>OZ252255.1:3222500-5110412 GCA_965249875.1 Inquilinaceae bacterium | reverse complement strand
CGGAAGCCCCTGAAGTGATCATCGATTTTGCCACCCTGACCGGCGCCGCCCGCGTTGCCTTGGGCACGGAGCTGCCCGCGTTGTTTTGCAATGACGACGAGCTGGCCGGCCAGATCCTGAACGGCGCGGATGGCGTGCAGGATTCCTTGTGGCGCATGCCGCTGTGGCAGGCCTATCGCCGCCACCTGAACAGCCCAATCGCCGATATTTCCAGTACCGGCGAGGTCCCGACCGGCGGCGCGATTACCGCCGCCTTGTTCCTGGAACGCTTTGTAGAACCGAAGACAGCGTGGGCCCATGTCGATGTGATGGCCTGGAACAATGGCGACCGCCCCGGGCGCCCCAAAGGCGGGGAAGCCATGGGCATGCGCGGGATGTATGAAGGCCTGAAGGCCCGTTTCGCATAAGCTTACTGATTGAATGATCCTTGCCTAGCGCTGCCAGGCGGCGCAAGATCGTTCGCGTTGTGGAACGAATCGACGGTCGAGAGCGGCCAAGGCAGGGACCATGACGGACATCAGCACACAGGCGGACACGAGCGGCCAGCCGGGCAAGGCGCGAGATGCGCTGATCGCCCTGCGGACCGGCTGCCATATTTTGGTGGCGACCCAAGGAGTCGATCTGTCGATGCGGCAGATCGCCATCCTTTTGACGGTTTACCTGACCGGCGAGGCTGCCACGGTGCGTGGGTTGTCCGCCACCCTGGAGATTTCGAAACCCGCGGTCAGCCGCGCGCTGGATCGGCTGGCCGATCTCGGGTTGGTCCGCCGCAAGATCGATGAGACCGATCGGCGCAACGTTTTGATCCAACGGACCGTGAAAGGGTCGGTGTTCCTTAACGACCTTGGGGAAATATTGGCCAATGCGTTCGCCAACCGAGCCCGATCCGCCGCTTGATCCCCGTGTCAACGCCTATCGCCCGGATCTGGCGGAAGTAGGCCTGAAGGACCGTGTGTCGGCAGCCGCTTTTGTCGAAGGCGAACCAGCGAAGATCGCGGTGACCAACACCCCCATCCGGGCCGAACCCGATGATGGCGCCATGCGCATCAGCGAGGCGATCTATGGCGAGCGGCTTCAGTGTTTCGAACGCAAGAATGGCTGGGCCTGGGTCAAGATGGCCCATGACGGTTATGTCGGCTATGTGCGCGACTTCGCCCTGACGCCGGCAGAAGGGTCCGTAACCCATCACATCGCGACCCCTCGCGCCTTGCTGTTTGCCGAACCGGACCTGAAGGCGCCAATCACGGGCTGGTTGCCCTTGTCGGCCGCCATCCGCGTGGAAGAAACACTCGGCCTATATGCCCGGCTGCCGGGCGGAGGCTGGACCCATAGCAATTGGATTGGGCCCGTTGGCACCCACTTACCCGATCCCGTTGCCACCGCCGGTCTGTTTTTAAACAGCCCCTATGGCTGGGGTGGCCGCACGGCCGCTGGGCTTGATTGTTCTGGGCTGGTGCAGGTTGCGCTGGCGATGGCGGGCTTCGACTGTCCCCGGGATACCGATCAGCAGGAAGCCGCTCTGGGCAGGCAACTGGATCCGAGCGAGCCCTCGCAACGGGGCGATCTGGTTTTCTTTCCTGGCCATGTCGGCTTCATGACGGATGCGCAGAACCTGCTGCACGCCAATGCCACCAACATGGCCGTGACCATCGACCCGCTGGAGACAGTCGAGGAAATCGTGCGCAAATCCGATAGCCAAGGGCGCGGCATCAGCTCGCGCCGGCGGCTGGCGTTGGATCAATAGCCCCGCTTGAAATCCACCAGATGTTCCAGTGGCAGGCCTCGTTCATACCGGTCGATCTGGTTTGCCACATGGCGCGCACCGCTGGCCACGGGCGTCAGTGAGGCATCGTGGGGTGTGATCGTGATAGCCGGGTGGGACCAAAAGGGATGATCCTCAGGCAGCGGTTCGGTCCGAAAAACATCCAGCGTTGCGCCCGATAGCGATCCGGATTCCAGCGCTGGGATCAGGTTTTCCTCGACCAGATGCCCGCCCCGCGCGGCGTTGATCAGATAGGCCCCCTCCGGCAGCCGGCCGAATGTCTCGGTATTCAGGATACCCTCGGTCTGGGGCGTCAGGGGCAGCAGGCAGACCAGCACATCGCAACCGCTGAGAAATTCCGCCAACTGGTCCTGCCCGGCATAGCAATCCACACCGTCGATCTGTTTTGGCCCGCGCGACCAGCCGCGCACGGAAAATCCGAACGGCACCAACGCCTGAGCTGCAGCGGTGCCAAGCACGCCCAGCCCTAAAACACCGATGACCGTTTTCGAGGCGGTCTTGCGCCGGTGGGGTTTCCATTCCCGGCGCGCCTGCTGGTCGGCGTGCAGCTCGACCTGGCAATGCCAGCGCAAAACATGGCAGACGACGTATTCGACCATGTCGCTGGTCAGACCATCGCTGACCATGCGCACCAGGGGCTTGTCCTTGGGCACGGCCGCATCTGTCAGGATGCCGTCGACGCCGGCGCCCAGGGAAAAGATCACCTCTAAATTGGGAAGGCCGGCCAGCAACCCGGCGGGCGGACGCCAAACCAGGGCATATCGTATGTCGGCGGGATCGCCCGCCTCCGGATGGACGCGGACCGGCAGGGACGGACGTTCGTCGATCAGCGCCTGGCGCCAACGACCGGACGGATCGAAGTCGGAAACGAACAACAGCGTCATGGAAGGCGCGGTGGGTTAGAGCGCGGGCGGTCCGTTCCGGCCGGCGAAGGCCGGCGGCGCATCGGGTGGTTCGGGGCCTTCGACCCCCTCGGCAGTGCGCTCGTCAAGATTGTAATGGTCCTTCAGCTCGTCGGTTTTGGTGCCCGACCAGCATGGAACCCCGCTGACATAGGCCGCCCTGGCCAGAAGATGTGCCCCGACCGGGGCCGTCAGGACAAGAAAGAAAATGGCGATCAAGGCCCGGGCGATCACCGAGGTTTCGCCGGCATGAATGGCCACGGCCAACAGCAGCGATCCGACCCCCAGCGTGCCCGCCTTGGAGGCGGCGTGCATCCGCACGTAAAGATCGGGCATGCGCAACACCCCGATGGCGGCGACCAGTACGAAGGCCGCGCCAAACAGAACAAGGGCCCCGGCAATGACATCAAACATCGCTGTCCTCCAGCCGAACCCGGCGATGGATGATGAAGCGCGCAAAGGCCGTGGTGGCCAAGAACCCGACCAAGCCCAGGGCGATGGCGACATCCAGATAGGCGTAATAGGCGGTGCGAATGGCCGTCAGCGCGATCAGCCCGATGCCGATATTGAGCATCAAATCCAGCGCCAGTGCCCGGTCGGCCAGGCTGGGGCCGCGAATGACGCGGATGAAGACGATGACGATCGCGACCAGCGCGACAACCGTGGCGATATCGACCGACCAGGCGATGAAGCTGCCGCTTTCCAGGCCGGTATTGGCCACGACCGTTTTGCCAGGTTCCGCGACTGTCGAGGCAGCAAAGGCGGCGCTCATCGGAACGTCTCCAAAATCTGCGTCTCGAAGCCCTCTTTAATGTCCCGCCGCAGGGCCTCGACATCATCGACATCCATGGCGTGCACGTAGATCACGCTTTTGTCGTTCGAGACATCCAGGCTGAGCGTGCCGGGCGTAAGGGTAATCAAATTGGCCAGCAGCGTGATTTCGGCATCCCGGTCGATATAGAGCGGCAGGGCGACGATGCCCGAGCGGAAGTTGAAGCCGGGCGTGATGACATCCTTGGCAACGCGGAAGGATGACAGCACCAGCTCGACGATGAACAGCCAGGTCAGGCTGCCGACCAGGGAGATTCGGCGGAAATACTTCGACTCACCCCAAAACGGACGCGGCACATAAAGCGCGACGGCGCCGAGAACGAAGCCGAACAGCAGGTTCAGAGACCCGAAATCACCCGTTACGGCCCCCCAGACGAAGGCCAAGGTTATGTTGAGAGCTAGCAACGCCATCAGTGCGCCTCCTTGCCCTTGTCCTTGCCTGCGCTTGGCCTAACCACCTCGGCATGCAGCACCGCTTCGATATAGGCACTCGGATCGCGCAATTCTGCCGAAGCTCGCGCGGCTAAGCCCGCCATTGGTCCTGGCCACAGCCCCATAGCGACCGTGAATAGCATCAGCGCAACCACGGGACCGAGCAGGGTGATGCGCGTGCCATTGGCTTCAGGCAGCGTTTCGGAGGCAGGCGCGGGTCGCCAGAAAGCCATGGCCCAGACCTTACCGATCGCCAGCAGCGTCAAGAAGGCCGACAGCAGGAGTGCCCCCGTCATCCAGGGCGCGCCGGCGGCGACACCGCCCTTGACCAACAAGGCCTTGCCCCAAAAACCGGTGAAGGGCGGGACCCCGGCGGTCGACAGGGCGATGACCAGGAAGATGGTCGCAAAGAGCGGGCTGGCCGCATAAAGGCCGCTGGTACCGGACAGGGATTCAGATCCCGACATCTGGCGGATGACCCCGACGGTCAGGAACAGGGCCGTGGTCACCACGATCGAATGCAGGGCATAGAAGATGGCCCCGGTCAGCGCCGCCTCGTTGGCCAGACCCAGGCCCATCATCATGTAGCCGATACCCCCGATCAGCACGAAGCTGAACAGCCGCCGCAGATCGTTCTGCGCCAGCGCCCCCAGCGCGCCAACGATCATCGTCGCCGCCGCCATGATCAACATGGTGGCGAACACGCCGGGATGGGTTTCGGGAAAGATCAGGGTGAAGGTACGGATCAACGCGTAGATGCCGACCTTGGTCAGCAACCCGGCAAAGACCCCCGATACCGTCAAATTCGGCGTGTGATAGGAAGCCGGCAGCCAGAAGAACAGTGGGAAGGCCGCCCCCTTCATCGAGAAGGCGATCAGGTACAGCATGGCGATGGCGGCAATGGGCGCATCCGGTGGCGCGGCCGCCACCTTGCCGGCCAGATCGGCCATGTTCAGCGTGCCCGTCACGCCATACAGCATGCCCGTGGCGATCAGGAACAGGGTCGTCGCCAGGAAATTCAGGATGGCGTATTTGACCGTCCCGTCCAGCTGGCGCTTGCTGCCGCCCAGAATGATCAGCCCGAAGGAGGCGATCAGCAGCACCTCGAACCAGACATAGAGGTTGAAGATGTCGCCGGTGGTGAACGCCCCGGAAACACCGGTGATCAGCCCGGTGAACATCGGATAGAAGCCGACCTTGGTCCGCGGATCGTCGATGTCGTCCCCGGCATAGAACAGGGTGGCCAAGCCAACCAATGCGGTGACGGAAACCAGCGCCGCGCCGAACAGATCGACGGCAAACACGATGCCGAACGGGGCCGGCCAGGTGCCGACAGCCATCACCAGCACCCCATCGCGCCAGACCACTTCCAACAGGGTAAGGCTGGCGAACAGGTGGGCGGTCAGGGTCAACAGCGCGATCGGGCGATGGAACCGCGGCTGTTTGTACAGCGCGACCATCAGCGCCGTCGCGATCAACGGAATGATCACCGGCAGGATGGCGAGTGCGATCATTCAGCGGCCTCCCGCATATAGGGCGGGCTGGACTCCACCGCGTCCAGGGCGGGCGGGGTTTCAGGTTCCTTGCGCTCAAGGGCCGGAGGGGGTGTTTCCTGATAAGGTTCGGCCTCGCGCATGCGGTTGGCATCGACCGTGCCGAGTTCGTGATAGGCGCGATAGACCAGCACCAAAATAAACGCGAACAGGGAAAAGCCGATGACGATGGCCGTCAGGATCAGGGCCTGGGGCAACGGGTTCGCAGTGGCCGTCAATGGCACCTCGGACCCCAGGGGGATAAGCGGCGGCACATCCCGGGTCAGGCGCCCGACATTGAAAATGGCCAGGTTGGCGGCGTTTGACAGGGTCAGAATGCCAAACAGCACACGCAACAGGTTGCGGCTGAGCATCAGATAGATGCTGGCCGCGAACAAGCCGCCGGCGGTGATGGCCAGGTTGGCTTCAAGCATGGCTAGCCCTCATCCTCCAGCGCTAGAAGGATGGCCCGAAGCGAGCCGAGCACGACCAGGAAAACCCCGATATCGAACACCAACACGGTGCTGAGTTTCAGGGTCACGGTGCCGATATTCAGATCCCACCACAGGCCTGTCATGTAGGACTGGCCCATCAGCAGGGACGGCAGACCGGACAAGCCCGCCGCGAACAAACCGCAGCCGGCCAAAACGGTCGGGCTGACGCGCAGGTGGCGGTTGACCTCGGCCACGCCGAAGGCGATGGCATAGATGGCAAAGCCGGACACGGCGATCAGACCGCCGATGAAGCCGCCGCCCGGCTCGTTATGGCCGCGCAGCAGCACATAGATGGAAAACAGCAGGGTCAGGCTGATCAGCAGCCGCGCGGCCGTGCGCAAGATGAGGGAATTCACTTGTCGCCTCCCTCCGTCGCCGGGGCCGGGTCGGGCTTGGGCGCCTTCAGTTTCAGCAGGGCCAGAACGCCGATACCAGCCAACAGCACAACGCCGATTTCGCCCAGCGTATCAACCCCTCGGAAGTCGACCAGGATGACGTTGACGATGTTGCGGCCATAGGCCTCGACATAGCTGTTGGCCGCAAAATACTCGCTCAGCGTCAGATCGAGCTCTCCGCTGGTGACGGCGATCATCAGGCAGGCAAAGGTCACCCCGCAGACGATGGCAATCGCGCCGTCTCGCAGACGTTGCGGAATCGACCGGCCGTCGGCGGCCTCTAGCGGCAAGCGGGCCAGCACATAGGCGATGATGATGACGCTGAGCGTTTCCACCATGAACTGGGTGAAGGCCAGATCCGGCGCGCCGAAAATCAGGAAGATCAGCGCCACCATGGTGCCGATCACACCAAGCCCCGCAATGGCCGCCAGGCGGGAGCGCACGATGACGACCGTTACGACGGCAACCAGCGTGATGGCCGGGATGATCCATTCGGTGAATTTCAGCGGCGCCAGTTCGAACGCCCGTGGATGGCCGCCGCCATAGAGGTATCCCCACAGCAAGGCCAGGGCGACCGCCGCAAACGTCACGGCTGTATAGCGGTGCAACTCACCATTCTGCAGGCGTGGCATGGTGACTTTGGCGAGCTTTTCGATCGAGGCAACGACCTGGTCATAGCCGACATCCGGCCCCCAGCCGATCAACCGGTTGACGAAACGGATCGTGCCCCGAACCTGATCGCGGAAAACGTATAGAAACGTACCGCCCGCCACGGTCAGCACGCTGAGTCCCAGCGCCGCGTTAATCCCGTGCCAGAGATAGAGCTGGATCGAGACCAGCTCGTTCAGGATGGCGTTGGTCATCGGGCCGACGACATAGTTGCCGGACAGCCCGTGGAAGATGCCAAAGCCGATCCCCATCGTGGCCAGGATCACCGGCCCGATCCAAAGCTCGATCGGCCCTTCATGGGCGTGTTTGGGCGTATCGAGTTTCGGGCCATAGAACGGCTTGATGGCGACCAGCGCCCCGGCCATGAACATGAAGGCGTTGCCGATGACCAGCACGGCCAGCACACCCAGGACCGGACCATGGCCATGCAGGCCGGCCTCATACATCACCTCCTTGGCGATGAAGCCAAAGGCGGGCGGCAAGCCGCCCATCGAAATGGCGCCAATCAGGGCGGCGGCCCCGGTGATCGGCATCGCCTTGAACAACCCGCCGAGCAGATTGACGTCGCGGGTGCCGGTCTCGTGGTCGATGCAGCCGGCGACCATGAACAGCCCGCCCTTAAAGAAGGAATGGGCGATCAGATAAAGGACGGCCGCCTTGATCGCTTCCTTGTCGCCCAGGCCGATCAGCAGGACTAGCAGGCCCAGGCTGGCCACGGTCGTGAAGGCCAGGATCTGCTTCAGATCATCCTGTTTGACCGAGACCACCACCGCATAGATGAAGGTCACCGCGCCAAATCCCGCCAGCATGCCGGACCACCAGTCGGTATCGCCCAGGATCGGGTTGAAGCGCGCCAGCAGATAGACGCCGGCCTTCACCATGGTGGCCGAATGCAGATAGGCGCTAACTGGGGTCGGCGCCTCCATGGCGTTGGGCAGCCAGAAATGCAGCGGGAATTGAGCCGATTTGGTGAAGGCCCCGCCCAGCAGCAGGAACAGCATCGCCAGATAGAGCGGATGGTCGGCCAGCATGTCGGCATGCTCGACCATGGCGGAAACCGAATGCACGCCGGTCACGGCTGCCATCAGCATCAGCCCGGCCAGCAGGACCAACCCGCCGCCGCCGGTGATGATCAAGGCCTGCAGGGCCGCCCGGCGCGAAGCCGGCTTGGTGTGGTCGAAGCCGATCAGCAGGAAGGAGGTGACCGAGGTCAGCTCCCAAAAGACGAACAGGGTCAGCACATCGTCGGCCAGCACCAGCCCCAGCATGGAGGCCATGAACATCAGCAGGAAGCTGAAGAAGCGCCCGCGCTGAGGGTGATGACCCATATAGCCGCCGGCATAGATGATGATCAGCGTGCCGATACCGCAGATCAGCATGGCGAAGGTCAGGCTGAGCCCGTCCAAGAAGAAGCTGAGCCGGATGCCGAGCGCCGGTATCCAATCGATGCCGGTGGCGATCGTCGCGCCGAACGCGACCGGTTCGATGAACTGGGCGAAATAGAGGGTCAGGCCAAGGGGCAGCAGCGCCAATAGCCAACCCGCCAATCGGCCGGTGGAGGCGGCAACGATCGGGGCAATGCAGGCCAGGAGAAACCCGGATATGACGGCGATCAACATGGACGCCTTACAGAACTCGCCTTTGAAACCAAGGACATCGCGCCAGGAGTGCGCGGCCCTTTGATTGGGTCATAATGGTTAACGGGAGGCTAAACAGCCGATTGCGACAAGTGATGCGATCCCTAGCTTAGATTGCAAACCAAGTCCAACTTGGCAGGTGGTCCGGTCATGCTTTGGCCGCCAGCAGGCTGGCAAACCTAGGATCGCTGTCCGATTTGGGCAGCAGGATTGCGGCGATGAAAACCCCAAAAGCCATGGGTGCCATCAGGGCAAAGATCATACCCATATCGGCAGTTAGACCGTGGGTAACCGAGATCAAGGGCACGACCGCCGCACCGACACCCAGGCCCAGCAGCGTGTGGAGGGCATAGACCCTCGCCCGCCAATTCGGCCCGATATAGTGACCGATGAGCCAAGCCGAGACGGGGACCTCGCCGAAAATCATCATGACCAGGATGGCCAAGGCGAAGGGCGTCGCCACCGGGTGGCCAAAACCGATATAGACCAGCAACGGCACTTCCAGCGCCACCAGAACCAACAGGATTTTGCGCGGTCCGATCTTGTCGAGCAGATAGCCGACGGGCAGTTGGGCAAAGCCCGCAACCGCGAAGATCAGCGAGGCGATGATGCCGACATCGGCCAGCGAAACGTCGAATTCCGCCATCCGTTCCACGAGCAACTGCGGCAGGGCGACGGTTACGCCGTTAAAGACCAGCCCACCGAACAGCCCGATCATGGCCAGGGCGAACAGGAGCAGCGGCAGGCCTTGCGGCATCGTCAGGCGACCGGCGGGCCGATCGGTTTTCCTGGCATCGGCCCGTTGCTCGAACTCCGTGCCCCAGGACACCCACAGAAAGGCGATGCCGATTGCCAAGGAAATGATTCCCGGCACGATAAAGGCCACCCGCCAGCCATAGGCCGAGGCCAACAGTCCGGTGACCAACGCCGCCGCCGCGACGCCGAAATTTCCGCACACGCCGTTAACGGCCAGGGCCCGGCCCCGCTTTTCGGCAAGCGTCACAATCAGGTTGTTGGCCACGGGGTGGTAGATGGCGGCCGCCAGGCCAACCAGCGTCAGGCCGGCCATAAGCATGACGGGGCCATCGGCAAAGCCGGTGGCGATCGAGGCGATGCCCAGCGCCGGGAAATAGACCCGCATCAGCCGCAGCGAGCCCCACTTGTCGCCCAGCCAGCCGGCCGGCAGGCTCCCCACGGCGAACGCAGCAAAGGCGGCCGTGCCGAAGGCCAGCGCCTGATCGTAGCTCAAGCCCCAGTCGCGATGGATGAACAGCACCGCCGTGGGGAAGATCAGCAAAAAGAAATGATCGAGAAAATGCGCGACGCCGAGAAACGCCAGCACCGTCATCTTCGACATCGAGCGGCCTTGGGTTCGGGATGGACCGGATCGCCTGATGGCGGGGTCTAGCCCCTCATATGCGGCTTAAACCCGCCGTTTGAAGGGATATGACGCGGATTTTCGTCGTTACCGGGCGGATAAGCGGGGGGAAGGCGAGGTTCCGCTAAGCCCGGTGATGTGACACCATGTTCATTGACCCAAACCTGCGCCCTCCGTCGCAGGAGAGAACTCCGAATTCAGGAACGAAACATGAAAGCGATTCGAGCGCATTCCTTTGGCGGCCCGGAAGTCTTGCAGCTGGACGAGATCGACGATCCCGTTGCCGGCCCGGGCGAGGTGGTGGTCGATGTGCGCGCCGCCGGCATCAACCCGGCCGACACCTATATGCGCAACGGCGTCTACGCCATCGTCCCCGACCTGCCCTATATCCCCGGCGGCGATGCGGGCGGGGTCGTCTCGGCCGTCGGTGCCGGCGTCGAAGGGTTTGCTGTGGGCGACCGGGTCGCGGTGGCCACGGCCACCAGCCAGGATCTGACCGGCTGCTATGCGGAAAAGGTCAAGCGCCCGGCGGCAGAGGTCGTTCCCGTGCCGGACGGCGTCAGCTTCGCCCAGGCGACGGCCATCGGCGTTTCCTACGCCACCGCGCATTACGCGCTGTTCGCGCGCGGCGGGGCCAAGGCCGGAGAGACGGTCTTTATCCACGGGGCAAGTGGGTCGGTCGGCAGTTCGGCCATCCAGCTTGCCAAGCGCGCCGGGCTGACGGTGATCGGTAGCGGCGGCACCGCCAAAGGGCTGGATCTGATTCGGGCCGAGGGGGCCGACCTGGCGGTCGATCACACCAAGGACGGGTACCTGGACGAGGTTAAACAGTCCAATGGCGGCGAGGGTCCGAACCTGATTCTGGAGATGCTGGCCAACGTGAACCTAGCCGCCGATATGGACCTGGTCGCCAAGTACGGCCGCGTCATCGTGATCGGCAATCGGGGCGAGATCACGATCAACGCTCGCGTGGCGATGATGAAGGAGCTGGATATTCGCGGCATCGCCCTGTGGAACGTCGCGCCGGAGCAGGTGCCGCCGATGATGGAAGACATCCTGGCCGGCATTTCCGATGGTTCGCTGCGCCCGGTCATCGGCCGGGAGCTGCCTTTGGCGGAGGCGGCGGAAGGTCACAAGGCGGTGCTGGAGCCGGGGGCCCACGGCAAGATCGTGCTGGTTCCCTAGGGGCCGGTTCTTCCTTTTTGCGCAAATGGCCGACCTGCTGCCGGACAAGATTGCGGCTCTGACGCCGCGCGGGGCGGGTCATCGGTTCGTGCTGTATGGCGATGCCTGCTCGGGCGTGCCCGGCGCGCCGCATGAGCGGACCTTTGCCGCCGTGAACGCGGTCGTTGCGCGCCTTTCGCCCCAGCCCGAGTTCATCCTGTTTCCCGGCGACGAGGTCATCGGTCTGACCGCCGATGAGGACCTTTTGCGCGCCCAGTGGCGCCACTGGTTCGAGGTGGAAATGGCCTGGCTCGACCGGACGGCCATCCCGCTCTACCACGCGACCGCCAACCACACCGTCTATGACGCAATGAGCGAGCGGGTCTTTGCCGACACGCTGGGCTTGCCGCGCAACGGACCGTCTGGGCAGGAAGGGCTGGCTTATGTCGTGCGGCGAGGGGACCTGCTGCTGATCTTCGTCAACACCTGCACGTTGGCGCTTGGCGGGGAAGGCCATGTGGAAACCGATTGGCTGGCGGGCACGCTAGGCCGCCACGCCGATGCGAAGTTCAAGTTTGTCATCGGCCATCACCCGGTCTTTCCGGTGAACGGCTATGCTGGCGCCTATCAGCGGCAGATCGCACCAGACCATGCCGACCGGTTTTGGCGGATTCTCGTGCAGAACAACGTCGTCGCCTATCTGTGCAGCCACATCCTGGCCTTCGACGTTCAGGCCCATCAGGGCGTTTTGCAGATCCTGACCGCCGGCGCCGGCACGGCGCACCGGATGCCGGAAGGAACCGAGTATCTACATTGTGTGCAGGCGGCGATCGATTCCCAGGGTCTGCGCTATCAGGTGCTGGATACGGACGGTCGGGTTCAAGAAAGCCTGGCCTGGCCCTTCGCGTTGCCGGATCGAGAAGACTGGCATCCGCTTTCAGGAGGTATCTCGGCCGCACCCAGATTTGGCGCGTTGACGGCCTGGCGGTTCACGGGGATTACCGCGACGGAGCGGGCCGGCGAGCCGCAGACATTGCTCGCCGCCTGGTCGCCCGGCCCCGATTTGGCGCCCCTTTGGATCGGCCTTAGCGGGCTCGACCAGCGCCTGACCGTTCAGATAAGCCCGCAGCCCGGTCGCAGCCCCCATGGCTGGTACGGGCCATCGCTTGCTGCCGGTGAGCCATTTGACATTCAGGTTGTCTTGCATGCCGGCATGGGACCGGGCGGGGTGTTGTGCCGCACCGATGACGAGCCGGCTTGGACGTCTTTGACCTCGGCCTCGTCCTGGGGAGCGGAACGGCTGACGGACCAGACTTCCTGGTCTGTCGGCTGCGGCAAGGGCGGTCCCGAGGATTTCCCTTTCCGAGGCACAGGGCTGGAGGCGGCCTGCGGGACGCGTCCGCAATAACCTCAAGGCCCGGCGATCACCTCAAACATGACGCGGCCGGGAAAGAAGGTGAACGCGCCGGCGACAATCAGCCCACCGAAGAAAACGACGGTCATGATCCGGCCATGCCGGTCCCCGTCATGCCGCCGGGCATGGCGCAGGGCCGAGATCACCGAGACGGTGGTCAGAATGGCCAGCAAATGAATGGGGCTCCACGGTCCGATCAGGCGGATTTCATGGATGAAGAACGCTGTGGCGCAAACCATCAGGATCAGCCCGACCCAGATCCAGCCGACCGTTCGGTGAGGCAGCGTGCCCTTGGGCGCCGCTAGCTGGACGATCCCCAGCACAAAAGCCGCCATTGCCGCGTAGGCGTGAACCTGGATCGCCAGGGGAGCCGACAGCAGCGGAGCAAGGGTCATGGCTAGCTGGTTTCGAAAATCCCCGTGGGCAGGCCGTCCAGGCTGGTCATGTTCTTCTTGCGCCAGTAGTCGCGGTAATCCTCGTCGTCCTTGTCGGCGCCCCAGCGGTCTAGCCCGTCACGCTCGCCCTTGTAATCGAAGAAGGGCACGGCGAAGCCGCAGGAGCTTTGCACCATATCGGCCGTCAGCCGGACGATCTGGCGGGCGCCCTTGGGCTGTTTGCCGTCGAACAGGGTTTCGACGATCTGGCCGTATTCCTCGTCCTCGCGGTGGACGATTTCGCCCCTGCCATACAGGCGCAGGATGCGCGGGGCGCCCTCGACGGCGCAGAACATGATGGTCATGCGGCCATCGGCCTTCATATGGGCGGCCGTTTCGTTGCCGCTGCCGGTGCGGTCGAGATAGAGCACCGTGTTGTCATCGACCACGCGGAACCATTCGGTGCTGCGTGGGGAGACGTTGATCCGGCTGGAACCGGTCGCCGAGGCGGTGAAGAAGATTTTCTGCTGGTCGATGAACGCGCGGAGCTTGTCGTTCAGGGCCGGAAACTGCGTTCCCATGGTGGGCGTCCTTCGATCTGCTGATGCAATGCCCGCCGATTAGCCCGAACTAGTGGGTCAAGGCAATGCCTAGGTCCGCACGGCCCCGGAGGTATCGGCCTCGATCTGGAAGGCGGCTTTCATCAGGGCCTGGGTGTAGGCCTCGCGCGGGGAATCGAAAATCTGGTCGCGGGCGCCTTGTTCGACGACCTTGCCATCGCGCATGACGATGACCTCGTCCGACAGGGCGCGGACGACTTTCAGGTCATGGCTGATGAACATGTAGGCCAGTCGATAGCGGCGTTGCAGGTCGCGCAGCAAATCGACGATCTGGGCCTGGACGGACATATCCAGGGCCGAGGTCGGCTCGTCCAGCACCACGAACCGGGGTTTGAGCACCATGGCGCGGGCGATGGCGATGCGCTGGCGCTGGCCGCCGGAGAATTCGTGGGGGTAGCGGAAGCGGGAGTCGGGGTCGATGCCGACCTCCTCCAGCACCTCGATGATCATCCGCTCGCGCTCTTCGGCGCTGTCGCCCAGTTTGTGAACGCGCAGGCCCTCGGCGATGATTTCGCGCACCGACATGCGGGGCGACAGGCTGCCGTAAGGGTCCTGGAAGACGATCTGCATTTCCCGGCGCAGGGGGCGGACATCGCCATCCTGCAAACCTTGCAGTTCGCGCCCATCAAACGTGATGGCGCCTTCTGAGGAGATGAGGCGCAGCAGGGCCAAGCCTAGCGTCGTCTTGCCCGACCCGCTTTCCCCGACGACGCCAACCGTATGGCCCTCGCGCACATCGACGGTGATGCCGTCGACCGCGCGGACATGATCGACCGTGCGGCGCAGCACGCCCTTTTTGATCGGGAACCAGACCTTGATGTTGCTGGCCTTCATCAGGCTGACGGCATCGTCCGGCGCCTCGACGGGCGCGCCCTTGGGTTCAGCGGCCAGCAACATCTGGGTGTAGGAGTGCTCGGGCCGTTCGAAGACCTGCTCGGTGGCGCCCTGTTCGACGATTTCGCCCTGGCTCATGACACAGACCCGGTCGGCCATCTTGCGAACGATGCCCAGATCATGGGTGATCATCAGCACCGACATGCCCAGCTTGTCCTTCAGATCGCGCAGCAGAGCGAGGATCTGGGCTTGGATAGTGACGTCGAGAGCCGTCGTCGGCTCGTCGGCGATCAGCAGCTCCGGCTCGTTGGCCAGGGCCATGGCAATCATCACGCGCTGGCGCTGGCCACCGGAAAGCTGGTGAGGATAGGCGCCAAGGCGCTTGGCCGGGTCGGGCAGGCCGACCAGCTCCAACAGCTCGATGCTGCGGTCTCGGGCCTGGGACTTACTCATCCCCTTATGCAGGAACAGGGTCTCGCCGATCTGCTTTTCCACCGTGTGCAGCGGGTTCAGCGAGGTCATCGGCTCCTGAAAGACCATGGCGACATCGTTGCCGCGCACGGTGCGCAGGTCTTTCTCGTGGGAGGCCAGCAATTCGCGGCCCTGGAAGCGGATGCTGCCGTTGGGATGGTGGGCCGGCGGGTAGGGCAACAGTTGCAGAACCGACAGGGCCGTAACCGATTTGCCGGAGCCGCTTTCGCCGACCAGCGCGACGGTCTCGTTGCGGGCGATATCGAAGGACACGTTGCGGACGGCGTGCACCACCCCGTCGGGCATGTGGAAATCGACCGACAGGTTCTGAACGGAAAGGAGGGGTTGATCGCTCATTCGGCCGGGGTCCCAACGGCGGCGGTTTTGGCGGACGGGGCCGATTCCTCGCCCAGATTGACCTTGCGCCCGGCGGCCTTGCGCGGATCGAAGGCATCGCGCACCGCCTCGCCCACAAAGACCAGCAGGCTGAGCATGATGGCGATGGTGAAGAAGGCGGTGAAGCCCAGCCAGGGCGCCTGAAGGTTGTTCTTGCCCTGCTGCAACAGCTCACCCAGCGAGGGCGAACCGGGCGGCAGGCCGAAGCCGATGAAATCCAGGCTGGTCAGGGTGGTGATCGAGCCGTTCAGGATGAAGGGCAGGAAGGTCAGGGTCGCGACCATGGCGTTGGGCAGCACATGCTTGAACATGATCACCCGGTCCGGTTGGCCCAACGCCCGCGCGGCGCGGACATAATCGAAATTCCGCGCGCGCAGGAATTCCGCCCGGACGACGCCGACCAGCGCCATCCAGCTGAACAGCAGCATCAGGATCAGCAGCGACCAGAATCCCGGCACGATCACCGAGGACATGATGATCAGCAGGTAGAGGGTGGGCATGGCCGACCAGATCTCGATAAAGCGCTGGAAAAGCAGGTCGGTCCAGCCGCCGTAGTAGCCCTGCACCGCCCCGGCCGTGACACCGACGATGGACGCCAGGATCGTCAGCGCCAGGCCGAACAGCACCGAGATGCGAAAGCCGTAGATCACCCGGGCAAAGACGTCGCGGCCCTGATCGTCGGTGCCCAGCAGGTTTTCCCGGCTGGGCGGCGAGGGGGCGGGCTGGTCGAGTTCGTAATTGATGGTGGAGTAGGAAAACGGGATGGGCGGCCACAGCATCCAGCCCTTTTCCATGATCAGGCCTTTGACGAAGGGGTCGCGGTATTCCGCCTCCGTTTCGAAATCGCCGCCGAACTTGGTCTCCGGATAGGAGACGAAGACCGGGTAGTGCAGCTCGCCCTCATAGCTGACCAGCAGTGGCTTGTCGTTGGCGATGAATTCGGCGAACAGCGAGGCGATGAACAAGATCGAGAAGACCCACAGCGAGTAGTAGCCGCGCCGATTGGCCCGGAAATTGGCCCAGCGCCGCACCGTCATGGGCGAGACGGTCATGCCGAACAGTTTCGGCGGGGTGTAGGGATGGGCGCTCATACCCGCCGCGCCTCGAAATCGATACGCGGGTCGATGATCATGTACATCACATCGCCGACGATGTTCAGGATCAGCCCTAGCAGCCCGAAGATGTAGAGCGTGCCGAACATCACCGGGTAATCCCGGTTGATCGCCGCTTCAAAGCCCAGCAAGCCCAGACCGTCGAGCGAGAAGATCACCTCGATCAGCAGGCTGCCGGTGAACAGCACCCCGACAAAGGCGCTCGGGAAGCCAGCAATCACGATCAGCATCGCGTTGCGGAAGACATGGCCATACAGCACCTGGTTGGGCGTCAGCCCCTTGGCCCGCGCGGTCATGACGTATTGTTTGGAAATCTCGTCCAGGAAGGAATTCTTGGTCAGCATGGTCAGAGTGGCGAAGCCGCCGACGACCATGGAGAAGACCGGCAAGATCATGTGCCACAGATAATCCAGGATCTGCTGGACGGTGGTCATATCCTCCCAATTATCGGAGACCAGGCCGCGCAGGGGGAACAGATCCCAGTACCGCCCACCGGCGAACAGCACGATCAACAGCACCGCGAACAGGAAGCTGGGGATGGCGTAGCCGACGATAATGGCCCCAGACGTCCAGACATCGAATTTGGAGCCGTCCCGCACCGCCTTGCGAATGCCCAGCGGGATGGAGACCAGATAGACGATCAGCGTGGTCCACAGGCCCAGCGAGATCGAGACCGGCATCTTTTCCAGCACCAGATCGATGACGCTGATGTCGCGGAAATAGCTCTCGCCGAAATCGAACCGGGCGTAGTTCCAAAGCATGATGCCGAAACGCACATGGGCCGGCTTATCGAAGCCGAACTGGCGTTCGAGTTCCTCGATGAATTCGGGATCCAGCCCTTGCGAGCCGCGATATTTCGACGCCGCCCCGCCTCGGCCGCTTTCGAATTCGTCCATTTCGACCGAGGCGTCGAAATCGCTGCCCCCGCCGGCGAACCGGGCCGTGGCATCCGAGCCAATGCCCTGCAATTCGGCCAGGACCTGTTCGACCGGTCCGCCGGGGGCGAATTGGATGACGACGAAGTTCAGCACCATGATCCCGACCAGGGTCGGAATGATCAGCAACAGGCGCCGGATGATGTAGGCGATCACGGGTTGGCCAGCCTATCGGGGCAGCGGATGGGGTCTCCGAATCAAGATCCTAAGCCCTCTAATATGGTTAACGGAGGGCAAAAAACCCTTAATCGGCGATTAAATCTCCGTAACGGGCCGGTGATCGGGACGAACTCCCTAGCGGTTCTCCCGTAGCGCTTCGGCGTTGCCGCCTTCGAACCACCAGGTGGTCGGGAAGCCCAGGCCGAATCGCGGCTTGGTCTCGGGCCGGTTGAAGATGTCCCAATAGGCCACGCGGTAGCTGTCGTCGAAATAGGCCGGGATGGCGACATAGCTCCACAACAACAATCGGTCGAGCGCCCGGGTGGCGGCGATCTTCTCTTCCCAATTATCGGCGGCGATGACGATTTCGACGATGTCGTCCAGGGCCTCGCTCTTGATGCCGGTCCAGTTCTCGTTGCCGATCTCATCGGCGCTGACCGACTGCCAGGCCCCGCGCAGTTCCATCCCCGGCGGGTAGAAGGACCGGGTGCCCAGCGAAATCATGTCGAAGTCGAACTCGTCCAGCCGGCGGGTGAATTGGGCCGTATCGACCAGGCGCAACGTCGCCTCGATGCCGCCGCGCTTGAAGTTCTGGGCCAGCGGGTTGAGCACCTTTTCGATGTTGGGCGAGACATAGAGGATCTCGAACGCCATCGGCTCGCCGGTCTGCACGTTGGTCAGCTTGCCGTTCTGAATCTCCCATCCGGCTTCCTTGAATAGGGCGGTGGCGGCCCGCAGGTTCGAGCGGATGTTGCCCGAACCATCGGTGGTCGGCAGGGAAAACTCCTCGGTGAACATCTCATCCGGAACCTTGCCGCGGAATTGTTCGAGGATTTCAAGCTCGCGCCCCTCAGGCAGGCCGGTGGCCGACAGTTCGGTGTTGGCAAAATAGGATTTCAGCCTTGCATAAAGACCGTAGTGCACGGTCCGCTGCGCCGTCGGGAAGTCATAGAAATAGGTCAACGCCTGGCGAACCTTGGGATCGGCGAAGGTCGGGTTGCGGAAGTTGAACCAAAAGCCAAAGAACCCTTCCGGATCCGTCGAGGGGATCTGTTCCAGCTTCAGCGCGCCATCCTCGACCGCGCCGACCTCGGTAAAGCCCGTCGTCCATTCCTGGGAGGAATTGACGGACATGAAGTCGAACTCGCCGGCTTTGAACGCCTCATACATCACGCCGATGTCGCGGTAATACTCGTAACAAATCTCGCCGACATTGTACTGACCACGGGTCATGGGCCGGTCCCAGCCCCAATAATCCTGAACCCGCTCGTAACAGATCGACCGGCCGACATCGACGTCGGTGATGCGGTAGGGGCCGCTGCCCAAGGGCGGTTCCAGCGAGGTTTCGTCGAATTCCCGGCCTTCCCACCAATGGGCGGGGAAAATCGGGAACGTGGCGATGGCGCTGAGCAGCTGGTTGTTGTCCGGGTTGCCGGATTTGAACAGCACGCGCCGTTCGTCCAGAGCCTTGATTTCGGCCACATCGTTGTAGAAGCGGGCCCGAAAACGCGGGGCGCCCTTTTCCTCCAGCACCGTGTGGGAGAAGACCACATCATCGGCCATGATCGGCTCGCCATCATGGAAGGCGGCGTCGGGCCGGATGTCGAAGACCATCATCGTCCGGTCTTCGTTGACGAACATGCGCTCGGCCACATCGAGATAGTAGGACCGCACCTCGTCGCTGTTGCCGGACAGCAGCGCGTCATAGATCAGGTCGGTGCCGGCCGCCGAGGTGCCCTTGGAGATGTAGCTGTTCAGGGAATCGAAGCTGCCGAAGGCAGACAGTTTGATGCTGCCGCCCGCCGGCGCGTCTGGATTGACGTAGTTCCAATGGGTGTAATCGGCGGGATAGAGTGGCGGATCGCCGAAGATCGTCAGCGCGTAGGTTTCGGTGAGGGTCTGACCATCGATTTCGAGCGTTTCCTGGGCCAAAACCGGAGTGGTAACCAGAACCGGAGAGGCAACCAGGGCCAGCGCGGCGATCAGGGACGTGGCTCTCATCTCAACGGAACTCCTCTATCGCGGCGGCTTTGTCGGGATCGAACCACCAGGTCGGTTGGAATTCGATCGTGTTGGCACCAGCGAATTCGTAGGGCGGCTGCCGGTCGGGGAAGCCGAAGCGATCCCAATAGGCAATCCAGCGGGTCGAGGACGTCCAGTGCGGGATCACATAGCTGCCGGCCAGCAACACCCGGTCCAGCGCCCGGGTCGCCGCCGCCTTCGAGTCATAGGTTTCGGCGGCCAGGATGATGTCTATCAGTTCGTCGACAACCGGATCCTTGATCCCGATCAGGTTGGCCGAGCCATCTTCATCGGCCGCTTCGGACCCGAAGCGGTTGCCCATCTCGGCCCCCGGCGGCGGGTAAAAGGTGTAGGCAAAAGACACGAGGTCAAACTCGCGGTTCTGATAGCGGCGGCGGAATTCGGCCGAATCGACGACGCGAATGCGGGCTTCGATGCCCATCCGTTTCATGCCGTCGACCAGCGGGGCCGTGTGCGGCTCCAAGGTCTGGCTGCTGAGCAGGATTTCAAATTCCATCTGTTCGCCGGTTTCGGCGCTCACCAGGCGCTGGTCCTGCACCTCCCAACCGGCCTCAGCCAACAGGCGAAGGGCGGCCCGGCGGTTTTCCCGGCTGATGGTCGCATCGGGGTTCTGCGGCAAGCTCGGCGGTTCGCTGAAGATCGCCTCGTCGATGCGGCCCCGGAACCGCTCCAGCACGTCCAGCTCCTCGCCCTGGGGCAGGTCGGTCCAGCCGAAATCGCTGTTGGGGAAGTAGCTGACCATCCGGTCGTACAGGCTGTACATCACCGTCTTGTTGACCCATTCGAACGGGTAGAGGTGCTGCAACGCCTGGCGCACGCGAATGTCGGACAGGGCGGGGTGCCGGGTGTTCATGTAGAAACCCTGGATGCCCCGGAAATTCTTGGACGGTACCTCATCGCGTATGATCGCCCCGCCATCAACGGCCGGGCCGGTATAGCGGGTGGCCCAATTGCGTGAATTGCGGCTGATGCGGAAATCGGCATCCCCGCCCAGGAAAGCCTCCAGCAGGATTTCCCGGTCCAGATAATAGTCGTACTGGACGGCATCGAAGTTCCACAGGCCGCGATTGACCGGCAGATCGGCGGCCCAATAGTCCGTCACCCGCTCGTAGCGAAGCGTGCGGCCCAGATCGAGATCGACGACCTTATAGGGCCCGCTGCCCAGCGGCGGGTCGACCAGATCCCTGGAAATGTCGCGCCCCTCACCCTCCCACCAATGTTTGGGCGTGGCCCACAGGCTGGCGACCTTGGTGAACTCGTCGATCGAGGTGCCGGCGGGGTAGCTAAAGGTGATCTTGTGCGGACCTTCGACCGTGGCTTCGATCACCTCGTCGAACTGGGCCTTCAGGAAGGGCTGGCCGTGTTCGCGGATCGATTCGAAGGTAAAGGCGATGTCCTCGGCCTCGACCGGCTCGCCATCGTGAAAGCGCGCCTCGGGCCGAAGCTGAAAGCTGATGAACGTGCCGTCGGTGTCGTAGGTGATGCTTTCGGCCAACAGCCCGTAATAGGTCGACAGCTCGTCCTGGGATTTGGTCATCAGCGTGTCGTAGCTGAGCGACCAATTGCGGGCGAATTCGCCGCCAAGGGGAATGCGATTCAGGGTTTCGAATTTCGGCCACATGGCCAGCCGCAACTCGCCACCTTTAGGCGCATCGGGGTTGGAATAGGGGAAGTGCGGGAAGTCGGCGGGCAGTTCGGGTTCACCGAACTCGGCCAGGGCGTGGGTGGTGATGGTCTCAGCCTGGGCCGGCCAGGCAAGCGGGGCTGCGACCAAAAGGGCAGTAACGAGTCGGGAAGGGAAGCGGATCATGGGCGTTCTTCAGCTGGTTGAACCACGGGCCACGCCGAGGACGCTTAGTTTCTTAGCTCGAAAACAAAGCGTCTCTGGCGCCAAACATGAAGCCCCCGCGGTGCGCGTCAAGGCGCGGGCCGATAAAAACGCCTCCCGATGCTGTGTCGGACGCCTTCTTGACGGGCATCCGGATGGGGTGCCGGCTTATTCAGGCAGCGCAGCCGGGCTGCCGGATAGGGTGCGCAGCCAGGCGATCATGTCCGCCCGGTCGCCTTCGTTCCGGATGCCAGCAAAGCCCATGGCCGTGCCAGGGGCCCAGTTGCGGGGCGAGGCCAGAAAGCCGTTCAGGGATTCGTAATCCCAAACCGAGCCACCGCCACCCAACTCAGCCAGCGTATCGGAATAGTTGAAGCCATCAACGCCGCCGATCGGGGCATTAACGATGTTCCATAGGTTTGGGCCAACCTTGTTAGCGCCGCCCTCATCAAAGGAATGGCAGGCTGTACAGGCGCGCGAGCCTGCCTCGCCGCCCGCTGGGTCCGCGCTGGCCAGAAGCGGGCCGATTTCCGGCAACGCCTCTTCCTCGGCCTCGGCCACCGCGGTTTCGGCGCCGGTGTCGACGATATAGGCGTTTTCCTCTAGCTCGGACTTCGGCACGAGAATGCGTGCCATGAAGCCCGTCATCATCGCAATGATGCCCGCAATCAGGATTGCGGCGAAAACCTTGTTCAGCTGGATACTTGACATTGTCTGGGATTGCCTATTGCTGACCGCCCGAAGGGTTGGCCGACCGTGATGGCGCTTGATTAACCGAAAGCAAACAAAGCCACAAGATTCCCGAGCAAATGATTAATCCCGTGATCGTCATTCCGGCGCGCCTTGCCGCGACCCGTCTGCCGGACAAACCGCTGGCCATGATCGAAGGCGAGCCCATGATCGTGCATGTCTGGCGCCGAGCGATGGAGGCCGAGCTGGGCCCAGTCATCGTCGCCGCCGCCAATGCCGAAATTGCCGAGGCCATCCGGAAAGCCGGCGGCCAAGCGGTCATGACCGACCCGGATCTGCCCTCGGGAACCGACAGGGTCTGCGCCGCATTGGACGAGCTGGATCCCGGCAAAACCCATGATCTGGTGGTCAATTTGCAGGGCGACCTGCCGACCATCCCGCCAGCGGATATCCGCCGCACGATCAGCCTGCTGGAACAGGGCGAGGCCGACATGTCCACCATCGGCGCGGTCATCACCAGCGCCGAGGAGGCGGCCCAACCATCGGTGGTGAAGGCTGTGGTCGACATGGCGGACGGGGATGATGCCGGCCGGGCGCTTTATTTCAGCCGCCAGCCCGTGCCTTCGGGCGAGGGGCCGCTGATCCACCATATCGGGATCTACGGCTTTCGCCGGGCGGCGCTGGAAAGGTTCGTGACCTTGCCGCCGAGCCCGCTGGAACGGCGGGAAAAGCTGGAACAGCTCCGCGCCCTGTCGGCCGGCATGCGCATCGATCTGGCCGTGGTGGATACCGTACCCCTTGGTGTCGATACCCAGGCGGATCTGGAGGTCGCACGGGCGGCATTGCGCAAAACCGCCGGCTGAGCCTAAGACTCTCCCCATGAGCAACGATATAAACGACAATAAGTCCATCGCCTTTCAAGGATGGCCGGGGGCCAATTCCGACAATGCCAGCCGGGAGGCCTTTCCCGGTTGTCCGACGCTGCCCTGCACGACGTTCGAGGAAACCATGGCCGCCGTGCATGACGGCCGGGCCGATGTGGGCATGATCCCCATCGAAAACTCCGTCGCCGGCCGGGTGGCCGACATTCACCACCTGCTGCCCAATTCCGGCCTGTTCATCACCGGCGAGCATTTTCACCGGGTGCGGCACCAGCTGCTGGGCCTGCCCGGTTCCAAGATCGACATGCTGTCCTCGGTGCACAGCCACGTGCACGCGCTGAACCAAACCCGCTCCTTCACGAACAAGCTGGGGCTCGAGCGGGTCGTCCATGCCGACACGGCCGGGGCGGCGGAGATGGTGGCGCAAAAGGGCAATCCTGCCATGGCCGCCATCGCCAGCGAGCTGGCCGCCGAGATCTATGGCCTGGAAATCCTGGCCAGCGACATCGAGGATGCCGAACACAACACCACCCGCTTCATCACCATGGAACGCCAGGCGCGGGTGCCGCCCATCGGCAGCGGGCCGGCCATCACCAGCCTGGTCTTTCAAGTGCGCAGCGTCCCGGCCGCCCTGTTCAAGGCCCTGGGCGGGTTCGCCACCAACGGGGTGAACATCACCAAGCTGGAAAGCTATCTGGTCGGCGGCGGCTTCGTGGCCGCCCAGTTCTATGCCGACATCGAAGGCCACCCCGACGAACCCCCGGTCAGCCGCGCGTTGGAGGAGTTGGACTTCTTCACCACGGACCGGCTGATCCTAGGCACCTACGCCGCCAGCTCCTTCCGCGAAGACCCGGCCATCTATGGCGAGCTGGACCCCGATCCGTACAAGCGGAAGCTGTCGATCGTGAAGGGCGGGTAGCGGGTCAGGACGCCCTTACTCCTCAAGCGCCGCCTCCGCATTGCCGGCAACCCGTTCGAGCATAGTGGCGAACGCCTGCCGTTCTTCGTCGGTGAAACCAGCCAAGAGCGTGTCGTTGACGGGTTCGTAGAAACCCATCAGCGGGGCGAGTTCCCGGCCCATATCGGTCAAGTGAACGGTTACCTTGCGGCGGTCGATGTCGGTCCGCCGGCGTTCAACCAGGCCTTTTGCCTCCATCCGGTCAACCAGGCTGCTCGCCGTGGGATCGCTGACCCGGTAGTAGGCCGCCAGCTCACTCACGGTCAGGCCATCCTGCCGCCAGAGCGCGGTCAGGATGATCCATTGCTGCAAGGTTAGGCCGTGCGGGGCTAGCCGCCGCTCGGATAGTGCCGTCGCGGCGCGGCTGGCAAAGCCCAACAATCGGCCAACCGATGGCAGATAGGGCACAGCGGGTTGGTTTTTTGGCGCTGTCATGATGGTTTCATGTATTTAGCATTGACATATTTAGCAAGCTAAATACATCGAGGTCAGCAAGAAGTCGGGGAGACGGACATGGCAATGCTCATTCTGGGCGTGGCGATTTGGATCGGCGTGCATCTGGTGCCCAGCGTTGCGGCACCCGTAAAGGCAGGGTTGGTCGAGCGCTTTGGGGCGGGGCCGTACAAAGGGTTGTTCGCCCTGTCCATCGCCGTGGGCGTCGTGCTGATCATCTTCGGCTGGCGGGCGACGATCCCAGAGATCGTCTACATCCCACCCATCTGGGCACCGCACCTGACCGTGACCCTGATGGTGATCGCCTTCATCCTGATGGGGGCCGCCAACTACCCGACCCGTATCAAGCACGTCATCCGGCATCCCCAGCTGACCGGCGTGGTCATTTGGGCCATCGGCCACCTGATCGCCAATGGCGATATCCGATCCGTGATCCTGTTCGGCGGACTGGGCCTGTGGGCGCTGATCGAGATGCCGTTGATCAACGCGCGCGAGGGGGCATGGGTGAAGCCAGATGCCCCCTCTATCGTCGTTGAGATCCGGGGAATCGCCATCAGCTTGGTTGTGTTCGCCGTCATCTACCTCCTGCACCCCTATTTCACGGGAATGCCGATCATCTTCTGATCACGGCTGCGTCCGCGCCATCACCAACGCATCGGCCAAAACGCCTGAGCGCAGGGCAAAACCCTTGAGCAAGCCCTCGCGCTCAAAGCCGAATTTCTCGTAAAGGCCGATGGCCGCGTGATTGTCGGCGAACACGGTCAGTTCCACGCGCCTCACGCCAAGCCAATTGTCCGACGAATCGAGCACGTTGGACAATAGGACCGAACCGATGCCCTTTCTCAGATGGCCGTCATGCACGCCAATCCCGAGACGACCGACATGGGAACGCCGGCCTTCCAGGCGGAACAGGCTAGCTGAACCGACAACTTGGTCGTCGAGGATTGCGACGATCAGAAGATAATTGGGGCGCAGACTGTCCAACCATTTGCGCGTCGATGCGATGCTCGCAAATGGCAGGTGAAGCGTCTGAGCGCAGTAGCCGGGCAGGTTCACAATTGCATTGAGCCCCTCGGCATCGCTTGGCTCTGCCGGTCTTATGAACAGCCCCTCCGCTCGCGCTGAACTCTCTTCGTCGTCTTGGAGATTTTGCATTTCGCTCTCCTGAATGGCTGAGGAGAGCGGTGCCTTCGAACCCAACTCGCCTCAGTGGGTTCGAAGGAAGGTCGCGCGCTTGCTACGACACAATGGTCCCCCGACCCGCCAGGATATGGCAGGTGCACATGGTGGACAGTTGCGTTGCAGCCGCGCTCATGGAGACAGAGTTATCACGGTCGGTGACGGAGAAACAACCCACAGTTGTGCTCTTTCTCCCTGACCGCTCCACGCTCAACCGTGCGCCAGCCATTCATCCACCAACCGCCGAGCGATGGAGGATTTGCGGGGCAAGGTGAAATCGCCGGAGCCCAACTCGGCCTCCGGCAGGGACTTGAGCTCGGACCGGGTGAACCAGCCGGCCGATTCCAGCTCGCCATCATGCAGGGTGATGACCTCGGTCACCGCCTCGGCCGTAAAGCCAAGCATCAGCGATTGCGGAAACGGCCAGGGTTGGGAGGAATGGTAGCGCACATCGCGCACCTGAACCCCGGTTTCCTCGTCCACCTCGCGATGGACCGTGGCCTCCAGGCTTTCGCCCGGCTCGACGAAACCTGCGAGAACCGAATGCATGCCCGGCGGCCAGACGCTCTGGCGGGCCAGCAGTACCTTGTCGCCGCGATGGATCAGCATGATCACCGCCGGATCCGAACGCGGGAAATGATCCACCCCGCAGTCGGGGTTCGTGCAGGACCGGCGGTGGCCCGCATCGCGGGAGACGGTCGGCGCGCCGCACACCCCGCAAAAGCCGTGGCGGGCATGCCACCAGGTCAACCCGCGCGCATAGGCGGCCAGGTGGGCCTCGCGCGGGGCCAGCATGGTGCCGACCGAGCGCAGATCGATGAAGCTGCCATGGGCCGTCAGCGGGTGACCATCGGCCAAGGTTTCTTCCACAAAGCCAGGACCGGCCTGCGAAGCGATGCCGCCGACATCGATGGCGAACAAACCCGCCTCGCCATCCCGGCCGAGCAGGACAATCAGGCCTTGGGCCAAAAACTCGCTCAGCGCGCCCTGGGACAACCAGGCAAGGGAAAGCTCGCCGCCGCCCGCCTGGCTCATCAGCGGCTTGTGTTCGAAGACCGGCAATAACCGGCTATCGGGGTGGGCCGCGAGTTGCTGCAACCAGGCTTCGTCCCGCCGACGATGGCCGACGCGGTCGAAGCTGATATCCACAAAAACGTTCGTACGCATAGTTCTGACCGGCTACAGGGAAAAAATTAGTAACAAAATGAGTGTCTGACGCATTGCATGCCCAGCCACGCCCGCTAATGTGCAGGTGGGGAGACTTTCATGGCACTTACCGTCGGCAACATAAAGCGGGTTGGCGGCTCGCTGGCCCTCGACTTCGCCAATTCAGTCGATTGGCGTCTAAGCGAGGCGCCTCACGACTGGCTGTCAACCTACGATGATTTGATCGCCTGGGCCCGCGCGAGCGGCGGCCTGACGGCGGCACAGAAAACCGCGCTTGGCAAATTGGCCCGCAAGGAGCCCAAAAAGGCAGCCAAGGTGTTCAGCCAGGCCATCGAGCTGCGCGAGGCAATCGACCGGCTAGCCCGGACCATTGCGCGCAACGCCAAGCCCGGCAAGGGCGATCTGGCCATCCTGAACAAGGCGCTGGCCAAATGCCCGGCCCGCAACAAGGTGGATTACGGGCGCGGCAGTTATGGCTGGTCCCTGCCGGAGACGGACTTGTCTACGCCGTTGTGGCACCTGGCCTGGTCTGCGGCCGATCTGTTCGCCGGCCAGGACCGCGAGCGGGTGAAGGTCTGTGCCGGCGAGGATTGCGGCTGGCTGTTCGTCGACCGGTCACGCAACATCGCCCGGCGCTGGTGTTCGATGTCCGATTGCGGCAACCGCGACAAGGCCCGGCGCTTTTACGCCCGCCACAAGAACGACTGACATGCTCGGCAGCGAGGACGGACCGACAGGGGGCTGCCTGTGCGGGGCGGTTAGGTATCGGCTGTCGCGGAAACCGACCGGCATTTCCGTCTGCCACTGTTCCATGTGCCAGCGCGCCGGGGGCGGGGCGTTCCAGATCTACGGCAACGTCGACAAGAGCAAGCTGACCTGGACCAAGGGCAGCCCGCGCACCGCCAAGACATCGGCCCATGCGCGGCGCCTGTTTTGCGGCGATTGCGGCACGCCGCTGATCTTCCACTATGTCGGCGAAGACCGCTGGGGCCTGGTGATCACAAGCCTGGATGACGGGGCAAGCTACACGCCCACCCGACATGACGGTGTGGAAAGCAGGCTATCCTGGCTGCGCACGAACGACGACCTGCCCGAAATTCGGACGGAAGATGATCCGGAATTTCAAGAAGCCGTCGAGAAGTTCAGTCACTAAACAGAACGCGTGATCCCGCCATCCACCCTCATATTCTGCCCGGTGATGTAGCTGGCCTTGTCTGAGGCCAGGAAGGCGATCAGGTCCGATACTTCCTCGACCGTGCCGTACCGGCCCATCGGTATGCGGTCCCGTCGTTCGGCACTTTCCGGCAGGCTGTCGATAAAGCCGGGCAGGACATTGTTCATGCGGATGCCGTCAGCGGCGTATTTGTCGGCGAACAATTTGGTGAACGCCGCCAGCCCGGCGCGAAAGACCCCCGATGTCGGAAAGGTCGCTTCGGGTTCGAACAGGGCATAGGTCGAGATGTTGACGATGGAGCCCTTTCCCTGGGCCTGCATGATCGGCGTTACCAAACGGGCGATGCGCACGACGTTGAGCAGATAGACCTCCATACCCCGGTGCCAATCCTCATCGGGGATATCCAACACATCGCCCTTGGGCCCATGCCCGGCGCTGTTGACCACCGCATCGATCCGCCCCCAGCGCTCAACCGTCTGATCGACCAGGGTCTGCATGTCCTCCACCGACAGGTTCGAGCCGGTGACACCCAGCCCACCCAGTTCTTGCGCCAGCGCCTCGCCCTTTCCAGAGGACGACAGGATGGCGACGTGGTATCCCTGGGCGGCCAAGGTCCGCGCCGCGCCGGCCCCCATACCGCTGCCGCCGGCCGTGACGACGGCCACTTTGTTCTGATCCATTGCACTCCCCACAACATTGAACACAGCCGATGAAACTAACCGACTATAAGGCGCTGACCTTCGATTGTTACGGAACCCTGATCGATTGGGAAAGCGGCATTATCGCCGGCCTTAAGCCGTTGACCGACCGTCTGTCCGCCCCGCCCGCCCGCGATACCGTCCTGCAGGCCCACAGCCGGCTTGAATCCGCCCACCAGGTACAGACGCCCGCCAAACGCTATTCGGATCTGCTGGCCAGCCTCTATCGCCGGCTGGCCGAGGAATGGGGCCTGACGGTGGATTGGCAGGAATGCCTGGCCTATGGCCGCAGCGTTGCCGATTGGCCGGCCTTTCCCGATTCGGCCGAGGCGCTGGCCTATCTGAAAAACCACTACAAGCTGGTCATCCTGTCGAATGTGGACAATGCCAGCTTCGAGACCAGCCGGGCCAAGCTGGGCGTGGCGTTCGATGCCATCTACACGGCCGAGGACATCGGCTCCTACAAACCCTCGGATGCCAATTTTTCCTACATGCTGGATAATCTGGCCCAGCTGGGTTTGGGCAAGGAAGACATCCTGCACACGGCCGAAAGCCTGTTTCACGACCATATCCCGGCCGGCCAGCAAGGGTTGGCGACTTGCTGGATCTATCGCCGCCACGATCAGGAAGGCTTTGGCGCCACCCGCGATCCCGGGGACATTCCGCCGGTCGATTTCCGCTTCAACAGTATGGCCGAGTTGGCGGAGGCGCATCGGCGCGAGACCGCCGCTTGATTAGGCCCCTTGATAAGCCTTGGGCCAATCGTGATATGAAGGGGTTGGAAGGCTGGCGACGGACGGGAGCCTCGCCAACCCGGTCAGGTCCGGAAGGAAGCAGCCGTAACGAGTTTTCTCCCGGGTCGTTGTCCAGTCTTCCACCCTTCCATCCATGACACTTTCATCCATGACGGCCCCGCGCCTATGATCGGGGCGATGGACGACACCGACACCCCACGCACCGATAGCGCCGACGAAGGCTCGGCCCTGCTAGGCCTGGATCTGCCGGAAACGGACAAGGCCGCGCCCGCCTATCGCGTGCTGGCGCGTAAATACCGGCCCCAGACCTTTGACGAGCTGGTCGGCCAGGAAGCGCTGGTCCGCACCCTGACCAACGCGATTGCCAGCGGCCGGATCGCCCACGCCTATATGCTGACCGGCATTCGCGGGGTCGGCAAAACGACCACGGCAAGGCTGATCGCCCGGGCCCTGAACTGCATTGGGCCGGACGGCACCGGCGGGCCGACCATTTCCCCCTGCGGGGTGTGCGAGCATTGCAAGGCCATCGCCGCCGACCGCCATGTCGATGTGCTGGAAATGGACGCGGCCTCCAACACCGGGGTCGATGATGTGCGCGAGATCATCGCCGGGGTGCGCTATGCCCCGGCCAGCGCGCGCTACAAGGTCTACATCATCGACGAAGTGCACATGCTCTCGCGCAACGCCTTCAACGCCCTGTTGAAGACGCTGGAGGAGCCGCCGCCGCACGCCCGCTTCATCTTCGCCACCACGGAAATCCGCAAGGTACCGGTCACGGTGCTGTCGCGCGCCCAACGGTTCGATTTGCGGCGCATGCCGGCTGAGTTGATCAGCCAGCAGCTGACCGACATCGCGGCCAAGGAGGCGGTCAGCCTGGAACAGCCGGCCGCCGCCATGCTAGCCCGGGCCGCCGATGGGTCGATGCGCGACGGGTTGAGCCTGTTCGATCAGGCGATATCCCTGGGCGAGGGATCCGTCGATCAGGCCGTTGTCGCCGGCATGCTGGGCCTGGCGGACCGGGCGGTGATCATCGATCTGTTCGACAAGCTGGTCGGCGGCGATACGGCCGGGGCGCTGGAATTGGCCGAACGCATGCGCGGGGCCGGGGCCGAACCGCTGACCATCGGCCAGGATTTGCTGGAATTCACCCATTTCGTCACCCGCTGCAAATTCAGCGAACTGGCGGCCAGCGATCCCGGCCTGCCGGAGGCCGACCGCGAGCGCGGCCCTGCCCTGGCCAAGCAACTGTCGGTGCCCGTATTGACGCGCCTGTGGCAGATGCTGCTGGCCGGGCTGGACGAAATCGCCCGCTCGCCGGATCCAGCCGGGGCGCTGGACATGGTGATCATCCGGCTGATTTTCGCCGCCGGGCAGCCGACGCCGGGCGACTTGCTGAAGGCTTTGCGTGAGGAAGGTCCTTCATCGGGTTCTGCTCCGCCAAAGGAAGCCGCCCCCGCTGCCCCACAACCGGCTGAACCGGTCGCCGAGCTGACCATGCACGGCGATACCGAGCGGTTTGCCGATATTCTGAGCCGGTTCGCCGACAAGCTGGACCCGGAAACGGTGGCCCATCTGCGCCGCGATATCCGGATCGTCAGCTGCGGCGAGGCCAAGCTGGAAATCGCTGTAAACGACCGGGCGCCGACCAACCTTGTAAGCCAGCTCAACGACTCAATCGCCGAGGCGACCGGCGAGCGCTGGCTGGTCGCTGTGGTCGACCAGCCGGGCGGGCAATCGGTTGTCGATTACCTGGTGGCGCGCGACGCGGCGATCCGCAAGGAGGTTGCCGAACACCCGCTGGTCAAGGACATCATGGCGACGTTCGAGGGTGCGACGCTGGAAATTGAGGAGCCAACTGAGGCATCCCAAGTTCAAGAAGACGAAGACAACGGCGCCGCGACAGGCTAAGAGCCTGCCCCAATTCTCAAACCGACAGGATCAATGGCGATGAAAAATCTCGGCCAGATGATGAAACAGGCCCAGGAAATGCAGACTCGCATGCAGGAGATGCAGGCCGGGCTGGCTGATACTGAGGTCACTGGCCAGGCCGGCGGCGGCATGGTCACCGTGGTGCTGACCGGCAAGGGCGATGTCCGCTCGGTCAAGATCGACAAGGCGCTGGTCGATCCCGAGGAGGTCGAGGTGCTGGAGGACCTGGTCGCCGCCGCCATCAATGACGGCCGGGCCAAGGTCGAGGCCATGGTGTCCGAAAAGACCCAGGAAATGATGGGCGGTTTGTCCCTGCCGCCGGGCATGAAGCTGCCCTTCTAGGATTTCTGACCCGACCCGTTTGCCATGCTTGGTGAGGATATCGAGCGGCTGATCGGCCTGTTGGCCAAAACGCCGGGGCTGGGTCCCCGTTCAGCCCGTCGTGCCGTGCTGTACCTGATGCAGCACCGGGCCGATGTCATGTTGCCGCTGGCCGAGGCTCTGTCGGATGCCGCCGAATCGGTGATGGAATGTCCGCGCTGCGGCAATCTGGACACTGTTCAACCTTGCCGCATCTGCGCCGATCCCAACCGCAGCCAGTCCCAAGTTTGTGTGGTGGAAACCGTCGCGGATCTCTGGGCGTTGGAACGGTCGGGCGCTTTTTCCGGCACCTACCATGTACTGGGCGGCACCTTGAGCGCCCTGGATGGCATCGGGCCCGATGATTTGCGCATCCCGGCCTTGGTAGAACGGGTCAAGACCGACCAGATCGAAGAAGTCATCCTGGCCCTGGGGGCGACCGTGGATGGCCAGACCACGGCCCATTACATCGCCGAGCGGCTGGGCCATGGCGAGGTGACGATCACCCGGCTGGCCCATGGCGTGCCGTTGGGGGGCGAGCTCGACTACTTGGATGACGGCACGCTGACGACCGCCCTGCGCGGCCGGCGCTCGCTGTAACACCGATTGCACGCTATGGTTCCATCATGGAGGTGATTCTCACCAGCCTGCGCGACCGTCTGGTCGCCTATGATTCTCTCGTCATCCTGGGCATCGGCGCTGTCGCGGGCGCGATTCTGATCGCCCTGATAGCTGCGATCCTGGGCCTGATGCGCGGCCGGTCCCACCGCTATGCGCTGGAATCCGAAACGGCGCGGGCCAATGCGATGATCGCCGTTCGGGACGAGAAACTGGAGGAGATGGGACGGCATTTCGGCGCCGCCGAGCAGGAAATCGCCCGCCTCAACCAACAGGTTGCGATGACCGAGGAACGGCTGAGCGAGGTCAAGGATCTGCGGGAATCCATGCAATCCTCCTTCCGTGACCTGTCCAGCCAGACCCTGCAAAACTCGATGGATCAGTTCCTGAAGCTGGCCAATCAGCGTTTCGAGCAATTGCGGGAAGGCGCCAAGGGTGATCTGGAACAGCGCAAACAATCGATCAACCAGCTGATCCAACCCTTGGGCGAAAGCCTGAAGAAGATGGACGCCCAGGTGCGCGCCATGGAAGCCCAGCGCGAAGGGGCATATGGCGCGCTGCGCCAGCAGATCACCAGCCTGTCGGAAAGCCAGGAAAAACTGCGTTCGGAAACGGGCAACCTCGTCCAGGCCCTGCGCAAGGCCCCGGTGCGCGGCCGTTGGGGCGAATTGCAGCTCAAGCGGGTGGTCGAGCTGGCCGGCATGGTCGAGCATTGCGACTTTGACCAGCAGGCCCATGTGGCGGGCGAAGCCGGCCCGCTGCGGCCCGACATGATCGTGCGGTTGCCGGGCGGCGGCCAGATCGTGGTCGATGCCAAGACACCGCTGGATTCCTACATGGCCGCCATGGAGGCGGAAGGCGAGGAGGCCCGCAGGGCCGCCATCGCCCAGCACGCCGCCCGGGTCGGCGAACACGTCAAGGAGCTGAGCCGCAAGGGCTATCGCGACCAGTTCGACCCGACGCCGGATTTCGTGGTCATGTTCCTGCCGACCGAGAGCGTCTTTGCCGCCGCGCTGGATGCCCAGCCCGGATTGATCGAGGCTGGCGCCCGGGAATCGGTCATCCTGGCGACCCCGACGACCTTGATCGCCCTGCTGCGCGCGGTGGCCTATGGCTGGCGGCAAGAACGGCTGGCGCAAAACGCCCGGCACATCGCCGATACCGGGCGCGAGTTATATGACCGGCTGGCAAAGCTGGGCCAGCACACCCAGGATCTGGGCAAACATCTGGGACGGTCGGTCAACGCCTATAACGGGCTGGTCAGCAACCTGGAATCCCGCGTGCTGGTCAGCGCCCGCAAGATGGGGGAGATGGGCGTGCCGATGGGCGAAAAGCCGATTCCGACTATCACGCCCGTCGAAGACACGCCGCGAGAGATTTCCAAGCCCGAACTGTTGGCCGTCGGCGAAAGCGACGCTTGACCCCACCGGGCGGCCCTCCCACGTTGGGCGGCAGCGTAATTACATCAAGAATTCGTCGCTTATGGCCATCCGAGACATCGTCCTCGCCCCCAACCCGGTGCTGAAGAAACCGGCCGCCAAGGTGCAATCGGTTGATAACGAGGTCCGCGCGCTGTTCGATGACATGCTGGAAACCATGTATGCCGCCCCCGGCATCGGGCTGGCGGCCCCGCAGATCAACATCTCGCGGCGGCTGGTCGTCATCGACACCGCCGGCAAGGATGACGAGCCGGACCCCATCCGCATGGTCAATCCCGAGCTGGTTTGGGTGTCGGATGAAATGCAGACGCTGGAAGAGGGCTGTCTGTCCCTGCCCGACCAATGGGGCGACGTGACCCGACACACCGCCATCAAGGCCGCCTGGCTGGATGAGAACGGCATCCGCCGCGAGCGCGAGGCGACCGGCCTACTGGCCGCCTGCATCCAGCACGAGATCGACCATCTGGACGGCATCCTGTTCGTCGATCACATGTCGGCCCTAAAGCGCAACATGATCCTGCGCAAACTGGCCAAATGGAAAAAGGCCAAAGCGAAAGAGGACGCTTAGAGCGACCTTGTTATGCGGCTGATTTTTATGGGCACGCCGGACTTTTCGGTTCCGGCCTTGCATAGCCTGATCGACGCGGGGCATGAGATTTGCGCGGTCTACTGCCAGCCGCCCCGGCCGGCGGGACGGGGCAAACGCACCAAACCCAGCCCGGTTCAGCAAGCCGCCGAGGCGGCGGGCATCGAGGTGCGCCACCCGGTCAGCTTGAAGGATGCTGAGACGAAGGCCGCCTTTGCCGAATTGCAGGCGGACGCGGCGGTGGTGGCGGCCTATGGCCTGATCCTACCCAAGGCGGTTTTGGCCGCACCGCGCCTGGGCTGTTTGAACATCCACGCCTCGCTGCTGCCCCGTTGGCGGGGGGCCGCGCCTATCCAGCGGGCGATCCTGGCCGGCGATACCGAAACCGGCGTGACCATCATGCAGATGGAAGCCGGGCTCGATACCGGGCCGATGCTGATGCGGGGTACGGTTCCCATCGGGCCGGAGACGACCGCCAGCATCTTGCATGACGAACTGGCCGCAATGGGTGCGTCCCTGATCGTTCACACCCTGGCCGATTTGCCCAACCTATCGGCCGAAGCGCAGCCCGAAGAGGGCGTCACCTATGCCGCCAAGCTGACTCGCGAAGATGGCCGGCTCGCCTGGCAGGACGCCAGCTATGTCGACCGGCAGGTGCGCGCCCTGACCCCCTGGCCCGGCGCTTGGTTCGACTTCCAGGATACGGTGATGCGGGTCCAGGCCGTGACGGTGCTGCCGGGCCAGACCGGACCTGCCGGCCAGGTGCTGGATGACAGGCTGACGATCGGCTGCGCCCAGGGAGGCTCGGTTCGGATCGACCGGCTGCAACGCCCCGGCAGGGCTTCCATGGCCGCCGAGGATTTCCTGCGCGGCTATCCCATCGCCCCGGGCAGCCAACTACCGCTCAACGCACCGTGCCGCGCTACCGCCTAACCATCGAATATGACGGCACCGGCCTGGTCGGCTGGCAGCGTCAGGACAATGGCCCCTCGGTGCAGCAGTCGCTGGAGGAAGCGATTGGGGCCTTTTGCGGCGAATCCGCCACGGTCCAGGGCGCGGGCCGCACCGATGCCGGTGTGCACGCGACGGGGCAATGCGCCCATGTCGATCTGCAAAAGGACTGGCCGGTCGATCAGGTGCGGGATGCGACCAACGCGCACCTGCGCCCCGCCGCCATCGCCGTCCTTAAGGCCGAACTGGTACCGGATGATTTCGATGCCCGGTTTTCCGCCATCGGGCGGTCATACCGCTATCTGATCTTAAACCGCCGCAGCCCGCCGGCCTTAGAAGCGGGGCGGGTTTGGTGGGTCTCCCGTCCGTTGGATGCCGGGGCGATGCATCAGGCCGCGCAGGGGCTGGTCGGTCATCATGATTTCACCAGTTTTCGGTCCACCCAGTGCCAGGCCAAATCGCCGGTCAAAACCCTGGACCGGCTGGACGTCCGGCGTGCGGGCGAAAGCATCGAGATCATCGCCGAGGCGCGGTCGTTTCTGCACAACCAGGTGCGCGCCATGGTCGGCACGCTGGAGCTGGTCGGCCGGGGCAAGTGGGATACGCAGGCGGTGGCCCAAGCGCTTGAAGCCCGCAACCGCTCAGCCGCCGGCCCGAACGCCCCGCCCGAGGGCCTCTATCTGGCCGGTGTGCGCTATGCGGTGGCCGGTGCGCCGCCCAGATAATCCAGCGACAGGGCGGCGATCATGATGGCGAGCACCAGATCCAGCACGACCAGCCCGACCACCACCGAACCGCTCAAACCGGTGGCCGTCTTGATCACAAACCAGGAGTAGGCCAGCGCCAGCGCCAAGGCGGCGAACATGGCGGCGTCGATCAGCGCTTCCGGTGCCGGGGTGAACCATTGCAGCAGGAAAGCCGGCAGGTAGAAGCACACATGGACGACGTTGGCCCAGTTGTAGGCCACCAGGAAATCGACGAAGCGATCCGAGACGCCGAACAGCGACAACAGCGTGATCATGATCACCGGAAACGTCGTCCAGCGAATGACATAGAACAACGTCTCGACCGTCGCGACGGGCACGAAGCCCTGCTGTTCGATCAGCGTGCCCAAGACATCGATCTGAAAGGCCAGGAAGAAAGGCAGGACGATCACGGCCGCGAAAAAGCTGCGGATCGCGCCCTGGGGTGTGCGGTCGAAATATTGCATCCCACCCGGGTCCAGGCGCAGCAGGCGCCACGCCCCGAACATCGCGCGCAGGATTTCGAGCTGCGTGATCACGCGGGCAGTCCGCCTGCTTCAAAAAAGCGCGTCAGAACCCGGTCGTAGATTTCCGTCAGGCCGGAGATATTGGCCAAGCTGACATGCTCATCCACCTTGTGGATGGATTTGTTGATAACTCCTAGCTCGACGACGGGGCAGATGTCCTTGATGAACCGACCGTCGGACGTGCCGCCCCCGGTCGTCATCTCCGGCCGGCTGCCGATGACATCTTCGACCGCGGTCCCGACGATGTCCGTAAAGGGTCCGGTTTGGGTCAGGAAGGATTCGCCCGTCAGTTTGAACGAGAGCGCGTAGTCCGGATCGACCGCGTCAAACCTGTCTTTCAGCCATTTTTGGACTGACGCGCCGGTGTGGAGATCGTTAAAGCGAACATTGATCGCCGCCTCGGCGCGTCCCGGAATGACGTTGGTCGCCGGGTTGCCGATATCGATGGAGGTGACCGCCAAGTTGGTGGGCTCGAAGTGATCGCTGCCATGGTCCAGCGGCGTATCGATGATCGCCGCCAGCAGCCGCACCATGCGGGTTGCGGCATTGTCAGCCAGGTGGGGATAAGCGCTGTGGCCCTGCACGCCCTCAACCACCAGCTTGGCGTTCAGCGAGCCTCGGCGGCCAATCTTGATGCCATCGCCCAGCCGGTCGATGCTGGAAGGCTCGCCGACGATACAGGCATCGACCCGTTCGCCCTGCCGGCGCATCCAATCGACCAGCTTGACCGTGCCGTTGATGGCGGCCGCTTCCTCGTCCCCGGTGATGATCAGGCTGATCGAGCCTTGCGGGGGTGCTCGGTCGATCAAGCGCGCGGCGGCGGCGATGAAGGCGGCGATGCCGGATTTCATATCGGCTGACCCGCGCCCGTACAAAATGCCGTCCTTAATCACTGCCCCAAAAGGATCGACCGTCCAGGCCCCCTCATCCCCCACCGGCACCACGTCGGTGTGGCCGGCAAACGCGATGGCCGGGCCGGAGCTGCCCCAGCGGGCATAGAGATTGTCGACCGACGCCGTGCCTTCCTCGGTAAAGGTCAGGCGCTGGCAGTCGAACCCCAGCGGTTCCAACGCGGCTTGCAAGACGCCCAAGGCCCCGGCATCTGCCGGGGTCACGCTGGGACAGCGCACAAGCTGCTGGGTCAACGCGACCGGATCAATGGAACTCACCGGATCAATCGCGCAGCAAGTCGTTGATCGAGGTCTTGGACCGCGTGCGTTCGTCCACCCGTTTGACGATCACCGCACAATAAAGGCTCGGACCCGGGGAGCCGTCCGGCAGGGGCTTGCCGGGCATGGAACCGGCCACCACAACCGAATAGGCCGGTACCCGGCCGTACATCACCTCGCCCGTGGCGCGGTCGACGATCTTAGTCGAGGCACCGATGAAGACGCCCATCGACAACACCGAGCCGCGTTCGACGACCACGCCTTCGACCACCTCGGATCGCGCGCCGATAAAGCAATCATCCTCGATGATGACCGGACCGGCCTGGATGGGTTCCAGCACACCGCCGATCCCGACCCCGCCGGACAGGTGCACATTCTTGCCGATCTGCGCGCAGGACCCAACCGTCACCCAGGTATCGACCATGGTGCCCGAGTCGACGCGGGCGCCGAGATTGACGAAACTGGGCATCAGGACGACGCTGGGCGCGATATAGGCCGAATGGCGCACCACGCAGTTCGGTACGGCGCGAAAACCGGCTTCCTTGAAGCGGGCCGCATCCCAATCCTTGAATTTGGAATCGACCTTATCCCACCAATGCCCGCCTTGCGTCGACCCGGATTGGATTTCCATATCCTTCAGCCGGAAAGACAGCAGCACGGCCTTTTTGAGCCATTGGTTGGTTTTCCAGCCGCTGTCGGTAGGTTCGGCGACGCGGTATGTTCCATCGTCCAGGCCGTCCAACGCCGCCATGATGGCATTGCGCGCGGGGCCGGTGGTGGACGGCGACAGGGATTCGCGCTCATCCCACGCGCGCTCGATTTCGCTTTCGAGACGCTCGGTATCCATTTTTGTCCTGTTCCTTATGTCGGGTTTTGTCGGCCGCGCCGGCAGCAAAATGGGCGACCTCGACTTTTGCGGCCAGACAGTGCTGGCGCGCGGGGGGCCTTGTCAATCACCGGTGCTCGGCTGACCCGTCTTGCCCGCCAATTCCGCAAGCCAGCGGGGCAGATCCTCCACCACGTGATGGACATGGGGCGCCGTGCGGCCATCCACGCCCCAATCATGGCTGGTTTCAACCAGCACCGTCGTCATCCCCATTTCGTGGGCTGGTTCCAGGTTTTGCGGCATGTCCTCGATCATCGCCGCCCGGCTGGGCGTCACGCCGAACGTTTGGATGAGCGTATCGTAAGGCCCCCGATGCGGCTTGGGGATATAGCTGGCCGCCGCCACGTCGAAGATGGCTTCGAATTGATCGGCGATGCCCAGACGGTCCAACACCCGTTCGGCGTGATCGGTGCTGGCGTTGGTGAAGATCAGCTTCCGGCCGGGCAGTTGTTTGAGCGCCGCCGCCAGCCCTGCATCCGGGCCGATGACACCCAGATCGATGTCGTGGACATAGGTGAGATAGTCGGTCGGATCGATACCATCGACGGTCATCAAACCCCGCAAAGTGGTGCCGTATTCCAAAAAATATTTGCGCTGCAGAACCCGCGCCTCCTCCAACGTGATCGAGAAGGTGCGCGAGATGAATTCACCCATTTTTACGCGGACTTGCGAGAACAGATCGCAGTCCGCCGAATACAGGGTGTTGTCGAGATCGAAGATCCAGACATCGCGGTCGAGCAGCTCCGGTGCAGGGGCCGGGGCGGCAGGCGGTTTGTGAGACATGGAACCCAGCCTAGAGCATGTTTCGATCAGATAGAATCATGCTCTAGCGACTGCCTTGCGAGCGGCATAGCCATCGCGCGGAAACTTAAGCCTGGGTTAAGTGCCTCTGGATAGTGTTGGCGATTAAACCAATCGTACGAACAGCGTGGAAAAGGCGCGGGAATCCTTGGTTTTGTTCGCCCCTCCATCGTCGCAGGCGAAACAACATGCCGCCCAAACGGGCGACGTGCGCGAACTGATCGAGCGTTTTTCCAGGCCGGCTTTCCTTCTTGCGCCATCCGGGGACATTTTAGCGGCCAGCGGACCGGGCGATGCGCTGATCGCCGACACGGCGGAAAGGGTGGTCGGTTCTGAGCGGGACGAGCACTGGTGGCAAAAGCTGACCGCCTGGCTGTTCGACCACGCGTCGGCCGGCACCGGTTCGCTGAACACCATCATCGCCGGCGCGGGCGAGGATGGCGGCGATCTGATCCTGGAATGGCTGCCGACCCGGTTTGCCGATGGGTCCATCGCCGTATTGGCCCAGGACAACACGCTGCATCACAATTTGAACCAGGCACTGGCCGAATCGCGGCAGCGGTTTCGCGACCTGACCGAAATGGCGGTCGATTTTGCCTGGGAAACGGACGCGGCCGGGTTTCTGGCCTATATCTCCGCCGCCGGCGCCCTGGGCCACCCGCCCCGCGATCTCATCGGGCGGCCCGCGGCCCGTCTCTTGGCCGAAACGCTGAACGAGGGTACGTCGCCTTTTGAAGCGCGGATGGATATCCAGGCGCGTGACATCTGGATGGTTCGAGCCGATGGCGAGATGGTCACCCAGACCGTCTGGGCCCGGCCCATTTTCGCCGCCGATGGCAGCTGGATAGGCGCCAGGGGGGTCTGCCGCGATGTCAGCCGGTCGCGACGGCTCGAACAGCAGATCGCGCGCGCCCAGATGCGCGAACGCCTGCTGTCCCACATTTTGCGCTCGATGCGCGACGAGCTGCGTCCGGAAAAGAGCCTGGCGACCGCCGCCCAGGCAACCGCCCACGCCATTGCGGCCGACGGGGCTGTTATTTCCCGGCATTCCAACGATGGTGTCGGCGGGCCGGTTGCCTCGTTCGCGATCACGCCCTTTGCCGACGATACCAACGGGCTGCTGGCCGACCAGCTTCCCGCCCTGCTGCACATCGGAGACATTCCCCCAAGCGAACCGATCAAGGTTCGGTTCGAAGGGGCGGAGGCCATGGTCGGCGTCTCGCAATTTCGCGGCCGGCCCGTTGGCTTGCTGGCGGTTTGGCGGCGATTGCACGGGGATCCGCCGATCTGCGTCTGGGATGTCGATGACGGTCATGTCATCCAGTCGGTGGCCGACCAGCTTGGCTTGGCCCATGAGCAGATGGCCCACTACGAAAAGCTGGAAGATCTGGCCCAACGGGACGGGCTGACGGGTCTGTTCAACCGGCGCACGCTGCTGGAACGGGTTGGCCGCGACTATTCGGCCAGCCGCGCCGATCAGATTCAGGCCATCGCCTATGTCGACATCGACAACTTCAAGGGCGTGAACGACCGCTACGGCCATCAGGAAGGCGATACGATCATCCGCAATGTGGCGGAGATGATCACCGATCTGACCGGCCCCGACGATATCTGCGCCCGGATCGGCGGCGACGAGTTCGTGATCTGGCTGGGCGACACCGATACCGATTTCATCAATCGGCTGGCCCAGAAGGTGCAACAGGGCGGCCGCGAAATCGCCAGCCGCTACACCGATGTCAGCCCGCCCGGCCTGTCGGTCGGCATCGCGATCCGAGACAGAAGTTCCGAGGAAACCCTCGAATGCATGATCGCCCGGGCGGATCGGTCGATGTATGAGGCCAAGCGCGGCAAGAGTCAGGTGCGCGGCGGCAGGGTTCGGATTTCATCGAAGGCGGACGACCTATGAGCGATCGCCCCCAAGACATCGAGGAACTGCGGGAGCAGGCGCGGTCGCCCGACCTCGCCGACCGGGTGGCGCTGGCCGGCAAACAGGACATTCCCAAGGAGCTGCTGTTCTTCCTGGCGGCCGATATTGCCCCCCAGGTCCGGCAGCAGATCGCCGAGAACGGCAAGACTCCCCTGGCGGCCGATTTGATTTTGGCGCGCGATTCCGAAGAGGAGGTCCGTGCCCGGCTGGTCGATAAATCGGTCGCCCGAATTCCGGCGAATGACGAGGTGGATCCCCAGCCGGTCCCCAGTCTGCTGGAACAAATTCTCGGCATCCTGGCCGACGACGAGTCCGAGGCGGTTCGAAAAAGCCTGTCGCTGGCCATCGCCGACCTCAAGCACGCGCCGCATTCCGCCGTCAGGCGCCTTGCCAATGATGCGAACCCGGCCATCGCCTGCCCTGTCCTGCAATCCTCGCCGGTGCTGGAGCAGGACGATCTGCTCGCAACGGTCGAGCGGGCTGAAAGCGATGATCACCTCGACGCCGTGGCATCACGCCCTTCCCTCCCGGCCTCGGTCTCCCACGCGATTGCCACGCTTGGCCGGGATTCCTCGGTCCTGACCCTGCTGAAGAACCCGTCCACCCATTTGCGCGAATCCACCCTCGATTTGGTGCTCGATCAGGCGCCGGACCACCCGTCCTGGCACGAATCCCTGGCCGTTCATCCCGATTTGCCATCCGGGGCGGCGGCTCAACTGGCCTGCTACATTTCCCAGGCCTTGATCGAAAGCCTGGACGAGGCCGAAGCCGAGCGCTGCACCCTTGCGCCCAGAGTGGCGGAAAAGACGCGCGTCCTGATCGAACAGGGCCAATCCGAAGACGACGCCCGCGCCTACGGCGAGCCCGTCCTAAGGGCGATGATTGACCGGGGCGACAACGACCGGCTGGCCGCGGGCCTGGCTCGGCGCGCCAACCTCAATTACGGCACGGTCTGCGAAATTCTCGCCGCGGCGGCGCCGCGCGCCGTCGTCGCGCTTGCCTGGGCGGCAAATCTGAGCATGGAATTCGCCGTCAGCCTGCAAATCCAGGTCGCCCGCATCCCACCCGGTGCCATGCTGAGCGCAGGCGAGGATGGCGGCTATCCGATGAGCGAGCTGGAACTGGCCGACCAGCTACGGTTTTTTGGCGCCAGCCATTCTGCCGCCGAATAACACGCCCTTTGTTCAGCTGGGCCGCTTGAGCTTGTCCAGCACGCCGGCCTTGATTTCGTTCATCACCGATTCCCGGTCGATATCGGCCAAGATCGTCTTGATCACCTGACCGGGCCCGCCCGGACCCCAGGTGCTGCCCTGGCTGAAATAGATGATCGCTGCCCGGCCGACGACATAGGTCGTAAAGGCGCCGGCGACCAGTTGCGGCACCATGGTGACCGCCGTGCCGATGCCCAAGGTCGCGGTCTTGACCACGCCGGCCAGCAGGTGGGTGGCATATTCCGCCCCGGCCAGCACGCCATAGGCCTTGCCGATTTCGAACACCAGCCCGCGCGCGGCTTCGCCCGTCAGCTCGGTTCCATAGATCTGACCCAGATGGCGGATCATGGCGGCATCCACCGCAATGCCGCCGACAAAATCGGCCACGACGATAGGGTTCAGGGCGACCGCGAAGCCCTTGGCGATCATGTAGCGGCGCACCACAGTGTCCGCCGCCTCGCCCCGCACCTCACGCCGACGGGTGTCGAGTTTTTCCGACACGCTGCGGGCAAACAGCATGGCGTTCAGCGCGATCACCGCCTTGCCCTCGGCATTCAGGATATCGAGCACCCGTTCCTCGACATCCTCGATGATCGGTTTGGGCTTGCGCTCCTCGATGATTTCCTCACCGCGCGCGTCGGTCCCGACAACGACCTCGCGCGGGCTGGGATCGGAGGCCGCCAGGACGATCGAATCCCGGGGCACCAGGCCGTCCAGCCGCTCGCACACCGCCTCAACCGTTTTGGCGCGCTGGTCGCGGGTGAGCAGGTCCACCTTGTTCAGGCAGACGATGATCGGCTTGTTCAGCTCGTTCAGGCCGGCGATGGCGTCCATTTCGACCTGGTTCAAATCGCCATCGACGACAAACAGCACCAGATCGGCCAGCCGGGCGGTTTCGGAGGCGACATCGGCCCGTTCCTGGCCATCGACTTCGTTCAGCCCCGGCGTGTCGATCAGGAAGACCTGCGGCCGGTTGCCGCGTGTCATCTGCTTGCGCAGGCGGTGCCATTCCTCGCGGTCGGCGATGACAGTCTGGCCGCCACGCACATCGGTTTCGAACCGGCTTTCGCCCAGCAGGGCGTTCAGCAGCGAAGACTTGCCGGTGTTGATCTCACCGAACACCGAAATGGTGACGGTGCCGGACTCCAGCTTGCCCAGCATCTCGTCCAAGGCATCCAGCTCGTCCTCGACGGCCTTGCGTTCGGGCGTGTCCTCATCCAGCGAGCGGGCGAGCTTGCGCAGGGAGGCCAGGCTTTCTTCGTAGTGGGTTTCTTGGTCGGTCATGGTTTCAGGGCCGCTGAAATCAGCTGAACGAGGGCTTGGACGTCCGGTTCCTGGGCGATTTCCCGCTCAGCACCGTCGGCTTGCACGCGGCGGATCGGTCGAGGATCGGCGGAGACGGCAACGACCCGATCCGCCGTGATCAGCCCGTCAAGCCGGCCGGCAATCACCTCCAGCAAACGGGACCTGTCCTCCGGCGCGAAGGTGTCGGCCTTGTTGAGGGCGATGATCGTTCTGGGGTTATGGGTCGCCAGTTCGGTGGCGGCCTCGAATTCATGGGCGCGCAGGTCGTTGTCGACCACCAGAACCGGCAGGCTCGCGCGCCGGGACAGGGACAGGGTCCGGCGGTTTTGCTCGGCATCAGTGCTCAGGCTGCCCGCCTCGGCAATCAGATCCGGATCGACCGTTTCACGCAGCAAGGCAGCCAAACCGCTGGTCCCCACGCCGGGTGCGCCGCAGAGAGCGACGGTTGTCGCAGCCCCCCGGTCGTCGGTGACGACATCCATTTCGGCCGGGTCGGTCAGTCGGCGGTCGATGTCGGTCAGCACCTCGTCGACCGGGCGCTTGGTCCGGGCAACGGGGGGCGTGCGGCGTTTGGTCTTGGGCCGGAAGCGTTGGCGGTAGATGACATAAATGATCACCACCAGGACCAGCAGGCTGCCCAGATAGGCCGCAACCACCCACGGCGTGTCGGCGATATCGGACAGGGTGCGGGCGATCATCGAAGCACCGGCGACCCAGGCAAAAGCCGCCGCCAGCGCGATGACGATCAGAACACCGGTTTTCCAGCCCATAAGCCGTTCAATTGCCGTTCAGCGTGCCAGCAGGTCAATCATCATAGATCAGGGTGCCGGCACCGCCCTCGGTATAGACCTCCAGCAGCAAAGCATGCGGGCGGCGGCCATCCTGAATGACGGCGGCTTCGACGCCCATCTCGACGGCCATGATGCAGGTTTCGATCTTGGGGATCATGCCGCCCTGGATGACGCCATCGGCGATCAACTCGCGGGCTTGGCTGACCGTCAATTCAGGGATCAGCTTGCCATCGGCATCCAGCACGCCCGGCACGTCCGTCAGCAGGAACAACCGCGACGATTCGACCACGCCGGCGATTGCTCCTGCCATGGAATCGGCGTTGATGTTGTAGGTCTGCCCGCGCCCATCGGCCGCAATCGGCGCGATGACCGGGATGAAGTTGGTTTCCTCCAAACAATCCAGGATATCCGGCACCACCTCCGACGGTTCGCCGACGAAGCCCAGATCGAGGATCTTTTCGATATTGCTGTCCGGATCGCGCTTGGTACGGCGCAGCTTGCGGGCCCGCACCAGGCTGCCATCCTTGCCGGAGATGCCGACGGCTTGACCGCCCACTTCCTGAATGGCGGCGACCAGGGATTTGTTGATCGAGCCGGACAGGACCATCTCGACCACATCCATCGTCTCGCGGTCGGTCACCCGCAGCCCGTCCACGAAGTTCGAGTCGATCTGCAGCCGTTCCAGCATGCGGCCGATCTGCGGGCCGCCGCCATGCACGACGATGGGATTGATGCCGACCTGCTTCATCAGCACGATGTCGCGCGCGAAACTGCGGGACAGCTCGTTGTCGCCCATGGCGTGGCCGCCATATTTGATGACAAAGCGGGCACCGGAGTATTTGCGCATGTAGGGCAGCGCCTGGGACAGCACGCGCGCCTGTTCCAGATGCGCATCTATCCGCTTCTCTCCGGTCGATAGCGGAATCACATTGTCATCGCTCATCGCCAGCGTCTTCTCGTTGTTGTGTTTTGTTGGACCGGCATCGGCCGGCGGCGCGGGCGTTTATCGCCCGCTGCCGGCCAATTGCGCAAGCTCGGCCCGCACGGTCTCGATGCCCAGACCAGTTCGGGCACTGGTGGCAAGGACGGTCGGCAGGGCCGCCGGGTGTTTGACCAGCTCATCGGTAATCGCTGCAATCAGGCTCTCTAGCTCGGCCGGCTTGGGTTTGTCGGCCTTGGTCAGGATGCATTGATGGGGAACCGCCGCCGCGTCCAACAAATCCATGGTCTCGCGATCGGAATCTTTTAGCCCGTGGCGAGAATCCACCAACACCATGACCCGGGCCAGCGGCACCCGGCCGCGCAAGTAGTCCTGCAGCAGCTTGGTCCATTGCCGGACGGTCGTTTTGGAAACGCGGGCATAGCCATAACCCGGCAAATCGACCAGGCGGAGCCGGCCGCCGAGATCGAAAAAGATCAACGTCTGGGTCCGGCCCGGCGTATTGGAGGTGCGGGCAAGGGTCTTGCGCCCCGTCAACGCGTTGACCAGGCTGGACTTCCCAACATTGGACCGGCCGGCGAAGGCGATCTCGGGCGGCCCTTCGCCGGGCAGCTGTGCCAGATCACCGACCGACCGTTCAAAGGTGCAAGGCCCGGCAAACAGCAGGCGGCCGGCCTCTAGGGCCTGGTCGTCCACCATCGGCGTGGAATTGGGGGTCAGCGGCGGCCCCGGCTGGCTCGACGGGACCGGCGGCCTTTGCCGCTGCGGCCCTCGCCCTTGACGGTGCGGGCGCGCGACAGATCGGGGGTGGGCAGCGAGTCATCCTCGTCCCCATCGCCTTCAGCCTCAGCCTCGTCACCCTCATCCGGGTCCTTGGCGCCGTTGGTCTTGCTCTTAGAAGCCGCTTTTTTCTTAGGTTTTTCTGCCTTTTCCTCGCTCTCCGCCTTTTTCTTTCGTGTCACCGAAGGCGCGGGGGCCGAGGGGGTCGCCTGTTTGTCGACTCCGCCGCCGATCTTCACGCCCATGCGGCGCATGATCACCCATTGCTGCAGGATCGACAGGGCGTTGTTCCAAGCCCAATAGATCACCAGCCCCGCCGGAAAGCCGGCCAGCATGACGGTGAAGATGAACGGCAGGAACATAAAAATCTTTGCCTGAACCGGATCGGCCGGGGCTGGATTCAGCTTCTGCTGCAGATACATCGTCAGGCCCATGATGATCGGCCAGACACCGATCAGCAGGAAGGGCGGCAAATCGATGGGGATCAGCCCAAACAGGTTGATGATCGAGGTCGGATCGGGCTGGGACAGATCCTTGATCCAGCCGAAAAACGGCGCCTGGCGCATCTCGATGGTGACGAACAGCACCTTATAAAGCGCGAAGAAGACGGGGATCTGGACCAGGATCGGCAAACAGCCGGCGGCCGGGTTAACCTTCTCCCGCTTGTACAATTCCATCAGGGCCTTCTGCATGCCCTGCTTGTCCTCGCCATAACGCTCCTTCAGCTCGGTCATTTCCGGCTGGAGCGCCTTCATTTTCGACATGGACTGGTAGGATTTGTTCGCCAGCGGGAAGAAGATCAGTTTGACGAACACGGTCAGCACCAGAATGGCGACACCGAAATTGCCGACCACCTTGTTGATGGCGCTGATGGCATAGAAGATCGGTTTGGTCAGGAAGTAGAACCAGCCGAAATCGATGGTCAGGTCGAACTTGTCGATGCCGGGGGTCGGCTCGCATAGGCCGGTCGCCGAGGTGAGGGCATTACAGGTGTGGGCCGAATAGGCATCGATGGTGCCCACCTCTTTGGCCCCGGCGAAAAGCTGGATGGTGTTGGACAGGCTGGCGCCGGGCGCGACCACCGCATCGCCACCGCGATAGGTGGCGTAATACCGGTCCTGCGAGGCAACAGCGCGGTGGGCGAACTGCGCCGAATAGGGGTCTTCCTGGTTCGGAGCCAGGGAAACCAGCCAATATTTGTCGGTAAAGCCCAGCCAACCGCCGGTGGACTCATGCGCCACCACCCCTTGGTCGGCGTCCTGCAGATCGTCGTAGGCATATTCCTCCAACGTCCCATCGAACACGCCATAGGGGCCTTCATGCAGGATAAAGAAGCCCAGCGTATCGGGCGTGTGATAGCGGACTATGCGGCCATAGGGCGCCAGGCCAATGGCATCCGAGCCTGTGTTGGTCACGGTTTGGGTGACCGTGAACATGTAGTTCTCATCGACCGCGATCGTGCGTTCGAAAACCAGACCCTCGCCATTGTCCCAGGTCATGGTGACAGGCGAATCGACGCTCAATGTATCGTCGCCACTGGTCCATTGGCTGGTGCTGTCGGGCATCACGGCGCCCTCGGTCAGCCCAACCCAACCGAAATCGGCCAAATAAGGGTTCGGTGCCTCCAACGGCGACAGCAGGATGATCTCGGGACTGTTCGGATCGATTTCCTCGCGGTAGTCCGCCAGGCTTAAATCGTCCAGCCGCGCCCCGGTCAGGTTGATCGATCCATGCAGACGATCGGTATTGACGATGATGCGGTCGCTGGATTCCAACGCCGCCGATCGCGTCAGGCTGCCGGCCGCCGTCGCATCGCCGGGGACGGGCAGCGGGGCACTGCCATCGCCCGATACGGCAGGGGCCACCCCCTCCAGATCGCTGGCGGGCGGAGTTTCGGCCAGTTCTTGGGCCTGCTGTTCGGCCTCCAAGGCCTGCTGCTGGGCGATCCGGGGGCCTTCGACAAAAAACTGGAAGCCCAACAGGATGGCGACCGACAGAACGATGGCCAGGATGAGATTGCGTTGATCGCTCATGATCGCGGATTAACTGAGTTCGTTATCGTTGGGGGCGCGGCGGGTGAGGCAGGCGGCACCGGATCATATCCCGACGAGCCTAGTGGATGACAGCGGCCAAACCGTTTGATCGCAAGCCAGCCGCCCCGAAGCGCCCCATGGGTTTCGACCGCCTCCAAGGCATAGGCCGAACAAGTGGGCTGAAACCGGCAATTGGCCCCCAGAATCGGCGAGAGCCCCCAGCGATAAGCCAGGATCACGCCGCGCAAGACATGGGCCGCCGGACTCACCGGACATGCTCCGAACGGGAGCGGTTCGGCCGGCGCTTTTCGTCTCGCTTGTCCAAGCGCGCCAAACAACTCGAGAGATCGGATTCAAGATCGGCGAACGACCGGCCGAGCAGGGCCTGGCGGGCGATCAAGACGTAATTGTGCCCGGCCTTGCCTCGTGCAGGCAGATAAGATTTTGCCAGGGCCCGCATTCGGCGCTTGGCCCGGTTTCGCTGCACGGCGTTGCCGACCTTGCGGCTGGCGGTATAGCCCACGCCGATGCTGGCCTCGGCCAGATCGCTCGGACCGGGATCACGCCGTTTGTGCATTTGGACGACAAGCCCAGGGGCCGCACTGCGCCGAGCCTTGGCGGCGTCGAGAAATTCGCGCCGCTTTCTCAGCGTTTGCAAGACAGTGCTTTGGCCCTCAGCCGGCATTGTCGCCAAGCCATCCAGGCCGTTAAGCGCTAAGGCGTTTGCGGCCCTTGGCGCGGCGCCGGGCCAGTACTTTGCGGCCGCCGACAGTCGCCATGCGGGCGCGGAATCCATGACGCCGCTTGCGGACAAGACGGCTAGGCTGATAGGTGCGCTTCACCACGCCCTCCTTCGTTCTACCCGATTTTCGGAAATAAGCCGCCGCTTATATGACGACGCTCGTGACCAAGTCAATTGGCCCGGGTCAATTGAACGCAGCCACCGCGCACCTTCTGCGATGACGTTAATTTCACGCCAAGGTTACTGGAGCATCACTATTCGCCTGCACACTGTTTGCTTCAACAAATCAACGGTGCGAGAACCGATCTCGTGAGTGACATAATAATGCGGACTGAGGCGTGACGACCAATAACCCCTCAGCCCCCAAGCCCGTGAAACGATCGATCGTCCGATTTGCGCCCTTGGCCCTTATTGCGCTGATCCTGATCGGCTTTCTGGTTTTTGGTCTGGACAAGTATCTCTCGCTGGAGGCGTTGCGCCACCATCGGGCCATGCTTGTCGAATTGGTGTCCGAGCACCCCTTCAAGAGCGCGGCAATCTTCGTGCTGCTTTATTCGATCTGCACGGCCGCCTCGGTGCCCGGCGCCAGCTTGCTGACGGTGGCCGGCGGATTTTTGTTCGGAACTAGCATGGGCGGAACCTTGGCCGTGATCAGCGCCACGCTGGGCGCCGTCGGCGTGTTCCTGGCAGCGCGCAGCGCCTTCGGCGATGTGCTGCGCGACCGGTTGCCGGGATCTGCCTTGGAACGGTTGAAGGAAGGCTTTTCAGCCAACGCCTTCAATTATCTGCTCAGCCTGCGCCTGATTCCGCTGTTTCCCTTCTGGCTGGTCAATCTCGCCCCGGCCTTCTTGGGCGTGGGCCTGCGCACCTTTACCCTGGCTACGATCATCGGAATCATCCCCGGAACCTTTGTCTATGCCAGCGTCGGCGGCGGGTTGGGCATGACCTTGGAAATGGGTGAGGAGCCGGATTTCGGCATCATCTTTCACCCGCAGATCATCACCCCGCTGATCGGGCTTGCCGTATTGGCGCTGGTGCCGATCCTGTGGCGCCGTTTCGGCAACGCCGGGCGCTGAACCAGACCCATGGCCGGCAACCAATCCCTAGACTGCGATATCTGCATCATCGGCGCCGGATCGGCCGGCCTTTCCGTCGCCGCGGGGGCGGCCCAGCTGGGCGTCAAGACGGTGCTGATCGAGCGCGGCGAGATGGGCGGCGATTGCCTGAATGTCGGCTGTGTGCCCTCCAAGGCGCTGATCGCCGCCGGCCGCACGGCCCAGGAAATGCGGGAAGCCGGCAAGTTCGGCATTGGCGCTGTCGAGCCGGAGATCGATTTCGCCGCGACGCTGGCGCATGTGGCCAACGTCATCGAAACCATCGCCCCCGTGGATTCCCAGGAACGGTTCGAGGGGCTGGGAGTCACGGTCATTCGCGAGGATGCCCGGTTCGCCGATGAGCGGATGGTCCTGGCGGGTCCCTGGCGCATCACAGCCCGCCGGTTCGTCGTCTCAACCGGTTCCAGGCCTGCCGTTCCGCCCATTCCGGGCCTGGCGGATGTTCCTTACTTGACCAACGAAATCCTGTTCGCGGACCGACCCCGGCCGGAACACCTGCTGATTATCGGCGGCGGCCCGATCGGGGTGGAAATGGCACAGGCCCATCGCCGGCTGGGCAGCCGCGTCACCGTTTTCGAGATGGACCGGGTGCTGGCCCGGGACGATTCGGATCTGGCGGCCATCGTTGCCAAGCGCCTGACCGAGGAAGGCGTGGTTCTGAGGGAAGGGGCCGCCGTTTCCCAGGTCGAGCAGACGGGCGAGGGCGCGATCGCGGTTCGATTTTCAGCAGAGGGCGCGGAACAGACCGTCACCGGCGACCAGATCCTGGTGGCAACCGGCCGGCAGCCGGTGATCGACGGGCTTGATTTGGACAAAGCCGGTGTCGCGTTCGGCAAGACCGGCATCACCGTCGATAAGGGCCTGCGCACGTCCAACCGGCGGATCTATGCCATCGGCGATGTCAGCGGCGACATGCAGTTCACCCATATGGCCGGCTATCACGCCGCCTTGGTGATCCGCAACGCATTGTTCCGCCTGCCCATCAAGGTCAATCGCCTGGTCATTCCACGGGTGACCTACACCGATCCCGAATTGGCCAGCGTCGGGCTGAGCGAAACAGAAGCCCGCGAACGGCACGGCGATGCGGTAACGGTCGTCCAGTCCGAGTTGAACCACAATGACCGGGCCATCGCCGAACGGGCCACCGAGGGGCTGATCAAGGTCGTCGTGGGCAAGCGGGGCAAAATCCTGGGCGCAAGCATTGTCGGCCGACATGCGGGCGAGTTGATCCATCCTTGGGTGCTGGCCATGTCCAAAGGGCTGAAGATCGCCGCGATGGCCAGCATGGTCGCCCCTTATCCAACCCTGGGGGAGCTGAACAAGCGGGCGGCCGGGGCGTACTTCTCGCCCAAGCTGTTTTCCGACCGCACGCGGTCGATCGTGCGCCTTCTGACGAAGCTTGGCTGACGGTGTTGGTCATTTGTCCAACAATTCCCTATGATTGGCACCGTAAGATGTGCCATCTGAGCGCCCTCTAGCAGGCACGTCTGGCGGTTACTGGAACGGAGAGACCTTGGCAGCGTTTTTCAATCCGCTGCGGCAAAGCCTTTCGGGCCGCTTGCTGATATTCACCGTCGGTTTCGTGATGCTGGCCGAGGTGCTGATCTTCACGCCGTCGATCGCCAAGTATCGGCTCGATTGGCTGGATCAGCGCCTGTTCGACGCCCATCTCGCGGTGCTGACGATTGTGAATACGCCGCCCGATGCCATGACGGCGGGCCTTGAGGGCGAGTTGCTCAACCTGGTCGGCGCCGATTTCATCGCCGCCAAGCGGGATTCGACCCAAATCCATCGGATGGGCGGGGAAACCAAGGAACCCGTCGAGATCATCGATATGCGCAACCGCGACCCCGTGCGGCTGATCATCGATGCCTTCGTTACCCTGGCCAACCAGACGCCAAGGTCGATCCATGTGCGCGGATTCTCGCCCAGCGATCCGCAGATGATGATTTATCTGACCATGGACGAGGCGCCGTTGCGCGAGGCGATGTACACCTACTCGCGCAACATCCTGGCGCTGTCGATCATCATCTCGCTGTTTACGGCGGGCCTGGTCTTCATCTCCCTGCGCGCCCTGCTGGTCAGCCCCATGAAGCGCCTGACGGCCAAGCTGGTCGCCTTTCGCGAGGATCCCGAGGATCCGACCATCCTGGTCGCGCCCAGCGGCCGATCCGACGAGGTTGGGGTGGCTGAACGGGAGCTGCACGGCATGCAGTTGCGCCTGGTCGCATCGCTGAAACAAAAGGACCGGCTGGCGACGCTGGGAACGGCGGTGACCATGATCAATCACGATCTGCGCAACATGCTGTCGACCGCCGCCATCGTTTCCGAAGGCCTGAGCCAGACGGACGATCCAAAAGTGCAGCGATCCGCCCCGCGCCTGATCGAGGCAATCGACCGGGCGGTTCGCCTGTGCGAAATGACGCTGGACTACACGCGGGAAGGCGGCGGCGCCCCGCAACTGGCGGATTTATCCCTGCACGACATCATCGAAACCGCCGCCGATGACGCCCTGGCCTCGGTCAGCGATCAGGGCCAAGTGATCAATCAGATCCCGACCGACCTGATGCTGAAGGCCGACCGGGATCAGCTGTTCCGGCTGTTTGCCAATTTGATGCGCAACGCCCTGCAGGCGGGCGCCACGACGGTGACGGTCAGCCACGAACTTGCCAACGGATCCGTGACAGTCGATGTCCGGGATGACGGGCCCGGCCTGCCGCCCCGCGCCCGCGACCAGCTGTTCAAGCCCTTTGCCGGCAGCGCCCGACCGGGTGGCACCGGGCTGGGTCTGGCCATCGCCCGCGAAATTGCCCTGGGGCACAAGGGCAATCTATCGCTGGCCGAAAGCAGTGCCGAGGGGACGGTCTTCCAGGTGCGACTGCCGGTCGATCAATCGACCGGTCCGATTGCGCACAACGTTCCCGCTTCGATCGTGCCGCCATTGCCCAACAGCCGGACCATCAACCTGGCCGAGGATTCGCCCGGCATGGTCAGGTCGGCCGGCGCCGGCACGAACCCGAACCGGCGGTAGAACACCGGATCGCCGACCAGAAAGACGATGCGGTGGCCCAGTTCGGATGCCTTTGCCAGCGTGTCGTCGACCAGGGCCTTGCCGATGCCCATGGCGCGATGATCGTTGTCGACCGCCAACGGCCCCAGCAACAGGGCAGGCTTGCCGCCCGGCCCGATAGATATCGGCCAATAACGGATCGAGCCGATGATTTGGTCCCCGTCAACCGCCAACCGGCACAGGGAGGGGATCGGTCCCGCCGCCGTGCGATAGCGGTAGGAGGTCTTGTGTTCCCTGTCCGGGCCGAAGGCTTGGTCGAGAAGGGCTTCGATGGCCGGCCCATCGGCCGGGGTTTCTGTCGTTATGTCAAAACTCATGGCGGGTTGCCGTTTTCTTGGTCGCCGCAGTGGGCGTCGTTCATGAGGCAAGCCGGCAGGGGATCTTGGGGAGCGTCAGGTGCGGGGAGGGTGGATCATGGTCCGAAGGTTCTCTCCCCCCAGGTGCCGCCATCCTAGGATGGGCAACGACCCCCTTGCGCACGCCCATGCCACCGGCCAACGAAGTCAGGGCAAGGGCTGCTTCGTCGTCGGTTGGTGGGCAGGGTCAGGTGCGCTCGCGAAACCATGGTTTGGCGCGTACCACATTCTCTGCCGCAGAACCAAGCCTTTAACCGGTCGCGGCAGCCTCTTTTACCGGCATTGTCTTTTGACAGGCGTTTCCTTCTTGCGGTAGGATTATTGTATCCAAAGGGATACAACTTTGCCATGAAACGGACCGATAAAGCGTCGCAATCGAGCGGAGAGGCGGCTTATCGCGCCCTGCTGGCCTCCATCCGGGAGGGGGTGTTCAAACCCGGTGACCGCCTGCGCGAGGAGGATGTCGGCGAGCGGCTGACCCTGTCGCGCACCCCGGTGCGCGAGGCGCTGCGGCGGCTGGAGGCGGATGGGATCATCGAACACCGTGCCCGCATCGGTGCGGTCATCCGCCAGCTGAGCCATTCCGAAGTCGTCGAGTTGTACGAGATGCGCGTCGTTCTGGAACGGACGGCGGCGGAAATGGCCGCCAAGCATGGAACGGATGCCGAATTCGATGCGCTGGAGGATTGGAACGAGGACATCGCGCGGGAGCGCAGCAACCCGGCCAAGGCCGCCGCGATCAACCAGGAATTCCACCAGGGCCTGTATCTGGCCTGCCGCAACCGGTTCCTTCTGGAAGCGGCCCGCGCCCTGAACAATTCCCTGCTGCTGCTGGGGCCGACCACCTACACCGACGAAGAACGGTTCGATGTGGTCTTCAACCAGCACAAATCCATCGTCGACGCCCTGCGCGAGGGCGATGTCGAGGCCGCGGGCGCGGCGGCGGAAGCCCACCTTCAGACATCGCTGCGGTACCGGCTGAAGGCCCTGGCCCGGTGATCGCGGTCGCCTGGACGTTTCTGATCGCCCTGGTCGGAGTGGCGGTCTTCCATCTGATCGACCTGCCCCTGCCCTGGCTGTTGGGACCCATTTTCGCCTGCCTGATCGCGGCGCTGGCTGGCGTGCCGCTACGCGGCATTACGCGCTTGAACGATGGCATGCGCACGATCCTGGGCGTCGCGGTCGGTGCGACGTTGACGCCCGCCGTGCTGGCCACCATTCCGCAAATGTGGCCGACCATGGTTTTGTTGCCCCTGATGATCCTGTGCATCGGGCTGCTGGGCGTTCCCTATTTCCAGCGGCTTTGGCAGTACGACTTCCCCACGGCCTATTACGCGGCCATGCCGGGCGGGCTGCAGGACATGCTGCTGTTCGGCGAGCAGGCGGGAGGCAATGTCAGAACCCTGTCCCTGATCCACGCCACGCGGGTTGGGATGATCGTCGTCGCGCTGCCGTTCGTGCTGAAAGGGATTTGGCAAGCCGATCTGAGCAACCCGCCGGGGATTCCCCTGACAACCGTTCCGCCACTGGATATCGGGTTGATGATTGCCTGCGCCCTGTTCGGCTGGTGGGCCGCACTAAAGGTCGGGATGTTCGGCGCGTCCATCCTGGGGCCGCTGATCGTGACGGCGGTCATTACGATGGCGGGTTTCCTGGAAAACCGGCCGCCGGCTGAAGCGATTTGGGCGGCGCAGTTCTTCATCGGGATGACCATCGGCAGCAAATATTCCGGCGTGACCATGGCCGAGGTCCGGCGCGACCTGGCCGCCGGCGCCGGGTTCTGCTGCATCCTGATCGCCCTGACGCTGGTGTTCGTCGAGGCCATCTATGCCCTGGGCCTGGCCCCTGGGATGGAAGCGCTGTTGGCCTTTGCCCCCGGCGGACAGGCAGAATTGACGGTGCTGGCGCTGATCGTCGGGGCGGATGTGGCCTTTGTCGTAGCCCACCACGTCTTGCGCCTGTTTGTGGTGATCCTGGGCGCGCCGATCGCCGCCAGACTGGCTAGGCGAGCGCCTCGGGGTTGATCATGTTGATCGGGGCGCCCTGGGCGAAGGCGTTGACCTGATCGAAGATGTCGGTGAATTGCAGGTCGAACTCGTCCTCGGTGACATAACCGATATGAGGCGTCGGCAGGACGTTGGGATGGGTGAGCAGCGGATGGGAGGCATCCCGCAACGGTTCCTGATCGAACACATCCACCGCCGCGAAAATCCGGCCTTGGGCGATTTCCGCCTCTAAGGCGCCTGGCGCGATCAGCCCAGAACGAGAGGTGTTGACCAGCAGCGAGCGCGGCGCCATTGCCGCCAGGTCTTCGGCCGTGACGATGCCTTGGGTGGCCGGTTTCAGCCGGACATGCAGGCTGACGATGTCGGATGTGGAGAAGAAGCTCTCGCGGCTGCTAGCCACCGTGACGCCATCGGCCGCTGCCCGGGCCCGCCCCTGCTCCGATGACCACCATTGCACCTTCATGCCCAGCGCTTCGGCGTAGGTGGCGACGGCCCTGGCGATCCGGCCATAGCCGTATAGCCCGAGCGTCCTGCCCCGCAGACTGCGGCCGACGCCCATCTGCCAGTTGCCCGCGCGGATCGATTGAACTTGCTGGGGTATCTGCCGAAAGCTGGACAGAATCAGGGTGAGGGTCAGTTCCGCCGCCGCGTAGGATGGGGTGTCCGAATGCATGTTGGAACACAGCAGCACCCCCTGGCGGGTACAGGCCTCGACATCGACATGGGGGTAGACGCTGCGCTGGGAGATCAGCCGCAGATTGGGCAGGTTTTCCAGCAACTCCGACCCGATTTTCGTGCGCTCACGAAACAGGACCAACGCCTCCGCCTCGGCCACCCGTTTGGCCAAGGCAATCGGATCGGGCTCATGATCGGTCCAGACCGTGACCTCGTGGTCCTTCAGCAGGTCAAAGCACGGCAGGGTTCGAAGCGTATCGAACCAATCGTCGAGAATATGGACTCTCAGCGGCTTTCCACCCTTGCGTCGGGCGTGGGCATGCGCGGTGTGGGAATAAAGGCCGGCGCCTGCAGGTCGCGCAGCGCGTCGTTGATCGACCGGCGCAAGCCTAGCAGATGATTGAACTGGGCATCGCAGCCGGAGATGGGCGTCGGGTAACTGACGATTTCGTCTTGGATGAGTTGGTGGGCCATCTCCAACTCGGCGGCTGCCCGCTGCAAGCAAGCTTCGTAGGTCATCGCACAACCCCTACAGTCTGGTTTGTATCCCTTTGTATACAAAACTGGCGGGTCGGTCAATTTCCCGGCCACACCGATGAGGGGACGAACACCGATCCGTGGGCGATTTTGCGTGCCGTGCGTTCGAGCCCGGCTGAGGTCACCGTGAAATCCGCGCCATCCTGCGCATAGTCGACCAGGACATCCATCTTGCCCATGGGGTGTTCCAGAACCACCTTGGCAGGCGCCTGAGGCTGGCTGCTGATTAGGCCCGACCCGATGGTGCCCTCGGCCAGCAGGCAGGCAGCCAGGCATTGAGATCCGGTAACCGCGACCGTGGGATGGCAGCTCCACGGTGTGAAATAGCGGACCGTCGCCGAACCGCCATCGCGGGCCGGGGCCAACAGGCCGAATTTCGGTGTGACCGATTTTCCGACATCGCCCATGCCCATCCGCTCGCCGGCGGCAAGGCGAGCCGCCTCCATCCGCGCCAGGAACGCCGCGTTGTCGTCCAGCTCGGCCGCACTCTCACATCCGGTCAGCCCAAAATCCTCGGCACGAGCAATGGCCATCGGCATGGCGACGTCCATGCAGCTGATGGTGATGCCTTCGATAGTGTCCTGGCGGCTGCCGGTTGGGAACAGCGAGCCGGTCACACCGCCGACCACATCCATAAACTGCAAGCCAATCGGCGAGGCGGTTCCCGGCACGCCGTCGATAGCTGTCTCGCCTTCGTAGGAGATGTCACCGTTTGGCGTGCTGATGCTCGCCGTCACCCGCGCGCCGGTGTTGACGGCGCGGATGTTGACGTTGGTCACCTCGCCGCGCGCGGGGACGATGCCCATCTCGATGGCGGCCGGGCCGACACCGACCAGGATATTGCCGCAGGTCGGTTTGAAATCGACCAGCCGGTCCTCAACGCTGACCTGGGCGAAGAAATAGTCCACATCGGCCCAGGGATCGTCGGACGGCGACAGGATGGCGACCTTTGTCGTCACCGTCGCGCCACCGCCAAGCCCGTCGATATTCAGCGGATGGCCCGATCCGACCATGGCCACCAGCACATCGGCCAGGATGGCCCTGTCATCGGGCAGATCGGCCCGGTTGAGATAGGGCCCACGCGACGTGCCGCCGCGCATGAACACAAACGGGATGCCGGTTTGCGTCATGTCATCTGCGTCATGTCAGCGGCCACGGCAGGTCGACAAACTCCTGCAGCAAGCCGGGCGGGAAGTCGCGGTTCAGGATCCCGGCCATGGTGCAGATGAAGGCGATGCCCGCCGCACCGTAGATCAGGCTGTAGCCCCAGCTCTTGCCGATCCGGAAGCGGATGAAGGCGACCAGGAACAGGGCCAGGGCCAGGATGAACCCGATCAGGGAGGTCAGCACCAGCAACCCGGCAAACCAGGCCAGGGTGACCCATAGGCCGTGGGCATTGACCTCTGTTTCGTCGGATTCCCGGTCGGCGAACAGCGGATGGGTTTCCGGCCGCAGCATCATCTGCACCAGCAGGATCACCGCCCCGACAATCGACACGCCGGCCACGAAGCGGGGGAACACCCGGTCGGCCGCGGCATAATCGGGGATCAGCGAGGCGTTCACGAACGCCACGACCAGATAGGTCAAAACCGCCAGCAGGAAGATCAGCGGCGCCCGCTTGGACCCCGAGGCGACGGAGCCTTCGGCCATGATCGTCTTGGCCTGCCGCAGACCGATGACGACGGACAGCACCGTGATCACGATCAGGACGATGACGATGGGCGAGAAGATGTAATCCAGCCCGTCCTCAAAGCTTTTGCGGAAGCGCGAATTGGCGATCTGCACGGCCTGGTTGGCATAGGTCTCAGCCGGGTTCGACAGCACAAAGCCGATCAGGAAGGCCGGCCGCGACCAGTCGAACCGCCGCATCAGAATGCCCAACAGGCCGATGGCGAACAGGGCCAACAGGTCCATCAGGTCTTGCCCCGATTGAAACGCGGCAAAGGCGATGATCATGAACAGGAAGGGCGCCAACAGACCGAACGGAATGGTCGTCAGCCGCGCGATGCCGCCGGCGGCCGCGATACAGATCAGCGTGCCGACCACATTGGCCAGGGCCAGCAGCCAGACGATGGAATAGGTGATGTCGAGATTGTTCTTGAGCATCGAGGGCCCGACCTCGATCTGCCCGGAGCCTAGCAGCGCGATGGCGCCGATGAAGATGGCCATGCTGCCCGAACCGGGGATACCGAACAGCAGGGTCGGGACCAGACCGCCGCCTTCCTTGGCGTTGTTCGAGCTTTCGGGCCCGATCACGCCCCGGACCTCGCCCTTGCCGAACTTCGACCGGTCCTTGGTCGTCTGAACCGAATGGCCATAGGCGATCCAGTCGACGACCGAGCCGCCCAGGCCCGGAATCACCCCGACGACGACACCGATGATGGAACAGCGCACCGACAGCCAGATATTGGCGAACCAATCGCGCACCCCGACCGCCCAGCGGCCTGTGATCAGCGACCGTTCGGAAATCGCCCGATCCTGGCGCAGCAGGGCGACGATTTCCGGGATGGCGAAAATGCCCAAGCCGACGATGACCAGCTTCAGCCCGTCGACCAGATAGGGCAGGTCGTAGGTCGCCATGCGCAATTCGCCGGCGCTGTCGCCCTCGCCGATGGTGCCGATCATCATGCCCAGCCCGGCGGCGACGATGCCTTTCAGCGCCACCCGGCCGGCCAGGATGCCGACCATCGACAGGCCGAACACCGTGATCATCAGCAGTTCGGGCGTGCGGAATTCCAGGACGATCGGACGGGCGATCAGGACAAAAAGCGTGAGAAAAGCGGCCCCGACGAGCCCGCCGAACAGGGACGAGGCAAAGGCCGCCGATAGAGCGCGCGCCGCCTCGCCCTTTTTGGCCATCGGGAAACCGTCGAGCACCGTTGCCTGCGAGGCCGAAGAGCCGGGGATCCCCATCAGGACGGAGGCGAAAGTATCGGAGGTGGGCACGACGGCCACCATGCCGATCATCAGCGCCAGACCCAGGATCGGGTCCATGCCGAACATGAACGGCAACAACAGGGACAAGCCGGCGATGCCGCCAAGGCCAGGGAAGACCCCAACGCACAGGCCCATCACCACACCGAGGACCAGATAACCAAGGACGAGCGGCTGCGCGATCAAGGTCACAGCCTCGCCCAGCGCCGGAAGAGCAGCTGAGAGCATCTCCATCGGAACGACCTCTCGTGCGAAGCGAGAAGGGGACCTCGCCCGCCAACCGAATGGGTGGGCGGGCGAGGCTGTTCGGCTAGTTCAGCGAGACGCCGTAGCGGTCTTGCAGCCAGTTCACGACGAAGCTTTTCGCCCCATCGGACACTTCGGTCGCACTGGCCATCGCGCCAGCCGCCTCATCACCGGTCATCTGCGGGTAGACACCCAGCCGTCCGGCGGAGATTTCGGCAAAGTCAGCCCGCGCCTTGATGTCCTCGAAGGCCTGGGAATAGGTCGCGATCGCATCATCGGATGCACCGGCCGGCAGGAAGACCATCTTCTGCGCGGGGAACCCCGCCACGAAGAAGGCGCGCCAGGCATCCCACTGCTCGCCGCTGGTCTCACAACCCGCCGTCGCCTCGCAGACTTCCTTGAAGGTGGGCATGTCCGGGAAAGTCGGATCGCGGACGATGTTGCCATCGGCATCCAGGGCCCCCCAGCTCATCATCGGCACGGCCGACCCGGCCTCAACCAGCGGGGTGACGCCAGACAGGTAGGAGGAGGAGGTCTGGTAATCGATGTTCGCCTCGCCCCGTTCGAACATCAGCCGGCCATCGCCCCGGCCCTTGATACCGAAGACGGGCTCGACATTGAGGCCCAGCATTTCCCAGGCCAGCAGCGGCACCAAGTCAAGGCGTGTCGCGCCCTGGCTGCCATAGATGAAGTCGGTGTCCGCCAAGCCGCTGGCATCCAGGCCATCCATCATTGCGGCCAGATCGGGCGGCAGATAGGCGACACCGCCAGTGCCGGAGGCCAGAACGACTTCCCAATCATTGTATTCGTAGCGAACGCGCGGGTCGCCCAGCAGATAGGGGAACTGTGTGGACCCGGACGAGCCGAAGATCAGCGTGCCTTCGCTATCCTCGTAGGTTTGTTCCTGGAACCAGTTGGCGCCCTTGGTCGAGCCGGCGCCTGGCATGAATTTGACGACGACGGTCGGTGCGCCCGGCAGGGCCTCGCTCAACAGCGGGGCATAGAAATTCGCCCATTTGGCGGAACCGCCGGTTTCCGAGAACGGAATGATCCATTCGACGGTCTTGCCCGACAGGTCGATCCCGTGGCCATCGGCCAAAGCCTGTGTGGAAAACGCGGCAACGGTTGAGGCCAATAGGCCAGTGGCCACCCGGCGGGTGGTTTTCAGTAAGGTCATTGTTTCCTCCCAGTTTCGTGGGCGGCACCCGCCTCGGCCAGGCGCAAATACTCGGCAGCAGCCCACGTCTATGAGTTGAGTATTTTTTCGAGAGGCTTGCATGAAGCTTTCATCGCAGCAAAAATTTCTCGATGCGGATCACAGTGGTCGAAGACAATATCGGCCTGGCGCGCGGTATTTCTTATCGGCTTCAGGATGACGGTCATTCTGTCGACGTCCTGGAGAACGGGGCGGATGCCGATCTTTTTCTGCAACAAGAACACGCTGATCTTGTCATTCTTGACATTAATCTTCCCGGCAAGAGCGGGTTGGAATTGCTGGATGATTTGCGGCGGCGCGGCGATCCTAGACCGGTCATCCTGCTGACCGCCCGATCCAGCACCCAGGACCGGGTGATCGGCCTGGATGCCGGGGCCGACGACTATCTGGTCAAGCCTTTTGAGATGGAAGAACTGGCGGCCCGCGTCCGCGCGCTGGGCCGGCGAAAGAGCGTTGCCCCCCGGCGTAGTCTGGAAATCGGTATCTTGCAGCTGGATCTCGAGACGCTGCAACTGACCCATGGCGAGGACGCATTAGACATTCCGCGCCGAGAGTTGACCGTGCTGGCCGGCCTGGCGGAAGCGGGCGGGCGGCCGGTTTCCAAGGACCATCTGCTGAACCTGGTCTATGGCGCCGGCAGCGAAACCGACGAAAGGGTCATCGAGGTTTACGTATCCCGGCTTCGAAAGCGCCTGAAACGGTTCGACATCGGCATCCGTGTGGATCGTGGCATCGGCTATTCGCTGGTCGTTCCCGCGCCGTGATGCGCTCTGTCTCGCTCAGGATGCGGCTGACGCTGATCATCCTTTTGCCGCTGCTGGCCATCGCCGCCGGCGCCGGACTTTGGCAGCTGAACAACGCGCGGCAGACCGCCGGGGACGTGTTCGACCGAAGCTTGCTTTCGGCCGCCCTGGCAACGGCCAACGATGTCGCGATTTCCGGCGGGGATGCCCTGTCGCCGCGCACGCGGGACATTCTGTCGGACACCTCCGGCGGGTCGGTCTACTACCATGTCTACGGGCCCGACGGGGTGATCGTGGCCGGCTATGCGACCCCGCCGGTCGGCATCCCCCAGCCCGATGCGCAACAGCCCGGGCCGGTCTTTTTCACCGGGACCTATCTGGGGCAGGCCGTGCGCGGCGTGCGCGTGCAGAATTCCACCCAGATCGACGGGTTCAGCGGCATCTTCACGACCACCGTCTGGCAGGACACCGCCGTGCGCAGCGCCTTTGTCCGGGATCTGGTGTTGCGCTCGCTGACGGCGATTTCGGCCCTGATCGCCTCGCTGGCGCTGGTGGTCTGGTTCGGGGTTCGGATCGGGCTGCGGCCCCTATTAGATTTGCAGAACGCCATTGAGCTGCGCAGCAGCGATGAGCTGTCGCCGATTCGGCGGGCCGTTCCAATCGAGGTGAAGGGTATCGTCGAACGGCTGAACAATCTGTTTTCGCAAGTGTCCCGCAGCATGACGGCCCAGGGCGATTTTATCTCCAACGCCGCCCACCAGTTGCGCAACCCGATCGCCGGGGTGCTGTCGCTGGCCGAAGCGGTCCATGCCGCCCCGAATGCGGGGGAAGCCAAGCGGCGGTCGGAGGCATTGCTCAATTCGGCCAAAGAGACGGCGGAGCTGACCGAGAAGTTGTTGACCTATGAGCGGGCGAAATCCATCAGCCCGCAGTCAAAGCAAGAATCCTTTGTCCTGGGATCCTCGCTGGCGGATTGGGTTGAGGGTTTCCGCCATCAAAGGGCGAGCGACATCGAGATCCGGTATGAATCCGGCGACGAGGCGACCACGGTCAACGCGGATTCGACCATGCTCCGCGAGGCGGTCTTCAATCTGGTCGACAACGCCTTGCGCCATGGGGGACCAAACCTCAGTGCCATAACCGTCTCGAGCACAGCGATGAACGGGCATGCTGTGATAACGGTCCGGGACGACGGCAAAGGGATCGCGCTCGCCGATATCGAAACGGCAACCCAACGGTTCAGCCAACTGACCCCGACATCCGGCAGCGGGCTGGGTCTGCCCATCGTTCAAGCGGTTGCCGAAAGCCATGGCGGCCGATTTGAGGTAAACCCACGGCAGCCCGGCCTTGAAGTCAAAATCCTGATTCCAACGGGGCCGAGCACCTGAAGCGCCTCAATTCATTTGGAACGCGAATGACAATTTCTAGCGAGACGCCCCTGCACTGGGACCCCGAACGATACGAGAAGTTCTCCGGCCCCCGGCTGCAGCCCGGTATCGATCTGATGGCCCGCATGGCCCCGCCGAGCGAGGGCGCCATTGTCGACCTTGGCTGCGGGACGGGGGCGCTGACGGTCCTGCTTGGCGAGCGGTTTGGCGCAGATCGCGTCTCCGGTCTCGACAGTTCGCCTGAGATGATCGCCAAGGCGCGCGAACGCCATCCGGACCTTAGTTGGCAAGAAACCAACATTGCTGGTTGGCATGCCGATCAACCGCTGGCGGCCATCTTTTCCAACGCGGCGCTCCATTGGTTGCCCACCCACGAAAGGCTTTTCCCCCTCTTGCTGGACGAGCTGGTGCCAGGGGGTGTGTTGGCGATCCAGATGCCTCGCCCTTATCAACAGCCCTCCTTCCGCCTGTTGGTCGAGTTGATCAGGCAGCCGGAATGGCGGGACCTGGTCCCAGAACCCTCCCAACCGGTTTCCCCGCCGGAGGAGTATTTCGACTTGCTGTCGCCGATCGCTGCGTCGGTCGAGATATGGCAGACGGAGTATCTGCAGGTGCTCGACCCGCCGGATGCCGTGTTCGAATATGCCCGCAGCACCATGTTGCTGCCCATCGTCGAAGGCTTGGCCGAGGCAGACGCCGCCCGGTTCTCCGACGCCTATCGTTCGGTGCTTGCCGAGGCCTACGGCAGTTTGCATCAGGGCAAGACGCTCTACCCCTTCAACCGCCTGTTTATTCTCGCGCGAAAGTAACCCCTCTATGCGGCCGGGACCGAAGAACCTGATCACCGATGTAGCCGGCTTGAGGGTCGGCAATGCCGATGATGGGCGCGTGCGAACCGGGGTGACCGTGCTGCTGGCCAACCGTCCGGCCGTCGCCGCCGTGGATATACGCGGCGGGGCGCCCGGCACCCGGGGAACCGCCGCGCTGGGGCTGGACACGCTGGTCGACCGGGCCGATTCGGTCGTGTTGAGCGGGGGATCGGAATTCGGATTGGATGCCCCCGGTGCCGTGCTCGCGGCGCTGGCCACCCAGGGGCGCGGCTTTGTCTATGGCGGCCAGCACGTCCCCATCGTACCCGGGGCCATCCTGTTCGACCTGCTCAATGGCGGGGACAAGGATTGGGGCGAGCGGCCGCCTTATCAGGACCTGGCGCGGGAGGCCTTGGGGCAGGTTGGCGAGAAATTCGCCCTGGGTAATGCCGGCGCCGGCTATGGCGCCACGGCCGGCCCCCTCAAGGGTGGACTTGGCAGCGCGTCCGTCTTCGATCAGGCCACCGGCTGTACAGTGGGCGTCCTGGTTGGCGTGAACTCCCACGGCGGGACAGTCGTTCCAGGGTCGGATTGTTTTTGGGCCGCCCCCTATGCCCTTGAAAACGAGTTGGGAATTCAAGCGTTTCCCCAACAGCCCATCGATCAAACAGCGGATCTGGACTCTCCATCGGAAAATGCCTCGAACACCGTCATCGCGGTTGTCGCGACCGATGCGACACTGACCGGGGCCCAGGCGCAACGGGTGGCCATCATGGCGCAGGATGGGCTGGCGCGGGCCGTCCGGCCAGCGCACACGCCCTATGATGGCGATGTCGTATTTGCCCTCTCGACCGAGAAGCTGGATCTGTCGAAACCAGCGGAAGCGGCGGTCAGCCGGCTGGGGGCGATGGCGGCTGATACGCTGGCCCGCGCGATCGCACGCGGGGTCTACGAGGCCGAGGATATGGCCCCGTTTCAAAGCTATCGGTCCGTGCATGGGCGTTAGAAGAAGCTAGCTTCCGTTTTTCTTCATCTCCGCAATTGGCGTGGCGTATTGCGGCTCGATATCCCAAGGGAAGAAGATCCAGGTATCCTGGCTGACCTCGGTGATGAAGGTATCGACCACCGGGCGGCCGGCCGGCTTGGCATAGATGGTGGCGAAATGGGCCTTCGGCAGCATTTCGCGGACAAGCGTGCCGGTCTTGCCGGTATCGACCAGATCGTCGACCACCAGCCAGCCCTCGCCATCGCCCTCGATGCCCTTCAGCACCCGGGCCTCACGCTGGTCCTGATGGTCGTAGGTGGATACGCACAATGTGTCGATCAGCCGGACATCGAGTTCCCGCGCGACGATGGCCGCCGGGACAAGGCCGCCGCGCGTAATTGCGACAATGCCCTTCCATGGCCCCTGTTCAGCCAGGCGCCAGGACAGGGCCCGGCCATGCCTGTGTAACTCTTCCCAGGTGACGGGAAAGCCTTTGTAGGTTGCAGCAGTTTCGGCTTCGTTCATCGGTTGCGCCCCGTTTGTTACCCTGATTTGCGGGCTTTGGTCAGGCTTATAACCGATCTTGCGGGTATGCAAACCCAGAAGGGGGCGCGGCTGTCAGACCGAGTGTTCGGACACCTGTTCCATCACCACGCCGTTGATTTTCCACGACCCGTCCGGCTGGCGCTGCATGTAATAGCGGGCGACTGCCGCTTTGCCGTTCGGGCCGACGACGAAGACGCGCTGGACCAGGGAATCCTGTTCGGCCACCAGGTCGCGAAACTCGACCGATTGGGGGCGGTAGACCTCCTGATAGCCGCGCCGGACCATCTCCATGAACACATCCGGCCGGCCGAACATGGCTTGGATGCTGGGCGAGGCGTGGGAGAAGGCGCGGATGCCATCATCGGCCTGGAAGGCCTGCATCTGATCCTCAATCACCGCGATGATGGCCGCCTGTTCGGATGATTGAGCTGCTTGAAAACTGGCCTGAGCGTACGGCACGGCGAATGCCACCAGCAGAAAAGCAACAGCCAAAATTCTGCCGATCATCGGCCCGGCCCTCTTGTTGTTTGCCTTACGGGATCAAGCTGGATCGATCGAGGCACAAAAAAAGGGGCGCGACGGCCCCTTTTTTCCTAACGATTTTGCGAGGACCTACCGGACGTAAAGGTGCACCTCTTGGCCATAAACGTCGTTCCGGTCTTCGGCCAGCATGGTCACCCGACCGGGCGGCAAGCCGAGATTGACGAGGGTCCGATAAACCTCCTCAGCGCTGTCGCGCGCGTTGTTCTGGGCGATCGCCACCTCGGCCGGGCTGCCGGCTGATGGGCTGACGGCCACCAGATCGAACGCCGCCTCGGGCTTGCGGTCCAGGGCCGCGCCAACGGCCTGGTAGACGGCCTGCTCATATTCCACATTGTCACGGTCGAAGCGGATCACGACCAACGGACGATTTCCGGCTCGCGGATCGGCCGCTACGGGACTGGTTGCAAACGTGTTGGCGCTGATCAAGGCCCGGTTGGTCAGGCTGGCGCCGTACAATTCACCATTGGTGATGGCGAGCTGCAGGGTTTGAAGATTGGCCCGCTCGGTGCCCAGATAGGCGCTTTGCCGCGAGACGTCCTCGGCCAGCTCGTTGAGCAGCCGGTCGATCAGCACAGCCGTCCGGTTGGTTTCATCCTCCAAGATCGCCAGCTGCCGGTGATCCTCGTCCACGGCGCCGGTCAGCCCATAGGTGGCGCGGACCGACCGCAGCAGGAAGGCCGAGGTGGCATTATCGCCGGCCACCTGGGCCGCGACGTTGCTCAACCGGGCGATGTCGTTGCTGATTTCCTCAAGCTGAAGCTGGGATTCGGTCCATTGGGAGACCAGGATCGGGTTGCCTGGCGTCGTCCCAACCTGCAGCCGGGCGTTGATCGCCGCGACCAGGCCGAAATATTCCTGGGCATTGCGAATGCTGGCCGTGCGCACTTCCTGCAGCCGTTCATTCTGGGCCGCGACAGAGGTTTGCAGAAGCTGCAATTCACTTTGCAGTTGGGTAACGCGCCGGCCGACTTCCGTGCCGGTTTCCGGTCCCAACGTAACGCCTTCAGGGGTGAAATCGCCCGTTCCCAGGGTAAGCGCCGGGACAACCCCACCGGTCGAGGCAAGGACGGTGCGCTCGTCGGCAGGCGTTTCTGGGGCGCTGGCGGATTCGCTGCCTATCGGCAACGCGGTCGAACAGCCAGCAAGCATGATCAAGCCCGACAGTGCTGCCTGACACAGTGTCGCGGATGCCTTCATCGGCACGAACCTTCTTTTTGCGCATGTCCGGCCAGGACGACCGAAGGGGACTGCATCCCACTCGTCTGCATGAATAATCCCTTGTGGCTCCTGGCCCCAAGCACGATGGACAGCCCGTCCATCCTTTCCCAAACGGCGCGACAGCGGGGAAGGAACGGTCGGTATGTCAATGAATGCCCCGGGCTTGTTTGTCTCCCGGTTTGGCACAGCAGTCAGCTCGATCAGCCAGCGGAGTTTACTTTGCTGCCCGGTCTGCCACAAGCCGGATGTCGCGTGTTCGGCAAACAGCCGTTCGACATGTCCGGAAATGGCAAAACATATTTCGAAAGGCGCAATTCTCGCCTTGCTTCGGCCGCTAGCTGACACTACGTTCCCGTCCGCTGTTCGCCCTGCTGCGTTCATCCTGTGATCCGGCGTCTCGCGATCCGGACTCGACAGCAAGTGGCAGGTGATCTAAAGCCGGAACAAGTCAGGCACGTTACTGGCTTTCCGTTTACGATCTGTATGCGTCGCCATGACACGCCAGATCAGATCGACATGCGCCCGTAGCTCAACTGGATAGAGCATCTGACTACGGATCAGAAGGTTAGGGGTTCGAATCCTCTCGGGCGTACCAGATCCCATTCCCCAGTTTGACCAGACTGCTTGCTGCCAACGGCCCTGTGTCCCCTTTCTGGGGCCCCCCGACTGGCGCCCCCCGCCTGGCGCCTCCCGCCTGGCGCCGCTTGGGTCGGTCAGCGTCGTATCCCCACCGTTTCACTGTCGAAACGGTGGGGTCCCATGGTGCATAAAATCAAGAAATCCAAGCTTTATTGCCGGGTTTTTGACAGACATCGGAAATTAACGACTGTCTGCGATAGTCGGCGCAACGAATGAGGGTGCACAGGCTGTTTCGCAGAAATGCGAGCCCGCAGCCTCGCCAGGTCTTAAGCGCGGTGGGAAAAGATGGGGGCTCTCAAACTACCCAACGAGGTAGTGGACACGGGTGCCGGCGGGCTTGATCGCCCGGGCGGCGGCGCTGTCCAGGATATGATTCTGAGCCAGCAGATGATCGAGCGGCTGCACGAAATGCATGTGCGGTACGTTGAAGGGCGCCTGAATGGCCGCCGCTGCGTCCTGATCCGTTGCGATCTTTCCGATCTCGACCTCCACGGCAAGAATTTTGGCAATGCCGAGTTCATCGACTGCAATTTTTCCGGGGCGGATCTCAGCGGCACGGATATGGGCGGTGTGAACGCCTGCAACAGCAACTTTACAGGCGCCAACTTGCAGATCGCCGATTTCAAGCGGGCCGATCTGCGGGGATCGGTTTTCGACGGCGCCGACCTTTCCGGCTGTGTCATGACCGGTGCCGATCTGCGGCAGGGTGTCTGCGGGACCGATATCGATTCGATCGTCGGTTGTGAGAAACCCACCCAGCTGCGCGGCACCACATTGTCCAGCACAGCCCTGGATAGTGCCAAGCTTTCCGGGGCCGACTTTTCCATGGCGGTTCTGGAAAATGTCGACCTCGCCTCCGCCGATTTGCGGTCCGCGGTTTTTCACGGCGCCCAGATCAACAATTCCACGCTGACCGGCGCCCATCTGACGGATACCGACTTCCGGGGGGCGGAACTGACCGGCGCGACGATGCACAATGCGGACATCAAGCGGGCGGTCAGCACCTCGATCACCAAACTTGCCCAACACGAGTTGCTGACCCGGCTGGAAGGACACGAGATGTGGATCGAGTCCGGCGGCGTTCAGGGCCGGCAGCTCGACCTGTCGAACCAGGATCTCAGCGGACGGACGCTGGCCGACATGAACCTGGCGGCCGGGCTGTTCAAGTTCGCCAACCTGACGGGGGTCGACTTGACCGGCTCGATCCTGGCCGCCGCGAACCTGGAATTCGCCAATCTCTCGCGGGCAAAACTGGCCGGGGCCGATTTGCGGGGGGCCAACCTCAAAGGCGCGAATTTGCGCCAAGCCGACATCGCCGCAGCCAAGACCGGATTGCTGCCCGACATCGGACTTACAACCCAGATCGATGATCGCTGGCTTTAGAAGCTCGCCTTAGAAAGTGTCCATTTAGCCAATTTTCATGAGTTCGCGACACAGTCTGCGGTGATGAACCGCACCGTCGATCGCCGTGCGCACCCGATCCGGCACAAAGCGGACGTAAGCCATGCTGAACATAAAAACGCCTGAGGAAATGCTCGAACTGGCCGAAAGCACCGGCCTGTGCGGGGGAACCATCTTCTGGGACGGTAAGTCCGTCGATGTGGAGGTGCTGTACATCTCGACCACCGGCGCGCGCGTTGCCATTGGCCATCCGGAAGACCTGGCGGCCGTCGGATCGGCCGTCCATGTCACCTTTCAAGTCGACCGGTTCAAGGATCTGCGCGCCTCCGTCATCTGGCAGCGCGATGCCATCATCGGATTGCAGTTTGACGGCGCGGCGGAGATGGGGCTGTCGGCGGAAAACGATCCCAACGTCTCCCACGAGCCGGTTGAGGTCAGCGCAGATTGCCGGCGCCGGTTTCCGCGTAAGCGGGTCATGTTGGCCGCCGGGTTGGAGTCCAATGGATCGGAGTATCCCTGCCGCATCCTGGACATCTCGCTGGTCGGCGCCCGAATCCAGATCGAGGAAAATCTGCCCGAAGAAGAATTGATGCAGCTTGTCACCAAACGCTTTGGCCTGTTGCCGGTCGAAGTGATGTGGCGGGTGGCTGAGCATGTGGGCGTCCAATTTCTTGAGGCGCCCGACACCATCTCGATGATCTTGAAAGACTTCCTGACCGAGTAACGGCCGTTCGACGACCGCCAAGGAGACTCCCATGATTCCGTTGCGTCCGAACGGTTCGGCAAACAAATCCAACGGCTCGGATCGGACAAGCCGCGTGCAGGAACTGGTCGACCGGGCGCAACGCAGCCGCGAACGGGCGATGCTGGAGGCCAGTGTCACTGAAGGCCAGGCCGACGATGGGCCCGTCCGGTCCGCCGCCGCCCCGCAGATTGTCGATCCGCCGCTGGATGTGGTTCCGGACGAACCAACCCTGAAAGGTCCGCGCCGGGCCGCGACGCTGCCGCCGGCCCTGATGGACATCAAGGAAAAGGTCCATGCCCAACTGCTGGAACGCATGGACGCCGCGGCCGCCGCCAAGCTTTCCCCCGCCGATCTGACCCCGGAGGTCAATTCGATGGTGCGGGAAATCCTGAACGAGATCTCCATGCCGCTGAATGGCGGCGAGCTGGCCATGCTGGTTCAGGCCATCGTCGACGACATGCTGGCACTTGGACCGCTGGAACCGCTGCTCGAAGACGACGACATCAACGACATCATGGTCAATGGCGCCGGCCGGGTATTCGTCGAACGGCGCGGCAAGGTCGAACTGTCGCCGGTGACCTTCCGCGACAACGCCCATGTGCTGCATATCGCCACCCGCATCGTCTCGCGCATCGGTCGCCGCATCGACGAAACCAGCCCTTACGTCGATGCCCGGCTGGAGGATGGCAGCCGTGTCAACATCGTCATCCCGCCCCTGGCCATCGACGGCCCGGCCATCTCGATCCGTAAGTTTGCCAAAAGCCGGATCACGCTGAAGAAGATGGCCGAACAGGGCAACCTGTCCGATCAGATCAAGACCGTCCTCGAGGTCGCCTCGGCCTGCCGACTGAACATTTTTATTTCGGGCGGCACGGGCTCCGGTAAGACGACCTTGCTCAACGCCCTAAGCCAGCTGATCGATAATGGCGAGCGCATCGTCACCATCGAAGATGCCGCCGAGTTGCAGCTCGACCAGATCAACCTGGTGCGTCTGGAAACCCGCTCGTCCAATCTGGAGGGCAAGGGTGAGGTGACCATGCGCGATCTGGTCAAGAACGCCCTGCGTATGCGCCCCGACCGGATCATCCTGGGGGAGACGCGCGGCGCCGAAGCCGTGGACGTGCTGCAGGCCATGAACACCGGCCATGACGGCTCGATGAGCACGGTCCACGCCAACCGGCCGCGCGAGGCCCTGACCAGGCTGGAAAACATGGTCGCCATGGCAGGCTTCAACCTGCCGGCCAAGGCGGTGCGTACCCAGATTGCTCAGGCCGTCGACATGATCGTCCAAATCCAGCGCATGCGCGATGGCAAACGCCGCATCACCAGCGTTACCGAAGTGATGGGCATGGAAGGCGAGGTCATCGTCACCCAGGACCTGTTCACCTTCAAATATCTCGACGAAACCGAGGAAGGCGACATCATCGGCGAGTTCAATTCGCTGGGCGTCCGACCCCACCTGAGCGAAAAAGCCCGCCAGTTCGGCCTGCAGGAGAAATTGCTGAGCGCAATTTAGCGTTGAACTTTGCTCGTCACCGGCTGACGTTTGCACGATGCAATACGGACAGCGGAAAGGCATATGAGCAAAGTCTCTAAATTCGGCAATTCCCTTGGCATCGTCATAGCGCCAGAGACGCTTGCCGCCGCCAACCTGTCGTTGGGCGATGACGTCTCCATTGTGCCTGTGCAGGATGGTGTCTTTATCTCAGCGACATCCAGTAAGCAGGGGCGCATGCTTGCGGCTGCCCTGGAAGATATGAATACTCGGCCGGAGCTATATCGCACGCTGGCGGATTGATCCTGCCGAGCGCTGCACCTCTTCACGCTTTCTACAGCACCCAGTTTAGGCCCGCGCCTCAGCGAAGGTTCGCTGCAAGGCGCCTATTGGGTACGCCCGTTGAGGACCGATTGATGCAGGACATGCTCGTTCGACTTTACGACTTGCCACCTCTGGACGAAGCCAAACGCGAGGCCGACAAAAACGGGGTAACTATCAGGCGTGCCGCAGCCCCGGAAAAAATCAGAACCGTTGAATGGGTGAACCGAAATTTCACGAGGGTTTGGGCCTCGGAAACCGACGTTGCCTTTTCCAACGCACCAGTCACCTGTTTCGTGGCCGTGCACAATGGCGACCTCGTTGGGTTCGCCTGTCACGAAGTAACGTGCAAAAACTTCTTTGGCCCCACTGGCGTTCTAGCGGACCACCGGGGACTTGGTATCGGTCGGGCGCTGTTGCTTGAAGCTCTTTGGGACCAGCGTCACCAAGGATACGCCTACTCGATCATCGCAGGGGTAGGACCGGCTGGGTTCTACCGCAAGGCTGTCGGCGCACAGTTGATCGACGGATCGACGCCCGGATTCTTCGACGGGCTTTTGCTGGATTGACGCAAGCGACATTGCATCGGGCAAGTTCCATTGCGCCCCTTAACGGCTAACGTTCATTCATCTTATTGTAATCAAAGGGTGTATGCCTACGCGGTGGGCATTTCGGGTTCGTCTTGTTAACCTTTCCGAAACCGGAACCGCGCCTGTTGTTGCTTGACCATTGAGCTCCCGTTCTTTCCCGGACGTTTCGACACGTAACGGTATTTTGGACTAGGCTTGCTTCCGCGTTCGAGTTTGCTAGCCGACCAACCGTGCAAAGCGTCCGCTTTGGCACCCAATCTGGATCCGTGACCCATGCAAGCCCATTCCAAAGCCCTAGAGAAAAAAGCGGAAATCGTCGACAAGGTCGCGCGGTTCGTGCTGGAGCGTTATCCGACCGACACGGCGGCCTCGGCCGAGAACTTCGTCCGCCAGTATTACGGCAACGCCTCGCCCGAGGATGTGCTGGCCGAGGATGAGGACGATCTGTACGGCGCGGCCCTGGGCCTGTGGCAGTTCGGGCGGGTCCGCAGTCCGGCCGAGGCCAAGATCCGGGTCTATAACCCGACCTTCGACCAGAACGCCTGGCACACCTCGCACACCGTCATCGAGATCATCAATGACGATATGCCGTTTCTGGTCGATTCCGTCACGGCGGCGCTGAACAATCTCGATCTGATGGTGCACCTGATCGTGCATCCGGTGGTGCATGTTCACCGCAACGAGGCGGGCGAGGTGATCGCCCTGTTCGATCCCCAGGACGCGCCGAAAGACGCGCTGGCGGAAAGCTTCATGCATGTCGAGGTGGACGAGCAGACCTCGGCCGAGGTGCTGGAAACCATCAAATCGACCATCGATGTCGTGCTGACCGATGTGCGCCGCGCAGTCGAGGATTGGCTGAGCATGCGCGAGCGCATGAGCGATCTGGTGGCCAGTCTGCGCAAATCGCCGCCGCCCGTGCCGAAGGACGAATCCGCCGAGGCGCTGGACTTCCTGGAATGGGTGGCGGACGACCACTTCACCTTCCTGGGCTGCCGCGATTACACGATCAAAGGCAAGAATGGCAGCCTGGCCATCGAGCCGGTCAAGGGCAGCGGCCTTGGGATCCTGCGCGAAAACGACATGCTGCTGTATGACGGCGGCCGCAGACAACTCGACCAGCATCCGGGCATGGAGGCGTTCGTCCGCCAGCCGACCCTGCTGAATTTGAACAAATCCGACCGCCGGTCGACCGTTCACCGTCGGGTGCCGCTGGATATCCTGACCATCAAGTCCTTCAACGCCAAAGGCGCTGTGATCGGCGAGCGGGTGTTCGTCGGCCTGTTCACCTCGGGCGCCTATTCGCGCAGCCCCAGCGACATTCCCTATCTGCGGGGCAAGGTACAGCGCGCCCTGGAGCGGTCGGAACTCGGCCCACGCAGCCATGACGGCAAAGCCCTGGCCCACATCCTTAGCTCCTACCCCCGGGATGAGCTGTTTCAGATTTCGGACGATGACCTGCTGACGACCGCGATGGGCATTCTGCACCTGGCGGAACGGCAGCGCACGGCCGTGTTCTTGCGGCACGACCCGTTCGGGCGGTTCGTCTCCGTCCTGTCCTTCGTGCCGCGCGACCGATACGACACCGAATTGCGCAAGCGCCTGACGGCAATTTTGGAGGAAAAGACCGGCGGGTCGGTATCGTCCTTTTCCACGCAGCTGACCGAGGGAGCCCACGCCCGGGTTCACTTCATCGTCAAGGTCCCCCGGGACACGACCCTCGAGATCGACACGACGGAATTGGAAGAGCTGTTCGTCCAGGCGGCGCGCACCTGGTCGGACTTGCTGCGCGATTGCGTCGTCGATGCACGGGGCGAGGAACGCGGGCTAGCCCTGTTCCGCCGCTATGCGGAGGCCTTCCCGACGTCCTACCGCGAAGTCACCCTGCCCCAGGCGGCCGTTTTCGACATCGAGCGCATCGAGGAGGTGCGCAACACCAACAAGCTGATCCCCAACCTGTACCGGCCGCTGGAAGCGGCCGACCATGTCGTCTTCTTCCGCATCTACAACCCTGACTGCCCGGTCCCGCTGTCGGACGTGCTGCCGATGCTGGAAAATATGGGCCTCAAGGTGATCTCAGAAACACCCAGCGAGGTTGTGTTCGGCGATTACGACAAGACGGTCTGGATGCACATTTTCGAGGCGCGCACGGCCGATGGCGCGCCGGTGGATATCGGGCAGGTTAAGGAGAATTTCGAGGAATCCTTCTCCCGCATCTGGCGCGGTGAGATGGAAAATGACGGCTTCAACCGGCTGGTCGGCCGGGCCGGGCTGACCTGGCGCCAGGTCGTTGTCTTGCGCGCTTATGGTAAATTCCTGCGCCAGGCGCGCTTTGCCTTCAGCCAGAACTATCTGGAAGACGCGCTGGCCGAACACCCGGAAATCACGGCCAATCTGGTCGCCTTGTTCGCCGCCCGGTTTGACATCGCCTTCCAGGGTGACCGGGGTAAGGCGATGGCCGAGCTGGTCGAACAGATCGAACAACAGCTCAACGGTGTGCAACGGCTGGACGAAGACCGGATCCTGCGCCGCTATCTGAATCTGATCACCTCGACCGTGCGGACCAATTTCTACCAGCTGGCCGAGGATGATGCGCCCAAGGGGTATGTGTCGTTCAAGCTGGACAGCCAGAATGTCGAAGATTTGCCCAAACCGCGCCCGAGCCGCGAGATATTCGTCTATTCGCCCCGGGTGGAAGCGGTGCATTTGCGCGGCGGGCCTGTCGCGCGCGGGGGCTTGCGCTGGTCGGACCGGCGAGAGGATTTCCGCACCGAGATCCTGGGGCTGATGAAATCCCAGATGGTCAAGAACGCGGTGATCGTGCCGGTCGGATCAAAAGGCGGGTTCGTGGTCAAACAGCCCCCGGCCGAGGGCGGGCGCGAGGCGTTCCTGGCCGAAGGCATCGAATGCTACAAGACCATGCAGCGCGGGCTGCTGGACATTACCGACAACATCGTCGGCGGCGAGCTGAAGCCACCAAGCTGCGTCGTCCGCCACGATGCCGACGATGCCTATCTGGTGGTAGCCGCCGATAAGGGCACGGCGGCCTTTTCTGACATCGCCAATTCGGTCAGCGAGGATTACGGCTTCTGGCTGGCCGATGCTTATGCCTCAGGCGGGTCGGTTGGCTACGACCACAAGAAGATGGGCATCACGGCCAAGGGCGCGTGGGAATCGGTCAAACGCCATTTCCGCGAGCTGGGGGTCAATACCCAGGCCGAACCCTTCACGGTCATCGGCGTGGGCGATATGAGCGGCGATGTCTTCGGCAATGGCATGCTGCTATCCGAGCACATCAAGCTGCGGGCGGCCTTCAACCATCTGCACATCTTCTTAGACCCCGATCCGGACCCCAAGAAGAGCTTTGCCGAACGCGAGCGTCTGTTCGACTTGGCGCGCGGCTCTTGGGATCAGTACAACGCCAAGCTGATCAGCAAGGGCGGCGGCGTCTTCGAACGCAGCGCCAAATCGATCGAGCTGACCAAGGAGGTGCGCGAAGCCTTTGGCATCGCCGAGGAAAGCCTGACCCCGGATGCCCTGATCCATGCCTTGCTGAAGGCCGAGATCGACCTGATGTGGTTCGGCGGCATCGGCACCTACATCAAGGCCGATGAGGAAACCAACGCCGAGGTCGGCGACAAAACCAACGATGTCTTGCGCGTGTCGGCCAGCGAGGTGCGGGCCAAAGTGATCGGCGAGGGCGCCAATCTGGGCGTCACCCAGCGCGGCCGCATCGATTGCGCCCATCGCGGCGTGCGGCTGAACACCGACTTTATCGACAATTCGGCCGGCGTCGATTGTTCGGACCATGAGGTCAACATCAAGATCCTGCTGAACCGCCTTGTCGCCGATGGCGACATGACGATGAAGCAGCGCAACACCCTGCTGGAACAGATGACCGACGATGTTTCGTCGCTGGTGCTGCGGGATAACTACCTGCAAACCCAGGCGCTGAGCGTGGTGCAGGCCGACGGGGTGGAGCTGCTGGACCAGCAGGTGCGCCTGATGCGCAATCTGGAACGGGCCGGCCGGTTGGACCGGGCCGTGGAGATGCTGCCCAATGATGAGGAGCTGACGGAACGGCTGGGCAACCGCCAGGCGCTGGTCCGGCCGGAGCTGTCCATCCTGCTCTCGTACGCCAAGATCACCCTGTACGATGATCTGTTGAGCTCGAGCCTGCCGGACGATCCGTTGATGGAGGACGAGCTGGTGGCCTATTTCCCGCCGGCCCTGCGGGAAACCTATCGCGAGTCCATCCTGGCCCACCCGCTGCGGCGCGAGATCATCGCCACCATCGTCACCAACTCGATCATCAACCGCACCGGCCCGACCTTCGTGTCGGAGATGATGGACAATACCGGCCTGGGTCCGGCGGACATCGCGCGGGCCTATCTGATCGCCCGCCACAGCTTCAATCTGCGCGGCATCTGGCAGGCGGTCGAAGCGCTGGACAACAAGGTCCCGGCCGGCGCGCAGATCGCCATGCTGACGGCCACCCGCCGGCTGATCGAACGCACCACGGCCTGGCTGTTGCGCCATTGCGGGCAAAAGCTGGACGTCACCGCCCAGGTCAATCATTTCGGCCCGTCCATCGCCAAGCTGATGACCGATGTCGACAAGGTCATCCACGAAAGCGCCCGCAAGGTCGTAACCGACCGGGCCAAGCAGATGATCAAGAAGGGTGTGCCGTCCGACCTGGCCGGCACCGTGGCTGCGTTGAACCTGATCGCCGCCGGCTTCGATCTGGTGATGATCGCCGACGAGACCGGCTTGCCGCTGGATCGGATCAGCCGCATCTACTACCAGCTGGGCCACCGGCTGGGGATCGCCTGGCTGCGCGATTCGGCCCGGCAAATGCCCTCGGCCAGCCATTGGCAAAAACAGGCCACCTCGGCCATCATCGACGATCTTTATGCCCTGCAAGCCGATCTGGCCCTGGGCGTAATCCGAAATGGCGGCGGCAAGAAAGCCAAGGAAAAGGACATGATCGGCGAATGGGTTGCCGAACGCGCCGCGCCGATGGAGCGGATCGATCAGCTGATCGCCGAGCTGAAGGCGCTGAACGCCGTGGATCTGTCGATGCTGGCCGTGGCCAATCGTCGCTTGCGGGGGCTGTCGGCGGGCTGATTGGGTTGTGGCCCAACCAATTACCGAGCCCCCCCAAGCAAAACGCTCCGGTCAGATTGCCTGGTGTTTTTATGATTGGGCCAATTCGGCCTTCAACACCGTCATCGGCACCTTTGTCTTCTCGGTCTATTTCGCCCGCGGGATCTATGGCGACGAGGTCGCGGGCAGTGCCCTGTGGGGCTATGTCCTGGGCTTTGCCGGCCTGGCCGTCGCGCTGAGCAGCCCGATCCTGGGCGCCATCGCCGATAAGGGCGGCGGACGCAAAAACTGGCTGGCCGCCTTTACCGCCATCACGGCCCTGACGACCGCCCTGCTGTGGTACGCGCTGCCCGAGCCCACCTACATCGTCTATGCCCTGTGCCTGGTGGTCATCGCCACCATCGCCTTCGAGCTGGCCCAGGTTTTCTACAACGCCATGCTGGCCGACATCGCCCCGCCCGGCGCCATCGGCCGGCTGTCGGGATTTGCCTGGGGGCTGGGCTATATCGGCGGGCTGGCCTGCCTTGTGTTGTGCCTGGTGGGGTTCATCCAGCCCGAGACACCTTGGTTCGGGGTCGGAACCGATCAGGCGGCCAATGTTCGGGCCACCGCCATCGTCGTGGCCCTCTGGTTTGCGCTGTTCAGCCTGCCGCTGTTCCTGCTGACGCCCGACCGGCCGTCGGGCGGATTGGGAACGATGGGCGCGATCAAGGCAGGCCTGGCGCAACTCGCCCAAACCCTGCGGTCGCTACGATCCTACGGCAACATCGTGCGGTTCCTGATCGCCAGCGCGCTCTACCGCGATGGGCTGGCGACCCTGTTTGCCGTCGGCGGGCTTTATGCCGCCGGCACATTTGGCATGAGTTTCGAACAGATCCTGATCTTTGCCATCGGGTTGAACGTCACCGCCGGGTTGGGTGCCGCCGGATTCGCCTTTTTGGATGATCGGTCCGGTTCGCGCACGACGGTGCTGATCGCCCTGGTCGGGCTGATGATCTTCGGCTTTGCCTTGCTGGTGATCGAGGGGATCAACCTGTTCATCGGCCTGGCGCTGTGCCTGGGCATCTTCGTCGGCCCAGCCCAGGCGGCCAGCCGCTCGCTGATGGCACGGATCAGCCCGCCCGAAATGCAAACCGAGATGTTCGGGCTCTATGCCCTGACCGGCAAATCTATCGCCTTCCTGGGCCCCATCGCCTTTGGCCTACTGACCGATGCCTTCGACAGTCAGCGCGCCGGGATGGCCAGCATTTTGGTCTTTTGGCTCGCCGGGGGCGCCCTGCTGCTGACGGTCAAGGAAACGCGCGCGGACTAGTCGCGGCGGGCCAGATCGATGGTTTCCTGGGCCAGCTCGTCGGCCACCTCGACCACGGCCAGGTTGGCTTTGTACAGGGTGCTGGCCTGTTGCAACGTCACCAGATCCGTGACCAAGCCATCTTCCGTCGCTGGCGGGGTCGGACCGGATTCCTGGGCGGCTAATAAAGTGCTGCCTACGGCCGAGGATGGTGGGGCACCCGTCGGGTAGGCACGCGAGTGAGGGTCTGGCAGGCCCGTTCCGGTGCGGGCGATGCTTTCGGCACTTTGTTGAACGCGGTTCGCCTGCCGCTGAAGACCCTGGACGGCCGTCGGCAGGATATCGTTGATCGCCACGCGTGCTGCCTCCTGTTTCCGGCATTGATTGCCGTTGATTGAGGGCAGCCTACACCAACAGCATTAAGGGTCCGTTAGGACGGGTTAACCATAGCGCGGGTCAACCCAGCTTCACCGCCGTGCCGTTGGCGCTGACCATCAGCATCGAGCCGTTTTGGCCGATGGCTTCGTAATCCAGATCCACCCCGAGGACCGCATCGGCACCCATCGCGGCCGCTTCGTCGGCCATTTCGGCCAGGGCGGTTTCCTTGGCCTCGCGCAGGGTGCGTTCGTAGGCGGCGGCCCGGCCGCCGACGATGTCGCGGATGGAGGCGAAGAGATCGCGCAGGATATTGGCCCCCAGGATCGATTCCCCGGTGACCACACCGAAATACTGAACGACGCGACGGCCTTCGACGCTGTCGGTGGTGGTGACGATCATGATGAGTATTCCTTCAGTGACGGAAATGGCGGTGGCCGGTAAAGACCATGGCGATGCCGGCCTCGTCGGCGGCGGCGATCACCTCCTCATCCCGGACGGACCCGCCCGGCTGGATGGCGGCCGTCGAACCGGCGGCGATGGCGGCTTGCAGCCCGTCGGCGAAGGGGAAGAAAGCATCCGAGGCAACGACCGACCCCTCGCCACGCGAGCGATCCTCGCCCGCTTGCCGGGCGGCCTCCGCCGCCTTCTCGGCGGCGACACGACAGGAATCCACCCGGCTCATCTGACCGGCCCCGATGCCAGCCGTCAGCCCGTCGCGGGCCAGGACGATGGCGTTGGATTTCACATGCTTAGTCACCGCCCAAGCGAAGCGTAGATCCACCCATTCCTGCTCGCTCGGCGCCCGTTTGGTGACGACTTGCAAGCCGTCATTGGGGGCCAGCCGACCATTGTCGCGTCCCTGGACCAGCAGCCCGCCCGCGACCGTCTTGACCAACAGCCCACTGGACGCCGGATCGGGAAGCTCGCCCGTTAGCAGGACCCGCAGGTTTGATTTCTTGCGGAGGGCGGCGAGCGCGTCGTCATCCGCATCGGGGGCGATGACCACTTCGGCGAACAGCTTGGCAATTTCGCCCGCGACCGCGCCGTCCAAGGGCCGGTTGGCGGCGATGATGCCGCCAAAGGCGCTGACCGGATCGCAGGACAGCGCCCGGCGATAGGCCTCGGTCAGATCGGCACCCAGCGCCACGCCGCAGGGGTTGGCGTGCTTGATGATGGCAATCGCCGGCGTTTCGAATTCGGCCACCAGCTCGACGGCCGCGTCTGTGTCGTTGATGTTGTTGTAGCTGAGCGCCTTGCCCTGCACCTGGCGGGCAGACACGACCCCCGGCCGGCTGTCGGACGTGCGGTAGAGGGCGGCGGACTGGTGCGGATTCTCGCCATAACGCAGTTCCAGGCTTCGCTGACCGGCGAAGGCGATCCGATCTGGCAGCGAATCGCCGGCAAACCAGCCCGCGATGGCGCTGTCATAGGCCGCCGTACGGGAAAACGCCTTAGCCGCCAGCGCCCGCCGTTCCTCGAAGGAAGTTCCGCCGTTTTCAAGGGCTTGTTCAATCGTTTCGTAATCGGAAGGATCGGTTGCAACCGCCAGATGGGCGTGATTCTTGGCCGCCGCCCGGATCATGGCCGGCCCGCCGATATCGATGTTCTCTACGGCCTCCTCCGGCCCGGCGCCTTTGGCGATGGTCTGTTCGAAGGGGTAGAGATTGACCACCAGTAGGTCGATGGGTTCGATCCCGTGGGTTTCCATCGCCTGGCGGTCTTCGTCGAGATCGCGCCGTCCCAGCAGGCCGCCATGGATTTTCGGGTGCAGGGTTTTGACCCGGCCGCCCATGATCTCCGGAAAACCCGTCACCGAGGCGACATCGGTTACCTGGAGGCCCTGTTCGGCCAGCAACTTGGCCGTTCCACCTGTGGAAAGAATGTCGACGCCGGCTTTGGCAAGCGATTTTGCCAGCGAAATCAAGCCTGTCTTGTCGGATACGGAAAGGAGGGCGCGCCGGATCGGCTGCCGCGCGGTCCCGGTCATTCAGTCTGTCCTTTTGTCTTCGGAGCTGCGTGGAGAGCAGCTATTTCTTTGCTGAGCCTTCGCGACAGAAGCTCCAGCGGAGGGTTGTGGCGCCCCCCTGGGTGGTCCCCGTCACGACGATCTGGTTTGTACGCCGTGGACCGCCCGATGTCGTGGCCCAATATGCGCTTTCTTCCAGCGCCATGGCCCCGCCGGCCGTCTTGAACTTCCAGCCCTCGCCGGCGGTGGTGCGCAGCAGGATGGCATCGCCGCCGGTGACAAGCGAGGCGCGCACTTTGGGGTGCAGGTGAAACCGGATTGAAAATTCATGCCCGCCGGGGCCGGACAGCACATCCTCGCCCGTCAGCCGGTCGCCCGCCGCCGTCAGGTACAGGGTGCGGTGGTGGACGAGGCCGAACTGGTTGGCATAGCCATCGGCCCGGCCGGCCAGCAGCACGGCCCCTTGATTGTCGGTCCGGTGGATCGCCACGTCCGGGGTGGGACGACCGACCGACAAGCCAGGACCGATGGCGACCGAATCGGCATCGCCGACACCGACGGTGCTGTGGGCGACCGTGGTCCGCAAACCATCCCGCCATTGGGCCAGCGGCCCGCGCGTGCCGACCCGGACAATGCCCGTTGGATGGTCCAACCCGGGCAACGCCCCGCAATTGACCACCAGCCGCTCGCGCCCCACCGACAGCTCGAAGGCCAGCAGGCCGGCATGGGTGCCGTGGCGATAGGCCGGGGGCGGTGGCGCGCCGACATCGAAAATCAGCGTGGCCCGGCCGCAGACCGCCCGCTCGAACCCGGCATCCTCGGCCCGGCGAATCGGCCGGGCGGGGGCATCCGCCTGGGCCAGAACCGAATCGATTAGGACCGGATCGGCCTCTTGTCCGCCATTGAACACCGCCAGCCGGCCGTCGCCATGGCGGAAGAATCGCAAGGCGGGTCCCATGCGGTCGATGACGCTTTTCAGCCGCTCCACCGCCTCTTCGGATTCCGGCGCATCGCAGCGGCAAATCAGGGTGCGCAAATCGATCAGATCGCGCAGGACCGACAGATGCAGGCTGGGACGGCGCTGAATATGGTTGCCGTCCGCCAGGACCTGGCTGTCCAGCTCGCGCCACAACAGTCGCAGGGCACCGGACAGCTTGATCCGGCTGTCCGGCAGGCAGATGGCGGCGTAGACCAGCCCCTTGATCGCCGTTAAGGCGGGTGCGCCCGGCAGTTTGCCCGGTGCGGTACGGGCCAGGTGGCGGGCCTGCTTTGTGGCGCTGGCCAACAGCCGCGCGCGATAGGCATCGTCGGCGCTGGCCGCGTGAAAATCATAGGTGCCCAACCACATCGACAGGCGCATGCCGGCGATGTCGGGCCGCCAGCTGAGCGCTTTCCAGCGGCCCTGCCGGTCGATCCAGTCGCCGATGACCCGCCGCGCGGTGGAACGGGCGACGTCGCCGCCGGCGGCGCGCAGATCCCGCAGCCAGCCAAAGCCGTGCAGCGCGTCCAGGAAGGCATCGTCCACCGATTCGGCTGTCCAGGGCGGACTGGCCGCTGCGACGTCCTGACCGGCAAAGCCATACGTGCCGGCGATCAAGGCGCTGCCGATCTGAGCATCGCCGGGCCAGGGATCGGTCGGGGCAATCGTCAGCCGGTCGGGCGCGCTGCCGGATAGCAGCAGCCCGTAAATCGGCGTCGCGAACAGCGGTTCGAGCAGTGACCCTGCGGCCAGCTCGTTCTTTCCCGGTTGATCGGTGCCCGTCGAAATCGAGGAAAAGGCCATTCAGGCGGCCTGGTGATTCGTGGTTGATTGAATTGGCTTACCCATCGGAAATGACATGATCCGGCGCCAAGGTAAAGTGCAAAATCAATCTGTTAGGACGAAGACTTCAACCTAGCTATGTGAAAGCCATCCATGCCGCCTCGCTGGGGCCAGAAACTGGGCAAGGTGCGCACCTCGCCCATCGGCGTGATGGCCTCGGACAGGCCGCCGATCTCGCTGGCCTCGATGGGCTGGCGGGCAAGAGATTTGGTATCGGACAGCAGTTTTTCGATCCGCATTTCGCCCTCATGGGGCAGCAGCGAACAGGTGCACCAGACCAGCACGCCATCGGGTGCCAGCAAATCCAACGCCCTGCGCAGCAACCGGTCCTGAAGTTCCGAGAGCCGTTCGACATCGCCGAACCCGCGGGTCCAGGGGATATCGGGGTGGCGGCGGATCGTGCCGATGGCGCTGCAGGGCGCGTCCAACAGGATGGCGTCGAATTTTTGCCCCGGCGACCAGGCAGTGGCATCCGCGCAGACGATTTCGGCCGGCAGCGATAGCCGGCTGAGATTTTCCTCAAGCAGCTTCAGGCGGTTTTTCGACCGGTCGACCGCGATCACGTTCGCCCCGGCTGCCGCCAGCTGCGCCGTTTTGCCCCCGGGCGCGGCACAAAGATCGACCACCGTGCGCCCGCGCACATCGCCGAACAGCTTGGCGGGCAGGCTGGCCGCCACATCCTGAACCCACCAGGAACCTTCTGAAAAGCCTGGCAGTTCCGTGATCATTCCTGTTGTGGAACGGCGGACATTGCCCGTCGGAAGGACCTCTGCCTCCAGCCGATTGGCCCAATCGTCGGCCTCAGCCTTCACGCTCAGATCGAGCGGCGGTTCGGCCAGGTGCGCCTTGGCGATATCCAAGGTCCAATCGGGTCCATAGGCGTCCGACATCGGCTCGAACAGCCAGTCCGGCAGGTTGAGCCGCGCGGCTTCGGAGCTGTCGCCCAGCGCCGGATCGCGCTTCAGCTCCTCAAGCGTGCGGTCGGCCCGGCGCAACAGGGCATTGACCAGCCCACGCGCCTTTTGCTGGCGCGGGCCGTCCAACAAGCCCAGCGTGCTCGAAACGGCGGCGTATGCCGGCGTGCCGAGAAAAACCAATTGGGCCAAGCCGATGCGCACGGTTTCCAACACCCGGGCCGGACCGACCTCGCCCCGCCCATCGCGCAAGACGTTGATAAGCCAATCGATCTGGCCGCGCCGCCGCAGAACCGTGGTGACGATCAGGCGGGCCAGCGCCCGGTCCCGCGCCTCCATCGATTGGCCGGACAGCGCCAGGCGCATGGCCTCATCCAGGGCCAACCCTTTTTCGTTGACCGACAGCAGGGCGGATAGCGCGACCGCGCGCGCTTCACTACCGCGCGCGCCCTCGCCTCGACCAGCCGAGCGGCGGCCGGGCATATCTCGGGCGGTCACCGGGCCCAGGGGGAGTGCTGTGCCCGGCCCATCTGGCCGCCGAAATCATTGGACTGACCGAACTGGGGGGCCATCTCGCGCAAGAGCTGGATCCGCTCCTCGGTCGGCGGGTGGGTGGAAAACAGGGCCCGCAGATTATTCAGCCGCAGGGGATTGATGATGAACATATGTGCCGTCGCTGGGTTTGCCTCGGCCGGTTGATAGTCGATCTGCTGGGCAAAGGATTGGATTTTTTGCAGCGCGCCGGCCAGGGCCAAGGGCTGGCCGCAGATTTCCGCGCCCACCCGGTCGGCCTCGTATTCCCGGCTGCGGCTGATCGCCATCTGCACCACCATGGCCGCCATCGGCGCCAGGATCATCATGGCGATCATCGCCAACATGCCGCCCGCGCCGCGGCCCCGGCCGCCAAAGAACATGCCGAAATTGGCCAGCATGGACACCGCGCCGGCCAGGGTCGCGGCGATGGTCATGATCAGCGTGTCGCGGTTTTTGATGTGGGCCAACTCGTGCGCCATCACCCCGGCAATCTCGTCGTGGCTGAGCCGGCGCAGCAGGCCCGTCGTCGCCGCCACGGCCGCATTGTCCGGATTCCGCCCGGTGGCAAAGGCGTTCGGCTGGTCCTGGTTGATGATATAGACCTTGGGCATCGGCAGATCGCCCTGCTGGGCGAGCTGGGCGACCATGCGATACAGGTCGGGGGCCGAGCGTTCGTCCACCTCCTGCGCGTTGTTCATGCGCAGGACCATCTTGTCCGAATTCCAATAGGCGAACGCGTTGGTGCCCAGGGCGAACAGCAAGGCGATCACCAGACCAGCCTCGCCACCCAGCGCAAAGCCGGCGACCAGGAACAAGGCCGTCAAGCCAGCCAGCAATATGGTCGTTTTCATATAGCCCACGGCTTGCCGATGCCTCCTAAGCTCTAGCCGTTATCGCGGCCCGGTGGACGCGCCGCTTTCGCACCCCATATGGGGAACCATGAGCGAAAATCGCAAGAGCCAGAGCCCAAGCAAAGGCACGGATAACGCGGCCAGCCGGGACGATACGCCGTCGCCCATACCGCCCAAGCAGCCGGATGGCGAGGTCGGGGGGCCGACCGGACCGGAGCCAACCCGCTATGGCGATTGGGAGGTTGGCGGCCGCTGCAGCGACTTTTAGGGCGGTCCTTTTTTTATCTGCCAGCCCGGTTTGACGAGCCGGTAATCTCCAAAGTTTCTCTCGATTTACGCGGTGTTAAACGGCGTGCCGCATAGTGCCCTCATCGAACCCGTGGGGATGAGGACACGACCAATGGCACGCCAGGCAAAAGGCAAACGGCCGGCCAAAAAAGCCGAAAAAACCGAGGCGCAAACGCCGACCGTCGCCAAGACGGATATGGACCTGATCATCAGCCGGCTGTCGGAAATCAGCAACCGGCGCAAGGTCGATGCCCTGGATGCCCTGATCAAGATGACCCCGCCCATCGGCGCCGAGGGCAGCGGCAAGGCCGCCGCCAAGGCCAAGCTGGTGGCCGAGGACCTCGATTCCAGCAGCGATCTAATGGCGCTGTTGCCGACCGGCTAACGGCGGTCCAGACCGATTAATCGGGGTCGGTCTCTCCCAACTCGCAGATTTTCGCCCATTCCTGGGCCGTCACCGGCTGGACGGACAGCCGGGAATTCTTGACCAGCACCATCTCGGCCAAGGACGGCTCGGCTTTGACTTGCTTCAAAGTCACCGGCTTGGTGAAGGGCCGGATGATGATGAAATCGGCGCATTCCCAGGTGCCGGTATCGTCGGTCGAATCCGGGTGCGCCTCGGCCGACACCTCGCAGATGCCGACCACCGCCTGTTCCTTGACCGAGTGATAGAAAAAAGCCCGGTCGCCCACCTTCATGTTTCGCATGTGGTTGCGCGCCTGATAGTTGCGCACCCCGTCCCATTCCTGGGACCCGGCCTTGGCATGCATCTCGAATGACCACGTATTCGGCTCCGACTTGATCAGCCAATAAGCCATTGCGAAAGCTCCTAACCTGTTGAAATACGGCGCGTATTTTTCGTTTCAGTTGCGAAAGGGCTGGATTTCGCCAGCTCGTCCAAAGGCCAGCGCGGCCGGGCGGCGAAATCTAACCCGTCTTCCAGGCCCAGGGCCAGGTGTTCCAGCCCCGCCCAGGCGACCATGGCGCCATTGTCGGTGCACAGCTTGGCGGGTGGGGCCTGTAGCGGCACGGAATGCGCCGCCGCGATGGCTGTCAGCCGCTCGCGCAACGCTTGATTGGCGGCGACACCTCCCGCGACGACCAGGGCGGTGATCGGGCTGTTCTTGCTGACCTCTTGAAGGCAGCGGCTCACCCGGTCGGCCAGACAATCGGCAATCGCCTGCTGGTAGGACGCGGCGAGGTCGGCCACCAGATCCGCCGAAGGTTCCCCGTCGATGTCCATGCCATCGACCGTTCGCTTGATGGCGGCCTTCAGGCCGGAAAAGGAAAAATCGCAGCCCGGCCGACCGCTGAGCGGGCGTGGAAAGGCAAAGGCTGCTGGATCGCCGGTCTTGGCCGCCCGCTCCATCGCCGGCCCGCCGGGATAGGGCAACCCCAACACCCGCGCGCCCTTGTCGAAGGCCTCGCCGATGGCATCGTCGATGGTGGTGCCCAGCAGCTCGTACTCTCCAACCCCTTCGGCCAAGGCCAGCAAGCAATGCCCGCCGGACACCAGCAGCAGGACAAAGGGAAACTCAACCTGCCCGGTCAGTCGGGGCGTCAAGGCGTGGGCTTCCAGATGGTTGATCGCCATGAACGGTTTGCCATGAGCGCCTGCCAGCGCCTTGGCCAGGGTGACGCCGACATGCAGACCGCCGATCAGACCTGGGCCGGCCGTCGCAGCGATGCCGTCCAGATCCGAAAACCCTAACCCAGCCTCATCCATCGCCAGGCGCACGGCTTCGGGCAGTTTGGTGACATGGGCCCTAGCGGCGATCTCGGGCACGACCCCGCCGAAAGGCCGGTGCGCCTCGATCTGGTCGTAGACGACGTTGCTCAACAGCCGTGCGCCGGGCTCCGGCACATCCTGAACAACGGACGCCGCCGTCTCATCGCACGAGGTTTCGATGCCCAGAACGCGCATCCGGTATTCCAATTCAAAAGGCGCCAGACGGGATCGGCGTTGACCCCGGCGGCCGGTCTGCCCCAAATGGCCCGAATGACGACACCGATCAACCCGCCACCTGTCCCCCTGCCGGCAAAACTGGTCATCGGGTCACGCGGCAGCCCGCTTGCCCTGGCCCAAGCCGAAGAAGTGCGCGACCGCTTGATCGCCGCCTACCCGCCCCTGGCGGAATCAGGTCGTGTCACCATCGAAACGATCAAAACCACCGGTGATCGGATCACTGACAGGCCCCTGGCCGAGCTGGGCGGCAAGGAGCTGTTCACCAAGGAAATCGAGGACGCCTTGCTGGATGGCCGGATCGACATCGCCCAGCATTGCCTGAAGGATTTGCCCACCGAGCAGCCCCCGGGATTGGCGGTTGCGGCCATGCTCCCCAGGGAAGATCCGCGCGACGCCTTAATATGCCCCAGCGCCGACAGCATCGACGACCTACCCGCCGGCGCCCGGCTGGGCACTTCGTCGCTGCGGCGTTCCGCTTTCCTGAAAGCCCACCGCCCGGACCTGCAGATGGTCGACCTGCGCGGCAATGTCGGCACCCGTTTGGCCAAGATCGAGCGGGGCGAAGCCGATGCCACCATCCTGGCCGTCGCGGGCCTAAAACGCCTTGGCCAGCCCGACCGGGCCCGAAACCCGATCCCGATGGACATCATGCTGCCCTCGCCCGGCCAGGGCACGATTGCCCTGGAAACCCGCAGTGATGACGAGGTGACACGGGCGCTGCTTACCCGGCTAGCCTGTGCCGAAACAACCGCAGCAAGCGACGCCGAACGGGCCCTGCTGGCCGCCCTGGATGGGTCCTGCCGTACGCCCATCGCCGCCTTGGCCGAGCTAGAAAATGGCCATTTGGCTCTGCGGGCTGCCGTTGCCCGCCCCGACGGATCGGAAATCCTATCCGACCGGGAAAGCGCATCGCCATCGGATGCCGCGGAGATGGGCCAGGCGGTCGGCGAGCGATTGCGGGGCAGGGCCGGCCCCGGCTTTTTTGGCTAGGCGTTCGTTGCGCGGGTTTGTCCTGGTCACCCGCCCGGTCGAGGATGCCGGCCGCACCCTCGCCGCCCTGCGCCGTCGCGGATGCCGCGCAATCGCCGCCCCTGTCCTGACGGTGCAGACACTGCCGGCGCCGATGCCCGACATCGGCTTGCCGGATGCCGTGATCTTCACCAGCGGCAATGCCGTTCGCGCGGCAATGAAATTCGGCATTCCGCCGGACTGGCGTGCGATTCAGGCCATCGCCGTCGGTGATCGAACAGCCGCCTTCGCCAATCGTGCCGGGTTCGAACGGGTCAAAAGCGCACGCGGCGATCGCCATTCTGTTGCCCAACTCTGTGACGAGCATCTTTCGCCAGGCAGTCACCTTTTGCACATTACGGGCGCGGGGCTCGGGTGGGATTTGGACCGAACGCTTGAGCAACAAGGCCACCGCGTTTCACGGTGGGAATGTTACACCACCCGCCCAATATCCCGGTTCGACAACCAAACACGCTGGCTGATCGGCAGGGGCAAAGTGGGCGGCGCCTTGCTTTTGTCTCCCCGTTCGGCCACGGCCTTTGCTAGTCTGCTGACCAAGCATGGGTTGTGGCCGGGCAGCCACAAAATGGCTGTTGGCTGTATCAGCATGGCAACGGCAAACGCGTTGCTCGACAGCGCCGGTCCAAACCCGCTATTGACTTTGTGCATCGCACAACGGCCGGATTTGAATAGCACGATTGATGCCCTGCTTTCGGCATAGAGCCGCGGTTTGATAGGGGCCACAATTGGATAGGGGTAGTAGCCAGTGAGCGCTCGCGACAAAAGCGATCACGAGAAAACTGAGGACAGAGCGACCGACCAACGCGCGGACGGCGCCCAGACGGAGGATCTTCAGCCCGAAGACGCCGAGCCAGTCCAAGCGGACTCGGCCGATGAGGCGGCTGACGAGACTGATGCCCAGTCCGAGGAAACATCGGACGGTGCAGCCGACCCGCCGGTGGAAGAATCCGATCAGCCTGCGCCCGTCGCCCAGGCACCGGCGGAAGCCCAGTCGCGTTCCTCGTCGGCGGGCTGGATCGCCGTGCTGGTCGCCGTGGTGGGTTCGCTTGGGGCGGCCACGATTTCGAGCTGGGGGCCTAACACCATCGGCTATCCCAGTCCGACCGATGATTCAGAACAGATCAGCGCCTTGGAGGGCCAGCTGGCCGATCTTTCTACCCGCCTGGATGCCGTTCAGACCAATCTGCCCGACTTGGAAGCAAGGCTCGGCGAGCTTGAAGGCCGGCCGGTTGCCGAACCGGACCGGATTGCCGGTCTGGAAGGCAACCTTGGCACCCTGGAAGGCTCGGTTGGCACGCTTGAGGGCGAGCTGGAAACACTGGCCGGCGACGTCGCCGCCCTGGCGGGGGTGCAAAACCAGGATGAGGAGCAGACGGCACGCCTTGATGGGCTGGACGAGCGCCTCGATGGACAGAATGAGCGGATCGGCGGTGTGGAAGGCGGCCTGGCCAACATCGAGGGCCGGGTATCCGCCCTGCAATCCGGGCTGGAGGGCCTTGAAGGCCAGCTGGGCGAAACCTCGCAAACCCTAAGCAGTATCGATTCCGGCCTGAAGGCCAACGCCTCGGCGGTGCTGAGCGTCGATGCCGTCGCTGCCGCTATCGACCAGGGCAAGCCCTATGCCGGTCAAATGACCGACATGACCGCGCTGGCCGACTCCATACCGGAGGTGGCGGACGCCGTCGAAACGCTGGGCGCCCATGCCGATGGCGGTTTGACGCCGCGCCGCGATTTGATCCAGGCCTTTCCGGCAACCGCGAAGGCCATCCGAACCAGCCTGCGCGCACCGGGGGATAACTCTCTCCTGTCCCGGACGCTTGCCCAGGTGACCGGCCTGGTCGATGTGCGCCCTAGCGCGGAAACGGCCCCCGAACCCGACGGGGCGGAAGGGCCGGACAGCACCATGCTTGCGGCGCTGACGGAGGCGGAATCGCACCTGGCGGTCGATGATCTGGCCGCGGCGGTGGAAAGCCTTGGGTCTTTGGAAGGTCCGGCGGCGGAGGCGGCAGCGCCCTGGCTGGCGGACGCAAACGCATTGCTGGGTGCCGAGCAAGCCCTTGATCGGCTGCGGCAGGCAGCCCTTATTCGCCTTGGCCAAGGGGCAGGTTGATGGTTCGTATCGTCTTTTTCCTGATTCTGACGGGCCTGGCCGTCACGGCCGCGATCACGCTGGCCGGTTTTCCCGGCCTGGTGCGCGTCGAATGGCTGGGCCGCATTGTCGAATTGCCGATTGGCGTCGGGATTGCCGGGCTGTTGTCCGTTGCGCTGCTGGGTGCCGTTGCCTTTTGGATCTTCCGCGCCATCTGGCGCACGCCGAAAGCCGTCGGCGAAGCGCTTGGCCGTCGGCGCACGAACAAGGGCTACCAAGCCGTCAGCGCCGGCATGCTGGCGGTTGCCGCCGGCGATTCGGGCGAGGCCAAACGCCAGGCGCGCAAGGCCGAACAGCTGTTGGCCAATCTGCCGCTGGCGCGCCTGCTGTCCGCCCAGGCCGCCCAGCTCGACGGCGATGAGGGCGCGGCCAAGCAGTATTTCGAAGCCATGCTGGATGACCGGCAAACGGAGTTCCTGGGCGTTCGCGGCCTGCTGACCCTGGCGGCAAAGGATGGCGACCGGCCAACCACCCTGCGACTGTCCAAACGGGCGATGGCCCTGAAGCCGACCTCGCCCTGGGCTCAGATCGCCGGGTTCGAAGCGACGGTTAACAGCCATCTTTGGCAGGAAGCCCAGGGCACCCTCGCGCGATCCATATCGACTGGGACCATCAGCAAGGAAGACGGGGCCAAGCTAAAGGCGGCCTTGCTGGTTGAGCGGTCGCGGGTGGCGCTGGGCGATGAAAAACCCGCAGAGGCCCTGGCCCTGGCAACCCAGGCCCGCAAAACCGACCCATCCTCCCGCACGGCCGCCTTGTGGCTTACCCAAAGGCAGATCGAGGCAGGCAAGATGCGTGCGGCACGCAATACGATCGAGAAGGCGTGGGCGGTCGCGCCAGGGGCGCAGTTGGCGGCGCTTTACACCGGTCTTGGCCCCGAGGGAGAAAAACCCAATCGCCTGCTGGAGCGCGTGCAACGCCTGGCGCGGCAAAATCCCGATCATGTCGAAAGCCTGTTGGTTCTGGCACAGGCTCAAATGGTTGCCGAGAAGTGGGAAGCGGCCCGGGATAATTTGATGCGGGTTGAGGCGGTCGAACCCACCAGACGCGTTTACCGACTGTTGGCCGATCTGGAACGTCAGAACGGCGACCCGATCCTTGTCGATGGCTGGCTGAACAAGGCCGACCGCGCGGCCGAGGATCGTCCGGAAATCACCTTCGAGCCAGCCACGGCGCCCGAGCGGGTCTGGGCGGCCGCCCCTGGTTGGCGGGGACGGGAGATCGGCGTCAGTGAAGAAGACGCGCCGTCGCCAGGCACGGATGTGGCCATCGGGTACGAAGGCAAGGTTCCGAAACTGCCACCGGCCAGCGCGAAAACTCAGACCCAGGCGGCCGCGGTGGCGCCCCCCGATCAGGTGACCGGCGATTTGTCCGGGCAAACCGAACCGCCCGCCACCAGTAGTCAGCCGGCCCAAACCACCGTCCTGCCGGCTGCCGCAAAGGCGGCCGAACCGGTGGCTCAGCCCATCACCTTGGAACCGGAAACCCCCAAGCCAAAGACAAACGGCTCGGCCCCCAACGGTTCCGCCGGCAAGTCCGAAACCATCATCGCCAGCCCAGCGCCCGCCACCGACCCGGCACCGCCGCCTGTCGTCAAAACCGCGGAGCCCGTTGCCAAAGCGGAGACCGTTGCCAAAGCAGAATCCGTGCGGACGGAGGCGGCGCAATCGTCCGACACCGCCAACCGGGACTGGTTGTCGCGCCCCAGCCGTTCGATTGGCGGGAAGGTGGCCAAGACCGAACCCCAGGAACGGAGCTGGCTAACCAAGCCATCCCGGTCAATCTGAGGCTGTCCGATAGATTGCGCTGGATTTTCGTTAACTGAAGGGTGATATAGGGCGCGCCTTACGGCCGCCGCCTTAGCTCAGTTGGTAGAGCATCGCATTCGTAATGCGAGGGTCGCAGGTTCGAGTCCTGCAGGCGGCACCACCATCTCCGACATGTCCCGAATGATCGCGCCCGACAGCCGGAGGCGCGACTAGGCTCCCGACCAGGGATAGCGCTGGGCCAGTCGCAGCATCGCGGCCAATGCCGGCCCGTGCCGTCGTCCGGCGACCGTCACCAATGCCACTGTCCGTGTCACTTCCGGCTCGCTAAGCGGGCGGGTGCTGATGCCGTCATGGGTGGGCAGGTATTCCGGTACGATGGTGCAGCCCAGGCCGGCGGCGACCATGGCCTGGACCCAATCTTCCCGTTCGGAGGAGTAGCGCACCTGACCGCCCTTGGGTTCCGGGGCGCCCAGGGCGCGGAAGTGGTCGGGAAATTCGCAATGGACGCGGGTCAGATAGTCCTGGCCTTCCAGCAGGCTTAGCGGGACGTCGTTGCGGTCGGAAAAGGGATGACCCTGGGGGAAGGCAAGGACATAACGCTCGTGATAGAGCGGCACGGCATGCAACCCTTCGGGCAAGCCGGGGGCGGCCAGCAGGGCAGCATCGAAGCGGCCCTCTTCCATCGCCTGAACCAGATCGCGGCTTGGCGCTTCGGTCACCCCCAGCTCCAGGGCCGGCAACTCGTCGCGCAGACGGGACAGAAAGCCGGTCATCCGCGTCGGCGCGATGGTCGACATGACGCCCAGCCGGATCGCGGACCGCTCAGCCTCCAAGAAACTGCTGGCATCGAGCCTGGCCGCCTCGCTGGCCGATTGCAGGGCTTGCAGGTGCGGGCGGACGCGATGGCCCAGCTCCGTCAGGATGGTTTTGTTGCGGTGGCGGTGAAACAGAGGGCCGCCGAATTCCTCCTCCAGCTTGCGGATGGCCTTTGTCAGCGAGGGCTGGGCGACGTTGCAGGCCTCGGCCGCCCGGGTGAAATTCCAGGCATCGCACACGGCCAGGAAATAGCGGACCTGGTGCATTTCCATAGCTAATGCCTTCTCAATTCCCGATTTGCGGTGTCAAAGCCTGCTTCACGATAGATAACGTCTATGAAAACGACAGCCAATCGGTATTTCAAACTGGCCCTGACCAGGCCCATCTTGGCTGTGTCGCAAGCGGGATCCGTCCCATTCAGTCGCCCAGGGCCGGATCCCGCGAACTGAATTGAAACCAACCAGCCAGCCGGCGCGCTGGCATCGGATTTTTTTTGAAGGAGCAAACCATGACCCGCAGTTTGATCGCCTCGGCGTTCGTCGCCGTCGCGCTTCTGTTCAACGCCACCGCCGCCCTCGCCGGATCGGGCAACAAGGGCACGTTCACCGGCGCATCGGACCACATCACCACCGGCACGGTCGAAATCGTCCAGGAAGGCGGCAGCTATGTCGTCAAGCTGGGTTCGGACTTTTCACTGGATGGCGCCCCGGACCCGAAGGTTGGGTTCGGCAAGGATGGCCAGTATGTCGACGGCACGTTGATCGGCATCCTGAAATCGCTGACCGGCGAACAAGACTATGTCGTGCCCGCCTCGTTGGACATCAGCGACTTCAACGAAGTCTATATCTGGTGCGAACAGTTCAGCGTGCCGTTGGGCGTTGCTTCGCTGAAGTAGGTTTGGACGACGCGCCGGTAGGCCGGGTGTTCCCCCTTGTGCCCGGCCTGACCCGCGACCGCGCGGGCAAGGACTAGCCTGCCTTCCCCAGAGTTAGCTAGTTCGCAACATTGTCCAGCGCATAGCCGGCGGACCGGACCGTACGTATCGGATCGGGTTCGCCGGCTTCGTTTAGGGCCTTGCGCAGCCGGCGGATGTGCACATCCACCGTGCGGATTTCCACATAGACATCGCGGCCCCAGACCGCATCCAACAGATGCTCGCGGCTGAAGACCCGGCCCGGGCTGTGCATCAGATGCTGTAACAACCTGTATTCCGTCGGGCCCAATTTGACCGACCGATCACCCCGGCGAACCTTGTGGGCCGGCTGGTCCATGATGATGTCGCCGACTTCCAGAATCTCCTCATCGCGGGCGGACCCGACCCGGCGCAGCACGGCGTTGATCCGGGCGCTGAGCTCGGCCATGGAAAAAGGTTTTATGAGGTAATCGTCGGCCCCGTTTTCCAAGCCGCGTACCCGATCGGCTTCCTCGCCGCGCGCCGTCAGCATGATGATCGGGATCTGCCGCGTCGAGCGTTCGCGGCGCAGGGCCCGGCAAACACCCAAGCCAGACCGGCCGGGCAGCATCCAGTCCAGCAAAATCAAATCCGGCAGCTCGTCGCGTGCCTTGTCGATGGCGTCCTCGCCATCCTCGGCCATGGTGATGTTGTAGCCTTGGCGTTCCAGGTTGAACCCGATCATGGCTGAATGATCGACCTCGTCGTCCACGACCAGAATGCGAGCCTTCGCTCCGTCGCCGCCTTGTCGCACCGTCATCTTTCGCCTACCCGACCTCTAGTACCTGCCATCACCCGTCTGCCCATTCTCCCCGCCGCTTAACCCGTCTCAGCCCGGCTCTTCACCGTCTGATTGATTTTTGGCTTCGTCCGCCTCCGACTGGACGAGCGCAAAGCTCGTCACGTCGCTTTTCGGCCGGTCGTCCGACAGCATCCTGCCTTCGGCGATGTAAAAGACCGTTTCGGCAATGTTGGTGGCGTGGTCGCCGATCCGTTCGATGTTCTTTGCCATGAACAAGAGATGGGTCGAGGCCGTAATATTGCGGGCGTCTTCCATCATATAGGTCAGTGTTTCGCGGAAAATGCCGTTGTAGAGATCGTCCACTTCCTCATCGCGCTTCCAGACCTGGAGCGCCTTTTCCACATCCCGTTCGGCATAGGCGTACATGACGTCGCTGATGGCCTCGCGCACCAGCCGGCCCATCAGCGGAATGCCGTGGACGGGACGCATGGGCGGGGCTTGCACGATGGCGCTGACCCGCTTGGCGACATTGGCGGCATAATCGCCGATGCGCTCCAGATCGACGGAGATTTTCAGGGTGGAAACCGTCTCGCGCAGATCGGCGGCAACCGGCGAGCGCAGGGCCAACAACCGGACGGCCGCAGCGTCGATCTCATGCTCATATTCATCCAGCCGGCCGTCATTGCTGCGAACCCGCTCAGCCAGGGCGGCATCCCGCCGGGAAACGGCCTGAACGGCCAGGTTCAGCTGACTTTCCGCATGGCCACCCATTTCGACGACCAAACGGCGCAACGAATCGAGATCCTGATCGAAGGAACTGACGATATGCTCGGATGGCAAAATCCATACTCCTTATCGACACAGATGCGAGCCGGAAACAAACGGCCTCGCCATCAACGGTTGTGCCTTAACCGTAGCGGCCGGTGATGTAGCCCTGGGTCCGCTCGTCCGTGGGGTTGGTGAAGATTTGCTCGGTGGCCCCCATTTCGGCCAGCACGCCCAGATGGAAGAAGGCCGTGCGCTGCGACACGCGGGCGGCCTGCTGCATGTTGTGGGTCACGATCACGATCGTGTAGTCCTGGCGCAGCGAGTCGATCAGTTCCTCCACATGAGCAGTGGCGATCGGGTCGAGGGCCGAGCAGGGCTCGTCCATCAGAATGACTTCCGGATTCACGGCAATCGCCCGGGCAATGCACAGGCGCTGCTGCTGGCCGCCGGACAGGCCGGTGCCCGGCGCGTCCAGCCGATCCTTTACCTCGTCCCACAGCCCGGCGCCTTCGAGCGAGCGTTGGACGACCTCCTCGGCATCGGCATTGCTGCTGACCAGGCCGTGGATCCGGGGGCCATAGGCGATGTTGTCGAAGATCGATTTGGGGAACGGATTGGGCTTTTGAAAGACCATGCCGACCCGGGCGCGCAGCTGAACCACATCCAGCGATTTGTCGTGGATGTCCGCCCCGTCCAGATGGATCGTGCCCTCGACCCGGCAGATGTCGATCGTGTCGTTCATCCGGTTCAGGCAGCGCAGGAAAGTGGATTTGCCGCAACCCGACGGGCCGATAAAAGCGACGACCTCGTTTTGGTGAATATCCATCGAGACGGTATCGATGGCTTTCTTTTCCCCATAGAAGACATTCACCGAGTCGGCGCTGATTTTCTTGGCCGTGGTGGCAGGGGCCTCGCTCACGGGCGGCTCCATGGTGCTGGTATCGACCATTGTCTGACTGCTCTCCTCGCTAGGCCTTGGCCTGAGGCCGGCCGATACATGTTTCTACCAACGGCGCTCGAAGCGCTTGCGCAGCAGCACCGCCAGCGCGTTCATGCACACCAGGAACAACAGCAACACCATGATGGCTGCCGACGTTTTGGCGACAAAGCCGCGCTCCGGACTGTCCGCCCAGATGTAGATTTGAACCGGCAGCACCGTCGACGGGTCGGTGAACCCGCCAGGGGCAGCCGTGATGAAGGCGACCATGCCGATCATCAACAGCGGCGCCGTTTCGCCCAGCGCCTGGGCCATGCCGATGATCGTGCCGGTCAACATACCCGGCATCGCCAGGGGCAGTACATGGTGCATGACCGCCTGCTGATGGGAGGCACCGATGCCCAGCGCGCCTTCCCGGATCGAGGGCGGGACCGCCTTCAGCGCGGCGCGGGAGGCGATGATGATTGTCGGCAGCGTCATCAGCGCCAGCACCATGCCGCCGACCAAGGGCGCCGAGCGCGGCATGCCGAACACCTGAATGAACACCGCCAAACCCAAAAGGCCGAACACGATGGAGGGCACGGCGGCCAGATTGTTGATGTTCACCTCGATCAGGTCGGTGATGCGGTTCTTGGGGGCGAATTCCTCAAGATAGATCGCCGCGGCGATGCCGATCGGAAAACTGACGGCCAGACAGATGATCAGCGTGAAGAAAGACCCCATGACCGCACCGAACACGCCGGCCAGTTCCGGCTGGCGGGAATCGGCCGAGGTGAAAAACGCCGTGTTGAATTCCCGCTGCACGATGCCATCGGCAACCAGCGCGTCGTACCAGGCAAGCTGGTTGTCCGTGACGCCCCGGCGATCGGGCGGCAGATCGCGATCGATGGCGCCCTTGGACAGCTGGTCATATTCGTCCGCCATCGGCGCCTTGATGGTCACGGTCGTCCCGATGATCGAGGGGTCGGCCAAAACCATGTTGCGCAGCTGGAAGCTGGCGCCGGGGCTGATCATGCCGCGCAGGTCGCGCCGTTCCCGCCGTTCGGTCACGTCAGGGAAGCGCTCATACAGGAAATTGCGAACCAGCCCCTCGTAATCTGCGGCGCGGATGGCCGCCTCGCTGCGGTCGCCCGTCGGGTCGATGACCTGCTCGTCCAGATTGACCTCGAAGGTGATCTGGGTCTGGGTGAAGGCGGGAATGCCGCGGCCGACAATGGAAATCAGCAGCATGGCCAACATGCCCAACGCGATGGCGATGGAGACGATGCCATACCATTTGAACCGGGCCTCGGCGGCGTAGCGCTTTTTCAGCCGGGCCTGCCATTCCGGGGTGGCCATATGCTTGCCACCGCGCAGGGCGCCCGTCCCGGCAGCGGGTGTCCCAGTGACGGGCGTTTGGGCGATCTCAGTCATATTTTTCCCGGTATTTCTGGACGATGCGCAGGGCAATGACGTTCAGGCAAAGCGTGACGACGAACAGGACCAATCCCAAGGCAAACACCGACAGGGTTTTCGGACTGTCGAATTCCTGATCGCCGACCAGAAGGGTCGCAATCTGCACCGTCACCGTCGTAACGGCGGCAAAGGGGTTGGCCGTCAGATTTGCCGCGAGACCGGCAGCCATCACCACGATCATCGTCTCGCCAATGGCCCGGCTGGCCGCCAGCAGAACGGCGCCGACGATGCCAGGCAGGGCTGCTGGCAGGATGACCTGGCGAATGGTTTCGGACCGGGTGGCCCCCATCGCGGCCGACCCATCGCGCAGGGATTGCGGCACCGCATTGATAACGTCATCCGACAGGGAGGAGACGAAGGGCACGATCATGATGCCCATGACCAACCCGGCGGCCAGCGCGCTGTTGGCCGATACGCTGAGGCCGATGGCCGTGCCGAAATCGCGAACGACGGGCGCCACGGTCAGGATGGCGAAAAAGCCATAGACGACGGTTGGGATCCCGGCCAGAACCTCCAACAGCGGCTTGACGACCGCCCGAACCCGCTTTTCGGCGTAGTCGGACAAATAGATGGCGGACATCAAGCCCAGCGGCACGGCAACCAGCAGGGCAATGGCGCTGATCAAAAGGGTCCCGGTGAACAGCGGAACCGCGCCAAACGCGCCGGACGAGCCCACCTGGTCGGCCCGGATGGCCGTCTGCGGGCTCCATTGCAGACCGAACAGGAATTCGGTGAAGGACACCCGGCCAAAGAAGCGCAGGCTCTCGAACAGAAGCGACAGTACGATGCCAAGGGTGGTCAGGATGGCGATGGTCGCACAGATCACCAGAAAGGCCATGGCCACCCGTTCGACGGCATGGCGGGCCCGGAAAACGGGGGCTAGCCGCGACAGGGCATAAAGAACACCCAGGGTGCCAAGCGCCACGACCAGAACGAACAGCAACCAGCCCGAAATCTGGGTCATGGAATTGAAGCTGTTCGCCGCCGCGCCGAGAAAATCGTCGCGTTGTTCGAAGGCGCCGCTGGCGATGTTCTTGATCTCGGCCAGCATGACCCCGACTTCCTGTCGGTTGGTCGGCGCCTGCTCGGCCGGTACACCGCCGATGATGATCGAATCGATCGCCCGTGGCGCGATCGTGCTCCAGAGCAGCGCCAGGATTGCACCCGGCAGCAGGCCCCAAAGGGCGACGTAGGTGCCGTGATAGCCGGTAACGGAATGCGCTTCCCGCGCGTTTGCCCAGGCCAGTGCTCTGGACCTGCCAAGGAAATAGCCGGCGACCGTTAAGACGACCAGCGCCAGAATAACAGCCCCCGGACCCATCGCAGCGCGTTACCTTATTGTTTGAATGTCTTGAGAAACGAAGTCGATATTAGAAACGAAGCGGGGTGACCAGTGGCCACCCCGCCCAATCGCAATCCCGTGGATTACATGATGTTGTCGGCGTTCAGCACATTGCTGCGCATCGCCTCGCGATCTTCTTCCGGAAGCGGGATCAGACCGATGTCGACCAGGTAGCCCTCAGGGCCAAGCGCCTTGTCGGAGGCGTATTCGGCAATGAAGTCAGCCATGCCGGGGATGACATCCCGGTGGGCGTTCTTGATGTAGACGAACAGCGAACGGGACACGCCGTATTCGCCGCTGGCAATCGCCTCGAAGGTCGGCAGGACGCCACCGACTTCGGCGCCTTTGATCTTGTCGAGGTTCTCTTCCAGGAAGGAGAAACCGAAGATACCGAAGGCAGCCGGGCTGGAGTCCAGACGCTGAACGATCAGGTTGTCGTTCTCGCCGGCTTCGATGAAGGCACCGTCTTCACGCATGGTGGCGCAGACCGCATCCATCCGGTCTTCTTCCAGGGCCGTGATGGCTGCGTATTCACCGCAGCCTTCTTCCATCACCAGCTCGACAAACGCATCGCGGGTACCGGACGTCGGGGGCGGGCCCAGAACTTCGATGGCCGCGTCAGGCAGCGAGGCATCGATTTCCGACCAGTTGGTGTAGGGGTTGGCAACGACTTCGCCGTTGACTTCAACTTCCTTGGCCAGGGCGGCAAACAGCTGAGCCTTGGTGATCGCCATTTCCGGGCCGTTGTTGGAGTTGGCCAGAACGATGCCGTCGAAACCGATCATCATTTCGGTCACTTCGGTGACGCCATTGGCAGCGCAGGTTTCTTTCTCGCTGTCCTTGATCGCGCGGGAGGCACCGGTGAAATCCGGGTGACCTTCGCCGACGCCGCCGCAGAACAGCTTCATGCCGCCGCCGGTGCCGGTCGATTCAATGATCGGAGCCGCGCCGCCGCTGGCCTGTGCGAAACGCTCGATAACGGTCGAGGTGAACGGGAAAACAGTCGACGAACCAACAATGCTGATTTCGTCACGCGCCTGGGCTGCAGTCGCAATGCCCATGCTGGCCAACGCCGCTACGGCGACCGCCACTTTTTTCTGCATCAAAAGCCTCCGAAGATGCGTTTGGCCGCCGAGGATCCGACGGGCCGATGCCGGCGTGATTAGACGTCTCTTCGAACGTCTTTATTGCAGTATTTTTACAATTTCGTGACACGGGCGGCAGGCTGGCGGGCGCCCGGAAATCCGTTGACTAAGAAGCGTCTGGATTTATGGGCAAAACCACCGTGAAGGTACTGCCGCGATCATCGGCCTCACCTTCCTGGGTGCTTTGAATGATAAGCCTTCCCTGATGCCGGGCGACGATGTGCTTGACGATTGCCAAACCCAATCCGGTGCCGCCCAGGGTGCGGGACCGGGCCTTGTCCACCCGGTAAAACCGTTCGGTCAGGCGGGTGAGATGTTCGCGGGCGATGCCCTCGCCGCGGTCCCGTACGCTGACGTCGATGACAGGACCGTTGACCTGTTCATCCGACGCGCGCAGGCGGGCGGCGATCGTCACCTCGGTCCCGGCCGTACCGTATTTGATGGCATTGTCGATCAGGTTGGTCATGACCTGTTCGATCTGTCCCGCATCGCCGACGATCTCCGGCAAGTCCGGACAGTCGACCACCAGCGTCATCTTTTTCGCCTGTGCCTTGATGCGCAGGTAATCGACCACTGTCGCGATGACCTGCTGCAGCAGGACCGCATCGCTGGGCCGGGTGAATTCGTCGATTTCCACCCGCGACAACGACAGCAGATCGTTGATCAGCCGCGTCATCCGGTCGGCCTGGACATTCATGATGTTGAGAAACTTGTCGCGGGCCGGGGCATCTTCGCGGGCCGTCGTCTGCAAAGTCTCGATACAGCCCGATAAAATCGAAAGTGGATTGCGCAGCTCGTGGCTGGCATTGGCGACAAAATCCGCCCGCGTCTGTTCGGACCGTTTGATGGCCGTGATGTCATGAAGGGTCAGCAGGGCACCCTGGCGTTCGGCGGCCTGGCTGCGCGGGAACGGCGCCACCCGCGCTTCATAGACCCGCTCGGCGGGTGGCAGGCTGTCCAGCACGATGGTCTTGGCTTCGCCGCCGGCCAGCACCGAATCCACCGTGCCCAGAACAGCGGGGTCGCGAATCCCATCGGCCAGATCCCGTTCGATAAGCGTGTGACCGAAGCGCTGTCGAGAGGCGCGGTTATCCAAGCGCACCCGCCGGTCGCGGCCGACCAAAATCAGCGGATCGGCAATCGTTTCCGCGACGGCTGCCAGCTCACCCCGCTCGCCCGCCAACCCATGCACGCGACGGCGATAGGCCCGCGCCAATTGCCGTCCCAACCCGGCAAGCCGGTCCATCCCGCCACCGCTTACGGTTGGGGGCAGCGGCACCGGGCCGCCCATCTCGGCGTCGCCAACGGCTTGGACATCCGCCTGGTCGATCAGGTTGCGCATATAGATGTCGATCGCCTGAACCTCGCCAACATGCAGCCAGGCAAGGATGGCGAGCCCACCGATAACCGGCAGGGCAACCGCGATTACGACCCCGATGCCGATTTGGCCCAACAAGACCGCAATTGCCGCAATGGCGGTCACGGGCAGGGCCAGTACAAACGTCAGCCAGACGGTGGCGCCCGTTCGCGACGGCGCCGCTCGCGCCCCGTCTTCTTGAAGTGCGGTGTTATCATTGATGCCTTCAGCCACCGCGTGTTCCCGAGATGTCGACCTACGTAAGGGCGTCCTGTGCCGCGAAGGCGGCAGCGGTGACCAAATCGTTCACCGTCGCCCCCATCTGCACGATCTGAACCGGTTTTTCCATGCCCATCAGCAAGGGGCCGATCAGCCGGGCCCCGCCAAGCTTCTCCAACATCTTGGCGCCGATATTTGCCGAATGCAGCCCGGGCATGACCAGCACGTTGGCCGGCCCCGACAATCGGTTGAAGGGATACAGCCGGTCCATCAGCTCGGAATCCAGGGCGACGTCGGCCGCCATTTCGCCGTCATATTCAAACTCGAACGTTTCGCCCTGGGCCGCGCGCTCGTCCATCATCGCAACGACCTGGCGAATGTTCTTGTTCAACCCGCGCTCCGGCTGGCCGAAATTTGAATAGGACAGAAAGGCTACCCGGGGTTCGTGCCCCATCCGGCGCGCCTTGTCCGCCGATTGGATGGCGATGTCGATCATGGCGTCGGCGTCGGGCCGCTCGTGCACCGTACTGTCGGAGACGAAGACGGTGCGGCCACGGGCCATCAGCACCGACAGGCCAAACACCGTGTGGCCGGGCAGGGAATCGAACACCAGGCTGATCTCGCCATGGCTGATGCCGAACGGCCTGGTCAGGCCGGTGACGACAGCGTCGGCGTCGCCGTTCTGCACCATGCAGGCCGCAAAAACGTTCCGGTTCTGATTGACCAGCCGAGCGACATCGCGCTGCAGATGGCCGCGCCGCTGCAACCGGGCATAGAGCTGATCGATATAAACGTCCCGCGTTTCGCTGATGGCCGCATTCTCAATCCGGATGCCATCCAGATGGGTCAGACCGGCCTGCTGTGCCGTTTCCTTGATGCTGTCTTCGCGGCCGACCAGGATCGGCTCGCCCAAACCGGCCGAACGGAAGGCGATCGCCGCCCGGATCGTCCGATCTTCCTCGCCTTCGGCAAAAACGATCCTTTTGGGATTGGACCGGACGATTTCGAACACCGTCTGGATGTTGTCGGCCGTGGGATCCAGCCGAGCCCGCAGGCCCGTCTGGTAATGTTCGACATCTTCGATGGGCCGACGGGCCACCCCGCTATCCATCGCCGCTTTGGCCACGGCGGTGCTGACATCGGTGATCAGGCGCGGATCGAAGGGGGCCGGGATCAGGTATTCGGGCCCATAGCGCAGATCCTGACCCGAATAGGCGGCGCCGACCTCGTCCGGCACATCTTCTCGCGCCAGGGCGGCGATGGCTTCGGCCGCCGCGATCTTCATTTCCTCATTGATCGTGCTTGCCCGCACATCCAGCGCGCCGCGAAAGATGTAGGGAAAGCCCAGCACATTGTTGACCTGGTTGGGATAGTCCGACCGGCCTGTGGCGATGATCGCATCCTGGCGCACGGCCCTTGCATCCTCAGGCAGGATTTCCGGATCGGGGTTGGCCAGGGCAAAGATGATCGGCCTGTCCGCCATGGAGGCGACCATCTCGCCACTCAGCGCGCCTTTGACCGACAGGCCGACAAAGACGTCCGCGCCCGCCACGGCCTCGGCCAGGCTGCGGGCGTCGGTTTCGGCGGCGTGGGCGGCCTTCCACTGGTTCATGCCCTTTTCGCGGCCCTGATGGATGACGCCCGTCCGATCGCACAGCACGACGTTGTTGGAAGGCACCCCCATGGCCTTGAACAGTTCAGCGCAGGCAATGCCGGCTGCGCCGGCCCCGTTGATGACGATCGTGGTGTCCGCCATCTCCCGGTCGGTCAGGTGCAGGGCATTGATCAGGCCGGCCGCTGCAATGATGGCCGTCCCATGCTGATCGTCATGGAAGACGGGAATATCCATCGCCTCGCGCAAGCGGGATTCGATGATGAAACAGTCCGGCGCCTTGATATCCTCAAGATTGATGCCGCCGAAGGACGGGCCGAGATGGCGGACACAGTTCACGAATTCGTCCACATCGGCGGTGTCGACTTCCAGATCCAGCCCGTCGATATCGGCGAACCGTTTGAACAGAACAGCCTTGCCTTCCATCACCGGCTTGGAGGCGATGGCGCCGATATCGCCCAGACCGAGCACGGCCGTGCCGTTGGAGATCACGGCAACCAGATTGCCCTTGGAGGTGTAGTCATACGCCTTGGTCGCATCGCGGTTGATCTCAAGGCAGGGTGTGGCAACGCCTGGCGAATAGGCGAGAGACAGGTCGTGCTGGGTGGTAAGCGGCTTGGTCGCCGTCACCTCGATCTTGCCCGGCCGACCCATTGCGTGAAACTCAAGCGACTGTTCGGCCAGGCTCCGATCCGGCATAACCCTACTCCCTAAGACTCTATGATTTTTTACAAACAGGTGACCGCTTTCGTGACTGACCGCCAAATGGGCCCGATGGGGTTGCCCCCGTCAAGCGGCGTCGCTGCCATTTTGGCCGATTTCACCCCCGCGGGACCCGTGCCGCCGACCTGACGCCCGTGCCAAAGACCAAAACCGATCAATCGAACGAGCCGAAATCAGGCTCGTCCAAGGCCGATACGCCGATGATGGCCCAGTACAAACGGGCCAAGGCGGACTATCCCGATTGCCTGATTTTCTTTCGCATGGGCGATTTTTTCGAGCTGTTCTTCGACGATGCGATCCAGGCGGCCGAATTGCTGGGCATCGCCCTGACGAAGCGCGGCACCAACAAGGGCGAGCCGATCCCCATGGCCGGCGTGCCGGCCCATTCGGTGGATGACTACCTGCATCGCCTGATTCGCGCCGGCCGGCGGGTGGCCATGTGCGACCAGATCGAAACCCCGGCCGAGGCCAAGGCCCGGGGCGGCTACAAGGCGCTGGTCAAGCGCGAGGTCACCCGCGTCGTCACCCCGGGCACCTTAACCGAGGAAAGCCTGTTGGAGCCCGCCGCCAACAACTTCCTGGCGGCCCTCGCCGAGGTGGGCGGCATGTTGGGACTGGCGGTAACCGACATTTCCACCGGCACGCTGACGGTTGAATCGCCCAGCAAAATAAACCTCGCCTCCGCCCTGGCCCGCATCGGCCCGAAGGAGCTGATCTGCCCGGAAGCTATGGATGAGGGGGAGGGGGAGTCGGGTCTGGCCGATTGGCGGGCCGTGATGACGCCGCTGCCTGCGGCGCGCTTTGACAGCATCAATGCCGAACGGCGCCTGACGTCGCTGTATGGCGTCTCCTCGCTGGATGGCTTCGGCACCCTGAACCGGGCGGAGATCGCGGCCGCCGGGGCCCTGGTCGACTATATCGACCTGACCCAGCGCGGCCGATTGCCCCGCCTGTCCACGCCTCAACGCCAGACCGATGCCGGCGTCCTGCAGATCGATGCGGCCACCCGGCGCAATCTGGAGCTGACCCGAACCTTGAGCGGCGAACGGCGGGGCAGCCTGCTGGCCGTCATCGACCACACGCTGACAAGCGGCGGCGGGCGGCGGCTGGGCAACCACCTGTCCGCCCCGCTGACCGATCCAGCATCGATCGATCGCCGGCTGGACGGGGTAGACTGCCTGGTTCGGGACCGGGCCTTGCGCGAGAACCTGAGGGAGGGGCTTCGCGGCTGTCCGGATCTGGAGCGAGCGTTGAGCCGGCTTTCACTCGGCCGGGGCGGCCCGCGCGATCTGGCCGCTATCAGCGGCGGGCTGGACCGGGCCAAGGCGCTGGTCGCGCTGTTGTCCGAACCTCGGGGCGCCCCGCTGCCGGACGTCCTGGCGACGGCGGGCGGTTTGCTGACGCATTCCTCGGGGCTGGACAAGCATCTGCACCGCGCGCTGGCGGACGATCCACCGCTGCTGGTCCGCGATGGCGGGTTCGTGGCGCCCGGCTACAGCGATGATCTAGACGATCAACGGGCCCTGCGCGATGAATCGCGCCGCCTGATCGCCGATCTTCAGGCCCGGTACAGGACGGAAACGGGCGTCGCAGGCCTGCGTGTCCGCCACAACAATGTGCTGGGCTATTTCGTCGAGGTCACCCCGACCCACGCGGGCAAGCTGACCGCCCCGCCCCATGACGAGCAGTTCGTCCACCGCCAGACCCTGGCCAGCGCGATGCGCTTCACCACCGTCGAGCTGGGCGAGTTGGAGCGGGCGATCAACGCCGCCGCCGACAAGGCAGCCGCCCTGGAGGCCGAGATCTTCGAGATGCTGACGGCGGAGGTGCTTGACCAGGCCGAGGCCATTGCCGGCACCGCCGGAGCGCTGGCGGACATCGACGTGCTGGCCAGCCACGCGGAATTGTCGGAAAGCCGCCGCTATGTCCGGCCCGTCGTGGACGAAACAACCGATTTCGACATCCAGGCCGGCCGCCACCCGGTGGTCGAGGCGCTGGAGGGCGCAACGGAAGGGGCCGGTTTCATCGCCAATGATTGTCAACTGGCGCAAGATGACCGGCTCTGGCTGCTGACCGGCCCGAACATGGCCGGTAAATCGACCTTCCTGCGCCAGAACGCCCTGATTGCCATCCTGGCCCAGATGGGTTGTTTCGTGCCGGCCGACAGCGCGCGTATCGGGGCGATCGACCGCCTGTTCAGCCGGGTCGGGGCGGCCGACGATCTGGCGCGCGGCCGGTCGACCTTCATGGTCGAGATGGTCGAAACGGCCGCCATTCTGCACCAGGCCGGACCGCGATCCTTCGTCATTCTGGATGAAATCGGCCGGGGAACGGCGACCTTCGACGGGCTGTCGATCGCCTGGGCCACGGTCGAGCATTTGCACGAAATCTGCCGGTCCCGAGCGCTATTCGCCACCCACTATCACGAGCTCACCGCCCTGACGGAGCGGTTGTCGGCCATGTCGTCGCACGCCATGCGCGTACGAGAATGGCAGGGCGAGATCGTGTTTTTGCACGAGGTGGCCAGCGGCGCCGCCGACCGGTCCTACGGCATTCACGTGGCGCGCCTGGCCGGCCTGCCTGAGGGCCTGCTGGCCCGGGCCGAACAGGTGTTGACACAGCTGGAAAATGGCGAGCAGGGAAACCGCGCCGCCTCGCTGGCCGGAGATTTGCCGCTGTTTGCCGCCATGGAAAAACCGGTGGCGCTCGCTGCACCCGATCCGGCGCAGCAGGCCCTAGTCAAGGCCCTTGAGGACATCCAACCCGATATGTTGAGCCCGCGAGAAGCGCTTAACATCCTGTACGAATTGAAGTCCTTGCAGCGATCGGAATGAAAAGCCGGATCCTGGTACAAATGTGTAACAGGCCTAACAACCTTTGATCGATCACGCTTAGTGGTTAAACTAACGAACCAATGAAGCAACGACGACTCGATGGGCGGCGTTAGGAAGGTGGGCAACAACGTGTCAGCGGCCGGTGCAACAGCGCATCAACTCGGCGTTCAGCCAACGCTGTCCGACAGCGCGGCAGACCCGGGGAAGAGCGCCGGGGACGATATGGATATCGCCCAGGCGGCCGATGTCATGGGCATTCCCGTGCCGACCTTGCGCAAACGGCTGCAGCGCGGCACTCAGCCCGGCTTCAAATCGGAAGACGGCACCTGGCGCGTCATCATTGGCCGCGAGAGCAGTTCCTCCATCGATCAAGGCGCCCATCGCGCGGTTGGCCGCACCTTGGGCGACGGCGCGCGGCGAACCGATGGCCGGGTTGCCGATTGGTCGCCGGTTACGCCCCTGGATCGCACAGTGGGCCAACCGGCTGCGACCGCCGCGTCGATCGATGCGCTGACGGCGGAGATCCGCGAGTTGCGCGAGGAAATCGAGCGCAACAGCGCCTTGCTGGAATCGACCCAGTGGCAGATTTCCCAGATCAACCCGCCCAGCCAGTTCCAGAACCTGCAAAATCATACCGAAACGATGATCGAGAACCAGCTGCGGCCGGTCGTGTCGGCCCTGATGGCGGTTTTGGACCATCTCGACCGCGACCGGTCAGACGGGCGTAATCCGCCACCGACGAAGCCGAAGTAGCTGGCTGGGCAGCGCCGAGCCTAGACAAGGCCGGCATATCGGGGCATGCCGATGCGCAAATGTTCAATGCCCTGCTTCCAAATCGCCGCCGGACGTCAGAAAAAGCGCCCAAGGCCAAGAAACCCGCTATCCGCAAGGCGGCGGACATCATCGATGCCGATCAGCTAGCGGCCGATTTGCTGGCGGCCGCCGAACGGGCGGCGGAAGAGGGCAGCGATCCCACCCGCGCCTTGCTGGCGGTCGTCCGGCCGGCCCTTGCGGCCGGGGAGGAGGCGGTGGAAAAGCGGCTGTCGGCCGATGCCGGCGCGGCGGAAACCTCCATGGCCGAACGGGCCTTTCTGGCCGATACGATCATCGGCGCGCTGGCGGACGTCGCCGTCGGGACGGTGTTTCCCACCCACAACCCGACCACCAGCGAGAAACTGGCCATCATTGCCGTGGGTGGCTACGGCCGGGCCGAGCTTGCGCCATTCTCGGACATCGATCTGTTGTTCTTGCTGCCCTACAAGCGCAGCCCGGTCATCGAACAGATCGTCGAATGCCTGCTTTACGTCCTGTGGGACACCGGCTGGAAGGTCGGCTACGCCACCCGATCCCTGACCGAAACCCTGCGGGCGGCCGAGGCCGACATTACCATCCGGACTGGGCTGCTGGATGCCCGTCCGGTTTGGGGCGAGGATGCGCTGTGGGACCAGCTTCGCAAGGGGTTCGACCGGCAATTCGGCACGGCAGGCGGCCATGCTTTTGCCGTAGCCAAGCTGGCAGAACGGGATGAGCGCCACAAACGCATGGGGGATTCCCGTTACGCCCTGGAACCCAACATCAAGGAAGGCAAGGGCGGGCTGCGCGACCTGCACACGCTGTTCTGGATCGCCAAATATTTCTATCGCGGCGAGGCGCCGGGCTGCCTGGTGGAAGCGGGCGTCCTGACCAATGCCGAAGCCCGCACCTTCCGCAAGGCCCACCATTTCCTGTCGACCATCCGCTGCCATCTGCACCATACGACCGGACGCGCCGACGAGGTGCTGACCTTCGATGTGCAGACGACCATCGCCGAAAGGCTCGGTTATGCCGACCGGGCCGGGGTCAGCGGTGTCGAGCGGTTCATGAAGCACTATTTCCTGGTCGCCAAGCAGGTGGGCGATCTGACGCGCATCGTCTGTGCCGGGCTGGAGTTGGATTCCCGCCCCAAGAGCGCCCGCCGTTTCCTGCCGTTTGCCGGCAGCCTGCCGGAGCTGGAGGGTTTCGTGATCCGGGCCGGCCGGCTGGACGTGCCGGAGGACGACCATTTCAACCAGCAGCCGCTGGATATCATCCGCGTCTTCTCGGTCGCCCACACCCACGATCTGGATATCCACCCGCGCGCCCTGAAACAGATCCACCGGGCCCAGCGCGGCCTGATCCCGACCCTGCGGTCGGACCCCGAGGCCAATGCCCTGTTCCTGTCGATCCTGGCCGGGTCCAAGAACCCCGAACCCATGCTGCGGCGGATGAGCGAATCGGGCGTGCTTGCCCGGTTCGTGCCCGATTTCGGCCGTGTCATCGCGCAAATGCAGTACGATATGTACCATGTCTATACGGTCGATGAGCACACGATCCTGGCGCTGAGCATCCTGCACAAGCTGGGGGCGGGCGATTTTGCTTCCGAGATGCCACTGGCCACCCGGGTGCTGTCCGAACTGGACTCCCGACGGGCGCTAGCGGTGGCCTTGTTTTTCCACGACATCGCCAAGGGGCGTGGGGGCGACCATTCGATCCTGGGCGCCCGGGTTGCCAAACGGCTGTGCCCGCGCCTGGGCCTGACCGAGGCGGAATGCGAGATGGTGGAATGGCTGGTGCTGCACCACCTGGCCATGAGCAACATCGCCTTCCGCCGCGATATCGAGGACGACAAGACGCTGGAGGATTTCGCCGCCCTGGTCGAATCCCCCGAACGGTTGCGTCTGCTGCTGGTGCTGACCACCATCGACATCAATGCCGTCGGCCCCGGCCGCTGGACGGCGTGGAAGGCCATGCTGATCGGCCAGCTGTTTTCCCGGACCATGGAACTGCTGTCCGGCGGGCTCGATTCGACCGTGCGATCCGCCCGGGTTGAACAGGCCCAGGCCGAATTCATCGACGCGGCAAAGGCGGCCGATCCCCCCTTGCCGGCACCCACGGTCGAAGAATTCCTGGCCGTCACCCACCCGGGCTATTGGCTGGCCTTCGATGCGGGCACCCACCTCTACCACGCTACCATGGCGCATGAGGTACGGGAACAGCCCCGGCCGCTCTGCATCAGGACCCGCAAGAATGGGTCGCGCGGCATGACCGAGGTGACGGTCTATGCCGGTGATCACGCCGGCCTCAGCTCGCTGATCGCCGGGGGCATAAACGTGGCGGGTGGCCGGATCCTGGATGCACGGCTGTTCACCTTGTCGAACGGCATGGCGCTGGATGTCTTTTCCATCCAGGACATGCCCTCGGACGAAACAGCGGGGCAGTCCAGCCGGCTCGACCGGGTGGCGGAAACCATCGAAAAGACGCTGCGCGGCGACATCCAGCTGTTGAACATGCTGGCCGCCCAGCGGTCGCCCTTGCCCGAACGGTCCAAGGTGTTCGCCGCCGCGCCGCGCGTGGTCATCGACAACAATGCCAGCAACCAGTGCACCGTCATCGAGGTCAATGGGCGCGACCGGCCGGGCATCCTGTTCGGCCTGTCCAAGGCCGTGACCGATGCCGGCCTGCGCATCGCCACCGCCAAGATCACCACCTATGGCGAACGGGTCGTCGATGTCTTCTACGTTAAGGATATCTTCGGGCTAAAAATGACCAATGAGGCCAAGCTGGAAGAAATTCGCGAGGCGCTGATGACCGTCATGGACACGTCGCCCACCGTCAAGGAGGCAGGGGGCGGTGACGGACAAGCCTCCCGGCGTCAGATCGTCGACCGCAACGCCCGCGAACGGGCCAAGCGCAACAAGCATACGGTCAGCCGGTCCATGGGCGGCGGGCGAAACGGCAAACCCGCCCCGGACGGCAAGCTCGAAGCCGAACAGACCTAAACGCCGGCCTTACCCAGATGACCCTGTTTAAAGCCATTGCGACCGTCAGCGGGCTGACGCTGATCAGCCGCGTCGCCGGCTTTGCCCGCGATATTCTGACCGCCAGCATCCTGGGCGCCGGGCCGATCGCCGACGCCTTCTTCGTCGCGCTGCGGTTGCCGAATTTTTTCCGCCGCCTGTTCGCCGAGGGTGCTTTCAGCGCCTCCTTCGTGCCGCTCTATGCCGAAAAGCTGGAAAAGGAAGGCCGGGAAGCGGCGGTCGAGCTGGCGGAGATGGCCCAGGCCCTGCTGGGCAGCTTTCTGATCGTGATGTGCGGCCTGGCGATTATTTTCATGCCCTACGTCATCGCCGGCTTCGCCCCGGGCTTCATGCGCGATGCCGAACGGTACGGTCTGGCGGTGGAGCTGGCGCGGCTGACCTTCACCTATCTGCCGCTGATTTCCCTGGTGGCCCTGATCGGTGGGTTGCTCAATTCAGAAGGGCGGTTCGCCCCGTTTGCCGCCGCGCCGCTGTTCTTCAACGCCTGCCTGATCGCGGCGCTGGTTGCCGCAACGCCCTTTGTTGCCACCGCCGGTCATGCCATGGCCTATGGCGTGCTGGCCGCCGGGGTCGTTCAGTTCCTGTGGATGGTCGCCTGCCTGTCGCGCAGCAAGATCTTCCTGCGGCCGCGCTTGCCCCGCCTGACGCCGGATATGCGCCAGCTGCTAAGGCTGATGGCGCCCGGCGCGGTGACGGCCGGGGTGATGCAGATTAACCTGTTCGTCGATGTGCTGCTGGCCTCGCTGCTGCCGATCGGGGCGGTCAGCTATCTCTATTATGCCGACCGGCTGTACCAGTTGCCGTTGGGGCTGATCGGGGTTGCCATCGGTACAGCCTTGCTGCCTTTGCTGTCCCGGCAAATCGCCGCCGCGCATGAAAAGGGCAAATCCGAAGACGAGGCGTTGGAAACCCAGGCGAACGCCTTGGAGATCGGGCTGCTGGTCTCGTTGCCGGCCGCCTTTGTGCTGGTGGTACTGCCGCTGCCGATGATCGCCGTCCTGTTCGAACGCGGCGCCTTCGGGCCGGAGGAGAGCGCCGCCACGGCCCTTGCCCTGTCGGCCTACGCGCTGGGCATTCCCGCCCATATCATCACGCGGGTTTTCTCCGTCGCCCATTTCGCCCGCAAGGACATGGTCCGGCCGGCCAAGATCTCGGTCCTGTGCACCGCCTGCAATGTCGGGCTGAGCCTGGCCCTGATCTGGCCCCTGGCCCATGCCGGCCTGGCGCTGGCCACCACCATCACCTTTTGGATCAATGCCGGGCTGCTGGGCTGGAGCTTGTCGCGGAAGGGAGCCGTCAAGCTGGGTCGCGATCGGATCCTTCGCCTGGCCGGCCAAGCACTGGCGGGACTGTTGTGCGCCGCGGCGGCCTTTGGGGTTCATTGGTGGTTGCAATCCCTGATGCCGGGCACGGACACCGTGACGCGAGCCACCGTTCTGGCGGGGGCCTTGGGAGCCGGGTTTTTGGCCTTTGTCATCAGCGGTATGGCTACCGGGGCGCTCACTCCAACAGCCATAAAACGGCTGATGGGCAAGGAAGCAGCCTAAATGCCCCACCTTTGCTTGACCGCAAGCGGGCACAACGGCACAACGACGCACAACCATCGCGTCTAGAGCAGTTCTAAAAACGTTTTCAAGACCCGCTCTCATGACGCGCCGCAAAAAAACGACAAGTCACCGATGCAGCGCATATTTTCCGGCATCCAGCCGACCGCCCAAATGCACCTTGGCAATTATTTGGGTGCGGTGCGCCATTGGGTGGCCCTCCAGGACAGTTTCGAAGCGCTTTACTGCGTCGTCGACCTGCACGCCCTGACGGTTCCCCAAGACCCTGAGGAGCTGCGCGCCAACAGCCGCGAGCTGGCCGCGACCCTGATCGCCGCCGGCATCGATCCCGAGCGCAGCATCCTGTTCATCCAAAGCCATGTCGCCGCCCACAGCGAGCTGGCCTGGCTGTTTTCCTGCGTCACGCCGATCGGCTGGCTGAACCGGATGACCCAGTTCAAGGAGAAGGCGGGCAAGCAGCGCGACAACGCCATGCTGGGTCTATACTCCTACCCCGTGCTGATGGCGGCCGACATCCTGGCCTACAAGGCAACCCATGTGCCGGTGGGCGAGGACCAGAAGCAGCATCTGGAGCTGACCCGGGAGATCGCCGGCAGCTTCAACCATCGTTACGGCCAGGACTTCTTCCCGCTGCCCGAACCGCAGATTCTGGGCACGGCCACCCGCGTCATGAGCCTGCGCGACGGCACCAACAAGATGAGCAAGTCCGATCCTTCGGACAATTCCCGCATCAACATGCGGGACGAGGGGGATTTGATCGCCCGCAAGATCAAAAAGGCCAAGACCGACCCCGAACCGCTGCCGGAAGCCGCCGATGACCTTGCCGAACGGCCCGAAGCGACCAACCTGGTCAACATCTATGCGGCCCTGGCGGGCAGCGACGTCCCATCGGTGTTGAACGAGTTCGGCGGCAAGCCGTTTTCGGAGTTCAAGCCGGCCCTGGCCGACCTGGCCGTCAGTGTGCTGGCCCCCATCGCCACCGAGACCAACCGGTTGATGGCCGACCCGGCGCAGATCGATGCGTTGCTGGCAAAAGGCGCGGACAAGGCCAAGGACATGTCGGCGCCGGTTCTGGATGAAACCCGGCACATCATGGGGCTGATGGCCGGCTAAGGACGACAAACCGACCGTCCAAAGAAAGGGCGGCCAAGAACAAGGAACAGGTTCACACAGGTGATACAGGTCTATTTCCCCATCGCCGAGATCTCGTTGAGCCTGTTGATCGTTCTCGCCCTGGGCGGCGTTGTGGGGTTCCTGTCCGGCCTGTTCGGTGTCGGGGGCGGCTTTTTGATGACCCCGCTGCTGATCTTCATCGGCGTTTCGCCGGCCGTTGCGGTGGGCACCCAGGCCAACCAGCTGGTCGCCGCCTCCGTCTCGGGCGTTTTGGCCCATTGGCGCCGGCGGAATGTCGACATCAAGATGGGCCTGTTCATGGTGGCCGGCAGCCTGGTCGGCACCGTGCTGGGCGTCTGGATTTTCGAGCGCATGCAGGCGCTGGGCTATATCGACCTGGCCATTTCGGCCCTGTATGTCGTCTTCCTGGGCCTGCTGGGCGGGCTGATGCTGGTGGAAAGCCTTGTGACCCTGTTTCGCCGCCGCCGGGCCGGCGGGCGGCGCGGCAAGCTGCATCACCATACCTGGCTGCACGGTCTGCCCTTTAAAACGCGGTTCCACCGTTCGCGGCTTTACATCTCCGCCATCCTGCCGATCGCCATCGGCCTCTTGGGCGGCATTCTGGTGGCGGTGATGGGGATCGGCGGCGGGTTTATCCTGGTGCCGGCCATGATCTACATCCTGGGCATGCCGGCGACGATGGTAGCCGGCACCTCGCTGTTTCAGATCATCTTCGCGACCGGCATCGCCACCCTGCTGCATGCCAGCACGACCCACACGGTGGATGCGCTGCTGGCCCTGTGTTTGCTGCTGTCGGGGGTGATCGGCGCCCAGTTCGGCACCCGGGCAAGTTCCAAGATGCGGGCCGAACATGGCCGGCTTTTGCTGGCGCTGCTGGTCTTGGCCGTGGGCATAAAACTGTTCGCCGATCTGGTGGTCCCGCCAGCCGATCCGTTCAGCATCGAAGTCACGCCGACCGTGTTGGGGGCCTGACATGCCGTGCGGCCGTCCCCATCAAGGTTTCGCTCTGCTGGTCTTCTTCCTGTGGACCATGCCGGCCAACAGCCAGGATTTGGTCGCCGATCTTTCCGATCACCTGATCGCCATATCGACCAGCTTCACCGGTCAGGACGTCATCGTGTTCGGGGCCGTCAGCGGTGGCGGCGACATCGCGGTGACCGTGACCGGCCCGCCGCAGGATGTGCGCGTCCGGTTGAAACAGCGGGTGGGCGGCATCTGGATTAACCGGGAAGACCGGCTGTTCCCGTCGGTGCCCGGTTTTTATGCGGTCGCCGCCAACCAGCCGCTGGCCGACTTGGCCGACGATGTCGTCCGCACGCGGCATTCCTTGGGGCTGGACGTATTACAGCTGTCCGGCGAGGCGGAGGTCCAGGCCGAGCGGCGGCGATACCGATCCGCCCTTATCCGGCAGAAAGCCCGGATGGGGCTCTATCAGACCGAACGCATTCCCATCTCGCTGTTGGGTCAGCGGCTGTTTCGGGCCACGATCTCCTTTCCTGCCGAGGTTCCGGTCGGCCAATATTCCGCAAACGTCTATTTGGTCCGGGATGGCCAGATCGCGGCGGCTACGACCACGCCCCTGCTTGTCAGCAAGATCGGTGTCAGCGCCCGCATGTTCGATTTCGCCCAAACGCATGGATTCTTTTATGGCCTTATATCGTTGATCGTTGCGATATTCGCCGGCTGGGCTGCGGCTGCGATGTTCCGCCGTTCGTAACCCGGCTTGAGCGATCAACTGGCGAGACCCTGATGCCATGACAGATCAGCCTACAGAACGCGTCTTTTTGGTGGTGGTCGACGATAGCGAGGAATGGCGGGCCGCCCTGCTGTTTGCCTGCCGCCGGGCCCGCAAAACCGGCGGCCGGGTTGCGCTGCTGACCATTATCGAGCCTGGCGATTTTCAGCATTGGATGGCGGTGGAGGCCGTCATGCGGCAGGAGCTGCGCCAAGAGGCCGAGGAGCGCTTGTCGGCGGCCGCCGCCGAGGTCCGGACCAATACGGGCCGTTGGCCGGTCTTGCACATCCGCGAGGGCGGGCGGGCCGAACAGGTGCTGGAACTGATCGAGGAGGAGCCCTCGATCAGCATTCTGGTGCTTGGTTCCAGCGAGAGTCAGGAAGGTCCCGGTCCGATCATCTCGCACCTGATGGACAAGAGCTTCGGCCGCCTGCGGGTACCGGTGACCATCGTTCCCGGCCATCTGGGCGCCAATCAGATCCACTTGATCGCTTAGAGCCCTTTTGGATCACAGGGTTGATTGAGGGCGTGCCGCCGCTCATCTATGGGGGCAACACACAAGCGCGAGACCGACATGTTCATTCAAACAGAAGAAACGCCCAATCCCGCGACGCTTAAGTTCATTCCCGGTGTGGACGTCATGGGGTCGGGCACGGCCAACTTCCCAACGCCGGAAATGGCGGCCCGGTCGCCCCTGGCCGCGCGGCTGTATGATGTGGACGGTGTGCGCGGGGTGTTTTTCGGATCCGACTTCATTTCGATCACCAAACAGGATGACCGCGACTGGATCGTCCTGAAGCCCGCGCTGCTGGGCGTGATCATGGAGCATTTCACCGCCGGGCGGCCGCTGTTCATCGAGGATGAGTCCCCGGCGCCGGAATCCGCCGCCGACGGTGACGAGGAAGACGATGAGATCGTCGCCCAGATCAAGGAACTGCTCGACCAGCGGGTTCGCCCGGCGGTCGCCCAGGATGGCGGCGACATCATCTATCACGGTTTCAACAACGGGACCGTCTACCTGCACATGCAAGGCGCCTGCGCCGGCTGCCCCGCCTCGACCATGACGCTGAAGGCGGGGATCGAAAATCTGATGCGCCACTACATTCCCGAAGTGCAGGCCGTCGAAGCCATCAACTAGTGCCGCGCCGGCCGCCGGGCCGGTGCGATCCGACCGTTCATCCATGATCAGCCTTGCCCTGGATTTCGCCGGACCGGAAGGGCAGGTGGCGGTTGCCGATGGGCAAACCATTCTTGTCACCGACAATCGGCCGGCCGGACCGGGCACGGTGGAGGGCATCGTCCCGTTCCTGCTGGCCGCGCTTGACCGGGCCGGACTGAAGACGGCCGACCTGGATATCATCATCGCCACGACGGGTCCTGGCGGCTTTACCGGCATCCGGGCGGGGCTGTCCGCCGCCCAGGGGTTCGCCCTGTCCCACGGCAGGCCGGTCATCGGCCTGACCGTTTTCGAAGCGCTCGCGCTGTCCCTGACCGGCGCCGATTACCCCATCCTGATCGCCCTGGATGGACGCCGCGCGGATCTGTTCGTTCAGCTGCGGCGAGATGAGGCAACCGATCCGGATGAACCGGTCAACCTGGCACCAAACCGACTGGACGGTTTGTGTCCACCGGGCCATCTGACCATTGCCGGCAGTGCCGCCGAGGGGGCGCGGCAAGGCCTGATCGCCGCGGGGCGGGCACCGGAGACCCTTGCGGTTCTGCCTCAACTCGCAAAACCCGACATTGCCCGACTGGCCTGTTACGCGGCGAGCCGGAGCGCGCCACCTGAAACATCTGCCCTTGAACCGTTTTATGGCCGCCCCCCCGATGCCCGACCGCAACGATAGGTTTGGTACGGACCCCGCCAGGTCCGCCATCGAACTGTTCGCCGGTGCAGCGCCCGATGCTGTCATGACGGCAGTCGCGGACCTGCACGGGCGCGCCTTCGACAAAGGCTGGTCACGGCAATCCCTGGAGCGGCTGCTGGGCACACCGGGCTGCGCCATGGCCACCATTCGGTCCGACGGTCACATCGCCGGCTTTGTTCTGTTTCGAAGTGATGGCGCCGAGGCCGAGATCGTGACGTTGGCGGTCGATCCGGGTCGGCGCCGCCGGGGTCTGGCCACCTTGCTGGTCTCAGATCTGCTTGACTGGGCCCGGCAATCGAGCGTCGGCCGGCTGCATCTGGAAGTGGCCTGCGACAACGTCGAGGCGCTGGCGCTTTACGAAAAGCTCGGATTTTCCGAATCCGCTCGTCGGAAGAATTACTATAAATCGAAGAATTCGCGGGGACGAACAGTCGCACTTGATGCCATTTGCATGACGCAAAATGTCAATAATGCACTCCGACCAGGCGGCTAGTCCCTGGCGCGCCGAATCAAGATTCGGAACTCATCGGATGAATCCGGCTGTTCCAAGGACTCGATGCTAATCACTTCGTCCCCTAATTCGCGAATCGACATGGGAACATTGCGCAAGGGTTCCTCACCCTTGAGCCTTAGTTCTGCGACTTCTCCCTTTTTCATTTGGTCGATAAGCAGTCGCGTACGAACCATCGTCATTGGACAGATTTCGCCAGTGATATTGAGATAATGATTGATTTTTTCACTTGGCATGACAGATATTCCCAGTCACCGCAGTAAACAGGTAGCGGAAGTCTTGCATTTCAACTACCAACCAAATATGTCGTCTTCACCAATCATGCAAATCGGAGCTTAATTGATGTCAACTAAGGCGCTGACGCCCCAAGACATTTTGCTGGAACAGACTTCGAGAATTGTCGCCTCCCACGTCTCAAATAATCCAACAAACGCCAGTGATCTTCCTCGTCTGATCTCCGATGTGCACACCGCCCTGTCTTCGGCCCAGGGCCAGGGACCCGAGGTGCCAGAAAAACTGGAACCGGCGGTGCCCATCAAAAAGTCGGTGACGCCCGATTACATCGTCTGCCTGGATGACGGCAAGAAGCTCAAGATGCTCAAGCGGCATCTCAAGACCGCCCTCAACCTGACGCCGGAAGCCTATCGCGAACGGTGGGGCCTGCCGGCGGACTATCCGATGGTCGCGCCCAACTACGCCAAACGCCGGTCGGCGCTGGCCAAGAAAATCGGACTGGGCAAACAGGACCGCAAATAGCCTTCCATACTCCCCGCGCGCCCGCGACCGGGCTGCGTTTTCCAAGGGAACGTGATTGCACCGCCGGCCATTTGCCCTTAACTGATCCGAAAGGTTGCGGCCTAGAGGCTGCGGAACCCTTTGGACGGTAGGATCCCGATTGCCTAAGAAGCTGTGCATTAAGACCTGGGGCTGTCAGATGAACGTCTATGACTCCGACCGGATGGCGGATGTCATGGCGCCCCACGGCTATGGCCTGACCGATGATGCGGCCGAGGCTGACATGGTCATCCTGAACACCTGCCACATCCGCGAAAAGGCAACAGAGAAAGTCTTTTCCGAGCTGGGGCGGCTGCGCGCGGCCAAACAGGCGCGCGAGGCAGAGGGCGGCGTCCAGATCCTGGCTGTGGCCGGCTGCGTCGCCCAGGCCGAAGGGGCGGAAATCCTGAACCGTGCCCCGCAAGTCGACATGGTGTTCGGCCCGCAGACCTATCACCGCCTGCCCGAACTGACCCGGCTGGCCCTGGACCGGCGGACGGCCGGCGCGCGGGCCGCCATCCTTGACACCGACTTTCCCGTCGAGACCAAGTTCGACACGCTGCCCGAAGAGCAGGCCCCGCGCGGCCCGGCCGCCTTTTTGTCCATCCAGGAAGGCTGCGACAAGTTCTGCACCTTCTGCGTGGTGCCCTACACAAGAGGGGCGGAGTTCTCGCGCCCGGCCAGCGCCATCATCACCGAAGCCAAGCGCCTGGTGTCGGCGGGGGCCCGCGAGGTCACGCTGCTGGGCCAGAACGTCAACGCCTATCACGGCGAGGGGCCCGACGGATCCGATTGGGGCCTGGGCCGGCTGCTGCGCGCGCTGGCGGAGATCGAGGGGCTGGCGCGCCTGCGCTACACGACCTCGCACCCGCGCGACATGGATGACGAGCTGATCGCCGCCCATGCCGACGTGCCCCAGCTGATGCCGTTCCTGCATCTGCCGGTGCAGAGCGGATCGAACCGCATCCTGGCTGCCATGAACCGCAAGCACACGGCCCAGGATTATCACCGCATCGTCGACCGGTTGCGGACGGCCAAACCCGATCTGGCGCTGTCTTCGGATTTCATCGTCGGTTTTCCCGGCGAAACCGATCAGGACTTCGCCGACACCTTGGCGCTGGTCACCAAGGTCGGCTACGCCCAGGCCTACAGCTTTGCCTATTCGCCCCGGCCGGGGACGCCCGCCGCCGGGTCGGACAATCAAGTGCCGAAAGACGTGCGGCAGGACCGCCTGGCCAGTTTGCAGCAATTGCTCAATGCCCAGCAGCACGCCTTCAACCAGCGCTTCGTCGACCAGGCCGTGACAGTCATTGCCGAACGAACGGGCCGCCGGGAGGGCCAGCTTCAGGGCCGCAGCCCGCACATGCAGGCGGTCCATTTCGACGGCGCGGAAAGCCAGGTGGGCGAGCTGATCGACGTTCAGATCACCCAGGCCAATGCCAACAGCCTGACGGCGGTGCCGGCCCATCCGCCGGCCGGCCCCGCCTTGCGGGCCGTCCTACCGGAGGGATGCCCCGCTTGAGCATCGCCGCCGACCATCGGATCGAGATCGCGTTCGACGATAACCGGCTGCTGCCGATGCTCTATGGCGAGCATGACCGGAATCTGAGCCGGATCGAACATCAGCTTGGCGTTACCCTGGCCTCGCGCGGCAACCGCATTACCGTGCGCGGACCGCGCGAGCAGAGCGACCAGGCCTTGCTGGTCCTCAACTCCCTGTGGGACCGGCTGCAACAGGGCCTGCCCATGGGCGATGCCGACATCGACGCGGTTATCTCCATGGTCAGCGATCCCGAGCTGGACCTGTTCGCCGAGACCGAGGAAGGGTCCGAGGGCAACGGCCAGGCGCGCGCCGATGCGCTGGCGGAACTGTCCGGGCCAGGGCGCGTCATCAAGACCCGCCTGCGGTCGATCGCCCCGCGCAGCGTCAATCAGGCCCGCTATGTCGAGGAGCTGGGGCGCAACGATCTGGTGTTCGGACTGGGCCCGGCCGGCACCGGCAAGACCTATCTGGCCGTTGCCCAGGCGGTGTCGATGCTGTCGACCGGCGAAGTCGATCGGATCATCCTCTCCCGCCCGGCGGTCGAGGCCGGCGAGCGGCTGGGTTTCCTGCCCGGCGATCTGAAGGAAAAGGTCGACCCCTATCTGCGCCCGCTCTATGACGCGCTGTACGACATGCTGCCGGGCGAACAGGTCTCTCGCCATTTGGAATCGGGCACCATCGAAGTCGCGCCCCTGGCCTTTATGCGGGGTCGGACGTTGGCAAATGCCTTTGTCATCTTAGACGAGGCGCAGAACGCGACGGCCATCCAGATGCGCATGTTCCTGACCCGGTTGGGCGAACATTCGCGCATGGTGGTCACTGGCGATCTGTCCCAGATCGACCTGCCGCGGGACACGCAGTCGGGCCTGGCCGAGGCGGTGAACATTCTGCGCGCGGTCGAAGGCGTGTCCGTCGTGCGCTTTTCCAAACGGGACGTGGTCCGCCACCCGCTGGTCACCCGCATCGTCGGTGCCTATGAAAAGCTCGACGCCGCACGCCGGCCCGGCGGCGGAGATGCCGGCAAAGACTGATGGACCGGCAATCCCTGGCCCTTGAGATATCCGTCGAGGATGAAAGCTGGCTCGAGGCTCTTCCCGCCCTGTTCAATGGCACCGAGCCTGAACCCGGCGACCGTTTGATCGAGGCGAGCTTGCGGACACTCAACCGGGCCGGCCGCCTGCCAGCCGATCCGATCTCTGTTGCGATCATGTTGGCCGACGATGCGCGCCTGGCGGCCTTGAACGGCCAGTTTCGCGCCAAGCCGAAACCGACGAACATCCTGTCCTTCCCGGACGGATCGGAGGCGGAAGGCGGGGGGACATATCTGGGAGATTTGGCGCTGGCCCGAGAAACCGTCTTTCGCGAAGCCGCAGATCAGGGTAAGTCAGCGCTCGATCACACCCTGCACCTTGTTGTGCATGGAATTTTACATCTTTTGGGCTACGATCACGATACTGACCGCGCGGCCCTGGAAATGGAAACCTTAGAGCGCCACATACTGGCCGATCTTGGCATTGCCGATCCCTACGAGTCCGAAAGTCCGGCCATCGCCGGTGCGGCAGGGCAAGACAAGGGACCTCGCGCGACGGAGTCCACCGCTTTTTCACCGAGAAGATAGAGCGAAAATGGTTAGCCGCCCGGACGGAGCCGTAGCTCCAGCGGGCGCACCGAACCGATGGCAGAAACCCCATATAGTAGAATGCCCCGCAATGGCGGGGCCGCCGATGAAGCCGACGATGCGGGCAATTCGCTCGCCGATCTTGTGCGCACCTGGTTGCGCGGCCCGACCAAAAGCCGCGCCGAAGCCAACCTGCGCGAGACCATCGAAGGGCTGATTGACGAGCCGGGCGAGCTTGAGCCGTCCATCGCCGAGCATGAGAAGATCCTGCTGTCCAACATCCTGCGCCTGCGCGGGCTGACGGCGGAAAACGTCATGGTGCCGAGGGCCGACATCGTGGCGGTCGAGGCGGAAACGCCGATCGCCGAGGTGCTGGCCCTGCTGTCCAAACGCGCCCACAGCCGACTGCCGGTCTATCGCGAGAGTTTGGATAACGTGGTGGGTATGCTGCACATCAAGGATCTGATCCCCCAGCTGGCCAATGGCGGTGACAAACGGCCCTTGACCGAGCTGACGCGGGAATTGCCGGTGGTCGCCCCGTCCATTCCGGTGCTGAACCTGCTGCTGCAGATGCGCGAGTCCCGCCGCCATATGGCCCTGGTGGTCGACGAGTTCGGCGGCATCGACGGGTTGGTGACCATCGAGGATTTGGTCGAGGAAATCGTCGGCGAGATCGAGGACGAACACGACGTCGCCGCGGCCCCGCAGATGGTCGCATCGGCCGAAGGCGGCCATGTGGTCGATGCCCGCGTGCCGCTTGATGAATTCGAAGCCGTCTACGGTCCCGTCCTGCCCGACGATGAACGCGAATATGTCGATACGGTCGGCGGCTATGTCTTTACCACCGCCGGTCGCGTGCCGACGCGCGGCGAAGTTATTCGCGATGAGGAACATGGATTGCAGTTCCTGATCACCGATGCCGATCCGCGCCGGGTACGCCGGTTGCGGGTCACCCGAACCGGCCCCGCCAGCCCGAGCCCGCCCACCGACGAGCCGGCCGGTTAGCAGGGTGTCCAGCCCGCCGGCATCCGCCCTTTCCGATCACACTTTGCTTGGCCGACTCGCCGCGATCGCGCTGCGGCGGCCCGGGTTGTCGGTCCTGGCCGCCGGTGGCCTGGGCAGTCTGGCCATGCCGCCGGCGGGACTGTTCTTTACCCTATGGCTGGCCTTTCCCATTCTGTTGGTGGTGGTCTCCCAGGCACCCGGCGCCAGGGCTGCCTTTCGCCTGGGTTGGCTGTTCGGGTTCGGCTTTTTCCTGTTGGGATTGTACTGGGTCGCCTTCGCCCTGACGGTCGATCTGGCAAGCCTGTTTTGGCTGATCCCCTTTGCCGCGGCGGGACTGCCGGCCGTTCTGGCGATCTTCGTCGGTGTGGTCACGATAGTCTGGCACCGGCTGTGCCGCCGGCTGGGCGTCATGGCGCCATTGGCCTTCGCCCTCATCTGGGGTGCCGGCGAATGGGCCAGGGGTCACCTGTTCACCGGGTTCCCCTGGAACCTGATGGCGTATTCCTGGGACCGGGTGCTGCCTGTCGAACAGCTAGCCGCAATCATCGGCGCCTATGGCCTCAGCACACTGACCGTGGCGGCGGCGGCCATGCCCGCCAGTTTGTTGCTCAACGATCGTGGGGCCCGGATCAAAGGGGCGGCGCTTTGCGGCGTTATGATCGCGGTCCTTGTCGGCGGCGGGCTCTGGGGGGCGATGCGCCTGGCCGCCTATCCCGCCGGCCCCGAATCAAACCATGCCGAGATCCGACTGCGCCTCGTGCAACCGGGTATTGATCAACGGGAAAAATGGCGCACAGAAAATTGGCCCAGGCATTTCAACCTTCACTTGCAGCTAAGCAAATCGGACACCGCCACCCACGTAATCTGGCCGGAAACGGCGGCGACATTTTTTCTCGATCGGGATACGCCGGCCAGATCGGCGATTGCCGCCATTGTTCCCCCGGGCGGCGCCGCGATTGTCGGGGCACCGCGCATTGAGGGGCCCGCGGAGTCGCCCCGCTATTACAACAGCGCCCAGATCATCACCGCCAACGGGGCCATTCTGGACAGTTACGACAAGGCCCACCTTGTGCCCTTTGGCGAATATGTGCCGTTCTCGGAATGGCTGCCGATGGAGAAGATTGCGGCAGGGGCCGCGGACTACAGCGCCGGGCCGGGACCAAGGACCCTGCGAGCGCCGGGGCTGCCGCCCTTCAGCCCCCTCATTTGTTATGAAGCCATCTTTCCCGGGGCGGTCACCGCGCCGGCCGACGCCCCTTACCGCAGCGCCGATGTGGCACCGCAATGGCTGCTCAACCTGACCAACGATGCCTGGTATGGAAAGACGGCCGGCCCCCACCAGCATTTCGCCATCGCCCGCATGCGCGCCATCGAGGAAGGCTTGCCGCTGGTCCGGGTGGCCACGAACGGCATCAGCGGCGTGGTCGACCCCTTTGGGCGGGTCCTGCACAGCTTGGCCCTGGGCGAGTCAGGAGCGCTGACGGTGCCGCTGCCCTTGCCGATTTCCGAACGTTAGAAAGAACAGTATTAGCCTTCGAATGCCGTTTAACGGCAGCAACTACTAGTTGTAGTTCGTTGAATTCCAGTAATTTTATACTTGAAATTCATTCGGAAACAGTGGTGGACATCTTTTACGGCGAGGCCGTATCAACCCGGCGCGGCTGGCAATAGAGATGAGGTCCGCGTGTCAAATCAAATAGATGACGAGCAGGGGTCCAAACCTCAGCCTAGTTCCCCCCATCCTGTCGACACCCATGTTGGGGGTCGGATTAAGCTTAGACGTAACATTCTTGGAATGAGTCAGGAAAAGCTCGGCAAAGCCATCGGCCTGACGTTCCAGCAAGTGCAGAAGTACGAAAAGGGGACGAACCGCGTCGGTGCCAGCCGTTTGTTCGAGCTTAGCCAAGTACTGGGCGTGCCAGTTTCCTATTTCTTCGAGGGCGCCCCTTCGGAGACCGACAGCTCTGACAGACCCGGCACCATGGAATTCGCGGAATCCGATCCTATGGCGCGCCGTGAAACGATTGACCTGATCCGCGCCTACTATTCGATCGAGAACCCTGCCGTCAGACGGCGGTTCCTGGATCTCATACGATCCATGGCAAGCAGCGAATCAGCACAAGACTGACGCGCGTCCTTCCTGCTGATCCGCGGCTGCCCGGTTGTCTCAAGCGCGTCGATTACCACCCCGAGGCGACGGTGAAAGCATCCCATGGTAGCAGCCTTTGCTTGACCCGCCCTGCCGCTGACGGCAAAAGCCCCGGGCGATGGAAAACCGACCGGCCGGCTTCGGTAGCCCATCACGGGGTCTGGCATCTCAGCCAACGCCCAACCCATTTGTTCATCAGTCGCTCCGGGAGAGGCGTGTGACGCAAGCAAACTATCTTTTCACTTCGGAATCGGTTTCAGAAGGCCACCCCGACAAGATCTGCGACCGGATTTCCGATGCCATCGTCGACACCTATCTCGCGGCCGACCCTGAGGCCCGCGTCGCCGCCGAAACGCTGTGCACGACCAATCAGATCGTCATCGCCGGCGAGGTACGCGGGCCATCGGACATTTATGCCGGCGACATTGAAAAAGTGGCCCGGGAGGCGGTGCGCCAGATCGGCTACGAACAAGACGGGTTCCACTGGCAGAAGGCCGACGTAAAGGTGCTGCTGCACCGCCAGTCCGGCGATATCGCCGTCGGCGTCGATGCCGCGGGCAACAAGGACGAAGGGGCCGGCGATCAGGGCATCATGTTCGGGTATGCCTGTCGGGAGACGCCCAGCCTGATGCCGGCGCCGATCCAATTCAGCCACGCCATCCTGCGCTCGCTGGCCGAAGCCCGGCACGCCGATCCGAACTCGCCCCTGGGGCCTGATGCCAAGGCCCAGGTCACGCTGGCCTACGAAAACGGCAAGCCCGTGCGCAGCACCTCGGTCGTCGTCTCCACCCAGCACGCCGAAGAGGCCGAACAACCTGCCATTCGGGAACTGGTGCGCGCCCATGTGCTGAAGATCCTGCCCGAGGGTTGGATGTGCGATGAGGACAATTTCTACGTCAACCCGACCGGGCGGTTCGTCATCGGCGGTCCTGATGGGGATGCCGGGCTGACCGGGCGCAAGATCATTGTCGATACCTATGGCGGCGCCGCCCCCCATGGCGGCGGGGCCTTCTCCGGCAAGGACCCGACCAAGGTCGACCGGTCGGCCGCGTATGCCGCCCGCTATCTGGCCAAGAATGTCGTGGACGCCGGCTTGGCCGAACGCTGCACCATCCAGCTCAGCTATGCCATCGGCGTGTCCCACCCGCTGTCCGTCTATGTGAAGCTGGACAATGGCGATGTCGATCCGGTGCGCCTGTCGGACGTGCTGCAGCAGCTGGTCAACCTATCGCCGCGCGGGATCCGCACCCACCTGCAGCTCAACAAACCGATCTACGCCGAAACGGCCGCTTACGGCCATTTCGGTCGTGAGCCGACGGCTGATGGCGGATTTTCCTGGGAAAAGACCGACCTCGCCGACACGCTGAGATCCGAATTCGCCTGACAAAGGCGCCTTTCGTAGTGGCGTGAGCGAGCAAGACCGCCCCTTCAGCGCCTTTCGCGGCCGCCGCAAAGGGCGCCAGCTGCGCGCCGGCCGGGCGCGCGTGTTCGACCAGCTGTTGCCGACCCTGCGTCTGGACACGACACGCCTGGCAGATGCCGGCGACTGGCGCGTCCAATTCCCGGACAGCATCGAGGCGCTGTGGCTGGAGATCGGATTTGGATCGGGCGAACATCTGCTGTGGCAGATGGCCGCCAACCCGCGGACCGGCTTTATCGGCTGCGAGCCCTTTATCAACGGGATGGCCGCCTTCCTGTCGGCCCTGCCGGAAGCCTCGCGGCCTCGGGTTCGCGTGCATGACGATGATGCGCTGCCGATCCTGCGCGCGCTGCCCGATGGGTCGCTGTCACGCTGCTTTATCCTGTTTCCCGACCCCTGGCCGAAAAACCGGCATGCCGACCGCCGGTTCGTGCAATCCGCCTCGGTGGCCGAGCTGGCGCGAACCCTGGCCCCTGGCGCTGAGCTGCGCTTTGCCAGCGATGATCCCGGCATGATCGATTGGGCGCTGATGCACCTGCGCGCCGAACCGGCCTTGCAGTGGCAGGCGGCAAGCGCGGCCGATTGGCGCAAGCGCCCCGATGACTGGCCTGAAACCCGCTACGAGCGCAAAGCCATCGCCGCCGGTCGCAAGCCGGCCTACCTGCGGTTCCTGCGCAGCGATTAGGCTTGCAAGGGCTCCAAAAGCCTTTATATAAGCCGGTATCCCTGACGGGGTGGTGAGGTTGGTAAACTCCACCGCTGGCGTCGATTGAGAGGGTGGGCCCAAAAAGCCCGCCTTTTTTGTTACCTGCCGTTTGGCAGGTCGACCGGTTTGCGAGATGGGTGATACGGCATGGACGTGACGGCACGCGTGGCCGAAACGATAGAGCCGACGATCGTCGATATGGGGTACGAGCTGGTCCGCGTGCAGCTGACCGGCGGCGACGGCAATGCCGTGCTTCAGATCATGGCCGATCGAACCGATGGCGGCGAAATGAATGTCGATGATTGTGCCGGTATCAGCCGGGCGGTCTCGGCCGTGCTGGATGTCGACGACCCGATCAGCGGTGCCTATTCGCTGGAAGTCTCCTCACCGGGGATCGACCGACCGCTGACCAAGCTGGACCATTTCGCCCGCTTTGCCGGCCATGACGCGCGCATTGAGCTGCGCGAGGGGCTGGAAGGGCGCAAACGGTTTCGCGGGATCCTTTCAGGGGTCGAAGGCGATCAGGTGCTGCTGCGCCTGGCTGATGAGAACACGGACGAACAAACGATCGGGCTGCCGTTCGAGCAGATTTCCAAGGCCAAGCTGGTGCTGACCGACGAGCTGTTGGCCGCCCACGGAATGCCGGTCGAATGAAGGGTTGGAACGGGCAGCGCCCGAAGATTGAGGGTTTGGGAACATGGAACTGATTCACGTTGCCGATGCCGTCGCGCGGGAAAAGAATATCTCCCGCGACGAAGTGCTCGAGGCCATGGAACAGGCCATCGAAAAAGCGGGTCGCGCGAAATACGGCCAGGAACATGACATCCGCGTCGTCATCGACCGGTCCTCGGGCGATGTCTCGCTCAAGCGGTTCCGCACGGTGGCCGAGGAGGTCGAAACCGAGGAAGAGGCCCGCCTGCTGACCCTGGAACAGGCCCACGCCATCGATCCGAACCTGAAGATCGGCGACGAGATTTCCGACGAGCTGCCACCCATCGATTTCGGCCGGATTTCCGCCCAGTCGGCCAAGCAGGTCATCGTGCAGAAGGTGCGCGAGGCCGAGCGCCGCCGCCAGTTCGACGAATACAAGGACCGGGTCGGCGAAATCGTCAACGGGCTGGTCAAGCGCGTCGATTACAACAACATCATCGTCGATCTGGGCCGGGCGGAGGGCGTCATCCGGCGCGAGGACATGCTGCCCCGCGAATTCGTGCAGAACAATCAGCGCATCCGGGCCTATATCGCCGATGTGCGGGAAGAGCCGCGCGGTCCGCAAATATTCCTATCGCGCACCCACCCGCAATTCATGGCCAAGCTGTTTTCGATGGAAGTGCCGGAAATCTATGACGGCATCATCGAGATCAAATCGGTGGCCCGCGATCCCGGCAGCCGAGCCAAGATTGCCGTGATTTCCAATGATTCCTCCATCGATCCGGTCGGTGCCTGTGTCGGCATGCGCGGCAGCCGCGTTCAGGCCGTCGTCAGCGAGCTACAGGGCGAGAAAATCGACATTATTCCCTGGTCGATGGATCCGGCGACGTTCATCGTCAACGCCCTGGCGCCAGCTGAGGTGACCAAGATCGTTCTGGATGACGAACAGAACCGGATCGAAGTGGTCGTGCCCGACGATCAGCTGTCGCTGGCCATCGGCCGGCGCGGACAGAATGTGCGCCTGGCCTCGATGTTGACCGGCTGGGAAATCGACATCATGACGGAGGCTGAGGAATCCGAACGCCGTCAGCAGGAGACCGCAAACCGCAGCGCCTTGTTCATGGAAGCCCTTGATGTCGATGACGTCATCGCGCAACTGCTGGTTGCGGAAGGCTTCTCGCAGGTCGAGGAAGTGGCCTATGTCGAACTGAACGAGTTGTCGCGCATCGAAGGCTTCGATGAGGACATCTCCGAAGAGCTGCAAAACCGCGCCCGCACCTATTTGGAGGAGCGCGAGGCGGCCAATCAGCAGCGTATCGCCGAATTCGGCCTGGCCGAGGATCTGCTGGCGGTCGAGGAGCTGAGTTCCGACATGCTGGTCAAGCTGGGCGAAAAGGACGTTAAGACCCTGGACGATCTGGCCGACCTGGCCGGCGATGAGCTGGTGGAGATCGTCGGCGAGCGGGCGATGGATCTGGAAACCGCCAACGCCCTGATCATGGCCTGCCGGGCCCATTGGTTCGACGATGAGGAAAACGGCGAAGAGGCTGAGGGTTCCGAGGAAGCCGCCGGGGAAAGCGCCAAGGCCGAACCGCAGGAGGCGGCGTCCTAATGGGCGCCAGGCGGCACGATGGGCTTGGCGACCGTGGCAGCGATCCAAGAAGAGGGAACGGCAACTAGGCCGAACACCCCCGATGTGACCACCGATGCCGGCCCGACGCGGACATGTATCGTCAGCCGGCAGGCGCTGCCGAAGGATCGTCTGATCCGCTTCGTTATCGACCCCGCCGGGTTGGTAACGCCGGATTTGGATGGCAAGCTACCGGGACGCGGACTTTATGTCCGGCCCGACAAGGCGGCGCTGACCAAGGCCGAAAAAAAGAACCTGTTCGCCAAGGTTGCCAGACAGGCGGTCACCGTGCCGGCCGGATTGCCGGATACGGTTGACAGGCTGTTGTCCAAACGCTGTATCGAACAGATTGGCCTGGCCCGCCGAGCCGGCGCGGCGATCGCCGGGTTCGAGAAGGTCAGAGCCCGGCTGAAACAGCCGGGGCCCGTCCTGGTCCTTTCGGCGCTGGATGGCGCGGATGATGGGCGGGCAAAACTCGGGGCGCTTGCCAAGGCCGCGAATGCACAGACGCTGAGCCCGCTGGATCGGGCAGAGTTGGCGCAAGCATTCGGGCGCGATGAAACAGTGCATGCGGCAATTGAAATCGACGCCGGTTTCAACAGTCTGCTACGCTGCGCTGTTTGGCTTGACGCCATGCGAAATCAGGCCGACAACCCCCTCGCAGCGGGCGGGGGCGGAGCCGGCCACATAGAATGAAGTCCGAAAAGCAAGACGATATGACAGAGACCAAAACCGGACCTGGCAAGAAAACGCTGAAGTTGGGCGACCGCGGCAAACTCGAGCTGCGCAAATCGTCCGAGTCCGGCCAGGTGCGTCAGAGCTTCTCGCACGGGCGGTCCAAGGCCGTTACGGTCGAAGTCAAGCGCAAGCGCATGGTCGACCAGTCGACCATCGAGCAACGCCCCGAACAGCCGCCGGCCGAACCCAAACCGCGCGAGCGCGCCCCAAAGGCCAGCCGCACCCTGACCCGTGCCGAACGGGAAATTCGGGAACGTGTCCTGCGGTCCGCGATCCGTGAGGAGGAGGAGCGCGCCGCCTCAGCCCCGCCGCCGGTCGAAGAACCTGTCCCAGCGCCCGAACCGGAAGCGCCCGAAACGTCGGTACCACCTTCGGCCGAGGAGCTGCGTGCCCGCGAATTGGCTGAGCTGGCGGAGATCGAAGAGACCTCGCGCAAGGCCGAGGAAGCCGAACGCGAACGCCGCGCCGCCGAACAGGAAGAACAAAAGCGCCGCGAAGAAACGGCCGAAAAATCCGCCCAGGCCGCCGCCGCCCGCGCCATTCCCGGCCAGCCGGCCGAGGAGGAAAGCGAAGAGGACCGGCGGGGTCGAGGCCGTGGCCCGGCCCGTCCGGCGGCCCGCGAAACGCGGCGTCCGGCCACGCCGTCACGCGGCCGGGGCGAACCGCGCAGGCGTGCCAGCGGCAAGCTGACGGTCAACCAGGTGCTGAACGCGGATGCCGAGGCTGAACGCATGCGGTCGCTGGCCGCGGTTCGCCGCGCTCGGGAGAAGGAACGCCGCGCCGAACAACAGCCGGCCCGTCGGGAGAAGATTGTGCGTGAAGTCGTCGTTCCGGAGATGATCACGGTCGGCGAGCTGGCCAACCGTATGGCCGAACGCGGCGCCGATGTGATCAAGGCACTGATGCGCATGGGCATGATGGTCACCATAACCCAGTCGATCGATGCCGATACGGCCGAGCTGATTGTCGAGGAATTCGGTCACAAGCTGCGCCGGGTGGCCGAGGCCGATGTCGAGGAAGGTCTGACGGGCGCGGAAGATGCGCCGGAGACGCTGCAGACCCGCCCGCCGGTCGTCACCATCATGGGCCATGTCGATCACGGCAAGACCTCGCTGCTGGACGCCTTGCGCAAGACCGATGTCGCGGCCCGCGAGGCCGGCGGCATTACCCAGCATATCGGCGCCTATCAGGTGACGGTCTCTTCGGGGGCCAAGATCACCTTCATCGACACGCCGGGCCACGAGGCCTTTACCGAGATGCGGGCGCGCGGTGCCAACACCACCGACATCGTCATCCTGGTCGTCGCCGCCGATGACAGCATGATGCCCCAGACCATCGAGGCCATCCGCCACACAAAGGCGGCCGAGGTGCCGATGATCGTGGCGGTCAACAAATGCGATTTGCCGGACGCCGATTCGAACCGGGTGCGGACCGATCTGCTGCAGCAGGATGTGGTCGTCGAACAGATGGGCGGTGAAATCCAGGCCATCGACGTCTCGGCCATCACCGGTCAGGGGCTGGACGATCTGGTCGAGGCCATCAACCTGCAGGCCGAAATCCTGGAGTTGAAGGCCAATCCCGAACGGGCCGGCGAAGGGTCGGTCATCGAGGCCAAACTGGAACGCGGGCGCGGCGCCGTCGCCACGGTTCTGGTCCAACGCGGCACCTTGAAAGTGGGCGATGTTTTTGTCACCGGCAGCGAATGGGGCCGCGTGCGCGCCCTGGTCGATGACCGTGGCGAGCAGATCAAACAGGCCGGGCCATCCTTCCCGGTCGAGGTGCTGGGCCTGTCCGGCGCGCCGCTGGCCGGCGATGATTTCGTCGTCGTCGAATCCGAAGCCCGCGCCCGCGAGATTTCCGAATATCGCGAGCGGGCCAAGCGCGACAAGGCCCAGACCGTGGGGGGCCGCGGCACGCTCGAGCAGATGCTCAGCCAGATCAAGCAGGGCGAAAAGAAAGCCATGCCCATCGTCATCAAGGGCGATGTGCAGGGCTCGATCGAGGCGATTTCCGCCAGCTTGGAAAAATTGGCGGCCGACAACGACGAAATCTCGGTCAACATCCTGCACAACGCGGTCGGTGCCATCACCGAGAGCGACGTGACCCTGGCCCGTGCCTCCGACGCGCTGATCATCGGCTTCAACGTCCGCGCCAACCCCCAGGCCCGCGAGATGGCTAAGCGAGATGGCGTCGATATCCGCTATTACAGCGTCATCTACGATGTGATCGACGATGTGCGCTCGTCCCTGTCGGACATGCTGGCGCCGACGGTCCGCGAAACCTTCCTGGGCAACGCGGAAATCCGCGAGGTCTTCTCCATCTCCGGCGTCGGCAAGGTGGCCGGCTGCATGGTGGTGGAAGGCATGGTCAAGCGCGGCGCCAAGGTGCGGCTGCTGCGGGATTCCGTGGTCATTCACGAAGGCTCGCTGAAGACCCTCAAGCGCTTCAAGGACGAGGTCCGTGAGGTGCGCGAAGGCTTCGAATGCGGCATGGCGTTCGAAAACTACGACGACATCAAGAATGGCGATGTCATCGAGGCCTTCGAGACCGAGGAAGTGGCGCGGACGCTCTAGTCCGCCCGCGCTAAGGGTCCGTATCGCCGGCAGCCGCACGCGCTGGGCGTGGCATGACCAAGCGGAACATCCTGCTGATCTATGCCGATCAGTGGCGCCACGACCAGTTCGGCGCACCGACATCCTATTTGCCGAATTTGGAGGCCCTGGCGGCCGAGGCGGTCAGTTTTACGCGCCACTACACCCAGGCCATTCCCTGTTCGCCGGCCAGGGCCAGCTTGTTCACCGGGCTATATGCCCAGTCCCACGGCGTGTTCCAAAACCGCGTGCCGCTGGATTCCCGGCACAAGACGTTGGCCCAGTTTCTGCGGCAATCCGGTTATGCGCCGACCCTGTTCGGCTATACCGACACCGCGCTGGACCCACGCACCCTGGAACCCGGCGATCCGCGCGCTGTCCCCGGTTATGACGTTCTGCCCGGCTGCGATGTCGGCTGCCACCTGCCGGCGGACACGCCCCACGACTGGATGGCCCATCTGCGGTCCAAGGGGCTGAATTTCGAGACGATTGACGATGTCTATGCGCCCGATACAAGTAAGGAAAACGCGACCGGTGGGGCCGGGGGCCATCCGGCGCGCTACCGGGCCGAAGACAGCGACACCGCTTATCTGACCGACCGGCTGCTGGGCTGGCAGCGGGAACAGGAACCGGGCTGGTGCGCTCTGCTGTGCTATCTGCGCCCCCACCGGCCGACCATCGCGCCCGAGCCGTACAACGCGCTGGTCGATCCGATGTCGTTGCAAGCGCCCATCCGCGCCGCCAGCCCTGACGAGGAGGGCGCGATCCACCCCTTCATGGCCCACCAGATGGACGACGGCCAGGCGGGGGAAAAGACGATTGAGGGCCTAGAAGGCAGGGTCGCGGATATGGACGAGCGCGATTGGCGGTCGATCCGCGCCATCCACCTGGCCCTGATGGCCGAATTGGATGCCAATCTCGGCCGCATCTTCGACCAGCTGAAAGCCACCGGCCAGTGGGATGACACGCTGATCCTGTTTTCCAGCGATCACGGCGAGATGATGTTCGACCATCATCTGTGCAGCCAGGCGTCTTGGCACGAGGCCTGCGCCCATGTGCCGTTGATCTTGCGCGACCCCTCGCCCGAGGCCCGGGCCCAAGACGGCACGGCAGTGACCGCCTTTTCCGAGGCGGTGGACACCATTCCGACCCTGCTTGACTGGCTTGGTCGGAAAGTGCCGCACCACTTGGACGGCGCGTCGGTCGTACCATTCCTGCGCGGGGCGCCGCCCGCCGAATGGCGCGACCACGTAGTGTGGGAATATCAATTCCGCGACATGCAGGACGCCGCTTTCGTCCGTGACAATGGCCTGGATGCCCGTGACCGCATGATGTCGGTCTATCGCGACGACCGGTACAAACACGTCGTCATCCCGGGTCTGCCGACCCTGCTGTTCGACATGCAGGCCGATCCGCACGAATTTCGCAATCTGGCCGCCGAAGGGGATTGCGTGGCCATCGAGCGTGCCTACATGGACCGTCAGCTCAGACATCGCATTCGGCATGTCGACCGCGTTCTGGCGCCGACACACCTGATTTAACTCTGAACGACGGCGCTTGACCCGGATGGGCGGCTTGGGGTAGCCGCTTGCGCCCACTTCCATTCGAAAAGGATATCGTCTCATGAGCAGGCGATCCGGCGCCGCCCGCGCGCCGAGCCAGCGCCAATTGCGCGTTGGCGAACATATCCGCCGCCGGCTTGCGGAAATCATCGACCGGACGCCCCTGGGCGAACCGATCCTGGAAGGGACTCCGATCACGGTCAGCGAGGTCAAGATCAGCCCCGACCTGCGTAACGCCACCGTCTTCGTCATGCCGCTGGGCGGCAAGGATGCCGAGGCGGTGCTGGCCGCCCTGCGCCGCCGGGCCAAACCGATCCGGGGCGAGTTGGGCCACGGGCTGCACCTGCGTGCCGTGCCTGAGTTGAAATTCCAGCTCGATACGACCTTCGAGACCGCCGATCACATGAACCGCCTGCTGACGGAAATCGTGCCCCCATCCGAGGAGGTCGAGGCCGACGAGGCAGATGCTGACGTCGCGGATGCTGAAGAGGCAGGCGGGAATCCGTGAGCAGGAAGAAACGCGGCCAGCCCATCCATGGCTGGCTGGTGCTGGATAAGCCGGGCGGTTTGACCTCGGCCCAGGCGGTCGATCGCTGCAAACGGGCACTCGATGCGGCCAAGGCCGGCCATGGCGGCACGCTGGACCCGATGGCCACCGGCGTTCTGCCCGTCGCGTTCGGCGAGGCGACGAAGACCATGCGGTTCGCCATGGACGGCATCAAGCGCTACCGCTTTACCGTCCGCTGGGGCGAAAGCCGGGACACCGACGATGCCGCCGGCGAGGTGACCGGGACCAACCCGCATCGGCCGAGCCGGGAGGAGATCGAGGCCATCCTGCCGCGCTTCACCGGCACCATTAAGCAGGTCCCGCCGGCCTATTCGGCCATCAAGCTGGGGGGCGAACGGGCCTACGACCTGGCGCGGGCGGGCGAGACCCCCGATCTGGCGCCCCGGCCGGTGACCATCGATGCATTGAGCCTGGTCGAGATGCCCGATTCCGACCATGCGAGTTTCGAGGCCGTGTGCGGCAAAGGCACCTATATGCGCGGCCTGGCCCGCGATATCGCCCTCGAACTGGGCACGTTGGGTCATGTTTCGGCCCTTAGACGGCTGCAAGTGGGGCCTTTTTCGCTAAAAGATGCGATTCTACTTGAAGATTTGCCGGCTTTGCCCGACAAAGCCGCCGCTGAACGGTTCCTCCTACCGACAGACAAGGCGCTGGACGACATCCCGGCGGTGGTTCTGAACCAGGAGGAGGCGCACCGGTTGAGGTGTGGCCAGACCGTATCGATTTTCCGCCGTAGCGATCGGGAACGTCTGGAGAGCCTGCTGGCTCTGTCGGACGCTCGTACCTCTGGTACGTCCGAAGGCAATGGCGGGACCGATGCGGAACCCGTGGCCCTCGCCACCGACGGATCCCGTCCGGTGGCTTTGGTTCGGGTCGATGGCGCGACCTTGCACCCGATGCGCGTGCTTAATCTCTAGATCGATTGCAGGAGTGGACGATGTCGATTACCGCCCAGCGGAAAACCGAAGTTATTTCCGAATACGCCACCAAGGATGCCGACACCGGCTCCCCCGAAGTTCAGGTGGCGGTTCTGACCGAGCGGATTGCCAATCTGACCGAACATCTAAAGACCCACGCCAAGGATTTCCATTCCCGGCGGGGCCTGTTGATGATGGTCGGCCGCCGGCGCCGCTTGCTTGACTATCTCAAAAAGTCCGATGCCACCCGGTATCAGGACCTGATCAAACGGCTTGGCCTGCGCCGCTAAGGCCCAGGTGCCGCCGTTAAGCTACGGCCAGACTTAGACCAAGTCTGCTTGTCGCAAGGGGGCAATCCGGCCTCCTTGTTTCAGTGACCGGCGAGCGGTCGACAAGCGCTCGCCGCTGCCACCCGATAGGCGGGCAGGCAGCGAGGATTCGAAGGAAAACCCTCATATGTTCAATGTGTACCGCAAGGAAGTCGACTTTGGCGGGCGACCGCTGATTCTGGAAACGGGCAAGATCGCCCGCCAGGCCGACGGCGCCGTCTTGGCGACCTATGGCCAGACCAAGGTTTTGTGCACCGCCGTCGGCGCCAAGGAACCCCGCGCCGGCATCGATTTCTTCCCCCTGACGGTCAATTATCAGGAAAAAACGTTCGCCGCGGGCAAGATTCCCGGCGGCTTTTTCAAGCGTGAAGGCCGGCCCAGCGAAAAGGAAACGCTGACCTCGCGCCTGATCGACCGGCCCATCCGGCCGCTGTTCGTCAAGGGTTACCGCTGCGAGACCCAGGTGGTCTGCACGGTTCTGGCCCATGATCTGGAAAACGACCCCGACATTGTCGCGATGATCGGCGCCTCTGCCGCCCTGACCATTTCCGGCCTGCCCTTCATGGGCCCGATCGGGGGCGCCCGCGTCGGTTATATCGATGGCGAGTATGTCCTGAACCCGACCTCGGCCCAGCTTGACGATTCCAAGCTCGACCTGGTCGTCGCCGGCACCGGCGATGGCGTGCTGATGGTCGAATCCGAAGCCAGCGAGCTGAGCGAAGAGGTGATGCTCGGCGCCGTGACTTTCGGCCACCAAGCCATGCAAACGGTCATCGATGCCATCATCGGCCTGGCCGAGCTGTGCGCCAAAGACCCGCGCGATGTGCCGGAACCGCCGGCCGAGAAGGCCGCCGTGGCCGAGAAATTCCAGGCTTTCTCTGGCCAAATGGCCGAAGCCTACAAGATCGTTTCTAAAACGGAACGGCAGGATGCGGTGTCCGCTGTCAAGAAAAGCGCCATCGAATCCCTGGGCGACAACGAGGCCGAGCTGGCGGTCGCCGGCGATGTGCTGAAATCCCTGGAATCGAATACGGTGCGCGGCACCATCCTGGAAACCGGCCAGCGTATCGACGGCCGCGACACGTCCACCGTGCGCGAAATCGTCGCCGAGGTCGGCATTCTGGACCGCTCGCACGGGTCCGCCCTGTTCACCCGGGGCGAAACCCAGGCCCTGGCCGTCGCCACACTAGGCACCGGTCGGGACGAACAGATCATCGACGCCCTGGAAGGCGAATACCGCGAAAACTTCATGCTGCACTACAACTTCCCGCCCTATTCGGTCGGTGAAGCGGGGCGCATGGGCACGCCGGGACGCCGGGAAGTCGGCCACGGCAAGCTGGCCTGGCGGGCGGTTCATCCGCTGCTGCCGAGCAACGAGGAATTCCCCTACACGATCCGCGTGGTCTCCGAGATCACCGAATCCAACGGGTCTTCCTCGATGGCCACGGTCTGCGGCACCTCGCTGGCGCTGATGGATGCGGGCGTGCCGCTCAAGCGGCCGGTCGCCGGTATCGCCATGGGTCTGATCAAGGAAGACGACAAGTTCGCCGTCCTGTCGGACATTTTGGGCGATGAGGATCATCTGGGCGACATGGACTTCAAGGTCGCCGGCACCAGCGAAGGCGTGACCTCGCTGCAGATGGACATCAAGATCACCTCGATCACCCCGGAAATCATGCAGATCGCCCTCGAACAAGCCAAGGGCGGCCGCCTGCACATCCTGGGCAAGATGGAAGAGGCAATCTCCTCGGCCCGCGAAGACGTGTCCGAACATGCCCCGCGCATCTCGGTCATCTCGGTCCCCAAGGACAAGATCCGGGAGGTCATCGGGTCCGGCGGCAAGGTTATCCGCGAAATCTGCGAGGTCACCGGCGCCAAGGTCGACATTGAGGATGACGGCACGATCCAGGTCGCGGCCGTCGACCAGGCGGTGGCCCAAGCGGCCATCGACTGGATCCAAGGCATCGTCGCCGAACCGGAAGTGGGCAAGATCTACACCGGCAAGGTCGTCAAGGTCGTGGATTTCGGTGCCTTCGTGAACTTCATGGGCAACCGCGACGGGCTGGTCCACATCTCCGAGCTGAAGAAGGAACGCGTCGGCAAGGTGACCGACGTGATCAACGAAGGCGACGAGGTGAAGGTCAAGTGCATCGGCCTGGACGATCGCGGCAAGGTCAAGCTGTCGATGAAACGCGTCGATCAGGAAACCGGCGCCGATCTGGAAGAGATGCAGGAAGCCAGCTGATCCAGACCGGGTAGTTGTTTCAGGAAAGGGCGGTGCTTCGGCGCCGCCCTTTTTGTTTGTGCCTTAAGATGTATTGAAGATACTTCTTATCTTGTCAAACTGCCCAATAAGAAGTACGAGAAATATATCTTATTGGGATAACCAAACGATGCGCCTTAACACACAAACCGATTACGCCTTGCGAATGCTGATGTTTTTGGCCGTCCGGGGCGATCGGCTGACAACGATCGCCGAGGTGGCCGACCGGTACGGCATCTCGAAAAACCACTTGATGAAGGTGGCGCACCTGCTGGGTCAGGGCGGCTTTATCGAAACGGTACGCGGCCGAACCGGCGGTTTGCGGCTGGCCAAGCCAACGCACTTGATCAATCTGGGTCAGGTGGTCCGCTTTATCGAGAGCGATGCGGCGCTGGTGGAGTGTTTCAGCCCAAATGGCAGCTGCCTGATCGGCCCGGCCTGTCGCTTGAAAGGCGTGTTGGGCCTGGCCCTCGTCGGCTTCCGCCAGGTGCTGGACGCCTACAGCCTGGCCGATCTGACCCGCGACAATGGACCGCTCGTCGCCCTGTTGGGCCGGGAGGCCGCCTGATGACCACGCGAAACCGAACAGCCGACCTCCGCCGCCAGGAAATCCGCGCCAACGCCGCCCAAGCCGGCGTGGACGAGGCCTATATCTCAACCTTGGTGGACACCTTCTACGGCCGCATCCGCAACGACGCCTTTCTCGGCCCGATATTCGAGGAGGCCATCGGCGAGGAATGGGGCCCGCACCTGGCGAAGATGAAACTGTTCTGGGCCTCGGTTGCTTTAGGCGACACCGCCTATGATGGCCGCCCGGTGCCCAAGCACAAGGCGCTGACCGCCGTGCAAGAACCGCATTTCGAGATTTGGCTGGGCCTGTTCGAACGAACCCTGATCGACACGGCACCAAAGCCGGAAGCCGTGCCCTATCTGCTTGAACCCGCCCGCCGAATTGCCGCCAGCCTGAAACTGGCGATGTTTGGTTTGCCGTCGTTGCGGGCCGTTAGCTAGCCCACCCTCCGATCATCGGTAAGTTCTGATGACATCAGTCCCTATGACGATGAACATCCGACGGTCGCGTGACTTCTGGCCGGCCCCGATTTGCCACTCATGTTCGATAAGGCTCATTGCAGATGACAGCCTTTCTGCCGCTCGCGACTCTCTACATCTTTCAAACCTGATCAAACTGAGCGTCCGATAACGTCGCCGGCCGATGCCGATACGTGAGGCGATCGATTTGAAATCGCCATCCATGGTGACGAGGATCGCATCGTTGGCTTCGGACACCGCCGCAACCAATGTGTCGGGCGAATCCGTCGCAGTCCTTTCGCGCAGACGTTCTACAGGATATCCGGCTTTTTCAAGCGCTCTCGCAACGGATTCAGGCACGTTCTGATCCGTGAAAAAGCGCATGGGTAACTTTGCATTCACGCCGCTTTCGGATCGAACTTCAGCGCCGCCTGAACGTCGTCCGGCGTAAGGTCCGGATATTCCTCAAGAATCTGCCTTTCGCTGAAGCCGTCTTCGTGCAGTCTTTTTACGGCACCGACCGGAATGCGCGTACCGGCAAAGACGGGAGCGTTGTGGCAAATGGTCCTTTTTTGCGAGATGCGGCCAATATCCGAATCTGAGCGCTTTTTCATCTCCTCAATCGCGCGACCCGTATCGTCGATGATGGTCTTTAGCTGAATCGGAAGCAGGTACTGCCCAGAAACAACTTCACGCGGCAGCCCGCTAGGTTCACTGACGATGATCACCTTCCGATTGGCGACATACAGCTTCGTCTTGACCCAAAGATCGTGCCTCAGGTGGTTGAGTTTTTCTGCAACCTTACGAAGGTGCTGCAAGGGAACGCTATTTTGGACCCTCAGCACTTCGAGAGTGCGCAGGGCAACCACATCCTTGAACGAATAGAATTTGCTAAACGGGAGCCTTCGATCCTCCTCAACATAGCTGGGGGAGAAGAAATCTGTTTTGTCCCAGTATCGCAGCCGACGTTTGGTAAGGCCCGTCAGTTGGGCAACTTGGTCTTCGCTAAAGGCAGCGATGACGTTGCCGATATCTAATGTCATCGATCCACAGCCTCATTCGCAAAAAACCAAATCACTTAGCAAAGATAGGTGATTTGAGTCTTCGATACTACGTTCCGTAGAAGCGCGCTACGAACTGAATGAGCTAACCCACCTTCCCAATCATCCGCCCCAGCGGTGCGCCGCCGAAGATGTGGATGTGCAGGTGGGGCACCTCTTGGTGGCCGTGTTCGCCCGTGTTTGCCAGGATTCGGTAGCCAGGGTTTGCCAGACCGGCTTCGCGGGAGATGGTGCCGACCGCCCGGACCAGTGCCACGATTTCCGCATCGCTGGCTTTGGCCGAGAAATCGTCCATCGAGACGTAGGGGCCCTTGGGGCAGACCAGGATGTGGGTCGGGGCCTGGGGGTTGATGTCGCGGAAGGCGATGGTGTGCTCGTCCTCGTGCACCTTGTCGCAGGGGATTTCGCCCCGGATGATCTTGGCAAAAATGTTGTCCGGATCGTAGGCCACCTTAGTCCCCCTTTTTGCGTGATGCCTTTTCCGCAAGGCCACTGGTGCCGGCCCGGCGGTCGAGTTCGGCCCAGACGGTTTCGGGTTCAACGCCTTTTGCGGCCCAAAGAACCAGCAAATGATAGAGCAGATCGGCGCTTTCGGCCGCCACGGCCCCATCCTTGGCCTTGGGATCGACTGCCGCGAGGGCCGTTTCGACGGCTTCCTCACCCAGCTTCTGCGCGATCTTTGCCACGCCTTCATCCAACAGCCGCGCAGTGTAGCTGCTCGCCGGATCGGCGCCCTGGCGCTGGCGGATGATGGCGTGCAGCCGGTCGATGGCGCCGGAATCGCTCATCGTTACAGCCTCACCGGCACACCGGCTTTGGCCATGTGGTCCTTGGCCTCGGTCACCGAATGGGTGCCGAAATGGAAGATCGAGGCGGCCAGCACGGCGGTCGCGCCGCCCTGGGTCACGCCTTCCACCATGTGATCCAGCGTCCCGACCCCACCCGAGGCGATCACCGGAATACGGACCGCATCGGACACCGTCTTGGTCAGGTCCAGATCGAAGCCGATTTTGGTCCCGTCCCGGTCCATGGAGGTCAGCAGGATCTCGCCGGCACCGCAATCGGCCATGCGCTTGGCCCACTCGATGGCATCCAGCCCGGTTGGGGTGCGGCCGCCATGGGTGAAGACTCCCCACTTGCCGGGGCCGGTCTGTTTGGAATCGATGGCCACGGTGATGCATTGGGTGCCGAATTTCTCCGCCGCCCGCCGCACGAAGTCGGGGTCTTTGACCGCCGCGGTGTTGATCGACACCTTGTCGGCCCCGGCCAACAGCAATGCCCGCACATCTTCGATGGTCCGCACCCCGCCGCCGACGGTCAGCGGCATGAAGACCTGTTCGGCCGTGCGCCGAACCACATCCAGAATGATCGAGCGGTTGTCCGACGAGGCGGTGATGTCCAGAAAACACAGCTCGTCCGCCCCGGCCGCATCGTAAAGCTGGGCCTGTTCCACCGGATCGCCGGCATCGCGCAGGTCGACGAAGTTCACGCCCTTGACCACCCGGCCATCCTTGACGTCCAGGCAGGGGATGACCCGCATTTTGAGCATCAGGCGGCCGCCCCTTCCAACACGGCCAGGCCGTCCTTGGGGGTGATGCGCCCGTCATAGAGCGCCCGGCCGCAGATCACGCCATCCACGCCCATATGTTCGACCGCCTTGATGGCGCGCAGATCCTCCAACGAGGAGACCCCGCCCGAAGCGATCACCGGGGTATTCAGCGCAAAGGCCAGATCGGCGGTCGCCTCGACATTGACCCCAGCCATCGCACCGTCGCGGTTGATATCGGTGTGGATGATGGCCGCCGCGCCGCAATCCTCAAATCTAAGGGCGAGATCGAGGGTCTTGATGGTCGAGCGTTCCGTCCAGCCCTCGACCGCGACCAGCCCGTCGCGGGAATCGATGCCGATCGCGACCTGACCGGGGAAGTTGGCGCACGCCTCACGCACCAGGTTGGGATCGCGCACGGCAACCGTTCCCAAGATCACCCGGCGTATTCCCCGGTCCAACCATTGTTCGATGGCGTCCATCGACCGAATGCCACCGCCCAGCTGGATCGGCAGATCGACGGCATCGACAATGCCCTTGACCACCTCGGCATTGACTGAGCGGCCTTCGAAGGCGCCGTCCAGATCGACCAGATGGATCCAGGAAAACCCGTTGGCTTGGAAACCTTGCGCCTGATCGACGGGATCATCGTTGAAGACGGTGGCGTCCGACATCTCGCCGCGCACCAGGCGGACGCAAACGCCACCCTTAAGATCGATGGCCGGATAGAGAATCATGTCGTTTCATCTTCGGAACGGGAGGATAAATCCTTGCAAAAATAAAGGCCTGCAACGTGTTTGCCGTCAATCTGGGCATAAACGGGATTGGTCCCCCAATGTTCGTAGCCCATGGCACGATACAGCTCGATGGCGGCTTGCTGGGTTTCCCGCACGTCCAGTTGGATGGCGGCGAACCCCTCGCGGCGGGCCCTTTCCTCGGCGTGAGAGACCAAATGACGCGCCAGGCCGTGGCCCCGTGCCCAGGGGGCAACGAAGGCGGTCGTCAGGCTGGCGATCTTGGCCTGGGCCTCGTTATTGACCGGCGGCCGGACCAGCTGGGTCGAACCAACGACAATGTCATCCAGCCGGGCGACGAACAAGGTTCGGCCCGGCATGGCCAAAACGCCGTTCCAATAGCGTTCCATCACTTGCCGGTCGGGCGGGTCGATCCAGCCGAAGCCGCCGCCGGCGCGGATGGCCTCCTCGGCGGCATCGCACAGATCGGGCAGATCCGCGCCGCGAAACTTGCTCAATTCGGCAACAGCCACCTTGGCCGGTGGTTCGGCGATACTCATGGCGTCCAATCAAGGAAATTGGCGATGATTTTTTGGCCCAGCTGCTGGCTTTTTTCGGGGTGAAACTGCGTGCCCACCATGGTGTCCCGCGCCACCGCCGCCAGCATCGGCCCCTCGTAATCTACACTCAAAACCTGATCTTTTTCATCCCTTGGGCGGAAATGATAGCCGTGGACGAAATAGGCGTGCGGTTCCGGGCCCAGATCGGCAAAGACCGGGTGTTCGGGGCCGGTGCGCGCGATCAGGTTCCATCCCATATGGGGCACCCGCCGGCTGCCCACCACCTCGATGGGCACGACCTCGCCCGGTATCCAATCCAGCCCCGGATGATCACCATGCTCGCGACCGACGGTGGCCATCAACTGCATACCCACACAGATACCCATGAAGGGCACGGCGGCCTGACGCACCCGGTCTTGCAATACCTCCAGCATGCCCGGCACGCCGGACAGGCCGGCATAACAATCGGCAAAGGCCCCAACGCCGGGCAGGACAATGCGGTCGGCACCGCGCACCGCCTCGGCATTCGCCGTTACCTCGATGGTGCAAGCGCCCGGTCGCGAGGACGCGACTTTTTCAAAGGCCTTTTGCACGCTGCGCAGGTTGCCCGAGCCGTAATCGATCACCGCAACCTTCACGAACCGGCTTCTCCCAACACGCCCTTGGTCGAGGGGATCTGATCGGCGAAATTCTCGTCGATCCGTACCGCGCGGCGCAGCGCCACGGCCAGACCTTTAAAGCAGCTTTCGATCCGGTGGTGGTTGTTCTCGCCATACAGGTTTTCGACATGCAGCGTGATGCCGGCCGCCTGGGCGAAAGCGTGGAAGAATTCCCGAAACAGCTCGGTATCCATCTCGCCCAGCTTGTCGCGGGTGAACTCCACCTTCCAGACCAGATAGGGCCGGCCGGAGATGTCGATGGCGACCCGGCTGAGGCTTTCATCCATCGCCGCGCTGACATCGGCAAACCGCTCGATCCCCTTGGCATCGCCCAGCGCCTGGGCAAAGGCCATACCCAGGACGATGCCGGTATCTTCGGTCGTGTGGTGAAAATCAACATGCAGATCGCCCTTGGCCTCGACCTCGATATCGAAGCGGCCATGGCGGGCCAGCTGGTCGATCATATGGTCCAGGAACCCGATGCCGGTTTGGATGGCCGATTTTCCGGTTCCATCCAGCGCGATCCGCGCCGAAACATCCGTCTCGCCCGTGCGGCGAGCGGCTTTGCCGACCCGCCCGGTGTCGACCAGCCCATGCGGTGGCGTGCTGGCGCTGTCCATTTATCCAGTCTCGCTGTAGAAAAAGAGGCAAGGCATTTAGCAGAAGCGGCCCCCCGGCGCCACTTGCCGGGTTGCACGTTCTCTTGACCCGTCGTTTCAGGTGCCCAAATTAGGGCTCCACACCGCGATGCGGGTGGCATCGACGATTTTTTCTTTCTCCACATGGGGGCGATAGGTGAGCGATCCCGGGGCCGGGCAATGGCACGGCACGACCATCATTTCGGTTCGTCGCGACGGCAAGGTTGTCGTGGCCGGCGATGGCCAGGTAACGGCCGGCAACACGATCATGAAAGCCACCGCGCGCAAGGTGCGGCGGCTGGCGGGCGACAGCGTTCTGGCCGGGTTTGCCGGCGCCACGGCAGATGCGTTTGCCCTGTTCGAACGGCTGGAAGCGAAGCTTGAAACCCATCCCGGCCAGCTGACGCGGGCCTGCGTCGAAATGGCCAAGGATTGGCGCACCGACCGCTATCTCCGCCGGCTCGAGGCGATGATGGCGGTGTGCGATGCCGATGTGTCGCTGCTGATCAGCGGCACGGGCGATGTGCTGGAACCCGATGACGGGCTGATCGCCATCGGTTCGGGCGGCCCGATGGCCCTGTCGGCGGCCCGCGCGCTGATGGATGTGAAGGATCTGACGGCCGAAGAGGTCGCCCGCAAGGCGCTGGACATCGCCTCCGACATCGATATCTACACCAACAAAAACGTAACGCTGGAAAGCCTTTAGATGACCGTCCTCAGCCCACGCGAAATCGTTTCTGAGCTGGATCGATACATTGTCGGCCAGAATGACGCCAAACGGGCGGTGGCGATCGCCCTGCGCAACCGCTGGCGGCGGCAACAGCTGACCGGAGCGCTGCGGGAAGAGGTTCAGCCCAAAAATATCCTGATGATCGGCCCCACCGGCGTCGGCAAGACCGAGATCGCCCGCCGCCTGGCCAAGCTGGCCGATGCCCCCTTCCTGAAGGTCGAGGCCACCAAGTTCACCGAGGTCGGCTATGTCGGCCGTGATGTCGAACAGATCGTGCGCGATCTGGTGGAAATCTCGATCACCCTGACCAAGGAACGCCAGCGGGCCGAAGTGCAGGCAAAGGCGGAGCTGGAGGCGGAAAATCGGGTGCTGGACGTGCTGGTCGGCACGACGGCCAAGGAAGAAACCCGGCAAAAATACCGCAAGATGTTGCGCGAGGGCCAACTGAACGACCGCGAGATCGAAATCGAGGTCCAGGATACCGCCAGCGGCATGCCGACCTTCGACATCCCCGGCATGCCGGGCGCTCAGATGGGCATGGTCAATCTGAACGACATGCTGGGCAAGGCGTTTGGCGGGCGCACCAAGAAGCGCAAGATGTCGGTCGAGGATAGTTACGAAGTTCTGGTGACCGAGGAATCAGACAAACTGCTGGATCAGGATTCCGTGGTCGCAGAGGCTATTGAGAAGGTCGAACAGAACGGCATCGTCTTTTTGGACGAGGTCGACAAGATCTGCGCCCGGTCCGATCGTGTCGGCGCCGATGTCAGCCGCGAGGGCGTGCAGCGCGATTTGCTGCCCCTGATCGAAGGCACCCAGGTGGCCACCAAGCACGGCACCGTGCGCACCGACCACATCCTGTTCATCGCGTCGGGCGCCTTCCATGTGGCCAAACCATCGGACCTGCTGCCGGAACTGCAAGGCCGGTTGCCCATCCGGGTGGAACTCCAGGCCCTGGATCGTGAGTCCATGCGGCGCATTCTGGTCGAGCCGGAAAACAGCCTGATCAAGCAGTACCACGCGCTTATGGAAACCGAGGAGGTGCAGCTGACCTTCACGGATTCGGCCATCGACACGCTGGCCGAGTTGGCGAGCGAAATAAACCGCAATGTCGAGAACATCGGCGCCCGCCGTTTGCAGACCGTGATGGAACGCCTGTTGGACGAAATCAGCTTCACCGCCAGCGACCGCAGCGGCGAGGAAATTGAAATCGACGCCGACTATGTGACCGAGCGGGTAGGAGAACTGACGAAGAACGCCGATTTATCGCGCTTCATTCTGTAACCGGCCTGTCCGGGGTCATTGTCCGGCTGGAAATTGCCGGTCCCAAGACCCCAACATGCCCGCACTAATCCTCCCGAATCTCCTTCAAGCGTCGATCAACCCTCGGCTCTCCAGCGATGGGTCCGGAAGACATGGCGGTGTTCATTCGCTCTGCGACGCGGTGAACGGACGACATACCGTGTTGTCTAGCGGGCAGCATGTGACTGTCTTACATCAGCGCGGGTGGGGCGCTTCCGTTTTTCATTTCAACTGGTTGATGCCGTGCTTACGACCGATTGCGGCGAAGCAACACGTATAGGGCCCCCTCGCCGCCATCGCCCGGCTGGGCCTTATGAACGGCCAGGACGCGGTTTCGGTTCTCCCCCTCGGTCAACCAGATGGGGACCTCGCGCCGCAGGATTCCTTGTCCGCCCGCGCGGCCCTTGCCTGTGATGACCAGCAAGACGCGCCTTCCCAGGGCCCTGGACTCCGCAATGAAGCTGTCCAGCCGGGAATGGGCCCGGTCGGCTGTCATGCCATGCAGGTCCAGCCTGGCATCGACCGGCAGTTTTCCCCGGCGAAACCGCTCGGCCGACCGGCGATCAAGACCGGCCCCGGGGGGCTGCGCCGCGCGCGGTGCTGGGGGTTCTTTTTTGGGTCGGATAGCGACCGACGGGGGAGAAACGGACCGCTTGGTATTGTCGGGCTTGAGGGATTTTTCCAGCGGGTCGATGCTGTCGGTCACCCGTTTCCAGAGCGCCCGATCTTCCTCGCTGAGGCCGCCGGATTTCTTCGGCGGCCGGCCGTCAGACTTTGCCATCCTCGACCAGGATGACATGCAAACGCCGGGGGCCGTGGGCCCCGAGCTGGAGTTTCTGTTCGATGTCGCCGGTGCGCGAGGGGCCAGTGATGAAGTTGACGGTCCGGGGCAAACCATCGGGGCCGACATTCTCCCGCAGCCGGTCCCAGCCATCCTCATAGGGTCCGACCACCTGATCGGCGTGCAGGACCACGACGTGGTTGTCCGGCAAGAAGTTCATCGTCGTCGGCCGGCCGTCGCCTGAGGCCAGCATCAGCGTTCCGGTTTCCGCCACGGCGGCGTGCGCACCGGTGACGCCGGTCAAGGTCGCCTTCGGATCGGGCAGGCCGCGTTCAACGTCCAGCGTCGGGGTTTTTTGCCAATCGATGCCGTCCAGATCGCTGTCGGGCGAGACGGTCACGCGGGCCGGCAGGTTGTGGGTGCGCAGAAAGGCGTTCGCCGCTTCGGGCACGTCATCCAGGCTGGCGACCCGGTCGACGGTGGCATCGCAGGCCTGCAGCATGGTCACCAGCAATTCCACATTGTCGGTGTCCGACTGGTCGGTTCGGGTCGGGATCAGGTTGCGCGGATGGCTTTTGATGCGCTGTTCCAGCGGCGAGCGCTGGCGGGCCTGCAGCGGTCCCCGGCCACGGGCGCGGCGAACACGGTCGAGAATATCCCGGCGAGACTCGGACATGATCAGCGCCTAGGAGACGGCGCCGCCGCGACGGGCCCACTGCGCCTGGAAGGTCTCGCCCTCCGGTGCCGGCATGTCGCGATGTTGAGTCCAACCCTTGGCCAGCGGCAGCGAGGAAAGCCGCCCTTTGTCGCGCCCCAGCCAGGAAAGCGCGCGCATCCCCAGCTTGGTCCCGAAGTGATAGAGCGCGGGCCGCGAAGCGACGAAGGCCCAGGAGCGCAGCGCCCAGCGGGCGATGGGCGAGGTCAGGTTTCGTTCGAACTGCACCTCGCGCCAATGATGCATGATCTTGGGCAGCGGGATCTTCATCGGGCAGACTTCGGCACAGCGGCCACAGAAGCTGCTGGCGTTCGGCAGATCGCCCGCTTCCTCCAGCCCGATCAGGCCAGGGTCGAGCGCCGCGCCGATGGGCCCCGGCACAACCCAGCCATAGGCGTGCCCGCCGACCGAGGCATAGACCGGGCAATGGTTCATACAGGCCCCGCAGCGGATGCAGCGCAGCACGTCTTGCGCTTCGGTGCCCAAAAGCTGGGAGCGGCCATTGTCGAGCAGCACCACGTGGAATTCCTCCGGCCCGTCCAGATCGCCTGGGCGGCGGGGGCCGGTGGAGAAGGTGGTGTAGGTCGAAAATTCCTGGCCCGTGGCCGAGCGGGCCAGCAATCGCAGGATGGTCGTCGCATCTTCCAAAGTCGGAACGATCTTTTCGATGGAGGTGACGACCACGTGAATGCGAGGCAAAGACTGGGTTAAATCGCCATTGCCCTCGTTGGTGACGATGACGGTGGAGCCGGTTTCGGCGATCAGCAGGTTGGCGCCGGTGATCCCGACATCGGCGTCGAGATATTTCTGGCGCAGGACGGCGCGGGCCTCGTCCGTCAGGTCGCGCGGCTCGCTGAGGGGTCGGTCTTCCGGCAGGTGGGTGTGGTGTTTGCGAAAAGCGTCGGCCACCTGTTCTTTATTAACGTGGATGGCCGGGGCGATGATGTGGCTCGGCAGCTCGCCCCGCAATTGGATGATGTATTCGCCCAGATCGGTTTCGATGGGTTCGATGCCGTTTTCTTCCAGGAAGTCGTTCAGCCCGACTTCCTCGGCGATCATCGATTTGCCCTTGGTCACCGTCTTGGCGCCGACGGATCGGCAGATCTCCAACACCGCCTCGCGCGCCTCGGCCCCGTTGCGCGCCCAGTGGACATGCCCGCCGGAGCCGAGCACCTTTTGTTCGAACCGCTCGAGATAGAAATCCAGATGGTCGAGCGTGTGGTCCTTGATCGATTTGCCCGCCTCGCGCAGGGCCTGGAATTCCGGCAGCTTGCCGATCGTCCGGGCGCGCTTGTTCTGAAAACCGGCCTTGACGTTTTCCAGGTTGCGGCGCAGCTGATCGTCGTTCAGCGCCCTTTTGGCGTTTTCCTTGAAGGCGTGGGCTTGCGGCTGCATGGCGTGCCTTAACTTCTAGCGCTCGGCAATCGGCGGGGTGTCGGTCATCCCGGCCAGGACTTCGGCGACATGGCGGGTTTGGATTGTCTCGCCTTTGCGTTTCAGCTTGCCGGCCATGTTCATCAGACAGCCCATATCGCCGGCGAGAAGGTACTTCGCCCCGGTCTGGCGGATCTCCTGGGTCTTTTCGCTGACCATGCGGTCCGAGATGTCGGGATATTTGACGCAAAACGTGCCGCCGAAACCGCAGCAGACCTCCGATCCCGGCAGCTCTTCCAGCTCCAGCCCCTCGACGGAGGCCAGCAGCATGCGGGGCTGGGATTTGACCCCCAGCTCGCGCAGGCCCGAACAGCTGTCGTGATAGGTGGCCGTGCCGTCCAAAGCGGCGCCCTCGACTTCGGTCATGCCGCGCACATCGACCAGGAAGGAGACCAGCTCGTGGGTCTTGTCGGCCAGGCGGCGGGCCCGTTCCAACCAGTCCGAGCCTTCCTCGAACAGGCGAGGATAGTGGATTTTCAGCATGCCGGCACAGGAGCCGGAGGGGGCGACGACGTAGTCGAACCGCTCGAAGGCCTCGATGGTGCGCTTGGCGATGGTGATCGTGTCGGCCCTGTCGCCGGAATTGTAGGCGGGCTGGCCGCAGCAAGTCTGGCTGCGCGGCACAGTGACGGAGCAGCCGGCCTGATCCAGCAGGCGCGCGGCCGCAAAGCCGACGCTGGGCCGAAACAGATCGACCAGACAGGTGACGAATAATCCTACGGAAGGCTTGTCGGCGCCGGCGGCCTCAACACTCATGGGGCTCTAGCCGTTACCCCGTTCCTGATCATCGGAATCGGAGTCCGAGGGAACTTCGGTACGGACCAGCGCCCAGGTGGGGTCTTTCGAGCGGGTGTTGCGCATAAAGGTCCACAGATCGGTAACGGTCTCGGCAACTTCCGGGCTGCCATCGACCACGTCACCGTCGGCATCGCGGGTCACATTGCGCTGCTTGGAGGTCAGGCGGACGGTGATGATGGCCTTTCGGCCGTCCATATCGGCATCGACGATCTGGGCGTCGGCAATATCCTCGATTTCCGTTTCCAGCGTTTCGCCCGCCTCGTTGCGTTCGCGGATGGCGGTGCTGAAATCATCGTACAGGTCATCGCCCAACAGCGGCCGCAGGCTGGCGGTGTCGCCGGAAGCGAAGGCTTCCACGATCATCGGGAAAGCGCGCTGGGCACCGGTCAGGAAATCGCGGTTGTTGAAGCTTGGGTCGGCCACCCGGATCTGCGACAGCGCCGCCTCGAGCGTCTGCTGGGTAGTCGGCTCGCCCGAACGGCGGCCCGGCAGCGAGATGACATTGTCATTCTCAGCATTGGAGGCCGGAACCTGGTCGCGCAATTGGGTGTTTTCCTGATGGCCGGTCCGCCGACCCAGGATCGCCCTCAACCGGAACACCAGAAAACAGGCGACCGCGGCAAGGAGAATGATTTCAATTATAGAACCGTTGCCCATCTGACCTAATACTCGCCTGAATCGTACCGCGGATCAATCGAAGATGGTTTGCAAGCCGGCGCGGCTGCCCATATCGCATTCAACGGCCTTGGTTGCAGAAAAGCGGACTTATGTCATTCCGCGGGCTGCCATGCACGCCTAAATATGTCTCGTAAAGGTAAAGAACAAGGGACCCAATGCCCCTTCTGCTGCTGCTCATGCTGGGCGTTCCGCTGATCGAGATCGGCCTTTTTATCGAAATTGGCGGGCGCATCGGTCTGTTGTGGACCATCGCAATCGTGATCGTCACCGCCCTGGTCGGCAGCGCTTTGCTGCGCCATCAGGGCCTTGGGGCGTTGAACGCGGCCCGATCGGCGATGGCCGAACAGCGCTTGCCCATCGAGCAGGTTTTTGACGGGTTCTGCCTGCTGATCGCTGGAGCGTTTTTGCTGACACCCGGTTTTTTAACGGATTTTATCGGCTTTTTGCTGTTCGTTCCGCCGGTGCGGGCGGTGCTGGGGCGCTGGCTGTGGACCCAGTTCAAGATGCGCGGATCCGTTCATGTCTCAGCAACCGGCATGCACCATAGTGCGCGGAGGGCCCCCGATGATGTGGTCGAGGCCGAGTTTCGTGAAATCCGGCCTGGCGATATTGGGCCTGGGAACGGCCGCAGCGGCGCCGACTGAAAAATGGCACCGAACGGGCGGTTGTTCACCGGCTGCCTTCCATGCTAGGCAGCCGCCTCACCGCCTGAGCCCAACCCTTTCAGATTGGTCACCCACCGATGGCAGATAGCGAGCCGAAAGCCCAAGCGGCGCCCACCGCCCCGCCGCCCGTCCAGATCCTGTCGCAGTACGTCAAGGACCTGTCCTTCGAAAATCCGAACGCCCCGAGCGCCCTGGCCCCCGGCCAGCCCGCGCCGCAGGTGACGGTCAATGTCGATGTGCGGACCGCCAATGTCGAAGAAAACCGCTTCGAGGTGACGCTGGCGATCAAGGGCGATGCCAAGATCGGCGAAACCCAGGCCTTTATCGTCGAGCTGTCCTATGCCGGCGTGGTCAACACCACCGACGTGCCCAAGGAAATGGTCGCGCCGCTGCTGCTGATCGAAGTGCCGCGCATGCTGTTCCCGTTTGCCCGCGCCGTCATCGCCGATGCCACCCGCGAGGGCGGTTACCCGCCAATGATGGTCCAGCCCATCGATTTTGCCGATTTGTTCCGCCGGCAGATGGAACGGCTGCGCAGCCAGCAGGCCCAAGGCAAAACCGAGGGCGGCAACGGGGCGGAAGCCAGCGCCTGATCGCGTTTTCGTTTAGAGCGTTTCAGTTTAGCCAGATCGGCCGTTCGAGCTGATCGAGCAGCGCGCGGTGGCGTGCCAGCTCTTCATCCGATGCGGCATGGGGCCTGGGTTCGCGCATCGGCCGCTGCGCCCGCCGCGCGGCGGCGGAGCCGCCCTCGATCGACCCGCCGGCGCCGCCCAATGCCTGGTCGTCCAGCCCGAAGGTTGGTTGCCGGCCGCCCTTGAGTTCCAGATAGACCTCGCTGAGCAATTCGGCATCGAGCAGCGCCCCGTGATAGGTGCGGGCCGAGGCGTCGATGCCGTGGCGGCGGCATAGCGCGTCCAAAGACGCCGCGGCGCCCGGATAGCGTTCGCGGGCCAGGGCAAGGGTATCGACCGCCTGGCCCATGGGCAGGGGCGGCAGGTTCAACCGCGCCAGTTCGGCATTCAAAAACCCCATATCGAAGGCGGCGTTGTGAATGACCAAAGGCGCATCGCCGATAAAGTCGAGAAACTCGCCCATCTTGTCGCCGATCAGCGGCTTGTCTGCCAAAAACTCGTCCGTCAGCCCGTGGACGGCGACCGCATCGGCTTCGACCGGCCGTTCGGGATTGAAGTATTCGTGAAATTTGCGCCCGGTCGGCATCAGATTGTCCAACTCGACGCAACCGATCTCGATCAGCCGGTGTCCGGATTTCGGGTCAATGCCCGTGGTTTCCGTATCGAGAACGATTTCCCGCATGGATTCTGCACCCCTTAATCGCAAATTCGGTCACTGGTTTTGTCATTCGCCAATTCACGGGGAGAGTGCACGGGCAATGGCGCTGGCCAGGCGGCGGTGGGCCGCCTGGCGCGCCAATTGCCGGCGATTCGCCCGTTTGGCCAGAGTGCAGGCATGGCGCAAGGCCCGCAAGGTCACCGCCAACCCAAGACCCGAGGGGATGGTTCGGGCGGCGAGCCGGCGTTTGGTCACGTCCGGCAGTTGCCGGGCCAGGATGGCGGCAAAGCGTTGTTCGGTAACACCCGGTCTGGACAAGTAGCGCTGCCGCTGAACTAAGGGCGGGGCGGAAACGACCCAGATCAGATCGCAGATATGTTGGGAGCCGGTTTCGAACAGCAGCGGCACATCAAACACAACAAGGTCGGATCGCCGGCCGCCACCCCGGGTCAGCCGCTGAAGGAACCGTTCACGGTCTCGGGTGACCAGGGGGTGCAGGATCGATTCGAGCAGGCGCAGACGATCGGAGCGGCCGAAGACAATTTTTCCCAACTCAGCCCGGCTCAATCCGCCATGGGAGTCGGGTTGCACGTCAAAGGCGGCCGAAACGGCCGGCACGGCCGCACCGCCCGGGCCGAGAAGCCGGTGCACGACGGCATCGGAATCGTGAACCGGGATACCGAGACGGCGGAGCATCGAGGCGGCGGTGGATTTGCCCATCGCCACCGATCCCGTAAGCCCGATGGCCAGCGGTCGCCCGCGTCGGGCCGTTGATCTGCGCGCCCGCTGGGAGGACGTGGAGCGGGACATCACGGTCAGCCGGCGCCGATCACGGCCCGCCGCAGATCATCATCAACCACGGGATCGACGCCGAACCAGGCAGAAAAGCCTGGCCGGGCCTGATGGAGCAGCATGCCAAGCCCATCGACCACCGGGTTTCCGCGATCCCGCGCACGGTTGAGCAGCGGCGTCATCAACGGGGCATAGACGTTGTCGGTCACGACCGCCGTGGCGGGAAGATCATCAAGAGCGATGTCCAAGGGCGGCTGGCCGGTCATGCCCAGGCTGGTGGTGTTGACCAGCAGGCCGGCACCGGACAGGCATTCGGCCCGCTGCAACCAGTCCAACGGTTGCACCGCCGGGCCAAAGTGACCGGCCAGATCCTGGGCCCGGCCGAAGGTGCGGTTCAGCAGACGAATCTCCGTAACGCCATCATCCAACAAGGCGGCGATGATCGCGCGGCCCGCGCCCCCGGCACCAAGGACGACCGCCGGGCCGGAAGAAGCCTGCCAGGCCGGGGCCCCTTGTTTGAGGTTTTCGATAAAGCCGAAGGCGTCGGTATTGTCGCCAAACAGCCGGCCGTCCGCGTCGATAACGACCGTGTTCACCGCGCCGATGTTGCTGGCGACCGGCGCCAACTCGTCGCACAGGGCCAGCGCCGCCTCCTTATGGGGGATGGTCACGTTGCAGCCCGCAAAGCCGAGATCGGCCAGGGTGCCGACCGCCCGGTCGAACCGGTCGGGGGCGACGGCCAGAGGGACATAGGCCCCGTCGATGCCGTGCCGGGCGAGCCAGTGGCCGTGCAGGGCCGGCGATTTGGAATGGGAGACCGGCCAGCCGACCACCCCCGCCAGCTTGGCCGCACCGGTGATGGTCATGCCGTCAGAACCTCGCGGGTGCGCAGGAAGTCGAGAACCGGCAGAAGCGGCAGGCCCATGATAGTGAACTGATCGCCTATGACGTGGCTGAACAGTTGCGCGCCGGCCCCTTCGATCTGGTAGCCGCCGACGCTTTCGAGCGCCTTGTCACCGACGGCGTCCATATAGATTTCCAGGAACCCATCGGAAAAGTCGCGCATGGTCAGGGTCGCCCGGTCGGTGTGGTGCCAGATGCGCGCGCCATTGACGGCGATCACCACACTGGAGATGAGCTGGTGACTCTTGCCGCGCAGGGACTGGAGCTGGGCCCGCAGATGATCCCGATCGGGGGGCTTGTCAAACCAGACATCGCCGCAAACCAGCATCTGATCGGCGCCGATGACGTGGGCGTCGGGATAGCGGGTCGAGATACGGCCCGCTTTCATTTCGGCAAGCGCTTCGGCGACATCATGGGCCTGGGCCCCATCGGCCCTGAGGGACTGTTTGACCATCGCCTCATCGACGCCGGGTTTGTCCACGACCACGTCCAGCCCGGCGCCACGCAGGATGGCAAGGCGGGACGCACTGCCGGAAGCCAGGACAATCGGGGCGTGGGGGGTGATCGGGTTGGTCATCTCATCGGGCATAAAGTCGGAAATATACCGTGAAAAAGGCGTCAGCCGGAGGTCGTAGGCGCTTCGTCTTGGTCGGCTTTTTCCTGGTTTGCCCTTTCTTGGGCGATCTGTTGGCGCCGGCGATTCAGCATGCCAACGACTTCCGCGGCCGTTTCCTCAATCGCGCGGCGGGACACATCGATTACCGGCCAGCCATTCTTGGCGAACAGGCGGCGGGCGGATTGCAGCTCCTCCCGGACTTTTTCCGGATCGACGTAGCTGGTCTGGTCGCTTTGCTGCAGGAAGGTCAGGCGTGAACGGCGCACCTGGACAAGCTGGTCGGCATCCTTGGTCAACCCAACGATCAGCGGCTTTGACAGTTCCAGCATCTCCTGCGGGATCGGCACATCCGGGACAAAGGGCATGTTGGCGGCCAGGATACCCCTGTTGGCCAGATATAGGGTCACCGGGGTTTTCGAGGTGCGGGACACACCGACCAGGATGACATCGGCCTTCGGATAGTCGCCGACGCCCTGTCCATCGTCATGGGCAATGGCAAAATCCATCGCTTCCATACGCGAGAAGTAGGCGGCGTTGAGTTCGTGCTGCAAACCGGGCCGGCCGCGCCGCTGTTTGCCGAAATACTCGGTCATCACATCGATCACCGGGTCCAGCACGGAAATGCCTGGAATGCCGGCCTGGACGCAGCGGTCCTGCAAGCGGCGGCGCAGATGATCATCGACGATGGTGAAGATCACCAGGCCCGGGTTTTTCTCGATATCCTCGAATATGAAGTCCAGCTGCCGATCCGTCCGGACAAGGTTCCAGAAATGCTCGACCGGCACGACGTCCTCGAACTGGGCGAGACAGGCGCGTGCAACGCTGATGATCGTCTCGCCGGTGGCGTCGGACACCAGGTGCAGATGGAACAGCTTGGGTTCCGGTTGGTCGTTCATTTTGTCCAATCCGCTTCAGCAGAGTTTGGGCCGCCGGACAACGCTGTCGCGGCGCGGTGATCAGGGGCACGACGTTGTGGGCAAACCGCCAACAACCGAACGGGCTCCGGCGGGTTTAGTGGGACATCTTGCCTTCAAGTCTATTACGAGCCGGTTGCCGGGATAATCCCCGTTTTTACCCCGGGCGAAATCCATAGGCTTTGACCGGGGCAGGACAGAGTGCAAAACCCGGTGCGGTTCCCAGGGTGACTCAAGCATTGGGCCGACAAGGCTGACTCTAAACCGTGAATCCGATGGACTGGGCGCGATCGCCCGACGCAAGGATGTGAACAAAACCGTGGATGACGCGTTCATCCACGCTGTGCACAGGGCAATCAACAAAAGCAAGATTCTTTAAAGAGTCTAATTTTCTTTTTAGGGCGAAAGTGCCATGTGGAAAGGGCTGTCCCAGCCTTCCGATCGAGTTTCCATGACATCCAGCACAAATCCGTTTCTATCGGCTTTACAGGGCCAATCCATATCGCCGCCACCGATCTGGCTGATGCGCCAGGCAGGCCGGTATTTGCCGGAATATCAGGAAGTCCGCCGGCAGAAGGCCGGTTTCCTGGATTTGTGCTTTGATTCCGACAGTGCGGCAGAGGTGACGCTGCAGCCGATCCGGCGGTTCGGGTTCGATGCCGCCATTCTGTTTTCCGACATTTTGGTGGTGCCCCACGCGCTGGGCCAGCCGGTATCCTTTGTCGAAGGCGAGGGACCGAAGCTGGAGCCGATCCGGTCCGAAGACGCTGTGCGCCAGTTGATCCTGGGCAAGGTCGAGGGCGCGGTGGCGCCCGTTTGGCGCACTGTGGAAAAGGTCCGTTCGGCGCTGCCAGCGGAGGTGGCCCTGATCGGTTTTGCCGGCGCGCCCTGGACGGTGGCGACCTATATGGTCGAGGGTGGAGGATCGAAGGATTTTGCCACCGTCAAAGGCTTCGCCCTGAGCCAACCCGTGGCGTTTCAGGACCTGCTCGACCGGGTGGTGGAGGCGAGCATCTTATATCTGGCCGGACAGATATCCGCTGGGGCCCAGGTGATCAAACTGTTCGACAGCTGGGCCGGCGCGGTGCCGGCCGATCAGTTCGGGGCCTGGGTGATCGAACCGACCCGGCGCATTGTCTCGGCCATCAAGCAGCGGTTCCCAGGCATTCCCGTCATCGGCTTTCCGCGGGGGTCGGGGGTTCTGTACCACCGCTATGTCGAGGCCCTGGACATCGATGCGGTGGCGGTGGACCCGGCCGTCCCGCTGGACCAGATGCGCGCGCTGCAACAAAAACTGCCGGTCCAGGGCAATCTGGATCCCGCCTACCTGTTGGCCGGTGGTGAAATTCAGCAACGGGCGGTGAATTCCCTGCTGTCGGCCCTTGCCGATGGGCCGTTTCTGTTCAATCTGGGTCATGGGATTAACCGATTGACGCCGCCCGAACATGTGGCTGCCCTGGTGGAGCAGGTTCGGGACTGGCAGTCCTAGGACTGATTATGACCGCTTCTACAGCCGCCGAACCGTCGGGATCGCGGGTTGCCGTGGTGCTGTTCAATTTGGGCGGGCCGGATCGGCCGGATGCCGTCCAGCCCTTCTTGTTCAACCTGTTCAACGATCCGGCGATCATCCGGCTGCCCTGGCCGGTGCGTACGCCGCTGGCCCATGTGATCTCGCGCCGGCGGGCCAAGGAGGCCAAGGAGATCTATGCCGAGATCGGCGGCGGATCGCCGTTGCTGCCGAACACGGTGGCCCAGGCCGAGGCGCTGGAGGCAGCCCTGAGCGGCGCGCTTGAGGCCAAGGTCTTTATCGCCATGCGCTATTGGCATCCAATGTCGCTGGAGACGGCGCTGGCGGTGCAGGAGTTTGGGCCGGACAGCGTCGTGCTGCTGCCGCTGTACCCGCAATATTCGTCGACCACCTCGGCCTCCTCCATCCGGCTATGGCACAAGACCTGTCAGCAAATCGGGCTTTCGGTGCCGACCCGGACGGTGTGCTGTTATCCGCTGGAGAAGGGGTTCATTGCCGAATCGGCCAGACTGGTGGCCGAGGGATTCGAAAAGGCTGCCGCGCACGGCAAACCGCGGATTTTGTTTTCCGCCCACGGGCTGCCGGAATCGGTGGTCAAGGACGGCGATCCCTATCAGTGGCAGGTCGAGCAAACCAGCGAGAAGATCGTCGAGGCGCTGGGGATCGATGGGCTGGATTGGATCAGCTGTTATCAAAGCCGAGTCGGGCCGCTGGAATGGATCAAGCCGTCGACCGATGACGAGATCAAACGGGCCGGCGCCGATGGCGTGCCGGTGGTGGTGTATCCCCTGGCATTCGTCTCAGAACATTCGGAGACGTTGGTCGAGTTGGATATCGAATATCGCGAGTTGGCCGAGGACCATCACGTGCCGCATTATGAACGCATCCGCACGGTCGATGCGGGGGCGCACTTCATCGGCGGGCTGGCCGAGCTGGTTCATGGGGCGCTGAGCCGGCCTGAGGGGATATCGACCAGCCATACGGGAGAGCGGCTGTGCCCCAATTCCTGGTCGAATTGTCCGGCCGCCCTGGTGGGCTGATAAAATGTGCTGGAGGCAAGGTTGTATCTTTGGGTGAAGGCCCTGCACGTCATGGCCGTCATTTCCTGGATGGCGGGTCTTTTGTATCTGCCCCGGTTGTTCGTCTATCACACGGCGGAACCGGTGGGTTCGCCAACGATCGACACGCTGCAGATCATGGAGCGGCGGTTGCTGCGCACGATCATGAACCCAGCGATGATCGTCGCCTGGCTTGCCGGCCTGACGATGATTTTCTTGAACCCGGCCCTGCTGACCAGCGGGGGCTGGATGCACGCCAAGCTGTTACTGGTGGTGGCCATGACGGGCGCGCATATGTATTTCGCCCGCTGCCGGAGGTTGTTGGCGGAGGGACAGAACCCGCACAGCGAGAAATTCTATCGCTTTGCCAACGAAGTGCCGGCGCTGATCATGGTTGGCATCGTCATTCTGGTGATCGTTCAGCCATTTTAGGGGTTGATGAATTCTTATTGATCGATATTTGGGTACGACAGGCGGTTGACAGCAAAGTCGGAAGACACGACATTTGACGGACCGCCGGCCATTACGATATCTTTAACGTGTCCAGGCTTTAAATAGTGCGGCGTCCAGACGGGGCGCGTTGGCCAACAGGCTGGACAATTTCCCGACTGTCACTCACGACCAAGACGACAGCGCAAAAGCGCGGCAGCAAAACGCTTGCGAGCGATCGCCGGTACTGGCCTTCCGCCAAGCTGGGTGTCCAATGCATCTACAGGAACTAAAAGTTAAATCGCCCGCCGAGCTCTTGGCATACGCCGAAGAGCTGGAGGTGGAGAACGCATCCACCCTGCGCAAGCAGGACATGATGTTCGCCATCCTCAAACAGCTGGCCGACAACGAAGTGCCGATCTTCGGCCATGGCGTGCTGGAAGTGCTGCCCGATGGGTTCGGCTTCCTGCGCTCGCCGGAATCGAACTATCTGCCGGGACCGGACGATATCTATGTCTCGCCCAACCAGATCCGGCGTTTCGGTTTGCGCACCGGCGATACGGTCGAAGGGCAGATTCGCGCGCCCAAGGATGGCGAGCGCTATTTCGCCCTGACCAAGGTCGAGACGGCGAACTTCGACAAACCCGAGCAGATCCGCCACCGAATCAATTTCGACAATCTGACCCCGCTCTATCCCGACGAGCGGTTGCAGATGGAAGTCGAGCTGTCGGAAAAATCGGACAAGAAAGACATCACCGGCCGGGTGATGGATGTGGTTGCTCCCCTGGGCAAGGGCCAGCGTGCCCTGATCGTCGCACCGCCGCGCACCGGCAAGACGATGATTCTGCAGAACATCGCCCATTCGATCGAGGCCAATCACCCCGAAAGCTATCTGATCGTTCTGCTGATCGATGAGCGGCCGGAAGAAGTGACCGACATGGCCCGTTCGGTGAAGGGCGAGGTCATCTCGTCGACCTTCGACGAGCCGGCCTCGCGCCACGTGCAGGTGGCCGAGATGGTGATCGAGAAGGCCAAGCGGCTGGTTGAGCACAAAAAGGATGTGATCATCCTGCTCGATTCGATCACGCGGCTGGCCCGGGCCTACAACACGGTCGTCCCCTCCTCGGGCAAGGTGCTGACCGGCGGTGTCGATGCCAATGCGTTGCAACGACCCAAGCGCTTTTTCGGCGCGGCCCGGAATATCGAGGAAGGCGGCAGCCTGACCATCATCGCCACCGCCCTGGTCGATACCGGCAGCCGGATGGACGAGGTCATCTTCGAAGAGTTCAAGGGCACCGGTAACTCCGAACTGCTGCTTGACCGCAAGCTGGCCGACCGCCGGACCTTCCCGGCCATCGATGTGGCCAAGTCCGGTACGCGGAAGGAAGAGCTGCTGGTCGATCGCGGTACGCTGTCGAAGATGTGGGTGTTGCGCCGGATCCTGATGCCGATGGGCACCGTGGATGCGGTCGAGTTCCTGGTGGACAAGCTGAAGACCACCAAGAACAACGACGACTTCTTCCAGAGCATGAATCAGTAACGCGTCGATCCTCTGCGCTACCGTTCCTAGCGCAACAATCCCAGCGTTTACAAAGAGTTGCTAGAGTAGCGTCGGCTCGAGCACGCCTTCGTGGCCGAGCAGCCATTTCTTGGTCGGCAGGCCTTCTCCCCCCGAAAATCCACCCAGCTTGCCCCCGGCCGCCACGACGCGGTGGCAGGGCACGATGATGGGTATCGGGTTGGTGGCGCACAGCATGCCCACTGCCCTGGGGCCGCTGCCGATGCGGGTGGCCAGGGTGCCGTAGCTCTCTGTCTCGCCATAGGGGATTTCCGCCATGGCTTTCCACCCTTTGCGCTGAAAGGCGCTGCCGGCGGGGTCCAGCGGCAGGGTGAAGAGCGTTCCCTTTTCGAAATAGGCGGCGATCTGGCGGGCGGCCTCGCGCAGCAAGTCGTTGGGATTTTCCTCCACTACCTCATCCTCGCGGACCCAGGTGACGCTGGTGATGGCCTCGTCGGTCGCCGTGAGGACGAGGGTGCCGACAGGGCTGTCGGTCAACAGGCTGTAGCGTGGGTTGTTGGCTTGTTCAGTCATGGCGCGAGTTGGTTGGTGAGGTCGGTTGGATCGGTGACCGGGGCCAGGCAGGTTTGGCCGGGGCAATAATAGGCCGTGGGTTTGGCCTCGACCATGGTCTTGCCCTCTGCCGGATGTCCGGGTGGCAGGCTGTCGGCCGGGGACATGGGGCACAGGATGCGGTTTGGCAGGTAGGTCGTCCTCGCAGCGGTGAGCAGGGCCTTGGTCGCCGGGTCGTCCGGTTCGCCGATGACGACGATCTGGGCCGGGTCGCGCACCAGGCCGGCGTTCGCGAGCAGGCTGGCGATGGACCAGAAATGCTGGTCGAGTTTTCCCGAAAAAGCCAGGATGACGGTTTCGGCGCGGCTGAGCAGGTCGGACCGGCCGGTCACGGCGGCCAGTTTGGCCAGGACGCGCACCATCATGGCGTTGCCGGATGGGGCCGGGCTGTCGAGGGCCGTCTTGCTGCGCACGATCAGGGCGTCGGCATCGTCGGCCGTCAGGAAGTAACCGCCCTTCTCCGCATCGTTGAAATGGCGGTGGACGGTTTCGACCCAGGCGAGGGCTTCGTCAAGGCGGGCTCGGTTGCCGGTGGCCTCGAACAGGGTGACGGCGGCGTTGGCCATGTTGGCGTAATCGTCGAGGATGCCGGTATTGGCGGCCTTGCCCTCGCGCCAGGAATGCAGCAGGCGAGTTTCGCCGGTGGCGAGGTTCTGGTGAACGAAACTGTAGGCCTGGTGGGCGGCGTCCAGCCAATCGGACCGATCGTAGGCCATGGCGGCTTCGGCGATGGCGGCGATCAGCAGGCCGTTCCAATCGGCCAGCACCTTGTCGTCGCAGCCGGGCCAGATGCGTTTGGCGCGGAGGGTGCGCAGCTTGGCGCGCAACGGGGCCAGGACAGCCTCCTCCGCCGGATCGTCGCGCTGGACATGGGAGCGGTTGAGGATGGTCTTGCCTTCCCAATTGCCGTCCGGGGTTACATCGTACGCGGTCTTGAAGGTCTGGGCGTCTGGGCCGAGGGCCTCGTCGATCTCCGCTGCGGACCAGACGTAGAACTTGCCCTCCTCCCCCTCGCTGTCGGCATCGTAGCTGGAGGCGAAACCGCCGCCGGGCACGCGCAGCTCATCCAGGACCCAGGCGACGGTTTCCTCGATGCGGCGGGCGAAGATCGGCTCGCCGGTCAGGCCGTGGAGGTCGGTCATCAGGGCGATCAGGCCGGCATTGTCGTAGGCCATCTTCTCGAAATGGGGGACCAGCCAAATGTCATCGACCGAATAGCGGGCGAAACCGCCAGCCAGATGGTCGTAGAGGCCGCCCTGGGCCATTTGGCGAACGGAATGGGCGGCGGCTGAGATGAACTTGGATTCACGGCGCCGCATCCCTTCCCCCAATAGGAAGGAAAAGACGGGCGGTTGGGGGAATTTGGGCGCGCCGCCCAGTCCACCATGGACCGGATCGACGCCGCCAAGGATCCGGTCGGAGACCGCAGTGAGCTGGTCCGATGTGATCTCCTGGCCCGGTGCGCCATCGGCGAGTTGCGCGAGGCCGTCGGTTAACGCGTTGATATTATTGGTAATAGTCGCTTTGTCGTTGTGGTAGGCGCGAGAGATTGCCTGGAGGATCTGGCCGAAGCCCGGACGGCCGTAACGGGGTTCCGGGGGGAAGTAGGTGCCGCCCCAGAAGGGTTTTCCATCGGGGGTGAGGAACATGGTCAGCGGCCAGCCGCCCTGTTGGCCGAGCATGGCCAAGGCGGTCTGGTAGATGGTGTCGATGTCGGGCCGTTCTTCCCTGTCGACCTTTATGTTGACGTACAGCGCGTTCATGTGCTGCGCCAGGGCAGGATTTTCGAAGGATTCGTGGGCCATGACGTGGCACCAATGACAGGCGGCATACCCGACCGAAAGCAGGATGGGCTTGTCGGCCGCGCGGGCCTCGGCCAGGGCTTCGGGTCCCCAGGGGCGCCAGTGGACGGGATTGTCGGCATGCTGCAGCAGGTATGGGCTGGTCTCCCCGCCCAAACGGTTTTCGGCCAACGGACGGCCCTCCGGTCAATGGGAATCTTAGGACTTTATGAAAGGTAGGGCGGTTGGCCGACAGTACGAGGGAAACTTGCTGAGGTGAGGCGAGAAGACACGATCTTTGCCCTGGCGACGCCGCCGGGCCGGTCTGGCGTGGCGGTCGTGCGCCTGTCCGGATTGCGGACGGGAGCGGTTGTCGACGCGATGGTTGGGGGACGTCCCGAGGCCAGGAAGGCGGAGTTGCGGCGGGTCGGAAACCCGGTCAGTGGGGAGATTATAGACCGGGGCCTGGTGCTGTGGTTTCCGGCACCGGGAAGTTTCACGGGTGAAGATGTCGCCGAATTTCACCTGCATGGCGGGCCGGCGGTGATCGATGCGGTGCTTGAGGCGATGGCGGGGCAGGACGGCTGCCGGCCAGCGGAGGCTGGGGAGTTCACCCGGCGGGCGTTTGAGAATGGCAAGCTGGATTTGACGGAAGTCGAAGGGCTCGCGGACCTGATCGAGGCGCAGACGGAGGGGCAGCGGCGCCAGGCCTTGCGTCAGATGGAGGGGGCGTTTGGCCAGGCGATAGGGCGTTGGCGGGAGACGCTGGTGCGGGCCCTGGCCTATGCAGAGGCGGATCTGGATTTTCCCGATGAGGATTTGCCGGATGGAGTTGCGGGCCAGGTGCGGGAGATGCTGGGGCCGCTGCGCGCCGATATTGCCGATCAGCTGGCGGATGGTCGTCGCGGGGAAAGGTTGCGGCAGGGGTATCATGTGGCGATCCTGGGGGCGCCGAATGTCGGTAAGTCCAGCCTGCTGAACCGGTTGGCGCAGCGGCCGGCGGCCATCGTTTCCGACACGGCCGGGACAACCCGAGATGTGATCGACGTGCAGATGGACCTGGGCGGATTACCCGTGATGGTGAGCGATACGGCGGGATTGCGGGAAAGTCGGGACGATATCGAAGCAGAGGGCGTGCGTCGGGCCTTGGGCGTGGCAGAGCGGGCGGACGCGGTTTTGTGGGTGCGGGAGGCTGGTGGAACAGCTGACGATTTGGAGAAGCCGGCGACCGGGTCCGTGCCGGTGATAACGGTGGAAAACAAGAGCGACTTGGTGCCGGATGGCGGCGATGATCCCGAGAATGTCAGGATTTCCGCGCGTACCGGGGATGGCGTCAACGAGTTGTTAACCATGTTGACGGGGCTGTTGAGCCGGGAAGCGGCGCCTGGTGAGGGCCTGCTGATTACGCGGCTGAGACATCGTCAGGCGTTGGAAGAGGTGGTTTCTTGCCTGGATCGGGCTCTGGGGGCGACGGAGGCGGAGTTGATGGCCGAGGATCTTCGTCTCGCGGTGCGGGCCTTGGGGCGGTTGACCGGGCGGGTGGATGTCGAGGATTTGCTGGATGTGATCTTCCGGGATTTTTGCATCGGCAAATGATTTTGATCCTGATGCTTCGGGATCAATGTTTCACGTGAAACAATTTGCGGAGTCAGGGGCTGACTCGAATTGCGCAATGCCCTGCCCGCCCCTATTTTCCCGGCCATGAGTGGTTCCCCGGAAAACAAGTTCGATGTCATCGTCGTGGGTGGCGGCCATGCCGGCTGTGAGGCGGCGGCGGCGGCCGCGCGCTATGGCGCCAGGACCGCGCTGGTTACCGGCAAACGCGAGACGATCGGCGTCATGTCCTGCAATCCGGCCATCGGCGGCTTGGGCAAGGGCCATCTGGTGCGTGAGATCGATGCGCTGGACGGGATCATGGGCCGCGTGGCCGATGCGGCAGGCATTCAGTTTCGGGTTCTGAATCGGAGCAAGGGCCCGGCGGTGCGTGGGCCGCGGGCGCAGGCGGATCGCAAGCTGTACCGCCAGGCCATGCAGGCCGAATTGGCTGGAACTCCAAATCTGACCATCATCGAAGGCATGGCCGCCGATTTGGTGCGCGGGTCGGATGGCGCGGTGACGGGGCTGCTGCTGCAAGACGGCCGCACCGTCGACGGTCCGAAGGTGGTGATCACCACCGGGACCTTTTTGCGCGGACAGATCCATATCGGGGAAGAGATCCGGGCGGCCGGCCGTATGGGCGAAGCGCCGGCGATTGCGCTGGCGGACACCCTGTACGGCATGGGGTTCAATATCGGGCGGCTGAAAACCGGCACCCCTCCCCGCCTGGATGGGCGGTCGATCGATTGGGAAGCCTTGGAAGCGCAAGAAGCCGATGCGGAGCCGGAACCTTTCTCGGCACTGACGGAACAGATCACCACGCCGCAGGTTCGTTGCTACATCACCCACACCAATGAGACGGCGCATGGGCTGATCCGCGACAATTTGGACAGGGCGCCGATCTATAGCGGGCAGATCGACGGTGTCGGGCCGCGTTATTGCCCCTCGATCGAGGACAAAGTCGTCCGCTTTGCCGATAAGGCACGGCACCAGATTTTTCTGGAGCCGGAAGGGTTGGATGACGACACGATCTACCCCAACGGCATTTCCACCTCCCTGCCCGTGGAGATTCAAGAGGCGATGGTGGCGTCGATCGAGGGATTGGCGAAAGCGCGCATTATCCAGCCGGGTTATGCGGTCGAATATGATTTCGTGGATCCAAGGGAGCTGTCGTCGAGTTTGGAAACCCGTCGTTGTCCGGGCCTTTATCTGGCCGGGCAGATCAATGGCACCACGGGCTATGAAGAAGCGGCCGCTCAGGGTTTGATGGCGGGGTTGAACGCCGCGCGGGCGGCCGGCGGGGCCGAACCGGTTCGGCTGGATCGGGCGGATGCCTATATCGGCGTGTTGATCGACGATCTGATCCAACGCGGTGCGACGGAGCCCTACCGCATGTTTACCTCGCGCGCGGAGTATCGCTTGTTGCTGAGAGCAGACAATGCCGATCAGCGGCTGACATCTTGGGGCGTTGAGGCGGGCATCGTCGGCTCGGCGCGGGAGGCCCGCTTTGCGGAAAAGCAGGCGCGTCTGAATGGGGCTCGGGGTTTGGCCAAAGAGTTGACGCTGACCCCGCCGGAAGCGGCCCAGGCCGGGTTGTCCGTCAATCAAGATGGGGTTCGCCGCTCGGCCTTCGATCTGTTGCGCTATCCAGACATCGATTTGGCGCGGCTGACATCGATTTGGCCAGAGCTGGTTGACATCGATGCTGCCTCGCGGGAGCAACTGGAAATCGACGCGCGCTATGCCGGCTATCTTGATCGGCAGGAAGCGGATATCCGAGCCTTCCGGTCCGATGAGTCTTTGGCGATTCCCGCCGAGCTCGACTATGCGACCATCGGTGGCCTGTCGCGGGAGATGGTCGAGCGGCTGAGCGCGGCGCGGCCGGAAACGTTGGGCGCGGCCGGACGGTTGCCTGGCGTAACGCCGGCGGCCCTGGTCGCGTTGCTGCGGCATGTGAAGCGGGGCGACGCCAAAAAATCAGCGTCACCTCGCCTCTCTAAAGTTTCCTAGCGAACGTTGAGCCCTCAAACGCTGTGACGCCTAAGGAGTTTCAACAGGAGACCAATGTTTCACGTGAAACATTGGATCGTTTGCAAACTTATGGTGGGTTGCTCGAGACCTGGCAGACGCGCATGAACCTGGTCGGGCCCAAGACCCTGCCGGACATGTGGCATCGCCATTTTTTCGATTCGGCCCAACTCTTCGACCTATTGCCTGAAGGCACCCGAACGTTGGTCGATCTGGGATCTGGGGCTGGGTTCCCGGGCCTGGTCCTGACGCTGATGGGCGTACCCGAAACCCACCTGATCGAGTCCGATCAGCGCAAGGCCCGCTTCCTGCGGGAGGTCATCCGGGAGACCGGCGCGGCGGCCGAGGTCCATGCCTGTCGGGCCGAATCGCTGACCGACCTCAAGGCCGATGTGGTCACCGCCCGGGCGCTGGCCCCGATGAAAAAACTGTTTCCCCTGGTCGCGCGGTTCGCGCGGAAGGACAGCATTGTCCTGCTGCCGAAGGGACAACATGTAGACGATGAATTGACGGAATACGCTATACCTGCCAATATCCAGCTCGACCGGACGACGAGCCGAACGAACCCAGACGGCTCTATCCTACGGCTCACTGGCTGGGTATGATCCTGACGCTGGGTGCGATCCTGGAGCTTGGAGTGATCCTAACAGGGAACCGCCATCTGGTGCCGACCACCAAAGACCATGTTCATCGATTTGCGCGGCATTCGCTGCGACTGACCGGCCATCTGTTTGTTTCGCAAGCGGATCGATCTCCGGTTGCGACTAAACCGTCAAAGGGCTGAGGGTATGGATTCCATTGACGTCATCGAAGGCGGCGCGGGCGAACAAGAGCCGCAGCCGGCCGACCCCCGGATCATTGCCGTCGCCAACCAAAAGGGCGGCGTTGGCAAAACGACGACGGCCATCAATCTGGGCACGGCGCTGGCAGCCGTTGGCCGGCGGGTGCTGTTGATCGATCTGGACCCCCAGGGCAATGCCAGCACCGGATTGGGGCTGAACCGGCCCGATCGCGAGCGCGGATCCTACGAGTTGACCATCGGCACCATTCCGCTGCGGGAAGCGGTGCGCAAGACGAAGGTGCCGAACCTGTCGATCGTTCCCGCTTCGGTGGAACTGTCCGGTGCCGAGCTGGAACTGGTGGATGCCAACAACCGGGAATTCTGCCTGCGCTCGGCCCTGCTGGTCCCGGACGCAACGGCCTTCGACGTCATCCTGATCGACTGCCCCCCCGCCCTGGGCCTGCTGACCCTGAATGCCCTGGTGGCGGCCGACGCGGTTCTGGTGCCGTTGCAATGCGAGTTTTACGCGCTGGAAGGCTTGAGCCATCTGATGCGCACCATCGAACGGGTGCGGCGCGCGCTGAACCCAAGGCTGGAAATCCAGGGCATCGTCCTGACCATGTTCGACCGGCGGAACAAACTGTCCGACCAGGTCGCCCAGGATGTGCGCAGCCATCTGGGCCACCAGGTCTATGAGACGATCATCCCGCGCAATGTGCGCGTGTCCGAAGCGCCGTCCCATGGTAAGCCGGTGTTGTTGTATGATCTGAGCTGTGCGGGGTCGCGGGCCTATGTCCATCTGGCCAGTGAAATCCTGAAACGCGAACAGCGGGCGGTTGCATGATGCCTGATCCGGCCACCGAAACGCCCCAGAAGACCCCCAACCCGGCAAGCGAACAGGCCGCTTCGGGCGGCAAGCGCAGCCATCTGGGGCGCGGCTTGGACGCGCTGTTCGGGGAAGAGCCGGAGGAAAGCTACGGCTCGCTGGACAAGCTGCGGCAAACCCGGACGGTGCCGATCAGCCGGCTGCGGGCCAATCCCGATCAGCCGCGCCGGCTGTTCGACCAGACCGCGCTGGACGAGCTGGTCGCCTCGGTCGAAGCCCAGGGGGTGCTGACCCCGCTGCTGGTGCGCCCGATCGAGGGCCGGGACGAAGAGTTCGAGATCGTCGCCGGCGAACGCCGCTGGCGGGCGGCCCAGCAGGCCCGGCTGCATGAGGTGCCGGTGGTCATCCGGGCGCTGGACGATCGCCAGGTTCTGGAAATCGGGCTGGTGGAAAATGTCCAGCGCGAGGATCTCTCCCCCATCGAAGAAGCCCAGGCCTACGGCAGGCTGATCTCGGAATTCTCCTTCACTCAAGAAGACCTGGCCAAAACGGTCGGCAAGTCGCGCAGCCATGTGGCAAACACCCTGCGGCTGCTCGACCTGCCGCAGCCGGTTCTGGCCATGGTGGAAAACGGCACCCTCAGCGCCGGTCACGGCCGTGCCCTGCTGGCCGCGGCCGATCCGGTTGCCCTGGCCCGGCTGGTGGCGGAGAAATCCCTCTCGGTGCGGGAGACGGAACGGCTGGCCAAGAAATCGGCCGACCAGGCGGCAAGCGAGGCGGCGGCCGCCTCAGCCGCGCCGGAAAAGGACGCCGATAGCATGGCGTTGGAACGGGAACTGGCCGTGCTGCTGGGCATGAAGGTCCAGCTGACGCCCAAGACGCTGCAGGCCGGTACCCTGTCGATCCAATATTCCAGTCTGGAACAGCTCGACGAGCTGCTGCGCCGGCTTAGCGAGCTTTAGTTCTGCTCGCCGCCACGCGGCTGCTGGCCAAAAAGGCCTGGCCGGCGACCGCCAGGTCGGGGGAACGGCCGGTCTTACAGGCCCGTTCGGCCTGGGTCAGCAGATTCATCATCGTTTCTAGCGAGGAACGATCTAGTCTATTGATATTGCTCAGAAATTCGGGTTTTTGACGAGGCATGACCGGGGGCACCAGTCCCCGGATCGCCATGTCCGGCGGGGCACCGGCATCCAACTGGCAGCGGGCCTGGTGCAGGCGGGCGGCTTGGCGTAGGGCGGTGCGCAACAGGCCAACAGCCGTTTGGCCGGCGTCGCCCAGACGGGCGAGGGCCCGCTCGCAGCCGCTGACGTCGCCCCGGCACATGGCGCCCAGCAAGACATCGAGCGTCGTTTCACCGGAGTCGCCCAGGCCCAGGGAGACCAACTCGAGATCCAAACGCCCGCCGTCCCCGGCCAACAGGGCCAGCTTATCCAATTCCTGATCGACCTGGCCGAGATTGTCGCTCAATCGCTGGGCAGTCAGGGCGAGCGCTTCGGCATCGATGGTGACGTTGTGGCCGGAAAGCTTGGACTGAACGTGGTCGGCCAGCGCCCGGCCTTCCAGTGGGTAGCAGCCACAGGCCGCCGTGCTCGTCCCGGATTCGAACAAGGAACGGAGCTTGGAGCGCGGGGTAAGATTACCGGCTTCGACCACCAGATGGGCGATCCGCGCAGGGTCTTCGACGGCGGTCCTGATTGCCCCGGCATGCTGATCGGTGATGTCCCCGAGCCGGACCAGCCGGTTGCCGCCCAACAGTGATGGCTGGCTGGCGGTTTCGGCGATCAGGTGCGGTTGGCCCCTGAGATCGTCGGCGGAAAACCGGGTGACGGCGAACGGGTCGTCATTGCCGGCCAGCCAGGCCTCGGCGATCTGGTTGGCGCGCACATGCACCAGACCCGGTTCGGTGCCGAATAGCAGGATCGCGGTGACGGCCGGATCCGGCTTTTTGAGAAAAGACGACCAGCGGTTCCCGGTCAGCTTCATCCGGTTTGTGCCGGCTTGATCAGGGCCAGGGCCAAGCGTGACCGGATATCGAGGCTCGTTTGTCTGAGTGCCCGCGTCCGCGCGGCCCGTTCGGCACTGAGGGTGGCGAATTCGTCCTGCAAAATGTTGTAGCTGGTGACCACTCGGGTGGCGCCACGGGTGGTCACGTCGCCGGTTGCGCTGTCGACCAGCGTGTATTGAGCGTTGATGGTGAGGTTGGCGCGGGTCGCGGCGGAATCGCTTTGAATGGCCAGCCGGTCGATGGCTTCGCTCAACGTGACGCTGAGGCTGTAGTCTGGCCGGTTGGGCCGGCCGCTGTGATTGAGATCGCGAACCAGATAGTTGCGCAACACCTGGCCTTCACGGTTGGCGATGGGCGTGATTTCAATCTGATTCAGGGCCTGGGCGGTCGTCTTGCCGTGTGCGCCCTGGTCGGAAACCGGCACGCGGTACATGGGCTGAAAGCCACAGGCAGTCTGGCCCAACAGCAGGGCCGATAGCAGGAACCCCCGCCGGCCCATGCGGTTTTCCTCAATGGGCTTAGGCAACCACATTGACGATCCGGTTGGGCACGACGATGACCTTGCGCACCGGCTTGCCATCGAGAAATTTGGCGACGCCCGGCTCGGACAGGGCCGTTTCCTCGGCCACCTGTTTGTCGGCATCGCGCGGCAGGGTGATGGTGCCGCGCAGCTTGCCATTCACCTGGACCGCGATGGTCACCGAATCATCGACCAGATAGGCCTGATCGGCGGCCGGCCAGGCGGATTTGGCGACCATGGTTTCCTGGCCCAGGGCGGCCCACATTTCCTCCGCCGCGTGGGGGATGACCGGGGACAGCAGCAGGACGGCGGCTTCCAGGCCCTGGCGCAAAACCCAGCCGGCGCCTGCCTCTCCTGCCGGCAAATCGCCCAGGGTGTTGGTCAACTCCCGCACCCGGGCGATGGCCCGGTTAAGGCGGAAGGCCTCGATATCCTGTTCCACGGCGGCGATGGTCTTGTGGGTCTGGCGCAAGGCCTCTTCGGCCTTGGAGCCCAAGGGGTTCAGCGCCGCCTCGTCTTGCCCGGACAGGGGGATGTGCGGTTCGTTGACCATCCGCCAAAGGCGGTTGAGATAGCGCCAGGCGCCGTGGATGCCGGCATCGGTCCATTCCAGATCGCGCTCGGGCGGGGAATCGGACAGCAGCAGCAGGCGCACGGTATCGGCGCCGAATTCCTCGACCATCGCTTCGAGCCCGACCACGTTCTTTTTGGACTTGCTCATCTTTTCAAGCCGGCCGCGCTTCAGCGGCACGCCGTCGGATTGCCGGACCACCCCGCCATCGGTTTCCTGGGTTTCCTCCGGATAGACCCATTCGCCCTCTTGGGTGGCGAAGGTCTCGTGCACCACCATGCCCTGGGTCATCAGGCCATCGAAGGGCTCATCGACGGACAGGTAGCCGCATTTCTTGAGGGCACGGGAGAAGAAGCGCGAATAGAGCAGGTGCAGGACGGCGTGTTCGATGCCGCCGATATATTGATCCACCGGCAGCCAGGCGTTCGCCGCCTCGAAATCCACGCCTTTATCGGACCAGGGGGAGGCGAACCGGGCGAAGTACCAGCTCGACTCAAAGAAGGTGTCGAACGTGTCGGTCTCGCGCTCGGCCGGTTGGCCACATTTCGGGCAAGCGACCTGTTTCCAGGTGGGGTGCCGGTCCAGAGGGTTCCCGGGGGTATCGAAATCCACATCCTCGGGCAACGTGACCGGCAGGTCTTCGGCCGGCACCGGGACCGTGCCGCAGGCCTTGCAGTGGATCACCGGGATCGGACAGCCCCAATAGCGCTGGCGGGAAACGCCCCAATCGCGCAGGCGATAGAGGATCGCCGGTTCGCCCTGGCCCATTTCGGCTGCCTTGTCGGCAATGGCTTGTTTGGCCGGCTCGATCTCTAAGCCATTGAGAAACGACGAATTTATCATCGTTCCAGGTCCGGTATAAGCCTCATCGCCGATGGTGAAGCTGGACTCGTCGCCATTGGGCGGCAGAACGACCGGCACGACGGGAAGATCGTATTTGCGGGCGAAATCCAGGTCTCGCTGGTCGTGGCCGGGACAGCCGAAGATGGCGCCGGTGCCGTAATCCATCAGCACGAAATTGGCGATATAGACCGGCAGAGCGGCGTCTTCCAGGAAGGGGTGCTTGACCGTCAGGCCTGTATCCAGACCTTTCTTTTCCGCCTTCTCAATGGCTTCCTCGCTGGTGCCGATGCGGCCGCATTCGGCCACGAAATCGGCGATGGCAGGGTTGGTTTTGGCCAGTTCGGTGGTCAGCGGGTGATAGGGCGACAGGGCGCAGAAAGCCGCCCCGAACAGCGTGTCGGGCCGGGTTGTAAAGACTTCCAGGAAATCGTCGCGCTGGTCGAAGGCGAACTTCAGGCGCAAGCCGATGGAGCGGCCGATCCAGTTGTGCTGCATCAGGCGCACTCGGTCGGGCCAGCGTTCCAGCCCATCGATGGCCTCCAGCAGCTCCTCGGCAAAATCGGTGATGCGCAGGAACCATTGGGTCAGCTCGCGCTTTTCGACCAAGGCGCCGGAGCGCCAGCCGCGGCCCTCGATCACCTGCTCGTTGGCCAGGACCGTGTGTTCGACCGGGTCCCAGTTGACCATGGATTTCTTGCGGTAGGCCAGGCCGGCCTCCAGGAAATCCAGGAACATTTTTTGTTCGTGCTTGTAGTAGTCGGGCTCGCAGGTCGAGATTTCCCGCTCCCAATCATAGGACAGGCCGACCCGGCGCAGCTGGTCGCCCATCATGGCGATGTTCTGGCGCGTCCAGGCGGCGGGATGGACCTTGCTGGCGATCGCGGCGTTTTCCGCCGGCAGGCCAAAGGCATCCCACCCCATCGGGTGCAGGACGTTGAACCCCTTGGCCCTTTTGTAGCGGGCGAGCACATCGCCAATGGCGTAGTTGCGGATATGCCCGACATGCAACCGGCCCGAGGGGTAGGGAAACATTTCCAGCACGTAATAGCGGGGCCGCGGGTCGTCCTCGCGGGCGGTGAAACAGCCCTGGTCGGCCCAGGCCGACTGCCATTTTGGTTCGACTTCCCGGGGATTGTAACGGGTCATGGACTGCTCTTGGGACTGCTCTTGGGTGGGCCCTCGCCCTCAAGCGGGGGTTGTCGAATGGCGGATTCTGGCAAAAACGGCTACTGCAGCTGGGCCGAAACGATACGCAGCTCTCGCGCCCGGGTCAGGATCGTGTCCTCGATGGCGCGGGCGGTGCCATCGGCGACCGCTGCATCCTCCCAGCCCTCGCCGGCGCGCACTTGGCGGAAGACCGACACCGTCAGGCCATCGGCCCGAAGCTGGCGCCCCAGGATGAAGATGTTGATCTTGAACCGCTCGACGCCAGAGCCGTCGGGCGCGTGCCAATCGGTCAGGATCACGCCGCCGAACGGGTCGGCCGAGGCGACCGGCAGATCGGAAACGGTGTCCAGGCTGGCGCGCCAAAGAAAGCTGTTCACCCCGATGGTGCCGCCGCCCTGGTCCAGCTGATCGCGCTCGCGGGAGCCGCCGATGCGCAGGCCCCCTTCGCCCAGAATGGAATTGGCGGCCTGTTCGGCCTCGCGCTGCCGGCGGCGTTCCTGGCTGGTTTCGCTGGGTGCCCAGCCGACGCAGCCCGTCACCGTCACGGCCAAGGCGAGCGCCAGGGTGGCAATCGTCGATCCGCCCGGTCGTATGAATTCTGTCTTGCCCACGGTCTACACCCGTCGTCCAAATCCCGCCCGTTCGTCGCGGGCCGGCCTTGGTATCATGGGCGTGCCCGCCTTATCAATGCGGACCCCTAAGGGTTGGGTTTCGGCACAAAAAAAGGGGGCGGGAAAAACCCGCCCCCTCACTGATCGATCTGATGTGATCGTACGCCTTAGAACGCAGCTTTCAGACGACCGATGCCAACAAAACCGTCGTTGTCATCATTGTCGAAGATCACCGCATCGGCGTGGGCGGTCAGGCCCGGAGCCAATTCGTAGGTCGCACCGACACCGAACGAGGTTTCGTCCGTGTCGCCTTCTTCACCGAAGCCGATCTGGGCTGCGAAGTCCCAGGGGCCCTGGCTGAAGGCGGCGCCGAAGATGAGCGAGGTGTCGTCGCCACCGGCAACCACACTGTCGTCATTGTCGACCCACATGCCACCGATCGTGAACGCACCGAAGCCAACTTCGGCACCGATCTGGTAAGCGCTGTGGTCTTCAGCGGTCGGCGCACCTTCACCGAACACGTAACCGGCGGACAGGCCGAAGCTGGCGGCGCCGAAGTTACCGGAGTAACGGGCACCCAGCGAAATCACGTTGTCGGGTCCGTCGCCGATGGACTGAGTCCGCTCAGCCTGCGAGCGGGCGCTGCCACGACCTTCAGCAGCCGGAGCCCAGGAGGCGCCGAGCGTCACGCCGAAATCGTCAAGCGCCGTGCCGTCCGTGGTGTAGACGATCTTGTTGGCGTCGCCGGTGTCGGCCGTGTCGAAGTCGAGGACCGAACCGCCGCCGACATAGCCAGCGTAGGAACCGTCAAGGATGCCGGTGCCGGCGCCCGGAGGCGTGATACGCAGCAAGGAGGACGCGCCGTCTTCTTCACCGCCGACGACCGTACCGAAGCCACCCGAAACGGTGACCCAGACTTCGCCGCCGTCATCGCCGTCGCCGCCTTCCAGGCCTTCAATCACGATACGACCGCCATACCGCAGGCCGTTCTCGGCCGTGCCGGCCGCATTGAAGGTCAGGTTGGCGTCCGTACGAGAACCATAGTCACGGTCCGTCGCAGCGTCGTCGTCTTCGCTGACGTAGCCGAGTTCCATGTAGACGTCGCCAGAGATGCCGAGCTCGAGCTGCGCAGCAGCCGGTCCGGCGATGAGACCAGCGGCGACCAGCGCCGATGTTCCCAGGAGTACTTTCTTCATTTACCAAACCCCACTTTGGTGAGTTGCAAGTGCATAATCCTTCGGATCCCCGTACAGCCAAAGCTGAGTTGGGCGGGCGCCCCGCGAAACCGAACTATCCACATGCCTTGCCCGATCGCTCCAATTTAGCTCAACAACTTGATCGGCCGCTTCGGAAGCTACCCACCCGTGACTTGGATGGGCTGGACAATCGCCGTACGAACACGGCGGCACACAGAATGCTCATTCTGCGTATCAAGTGATCCTTAAAATCAGCAACGGGAAACGTAAGCCCAATTAACCAAGCCCATCGCACTGTGGCGATATCGCCACAATCGGCCCGAACGCCTGCAAATCCTTTCTGGTCAGCGGGTTACGCTGTGACATTGCTGTGATGCATCTTGTGACATTGTTGTGATAGAGCCACAGATTTATGCTGCACCGCCGAACAAACTCGACCCCCTTAGAAACCATATTTTCGCATCATTTTGCTGGCAGTGGCACAATTTGTGGCAACCTCGACATAAACGACTGAAAGCCGACCGATGACCGACGACATTGCCGACAATCTGGCCGCCATCCGCGCGCGAATCGCCGCAGCGGCCCAAGAAGCCGGCCGCGAGGGCGAAAAAATCGATCTGGTGGCTGTCAGCAAACGCCAGAGCGAGGCGCGAATCGACAAAGCCCTGGCCACCGGTCATCGAGTCTATGGCGAAAACCGGGTGCAGGAGGCGGAAGCCCGCTGGGCGGCCAGGCGCGATCGCCACGAAGACCTGGTTCTGCACCTGATCGGGCCGCTGCAAACCAACAAGGCGGCGGACGCCGTCGCCCTGTTCGATGTCATTGAGGTCATCGACCGGCCGAAACTGGCCCGGGCGCTGGCCCGTGCCATGGAGACGCTGCACAAACGGCCGCGCCTGCTGATTCAGGTCAATACCGGGCTTGAATCCCAGAAATCGGGCGTGCCGCCGGCGGAGCTGGCCGATCTGCTGACGCTGTGCCGGGACGAATGCGGGCTGGCCATCGACGGGTTGATGTGCCTGCCCCCGATCGACGAGGCGCCCGCCCCCCATTTTGCCCTGCTGGCCGAATTGGCGGCCAAGCACGGGCTTAAGACCCTCAGCATGGGCATGACGGGCGATTTCGAGAGCGCCATCCATCAAGGATCGACCGAGGTGCGGGTCGGCACCGCGATTTTCGGCCCACGGGAAACGTAGCGGCGGGGTCCGCTTCAATCGGGTGCGGCGATGATGACCCGGCTGCTTGGTCCGCTGACCGCCACAAGGTCGCAAAAGTCCGCCGGCGCCAGGGCCACGCAGCCTTCGGTCGGGCTATAGTCTGGTTGGGCGATGTGCAGGAAAATGGCGCTACCCAAACCGGGAACCGGCGGATCGGTGTTGTAACCCAACACAATGAGGCCGTCATAAAGCCGATCTTCCCGCCAAAGCCGTTCGTGACCCGCTGAAAAGGGCAAGCTTACCAGCCTGTTGTAGTCGGGGTGGGTGGGATCATCGCACCAACCATCCTGCCTGGTAATCGGCCGGGTCGGCAGCGTTGTTTCCGGCAGGTCGAGCCGATCTGGTCGATAGAAGAGGGACAGCATCGGCCAGTCGCCGACCGGGGTCGCGCCGTCCCCCTCCCTTTTGTCGGTTCGGACGCCGCCCCGCCCTAAGGCGCAGCGCATGACCCGGCCGTCAAGATGCAGGGATCCGTCTGGAGATACGCGGATGGTCTCTGTTCGTGGGCTCATGTCAGCCTGGATCCGTGTTGAAAGCGCGCAGTCGGCCGCAACCGGTTTGCCCCGTCAACGTTTTCAAGAGCTGCGTTAGCCCGCTGGAGCCACGTTAGCCCGCTGGATTGGCCGCCCGTCGTTCGCTGTCGATGGCCGCCTGGCGCAGGAACCTGTCCAGGGCCAGGGAGGCCTCGCGCTGTTCCTGTGCGTCGAGGTCTCGTTGCGCCGCCTCTCGCTGGTCGCGCCGCTTTTCCGCGTCCGGGTCATCGCCGGCGGGCTGGGGCGTCAGCGGCAGGGAAAGCGGGCCTGTCAGGGCAAGGGCACCGGGCTGGGGCGACATGACCTTTCCAGGTGTTTCCTGGGCTGGACCGGATAATGGAGCTGGCCCAGCCAGCGGGGGAACGACCGGCTGGGGCAGGAAGTGGGCTTTCTGCGTGCCAATCGGGTCTTGCCGGGGGCCAACCAGCGGCCTTGGTCCGGCGGCCTCGACCGGCGTGGGGGCCGGTCGAGGCTGGACGGCGGCGTGGACGCCGGTTGGCGCGGACACACCTTTAGGCAAAGGATCGGCCAGAGGTGATGGGCTGTCAGGCCGGCGACCGGGCAAGGGCGGCGCCAGGACCGGCCTGGATGGCAAGGCGGGGGCTGGCAGCGGCGCGGACGGCGTTCCCTGGCCGGTTAGATCGATGGACCAAGGGCTGGCTGCGGGCGGACTGGTTATGGGCGGACTGGTTATGGGCGGACCGGTCATGGGTGGGCCGGATTCGAGCGCCGCCTGGTTGGGGGCAGTCCCCCTAGCCGCCGGCTGGGCGGCCGACGCGACGACGACCTCGGGTTGGGCCGGGTCGGTTGGCGGGGGCGCGGCTTCCTCCGCCTGACCGCTGAATTGGGCCATCAGCCCTTCGCCGATGTCGGCGCCGGTCGCCATTTCGCTGGCGACGTTGGCGGATGCAACGGCGAATCCGACGGGCCCGCCCAGCAATGTACTGCCGATCAACCGTGGCCCTGGGTTGATTTGATCACCTGTGATCGACCGATAGATGGTCGAAACGATCGGGATGTGCTGAAGCGGGTTGATGATGTCCAGAAAGTCGCGAAAACCCAAGGTTTCGCCATTGGGTCCGGTCCGCGGCCGTCCCGGCTGCGGATCGTTCCAGATTTTGCGAGAAGCCCCGGACGGTTCGGTTGGGCCGTATCCGTCCGTGGCACCCATGGCGGCGCTTGGCATGCAGGTCTCCTTGTCAACCTCCTCAAGCAGGTTGCGTGCCAGCGAAATGATTGAAATTCGGCGCTTTTGGCGCGTCATGCACTGCAAAAGCCGGCCCCGATCGGCAGAAGCTGCCTGCCCGCTGCAATTGTTGCAGCCCGGCGCCGATCGGATGGCTTATCTGACAACGCCCCGGAGGCCGCCAAAAACGCCCCACCCTTTACCCGTCGGATTCGGTGACAATATGTTGTGACCATCAGATCATGCTAGGCAGTTAGAGATTTAGACCGATCATTCTGATTCACAGCTCAAGGGTGTCTTTGCCGAACGGTCCACCCTGGCCGTGACACATAACCCCGCAAACAATGGACTCTCCCGATGACTGGACAAAAAAAAGTTCTGCTGGTCGATGACGATGAAGCGTTGCGCGCCGCGCTGGCCGAACAGCTTCAGCTGCATGAGGAATTCCAGACAAGCGAAGCGATCGACGCCCAAGGCGCCCTGGACGCGGTCAAGGACACTTACTTCGATTGCATCGTGCTGGATGTCGGCCTGCCGGACATGGACGGCCGGGATCTGTGCCGGCTGATGCGGCGTAACGGGGTGCGCAGCCCCATCATCATGCTGACCGGGGTCGATTCCGATGCCGATACGATCCTGGGCCTGGAGAGCGGCGCCAACGATTACATCGCCAAGCCGTTCCGGTTGGGCGTGCTGCTTGCCCGGCTGCGGGCCCAGCTTCGGCAGTTCGAACAAAGCGAAGACGCGGTCTTCACCATCGGTCCCTACAGTTTCCGGCCGGCCGGCAAGATCCTGATCGACGAGGCCCAGAACAAAAAAGTGCGGCTGACCGAAAAGGAAACCGCGATCCTGAAATACCTTTATCGCGTCGGCGACAAGGTGGTTGGGCGCGATACCCTGTTGGGCGAGGTGTGGGGCTACAACGCCGGCGTCACGACCCACACGCTGGAGACCCACGTCTACCGGCTGCGACAGAAGATCGAGCCGGATCCGTCGAACGCGGCGATTTTGGTGACCGAGCCGGGCGGGTATCGCCTGGTTCCATAGCCTGGCCGAGCCGGGTCGGTCCTTGACCTGCGACAAGGAATCTCGGGCAGGTGTGATGTAGAACACACCCAGGCAGGGACGGTGCCTCTAATCTGCCGTGGCCCGTTCGCAGGCGCTTGGCATCCCGCGCAAGGAAATCCAACAACAGGGATGCCGGAAAGGTGGGACTCCCTGATGGTTTGCGTGCGCGAAAAACCGCTGGTTGATGGCCCGGCCCGGCAGCCAAACAGGTTCGGACGACCGCGTTCGAACACGCCCTTTGTTTTCAAGACTCTCGACTTGCCGTCTGGTGGCTGCCAGATTGGCTGCACACTGGCTGGTTGAAACTCGCGTGCCGTATCGCCGCAGCCGGGCGAGCGGAGTCGCCGCACACTGATATGGGCAAAAAAGAAACCTTTACGGTCACTTTCTGGGGCGTGCGCGGCAGCATTCCGGCACCGGGACCCTCCACAGCCCGCTATGGCGGCAATACCAGTTGCATCGAAATACGGTGCGGCGACGAGCTGCTGATCATCGATGGCGGTTCGGGATTGCGGGATCTAGGCCGCGAAGTCGTCAAGGAGGGGCGGGAGCGGATCGACGTCCTGTTCACCCATACCCATTGGGATCACATTTGCGGGGTCCCGTTTTTTCAGCCGGCCTATATTCCCTCCATCGCCGTCAATTTCTGGGCCGGCCACCTGTCGCCGGAACGCCAGCTGGGCGAGGTGCTGTGCGAACAGATGATCGTGCCGTTTTTCCCGGTGCCGATCGATATTTTCCAGAACTGCGAATATCACGACTATGCGGTCGGGGCCCCCATGCCCATCGGCGACAAGGTTCAGATCACGACCTGTCCGCTGAATCATCCCAACCGGGCGTGCGGGTATCGGATCGATTTCGACGGCCGCAGCGTTTGCATCATCACCGATACCGAACACACCCCCGAGTCCCCCGATGAAACGATCCTGCGTTTCGTCCAGGGCGCCGACATCATGATCTACGATTCCATGTTCACCGACGAGGAGTTCCCCAAATTCGTCGGCTGGGGCCATTCCACCTGGCAAGAAGCCGTGCGGATCGCGGATGCGGCTGGCGTGGGCAAGGCGGTGCTGTTCCATCACGACCCCAATCATGATGACGAAATGATGGACAAGATCGGCGCCAAGGCCGATGCCAAGCGCCCTGGTACCCTGGTTGCCCAAGAGGGCCAGGTCATCACCGTTTGATCGGATTGATCGGACAAAACAACCGGTGAGCGAGCGGCAAAGCCTTTCCTTGCGATGGCGTCGCCTGAAGATGGGCCTTCAGACCGTCACGGGGTGGCGGACCCAGGGCTTCTTTATCCCCTATCGCCATGCCGCCGGTGCCGTGCCGCCAAAATCCTATCCGGCGATCGAGGCGCTTTTTAATGCGCATCGTCCAGCTTTTTCGGCGCTGCTCGACAAAATGGCGGAATTCGGCCCGGCGCTGGCCGGCCTTGACGGCCCGCCACCCCGTCCGCGCTGGAACCAGGGCTGGTTTGCCCGGCTCGACGGGGCTGCGGCCTACAGCCTGGTGCGGACGGTCAGGCCGGCCCGGATTGTCGAGATCGGGTCAGGGCATTCCACCCGTTTCATGCAGGCCGCGATTGCCGATGGCGGACTGGATTGCCGTTTTACCGCCATCGATCCCCAGCCCCGGGCGGATATCGCGGCCCTGCCCATCGAGCATATCCGGGCAACGCTGCAGGAAGCCGACCCGGCCGTTTTCGAAGGCCTTGCGGCCGGCGACATCCTGTTCGTCGATTCCAGTCACATCCTGATGCCGGGCAGCGATGTCGATATCGTGCTGAGCGATGTGCTGCATCGACTGCCCCTGGGGGCAGTCGTGCATTTTCACGATATCTTGTTGCCCGACGGCTATCCCGATCCGTGGCAATGGCGCGGTTACAACGAACAGCAGGGCGTCGCCGCCTTGCTGGCGGGCGGCGGGTTCGAACCGATGTTCGCCAGCCATTTCGTGGCCACGCGGATGGAACAAACCCTGGCGGGCCATCCCGTTGGCGGCCTGCCGCTGATGGATGGCGTGCCGGAAACCAGCCTGTGGCTGCGCAAACTGACCACACCGCTGGCTGAAATTTCGCCGGAGTCTCGCGAATTGTTTACGCAGACTTGAGCCGTTGGTGGGTGTAACGGTGGCGCATCGACTTTGATTAGAGGTCAGTGATGGGCGAGCAAGTGGCGATCGGATGACCATCGGGCAATCCGCCAATGACCCCGAACCGGCAGACCGCAATCTGTCGGCGGACGGACGAGGCGCCGGGGCGATTCGGCGGTTCTTCGGGTTCGCCCAGCCGGTCGACGACGAAAGCCTGCCGGCCCGGGTGCGCAGCGCCATCGCCGATCAGGAAGCCAGGGCGGAAATCCTGATCGGCTGGATCCAGTTGATGATCGTGGTGACCTTTGGCGTGCTGTATGGGCTGGCGGCCAAGCCGGTGGATGCGGCGGCGGGGGCCTTTCAACCGGTGCCCTTCGCCCTGGCCGGGTATTTGGTCTTCACCGTTTTGCGCCTGACGCTGGCCTATCGGCGGTTTACGCCGGCCTGGCTGTTGATCGCCTCGATCATCGTCGACGTGGCGCTGCTGTTCGGGCTGATCTGGTCCTTTCATATTCAGTACAACCAACCGGCGGTCTTCTATCTGAAGGTCCCGACGCTGCTGTACGTCTTTATCTTTATCGCCATCCGCGCCCTGCGGTTCGACCCGCGTTATGTGCTGACGGCCGGCGTCGTCGCTGCCCTGGGCTGGCTGCTGATGCTGGCCTATGCCGTGACGTCCGAGCCCAACCGGGAGGTGATCACCCGGGATTTCACCGTCTATCTGACCTCCAACACTGTGTTGCTGGGGGCGGAATTCGACAAGGTCATCTCCATCCTGCTGGTGGCCGGTATTCTGACCATGGCGCTGGCCCGGGCCCGGGGGTTGCTGATCGCCTCGGTCCGCGAGAGCGCGGCGGCCGACGATCTCAAGCGCTTCTTCGCGCCGGAGATTGCCGAGGCCATCACCCAATCGGCGGACGAGGTCGCGGCCGGCCAGGGCGAGGCGCGAACCGCCGCCATTCTAATGCTGGATATCAAGGGTTTTACGAAATTCGCCTCGTCCATCTCGCCCCAGGATGTGGTGCGCCTGCTGGCGGGCTATCAAGCCGCCGTCCTGCCCGCCATCCGGGCCCAGGGCGGTACGGTCGACAAGTTCCTGGGCGATGGAATCATGGTGACGTTCGGCGCCTCGCGGCCGATGACCGATCCCACGGCGGCCGCGTTACGGGCACTGGAGGTGGCGGTGACCGACATCGCCGCCGCTTGGAATGCCGCCCGCGCCGAGGAAGGCTTTTCGACCTGGCTGACCATCAAGGGATCGGTTTCCACCGGCCGGGTGGTTTACGGCGCGGTGGGCGATGCCTCGCGGCTGGAGTTCACGGTCATCGGGGACGCGGTCAATATGGCGGCCAAGCTGGAAAAACACACAGCCGCCGAGGACACGCGGGCGCTAACCACCGAAGAAACTTGGAAAATCGCCGTCGACCAGGGTTTCGTTCCGACAGAGGAATGGGAACCGCGTCCGGATTGCACGCTGGACGCGGTCACCAGCTCGGTCGATTTGCGCGTGATGCGCTGACAGGGCCGGGGTGAGCGCGCCTAGATTCCAGATCGAGGGGCACAAGCTTGTCGGGCATTGGAGCCGGAACTCGCCCAATCAGGGCGGGCCGCTGGACCCCAGCCTGGTCGTTTTGCACTACACCGCCATGCCGGATATTGATGCCGTTGAGCGGTGGCTCTGTAACCCGGAAGCCGAGGTTTCCGCCCATTTGATCGTCGGGCGCGATGGGCAGGTGCGGCAGATCGTGCCGTTTGACCGGGTGGCTTGGCATGCCGGCAAATCAGAATGGCGCGGGGAGACGGGCCTGAACCGTTGTTCGATCGGAATCGAGCTGGTCAATGCCGGCTGGTTGGACCGGTTCGAGGCCGAGGGCTGTACGCGGGCCGATCTTGAGGAATGCCTGCCGCTTAATCGGGTCCATCTGGCGCGCCATGCGCAGGGCGGGCCGCTGCGGGCGTGGGAGCGGTTTCCCGAAGCCCAGCTTGCAGTGCTCGACGGGCTGCTGGCTGAACTGCGCCGGGCCTATCCCGCCATCACCGAGATCGTCGGCCATGACGAGATCGCCCCCGGCCGCAAGGAAGATCCCGGCCCGGCCTTTCCGATGGATCGTTTCAGATAACGCGTTACTGGCAGGGCGCTAGCGGTAGGGATCGGCCGCATCCCGCAGCCCGTCGCCGAAGAACTGGAAGGCCAGGACGATGATGATCACCGGTAGAACCGGCAGCATCAGCCAAGGGTAGAGCGCGACCACATTGATGTTCTGGGCCTCGTTCAGCAGAACGCCCAGGCTGGTGATCGGCGGGCGCAGGCCGAGATTGAGGAAGCTGAGCGCGGTTTCGCCCAGGATCATGCCAGGGATGGCCAGCGTGGCCGAGGCGATCAGGTGGCTCATGAAGCTGGGCAGCAGATGCCGGCCGATGATCCGGCTGGGGGTGGCGCCCATAAGCTGGGCTGCGGTGGTGAAATCCTCCTCCCGCAACGCCAATAGCTTCGAGCGCACCGCCCTTGCCAGGCCGGTCCAATCGACCAGCCCCAAAATGATGGTTATGCCGAAATAGACCAGCAGCGGCGACCAGGTGGGCGGCAAGGCTGCCGACAGGGCCATCCACAGGGGCAGCTGCGGAAAGCTTTGAAAGATCTCGATAATCCGGTTGACGATGTTGTCGACGATGCCGCCGTAATAGCCGGCCAGGCCGCCGATGATGATGCCCAGCAGGAAACTGACCGCCACGCCGACCAGCCCGATGGTCAGGGATACGCGGCCGCCATAGATCATGCGGCTCAGCATGTCGCGGCCCAAACGGTCGGTGCCCAGCAGGAACATGGTGCCGTCCTCGGCCGGGCAGAACAGGTGGAAGTCCGCCTCGATCAGCCCCCACCATTCATAGGGATCGCCGCTGCAAAAAAAGCGGATGGGCTGAACATCGTCGGTGTCCGGTGTGTATTCCCGCGCCAGGGTCTCCATGTTCAGCTGGAAAGAATAGCCATAGACGAAGGGCCCGACGAATTCGCCCTCATGGAACAGGTGGGGCACCTGGGGCGGGGCGTAGACAAATTGGCTGTTGCGGGTTTCCAGATTGTAGGGCGCGATCGCCTCGACCACGATGATCGAGATGTAGAAGAAGGCCAGGATGGCGCCGGAGATGACGGCCAGCTTATGGCGCTGCAGCTTCCACCACATGATCTGCCACTGGGAGGCCAGGAAATACTGTTCCTGGCGTTTGGTCAGCGGCTCTTCGACATAGGGGTCCCACTCGGCCGGGTTGACGTAGTGGCCCTCGCGCGGCGGCTCGGATTTGATGTCCATCGTCATTTGACCGCTCCGCCGCTCAGCCTAATCCGGGGGTCAAGGGCTGCAAGAGCCAGGTCCGACAACAGCACCCCGAAGACCGTCAGTCCGGCTAGCCAGAACACGAACGAGCCGGCCAGATACATATCCTGGCTTTGCAAGGCGCCCAACAGCAGGGGGCCGGTGGTCGGCAGGTTCAACACGACGGACACGATGGTCGCGCCGGAAATCAGCTGGGGCAGCAGATTGCCGATATCGGCGATGAAGGGGTTGATCGCCATGCGCAGCGGGTATTTGACCAGCGCTCGGCGGCGCGGCAGGCCCTTGGCGATGGCGGTGACGTAATATTGCTTTTGCAGCTCGTCCAACAGGTTGGCGCGCAGGCGGCGGATCATGGCCGCGGTGCCCGAGGTGCCGATAACGATGACCGGCACCCAAAGATGTTCCAGCACCGAGAGGAACTTGCCCCAGCTCATCGGCTGGTCGAGATATTCGGGGTCCATCAGCCCGCCGATGGAGGTCCCGAAGGTGACGTTGGCGAAATAGAGCAACACCAGGGCCAGCAGGAAATTTGGGGTGGCCAGGCCGAGGAAGCCGATGAAGGTCAGCGAGTAATCGCCCAGGCTGTATTGGTGGGTGGCCGAATAGATGCCGATGGGGAAGGAAACGACCCAGATGAACAGGGTGGTGGCGAAGGTGACCATAATCGTCAGCCACATGCGGTCGCCGACCACCTCGGTCACCGGCAGCTCGTATTCGAAGGAATAGCCGAAATCGCCCTTTAAGGCGCTGCCCAGCCAGAAGAAATATTGCTGCCAGACCGGCTTGTCCAAACCGAACTGTTCGCGCTTTTGCTGCAGCACACCGGGGTCGATGCCGCGCGCCTCCTGCTCCTGCAGGATGGTGGTCAGGAAGTCGCCCGGGGGCAATTGGATGATGATGAAGCTGATGGCGCTGATGGCCAGCAGCGTCGGTATCATCACCATGATCCGCCGGACGATATAGGCGAACATTTCCTCGGCGCCCCTAAGTTCGAGCTAGCTGATGCGGTCCAGGTCTTACTGGGTCGGGCCTTACTGAGACAACCAGAAGGTTTCCGGCCGGTACATACCGAAATGGGCGCCGGGGTCCCAGCTATAGACGGCCTCGGCCGGCACGCCATTGAGCTTGTTGGACACGACGATGGGCTGCAGGACGCCTTGGACAATGCCGATGGTATCGACTTCGTCGGCGTGGATATCCAGCATTTCGGTGACGATTTCCGCCCGCCGGTCAGGATCGGGGGTTTCCCGCCAGGCACGGAACAGATCCATCAGCCGGATGCCGAATTCCATGTCGGGCGGTTCGCCCGCCTCGCCATTGGTCTGGGCGAACTGGCCCCACTTGGAATATTGCAGCCAGTTCTGATCAACCGGGGCCAGCTCGAACGGCACCGTCGCGGCGGTGAACAGGGCATTATCGAAGCCCATCCAGATCGACATGATCGCCTCGCCGGCGAAGACTCGGTTGCGGAAGACATCGCGCTGGGAGGGGTTGGCCACGGCCTTGATGCCCAGCTTGGACCAGCTGTCGGCGATCAGCTCCATGACGTCGATTTCGACTGAGCGCTCGCCGGCCGTTTCCACCGTGATTTCGACGGGCCGGCCATCGGGCAGCAGGCGCAGGCCGTTATCGTCGCGCTCGGTCAGGCCCATCTCGTCCAAAAGGGCATTGCCTTGGTCGATATCGTAGGTCGCCCAGCGGGTCAGCCGCTCGTCCGAGAAGAAGGGCGAGGCGGCCAGGGCGGTGTTGTTGCCGGCGCTGGCCAGGCCGAAGAAGATCACCTGGTTGATCTCGTCCCGGTCGATGCCCAGCGACAGGGCGCGGCGGAAGCGGACATCGCGCAGAACCTCGCGCCAGGTCGCGTCCTCGACGGTCAGATTGGGATAAAGGGCGATTTCCGAACCCAGGGCGGTGGGCCAGAGATGGACGGTGTAATCGTTCCGTTCCTCGGCCGCCTTGAGAAAGGTGTAATCGTCGAAGCGGATGGAGCGGGATTGCAGATCGCTTTCCCCGGCGCCGGTCTTGGCGGGGATCAGCGAGGAATCGGCGATGTTGACCACGACCTGATCGATATAGGGCAGCTGATTGCCGGCGCTGTCGACCCGGTGGAAGAAGGCGTTGCGTTCGAAGGTGAAGCGTTCGGCCGGCGCGGGGGTGCGGACGATCCAGGGCTGAAGGGTCGGCAGGTCGGGGTTGTCGGCGTCGTAGAGATGGCCGCGGCGGATATGCAGGGATGTCCAGTCATTCTCGCCCGAGGCCTCGACCAGCGCGTCCAGTTCGGTGGGGTCGGCATAGGAGGCATGGAACTGCTGAAGATAGTGGGCGGGCGCATAGATATAGAGCGGCCGTGCTCCGGCCAGGGCCGGCAGGAATTCAGGATTGGGCGAGGACCAGGAATAGCGCACCGTCAGCTCGTCGACGATTTCGACAATCGGCAGCTCGTCATTGACGATCAGGCGGTAGTCGGGACCGTAGGGCGTCAGGTCCTGGTTGTTCTGGATGTCGTTCCAGTAATAGCCGAAATCGGCCGACGTGAAGGGCGCGCCGTCGGACCATTTGTGGCCCGCCCGCAGCGTCATGGTGAAGACCCGCTCTTCCTCCACTTCGATGGACTCCAGAATGTCCGGCACCAGCTGGAAGTCCGGCGTGTAGCCGACCAGCCGGGCATAGCCATAGACATTCATGATGCGCACATCCTTTGCGCGCCGGGCCAGCCATTCGATCGAGCCGCCGGGTTGGCCGGGTTGGTTATCGGAGACAACGGGGTTTGCCGGCAGGCGATCGGCCACGGGCGGCAGCTCGCCGGCCGAAACCTTGTCGGCTAAAAAGTCGGTTTCCTGATAGTCGCTCGCGGCCGCCGGATGGGCGAAAGACGCACTGAGAAGCAGGGAAAGCAGGACGGCGCCAGCGTATCGCACCATTACACGGTCTCCAGTTGAATTATGCTTTTGTCGGCGCGGACAAAGTGGTCCTCCCCGAGGTCGATCAGAGATAACGGGTCGCCTTGAGTCAAGCCAAACGGCGCCGGCCAGGCCGTTGGATCGGATGCCCGGTCATCCATTAGGGCCTGAAGGTTCAGCGGGTGGGCAGGGTCGGGGTACGGAACGGCCGCCAGCAGGGCCTTGGTGTAGGGGTGGCGCGGGTCGCGGAACAGGACCTCGCGCGGGGCGATTTCGACCACCATGCCGGCGCACATCACCATGATCCGGTCGGCGATGTAATCGACCACCGCCAGGTTGTGGCTGATGAAGATGTAGGTCAGGCCCATCTTCTCGCGCAGGTCGGTCAGCAGGTTCAGCACCTGGGCCTGGACCGAAACATCCAGGGCCGAAACCGGCTCGTCGCAGATGATGATGTCGGGGGTCAGGGCCAGGGCGCGGGCGATGCCGATGCGCTGGCGCTGGCCGCCGGAAAAACTGTGCGGATAGCGTTGCAGGTGGCGGACGTCGAGCCCGACCAGGGTCATCAGTTCCTTGGCCACCTCGCGCCGGCTGTTGGCATCGCCGATGTTATGGATGACCAGCGGTTCGGTGACGATGTCGAACACCGTCATGCGCGGGTTCAACGAGCCGAACGGGTCCTGGAAGATGAACTGAATCTTGCGCCGGAATTCCTTGAGCGCCGATCCGGCCAGGCCCAGCACATCCACATCACCCTCACCGCAATAGGTCACCCGGCCGGTATCCGGGGTCAGCGCGCGCATCAGGATCTTGCTGAGCGTCGTCTTTCCGCAGCCGCTTTCGCCGACCAGCCCGAGGCATTCGCCCCGCCGCAAGGTGAAAGACACATCGTTGACCGCGCGAATGGTGCGCGCCTCCCCCTGCATGCCGGAACTGCGGATGCGAAAGGATTTTTGCAGCCCGTCGACCTTCAGGATCGGCGCACCCGCCTGACCCGAGCGGCGTTCGCCGGTGAAGAAGCTGGAATTGGTGACCTCGATGGCGCGGATGGGTTCCAGCCGTTCCCCGGTTTCCATGTGAAAGCGCGGCACCGCGTTCAGCAAAGCCTTGAGGTAAGGGTGTTGGGCGCGGGAAAAGATGTCGTCCAGCGTGCCCCGTTCCATCACCTCGCCGCGGTAAAGCACGACAATCTCGTCGGCGACGTTGGCGACCACGCCCAGATCATGGGTGATCATCAGGACGGCCATGCCCAGTTCGGCCTGCATATCCTTGATCAGCTTCAGGATCTGGGCCTGGATGGTGACGTCCAGGGCGGTGGTCGGCTCGTCCGCGATCAGCAGAGCCGGGCGGCAGACCAGGGCCATGGCGATCATCGCCCGCTGGCGCAAACCGCCGGACAGCTCAAAAGGGTAGGTGGTCAGCGCCCCGGCCGGATTGGGAAAGCCGACATGTTCCAGCATCTCGCGGCTGATCTCCAGCGCCTCTTTCTGGCCGACCGGGCGGTGCAGGCGAACCGCCTCGCTGATCTGATTGCCGATGGTGTGCAGCGGCGACAGCGAGGTCATCGGTTCCTGGAAAATGATGGAAATGCGCCCGCCGCGAATGGACCGGTACTGTTTGCCCTCGGGGTCGAGATTGGTCAGATCGAGCGTGCCGACATGGCCGTTGCGGGCGGCCTGTGCCGTGCCGTTGTCATCGGCCACATCGTTGAAGGTGATCGAGCCGCCGGTGACGGACCCGCTGCGGGGCAAGATGCCCATGATGGCCTGGGAGATGACGGATTTGCCGGAGCCGCTTTCCCCGACCAGGGCGACGGTGGCGCCGGGTTGGATGGAAAAGGAGACGCCCTTGATGACCTCGGTCGTGCCGCCGGGAACGCGAAAGGAAAGGCGAAGGCCCTCGACGTCGAGAAGCGGCGTCATCCTGTCTTGGCCTTCATGCCCGTTAACTCCCACACCGTCTTTTTTGCCAATGGTTTGTTACCGACATTAATCGCTTAATGCCGTTTCTTGATCGGCTTGAGATAGGCGATAGCCCGACGCCCGCATGTTCGCAACGGTTGTTTCGTCTAGCGCCACGTCAGCGGCCTGCGCGGCGGTAACCGCCTGTTGCAGAATATCCCCGAATCCTTGCAAGGGCGATTCCAACCGAAGCGCCGTCCCATCGGTCGATTTCAGGGTCAGCTGTAGCCAGCCATTCTCCCGATTTCGCTGGGTGGAATAATACCGCAAGGCAATATGGTTGAGGGACCGCCAGTCGATGCGACGACCGGGCGGCCGATCCAGGGGGCCGATGGCCGATAGGCCGTCACCATCCGTGTGGAAGGCGGTGCGGTGGCGTAGGAAAGTGCGGATCAGGAAGACGATAAAGGCCAAAGCCAGACCGCCCAGAATGTAGGCGAAGATCGGCGCCGGGCCGACCAGCACCAGCGGCAAGCCCGTCAGGGCCAGGCCGGCGCCACCCCGCGCGTAATCGGCCAAAACCCAAGAAAGCGGATAGTGGTGTGTGCTGGTCATTGTTTTGCGAACATGTCGGCTGGGGCGGCCCATCGGACGGCCGGGTGACCGCCCAGCAGACCGAACAGCTGGCTGAGAAAGGCCCAAAGCGGACGGCCGTGATCGAGATGGTGGGTCAGGAAACCGATCGCCGGACCATCGGCTGGGGCTTGGCGTTGGCGGGCGAGTTGGTTGGTTAAGGCGGTTAGGGCGCGCGCAGGTCCGATGAAGGTTTTGTCCGCGCGCCAGTCGATCAAATCGAGGTGGGTGTTCACCTGGGGCAGATCGCCGGTTTCGGGACGCGGTGGGCCGTCGACGCTGATCCCCGCATAACCCCACCCGCCCAGCTGGCTGGCGATGGTTGGTCCGATGCGGTTCCACGGCGGCACCATGACCGGCAGAAAGGCGGGACCGAGCAGATCGGCGAGGTGCTGGCGGCCGGCTCGTAAGGCGGGAACAAAGCCCGGATCGTCCAGCATGCGATCATGCAGCTCGGTCTTTTTCTCGCCCTCTGGCGCGTTGTTGCGGTGGGCGATGCCGTGCTGGGCCACGGTGACCGGGGCGCCAGAGGCGGCGATGTGGGTGGCCAGGTCCTGCTCGACGCCTTCGGGGATGACGGCCAGCAACAGGGGAATGCCGTGCAAGCCTGACAGTTCGACCAACCGTTCCAAGGGCGTGGTGACACGCTGGGCATCGTCATCGCGCCACCAGAATTTGGCGATGCGGTCCGCGCGCTGCCAGCGGTCCAGCTCCGCGAACAGGTCGATCCAGCCCTTGGCGACGGCGTGCTTTTCGGCGGCCGGCTGCATCATGCCGACCGTCTCTGGCGCACGAGATCGACGATGTGATCGGCGGCTTGTTCGGTCCCGTTCATGGCCAGCGCGACGGGGCTTGGTTCGGGTTCGCTCAAAACCACTCGGATCGCCTCGGCAAACCGTATCGGGGATTTGGCATCGGACTCGTCGAGCCAGGTTAGGCGGCCACGCTCGGCCAAAGCTTTGGCGCGGATGGATTGTTCACTTTCGCCGCCAGCCGCAAAGGGGACGACCAGTGCCCTGATGCCTGACCGTAGAATATCCATGACGGTGTTATAGCCCGCCTGGCTGATCGAAAGGCGGGCGCCGGCCAAACAGGCGGCGAGATCGGGCACAGCGGGTTCAATCGCAACATTCGCCGTCATCGCGTTCGCCCGGTCGATCACGATCTGCCGGTCCTTTATGGGCGTGTCGGGACCAACCAGAAACCGCCAGCGCGCGGCATCGATTCCCACGGACACGATGGCCGAAAGAGCGGCGGAATAAAGGGGACCAGCCACCGCCCCACCCCCGGCGGAGAGGACGATATCGTCAGATCGCCGTGCCGGTGCCGGAACAGGCTTACCCTCGGCTGGCGCAATATAACCACTGTAAAACAATAGGTTATCCAATTGTTCCACAAAAGGAAAGGTTTGATCAAGGGTGATCAGGTTTGGATCGCCGTGGATGACGACCCGGTCGTAGTAGCGCCGCGCGATCTCAGCCATCCATTGTTCCTTCTTGCGCTGGCTCTTTGCCACAAGGACGTCGCGGATGGAGGCGATGATCAGGGGTTTGGGGTTTTGCGCCGAGGCTGCCTCGAGCAGGGGCAGCAGCTCTCCCCGCAGGGCGCGGCGGCCGAACGGAAAGCTTTCGGTGATCACAATATCGGGGCGGATTTCGTCATAGGCGGCGAGGAGTCGGGTTTTTCGGTCCTCCAACAGTTTTTCGCTCGCCGGGTTGCCCTGAGAATCCACCAAACCGGAAAATTCGGCGTCCGCCGCCCGGACGGCGGGCAGGTTAACGATCTTGGCACCGGCGAAATCCTGACCGGGTACGTCTTGACCGCCCTGGACCACCACTGTTTCGATGTTTCTGGCCAAAAGAGCGCCGGTGAGCGCTTGCGCTCGCCGCACATGGCCAATGCCCAGCAGGTGCTGCACCCAAAACAGGGCCCTCACGGCGTAGACTCCACCTTGTCCAGGGGTAGGTTGAGGGCGACAACGGTCGGCATACTCCCCTCCCCTAGGGCAAAGGAATGGGCGCAGGCGGGCAGGAGTTTGTCCGGCGGCGGACCGGTCATGTCCCACCCGACGGCCAGGGCGTAGAGCGCCCGGATGACACCGCGATGGGTGACGGCCACGGCCAACCCTCCAGCCGCCGTGCGTTTGTCCAAAAACCCCTGTAGGCGATTTTGAACATCGCGGGCGGATTCGCCGCCAGGGGGATGGAAGTCGAGTCCGGCCTCCTCCCGCTTGGCCACGCCTTCGGGGTCAGCGGCGCGGATATCGGCCAGGCGCTGGCCCTCCCATTCGCCCCAGGCCGTTTCAATCAGGGCCGGTTCGATCGTCGGCTCAACGCCCATCAGGGCGGCCGTGTCCAGGCAGCGGCGCAGGGGGCTGGAGAACCAAGGGGTCTCGGGGCCGATGCCCGCTTCCGGCGGCAAGCGCCAGGTTTGCGCCTCGCGATGGCCGGTGGGGCCGAGCGGTCTGTCCGTCCGGCCCTGAAGCAGGCGGGATTCGTTCCAATCTGTCGTTGCGTGGCGCAATAGAACCAACGTTGCCGTCATGCCACAGCCCTGACGGCGGCGTCGAGTTGGGCGGATGCCTGCGCGATGTCGTTGGTTTTCCTCGTTTTCTCGAAGGCTACCTGGCCCATGCGTTGACGCCGTGCGGGGTCGTCGAGCAAATCGGCAACGGCCTTGGCAAAGGCTTGCCCATCGCCCGGCGGGGTCAGAAGGCCGGTGGTTTGATCGGACACGATGTCCGGGACACCGCCACTGGCCCCGGCCACGACGGGCAACCCGGCCGCCTGGGCTTCAAGGATGGCCATGCCGTAAGCCTCGTTGATCGCCGGCCAGACGAACAGGTCGGCGGCGCCAAGCAAGGGGGGCAGGGCCTCGCCGGGCAGCGCGCCGAGAAACACTGTCCGGTCGGGGGGGAGAAGGTCCCGCACCTGGGCCTGGGCCGGTCCATCGCCCACGATCGCCAGGCTCCAAGGACGGTCGAGTAGGCTGGCGAGCGCCTGGCCCAGCACACGGTAGGAGTCGAGCTTGTCGCCGGTGCGCATCATGCCGACCGCCAGCAAGATCGGTTTGTCCAGCCCTTGAAGAACAGGGGGCAACCTGTCGGGACAACCGGCGGATCGAGCGCCGTAGGCTGCCGTGTCGAGAAACGGGTTCAGCCGGTGCAGGCGGCCTGGCGCGACATGGGGGATCAGGCCCTGTCGGTCGATCTCCGACAGGGCAAAGACGGCGGCGGCGCCGGACAGGGCCTCTTTGCTGACCTGCAGCCCCTCGGCCCAAGGTCCGTCTGCCTGTTTGGCGGCGTAGGACGCCTCAGCGGCGAGGTAGGGGATGCCCAGGGCATCGCAGACAGGCGGTCCCAGCCAATCGGGCGCTTTGTGATACAGGTGATAGGTAAACCAGGCGTCGGGCCGGTCGGGCGCGTCGCGGGGTTGCCAGCGGTCGATCAACATTTGGGCGGTTTTCTGGCCGCTACGCTTGATCCGCCGTTGCCGGGCGGAATCGCCGGCGTCCCAACTGCGCAGCCGGCTGGCAACGGTCACCTCGTGGCCGGCAAGGCGCAGGGCGGCGATCAGGGCCCGTGCCATGCGCCGGTCGCCGGAGGGGACCGGGTGGCTGGGTGGTTTCATGGGGGCGTAGAAGGCGATCCGCACGGAAAAGGCCCGTCAGGATGCCAGTCGCCGGTCGTCCGATTGCAGCGCCTCGTCGGGGGGCAAACCGAACAAGCCGGCCAATTGGTCGAGGCCGACGGAAAAGCCGAATTCCTGCCGTACCCGTATCGATCCGGCCGCCGCGAGCCTGGCGCGTTTGTCCGGATCGGCCGCCAGGCTCTCCACGGCCTGGGTCAGCGCCTGCTGATCCCCGGACTCGACCAGGATGCCGGTTTCGTCATGGAGGATCAGTTCGGGGATGGCGGAAACATTGCTGGCCAGACAGGGCAGGCCCAGGGCCTGAGCTTCCATCAGCACGTTCGGCAGCCCGTCCCGGTCGCCACCGCGGGCGATGATGGCGGCCAGGACGAACAGATCAGCCTCGGCCAGGGCGTCGATCACCGCGTCCTGGGTCTGCGGCCCGCGCCAGTCGATCCGGTCGGCCAGCCCCAGATCGCCGGCGAGGGTTTGAAGGGCGTCCAGCTGTTCGCCGCCGCCGATATGGGTCAGGCGCCAATGCAACTCGGCCGGCAGGTCGGCCAGGGCCTTGAGCAGGATGTGGATGCCCTTTTTTTCCACCGCCCGTCCGACGGTCAGCAGGCGAAGCGGATCGTCGGCCTCGCTCCCCGTGCGCGGCGGGCGGACCGGCGGGTCGGGAAAGCGAGAGAAATCGAGGCCGTGATAGATCAGATGCACGGTCTCGGGCCGGTTGGACAGCTCGGACAGGAAGTCATGGTTGGCGGCGGTGCAGGTGGCGCCCCACGCGGCCCCGGCCAGCTTGTCGCGCAGATCCCAGGCCGGCGTCGTCCAGATATCCTTGGCATGGGCCGAAAAACTCCAATCCAAGCCGGTCAGCATGGCGGTGTAGCGCGCCACTGAGGAGGGGGTGTGCAGATAGTGGGCATGCAGGTGGGCTGTGCCGGCCGGCAGTTCGTGGGCCAGGACAAAGGCCTGGCCCAGGCGGCGCAGCCGGTTGCGGGTCTTGTCGCGGCGGTAATCGGTCCAGGCGGTTTTGAGCGTGCGCCAAAGGCGGCCGGGCCGGGCCAAGGCGGCCAGGGCGGCCCGGGCAACACGAGCTGGCTCGTCACCCAGATATTCGGGCAGGTAGTGAGCCTTCGCCGTGATCCGGCGGTTCAAATCATGGGTGGTGGTGTCGGTCGGGTGGCGCAACGAGACGATGTCGAAATCCAGGCCCGCCTGCTGCAAGCCCAGCAATTCCTGGGCGATGAAGGTTTCCGATAAGCGCGGATACCCCTTGACGAGGATCGCGACTTTGCCCCGTTTCACCGATGCTTACGCCGTTTGCCGCGGCCGCAGCGGGGTCACGCGGGCCGTATCCAGGGCGCGGTCGACCAGGCGGTTGACGTTATCCAACCCTTCCATCAGCCCCGGTATGACGCTGGAGGAGGGCGGCTGTTGCAGCGGCAAAGCCTGAATGGCGCGCGCCATTTTGGAGGGGCTCGCCGCCTCGACCGGGTTGAGGGTGTGGACCAGCCCCAGGGCGGCGGCCCGTTCGGCCCGGATGGTCTGTTCCAGGCGCGGGGTTTGCCGGGGCACCAAAAGGGCCGGCTTGTCGAAGGACAGGATCTCGCAAAAGGTGTTGTAGCCGCCCATCGCCACCACCCCGGCCGCCTGGGCCATGATGTCTTCCAGGTGGGAGTCGAACTTCAGGATTTCGACATTGTCCAGCTTGCTGGCCCGGTCGACATAGCGGGCGAGTTGCTCGCTTTGCATAAAGGGGCCGGTGACGATCAGGGCCGGATTGGGCAGGAACCGGTCGGTTTCATAGGCGCGCAGGACTGAGTCGACCAGATGTTCGCCATCGCCGCCGCCGCCGGGGGTGACCAGGATGAAGGGCTGGTCCCAGCGCGAGGTGAAGGGGTGATCGATCTTGGATTCCTCGCGGCGCAGATAACCGGTGTAGGTCATCTTGCGGCGCACGGTGTCCGGCGCGTCGATGCCCTCCAGCGGGTCGCAGATCTGTTGCAGGCCATAGACCCAGATCTCGTCATACAGATCGACCAGGGCCGGCATGACGTTCTTGCGTTCCCATTCGGGGGCCAAGAGGGCCGGTTCGTCCATCACATCGCGCAGGCCCAGCACCAGCCGGGCGCCCCGGGCCTTGGCGGTTTCCAGCATGCCCGTGACTTCACCGCGCAGGCCCAGCGGTTCCTTGTCGACGATGACCAGATCGGGCGCGAACGCCTCGGCGGTCTGTTTGACGATGGCGGCGCGCAGGGCGACGGTTTCCTCGGTCGCCAGGTTCAGCGCCTGGGAGATGTAATCGCCGTTCTGCAGCTTGATCACGCCCGGAATGCGGACGAAATCCACCCGGTTGCGGAACCCGAAACTGCCGATGATCGGCGAGCCTGACAGGATCAGGACGGTCGCTTCCGGCCGGTGCGCGACGATCGAATGGGCGATCGCCCGGCATCGGCGCAGGTGACCCAGTCCGAAACTGTCGTGGCTGTAGATCAGGACGCGGCTGGATTTACCTCGAATGCCCATGCCATCTCCTGCCTCTTTCGTTCGCGGCCGCCTTGCCGACGGCACATCATTTCATGATCTTTTGCGTCAATGAGAAGAGGTCTCTTAGACCAACTCACGTGGTTCTGACCAGTCGCCAGCTCATATTTTGCTGGAATTGCCCCTCCGATCTCTAGGATTTCAGGGCGGAAAGTGCTCTAGTCGGCGCCGGTCATGGAAAAGAATATCTTCGCCTTCATCTACCGCTACAGCAAGCGCCAGCAGATCATCGTGCTGGTGTTTACCTTGATTTCTTTTCCGTTTTTGTACCTGTCGCTGGACTTGCCAAAAAACATCATCGACCAGGCGATCGGCGGCAGCATCGATTTCCCGACCGATTTCGCCGCCATCGACGCGATTGGCTTTCCGGGCATCGAGCTGGACCAGGTGCCCTACCTGTTCACCCTGTGCGGGCTGTACCTGCTGCTGGTCGTCGTCAACGGCGCCTTCAAATATTACATGAACATCTATCGCGGCCAGCTGGGCGAAAAGATGCTGCGCCGGCTGCGATACACCCTGTTCACCCGGGTCCTGCGCTTCCGGCTGCCGCAGTTCAAGCGGATGAGCCAGGGCGAAATCATTCCCATGGTCACCGCCGAGGTCGAACCGCTGGGCGGGTATGTGGCCGATGCCTTCGCCCTGCCGGCCTATCAGGGCGGGACGCTGCTGGTCTACCTGGTGTTCATCTTCGTCCAGGATCCGATCCTGGGGGCCGCGGCGATCGCGCTGTATCCGGCGCAAGCGGTGATCATTCCACGCTTGCAACGACGGGTGAATCAGCTTGGAAAACAACGGGTTCGCACGATGCGGCACCTGTCGGACCGGATCGGCGAGACGATTTCCAACGCCGAGGCGGTGCATGCCAACAACACCGCCAAACTGCATATGTCGGAGATCTCGACCATCCTGGGCAAGGTCTACGGCATCCGGTTCGAGATCTTTCAGCGCAAGTTCTTCATCAAGTTCCTGAACAACTTTTTGAACCAGCTGACGCCGTTCTTTTTCTATTCGGTCGGCGGTTATCTGGTGCTGCAGGGCAACCTGTCCTTCGGATCGCTGGTTGCCGTGCTGGCGGCGTACAAGGATTTGGCCGGGCCGTGGCGCGAGCTGCTGAACTACTACCAGCGCACCGAAGACGCCCGGATCAAGTACGACCAGGTCGTCGAGCAGTTCCAGCCCGAAGACATCATGCCCGAGGACCAGCTGAACGAGGATAAGGGCTTTGACGGCCCCATTCCGCCGGCCTTTGCCCTGACCGGCGTGTCCTATGGCGAGGAAGACCGGCCGCCGATCGTTTCCAGCCTGAACCTGGAAATCCCGACCGACAAGCACGTCGCCGTTCTGGGCGGCGGGGCCAGCGGGCGGCTGGAACTGTTGCAGCTGTTGGGCCGGCTGATCATCCCCACGGCGGGGCGGATCAAGCTGGGCGATCACGATCTCGCGAGTTTGCCCGAAGCGGTGACGGGACGGCGCATCAGCTATGTCGGGCCGCAGCCCTATCTGTTCTCCGAAACCATCGAATCGAACCTGCTGTACGGGCTGAAGCACAAGACGATCGACGAGCTGGATCGCGAGGGCGATGCCGTCACCCAGCGCCGCCGCCAGGTCACCGAGGCCTTGGCGGCGGGCAACATCGATCTGGATTACGAGGGCGAGTGGATCGATCACGAAGCGCTGGGGCTGGACGGTCCGGATGATTTGCGCGGCCGGCTGGTCGAGGTGCTGTCGATCGTCGGGCTGGATGAGGATGTCTACCGGCTGGGCCTGGGCGGGACCATCGATCCGACGCGCGAGCCCGAGCTGGCCGAACAGGTGCTGCAGGTCCGCCGGGCGGTGGCCGACCGGCTTAGCGGCGAGGAGTATGCCGACCTGGTCGAGCGGTTCGATTACGAGACCTTCAACGAAAGCGCCTCGGTGGCCGAAAACCTGCTGTTCGGCACGCCGGTGGGCGACACGTTCGAAACGGCATCCCTGGCGAAGAACAAGCATGTGCTGTCGGTGCTGAAGTCGGTCGGTCTGTTGGATGACTTCCGGCATGTCGGCGTTTCGGTTGCCGAAACCATGATCGAGCTGTTCGCCGACCTGCCGGCGGGCCATCCGTTTTTCGAACAATTCAGCTTCATCAGCTCGGACGAGCTGCCCGACTTCCAACCACTGATCGCCAAGGCCAAGCGCGATGACGGTGCCTCGCTGGACGAGTCGGAGAAGGAGCGGTTGATGTCGCTGCCCTTCATGCTGGTTCCCGGCCGGCACCGGTTGGGCGTGATCGACGAGGCCATCCAGGCCAAAATCCTGCAGGCGCGCAAGACATTCGCCGAAACCCTGCCCGACGACCTGAAGGGCGCGGTCGAGTTCTTCGACACCGAGACCTACAATGCCGCCGCGACGCTGCAGGACAACATTCTGTTCGGGAAAATCAAATACGGCCAGGCCGGCGCGAACGAGAAGGTCAGTGCCCTGGTCACCGAGGTGATCAACGAGCTGAACCTGCGCGGCACGGTGATCGAGGCGGGGCTGGAACACCCGGTTGGGGTGGGCGGTGGCCGCCTATCCTCCCAACAGCGGCAAAAGGTGGCCTTGGGCCGGGCGCTGTTGAAGGATACCGACGTGCTGATCCTGAACGAGGCGACGGGCAATCTGGATTCGGCCGAACAGGGCCGAATTCTGCGCGCCCTGATCCAGCGGCGGGCGGGCAAGGGCTTGATCTGGGCGCCGGAAAACCCGGCCCTGGCAAAGGAATTCGACGAAGTGATCGTCCTGGAGGATGGCCGCGTCGCAGAACGCGGTGCGTTCGACAGCCTGATGGGCGAGCAAGGCTCGCTACAGGCCATGCTGGCTGCCGAATAGCCGGCCGTCGAACGCGGGTTGTTGTGAGTGAAAGGCCGGACCCGTGGCCATAAGGGACCATGGCGCCGGCAGGGTGGGGGACTAGATAGGTGAGCCTGGCTGAGGAAGTCGATCTTCTGAAACGCATTCCGCTGTTTGCGAACATCGAGACATCGAAGCTCAAGCTGCTGGCCTTTACCAGCGAGCGGGTCCATTACAAGGCTGGCGAGGTGCTGTTCGAACAGAACGCGGTGGGCGATTCCGCCTATATCATTATCGATGGGTCGGCCGATGTGCTGGTCGAAACCCCGTCGGGGCCGAAGACGGTGGCCACGGTTTCCAAGAACGATTTTGTCGGCGAGATCGCGATCCTGTGCGACGTGCCCAGGACCGCAACCGTACGGGCGGCGACCGAGCTGACCACCCTGCGCATCACCAAGGATCTGTTCTTCCGCATGATTTCCGAATTCCCGCAAATGGCGGTGGAAATCATGCGCGTGCTGGCCCAGCGGCTGGAGAAGACGACCAAGCTGGCCCTGCAAAACTGACGATCCCCAAGGAGTACGTGCCGTGAGCCGGCTGGACAGCTTTATCCGCCGCATGCAGGCCCAGCGCGCCTGTCTGGACTGGGCGGTGGGAGAGATCGCCGACCTGCCCGGCGTTGTCGGCGAATTCGGGCTGGGCAACGGCCGCACCTACGATCATCTGCGGGAAAAGCTGCCCGACCGGGACATCGTGGTGTTCGAACGCAAGCTTGCCGCCCACCCGGGCAGCCTGCCGCCCGAAAATTTGCTGCTGATGGGCGATATTCATGACACCTTGCCCCAGGCGGTCGACCGCTGGGCCGGCCAGATGGCGCTGATCCATTACGACCTCGGCACGGGGGACGATGCCCGCAACGCCGCCCTGGCCAAGGATGTGGCCCCGGGCCTGACCGCCCTGATGCGCCCGGGCGGGGTCATCGTGGCGGACTACCACATCCCCGCCGAGCGCTGGACGGCGGAGCCGTTGCCCGAGGGGGTGCGAGAGGGGCGGTATTTTCTGTATCGGGCCAGCTAGCGCCCTTGCAGAGCGATAAATCGGCCTACCGCGATTTTTTGCTTGCTGCCACGGCCAATACCGCAGCGATCATCAGCGCACCGGCCGCCATCAAACTCGGCACCCGAAACCCACCCAACCAATCCACCATCACCCCGGCCAACACCGGCCCAACCGCCTGCCCCAGGGCGAAGCTGGCGGTGGCGAAGGCGATGGCGCGTTGGGGGGTGCCGGTGGAGAGGGTTCGGGCGGCCGTCAGGCCCAGGGCGGTGATGCCCATGAAGGTGCCGCCCAGGAGGGTGGCCGAAAGGGCGAGGCCTAAGGTAGAGGGGAGTTCGACGCTTAGGGCGACGCCTATAGCCTCTAGGGCGCAGGCGGCGGCTAGGGCTTGCAGCAGGCCGATCTTGCTGGCGAGCCAGGACCACAGGGCGACCGAGGGGACGGCGGTCAGGCCGACCAGCAGCCAGATCCAGGGTTCGATGGCGGCCAAGCCGGGGTCTTCGCGGACGATGGTGACGATGAAGGTCGCGGTAATGACGTAGCCCAGGCCGAACAGGCCGTAGGCGGCGATGACCAGGCGCAGGGGGCGCGGGTCTTGGGGTTTTTCGGGCGCTATCGGGTCGGCGGGGTGGGCCGGCTCGGCCGAGCCGACCAAGCGGGCCACCAGGGGGACGGCCAGCAGGGCCAGGGTGCCGGTTCCCAGCCAGGAGAGGCGCCAGGACGCCTCGGCCGCGGTCAGGGCGGCGACGATGATGGAGGACAGGGCGATGCCGACCCCGACCCCGGCGAAATGGACTGCCGTGGGCAAAGGGCCGTCGGCTTGAGTCAAGCGGCGCAGGACCAAGGTCGAGGCGCAGACGATGACGAAGGCGCTGGTCGCCCCGCCGATGAATCGCAAGGCGGCCTGCCACGACAGGGCCTCGCCCCAACCCATGGCCATGGTGGTCACCGCGCTGGCGGTCAGGGCGGCCAGCAGCCAGGTGCGGGGCTGGTTTGCAAAGGTGGGCCGGGCGGCGGCGAGGGCGCCGACCAGATAGCCGGTGAAGTTGGCCGAGGCGATGAAGCCGGCGGAGGATTTGCTGAGGCCCAGATCGGCGATCATCTCCGGCAGGATGGGGGTATAGACAAACCGGCCGATGCCCATCGCGGCGGCCATGGCCAGCAGGCCACCGAGGGCCAATGCGTACGGCCGGGTTTGCGTCAAATAGCATCCTCCGGCGCCTGCTCGCGGTCGGTCATGCCGTAATCGCGGATCACCTGGGCGATGCGCAGGCGGTAGCCGTCGAACACCCCACCCCTGCCCTTGGACTGGGCGGCGCGGTGGGCGGTTTGATTGCGCCAGCGGCGGACGGCGTCCTCATCCTCGAAGAAGGACAGCGACAGGATCTTTTTCGAGTCGGTCAGGCTTTGGAAGCGTTCGATGGAGATGAAGCCCTCGACCTCCTCGACCAGCGGGCGCAGGCTGGCGGCGATGTCGAGATAGTCGTCCTTGCGGCCCTCGGCGGGTTCGACTTCGAAAATGACGGCGATCATGGCCCCTCTCCATGCGGTGCGGAAGCCAGCTTGAGGAAGGTGCGGTCCTCGCGCAGCAGGAATTTTTCGGATTGGGCGAATTCGTAGTTTTCCTGGCCCAGCGGATCGGCCGCCAGCCGGGCGCGGTAGGCCTCGTACTCGGCCAGGCTGGGAATGTTGTACAGGCCATAGGCCAGCGTGCTGGAGCCTTCGTGTGGGGCGTAATAGCCGATCAAATCGGCGCCGCAGCGCGGGATGGCCTGGCCCCAGTTGCGGGCATAGGTGATGAACTGATCCTTCTTGGTCGGATCGATGTGATAGCGGATGACACAAGTCAGCATGCCGGACTCTCCTGGTTGGTGCGGCGCCAGGATAGGGCAGTTTGTCGATCATATAGTTCGATGAAGATCGAAGTGTGAGTTGGTGTGGGAATCTATTCAGCGCTCTCAGGCCGGTTCGAGATCGACGATGACCGGGGCGTGGTCGGAGGGTTTGGGGTCCCAGCCGCGGATGGCGCGGGGGATTTGGGCCCCTTTGAGCCGGGGCTTGAGGGGTTCGGTTACCCAGACATGGTCCAGGCGGCGGCCCCGGTCGGAGGTGTCCCAATCGCGGGCGCGGTAGCTCCACCAGCTGTAGAGTTTTTCGTCTTCCGGCACGAAATGGCGCACTGCGTCGGTCCAATTGATCGAGGCCTGCATGGCGCCCAGCTTTTCCACCTCGATGGGGGTGTGGCTGACCACATCCAGAAGCTGCTTGTGGGACCAGACATCCTGTTCCAGCGGGGCGATGTTGAAATCGCCGACCGCGATCATCGGCTTGTCGGCGGCGTGGACCTTGGGCCACCAGGCGGTCATCGAATCGACGAAGTCCAGCTTGTGGGCGAACTTGTCGTTCTTGGCCGGGTCGGGGATGTCACCGCCGGCGGGGATGTAGAAATTATGCAGCTCGGTGCCGTCGGCCATGCGGCCGGCGACGTGGCGGCAGTCGGACTTGCCGCACCAGTTTTCGCCCACGATGGGTTCGAAGGCGTGGCGGGAGAGGATGGCGACGCCGTTGTATGACTTCATGCCCGCGATAGCGGCGTGGCCGTAGCCAACCTCCTTCAGCGGGTCGAGGGGGAAAAGATCGTCCACCACCTTGGTTTCCTGCAGGCAGAGGAAATCCGGCTCGAATTCGGCAAGGAAGCGCTGCACTAGGGGCAGGCGCAGGCGGACGGAATTGATATTCCAGGTGGCGACGCGCATGGCTGAGAAGAAATCCGGTTCGAGGTGAGAACGAAAGTCGAACCGGTAGATCTACTGCGCGGCCTGGTCGCCTTCCAGCACAAAGGGCAGGCCGCGAAGAACGCGTCCGAATCCGGCGAAGATGGCCTCGGACACGGGATCGGTGGTGACGGCGAATTCCGGGTGCCACTGCACGGCCAGGGCAAAGCCGGGGATGCCGGTGACCCGCACCGCCTCGATCTGGCCGTCCGGGGCCACGGCCTCGATGACCAGGCTTTCCGCCGGCTGGTCGATGCCCTGATTGTGGATGCTGTTGACCGGGACGGTTCCCTTTTCCAGCAAGCCGGCCAGCAAGCCGCCCGGTTCGATATGCACGTCGTGGAACAGGTCGAACCGCTCATCGACCGGCAGGTCGGCGGAGGCCAAATGGTTGTCCCGCCCGTCGACCTTGTGGACGAATTGGTGCAGCGAACCGCCTAGGACGACGTTCAACTCCTGCAAACCGCGACAGATGGCCAGGATGGGCGTGCCGCGATTAAGCGCTTTTTCGATCAGCGGCAGGGTGGTTGCATCGCGGGCCGGGTCGCGGTTGATCTCGGCAGCAAAGGCCGGACCGCCATAATGGTGGGGTTCGACGTTCGAGGGGCTGCCGGTGATCAGCAACCCGTCCAGCCGATCGAGCAAGCCGTCCCAATCGGTGATGTCGGCCAAGGCGGGAATGGTGACGGGCATCGCCTCGGCGCCCACCGCAACCGCGCGGACATATTTGTCGCCCACCGAATGGAACGGCTGGCCGTCAATCAGCTTTAGGCACGCCGTTACGCCGACCAGGGGTTTGTTGGAGGTTCTACCTGTCATCAACGGTTCGTGTCCGACTGCTTGCCTGACTGCTTATAGTCGACAATATGGGGATGATGACGGACGCGGTGCAACTGCTGCTGACCTACAAGGCGGCGATCGTGGCGATCTGGTTCGCCCTGTTTTTCCTGGCCGAGCGGGCGCTGCCGGCCATGACGGCGCCTGCGGAAAGCAAATGGCGGCGGCTGACCAACAATATCGGCCTGCTGGCGATCAATTTCCTGCTCTCGCCCCTGGTGGTGGTGCCGATCTCGGTCTGGGCGGCGGCGGCCGCGCCGGGCTGGCGGCCGGACTGGTGGAGCGGCGGCTGGGGCCTGTTGGCTGACCTTTTGATCCTGGATTGCGCGATTTATTGGTTCCACCGGGCCAACCATTCCATCGGGTTCCTGTGGCGCTTTCACCAGGTGCACCATCTGGACCGGCATCTGGACACCACGACGGGCCTGCGCTTTCACTTCGGCGAGGTGCTGATCTCGGCCCTGTTCCGGGCGGCGTTGATCATCGCCCTGGATATCCCGATCAGCTCGGTGCTGGTGTTCGAGGCGGCGTTGCTGCTGGCCAGCCTGTTCCACCATTCCAACACGCGCCTGCCCAAGGGGCTCGAGCGGGTGGTCAGCCTGATTGTCGTCACCCCCTCCATCCACCGGCTGCATCATAGCGCGGATGAGAAGGATCTGGGGACCAACATGGCCACCATCCTCAGCGTCTGGGACCGGCTGTTCGCCACCCGCAACGGCAAGCCGGACTCCCCGGATCTGCGCATGGGGCTGGTCGGGCAGACCGAGGATCCGCCCTTGCCGGGGCTGATCCTGCAACCGGCAAGGGAGCCTAAACAACCAACAGCTTGAATCCGAAGTCATCGGCCGCAACATCGGCTTTCGGTGCCTTTGGAACCCCGCGGTCGTGGCGAACAAAAATTGAACAAATTGTGGCGGTCACTATCTATTAAAATGAGATTGGTACAGCTTGACACTTGACTCTGGCTTCACGTATCAGCAGCTCGAGTGATTCGTCTCATAGTTGTGCAACCCACGACGGCAGACTTAACGAGACCCTAGAAGCCGAGAATTACAGTCGGGCGAGATCTGACACCAGGGCAACATGCTATCCAAGCAACAATTCATTCCGGCAGAACAAATTGCGCGCTGGTTTATCAACCGTGTCGACAGGTCGGCAGGTGATGCAATCACACATCTGAAGCTTCAAAAGCTCATCTACTATGCTCAAGCGTGGTTTCTCGCCAACTTTAATCGACCAATCTTCAAGGAGGACCTGGAAGCCTGGGCGCATGGCCCAGCGCATAGAAAGTTGTACTCCAAGTACAAAAATTATGGGTGGGACGCACTGCCCGAAGAATCAGGACCACTTCCGCCAGATCAAGTCTGCAAATTCCTTGAAGCGGTCTATGGCGAGTATGGTCAGTACAGTGCGAAAAGATTGGAAAAACTGACCCATAGTGAATTGCCTTGGCAAGAAGCCCGCGGCGACTTAGCACCTGAGGCAGCTTCAAAAAACAAGATTTCGCAACTCACAATGCGAAACTTCTATGGAGGCCGTATTGGGAAAAAAGAAGCGAGCAAAATTCAAAATTGATTCAGGAGTAAGAGAAGAGACTCGTTCGATATCAAAAGATACGATCGAACAAAAAAAGGACGATAAGGTTGCTGTCAATTTGCGATACTATCAAAAAAATCACGAGTGCTTTTCGTCATGGCAACAATCGGAATTAAAGCAATTCTCAAATTGGGTCGAAAAAACATCTAGAAAAACAAAAGACCAAATAACTAGTTCAACTAATATTTGTCATGCCCATAAATCAAATCCAAAAAATAGACCGCCGATACCGAAAGAAATTAGTCCGGATGTAAGTTTCTACAGTCTAGTTGTGAACCAAAAGGCTCGGGTGCACGGATTTTTTTCTGACGAGAATTTCTACCTTACGTGGCTGGACCGGAATCACAAAATTCTACAGTCGTAATAATTGGACTAACGGTCTGCACGGAGCGATCTATTGCGACGCTGTGGGCTGTATTCAGGCCTTTGACAGCTCTGGCGCTAAAAGTATTTAGATTCAGCCTTGCCGAGCTTCCTACGTAACTCGGCAAGTGGGCTGAGTAGCTGGCTGCAAGATCAGCCCACCTCGATTTCGAGCAGGTTCTGCAGCTTCAGGAAGCTGTCGGTGCTTTCGTCGTATTTGATGCCCTTCAGCTCAACCGAGCCGGACTGGTGGGTGATGACCAGGTTACCCTCGGCCGAGGCGCTGAGGCGGTAGGCGCCGCTGGCCTCCAGATCGTCCAGGCCCAGGCGGTTGGGATCGCCGGCCTCGCGGTCGAGATCGCCGTCGGCTTTGAGCATTTCGCGGGCGACGAAGACGAGCTTGTCCACGCCCAGCTCGAAATCGCTGATGACGTCGTCGCCCTGGTTCCATTTGCCGGCCCGGATGCGGAAGATATCGGCATCGGCGCCGCCGGTCAGCAAGTCATCGCCGGCCTCGCCACGCAAGGTGTCCTCGCCATCGCCGCCGAACAGGGTGTCGTCGCCGTCATAACCGCGCACGACATCATCCCCGCCCAGGGCATCGAGTGCGTCGTTGCCGCCGCCGCCCTTCAGCCATTCATCGCCGTCGCGGCCGTATTTGGTGCCGGGCGGGCGTTCGGGCTCGGGGTTTGGCTGGGGCTCGGGGTCCGGCTCCGGCTGGGGTTCTGGTTCAGGTTGAGGTTGGGGTTCCGGCTCGGGTTCGGGCGGCGGTTCGGGAATTTGTTCGGTGGTTGGGCCGGTTGGGATCGAGGCGCCATCCAAGGTCAAAACCGAGGCCAAGTCCGTAAAGCTGTCCCAGTTTTCGTCGAACGTCACGCCGTCCAGTTCGACCGAGCCGGTGCGGTGGGTGATCAGCACATCACCATCGGCCGAGGCGCCGAGGGTCCAATTGTCCGAAGCGTCGAGATCGCTCAGCTCGATTTTGTTGCGATCGCCGGTCAGGCTCGCTAGGCCGGACTCGCGCTTGCGGATGTCCGAGGCGTCTAGGTCGATCTTATCGGTGTCGCGCAGGAAATCGCCGATGACATCCTGGCCCTCGTTCCATTTGGAGGCGCGGATGGCGAATTCGTCCGCCCCCTCGCCACCATAGAGCGTGTCATTGCCCGCCTCGCCGCGCAGGGTGTCGTCACCGGCGCTGCCGAACAGCCTGTCGTTTCCGCTGTAGCCGCGCACGACATCATCCCCGCCCAAGCCATCGAGTGCGTCGTTGCCGCTGCTGCCTTTCAGCCATTCGTCGCCGTCGCGGCCGTATTTGGTGTTGGGCGGGCGTTCGGGTTCGGGCTGGGGTTCCGGCTCGGGCTCAGGTTGCGGCTCCGGATCTGGGTCGCGCCGGGGGTCCGGCTCCGGCTCCGGTTCGGGCTCCGGCTCGGGCTCCGGTTCGGGCTCCGGTTCGGGGTCTGGCCGAGGTTCCGGTTCGGGCTCCGGTTCGGGCTCGGGCTCGGGCTCGGGCGGGGGGTTCACCAGCTCGTACAGGTATTCGAAGCTGTAGCTGATGCCGTTAAACAGCAACGTTTCGACATCGTTCCAAACGGTATCGAAGCCCTCGCCCAACACGGTCAGATAGTCGCCGGCGAAGCCGAAGCCGTAATTGGCGTAGTCGTTGGCAAACAGGGCGGTGTCCTGGCCCTCGCCGCCCTGCAGCGTGTCATCGCCGGCCGCCCCGAACAGAGTGTCGTCGCCTGCACCGCCGGACAGGATGTTGTCGGCCTGGTTGCCGATCAGATCATCGCTGCCGGTGCCGCCCGTTGCGTTCTCAATCAGCGAGCGGGCATCGCCTTGATATTGCAGGGCGTTGAAGACATGGCCGCGCGCCCAGTTGCCATCGCCCAGATGGGCGCGTTGGGCGGTGCCGCCGACATCCAGATCAGACCAGCCGCCGGGGCGCAGATCGATCGACAGGTCGGTCGAGTAACCTGAGAAGTCGTAATGGTCGGCCGCGCCATCGCCGTCCCAGATGGTCAGGAAGATATTGTCGCCGACCCGGTCGAAACCCTGGCCGGTGCCGTTGATGAACATCTCGCCGGTTGTGGGATCGAAGCTGTAGGTGGTGCTGTCGGCGTTGTGGCCGAAATTGGCGCCATAGACGAACTGGATGGCAGCGATGTCGTACATCATCAGCGACTGGCTGAAGCTGTCGGCATCATTGTCGCGCAAGCCCCCGGTGGTTGGATCACCGACATAGGAGCTGTAGGTCATGATGGAGAATTCCGGCGAGTTGTATGCCGCCTCCATCACGCCGAACCCGTTGAAATCTTCGTGGCCGTGGCTCAGCCCCATGGCGTGGCCGATCTCGTGGCCGAAGACATACCAGGACCAGTCACCTATTTCGGGGGCGGAATGATCCGAACCGTAGAAGGAATCCCCCGCCAGATCGGTGGTGCCGGGGTAATAGGCAAAGCCGTTATAGGTGCCGTACTGGTTGTTGGTGGCAAAGCGCAGATCGGCGCTTGTCGAGGTGCCCGCATCGACGAATTCCAGGCCGGAGATCGAGGCGTATTGGTCGAGCCAGAATTCGGCGGTAGCGATCTGCACCTGGTTCAGGGCGCCGTGGTAGTATTGGGAAAAATCGGTGTCGGGGAAACTGTAGTTAAGGGTCAGATCCCCACCCCAATAGCGCCCGGACAGCTGGCCGTTAATGTTTTGATCATCACTGCGGGCGTCTGATGGCCGATAGGTGGCGAAATCGGCCACCTCGGGCAGGTCGCTCTCGGATAAACCACTGGTTTCAAAAACCGATGGTCCGGCGTTCGCCTCGCCCAGCTGTGAATTCAGATAATCGTGGACGCCGTTTTCGGCGTTAACCGAATCGAGATCGCATGCCCAGCACATAATCGTGCCCCCCAGGCTGGTCTCACGCCGCTAGTCCAAAGGCCACAAGGGCTGAAATTTGGCTGCGCGCTTAGGGGCGCACCGTACGCAACATCGCTTTCCAGGAAGTTAGCGGGGCGCCTTGGACGGCCCGAATCCCTACCAATGTCACAAGCATTAACCTGAACGCGAGGGCCGAAGGGGCCGGCTAGGCCACCTCGATTTCCAGGATATTGGCAATTTCGTCGAAGCTGTCGGTAGTTGCATCGAACGCCACGCCGTCCACCTCCACCGAACCGGTCTGATGGCTGATTAACAGATCGCCGTCCGCCGAGGCGCCTAAAGCGAAATTGCCGCTGGCATCCAGATCGTCCAGACCCAGTACACCGTCGGTGCCAGCCAAGGTTGGGTCGTCTTTCAGCATGTCGGCGGCGACCAAGGCGATCTTGTCGGTGCCCAGCTCGAAGTCGGTGATGACGTCGTCGCCCTGGCCCCACTTGCCGGAGCGGATGCGGAAGATGTCGGCGCCTTCGCCGCCGGTCAGCTGGTCATCGCCTGCCTCGCCGCGCAGGGTGTCGTCGCCGGTGCCGCCGACCAGCGTATCGTCCCCGCCATAACCGCGCACCACGTCGTCGCCGGCCAGGGCGTCAAGTCGATCGGCCTCGCCGGTACCCTTGAGCCATTCGTTCCAGGGGTTGCCGGCGACGGTGTCCGGGTCGGGGGTGGGGGGGTCGGCCTCTTCGTTGCCGACGATACGAAGATGCTCGGCCAGCTCAACGAAGGTGTCGGCGCGGCTGTGCCAAGGCACCCCATACAGGATCATTTGGTAGCCGCTGTGGACAAGGGTGACGCCCACTGAAAAGTTCGCCACGGAATACACTGAAGAGGCGTCGAGATCTTCAAGTTCCAGTTTGTTGGGATCCCCGGCAAGGGTCGTGATTCCCGGATCGCCTGCCAAGACATCTGCCGCATTGATGATGACCGTATCAACGCCGCGCTCAAAATCATGAAGCTGGGACTGACCCCAGACATCCGGCGACGCGCCGAAAATGAAGGCGTCAGAGCCCGCATCTCCGAACAGAATGTTTAGTCCACTTCCGCCATCGATCGTGTCGTTGCCATCCCCGCCGCGAATATCGTCGATACCGCCATAGCCTCGCAGGACATCATCGCCGGCATTCCCGATGATGACATCGAATCCGTTCGTACCGCGAATGCAGTCATCAAATTCCGATCCGCGAAAAGTTCCGTTCGCAACATCGGTTCGTGGTCCCAGATCCTCGCAGGCATCGCCGACCGGCCTTGGAAATTCCGGTCCGGAAGGTAGGGCCTGACCGTCGAGGGAAAGGTGCTGGGCAAGGTCCGCGAAACTGTCGATGTCGTCGGTTAGCGGAATTCCGTCAAACTCGATCGATCCAGTTGGGTGGATGATCAGGAGGTCACCATCCGCAGAGGTTGTAACCGTCCAAGCCTCAGAAGCATCAAGGTCGGTCGCTTCCACAATGCCAGGATCGCCTGTCAGCGTTGCGATATCCTGGGATGCGTTAAGGATGTCAGCCGAATTGAGATCAACCGTATCGATGCCGATCTCAAAGTCCGTGATGGTGTCGGCCCCTTCGCCCCATTTGCCGGCGCGGATGGCAAAGATGTCGCTGCCTGCGCCGCCGGTCAGGACATCATCACCAGATTCACCGCGCAGGGTGTCGTCGCCTTCACCGCCCAAAAGCGTGTCATCGCCGCCATAACCACGAAGGACGTCGTTGCCGGCAAGGGCGTCGAGCGTTTGGCCTTCTGCCGTGCCTTTGAGCCATTCCGCCCAGGCATTGCCGGTGATCGTGTTGGGGCCATCATCGCTATCAGGAATTGAGGGGTCACCAACCGGGATGGCGGTGCCGTCCACGGTGAGGACGTCGGTCAGGTCGGTGAAGCTGTCCCACTGGTCGGAGGCGGCGATGCCTTGCAGTTCGACGGAGCCGGTGGCGTGTTCGATAAGGATGCTGCCTTCTTCGGAAACTGTCACGATCCACGAGGCAGACGCTTCCAGATCGCTCAACTCCAGGGTGCCCGCGTCCCCGGTGAGGGCCATGATGGCTGGTTCTCTTTTGAGAATTTCGCTGAGCACAAAGTCGATGGTGTCCGCGCCGCGCTCGAAATCGGTGATGACATCGCTGCCCTCGCCCCATTTGCCCGCGCGGATCCAGTAAACATCGGCCCCGTCGCCTCCGATCAGCGTGTCGTCGCCGGCCTCGCCCGCCAAGGTGTCGTTGCCAGCCTCACCATGCAGGATGTCATCACCGGCTTCCGCCGTTACGACATCGTCGCCGCCGGCGGTCTTAAACTCCTCATTGGAGTCGCCGCCATGGAACCACTCTCCGTACCAAGTGCCTTGGTAGAGGTACCAAAAGGGGGCAGCGATTTGCGAAAGGGATTCGAAGTCAAAGGAAACGCCGTCGAATACAAGCGATTCGACATCGTCGAGCAGCCGTTCATCATCGCGCCCGTGAACAAGCAGAAACCTGCCGTTGAAGGAGAACGTGACCGACTCGAAGGATTGATTGAACAGAACGGTGTCAAATCCATCGCCGCCAAAGTAGACGTCCGATCCTTCGCCGCCATCAAAGATATCATCGCCGGCACCGCCATACAGACGATCATCGCCCCCCAGCCCCTTGATCGTATCGGCTGCGTCCGTGCCGCCAATCACATCACGATCTTCCGTACCGACGATATCCGGCATGACGTTCCCGCTGCGGTTGTTGGCTTAGGCGGGAAAGTATCTGGCGGTGGTACTACTCTCAATAGTATTTGTTGGTAAATTTACAAGTAATTGTGGATAAGTCTTTGTGTTAATATTAAATGAAAAACAATTAACCTTAATAAAGTTGTCAATGGGCAAATATTAATCCGCGCAAAACGAAAAAAGCGGTTCGATATTGGCCGAACCGCTTTTAGGATTGTCTGCTGGCTACGCTGTTAACCCACTTCGATCTCTAGAATACTGGCGATCTCGACGAAGGTGTCGGTGGTGGCGTTAAAGGCCACGCCGTTCACCTCTACCGAGCCGGTCTGGTGGCGGATCAGCAGGTCGCCATCGGCGGAGGCGCCCAGGCCAAATGCGCCGCTGGCGTCAAGATCGTCCAGGCCCAGGACGCCGTCGCCGCCGGAAAGGCCTGCATCGCGGTTCAGCATGTCGGCGCCGACGAAGGCGATCTTGTCGGTGCCCAGCTCGAAGTCGGTGATGACATCGTCGCCCTGGCCCCATTTGCCGGAGCGGATGCGGAAGATGTCGGCGCCCGTGCCGCCGGTCAGCTCGTCATTGCCGGCTTCCCCGCGCAGGGTGTCATCGCCGGTGCCGCCGATAAGGGTGTCGTCCCCGCCATAGCCGCGCACCACGTCGTTGCCGGCCAGGGCATCCAGCCTTTCCGCATTGTTGGTGCCCTTGAGCCATTCGTTCCACGGATTGCCGGTGATGGAATTCGGATCAGGGGCCGGGTCCGGGTCGGGATCAGGATTCGGGTCGGGGTTCAGATCGGGATCAGGGTCTGGGTCAGGATTTGGTGGCGGGCCGCCGGTTCCCGCCGGGATGGCGTTGCCGTCGAGGGTCAGAATGTCGCCGAGATCTGCAAAACTGTCGGTCGTGTCATCGAAGGCGAGACCGTCCAACTCGACCGAACCGGTCGAATGGCTGATCAGCAGGTCGCCATCGGCCGAGGCCGAGAGGTCCCAGCGGTTTGAGGCTTCGAAATCGACCAGCTCGATGGTGCCTGCATCGCCGTCCAGCCCGGCAAAGCCCGCCTCACGCCGCAGCAGGTCGGCGGAGGTGAAATCGATCCTGTCGGTGCCGCGCTCGAAATCGGTGAAGGTGTCGTCGCCTTCGGCCCATTTGCCGGCGCGAATGCGGCCAACATCGGCGCCGGTGCCGCCGGTCAGCTCGTCATCACCGGCCTCGCCGCGCAGGGTATCGTCGCCCTCGCCGCCGATCAGCGTGTCGTTGCCGGCATAACCGCGCACGACGTCATTGCCGCCCAGCGCATCCAGCCGGTCATCGCCGCCACCGCCCTTCAGCCATTGGGGCCCAACATTGCCGTAGATGGTGTTGGGGTCGGGCTCGGGTTCCGGGTCCGGCTCAGGATCAGGATCCGGATCGGGAGAGGCCAAATCGTAAAGGAAATCGAAGCTGTAGCTGATGCCGTTGAACAGCAGGGTTTCGATATCGTCCCACAGCGTGTCGAACCCTTCGCCCAGCACGGTCAGATAGGTGCCGCTGACGCCCAGGTCATAGGTTCCGAAATCATTGGCATACAGCGCCGTGTCCTGGCCGCCGCCACCGCTGAGGGTATCGTCGCCCCCAGCCCCGAACAGGGTGTCGTCGCCCCCGCCACCCGACAGCAAATTGTCGGTCTGGTTGCCGATCAGATCGTCATTGCCGCCGCCGCCGGTGGCGTTTTCGATCAGCGAGCGGGCATCGCCCTGATACTGCAGGGCGTTGAAGACGTGGGCCCGGGCCCATTGGTTGCCGTCGGCATCGAGGCGGGCGCGCTGGGCATTGCCGCCGACATCCAGATCGGTCCAGCCGCCGGGGCGCAGATCGATCGACAGATCGGTACTGTAGTTGGAGAAATCGTAATGATCGGCGGCGCCGTTGCCGTCCCAGATGGTCAGGAAGATGTTGTCGCCGGCCCGGTCGTGCCCGCGCGCCACGCCATTGACGAACATCTCGCCGGTGGCGGGATCGAAGCTGTAGGTGGTCGAACCGGCGTTGTGCCCGAAATTGGCGCCATAGATGAATTGGATGGAAGCGATGTCGTACATCATCAGCGACTGGCTGAACCCGTCCGCCGCATTGTCGCGCAAACCGCCGGTTTGCGTGTCGCCGATGAAAGACCGGTAGGTCATGATGGAGAATTCGGCGGAATCCCGATCCGCCGCCAGCGTGCCGTAACCGTTGTAATTCTGATGGCCGTGGCTTAGCCCCAGGGCGTGGCCGATCTCGTGTCCGAAGATGTACCAGGCCCAGTCCCCGACTTCGGGGTTTGAATGGTCGGTGCCGTAGTAGGAATCCCCGCCCCTGGCCCCGGCTTCGGGATAAAAGGCAAACCCGTTGTAGGACCCGTACAGATCGCTGGTGGCCATCCGCATGTCGGCGGCCGTCGAGGTACCCTCATTGACGAATTGCAGGCCGGAGATCGAGGCGTATTGATCGAGCCAGTATTCCGCCGAGACGCGCTGATCGGCGTTCAGAAAACCGGTGTAGTAATTCGAAAAGGATGTGGTGGGGAAGCTGTAGCTGAGGGTTAGGTCGCCGCCCCAATACTGGCCCGTCAGATGGCCGTTGACATTCTGATCCCCACTGCGCGCATCCGAGGGGGCGTAGGTTGCAAATTCGGGGGTGACGAACTCTGGTTTGAAATCGGTCTCGCCGCCAACCGGCCCGCCGTCCGCATTATCACCACCGCCGGCATATTCGACATACTCATGAATGCCGTTGGTCGCGTTTTTAGGGTCGAGGTCACACGCCCAGCACATAACGATCCCCTAAAAGAAATCGATCCAACTGATCGCGCCGGGGGCCACGATGGCGCGGTCCCCGGTGCATCGGTCAGTTAGCCAACCTCGATTTCGAGGATGTTGGCGATCTCGACGAAGGTATCGGTAGTGCCGTTGAAGGCGACGCCATTGACCTCGACCGAGCCGGTCTGGTGGGTGATCAGCAGATCCCCATCGCCCGAGGCGCCCAGGCTGAACGCACCGCTGGCATCCAGATCGTCCAGGCCCAGCACCCCGTCGCCGCCGGCCAGGCCGGCATCGCGGTTCAGCATGTCGGCGCCGACGAAGGCCACCTTGTCGGTGCCCAGCTCGAAATCGGTGATGACGTCGTCACCCTGGCCCCATTTGCCCGACCGGATACGGAAGACGTCGGACCCGTCGCCACCGGTCAGCTCGTCACTGCCGGCCTCGCCGCGCAAGGTGTCGTCGCCGGTGCCGCCGATCAGCGTGTCATCGCCGCCGTAGCCGCGGATCACATCGTTGCCGGCCAGGGCGTCGAGGGTTTCGGCATTCTGCGTGCCCTTCAGCCACTCATCCCACGGATTGCCGGTGATCGTGCCCGGATCGGGATCGGGGTCAGGATCAGGATCTGGGTCGGGATCCGGGTCAGGATCCGGGTCCGGCGGAGTGCCCACCGGAATGGCAGCACCATCGACCGTGATGATGTCGGCCAGATCTTCGAAACTATCCGTGCTGGCATCGAAGGCCACGCCCTTGAGCGTGATCGAGCCGGTTGAATGGGTGATCACCAGATCCCCATCGCCGTTGGCGCCAACCGACCAGTTGCCGGAAGCCTCAAAATCGTTCAGTTCCAGCGTGCCGTTATCGCCGCTCAGGCCGCGGATATTCGCTTCCCGGCTAAGGATGTCGGACAGGCTGAAATCGACGGTATCGGTGCCGCGCTCGAAATCGGTCGCGGTGTCGTCACCCTCGCCCCATTTGCCGGCCCGGACGGTAAAGGCGTCGGCCCCGGCGCCGCCGGTCATCTCGTCATTGCCGGCCTCGCCCCGCAGCGTGTCATCGCCGTTGCGGCCGAACAGCCGGTCATTGCCGGCATAGCCGCGCACGACATCATTGCCGTCCTTGGCATTGATGTAGTCGTCGGCGTTGGTTCCTTTGACCCATTCGTCCCAATCATTGCCTTCAACGACATTCTCGCCCGGCAGCGGGTCGGGGATCGGATCGGGGTCCGGATCGGGCGGCGGCGGGGGCGGCGGGGGGCCGCCATCGGGCATGTAATCCTCGACGTTCAGCTCGAGATTCTCGTTGCTGAGCGTGATGTGCTCGGCCAGCTCCTGAAAGCTATTGCGATTGTTGCGATAGGCAAGATCGTCGATGTTGATCGTCCCGTTGGGGAAGACGATCTCGACCGAGCCGCCATCGTTGCGGATGAACCAGTCTGGATGGGCATCCAGATCGGCCAGGGTCAATACGTTGGGGTTGCCGGTCAGGCCGGCGATGCCGGGGCTGGCGGCCAGGATGTCGTCGACGAAGAAGACGATCTGATCCTCGTCGCCATCTGGGCCACGGTTGAAGTGATCGATCGTGTCATTGCCTTCGCCGGCGCGGTTGGCGTTGTAATAGAACCAGTCCACCGCAGCGCCGCCCCAGAGGAGGTCATTGCCGGTGCCGCCGCCGACCAGGTTGAGGCCTTCCTCGAAATCCTCCCAATAGTCGGACATGTACAGCCAGTCATTGCCGGCACCGCCAAAGGCCGTGTCGGCGCCTTCATGGCCGGAGAAGGTGTCGTCGCCATCGCCCAGGAAGTAGACATCGTCGCCGGCGCGGCCGCTGCCGTAATCATCGCCGCCAAGGCCGATGATGGTGTCGTCGCCGGAACTGCCGGACAGGAAATCGTCGATTTCGCCGCCGACGATCAAATCGTCGCCCCAGCCGCCGCGCACGGTATTGTTACCACCGCCGCCGATCAGCGTGTCGTTGCCGCCACCGCCTTCCAGGCTGTCGCCGCCGCCAAGACCGTCAATCCAATCGGCCTCGTCGGTGCCGAAAATCGTGTCTTTACCTTCGGTGCCAATAAATTCAGGCATGCGATGTCCCCACTGTTTTGTGCGGGCTTAGCGCCATTTTGCTTTTGGCCGAGCCAACTGTCGGCAGAAAATTCGGCTGGCTTTGGCTTACGCCACCTCGATCTCGAGGATTTGAGCCAACTCTACAAAGCTGTCCGTCGTTCCGTCAAAGGCGATGCCATCAACTTCGACCGATCCGGTCTGGTGTGTGATCAGCAAATCACCATCGGCTGACGCGCCGAGGGTAAATGCACCATTCGCATCCAAATCGTCCAGTCCCAACACGCCTGGGTTGCCGAATTCACCGGCAAGGCCGGGGTTGGCCTTAAGCATGTCGGCCGCCACGAAGGCGATCTTGTCGGTGCCGAGCTCGAAATCGGTGATGACATCGTCGCCCTGGCCCCATTTGCCCGAACGGATGCGGAAGATGTCCGCACCCACGCCGCCGGTCAGCTCGTCATTGCCGGCCTCGCCGCGCAAGGTGTCGTCGCCGGCGCTGCCGAACAGGGTGTCATCGCCGGCATAGCCGCGAATGACGTCATTGCCGGCTAGCCCATCAATGGCCTCGGCATCGTTGGTACCCTTGAGCCATTCATCCCAGGGGTTGCCCGTGATTGTGCCGGGCGGCGGCGGCGGTCCCGGGTCGGGATCGGGGTTCGGGTCGGGATCGGGGTTTGGCGCCGGGGCGGTGCCGACCGGGATGGCCGCGCCATCGATGGTCAAGACGTCGGCAAGGTCGACGAAACTGTCAGTGGTGTCGTCGAATGCGATGCCGTTCAGCTCGATCGACCCGGTGGCGTGGTTGATGACCACATCGCCATCGGCCGCCTGGGTGATGGACCAGTTGTCGGCGGCATCGAAATCGTTCAGCTCGATGGTGCCGGCCTCGCCGCTCAGACCCGCCAGACCGGGGCCGGTTTTCTGGATGTCGGCAGCCGAAAAATCGATGGTGTCGGTGCCACGCTCCAGATCGGTGATGACATCGTCGCCTTCGCCCCATTTGCCGGCGCGGACGGCGAAGATGTCGCTGCCGGCGCCGCCGTCATAGGTGTCGTTGCCGGCTTCGCCACGCAGGGTGTCGTCGCCCGCGCCGCCGAACAGCCGGTCATCGCCGACATAACCGCGCAGCACATCGGTGCCGGCGCGCCCGGCGATCCAGTCATTGTCGGCGCCGCCCTTCAGCCATTCGTTCCAGTCATTGCCGTCGACGACATTCTCGCCGGGATCGGGGGCCGGCAGGATCTCAGGGCCGGGACCCGGGTCCGGATCGGGGCCTGGACCGGGATTGGGATCGGCTTCGAGGGGCCCGGTTTCATTGACCTCAATTGCCAAAACTTGGCCGATCAGGTCGGCGTCCTGGGGCCAATTCGAGTCGCCGACCAGCTTGTTCGCCCGATCGACATCGTTGGGCACGACGCCCTGGCCCTGGGCGACAATGGCGTCGTTTTTGTAGAGCGTGAAATAGCCGTTGTCGTTGACGGTGGCCCGCCAGGTCGCCGTCTCGCCCTCGATGATCGCCCCAGCGGCGGTGATGCCGTATTGCGTCGCGCCGTCAAAGACGCGGAAGGTCATGCTGTTGGTCCCGGCTTGCTGGCCCAGCAGGATGTTGTCCGCGGACGGACCGTTGCCGTAATCGAAAACCCGCTGCCAATTGCCGCCGCCGAGATCGTCGAACCGGACAGTGGCCACAGCCTCAAAGGCCAGGTCGTTGGGAATGGGGTCAGGATCGGGGTCGGGGTTCGGGTCCGGATTGCCGCCGGGCAGATAATCCTCGACGTTCGGGATATCCAGCTTGTCGTAGGAAATCTCGATGCCCCAGGCGAGATCACGGAACTGATCCGTGTTTCCGGCGTAGCGCACATTGTCGAGCTGGATCGTGCCGTTAGGGTGGACAATCAGGACATCGCCGCCGGCGCCGCGAACGATGTTCCAGTTCGCGTCCGCGTCGAAATCGGCCAGTTCCAACCGGTTGGCGTTGCCGGCCGCCGCCATGATGTTCGCATCGGCCGCCAGTACGTCGTCGATGTTGAAGACGATGACATCTTCGCCGCGATTCAGGTCGTTGATGACATCGTTGCCTTCGCCGGCCTGGCTGAATTCGAAATAGTAGCGGTCCTCGAGATAGCCGCCTTGGAGTGTGTCGTCGCCCGTGCCGCCACCAAGCTTGTCTCGGCCGCGCTGGCTGGCGTGGGCGTACCCGTAGCGCTCACCGACCCAGTCGTTACCGGCCCCGCCGTATCCGATGCTTCCATCCCCATGGGTATCGGGGTGCAGGATACCGTCGACATAAATGTGATCGTTGCCGGCGCCACCATGAATGGTATCCGAGCCGCCACCGCCCTTGATGGTGTCGTTGCCCGCGCCCTGGAAGATAAGGTCGTTGCCGGCGCGCCCGTTGCCGTAATCATCGCCGTCACCCGCGATGATCGTGTCGTCACCTGAACCGCCGGTCAGAAAATCGACGACATCGTGGCCGATGATGAGGTCGTTGCCCCAGCCACCCTTAATGGTGTTCCAACCCGGACCGCCAATGATGACATCGTTGCCGCCGCCGCCATCCAGCTTGTCGCTGCCGGCGCCGCCATCGATGGTGTCAGCGTCATTGGTACCGGTGATCGTGTCCTTGCCGGCCGTGCCGTTAAAAACTGGCATCAAAAGTCCCTGTTGTTATTTCGGGCTTTTTTGCCCGATTTCGGCCAGCTTTTTTGGTCGACCGAGTTCCTTCCACCGCGCGCCTTTTGGCACGACCGTGGCGCGACTTCCAACCGTCAAAAAGGAGCGTTGTTAACTCAGCTCCCAGCGTTGCTTTTTGGTCGCTATCGGGTCGGTTGGGACGCGCTATTTTTCGCGCGGAAAAGTATCAGGGGGATGATTCGCAATCAATCGAATTTATTGGTAAATCGCGTAAAATATATCGAAAAATCAATGTGTTAAGGTTAATCCGTTCTCGGAATTTGGTTAATTGTTTGTCGCAAGTCGAGCGATCAGTTGTCGTCGCGAATGATGAACAGGTTGCGGGCCAGATCGACGCCGAATTCCGGGTCGTCGAGCATGACCTGCGTGACGGTACCCTGGCCGTCGACAACCTGCCATTGGGATAGGGTCAGCGGACGTTTGGAAAAGACCAGGGACAGGGTTCCCTGACCGGGGTCTTCGGTCAGGACGACATCGACGGCAACCTGGGCATCGTCCGCCGCGATGCCCTGAACGGTGACATCATCGCTGAAGGTCAGGTCTTCGCGGGTGATGAAGTCGGCCAGGGTACGACCAAGGGGCACATCGTTGCGCTGGCCCAGCTCGGTATCGAAAAACGTCAGCCAGAACCCGTCGGCGACATAGAGGTAGGGCAAGGGCGGGTCGTATTCGAGCCGCATGCGGCCGGGGCGGGACAGGTAGAAAGTCCCGCTGGCCGTCGCCCCGGTGCTGGTAATCTGGGTGAAGCGCGATTTCAGGGTGGTCAGCTCGTTCAGGTACCGTTCCACCCGGTCAAGTTCCAGCTGGTCGGAGCGGGACAGATCGGCCGATACGGCCGCGTTGCCCATGCTGGTCATCAGCAAGAAGACGGCGGAAAAAAATCCGACGCCCCAGCCGACCTTGTTCCAAGTCCGGCGTCTTATCACCATGGAGGTATTCCTTCGTAATTCGTGTGGGGTGCGCCGATCTAGCAAGCCCCTGCACGATCAGGCTGTGAGCGTAGTCACAATCTTGGCGAGATTCGGGCCGTGTTGGCCCAGAGTTCGAACCGTGGGGGGGTCGAACCGTCAGGCGCCGTGGTCGCCGACCAACACCTCGCGCTTGCCGGCATGGTTGGCCGGACTGATGACGCCTTGGGTTTCCATTTGTTCGATGATGCGCGCCGCTCGGTTGTAGCCGATCTTCAGATGGCGCTGGACGAAGCTGGTCGAGGCCTTGCCCTCGCGGGCGACCAGGGCCACGGCCTTGTCATACAGCACGGCATCCTCGCCCTCGCCGGCGCCGCCGCCCATGCTGAGGGCGTCGAAGATGGCGTTCTCGCCATCCTCCTCGGTGATCGAGTGGTCATAATTGGGCTCGCCCTGCTGTTTGAGGTGGGCCACGACCATTTCGACCTCCTCGTCCGAGACGAAGGGGCCGTGCACGCGTTTGATGCGGCCGCCGCCGGCCATGTAGAGCATGTCGCCCTGGCCGAGCAGCTGTTCGGCCCCGCCCTCGCCCAGGATGGTCCGGCTGTCGACCTTGGAGGTGACCTGGAAGCTGATGCGGGTCGGGAAATTGGCCTTGATGGTGCCGGTGATGACGTCGACCGAGGGGCGCTGGGTGGCCATGATGATGTGGATGCCGGCAGCCCGCGCCATTTGCGCCAGGCGCTGGATGGCGGCCTCGATATCCTTGCCGGCGACCAGCATCAGATCGGCCATCTCGTCGACCACCACGACGATGTAGGGCAGCTCGGTCAGATCGAGGGCCTGTTCCTCATAAACCGGCTTGTTGGTTTCGGCATCGAAGCCGGTCTGCACCCGGCGGACCAGGGCCTCGCCCTTGGCCCGGGCTTCGGCGACGCGCTGGTTGTAGCCTTCGATGTTGCGCACGCCCAAGGTGGACATGGAGCGGTAGCGGTTCTCCATCTCCCGCACCGTCCATTTCAACGCGACGACGGCCCGCTTGGGATCGGTGACCACGGGGGACAGCAGATGGGGGATCCCGTCATAGGCGCTGAGTTCCAGCATCTTGGGATCGATCATGATGAAGCGCACCTTTTCAGGCGGCAGGGAATAGAGCAGGGATAAGATCATCGCGTTGACCGCGACGGATTTGCCCGACCCGGTGGTGCCGGCCACCAGCAGGTGGGGCATGCGGGCCAGGTCGGCCAGCATGGGCTCGCCGCCGATATCCTTACCCAGGAACAAGGTGAGTTTTCCCTTGTCGCGCCGGGCGGCGACGGAGGCCAGCAGGGCGCGCAGCCAGACGACCTGGCGCCGGGAATTGGGCAGCTCGATCCCGATGGCGTTGCGGCCGGGCACCACGGCGACACGGGTGGAAATGGCGCTCATCGAGCGGGCGATGTCGTCGGCCAGGCCGATGACCCGGCTGGATTTGGTGCCGGCGGCCGGTTCCAGCTCGTACAGGGTGACCACCGGGCCGGGATTGACCCGCACGATATCGCCGCGCACGCCGAAATCGCCCAAAACGCCTTGCAGCATGTCGGCATTGGCCCGCAGCGCCTCGGCATCGACGGCCTGGAAGGCGTCGTCATCTTCCGGGGTCTGCAAAAGCGACAGGGGCGGCAGGGTGTAGGTGCCGGATTCCAGGGGAAGTTGGCGGGGTTTGGCATCTGCCTTGGCGGCCTTTGCCGCCGTCTTGCGCTTGGCGGCGACGCGGGCTTTGGGCAGCAAACGCTTGGCGGGGCTGGGCTGTTCCGGTTCCGGAACGTCTTCCTCTGGCTCGGCGAAGTCGGCCTCTTCCGGCAGGGCGACCATGGGCGGGGCGACATCGGCGCCGCGGACGGAGGGAGCCTTGCGGCGGGCCCGGTGTTCGCGGACGGCGGTGCCGACATTGCGGGCCGCGACGACGCCCAAGCTCAAGACCTGGGCGGTGTGCAGGATGATCTGACGGCCAAAGACCAGCCAATCGCGGGCGGACAGGCCGATGGCGGCCACGGCGCAGACCATCGCGACGATAAGGAAGATCCCGGAGATGGCCATGGGACTGATCGGCCCATAGCCCATGAAGGACAGGGTGGAGAACCGCACCAGCGCGAGATGCCCGATGCTGCCCCCCAAACCGGCGGACAGCTGCCAAACCTGCGGCGTGCCGAAGGGCGCGGCGGCGACGCACAGGCTAAGCAGCGCCACGACGGTCAATCCCAACCGGCGGAAGGGCTGCCAGCGACCCTGCAATCGCGGCAGCGCACCGGCGATGGCCAGCACGATGACAATGGGCAGGAAGGAGGCGATGCCAAAAAACTGGATGGCGGAATCGGCCAGATTGGCGCCGGGGCGGCCGAACAGATTGTTGGTCGGGCCCGGCTCGGTCGAGCTGACCGTGTGCCAGGAGGCATCGTCGGGATGATAGGTCAGCAAGATGGCGGCCATGATCAGGCCCGCGCCGGCCAGAACCCAGCGCAGGGTCGACACCCCGGTCGCGGCCAGCCATTCGGCGGCGCCTTCGGGTAGAAGGGCCGGCTGATCGCCGCGCTGCCGGCCACCGCGTCGCAGGCGGCCATTGTTCAAGGTCGTTGCCCCGGTTCGCGCCATTTTGGCTTTCCTCAGTTCGCGCCGGTATGGGCGGCCACCGCTTCGGCCAGCCTTTCCATGGCTTGGCGCGTGGTGTCCGTGTCGTGGATGACGGCCAGACGGATGTAATCGGCCGCCGGGTTCGGCCGGCCTGGGGTTTCAAGCGTCAGGTAGGCGCCGGGCACGGTGCGCAGCCCCTGCTCGAGCCACAGGGTCTTGGCGAAGGCCTCGCCATCCCGCACCCCGGCGGCGGCCAGGTCGAGCCACAGGAAAAAGCCGGCCTCGGGCTGGTGGTAGGGGACGCTGCCGCCCAGAACCTCGCCCACGGCCTCGAATTTTTCCCGGTACAAAGCGCGGTTTTCGGCCACATGGGCGTCATCATCCCACAGGGCCGCGGCGGCGGCCTGTACCGGCATTGGCACGCCGGCGGCGCCGAAATTGCGCAGGTTGCCCAACTGCTTGATCAGCCGCTCGTCTCCGGCGATGAACCCGGCACGCAGACCGGCGGCGTTCGAACGCTTGGACAGGGAATGGAAGACCAGCAGATTGTCCAGGCTGCCGCCACAGACCTCCAGCGCGCTGGGCGGCGGATCGCCATAGTAGATCTCGGCATAGCATTCGTCGGAGACCAGGACGAAGCCATGGTGTCGGGCGAGCGCGATCAGCTTCTCCAGACCCTGGCGGTCCAGAATCCCGCCCTGGGGATTGGCCGGGTTGCACAGGAACAGCAGCGCCAGGCGATCGAGCATGGCCGGATCGAGGGCGTCGGGGTCCAAAATGCCGGTCTGAATATCCGGCGGAGACAGATAAACCGGCTCCAACCCGCCCAGATGGGCCGCGCCCGGATAGACCAGGTATAGCGGGTTGGGCATGGCCGCCAGGGACCGGTCGGTGCCCGGCCGGCCGCCCAAAACCAGACCGCAGGCAAACAGCCCTTCCTTGGTGCCCGACAGCGGCTGCACATGGCGGTCAGGATCGATCAGGCCATCGGGCAGATTGAAGCGGCGGTTCAGCCAGTTGGTGCAGGACGCGCGCAAGGCCGGGGTGCCCAGGGGCGGCGGATAGCGGTTCCACAGACCGGCATTGGCGGCCAGGATTTCGGCCACCATGGGTGGGACGGCATGCTTCGGCTCCCCAATGGACAGGTCGATTTCCGCCTTTCCGGGCTCAATCCCGGCAATCAGCGCGCGCAGTCGGGGAAAGGGATAGGCGGGCAAAGCCGCCATTCCGGGATGGATGGCCAACTCAGAGGGGCCGGCAAATGCGGGCGCTGGGGTGGCCATGACCGAATCCTTGAACGAGCCGGAAAGAGTGCCGACGCAGTGGGAATGGCGCGAGAGTAGCGGCGGCGGGCTGTTTCGTTCAAGGTATGTAGGCAAAAAATTTTATGCCTACACAATAAGTTCGGCCAGTTCGCTCAAGCGATGTCGTAGCTGAGCCTGTCGATAAAAAATGGGCGGGCTGTCTGGGACAGCCCGCCCGGCTAGTTCACCTCTAGGAAGGAACTATTTGATCAATCAGACCGATTGGGAGCCGTGACCGAACTCGGGATAGGCCTCCATGCCCAGTTCCGCCCGGTCCAGACCGATCACCTCGTCATCCTCGCTGACCCGCAGGCCGACAGTGTATTTCAGGATCAGCCAGACGATCGCGCTAGCGATGAAGGTGAAGACGCCGATGGCCACGATACCGGTGATCTGGGTGACCAGGTTGCCGGCGCCGAAGATGGCGACGGCCAGGGTGCCCCAGATGCCGGCGATCAGGTGCACCGGAATGGCGCCAACCACATCGTCGATCTTGAACTTGTCCAGCAGCGGCACGCTGAGAACGACCAGGACGCCGCCGATGGCGCCGACGATGATCCCCAGGAAGTGGTTCTGCAGATCGGGACCGGCGGTGATCGCCACCAGCCCGCCGATGGCGCCGTTCAAGGCCATCGAGAGATCGATCTTGCCATACATGATCTGACACATGGCCATGGCGGCGACGACACCGGCGGCCGCGGCCAGGTTGGTGTTGACATAGACGATGGCCATGGCGGAGGCGTCCAGCGCCGAGCCAAGGGCCAATTGCGAGCCGCCATTGAAGCCGAACCAGCCCAACCACAGGATGAAGGTTCCCAAGGTCGCCAGCGGCAGATTGGCGCCCGGCATCGGGTTCACCCCGCCATTGGCGGCATATTTACCCTTGCGCGAGCCCAGGATGATGGCGCCGGCCAAGGCAGCCCAACCGCCGACCGAGTGCACAATGGTGGAACCGGCAAAATCGGAAAAGCCCGCTTCGGCCAGCCAGCCGCCGCCCCAGGTCCAAGAACCGGTGATGGGGTAGAGAATGCCCGTCAGGATCACGACGAAGATCATGAACGGCCAGATCTTGATGCGCTCGGCCAGGGTGCCCGAGACGATAGAGGCGGCCGTGGCCACGAACACCATCTGGAAGAACCAGTCCGACATCGAGGAATAGCCCTGCTCGACGACGGCGGCGAGGGCCTCGGCCTCCTCCGCGCCGTTGATCAGCGCCAACTCAACATCGGCCGGGTTATAGAAAAGGGCGAAAGACCCGATATATCCACTGACATCGACGTACATCAGGTTGTAGCCGATGAGGTAGTACATGATGCCCGCAATGGAGTAGAGAGCGATGTTCTTCAAGCAGATCGCCGCCGTATTCTTGGTGCGGACGAGACCCGATTCGAGCATGGCAAAACCGGCGGCCATCCACATGACCAAAACGCCGGAAACCAGGAACGCGAATGTGTTGAAAATGAACGCAACCTCCGCCGAAACGGCTGGTGGCGCGTCCTGAGCGAGGGCCGGCTGGCTCAAGGCCAAACCGGCAATAAAGGTGCCGGCCAGCGCTAGGACGGCATGTCTCACCTGTTGCATTTGGGAAAACCCCTCCAATGAATCTACCAGGGCTTCGTTTTCAAGTTCCGTGCCGGTTTGGGGCCAAGAGCAGAGAGATGAACGAATCAAGCGAATCAGGACGCTCGGGATGAGCAATCCGATGAAAATCACCCGCATTCTGCCTATTATGCAGGCAGCACAGGGGTCATGCCTAATTATTGGGCAGAAAATCTGTGTCACTTGGGGGCATTCAGGGTGAGTACACCGACCCACACCTCGGTTCTAATCGTCGGCGGCGGGCTGGCCGGGATGACGATGGCGGCCATTCTGGGGCGGGCTGGGATCGATGTGATCGTCATTGACAAGGCCCCCCGGGCCAAACGAGGCGACCCCAATTTCGATGGGCGGACAACGGCGATTGCGGCTGGCCCCCAGGCGACGCTGGAACGGGCCGGCATCTGGCCGCTGGTGGCCGATGGCGGCGCGCCGATCCTGGATATTCGGATTGCCGATGGCACGGCGCCGGTCTTCCTGCATTTCGACCACCGCGAGGTGGGCGACCGGCCGTTCGGGCACATCGTCGACAATCTGGCCCTGCGGCTTGCCCAGTTCGAGGTGATCGACGGGTTGAAGACGGTGCGCCACATCTCGCCGGCGGGCCTGGTTGCCTTGGACATTCAAACGGACCGCGCCGAGGCGAGATTGGAGGATGGTTCGCTGATCACCGCCAATCTGGTGATTGGGGCGGATGGGCGCGGTTCCTTCGTCCGGGATGCGGCCGGAATCGACTGCGTGCGCTGGAATTACGGGCAAAAGGCGGTCGTGTTCTCCATCGCCCATGAACGGCCCCATGAGGGGCTGGCGCTGGAACACTTCAAAACCGGCGGGCCGTTCGCGGTGTTGCCGCTATTGGACGACAAGCAGGGCCGGCACCGTTCCTCGGTGGTGTGGTCGGAGCGCTCAGCCGAAGCGGATCGGCTGGTCGGGCTGGACGAGCCGGCCTTCAACGCGGCGCTGCAGCGCTGCATGGGCGATCACCTGGGCAAGGCGGAGCTGGTGGGCCGGCGGTTCCTCTATCCGCTAGGGGCGGTGCATGCGAACGAATACGCCACCGAGCGGGTGGCGCTGATCAACGAGGCGGCCCACGGCATCCATCCCATCGCCGGCCAAGGGCTGAATGTCGGGCTGCGCGATGTCGAGCTGCTGGCCGATTTGCTGATCGAGGGTTCCGGGCTGGGGATGGATCTGGGAACCTACCGGCTGCAGGATTACAGCCGGCGGCGGCGGGCCGATGTGCTGGGTATGCTGGCCGCCACCGATGGGCTGAACCGGTTGTTCTCCACCTCCCTACCGCCCGTGCGGCTGGCCCGCGATCTGGGGCTGGCGGTGGTCGGCAGGGTGCCGCCGCTAAAACGGTTCTTTATGCGCCAGGCAATGGGGCTGGGCCGAACCGGTTAAGCAGCTTCGGGTTGATCAGTAAGCAAAACTGGCGGCGGCGGTCAGGGGCGGCGCCTCGGCCGGCATCCCGTGGCCGAGCGGGTAGTCGGCCAGCGGCAGATAGGTCGGCCCGCCCGCGTGGCGGTGGCTTTCGAATAAGGTAATCCGGTCGACCCAAATCGGCCCGATGCGCACGTCATCGCTGGCCGCCAGCCATTGCCGCAGCCGGTCCATCGAGGTGTCGCGCAGCCGGCCCAAGGTCACATGGGGGGTATAGCGGCGGTCATCGGGCGGCAGCCCCAGCTTGACCACCGTGCGGTCGACCTTTGTGTGGATGAACTCCAGCGTCGGGTTTGGCTGCACGCCGGCCCAAACCAGGCGCGGCTTCTTTTGGGTGCCAAAATAGCCGACATGGGCGATGTTCAGCTCAAACGGATCGAAGGTCAGGCCGGCTAGGGCATGGTCGATTTCGGCGGCCGTCGGTTCGTCCACCTCGCCAAAGAAGCGCACCGTCAGGTGGAAATTTTCCGGCTGGGTCCAGCGACAGCCCGGCAAGCCCGATTGGATAATCGTCAGACGCTGGCGGACCGCTTCGGGCAGGGGGATGGCTGCAAAAAGACGGATCATCGGGTCCCCCATCGTCAGGTGATTCGGCTGGTCCTGATTCAACCATTAGATCAATTTTTATCTCATTGGGAAGCCGTTTAGTTTCCGTCTTCCCCCAGCTCACGCCGGGTCAGGGCGGCGGCGTTGACCACGATATCGCTGGCCACCGCATCGGGCGGGGTGCCGGTGATGACCGTAACCAGGCTGTTGGATTTCAGCATCCGCTTGGCAACCCGGTTCACCGCCTCGCGATCGACGGCCAGGAACAGTTCGTTCCGCTTTTCCAAGTAGTCGATGGGCCGTCCGCGGATTTGCAGGGAATGCAGCAACCCCGCGATGGCCGAGGTGTCGGTCATCAGCAACGGAAAGGAGCCGGTGATATAGGCGATCGCGTCGTCGATTTCGGCCTGGGTCGCCCCTTCGGTCGCCATCCGGTCCCATTCGGCCTGAATCACCGCCAAGGTTTCCAGCACATTCTCGTTGGACACATCAGCCGAGACGGTCAGGAAATCGGCATGTTCGAGCCCCGTCAGGGATGAGGAAATGCCGTAGGTCAGACCGCGTTTTTCCCGCACTTCCTGAGTCAGGCGCGAGGCGAAGCCGCCGCCGCCAAGAATGTGGTTCATGACGACCGCGGCAAAATAGTCCGGGTCTTCTCGCGACATGCCGGTCTGGGCCAGATAGAGCAGGCTTTGCGGGCTTTCGTGATCGACCAGCACGGTGCGGCCGCCGGCGCGCAGCATGCCGTAGCCGATGGATTTTGGCGGTGCCCCTTCGGGCAAGGTGCCGAAGACCTGGTCCAGGCGCTGGCCGAGTTCCTCGGGCGAGATGTCGCCGGCCACGCCGACGGTCAGGCGGGATGTGACGAGCTGTTCGGCGACAAAGGCCCGCAAATCCTCGATCGTCAGGTTTGCCAGGGTGTCGATCCGGCCGCGGCTGGGCCGGGAATAGGGATGACCCGGCAGGGCGATGTCGAAAAAGGCGCGGCGCGACAGCCAACCGGGCCGGCCCACGCGGCGGCGGATCCCGGTTGCGATCTGCTCGCGGGTCCGTTCGACCTCGGCCGGGTCGAACAGCGGGTCGGTCACGGCCCAGGTCAGCATCTCGAAGGCACGGTCGGCGTTGGCAGAGATGGTCTGCAAACCGCCGCTCAGCCGGTCGATGCCGGCGGAGAAGGACAGGCCGATGGACAGATCGGCCAGTTCTTTGTTGAAGGCGGCGGTGTCCAGTGGCCCGGCGCCTTCGGCAAGAAGGGACGCTGCCAGGTTGGCCCGGCCTTCCTTGCCCTGGGGGTCAGTGCTGGTGCCGCCGGCGAAGGAGAAAGACAAGGCGATGATCGGCAGAGAGTCGTCCTGGATCAGCCAGGCCTCGATACCCCCGGGCGAGACGACGCGCTGAATCTGATTGGCCCAAGCAGCCGGGGTAAGACCGGCGATCAGCAGCAGGATTGCGGCAAATGCTCTCATGAACCTTGACCTTCGGCCGGCAACAGCAACCCGGTCACGGATCGGTTGGTATCGAAAATCGCGCGCGCGGCTTCGATGATCTGGGTGCCTGTCACGGCCTCGATCCGCTCGGGCCAGGCCTCGATATCCTCCACCGTCTGACCGGTGGCCAGGGCGGCGCCGATGGTGCGGGCCGGCCCGCCGAGACTGTCGCGGGCGTAAATTGCCTGGGTGGTCAGCCGGCGCTTGGCATCGCTGAGTTCCTGATCGGTAACGCCCTCCGCGATCAGCCGGTCGAGCTCGGCCTGCAAGGCCGCTTCGAGTTTCGGCCAATCGGGGTTGGGGCCGGGCGAGAAGCCGATATTGAAGGTCGAGCCGTCGAGGTCCCCTGGCGAATAGGAGGTGCCGATGCCGACGACAAGCTGCTGGTCGATCACCAGCGAGCGGTACAGGCGCGAGGTCTCACCCCCGCCCAGGATCACGCTCATGATTTGGGCGGCATAGGCCAGATCGTTGGGGTCGGTGTTGTAGCTGGGCGCCGCATAGAGCCGCCGCCAAGATGGTTCGCGCACCGTCTGGTCGCGCAACAGCACCCGCCGCTCGGCACCATTGTCCGGCTCGCGCGGTCGAAGGCGTTCCGGCACGGGCTTGGCCGGGATCTGGCCATAGGTCTGCTCCGCCAGAGGCCGCAGGGCCGCCGCGTCGATATCGCCTGAAACGACGAGGACCGCGTTGTTGGGGGCATACCAGCGGTCATAGAAGGCCTGGATCTGATCAAGGGACAGGCTGAGCATCTCATGCTCCCAACCGATGATCGGGATCCCATAGGGGTGGTTGCGGTAAAAGGCGGCTTGAATCTGTTCGCCCAGGCGGCCGCCCGGCCGGGAATCGATGCGTTCGCGCCGCTCTTCGATGATCACCCCGCGCTCGACCTCGATGATCTCCTCGTTCAGCTTCAGATTGGCCATGCGGTCCGCTTCCATGGCCATGACCAGGGGCAAGCGGTCGACGGCGATGTTCTGGAAATAGGCGGTGTAATCCCAGCTGGTAAAGGCGTTGTCCTGGCCGCCATTGCGCCGGACCGTCTCGCTGAACACGCCATCGGGGTAGGTTTCGGTACCGCGGAACATCAGATGTTCGAGAAAATGGGCAATGCCGGACTGGCCGGCCGGTTCGTCCGCGGCGCCGGCCTTGTACCAGACCATATGGCTGACAACCGGTGCGCGGCGGTTGGTGATGACCACCACTTGCATGCCGTTGTCGAGGGTAAAGCTTTCCGGGCTGAAGACGGCCGCGCCCGATTGGCGCCAGGAAAGCAGGCCAAGCGCCAACACAAGGACGCTCACATACAAGCCCACGCCCTTGGCGTACGGCGCAATTGTCCGAAGCGATCTCAATCGGCTCAATGGAAATCCTCCACCAGCCGAACTGTACCGTTTGGAACGTTACGGCTAGTTAAACAGTCCCTCGAGCAGCGCTCTTTGGCGGCGCTCAATGATCGGTACCTCGCCAGCATCGATGGGCTGGCCAAGGGCTTCGTTTTCGGCCAGACGCCGGGCCTCGCCACTGGCATCGATGATCACCCCATCGGGATCCTGGGTTTGCCAGAAAAGCAGCCGGTCGAGCAGCCCGTCATCGGCGCTGTACAGGGCGTCCGATTCCGCATCGACCAATCGGCGGATATCCGGATCGGCCTGAGCCGCGCCAAGGCCGGCAAGTAGTGTTTGTTCGCCCGAAGACAATGGGGCCGTGCCATCGGCCGTGGACACGATTGCGTCATCAACTGTCGGCCCGGCAGCTGCCTCGCCACCGGTCAGAATGCGGCTGGCCTGATCGGAGGCCGTGCCTTCCTGCGGGCGGGGTGCGCCTGGCTCCGGCGGGCGAAGGTCGTAATCGGGCGGCAGAGCCAGTGGCGCCCTGGACACCACGGCGAATTCATCAGGCGTCGACCGGTCGATGCCGAAGACCTGACCGGCGCCACAAGCGCTAAGCGTGCCGAGCAGGACAAGGCTGGTCGCTACCCTGGCTGCCCGTCTTGTCACGTTCCCTATCATGCTGTCCTTGTCGGGCATGGTTTCGTCGGGCATGGTTTCATACCGCCTCTTGTTGATTTTGCATCAGTCGCCAGCGCCCTCATGACTTGCCGTTCGCGCCTTCGGGGCCGGCGACGAAAGACTGCACCACCAGGGTCACCGCCGCTACCGTAATAGCAGAATCCGCCAAGTTGAAGGCAGGCCAGTGATAGCCGGCGGCGTGTACGTCCAGAAAATCGACTACCGCGCCATGCAGGATCCGGTCGATCGCGTTTCCCAGCGCACCGCCGATGATGCCGCCCAGGGCCAGCGCGGTCAGGCGCGAATCGCACCGCCAGAGCCAGACCAGCAGCCCCATGCTGACCGCCACGGCAAGGCCGGTCAGAACCCAGCGCATGGCCTCGGCCGAGGTGGCGAACAGGCCGAAACTGACACCCTGGTTCCAGACCAGGACCAGGTTGAAGAAGGATGTGACCGGGATGATCTGCGGGGGCTGCATCACCCCCAGCAAGATGACCCATTTGCTGGCCTGATCGGCCAGGATCACGGCCAGGGCCACCCCCAGTCCGAGGCCGACATAGCGGCGGGTCGCCAGGCTCAGAGCGGTTGTTTCGCCGCCGCTCATGGGGTCAGCCATTCATGGTCGGCCAGGATGGCACGTGCCATCTGCGAATCGCGATCCATCTGGGCCACCAGCTGGTCGACCGTCTCGAAGGTCATTTCCGGACGCAAATGGTCGATCAGCCGCACCCGCATGCGCTGGCCGTAGATATCGCGGTCGAAATCGAACAAGTAGGTCTCCATCAACGGCTCCTGGCTGCGGTACATGGGCCGGATACCGAAATTTGCCACCCCCGGCAGCCACGGACCCCAGTTGGGATCGTTGGTCTCGTCCGACCCGTCCGGCGCCGCGACTGCAGCCTCGACGGCGTAAACGCCAAAGGCCGGGCGCAGCTGGTCACCCAGCACCATGTTCGCCGTGGGATAGCCTAGGGTGCGCCCGCGTTGATCGCCCAGCTGGACGGTTGATTCGACTTCCCAGGGACGGCCAAGAATGTGGGCGGCCGCGCCGGGCTGACCGGTGCGCAGCGCCTCACGGACGGCGCTGGAGGAAATCGGTCCGCCGCCCTCGTCCGCCACTTCGTCAAGCACGCTGAAGCCGAAGCCGTATTGGGCGGCGGCCCGTTCGAGCGTTTCGGCGTTGCCCTGCCGCTTGTGGCCGTAATGGAAATCGTACCCGACGATGGCGTGGGATATGGCCAGCCGGTCGACCAGCACGTCCTGAACGAAACTCTCGGGCGATCGGCCGGAAAACTCGGCCGTGAACGGGATGACCACGTGGATATCGACACCCAGGGCCGCCAGTTGCCTGGCCTTGGCCTGGCGCAGGGTCAGCCGAAAGGGCGCATCATCGGGGCGAAAAAGCTGGACCGGGTGGGGTTCGAAGGACAGCACGCCGGCAGGCACGCCCCTGGTCCTTGCCAGCTGCAAGGCAAGCCCGATGACCTGTTGATGTCCGCGGTGCACGCCATCGAAATTGCCGATCGCCATGGCGGCGCCACGGGCGTCGGCGGGCGCGGCCCCATCCTCGACGATAAGCATGGCGCATTGGTGCCCAAGGGCCTGCGGCCCGGTCAACGCAAAAGTGTGCCGGGCTCTAAGGGTTGGGCCAGTTGGCCAGGAAAATCAGGCGGCGGCGGAAGCGCGCGAGGGGACCATCAGCAGGGCATCGCCATCGACGACCATTTTGTCGTCGACAAAGCACTGCGTGATGACCTTGATGCGGGATTTCTCGGGAAAGATCTCGGCCACGGTGACGCGGGCCGTGACCGTGTCGCCGACGCGGACCGGGGCCCGGAAGCTCATATTTTGGGCGATATAGATCGCGCCGGGGCCGGGAAGCCGGGTGCCGAGGACGGCGGAAATCAGGCCGCCGGTCAGCATGCCGTGGGCGATCCGGCCCTTGAACATGGTCGATTCGGCATACGCCTCGTTCAGGTGGATCGGGTTGGTATCGCCGGTGATGCCGGAAAAAAGCACGATGTCGGCATCGGTTACGGTCCGAGATACGCTGGCCGACATCCCGACCGACAAATCCTGAACGAAATGTCCGGCCGTGCCGTCATCTACGCTGCGTACGTTATCCACGCCAAGTCTCCCAATGCGGGTCTGAGGACGGGGACGAAACGGGACAAATAAACGAAAACCGTCGCGCCGCTACCGCCGAATCCAGGTATGTTGCAGTGCAAAATTAGCGTGCGATTATCCCCTGGGCAAGGAAATCGAACAGACGGTTAAAACTTAGCGAGATGCGCTGTGACATTCGCGCAACCGCGATGAGCCGCCAAGGCTTTCCGCCTGAAGGCCGAAAGCACCGGGTTCCGTCGTAAGGTCAAAAGGTTAAAGACTGTGTGAAGAAAAGAAAAAAGGGATGCCGGAGGCACCCCTTACAAGCGTAACGCACGAACCGGTCCGTTTCCGGCCGGTCCCATTTTTGGTGTGGTCTAGCCTTCTTCGCCGCTGTTCGCATCTGCCGCATCTTTGGGCAGCAACAGCGGGCTGGTGGTCTGCTGGGCCACTTCCACGTCGGTCTGTGCAGGCAGCGGGGTTTCCGAAACTTGCGTCTTGGCCCCATAGCTGCAGGCAAAGGCGGGAACAACGACCGCCACGCTAAACAGTGCCGCAAGGGCGCTTGTCCTGATCATGAGCTTCTCCTGATCACGCATTTATGCCGACACCGTTATCTTAGCGCCCAATTGATCAACCATGCCAGTGCTATCGTCGTTGAAGGACAACACGAATGCGTCAGAAACTGGATTTGTGACAGGCCGCTGACAAACCGTCAGTGCACTTGACTCATTTTTGGCTCAGCCCCGGTCTTGTTCGAAGCCCGCCGCCAAGGGTATGGACGGATCACTGGGCGGAATTGCCTGTGCGAGAATAGCCAACAGTCCCCATGTCAGCAGACCTTATTGAAGGCCGAACCCTGGCCAAACAGGTCAGGAGCGAGATCACCGCGCGTGCCGGCCATTTGCGGGCGCGGGGTCATGCGCCCTGCCTTGCCGTGGTCGCGGCCAGCGCCGATCCGGCCGTCGTCGCCTATGCGCGTTCCAAGGAACGGCTGGCCGGCAAACTGGCGTTCGAACTGCGCCTTTCCGATGTCGATCCGGCGCGCGGACAGGCCGCGTTGGAAGATCATCTGTCCGCTTTGTCCGCCGATCCGGCCGTCCACGGTATCCTGCTGGAACTGCCGGTCGATCCGGCGTTCGATGGCGAGCGGGCCCTGGCCTGCATCGATCCGATCAAGGATGTCGACGGCCTGACGCCAACCAATTTGGGCCGCATCGCCGGCGGCAACGAGGATGGCGCGCTGATTTCCGCGACGCCCCTTGCTTGCATCAGGTTGGCCGAAACCGTCATGCCCGTCTCGGGCAAGCGGGCCGCCATCATCGGCCGGGGCCGAACCGTGGGAAGGCCGCTGGCGGCGCTGCTGACCAACCGGCACGCCACGGTCACCGTCTGCCACAGCCGGACCGACAATCTGGCCGAAGCGGTGGCGCCCGCCGACTTTGTCTTTACCGCCACCGGCGCGCCGGGCCTGGTCGACGGATCGATCGTGCGTGAGGGGCAGATCGTCGTCGATGCCGGCATCAGCGTCGTGGACGGATCGGTCGTCGGCGATGTCGACGCAGCCAGCGTCCAACCCAAGGTCCGGGCGATGACGCCGGTTCCGGGCGGCGTGGGAACCCTGACCTCGGCCCTGATTTTCGACAATGTCCTGAAGGCGATGGCCTTGCAGGGAATCGAGACCGATTTGCGCGAGGCCGGGTGATGGCGGACGGCGCGACCGAATTGCAGATCTGGGACTGGGATCTGGCCACCTTCGTCGACCGGACGGCCAGCGCGGACCCCACCCCGGGGGGCGGATCAGCCTCGATGGTCTCGGCCGCGATCGGCATGGGGCTGGTGCTGATGGCCCTGCGGGTGACGGCGGCCAAGGCCGATGACCGGGACCGCGAGGCACTGGACCCGCTGTTGCGGTCGGGCGAGACCTTGCGCGAGGAGCTGTCGGCCCACGCGGTGGCCGATCTGGATGTTTTCGAGGCCTATATGGCGGCCTTGCGGATGCCCAAAAGCACCGAGGAGGAAAAATCGGCCAGGCGCGAGAGGCTGGCCCAAGCGCGTCAGGCGGCGACCGAGGTGCCGCTGAACGCGGCTCAATCGGCCCTGGAAGGCCTGGATCTGGCCCGGCAGGCCGTGCATCTGAGCGATCAGGGAATCGTCAGCGATGTCGGGGCCGGCGCGGCGCTGTTAAACGGGGCATTAACGGCCACGCTCTACAACGTCGATATCAACCTGCGGGGTATCAAAGACACCTTGCAGCGCGAACAGTATCAGACCAGCCGCGACCATCTGCAAAAGGTGGCCGACGAGCGACATCAGACCATCCGGCGGGTTCTCGCCGGCCGTCTGTCGCCGGACGCCAAATGACGCCGAGCCCATGATCGAAGCCGCCAAACATTCCGACCGGACCTGCTCCCCATCGTCGCGGGCGGTGGGAGGCGTGCGCCTGGGACTTGCAGCCGGATTGGCGGTTTTGGCGTCCGCTTGCATGCCCATCGACCACGGTCCCTTAGCAACCGGCCCGACTTTTTCAGGGCCGCTGGTTGCCGCCGGGCCTTATACGCCGTTTGAGGAAAGCACCCTGCCGCTGGAAGTGCTGGCGTCGCTGGAGACCGGCGGGGTCAGCCAAGGGACGACGGGACGTGCGGGGATCGAGCTTCAGCAGGCCCTGTCCCAGGTGCCCGGCGCGGAAGGCATCATGGTGGACGGGCCGTCGATCGGCGCCTCGCCCCGGCCGTGGCTGGAATTTTGCCGCAGCGATCCGTCCCGGACACAATGTGCCCATGAGCCCACCACGGTGGAGATGACCGGTGCCCGCCTGCATCAGCTGATGGCCGCCCAAACGATGGTGCACCAGTCCACCGAACAACGGCCCGACGCCGTTGAGTTGGGTGACCGGTGGGAACTGATCGAACAGGGCCGCGCCGGCGATTGCGAAGACATGGCGCTGACCAAGCGCGACATTCTGATGACCTGGGGCTGGCCGGCCGGGGCCTTGCGGCCCGCCATCTGTGTGATCGATCAGGAAACGACGGGCTCGCAACTGCATGCCGTGCTGACGGTCGACACCACGGCCGGCACCTATGTGCTGGGCAATCTGGTGGACGGCGTCACCACGATGGACAATTCGGAATGCGCCCAATGGGTCATGCGGTCCAACGGGGTGCACTGGTCCTGGATTGAGGGCGGCGCCACCATCCCCCTGGGCCCGGTATCCGCCAAACGCTGAATTCGCCTGCTATCGGCGTCAGTTGGACGTCGCCGCCGCCGCGAGATAACGCTGCACGTCTTCGAAGAAGGCGCGGGCATCGACGGCGCTGTTGACCAATTCGCCATCATTCACCAGCGACTGGGATTCAAGTGCGACCAACCGGTATCGGCCGGTATCCTGATAGAACAGGGGGGATCCGCTGTCCCCCACCATCGTATCGCACTGATGCAAAAGCGTGTCGTTGGGTTCGAACGTGATCAGGCGGCAGCCGATATGGGCCGTCATCCGGTCGTCGGAATCGGCACTGTAACCGGCCTGATTGATTTTCGGTCCGCCCAAACCCAACAGGGCGGTCTGCTGGGATTCGTCCAACGGCCCGACATCGAACCAGCCGACATCCCGGCCGATCGGTTCGCCCAGGCGCAGCAAGGCGTAATCGAGATGGTCGACCTCGAAGGTGTTGGCAAACGCATCGATGTCAAAGTCAGACGGCAGCCAGGTATCGACGATATGGGCTCCCGCGGCGAGCCGGCCTTCGTGAAAGCCCGCTAGGAAATAGATCGGCGCATCCCAGACGAACTCCGCCTCTTCCTCGTCGTCGGAGATATCGTCAAACAGGCAATGGGCGGCGGTCAGGACAATGTCCGCGGCGATCAGCGTGCCGGTACAATGGCCATTGCCGGCAAAGGTGACCTTGCCGATCGCGCGCCAGGGCAAGGTGGTCGGTTTGACCACCACGCGCTCGTCATATCCGAAAAAATCCTCATCCGCGCCGGCCCGGTCGGCCGGTGTCATGGTGGCCAGCGCGATGGCCAACCCTAGGCCAAGGGCGGTTTGACCGCGCGGTCGGGCGCGGCGCGGTTCAGGACTGTCCAAGCAGGAGATCATCCCCCCTGGTTAGCATCTTCCGCGCCGTTCGCCATGGCTTCGTTTTTTTGCCGGATCTGTTCGGCCAAGGCCTGCATGGAGACCTCTTCCTCGTCATCGGCGCCATCCAGAAGCGCCTCTTCGATGGCTTCGTCGGCCAGCAGATCCACATCCTCCTCCTCGACCGGGGCGATCAGATCGGGCGGTGAGTCCTCCTCAATGCTGGCTTCGAAGTCCAGATCGACCGAGCCGTCATCGAGGTCATCGACCTCGTCCACCAGCAGCGTCTCGATTTCCTCGCTTTCCAGGGCCGCTTGCTCAGGGGCAGCCTCATCGGGCGCAGCCTCTTCTTGAGCTACCTCTTCTAGAGCTACCTCTTCTGGCGCCGGCTCCTCCTCGACTAGGTCTTCGATGACCAAGTCTTCTGCGGCCAAGTCTTCTGCGGCCAAGTCGTCGGCGGCCAAATCTTCAGCGGCCAGATCTTCGTCCGCCAGCAGCTCGTCGTCCTGAACCTCCGGCATGTCGGTCTCGGCGCCGGCTTCGAATCCCTCGGCCTCTTCACCGTCCATCAGCAGTTCGGCCACGGCGTCATCGGCCAGCCCTTCGACCTCGGTCCCAAGGTCCACGTCGGCAGCGTCGTCGACCGCCTCGATCTCGGCAACGTCCGGCTCGTCGGGTTCGGCATCCACCGCCTCAAGAGCCGCGATGGGGTCTTCGTCCAAGGGGTCCTCGACCAAGGGTTCGTCGGCCAAGGGTTCATCGGCCATGACGTCGTCTGTCACTATCTCCTCGGCTCCTGCGTCCTCGGCCGACAGGTCTCCGGTGGCCTCGAGCGCTGGCTCCAGCTCTTCGTCCAGCGCACCCTCATCCATCCCGGTTGCTTCCAGCTCATCCTCGCTTGAGAAGACGGTTTCGGCCTCGGGCGCCGGTGGCTGAGCGGTTTCCAATTCGGGGGCTTCGGTTTCGGTAGCCTCAGGCCCGGATGTATCAGCCATATCGGCCGGTGTGCCTGCCTCGGCGGCGGGCTCGGCGAGGACTTCTCCGCTTTCACCCGGATCCGCGGGATCGGGAACACCGGCGGCGGATATCGCGGAAACGGCCTGTTCAAGGTCGCGCAGCACCGGTCCAATGGCGTCGCCGTCCTTTTCCATGGCCAGCAACAGCGTGTGCAGCATGCCGCGCAGCTGCTCGTTCTCCGCCTGGGCGGCAAGCAGCGACATCTTGGTTTTTTCCTGATCCTCGCGGGCATCCTTAGCGGCGGATTCCACGGCATTGACCAAGGTGATCAACCGTTCCGAGTATTTGGCCTGTTCGGCGGCGGAAACACCGAACTTTCCTTCCGCCGCTTCCACGCGCTGGCGCAATTCCAAAATGTCGCTCATGGCCCCTGGTCCCGAATGCCCGTCAATGGCGGGAACCCTAGGGGATGAAACTTTTGATTTTGCTAACCCTGATTGTCGGTGTTTTGCTTTTTGGCGCGCACCAGCTCGGCCAGATGGGTCAGATTTCGGTCCTGAATTCCCAATTCGTGGAGGTGGTCCACGGTCGAAAACAGATAGTCGGCGGAACTGCCTATCTTGCCCTGGGCATGGGCCAGGATGTCGACCATCTTATGCGTATCAAGCCCGTGGGCGTGGCGTTCATGATGGACATCGATGACAAAGGCGATGGCGTCGACCATCCCCTGTTCGGTGCGAACCTTGACCCAGCGCGGCACATAGGCGGCGGTGACCATCTCCCGCCGCCAAATGATCGACAGCTCCTCCTCGATGGCATCGGGAGCAATGCGATAGGCCAAGCCACGCGTCGCCCCGCCGGGCCGCAATCCTAACATCAAACCCGGTTTTTCACGGCTGCCGCGACCCAGATAGACCCAAAGGCAGAAGGACCGATGATAGCCGTGGATGGTCCCCAGCAGGGCCTCCTCAAAATGGAAGGCCGGGTTCCAGATCAGTGAGCCATAGGCGAAGACCCAGACATCCCGTCCCGCCGGCAGCCCGTTCAGGACGGCCCGCCGCGAGGCTGCCAGCTCATCATCGGTCAGGACATGGATCGTGGGATCGCCGGCCCGGACCAGCTCCTGCAGCTTGCCCTCTTTAAGAAAGTCGCGTGTCAGCATCGGTTGGTCTTGGTCGTCATTGCCTCCCGGCGGAGCGGTGAAGGCGCAACAGTGTCTTCCTCTCTGGCTTCGGGTTTACGGTTCGGTGGTCTTTGTCTGTTAAGCCAGGTTCATGGGCGGGGAAAGTCAAACCGACGGCGGGCGATGAACGAACCTTACACCATCCTTCTGGTCAGTAACGAAGAAGCCGACCTGGTTGTCATCGATTATATGCTTCAGGGCTGCCTGATGCCTGGCTGTACCGTCAAACGCGCGGCAACCCAGGGCGAGGCCGAATTGCTGCTGGGGGCCGGAAAGTTCGATGCCTGCCTGGTCGATGCCGGACCGGGCAACAAGGCTGGCCTGGCCTTCGCCCGCGACCAGCGCAACCGCGATGCCGGCCTGCCGGTCGTTCTTTTGACCGATGGCGAAGATCAGGATCTGGACCAACAGGTCGAGGCCAGCGGCGCGGTCGATTTCCTGCCCAAGGGCCGTTATCATTCCTACCGCCTGGTGCGCACCTTGCGCGCGGCGATGGAACGGCAAGCGCTGATCGCCCGGATCCAGCGGTTGGAGCAGTATGACGAGCTTACGGGGCTGGCCAAGCATGACGTCGTCGCCTGCCGGCTGGGGCAGATGGTGGCACTGGGCAAGCGCAGCAAGTTCGAAGGCGCGTTCGCCCTGTTCCGCGTTTGGGAGTTGGACCAGATCGCCCTGACATTCGGGCCTTCTTGGGTCGACTTTGCGCTGATCCGGCTGGCCGGACGTCTGGGTGAAAACGTTCGCGAGGCCGATATGGTCGGTCGCTGGGGCGAATCCTGCTTTGCCGTGGTTGCCGGCAATATCGGCGACCGAACGGCGGCGGCAACCATGACCCAGAAAGTGATCGACGCGCTGGAACAACCCATCCGGCTGGATATGTCCGATGTGTGCGTGCCGGTGACCGCCTCGTTCGTGTTGTGGCCAAGCGAAGGCGACGAAGTGGATTTGCTGGTCGAACAGGCCAAGAAAAACGTCGACCGTCCGCCGGCCGGCCTGGCACAGACCGCCTAGGTCGCTATTTTTTTCACCTTGGCCCACTGGGGCAAACCGCCTATCCAACCGGCCGGACGGGGCACTACGCCCCCCACCCCCCATGTCTGAGGGCCAGTGTCGCTTGTTCCGCCTGATCGCCTGCCTGTTTGCCGTTGTCGTTCTGTCCAGCGGCGCTGCCGTGGCTGGACCCGTTTCCGGGCCGGCGAGCATTGCCGGGCCGGGTTTGATCGCCATCGATGGCCGGACGGTGCGGCTTTGGGGCATTCTGATGCCGGGCCGCAACACCGATGAAGGGGCGATTGCCTATCGACAGTTCGGTGCCCTGATCGAAGGGCGGCAGCTGGCCTGTGTGCCGACCGACGATCTGGCCGCACCGGTTTCCGATGCGATTTGCCGCACCGAGGAGGGCACGGACATTGCCGAGCTGCTGGTGCGCGAGGGCTGGGCCTTGGATGATGGCCCCCGCTCGCGCGGCCACTATCTGAACGAGATGGAGGAGGCGGCCGCCCGGCGCCGGGGCGTCTGGGGGTTGACCGGCGTCAGTGATATCGGGGTCGTGGCCGAGGCCGAACGGCCCGACATTGCCGTCGTTCCCGATGCTGGCGCCCAGGACGGTCCCACCAGTGCGGACGACCAGTCCCAGCAAGCGGAGTCGGATTCAGAACCGAAAGATCCGGACGCGACGGCGGTGGCTGCCCGCCCGTCGGCGGTTGCACCGCAGGCGCGGCCGGCCCGGGGTGCGGCGCTGCAGGTTGCCTCAGGAAACGGGGCGGCACAGCGATCGGCAGAGGTGGCCCGGATGCGCGCCAGCTATCCCTGGCTGTTCGAGGGGCGCACGGTGCGCCTGGTGGACCCGAGCGAAGCCGGCGCCCGGTATCGGGCATTGATCGACATTCCCGAATCCGACATTGCCGGTATCTGTGCCCGCCTGTCGGCGAGCCGCGAATCCTGCCTGCTGATCAGCCGGTTTTGAAGCCGGCCTGCCGTCGGCCTATTGCTGCTGCGGGGGGGGCTTGGCGTCCGATGACCGGGTCAGCCGGTCTGTCAGCAGCTGCTGCATGGCGTTCTGAAGCTGCTGCATCGCGTTCCGGCCCATGACCAGGTTGGCGACGATGGTCGGGCGGGAGGTCTGTTTGGCCGGGTCATAGCGCTTGGCATAGACGGAAAGCCGGACAATCCCGTCGCTGACATTTGCCGCCGCGACGCCATCGATCAGGATTTCCACGGCATCGTTGGCAACGGTCAGTTTCGAGGGCGGTTTGATGCCCTTGTCGTCCAACGAGTTGTCTTCCAGCGAAATTTCCATGATGGCCCATCCCTATCCTTAGCGCTCCGACCTGGTGCCGATCTGATCGATGGCAAAAGGCTCCCTGCTTCTTGTCGCAACGACAAATTGACAAACTGCCAAGGCGACGGTGCCCAGCCACCAGCCCTGCCAAAGGCCCGGCGACAGAGAGCCGGCGACGAAGATCGCAACCAGCATGGCAGTCCCCGCTGCTGCCAAAGGCCGACCGCAACGTGAAACTCGCCAAAATGCCAGAAATATCAACGCGATAAGAACGACAACACCGGTGATGCCAAGGTCCAGCCAAACCTGCAGGGCGAAATTGTGCGGATGCAGGGCGCTGGTTTTGCCGGCTTCGAGCATGAAAACATCATCTTGGGAAAAAATGTTTTCAACCCGCCGCAGAGCATTGGGTCCATGGCCTGTGAAGGGACGTTCCAGCACCATGTTCGCGGTCACGCGCCAAATGTCGAGCCGCGCCCCGGCGCTGGCCTCTGTCCATTCGCCGAACCGGCTTGCCGCGCGTGAGTGGATGGCGATGAAAAGCCACGGGGCTACGGCGGCGTAGGCGGCCACGACGCCGGCGATCACCATGGCACTGAGGCGGGGCAGCGCGTAGGCGGAAAAAAAGGCTACCAGCGAAACGACAACGACAAGCGGACCGGTCTGGCTTTCGGTAAAGGGCAGCGTGCCCAAGATCAGAACCGACAGCGTCAACGCCACCGGCACCATCCATCGGCTGGGCACGCAGGCCACGGCCGGCCAGATGAAAATGCAGACGATCAGCGCCGACCGGTCGAACGTCCAGGCGCGGATGCGCGCCGAGGCGTCAAGCCCCCGGTTGAGGCGATAGAGCGGGGCATCGGCGATGACTTCCAGCGCCAGTAGCGCCACGCTGGCTAGGAACAGGCCGGTGATGAGGTATTTGGCCCTTGGTGAGGCGAACAACGGGCCACCCCGCAGAGCCGCGCCGACAGCGAACATACCGGCGACAAACAGGCCCGCCGTTTTTGCCGTCCGCTCCAGGGCCGCTTGCGTGCCGGTTTCCGCCAAAACCGCGGCACCGATGGAAATCGCGATGAACGCGGTCAGCGTGCCTGTCAGGGGCCAGTCCCAGCGCTGCGGCAAACCGCCCCGAACAAGCAGGGCGATGGCGAACAGACCAATCGCGACGACAAGTGCTGCGGGGGAACGCGAGGCCAGCACCCCAAACACCGGGACGGAGGCCAACACGCCCAACCAGAGCCAGGCCAACGCCCGGTCGATGGGGTGGGCGGTGGTCAATGCCGGCCCAGGGACCGAATCTTGGCGATGACCCGCTCTTGATCGTCCGGGCTCATCTGGCTGCCCGAAGGCAGGCAAAGGCCCCGTTCGAACAGGTCTTCCGCCACTGATCCGCCGATTTGGCGGGCGTCGGCAAACACCGGTTGGCAATGCATCGGCTTCCAGACCGGGCGGGCCTCGATGTTTTCGTCTTCCAGCGCCAGGCGGATTGTCTCGCGGTCCGCGCCGAACTCAGACGCCTCGACCAGCATCACTGTCAGCCAGCGCGTGGCGCGGCCATAGGATGCCTCGGGCATGAAAGAAAGGCCGGGCAGGTCGCCAAGGCCGGCCTTGTAGGTGTCGAATATCGCCCGGCGGCGGTCGACCCGGTCTTGCAGGACCGATAGCTGGCCGCGCCCGATGGCGGCCAGGATGTTGCTCATCCGGTAGTTGTAGCCCAGCTCGGTATGCTCGTAATGGGCGGCGGGCTCGCGGGCCTGGGTCGACCATTTGCGGGCGCGCTCGATCAGCTCGACATCGTCGCCGCACAGCATGCCGCCGCCGCTGGTGGTGATGATCTTGTTGCCGTTGAAGGAATAGGCGGCGAGGCGCCCTGCCCCGGCATGGCGGTCCTTGTACAGCGTGCCCATCGCTTCGGCGGAATCGATCAACAGGCCAACACCGTGCCGGTCGCAGAGGGCAGCGATGGCGTCGAGATCGCAGGATTGGCCGAACACGTCGGTGGGGACCACGGCCTTGGGCAAGCGGCCACCTTTGGCGGCTTGGGTCAGCGCGTCGTCGAGCAGGCCGACATCCATCGTCCAGGTGGTCGGGTCGACATCGAAAAAGACGGGCCGGGCGCCCAGTTGGCTGGCCGGGGCGACCCCGCCGATGAAGGTCAGGGTGGCAAACCAAACCTCATCGCCCGGTTCGACGCCCAAGCCCCGCAGACCCAGATGGATGGCCGCCGTTCCCGCCGACAGAGCCAGGGCCGCGCGATGGCCCGTCAGGGCGGCGAACTCAGCCTCGAAAGCCGCGATCATCGGGCCGACGGGAGCGACATAGTTGGAGGCGAACGCCTCCGCCACACGCTCCTGCTCGGCGCCGGACATATGGGGCGGCGACAGGAACAGCCTGTCAGGCTTGGCGGCCTGGGCCACCACCGGTTAGGCCCGGACGATCTTGTCGCGCCCCGGGCCGATGCCCGCCATGGCGTTGCGGGTATCCACGATCAGGGGGGCGTGCCGGCCGATCAGGGCGTAGTCGACATCGCTGTGATCGGTGACGATCAGCACCGCGTCCGAGCTTTCCAGCGCGGCCTGTTCGAGGGGCTGGGATTCCATGCCGGCCAGGGCGGCGTATTCGCGGGTGTCGGGCATGACCGGCACCATCGGGTCGTGATAGGCGACGTCGGCCCCGCGCGCCTGCAACAACTCGATGATGTGCAGGGCAGGGCTTTCCCGGACGTCTTGGACGTTCTTTTTGTACGCAACCCCCAGGACCAGGATGCGCGAGCCGTTCAGACCTTTGGAAATGCGGGAATCCAGGGCGCGGGCGGTCGCCTCGACCACAAGGCGCGGCATGGCGGTGTTGATCTCGCCGGCCAGCTCGATAAAGCGGGTGGCGATGCCGTATTCCCGTGCCTTCCAGGTCAGATAGAAAGGATCGATGGGGATGCAGTGCCCGCCCAGACCCGGGCCGGGGTAGAACGGCATGAAGCCGAAGGGCTTTGTCTTGGCGGCGTCGATCACCTCCCAGACATCGACGCCCATGGCCGCGTAGACACCTTTTAGCTCGTTGACCAGCGCGATGTTGACCGAGCGGAAGATGTTCTCGGTCAGCTTGACCGCCTCCGCCGTTTCCGGCGAGGAAACTGGCACCGTTTGAACCACGAATTGCTGATACAGCAGGCAAGCGCGGCGCAATGCCTCCTCGCCATCGCCGCCGACCACCTTGGGCATGGTCGAGGTGTCGAAATCGATGTTGCCCGGATCCTCGCGCTCGGGCGAATAGGCCAGGAAGAAATCCTGCCCCGATTGGCGCGAGAACGCCTCTCCCGAGCGGCGATCGCCGCTTTCTAAGATTGGACGCATGACGTCCGTGGTCGTGCCGGGATAGGTGGTCGATTCCAGCACCACCAGCGCGCCATCCTTCAGGTGCGGCGAAATGGTCCGCGTGGTGTTGACGATAAACGACAGGTCGGGTTCGCGGTGGCGATTCAGCGGCGTCGGCACGCAGATCAAAATCGCGTCCATCTCGGACACGACCTCGAAATCCGCGGTCGCTTGAAACCGGTCCGCCTGGCGCGCCTGGGCGATATCGGCGTCCGGCACCCCCTGGATGTAGGACCGGCCCTGGTTGAGCTGGGTGACCTTTTCCGGGTCGATATCGAAACCGGTGACCGAAAAGCCCTTTTTTGTCAGGGCATTGACCAGCGGCAGGCCGACATAGCCCAGTCCGACGACGCCGACCGCCAAGCTGCGGCTGGCGACGGCCTGATCGTACGATTGCTGGGCAAGCGTGGTGGCTGTGCTCATTGGGGGTGTTGTCTGGCTGTTTGGAGCGCGGCAAACTGCCCAAAGCCGCAGGCGCTGTAAAGCCGTAGCGTCGGTGGCGCCATTGCCGGGATAGGGACCAAATGACGCCGACCGATACCGACCTGCTGCTGATCGTCGATGTGCAGAATGATTTTTGCCCCGGCGGCGCCCTGCCGATTGTCGAGGGCGATCTGGTGGTGCCGGTGATCAACCGGTTGTCGGCTGCCTTCGATCACGTGGCACTGACCCAGGATTGGCACCCGGTGGGGCACAGCTCGTTCGCCTCCAGCCATCCGGGGGCCGAGCCCTTCTCGCAGATCGAGGTTTCCTATGGCCCGCAGATCCTGTGGCCGGACCATTGCATTATCGGAACGAACGGGGCGGCCTTCCGCAAGGATCTGGAAACCGACAAGGCTGAGCTGGTGATTCGCAAGGGATTCCGGCCGGCGATCGATTCCTATTCAGCCTTTTTCGAGAACGATCAGAGCACCCCGACTGGCCTGCAAGGCTATCTGCGCGACCGGGGGCTGAAGCGGGTTTTTCTCACCGGTCTGGCGCTGGATGTCTGTGTCCGGTTCTCGGCGGAAGATGCCAAGCGCAGCGGGTTCGAAACCGTCGTGGTGACCGATGCCTGCCGGGGGGTGAACCTGGACGGTTCGAACGAGGCGGCCCTGGCCAGCTTTGCCGATCTGGGCATCGACTGCGTGGAAAGCGGCGCCATCGCCTGATTTGTCCGTTTGGGCGTCCGCTGTGCGTCTAGGGGCTAGCAAAGGCCGAATGGGGAGAGACGGATGCTGTACACGCTGCTGATCTATGCCGCCGAGGAGCGGGTCGAGGCGCAATCGCGCGAGGTTCTGGACGAATCACTGGCCGCTCATGGAAAGCTGCAGGAAAAGGCCAAGGCAGAAGGCGCCTTCGTGCTGGCCAACCGGCTGATGTCGACGGCAACGGCTGGGACCTTTCGTCATGGCCCGGTTGAGGGCGCGGTGATCGATGGGCCCTTTGCCGAAACCAAGGAACAGCTGTTGGGACTATACGTCATGGATTGCGAAAGCCGCGAGCAGGCCATGGAATACGCCCGCATGATCCCCATGCCGTTCGGCGGCAGCATCGAGGTGCGGCCCATCGGCTATTATGAAGGGCCCGATGACCGCACCGACGGCCAATCCATCTCATTCCGCGGCGATTGAGGCAGCGCGCCCCCGGGCGCTGGCCACCCTGATCCGCTTGCTGGGCGATGTCGATCGGGCCGAAGATGCCGTTCAGGAGGCCGCCGCCCGGGCATTGAAAGCCTGGCAGGGGCGGGACTGCCCCGACAACGCCGCCGCCTGGCTGGTCACCGTCGGCCGCCGCTATGCCATCGACACCATCCGCAAGCGCGAGCGGGAGGTGCCGGGCGAGGGCGTAATCGATGGGCAGACGGGCGAACTGGACCCCGAGGCGCGGCTGGTCGAGGGGTTGGACAACGCCGTCTTTGCCGACGATCTGTTGCGGCTGATCTTCACCTGCTGTCACCCGCTGCTGCCCGAGCCGGCCCAGGTGGCTTTAACTCTGAAGCTAATCGCCGGGTTGTCGGTAACCGAAATCGCCCGAGCCTTTCTGATCAGCCCGCAAGCCATGGAACGGCGATTGAGCCGGGCCAAGAAGGTGCTAGCCGAGTCGGGCCTGGCGTATGAAGTGCCGGCCCCGGCGGAGCTGCCGGAACGCTCGCGCACGGCCCTGGCGGTGGTCTATCTGATTTTCAACGAGGGCTATAACGCCTCGGGCGAGGGGGCCTTTATCCGGGCCGATCTATGCGACAGCGCCATTCGCCTGGCTCGGCTGGTGCTTCGGGTCTTTCCCGGCCAGGCCGAACCGATGGGGCTGTTGGCCCTGCTTGTGCTGCAGCATTCCCGCGCCAAGGCCCGACTGGATGGCGACGGCCAAGCCGTGGCGCTGGAAGACCAGGACCGCCGGTTGTGGGACCAGGCCCTGATCACCGAGGGCAAGGCGCTGGTCGAAAAAGCCCTGAGCATCGGCCCGCCCGGCCCCTACCAGATCCAGGCCGCGATCGCCGCCGTGCATGCGGAGGCAAGCCGTCCAGCCGAAACGGACTGGCCACAGATCGCCGAGCTTTACGGCATCTTGGAGCGCTATCAGCCCTCGCCGGTGGTAACGCTCAACCGGGCCGTCGCCCTGGCGCGGGCGGAAAACCCCCAGGCGGCCATGGCGCTGTTAGAGCCGCTGGAAGGGCTGAGGGAGATGCAGCGCTATCACCGGTTTCACACGGTTCGGGCCGATCTGTTGGAAGCGATGGGCCAGGATGCCGAGGCGCTCGCGGCCTATCGGACGGCACTGGAGCTGACGGACAATCCGGTGGAACGGGCGCATCTGCGGCGAATGATCGCCGAGCGGGAGAGGTAATGCCGGATATTGCGATCAGGCCGCTGACCGTTGCCGACGCGGCAGCGGTCGCGCGCATCTTCTTCTGCGCGGTGCATGAGGGCACGCGGGATCATTATTCCTTTGAGCAGCGGCTGGCTTGGGGTGGCGAGGAGGTCAGCCCGGACGCCTGGCGGGCTCGCTTGGAAGGCGTAACGGGCTTTGTCGCGGAGTTGGCGGGAGAGCCAGTCGGTTTCATGACCATTGACGCCAGCGGCTATATCGACCTGGCCTTCGTGCTGCCCTCAATGGCCGGGACGGGGGTGGGCTATCGGCTCTATGGTTCAGTCGAGGCCAAGGCGCGGGAGCTTGGTGCGCGGGTGCTGACCACGAATGCCAGCAAGACGGCCAAACCGTTCTTTGAACGCCAAGGGTGGGAGGTCGTGACCGAACAGACCGTCGAGCGGCAGGGCATAGAGTTGAACAACTTCAAGATGCAGAAGGCGCTTTGAGCCGCCGGCCCTGTTCAGTCGAACCTTGCAATGGTGCAAGGCGCCGGCCAAATGCCTTGGCGAGAGCCAAAATGCGAGGACCCAGCCCATGCCGCCCAGCAAGGTGAACATCGTCCAGGCGGTCGATCGCCAGATCACCGAGACGTTCGACCCGCACATCGTCGGCGATGTGAACGACGCCCAGGTCAAAGTCGCCAAATTCGGCGAGCTGTTCGATTGGCACTCTCATCCGCAAGAGGACGAGGCGTTCTTCGTGTTGCGCGGAAAAATCGCCATCGATTTTCGCGACGGGTCGGTCGAGATGGGCGAGGGGGATTTCTTGGTCGTGCCGCGCGGCGTGGAACACCGGCCGCGGTCGCTGACCCCGGAACCGGTGGCCCTGATGTTCGAACCCGCCGGCACGCTAAACACCGGCGATGCCGACAGCGCGCTGACGGTGGCTGAACCGAAGCGGTTGGCGCCTTAGGGGGAGCGGTCTCAATCGGTGACGGTTCCGAAACGTGAACTTGGCGAACCGTCACCGACATTAGAACTACGCCGCCAAACGAGGCCCTTTCGAAGGCCGCTTGCCCGACCGGCGGCGCTGGCCATTGGGGCCGCTGCCGGGTTTGCCTCTGCCACGGCCCGAACGCCGTTTCGGCTTAGGCTTGGCCTGTTCAGCCGCCCAGGGCTCACCGCCCGCCACGTCGATGCGCAGTTTGGTCGTGCGTTCGATGGTGCGCAGGTCGGCCATTTCCTCGGCTGAGCAGAAGGCGATGGCCTGGCCCTCGGCGCCGGCGCGGGCCGTGCGGCCGATGCGGTGGACGTAGTTTTCCGGCACGTTCGGCAGGTCGTAATTGAAGACAAATCCCACGTCGGGGATGTCCAGGCCCCGGGCGGCGACGTCGGTGGCCACCAGCACCTGGATCTTGTTGTCGCGAAAGGCCTGCAACGCGCGTTGGCGCTGGCCCTGGGTTTTGTTGCCGTGGATTGAGGCGGCGGAGAAATCGGCGGCGGTCAGCTGCTTCATCAGCCGTTCTGCGCCATGCTTGGTGCGGGCGAAGACCAACGAGCGGTCGCCGCGATGGCTGGCCAAATAGTCCTTCAGTAGGGCCGTCTTCTCGCTTTGCGGCACAAAGTGGACCGATTGGGCGATCTTGTCGGCCACTTTGCCCGGCGGGGCGACGGCGACGCGAACGGGATCGGTCAGATAGGTTGCGGCGAGGTCGGCCATCTGTTTGGGCATCGTGGCCGAAAACAGCATGGTCTGGCGTTCGTTCGGCAGCATGTCCGCGATCTTGCGCAGCGGCACGATAAAGCCGAGATCGAGCATCTGATCGGCCTCGTCCAGCACCAGAAAGTGGGTCTGGTCCAGGCGCACGGCGCGCCGGTCGGTCAGATCGAGCAACCGGCCGGGGGTGGCGACCAGGATGTCGGCGCCGCGATGCAGCCGCTGGCTTTGGGCGTGCAGCGAGACGCCACCGATGGCCAGGGCGATCTTCAGCGGGGTCTTTTGCACAAAGCCGCTCAGATTGTCGGCGATCTGCTTGGCCAGCTCGCGGGTCGGCGCCAGGATCAGGGCGCGCACGGTTTTGGGCGCCGGCTTCTTGCCGATTTTCAAGAGCTGGTGAACCAGGGGTAGGCCAAAGGCGGCCGTCTTGCCGGTGCCGGTCTGGGCCAGGCCCATCACATCGCGGCCGGCCATGGCCTGGGGGATGGCCTGTTCCTGGATCGGGGTGGGGGTGGTGATGCCCAGGGATTTGAGCCTGGACACCAAACGGTCAGACAGCCCGAGGGCGTCGAAACTGGTCAAAATAGAAAAAACCTCATCAAAGGGCCGGGCCCGATGCCCGGCCGGCAGCGCGGTTTGCTCTCGGTCGCCACCGGGGCGGGGCGAGAGGCGCGCGGGCACGTGTTGCGGGCCGACACCAACCCAGCATGGCGATTCCAGCTGGCCGGTCGACCCGTCGGACCCCTTGCGTGATGTGGGAACCTGGGTGGTAGGCAATCAATTCGATTGCTGTTTGGCCGCGCCGATAAGGGGCAATGGGCCCCGGCGTCTGTTCACGCATGCAGCAAAAAACGCGGTTGGCGTGCTAGGTGGCCCGAACGGGGCCTTCTGTCAAGACATTGGGGTGTTAAGCGGTTGGCGTGTTGCGGTATTGGCGCGTGCGCATAATTCGGACTACGGTTTTGTCGCCGATATTCGAAAAAGATCTAGATGGATTTAAGCCAAGCCTATTGCGGAGTACGCTTAATGATCATGCGTGTGTTTCAAGCCTCGACCCACCGAGGAAAAGAACAGGAATTCAGCAAGTTTTTTCATGAAACGGCCATTCCCTTGATCAAGCAAATGCCGGGTCTGATTTCGATCAGCGCTGGGGCGCCTCGGGCGGAAAGCCCGACCGAATTTTCCATGATTACGATATGGCGCGACCTCGACGCCCTGATGGAATTCACTGGCGAGGATTATGCCAACCCGACCGTCCATCCCGACGAGGCTGAACTGGTGCGGACCCGGTCGGTCAAGCATTACCAGCTGGTCGATTGAGCCACCCTCTCTATACACTCGGCTTTCCCCAGCTGTCGCCGGTGGATCGCCGGACGATCGAGGATTTTCGCCAGGCCCATGACCTGCCCTTTCGGGACGTGGTCGAAGCCCATGTGACGCTGGTCTTCGCTATCGAGAATGTCGACCCGGCAGCCTACATCGCCCATGTGCGAGCGGTTGCCGAACGGGCCGGCCCCATCGATTTCACCTGCCGGTACGCGATGTAGGGCAGCGATCACCTGAACGACGATGCTTACGTCTTTCTGGTTCCGGATGAGGGGCTCAGCGCGATCTCCCTCCTTCACGATCGGCTCTATACCGGCTTGCTGGCGCCGAAGCTGAGGCTGGATCTGCCGTTCATCCCGCACATCACCCTTGGCACGGTCACGGATCGGCAGGCGGCCAAGGCGTTGTGTGACGGGCTGAACGAGAAGGGCGTGCATGTCGCCGGGCGCCTGGCCGACCTGTCGGTTTGCGCGCTAGCGGATGAGAAGATCGTTACGCTGGACAGCATATCAAGTTAAGTTATTGAACTGCTACTGAAGTTATCGTAACCGAAATCTCCAAATGCCGTTTGCGTCTCCATTCCACGGTTATTTGGCAACACGAAGTACTTTGAGCACTAATCGATACCCGAAGACCACGCTTACAACAATACCGACCAAAAACGAAATTATCATGAAGTTTGTACTTGACGTATCGCCAATTTCGAATATTCCAATTTTAGCAAATATTTTGTTTAAAGTATTTATCGTAAAAGCAATTGAAATAAAAGTTAGAATAGTTAATAAAATAGCCGGAAAAATGGAAAAGAGAGCCGTAGATTTTGAAAACTTTGTTTTAGATTCATCTGTTATATAAATAACAGATTTGTATGTGTAAAGCGAAAGCGTTGAAAAAGATACAGAAAATATCAAATCTGCTGTAATGCCTTGAGGTTGCGAATTCTGAAATATCACTGCAAGAAATAGAAATAAAAATATCGCCAGGGCAAAGTTCGATATTGAATTGAATATCAATCTAATTTTCAAGTTCCCTTTAACGTCTTTTATGTTATGAAGTTGAGTTTTTTCCGCTCTCCACTTTCGGGTCTCGAGTGGTATTTCGGAAGATTCATCCGAAACTTTGACTGCATTGGTTTCACTGCCTAATACTTTTGAGACGCCAGCAATCATTCCTTCCAAATCCAACACGCTGGCGTTTTCCGAGGTCGTCAGCGAGGCTGCGTGAACTTGTCCAAATCCTAGTGGTGGACTGATTCCATCGAGCAGTACGGGAACCAAAACCCTGCGATCTGACCCTTTTTGCGCCTCGTCCAGCACCCAGCGGGATCGAACCGAGTCGTTTGACCACACAACAACGACGCAACGAGCGTTGTTTAGCGCTGCCTCAATCGTGTCGCGAAATTCTTCGCCGGCAACGATCTTTGGATCCCACCAAACCGACCAGCCATTCTCCTCCAATGCCCGGACTATCGGCCTGACGCGTTCTCGATCCTGTCTGGCGTAGCTGAGAAAAATATCGTGCATAAAAAGTCGAATAGAGCCGCAGTTCAGGGCTAATGTTTAGGATTCAGAACCTGGAATCTTGCCTAGTCTGCCTCCTAATTGAAGCCGGCGATGGCTTAACATAATCCACCAAAGTGGCCCAGTTGCTTTTGGCCCTTACAAGTAGAATTTCGACTACCGTTAGTTGACTGCGAAACTCTGGAAAGCGTCCGCCCCGCGGTGAAAGTCATCCACAAAATGGGGGCTAAGTAACTCAGATTATAGGTATGTGGGTGGTTGGTCCAAGATGTTCAGACATTTGTCAGCGAAACCGCTGAAACAGGGCTGCCCATCCGCGTTTCACCCCTCGCGCAGAACCAGCGAGACAAATCGATCCAGCCCATCGATGTAGCGTGACCCGCTTACCAGAAACCCATCATTGTGCCCGCCGGTTAGCTCCAGGAAGGTTTTGGGTTCGTGCGCCTGCTCGAACAGCGCCAAGGCATGCGTGTAGGGCACGATCTCATCGTCCGGGCTGTGGGCGATGAGGACGGAGCTCTCAACACCGTTCACATACTCGGCGGTGGGGTAGCCAATTCGGGCTAGCAACCTGACCGGCAGCCAGGGGTAAATCTGGGCAGCCAGGTCGGGGACGGAGGTGAAGCCGCTTTCCAGGATGAGGCCGGCCGGGGTGTGTTGGTCGGTCAGGTAGGCGGCGACGGCGGCGCCCATGGATCGGCCGAAGAGGATGATCTTCGAGGGTGGGATCGCCCGCTCCTCCGTCAGGTGCCGCCAGACTGCGAGGGCATCGATATAGGTGCCTTCTTCGGAGGGTTTGCCCTCGCTCTGGCCGTAGCCTCGGTAATCGAAGATCAGGGTCGACAGGCCCAGCTCGTGGAAGATGCGCACGGACTCGAGCCGGTGGGACATGTTGCCCGCATTGCCGTGGAAAAACAGCAGGGTCCCGCGCGCGTTGGGCGCCGGCACGAACCACGCATCCAGTATGACGCCGTCCTTGGTTTGGATTTTTAGCGCCTCATAATCCAGGCCGATGCTGTCGGGAGTGGCGATCAGGGCGCGGGAAGGGACGTTGGGCAGGAACAACAGCCGCGACTGGCCCAGGAACATCAGCAGGACGATCAGCGCGTACAGGCCGGCACCGACCGCGATGACGGTCAAGAGTGTGCTCATGGGCGATCGCTGCTTGGGCATCTCGCGGACAATTTAGTGAGTTTAGTAAACTGTCACCGAATTAGGGGTGCTAGGCCCAGTTGGCGGCGATGAAGTCGCGTTCCATGGCGATGGCCTGCCATTCATCCGCATCCGGGCCGTCATAGATCAGGGTGAAGGGGCCGGTGTAGCCGGCGTTGGCGGCGGCGGTCAGGCATTGGCCGTAATCGTCGCGGTCCATGGCGAAACCGGCCGCAAAGCTGCATTTGGCGTGGCAGTAATCGGCCCGCTCGAACAGCGAGGCGAGGTCGGCATATTTGCCGGGTCCCGTCCAGTTGCCCATGTCGGCCAGCAGGCCCACGGTGCCGTCCAGACCGTCCAAGATGGTGTGCACCTCGCGCGGGCCGGGGGTGGTGTCGAACCAGTTTTCCGTGGTGACGCGCACGCCCTGCCCCTCGCCCCGGCGGCCCAGCTCGGCCAGGTTGCCGATTGAGCGATTCAGCACCTCCTCGGTCGGCGGCTGCTTGCCGGCGATCACCCGGGCGGTTTCCGCGCCCAGGCGGGCGGCGACGTCGATCCAGTCGCCGACCCAGGCCGTGTCTCGGGCGCTGTGCTCCGGATCGGTGATGTCGCCATCGTCGATCAGCAGCGCCTGCAGGCTGACTCCCGCATCCTGAATCGAGGCGCGGACGGCATCCAAATGGGCGCGATGGGCGCGGTTCAGGTGGAAGGAACAGATCTCCAGCCGGTCGATGCCCATCTCGGCCATGCGGGCCGGAACCTCCGTGAGAGAGATCGTGCCAGGACCCCACGTCTCGCGCGCCGCGCCACTTCCGTTGTTCCCCGGCGCATCGGGGTAGGAAATGCCGATGGCGCGGTGCAGGGACCAGGTGGACAGCGCGAATTCGGGCGTCATGGAAGCTCACTATCAATTGGGCGCGGATCGGCGCCATTATGGCCGCGGGCGCGCTTCGCTTCTAGCCCGCGCCCGAGGTCGAAAGGCTACAACGCCGCAAGTCTTGCGATGGGTCCGGCTTGGTCGGCGCCGCGTGGGAAGGTCAACAGGCCGCTGGTGCGAAACCCCGACGCAAGCAGGAAGGGGCGGAGGCTGTCGATCTCGTCGCTCTCTAGGGTGAACAGCATTCTGTGCGCCAGCGAATGTGTGGTTGGCGATGAGGCCTTTGGTCTATCGGCCAGCAGATGACTGACCCGCCGGGCGATGGCCTCGCCGGAATCGAACCAGGCGACGTCGCCGGGAAGCGCGGCCTTCAGCTGGTCCAGCAGGAGCGGGTAGTGGGTGCAGCCCAGGACGACCCGGTCGACCAGGCAGGTGCCGTCCCGGTCGAAGAACTCTGCCACCTCCGCGCGGATATCCGCTGGTGAGGGGACATGGCCCCGCATGGCCCGTTCGGCCAGCCGGGCCAGGTTGGGGGCGCCGAGGCGGATCACCTCGCTGGAACCGGCGAAGTCGCGGATCAGCGCGTCGGTGTAGGTTCGCTTGACGGTGGCTGGCGTGGCCAACAGGCCGATGGCCCGCTTGCCGGGCACCGTTCCGGCTGGTTTCACTGGGGGCACGCAGCCGACGATGGGGAAGGCAAACCGGGCCCTAAGCGCGTCCAGAACGACGGTGCTGGCGGTGTTGCAGGCGATGACGGCCAGATCGGGCGGGCCCTCTGTCTCGAGCCTCGCGAGCACGGCCGTGACCCGGTGGATCACCTCCTCCTCTGGCAGGTCGCCATAAGGAAAGGCGGCCCCATCGGCTACGGCCACCACCGCAGCCTCGGGCAGGGCGCGGCGGATGTGGTTCAGAACCGACAGCCCGCCGAGGCCGGAATCGAACAGCGCGATGAGAGGGGCGTGTGCCATGGTTACAGGGAACAACGTTTGCGGTGGCTGACAGAAGGCAACGGGATCGGTTTGTACTTGGTGAACCGTCCGGCATTAGGGACCGAAAGAAAGGCTGGTGACTCCCGTCCTGGCGGCGGCTATAGAATTGGGCATGATCCAGTCGTTCGCCACGTTTTGGTACTTTAGCTATCCGGGCCATCGGGCGGACGGAGGGGATCGCGTGTTCTGAACCAACGAACAAAACGACACCACCGCAACCGCCAGCTCTCTGGCGGTTTTTTTGTGTCCGCCGGGGGCCAAACGAGGAACCCGACGATGACAGAGACGAACCCCACCGACGATCTGCGCATTTCTCAGATGCGCGAGCTGATCTCCCCGCAAGAGCTGCTGGAGGAGATCCCCATCACGACCAACGCCGCCGCCACCGTGCGTGCTGCCCGGTCGGACATTCGCCGCATTCTCGACGGCCGGGATGACCGGCTGCTGGTGGTGATCGGGCCCTGCTCGATCCACGACCCCGAGGCGGCACTGGAGTACGCTGAGCGGCTGAACGGCCTACGGGGAGAGCTGGCGGATCGGTTGGTCCTGGTGATGCGCGCCTATTTCGCCAAACCGCGCACCACGGTCGGCTGGAAGGGGCTGATCAACGATCCCCATCTGGATGGGTCGTTCGACATCAACCACGGCCTACGCACAGCCCGGCAGCTGCTGGCGGCGATCAATGAGCTGGGCCTGCCGGTGGGCAGTGAGTTTCTCGATACGACCGTGCCGCAATACATCTCCGACCTCGTCAGCTGGGCGGCCATCGGGGCGCGGACGACGGAAAGCCAGATCCACCGCGAGATGGCCTCGGGCCTGTCCTGCCCCGTCGGGTTCAAGAACGGCACGTCGGGCGATGTGAAGATCGCCGTCGATGCCGTGAAATCCGCCGCTCATCCCCACCATTTCATGGCGCTGACCAAGACCGGCCGGGGGGCCATCGCGGCAACGACGGGCAATGAGGATTGCCACATCATCCTGCGCGGCGGGGCCAAGCCGAACTTCGATGCACCCTCGGTCGAGGCGGCCTGCCAGGTCGCCCAGGCCGCCGGCAGCCGGGCCCAGGTGATGATCGACACCAGCCACGGCAACAGCAACAAGCAGCCGGAAAACCAGCCGCTGGTGGCCCGCGACATCGCCGGCCAGATCGCAGGCGGCGAGGACCGCATCACCGGGGTGCTGGTGGAAAGCCATCTGGTGGCCGGCCGGCAGGATCTGGGCGATGGGCCGCTGACCTATGGCCAGTCGATCACCGATGGCTGCATCGACTGGGCGACCAGCGTCGATCTGCTGCGGAATCTGGCCGATTCCGTCGGCCAGCGACGGCGGCTGGCAGATAGACCAGTCGATCGGCTGGCCGGGTAGGAACAGCGATTGTCGAAAAATCCGGGCCGGCGTTGTCCGGTCCGGATCCGCCCGCCCGTCTAATCGGTACGCGCCCCGAAAAAAGGGGGCTCGGCAACGCAAACCCGAGAGGACGAGGCAATGAGCAATCCGATGGAAACCCATGGCGCCTTCAGCTGGATGCAACTGGCGACCGGCGATGTGGACGCGGCCAAGAAATTCTATGGCGATACCCTGGGCTGGGATATCGCGACCATGGACATGCCCGGCGGACCCTATACCGCCATCAAGGTGGGCGATCAGCCCGTTGGCGGGATCACCCCGGCCGGCGAGGGCGGCGCGCGCTGGGTCGCCTATGTCACGGTCGATGATGTCGATCACCGGCTGGCCAAGGCCAAGGCGGGCGGGGCGAAGGTTGTCTCCGAACCGTTCGATGCGCCCGGCGTGGGGCGTATGGCGACCATCCAGGACCCGTTCGGCGCCCAGATCGCGCTGATCACCTATTCGGGCCCGGCGGCTTAGGCGGCCGACTGGGGCGCGCTCGTTCTGCGCGCCCCGCGCTCCTTGGAGAGACAATCATGGAATTTCCGATCACCGGGCTGTTCGCGGCCGTCTTCGCCCTGGCCTTTGTCGGGCTGACCGGGTTCGTCGGCGTCTATCGGGTCAAGCATCAGATCCCCTTTCTGGATGGCGGCGATCTGGTTTTGACCAAGCGCATGCGGGCCCATGGCAACTTTATCGAGTATGTGCCCATCGCCCTGATCCTGATGGCCCTGGCGGAGGCCAATGGCGCGCCGGCGGGCTTGCTTTATGGGTTGGGCGGCTTGCTGATGGTTGGGCGCTTCCTGCATGCGGCGACGGTGCTGGGCAACCCGTGGGGCATAGGCCGGGCCCTGGGCATGGCCGGCACCAGTGGGACCATCGTCATCGCCGGCGGCTGGTTGATCTGGAGCTTCGTGCAGGTGGCCGCCTGAAAATCTGAAAATTGGCGGGCTGAGGCCCCTCTCTATCCGGGCGTCGGCCCGCCAAACCTGCTAGGGTTGGCGCGATTCAACAATAATCCATCCAGCAGGGCAGATTTCATGGCAGAGGCGAGCACCTATCGCACCTCACAGGCTCCGACAGAGTTGGAGGCGTGGGCGCGGCTGACCGCCCATTTCGAGCAGGTGCGCGAGACCCATATGCGCACCCTGTTCGCCGAGGATCACGGCCGGTTCGAGCGGTTTTCCATCAAGGCCGAAGGGCTGCTGCTGGATTATTCCAAAAACCGCATCACGGCCGAAACGCTGGAAATGCTGGTCGATCTGGCGCGGGAAGCGGGCGTTGAGGATTGGCGCGCGGCCATGTTCGGCGGCGAGGCCATCAACCGGACCGAGAATCGGGCCGTGCTGCACACCGCCCTGCGCAACCGGTCGACCGACCCGGTGCTGGTCGATGGCCATAACGTCATGGGCGATGTCTTTGGCCAGCTTGGCGCCATGGTCACCTTTGCCGAAAAGGTGCGCAACGCCCTGTGGCATGGCTACACGGGCAAGCCGATCACCGATGTGGTGAATATCGGCATCGGCGGCTCGGATTTGGGGCCGGCCATGGTGACCGGAGCGCTGGCGCCCTACTGCCATGAGCGTATTCGCTGCCATTACGTCTCGAACGTCGATGGCAGCCATCTGCACCAGGTGCTGGAGCGGGTTGAGGCGGATTCGACCCTGTTCATCATCGCCTCCAAGACCTTCACCACCCAGGAAACCCTGACCAACGCCCATTCGGCCCGGCGCTGGTTCCTGGCCTCCGGCGCGCCGGAGGAGGCGATTGCCACCCATTTCGCCGCCGTGTCGACCAATGCCGAGGCGGTGTCGGCCTTCGGCATCGATCCGGCCAACATGTTCGGCTTCTGGGACTGGGTCGGCGGGCGCTATTCGGTCTGGTCCGTCATCGGGTTGCCGGTCGCGATCGCCATCGGCAAGGACCGGTTCGAAGACTTCCTGGCCGGCGCCCATGCCATGGACAATCACTTCCGCTCCGCGCCGTTGCAGGACAACATGCCGGTCGTGCTGGCGCTGCTGGGCATCTGGTACAACAATTTCTTCGGTGCCCAGGCCCATGGGGTGATGCCGTACGACCAGAACCTGGCGCGGCTGCCGGCCTATCTGCAGCAGGCCGACATGGAATCGAACGGCAAATATGTCGGGCGCGACGGCAAGCCGGTGGCCTGGCAGACAGGCCCCGTCGTGTTTGGCGAACCGGGCACCAACGGCCAGCACGCCTTTTATCAGCTGATCCACCAGGGCACGAAGCTGATCCCCTGTGACTTCATCGCCGCCGCCAAGGGACATGGCGAACAGGGCGATCATCAGGAGATTCTGCTGTCCCACTTCCTGGCCCAGACCGAGGCGCTGATGGTGGGCAAGACACCGGAGGAGGCGCGGGCGGAGTTGGAGGCCGGTGGGCTGAGCGGTGAGGCGCTGGAAGATCTGTTGCCCCACAAGGTGTTCGAAGGCAACCGGCCGACCAACTCCATCGTCTATGAGAGTTTGGACCCCGCCACCCTGGGCAAGCTGATCGCGCTGTATGAGCACAAGATCTTCGTCCAGGGCGTCATCTGGAACATCTTCAGCTTCGACCAATGGGGGGTCGAGCTGGGCAAACAGCTGGCCAAGGTGATCCTGCCGGAGCTAACCGGCGAACCCAGGCCGGGCGATCATGACGTCTCCACCTCCGGGTTGATCGGCCATATCCGCGCCTTGCGCGGCGTTCAGTGACGGCGGTGACGACCAGCCTAACCATAGACCGGCAAGACGGGCCAACCATCCGGCGGCTGCCGCCGACCCTGATCAACCAGATCGCCGCCGGCGAGGTGATCGAACGGCCCGCCGCCGTGGTGCGCGAGCTGGTCGAAAACGCCATCGATGCCCAGGCGCGGGAAATCCGCATCGCCTTCCGCGATGGCGGACGGTCCTACATCTCGGTAGAGGATGACGGGCACGGCATGCCGGCCGAAGCGCTGCCCCTGGCGGTCGAACGGCACGCGACCTCCAAACTGCCCTCGGACGATCTGGTCCACATCGCCCATCTGGGCTTTCGCGGTGAGGCGCTGCCCTCCATCGGGGCGGTCTCGCGGCTGACTATCACCAGCCGGGCGCAAGGGGCGGATGAGGCCTATACGTTGAGCGTCGAAGGCGGGGCAGTCGGGTCCGTGGCGCCGGCGGCGCGGCGGGCCGGCACCCGGGTCGAGGTGCGGGATCTGTTCTACGCCACCCCGGCGCGGCTGAAATTCCTGCGCAGCCACCGGGCGGAAAGCGCGGCGATCATCGAAGCGGTCGAACGGCTGGCCCTGGCCTATCCGGAAATCGGCTTTGTTTTGAGCGAGGGCCAGCGCACGGTGCTGAACCTGCCGGCCGAACCGGCGCCGCTGGATGGCGATACCGGTCATGGGCGGCTTGCCCGGCTGGGAACGGTCTATGGCCAGGACTTCGCGGCCAACGCCGTGCCGGTGGACGCGACCCGCGAGGGGTTGCGGCTGACCGGGCATGTCGGGCTGCCGACTTTGCACAAGGCCTCGGCCCGTTGGCAGGTGTTGTTCGTCGCCGGCCGGCCGGTGCGCGACAAGCTGTTCGCCGGGGCGGTGCGCGGGGCCTATGCCGATCTGATCGACCGGCGGCGCTATCCCATGGTGGCGCTGTTCCTGGATGCGCCGGCGGCCAGCGTCGATGTCAACGTCCACCCGGCTAAGGCCGAGGTGCGGTTTCGCGATGCCGGGCTGGTGCGCGGGCTGATCGTCAGCGCCATCAAGCATGCCCTGGCCGAGGCCGGCCACCGGGCGGCCAACACGGTGGGCAGCGCGGCCTTGAGCGTCCTGCAAGCCTCGGCCAGCGTGCCGCGCGGCGCCCATCAAAGCTATGGCCACACGGGACGGGGGCGGATACCGAGCGGTCTGGCGGAAACGGTGGCGACATACCACGCCCCACGCCCAGACGAACGGATCGTACCGCTGGATACGCCCAGCGCCCGAGCCGATGAGGTGGCCGAGGAGCCGGTGGCGGATCACCCGCTGGGCGCGGCACGGGCCCAGATCCATGAAAACTACATCGTCGCCCAGACCGAGGATGGGCTGGTCATCGTCGACCAACATGCCGCCCATGAACGGCTGGTGTTCGAACGGCTGCAGGCCGATCTGCTGGAGGGCACCGTCAAATCCCAGGGCCTGCTGTTGCCCGAGGTGGTCGAACTGCCCGAAGCCCTGGCCAGCGGCCTGGCCGCCCGGGCGGACGAGCTTGCGGAACTGGGGCTGGAGCTGGAGAGCTTCGGACCCGGCGCCGTCATGGTGCGCGGCGTGCCCGCCCTGCTTGGCCAGACCGACACGGCCGGCCTTGTGCGCGATCTGGCCGAGGAAGTGGCCGAACTGGACAGCGCCGAAACCCTGCGCGGCCGCCTGGCCGATGTCTGCTCCCGCATGGCCTGCCACGGCAGCGTCCGCTCCGGCCGCCGCCTGACGGCCGAGGAAATGAACGCCCTGCTCCGCGACATGGAAGCCACGCCCCATTCCGGCCAATGCAACCATGGCCGGCCGACTTATGTGGAGCTGAAGCTGGCCGACATCGAGCGGCTCTTCGCGCGGCGGTAGGGCGCTAGGTCTTTCTCAGAAACAGCAGCCGGCTCTCGCCATAGCGCCGGTCGTCAAGGTGCTCAAGACCCACCAGCTCGTGATCCCCAGCCGCCTTCGGCAACTCCAGCACCACGATAGCGTCATCTGCCAACCACCCGGCCCTGGCCAGCCCGTGCAATCCGGTTTGGGCCAGGTCTGAGGCGTAGGGGGCGTCGATCAGGACCAGGGTGGCCGGTTCGGTGGCGCAGGGTGGGTTGGCGATGTCGGTGCGCAGGAAGCGGCAACGGTCTTCCACGCCAAGGGAGGCCGCGTTGCGCTTGGCCAGGGCGAGGGAGGCCGGGTGGTTGTCGATGAAGGTGCAGGCGGCGCAGCCGCGGGACAAGGCCTCCAAACCCAGGGCGCCGGAGCCGCAGCAGCCATCGACGGCCCTTGTGCCGTCCAGCACGTCCTCGGCCCAGTCGGCGTGGGTCAGGATGTTGAACAGCGCCTCGCGCACCCGGTCGGTGGTCGGGCGGACGGATTTGCCGCTGGGGGCCGCCAGGGGCCGGCCCCTAAGGGCGCCGCCGACGATTCGCACTGGGCTTTCCCGATTTTGGGGGCTTTTTAGGCTTTGCTTGCCTGGCCGGTTTGGCATCGTCGCCCAGCACCTTGCCCAACTGATCGCGGAGAACCTTGGGCCTGACCTCCTCCACCGCGCCGCGCGGCAGGTTGCCCAGGCTGAAGGGGCCGTAGGCGGTGCGGATCAGACGGTTGACCGTCAGGCCCAGGCTTTCCAGCACGCGGCGGACCTCGCGGTTCTTGCCTTCGCGCAAGGCGACCAACAGCCAGGCATTGCCGCCGACCTGGCGTTCGAGATGGGCCTCGATGGGTCCATAGCGGATGCCGGAAACGGTGTGGCCCTTCGCCAGGCCGGCCAGGGCCTCGACATCGGGGGTGCCATGCACGCGCACGCGATAGCGGCGGGTCCAGCCGGTGGAGGGCATTTCCATGTGCCGGGCCAGGGCGCCGTCATTGGTCAACAGCAGCAGGCCCTCGCTGTTCAGATCCAGCCGGCCGACGGAGATGACGCGGGGCAGCTCGGCCGGCAGGGCCTCGAACACCGTCTTACGGCCGCGCGGGTCGGACCGGGTGGTGATCAGGCCGGCCGGCTTGTGATAGCGCCACAGGCGCGGCGCCTCCTTTTCCGGCAGGGGCTTGCCGTCCACAGTGACCTTGTCCTTGGCCGTGACGACCAGGGCCGGGCTGTCCAGGACCTTGCCGTTGACGGCCACGCGGCCGGCGGCGATCCAGGTTTCCGCCTCGCGCCGGCTGGCCAGGCCCGCGCGGGCGATGACCTTGGCCACGCGCTCGCCGCCCACACGCTCGCCGGTGGCCTGTTCGCTGGGTTGTTCGTTCATTGACCTCCGGGCCTTGGCACGCGAGGGTCTGGGAATGTCTTTGGTTTCCGCCATGCCCCCCGATACGCCGAAGCCGCCCGCTGAGGAAGCGCTTTATGCACCGGCCCTGGCCGCCGCCTTCGCCGAGGCCGAGGCGGCGGCCGCGCGCGGCGAGGTGCCGATCGGGGCGGCGCTGATCGAATCGGCCACCGGGGTGGTGCTGACCGCGGCCGGCAACGAGACCATCGCCCGATCCGATCCCACGGCCCATGCGGAGATCCTGGTCATCCGGGCCGAGGCGGCGCGGCGCGGGGTGCAACGCCTGCCGGCCTGTTCGCTGGTGGTGACGCTGGAGCCCTGCGCCATGTGCGCGGCGGCGATCAGCTTTGCGCGGCTAAAGACGCTGGTCTTTGCGGCGGACGATCCCAAGGGCGGGGCGGTCTGGCATGGCCCGCGCTTTTATGGCCAGCCCACTTGCCATTGGCGGCCGGAGGTCATCGGCGGGATCCAGGCCGACCGGTCGGCGGCCTTGCTACGAGCATTCTTCAGAGCCCGTCGCTAGCGGATGTAGCGGGCGGCGATGTCGCGCCGGCAGAACCCTTCCAGCCAGTCGATGCGGTCGATGGCGGCGTAGGCGCTTTGGCAAGCCGTGGCGAGATCCTCGCCGGAGGCCGTGATGCCCAAGACCCGGCCGCCATGGGCCTGGAGCTGGCCACCCTCGCCCCGTTTCGTGCCGGCATGGAAGATCTGCACACCCTCGCCCATGGCGGCCTTGTCGAGTCCCTTGATCTCCGAGCCTTTCTGGTAACCGCCGGGATACCCATCGGTCGCCATAACGACGCAGACGGCGGGTTCGGAGTGCCATCGCAGGTCCAGATTGGCCAGCTGGCCGTCGCGCGAGGCAATCAGGGCCGGCAACAGGTCGGACATCAGGCGCAGCATCAACACCTGGCATTCCGGATCGCCGAAGCGGGTGTTGTATTCCAGCAGTTTGGGGCCCTCGGACGTCAGGACCAAGCCCGCATAGAGCACGCCTTTGAAGGGCGATCCCGCCTCGGCCATGGCGGTGACGGTGGGCTGGATGATCTCGGCCATGATGCGGTCGGCCAGGGTTTGGTCGACCAAGGGCGAGGGGGAAAAGGCGCCCATGCCGCCCGTGTTGGGGCCCTGATCGCCATCGAAGGCGCGCTTGTGATCCTGGGCGGTGGCCAGGGGCAGGGCGGTCTGGCCGTCGACCAGGGCGAAGAAGCTGACCTCGGGACCTTCTAGAAAATCCTCGATCACCAGCTCGGCGCCGGCTTCGCCAAAGGCGTTGCCGGACAGGGCATCGCGCGCTGCCTCAATGGCTTGCTCGACGCTGGTCGCCACCGTCACACCCTTGCCGGCGGCCAGCCCATCGGCTTTGACCACGATGGGCGCGCCTTTGCTGCGGATGATCTCCTCCGCCTCGGCCAGGTCTGTTGTCCGATCGTACCCGGCAGTCGGGATGCCCCGGCGGGCGCACAGGTCCTTCATGAAGGCCTTGGAGCCTTCCAGCTGGGCGGCATCGGCACTGGGGCCGAAGGCGGCGATGCCCTCCGCCTCCAACCGGTCGACCAGGCCGGCGACCAGCGGCGCCTCGGGACCGACGACGACGAAGTCGATCTTTTCGGCCGAGGCGAACTCGACAACGCCGTCGATATCCTCGGCCGCGATGTCGACGCACTCCGCCTCCCCGGCGATGCCGGCATTGCCTGGCGCGCAGTACAGGGCCTCGCACAGGGGCGAGGCGCTTATGGCCCAGGCCAGGGCGTGCTCGCGGCCACCGGACCCGACGATCAGAATCCGCATTTGCCCCCACAAGAATGATCGTTAGGATTCGCGCTCATCCGCCCTTTATCCGAACGGTTGGTCGATGGTGCAAGACAGCAACGGGCTTCATGCCGGCCCGGGCAGCAATATTCACGAATACTCGGTCGGCGAGATCGCCTTTGCGGTCAAGCAGACCATCGAGGATCGATTCGGCCGGGTGCGCGTGCGCGGCGAGGTTTCGCGGCCCAAACGCGCTGCCTCGGGCCATCTCTACCTGACCTTGAAGGACGAGAAGGCGGTGCTGGAGGCGGTGGCCTGGCGCGGCACCGCCGGCAAGCTGGCCATTCAGCCTGAGGAGGGGATGGAGGTCATCTGCACCGGGCGGCTGACCACCTATCCCGGCAATTCGCGCTATCAGCTGATTATCGAATCGGTGGAGCTGGCCGGCGAGGGCGCGCTGCTAAAGCTGCTGGAGGAACGGCGCAAGCGGCTGGCCGCCGAAGGGCTGTTCGATGAGGATCGAAAACAGTTCCTGCCCTATCTGCCCTCGGTGATCGGGGTGGTGACCTCGCCGACCGGGGCGGTGATTCGCGACATTCTGCACCGGCTGGAAGACCGGTTTCCCCGCCATGTGCTGCTGTGGCCGGTGGCCGTGCAGGGCGAGGCGGCGCCGGACCAGATCGTGGCGGCCATCAACGGGTTCGGGGCGCTGGATGAGGAGGGGCCGATCCCCCGGCCGGACCTGCTGATCGTCGGGCGCGGGGGCGGCAGCCTGGAAGATCTGATGGCGTTCAACGAGGAATCGGTGGTCCGCGCCGTGGCGGCCTGCCCGATTCCGGTCATCTCCGCCGTGGGGCACGAGACCGATACGACCCTGATCGATTTCGTGGCCGACCGCCGGGCACCCACACCGACCGCCGCCGCCGAGATGGCCGTGCCGGTGCGGGCCGATTTGCTGGCCGATCTGATGGACAAGCAGCGGCGGCTCTATGGCGCCTTCTCGCGCAGCGTGGGCGAACGGCAGACACGCATCGAAGGGCTTGGGCGCGGGCTGGGCGATCCGGCCCGGCTGATCGATTATTCCCTGCAACGGCTGGACGACCGGGTGGGCCGCTGGGACCGCTCGATGGCGGAAAAGCTGCGGCGCCTGGAAGACCGGCTGGAGGCCCTTCGGCCCCGCCACCCCGCCGAGCAGTTGGATCGGCAGGCGCAGTCGCTGACCGTGGCCTGGGAACGGCTGGCGGCGGGCAGCCGGGCGGCTCTGACGGCGTCTGAGAGGTCGTTGGCCGGCACGGCTGGGCGGCTGACTCCGGAGTCCATCGTCCGGCGCAGCGACCAGGCCGAGCGGGAGCTAGGGCGCCTGCGGGAAAGGCTGGCGGTGCCGATGCCGCGTCGTCTGGCCGAGGCGGATGCCGCCCTTGCAGGCATGGCGCAGATGCTGAACAGTCTGTCCTACGAACGGGTGCTCGAACGCGGCTTCGCCGTGGTGCGCGATCAGGATGGCAAGCCTCGGGCCGACAGTGCCGGGATCAAAGCCGGCGAGGCGCTTTCGGTGCAGATGCGCGATGGGACGTTGGATGTGGTCGCCGGCAAAGTCGGCGCGGGCCAAGCTCGGCCAGCCAAGAGCCGCAAAAAATCAGCCGAGAAATCCGAACAAGGCGACTTGTTTTAAGGGTCCTGGTGCGGGGCGGCCTTGAACTGATCGGGGATCAGCGGGCCGAGAACAACGTCCAGCATGTCGGGCTGCTCGAACACCAAATTGACCGGGATGACCGTACAATGGGCTCGGCCATCATCGTCCAGCCGCGCGAAATCCTTGGCCGTGGTGACCAGACGGGCGGTGCCGGCCGCCTCCAGCAGCGCCATCATGTCCTCAGCCGTAAAATCATGATGGTCTGCGAAGGCCTTGGTGCCGACCACGGTCAGCCCGTGCGCCGTCAGCATGTCGAAAAATTTGGCCGGGCGGCCAATGCCGGCAAAGGCGAAGACGGGCTCTTTCTTTAGCTTCTCGATGTTGGACGGGGGTTCCAGCGTGGCGCGCATGACGGGGTGATCGTAATCGGCCAACGCCTCCTCGATGTCAGGGCGCAGTCTCGGGCCGCCGCCGATGATCACCACCATATCGGCCCGGGCCAGCGCGCGCGGCACCGGCTCCCGCAGAGGCCCCGAGGGCATGACCAAGCCGTTACCGAAGCCCGCCTCGCCATCAATGACGACGATGGCTAGATCCTTGTGCAGATGGGGGTTCTGAAACCCGTCATCCATGACGATGATCTGGGCGCCGGCGCTGACCGCCTCGATAGCGCCGGCGGCCCGGTTTTTGGCGATCCAGGTCGTGGCGTGGGCCGCCAGCAGCATCGGCTCGTCGCCCACGTCGCTGGCGTCATGGTGGCCCAGATCGACCCTTAGCGGGCCTTGCAGGCGGCCGAGATAGCCGCGGGTCAGGAAATGGACGTTCAACTCGTTCTGCTTCAGCCGGTTGGCCAGCGCGATGGCCGTCGGGGTTTTACCGGCGCCGCCGACATTGATGTTGCCGACGCAGACAATCGGCACCTCGATCTTGTCGGGCGCGGAGATCAGCCTGTGCACCCGCCCGACGGCGCTGAAAATCGCGCTGGCCGGGCTGAGCAGGCGCGACCACAGCCCCGGTGGGCGCGACCAAAAGTCGGGCTGGGTCACGGGGTGAGCCCCGCGCGGCTGAGGATGGGTTGTAGGGACTCCATCGCGGCGTCGATCACGGCGGCGCGGGCTGTGGCCGATTGTTCGGCCCGCTTGGCCAGCTCAGCGCAATGATTGGGATCTGACAACAACTCGCCAACAGCCCCGGCGAGCGAAGGGCCATTCTGCACGAGCTGAACCGCATCCTCGGCCTCCATGGCGGCGAACACATCGGCGAAGTTTTCCGTCTTCGGTCCGGTTAAAATAGCACAGCCCAGCCGGGCCGGCTCCAGCGGATTATGCCCGCCGATGGGCACCAGGGAGCCGCCGACGAAGACGATGGGCACCGCGCGAAACAGGGTGCCCAGCTCGCCCAGCGTGTCGGCCAGATAGATGTCAGTTGTCCCATCGGGGAGTTGACCGGCGGACCGGACCGCATGGTCAAGGCCCCTCTCCGTGATCAGGCCGGCGATTTCGGTCCGTCGTTCAACATGGCGGGGGGCGATGATGGTTAGTAACCCGGGAAAACGGTCGGCCAGCGCACCATGGGCATCGATGACCTGCTGGTCCTCGCCGGGATGGGTGCTGGCGGCGAGCCAGACCGGGCGGTTTCCGATGGCACCCCTTAGCGCCTCGACCGATGCGGGATCGGCGGGGAGCACGGGAGCGGAGTATTTGAGATTGCCCGTTGGCCCCAGGGCTTGGGCGCCGAGGGTTTGGTAGCGCTCGGCCGATTTGGCATCGCCGGGCAGCACCAGATCGAACGTACCGATCAGGCGCTTGGCCAGGCTTGGAAGACGAGACCAGCGCACAAAGGATCGCTGGGAAAGCCGCGCGTTGGCCAGTACCGCCGGGATGGATCGGCGTGCCACGCCGTCCAGCAGGTTCGGCCACAATTCGGATTCCAGCCAGATGGCGAGGTCCGGCTGCCAGTGATCGAGAAACCGGTTCACGCAGTCAGGCCGATCAATGGGGATGAATTGATGGATGGCCGAGGGCGGCAGGCGTTTTTCGAACAGACGGGCGGAGGTGACGGTGCCGGTGGTCAGCAGGACGTGGAGGGTGTCATCCAGGGCCAGCAGCCGGTCGATCAGGATTTGGGCCGACATGGCCTCGCCGACGCTGGCACCGTGGATCCAGACCAGTTTTCCAGTCGGCCGGGGGCGGGAGGCTTGGCCAAGTCGTTCCGGCCGCCGGGCGGGATCTTCCTTGCCCCGTGCCGTGCGCCTTTCCAGGAACAGGGGGGCCAAGGGCCCGAAAACCGTCGTGAAACCGCGATAAAGGCCAAGAAGCATGGATGTCCGTCGGCCTTTTCAAGGTTTGACGTTTCAGAAAGTAGCGCCCCCGCGCAGCGGCCGCAGATTGCCGAGAAACTGATTGCTGGCGGCGTTCCACGAATGGTCAAGCGCATGGTCGCGGCAGGCCTGGCGCGAACAGTGGGCCGCCTTCTCTATTGCCTTGGTCAGATCCCAGTCAAGGTGGCCGATATCGGGATTGGTGATCACATCGCGTGGACCTTGCACCGGGAAGGCCGCGACCGGCACCCCGCAGGCCAACGCTTCCAGCATCACCAGCCCGAACGTATCCGTCAGGGAGGGGAAGGCGAAAACATCGGCTGAGGAGAAATGACGGGCCAGCTCCTCGCCCTTTTTGGCGCCGGTGAAAATGGCGTGGGTGTATTTCTTCTCCAGCTCCTCCCGCTGGGGGCCGTCGCCGACCACGACCTGGGTGCCGGGCAGGTCCAACTCCAAAAAGGCCTGGATATTCTTCTCCACCGCCACGCGGCCGACATACATCGAGATCGGGCCGGGGCCGAAGTCGATACGGTCCTCATGGGGGCGGAACAAATCGACATCCACGCCCCGGGTCCAGCGCACGGGGGTCGGGAAGCGGTGCTTGATCAGCAGCTCGTCCAGGCTGGGGGTGGCCGACATGATGGCCGAGGAGGAGGCGTGGAAGAACCGCATCAGCGCGTACATCCAGGACAGCGGAATGCGGGTCCGGACGTTCACATATTCGGGGAACATGGTGTGGTAGGAGGTGGTGAAGGCATAGCCGCGCTTGGTGCAATAGCGGCGGGCGGCCCAGCCCAGCGGCCCCTCGGTGGCGATGTGCAGCGAATCCGGCCCGAAATCATCCAGCATGCCGGCCAGCTTGCCCCAGGGGTTCAGCGCCAGGGGAATTTCCGGATAGGTCGGGCAGGGGATGGTGCGAAAGGCGGATGGGTCGAAAACCTCGATGACGTGATCTAGGTCGGTCAGGCAGGCGATGGTTTCGCGCAGGGACCGGACCACGCCGTTGACCTGCGGCTCCCAGGCATCGCTGACGATTGCAATTCTCATGGATTTCGGTGCCGTTCACTTGGAGTGGGGGCGCAAGCAGTCCGCCCGCGCAGCGGGGGCTGGATCAGAGCGTCGGGTTGGCTCTAGGCCGCTTGGGTCGCAACGCTCGGAGAGGTCCGCCGGGCCATTTCCTCGGCCCAGTTCAACAAATGCAGATTGCCGTCGGTGTCTTCAACCAGGGCGGTGCAGCTTTCCACCCAATCGCCGTCATTCACATACAGCAGGCCGTTATGGTCCTTCATCTCGGCTGTGTGGATGTGTCCGCAGATCACCCCGTCCAGTTCTTGGCGGGCCGCCTCGCCGGACAAGGCGGTTTCGAAATCGCTGATAAAGTTAACCGCCCGCTTAGTCTTCATCTTCAGATAGGCCGACAGCGACCAGTAGGAAAAACCCAGCCGCCGGCGAACCGCATTCAGCGGCACATTGATCATCAGCAACAGCGAATAGGCCTTGTCGCCCAGGAGGGCCAGCCAGCGGGCATATTTGACCACGCCATCGAACTTGTCGCCGTGCAGAACCAGGAAGCGCTTGCCTTGGATTGTGGTGTGCACGGCATCTTCAACCAGCGTCACATTGCCAAGATTATGGCCGACAAAAGGGCGGACGAACTCGTCGTGGTTGCCGGGCAGGTAGATGACGTTGGTGCCTTTGCGCGCCTTGCGCAGCAGTTTCTGCACGACGTCGTTGTGCAGCTGGGGCCAGTACCAGTTTTTCTTCAACCGCCAGCCATCGATGATGTCGCCAACCAGATAGAGCGTTTCTGATTCGGTGTGTTTGAGGAAATCCAGCAAATAGGCCGCGTTGCACGACCGGGTGCCGAGATGAACGTCGGATATCCAGATGGTGCGATAGTGGGTGGGTTCAGGGACGGACTCCGGATCCGACATTGCCCTGGCCGCCGCCCTGTTCCGCCGTGACCGCTTTTCGGTCCCTTCTGACGGAGCCGCAGGGACTGGAAGCCCCATCGATTTGATGGCCGATTCGATCATAAACCCCTCTCTACGAACCGGGTTTCTAATGAATCAGCGAGGATAAATTTTCAATTACAATATTTACCCACCGACAAGTGATGGTTATACAGCGCCAAACCTTCACTCTGTTGCAACAAAAGTGACACAAAAGAGTCAAAATTCTTACCAGATGCCAGTGAACTCTGCCCACCGTCCAGTCGAGCGTGAAACAAAACAAGGCGGCCGCTTTCTGATTATTCGTAATCCGGTGGCCGGCTGGCGGCGGCAGCGTGCGTTCGAAGGCTATGTCAGGGCGTTGGCGGCCACCGGTGCCGCCTGTGAAGAACGGGCGACGACCGGGCCCGGCGATGCCACGCGCATCGCGGCTGAGATCGGGCCCGGCTATACCGCCGTGATCGCGGCCGGGGGCGACGGCACGATCAACGAGGTTGTCAATGGGCTGGTTGCGCTGCGTGACCGGCAAGGCTGGGCGCCTCCGTTGGGCGTCTTTCCCATGGGCACGGCCAACGTCTATGCCGCCGAAGTCGGCCTGCCCTCCGCACCGGCCGAACTGGCCGAATGCCTCGTCGTCGGCAGGACACGGCCCCTGCGGCTGGGGACCGTTCGCGAATTAGGCGAGGGCGCCGGCCCGGTTCGGCATTTCGTTCTTATGGCCGGGGCGGGGTTCGATGCGCAGGTGGTGTCGAAGGTCGACCCGGCGGTCAAGCGGCTGCTCGGCAAGGGGGCCTATGCCATCGAAACGCTTGGGACCTTCGTGCGGGGCGATGCCGCCTGCCCGACGGTGCTGGTCGAGGGCAAGGAGCTGCCGACCAGCTCGGCCATCGTCGTGAATGCCCGCTATTACGCCGGCCGGTTCGTGCTGTCCAAACAGGCCAGCCCGTTCTCCTCGGGTATGGATCTGTGCCTATTCCACAAGGCCGGCCGCCAGGCGACCATCGGCTATCTGGTGCGGGTGGCGCTCGGCCAGATCGAAAATTCGCCGGTCTATTCCATCGAACATGTCGCCAGCTTCGACATCACCGGCCCGGGCGGCTCTCCCATCCAGGCCGACGGCGACATCGTCGCCCATGCCCCGGCAAGGATCTCGATGGCTGAGACGGCGCTTGAGGCGATCGTGCCTGGCTAGTTTCCCTACTGCCCCGCCACGGTCATGCCGTCGATTCGGATGGAGGGGGCATCGACGCCTGACTTGCGTTCGAAATCATTGGCCGGGATCAGGCGGGCGAACATGTCGGTCAGGTTGCCGGCCACCGTGACCTCGTTGACCGGGAAGACGGGCTTGCCCTTTTCGATCCAGAAGCCGCTGGCGCCCCGGCTGTAATCGCCCGTTACCAGGCTGACCGAGGAGCCCATCATTGAGGTGATGAGAAAGCCTTCCTCGATATCGGCCATCAGCTCCTCCGGCGTGGCCTGACCCGGGACCAGCTTGATGTTGGTTGGGCTGGGAGAGGGCGGGGAGGTGATGCCGCGGGAGGCGTGACCGGTGCTTTGCAGGCCCAGCTGGCGAGCAGAACGTAGATCAAGCAGCCAGGTGGTCAGTTTGCCTTCGTCGATCAGGGCGCGGGTGTGGTTGGGCAGCCCCTCGGCATCGCACGGCTTGGAGCGCAGGCCGCGTTTGATATGCGGCTCCTCCAAAACGGTGATGCCGGCATCGAACAGCGCCTCGCCCATGCGGTCTTTCAGAAAGCTCGTGCCCCGGGCGATGGCGGCGCCGTTGATGGCGCCCAGCAGGTGGTTCAGCAGGCTGGCGGAAACGCGCTGGTCGTAGATGACCGGCACCTGACCGGTCGGTACCTTGCGCGCGCCAAGCCTGGCCACGGCCCGTTCGCCGGCCCGGCGGCCAATATCCTCGGGCCTCTTCAGATCCTCGCCGTGGGAGGCGCGGGTGTAGTCGTAATCGGTTTCCATGCCATCGCCGCTGCCGGCGACGACGGAGGCATACAGGCTGCTGCCGGTGGTGCGGTAGGAGTTGGCAAAGCCGTTGCTGGCGGCGACCGCCACCGTGCTGGAGGAAAAGGCAGCCTCGGCCCCTTCGGAATTTTCCACGCCGTCTACGGCCAACGCGGCCGCTTCGGCTTCGGCGGCCCGGGCGGCCAGGGTCGATTCATCCGGCTCGCCATCATCGGCCAGATCCAGGTCCGGCAACTCGGTCGCGAGCTGATCGGGGTCGGCCAGGCCGACGAGGGGGTCTTCCGGCACGACGCGGGCCATGGCGACGGCGCGCTCGGCCAGCTCCTCCAGCGCGTCCTTGCTGCGGTCGGCGGTGGAGACCATGGCCATGCGCTTGCCGACGAAGACCCGCAGGCCGATATCGGCGCCCTCGGCCCGTTCCGTGTGCTCGGGCTTGCCCAGCCGTTGGCCAATGGAAACGGACGTCGCCTCATAGCCCAGCGCATCAGCGGCATCGGCGCCATGGCGCTTGGCCCGGGTGATCAGGTCCGACAGCAGGTCGAGCGTGGTGTCTTGGCTCACGCGATCACTCCCGTTCATTCATCCAAATCATCGACATCGGACTGGCCGCTCAGCCTCCGGCGGACGTGCGACCAGGACAGGCCGATAGCGAGCAGTGTCGCCACGATGACCAGCAGAATATAGGTCATCACCGTCGAGGTTCCCGCCTCGAGCAGCTCATAATCGATCAACACCCAGATAACGGCTGCGAAGAAGGCGGCGCCCAGCACAAGGCCGACCACGCCGATCGAGCGCAGGGTGGCCCGGGCGAAAACGATCAGCACGATCAAGATGGCCAAGCCGACCAAGACCTTAAGCGGCAGATCCTCGCTGCCGGATCGGGTGATCCAGTCATAATAGGAATACTTGCTTGGGTTGAACGTCCCCAGGACCAGAACCAGGGCGACGAGCCAGCGGACGATAAATCCGCCCCATCCAAATCGAGAGCTTGCCATGGCGGGTCCTATAGCAGGGCTGATCGGCGTTCGTCACGCAGCCGGCGCAGGTCGGGGCGTGCCGACATCGCGCCAGCGGGCAATGGCGATCAGGGCGGCGCAGGTGGCCACGATCAACATCACGGCGGCGATGGGCACTTGGCTGGTGCTAACCAGGCTGCCGGTCACCCAGCTGGCGAAGGCACCCAGTCCCATCTGCAGGAACCCGGCATAGCCACTGGCCGTGCCGCCGATGGTGGGGATGGCGCTGATCGCCCCGGCGGCGGAGGTGGCGATGGTCAACCCATTGCCGAAGGCGCAGGCCATCATGGGCAGGAAGACGGCCCAAGCGGTCAGCATGCCGGCCAGCCCGGCAGCCAGCATCACAGCCGCGCCAATCGCGGTGATGGACGAACCGATCAGGATCAGTCGGTCGATGCCCAGCTTCGGGGCCAACCGGGCGGAGACGAAGTTACCGGCGATGTAGCAAAGCGCGGGCAGAACAAAGAACAGACCGTATTCGAACGGCGTTCGGCCCATGATTTCGATGATCACATAGGGTGCCCCACCCAGAAAGCCGAAGAACCCAGCCGTGCCGAAGGCGCCGATGGCGGCATAGGCGCGAAACTCACTATTGCCGCTCAACCGGGCATAATTGGCCAGCAGCCCCCTGGGGCCGACCGAGGTGCGTTGGTGGTTCGTCTCCTCCAAGCCGAAGACGACCCAGACCAGGGCAATCACGCCATAAGCCAAAACAAGGACGAAGATGGTGTGCCAGTCGAAATAATCTGAAATGAAGCCGCCGATCGAGGGGGCCAGCATCGGCACCACGACCATCGCCATGGTGACGTAGGCGATCAGGGAGGCTGATTTCTCCCGCCCCGCCACATCGCCGATGATGGCGCGCGACAGCACGATGCCCGCGCAGCCGGCAAACCCTTGGGCCGCGCGGCCGATGATCAGCATCTCAGCGGTGGCGGCCAGCATGCACAGGGCGCTGGCTGCGACATACATGGCCAAGCCAATGATCATGATCGGCCGCCGGCCGAACTGGTCGGATAGCGGGCCGTAGACCACTTGCCCGACAGCCAGCCCGATGAAGAACACGCTCAAGGTCAGCTGAACCTGGCCATAAGGCGCGCCGAAGGAGCGCGCGACCTCCGGCATGGCGGGCATGAAAATGTTGAGCGCAAGCGGTCCCGTCGCTGCAACCGCGACGAGAAGGGCCAAAGACAGGCGCTGCGCTGCGCTGTTCATGCAAAGGCTCTAGTTGTGAAGAGGATTGTCAGTCCCCGCGAGAGGCTAGGCTCAAGACATAAGCCCGGAGCCGGCGCGGTACAATCCCATCAGATCGCTATGCGGCCAATGATTAAGGCTGCCAAGAAAATCAAACCGGCGTCCCGATTGGACTTGAACAGCATCAGGCAGATGGTCGGATCGTCAATACGCAGAAGCCGCAACTGCCACACGAAATGGACGGCCACAAGGGCCGATCCCAGCAGGATGGCAACGCCCAGATCGGCAGCCAATCCGGCGGCCAACAACAATGCCACCGTAGCCGCGTAGAAGATCGCGACCCACCGGTGGGTCCGATCGCCCAAGGCCAGGGCGGAAGATTTGACGCCGATCAGCGCATCGTCTTCCTTGTCCTGGTGGGCGTAGATGGTGTCGTAGCCCAGGGTCCAGAAAAACCCAGCCGCATAGAGCAGCAGGGCGGGCATCCCCAGCTCGCCGCTGACGGCCGTCCAGCCCATCAGGGCGCCCCAATTGAAAGTGATGCCGAGAAAGGCCTGAGGCCACCAGGTGACGCGCTTCATCAGCGGATAAACGACGATCAACCCTAGAGACAAAACGCCCAAGAGAATCGTCAGCCGGTTGAAGCTCAACAAGATCGCCAGGCCGATGCTGAGCAGGAATGCCAGGAAGACCAGGGCTTGCAGGACCGACACATCGCCGCTGGGGATCGGGCGACCGCGGGTGCGGGCAACTTGAGCGTCGAAATCGCGGTCCAGGATGTCGTTGACCACGCAGCCGGCCCCGCGCATCACCAGCGAGCCAATCCCGAATAGCAGGCCGACCCACAGGCGGTATTCCCAGCCCTGGTCCGTCGGCGCGGCGGCAATGGCCCACCAGCCCGGTATCAGCAGCAACCAGGTGCCAATCGGCCGGTCCAGACGCATCAAGCGCAAATAGGGACGAAGGACAGCCGGACCGAACTTGTCGATCCAGGATTGGGCTGGAATGTCGCTGGCGGATTGGGCCACGGTCGGTCGGGTCATGGTTGTGATCGCGGTGCGGTTCGCATACACCGCCCTGCCATGTCACGCAAAGACCAAGCCGGCCCTGCCATCAGAACCCGACTGTTCGTCGAGCATGATCTCGCCGAGGGGGTCGAGCTGTGCCTGGACAGCGGCCAGTCGCATCTGTTGCGCAATGTGCTGCGGCTTGATGTTGGTCAGTCGGTCGGGTTGTTCAACGGCAGGGGCGGGGAATGGCGGGGCGAGATCCTGGAGCTGCCGAAAGCCGGGGCGCGGGTGCGCCTGGCCGAACAGCGCCGGGTGCAAACGGCCGGTCCCGATGTCTGGCTGTGCTTCGCGCCGCTGAAAAAATCGGCCATCGATTTGGTCGCAACCAAGGCGACGGAGCTTGGCGTGGGCCGCCTGCGGCCGGTTATCACGGCGCAGACGGCTGTTACTCGCGTCAATGTGACAAGATTGCAAGCCAACGCGATCGAAGCGGCCGAACAGTGTGAACGGTTAGACGTTCCGGATGTGGATCAACCGGTTGAGTTGTTGAAATTGCTGGAAGAATGGCCGGCGGATCGCCCCCTTCTGGTGTGTGCCGAAGCGGGTCAAGTCGAACCGATAGAGGCCGAAGCACGGAAATTGGGCAACCGACCCTACGGAATCCTGGTCGGTCCTGAGGGCGGGTTTACATCAAGGGAGCTTGACCGCATGGCCGAGCTGTCCTTTGTTCGGCCGACCGGCCTCGGCCCGCTGATATTGCGGGCCGATACCGCGGCGCTCGCAGCCCTGGCGATTTGCATGGCGACGAGCGGCCATTGGATGACGCGTCCGCCCGGTGAGGCGGCGTTTTTTTCACGCGTGGATCGAGTCACTGAACCATGAGCCAAGTCGTTCAAGACGCCGCGCCGGCAAGCGCCGCGGCCCACCAGCCGATTACCGATCATCGCCAGCTGGTTTCCTATCTGGAGGAGGGCTGCAAGCCCAAATCCAAATGGTGCATCGGCACCGAACACGAAAAATTTCCCTACCGCCTGTCCGACCTGACCAGCCCCGGCTATGAGGGGCCGGACGGTATCGCGGCCCTGCTGAACGGCCTGCAGCGCTTTGGCTGGCGCCCGGTGGATGAGAAGGGCAAGGTCATTGCCCTCAAGCATGACGAGGATTCCGCCTCGATCAGCCTGGAACCGGCGGGCCAGATCGAGCTGTCCGGCGCCCCCTTGCGTACCATTCACGAGACCTGCGACGAGGTCAGCGAGCATCTGATCCAGGTCAAGGCCGTTACCCAGGAGCTGGGGCTGGGCATGCTGGGCATCGGCTTTTCGCCCAAGGCCGGCCGCGAGGACGTCTCCTGGATGCCCAAGGGGCGGTACGCCATCATGCGGGACTACATGGCCAAGCGCGGCAAGCTGGGCGTCGATATGATGACCCGGTCCTGTACCGTGCAGGTCAATCTCGATTTCGGCGATGAGGCCGACATGGTGACCAAGTTCCGGGTCAGCCTGGCCTTGCAGCCCATTGCCACCGCGCTGTTCGCCAACTCGCCCTTTGCCAATGGTGAGCCTAGCGGGTTCTTATCCCTGCGCAGCCATGTTTGGACGGACACGGATCCCGATCGCACGGGCATGCTGCCGTTTGTGTTCGAGCAAGGTTTCGGGTTCGAACGCTATGTCGATTATGCCCTGGATGTGCCGATGTATTTCGTCCATCGGGGCGATGATTACATCGACTGTTCGGGCCAATCTTTCCGCGATTTCCTGAAGGGCAAACTGCCGGCCCTGCCCGGCGAGGTCCCGACGATGGAGGATTGGGCAGACCACCTGACGACCATCTTCCCCGAAGTGCGGCTGAAGCGGTTTTTGGAGATGCGCGGAGCCGATAGTGGGCCCTGGGGCCGGATTTGTGCCCTGCCGGCGCTTTGGGTCGGCCTGTTGTATGACGAACAGGCCCTGGCCGAAGCCGGCGCGCTGATCGCTGACTGGTCGTTTGAGGAAATGCAGGAACTGCGGGACCGGGTTCCGCGCCTTGGCCTGGCCACGCCCTTCCGTGACCGCACGGTGCGCGACCTGGCGCTGGAGGTGCTGGGAATCGCCAAGAACGGGCTGACCCGGCGGGCGGCCCCCGATGCCGTCGGCGTCAATGAAACCGGCTTTTTGAACAACCTTTGGGACATTGCCGAATCGGGTAAAACCCCCGCTGAGGTGATGTTGGAAAAATTCGCCGGGCCCTGGGACCGCAGTGTCGACCCCGCCTTCACCGAATACGCGTACTAACCTGGCTGACGGGCTGAGCCTTCATGGATTTGGGCGAAATCTGGCGGCGCGTCGACAAGAAATGGCTGCGGGAAACCGTGTTGTCGCTGTTTGCCGCGTCCTGGTCGTTGGTTACCCTGATGCATCTCGCAGCCATCGCCGGAAGCGCCGGACGGGACGTTTTCGCCATCCTGCCCTGGGCCATCTTGAACGGGCTGAAATATGCCGTGCCGATCACCCTGATCGGGGCGGTCGGCATGATCATCTGGTCGGGCCGGCGACGCTGACCGGCTGGCCCGTTAGTACAGCAGGTACAGAATCGCGCCGTAGCCGGCCAACATGACGCCGCCCTCGCGCCGCGACAGCACATAACCTGTTCTAAGGAAAACGATCGCGGCAAGCGATGTGGCGATCATCAGCCACAGCCCTTTTTCGGCAAACACGGCGGAAACCTGGATGGGTGCCGTCGTCGCGGCAATGCCGATCACGATGGTCGAATTGAAGACGTTGCTGCCCAGCACATTGCCCAGCGCCATGTCGCCGCGGTTTTTCCTGGCCGCCATCACGCAGGCTGTCAGTTCGGGCAACGATGTACCCAGGGCGACAAGGGAAACGCCGATGATCGCCTCGGATACGCCCAACAGCACGGCGACGCCGACGGCGCCATCGAGAAAGACGTGGGCGCCGCAAGGCAAAGCGATGATTCCGACCACCGCCAACCCGGCCGCCCGCATCGCCGGCATATCGGCGGCCCCGTCCAGCTCCTCCGCGCTGCGGTCGCGGGAACGGTCGCCATGCAGGCGCAGCCAGAAATAGCCAAAAGCCGCTGCCATCAGCACCAGTGCGTCCAGGCGGCCGACCTGTCCGTCCAGGGCCAGGGCGGCGAAGGCGAAGGTCGCCAGCACCATGGCCGGCCCATCGAACCGGATGATGGTGGGGTTGGCCATGACCGGCGAGAGCATCGCCGTGATCGCCAGGATCAGGCACAGGTTGGCGATGTTGCTGCCGACCACATTACCGATGGCGACGTCGTGGCTGCCGGTTAGGGCGGCATCGACGGTGACAACGATTTCCGGCGCCGAGGTGCCGAACCCCATGATGACGATGCCGACGAACAGGGGGGACACGCCGAACCGGGCTGCCAGGCCGCGGGCTCCATCGACCAGCCAGTCGCCGCCCAAATAGAGCAATGCGGCGCCGGCCAGCAGGAACCCAACGTCTGTCAGCATATATCCCTCGCCCCGGGTGAAAGAGGCACTCAGTCAAATCATTGCAGTCAGGGCGTGGCGGTCCCAAGCACCGGGGTCCGGACCGAGCCGCAGTGTCGCAGATGGGAGGTTTTTTCCCCCATGCCAGAGCAAGGGCAAAAAAAGTGCCAACTATTTAAAAATGAGACCAAATAGTCTCAACAATTAGCAATTCTAGCTAGGTAGCCGTGCCGCCCACGGTAAGCCCATCGATCCGCAAGGTCGGCTGGCCGACGCCGACCGGCACGCCCTGGCCGTCCTTGCCGCAGGTGCCGATGCCGGGATCCAGCGCCATGTCGTTGCCGATCATGGACACGCGGGTCAGGCAGTCCGGCCCGTTGCCGATCAGGGTTGCGCCCTTGACCGGGGCGGTGGCCTTGCCGTTCTCGATCAAATAGGCCTCCGACGCGGCGAAGACGAACTTGCCGTTTGTGATATCCACCTGACCGCCGCCGAAATTAACGGCGAACAGACCCTTGTCGACGGAGGCGAGAACCTCGGCCGGATCGGCATCCCCGCCCAGCATGATGGTGTTTGTCATGCGCGGCATCGGGTGATGGGCATGGCTTTCGCGGCGGCCGTTGCCCGTGGGATTGACCCCCATCAGTCGGGCGTTCATGCGGTCCTGCATGTAGCCGACCAGGATGCCGTCCTCGATCAGCACGTTGCGGCGCGAGGGGGTGCCCTCGTCATCGACGGTGATCGATCCGCGCCGGTCGGTGATGGTGCCGTCATCGACCACGGTGACGCCGGGGGCGGCCACCCGTTCGCCGATCAGGCCGGAGAAGGCCGAAGTTTTCTTGCGGTTGAAATCCCCTTCCAGCCCATGACCAACCGCCTCATGCAGCAGGATGCCGGGCCAACCGGGGCCCAGAACGACCGTCATCTCGCCGGCCGGGGCCGCTTGCGCTTCCAAATTGACCTTTGCCTGGCGCAGCGCCTCGTCGACCGCGAACTGCCAGGTCTCGGGTTCTAGATAACCGTCATAAGCCACCCGGCCGCCGGTGCCATAGGAGCCGCTTTCCATCTTGTCGCCATCGGCAACGACGACGGAGACGTTCAGGCGGACCAGCGGGCGGATATCGGCGGTGTGCCGGCCATGGGCATCGATGATTCGCACCGCTTGCCAGGTGCCGCCCAGCGACGCGCTGACCTGCCGTACCCGGTCGTCCTTGCCGCGGGCATAGGCGTCGATGTCCTCCAGCAGCTTGACCTTGACCTCGAACGGCGTGTCGGCCAGCGGGTTGGCGTCGGTGTAGAGCTGGCGGTTGGTGCCCGGGGCTGCTTCGCCCACCGTGCCGGAACGACCCGCCAGCACCGACCGGACGGTGCCCGAGGCGCGTTTTATGGCGTCCGGCGACAGCTCGGCAGCATGGGCATAACCGGTTGCCTCACCGGCAATGGCCCGCAACCCGAAACCCTGGGAGGTGTTGTAGGCCGCGGCTTTTAACCGGCCGTCATCCCAGCTGACGCTTTCCGACTGGCGGTATTCCAGAAACAGCTCGCCATCGTCCGCGCCATGCAGCGCATCCTCGGTCAGGCGCTCGGCGCTTTCCCGATCCAACTCGGTGCGTTCGAAGAACAGATTTTCGGTTTGGTCCAAGGCAGACATGGCAGGGGGCGCCTTTACAGATTTCGCAGACGGACTCTAAGGGTGGTGTCGGTTTCCCGAAAGCTCAAGCAGCATTGCCAATTGATGAACACTGTTGCAATGCAACGTTTCGTTTGAAAATCCGGTGACCGGTCGTGTACGTTCGCGCCGCAGCAAACGCGGCCGGCTTGCATGGCTGCGGATAACCCATCCCATACCAGTTGGACGGCGGATGGATTTACAATTTGTTTAATCCTCTGCGTCCTTGACTAATCGACGGCCACTGTTAGTTGCCGTGGCATGAGTTGGAACGACTGACCGAGACGATATGAGAACCAACCCCTTTGCGATTTGCGCAGCTTGGATCACCCGGATCACCGCATTTGCGGTGGCGGGTCTGCTGACCATCGGTCCAGTCGGATCAGCCCTGGCCGACGGGCCGGCAAAACCTTGGCAGCTTGGCCTGTCGGATGCCGTGACGCCTGGTCAGACGCAGCTGAACAGCTTCCACAATCTGCTGCTGGTGATCATTACCTTGATCACCATCTTCGTCTTGGCGCTGCTGGTCTATGTCATGTTCCGCTTTAACGCCAAGCGGAACCCGGTTCCAAGCAAGACGACTCACAACGCGTTGATCGAGGTGGTTTGGACGGTCGTGCCGGTCCTGATTCTGCTGGTCATCGCCTTCCCATCCTTCCGTCTGCTGTATTTCCTAGACAAGACAGAAGAGCCGGAGCTGAGCCTCGTCGTGCGCGGCTATCAATGGTACTGGGGCTATGAGCTGCCCGACCAGCAGATCCCCGAATATTCCAGCTATATGGTCGAAGATGCCGATCTGACCGAAGATCAGATCCGCCTGTTGTCGACCACGGCGCCGGTGGTGCTGCCGGTCGATACCAATATTCAGGTGCTGATTACGGCCGGCGACGTTTTGCACGCCTGGGCGATGCCTAATTTCGGCGTGAAAACCGATGCCGTGCCCGGCCAGATGAACGAAACCTGGTTCCGGATCGAACAGGAAGGCGTCTATTACGGCCAATGTTCGGAAATCTGCGGTACCGGCCACGGCTTCATGCCGATTGAGGTGCATGCGGTCAGCCGGGAAGCGTTCGATGATTGGGTGGTCGAACAAACCGCCGGTTTGGATCTGGAAACCCCACCCGTACTGCTGACCCGTGCCTATCCCGGCACCGAAACCGCGGAAGTGCAATAACGCCGCCGCACCGTTCGTTTAGTTCAGTTGCCCAGGTAGGCTGAAGGAAAGACACATGGCTTCGTCAGGCGCCGCCGCCCACCACGATCACGATCATCACGATCACAAACCCGGTTTCTTTACCCGTTGGTTTCTGTCGACCAACCACAAGGATATCGGGACGCTCTATCTGATCTTCGCGATCATTGCCGGTCTCGTTGGCGGCTTGTTCTCGCTGGCCATGCGGATGGAGCTGGCCACGCCTGGCATGCAGTACTTCGCCGACGGGCATGTCTGGAACGTCTACATCACCGCCCACGGCCTGATCATGGTGTTCTTTGTGGTCATGCCGGCGATGATCGGTGGGTTCGGCAACTGGTTTGTGCCGATCATGATCGGGGCGCCGGATATGGCTTTCCCGCGCATGAACAACATCTCGTTCTGGCTGTTGGTGCCGTCCGTCTTCCTGCTTTTGGGATCGGCCTTTATCGGCGGCGGCGCGGGAACGGGCTGGACGATCTATCCGCCCCTGTCATCCTCGCTGGGCCATACCGGGCCGGCGGTCGATATGGCGATCTTCGCCCTTCACCTGGCAGGCGCGTCCTCGGTTTTGGGGGCCATAAACTTTATCACGACCATTTTCAACATGCGGGCGCCGGGCATGACCCTGTTCAAGATGCCCCTGTTCGTCTGGTCGATGCTGATCACCGCCTTCTTGCTGTTGCTGGCGGTTCCGGTGCTGGGCGGCGCGATCACCATGCTGCTGACCGACCGGAACTTCGGCACGGCCTTCTTCGATCCGGCCGGCGGTGGCGATCCGATCCTGTTCCAGCACCTGTTCTGGTTCTTCGGTCACCCCGAGGTCTACATCATGATCCTGCCGGGCTTCGGCATGATCAGCCACATCATCTCGACCTTCTCCCGCAAGCCGGTGTTCGGCTATGTCGGCATGGTTTGGGCGATGATCGCCATCGGCGCCGTCGGCTTCGTCGTCTGGGCCCACCACATGTACACGGTGGGCATGAATGTGGACGCGCGGGCCTATTTCACCTTTGCCACGATGGTGATCGCGGTGCCCACGGGGGTTAAGATCTTTAGCTGGATCGCGACCATGTGGGGCGGCTCGATCGAGTTCAAGACGCCCATGCTGTGGGCTATTGGCTTCATCTTCCTGTTCACCGTCGGCGGGGTCACGGGCGTGGTCCTGGCCAATGGCGGCATGGATATCGCGCTGCACGACACCTATTACGTCGTCGCCCACTTCCACTACGTGCTCAGCCTGGGGGCGGTCTTCGCCATCTTTGCCGGCTGGTATTACTGGATGGGCAAGATGTTCGGCCGGCAATATCCGGAATGGATGGGCAAGGCCCATTTCTGGATGACCTTCATCGGCGTCAACCTGACCTTCTTCCCGCAACATTTCCTGGGGCTGGCCGGCATGCCGCGCCGCATTCCCGACTATCCGGATGCCTATACCGGCTGGAACTACGTTTCCTCGGTTGGCGCCTATATCTCGGTGGCCGGGGCGTTCTTCTTCGTGGCGGTGACGATCTACACGCTGATGAATGGCCGCAAGGCGGAAGCCAACCCGTGGGGCGAAGGCGCCACGACGCTGGAATGGACCCTGCCCTCGCCGCCGCCCTTCCACCAGTTCGAGAAGCTGCCGCGGGTTTCCTAACGGGTCCCGTGACGGAACGCGCATAGGTCGATGGCACCAGACGGCATTACACAAAGCGTCGCCGCCCAGGATGCGTTTGTTGGCGTCCGCCGCGACCGGCTGGCCGAGGGTGACTGGCACGATTTCGTGACGCTGCTGAAGCCCAAGGTCATGACCCTGGTCGTGTTCACGGGCGCGGCGGGCATGATCGTGGCGCCGGGGGCGCTGCACCCGGTTCTGGCCCTGACGGCCATCCTGTGCATCGCGGTCGGCAGCGGGGCGGCCGGTGCCATCAACATGTGGTACGACCGCGATATCGACGCGATCATGCGGCGAACCCGCGGACGGCCAATTCCGGCTGGAAAGGTCGAACCCGAAAGCGCCCTGGCCTTTGGCGTTGTGCTGGCCGGCGCGTCGGTTTTTACGATGGGCATGGCGACGAACTGGACTGCCGCCGCATTGCTGGCCGGGGCGATTGCCTTCTATGTCCTGATCTACACCATGTGGCTGAAGCGCCGGACGCCGCAGAACATCGTGATTGGCGGTGCGGCAGGGGCTTTCCCGCCCATGATCGGTTGGGCGGCCGTGACAGGCGATGTCGGCATGGCATCTGTGTTGTTGTTCGCCATCATCTTTGCCTGGACGCCACCGCATTTTTGGGCCCTGGCCCTGTACCAACGCGGGGATTATGCGGCGGCCGGCGTGCCGATGCTACCCGTGACGGCTGGCGCCAAAGTTACTAAGCGGCAAATGTTGGCCTACACCATCGGGTTGCTGCCCGTTACCTTGGCCCCTGTCGTCTTCGGAGTTGGCGGGTTGTTCTATCTGTGTGGCGCGTTGACGCTGGGCGTGCTGTTCGTGATTTGCGCCTTGCGCGTCGTGGCTGAGCGGAGCGAGACCGGCAACCAGCCAGCGGCCCGCAAGATGTTCGGTTTTTCTATCTTCTATCTGTTCGCGTTGTTCGCCTTGCTGATCATCGATCCGGGTCCGATGACCGGTTTTGGGTGGGGGTCATGAGGAAGAATTGGGAAAGCGAGCGCCATAAATCCCGGCGCGGCCGCAATCTGGCGACCCTGGCCGCTTTGGTCGGGTTTATCGTTTTGCTGTACGTGATTTCGGTGGTCCGCATGTCCGGGAGCTGGGTATCGTGAGCGAGACGGCCGCACCCCAAGCCACGCCCAAACATGGCCGCACGGCCGCGATGCTGGTCGCCGTGGTGTTCGGCATGATCGGTCTGTCCTACGCCGCCGTGCCGGCCTATCAGCTGTTCTGCCAAGTCACCGGCTTTGGCGGCACGACCCAGGTTGCCGAGGAAATGCCGGCCGGCCAGGTTCTGGACCGCACCGTCCGGGTACGCTTTACCGCCAGCACCAACCGCGACATGCCGTGGGATTTCGCCCCGGAAAGCAATGAGCTTGGCCTAAGGATCGGCGAGCCGGGTTTCATCACCTATTGGGCCTCCAACCCGACCAGCAAACCCATCACCGGGACCGCGACCTTCAATGTCAGCCCGTTGAAAGCCGGCATCTATTTCAACAAGGTCCAGTGTTTCTGTTTTCAGGAACAGACCCTGACGCCCGGTCAGGAAATGGCCATGCCGGTCTATTTCTTCGTCGATCCGGCGATTGCGGACGATCCCAACCTGGACGATGTGGACGTCATTACCCTTTCCTACACTTTCTTCCGCTCTCAATCGGAGGATCTCGACCGGGCGATCGAGAGCGGCTATCAGTCTAGTGAGCCGGCGCAAACGTCGGACCTGCCCATCGGCGCCGCACCAGTCGGCGGTTGACCCGTAACGAAGAGCATTAGCGATGAGCGAAGCGACAGTGGACACCAAATCGGACGGCGTCCCCCACCCCTATCATCTGGTCAACCCCAGTGCCTGGCCCATCCTGGGTGCCGCGGCGGGCGGTGTGTTGGCCACGGGCGCCATCCTGTACATGCACTACGACACGGTCTGGTTGATGCTGGTCGGCTTCATTGCCGTTTTCGCGGTGATGTATGGCTGGTGGCGCGATGTCGTGCTGGAATCGGTGCGGGAAAAGGCCCACACCTCGATCGTCAAGATCGGCCTGCGCTATGGCATGATGCTGTTCATCGCCTCGGAAGTGATGTTTTTCGTGGCGTTCTTCTGGGCCTATTTCAACGCCGCGCTGTTTCCGACCGAGGCGACCGGTTTCCAATGGCCGCCGGTTGGAATCGAAGCCATTCCGACCTTCGACCTGCCGTTGCTGATGACCCTAGTGCTGTTGCTGTCGGGCACGACCGTGACCTGGGCTCACCACGAAATCCTGCACGGCAACAACAAGGACGCCTCCACCGCGTTGGGAATCACAGTCCTGCTGGGCGTCTTCTTTACGGCCATCCAGCTGTACGAATATGGCCATGTCCATTTCGGCTTCACCGATGGCATCTTTCCCTCGACCTTCTTCATGGCCACCGGGTTCCACGGCTTTCACGTCCTGATCGGTACCATCTTCCTGTTCATCTGCTGGCTGCGGACGCGCTCGGGCCATTTCAACGCAAAGAGCCATTACGGGTTCGAAGCCGCGTCCTGGTACTGGCACTTCGTCGACGTTGTCTGGCTGTTCCTGTTCGTCGCCGTTTATTGGTGGGGCGGCGCCGGCGCGCCACACTAGATCTGCATGGTCAGTGCGCTATCCGCAGCGCTGGGCCGCAAATGCCCCCGCTGCGGGCGGGGGCGTTTGTTCACCGGCTATATGACGCTGGTCGATCACTGCGAGGAATGCGGGCTTCCCCTGGCGGAAAACGACACGGGCGACGGCCCGGCCATCATGCTGATGTTCGTGCTGGGCTTTACCGTCGTGCCACTGGTCATGTGGATCGGCTTCACCTTCGACCCGCCAACTTGGGTGATCGCGGTGCTGGGTCTGGTTGGCGTGCTGGGAACGACCTTGGTGCTGTTGCCTCCGACCAAGGCCTGGTTTATCGCCCAGAATTATCGCCACAACCCCTGGGATTGACGCCATGGGCCGCACTGCCCGCGTGTTGGCCATCGCCCTTCCGGCTTTGATCATTCTGATCGGGCTGGGAACCTGGCAAGCCCAACGGTTGGGCTGGAAGCAGGATTTGATCGCAACGATGGAGGCGCAACTGGCGGCCCCGCCGGTCGCGCTGCCTGCTGGCGCTATCGAGTTGGAAGATTGGTCCTTTCGGCCGGTGCAATTGACCGGGGAATATCTGCAAGGCATCGATTTCGAATTCCCGGCCCGCACACTGGACGGCAAGGTTGGCACCGATGTGCTGACCCCCTTTGTCCGCCGGACGGGCGAGGTCGTGCTGGTCCATCGCGGCTGGGTGCCCGACGGGCAGTCGGCTGATCCGGCGCCGGTGGGCGAGCGGGCCATCGAGGCCATCGTCCGTGAACCCTGGCTAAAGACCCTGTTCCGGCCGGATAACGACCCGGCGGGCAATCAGTGGTTCTGGATGGAATTTCCGGCCATGCAGGCTGGCCTGCCCGATGGCACCCTGGCGCCGTATTACGTGGCGCTGGTGCCGCCGGCGGAGGCGGGCGATGCCGTTCCCATCGCCCGGCCGGTTTATTTGGACTTGCCGAACAACCATCTGGAATATGCCCTGACCTGGTATGCCCTGGCGGCCATCCTGGCGGTCATTACCTTCCTGTATCTGCGACGAGCCTGACCATGCCCGACAGCCTTTCGCCCAACGCCTATCAGGCCTTGGAAAGCCGGTTTGCCAAGATCGCCGATCTGGATAATGCCCTGGGCATTCTGGATTGGGACCAGGAAACCATGATGCCGGACGGCGCAGGCCCGGCCCGGGCCCAGACTCTGGCGACCTTGGCCGTTATCCGGCATGAGCTGATCACCGATCCGGCCCTGGCGGATTTGCTCGATGAGGCCGATTCGCTGGCGCTGGATGATTGGCAGGCCGCCAATGTGCGGGAGATGCGGCGCGGCTGGCAGCATGAGGCGGCGTTGCCGGCCGATCTGGTGGAGGCCAGCACCAAGGCCTCCTCGACCTGCGTACAGGCTTGGCGCGACGCCCGTGCCAAGGATGACTTCGCCGGGTTGCTGCCGCTGCTGTCGGAGGTTCTGCGGCTTCAGCGGGAAATCTCCGTGGTCAAGGGCGAAGCGCTAGGGCTGTCGCCCTATGACGCCCTACTGGACAGTTACGAGCCGGACGGGCGCAGCGCCGACATCGACAAACAATTCGATCAGCTGGCAGGCTTTCTGCCTGATTTCATCGGCCAGGCGCTGGACAAGCAGGCCAGCCGCCCATCGCCGGAACCGCTGACGGGCCGCTTTGCCGTCGATGCCCAGCGCGATCTGGGCCAGCATCTGATGGGCGTTCTGGGTTTCGATTTCGAGCGCGGCCGCCTGGATGTCAGCACCCACCCATTCTGCGGTGGGGCGGATGACGATGTGCGGATCACCACCCGCTATGACGAGGGGGATTTCACCACCTCGCTGATGGGGGTGATGCATGAAACCGGGCACGCGCTATACGAACAGGGGCTGCCGGCTAGCTGGGCCCGGCAGCCGGTCGGCCGCTCACGCGGGATGAGCCTGCATGAAAGCCAATCGCTGCTGGTCGAAATGCAGGCTTGCCGGTCGCGGCCTTTCCTGACCTTCGTGGCGCCGCTGGCGCGCGAAAGGTTCGGCATCGCCGCCGATCAGCCGGCCTGGCAGCCGGAAAACCTCTATCGCCTCTACACCAAGGTCGAGCGCGGCTTTATCCGCGTCGATGCGGACGAGGTGACCTACCCGACCCATGTCATCCTGCGCTATCGGCTGGAAAAGGCGCTGTTGGCCGGCGATCTGGCCCTGGCCGATCTGCCGGGTGCCTGGAATGACGGCATGGAGGAGTTGCTGGGCATCAGGCCGGAAAACGACCGGCTAGGCTGTTTGCAGGACATCCATTGGCCGGGCGGTTCGTTCGGTTACTTCCCGACCTACACGCTGGGCGCCATGGCGGCAGCCCAGCTGTTCCATGCGGCGGTCGACAACGTGCCGTCGATCCCGGACAGCATCGCCAAGGGCGATTTCGCGCCGTTGCTCGCCTGGCTGCGGGCCAATGTCCACGAACAGGGATCGTTGCATTCCAGCAACGAGCTGTTGGAGAAGGCGACGGGCCGACGGTTGGACGCCACGATCTTTGAGAAACATCTGAAGAGCCGGTATCTGGACGCCACGGTTTAGGCGTGTTCCCCGGCGGGGCTTAGGATCGGAACATCGCCCTTCAGCCCTTTGAGCTGTTCGTTGGCCACGACCGCCGCCGATTCGTCCAACCGATTGGCAAAATCCTGGGAAAACAGGATTGGCTGACCCAGCTTCCCGCACAGGCCCTCGATGCGCGCGGCGACGTTGACCGTCTGCCCCAGCACCGTGAAGTCGAGCCGGCTGGTCGATCCGATATTGCCGTACAGCACATCGCCGAAATGCATGCCGATGCCGAACTGCAGATCGGGCGGCGCGTCGCCGCCTTGTACCGCACGCAAAGCCTGCCGGGCGGCCGACAGGGCATTTCCACACGCCGAACGGCCGGTTGCCTCGGTGGGAAACAGAGCCAGCACGCCGTCGCCGATGAGCTTGAGGATTTCGCCCTCATGGGCTTCTACCGCGTCGGCGATGATCTCGAAATAGCGGTTGGCCAAGGCCAGCGCCTCTTCGCCGAACAGCCGGTTGTTCAAGCCGGTCCAATCGCGAATGTCGCTGACCAGGACCGCAGCGGTGACTGTTTCCACATGCCCGCGGGTGATCTGACCGCTCATCACCCGCCGGCCCGTCCGTGGCCCCAGATAGGCTTCCGCCACGGTGGTCGAGATCTGTCGAACGCTAAAGACCTCGACGATTGGTGCCACGGCCGACGTTAGGCGATCGAAACCCGCGATATCCGGTCCTGAGAAGCCACCCTGCCGGTCTGTGACGAATACGACGCTGCCGGCACTGCCGTCGGAAAAGCGCATGGGCAGCCCGTAATAGTCGGTTCCACCGCGGGCCTTTAGGTCGTGAAGAACGTTGTGATCCTGATCCGACAGCCCCTCGCACAGACGGCGCCTGAACGGTTTGTCCGTGCGGCCGATGATCTCAAGCGGGCTTCCGATGTAACCCGACCTGCCTTCCAGGCCGTGCGGGGTCTGGATCGATGTGGCGCCCTCTTTGTCCCGCTCCCAAACCGCCGAAACCGCCGCCAGCAAGGGATGCAGGGTGCGCATGGACAGGCGCAGACGCCAAAGCGGCGCCCCGGCTGCTGCCATCCGCTGGCCCATCTGTTCGATCATGGGCTCCACGCCGGGCAAGAAGCGCCCCTCGGCCAACAGCCAGTCGAAGATCGGGCCGGGATCCCATTGGGATGCGGCGGATGGTAGCGTGTCGTTGGCCATGAGCTTTCAATTCGCGTTATAGAACAGCCGGGTCACAAACCCTCACGGGGTGACGACTGCCCCTGGATGCCGCCCTCTTGCACGACCATGTGAGCAGGGGACGTTGAAAGGCAAGTCATGACCCGATGTGGTGCGCATATCCTTGTGGCGGCCCTCGCCCTGACGGCGTGCGGCCAACCGCGCGAACCAGTTGAGGCCAAGCCGCCGGAGCTGACGATCAATGGCGGGGTTTCGGTTGGCGGCAGCCTGAAAACTTCCGCGCCTGGGCGTGAGGGGCCGAATCCGGCCTGGACCCACAGCCTGGTCGGCGCCTCGGCCCCGGCGGTTGCCGCCAGTAACGTGGAGGCGGGCGAGGGTCATCTACAGCGGCTGATCGCGCTGGAGGCGCTGGTGGCTGACGGTGTGGAGACCGGTCAGTTTACCGAGACGGATCTGGCCCAGGTGCGGGCGCGTCGCCATCGGGCCGAAGCGAGATTGGCCGGTTTGGTGCGCGATTTGGGCCAGGCAAAGGCCCGCTACAACACCGTTGTGGGAACACCCTCGGGCGAGGATTAGGCGTTACGGGCCGCCATCCGCTCCCGCCCCAACAGGATCACCTCCCGCGTCTTGTCCCAATCGAGCATCTCCAGCCGGTCGGGATCGGCCCATTGGACATCGTCGGCATCGTCGGCGGCAACGGCCTCGCCTGAGACCCAGCGGGCCAGCACCTCGACCAGGGTGTAGTGGAAATCGATCTCGCCATCGGCACCGTGGGTGATGCCGTCGACGACGGTCAGATAGTCCAGCGGTTCGATGGTGAGGCCGGTTTCCTCCATCACCTCGCGCTGGGCGGCCTGGAAGACGGTTTCGCCCCATTCCTGACGGCCGCCGGGTAGGCCCCAGGAGCCCTTGCGGGGCGGTTTGCCGCGTTTGACCAGAAGAACCTTGTCACCGCGCCAAACCACCACGCCGACCCCGATGAGGGGCCGTTTTTCGTCCGCCGGCAAAACAGCCGTCAGTACATATGTTGGCCGCCGTTGATGGAGAGCGTCGAGCCGGTGACGAACCCGGCATCGTCGGATGTCAGGAAGACCACCCCCCGGGCGATTTCGGAGGCTTGGCCCAACCGGCCGACCGGGATTCTGGCGATGATTTTTTCCAGCACGTTTTCCGGCACGGCGCGCACCATATCGGTGTCGATATAGCCCGGCGCGATGGCGTTGACCGTGATGTTCTTGGCCGCGCCTTCCTGGGCCAGGGCCTTGGTGAAGCCGTGGATGCCCGATTTGGCGGCCGCGTAGTTGACCTGACCGTATTGGCCGGCCTGGCCGTTGACCGACCCGATATTGACGATGCGTCCGAAGCCGCGCGTGCGCATGCCGTCGATCACCGCCCGGCAGCAATTGAAACAAGAGCCAAGATTGGTGTCGATCACCGCATCCCAGGCATCGCGGGCCATGCGGTGCATGGTGCCGTCCCGGGTGATGCCGGCATTGTTGATCAAGACCTCGACGGGGCCGTGCTCGGCCTCGATTTCGGCAATGGCGGCGGTCACGCTATCGTAATCGCTGACATCGAACTTCTTGGCGGCGATGCCGGTTTCCGCGGTAAAGGCGGCGGCGGCCTCGTCATTGCCGCCATAATTGGCGACGACGGTACGGCCCGCCTCCTTCAAGGCGACGCTGATAGCGGCGCCAATCCCACGGGTCCCGCCCGTCACCAGTGCAACACGGCTCATAAACTCCTCCCTCGGTTTGTCAACTTGTTATAATTGAACGGTTTTTCGGTCAATCGCGCTCTACACAGAGGGCAATACCCATACCGCCGCCAATGCACAAAGTGGCCAGGCCTTTCTTGGCATCGCGACGCTGCATTTCGAACAGCAACGTGTTCAGGATGCGCGCGCCCGAGGCGCCGATCGGGTGGCCGATGGCGATCGCGCCGCCATTGACGTTCACCTTGTCCGGATCCCAGCCGAGATCCTTGTTGACCGCGCAGGCCTGGGCGGCAAAGGCCTCGTTGGCCTCGACCAGGTCCAGATCGTCGATCGACCAGCCGGCCTTTTCCAACGCGCGGCGGGAAGCCGGGATGGGGCCGGACCCCATATAGGCGGGATCCACACCGGCCGTGGCCCAGCTGGCGATACGGGCCAATGGGGTGACCCCGCGCTGGGAGGCGGCATCGGCCGACATCAGCACCAGGGCAGCCGCCCCGTCATTGATGCCCGAGGCATTGCCTGCCGTGACCGTGCCCTCGCGGTTGAAGGCCGGGCGCAGCTTGCCGAGGCTCTCGGATGTCGTGTCGGGGCGCAGATATTCGTCGGCATCGACGATGTTTTCGCCCTTGCGGTGTTTGACGGTGATCGGGGTGATCTCGTCCTTGAACTTGCCGGCGGCCTGGGCGGCGCCCGCCTTCTGTTGCGAAGCGGCGGCGAACGCGTCCTGCTGTTCGCGGGTGATCTGCCATTTCTCGGCAACGTTCTCGGCCGTCTGGCCCATGTGATAGCCGTTGAAGGCATCCCACAAGCCATCCTTGATCATCGTGTCGATCATCTTGGCATCGCCCATCTTGGTCGGGCTGCGCAGATGGGTGCAGTGCGGGGAGAGCGACATGCTTTCCTGACCGCCGGTCACCACGATGCCGGCATCGCCCAGGGCGACCGCTTGCGCGCCCAAGGCCACGGTGCGCAGGCCGGAGCCGCACACCTGATTGATGCAATAGGCGGTCTTGTCGGCGGGGATGCCGACGGCGATGGCGGCCTGGCGGGCCGGATTCTGGCCGGTGCCGGCGGTCAGCACTTGGCCAAGGACGACTTCGTCCACCTCCGCTGCGTCCACGCCGGCGCGTTCCAACGCGGCCCCGATGGCGCTTGCGCCCAGATCATGGGCGGCGACGGTCGATAACGCTCCGCCAAAACTGCCAACGGGCGTGCGCGCCGCACCCGCGATTACCACCTGCGTCATCGACATCACTCCTTGGTTTTTTGATTCATACCGGACGGTCGCCCGTTGCCGACATCTAACCGCGCCTCGCGCTCAGATAGAAGCCTTTCTTGCAGCGCACCAAAACCAGCGGGTCGAATTGTCCGTTTTTTGATCGCCGGTGATCGCTTCAATGAGCAATCATTTTCAATTGCTGTGAGCCGCCAGCCAGTCGGCGATCGGTTGCCAGACCGTCTGCCCGGCCCGGCGCGAGGACATCATGCCGATATGGCCGATGGCGGGTTTCAGGGAGTCGGACCCGGCCATCAGCGCGGCGAGCGCCTCGGCACTTTCCGGCGGCACGATCCGGTCATCGCCCGGCACCATGTGCAGGGAGGGAACATTCAGGGCCTGCGGGGCGACCGGCAGGCCGGCGATGCGCCAGGTACCTTTGCCGGGCCGGTTCTCGCCATACCAGCCGATCAGGCAATCGCGGGCCACCGGGGCTGACAGGGGTACGCCGTCATTCAGCCAATCCTCCACCGCCACGAAGGCCCTGGCGGCCCGGCTGCTCTGATCCAGCCGGGCGAAACGTTCGAATTTGCGCATGGCGCCCAAGGGTTGCAGGGCGGCGAACAAGGCCTGGATGGTGTCGAGCGGCAAGTCGCCCCAATGGTCGATCATCGGCATGACTGGCTTCATCAGCCGCGCCAGGGTGCGGGCCCGGTCCGGCTCGCCGGCATGGAAGTCCCACGGCGTTGCGAGGGCAACCACGGCGGAAACGGCGTCTGGCTTGCGCCCCGCCAACGCGGTGACCAGGGTGCCACCCATGCAGTAGCCGATAACGGGCAGGGATGATGCCGAGACGTGGGTAAGGGATGCTTGCAGCGCTCGTTCCAGGCGGCCGGCGATGTAGTCCGTCAAGGTGAACTCGCGCTCGACGGGGCCGGGGCGGCCCCAATCGATGACCAGCGGCCGGAACCCCTTTTCGGCCAAAAACCCAAGGAAGCTGGCGCCTTGGTCGAGATCGAGGATGTAGTAGCGGTTGATCAGGGAGGGCACGACCAGGACCGTCGGCGCTCGCGCCGGAGCCTCGGGCGCGAAATCGAGCAGGCGCGAGCCGCCTTCCTGCCAAATCGGGCGGTGGGCCGACTCGGCGCGGCGATAGGGGTGATTGCGATAAAGATCCAGCCCATCCAGCAGGCGGCCGAACCGGTCCAGGATCTCGCCTTGCAGCGCGGCCGCAACCGCGGCTTCGTCAACCTGGGCGCTTGGTCCGGCGCCGGGAGCTAGGCTCCGTGGACTTGCCGCGTCGGCCTGCCGTTGGGGCAGCACGCTCAAGATGCTCGATGCGGGATTCAAGCTCGGCAATCCGCTGAAGGAGCTGAGCCACGCGCTCTGCGCCATCGCCAGATGCAGGGCCAGCGGGCGCGGGCCCATCCGTTCCTTCGGGGTCTGCGGGGGTTCCGCTGCTTGTTGACCCATCACCATCTTCTTTCACGGCGCGCTCGGTGGTTTGCCGCATTGCCTCCAGCCACGGTCCGAAGGGCGCGGCGGCATTGCCCGGCGTCAGTCCGGACAGGCCCATCGCCATGCGCCGCTGAAAATCGGCCGTTTCCGAAACCGCTTCTTGCACCATTCTGGCCATGGCGTCGACCGCTTCGGGATCGCGGGCCGAGCGTTCCCAATGGTCGAGCCACAAATCCAAATAGCGGCGCGCGAGGTCTTGCGGGTCGTTCGATGATGCCATCTGTTGCGTTTTGTCGCCTTTTGGACGGGGCTTGTTGGCCAAAAATTGACCACCCCTGCGTTGTTGCACCGCAGTGCAAGGCTTGCACCGTATCGTCGCAATCGCGTACCAATTCCACAAGGTTTCCTGTCAGCGCCGGTCCGCGACAGAGTGTTAGCGCAAGCAAGGGACGCCGGAAATGGCTAGAAAAAAGGGCAACGTCGCCGAAGGTTCAGATGGCGATGGCCCGGTTCGGATAAAAAAATACGCCAATCGGCGGCTCTACAACACCGCTACGTCCAGCTACGTCACGCTCGATGATTTGTGCACGATGGTCAAAGAAGGCCAGGAGTTCGTCGTCAATGACGCGAAGTCCGGCGAGGACATCACGCGCTCGGTGCTGACCCAGATCATCGTCGAGGAAGAGGCCAAGGGCGAGAACATGCTGCCCATCGGCTTCTTGCGGCAGTTGATCAGCTTTTACGGCGATTCGATGCAATGGATGGTGCCGCGCTATCTGGAACACTCCATGCACAGCTTTGCACGCAACCAGGAACAGCTGCGCGAATATGTCCAGGGAACCATGCAGGGCATGTTTCCCTTCGGCTCGATGAGCGAGATGGGCAAGCAGAACATGGCCATGCTGGAATCGGCGATGAAGATGTTCTCGCCATTCCCCGACGAGGGGGCCGAACAAGGTCGCGACCAGGCCAGGCCGCCGACCGTCCCTGAAATGAACGCCCAGGCAGCCCTGCAAATTCAGGAAATGCAGCGGCAGCTTGAAGCGCTCCGTGCGGAACTTGCCGCTCTTTCAAAGGACGGCAAAGATAAATCAGGAGACGATAAGTAACTAATATTGTTTCGCGTGCCGGCTAGGCGAGCAACTGAATATTAAGGTTAAACATCTGCATTAACTAATATTACGAACAATTTTACTAAATTTACTTCTGTTTACCTTGTCAGGCTTGACATAGCGCGAATTATTAGCAATCTATTTACCAAGCTTGGCTGAAAGATGTATCTCGGCTCGGCGAAGCGTTAACTTTTACGGCTTTGAGTGGCTTGGCCTGAATGCACGACCTGTCGAATAAGCGCGTGATTCGCCCGATCCGGGTCGAGCCGTCCCTGCGGTCCGCACGGCGGCGTCAGCAGGGTGACTGGCGTCCCGCTTGGACCGGGACGGGACGGGACGAAGAAACGGATCAGGCCGGGTTGGAAGCGACGCGGCGGGCCGTGACCGGTGCAGCCATCGAGGCGTCGAAGGCGGTGTTTTCGGCATCCCAATCGAACAGCGCCGCGCTGCGCCAACAGGCAAACGCCGCCTATGGCAATGCCGACGGTCTGGACCGGACGACCGGGCCATTCCGCAAGGTAACGATCTGATCGCCTAGACGGTCTTGGCCCTACTGGCCCTACTGTCCGTCCTGGTTCAATTCACCGCTGATCATGGCCCGAAATGTTTCGGCCAGCCGGGCGTTTACTTCCGATACCGTTTGCGCCGATTCCGACGGGCCTTCATGGACAAAGGCGGAATAAAAGCTGTCGTCCAGGACGATGACCATCTCGGTATGGGTGGATCCTTGGTCGGACGCGCAGCCCAAAATGCCGGTTTTGACGGCATAGATGTCGCGCAGCACGTTGGCCGGCTGAAATTCGGTCGTGAATTCACCCGGGCATAAGGCCTCAAACGTCCCTGCAAACCCGGTGGCGAATTCATCGATTTGAATTTCGCGCCGCGTGCGCGGCTCCTGATGCAGCGCCCCGCGCAGCGGTCCGATGCGCCAAGCCTGTTCGATGGGAACCTGCGCCCCCTGGATTTCATCGGGCGACGCCAGCGCGATGCCGGTTACGCCCGCCGAATCCATGATCTGCGCGATGGCTTCGGCGGTCATGCGCTTGGGTGCGGGTTGTTGTCCGGCGCCCTGCTGGGCGCCGGCCTGCGCCGCCATCTCCGTGGCTTTGCCGATACAGGCCTTCAGCGCCTCGATGGCCTTGAAGGTGCCGATCAGCGGAAAACTGCCCGTTGCCAGCTCGCTGGACAGGGACACGGCATTCCCGCGCTGGAGGGACGCAACCATCTGCTGGTCATCGCCAATCAGAAAGATCAACAGCTTGTCCGTCGCCGCGCTCACCACGACGGTCTTTGGCGGGTTGCCATCCACGGTGACCTGACCCTGAATGTTGGTTTCGGCATCCAGCGTCCAATCGGTTCGGCCGATGCCGATGGCCATACGTCCGCCAATGTCCATCAACAGGGCCAGGGCCTGATTGTCGTCAAAGGGCCGTTCGACGGCGCAGTGGCTGAACGCACCGGTTTCCAGAACGGGAACGGCGCCTCCCTCCCAACCGCTTTCGGAAATTTCGAATTCCGCCGGAAGCTGGGGTTGCGCCTGGCCGCTTGCCGGCGGAAGAAGCAGGCAAAGCGCAAGAAGCGGGGCAAGCATCCTGTCGCGCATGGCAGGTCCGAAAGGTTGGCAAAGGGGTTAGGTCGCCGTCAGGTTGGCACTGACCAAGCTTTCAAATGGTTAGCCAGCGACTTAATCAATTCGGGCTCTAGCTGCAAGGCGTGGCAGCATCAAGGCAGGTTATGGATCGTGTCGGGCTGGCGTTGTTCGTTCAGAGAATCATTGCCTAATTTGCGGCCAGAGAGTTTTCTATGGTCCAAGCAGGCCACTTGCAGCCGCGCCAAGGTGGCGCGATGCTTGCTAGGCCAAAGGCGACCCGCCGCTGCGACCGGCGGCAGATCTACAAGGGAGTGCACGAAGACCATGAAATCATTTTTTACCACACTCGCCGCCGGCGCCATGCTGGTTGCGGGCGCGGCGCAAGCCCAGGACCTCAGCCCGGCCGTCGTGTTCGATATGGGCGGCAAGTTTGACCGCTCGTTCAATGAGGGCATCTATAACGGTGTTGAAAAGTTCCGCGAGGAAACGGGCATCGCCTATGACGAATTCGAGGTTACAAACGAATCCCAGCGTGAGCAGGCGCTGCGCCGCATGGCCCGCAACGGTGCCGACATCGTGATCGCCGTTGGCTTTGCCCAAGCACCGGCGGTGGAAGTCGTGGCGGCAGAATTCCCGGACACGAAATTCACGATCATCGACAGTGAAGTCGACTTGCCGAACGTGCAATCCGTCAAGTTCAAGGAGCACGAAGGGTCGTATTTGGTCGGTGTTCTCGCCGCAATGGCGTCAAAGACCGGCGGTGTGGGATTTGTGGGTGGCATGGATATTCCGCTTATCAGGAAGTTCGCCTGCGGGTACGAGCAGGGCGCAAAATCCGTCATTGCCGATATTGGCTATTTCGAAAACATGACGGGCACCACCCCGGCGGCTTGGGCCGACCCGGTGAAGGGTGGCGAGTTGGCGCGCAGTCAGTTCGATCGCGGTGCTGATGTCGTCTATGCCGCGGCTGGTTTTACCGGTACGGGCGTGCTGCAGGCGGCCGAGGACACAGGAAACCTGGCCATTGGCGTCGATTCCAACCAGAACCATCTGCACCCGGGAACGGTCCTTACGTCCATGCTCAAGCGCGTTGACGTTGCGGCCTACGACGCTTTCAAGGGAGCCATGGACGGTACGTGGGAGCCCGGGCTGAAACTGCTGGGTCTTGAAGAAGGTGGCGTTGATTGGGCCCTGGACGAGCACAATGACGCGCTGGTGACCGACGAAATGCGGGCAGCCGTTACCGAAGCAAAAGAAAAAATAATCGCTGGAGAAATCGCCGTTGTTAACTACGAAGACAACGACAACTCCTGCGAATTCTAATCGCTCAATAGAGCCAACTAAGGAATAAGACCGCGCACATGGCGGCGAATAACGGTGCGGCCGTCGCCGGTGGGGAAGCGTCCCCACCGGCGATCGAGCTGCGCGGCATCAACAAACATTTCGGACCCGTCCACGCCAACAAGGACATCTCAATGACCGTGCCCAAGGGCACGGTTCACGGCATCATCGGCGAGAACGGGGCCGGCAAATCGACCTTGATGAGCATCCTGTACGGCTTCTACCAAGCCGATTCGGGCGACATTTTCATCAACGGTCAGAAGACGGTCGTTCTGAGCCCCGACCACGCGATCGCGGCCGGTATCGGTATGGTTCATCAGCATTTCATGCTGGTTGAGCCCTTTACCGTGCTGGAAAACGTGATGCTGGGATCGGAAGGCGGGGCGACCCTCGCGGCCGGCGCGGCCAATGCCCGGGCCCAGCTTGAAGCGCTGGAACATGAATACGGCCTGGAGGTCGATATCGACGCGCTGATCGCCGACCTGCCGGTCGGGCTACGGCAGCGGGTGGAGATCCTCAAGGCGCTCTACCGCGGGGCCGATACCCTGATCCTGGACGAGCCGACGGGCGTGTTGACGCCCCAAGAGGCCGACCAGCTGTTCCGCATTCTGGCGGCCCTGCGCGAGCAGGGAAAAACCATCATCCTGATCACCCACAAGCTGCGGGAGATCATGGCCATTACCGACAATGTGACGGTCATGCGCCAGGGCGAGGTGGTGGCCAATGTCGCCACGACCCAGACCAATGAGGAACAGTTGGCCGAGCTTATGGTCGGCCGGTCGGTCCTGCTGCGGGTGGAAAAACAGCCCGCAACCCCAGGCGAGCCCGTCTTGGCGGTGAGCGATCTGAACGTCGTCGACCAGCAGGGCGTGCGGCGGGTCAAGGATGTCAGCTTCAACGTCCGCAAGGGCGAAATCGTCGGCATCGCCGGGGTGTCCGGTAACGGCCAGTCGGAACTGCTGGCGGCTTTGTCGGGCATCACCGCCCCGACCTCGGGCGAAATCCAGATCAGCGGGCATTCGGTCACGGCCCAGAACCCCTTGGATGCCGCCGAAATGCGCCGTCAGGGCATGGCCCATGTGCCGGAAGACCGGCAGGTCGAAGGCCTGGTGACCTCTTTCGCGGCCTATGAATGCGCGATTTTGGGCTATCACCGGGGTGATGCCTATAACGGGCCGGTGCTGCTGCATCGCGGCCAGGTGATCAACGAGACGGCCGAACGCATGGAAGCCTATGACGTGCGGCCCCGCGCGCCGATGTTAAAAGCCGCCAATTTTTCCGGTGGCAACCAGCAAAAGATCGTCGTCGCCCGTGAGATGGAACAGGATCCCGACCTGCTGCTGGTCGGCCAGCCGACGCGCGGGGTGGATATCGGGGCCATCGAATTCATCCACTCCCAGCTGATCGCCCTACGCGACCGGGGCAAGGCGGTGCTGCTGGTGTCGGTGGAGCTGGACGAGATCATGTCGCTGTCCGACCGCATTCTGGTGATGTTTGACGGCTTCATCGTCGGCGAGGTGCCGGCGAGCGAGGCGAACGAACAGGTGCTGGGGCTGATGATGGCGGGTATTTCGCCGGATCAGCAGGCCCACGGCTCTCAGGCTGAGGCGGTGGTCCAATGAGCGCCCCCCACTTAGGTCCTGCCGAATGCCCGCGTTGGGTCAGCATCGGGCTGATTCCGGTGATCAATGTGGTGCTGGCCTTTTTCGTGTCGGGCCTGGTGGTGCTGGCCATCGGCGAGAACCCGTTCGAGGCGGTGCGCTGGCTGATTTATGGCGCCTTTGGTTATGACGAGGCCATCGGCTTTACGCTGTATTACACCACCAACTTCATCTTCACCGGGCTGGCCGTCTCGGTGGCCTTCCATTGCGGGCTGTTCAACATCGGCGGTGAGGGCCAGGCCTATATCGGTGGGCTGGGGGTCGGGCTGGTCTGCCTTTATTTCGATTTTCTGCCGTTTTTCCTGATTCTGCCGGTGGCCATCATCGCCGGGGCACTGTTCGGGGCCGGCTGGGCCTTCATCCCGGGATTCTTGCAGGCCAAGCGCGGCAGCCACGTCGTCATCACGACCATCATGTTCAACTTCATCGCCTCGGCGCTGATGGTCTATCTGATGGTCAATGTTCTGATCAAACCCGGTCAGATGTCGCCGGAAAGCCGGGCCTTCGAACCCAACGCCGTCCTGCCCTTCATGCATGAGGTGCTGGGTGCCGTCGGCATCAGCCTGGCCCGCTCGCCCCTGAACCTGTCCTTCGTGCTGGCCCTGATCTGTTGCGTGTTGGTCTGGATCCTGATCTGGCACACACGCTGGGGGTATGAGCTGCGGGTGACCGGCGCCAACGCCAAGGCCGGGGTTTATGCCGGTATCTCACCGGACCGGAACATCATCATCGCCATGCTGATTTCCGGCGCGTTGGCCGGCCTGGTCGGCATGAACGAGATCATGGGAACCAACCACCGGCTGCTGCTGAATTTCGTCGCCGGCTACGGCTTTGTCGGCATCGCGGTGTCGCTTATGGGGCGCAACCACCCGGTCGGCATCTTCCTGGCCGCGCTGCTGTTCGGGGCGCTGTATCAGGGCGGGGCGGAGCTGAGCTTCGAGATGCCCAAGATCACCCGCTATATGGTCGTGGTGATCCAGGGGCTGATAATCCTGTTCGCCGGGGCGATGGAGAACATGTTCCGGCCGCAGATCGAGGATTTCTTCCGCCGCCAGGTGGAAAAACGCCGCGCCGCCGTGGCGCAGGCGGCGGAATAGGGGGCCGGCAATGGAAACATTCGGCCTGCTGATCCTGATCCTGGATGCGACCCTGCGGGTGGCGACGCCATTGATCCTGGCGGCCTTGGCCGGCCTGTTCGCCGAACGGTCCGGCGTTGTCGATATCGGCCTGGAGGGCAAGATGCTGGGGGCAGCCTTCGCCGCCGCCACAGTGGCCGCTCTCACCACCTCGGTCTGGCTGGGACTGGCCGCCGGTATCCTGTTTTCCGTGGCGCTGGCCCTGTTGCACGGTTTTGCCTGCATCACCCACCGGGGCGATCAGGTGGTCTCCGGCGTGGCGATCAATATTTTGATTTCCGGGCTGACGGCGACCCTCGGTATTGCCTGGTTCGCCCGGGGTGGACAGACGCCGACCCTGCCGAATGAGTCGCGCTTTACGGCGATAAACCTGCCCTTTGCCGATAGGCTGGAGCCGGTGCCGATTCTGGGGCCGATCTATTCCGAGCTGATCAGCGGGCACAACATCATCGTCTATCTGGCCCTGCTCGCCGTGCCCATCACCTCCTGGATTGTCTACAAGACCCGGTTCGGGCTGCGGCTGCGGGCGGTGGGCGAAAGCCCCGCCGCCGTCGACACGGCGGGCATTTCGGTGACCTGGTTGCGCTATCGGGCGATGATTGTCTGCGGCATTTTGTGCGGCATTTCCGGGACCTATCTGTCCACGGCCCAGAACGCGTCTTTCGTGCGGGATATGACGGCGGGCAAGGGGTTCCTGGCCCTGGCGGCCTTGATCTTTGCCAAATGGAGGCCGGTGCCCGTGTTGTTGACCTGCTTGCTGTTCGGTTTCCTGGAGGCCATCGAGGCCCGGCTGCAGGGCGTGGAGCTGCCCGGCATCGGCGAGGTTCCGGTCCAGTTGATCCAGGCCTTGCCCTACATCCTGACGGTTCTGCTGCTGGCCGGCTTCGTCGGCAAGGCGGTTGCCCCCAAGGCCAGCGGGATCCCCTATGTCAAGGAACGTTGAGCCCCTGTTCGCGGCGGCCAAGCAGGCCATGGCCAACGCCTACGCCCCCTACAGCCATTACCCGGTCGGCGCCGCCATCCTGACGAAAAGCGGCGAGATCTTTGCTGGCTGCAACGTCGAGAATGCGGCCTATCCGCAAGGGCAATGCGCCGAGGCGTCGGCCATCGGGGCCATGGCCACGGCGGGCGGCCGGCAGATCGCCGAAGTGTTGGTCATCGCCGGCAAGGAAGGGGATGGAAACCTGCCCACGCCCTGCGGCGGCTGCCGCCAGCGCATTCGCGAATTCGCCGGGCCGGATGTGCCCATTCATCTGTGCGGGCCCGAGGGCTTGCGTGACAGCGTGACTTTGGAAGGGCTGTTGCCCGCCTCCTTCGGACCTGAGCATTTGACATGAAAGACGCCATCAGCCTGGATCTGGTGACCGGCCTTATCCACGACGCCAAACCCGGCTTCAAACCAAAGGCGGCGGTCGTGCTGGGCTCCGGTTTGGGGGCGTTTGCCGATGCGCTGACCGATCAGACCGCGATTTCCTACCTCGATTTGCCGGATTTTCCCGTGCCGGGGGTCGAAGGCCATGCGGGCCGGCTGGTGCTGGGTTATGTCCATGGCGTGCCGGTAGCCTGCATGCAGGGGCGCGGCCATGCCTATGAGGGCAAGGGTTACGACATCATGGCCGCTCCGATCCGGGCCATGAAGCGCTTGGGGTGCGAGTTCATCTATCTGACCTGCGCGGCCGGCAGCATGCATACCGACCTGGGTCCCGGCTCGCTGATGATGATCACAGATCATCTGAACCTGCAGGGCGGCAGCCCGCTGGTGGGGCCGAACGACGACCGGGTTGGTCCGCGTTTTCTGCCGTTGGAAGACGCCTACGACCCGGCCCTGTGCGATTTGCAGCGGCTGGCCGCCAATCAACTGGGTCTGGACTTGGCCGAAGGGGTCTATGCCGCCTGGTTGGGTCCTGCCTTCGAAACCCCGGCCGAGGTGCGGATGATCAAGGCGCTGGGCGCCGACGCGGTGGGTATGTCGACGGTGCCGGAATGCATTCTGGCCCGGCATTGCGGCTTAAGGGTCACGGCGACGGCCGCGATCACCAACCTGGCGGTCGGCCTGTCGGAAGACCCGGTCAATCACGATCAGACCCTGGCGGGCGCGGCCCAGGCGGCGGAGAGCCTGCAAAAGCTGATGACAGCGGTGATCGCCACCCACGGCGCCTCGCAAACCGCCGCCGATTAGGGCAAACTGCCCAACCAGACGCCAATGCCGAAAGGCGAGCGATGACATCACACCCAACCTCCACGGCCACCGTTCACGCCATGCCGGAACGGTCCGACGAGGAACACCGAAATCCCGGCATGCCGTTCGATCCATCCTGGGTCGAATCCGTGCGGGTGAACCGCAGCGCTGTCGAACGGCGCGCCGCCACCCTGACCACCCGGCGGACGGTCAAGAAGCAATGGCAGCTCGCCTGGCTGTTGCGGGCGCTGACCTGCATCGATCTGACGACGTTGAGCGGGGATGACACGCCGGGCCGGGTTCGCCGCCTGTGCGCCAAGGCACGGGCGCCGCTGCGGGCCGACATCCTCGATGCACTGGGCATGGCCGACCAACCGCTGACGGTGGGGGCGGTCTGTGTTTATCACTCGATGGTGCCGACGGCGGTGGCCGCCCTGGCAGGGACGGGCATTCCGGTCGCGGCGGTTTCGACAGGTTTCCCGGCGGGTCTGGCACCGATTGAGACCAAGCTGGCGGAAATCCGCGCCTCGGTCGAAGCGGGCGCGCGGGAGATCGACATCGTCATATCCCGCCATCACGTGCTGACCGGCGACTGGCAGGCGCTCTATGACGAGGTGCGGGCCTTTCGCGAGGCCTGCGGACCGGCCCATATGAAAGCCATCCTGGCCACGGGCGAGCTGGCGACCCTGCGCAATGTCGCCCGGGCCAGCCATGTCTGCATGATGGCGGGCTCCGACTTCATCAAGACCTCGACGGGCAAGGAGCCGGTGAACGCCACCCTGCCGGTGTCCTTGACCATGGTGCGGGCGATCCGGGCCTTTCAGGAGGCGACGGGGCATAACGTCGGCTTCAAGCCAGCGGGCGGGATTTCGACGGCCAAGGATGCGATCGCCTATTTGATCCTGATGCGCGAGGAGCTGGGGCTGGATTGGACCAAGCCCGATCTGTTCCGTTTCGGCGCCTCCTCGCTGCTGACCGATATCGAGCGCCAGCTGGAACACGGCCTGACAGGCCGGTATGCCGCCGCCCACCGCTACGCAATGGGATAGGCCGATATGGACGGACCCTCGGTTTCTGAGATTTTCGAGACGCTGGACTACGGCCCGGCGCCGGAGGATGACGCGCCGTTCCGCGCCTGGCAGGACAAACTGCCGGCCGACCGCCATTGGATCGGCGGCAAGTGGGTCGCCTCGCGTGATGGGCTGGGCGCCTACGAACGGCGCGATCCGGCCAGTGGCGAGGTTCTGACCACCTGCGCGCTGGGTGGATCCAAGGATGTCGAGGCCGCGGTCAAAGCAGCTCGAAAGGCGCAGAAGGGTTGGGTAGCGCTGGGTGGCGCTGGGCGGGCACGGCATCTTTATGCGCTGGCCCGCATGGTGCAGCGCCATTCGCGGCTGTTCGCCCTGGCCGATTCCTTCGACAGCGGCAAACCGATCCGCGAAAGCCGGGATATCGATATCCCGCTGGTCGCCCGGCATTTCTATCACCATGCCGGCTGGGCCCAGCTTTTGGAGCGGGAGTTTCCAAACACCCGACCATGGGGTGTGGTCGGCCAGATCATTCCCTGGAATTTCCCGCTGCTGATGCTGGCCTGGAAAGTCGCCCCGGCCCTGGCCGCCGGCAACACGGTGGTGCTGAAACCGGCCGAGGATACCAGCCTGGGGGCCCGCGCCTTTGCCGAGCTGGCAGGCCAGACGGGGCTGCCGCCGGGCGTTCTGAACGTGGTCACCGGCGATGGCGGGGCGGGTCGTCTGATCGTCGATCAGGAGGGGATCGACAAGGTCGCCTTCACCGGCTCGACGGAGGTGGGCAAGCAGATCCGCATCGCCACGGCCGGTACCGGCAAGGGGCTGACGTTGGAGCTGGGCGGCAAATCGCCCTTCATCGTCTTCGAGGATGCCGATCTGGATTCGGCGGTCGAAGGCGTGGTCGATGCCATCTGGTTCAATCAGGGCGAGGTGTGCTGTGCCGGCTCGCGCCTGCTGGTTCAGGAAGGGGTGCAAAGCACCTTTCTCGACAAGCTGAAGGTGCGGATGGAGGCGCTGCGCATCGGCGATCCGCGCGACAAGACCATCGATATGGGCGTGCTGATCTCGCCCGATCACCGCAAGCGGGTCTCGGGCCTGGTGGAAGAGGCGGTGGCGGCCGGGGCGGCCTGTTGGCAGCCCGGCTGGTGGCAGGGTAGCGGCAAGGCCAAGAGTTGCGCCTTCCCGCCGACCTTGATCACCGATGTCAGCCCATCGGACCGCATCGCCCAGACCGAGGTGTTCGGCCCGGTCCTGACGGCAATGAGCTTTCGCACACCGGCCGAGGCGGTGTCGCTGGCCAACAACACGCCCTATGGGCTGGCGGCCAGTGTGTGGAGCGAGTCGCTGAATCTGGCCCTGGACATCGCGCCGAAGCTGAAAGCCGGCATCGTCTGGGTGAATTGCACCAACCAGATGGACGCGGCCTGCGGCTTTGGCGGCTATCGCGAAAGCGGATTCGGGCGCGAAGGCGGCCGGGAAGGCATGTGGGCCTATCTGCGCACACCGCTGGATTTTGCGCCGGACGGGTCCGCGAAAAAGAAAGCGCTGGTCAGCGCCAAGGCGCCCGGCGCGTCCGAGGGCATCGACCGAACGGCCAAGCACTATATCGGCGGCAAGCAGGCGCGGCCCGATGGCGGGCGTAGCCTGGCCATTCATGGCGCGGATGGCCGCTATCTCGCCGATGTGGCCGAGGGCAACCGCAAGGACATCCGCAACGCGGTCGAAGCCGCGGCCAAGGCTGGCGGTTGGGCAAGCGCCAGTACCCACAACCGGGCGCAGATTCTCTACTACATTGCCGAAAACCTGGATGCGCGGCGGGATGAGTTCGCCAGCCGGCTGCGTGCCATGACCGGGGTCAGCGCGGCGGCGGCCAAGGCGGAGGTTGAGGCCTCCATCGACCGGCTGTTCGACTATGGCGCCTGGGCGGACAAGTTCGACGGGGCGGTGCATTCCCCGCCGATGCGCAACGTCACCCTGGCGATGAACGAGCCGGTGGGCGTCATGGCGCTGGTTTGCTCGGATGAGTCGCCGTTGCTGTCCTTCATCTCGCTGCTGGCGCCGGCCATGGTGATGGGCAATCGGGTGGTGATTATCCCGTCGGAGACCGCGCCGCTGGCGGCCACGGATTTCTATCAGGTCTTGGAGACTTCTGACGTACCCGGCGGTGTGGTGAACATCGTTACCGGAAAACGCGAGGGGCTGGCCTTGGATCTGGCGCGCCATGATGGGGTGGATGGCATCTGGTATTGCGGCAGTGCGGACGGGGCCAAACGGGTCGAACAGGAATCGGCCGCCAATCTCAAGCAAAGCTGGGTCGATCATGGCTGCCCGCGCGATTGGGCGGACAGGACCATCGGGGCCGGCCCCGGCTATCTGCGTCGGGCGACGCAGGTCAAGAATATCTGGATTCCCTATGGCGAATAGGTTCTGAGATGTTTTTGCCCCAGGAAGTCATTGCCCAAAAACGCGATGGCAAAGCCCTGAGCGCGGAGGCGATCGGGCAGTTTGTCGACGGCATAACCGACGGCACGGTCAATGATGCACAGACGGCCGCCATGGCGATGGCCATCCTGCTGAAAGGCATGGCGCGGGACGAGCGGGTCGCGCTGACCATGGCGATGGCCCGATCTGGCAGCGTGCTGGATTGGAGCGATGCCGGCTTCGATGGCCCGGTGATCGACAAGCATTCGACCGGCGGGGTGGGTGACAAGGTCAGCCTGATCCTGGCCCCCGTCCTGGCGGCCTGTGGCGGCTACGTTCCCATGATCTCCGGTCGAGGGCTGGGGCATACGGGCGGCACGCTGGACAAGCTGGATTCGATCCCCGGCTACCGCAGCCAGCCCGACACCGACGAGCTGCGCTCGGTCACCGGCAAGGTCGGCTGCGCTATTATCGGGGCGACGGCGGATATCGCCCCTGCCGACCGACGGTTGTATTCCATTCGCGACGTTACCGGCACGGTCGAATCCATCGATTTGATCACAGCTTCGATTCTGTCCAAGAAATTGGCGGCGGGGCTGGACGCGCTGATCCTGGACGTCAAGGTCGGCAACGGCGCCTTCATGGACAATCTGGACGATGCCCGCGCCCTGGCGGAAAGCTTGGTTTCGGTGGGCAATGGCGCCGGAATGCGCACGGCGGCCCTGCTGACGGATATGAACCAGGTGCTTGGCAGCACGGCCGGCAACGCGGTGGAAGTTGCCGAATGCGTCGCCGTCTTGCGTGGGGAGGAAACGGAGGACCGGTTGCGGGAGGTCACCCTGGCCCTGGCGGCCGAACTTCTGGCCCTGGGCGGCCTGGCTGGGGATGCGCGCGAAGGGCGGATGAAGGCGGAGAGGGCGTTAACGTCCGGTCAGGCTGCCGAACGGTTTTCAGCCATGGTCACAGCCCTTGGCGGCCCGAGCGATTTTATGGACGCGGCCGACCGGCATTTGCCTACCGCGCCCGTGACCAAGCCCATCTTTGCCAAGCAAAACGGCACAATAAGCGCGATTAACACCCGGGCCCTGGGAATCGCGATAGTTGCAATTGGCGGTGGACGGACAGATCCTTTGGCTGCTATCGATCATGCCGTTGGACTAACCTCCATCGCCGGTCTGGGGCAACATGTCGGCCCATCGGACCGTCCCCTCGCCCTCGCCCATGTGCAAACGCCGGACGATCTGGCACGCGTGAGCGAGGCTGTCAACCAGGCCTTCCAAATTGGAGGGCCACCAGAGGTGAACCAGATCATAGCGGGAAATATTCTGCCCGCCGACTAATGCGCCAAGCGTGACCATAGTCAACGAGGAAACGTGTCAAGTTCCGCCCTATTCAGCGCCAGACCCCATGTCGACCGCCATCTCGTAAGCCGGGGAATTTTTCTCTACCTCGGCGCCATCTTGCTGATGGCGATGATGGATGCGCTGATCAAATGGCTGTCCCAGAGCTACCCCGTCGGCCAAATCGTCTTCTTCCGCGCCATGTCAGGCTTGCTGCCTATGGTTGTGTTGGTTTGGCGGAATGGCGGCTTGCCGGCCTTGCGCACCAATCGGCCGGGGGCCCATATCGCGCGCGGCCTGATCGGCCTATGCACCACGGCAACCTTCTTTTACGCCTTCAGCGTCATGCCGCTGGCCGATGCCTACGCCATCGCCTTTGCCGCCCCGCTGTTCGTGACCGCGCTTTCGGCCCCGATGTTGGGCGAAAAAGTCGGTGCCCGCCGTTGGCTGGCCGTGCTGGTCGGTTTCGTCGGTGTGCTGATTATGCTGCGGCCAGGGTTCGAGGGTGTTGACGGCTTCTTGTCGCTGGGGGCGCTCGCCGCCCTGGTCGGTACCTTCAGCTATGCGTTGATCGTGACCACCGCCCGCAGCCTGGGTCAGTACGAGACCCCGGCAGCTATGGGTTTTTATCCTGCCGTGATCGTGGCGGTGGCCAGCACCGGCCTGATCGCCTTTGGCTTCGTCATGCCCACGCCGCTTGATTTTCTGCTGCTGTGTCTGCTGGGGCTGTTGGGCGGGACCAGCATTATCCTGATCAATGAGGCGTTCCGAATTTCGCCCAGCGCCATTCTGGCGCCGTTCGACTATTCGGCCATGCTGTGGGCCCTGGTCTTCGGCTTTGCCATCTGGGGCGATATTCCGAACGTCATCATGATGGGCGGGGCGGTGATCGTGGCGGCCAGCGGGCTGTATATTCTTCGCCGCGAAACCGTCGGGCTGGATTTGCCGCCGCGCAAGCCGGGTGGTGATGAAGCCGGCGCCCTGCATCGGTGAGCGACCAGACAGCAACCCAGACAGCCTCGACCTCCGGATTAAGCCACAGGCCGATTGCGGGCATCCTGGCGATGCTTGCCGCCATCGGGCTGTTCTCGACGATGGATCTGTTCATCAAGCTGGCGGCCGAACAAGTCGGCATCATCGAGATCCTGATGTTCCGTATGGCGTTCGGTATGGTGCCGCTGATCCCGATGATGTTCGTGGAGGCCGGCTCGGCCAACATCCTGCCGCTGCTGAAAACCCGCTATCTGGGGTTGCATGCCTTGCGCTCGATGATTGGCATGGTCTTTTTGGCCATGTTCTTCACCTCCGTGGCGCTGCTGCCCCTGGCTGATGCTTACGCGATTGGGTTTGCCGCACCCTTGTGGGTCGCGGCTCTCAGCGTGCCGATGTTGGGCGAACGGGTCGGCTGGCGGCGCTGGCTGGCCATTGTCGTGGGGCTGATTGGCGTGATCATCATCCTGCGGCCCGGCGGCGGGGTGCTGAGCCTGGGCGGATTGATCGGGCTGGCGGCGACCGTGCTGTTCGCCATTTCGATGATCATGATGCGGTCGATGGCGCGGACCGAATCCTCCTCGGCCATCGTCTTCTATTTCCAGGCATACGCCGCGCTGGTGACGGCGCTGATGCTGATCGCGGCCGAGCTGTCCCCCGCTTTCGGGGCCCTGTGGGGCGGCTATTTCGCCTGGACGACGCCGACCAGCTGGGGTTTGTGGGCACAGCTGATCGGAATCGGGTTGATCGGCGGGGTCGGCCAGGCCTGCATCACCCTGGCGCTGCGCTTCGCCCCGGCGGTGGTCGTAAGTCCCTTCACCTACTCCTCGATCCTGTGGGGGTTGGCGTATGGCATCTGGCTGTTCGGCGACGTCCCGACCGTGCTGACGCTGGTTGGGGCGGGCATCGTCATCGCCAGTGGCTTGTACATTTTGTTCCGCGAGGCCGCGGCGAGCCGGGTCAGTATTCCCAGCGGAAATTGATGCCGACCTGACCGGCATTTCGGGCGCCGGCCTGGCTCTCGACAGAGATATTGTCGTTGACCTCTACCTCAACCGAAACGCTGGACTCTCCACCCTGTCCCAGCCCCTGATCGACGCCGACGAACACCCGTTCGGACACATAGCGGCCGGCGCTGAGGCTGGGACCGGTCTGGGTGGATTCGACGGTCAACTCGTCCAGTCCCAAGCCATCCCGAACCCTGTCGGCCACGCTTGGTCCTTGGGTCACACCGGTCAGTTCCGCCACGGCGGTGGCGAGCTGAAAGGCCTGGAATGGCGAAAGCTCGGACGAAGGCTCGCCGAACAGGATCAGTGAGGCGACTTCGTCCTCGGGCAGGGACGGTTCTGACAGGAAGGCGAATTCGGGCGTCGACGCGCTGCCGGTAACCGCAATTTGCGCCAGCGTATCGCCCACCTGGGCGCCGGCCAGGAAATCCAGGTTTGGATTGTCCGGTGCCGCTCCATCGAAATCGATTCGGCCGCGATCGAAGGACAGGGTCTGGGTCAGCACCGTCATCCGTCCCCGGCGCAACGCAAGTTCGCCCTCGATTTGCGGGCTGGCGGCCGTGCCGCCGATGGCAAAAGCGCCGCCCATTTCCGCATCCAGGCCGCGGCCGCGTACGAAGACCTGGCTGGGCGCGTCGATATCGATGTCGAGCGCTAGGCTCTCCAGCAGCGGGTTGGCGCTGCCGGCTTGGTTGGTTTCCACGTCAACCGGCACGCCCTTCTCCCGCACCGGCAGATCGACAACGCTGACCGGCAACGTCTCGGGAATGCGAAATTCCGCCCTCGGGATCGAAATGGTGCCGGCCAGTCTCGCCGCTTGGTTCAGCCTGCCGGAAAGGGTCAGGCTCGTTTGCATGTCGACGGTTGCCAATTCACCGTCCAGCACCCGGGCCTGATCGATCGTCAAGCGGCCATTCACCGGCAAGGCCGGCTGTTGGTCCAGATCGAGGCTGGCATTGGCGGACAGGGTGCCCCGGCTCGAAAAATTTCCGGTCAGGGACCTGAGATCTATCCGGTCAGGATCGATGGCGATTTCCGAGGTCAGATCGGTCAGCAGCAGGCCGATATCTCGGGACTCGACGATGCCGTCCGATAGCCTGATCGTTCCATTGGCTTGGGGATCGTTCAAAGCGCCGTTCAGGCTCGCCTGGATATCGAGCAGTCCGGCAAGCTGATCAAGTTCAGCGGGCGCTAAAGCGGCCAGGCTCGCCAGATCGATCTGGCCGCTGACTTGGCCGGTCAATGGGGTGTCCGGTGCGGCGGTCGGCAGCAGGCCGCCCCGCGGGGGGGTCAAGGCCAACTCGCCGCTGCCTCCAATGCGGATCGTCTCGGCTGACGTCACCGTTGCTTCTGCCGTCAAGAGATCGGCAGTCAAGCGCGAGGCCAGCGTGATGTCAGCCGGTTCGACGGCGCTGGATAGGGCAAGGTCCGACAGAGTTAGATCGAGCCTGCCATCAGGGGCGCCCCTCTCGCCCGTCAGGCTGACGGTGCCCGCCAGGGCACCGGCCGGTTCCAGCCCATCCAGGATCGTGCCAGCGAGCGCGGCCGGAATGTCGGCAATCTCAACCTGCAAATCATGGTTTGAGCCGATGATACCGTTGGCCCGGATGCGGCCCCTGGAAAGGGCCAGCCGCAGATCTTCGATGGCAATCTCCTCCGCGCCAACCCGAATCTCGGCCGGTTGCTGGAGGCTGACCGGGATATCGGACCAGTCGGCGTTCAACCGGGACAGCTCGACGGTGGTCGCGATACCATCGTTCGAGATCACAGCGGCCAAACTTGCGGTGACGGGCCGGTCGGCCAGGTTACCCTGCGCCCGCAATTGCGTGTCGACGGCCGCGAAATCGCCTTGAAGTTCCAGGTCAACCCGACCGTTTTGCAAGCCGCCCGCCTCAATGCCGCTGGCCGTGACCGCAAGGGCCGTTCCGCCGCCGGTGGTCCAGTCATCGATGGTGACGTCGGATTGCAGATTGGCAAGGGATTGCGTGTCAAAAGCGGCGCCTTCGATCTGCATGGATGCCGTGGCGGATTGGCCTTCCAACGCGACGGCGCCGTCGAGACTACCGGCAATGGGGGCACCGGCGAGGGGAGAGAGCGTGGACAGATCATCGGCCTGGATGGCGATTTGGCCAATTGCGGTGGTGCCGCTTCCCGACAGCCCGCCCTCTAGGCTCAGATCGCCAAGGGAGGCCAGCAGTTGGTCCAATGCCCAGGTACCGGCTGCGGTCAGGCGACCGGCCGTTTGGACGGACAGGGGGACCTCGGCGATTTGAGCTTCCAGCCGCGCGGTGGCGTTGGCGTCGCCGCCGGTCAGTTCGGCCTCGACAGCCAGGTTGGGGGAGATGATCGGCCGTCCGGCGGCGACGATATCCCGGCCGGTTGCCAGCAGGCTCAACGCCGGGTCAGACAGGCTGCCGCTGACCGAAATGTCGGCAGCCAGTGCCCCGGCCAGTTGGTCTGACACCGCAGCCAGGTTATCCAATGTGGCGGTTCCGCCAGCCGCCAGGAACCCATCGATCAGCGCCCCGTCTCCCTCAAAACCCAGATGATCGGCAATCAGAGTCAGTCGTTCGACCGCGACCTTGCCGCCATCGATTTGCAGCTGGGCCGACGCTGCGGGGGTGGACCCCAGCAGATTGTCGAGCGGCGGGGTCCCCGTGGCCAGGTGTCGGCTGGAGAGATTCGTCGCAACGGCGACGATGCCGTCGGCGATCTCGGATTCCACATCCAGGCTAATTGCGCCTTGGGCGACATCCAGGACGGACACATCAGGTACGGACAGCCGCGCCGCTGCCGTGCCCTGGCTGCCCCAGCCTGAGAAAGTGCCCCCGCCATCGACCGCCAGCCCTGCAGCGCGCACGGTCAGGGCATTTAGATCGATCGCCCCGTTCAGGCCGAAATTGGCTTGGGCGGAGGCTTGGGGGGTCGGTCCGATCAGCCCTGGCGGTACGCCTTGTCCCAGCGACAGACCCTCGGTTTGCGCGCTCAGGTCTATGCCCAGACGGGTATCGGGTTGGGCCAACGGTCCCGTGGCGGCCAGCCCGGCGCGGATTTCGGCCCGCGGCAGAGTGACGTTGCCGGCCGAGATATCTTTGAGCGTGACCGTTGCCTCCCCCGACGGCGTTCCCAGAATGTCGGAGAGAGATAGATCGAGGCCGGCCGAACCCCATCCTGCCTCGCCCAATAGGCTGGTCCAGGCGGGATGGGGCAAAGCCTGGACATTGGCGGTGACGTCGCCGCCATGATCGATCGGCAGGCTGGCCGTGGCCAAGACGGTGAAAGCCTCGGCGTCAATGCTCAGCGCGCTTTGCCTGATCGAGCCATCCATCCCGACATCGGCAGTTAACCGTGCCGTTCGCCAGGAGGCGGCGATCGGCCCCGCGAAACCGGGCTCAACGACGCCATCGGCGCTTGCCGCAAGGTCGAACCGGCCCTGCTCGGCCAAGCGCTGGGTTTGGACAGTCAGGTTCAGATCGAACAGACCGTCGGCGGCGGCCTTGGCCTGGCCCTGCCAGTTGTCGATCGGACCGTCGCCCACCAGGTTCAGACTGACCGGCGGGCGTCCGGGCAGGGCCAGCAGTTCGGAAACCGCCCCGTTGGCCGGCTCCTGAAAGGCGGCCGATATGTACAGCGGATAGGGCGACTGGGGCACGAACCGTGCCTCGAAAGACAGGCCGGCGGCGACATCGAGCCGGTCTGCCGTCAGCTGGATGAACCAGGGAGCCGCCGCCGCCCCGAGCCGGGCCTGGCCGGCAATGGCGGCATCGACCCCTTGGCCGCCCGCTGCTGGCCGATAGATCACATCGTCAAGAAGAAGGGAACCAATCTCGATTTCCAGCGGCAGCTCGACGTTCGGCGGCCACGTCATCGGGTCGCTGGGTGTCGGTTCATCCTGCGCTTCCGGCAGGCGCTGGATTTCCACCCGCTGGGCCGATAGCTGCTCGATCGAAAGCCGGCCTGCCAACAGGGCGAGCGGGCGCCAGGCCAAGCGGGCCTGCTCGATGCTGATCCAGGGGCCTTCCCCGTCGGCGATGCTCAGCATATCGATGCGCAACTCCGAGGGGACAAAACCCTCGATCCGACCGATGGAAACGGAAAGGGATTCGCTGGCGACCAGTCTTTCGACGGTTCGGGCCAGCAGGGATTTGCCCGGCCCCGTTTGTACCAGACCGAACAGAACCGCCGGCACCAGGATCAGAACGGCCAGGACCATGAGGATCAGACGCCGCATCAGAAGGCCTGTCCCAGGCCGATATAGAATTGGAAGGCGCTTTCGTCGCCCTCGCGGTCCAGCGGAAAGCCGATATCGGCCCGGATCGGTCCGATGGGCGTGAAATATCTAACGCCAAATCCGGCGGCGTACCGCAAGTCGCGGAAACTCGAGGGCAGGACGGTGGTAAAGGCTGACCCGCCATCCAGGAACACCACACCGCCCCAGTTTTCGCCAATCCGCTGCCGCCATTCGAGCCCGGCCTCCAAAACGCTGCTGCCACCGCGCGGATCGCCTTCGGAATTGGTCGGGCCAAGGGTTTGGAACTCAAACCCGCGCACCGAACCCCCGCCGCCGGAGAAAAACCGCTTGTCGGCTGGCAGGTCGCGGGCCGATTCGCTTAGCGTCGCACCGAATCCGACCCGTCCGGCCAGAATGCTGCGGCCATTGCCGAACAGGTCGACATACCGCGCGATGCTTCCGGAAAAGCGCAGGAACGGGGCGTTTTCGGCCTGTAGATCGAGATAGGGCGTTGCTTCGACCGTGCCGCGCCAACCACTAAGCGGATCGAGCAGATCATCGGTGGTATCGAGCCTGAGGGTGGCCGGCAGGCCGAGCAGGAAGAACTCGTTGGTGTCCCCCTCCTCGGTGATTTCGCTGATCTCGAAGGAACCGGCCAGGCTGGCGGACAGGATCGGGCTGAGGCGGCGCTCGACACCCAGCTCCGACACCACCGCCGTTCGCTCAAACGCATCGGGTGATTCCTGCAAGGCGCCCAGATTGGCGAACAATCGCTGGTCACCGCGCTGGAATGCCGGTTTGGAAAAACCCAGGCCCAGCGAATAATCGATGCCGGACCCCACTGCGCCGCCAATCCGGTCCAAGCTGGCGGTCGCGGTCAGCTGTTCGGCCTGGCCAAACAAATTGCGATGGCCCCATTCGGCATCGAAACCAAACCCCTCGTCGGAGGCGAAGCGGGCACCGAAGCCGATGAAGCGGCGCTTGCGCTCGCTGACTTCGACTGTGATCGGCAGCCGGCCCTCGGCATCCAGCGCATCGCCTTCGCGTACGCGAACGGTGGAAAAGACGCCAAGGGAGGAAAGCTCGCCACGCAAATCTGCCAGCCCCTGCGGGCTGTAAGGGTCGCCTACCTCGATGGGCTGGCTGCGCTCCAGCAGCGCCGTTTGCACCCCGGTATTGCCGACATAGCTCACGGGTCCGAATGTGGCCTGCCGACCGGGATCGATGGGATACCGGATGTCCATTGACCGGCTGCCGCGATCAATGACGGCGTCGGGCATTTCCGCCGCAACGAGGGGATAGCCCAGCTCACGCAGGCGCGCGACCAGCCGATCGCGGGCGGCGTAGATGCCGGCCGCCTCGGCGGGTTGCCCTTCGGACAATTCCAGGATCTCCGGTAGGTCGGACAGGCCGTCAGGCTGGCCATTCGCCCAATCCACGACAACATCGCCGATGACATATCGCTCTCCCGGTTCGACGGCGATGGTCAGCGCAACGGGTCCTGAGTCTGTCGCGGTCAGCTGTGTCCGGGCGTCGGCGCTTTCGAGGTCCGTGCCGGCTATGGTGATGGCGACCGACCCGTCGTAGTAGCCAAAGGCGCGCAACACCTTGGAAAGCCGTTCCCGATCGCCCCGGCCCCGGCGCAACAGGCCGCTGGCGTCGTCCGGCGGTTCGTCCTGCCGGGTCAACAGCAGGCTGGAGGCTGCCAGCGTCTCGGCGAGGGATTCGTCTTCAAGTTCCTCAAGATCCGCCTCGTACAGCAGGCCCATGGCCGCTTCGTCGCCCGGTTCGATCAAGGCCTGACCCAGGGCCGGGCCGGAAAGCCACACCGGCAGGCAGCCGGCGAACAAAGCCCCGGCAAAGACCGCGCGTGCACTTGCGGTTAGCAATCGCGGCCCTATAGTCGCGCCGGCCCTTCCCGCCGATGGGTCCGACCCATCGGCACCGGCGAGCGCGCGGGCGGCCCGCCACCCAACCAACGGAACCCACCTATGTCTGATGCTCCGAATATGCGGAATGTCGCGATCATCGCGCATGTCGATCATGGCAAGACCACGCTGGTCGACGCCATGCTGCGCCAAAGCGGTGTGTTCCGCGACAACCAAAAGGTGGCCGAACGCGCCCTTGACAGCAACGATCTGGAACGGGAACGGGGCATCACCATCCTGGCCAAAAGCACCTCGCTGGAATGGCAGGGCGCTCGGATCAACATTGTCGACACGCCGGGCCACGCGGATTTCGGTGGAGAGGTGGAACGCATACTCGGCATGGTCGACGGGGCAATTATCTTGGTCGATGCGGGCGAAGGGCCGATGCCACAGACCAAATTCGTCCTTTCCAGGGCGATCAGCCTAGGTTTGCGGCCCATTGTTATCCTGAACAAGCTGGACCGACCTGACCAGCGTGCCGATGCCGTGCTGGACGAGATGTTCGACCTTTTCGTGGCGCTGGACGCCAATGAAGAACAGTTGGACTTTCCAATTCTTTACGCCAGCGGCCGGGATGGCTGGGTCGATTCCAGCCCCGATGGCCCGCGCGCGGGCATCGATCCGCTGTTTCAAACCATCATGGACCATGTGCCGCCGCCCAAGGTCGATGCGGATGCGCCTTTCTGTTTGTCGGCGGTGTTGCTGGAGGCCGATGCCCATCTGGGGCGCTTGCTGACCGGGCGTATCGCGGCCGGCCGGGTAAAACGCAACCAGCAGGCCATCGCCCTGGATCATGACGGCAAGCAGATCGATCAAGGCCGTGTAAGCCAGATCTTGGCCTTTCGCGGTTTGCAGCGCATGCCGATCGAAGAAGCCGAAGCCGGCGATATCGTGGCCATTGCCGGCCTGTCGAAGGCCAGCGTGGCGGATACCATCGCGGACCCGGGGGTGACCACCCCGTTGTCGGCCCAGCCGATCGACCCGCCGACCTTGAGCATGACCTTCATGGTCAATGACGGGCCGCTGGCCGGCCAGGATGGCGACAAGGTCACCTCTCGGGTGCTGCGCGACCGGCTATGGCGCGAGGCGGAGGGGAATGTTTCCCTGCGCGTCACGGAAACCACCTCGGCCGAGGCTTTCGAGGTAGCCGGCCGGGGCGAGTTGCAGCTGGGCATTCTGATCGAGACCATGCGGCGCGAGGGATATGAGCTGTGCGTCGGCCGGCCGCGCGTTCTCTACCGCAACGACCCGGACACGGGCGCCCGGCTGGAGCCCATCGAAGAAGTCGTGATCGATGTGGATGATGAGTTCGCCGGCACCGTGGTCTCCAAGCTGGCCGAACGAAAGGGCGAGCTGTTGGAAATGCGCCCGACCGGCGGGGCCAAACAGCGCCTGATCTTGCATGTGCCCACGCGCGGCCTGATCGGCTATCATAGCGCCTTTTTGACCGACACGCGCGGCACGGGCGTGATGAGCCGGCTGTTCCATGACTACGCCCCCTATCGCGGGGAGATCGCTGGCCGACGCAACGGCATGCTGATTGCCAACGCGCCCGGCACCGCCGTGGCCTATGCTCTGTTCAACCTGGAAGATCGCGGGTTGTTGCTGATCGAACCGGGCGCGGCGGTCTATCAAGGCATGGTGGTCGGCGAGCACAGCCGCGAAAACGATCTGGAAGTGAATGTGCTGAAGGCCAAGCAGCTGACCAACTTCCGGGCCGCCGGCAAGGATGACGCCATCAAGCTGAGCCCGCCCATGCCGATGCCGCTGGAGCGCGCGCTGTCCTACATCAATGACGACGAGCTGGTCGAAGTGACCCCCAAGGCGTTGCGCCTGCGCAAGAGCGTGTTGGACCCCCATGCCCGCAAACGATCCGAGCGTCAGCGCGTGGCGGGCTGAGACAAACCTGCAACAGATAGGAATTTAAATCAGATTTCGATGGCGAACGACCCAAAGGGCGGTCTGGCTTAACAAAATGCTTACGACGGCTTCGTAATCTCAATCCCATAATTTTGGGAGGACGACGTGGTTGCGGTCTGGCTGAAGGGATTATTTGGATTTGCATCTCATAACCGGACGGCATCCAGCGACCCGCGCAAGGAAGCGCGGAGGACGGTCAACCACCCGATAAAGGTCCATGTCGATGGACGCCTGGTCGAATGCCGGACCATCAATCTTTCTGCTAGCGGCGCCTTGGTCGACACCGCGCTTGAAACCGCTGTCGGTTCGACGGTTCAGGTACAGGCCGATAGGCTGCCGCGCCTGGTGGCCGCCCGGGTCGCCCGGATCGGCGCCAATTCAACAGCCATCCGCTTTCAATCCATCGATCTTGGGGCAAGCCTGGTCGCCTCGATCACGGCCGAGGATGCCCGCGTCAACGCCGTCAGCCGGGGGCCGGCCCGTGGTTCGCGGCCCATTCGGAGCGGAAGCGTGGGCAAATGACCCGCTGAATAGAAGTCTGGTTGAGTAGATGAGCGGCGGCGGCGATCCGAATTTCATCGTTCAGATCCGATTGACCGGACGCTGGACGTCGGCCCTGCGCTTGAACGCGGCCGGCGAAGAGCCGCGCGCACAGCGAACCTATGATAAGCTGGTCAAGGCGGGGCACTACGAGGCCGTGCGGGTGCTGAAGGCCGATGGTCAGCGCGAGGGCCGAACGATTTACCGCTTGCTGGTCGAATCCGGCGATCTGACGGTGACAAATCCCGTTCCCCCAAAACTAACCCCGAAGCCGCGATTTCGCATCGAGCGCCGCAAGAAGAACGGGCAATGGAAGCTGGGCAAGGAGTTGGCCTCCCGCGATGACGCTTTTGCCCTGGCCCTGCGCTATCATCGCCAGGAACCGCGCGGCGAGGTGCGGATCCTGGAACAGGTCGCCCCGGACAAGCACCAGGTCATCATGCACCGCAAGGGAACCCTGCCCTCCGGGGTTGGCCTGCCCGGGCGACCTGCCAATGAAAATCGCAGATCGGCGTCGAGCGGCGGACCGCTCGGATTCGTCATGGGTGGCGACGGCTCGGGCCGGCGGCGCAATGCCTTTTTGATGATCGCCTGTTTCATCGGCTTGCTGATCGTCACGCGCAACGAATTGGACGCCGGATCGGGCCTGATGGCCAAAAAACCCGAGCCGACCCTGACGGGCTTGATCTCAGTTGAGGAACTCGGTCCGGAAAAGGTGCGGGAAGCCTGCGAATCACCGCCCGAGTTGTCGGTGGCTTTTTTCGATTCAATTCGCGTTGCGCCGGCCGATCAGCAGCTGCTGGCCGGGTATCTGGATGTGGTGCGGACCATCGGGTCGGCCTGGTCCTTCCGGCAATCGGGGGAGTCCTGTCACGTTACCTTGACTGGCGGCGCGCCTTCGGCCGGCGAGATCGTGCCAACCCAGATCGACTGCCGGATCGGGGATTTCTTTTTCACCCAATTCGGCAGACCCGCCGCCGCCCGAGCGGCTGAGGGTGGCTGCTATGTTCTCTAGCGGTCCTTAGAGCGACAATCCCCGCCCCGACCGTCCGACGAAGGGCGTCCCGGTAATCAAGGTCACCAAATGGGCGAGCATCAGGATGGCGACCAACAGCGCGATGAACTGGATGGCCGCGTAGGGGACCAGGCGCACCTCGCCCAAGGGCGGGGGTCGGCGCGAAATCAGGTTGGCCGCAACGAAAACGACAACGGCGATCCCCAAAATGGTCAGCGTGGGGCCGTAGCCCATGACTAGAGCCCTGGACTCCAGTCAGACGTCGAGATTGGTGACGTTCAGGGCGTTTTCCTGGATGAAATCGCGGCGCGGTTCAACCAGATCGCCCATCAAGGTGGAGAAAACATCCTCGGCCTCCTCCGCGTGGCTGATGCGAACCTGCAGCAGCGAACGGGCGTCGGGATCCAGGGTCGTTTCCCACAGCTGTTCGGGGTTCATCTCGCCCAACCCTTTGTAGCGCTGGATCGACACGCCCCGTCGGCCTTCGGCCAGCACCCGGTCGGCCAGATCGACGGGCCCGAACACCTCCGCTGTCTCGTCCTTGATGGTCAGCTTGGCGGGTTCGGCAAAAATGGGTCGCATGTCTTCGCACAAATGGGCCAGACGCCTTCCTTCGGCGCTGCGCAGCAGATCGACGGTCAGCAGGCGCGACTCGGTCACGCTGCGCAGGGTGCGCTTGAGGATCACCCCGCCGGCTTCCCCGACATCGCCGCTCCAGCCCCGTTCGTTCACCGGAGAGAGGCGATCCAGACGGCCGGCCGCTTCCTGGGCGGCCCTTGCCAGAGCGGACGGATCGTCCCAGATATCGGCCGAGAAGGCGCCAGCAAGGGCCGCTTGTTCGACCACGGTGCCATCGCCGACGCGGCCGCCGAGTGAGGCCACGATCCGGCCTGCCTCGCGCACGCGCGTGACCTGGGCTTTGAGATCGACGCCGGCAATTTGGGCGCCATCGGCGGCTTCCAGCATGGCGTTCTCGATGCCCTGGTCGATCAGGTAGACATCCAGCGCCGGGTCGTCCTTCAGATAGACGGCCGACCGCCCGCGCGCGGCGCGGTACAGCGGCGGTTGGGCGATATAGAGGTAGCCCGCTTCGATCAGCGCCGGCATCTGGCGGTAGAAGAAGGTCAACAGCAGGGCGCGGATATGACTGCCGTCGATATCGGCGTCCGTCATGATGATGATCTTGTGGTAGCGCAGCTTGGACAGATCAAAATCGTCCCGGATGCCGGTGCCGAGCGCCGTGATCAGGGTGCCTATTTCGGCTGAACCCAGCATCTTGTCGATGCGCGCCCGCTCGACATTCAGGATCTTGCCGCGCAGGGGCAGAATGGCCTGGTTGGCCCGGTTGCGGGCCTGCTTGGCCGATCCGCCGGCCGAATCGCCCTCAACCAGGAACAGTTCGGATTCCGCCGGGTCGCGGCTTTGGCAATCCGCCAGCTTGCCGGGCAGCGAGGCGATGTCCAGCGCGCCCTTGCGCCGGGTCAGATCGCGGGCCTTGCGCGCCGCCTCGCGGGCGGCGGCGGCCTCGACCACCTTCTGCACGACCTTCTTGGCCTCGGTCGGGTGTTCGCCCAGCCAGGTGTTCAGCGCCTCGCCGATCAGGCTTTCAACAATCGGCCGTACCTCGGAGGAGACGAGCTTGTCTTTGGTTTGGCTGGAGAATTTCGGGTCGGGCACCTTGACCGAAAGGATGGCCGTCAGCCCCTCGCGCACATCCTCGCCGGATAGCGAGATCTTCTCCCGCTTGGCGATGCCGCTTTCGACGGCATAGTTGTTGACCTGGCGCGTCAGGGCGGCGCGGAAGCCGGCCAGATGGGTGCCGCCATCGCGTTGGGGAATGTTGTTGGTGAAGCACAAGACGGTTTCGTGAAAGCCGTCATTCCAATGCATCGCCAGTTCGGCCGTGATCCCGTCCTTCTCCCCGCGCACCGTGATGGGCGGTTCGAACAGAACCGTTTTCTTGCGGTCGACATAGGCGGCAAAGGCCTCGAGCCCGCCTTCGTAATGCAGCTCGACGCTGTTCTTCTCGACGCCGCGCAGATCGCTGAGGATCAGCCGCACACCGGAATTCAGAAAGGCCAGCTCGCGCAGCCGGTGTTCCAGCGTGCCGAAATCGAACTCGACCATGGAGAAGGTGTCGGTCGAGGGCATGAAGGTGACGATGGTGCCGGAACGCCCGTTGGCGGGGCCCACCTCGGCCAACGGGGCCTCGGCCTCGCCATGGGCGAAGCTGACCGACCATTCCTTGTCGTCGCGGAAAATGGTCAGCGACAGGGTCGAGGACAGGGCGTTCACCACGCTGACCCCAACCCCGTGCAAACCGCCGGACACCTTGTAGGAGTTCTGGTCGAATTTCCCGCCGGCATGCAGCTGGGTCATGATGACCTCGGCCGCGCTCTTGCCTTCCTCTGCATGGATGTCGACCGGAATGCCGCGGCCATTGTCGGAGATCGTGGCCGACCCGTCCGGGTTCAGCGTAACCTCAATGCGGTCGCAATGGCCCGCCAGCGCCTCGTCGATGGCGTTGTCCACCACCTCATAGACCATGTGGTGCAGGCCCGAGCCGTCATCGGTGTCGCCGATATACATTCCGGGGCGTTTGCGCACGGCCTCCAGGCCACGCAGGACCTTGATCGAGCCGGCGTCATAGGCGGCCTCGTCCAGGGTATTTTCAGCTTCTGCCATCGATCTTTCAAACGTTGAGCGCGGATCGGGCGCGATCACAAAATCCAAAGGCCCGATGCGCGAATGCTGCGTCGTATTTTGTACACATATTTGTCTGGAATTTCACGAATTTCAGCGATTCCAGCTTTCCTCGTGAAGCGATCCGTCCTTGACGGCGACAAACCGGGCCAACTCCCGCATCCCATCGAACAATCCCCGTTCCGTTCCGGTCATCCAAGCCTGAGCTTGTAAATCGCCAATCGCGCCGTACAGCGCCTCCCGCCGGCCGGAATCCAGATGGGCTGCCACCTCGTCCAGCAGCAGGATCGGCGGGCTGCCGCGATCTGCGGCCATCAAACGTGCCTGGGCCAGGATGATGGCGATCAACAGGGCCTTTTGCTCGCCGGTCGAGCACTGATCGGCGGGCAGCGACTTATCCAGGTTGGTCACCGTCAGATCGCTGCGGTGGGGGCCGTTTGCGGTGCCCGCCATGGCGGCGTCGCTTTGCCGGGCCGCGCGCAGGAGATGGCGATAGCCATCCTCCACCGCAAGGGCGGGTTTATCGCTCAAATCCGCCTCCAATGTGCCGGAAATGGCCATTTCCGCCCTTGGAAAGGCCGAAATCCGGCCGAAATCGCCGGATTCTGCGGCGCTGAGGCGCATGGCCATCTCCCGCCGGGCGGCGGCGACGGCCACGCCGTTTTCGGCCATGGCGGCTTCGAGCTGGTCGAGCCACACCGGGTCGGAGGGGCCATCGCGCAAAAGGCGGGCCCGTTGGCGCATGGCGTTCTCGTAAGCCGTTAGCCGGACGGCGTGGCCGGGCACGAAGCCATGAACCAGCCGGTCGAAAAAGCGGCGGCGCTGGCTGGCGCCATCGATGAACAGCCGATCCATCTGCGGGGTCAGCCAGCTAAAGGCCAGGATTTTGCCCAACTCCGCCTGCGTGGGCAGGGGCTGGCCATCGACCCGTACGATGCGACGTAGGCTCTCAGGCGCCCCTGCCAGATCCAGGCCCGTGCCGACCTGGTGTTCACCGTCGGGGGTGCGGATTCGGGCCGAGATGGCCCAAGGGCTGCCAGCGGGCGCACCGACCCGTCCGATTTTGTCCAGGGAGGCCCGGCGTAACCCGCGACCGGGGGCGAGAAAGGACAGCGCTTCCAGCAGGTTGGTCTTGCCGGCGCCGTTCGGGCCGGCCAGCACCACGCATTTACCCTCAGGGACGTCAATCTGCCCGGCGGCATGGTTGCGAAAATCGGTGACGGTCAGCCGGGTGACCGCGTAATTCCCCGTTTCGCTGCCAGGGCCTTCGGTGGGCAAGGGCTCGTTGCTCTAGACCCGCATGGGCATGAGGACGTAGACGGCCGATTCGTCATCGCCATCGCGAATCAGCGTCGGTGAGCTGGCATCGCTCATGGAAAGCTGGGTGCCCTCGCCGGTCAGGTTCTGGGTCACATCCATCAGATAGCGGGCGTTGAAGCCGATATCCATCGCCTCGCCGTCGAACCCAACCTCCATTTCCTCGGACGCGCTGCCCTGTTCGGCGCTGGTCGCGGAAATGGTCATGGTCTGATCGGCGATGGACAGTTTCACGGCCCGGCTGCGCTCGGTGGAGATGGTTGAAACCCGGTCGACCGCCTCGGCGAATGACTTCGCATCGACCGAGAGATGCTTGTCGGCTCCATCCGGAATGACCCGCTCGTAATCGGGAAAGGTGCCGTCGATCAGCTTGGAGGTCAGGACAACGTTGTCGAAGGCGAACCGTGCCTTGGTGTCGCCCACCTCGATGGCGATGTCGCCCTCGGATTCTTCGACCAGCTTACGGATCTCGCCCACGGTCTTGCGCGGCAGGATGATTCCGGGCATGTCCTGCGCGCCCTCGGGCAGCGGCATTTCGACCATGGCCAGCCGGTGGCCATCGGTCGCGACGGCGCGCATGACCCGCACCTCAGAGCTTTCGGTATCTTTGGCGTGCAGATAGATGCCGTTGAGATAGTAGCGGGTTTCCTCGGTCGACATGGCAAACCGGGTGCGGTCGACCAGGCTGGCCAGGGCGGCGGCATTGAGCACGAAGCGGTGCGGCAGACCGCCGCTGGACAGCGAGGGAAAGTCCTCCACCGGCAAACAGCCGAGTTGGAATTGCGAGCGGCCGGCGCTGATCTTCAACTGGCCCGGATCTCCGGAATAGTTGAGATCGATCTGCGCCCCGTCCGGCAATTTGCGGATGATGTCGTACAGCATGTGGGCTGGCGCCGTGGCGGCGCCGGCGGTGCCGATTTCGGCCGGCACCTGTTCGACAATCTCGATATCCAGATCGGTGGCCGACAGGGATAGCATGCCGTCCTCGGCCTTCAGCATCAGGTTGGCGAGGATGGGAATCGTCGTCCGGCGCTCGACAACGCTTTGCACATGAGCCAGTGCCTTGATGAAGGCCGACCGTTCGATCGTCAGATGCATGGGAATCCGTAGGGTTGTTCGTTAAGAGTCCGTGACAGAATTTAGATCGGCGGGTCGGTATGTCAGGCCGAAAAATGCTGGCCGCCTCCTACCCGCTACGCTTCGGACGCGGGAGTATAGACGAGGCGCGCCTGGACGTGATGCAATAATTTGCCTTCTCAATTCCCGCAACGATAGACCGAGAATCAGCGGATTCGCATGGCCGAGCCCAAAAATCTCTCTAAGCCTCCCGTAAGACGCATCGTCTATGAGTTGCTGGACGGCCAGACCGAGGAAACCCGGGCAGAAAAGTTCGTCGATCGGGCGTTGGCCGTTTTGATCGTCATCAGCGTGACGGCGGCGATTCTGGAAACCGTGCCAGAGCTTGGGGCCCGTCATGCGGGGCTGTTCTTCACCATCGAGGCCGTAACGGTTGCCGTCTTTACCGTGGAGTATGTTCTGCGGCTGTGGTCTTGCGTGGAAGGGAACGAGCCGGAAAAGAGACGGCCGATTCGCGACCGGTTGGCCTATGCGGTGCGGCCGCTGCCGCTGATCGATCTGGCCGCCATTGCCCCCTTCTACCTGGCGGGCTTTTTCGGCATCGATTTGCGCTGGCTGCGTCTGTTCCGGCTGGTTCGCGTCCTAAAACTGACCCGCTACTCGCCGGCTTTGGGCACATTGGCGGCGGTGGTTTATTCCCAGCGCCGGGCGCTGGTCGGAGCGGCTTTCATCATGTCGCTTATGATCTTAGGGGCGGCGTGTCTGATGTATTTGGCCGAACACCGCACCCAGCCTGAGGCCTTTGCCAGTATTCCGCATGCGCTGTGGTGGGCGGCGGTGACGTTGACCACCGTGGGGTATGGCGATGTCGTGCCCATGACCCCGGCGGGCCGCATCATCGCCGGTCTGATCATCCTGTTGGGTGTGGGTATCTTTGCGCTGCCGGCCGCGATCCTGACCGCGGGCCTGGCTCGGGAAATCGGCAATCGGGACTTTGTCGTCAGTGTCGGCCGGGTGGCCAAGGTGCCGCTGTTCGCCAAACTCGATGGGGTCACCCAGGCTGAGCTGGCCAGCGTGCTGATCCCGGTCACCCATCCTGCCCGCTACGTCGTGGTGCGTCGGGGCGAGGAGGGAACCAACCTCTATTTCATAACCGACGGTACGGTCGAAGTGGACCTGCCGGGCGGGCCGCTCAGGCTTGGGCCGACGGAGTTCTTTGGCGAGCTGGCGCTTTTGGAACCCCAAGGCCGTCGCCGCGCGACCGTAACGACCCTCAGCGAGTGCCGATTTTTGGTGTTGAGCATGGCCGATTTCCGTCGGCTGGCCGACCGGCTACCCGATCTGAACACACGGATCGACGAGGTGGCGGCCCAGCGGCTGGCGCTGCTGCAAAAGACGGACGTCTAGATTTCGAAAGGGTGGGTCAGCCGCCCAGCTTGCGGCGCAGGATTTCGACCTCCTCGCGGAAGGCCACATCTTCCGAACAAAGCTCCACCACCTTGCGCACGGCATGAATGACCGTGGTGTGGTCGCGTCCGCCGAACTTGCGGCCGATCTCCGGCAGCGAACGCTGGGTCAGCTCTTTGCATAGGTACATGGCGATCTGGCGCGGCCGGGTAATAGAGCGCATGCGCCGGTGCGAATGCATGTCGGCGACCCGGATCTTGAAATGTTCGGCCACCACCCGCTGGATTTCATCGATGGTGATGTGCCGCTCGAACTGGCTGATCTGGTCCTGCAGAAGTTCATGCACGGATTCGATGGTGATCGGCCGGTTGACCAATTCGGCATGGGCGACGATGCGGTTCAGCGCCCCCTCCAGCTCGCGGACATTGGTCGGCAGTTTATGGGCGACAAATTCCAGCACCCGGGCCGGCGGTCTGAACTTCTCGGCCACCTCCAAGGACTTTTCCTGAAGGATGCTGACCCGCAACTCATAAGTCGTCGGCAGGATGTCGGCGACCAGGCCGCATTTCAGGCGGCTCTTCAGCCGTTCGGCCAACCCGACCAGGTTGGATGGTTCGGCATCGGCCGAAACGACGATCGAGCGGTTCTGATCGACCAGCGCGTTGAAGGTGTGGAAGAACTCGTCCTGGGTACGGTCCTTGTTGGCGATGAACTGGATGTCGTCCATCAGCAGCACGTCGACGGTGCGGAACCGCTCCTTGAAGGTGAAGATGTCCTCGTGCCGCAGCGCGCGGACGAATTCGTACATGAACTGTTCGGCGCTGAGGAACAGCACCCGCCGCTTGGGTTGGGTTTTTTGGATGTGCCAGCCGATGGCCTGCAACAGGTGGCTTTTGCCCAAACCCGAGGGGCCGTGGATGAACAGCGGGTTCATCGTGGGTGAATGCTGTTCGGCGACCCGGCGGGCCGTGGCATAGGCGAACTCGTTCGAGGGACCGACGATGAACCGATCGAACGTGTAACGCGAGACAAGGCGGAATTTCAGATTGTCGCTGGATCCTTCCAGCCCGACTTCCTCGTCGCTTTCCTCCGTCTCTTCGGGCACCAGGGTTGGTTCGACCGGCTGACCGGCGCTTGGCGCATGGCCATTGACCGGTTTGGGCTCGCCGCCATTGGCGCAGGCCGTCTCGCCATCATCGATGATGATCTCGATGGACTCGATATCTGGATTCTCGTCCTGCCACAGCTCGCGCAGACGGGTGCCATAGCGGGACTCGACTTTGTGCCGAATGAAGGAGGAGGGCACGCTGAGTTCGACGCGATCGCTATGTGCCCTTTGCAGCCGCATGCTGTGCAGCCAACTGTCGAAGGGGCCATCGCCAACCTCTTGACGCAGCGCTCCACGGACCCGGTTCCATTGACTTTCGAAACCCCCGTGAACCGGCATGCTTGTGGCCTCCCTTGATCAGCGCGTCAAAAATTGCGGCGGACGACGGTCCGCCATGAAACCGATTGGGGTACAAAGACCCCGTGCCTGGAAGCGGGCTTCCAGGCCGTTGCAGTCCCACCAAATTTTAGGGCAAATAAAACCCGATGAACGAACCTTGCGACCAATAGAATCCGGTTGTTATTAGTAATTTGGTCGCCACTGATCGCCCCCGTCGAACACAAGTCTAATCTAGTCTAACCAAACGCCAATTTCCACGACTTTTTGACAGTTATTCTAGTCTTAATCATTATTTGCGCGGCGCAATAAAACCCTTCAATTTCGTGTAAATTGTAGTGATTTTCTCACGCGATACTGCCAGCTAGTCGGAGCCAGTGAGTATATTGAGAGAGGCGCGGGCTGGCAATGCGACTCTTTGGCTGATTCGAAAAAAGCAAAAATCGTTCGTCAAAAAACTGACACGACTCTGATTCGGTCCGCCGTACCCTGGTCAAGATCACCTTATCCCAGACGCAGAAACGGCGGCCACAAGGACCGCCGTTCGGAAAACTCTTTCGAGTTGAACTGGTTGGCTAGAGCGCGTTGATCCGGCGGCTCAGGCGCGACAGTTTGCGGGCAACCGTGTTCTTGTGCATCACGCCCTTGATCGCCCCGCGATGCAGTTCCGGCTGCGCGGCCTTAAGCGCGCTTACGGCGGCATCTTTGTCGCCGGCGGCAATCGCCGTCTCGACAGATTTCAGATAGGTGCGAACCCGGCTCTTGCGGGCCATGTTCACGGCGGTGCGGGTCCGCGTTTGCCGAATACGTTTTTCAGCCGAAGTATGATTTGCCATCGTTCAATCGCCTCGCAAGCCCGAGGCTTCCGTCCAGTGTGCACAAAATTTGGAGAACAGGGCGCGCCTTATAGGGCTCGGCGCCCAGCCGGTCAAGCAAAAGCCCAACCTTCCGGAAGGCTATTTGTTCTGAAAATCGGGCTGACGCTTTTCCATGAACGCGGCCATGCCCTCGGTCCGATCCTCCGTCGCAAAGGTGGCGTGGAACGAGCGCCGTTCGAACAGTACCCCTTCGCTAAGGCTCAGCTCCTCGGCCCGGTTGACGGCTTCCTTGGCGAGCATGACCGATGTCAGGGACATGCTGGCGATGCGCTCGCCGGTCTTCACGGCCTCGTCTACCAGGTCCGCGGCCGGAACGATCCGGCTGACCAAGCCAGCCCGTTCGGCTTCCTCGGCGTCCATCTGACGGCCTGTCAGGATCATTTCCATGGCCTTGGACCGGCCGACCAGGCGGGTCAGCCGCTGGCTGCCGCCGGCGCCGGGAATGGTGCCCAGCGTGATCTCGGGCTGGCCGAATTTGGCGTTGTCTGCGGCCAGGATGAAGTCGCACATCATGGCCAGCTCGCACCCGCCGCCCAAGGCATAGCCGGCAACGGCGGCGATGACGGGCTTGCGGGCCGCGGCAACCCGGCCCCAGCTTTTGATGAAATCCTCGGCAGCGACATCGATGAAGCTTTTTTCCGCCATTTCCTTGATGTCGGCGCCGGCGGCGAAGGCTTTTTCCGAACCAGTGATGACGATGCAGCCGATTTCATTGTCGGCTTCGAGCCCGTCCAGGGCCTGGGACAACTCGCTGATCAGGGTGCTGTTCAGGGCGTTAAGCGCCTTGGGGCGGTTCAACGTGATCAGCCCGACCCGTCCTCGCGGTTCCAGGATCAACGTCTCGAAGGCCATGGCATGCTCCTGCCGACCGCGCGGGCCGGACGTTTGAAATTTGTGGACAGATGCGCGCCGGCGATGCGGGCGCTGGCCAGCCGAAGGGCCGGCCGGGCGGCTCCTATACCATCAGCGCTGGTGTCTGTGGCAATAGAAAGTGCTGCGACCGGACTGAACAATCCGGACCACAAGGGATTGTCTGGCGCTTTCGTTATGGCAGCGGGGACAGGGTTCGCCCTCGCGGCCATAGACCGCCCAGGAGTGCTGGAAATAGCCCAGCTCGCCATCGGTTTGGACATAGTCGCGCAGGCTGGAACCGCCTGCCTCAATGGCGCGGCTCAGGACATCTTTGACGGCATCGACCAACCGGTCGGCCCGCACGCCGGTAACGGTTGCCGCCATGCGTTTGGGGGAGATACTTGCCTGATACAACGCCTCGCAGGCGTAGATGTTGCCAATGCCGGCGACGATCTTTTGATCGAGCAAGGCGGATTTGATGGGCGTCATCTTGCCCGACAGGCGCGCGCTCAAATAGGCGGCATCGAAACTGTCATTCAGCGGTTCGGGTCCGAGCCCGGCCAGGCGGGGGTGGTCATCTAAATTCTTCTCGTCGGCCAGATCGACAAAACCGAAGCGGCGGACATCGTTGTAGATCAGTCGGCCGCCATCGTTGATCGTGAAGACCAGATGGTCATGCGGTTCGGCCGGGCGGTCGCCCTCATCCAGGATCATCCGGCCGGACATGCCCAGATGGCCGATCATCACCGGCCCGCCGTCGAAGCGCAACAGCAGGAACTTCGCCCGCCGGTCCACGGCCGTGATCGGCCGGCCGGTCAGGCGCCGGGCCAGGCTTTTGGGAATGGGGAATCTCAGATCCGGTCGGTTGAGTTTGATCCGGTCGAACCGGCGTCCCACCAGGCGGGTGGCCAATCCTCGGCGCACCGTCTCGACCTCAGGCAACTCAGGCATTGGCGCACGCTAGCAAAGCCTTCTCGCCGCCGCTATCGTCGGGACATGACCGATACGCTCAATCGTGAATCCCGCTGGTTCGGCGACCGCCCCGTGGCGCCGGACGAAAAAACCTCGCTGGTGGGCGAGGTTTTTCAGGGTGTGGCTGGCCGATACGATCTGATGAACGATCTGATGAGCGGTGGCGTCCACCGGCTGTGGAAGGCGGAATTCCTGCGCCAAGTCGGCTTGCACGGCGGCGAGATCGTGCTGGATGTCGCTGGCGGCACGGGCGATATCGCTCTCGGTCTGGCGGGGGGAAAGGCCGTGCCGGAGCAGGTGACCATCTGCGATCTGACGCCCGAGATGGTTGCCGTGGCAAAAGAACGTGCTGGCAAGCTGGGTTTGGACGATCGGGTTCGCTGCTCGGTGGGCAATGCCGAGAGCCTGCCCTTCGCCGACCGGTCGGTCGATGTCTACACCATCGCCTTTGGGCTGCGGAATGTGACCCGCATCGATGCGGCACTGGCCGAAGCCCACCGGGTGCTGCGGCCAGGCGGGCGATTCTTATGCTTGGAATTCAGCCGTGTGGTCATCCCGCCGCTGCGCCGGGCTTACGAGCGCTACAGCGATATCGTCATCCCCCGGCTGGGCCGCATCGTGGCCAAGGACGAGGACAGCTACCGTTATCTGGTTGAGAGCATTCGGCGCTTTCCCAGCCAGAAAGCCCTGGCCACACGCATGGACGCGGCGGGGCTTTCGCGGGTTGGCCATCAGAATTTGACCGGCGGCATTGCCGCCATCCATCACGGTTGGCGATTGTAGCGAAATCACTACTTTAAGGGATTGCTTGGGCCTAACGGGCCAGCAAGCAAAAATCAATTTGGAGGAAGCCGATGAGCCTAATGCGTACAACCCGCCGCACCGCAGCCATGCTGCTGACGGCCGCGACCGCGAGTTTCACCTTGGCCGCGCCAGTCAGCGCCCAAGATGCCGAACCGCGCAACTATATCCTGGCGACGGCGTCGACCGGCGGGACCTACTATCCCGTCGGCGTGGCCATCGCGACCTTGACAAAGGTCAAGCTGCAACCGTCGGAAAAGATCGGCATGTCGGCCATCAGCTCGGCCGGTTCGGGCGAGAACATCCGCCTGCTGCGCGAGGACGAGGCGCAATTCGCCATCGTTCAGGGCTTGTTTGGCTATTATGCCCGCTCGGGCACCGGACCGATTGAAGCGGATGGGCCGCAAGACCACCTGCGCTCGGTCAGCATGCTCTGGCAGAATGTCGAGCAATTCGTGCTGTCGAACGACCATGTCGACACCGGGACCATAGCGGATTTCGTGGCGGCCAGCGGCGAGACCATGGCGCTGGGTCGGCAGAATTCCGGTACCATCGGATCGAACCGCACGCTGCTGGGCAATCTCGGTATTGATATCGATGCGGACTACTCGCTGATGCATGGCGGCTACGGGCCCAGCGCTGAGGCGGTGCAGAATGGCCAGGCCGCCGGAATGGGAACCCCCGCCGGCGTGCCGACCGGTGCCGTCAGCCAGCTGATGGCCGCGGCGGGCGACAAGGTGACGTTGCTATCCTTGACGGCGGAACAGGCCGCCCAGGCCGACGGCGGTCTGGGTCTGTGGACGCCCTACACCATCGAAGCGGGCACCTATCCTGGTCAGGACAGCGATGTGCAAACCATCGCCCAGCCGAACTTCCTGGCCGTGCGGGCGGATGTCAGTGACGATGACGTCTATGCGCTGACCAAGACGATGTATGAAAATCTCGGCTTCCTGAATGCTATCCATAAGGCGACCACCGCGATGGCCGTCGAAAAGGCCATTGCCGGCCTGCCGCTGCCCCTGCACCCCGGGGCTGCGCGCTACTACCAAGAAGTCGGCCTCGATATTCCCGACAATCTGATCGCCAACTAACGCATGGTCCGGCGGCGTCCCAAGGGCGTCGCCGGCCGGCTTTACCATGTCTGACCAACCGGACGAGGCGCCCTGGATCCAGGGGCTGGTGCGCCAGGGACCGTTGCGCCTGACGGTCTTTTTGCTGGCCGTGGTCATCTCGGTTGGCCACATCTGGGCCAACCTGTTCGGTACGGTCTCGACCTTCTATCAAAACGGGTTTCACTTCGCGGGCTTCGCGCTGCTCTGCGCGTTGACGTTGCCGGCTAGCAACAGCCCCTGGGCACAGTCGCTGCCGATGCGGCTGGTCGATTTGATTATTGGGCTGGCGGTCGCGGCATCGGCCATTTTCTTGGTGCTGCAAGAGAACGCCATCTATGACCGGGGCGTTCGGCTGTTGCCGGCGGAATGGATAGCCGGGGCCATCGTTATCCTGGGTGCTATCGAGCTGACCAGACGGACGACCGGCTGGATCATCCCGATCCTGATCCTTACCGCGTTGAGCTATGTCGGCGTGTGGGGGTCGGCCATTGACGGGGTGTTCCGCTTTGCCGGTCTGTCGTGGGAAACCCTGATGTTTCGCTCGATCTATGGCGATGACGCCATCTTCGGCACCATCGCCCGGATCAGCTCGACCTTCGTTTTCATGTTCATCCTGTTCGGGGCCTTCCTGCTCAAATCCGGGGCGGGGGAGTTCATCATCGATCTGGCCCGCTGCATTGCCGGCCGCTTTATCGGCGGGCCCGGTTTTGTCGCGGTGCTGGCCAGCGGGCTGACCGGAACGATCTCTGGTTCTGCCGTGGCCAATACGGCTTCGACCGGGGTGATCACCATCCCGTTGATGAAGCGTTCCGGTCTGCCGGCCAGTTTTTCCGGCGGGGTGGAGGCGGCGTCCTCGACCGGCGGGCAGCTGATGCCGCCGATCATGGGGGCCGGGGCCTTCGTTATGGCCTCCACGACTTTCATCCCCTATGGGCACATCGTGGCAATGAGTGTCCTGCCCGCGATCCTGTATTTCGCGACGGTGGCGTTTTTCGTCCGTATCGAGGCCAAACGGTCCCATGCCACCGTGCTGAACGCCGAAGATGCACCGAAACTGATGGACGTGCTGCGGCGGGGTGGGCCGGCCTTTATCATTCCCGTGGCAACGCTGCTGACCCTGCTGATCCAGGGCTACACGCCGACCTATGCGGCGGGCTTTGCCATCGCGGCCTGCGTCGTCGCCTCCTGGGTTACACCGAACCGCATGGGACCGCGCCGCATCATCGAGGCGCTGGAGCTGGGTGCCCGCAACATGGTGCTGACGGCGGTGCTGCTGTGCTCGGTCGGGCTGATCGTCAACGTCATCGCCACGGCCGGCATCGGCAATACCTTTTCGCTGATGATCACCGAATGGGCCGGAGGTAACCTGTTCATCGCCATCGTGCTGGTCGCCCTAGCCTCCCTGGTGCTCGGCATGGGGCTGCCGGTGACGGCGGCCTATATCGTGCTCGGCACCCTGTCGGCCCCGGCGCTGACCCAGCTTATCCTGCAAAGCCAGCTGGTCAATCTGATCACCCAGGGCGCGCTGCCGGAAACGGCCCAGGCCTTTTTCATGCTGGCGGCCCCGGATGCGGTGGCTCAACTGGCGGCAACCATGGCCGCGGCGGACGCGCGCGCTTTGGTCGAGGCCTTGCCGCCGGAAATGCTGAACCCGATTTTCGAAGGCAGCCTGGCGCCGGCGGCGCTTACGGCGGCCCTTCTGTCGGCCCATATGATCGTCTTCTGGCTGAGCCAGGATTCGAACGTCACCCCGCCGGTCTGTCTGGCCGCCTTCACCGCCGCCGCGATCGCGGGATCGCCGGCGATGCGCACGGGTTTTTCGGCCTGGAAGATCGCCAAGGGGCTCTATTTCGTGCCGCTGCTGTTTGCCTATACAGGCCTGCTGGGCGGCGACTGGCTGGTAATGATCGAGATCTGGTTTTTCGCCCTGTTCGGCCTTTGGGCCATCGGCGCGGCCATCGAGGGGTATTGGGAACACAAGCTGAACCCGGTCGCCCGCCTGGCGGTACTGGCTGTTGGCGTGACGCTGATGTGGCCCTTGGGGCCGGTTGTCCACACCGCCGCGCTGGCTGTGTTTTTTGGGCTCTTTTTCCTCAACTTACGGTCCGGAGGCGCGACCGACCGGTTGTAAGGGCCTGCCGCCTGCCTTAATGAATAGCCCCCTCAGTTTTGGCTCCATCGAGAAGCGGACCTTTCATCATGTTCGACCTGAAGCGCTTGGTTGTTCTTTTGGCGTTGTTCGGCGGCCTCGCGGCCGGCCTGAGCGCCTGCGACAACACGATCCGGGGTATCGGTCAGGATATCAAAGACTCCTCCGACGCCGTCAAAGACTCGACCTAGTCCAACCTGCTCTCCATGACAGGCTCGGCCGCCAGCGGGCGGCGCGTCCTCCTGATCGTTTCGGGCGGGATCGCCGCCTACAAATCTCTGGAGTTGATCCGCCTGCTGCGGACAGACGGCATCCAGGTTCGCTGCGTGTTGACGGCGGGCGGCGCGCAGTTCGTCACCCCCCTGTCGCTGGCCGCGCTGAGCGAGGATGACGTTTATTCCGAGCTGTTCTCGCTGACCGACGAGGCCCGCATGGGCCATATCCAGCTGTCGCGCGATGCCGATCTGGTGGTCGTCGCGCCGGCCAGCGCCGACATTCTGGCCAAGATGGCCTCGGGCCGGGCGGACGATCTGGCCACCACCGTTTTGCTGGCCACGGACAAGCCTGTCCTCGCCGCACCGGCCATGAATGTGCGCATGTGGCACCACCCGGCCACCCAGGAAAACCTCAACATCTTGCGCGACCGGGGCGTGGAGATCGTCGGACCTGACGAGGGGGCCATGGCCTGCGGCGAGTTCGGGTTGGGCCGGCTGGCCGAACCGGCGGACATCCATCGCGCCATCAAGGCCTTGCTGACCGAGGGTCCTTTGCAAGGCCAGCGGGCCCTGGTCACCAGCGGGCCGACCCACGAGCCCATCGACCCCGTGCGCTATGTCGCCAACCGCTCCTCCGGCCGGCAAGGGCACGCAATTGCCGCCGCGCTGGCTGCCGCCGGGGCTGAGACGATCCTGGTCAGCGGGCCGACGGATCTGCCCGACCCGCCCGGTCTCAGCGCCGTTCACGTCGAAACCGCTGAAGAGATGCTGGCGGCCTGCCAGCAGATCCTGCCGGCAAATATCGCGGTTTGTGCTGCTGCGGTGGCCGATTGGCGGGTGGCCGACCGGGCGAACCAGAAACTTAAGAAGGGCGAGGATCAGCGCCTCCTGTCCCTCAACTTGGCTGAAAATCCCGACATTCTGGCCAGCCTGTCCCGGGCCGGTCGGGATCGTCCGGCCTTGGTCGTCGGCTTTGCCGCCGAAACCGAAAAACTGGTCGAGCACGCCCAAGCCAAACTTGCCAAGAAGGGCTGCGACTGGATTGTGGCAAATGATGTCTCGCCCGAACGCGGTACTTTCGGTGGCGCGGACAATCAGGTTACGCTGATCAAAGCCGGCAACGGGAGCGGGGATGCCTGGCCGGCGATGAGTAAGCAGCAAGTCGCCGACCGGTTGGTTGCAGAAATCGTCGGGCATTTCGCCGCTAAGACGGGGTCATCCGCGGGAACCGCCGCGATCAACGAATAAGATAGCCTCGATCAGGGGGAACATGGACACGCGCATTGGGCCGGAAGGCGGGGTTTCCGTCGCAATAACCCGGCTGCCACACGGAAAAGATCTGCCTCTTCCTGCCTATGAAACGGCATTGGCCGCCGGCATGGATCTGGCCGCGGCAATTGACGAAGACGTGGTGCTGGCACCGGGGGCCAGAACGCTGGTGCCGACCGGTATCTCCATCGCCTTGCCGCCTGGGTTCGAGGCACAGGTGCGGCCTCGATCAGGCTTGGCCGTGCGCAACGGCATTACAGTGCTGAACAGTCCCGGAACGGTCGATGCTGACTATCGCGGTGAGATCAAGGTACCGCTGATCAACCATGGCCAAGAACCATTCACCATCACACGGGGTGCCCGGATCGCTCAATTGGTTATCGCCCGCCATGCCACGGCCATATGGCAGGAAGTGGCTTTGCTGGACGAGACTGAGCGTGGCGCAGGCGGATTTGGGTCGACCGGCCTGACCGCCGCCGGCGCTTAAGGTGGGTCATGTTTCGCTTCTCCCGCAGATTGATGTCCGCCGTCGAAGCCGTTGTCGACATCGCCTATCATTCCGGCGACGGCCTGGTTCAAAGCGTTGAGATTACCCGGCGGCAGGGTATTCCCCGCCGCTATCTCGAACAGGTGCTGCAGCGATTGGTGCGCAGCGGCATCCTGGCCGGTGTGCGCGGCCCGCGCGGTGGCTACCGGTTGGCGCGGGAACGGCGGCGGATATCCATGGGCGATATCATGCGGGTCGTGCGGGATATGGATCAGTCAGCCGAGGATGAGGCGCCGACAGAAGGCTCGGACATTTCCAAACAGATTATCCGGCCGATCTGGGACGATCTGGAAAAAACCTGCATGGACCGGCTCGATTCCGTGACCATCGAGGATCTCTGCCGCGAGGCGCGAACCGCCGGAATCGAGGCCGAACGGCAGCCGCCGGCGGATTTTGTCATCTAGAAACCTTTTAATCTGCCGACGATCGGCTTATTTAACACGTTCACCTGTGAATTCAGAATTTTAACACTCGTTTCATGTGATAAAGAACCGGGTGAAGCAAGGAAACGATCATGGCAACCGCACGGGCTGACGCCGCGCAACAGCAACCGGAATTTCGCGGCCGGATTTACGATTCCATTCTGGACACGATCGGCGCCACGCCGCTGGTCCGCGTCTCCAAACTGGCCGAGGAGGCTGGCGTCAAGGCCGACATCCTGGCCAAGCTGGAATTCTTCAACCCGCTATCCTCGGTCAAGGACCGCATCGGCAAAGCGATGATCGAGGCCATGGAGGCCGATGGCCGGATCGGGCCCAACACGGTGCTGATCGAGCCGACCTCGGGCAACACGGGCATCGCCCTGGCCTTCGTGGCGGCGGCCAAGGGCTATCGGCTGATCCTGACCATGCCTGAAAGCATGTCGGTCGAGCGGCGCAAGATGTTGAAACTGCTGGGGGCCGAACTGCACCTGACCCCGGCCGCCAACGGTATGAAAGGCGCGATCGCCAAAGCCGAAGAGCTGCTGGCGGAAATCCCTGACGCTGTCATGCCACAGCAGTTCAAGAATGTCGCCAACCCGGACGTACACCGCCGGACAACCGCCCAGGAAATCCTGGCCGATACCGGGGGCAACATCGACATCTTCATCTCCGGTGTCGGGACCGGCGGCACGCTGACAGGCGTCGGCGAGGTCCTGCGCGAGGCTGGCGTGGATGTGAAGCTGATGGCGGTGGAGCCCGAAGACAGCCCTATCCTGTCGGGTGGCCAACCGGGACCGCATAAGATCCAGGGCATCGGCGCGGGCTTCGTACCGGCCATCCTGAACACCGGGCTGATCGACGAGGTCATCCGAATTTCCAACCAGACAGCCTTTGAGACGGCACGCAAGGCAGCGCGGCTGGAAGGTCTGCCGGGCGGTATCTCATCAGGTGCAGCGTTAGCGGCGGCCCTGGAAGTGGGCGCCCGGCCGGAGAACGAGGGCAAGCGCATCGTCGCCGTCATCCCCTCCATTGCCGAACGGTATCTATCGACGGCGCTGTTCGAGGGACTCGACTAACCGGGTCCCAAGCGCCCACTGTATTGGGCATGCTGAACGAACGGCAGATCAATCGCTATGCGCGGCACATCTTGTTGCCGGAGGTTGGCGCGACGGGACAGGAAAAGCTGCTGGACAGCCAGGTCCTGATCGTCGGGGCCGGTGGCCTTGGCGCGCCGCTGATCATGTATCTGGCGGCCGCCGGTGTCGGCACCTTGGGCATTATCGATGACGACACGGTCGATCTGAGCAACCTTCAGCGCCAGGTCATTCACCGGGAAGCCGATCTCGACCAACCCAAGGTCGAGAGTGCCCAACGGTTCGCCGGCGCGCTTGACCCGGCGATCAAGATCGAACCGGTGCGGGCGCGCCTGACGGCGGACAATGCCGCCGAGGTGATTGCCGGGTACGACCTGGTCGCCGATGGCAGCGACAATTTCGATACCCGCTATATTCTGAACCAGGCCTGTTTCGAGGCTGGCGTGCCGCTGGTTTCGGCGGCGGTGCTGCGGTTCGAAGGCCAGATCGCCACCTATCGGCCGCGCGATCGGGACGGCAAGCTCACGGGCCTGCCGTGCTATCGCTGCCTGTTCCCGGACCGCCCGCCGCCCGACATGATCCCCAGCTGTTCAGAAGCGGGCGTGCTGGGGGCGCTGACCGGGCTTGTTGGCAGCCTGCAAGCGGCCGAGGTGGTCAAGGAACTGCTGCAGATCGGGGAGTCCCTGGCCGGGTCGTTGCTACTGATCGACGCGCTTGGTTTGAGTTTCGAGAAACTGTCGATCCGAGCCGACCCCGACTGTCCAACCTGCGGTGTGCCCAAAAGGGCGGCCCATGGCTAACGACCCGCAAAAGCTGGCCATTTTGGTCTTCGATGATGCCATCGACCGGGTTCACTATGCCCTGATCGTCGCTTCGGCGGCGGCGGCCATCAATCAGCAGGTGACCCTGTTCTTTGCCGGGCAGGCCGTTTTCGCGCTGTCGGACAGCGTGGATGACGGAACGCCGGGTTGGCATCGCCTCGCTTGCTCAGCCTCCGGCCAGACGGCGGGTCAGTTCGATACGACCGTGCAATTGCGCGGGGCGGCGGGGATGGAGACGTTGATCACGTCCTGCCGCGATCTGGGGGTCCGTTTCATTGTCTGCGAGGTCGCAACCCGGCTGTCCTCGCTGGAACCACAGGAGTTGCGCGATGATCTATCCATCGAGATTGCCGGGGCGACGACGCTTTTGGCCAGTGCAGAGCGTGACGGTCGGATCTTAAGTTTCTAAAACTCGGTTGCCAGCACCCGATCGGGTGGGGAGTGCCCATCGGCAAAGGTGCGGATGTTGACGATTACCCGCTCGCCCATGGCTAGCCGGCCTTCGATGGTGGCCGAACCGGTGTGAGGCAGCAGCACCACGTTCGGCTGGCGGGTCAGTTTGGGGCTGACGGCCGGCTCGTGCTCGTAGACATCCAGCCCCGCCCCACCCAGCTCGGACCGTTCCAGCATTTCGACCAGGGCGTTTTCATCGATCACCTCACCGCGGGAGGTGTTGACGATGACCGCATGCGGCTGCAGCAGGGCCAACCGGCGGCGTGACAGCAAGTGATAGGTTGCCGGGGTGTGCGGGCAGTTGATGGAGATAACGTCCATCCGGGCCAGCATCTGATCCAGGCTGGACCAATAGGTCGCCTCCAGCTCCTCCTCCAGCTCGGGGGTGACCGGCCGGCGGTTGTGATAGTGAACCGAAAGATTGAATCCCTTGGCCCGACGCGCCACCGCGCTGCCGATTCGGCCCATGCCGATGATGCCCAGGCGCTTGCCATTGAACCGCCCGCCCAGCATGGAGGTGGGGCTCCAGCCCGTCCAATCGCCCGAACGCACAAGCTGGTCGCCCTCGACCAAACGGCGAGAGACGGCCAGCATCAGCGCAATGGTCATGTCGGCCGTATCTTCGGTCAAAACGCCAGGGGTATTGGTCACCGCGATCTGTTTATCGATGGCGGCCTGAATGTCGATATGGTCCACTCCGGTGCCGAAACTGGCGATCAGCTTCAATTGATCGCCGGCCGCCTGGATGACCGATTTGTCGATCCGGTCGGTCACCGTCGGCACCAGCACGTCGGCGCTCTGGACCGCTTCGATCAATCGATCGCGATCAAATGGCGCGTCATCCAGGTTGAGTTGTGGATCGAACAACTCCATCATTCGGGTTTCGATCAAGTCGGGCAGTTTACGAGTGACGATGATCTTTGGTTTTTTGCGATCGGGCATGACGAGCAGACAAATCCGAATGAGGCGTGGGGCGGAGGATGAGCCGGGGGAGTCTACCCAGCCGGCGGGTCCGGCGCCAATGGAATGGTTGCGGTTGGGTTTGTTGCTGACGGTTGTTTCCGCAGTTTGTCTAGCCGGTTCTCTTTTGAGTGCCCCGCTTTCGACAGCCTACGCGCAGACCACCGGCAGCGAATCGGGCCGGCCATTGCCGCGTTTCGTCAGCGTTGCCGATGATGTGGTGAATGTCCGCAAGGGACCCGGTACGGAATATCCCATCGATTGGGTGTATGTCCGGCGCGGGCTGCCGGTCGAAGTGATCGCCGAATATGGCGAATGGCGACGGGTCAAGGATTGGGAAGGCCAAATCGGCTGGATCCTTGTGCGCCTGCTGTCGCAAGACCGCACCTTACGGGTCGCCGGCGATGATTTGGTCCCGCTAAGGTCCGATGCCCGCGAAGAAGCGCCAATGATCGCCCGAGTCGAACCTGGTGTGTTCGGCGAAATCGTGCAATGCCCGCAACCCGGCAGCTATCGCAGCGACTGGTGCTATGTCGAGATTGCCGATTTGCGGGGCTGGCTGCCGCGCACCAGTCTTTGGGGTGTTTACGCCGCCGAAGAAGTCAAGTAGCGCCCAACTGTCCGGCACCGCCCCAATCACTGCTGATCGCGGACTAGAGTTCTTCCGACTCAGGTTGAAACGTTTGATGGCGTCAAATCAGTTCATTCCGCCACCATTAAGTTTCAGGGCCGCGGCGCGTGGCGCGATGCAGCGCATAGGGCCCACGAATCTTGTCGGGGGGCCACAACGCAGCGGATGGGCTGATTTGGTCCACCGAGGGCGGCCATTTCGCGCCCTCTGGTCTGCGTCGCGCCCGTCCTTTGGTGCCCCCAGCACCACGGCGACGCCAAGAACTCACCTGGGCGCGCCTTGCCGGAAAACGCGAAATGGCCGTCAAACAATCCAATCTGAGTCGGAAGAACTCTTGTTGGTTGAGCATCCGGTGATTTGCGTTAAAGTCCGGCGCGATCGAATTCCCGATCCTGGTATGAAGGCATTGACACGTCGACCCAACTTTCGTTCGTCGGCCAGCGGCACCGCGCAGCAGCCCTTGCGCCATACGCCGAACACTATTTAAGTGATTGGTGTTTCCGAGCGAGCCGAACAGCGCAACGCCACCTCAAACAAGACTCCTCCTGAATAAGGCGCCCCCTTTTGACCGGCAAGAACAGCTACTCCTACGACGACCTTATCTCCTGCGGACATGGCGATTTGTTCGGCCCCGGCAACGCACGGCTGCCGCTGCCGCCGATGTTGATGTTCGACCGTATCACCCGGATCGACGATACCGGTGGCGCCCATGGTAAGGGCCAGGTGGACGCCGAGTTCGATATCAAACCCGATCTTTGGTTTTTCGAATGCCATTTTGAAAGCGATCCGGTGATGCCTGGCTGCCTGGTTCTGGACGCTGTCTGGCAGCTATTGGGGTTCTGGTGCGGTTGGACGGGGGCCCCCGGACGGGGGCGGGCCCTGTCATTGGGCGAGGGTAAAATGTCGGGCGAAGTGTTGCCGACCGCGCACAAAGTCGCCTATCACCTCGATATCAAACGCTTCGTGAACCGCCGGGGGGTTGTGCTCGGCGTTGCCGATGGCGAGGTAGAGGTCGATGGCGAGCCAGCGTTTGCCGCCAAGGATCTGCGTGTAGGGCTGTTTACCGGCCCCCAGAAAGGATAGCCGCAAGCCATGCGTCGTGTTGCCATAACCGGGTTGGGGATCGTCTCCTGCATCGGCAATGACGTGCCCACCGTGACGGCCAGCCTGCGCGAAGGCAGGTCCGGCATTCGCCATGCCCCTGAATATGCCGAAATGGGCTTTCGCAGCCATGTTCACGGGCCGGTCGATATCGATCTGGACGAGATGATCGACCGCAAGATGCGGCGGTTCATGGGGCCTGGCGCGGCCTATAATCACATCGCCATGGAACAGGCGATTGCCGATTCCGGACTGACGGAACAGGAAGTCTCGCACGAACGGACCGGCCTGATCATGGGGTCTGGCGGGCCGTCGACCTCGAACCTGGTGGATGCGGCCGACATCGCTCGAGAAAAGGCACCCAAGCGGGTGGGCCCGTATATGGTGCCGCGCACGATGTCGAGCACCAACTCGGCCACCCTGGCGACCCATTTCAAGATCAAGGGTGTCAACTATTCCATCAGCTCTGCCTGTTCGACCAGCGCCCATTGCATCGGCAATGGGGCGGAGTTGATCCAGTGGGGCAAGCAGGACATCGTCTTCGCCGGCGGCGGGGAGGAACTGCATTGGACCCTGTCGGTGCTGTTCGACGCGATGGGGGCATTGTCCTCCAAATACAACGACACGCCCGAGGTCGCCTCGCGCGCTTATGATGCCGACCGAGACGGCTTCGTCATCGCCGGCGGCGGTGGCGTTGTGGTGCTGGAGGAGCTGGAACACGCCAAGGCGCGCGGCGCGAAGATCTACGGCGAATTGATTGGCTATGGCGCCACCTCGGACGGCTACGACATGGTGCAACCCGAAGGGGCTGGCGGGGGGCGCTGCATGAAGCAGGCGATTGCCGGGTTGAATCGCAAGGTCGGCTACATCAACGCCCACGGCACCTCGACCCCGGTGGGCGATGTGCGCGAGTTGGAGGCTATCGAATCGGTCTTCGGCAAGGATGCGATGCCGACCATCAGCGCCACCAAATCCCTGACCGGCCATTCGCTGGGCGCGACGGGCGTGCAGGAGGCGATCTATTCCCTGATCATGCTGAACGAGGATTTTATCGCCGCCTCGGCCAATATCGACAATCTCGATGAAGGGGCCGCCGACTATCCGATCGCGCTGGAGCGCATCGACAATGCCGGCCTGGATGTCGTGATGTCGAACAGCTTCGGCTTCGGCGGCACAAACTGCACGCTGGCCCTGGGGCGGCACCACGCCTAAAGCCGAGTCGCTCGTCATGTCCATCGCTCTTACCGATACAAAACCCGGCAACCTGGATGGCTCCCTGCTGAAAGGGCGGCGTGGCGTGATCATGGGGGTTGCCAATGATCATTCCATCGCCTGGGGCATTGCCCGGCTGGCGGCCAGCCATGGCGCTGAGCTGGCCTTTTCCTACCAGAACGAGGCGTTTCGCCGACGGGTCGACCCGCTGGCTGCCTCGATCGGATCGTCAACGCTGATCGAATGCGATGTCTCCGACCCGCGTGCGGTCGAGAAGATGTTCGACCAGATCGGTCAGGAATGGAACGAAATCGACTTCGTCGTCCATGCCGTTGCCTATTCCGACAAGGCCGAGCTGTCCGGCCGCTATGTCGATACGACGCTGAGCAACTTTCAGCAGACCCTGGCCATCTCCTGCTATTCTTTCACCGCCGTGGCGCGCTCGGTCGAAAAGCTGATGACCAAAGGCGGCTCGCTGGTGACCATGACCTATCTTGGCGCCGAGCGGGTGATGCCGAACTACAATGTCATGGGCGTGGCCAAGGCGGCGCTGGAGGCCAGCGTGCGCTATCTGGCCGCCGATCTGGGCCCCAACGGCATCCGGGTGAACGGCGTTTCGGCCGGACCCATGCGCACCCTGGCGGGCAGTGCCATTGCCGATGCCAGGCAGGTCTATCGCTTTAACGAGCAGCACTCGCCCTTGCGACGCAACGTGTCGCTGGACGAGGTGGGCGGCACGGCATTGTACTTCCTGTCCGACCTCTCAAGCGGGGTGACGGGCGAGGTGCACCATGTCGATTCGGGTTTTCACGTGATCGGCATGCCCAAGCCCGGCCAAGACTGAGCGACCGCAAGACTGACAGACAATCCGCAAAATGTGAGTTAGCTGGCGGCGCGCATCCGGGCGTCGCTGGTCGGGATCAGCCGATGCACCCGGCGGGTGATCTGATCGGCCATTTCCGCCGTCGCGTCGGGGAACAGCTGGTGAAAGCCGATCAGGGCTGAATATTCCACCAGCGCCAGTTCCTGGCATTCGGTTTCATCCCGCGCGGCGGTGGCGGCCATGATATCGGCCAGCAGAAAAATCCGCTCGGCATCCACCGCCTCGATCATGCGGCGAACGGTGGGATTGCTGGCCGACCAGCGGCGCAGGGCCGCTTCGATCGGGTTGTCTAGACAGGTGGCCATGCGGGCCAAACCTGTGCGCATGGCTTCAGGATCGTTCAGGGCGCCGTTCGAGGCGACGACGGCGTCCACATGGGTCTGCTTCCAGTGGTGAAGCAGGGCGTCGACGAACTGCTCCTGATCCTCGAAATGATGGTAGAACGAGCCACGGGTGCGGCCGGCCGCGGCGCACAGCGCCTCGATGGTCAGCCCTTGTTCGCCTTCCTCAGCCAACAGGCTCAGCCCGACCTCCAACCAGTCCGCCCGACTCAGACGGCCCTTTGACGGCTGTGCCACCAACCCACTCCCCTGTTCATTCTTATTCACCGCTCGAACGGCGGCTCCCGGATGCCGAGAAGGGCATCCTGTGAGGACGAACCAACCTACCAGTCCGCCCGAGCGAAGAAAAGCGGCTAGCCCCCGAAATTCGCCAACTTAACCGGGCGGATTGACGATATCCGGCGCGTCGCTGAAGACCGCACTGACGCCCCAGTCGAACAGATCCGCCGCCCGCTTCGCATCGTTGACCGTGTAGGACAGGACAGGCTTCCCAAAGGCACGGAAGGTGGCGATGGAGGCCCGCGTCTGCGGCTGGTGATAGACATTGATGGTCGCGGCATCGATCGCCTCGGCCCGCGCCCGCCAATCCGCCATCTGCCCACCCAACAACAGCCCGCGCGGCCAATCCGGCGCGACCTGTTTGGCGATGACCAGCGCGTCGTATTGAAAGCTGGAAATCAGCGGCGCCGGCCGGTCACCGGGCCACAGTTCGAGTGCCTGGCCAAGGGCAACCCGCGCCGTCTCCTCCGCCCGATGGGCCAGGGATTTGATCTCAATGTTCAGCCCCAGCCCGAGCATGCCGGTGGTGGCGATCACCTCCTCAAGGGTGGGAATCCGCTCCCCCTGCCAGTCCTCCCCAAACCGAACCCCGGCATCCACCCGCCGGACTTCATCGAACAGGGCTTCATCAAGCGGCCCGACGCCATTGGTCGTGCGGTCGAGCGTGTCGTCATGAAAGATCACCGGCTGACCATCGGCCGTCAGCCGCACATCGACCTCGACCATCTTCGCCCCCCGTTTGGAGGCTTCGTGCAGGCCGCCGATGGTGTTCTCAGGGGCATGAAGGGCGGCGCCGCGATGGCCGATGACGGGGGGGAGAGTTTGCATTTTAGTATTCGCTAGCTGGTCGGAACCACACGCCGATAGGCCAACGCTTCAGCGATGTGGATCCTGGTGACGGCGTTTTCGCCCTTCAGATCAGCCAGAGTTCTAGCGACCCGCAGCACGCGATGATAGCCGCGGGCCGAGAGTTTCATTTTCTCTGTCGCCTGGGTCAGTAGGGCTTGGCCCTCGGCATCGGGCGTGGCGACGGCCTCCAGCAAGGTGCCGTCGGCTTCGGCGTTGGTTGTGATGCCGGGCTCGTCTTTGAAGCGCTCGGCCTGGATTTGGCGGGCGGCGGCGACGCGGGCCGCGACGTCGGCGCTGGTTTCGGTCGGCGGGGGCAGGGAAAGGTCGGCGGCGCTGACGGCGGGGACGTCGACATGCAGGTCGATGCGGTCGAAGATCGGGCCGGAGATCTTTGACTGATAGTCCTGGGCGCAGCGCGGGGCGCGGGTGCAGGCCAGCTCCGCATCGTCCAGATGGCCGCAGCGGCAGGGATTCATGGCGGCGATCAGTTGGACGCGGGCCGGGTAGGTAGTGGTCACGTTCACCCGGGCGATGGAGGCCTTGCCGCTTTCTAGGGGCTGGCGCAGGGCCTCAAGGGTCGGGCGGGCGAATTCGGGCAGCTCGTCCAGGAACAAGACGCCGCGATGGGCTAGGGAGACCTCGCCCGGCTTGGCGCGGGTGCCGCCGCCGACAAGGGCCGGCAGGCTGGCCGAATGGTGCGGGTCGCGAAATGGGCGGGCGCGCTTCAGGCGACCTCCCTCCAGCAATCCGGCCACCGAGTGGATCATCGAAACTTCCAGCGCCTCGCGGGCGGACAGGTCTGGCAGTAGGCCGGGCAGGCGGGCGGCGAGCATGGATTTGCCCGAACCGGGCGGGCCGATCATCAGCAAATTGTGGCCGCCGGCCGCCGCCACTTCCAGCGCGCGTTTGGCGGTTTCCTGGCCCTTGATGTCGGCCAGATCGAGGGGCTGCTCGGCAATGTTCTCCACCGCCGGTTCGGGCGGGCTGAGGATCTGCTTGCCGTTGAAATGATTGACCAGGGTCAGCAAGCTTGCCGGGGCCAGCACGTCGATGCGCCCTTGATCGTCGGCGGCCCAGGCCGCTTCGGGCCCGCAAGCGGCGGGGCAGATGATGCCAAGCGATCGGCTGGCGGCGTTCACGGCTGCGGGCAGGACACCGGCCACCGCGCTGATGGCTCCGTCCAGTGCCAGCTCGCCCATGGCGCTGTAACCGTCCAGCACGTCCGGTTGGACGACGTCCAGCATCGCCAGAATGCCCAGCGCGATGGGAAGGTCGTAGTGGCTGCCTTCCTTCAGCATATCGGCGGGGGCCAGGTTGACCGTGATGCGCTTGGGCGGCAGGGCCAGGCCGATGGCGTGCAAGGCGCCGCGCACCCGCTCACGGCTCTCGCCCACCGCCTTATCCGCCAGCCCGACGATGGTGAAGGATGGCAGGCCCCCGGTGAGCTGCACTTGCACATCGATCGGCACGACTTCGATGCCGCGAAAGGCGACCGTCTTGACCCGCGAAACCACCCTGCTTGACCGTCCGGTTTGTTGATTTTGCCGCGCAGAAGGCTAGGGATCACAACCGGAGCGGGCAAGCCTAGGGCGCCGGAACGACTGGACAGTTCGCGCCATCCGGAATGCTGCCGTACAGGAACGAATCGGGGCCGAGATTTGTTCTTTTCCCGTCAGCGGGTCGGTGAGTCTACCTATGGGTGTCCTGTCTAGATATTGGGGTCGGACAGAGAGGTCCATCGCGCCGGTTGCGGTGCGCGATCTTTGGTCGCGAATGACCTTCGACGACGAACCAAGAACGAATCACGAATCGTCGACCGGGAACGCTCGGGGAACAGCCGGACGTCCGGCTAGAGGGGCTTGTTGTCCTTCAGATGCAGCAGTCCCAGGACGCTGCGGTAGATCAAGTAGAGTCCGGCCGCCAGGAAGAACATCCAGCCAATCAGAAAGCCGATCAGCACGACGAAGGAGAAAACGCCGGCCGCGCAGATAGCCGTGCAGATCCAGAAGGTCTTGAGCTGGGATTCGAAGTGGCTTTCCAGGAACGTCCGGTTGGCCCGCTTGAGGCTGAGGAAGGCCAGCACGGCGCCGATCACCGCCGTGACGCCGGCGGTGAAGAAGCCCGCCAGATAGAGCACGTAAACGCCGAAGGCCCGCTGCTTCAGCGCCTTCTCATCATCCCACAGCGGCTCCCCGCTCATGCCAGGCGCGCCTCGATGGCATCCCACAAATTGGCTTCCAGCCGCACGCCGTCGAGACGGTTGATCTCATGGATGCCGGTGGGTGAGGTGACGTTGATTTCAGTCATGAAACGACCGATCACATCGATGCCGACGAAGATCAAACCCTTCTCGCGCAAGGTCGGGCCGATGGCTTGGCAGATCTCCTGCTCGCGGTCGGTTAGGCCTGCTTTTTCCGCTGTGCCGCCGGCGTGGAAATTGGCGCGCGCCTCCCCCTCCTCAGGCAGTCGGCTGACGGCGCCCACCGGTTCGCCCTCGATCAGGATGATGCGTTTGTCGCCTTGGCGGATCTCCGGCAGATAGCGTTGTACGATGATCGGCTCGCGATACAGCTCGGTGAACATCTCCAACAGCGAGGCCAGGTTTTCGTCATCGGGCTTCAGGTGGAAGACGCCGGCGCCGCCATTTCCAAACAGGGGTTTTAAGATGATGTCCCGATGGTCTTCCCGAAAGGCCAGGATCTGCCGCTTGTCGGCGGTGATCAGGGTGGGTGGCATCAGATCGGGAAACTGGGTGACGAACAGTTTTTCCGGCGCGTTGCGCACCTCGCGCGGATCGTTGACCACCAGCGTCTTGGGGTGGACATGCTCTAGCAGGTGGGTGGCGGTGATGTAGCTCATGTCGAACGGCGGGTCTTGCCGCATGAGCACGACATCGGTCTGGCCGATGTCCAGCCGGACCGGATCGTCGAAGGAATAATGATCGTCGGCCAGGGCGCGCACCGTCATCGGATGGGCGTGGGCCGACAGGGTGTGGCCGTCAAAAGACAGGTCTTGGGGCTGGTAGTGGAACAGCCGGTGGCCACGGGCCTGGGCCTCCAGCGCCATGGCGAAGGAGGAATCGGCCGTGATGTCGACGGACTCCATCGGATCCATCTGAATGGCAACGGATAGGCTCATCGAAAATCGAAACCGCGGTTAGTTGAGCTGCGCGCGCACTTTCTCTAGGAGGCTGGCGGCATCGTGTCGAGCATGAGAATCCAAACCCGGGTCGGCCAACAGGGCGGTCAGGGTCTCCACGGCCTTGTTGATCTGGCCGACCTTGGCGCTGATGATCGCCAATTCGCGCATCAGCCAGGGCGCCCCTGGGGCCATCAGCAGCATGTCATAGACCACGTCCTGGGCCTCGCGCCATCGGCCGCCATCGGCCAGGCGCACCCGCATATTGTCGCACAGGCGCAGCAATACGCGAACATCAGGTACTGCGGCATAGTGGGCCGGCGTTAGCTCGCCCTCTGGGCCCAGCACGCCCTTGATCATGGCCCGCAGATCGGCCGGGCCGCGCGCCAGTCCGCCATGGAACGGGTCGAGGATCACTCGGCCGCTGCCCACCTGCAGGACGATCATGAAATGACCGGGAAAAGCCAGCCCATTGGCCTGCCAGCCCTGGGCCCGGGCGACGGCCATATAGAGAATGCCCAAGGCCACCGGCAGCCCCTTACGCCGGTCGATGACGCGGATCAGGTCGGCGTTCTGCAAATCGTCATAAGTCTCGGTATCCCCGACATAGCCAAAGGTCTGGGCCATGGTCGCACCCAGGGCCTCGGCCGCCTCGGCCACATGTACCTGGGAACCCAGGCGGCCGGCCAGATCGTCGGCCAGCGTTTTGATATGGGTCCGGTGCCAGTCCAGATCGGCTTCCTTGTTCCGCCAGCGGGCCAGCGCAAAACCCGTCTCGATCAAATCCACGGGCCCGTTGCCCGCCTTTGCGACGGCAGAAAGGATGGCGGTGCGGTCTTTGTCCCTCACGGGCTGCGCTCGGCGATCACGGGCGAGGCCGGGGCTTTCAGCCGGGTGTAGTCGGACACCTGCCGCACATACGGGATCTGTCGTGCATGGCGAATGACCCGATCCCGCTCATCCTCGCTTTGGGCGATGCCCATCAGGTAAATGATGCCCTCAACCGTATCGACCGTGTAGTTCACCGCGCGGATCGAGGTGTCGAAGGTCATGCGGCTGAGCAGCTGGGTCGAGATCCAGGCATCGCGGCCATAGCCGGCCACCCCGCCGCCACCGGCCACCTGAATTTCGTTAACCAGGCTTTTGACGCCTTCCTGTTCCCAGGCGATGCGGGCGGCTTCGACCCGTATTCTGGGGCCATTGGTAACGCCGGTCAGCAGCACATTGCCATTGTTCACATAGGCGTCGATCTTCAGGAATATTTCCGCATCGGCTTCGATCCAGGCACGTTGGATAGCCAAATCGATGCCCAGATCGTCGATCTGTTCGCTGACGGGCTTTTCCCTGGCCACGGCGACGGCTGCGCCGGAAGCGGCACCGATGGCGACCCCGGCCGGCGAGCATCCCGACAACACCGCAAGACCGAAGACCCAAATCGCCAATGTCCTGATCATCGAATCAGTTACTCACCCCTACGCGCCACGCATCGGCAAGGTGGCGGGGCCGCCGGCCTGGCGCAAGGGCAATTAGATCAAATCGCGATGTCAAACTGTTACCACCATCCGGTAGTCGGCTGAGAAACAGGCTGGCGGCCCGCGCAATGCGTTGACGTTGCCGGGGCGTTAGGGCGGCAAGGGAGTCCTTCATATCAGCGCGAGCCTTGACTTCGACGAAGGCGATTATGTGGCCGCGCCGGGCGATCAGGTCGATTTCACCGGCTGGACAGCGAAAGCGTTGGGCCAAAATGCGATATCCCTTAAGGCGCAACAGCCAAGCGGCTAGCCATTCCGATCGTTGCCCGCGAGCTTCGGCGGCTTTGCGTCTGGCCGCTTGACCGTCAGATTTCCCGGGCACGCTTTTTGCCGCTCAAAATCAGGGCACGTTCGTAGACGTCCTTGCGTGGCATGCCTGTCACCGATGCGACCCCGGTGGCGGCTTCGCGAACCGGCTGGTCGGCCAGGGCTGCGGTCAGCAACGCATCGATTTTGTCGGCGGAAACAGGTTCCTTCTCCGCCGGGGCGTCGATGACGACGACCACCTCACCCCGGGGCGGACCTTCCCGGTCATAGTGGATAGCCAGTTCGGGCAACGGGCCGGTTCGCACCTCTTCATGCAGTTTCGTCAACTCTCGCGCCACGCAGGCCGGGCGCGGGCCGAACGCCGCTGCCATGTCCGCCAAACTATCGGCCAGGCGCCGGGGTGATTCGAAAAAGATCAGGCTGGCGGGAACGCCCGCCAGCTCGGCCAAGGCCGTCCTGCGCGCGCCCTGGCGATTTGGCAGAAACCCGGCAAAGCAAAACCGGTCGCTGGCAAGACCCGACAGTTGCAGGGCTAGGAGCGGCGCGGACGGTCCCGGAATAGCGGTCACAGGCAGGCCGGCGGCGCGGGTTGCCGCGACGAGGCTGAATCCCGGATCGGATATCAGCGGCGTGCCGGCGTCGGACACCAGCGCCACCGAAAGCCCCTCCCGCATCCGCGCAACCAGCGTTTGGGCCGCCTTGTCCTCATTATGGTCATGATAGGCCACCAAGGTGCCGGTCATGCCGAAATGGGTCAGCAGCGGGCGGGTGCGTCGGGTGTCTTCACAGGCGATGATGTCGGCACCCCGCAACGTATCCAGCGCGCGCAGCGTGATATCGCGCAGATTGCCGATGGGTGTGGCGACCAGATACAGGCCCGCCGCCAAGGCCCCTTCGCTGATTAACCCTTCGTCCGCAGGGCCGCGTTTACACTGCGAGTTCCGATCTTTAGGGTCTCCGCCTGGAAGTGGGGATGTCTCGTCCGGCGTGCTTCGGCGTGCCTTTCCACCAGTCGATTTCTTTGCCTTGGAGGGGGTTTTGTTCCGTGCCACGGATTAGGGCCGCCATATCGCTTTCGCGCCGACCGGCGCGCCTTGCCTCGCTCGCGCTGGCCCTTGTCGTTGGCCTGGCCGCGTGCAACACGCCAACCCTAAACGAGCCGACCAACCCCGTCCAACGGGGTCAATTCCGGCAGCCAGCGCCGGCTGCCCAGGCGCAGGTCGTCGCCCCGGCCGTCGATCCGCTCGGCCGACCCGCGCAGTTCAATGCGGTGCGGGTGGCCATCTTGGCGCCGCTCACCGGACAGGGGTCCGAGGCCGGCACGGCCTTGTTACGGGCGGCTCAGATGGCGGTCTTGGACAACGCGCCAGATAATTTCGTGCTGTTGCCGTTCGATACGGGGGGCACGGCGTTGGGTGCTGGCACGGCGGCGGACGATGCCTTGGCTGCCGGCGCGCAATTGATCATCGGCCCGCTGTTTTCCCGCTCCGTGCCGCAAGTAGCGGCGCGGGCTGCGGGATACGGCGTCAACGTGGTCAGCTTCTCCAATGATGCGCGGGTCGCGGGCGGCAATGTGCTGGTGATGGGGTTGCTGCCCGGCGGGCAGGTCGACCGCATTTTCAGCTATGCCGCCAGCCAGGGTTTCCGCAACATCGCGGTTCTTGCGCCCGCCAACGACTATGGCCAGGCCATCGTGACCGCCGCCCAGCAGTCGGCGACCTTGTACGGCATTCGCCTCGTGCAGTCCCGCTTGGTCGATCCCGGCGGCAGTTTCGATTCGGCGGTGGAAAGCCTGTCGGTCGAACCGGTGTTGGATGCGGTGCTGCTGGCCGAGGGTGGCCTGCGGCTGCGCGAGGCGGCGGGCTTTTTCGGCTTTTATGAGCTGGCTGACATTCAGCTGCTCGGCACCTCGGCCTGGAATGACCCCAGCCTTCAAGTCGAACGGGCGCTGGATGGCGGCTGGTACCCGACGACCGATCCTGTCGGCCATGGCGAGTTCATCGCCCAGTACCAAGAAGCGTTCGGTGAGACGCCGCCAGCCATCGCCTCGCTGGCCTATGACGCCGCCAGCCTGGCAGGGGCGCTGGCCCGGGATATCGGACCGCAAAGGTTCAGCGCCCCGGCCCTGCGCGACCCGGTCGGGTTCGCCGGCATCGACGGGGTGTTTCGCTTCACGGCCGACGGGCTGACCCAGCGGGGTCTGGCCGTGATGGAACTGCGGCCCATTGGCCCGGTGGTGCGCGATCAGGCGCCCACCAGTTTCGCGGCGGCGGGTTCCTGATCGGTCTTGACCAGGGCGGCTAGGACGGCATTGAGGCGCTGACGGCCCTCGGCGGTGGCGCGCAGGGCGCCGTCGGCATGCTCGACAAAGCCGGCTTCGATCAAGTCGGAAAGCCGATCCTCGTTCAGATGTCTCCCCAGCGGGCTGCCGATCCTGTCTTGCCAGTGCGCCTCGTCGATGCCCTCGGCCAGGCGCAGGCCCATTAACAGCGCCTCTTGGGCGGCCATGTTCGGATCGATTGGTTGGTCCGCATGGCCGGCATGTCCTTGCGCTTCTACCCGGTCGAGCCAGATCTCCGGTGCTCGATGGGTACGGGTTGCCACCCGGCCGTCGGCCAGCGTCAGCCGCCCATGGGCACCGGGTCCGATCCCAGCGTAGTCGCCATAGCGCCAATAGGTCAGGTTGTGGCGGCATTCCGATCCCGGCCTGGCGTGGTTTGAAATTTCGTAGGCCGGCAAGCCTGCCTCGCTCAGGACCCGCTGGGTCGTCTCGTAGAGCCGGGCCTGGTCCTCCTCCACCGGCAGGACGAGCTGGCCCTGGCGATAGAGACTTTCAAAGGCTGTCCCTGGTTCGATGGTCAGCTGATAAAGCGACAGATGATCGGCGGCCAGCGCCACGGCCTCCGTCAGCTCTGCTTGCCAGGCGGCATGGGTTTGGCCGGGTCGGGCATAGATCAGATCGAAGGACATCCGCTCGAAATGCCGGCGGGCGATCTCGATGGCGGCCAGCGCCTCGCGGGCCGAATGCTGGCGGCCGAGCGCCCGCAGGTCAGGATCGTTCAGGGCCTGCACGCCCAGCGAAACGCGGTTGACGCCAGCCTGGCGGTATCCGGCAAATCGGGTTGCTTCAACCGATGTCGGGTTGGCCTCTAGCGAGACTTCCAGATCGTCGGCGGGGGTCCAGCGAGTTGTTGCCCGGTCGATTACGGCGGCGACCGTTTCCGGCTCCATCAGGGATGGGGTGCCCCCGCCAAAGAAGATCGATGTCAGCTTTCGGTCGCCGGTTCGCTCAGCGGCGTGGTCCAATTCGGCCACCAATGCGTTACGCCAGCGGTCGTGATCGATGCTGTCCCGGACATGGCTGTTGAAATCGCAATAGGGGCACTTGGACAGGCAGAACGGCCAGTGGACGTAGAGGGCCAATGACCTCTCTGCAGGCGGCCTTATGGGGTGGGTCTCAGGCAAAGCAGCGCGCGACGAGTTTGGCAAAGGCGTCGGCACGGTGGCTCATGCCGTGTTTTTGTTCGGGCTCCATCTGACCGAATGTCACGGTATGGCCTTCGGGGACGAATATGGGGTCGTAGCCGAACCCCTTGTTCCCGCGCGGCGGCCACTCAAGGGTGCCTTCCACCCGCCCCTCGACCGTCTCGCAATGGCCATCCGGCCAGGCCAGGGTCAGGGCGCAGATGAAGGCGGCGCGCTGGTCGCTCTTGTCCGCCATCGCGGCTTTCAGCTTATCCATGGCAAAGGCGAAATCGCGGGTCCCGTCCGGGCGTTCGGCATACCGGGCTGAATGGATGCCCGGCGCGCCATCCAGGGCATAGACGGCCAGCCCGCTATCGTCGGCCAAGGCCGGTTTGCCGGCGACTGTGGCCGCCGCCAGGGCCTTCAGTTCGGCATTGGCGACAAATGTGCTTCCTGTCTCCTCCGGCTCCGCCAGATCCAGATCGGCGGCTGAGGGGAACTGTTGCACATAGGGGCCCAGCAGGTCGGCGATTTCGACCACTTTGCCCTTGTTATGGCTGGCGATGATCAGCTCAGGGCCGGAAAAACGGCGGATGGGGCTGGCGGTATCCATTAGGTTTCCACTATCAAATCAGTCTCCAATCTGAACCCGATAAACGAGAGCGCAAATGAAGACCGCATTTCTGGGCATGGGCGTCATGGGCGGGCCGATGGCCGGCCACCTGGCGCGGGCCGGGCACGAGGTGACCGTCTATAACCGTACCGAAGCAAAAGCCCAAGCCTGGGTGCAGACCTATGGCGGCGCGGCCGCCACGACGTCCAAACAGGCGGCGGAGGGGGCGGAGATCGTTTTTGCCTGTCTGGGCAACGATGATGATGTCCGGGCCGTGATGCATGGCGCCGACGGCGCGATCGCCGGTTTGACCTCGGGCTCCATCCTGGTCGATCACACGACGGCCTCGGCCGGCCTGGCGCGGGAGCTGGATGCGGCCGCCCAGGAAAAGGGCTGCACCTTCCTGGACGCCCCGGTGTCCGGCGGTCAGGCGGGGGCCGAGAACGGCCAGTTGACCATCATGGTCGGTGGCGAACAGGCCGTTTTCGACAAGGCGCTGCCGGTCATGGATTGCTATGCCAAGGCCTGCACCTTGATGGGCGCGGTCGGCGCCGGGCAGCTGACCAAGATGGTCAACCAGATCTGCATCGCTGGCTTGGTCCAAGCCCTGTCGGAGGGGCTGAACTTTGCCCAAAAGGCCGGGTTGGATGGCGAGAAGGTCCTGCAGGCCATCTCCCAAGGCGCGGCCGGATCCTGGCAGATGGAAAACCGGGGCAAGACGATGCTGGCCGGGGAATTCGAGTTCGGCTTTGCCGTCGATTGGATGCGCAAGGATCTGGGTATTTGCCTGGACGAGGCCCGGTCCAACGGCGCGGCGCTGCCGGTGGCGGCCTTGACCGACCAGTTCTATGCCCAGGTCCAGGCCCTTGGCGGCAACCGCTGGGATACCTCCAGCCTGATCCAGGTCTTGCGCGACGCCTAACCAGCCGCTGCGATGGCCTGGTTCTGGTGGCCGGTCAGCTCGCCAATGCCCTTCCGGGCCAAGGCGAGCATGTCCATGAACTGGGCTTCGCTGAACAGGGCCGCCTCGGCGGTTGCCTGAACTTCGACCAGCGCGCCGGAATCGGTCAGCACGAAGTTGGCATCGGCCCCGGCGCCTGAGTCCTCCGCATAATCCAGATCGAGGACGGCTTGTCCGTCGATCACCCCGCAGGAAATGGCGGCCACCGACCCGGTTAGGACTTGCTGTTTGACCATGCCGACCTTCTCGAGATGCTTCAGGGCAACGGCCAGGGCGACATAGCCGCCAGTGATCGCGGCGGTGCGGGTGCCGCCATCGGCCTGCAAGACATCGCAGTCGATGCGGATCTGCATCTCCCCCAAGGCCGCCAAATCGGTCACGGCCCGCAGGGAGCGGCCGATCAGGCGCTGGATTTCCAAGGTGCGGCCGCCCTGCTTGCCGCGCGCGGCCTCGCGGTCGACCCGCTGGTCGGTCGAGCGGGGCAACATGCCGTATTCCGCCGTCAGCCAGCCCTCCCCAGACCCGCGCCGCCAGCCCGGCACCCGCTCTTCCACCGTGGCCGTGCACAGCACATGGGTGTCGCCGAACTTGGCCAAACACGCGCCTTCGGCATATTTGTTAACATCGGTTTCAAGGCTGATCGGGCGCAGGGCGTCTGCGGCCCGGCCCGATGGGCGTGCGGCATGGGTCATAATGGGATCCTGAGTCACAATGGGCCGCGCAACCTATCGGCGCCGGTCCTGGCGGTCCAGGGCGAAGAATGGCTGGGTGCCAAAACGGCGTGGCGCTTGATGAATTGCCTTACGATACCTACTTGGGAGGCGGTTTTGTCCTATCGCGTAATGTGCAAGTGGAACTGGGCCGGATGACCAGCACGAATTTGCTGGGGGGCTCGCAAGCTTCGGTCGGTATGTTGGACGATCGGTCCAGGCGGGTATTCCAGGAAGTTGTCGATCAGTTTGTCGAGAGCGGCGAGCCCGTCGGCTCGCGTACCCTGTCGCGCCGGCTGGATCTGGGCCTGTCGCCGGCCACCATCCGCAACGTCATGGCCGATCTGGAAGATGCCGGCCTGTTGCAGGCGCCGCACACCTCAGCCGGGCGCGTGCCGACCGAGGCGGGGCTTCGGCTGTTCGTCGATGGTTTCCTGCAGATGGGCGATCTCTCGCCGGACGAGCGGGCCCGGATCGAGGCCGATGCCGCCAGTACCGACCGCAACGTCACCGAATTGCTCGAGGAGGTGACGCGGGGCCTGTCGGGCCTGTCGCAATGCGCGGGCCTGGTGGTTTCCCCCAAAACCGACCGGCCGTTGCGCCATATCGAATTCGTTCCCGTGGCGCCGGGGCGGGCCATGGTCATCCTGGCCAATGTCGACGGCATGGTTGAGAACCGGATGATCGAGGTTCCTCACGGGACGCCGCAATCGGTCCTGGCCGGGGCCGCCGATTTTCTCAGCGCCCGGATCGCCGGGCGAACGATTGCCGAGGCTAGTGCCGACATCGTCCGTGAGATCGAACATGAGCGCGGCCAGATCGATGCGCTGACCGCCAAGGTCGTGCGGTCCGGATTGGCCGTTCCGGCCGGCGATGGCGGCAGCTTGATTTTAAAGGGTCAGTCCCATCTTTTGGACGATGTGACCGCCCTGGCCGACCTGGAACGCATCCGTCATTTGTTCGACGTCCTTGAAACCAAGGAGGCCATGGTCAACATGTTGCAGGCCGCCAGCGAGGGCGAAGGCGTTCAAATCTTTATCGGTTCGGAAAACTCATTATTCGGCGATGCCGGTTGTTCGACCATCATCGCGCCGTTTAAAGATGGGCAGAAGCGCATCGTCGGAGCCATCGGCGTCATCGGACCGACCCGGCTGAATTACGCGCGGATCATTCCCATGGTCGATTATACGGCCCGCCTGGTCGGGCGCCTTTTATGGAACAAAAGCGAGCATAGCGACGCATGAACGACCCTAAATCCCAATCGCAGCAGCCGGCGAACGATGCGGGCCCGACGCCAGACGTCGAGGCGCCCGATATCGAGGATAGCTTTGCGACCGGGACAAATCAGGATCCCGAAGGCCCGTCTTCCGCCGCTCCCCAGCCGGAAACGGTCGAACAAGCCGGCGAGGCGGCCCTTGCGAAGCGGATCGATGAGCTGCAGTCCGAAATGGCCAACCAGCGCGATCAGCTGCTGCGGGCCGTCGCCGAAGCGGAAAACGGCCGCCGCCGGGCCGAGCGGGAAAAGGAAGACACCGCCAAATTCGCGATCAGCAAATTCGCCCGCGACATGTTGGATATCTCCGACAATCTGCGGCGCGCCCTGGACACCACCGAAGGCGAGACTCTGGCGCCTATCCTTCAGGAAAACGAGGGGGTCAAGGTGTTCGTCGATGGTGTTGCCGCCACCGAACGGGCCTTGGTCCAAGCGTTCGAAAAGCACGGGTTGGTCAAGCTGACCCCGATGGATGAGAAGTTCGACCCGAACTTCCACCAGGCCATGATTGAGGTGCCCACGGACGACTCGCCACCCGGCACAGTCGTTCAGGTCATGCAGCCCGGCTACGTGCTGAATGGCCGATTAATCCGACCGGCACTGGTCGGCGTAGCTAAAGGAACGATCCCGAAGAAGGTCGATACAACCGCGTAAAACTCACCCTCCATATGGGGAGACTGTGGTTATGGATATCGGAGTTCCGTATCGTGACTGGCCAGTCGATGTGACGGCTGCCAGAGAGTTGGTTACGAGTTTGCCTTCAGATGCGTGGTCGCGGAATACCTTCCGTCAGGATGTTCTGGCGGACGGGGCCCACAATTCCAGCCAAGCGATCTTGTTCAAGCATGAGTGGCACCCCTCGGCGAGTACCTCGGGGCTGCAGCATTTCGAGGATTTGGTCTATGCCTGGGCCAATGAGCGCGGCATGGACCCGGCGCCCTATATGCCGATCCTGCGCGAGGATACCGATGTCTGGCCGATCTACACGCTGCCGGACTGGAATGATTACGAGCCGGTCCTGGGGCCTCTGGTCGAACAATCCATCGCGCCCATCAAGACCAGGAACGGCATCGTAACCCGTCTGGCATTGGTCAGGCTGGCCGGCGGCGCCAAGGTCGCGCCCCATATCGATGGGCAGATCATGGCTGAGAGGGCGCACCGCATCCATGTGCCCCTCAGCCCCTCGCCGACGGTGGAATACAAAATCGGCGGCAAGAAATTCACGATGAAGCTGGGCCGCGCCTATGATTTCAACAACCGTTGGCAGCATTCGGTCCGCAACAAGGGCAAGCGCGACCGGGTGAACCTGTTTATCGACTACTATCCCAACCCGGGCGTGGCGGTTTACAATCCGCTGTCGGATCTAGGACCCGTCTATGCCTCGGCTGAGGCAAAAAGGGCGAACTAGTCCCACTGATCTTTATCCTCACTGAGGACACCGCATCGGGACCGGCATTCGCCTGTTCCGCCGATTAACCCGCACCGATTGTTGTGCTGTGAACATACTGGGCCTTCATTTCGGCCATGACGCTTCGGTCACGGTGCTGATCGACGGCCGCATCGCCGCCCACCTGCTGCGCGAGCGAATTTCGCGCGTCAAACAATCCGTCGGGCTAACCCGGAGCGATATCGATGCCGCCTTGGCTGTGGCTAACCTGACGCCGGCGGAAATCGATCTGTGCGCCATCACCTCGACCCAGGATTGCGAGATCATGGTCGGTCTGGTCGAGGGGCTTGAGATTGCCTATGGCGGGGACGACCATCCGGTTGGCTCGCCGGTGGCGGATCTGATCGCCCAGCAAAAGATCGCCCTGGACGATGTCACGTCCAAAGGGCTGACCGATTTCTTCGGCACGCCGATCACACAGGACCAGGAAATCTTCGCCGACCGCTGGCGGCGAATCTTTCCGCAATGGCAGGACCTGGCCGAGGGGCGGATCGAGACCCTGGGCTGGCTCGACCGCTATATCACCCATCCGTTGTGGAACAAGGCGCCCAGCCTGAGCGAGATGGCAGCGGCTGACTACCGACCGGTGCTGTCGGCGGCACAGGTTCAGAACGGTTTTCACTATCCGGTCACCGTGCGCCTCGATGGGCGGTCAATTCCCGGCTACTTCATCGATCATCATATCTGCCACGGCGCTTCCAGCTTCTACCGGTCGGGCCATGAAGTGGCGGCCGTTATCACCCATGATGGCGGCGATCCGATGCGTAACCTGTCCGGCTATATGCTGGTCGGCCAGGGCCATGAGCTGCGCGTCATCGCGCCGCACCAGTTGGGGCTTGGCGGGCTTTACCGGTCAACTGGGGTGACGCTGGGCTTCGATGCGATCGGGGCAGAGGGCAAGCTGATGGGCCTATCCTCCTACGGACGGCCGCGCTTTTTCGATCCCGGCTTTGTCGGTAACGTTCCGGGGGTGCAGAACCGGCTGAAGCGTGATCCGTTTCAGGCCTGGTTCGGTCACTGCCTTGGGCTAGCCAAGGGGCGTGGCTATGCCATGGAGTATGGCGACCGAGAGCTGGTCACCGAGGCGCTGAGCATCGATATCGCGGCTAGCACGCAGAAACTCTTTGGCGAAAGCCTGATGCAAGCGGCGCTCACGTTGGATGCGATTCTTCGACGGGCCGGTTTGGCAAGCGAAAATCTCTGCTTGTCCGGCGGGGCGGCCCTGAACTGTCCAGCCAATTCGCACCTCTATTGCGAAGGCCCGTTCACCGATCTGTTCATCGAACCGAACTGCGATGATGGCGGACTGTCGACCGGGGCGGCGCTTTATCTACATCACCATCTGCTTGGCAATTCCCTCGATGCCGGGGTGGCGGCGGCGAACCGGTCTCCCTATCAGGGGATCAACATGATCGAACAGGCACCTCGCGATCTGCTCGACAGGGCGCACGCCGATTGCGCGGTCTCGCCCATGCAGATGGATCAGGCTGCCCAACAGGCCGCCGATGATTTGGCCGACGACAAGCTAGTCGCCTGGGTGGAGGGCGCCAGCGAGGTTGGGCCTCGGGCGCTGTGTCACCGCTCGCTACTGGCCAACCCGTTGTCGGCCGATGCCTGGCCGCGCACCAATAACGCCAAGGGGCGCGAGCAATGGCGGCCCTTCGCGCCGGCTGTTTTGGCCGATCAGTCAACCGAATGGTTTGCCGACTGTCCGGCCCACAGCCCCTATATGCTGTTTACGGCCCGGGTGCGGTCGCGCCGTATTCCTGCCGTAACCCATGTGGATGGTTCAGCGCGTATTCAGACGGTGGACGAAACCTCAGGGACCATTCATCAGCTGATTACGGCTTTCGGCCAGCGAACAGGGGTGCCCGTGGTGCTCAACACCTCGCTGAATGGGCCGGGTGAACCGATTGTCGAAACGGCCGAGGAGGCCATGGCCTTGTTCGAGAAGGGCGGCATCGACGTGTTGTATGTGGCCGGGACCCGTATCGCCCGCCGGGCCAGCGGGGACGCGGCCGAAACACCGGCTGCCAAGGCAACGGCCTGATGCCGCCCCGCCGATGGCGGTGGTTGCGAAGACGCTTGCGGGCCTTGCGCCGCCGATTGAACCGAGTACGACCCGCGCCCCGTGGCGCCATTCCGAGTGACCGAATGCCTGGCGACCACCGCGAACCCCACTCCGATGAACGAAGAGTGGATTATGAGTCCCGTTGGCGGCACGGCCATCAGATGCCGCCTGAGACGGGCAATCCGCCGATTTTCAATATTCCGCCGGCGACGCTGGCGCTGATCGGCGTGATGGTCGTCGTCTTTGCGTTTTTGAACCTGTTTCCGGATCGGCTGACCTGGCCGGTCCTGGTCAGGCTGACGTTCCTTTACGGCAGTTTGGAGGACATGCTGTCGGGCAGTTTCGACCGTCCGGTGATCTGGACCTTTACCAGCCTGTTCAGCCATGGGTTGGTCCATGTGCTGGCCATGCATCTGGTGGTCAATCTGGGCTTTCTTCTGGCCTTCGGCAGCGCGGTCGAACGGGCGATCGGGTCGCGGCCGATGTTGATTGTCTTCTTCGTCTCCGTCGCGGCAGGCGCCGTTGCCCAGTTCATTTTCGATGCCTCGACCAGCGGCGCCCTGATGGGGGCTTCGGGTGGCGTGTCAGGCTGCATGGGCTGTTTTGCGCGGTTGATGCTGCGGCCCGAAACCCATCCCCGTTTGCGGCGCATGGGGCTGAACCTGATCGGTGTGCTGATCTTGGTAAATCTGGCGATTGGCCTGTTCGGTGGTGCGCTGTTTGGCGGGGCGCTTGGCGAAAGCGACATCCGGATTGCCTGGCAAGCCCATATCGGCGGCTTCTTGGCCGGGTTGGTCTTGGGTTCGTTCAATTGGCCGGCCCAGCGGAGGCGCCAGATCTGGCGTGAGGACTGACTGAAAACAAAAAACCCCGCAAAACGGCTGGAATGCGGCCCCTAACCACCATTGCATGGTGCCAAAAGCCAACCTATATCCACGCTCGTTGTATCGCGCCGAGATAAATGCGCGATTTTTGGTTCTGCCCATGGGAAGCGGGCGAGGTGCCGTAACCGCATCTTAACCATTTCGGGCCAGCCACGCTTTGCCGAAAAGAGGGAGTTTTTTGGGATATGAGTAAGGTAATCGGAATCGATCTAGGCACCACCAATTCATGCGTGGCCGTCATGGATGGGTCCCAAGGGAAAGTCATTGAAAATGCCGAGGGCGCGCGGACGACCCCGTCGATCGTCGCCTTTTCAGATGGCGAGCGCCTGGTCGGCCAGTCTGCCAAGCGCCAGGCGGTGACCAATCCTGAAAACACGCTGTTTGCGATCAAGCGTCTGATCGGCCGCCGCTTCGACGATCCGCTAACCCAGAAGGACAAGGAACTCGTCCCCTACAACATCGTCAAAGGCGAAAATGGCGATGCCTGGGTCCAGGCGGAGAACGAGAAATACTCTCCCAGCCAGGTCAGCGCCTTCGTCCTGCAAAAGATGAAGGAAACGGCCGAGGCCTATCTCGGGGAAAAGGTCGAACAGGCCGTCATCACCGTCCCAGCCTATTTCAACGACAGCCAACGCCAGGCGACCAAGGACGCTGGCAAGATCGCCGGACTGGAAGTCCTGCGCATCATCAATGAGCCGACGGCTGCCGCGCTCGCCTACGGGCTGGACAAGCGCGACCAAGGCACCATCGCCGTTTACGACCTTGGCGGCGGCACTTTCGATATTTCGGTTCTGGAAATCGGCGACGGCGTCTTCGAGGTGAAGGCGACCAATGGCGACACCTTCCTGGGCGGTGAGGATTTCGACCAGAAGATCATCGACTACCTCGCCGACGAGTTCAAAAAGGAAAACGGCATCGATCTGCGGGACGACAAGCTGGCCCTGCAGCGCCTGAAAGAGGCGGCCGAAAAAGCCAAGATCGAGCTGTCCTCCTCGCTGCAGACCGAAGTCAACCTGCCGTTCGTTACCGCTGACGCCAGCGGGCCGAAGCACCTGAACATCAAGCTGACCCGCGCCAAGTTGGAAGCCTTGGTGGACGATTTGGTCCAGCGCACCCTCAAGCCTTGTAAGGCGGCGTTGAAGGATGCCGGGCTGAAGGCCTCCGAAATCGACGAGATCATCCTGGTCGGCGGCATGACCCGCATGCCCAAGGTGATCGAGGCGGTCAAAAACTTCTTCGGCAAGGAACCCAACCGGTCGGTGAACCCGGACGAAGTGGTGGCCGTCGGCGCCGCCATTCAGGCCGGCGTGCTGAAGGGCGAGGTCAAGGACGTTCTGTTGCTGGACGTCACCCCGCTGTCGCTGGGGATCGAAACCCTGGGCGGTGTGTTCACCCGCCTGATCGACCGCAACACGACCATCCCGACCAAGAAGAGCCAGGTCTTCTCCACCGCTGAGGATAATCAGACGGCGGTGACCATCCGGGTCTTCCAGGGCGAGCGGGAAATGGCGGCCGACAACAAGATCCTGGGTCAGTTCGACCTGGTCGGCATCCCGCCGGCCCCGCGCGGCCTGCCGCAGATCGAGGTGACGTTCGACATCGACGCCAACGGCATCGTCAATGTCTCGGCCAAGGACAAGGCGACCGGCAAAGAGCAGGCCATCCGCATCCAAGCTTCCGGCGGTCTGTCTGACGACGACATCGAGCGCATGGTCAAGGACGCCGAGGCGAATGCCGAGGAAGACAAGAAGCGCCGCGAGAAGGTCGAGGCCGTCAACCAGGCTGACGCCATGATCGCCTCCATCGAGAAGCAGCTTGAGGAGCATGGCTCCGCGCTGGCCGAAGATGACCGGACGGAAATCGAAACGGCGGTTACCGAGCTGAAGGCGGTCAAGGATGGCGAGGACGTTGCCGAAATCCAGGCCAAGACCCAAACCTTGAGCCAGGCCGCCATGAAGCTGGGCGAAGCGCTCTACAAGGCCAACCAGGCTGAGGAAGGCGAGGCGGATGCCGCGGCCGCCAGCGCGGACGATGTCGACAGCGATGACAGCGTCGTCGACGCCGATTTCGAAGAAGTCGACGACGACAAGACCAGCAAGTCCGCGTAAACCGGCCGGCAAGAATGGGCCAGCGACCATTGCCCGCATCCCGGCTGCCGCCGGGGCGCGGGCTATTGGTTTTGCGCGTTTTTCTTGCCCCGCCGCACCGCGGCCCCCACTCTCCGTACCCTGATTCGTGATCTCCGGCGGGCAGCATGGATAAGCAAGACTTCTACGACATGCTGGGCGTTGCCAAAGGCGCTGGCGACGATGAGATCAAGCGTGCCTTCCGCAAGGCCGCGATGGCCTATCACCCCGACCGGAACCCAGGGGATGAGGCGGCCGAACGCAAGTTCAAGGAAATCAACGAAGCCTATGATGTCCTGAAGGACCCGCAAAAGCGCGCGGCCTATGACCGGTTCGGCCACGCGGCCTTCGAAAACGGCATGGGCGGGGCTGGGGCCGGGGCGGCCGGGTTCGATTTCGCCAGCGGGTTTGCCGACATCTTCGACGAGGTGTTCGGCGATTTTGTCGGCGGCCGGCGGGGCCGGGCCGGCGGCGGCCGCGGCACCGATCTGCGCTACAATCTCGAAATCTCTCTCGAAGAGGCCCACACCGGCCGAACCGCCAGCATTCGCGTGCCAACTTCAGTGATCTGCGAATCCTGTGCGGGGTCAGGCACCGAGGGGGGCTCGCAGCCGGTCACCTGTCCCAGCTGCAGCGGTGTGGGAAAAGTGCGGACCCAACAGGGCTTTTTCACCATCGAGCGGGTATGTCCGACCTGTTCGGGGGCGGGTCGGGTGATCCAGAACCCCTGTGTTACCTGTTCGGGCAGCGGCCGGACCGAGACGGAGAAGGAGCTGGAGGTCAATATTCCTGCCGGCGTCGATGATGGCACGCGCATCCGGCTGTCCGGCGAGGGCGAGGCGGGATTGCGCGGCGCGCCGCCCGGCGACCTTTATATTTTCCTGTCGGTCAAACCCCATGCCTTGTTCAAACGCGATGGTGCCGATCTTTTTTGTGGAGTTCCGATTCCGATGACCACCGCCGCCTTGGGCGGCACGATCGAAGTACCGACCATCGAAGGGGGCCGCGCCAAGGTCGCCATTCCGGGTGGTACCCAGCCCGGCGCCCAGTTCCGCCTGCGTTCCAAGGGCGTCACGGTTCTGCGGTCCCCCTCGCGCGGGGACATGTATGTCAAGGTCCGGGTGGAAACCCCGGTCAATCTGACCAAGCGGCAAAAAGAGCTGCTCAAGGAATTCGATGAAGAGGGCGGGTCGGCCAAGACCAGCCCGGAAAGCCATGGCTTCTTCACCCGCGTCAAAGAATTCCTCGACGATCTGAAAGAAACCGGGTGAGCCCCTCGGACGGTACGGCGCCGAAGAAGGTCGTTGTTTTGGGGGCAGGTGGCCGGATGGGCCGCATGCTGACCCGCCATGTTTCGCAAGCCGCCGATTTGACGCTTGTCGGTGCCATCGAACGGTCCGGGGTGAGCGAACTGGGCCAGGATGCCGGCATACTGGCCGGTGTCGCCGCCATCGGGGTTCCGGTCAGCGACGATCTGCATGAAGCGCTGGCACACGCCGATGCGCTGATCGACTTTACCGGACCGGCCAGTACGGTTGCCGCCGCCGAGCTGGCAGCCCAGGCCAAAGCGGCGCATATCGTCGGTTCGACCGGCCTGTCGGAGGAGGATGCCGGCCACCTGCACCGGGCGGCCCGGCACACGCCGGTCGTCTGGTCGGATAATATGAGCCTGGGGGTCAATCTGCTGACGGCTTTGGTCGAGCAGGTCTCAGCGCGGCTGGGGACTGACTTTGATATCGAAATCCTGGAAATGCACCACCGGCACAAAGTCGATGCGCCGTCGGGAACCGCCCTGGCCTTGGGTCGGGCCGCAGCGAAAGGCCGTGGCGTAGCGCTGGACGAGGTTGCCGCCCGGGGCCGTGATGGGCACACCGGCGCCCGCAAACCGGGCGATATCGGCTTTGCCGTTCTGCGCGGGGGCGAGGTGATTGGCGACCATACCGTCAGTTTTGCCGGCGCGGACGAGCGCATCGAGGTGAGCCACCACGCAGTCCGGCGCGACATCTATGCGGTTGGCGCCCTGGCCGCGGTGCGTTGGGCCGTCGGCAAACCGCCGGGCCTTTATTCCATGCGCGACGTGCTGGATCTTTGAAAGCGGGGTTCAGACCATCCGATGATCGACGATCCGCCAATCCTTGAAATCCGCCGATCCGTCGTTCGGCCCGAGCAAACCATCCTGGACGCCTTCGACGGTGCGCCGACGGGCAATGTGGTCGACGCCCTGGGCGGCAGCGGTGCGTTGTCCCACACCATCAAGCCGGTCGATGAGGCGGCAAGCGCCTTTTGCGGGGTCGCCATTCCCTGCCGTGTCGCGCCTTCGGACAATCTCGCCGTCTTCGCCGCGCTTGAAATCGCCGAACCGGGCGATGTGATTCTGGTGGCCACCGAGGGCTATCTGGAAGCCGCTGTCACCGGTGATCTGATGATCGGCATGGCCAGCAACAGGGGCGTCCGGGCCCTGGTTACCGATGGCAGCGTTCGGGATGTGCGCGGCATCCGACAGGTTGGCCTGCCCTGCTTTGCCGCCGGCGTCAGCCCCAATTCGCCGGCCCGCAACGGGCCCGGGTCGGCCGGCCTGCCGATCGTCATCGGCGGCGTTGCCGTTTGCGCAGGTGACATCGTGGTCGGCGATGCCGATGGTGTCGCTGTCGTGCCAGCCGATCGGGCGCCAGCTGCAAGCCGCCGGCTGTCGGACATCAAAGCTGCCGAGGCCGATCTCGACGCCAAGGTCAAGGCCGGCCTCACACAGCTCGATCCCGTCCGCGCGATTCTCGATGGGCCGGGCGTCCTGTTTCGCGACTAGTTTGCAACCAGCGGCGGTTTAGGCATCGGCGCCGCGCGGGTCGCCCAACAGGGCTTGTTCGGCTGCCGCCAAATCCAGGTTCTGGCGAGATTGTGATCGTCGTCGGATGGTCTGCCGCGAGAGGGTTATGACCTTTCGCTCAGTCCGTTGATCGACGATTTCCGATGAAGGCTCGAATAGCGCCTTCTCGGCTTCGGCCAACCCGGCCGGCGGTTTTCGCGCCGCCTCCCCGCCTTCTTGCGGTCGCCAGATCGGACCCGTTTCGGGTTGTATCGGCCGTAAATCGCTGCGTCCCATGGTCCCCAGATCCCCCTCGATTCGCCCCTGCTGCGGGGTCATTGCGAGTTACGGTTGGATCCTATTAACCAAGAAGGTCGGGGGCTGTGATCTCGTTCACAGATTGAGCCGGATCGCGGAATTGATTCACATTTTTGACCGGCCCGCTTCGTAAGCGAGGATGGCGCGTTTTTTGGGGGTTCCCCAGCGGTAATTGGTGATATCGCCGCTGGCGCGGATCACCCGATGGCAGGGGATCAGAAAGGCAATCGGGTTTGCCGCCACCGCCTGGCCAACGGCCCTGGCAGCCTTTTCCGAACGTACCCCCTTGGCGACGGACTGGTAGCTGGCCACTCGTCCTTCCGGAATGTCCAACAGAGCCCGCCAGACCTTGAGCTGCCAGTTGGTTCCCTTTATGTGCAGCGCGATCGGGCCGGTCGGCCGCCGCACGGGATCGAACAGGCCATCGGCAGCCGCCTGCGTATTCCGGGGATCTTCGATCAGCCGGCTGGCATGCCAGTCGGCTCTGAACTGCCCGATCGCGGCCTGTTCCTCGCCCTCTTCAGGAAATCCCAACCAGCAGATCCCCAGATCGGTGGATGCCAGCAGACAGCGGCCGAAGGGCGAGGAGACCAGGCCGTAACGAATGGTCATGCCGGCGCCGCGCCGCTTGTATTCGCCCGGCGTCATGGCCTCGGCGACAGTGAACAGATCGTGCAGGCGCCCGCCGCCCGACAGGCCGGCATCCCAGGCCGCTTCCAGCACCGGGGCATCCTGTTCCAGGGACTGTTTGGCCCGCTCCAGGGTCAGATGCTGGCAATAGCGCTTGGGACTGACCCCGGCCCAGCGGGTGAAGATGCGCTGAAAATGATGCGGCGCCATGCCGGCGACGGCGGCAAGCCTTTCAAGGGATGGCTGTTCGACAAAATGGTCGGCCAGATAATCGATGGCCCGGCCGATGGCGCTGAAATGCGGGTGGGGACTGACGACCTGGTCGGTCGATAGGGGCTCGGTTTGCATCAAAGCGGCACTCTGCATGGTCTTGGCTCCACGTCTTTGCGTGGCGGCACTGTGCCGATGGGCCCGCAGCAGACCAACCCGGTTCTTGCGTTAGAGCATATTCGGATCATATCGCATCGTTTGATGGTGCCAAATCAGGTCAGCCCGTTGGGCAAGTGCCGCAACACAGCGGATAGGCTGATTTGGCCCACCGAAGGCCGGCCTATCACGCCCTCCGGTCTGCGTTGCGCCCGTCTCGTGGTGCCTCTAGCACCATCGCGACAAACGCGCCTTGCCGAAGAACGCGAAATGACGGTTAAACGATGCGATATGATCCGAATGTGATCTAAGTGGCACCCTGGTGCGCTGGTTCTCGCCAGCGTCGCAGGGCAGCCCGCAAGGCATTGGCGACTTCCAGCCGCTCATGGGGCGGCAGGAACCGCCCGATGGTCAGGCCCCTGCCGTGGCTGCGAAGCTCTAGCTGGCTTTCATGCTGGGGCGGATCGTCGATGGAGACTTGCAACCATTGTGGCTGGAATTCCCATTCCCCCGGGTCGGTCGCCGGTCCGCCCCGGGTGACCTTCAGCGACCGGTCCGTCAGCGTCAGCCGCTCCCAACGGTTGCCACGGGCATAGCTGATGCGAAAGGCGATGTAGAGGAGGGCCAGCTCCAAACCGCAAAACCCCAGCACGGGCCAGGCGCCCCGCAGAAAAAAGGCTCCGCCGATGATCAGGCCGAAGGCTGCCGCAACGATCATCAGGATGCGAAATCCCTTCGGGCTCAAGCTGCGGGCGGGCCGCAGCAGCGCCTCGAACTGGACGTTCCTCTCACGATCGGTCATCTGTTTGGTCATCGCTCCATCACGTGTCCGGTGGTTCCGCGACCATCTTCCTAAATCTAGATCGGCTGACCCAAAAACCCATGAAAAAAGCGGATATCGACCTTTTCTTCCAGCGCCTGTCGGCCGACGATCCGGAACCGACCTCCGAGCTTGAGTACAAAAACCCCTACACCTTGTTGGTCGCCGTCGTGCTGTCGGCCCAGGCGACCGATGTTGGCGTCAACAAGGCGACCAAGGGACTGTTCGCCAAGGCGGACAATCCCTCGGCGATGTTGGCCCTGGGCGAGGAGACGGTGCGCCATGAAATCCGCACCATCGGTCTGTTCAACACCAAGGCCAAGAACGTCATCGCCTTGAGCCAGGCGCTGCTGGACAAACATGACGGCCAGGTGCCGGAGGATCGGGAGGCGCTGCAAGCCTTGCCGGGGGTCGGGCGCAAGACGGCCAACGTGGTGCTGAATGTCGCGTTCGGCCAGCCGACCATCGCCGTGGACACCCATATCTTCCGGGTGGGCAACCGCACCGGCATGGCGCCCGGCAAGAATCCCGACCAGGTGGAACAAAAGCTGCTGAAGGTGGTGCCGGAACGCTGGCGCCTGCACGCCCACCATTGGCTGATCCTGCATGGCCGCTATGTCTGCAAGGCGCGCAAGCCCGACTGCCCAAGCTGCAAGGTCGCCGATCTGTGCCGTTACCGCGACAAGACAGCCTAGTCGCTAGCGCATCAGCCGGTGGAAGATGTGAACCATGAAGGCGGTGCCGAGTACCGGCACCAGCAGGTTGACGATCGGCACCAGCGTTAGTCCCGCCAGGATCAGCCCTGCCACGAACATGACACCCCGGTTGGACCGGCGCAGCACCCGGGCGGGCGAGGGTTCCAGGCGGCGCACCGCCACCAGATCGAAGTATTCCCGGCTCAGCAAAAAGCCGTTCAAGCAAAGCCAAACTGCCAGATGCAGGAGCGGCAGCCAGATGATGGTCAGGGCCAGCAGGTTGACCACGACCATCAGAATGAAAAACCGGATGGCCTGACCGACGGCTTCCGAGACCGGTTGGGTCCGGCCGGGTGGCAGGCTGGGATAGTTTTCCCGTTCGACGATGGCGGCAACCCGGTCCAGCATCAGTCCGCCAACCACCCCGACGACCGCCGGCAGCATGACCAGGGACAGGATAATCACGCCGATGATCGCGGTCGCATCCAGGATCGATTCCAGCCAGCCAAAGGTAACGAAGGCAAAGCTGGTGATCAGCCAGCCAGAAACCCCGACGACAGCGATCAGCAAACAGATGGCCAAGGCCGCGCTGATCAGCATGAGCCGGGCAATCGGCAGCAGGCGCAGATCATTCAGGGCTGAGGTGAAGGCGCTGATCATGCCGCGCAAACAAATCCTTGTGGCATCAGGCGGAAAACTTTAGTGGCATGGTTGCGCTAAAAACCTTGGAGACTGCGGCCCGTGGGTGAGCCCCTTGATGTCGTGACGATTGGCAATGCCATCGTCGACGTTCTGAGTCACGAAGAAGACGCATTCCTGCAACGTCATGAGCTGGTAAAGGGCTGGATGGCGCTAATCGAGCCACAGCAGGCCGAAGCCCTTTACGCCGATATGGGCCCGGCCATCGAGGTTTCCGGCGGGTCCGCGGCCAACACGGCGGCCGGGATCGCCTCGCTGGGTGGGGCGGCCGCCTATATCGGCAAGATCAGCCAGGATCAGCTCGGCAGCTTTTTCGCCCACGATATCCGCGCCGCCGGCGTCCAGTTCGACACGCCGCCGATCCAGGGCTATCCGCCCACCGCGCGCTCGTTGATCGTGGTCACCCCTGACGCCCAGCGGACCATGAACACCTATTTGGGGGCCTGTGTTGAGCTGGGGCCCGAGGATGTCGACGAGGGTCTGATCGCCCGGGCCCAGATCACCTATCTGGAAGGCTATCTGTGGGACAAGGAAAGCGCCAAAGAAGCCTTCGTCAAAGCCGCCGAAGTCGCCCATAAGGCCGGGCAAAAAGTCTCCCTGACCCTATCGGATACCTTCTGCGTCGAGCGCCACCGCGACAGTTTCGTCGATCTGGTGTCCAACCATATCGACATCCTGTTCGCCAACGAGAAAGAGGCGATGGCGCTGTACGAAACGGACAATCTGGACGAAGCCCTGCGCCTGTTCCGGGCGGAATGCGAATTGACGGTGGTCACCCGCAGCGAGCATGGCTCGATCATCGTCAGCGGCGAGGACCGGCATGATGTCGAGGCGGTGCAACCGGCTAAACTGGTCGACACGACCGGCGCGGGAGATCTCTATGCCTCCGGCTTTCTCTATGGCATCGCCCATGGCCGATCCCCGGAGGATTGCGGCAAGCTGGGCAGCCTGGCCGCCGCCGAGGTCATTTCCCACATCGGCGCCCGTCCGGAGACGCCGCTGGTTGACCTGGCCAGGCAGAATGGGCTTCTGGCCGCTTAGGCGACCTTCGTCATTTCATTGATCTGGGCACTGGCGATCGCGCCTTCCGTCGCTTGCCGGTGGGCGGCGATGTGCGCGGATGCCATGTGGTCCTGCCACAGATCCCGGCTTTCCCAGATTTCGAAAAACAGGAAGAAACCGGGATTTTCATTGTCGACATGCAGGTCGTATTGCAGGCACCCGGCCTCGGCGCGGGTCGGGGGGATCAGCTTTTCCAGGGCGGTCCGAACCAACTCTTCCTTGCCCGGAACAGCGGTGATCTGCGCCACAATGGTCAGCGCCATGTCGTAAACTCCTAAATAGTCTTTCTTCGGGATTAGTCTTTCGGGGGCGGCGGCGGGATTGTGTCCTGAAAGCTTTGCCGCCCGGCATAATACTCGAAATAGGCGGTCAGCGGGGTCGATTGATTGATGAACTGCCCCGCCTCCGGCGTGCCCTTCAGATAGAACAAGATCGGCAGCAAGTTCAGGTCGGCCAGGGTTAGCTGGTTGCCGACGATGTGCGTCTTGCCGTCCACCGCTTTCGCAATTGCGCCCAGTTGGTTTTGCACCCCTTCCAGCATGCCGTCGATGGCTTCCCGATCCGGGGCGCCGTCGGGGCCCTTGGGGAAGATGTAGGCGAACAAATATTGCCGGATCAGCAAGGGGTCCATGCCGGTGTTCACCAGCGAAATCCACTCATCCATCTGGAGGGCTTCATGGGTGTCGCTTGGGATCAGCGGCGGGCCGTCGAACATGGCGTCGATATAGCCGCAGATCGCCCGGCTTTCGAACAGCGTGACATCGCCATGGCGCATCACCGGAATACGGCCCAGCGGGTGGATGGCCTTGACGGCATCCGAATGGGGCGGCTCGGGGATCAGCTCGTATTCGACGCCTTTTTCCTGGGCGGCCATGCGGGCCACCCTGGTGTAGGTCGATTGCGGGAAACCGATAATCTGAAGCTCAGGCATCTTTTCCTCCCCGTTTGAAACTTTATTCGTTCAGCCACCAGGCATCGATGACGGCGATTTCGCCATAGACCGGCGGTTCTGGCGTAAAGCCGAAATCGCCCCAATAGCCGATGAAATCCAGCGACAGAGTGTAGAGCGGGATGACGTAGTGCCCGTTCAACAAGACGCGATCCAGGGCCCGCACGGCGGCCACAAGCTCGTCCCGGTCGATGGCGTCCTCGATCTTATCGACCAGCGCATCGACCACGGGGTCCTGCACGCCGGCATAGTTGCGGGTGCCGGTGGTCTCGGCCGCCTGGCTGCCCCAATAAAGATCCTGCTCGGCCCCCGGCGACAGCGAGGCCAGCCAACGGTGCAGGATCATGTCGAAATCGAAATCATCCAGCCGTTCGGTGTATTGCGCGTTGTCGACCGTGCGCACGTCGACCGTGATGCCCAGGCGCTTTAGGGCATCGGCAAAGGTCAGGGCCAGGGGTTCGCTGGCGGCACTGGACAGCAGGATCTCAAAGGCGAACGGGTCGCCTGCCTCGTTGCGCAAGACGCCATCCTGCACGGACCAGCCGGCCTCCTTCAGCAGCCGGGTCGCCTCGCGCAGATTGCCGCGATTGTTGCCGCTGCCATCGGTGGTGGGCAGGGCCAGCGCCTGGTCGAACACGGCGGCCGGCAGGGCTGTGCGGTGTTCTTCCAGCAGCTCCAGCTCGCGCCCCTCGGGCAGGCCGGTCGCCGCCAGTTCGGAGTTCACGTAAAAGCTGGTGTTGCGGGTGTAGACGCCGCTCAGCAGGGTCTTGTTGATCCACTCGAAATCAAAAGCGTGGATCAGGGCCTGGCGCACCCGGTCGTCGGCGAACATCTCCCGCCGCGAATTGAAGACCAGGGCCCGCATGCCGCCGGTGCGGCCATGGGTGGTCTCCATCAGCGTGGCGCGGCCATCCCGGGCGGCGGCGAAATCGTAGGACGAGGCCCAGCGGTCGCCGTCGAATTCCAGGCGGTAGTTGTATTCCCCGGCCTTGAACGCCTCCAGCGCGACCGAATTGTCGCGGAAGTAGATGAAGCGGTGGGACTCGAAATTGAACTGGCCGGCCATGGCGGGCAACTCGTTGCCCCACCAATCCTGAACCCGCTCATAGGTGATCAGCCGGCCGGGATCGACCTCCTTGATCTGGTAGGGGCCGGCGCCCAGGGGGATGTCCAGGCTGGCATCCTCGATGGAATTGGCCGTGTAATAGGCTTTGCTCATGATCGGCATCAGCCCGATGATCAGCGGGGTTTCCCGGTCGGCCTCGTCATTGAAGATGAATTTGACCGTCTGCTCGTCGGGCCGTTCGATCCGGTCGATGCGGCCATAGTTGCGGCGGAAGCTGGGCAGCCCCTTCTCCCGCAGGGTTTCCATGGAAAAGATCACGTCATCGACGGTGATCGGCGTGCCGTCATGGAATCGGGCGTTGGGATTGATGCGGAAGGACACCCAGGACCGGTCCTCTGGCACCTCGATGGCCTCGGCGACATAGCCGTACAGGGCAAACGGCTCGTCCCAAGTGCGGAACATCAGGGAGGCAAAATGATGGCTGCGCACGCCTGCCGCCGTCCTGCCCGTCACGATGAAAGGGTTCAGCGAATCAAACGCGCCGACCACATGGCGCACCAGTTCGCCCCCTTGTGGCGCATCGGGGTTGGCAAAGGGGAAATGGGTGAAATCGGCCGGTTCCTTGGGCTCGCCATGCATGGCGATTCCGTGCTTGAAGCCCGTGCCAGGCGACTCTTGGGCTAAGGTCGGCCCCGCCAGGGCCCAGAACAGGGTCAAAAAAACAACGCTCAAGCGACGAAACGGTACCCGCATTGCAACATCCTTGTTATTCGGCGATGTCTCGCTCACACATCTTTAGCAGCCTTACTGTCTGAATATGGCTGAAAATGTCTCTTCTACGGAGTACTCCCCCGTGCTGATCGAACGCATGCCCGTCGGCGAAAACCCGCCCTGGGACATCAATGTCATTATCGAAAACCCCAGCGGCGGCGAGCCGGTGAAGTACGAGCTGGACAAAGAAACCGGCTTCATGATGGTCGACCGCTTCCTGCACACCGCCATGCGCTATCCGGGCAATTACGGCTTCGTACCGCACACCCTGTCCGGCGATGGCGATCCGGTGGATGTGCTGGTCATCTCCCACACACAGGTCGTGCCCGGCGCCGTCATCCGCTCCCGCCCCATCGGCGTCCTGGTCATGGAAGATGAAGCCGGCGAAGATGAAAAGGTGCTGGCCGTGCCGGTGGACAAGCTGAACCCGTTCTATGACGACGTGGTTAGCTACCGCTCGCTGCCCGACATCCTGCTGGAACGCATCGCCCACTTCTTCCAGCACTACAAGGATCTGGAAAAGGGCAAATGGAGCAAGATCCTGCGCTGGGGCGAACCGGGCGAGGCGGCCGATATGATCACCGCCGGGATGGAGCGGGCGAAGAAGGAGAAGGAGGAGAAGTAGCTATTTGATGCGGAAGTGGTTTCGAATCGCTAGCAGGAACAGAAAAATGAGGAGCGCTGACAACGCTGACTGAAAAACACTGGCTAGTACAATCATGTCCGGAATTTTCGGTACATAGCCGGGATGCATTTCATCGCCACCTACAACTCCAAACAAGCAAGCATAGATCTGATTGATCTTTTCAGTGAACCCAGGCCCCAACGAGAGCAGCCCATTCTGCAAAGATAGTAGCGACGCAGCCCAAATCGGATCGCCCTCTCCAGAAACGCAACTAGGTGCAACCTGCGTATTGTTTGCTAGGGCGAAGACGTAGCTGCCTATCCACTCAAAAAATCCGACTCGCGCTTCTGGTGGTGCTCCCAGGTTTTGCAAGTAGAACCATGCAGAGCCAACCCAGAGCAAAAGCCACCATGCAATCGGTCTAATAATTGAATGGCCAAAATCAGACAAAATTTGATAAACAATTCCAAATAGCAATACTGGATCATAAATTTTGTCTTCGACAAGTCTTCTGGCGATCAACTCTTTCTTGAAAAAATATGTTTCATTTGAGTGATCTGCTCCTTGAGTGGCAAGACGTTTTAGGGCTCTCCACCGGCTAGAGTATGGCGAACTTTTTTCATAATTTTTGCCGGGGCTTGTCATTCTAGATTTTCGCCCAGATTCATTCCCAAAATCAACATACTCAAATGAAGGCGCTTCTATGAAATGGGCCTGTACGAAACTTGGAACGTCATGAAATTTTGTATCAGTTAAAACAAACGAAGCTTTCGAAGAGATTGATTCGAAAATCGCAACATTCCAAAAATTGACACCTAGGAAAAACGCTTGGCGTTCAAAAAATGCTGTATTAAACAACGCGGGCCCGTGAAATTTTGTCTCTCTATAGAAAACCCCTCGTGAAAACTCAACATCGTTAAACATCACGTCTGCAAAAAATTCTGTCTCTTCGAAAAACACTAGCCCATGAAATCTTGAATTTGAATAATTTGTCGAGCCATGATGTTCTGATCTGCTAAATTTTGTTCCACTTTTTACTTCCACGCCAAAAAAATAGAGATTCTTCAAAAATTTTGCTTCGGAAAATTCGGCGTGCCCGCTGAATGAGGCGTTTGGAAAAAAAACTGAATCAAAAAATGTACAATTTGAAAAATCCGCAACATAGGAAAACTTCACAGAATCAAAAGACGCAAGGCCAAAAAATTCAGAACCTTTAAATTTACTATTATATTCAAATTTCGCATTTTGAAAATTTGCGAAACCGGGAAACTTATATTTTTGAAAATCTACTTCACTGGAGAAGGAAAAATTGCTGAAATCGACACGAGACTCACTGTGCCAATTTCTAGTTTCTTCATTCTGATTCTCATATTTATTATCGTCAACCCAAATATTTTGCTCAATCAATTCTTGCTTTTTTTTGAGCATTAAATCAGCCCAATCATTCCAACTCTCGCAACCTCTCGACAAAAGATCTAGCGATTCTTCTTTATTCATGGATGGGATCCCAATTTTCGAAATCACCGCAACGATCATGAATGACGTTTAGTCGATATCTGACCCATAAGGTCGAAATTTACTCGGACTGTAGGGAATTTCTAGACTAATTGCGTTGTTACTCCGGTCGAGGCCGCAGAGTCCGTCAATAGGCGAGCAAGCAAGTTGAGGTTCTTTGATTCGTCGCCTAGCTCAACACTTCTGCACTCTCCATAAACGCCAGCGTGCTCGCCAGATCCACCACGCCGGCATCCGATCCCAGCGCCGTTGCGACCAGGCCGGAGGTGGCGGTGCCCAGGCGGCAGGCTTTTTCCAGGTCATAGCCCATGGCCAGGCCGGCGATGAAGCCGCCGCAGTAGGAATCGCCGCAGCCGGTGGTGTCCGAGACCGTGACCTTATAGGCCGGCACCCGTGAATCGCCGTCTGCCGTGCTGATGTAGGAGCCTTTCTCGCCCCATTTGAAGATGCAGGCGCCGGCGCCCATGTCTTTGTAAAATTTGGCAATATCGGCCGGATCCTCGCGGCCGGCCATGAAGGCGGCCTCCTCCATCGATGGCATGAAATAGTCGATGTGCGGCAGGATATCGCCCAGCAGCTTGACCGTGTTTTCGTTCGGGGCGATCAGGTCGAAGCTGGTGGTCAGCCCCTTGGCCTTGGCATGGGCCATCAGCTTGCCGCTTTGCCCCTGATCCATGGCGTTCAACAGGCCGGTGCCGCCATGGTGCAGGAACCGGGCATCGCAGACCGCATCGAAATCGGTCTCCTCGACGAACAGATGGTCCGAGGCGCCCCGGGCATGCAGGGCGGGCCGTTCGCCGTTGGGGCGGATGGGCAGGATGGTGGCCGAGGTCGGGGCGGCATCGGTGCGCTGGACCATCGAACAGTCGATGCCCATGCGGCCATAAAATTCGGTGATGAAGTCGCCCTTCTCGTCATTGCCCAGGCAGGCGACGGTGGCGGTGGAGATGCCCAGCTTGGCGGCATTCATCACGGCGCCTGAGGCGGTGCCGGCCGGGTTCAGGCGGATTTCCTCGATAAAGGCGACATTGCCGCCCTCGGGCACGGCTTCCACCGGCCGGCCGGCGACATCCAGAATGGTCAGGCCGACAAAGACGGCATCGAACTTAGGCATACTCCCCCCAAAACGGCGTTCTTGATTAGGAAGCCAGGCAGTCCTCATAGAGCTGGCGCGCATTTTCCAGCGTCAGCGCCACGGGGTTGCCGCCGGCGGTCGGGTCTTCGATGGCCATGGCGGCCATCTGATCGATCCTAGCAGGATCCACCGGCATGTCGGCAAGGCTGGGGGGAATCTTCATTTCGGCCCGCATCGACATGACCCAGTCATAGAACCCATCGAAGCCGCCCTGGATGTTCAGATAGGCGGCGGCGCGGTCGATCCGCTCCTCAATGGCTGGGCGATTGAAGCGCAGCACCTGGGGCATGACGACGGCGTTGGTCGTGCCGTGGTGGGTGTTGAACAGGGCGCCGATTGGGTGGGACAGGGCGTGAATGGCGCCCAGACCCTTTTGGAAGGCAACCGCGCCCATGGCCGCCGCGCTCATCATATGGGCGCGGGCTTCCAGATCGGTGCCATCGCGATAGGCGCGGGGCAGGTAGTCCTTGACCAGCCGCATGCCTTCCAGCGCGATCCCCTGGCTCATCGGGTGGTAGAAGGGGCTGGAATAGGCCTCGAGACAATGGGCGAAGGCGTCCAGGCCGGTGCCGGCGGTGATCGCCGGGGGCAGGCCGACGGTCAGCTCGGGATCGGCGATCACGACCGAGGGCAGCACTTTGGGGTGAAAGATCACCTTTTTGACGTGTCGGGCCGAATCCGTCAGCACGCCGGCCCGGCCGACTTCCGAGCCCGTGCCGGCGGTGGTCGGCACCGCGATGTTGGGATGGATCGCCGCGGCATCGGCCCGGGTCCACCAGTCTCCGATATCCTCAAAATCCCAGACCGGGCGCATCTGGCCGGCCATGAAGGCGACCAGCTTGCCCAGATCCAGCCCCGACCCGCCGCCAAAGGCGATGACCCCGTCATGACCGCCATCCTTGAAGGCCTCGATGCCGGCGGCGAGGTTCAGATCGGTCGGGTTGGCATCGACCTCGCTGAACAGGGCCCGGCCCAGACCGGCGGCCTCCAGGATATCGAGCGCTTGGGTCGTGATCGGCAGGTCGGCCAGGCCCCGGTCTGTAACCAGCAGCGGCCGGGTGATGCCGGCCTCGGCGCAGGCTTCGGGCAGTTCGGCAATGCGTCCCGCGCCAAAGCGGATGGCGGTCGGATACGACCAAGTTCCCGTCGGCACCATGGAGGTTAAGCTTTCTTGAGGTGGTAGGATTTCGGCCGGGTCAGGTTTTGATAGCCGATGACCGAGAGCGCCCCGCCGCGCCCGGTGGATTTGCACCCCGTCCAGCACAGGCCGGGATCCAGGTAATCGCAGCGGTTCATGAAGACGGTGCCGGTCTCGACCTGCCCGCCGATGGCGGCGGCCCGGTCGGCATCCTGTGTCCATAGCGAGGCGGTCAGGCCGAATTCGCTGTCATTCATCAGGGCAACGGCCTCCGCATCGCCCGACACCTTCATGATGCCAACGACGGGGCCGAAACTTTCATCCCGCATGACGCGCATCTCGTGGCTGACGCCGGTCAGGATCTGCGGGGCCAAATAGGTGCCGCCATCATCGGCGAAGTTCTTCTCGTCAACGCAAGGTTTGGCGCCATCGGCGATCGCGTCGGTCGTCTGCAGGCGAACCTCCTGGGCAAAGCGCTTGTTGGCCATGGGACCCAGCGTCGTCGCTTCCTCCAGCGGATTGCCAAGCACATAACCCGAGACGATATCGACCGACTTTTCGACAAACCGGTCGTAGAGCGCATCGGCGACATAGATGCGCTCGATGCCGCAGCAACATTGTCCGGAGTTGAACATCGCCCCGTCGATCAGGGTTTCCGCTGCCGCCTCGACATCGGCATCGTCCAGCACATAGCCGGGGTCCTTGCCGCCCAGCTCCAGCCCCGTGCCGGTGAAGGTACCGGCAGCGGCCCGTTCGATGGCCTGACCGCCCGCGACCGAGCCAGTGAAGTTGACGAACCCGAACTGGCCGTCGGCGATCAGGGCCTCTGTGGTCTGGTGGTCCAGGAACACCGTCTGAAAGACCTCTTCCGGCACCCCGGCGGCGGTGAAGGCCTCGACCATCCGCTCACCGGCCAGCAGGGTCTGGGTGGCGTGCTTCAGCACCACCGCATTTCCGGCGATCAGGGCCGGGGCGACCGTGTTGATGGCCGTCAAGTAGGGATAATTCCAGGGCGCGATCACGAAGACCACACCGTGCGGTTCGTGGGCAATGCGCCGTTCGAAGGCGCCGCTTTGCTCAACCACGATGGGGGCCAAGGCGCTCTCTGCGATCTCGGCCATATGGGTCGCACGTTCCTCGACTCCGCCAAATTCCCCGCCATAGCGGATCGGCCGGCCCATCATGTGGGCCAGCTCAGGCACGATGATGTCGTTCATGCCGCCCAGTTTGGCGACCCCGGCCTTCACCAGGGCGATGCGGTCGGCCAGCGGCTTGGCGGCCCAAGCCTTTTGTGCCGCGCGGGCCTTACCGACAGCGGCGGTAGAGGCCTCAACGCTCAGTGTCGGACGTTCGGCGTAAACCGATCCGTCGATCGGCGAAATGCACTGCAGAATACCCATTGTGCCTATGCTCTCTCGAAGCCTCGGGCGATTTCCCAATCGGTGACGACGGCATCGAAGGCCTCCTGTTCGACCTCCGCCGCGCGGACGTAGTGGTCGATGACTCCCTCACCAAAGACACGCCGCAGCATGGTCGACCCGCGCAAACTCTCGGTGGCACTGCGCAGCGTGTGCGGGAAGGAGGCGATGTGGTCCATGCCGTACACATCCCCGGTCACCGGCTCGTCCAGCGACAGCCCTTCCTCGATGCCCGTCAGGCCGGCGGCCAGCTGGGCGGCGCAAGCCAGATAGGGATTGATGTCACTGCCCGGCATCCGGCATTCGATGCGCACGCCTTTGGTGCCATCGCCCACTAGGCGATAGGCGGCGGTCCGGTTGTCGATCGACCAGGCGATCTTGGTCGGCGCGAAGGTGCCTGGCAGGAAGCGCTTGTAGCTGTTCACATAGGGCGCCAGGAAGAAGGTCATGTCGGTGGAATAGGTCAGCAGCCCGGCCACGTAGGATTGCATAACCGGCGACATGGTCAGCTTGGCATCTCCATCGTGAAACGCGTTCTCGCCGCCCTTGAACAGGGACTGGTGGATGTGCGCCGCCGAACCGACCTTGTTGGCATCCCATTTGGGCAAGAAGGTCGCCGCGTGGCCCTGCTGGTCGGCGATTTCCTTGACCGCCTGCTTGGCCAGCGTGTGGTGATCGGCGCACAGCACGGCCGGGGCATAGCGGATGTTCAGCTCCTCCTGCCCGGTTTCGGCCTCGCCCTTGGAATTCTCGACCGGCACGCCCGCCCCAACCAGCAGGTTGCGGATCGGGCGCATCACATGCTCCTCCTTGGTGGTCTGGAGTATGTGATAATCCTCGTTATAGCCGCTGATCGGCGCCAGATCGCGGAAACCGCCGCGCCGGATATCGTCATAGGATTTTTCGAACAGGAAGAATTCCAGCTCGGTGGCCATCATCGGCTCGAAGCCCATCGCCTTAGCCCGCTTGACCTGTTCTTTCAGGATTTGGCGCGGCGTGTGGGGCACCGGCTCGTGGGTGTGGTGGTCGATGATGTCGCACAGGACCAGCACCGTGCCTTCCAGCCAGGGGATGCGGCGTAGCGTCGTCAAATCGGGCTTCATGACGTAATCGCCATAGCCCTGTTCCCAGGACGAGGCGGCATAGCCGTCCGGCGTCGCCATCTCTAAATCGGTGGCCAGCAGGTAGTTGCAGCAATGGGTCTCTTGCCAGGCGCTTTCCACGAAGTTGGACACGTGGAACCGCTTGCCCATCAGCCGCCCCTGCATATCGACCAGACAGACCAGTACGGTGTCGATAATGCCGGTCGCCGCCTCTGTTTTGAGGTCTTCGAAGCTGAGGTTGGCTGTCATTTTTTATGGTCCATCGCCAGATAGGGGATGCGCGCCTTCGTTAAGGAAGGCGCGCATCAAGATCATTGTCCCTTATTCGAAATTATAGGGGACGCCGGCCTGGTTGATGACGCTGTTATACTCGCGGAAGATGCCGACGATCTTCTCGTGAACCTCGCCTTCCTGGGCGATCTCATCCCAGAAATTCTTGGCGGCATCTTCGACCTGGGCCCATTCATCGGCCGGAACCGACCGAAGTTCCAGCTTGTCGCCATTGGCGCGCAGGGCCGCCTCGCCGCCCCAGTACCATTGGTTACGGTAGGTATGCCCGGCTTCCACGCCGGCCATGACGACCGATTTCAAATGATCCGGCAGCTCGGCCCAGCGTTCCTGATTGGCAAACCAGGATCCGATCCAGGCACCCGAGATGTTGTTGGTCAGGAAGTAGTCGGTCACGTCGGCCCAGCCCACCGTGTAATCCTCGGTGATGCCCGACCATGCCATGCCGTCCAGCTCGCCAGTCTGAACCGCCACTTCGGCGTCCTCATAGGGAATGTTCACCGGCACCACGCCGAACTGCGCCAGGAAGCGCCCGGCGGTGGGGAAGGTGTAGAGCTTCAACCCATCCAGATCGGCGATCGAGGTGATCTCTTTTTTGGTGTTGAAGTTACAGGGGTCCTGCCCGGCGGCCGACAGCCACTGAACGCCGACCTTGCCGTATTCCTCGCGCCAGATATCGGCCAGGCCGTACTGGTTGAACAGCACAGGCACATCCAGGATGTGCTTGGTGGCAAACGGGAAATACCCGCCAAACACGCGCAGCGGCGTCGGCGAGGCCATCGAGTCGTCATCCGAATGCACGCCGTCGATCGTACCGCGCTGCAGGGCCTGGAACAGCTCGCCCGTCGGGACGATCTGGTCGGCGTAGAACAGCTCGATCTCAAGCTCGCCATTGGAATTGGCGTTGATGTAATCGATCGCGGGCTTGGTGACATGTTCGCCCAGGGCACTGCCTGCATAGGTTTGGAAGCGCCATTTGATGGTGTCTTGCGCGCGGACGATGGCCGGGGCGGCCAGGGCCGCGGCACCGCCAAGGCCGGCCGTGCCTAGAAGTTTGCGTCTGCTTGTCATCCTCTTTCTCCTTTTTTTGGATCCAATACTCAGTTGCCGTAAACGCGGTCGGGAAGCCAAAGGGCGATCTGCGGGAAGACCATCACCAGCGCCAGCGCCAAGGCCATGACCAGGACGAAGGGAATGATCGACCGGTAGATATCGCGGATGGTGATTTCCGGCGGAGCCATGGCCCGCATCAGGAACAGATTGTAGCCAAAGGGCGGGGTCATATAGGCGATCTGGCAGGTGATCGTGTACAGCACGCCGTACCAGATAAGATCGAATCCCAGCGCCTTGACCAGCGGCACATAAAGCGGCGCGACGATGACCAGCATGGCCGTGTCGTCCAAAAACGTGCCCATCAGAATAAAACTGAGCTGCATCAGGATCAGGATCACCCAGGGCGACAGGCCCAGCCGTTCGGTGAACAGGCTCTCAATGGCTTTCACGGCACCCAGCCCGTCGAACACTGCGCCGAAGGCCAGGGCTGCCAGGATGATCCACATGAACATGCAGGTGATGCCCAGCGTCTTGCGGATCGTGTTCTCAAAGACCTTGCGGGTCATCCGTCCCTTCAGCACCGCGGCCAGGAAGGCGGCGATGGCGCCGATGGCCGAGGATTCGACCAGCGAGGTCCAGCCATTCACGAACGGGACCATCATGGAAAAGAAGATGAACAGCGGCAGCAGGCCGGCGCCCAGCAGCCTGATCTTCTCGCCCATCGGCAGGTCCCGGTCTTCCTTGGGCAGGACGGGGCCGAGCTCCGGGTTAATCCGGCAGCGGATGACGATGTAGAGAATGAACAGCCCGGCCATCATCAGGCCCGGGATCACGCCCGCGAGCCAAAGCTGGCCGACCGGCTGGCGCGCGATCATGGCGTACAGCACCAGCACGACCGAGGGTGGGACCAGGATGCCCAGGGACGATCCGGCCTGGATGACGCCGGTCACCATGCGTTTGTCATAGGCACGTTTGAGAAGCTCGGGCAGGGCGATGGTGGCGCCGATGGCCATGCCCGCGACGGACAGCCCGTTCATGGCCGAAATCAGGACCATCAGCCCGATGGTGCCGACCGCCAGCCCGCCTGACAACCCGCCCATCCAGACATGGAACATCTTGTACAGATCATCGGCGATCCGGCTTTCCGACAGCACATAGCCCATGAAGATGAACATCGGCAGCGTCAGCAGCGGGTACCATTTCATCAGCTTGATGGCGGCCGCGAAGCCCAGATCGTAACCGCCCCGATCGCCCCACAGGAAGAACGCCGCGACGACCGCGACAAAGCCGATGGCGCCGAACACGCGCTGGCCGGTCAGCAGCATCAGCAGCATGGACGAGAACATCAAAACGGCGATGGCTTCGTAGGACATCAGGCCGCGCCCTCGCCGCTGGGGGCCACCGTTTCATCCTCGTCCTTCGGCCCGAAATCATGGCCGCGCAGGCGCAGGATGTCCTTGAAGAACTCGTTGATCGCCTGGATCAGCATCAAGAAAATGCCGATCACCATGATCGTCTTGATGGGCCAGATATAGGGCTGCCACGGCGTCGGGCTGCGCTCGCCGCCATACTGGAAGGAATACATCAAACTGTCCCAGCCGCCCCACAGCAGGAAGAACAGATAGACGATCAGGAACAGCACGGTAATGGCATCGACCTGGCACTTTCGCCGCAGGGTCCACTCGCCATACATCAGGTCCATGCGCACGTTCGATCCCATCTGGATCGCGTACGGCCCGCCCAGCATGTAATAGGCGACCATGGCGAACTGGGCCATTTCCAGGGTCCAGATCGAGGGGTTGATATCGAAGCCCAGATCGCTGCCGACCTTGGTGAAGGACGACCACAGCAGGATCGCCATCATCACGAAGATCAGATAGATCGCCACGCGCCCGACGCGGTGATTCACCGCCTCCACGATTTTGACGTAGTGGACCAGCTTCTCTTCCATCAGGCGGCCCCAGCCGTATCGACAGCGGGAAGGGCGGCCAGCGATTCGCGCAGCAGCCGGGTGAGATTTTCGGCCACCTGCTTTTGCGCGGGGCCATCGGCGATCAGGTCGTTGCGGATTTCGATCATCACATTCGGCAGTCCTCGGGCGATGCCGTAAACCTGCAACGTGTGGGCCACCCCGTCCTGCGGGCCGTAGGGATCGTTTCTCGCTGTCCGCAGCCCGGTGATCTCCGCCCCGCGTTGCAGCAGGGCGTCCGCCAGGCGCGCATCGCTGTCGTGCAGGATGCCCAATTCGACATCGCGGACCTGGTCGAGATAGACGCGGGTGAAGCTGTGGACCGTTACCAGCGCGGGCGGGGGATGGCTGCTGGTTTTGCCGTCGATCACCCAGGCCAGCATGTTGGCAAAAGGCTCGTAAATCTCGCTGACCCGCTGGGCCCGTTCAGCCGCGCTCAATTCCGCATTGCCGGGAATGTCGTGGCGCTCGCTGCGCACCGGCACGGCGTCGGGGCGGTCGGGCGACCGGTTGCAGTCATAGACCAGGCGGGAGATCCGGCCGGCCACCAGCGGCGCGTCGAACGCCTCGCTCAAGATGCGGGCAACGGCCAGCGCGCCGGGGTCCCAGGCGATGTGGCTGTCTTTCGCCTCGGCCGGCAGGCCAAGCCCATCCAGCGAGGCCGGGAGGGCGTTCGAGGCATGCTCGCAGACCAGCACCATCGGCCCACCGCCGTCGGCGTTGATCACCTCGACCGGCGGGCCATCCTTCGGGCCCAAAAGCGCCGGGATCGATTGCCTCTCACTCCCCATCTGAAAATAATTCTTCAAAAGGAATTAGGCTGTCAATATTCTTTCAAGAAACATGGATTGAGGGCAGGAGCCGAGCGTGTCCGAGCCGTTCGACAGCATCGAACAGCGGTTGCAACGAATGCTGGAAAGTTTCACCCGGGCCGAGCGCCAGCTGGCCAACACCCTGCTGGAAAACTATCCGGTCTCGGGGTTGGCCTCGATCACGGCCGTGGCCCAAAGCGCCGAGGTGTCGACCCCGACTGTCGTCCGTCTGGCGCAAAAGCTGGGCTTTGACGGCTTTGTCGAATTCCAGGAAGCCCTGCGGCAGGAGGTGGCGGCCAAGATTTCCGACCCGATCGCCAAGCGCGAGCTATGGGCGGCCGAAGCGCCGGACACCCATATCTTGAACCGCTTTGCCGAGGCGGTGACCACCAACCTGCGCCAGACACTTTCGCAGATCGATCCGGCCATATTCGACGCCGCCGCCGCCCTGATCGGCGATCCCAATCGCAAGGTTTTGATCGCCGGCGGCCGCATCACCCGCTCGCTGGCCGACTATCTGTTCAACCACCTGCAGGTCATCCGCCCGAACGTCCAACAGCTCGGCACCGCGCCGGGCGTCTGGCCCCACTATCTGCTCGACACAAAGCCGGGCGACGTGGTCGTCCTGTTCGACATCCGCCGTTACGAGAACGTCCTGCTGCGCCTGGCCGAACTGGCCAAGGAGCGGGAGGCCGAGGTGATCCTGCTGACCGACCAATGGGGCTCCCCCATCGGCAAGGTCGCCAGCCACCAATTCTCCTGCCGCGTCGAGGTCCCCTCGGCCTGGGATTCCTCCATGGTCATCCTGGCCATCGTCGAGGCCCTGATCGCCGCGGTGCAGGAACTGGATTGGGACGACAGCAAGAACCGCATGGAACGGCTGGAGGAGATCTTCGATCAGACGCGACTGTTTCGGAAGTTTGTTTAGACAGTGTCCGCTATCTTGGAATGACGACGGGGTGTCCTGACCAGCACAGCACATCATCGCCCCTCACCCGCCGAAGCTCTTCATCAACTTCGGTGAATGTGGACTGGCCTATGTCCACATAAGGCTGTGGTGAGATGTGTATGAACCGTCCAACCTCCGCGGTCTCACGTAAAAAAGATCTCTCGTCTCGGTTCAGCGTCGTGCCCATCAGAACGGTGCGTTCGAGGACGGGTTCGACAAAGTGTTCCGCCCAATTTGGCTGTGGTTCCCAGCCAGCCCACTGGTCGGTTGAACAGATGCTTGGGTTGCTTCCGTAATCACCCGCAGCCGCGACCGCCAGATTCCAACGCGCGAACGGATGGTTGCGCCGCGCCGCGGCCAGGTGCCAGTGAGAGGCTTTCTGAAAATCCTGAAAACCCGTCCGGGGGTCCAAGTAGATTTGCGCAAGGTTGTTCATGGCCGGCGCAAAGCCTTCCTCGGACGCCTTGCGATACCAGCCGATGGCTTGGTCCATGACCCCGCGATCGATCGAATTGTCCGGTTTGGCTTCCTTATCGGCTTCCATGCGGTGATGCAGGTAGGTTGTTATTCGGTATGGCTGTCCGTCCGGTGCATCTGGCCGACTGAAATCCCTTCCCGCCAGGCGCTCGTGAACCCAGCCGAGATGGAACATCGCGTAGGCGTCTCCGGCGTTAGCGGCCCGATGGTACCAGATGCCCGCGGCTTCAAGCTTGCCGTTGCGGGACAGCGCATCCCCCATTCGGCGCATACGCAAGATGCACATCTCGTTCGGATTGGCCCCTGGACAGTCCCAACGAAGTTTTGCCTCCGCAACCAGAGGGAGGCTCAAAACAGCTGCCGTCACTGTCGCAGCGAGAAGAACCAGGACGATCAATAGTCTTTTCAACTTGAGCTCCATCCGGTCACGATTGAACGGGTTCGTCGCAGGCGGCCGTTCAACCGATACCGCATAAGGGACAAGATCGCGTTACTGCCAATCAGGCCGCAAATCGTCTTCTGGATTGCTGGCGAGTGCGGGGGATACCAACGGCTTCACTTTGAATGTCACCGGTTCGCCCATCTTTGCGCTCTGCCTGAGGCCGTGGTGCTCGGTGTCTGAGAAACCGCCGGCCACGGCGAATGTTCGTTCGAGAATCGGCCGCGCCAACTGACGCCGTACGCCTTCCGTTGGTGTCCAGGTCCATTCGCGCCACTGTGTTGGATCGGTTGGTATTGGCGGCAGACCCGGTTCGTGCGGATAGGTGAGCAGATAGTTCCAACCGGCGATGGGATTTCCGATCTCGTGGGCGGCTTTCAAATACTCGCGGGCCAGATCGGCCCGGTCGGAGAACAGGGTTGACCGGGAATAGAGCATTGCCAGGTTGTTCATGCTCGGGGCAAATCCGAGATCGGCCGATCTGCGGTACCAGCTTTCCGCCATCCGGTGAAACCCATCGCTGGCTTTGGCGGCAACGACGCTCCGTTTGTCCAACTTCCGGGTCAGCTTGAAAAAGTCCCGCCTGTCGATGTGTTGGGGAGGGTCATGGTATTTCACCTGCATGCCAACCCATTGAACACTCTGGCGTTTCGCGATCTGTGCCTTTTGTTCGTAAACCCAGGCGAGGTGGAACATGGCAACGGGGTCACCTCGCAGCGCCGCTTGCCTGTACCAGAATTCTCCCCGGTCGGATCGTCCGTCCCGGAAAAACAGATTCCCCACAGCCTGCATGCGGACCAGGCAAGAAGGGGCGTGGTCACTGCTTGAGCAATCCCAAAGCAGTTTGGATTCGAGCAGATCCGGCAGACGAGGCCAAGTCTGCTGCGCGCTGATCAGTACCGCAACGGCCGCAACATAGCAGGTCGTGGTCGCAACGAGGTATTTGACAACCGTTCCGAACGCCATGGCTCGAGTTTGTCAGATCGTCCTTTAAATCCCGGAAAGGCAGCCGCCCCAGCGGTGGAAATTTCGGGCCTTGGGTCTTGTTTTGACCCACACGCTCAAGCACCATCGGATCATGCAAAATCACAGTCTTTCGGCAGAACAAAAGTCAGCCTTCGAACGCGACGGCTATCTGGTTATCGAAGATTTCGCCTCGTCTGATGCCTGCGCCGGGTTGATGAACCAGGCGGCCAGCCTGCTGCAAAATTTCGATGTCGACGAACACCGCTCGATCTTTTCCACCACAGATCAGAAGCACCGCACCGACGACTATTTCCTCTCCTCCGGCGACAAGGTCCGGTTCTTCCTGGAGGAGGAGGCAATCGACGAGGCCGGCAATCTGCGTCAGCCGGTCGAACAGTCGATCAACAAGATCGGCCATGCGATGCACGATCTCGACCCGGTGTTCGGCGCCTTTTCCCGCGATCCCAGGCTGGAGGACATCGTCACCGAGTTAGGCATGGCCGACCCGCGCCTGTTGCAGTCGATGTACATCTACAAACAGCCGCGCATTGGCGGGGTGGTGACGTGCCACACCGATTCCACCTTCATCTATACCGAACCGTTGAGCTGCATCGGCCTGTGGTTCGCGATGGAGGATGCGACGCTGGAAAATGGCTGCCTGCATGTCCTTCCGGGCGGTCATAAGGCCCCGCTCAAAAGCCGGTTCCGGCGGGATGGCGCCGGCGGGGTGACCACCGATGTGATGGACGAGTCCCCCTGGCCTGAGCCGGTGGCCGGCCCGCCCTATGTGGCGCTGGAGGCCAAGGCGGGCACGCTGGTCGTGCTGCACGGGCTGGTGCCCCATTGGAGCGCCCCCAACCGCTCCCCCCGCTCGCGCCAGGCCTACACGCTGCACCTGGTCGATGGCTCGGCCGCCTATCCGGCCGACAACTGGCTGCAGCGGGCGCCGGACTTTCCGGTGCGCGGGTTCCATTGAGCGGGCCGTCGACCCAACCGACGATCGATCCGGAGATTCCGCAGCGTTTGCACGCTGACCTGGGTGCCGACATAGCGCGCCGGCTTCTCGAGTCTTTTGCTGAGGAGGCGTTGACCCGAACCGATGCCGTCATCGCTGCGGCTAAGGCGGACACGCCGACGGACTTACGCAGCGCGGCCCATGCCTTGCGGTCTGTCAGCCTGGAATATGGCGCGGTCGAGCTGGCCGACATGGCCGGCGCGATCGAGGGGGGCGGGCCCGCCGATCCGGCGGCCTTGAGATCCTGCTGCGAGACATCGGTTGCGGCCCTGAAGGCAGCGCTCTAAGACCTGCTCTAGGAAGCGGCGCCGCCCTCGCGTTCCTCCCAGGTCAGGCGTTTGCGGTAGATGGTCGAGGGGCTGATGTCCAAGGCCGTGGCGGCCTTGGCGATGTTGCCGTCGAAGGCGTCGATGGCGGCTTCGATGGCTTCGCGCTCCACATGCCATAAGGGCCGCACGGCCTGCGGGACCGACGATTGCGGGGCTGGCACCTCGGTTGGTGGCGAGACGATCGCCAGCTGGTCCCGGATCATGGTGCCTGAAATCACCTCGCCCTGATTCAGCACCACGGCGGTGCGGATAACGTTCTGCAGCTCACGGACATTGCCGGGCCAGCGATGAGCCAGCAGTAACGCCTCCGCATCGGCGGCGAACCGGTCGAAGGGCTTGTCCTCTTCGGCGGCATAGCTGGCCAGAAAATGCCGGGCCAGGGGCAGCACATCCTCGGGCCGCTCCGCCAGGGCCGGCAGGTGGATGGGGATGACGTGCAGGCGGTAGTAGAGATCCTCGCGAAACCGGCCGGCCCGCACCTGCTCCAGCGGGTCGCGGTTGGTGGCGCAGACCACGCGGATGTCCGTTTCCCGGTCCTGATCGGCGCCGACGGGGCGGAAACGGCCGCTCTGCAAAAAGCGCAGCAGCTTGGCTTGAAGCCCGGCTTCCATCTCGCAGACCTCGTCCAAGAACAGGGTCCCGCCATCGGCCTCCAGTGCCGCGCCGTCCCGGTCGGCCGTCGCGCCGCTGAAGGCACCTCGGACATGACCGAAGATTTCCGATTCCAGCAGATCGCGCGGGATGGCCGAACAGTTCAGCGGCACGAATGGCCCCCGGGCGCGCGGGCTGCGGGCATGGACAGCCTCGGCGCACAGCTCCTTGCCCGTGCCGCTCTGGCCGGTGATGAAGACGGTCGCCTTGGAGGAGGCGGCGCTTTCGATCACGCGATAGACCTGATCCATGGCAGGCGAGCGCCCGACGAAGCCGCAATAGGCCGATTGCTCAGCGCCGTCCGTCGCCGTCAGGGCCTGGCGCAGGCGGGAATGTTCCAACGCGTTGCGGACGGTCAGCGTCAGCCGCTCGCCGGCAATGGGTTTGACCAGGAAATCATGCGCGCCCTTTTGCGTCGCCTCGATAGCCCGGTTGATCGATCCGTGGGCGGTGATGACGATGGCCAGACAGGGCAGACGGCGAGCCTTGATGGCCTCCAGAATGCGCACGCCATCCATGTCGGGCAGTTGCAGATCGACCAGGACGATGGCCGGCGGTGTGTCCTCAAGCGCTGCCAGGGCCGCCCCGCCGGTATCCACGGTGCGGGAAGCAATGCCGGCCTTGGCCAGATAGCCGTCGTAAAGCCGCGCCAGCGAGGGGGAATCCTCGACGATCAGTACGGGCGTTTCGCCAATGGGCGTATCGGTGGTGGGAATCTCGCTCACGCCGGCCAACACAGCACAGCGTGGTTAGCAGCCCGTGAACGCAAAAACGCCCGGCACAGGGCCGGGCGTTTGCAAGGAGTGATCCTTGGTGAGCTTTGCCTATTCGCGGTTGCCCATGAACATCAGCAGGAACTGCATCAGGTTGATGAAGTTGATGTAGAGCGACAGGGCGCCCCACACGGCAAGCCGGGTTTCGTTCTCATGGCCCATGCCTTCGACATAGGCGACCTTCAGGCGCTGGGTGTCGTAGGCGATCAGGCCGGCGAAGATCAGCACGCCGGCGGCGGAGATGACGAAGCTCATCATCGCGCTGGCCATGAAGATGTTGATGATCGAGGCGATGATCAGCCCGATCACGCCCATGATCAGGAACGAACCGAAGGCCGACAGGTTCCGGTTGGTCGTGTAGCCATAGATGCTGAGCGCACCGAAGGCCGCGGCCGTGGTGAAGAAGGCGCGCGCTACGCTTTCGCCGGTATAGATCTGCAGCACCACCGCAAGGCTGATGCCCTGCAAGGTCACGAAGGCCCAGTACATCATCTGGGTCGCCTGGGCGCTGGCGTTGCGCATGCCGAAGGAGGCGAGCAGCAACAGGCCGAGCGGGGCGAACATGGCGATCATGCCAAGGCCCGTATAGCCGACCAGCCGGCCATCGACTGTCTGATAGAAGATCGCGTTCAGCGCCGGGACATTGGCCACGGCATAAGCAACCAGACCGCTGATCAGCAGGCCCGTGCCCATATAGTTGTAGATCGACAGCATATAACGCCGCAGCCCTTCATCAAGCTGGGCCTGGTCGACCGACGCGCGGGCAGCATACGCACCGCGCTGATTAAGATTACCGAGTTCCATGTCTCTCCCCATGACCGGACAGGATTCAAAAGCTCGGGCGTGATATTGGCGGTTTGGGGTGATTTTTCAATGAAAAACGGGGGTAATTCGGGTCAGAATCGCACCCATTTCGGGTTGAAATCACATAGATATCGCACTTATTCGTTGCGCAGCAGCGGTGCGGCCCGCTGACTCAAGGCCCGCCAGGTTCCCACCAGCCCCAATCCGATGGTGATGGCCATGCAAACCAGGGCGGTGCCCACGATCGTACCGGGCAGGAAAATCCAGTCCGCTTCCATCACCAGGGCGATGACAGACCAGCCGGCGGCCGTGCCGATGACCGACGCCACGGCGGCCGTCAACAGGCCCAACAGGCCATATTCGATCATATAGGCAGCGATGATCCGCCTGCGGGTGGCGCCCAGCACTTTCAGGACCACGCTGTCATAGACCCGGCGGCGGTGCCCGGCTGCGATCGCGCCGGCCAGGACGAAAGTCCCGGCCAGCAGAGCCAGCGCGGCGATGGCCCGCACCGCCTTGCCGATCTGGCGGATGACGCCGTTCACCGTGTCCAGCGCCTCGCGCATACGCACGGTAGTGACGTTGGGGAACTGGCTGGTGATTTCGCGCTGAAGATCCAGCTCAACGGCCTCTTCGGCCTGGGCCGTCGCCAGGAAGGTGTGCGGCGCCGAGGCCATGGGCTGTGGCGAGAAAACCATGGCGAAATTGATGGTCATCGAGGACCAGTCCACGTCGCGGATGTTGGCGACCTCGGCCGTAAACTCCCGGCCCAAAACGCTGATGGTGATCCGATCGCCCAGGCCGATATCGAAGGCTTGCACGACATCCTCGACAATGGAGACCAGCGGCGGTCCATCATAATCTTGCGGCCACCAAGCCCCTTCGACCACATTGTGGTTGGCTTCCTGGACGGCCGAATAGGTCAGCCCGCGATCTCCGCGCAGCAGCCAGGCTTCGCCCTCATCCACCAGGGCCTGTTCGGCCGGAACGTCGTTGACGGCAATGATGCGGCCCCGCAGGGAGGGCACCCGCTGCACCCCGCCGGCCCCGTCCACGGCGTCGATGGTTTCGACAAACCGCTCCATATCGTCGGAACGGATATCGATGAAAAAGAAGGACGGCGCGTCCTCGGGCAGATTGTCCGAGACCTGGCGCGAGATGTTGCCCTCAATCGAGGCAACGGCGACCAGCACCGTCAGGCCCAGGCCAAGGGACAGGATGATCGCCCCGGTCGGCGTTCCCGGACGGTGCAAATTGGCGACGGCCAGGCGAATGCTGGGCAGCTTCGACCGCGGCACCCGTTTGGCCAGGGCGACAACCGCTTCGGCCAAAACCCGTAGAACAAGGAAAGATCCCGCCGCGGCTGCGACGAACCAGATGGCAAAGCGCTGTTCGTTGGCCGACAGGATCGTAAGGGCGGCCAGGGCCGACACGGCCAGGATGGCGGCCAGCGTGATCTGCCAGGACGGACGCTGGGAATGCGCCTCATACAGGTCGCGGAACAGGGCGGCGGCCCGCGTCTTCTGCGCCCGGCCAAGCGGCCACAGCGAGAAGGTCAGCGCCGTCAGCACGCCGAACAGGCTCGCGGTCAGCAAGGCGCCGACATGGATGCCGGTCTCCAGGCCGACCGACAGCAGGCCGGCCAGCAACTCACCAACCGCCAGGGGCGCCAGGGCGCCGCCGATCAGGCCGATGACGATGCCGATGGCGGCAATCACCATCACCTGCATCAGATAGATGGTGAAAATCAGCCGACCCGGCGCGCCCAGGCATTTCAGGGTGGCGATGGTTTCCATCCGCCCTTCAAGAAAGGCGCGCACGGCATTGCCGACCCCGACACCGCCGACCAGCAGGGCCGTCAGCCCGGCCAAGGTCAGGAACAGCGCCAACTGGCGGATCAGCCGTTCCAGGCGCGGGGCGGCGTCGGTGAAATCGCGCACCCGCCAGCCTGCATCGGGAAACTCGGCGCGCAGGTCTCTCAGATAGGCCGCGACATCCGTACCTTCCGGCAGGCCGAGGCGGTAATGGTGATAAAGCTGGCTGCCTTCCTGCACCAACCCGGTCTGGTCCATCGCCGCGTTGGCCATCATGACGCGGGGGCCAAGCGTGATGCCGCTGGAGCCCATGCGGTCGGGCTCCCGCGTGATGGTGGCTCGGACCTGGGCCGTCATCTCACCCAGCAGTATGTCGTCGCCAATCGCGATTTCCATGCGGTCGAGCAGCAAGGGATCGACCGCCACGCCCCAGGCACCGTTGGCGTTGCCGAACACCGCCTCCTCGGCGATCGGTTGCCCCGAGGCGTCGGTTAACTCCAGCGTGCCGTACAGGGGATACGCCTCGTCGACCGCCTTGATCTCGATCAGCGCACCTGATGCCCCGGCCCCGTCCCGGCTGCGCGCCATGGCCCGCATTTCGCGGCTGGCGGAAATCTCCGCCGTAGAGGATAGGTAGTTTAGCTGTTCGGGCGTGGCGGGCTGATAGATCACGCGCAGGGCGACATCGCCGCCCAGAATGGCCTTCCCGTCCCGGGTCAGCCCGTCGATGATTCCGGTGGCCAGCGATCCGACGGCCGCAATGGCGGCGACGCCCAGCGCTAGGCACAGGACGAAGATCCGAAAGCCTTTCAGCCCCGTGGTCAGTCCGGCCCGCAGCTCACGCCGGGCGATGCGCCAGGCCAGCGGCAGCAGGGGCGGCTGTACGGCGCTCACGGGCTGCCGACCAGGGCCGGTTCGGGCGCGGCGGTGAGGCCTGAATCCGCGATCACGCCATCGACCAGCCGAACCGTCCGATCGCAGCGGGCGGCCAAAGCGGCGTCATGGGTGATCAGCACCAGCGAGGTGCGCTGGGCCCGGGCGATTTCGAACAGCAACTCGATGACTTTTTCGCCCGTGTTGCCGTCCAGATTGCCGGTCGGCTCGTCGGCCAGGATCAACCGCGGATCGACGGAAAAGGCCCGGGCCAGGGCGACCCGCTGTTGTTCGCCGCCCGAGAGCTGACCGGGAAAATGATCGAGCCGGTGATCCAAACCAACGGCGGCGAGGCCCTGGCGCGCTTTTTCGAAGGCATCGGCCCGTCCGGCGAACTCCAGCGGCGTGGCGACATTCTCCAGCGCCGTCATGGTCGGCACCAGGTGAAAGTTCTGGAAAACGATGCCGATCTTGTCGCGCCGGAACAGGGCCAACCCATCTTCGTCCAATGAGGCGAGGTCGACATCATCGACCTTGACGGACCCGCTGGTCGCCCGTTCCAGACCGGCGATGATCATCATCATAGACGATTTGCCCGAACCGGATGGGCCGACGACGCTCACGATTTCGCCGTCTTCGACGTACAAATTGATACCTTTGAGCACCTTGACGGGCCCAGCCGGCCCCTTCAATGCTAGATGAATGTCGCTTAAATCGATCATTGCCTGCCCTTGGCCCGGCTTCGGAATGGATAGCCGCTTGTCGGTTGTCGCCGGCTGTTGGCGCGACGTGACGACTGGGGGCCTAAATGGCGCTATCCGGCGATTTTTCAACGCCCTAGGGGCGGTTTTCACGGCACTTCTGCTCGCTATCCTAACCTTAACGCCGGCCCAGGCCGAACCCTTGCGGCTGATGGCGTTTGGCGACAGCCTGACAGCCGGATACGGCTTGGCCGATGACGAATCATTCACCGTCCAGCTCGAACGGGCCCTGATCGGCCAGGGTTTCGATATCGAAGTAATCAATGCCGGCGTGTCGGGCGACACCACCTCATCGGGCCTGGACCGGCTCGAATGGGCGTTGGGCGATAACCCCGATTTCGTCATGTTGGAGCTGGGTGCCAATGACGGCTTGCGGGCCATCGATCCGGCCCTGACCCGCGCAAATCTGGACAAGATGCTCAGTATCCTGACCGATCGCGGCCTACCGACCCTGCTGACTGGCATGTATGCTCCGCCCAATCTGGGTAAGGAGTATGGCGAAGCGTTCAACACCATTTATCCCGATCTCGCGGCGCAATACGATGTCCCGCTTTATCCCTTTTTTCTCGACGGCGTCGCCACGGTTGCCGAGCTGAACCAGGCCGATGGCATCCACCCCAATGCTCAGGGTGTGGCGGTGATCGTCGAACGGCTTCTGCCCGACGTGATTGCCTTGATCGAGGGGCGGACGGCCGGTGGTTAGCCTGCCCTTCAAATACCGGCCACTCCAGCGGTTGGCCTCGGGCCACTTCCGGGCGGCGTTGGGGCGTGGCCAAGATTGGCACAAGGCGATGGTCGATTGCCTGGACCAGCTTGGCGAGGTCGGACAGGCCAATCTTGGCATTGTCTATATCGATCAGGCCTTCAGCGCCCAGGCCGGGCCGATCACGGCCGGCTTGCGCACGGCGACTGGGATCAACGATTGGGTCGGCACGACCTCCAACGGGCTGATCGGCGGCGATGAGACAGTGCCCTCCGATGCGGGCCTTTCCCTCATGGTCGGCCGGTTTGCGAAAGACTCGGTCCGCCTGTTCGGCAAGGGCACGCGCGGGCGGACGGCTTGGGTTCGCCGCCACCGCCCCTCGGTTGCCCTGGTCCATGGGGCAGGCGGCCAGGGCAACGTGGCCGCGGCCCTATCGCGCTTGCAAAAGGCGACGACGGCGGAGTTGGTCGGCGGACTGTCCAGCGGTCCGGGAACCTCCGTGCAGATCGGCGAACGGTTGAGCGAGGAGGGGCTGAGCGGAGCCCTGTTTGCCGAGAGCGTTTCCTCACTGTCAGGGCTCACCCAAGGCTGCATGCCCATCAGCCCGGCGCGCGAGGTGACCAAGGCGCGCGGCCAGTTCGTCTTTGCCATCGACGGGCAGCCGGCCCTGCAAGTGCTCAAACGCGACATCGGTGACGTACTGGCCCGCGATCTGCGACGGGCCGAGGGCTACATCTTCGCAGGCCTGTTGAGCGGGCGGCCGAACACGCCCTACGCGGTGCGCCGCATCGTCGCCACGGATGAGAAGAGCGGGGCCGTGGTGTTGTCCGAAGCCGTCAAGGCGGGCCAGCACATCCTGTTCGCCCGGCGCGATAAGGAAGGCGCGCTGGAGGAACTGCGGGGCATGCTGCACCAGATGGAGGCGAAGCTCGGCGGGCGCGTGCCGCAAGGGGCGATCTATGTCGCCTGCCACCAGCGGGTGGCGGCGCTTTTCGGCAGCGCCGATACCGAATTGCAGGAAATCAGACGGGTCTTCGGCGATGTGCCGCTGACCGGTTTTTTGTCCGACGGCGAATTTTATGACAGCCGTTGCTATGGCTATACGGGCGTTCTGACGCTATTTTATTAGGGTAATTCCCGCTTCATCCCGCCGGTCCGTTGGGGCTGGCCAATCCAAGAGCCGACAATGGACTATCGACCGCTTGGCCGAACCGACCTGCGTGTCAGTTCGATCTGCCTGGGCAGCATGACCTGGGGCAACCAGAATACCGAAGCCGAAGGCCACGAGCAGATGGATTACGCTCTGGACCAAGGCGTCAACTTCATCGACACGGCCGAAATGTACGCCGTGCCCGCGACAGAGGTCACCTACGGCGCGACGGAAACGATCATTGGCACCTGGCTGGCCGCGCGAAAAAACCGCGACAAAGTCATCCTGGCGACCAAGGTCGCCGGTCCGGCCGAACGGCTCTACTACGTGCGCGGCGGCAAGAACCGGCTGGATAAGAAAAATATCGAAGCCGCGATCGATACCAGCCTCAAGCGGCTGCAGACCGACTATGTCGATCTTTACCAGCTGCACTGGCCGAACCGCAGCACCAATTTCTTCAGCTCGCTGGGCTACGAGCATAAGGAAGACCCGGACTATATCGACCCGGCCGAAACGCTCGATGCGTTGGAAGGCATCGTCAAGGCCGGCAAGGTGCGCCAGATCGGTGTGTCCAACGAAACCGCCTGGGGCGTCATGCGCTACATGCATCTCGCCGAGGCCCACGGCAAACCGCGTATGGTGTCGATCCAGAATCCCTACAGCCTGCTGAACCGCAGCTTCGAGGTCGGGCTGGCGGAATGCGCCATCCGCGATCAATGCGGCCTGCTGGCCTATGCCCCCATCGCGGCGGGCTTTTTGTCGGGCAAATATTTGGGGGGCGCCAGGCCGCCGGGCAGCCGGATGGCGGTGTTCAAACAGCCCTCCCGCTACGACGTGCCCAATGGCGAGAAGGCCATCGAACGCTATGTCGGTATCGCCAACAAGCACGGCCTGGACCCGTCGCAGATGTCGATCGCCTTCGTCACCAGCCGGCCGTTCACCACCTCAGCGATTATCGGCGCCACCTCAATGGAACAGCTGACCAACGCCATCGGCGCCGCCAACCTGACGCTCAATCAGGAGGTGCTCGACGAGCTAGAGGAAGTCCACAACGACATCTCCAACCCCTGCCCCTAGGAGGGTTGGCGAAGGGCTCTAGTCAGCCGGCTCCCATCCGCCACCCTGCGACCACAAGTAATGGTGTTTGCCGGGGCGGTCGGTGCGCTCGAAGGTGTGGGCGCCGAAGAAGTCGCGTTGGGCCTGGATCATGTCGGCCGACGTGCGGGCGCGGCGGTAGCTGTCGAAATAGGCCAGGGCCGAACTTAGGGCAGGCGTCGGCAGCCCGGCATCGATCGACCGTTTGACGATGGTCCGCAAATCCTCGTGGCGGGACACCATCACCTCGACGAAGCTGGGATCGACCAACAGGTTGGGCAGATCCGAGCTTTGCTCATAGGCCGTGGTGATGTCGTTCAAGAAGCGCGAGCGGATGATGCAGCCCTCGCGCCAGATGCGGGCGATGTCGGCAAAGGGCAGGGACCAGCCATACCTGTCAGACGCGGCTCGCATGACCGAGAACCCTTGGGCATAGGCCGCGATCTTGCCGGCCAGCAGCGCGCCTTCCAGCGCGCTCAACAAGGCCTTCGCATCGCCGGGTGAGGTATCGAGATCGATGCGTGGCGTGTAGATGTCGGCAGCGGCCAGGCGCTGGTCCCTGGCCGCAGACACCGCGCGGGCGGCGACCGCCTCGAAAATGGTCGGGGCTGGAACGCCCAGATCGAGTGAGGCCGCCGAGGCCCAGCGCCCGGTGCCTTTCTCGCCGGCCCGGTCAAGCACCAGATCGATGACAGGCTGGTCCGTTTCCGCATCGACCGACTCCAAGATCTTTGCGGTGATCTCGATCAAATAGGATTCGAGCGGGCCTTCGTTCCAGCTGCCGAAGGCCGCGCCCATTTCGGACGGCCCCATGCCCAGCACGTGCCGCATAACGGCATAGGCCTCGGCGATGATCTGCATGTCGGCATATTCGATGCCGTTATGAATGGTCTTGACGAAGTGCCCGGCCCCATCGGTGCCCAGATAGGCGCAACAGGGCTCACCATCCTTCTTGGCGGCGATGGCGGTAAGAATTTGTTCCGTTCGATCGAACCCCGCCCGGTCGCCGCCGGCCATGATCGAGGGGCCGAACCGCGCGCCCTCCTCGCCGCCGGATACCCCGACCCCCATGAACAGCGTGCCCGATCCATCCAACGCCCTGGCCCGGCGAACGCTGTCTTGAAAGTTGGCGTTGCCGCCATCCATCAGAATGTCGCCCGTTTCAATCAATGGTCGCAGCACGGCGATCTGCTGATCGACGGCCTCTCCGGCCTGAACCATCATGAAGACCGGCCGGGGCGGCCGGATGGTCGCGACCAAATCCTCCAGGCTCTGGCAGGCGACGACCTTGTCATCGGGGGTGCCGGAATCGGCGGCAAAGGCCTCGGTGGTGGCGGTGGTGCGGTTGAAAACGGCGACTTTGAAGCCGTGATCCATCATGTTCAGCGCCAGATTGCGCCCCATGACGCCCAATCCGATCAGCCCGATATCCGCCTGTCCGCTCACTGAAATCATCCTCGCAACGCATTTTTTTGTCCTAGCGGCCCTTGGTCGCACAAAGCTCGCAGGTTGGACAGTGCATTGAACAATCTGACGCTTTGGTGTTCGGGACGCACTCCGTTCACAAGAGGTTATCACCGGCGGCCGATTCAACCCCCGGTGTCTAAACCGGCTATTCACAAATGTTTGGGCACGTGCGCGATCGGCGCCACCGGTTACTTGCGATCTCTCGGGAGGAAGGCGCCGCAAACCGATAGCCAACAGCACGAAGGTTTTGATAATGCTGAAGAGAGTTCTCGTTGCGACGTCGTTCGCCGCCGCTTTGGCGGCATCCCCTGCTGCGATCGCCGAAACCGGCGTTGCCGCCAATACAATTACATTCGGTCAAGCGGCGGCGCTGGAGGGGCCCGCCGCCGCCCTTGGGACGGGCATGCGTCTGGGCTTGATGGCCGCGTTCGAGGAAGCCAATCAGGCCGGCGGCGTCCATGGGCGAACGCTGGATTTGATCAGCTATGATGATGGGTACGAACCCGACCGGTCGATCGAACAGGTTAACAAGCTGATCCAGCAGGACGGCGTGTTCTCGCTGATCGGCGCCGTCGGCACGCCGACCTCCAAGGCCACCCAGCCGATCGCCACCGATGCCCAGGTGCCGTTCATCGGCCCATTCACGGGCGCCGGATTCCTGCGCGATGCCTCTTTGGGCAATATCATCAATGTGCGCGCCACCTATGCCGCAGAAACCGAAGCCTGGATCCAGCACCTGGTCGATGAGCGGGGCATGGAAAAGGTTGCGATCCTATATCAGGACGACGCGTTCGGACGGGTCGGTCTTGCCGGTGTGCAGGCCGCTTTGGAAAAACGCTCCATGAGCCTGGTTGCCGAGGGCACCTACCAGCGCAACACGCTGGCGGTGAAGTCTGCGCTGTTGGAACTGCGCAAAGCCGACCCCGATGCGGTCGTGATGGTCGGCGCCTACAAGCCGATTGCCGAGTTCATCAAGCTGTCGCGCAAGGTCAAATTCGACCCGACCTTCGTCAACATCTCCTTCGTCGGGTCCAAGGCCCTGGCCGCCGAACTGGGTGAAGATGGCGAAGGGGTGATTGTGTCTCAGGTGGTGCCCTTCCCCTGGGATTCCTCGATCCCGTTGGTCAAAGCCTATCAGGCGGCGCTGAAGGCCGTCGATCCGGCCGCCGAGCCGGGGTTCGTCACCCTTGAAGGCTACATGGTCGGACGCCTGGCCATCGAAGCCTTGCAGGAGGCCGGCAAGGATGTGACGCGTGAATCCTTCCTGGCGGCGTTTGCCAGCAAGGGAACCTTCGATTTGGGTGGCGTTACGCTGACCTTCGGATCCGACGACAATCAGGGCATGGATGACGTGTTCCTGACGACCATCCAAAAGGACGGTTCGTTCAAACCTCTGGATCGCCCGACCAGCTGATTTTTGTAAACCGCGGCCGGCCGTTGTGCCGGTCGCGGGTTTTTCAGTACCGCGATTTATACAACGGACTTCCGACCAATGAGTGTGACTTCACCCGCACCCAAAGGCCGTCGGCTGACCCTCGGCTTGCCTGCCTTTAGCTTCCGCCTGCGTGGCAAATTGATGGTCTCGTTCTTGGCCATCGCGCTACTGACGGTGATTGCCATCGCGATCAGCCTTGTTTCCTTTCAATCAGTAAAATCGGGGTTTTCCGCCCTGGCTGACAGGGATTTGCCGAACATTACCCTGGCCGCCGGCCTGGGCGTCGGTAGTACGGAACTGGCGATTTCGGCCAGCAATCTGGTGAACGCGTCCGACGATGCAGCGCGATCGGCGGCCAACCAAGAACTCAACCGCGCTGCTTCGGCCCTGGTAGCCGACGCGCGCCAGATTGCCGAGGAAAATCCCGGAGACACCGTTGCCAGCAGCTTGTACGAGACGGCGACAGATGTTGCCGCCAGCATCGGCTCGCTGGATAGTCTGACCACCGATCGACTTGCCCTTGCTGCTCGCCGCAACGAAAATCTCGCAACCGTGTTCGCCATCCAGTCGAACATCGAGCAAATCCTGATACCGCTTGTCGATGACGCTTACTTCGATCTGGTTATGAGCGGCGAGGAAGCGTCGAGCGAAACCACCGGCACGGTGGAACGGATCGTCGGCACCGATGTTGAAATCCTCAAATTGGTCATTGAACTTCGGGCCGAACTCAACGGGTTCGTCGGCATGATGACCAGCTTCCTGCTAGTCGAGGATGTTGGTCTGGTGCAGTTGTTCCTGCAGGATGCGATCGGTCATGGTGAGCAGGCGACACGCTTGGCCGACTCGCTGGACGCGGCGCAAAGCGACCTGGCGCTGGCACCCGAAATCGCCTTGCTGGTCGGATTGCTGGAAGATGCCACGGCGATGCGCGACCAGCCGGATTACGTGCCGAACTCCGCCTCAGCGCGTCAGATGATGTCGCAATTCCTCGACCTGCGGCAGGTCATTACCAAGACGCTCAGTTTGGCCGTCGATGATCGCGTGTTCTTCCTTGCCATCGATTCCCAGGAAGCGATGGACCGGAATGCTGCAATCATGACCGAACTGCTGGACGGCCAGGTTGGCATGTTGAAGTCAAAGCTGGAAGCGGTGGCCGTGCTCAACCAGTTCGTCACACGCTTGTTGGAAGGGGCGCTGGCGGAAGATCTAGGGACGATCGCCGCCGTGGAAGATCGGCTGATGGCTACTGCGCCCAAACTGGCTGAATTGATGGCCGGCGCCGACTTGCCCGAAATTACCGCGAAGTCTCAGGAACTTCTGGCCTTCCTGGATGACGATACAGGGCTTCTCAGCCAGCGGAGTTCCGAACTTGCCTTGCGCGAACGGGCGCGGACGGAGATCGCCACCCTATTCGAGAATTCGACGGAGATCGGCAAGCTGATTGGGACGTTGATCGAGGCCCGCGAAGCCCAGGCCCAGGCAAGCGCGAGCGATGTGTACCAGCTGTTTTCGATGGGCGCGTACGCGCTGTTGGCCATCGGAGCGGTAACGATTCTCGCATCGGCGGCAATCAGTGTTTTTGTCGTCGACCGCGGCGTCGCCCGGCCATTGGGCGTCCTGGCGACATCCACCCGTCGCCTTGCCGATGGGGATATGAACATCACCTTGTCTGAACAATCGCGCCGCGATGAAATTGGCGAGATGTCCGAGGCCATCAAGGTCTTCCGGCAGAACGCCGTCGAACGGGCCACGCTAGAGGAAGACAACGCCGCCAAACAACGGGCCCAATCGGAGCGCCAGCAGGCCATCGACGATATGATCGCGACCTTCCGGGAGCAGGTCACCGTCGCCCTTTCGTCGGTCGAATCGAATGCCGGCCAGATGCAAAGCACGGCGTCGTCCTTGACCGAAGTTGCCCGCAACACCTCCGAACAGTCGACGGAAGCCGCTTCAGCGTCCGAGCAGGCCCTGGCGAATGTGCGGGCTGTTGAAACGGCAGCGTCCGAATTGGATAGCTCGATAGCCCAAATCGTCGAGCAGGTGTCCAACACCACAAACATCGTCAGCCGGGCGCAGCAGCACACCTCCCGGTCGAACGAGCGGGTGCTCGAACTGGCCGAAACCTCGCAGACCATCGGCGATGTGGTCGGGTTGATTTCCGACATCGCCGAACAGACCAATCTGTTGGCTTTGAACGCAACCATCGAAGCTGCGCGGGCGGGCGAGGCGGGCCGAGGATTTGCCGTTGTCGCCAATGAGGTGAAATCCTTGGCCACTCAAACCGCCGCAGCGACCGATAAGATTACCGATCAGGTCGCAGGATTGCGCGACTCGACGGCCGAAACGGTCACGTCCATCAAGTCGATTATCGATGTTATGGAGGAAATCGGCGCCTCGGCTGACCGCATCGAAGATGCCGTCGAGCACCAGAAAGCGGCGACGGCCGAGATTTCGACCAGCGTGGCCGAGGCCGCTCAGGGCGCGGCGCAGATGACCGGCGCCATGAAGGAAGTGTCGGCCAATGTCGTTCACACCGACCAATCGGCCAATCAGGTGCTGACCGCGTCAAACGATGTGAACGAGCAATCGGGTCAGCTTCGCGAAATGGTCGGATCGTTCCTGGAATCCGTGGCGCGCGCCTAGAATGGACCAGGCACGCGCCACGGGAACCAATTAGAACAGCGAGCCGGCCTCGCCCAGCTTCAGGAACTGGGTTTCGCCCGTCGCATCGTCCAGGGCGTCATTGTCGCTGACCATGAAGACCTGGCCATCGGCGGTGATAGCGATGCCTTCCGGCTTGTCGGAAATCCAGCCTTTGGTCGCCTGCATGATGGGCAGCAGGTCGATGGCGAGCTGTTTTTCGACCACCGGGATGTCGCCATCCAGCGCCGCCGGCTCGACACCGGCCAGATCGATGGTGGTGACGGTCTTGATGGCCGCGTAATCGCCGGGCTGGTTGTCACGTTCGAGAATGGCGAAGCGCTGATCGCCCAGCCAGGTCACCTCTGACAGGCCGACCCAACCGCCGCGCGGGCTTTGCGCTTCGGCCAGCGGGTAATGGACGAAGCGCCAGCTTTCATTGGCCGGGCTGAAGATGCCCAGCTTGGTGGTGCCTTCCGGGTCGTCCTTCCAGGTGCTTTGAACGGCGACCATCACCTGTTCGGCATCTCCTTCGCCCCAGGCTGCCACGCCTTCGAACCCGCGGTTTGTCGCGTGCTCATAGGCCGCTTCCGGGAACTCGATCTCGGACTCGACCGCCCCATCGGCGCTGACCTTGATGATCATGCTGCGCTGCTGCAAGGGGTTCTCGCGGCTGGCATTGCCTTCCGAGGATAGCCAGAAGCCGCCACCGGCGGCCGGCGCGATGCCTTCCAGATCGTAGGCGACGGCTTCGCCGTTTTTGGTGACATCGGTGGCCGCCGTGATCACGGCCGGGGTCTGGCCGGTATCGATCGTGTAGATGCGCGAGAGGGCATAGGCGCTGTCGCTGACCGCATAGACGATGTTGGCATCGGCCGGATCGCCAACCATGCCGGACAGCGCGCCCCAGCCGATCGGAGCGCCGGTCGCCTCATCCGTCGCGGAGACGATGTGCGGGTAGGGGGAGGCGCCAGCGGTACGGGTGTAGAGCGTGATGCTCGACCGCACGCTGTCTTCCTCGGCATCGACCTCGGCCGACACGACCAGCAGATCGCGGGCGGGAATGGCGACCACGCCTTCGGGCCCGACACCGGTCGGCAGGGCCTGGGTCAGCTCGAGCGCGCCGTCCCCGCCATCGGCGTAGATGGCCACGAAGTTGCCGCGTTCGGACAGGGCAAAGGCGTAGGTGGTGTCACCGAAGGTGCCGACCTCGGCGCCCTCGGGCTCGACGCCTTTGTTTTCCGCCCGGCCTTCCGGATAGTGACCGGCACTCATGCCCAGATGTTCCAGGCTGTTGCCGGAATCGAACAGCACCGAACCGTCATTGGCAAAGACCGACACGCCCCGGCTGCCGCCCTCATAATCGCCCTCATTGGCGGTGAACAGACGGTTGTCATCCAGCCAGGCAATGGCGTCCGGCTCGCGCGCCAGCCCGCTCAGCGAGCCGGCCCCGGCCACGATATCGTCTTCGAGGATGTCGATGGCGGTCAGATCGACGCTGCCGGCCGAATAGTGGCCAGTGACCGTGCCGGCGGCCAAATCGACCAACGCGATATGGTTGTTTTCCTGCAGGGACACGGCCGCGATGTTGGCCGCGTTGATGTCGACATATTCAGGTTCGGGATCCTCACCGGCGACCTCGGCCAGACCGGTCAGCTCGACGATGCGGGCCGCATCGCAGTTGGCGATGGTGCCGCCTGCCAGATCGAACACGGCCAGCGTGCCGGCCGGCAGCTGCGGGATCACCCCGTCATTGAGGTCTTCGTCCCGCTCGTTCTCCACCGCAACGGCCAGGAAGCCGCCATCGGCGCTGACAGCCAGGGAGTCCGGCTGGCCACCGACATCACAACGGGCCGAAACCGCGCTGGTGTTCAGGTCCACCACGGCGACATGGCCGCTCGGTTCGGTGTAGCTCTCGGCGGTGTTGACGCCGACGAAGGCGTTGGTGCCGACGATGGATACCGAGGTCGGCTCGCCGCCCAGATCGACCATGCCCGCGCCCGTCGGGGCCGAAATGTCGCTGATGTCCACCAGGCCCAAGCGCTCACCCGGGCTGTCTGTGTAGGCCAGCATCATGCCATCGGCCGTGGCCGCAACGATTTCCGCCACGGTCTCCTGGGCCGGATCGGCGCCTTCGGGCAGGTTGTGATAGACCGGATAGGTGGCGGCGCGCTCAAAAAAAGGCCCTTCGGTCTGGGCCATGACGGAGCTGCATGCCGTGGTCATCAAGGCGAGCGGAAGTGCGCCGCGCCGCGCGATCTTAAAGAGAGTTCTAGGGGGAGTGCCCTTCTGCATTCGAACCAGCCTTTGTTTGGTGAAATGACGAACCTTTCCCGAGAAGCCCCGAACGGGGCAGGAAGGTTCTGGCCTTCACCTTGTAGGCGGGCTCTGTGACAGTTTTTCGAAACTGTAACGTGCGTTGGGTTCGGTCCTAGCCCTGCCGGCTGATGACCTCCTGCCCGTTATGGACCAGCCGCGTCGACCAGGGCACCGGATTGCGCAGGGCGAAGTGGGCCATGCAGGCGCCCTCGGCTTCGTCCAGCAGGCCCTTGATCTTTTCCGCCGGTTCAGGGCTGTCGATAATCACATGGGTTTCCACCATCTCGCACCGACCTTCGGTGGTGTGGCCCAGCTCGCGCATGGTGCCCAGGTTGGTCATGAAGCGGATGCGTTGTTCCAGCCACATGGAATCGACCTGGATCTTGCGGGTGTTCAGGATGTCGGTTAGGTGCGTCATCAGGCAAAACCCGATGCCTGCCGAAAAGAAGGCGAGTGGCGGCGGCGCTGTGTCATCGCCCACCGGCGGCTGTTCGTCGCAATACAGCTTCACCGGGCTGAAGCCGGGAATGTTGACTTGAACCGTGCCGGTTTTCTTCTGCTTGCTATGGGCCTCGGCGACCAGATTGACCTCAAAATGCAGCGGTTCCGGCGGGCGGGACTTTTTGAACGGGCCCGGTTCGAACTGGGTCGGCTCGGGCTGGCTCTCGGCGCGCTCGCCGACATGGAATGAGGTGGGATTGTCCATCGGATTCTCAGTGTTGTTTGGGAATCGACAGACTACCACGTTGTCGCGCGGCTTGGTCCTATTTGGCCGGTCAGGACCCTGGTGCCGGGCCGAGCGACGCCCGCCATTTGATGGTTGCGTTCAGTTCGGTGCTCGGGCCGGCATTTTCGCCATTGCTGAGGGCCAGCAACAGGCTCGCCGCCCGTCGTCCCATTTCCCGGTGTGGAACATGGACGGTCGTCAAAGGCGGTGTGACGATCTCGGCGAGTTCAATGTCATCGAACCCCGTTATGGAAATTTCGTCCGGCACGCGAATGCCCAGCTTGTTGGCCATGGACAGGGCGCCGGCAGCCAAGACGTCGTTTCCGCACAGGACGGCCGTCGGCCGGCGGTCCGACGCCATCAAATCGCTGAACGCTTGGGCGCCATTCGCGATCGAATAGGGTTTTTCAATGACTTGGATATCTTGCGAGGCCAAGCCGAACGCGCTTGTCGCCTCGAAAAGCCCTTCTGCTCTTTCCCGTGCCCTGTCGTTCTCATCCCGGTCGGCCGTAATGAGGCCCAGCGACCGGTGCCCAAGCTTCAGCACTTCGTTGGCCAGCCCCTTCATCGCCTTGCGGTTGTCGAAGCCAATTGAAAGCCGGGACTGTCCCCGATCGAAGGCCCAGGCCACCACATGGGGAATCTGCCGTCGGTCGAGAATGCCGTAGGCCTCCTTCGTCCGATCGTACCCGATGAGCAGCAGCGCATCGGCGCCTCGGGCGACAAGGGCCCGGATCTGTTCTTCCTCCAGATCCGGTCGGTAGGACGAGCTGGCGACCAGCAACGTTACCCCATGCTGTCCCAGTTCTTCCTGAAACGCCTGCAGGCCGCGCGCGAAAATAGCGTTTTCCATCGTCGGAATGATCGCGCCGAACGTGTTGGTCTTTTTTGCCGCCAGGGCGCGCGCGCCAAAGTTCGGCGCATAACCCAGCACCCGGACCGCATCCATTACCCGGTTGCGCGTACGATCGGTCACCACGCCCGGGGAATTCAGGCAGCGTGACACGGTCGCCGCCGAGACACCGGCCAGGTTGGCGACGTCGTCCAGCGTTGGAACGGCAATACCCGACTGTGATCGTTCGGAAGGCATTTGCCCAAGGTGTCTCACTGTTGCGGGGCGGCGAGGCAACGCCCCGTTGATTTTCTCCATAGACCATAACTGATTCAACACTAGCGATGTAAGCGCTTGCATTAGTCAATGTAAGCGCTTACATTGGCCAAAATTTATACAAATTTGGATTTCGGGAGGAATCAACGAATGACGCTGATCGCCACGATTATCTTGTTTTGCGTCTTCGTTCTGAATGTCGTGCTGGGCGCCGTAACCGGCTCGCCCGTCCTTGGTGATGTTCCCGAAATGCTTGTGCTGTTCGCCGCGTCGATCTGTTTCGTCGCGGAGATTTTGCGGCGTGAGTCCGCGACACAGAAGAAAGACAGTTAACGATGGCCAAATGGGAGGAGCCTGTGGAACTTAAGAATTTGGAGTTGGCGTCAGAAGAGCGCCGCAACTTCATGAAACTGGTCGCCGGCGGCGGCTTTACCGCGGCCCTGGTGGCGGGTGCCGGCGGGTTGCTCTGGTCCGAAGAGGCCGCGGCGCAGACCCAGCAGGAAGAGCGTGAGCGGGAACAGGCCGCTGAGCACATCATGACCCTGGCCACGGCCTATGTCCTGGGTGCCTCGCGCAGCTATCCGATCATGCAGCTGGATCTGAAGGAAAACATCCAGAACGCGACCAACGGCAAGGTCTACGTCAAGCTTGCCCCGGGCGGACAGCTCGGCGCCGGCGGTGCATTGGCCCAGGCCGTGCAGACGGGCACGATCCAGTGCGCCCAGCACTCGCTGTCGAACTTCGCGCCGTTTGCCAGCGCGGTCGATCTGATCAACTTGCCTTACTTCTGCGGATCCAACCAGCGCTTCACCAACCTGGTGACCTCGGATGCCTGGAAATCGGAAGTGCATCCGAAGATCGAGGAATCCGGCTTCAAGGCGTTGTTCTACGTCGTGATCGACCCGCGCGTGGTCGCCATGCGCGCCGGCGGTTCCGGTCCGGTCCTGACACCGGGCGATCTGAGCGGCGTCAAATTCCGCGTCCCAGGTTCGGCGATGCTGCAGCAGTACTACCGCATGGTCGGTGCGAACCCGACGCCGGTGGCCTGGGGTGAGACACCCTCGGCGATCAAGCAGGGTGTGGCCGATGCGCTCGACCCGTCGGTCGGCGCGCTGTACGTCTTCGGCTTCTCCGATATTCTGAGCCACGTCACCTTCACCCAGGCGGTGCCCGACAGCCAGGTCTACTCGGTGAACCTCGAATGGTTTAATGGCCTGCCGGCCGACGTGCAGGAAGGGATCGAGTTCGCCGGTGAGCTGACCGCCCACCAGAACCTTGCCAAAGTTCCCTCGGCCAGAACCTTCGCGATGGCCGAACTGCGCAAGGCAGGCGTTGAGTTCCACTCGCTGAGCGATGATCAGCTGAACGAGTGGAAGGAAACGGGTGGCTACCAGCTTGCCGATTGGGATCAGTTCAAGGTCGATCTCGCCGGCTCGATGGATGTCTTCGCCAAGCTCGAAGAAGCGGCGAACACACAGGGACAATATTACGTCCACGACGCGTAACGGCACGGTGAATGGCCGGCGTTACTCGCGCCGGCCATTCGCAAAATCCATAAAACGACTAAGGCGACCGAGTGGGCCGGGGAAAACCCCGTCCGCCGCCGGGAGGATTGTATGCCGAGCATATTCGATGCCCTGAACCGGAATGCCGAGCGATGGGCGCTCTTGGTTTTCTACGTGATGCTCGTGGTGACGATGTTCATCGAAGTGCTGCGGCGCGAGGTGATGTCCTACTCCTCGATCTGGGGTGAGGAGATCGTTCGCTATTCCTTCATCTATCTCGCCTGGATCGGGGCTGCGGCGGCGGTGCGCGAGCGCGGCCACATTCGCATCGACGTGATCCTGCAATATGTCGGCCCCCGGATAAAAGCGCTGCTCTACATCTTCGGCGACATCGTCATGTTCGCCGTGGCGCTGGTGGCGGTCTACTGGTCCTTCGAAACGGTCCTGGTTTCGGCCAAGTTCGGTTCGGTCACCCACGGCCTTCGGATCAGCCAGGTCTGGTTCCTCTCGGCGGTCCCTATCGGCTTCTCGCTGGTGATCTTCCGGCTCGTCCAGTCCTTCATCCGCGATCTTGGCGACCTTCGGCACGGACGTCCCGTGTACGAGGGCGACAAGCTGTTCGACTGAGGGCTCGGCGATGCTTTGGAATCAACTTCAAAATCAAACCGTTGAGCTCGGCTGGGATTTTTATGGCCCCGTCCTCCTCTTCATCCTTCTGGTGGCCCTTGCGGTTCCCGTCTGGGCGGCAATTGGCGCGGCAGCGATCCTCATGCTGCTCATCTCCGGGGCGCTGCCGCTGTCGCTGGTCGGCGAGAGCCTGTTCCATGGGATCGACCACTTCGCGCTGACGGCCGTTCCGCTTTTCATTCTGACCGGTGACGTGCTGGTGCGAACCGGTCTTTCCCGGAAATTCCTGGACGTGGCCGAGGCGCTGACCCAGTTCGCTAAGGGCGGGTTCGGCTCGGCCACGGTGCTGGTCTGCGGCATGTTCGCCGCGATTTCCGGATCGGACGCTGCTGGGGCCGCCGCCGTTGGACGGATGACCATCGACCGGTTGGTCGAAAGTGGTTATCCGCGCCCCTATGCCTGCGCGCTGGTCGCGGCCGGGGCCTGTACCGGCATCCTGATCCCGCCCTCGATCGCCTATATCATCATTGGCCTGGTCTTGGGCATTTCCGCCTCGACCCTGTTCCTGGCCGCGGTGATCCCGGGTGTTGCGATCCTGGTGTCCATCCTGATCACCAACATCATCATGAACCGGCTCTATGGCTGGGAGGGTGGTGGCAACATGGCCTTCTCCGAATGGGCCAGCCGTCTGGGCACCGCGCTGAAATCGGGCTGGTACGCGTTCATCGTGCCGGGAATCATCTTCTACGGGATCTTCTCTGGCCGGCTTACGCCGACCGAAGCCGGGGCCACGGCCGTGGTGGTGACCATCATCATGGGCTTCATGCTGGGTACGCTGAAGCTGTCGGATTTTCCGGCGATGTTGGTCAGCTCCGCCAAGGTCAACGGCGTGATCCTGCCGATCATCGCCTTCTCGCTGCCCTTGGCACAGGCCCTGGCCATCCTGGGCGTGCCGCAAGGCTTCGTTGCCGCCGCCACCTCGGTCAGCAACGAGCCCTGGGTCTTGATCCTGATGATGGTCGGCATTCTGATCGCCGCCGGCTGCGTCATGGAAACGACGCCGAACATCGTCATCCTGGCGCCGATCCTGAAGCCGCTGGCCGACAATGTCGGCATGAACGAGATTCAGTTCTGCATCATGATGATCACGGCGCTTGGCGTCGGTTTCATCACCCCGCCGCTGGGCCTGAATCTGTTCGTCGTGTCCGGCTTAACCGGTGAATCGATCCTGAAGATCGCTTATAGAGCGATACCGTTCGTCCTGTTCATGTTGGTGGTGACGCTGATGATTGCGTACCTGCCGGGGATATCGACGACGTTCCTCCCAGACATCTACAAATAGAGCCGAGCGATGGCACGAGAGTATCTAAAAAAGGCGACGCTTCACTCAACAAGCGATGCGACGGAAACCCGGCAGATCGTCCGCGACATTCTGGACGATATCGAATCCGGCGGTGAAGACGCGGCGCTGAAATATGCGGCAAAGTTCGACAAGTATGATGGCGACATCATTCTGAGCCCCGAGGCCATTGAGGCGGCAAAGGCTCAAGTGCCGGAAAGGCTTCGGCGCGACATCGAATTCTGCCACGCCAACGTCAAGACGTTCGCCGAGGCACAGAAGGCGACCGTGTCCGATTTCGAAACCGAAGTCGTGCCCGGCCTGATCGCCGGTCAAAAGGCGATCCCGGTAAACGCCGCAGGTTGCTACGTACCCGGCGGTCGCTACAGCCACATCGCCAGCGCCATCATGACGGTGACGACGGCGAAGGTCGCCGGCTGCAACCACATCGTGGCTTGCTCGCCGCCGGGTCCGGGCGTTGGCGTTGCGCCGGCCATCATTTATGCCGCCCATATCTGCGGGGCGGATCGCATCATGGCCATGGGCGGTGTGCAGGGCGTGGCGGCGATGACCTTCGGGTTGTTCGGTCTGCCCAAGGCGAACATCCTTGTCGGCCCCGGCAACCAGTTCGTCGCCGAGGCCAAGCGGATGCTGTTCGGCCGGGTCGGGATCGACATGATCGCCGGGCCGACCGACAGCTTGATCCTGGCCGACAACACGGCCGATCCGCTGGTGGTGGCGGCTGATCTGGTGGGTCAGGCAGAGCATGGTTACAACTCGCCCGTCTGGCTGGTCACCGACGACCGGGCCCTGGCCGAGGAGGTCATGCGCCTGGTGCCCGGCTTGATCGACGATCTTCCCGGCTTGAACCGCGAAAACGCGACAGCAGCCTGGCGTGATTACGCTGAGGTCATTGTCTGCGACGACCGCGAGGAGATGGCCGCGACATCGGACGAGTACGCCCCCGAACACCTGACCGTACAGGCCCGGGATCTTGATTGGTGGCTGGGCAGGTTGAGCTGCTATGGCTCGCTGTTCCTCGGCGAAGAGACGACGGTGGCCTTTGGCGACAAGGCATCGGGCACCAACCACGTGCTGCCGACCTCTGGCGCTGCCAGCTACACAGGCGGACTCAGCGTCCATAAGTACATGAAGATCGTCACCTGGCAGCGAGCGACGCGCGAGGGCGCAAAGCCGATCGCCGAGGCAACGGCCCGGATATCCCGCTTGGAAGGCATGGAAGGCCATGCGCGTACCGCCGACATCCGGCTGAAAAAATATTTCCCCGACGAGACGTTTGATCTGACCGCAGATGCCTGACGGATCCGCCGACAGTCTGTTCAGTGTCAAAGGCCGTGTGGCCTGTGTGACCGGGGCGAGTTCCGGGCTGGGGCGGGCTGCGGCATCGATCCTGGCAAGGGCCGGAGCCGCCGTCGTCGGCGTCGCACGGCGCAGGCAGGCGCTTGAGGATTGGCGGACGGAAGCACAAGGCCGCTGTGCCGCCATCGAAGGTGATGTGGCGGACCGGGACCGCCTGGATGATCTTTGCGCGCAGATTTCCAAGCCATTTGGCCCGCCGGACATCCTCATCCACGCCGCCGGCCTCAACCGGCGGCAACCGGCGGATGAGGTTACGCCCGAGGGATGGGATGCAACGATCTCGGTCAATCTGACCGCGCCGTTTTTTCTCAGCCAGCAACTCGTTCCGGCGATGCGGGACAAGGGCTGGGGGCGGATCGTCAATTTTGCGTCCCTCCAGTCGTTCCGCGCCTTTCCCAGCGGCATTGCTTATGGCGCATCCAAGGGCGGGGTCGCGCAGTTGACGCGGGCCATGGCCCAGGCCTGGTCGGGGCATGGGATTATGGCCAACGCCATCGGCCCGGGCTTTTTCGAAACCGAACTGACCGCCGCCGTGTTCGCGGATGCCGATCGCGCGGCACGAAACGCGGCCCAGACCTGTGTCGGCCGCAACGGCGAACCTGACGACCTGGAAGGACCGCTCCTGTTCCTGTGTTCGGAAGCGTCCCGCTATGTCACCGGTCAGGTGCTGATGCTGGACGGAGGGTTCACGGCCAAATGAAGGCGTTGGTATATACCGGTCCGGAATCCCTGGATGTGCGCGACGTGCCGGAACCAGAGCCGGCCTCCGGCGACGTGCTGGTCGCGATCGAAAGCGCCGGGATTTGCGGGTCGGACATGCATGCCTATCTCGGCCATGACGAGCGGCGCCCCGCTCCGCTGATCCTGGGTCACGAGGTTTCAGGAATTGCCAGCCTGCCGGGTACTGGGGAGAGCCGGGTCACCGTCAATCCACTGGTCACCTGCGGTGTCTGCCCTGCTTGCAAATCCGGGCACGACAATCTTTGCCCCCACCGTCAGATTATCTCCATGCCGCCGCGCGAAGGCGGCTTTACCGAACAGCTGGCCATCCCGGCCGGAAATGTCGTGCCGGTTCCCGACCACGTGTCGCCCGATCAAGCGGCGCTGACCGAACCGATCGCCTGCGGTTGGCACGCCGCCCGGATCGCACGCCAGCACCTGGCAGGCGCCGACGGTGCCAAGGCACTGGTTATCGGCGGCGGTGCGATCGGGCTCGGCGCCGCGCTCAGCCTGCGGGCACAGGGTGTCAGCGATTTCCAGATCGTGGAGCCCAACACGCTGCGGCGCGAGTTCCTGGTGCGACATTGTGGCGAGGATGTTGTGCACCCCGGCGATCTTTCCGCCGACGCACCAATCGACATTGTCATCGATGGCGTCGGCATCGCCCCAACGCGTGCTCAAGCCTCGGCCGTCGTCCGGCCCGGCGGCATCATCGTCCATATCGGACTTGGCAGCGCCGAAGGCGGGTTGGATGTCCGCCGGATGACCCTGCAGGAAATCACCTTCGTCGGCACTTACACCTATACCGCCCAAGATTTCCGCGACACGGCCCAGGCCATGTTCGACGGCCGGTTGGGCGATCTGAACTGGACGGAGGCGCGTCCGCTTAGCGCGGGTGCCGCCGCTTTCCAGGACATCCGTTCCGGCAGCACGGCAGCACCGAAGATCGTTTTGAAACCTAGCGCCTGAGCGGGTTCAGTCGAGGCGCTTGTAACAGCCCATCGAATTGAAAGGATTGACCTTTGCCAAAGCACATTCTCATCCCGGTGGCGCTGGATCACGAAGGTGTGGCAGCCCGCAAAATCGACGTCGCCCGCCGCCTGCTCGATGATGGTGGGCGTATCACCCTTCTGACCGTGCTTGAGAACGTGCCGGGCTTCGTGGCCGAATTCGTCGACTTAAAGCCTGAAAATCACCTCACCCAGCAGGTGAAAGCAAAGCTCGACGACGTCGCCAAGGAGATGGACGATGTCTCAACCGCCGTCGAGACCGGCAAAGCCGGCGTCCGCATCGCCCAATATGCCGGCGAGCAGAACGTAGACCTGATCATCGTCGGCTCCCATCACCCAAGCGCGCAGGACTATTTTCTGGGATCGACGGCATCGCGGGTTGCCCGCCGGGCGCCGTGTTCTGTTTACATTTTGCGCTAGAGCGGCAAGACGAACGGTTCTTGCCGTTTGATGGTGCCCCCGGGGAGACTCGAACTCCCACTCCGTTGCTGGAAACAGATTTTGAGTCTGCCGCGTCTACCAATTCCGCCACAGGGGCCCGGCGCAGTGCGCACGAAGCTGGGCATCATATCCACGGCGCACCGTCGGTCAATGATGGGTTTGCGATAGGCCCATTTTCGGAACGTCAGGCCTATATCCTCTCCTTACCCGATCAGAGGATCATCGATCATGTAGGTGATGATCAGCTCCGCTTCATCATCCGGACCGGCCTCTTCAGGCTTTATGCGGCGTATGCCATTGCTGGAACCGAGCGAAAATAGCAGGTCATAGCTGTTGTCCGCTTGCGGATCAGTCGCAAGCAGATCTTCCACCAGATCCGATAGATCGGGGGTCGTGACCTTCTCTCCCGCTGTCCAGGGCGTGGTCACGTTCCACGAATTTGCGCCGAATGTGTCAAAGCCGGGATCTGTAAGGGCGCCCGGTCCGGCCAGCGTGTCAATCTTGGCGTCGTCGAACAGCTTGATGTCGATGTCCGTGTCTTGCGATTGGTCTCGCTGGGACGTGGCCATGATTGTGGCATCGAGGATTGAAGCGCCAGTGGGAATGGGGACGTCCTTGAACAACAGACCTGCCGTGTCGCCCTGGCCGATCTCCAGATCATTGTCGCGCCCGACGTTTGTGGTGTCGACCGTTCCGGTCCCTCGCTGCTCGCCATCGATGAGGACCTTCGTCGTCACGGTCCTTGTCGTCGTGCCGTTTTCATCGCCGATGGTGAAATCGACAAGCTCGGTCGCGATGGTCTCGCCGTCGCCCCTGGTCCCGGTGAAGGCCGTAGCCTCCAGGCTGTAGATGCCATCATCGAGCGGGAATCCCGGGAGGAAGAAATCGCCGCCGGCATCACCAAACAGCGCGTAAGGAGCGCTCATTTCCGTACGGGTTTGCAGGAGCGAGCCATCTTCGTCGAACAAGCTGATCCGCAGAGAGCCGACCTCATCTGCCCGTGCGCCGTCATACTGGGCGGAGATGGTCCGGTTCGACGGATTCACCCCATCCGGATCGGTGGTCTCACCATCGAGAATTGCGGCAATATCGATGTCGGCTTGGGCATCGACCAAAGTGAAGGTGAACTCCGGATCCGTCGGACCGACTGGACCGCCAATGGTAAATTGGATTGTCTCCGTCCCGATTACTTCGCCGTTCCCTACATCGTTGAAGGCCGTTACCGTCAGCGAGTAGTCCCCGTTTGCAAGCGGGGATGTCGGGTCGAAAAAGTCGCCACCGATATCGCCGTATAGTGTGTAGGGAGCTGCCGTTTCCGTCCGCGCTTGGATAAGGGTTCCGTTCTCATCGAACAGTTGCAGGGCTAGCGATGCGACACTGTCCGCATCATCGCCTACAAATTGGGCGGTAATCGAGCGCTCGCCGGGCGGCACGCCATTTGGACCGGTTGTCTGCCCATCCACGATCGGTGCGATGGTCGTATCGGCGTCCGTATCGACCAGGGAGTACGAGAATTGCGGGCCCGGCCCGATGATCCCGCCGTCATCGTCGGCAATGGTCAAGACAAGCGCGTCCGATGGAACGGTTGCCGAGCCGGATACGCTGGCCAGAGAAATCGAAAAACTCTCGTCCGCTTCGGGGTCCAGGTCCGGACTGACCTGAATGTCGATTGTCTGGGTGCTTTCACCGGCGGCGAACGTGATCGTGCCGGTGGGAAACCCGCCGACAAAGTCAGACGCTTGTGCCGGATTTGCGCCAAAACCGTCGACGGCAAAGGAAACCACGTCCTCGCCGCTCAAATTGCCCGATCGCTCTATGGTCAATGAGTAGGTCGTCGGGGATCCCGGGTCTCCCTCGTCCTGATTAAGATTGAACGCAATAAACGAGAACCCGATCGTGGCGTCATCATCTTCGATTTGCACGGAGCGAACGGTTTCCGTCGCGCCATCCGAAAATGTGGCCCCATCGCCGATCGAAAACTGAACCAGGAACGCCTCTGGGCCTTCGACAAGGGCATCCTGATTGATTGCGATGGAGACCGTTCCGCTGGTTTGCCCATCCGGGATGATTATGCTGCCGGTGGTGTCGGCATAGTCCTCCGACGCTGTCGCGGTATCGTCTTGGGTCGAGAAGAAGACCTCGATCGGCTGGTTCGACGGCTCCGACAACGTCACCGTGAAATCAGCCGTCACCAAGCCGGCATCGCTTTCCGAAATCGTCAGATCGTTTGGAACGATGGAAACGACGGGGGCTGGGTTGAGAAGATCCGTACTGATCCTCGTGTCCAAAAACTCAATGAACTCGACATTGACGAAGCTGTGGTCGGTTCCGACGGAAACGACATCTCCGATTTTGCTGATACCGCCCGCGTCTGCCAGGGTTTGCGAGAAAACGGCGGTATCGATGCCGTCGCCACCGTCAATGACGTTGGTGCCGCCCGAGATTATGAATCTGTCGTCTCCACCGTTTCCCTTTATTTCGTTCAGCCCGCCTCCGCCGTCTATCTCATTGTCCAGATCGTTCGCGTTGATCTCCTCGCTCTCGTCCGTCCCGCCGTAAGCCGTCTGATCAACGCTAAACGTCACGACAACTTGCGTGCCATCGGCGCTCTGCTGGCGAACTTCCTGCTGGCCCGTGGTTATCTTGGCATTCAAATTTGCGGTCGGCGTGCCGTCATTGAAGACCAGATCGAATTGGACGTCGTTTTCGGCCGTGCGCGTGACCAACAGGTTGTCGATCGTTCCCTCGAAGCTCAGTCCCAGGGGGGCATCGATCAGGTTGGCCGGGTCTATGGTGTCGATGACGGCGCCGGCCAGCCGTACGTCGATCCGGTCGATCGCATCGCGCGAAATTCCGGATACGGAGAATGCATCGATCAGATCGGCGGAACTGTTGAGGAGCACCGCCGTGTTGGAATCGATGATGTTGAGGGGGCCTAACTGTGCGTTTGGCAAAAGGCCAAATGCACGAACGTCGACAGTCGCTTCATCGGGGGTGCCTTCGTTTACGACTTGAAGATTGGCATTCGCGCCGGGTCCTGTTGTGTTGATCCCGTCTGACAAGAAGAAGGCAATGTTTGTCGTTGCCGGGCTTGTCCCAACGCTTTCATACCAATCCTCTGCTTTTTGCAACGCATCGGCAAAATTCGTAAGACCACCGGCCGGCAGGCTGTTCACCGTTGTGATGACATCCTGGGCGTCCAGGTTGGGAAAGAGGGTGGCCGTGGTGTCGAAATCGACGACGGCAAAGCGGCTGGACGCGGCCACACCCTCATTGATCAGGAAGTTCGTTAAAGTCTCGTACGCGGCCTTCGTATCTGCAAGTGGGGTGCCGGCCATGGAGCCGGAGCTGTCGACAATATAAGCAAAATTATAGAGAATGTTTTGTTCAGAACCGATGGTTAAAGTATACTCTACATCACCATCAAACATAAACGCTGGTACTTGTGCAGAAATTTTTCCAATAACGCCGTTGTTGGCGTCTGGAATGTCGTTTTCATAGTTAATTTCTGGGCCATCTTTGAGTTTTGTTGGATCGTTTGGGTCGACTTGTAATGGAACCAGGAAAATGTTTCCGTCGTCATCGGCATTGTCGTTATCGGAATCGACGAATTCGAAAACGGCGAATTCTGTGTTTTTGACGCTGTCTCTCGCGTCTGTTTGGGTTCCCTGGGCGTGATTGAATTCGAATGCCGGATTGGCGGGATTGCTGTCGGTAATTGTAATGTCGTAATTCGTAATCAGGTCGCTGAACAAGGCTTGGTCGACGCCCGTTCCGCCATCGAGGCGGTCATCCGAGCTGCCGCCGAGCAGCGAGTCATCCCCGCTTTGTCCGAGGATGAACTCTTTGCGGTATGACCCCGTGATGAAATCATCATTGCCCGCAGGGGCGGGACCTATGCCGGTAAAGCCACTGCCAACAATGACGTTCTCAGGAAGTTGCGCCGCTTCGGTTCTGGCGTCCGCCGCTGATCCCGCGTCGGATTCCATTTGATCCGTGATCTGTTTGTAGATCGCGGGCGTGATGACTTCTCCGCGGTTTACCCCATTTGTCACGCCGGTATGGATGGCTAGAACGAGATCGTCCTGAACATCCGACAGAAGTGTGTTTGCTGGTAGATCGTCTTTCTCGATCCAAACACCGCTGCCGCTTTGGCCGCTTTGAGTGTCAACCGTATCTGAATAGAAAATTCTGCTTCCGCCGATGTTGGCAATGTCTCCCGCCGATGTGACCATGGTTCTGGCTGTCACATCTATCACGTTGCTTTGCGCGTCTTCCGGATACCCCGCCGTTGCGATGGGCAGTCCGTCGGCGTCATTCAAATCATAGAAACTGATTAAGCCGAGAAGATTTGAGCCAGCCGTTAGATCACTTGCTGTCGTCAGCAAAGACATATCAGGCGCGAAAGCGAGAATGTTTGTCGTATTTAGATCCGCAGATGGAACAGGGGTTGACGGGTTAGATCGCTGCGGAAGGCCTGGAACATCGCTGCTGTGAGTGACCCGGGCATTGGGATTGCCAGAAATTACGTGCTCGGCAGTCAGCGCATGATTGTCTCCAATCAGATACCCAGAACCAGGTAGTACATTTCTTCCAATGTAGGCGTTGACGACATCCGGTGTATCAACAGCTACAACATTGTCAAAATTTCCTGGAAAATTACCTGAGCTGTCGGGATTGACTGGGCTGCGGTCATCAATGTTATTTCCAACTATAGCCATCCCTATATCCCCAAAAATTGGACAAACTTAGTTCAACTTCGTCATCACAAAATTATTTGAACACAAACAAAAATTTGATCATATTTTTCGCGGATGAACGCAACAGTATTGTCGTTGACTTCTGAAGCAGTGACCTTATCAAGTTGCAATACTAAGTCCAGCTGATTTTTTTCGCTGATTTCATAAAGTCGTAGGGCGTTTAGTCTTTCATTATCCGGCGTGCCTGGCTGATTGATTGCCAGATAGGGACCGGATCCGGAAACTCTGCCACCGAACGGAATGGTGACGCGCGTTCCGTCAAATCGCTGAATGGCGGTCTGCAAACCGCCCCAACCGACCGATGAGGCGACGGCCTGCCATCCATCGCCGATGGCCACCGATGTTGCCGCCGCGCCGGTCGATCCTGGCAGGCCCTGGATGCGGGTCGGTTTCCGATCAAGGTTGTTCAGATCGAACGACCAGCCCACGCCGTCATTGACGGAGATCGGAGCGCCGACCAGCAGGGTTCGGTCCGAAAGATCGATGGCCTGACCAAATCCGGGAACCGATTCGGATGACGGGGCCGCAATCCGTCGCGCGCGATGCCCATCGGCCAGCACGACACCGCCGACGGCACCCGGACCCGGGGCGCCCCTGAAGGCGCTGTAAGCATAGCGCCCGCCCGAAGCGGCAACGGCAAATCCCGGCAGTTCATCCCTGCTTGCCGCCGCTACCTGATCCGGCGGCTTTGATCCATCAAGTGGTGCCAGGTACACGGCGCCGGTTATCCATTGGCCGGACGTGGAGGATTCAATCCAGTGGGGACCATTCATCGTTGGTTCGGCTTGTGCGCGGAAGGAGCCGATCACGACGAAGCCGTCCCCAACGGCAACGTCATGGCCGAAGCCACGGCCCACCTTCTCGGCATCCGAACCGGCGGGCGGTGAAATCACGCCTTCCCCAATCAGATTTCCGTCCGAATCGTGTCGGTAAACGAACACTCGATGGGCGCCCGGGTCCCCAATGGCCACGAAATTTTTTGAAAGAGCGATAGCGGAACCAAACTCTAAGCTGCGACTTCCGTCAGCTGCAATGCAGGTTTCTATTGTTTCTTTCTCTTTTCCTGCTGACATTTTTTCTGAATGACTCAGTAAAAAAATTGACGATGCAATAAAAAAAGTTGACAGAATTCGGCCAAAATTTCTCATCTTTGCGCGTTTATTGAGTGACCTGTATTGCGGTCCAAACAATCTATCCAGAAAAAATCGCGAATGCACGAGTGAATTTGGAATTCAATTCGAGAGATGGCGGTGAACAACGAAGAACTCGCGAGCTTTGATGCCGCTTAACCTCTTGTAAGATCGAATTTAGGGTCACGCGCGGACAGTCAGTTGGTGGACATGAGTTAACGAGTGATCCCGCCAGACCCATCTTTGGGCTTGCCTCGCCGTGGCGTTTCTCTTAACGCCCTGTTGAAACCTTGTTCCTCAGACATCCGGTCATCTTCCACCCCATCCAGGCCGCGGGGCAGCGGCGGCATGAGGCTCTTATGCAAAACGTCCTGACCGCGCCGCTTCAGCGGATCTATCGCTGGACCATGGCTCTGGCGGCCAAGCCCAATGCCGTGTGGTGGCTGGCGGTTATCTCCTTCATCGAAAGCTCGTTCTTTCCGATCCCGCCGGACATCCTGTTGATCCCGATCATTCTGGCCAACCGGTCGCGGGCCTTCTTCATCGTCGGGGTTTGCACCGTGGCTTCGGTGCTGGGCGGCATGTTCGGCTATGCCATCGGCTATTTCCTGTTCGAAGCCATCGGCCAGCCCCTGCTGAACCTCTATGGCTATGACGAAAAATTCGCCGAATTCCAGCACATGTATAACGATCATGGCGGCTGGATCGTCTTCGGGGCCGGGCTGACGCCGTTTCCCTATAAGGTCATCACCATCGCCAGCGGGGTGACCCAGCTCGACCTGGTCACTTTCACCATCGCCTCGGTCTTGGCGCGTGGCCTTCGCTTTGCCATCATCGGGGCGCTGTTATGGTGGGCTGGGCCGCGGATCCTGCCGTTTATCGAAAAGAATCTCGGCCTGCTGACCATAGTCTTCTTCGTGCTGTTGATCGGCGGGTTTGCCGCCATCAAACTGATCTGAGGATGCCGACGATCCGGTGGCCGACCATTCTGAAAATGCCCGCCAGTTCCTAGCCGACTGGGCGCCCTACATGCTGATCGTCGCCTCGGCCTCGATCCTGGGCATGGCCTTTGCCTTCGAACATATCGGCGGGTTGCGCCCGTGCGTTTTGTGCCTGCAACAGCGCTGGCCGCACGCCATCGTCGTCGGGCTCGGCCTGCTGATCGTTGCCGGCAGGCCGCCAGTCTGGCTGTCGGCCGGCCTGCTGGTCGTGGCCGGGGCCGTGCTGTTCTACGGGGCGGCGTTGGCCATGTTCCATGTCGGGGTCGAACAACACTGGTGGGACGGCACGGCCGCCTGCGGCACGGGCGATCTAAGCGGTGCCAGCGTGGCCGAGCTGCGGGCTCAGCTGCTGGCAACCCCGATGGTCCGCTGTGACGAGATCGTCTGGTCCCTGCTGGGCCTGTCCATGGCCGGCTGGAATTTCGTGCTGTCGGTCGTGCTGGGCTCGATCATGGTCCTGGCCGGGTTTGACCGGTTTACCGACTGGCGGGCCGGAGCCCGGGCGAGCTGACAAACGCCCCCAGGACTTCCGGCCGGCTCTGATCAGGCGGCTACACCGACTCCAACTCGGTGTCCCAATAAAGAAAATCCCGCCAACTCTGGTGAAGGAAGTTTGGCGGGAAGGCTCGTCCGTTTTGCTGCAACCGGCTACTGGTCGGTTGCGTGGGTTGGGTTCTGGGCTGCATCCCGCAAACCGTCGGCATCTTGCTGCCCTTCTTGAGATTGCAGGACGAACAAGCGGTTACGACATTGTCCCAGGTCGTTCGCCCGCCCCTGGATCTCGGCACCACATGGTCGAAGGTCAGCTCCTGGGTCGGGAAGCCCTCGCCGCAATATTGGCAGGTGAAGCTGTCGCGCAGGAAGACGTTGAACCGGGTAAAGGCCGGCTTGCGGGCTGCGGGGACATATTCGCGCAAGGAAATGACGCTGGGCAGCCGGATTTCGAAGGTCGGGCTGCGGACCACGCGGTCATATTCGGAAACGATATCGACCCGGTCCAAAAACACCGCTTTGACGGCGTCCTGCCAGGACCATAGGGACAAGGGGAAGTAGCTCAGCGGGCGGTAGTCCGCATTCAAGACCAAGGCGGGACAATTGTCCGGCTGTGGTGTCACCACATCGCTCCTCTAGCCCGTTTCGGCATGATCACGCCAAATCTACAAAACCCGCTACCTCGACCGCTCGGCAATCGCAAGATCTTGTGTCAAAACGAGCCGCTTTTTCATGTTGCTGTCATCTAAAACCGCTTTGGCATCGTAACACAAGGCCCTATCGCCCCAATTAACAAGACCGATTACAAGAAGGACTGGAGGAATGCGGCGCCTGCTTGCAGGCCTTCGGGATCGATCCCATGGCCCAAATTGGGACGGGCGAGCGTGTTGACCGTGAAGCCCGCGGCACTCAGCGCCTGGGCCGCCGCGCCCATGGCGATGAATGGGACCACCGGGTCGGCCTCGCCATGGATCAGCAGGATCGGCGGTTTGGACACCGCCTCCGTTTCCAGAGAACCTCCGCCGATCAGGGCGCCGGAAAAGCCTAGAACACCGGCCAACTGACCCGACCGGCGTGGGGCGTGATAGAGCGACATCATCGTCCCCTGGCTGAAGCCCAGCAGCGCGATGTCCGAGTCTTCCAGCTCATGGGTCGTCTTCAGCTCGTCGATGTAGGCCGACAGGATCGGCGAGGCCGCCTGGGCTCCGGCCAGCAGCTTGTCTGGATCCCGGTCCATCAGCGAAAACCATTGCCGGCCCATCGGCGCCATGTCGTAAGGCTGCGGGGCGTGGGGCGAGGCGAAGCCGACGTTCGGAAACAGCCCACCCAACGGCGTCGCCAGATCGATCAAATCGTTCCCGTCGGCACCGACGCCATGCAGCATGATAACCAGCTTTTCGGGTTTTCCGCCGCTGGCCGGGGGGCGATAGGGGCCGTCGATCTTGCTCTGCATGATGCCTCTGGTGTCTGCTGGATCAGCGTTCGCTCTATAGAGAGATTGATTGAGCCTTGCCAGCTAATCCCCGCACCACCCGCTTTGCGCCCAGCCCGACGGGGCTGCTGCATCTCGGCCATGCCTACAGCGCCTTGTTTGCCCAGCAGGCGGGCCAACCCTTCCTGCTACGCATCGATGATCTGGACGAGGCGCGCTGCAAGCCCGCGTTTGAGACGGCCCTGATGGAGGATCTGCGCTGGCTGGGCCTCGATTGGCCCGAGCCGGTCTATCGCCAGACCGAGCATTTCGACCGGTACCGTGCGGCGCTGAATGAGTTAACCGAACGGGCGCTGACCTACCCCTGCTTTTGCAGCCGAACGCAAATCCGGGCGGAAATCGCGGCCGCGCCCAGCGCGCCCCATGGGCCGACGGGGCCGGTCTATCCGGGCACCTGCCGGCGGTTGAGCCAGCAGGAAAGGCAGGCGCGGATCGATGCGGGCGAGCCCCATGCCTGGCGCTTGGATACGGCCAAGGCGGCCGCTGAGGCCGGGTCCTTGAGCTGGCATGAGGCGGAAACCGGCACTGTCCAGGCAAGGCCGGAGCTCCTCGGCGATGTGGTGCTGGGTCCCAAGGACACGGTGGCCAGCTATCACCTCAGCGTCGTCATCGATGACGCCCTCCAGGAGGTCGGCCTGGTCACGCGCGGTCAGGATTTGCTGGAGGCCACGCACATCCATCGGCTGCTGCAGGCGTTGCTTGGTTTGCCGGAACCGGCGTACCACCATCACCGCCTGATCGTCGGGCCGGACGGCAAGCGGCTGGCCAAGCGGGCCGATTCCGTCGCGATTTCCGCCTTTCGCGAGGCGGGCTATACGCACGAACAGGTGATCGCGCTGGCCTTCAGCACCCAGCCGGTGGGGGCGCCGGAACAACTGGTTTCACCGATGGGCTAGGAATCGCACGAGAAGAGTCTATTTTCCGCCCATGTCTGGATTCTTCTTCATCTTAATGATCCTGGCGATGCTGGCCGTGCTGGCCTCGCTGTTCGTCGGTCTGTTCGCGATGGTGCGCGGCGGCGAGTTCAACGCCAAATACGGCAACAAGCTGATGCGGCTGCGCGTCCTGTTCCAGGGCTTGGCGGTCATCATGTTCATTGCCGCGGTGCTGGCCAGCCGGTCAGGATAACCCGTTGGTAAAACTGACGAAAATCTACACCCGCGGCGGCGATGGCGGTCAGACCTCGCTGGGCGGCGGGGCCCGTGTGCCGAAACATGATCTGCGGGTGACGGCCTATGGCACGGTGGACGAGGCGAATGCGGCCATCGGGTGCGCCCGCCTGCACACCCGGACCGACGATCAGGCGGTCGCGGATGCCATGCTCGCCCGGTTGCAGAACGACTTCTTCGATCTGGGGGCCGACCTGTGCACCCCGCTGCCGGCCGAGGGCACCGAAGAGCCTGGATCGGCCCTGCGGATCAGCGTCGGCCAGGTCGAGCGGCTGGAGGCGGAGATCGATCAGATCAACGACCGTTTGAGCCCGCTGAACAGTTTCGTCCTGCCCGGCGGATCTCCCGCCTCCGCCCACCTGCACCTGGCGCGAACCATTACCAGACGGGCCGAACGGCTGATCTGCCAGCTTGCCGAAAGCGAGCCGGTCAACCCTCAAGCCGTGGCTTATGCAAACCGTGCTTCGGACCTGCTATTCGTTCTCGGTCGTCACCTGAACGGCGACGGCGCAGGGGATGTTTTGTGGAAGGCGGGTCAGAACCTGTAGGTTGAATTCTCCAGCCTGGTTTGACAGTCCCAAAGCGCCGCAGTATCGTCCCGCATCTTTTGTGCGGTGCAGCATAATCACGGGCGCGGCGCCCGGCCCGGGTTGGCCGGTGACCGGTCCAAGCAGGTAAAGCGAACTCAATGACAAAAATAGAACGAGTCGGAATCATCGGCGCTGGCCAGATGGGCAGCGGCATAGCGCATGTCTCCTCCATTGAACACGCGGTGAAGATTGTCGATGTCGATGCCGCTCAGCTCGAAAAATCCGTGGCCGCGATCGGCAAGAACATGCAGCGTCAGGTGGAAAAGGGGCGCATGGACGCAGCCGTGAAAGACGCCGCCCTGGCCAATATTTCGACCAGCACCGACCTGGCGACGCTGAACGACTGCGACCTGGTCGTCGAGGCCGCAACCGAGGATGAGGACGTCAAGGCCAACATCTTCCGCAGCCTGGTGCCCCATCTGGCCGAAAAGGCGATCGTCGCCACCAACACCTCCTCGATTTCCATCACCCGCATGGCGGCCCAAACCGACCGGCCAGAGCGGTTCATCGGCATGCATTTCATGAACCCCGTGCCGGTCATGAAGCTAGTGGAGATCATCCGGGGTATCGCGACCAGTGACGACACCTTTGCTTCGGTGCGCGATCTGGCGGTCAAGCTGGGCAAAACCCCGGCTTTGTCGGAGGATTTCCCGGCTTTCATCGTCAACCGCATCCTGTTGCCGATGATCAACGAGGCGGTCTACACACTCTATGAAGGCGTCGGCACGGTCGAGGCCATCGACACCTCGCTAAAGCTGGGCGCCAACCACCCGATGGGACCGCTGGAGCTGGCCGATTTCATCGGGCTGGACACCTGCTTGTCCATCATGAACGTGCTGTATGACGGGCTGGCGGATTCGAAGTATCGGCCCTGTCCGCTGATGGTGAAATATGTCGAAGCCGGCTGGCTGGGCCGCAAGGTCGGTCGCGGGTTCTACGACTATTCCGGGGATGTACCGGTCCCGACCCGCTAACTGACAGTCTGCTAACTGATAGTCGGCTAACTGGTTGATTGGCCGAGGTAATAGTCGACCAAGGCCTTGGCGGCCGGTCCGTCCCATTCCGCCTCGCCCTCGAACCGGCCCAGCAGCTTTCCGTCCGGGCTGATCAGCAGGGTCGTGGGCACGCCGCGGGTCTTGAAGGCGACCATCGTGTGGGCCATCGGGTCCAGGTAGACTTCCAGGTTTTCGATGCCGACACGGTCGAAGAACGGCTCAACGGCTCGAAGGCCGCCCCGGTCGATGGACACGGCGACGACCTCGAGCGGCTGGTCCTGATAGGCGGCCTGCAGGCGGTCAAGGCTGGGCATCTCTTCGACGCAGGGGGCACACCAGGTGGCCCAGAAGTTCATCAGGATGTACTTGCCGGCCAGCTCTTCGGGTCCGACGCTCGCGCCGCCTGCCGTTTCAATGGTGTAGTCAGGCGTCGGCGACGGTGCGGCATCCAACAGCCAGCCCTCCATATCGCCGTCCAACGGCGGCTCTGCGTTGGCTACTGCCGACCAGGCCATAAGGCCGGCGAACACAAGGCCGGCCCAGCCAATCCACTTCCGCATCACGTATTCCCGTGCGATGTATGCACCCCTGTAACGAAATAAATGTCGTGTCTTTCGCGACCGACGCAACCGAAGTTACTCATGACGAACGCCAATAACACAAACGTGTCCCCCCGCGAGCCCGAGGCGGTGGAGCAGGATGCCAGACAGGCCAATGCCCTGTGGGGTGGTCGGTTCGCGGGCGGGCCGGACGCGATCATGCAGGCGATCAATGCCTCGGTCGGGTTCGACCAGGCCCTGGCGAGCCAGGATATCGCCGGTTCCAAGGCCCATGTCGCCATGCTGGCCAAGACCGGGATCGTCACGGCCGAGGATGCGGCAGCGATTACGGAGGGGCTGAGCAAGATCGAGGCTGAAATCGAGGCCGGCGAGTTCGCCTTTTCCCCTGAACTTGAAGACGTGCACATGAACATCGAGGCGCGTCTGGCTGAGCTGATCGGCCCGACCGCCGGGCGCCTGCACACCGCCCGCTCACGCAACGACCAAGTGGCCACGGACTTTAAGATGTGGGTCCGGGACGCGCTGGACCGGTTGGATGAGGCGCTGAAGGCCTGCCAGGCGGCCCTGATCGACCGGGCGGAAGAGCATGTTTCGACCCCGCTTCCGGGGTTCACCCATCTGCAATCCGCCCAGCCGGTCACGCTGGGCCATCACCTGATGGCTTATGTCGAAATGTTCGGCCGCGACCGGGGCAGGGTGGCCGATTGCCGTGCCCGGTTGAACGAATGCCCCCTTGGCAGCGCGGCCCTGGCCGGCACCGGCTTCCCCATCGATCGGGCGGCGACGGCGGACGCGCTCGGCTTCGATGGGCCGACGCGGAACTCCTTGGATGCCGTGTCCGACCGGGATTTCGCGCTGGAATACCTCTCGGTCGCCTCCATCACCGCCACCCATGTCAGCCGGCTGGCGGACGAGCTGGTGCTGTGGTCGTCGGATTCCTTCGGCTTCGTGAAGCTCAGCGATCGGTTCTCCACCGGCTCGTCCATCATGCCGCAAAAGCGCAACCCGGATGCGGCAGAGCTGGCCCGGGCCAAGTCGGGCCGCATCTTTGGCCATCTGACGGGCCTGCTGACGGTCATGAAGGGCCTGCCGCTTGCCTATTCCAAGGACATGCAGGAGGACAAAGAACCGGTATTCGATGCCGACGCCAGCCTGATGCTATGCCTGGCGGCGCTAACCGGCATGGTCGGCGACATGCAGCCCAATCCCCCCGCCATGCTTGCAGCGCTCCAGCGCGGTTTCCCTACCGCCACCGATCTCGCTGACTGGCTGGTGCGCGAGGCGGGCCTACCGTTCCGCGAAGCCCATCATGTGACCGGACGTGCCGTTCGCTTGGCTGAAGAAAAGCAGGTTGGCCTGGATGCGCTTGGCCTTGAGGAGTTGCAGGCCATCGATGCCCGCATTACCAAGGGCGTGTTCGACGTGCTGTCGGTCGAGGCGAGCCTGAACAGCCGCACGAGTTTCGGTGGTACCGCGCCGATCCGCGTGCGGGAAGCGATCGTCGATGCCCGGGGGAGATATCTGTGAGCCGGTTCGGTCAAATCCTGACGCTGTTGCTGATCGCCCTGTCCCTGGGATTGGCGGGGTGCGGCAAGAAGCCGAGCGACGTCACCGCCCCTCAGGGCGAGGAAAACGACACTTTCCCGAATACCTATCCTAAGACCTGACCCATGATCGGCGATTACGAGAACGGCACGCTGGTGCTGGATGGCGTGCCCGTGCGGCAGATTGCCGAGGCTGTCGGCACGCCGCTTTATCTTTATTCCGGTTCGGAAATGACCCGCGCCTACAGGGCCTACACCGAGGCTTTGCAAGGGCTGGACGTCCAGATCTGTTACGCCATCAAGGCGAACTCCAACGTCGCGATCATCCGTCACTTTGCCCGCCAGGGCGCCGGCATGGATGTGGTTTCCGATGGCGAATTGCAGCGCTGCCTGGCCACGGGGGTCAGCGGCGACAGGATCGTCTTTTCCGGGATTGGAAAGACCGAACCGGAAATTCGCGAGGCCCTGAAAGCCGGCATTCACCAAATCAACGTCGAATCGGCCGACGAGCTGGAGAGGGTGGCCAAGACCGCCCGGGACGGCGGCTGGACGGCACCGGTGGCCCTGCGCGTGAACCCGGATGTCGATGCCAAGACGCACGCCAAGATCACGACGGGCCGGTCGGAAAACAAGTTCGGCATCGATTTCACGCTGGCTGAAGATCTCTATCGGCATGCCGGCGGCCTCAAGGGCGTACGGCCGGTCGGCTTTGCTGTGCACATCGGCAGTCAACTGATGGATCTGGCGCCCTATCGGGCCGCTTATGCCCGGCTGGCCGATCTGACGCGCCAGGTTCGCGCAGCCGGCGGCACGGTGGACCGATTGGATCTGGGCGGCGGCATTGGCATTGCCTATGGCGATCAAGTCGCGCCGGACTTGACCGTCTTTGCCGACATTATCCGCGAGGAAGTTGCCGATCTGGGCTGCGCGTTGACCATCGAACCGGGCCGGTCGCTGGTCGGCCGGGCCGGCCTCTTGGTCAGCCGGGTGTTGTACGACAAGCGGGGAACCTCGCGCCGGTTCCTGATCCTGGATGCGGCCATGAACGACCTGATCCGGCCAGCAATGTACGAGGCACGGCACCGCCTGGTACCCGTGGATCAACCGCAGAACGAGGCGGCTATGGCTTCCTACGACGTTGTCGGCCCGGTCTGCGAAAGCGGGGACACCTTTGCCAAGGGGTATGAGCTGACGGAAGCAGCGCCCGGCGATCTCTATGCCTTCCAGGATGTCGGTGCCTATGGGGCGGTGATGGCCTCCGAATACAACTCCCGGCCGTTGGTGCCCGAGGTGCTGGTCGAGGATGGTCAGTATTCGGTTATCCGCCGCCGGCCCGACTTGGCCGAACGCCTCGCGGCGGAATCGATCCCACACTGGTTGGCCGGGGCTAACGAATAAAGCAACGAAATCGCGCAAAAGTTTCCGGACGTTTGACTAAATTAACCTATATTAAGCATTCCAGACCTAGCACTCTTTAGGCGCTCCTTCCCGGGTTCGCCTAGATGGCAATCATGGGGTGAGGGCCGAGATGACCGACGCTGCCGATCAGCCTCGACGCTTTCGCGAACCCGTCTTCCGGCGGTCCTTGGCCGCGCTTGTTCTGTGGTACGAGCGGCTGGGTCCCGCGCTTTGGCAAGCCCTTACGGTTGCCGGCCTCTTCCTGGCCATCGCCTTTTTCGATGTTCTGCCCGTCATCGGTGGCTGGATCCACGCGCTGATCCTCGTTCTGTTTCTGCTGGCTGTCGCCTATCTGGCCCAGCGCGGCCTCGGCCGGCTGCGGCGCCCAACCATCTCCGAAGCGCGGCGGCGGCTGGAAGATGATTCAGGGCTCGACCACCGACCCCTGACAACCCTGTTGGACCAGCCGGCGGGCACCGATCCGGATGGCCCGGCCGGCGAGCTGTGGCAGCGCCATATCGAGCGCACCTTGGCAGCCGTGGGGCGCTGGCGCGTTGGCCCGTCCCGAATGTTCCTGTCGGCCTATGACAAGTTCGCCTTGCGCGCTGGCGTGCTGTTGATTTTGGGCACGGGCGTCGTCGTCGGATGGGGAGACTTGAGCGGCCGTCTGGAACGGGCGGTGATGCCGGCCTTTGCCGCCGGTCCCGCACCCGCACCCGCCAGCTTGGATCTGTTCATCACGCCGCCCGACTATACCGGCCTGCCTCCCCGTTATGTGCAAGTGGGAGGCGAAACGGAAGCAACCGATACGGAAACGGTCGAGGACGCCCCTGAAATCGTCGCCACGCTGGACGTTCCCGTCGGCAGCACGGTTCTGGCGCGGGTGACGGGCGGCCAATCGGTGCCTGGGTTCGCGCTCGATAATGCACCGGAACCGCAGCCCTTCGAAACGGTGGCTGACGGTCATTACGCCTTCGAGACGGAACTGACCGAAGGAACCAGCCTGACGATCAGTCAGGGCGAGGGAACCCTGGGCAGTTGGCCGATTGCGATCGTGCCGGACAACCCGCCCACCATCGCCTTTGACCAGCCCCCCGAAGCGACCCCGCGCGGCGCCCTGCGCCTAGGCTACGAGGCCGAGGATGATTACGGCATCACCACCGTGGTAGCCGTTATCGAGCTGGACGAGGCGGCCTCCGAAGCCCTGGAACGGGAACCGATGAAAATCCCGATGCCGGTGCCGGGGCATTGGCCCCGCCAGGCGGCCGCCACGATGTTCGAAGACCTGACTCCCCATCCCTGGGCGGGCCAACCGACAACCATCGTGCTGCGCGCCACCGATGCCACCGGGGCCACGGGAACCAGCGAGCCGATTGCCATGACCCTGCCGGAGCGGGAGTTCACCCATCCGGTGGCCAGGGCGATTGTCGAACAGCGCAAGCGGCTGCTGATCGATCCGCAAGACAGTTTTGAAGAAGTGGCCGAAACGCTGGCGACCCTCGCCGCGCGGCCGGACCGGTTCTATGACGACCGGGTGGTGTTCCTGGCCCTGCGGACCGCGGCGCGGCGGCTGATGCTGACAAAGCCGCTGGAAGACGCGATCGATCCTGTCGCGGAAACCCTCTGGGAGACCGCCCTGCGCATCGAGGATGGCGAGGTGTCGCTGGCCGAGGCGGCCTTGCGCGATGCCCAGCAGGCGCTGATGGAGGCCCTGGCCGATGAAACGGTGTCCGACGAGGAAATCGAACGCCTGATCGAAGAGCTTCGCCAGGCGATGAATGAATATCTGCAAGCCATGCAGGAACGCCTGGCCGAACAGATGGCCCGGGGTGAGATGCCGGAAATGGCACCGATCCCGCCGGATGCGCAGATGCTGAACCAGGAAATGCTGGATCAGCTGCTCGACCAGTTGAGCGACCTGAACGAGTCCGGCGCACGGGATGCGGCGCGCGACTTGCTTTCCCAGTTGCAGCAGATGATGGAAAATCTGCAAGCCGGCCAACCCATGATGATGCCGCAAGGGCAGGGCCAGCAGGCGATGAACGAACTGCTGCAAACGCTGGAGGATCTGGCGCGGGCACAGCAGGAACTGCTCGATCAGACCATGCGTGACGCCCAGCAAGGCCAACAGGGACAACAGGGTCAGCAAGGACAACAAGGCCAGCAGGGACAACAGGGTCAGCAAGGCCAACAGGGCCAAAGCGGCATGTCGCCGGGCGATGCGGCCGGCATTCAGGACGCGCTGCGCCGGGCCTTGGGCGAATTGATGCGAGAGATGGGTGAAATGGCCGGCGAGATACCCTCGCCCCTGGGCCGGGCCGAACAGGCCATGCGCCAATCCCAAAATGCCTTGGGCAACGGTCAGCCGGGCGAATCACTCGGCCCGCAGACCGAGGCGTTGGATCAGCTCCAGCAGGGCATGAGCCAGTTCGTCGAACAGATGATGCAGGGCCAGAACAACCAGGCCGTCGGCAGCAATCAGCGCGGACCGCTCGGCCGGATGACCCCCGATGGGCGTGATCCGCTGGGGCGCGAACGGGCGAACAATGGGGGCGTAATCGGCGGTGATGTGGAACTGCCCAGCCAGCCTGATGTTCAGCGCAGCCGTCAGATTTTGGAAGAATTGCGCCGACGCGCCGGCCAGGGCACACGCCCGCCGCTCGAACGGGACTATATCGACCGGCTGCTGCGGCGGTTCTGACGGCTCTTACCGGTCACCGAATCAGCCGTCCAAAACGGCGATCTCGACCCGTTTTGCCTCTTCGGTCGGATTTTCGATGCTGGTTTCAAACGGCACGCTTTCGCCCGGCGCCAGCGAGGCGACATCCAGTGTCAGGCCCCAGCTTTGCAGTTGCCGGTCGTCCTCGGCGGCCAGCCAGACGACCAGCGGCGGGACTGCCCGTTCGACCTCGGATTGGTTGGCAACCGTGCCGCGCACGGTCAGGGTCATCGTGCCGTCCGTTTCAACCCACAGCGATTCGACATCTTGGACGACCAGTCCGCCGCCCGTCAGTTGGCTGACAATCTGCGCCCCCTCATGGGGTATGCCCAGAACGTCGTATAGCTTGGCTGCCGGGGGCCAGGTGGCGATCAGCTGATCCCGGCCGGCATACCCGGCCAGGACGACGCCGACAACCGCCAGCGCCAACAGCGCCCAACCGGCTCCAGCAGCCCTTTTCGGTTCGGCGCCGGCCAAGCCGTTGCGTGTTTCCGGAATCGCGCTCAGATCGGGGGCAGGCGGGATCGGCGGGGGTTCGTCATCCTCCGGAACCGGTTCTTCGTCCACCGGGGTTGGGGTGGATGTCGCCGTGGCAAACATCTCGGCCGCCCGCGTATCGACGGGTGGCGGTTCGTCGACTGTGGGCTCGGCGTGCCAAACAGCGCCACAGCGCGCGCACTTGACCTGCCTGCCGGCTTCGCCCAAGGAGGAGCCGTCGATCTTGTAGCGCGTTGCACAAGAGGGGCAGACCAGGATCATGTTCGATTCAGACTTGCTCTGGGTTTTGGTGCCACAAGCGGAGGCGAGACCAATCCATAAAAGACGGATTTTGTTAGTCTTCGCCTTATAAGTGAGGGCACGGTGCAGCGCAAGAAAGCGCCAACGATCAAGGTACCAGCAAACAGGCTAGGGGAGACCGAAAGAGGGTGATCCGCTTTCAGCGCGTGGGTCTGCGTTATGGCAAGGGCTCCGAAGTGCTGACCGATGTCAGCTTTCACATCGAAAAGGGCAGTTTTCATTTCATTACCGGTCCCAGCGGAGCCGGCAAAACCTCGCTTATGCAGTTGATCGGCCTTGCCCTGCGGCCCTCGCGCGGCACGGTGGAGATTTTTGGCCAGGACGTCTCGCGCACCTCGCGCCACAAGCTGCCGGCCCTGCGCCGCCGCATGGGCATCGTGTTTCAGGATTTTCGCCTGCTGGACCATTTGAACGTGCGCGACAATGTTTCCCTGCCCCTGCGCCTGGATGGCCGGCTGCAGGTCGACAATGCCCGTCAGGTGGATGAGCTGCTGCGCTGGGTTGGCCTGGGCGACTACATCGCGGACCACCCGGCACGGCTTTCAGGCGGAGAGCAGCAGCGGGTCGCCGTCGCGCGCGCCGTCGTGCACCGGCCGGAACTGCTTTTGGCGGACGAACCAACCGGAAACCTGGACGATGCCGTGGCGGCCCGCCTGTTTCGCCTGTTCAAGGAGCTTAACCGCATGGGAACCACCGTGGTGATCGCGACGCACAATCAGGCGATCATCGAACGTATGGGCGAACCCGTGATATTGTTGGACAAGGGAATCGTAACCGGACCGATGCCGTATCGGCCGCCGGCCAAGTCGAACGGACAGGGCGATGGCCAAAAACGCTAAAGTACCGCGCGTCGCGGACATTCCGCTGGGCAGCGCCGGGCCGGATCGGATGATCCCCTACCTGGTCGCGCCCATGGCCTTCCTGGCGCTCTTGCTGGGGATGGTCGCGTTGGAGACGGACCAAGTCGCCCAGCGCTGGCGGACGGACTTGACCGGCCGAGCCACGGTCCAGATTCCGCCCCAGCAAGATCTGATCGCCAACCAGACGGTGACCCAGCGGGCGATCGCTGTTCTTTCACAGGTGCCCGAAGTGCGATTCGCCGATCCGCTGACATCCGAGGAAGTCAGCAGTCTGTTGGGCCCTTGGCTGGGCGGCAATCTCAGCGCGGCCAACCTTCCGGTGCCCTTGGTCATCGATGTCGAATATGACCGCGAAAACCGACCGGACTTCGCGCTTTTGGGCGCCAGTCTTGCGGACATCGCCCCGGGGGCAACCATCGACGACCACGCTGGTGCTTTGGCGGATTTGCTGTCCGCGGCCGATTCGCTGCGCCTGGTGGCGATTGCGTTGATCCTTATCGTCTCGACGACGGCGGTGGCCGTGGTGGTCGCGATCGTCATGGCGGGCCTGGTGATTCATCGGCCCGTGATCGAATTGCTGCATGTTTGCGGGGCTTCGGATGGCTATATCGCCCGGCAATTCGGCCGGCATGCGATGGGAGCGGCAGCCCGAGGGGCTGCGCTGGGCACGGGGATGGTGCTGCTGTTTCTACCCCTGGCGGCTTCCGGACTGGCCGGGCTGCAGCAAGTCTTGGCCCTGCCATTTGCGCTGACGGCCGATCAATGGATCACCATCGCGGCGGTTCCGGTTGCGATGGTCCTGGCGTCCGGTCTGTTCGCGCAGCTGGTGGCCAGGATCGTCCTGTCGCGCCTGGCCTGATGGTCATGGCCCTTGGCCGCTGGACCAGGATTGCCGCCCTGGCCGCGCTGTTGTTGATCGGTGGCTGGGTCGCCGGTTTGGTGGTCTTTGCGGAAGGGGTCATTCGGCAAACCGTGCCCCATAACGGGCAAACGGATGCCATCGTCGTGTTGACGGGCGAGGACAATCGCCTGTCGGCAAGCGTAGCCTTGCTGAAGGATGGGTTGGCCGACCGGGTCTTCATATCCGGAGTTCACAATGATGTTCATGCCGACCAGCTGGTTCGCTTGCTGGACACCGAAGCCAGCGATCTCGATTGTTGTATCGAGGTTGGCCATGTCGCGACGAATACCCGGGGCAACGCCTGGGAGACGGCAGACTGGATCGAGGTCGAGCAAATCGGCTCGATCCGCCTTGTGACCTCTAACTATCACATGCCGCGAAGCCTGTTGGAATTCCGCCGGGTGATCCCGCATATCGATATTGTCCCCCACCCGATCGACTCCAATCTGGTGGTGCTCAACCCCTGGTATGGCAGCCTCGCATCGGTCAGTCTGATGGCCAGGGAATTCACCAAATATCTGGCCGTGCGCTTGGGCGTATGATGATTTCGGGCGTTTAGGGATAAGGATAACGGTATGCGCCTGGTGCGGTCTCTGGCCTTCGATTTTGTGTTCTACGTCGGCACGTTCATCTGGTCGCTCGGCCTGTTATGGACGCTGCTGTTGTCGCGCGAGACGATGTTGTTCTTCGTGCGCTTCTATTTTCGGTTCATCGGCTGGGCCGAACGGGTGTTTCTGGGCCTCGGCTATCGGCTGGTCGACCGGGAAAAGCAGCCCGACGGGGCCTTCATCGTCGCCGCCAAGCACCAGTCGGCTTGGGAGACGTTGAAACTTCTCATCCTGTTCGACGATCCGGCCATCGTGCTGAAGCATGAGCTGCTACGCATCCCGATTTGGGGCTGGTATGCCGCCAAGGCCCAGCTGATCCCGATCGTGCGGGGGGCCAAGGGGGCGGCCATCGCCTCGTTGATCAAGGGCGCAAAGGCGGCAAAAACTCAAGGCCGGCCGATCGTCATTTTCCCGCAGGGCACGCGGCTCGCACCAGGGGCCTATCGGCCCTACCGATCCGGCATCATGGCGTTGTACGAGGAGCTGGACCTGCCGGTGCTGCCGGTGGCGCTGAATTCCGGCGTCTTTTGGCCGCGTCATGCCCGAATCAAGCGCGGTGGGGAAATCACCGTGCGGTATCTCGACCCGATACCGCCGGGCCTCGGTCGCGAGGAATTCGCCCGCATTTTGGAAGACCGGCTCGAAGCGGCGACGGACGAACTGGTTCTATCGGTCGGCGGCCCGGCGACGGAAAGACCCGTCCCCGAATCGGGCGAGCGGTTTAACCCTGTCGGCAAACAGGCGGCCGATGCGTAAGGCGGGCTACGCCATCAATTCGCGAACCCGGCGTCCGACACGGCTGAGGTGCCGGTCATGAATGCCGATCTCCTCCAGATGGTCGATGGTGTTGAACAGATAGTCGGCATTCGGCCCGCTGCTGCCCGTCGCGCCGACGATCATCCGCGCCTCGCCATCCAGATCCAGCCCGCAGCAGAACTGGCGGTGCCGCGGATCAGCGACAAAACAGCAGGCTTCGATCCAACCCTTGGCCGTCTTAATTCTGCGGTAGCCGGGTTTGTAGACGCCGGTGACCATCTCCCGCTCCCAAAGCGGAAACAGCGTCTCTCGCGCCCGGTCGCGGGCGATGCGAAAGGTCACGCCATGGCAAGATCCGCCCGGCGCCAGGCCGAGCACGAGCCCGGGGTTCTCAGGCGTCCCGCGATAGCGGTGCGAAAAGATGCAAAACCGCCGGTGCAACCCATAGAGCTGGGCATGGCGTTGTTCGACAAAATCGAAATCGGGCCGCCACATCAGCGACCCATAGCCGAACACCCACAGATCTCCGTCTTCCGGCAAGGGAAAGCTTTCGGCAGTATGGCGCCCCTCAAGTTCGGGCTCGAAACTCGGTATCTCAAGCATGGCATTGATCTAGCCATCGATCAGGCGATTGGAAAGGCTGCATGAAGTGGGCGCTCGGCATCGTTATCGTTTTGCTCGTCGTGCTCGCGGTGTCGATCCGCGTTGCGCCGTCAATTTTGCTCGATCAAGTGATCGACCAGGCTGAACAATCCATCGAAGCCGAAGGCGGGGCGCTTGGCTATGACAGGATCGAACGCTCGGAAAAGCTGCTTTCGACCGAACGCCGCTTTCACGCCCTGTCGGTCAGCCGGCCAAACGGCGTGCTCGTCACAGCGGAAACATTCGATGTGGCGGTTCCGGCTTGGGATTGGCGGCGGGCGCAATGGAGCAGCGAGGGCGCGCTGAGGGCGGAAAAGGCGGGCCGATGGGTGCTAACGGCGACGCAGCCCTCCACGACAAGCCAGTTCAGCCTCACGGGCCAATTGGACAGCTTGGCATTCGAGGCGCCAGCGGCACGGTTCGACAGCCCGCCCTCCGGTATCAGCATTGCGGTGCAAGCGCCTGCCTTCGATTTCGGGCGCACCACCACCGACGCAGGAGGCTCAGATCTGTGGGCCACGGCGTCACGGGTGGAAGGCCAACCGATGGCCTTGAGTTTGGAAAATGTGCGGCTGACCGGAACGATCGAACCGCCTTGGCCGTCAAACCCCGCGCGCTCGGACATCGAAGCCTGGCGCGATAGTGGCGGCGCAGTGCAGATCACCGACATCCACGCCGACTTGCAGGATGGCGGGACGCTCGATCTTCAGGCGGATTTGCATCTTGACGGTGCGCTTCAGCCCGCTGGCGAGGGGCAGATCAGTATCGGGAACTATGAATCCGTCATCGATCTGCTGATCGCGCGCGGCCTTATCGATCAGGATGCCGCCGTGATGATCAAGCTGACGGTCGGGTTGGTTGCCGCAGCCGACGAAGATGGCGATCCGGCGGCGCTCACCATGCCTGTGCGGATCGAAAACGGACAGCTGTTTGTCGGCGAGTTCCTGATCGGCCAGGTGCCGCAGATTTTCTAGGCCTCGTCAGACTTTGGCGGCACGGGCGGCACTTCCTGGCCAGCATCGATAACGCCGCGCCGGATGGCCCGTGTGTCCGTAAAGTGCTGGTGCAACGTCTCCCCCTCGCCGCGCCGGATGGCCCGCTGCAGCGCGGTCAGGTCCTCGGTGAAGCGCTGCAGGATATCCAGCACCGCCGTTTTGTTCTTCAGGAATACGTCGCGCCACATCACAGGGTCCGAGGCGGCGATACGGGTAAAATCCCGAAAGCCCGAGGCAGAGTATTGAATGACCTCGGCCTTGATGTCGTCGCCCAGATCCACCGCGGTGCCGACGATCGTGTAGGCGATCAGGTGGGGCAGATGCGAGGTAATCGCCAAAACCTGGTCATGGTGATCGGCGGCCATGACGGCCACATCGCTGCCGAGTTTTTCCCAAAACTCGGTCAGGCGCCGCACGGCGTCCGGATCCGCCCCAGCTGGTGGCGTCAGGATCTGCCAGCGGTCGTGGAACAGTTCGGGAAAGCCGGATTCCGGTCCCGAATCCTCCGTTCCAGCAATCGGGTGGCCCGGTACCAGGTGCACGCCTTGGGGAATGTGGTCCGCCAAATCCTTGATGACGCTGCCTTTGACCGAGCCGACATCGCTCAGGATGCAGCCGGGTTTTAGGTGTGGGCCGATCTCTGCTCCAACGGCTCCGATAGCGCCCACCGGCACGCACAGGATCACCAGATCCGCGTCTTGAACCGCGTCCTGCGCCGACGCAACGCAATGGTCGACCAGCCCCAGCTCCAGCGCCTTGGTGCGCGTTTGTTCGGTCCGGGCCGTGCCGACGATTTCGCCCACCAACCCTTCTTTGCGCGCGCCTAGCGCGATGGACGAGCCAATCAGACCCAGGCCGACCAGTGCCAGCCTTTCGAATTTTACCATCACAATGTCTCGGTAGGTTTCAGGCCGGCACTTTTGCGGTGCTGCAATAAGCCCTTAGCCCGTCGGTTACGGCCGCGACGTCTTCGTCCAGGCCAACGGTGATGCGCAGGCAGTCCGCCAGGCCATAGCCCGCCATCCCGCGCACAAGCACGCCCCGCGCTTTGAGAAAGTCCAGGGCGGCGGCCGCAGACAGTCCGGGAATGCCGGCGAAATCGACAAGAATGAAATTTCCGATGGACTCGCCGACGTCCAGGCCAAGGCCGCGCAAATTCTGGGTCAGCACAGCCCGCCATTGGCGGTTTAGCTCAATCGACTTTTCGAGAAAGTCGGTATCCGCCAGGGCTTCGATGCCGGCGGCTTGGGCCGGGGCGTTGACATTGAAGGGCCCGCGAACCCGATTCAAGGTGTCAGCCACCGCGGGTGGACAGTAGGCCCAGCCGAGGCGGAGGGATGCCAGCGCGAAGATCTTGGAGAACGTGCGCAACATCACGACATTGCCTGACCGCTCAACCATGGTGGCGGCGTCGGGATAGTCGGGCACCTCGGCGTATTCGGCATAGGCGGCGTCGATCACCAGCAGGACATTTTCCGGCAGGCCGGCATGCAGCCGCTCCACCTCGGCATCGGAAAGGTAGGTGCCGGTCGGGTTGTTGGGGTTGGCCAGGAAGACCAGGCGCGTCTTGTCTGTCACGGCCTCCAGGATGGCATCGACATCGGCCGTCCGGTGCTTTTCGGGCACGGAAACAGGCGTGGCGCCGGCCGCCAGGGTGGACAGCCGATACATCAAAAACCCATGGGCCGAATGAATGACCTCGTCCCCAGCGCCGGCATAGGCATTCACCAGCAGCGAGATCAGCTCGTCCGATCCAGCCCCGCAGACGATGCGGTCAGCCTCCAGCGACCAGCGCTCGGCCAGCGCCTTGCGCAAGGCCAGCGACCCACCGTCGGGATAGCGGTGAAGATCGCCCGAAAGGGTGCCATAGGCCTCCATCGCCTTGGGGCTAGGGCCCAGCGCGCCTTCATTGGAGGCAAGGCGAAACACCCGTGATGCCTCGGCATGGGCCTCACCGCCAACGTAGGGCGCTATCTGGTCGATTCCCGGGCGGGGCTGCGGCCCTTCGCCCGGCCGGTCGCTGGCCATGGCGGCTGCTCCAACGCTCCCTGGCTTCAAAAAAGGGCCCAAGATGTATCCAAGCGCCCCAGCAATTGCCAGGCAAAAGCAGCAACTTCCCAGCCGGTCAAGGCCGCGTGAGAGGCTCGCTTTGGCGGTGACCCACCCTAATTTGCTATGCTAACACGGCCGGCCGGCCAAAAATGGAAACTGGATTGGGAATGCCGGAAGGCCAAGATTTGGGCAGGGATGACAAGACCGCTGCACATAGCCTCGAGCGAGAATGACCGGCCCGACGGGATTCCGGGCCAGTTCGTGCGCCTGGCCGTCGACAAGCCGATGCCGCTCGACAGCGGTGGATCCATCGGTCCCTTCACCATGGCCTACGCCACCTATGGCACGCTGAATGAGGATGCCAGCAATGCCGTTCTGGTTTGCCATGCCCTGACGGGTGATCAGTTCGTTGCTGAACCGCACCCGGTAACCGCAAAGCCGGGTTGGTGGAGCGAGCTGGTCGGACCCGGCAAGGTGATCGACACCGACCGCTACTTCGTCATCTGCTCGAACGCCCTGGGCGGCTGCATGGGCACGACGGGCCCCGGATCCCCCAATGCCGAAACGGGCGAACCCTTCGGCGTGTCCTTCCCCGTGATCACCATCGGCGACATGGTTCGGGCTCAAAAGCTGTTGGTCGACCATCTGGGCATCGAACAGCTCTTTTGCGTCATCGGTGGATCGATGGGCGGTATGCAGGTGCTGCAATGGGCCGCCCGCTATCCCGAACGGGTCTTTGCCGCAGCGCCGATTGCCACCTCGGTCCGGCATACCTCCCAAAACATCGCCTTCCATGAAGTCGGGCGCCAGGCAATCATGGCCGATCCCAACTGGCACGGCGGTGACTATTCCAGCAAGGGGGTGCGGCCGACCGGTGGGCTGTCCGTTGCCCGGATGGCGGCCCACATCACCTATCTGTCCGAAGCGGCGCTGCAGCGAAAATTCGGCCGGCGGTTGCAGGACCGGGCCAGCCTCAGCTTTGCCTTCGATGCCGATTTCCGGGTCGAAAGCTATCTGCGCCATCAGGGTTTCACGTTCGTCGACCGGTTCGATGCCAACTCCTACCTCTACATCACCCGGGCGATGGATTATTTCGACCTGGCGGACGAACATGGCGGCTCGATCGCGACCGCCTTTGTCGATACCCCGGTGCGCTTTTTCGTGCTGAGCTTTTCCAGCGACTGGCTGTTCCCGACGGAAGAATCCCGCGACATCGTCAGGGCTTTGAACGCCGTGGGCGCGAATGTCAGCTTCTTGGAAGTCGAAAGCGACAAAGGCCATGACGCCTTCCTGCTGGAAGAGCCGGAATTCCACGGGGCCCTGGCCGGGTTCCTGAATGGCATTGCCGAGGAGCGGGAGCTGCCCGAACCGGTCAACGCTTCGCCACAAACCCAGGGGGCAGCGTGACGGACATGCCGCGCGATACCAGCTACACGGCCCCCCTGCGCAGCGATTTGAAGCTGATTGCGGATATGGTTGCCGACAACAGCCGGGTGTTGGATGTCGGCTGTGGCGATGGCGCCCTGATGCACTATCTCCGCCAGGCCAAAGGGGCGGATGCGCGCGGCATCGAAATCGACTCGGTCAAAGTCCGGCAGGCCATGGCGCGCGGGTTGTCGGTGGTCCAGGGCGATGCCAACAGCGATCTGTTCGACTACCCGACCGACACGTTCGACCAAGTGATCCTCAGCCAGACGCTGCAGGCCATGACCTCGCCGCGCGAAACCCTGGAACAGCTGGTGCGCATCGGCCGGCATGCCATCGTCAGTTTCCCGAATTTCGGCTATTGGCGCTTGCGGTTCGATCTGTTGGTTCGCGGCCGCATGCCCCGGTCGGAAATGCTGCCCAACGAATGGTACGACACCCCGAACATCCACATGTGCACGGTCAAGGATTTCGCCTTGCTGGCTGACGAGCTGGGGCTGTTGATCGACCGCTGCTTGGTGCTGAACGGTGCCGGGAAAATGATCTACGAAAAACCGGGTTTCCGGGCCAACTGGGTGGGCGAACAGGCGGTCTTCGCCCTTACTCGGCGGAAATAGCAGGCAGTCTTTCGCTGGCCAAGGCGCTTCCCGATGTGGCCGGGCTTGGCAGGGGGACCAGACGAGGCAGGCTAGGCCGGCGGCGGGTCGCCGTCGGTGCCACCCGGTAAAGCTGCTTGCTGGCTTCCATCAGGATCACCCCGGCAAACCGTTCGAAAAACCGGTGACCGACCTGTTCCCAGGCGGCGGCGGACCGCAACAACATGCGCGACCGCAAGGGAGGGACGAACAGGGCATGCCGGGTTCGTTCCGGCACAAAGGAATGGTGCCGTAACGTGCGCGAAAGCTGCCCGGCCGAATAGGGCTGGCCGTGGCCAAAGGGCGTCACGTCGATCCGTGCCCAGATACCTTGGCGATTCGGCACGACGCACAGAACCCGGCCGCCCCCTGCCAACACGCGCCAAACCTCGCCCATCAGATCGGGCAGCTGTTCGGTCATCTCCAGCCCATGGACAAGCAGGACGCGGTCGATCGAATAATCGGCAAAGGGCAGGTGGGTTTCCTCGACCAGGGCCGTCAGCCCCGGTCCGCTGGATGGCCAGGTGGCAACCCCCTGGCTGGCCGGCATGGCCGCCAGTACACGCTCGGCCTCGCCGCGAAACGGGCTCAGATAGGGCGTCGCATACCCCAGCCCCAGCACGGACTGCCCCTCCAGATTGCCCCAGAACCGGCGAATCTGCTGCCGGATGGTCCGTTGGGCGATATGGCCGAGATGCCCGTGATAGAAATCTCGAAGGTCGACAACGTCAGAATGCACGGCAGGTCCGTTGCTGTTGTGCCTTAGAAATAAGCATCGGCTTGTTTTGTTCCAAGCCCATGGGGCATGGTGCGTTTCAGGAACGCTCGTTTTTTCAATCCAGCCATCAGCACAGATCCATGCAGGTTCACGTCCTTCCCGCCCTCAGCGACAACTACATCTTTATCTTAATGAAAGATGACAAAACCGCCGTCGTCGATCCCGGCGAGGCGGGTCCCGTCATCGATTTCCTGAGCAAGGAAGAGCGAAAGCTCGACCTGATCCTGAACACCCATCACCATGGCGACCATATCGCCGGCAATGACGCGCTGATCAAAAAATACGGCGCACAACTGGTCGGCCCGCGCGCCGAAAAGAGCCGAATTTCCGGCATGAAGAAGACGGTTGGCGAGGGCGATGTGGTCAAGTTCGCCGGCTCTCGCGCCCGCGTGTTTGAAACCCCGGGCCATACGACCGGTCACATTGCCTTTTACTTCGCCGAAGATGGCGTTCTGTTTTGCGGCGACACCCTATTCGCCCTGGGCTGCGGCCGGGTTTTCGAAGGCACGCCGGCTCAAATGTGGGACAGCCTGAAGAAGCTGCGTACCCTGCCGGACGAGACGATGTGTTATTGCGGGCATGAATACACCCAGGGCAATGCTGGCTTCGCCAGTACCATCGACCCCGAGAACGCCACGCTGAAGCGGCGGGTTGTCGACATCCTGCGATCGCGTTCGCAGGGCTTGGCGACCATCCCCTTCCAGCTGGGCGAGGACAAGGCCACCAATCCGTTTTTGCGGGCCGATTCACCAGATCTACAGGCGGCCATCGGTATGGCTGGTGCGGATGCCACCGCCGTCTTTGCCGAAATCCGCGCCCAAAAAGACCAGTTTTAGAAGACCCAAACTCTAAGGAACGCCCGATGAAGCTGCGCTATTCCGCAACCTCCCCCTATGTCCGCAAGGTCATGGCCGTCGCCATCGAAACCGGTCTGGCCGACCGGATCGAGAAAGTCGAAACCAACGTCTGGAGCCCGGATACGGACATCCGGAACGATAACCCGCTAGGCAAGGTGCCGGCGCTGACCTTGGATGGCGGCACGGTTCTGTTCGACAGCCCGGTGATCGCCGAATATCTGGATTCTCTCCATGAAGGCCGCCCCATGTTCCCGGCCCCTGGCCCGGACCGCTGGGTCGCCTTGCGTCTGCAAGCCATCGCCGATGGGCTGTGCGATGCCTGTGTGCTGCGGCTGTTGGAATCCCGGCGCGAGGACCCGCCGCCGGCGGCCAACTGGATCGAGCGCTACACCGCCTCGATGACCGCAGCACTGGACGTTCTGGAAGCGGAGGCGGCCAGCCTGGGCGATCGCGCAACCATCGGATCGCTATCGGTGGCCTGCGCGCTGGGCTACGTCGATCTGCGTTTCGCGGCCGATGAATGGCGCAAGGGCCGGCCGATGCTGGCCAGCTGGTACGAAGGGTTCGCCAAGCGTCCCTCGATTGCCGACACGGTTCCGCCGGCCGGTTGATCTACGTCCAGGTCGCTTCGGCCACCCTGGCGAAATTCAGACCCAGAACCTTTCTGATGTCGGCCGGTGAGTAGCCGCGGACGATCAGTCCCTCGGTAACCTCCGGCAGCTTGTTGGGCGGGGTGATGGTCGCGCTGAGCGGGCCATAGCCGAGCCTCTTCGGCCACCAGATTTCCTTGTCGAACCCCTCAGGCTGTTCGGCCGGGTCCGGATAGAACTCGAAATCCAGCCCGATGCCGACATGATCGGGGCCGACCAGGCCGACCATATGGTCGATGTGGGCCAACACGGCATCGACCGAGGCCGTGTCGTCGCCCAGGAACAGGGCAATGCCGTTGACCCCGATGACCCCACCAGTGGCCGCGCAGGCCTTGATCTGTTCATCGCTGATGTTGCGCGGATGCTCCGTCACCGCTCGGGCGTTGGCGTGGGAGAAGACGACCGGCTTGCTGGACAGCTCCATCATTTCCAGGCTGGTTTTCTCGCCGGCGTGGGAGGCGTCCAGAATGATGCCCAGCCCGTTGATTTCCGTCACCGCCTGGCGGCCGAATTCCGACAAGCCCGGATCGTGGCGTTCGTGACAGCCGCCGCCGACGCTGTTGTTGCGGTTGTAGATCAGATGCATCTGGTTGACGCCCAGATCCTTGAACAGCCGCAGCATGGACAGCCGGCCGCCCAGCATGTCCGATCCTTCCAGATCGAACCCGATGGCCAGCTTGCCCTGACGCTTGGCCCGCCAGATATCCTCGACACTGCGCGCCAGCTCGAACTGGGCCGGGTGGGTGGCGATGGCGTCGCGAAAATGGGCCAGAACCCCGATCACCTGATCGAGCGGGTTAAAGTCCATCCCGACATTCAGCGAGACGTAGTTGACGCCATATTGCCGGTGTCGGTTCAGCACGCCGAAATCGACGGTCGTGGTTAGCGGCAGCACGCTGTGGGCATCCCAAATCAGCGCCTGTTCGTGCAGCTCCTTGCCTTCGAAGGAGATCGGCCAGTATGCCTGGTCGTCCATGGAGATCAGATTGGTTGTTGCATTTGTTGGCGTTGAGCGTTCTTGTGCGCCGCCCTAGGGTATAAACCGATCACAATGAAGAGGCTTTTACCACCGTGCAGTACGTAAGCACGCGGGCCAATGCGCCGGTTCTGGCATTTGATGACGTTTTGTTGACCGGTTTGGCCCGGGATGGCGGGCTGTATTTGCCCGAAAGCTGGCCCAGCATCGACCGGGCCACGCAGCGGGACCTGGCTGATTTGCCCTATGGCGATCTCGCGGCGCGCATTGTGCAGCCGTTTGTGGGCGACTCCCTGTCGGAGGCCGAGCTTACCGCCATCACGCGGGATACCTATGCCGGCTTCGACCACACGGCCGTGGCGCCGCTTCGGCAGGTTGATAGCCAGCTTTGGCTGATGGAACTGTTTCATGGCTCGACCTTGGCGTTCAAGGATTACGCCATGCAGCTTTTGGGCCGGCTGTTCGATCACTTCCTGGCGGTACGCGGCGAGCGGGTGACGATCATCGGGGCAACCTCGGGCGATACGGGCTCGGCGGCCATCGAGGCGGTGCGCGACCGGGCGAATATCGACATCTTCATGCTGCACCCCAAGGGCCGCGTTTCGGACGTTCAGCGGCGGCAGATGACGACAGTTCTGGCCGACAATGTCTTCAACATCGCCATCGACGGCTCGTTCGATGATTGCCAGAATGCGGTCAAGGCGCTGTTCGCCGACCAGGATTTTCGCGATCGGGCGCATCTTTCGGCGGTCAATTCTATCAACTGGGCCCGGATCGCGGCACAGATCGTCTATTATGCCGCCGCATCCCTGAAACTGGGATCGCCCGACCGGCCGGTCTCCTTTTCCGTGCCCACCGGCAATTTCGGCAATGTGCTGGCTGCCTATGTCGGCCGGCAGATGGGCTTGCCCATCGGCAAGCTGATTGTCGGCTGCAATCAGAACGACATCCTGGACCGGTTTTTCCGCACGGGTGAAATGACGGCCCAAACGGTGATGCCGACCATCGCCCCCTCGATGGACATCCAGATCTCCAGCAATTTCGAGCGCTACCTGTTCGAGTTGCTCGATCGGGACGGCGCCCGCCTGACCCAGGTGATGGACCAGTTCCGCTCCACCGGCCAGTTCGGCCTGGATCAGACAACGATGGACCGCGCGCGCCAGGACTTCGCCTCCCACCGGCTTGACGATGAGGGCATTCGGACAACCATTGCCCAGGTGAAGAAGGAAACCGGCATGGTGATCGATCCGCATACCGCCGTTGGCATCGCCGCCGCCAGGGCCGAACAGACCGAAGGACCGGTCGTCGCCCTTGCTTGCGCCCATCCGGCTAAGTTCCCCGACGCGGTGGAAGCCGCCTGTGGGGTTCGGCCCGCGTTGCCTGACCATCTGGCCGATCTGCACGACCGTCCGGAGCGGTCCTTTGACATGAGCCCCGATCTTGACGGGCTGAAAGACTTTATCGGCCAGAATGCCCGCATTTTGAGCCAGGCCGCCTGACCAGGGTCTTCCGATGAGCAGCACCGTCGAAATCAGCACCCTCAAAAACGGCTTACGCATCGCGACCGAGCCGATGGATCTGGTGGAAAGCGCCTCGGTCGGCCTGTGGGTCGGGGCGGGCACCCGATTCGAGGAACCGCGCGACAATGGCGTCGCGCATCTGCTGGAACACATGGCCTTCAAGGGCACCCGCCGCCGCGCCGCCCGGCAAATCGCCGAGGAGATCGAGGCCGTCGGCGGCCATCTGAATGCTTATACGGGCCGAGAACAGACCGCCTATTACGCTCGGGTTTTGGCCGATGACGTGCCGCTGGCCCTGGATATCCTGTCCGACATCCTGCTCGAATCGACCTTCGCGCCGGAGGAGCTGGAGCGCGAGCGTCAGGTCATTTTGCAGGAAATCGGCCAGGCGGCGGATACGCCGGACGACATTGTCTTCGACCATTTCCAGGCCGCCGCCTATCCAGACCAAGCCATCGGCCGCCCCGTTTTGGGCACCCGTGACACGGTTGCCCAGATGCCGCGCCAGGCCATCGATGCCTATCTTGGCCGCACCTATAAAGGCCCGCAGATGGTGCTGTCGGCCTCGGGCAGGGTCGATCACGACCGCATCGTATCCATGGCGGAGCAGGCCTTCGAACGGCTCGATGGGGTAGAGGCGGTCGAACCGGAACCGGCCAGCTATGTCGGCGGGGCCCATCAGGAAGACCGGCCGCTGGAACAGGTTCACGCGGTCCTCGGCTTTAACGGCTTCGGCGTGCACGACCCGGATTTCTTCCCCTTGTCGGTCTACGGCACCCTGCTTGGCGGCGGCATGTCCTCGCGACTCTTCCAGGAAGTTCGGGAAAATCGCGGGTTGGCCTATTCGATCTACAGCTTTTCCAGCAGTTATCGCGATGGTGGGCTGGTCTGCATCTATGCCGGCACCGGCGAGGGCCAATGCGGCGAGCTGTTCGAGGTGGTCTGCGATCAGCTGCTGGACATTCAGTCCTCGGTCACGGACGAGGAAATCGACCGGGCTCGTACCCAGCTTCGCGCCGGCATCCTGATGGGGCTGGAATCGACCATGGGCCGGTGTGAACACCTCGCCCAGAACATTTTGACTCACAATCGCCCGTTGACGCCCGCCGAAATTGGCGAAAAGCTGGACGCTGTGGATAAGGCAGCGATTGTCCGGGTTGGGGAGCGGATCCTGGCCTCTGCCCCGACCGTTGCCTTGATGGGTCCGACGAACGGGTTTGATGCGCATGACTACGTCGTCCGACGTTTGGCGTAGTTTCTTCGCCCGCTGGGCGCCCGATGAGGCGATCACGGCCCGGGCGAAACGCTGGCGCGTGCCCAGCCCCAGCCGCCGTTTGCTGGCCGACCGTGTCTATCTGCGCCTGCCGCATGTGTCGGATTGGCAGGAATGGGCGCGGCTGCGGCGCGAAAGCCGGGCCTTTCTTGTCCCTTGGGAACCCGCCTGGGCACCCGACGCCCTGTCGCGCTCTTCTTTTCGCCGCCGTCTGAGGCAGCAGAAGCTCGGCTGGCGCGAGGATGATTGCTACTCGTTCTTGATCTTCGAACGCGACGGCGACCAGCTGGTCGGCGGGGTCAGCCTGTCGAATGTCCGGCGCGGCGTCAGTCAGGCAGGATCGCTGGGCTATTGGATGAGCGAACACTATGCCGGCCGCGGTTACATGACCGAGGCGGTCCAGCGGGTCGTACAGTTCGCCTTCAACGATCTAAGGCTACATCGGGTCGAGGCCGCTTGCTTGCCCAGCAACGAGGCCAGCCAGGCGGTATTGGACAAATGCGGGTTCGTTCAGGAAGGGGTGGCGGCCGGTTATTTGCGCATCAATGGCCGCTGGCAGGACCATCTGCTGTTCGCGGTGATTGCCGACCGGCCCTCGATCGCTAGTGGATCACGCGTTTCCCGTGAGGCTTGACAGGCGCGAGGGGTCGAATCCCAGCTTGCCGATAGCCTTGGTCCATTTCGAATCCAACTCGGACCCGAATAAGATTTCATCGTCCGGTGGGGCATGCAGCCACCCGTTCTGGCGCACCTCATCATCCAGCTGGCCCGCATCCCAGCAGGCATAGCCCAGTGCCAATAGGTGCCGTTTGGGCCCATTGCCCTCGGCTATGGCCTTCAGAATGTCCAATGTGGCCGTCAGAGCGACCCCGCGCGAGACGACCATGGTCCCTTCGCGCTGAAAATCGGCCGTGTGCAGCACGAATCCCCGCCCGGTTTCGACCGGTCCGCCAAAATTCACCTGGTCGGTGTGAATCTCGGAGGTCAAATCGATTTCCAATTGCGTGAGCAGTTCGGGAAAACTGATATCGGGCATGGGTTTGTTGACCACCAGCCCCATCGCGCCCTCTTCGTTGTGGGCACAGACATAGACGACGCTGCGGGCAAATTGGGGATCAACAATGGTCGGCATCGCAACCAAAAGCCGGTCCGTAAAGAACCCATTATCGGTCGATATGTCTTTATGGTCCGCCATGATGACTAACAATATGATCCTGGATCGTCTTTGCCCAACCCTTCGGTCTTCAGTGACGCCTAAATTAGGGTGCCAAATTGTGGCAAATGCACGCGGTTTTGATGACGTGCGCGTGCCCGACTAACTATATGTAGCCGCGATATCGAGTTTCGCCAAACCGAGGACATCGTGCCTCAAGGGGCTTAGCGACAGGTTACCAAAGCTATGAGTTGCTGATCGTGCGAAATCTACTAGCGCTGGTTGCGGTCATCGTGCTGGGTGGTCTTGCGCCTGTCTCAAGCCAGGCGGCAGAAGGACCTTGGTCCCAAGCGCCGGAGGTCGAGGCGCGTCTGATCTCGGCCGTCAACGGCGTCGGCGGCTTGGATAGTATCCCTGCAGGTCTCCAGGTATTTCTGCCCCAGGGCTGGAAGACCTATTGGCGCTCGCCGGGCGATGCCGGCCTGCCGGTGCTCACAGACTGGTCCGGATCGGAAAATGTCGCTGATGTCGCCTTTTCCTGGCCGGCGCCCCATCGCTTTACGCTCTTCGGCTTGGATACCTTCGGGTACGAATACGAGGTAATCTTTCCCCTGGACGTGACGCCGGCGGCGATTGGCCAGCCCGTGGAACTCAACGGCCAGGTGAACATGCTGGTGTGCAGCGACATCTGCATTCCGCACACGCTGAACGTTTCCCTGTCGTTACCGCAAGCAACGGCCGATCCAGATGCGCCCATGGCCAATCTGATCGACCGGTTTGCCGCCAAGGTGCCCGACGACGGCATGGCGTCTGGCTTCTCCTTGACCTCGGCCACGCTTGGTCCGGCCGGTAGCGAGTTCGGCTCGGTATCCGTAACGGTTGAAGCGCGGGAGCCCTTTGTCGAACCGGACGTGATCATCGAGACCGAGCGGGCCTACGCCTTTGCCACACCGGATATCTCGGTGAGCGAGGATGGGTTGGCGCTGACCGCGGCTTTTTCACTGACCCACGAACCCGACGAAGACGGCCCGCTGGAAGGAATGCCGGTTACGCTGACGGTGGTCGATGGCCCACGCGCAATGGAAGCTCAGGCCACCATCGGCCAGGCGCTTGCGCCAGGCAGTGGTGTCAGCACCGCCGCTCCTGTGGTCGGTGGCTCGCTGCTTGCGATGATCGGCATCGCGTTGATCGGCGGCTTGATCCTTAATCTGATGCCCTGCGTGTTGCCCGTCCTATCGCTCAAGCTGTTTTCCTTCGCCAGCCTGGGCGGATCCGGGGCAGGCGCCATCAGGCGCGGTTTCCTGGCCACCGCCGCCGGGATCGTCGTCTCCTTCCTCATCCTCGGCGCGGCCGTTGCGGCCGTGAAGGCAACCGGCGCTGCGGTCGGTTGGGGATTGCAGTTTCAGCAGCCCATTTTCTTGATCTTTATGATCGCGGTTGTCGGACTGTTTGCCGCCAATCTGTGGGGCTTGTTCGACATCGGCCTGCCTGGCGGGTTGTCTGACGGTGTTGTGGGCGCCACGGCCGGCGATGGGTTGCGCGGCCATTTCGCTACTGGTGCTTTCGCCGCCCTGCTGGCGACACCCTGTTCCGCCCCCTTCGTCGGAACGGCGGTCGCCTTTGCCCTGACGCGGGGCAACATGGAAATTCTGGTCATCTTCCTGGCCCTTGGTGTCGGGCTGGCGGGGCCATATCTGCTTGTGGCCGCAGTGCCGCGCCTCGCTTCCCTGATGCCCCGTCCTGGCCGTTGGATGCTGGCGCTGAAGCGCATCCTGGCGCTAGCCCTGGTCGCGACGGCTGTTTGGCTAGCCTGGGTCCTATCGAACAGCACCACCCCGATGGCGGCTGGCTTGGTTGTCGCCTTAATTGTGGCGGGCACCATGGCTCTAAGCTGGCGTGGCCCACCCCGGCTTGCCCTGGGCGGCGCGGCCGCCGTTGCCGTAATCCTGGCCTTCTTCGTGCCGGCGCTGCCCGGCGTCGCGAAAGGCGGAAGCACCCAGGCCGTCTCCGGCGACTGGCTGCCCTTCGAAGAGGCGATGATCGGCGATCTGGTGGCCAAGGGCGAGGTGGTCTTTGTCGATGTTACCGCCGATTGGTGCATCACCTGCAAGGCCAACAAAACCTTGGTGCTGGAACGCGGTGAGGTTGCCAAGCGGCTGACCGATGGATCGATCAAAACCATGCAGGCCGATTGGACGCGGCCCAACGATGCCATTGCCGACTATCTCGCCCGGCATAACCGATACGGCATCCCCTTTGACGTTGTCTATGGCCCCAGCGCACCGGACGGAATCGTCCTGCCCGAACTGCTGACGCCTGACGCAGTCCTCAACGCCATCAGGGATGCTGGCGCCTAGCGAGCACAATCGGGTTTGATTTTGGGCGGGAATTGACCCATTTACAGGCTTCGCTTTCCTGCCTTTGACCCTTTCACATACGGAGCCTGCCATGCCCATCGCCGTCGGCGATCGCCTGCCTTCTGTGACCTTCAAGCGCCTTGCCGAAAACGGCATGGAAGAAGTGACCACATCCGACATCTTCGACGGCAAGAAGGTCGTGATGTTCGCCGTACCTGGTGCTTTCACACCGACCTGTTCGGCCAAGCATCTGCCGGGCTTTATCGAACATGCGGCGGATTTCAAGGCCAAGGGTGTCGACGACATCGTCTGCATTGCGGTCAACGACCCCTTCATCATGAAGACTTGGGGTGCCCAATCGAATGCCACAGGGGCCGTCACCATGCTGCCGGATGGCAATTGCGAGTTCACCAAGGCCATCGACCTGGTGATGGACGGAACCGGCGCCGGCCTGGGCGAACGCAGCCAGCGCTACGCGATGATCGTCGATGATGGGGTGGTCAAAAGCCTTGAGGTTGAGGAGCCGGGCGCCTTTGACGTTTCCAGCGCCGAGGCGGTTCTGAAAAAGCTCTAGTCGAGCGCCGCTTCTCTAATCTTGGCGACTCCTGAGCGGGCCAGGCAATCGGCCCGCTCATTGTCCGGATGGCCGGCATGGCCCTTGACCCAGTGCCAATCGATGCGATGGGGGGCCATCGCTTCTTCCAGCCGCTGCCATAGATCGACATTCTTCACCGGTTTCTTGCCGGCGGTGCGCCAATTGCGGGCCTTCCAGCCGGCGAGCCATTCCGTGACCCCTTGGCGCAGATACTGGCTGTCGGTGTGCAGCTCGACATTGGAGGGGCGCTTTAGGGCGCTCAGCGCCTCGATGGCGGCCATCAGCTCCATGCGGTTGTTGGTCGTCTCCTCCTCGCCGCCGAACAACTCTTTCTCCGCGCTGCCGTAACGCAGGATGGCACCCCAGCCGCCAGGGCCGGGATTTCCGCTGCAGGCACCATCGGTGAAGATGATCACGGGTCGGCCCTTGGGCGCTGACTCAGACAAGTCCGTAAGCCTCCGGCCCGCGGGCCTGTTGGTGGAACCGCAGCCGGCGCAGGAATTCAAGCGGATCCTTCGGGCGCACCAGCGCGTCTGGTTGCTGGTTCACCCAGTCATACAGGCGGGTCAGCAAAAACCGCATGGCACTGCCGCGCGCCAGGATGGGCAGGGCCTGCAATTCGTCCGCGCTGGGCGGCCGCACGGCGCGGTATCGCGATAGCAACAGTTGGGCGTTGGTGATGTTGAACGATCCGTCTGGCTCGAAACACCAAGCGTTCAAACAGACCGACAGGTCGTAGGCCAACGCATCGACGCAAGCGAAATAGAAATCGATCAGCCCGGTCAGCTTGTCGCGGTGGAAAAAGACGTTGTCGGGAAACAGATCGGCATGGATTAGCCCCGTTGGCAGATCAGTCGGCCAATCGCGTTCCAAGACATCGAGTTCCCGTGCGACGGCGTCCGCCAGGCCTGCCTGGACCTCGTTTGCCCTGGGGCCGACGCTGTCGAACAGCGCCCGCCAGGACCCGATGGATAGGCTGTTATCCCGGTGAACCCCTTCCAGCTTGCCTCCGGCCAAGTGCAGCTCGGCAAGGGCTTGCCCAACGGCCCCGCATTGAAAGGGCCTGACCCGGCGGGGCGACATCCCTTCCAGAAAGGTCACGATACAAGCCGGCCGGCCAGCCAGCCTGCGCAGCGCCTTACCATCGCGTGCCCGAACCGGCTTTGGGCATGGAATGCCTTGTTCTACCAATCCATCCAGAAGGGCGATGAAGAAGGGAAGGTCCGCCTCGTCCACGCGCTTTTCGTACAGCGTCAGGATGAACTGGCCTCGGTCAGTCAGCAGGAAATAGTTCGAATTCTCGACGCCCTCGGCGATGCCCTTCAGGGCAGAAATCCCGCCCAGCTCATAATCCACCAGAAAGGCTTCCGCCTCGTCGTCGGTGATCTCGGTGTAAACGGCCATGTGGGGACGATCAGGCGGCCGAAGGAGCCTTCAGGATGCGAGGCAGCTTGAAGACGGTGTTCTCCTCGGTGATCGAAACTTCCTCGATGGTGACATCGAACCGGCCCTGCAAGGCGGCGATGGTTTCCGAAACCAGGATCTCAGGAGCGGAGGCTCCGGCTGTGAGGCCGAGCACGTCGACATCGGCCAGCCAATCCCAGTCGAGATCGGCGGCGCGCTGGATTAGCGCCGCCTTGGCACAGCCGCCGCGTTCGGCCACCTCGACCAGGCGCAGCGAATTCGACGAATTCGGCGCCCCAATGACCAGCAACGCCTGGCAGCGCCCGGCGATGGATTTGACCGCTTCCTGCCGGTTGGTGGTGGCGTAGCAGATATCCTGCTTGCGCGGCGCGGCGATGGAGGGAAAGCGCCTCTGCAGCGCGGCTACGATCTCCGCTGTGTCATCGACCGATAAGGTGGTCTGGGTGACGTAGGCGACCTTGTCCGGATCGCTGACCTCGATGGTCTGGGCTTCCTCGACCGTTTCGATCAGGCGGACCACGCCGTCGGGCAGCTGGCCGATGGTCCCGATCACCTCGGGATGGTTGCGATGGCCGATCAGCAGGATCTCATAGCCATCCCGATGGTGGCGCTCGGCCTCGCGGTGCACCTTGCTGACCAAGGGGCAGGTCGCATCGACATAAAGCAGCTTGCGCCGTTCGGCCTCGTTGGGCACCGATTTCGGCACCCCATGGGCGGAGAAAATCACCGGCGCGTCGTCGGGCACGGCGTCCAGCTCATCGACGAAGATCGCGCCCTTGGCCTCCAGGGATTCGACTACGAACCGGTTATGCACGATCTCGTGACGCACATAGACCGGCGCGCCGAATTTCTCCAGCGCCTGCTCGACGATCTGAATTGCCCGGTCCACGCCCGCGCAAAAGCCGCGCGGGCTGGACAACAGCAGGGTCAGCGCCCGTCGTTCTTGTGCGATTTCCGTGGCCTGTGGTCGGGCCGCTCTTGTTCCGTCAGGTGCCATTACCTATGGTCCGGATTTGACGGCGGGCCAGGGCCGCGCCGGCGCTCTTTTCGGAATAAAGCCATCCATGATCGGACGCATGTCTAGTATAGCGATGCCTCGCTGCAAAGCGCTTTGGCTGCTCGGGGCTGCCTTGGCGTTGTCGGCCTGTGCGGTCGACCCCCAAGACAGGCCGGTGGCCGACCGGGCCCAGGGTTGCCCGGAAACCGCCATCGTCTCGGGCGCTGAAACCATCACGCTGTTTGACAATGCTGGCAGCCAGGACCTGTCCGACATGTTGTTGCGCAGTACCTTGGTCGAATTCACGGGTGAGTGCACCTACGAAGATCAGACTGTTACGGTCGATTTGGCGCTGATCCTGGCCGGCGAGCGTGGTCCGGCAATCTCCCAGGACCAATCGGTGTCGGTCGACTATTTCGTTGCCGTGCTCGACCCGGAAAACCGCATCCTAGGCAAAGAGGTATTTACGACCGACTTCGCTTTCAATGACCGCCGAACGCGGTTGTTGAGCCGGGAGGAGCTGCGCCAGGTGATCCCGTTGGAAAACGCCCGCAGCGGCCAGTTCTATTCGGTGCTGATGGGCTTTCAGCTGACCGACGAACAGCGGCTCTACAACCAAGGCGGCTAGGGACACGGCAATGGCGGGTCAAACAAATCGCTGGATCATCGCGATTTGCGTGGTGGTGCCGTTTATCGCACTTGCTGCCGTGATCGTCTGGGTGATTGCCGATTGGCAGGTTGGCCATGGCGAAATCAGCTTCCATGGCATGATCGCCCTGGCCGGGGCAGGGATCTTTTCGCTTGGGCTGACCGTCGTCCTGGTGGCCTTGATGATCCGCAGTCATCGCAGTGGCCAGGACGATGAAACTGGCATCCCCGACGACGATGCCGACCGCCAGCGACGCGAAGGTGGGATTTCCTACTAGCGCAATAGGGCGACGCAGAAGAGGCGGTCCGCATCGAACCAGGTTCGATCAAGGCTCCACCCGCCCGAGGCCGCCATCCGGTCGAGATCTGAAACCCTGAATTTTCGCGAATTCTCCGTGTGGATGGTCTCGCCGGCCGCGAATTGGAATGTTTGGCCAAGCACCTCGACCGACTGGTCCCGCTCGCTCACCAGATGCATCTCAATCCGGCTCTCGGAATCGTTCCAGCGGGCCTGATGGGTGAAATTCGCCAGATCGAAGTCTCCCTCCAGCTCGCGGTTGATCCGGACCAGCAGGTTCAGGTTGAACTCGGCGGTCACGTTGGCCTGATCGTCATAGGCCGGGATCAGTATGTCGGGACTCTTCCGCAGATCGGCGCCCAGCAGGAACAGGGCCGAGGGTCCGAGAGTTTCGCGGGCCGCGCCCAGGAAACCGGCGATCTCGCCGTCATCCAGGTTGCCGATGGTCGAACCGGGGAAGAAGCCCACGATCCGACCCTCCTTATCACTTAACCCATCGATGGCTACCGGCTGCATGAAATCAGCGGCGATCGGCGTGATGACCAGATCGGGATAATCCGCTGCCAAGCTGGCCGCCGTTTCCGCCAGAAACGCGCTGGAAATATCGATCGGCTGGTAAGCCTTAAGATCCGGAAGGGCATCCAGCAGGATGCGGGTCTTCGTCGAGGCGCCCGCACCATATTCGACCAGCCGCGCACTGGGGCCGACGATCTGGGCAACCTCCTCCGCGATGGACCGCAAAATCCCGGTCTCGGTGCGGGTGGGATAGTATTCGGGCAGCTCGGTGATCAGCTCGAACAGTTCTGATCCGCGCCGGTCGTACAGCCAGCGGCTCGGCAAGGTTTTGGGCGTCGAACCGAGCCCGGTCAGCACATCTTGGGCAAAGGCCTCGTTGCGGGCCGTCGCCCGTTGCAGTTCGGTCATCGGATGCTCTCGGCCAGGCGCAGGCCGGAGAACTGCCAGCGCTTTTCCGGTTGGAAGAAGTTGCGGTAGGTGGCGCGCATATGCCCGGCGGGCGTGGCACAGGATCCGCCGCGCAGCACCATCTGCCCGCTCATGAACTTGCCGTTATATTCCCCGACGGCACCCTCCAGCGGCCGGAAATCCGGATAGGGGCTGTAAGCGCTGGCCGTCCATTCCCAGACATCGCCGTAAAGCCCCGCCAGACCATCCCTGCTCTGCGGCTTGGGCCGCAGCCGATCGCTGTCGGCAAAATTGCCTTCGATGGCAACGTCCCTGGCCGCGTGCTCCCACTCGAATTCCGTCGGCAGGCGCTTGCCCGCCCATTCGGCAAAGGCATTGGCCTCATAGAAGCTGACGTGACAAACCGGCGCGCGCGGATCGACGGGCTGAAAGCCGCGCAACGTCATGGAATGCCAGGCCCCGTCGTGCTGCTCCCAATAGAGCGGTGCCTGCCAGCCTTTCTCCCTGGCTGTCGCGATCCCGTCGGACAGCCACAGGGAGGGGGTCTCGTAACCGCCATCCTCGATGAAGGCGATCCACTCCGCATTGGTCACCGCCCGCTCTGCCAGCCGGAAGGGGCGCAACAGCACCTCATGGCGCGGCGTCTCGCAATCAAAGGCAAAGCCCTCGCCCGCATGCCCGACGGAAACGATACCGCCATCGACCTCGACCCAACCAAGTTCATCCTCTGCTGGTTGCTCAACGGCCAACGGTTCGGGATCGCGATAGACGGGGTGCAGCGGGTTCTGGGCGAACAGGTGCAGCAGGTCGGTCAGGAACAGTTCCTGGTGCTGCTGCTCATGGTTTAAGCCCAGGACGACAAGCTCGGCGACCTCGTCGTCATCGGCCCCATCGAGCAACTCCGCCATCGCCGCATCGACATGGACGCGATAGTCGCGAACCTTGTCCAGACCCGGCCGGGTCAGCAGACCGCGTCGGGGCCGCGGCCAGCGCTCGCCGGCGCCTTCGTAGTAGGAGTTGAACAAATAGGCGAAGGTCGGATCGAAGGGCCGATAACCGGGCAGGCGGTTTGCTAGCAGAAAGGTTTCGAAAAACCAGGTCGTGTGCGCCAGATGCCATTTTGCCGGACTGGCATCTTCCATCGACTGGACCGTCGCGTCCGCATCGCTCAACCCGCGCGCCAGATCCAGCGTCCGGTTCCGGACGGCGCGGTATTGATCGGTAAGTTCTGTCGTTGGGTTTTTGTTGGTCTTGGGCAGTTTCGCCGTCATCGATACGCCTCCATGGATTCGATGAGACCATGGAGCGGATGGTAGTCAGCCGGACTCAGCCGATTAACCGGCGGATTTTGCTAGGGCGTTTTGCAATTACGGACCGACCCGACAGCTTGAATGGTTGTTTGCGTTCATAAGGTCACGGAATTTGCGCACGCCTGGTCGACGAATCGACCATGTTATGACCACCACGTGGGCTCATATGCACGGCAGGGACGGGGAGGTTCGCTGTGAATTGGGACGATCTGAAGGTCTTTCTGGCCATCGCGCGCAGCGGCTCGGTTCGCGGGGCGGCCAACGATATGTCCGTCAGCCATTCCACCATCCTGCGCCGGCTGGACGCCTTCGAGGAGGCGATCGGCATCACCCTGTTCTGCCGCCTGCCCACCGGTTACGAGCTGACCGAGGATGGCGAGGCCCTGTTGCATCGGGCCGAAAACATCGAGCGGGATGCCTTCGCCTTCCAGCGCGAGGCGGTTGGCTACGACAAGGATCAGGGCGGCAAGGTCACCGTCACCATGCCGGAGCCGTTCGCGACCCATTACCTGTCCCGGCATTTCGGCCGCTTCAAGGAACAGCATCCCGGCATCGATCTGGATGTGATCTTCACCTACGACGTGCTGGATCTCTCCCGTCGGGCCGCCGATGTGGCCATCCGCTTTTCCAACACCCCCGATCAGGCCCTGGTCGGCCGCCGCCTGCCGCGGTTCGAAGAGGCGTTTTACGCCACCCCCGCCTATCTACGGTCCCACGACCTGTCCGACCCCAAGGGCGGGGCCTTTTGGCTGGGTTGGCGCGACAGCACCGATTGGGTCAAGCGCAGCCCCTATCCCGACCTGCCGGTGCGCTGGAAGCTGGCCAATGTCAGTGTCCAGTTCGCCGCCTGCCGGGCAGGCTTCGGCCTGGGCCAGCTGCCCTGCTTCATGGGCGACCGCTGTGCCGACCTGGTGCGCCTGCCGGGCTCAACGGTAACCCACGGGTTCGATGCCTGGGTGCTCTATCACGAGGACCTGAAGGCCACCCCGCGCATCAAGGCCTTTTGCGATTTCCTGACCAGTGTGATGAACGAGGATGCCGACCTGTTCGAAGGCCGCCTGCCGCGCGCCACGATGCGGGCTGCGTAGAGCCGTCCAGGCGTAAGGCGTTTCCGCAACAACCGGGTCGCGCAGCATCGTTGAGGCGACATAGCCTCCCTCCATCAACTGGAGGAGAGCTCAATGTCGTTTCAAATTCACGCCCTGGCGGAAAAAGACTTCCAACCGCTGTTCGATCTGCCGGAAAGCGAACTGCGGCGCCTTAACGCGCGCCGGGTGCCGGTGACGACCAAACCCGGCGCCCCTTGTCGCATCAGCTTGCAAGACGCCGACATTGGCGAAAGCGTCATTCTCGTCAACTACGAACACCAACCGGCCGACTCGCCCTACCGGTCAAGTCACGCAATCTATGTTCGCGAGGGAGTTAGCCAGGCCGCTTTGGCGGTTGGCGAGGTGCCGGAGGTCATCCGCTCTCGGCTGATCTCGGTCCGCGTATTCGATGACAACCATTCGATGATCGCCGCCGAAATCATCGATGGCGAGCAGCTATCGCAGGAAATTGCGACCCAGTTCGAAGACCCGACGGCCGCCTACATTCACCTGCATTTCGCAAAACGCGGGTGCTTTGCGGCCTCGGTGACGCGTTCGGAAAGGTAGTAGAGCGTTAGTGCTCTAGTTTAGGCGCTGCGGCAGCTCGGCGATCGCCTGGTCGATCAGATCGCCCTGTTTGGACGCGTCCAGCTGCGAGCCCATCAGGTTCGCCGTGGCCCGCACGGCAGCTTCCACAGCCGTGGCGCGGACTTCGGCGACGGCCTTGGCTTCGGCCTGGGCCAGCCGTTCGAAGGCGGCGGCTTCGCGGCGCTTCAGCGAGGCGGCCAGATCTTCCTCGGCCTGTTTGACCATCCGTTCCGCCTCGTCCTTGGCGTGTGCGGTGATCTGTTCGGCCTCCTGCATCGCATCGCGGTGTTTGCGCTGGATGTTGGCCAGGGCGGTCTTGGCTTCCTCGCGCAAATGCTGGGCTTCTTCCAGCTCCTTGCGGATGGTATCGGCCCGGCCGTCCAAGCCGCCCAAGATGGCCTTTTTGGCCGGGCGGAAGGCGATGGCGATCAGCACCACCAGGGCCAGGATCAGCCAGAGTTCAGCCGGAATGCCCGCGGCGTGCTCGCCTTCGGCCTCATCGGCCGCCCAGGCGATGGCCGGGGTCAGCGTCAGCGTTGCGGTCAGCAGCCAGCGGGACAGGGTGCCCATCATGCCAGCTCCTTCAGCGCGGCGGTGACGCTCTTCTTGATCGCGGCCTTGGTGGCGGCCTTGCCCAACAGCTTTTCCGTCAGGGCTTCGGCCGCGCCGGTCGAGATGTCGATCAAGTCGCCCTCGGCCGAGGCTTTGGCATCGGCAATGCGGGTTTCCGCCGCCGCAATCTGCTTGGCCAAATCGGCCTGAAAGGCGTTCTGCCGTTCGGTGGTCATGGCCGCGATATCGGCCTTGGCCTTGCCAACGATATCGCCGGCCTCAGACCGGGCCTTGGCCAAGGCCTCCTCATAGGCCGCCATCGCCTCTTCAGCCTCGGCGCGCAGTTTTTCCGCCTGTTCCAGATCCTCGGTGATGCGCTCGGACCGCTGGGTGAAGACCTGCGATAGATGCGGTATCGCGATCTTGTTCAGCAGCCAGTAGAGCACCGCGAAGGTGACGGCCAGCCAGAACAGCTGGCTTGCGAAATAGGTCGGGTCAAACTGCGGCATAATGGGCTCTCGTCAGGCAGACGGCCGTCGGACTTAACCGAACAGCGAGATCAGCGCGACGATCAGGGCGAACAGCGCGATAGCTTCCGTCACGGCAAAGCCGATCCAGATGTTGGCGCCGATTTCGTCCTTGGCGGCCGGGTTGCGGGCCAGGGCGGTGATGTAGCTGGACCACACATTGCCCACACCGATACCGGCACCGATCATGCCAATGGCGGCCAGGCCCGCGCCGACAAATTTCGCAGCTTCCGCTTCCATTAAACTCGTTCCTTCTGTGTTTGGCCGTGTTCCCGGCCGTCTAGGGATGTTCTAGGGGTTAGGTCAAGTGGTTAGTGCAGGTGCAGCGCGTCGTGCAGATAGACGCAGGTCAATATGGTGAAGATATAGGCTTGCAGGATCGCAATGCCGATCTCCAATGCCGTCAGCGGGATCAGGAACAGGAACGGCACGATGCCGAAAATGCCCATCAGCCCGATAAAGCCGGCGATCACTTTCAGCAGCACGTGGCCAACCGTCATGTTGGCAAACAGACGCACCGCCAGGCTGACCGGCCGCGAGAGGTAGGAGACAACCTCCACCGGAATAAGGATGAACCCGGTCCACCACGGCGCGCCGTGGGGGAAGAACAGGCTCAAAAACTTCAGGCCATGCCGCCAGATGCCGATGATCGTCACGGCAATGAAGATGAAAAAGGCCAGCCCGAAGGTGACGATGATGTGGCTGGTCACCGTGAAAGTGTAGGGGATCATGCCGATCAGGTTCAGCACCAGGACGAACATGAACAGCGTGAAAATGAAGGGAAAATACCGACGGCCGTCGGATCCCACATTGTCGCGTATCATGTTCCCGATGGCTTCGTAGAAAATCTCGGCCAGGGATTGCCAGCGCGAGGGCACCAGGGCGCGGCCCTGGGTGGTCAGCCAGAAGAACAGAACAAGCAGGATGACGCCGATGACCATAAAGGCCGAAGCGTTCGTGAAGGACAGATCCAGCGATCCCACCTTGATTGGCACGATCGGCTTGATTTCAAACTGTTCAAGCGGTCCAGCCACCGCCACTTCCTTCCATCAATCCGCGCCGTCGCCCTCAGCCGAGGCCGCCTTGCGCTTGCGTTCCAGCTCTTGCGCGGTGCGGTAAACATTCATGAGCCCGGCCGCCGACCCGATCATGAAGAAAACCAGCAGAAACCACGGCGTGGTTCCCAGCCAGCGGTCGAGCACAATGCCGATGCCGGTGCCCACTACCACACCCGCCGCCAGGTCGACAACTACTCGAAAGCCCACGGCCATACCTGCCGACCGTGCACCGGCTTTCGCCGGACGCTTTGGGCCGTATTGACCCTGCGCGCGCGCTTGATCCAACCGTGATTTCAGCCGCTTGAGGTTCTGTGCGTCCAGATCGGACGGTGTGGGCCGTTTGTCCTTGGTCGTGATCGTGCTCAATGCCCGAATGTGTCATGCTTCCCGGCGGAAAGCGGGCGCAAGGTAGGGACGGTCCGGCGGCCCGTCAAGCGCGGTTTGGGCTGGCGGCGATCAGGGCTTAGGCACTGTCGCGCAACGCCAACGCCTGCTCCAGATCCACCGTCACCATTTGCGATACGCCGGCCTCGGTCATGGTCACCCCGACCAGCCTGTCGACCCGCGCCATCGTCATGCGGTGGTGGGTGACGATCAGGAAGCGCGTGCCGGCCTTTTCCACCAGATCTTCGACCAATTTGCAGAATCGCTCGACATTGGCGTCGTCCAATGGCGCGTCGACCTCGTCCAGCACGCAGATCGGCGCCGGATTGGTCAGGAACACGGCGAACAGCAGCGCCAGAGCGGTCAGCGCCCGCTCACCGCCCGACAGCAGCGACAGGTTCTGCAGCCGCTTGCCCGGCGGGCTTGCGAAAATTTCCAGCCCGGCATTCAGCGGGTCGTTCGGGTCGGTCAGCTTCAGATAGGCCTTACCGCCGCCGAACAGGCGGGTGAACAGGGTGCGGAAGTGTTCGTCCACTTGGTCGAAACAGGCGACCAGCCGTTCGCGAGCCTCCTTGTTCAGGTTGGCGATGCCGCGCCGCAGCTCGTTAATCGCGGCCTCGACATCGGTCTTTTCGTTTTCCAGGCTTTCGATCCGTTCCTCGGCCTCGGCTGCCTCTTCCTCGGCGCGCAGATTGACCGCGCCCATGGTCTCCCGCTCGTGATACAGCCGGTTGACGCGGTTCGAGGCGGCCTCTTCCTCCGGCAAATCGGCATCCGGTTTCAGGCCGGCGATGTCGCGCAGCTCCAGCGGGCGGCAATTCAGCTTTTCCGCCATGCGGTCGCGCAGCTGGGCCAGGCTTTCGGCGGCCGTTTCAACTTGCCCTGCCGCGGTGGCGCGGGTTTCGCGCGCCTCGACGGCCAGGCCTTCGGCAACGCGCGACGCCTCATTGGCCGTACGGGCGGCTGTTTCGGCCTCGGCCAGTTTGTCGCCGGCAAGCTTGCGAGCCAGGGTGGCTTCGTCGAGTTGCTCTTGCAGGGCGCGCCGTGCCTTGGCCTGCTCTTCAGGATCGCTGGCCAGCGATTCCAGGCTGTTTTGTTCCTCGCTGGCCCGGTCGCGCAATTCGGCCACACGCTCGGTCGCGCGTTCCGCCCGCTGCCGCCAGTCGGTGCTTTCGCGTTCGATATTGGCGATCTTCTGCGCCCGGCTGTCGGCTTCGCGAATCAGCCCGTCCAGTCGGGCCATGGCGCTGTCGGACACGCTGCGCCGCTCGGCCCGTTCGGCCTGGCTGGTCTGCACGGTGACGCCCAACGTTTCCAAATTTGGCAGATCGGCGATTTCCGCCTGAACGGCCCGCAGCTCGTCGTCGGCCTCGGCCAGGGCGGCCTGGGCTTCTTCCAACTGGCTGATCAGGCGCTGACGGATCGAATCCTGCTCGGCCCGCTGCTTTTCCAGCCGGCTGAGGTCGCGGCGCGTGCCTTCCAGTTTGTCCAGCGCGCCGCTGACCCGGTCGCGGGCGGCCTGGGCGTCGGTCCGGGCCTCGGCCAACGCTGTCTCACATTTTTCGACCACCGACGCGGCTTCCTCAGCCGCGTCATCGGCGGATTTGCTAAGGGGGCGCAGTTCGTCTAGCCGGTTGCGCTGGCGCAGCCGTTTGCCGGCCGCCGTCTCGCCGCCTGCGGTGACCACCAGCCCGTCCCAGCGCCAATGGCCGCCATCCTTGGAAACGATCTGCTGACCGGGAAGCAGTTTGGCGATCAGGCTCTCGGCTTTGGCGGAGTCCTCGACCAGCCCAACATGGGCCAGCCGACGGGCCAGCGCGGGCGGCGCCTTGACGTGATCCAACAGTCGGGTGACGCCATCGGGCAGCGCCTGGGCATCGTCCAGCGGCGGCAAGGTCGACCAGTGCACCGGCGCCGCCTCGTCCAGCGGCACCATGGCGTCCTCGCCCATGGCCGCGGCAAAGGCCAGCTCATAGCCGGATTTGACCGTGACCGAATCGATCAGCGGCGGGAACTGTTCGGCGTCCGATTCGTCCAGAACATCGACCAGCGCGTCGATTTCCGCCTGGAAGGCGGCGCGCTGGTCGGTGGCGATCTGTTTTGCCGTGCGGGCCGTCTCCAGGGCCGTTTCGTGCACCTCGACCGATTCCTGGGCCGATTCGGCCGCCTCTCGGGCTTCGGTCAGGCTGGTTTCGGCCGCCTGCATGGCCTTTTCGGCCTCGGCCAGCGGCTCGGCATTTGCCCAGGCGGCGCCCAGCTCCTCGTTCTTGGCTTCCAGCCCGGCAATACGCTGGCTGGCTTCCTGGCTGCGGCGTTCGAGATTGCCTCGCCGGCTTTCCAGGGCTTGCCGCTGCGCCTTGCCGGCGGCCAGCTCGCTGACCAGCTCGTCCAGGCGTTGCTCGGCCTGTTCCAGCGCGGCGCGGGCGTCCTTGACCTGGGCGCGGGCCAGGTTCTGGGCCTCTTCCTCGCCGGCCGCGTCCTTGCGGGCCAGCTCGGCTTCCTCGGCCAGGCGCTTGATGGCTTGTTCGGCTTCGCCGGCCAGCTCCCGTTCGCGGCCGCCATCGGCCTGAAGCTGTTCCAACCGGTCCTCGGCCTGCTTGCGCGCGGTGGCCAGGCGTTCTTCCTCGGCATCCAGCTGTTCGCGGGCGATGGTCAGGCGTTGCAGTTTTGCCGCTGCTTCGGCCTCGGCCTGGCGCAGCGGCGGCAGGGCCTCGTCAGCCTTCTCGGCGGTGTTCCGGGACGAAGCAGCCGTGGCCAGCCGTTCGGCCACATCCCGTTCGGCTGCGTCCCGGGCCGATTCGGCCTCGGCCAGCGTCGCACTCGCCGTGTGCCAGCGCACGGTGTAGAGCAGCGCCTCGCCCTTGCGGATGCGGTCGGACAGGCTGCGATAGCGGGCCGCCTGGCGGGCCTGCTTCTTCAGGTTGGCCAGCTGTTCCACCATGGTGGTCATGATGTCTTCCAGCCGGCGCAGATTGGTCTCCGCCGCGTTCAACCGCAGCTCTGCCTCATGCCGCCGCCCGTGCAAGCCGCTAACGCCGGCGGCCTCTTCCAGCAGGCGGCGCCGGTCGGCCGGCTTGGCCGTGACGATGGCGCCGATTTGCCCTTGGCCGACCATGGCGGGCGACGTCGAGCCCGTCTGATGGTCCTGGAACAGGATCTGGATGTCGCGCGCCCGGGCGGTCTTGCCATTTACCCGATAGGTCGATCCGGCTCCGCGTTCGATGTGGCGGCTGATTTCCAGCTCGTCATGGACGTTGAAATTCGGCGGTGCGGTGCGGGCGGAATTGTCTGCCGTCAGCAGGACTTCGGCCAGATTGCGGGCGGGGCGTCCGCCGCCGCCGGCAAAGATGACATCGTCCATTTCGGTGCCGCGCACCCGGCGGGCGGAATTCTCGCCCATTACCCAGCGCAGGGCTTCGACCAGATTGGATTTGCCGCAACCGTTCGGCCCGACGATCCCGGTGACCCCGGTTTCGATCGGCAATTCGGTCGGGTCGACGAACGATTTGAACCCGGCTAGGCGAAGTTTGGTGAAATGCACCCGGTGGCCCTGCTGCCCTTAATATACAAAGACTCGCTCGGTGTTTGGGCCCTCCGGCCCAATCGGTCACGCCATCAGGCGTTGGCCGCCTCCTCAACGAATCGAGCAAGAGCATCATACGATAAGCCGCCCTCGCGCAAGGTGTCGTCGATAACAAAGGACGGTGTCGCCCCCACCTGATAGGTCGCCTCGGCCTCGGTGCGCATTTGGATGATCTCGTTGGCCAGCTCCTCATCGGCCAGACATTCATCCATTTGTTCTTCGGTCAGGCCCGACAGGCGGCCGAACTGGCGCAGGGCGGCAACCGGGTCGCCCGCGCGGATCCATTGCGGCTGCTGGCCGAACAGAATGTCGACGAAGGGGAAATAGGCCTCGCGCGGCAGACAGCGGGCGATCATACCGGCCCGCAGCGCCACGCCATCCAGCGGGAACTCACGGAAGACCAGCTTTACTTGGCCCGGATCGATCAGGTTGGCCTTTACGTCCGGCAGGACGTCGTTGTGGAAGGACGCGCAATGCGGGCAGGTGAAGGAGGCAAACTCAATCACCGCCACCGGCGCGTCCGGATCGCCCAAAACCCGATCCGCATCCGTAAGTTCCGGCTGCCAGGGGGCCGCCGTCGCGGGGCCACCGATTGCGAGGCCTGCCGCAAGGGCACCGCCGGTAATAAGGAGGGGTCTGCGCTGCATGGAACGGTCCTTCGTCAATTATCCATCACGGCCCTAGGACCGGTGCTGGGTCCATCATAGCCAGCTATGTGACGTCAGTTGGGCGTAATGCCGGATTTTTGAAGGGCCAATCGGCGGCGCCGGCGGACGGAAATCAACTCGCCCATCTCCTGCAGGATGGCGCGGGATTGATCATCGGAAATCCGCTCGACTTTCGCCTGAACGGCTTGCCGGTCCTGATTGTCGACCGGCAGGTCCGGTTGTGAGGCGCGGTCATCCTCAGGCTGGATGACCCGCTGAACCAATTTCAGCCGGTTGATCAGCTTGTAGCCGAAATAGGTGTTCACCCGGTCGATCAAACGCTGGGACTCGTGTTGAACCATCAACGCGAGCCGGGGATCCACCGCCAGGGTCAGGCATGCCTCGCCGGCCCGGGCGCGGCTGATCGCCTGGGGCCGGGTGCCGGCGGCAAAATCAGGCCCAACGGCGGCCCGCCAGCTCAAGATCAACTCGCGCAAGGCCAACGGCCGTCCGCCCAAGGCCTTCTTGGCGATCGGGTTGACGAAGGCGGCGACGGAACGGGTTTTCTGCGCCCGCTTGGAGCTGCCCAGCCGGTTTTTGCGCTTGGGTTTCATGGCGGGTCTATCGTGATGGTCCGTGCCCTCGACCGCAAGGGTCTGGATTGGCATAAGGCCCCTTATGTGCCCTCGCGCTACCCCCTCTGCTGCTGCCTTTCAGTCGGATCTGCTCGACTGGTACGACCGGCACCGGCGCACGCTGCCCTGGCGGGCACCGCCCGGTGTGCGGGCCGATCCCTACCATGTCTGGCTCAGCGAGATCATGCTGCAGCAGACAACGGTGCCGACGGTCGGCCGCTACTTTGAAAAATTCCTGCGGCTCTGGCCGACGGTATCCGACCTCGCCGCCGCGCCGCGCGATGACGTCATGGCGGCCTGGGCCGGCCTCGGCTACTACGCCCGCGCCCGCAACCTGCACAGCTGCGCCCAAACCGTGGCCCAAGAGCTGGACGGGCAATTCCCCGATGATGAAGAGGGCCTGCGCGTCCTGCCGGGGATCGGTGCCTACACCGCCGCCGCGGTGGCCGCCATCGCCTTCGACCGGCCAGCGGCGGTCCTCGATGGAAATATCGAACGGGTGATGGCGCGCTGGTTCGCGGTGGAAACGCCCCTGCCAGCCGCTAAGCCTGAGTTGCGCGAGCATGCCGCTTCGCTGACCCCGACCAAGCGCCCCGGCGATCACGCCCAGGCGTTGATGGATCTGGGCGCCATGGTCTGCACGCCGCGCAAGCCGGTCTGCGCTCTCTGCCCGGTCTCAACCGGCTGTCGCGCGCGGGAAGAAGGCATCGCCGAATCCCTGCCGCGCAAGGCGCCTAAGAAGCAAAAGCCTACACGCCGGGGGCTGGCCTTTTGGCTGGAGGACGGCCAGGGCCAGGTGCTGCTGCGCCGGCGGCCCGACAAAGGCCTGCTCGGCGGCATGATGGAGTTTCCCTCCACGCCCTGGACGGAGGAGCCATCGCCCACCCTGGCGATGGCCGAACAGCACGCGCCCAGCCGGGTGGACTGGATGATTGTGCAGGGCGTCGTGCGCCACACCTTCACCCATTTCAACCTGGAACTGGCCATCGCCAAGGGCATCCAAACCCGACCATCGGCCAGGGACGATCCCTATCGCTGGGCGTCCGTCGACGCGCTCGAGGCCGAGGCGCTGCCCACCGTCATGCGCAAGGTCGCGCGCCTATGCCGCTGAACGGGTTGCCATGGGTGCGGCATCCGGTCGACGCGCGCCGGCGAACAGCGGCTCTTCGGTTGGTTTGACGCAAGGTTCCATCTCGCCGAACCACAACCGGTCGCAGCGCGCAAGATAGCCGGCCAGGCGCATGTCGTTGATCACCATCTCGCGCATCGGCGTGTCGAACTCGGCCGGCGCGACGCAGGCCAGCAGCGCGTAAACGGTCGCATCCAGGCTGCAAGGCTGGTCGCCCATCATGAAGGGCTGATCGCCCAGCCAGTCAGCGACCGCCTTCAGATCATCCAGCGCGAAGGCCTCGATGGCTTGGGCGCTGTGCAGGCCCAGGCCTTGGCCGCGAATGTCGCGCCGCACGCGGCGGCGGATCAGGGCGGGCACGATCTGCTTCAGCGGGGTCGGCATGCCGCCGAAATAGGCATCGCGCAGGGTCGGCCAGTTGCGGTCGTCCAGCCAGCGGGATTGGACGATGGTCCAATAGGTCCGCTCCTCCAGCATGCGAGCAAAGGCGTGGGCCGCTGCGCGCTGTTTGGCCGATAGATAACGGTCGAAATCGGTTTGATAGTGAGTCGCCAGGTATTGGCGAATCAGTTCCGAATCGCCCATCAGCCGATCGCCATCGCGCAGGGCGGGCAGCTTGCCGAGAGGACCGGCGCTGGGGTCGGCCTGGCGTTCGATCTTGTGGGGCAGGCCGGACATGCGCATCAGAACTTCGGCCTTGATGCAAAAGGGGCTGGGATTCCGGGCGCCGAAGCTTTCGGGAAAAATAACCAAAGTCAGATCGGATTTGTTGGCCATCGCGTCGTCCTCGCTGTCCGCTGTTGTCATGGGCACTGTTCTTAGCTGACACCTCCTGACAACATGGTGTCAGGAGGGTTAATCTAACGTCGGATTTTATGAGAGAGGGACCATGCGCCGGGCCGAGCGATTGTTTGAGATTGTCCAGCATTTGCGCCGATCGCGGGGGCCGATCACCGCCGCCGAGCTGGCGCAATCGCTGGAGGTGTGCGAGCGGACCGTCTATCGCGACATGGCCGCCCTGCAGGGCCAGGGCGTGCCGGTCGATGGCGAGGCCGGGCTGGGCTACGTGCTGGCCCCAGGCTTCGACCTGCCGCCGCTGATGTTCACCGCCGATGAAATCGAAGCCGTGGTGCTGGGCGCCCGCCTGGTTGCGCAAAATGGCGATCCCGCCCTGGCCAGGGCCAGCGAGGATGTGCTGGCCAAGATCGAGGCGGTGCTGTCGCCGGAACTGGCCCAGCGCCTGACCGATACGGCCCTGTTTGTCCCGCGCCCGTATCGCGGAAACCGCCCCGAAATCGCCATCGATTTGCCGGCCATGCGGCGCGCCATCCGCGATGAGACCAAGGTCGTCATCGCCTATGCAGATGTTGAGGGGCGTGAGACCGAGCGGACCATCCGGCCCATCGCCATTGCCTTTTATGAGCAGCGCATGGTGGTGGCTGGCTGGTGCGAGCTGCGCCAGGATTTTCGCCATTTCCGCGCCGACCGGATCACCCGCATGGACATCACCGACGTGCGCTTTGCCGGCCATGGGGTGCGGCTGCGGGCCTCCTGGCTGAAGCACGTGCGGACGGGCGAAGCTCAAACGTAGGCCAGCAGCCTTTGGTAGTCGGCATCGTCCAGGATCTCTGCGCCGGTCAGCAGCAAGCTTTCCTTGGTGGCGTTCATAGCCGGATCGGCCAGTATTTCGAACAACGTCTCGCGTAGGATCTCGACCGTTCGGTCATCGCAGGACGGTCCAGCGATCAGGGGTAGACCGGGCAGGGACGGGCTTTGCGCCAAAACCCGCAACTGGGCGCGCAAGTCAGGCAGATACTTGCCGATCAATGCCCAACAGACCGCGTCGAGCGCCGCGCAATCGGCCTTGCCCTGGGCAACGGCTTGAGCCGAGGCGAGGTGCGCGCCTGTCAGCACATAACCGACAAAGAATTTGTCGTCATCGCCGGTAGTGGCATGCAGGGCGAACCAGCCGGAGAAGGAAGTCTTGCTGTTCACTGCCGCGCTAAGGCCTGCCAGGTCGGCGATGGTGTCCGCAGCATTGTCAGTCCGGACCACGATCATGCTGCAATAGTTCGGTCCATCGCATCCGGCGGCGGCATAGCAAGGCGTCGCGACTAGCTGAGCCCGACCTGCGAGAGAGGTTGCGTAGGTGACACCACAGACCTGGCCGACCAGGAGGCCGTCGAGGGATCTTTCGTCCTGGGTTTCGCGGTCCAGGCTCTCAGTCGCGTCAATGCCCCGCGCCCGCAATGCCCTTCGCCAACGCGTCCACAGCTCATCATTGGCCGCCCGCGTTTGCAGCCAGTCATACATCGATAGGCGGGCAGTCAGGGTGGGGTGGGCGGTCACCGTGCCTCGTTCACCGGGTCGGGATGCAAGGGCGGCTTGGGCCGGTCGAACAGGTGGCGGCGCAGCACGTCCCGATAGCCTTGATAGTGATATCCGCCATTGCCGGCAATCAGGGCCTGACGGTCGCGCCGATAGGCGGAGGGTAGTCGGAACCAGGGCAAACCTGGGCGTATGTGGTGCAGGGCGTGCAGGTTGTTGTTCAGAAAGATCAGCGACAGCAGCGGACCGGATTCCACGATGGCCGAGCGGTGCGGCTGCGCGCCGGCCGGCCGGTGTTCGATATAGCTGCGCAGCAGGAGCACGGAGGTCGCGGGCCAGACAACTGACAGGACGTAAAGCCAGAGCGGCACGCCGGCGACCCATAAAACCGACGCGACCAGCGCGACGGATACGAGATGCAGCCCCCAGGCGGGAGCAACGGATCGGTCTCCCGATCGGTGTTTGTTCCAATCATCCAACAGCAGGCGCGCAAAGGCGATGGGCGGGCCGAACAGCAACCGGCCGATCAGGCTGGATTGCAGGGCCAGCAGTGTTTTGATCGGGGCGGGGCAGCGCGCCCAGCTGCTGGTATCGAGATAGAAGCTTTCGGGATCCTCCAACGGGTCTGTCAGCCGGCCGGTCCGATGATGGGCCATATGGGCATCGCGGTAACGCCGCCAGGGCATGACCATCCACAGCGAGGGGAAGACCAGCGCCTCGTTCAAGCCTGGCCAGGGGGTTGGGTGATTGTGCACGGATTCATGCTGCAGCGAGCTGTGCAACGCGGTCGCCAGGGTCAAACCGACCGCGATCAACGGCCAGGGCAACACCCCGTTCGAAAAAACCAGCGCCAACCAAAGCGCATAACAGCCGGCAAGCACGGCCAGAGTCGGCCATTCAAGCCGGCGCAACCGCTGCCAGAAATCCGACATGTCCCACCGCTCACATTTTCTTGTTGCCACAATTTTTTAACAGCGGTTGATGGGAAGATAGGAGTTTTGAGGCAATTCTGTTGCGACTGCTTATCGAATGGCGATATTGTTATCTAAACACAACGAATGGTGTGAAAAGTGAGCGAGCCTGCGACGGACAAGCGCCAGATCGACAGTGTTTTCGGCACGCGCCTGCGCCAGGTGATGGACCGGGCCGGGCTGAGCAAGTCGGGATTTGCCGAAAGCATCGGCATCGACCGGTCGGCGCTGTCGCAAATCCTGTCCGACCGGCAGGTGCGGCTGCCTCGGGCCGAAACGCTGGTGGCCATTGCCGCGCGGCATGAAGTCAGCCTGGACTGGCTGCTGGGTCTTAGCCAGTCGGACCATTTGGCCACGGAAGTGGCGCCCAGCCTGGCCATCGAGCTGGGCGGCAACCGGCCGGATGACTCTCGGGTGGAGCGCTGGCGGCAGGAGGCCAGCGGCTACAAGATCCGCTATGCCCCCGCCACCTTGCCCGACCTGTTGCGAACCGATGCGGTCATTCGCTGGGAGCTGCGGGCGGAGGAATTGCGAGCCGAGGGCGCCATCGCCGCCGCCGATATGCAGATCGCCTATACCCGCCGGCCGGAAACGGACACCGAGGTCACCATGCCCATGCAGCGGCTGACGGCCTTTGCCCGGGGCGAGGGGATGTGGACCGGCCTGTCGGCCCAGATCCGGCGCCAGCAGATAGAGCATATGGCCCGCCTCTTGGACGAGCTGTATCCGACCTTCCGGCTGTTTCTGTATGACGAGCGCGAGTGTTACTCGGCGCCCTACACCGTCTTCGGGCCGCTAAGGGCCGCGATCTATATCGGCCAATGCTATCTGGTGCTGAACGCGACCGAGCATATCCGTGCTTTGTCGGACCATTTCGACCGGATAATCCGTCAGGCCAAGGTCAACCCGCATGAATCGGCGGAATGGGCGCAGAAACTTTTGGAGGAAACAGGCTAACTCGCCTGGCGCATTTCCGCGCGGATCTTTTGGCGCAGCATGTCCACCGGCACCAGATCGCGGCGCCGGTGTTCAAAGTGCCAGAAGGTCCAGCCATTGCAGCTGGGCGCGCCTTGCAGGGCGGCGCCAACCTGGTGGATCGAGCCTTCCAGTTGCCCGGCTGAATCGGTCGCGATCAGCGTGCCGTCCGCCCGGATGCGCGCGCGGTAGCGCCGACGCTGGTCGTACAGGGTGGTGCCAACTCGCAGAAGGCCCCGTTCGACCACCTGGCCAAAGGGGACGCGCGGTTCCTGGCGTTGGCCGCGCAGATCGACCAGGTCGATGTCTTCGGGTCCTTCGATGGCGCCAATACGGGCGGTGGCCGCGGCCACATAATTCTCGTCCGCTTCCAGGCCGATGAAGTGCCGACCCAGCCGTTTGGCGACCGCCCCGGTGGTGCCGGATCCGAAGAAAGGATCCAGAACGACCGCGCCCGGCTTGGTCGTCGCCAGGATCACGCGGTGAAGCAAAGCCTCGGGTTTTTGGGTCGGATGCAGCTTTTGGCCTTCGTCATCCTTTAATCGTTCCGGCCCTGAACAGATCGGCAGCAGCCAGTCCGAGCGCATCTGAACGCCCTCGTTCAGCTGCTTCATCGCCGTGTAGTTGAACAGCGGCCGCGCCTTCTCGGATTTGGAGGCCCAGATCAGGGTTTCATGGGCATTGGTAAAGCGCGTGCCGCGAAAATTCGGCATCGGGTTGGTCTTGCGCCAGATGACGTCGTTCTGAATCCAGAAGCCGAGATCCTGCAACGTCGCGCCCAGGCGGAAAATATTGTGATAGGAGCCGATGACCCACAGCGAGCCGTCCGGCGACAGGAGGCGCCGCGCCTCGGTCAGCCAGGCTTTGCTGAACTCGTCATAGGCGGCCAGGCTTTCAAACTGGTCCCACTCATCATCCACGCCATCCACGCGGGTGTTGTTCGGCCGGTGCAGATCACCCCTCAGCTGAAGGTTATAGGGCGGATCAGCGAAGATGCAGTCGACGGACCCCTCCGGCAGGGAGGCCATGCCGGAAATGCAATCGCCCGTCAGGATACGGTCGACAGGCAGCTCTGCGGGGGACTTTCGGGGCTTAGGCACGGGATTTCCGCTGAAAACGTTGCGAAGCAGGGCGAAAGGCCGGCGAACAATGAGTCCTCGCGCCCGCTACGTCAACGGCAAATGGCCCAAAAAGCGTCCTGAGTCAGCCTGTTACGCCAATAAGCTGAGACACTGGTGCAAAACTGCGCCTGTGATGGGGGGTAATTCCGTGCTCCAGCAGGGCGGCGCGGTGCTGGGCGGTGGGATAACCGGCATTCCTCTCCCAACCATAGCCGGGCCAGTCGGCCGCCAGATCCGCCATCAGCTTATCGCGATGCACTTTGGCGATGATCGAGGCGGCAGCGATGGTCAGGCAGCAAGCATCGCCCTTCACCACGGCCTGCGCCTGGCACGGCAGATCGGAAGGACAGCGATTTCCGTCGATTAGGGCCGCGACGGGGGGCGTGGACAGGGCTGTCACGGCCCGACTCATGGCCAGCAGGCTGGCCTGTAAAATGTTCAGCCGGTCAATCTCCTCGACCGTCGCCTGGGCGATGGCTGTCATGCAGGACAGGTGAATTTCAGCCGCTATTTCGGAACGGACGGTTGGTTTTAACGCTTTGGAATCGCGTAGTTTTTCAGAAAGTGCCGGATCAAGCCCCGTGCTGGGAAACACCACGGCGCCGGCGATTACAGGACCGGCCAGCGGGCCGCGACCGACCTCGTCCACACCGGCGACCGGTCTGGCTGGATAACCCAATGATTTTTCAATTCGATCATCGGGTTTTTGCTTGGTGTGTCCATTGCGGGCGGGCATGGCGGCAACTTTCGCCGATTCGGGGGACACTCGCCAGTCGATGCGTCCGGTTCGCGCTAGAGGGCGCCGGACGGACGGTCGAAGCCGGGCTCGCGCACGTCGAACAGGTCCAGCTGTTCGGCGCCGACCGTCTTGCGGAACAGATCCATGTCCAGCCCCCAGCTTCCCTTGATATAGCCATACTTGCGGTGGGCGGCGGCAAAGCGCTGGCCGATCATCTCGGCATAGGTTCCCTCGCCGCGATGCCGTTCGCCGAAATCGGATTTGTACAGCTTACCGCCGCGCATTTGGCGGATAAGGGAAAGAACCTTGTTGGCCCGGTTGGGCTCGAACGCCTCCAGCCATTCGGCGAACAGGTCCTTTATTTCCAGCGGCAGGCGCAGCAGCGTGTAGTTGGCATAACGCGCCCCAGCTTCCGCGCCCGCTTGCAGCAGGTCCTCCAACTCGTCGTCGTTCAAGCCGGGAATCATGGGCGAGGTCAGGATGGCTGTCGGGATGCCGGCCTCGGTCAACGCCTTGATGGTGGCCAGCCGCCGGGATGGGCTGGCCGCGCGCGGTTCCATCTGCCGCGCCAGATCCGGCCGCAGGGTGGTGATGGATATGCAGACGCGGGCCAGATCCTTGGCCGCCATCGGGGCCAGAATGTCGATATCGCGCATCACCAGCGCCGATTTGCTGGTGATGACCACCGGATGATCGTGGCGGGCTAGCACCTCAAGGATGGCGCGGGTCAGGCGCAGCTTGCGCTCGATGGGTTGATAGGGGTCGGTGTTGGTACCCAGGGCGATGGCCTGGCAGCGATAGCGCGGCTTGTTGATTTCCTTTTCCAGCAGGCGGGCCGCGTTGGGCTTGAAATAGAGCTTGGATTCGAAATCCAGCCCCGGCGAGTGGCCCAGATAGGCATGGGTCGGCCGGGCAAAACAATAGATGCAGCCATGCTCGCAGCCGCGATAGGTGTTGATCGACCGGTCGAACGGAAGATCCGGGGAATCGTTGCCGGTGATGATGCTGCGCGCCTTTTCCTCAATCAGCTCGGTGCGTAGGGGTTCGGCCTCCGCCTCCGCACGGCTTTCCCAGCCATCGTCGAAGTTTTCGCGGACTTGACTTTCAAAACGCCCGGTGGCGTTGGTTCGGGCCCCACGCCCGTGTAGTCTGTCTTTGGCCATTCTCGGTACAGCGTTCTTGCCGGTGTTCTTGCCTTTCTGGCGGGATAACGAATGAGAACATATCACGAACAAATCGACGGCGCGAGTCGCCCGGTTGGGAGTTGAAACGTCATGGAAGAGCCGATCTGGCAACCATCGGCTGAACGAGTTGCCGGCACGCAACTAACGCGGTTCGCCGCGCGACTGAACCGCAAGAGCCGGCGGGACATCCGCGCATACGATGCTCTACACGCCTTCTCCATCTCGGACCGCGCCACCTTTTGGGAGACGTTCTGGCGGTTTGCCGATATCCGCTCCAGCCGCCGGGCCGAAACGGTGCTGGAAAATGGCGACGCCATGCCAGGCGCGCGCTGGTTTGTCGGTTCGCGGCTGAACTATGCCGAAAACCTGTTGTTCAGGGGTGAGGACGGACCGGCGATCATCGCCCACGGCGAGGGCATCGACCGGCGCGAGATTTCCTGGCCGGAGTTGCGGGAACAGGTTGCAAGAACGGCCAATGCGCTTAGGGCCGCTGGGGTCGAGCCAGGCGACCGGGTCGCGGGCTTCGTGGCCAACATCCCCGAGGCCATCATCGCCTTTTTGGCTTCAGCCTCGATCGGGGCGGTCTGGTCCTCCTGCTCGCCGGATTTCGGGGCACGTGGTGTGCTGGACCGCTTCGGGCAGATCGAGCCTAAGGTCTTGTTCGCGGTCGACGGGTACCGCTATGGCGGCAAGGAAATCGACTGCCTGCCCAAGATCGCCGAAATCGCCGGTGCACTGCCATCCGTCGAGCGGCTGGTGATCATTCCGTTCTTGAAACAAAACCCGGAAGTCGAGCCGCTTCAGGCGGTTACGCTGGCGGATTTCCAGGCCGACCAGCCGGATGAGCAGGACTTCGAGCAGGTCGCCTTCGACCATCCGCTGTACATTTTGTATTCCTCCGGCACCACCGGCGTGCCCAAGGCGATCGTCCATGGCACCGGCGGCGCCCTGTTGCAGCACGCCAAGGAACACCGGCTTCAGGGCGATCTCGGTCCTGACGACACGCTCTATTTTTTCAGCACCTGCGGCTGGATGATGTGGAATTGGCTGGTCAGCGGGCTGGTCACCGGGGCGACGCTCGTTCTGTATGACGGCTCGCCCTTCCACCCCGACGGCATGATGCAATTCCGCATTGCCGCCGATGAGGGAGTGACCCATTTCGGCGCCGGGGCGAAATTCTATGACGCGTTGCGCAAGCAGGGCGTGCGTCCACGGGACGAGGTCGATCTTTCGGCCCTGCGCACGATGTACTCCACCGGTTCGCCCCTGGTGGCCGAGGCGTTTGATTATCTCTACGACGCTGTCCAGCCGGACATGCATCTGGCCTCCGTCTCCGGCGGGACGGACATCGTGTCCTGCTTTGTCATCGGAAACCCGAACGGGGCCGTGTGGCGGGGCGAAATCCAGGCACCGGGTCTGGGCATGGCGGTCGAAGTCTGGGACGACAAAGCGCGCTCGCTGGTCGGGCAAAAGGGGGAGCTGGTCTGCACCCGTGCCTTTCCGGTGATGCCGCTTTCGTTTTGGAACGATCCCGATGGCGCCCGCTATCGCGGCGCCTATTTCGAGCGCTTCCCCGGCATCTGGAACCATGGCGATTATGCCGAGCGCACGGCCCATGGCGGCTTCATCATCCATGGCCGGTCGGATGCCGTGCTCAACCCCGGCGGGGTGCGGATCGGCACGGCGGAGATCTATCGCGTTGTCGAGGCGATGGATGAGGTGACGGAAGCGGTCTGTGTTGGCCAGGAATGGGATGGCGATGTGCGCGTCGTGCTGTTCGTCCGCCTTGCCGAGGGGGTCGAGCTGACGGACGAGCTGATCGCCGAAATCCGGGGCAACATCCGCACCAACTGCACGCCGCGCCACATGCCGGCCAAGGTCATTGCTGTGGGCGACATTCCCCGCACCATGAGCGGCAAGATCGCCGAGATCGCCGTCCGCGACGTGATCCATGGCAAGGAGGTGGCCAACACCGAGGCGCTGGCGAACCCAGAGGCACTTAAGCTCTACGAAGGGTTGGCCGAATTGGGGGACTGAGGCTGGCTAAGGTGGCCTTTTTTCAGAAGTTAGCGACGGATTTAGCCTAGGACGCCGTTTGAGGGAGTGACCGGCCGCTGAGGCGGCCTGCATCTCTACGTAAGGATGGCGTTTCATGATGAACAAAACGGCCAAGGGGGCCTGCTTTTGCGCCCTGCTCGTTGCCGGTGGCCTGATTGCGGGTGACTTGTTTGCCCAGCGCCAGCTGCGCCGCCACACCGCCAACACGGCGGGTGAGCTGGACCTTCAGGCCGCGACCCAGGCCCCGATTACCGCGAGCCAGGTCAGCATCACCGTCGAAGGCGACCGCCGGGTCATTCGGTCCAACAGCATTTCCGAGCACGATACGGGGCGGTTTCCCAGCGGCGGTAACCCCAACGGCATCAGCGAACAGGATGTCGAATTCTCCCTGCCTCTGCAGCCGGTCATGGCCTCCCGACCGACCTTCTACGCCCTGGGCACCTTCGGTGTGGCGGTCAACGGGGTGATCATCGAACCCCAGGCGGCCGAATGGTATCTGGGCGAAAGGGATGGTGGCTGGCAGTACGATCCGCTAGGCGGGGCCATCGCTTTGGGGCTGGATGAAAACCACGCCCATGTGCAGCCGGACGGCACCTATCACTATCATGGCCTGCCGACCGGGCTGCTGAACACGCTCGGCCTCGATCCCCACCAGGAATCGCCGCTGGTTGGTTGGGCGATGGATGGGTTTCCGATTTATGCCCGCTACGCCGACGACAGCGGCAGCGTACGTGAGCTGGCTTCCAGCTATCGCCTGAAATCGGGCAATCGGCCTTCCGGTGGCGACCAGCCGGGCGGACCCTATGACGGCACGTTCCTGGAGGATTGGGAGTATGTCGCGGGTCTGGGCGATCTGGACCAATGCAACGGCACCACTGTTACGACGGCCGAGTTTCCTCAGGGGACCTATGCCTATTTCCTGACCGCGACCTATCCTTTCATCCCGCGCTGTTTCACCGGCACGCCGATCGATGAGGCTCTGCCCCGTGGCCCCGGCGGTGCGCAGCAGGCGGTCAATGCGGGTAGTGGTCCGAGGCCGCAACGGGGTGGCGATCCGCTGACACAGGCGGCAGCGGAACTTGGGGTTTCGGTCGATGCCTTGCGCCGCGCCGTCGGCCCGCCGCCGCCAAACTTCGCCCGGGCGGCCCAGCAATTGGGCATCGATGAACAGCAGCTGCGTCGGGTGTTTCAGAACGCGCGGCGGTAGGCTCTAGGCCGCTTCTCCGAAAAACAGCAGGCAGCCGTCCGGATCCTTCACGTGGAATTCCCGCATACCGTAGGGCTGTTCGAAGGGCGGGCGGAACCGGGCCTTGGGCAGCGCATCCAGGGCAGACCGCAGGCTTTCGTACAGGGCATCGAGCCCCTTAACCTCGATATACAGGGCGATGTTGGTCGCGGTCGCCTTGAGCGCCCCCTCATCGTCGGTCTTGAGCAGCTGCAAGGCCGCCGGTCCGCGGCCGACGATGGCGATCGAGCCGTCCTCGGCGGCGAACCGCACCTCGAACCCCAACGCATTACGATAGAAATCGATCGAGGCGGCCACGTCTCGCACGGGCACGATGGTGGCCCCGCTGAGGATTTGGGTGTCGTCTGGCACGCTGGCGTGTGTCCTGTCGGTTAGGGCGATCCGGGATGGCCCGGCAACCTGCCCCCTAACGCTGCTCAGGTGAAGCGAAATCCTCGACCAGTTTAAAGCGCTCGCAGACTAGTTCCATGTCGGGCGTAAACCCGCCATTGCGCTCGAAATAGGCCCGATGGTCGGCCCGCCAGCCATCCAGGGTTTCGTTCTCGCCCTCGGCCAGGGCGAATTCCTCATCGACATCGCAGTAGCGCCGGATCGAAACCTCGATCGTCTGGATGACCAGGGCCGGCGTCCCGTCCCAGTTGAGCGCGATGTCTTGCCGGCCTGGCTTGGGGATGGCCTCTGCGCCTTGCTGAAAGTCGCGCAGCGCGCCGCAGGTGGCGACCTTCTTGCCGCTGCGGACCAGGGCGAGCAGCTGGTCGGACATCGCCGGGCTGTCGCCGAACTGGAAGGATTCCGCCTCCGGATAGCGGGATTTGACGTCGGTTAGGCTTGGCATCGCAAGAATTATCGGTCGAGACATTGGAACTTAATCAAACACAATAGCAGATCCCCGCCGCGTTTGCCGACCAAGCGCGGCGGGGGGGAGTTTTAGGCAATCAGGATGAAATCATCCTGGTCCGCTTCATCGATGCCCAGGCCGTGGACGGTCAGCTTGTCATCGCCCAGCGAGACGATGGTGGTCGAGCCGTTGCCGCTCAGAGCCGGGGCCAAATCGTCGAAACTGCCGAGATCGAAATCGGTCAGGTCGATCTTGTCCTTTCCATCCTGGAAGAAGGCGATCTTGTCGTGCCCGTCGCCCTGCTTGAGGACGAAGGTGTCCTTGCCGCCGCCGCCGATCAGCAGGTCCCGGCCGGTGCCGCCGGCGAGCAGGTCATCACCCGAGCCGCCCTTCAGGATGTCGTGGCCATCACCGCCCAGGACGACGTCGTCTCCCTTGCCGGCATGGATCCGGTCATTGCCGCCATTGCCGTCGACGAAATCACTGTCGCGGCCGGTGTAGATATAATTGCTCCGATCATTGGCGATGATGAAATCAACGTCGTTGGATCCATCGGTGGGCAGGATGTCGGTGGGGATCAGCACGCCATCCAGCACATGGGCGATGCCGTTGGCCGCTGGAATGTCGGTGGCGATCAGGCCCGGATTGGGAATGTCCGGATCGGCATCGACCAGGGTGGTGCCATCGACGCCCAGGCTGCCACCCTGCAGGGTGGGGATCTGGGTGGCGGTGGTTACCTCGCCCGAGTCCAGGGATTCCGGGGCGACGTGATAGAGCAGGATCTGCTGCAACAGCGGCACCGGATCGCCGCCACCGCTCAGCAATGTCAGCGAGTCGACGATGTGGGTGAAGGCACCGCCCTCGTCCGATCCGCCATAGCCCAGCGCCTGAGCCAGGCCGATGAAGGCCGCGTCGTTGGGGGCGAAGACCGTCAGATCGGCATCGGGATTGTCCAGCGCACCGGCCAAATCGGCCGCCTGCACGGCGTTCAGCAGCAGGTCGAAGTCGGTGTTGTCGTCATCGAACACCCCGCCGCTGGCGGCCACGATGCCGGTCAGGGTCGGCAGCGGTTCCTCGGCCGGGGGTTCCGGTTCGGCCGGGGTGGCGTTCGGCACGTCGAGGGGCAACAGCACCCGGTCGATGGCCTGAATGGTGCCGTTGGCGGCCGGGATGTCGGGGATGACGATGTTGGGATTGTCGATATCCGGATCGTTGTCGATCAGCTCGGTGCCTTCCGAGCCGAACGTCGCGCCGGGCAGAAGGGTCGGGACGGCGTCTTCCGCATCCACCTGGGCCGCGGTCTTGGCGCCTGGCGAGACGTGGTAGAGCAGGATGTCGGTCAGCGGTCCGCTGGGATCGCCACCGCCCAAATCGGTCAGGGCACCGACCAGGAAATCGAAGACCGCGTCTTCGTCCGATGTGTCCCCGGCGAAGCCCAGGTCTGCCGCAAGCTGGCCGAAGGCGGCGTCGGTCGGAGCGAAAACGGTGATATCCTCGGCGGCGCGGACGGTGCCGGCCAACTCGGCGGTGTTCAGCGCCTTGACCAGGATTTGGAAATCGTCCGAGCCGGCGGCGATGTCGACAATGTTGGCCGGCGGTTTATCGCCCGCGCCTAGATGGTCGTAACTCGCGCCACGCCAGATGTTGGACTGGTAGTCGACCGTCAGCGTGACGCCCTCATCGGGGCGCTTGCCGAAGAAGGTGAAATAGTCGGTGCCGCTGTTTTCCTGCTCCAGTTCGACCAGCTTATAGGTGTGGCCGTCCGATCCATGCAGCGTCCAGATCCGTTCGCCATAGAGCTGCCCGCCATTGCCGGCTTCCGCGCCGCCGATTTCGATGCTGGCTTCTTGGCCGTACCGGTCATCGGCGTGATCGTTGCGGCGGATATCGCCGGATAGGTAGCGGTCGTTATCCTGGACCGAGATATGGACCGACGCCGTGCCCGGCATCGAGAAACTGGCGCCTTTTTCGATGTGCCCGGAAACCAGCTCGGCTTCCGTAAAGGCGGTGAATTCGAAACTCCGCTTTGACATGTCCTGTGCTCTCCCCAGCCAAAAACGGGCGGCACCGGCGGTCGTTGCCGCTGGGCCGCCCTAATGCCGTGATCAATTCGGCAGGATCACCGCGTCGATGACGTGGATGACACCGTTCGAGGTTTCGATATCGGCGGAGACGACATTTGCACCGTCCACCTTGACGCCATCGGTAGCGTCGATATCGACCGTGCTGCCCTGTACGGTTTCAACCTCAAGCACCTGGCCGGCGATGTCGCCGGACATCACCTTTCCAGACAGGACGTGATAGGTCAGCACGGCCTGCAACTGGTCCTTGTTCTCGGGCAGCAGCAGGGACTCGACGGTCCCGTCCGGCAGGGCGGCGAAGGCATCGTCCGTCGGGGCGAAGACGGTGAACGGGCCTGGCGATTTCAGGGTTTCAACCAGATCGGCGGCCTGAACGGCAGCGACCAGCGTGTTGAACTGGCCGGCGGCCACGGCGGTATCGACAATGTCGGCCTGCGGCGCTGCGGCCGTCGCCGTGGCGGCCGTTTCCGGCTCGTTGGTGCCAATCACGGACCCGCAGGCGGCCAGCAGACCGACCATTCCCAAAATCATCAGACGTTTCATGAGCTCTTCCTTTCGATCCCGAAATTTTCTGTCGTGAGAGTATGTGTGAAAAATTCCCACAACTCACAAGCAGCAAACTGTGCCGGTTGAGAGAAGGGTCAAGATGGCTGGTGGATTTTATTTCCACGCGATCTAAATTCGGATCATGGCCACAAGCACACCCGACCAGCGCGCCGATGCGTTCATGAAGAGCGTCGCTGGCCTTTTGCGACCGCTGGTGCGCGCGTTGATCGCCCAGGGGGTGACGGCCCCGGCGCTTTACCGGCTGGTAAAACGCATCTATGTCGACGTCGCCGAACAGGATTACCGTTTGGCGGACGAGCCGCCGACCGATAGCCGTATCAGCATGCTGACCGGGGTGCATCGGCGCGATGTGCGCGAGTTCCGGCGCGGCGGCGGGGGCGAGACCGCCGAGACGCGGCAGAAGGTAACGACGATTGCGACCGTCTTGGGCCATTGGCTGGCGAGCGCCGAAACCACGGACGCCGACGGGCAACCCCTGCCGCTGCCGCGAAGCGCCAAGGCAGGGCCGTCTTTCGATGCGATGGTCGAGGCGGTCAGCCGGGACGTGCGGCCGCGCACGGTGCTGGACGAGCTGCTGCGCCAGAATTTGGTGGAGCTGGATGGCCAAGACCGAGTGTGCCTGCGCAGCGATGCCTTTCTGGGCCCGGCCGACCTGGAACAGAAAATCTTCTTCTTTTCCGAGAATGTCGGCGACCATATTGCCGCGGCGGTTGACAATCTGCTGACCGACGAGCCGGCATTTATGGAGCGGGCGGTCTTTTACAACCGGCTGATGCCCGATTCGGTGGATGAAATCGAAACCACGGCTCGGCGGTTGGGCGGCGAATTGCTGGTGGAAGTCAACAAAATGGCCAATGAACGTCAGGCCGAGGATGTCGCGTTGCCAGGCAGTACCGAGCGGTTCCGGCTGGGCGTCTTCTTCTATCGGGAGAACGCCCAAGACCGGCGTGATGAGGGAACCGATGATGAGGCACGCTAAACGCCGCACGATCCTGGCCGGATTCGGTGCCGGTTTGCTTGGCGGCTGTTCCTACAACCCGCTGCTGATTGCCTTCGGCGGTGAGGAGGATCAGCCGATCGGCGGCATTGGCGGGACAGGTATTGGCGGGACGGGCATCGTCGGCACCCTGGCGGATTTCGGCAGCCTGATCGTCAATGGGCTCAGCATCGAAACGGACGCGGAGACCCTGGTGATCGATGCCTTCGGCGCAATCGGGGAATCGGACCTGGCCGTGGGCGACAGCCTGACGATGGAGGCGTCCCCCGGACCCGGCGGCCTGGTCGCCCGCCGCGTTCATGTGACCCACCCGATCATCGGGCCGGTCGAGCGGATCGGCAGCGACCAGCTGCAGATCGCGGGGGTCGCGGTTAAGGTCGAACCGGGGGCCGAGGTGGCCGTAACCCTTGGCCGGCGCGTCGCCGTTTCAGGTATCTGGGCCGGCGATCGCGTAATCGCCTCTCGCATTGCCGAACGGCCCGATCCCGAAGTTTCCGTGCTGGCCGGGGCAGTCAAGGCCCTGCCCGCCGGCGGCGATCTGGCCATCGGCGGGGTGCCGTTGCGCTTCAAGCCGGGGGTCGAACGGCCGGTCGTCGGCGGGTTCGTCACGGTGCGCGGCTTTGTCGGCCCGGATGGGTTCGAGGTCGTGTCTTTCGGCGAAGGCCGGTTCACCGGTGCCGCCGGACCGATTGTCCGCCTGTCGGTCGATGGTTATCTGGATCCAACCGATCAAGCGCCGTTCCACGAGATATCCGGGTTGGGGCACAGTTTCGATTCAGAGGCCAAACTGGACCGGTTCGCCCAATCCCGCTGGCTGTTCGACGGTCCTTATGAGGAAACCTTCAAGGTGGCGACGGGCACGGCGCTGCCGGAAGACCTGACCGAGCGGCGCCGGCTGTTGAGCGATATTCTCGATGGCCGTTCGGATGCAAGCCCGGTTCCGGCACGCTAAGTATGCCGCATGTTTCAGTCCTGGCAGCCTGGCACGCCCCCTGAGGCGTTCAACGTCGACCTGTTCGACGGTGCACTGATCGTCGTGCGGGACCTGGCGCCCCTTTCAGACATGGTCCGCCGCGCGCGCACCATCGTGGAAGCCGTTTTCGAGTCCAACGATCCTGTTTCGATGGAGGCTCGCCTGCCGCCGGAGCAGTTCACCAAAACCGCCAGATCGGCCCGCAGGAAAGTCGACAACGATCCGGAGATTCATCGCGCCTGGACCGGTGTGCTCGCGGCCCTCGGTTTCGGCGCCGACGCAACCTATGGCGACCGCATGCGCTTGCGGATCGTCCCCTCGCGACGGCAGGCCCACAGCACCTCCGCCATGCCGCTGGCAGCCCATCGCGACAGTTGGGGTGCGGGTATCATGGCACAGGTGAATTGGTGGCTACCGCTTTATCCGATCAGCGGCACGCGCACGATGCTGGTCTGGCCCGACCTGTTCCGCACGCCGGTGGCCAACACCAGCAAGGATTGGGATCTGGACGAGGCCATCGCCGCGCGCAAATCGGGGCGAACCGACGTTGCCCTATTGCCCATCACCAGGGCGCAGCCGAAGGCCGACCAGGCCGTCGCCGTGGAAATCGAACCGGGGGAGATGCTGGCCTTCTCCGCCGCCCATCTGCATGGCAGCGTCACGGATGATTCCGGCCTGACCAGGCTGGGATTGGACACCCGAACCCTGTGGCAGAACGACCTGGCCGCCGGTCGTGGCGCCCCGAATGTCGATGGCCAGACCCGGCAGGTGCAGTGGACCTGGTTCAAGCGGCTGAGCGATGGGATGAGTGCTGCGGAGGCCGTGATCTAAGCACGAGAATTCGCGGCAAAATATCAGGTCACGTGACCAGAAAAACGCACGAAAAAACGCCGGTATATCAAAAGATTAACGCCAATTGGCGTGTGCGGCAAAGCTTGTATAGACAATTCTTCTGGCAGGTCCTTGAACCAGCCATTTCGGGTGCCATTTGTGCAGTGCACAATGTTGATCGAATGCTGCCAGGCCGCGCGATATCAAGCGCCGCCTGCCGTGATCAAGACGACCATATGGAGAGTAGAATGCTCGGCAAATCCCTTCCTGCCGTAACCTTCAAGACGCGTGTCCGCGATGAGTCGATCGAGGGCCAGAATCCCTATCGCTGGGAAGACAAGACGACCGATGATTATTTCAGGGGCAAGCGGGTGGTTCTTTTCGCGCTGCCCGGTGCCTTCACCCCGACCTGTTCGACCTTTCAGCTTCCGGACTTCGAAAAGATGTACGAGGAATTCCGCGGCAAGGGCATCGACGAGATTTACTGCCTGTCGGTCAACGATGCCTTCGTGATGAATGCCTGGGGCAAACAGCAAGGCCTGCACAACGTCAAGCTGATCCCCGACGGGTCGGGCGAGTTCACCCGCAAAATGGGCATGCTGGTGTGCAAGGATAATCTCGGCTTTGGCCAACGGTCTTGGCGTTACGCGGCGATCATCGATGACGGCGTGGTCACGATGTGGGCCGAAGAGCCGGGCTTTGAGGACAATTGCGAATCCGACCCCTATGGCGAATCCTCCCCGGCCAATGTGTTCGACAAGGTCGTTGCTAACCTGAACGAAAGCCAGGCCGCCGCCTGACACTGATTTGCCAATTTGGTCCGCCACGGTGGGCTGGGGAAGGGCCGTCCTATGGGCGGCCCTTCTTGTTGGCGGGTCTGTTTGACAAATGCGCCTGAGGGTGGGTGGACTATGGTATCGACAAAAAAGGGGCGGTGCCCACCAATGAGCCAGACTACTCCCACCACATATTCCAGTGACCGATGCTAGTCGGGGTCATCGCCGACGATTTCACCGGCGCCAGCGATATCGCCAGCACGCTCGCCCAAGGTTTGCCGGGCGAGGGCGGGCTCAAGACGGTTCAGTATCTCGGCGTGCCGACGGGGGCCGCCTCCGCTGACGTCGAGGCCGGCGTGGTGGCGTTGAAATCGCGGTCAATCCCGGTGGGGGAGGCCATAGCGCAATCTCTGGCGGCTTTGGATTGGCTGCGGGCGCAGGGCTGCCGGCAGACTCTTTTCAAATACTGCTCCACCTTCGACAGCACGCCTGAAGGCAATATCGGGCCCGTTTTGGAAGCCTTGGCCCAGGCGCTGGGGATGAGGGGCGTGATTGCCTGTCCGGCGTTTCCGGCCACCGGACGGTCGGTCTATCAGGGGCATTTGTTCGTGCACGACAAGCTGCTGAACGAAAGCGGGCTGGAAAACCACCCGCTCAACCCGATGACCGATCCGGATATCCGCCGGTGGCTGACGCGCCAGTCCAGCCAGCCTGTTGGTCATGTGCCGTCCTCGATCGTGGCCCAGGGGCCAAAGGCCGTGAAACGGGCGCTCGCCAAGGCGGCTGACGAGGGATCGGTGGGCGTGATCGCCGATGCGGTGTCCGAGGATGACCTGCTGATCCTGGGCGAGGCGGCGGCCGAAGCGCCTTTGATCACCGGCGGCAGTGGAATCGCCCTGGGCCTGCCGCGCAACTTCATTCGATCCGGTCAGGCCGCCGGCGACGGCGTGTTCCAGGGAATGGCCGACGGGCCGGCCCTGGTCTTGGCGGGAAGCTGTTCGCAGGCGACCCTGGGCCAGATCGACTATCATGCGGCCCGGCACCCTTGCCTGCGTCTGGAGGTCGAGGCGATCATGGACGGCAGCGTCACGCCGGAGAACATCGCGGCTTTCGCCCGATCGCATCGGGAGGGATTGCCGCTAGTCTATTCGTCCTCGGACAGTGCGGCCGTCCGAGCCGCCCAGCAGACTTTTGGGACAGCCAAGGTGGCGGAGACCTTGGAAGGCTTCTTTGCCGAGCTGGCCCGGCTGATGGTGGCTGGCGGTACCAAACGGCTGATCGTCGCGGGGGGCGAAACCTCCGGTGCGGTCGTCTCCGCTCTGAGCCTGTCGGGGCTGCGCATCGGTCCTCAGATCGACCCGGGTGTCCCGGCTCTCTTCACCGAAGGGGCGCAACCGTTGGGTTTGGCGTTGAAGTCAGGGAATTTTGGCGCCGCCGATTTTTTCGAAAAGGCGGCGCGTGTCATTGCAGGTGCGACGTGACGTCTTGGCCATGATGAATGGGCTTGGGCCGGCCCGCATAGACCGGCCCAGCTTTACCTAGTCGAGAACCACTTTAGGCCCATCGAGCGATTTTTCGGCCAGCCCCTGGGAAAATTCCACGTTTTGGCTTTGCAAATCTGCCAGCGCCTTTCGGGCCTCGTTATAGCTGTTGTTCAGTGCCGCAATTCTCGCGCCTGATGCCTCGAGCGCCTTGTCTTTTTCCACGATCGTCGCGTTGGCGGCAATAACCTGCTGCTCGAGATTTTGAACGGCACTGTTGAGAGCAGCTCTGACCTGCTGGGTCAGCATATCCTGGCAGAATGCAGCAAAATCTACCTTCTTCTGGAGGTTGTTTTTGGCTCCTACAGTTATTGCCTCGTCTTCATCAAAATAACCTCCATCCGCCAGATATGACATACACAGTTTGTCGAGCCTTTTTTCTTCAAACATATTCAATGCAGCCATCAATACGCCGGCTTCTTCTTTGTTTAGGCCTTGACTGGTTCCACTCAGTGTTTCGATGTCAATCTTTGTTGTCGTCGCGCCGACGTTCGCGCTTGTGTCAAGCGAACCCGGTTGCGCCGCTTCTTCACCTTCGCCCGCCGCGCTGGCGTTGATCGCGACTGAGCTTGAGCTTCCGGGGTTGCCGGGCGAAACGGCCACCGCCGGCGGCCGCGGCGTGCCCGCCACCGTATCAATCACCAGCAGGACACCCATCACCCGATCGATGTTCACCAGGGCGATGTTGTACTGCTCTCTCGAGATGGCCCCATTCATGAAGGACTCACACAGGCGATAATAGCCATCCCGCAAGAGTTGGATCGTCTGGGTGCGCAGCCCGATGGACGCGGCCGCTTCGCTGAATCCGGCTCCCAGACTGGCGCCAATCTCCGGTGTTCCGCCCGAGGCGGTCACGGCACTGGCGAAAGAGGTAACGGCATCCGGGCTTGGCTCGGCGCAAACAACGCGCTGGTCTCCGCTGATGCCACCCTTGTCGGTAACCAGAACCAGGCGCTGTTTGGCATCCAGGCTGTAACCGTGGCCGCTGTCGATGGATACCTGCTTGAGAAACGGTTGCCCGCAACCGCTCAACAAAACGGCCGATGCGGCCATGGCCAAAATGGATTTGTTCAACATCTTTTTTTCTCCCCATATGAATACTTGATCAAAATTCCGATTCTCGACCTCTCGACTGAAAACGAAAGGCTGTTTCCAGCTATTGTCTTGTAAGAAAATTACCCGCGCTGGGAGAAACGAGTTGTCAGCGCCCAGCGCGGGCTTTTAGGTAGGCCGTAATTGGCCAGGGAGGATCGCTCCATACGGCCATTATGCGGCCGCGGCTTTTGTGTATTCCTGTTTGTTACTGTTCATTGTTTCTTTGATCTTTGTTTCTGTGACCGGTCGGGAAATACGATCTGACATTTTGAGATACTTATTAGATCAACAAGTCCTTCCAGCGCGGCGGGAAACGTAAACTCCTCAACCGAACAACGCTGAGCGCCTTCGAGGCCAAACAATGCGTCGAAGAGTTCGGCATCAATCCGAAAACTGAGAGACTGACGGCCGCGCGAGACCAGGCTCGCTCCGGCATTTTCCAGTATGCTAACGACATTTGCCGCCGCGTCCTCTTCCTTGCCATCGGTTGAAAGTAAAACGCTGAAATCAATCGTTTGTCGCAACGCCGACTTCTCCGATCCGCGAGACTGTCGGCCTACGACACTCTCAAAAACCGTAGTGCGCCTACTGACACTTTCGGTTATTGCCAAGATCAATTGCTAAGGTTTCCGGTTTTTCATTCGAATTCCCCATTGTTTTTGCCATTTTCCGAGGTTTCCTGATCTTTCGGAACGAATACTCTCCGAATAGTGCGGAAGATCCCGGCGATTTGTTGTGAAGAACTCTGCGCGATGGCCCGTCAAACAGGCGTGACTCAAACGGGAACCCTTCAATGGTTAAGGAGTCACGCTTGCGTCACGGCCAGTCCGATAGCCGTTTTTGATAAATCGCGAAATCACCGCGAATAAACGGGGAAACAAGAAATGCAACAACATGGACGTGGGCGACCTACGCGCCTGTGCGGTGCGTTGAGTGGGCAAGGTTACACAAGTACGGCCCCGGGTGAGGGGGCGGGGTCGGGAGCAGCCGATCCGCAGCAGACGGCCCAGCTGCTTGTCCGGCTGGCGGCCCGGCTGCAGAATCATCAGCCCTCAACGGATGGCGCAATTCCGGCGGGGTACACCTATCTGGGTCAGATCGCCGCTCATGACCTGACGAGCAGTCTCGATCCGGCCTTGGTTCCCGAGAGTGATCCGCCGGAGATTTCGCGCACCCGTTACAGTCCTCTTCACTTGGAAACGCTTTACGGCGATGGCCCCGGTGGGTCACCGGCTTTGTATGAAGGGACCCCCAAAAACGGGCGTGTGGGCGATCTCGAAAGACATGGGCGCCTCCGGCTAGGCCTCACGCGGGACGACCCGGCCGCTGCCCGTGATATTCCGCGTTTGGGATGTCCGTTGGCCTCGGTGGCGGGAGAACCCCGCCCCACGGCGGAGGGTTGGGCCTGCCCATCTGACGCCGGGGGGCACCCCCTCAATCCGGGTGCCTCCGCCTCGGCAACCGAAGCATTGCTTGCCGATGTGCGCAATGACGACAGTTTGCTTATCTCTCAATTGCTGACTGTTTTCATTCGCCTGCACAATCGCCTGTACGACGCGGTCGCGGCCAACGGTTCACGCGCTGACGCCTATCGCCGGGCGCGGGCGGGCACGACCGCCATTTACCGGCGAATTCTGGCGGAAGATTTCTTTCCCCGGCTGATCGGCAAGGACATTTTCGACCATTATCGTGGTGCGCCGCCGCCAGATTCCATACCGGTTGAATTCAAGCACGGCGCCTTTCGCGTCTGCCACAGCATGATCAGGGGCAGTTATTCGCTTCGCCGGAAGTCCAAGCTTCTCAGCGGGTTCATTCGACGCCGAAGCGCCACGATCGGTGCCCAGTCATTGCCGATCGAGGCTGACTGGATCGTCGATTGGCGAGAGTTCTTCGATCTTCCCGATGGCAGCCTCGCGGCCAACTACAGCCGGCCGCTCGGGCCTTCGATCAACTTGACCCTCGCGGGCCCGCGACCGTTCAGCAGCCGTGCCGGCGGTCCGGCCGAACCGGGGGACGAGGACATATCCTTGGTTCTTCGAGACCTGCTGCGGGCAGCCGAACTGGTCCATGTCTCGCTGCCGGGTCTTCGGGATGAGATTCCGGATCAGTTCTTTGGACCGGATGCCGTTTTCCGCGATGTGGGCTCACCCACGGGATTGGCGCGGGCACAGCGGGAGATCTGGCAATGGCTGGTCGACGAAGACGGCAACCGAGGGGGAAGAAACCGGATCGCGCCCCTGTCAGACACGGAGGCGGCCGCGCTATCGGTATTCGGGCCGCTGCCGTTTCTCATCGCCTTCGAGGCCATGCGCGATGGAGGCGGCATGAAGTTCGGGCCCCTCGGCGCATCGGTCATCGCGCGAACGGTCGCGCCCTTGCTTGATGATCAAGACAGCGCGGCCCTGTCGGATGCGGCGAGCCTGCTCGGAACGGATGCCGCGACGTTCGACCATATGGGCTCGCTCGTCCATGTCATCGAAGCCGGCAACACTTAGTAAAAGTCAAATTTTCAATTGGGGAGCTCAACAATGCCAAAAAAGGATGTTCCGATCGCCAATGCGATGCGGGTTCTCAACCACCGACTGTTCGGACTGCAGGTGATCAAGTGGGCCCTGATGCGGCCGGAAGACAGGCCAGCCGATATTGGCCAGCTAAAACAAAGTTTTCCCGAATGGAGGGAAGTGCTTCACATTCCATCTGACACGGTTTCCGACAGCGATCCGGTTACGATGGTGCAGGGAACGCCAAGCAGCCACGTGATCGATTTGCCGCCGCTGTACAAGCTGTTGCCCATGCTCGACTACCTTGAGCAGACATGGAGAGACTATGTCGATGACGAAGGGGAGCTGGGCTTCGATCCGCGCAATCCCGATGCAATCGATACGGTTGAGGGCGGCAGTGACTACACCGTGCCTGAGTTTTATTCGGATTACCTGCTGAACGGCAATCCAAGCGAGGTGGAGGACTTGTTCCATCTCAGAGTTGGCGATTATTCGTATAACGGCTGCCGTTAAGCGCGCTCAGCCATCGATGCTGGGACGCTGTTCGGGGACGGGCGCGCCAGCCGCCGCCAGGCCATCCCGAAGGGCGTCCCAGTCCGATGAGGACCGGATCGGGTAGCAATGCAGCAGCCATTCGATGGCGGCGCTCGGCGTTGGCGAATTGGGGCCCGCCCACTGGTTCTCGGCCTGCTTCAGAAACGCCGACAGAACCGATCGGGCTTCGTCGGTTCTGCCCAGCCGGCCCAATGCCGCGGCCTGCCAGGCACCGATATACGGCGTTGACCCCGCACCTCGGCCGGCGGCGAGCGCCGCGTCGGAATAGTCTCCGGCCAGAAAACGCACACCGGCATGATAGGCCCACTGCAAGGGCGTCGTGCCCAGGCCGAGATCGACAATCTGCTGACTCAGCAGTTTCGCGCTGTCATGGTCGCCGCAATAGGCATAGCCGAGCGAGGAGGAAACCATGGCCCATGGATCGTTCTCGTTCAGCTCGCCCGCTATTCCAAAGGTGTGAAGCGCGTTGTCCCACGCGCCGTTGAGGGCGAACGACCAGGCCAGCGCAAGTTGGGCGCGGGAATCGAGCGGGTCGATTGCCACGGCCCTCAGCGCCAGGGCCAGACTTTCCTGGTGCGTGCTCCGCGATCGAAACATTCCCGGCCGGATCAGATGACGCGTATTCAGCACCTCGGTCAGACCCACGAAGGCGGGCGCGAAGGACGGCTGGTCGTGGATGATCGTGCGAAAGATCGTCTCCGCGCGATCCTCGCTGTCGGGCCTCCAGGACGAGAGCATTGCCTGTCCGAGCAGCCAGGTATGGTGTGTCGAGGCTTCGGCATCCGGAACCGATGACAGCATCGCCAGCCGTTCGACCGACAGGTGCAGGCTTAACGCCACCGCAATGCGCCGAACCGCCCGGCGCAAGGCCCGGTTCCAGTCAGCCGCGCCGAGGTCGACCCGCTCGCTCCAAACCACCTCGCCCGTCGAAAGGTCGCGGAACGCCAGGATGACCGAAAACCCATCGCCGCCGGAAACGGCCGCGCCCGAAAGGCCAAATCTGATGCCTGGCCAGCTGACGTCAGAGCCGACGGTGACTTCAGCGGTATCGACGACCCGCCATTCTCTGAACCGGCAAAGGGCCGCGATGATATCGATGCGAAACCCCAACGCCATCAGGCGCTGATCTTCCGCGATGCCGGCAATCGTGAATTGTTCGACCTGAATGACGGGCGGGGCACCCTCGGAGTGGGGCGCTGTGATCGACGCGTTCAGGTGCGAGGCGTTGACCGTGGCCAGATCCTGGGCCTTGGTCTCTTTTCCGGCCGTGATGAGGTCTTGATTTTTCCGGATTTGGAAGGCGGGCTGGTTGGAAAGGTCGGAGGGGGCCGGTCCGTCCGGGGTGTTCTGCTTTATTTCGACGATCAGCCGCTGCGTCTCTTCCGATGGCAGCGTGTCATATTCTTGATCCAGCGTCTCCCACAGCTGCTGATACACGGCAAGCGCGCCCGCGGCGTTTCCGTTTGCCTGATGCATGCGCATGAGCCGCCGGCAGGCGGCTTCATGGGTGGGTTCGACTTTCAACAGCAAACGCGATAGCGAATGCGCCCGCGGGTCTTCGGGCAGGCACGCGGAAAGCGCATCGCCCAGCGCATCGACAGCATCCTGGTGCATGCGCTGCCGCCGAACCGCGATCCAGTTTGCGAAATTGGCATCAATATGGTCGAGACCTTCCATCACCGAGGTAAAGGCGGCCGGGTTCTCGTCCAGAAGCGCGCAGGCCTGACCGTTGCGCACCTCCGCCAGCGCGTCGAGGACGTCAACCTTGATGGCGGTAGACGAGACGAGGCCGATACCATCGGTTGAGATGTTCAAAACCTGTTCGGCGTACGGCCCCAGGCACCGTTTCAATCGCCGCAACGTTTGGCGCAAGGACGCCCGTGCGGCCGACTGGGTGCGTTCGCCCCAAAGTAGTGCGCTGAGCTTGTCGCGGCCGATCGGCGTCAGGTTCATCAACGCCAATATGCCCAGGAGCGCGCGCGGCCGAGATCCAATGATCTCGACTTCGCTTCCTTCGGCGAAAAATCGAACCTGCCCAGAAAGAGAGACTTGAAAAAAAGCAACCAAAACTAGGCCCCGCTGCATGAATATGCTTGCTGAGATTTGAATTCATGGAAAGGCGTTTCGGTTTCCCTATTCAGCCATTTTCCGAGAATTTAGTACGGCCTAGTCAGTTTTTATTTCCACAGTTAGATTCATGTTGTCCCCATCCAAGCTTTTCATTAGTTTTTTAAAGTTGACGATAGCAGCGGTAATGCAGTCAAAACCGTGGTGTTGGTTTGTCCCAATTCGCCGCGCACCAAATCAACACGCGCATGTTATCTCACAGATCTGAGATTTTCTTCATCAATATTGCGAGTATTGGCGCTGCTTTCGGCGCGGCGAGAGCTTGCGGGCTCAATCGATGAATCGTGGTCGTCCGAGACACCTCTTGTTCAACTCACCCTAGGGTGGAGACCAGGGGCTCTCTTCATCGGGGTGTCAAGGCCAAGATGGCAGCGCCGTTGGCGGCCAGCGGCATTTGCCAACGTGCCCCTTTACGCCCCTTAAAAGCGCCTAAGGGCCCGAAGCCTAAAGTCCGCACGGAAATGTATGAGAAGCAGAGGAGAACCTTGAAGGGTTGGTGGAGCCAAGGGGGATCGAACCCCTGACCTCTACAATGCCATTGTAGCGCTCTCCCAGCTGAGCTATGGCCCCGAACCCTATCCTGCGCGCCGATCTGGTCGCTGGCGGCAGCGGCGCACCCTATTCAAACGCCCGATCGGGTGCAAGCCTGTGAATAGACCCGATCGAGGATTGTTCGATCAGGGCTTGGCCTCGTCCCCTTCCTCGTCGGACTCGACCTCCAGATCGTCGCTGGCGTCCAGCTCGTCAAGATCGGAAATCTCGTCCGCGTCATCCTCGTCATCATCAAGGTCGGCAATGTCATCAACCCCGGCGCCGCCCGAGGTGTCGCTGCCGGAATCGTCCTCATCATCGGACAGCGCTTCCAGCGCGCTTTCGTCTTCGGCCAACTCGTCAACCTCGGTTGTCTCCTCGGCCTCTTCCTCGAGCTCGTCCTCGTCCTCAGCTTTAGATTTGGTTGCTTCCGCCTCTTCCGCCTCTTCCGCCTCGTCCTCGGTCTCCTCGGCGGCGGGCTTTTCCACCTTGGCTGCCTTGGCCGGTTTTTCCTCATCAGCCGGCGGGCGTGTGCGGCGGGATTTCAGGAAGGCTTCCGGATCGTACTGAGCGCCGCAATTCGGGCAGACGATCGTTGCCTTGCGCAAATCATAATAGCGGGTGCCGCAACTGTGACAGATGCGTTTGGTTCCCCATTCGGGCTTGGCCACCGACCCAATACTCCTTGAACGATCTTCGATTGACGTGTGCTGTCGAAAACGGGCGCAGTTGAAATAAGAGGTGAACTGAAGTCCCACCAGACGGGAACCGACCGGTCCAATTTCAGTCGGCTGCCACCATGGGCACCGTCGCCGCTGGAACCTTACCAAAACATAAATCTTGGCCGGAACCAAAATCTTCTGGTTCAGGGTAGCAACGCCGCGCGCCGTCGGAACACGCGGCCAATTGCCACGATGGGTCGCGCCTGTCAAAAGGTTATGCTGCGATTCACGCCCTGATGAACTCTGATGACCGGATTTTGCCACCACGTCGCCTGTTCTGGGCTTATTGATAGCCTTCGGGCTTCGAGTTGGATCGGGCTGCACGAAACTGCCAGGCGTTGAGAGCTCAGTGGCGAACCTTCTTCTAATCGCGATCGATGGCCCGGCAGCGTCGGGCAAGGGTACGTTGGCGCGTCGCCTGGCGGCCGAGCTGGGGCTGAAGCATCTGGATACCGGGTTGCTCTACCGCGCGGTTGGCAAGAAGCTGCTGGATGCGGGTCACGATCCGGCGGATCATAACTTGGCCGCCCAAGCGGCCGAGAGGGTCACCCAGGATGATCTGAACGGTGCCGAGCTGCGCGGCGATGCCGTTGCCGAGGCGGCATCCAAGGTGGCCGCGCAACCGGCGGTGCGGGAGGCTCTGCTTGCCTTCCAGCGGCGCTTTGCCCGGCAGGGCAACGGGGCGGTTTTGGATGGCCGGGACATCGGAACGGTCGTGTTGCCGAATGCCGATGTTAAGCTGTTTATAACGGCTGATGACGAGGTTCGGGCCCGGCGACGTTGGAAGGAGTTGCAGGGACGGGGCGTGGAGGCTATATACCCGGCCGTCCTTGAGGATTTGCGACGGCGGGACGCGCGGGATTCCAAACGGAAGACCGCACCGTTACGCCCGGCCACGGACGCCGAGATCATCGATACCAGCGCGTTGGATGCCGAGGAGGCATTCCGGCGCGCCTTGTCATTGGTTCGGCGGGCCCGCGGCTGACACGGCCAAGGCGCGGCAACCCGGTGCCGCAGATCACCAGGACAAGACCGCAGGGGCCAGGTGGGCTATCGCGCTCCACGGACCATGCGGCCGGCCACGATGGCGCTTGATTGTAGGCTGACCTACGGCGCCGCGCGGGTCGATATTGCAAGGAGCTTGAATGTCTGATTTGCAAACCGCCAGCTCAGGCGGTGTTGAAGAGAGCTTTGCCGCTCTCCTTGAAGAGTCTCTATCCGAAACCCGATCGTTTGAGGGAACCGTCGTCAAGGGCCGGGTCGTCCGGGTCGAAAACGATGCGGCCATCGTCGATGTCGGGCTGAAATCCGAAGGGCGCGTCATGCTCAAGGAATTTTCAGCCGACGGTGACGATGCCGAACCGACGGTCGGCGATGAGGTCGAAGTCTTTGTCGACCGCATGGAAGACCGCAATGGCGAGGCGGTCCTCTCGCGCGAAAAGGCGCGTCGTGAGGAAGCCTGGAACCTGCTCGAAAAAGCGTTTAACGATCAGGAGCGGGTCACCGGCGTCATCTTCGGCAAGGTCAAGGGCGGGTTCACCGTCGATCTGTCGGGGGCCGTCGCCTTCCTGCCGGGCAGCCAGGTCGATATCCGTCCGGTGCGCGATATTTCGCCGCTGATGGGTACGCCCCAGCCGTTCCAAATCCTGAAGATGGATCGGTCCCGCGGGAACATCGTTATCTCGCGCCGCGCGGTGCTGGAGGAAAGCCGGGCCGAAGCACGGTCGGAGTTGGTGGCCAACCTCAAGGAAGGCCAGGTGCTGGAAGGGGTGGTCAAGAACATCACCGATTACGGCGCCTTCGTCGATCTGGGCGGTGTGGACGGGCTGCTGCACGTCACCGATATCGCCTGGCGGCGGATCAACCACCCCAGCGAGGCCCTGTCGATCGGCCAGAACGTCAAGGTTCAGGTCATCCGCTTCAATCAGGAAACCCAGCGCATCAGCCTGGGCATGAAGCAGCTTGAGGCCGATCCTTGGGATGGTGTGGAAGCCAAGTACCCCGTCAGCACGCGGTTCAAGGGCCGGGTGACCAACATCACCGACTACGGCGCCTTCGTCGAGTTGGAGCCGGGCATCGAAGGCCTGGTCCACGTTTCGGAGATGAGCTGGACCAAGAAGAACGTCCATCCGGGCAAGATCGTGTCGACCAGCCAAGAGGTCGAGGTGATGGTGCTGGACGTCGATCCGGTCAAACGGCGCATCAGCCTGGGCCTGAAGCAGTGCCTGGACAATCCGTGGGATTCCTTTGCTGCCGAACATCCGGCCGACACGGTTCTCACGGGCGAGGTCAAGAACATCACCGAATTCGGTCTGTTCGTCGGCCTGCCGGGCGAAATCGACGGCATGGTGCACCTGTCGGACATCAGCTGGGACCGCGCCGGCGAGGAAGCCCTGGCCGACTTCAAGAAGGGAGACTCCGTCGAGGTCAAGGTGCTGGATGTCGATGTCGAGAAGGAGCGTATCTCGCTCGGTATCAAGCAGCTGTCCGAAGACCCGATGGACAAGGCCGGCTCCACCGTCCGTAAGGGCGAGGTGGTCACCTGTACCGTCAGCGCGATTACCGATGGCGGCATCGAGGTCAAGATCGGCGAAGACGGCCTGACCGGCTTCATCCGCAAGAGCGAGCTGTCGCGCGAGCGGTCCGAACAGCGCCCTGACCGATTCGCCGTTGGCGAGAAGGTCGATGCCAAGGTTACCCAAGTCGACCGGGCCGGCCGCAAGGTCAACCTGTCGATCAAGGCGCGCGAAACCGCCGAGGAACAGGAAGCGATGGCCGAATACGGCTCGTCGGATTCCGGCGCCTCGTTGGGCGATATTCTCGGCGCGGCCTTGAAGAAAAAGGCCGAGGCGGGCGAGGAAGACTAGATCGTCCCGACTGCCTCGTTCGGCGAGAATGCGAGAGTATGACTACGAAAAAGGCCGTGCCCAGCGCGGCCTTTTTCTTCTGATTACCGTGTGAACTATTGCGCAAAAATGTCCGACTTTTGATCTAGATCAAAGATCGCCGGAGTCCGGCGGGTGAGCTAATTTTGAGTGCAAAGTTGTCTAACTGCGCCAAGTGGGAATTACTGGTGGCGCCTTGTCAGCGCGCTGGTTTATTGTAAGGTCGTCAATACATCAGGCCGACACGTTGGAATAAACAATCAAACAACGGCGTGAATCCAAGGCTGGCGGGAAGCCCAAGCCGGCGTGAAGCCGATTTCGATCGCGCCGAGATGCAAAGGAGACATAATCAACGTGACCAAGTCCGAATTGATCGCGCGCTTGGCCGAGCAGAATCCGCACCTCTATCAGCGGGACGTCGAGCGCATCGTAACGCGCGTTTTTGACGAAATCGCAACTGCCCTGGCGGATGGAAGCCGGGTCGAACTTCGCGGTTTCGGGGCCTTCTCCGTCAAACAGCGGAGGGCGAGAGTGGGTCGCAACCCGCGAACCGGCGAAACCGTCGATGTGGATGAAAAGGTTGTTCCCTTTTTCAAGTCGGGTAAACAGCTTCGCGAAAGGTTGAATGCCGGTTAGACTGTGGACCGGCTAACGTTTCGCCAATTTCATCAACCGGGGTGAGTGGACCTGCATGAGAGCGCTAGGATGGCTGCTGATTGGCCTGCCGCTAATGATGGTGATCGTTCTCTTTGCCATTTCGAACCGTGAGCCCGTGACCTTGTCGATTTGGCCGCTTGCGGCTGAACGGCAGGCGCCGCTCTATCTGGTGATCCTGATCGTCGCCCTCGCCGGCTTCATTGTGGGGGCCGTTTTTACCTGGGTTCTGGGGCTTGGCGCGCGCCTGCGGGCGCGGCGTGATCGCCGTGCCCTTGCTGGCTTGAGCCAGGAACAAGCCGGTTGGGCGGAACGCGGCAAGCGGGATGCCGAGGAAGCCTATCGCCAGCAGGAAGAAGAACGCTACGCCAAGGCGGTAAGGGGCGAACCGACGGCGGGCGCCCGGTCTGGCCAAGCTATGGGGTCTGGCCAAGGTTTACCGGCCGCACAAGGGGCTGCCGTACCGGCGACTCAATAGCCCACGCGACAAGCTCGATGCGGATTATCAGCGCTGCTGAACTCGACCGGGCCCTGGACTATCCGGCGCTGATCGAACGGTTGCGCCAAGCCTTTCGGTCGGATGCCATTGCGGCCCCGACCCGCAGCCACCACACCGTGCCGACCTATGGCGCCAGCGACGCCACGCTGCTGATCATGCCTGCCTGGCAGCAGGGACGCTTCATCGGCATCAAGATGGTGACGCTGTTTCCCGACAACGCCGACCGGTCGCTGCCCTCCATCATGGGCGCCTATCTTTTGCTCGATGGCCGGTCCGGCTCGCCGGTGGCGCTGATCGACGGACCGACCCTGACCGTGCGCCGGACGGCCGCGGCATCGGCCTTGGCGGCAAGCTATCTCGCCCGGGTGGACGCCTCGCGGCTGTTGGTGGTCGGCACGGGCGCCTTGGCCCCACATCTGGCCTTGGCCCATGCCAGCGTTCGCCCTATCAAGGAAGTGCTGATCTGGGGCCGCAATCCGGAGAAATCGGCCCGATTGGCCAAGCAGCTGAAGGTGCCGGGCGCCACCGTGGCGGCCACCGAGGATCTGGAAGGGGCCGTTTCGGGTGCCCATGTCGTCAGTTGCGCGACGCTGGCCCAAGACCCGCTAATCCACGGCGCGTGGCTTTCGCCGGGGACCCATTTGGACCTGGTCGGCGGCTTTACCCCGCAGATGCGCGAGGCCGATGATGGGGTTATCGAAAAGGCCCGCATTTTTGTCGACACCATGGATGGCGCGCTGACCGAAGCGGGCGACATTCTGAAGCCGATCGAGGCCGGTCTGATGACTGTGGAAGATATCGCCGGCGATCTGTTCGCCCTGACCCGTGGCGACAGGGCGGGCCGGCGCTATTACGATCAGATCACCCTATTCAAGTCCGTCGGCACGGCGGTCGAGGATCTGGCGGCCGCTCAGCTGGCCGTACAGCAGGTTTAGGTACTCCCGGTGAACATCACTGTCATTGGCGCGGGCATCATGGGCCTGTCGTTGGCCCGCGCGGCGCTTAAGGCCGGCCATGCCGTCACCATCCTTGAACAAAGCGCCATTCCCAATGAGGCCGGCTCGTCGATCGACGAGTCCCGTCTGATCCACCACGCCTATGGCGGGATGGAGGGGTATGCCCGCCTGGTCGATCCGGCCTTTGAGGCTTGGGACCGGCTGTGGGACGATTTGGAAACCAATCACTATCGCCAGACCGGGACTCTGTGCGTGGCCGAGGGGCAGGCTGATTGGATTGATGCCAGCCAAGAGGGTCTGACCCGCTTGGGCCTGAAGGTCGATCGGTTGGATCGGGCCGATTTGGCGGCCCGGTTTACGCCGCTTGATCCACCGGATGGGAGCTGGGGCATTCATGTGGCCGCGGGTGGGACCTTGGCAGCCCGCGACATCGTCCGCGATCTGGCTAGATGGCTCGCCGCCAACGGGGCCGTGCTGCGCGCCGATACCAAGGTTGCCAAGCTCGATCTGTCGTCCGCCACCTGTCATTTGGCGGAAGGGGTAACGGTCGAGGGCGACAAGCTGATTGTCGCAGCGGGACCGTGGTCCTCCCGCCTTGTTGGTGCCGAGGTGCGGTTAGCCGTTTCGCGCCATGTGTCCGTCATGGCCGAAATCCCGCGCGTGCACGCTTCGGCCTGGGCGGACATGCCCATGATGTTCAGTATCAGCGACGGCAGCATCGGAAATTACTGGGTGCCGCCGTCGGGTTCCGGGCAGCTGACGCTGGGTGACCACGCCATCAGCCCGCCCGGGGATCCGGATGCTGACCGGCTGATCGGCGGACAGGAACGGTCCATCGCCTTTGCCAGGGGCGCAGCTTGGTTGCGCGCGCCGGAATTGTACGACGTCAAATCCGGGCGAGCCTGCTACTACACCATGACGATGGACGAACGATTCGTCGTTCGCCCCGTGGCGGAAAGGGTTTGGGTGATGGCGGGATTTTCGGGCCATGGCTTCAAGTTCGGCCCGCTGTTGGGCGAACAGGTTGTTGCCGCCATTGACGGCGAAATTCCAGCGGAGTCGGTCAGCAAAAGTGCAGCAGGATATTAGCCCCCCGATCTTCGTCGCCATCGACCAACCCTCCCTGGACGAGGCGTTGGCCCTGTCGGAGCCGCTTGTCGGCATCGTCGGCGGGCTGAAGCTGGGATTGGAGTTCTTCACCGCCGCCGGGCCCGAGGGCGTGCGGCGCATTGCGGCGCTGGGTCTGCCGATCTTTCTCGATCTCAAGCTGCACGACATTCCGAACACTGTTGGCGCTGCCGTACGGTCGGTCGCGCCCCTTGGTGTTCGGTTCCTGACCATCCACACCTCCGGCGGGCACGCGATGATGGCGGCGGCCGCGGAGGCGGCGCAGTCAGCGCCGGACTTGCGGCTTCTTGGCGTCACGGTGTTGACCAGTTTGGATGGCCAGGACTTGACGGCCGTTGGCCAGGATGCCGATACGACCGCCCAGACCGAACGGTTGGCTCATCTGGCCATCGACGCCGGACTGAAAGGTCTGGTTTGTTCGCCGGCCGAGCTGACGGCGTTGCGCAGCTGGTTGCCGGAAGACACCGTGCTGATGGTGCCTGGTATCCGGCTATCCGACAGCGCGTCCGACGATCAGAAACGGGTAATGACCCCGCCCCAAGCCCTGGGCGCAGGCGCCAATCTGCTGGTCATCGGCCGGCCGATCACCGCCGCCCCCGATCCTGTCGCGGCGGCCAAGGCCATTGTGGATTCCATCCGCACGCCCCACACTTGAACGATGCGGTTACAAGTCAAAATTTGCGGCATCAATTCGGCCGATGCGCTGGAAGCGGCCGCGCGAGGCGGCGCGCGCCATATCGGCCTGAACTTCTATCCGCCCAGCCCCCGGTCCGTTAGCCCGGAGCTGGCCAAGGAACTGGCCCGAGCCGTGCCCACCGGGGTGCGCGCCGTCGGCCTGTTCGTCGAGCCCAGCGATGCGGATCTGGAGGACATCATCAGCCAGGTGCCCTTGGACACTATCCAGCTGCATGGTGATGAGACACCCGGCCGGGTGGCGGAAATCCGCGCGCAGACCGGGATTCCGGTGATGAAGGCCATCCGTGTCGGCCAAGCGGCGGATCTGGACGGCGTTTCTGACTATGAGGCCGTGGTCGACAGCATCCTGTTCGATGCCAGGCTGCCGAAGTCCGTCTCCTCTTTGCCGGGCGGCAACGGCGTTCCGTTTGACTGGTCGCTGCTGGCTGGGTTGACCCTATCCAAGCCTTGGATGCTGTCCGGTGGATTGACCTCGGCCAACCTGGCCGAGGCGGTGGAGCAAACCGGCGCTGACCGTGTCGACACCGCGTCAGGTGTCGAAGACCGGCCGGGTCACAAAACGCCGGCCCTGATCGGTGAATTTCTGGCGGTCGCTGCCAGCCTCTAGCCCCTCTCAGGACAATTGTGCCGGCTTGGCCGCGCGGCTATGGTGCGCGGCTTCGAATTCACGCACCGCGAGCCAAGACCGTGACTGCAACACCTGTCGCCCAAACGCCGGCGCCCAACAGCTATCGCACCGGACCGGATGAATCCGGTCATTTCGGCAAGTTCGGCGGCCGTTTTGTCGCCGAAACGCTGATGCCGCTGATCCTCTCGGTCGAAAAGGCCTATGAGGAGGCGCGGAAGGATCCCGACTTCGCCCGGGAGATGGATTATTATCTGGCCCATTATGTCGGCCGGCCCTCGCCGCTCTATTTCGCCGAACGGCTGACGGAACATCTGACGGGCCGCAAAGGCGGGGCGAAGATCTATTTCAAGCGCGACGAGCTGAACCATACCGGCTCGCACAAGATCAACAATTGCCTGGGCCAGGTGCTGTTGGCGCGCCGCATGGGCAAAAAGCGCATCATCGCGGAAACCGGCGCCGGCCAGCACGGGGTTGCCACCGCGACGGTCTGTGCCCTGTTCGGCCTGCCCTGCACGGTGTTCATGGGCAAGACCGACATCGAGCGCCAGGCGCCGAACGTTTTCCGCATGAAGCTGCTGGGCGCCCAGGTCGAGCCGGTTACCTCGGGCACCGGCACGTTGAAGGACGCGATGAACGAAGCCCTGCGCGATTGGGTCGCCCGGGTCGAGGATACCTTCTACGTCATCGGCACGGTGGCCGGTCCGCACCCCTATCCGGCCATGGTGCGGGACTTCCAATCGGTCATCGGCAACGAGCTGCGCGAACAGATGATGGCGGCTGAGGGCCGGTTGCCGGATTCCCTGGTCGCCTGCGTCGGCGGCGGTTCGAACGCCATGGGTTTGTTCCACCCGTTCCTGGACGATACGGATGTGGCGATGACGGCCGTGGAGGCCGGCGGCAAAGGCGTCGAGACCGGCCTGCATGCGGCCTCCCTGACCGGCGGACGGCCCGGCGTGCTGCATGGCAACCGAACCTACCTGCTGCAGGATGATGACGGGCAGATCATCGATGCCCATTCGATCTCGGCCGGTTTGGATTATCCCGGCATCGGCCCGGAACACTCTTGGCTGCACGATACTGGCCGTATCACTTACACCTCGATCACCGATCAAGAGGCGCTGGAGGCCTTCCAGCTTTGCAGCCGTCTGGAGGGGATTATTCCCGCCCTCGAACCCTCCCACGCGCTGGCCCATGTGGCCAAGATCGCCCCGGACCTGCCGGACGATCATCTGCTGGTGATGAATATGTGCGGCCGGGGCGACAAGGACGTCTTTGCCGTGGCCGACCATCTCGGAGTCGAATTGTGAGCAACGCTGCCGTGGCCCAACCGGAGGCAAGCCAGTCCCGGCTCGAACGCCGTTTTGCCGATCTGAAGGCCCAAGGGCGGGCTGGCCTGGTCACCTATATCGTGGCCGGTGATCCGGACGAGCAGGCCAGTTTCGAGCTGTTGGCCGGCCTGCCCGCAGCCGGTGCCGATGTCATCGAGCTGGGCATGCCGTTCACCGACCCGATGGCCGATGGCCCGGCCATCCAAGCCTCCGCCCTGCGCGCCCTGCATGCCGGGGCAAGCCTGGTGAAAACCTTGGCCATGGTCGCGCGGTTTCGCGAACAGGATGCCGATACGCCGATCATTCTCATGGGCTACTTCAACCCCATATACAGCTTCGGCGTCGATCGGTTCCTGACCGAGGCGCGGGCGAGCGGGGTCGATGGCCTTATTATCGTCGATTTGCCGCCTGAAGAAGATTCCGAGCTTTGCATTCCCGCTTTGGAGGCCGGCATTCATTTCATCCGACTGGCGACACCGACGACCGATGACGAGCGGATGCCGATGGTGATGCGCAACACCAGCGGCTTTCTCTACTACGTCTCGGTGGCCGGAATTACGGGGACCAAGTCAGCGACGGCCGACTCGGTTGCCGATGCCGTGGCGCGCCTGCGCCAGGCTTGTTCCCTGCCGATTGCCGTCGGGTTCGGCATTACCACCCCCGATCAAGCCGCCGATGTCGCCAAATCGGCGGATGCTGCCGTTGTCGGCACAGCCATCGTCCGCAAAATCGCCGATGGTCTGGATGATGCAGGCAAGGCGAGGGACGGTCTGGTGGCGGACATTCACGCATTCGTTGCGCAATTGGCCGGCGCGGTCAGATCGGCCAGGGGCACGGGAGGCTAGCCAATGAACTGGCTTACCAACTTTGTGCGTCCCAAGATCCGGGCGCTGGTCAGCCCGCAGGAAACGCCGGAAAACCTGTGGACCCGCTGTCCGAACTGCGATGCGATGATTTTCCATCGCGATCTGGACACCAATCTGCATGTCTGCCAGCAGTGCGACCACCATATGCGCCTGCCGCCGGACAAGCGCCTGGCATCCCTGTTCGATGAAGGGCTGTACCGCACCATCGACACGCCGGATCCGCCGGCCGATCCGCTGAAGTTCCGTGACACCAAGCGCTATGCCGACCGCATCAAGGAGGCCCAGAACCAGACCGGCCGCGACGATGCCGTTCTGGTCGGCCATGGCGAAATCGGCGGCATGCCGGCGGTCGTTGCGGTGTTCGACTTTTCCTTCATGGGCGGCTCGATGGGAGTCGCCGTGGGCGAGGCCATCATTGCCGCCTCGCGCCTGGCCGTGTTGCAAGAGGCGGCGCTGATCGTCACCACGGCATCGGGCGGGGCGCGGATGCAGGAAGGCATCCTGTCGCTGATGCAGATGCCGCGCACCATCATCGCCGTGGAACAGGTCAAGGATGCGGGGCTGCCCTATATCGTGCTGTTGTCCGATCCGACGACCGGCGGGGTGACCGCCTCATTCGCCATGATCGGCGATATCCACATCGCCGAACCGGGCGCGCGCATCGCCTTTGCCGGCGCGCGGGTGATCGAGGAAACCCTGCGCGAGCGCCTGCCCGAAGGCTTCCAGCGGGCGGAATATCTGCGCGAGCACGGCATGGTCGATATGGTCGTGCACCGCAAGGACATGAACAAAACCCTCGGCGAGTTGCTGTCGGTCTTGATGCAGCGCAGCCCGTCGGCCGAATTGGTGCCCCTGGTGCCCGAACCGCCCGTGGTTGAAGCTGGCAACGAGGTTGCCGAGCTGGTCGAACCGCCCAAGGCCGAGCCGGCGGAATAACGTCTCGAGAAGTGCGATGAGTATGGCCGCCCAGGTTCGCTCGCGTCAGCGCGTCGACGACGCCCTGACCCGCATGCAGGCGCTGCACCCGCAGCTTATCGATCTGGGACTGCCCAGGATATTGCGGTTCTTGGACGTTTTAGGCCGGCCTCAGGACCGAGTGCCGCCGACCGTCCATGTGGCAGGGACCAACGGCAAGGGATCGAGCCTGGCCTTCATGCGCGCCATCCTGGAGGCTTCCGGGGTCAGCGTGCATGCCTTCACCTCGCCCCATCTGGTGCGCTTTAACGAGCGCATCCGCCTGGCCGGGAAACTGATCGAGGATGATTTCCTGGCCGACCTGCTGGACCGTTGCGAAGCAGCCAATCAGGGCCAGGACATCACTTATTTCGAGATCACCACCAGCGCCGCCTTCCTGGGCTTTGCCGAAACCCCGGCTGACTTTCTTTTGCTGGAAACAGGGCTCGGCGGGCGGTTGGATGCGACCAATGTGGTCGACAAGCCGCTGGCCTGCCTGATTACCTCGATTTCCTACGACCACCAGCGTTTCCTGGGCCAGTCCATCGGCCGCATCGCCTGGGAGAAGGCCGGCATCATCAAACCGGGCGTACCGGTCGTCATCGCCCCGCAGGAATTTCCCGACGCGGTCGAGGTGCTGTTGCAGAAGGCCGCCGATGTCGGCGCGCCGGCCCTGTGCCATGGCCGCGATTGGGTGGTCGAGGAATGCGAGGGCGGCTTCGTCATCGAACGGGATGGCCAGACTCAGCGATTCCAAGCCCCGAACCTGGAAGGCCGGCACCAGATCGATAACGCCGCCGGGGCGATCGTCACCTTGCAAACCGCGGTGTCCGCGCAAGCAACGCCTGAAAACATCTCAGCCGGTCTGGCCGGGGCAAGTTGGCCCGCGCGGCTGCAACCGCTGCCGGATATGGCCCGTGATCATGGGCTGCCGTCCGGTTGGGAACTTTGGCTGGATGGCGGGCACAATTCCGGCGCGGCGCGTGCTCTTACGGCTTGGGCGGCGGAACGGGACCGGCCGTTCTACCTGGTTGTCGGCATCTTGCAGCGCAAGGATGTCAAAGGGTTTCTCGAGCCGTTTTCCGGCAATACTGGCGGCATCGTCGCCATTCCCGTGCCCAGCAGCACACCCTCGGTCGAACCGGTCGAGCTGGTCCGAACGGCAAAGCAAGTGGGCATCGACGATGCCCACCAGGCCGACGGCGTGGAAGAGGCGCTTAAGGTGTTGGTCGAGGGAACGAACCCGCCAGGCGATATCGTGATCTGTGGGTCGCTGTATCTGGCGGGCGCGGTTTTAGAGGATTTGGGCCAGACCCCGCTGGTCCAGCCCGTCGATTAGTCGGACAAGAGGTCAGACGACCGATTCGACCCATTCCTTGAGGTCGTTTTTCGGCATGGCGCCGATCTTGGTGGCGGCCACTTCGCCATCTTTGAACAGCATCAGGGTCGGAATGCCGCGTACGCCGTATTTGGTGGGCGTTTCCGGGTTCTGGTCGATGTTGATCTTGGCAACCGTCAGCTTGCCGTCGAACTCACTGGCCAGATCTTCGAGCGCCGGGGCGATCGCCTTGCACGGGGCACACCATTCGGCCCAATAGTCCACCAACACGGGTCCGCTGGCGCCCAAGACTTCTTTATCAAAGTTGGCATCGTCGATCTGAACAGTGGCGCTCATCTGGAGCTTCTCCCAAGTCTCATTTCAAATTATTCCGCCAAATCGCGGGTCCCTACATGTGTCCAGTGGGCCGCACGCCGTCAAGACCCGGATTCACATAGCACCTTTGTAAGGATGTTATTTGGCAACGGCATTAAACGCGGCTCCACGGTCCACAAAAGCGCGCATTTGACCGCCCTGTCGGGATAGATCTGCTGCAACACCGCCTGATAACTGGCCATCTGACGCAGATAGACCGGCGCGGTCTGGTCGACCTGTGTCGGCGGCGGCCGGTTGGTCTTGAAATCGACGATCAGAATTTCGTGCGTGCCGATGACCATGCGGTCGATCTGGCCGTTGATGACCCGTGATCCCACCTGACCGACGATGGGCGCTTCGACCAGCGCGTCGGGGGTGAAGATCGGCCCGAAATCGGGATCGTCGATCACGCCCAGCGCCTCGGCCAGGTATTCCTCGGCCTGGCCATCGGTCAGCCCGTGGATCGGTCGGCTGAGATAGGCCTGGCCGATGGACTGCCTCTCGTGGGGCGGAAGGGCGGGCAGGCGTTCCAGCAGGGTGTGAATGATCAGGCCGCGCCTGAATCGGTCCTGCCCTTCCTGGCTGGTCGGTGAGAGGACCGCTGGTTCGGACACGTCCGATTCCCAGCGGGAGGGGCGGATGATGTGCTGTGCCTCAGCCGCTGGAGCACGGCGCCTGGACCAATGATCGGCGCCAGGGGCGGGCGGTTCCTGTTCGATCTTGCCGTGTGAGGAGAAAAGCTGTTCCCGCAGCGCATAGCGGATTGCCTCGCCGGTCCAGCGGTCGTCATCGCCAGCTTGGAAGGGCCGCGTGCGGGTCGGGTCCAACCGGTCCATCGCCCGCGCACAATAGGCATACCAGCGCTGGGGTTTGTCTTTTTTCTCGTCCGCCGGGCCCGTGCCGCAGATGAATAGGCGCTGTTCGGCGCGGGTTAGCGCGACGTAGAGCAGCCGCATATCCTCGGCCTCATCTTCCGCCTGGCGGCTCTCATGGCGGTCTTCCAGCAGACCGCAGGTTAGTTCCTTTACAGGTCGCCATAAGGGCAGCGCGGGTCCGCCGTCGGCAGGCTCGAACCAGTAGAGCGCGTCATCGTTCTGGGACCGGCTGTCGACATCGGCCAGGATGACGGTGTTGGCCTCCAACCCTTTGGCGCCGTGGATGGTCATGACGCGCACGCCGGCTGGCTGTTCGCCGGAGGCCCGCTTGAGCGGCTCGTCCGACAGGCGCAGCCAATGTTGGAAGCTTTGCAGACTTGGGGCGTGATTGGCCTCGAAGGCCAGACTCTGGGACAGAAGCTCATCCACAGGATCGTTGATCGGCCGCCCAAGCCGCGCCGTCATGGCCCGCCGGCCGCTCACCGCGTCGGCCGGGCAAGGATTGGATAGGATGGCGCTGAACAGGGAGTGCGGCGTGATGAAATCCACATCGGCCAGCAGGGCCGCGAGGTAGGCGTGGATTTGCTCAAGCCGGGCATCTTCAGTTGCGGCGTCGGTGAGGCTGTCCCACAAGCTGTGCTCGCCGCGGTCGTACGCAAGCTCGAACAGCTGCTCCTCATCCAGCCCGATCAGGGGACTGCGTAGCACGGTGGCGAGGGCCAGGTCGTCCTCGCGCTGCAGCAGGAAATCCGCCAGCACCAACAAATCGCGCACGGCCAGCTCGTCGGTCAGTGACAGCCGGTCCGCCCCTTCCACCGGGATGCCACGATTTTTCAGGGCGTTGATCAGCGTCGTCGCGAAGGCCGAGCGTTTTTTGATCAGCACCAGGATGTCCTGTGCTTGGACGGGAGCCGTCGCGTCCCGGGTCAAACCGTCGATCTGCTCGGCCACCCCTTCGGCCAGCCGCTGTTCGGCCCGTTCGGACACATCGTATCTGTCGGGCAGGGACCAGGGTTCCGGTTTGAGCTTTGGTGCTTGCCGAACCAGCGGCCAGATTTCCACCAAGCCCGGCTTGTCGCTGGGATCATGGGCCCGGTGCGACGACAGAACGGGAAAAGCCCCGTCCGGCATCGCCTGGTCGGTCAGCACGGCATCCACGAAGCTCAAGATCGGCTCGGCGCTGCGGAACGAGGTGGTCAGCTCGACGCTGTCCAGCCCGTCATCCGATGGCGCGTCGGTAAGCTGGGACCCGATCCAGGTCTGGGTTTCCTGAAAGGCATCGGGGGCCGCGCCTTGAAAGCGATAAATCGACTGTTTGGGATCGCCGACGATGAACAGCGACCGGCTTGTTGGTCCGTCCCGGTCGGCTGCCGCGCCCAACCCGCCGACCAGCTCCTCTGCCAGGGCTCGAAAAATGCGCCATTGGGCCCGGCTATTGTCCTGGGCCTCGTCAACCAGGATGTGATCGAGCCCACCATCGAGCTTGTACAGCACCCAGACCCGCGCCTCGGCCCGTGTCAGCAGCTTGGTGGCCTCGATGATGAGATCGTCATAATCCAGATAGGCCCGCTGGCGCTTGAGCCGGGCGTAGGTTTGCCCGACCGCGCGGGCGAAGCGCGCCAAGGCGGCGCTGAGCCGGCCGATGACCACGGTGTTGGCCTTCTCGACGACCGCTCGTGTCCGCGCCCGCTCCGCATCGATCACATCGAGGGCCGGCGGCCAGGCTTCGCGCATGGCGTTGGTCAAAAGCGACCGGTCGGTACGGTCGAACACCCGCGCGTAGGCGGTGAAGGCGGTCTGCCGGCGGTCTTTCGGCAGTTCCAGCCAGTTCAGGATGGTCTGGCCATGTTCAACATAGCGCGCTGAACCCGTCAGCATTTGTTCGGCCGCTTTGGCCAAGCCTGAGCCGTCTACAACGTCCTCGGCGCAAGCTGCCGCGATTACGGCCTGCTCGGTCTGTCCTGGCTCCAGACTCAACAGGCGCTCATACCCAGCCACCAGTTCGGCTGGATCGTTTGGCAAGACGGCGAGCCGATCTCCCTCCCGCAGCAATGCCTTGGCAAGGGCCTGTGCTTTGTCCAGATCGACGAAATCGGCCAGAATTTCCAGTGCTTCGCGGTCCAACCCCTCAGGGCCTGCTTCTCGGGAAAGAACCGTATCGCTGGCCTGATCGAGCAGCTCCTGCTGGGTACGATCGTCGATCAATGTGAAGTGCGGCGGCACATCCGCCTCGACGGGAAAGCGGCGCAACAGTGATTGGCAGAAGCCGTGAATGGTGTGCGCGCGGAGGCCGATCGGATCGTCCAGCAAGGCTGCAAAACGGCGGCGGGCCTCGTCAAGGCGATCCTTGGTCGGCGGCTCGCCTGTCAGGTCTTCCAGGGTTTCTTCGAGCAGCGATTCTCGCATCACCGTCCAGTCGGCCATCGTGCGGCTGACCCGGTCGGCCATCTCGGCCGCGGCGGCGTTGGTGAAAGTCAGGGCTAGAATTCGGTGCGGTTTGCAGCCATCCAGCAGCAGGCGGGCGATGCGGCTGGCCAGAACCCGCGTTTTGCCGGTGCCGGCCGAGGCGGTCACCCAGACGGACCGGCCGGGATTGGCCGCGCGCCGCTGATGGGCGCTCAGCTTGAACAGCTGGGGCGCCTCGCTCATGGCTCCTGCCAATCCCGCGGCGACCACTCGCCAACCCGAGCCAGATGGTCGTAGTCGCCGATCGTCCGGTCGTTCTTGGGGCGAACCCGGCTGAGATAGGGCGTGTCCGGCTGACCGAACCAGTCGAGCAACCGTTGCATCCCTTCGCGGGCCGACTCCCGAAGCCCCTCCACATCGTCGAGCGATTTCATGTCGCCCGGCTGGCGGCCGCCGCTGAGCTTCCAGTACTCTAGGTTCAGCGGCCCTGACTGCCGCAGAACCGGATCGTCGGCGGTTTCCAGCAGCAGCGCTTCGACCGGTAGCTGTGGTTCAAGGCCGGTCTTTACGTCGTTTGGCGAAGGAATCCCGCCGGTCTTGTAATCGATGATGGTCAGACCGCCTGAGGGGTGACGATCGATCCGGTCGGCCTTGGCGGAGACGGTGACGGGGCCGAACAGGGTCTTCAGTGTCATCTCGAGATCGTGCCAGCGCCAATCGGCATCCCGGCTCGCTTCCTGATCGACCAGCCAATCGATGGCGCGGAAGAAACGATACTTCCAGAAGGTCTGCACGTTGGCATGGTCGCCCAATTCGGCCAGCGCCTTGTCCACCGCTCGGCACAACTGCTCGGCGGCGTTTTTGGTCCTGGGCCGGTCGCCTAGCTCTCGCAGTTGTTTAGCGAGAACGTCGTGCAGGATGATCCCGCGATTGCGCGCGTCCGGTGTGGCAGCCAACGTATCGAGCCGCTTTAGCTGCAAAATCCGCTTGGCATAGACCGCATAGGGATCGCGCATGAGTTGGCCGATATCGGTCTGCGAAAGTGTCGTCGGGCGGGCGCTGACCGGTGGTCGCGGTTTCGGGGGATCGATTGCCGAGGCATCGTCATCGGCCCGGTCGAGTGACCGGGCCAGATCGAGCCAAACCCGGCCCTCATCCCCGGTCCGGTTCAACCCGACGCCGTCGCGCGCTGTTTCCAGACGCTGGAGAAAGCGGGAGGGCTGAGTCGCCAGCCCGTCAACCCGGCGGGCACGGGTCAGAAAAACTTCCGGCGCGGCAAAGGACTGCACGAAATCATGGGCGGCCAGGCCAACGACCCGTTCGGGTGGGGGCAGACCGAACCTGATCTGCATGTCGTAGGACATCCACGGGTCCGGCGCCGGCTCGCGCGGCCAGGTGCCCTCGTTCAGGCCGGCCAGGATCACCCGTCCGGCCGTCTGCAGGCGGGCTTCCAAGGGTCCCCACAGCGAGAGGCTGGGGTGGGCTGGCCGGCGTTGCCGCACGGTCTGGGCCGCCAGCATGGTTTCCAGCAGGCCGGCATAATCACTGAACTCGGCGTCAGGCAAGTTGGTCAGCGCCCCGGCCAGATCATCGATGAAGGCGACCGCCGCCTCGCCATCCTCGCCCGCCCACAACCGCTCCGCGCCCGTTGCCTCCGGGTCCGCGGCCACGGCTTCGGCTGTTTCCATGTGCTGGCGCAGCAGGTCCGGCAGGGCTTGTTCACCGGCGACGGTGCGCTCGACCAGCGGGGCTAACAGGGACACGACAGTCCGCGACCAGCCATCATCCCGTCCCCGCAGGATCGACCAGGCCCGGCCGGTCACATCGGCCCGCAGGTCCAGATCGAAGGCCCGAACGCCAGCGCCGAATTCCGCAGCGGAGAACCCGGCCCGGGCGAAGGGATGTTTCAGCAGGGCGATCAAGGCAACCGCGTCCTGAGGTCGCTGGGCCAGATCGGCCAGCGCCCGCAGATAGCCGCCCACGGGTGTCGAGGCCAGAGGCGTGCCGGCGCTGTCGTCGATACTCACCCCCCAGCGGCCCAGATGGGAGACCACGCGTTGGGCCAGGGACCGGTCTGGCGTGACAAGCGCGGCGGTGCGGCCTTCCTGTTCCAGCGTCTCGCGCAGGATCAGGGCGATGACCGTGGCTTCCTCGCCGGCATGCTCGCAATCGATGCGGGTGATGGATTGGGTGGCCGACGGATCGAACGTTTGGCTGCCATCCGCCCAACTTTCGCTGACCCGGGCCGGTTGCATGGCCAGGGCCAAAAGGCGCTGGCGCGGCGGCACCTCGCCCCCGTCGATTTCAATGACACCGGATCGGTCCTGGCCCAGATCGCGCAGCAGCTCCGCCATGCCATATTGCGGATGGGTGGGGTCCTTTTCGATCTCCTGCCATTCCGCCGCGCTGGCAGAAAGATCCAGGCCGGGCAGGACAAGCCTGCCTTGCGGCAGCCCGGCGATGAGGGACATCAGCCGGCGGGTGGCGGGAATGCTGCCCGTCGATCCTGCGGCGATTATCGGCCCTCGCGGTGGATCGGTGCGCCAGCCATCGGCCAGGGCATCGGTCAGGCGGCGACGCCGTTCCGCCGGATCTTGGCATCCGCGTTCGGCAAGGATGATCGGCCAGGCTTCGGTGACGATGCTCAAAAAATCCAGCGATTGCTGCCAGTGGGCGGCCAGATTGTCCTGATCGGGCACCAGGTCTGCCAGACCGCCGAAATCGAGCCCCGCCGTTTGCACCCGGTCGATCAGCCGGCTCAGCTCGTCAGCCAGACGGGCCGCCTGGTCAAGCGGCGGCCGCTGACCGGGTGGTGCGTTTTGCACTAGCTTGGCATGAACCAGGCGGGTCAACAGGGCCTGGCGCGTCAGCGTGCCGATGGCGGGCGGTTCGGTCAGCGAGGCTGCGGCCGCCAATCCGGACGGCGCCAACTCGTCGGCTGGATCCGCCTCGCCGGCATCGCCCAGCGCCGAGAGAGCTGGCAGCAACAGGGCGCGCGCCGGGGCGGCGGCCAGGAAGGCTTGGCGCAGCGCCAGCACGCCGCGGCGGGTCGGCAGTAGGACGGTGACGGCTGATAGTGCCTGTGGGTCGTCGCCGAACTCGCCCAGAATGTACTCGGCCAAGGCCGGCGCAAACGGCTGATGGGCCGGAATGGAAAAGAGAAGTCCAGCGGCCATCAGGCAGGGTCCAAGGCCGCAAGCCGGCTAAGCCAGTCTTCCGGCGCCGCGATCAGTGCCACGCGGTCATCCGCGCCGCGGCCAAACGCCAGCGAGATCGTGACACAGTCGGCCGGCAGGTAACCCTCACCGCGTTCGGGCCATTCGATCAGGCTGATCTCGGAAACGGCCTCATCCCAGCCCAATTCCAACACCTCATCCGCCGATCCCAGCCGGTAAAGATCGAAATGCCAGATCCTGCCTTCAGGAAGATCGTATGTCTGGACTAGGGTAAAGGTCGGGCTGGGCACTGGACAAGGCTCGCCGATGCTTGCCTGAATGATCGCGCGGGCAAGGCTGGTTTTGCCGACGCCCAGATCGCCGGACAAGGCAACGCAGTCGCCCGGTCTCAGGCATGCGGCCAGACGCGTGCCCAAGGCTGCGGTGTCCTTTTCGCTGGAAAGCTCAAACCTTTGATGGCCGAGAGCCCGCTCGGCAGGGGCGGACACGGTTACCGCGAACGCGAGCGATGCGCCGCGTGCTCTTGAAAGGAAATGGGCATCCCGGCAATGGGGGCCGATCCGGAGCCGGCATGGTCGGCCGCCGCGCTGCCGACGGGACTGTCGGTATTGGCCGGCTGTGAGGGGACCGATTGCGGCCGGCTGATACCGGCCCGCCCGCCATCTTCGGCAATGGGCAGGACGCAAGTGACGATCGTTCCATTACCCACCTCGGATTCGAGCTGGATTTCGCCGCCATGCATCTCGATCAGGCTCTTGACCAGGGCCAGGCCCAACCCGACGCCACGGTTGCCCGTGCCGTCCTGGCCTTTTTCGAACTTGCCGAATACCCGGTTGCGGTCGCCTTCGGGAATGCCGACGCCGGTGTCGGCAACGGCCAGCTTGATCAGGTCATGATCGCGGCGGCCGGACAGGGTGATGGCGCCGTTGGGCGGGGTGAATTTGATGGAGTTGCTGACCAGGTTGTACAGCGCCTGGCGCAGCCGGCGGTCATCGCCGATCACGGTCCCAACCTCCTCGGGGGCGTCGATGTTGACCGTCAGGTTCTGCTTGCTGGCCCAATCGCTGGCCAAATTGAACACACTGTCGAGAATTTCCCGCGCATCCAGCGGCTTGGGCTCCAGGGTCATGTAGCCCGCCTCGATCGTCGCGAGATCGAGAATATCGTTGATCAGGGCCAGCAGCCGTTGGGAGGCATCGACGATGTTGGCGGTGTATTCCTGCTGGCGCTCGTTCAGCTCGCCGAAATACTCGTTGTTCAGGATCTCGGCAAAGCCGGTGATGGCGTTCAGCGGCGTCCGCAGCTGGTAGGACACGTTGGCGATGAACTCCGACTTCAGCCGGTCGGCCGTTTCCAGCGCTTCGTTGCTCTCCCGCAGGGCCTGTTCGACACGGGCGGTGTCGCTGACATCGAGATAGCTTTTCAGCACGTTGCCGTCTGGCAGCGGCACGGAGATGTGCTTGATCACCGAGCCGTCGGTGCGGTCGATCACCTCCTCGAAGGTCGACCGGTCGAGCGCCTTGGCCACCATCTCGTCCCGGCTGGCCTGCCATTCCTCATCGCTGGCATTCTGGCCTTCGGGATAGAAGCGCCGAGTGCGGTCGATGAGCTCTGCGACATGGGGCAGGCCGGTCAGATCGTCCTTGCTCAAATCCCAGATTTTGGCGAAGGCGGGGTTCGACAGGCGCAGCCGCCCGTCGCTGGCGAACACGGCGATGCCCTCGGCCAGATTGTCCAGCGATTCCTGCTGCACCTCGATCTGAAGCTTGAAATTGCTCTCCATCGTCAAGGCGTCGGTGACGTCGTCGAAAATGAAGAGCAACCCGCCGAACGGGTGCGCGGTGATGAGGTTGCGCAGGGTCGTTCCGTCGGGCAGGTGGAGGAAAGTTTCCTGGGGTTCGATCAGGCTGGTGAACAGCTCATGCTGTTCACGCTTGTAATCGGGGAAATTGGCGAATTCAGGCAATCGCCGACGGTTGCGCAGATCCTCCAGAATGTCGCTCATGGTCGGCTGATTCTCCAGCCAGCGTTCATCGAAGCCCATCAGCGAGACGTAGGATTGGTTGAAGAACAGCAGCCGCTTGTCCTGGCTGAAGATCGCGATGGCTGATGGAATATGCTCCAGCACCGCGGCATGGGCGCGGATGTGCCGCTTCAGCTCGCTGTTCGCCTCGTCGACCGGCGTTTCGTCCAGCGCATAGCCGACCATGGCCCTATCGCCGGCGGGCCGTTCGAAGAAGGTCATCTGCCGCCGGTCGCCGCCGATGACCAGGTGGTGGCTTTCGCTTTGTTCCTGTTGGATGGCGCGCGCCCGGCTGGCCAGGGCCGTTCCGCCTTGGGCGATGACGGCGGCGCCCAATTCGGTTCCGTTTTCCAGAACCGTTTCAAGGGGTTGTTCGAGCGCCTTGGCGTAGGCGGCGTTGGCCAGGGTAACGCGGTCGCCATCGGCGCGGTGCCAGATGGGAAACGGAACACCGTCCAGCATAAGCTGCCGTTCAGCGACCTGGCCGTTCAACTCCTCAATGCGGGTCATCAGTTGCTGGCGGGAGGATTCGCCCTCGCTAATGTCCCGGGCCCAGATCAGATCGAACTGGCTTTCCGCCTGTTCGCCCGTCCCCCGGCGCCCTGCCAGCTCGACAACGCCGCCGCCGCTGGTCCGCACCGGCAGATCGAACGGTTCGCCGGTCTGGCGCAGCCGGGCGAAGGACGCCTTGAGGCGTTCCGCCTCATCTTCGGGCAGCACGGCGCAGATGTCGGAAATGCCCGAAATTTTCTCCACGCCGAACAGATCGCGAAACTGGCGCGAGGCGCCCGTGGCACCGCCCTGGCTGAAAGCGCAGAACGGAGTGGGGGCTGCATTGAGGAAGGCTTCCAGCCGGCCGGTTTCCGTTTGGAAAAAGCCGGCCTGTGCCCGGTCTTTCTTTGCTTTTCGGTTCGACCAGACCAGCGCGGCGATGGCGGTCAAGGCAACACCCATCGCCGCGAAGATTCCGACACTACCGGCCGGCGCGAACGATTCGGCGGCCTCTTGCGCGTTGGCTGGCAAGGACCAGCCCCCCATCAACGCCGCCGTCGCGATCCCCAGCGAATTACGCACCACGCTCGTCTGTGTCGATGACAATTGTCCTCGCCGTCAGTAGCGGTACATCTCCGGCTTGAACGGTCCCTGTTGGTCGATGCCGAGATAATCCGACTGTTCGGTCGAAAGCTCGGTCAGATTTGCGCCCAACTTGTTCAAATGCAGGCGCGCGACCTTCTCGTCCAAATGCTTCGGTAGAACATAAACCTTGTTCTCATAATTCTCAGCATTATTCCACAGCTCGATTTGCGCCAGGACCTGGTTGGTGAACGAGGCGCTCATCACGAAGCTGGGGTGGCCGGTCGCGCAGCCCAGATTGACCAGGCGGCCCTTGGCCAGAACGATCAGCCGCTTGTCATCGGGGAAGACGACCTCGTCGACCTGGGGCTTGACCTCTTCCCATTTGTAATTCTGCAGCGCGCCGATTTGGATTTCGCTGTCGAAATGGCCGATGTTGCAGACGATGGCGCGGTCTTTCATCTCGCGCATATGGTCCAGCGTGATCACATCGATATTGCCCGTGGCGGTGACGAAGATGTCGCCGACCGGGGCGGCCTGGTCCATGGTGACGACCTCATAGCCTTCCATGGCGGCCTGCAGGGCGCAGATCGGATCGATTTCCGTGACCATGACGCGGGCGCCCTGGCTACGCAGCGAGGCGGCCGAGCCTTTGCCAACATCGCCGTAACCGCAAACCACGGCGATCTTGCCGGCCATCATCACATCGGTGGCCCGCTTGATGCCGTCGACCAGGCTTTCCCGGCAGCCGTAGAGATTGTCGAATTTCGACTTGGTGACGCTGTCATTGACGTTGATCGCCGGCACCAGCAGCGTGCCGTCGCGCTGCATCTCATACAGCCGGTGCACGCCGGTCGTGGTCTCTTCGGACAGTCCGCGCACGTCTTTCATCAGCTCGGGGTAATCCTGATGCATCATCAGCGTCAGGTCGCCGCCATCATCCAGGATCATGTTGGGGCGCCAGCCGCTGGGCCCTTCGATGGTCTGCCGGATGCACCACAGGAATTCTTCTTCCGTCTCGCCCTTCCAGGCAAAGACCGGAACGTCGGTCGCGGCGATAGCTGAGGCGGCCTGATCCTGGGTCGAGAAGATGTTGCAGGACGACCAGCGGACTTCCGCGCCCAATTCGGTCAAGGTTTCGATCAGCACCGCCGTCTGGATGGTCATGTGCAGACAGCCGGCGATGCGCGCGCCGGCCAACGGCTTTTTCGAGCCATATTCCTCGCGCAGGGCCATCAGCCCGGGCATTTCCGTTTCAGCGATGGCGATTTCGCGGCGGCCCCAATCGGCCAGATCGATGTCGGCGACCTTGTAGTCGATCATTCCAGCAGCACTGTCGGGCATTGATGTTCACTTCCAGCGATGGTGAGGTTTTGTAGGCAACACGCGGGCTAGGCGGCCAGCGGTTCGACCGCATGCGGCATGTCAGTTGGTGGTCGAACTATACTAGTACGAACCGGATGCCAAGGCCGGTTGGTCTTGCGCAGGCCCGTCACATACGCGGCGTTCGTCTTGCTCGCAAGCCTCTAGGATATCTTGGACTTCCTCGGCCGATCCCGCCGCCAGCATACGCGAGGCCAGATGGGCCGCCGAACCGGCATCGATCGACCGAATCCGCTGCTTTGTGCGCAGTAGCCGGGTCGGGCTCAAGGAAACGGCCTTGACGCCGATCCCGACCAGGAAAGGCAGGAGCCGAGAGTCGGCGGCCATCTCGCCGCAGACGCACAGCGGCACATGCGACCGCCGCGCCGCCTCGACCGTGCGCTGGACCAGCATCAACACCGCCGGGTGGCAGGGCTGATACAGCTCGGCCACGGCGGCGTCCCCGCGATCGACCGCCAACGTGTACATCGCCAGGTCATTGGTCCCGATGGACAGAAAATCGCAGACCTTTGCCAGTTGCTCGGCGATCAGGGCCGCGGCCGGAACCTCGATCATGGCCCCGACCGGCGGCAACGGGTTGGCAATTGGTATGCCCTCTGCGCGCAAGGATTGGGCGGCGTCCTGCAAGGCCTTGCGGACGGCCGTGATCTGCTCCGTGGAGGTCACCATCGGGATCAGGATTCGCACCGGCCCTTCGGTTGCCGCGCGCAAGATCGCGCGCAGCTGGGCTTGCATGACCGTGGGCTCCCGCAGCGAATGTCGAATGGCCCGCAGGCCCAACGCCGGGTTGCGCACATCCTCCGACGGTCTCGCCGCCGGCCAGACATCCTTATCGTCGCCGAAATCGAAGGTGCGGACGGTCACCGGCTTGCCCTTCATGGCCCCGATGATCCCCGCCAGGGCGCGCACCTGTTCATCCTCGCCGGGCAGAACCGGGCGGCCCATGGCCAGATATTCGGTGCGCGTCAGCCCAACGCCATCCGCCCCAAGGGCAAAGGCCAAGGGGGCATCGCGCGGCAGATCGACATTGGCTTCCAGCGCGATGTCGAGACCGTCCAAGGTGCGGGCGGGCAGGTGGGTGAATTCGGCCAGCCGACGGTCGTCATCCACCAGCGCCTGGGCCTTGCGCCGGCAGGCGGTGATGGTCTCTGCGCTGGGATTGATGATGATGTGGCCCACCGTCCCATCGATGATGATGTTCTGGTCCGTGAATATGTCGGTGATCAGGCCGGCGGCGCCCAAGACGGCGGGAATTCCCAGCGATCGCGCCATGATGGCCGTATGACCTTCGATACCGCCGCGGCTGGCGGCCAGGCCGGCAATGCGGTCCGCATCGATCTGGGCCAAATCGGCGGGGCCGATTTCCTCGGCGATCACGATGCTGCCTTCGGGAATGCGGTCAAACCCGTCAGTGGGTCTGTCGACCAGGTTGCGCACCAGGCGGGTGCCCACGGCGCGTATATCCTCGACCCGGCCGGCGAGATAGGGATCGTCCATGGCCGCAAAGGAGTCGGCCAAGGCGGCGATCTGCCGGTTGACCGCCGATTCCGCGTTGATCGCCGAGCCTCGGATCGCGGCTTCGACACCGCCGACGAGGCGTGAACCGGTCATCAAACCCAGATGGGCGTCCAACAACAGGTTGAGATCCTCTGCCGCGTGATCAGGCAGCAGGTCGGCCTTTTCCCTCAGCGATTCCAGCTGGCCGCGCGCACGGTCGATCGCGCCGTGAAAACGGCGGATTTCGTCATCCAGTGTCCGGGCGTCCAGATGGGTTTCGAAGACTCGGATTTCACCAGCTTCGACCACATAGGCCGGGCCAATAGCGATCCCACCGGAAACGGGCAGGCCGGTTATCCGGTGTTCGGGGCGTTCCTCGTTCATTTCTTTAACAGTATTTTGTGTCTGTGCCGGCATATGCCAGCAATAAAATTAACGAACTGGTAACATCTCTAACGAATCCGCCGGTGTGTAATTTTCGTGCGCGGCGGGGACAATTTGTGGGTCGGCCATCGATATGCGCAGGCCCACAGGCTACACGACGTCAGCCTTCCCCGAAACTGTGGGACACCAGGTTGCACAAGGCATCGACCACGGCGTCTGCATCCTTGCCGATGGCCGCGATTTCGATGGTGCTGCCTCGCCCAGCAGCCAGCATCATCAGTCCCATAATGCTGTCGCCACCCACGGTCGTTTCGGCCCGGGTCACGAAGACATCGGCCTCGAACCGGTCCGCCAGCTTGACGAACTTGGCCGCCGCGCGTGCATGGAGCCCCCGTTCATTGACGACCGTGACGGATTGGCAAATGGCGTTCGCGGGCCTCACCGTTCTAGAGCATGTTTCGATCAGATAGGATCGTTTGACCGTCATTTCGCGTTCTCCGGCAAGGCGCGTTTGTCGCCGTGGTGCTGGAGGCACCACAAGACGGACGCAACGCTGTCCGGGGGACGCGAAACGCCGGCCTCCGGTGGGCCAAATCAGCCCATCCGCTGCGTTGCGGCACTTGCCCGATGCGCTCCATCGCGCTGCGCACCGCGCCTGACGGAATGAACTGATTTGACTCCATCAAACGATCCTATCTGATCGAAACATGCTCTCTAGCCTCAGCGCGATGCTTTCTTGCCCGGCGCCAACAGGCTGGAGGCAACGTTGATGTATTTGCGCCCCGCCTCGCTGGCCTCGGCCACTGCTTTGTCGATGGGATGGCTCTCCCGCAGGCTGGCCAGTTTGATCAGCATCGGCAGGTTCATGCCTGCCAACACCTCGACGCGGGCCCAATCCATGATTGAGATGGCGAGGTTCGAAGGCGTGCCGCCAAACATGTCGGTCAAGACCACGACACCGGCACCGCCATCGACATCGGAAACGGCATTCAGGATTTCGGCCCGGCGCTGTTCCATATCGTCATCGGGGCCGATGCAGACGGTCCGGACGTTCGCCTGGGGCCCGACGACATGTTCAAGGGCGGCGACGAACTCCTCGGCCAGGCGGCCATGGGTAACCAGAACCAAACCAATCATTGGTTTCCGACTGTAAACGAGCGTGCAGCGTTGCTGACCCTGTGGGCACCGGCGAAACGATCTTGTTCCACTGTCCCGGCACGGCCAAGCCGAAGAACCAGGAGCCTAACCCCAGGGCCCGAGCAGTTTCAACAAAAGCCGGTCAATCGATCCGGTATTTGTTGAAGGCGCGCTAGTCGTCGGCCAACCCCAATTCGCGATGGGTTAGCGCAACGCGGTAGCCTTGCTCGCGCAACCGGGCGGTCAGCCGTTCCGAGGTGAAGACCGACCGATGCCGCCCGCCGGTGCATCCAATCGCGATGGTCAAATAGCTTTTGCCCTCGCCGGCATAGCGGGGCAGGGTCGTTGTCAGCAGGTCTTTTAAAGAGCCTAAGAAGGGGGCGAAGTCGCGGTCGCGTTCGATCATCTCGGCAACCGGCGCGTCGCGGCCGGTCATCGGCCGCAATTCCGGCACCCAATGGGGGTTGTCCATAAACCGGACATCGAAAACCAGGTCGGCTTCGCGCGGCAGGCCCTGGCGGAAGGAAAAGGACACCACCGACACCGACAGGGCTGGACCATCGACGGTAAAATGCCCGGCCAGCAGTTTTCGCAAATCCTTGATAGTCAACATCGACGTGTCGATCACCGGATCGGCGTGATCGGCCAGGCGGCCAATTCCGCTGATATCGGCCTTGATCCCATCGCCCACCGGCCTGTCCTGCGCCAGCGGGTGGCGCCGTCTGGTCTCCGTAAAGCGCCGTTGCAGCACGTCTGCGTCCGCCGTCAGGTACAGTAGGCGGACTTGCACATCGCCGCGCCGCCGCAACCGGTCCAATTCGGTCAGCAGGCTGTCCACGGCGAATCCGCGCGTGCGGCTGTCAATGCCGATGGCCAGGGGGCGCGTGCTGGCGCCTGGCGCTCCGATCAGGATCGGCATGAGCCCGAGGGGCAAGTTGTCGACCGCCTCGTAGCCAAGATCTTCCAGCGCCTTCAGGGCAGTGGACATACCGGCGCCGGCCAGGCCGGTTACCAGAATGACCGGCCTGCGTTCCTGGCTCAAGACGGGGCGCCCTGCGCGGCGGGCAAGGGGTCCTCACGGTGCCGTGCCAGGCGTCGGGCGGCCATCAGCGCCGTTTCGACCTTGGCCGGGGCCGAGGCATGAAAGGGATCGATCTCGATCATTGGGATGCGTGTCGCGTCAAATTCAAACTGGTCCAACGGGTCCGGCAGCCGCTCGACTTTGGCGCCAGGGGTCAGCTTTGCCGCCAGATGGAGGGTCGTCCGTGCCTGCCAGCGGCAGGGCAGCACGCCGACACCGCGTACTTCGATCATGCCCCGCAGCTTCTCCGGCGGCGACGCTGTCAGGCAACCGAACCTGGTAGACAAGATGACCCGGTCGTCCGCCACCATCCGGGCGCCCCGTTGCAGCAACCGCAGGGCCAGGTCGGATTTGCCACTACCGGACGGGCCGAGCAACAAAACGCCCGCATATCCAAGGCCGAGCCAGCCAAGCACGCCGCGAGTCATCGCCACGCAGGTCGCATGAATCGGTTGGTCGGGGCGGGAAGCCGGTTCGTTCATCGCGCGGATGATCTTACCGGGGTGACGGGGCTGTCAATCCGCCGTTTTGTTCTGCGCGCGGATTGCCGGGATTTCGATGGTGAAGATCGCCCCGGACCGGTCACGGCGGTTGGCGGCTTCGATGGTCCCGCCATGGGCTTCGATGATTTGCCGGGAAATGGAAAGCCCAAGCCCCGAATGGCGGCCGAATGGCTCGCCGCTTGGTCTTTCCGAATAGAACCGCTCGAAGATCCGGCCCTCGGCGCCGTGGGGCAAGCCCGGCCCTTCATCGGTCACCGTGATGGCGACCAACTGGCCGCGCGGTTCGGCATGGATCGCGATCTTGCCCCCAGGCGGCGAGAAGCTGATCGCATTGGAGATCAAGTTGCGCAGAACCTGCACCAGCCGGCCTTCCAGCCCCTGCACGACCAGGGTTCGGCGGCCCGACGTCGAGAATACCAACCTGGCTGTTTCGGGGTCCTGGGTCGACCGGTAAAGCCCTTCCAGCATAACCAGCATTTCGCCCACATCCACCCGCTCGCCGGTCGCCCGCGATAGCTCGGCATCCAGACGCGAGGCATCGGAAATGTCGGAAATCAGCCGGTCCAGCCGGTCGACATCCTGCTGGATGATGGCCAGCAGCCGGTCACGTTTTTCGGCATCCTTCACCCGGCTGAGCGTCTCGACCGCGCTGCGCAGGCTGGTCAACGGGTTCTTGATTTCGTGGGCGACGTCGGCGGCGAACCGCTCGATGGCGTCCATGCGGGCCCACATGGCCGAAGTCATGTCACGCAACGCGCCCGACAGATCGCCGATCTCGTCCCGGCGCCCGGTAAAGTCCGGCAGGGTGAGGCTGCGGCCCTGACCGGTGCGCACGATATCGGCCGCGGCGGCCAGGCGCCGGATCGGCCGGGTGATGGAGCCGGCAAGATAAAGCGACATCAACACCGTCACCCCGACGGCCAGGGCGCTGACCTTCAGGATCGCCTCACGCACCGATTGCACGGTCCGGTCGATGGCACGGTCATCCCGGGTGATGAACACCGCGCCCAGAACCGCCTGCAAATGCTGGATGGGCACCGCGACGCCCAGGATCAGCCGCCGTTCGTTGATCGACCAGATTTGCGAGCCTTCGCTGCCGGCCAGCGCGCTCAGAACCGGGGCATAATCGAAGGCATCCTGTTCGGTGCCCTCGACATAGACCGGGTGGATCTGCGGGTTGGGCAGCAGGGCCGTCAGCCGGCGATAGGCCTTGTCGAACAGGGATCGCCAAAGGCTGGATTCCACCGGCGGCGGCAAGGGCTCGATCTCGATGATGCCGCCCGGTCCCGCCAGCTGCCGGCTGTCGACCAGCAGGTGCCCGTCCAGCGCGAACAGGCGGGTCCGGGATTCGGTCGTCTCATACAGGCGCCTTGCCATGCGCCGGGCCTGATCGGGGTCGAGCTGGCGCTGTTCGTTGCCGGTAAAGATGACGGCGCTTTCCGCCAGCGCCCCGGCGAAAATCGCCGCCTCGGTCTGCATGTTTTCCAGCTCGGCCCGCAAGAGCTGGTCTTCGTATTGGCTGAGATACAGAACGCCGCCTGCAAGGAAGGCCAGTCCCAGCAGATTGACCGCCAGGACGCGGGCCGTCAGCTTCGACCAGCGGCGGCGCGGCCGAAGGGGTTTTTGCGCGGCCTGGTTGGCGGGTTCATCGCCGCCCACGCGCGCGGCCGGATCGGGCGCCTTGTCCAGAGCAGGCGCCGCCGAAAGGGGTGGTCGCGTGGGGGATCGCCGACGCGGCTGGTCGTCAAGCCGTCGGGCCGAAAGGCCTGGCTCGGAGTCCCCGTCGGATCCGGGCCGGGGCGAAAGACGTTCGATCTTGTTCAAGGGCGTCAGCTATCAACGACCGCCGGTTCCTTGTACTTATACCCCACACCGTACAGCGTTTCGATCTGCGAAAATTGCGGGTCGGCGACCTTGAACTTTTTGCGGATGCGTTTGACGTGGCTGTCGATCGTCCGGTCATCCACATAGATGTGGTCGCCATAGGCCGCGTCCATCAGCTGATCGCGGCTCTTCACATGGCCCGGGCGCTGGGCCAGGGCGCGAACCAGCAGGAATTCGGTCACCGTCAGATTGATCGGCTTGCCGTGCCAGGTGCAGCTGTGGCGGTTGCCGTCCAGCTCCATCGGGCCGCGGGTGATAACCGCCTCGGGATCCGATTCGGTGTCGTCGCGCGCCAGCTCCTCGCGCCGCAGAATGGCGCGGATTCGCTCGATCAGCAGCCTTTGGGAGAAGGGTTTGCGGATATAATCGTCCGCGCCCATCCGCAGCCCCAGCAGTTCGTCCACCTCGTCATCCTTGGATGTCAGGAAGATGACCGGAACCGAGCTCGTCTTGCGCAGTCTGCTCAGCAGTTCCATGCCGTCCATGCGCGGCATTTTGATGTCCAGCACGGCCAGATCGACCGGGGTGCTTGCAAGGCCGCGCAGCGCCTCGTCCCCGTCGCTGTAGGTGCGCACATCGTATCCCTCGCCCTCAAGGGCGATGGAAACGGAGGTGAGAATGTTTCGATCGTCGTCAACCAGCGCGATTTTCTGTGCCATTGACCTGCCTCATATCCTTGACCGGCGCCGCTCGTTAAAATCCAACGGGCGCCCTCTCTTTTGCCACTGTGCTGCCCGCCGATTATGGCGCCTTTTCGGCCAGCTGTGGAGGAACGGAAAATAATGGGCCAATCCGTTGTCGAATTGATGGAACGGGGACGGCGGATCATCCGTGCCAGCCGCCATGCCTATCTTGCCAGCCGATTCGAGCCTGGCTCGGGCGATCCGGACGTCGAATTCGAGGCAACGGTGCCTTTTTCGTCGCTTGTGGCGGTCGGATTCGATGTCGATGGCACGCCGTTGATGCTGCTGTCAAAGTTGGCGCTGCATCGACGGAACATCGAACAAACGCCGGCTGCGAGCCTGTTGTTTGACGGAACTCTCGGCATGGCAGACCGCTTGGCCGGGCCGCGGGTCACCGTGGTTGGTCGGGTCGAACAGTTCGATTCCAAGCGGGCAAAGGAGCGATTCGTGGCCCAGAACCCGGCGGCCGAAATCTACGCCGATTTCGCCGATTTCGCGTTGTTCAGGCTGTCCGTGGCTTCCGCCCATTTCGTTGCGGGGTTCGGCGCCATCCGCTGGATCCCGGCCGAACATTTGCTGATGCCGACTGACGAAGCCCTGGCGATCGCCGAGTCGGTCCCGCCGCTGTTGGAGGCGGCGCGCAGCCGGTTCGGGCCGGCCCTATTACAGCATCTCGGCCTCGGGGCCGCCGCCGAACCGCGCATTGCCGCGATCGACGGAACGGGCATCGATGTGACTTATCTCGATGGCGAAGCGCCGGTCAGCCGCTATCTGCCATTCGAAGCGCCCGCCACCAATGGCGAGGCGCTCGAAAAGGCCATCGAATCCCTGCTCAACTGATAGAGCGGTACCGGTTTGTCGCCTCGATCAGAGCCTGGGTGATCCCCGGTTCCATGGCGGAATGCCCGGCATCGGGGACGATGATGTAATGCGCCTCGGGCCAGGCAGAATGTAGCTCGTCCGCCGTGCTGATCGGGCAGACGATGTCATAGCGGCCCTGGACGATCGTCGTTGGAATACGCCGGGTCACATCGATGCGCTGCATCAGCAGATCTTCGGGATCAAACAGGTTGTGCAGAAAAAAATGCGCCTCGATGCGTGACAGCCCCAGCGCATGGCTGTCATCGCCAGCCGCGGAAACCCTGTCCTGGTTGGGATAAAGGGTCGAGCAGGCACTCTCGTACTGGCTCCAGATTTTCGCCGCCGGCCGGTGTATGGCCGGATCGGGGTCGGTCAGCCGCTGGTAGTAAGCGCCGAGCAGGTCGTCCTGGCCTTCAGGACCCACATAACCGGAAAACCGGCGCCAAGCCTCGGGAAAGACACGCCGCATGCCATAAAGAAACCAGTCGATTTCCGCCCTGCGCATCAGGAAGATGCCACGCAGGGTCAGCGACAGACACCGGTCGGGATGCAGTTGGGCATAGGCCAGCGCCAACGTGCTGCCCCACGATCCGCCAAACAGGTGCCAGCGCGTAATCTCCAGATGGGTGCGCAGGCGCTCGAGATCGTCGACCAGATCTTGGACGCTGTTGTGGCGCAACTCACCCAGCGGCGTGGACCGTCCGGCCCCGCGCTGGTCCAACACGATGATGCGGTAGTGGTGGGGATCGAAAAAACGCCGATGCACGGGCGAGGATCCGGCACCCGGCCCGCCATGCAGAAAGACCACGGGAACCCCGCGCGGATTACCCGATTCTTCCCAGTAGAGTTGATGGATTGCATCCACGGCAAGCATGCCGGATCGGTTTGGCCGAATGGATGGATACAGTTGAACGCGTGACATGCAGGGTGAAAATATCTCTATCGAATGTGTTTACCGAACGATTGGGGATCCGCACTGTAGTGGCTTGCCCAGGGTAGAGCAGTTCTTGAAAACGTTGAACCATTTGATGGCGCCAAATCAGGTCATTCCGTTAGGTGCCATCAAATGGTTCAACGTTTTCAAGAACTGCTCTAAGCAAATGGGCGGTAATCGCGCTGTAACAATGACGGACCGAACTGGATGTCGGCGCCAGAGGATGAACAGGCATCGGAGGAAACAAGGCCGCGAAAACGTCTGCTGACGGCGCGGCGCGGTGTGCTGGCCGTTGCGGTGATAGCCGGCGTCGCCCTGATCGCCCGCCGCTGGCCGCGGCCAGAGAATTCCCGGGCGGGCCGAGCCTTGGCGAAGGCAGCGCCCAGTTTACCCGATGATTTGATCATCGATGATGCCGGCATGGTCGATCAGACCATCGATGGCGATACGGTGGAATTGAGCGATGGCCGGCAGGTTCGGCTGGTCGGCACCCAGGCGCCGAAACTGGCCCTGGGCCGAGAAAATTTCACCGATTGGCCGCTCAGCCCGCAATCAAAGGAAAAGCTCGACGATCTTGTGGGGGGACGAAGGGTCGACTTGGCCTTCGGCGGTGTTCGCCGCGACCGGCATGGCCGGACGCTGGCGCATCTGGTGCGCGACGATGGGTTGTGGGTTCAAGGCGCAATGCTCGCCGCGGGGATGAGCCGGGTTTACACCTTTGCCGACAACCGGGCTGGTGTCGCGTCCATGCTGGAATTTGAACGGGCCGCCCGTGCGGATCAACTTGGCATTTGGCGTCATCCGTTCTACGCCATTCGCAGCCCGCGCGAGGCAGCCGGCCTGGTCGGCGGTTTCGAGCTGGTTGAGGGTGAGGTTCTGAACGCGGCCGATGCGCGGTCAGGGACTTATCTGAATTTCGGTCGCGACTGGTCGACTGATTTCACGGTGTTTGTACAGCGGCAGGATCGCCGTATTTTTGACGAGGATGGGTTCGATCTTTTGGCCCTCGAGGGCCGCCGGGTGCGGGTGCGCGGCTGGCTGGTGGAACGAGACGGCCCGATGATCGAAGTCAGCCATCCCGAACAGATCGAGATAGTGTAGGGGCGAACATGCGACAGTCCGAGGGGCGGGGGGTATCGGTTCCAAGCAGGCGACCGATTGGCGTTGGGGGCTGGCTCCGGCTGACGACGGTCGCGGCCCTGGCGCTGGCGACGGCCGCCTGCCAGACCAATGCCGCCACCGGCCGCACGCAGTTCCTGGCCATGAGTTCTGCGCAGGAACAGGCGATCGGCGACAAAGAGCATCCCAAACTGGTCCGCGCCTTCGGTGGCGAATTCGATAACCGGGCGATCGAGGATTACGTCACCCAGGTGGGCAAGTCGCTGGATGTTTTTGCCGAAACGACGGACATCACCTACAGCTACACGGTTCTGGACAGCGAGATCGCCAACGCCTTCGCGCTGCCCGGCGGCTATGTTCATATCAGCCGCGGGCTGATGGCCCTGATGAACAACGAGGCCGAACTGGCCAGCGTACTGGCCCACGAGGTCGGCCACATCACCGGCAGGCACAGCAACGAACGTTTTTCCCGGGGTACGGCCGCCCAACTCGGTGTCTTTGCCACCGCGGTTTTAACCGGTAGCTCCCAAGTCGCCCAGGTGTTCAACACCGGCGCGCAGCTCTATCTGGCCGGATACAGCCGGGGGCAGGAATCGGAATCCGACCGGTTGGGCCTGCGCTACATGAACGCCGCCGGCTACGATCCGACGGCCATGGCGACGATGCTGGCCCAACTGGGCCGCAACAGCGAGATCTTGGCCAAGGCCGCGGGACGTGAGGTCTCCCAACAGTTCGATATGCTGTCCACCCACCCGCAAACGCCCCAGCGCGTGGCCGATGCGACCAACGCGGCGGCGGCGATCCCCAATCCGGGCCAGACCGTGCGCCGCAACACCTTCCTGTCCAAGATCGACGGCATGCCGTTCGGACCGAGTGCGGAGGCTGGGGCCATTCGCGGTCAGCGCTTCGGCAACACCATCGATCGCGTCTTCTGGTCAGCGCCAGAAGGGTTCAAGCTGGGAGCTGGTTCGGGCAACAGCGTGCGCGTGTCTGGGCCAGATGGCACGTTCGTCCTGTATGAACGTGTCAAATTTGAACAACCTTTGTCGCCGCGGGCCTATCTAGTTGACGTCTGGGCTCAGAAGTATTCGCTTTTGGAGGTCGATACGGTCAACGTGAACGGGTTTGCGGGCGCGACAGGCTATTTGCGTGATGTTCGAACGCGGGGAGGGGTTCGCGACGTGCGCCTGATGGTTATCGGTCTGGGTGGCGGCAACTACGCGCAGTTCTCGCTATATACGAAACCGGAGGCGACCGCCCGCATGGACGGTCCGTTGCAAGACCTGGTCTACAGTTTTCGCCGGCTGCGTGAGGGCGAGGCGGCGGAGTTCCGACCGCGGCGTATCCGCGTGGTGACCGTTGCGTCCGGCGATTCGGTTTCCCGCCTAGCACGCCGCATGGCGGTCGATTCCCTGGCCGAAGACTGGTTCCGCACGATCAACGGCCTCAACCCTGGCGAAGGCTTGCAGGCGGGCCAGAATGTAAAGCTGATCGTAAGCGGCTGAGGCCCCGCCGACAGGGTCTATATGTCGGCCAACAACTCCTGCGGGTCGGCGACATGTTCGATCATGATGCCCTTGAGCTTGGCCAAGGCGCGGCTTTCGAGCTGCCTCACCCGTTCCTTGCTGACCTGAAGTTCCTTGCCCAGCTGTTCCAGGGTCGCGCCCTGGTCCGCCAGCCGGCGGCTATGGATGATCAGCTGTTCCCGCGGCGTCAGCTGGCCAATGGCGGCTGCCAGCCAGCGCGACCGGGTTTCCCCGTCCTTTTGGCCAATGACGACATCTTCGGGTGACGGCCGAGCGTCGGGCAGCAGATCCTGCCAGTCGTCTTCGCCATCCTGGGCGATCGGCGCGTTCAGCGAGAGATCGGCGATCAGTCTGTTTTCCATCGTTTCGACTTCGTCGACCCGAACGCTCAGGGTATCGGCGATTTCAGCCCTGTCTTCGTTCGACAGGCCGGCGCCCGGCCTGCCTTCGATCTTGGCCCGCAGGCGGCGCAAGTTAAAGAACAGGGACTTCTGCGAAACCGTCGTTCCGACCCGCACGATGGACCAGTTGCGCAGGATAAAATCCTGCATGGCGGAGCGGACCCACCAGCCGGCATAGCTGGAGAAACGAACGCCCCGGTCCGGATCGAAACGCATGGCCGCTTCCATCAGCCCGATATTGCCCTGCTGAACCAGATCACCGGATGGCAGGCCGTAGTGGCGCAGGCGCGCGGCGGTCGCGACGACCAGCCGGCCATAGGCTTTGACCAGTTCGTGCAGCGCCTTTTCCTCGCGGTCATCGCGCCAGCGGCGGGCCAGGTCCAACTCCTCTTCCTGGCTCAGCAACGGTCGCCGCATCGCTTCTCGCACGAAGCTGCGATGGGCTTGGGTGGTTTTGAGATCATTCGCTGGAGCCATGCCGACCATCCCCACTGACTTGGCGGAAGACCCACAGCGGGCATTCTCGCCTGCATTGGCTACGGCGTGGCGGCGCAAACGGATCACAAAGTTAATGTGACCCAAAGATTACGGCCCAGGATCCGGGCCAATCAGACCTCGATCGTGTCCGTCAACTCGCCAGCAGGGGAAAGGCGGGCGGCCATCAACTTGCCGCCCCGGCCACAGCCGCCATCGATGGTCGCACTGACCTTGCCGACGTTCGGGCCGCCATTGTTCGGATCGAGCCCCCGAACAATGCGCCGGAAGCCTTCGATCGGCTGGCTCAAACTTTCGAATTCCGCATGGCCCCACCACAGGCTGTCGCCTTGGTTGACCAGGGGCCGGTTCGGGTCAAGACCGGCGCTGACCAGCAACAGACCGGAATCATTGGTGAAGGCCGCCCGCCGCAGGGTCGAGAACAGTCCGTCATGACCGTCCTTGCGGTGCATGGCGGCGCGCAGGGTTCCCGTCCAGCGGTTCAAATTGGTCACGCCGGTTCGGGCGGCGGCGATGCCTTCATCGACCCTGCCGCCATAGGCTTCGACCGTCGGCTTCAGCCCGTGTTCGATCATCCATTGCAGGACGCCATCGGGATTGGGCGCGAACTGGAGCTGCAGCAGCTTTTGCCACATCTCCTCCTGCATGCCGCGCAAATAGATCAGGTGGCTGGCATCCAGGCCCGCTTCCAGCTTCCTGGCTCGAAAGCCGATGATCTCATCGAGGGTTTCGATGGCCTCCTCGCCATAGCCGACCATGTTGCCCAGATAAACCAGGCGCTCGCCCGGCTTTAGCGCCTCGTCGATTGCCGAATGCAGGGTAGCCAGTCGGTCACGGTCGGCGTGAATGGCGCCAACCGCCCAAACGGCGCTTGGGTTGCCCAAATCTGCGAATCGCCGGTCCGCCGAAGCCATGGCGACTCTTATATCGCCCGGTCTCGGACGGCTAAAGCACAACCGGCGCCCAAAAGGGCGCCGGACGTCAAAAACTTTGTGACCTTAGGGTGGTGGCCCGCAGGCCGGCATCGCGCGGGTTAAGCGACTTTGCGCAGAACCTCTTCCAAGCGTTCGGTCGCCTTGGGTTCGTCGATGCGCTCGACTGCCGCCAGCTCCCGCGACAGGCGTTCCAGGGCGGCCTGATAAATCTGCCGTTCGCTGTAGGATTGTTCGGGTTGGTCTTCGGCCCGATGCAGGTCGCGCACGACTTCGGCAATGGAGACCGGATCGCCGGAATTGATCTTTGCTTCGTATTCCTGGGCCCGGCGGCTCCACATGGTCCGCCGAATGCGGCTGCGGCCCCGCAGCGTTTCCATGGCTTCGCGGATGCGGTCCTTGGAGGAAAGTTTTCTCAGGCCCGATGTGTCGGCCTTGTTGGTCGGGATCTTGAGCGTCATGCGCTCTTTATCGAAGTAGATGGAATAGAGCTGGACCTCGATCTGCTCGGCCATCGTGTGCTTTTCGATCCCCTGCACACGCCCCACCCCATGCGCCGGATAGACCACATAGTCACCGACACTGAATTCAAGTTTGCTTTTCGTCGCCATATTTCGCCTTGCACCCAACTAAAATCAAAACCCACCGACTTCCATGCCATAGCGAGTTCGCTTGGCCGGCTTATTGTTCCTCCCGCGCGAGTTTTAAGGCCGCTTTGCCCTCGCACCAGAATTCGGGCGTTGGTCGCCCGTTTTTGCTGCGGATCGGAATTTCGGATCCGCTGCCGGCCTCGGCCAGCTCCCTTGATCCGTCGGGCGCGTTCAACCCAACGTCGCGGGCACGTTCGAGCCCCCGCGCTTACACAAAACCACTGTTCGCAAGAAACCGCATGTCCGGTCGTCGTGAACAAATTCTCCTGTTCCGACTGCCGGTTGGCAACGGTTGACCCCAACAAGTTTGTGTTTCAGACCGCCAATATAGCAGTTTTATCAAAAAAAACAAGTATATGAGACAAATGTCTCGGATATGGTAAACACTCGACGGCTAATCACCTTCACCGGGATTGGCGCTGAAGTGTTGTTCGAACTTGTTCGGAACCTTCTGCCAATCGTCAGCATCCGCTGACGGATCTTTCTTGCGCGTAATATTGGGCCACTCTTCGGAGTAGCGGCGGTTCATTTCCAGCCACTTCTCGGCGGCATCGCCTTCGGTGTCCGGCAAGATCGCCTCGATCGGGCATTCGGGTTCGCAAACCCCGCAATCGATGCATTCATCGGGGTGGATGACCAGCATGTTCTCCCCCTCGTAAAAACAGTCGACGGGGCAGACTTCGACACAGTCGGTGTATTTGCACTTGATGCAGACTTCGGTGACGACGTAGGGCACGCGCCGTAACTCCTGGAATTCTCTCGTTAGCCGCTGATGCCGGTGCGGTGCCGGCACCCTGTATGTCGGGGCGCTGCTTCGATAGCGCTAGTCTTGACTAATGCCAAGCCTCGCCTGAACACGCTTGCGCGCCGCCCCGCTGTCCTGATCGGTCACATAGAGCAGCCCGGCCAGCTTCCGCATCAGGCTGGCTTCCCGTTCGTGCAGATGGCCGTCGATATAGGCGATGTCCCACAAAAGCTCGATCACGGTGATGCGCTCGGCTTCCTCGAAATGGGTGCGGATGGCCAGGGAATAGCGATGCAGGCTGTGGGAATCCTCGGCAGCCGCAATGGCTTGATCGAGCAAACCGTCCGTCTCAAGCTCGTCAAGCTCAAACCGCCATTGCAACAGCTGGGCAATGCGGTCCCGTTCGTCCGGAGCGATGGTGTGATCCATGCGGGCTGCTTCGACCAGCAGTGTGGCGACGGCCAGCCGATGGTCGGCCGGTTCGGGCGGCGGCGGCTCGTTGGTGCTTTGTTCAATTAGTTGAACCAGTCGGTCAAACATGGGCAGATCTATTCAGGTTTTGCTGAAGGGGCATCGATAGCCGCGAAATTGTCCATCTTGCGGCGATCTTTCTTGGTCGGTCTGGGGCCGACGCGCCGGGCCAGGCCGGGCATGGCCAGGGCGGTTTCCGGCGGCGCCAGATCTTCATAACACGCTTGGGCCTCCGGTGCCGGCCCCCGGCGTGTCGGAATGGCCAGCACCTTGATGACCCGGACATGCCGTTCCTTGACGAAGGTCAGCACCTGGCCCGGCCGCACGGTGGCGTGAGCCTTGGCGATCGGTGTGCCGTCGATCCGCACGCGCCCGGAACTGCACACGGTGGCCGCCAGGCTGCGCGACTTGAAAAACCGGGCGCGCCACAGCCATTTGTCCAGGCGGATCTGGTTGGCCTCTTTGGGGGGCGTCATGCCAGCTTGGCCAACTCGGCAAAGGGTGAATGGGCGTTCGCTGCCCGTCGCTTCGGTTTGGCCGAGCGCTTTCGTCCGCGGCGCATGGCCAACAGACGCTGTCCGTCCTTGCCATCGACCAGGCGAAATCCGCACGCTTTCAACACCGTTGGCAAATCCTCGTCCGAACAGCCAATGGTCTTGGCCAGGGCCTTCAGGTCCAGCGTGCCGCGCCGGGTCGCCGAATGGGCGCGCCTCAGCATCGCTTCCAGCCGGTCGACCCGCACCGCCAGCGGTCCGGCGCGAGGGTATCCCAAATCCGATAGCAGAGAGGCGCCCAGCCCATCAGCCGGCCGCCAGGACAGGGGTGGACCCTTGGGCAGGTCAAGCGGCAGCGCCTTGCCATGTTTCAGGCCCAGCAAAATGCTCAACAGCCGGCGGGCGCGGGACGAAAACCCACCCTCGGTGAACACGTGACGCGAGCCAATCCTGATGCCCAGTTCGCGCAGCTTCGCCCGGTCGGCGGACCCGAGATCCTCGATCAGGTTTGCAACTGCCTGGCGCGGCAGGCAGCCGGTATGTTCGCGCAGCTGAAAGGCGATGCCCCGGGCCGGGCCTTTCAGACTATGGTCGTCCAGCCGTTTGATGGTGGCCAGATCACGCCCAATCCGCTCAGCCAGCCAGCGCCGTAGCCGCGTCAGAATGCGCTCCTGGGTCGGTGTGTCGAGCAGCGTGCTGCGCGTGGCGACGAGTTTGGGATTGAAGACGTCCTTGCCTTGCCGAAGTTGGGCCAAGTCGGCACCGCGCCACTGCAGCCCGCCGTCTGCCGTCAACACGATGGCCGAGTCCTTGTCGGTTTCCAGGCTGGCGACGCGCCGCTCGATCTCCAGGGCCAGGGCGCGGCGGGTGGCGCTGAGAATGGCCTTTGTGTCTTCGCGGTGGGCCGTGCTGTCGGGGGCGAAGGAAAAGCCGGTCAGCCGGCCGACATATTCCTCGGCCACTGTCACGGTGCCGTCCTTGTCGATCCGGGCGGCCAGCTGTTCGCCATTGCCCAGGCCCCGCACCAGCACGGCCGAGCGGCGGTCGATAAAGCGCTGGCTCAAGGCGCCGTGCAGGGCATCGGACAGCTTGTCCTCGATGGTGCGCGTTCGCGCCTGCCAATCGAACCCGGCCGGCAGCCACCGGGCCTGGTGCGAGATGTAGGTCCAGGTTCGCACGTGTGAGATGCGGTTCATCAACGTGTCGATATCGCCATCTGTCCGGTCGAGATGGTCGATATGTCCCCGCGCCCAATCACCGCTCAGCGTGCCGCCAGGGCCGGACAGCTGGCGAAAGATCTCGGCGGCCAGGCGCGTGTGGGAATCGGTCATCGTCTTGCGGAAATCGGGAATGCGGCAGACGTCCCACAACAGCCACGTCGCTTCACGGTTGTTGGCGCGCTTGCGGATCGCTTCATCGGCGAGCAAGGCCACCAACGTCCGCTGATCGTCGGCCAAGGGGGCGCGGCGCAGGCCCGGCTCGTTGGGTTTGCGTTCCAAGGATGCCAGCAATTGAGGACCCGATCGAAAATCCAGGTCGGGATTGCGCCAGCGAAGCTGGCCGATGGAATCGAACGTGCTGGTCTCGATCACCTGGGCGACTTCATCGTCCAACGTGCCGGCCCGATCGGTTGTGCCGAACGTGCCGTCCGACATATGGCGGCCGGCCCGTCCGGCGATCTGGGCCAATTCGGCCGGCATCAGGGCCCGGTGTACCCGGCCATCGAACTTGCGCAGGCTGGCGAAGGCCACATGGTCGATGTCCATGTTCAGGCCCATGCCGATGGCATCGGTCGCCACCAGGTAATCCACCTCGCCCGATTGGTAGAGTTCGACTTGGGCATTGCGGGTGCGGGGTGACAGCGCGCCCAAAACGATGGCGGCCCCGCCGCGATGCCGGCGCATCTGTTCGGCCACGCGGTACACATCATTGATCGAAAAGCCGACGATGGCGCTGCGGCGCGCCAGGCGCGACAGCTTCTGCGCCCCGCTGTGGCTCAGGCGGGAAAAGCGCGGCCGGGTTTCGATTTCGGCGGTGGGAACAAGCCGGCGCAGCAGGGGGCGAATGGTCTCCGCGCCCATAAACATTGTTTCTTCCTGGCCACGGGCATGCAGCAGCCGGTCGGTGAAGACATGTCCCCGTTCGGGGTCGGCGCAAAGCTGGATTTCATCGATCCCGAGAAACTCGGTCTCGCGGGCCACGGGCATGCTCTCGACCGTGCACAGGAAATAGCGTGCGCCCTTGGGCACGATCTTTTCCTCCCCGGTCACCAGGGCGACGCGTCCGCGCCCTACACGTGCCACAACCCGATCGTAGTTTTCTCTAGCAAGCAGGCGCAGGGGAAATCCGATCATGCCGCTGGCATGACCGAGCATGCGATCGATCGCCAGGTGGGTCTTGCCGGTGTTGGTCGGACCCAATACGGCAACGATTCGGCCACGGCTCATGGGCAAAGACTTGATCGCCCAGGAGGACAATTGCAAGACCGGGCCAGCCAGCGGGGATAATTTGCGCTATCATCGGTTGAGGCGTGGCACCAGGGAGACATTGATGATCGCGGCAAGTTGGCAAGGGCACGTCGGAAAGATCGGACCAACCTTGGCTTTGCTGGGCGGCTTTCTGCTGGCTCCGGCAGCGCAGGCTCAGTTTGAACAGGCTGCTGTCAGCGACGAGGGTGCCGATGCCATCCGGCTCGCCATCAAGCGCAGCTTGGGCTGGTTTGCGGAAACCCTCCCGGCGGAGATCAACCTGGTTCTGCAAGGGCCGGTCGAGGTCGCGGTTGAAGGCGAAACCTATGGTGCCGCCTTGCCGGCGCTTGGCCTGCGGGCCGAAGACGGGGACGATGAATTCGAATTAAACCTGGGACCGACCCTGTCGACCATCGAACCGCTGGGCGACAATCGGCTTGCCGCCACGATTGATCCCTCCGAACAACTCGTGGGTCGTCGCAACGACGACATGGTCTTTTCCATCGATTGGCTTACCCGTGTTGCCGAAGCGACCTTCAATGCCGATTTTGGCATTCCCGAAACGCTCAACGTTGCGTTGACGGATGTTAAGGCGGTGAACGTCGAACAGGGGGTGACGTTCATCGACATCGCCGACATGACGCTCGATGCCGCCTATGGTGCCGCAAGCGCGGGGCGGGTCGACGGAACCAGCTCACTGGTCGCCAATCAGCTTCGCCTCGGCGCGTTGGGGAATGAGATTTCAGCCAGCCGCGTCGAGATCGGCAGCGACGTACAGGAATTCGACGTTAGCCGATATTTCGACTACATCGAATTCAACGCCAGGATGCAGGCGCTGAGCAATTCCGGCTCCACGCTTTCGATCGATCAGGCCGAAACCGTGGCCGATGAGTTGATCGGGTTCTTCGACATTTTCGATGGGGCGTCGCAGCAATTCCTGGTCGAAGATTTTCGGCTGGTGGACAACACCGAAGTGGGGAGCATCACAAGGGCGAGCGGTGATCTGTCGATCAGCGGTTTGACCGGCTCGCAGCTGCAAATCGGCTTTGCCGGTGATGTCGCCGGTCTGGTTGTGCCGGAGGACGCAAGTTTCGACCCCTTCGTGCCGCAGCGCATGCAGATTGACGCCTCGGTGGTAAGCGTGCCCGTCGAGCTCTTGCGGGAAACGGTCCGGCAAGTCGCCGTTGGCATGATGTCGGGTGCCGACAGGGGCGACATCAACGATGGTCTGCACGGCCAACTCGGCAAGTTGATGGGAACGGATGCGGCGCTGCAGTTGGAGTCTGCTATCATCGAGTTCGAAGACAGCGCCGCGTTTTTCGATGGACAGGCCAGTTTCGACCCCAGCGCCGCCTTTGGTGCCGTCGGCAAAGCGTCGGTCCGTCTCGTCGGACTGGAAAACTTGATCGAAAAGACACAGCAACTTCCCGACGGGCCGCAGATTGCCGCCTTCCTGGCCTTCCTGCTCGCCGCCGGCCAACAGGAGCAGGGGGCCGACGATATGAGCGTTCGCCGCTACGAGGTCGAAATGACCGCCGGCGGCACGGTACTTCTCAATGGTGCGGATATCGGTCCCCTCCTGCAGCAACTCAATTGAGGCCCGATCACCTCTGATGATCCCGGGGGGACGACTATTGGCGAACCGGTAATTCCCTTGGCACGTGCAAACAAATTCTCTTGGCGCGTGTAAACAAACCGGTAAGTGCTCGCCGTTACTTTGCGGCATGGGCGCACCACGCCTTTAATTCTACCCACGGGGGAAACCATGAAGAAATCCGTCTCGCTGGGCATTGCCCTGGCGATGTTCGGTGCGGCTACCGCATCGGCGAACGAGTACGAGTCCCGTCTGTCGGCACTGGCCCAAGCGGAGATTGCCGCCATCGCGTCTTCGCCTCAGGTGATCGAGGCCATTCGCACGCAGAACGCCGAAACCGCTTCATACGGCCAGCCGAAAATTGATGAGTTGGACCAGACTTGGCGTGCCGAAGTCGGTTCCACCGGCCAGACCATGATTTCGGAGGTTCTGGGCCGCGCGGTTTCCCAGTATTTGAGCGACCAGCGTGAAGCGTCCGCCGGCCTGTTCACCGAAATTTTCGTGATGGACGGCAAGGGCCTGAACGTGGCGCAAAGCGACGTGACGTCCGACTACTGGCAGGGTGACGAGGCCAAATGGCAGGACACCTTCGGTCAGGGACCCGGCGCCATTCACATCAGTGAAATCGAAGAAGACGAATCGACCCAGACCTTCCAGAGCCAGGTCAGCATGACGATCGTCGATCCTGACAACGGCGCGGCCATCGGGGCCATCACCGTCGGCGTCAATATCGAGATGATCGAATAGAGCTTGGTTCCCAAGCGATAAGAAGAGGGCGCCGCCAATGTCGATTTTCGGATCCAAGTCGGGCGACAAGTCACCCAAAAAGACAAGTTGTATTGCAACCCGCATTACGCTTGCCGCGCTTGCGTGCGTGTTGGCTGGCTTTGCATCCATGTCCGCCATTTCGGCCTATTTCGAAATGGGTGACATGTCGAACGCGCTGCAGACCGCGGAAAGACAGGCGGCGACCCTCGTCGCAGCGCAGGCTTCCGGTGGCCTGCGTTTCAAGAAGGCCGACAAACTCGACCAAGTATTTGCCGACCTTGATGAAGAACCCACCTTCACCGGTGTCTATTTCGCTGCGTTCGATCCCAGCGGCGTTCTGATTACCGAACGCGGCGATGTCAGCCAGCATAGCGACCTGCTCGAAACCGCATTGGACCAGTCGATCGCGGAGGGCACCCAGACGTTCCGGTCGGAGGGCGTCTACGAACTGGTGATGACGCCCGTTTACTTCGGCGATGCCGAAACGCCGATTGGGTTTGTCGGGTTGGCTTGGGATTCGTCTGAACAATATGCCGCAATCTGGAGCCACATTGCCCTGGTTAGCCTGATTTCGTTGGGCGTCTGCGCCATCGTGCTGTTTGTCTTTCGGACGTTCGTTCAGCGTCAGGTGGCGGTTCCGATCACGCAGCTCACCAATGGTATCGGCGAGCTGGCGAACGGCAATACGGAAATTTCCATCGTCGGTGCAGACCGTAAGGATCAGATCGGTGAAATCGTGGCCGCCGTTCAGATCTTTCGCGACAACATGATCGAATCCGAACGGCTGAAGGCCGAACAGGTGGAGCAGGCCGCCCTCAGGGACCGCCGCCGGGCCGTCATCGATGGGGCTATCGAAGAATTCGAAGCCTCGGCCTCGGAAGCAGTTTCGTCCGTTTCTCAGGCCGCGGGTGAGATGCAATCCGCCGCAGAGGCGCTGGCGGTTACGGCAAACGAAACCACCTCGCAATCGGCTTCCGTTGCCAATGTGACCGAGGAAACGTCTTCGAACGTGCGAAATGTCGCAAGTTCGGCCGAGGAACTTTCCGCCTCCATCCAGGAAATCACCCGCCAGGTGATGGAATCGTCCCAGATGTCACGCAAGGCGGTGATCGATGCCGATTCCACCAGTGACAGTGTCAAGACGTTGGCCGATTCGGCCCAAAAGATCGGCGAGGTCGTCAATCTCATCCAGGACATCGCCGAACAGACCAATCTGTTGGCGCTGAACGCAACCATCGAGGCGGCGCGGGCTGGCGAGGCCGGCAAGGGTTTCGCCGTGGTCGCGACCGAGGTCAAGGCCTTGGCTGAGCAGACGGCAAAGGCGACCGATCAGATCAGCCAGCAGATCGAAGCGATTCAGGGCGCGACCACTAACGCCGTGGACTCGATTGCGGGCATTTCGGAGACCATCCGCAATCTGGACGAAATCGCCGCGACGATCTCGACCGGGATGGAAGAGCAGGGGTCCGCGACCCAGGAAATCGCCCACAACGTCCAGCTGGCAGCCGCCGGCACGACCTCGGCGGTGGAGACGATCTCCGGGGTCAGCCAGTCGGTTCAGGAAACGGAATCCTCCTCCAGCCGCGTGCTGGAATCATCCACCGATCTGGCGATGCAGGCCGAAACCCTGCGCCAGTCCATCGACGGGTTCCTGACCAAAATCCGCAGCCGCTACGACAATTAGTGACGCCGCGCTTCTTTAGCGTGTGAGCTGCCTATAGACGCCGGCACGATCGACCATTTGCCAATGGCCGCAGATCTTGCCGGCGTCGAAATAGTAGACCGTAATCCCCGACATTGAGAGTTGCTTTCCCGACGCCGGAAAGCCGGGAATGTCGCCTTTGTGGGTGCCGGTCCAAAGCCAGCTTGCCACCACCTTGTCGGCCTCCGCGACCATCTCATGAACGGTAAAGCGCTGATCGGGAAAGGGTCCGCGGGACTGCCGTATCCGATTCTTGAAGCCTTCGCGGTCCAGGGTCTGTCCGTCCCACGGGTCGCCCGGATCGTGATGAATGGTATAGGTTTCGGCCAGATGCGTATCGGCCGCGTCCACATCGCCATTTGACCAAACAGCCTCGATAAAGGCGGCGAGAGACGCCTTGTTTTGCTCGTTCATCGGTTGATCCTTGTGCGACCGCTTGCGTGGCTTGGTTGTGGGAGCTATTGACCGCGGGCTATGGGAACGCACATTAGGGGCCCGTTCCCCTGTTCCAACAACCAGTTGCCCTTGATAAGCGATGAGCAAATCGACCGCTGAAGAAAAATCGACCGGCGAAGACACCTCTTCCACAGCTACTGACGGATCCTCGGATCAGTCTTCGGGTGAAAACCTTTCCTTCCAGGCGGAAGTCAGCCGCCTGCTCGAAATCGTTGCCAAGTCGCTCTACAGCGAATCCGAAGTTTTCCTGCGCGAGCTGATCTCCAACGCGTCCGACGCCTGCGACCGGCGGCGCTATGCCGCGCTGACCGAACCGGATCTGGCCCTGTCGGATGGCGAGCATGCCGTCCACCTGTCGGTCGACAAGGACGCCCGGGCCCTGACCGTCGCCGATAACGGCATCGGCATGACAAGGGACGAGCTGGTCGACAATCTGGGAACCATCGCCCGATCCGGCACGCGGGCCTTCGTCGAACAGCTGGGCAGCGATGCCAAAGACGCCGCCTCGATGATCGGGCAATTCGGCGTGGGATTCTATTCGGCCTTCATGGTCGCCGACCAGGTCACCGTTTTGACCCGCAAGGCGGGTGAGGCCGATGCCTTCCAATGGCAGTCCGACGGCAAGGGCGGCTTTACCATCTCTCCGGCTGAGAAAGACGAGCCCGGCACGCGGATTACCCTCCACCTGGCCGTGGGCAAGGACGAATACCTGTCCGAGCACACCCTGCGGACGGTCGTGCGGCGCTATTCGGATCACATCGGTATCCCCGTCACCTGGACCGGCGAGGATGGCACCCAGGAAACGCTGAACAGCGCCTCTGCCTTGTGGACGCGGCCCAAGAGCGAGATTGCGGAGGAGGATTACAAGGGCCTGTTCACCCATCTGGGCGGAATGGGCGATCCCTGGGCCACCCTGCACAACCGGGTCGAAGGCACGATCGAGTACACCTCCCTGCTGTTCATTCCCGAAACGGCGCCGTTCGATCTGTATTCGCCCGAGCGCGAGCATCGGGTGCGGCTTTACGTCCGCCGGGTCTTCGTCAGCGAACATGCCGAAGGACTGGTTCCGCCCTATCTGCGGTTCCTGACGGGCATCGTCGATTCCGAGGATCTGCCCCTGAATGTCAGCCGCGAGATGCTGCAATCGACCCCCTTGGTCGCCAAGATCCGCCAGGGTGTGACCAAGCGCGTGTTGGGCGAGCTGAAGAAAAAGGCGGAAAAAGACTCGGGCGCCTATGAGGGTTTCTGGACCCAGTTCGGCCCGGTCTTGAAGGAAGGCATCTATGAGGACCTGACCAACCGCGACGCTCTGCTCGACCTGGTCCGTGTCCGCACCACGCTTAACGATTCCTGGCATTCGATCGAGGACTATGTCGGCCGGATGAAGGAAGGCCAGGAGGCCATCTACTACATCACCGGCGAAGATCTCGCCTCCCTGGAGCGCTCGCCCCAGATCGAGGGTTTCAAGGCCAAGGGCATCGAGGTGATGCTGCTGACCGATCCGGTCGATGAGTTCTGGATTCCCGCCGTCGAGACGCTCAAGGACAAACCCGTGCGCTCTGTCCGCGTCGGGGCGGCCGACCTGGCCGGCGTCAAATCCGAAGAGGATGAGGCCAAGGACAACGGCGAGTCCGAGGACAAGACCGAGGCCAGCGATACCGCCGTTGCCACCCTGATCGCCGTGATGAAGACCGCCCTGGGCGAAACCGTCAAGGATGTGCGCAGCACCGACCGGCTGACCGACAGCCCCGTCTGTCTGGTGGCCGATGATGGCGATATGGATCTGCGTTTGGAAAAGCTGCTGCGGGCGCACAAGCAGCTCAGCCAGGCGTCCAAGCGCATCCTGGAAATTAACCCGACCCACCCGTTGATCGCCTCCCTGGCCGACAAGGCACATGCCGGGGGCGTGGCCGACCAGATCGGCGATATCGCCCACCTGCTGTACGATCAGGCGCGCATCGCCGAGGGTGAGATGCCGGACGATCCCATCGCTTTCGGACAACGGCTGTCGGGAGCCTTGGGCCGGCTGGTCGCCTAGACCCAGCCGTACGCCAGCATGCGCGGGTATTTCGCCATCGGTTGCGAGGGCATCAGCAAACCCGCCAACATCGGTGCCCTGATGCGCACCGCCCACGCGTTTGGGGCGGCCTATGTCTTCACCTTGGATGCGGTGGCCGATACGACGGCCTTTCGGGCCAGCGATACCTCGGCCACCACCGAGGCGCTGCCCTTTTACGATTACGCCAGCGTCGATGAGATGCAGCTGCCCAAGGGCTGTGCGCTGGTTGGCATCGAGCTGATGGACGATGCCATCGATCTGCCGAGCTTTCGCCACCCCAAGCAGGCGGCCTACATCCTGGGTTCCGAACGGGGTGGGTTGAGCCCGGCCGTGGCCCAGGCATGCGATTATGTCGTCAAAATTCCGACGCGCTTTTCGATCAACCTGTCTTTGGCCGGGGCGCTGGTGATGTATGACCGGGTCAAATCCTTTGGTCGCTTCGCCCCGCGCCCGGTCGGCGAAGGCGAACCAACCGAGGCGCTGGCCCCCCATGAACATGGCGGCCCGGTTATCCGTGGGCGCTAAGGGGTTGGCGTTAGGAACGTGCAGGGATATTGACGTTATCCATCGGCGTGGGTAGGCGTTTCTGGATCGAATGGATGTCGATCCCCACCATTGAACGACGCGGACCGACCGGCAGCACCATTCGCCGAGCGTAATCTGGGCAGGAATCCATGATCAAGGCTTTGAACCTCACGATCGCCGCGGCGCTGACGCTGTGGCTGTTTGCGGCGCAGGCATCGGCCCAGACGCCCGAACATCTGGGCAAACACCGCGATTGGGACGCCTTCACCTTTATGGAGGATGGCGCCATCGCCTGTTACATCGCCAGCCGGCCGACCAAGGAAGAAGGCCAGTATTCGGCGCGCGGGGATGTCTATCTGCTGGTCACCCACCGCACCGGCGACAACACCCGGGATGTCGTCTCTATCGTCACGGGCTACACCTATAAGGAAGATTCGGTCACCGAGGCCCAGGTCGGCAGTTCGACCTTCAGCCTGTTCACCGTCGGTGATACCGCCTTCTCCCGCAATGAGGAGGATGACCAGCGCCTGGTCGCCGCCATGAAGGCGGGAATCGAGATGTCGATCCGCGGCACCTCCGCCCGGGGTACCGAGACGCTGGACACCTACAGCTTACGTGGGTTCACCGCCGCCTATAACGAGGCGAGCGCCGCGTGCGGGCTCTAAGGGGATGGCCGAGATGAAACAAAAGACAACCTACCTCGCGGCTGTCCTGGGATCCTTCGCCTGCTTGCTGGTCGGCGGAATCGCCAGCGCCCAGAACCCCGAATATCTGTCCTCCCACCGCGACTGGCATACCTTTCAGATGGTCGAGCAGGGGGCCCAGGTCTGCTTCATGGCGACCCGGCCGACGGATTCGCGCGGCAATTACACGCGCCGGGGCGAGATTGGCCTGTTCGTCACCCACCGGCCCGGCCAGAATTCCTGGTCGGTGGTCAGCCTGCACACCGGCTACACCTATCAGGAAGGCTCCAGCGCCTCGGCCCGGGTGGGCAATCAGAGCTTCTCGCTGTTCACCGCCGGCGAGGTCGCCTTTGCTTATGAGGAAGACGATGCCCGCCTGATCGGCGAAATGCGCGATGGGGCCGACTTGATCGTCGAAGGCACCTCTTCGCGCGGCACGCTGACGACCGATACGTTCAGCCTGCGCGGTTTCACGGCGGCTTATGATCAGATTTCCTCGATCTGCGGGACTGGGGCGGCCGGGTCCTGATGGGCATTGCCAGCCATGCCAGCCAGTTTGCCCCGACAGCCGATGCCGATGGCCGCACCGGCCTGATCGGGCTGTCGCGGCAGCAGGTCACTGATCTGCTGGTCGAGATGGGCGAAAAACCCTTTCGCGCCCGGCAGATCTGGCACTGGATCTACAAACGCGGCGTCACCGATTTCGAGGCGATGACGGACATCAACCGGGATCTGCGCGCCCGGTTGGCCGAAAAATTCTCCGTCACCCGCCCGGCGATCACCAAAGGCGAAGCGTCTTCGGACGGCACCCATAAATGGCTGCTGGCCATGCCGGATGGGCAGGAGATCGAAACGGTCTTCATCCCGGAAAGCGACCGGGGAACCTTGTGCGTTTCCAGCCAAGTCGGCTGCACCCTGACCTGCCGATTTTGCCATACCGGCACCCAGCGGCTGGTCCGCAACCTGACGCCGGGCGAAATCGTCGGGCAGTTGATGGTTGCCCGCGATCATCTGGGTGATTGGACGGCTGGGCCCGGCGAACGGCGGGTGACCAACATCGTCATGATGGGCATGGGCGAACCTCTCTATAACTTCGCCAACGTCGCCCAGGCCCTGCACATCGTCATGGATGGCGAGGGGCTGTCCCTGTCGCGCCGGCGTATCACACTGTCGACCTCGGGCGTCGTGCCCATGATGCAACGCTGCGGCGAGGAGATCGGCGTCAATCTGGCCGTCAGCCTGCATGCAGTAACGGATGAGTTGCGGGACGAGCTGGTCCCGTTGAACCGCAAATACCCGCTGGCCGAATTGATCGCTGCCTGCCGGAATTACCCCGGTGCCTCGAACGCTCGGCGCATCACCTTCGAATACGTCATGCTGGACGGCGTCAACGACAGCCCGGCCGATGCCAAATCGCTGGTCCGCTTGATTGCCGGCATTCCGGCCAAGCTGAACCTAATCCCCTTCAACCCCTGGCCCGGCGCGCCCTATCGCTGTTCCTCGGACAAGGCCATCGACCGGTTTGCCAAGATCGTGATGGATGCCGGCTATGCCAGCCCGGTGCGCACCCCGCGCGGCCGTGATATCTCGGCCGCCTGCGGCCAGCTCAAATCGGACAGCGTCCGCGCCAAAGCGGCGGAACGGGCAGCCGGAATTTTAGGGGCGCCCCCGGCGGTGCCCGTCGGCCAAGTCGGCCTCTAACTCAAAAAGAAAAGCCACAACGTGACTGATCAATCCGTGAACCGCGTCGTGCTGGCCTATTCTGGCGGGCTCGACACCTCCGTCATCCTGCGCTGGCTGCAGGAAACCTACAACTGCGAGATCGTGACCTTCACCGCCGATCTCGGCCAGGGCGAGGAGGTCGAACCGGCCCGCAAGAAGGCCGAGCTGATGGGCGTCAAGCCCGAGCACATCTTCATCGACGATCTGCGCGAGGAATTCGTCGCCGATTTTGTCTTCCCGATGTTCCGGGCCAACACGGTCTATGAAGGCGTCTATCTGCTGGGCACCTCCATCGCCCGGCCGCTGATCGCCAAGCGCCAGATTGAGATCGCCGCCCAGGTCGGGGCCGATGCCGTGTCCCACGGCGCAACCGGCAAGGGCAACGACCAGGTGCGTTTCGAGCTGGGCTATTACGCGCTGAACCCCAACATCCGCGTCATCGCCCCCTGGCGGGAATGGGACCTGAACAGCCGAACCAAGCTGATCGACTACGCGCGCGAGCGGCAGATTCCCATTGCTTCGGGTAAGGAAGACGAGCCGCCATATTCGACCGATCCCAACTTGCTGCACATCTCCTACGAAGGTCTGGCGTTGGAAGACCCCTGGGTTGAGCCGGATGAGGACATGTTCACCCTCACCGTCTCCCCGGAAAAGGCGCCCGATACGCCGACGGTGATCGAGATCGATTTCGAACGGGGCGACCCGGTGGCCGTCAACGGCGAGGGCCTGTCACCCGCTGCCCTGTTGACCCGCCTGAACGAGTTGGCCGGCGCCAACGGCATCGGCCGGCTGGACCTGGTGGAGAACCGCTTCGTCGGCATGAAAAGCCGGGGCGTCTACGAAACGCCGGGCGGCACCTTGTTGCTGACCGCCCACCGGGCCATCGAATCCATCACGCTGGATCGCGGCGCGGCCCACCTGAAGGACGAGCTGATGCCCCGCTATGCGGAGCTGATCTATAACGGCTTTTGGTATTCGCCCGAGCGCGAGGCCTTGCAGGCGCTGATCGATCAGACTCAGGAACGGGTGACCGGCACCGTCCGGCTGAAGCTCTACAAGGGCAACGCCATCGTCACCGGCCGCCGCAGCCCGCATTCGCTGTACAGCATGGAACATGTCACCTTCGAGGAAGACACGGTCTACGACCAGCGCGATGCCGCCGGCTTCATCAAGCTGAACGCCCTGCGCCTGCGCCTGGGGGCGCTGGCCAAGAAGCCCTAGTGCCCTTTCAAAGAATACGGAAGCGTTTGACCGGTTTTTCGCGTTCTCCGGCGAGGCGCGTTCGTCGCGGTGGTGCTGGAGGCACCATAAGACGGACGCAACGCTGACCGGAGGGCGCGAAAAACCGGCCTTCGGTGGGACAAATCAGCCCATCCGCTGCGTTGCGGCACTTGCCCGATGCGCTGCATCGCGCTGCGCACCGCGCCTAACGGGCTGACCTGATTTGGCGCCATCGAACGCTTCAATATTCTTTGAAAGGGCACTAGATCGGATGCGGGTAGACCCCGAACAGGAAGGGGTGCGCGCCGATCAAGATCACGGCTAGGGCTAGGCCCAGGGCGAAGGGCTTCCAGCCCATTTCCCCGATCACCGGGCCTAGTGACTGTCGTCCATCGAGGATGGCGGCAAATGGGATGTTCGAGGTCTGCGCCCGGTAGGCCTCATGCCCCTTGGCTGCTTCCCGCCGGTCGACCGTCGCCGCGCCGAACAGCCCGAGCGCCAGCATGGTGCCGAAGAAGATCGCCTCATGGGCCATGCCGTTGGCGATCAGGTGGGCCAGCGACCACAGAACGACAGCCCAGGGCATCGGCCGCCGGGTAATCCGTCGCAACCCGTGCGCGCGGGGCTCCCCGCGACAGAGAATCCCATCGGCCAGCATGACCAGGGCCACGGACACCAAACCCAGCGGCAACCAGGCGCCAAGAAGTCCGAAGTGCCAAAGCAGGGCAGGGGCCTGAACCGCGCGAAAGGCCAGCCAAAGCCAGGCAAACGATCCCAGCGAGATCAGCGAATAGAGGGCCATGTAAGGCCCTTTGCCCATCCTGTCGATCAACACCGCCCGAAGGGGCGAGCCGGGAAGGCCGACATGGGTGATCACGACCAGCAACCCGGCCAGCGCGACGTGAACCAGGCTACCGGTCACGGCTATTGCCGCTCCGTCAGCGCGGCAAGCCGGGGTTCCAGGTCTTTCCAGTCACCGACGACATGCAGGCGTTTGGTTCGGCTTTTCTGACCGGCGACCAGGCGGATGGCGGATTTCGCAACGCCCAACTCACGCGCGAACAAGACGGTTAGAGCCTTGTTCGCGGCTCCTTCGACGGGCTTGGCAGCCAGGCGAACGCCCAGCGCTTGGGCGCCTTTGTGATTGTCCAACGGGCCGCTAACGGCGCTAGCCTTTGCATTGGGCCGAACGAGGATATCGATCAGAACGCCATCGCCGTCCTGCCGATACCAGTTGGGCATTAGAATCCGGGCCAGTATTCCCGCAATAGGCTGCGCACGAAGAAGATCAGCAACAACAGGATGACGGGCGAAATATCGATCCCGCCCAGGTTCGGCATGAACTGGCGGATCGGCCGCAAGGCTGGCTCGGTCAGCCGGTGCAGCGTGGTGCCGACCATGTTGACGAACTGGTTGTGGGTATTGATGACATTAAAGGCCACCAGCCAGCTCAAGATGGCCGAAATGATGATCACCCAGGTGTAGAGATTGAGGACGGTATCAATCAGAAAATAGAGCGACTGCATGGTTGACCTTGTTCCGAAACGGAGATTCCGCCGGGCAAGCTAGTGATAAGCGCTTCACGGGGCAAGTGCGGTGCACAATCCCCGTCTTCGTCTGAGCCTTCCAGTGTGCTTGACAGCCAGGGCCGCTGTTCTCATAAACGGCCCTCTCGCGCGGCGCGGGTGGCCACATGGGTGGTTCAAAGGTGCGCCGTCGCCGGTGTGGGGCCGTAGCTCAGTTGGGAGAGCGCGTCGTTCGCAATGACGAGGTCGTCGGTTCGATCCCGATCGGCTCCACCATCCCATCCAGCCGCCTTTGACAATTGGGGAGCCTGTGTCCGCTTCCAGCACTTAGATCGGCCCGCCTTTGCAAGCCAACGACTTCTATCGGGCCACCGTGCCGGTTCTGACCCATTATCTCGAACAGCTGGATCGGCTGGCGACCAAAGTGGGTTCCGGTGACCTTGTGGTGGATCTAACGGATCGGCTAGCACCGGACACGTTTTGCGCGGGCGAACAATTTGTCGTGGCCCAAGGGTTCAGCTTGCGTGCCGTTTTCCCGGCCATTGGGCGCGAGGTTCCTGTGCTGACGACCGAGGCGCACACGGTCGACGGCCTTTCTCAGCGAAACAAGGAAATCTCGGACCATCTCGCCGGCATCGGGCCAACCGACTTCTCTGATGCTTTGGACAGGTTGGTGTGCCATCAGGCTGGCGAAGCGCGGCTCGAACAAAACGCCGTCGATTACGTGACGCTGTTCGCCTTGCCGAATTTCTTTTTTCACCTGACCATGGGCTACGCCACCCTGCGCCAGCAGGGGGTCGCGATCGGCAAATCCGATTTCGACGGGCTACACCACTATCCGCCCGGGTTCCGGTTCGACGACTAGGCTTTAGCTCGCGATGTAGGCCCGCAGGGTGCTGGCCTCGGATTCCACCTCTTCGATGCGGCATTTGACCACGTCGCCGATGGAGATCATGCCCTGCAGCTCGCCGCCATCGACGACCGGCAGGTGACGAATCCGTTTGCCGGTCATTTTCGCCATGGCGTCTTGAACGGTTTCCCCGCTGGTGATGGTGATCAGATCGCTGGTCATCACCGCGCTGACCTGCATTTCCAGGGCCATCGGTCCCTTGGCGGCGATGGTTCGGACGATGTCGCGTTCGGACAGAATGCCGCGCAGGGCGCCATTTTCATCCCTGACCAGCAGGGCGCCGACGCCGCGTTCGGTCAACAGCTTGCTCGCTTCGGACAGGTTCGCCGATGGGGTGGTGGAAAAGACGTCGCCGCCCTTGTTCTTCAGGATTCCGGAAATGTTCATGGCACCCTCCCGAGAGGTGAGATCGCATCCGGCGCCGATCGGACCATTGCTTCGTCGCCTAATCAAGCGCCGATTTCACTACCCATGATAGCGAACTTGCCCAAAACGGCCAATGCGCTGCCCGGTTGACTTGCTGTGATACCTTAACTGTCGCGTGGCCGAAGGTGCGGCGAAAGGCGCCATTCCAGGGTTGCAACGGCGCGGGTTACGACAAAATTGATGGTCAGATAGATGACCGCCGCCGCCGTCCAAATCTCGTAGGGCGCGAAGGTGCGGCTAACCTCCTGGCGGGCGATTCCCGTCACCTCCATCAAGGTGATCACGCTGGCCAGGGACGTTGCCTTGACCATCAAAATGATCTCATTGCCATAGGCCGGCAGGGCCTGGCGGATGGCGATGGGCAGGGTGATGCGCCGGAACATCAGAAACTTGCTCATCCCGCAGGCCTTGGCGGCCTCAAGCTGACCGTGCGGCACCGATTGAATGCCGCCCCGGACAATCTCGCTGGAATAGGCTGCGGTGTTCAGCACGAAGGCGATGATCGCGCACCAGTAAGGTTCGCGCAGGATGGTCCAGGCGATGCTGTCGCGGACGGCTTCGAACTGCCCCAGCCCATAATAGATCAGGAAGATCTGAACCAGCAGCGGTGTTCCTCGGAAGACATAGACAAAGCGGTAGGCGAATGTCCGGGCCAGCCAGGAATTCGACAGGCGCATCAGGGCAATGCCAATCGCCAGAACGAGACCGATGGCCAGCGAGATGCTGACCAGTTCCAGGGTCAGCGGCACGCCTTTCAGCAGCTTTGGCAGGGTGGTCTGGATGAGCTCTAGGTTCATACCCTCAGCGCCCCGCCATTTGCCGTTGCCCGGCCGCACCCTTGGCCGAGGAGGTTGCGCGCCGCTCGCTGCGGCCCATCCGTTCTTCGGCCCGGTCGAAGAAATAGGCCGACAGGCTGGTCATCACCAGGAACAACACGGCCGCGAAGAGATAGAAGGTGAAGGGCTGTTTGGTCACCCGGGCCGCGATCGAAGCGTTGCGCATCAGCTCGGCCAGCCCGGTGACCGAAATCAGCGCCGTGTTCTTGAGCATCAGCTGCCAGACATTGCCAAAGCCCGGCAGGGCCAGACGCATGGCTTGGGGCAGGATGATGCGCATGAACCGCTTGCGCCGGTTCATGCCAAACGCGCGGGCCGCTTCGACTTGGCCCTTGGGGACCGATTGCAGGGCGCCGCGCCAGACTTCCGTCGAATAAGCGCCGGAGATGATGGATAACGAGATCAGGCCGATCAGGAAGGCGTCCAAGGCCCAGGGTCCGCGATACTGAAAGGCCGTGACCACGAACTGGGCCAGCGGCCCGGCCGTATCCAGCAGCAGATAAATCACGATCAGTTCCGGCACCCCGCGCACCACGGTGGTGTAGACGTCTCCGACCAGGGCTAGCGGTTTGTTGCCGCTCATCTTCAGGCCGGCGAAGGCCAGCCCGATGACCAGCCCGATGATGAAGGCAAGAACCGAAACCAGCAGCGTCACCAGGGCGCCGCGCACGATCTCGTCGCCATAGCCCAGATCGCCGAAGCTCAGCAGCTCAAGCATCGGGCCTGCCCAAGAGCGACGCGCCCGTCGGCAATATACCCGTCGGCAATAAAGTAGGGCCGAGGCGCATGACGCCCCGGCCCTCTGAAAGATTGGGGACCTTCACCGGTCCGACTGCGTCGTCTGATGCCTAGTACATCGTGATGTCGTAGCCGAAATACTGCTCCGACAGAGTTTTCACGGTGCCGTCGGCCTTCAGGGCCGCCAAGGCATCGTTCACTTTGGCCAGCAGATCGTTATCGTCTTTGCGGACGCCCACTCCGACGCCCTCGCCGAACACCGGAAACTCGCTGCCGGTCAGCGGCGGTCCGAACACGGTGAAATCAGCGCCGGACTCCGTCGCGAAAAAGGCTTCCCAAGCGGCGCGATCGGCCAAGGCCGCATCGACCCGGCCGGCCGCGAGATCCAGCTCGAGGTTTTCTTGGGTGTCATAGGCACGAAGATCGATGATTCCGGCCAATTCCTGATCCAGGAAATTCTGATGGATCGTGGCGCCCTGGACGCCCACCGTTTTGCCTTCGATCGCGCCCTTGACGTCATCCAAAGATGAAGCGGCGATGAGATCGGAATCCGCCGCCGCGACGAAGGATGCCGGATCGGTCACATAGCCAGATGAAAACTCGATCGCCTGGCGGCGTTCATCGGTGATCGACATGCCGGCCATGATCAGGTCATAGCGTCCATTCAGCAGCGCCGGGATGATGCCGTCCCAATCCTGGGCCACCCACTCGCAGGTAACGCCCATCTTTTCACACATGGCATTACCCAGATCGATCTCGAATCCGACCAGGTTGCCGGCGGTGTCCGTTTCGTTCCACGGAGGATAGGCGCCCTCCGTCCCGATCTTCACGGTGTCCTGCGCGTACGACATACCAGCAGCGAGCATTACGCCGGCCGCAACCACCAGATTTGTTATTTTCACCTTTGTTTCTCCTCCTGCGCCAACCATCCGATCCAGCCATCCAGCCCGGATTGATGAACCCGCAACGTTGTCTGGGCACATATTGCGGCAATGACCGTGGCGTTGCAAACGGCCTGCCAATTTCTCCGCCGGTGCAATAAGGGCGGTTCTAAAAGTTCGTGGTGATGAACTGGCGGCACCGATCGGATGTGGGATTATCGAAGACCTGCTCGGGCGGGCCCTGCTCCTCGATGCGACCCTGATGCAGGAAGATTACCTTGTCGGAAACCTCCCGCGCGAACCGCATCTCGTGGGTGACCAACAACATGGTGTTGCCCTCTTCTGCCACCTGCCGGATCACGCGCAGGACCTCGCCGACCAGTTCGGGATCCAGGGCCGATGTAGGCTCGTCGAACAGCATGACGCTGGGCCGCATGGCCAGGGCGCGGGCAATGGCGACGCGCTGTTGCTGGCCGCCCGACAAGTGGGCGGGATAGGCATCGGCCTTGTCGCCGACGCCGACCTTCTTCAACAGCTCATGCGCCCGGTCGATGGCTTCGGCCTTGGGGACCCGCAGCACATGCACCGGCGCCTCGACCACATTGTCCAGCACGGTCATGTGAGACCACAGGTTAAAGCTCTGAAACACCATCCCCAACGTCGACCGAAGCCGGTCGACCTGCTTGCTGTCGGCCGGTTCGGAGGTGCCGTCCGAACGTGACTTCAGAGCGATCTGTTCGCCGTTGATCTTGATGGTGCCGGAATCGGGCACGTCCAGCAGATTGATACAGCGCAGGAAGGTGCTCTTGCCCGACCCGGACGAGCCGATCATCGAGATGACCTCGCCCTTGCTGGCGGTCAGGGAGAGCCCCTTGAGAACCTCCAGCGCCCCAAAACGTTTGTGAAGGTCGTCCACTTCAAGGGCGTAAGGGCCTGACTGAGCCTGTGGCATTGTTTGCGCTACGGTGTTCATGGCGTCGCTTTTTTCTGCGCGCCTATGGAACCATTTGCGGGAACGGCCGGTCAATCACCATCGGTCAATGGTTTGCCGGCTAAGAGCTTTGCGAGCCGCTTGCGCTCGTCATCGCTCAAAGGGACGGCAGCGGCTGCTCTCGATCGGCCGCGCGCGACAATCAGCAGGGTCAGCATGCCAAACACAATCAAGGCGGCCGGTGCACCCCACAAAATCAAGGTTTGCCGGCTGACGGGGGGGCGCAGCAGGACATAGTCGCCATACCGGTCCACCAAGTATTGCCTCACCTCGGCATCGCTGTCGCCGGCCACAAGGCGCTGTCGGACAAGGCGCCGCATATCGCTGGCGATGCCGGCATTGGATTCATCGATGGACTGGTTCTGGCACACCACGCAGCGAAGGGTGGCCGACAGGGCGCGGGCGCGGTCTTCGAGGACGGGATCGTCCAGTATTTCTTCGGGTTCGAGCGCCACGACTCCCCCTGCCAGCAGCGCAATCGACATCAGCACGGCGACCATCAACCTCATTGGCTCACCTCCTCGATGATCGGCAGCAGGACTTCTGACACATCGGTGGGCGTCAGCGGGCCGATATGCCGGTAGCGCACCCGGCCTTCGCCATCGATGACGAAGGTCTCCGGCACGCCGGTCAGACCCCAATCGAGCCCGGCCTCGCCTTCCTGATCGACCCCGATCAGGGCGAAGGGATCGCCGTGCCTGGCCAGCCAGGTCGCCGTGTCCGCCGGTTCGTCCTTATAGGCGATGGCGTTGATCGTCATTCCCTGCTGCTCGGCCAGGGCCGTCAGGATGGGGTGTTCGGCCAGGCAGGGCACGCACCAGCTGGCGAAATAGTTGAGCAAAGTGACGTCGCCCTTCAGCACTTCCGATGACAGGCCATCGCCATTGGCGTTGCCGGGCCGGCCGGCCAACCCCGGCAATTCCGTCTCCGGTGCGGGCTGGTCGATCAGCACCGATGGCAGTGCCGACGGGTCGGTCCCCCGGATCAGTGGCACCGCCAGCCAGCCGACCAGGGCGGCGAAAGCGACCAGCGGGGCCAGGAACAGCAGCCTTCTCATCACGACTCCATGGCCAGGCGCAGCCCGGCGGCGGCGGCAAGCGGGGCCAGGGTCAGCCCCGCGGCGAAACAGGCGGCCAGCAGCAGCAGGTGCGGGCGAACCGTCTCATCCCAGGCCCAGGCCTGCGCGGCCGCTAGGGCAAATATGATGACCGGGACGCTCAATGGAAGAACCAGAATGGCGATCAACAGGCCCGTTCGCCGGCTGCCGACGGCCAGGGCGGCAGCCACCGATCCGATCAAGCTGATCGTCGGCATGCCCAAGGCCAGCGTCAGCACTAAAATGCCGATCATCCCGGCGGGCAGTCCGAACAGCAGCCCGATCAGCGGCGTCATGATGGCCAACGGTAATCCGCTGAGCAGCCAGTGGGCGCAGGCCTTGGCCAGCACCATCAGCTCCAGCGCCATGCCGGACAGGCGCAACTGATCCAACGAACCGTCGCGGGCGTCCTCGGCGAACAACCTGTCGAGCGAAAGCAAGGCGGCCAACAGCCCGGCCACCCAGATCACGCCGGGCCCGATGCGTGCCAGCAACTGCGGCTCGGGCCCCAGGGCCAGCGGAAACAGCGTCACCGTGATCACGAAAAACACCAGGGCGATGACCGCCTCGCCCCCCGCGCCCAGGCGCGCGTCCCGCAAGACGATGGCCAGCCAGGCCCTCATGCCACCCGTCCACCGACGAATTGTGAAAAATCCAACGTCGCCGCATCCCTCAGTCCAATCGGGATGTGGGTGGCAATCGCGGCCCGCCCGCCGACGGCCCGGTGTTCTTCGACCAATTCGGCGATCAGACTGCTCGATGCCGTGTCCAGGCTGGCCGTGGGCTCGTCCAGCAGCCAAAGCGATCGATCGGCCAGCAACAGGCGCGCCAGCGACCCGCGCCGGGCTTGGCCGCGTGACAGGTTGCTGACCGGGACATCCGCCAAGGCCGCCAGGCCAAGCCTGTCCAAGGCCGCCCGACTGCGCGGTTCAGGTTGGTCCGCCCCGGCGAAGCGCGCCCAGAATTCGAGGTTTTGCACCAACGTCCAGGCGGATTTCAGCGCATCGGCGTGGCCAACCAGGCAAACCCGGCGGGCATGGGCGGCCGGATCGTCCCCGATTTCAGCCTCTCCCCAGTGAAGCGAACCGCCGCTGGGTTCCAGCAGCCCCGCCATCAGCCGCAGGGCGGTGGTCTTGCCGGCGCCGTTCGGGCCGGTCATCATCAGCACCCCACCAGGGCCCAACGTGAACTCCAGTCTGGCAAAAATCTGCCGGCCGCCTCGATGGCAGGACAAGGCCCGGCCGGCAAAAAGCCCGTCCGAAACAAACTCGGAATTGACCTTTGGGGCTTGATTCACGGCTGGTTCACTGCGATTTGACGCTGGCAGGCGGGCCGATTTACATTGCCGAAACGGGGCGCCGGCCAATAAGGATATCTTAGTCCGATGGATTCCATAGATCGGCTGTTGATACCCGTTCCTTTACACCCTGCCTAGCCGCGCAGACCGCGGCCGCATTTCGATCATCGTTCCGACGGAGGACGCTGCCTGTGACTATGACTGGCCATGACACCCTGGGTACCCGACGCACGCTCGAGGTAGACGGACAGGAATATGATTATTTCAGCCTGCCGGCGGCGGGAGCGGAGATCGGTGATATCTCGCGTCTGCCCTATTCGCTGAAAGTCCTGCTCGAAAACCTACTGCGCTACGAAGACGGGAACACCGTCACGGTTGACGACATCAAGGCCATGGTCGGCTGGGCGGAAAACCGCAGCGTATCGCGCGAAATCGCCTACCGTCCGGCCCGGGTGCTGATGCAGGATTTCACCGGCGTGCCGGCCGTCGTCGATCTGGCCGCCATGCGCGAGGCCATGCAGAAGCTTGGCGGCGATCCTCAGCGTATCAACCCTCTATCCGCTGTCGATCTGGTCATTGACCATTCGGTCATGGTGGATGAATTCGGCAACGCGCGTGCCTTTACCGCCAATGTGGAGCGCGAGTTCGAGCGGAATGGAGAGCGCTATTCCTTCCTGCGCTGGGGCCAGACGGCCTTCGATAATTTCCGCGTCGTACCGCCCGGTACGGGCATCTGCCATCAGGTGAACCTTGAATATCTCGCCCAGACGGTCTGGGTGGAAAACGACCGCAGCAAGCCGGGCCGCAAGGTGGCGATGCCCGATACGCTTGTCGGCACCGACAGCCACACGACCATGGTGAACGGTCTGGCCGTGCTGGGCTGGGGCGTCGGCGGCATCGAGGCCGAGGCGGCCATGCTGGGACAGCCCGTGTCCATGCTGATCCCCGAAGTCGTCGGTTTCCGCCTTTCGGGCAAGCTGCGCGAGGGGGCGACGGCCACGGATCTGGTTCTGACCGTGACCCAGATGCTGCGCGAAAAGGGTGTGGTCGGCCGTTTTGTCGAATTCTACGGCCCCGGCCTGGATGAGCTGCCGCTGGCCGACCGGGCGACCATCGGCAACATGGCCCCCGAATATGGCGCAACTTGCGGCTTTTTCCCGATCGATGCGGAGACCATTCGGTACCTGTCCTTCACCGGCCGCGACGAAGCCCGGGTGAAGCTGGTTGAAGAGTATGCCAAGGCACAGGGGCTGTGGCGCGATTCGGAAAGCCCGGAGCCGTTCTTCACCGATACGCTGGAACTGGATCTCGGCGATGTCGAACCCTCGATCGCCGGCCCGCGCCGGCCGCAGGACAAGGTGCTGCTGTCGAATGCCGCCGCCGCTTTCGAGGGCGAGCTGGCCGGATCCTTCAAGGTAGCCGACCGGGACGTCGACGTGCCGGTCGAAGGGGCCAACTACTCCCTGAACCATGGCGATGTGGTGATCGCGGCGATTACCAGCTGCACCAACACGTCCAACCCCTATGTCATGATGGGCGCCGGGCTGCTGGCCCGAAAGGCCCGCGAAAAGGGACTGACGGTCAAGCCCTGGGTCAAAACCTCACTGGCGCCAGGGTCGCAGGTCGTGACCGAATATCTCGACGCCGCCGGTCTGACCGAGGATTTGGACGCTTTGGGCTTCAACTTGGTCGGTTATGGCTGCACCACCTGCATCGGCAATTCCGGTCCATTGCCTGAGCCCATCGGCAAGGCGGTCGAGGCCGGCGATCTGGTCGTCACCTCGGTGCTTTCGGGCAACCGCAATTTCGAAGGCCGCATCAGCCCGCACATCAAGGCCAACTATCTGGCATCCCCACCGCTGGTCGTCGCCTACGCTTTGGCTGGTTCGATGAATGTCAACATCGCGACTGAACCGCTGGGCGAGGACAGCGAAGGCAACCCGGTCTATCTGCGGGATATCTGGCCCTCAAATGCCGAAATCCAGGATACCGTCCACCGGGTGCTGACCCGTGAGATGTTCACCTCGCGCTATGCCGATGTGTTCACCGGCCCGGACGAATGGCGGAACATCGAAACCGCCACCGGCGAGATCTATCAGTGGGCGCCGGGCTCGACCTATGTGAAAAGCCCGCCCTACTTCGAGCAGATGGCCCGCGAGCCCTCGCCGCTGACCGATATCGTCGGCGCCCGGTCGATCGCCATGCTGGCCGACTCGGTCACCACCGACCACATCTCGCCGGCCGGCAACATCAAGGCCGACAGCCCGGCGGGGGGATATCTGACCGGTCACCAGGTGCCGCCGCGGGAGTTCAACTCCTATGGCGCCCGGCGTGGCAACCACGAGATCATGATGCGCGGCACGTTCGCCAATATCCGCATCAAGAACGAGTTGGTGCCTGGCACCGAAGGCGGCTTCACCAAGCACCAGCCGTCGGGCGAGACCATGTCCATTTATGACGCGGCCATGCGTTATCAGGCCGACGGCGTGCCGCTGGTGGTCATCGGCGGCAAGGAATACGGCACCGGCTCCTCCCGCGACTGGGCGGCCAAGGGCACCCGGCTGTTGGGCATCAAGGCGGTCGTCACCGAAAGCTTCGAGCGTATCCACCGCTCGAACCTGATCGGCATGGGCGTTATTCCCGCCCAGTTCAAGGATGGGCTGACGCGCAACGACCTGAATCTGGACGGCACCGAGATGTTCGACATTACGGGTATCGCGGAGGGAATCACCCCGCGCGGGGATTTGTCCCTGACCATCCACCGGGCCGATGGATCCAGCCAGGAGGTGCCACTGCTCTGCCGCATCGACACGGCAAACGAGCTGGAATACCTCAAGAATGGCGGGATCCTGGAATATGTCCTGCGCTCAATGATGGACGAGGCGGCCTAGGTCTCAGGCGTTTAGCATGGCTTCCAATCGCTAAGCCGAACGGCGGCGCGGATTTTCCGCGCCGTCGGGCTGCGCACCGACGGCCAGCTGCATTGGGTGGGAAACACTAGACTAGCCAGATCGTGGCAGCCAAAAGCCCAACGCCAGCCAATACCAGCAGCCCGTCGCCGATATCAGCCTTTGGCTGGTGAATGACCGTTCGCGGCGATGCGCTGTCGAAGCCGCGCGCCTCCATCGCCCGGGCAATGCGCTCGGCCCGCCGGATGGCATAGGCCAGGGCCGGAACGACCAGTGCCACCGTTTCGCCCGGTCCCGGGAAGCGTGAAGGGTGTCGGCCCCGGCGCATGGCGCGGGCGAGCCGCATTTGGGTGATCTCGCCGGCAAAATCGCGGGCCATGTTCAGGACCGACAACAGGGAATAAGCGACGGAAGCGGGCAAGCGGCAATGGATCATCAGCGCCTTGATGAACCGGCCTTGATCGGCCGTCAGCACGAACAGCGCTGACAGAAACCCGCACGCCAGCACCCGCAGAAACAGGATCAGCCCGACCTCACCGGCCTCCGTTTCCCAAACCGCCTCCGCCTGCAAGGCCGACAGATAGCCCGAACCCCGGCGAAACAGGACCTGGGTCGTCACGACACCGACACCGAACAGAGCGAACGGTATGGCAATCGCCAGCAATTTCCGGATCGGCTGCCGCTCCACGACCGCCAACAGCGCGACCGGAATCGCCAGGGCGATTACCTGAAACTGCAAATCCAGGATCACCAGCGAGGCCAGGATCCAGGCAAAACAGACGGCAAACAGGGCCAGGGGATGCCGCCGGCTCAGCATCAGCCCCGCTTGTCCAGCCACGCGCGCGCGATTGCCAACGGCGAGAGGCGCAGCCCCGCCCGTGCCAGCAGCTCGGCATCCGTCAACAAGCGCGCCGTCTCCCCATCGGCCAGGACGCCGCCACCGCCCAGCACGATGGTCCGGCTCGTCACCTGAAGGGCGAAGTCCAAATCATGGGTGACGATCAAGACGGCATGGCCCGATTTCGTTAGCCGCCTGGCTGCTTCGCCAACCGCCTGTCGTCCCCGCCGGTCGAGTCCTGTCAAAGGTTCGTCCAGCACGATAAGCGGAAACCGCCGGCCCGCCGCGAGGCTGGCCACGGACAGCAGCCTTTTTTGCCCCTCCGACAGGCTATAGGGATGCAATGCCGCGACATGCCCGAGCCCCCAATCGCTCAAGCCTTGCTCGGCCTCCGCCGCCGATGCGTGCGCCTGCTGCAGGGCGCCCTTGATTTCGTCCAGGGCGGTGGCCGCGACGAACTGGTTTTCCGGCCGCTGAAAGGCGATCCCGCCCGGTGCCCCCTCCCGCCGGCCGGAGCGGGGCTTCAACACCCCCGCCGCGACCGCCGCCAAGGTCGATTTGCCGGCCCCGTTCGCGCCGACCAAGGCAACGGTCTCGCCGGATCGCAGGGTCAGATCGACACTGCGCAGAACAACCGGTCCGTTCAGCGGAGCGCAATCGACACCCTTCAGCGTGATGAGTGGTTTCCCGCTTCGGTCGTAGGCTGGGCTAGGGGCAGCGCGTGAGCGGGTCAAGTCGGCCACGACGTTCTGCGCCACGGTCCGTTTGCCAACGGGCAGGGCGGACAGCTGGCTTAGAACACCCTCTAGCGAGGTTCCCGACTCAATGCCTGCTTCCCCCAGGCGTGCGAGTATCCGCGTGCCCAGCGGTGGCGCGATCGCGAGCGCTGCGAGCCTGTCAGGTTGGGCAAACACCGTGTTCGCAGCGCCAGCCAACGCCACACGGCCGTCCTCGTCGAGAACGGTCACCGTGTCCACCAGCCCCGCCAGCCGGGCCGTTCGGTGATCGACGGCGATGGTGCTCTTGGTCCGCTTGCGGGCGAACAGCAGCTGCCCAATCCGCTCGGCCGCCAGGGGCGACAGGTTGGCCATCGGCTCATCGGCGATGATGACCTGGGTATCCTGGGCCAACACCCCGGCGATCGCCACCAGCTGTTTTTCCCCGCCCGACAGGCTGGAAACTCGGCGGCGTTTCCAATCTGATGGAAGCCCGACCTCGCCCATGATGGTCTCGACCCGGCGCAGGATCTCCGGCTCCGGCAGGGCCCGGTTTTCCAAGGCAAAGGCGATCTCGTCCTCCACCGTCATGCCGCACAGGCTCTGTTCGGCGTCTTGGAAATATTGCGCCGCCAGCTGGGCATAGGCGTGCGGCGGCCGGTCCCCGACAGCTTGGCCACACAGGCTGATCTCCCCCTCCAGCAGCGCCGGAATGCGTTGGGGGATAAAACCCGTCAGCGCCATCAGAAGGGACGATTTGCCGCACCCCGAGGCACCCAGAATCAGCGAGCGCTCGCCGAGGGGGATGCGGGCATTGAACGGCCCGATCGCCCCCCGACTTACGTCATAGGTTATCGAAACCGACCGCCATTCGGCGGCCAAGCTTCCTCTAGGCGTTAGCAAGGCGCTTTTGCCGGTCGATGCGCAGGCCGTTCAGCGCGCCGGTCTTGTGCAGCGCCTCGACGACGACATAGCCCAACAGGCCGCCCAGCAAGGCCCCGCTCAGACAGCGGATGCAGAACATGGCGACCAGCAGGCTTGGTTCCAGCGAGCCGTAATCGAACCGGATCCAGGTATAGATGAAGGAGAAGACCGCCGCCCCGACACCGGAGGCCATCAGCACGCCCAGCCGGTAGTCTTTCCAGCGAGTCACCGCGAACACCAGCTCGGCCCCGGCGCCTTGGACGGCCCCGGTCAGCAGCAGGATCAAGCCGGCCGGGCTGCCCATCAAAATCTGCAACGCGGCGGCCAGGAATTCAGCTGCGAAGGCCACACCCGGTTTGCGGATGATGGCGGCCGCCACGACCGAGGCGATGAACCAGAAGCCCATCACCACATCCATGGTCAGCGTGCCGAACACGGCCTGCAGGAGAAGCCAAACCTGCACCCAGCCCAGATAGAGCGCGGCGAACACGGCCCCGATCACCACCACCGTGATCGTCTCGCGCAAGGTCCATGCGTTTGAGTCCGTCATAATCAGTCCCCATTGATCGCCTGCTGACACGAAAGCGATGGCTGCAACCCAGCAAGCAAAGCGGCAGCCAGCTTGTCGGGTCGATCAGGCAGCCTGTGAGGGGCTGTTGGCCGATACGGTCAGGTCGATGGTGATGTGGGCGTCGGTTCCGCCAAAGCCGGCGAACACTTCGGTAATGGTGGCGAACACCGGTCCGGCATCGCCGCGCAGCTTGGTGCAGAAATGCTTGACCCCGGCATGCACCCCGCCGGCCTTCAGGACGTCGATGACGGCGTAGATCTCGTCCATATGGGCGCCGTCGCCCAGCGGATAGTAGGAAAGCTGGGCTGTCACCGTTTGGCCTGTCACCGGCGCATCGCTGATGGCGGCGAGGGTTTGTTGGACCCGGTCTGACAGGTCACCCTGAGCTGTCCCGACGGTGCCGCCCTGGCAAATCGGGTCGTCGGGCTCCCCCGGGCAGCCGCGCGACAGCAGGGCCGACATCGCGGTGTGGGTTCCCGTCGTCGCGGCCGCCAGGAACAGGGCCGAAGACGCCTCCACCACCAGCCGGGGAGGACCCACCACCAGGGTCGAGATATCGTCGGTTTCGATCCGCAGCCGGTCTCGATAGGGATCGAGAGCCTTAACCGCGGTCAGAATGATGCCCACGAAATCGTCGGACATCGGATAGAGGGAGAGTTGGGCGCCTGAAAACATGGCCGTCTTGCTCCGCTGGCATTACCCAGATCAGCTTGGAGGGATCGAAGGCATGCCGCCTTGCATCTCAGCCCCGGCGATACGGAGCACCCCTGACGAATGGTCGCTTGTTGATAGCAGGCCCGGTCAGGCACGCCAAGCGCCTGGTTGGCGCCAGCGGTCAACCTCGACAGACTCCCAAGATGACAAATTCGACTAGACCACTAAGTGACGCCGAACCGTCACAGGCCGGTGTTATCCAGCACGATACGCGTTATCGAATCGGGTGGGGAGCAAGGCCAGGTGAACGGTCGTCGCATTTCACGAATTGGGTTCAGTACGATGGGCGGCCAGGCCGATATGGGCGATCTGGCGGGCACGCTCGACCGGTTTTCAGATCTTGGAATTTCCACCGTCGAGTTGTCGATTCCGGCTTACGGTATCATGGTCGGCGGCAAGCCGATCCCCGAACGGGTGCGCAAGCTGCGCCAGATCTGCGCGGCCCGGCCGAACACCTACACGGTGCACGGACCGATCGCGCTGAACTTCTTCGATCTGGACCGGCTGGCCCTGCACAAGGATGTCTGCCGCGCGATGATCGACCTGACGGCGGATTTGGAGTCTGCTCTGCTGGTGATCCATGCCGGCATCGCCGATCTGTCTTCCGGCGAGGAGCCGGAGGAATATTATGCAAGACAGCGTGGCGTCCTGCGCGAAATGGGCGATTACGCGGCCAAGGCCGGTGTTCGGCTGGCGGTTGAAAACGTCTTCGTCGACAAGCCCGGCCTGCACACGCCCGACCCAGCCCGGCTTGGCCAGGAGTTAGCTGCCGTGGGCCACAGCCATGTGGTCGGCACGCTGGATGTCAGCCACGCGCACATCGCCGGCACCTGGTCCGGCTACGATCCCACCTTGGCCATCGAACGCTTCGCGCCCCAGGTCGGGCATCTGCATATTCATGATTCCTTCGGCCGTCCGGCCAGGATGAAAACCTATACGCGCCAGGAATCCCTGGCCTACGGTATGGGGGATCTGCATCTGCCGATGGGTTGGGGGTCGATTGATTGGACCAGACTGTTGACCGACATGCCCGTGCTGCCGGAGACCGTGTTCATGGTCGAGCTGGCGCGGGACTATTGGGATTATCTCGAGGCCATGGTGACCAAGGCCAAGGGCCTGGCCGCCCTGATCGATATTTCCAGCGATCAGCCGCAACAGCTTTCGGCCTGATCGGGTTACTCTCTGTCCTCTTTTTGGGGACAGCCATGGTGACCGACGCCAACGCACAAGGCCTGGACCGGCAGCCGGACACGGTTCGGATCGCCGCTTTCAATGCTTCCCTCAGCCGGCAGGACGCCGGCCAGTTGCTGGCTGAGCTTGAAGGCGGCAGCAACCTTCAAATCCGCAACGTGGCCGAAACCATCCGCCGCGTGCAGCCCGACATCCTGCTGATCAACGAATTCGATTACGACCCGACGGGCCGTGCCTACCAGCTGTTCAGGACCACCTTTCTTGAACGCCCAACCCTCGATGTCCCGCCCTGGCCGATGGAACCCGTTTTCAGCGCGCCGTCCAACACGGGCCTGCAAACCGGGGTGGATATCGATGGCGATGGGACAAAAGGCGGCCCGGCGGACGCCCATGGCTTCGGCCGGTTCGAGGGCCAGTACGCGATGGTCCTGTACTCCCGATTTCCGCTGGCGGATTCAGACCCGCCGCGAACGTTCCAGGAAATGCTGTGGCGCGATCTGCCGGGTGCGACGCTTCCGGACAAAACCCCGGGCAGCGGGAAGAGCGATTTCTATTCACGTGAGGCCGTGGCGGCTCTGCGCCTGTCCTCAAAGAGCCATTGGGACGTGCCCGTTGCCTTGCCCGATGGCCGGACGCTGCACATTCTCGCCTCCCACCCGACCCCGCCGGTCTTCGATGGCGCCGAAGACCGCAACGGCCTGCGCAACGCCGACGAGATTCGGTTCTGGACCCTCTATCTCGGGGATGGCGCGAGGCTACGAGATGACACGGGCCTACAAGATGACACGGGCCTGTCCGGTGGGTTGGCCGGGGATGCCCCCTTCGTCCTCCTCGGCGATCTGAACAACGACCCGGAAAAGGGCGATGGCCGGAAGGCCGCGATCGTTGACTTGCTGGCCCATCCGCGCGTGCAAGATACCACGCCCGCCAGCCCCACTGGTGGCACCGACACGGCCAGCTTCTCCTTTGGTCCGCTGCGCGTCGATTATGTGCTGCCCTCCGCCAATCTGACCGTTCAGGCCAGCGGCGTGTTCTGGCCGGGGCCGCAGGATCCCGGCTTTTCGCTCATCGGCCCTGATGGGAGGGCCACGTCGGACCATCGGCTGGTTTGGGTCGATGTGGCGTTGTAGTGAGAATATCTGGCCTTCACAAGCGCACGTGCTCTAGTCTGAAACATTGAATTTCAACGATAATTTCAGGTTCTGCAGAGCGGGAGGGCGCAGATGGCAAAGAAGAAAACCAAGTACGGGGACGATCAAGATCAGCCGCTGGAAAAGATGCCCCGAAAGGCTTTCGAGAAGGAGCTGTACCGCCTGCAGGTCGAATTGACGCGCTTGCAAGCCTGGGCCGTTGAGACGGGTGCCCGCATCATTGTGGTGTTCGAAGGCCGGGACACGGCCGGCAAGGGCGGTGTCATCGCCCGCATCACGCGGCGGGTCAGCCCCCGGGTCTTCAAGCATGTCGCCCTGCCCAAGCCGTCCGACCGGGAACGCTCGCAAATGTACTTCCAGCGCTACATGGCGCATTTCCCGGCGGGTGGTGAGGTCGTGCTGTTCGACCGGTCCTGGTACAACCGGGCCGGTGTCGAACCGGTCATGGGCTTTTGCACCGACGAAGAGCATGAGCGCTTCATGCGTGTCGTGCCGTTTTGGGAACGGGAGATCGTCGACAGCGGCACGATCCTGCTGAAATACTTCCTCGATGTCAGCCAGGCAGAACAACGCCGCCGATTCGATGCCCGTACGACCGACCCGCTAAAGCATTGGAAGCTCAGCCCGATGGATACCGAGTCCGTGCGGCGCTGGTGGGACTACACCAAAGCGTATCAAAAAATGATCCGCGAGACGGATACGGACTATGCCCCGTGGTATGTCGTGCCCGCCGATGACAAGCGCCGGGCTCGGCTGAACCTGATCTCCCACCTGCTCGATCAGATCCCCTACAAACCGATCAAACCCGACCTGCCGGACATGCCCAAGGTCCAGCGCAAACCACGGGGCGTCGAGGCGGGCCTGCCCGCTGTCCATGTCATTCCGAACCGGTATCCCTGATCAGAGGCACCGGTTTGCGATGCCGGCTCATCGGTCGTGCGGGTCGATATCCCGCAGTTTTTCCTGAAGCGCGCGAAGGGCGGAAAGATCCTTGGGTTTGTGAACCCGTTCAGCACGTGCCGGGTGGTCACCCAGATACCAAGGCGGGCGGTGAGGCCGCGACGGCCGCACGGGGCGGGTTTGAAATCCACCGCCACAGTTGGGGCACACATTTTCGAACAAGCCCTGTGCGCAGGCCACGCAATAGGTGCACTCAAAGGTGCAGATCATGGCATCGCGGGCGTCCGGCGGCAGCGGTTTGTCGCAATGCTCGCAGCTCGGTCTCAATTCCAACATGTCGCCTCTCCTTGCGCGCAGCTCAGTGCAAACCTAGGGAAGGCCACCTCTGGCGGAAATGACAAAGAACACCTATTTTCTGCCAAATGAGGGTTAGGGATGATCGCGTTAGGCGGGAAATCGTGCTGGCCGTCTATGGGGGCTTCGAACTGCTCGACATGGCGGGCCCGGCGAGCGTCTTCAACATGGCCGACAAGGTGTGCGGCGGCGATGCCTACCGCATTGCCGTGGTGTCGACGCAGGGTGGTGGGGTTACGGCCAATTCCGGCATCACGGTTCAAACAACGCCGTGCTCGTCCATGACGTTGAATGGGCGGCGAACGGTTTTGGTCGTCGGGGCTGATGAAGGCCCGTTAGGCGCCGCGCAAGCCGATAGCGACTTGCTGGCCTTTATGAAGCGGGCAGAACGTCAGGCGGGTCGATATGGGTCGGTGTGCACGGGCGCCTTTGTCGCGGCGGCCGCTGGCCTCATGGACGGGCGCCCATCAGCGACCCACTGGCGCGATGCGGGCAGGCTGCGGCAGTCCTTTCCCGCGGTCCAGGTCGACGCCGACCGGCTTTACATCAAGGACGGCAAGCTTTGGTCGTCGGCCGGCATTTCCAGCGGAGTGGATATGGCGCTGGCGATGGTCGAACAAGATCACGGCCCCGCCGTCAGAAGCCGGGTCGCCAAGCGCCTGGTCGTCTATGCCCACCGGCCGGGGACGCAGTCGCAATTCAGCGCGGTGTTGGAGACCCAGTCCGCGGTCGATGACCGGTTTGCGGACGTCGTTGCCTGGGCCATTGAACATTTGGCGGAACCGATAGGCGTGCGCGATATGGCGGACAGGGCCGGGATGTCGGAACGGTCCTTTTATCGCCGGTTTTCGCAAGCTGTGGGCACCACCCCATCCCGGTTTCTTGAAAACGCCAGACTGGACAAGGCCCGACAGTTGCTGGAGGCGGGCGCGGCCGTCAAATCGGTGCCCCGTCAGGTCGGTTTTCAGTCCGAGAGCGGATTTCGCAACGCTTTTGAGGCACGATACAAGATATCACCGTCGCACCACCGGTTGATGCATGGATCGACCCTACCCGCATGACCGGCGCTGGTCTTCATTTTGCATCGTGGTGACCGTCGCCGTGAGCAACGAACCCAACCCTTTTGAGCAAGACCAGATAACCAATCAGCATGCATAGGGACGTTACCCTCCAAATCTCGCGGGAAGACCCGGACCAGCGGGATATTCGTGCCCTGTTGCGGGCGGCCGAGGCCTATTCCGCCTCGCTCTATCCGGCCGAGAGTAACCACCACCTCGAACTCGATGGCCTGCGGGCCGACAATGCGCGGTTTTTCGTCGCCCGCCGCGCCGGCCTGGCGATTGGCTGCGGTGCCCTGGTGGTCGAGACGCATGGTTTTGGTGAAGTAAAGAGCCTTTGGGTCGATCCGGCCGCTCGTGGCCTGACCCTGGGTCGCCGTCTGTTGGACGCGATCGAACAGACGGCCCGCCGAGAGGCCCTGGCGGTCCTGCGCCTCGAGACCGGCATCTCCCAGCATCAGGCGCTCGGACTTTACCGATCCGCCGGATATCGGGAAATCGGTCCGTTCGGATCCTACCGGCCCGATCCGTTGAGCGTTTTCATGGAAAAACGCCTCGACTGACGTCCGCCGCCGCGCTGTCCGGAAGGAAGCGGCTTCGCCCGACTTCGGGTAGGGCGCGCCGGCCTGTCTTGCTCCGCATTCTCCCATCAGCCCGGTCCGACCGTACCAGTTAACGCGGTGTTAACGCCCAGACAACGCGCCCGCGTGCCTGCTCCGATCCTGGTTAAGGCGGCAATGGCCATGGGGTCGTGGCGGCCCGAGCAGTTTCACCAACGCATTTCATCTGCCTTTTTTTGGAGAAGTATTGTGAAAACCATCATCACATCAACAGCGGCTGCCGCGGCCATATTGTTGGCCACAGCCGGTACCGGCGCCCAGGACCTGGCCTTCCCGCTCAAGGCGGAAGACCTTCGCCCTGGCACCCGTTTGAATTCAGGACCTCATGCCGGCGGCATTCAGGACCTTGGCCTCGATTTTGGCGTCATGCGCATCCGCAACAACGGTAGGTGGACGGAAATCAAGGCCGGGGGAAACGCGGAGGTGAATGAGGACCGGCTGATCTACGGTCTCCCGTTCTATGCGATGGCCGATGGCGAGGTGATTGGCTGCTGGCGCAACGCGCCGGAGAATCTCGGCCGGAACAAGCCCCACCCCGCCCTCACGGAGGCCGGTGGCAGGCGGATCATTGGCGGTGGCAACCATCTCTGGGTCCGCCATGATGACGGCAAGGTGGCGCTATACGCCCATGCCATTCCGGGAACCATCCCGGCATCGCTTTGCCCGCACAGCGCCGCGCTGACGCCCACGCCTGCAGGACAGTCCAGCGGCCAGCCGGATGTCGATGTCAATGCCTTCGTGCCCCCGGGCGTTTCGCCGGACGTGCCGACCGGACCGACGGTTCAACGGCCAAGGGTCCGCAAGGGCCAGTTCCTCGGCCGCGTGGGTCATTCTGGTTCCGGCTCGCACACCCATCTGCATGTTCACATGCAGGATGGCCCACAGCCCGTCGCCTTGCGGTTTGAACGCGGCCTGTGGAGCCCGCGAAACGGCGATCAAGCGGACATCAACGATTGGCGAAGCTTTTCCGGCAAGACGGTGCCGGACCGGCAGGTGCTGATCTGGCCGCCGCGTACGCTCGTGGCTGAATATGCCCGGCATGGCTTCCCGGCCGAACCGTTTCAGCGCGTGTTCGACCATCTGGCCAACTCCGGCTTCATGCCAACCGTGCTGGACTGCTATGGCGTCGGCGGCAAACTGTTCTTCAACATGGTCTGGCGGCCGGCCAAGGGAAACTGGTTTGCGGTCGCGGGTGTTGGACCCAACCGCTATCAGCAGGCCTTCGACGATGCCAACGGGTTCACCCCTGTCTTTGTCGATAGCTGTTCGGCCCAGTCGGGAACCCGGTACGCTGCCATATTTCGCAAGAACGCGAGCGGCCGTTTCGTCGCCCGCCACGACATGGGGCTGAACGCTCATCGTGAGCTGGTGGACAAGATGATCGCCGAGAACATGACACCGGTTTCGGTCTCCGTTGTTTCGCGAAACGGCAAACGTCGCTTCACCGCGCTCTATCGCGCCATCAATGTCGGTCCATGGAAACTTCGGTCCAGGCTGCGGCGGACGAACGGAACCGACGAGTTTCAGCAGTTTGTCAACCAAGCCAAACAGGATGGTGCCAAACCGGTCTACGTGAACGCCTACATGCATGATGGCAAACAACACTTTATCGCCATCGCCGCCAACAAACCGAAAGGCACCTGGCGGGCCCGGCACAATCGGGATGGCGAAAGCTATCAGGAGGCATGGGATGCCGCCGCGCAGGACGGCTTTGTGACGCGCAGCGTCACGGCCTTCGACGGCGCCAAGCACAACCATGTCTTCGCCGGCATCTGGATCAAGAAATAAGGTGCAGGACAGTTCGCCGGCGCGGCACCAGTCCAGTCGTGCCGGCGAGCGCTAAACAAATTCCGATATGGGATGTGAGCATAGTAAATTGAAAGTAGAATTCGATAAAATATGTGAGTTGTGTCACTTTTTTACTTTTGAAAATGGAGTAAATTATGTAGTATTTTCTGGTTATCAGACTAATTGATAAATATTATCCTCGAATTTGGGAGATCTAAAATGCCTGACAATAATATTGCGACCGCGCCTGATGTTCTGACGGTCAACGATTGCAAAGTATTTGGTCACAACGTCATTCGGTTTGCATTCCTGCATCCCGATTATCGTCCAAAGAATTTGCAAGAGTTACAGAAACATCTTGCCGATGGAAATCAAGATTTCAAACTGAGTGATGTGTTTAACGTGCCGGAGGGTCTAAATCTTGAAGAACAGAAGGTGGTGTTTGCGCAAGGAGATATAAATACGCATGTCATAAACTTGCCACCGCTCTATAAATTGTTGCCGCTGCTTGAGTTTGTTGGGGCGACACCCGACGACTTTCTCAGAAGCGGAGATGAGATGGGTGTGGATATCGACGGCGTCGAAATGGCGGGTTCGGTTCCAGCGCCGGACGGTCAATACTATAAGTTTCCAGAATTTTATAAGGACTATTACTCTGAAGAAAGCGATAACTCGAAAGAAGTAGTGAAAGATCTATTTAAGGAGCGTATCGGTGACTATAGTTATAACGGTTGTCGTTAGTTGAATTTGACCAATTTATCTTTCAAGTAAGGGCGGCGGGTGTCTCGGGAACCGGGGCGCCCGCTGCCGCGAGTCCGTCCCGCAGACGCTGCCAATCCTCGATCCGCCGCATGGGATAGCATTGCAGAAGCCATTCCATGATGACTGCATCGCTTGCCGGCGTTTCGCCCTGCCATTTTGCCCGCGTTTCCGAGACATAGGCACCCAACGCGTCGCCTGCCTCCTCAAGCCGGTCCATCTGGCCCAGGGCCGCGCAATGCCAGGCACCGATATAACAGTTGGCTCCCTCGGCCAGGATTGAGGCATCGGCCGACCCCGAATAATCCTTCAGCATAAAGCGCACGCCGGCGATATAGGCCCAATGCAGGGATGACAGCCCCATGCCCAGATCGGTCACCTGGGCAATGTTCTGGGCAGCCTGTTCGTAATCCGCGCAATAGGACAGTCCCAAGGCTGACGAAACCAAGACCCATGAATCGTTTTCGTTAAGCTCGTGTGCCAGGTTGAGCGTCGCAATGGCGTTCTCCCACATGCCATTCAGTGCCAGCGACCAGCCGAGAGTCAGCTGGGCCTTGGCATCCAGCGGATCGATTCCGACGGCATGCAGGCACAGGCGCAGGGCCTCGCGATGGTTTGCCTGCGACCGGTGCGGGCCAGGCGAAATATGGTGGCGCGCGTTCAGGACTTGGGCCAGACCGACGCTGGCGGGCGCGAAGTCCGGATAATCGGCAAGAACCCCGCGAAACAAGGCCTCGGCCTTTTCTTCGCTCTCGGGGGCCCACCGGGAAAGAAGGGTCTGTCCCAGCAGCCAGGCGTCATGGGCTGGCACATGCGCCTCGATGACCTGCCGATAGTGCAGCATCCGGTTGGCGGACAGGTGCAGGTTGAACGCGGTCGCAATGCGCCGCACGGCCCGCCGCTGCATCCGCCCCCAATCCTCATCGGACAGGCGCACCGTTTCGCTCCAGACCACCTTGCCATCGCCCATATCGCGAACGGTGAGAACGACCTCAAGCCCCAGACTGTCGGCGACGACGACGCCCGAAAGGGCGAATGCGGCGACCTCGCCCGTCTCCTCCGTCTTCGGTGCGGTGGCTTCGGAATCGATTACGCGCCACTCGCCAAAGCGGCTCAACGCGTTGACCAGGGCGACTCTGAGAGCGTCGGCCCGAAGAAAACCGTCATCGCCTGGCCTGGTGCCGCGAAACCGTTCCACCCAAACGATCGGCGGGAAATTGGCGACGGGATTTTCAGCGGCAGACGTCCGATCATCGGAAGCGGCGGGTTCCGATGGTGAGGTAGATCGGTCGAGCGCGTCGGCCGTGGCCGAACCCTGCTTTATGTCGACAATCAGACGCTGGGTTTCGTCCGATGGTTCGGCGTCGAATTCCCTTTCCAAAACAGACCACAGCTGATTGTAGACGCTCAGGGCGTCCGCGATGTTTCCCTGCGCGTGGTGGCCAAGCATAAGGAACCGGGCCGCCGCCTCGTGGGTCGGTTCCATGCGGCTGAGCAAGCGGGCCAACGCCATGCCCCGATCATCGGGGGGTGATAGGCCGCCCAAGGTTTGCCCAATCGCGTAAACGGCGTCCTCATGCAGACGTTGCCGTTGAACGGCAATCCAGCTTGCGAAGTTCGGATCGGCGAAGTCCAGACCGGCCGCCACCTCAAGAAACGCATCAGGCCGGTTTTCCAGCAGCGCGGGAGACGCCCCGGCATGGATGTCCGCCATGGCGTCGACGACATCGATGCTGGCGCCTTTGAGGCTGATCTCATCCGGTGTGACCGACAAATGCGCCTGGGCGCCGACGCCCAGCTCGCCGCGCAACCGGTGTAAAATTTGGCGCAAGGCGGTCCGCGCCGATTTTTGGTCGCTGTCTCCCCACAACAAGGCGGCAATCTTGTCTCGGCTGACCGGTTGGGGTGCCGAAATTGCGACAATGGCCAGCATCGCCAGAGATTTCTTGAGGGAAACCGAAACCTCTTCGTCCCCAAAGAACAGGCGAACAGAACCGGCGAGATGAAGTCTCAAGCGGCTATCCACGGCCGAATTGCTTATGGTTCGAACTATTCGCTCGAACATTGGCAAACGGCGCCAATCGGCGCAAGCGGCGGCTAGTAAGGCGTCTGTCCCTCGCGCGCCGGGGGTGGTTGGCCGAATGCCGATCTTTCCGCAAGAATTCGGGGCGACACGGTCACTGGCCGGCTCGGTTCCAATCCAGGTGATACGGCCTTGACCACGGGCGCGCCGATATCGGGCCGGGTCAGGTCGATCCAGGCGAAATCGATGCCTGCCGACTGGCTTCTGTCGGCCAGCTCGGCAAGATGATCGGTCGTCCGTCCTCGGTGACGATCCGGCACATCACGGTCATCTTCGACAAGCGGGCCAATAAGGGAATCGACCGACGGCGTTTCAATCTGGGCCTTGCCTGTCACCGCCATGCCGACTTCGAACTGGGCCAGCTCTCGGGTGGCGGCGGCGCGGGCCTCGCTAAAGCTCATACGCGCTGCGGCGGCAAAGACAAATCCCCTGCCTTCTGGATCGCTCGAAACCAGCCCGGCGACCGGCGCCAGGGCCCCACCGCTCAAGTCCAACAGGCAAATCCGGCGCAGGCCACCGCCCCGGCGTTCGACGAAGCCGCGTTCGACAAGTCGGGCGGGCCGCCCGCCACGCCACCAGCGGGCAACGGCATCGCGTTCCACCAGCTCCAAGACTGCGCCTAGTTGCGCGTCTTCCAACGTCTTACCGGCGGCGCAACCCTCGCTCAGGGGCGGCATTGCCGATGCGGCCTGTTCCCGCATCCGGAAGATGATCGTGGCCGGCAACGAGACGGCCTCTTCCGTGAAAAGGGTACGGGCGGTCACCTGCCGATCACCTGGCCGACCCATCAAGACCGACAGCCAAGACTCCGGATCGATCCGCCAAGGTGGCGCATCGCTGGCGCGTGCGGTCAGGTCGTCCGGCCGCAGCAGTTGTGACAGGGTTTCGATTGCTTCCCCCGCCGCCGCCAGAACCGCCTGGCCCTCATTTTCGCCGATGCCGGCCACGTCGATGGTGGACTCGCCAAAACCGTCCACGGTGGCCGCGCACAGCACATGCAATCGGTCCATCGGAATGCGTTCGATCACATGTCGCCGTGCCCGGGTTTCGATGAAGTGTCGAGCGGTCGTCGCATCGGTCAGTGGATTTTGCGGTGTCACCAGTGCGCTCCGGGCCGGGACCGTTCGCGGTCCGCAAAGTTAACGCGTGCATAACGCCGAGCCGACCCGGACAGGGTGATCCTTGGCAAGCGGGCGCCTGGACGGGACCGCGTGTCGATTTGATAGGGCGACGCTGACACTGCGTGGCGGCGCGTCAACTTATAGGAGAAAATCATGTTCAATTCGGACTTTGTTTGGCTGAATTTCGATGAGGAATTCAATAGCAGCAACAAGGAGGCCACACGGTCCTTCACCATAGACGAGGTACCCGTAGCCGCCTCGCAACAGGGCTCGCCGATCAGTGCCGAGGGCTACATCCTGATCCAAGGTCACGATGTCGGCAACAATGCGTCCGATCCTGGCGATGCCATGAGGCACCGAATCCTGATCAACGGCAAAAACTTGCCGGCGTTCGACATGGTCGATCGCGATGGCTGGAACCTGTGGATGGACCGCATTCCGGACGGATTCCTCAAGAAGGGCCAGAACCGGCTCACAATCCAGCGGCGTGACCGCGACACGTTCAAAGTCGCCAATGTCGTTGTCCATTGGCGCGAGCGACGCGGCTCCTCCCGCACTAGTGCCAGCGATACGATCACGTCTGGCTAGCTAGCGTACCCTCTTGTCCATTCGGGGCTTGCCGCAACTCTTGGCACCGGGCCGTCCAGGCAACGGACAGGCGCCCGAATGGACAAGTTGCCGCTCTGGCTCAGGTCGCCCTTAGAACCGCCCAAGCCGCCAGCAAGGCGACTGCAATTCCCGCGATCGTATCCGAAAGCCAATGGACATCACCGCTGATGCCGAAAACCGTGGCAAGCGTGACCCAAGCGATCCAGCCATAGGCGGCCGCCCGGACGGATCGGGACAGGGACAGGCGGGCCAGCACCAGCCCGACCGCGCCATTGGTTGCCGCATGGCCTGACGGCCAGCCTTCGACCAGGCTCAACAGGCCGGATTGCAGAAGGCCGAACCGGAAACTCTGTGATTTGGCCAGTAGGCCGACCGGCTCCAGCGCTTCGGGATGAACCCGCGAGGTTGTGCCCTTCAACAACGAGACGACGATCAAAGACAGGACAAGGGCGCCGGCCGTCCTGGTCGCCAAATCCCTCTCACCCCGGATGGCCAGGAAGACGGGGCACAGCATCGGCACCGCGATGCCGGCCAGCATCGGAAAGGCCGACCAGGCGATAGACAGGCCGGGGGCCTGCAGCCGGGCAATTTGATTGACCGCCGCATCGATCCCCAGATGCGCCGCGCCATAGGTCAGGACCGCCAGAACCGGCACAGCCAACCAGATCCGCCAATCGACCAGGCCTTGAGCCAGGATCCGGCGGAACAGGGCGAGGTCGATCATGCCCGTCAGGATAGACTGCCCCTGCCCGGACAGGCCGTATCTAGTCCAGGGCTGCACCTCGGCAATGATCGCGCGGTTGATACGCTCATCTTCTCCCAATGCGTTGCGTTACCCGGGGTTCGATCCGACAAAGTGGCGTACCTGCGGCTGGGTGCCGGTTTCAAGCAGCGTCTCGATCTGCGATTGCAGCTTTTGATCTTCGCGGCTGACATGCTGGTGCTGGCGCTGATGGTTCAGCCAGGACGCCTCCCACCAGGTCTCGACATAATGGCTGGCATCCGCGGAGTCGCGCATCAGGGACCAACGAAAGCCCCCGCCGCGCCGCCGGCTGGCAGACAGCTCTTGCATCTGTTGGAGGAACGCATCGCGGTTGGGTTCGGCCACCGCATAGGTCACCTGGATCATCACCGGCCCGTCCGGCGGGGCCGTTCCAACCAGCAACGGTTCGGGCCAATGCATCGAGGGGGACAGATCCTGGCTGGCGCCAAGCTGCAGGCGGGCCGACCGGGTCAGCGGCACAAGCACGACCGCCCCGACCGCCGCCGCGATCAGCGCAACCGGCAGGCTCCAGATCGAGGCCACCTGGCCCCAGGCCAGGCTTCCCAGCGACATGGACCCGAAGAACACCGTTAGAAAAACCGACAGCCCCCGGGCGCGCACCCAATCGGGCAGGGCCGTTTGGGCCGACACGTTCAGGCTGGACAGAACGGCGATCCAGGAAAGACCCGCCAAGGCCGCCGCGGCGATCGCCGCAATCTGGCTGGGCACAACCGCCATGATCAGCATCACCAGGGCGGTGCCGATGGTGCCGGCGGCGACGGTGCCATCCGCCCCCAACCGCTTTTTGATGGTCGGCAGCAGCATCGCCCCGCCGACGGCGCCGGCCCCAACCGCCGTCAAGAGCAGCCCGTACAGCGTTGGCCCGCCGGCAAGGGTCTCGCGCGCGATCAAGGGCAGCATCGCCCAAAAGGCGCTGGCGAAGATGAAAAACGCCGCGGCCCTTATCAGCGTGGCTTTCAGGGCCGGGCTGTTCCAGGAATAGCGCAGCCCCGCCAGGATCGCCCCGCCGACCCGTTCGGGCGGCAGATCGGTATTCTGGTCCGCCGCCGGCCGCCACCACCATAAGGCCAGGATGATCCCGATCACGCTCAGCGCGTTGGCCAAGAACGGTACGGCCAACCCGGCGGCAACGATCAGAAAGCCGGCAAGCGCCGGCCCGATGGCGCGGCTGACATTGATGCCCATGGAATTCAGGGCGATGGCGGCCGAGAGATCCTTGCGCGGGACCAGCTTGGGCACGATGGCCTGCCAGGCCGGCGCAATGAAGGCCGCGCCGGTGCCGAACAGGAAGGTGAAGATCAGCAGCAGCCAGGGGGTGATCAAACCCAAATGCACCAGGGCCGCCATCGCCAAGGCGGCAACGCCCATGGCTGCGTTGACCCAGATCAGCAGATGCCGCCGGTCGACGATGTCGGCGATGGCGCCAGCCAGCAGGGCGAACAGGAAGATGGGCAGCGTTGTCGCCGCCTGGACAGCGGCGACCATGGCGGGTGAGGGCGCCAGCTCGGTCATCAACCAGCCCGCCCCGACATCGTGCATCCAGGTGCCGATGTTTGAGGCCACCGTCGCGAGCCACAAAACCGCAAAGGCCCGGTGTTTGAAGGGCGCCAAGGCCCCTGTTTGTTGGGTGGCCGGTTGAGTGGCGGTGGCGGTCATGGCGCCATCCTACTAAACCGCGTCAGCGCCTGGCGCACCGAAGACCGGTACGGGCGACCAATCAGGCAGGCCGGGCAAGGGCGCCGGTGCGTGGGCGGCGAACGCCCCTTTCGCATGGACAACGCTGCCCCCGACGAGGGTCAGATCTGCTTCGATATCGACGATCTCATTCTCCGGAATCGAAAAATAGTCGCGGTCGAGTACGGCGAGGTCCGCCAGTTGGCCGGCCTTGAGTTGACCTTTCTTGCCGCTCTCCCTGCTAAACCACGCGCCCGATGCGGTCCAGTGTCGGAGGGCTTCTTGGCGGGACAGCCGGTTCTCCGGCGCCCAGATGACATCGCCGCCCCGGCCCCTGCCGGAGACCAGCCAATGAATGCAAAGCCAAGGGTTGTAGCTGGATACCCGGGTTGCGTCGGTGCCGGCCGCCAGCGGCATGCCCGATGCCATCATCTCACGCACCGGCATGGCGGCCTTCAACGCCGCCTCGCCATACCGCTCGCGGTAGGCTGTGGCCTGAAAGGCGATGCGGTTTTGATAGCTGATCCCGCCGCCCAGTCGCGCGACCCGTTCCATCGTCGCGGGGCGTACGGTTTCACCGTGGTCGAAGATCCAGTTCAGCTCTTCCAGGCCCTTGTCCCGTCCCACCCGCTCAAGCACGTCGAGAATGCGGTGCGCGCTTTCCTCATAGGTGCAGTGAAAGCGGATGGGCCAGCGGTTGGCGAGCAAGAACTCGAGCACCGGTTCCAGATCGCTCTCCATGCGCTTCGGCAGCTCCGGGCGCGGGTAGGAGAAATCCTCGAAGTCGTAGGCCGATGCCACGAGCATCTCGCCCGCGCCGATGCATGTCAGGAAGTCATCACCCTGATCCGGTTTGACAATGTCGTTCCACCGCTTGAAATCATCGAGTTCGAATTGCGGGCGCTGGGCGAAAAGCTGATAGCCGATGCGGACGGTTTGTTCACCGCGGCGGTTAAGCTCCTGGATGACGCCATAGTCATCGGGGTAATTCAGAAACCCTCCGGCGCAATCGAGCGCCGAGGTCAGGCCAAGCGCGTTCAGCGCGCGGAAATAATGCTTGGTCGAGGTGACCTGTTGTTCGAAGTCGAGCTTCGGCGCCATGTCGAGCAGCGCGTAGAGCGGCTGCGCGTTGGGGCGGGCCAACGCCAGGCCGGTCGGCCGGCCATTGTCGTCGCGCTCAAGCCGGCCCGCCACAAAGGGCTCGTAGAAATGCTCGTCGATGTTGAGGGCGCGGAGCGCGGTGCCATTCAGCCATGCGCGATCATAAAGATGCAGGACGTAGACGGGTACGTCCGGCGCGGCCGCGTTGATCTCCTCAAGCGTCGGCAACCGCCTCTCGGCGAACTGGTCGACGGACCAGCCGCCAACCACGCGGATCCACTGCCCGGCCGGTGTCCGCTCGGCCTGGCGCTTGAGCATGGCCAGCCCATCGGCAAGCGAGGGCACATGGTCCCAGCGCAGCTCCATGGCGAAGTTGTTGCCCTGGCGGATGATATGCGTGTGGCTGTCGATCAGGCCCGGAATGACACAGGCGCCGCCAAGATTGACCACATCGGTGTCCGCGGTCTTGTGGCGGAGAATATCGGCGTCGGTGCCAACCTCCAGGATGCGCCCACCAGCAACGGCAATCGCGGTCGCCGCGGGCTGTTCAGGGTCCATGGTGGCGAGCGCGCCATTGAACAGAATGCGGTCGGCCATCGCCTGCTGTCTCCCTCGATGCTGTTTAGCGTTGGATAGGCTCGGCCACCCAGAACGGCGGCCGAGCCAGGGTTGGATCAGGCGGTCTCGCCACCGCCGAAGGTGATCACGGGCGACCAGTCCGGGCTCACAGGGGGCATGTGGCGGAGGTCTTGGCTTGCGAACTCGGCCTCGCCATAGACTACCTCGCCGCCCAGCACGGTCAGCTGAGCCTTCAGCTTGGCGATCTCGGCATCCGTGACTTGGAAGTAGTCGCGATCTAGCAGCGCGAAGTCCGCCATCTGACCCGCCTTGATCGCGCCCTTGCGGCCGGCATCGCCGGTGAACCAGGCGGAGCCGGTGGTCCAGACGCGCAGGGCCTCCTCGCGGGTCAGAAGGTTGTCGTCGTCGTACATGCGGATGCCGCCACGGGACAGACCGGTCGCCATCCATTGGATCGAGAACCAGGGGTTATAACTGGTTACCCGGGTCGCATCGGTGCCGCCGCCTACCGGGACCCCAAGATCCAGGATCGCCCGGAAGTTCGGCGTCCTCTTCAGCGCCTGTTCGCCATAGTTGGCGATGAAGTCCTCGGCCTGGAATTGCAGGCGGTTCTGCAACGCGATACCGCCGCCAAGCGCGGCGATGCGTTCGAGGTTCTTTTCCGAAAACGTCTCGACATGGTCGACAAACCAGCCCTCGACCAGGCCGGCGCCTTTCGCGACATCTTCGTAGACGGGCAACAGGCGATCACCAGTTTCGTCATAAGTGACGTGCTGGCGGAACGGCCAGCCGGCCTCGCCCAGCACGGTCATCACCTCGCGCTGGTAGTCTTCCGCGCCGCGGTCGATGTCGGGACGCGCATCGGCGAAGATCTCGAAGTCGTAGGACGCCCAGGCGAGGTTCTCGCCCGCGCCGACGAATTTCAGCATATCGTCACCCGACCCGGCGCGCGTTTCCTTGGTCCATTGCTGGTAGTTGGCCAGCTCCTCACCCTTGTGCTGGGGGAAGGAGTGGTAGCCGATCCGAGTGGTCAGCAGCCCCTGTTCATGCATCCAGCGGATAACCTGGTAGGGATCGGCGTCGGGGAACTCCATGCCGCCGCCGCCCGCATCCGACACGCTGGTGATGCCAAGACCGTTCAGCTCGTTCATGTAGTGCATGGACGAGTTGATCTGATCGCGGATCGAAAGCTTCGGCGCGCCAGCCAGGGTCCTGTACATCAACAGACCCGACGGCGCCGCCAGCAGCCGGCCGGTGGGATCGCCGTTGGCGTCCTTTTCGATAACGCCGCCCGGATAGGTCGGATGATCCGGCTTGTCATAGCCGAAATAGGCCGTCGCCCGGCTGTTCAGCAGTGTCATTTTGTACAGGTGGTGGATCAGCACCGGATGGTTCGGGGCGACCGCGTCCAGCTCGGCCACGGTCGGCAGGCGTTTTTCCTTGAATTGAAACTCAGAAAAACCGCCGGCGACGCGAATGAACTGACCATCCGGCGTCCGCTCGGCTTGTACCCGCAGCAGATGCAACGCTTCCTCGAGGCTGTCCGCCGTGTCCCAGCGGACTTCGAGATTGTAGTTCACGCCCCCGCGGATCGAATGCGTATGGCTGTCGATCAGGCCGGGGATGACCCGCTTGCCGCCGCCATCGATCACTTGGGTGAAGGGGCCGATCAGCGGGCGGACCGTCGCTTCGTCACCCACTGCGAGGAATACACCGTCCTTGGCTGCGAGAGCGGTGGCGTCCGGCGCTTCGGGATCCATCGTCGTGATCTGAGCATTGATGAGCACCAGATCGGCGGCGTTCGCCTGCGCGAATGCCGGGCCACCCAGGGAAAGCGCGGTCAGCGATGTGGTGCCGATCAGAACGTCGCGCCGTGTTGGCCGAGCGCGTGCGATCATGTCTGTTCTCCAAATTGGCGCGCTCGCGCACGGCGGCGTACCAGCGCCGCCGCCGAAGGCGTTGGTTGTCGAATGAGATCGAGAGGGGGCGCGGCCGGGACTGCCCGGCCGCGATCTTGGGGGATTTACTCGGCTGCCAGGCGGCCGGCTTCCACGGGATCGATGCGGGGGCCGTGTTCCACCCGCTCGGGCGCCTTGTGCACCATGGTGTAGGCGTAATCGATGCCCATGCCATAGGCGCCGCCATGGTCCTTGGCGATGTCGATGGTGGCGTCATAGGTGTCGCGCCGGGCCCAGTCGCGCTGCCATTCCAGCAGGACCTGTTGCCAGGTCATCGGAACCACGCCGGCCTGCACCATTCGGTCCATCGCGTAGGTGTGGGCGTCCATAGAGGTGCCGCCTGATGCATCGGCGACCATGTAGATCTCATAGCCGCCTTCCAGCATGGCGCTGAGCGCGAAGGTCGTGTTGCAGACCTCGGTCCACAGGCCGGAGACAACGACCTTCTTGCGGCCATTCTGCGCCAGCGCATCGCGCACCTTTTGATCGTCCCACGAATTCATCGAGGTGCGTTCGAGCAGCGGAAGTTCTGGGAAGACGGCCAACAGTTCGGGATAGGTGTGTCCGGAGAAGCTTTCGGTTTCCACCGTGGTGATGGTTGTTGGAATGTCGAAAACCTTTGCGGCCTTGGCCAGGCCAACGACGTTGTTCTTCAGCGTCTGCCGGTCGATCGACTGTACGCCAAACGCCATTTGGGGCTGATGGTCGATAAAAATCAGCTGACTGTTCTGCGGGGTCAGCACTTCCAGTTTTTCCTTGCTCATCGGACGCCTCCAATCTGGCTGTGGCCGAGCGGGCCGTGGATGGTTCATCAGCGCAAATGGCCTTGGCCAAGGGGCCCGACAAACGATGGAATCTTGCCCGATGGGTTAGCTGGTCTAATTTATCAGCATGCCTTTTCGACGCCTGCCAGCCCTCGGTTCCCTGCGCGCCTTCGAAGCCGCCGCGCGCCTGTCGTCCTTCAAGGCGGCGGCCGCCGAATTGGCGGTCACGCCGGGCGCGGTCAGCCAGCAAATCCGAGCCCTTGAGGATGATCTGGAAGTCAAACTGTTCACGCGGGCGGTGCGGTCCGTCGCCCTGACCGAGGCGGGGCGGCAACTGCAACCGGCCCTGACATCGGCCTTCATGCAAATCCGCAATGCCGTCGAGCAGGTGCGTCCGCAAGCCCAGGAAACATTGCGGGTCGATTCAAGCGGGCCGATCATCCGGAAATGGCTGTTGCCGCGCTTGCACCGGTTCTCGGACAACTACCCGAACCTGAATGTGACGATCCAGGCGCTCAGCACCGTTTCGGATATGGGCGATCACGGGCCGAACGTCGCCATACGCTTTACGCGCACGCCAGGGGCCGGGCTATTCGCCCAGAAACTCTGTGAGGAATATCTGCTGCCGCTGGCGAGTCCGGAGCTGATCAGCCGTCTAGATTTGCGCCGACCCGCCGATCTGGCGCGCGCGCCCCTGCTGCATGATACCAGCGGCGAGATTTTCGGAAGTGCGCCGAACTGGAAAGAGTGGTTTGCCCAGGCAGGGCTGGATCCGGCAGGAGCCCGGCGCGGCATGCGCTTTGATCGCCATGCCGCCGACCACGCTATTGAGGCGGCGGTCAATGGGGCGGGCGTCGTGCTGGGCCGCCGATTCCTGGCGCGTTCAGACATGATCGAGGGCCGCCTTGTCTCGCCGTTCGGACCCACGCTCGAAATGCCGGTTTGCTATTACGTCGTCTGCAAGGAGGGCGAACAGACCCGCCCGAACATCGCGGCCTTTATCAACTGGATGTTGCAGGAAGTGGCCGCGATGGCCGACAGCGCCACGGACGTTGGCGCTGTCGCGTAGTCGGCCCCGTTACAGGGCCATGTCGAACAACAAGAACTCGGCCTCGTCCTCAGCGTCGATCCTGATCTCCGCCTCGTCGGTCAGCGCGAGCCCATCGCCGCCGCCCAACCGGTCGCCATTGGCTAGCACCGTTCCACCGATCATCTGAACCCAGACGCCCCGGTCGGGCCTGACCGCATGGGTCACGCTGTCGCCTTGGGCCAGAACCGAGCCGAACAGGTCGACATCCCGGTGAATGGTCAGCGAGCCATCCCGGCCGTCGCGGGAACCGAGCAGGCGCAACCGTCCGCGCCGCTCTTTCAGCCCGATCGTCTTTTGCTCATAGCTAGGCGGCAGCCCGTCCCGTTCCGGCACGATCCAGATCTGCAGGAAATGCACGGGGTCGGTCGCTGAGGCGTTGTATTCCGAATGGCGGACCCCGGTGCCCGCGCTCATGCGTTGCACGTCGCCGGGGCGGATCACGGCCGTCTCGCCCATGGAATCCTTGTGTTCCAGCGCCCCGTCCAGGACGACGGACAGGATTTCCATGTTGGCATGGCCATGGGCACCGAAGCCCGCGCCGGGCGTGACCTTGTCCTCGTTGATAACGCGCAGCGGTCCGAACCCCATGTGATCGGGGTCGAGATACTGGCCGAACGAAAAACTGTGCCGCGAATCCAGCCAACCGAAATTGGCCTTTCCACGGGCGTCCGATGGTCTGATCACTTTCATATCGCTCTCCTCAATTGTCTGGAGAAAAGGGTCAGACCGAAATCTAATTCCCTCGATATTCGAGACAATGTAACTGGCATTGGACAAACCGTCCTGAATTTCGGACAAATAACCGATGGACAAGTTCTCCGAACTCCGCGCCTTCACCTCCGTCGTTGAATCCGGCGGTTTTTCGGCCGCCGCCCGCGCCATGGGCCAGTCCCGCTCGTCGGTCAATCGCCTGGTTTTGGCCTTGGAGGAACGCCTGGGCGTGCAGCTTCTCAACCGGACGACCCGTTCCGTCTCGGCGACCAGCAGCGGCAATGCCCTCTATGACCGGGCGCGTCAGCTGCTCGATGATTTGGACGAGGTTGAACGGTCGGTCAGTTCCGCCCGGACCGAACCGGTCGGCAAACTGCGCATCAGCGCGCCGTTTTCCTTCGGCGATCTTGATTTCTCGCAGCTCGTCGCGGAATTCCTGCAGCGCCATCCCAGGGTCGAGATCGATCTGACCTTCGAAAACCGCCTGGTCGATCCCATTGCCGAAGGGTTCGACATCGTGCTGAGGATCGCCCAGCCGGACGAGCAGACGATCCTGGTCGATCACCGGATCTTGGAACTGGACTACCTCCTCTGCGCCTCTCGGGACTATCTCGCGGCCCACGGCGCCCCCGCCGCCGCCGAGGATCTGGCGGACCATGCGACCCTTTATCAGCGGCACGCCGCCTCGGCCCCGAGTTGGACGCTCACAACCCCCACCGGTACGCTGACGGTATCCCTTCGCCCGGTGCTGATGGCAAACAGCCTGGAAAGCCTGCTGACGGCGGCCAAGGCGGGACTCGGCATCGCCCTCATGCCGGAATACGCCGTGCGGTCCGACATCGAAGCCGGCCGTTTGCGACCCGTATTGAACCAGTTCGCCCTGCCGCCGCGCATGCTGCAGGTCATCTATCCCCCGGCCCGCCACCTTTCGGCAAAGGTTCGGCTGTTCACCGAGTTCGTGCAGGCGTGGTGCGGGCCGGGTTAGGGTTCAGTTCGACCAGTTGGCGATCACGTCGAAGCCGTTCATCTCCGGCGCGCCGGCCAGGTGATCGGCAAAGGCCCCCCAGATGGCCTGAACCGCCTCGGCATTGGCGTCCGAGACTTCCTTGCTTTCGACGATTGAGATGACGCAGCCGGATCCGTCGCTGTTGACCGAGTTGATGAAATGGATCAGTCCCGGCAGAGCCATGATCCGGTCTTTCATTTCGTGAAGAAGCGCGGTTCCGCTTTCGACGGATTCCGGTTTCATCCGGTAGTGGGTGACACGTGCGTACATGGCGTCCCTGCCTTATCTTTGTTGTTGATTATCAGCGCGCATTGGTCTCGCTGGCTGACCGTAGCAGAGCGGTCCCTTTTGTCCAGCAACGCCAGGTGGCGGGGATTTGGCAAAAGAAAACCGCCCTCACCGGTTCGGTGGGGGCGGCTGTCCTCAAAGCCTATTTCGGCGTCGTTAGCCGACCAGGCCGCCATCTTCGCGGCTGATGGCGATCAGGGCCGAACGGGGCACCGAGTCTCCACCGCCGGGCCAGTGGCTGTTGCCACGCTCGCCCGGGTGCTGAATGCCGACCAGCATGGTGCGACGATCCGGTGTCCAGCAGATGCCGGTGATTTCGCACTCGTTGGGGCCGACCAGGAAGCGGCGGATTTCACCGGTGACCGGGTCGCCCGCCAGCATCTGGTTGTTGCCGTGACCGGCGAAGTCTTCCTCGTTGGAATAGTTGCCGTCGGTCTGGATCCACAACACGCCGGCCGCATCGAACTTCAGCCCGTCAGGTGAGTTGAACATGTTGTCGGCATTGACGTTTTCCGATCCGGCATAAGCATCGGAATGCACCGTCGGGTTGCCGGCCAGCACGTAAAGATCCCAGCTAAAGCCACTCGCCGTATGGTCGGCGCCATCAGGGCGCCAGCGCACGATCTGACCATAGTGGTTTTCGGCACGCGGGTTCGGGCCGCCGACCGGCGTTTCATCGCCACCGGCATTGGCCTTCACGCCACGGTTTTTGTTGTTGGTCAGACAGCAATAGACTTCTGCCGCATTCGGGTTGGAGGCTACCCATTCCGGCCGGTCCATGGTCGTCGCACCGACGGTTGAGGCGCCCTGGCGGGTGTGGATGCAGACTTCCGCCATGCTGGCCAGGCCCGTGCTCTCCGGAGTCAGCGCCAGCCATTCGCCGGTGCCGTCTTCGTTGAACTTGGCCACCGACAGGGTGCCGTCGACCAGCAGGTCTTCCGTTTCGCCGCCCGGTGCGTACACACCGTTGGAGACGTAGCGGTAGATGAACTCGCCGCGCTCGTCATCGCCCATATAGACGACGACGTGGCCGTCGCCATTGACCACCAATTCGGCGTTCTCGTGCTTGAAGCGGCCCAGGGCGGTGCGCTTCTTCGGCGTCGAGGTCGGGTCCATCGGATCGATCTCGACGACATAACCGGCCCGGTTCGGCTCGTTCGGGTGCTTGGAAACGTCGAACCGCTCGTCGGTCGTTGCCCAGCCATAACCCCAATCTTCGGCCGACACGCCATAGCGGGCGAGTTCCGGCGAGACCTGGTGTTCGGGATCTTCAGCGGAGAAATAGCCGTTGAAGTTTTCCTCGCAGGTCAGATAGGTGCCCCACGGGGTCGAGCCGTTGCCGCAATTGTTCCAGGTGCCCAGCGAGGACGTGCCCGATGGATCAGCGGCGGTTTTCATCAGGTCATGGCCGGCGGCGGGGCCGGTCAGTTCCATTTCGGTGTCCGGGGTGATGCGGCGGTTATACGCGCTGTCCTTGACGATGCCCCACTGACCGTCCTGCAGGGCGATTTCGACCACCGTGATGCCGTGGGCCATCTTGCCCTTGTTCACGTCATCGTCGGTTTCGAACTTCCCTTCAGCCCGGTTGCCCCAAATGATCGACCGGTTGGTGTATTCGTTGTTGGCGACATACAGCAGCTTCTCGCCGTGGGCGAAGACTTCCATGCCGTCGATATTGTCGCCGAACGAGGCGGCCTGGCTTTCGGCCGTGCCGCGCGTCTCATGGTCGAATTCGACCCCTTCGGAGGAAAGCGGATCGCCCCAGGAAACCACCACGTTGGAGGTGTAGCCCGGCGGCAGCGTAATGGCGTCGTCGGTGTTTGTCGGGATCTGGTCGAAAGCGAACCGGCTGGCCGATGCCAAGGCTTTGCCGGGCAGACCCATGGATGTAATTGCGGTAAGGCCGCCAAAGGCCAGTGTCCCGCCCAGGATGCCGCGGCGGCTGATGGCTGCCTCGACGATCCGGTCGAAATCCGTTTCTTCCGGACGCGGATTTACTTTCTCGTCGAACTCATCAAACGAAAGGTCGTGATCAGTCCTATTCGTCATGGGGATTACCTCACCCTCCAGTGCTGAATGGCCGTACGAAACGCCCCCGACCTATTGGTCGGTCAGCATGCGCCGTCACCAGGATTGGCCCGCCGCGATAGGGACACGGCTTGGCCGGTTCTTGGTCTGCCTGCCTGCTCGGCGTGGCATGACCCGTTAACCGTACTTCACACAGGGAGTTTGTTACAGTTTTATGACGATCATTTAATAATCTGACTGTGCCCAAAAATGAGGCGCGTACGCGCCCCGATGGCCGGTTGTTCGGGCCGGTCCGCCAGCCGGCCTCCTAATTGCCTCTTGCCTTTTTAATCCATTGCGCCGTTTCATAGAGGCGGACGTTTCGTGTGCTTTCGGCGACCTTGGTTTCGACTTCAGGAGTTTCTGATGGCGAATTCGCTAGACCGCGGACTGGAACAAGCGCTTTCGGATCTGGAATCCGATCCCGCACCGGCGCCGGTACAGGATGCCGCGCAGCTGGACGCCCTTGAGCGCAGCGATCATATGCATTTGCGCCAAGTTGAACACGATGTCCGCTCGTTGAAGCGTGGTGCGCGGCGCATGTGGGTGGCCATGGGCGTCATGGTTTTTGCCCTGGCCGGCAGCATCGCGCTGAACCTGATGACGTAGGGCCTGTTTGACAGGCTCGCCTATGGCAGGTTGTCCCGCATAAAAATGTCGATACGGATGCGTTCCTGATCGGGGACGATTGGCCGGCCTTCATGCTTGCTGATCAGAATGCGCAGGGCGCTGCGCGCCTCATGCCCGCGATTTTGGCTGATGATAGCATCGATGGTGCCGTTCACCAGGCCCGGGCGGGTTTCGGCTGTCAGCTCATGGGCGATGAAGACCAGCTCGCGCGCCCGGCCCGAGGCGGCGATGACCGGCACGATGCCGCGATTGCCGGCCCCGGCATTATACAGGGCGATCATGTCGGGGTGGTCGGCCAGCAGTTTTTCGACCAGCCCACCCGCCTTGTCATGTTCGTCCTGGCTTTCCCCGACCGGCAGGCGCGTCAGGTTGGGAAAGGATTCAACGATCACCTGCTCGAACCCGAATACTCGCTCGACATGGTCGCGCAAGGTCAGCGAGCCCGCCAGAATGCCGACCTTGCCCGGCCGGCCGCCGACGAACCGGCCGACCAGCGTGCCGGCCGTCCGTCCGGCCGCCGTGTTGTCGATGCCGACATAATGGGCCCGCCGGCCGTTCGGGACATCGGACACCAAGGTGACGACCGGGACACCCGTGGCCGAGAGGCTTTCCAAGGCCTCGCGCACGATCGGATGGTCCAGGGCGACGACGGCCACCCCGTCATACTTGCCCTGCAGCCGGTTCAGGCACTCGGCCAGGGCCAGGGCGTTGAAGACGTTGGTGTGCACAAGGGTGATATCGGTCTGACGGATGTCCTCCCGGCCGCGCAGGGCCTCGATTTCCGCCGCCAGCTCGCGCACGAAGGTGTTGGATCCGTCCGGCAACACGAAGGCCAGGCGGATGGGGTGGCTGGCCGAAAGCTCCCCTGTCAGCCGGTTGGGCACATAACGCAAGGCGTCGATGGCGTCCCGGACCCGAACCACCGTCTTGGCCCGCACGCCGGTGCGGCCGTTCAGCACCCGGTCGACGGTCGCCACGCTGACGCCCGCCTGACGGGCCACATCCTCCAACGTCACTCGGGACAACAGCGAAATTCCTCAAACACGAGCGGCAAACGGCAAGGTCTTACCAATTAGGCCGGCTGTTTTGAGGAAATAACCTCACAATCGCAAGCGCAATGACGAGGCTCTAGCTCTCTTTCAGCCGGGGAATCAGTTCCGCGAAGTTGCAAGGACGGTGCCGGAAATCGAGCTGATACTTCAGAATCTCGTCCCAGCCATCCCGGCAGGCGCCGGTGGAGCCGGGCAGGGCGAACAGATAGGTGCCGTTCGCCACCACCGCCGCTGCGCGCGATTGCAGGGCCGAAGTGCCGATCTTCTGAAAGCTGACCATGCGAAACAGCTCGCCGAAACCGGGGATGTCCTTCTCCCCCACGGTGGCAAAGGCCTCGGGCGTCGAATCCCGCCCCGTCACCCCGGTCCCGCCGGTGGTGATCACCACCTCGATGTCCGGATCGGCGATCCAGTCGCTGAGCTGGGCCTCGATCGTCTTCCGGTCGTCCGAACAGAGCTTGCGGTCTGCTAGTTCGTGGCCGGCTTCTTGCAGCCGCTCGGCCAACAGGGCGCCTGATGTGTCGGTCTCGAGGGTCCGCGAATCCGAAAGCGTCAGCACCGCGATCCGCAGCGGTTTGAAGGGCAGCCGTTCGTCAATGGCCATGGTGTCTCATCTCGCTTCTCAAGGCATGGGCGGCAGATTGTCGACCCCCATCTCCTCCAGCCGCATGCGCAGGGCCAAAAGGTCGCGCCAGGCGGCGCGTTTCTGCCCCGGTTGGCGCAGCAAAAAGGCGGGGTGGTAGGTCGGGATTGCGGGCACCGGGTCGATCAAGCCGGGAACCTCCAGATCGAACCAGCGCCCGCGCGTGCGCATGATCCCCTGTTTGGTGTCGGCCAGCGCCTTCAGTGCCGTGCCGCCCAGCAATAACAGCACCGCCGGCCTGACCAGGGCGATATGCCGCCGCACGAAGGGCAGGAACATGCCGATCTCGGCCGCTGTGGGTTGCCGGTTGCCCGGCGGCCGCCAGGGCAGGATGTTGGAAATGTAAAAGCTGGTCCGGTCGAACCCGATGCAGCCCATCATCACGTCCAGCAGCTGACCCGACACCCCAACAAAGGGCAGGCCCTGCCGATCCTCATCGGCCCCCGGCGCCTCGCCCAGCAGCATCAGGGATGCTTGGGGATTGCCGTCGCCGAACACCAGGTTGGTCGCCGTCTCGCGCAGCCCGCTGCCGGCGAAATCGGCAATGGCCTGACGCAAGGCCTCCAGATCGGCGCATGCCGCCGCCGCTTCGGTCGCCCTCTCCAGGGCAACGCCCAGATGGGTCGGCGCCTCGCGGGCATCCTTCCGGGCCGGTTCCGGGGTGGGCACCGGCCGTCTTTCGGGCGGCGGGGCAGGCCGGCCGGCGCGCTCTGGCGTGGGCCGCGCCGCGCCGGCCGGCCTGCCAACCCGCATCGGCTCCAGCCCCAACAGCGGCGCCGGCTCCTCCACCGCGCAGGCGGTCACGCCCATCTCCTGGTACCACGCCAGAAGGGCGGCTATGTCCTGGCGGTTTGCCATGTTACGAATTGGCGACCATTCTTTTACCGAGTTCCTAAGTGTGGGGCGTGCAGGCGCAGCGGGCAATGACCAATAACGAGACCAACAAGACCTCCCCAAATACAGGCGGCGTAACCGACCATCGGGCGGCGATGATCGGCGCCCCCCGCGAAGACCGCGAGGCGATGGAGTTCGACGTGCTGATCGTCGGCGGCGGCCCCTCAGGGCTGGCAGCGGCCATCCGGCTCAAGCAACTGGCGGCCGAAACCGATCGCGAGATCAATGTCTGTGTGCTGGAAAAAGGCTCGGAAATCGGCGCCCATATCCTATCAGGCGCCGTTATTGAACCCCGTGCCCTCAGCGCCCTGATCCCCGATTGGCAGGCCAAGGGCGCCCCGCTGGATACGCCGGTCACCGACGATGCCTTCTATTTTCTGACCCATGTGAACAGCCTGCGCCTGCCCGGCTTCCTGCTGCCGGCCGCCATGCACAACAAGGGCAATTACATCGCCAGCCTGGGCAACCTGTGCCGCTGGCTGGGCACCCAGGCCGAGGAGCTGGGGGTAGAGGTCTATCCCGGCTTCGCCGCCGCCGAGCTGTTGATGGCCGAGGATGGTCGGGTGATGGGCGTGGCCACCGGCGATATGGGCATCGGCAAGGATGGCGAGCGCACCGACGCCTTCGAGCCGGGGGTCGAGCTGCACGCCAAATTCACCCTGCTGGCCGAGGGCGTGCGCGGCTCCCTGTCAGAGGCCGCGATCGCCCACTTCAACCTGCGCGAGGGCAAACAGCCGCAAACCTATGGCCTTGGCATCAAGGAACTGTGGGAGGTGCCCGCGGACAAGGCCCGCCCGGGCTTCGCCATGCATTCCTTCGGCTGGCCCATGGACAGCGCCACCTATGGCGGCGGGTTTCTCTATCATCTGGGGGAAAACCAGGTTTCCATCGGCCTGGTCGTCGGGCTCGACTACCAAAACCCCCACCTCTCGCCCTTCCAGGAATTCCAGCGCTACAAGACCCACCCGGACATCCGCGCCCAGCTGGAGGGCGGCAAGCGCATCGCCTATGGCGCCCGCGCGATTAACGAGGGTGGCTACCAATCCATTCCCAAGCTGCCGTTCCCCGGCGGCGCCCTGATCGGCTGCACCGCCGGCTTCGTCAACGTGCCCAAGATCAAGGGCAGCCACACGGCCATGCAATCCGGCATCCTGGCCGCCGAAGCCGCCGCCGCCGCCCTGGCCTCAGACACCGACAATCTGGACGCCTACCAGGCGGCCATGGATGAAAGCTGGGTCTCCGACGAGCTTAAGGCCGTGCGCAACTGCCGCCCCGCCTTCCGCTGGGGCCTGCTCGGCGGCGTGGTGATGAGCGGGTTGGAACTCTGGCTAGGCGGCCGCACCCCCTGGACCCTGGGCCACCACGCCGACCACGCCCAACTCAAACCCGCCGACCAGTGCAAAAAACCCGACTACCCCGCCCCGGACAACGAACTAACCTTCGACCGCCTCTCCTCGGTCTTCCTGTCCAGCACCAACCACGAGGAAAACCAACCCGCCCACCTAAAACTGCGGGACCCGTCCATGCCGATCGCCAAGAACCTGCCGATGTACGACGAGCCGGCCCAACGCTACTGCCCCGCAGGCGTGTACGAGGTGGTGGAAGACGGCCCGGATGGTCCGAGGTTCCAGATCAACGCCCAGAACTGCGTGCACTGCAAGACGTGCGACATCAAGGATCCGGGGCAGAACATTGTCTGGACCGTGCCGCAGGGGGGTGGGGGGCCGAATTATCCGAATATGTGAGAAGCTACAGAGCATGTCAAATTAAGTTGTATCCAAGTTGACGAAATATGCTTACATTCATAAAAAATCTTCTTTCCTCAATAAGGAAAAACAAAGTACTAATAATCGCATTTACAATTTCATCGTTTTTAATAGGATTTACGAGAGTTTATGTACCTTTCTTAGATGCGTCTCTCGGATTGTATGAAAGGGTATTTGGAAATGTTGAAGAAACTCTAAACAATAACGTTTCCGAAAATAGCAATCAAGTCTGCCATCCTATATATGAAAATAGAAGATTAGTTGCCTATTCAAATGGGTATTGCCACTATGTAGAATTTTTGGAATCGAAGATTAGAATCGTCACGTACTGTGACTATGTTTTTGAAGCAGATTGTGGTAAATCGTCAGTGAGACTACCAATACTAAATCCCGACTTCCGGTCAACTAATTCGGGAGAATTAATTTTGACGTCAATAAGGAATGGTGCACTCGAGCGGCCAAATGCTGAAATCAGAATCTGGGTGCTTAACACTCTCGACGGAAGAGAGTCAGAGATTGCGATTTTAGTTCATTCTCCTGAGGTAAATGATCCTTCGTCGATTAGTAAGTATCAGGTGTCGCTCGTGGAAGAAATGCAGCGTGGACATCAGAAATCCCTAATTATTAATTTCCATTCGGTAACAAGATCGTTTGAAATCTTTGCAAAAGGTCTGCCGATCGAAACTGCCTTGGTGAAGAATAACAGGGATTCAAATTTGGCGGCTTTTTGTGCAACTATAAAAATCACGATTCGCTATGATATTTTTCTAAATCCATTCGAGGTTGTCCAAGTATCACCAACTATTCCTCGCGGAAAATGCTAGTATTTTAGTCCATTACCACTTCGGATTTTCAGTTTCTTTGGACTCCAACGATTCAACAGCTTTCTTGACGAATTCCACTATTCTTCCGATTCTCTGATAACAAATATGACTATTGCCGATAAAAAAAACTTGTCTTTTAACATCTCTCCTTAGCAGTGGTGACAAAATTACTGAATCGTAAACGTTTTCAACGCTTTCGCGTGTATCTCTCCAGTTCAGGTAATTCAACGACAGCCGCCCACTCTCCCGTAAAGCTTCTGCTTCCAGATGTGCTAGCCGCTCGTCATACGTCGCAAAATTCTCGACATGGTAGTCAAATGTCACTTGGAACGTTGACGGCAAAAGCCTACCGCAAATTGCAAACGGGTATTGAATATTTTCAGCCTCTTTATCATATACGTAGCATATTGTTGTATTAGACACCTTGTCACGGGCAGACCTTGTCGCGCCAATGTAGGATACGCAGGGAGTGGTGAATGTACGGGGTAGTATTGCAGGTACAGTAGGTTTTTCGTAAGAGAAAAAGTGGTCAGAAGAAATAAAGCCATATACCAGGGCTCTGACTGTTTCGAGGACCGGTTCTTCAGGTTGCGGAAGTTTGTCAATGTCTAGGAACATGAAATCACGTTCGATCTGCCACCTCTTTTGATCAAAAGAAAGCCCCAGTGTGCTTTTTTCATTCGCGCCTGCACTTGTCACTAATAGTAGCATAACAGACAATGTGAGGAAGAAGATGTTGAGCATAAAACAAGACTTTCTCGTTTCGCTGCTTAGAGTGTTCGAGAGTATGGGTTGCAACATTATGATCCCATTCTTCCTAGTGGTAACGCTAAGTATAAGCGTTAGTGCTCAATCCTCTATCGAGGTCGTTGACGAAGCCCTGGAGGAAATCCAAACTCAGTCATCAGGCGAGGGGAACTTAAAAAGTGATGCTGAGAATTTTATTGAATTGTTGGATAGTTATAAATCAGAGGCAGATAGGATTGTCAACGAACTAAGAAGTGTAAGGGATAAGAATCCGCAGTCCTACTTGGATGATGTTCGGAAACTAAAAGAAGCTTCAGTGTCGTTGGGCCAATACCTTCTTAGAGAAGGTGGACTGATTGATGAAATAGAAAGAGCAATAGCAGATGTTGATCGCCTGGAAAGACAGGCAAACAGAGTTGATGGTGAGGAAGAGAAGAGGAGAATAAGAGAAGAAGCGGAAAGAGTGCGAACGTCATTGCAGCAAGATTTGTCGGCATTGACGCAGCTAATCGGATTGCTGGAAAAAAAGTATGATTTGACCTACGACAAAGAAGAATTTTTTAAGATTATGTCACAGATGAGGGAGTACGGGGATATTGCAGAGAATTTTGGAGAATTTATAGATGGACTGTATGATCTTTACAATCAAATGGATGATGTTCTTGAGACTATGTCGATTTTGACTCCTGGGAGTTGAATTCGGGATGATTTTGACTTGTTTTACGCGTCGAGAGAAAGAATACGAAAGACAAAAAAATCGGAGCGATACTACGGATATTCAGAACGCTATTAGGCGAAAGATTGTTTTACGTACAGAAAAATATTCATGAGAACAAATAGAAGAAGATTGTTCGATCTGGAGTTCTATAATATATAGAAGAACAGTATTTTACCAAAATAAATGGCAATACGAAAATTGATGCGAAGTATGTCGTGCAATTGATAATTTGGCAGCCGGTTCGACTTTCGTAAAAATTCATTTAGACTTTAAACACGGACCTTGCAAACATCTGCTTTAGTGTTACGCTTACTTAGTTTGGAGGATGCGAGGTGCATCCAATTCACGCTTGTCTTTTCAAATCCGTGGTTGGGGCCGGCTTGAACTGCGCTGTGTTGCTTTTCCCCCCACCCAACCCAATTTACCCAATCAGTTAAGCCCGTTACGCTACTATACCCAACGCGCCAGCCCACAAAGGCGCTCCCGTCATGCAACCAGCCGACCGGAGTTCCCCACCCATGCCTACGCCTGCAAAGCTGATCATGATCGGCCTGGATTCCTGTGACCGTGATCTGTTGGCCCAATGGAGCGCGGCGGGGGAGCTGCCGAACCTAAAGGCGCTGATCGACAACTGGGTCGTCGGGCCGATCGAGAATCCTTACGCCATGGAATCCGGCGCCGTCTGGCCGACCTTCCACACCGGGGTCAATCCCGCCCGGCATCGGCAGTACGACGCCAACCGGATTTTCGATTCCGAAATCTACGATCACCGCGTCCTGCGGGCCGATGAGATGTCGCCCCATTACATGTGGAACCATTTCAACGCCCACGGCAAACGGTTGTGCCTGATCGACCCGGTCTATACCCAGATGCCAAAGGTCAAGGATGGCGTCGTGGTCCATGATTGGGGCACCCACATTCCCGGCGGCGGCGGCACGATCCTGCAATTCGAGACTGACCCGCCCGAGCTGGCCGGTGAAATCGGGCGCCGCTTCGGGCTCGATACGCTGGGCTGCAAGATGTGCGATACGCACCAGCCGCGCACGGCCGAGGAACAGGCCTGGTTCCGGGACGCGATGGTCGAGCGGTCCCGGCGCAAGGGTGAGATGGCTACCTGGTTCCTGGGCGAGGGCAACACCGGCGCGCCGTGGGATTTCTTCTACGTTGCCTTCACCGAGCAGCACTGCACCGGCCACCATTGCTGGCATATGCTCGACCCGACCCACCCGGACTACGATGCCGAGATCGTCGCCCAGGTCGGCAACCCCATGCTGGATGTTTACCGCGGCATCGATGCCGCCGTCGGCCGCATCTTGGAGGTGGCGGGCGAGGAGCCCACGGTCTTCATCTATTGCAGCCACGGCATGGGCGTCGAGTATACCGGCACCCGCATGCTCGATCGGCTGCTGGTCGCCCTGCAAGGCCGCAAGCTGCTGAACATGCGCAGCCCCTCGGTCAACCGGGCCCGGGCCATGTGGCGGGCGCTGCCGACGGGCGTGCGTGACCTGCTCAAACCCATGCAACGCAAGGCCTGGCGGGCCATGATGGCCGACGGGTTCCAGCCGAACCGGCGCGGCCGCCCCTATTTCGAGGTCTATCTGAACAACCGCACCTCGGGCATCCGCATCAACGTGAAAGGCCGGGATTCCAGCGGCATCGTCGAACCGGGCGCCGAGTATGATCAGGTGGTGAAGGAGCTGACCGAAGACCTGCTGTCCTTCACCAACGTCGAAACCGGCGAGCCGCTGATCACCGAATGCCTGCACCTGAACAAGGATTTGCAGGGCAAGCACGCCACCGACATCCCTGATCTGGCCGTCACCTGGAACAACAACGCCCCGATCCGCCTCGCCACCTCCCCCAAAACCGGCGAGGTCAACAATGAGGAGATGACGGTGCGCAGCGGCGACCACCGGCCCGATGGCCAGTTCATGGCCCGCGTCCCCGGCGCCACCCCTCGCCGTTTGAACGAGCCGGTCAAGGCCGTCGACTTCGTCCCGACTTTCTACGCCCTGCTGGGCCTGCCCATTCCGGACACGGATGGCAGCCCCATCGAAGCCGTGGTGGGTCAGGAGCGGATGTCGGCGTAGCCGACGCCCTAACCCATTCACCTGCTTGCATATTGCCTAGGGGCCTAAGCGCCCCGCATTATCCTTGCCGTCTTTACTCGTGACGCAGACGTGAAGGGCGTGCGCATGGCCATTGCGCGCCGCTGTACCTACTTCAGCTCTCGTTAAGATTTCCACGCAAGGATTCCCGCCGTGTTCAAATCCTTCTTCCCAAATCCGCCCCTGTTCTTCGCCTCCGTCATCGTCTGGACGGCCATCGTCATGACCGCCTGGTATCTCGGCGGCAGCAATTGGGGCGCGTTCCTCGGGTTCGGCCAGCCCAGTCCCGAAGACGGGCAGATCGTCGGCATCCAGTATTTCTATTCGCCCAGTTTCCTGTGGCTGTATGTCTACTACGCCCTGTCGGTGGCGGCCTTCGCGGCGTTCTGGTTCACCTACGCGCCCCATCGCTGGCAGGTTTGGTCGATCATCGGCTCGTCGGTGATTTTGCTGGCCACTTATATGGGCGTGCAGATCTCGGTGGCGCTGAACAATTGGCGCCGGCCGTTTTTCGACATGGTGCAGGAATCCCTCACCGAGGACTCCACCGTTACCGCCGGCTCGCTGTACGAGCTGGTCTTGGTCTTCGCCACCATCGCCTTCATGGCCATCATCATGTTCGTCGGGACGCGCTTTCTGGTCAGCCATTGGATCTTCCGCTGGCGCACGGCGATGAACGATTACTACATGGCCCGCTGGGGCAAGCTGCGGCATATCGAAGGCGCTTCCCAGCGTGTGCAGGAAGACACCATGCGCTTTGCCGGCATTATGGAAGGCCTAGGCGTTTCCATGGTCGATGCGGTGATGACGCTGATCGCTTTCCTGCCGCTGCTCTGGTCGCTGTCGTCCTACGTGTCGGAACTGCCGGTGGTCGGCATGATCCCGGCGCCCTTATTCACCGCTTCCATCGTATGGTCCCTGTTCGGCACCGTCCTACTGGCGACGGTCGGCATCAAGCTGCCGGGGCTCGAATTCCGCAACCAGCGGGTCGAGGCCGCCTATCGGAAAGAACTGGTCTATGGCGAGGATGACATGAACCGCGCCCAACCCATGGCCGTGCGCGACCTGTTCTTCTACGTCCGGCAGAACTATTTCCGGCTCTACTTCCACTATATGTACTTCAATATCTTCCGTTCGCTGTACCTGCAGGCCGACAACATCTTCGTCTATGTCCTGCTGGTGCCGACCATCGTCGCCGGGGCTGCCATCGGCTTCACTTTCGGCGTGCTGCAGCAGATCCTGACGGCCTTCAACCAGGTCTCGAATTCGTTCCAGTATCTGGTGAATTCCTGGACGACCATCGTCGACATGCTATCGATCTACAAACGCCTGAAGGCCTTCGAATCCGCCATCGACGACCGCGAGTTGCCGGACATCGACCGCGAATGGCTGGCCGCCCAGGAAGGCTCGGAAACCGTGGTGGTCGAACCGGCGCAGTAAGGGTCTACGCTACATCATTGGGCGAGGGGGCTCAGTACCCCTCCGCCTTGAACAGGATCCGTCCGCGCTGGGCGATCAGCAGGTTTTCGCCGGTCACCGGGTGGAAATAGGCCTCCGCCCGCTGGCCGTCCGGTGTGACGCCATAAACCTCCCAGCAGCCGCCATCTTCCTTGATGCGGTTCACCTGCCAGCCCTCGGCGGTGATCTTTTCCGTCAGGGCTTCCTCGGTCAGCCAGCCCGACTTGTCGCCGGACTCGCAGGTCAGCATGCCCGTCGCCAGGGATGGGTTTCGCACGGCGGCTGTCACCGCGATGGCGGACACGGTCAGGGCGGCAATCGTCAATGTGCGGAACATAATCGGCACTCCTTGTTTCGGGCGGGTTGTTTCGGGCGGGAGGTCAGGCGGCGGCCGGCTTGCGGCCATAGGCGTGCCACAGGCGATAGGCCTCCAGCAGGGCCAGCGGGACGAAATGCACCAGCGCCGGCCCGATGTTGTTGTGCACGAACATCCAGTGCAGCAGGGTGGCCACGGCGGCGATGTAGACCAGCCGTTGCAGGCTCTTCCAACTGCGCCCCAACGCGCGCACGGAATAATCGTTGGAGGTCAATGCCAGCGGCAGGAAGATGAAGAAGGCCAGCCAGCCGGTCCAAATCCCGATGGCCAGGAATTCGTCCAGCATGGCCGCCAGGCTGCCCATATCGATCACGTACAGGACGGTGTGGAAGGCGGCATAACAAAACGCCGCAACCCCCAGATAGCGTCGCCGACGGATCAGCCAGACCAAAGCGCCCGAACCGGGAAACAGCTTTCGCAAAGGCGTCAGCGCCATGGCGATGATCATGAAACGCGCAGCGAACTCCCCGGTCGGATGCAGCAGCATCTCCGTCACCGGTCGCCCGTCCGGCGCCGACCCGCCGCCCGCCAGGGCAGCAACCATCGGGATCGAGGGCAGGGCCAGGATCAGCCAGAAGAAATAGGGGGAATTGAGAATGGATCGGGCCATGGCGAGGGCACTCTCGTGGCGTGGTTTTGCCCTTTAACGCACAACCCCGGAAAACCCGTCGCAGAAATACTCAAAAAAAACTCAGCGCCGTTCCACCGACTTCAGCGCGGCCAACTCCCGTTGCAGCCCATCCAGCCGGTCCAGAACCAACCGAAGGTCATTCTGCGTCAGCGGCGCGTGCCCGCCTTCGGCCCGCTCTTCCTCGTGGGAGGCCTGCATGGCGTCCACGATGATGCCGATGAACAGGTTCAGCACGGCAAAGCTGGTGATGATGATAAATGGCACGAAAAACACCCAGGCCAGCGGATAGATCTCCATCACCGGCCGCACGATGCCCATGGACCAGCTTTCCAGCGTCATGATCTGGAACAGCGAATAGGCCGAGGCACCGATCGATCCGAACCATTCTTGCAAGTTCGGATCGGGGTTTTGGCCGAACAGCTTGGTGGCCAGCACCGCCGCGACATAGAAAACCAACCCCAGCACCCCGATCACCGAGCTAATGCCGGGAATGGAATGTCCGATGGCGGCGATGACCCGCCGCATCTGGGGCACGACGGACAACAGGCGCAGCACACGCAGGATGCGCAACGCCCGCAGGATCGCCAGCGATCCGCTGGCCGGCAGCCAGGCTATCGAAACGATCGCCAGATCGAAGACGTTCCAGCCCGACCGAAAGAATCCCATCCGATAGGCATAGAATTTCAGAGCCAGCTCGAGGGTGAAAACCACCAGGATCGCCTTGTCGAACCAGTACAGCGCGGGACCATAGGTCGCCATGATCTCCGGCTCGGTCTCCATGCCCAAGGTGATCGCGTTGATGACGATCAACCCGGTGATGAAGGTCACGAAATTCCGGTGCTCGACAAACGCGGCAATCTTCCCCCGCGCGGCCTCGGACTGGGACACGGCTGCTGCTCCACTTGAACGGTGCGATAATGATCGCCGTCAGATAACGCATGTGTGCCAGCGGTCAACAGGCTGCAATGTGCTAGGCCTATGCTCAAAGGTTCGAACAGACAGGGGCTTGGACAGATGCGGCTGATTTTCGCGGTGCTTATCCTGTTATGCGTTGGCGGCCAGGCGCCCATGGCCAAGGCGCAAACCGACGTCGCCTTGGAACTCGTCCTGCTGGCCGATGCGACCGGCTCCATCGACAATGCGGAGATTCTCTTTCAGCGCCAGGGCTATGCCCAGGCCATCACCGATCCTGAAGTCATCGGCGCCATCACCGGCACCGCCCATGGCCGGATCGCCGTCACCTATGTCGAATGGGGCCAGGAGAATTCCCAGGACGTGGTCGTCGGCTGGACCGTTATCGACGGTTTAAAAACGGCTGAGGCCTTCGCCGAGGCGCTGCTCGTTCCCCCGCGCCGGGCCTTCGGCCGCAACGCCATCGGCGCCGCGCTCTTGTTCGGCAAAAACCTGATCGAGACCAACGACATCGAAGGCTTCCGCAAGGTCATCGACATCTCGGCCGACAGCGCCAACAACTGGAACGGCCCCGGCATCGAATTTGGTCGCAACGAGGTCGTAGCCGCCGGGATGACGATCAACGGCCTCGCCGTCCTCTGCCGCGCCTGTTCGGGCCGGCCGGTCACCTACGATCTCGAGCAGCGCTTTGAGGAGCGCATCATCGGCGGGCCGGGCGCCTTCGTCATCACCGCCGATGGGCCCGACACCTTTGCCGATGCGGTGCGGCGCAAGCTGGTGCTGGAGATCGCCGGCACCGGCGGGCCCTCTGTCGCAGAGAAGTGACAGGCCACGGCGGCGGCTCAGCGCTAAAGTTTCCAATAGCTATCAAACCAAAGGCGAGGAGAGGCACGATGAACAAGATCACCCCGCTTCGGCGCAAGACAGCCAAGGATTTCCCACAAGAGCTGCTCGACCTTTACGACTATTACGCCCACGGCAAGATCACCAAGCGCCAGTTCCTGGACCGGGCGGCCGCCTTCACGGTGGCGGGCGTCACGGCCACCGTCCTGTTGGAAGAGCTATCTCCCAACTACGCGCTGGCCCAGCAGGTCGCGCCGGATGATCCGGATATCACGACCGAACGCCTGACCTACACCTCACCAGGCGGCAATGGCGATGTGAACGCCTATCTCGTTCGCCCGACCGGTGTCGAGGGGCTGCTGCCCGGCGTGCTGGTCATCCATGAGAACCGGGGGCTGAACCCCTACATCGAGGATGTCGCGCGCCGTATGGGCAAGGCCGGCTTCATGGCCCTGGCGCCGGACGGGCTGACCTCCGTCGGCGGTTATCCGGGCAATGACGATGAAGGGCGCGAGCTGCAGCGCACCGTGGATCGCGCCAAACTGATGGAGGACTTCTTCGCCGGCTTCGAATATCTGCGCGACCGCGACGACAGCACCGGCAAGGTTGGCGCCGTCGGCTTTTGCTATGGCGGCGGGGTGGTAGGAGCCATCGCGGTGGCCTATCCCGACCTGGCGGCCGGCGTGCCCTTCTATGGCCGGCAACCGCCAGCAGAAGACGTGGTGAACATCCAGGCCCCCTTGCTGATCCACTATGGCGAGCTGGACGACCGCATCAACGAAGGCTGGCCGGCTTTCGAGGCGGCAATGAATGCAGCGGGCACGGACTACACCATGCACATGTATCCCGGTGCCAATCATGGCTTCCATAACGACACCACGCCGCGATACGACGCAGAAGCGGCCGCGCTTGCCGAAGAACGGACCATCGCCTTCTTCCAGGAGCATTTGAGCTGACCGACGCTGCGAAAGTTTTCCGGGACCTGCATCAGCGGGAGGGCGTGTTCGTCATGCCCAACCCCTGGGATGTCGGCACCGCGCGCATGCTGGAAAGCCTGGGCTTCAAGGCCTTGGCCACTGCCAGCGCCGCATTGGCGATCAGTTTGGGCAAAGCCGACGGGGAAGGTGAGGTTTCCCGAAGCGAAGCGCTAGATCATGCCGGTGCCATCATCGGCGCGGTTCAGGTGCCGGTGAACGGCGATCTGGAAACTGGCTTCGGTGATGAGCCTGAGGCGGTGGTGGAAACCATTGAAGGCGCCATTACTATTGGGTTGGCCGGCTGTTCCATCGAGGATTTATCGGGCGACACGCTCTATGGCCGCGACCATGCCGTGGAGCGGATCCGCGCTGGCGTGGCTGCACGAGATTCAGCGGGGTCAGACTTCGTCCTGACCGCCCGCTGCGAGGCCTACCTGATCGACCACCCGAACCCGCTGGCCGAGTGCGTCGAGCGTTTGGGCGCCATGGCAGAGGCAGGGGCGGATGTCGTCTATGCCTGCGGGATGTACAAGCGGGATGATATCGCCGCCCTGGTGCGTGAGATGCCGGTGCCGGTCAACGTGCTGGGCGCCACGGGACGGCAGCCGCTGTCCGTTGCCGAGCTGGAAGATCTCGGCGTCAAGCGCATCAGCATGGGCCCGCGCATGATCCATGCTGCCCTGGGCGGCTTCCTGCGCGCGGCGGAGGAGATTGCCGGGCCGGGTACGTTCGGGTTTGCGTCGCAGTCGGCCAAATCGGGTGACATCGCACGCCTAATCGGCAGCGGCTGACGGAAAATCGTTGATCATGGTCCGAAAGTGATCGACGCAAAGATCCAGAAACAGGCGAACCAAGCGCGACATGCTGCGCGTTCCAGTGTGCAATGCTGAAAGGGATACCGGCGCAAATCCCCAGCCGCTCAGCACCGGCACTAGCCGGGCTTCTGCCAACGCTGTCTGGCAAAATATTTCAGGTACCTCGGCGATGCCCATGCCCCGTTCGACCGCACTGATGACCGCTCGATAGTCATTGACTGTCAGACTGGGCTCGAAACTGACGGCTTCCGTTTGTCCCTTGTCTTGAGATCCCAGTTCGTTCAGCTGCCAATTGACGGGGCCATTTTGCGCTCCGAAGGCGATTAACCGATGGGATGTGAGATCGGGGGGATTTTTGGGCATCAGGCGATCCGCCAGATAGTCAGGAGAGGCCACCAGCCTGTGGCGATACCGCGCGATCCGTCGCACGGTTAGGCTTGGCGTTGAAATTGGTCCAACGCGAAAAGCCAGATCGATGGAATCGGCGACGAAATCGACATGCCTGTCGGTCACCAGCACTAAGATACGTGCCCGCGGATACGTCGCTTGAAACCGGTCAATGACGGGCATGAACAGATCCTCGGCAACGTTGGGCGGCAGCGAGATCCGAAGCAGCCCCGATACGTCCGTCAGCCGGTTTTCAATCAGCAGATTGGCGCTGTCGAACTCCTCAAGGCCGCGCCTGCAATGCTCGTAGTAGTTTTGCCCGATATCCGTCAGCCGTAGCGAGCGGGTCGTCCTTTCCAGCAGCCGAACGCCAAGCGATTTCTCAAGTTCTGCTATGCGTCGGCTAATTGTGGACAGTGGCTCGCCCAAATGGCGGGCGGCGGCGGTGAAGCTGCCGCGTTCCGCCACATGTACAAGCAGGGCCATGGCCGTTAAGTCGCGCATATTATCCTAAAATTGGGATGCTCATTCTCGAGATGAGAGACTAATCCAAGGTATTGGATAAAGCCATATCCGGGCTCTGTTCAAACAAAGCCCTGGAACATGACGATGTATCGATTTGCCCCATTGCGACTGGCTGTTGCGACGGCCTTTGCGCTCGCTGCCCAGATCCTGCCCGCCGCCGCGGACGATTCTGCCGACATCAAGGCCATATCAAGCCTGCTTCAGACCTACGAAGCCTTCCTGAACGACAGCGATGTTGAGGGTGTGATGGCGCTGTACGCGCCGGACGGGGTTTTCATGCCTCAACACAGCCCCTCCGCTGTCGGAACTGATACGGTCCGGCAAGCTTATGAGGCGGTATTTGCGGCCATAGATCTCGAAATCGAGTTCGACATCGTCGAGATAGTGCCGATTGCCCAAGACTGGGCCTTCGCCCGTACGAATTCCTCTGGAACAGTCACGGTTTTGGCCAACGGACAATCGGGTGCGGAGGCCAATCAGGAACTCTTCATCCTGAGCAAGGGCGTCGACGATGGCTGGAAAATCGCCCGCTACGCCTTTTCGACCACCAACCCACCCCGCCAGTGATGAGCAGACCCATGCAACGGTTCGATCCTTATTTGGAAGTCGCCGGCCGGATAATGCTGGCCTTGATCTTCGTCCTATCCGGTGTGTCTAAGGCTTTCGCCTTCGCCGACACCCAGGCCTACATGGCGGCCTTTGGGGTACCGCCGATCCTACTAGCGCCCACCATCGCCTTTGAAGTCGGCGCCGGGCTGGCTCTTATTCTCGGCTTGCAGGTGCGCATCGTCGCGCTGCTTCTCGCCGGGTTCAGTTTGATTTCCGCCGTCATCTTTCATTTCGACTTCGGCGATCAGATCCAGACGGTGATGTTCTTGAAGAACCTGGCGATGGCCGGCGGCTTGTTATTGATTGTTCGCCATGGCGCCGGTGCCTTCGCGCTCGACCGGACGCGAGAAGCCTAGAGGCCGTCGATGGGAACGATGAAGGCGGTCGTCATCCGCGAGCCGGGCGGACCGGACGTTCTCAAACTCGAAGACCAGCCCATTCCGCGGCCCAAGGCTGGGTGGGTTCTCATTCGGGTTCGTGCCTTTGGGCTTAACCGGTCGGAGCTGTTTACCCGCCAGGGGCATTCGCCAAATGTCGCCTTCCCGCGGATCCTGGGGATCGAGGCAGTCGGCACGGTAGAGTCCGATCCTAGCGGCACATTCGATCCAGGCCAGAAGGTTGCCACGGCAATGGGCGGCATGGGGCGGTCCTTCGATGGCGGGTATGCGGAATACACGTTGGTGCCCTTGGGCCAGGTGGTGACGTTAAGATCTTCGCTCGATTGGCGGACCCTGGGCGCCTTGCCGGAAATGATCCAGACGGCCTGGGGATCGCTTACCATCGCCCTTCGTGCGGCGAGGGACGAAAGCATCCTGATCAGGGGCGGAACCAGTTCAGTTGGCCTGGCGGCAGCGACTCTGGCCAAGCGCCAGGGTTTGACGGTCGTTGCCACGACGCGCAGGGCGGAGCGGCATACTCGTCTTATCGAGAACGGAGCCGATCACGCGGTTGTCGACACCGGTTCGATCGCCGGAGAGGTCAAGAAACTGATCCCTGGCGGCGTGGACAGGGTCCTGGAACTGGTTGGAACCACCACGCTCCTCGACTCACTGCAAAGTGCAAAGCCGGGCGGTAGCGTCTGCATGACCGGCATGGTGGGCGGAACGTGGGAGCTGGATAACTTCAGCCCAATGGGCTCCATTCCAACAGCCGTCAATTTGACGACTTATTCGGGCGGGGTAGGCGAGTTCGCCAAATCCCCCCTGCAGGAATTCATCGACTTGCTCGAAGCCGGTGAAGCGAAGGCGCCCGTCGGCCCGGTATTCGACATGGACGACATTGTCGATGCCCATCGAACCATGGAAAACAACATGGCTAACGGCAAGATCGTGGTGTTGACCTAGCGTTTGGTGGGTTTCGGTTTGAGGGATTTGGCGTAGCCGACGGACTTCTCGAAGAGGCCAGCCAGCCTCGCCAAATCCGACATCAGCGAATCCGGGACGGCGACATATTCCTGCATTACCGCGCCGTACTGTTCGACGGGTTCGGTTTTGTAAGTCGCGACAAACGTGTCCCGATCTTCCTTTGAAAGCCGCAAGCAGATCGTGCCGTCCTGGGCTAGGAAGCTGAACATGTTGCCGTTCATCGAGGTATAGGGGTTCTTCTTACCTTTGCGCTCCACGCCCGGTTGGGTCGCGACCAGCGCTTCATAAGCGCCTAGCCTATCCGCATAGCTGTCGCTCATCTGCCGTTGCCCCTCACCCCACGCCGTGATTGCGCGAATAACCGCTACGAGGCGGCGGCGACCAACCTTCTAGTGCACCATCGGCCGGCTTGAAAATTTCGACTTTCAGCGGAAAGCAGGGCGCCTGGTCGCTGGAATGGCTGGCGCCGCAATCCCCACCGGGGCAGGTGGATAGGGCCCCCAGCAGGTCGATCTCGGCGAACATCTCCAGAAAATCGCCTGGCCGTACCGGGCTGGCCTTCATGAAGTACTGGTGGGTGTCGAGCGTGAAGCCGGTGCACATGAAGACGTTCAGCACATCATGCACATGCATCTCGGCCTCTTGTGGGGAGGCGGCGATTTTCTCGGCCAGCGCCCGCGACAGGTTGGAATGACAGCAATGATGGTACTCGCCACCGGTCAGCAGGGCGTTGGTGTAGGGATCGCAGCGGGTGCCGATCACGTCATGCACCCCGGCGCCGTCATGGTCCCAGCCATACCAACCCAACGTGTCGTGGGTGATGGTGGCTATTGGCCGCAGGCCGGGAAGGTTGCTCCATAACCGGTCGCCGGTCGTCACGTGGCTGGCGTGCAGCTGCCGGGTCTTGCCGCTGAAAAACCGTTCCGACAGGTCGTTCGCGTTCCACAGGTTCAAATCGCCAACCTGCGGTCCCTCGACACTGACGATGCGGAACAGGTGACCGGCGGGAACCTCGAAGGTCGCTCCATCGCGAGGCGGTACGACCAGTTCCCCGGTTTTGGTCATCCCCTGCCGCACGCGCTCATAAAACGCGCTGTCAAAGGCCGGCAGGTTTTCGACTTCGTAGCAAACAACCGGCGTTGCGGCTCGGCGTTGCGCCGCGTCGGCGGGAGCGGTCACTGAGTCAGGCATCGGCGTTGATCAACCCTTCCGCCATCGCGCGATAACTCTCCAGCGCCGGCACCGTCAGGCCCTCGACCTTGGCATCGTCGTCGATGCGCCGCAGGGCCACGGCGTCCTGATAGTAGGGTTCGCTTTCGAATGCGGCCCGCTCCGTATCCGACTGGGTGCCGCCTTGCAATTTGAGGCTCACCAGCGAGTCCTCCGACAGGCGCGCGAGGTAGTCCGGCTCCACCGTGCAGAGATAGCGCTTGGCGGCGACATGCAGGCGCACCGGTTCGCTGATCTCCGGCCCGAACAGGCGTCCCAGGATCTGGGCACTGGCGAATTCGTGCCGGTCATCGATGCCTTGATCGGCCAGCGAGATGTCTTCGGCAATGCCAAGGTGGCCGACATCGTGGAACAAGGCTGCGATGGTCATGGCATTGCCGAGGCCGCGTTGTTGTGCCAGGGCTGCCGACTGCAACCCGTGGTCGAGTTGGGTGACACTGGACAGCCCATAAGCGCCGTTGCCTCGGGTTCCCAGCCGTTCGAACAGCTGGTCGATGGTGGTGACCTTCATGGCCAATTCGCCCTCTCCTGCTTCGAGATGGTTGTTTTATCGAACCGCTCTTGGCTTCCACAACAAGCGGTAGGAGAATTTGTTGAAGCAGACGCGGCCTTTCGCGAAGCCGCAGCCACAGTCCAGGCGCGCCGACCAATCACAATTGCGCATCACCCTGTGTGTTGTAATGGCACAGCGCGGCAATCATCCTAACTGAGTGACCCGACACCTTGTGGTGGGTTAACCTGTCCACCATCCAGTTGCCTTAAAACAGTCGTTTGGCTGGTCCAAAGGCGGGACCAAACATTGGAAGGGCCAACCATGATGCGCGCGCCGTCAGCCAAGGGCTTCGTTCGGGATTCGATTGGCCGGGCTCTTCTGCCCAGCCTTGTCGCTGCTGGCCTTGCGCTTGCGGCCGGTCCTCTGGCGGCAGCACCCGGCGATGAGGAATCGGCCAGCAACAGGGCCGCAACGGTTCGAACGGCGACCGGGGCATATCTGGCAGGCCGCGTCGCACAAGGCCGTGAGGATGTTGCCGGCGCCGCGCGTTTTACCGATTTGGCGCTCGCTACAATGCCCGATCAGCCGGAATTGCGGGCACGGGCCTTTTTGCTGCATCTGGCGGCCGGCAATATCGAGCGGTCTTTGCAGCTGGCGCCGGGCATTCTGGAAGCCAGTCCCGACAACCTCATCGCCCGCATCGTGGTGGCATCGCGTGACGCGCTGCTGGGCGATCTCGAAGCGTCGCTGAAAAACCTCGCCAGGACGGAGCGGGAGAGCGCCGGCCAATACATCATCCCGCTTTTGACCGGCTGGGCATTGGCCGGAACCGGCGACATCGACGCCGCCGTCGCGGCGGTTGAACCGATGCTCGAAGTGCCGGGCATGAAAGGGGCGGCCCTCCTGCATCTGGGTTTGATCAAGGATTATGCCGGCGATCTGAACGGAGCCCGTGATTCGCTGGAGGCGGCCCTGTCGAATGGCCAGACCTATCGCGTCACCCAAGCGCTGGGCCGGTTGTATGAACGGGTCGGCGAGCCTGAAAACGCGCTGACCCTGTATGATGGCTTTAATCAAGGTGGGGGCGAACGCCCGCTGCTGGCGGCCGATGCGGAACGCGTCCGCGCGGGCGATTCTGCACCTGACGGTCCGCTATTCACGACACCGACCCAGGGCATGGCCGAAACGCTCGCCGATTTGGCCAGCCTGTGGCGCCGCGAGGCTTCGACCGATTCCGCACTCATTTATGCGCAGTTGGCCCGATACCTTTATCCCGAACTGGCCCGCGCGACCGTCTTGGTTGCAGACACGCTCGCCATTCGCGGACGCACCGACGAGGCGTTGGCTGTTTATCGCGAGGTGCCGCGATCCAACCCGTTTTCCTGGTCGGCCCGGCTCAACGAGTCGCGCATGATCGATGATGGCGGCGATATGGAGGGCGCGATTGCCTTACTGCACGCCATGGCCGAGGAAGTGCCGGACAGTACCGGACCGCTGATCCGCATTGGCGATATCCAGCGTTCGCACCGGCACTTCGAACAGGCGGTCGAGGCCTATGATCTCGCCCAGGACCGGCAGGCGACTCGGGTGACGAACGACTGGTCCTTCTTGTACAAGCGCGGCATTGCCCTGGAGCGGTCCAAACAATGGGATCGGGCCGAGGAAGATCTGCGCGCCGCCATCGCCCTGCGACCGGACCATGCCCACCTGCTGAATTATCTGGGTTACTCCTACATCGATCGTGGCGAGATGGTGGAGGAATCTGAAAGGCTGATTCGCCAGGCGATCGAGCTGGAACCGGAAGACGGGTTCATCATCGACAGCCTCGGATGGGTTTATTACCGCACCGCGCGGTTCGAGGAGGCCGTCGAACAGCTTGAACGGGCGGTTGAGCTGGAACCCGACGATCCAACCATCAACGATCATCTGGGCGATGCCTATTGGATGGTGGGCCGGCGCATTGAGGCGCGGTTCCAATGGCAGCGCGCCCTGGACAGCGGCGGCGACGAGGATGAGGAACAGCGGGCCAGCCTGGAAGGCAAGCTCAATGGTGGTCTGGTTGAGCATGGCGTGCTGGCCGAATTTACTGACAATCTCGCCATTGAGGAAAACTGAGCGCGCGAGCCGTCCCTGGCCCCGAGTAGCCAATCACCCCGAGTAGCAAACCGCCTTGCTGGCCCCCGCCAAAATCAATCTCGACCTGCGCATCCTCGGCCGTCGGCCCGACGGTTATCACGAACTGGACAGCACGGTCGTCTTTGCCGCGCTTGGCGACGGCCTGGTCCTGACGGGAAATCCGGGTGGGCTGACCATCGATGGTCCGTTCGCGGCAGGCCTCGGCGATGGCGGGGACAATCTGGTTCTGCGGGCGGCGTCGGTGCTTGCTTCTGCGGTGGGCCGCGACCTTGATATGGGCTTTCATCTGACCAAGAACCTGCCCGCCGCCGCCGGTTTGGGCGGTGGGTCGAGTGATGCGGCAACGGCGATGTTGCTATTGGCCGACCGTTGGGGCGTTCAGGCGTGTAGATTGGACCTGAACGGCCTTGCCGCGTCCATCGGGGCCGATGTGCCCGTCTGCCTTATCCGACGGTCCGCACGGATGGTCGGTATCGGCGAAAAAATCACGCTGTTGGACCAGGGCAGGCGGGCGCGGCTGAGCGGATCGCCGATCCTGTTGGTCAACCCCCGCCAGCCCGCGTCAACAAAAGACGTTTTTGCCGCGCTTGCTCACGGCGCAAGCCATGAGGCAGGCGGAATTCCGAAAGATGCGCGGCTCCAGCCGAACGACCTGATCGCGCCCGCGATGCAGGTGACGCCAGCCATCGGTGCTGTGCTGAATGCCCTGTCCGCTTTGGACCGCGCGACAAAGATCGGCATGTCAGGCAGCGGGCCGAGCTGTTTCGCCACATTCGAACGGATGGCGGACTGCCTTGCGGCTGCCCGCCATGTTTCCGACGCCAATGGCGGCTGGTGGGTCGCCAGCAGCAGGCTGCTCTAGCCGCCACCGACGACCTGACACGCCCGTCGGTTATCCGTCCGAGTCGAGCTGCAAGGACGCCAGGCGGAGTGCTGCCAAAACGTAGTTGCTTGGTTCACCCTGTGCCGGCCGGCCGATATCGTTTTCGAATTCCTCAATAGCCGAGCGCGTCCGGCTGCCCATCAAGCCGTCCACCGGTCCTGGGTCGTACCCAAGTTCAGTCAATCGGCGCTGAATTTCCCGCGTCCGCTCGTTGTCTGTCATCGACAGGATATCAACCGTCACCTCGGGTTCCGGCAGCGCCGTGGGGCTGTCCGCCGGCAATCCGGGCAGGCGACCGGTATCCGGTTCGATGTCCGGATTGGCCGCCAGCACCCGATCCAGGGCCTCTTGGCCTTCCGACAAGCCCATTTCCACAGCGCGCTTGTACCAGCCGGCGGCGGCGGCCTGGTTGGGCTCTCCGTTCAATCCGCGTTCATACAGACGGGCCAGGTTCATTGCGCCCCGTGCCTCGCCCGCCTCGGCCGCGGCCCGGAACCAGCCCGCAGCCAATTCGGCGTCCCGGGCCACGTGCTTGCCTTCGAGATAGGCCGTGCCCAGGGCGTTGCCCGCCGGTCCGTGCCCCTGGCGTGCCACGCGGCGATACAGCTCAACCGCCCCAGCGACGTCCTTTTCGGTGCCGAGCCCGCGTTCTGTCAGAACCGCCAGATTGTACTGGGCGTTGATGACGCCATTCTCGCCGGCGCGCATATACCAGAACAGAGCCCGCTCGAAATTCTGGGGCACCTGCTGGCCCAACGCATAGACGTTGGCCAGATCCTGCTGACGCAGGGGGTCGCCGCTGACCGCCTCCTGCGCGATCCGCAGCAAGGTTGGGCTGGCGGATTCCGGCAGTGGGGCGTCGGCAAGCGTCACAAGGGTCGACGGTGGTGCGACCAAAGGCAACTCTTCCGCCGGTGCCGTCACGGGAGAATCCAATGGATCGGACGGTAGTGCGGCAACGTCCTCCGCCGCCTCCGGCGCTGGCAAACTGTCCGGGTCCGAGGCAACGACCGGTTCCTGATCGACTTCGGGATCGTCCTCTTGGGCGGCGTCGGCCTCCGCAGCCGCTTGGGCATTGGCTTGCGGTTGTTCGATCGCTTCCGGTGCGCTTTCGGCCGGAGGTGCCTGGGCCGTCTGGGTCGGCTCCGGCGGTGCATCGCCGCCGCGCCAGGGTCCCAGCAGGACGGCACCGCCGACGAATACGATCAGGCCAGCTGCGATCGCCCCAAGGCGCGGCCAGTTGACGCCCTTCTTGGCGGCGGTTTCCGCTTCCTCGGCCGCCAGCCGGGCGGCCTTCTCGCGCAGTGACTCGCGGGCGCCCATAGGTTGCTTGTCAAGGACGGTCTCGTCGTCGTCCAGTGTGTCGGCTGTTGTTTCAGCTTCGCCAGATTTGGCTGGCGCATCTTCATCCAGCCGCTGGTGGGTTGCGACAATTCCATCGGAAAGCGCGCCGGCGTCGGCGGCCATCGCGGCGGCCGCAACCGCCGGCTCCATCGGCAATTCCGGCTGCTGAGGTTCGGGTGGCTCGGCCGGGGTCGCAGGCGGTTCCGGTTCGTCCACTTGCGGCTCCGCCGGCGTTTCAGCGACGGATTCTTGAGCTTCCTGGTCGGGTTCGTCGGGTGTGTCCGGCTTCTCCGACGCTGGTTCATCTTTGGATTTCTCCTCGGATTCGTCCGGTTCCTCGAAGTGAGCGGGCTCTTCGAATTGCGGACCGAGACTGGCGATCTTGGGCGCATCGTCGACCGCCTCGAACGGCGGTGAAACCGGGATTTCGGGTTCCTCCGTTTCGCTTTCGAGGTCCGCCGACTCGGCATTCTCCTCCGGCACCGGTGCCTTCAGTTCGGCCACAAGGCTGCCAAACGGGTGTTCGACATCGTCGGTCAGCTTTGGCTTGCGGTCCTCTTCGACCGGCTCCAGAGGCTCGGGCACGGCGTCCGATGCCGCAGCATCATCGGCCGATTTCTGTTCGGTTGATTCCTCGTCGGCACTTTCGGACACAGCAGGACTCTGGTCAGGCGCCTCTGCTGCCGCGTCTTCCTGCGGCGCTGTATCGGTGATGCCGGCAAGGGGGGCCGGCTGCTCAGCTGCGGTGGATTCCGTCGGTGTTGGCGGTGTTTCGGCCGGTTGCTCGGCAGCTGCCTGTTCTTCTGGGATCTGTTCTTCTGGGATCCGTACTTCTTCTGGGATCCGTACTTCGGGGGCCTGCTCTTCGCGAGCCTGTTCCGCTGGCGCTTCCGGCTGGGAGGCCGGTTCCTCAGCGGAGCGATCTTCGGCGGCCCGTTCTTCAGGAGTCCGTTCTTCAGGGGCCCGTTCTTCAAGGGTTTGTTCTTCGGGGGCTCGTTCCGCCAATGCTTGTTCTTCGGAGGCCAAATCGTCGCGTGTTGAAACAGGATCCAGCGTATCCGATTCCAGCGGCCCGTCGGACACTTGGTCTTCGATGTCGCGCGTTGGCCCCGATTCGACCCCCAACTCTTCCTGATCGGCTCGGTCCTCGGCCAAGCCTTCCGGCTCGGCGGATCCCGGCTCGGCGACGGCGGGTGGCTGGTCGATCTGATCCGCGGCCGGTTCATCGGGCTGCGCGTCGGCGGCCGCCTCGGTTTGCGCCCCCGTTTCTGCGCTCGCTTCGGTAGGCTGCGGCTCCCCGGGCTCCAGCGATTCGTCCTTCGCCTCTGGTTCGGCTTTGTCCGGATCGAAAACGGCCGGCGCTTCGGCAAAGCCGGCCATAGCACGGCCATCCCGCTTTGCCGCGTCGTCTGGATCCGTTTCGCCCTGGTCGACTTCCTCCGCCCAAGCCTGGCTTTCGTCCGGGGCATCGTCGAACGCCCGGTCAAAGGATGGGGCGGTGGGCTCAGGCTTCGGATCATCTTCGGCGGCGGTGGGCTCCACCGGTGTCGCGGTCTCATCCGGTTTCGGCGGTGCCTTTGCCGTCTCTTCGACGGTCGACTCGAGCGTTGCGGCGAGTTTTTCGACGTCGTCGCTCAAATCGGTTGCCGGCTGGTGGGCCAGGTCTCGATTCGGCTCGGCCGGAATTCCGGGTTCGTCGAGGAATGGCGGCGGGGGCGCCTGCTCTGCCTGGGCGGGTATCGGCGCGCCGAGACCGGCCGTCGAAGGGCGCGGAGCCGTCAGATCCTCGATCGGTTCGATCACCATGCCAGGCGGTCCGCCGAGCGCTTCGGCCGGGATCGGAGTCGGGCTTTCCTCTGCTTGTGGTTCCGGTTCCAGGACCACATCCGGCGGCGGTACCGGCGTTTCCGTTTCAGCACCTAGCTTCGGATCCAGCCGGACGGGTACGCCCCCTTCGATGAAGTTGGAGGCTTCCTCATCGGGCTCCTCGCTCTTGCGGCCGAAAAGGCGCCCGAAGAAGCCGGGCCGTTTCGCCGGTTTCTGCGGTTCGGGCAGCGGCGCGATCGGCGTGATGGGGCGCAGGCTTTGGGCAGAGTCCTGACTGGGCTGGGTCGCGGCCTCAGCCTGGTTTGCGGTTAGCGGCTCCGCCGCCTTGGCCGCCTGTGCCAGCTGGTCGGCCTGGTCTTTGTCGGCGATCCGGCCAATGCCGAAAATCGGATCCGCCGAGGCGGGCTCCGCGTCGGGGGCGATTTGCGGATCCTCAGAGTGGTAGCCGTCCTTCGCCCAGGTCGGGATTCGCTGAGCGACGATCCGTCGGCGCGGTTTTTTGGGGGGCCGCTCACCCTTTCGGGTCGGCGGCGAGGAGGCAAGGTGTTGATTTTCCCGCTCCAGCGCGGCCATGGGATCGCTGGCGGCTGCGTCCTTGGGCTGTTCCGGGCCGGTTGCCGAAATGTCGGCCCGCCAGTCCGGCATACCGAATTTTTCAATCTGGGCTTTGCCGGCATCGTCGCCGACCCGCGTCGGGCGAAGTCGAGATCTGATGGATTTGGCCCGGCGTGCCGCAAGCGGCTCGGACGGTTCGCTCGGCTTCTTGCGAACGCGACGGCGGGGGCCAGAGTCCGCTTCCGGCTCCGGTTCGGTTTTCTCCGGAGCGCCATCGGTAATCCGGGTCTCCAAATCGCCGATCTTGTCGAGCAGGCCGCCCAACATATCGACAAGCTCTTCCCGCGATTCGCTGCCCGCGGGTTGCCCATCCTGGGATTTGGGTTTGTTGCGCTCCAAATGAAGCTGCCTGTCTGGCGTTTTGCCTTCAGCCATAATCTCCGATCCCGCAGACTAAACGGGTTTACACAGGCCTAGCATTCGTCATACCCCGCTCCAAATAGCGGTGTGGGCGTGATTATCGACCCAACGGTGGCATTCGGATGGTGATCTAGGCTCACTCGCCGGCAAATGTGTCACCAGTTGGCAAACGTAAAATTAACCAAAACACCCCGTTTGTAGCAAAATTCTGACGTCGCACGTCGATGGATTGAATTCTCCCGGTCCCTGTAGGTATGGTGCGGCGCACGTTGGGGCGTAGCCAAGCGGTAAGGCAGCGGTTTTTGGTACCGCCATGCGCAGGTTCGAATCCTGCCGCCCCAGCCATTCCTCACAGGATGCGAATCAGCAACCCCCTCAAACCAATTTGCGGTCCGACCGGCCTGAATCAAGATGCTCGTTGGGTTAAGTAAATCCGCGCGCCAGGCAACGCGGCAAGGGCTGGATGAGGCGCAGGTCTATGGCGAGGCCGGCCTGTGGCAGTCGGTTCGCCCCCAGCCGTTTCGGGCTGGCCTGTTGACCTGCCCCGTTTGTTCGGCCACCGCGTCGCGGTTCAGGCCGTTTGGGCTGGCCGGGCGAAAAAATGCGGTCTGCCCCCGGTGCGGCTCAGTCGAGCGGCATCGGTTCCTGTGGCTTTATCTGCAATCCAAAGGGCTGATGAGCCGGCGCCAGCGTGTGCTGCATACCGCGCCGGAACGATGCTTCGAACCGAGATTTCGGGCCTTGCGGCGCTGGCGGTACACGACCATCGACCGGTTCGATCCGATCGCCGACCTGCATGCCGATTTGACCGATATCCCCTTGGCAGACGGATCCTTCGACGGACTGATCTCTAGCCACGTGTTGGAGCATATTCCCGATGACGGTCGGGCGATGGCCGAGCTGGCGCGAATCATCCGGCCGGGGGGATGGGCATTGATCCTGGTTCCGTTTGACCCCAAACGGTCACAGACCGATGAAGGGCGGCATGTCACGGATCCCGCTGAACGATTGGCGCGATTTGGCCATCCCTATCACTACAGAACCCCGGGCGCCGACTATCCGGACCGGTTGCGGTCGGCGGGATTCGAGGTTTCCGTCAGCTCCTCCAAGGATTTCCTGACACCGCACCAGCGCAGGAAATTCCGAATCAATCGCAATTACCTGTTCGATTGCCGACGGATCTAGCCGGTTCCTTTTTTCTCCCGTGAGTGAACCATCTCACAGAATTTTTAGGTTAACCGCGCTTGATTAGGGACTGTGGGAACACCACCTTATATGCAACAGACCGATATATATCGTAATGATATACAGGTTTTGGGAGAGGATGAAGATGATGAACTGCAACACGATCTTGGGTGCATGGGCCGCGAGCGGCGTTGTCATGACCCTGGCATTGGTCGTCGTTTCCGTGATCGCCTGATCGGGACGGTCACGGATTCGCGGACCCTATCTGCCGCGAAAAACAGAATCGATAAGGTAGGAAACGTCGAGAAGGCAGGATCGAACCGCACCCTCGACCAAGAATGAAGGCTAACGGCCTTCCCGGCGCCAAACAGCCATCATTCCGATAAGCGCAATCAGAACCGACAACAGGGCAGGCAGCAACGGCGTATCGCTGACACCGATCGTCGTCTTGGTTTGATTGCGCCGGATGCCGAACCACCCATCTCCAGACGCATCACGACCGGGCAACACCTCCCTGAGGCGAGGCAATGCCTGTTCGGCCAATCCATCGCTTGCGCGGTCCAGCGCCCAGGCCAGGCCGCCGCCCGTGGCGTCGGCCAGCGGGGTCATTGAGGTAGGGTCGGCTCGCAGATCGGACAGCTCGCGCGCGTTCAGATCGCCGACCAGGGCGAGGGTCGACCGTTCGCCGTCGGTGATGCGGTGCACGCCCAACTCCTCGGTTTCGAAACGGGCGGTGATGCGGCCGTCGGCTTGTTCGGTCAGTTCCAGCGCTTGTTCTTCGCCGGATAGAAAGGTGACGGTCAGCTCCGGCGTGCTGCCGTCCAGGCTGCGCCGCTCGATTTCAACCATCGATCCTTCGACACTGTTCCGCAGGTCGTTTTCCTCAAGCTCGGGCTCGCGCATCAGCCAATGGGCCAGCCGGCGCAAAAGCTCGCCCTGAGGCCCGCCGCCCTCATACCCGCGCGCCCAAAGCCAGATGTGATCGCTGGCCAGCTGCGCGACCCGGCCCTCACCGACCCGGTCCAGGATCAGCAGCGGCCGTTCGGAATGGCCGGCCATGACGATGTTGCCGCTTGTCGGGGCCACGTCGATCTGACGCAGCCAGCGTCCCCAGCCCGGGGTGCTGCGCGCATCCGCGCTCGTCAGGTCCGCCGTCACGGGGTGTCGGCCGCCGATTTCGGTCAGCGTCGGCACGAAGCTTTCCTCAATCACCGACCCCGTCGGTTCCGCCGGCAAGACCTCGCCCAGGGCCGTGCGATAGATGCTCAACGGGGTGGCGAAGGGCGGGCCGCTGGCCTCCAGAAAGGCGCCGCCCTCGGTGACGAAATTGGCAATGTTGGCCAGATAGAGGTTGGGCAGCACGCCGCGCCGGCGATACCGGTCGAAGATGATCAGATCGAATTCCGACAGGCGCAGCTCGAACAGCTCACGGATCGGAAAGGCGATCAGCGACAATTCGCTGATCGGCGTGCCGTCCTGTTTTTCCGGCGGCCGCAGGATGGTGAAGTGCACGAGGTCCACACTGGGGTCGGACTTCAGGATGTTGCGCCAGGTGCGCTCACCCGGGTGGGGCTCGCCTGAAACCAGCAGCACCCGAAGCCGGTCGCGGACGCCATTGACGGTTACGGCGGCACGGTTGTTGACGGTGCTGATCTCGCCCGGCAGTTCGGCGGCGGAAAACTCGAACACCGACGGTCCGCCCCGGTCGATCTCGAAGGTGAACTCACGCGGGATGCCGGTGCGCAGGACCGTTTCCTGCTGGCCGCCATCCGGCAAACCGATGGTCAGCGGCACATCGGTTCCGCCCGCCGCCTCGCCCGGCATGTCGTCGATGCGCACGGTTATGGCGATCTCATCGCCCACCAAACCGAATGCAGGGCTTTCCAGGATGGAAATGAGGCGCTCGGTTTCGCCCGGCGCCCCGGTCAGGACGGTGTGGACCGGCCCCTTGTCGGCAAGTGCTGGCGGGATGGTTTCGGGGATGTCATGGACCTGACCGTCGGTTATCAGGAAGCTGCCGGCCAGTCGGTCGGCCGTGACTTCCGATTGGGCGGTCTCCAGGGCGTTGTACAGCGCGGTGTGGTCGTCGCTTTCCTGGGTGACTTCGATGACCCGCACCTCGACACCCTCGAGCCGAGCCAGGCGGTCGGTCAGGGAGTCGACGACGGCGTCGGTGGTTTCCTGCCGCCCCGCCATGGTCTGGCTGGCCGACCGGTCGACCACGATGAAGGCCACGTCATCGACGCTTTGCTGCTGTTCGCGCACCAGGGACGGGTTGGCCAGGATGCAAGCGACCAGGGCTATGGCGGCAAACCGCAGGATACCGCCCGCCGCGCCGCGAAAAATGCCGTACAAGGCAATGATCAGGGCGACGGCGGCCAGCCCGCCAAGCAGGGGCAGCGGCAGCAGCGGGGCGAACCCGATGGAAAAGGCGCTGCTCATTGGCCCAGTCGTTCCAGAATGGCGGGGACGTGCACCTGATCTGCCTTGTAATTGCCGGTCAGGGTGTAGATCACCAGATTGACCCCGAAGCGATAGGCCATCTCACGCTGCGGCTCGCCACCGGGTACCGGCGCGTAGAGCGGCTGGCCTGACTCATCGATTGCCCAGGCGGCGGCCCAGTCGGCACCCCCGATGACCACCGGAGAGACTCCGTCCTGATGGGCATCGCCGGCATTGGCCACCCAAACCTCGCCTCCGCCATAGCGGCCGGGGAATTCCTGCATCAGGTAGAAGGCCTTGGTCAGCACATGTTCAGGCGGAACGGGGTCGAGAGAGGGGATTTCCAGCCCTTCGGCCAAATCGCGCAGCCGTTCGATGCCCGCCCCCAGGCCGCCGCCGGCAAAGCCCTGATCGCGCGTATCGATCACCAGCGTGCCGCCATTGGCCATGAACCGGTTCAGCCCATCCCGGGCAGCCTGATCGAGACTGGCCTGGTTGGGCGTGACCGCCCAATAGATCAAGGGGAAGAGCGCCAGCTCATCCTGGCGGGGATCGACACCGATGGCGCCGGCGGCCTCGACGGCTGTCCGCGTGCGCAGGATCACGCTCAAGCCTTCAAGCCCGGCGCGGCTGATCTCGTCAACGGACGGCTCGCCGGTTTCCAAATAGGCAAGATAGGTCTCGTTGGCCGCTTGCATGGCCAGGTCTGTCGGTGCCTCCCGCTCCTGGGCCAGGGCGGGAGACGATTGCCAGGCAAGACCGACAAGGCCGGCAATCATCAGTCCATTGGCCGCCTGCCTCACCAAACCGGTCGTTCTTGCTGCACGTGGTGTAAGCCCGCGTAACGCCAAGGCGACGATGCCGTCGATGGCCAACAGAATCAGCGCGGCGGCCAGTAGCCATGGGGTCAGGGTGAAGGCTTTCTCCGCGATATAGCCGCTTGTGCGCACGGCCGCCGCAGGTGCGCGTTCCAGGGGTGGCAATGCTTCGATGACATCAGCCAAATTGAACGCTTGCCGGTCGGTTCCCTGGCCGTACAAGCCAGGCGGGTGGCTCGAGCCTAGCTCGCTTTGCAGTGCGCCATCGGCAATGGTCAGCGCCAAGGCGGATGGCGGCGGTGCCGCCAGGCGGCCAAAGCCGTCCAACGTCTCGATGGGCTGATAGACTCCATCGACGCTGGTTTGATCGATCCCGGCGCTGAGATCCACGAGCCGCCGCAGCATATCCACGAACAACCCGGAAATCGGCAGGTTCGACCAGTCCGGCGTTGCGGCGGTGTGGAACAGAACGACCCAGCCTTCCCCGCGCTGTTCGGCGGTCACCAGGGGTGTCCCGTCAATCAACTGAGCCCAGGCTTTGTCGGTCAGGTCGGGTCCCGGTTGGGCGAGAACCTGCCGCTCGATCAGCACGTCTTCGGGTACAGCAAGGCCGAAAAACGGACTCTCTTCGGAGAAGGAGCCAAGCGGTTCCGGTTCGGTCCAGCTCAAGGCGCCGCTCAGCAGCCTGTCGCCGGCCCGCAAGGTCACCGGGGTTAGCGGATCGGGGTCGGCGGCCAGGAGCGGACCGGCAAAGCGGACCAGCACACCGCCCCCGGCGACCCATTCGCCCAGCGCCTGTTCATCGATGCCGGTCGCCAGGGCGCTGTCCGGCAGCATCAACACGGCCAAAGCGTGGGTCGAAAGTTCTTGAAGATCGGCAACGCGCACATCGCTGAACGGGGAAAGGGCCTTGGCGATGTAGTAGGTGTCGTTCAACAATGGCTGGCCCGTCTGCGAGGCGTTTCGTCCGGCGACGCCCACCGGGCGTCTCGCCCAGCGTTCGTCCAGCAGTGCGACACCGCCGGCCCCTGCCTCGTCCGCCAGGCGGATCGTTGTGGCCTCGTTGCGGCCCTCGGGCGGCAGGTCGAACGTGACGGTCGCCGACAGATCATCGGGCTCGAACTGCGCCATCGCCCGATCAAGCAGCCGGCCGTCCTCGCTCAACAAATGCACGGCAAGGATTTCACCATCCACCGCCTGACTGCGTTGTACGGTCGCTTCGAAATCGACGGCGCCCGGTGTCGGCGGCCGCAGCAGCAAGGCCTGGCGCGCGCCATCCGGCAACGTGATTTCCGCGCTGCCCAGGCTTTGCAAAAGCCGGGCGATTTCATCGTCGCCCTCGCGGGCCAGACCATCGCTCAACCAGATGCCATGTCCGGTTTCGCGCCCGGTAATCTCGGCGAGCGTATCGATTACTGCCCCACGATCCTGGTCCCAGGGGCGGGGCTGCAATTCGGGCAACAGGCGGGCCGCATCATTCGCCCGCATCGTATCGAAAGCGCCAGCCAGCAAATCACGCCCGATATCGGCGGTGGGCAGGATGACGATTTCCCGGCGGCCTTGTTCAGCCTGATCGATGATGGCCTGAACCTTGGCTTGGCGGGCCGGCCAATCACGCCCGGCTGCCCAGCCATTGTCCAGCAGGATAACCACGGTTCCTTCGCCAGGCAGGGCCTGCGGCGGGTTGATGATCGGCCGGGCCAGGCCAAGGATCAGCAGGGCGGCCAGCAGCAGCCGCAGCAGAAGGACCCACAGCGGCGTCCGGTCCGGGGTTTCCTCCCGCGCGACCAGATCAGCCAGCAACGCAATCGGCGGGAAGGCAATGATCCGGGGCGGCGGGGGGGTAATGCGCAACAGCCAATAGATGGCGGGCAACAGGCCGAGGGCCAGCAGCACCCAGGGAGCCGCGAAGGCCAGGGGGCCAAGTGTCATCATGCGATGCCGCCTCCTGCCGCCAGTCCGATGGGCGCGGACAGTGCCTGATACAGCGCCATCACCGCCGTGTGCGGGGAATGGTCGGTTCGGTGTTCGATATAAGTCCAGCCTGATCGGCGGGCACGCTCCGCCAGGCTCTCACGCAAGGCCGTCAGCCGGTCGTGATAATCTTGCCGAACCGTCGCCACCTTGGGGATCAGGGTCTCGCCCTCGTTGTAGAAGCCGGTGAAGCGCACACGGCCTTCGAACGGCAGGTCGAATTCGGCCGGGTCGAGGATCTGAATCAGATGGCAGCGCAATCGCCGGCCATCGATTTCATTCAAAAACGCCGTCAGTTCGTCAAAGGAGCACAGGAAATCGCTGATCAGGATCACTTCGGCATGGGGGCTCAGCCGGCCCCGCAGTCGAGGGAGGCGAACCGAAGCATCGGTGCCCAGATCCAGTCGTTCCGCCAGGGCGGCGATGTCGCGCTCGTTGGGCCTGCCCCGGCGATCGATTCCCAGCAATCCGACCTGTTCGCCACCGCTGGCCAGCAAGGAAGCGGTGGCCAGTAGGATGATTTCCGCGCGTTCTTTCTTGGTGGGCAGCGATGGAACGGATGCGTAATCCATCCCGGGTGATCCATCGCGCCACAACCAAACCGTCTGGGCGGCTTCCCATTCGGTTTCCCGCACAAAGGCCTTGCCGCGCTTGGCGGTTTGCCGCCAATCGATGGCACTGACCGCATCGCCTGCCTGATAGTGCCGGAATTGCCAAAAGGCATTGCCGATGCCGGACCGCCGGCGCCCATGGGTCCCTTGGGCGACCGTCGCGGCAACGCGCAGGGCGGAAACCGACAGCCCGTGAAAACGGGCGGCGAGCGAGGCGGCCTGGGAGGACCGGTCCGTGGGGGCGGAACTTGCGGGGGGCGCCATTACCTGAGGGGTTCGCACAGCCTGTCGATAATGTCCGTCAGGGAAAGCCCGTCGGCGCGCGCGGCAAAGGATAGGGCCATGCGGTGGCGCAGAATGGGCTGGGCCAGCGCGACCACATCGTCCTGTGAGGGGGCGAGGCGGCCCTGCAACATGGCCCGTGCCCGGCAGGCCAGCATCAACGCCTGGCCAGCGCGCGGCCCCGGACCCCAGGAGACATGGCGCTCAACTTCCTCATATTCGCTTTCTTCCGGGCGGCCATTGCGCACCAGCGTAAGAATTGCCTCCACCACGGATTCACCGACCGGGATGCTGCGCACCAGGGATTGGGCGGCAATCAGATCCTCGGCCGAGAGGACGGTCTGTGGCTCGGCCTCGGACATGCCGGTGGTCGCGACCAGCATTGTGCGCTCAGCATCCGCATCGGGGTAATCGACATTGATCTGCAACAGGAACCGGTCCAGCTGCGCTTCGGGCAGCGGATAGGTGCCTTCCTGTTCGATCGGGTTCTGCGTCGCCAACACATGGAACGGTCTTGGCAGGTCGCGATACTGGCCGGCGACGGTCACCCGCCGTTCCTGCATGGCCTGCAACAGGGCCGACTGTGTGCGCGGACTGGCCCGGTTGATCTCATCGGCCATCAGCAGTTGGCAGAAGATCGGCCCCGGCAGAAAGCGGAATTCGCGCCTGCCCTCCGGCGTCTCTTCCATCACCTCAGAGCCAAGAATGTCGGCGGGCATCAGATCGGGCGTGCACTGCACCCGGGCTTCTTCCAGCCCGAACACCTTGCCCAGGGTTTCAACCAGTTTGGTCTTCGCCAGGCCCGGAACGCCGATCAGCAGGGTGTGGCCGCCGCACAGAAGAGAGGTGATCGCCTCATCGATCACTTCTTCCTGACCGAAGATAATCTTGCCGATCTCGGCCCTCGCTTCGCGCAGGCGTTCACTGGCCGACTCCAAATCCGCCGCCAGCCGGTCACCGGCCGAACTCTCTGCAAGCACCTGATCGGACACGTTGTTCTCCTTAAAGGGTCAAAGGCGGGGCATTCCTGAACTCTGTTTCCTCGGACTGTCGCAGGAGGGAGCCTGCATGAATCATACTAAAGCGAAGCAAGACGAGCGCCGCTCAAAAAATGCGCGATCTGCTTGAACTGGTGTTCCTTCGACCGCCCTGCAAGTCGAAGACACGATAGAGTTAACGGTTATGGTTAACGCCCTCCTAACCGCCCGAAATTGCCAGCGGGTTGCGGCGATCTTGCGGCACTCCCTGTGGCGAGAATCAGTGAAGATCTTGACCCCGGCTTGGAAAAAAGGTCGCCTGTAAGATGTGGAGATAGAATCCGTTATCACGCTGATCGAAAAGGGCTTGTCTGTCGAGCCCGGGCGACGGCGCGGGGATGATGATCTGAATCCGGGATGGGCCAACCCGAAGGACCCCGTGCCTGCGGCTGTCCTGCTGCCCCTCATTGAACGCGCCGGCACTGCCAATCTGTTGCTGATCCGCCGATCTGGTCACCTGAAATCCCACGCTGGGCAAATCGGCCTGCCCGGCGGGCGGATCGACCAAGGTGAGGGGCCGCTGGAGGCCGCCATTCGGGAAGCGGAGGAAGAAGTCGGAATCAAGCCCGACCAAGTGCGCATCGCCGGTCGGCTGGAACCCTACCTGACGCGCACCGGCTATCTGATCGATCCCTTCGTTGCCCGCATCGAACAGCCCTATGATTTCGTCGCCAACCCCGGCGAGGTCGAAGCGATGTTCGAATTGCCGCTTAGCCTTGTGATGGCCCCCGATGCCTTTCAGACCGAGGCTGTGACCGTGCAGGGAAAACGGCGGTCCTTCTATTCCATGCGCTACGAGGACCACTATATTTGGGGAGCAACAGCCGGAATCTTGGTCAATTTTCGCAAGAGGTTGGAGGATCAATGCGCGTCGTGATCCAGTTCCTGCCGGTGCTGATCCCGCTGGCCGTCTATATCGCCTATGCGGCCATCGTCCGGCGGCAGACAGAGCTGAATGGCGGCCAGGTGCCGGCATGGACCCAGAACACACCAACCATCCTGCTGCTTTGGGCGGGGGTGATCTTCATGACGGCCGGGCTGATTGCCTGGATCATGCTGGATTCGACTTCGCCCGATACCGTGTACGTTCCGAGCCGGCTGGTGGACGGACAGATCGTGCCGGGCGAATTCGTCCCGATCGAAGGGGCTGAATAGCCACGTTCCAGCAACCACGTTCCAGCAACCACGTTCCAGCAACCACGGGCCAGAACCATGTCGTCGGTGCCGGACCGAATTGACCTTCCGGACTTTCCGGCCGCTAACGCCGTTATCAAGGCCATCGAGACGACCGGACATCAAACCCGCTATGCCGGCGGGGTCGTGCGGGACTGTCTGCTTGACCGGCCGACGGGCGATGTGGATCTGGCAACGACGGCTGATCCCGAGACCATTATTCGAGCGCTTGAAGGGGCCGGTATTCGCGCCGTTCCGACAGGGATCGACCATGGAACGGTCACGGCCGTTGTCGAGGGCGTGGGCGCGGTCGAAGTGACCAGCCTGCGGCAGGATGTGGAGACCGACGGCCGACACGCGGTCGTAACATTTGGCGCCGACTGGGCAGAGGATGCCCGCCGCCGCGATTTTACCGTCAACGCCCTGTTTGCCGACGCCGACGGCAGGTTGCACGATTTCGTTGGCGGCACACAGGATGCGCTTGCCGGCCGCGTACGGTTCGTCGGCGATCCCGAAGCGCGCATCCGCGAAGACTATTTGCGCATCCTGCGGTTCTTTCGTTTCCAGGCCCTGCTGGGCCGGACCGAGCCATCGGACGATCTGCTGCGGATTGTCGCACGGCATGTAGACCGCCTGGCGGATCTATCGTCCGAACGGGTTACCAAGGAATTGCTGGGCCTCTTGGTGGCACAGGACCCGGTTCCTGCCTGGACGTCTGCCATCGGCTGCGGGATAGATGACGTCGTCCTCGGCCGGCGAACCGAGGTCAGGTCCCTCGAAAGTCTGGTTGCCCGAGAACAAAGGCTGACCATCGCCCCATCGGCCCTGCGTCGGTTGAGCATGCTGACCGACGGTGAGGCAACGGGTCTTGCGCTTTCCAATGCCGGCCGTGAGGAACTGCGATCGATCGCCGTCCTGCGACAACAGCTGGCGGCCGGCGGTGTTCCGGAGGAAGCGGCTATCAAGGCCGGGCTGTATCGCCACGGGCGCGGCATTTATCGCGATGGGTTGCTGACGGCCTGGTCCGTATCACCGGCCTGGCCGGCCGATGACGCCGAACAGGCGGTTCAAGCCGCCCAGTCGCTTTCTGTCCCGGACTTCCCGGTGTCGGGCCAGGACGTACTGGACCTTGGGATTGCCGAGGGTCCGGCGGTTGGCGAGGCGTTGCGCCGCTTGGAAACCTGGTGGCTCGAGGGTGGCCTCGCGGCAGACCGCCAGACTTGCTTGGATGAATTGCGACGCTATTCGACGCGGATCGTGTGACCTTCGATGGTGCGGCTCGGCACGCCCTCATCCAGACGAACGAAATCGATATCAATGCCCTGGTCGGTCAAGATCCGCTCATAGACCTGCAGCGAGTAGGCGCCGTTTTCCAGCACCACGAGTGTAAACACGCCCAGCTTGTTGCCGTCCAGGCGAGCCCAGCTGACAGGAGCGCCGGCGAACATGTCCCCTTCGCTTCGGCGTTCGAACAGACTGCGCCGCCGTTCGACGACGAAGCGGCCGTCCCCCTCGTCGCGGAAAGCAAGGCTTTGCGCCCGGCGCTTGACCCCCGGCACATCCCGCCGGCCATCGACCAGGCTGACATTGATCCAATCGACCGTGAAACCGTCTTTGGTCGTCGCGATAGTGATATCGACGTCGCGTTCTTCCTCGACGCTGCCATCACTTCCCACTACGCGCGCCGTTCCGACATAGGTGCCGACAAAATCTTCGATTTTAGCTTGGGCATGGGCGGTGCCCGCCAGGCAGGCGGCGAGGACAATGCCCATAAAAAGGCGAATGGGGCCGTGGGTTTGCATGGCGCGCCTATTCCTCCTTGCCGAATGTGCCGCTGGAAATGCCGGTCGATATTCCGTCCGTGAAGGCCAGTCGGCGATAGCGCATCACGCCGTCCTCACCTGGGGATAGGAAAATCTCCTCCGATACGATGTTGATGCCGCCGGTGCTGGTCGATTCCATACGGTGCACATGGATGCCATCACCATCGACGCGGACCCATTGGGCGGGTTTGCCTGTCAGGGGGTTTGCCCCGCTGCCTTCGGCCCGGAAAAAGTCGCCATCATCGGCCGGCTCATAGTCGGTGCGCGATCCGCCAGCGGCGATGATCAGGCCGCTGCCGGTCTTCTCCACCGTGATTTCCGAGATGGCGAGATCGCCGGTTTCGTCCTCGCTCAATACCCAGGTGCCGACCAGGGCGGCTAAAACCTCGTCATCGGCGTTTGCGGATTGCGGCATCAGGGCCGCTAGCGCCACCAGGCATGCGAGGGCCGTCGCTGGACGGTAGGTCGCCAGAAAGGTCAAGACGTGTTTCAAACCTGATCCTCCATTAGGGCCAGGCTGCCATGGGCGGCAGCGACATCAGAATGGCCTCGACATTGCCACCGGTTTGCAGCCCGAACACCGTACCGCGATCATAGAGCAGGTTGAACTCAGCGTATCGGCCGCGCCTGAATAATTGATGTCGGCGGTCTTCGGCTGTCCATTCCCGATCTTTGTGTTGCCGCACGATGGCGGGATAAACCTCCAGGAATGTTCGGCCGACATCCTGGGTAAAGGCGAAATCAGCCTCCCAATCGCCCGAATCATGGCGGTCGTAGAAAATTCCGCCCACCCCACGCGATTCACCCCGGTGGGGCAGATGGAAATACTCATCACACCATTGCTTGTACCGCGGATAGTAGTCCGGGTCGTGCCGGTCGCAGGCTCGTTTGAAGGCGCCGTGGAAGGTGTCGGTGTCAGTTTGGTTGGGCCGCATCGGATTCAGGTCCGCCCCGCCGCCGAACCAGCCAAACTGGGTGATGATCTGCCGCGTGTTCATGTGCACGGCCGGTACCAGCGGGCTTTGCATATGGGCCACAAGACTGATCCCGGCCGCCCAAAACCGGCCATCCTCGCCGGCGCCCGGAATCTTGGCGCGAAATTCCTCGGAAAACTGGCCGTGAACGGTCGAGATGTTCACCCCGACTTTCTCGAACACCCGGCCGCGCATGATCGACATGACACCGCCGCCGCCGCCGGGCCGGTCCCAGGCGGTGCGCTCGAACGTCCCGGCGGGCCGGTCCGCCAGCGGGCCATCGTGATCGGCCTCCACGTCTTCGAACGCCCCACAGATCTGATCACGCAAACTGGCGAACCAGGCGGCCGCCCGGCCGCGCTGTTGTTCGGAGGGTACGGTTCGCGGGGTGGGCGGGGGTAAGGAGTAGTCAGGCATGTGTAATTTGCTGGGTCCAACGGGTTTGGCGCATCGCCTCGCCTACGACCATGGCCGTCGCAACGGCGAGATTCAAAGACCGGACATCGCTGGAAATGGGGATCAGCAGCCGGCAATCCGCGCTGGCATGGACATCATCGGGTACGCCTGCGCTTTCCCGGCCAAACAGCAGCCAGTCCCCCTCGCCGAAACGAAAGTCGGTATAGTGCATATCGGCTTTCGTGGTCATCAGCACAAGCCTGCCGGAACCGGCACGGTCCCGCTGAAAGGTTTGCCAGGATGCGTGACGATGAAATCTGGCGAACGGCATGGTATCCAGTGCCGCGCGCTTCAGCTGTTTGTCCGTCAGGACAAATCCGCAAGGCTCAATCAGGTGAACCGGTACGGCCAAGGCCGCCGCCAGGCGCAAAATCGTTCCGGTATTTTGCGGGATATCGGGTTGATAAAGGACGATCTGCATATTGACGATATCGTGTTGGCCCAGGGTTTCATGGATGCTACTTGTGACCGTCGGAAGCGAGCGAGTTGATCGCAATGCTTTTCAAAATCGGCGAGGCCGGCTATATGCGCCGGGCAAACGCGATTTTGCGGACGCATCGGCGACCTTGTCCAGGTGCGGCAAACCGATGCGGGAATCCCAAATCCGCAACTTCTCATTAAGAGTCTTATAGGACTAGTCGGCGACATGAGCGATAAAACCGAGCATTCGGAAGCCGCGGATGAAAGCCGCCGCGACTTTCTCTATCTCACCACCGCCGCCATGGGCGCGGTGGGGATCGGCAGCGTGGCCTGGCCGTTTATCGACAGCATGAACCCGGCTGCCGATGTCCTGGCATTGGCCAGCGTCGATATCGATCTGTCGACCGTCGAGGAAGGCCAGGCCATCACGGTCATGTGGCGCGGCAAGCCCGTCTTCGTCCGGCGCCGGACAACCGCGGAGATCGAGGAAGCCGCCGCCGTCGAAGTTGCCGACCTTCCCGATCCGCAAACCGATGACGAGCGGGTGGTCGACCCTGAATGGCTGATCCTTGTCGGTATCTGCACCCATCTGGGCTGCGTGCCTTTGGGACAAAAAGCGACGGACACCCGTGGTGAGTTCGGCGGCTATTTCTGCCCTTGCCACGGCTCGCACTACGATACATCGGGTCGTATTCGTAAGGGGCCGGCGCCGCTGAACCTGGAAGTGCCGCCCTATGAGTTCACCGATGAAAGCACCATCCGGGTCGGTTGACCCGCGCCTTTGGGTCGCTAGCTCACTGAGTGGGAATGACAATTTAGTCGGGCGGCTTTGGCTGGCAGCCTGACAGGGGAAGATCGAAGCCATGGCGCATAAAACCGAATCGGAGCCTTTCTCCAATCCCGTGATCCAATGGGTGGACGAGCGCCTGCCCATCTTCACGATGATGCAGCGGGAATACGGCACGTTTCCGACGCCGCGTAATTTCAACTATTTCTGGAATTTCGGCGCCTTGGCGCTGGTCGTGCTGGTAGTGATGATCCTGACGGGTCTGTTCCTGTCGATGCACTACACCGCCCATGTCGATCATGCCTTCGACAGCGTCGAGGGCATCATGCGGGATGTGAATTACGGCTGGCTGATGCGCTACGTTCACATGAACGGCGCCTCAATGTTCTTCATCGTCATCTACATCCACATGTTCCGCGGCCTCTATTACGGGTCGTACAAGGCGCCGCGTGAGCTGTTGTGGATGCTGGGCGTGGTGATCTTCCTGCTGATGATGGCGACCGCCTTCATGGGCTATGTGCTGCCTTGGGGCCAGATGAGCTTCTGGGGCGCCACGGTGATCACCAACCTTTTCTCGGCCATCCCGGTCTTCGGCGAAGGAATCGTGACCTGGCTGTGGGGCGGCTTCTCGGTCGACAACCCGACGCTGAACCGTTTCTTCTCGCTACACTTCCTGCTGCCATTCGTGATTTTTGCGGTGGTGATCCTGCATGTCGCGGCGTTGCACGTCACCGGGTCGAACAACCCGCTGGGGATCGAACCCAAAGGCCCACAGGATACGCTGCCCTTCCACCCCTACTACACGATCAAGGATACGTTCGGTTTGGGCGTGTTTTTGATCTTCTTCTCGGCCTTCGTGTTCTTCGCTCCCAACTCGCTGGGCCACCCGGACAATTACATTCCGGCAGATCCGCTGGTGACGCCGGCTCATATCGTGCCCGAATGGTACTTCCTGCCTTTCTACGCAATCCTGCGGGCCGTTCCCAGCAAGCTGGGCGGCGTGATGCTGATGTTCGGTGCGATTGCCGTGCTGTTCATCATTCCGTGGCTGGACACATCCCGGGTCAAAAGCTGCAAGTTCCGGCCGATCTTCAAGTGGTTCTTCTGGCTGTTTGTGATCACGTGTCTGGTGCTCGGTTATGTCGGCGCAAAGCCAGCCGAAGGCGTTTATGTGACCATCGCCCGGATCGCGACAGCCTACTATTTCGCGCACTTTCTGATCGTTATGCCGTTGGTCGGGTTGCTGGAAACGCCTAGACCGCTGCCATCGAGTATTTCCGAGGCTGTGCTCGGAAAGGGGGGCGGTGGCGCTGTACCGCCAGCCTCCGCGGCTGCAACGGCAAAGCCCATGAACAAGGCCTGAGGACGGGCTGCAAGGACTGATCGAGATGACGGTTAAATCGATGATGAAATCCCTGCTCGCGGCCTCCCTGCTGGTCGTTGGACTGGTCGCAGGTCATTCGGCCCCCGCGTCGGCGGCCGGCGAAACGGTGACACCGCCTGCCCAGGACTGGTCGTTCAACGGCATCTTCGGCACCTATGACAAGGCGTCGATCCAGCGTGGTTTCCAGGTCTATAAGGAAGTCTGTTCCGCCTGCCATGGCATGCGGCTCAAGGCGTACCGAAACTTGCAGGCGGTCGGCTTTTCCGAAGAGGAAGTGACGGCCATCGCCGGCCAGTATTTCGTCACGGACGGCCCTGACGAATTTGGGGAAATGTTCGAACGGCCAGGCCGGCCCTCGGACTATTTTGTCGAACCCTTCCCCAACGAACAGGCAGCGCGTGCCGCCAACAACGGCGCACTGCCCAAGGATCTTTCGGTGATCGCCAAGGCCCGGGCCGGTGGGCCGGACTATCTGTACTCGCTGCTGCTTGGCTACCCGGACGAGCCGCCGGCCGATGTCGAGTTGGGCGTTGGCATGTATTACAACACCTATTTCTCAGGCCATCAGATCGCCATGGCCCGGTTCATTTACGACGACTCGGTCGAGTATCACGATGGCACGCCTGCCACGGCGGAACAAATCTCTTGGGACGTGACCAACTTTATGATGTGGACGGCCGAGCCGAGCCTGGAAGACCGCAAGCGCATGGGCATCAAGGTCATCCTCTTCCTGATCGTGTTTTCCGGCATGATGTATGCCGTCAAACGCCGGGTCTGGTCAGACGTCCACTGAGAGCCGGCTCGACCCATTGGCGAGCCCTCAGGGTGTTCTAGCCTTCTGGTTCGACGAGCTGGGCCAGAAGAAGTGGTTCGGTCCCCCCTCTGACGAGCTTGACCGGCTGATCACCGAACGGTTGGGACCGCTCCACGAGCAGGCCGTCGCTGGAGAGCTCGGGTCCTGGCGTGAGGCCCCGCAAGGGGCCGTGGCCTTGTGCCTGCTGCTCGATCAGGCCCCGCGCAACATGTTTCGCGGCTCGCCCCGCGCCTTTGCCACCGATGCGGCCGCGCTCGAGGTGGCCCGTCGAGCGATCGATCGGGGCCTGCACAAATCGCCGGAGCTGGACGATTTTGCCCGCATCTTCCTCTATATGCCGTTCGAGCATTCCGAGGATCTGAGCGATCAGAAACAGTGTGTCGCCTTGATGGCGGCATTGGAAAACGATGACGAGGATTGGGCCAAATACGCCCAGGAACATCTCGATCTGATCGAACGGTTCGGCCGCTTTCCCCACCGCAACCGGGTGCTCGGCCGGCCATGTACCCAGGCCGAACGCATTTTCCTGCGCGAGGGCGAGAGCGGGTTCGGCCAAGGCGGGCCGGGAGCGATCTTCGGTCTGGATCACATTCTCATTGCGACTACCGATCTCGACCGCGCGGCTAAAGCCTGGAAGGCCTTGGGCTTCACCGTCAGCGAACGCGGCTTTCATGAAGGCTGGGCGACCGCCAACCACTGCATCATGTTTGGCGACCACTACATCGAAATCATCGGACGCCAGGGGCCGGGAACCGCGCCGCCCGGCTTCGATGACAGCCTGTCCGCCGGACGTCCCCTTTGCGGCATCGCCTTCGCCGCGCCGGACGGGGCGGAAGCGGCGCGCTGCTTGAACGAAATGGGTGTCGAAACAGATGCCGTCGCGGACCTATCACGGCAGGCACCACCGCCCTTCTCAGATCAACGGGTTTCGTTCGAACTGGTTCGGCCACGGGAAACGGCGGTCTTCGGCCTGCCGTCCTTCGTCTGTGTTCACAAGACGCGCGATCTGGTCTGGCAACCGGCGCTGCTGCAACACGCCAACGCGGCAACCGAAGTCACATCCTTCTCGGCGCCGGTCGACAAAGCCGATGACGGTGTCCTCGCCCGCTATCGCGCGCTGATCGGCGAGCGCTGCGCCGCCCCGGTTCCTGACGGCGTTCAGGTCGACCTCTGGGGTATCGGCATGCGCCTGGGTCCGACCGCTTCGCCGAAAATTATGTTCAATGTCGAGGCCAGTTCCGACCCTGCCGATCATATTCGCCGGGCAGGTCTCGAACCGAGGGCCATTGAGGGTGGCGCGGAAACCCAGCTGGACGGAATCACGCTTGGATTTGTCGCGCGCTAGTCTGCGTGCTGTTCGACAAAGGCCAGCAGTGGTCGCCAATCTTCCTTCAATTCTTCGGCCCTGCGGCCCCGCACGTCGAACAGGCTCATCCCATCCAAGGCCAGATCGGCATACAGGCTGGCATCGCGCAGCCGGGCGATGGCCTCGTGATCGAGGCCCTTGAGGAATTCCTCCAGCCGGCCGGCGGCCCGCGAGCGGGTCCGGATGCGGTTGGCGACCAGCCCGACGGCGCGCTTGCCCTTGCGCACGGGCTTCAACGCATCGAGCCGTTTGACGAACCGGGCCGTCGCGGCCTCGTCGAAGGGCGAAGGCAACACAGGCACCAGCACGATGTCGGTGGCCTTAACCAGATCTTCCAGCGCCGTCCCGCGCACGCCGGCGGGGGCATCGATAATCAGCCGACTGGTCTTTTTCGGTGGCGGCGAGGGTTTGTCCTTGCGCCAGTCCAGGGCCGTTATGGGCGGCAGGTCGGCGCTGCGGCTTTTCAACCAGGTCAGCGCGCTTTTCTGACGATCGACTTCGGCCAACGCGACCTTTAGGCCGTGCGCGGCGCAAGCACCTGCAAGGTTGGTGGCAAGGGTGGTCTTGCCGCACCCACCCTTGAGGTTGAGCACCAGAATGGAAAGCATGGTTCAGCCGCCGCTACGATGATTGGACGTGCCAGAACGGTTTGGCGCGCCGGAAGGTCTGCCAGCTTGCCACCAGCTCGGCGTCTTCGTCTATGCGCCCGCGCGTGTACCAGCCGCTGACCAGCCCAGCGGCCCGGGCCAGCGGAACGGCCGCCTTCCCATGGCGCGTCGCCCCCACAAGCTGGTCCAGCAGTATCTCGGCGACGGCGGCATCGTTCATGGCGCCAAGCGCATCCTGCAATCCGGACAAGCGTCGTCGATAGGGTTTGGACTTCTCACTGGGATAAAGCGAGGCGAAGAACTCCACCGAATAGCGCAGCTTCTTGACCGCGATCCGCACTTCGTGCCGGTCCGGCAGGCTCAGCTTCGCGAAACCCCGGCCCTTCTTCAGCACGCGCTTTTGCTGTTTGGCCAACACCCGATCGGCCAGGGCGACGACAGGCTGTCTTTGCATCTCAAGTGCGGTGGATCGCCAGCCATTGCCTTCCAGCCAGCGCCAGAATTCGAGCAGCAAGCGGGTGTAGCGCGGCGAGCCGATGACTTCGCGCACCTGGGCATAGGCATCTTTCTGCCGGGCCTTAGCCGCCGCCAGAAGCGGGGCCAGTTCCTGTTCGTACCCCGCCTCGGCGATGTCGGGCATCATCTCGCCGATGAACACATCCCAATCGCGCGCCGGGCCCAGACTGCCGGCCAACCATTTGGCCTCGCCCCCCAGCCAGCTGCGGTCCAGCTCCGACAAGGCCGGGGAAAACAGCGACAGGGCTGTGCGCAAGCGCCGCAGGGAAACCCTCAATTGGTGAACGCCTTCCGGGTCGGTGCCCAGCTCGGCCGGTGTTTCATTGGCGATCCAATGGGAAAAACAGGCGCGAAAAACCGACCCCATCGACTGATCGGTTGTCCAGTTCGGTTGAAGGGAGACTTTTTCCGCCGTTTGCGGTTCTGGCTGCCTGCCCGACAGCAAGGCATAACCGCGATCGGCCTTGCCGGCGAAACCGACGCGTACCGCGTGGCGATCGTTCAAGGCCAGGGCCAGATCAAACAAGGCATCCGGCTTGCCGGCCTTCAGTTCAAGCTCCAGCTCGCTGATTGGGGCAGTGTTGCCGTCAGCCGTGCCGCTGGCCAGCCGCACCGCACCGCGGTCGGCGGCAACCTCAATCAGCGAGGCATTCTTGCCCCCCGCATCATAGGCGACGGTCCGAACCGTGCGCCGGACATCGGTCACGAATAACGGGCGCAGATCGCCGGGCAGCAAAACCCCGGTAAGCTCCGCCGCGCCAACGCCGGCCAGGGCGGACAGGTCCGGTTCCGGGCCGGTGATGTCGGTTTCCCACTCATTCCGGCTCAAAGCACTGGCTTGATCGCCGCCTTTTGCCTTGACCGTCTGTACAAAGCTGTCGCCGATACGGCGCACCCGAAAATCGACGCCGCGCCGACGCATGCGCCGATCTTCGGTGTCGTAGTAGGTGCCGACCTGATGCTTGTGCTTGACCGCGCCCGTCGTGACGGCCTTCAGCACGTCATCTTGTTCCAAACCGTCCAACACGGCCGGCTCGGCCAGCAGACGCAGCTCCACCTCGCGGGGCGGGTCCGATGCCGGTTTCGAAAGCGCCGCAGACAGAATTGGTTGCCCGTCCGGTCCCGTTGCAGAGGAATCCACGTGCCGAATCGCCCTTATATTTCAGTTTTATGACAATGACTTGATTATCTGCAGAGTACGGCAGAGATTGACCCTAGTGCAACGGTTCTCGGGGCGAACTGTGTCCATATTCCCATTGCTAGGACAGCCAAGGTCGTCTACGAGCGATGGCTGTCCGTCGCCTTTTTTCAGCCCAGCCAATTCGAGAGACCTATGACCTCTTTTCGAACAATCGATGATTTGGAAGTTGCCGGCCGGCGGGTGCTTTTGCGCGGCGACGTGAACGTACCGATGCAAGACGGTGTGGTAACCGACGCTACCCGCCTGGACCGTCTGGCGCCGACCATCAGCGAGCTGTCCAATCGTGGCGCCAAAGTCATCATCCTGGCCCATTTCGGCCGGCCCAAAGGCACCGAGAATCTGGATTACTCCCTCAAGCCCGTGGTGCCGGCCTTGAGCGCTGCCTTGGGCGACCGGCCGGTCGCCTTTGCTGAGAATTGCATCGGTGCCAGCGCCGAAGATGCCGTGGCCAAACTGGCCGATGGCGATGTCTTGTTGCTGGAGAACGTGCGCTTTCATCCAGGGGAGGAAGCGAACGACCCAGACTTCGCAGCCTCCCTGGCGGCTCAGGGTGATCTTTACGTCAACGATGCCTTCTCCGCCGCCCACCGGGCCCATGCCTCTACCGAGGCCATCGCCCGACTGTTGCCGTCCGCCGCCGGGCGGCTGATGCAGGCCGAGCTGTCTGCTTTGGGCGGGGCGCTGGAAACGCCGGAAAGGCCAGTGGCCGCCATCGTCGGCGGGGCCAAGATTTCCACCAAACTCGAACTGCTGGGCAATCTGGTTGGCAAGGTCGACTACCTGATCCTGGGCGGCGGCATGGCCAACACCTTCCTGCTGGCTGGCGGCACAGCCATGGGGGGGTCCTTGGTCGAGGCGGACATGATTGATCAGGCGCAGGAAATCAGCCAGACGGCCGAACGGGCCGGCTGCAAGATCGTCCTGCCGGTCGACGGCGTGATCGCCGCCGGGCTCGAAAAGGGCGTGGCCGTCGATACGGTCGATATTGACGCGGTACCCGGGGACCGGATGGTCCTGGATGTCGGGCCCCATTCGTTGGCCGCTTGTATCGAGGTGCTGAACGGCTGCAAGACGTTGGTGTGGAACGGCCCGCTTGGGGCCTTTGAAGTGCCGCCCTTTGACAGGGCAACCGTGCGGTTGGCCAAGCACGCGGCCAAGCTGACGGCCACCGGCCATCTGGTCAGCGTCGCCGGTGGCGGGGATACCGTGGCCGCCCTGGCGTTGGCAGAGGTGGTCGATGATTTCAGCTATATCTCGACTGCCGGTGGCGCCTTCCTGGAATGGCTGGAAGGCAAGACCCTTCCCGGCGTCGCGGCCTTGCAGTCCGGCTAGCGGCGCGCGAAAAACCCGTTAGGGATAACGCGTTCTTTACCAGTTTCTGTCAAAACGCCGGTCGAGATCGATGGCATTTTAGACAATTTCGGACGATCGCCGATGCCCGTTACGCCCTCGGGATCCTTGATCCAGGCGCTTTCCTCCCTGATTCAGCCGGCCGGCGGCCAGTCCGCCAAACCCGGCAAACCAGCGGCGACCGAATTCCGCAGCCACATCGATCCGGTCAGCGCCAAGCTGCCCGGCGACGACCGTCCGAACGAGCGACGTCAAGGCCACCACAGCGCCCCCCCAAGTGCCCCGCCCGATCCTCCGCCCGGGCGCGGGTCGTTGGTCAACCTGCTGGTCTGACAGTCGGTTCCGACTGAATTTCCGTTGGCCCGCCTTGGCAAGGCGGCTGTATAACGGGCCATGGTCCCACCGCCCACCGATGACGAATTCTCCCTGTCCGGTCTTTCGGGTCCGTCGGTGCGCGCCGTGCCGGAAGGGGATGACCGCGAGCGTCTGACCTGCCCCGACTGCGGCTATATCGCCTACGAAAACCCCAAGGTCGTGGTCGGCGCCGTCGCCTCCCATCAGGGCCGCATCCTGCTCTGCCGCCGGGCTATTCCGCCGCGCAAAGGCTTCTGGACCATACCGGCCGGGTATCTCGAGTTGCGCGAAAGCACCGAGCAAGGCGCCTTGCGCGAGGCGTGGGAAGAAGCCCGAGCCAAGCTGGAATTGGAGGGCGTGCTGGCCATCTACAACGTTCCGCGCATCAGCCAGGTCCAGGTCATCTACCGCGCCCGCCTGATGGACCCCAATGTTTCAGCCGGTCCGGAAAGCGCCGAGGTAGGGTTATTCCAGTGGGACGATATTCCCTGGGATGACATCGCCTTCCCAACCGTCCACTGGTCGCTGAAACGACACCGCGAGGTGGGCGGGGGGCCGCTGGGGGCGCCCGGTGGTAATCCGCCTGGGGAAACGGCGGACTTCTAACGAGTCTTCTTCGCTACCCATCCACAATCACCTCGAACCCGCCATAGATCAGCCGCTTGGTATCGAACGGCATTTGGTCGAACCCCGGCATGCGGGGATCAGACATGGCTTTCTCTGAGTTAGCCTCGCAGACCTCGCGGGAGGGCCAGGTGATCCAGGCCATGACCACGGTCTCGTCCGGCTGGCATTTGACCGCCAGGGGAAAGGAGGTGACCTCGCCATCGGGCACCTGATCACCCCAGCAATCGACCACGTTCAGGGCGCCATGCTCCTTAAAGACGGCGACCGTCGATTGCGCGTATTTCTGGTACTCCGCCTTCTTGGCGGTGGGCACGGCGAGCAGCAAGCCGGTGACGTAAGTCATGGTCCGTCTCCTTCTCTGGGGGTGCGGTTCTCTGGAGGTGCGGTTCTCTGGAGGTGCGGTTCTCTGGGGATCGCGGTTGCGGTTCCGTGTTATCGATGGTCCTTCAGCATACGTCATGAGCAAGGCCCGCGTCAGGATGGCATTCGACAGTTTCGACCTCACCCTTTTCGAACAATCCGATGGCACCGAGCGGGAGGCCCTGGCCGCCGATTTGGATCGGATCTGCCGGGAAACCGGCTTCCTGCTGTTGCGAAATCATGGCGTGTCCGTGCAGACCGTTGAAGCCATCATCCAGGCAGCCCAGCGGTTTTTCGATCTGCCGATGGCGGACAAGCAAGCCGTCGCCCCGCCCGAGGCCGGCAGCCCCTATGGCTACCTGGCACCGGAGACGGAGGCCCTGGCCGCTTCCAAGGGCGTGGAAACACCGCCCGACCTGAAGGAAAGCTTCAATGGCGGTCCGTTGACGGTGCCCAGGGGTTTGCGTGACGAGCAGGCCTTGGGGTTTTGTTTTGCGCCCACTCCCTGGCCCGATCTGCCTGGATTTCGCGAGGCCTGGGTCGCCTATTATGCCGAAATGGAACGGCTCGCCGAGCGCGTTATGGTGGCGTTCGCTGCCGCCCTCGGCCTCGATGACGACTTCTTCGCCCCCTATATCGACGCCCCGGTCTCGGCCCTGCGAGCACTCAACTACCCGGCGACCGAGGGTCAGCCGCAGGCCGGCCAACAGCGCGCCGGGGCGCACAGCGATTACGGCTCGCTGACCATCCTCCTACCCCAGCCGGGCTCGCGCGGGCTTCAAATCCAGTCCCCGTCGGGCGGCTGGATCGATGCCCCGGCAGAGCCTGGCTGCTTCGTGATCAACATCGGCGACCTGATGGCCCGCTGGACGGCCGACCGCTGGGTTTCCACCCTGCACCGCGTCATCGCCGCCCCAAACCAGCCCAGGCGCCAATCCCTGGCCTTCTTCCACCAGCCTAACTGGGATGCTGAAATCAAGCCGCTGGGCGGCTCGGATGCGTATGGGCCAGTGCTATCGGGGCCGTATTTGATGTCTAAGTTTCAGTCCACGGGGCAGAGCTAGCGATCTTCCGCGCCAGATAGTCCGAGAACCAGCCGCGATACTTCACCTGCAATTCCGGGATCCGCCAATCCTGGCCCGTCACGGTTCGCCGGCAGCTCTTGGCTCCGCAGGCGCAGTTCATCGTCCAATCGTCATCATCGCCGGTGGCGTAATCGAAACTCAGCTCCTCACCGGCCTCGATGTCGCGCATGGCGTGGAACGAGATCTGGCCTCGGATGCCGAGGTTGGGCTCGCAGGAATGGTTCAGATACATCATGGCCGCCTCCCGCTCCTCGGGCTTTTCAGGCCCGATGAACAGATCATCGCCGATCTGAATTTCCGCGGGGCCCAGCGTCTCGGCCAGCGCGTCCCGCCGCGCCCGGTCGAAGATGTGGCCGCCCTTGACCACCGCGACCTCCCCGGCCGTGATGGCTTGCCTGGCGATCAGGCCGGTGCCTTCGATGTTGCTTCTGAATTTTTCGACTTTTGGCGAAAACCAAGTGAAGGGCATCGGACTATTCTCCGAGTGGGTTAGCAATCGGCGAACTAGGGGTTGGCGGCCGCTTTGATCCGAAATTCATCCCGCGCCTCGCCGCTGAAGACGACGGCGATGGTTCTGAATATCACCCACAAATCCAGCGCCAGTGACCAATGGTCCACATACCAGCCATCCAAGGCCATCTTCTCGTCCATGGTCAGCAAGGTCCCGCCGCAGACTTGGGCATATCCGGTTAACCCTGGGCTCATCAGCGCTCGTTTGTCGCCGGTACCCTTGGCGGCGATTTCCAAGTGCGGATCCAGGATGTAGGGGGGCAGCGGGCGCGGGCCGACCAGGGACATATCGCCCTTCAGCACCGTCACCAGCTCCGGCAGTTCGTCCAGGCGGAACCGGCGTAAGGTCTCGCCCAAGCCGGTCGTTCTGGCGTCATCGGGGAGAAGTTCGCCGGCCTCGTCCCGCGCATCGGTCATGGTGCGGAACTTCAGCATATCGAACAGCTGGCCATTCCGGCCGATTCGTCGTTGCCGGAACAGAACGGGACGGCCCATGAACAGGGCGACGAGAATTGCAATCACGGCCATGATGGGCAGTGCGATCAACAGGCCAAGGCCGGCCCCGAGAATGTCAATCAGGCGTTTCAGGGCCATTCAAACCGGCCGCTTTCAGTCCGCGGGTTTGGCGTCGTCCGGCTGATGGCGCATGATAAGGGGAACCTGAGCCAGGCCGAAAACAAGGGTCAGCGGCATCAAGCCGAACAGTTTGAAACTGACCCAGGCATCGGTGCTGAAGTTACGCCACACGATCTCGTTCAAGATTGCCAGGACGATAAAGAATATTCCCCAGCGCAGCGTCAGCTTGCTCCAGCCTTCATCGGTCAGTTCCAGCACACTACCCATCATCAGTTTCAGCGGGTGCCGCTGGAAGACGGCACCGATCAGCAGGATGGCGGCGAACAGCAGGTTTACCACAGTCGGTTTGATCTTGATGAAGATCGCGTCATCCAGCCACAGGGTCAGGCCGCCGAACAGCATGACGAAGCCGCAACCGATCAACGGCATCAGCGGAACCCGCTTTTCCTTGATCAGCGAGATGGTGATGGAAATCGCCGTGGCCGCCATAAAGACGCCGGTGCCGACCATGATGCCGTACCGGTTGTTGGCGATGAAAAAGGCGACCAATGGGCCGACTTCCAATGCCAGGCGCAGCCATTGGCCGGCGCCGACCTCCGGTGTTTTGGTCTCTTCGGACGGCTGGGTCGCTTCGTTCTGGCTCATCGGAAGGCGGCCTCGGTAAAGCTGCGCAGCTTGCGGGAATGCAGCCGTTCCAGGGTCAAGCCCTGTAGGTTTTCCAATGCCCGGATGCCGATCTCCAGATGCTGGTTCACCTGGGTCCGGTAAAAGTTATCGGCCATGCCCGGCAGCTTGATCTCGCCATGCAGCGGCTTGTCGGAGATGCACAGCAAGGTGCCGTAGGGCACCCGGAAGCGGAAACCGTTGGCGGCGATCGTCGCGCTTTCCATATCCAACGCGATGGCGCGGGACTGGCTTAGCCGCTGGGTCGGCTCGCGCTGGTCTCGCAGCTCCCAATTGCGGTTGTCGATGGTGGCCACCGTGCCGGTGCGCATGATGCCCTTCAGCTCGTACCCTTCCTGGCCGGTCACATCGGCGACGGCCTTTTCGAGCGCAACTTGGATTTCCGCCAAAGCCGGGATGGGCACCCAAATCGGCAGATCCGCATCAAGCACGTGGTCCTCACGGACATACCCGTGGGCCAACACATAATCGCCGAGCCGCTGGGTGTTTCTTAGCCCGGCGCAATGGCCCAGCATCAGCCAGGCATGCGGGCGCAGCACGGCCACATGATCGGTGATGGTCTTCGCGTTCGAGGGGCCGACGCCGATATTGACCATGGTGATCCCGGCTTCGTTCGGGGCCACCAGGTGATAGGCCGGCATTTGCGGCAGGCGGGGCGGTGCGCTGCCTTCGGGTTGGCCGCTACCGCCCAGGCGCGTGTTGCGGGTGATCACCTCACCGGGTTCGACGAATTCCTCGTAGGTCTCGTTCCCCTCCGCCATCATCTGGCGGGCCATCTTGACGAACTCGTCGATATAGAACTGGTAGTTGGTGAAGATGACGTAGTTCTGGAAATGCTCCGGCTTGGTGGCCGTGTAGTGGCGCAGCCGGTGCAGGGAGTAGTCCACGCGCGGCGCGGTGAACAAGGCCAGCGGCGCCTCTTCCCCCTTGGCATAGTTTTCGGTGCCGTTGACGATGTTGTCGTCGGTCAAATCCAGGTCGGGGACATCGAAAAACTCGCGGATCTGCCGGATCTTCTCCGCCGTCAGACCGCCTTCGACATGCAGCCCGTCGGGAAAGGCGAAATGCACCGGGATGGGCGTGTCGCTCAGTCCCACCTCGACCGGCACTTCATGATTGCGGATCAGCTGGCCGATCTGTTCCGTCAGATAAGCCGAAAAGAAATCCGGCCGAGTCACCGTCGTTGAATACCGCCCCGGCCCGGAAACGAAACCGTAGGACAGCCTTGTATCGACCCGCGCAAACCGGTCCGTGGTGATGGCGATGTAGGGGTAGTGAGCCCGTCGTCGGCTTGCAGGTTCGCGGCCGGCGGCGAAATCGGCAAAGGCCTGCCGCAGATTTTCCGTGGATTGATCGTACAGCCGTTTCAGTTCAGCCAGCGCCGCCTCGGCATTGTCGAACTGCACGGGGCCGCCGGCGGCGATATCGCTTTCAAACACGGCGGTCATGCATCGATCCCCATTAATGAGCGGGCAAAATTATCGGCCTCGAAGGGCTGCAGGTCCTCGATCCCCTCGCCCACGCCGATGGCATGGACGGGCAGGCCGAACCGTTCGGCCAGGGCGACCAGCACGCCGCCCCGGGCCGACCCGTCGAGCTTTGTGACGATCAGGCCGCTGATATCGACCATCTGCTTGAATATTTCCACCTGGGAATGGGCATTCTGACCGGTGGTGGCGTCCAGCACCAAAAGTGTGGCATCGGGGGCCTGGGCATCCAGCTTGCCCAACACGCGGTTGATCTTCTGCAGCTCGGCCATCAGGCCGTCCTTGTTCTGCAGCCGGCCCGCCGTGTCGATCAGCAGCACATCGGCGCCATCGGCCTTGGCCTGCTCCAAGGCGCCGTAGGCCAACCCCGATGGGTCGCCCCCCGGCTTGCCGGTGATGACGGGCACCCCGGCCCGCTTGCCCCAGATCTCCAGCTGTTCGACGGCGGCGGCGCGAAAGGTATCGCCGGCCGCGATGGTGACGTTCAGTCCGCTCGCCCGCCAGGCGCTGGCCAGCTTGCCGATGGTAGTGGTTTTCCCGGTGCCATTGACCCCGACCATCATGATGACCATCGGCCGCCGGGCGCGATCGATTCCCAGCGGCTTGGCCACCGGCTTCAGGATCTCGGCGATCTGATCGGCAAAGACGCCGCGAATTTCGTGTTCCTCGACTTCCTTGCCAAACCGCGTCCGTCCCAACTCCGCCGTCAGCCGGGCGGCAACGCTGGGACCCAGATCAGCGGTGATCAGCACTTCCTCCAGCTCTTCCAAAGCCGCGTCGTCCAACCGCCGCTTGGTGAAGATGCCGGTGATGCCGCCGGTGATTTTCGAGGTGGAGCGGGACAGCCCGTCCTTCAGCCGGGAAAACCAGCCCTTTTTCTCGACGGTGGTGGTCTCGGTGCTCATGCGGCGGCCCGTTTCTCAACTAACTGTCCTGACAGGCGTGCCCCATCGCTGCCGGTCACGCGGATCGGCACAAGCGAGCCGGCTTCCGCCTCGCCTTCGAATCCAACCGTGGCGAACTGTTCGGTTCTAGCCATCCCGGCGGTTTCGACCAGTCCGACCTCTTCCGCCCCGATCTTCGAGGCGAGAAAGCCTTTTAAGGCTCTCTCTCCGGCCTGGCGCAACTGCGCCGCCCGTTCCTTGCGGATGGGGCCTGGGACCTGAGGCATGCGGGCGGCCGGCGTGCCAGGGCGCGGGGAATAAGGAAAGACATGCAGATAGGTCAGCCCGCACTCCTCAACCAGGCCGAGGGTCCGGTCGAACATCGCCTCGTCTTCGGTCGGAAAGCCGGCGATCAGATCCGCGCCGAACACCATGTCCGGCCGCAACCGGCGGGCCTTCTCGCACAGGGCCAGCGCATCGGCCCGCAAATGCCGCCGCTTCATGCGCTTCAGCACCATGTCATCGCCGGCCTGCAACGACAGGTGCAGGTGGGGCATCAGGCGCGGCTCGCCCTCGATCAGCCGCCAGAGATCCTCGTCGATCTCCACCGGGTCCAGCGAGGACAGGCGCAATCGGGGCAAATCCGGAACCTGGGCCAGCAGCCGCCTGACCATCTGACCCAAGCTCGGCTGCCCGGGCAGGTCAGGACCGTAGCTGGTGATATCGACCCCGGTCAGCACTAGCTCCTTGAAGCCGGCTTCCACCAGAGCGCGGGTCTGCTGGACGATAGCGCCGATGGGCACCGAACGGGAATTCCCTCGCCCAAAGGGAATGGTGCAGAAGGTGCAGCGATGATCGCAGCCGTTCTGCACCTGCAAAAAGGCCCGGGTTTGGCCTTCGAAGCCCTCGATCAGGTGTCCGGCCGTTTCCCGCACGGCCATGATGTCACCGACCTGAATGTCTGCATGATCTCCGGCGAACCAGGTCTCGGCATTGAGCTTTTCCTCATTGCCGATCACCCGGCTGACTTCCGGCATCTGGGCGAATTTCTCGGGCGAGATCTGCGCCGCGCAGCCAGTCACCACGATCGTGGCCTCGGGATTTTCACGAGCCGCCTTGCGGATCGCCTGGCGCGCCTGCCTTTCGGCCTCGGCCGTTACCGCGCAGGTGTTGACCACGATTGTGTCGTTCAGGCCGGCCGCCTCGCCGTGGCCGCGCATGACTTCACTCTCATAAGCGTTAAGACGGCAACCGAAGGTCAGAATGTCGAAACCCATACCGGCTAACCCGCCGGCAAGGTGATGGAGCCGGTAAAGCTAACCGCCGTCGGCCCGCTCATCAGAACATGGCCGTTCTCTAGCCACTCGATTCCCAGATCGCCGCCATCCAGTGTGACGGTGACTGACTTCTCGGTCAGCCCGCGCCGGTTGGCCGCCACGGCGGAGGCGCAGGCGCCGCTGCCGCAGGCTTGCGTGATCCCGGCGCTGCGTTCCCAGACCCGCATGCGCAAATGGGTGGGCGACAGAACCTGGACGATTTCGATATTGGCCCGTTCGGGCAGCATCGAATGGTGTTCCAGGATCGGGCCGAGCGCCGGCAGGTCGATGGCCTCGGCATCCTCTACAAAAAACACCAAATGTGGGTTGCCGACATTCACCCCGACGGGAGTGCTCAGCGGGCCTTCCTCGATGGGCAGATTCAGCGTGTCGGCGGCCTCGCTCAAGGGGATCTCGTCCCACTCGGTGCGCACCAGCCCCATATCGACGGCCACCGCCTCGCCGGAGCGGGCGCAAGCTAGATCGCCCGCCACGGTCCGAATGGTCAGGCTTTCGCTGCCATCCTCGTCCATCAACAGCCGGGCAACGCAGCGCGTGCCGTTGCCGCAGGCCTCGGCCGGCGAGCCGTCGGGATTGTAGATCAGCATATCGGCGGCGGCCGACCCGTTGTCCGGCGGATCGATCACCAGCACCTGGTCGCAGCCGATGCCCAACCGCCGGTCGGCAATGGCCGTCAGCCCTGGCACATCCAGCGCAATAGGGTGCACGCGCCGGTCGATAACGACAAAATCGTTACCCAGGCCCTGCATTTTCACGAAAGGTATAGCGCTCGTTCCGCTCATGGCGCCCGTATATAGGGGGGCGGCGGTACAGTGTCTATTGGCGCCCTTCAGCGATCGTTGAGCGACCAGTCGTATTCGTAGCGGTCGACGCCTGTCCGCCCTTCGAGTTTGGCTTTCAGTTCAGGTTCAGCGGCATCGACAAGGCTGGCCAGCAGTTCGGCTTCATTCCGGCCGAAATCCTCGCGAAACCAGCCATAGATTTTCGACAAAACCAAAGACCCATCATCCTCGACCCGAATACCGCGCGGATCGTTGACATAGGCCCGTTCGGCCGTGGCCAGATCAGCCTCCAAACTTTCCGCCCGCCAGGCACGGTCCATTAGGTTCGGGCACCCGGCTGCCGCGCAATTGACGGCATAGTGTATCCGGGGCTCGTCGTAGATCGGGCGGATAATGCGGTGTTCGATATCGTTCAGGCTCAGCCGGTGGCCGGTGACCTCCAGGACCTTGCGGTCCCATGGTCCAATTTCCAGGAACCCGCCAATGTCGCGAATGGACTCCACTGGATAGTTTTCCAGGATCAGATCGACGGTGGTGGCGTTGTACAGGTTTATCCAATAGGCAAGCTGCTGGTCCCTGGTCAGCTCGCCGGGATCGATCGCTTGCAAATCGGCCAGATACCCATTCAGCGCCTGGTCATCGGCCTGGCTCACACTCCCGTAGTCTAGGCGATTGATGCCGGCCTGATCACTTTCGACATAAGCGGCCAAAAAGCGGTCCCACGGTCCATGATCGACCGACCGCCGCTCCTGATCGGCAACAACCAGGAAATCCTCCGACAGCAACTCGACCCGCGGCAGAAAGGCCCGTTCCAGGGGCGTGAAGCCAGTGGTCAGGAACAGCGCTGCCAAAACCAATAGAACGCGACTCATCGCTGCGGGCTTCCCTTGCGAACGGCCAGGGAAGCCTGCCGCTGGCGTCCCTTCATGCGCTTCAGGGCGGTGACGCCCGGCACCTGGTAATCCGGTCGGTCGGTGACGGCTCCGGTCGCCGCACTCCACCAGCGTCTGTGATTGGACTGCGGCACCGGCGCGGGTGCGAACAGCCGCTTGTCCCGTTCGGCATTGTGGGCGCACATGGACATCGGCCCATGGGCGGTCATGACCATGAAGACGCAAGAGGCGCAGCGCTCGGGCACAAGATCATCGGAATCCATAAAACTGTGCACCAGCACGCTCAGACGGGCGATGCGCCCCCGGCTTTGCACCAACCCTGATCGCAATCGCCACAGCAATCCGATGCCATGGGCTAAGGCACGGCAGGCCAAGACAGGCCGCCTTAGCGCCGACCGGAAAGCAGCCTTTGGAATGACCGTGTAGGGCGAGGCGTCTTTCTTGGTGTCATCGAAGGCCTTGAAGGCATCGGCGACCAATCCGCCGTCACCGAAGATCGACGCCGCCTTGCGCCCGGCAACCAGCAGGACCGTATAGCGGTTGCAATCGCGATGGCCCGTCTGGACGTTCTCATGCGGAAAGGCAGCGCCGAACCCTTCGGCCAACGCATCCGTCACGGCGTCTTGGGTCATGCCGGTCGGTCGGGTGTCCGCCACGCCGCGACCGGTTTCGGCCTGCAGCTGAAAAGACACCAGCGACAGATCGGCCGCCCGGTCGCGGAAGAGCCTGGCGATGATTGGCAGCTCGGCGATGTTACCGTCGAACACGGTGGTGTTGAACAGGATCCGCAACCCAAGACCCTTGGCCCGGTCGATATAGGCCGCACGCACCGTGTTGAGGGATTCTTCGCTCGGAAAACCCGTCCGCCCCTGGGTCAGATCGACATGGAAGGCTACATCGTCCAGGCCGGCCCGGCTCAGGGTCCGCAGCATTTCGCGATTTGCCAGGATGCCATTGGTCATCAGGCAGGACCGCATGCCCATGGCCCGGATCTTGGCGCAGATGGCCACCAGGTCGGGCAGGGGCCTCAGCGTCGGATCGCCACCGCTGATCTGAATGGAGGTGCCGGTCCCGTAATGCCGGGCCACCATCTCGATCCGGTCGAACAGGATATCCAGCGGCACATCGTGGGCCATCTCTGCCCGCTCAGACAGGTAACAAAGGGTGCAGTCGAGATTGCAGCGCTGGGTCACCTCCAGCGATACGCAGGCCATGGGGTAGAACCGCCCGGCGGTCTGCTGCGGGCCAAACTGGCCGCAGGCCTGCAAAGCCTCCTTCAGCGGGTCTCGCTGATCCTCGCCAAAAAACTCCGTTCCCTTTGGGGAAAAGGGGGATGTGCCCATACGCCGCCGCTTTGTTCCATATGTCGCAGCACGTGAACTGGCTGCGGTGGCGCCTCAGAACAATCGCCGTTCAGGGGAACGTGTGGAGTTGTGTTCGCGATTTTTGCGCGTTCAATCGGTGTTCGATTGTCCGTTGTCGACCTGTCGGCCGCCGAAATTGGCGTGGCGTAGATGGGCGTCGGTAAAAATCGCGCCGTCGATCAGGGCATCGTTCAGATCGGCAAAGCGCAGATCGACCCGCCGCAACCGGGCAAAGCGCAGATCGCACGGCCAGCTTTTGCCCTCGCCGGAGGTAAAGGCCGTCAGCCGCGCATAGCGCAGGTCCGATCCGCTCAGGCTGGTGCGCGGCAGCCAAGCCCCACGCAGATCGGCGCTGTTCATGGTGGAATAGCGCAGATCGCAATCGCTCAAATCGGCCATGATCAGGGTCGAGCCGGTCAGCCGCGCCCCTGTCATCCGGGCCTGGCGCAGCACGATCATCGACAGCTCGCAATGGGACAGGTCGGCATCCGCCAGATCGTAGGAGGACAAATCGGCACGCTGGCCCTTCTCGCCCTTGCTGCGCACCCATAGCTCATGATCGTCTAGTACCGCCGCCAACGGGCGCCCCAACCGTTCGAGCGGTTTCGGCAGCTTCACCCCGGACAGCGAGGCCGGCCTGAAGGCCCCCTCCTCGAACAGCGCGCCGCGCATGTCGGCTCCGTCCAACACGGTGTCGGTCAAGGCGCTACCGGACAGATCGGTGCCCGTCAGCACGGCCGAAGATAGATCTGCCCGGCTTAGATCGGCCGCCGTCAAATCGGCCCCTTCCAGCCGGGCCGCCATCAACTGACTGCCGGCAAGGGTCGCTTGGCGCAGGTTGGTACCCCGCAGATTGGCCCGCACCAGCATCGTCTTGCCCAGCCGGGCGGCTTGCAGGTTGGCCCGGGCCAGATCGGCGCAGGACAGATCGGTCTCGCCCCCCGTTCGCTGGTCACCCGACTGGCCCCCCACCTCTGCTGGCCCGAAATCGGCGCCCATGCCTTGGGCATCGGTCAGGCAGGCCCCGGTCAGGCTGGCGCCGCGAAACTTGGCGAACCCGATATCCGCGCCGTCCAAGCGGGCCAGGCCGAGATCGGTTTGGCTCAAATCGGCGCCATGCAGATCGCAGCCAGCCAGGTTGGTATCGAACAGGCGGGCGCCCCGCAGATTGGCCCCGCGCAGATTTCGGTGTCCCAAGTCGATCTGGGAAAAATCATAGCCGCTTAGATCGAAGGCATCCGCCGCCTCACCAGGCTGGCGTTCGAGCAAGGCATGCAGCAAGGCGGGGCTGGGCCTTCCTCGCGAACCGGCATCGGCTGCGGGCGAAGCGTGGGCGGTCTCTGTCACTGTGTGGTTGCCGGTAATGCGCGCATTCGTTGACTTCTGCGGCACGCAGGCCTATTGAAGCGCGCCTTAATCAGGTTTTAGGCCCAGTTCAGAGCCAACGCCAGTCCGCGAGTGTCGCGCGCTGGCGCTTTTGTGCTTGTAACGATGCTAGAGCGGTAAACGGCGATGTTCGAGTCCTTATCAGGTCGGCTAGGCGGCATTTTCGATTCGCTGCGCAAGCGTCCGACGCTGAACGAGTCCGATGTCGGCGCCGCGATGCGGGAAATCCGCATCGCGCTGCTGGAGGCCGATGTCGCCCTACCGGTGGTCAAGGACTTCATCGACAAGGCCAAGGAGCGCGCCGTCGGCCAGGAAGTCTTGCGCTCGGTCAAACCGGGCCAGCAGGTCGTCAAGATCGTCAATGACTGCCTGGTCGAAATGCTGGGCGGCACGCCGGAAGGCGAAGAAGGCGCGCCAACTTTCGATCCCGACGCCCTGCCGATCAACCTGAATGCCGAACCGCCAGTGCCGGTGCTCATGGTCGGCCTGCAAGGCTCGGGCAAGACGACCAGCACCGCCAAGATCGCCCTGCGCCTGACCAAACGTCACCGCCGGCGCGTGCTGATGGCCTCGCTCGACGTGCGGCGCCCCGCCGCCCAACAGCAGCTCAAGGTGTTGGGCGAACAGGCCGATGTCGCCACCTTGCCCATCGTGCCGTTGCAGGACCCCGTCACCATCACCAACCGCGCCATGGAAACGGCCCGGCGCGAAGGCTACGACGTGGTCATGCTGGATACCGCCGGCCGGCTGTCCATCGATGAGGAATTGATGGCCGAGGTCGCGGCGGTGCGCGATGCCGCTCGCCCGGTCGAAACCCTGCTGGTCACCGATGCGATGACCGGTCAGGACGCGGTGACCACCGCCCAGAATTTCCATGACAAGGTTGGCATCACCGGCATCGTGTTGACCCGCATCGACGGCGATGCCCGGGGCGGTGCGGCCTTGTCCATGCGGGCCCAGACCGGCCAGCCGATCAAACTGATGGGTACGGGCGAGGGGCTGGACGCGCTGGAGCCCTTCCACGCCGAACGGATCGCCGGCCGCATTCTCGGCATGGGCGATGTCGTCTCGCTGGTCGAAAAGGCCGCCGAGACCATCGACCAGGCCGAAGCCGAGAAGATGGCGGCCAAGATGCAGAAGGGCCGCTTCGATCTGGAGGATATGGCCAAACAGATCGAACAGATGCGCAAGATGGGTGGCCTGTCGGGCGTCATGTCCCTGTTGCCCGGGGTCGGCAAGATCAAGAACCAGATGAAAGAGGCCAACCTGGATGAATCGCTACTTAAGCGGCAGGAGGCGATCATCCGGTCCATGACCCCCGGCGAGCGACGAAACCCCAAGGTCATTCACGCCTCGCGCAAACGGCGTATCGCCACCGGATCCGGCACCGCCGTGCAGGATGTAAACAAGGTGCTCAAGCAGTACCAACAGATGCAAACCATGATGAAGCGTATGCGCAAGATGGGCAAAAAGGGCCCGCTGGGCGGCCTGAACCCCGCCGATCTTGCCGGTGCCAATCTGCCGACGGACGGGCTGCCGCCAGGCGGCCTGCCCCCCGGCTTTCCGAAATTCTGAGACACTCTAAGACAACCAAAGATCAGCTAGACGAAAGGAACCAACTGGTATGGCTGTGAAAATCCGCCTGTCTCGAGGCGGCGCGAAGAAGCGTCCCTACTACCGCATTGTGGTGGCCGATGTGCGCGACCCGCGCGATGGCCGCTTTATCGAAAAGGTCGGCACCTACAACCCGATGCTGACCAAGGACAACCCGGACCGGGTCCGCATTGTCGAGGATAGGGTGCGTCACTGGCTGTCCGTCGGTGCCAAGCCGACCGACCGTGTCGCCCGTATGCTGGGTGCGGCCGGTCTCATCGAAGTGCCGAGCTATCGCGAGACGCCGAAGAAGTCGGCGCCGAAGGCAAAGGCCCAGGAACGCCTGGCCGCGGCCAAGGAAGCGGAAGAAGCCGCAGCCGAAGCTGCCGCCGAAGCCCCTGCTGAAGAGGCGCCTGCTGAAGACGCTGCTGCTGAGGAAGCTCCTGCTGAAGAAGCTCCCGCGGAGGAAGCCCCGGCTGAGGAAGCCGCTTCCGACGAGGAAGAGAAGAAGGACTCCTGAGCCCGCTTGGCTAGGCATGGGACATGGGCAAAGACACCGGGTCGGACAGGGTTTGCGTCGGGGCCATCACCGGCGCGCATGGCGTGAGGGGTTTGGTCAAGATCAAGCCCTTTACGGAAGACCCGGCCGATCTGGCAGCCTATGGCCCGCTGGACGATGAAAAGCGCAAGCGCCAGTTCCGGCCTGAACTGCTGTCCCAGGCCAAGGGCCAGTGGATCGCCCGCCTGGACGGGGTGGCTGACCGGGACGCGGCCCAAGCCCTGGCCAGGACGCGGCTTTACATCGACCGGGCGGCCCTGCCGTCGCTGGAGGAGGAGGACACCTTCTATCATGCCGATCTGATCGGATTGGCGGCGGTCGGCGAAGACGGGGTTGCGTTCGGCACGGTCACCGCCATCTACGACTTTGGCAGCGGCGATGTGCTGGAGATCGCGCCCAAGCAAGGCTCGGTTCTCGTCGTTCCCTTCACCAAGGAAACGGTGCCGGAGATCGACGTCTCAGCGGGACGACTGACCGTCATCCCGGCTGAGGAGCTTGAGGCGAGCTAGATGGTGGTCACGACCCCCTGGCGCGCGGTGGCGCTGACCTTGTTCCCGGATATGTTTCCGGGGCCGTTGGGCGGCAGTTTGGCGGGAAAGGCGTTGCAGGAGGGCCAATGGACGCTGGAAACGGTAGACATACGGTCACATGCGCGCAATAAACACGCCTCCGTCGATGACGCCCCCTTTGGGGGCGGCGCGGGAATGGTCATGCGGCCCGACGTTGTCGATGCCGCGTTGCAGGCGGTCGATGGGGGAATAACAAGCCAACGGGGCGACGAACAAGGTGGGAAAGTCGGTGGATTGCCCGCCTATTTCCTGTCGCCGCGCGGCCGCCGTTTCGATCAGAAGCTGGCGACCGACTTGGCCGAAGGCTCCGGTGTCGTCCTGTTGTGCGGACGGTATGAGGGCATCGATCAGCGGGTGATCGATGCCTGGGCGTTGGAGGAATTGAGCGTCGGCGATTTCGTCCTGTCGGGCGGTGAGCCGGCGGCATTGTGTGTGCTGGATGCGATCGTCAGGCTGTTGCCCGGCGTGATGGGAAACGCAGCCAGCGGCGGTGAGGAGAGTTTTGCACCGCGGTCCGAAAAAGGGCCGATGCTCGAATACCCCCACTACACCCGTCCGGCGGTTTGGCGGGATGGGGCCGGGGTCGAGCGAACGGTGCCCGATGTGCTGGTTTCCGGCCATCACGCCAAGGTTGAGGCGTGGCGCCAGGAACAGGCCGAGAGCATTACATGGGCCCGGCGGCCCGATTTGTTGGAGACGTCCGACGGCGGAGAAGCCGAGGCACGGGTACGGAGAACGAGATCATGAACATTGTCGAGAAGATTGAACAGGAACAGATCGATAGCCTGACCGACGGCAAGACCATCCCTGACTTTGGGCCCGGCGATACGCTGCGGGTCAATGTGAAGGTCGTTGAAGGCACGCGCGAACGTATCCAGGCGTTCGAAGGGGTCTGCATCGGTCGCAAGAATGCCGGGATCAATTCCAGCTTCACCGTGCGCAAGATTTCCTACGGCGAGGGTGTGGAACGTGTATTCCCGCTCTACAGCCCGCGGGTGGACTCGATCGAGGTGGTCCGCCGGGGTGCCGTGCGCCGCGCCAAGCTTTATTACCTGCGCGAACGTCGCGGCAAATCGGCCCGTATTGCCGAAAAGCGCGATACCCGTCCGGCGAAGTCGGCCAAGTCCGAAAGCGCCTAGCGCGACCAATGCAGTAATGAGTAGGTGGACGGTCGCGCCCGAGGAGGCAAAGGCCGCATAAAAACACGTCCGGGGTTAGGATCATGCAAGCGCCACGTACGCTGTACGACAAAATTTGGGACAGCCACGTCATCGACACGGGGCCGGAAGGGGCCGGTACGCTCCTGTATGTCGACCGGCACTTGGTGCACGAGGTGACCAGCCCGCAGGCTTTCGAAGGTTTGCGCCTGGCCGGCCGGCAAGTCCGTCGTCCCGGATCGACCCTGGCGGTTCCCGACCACAATGTCCCGACAGAGGATCGCGCCGCCGGCATCAGCGACGAGGAAAGCCGCATCCAGGTCGAAACCTTGCAGAAGAATTGCGAGGATTTCGGCATCACCCTGTTCGGCATGAACGATCCCCGCCAGGGCATCGTTCACATCATCGGCCCCGAACAGGGCTTTACCCAGCCAGGCATGACCATCGTCTGCGGCGATTCCCATACCGCGACCCACGGTGCGTTCGGCGCGCTTGCGTTTGGTATTGGCACCAGCGAGGTCGAACACGTCCTGGCCACCCAGACCTTGCCCCAGGCGCGGGCCGCCAACATGCGTATTACGGTCGAGGGCGATCTGCCGCTGGGCCTGACCGCCAAGGATGTCATCCTGGCCATCATCGGTTTGATTGGCACCGCCGGAGGCACGGGGCATGTCATCGAATATGCCGGCAAGGCCATTCGCGATCTGTCGATGGAAGGCCGCATGACGGTCTGCAACATGTCCATCGAAGGCGGCGCGCGGGCCGGCCTGATCGCCCCGGATGAGAAGACGTTCGATTACCTCAAGGGCCGCCCGCTGGCGCCCAAGGGCGAGCAATGGGACCAGGCGGTGGCGTATTGGCGCACCCTGCCCAGCGACGAAGGTGCCACCTACGACCGCGAGGTGACCCTGAACGTCGCCGATATCGACCCGCAGGTCACCTGGGGCACCAGCCCGCAAGATGTCGCGCCGATCACCGGCGAGGTGCCCGATCCCGCGAGTTTCGATGATGAAGGCCGCCGGGCCGCTGTCGAACGCTCGCTGGGCTATATGGGCCTGAGCGCCGGCACCAAGATTTCCGACATCGCCGTCGACAAGGTCTTCATCGGATCCTGCACCAACGGCCGGATCGAAGATCTGCGCGCCGTGGCCGAGGTGGCCAAAGGCCGCAAGGTGGCCGACAGCGTGCACGCCATGATCGTTCCGGGCTCCGGCCTGGTGAAGGCCCAGGCCGAGGAAGAAGGACTGGACCGCGTGTTCGTCGAGGCCGGCTTCGACTGGCGCGAGCCGGGCTGTTCCATGTGCCTGGCGATGAATGCCGACAAGCTGAAGCCGGGCGAACGCTGTGCCTCAACCTCGAACCGCAATTTCGAGGGCCGGCAGGGCCGTGGCGGCCGAACACATCTGGTTAGCCCGGCCATGGCCGCCGCAGCCGCCGTCACCGGCCGCCTGACCGACATTCGCGAACTGGGCTAAGGGGAGCCGCGCTATGGAGCCGTTCAAGACCTTGCGTGGGGTCGCCGCGCCGATGCCGTTGAACAACATCGACACGGACATGATCATCCCCAAGCAGTTCCTGAAGACCATCAAGCGCACCGGGCTGTCGGCGGGACTGTTCTTTGAACTGCGCACCGACGAGGATGGCAATCCCAAGGACTTCGTGCTCGACCAGCCGGCCTACAAGGACGCGAACATCTTGGTGGCGGGCGATAATTTCGGCTGCGGTTCCTCGCGAGAGCATGCCCCCTGGGCCCTGCTCGATGCCGGCATTCGCTGTGTGATCTCCACTAGCTTTGCCGACATTTTTTACAATAACTGTTTCAAGAACGGCATCCTGCCCATCGTCGTCCCGAAGGAAGATCTGGACAAGCTGATGGACGATGCCCAGCGCGGTGCCAACGCGGTTCTGGACGTCGATCTGGAAGCCCAGGAAATCCGGGGTCCCGATGGCGGCGTGGTCAGTTTCGACATCGATCCGGTCCGCAAGCAGCGCCTGCTCGACGGCGTCGACGACATCGCCCTGACCATGGGCAGCGCGGCCGAGGCCATCGATCATCACGAAAAACGAATTGGCGCAGAGCAGCCTTGGCTCTAAGCGAGCCTGCGCCCCCGAACCTATAGTTTGGGTGTCATTAGGCGGCCCTGGTTGACGGCGTCTTCTTTGCCCGCCGCCGCACATCCCAGCGGTAAATGCAAAAGGCGACCGGTTCGTACAGCCAGGGAAGCACCGTTCGCATAACGGGCCAGCGGCTTAGGGTTGCCAGCCAGCGGTAGCGCGGCAACCGATCCCAAATCGCCGCGAACGCCGGAATGCCGGCCAGGACCTGTCCGTTTCCGTCGCGCACATACAGCCGGCGGCTGGCCGTCTCGCGATCCAGCCCAACGGCGCTCAGCGCCGTTTCATCGGCGTTGATGTCCTCGAATTCGATCGCCGCCCCATCAGCCGAGTCGAGATCCCGATAGTGCTCGATCTCCGTCCGGCAAACGGGGCAGCTGCCATTGTAGAAGACGGTTGGCTTTGTCATGTCAGCCCTTATACGCCTCAGGATAGGTTTTGGTTCTATCCACCGATGATATGCGGACCGACTGAGGGTTTCGCTAGTCCACGTTGACGTCGCGGGCGACGGTTTCCCAATCTTCGAGGTCTTTCAGCACCTGCTGGGAGTGGCCGCGAATGGCGTCGACGGAATCCTCGCCCAGGGCCAGCCTTAGTGGCGTGTTCTCGGCCCGCAGCGCCTGATCGATGGCCTTCGCCGCCTTGCGCGGGTCGCCCGCCTGGGTGCCGTGCATGCCGCTGGCAAACTCGCGGGTGCCGCCCACGGTTTCGGCATAGGCCGGATTGGCCGGCATGTGGCGCAGGGCGCCGCCGCCCGCGAAATCGGTCCGAAAGGCGCCCGGTTCGACGATCATCGTCTTGATGCCAAACGGCGCAACTTCCTGGGCCAACGCTTCCGTCAGCCCTTCCATGGCGAATTTGGAGGCGGAGTAGGGGCCGAAGCCGGCGAAGGACATTTGCCCGCCCATGCTGGAAATCATAACGATGGCGCCGGACTTCTGCTCCCTCATGGCCGGCAGCAAGGCGTTGGTGACGGTCATCGCCCCGAAGAAGTTGGTCTCCATCAGGGCGCGCAGCTCGTCCTCGGGAGTCTCCTCGACCGCGCCCACAACGCCGTAACCGGCATTGTTGATCAGCACATCGACAGAACCGAAGCGCTCCAAGGCCTTTTCGACGCCCGAGCGAACCTGATCGGGCTTCATCACATCGGCGGTTAGGGCCAAGACGCGCTGGGGATCGATGGCCTCAATCTCGGCCAGCTTCTCCTGCCGGCGCGCGGCGACCGCGACGTTGTATCCCTGCTCCAGGGCATGCTCGGCAAAGGCACGTCCAAAGCCGGCTGAGGCGCCGGTGATGAACCAAGTCTGCGTCATGTCGTTTGCTCCTATCAGCTTGGGTTGCCCGGCGTATCGCGGACAAAGAAGTTCCCGCGCTGGGCCGTGGCGTTGAAGGTCATGCCGTTGATCCGCCAGCCTTCATCCGTCTTGGTGAAGCTGTGCTCATATGTGCCCCACACCTCCCACAGCGCCTCGCCGCCATTTTCCGCATCCGCCCCGCGCTCGAGACGGTTCCAGGCATAGCCATGGCTCAGCATCACGGCATTGGCGGCATCCTCGAAACTCACGCGGTGATTGCCGCGCAAATGGAAGGACGTCTTCTCCGCCGTCAGGTTTCCCGACCAGCCCTGGATCAGCGCGTCGGCCGGAATGGTTGCCGGCTCGCCCCCCGCCAGCGAGGTGAAATCCACATCGATGGTCTCGGTGAACAGGGACCGGGCCAGCGGCCAGTCCTTCGCATCGACCGCCGCATCCAACGCATCCGCGATACGGATCAGCTCGGCATTGACGTGGGCATTGTCCCCGGTGATTTCATCGCCCGCCAGATCTGCGGCCGCAGCCGAGGCCGTGATCATGATGGCCGCCGCGGCGGCTCCTAATGCGTTACGTGTGTTCATGACGGCTCCCCTCTGTTGTCCCGTGGGGATCATATTGACCATGCTGATCGATTCATTAATGGGTGAATTGCTCACCTGTTACATGTATGAAATCGAACAATGCGATTGCCCCTCGTTCCGCTGGAAGTGTTCAACGCCATCGCGCGCGAGGGCTCGCTGCGCGCCGCGGCCGACCGGCTGGGCCTTCAGCCATCGACGGTCAGTCACCAGCTCAAATCGCTGGAACAACAGATCGGGACAGCCCTGTTCGTGCGCACGACGCGCAAGGTCACGCTGACCGATGCTGGGCGGGAACTGTACCGAGGCACCGGGCCAGCCTACGACCAGCTCGGCAGTGCGGTGCATTCGGCCCGCGAAGTCGGCAATGTGGTGCGTGGGGATCTGCGGATCACCCTGCCCGAATTCGCCTATGAGATGATCATCGCCGATCGGCTTACGGGCTTCTGCCAGCGCTATCCGGAAATCCACTTGGAATTCAACGTGACCGAAGCCTTCGTCGACATCGTCGACCAGGCATTCCATGCCGGTATCCGCCTGGGCGACCGCATCGATCCCGACATGATCTCCGTCCGCCTGCTTCCCCAGCTCGGCCTGTCGGTGTTTGCCAGCCGCGCCTATCTCGACAGTCACGGCGTGCCGGAAACCCCGCACGATCTGCCCAATCACAACTGCATCCGCTATCGCTACCAACTGTCGGGCCGGTTCGCCCCCTGGACCTTCAGCGGCCCCGATGGCGACTACGACGTCGCGGTAACCGGCAATCTGGTGGTCAACACCCTGCCAAGCCTGGCCTCCCAAGTGCGTCAAGGGCTGGGGCTGGGCTATACCTTTGCCGATTATGCGCTGGTGCGTGAGGGCGAGGGCGAAATAACCCACCTTTTCAGGGACCAAACCCCGGTTCTGTCGGGTGTCTTCCTCTATTTCCCAAGGGAATACCGCACCAACAAAATTCTCCGCCTGTTCATCGACCATTTCAGCTGGAAGGGCTGACAGCCAAAACAATCGAACGTTCGACTCGCAATATGGCCGAAGGGGTCCTAGGTTGCCCGCCCGTTGCGGCCTTGGGCCCTTTCGCTTTCAAATAAATCTCAGCGGACAGACCAGTGAGTTCGAACAAGAAAATCATGTTGTTGCCGGGCGATGGCATCGGCCCGGAGGTTGTCGGCCAGGTGCGCCGCGTCATCGATTGGCTCGGCAGCGAGCGCGCCGTTGGTTTCGACATTGACGAAGGCCTTGTCGGCGGCATCGGCATCGACACCGATGGCGTGCCGGTCACCGATGAGACTATGCAGCGCGCCGAGGCAGCCGATGCCGTGCTGCTCGGCGCCGTCGGCGGTCCGAAGTGGGATGGCGTCGATTTTGAAATCCGTCCCGAGGCCGGTCTGCTGCGCCTGCGCAAGGATCTCGGCCTGTTCGCCAATCTGCGCCCGGCGCTGGTTTTCCCGGCCCTGGCCGATGCCTCGACTCTCAAGCGTGAGGTTGTCGAGGGGCTCGACATCATGATCGTGCGCGAGCTGACCGGCGGGGTCTATTTCGGCGAACCGCGCGGCATATTCGACCTGCCCAATGGCGAGAAGCAGGGCGTCAACACCCAGGCCTACACCACCAGCGAAATCCGCCGCGTCGGGGCCGTGGCCTTCGATCTGGCCCGCAAGCGCAATGGCCGGGTTTGCTCGGTGGAAAAATGCAACGTCATGGAATCCGGGCTGCTCTGGCGTCAGGTCATGACCGAGCTGCATGCCGAGGAGTTTTCCGATGTCGAGCTCAGCCACATGCTGGCCGACAATTGCGCCATGCAACTGGTCCGCAACCCGCGCCAGTTCGACGTGATCGTCACCGATAATCTGTTCGGCGACATGCTGTCGGACGAGGCGGCGATGCTGACCGGTTCTCTCGGTATGCTGCCCTCGGCCTCCCTGGGCGCGACCGATGCCACCGGTGGCCGCAAGGCGCTGTATGAGCCGGTGCACGGCTCAGCCCCGGATATCGCAGGCCAGGGCATCGCCAACCCGCTGGCGACCATTCTCAGCTTCGCCATGATGTTGCGCTACAGCTTCGATCTGGGCAGCGAGGCCGATTTGATTGAAAAATCCGCCGCCAAGGTCCTGGAAACCGGGGCCCGGACAGCCGATATCGGCGGAACGCTTTCAACGGAAGAAATGGGCAGCGCGCTGCTCGAGACGATGAGCGCCTAAGGGGCCTCATAAAGGAACTGGAAAATGGGCTACCGAGTAGCTGTGGTCGGCGCGACGGGGAATGTCGGCCGCGAAGTATTGAACATCGTCGCCGAACGGGATTTTCCCGCCGACGATGTTATCGCCCTGGCCTCCGAACGGTCGGTCGGCCGGGAAGTCTCCTTCGGCGAAGACGACGTGCTGAAGGTGCAGAACCTCGCCAGCTTCGATTTCAAGGGCACCGATATCGTCCTGTCCTCACCAGGCGCCAAGGTTTCGGCGGAATACTCGCCGCGCGCCGGCAAGGCGGGGGCCGTGGTGATCGACAATACCTCGCAATTCCGCATGGATCCGGACGTGCCGCTGATCGTACCGGAAGTGAACCCCGAGGCGATTGCCGGTTTCACCGCCAAGAACATCATCGCCAACCCGAACTGCTCGACCATCCAGATGGTCACGGCGCTGAAGCCGCTGCACGATGTCGCCCGCATCACGCGCTTGGTGGTGTCGACCTATCAGTCGGTTTCCGGCTCGGGCCGCGAGGCGATGGACGAGCTGTTCAACCAGACGCGCGGGATCTATGTGAACGATCCGATCAAGAAGGAACAGTTCACCAAGCAGATCGCCTTCAACGTCATTCCGCACATCGACGTCTTCATGGATGACGGTTCGACCAAGGAAGAATGGAAGATGGTGGTCGAGACCAAGAAGATCCTCGACCCGGCGATCAAGGCGACCTTCACCTGCGTCCGGGTGCCGGTCTTTATCGGCCACGCCGTTGCGGTGAACGCCGAATTCGACAGCGAGATCTCGGTCCAGGACGCGCGCGAGGCCCTGCGCGATGCGCCGGGTGTGACCGTCATCGACCACCGCGCCGACGAAGGCTATGTCACCCCGGTCGAGGCGGCTGGGGATGACGAGGTCTATGTCAGCCGCATTCGCGAGGATTCGACCGTCGAGAATGGCCTGAACCTGTGGGTCGTCTCCGACAATCTGCGCAAGGGTGCGGCCCTGAACGCGGTGCAAATCGCCGAGAATCTGGCCGAAAACTACCTGTGAGTCTCCGCCCCCGGCGCTCGCTGCTCTATGTGCCCGGTGACAAGGACCGGGCCCTGGAAAAGGCGCGCGGGCTGCCGGCCGACGGGCTGATTCTGGATCTCGAAGACTCGGTTGCGCCGGATGCCAAGCCCGGCGCCCGCACCGCCGTGGCCGAAACGCTTGCAAAGGGCGGATTCGGCCATCGCGAGGTGCTGGTGCGCCTCAATGCCGAGGGCACGCCATGGCATGAGCAGGACTGGTCGGCTGTCGAGGGCGCCGATGGGGCGCTGCTGCCCAAGGTCGAAAGCCCGGAAACTGTCCAGCGCGCCGCCGAGCGGCTGCCACCCTCTGCGGCGCTCTGGTGCATGCTGGAAACGCCAATCGGCATCCTGCGGGCTAACGAGATCGCCGGGGCCAGCCCGCGCCTGGCCGGCCTGGTCATGGGCACCTCCGACCTGGTCAAGGATCTCGGTGCCCGCCACACCGCGGACCGCACGTCCGTCCTGACCGCGCTCAGCCTCTGCGTTTTGGCCGCCCGCGCTCATGGCTTAGTGGCCATCGACGGGGTCCATACCGACCTGCAAGACGAGGTGGGATTCGAGGCAGCGTGCCGCCAGGGCCGCGATCTGGGCTTTGATGGCAAAAGCCTGATCCACCCCAAAACCATTGCCGCCGCCAATGCTGCCTTTGGCCCGGACGACGCGGAGATCGCCGAAGCCCGGAAGATCATCGAAGCCTTCGACAAAGCCAAACGGGCAGGCAAGGGCGTGACGGTATCCGACGGCAAACTGGTCGAGGCCCTGCATGTCCAGGCTGCCGAGCGGACATTGGCCATTGCCCAGGCAATTGCCCAAAGGAATGCCTAGGATCTTGTTCGCAGTTGCAGCAATTTCGTGAACGAGCGCGATGTGGCCGGCATTGACAGGCTAATCCTTCAACTTGTAGGCAACCTTTCGGAACTAGAGCATGTTCCGAACAGGTAGGATCGTTTGATGGCGCCAAATCAGTTCATTCCGTCAGGCGCGGTGCGCAGCGCGATGCAGCGCATCGGGCAAGGGCCGCAACGCCGCGGATGGGCTGATTTGGCCCACCGAAGGCCGTCATTTCGCGTCCTCCGGTCATCGTTGTGTCCGTCTTGTGGTGCCTCCAGCACCACGGCGACGAACCCGCCTTGCCGGAAAACGCGAAATGACGGTCAAACGATCCTACCTGTTCGGAATATGCTCTAGCTCTATTCCCAACGCTCTCCCACCGCGATAGGGCAACCTAACGGTGCCAAATCGCCCAGACGTGCAAGTCAGACTCGCAAGAGACGCTACGTAAGAGACGCCCAATGGCCACAAGCCAAGCCGATCAACCAGCCCGTCCACTCTCCCCCCATCTTCAAATCTACAAGCCGCAAATCACCAGCGTGCTGTCGATTTTTCACCGCTTTACGGGGATTGCGCTCGCCATTGGCACCTTGCTGTTGACCTATTGGCTGCTGGCTGCCGCGGCTGGGCCCCAGGCATTCGCCCTGGCCCAAGCGATCATCGGGTCCTGGTTTGGCCTGTTGTGCCTGTTCGGCTGGACGGCGGCGCTGTTCTATCACCTGTGCAATGGCATCCGGCATTTGATCTGGGACGCCGGCTATGGTTACGAGCTGGAAACGGTCAACAAGAGCGGCTGGATGGTGCTGATTGGCACGGGCGTGCTGACGGTCCTGTCCTGGTTGCTGGCCCTGTTCGCGTAAAGGAGACAGAGAATGAGCCTTCGCGATCCCCTCAAAACCGTCCGGGGCCTCGGTTCGGCCAAGGAAGGGGTCCATCATTGGTGGGCCCAGCGCGTGACCGCCATCGCCTTGGTCCCGCTGGCCGTTTGGTTCGTTGTTTCCATGATATCGGTTGCCGGCGCCGGGCATGCCGAGGTGGTGGCGTGGATCGGCAACCCGTTCGTGGCCGTCCTGCTGATCTGCCTGATCATCGCGGTCTTCCACCATGCCCAGCTGGGTATGCAAGTGATCTACGAGGACTATATCCATGATGGGTGGCTGAAAATGGCGGCCGATCTGGGAACCAAATTTCTGGCCATCATCTTGGGCCTGGCCGCCGCCATCTCGGTGCTGAAGATAGCGATCGGAGCGTGATCGGAATGACGCAAACCTATGACGTAATCGACCATACCTACGACGTGATCGTCGTGGGCGCCGGCGGGGCGGGTCTGCGCGCGACCTTTGGCATGGCCGAAAAAGGCTTGAACACCGCGTGCCTGACCAAGGTTTTCCCGACCCGCAGCCACACGGTCGCGGCCCAGGGCGGCGTGTCGGCGGCTTTGGGCAATATGGGCGAGGATGACTGGCGCTGGCACATGTACGACACCGTCAAGGGGTCGGACTGGCTGGGCGATCAGGACGCCATCGAATATATGTGCCGCGAGGCCATTCCGGCGATTATCGAGCTGGAACATTATGGCCTGCCATTCTCCCGCACCGCTGAAGGCAAGATCTATCAGCGTGCCTTTGGCGGCATGACCACCCGCTTCGGCGAGGGCACCGCCTATCGCACTTGTGCGGCGGCCGACCGGACCGGCCATGCCATGCTGCACACGCTCTATCAGCAGGCCCTCAAGCACGAGGCCAAATTCTTCGTCGAATACATCGCCCTCGATCTGATCATGGAAGATGGCGAATGCCGGGGCGTGATGGCCTGGAACCTGGATGACGGCTCCATCCACCGTTTCCGCGCCCACACCACGGTGCTGGCGACCGGCGGTTACGGTCGGGCCTATTTCTCCTGCACCTCGGCCCATACCTGCACCGGCGACGGCAATGCCATGGTCGCCCGCGCGGGCCTGCCGCTCCAGGATATGGAATTCGTCCAGTTCCACCCGACCGGCGTGTACGGTGCAGGCTGCCTGATCACCGAAGGCGTGCGGGGCGAGGGCGGTTATCTGACCAATTCCGAAGGCGAGCGGTTCATGGAACGTTACGCCCCCTCGGCCAAGGACCTTGCCTCCCGCGATGTCGTCAGCCGGTCGATGACCATCGAAATCCGCGAGGGGCGCGGCGTCGGTGGCGGCAACGACCACATCCACTTGCACCTGGAACATCTCGACCCGGACGTCATCTTCGAACGCCTGCCGGGCATCGCCGAAACGGCCAAGGTTTTCGCCGGCGTCGATGTGACCAAGCAGCCGATCCCGGTCCTGCCGACGGTCCACTACAATATGGGCGGCGTGCCGACCAACTACCGCTGCGAGGTGGTGTGCCCCACCGACGACGATCCGGACAAGGTCGTCCCCGGCCTGATGGCCATTGGCGAGGCGGCCTGTGTGTCGGTCCATGGTGCCAACCGGCTTGGCTCCAACAGCCTGCTCGACCTGGTCGTCTTCGGCCGGGCGGCGGCGAACCGGGCGGCCGAGATCATCGAGCCGGGATCAAAACACCGCGACCTGCCGAAGGGTGCGGGGGCCGAAGCGCTCGACCGGTTGGACAAGATCCGCCACTCAAAACCCGATCTGCCGACCGCCGATCTGCGGCTGGAAATGCAGCGGGTCATGCAGAACAACTGCGCCGTCTTCCGCACCGGCGATGTGCTTCAGGAAGGCGTCGATCTGTTGGAAAAGACCTGGGACAAACGCCCGGCCATGGGGGTCAACGACACCTCGATGGTCTGGAACTCGGATCTGGTGGAAACCCTGGAACTCGACAATCTCATGTTCCAGGCCGTCGCCACCATGCATGGCGCCGTAAACCGTCAGGAAAGTCGCGGGGCCCATGCTCGCGAGGACTATCCCGACCGGGACGATCAGGAGTGGATGAAACACACCTTGATCTGGGTGAACCCGGACGGCACCAGCCGCATCGACTACCGGCCAGTGCATTTGAACACGCTGACCAACGACGTACAGAGCTTCCCGCCGAAGGCGCGGGTTTACTGACCCTCAGAAGGGCAAGGATCGATGGCCGAATTTACGCTGCCGAAGAACTCGAAGGTCGAGGTCGGCGACAGGCATCCGGAACCGGCGGGGGCCAAGAACCCCAAAGAGTTCAAGATCTATCGCTGGAGCCCGGACGACGAGAAGAATCCCCGTCTGGACGAATACACGATCGATCTCGAAAACTGCGGGCCGATGGTGCTGGATGCGCTGATCCACATTAAGGATGCGGTCGATTCGACTCTGACCTTCCGCCGGTCCTGCCGCGAGGGCATCTGCGGTTCCTGCGCCATGAACATCGACGGCACCAACACCCTGGCCTGCCTGTGCCCGATCGATGAGATCAAGGGCGATGTGACGATCTACCCCTTGCCGCACCTGCCGGTGGTCAAGGATTTGGTTCCCGATCTGAACCACGTTTATGCGCAATACGCCTCGATCAAACCGTGGCTGCAATCCAATACGCCGCCCCCGCCGGATAGCGAACGGCCACAGTCGCCCGAGGAACAGCATGTGCTGGACGAACCGTCCAAATGCATCCTGTGTTTTTGCTGCTCGACTTCTTGCCCCAGCTACTGGTGGAACGGCGACCGGTATCTGGGCCCCGCCATTCTGTTACAGGCCTATCGCTGGATTGCCGACAGCCGCGATGATCACACGGGCGAGCGACTGGACGACCTGGAAGATCCCTTCCGGCTCTACCGCTGCCACACGATCATGAACTGCACCAAGACCTGTCCCAAGGGTTTGAACCCGGCCAAAGCGATTGGTGAGATCAAGAAACTGATGGTCGAACGGCGCGGCTAACCAGGTTTCCGTTTCTGACATGACCGACGGGCCGCTCCCCGCCTATCGGGCCAAATGCGAGGCGGGCGAGATCGATCCCGACCCGATGCAGCGCCTGGCGGCTGAAAAGCTGCAGGCCCTGCACCGCCAGATCGCCCATTACGAGCCCGTTGAGCCCAAGAAAAAGGGTTGGCGCAGCCGATTTGGCTTCGGCGGCGGCAAGAAAAACGGCGATACGCCCGACAGTCCCACCGGCCTCTACCTCTATGGCGGCGCCGGGCGCGGCAAATCCATGCTGATGGATTTGTTCTTCGAAACGGCCGCGATCGAGAAGAAACGGCGCGTCCATTTCCACGAGTTCATGCTGGAAGTTCACGACCGGCTGCACATCTGGCGCAAGGAACGGTCATCCGAGGAAGCGCGGGCGCGCGGCCAGAACATCGCTGATCCCATGCCGATCCTGGCCAAGGACCTGATCAACCAGTGCTGGTTGCTGTGCTTTGACGAATTCCACGTGGTGGATGTGGCCGACGCCATGATCTTAGGCCGGCTTTTCGAAGCGCTATTCGACAGGGGCATGGTCGTGGTTGCGACGTCGAACTGGGCGCCGGACGATCTCTATAAAGACGGGCTGCAGCGCCAGCGCTTTCTGCCCTTCATCGACCTGCTGAAGCAGCGCATGGATATCCTGCATCTGTCAGGATCCCAGGATTACCGCTTGCTCGGCATGGCAGGCGAGCAGGTCTATTTCACCCCGCTCAACGGCGCCAGCGAACAAGCGATGGCCCGGGCCTTTGCCAAGATGACCGAGGATGCCGAACCCAAGCCCGATGAATTGATTCTCAAGGGCCGCACGCTGGAGGTGCCGCGCTCGGCCCGCGGTGTCGCTTGGTTCACCTTTGAGGAACTGTGCGCCAGACCGTTGGGCGCCGCCGACTATCTGGCTCTGGCCACCCATTACAGCGCGGTCCTGCTGGAAGGGGTGCCCCAGCTAAGGCCGGAACACCGTAACGAGGCCAAACGGCTGATCGTGCTGATCGATGCGCTCTACGAACACCGCACCAAACTGGTCGTCTCCGCCGAAGTGCCGGCCGACCAGCTCTATCTCGAGGGAACCGGCGCGGGGGTCGAGTTCGATCGCACCGTTAGCCGCCTGACCGAGATGCAATCGGCCGACTATTTCACCGTGGAGCATTTGATGTGAGTGGGCAGAACGGTGATTTGTCTGGCGCGTTAACCCAATTTTCGTATTCCCGGGCACATGACTTCGGGATGATTCCCAACAGCCCCGTTCAAGGTCTTGCCCGGCTTGGACAATGGGAGTACGACCCTCGCCAACGTCCTCGAAACTTTTCCATCCGCAGACGATGTTTTCTTGCGCAAGTAGGCGCGACCGCCGCCAGATCTTGAGGGTATCCCATGGCACGTAACAAAGTAGCACTCATCGGTGCCGGCCAAATTGGCGGCACGCTGGCCCTGCTCGCCGGTTTGAAGGAACTGGGCGATGTCGTTCTGTTCGACATTGTCGAAGGCGTTCCCCAGGGCAAGGCGCTGGACCTGGCCGAGGCCACGCCCGTCGAAGGGTTCGATGCCGCCTATTCCGGCGCAGGCGGGTATGAGGCGATTGCCGGCTCCGACGTCGTCATCGTCACCGCCGGGGTGCCCCGCAAACCTGGGATGAGCCGGGATGATCTGGTTGGTACCAACGCCAAGGTGATCCGCTCGGTCGGCGAGGGCATCGCCAAGCACGCGCCGAACGCTTTCGTCATCGTCATCACCAACCCGCTGGATGCCATGGTCGGTCTGATGCAGCGGGTGACCGGGTTCGATCCAGCCAAGGTCGCCGGCATGGCCGGCGTGCTCGATTCGGCCCGCTTCCGCTATTTCCTGGCCGAGGAGTTCAACGTCTCCGTCGAGGATGTGACGGCTTTCGTTCTCGGTGGGCATGGCGACACCATGGTCCCCTCGGTCCGCTATTCCACCGTTGCCGGCATTCCGTTGCCAGACCTGGTCGATATGGGCTGGACCACCCAGGAAAAGCTCGACCAGATCGTTCAACGCACCCGCGACGGCGGGGCGGAAATCGTCGGCTTGCTCAAAACCGGCTCTGCTTTCTACGCGCCGGCCTCCTCGGCCATCGCCATGGCCGAGAGCTATCTGCGCGACAAGAAGCGGGTTCTGCCGTGTGCCGCCATGCTGACCGGCCAGTACGGCGTCGATGGCCTGTACATCGGCGTGCCGACGGTCATCGGGGCCGGCGGAATCGAACGGATCGTCGAGATCAAGCTCGATGCCGCCGAACAGGAAATGTTCGACAAATCCGTCGCCGCTGTGAATTCGCTCAACGAACTGGTGGCGAAAGTCGACGCCGGCTAGGGCACCCTTTCAGACAAATCGCAAAGCTGTTCGCTAGATTGGACTGCAATGAATATTCACGAATATCAGGCCAAATCGCTGTTGCGCCAATATGGCGTTGCCGTACCCGATGGCGGGGTGGCTTTCACCCCTGACGAGGCGGTCAACGTCGCCCAGGGGCTGGGCGGGCCGGTCTGGGTCGTCAAATCGCAAATCCATGCCGGCGGCCGTGGCGCCGGCCGGTTCCAGGAAGATCCCGACGGCAAGGGCGGCGTCCGCGTCGTCAAATCCGTCGACGAGGTGCGCGACAATGCCGGCGCCATGCTGGGCAAGGTGCTGGTTACCAAGCAGACGGGCGCGGCTGGCAAGGAAGTCAAACGCATCTATATCGAGCAGGGCTGCGATATCGCCCGCGAGCTTTATCTCGGCATGCTAATCGACCGGCGGACCAGCCGCATCACCGTCATGGCCTCGACCGAGGGCGGGATGGAGATTGAGGAAGTCGCCGCCGAGCACCCTGAGAAGATCGTCACCCTGGTCATCGATCCGGCCACAGGCATGTCGGGCTTTCACGCCCGTCAGGTGGCCTTCGGCCTGGGCTTGGAAGGCAAGCAGGTCGGCAGCGCGGTCAAGTTTCTGATGGCCATGTACAAGGCTTTCAACGAGTTGGATGCCTCCATCGTCGAGATCAACCCGCTGGTGGTCACCGGCGACGGACAAGTCCTGGCGCTGGACGCCAAGATGAACTTCGATGACAACGCGCTCTACCGCCATTCCGACGTCGCCGATCTGCGGGACGAGGACGAGGAAGACCCGCGCGAGGTCGAGGCGGCCAAGAACGAGCTGAACTACATCGCCCTGGACGGCAATATCGGCTGCATGGTCAACGGCGCCGGCCTGGCCATGGCGACGATGGATATCATCAAGCTCTATGGCGGCTCGCCGGCCAACTTCCTGGATGTCGGCGGTGGGGCGACCCGCGAGCGGGTCACGGCGGCCTTCAAGCTGATCCTGTCCGACAAGAATGTCGAAGGCATTCTGGTGAACATCTTCGGCGGCATCATGCGTTGCGATGTCATCGCCGAAGGGGTGGTCGCGGCGGCCCGCGAGGTGTCGTTGCAAGTGCCGCTGGTCGTCAGGCTGGAAGGAACGAACGTGGATCTCGGCAAGCGCATCCTGGCAGACTCCGGATTGCCCATCTTGTCGGCCGATAATCTGGCCGATGCCGCCGAAAAGATCGTCAAGGCTGTGAAGGAGGCGGCCTGATGGCTGTTTTGGTCGGTAAGGACACCAAGGTAATCTGCCAGGGCTTTACGGGCGCCCAGGGCACCTTTCATTCCGAACAGGCGATTGCCTACGGCACCGGCATGGTTGGCGGTGTTACCCCCGGAAAGGGCGGCACGACCCATCTCGACCTGCCCGTGTTCAACACGGTTGCCGAAGCCAAGGCGGCGACGGGCGCGAATGCCACCGTCATCTATGTGCCGCCGCCCTTTGCGGCCGATGCGATTCTGGAAGCCATCGATGCGGAAATCGAGCTGGCCGTCTGCATCACCGAGGGCATCCCGGTGCTCGACATGGTGCGCGTCAAGCGGGTGCTGACCGGCTCCTCAACCCGTCTGGTGGGCCCGAACTGCCCCGGTGTCATCACGCCGGACGAGTGCAAGATCGGCATCATGCCCGGCCACATCCACAAGCGCGGCAAGATCGGCATCGTTAGCCGGTCTGGCACGCTGACCTACGAGGCGGTGGCCCAGACGACGGCGGCCGGTCTTGGCCAATCCACCTGCATCGGCATCGGCGGCGATCCGGTGAACGGCACCAACTTTATCGACTGCCTGGATCTGTTCCTCGGCGATGATGAAACCGAAGGCATCATCATGATCGGGGAAATCGGCGGCAGTGCCGAGGAAGAGGCGGCCGAGTTTATAAAGGCCTCCAAGGTCAAGAAACCGACTGTCGGGTTCATCGCCGGGGTGACTGCCCCGCCGGGACGCCGCATGGGCCATGCCGGCGCCATCATCTCCGGCGGTTCGGGCGGTGCCGAAGGCAAACAAGAAGCCATGCGCTCGGCCGGGATCACCGTGGCCGACAGCCCGGCCAGCTTGGGAAGCGCCATGGCCAGCGCCATGGGCAGCTAGGGAGTTGTGCGATCACCCGTGATGTGAATGTTTGACCACTGTTTGGCCTGGCAAATGCATCACGGAATGGTCAAGTAAGAGACACTTTGGAAGTAGTCTCTATCATTCGCCAGCGCGTGAATAGTCGGGGTCGACTGCCACGTTAGGGTCAGGATTGGTCAAACAAGGGACTTAATCACCTCAGAGACCGAGGCCCCAAACCTCACGCAACCCACCAGGTGTCGAAATGGGCAACCAAATCGAGCAAACGTCCTTCCTCCACGCGCAGAATGCCGCTTTCATCGGCAGCCTCTACCGCAAATTCCAAAAAGACCCCAACGCGGTAGACCAGTCGTGGCGAACTTTCTTCTCCACCATGGGTGAGGAAGCGCGCTCGGTTCTATCTGAAATAGACGGCGCCAGCTGGGCCAACGGCCACGATTACATGAGCAGCGTGGACGAGACCACGGCCGAGGCCTTCCTGCTTGAGGTGCCGCCCGACCAGCCTGCTGTTGATCCGTCCATGGAACATGGCAAGGCGTCGGCCAAGATCATGCCGGGGGCCAGCGAGGAAGACCTACGGCGGGCGACGCTCGATTCCATCCAGGCCATCATGCTGATCCGCGCCTATCGGGTGCGCGGCCACATGCTGTCCCAGCTCGATCCGTTGAAGCTGGAACTTCTTGAAGACCATCCCGAACTCGATCCGGCCAGCTATGGCTTTACGGACGAGGATTACGACCGGCCGATCTTTATCAACAATGTGCTTGGCCTGCACACGGCAACTTTGCGCCAAATCATTGAACGGTTGCGCGAAACCTATTGCGGCGCCATCGGCATCGAGTTTTCCCACATCCAGGATCCGGAAGAAAAATCCTGGCTGCAGGAACGCATCGAAGCAATTCACAACCGCACCGATTTCACCCTGCGCGGCCGGCGCGCGATCTATGAGCGGTTGGCGGCCACCGAAACCTTCGAACGGTTCCTGAACGTCAAGCACCCCGGCACCAAACGGTTCGGCCTGGATGGCGGTGAATCCCTGGTCCCGGCGCTGGAACAGATCCTCAAGCGTGGCACCCAGTTGGGCCTGGAAGAAGTCGTCATCGGCATGGCCCATCGCGGCCGGCTGAATGTCCTGGCCAATGTGATGCAGAAGCCGTTTTCGGCCATCTTTTCCGAATTTCAGGGCATGCCGGCCAACCCGGACGAGGTTCAGGGCTCGGGCGATGTCAAATATCACCTCGGCACCTCCACCGACCGGGACTTCGACGGCAAGACGGTCCACCTGTCCCTGACCGCCAACCCCTCGCACCTGGAAGCGGTCAACCCCGTGGTCGTCGGCAAGGTCCGGGCCAAGCAGGAACAGCGCAAGGATACCGAGCGGGAGAAGGTCATGGGCCTTCTGCTGCATGGCGATGCCGCCTTTGCCGGCCAGGGCATCGTGTCCGAAACCTTCATGCTGTCCGAGCTGCGCGGCTATCGCACTGGCGGCACGGTCCATTTCATTATCAACAACCAGATCGGCTTTACGACCAGCCCGCGTTATGTGCGGCCCGGACGGTACCCGACCGATATCGCCCTGGCCCTGCAGGCGCCCATCTTCCACGTCAATGGCGATGATCCCGAAGCGGTCGTCCATGTCAGCCGCATCGCCATTGAATACCGCCAGCGGTTCAAGAAGGACGTGGTCGTCGACATGTTCTGCTATCGGCGGCACGGCCATAATGAGGGCGACGAGCCGGCCTTTACCCAGCCGTTGATGTACCAGAAGATCGCCAAGCACCCCTCGACCCGTGAAATCCACGGCCAGCGGTTGGTCGATCAGGGCGTGCTCAAACCAGGCGAGCCAGACTCGATCGTCGAGGAATTCCGTCAGCACCTAGAAAAGGAATTCGAAGCGGCCACCAGCTACAAGCCCAACGAAGCCGACATGCTGGGCGGCGCCTGGAGCGGCATGGCCATCGCCTCGGGCGATGACCGGCGCGGCAGCACCAGCGTGACGGCAAAAACTCTGCGCGCGGTGGGCAAGAAACTGACCACCTACCCGGACGGGTTCAACATCAATTCCAAGATCGCCCGCCAGCTGAAGAACAAGGACAAGATGCTGGAAACCGGCAGCGGCATCGATTGGGGCACGGCCGAAGCGCTCGCCTTCGGGACGTTGTTGGAAGAGGGCATTCCCGTCCGCCTATCAGGGCAGGATTGCGGTCGCGGCACCTTCTCCCACCGCCATTCGGTGTTGACCGATCAGCAGAACGAGGATCGGTTTGTCCCCTTGCAGAACCTCTCGTCAGGACAGGCGACGTTCGAGGTCCATGACAGCCCGCTGTCCGAATTCGCCGTGTTGGGCTTTGAATACGGCTTTACGCTGGCTGAGCCACAGGCCCTGGTGCTGTGGGAAGCGCAGTTCGGCGATTTCGCCAACGGCGCCCAGATCATGTTTGACCAGTTCATCTCCTCGGGTGAGAGCAAGTGGCTGCGCATGTCCGGTTTGGTGATGCTGTTGCCCCATGGTTATGAGGGCCAGGGCCCCGAGCACTCCTCGGCCAGGCTAGAGCGTTTCTTGCAAATGTCCGGCGAGGATAACTGGCAGGTCATCAACGCGACGACGCCGGCCAATTACTTCCACGCCCTGCGCCGTCAGATGCACCGCGAATTCCGCAAGCCCTTGGTGGTGATGTCGCCGAAATCGCTGCTGCGGCACAAGGAATGCGTCTCGAACCTCGACATGTTCACCGGTTCTTCGACCTTCCACCGGGTTCTGTACGAAGATCGTGAGCTGGTCGCGGACAAGAAGATCAAGCGCGTCGTCCTGTGCACCGGCAAGATCTATTACGATCTGGCGGCCGAACGCGATGCGCGCGGCATTGATGACATCGCCATCCTGCGGCTTGAGCAGCTCTATCCCTTCCCGCACCATGTGTTGGGCCAGGAACTTTGTGAGCGCTATCCCAACGCCGATGTCGTGTGGTGTCAGGAAGAACCGCAAAACATGGGTGCCTGGACCTTTGTGGATCGCAGGATCGAAGCGGTGCTCACCGAATTTAAGCACAAACATAAGCGGCCCGTTTATGCGGGTCGGTGCGAGGCGGCCTCGCCGGCGACGGGGTCTGCCCGCCGCCATGCCGAGGAACAGGCGAAACTGATCGATGACGCGCTAACTCTCTAGCGCGTCCCAAAAGCATAGGAACAAGGCGATGTCGGTCGAGATCAAGGTCCCCGCCCTGGGAGAATCCGTATCCGAGGCGACGGTTGCGCAATGGCTGAAGAAGGTCGGTGAGCCTGTTGGCGCCGACGAACCCATTGCCGAGCTTGAAACGGACAAGGTGACCTTGGAAATCAACGCGCCCTCGGCTGGCGTCCTGTCCGAGATCACGGTCGAGGTCGGTGACAGCGTTGAGGTGGGCACCGTCATCGGCATGATTGGCGAGGGCAATGGCGCGACTGCGGCGCCAAAGAAAGCTGCGGCGGCCCCGGCAGCGGCGACCGATTCCATCACTGATAGCGTCAGCATCATGGTTCCGGCGCTTGGCGAATCCGTTTCCGAGGCGACTGTCTCCCAATGGCTGAAAAATTTGGGTGACTCGGTCGCGGTTGACGAACCGGTGGCCGAGTTGGAAACCGACAAGGTCACGCTGGAGGTCAATGCCCCGGCGGCCGGTGTTCTGGCTAACATGGCGGTCAATGCGGGCGAGACCGTGGAAGCGGGCGCCATGATCGGCACCATCAGCAAATCGGGCGCTGCTGTATCCGCTCCGGTTGCAGCCGCACAACCGGCCGCGCCAGCGGCTCCGGCGGGGGGCGATGGCCCGATCGTCCTGCCGGCCGCGGCCAAGCTGATTGCCGAGAATTCCCTCGATCCGAACCAGATTGCCGGAACCGGCAAGGATGGCCGGATCACCAAGGCGGACGTCCAGGCCTTCCTGGCATCCGGCGGCGCGCAAGCCGCTGCCGCTCCGGCCCCGGCGGCGCAGGCGCCAGCGCCGGTCGGCGCCACCACACTCGAAGTGCCAGCCTTCGAACGGCCCTCCAGCGCCCCGCGTCCAAAGAAGGACCGCGAAGAGCGGGTGCGGATGAGCAAGCTGCGCAAGACCATCGCCACCCGGCTGAAGCAGGCGCAAAACACCGCTGCCATGCTGACCACCTTCAACGAGGTGGATATGGGCGCGCTGATGGATCTGCGCTCGGAATACAAGGAAGGGTTCGAGAAAAAGCACGGCGTCCGGCTGGGCTTCATGTCCTTCTTCGTCAAGGCCGTGGTCGCCGCCTTGCAGGAAATCCCGGCGGTCAATGCCGAGATCGATGGCGACGACATCGTCTACAAGAACTACTACGACATCGGCGTCGCGGTCGGCACGCCCCAGGGCCTCGTCGTGCCCGTGGTCCGCGATTGCGATGATCTGAGCTTTGCCGAGGTCGAAACCGAGATCGGCCGGCTGGGCCGCTTGGGCCGGGACGGCAAGCTGTCCATGGCAGACATGACTGGCGGCACCTTCACCCTATCCAATGGCGGGGTGTACGGCTCGCTGATGTCCACGCCGATCCTCAACCCGCCGCAATCGGCCATCCTGGGCATGCACAAGATTCAGCAGCGCCCGATGGCCGTGGGCGGCAAGGTTGAAATTCGGCCGATGATGTATCTGGCGCTCAGCTATGATCACCGCATCATCGACGGGCGCGAGGCGGTGACCTTCCTGGTCAGCGTCAAGGAAAAGCTCGAAGATCCGCAACGCATCCTGCTCGACATTTAACCACCCAAACACTGGAGCCGAGATAAATGGCCGATACCGAGTTCGATCTGATTGTCATCGGCTCCGGGCCGGGGGGCTATGTCTGTGCCATCAAGGCGGCCCAGCTCGGCCTCAAGACCGCTTGTGTCGAAAGCCGCGAAACGTTGGGCGGCACGTGCCTGAATATCGGCTGCATCCCCTCCAAGGCGCTGCTGCAGGCCTCGGAAAAGTTCGAGGAAGCCAGCCATTCCCTGGGCGCCTTCGGGGTCAAGGTCGGCTCGGTCGATCTCGATCTGAAGGGGATGATGACCCACAAGGATCAGGTGGTCGATGCCAACACACAGGGCATCGAATTCCTGTTCAAAAAGAACAAGGTCACCTGGCTGAAGGGCCGCGGCAAGATCACCGCCCCGGGCACGGTCGAGGTTGCCGGCAAATCCCACACCGCCAAGTCCATCGTGATTGCCACTGGCTCGGACCATGCAGACTTGCCCGGTGTTGAGATCGACGAGAAGAAGATCGTCTCCTCGACCGGCGCGTTGAGCCTGGCCAAGGTGCCGGGCCACCTGGTGGTCATTGGCGGCGGTTATATCGGGCTCGAGATGGGCTCGGTTTGGCAGCGCCTGGGCGCCAAGGTGACGGTGGTCGAGTTCCTCGACAAGATCGTCCCGGCCATGGATGACGAGATCGCCAAGACCATGCAGCGCGTGCTCAAGAAACAGGGTATGACCTTCAAGCTGGGCACCAAGGTCACTGGCGCCAAAAAATCTCGAACCGGCGTCACCCTGACGGTCGAACCGGCCAAGGGTGGCAAATCAGAGGAGCTCAAGGCCGATATCGTCTTGGTCTCCATTGGCCGCACGCCCCACACCACCGATCTGGGCCTGGATGGCGTCGGCGTCAAAACCGACAAACGCGGCTTTGTCGAAACCAACGACAAGTTCGAAACCAGCGTGCCCGGCATCTACGCCATCGGCGATGTCCGCCCCGGCCCGATGCTGGCCCACAAGGCCGAGGAGGAGGGTGTCGCCGTCGCCGAAATCCTGGCCGGCCAGCATGGCCATGTGAACTACGACGCCATCCCCGGCGTGGTCTACACTTGGCCCGAAGTGGCCTCCGTCGGTAAGACCGAGCAGGAGCTTAAGGCAGAGGGCGTTGCGTACACCGTCGGCAAATTCCCCTTCAGCGCCAACGGCCGCGCCCGCGCCATGAACGCCACCGAAGGCTTCGTCAAGATTCTGGCGGAGAAGGACACCGACCGCGTCCTGGGCGTCCACATCCTGGGCGCCGAAGCCGGCACCATGATCGCCGAGGCCGCGATGGCCATCGAATTCGGCGCGTCATCCGAAGACGTCGCCCGCACCTGCCACGCCCACCCCACCTTGAACGAGGCGGTCAAGGAAGCGGCCCTGGCGGCGGGGGGAAGCCCCATTCACATGTAAGATTTTGGTTGGCCTGTGGATTAGATCACAGAGGCGACGACCTTGCCGGCCTAGCGTGCGCCAAATCCAAGCGGATACTCCCGCACGCAGGATTTGGAGGCTCTCATGGCATCGCTTGTCGATTACATCGTCATCAATGACGGGCAGTTCGATCTGAACCCCGGCGAAAGCCAGACATTCACCGACCCGATCCCCTCTAACCTTATCGAGGGCACCAACCGGGCCAAGCCGATCCTGGCCTTCAAGGCCTGGGCAACGCCGTCAGGCGGGTCGTTCGAAGTCGAGGTCAACGACAGCAGGATCTACAGCCCGACCCTGTCCGGTGGGGATGTGCGCGGCCTGTGGGAAACCTTTCCCGGCACCGTTCTGAACCCCGGCATCAACAACACCGTCCAATTCCGAGCGACCCATAACAAGATCTGGTTCTCGGACGTGGTGCTGTGGCTTCAGGTCGAGGCGTAAACCCGAGTCAGGCTGCGCCGTAGCCAGTCACAGCTGTCTTGGTTTCCGACGCGGCATCGGGTGATGCGACCGTAGCTCGCCCTGCCGCGTTACCCTTCCGATTCTCCAAGCAATAGACCGACCATCACGCATTGTGAGGGGCCCCATCGCGATTGCGGCCGCGTGCCCTCGGCGAGCAAATTGGATACTAAAAATACGATTTTCGAGATTATTGTGTACAAGATATTGACCAAATAGCTCGATTGCGTGCAATGTCGCTGCCCATGGCGACATTATCAGTACTAGTCAGTGATCCATCCGAATCATCCGACGCATCGGACACGCTTGGCGATTCGATAAGGCGAAAGTTGGCGGATGCCATCTTTGCCGGTGAATTTGCTCTCAATCAGAAGCTTGATGAGCAGGAACTCGCCGACAGGTTCGGCGTGTCGCGAACACCGGTGCGCGAGGCTTTGAGGCAGCTTGCCTCAGCTGGCCTTGTGGAGATCAGGCCGCGGCGGGGTGCCGTCATCGTGCCGGTCGATCCCATTCATATCGGGCAAGCATTCGAAGCCGGGGCGGAGATGGAAGCGTTGGCCGCCGGCTGGGCGGCGATACGCGGCAACCTTCTGGAAAAGAATGAGCTGACACGTCTGTGTGACGCGTGCGGGGCGGCCGTCGGTTCGGATCGTGTGGACGCCTTTGCCACTGCCAACAGACAATTCCACGACAAGATTGCCGAACTCGCGAAGAACGAAAGCCTCACCGCCGCGACACGCTTGGTGAGAGTCCGAACGGCGCCGTTTCAGAGGGCACAGCTCCAGCTAGTCGAGGAAAGGCAGCGGTCGCAGGATGAACATCTGGCGATTTTGGCGGCCATTTGCCGCCAAGACGGCGAGGCGGCCAAAAGCGCAATGAAACAGCACATCTTGCGCGCCAGCCTGTCGGCGCTTCGGACCATTACGAACGAACAGATCAATGAGAACGAACTCGCGTAAATCGCGGGCCTGTTGGGGAGAAGGTAATGAAAAACGTAATCCGCATCTTGCGCAGTACCACCGCCATATTGTGCACCGGCATTCTCATGGTGGGTGCCATGTCCACGACCGTTGCAGCCGAAAAACTTCGGCTTAGTTCACGCTCGGCGAACTGGGACATTGTGCTGATCGAAAGCGGTGTTGCCGAAAAATATGGTCTCGAGATCGAGGTCGTGCCCATGAAGACAGGGGCGGAAGTTACGGAGGCCTTGGTCGGTGGAACGGTCGATGTCGGTAGCGTCGGCGAGACGCCGCTTACATCGCTTCTTGCTAAGACCGATCTTGTTGGCGTGGTTGGTACGGCCGTTTCGACGGACGGCAGTTACGCTCAGGTGATCGTCCAAAAAGACTCACCCTTGAACACGATCGAAGATCTCAAGGGGAAGAAGATTGCGACCAAAATCGGCTCTGGCTCGTATCGTGCGCTCAACGACTGGTGCGCCAAGAATGATTGTTCCCTGGACGATTTCGAAATTCTGAACACCGCGCCCAACGCCATCCTTGCTGCCGTCGAGTCTGGTTCGGTCGATGCGGGTATTTGGTTCGCTCCCACGACGTCGATCGCGGTCGCCAAAGGCTTTGGTCGGATCATGATGAATTTCAAAGGCGCCAACGAGGGCCAGGCAAGCTGGGTTGCGAACCGGGCCTTTGCCGAAGCGAACCCGGACACGGTCGTCAAATTCCTCGCCGCAACGATGGAAGCGCAGGATATTTTGGTGAACGACCATGACCGCGCGGCTGCCTTGCTCGAACAAGGTTTGAAAAAGCGCGGCCGAGACTTGACGGCCGATGTTCTGAAGATGGGTCTGGCCGACTTCGATTACAGTCCGAGTATGGACGCTGCCAGGAAGGTGCGTGTCTTCGAAGGCGTGTTCGAAAGCCTGAGCGCCGCCGGCAAGCTCAGGGGCGACATGCCCGATTTCGCGGCGGCGCTCATGCCGGACTATCACGATGAAGCGCTGGCCCTAACGTCCGCCTCCAACTGACGACTTGATTAGACGGTCCAGATTATCGGGCCAGATAACTGGGCCGTCTTTCTTACTTTGATCTTGGATGGCGACGACGTGGACGATACCAACCTTCTTATCATCATGGATGATGAGCATAGCGCCAATGCGCTTGGCTGTGCCGGGCACCCGTTCGTGCAATCGCCCAACATCGATCGGCTGGCGGCAGGTGGAACGCGTTTCGAGAGTGCGTACACCAACTCGCCGATCTGTGTGCCGGCACGGGCCGTCTTCGCGACCGGTCGTTATCCGCATCAGACCGGCTATTGGGACAATTGCATCGCCTATGACGGTGCCACGCCAAGCTGGGGACACGCCCTTCAGGCTGCCCAAATCGAGACCACGTCGATCGGCAAGCTTCATTACATCGATGATGAGCACCCCTCGGGCTTCGATCAGCGCATCTTACCCATGCACATTCACGGCGGCGGCGATACCCATGGGCTGGTTCGCGATGATCCGCCCACGCGGCCGCAATGTCGCGATCTTGCTGAAAACATAGGTCCGGGCGAAACCGAGTATACCGAGTATGACCGCAAGATCTGCGAAGCGACCTGTGATTGGCTACGGGCCAGGGCAACCTTGCCGAAAGACCGGCGGTGGGCGACGTTCGTCTCCTTTATCTGTCCGCACTATCCGCTGATTGCCCCGAAAGAGTTTTACGACCTCTACGACCCGGCCAGAATACCGTCCCCCAAGACGCGGCCTGATGATGGCACGACGTCAACCGATTGGTGGCGAGCTTTTGAGAATTGCTACATCTGGGATCAGTTTTTCGAATCCGATGAACAGCGGCAGATCGCGATCGCTGCCTATTATGGATTGATAAGCTTCATTGATGCCCATGTCGGTCGAATTTTGAGGACGCTTGAGGATACCGGCCTCGACAAGACTACCCGGATAATTTTCCTCTCCGACCATGGCGAAAATCTCGGCGCCCGCGGCCTTTGGGGCAAGTCGACCATGTACAACGAGTCGGTGTCCGTGCCGATGATGGTCGCGGGCCAGGATATCCCTGCTGGCGTTGTCAAACAGACACCGGTATCGCTGGTGGATATCTTTCCGACCGTTCTCGATACGGTCGGGATCGATATTCCCTCGGATTTGCCCGGCCGATCGCTCCTCGACCTTGCCAGACTGCCTGACGATCCGGCGCGACCGGTCTTTAGCGAGTATCACGCGACTGCTGCGAAGTCGGCGGAATATATGATCCGGCGCGGTCGCTATAAATTTATCTACTACGTCGGCTATCCACCGGAACTCTATGACCTCGAGAACGATCCGGAAGAACTTCAAAACCTGGCCTTGAACGGCAGTTTCGGTGGGCTGCTGGGCGAGTTCGAAGCCGAACTTCGTCGGACCGTCGACCCTGAAGCCATGGACAGGGCCGCCAAGGCCGATCAGGAACTGCTGATCCAACGCTATGGCGGGCGCGATGCCGTAATTGCCAAAGGTGGCAAAAGCGCCACGCCGGCTCCTTAGGTTTAGCGGGAAACCATGGCCACCGTCATGTCCGATCCGCTCACGTCCCTCTTGCGAGGCAACAGGCTGACGCCCGTCGCCGCGATCCTCGCATTTGGGCTGCTATGGGAAGCAGTCGTCCGGCTCGGCGGGGTGAACACGTTGCTCATGCCCCCGCCGTCGGCGGTGCTTCTCAGGCTTTTCGAAATGATGGGACCGGGCGATGGCGTGACCCCGGATTTCCTGATGCTTCGTCATATTGGCTGGACGATGTTTGGCCTGCTTGCCGGTTTCTTCGCGGCGGCGCTGGTGTCCTCGGCGATTGGCCTGCTGATGGGGATAAACCGAACGATCTATGTCTGGCTGAACCCGATCATCTCCATCTTCATGGTCATTCCGAACATTGCCTTCGTGCCGGTGCTCATTCTCTGGTTCGGCCTGGGCATGCATACCGTGATCATCGTCGTGGTGACCGGATCGTGTTTTCCAATCATCTATACGGCAGCCGCCGGCGTGCAAAGCGTGCCAACCCGCATGATCTGGGCCGCCCAAACGGCGGGGGCGAACCGGCGGCAAATCCTGACGACGGTGCTCCTCGGAGCAACCATGCCCTATCTGATCGCCGGCCATAAACTCGCCTTGGGACGAGCATGGCGCGCGGTCATTGCCGGCGAGATCTTCGCAGCAACCAAGTACGGGGTTGGCTTTATGATCTATGACGCCCGGACGTTCCTCGACACCGAGGCCATGTTCGCCGGCCTGGTGGTGGTCGGTCTAATCGGTGTGTCCCTGGAACGGCTTCTTTTCGGGTTCATTGAAAAGCGAACGGTCGAGCGGTGGGGCGTGGTCACCACCAAGAATCTCTGAGGTCGGTGATGGGTGACGTTAAGATCTCCGCCACAGACGTTCGAAAGGTCTTCAACGGCGGCACCGCCAACGAAGTAACGGCCATCGACAAACTGAACCTCGATGTGCGAGAGGGTGAATTCGTCTCGCTCCTTGGACCATCGGGGTGTGGCAAATCGACATTTCTCTACATGGTCGGCGGGTTCGAAAAGCCAACGGCCGGCTCGATCCTACTCAACGAGTTGCCAGTTTCCGGGCCGGGAGCCGATCGCGGCATCGTTTTTCAAGAGTACGTTCTCTTTCCCTGGCAGCAAGTGGCGACCAACATTGCCTATGGCTTGAAAATTGCCGGCGCCTCAAAAAGCGAACAAAAGAAGCGGGTCGATGAGCTGATTGCCATGATCGGCCTTCAGGGCTTTGAGAATGCGTATCCGGAGACATTGTCGGGTGGCATGAAGCAGCGTGTCGCGATTGCTCGAGCCCTTGCCTATGACCCGGAAATTCTGCTGATGGACGAGCCGTTCGGTGCCCTTGATGCGCAAACACGCAGCCGCATGATCAACGATCTAATCGGAATCCATGAGGCAACTCACAAGACAACATTGTTCGTCACACACAGCGTCGAAGAGGCGATCCTACTGTCCGACCGAGTGGCCCTTTTCTCAGCAAGGCCGGCAAGGATCAAGACGATCTACGAAATCGATATTCCCCACCCCCGTCGGGTCACCGACACCGCTTTTGTGGACTACCAACGCGCGATCCTTGCCGGATTGGATGAGGAAGTCTCAAAGACCATCGCGCTCAACATAGGGTAGGCTTACGAACGCCTGTAGCGGCGAAACACTACTTCGCGCGCGCCCTCGGATGGGCGGCACGGTGGATTTCGGCCAGCCGTTCGGCCGTGACCTCGGCGTAAATCTGTGTCGTGCCCAGCGAGGCATGGCCTAGTAGCTCCTGGATAACCCGCAAATCGGCCCCTTCGGTCAGCAAGTCGCTGGCAAAGCTGTGGCGCAGCGCGTGTGGGGTTGCCGTCTCGGGCAGGTCAAGCTGCCGGCGCAGCGACCGCATGGCCGCCTGTGCTACCCCGGCATTCAGTGGCCCGCCGCGTGCGCCGACGAAAAGCGGCCCGTCCGGTTCCAGATCGAAGGGGCAGGCCAGTCGATAGCGGGCAACGGCCTCCACCACCGCCGGCAACACCGGCACCAGCCTTTCGCGCTTGCGTTTGCCTTTCACATTGATCGGTTTGGTGTCGGTCAGGGCATCGCCAGACAAGCTAAGCGCCTCGCCGATGCGCAGGCCCATACCGTACAGCACCGTAAACAAGGCCCGATCTCGCAAACCCACCCATTGGGCAGGAACGGCTTGCTCGGCCAGGTCGAGCAGTTTGCGCGATTGTGGTTCTTCCAACGGGCGGGGCAGGCGGCGTTTTTGGCGTGGTCCGCTAACAACCGAGATGGCCGGGCAATGGGCAACCCCGCGTCGGTCCAGAAAGGCAAAGAAGCTGCGAACGCCTGACAAGCCCCGCGCCCGGGTCGCAACGCCAGCGCCATCCATCGTGCGGGCAGCCAGATATGCCCGCAAATCCTGAACGCTCACATCGGCAAGGACGGCGATGTTCGGCGCCCGTCCTTTATGGTCGGTTAGAAAGTCGAGAAAGCGCTCGACGTCGCTCCAATAGGCGCGCTGGGTGTGGGGGGAAAGCTGGCGCTCGCTCTTTAGCCAGGTGTGCCAATCGGCCAGCGCGGTGGGCAGATCGCCCGCCTTGCTCATATTTCCCCCTTACCTACTTCTCCCAGTGGAGAAAGCGGCGGAAGCCGATTTCGACGACCCGCGCCAGGAACTGCAGCAAGTCTGTGCGCAGCCCGGAATGGAACATGTCCGGATCGCGGCTGCCCAACGCCAGCATGCAGGGCGGGCAATCCTCGTCGATCGACAGGCCGATCAGCGCCTGGCTGCGGACCAGCCCAGCCGAGGGGCCGAAGATCTTGGCATCGCCCATGATCGAGCCTTCCAGGCGCACCGCATGCTCGGAAATCATCGGTGTGATGAAGCCGGCATCGACGATGCGCAGCCCCGCCTGGTTGAAGGCCGGCTGTTCGCTGCCATCGCTCTCGACCACCAGCACCGCCGTATCGATATCAACCACCACGGCCAGATCGTTGGTCACGGCCTGGATGAAGGTTTCGAAATCCCGCGACTCCAGAATGTGCAATACCGCCGCATGGGTGCGGTTGAGCAAGGTCTGGTTGGTCCGACCGGTTTCGATCATGTCCTCGAACTGGTCGGTCAGCTTGTTGGCGTCCGACTTCAGCCGCTCGACCGTCACGGCGCGCAGATCGATCACCCCGTCGGGCCGCACCATCGAGCTGGGCGGCATCTGGGCCAGCAGGTCCAGATGCTCGCTGAAGAAATTCGGATGATCGCGCAGATAGGCGGCCACGACCTCAGGGCTCAATTCCGCCGCCACCAGTTCCGCATCGGTCAACTGCTCGTCCTTACTGCCGGTCTGCGCGCTCTTGCTCATGCTATCCCGCTCGCGAATCGCTTCTAAAGGATGCTTTGGCCGGTTTTCTGCCAATCGGCAAGGAACTGTTCCAATCCCTTGTCCGTCAGCGGGTGATTATACAGCTGGCGAATGACGCCCGGCGGCATCGTTGCCACGTCTGCGCCCATGCGGGCGGCCTGGATGACATGGGCGGTCGACCGGATGGAGGCGGCCAGCACTTCGGTCTGAATGGCCTCGTAACTGGAATAGATTTCCAGGATTTCGCCGATCAGCTGCATGCCGTCATGGCCGATATCGTCCAGCCGGCCGACAAACGGCGAAATAAAGGTCGCTCCGGCCTTTGCCGCCAACAGCGCCTGCCCGGCGGAAAAGCACAAGGTCACATTGACCATGATCCCATCGGTCGACAGCGCCCGGCAGACCTTCAGCCCGTCCGGTGTCAGGGGCAGCTTGACGGCGATATTGTCGGCGATCTTGGAAAGCTTGCGGCCTTCCTCCAGCATCGTCTGCTCGTCGGTGGCCGTCACTTCGGCGCTTACCGGCCCGTCGACCACAGCGCAAATCTCGGCGATCAGGTCGAGAAAGCTCTTCCCGCTCTTTGCCACCAGCGAGGGGTTGGTCGTCACCCCATCCAAAAGTCCCGTGGCGGCCAGGTCGCGGATTTCCTCGATATCGGCCGTATCAACAAAAAACTTCATTACACCTTTCCCTGTTGGCCGCCCAACGCCGTGTTGGGCGGTCCGCCATTGGCAACGTGGCTATACTCTACTGTATGGGAGATTCGTTGGGCAAATTAAGTTCTGCACCGCAAAAAGCGTTGTTCGAGCAAACGGTTTCGGTCTTGATCGCCCAACCGCTGCCCGGCCCGTATGACTATGTGGTTCCGCCGGGCTGTTCGGTCCAGATCGGCAGCTTCGTCGAGGTGCCCCTGGGTCGCCGAAGCGTGCGCGGGGTGGTCTGGGGCGAAGGGCAGGGCGATGTCGATCCGGAAAAACTGCGCCCGCTGGAGGCGGTGATCGACTGCCCGCCGCTGCCCGTACCGGTGCGGCGCCTGGTCGATTGGACGGCCGCCTATACGATGAGCCAGCCCGGCTCGGTCCTGCGCATGGCGATGAGCGTGTCTGACGCCCTGGACCCGCCGCCGCCCCAAACGCTGTTCCGCATGGGCGATCCCATTGAAGAGGGCGTTCGCTTGTCGGCGGCGCGAAAGCGGGTCTTGTCGGTGCTGGAGGATGGCCGGTCGCTAACCTCAAGCGATCTGTCGGCCGAGGCTGGGTGCGGCACCGGCGTCATCAAGGCGATGGCCCAGGCCGGCTTGATCGAACGGGTCGAAATCCCCCACCGGCCTGAACCGGCGCCCGTGACGATCGACCGAGGCGGACCCGAATTGACAGAGGCCCAAGCCCAGGCCGCTGAGCAGGTGTGCCAGGCGGTGGGGCAGGGCACCTTCGCCCCTTTCCTGCTCGACGGTGTGGCGGGTTCGGGCAAGACCGAAGTTTATTTCGAAGCTATCGGGGCCGTGCTGGCTGCCGGCAAGCAGGTACTGATCTTGCTGCCGGAAATCGCCCTGTCGTCCCAATGGCTGTCCCGGTTTTCCGAACGGTTCGGCATCGCCCCTGTCGAATGGCATTCGGCCATCACCCCGGCCAGGCGTCGTAAGGCCTGGCGCGCCATCATCGAAGGCTCGGCCTCTTTGGTCGTTGGCGCGCGTTCGGCCCTGTTCCTGCCCTTTATCGATCTGGGCCTGATCATTGTCGATGAGGAGCATGAGGCCGCCTTCAAGCAGGAAGACGGCGTCATCTACAACGCCCGCGACATGGCCGTGGTGCGGGCCAGGGTCGAGGGCGTGCCTATCGTGCTCGCATCGGCCACCCCGTCCCTGGAAAGCCGTGTGAACGCCAATAACGGCCGTTATGGCCATCTGATCCTGCCAAATCGGATCGGCCGCGCCGTAATGCCCGATATCGAAGCCATCGATCTGCGAGAAAACCCACCGGATAGGCAGCAGTTCCTTTCCCCACCCCTGCGAGAGGCCGTTGCCGGCGCCTTGGAGCGGGGCGAGCAGACATTACTGTTCCTCAACCGGCGCGGTTATGCGCCGCTGACCCTATGCCGTGCCTGCGGCCATCGTTTCGCTTGTGGGGCCTGCACCGCTTGGCTGGTTGAACACCGGCTGGCCCGCCGGCTGCGCTGCCATCATTGCGGCTATTCGGTGCGCCTGCCGCCAAGCTGCCCGGCTTGCGGAACCGAAGATAGCCTCACCGCCTGCGGCCCCGGGGTCGAACGCATCGCGGAGGAGGTGGCGGCGCTATTTCCGGAGGCCGCCGTGGAACTGATGACCAGCGATTCGGTGCACAACCCCCTCAAGGCCCGCGCGTTGATCGAACGCATCACCGAACGTCAGATCGACATCCTGATCGGCACCCAGATCGTCGCCAAGGGCTATCATTTTCCCTATCTGACGCTGGTCGGGGTGGTGGATGCCGATCTCGGCCAGGCTGGCGGCGATCCGCGCGCGGCTGAACGGACCTATCAGCTGCTGACCCAGGTGGCGGGCCGTGCCGGCCGTGAGGACCGGCCGGGCAAGGTCTTGTTGCAGACCTACGATCCTGAAGGGGAGGTCCTGTCCGCCCTGGTCAGCGGCGATCGCGAGGCCTTTCTTGCCCAACAGATCGACATGCGGCGCCAGGCGGGCCTGCCGCCTTTCGGCCGTTTGGCCGGATTGATCCTCTCCAGCCCGGCGGCGCCCGCTTTGCACGATGCCGGCGCGGCGTTGGCCCGCGCGGTGCCTGCCGATCGCGATATTCAGGTCTTGGGGCCCTCCGATGCGCCGTTGGCGCGCCTCCGTGGCCGATTCCGCACCCGTTTTCTCGTTCAGACCAAGCGAGGGACAGAAATCCAGCGTTTCATTGGCGATTGGCTGTCCAAAGTGAAGCTGCCCTCATCCGTCCGCCTGGGCATCGATATCGACCCCTACAGCTTTTATTGAGGCTTCCTTCTCTGTTAGTTGCGGATCGATTTGCCCTGTGGTAGGCCACTCGCGCCGTTCGCGGACGGGTTGCCTGAGCGTGGTTTTCATCTTGGCAATTTCGGCCACTCGGCGAGCGGATCGAATGAATTCCGGGGGATTTCCTTGGCTGCTGCAAAAACCGTTTCGGCCAGCTTGGCGGAACGTTACGCAACCGCTTTGTACGACCTGGCCGATCAGGCCAAGGCGCTGGACGCTGTCGCGGACGATCTGCGCGCGGTGCGTGGCCTGCTGGCCGAAAGCGAGGATCTGGCGCGCCTGGTGCGCAGCCCCTCGATCGGCCGTGATGACCAGGCCAAAGCCGTCGATGCCATTTCAACGAAGGCTGGATTCAACGATTTAACCCGCAAGTTCCTGGGCGTTCTGGCGACCAACCGTCGTCTGTTCGCCCTGGGCGAGATCGGCCAAGCATATCTGGACGAGCTATCGCGCCGGCGGGGCGAAATTACGGCACACGTCACCTCGGCGACGGAGCTGTCTTCTGAACAGATGGACAAGCTCACCGACGAGTTGCGCAAATCTATGGGCGCAAAGGTGGCAGTGGACGTACAGGTGGACGCTGCCCTGTTGGGCGGCATGATTGTTAAGGTAGGCTCGCGGATGGTCGACAGCTCGCTTCGGACGAAGCTGGCCAAACTGCAGCTCGCAATGAAAGGGGTTGCCTGATGGAAATCCGGGCCGCCGAGATTTCGGCCATCATCAAGGAACAAATCGCCAATTTCGGAACCGAAGCCGATGTGGCGGAAGTTGGCCAAGTGCTGTCGGTGGGTGACGGTGTTGCCCGCGTGCACGGGCTGGATAATGTGCAAGCCGGTGAAATGGTCGAATTTCCCGGCGGCATTAAGGGCATGGCCCTGAACCTCGAATCCGACAATGTCGGCGTCGTGATCTTCGGCGAAGACCGCGACATTAAAGAAGGCGACACCGTCAAGCGGACTGGCGCCATCGTCGAGGTTCCCATCGGCAAGGGCCTGCTGGGCCGCGTGGTGGACGCCCTGGGCAATCCGATCGACGGCAAGGGCCCGATCGAAGGCAGCGAAATGCGCCGGGTCGAGCTGAAGGCCCCCGGCATCATGCCGCGTAAATCGGTGCACGAGCCGATGCAGACCGGCCTGAAGGCCATCGACGCTTTGACGCCCGTCGGCCGTGGCCAGCGCGAGTTGATCATTGGCGACCGCCAGACCGGCAAGACCGCCGTGGCGATCGACACGATCCTTAATCAGAAGCCGATCAACGAAGGCGATGACGAGAGCAAGAAGCTCTACTGCGTCTATGTTGCCGTCGGTCAAAAGCGCTCGACCGTCGCCCAGATCGTCAAGACCTTGGCCGATGCCGGCGCGCTCGAATACACCATCGTCGTGGCCGCCACCGCTTCCGAGCCGGCGCCGCTGCAATTCCTGGCGCCCTACACCGGTTGCGCCATGGGCGAATTTTTCCGCGACAACGGCATGCACGCCCTGATCATCTATGATGATCTCTCCAAGCAGGCCGTTGCTTACCGTCAGATGTCGCTGCTGCTGCGCCGTCCGCCCGGACGTGAAGCCTATCCCGGCGATGTGTTCTACATTCACAGCCGCCTGCTGGAACGGGCCGCCAAGCTGAATGAAGACAATGGCTCCGGCTCGCTGACGGCCCTGCCGGTCATCGAAACCCAGGCCGGTGACGTCTCGGCCTATATCCCGACCAACGTGATTTCGATCACCGATGGCCAGATCTTCCTGGAAACCGGCCTGTTCTATAAGGGCGTCCGCCCGGCCATCAATGTCGGCCTGTCGGTCAGCCGAGTTGGCTCCGCCGCCCAGGTCAAGGCCATGAAAAAGGTTGCCGGCTCGATCAAGCTGGAACTGGCCCAGTTCCGCGAGATGGAAGCCTTCTCCCAGTTCGCCTCGGATCTGGACGCAGCCACCCAGGCGCTTCTGGCCCGCGGCAGCCGTCTGACCGAGCTGCTTAAGCAGGCCCAATACGCCCCGTTGCCGGTTGAAGAGCAGGTCGTCTCGATCTTCGCCGGGGTGCGCGGCTATGTGGACAGCATCGAGGTCACCGCGGTCCAACGCTTCGAAACCGCCATGCTGGACGAGCTGCGCTCGAATTCGCCGGAAATCCTGGACGACATTCGTGACAAAGCCGACCTCAGCGGCGAGACCGAGGAAAAACTGAAGGGCTTCCTGGAGAACTTCGTGAAGGTCTTCGCCTGATCCTTCGGGCGACGGGTTAACGCTCCATGCCAAGCCTCAAAGAACTCAAGATCCGGATCGACAGCGTCAAATCGACGCAGAAGATCACCTCGGCCATGAAAATGGTCGCGGCGTCCAAACTGCGCCGCGCCCAGGAACAGGCCGAGGCCGGCCGTCCTTATGCCGAGCACATGTCCCGGATGCTCTCCAGCCTAAGCGCCGCTGCCCAATCCGGCGGGCCGAAGCTGATCGCCGGCACCGGCTCCGACCAGGTCCACCTGTTGGTGGTCATGACCTCCGATCGCGGGCTGTGCGGCGGCTTTAACGCCAACATCGCGCGTGAGACGCGCCGTCAGATCCGCAAGCTTCAGGGTGAGGGCAAGACGGTCAAGCTGATCTGCGTCGGCCGCAAGGGACGGGACAATCTCAACCGCGATTATCCCGACCTGATCGAGACCTCGTTTGTCGATATCGGCAAGCCGGCCCTGACCTTCGATGACGCCAACCAGATTGCCACCCAGCTTCTGACCATGTTCGAAGCCGGTGAGGCCGATGTCGTCTCGGTGATCTACAACCGTTTTGAATCCGCGATCTCGCAGGTCGTCACGACCCACCAGCTGGCGCCGCTGGTCGTGGACGAGGACGATCCCCAGGAAGGCGAGGCGCCCCAGGATGAAACCGGCGGGGCGGTTTACGAATTCGAGCCCAGCGAGGAACAGATCCTGGCCGTACTGCTGCCGCGCAACATGGCCGTTCAGGTCTACAAATCCCTGCTGGAATCGGCGGCCAGCGAGCAGGGCGCTCGGATGACGGCCATGGACAACGCCACGCGCAATGCCGGCGACATGATTTCCAGGCTGACGCTGGAATACAACCGCTCGCGCCAGGCGGCGATTACCAAAGAGCTGATCGAGATTATTTCCGGGGCCGAGGCGGTCTAGCGCCGGCCCGACGGAGTTTCAGGAGCATACAATGGCTACAGCAAGCGCAACCAACGCAATCGGCGAAGTCTCCCAAGTTCTGGGCGCCGTGGTCGACGTGCAGTTCGAAGGCGATCTGCCGGAAATTCTCAACGCGCTGACCACCGAGATCGACGGCCGCAAGCTGGTGCTGGAAGTCGCCCAGCACCTTGGCGAAAACACCCTGCGCTGCATCGCCATGGACACGACCGACGGTCTGGTTCGCGGCCAAAAGGTGACCGACACGGGCGGCCCGATCACGGTGCCGGTCGGTCCGGAAACGCTGGGCCGCATCATGAACGTCATCGGCGAGCCGGTCGATGAAGGCCCCGAGGTCAAGACCGAGAGCCGGGCGCCCATCCATCGTCCCGCGCCGGAATTTGTCGATCAGTCGACCGAAGCCGAAGTGCTGGTCACCGGCATCAAGGTCATCGACATGCTGGCCCCCTATGCCCGTGGCGGCAAGATCGGCCTGTTCGGCGGCGCCGGGGTGGGCAAGACGGTGCTCATTCAGGAACTAATCAACAACGTCGCCAAGGCGCACGGCGGGTATTCGGTGTTCGCCGGGGTTGGCGAACGGACCCGTGAAGGTAACGACCTTTACTGGGAAATGGTTGAATCCGGCGTTATCAACCGCGACGGATCGGGCTCCAAGGCAGCCCTGGTTTACGGCCAGATGAACGAACCTCCGGGTGCCCGTGCCCGCGTTGGTCTGACCGGCCTGACGCTGGCGGAATATTTCCGCGATCAGGAAGGCCAGGACGTGCTGTTCTTCGTGGACAACATCTTCCGTTTCACCCAGGCCGGCTCCGAAGTGTCCGCCCTGTTGGGCCGCATCCCCTCCGCCGTGGGCTATCAGCCGACCCTGGCGACCGACATGGGTACGCTGCAGGAACGGATCACCACCACCACCAAGGGCTCGATCACCTCGGTGCAGGCCATCTATGTGCCGGCCGATGACTTGACCGACCCGGCACCCGCCACCTCCTTCTCGCACTTGGATGCGACCACGGTGCTGTCGCGCCAGATCGCCGAGCTGGGCATCTACCCGGCCGTCGATCCGCTCGATTCCACCAGCCGTATTCTCGACCCCCGCGTCGTCGGCGAGGAGCACTACCAGGTCGCCCGTGAGGTGCAGCGGATCCTGCAGACCTACAAATCCCTGCAGGACATCATCGCCATTCTGGGCATGGACGAGCTGTCCGAAGACGACAAGCTGGTCGTCTCCCGCGCCCGCAAGATCCAGCGCTTCCTGTCCCAGCCCTTCCACGTGGCTGAAGTCTTCACCGGCTTCCCCGGCGTGCTGGTCTCGGTGGACGAAACGGTGCGCGGCTTTAAGGGGCTGTGCAACGGCGATTACGACCACCTGCCGGAAGCGGCCTTCTACATGGTCGGCACCATCGATGATGCCGTCGCCAAGGCTCAGAAAATGGCAGCGGAAGCGGCCTAATGCCCGAACCCTTCGATTTTCAGCTCGTCTCCCCGGAACGGGTGCTGTTCTCGGCCCAGGTCGAAATGGTCGTCGTGCCGGGTGTGGAGGGCAATTTCGGTGTGCTGAAGGGCCACTCGCCCCTGCTCTCCACCGTGCGCCCCGGCGTCATTGACGTCTATGAGAAGCGCACCGGCGTTTCCTCGCGCATCTTTGTCGCCGGCGGTTTTGCCGAGGTGACGAACGAACGCTGCACGGTGCTGGCTGAAGAGGCTAGCCCGCTGAGCGAGCTGGACCGCACCGCTGACGAACAGCTCGCCAAGGATCTGACCGAAGACCTGGCGGCGGCAAGCGATGCCATCGAAAAGCGCAATATCGAACAGCGCTTGACGGTCGTGCAGGAGCGCATAAAAGCCGCAGCGTAGAAGTTTATTCTCGGTAGAGAGAATCCGCGCTTCTGCAATTTCGGGTAGTTGTGTAGGGGATCATTTTTCAGAACGATAAGGACCGTCTGGAACATGGTCACGGCGATTTCAGCCAACCTTCGCGCCCTTTCGGCGATCACTCTCACAGCCTTGCTGGCCGGCTGCACCTTGCATGGCCAGGGGCCGATCGAGCTGTCGACCAAGTCGGCGCACGCCTTCGCCCGCTATCAGGAAATCCTGCACAACAAAGCCTTTGCCGTCACCACCGATGGCAAGGCCTATGGCGTCGCCTACTGCCCCGATTTCAAGTGCTCCGGCAACGTGCAGAGCCGGGCGATCACCTTCTGCGAGCAGAGCGAGCTTCGGAAGCTCGAAACCACCGCCGAATGCAAGATCCTCGCGGTCGACGAGCAGATTCTCTGGGAAGGCGAGATCACCGTACCGGGCGTGAACCCCGAAACTTTCTACGCCATCAACGCTGCCGAGGGCACCAAGATCAAAGGCCCTGAGGTGGCGACCGGCGCCATCGTCTATGTGCCCGGCAATCATCCTGCGCGGGATATCCCGCAGGATGACGCGGTGGTACCCTTCTATGTGCGCAACTTCGCCCAAAGCGGCTGGGATGCCTTCAAACTGATCCCCGCGCGCGACGATCTCGCCGGCCATGATCGCGCCGCGGCGGGCGTGCAAGCGCGGCTCCAGCAGCTGCGCGCCAAGGGCTATGAGCGTGTCGTGATTGCCGGCCAGTCCTTCGGGTCCTGGACGGCGATCCATGGCAGCGGGGATGAGGCGTTCGGGGCCGATGCCGTGATCGCTGCGGTCCCAGCCTCCTATGGCGCCCGCAACCGGGATGATGGCCGCCCCAACCCGTTTTTCAACGACAACAAGGCCGAGCTGATCCCGTTGCTGCGTAAGTTTCAGGGCCGGTTGATGCTGATCCTGTTCTCAGGCGATGCTTTCGATCCCGGCGGACGGGCCTACCTGACGCGCGAGATCCTCACCGAACGGGGCGTGGACCATTTTATCATCGACCAACCGCCTGGGTTTACGGGCCATGGGGCGGCCTGGCTATCGGCCTTCGATTTCGTCTATGGCGATTGCCTGAAGGAATTCGCCGGCCGGTCGTCAACCGCCGATGGGTTCGACTGCAAAACCCCACCTGCCGATCCCAACGACCACCGTTGGATGAGCAAGCAAGCCCATCTGCAAGGCTCCCCGGCCAAGCCAGCCACACAGGCCGATCTGGACAGATTCATCGGCAACACGGTGATCGGTCACTTGGCGAACGGGGCGGTGGCCGAATACTACCTGCGCGATGCCGACCAGACGATCGTCCGCATCCGCAGCGGATATCAGCGCACCGACGCCCGCTTGTGGGACACCTCGATGAGCGAGGAGGGCTTCTGTTTCCCAGACATTTGCTACGATGTCTATCTGTGGAGCGAGGATTTCATCATCGCCGTCGATGAGAACGGAAACATCGCCTTTCGGGGCGAGTTGCAGCCCGGCGACACGCGGGAATTGGAGGTCCAGCTCTCCTCCTGACGCGCTCGGCTCTTGAGATTATCCGTTCTCGGGGCCACCTTTTAAGGCAGGAACAACAGGGATCTGCCTGGCACGGGGAATGGTTTTATTGAAAACGCTGCTCTGGGGGGCGGCCAAACATGTGGCCACCAATCCCGCCTTGCGCCGCAAGGCGATGGAAGGGGCTGAGCGTGCCAAGCCGGCCGCCCAGGCCGCGATGCGTGAGGCAAAACGCGCAGCCCAGGAAACCCCGCCCCTGCAAGACCCAGCCGCTTTTATCCGCAACCTGGCTGGCCGCGCCGATAAGGTCGGTGCCGCCGTCCGCCGCCCCGTCAGCAAGCTCGACGAGGATGTCGACGCCGAAGACCTCGATCCGACCGAATGGCGCCGGGTGGATGACGAACCGGACGATAAGCGGAAGGCCTAGGCTCTAAGGGTCGCACAACTCCCACTGACCCAAATCAAAATGAAAGTGGTTCCGGTGGGCCCTGTCATGGCTGGGGCCCAGGACGATGCTGACGTAATCGCAGGCGCGGCGGCCGACGATTCTTAGAAACTCCGACTTTGCGCCCGATCCGCGCCAATCATCCTCCACATCGACCAGCGCACCATCAGCCATGACGAAACCGGAAATGTCGATGGCGCGGCCCTTGGCGTGCTCGGACAGCTTGCCCGGCGCCCGGTTGCGGCAGGAATAGCCGGCGACCTGATTGATGCGCGCCACCGGCTGGCCCAGCAGGCGCATGGCCTCAGGTTGGATCACCTCGTTGGTCAGTCGGCTGAAGGCGACGGCCATGTCGCAGCCGATATCGGCCGCGGGGCTGACGGGGGTGTTCGGCGCGGCGGCGGCCAGGGAGACGGCCCTGTCGACGCCGCAGCCATTGCTGTGGCGGAAATCCTCGATCTTGCGGAAGCTGGCTCCGGTGGAAAACAGCGCGCTCAGGCACTGAGCGGTGTTGGCAAAACTTTGCCGCGTCAGGGTTGGTGGGGCGGAAGGTGAGACGGGCTTGGCCGGTGGGCTGCCGCAGGAGGTCAACAGCGCCATGGTGGCCAACGGGACGATCAGACGCAGCGCAGGGGTCATGGCCGCTCAGGCCGGGGCGATGTAGCGGTCCAGCGCCGCCAGCACCTGGCGATAAGTTTCGCGCTTGAAATCGACGATATCGGCGATCACCTGCTCCCGCGTCGACCAGCGCCAGGCGCTGAATTCCGGCTCGTGGTGGTCCAGATCGACCTCATCGTCCCGCCCGACGAAGCGCAGGGCGAACCAGCGCTGCTTCTGCCCGCAATATTTGCCCTTCAGGGCCTTGCCCAACAGGCGCGGCGGCAGGTCATAGGTCAGCCAGTCCGGCGCCTCACCCAGCATCTCCACCGATTTGATGCCGGTTTCCTCATACAGCTCGCGTATGGCGGCCTTGGCCGGATCTTCGCCCTTATCGATGCCGCCCTGGGGCATCTGCCAGGCACCGGGGGAATCGTGCCGCATGGCGGTAAAGATCAACCCGGCCGAATTGACCAGCATCACCCCGGCGCAGGGGCGATAGGGCAGTTGGGAGGGGGCGGCCACGCTATTCAGTGACCGTCATTCAGGCAGATCGACAACGGCGGTGATCGGCGCCAGGACGATACCTTTGTCATCCAGCCCCTCGATCCAGGTCTTCAGCCGTTCGAACAGAATGGGATAGGGGAAGGCCACGCCGACCGCCGATCCATTATCCTTGGCGATCGCCTCAAGTTCCGTCAGGCGCAGATCGATGGCGTTGCCCGACGCGAAATCGGTGATGAAGGTGTCGCTGGCCGTTACCGGCACCTGGCTTTCACGCGCCACCGCCGGCATGACGCTGGCCTCGCTGCCGCTATCCAGCACCAAAAGGCCGCGATTGCCGATTTCCTCGACGACGGGCTGCACCGCATCGGCCACCGCCGTAAAGCGCGAGCCCTTGGTGTCGATAATCCCGACAAAGCCTGTAGCCCGCCGCAGGCTCCAATCCAGCCGGTCGATGTTGGTTGAGGGGGCCTGGCTGGTCAGCAGGGTATAGGGGCCAGGGTCGTTGACCGGATAGTCCTCTGGCTCCATCGGCACCATGACCAGCGCCTCGTGGCCGGCGGCGCGTGTTTGCGGGATCCAGGTTTCCAGATCGGGCGCGTGGGCGGCGAAAGCCAACGTCACCTCGCCTGGCAGATCCTGGATGGCGAGCTGCGTGGCGGCTGCGGAAAGCCCCAAATCGGTCACCACGATGGCAATGCGCGGGGAATCGTCCGCCGGCTCGAAGGGCCGGCTGTGGGCTTGCCAGGGCGGCAGCGCTTCATCCAATTCGGGCGCGATTTCCGGAGCCGGGGGTTCGACCAGGGCAAGCTGAGTTTCCTCGGCTTCCGCAGCCGCACGTTCGGCAGCATCCGCCACATCTGCAACGGCTTCTTCAGCGATGCCTTCCGCCGCCTGTTCGGCGGTTGGCTCGGCTCCGATAGCCTCACTTTCGGCCTGCAAGGCATTAACGGTCTCTGACGCATCGTCTGTGCCGAACTCGTCCAGCAACCGTTCCACCGGTTCATCGACCGTCTGAATTGCCGCCGCTGCTAGATCCGGCGATTCAGCCTCCGTGATCTCGGCCTCCGGCACATTGCCCGCATCTGTCGGCTGCTCCGTCTCAGCTATTGCCGGCTCAGCGTCTTCCACCGAAGGTTCCTGAACATCCGCTTCGGCTTGTTCGGGCTCTGTCGTATCCGCCGGTGGCGTGTCCGGCTCTTCCGCCTCCTCTGTGGTGGGTTGGTCGTCTTCCGCCGCTTGGGCGCTTTCCGTGGCGTCCGCCATGGCCGGCCGAACAGGCAGCTCAAGGCCCATGCGCAGGCTCTCGCGATCCGCCCGCGCATACAGGTCGGATACGGTGTCCTCCGCCGTGCCGGAAAGCCAGAGTAACAACCCCGCCAGGACGGCGACGAACACCGCCCAGGCCATGGGAAGTAGACTCTTCGGCTTGCTGGCGGTCCGTTTGCCGTCAGCCATGATCCCTTGCCGTCAACCGCTCAGAGAGGCAGTCTCCTGAGTCGTTGCTTAGTTTACTATCTGTTGATTGAACAAGGATACGCCGCGCAACAAATCGAGCGCCCTGGCCAGCTGATAATCGAAGGGTGGCTGGTCAACCACCTCTTCCGCCTCGCCGGCGCCGTCTTCGGCATCGGCGGCCTCGACAGCCGGCGCTTCGTCGTCGTCCGCCGATGACACCTGGTCGTTGCTCAGCGCATCGCGCAGGTCACCTTCGCGGCGGCCGCCTTCCGACAGCTCCTCCAGCCGGGCGGGCTGCACGTCGATGTCGGGCGAAATGCCCAACGCCTGGATCGAGCGGCCCGAGGGGGTGTAGTAGCGCGCCGTGGTCAGCCGCATCGCGCCATGCCCCGGCAGCGGCATGATGGTCTGAACCGACCCCTTGCCGAAGGTATCGGTCCCCAAAAGCACGGCCCGGCGATGGTCTTGGAGCGCGCCTGCAACAATTTCCGACGCGGAAGCAGACCCACCATTGATCAGCACCACCAGGGGCTTGCCATCGGTCAGATCGCCATCCTGGGCGTTGTAGCGTTGGGATGCATCCGGATCGCGGCTGCGGGTCGAAACGATTTCGCCCCGGTCCAGGAAGATGTCGGTGACCTTGACGGCCTGGTCCAGCAATCCGCCGGGATTGTTGCGCAAATCCAGCACATAGCCCCTGGTGCCTCCCGCCAACTCCTCGTCAATGCTGTCAATGGCCCGTTCCAACCCGTCGGAGGTCTGACCGGTAAAGCTGGAGATGCGGATGTAGCCGAATTCGTCCTCCACGCGCCAACGCACGCTTTCGATGCGGATCACATCGCGCTTGAGGGTCACATCGAAGGGTTCCTCCTCCTCCCGCACGATGGTCAGCACGATCTCACTGCCTACCGGGCCGCGCATCAGTTCCACGGCCTGGGTCAGATCCATGCCCAGCACCGGTTCGGCGTCCAGGTGGGATATGAAATCACCGGCCTGAAGTCCGGCGCGGAAGGCAGGCGTGTCATCGATGGGGGAGACAACGCGCACCAGGCCGTTTTCCATCGTCACTTCGATGCCCAGCCCGCCGAACGAGCCGCGCGTCTGCACCTGCATATCGGCGAAGGATTCCTCGTCCAGATAGCTTGAATGGGGGTCAAGCGAGGTCAGCATGCCGGCGACGGCGGCTTCGATCAGATCCTTGTCGGTGACTTCCTCGACATATTCAGCCCGAACGCGCTCGAACACCTCGCCGAACAGGTCAAGCTGTTCGAAAGTGCTGTTTCGCCCGTCTCCATCAGCCGATTGAGCATTGGCCTGCAGGTCCGGATAGCCGACCGCCACCACCAGGGCGGCACCAAAGCCCAAACCCAGAGCGAAACGTAGATACTGGTTCATCCTTCACCCCTTTGACGGGCCATTGTCAGGCCCCGGATAGGATTAATTGGAACGCCGTCCTGTCGAAATTCGAAATATATGTCCACCGTGCTGGTACCGGCGGTTTGCGGCGCGGGTGTGGCGCCGATTGGCTCTCCGGTGAGAACCTGTTGGCCTGCGGTGACATCGATTCGCCCCAGACCGGCAATCAGGGAATGGTACCCGTCGCCATGTTCGACGATCAAGAGCCGTCCGTATTCCTGAAATGGCCCGGCGAATCGAACGGTTCCTTCCAACGGCGACAAAACCGGCAGATCGGGACTTGCTTTGATCGTCAATCCCTTGTGCACCTGTCCAAACGCATCCTGATCGCCAAATCCTAACGCGATGTCACCAGACACGGGCGTCAAGATGTCGAGAGCAGCTGTTGAGGGTGGCGTCTGCTCGACTCGGGGCCGTTCGGCCGGCAGGGGCGCTCCGCTCTCTTGTGTGGGCGTTTCGGCGGGTTCGGGCGGCGGTGCCAGGGCTGCGACACCGACTTCTTCGGGCGTGCCGCCGGTTTCCCCCAGCTGCTGCGGGATCGCCAGGGCGAGTATCCGTGCGATGGGGGAGCGCGCCGGCTCGGTCGGCGCGAGTTGTTTGACCAAGTCGCTCAAAGTCGGTCCGGCAACCGCCTGCATGCCAGGAAAGCTGCCGGTCGCTGGCGGCCGAACGCGTTCCAGGGCAGCAATGGCGGCTGCCTGCTCGGGATCGACGGGCGGGCGGCCGATTGCGGGCAGGGCGGCAACCGTCGGCAGGCTCGAAATCGGCGGATCCAGCCCGGCGATGGCGGCCCGGCGGACCACTTCGGTCTCCAAGGTGCGCAGGAATTGCGTCACGATCTCAGACTCAGCCCCCAAATCCTCCACGCGCCGTTGCGCTTCAACAGATCGGGCGCCAGCCGTGCGCAGCATGTCCCGCCGGGTTTCGATGATCCCATTCAGCGCGGTGATACGGGCATCCAGCGTTCGCCGCGCCCGCTCGGTATCCGCCGAGCGTTGCTGCAATTGCGCGCGAACGCGGGTCAACCGTTCCAGCCGGTCGCGCAACTCGACCGTCCGGGCCTCAACCTCGGTGATGACCGACCGGGCGGCCAACGCGGTCCGCACCTGGTCGTTCGGATCGCCGTCACCCAGGATCAGCGGTTCGGCCGGAAGCCGGGCCAGGCGGGCAAGCACGCCCAGCAAGCCTGCCAGCGTCTCGTTCTCCTGCTCGAAGGCCCGCCGTTCGGCCGCTTCTTGCAGCTCCCACCGCGCCAATTCGGTTTCCAATAGCCGCAAATCATGTTCGTGCTGGCGGATGTCGGTGGCCGCAATGACGGATTCCGCCTGAAGCCCTTCGATCTGTTCGGAGATCTCGCGGCTCTCGACCAGCAAGGAATCCAGCCGTTCCTGGGCGAGGCGCAGGGATTCGTCTACCGACTGGACCCGCAGCCGTGCGGCTTGCAGGGCTTGATAGTCGTCCTCGTTGGCCTTGCTCGGTTGCCCTGTCAGGGCCGTCAACCCTGCCAGCAGCAATACGGCAAACCGCCAGCCTGTCATCAGCCGGCCGGCTCCAAGGCAGGCATGGCGGATTTAGCAACCAGCAGGGACGAACCCGTCATGTCCGCCGGTGGCGGTAACTCCAGCAAATGCAGCAGAGTCGGGGCAACGTCAGCCAGGCGGCCGTCGGACATCAGCCATGCCGCCGCATCGATGCCGACCAGTAGCGCCGGCACCACGTTCAGGGTATGGGCCGTATGCGGTTGACCGGTGTCCGGATCGACCATCGTCTCGCAATTGCCGTGATCGGCCGTTACCAGCATGGCGCCGCCACTGGCTCTTACGGCGGCGACCGCCCGGCCCAGACAGCCGTCGACCGTCTCGACCGCCTTGATGGCCGTCTGTAAATCGCCCGTATGGCCCACCATGTCCGGGTTGGCGAAATTGACGACGATCAGGTCATAGGTTCCGGACTCGATGGCCTTGACCAACTCGTCCCCCACCTGCGGGGCGGACATTTCCGGTTGCAGGTCATATGTGGCAACCTTGGGCGAGGGCACCATGATCCGATCTTCGCCTGGAAACTCCCGCTCCTCACCGCCATTCAGGAAGAAGGTGACGTGCGGATACTTCTCGGTTTCGGCCAGCCTAAGCTGGTTCATGCCCGCCCCGGCCACCAGTTCCCCCAGCACGTTGGTCAGCGACTTTGGGGGAAACAAGGCTGACATGAAGCCGTTCAGCGCCTCCGAATACTCGACCATGCCGCAGGCATCGACCAACGCGGGCGGCTGGGCGTCAAACCCATCGAATGCCGGATCGAGCAGGGCAGTGAGGATCTGGCGCGCCCGATCGGCCCGGAAATTGGCGAAAAGGATGCCGTCGCCATCGGCCATGCCGGCATAACCGCCGATGACCGATGGTTCGATGAATTCGTCCGTGGTGTCGGCCTGGTAGGAGGCCTCGATGGCGGCTCTGGCCGTCTCGCACGGGTTGCCTTCGCCCCTGACCAGGGCCCGATAGGCCTTCTCCACCCGTTCCCAACGCTTGTCTCGGTCCATGGCGAAATAGCGGCCTGTGACCGTGGCAATGGTTGTGTTCGGCAAGTCGGCGATGGCGTCCGCCAAGGCGGCGACGCTCTCGGCCCCCGATTTAGGCGGCGTATCCCGTCCATCGGTGAAGGCGTGAACTCTGACAGGTATCCCTTGGTTGGCCACGTGCTTGGCCAGTGCTGCCATATGGTCCTGGTGGGCGTGTACGCCGCCGGGGGAGGCCAGGCCCATCAGATGGCAGACACCACCGGTCGCGTTCAGCTTTTCCACCAGTTGCCCCATGGCCGGGCTGTCGGCCAGTTCGCCGTCCCGCAGGGCGTGGGTGATCTTGAGCAGATCCTGCAGCACCACACGGCCGGCGCCGATATTCATATGCCCGACTTCAGAATTGCCCATCTGGCCCGCCGGCAAGCCGACATCCTCGCCGCAAGTGCGCAAATAACAGCGCGGACCTTCTGTCCACAGGGCATCGAATTCCGGCGTCCTGCCTTGGACAACGGCGTTGTTGGCCGCATCACCCCGATGGCCCCAGCCATCCAGCACACACAGGATAACCGGCTTTGGCCGTGCCTTGTCCAGGTGCCGTCCGGCCTGTTCGGTTGAACCATGATCTGGCATTGTCGCGTGTCCCGTCGATGTCCGGTGTTAGGCGGGCCGTTATTCTCGGTGATAGGGGCTGCCGGCCCAAATCGATTGTGCCCGGTATATTTGCTCCAAAATCATGATCCGCGCCAACAGATGCGGCCAGGTCATCTGACCGAAGGCGATTTTGCCGTTCGCCCGGTCCCGCAGCCTATCGCCATGCCCATCAGGGCCGCCGATGACCAGGACCAAATGGTCGGCCAGCGAACCATCGCGCAGATTTTGTAAATGAGCGGCAAATTTCGCGCTGGTCATCACGTTTCCGGTCTCATCCAACAAGATGACGTGCGCGCCGTCGGGAATGGCTTGCAAGAAACGGTCTTCCAGCTCGCGGGCGTCGGCTGCTCCGGCTTTTCGGACCCTTGTGTCGATCTCTCGCACCGTCAGCGGCAGGGTGATCCGCCGTTGGAAATCGTCGGCAAGCTCTTTCAGGGGGCCCTGTCGCAGGCGCCCTGCGGCAATCAGCGTAAGTTTCACAGCCTGCCCTGATTAGGGATCAGGCCGTTCCGATTACGTCCCGAACGGTCGGCAGCGGGCTGGCATCGTCCCACATTTTCTCCAGGCCGTAATGGGCCCGTACTTCCGGTTTGAACAGGTGAATGATCACATCCCCGGCGTCGATCAGGATCCAATCGCCGGTCTGTTGGCCTTCCACCTTGATCGGAATGCCGAATTTCTCTTTCAGTCGCTCGACCATCTTGTCGCATAGCGACATCACTTGCCGGCTGGAGCGGCCCGTTGCAATGATCATCCAATCGGCGATGGACGATTTGCCTGCAAGGTCAACGGCGACGATATCCTCGGCCTTGTCTGCGTCTAGGGCGGCCAAGATCCAGTCGATTTGTACACGGGACCGGTCTGAAACGACGGATCCCGGAGCCAGGCGGGCGCTGTCAGACGCCGACGCCGCAGTGTGGTGCGATATGGCGGTCACCTCATCACAGTGGATAGAGAATTTTCCCGAATTTGCGCAAACAGAAGGCTAACGCAGCACAGCCGCATTATGTCGGATCTCGCTCGAGGAGGCGTCGTGTAGTCGGCAGAAAATAAACGTCCAGAGCGGCGCTCTGCTTTTTCGCCTGACGGCCCGCACTAGGGGCGAATTTCTTCTCGACGACTTGAATCGAATCGAAGCCTTACTGTTAAGCGCCCGCAAAGAATAGGTAGGCCGGCCGACAACCGCAATAGGACTTAAGTGAAAGATCCGTGACCATTGCTGCCAGGCAACAATGCCGGACAGGTTGTCTGCGCCAATCAACCAAATGAACTCTGCCCTGGGCATGCGCTTTTTCAGCGCCGCCAAGGTATCGGCGGTGTATCTGGTTTTGATCTGGTTTTCGAGGTCCGTGACGGCAATCAGGCGGCGGTCGACCAACTGTCCTGCCCTGGTCAGCCGTTGATCGAGCGCTTGATAGCTTGCCGGATCCTTCAGCGGGTTGCCGGGTGTCACCAGCCACCAGACGGAATCCAATCCTAGCGCGAGGGCTGCTTGCCGGCTCGCATGGACATGCCCTTCGTGGGCGGGGTTGAAGGATCCGCCCAACAACCCAATTCGTTGTCTCGCCGTCCACAGGCCGGCCCAACGTCCGGCCGGGCGAAAGATCGGCGCGGTTGCCCGCTGGGTTTTCGCCGGAGCAGCTCTTGGCCGGCGCGGGCCCACACGGTCGCCAAATGCCACGGCGATGCCTCGGTTAGAAGGGCAGATCGATCAAGGGCGTGTCTGGCCGGCCCCGCGCACCAGATATTTGTAGCTGGTCAGTTGTTCGGCCCCGACTGGCCCCCGTGCATGGATCTTGCCCGTCGAGATGCCGATTTCCGCGCCCATGCCGAATTCGCCGCCATCGGCAAACTGGGTTGAGGTGTTGTGCATCAAGATCGCGCTGTCCACGCCGGCAAAAAACCGTTCAACTGCTTGGGAATCTTCGGCGACGATGCAATCCGTATGATGCGATCCGTAGGTAGCGATATGATCGACCGCGCCCTGCACTCCGTCGACTTGCCGGATGGAAATGACCGCATCAAGGTATTCGGTGGCCCAATCGCCTTCATCGGCCGCAAGCACCCGCCCGTCAAGCCGTTGTGTTGCCGCATCGCCGCGCAGCTCGCAGCCCGCCTGCGACAGTGCATCGAGGACCGGGGGAAGCAGCGTTTCTGCCGTACCCCGGTCGACCAGCAGGGTTTCGGCCGCCCCGCATACGCTGGTGCGCCGCATCTTGGAATTCAGCACAATATCCCGCGCGATTTCAGGGATGGCCGACTTGTCCAGATAGACATGAACAATGCCGTCCAGATGCTTGATCACCGGGATCCGGCTTTCGGCCGAAACCCGCTTGATCAGTCCCGGGCCGCCCCGCGGCACGATCACGTCGATGGCCTCGGTCAAGGAAAGCATGGCGCCCACCGCCGCCCGGTCGCGGGTGGGGATCAGTTGAATGGAGTCTGCAGGAAGGCCCGCCTCATTCAGCCCGGCGCGCAAGCATTCGACGATGGCGCTACTTGAGCGAAAGCTTTCGCTGCCGCCGCGCAGAACCGCAGCATTTCCAGCTTTCAAACAAAGGGAACCAGCGTCTGCGGTGACGTTCGGACGGCTCTCGTAAATAATACCAATAACGCCCAACGGGACACGGACGCGTTCTATTCTCAGCCCGTTCGGACGGTCCCAGCGGGCCATTGTCTGACCGATCGGATCGGGCAACTCCCGAATTTCCTCAAGCCCATTGGCGATGGCTTCGACGCGGGATTCATCGAGTTGCAGCCGGTCGATCAGGGGCGCGCTGAGCCCCGACGAATTGGCGACATCTTCTTGATTTGCTTCAATAATCTCTGCGCGCCTGTCGCGGATCATGCGGGCGGCGGCCTGAAGGGCGGTGTTCTTTGCCCCTTCGGTCGCGCCGGCAAGCCTGCTGGCCGCTATTTTGGCCTTCTGGCCAATTTCGCGAACAAGCCGTTGAACGTCCCCGGAGGCGGTTTGATTAGGACCATCTTCCGCCTTCGAGAGCAAATTTGTCGCAAGGTCAGTATCAGTCATATGTTGCTGCACAAACAAAGCATTCTAAGGGTTTCAATGCGCTGAGTTCTTTACTATTGTAATTTTCGTCAGCAACAAAGCATACCCAATAGTCCTGCGCGAAGAATTTGTTACGAAGCGCGGGCAGATCAGCGAACCCGGACCCACCAAGACATTGGCGCACGCAACGTTTTTTGACACCTCGCCAGGCGCGTCTCGTCAAGCGGACGATCGCTTGATGGAGTTGCTGGGTTACTGGACGCGTCGGCGCGGCAGTCACGACATGCCGACACGCGCCGAAATCGATCCGATCGATATTCCGCGCTTGCTGCCCCACCTGATGCTGACCGACGTTATCGACGCCAGCCGGTTTCGCTATCGGTTGGTGGGAACCGCGATCGAAGATGTTGCCGGTGTTGGCATGACCGGTCGGTATCTGGAAGAGGTGATCGGCCACATTCCCTATCGGGACTATTTGATCGACCTGTATGCCGCTGTTGCGATTAAGCGCTGCCCGGTCTTTTCCGAAAGTGATTTCATTTCCAACGATAACGAGCCTGTGCGCGCGACCCAGCGATTGATGCTGCCGCTTTCGACCGATGGGCGCGAAGTCGATGTCGTGCTGTCCGGCCAGGTGTTTATCGACCGGGACAATGACTCGCCCCTGCCGGAGCCCGACGAACCGTTTCGCGGGCGCGTCACGCTGCTTTTGCCGGGCAAGTAGTCCGCTCATTCCTCTAGGACCGCCCTTTTATCCTCGATGACCAGGTCATCGCGGTGGATCATTTCCTCGCGTCCGGCAAAGCCCAATATGTCGGCGATCATACGGCTTTGCTTGCCAGCGATGCGCTTGGCATCGGCCGAGGCATAGGCGGCCAGGCCAATGGCAAAGCGGTGGCCATCGACGATGCGGATCGCGACGGTGTCGCCGCGCGCGAAACGCCCCTCGACGTCGACGATGCCGGCGGGCAGCAAGCTGCGGCCGTTCATCAGCGCCTTGGCCGCCCCGCGATCGACAACCAGTGTTCCGGCGGGGGTCAGTGTGCTGGCGATCCATCGTTTGCGGGCGGTCAGCGGTGTCTGCCGGGCGGCAAACCAAGTATAGCGGGCAGGTTCGGGCCCATTCGGCCATGGACGCGCGGCCTCCATCGCCAGCAACCGGCCAAGCGGATTCAGATCCCGGCCATTGGCGATCACCATATGGCAGCCGGAACCAACGGCGATGGTGGCCGCCGCCAGTTTGGTCACCATGCCGCCCGACGAATAGCCGGGCCTGGCCGGGCCCGCCATGGCCTCGATCCGCCCATCAATCTTATCGACCAGGGGCACATGGGCGGCATTCGAATTGCTTTTAGGGTCCGCCGTATACAGCCCGTCGATATCCGACAACAGGACCAGCGCGCTGGCGCTCACCATCTGGGCAACCCGGGCTGCCAGCCGGTCGTTGTCGCCAAAGCGGATCTCAGCCGTGGCGACCGTGTCGTTCTCGTTGATCACCGGCACCGCACCCAAGGCGAACAGCTGCTCCAACGTTGCGCGGGCATTGAGGTGACGGCGTCGATGTTCGGTGTCTTCAGGTGTCAGCAGAATCTGCGCGGCCGTTACCTCGTGGCGGGCGAGGGCGGCCTGATAGGCATGCGCCAGCCGACCCTGGCCGGTTGCCGCGGCGGCTTGTTTTTCTTCCAGGCGCAGCGCTCCCTGGCGCAGGCCCAAATGCTCGCGTCCGACGGCGATGGCGCCGGAGGACACGACGGCGACCTGGCACCCCTGCCGGTGAAGACCGGCAATATCCTCCGCCAGGCTGTCCAGCCAGGATTGCCGGATATGCCCCTTGGCTTCGTCGACCAAAAGGGCCGAGCCGACCTTGACGATGATGCGCTTGGCCTCGCTGAGCTTTGGCGTGGACGCGCTCGCCCGCACGGCGGCTGTCGCGCTCACAGCTCGGCCTCCGAAATCTCGGGTTCGAGCGCCGGCTCCTGTTGGGCGCGGTGCTCGCCGACGATGTCGGCAAGTAGGTGCAGTGTTTCGGAAACGCCTTGACCGCTTACGGCGGACAGCAGCTCGGGCGGGCGGCCCAGAATGCGCGCCAACGCCTCCTTCCGGTCGGCCAGCTCTTCCACTGACAGGGCATCGATTTTGGTCAAGGCGACGATTTCCGGCTTGTCTGCCAAACCCGCGCCATAGGCCTCCATCTCCTGCCGAACCGTGTAATAGGCCTCGACCGGGTCGTGCTCGATCCCGGTGGCGTCGATCAGATGCAGCAAGACCGGGCAGCGTTCTATATGGCCCAAGAACCGGGTTCCGAGCCCATGCCCTTCATGGGCCCCTTCGATCAGCCCGGGAATGTCGGCCAGGACCAACTCCTGATCACCGGCCAAGGCAACGCCCAGGTTTGGGTGCAGGGTGGTGAACGGGTAATCGGCAATCTTCGGCTTTGCCCGGCTGACGACAGAAAGAAACGTTGACTTGCCAGCATTCGGCAGGCCAACCAAGCCAACATCGGCAATCAGTTTCAGCCGCAGCCAAATCTGGAATTCCTGACCGGGGTAACCGGGGGTCGACCGGCGCGGGGCGCGGTTGGTGCTGGATTTGAAATGGCTGTTGCCCAGCCCGCCATCGCCGCCAACCGCCAACCGCACTTTCTGACCGGGCTTGGTCAGATCGACCAGGACCAGCTCGCGGTCCTCGCTCAGCACCTGGGTGCCCACCGGCACACTCAAGGTGATCGGCGACCCGGCGGCGCCGGTCATGTCCTTACCCTTACCGTTTTCGCCCCGGCCAGCTTTGAAATGCTGGCGATAGCGAAAATCGATCAGGGTGTTCAGCCCCTCGGTTGCCTCAACGAACACGTCCCCGCCGCGGCCGCCATCGCCGCCATTCGGGCCGCCATATTCCACGAACTTCTCACGCCGAAAGCTGACGCAGCCATTGCCGCCTGCGCCGCTTTGAACAAAGACTTTTGCCTCGTCGAGAAACTTCATGGCTTTCTTAAGTGCTTTGGCTGGGGTTTAGCCCAACAAAAAAGGGAGCGGTCTTGCCGCTCCCTTCCAACCCCGTGTGGGGAAAACTGATACAGGCTTGAAGGGCCGGCGCCTACTCCGCGGCGACCGGCGGATCGATCAGTACGGATGTGCGGCCGCCCGCGCTGTGAAAGCGCACCTTGCCGTCGACCAGGGCGAACAGCGTGTGATCGCGGCCCATGCCGACATGCCGGCCAGGATGGAACTTGGTGCCCCGCTGGCGAACGATGATGTTGCCGGCGCGGACTTGTTCGCCACCGAACTTCTTCACGCCAAGACGGCGGCCTTCTGAATCGCGGCCGTTGCGGGATGAACCGCCTGCTTTCTTATGTGCCATCGCGCTGCTCCTTAGCTGTCTTTTTCGGCCTCGAAAGCCTTGGCCTGGCCGACCCAGTCGTCGCGCTCGATGCGGCCTTTGAAGTTCAGATGATCGTCCACCATGGCGATTTCGTCAGCCGTAAAGGCGGCGATCTGCGAGAAGTGGTAGATACCCAGGCCGTGCAGCTTTTTCTCCAGGGCCGGGCCGACACCGCTGATCTTCTTCAGATCATCGGGCTCGCCGTTCGGGGCGTCCAGGAATTTCGGAGCCTCAGTGGCGGGCGCCTCGTCTTTGGCCTTGGCGGGTGCCTTCTCGGCCTTGGGCGCCTCGTCCGTCTTGGCGGCAGCCGTTTCAGCCGGTTTTTCGGCAGGCGTCTCCGCCTTTTCTTCGGCCTTCTTCGGCGCAGCCTTGGTCGCTTTCTTCGGCTTGGCGCCGTCGGTCAGGATGTCGGTAACCTTCAAGACCGTCTGCAGCTGCCGGTGTCCCGCCGTGCGGCGATAGCCCTTGCGGCGCTTTTTCTTGAAGACGACGATCTTTTCGCCGCGCGTCTGCGAGATGACCTCGGCAACCACAGCGGCACCGTCGACGGTAGGCGTGCCCAGGGCCGGCTTATCGCCGCCGACCATCAACACCTCGTCCAGCGTCACGCTATCGCCAGCGTCACCCGGCAAGCGCTCGACCGTGATCGTATCGTCCTTGGCGACGCGATATTGCTTGCCGCCTGTTTTGATGACCGCGAACATTGTCTCTATCCGCTAAGACCGACGGACACATCATTCACCGCGTCAACCGGACGATCGTTCAACCGTCCACTGTGCCGCGTGGGTGTGCCGAGGGTACAATTCCACGTTCATCCAGGCTGAAATCGTTCGCCAAAAAGTCCGGCGGCTGACAGTGCCCGGATACCATACAAAAAGCCGCGGCCAGGCTGGCGCCGGCGCGGGAGGCGGAACTATAGGCATCGGCACCGCCAAGTCAAACGAAATCAGGGCAAAAACGCCCGTCCGTTTGCCAGCGATCTTGCCAGGCAAAAATGCTCGCCAGCCGGCATGCTAAAACGCAAGGTTTCAGAATTGCGGCGACACCCTGTTTCCGCTAGGGTCCCGCGCTCTCGAAGACCACGACCCAGCGGAGGGATGCCGGAGTGGTTGAACGGGGCGGTCTCGAAAACCGTTGTGCGCGCAAGCGTACCGAGGGTTCGAATCCCTCTCCCTCCGCCAAGTGTCGGCTCGGACCCGACCGTCCGCGTTTTTCGGTCCGCCAAAATCCTCAAGACTACATTCTTGACTACCGGCTTCGAGCGCCCTGGTGGGGTCACCCCACGTCCGATTTCACCGCTACGATTTAAACTACCGGACGTTCGAATATACGTCGGAGATTTCCAGGCTGACGCGGTGTTGGGCGCGAAAGCAACCCCCGGAAAATGCGGTTAACAACGGGTCGCTGAATCGGTACCATTGCCGCAATTGCATTTGAAGTTTGAGGCGTAGTATTGATGAGTGATATTGAAGAAACTTTGCGTGTATTTGTTAGTTACGCATCGAATGATGAGAGCATTGTTCAGAGAATAATTGGCGGTATCTCAGCTCAATTGAGCGGTTTCAACCCTTATTTTGCGCCAAGAAGTAACATGAGTGGCGCGTATTGGCTTCCACAAATTGGCGAAGAATTACAGGGTGCAGACGCAGTTCTTTTCATTGTGGGACGTGACGTCAAAACCTGGCAGGAATTGGAATATTATGAAGCGCTGCGTCTCAATAGAGAGTTAGGAAGGCCGAATATTGTTCCGGTTTTTCTAACGGATCAGATGCCCGGGCTTCACTTTTTGGGCCAAATTCACGGCCGTTTTTTTCACAAACAGTCATTTGACGATTTGATACGCCAGCTTGTCACCGCCCTGCAGGGCGCTGCGTTCAAGCAAGATGACGCAGTTTGGCGCAATACAAACCCCTATGTCGGTCTTCAAGCCATGGGGTCAGCCAACGCCAGCTATTTTTTTGGCCGCGAACAAATTACCGAGTCGATCATCGAGACGATCCGCCGTCAGCAGCAACGGCTGCTCATGCTCGTTGGCAACTCGGGTGTCGGAAAGTCCTCGCTTGTAAATGCCGGCGTGCTGGCGGCGCTTCGCAGTCAGATTTGGCCGGGCGATGCGGCCAGGTCGTGGCCGGAAGACATTCATCTTAGCAAGGCTTGGCTAGCCGTTCGGATGCGTCCGGGCGAACAACCGCTCTACGCCCTATCTCTTAGCTTGGCGCAAACTTGGTTGGACGATCCGGCGGACGCGGCGTCTCAAGCCCTGAAATGGGTGGATAACTTCAAAGCTGGCGCAAAGCTGTCCGATCTGTCTGAGGCAGCGAGAGAGCAAGTCGCAGAAAGGGCGGAGGTCGATCCGCCAACGCGGATCTTGCTCTACATTGACCAGTGCGAAGAGCTCTACGCCCGTGCGGACGAACGGGAAGCGACCCTCTTCTCCGATCTGGTTGCCGAAGCGGTCGCGCACCCAAACCTGATTATTCTATCGAGTCTGAGGTCGGACTTTTACGGCCTGTTCCAACTTGACAAGAAGTTGTTCGACGCAAGCGAACGGATCGACGTTCCACCGCTGACACATGATCAACTTGATGATGTCGTCCGCAAGCCCGCAGGGCACCTTGGTGTGCGGTTTGAACCACCAGAAATAGTCTCGGCGATTGTCGATTCGGCGATCCAAGAGAGCGGCGAACTGCCTTTGTTGTCGTTTCTGATGACCGAGGCGTGGGAGAAAATGCAGAAAGAGGGTGGGCGTGAGGGTGTTCTCCGCTTTCCCGTGGACATTGTTAATCTCGGTCGCCCGTTGGCTAATCGGGCAGACACGTTCCTGACCCTCCATGCAGGCCAGGAAGAGACGATACGCCGCTTGTTCACTCTTCGTCTTGCGCATGTCCCAAGGCAGGGCGATCCGCTCAGACGGCGCGCTATGGAACGCGACTGTTCAGACGAGGAATGGGCGCTGGCGCAAAAACTTGCCTCAGAGGATTGGCGTCTTCTCACGGCAACCGATGGAGATGGTCAGCCGGCGATCGAAGTGTCCCATGAAGCGGTCCTGCGCAAATGGCCAACCCTCACCTTGTGGCTTGAACAACAGCACGACTTTTTGGTCTGGCGCGGTCAGCTTGAAAATGATCTCAGGGATTATGAATCGGCGCCGGAAGGGCGCGAAGGGGATGCCGTACTGACGGGGATTGCGTTGGAAACGGCGCGGCATTGGAGGCAACAGCGCGCAGAGGATTTGGATGACCGCCAAGTTGACTTTGTCGATCACAGCATTGCGGTGTTTGAGGAAGGCCAAGCAAGGGATGCGCGGCGGCGGCGGCGCATTCTCGGCGGTTCAATAGCGGCGACGGTCGTAGTTGCAATCGCTGGCGGCGTGGCAGTCTGGCAGTGGATTTCCGCTGAGTCCGCCCTTGTTGCCGAGCAGGAGGCGCTAACCAGGGCTGACGAACAAGGTTGGCGGGCCCAAGTTGAACAGTCGCGCTCCCTAGGCGACTTGGCGCGCGTGCTTCTGAGCGAAGGAAAGCCAGATGAAGCGCTTGCCGTGGCAGTTGCGGCGTTTCCGCCAGACCTAAGGGACCGCTGGGAAGACATCAATCGTTCGGCCGATGTCTGGGGGCCGCTCTCTTCGGCCTATCGTCTTTCTCGTGTCGTGTTGTCGCTTCCTGAGCAAACCACAAGGATCGAAGAAAGCCCGTTTTCCTGGGACGGAAGCATGATTCTTACCAAGACACTCGACCCCCTATCTGAGGTACCGGATGTGGCATCAAAGATTTGGAACGTGGAAACAGGCGAGTTGCTGACGGAGCTTGATGAGGCCGACGAGCCTCTGGTAAGCGCAACGTTTTCGCCCGACGGAAAGCATGTAGTCGGTGCTGTGGAAAGCGGCACAGTAAAAGTATGGGACTCCGGCAGTGGCCAGGTGATTTCGTCATTTCCGGCACACGATGATTTCGTGTCCGCCATTGCGCATTCACCGGTCGTGGATCAAGTCGCCACCGCATCTGGAGATATGACGGCAGCGATCTGGAACGTCAGTACGGGCGCCAAGATTGTCGAGCTGTTGGGTCACGAGAACATTGTGACAGACGTCTCGTACTCCCCCAGCGGATCGAAGCTGGTCACAGCTTCAGATGACGCCAGCGTCCGCATTTGGGACGCCAGTACCGGCGATGAATTGGCTAGGTTGGAAGGGCACGAGCACTTCGTGGTGAACGCGTCGTTTTCAATCGACGGTGAGCGTGTGGTTACCGCATCCTTTGATGCGACAGCCCGTGTATGGGATGCCGAAACAGGCGATCAACTGGCCGTGCTGCGAGGGAACGATGATCTCGTGTGGACCGCAGACTTCTCGCCTGATGGCAAGCGCATTGTCACATCATCGTCGGACGGATCACTCAGGATCTGGAACGCTGAAACTGGCGAGCAGATAGAGATCTTAGCCACGGACGAAGGCGGATTCCATGGCGCAACATACTCGCCGGATGGTCGATCAATTTCGGCCATCGCTAATGACAACCTGCTCAGGGTCTGGCTGGCTTCCGCGCTGTCGCCGACAGTGCTGATTGCAGATCAGCTTCTCGAAGTGTCGAGTTTGTTCATTACGCCTGATGGAAGTCAAATCCGCATCAGCGACAATGCGACAAGCTGGAATCGCAGGGAGGGACGTCGAAAACCAAAGACAGTTGGCCTGGATATACACACTGGTGAATTAGTTTACGAAGTGGATCAATATGAAGAGGATCCAAGTCTCCAGTTAAGCAAAATTTCGCCCGATAAAAATATTTCAATTATTGATGGTCAAACAGATGGCCCAGGCTTTTTCAATAAAGCGGATGACGCAAAAGTAGAAATAGTTGGGCCTGATGATGTTTTCTATTACGATGATGGGGCAAAAGTGGTGCGAGAAGGAACATTCTCACCAGATAGCTCAAAATTCGTTGTTTGGGGCCATGTGACCGATGAAGTGTATATTCTAGATACGAACTCTGGCAATGTGGTCTTAACCTTGGAAGGTCATCGAGGTGGGGTCGATAATTTGAACTATCCGTTTGAACCGAATGGAATTGAGGACCTTTCATTTACGAAAGATGGCAAAAAAATTCTGACAAGTTCGTGGGATGATGGATCCGTTATTGTTTGGGATGCTGAAACCGGTTCCCAGATACTGAAGCTGTCGAATGAGGATGGTGCATCCTACCTTGCAGACATTGCGCCGGACGGTAGGAAGATTGTATCGGCCTCTGATGATGGTCTGCTGCGTGTTTGGGAGAGTTGGGATCTTCCAACCCTTATCGATCAAGCGCGTCAGAGGGCCGATCGGGCGTCTTTGCTCACGGAGCGGCGAATTTGCGAGTTGACCAATCAACCAGGCGGGTGCGGTTGAACCCGAGCCGGTCTTGCCGACCGGCTCGGGCTGCTCAACGCGTCAGTCCAGCAGTCTAGCTACTCGACCAGACCACTTTTTTCCCCATCTTCTGGTCAGCTTCTCGATAAAGAGAACCTTGACCACCTGGAAGTAGACGACCATCGCCATAGTCTGCATGCGGATGTTGCGTGCCAGCGGTGTCGCCTTCTTCACGATCGGGTTCATGCCCGGGCTGAAGATGGAGGCGTTCCAGGTGATCCGTATGCCAGGGATGAAGGGCAGGGATCCGGAAACCGTCCCATAAGGCCCACGGCCTTCCCATTCACCCACGCGCGCATACCCGACGCCATCGATTCCCAGCAAGAGCTTGTATCGCTGAGAGTCCACATAGGCGCTTGCCCAAGGCAGGCTCGGTCCCATGCCAATGCCCGGACGGTTCAGCGTGAACACCCAAAATGGCGTGGCCACCGTAAAGCCAGGATTGATCCGCATCGGAACGGCCATGGATTGATAGTTGTGCAGCGAGCCCGTGTAGAACATGGCCCAGCCGCCGCCATTGGCCACCAATCCACCGGTTCCCGGGATGACAAACCGGAATCCCCAGCTGGTTTCCAGGCCGGTATTCCTTAGTGCGTCATAACCCAGGAAGTTTTCGAACACCCAGCCGGTTCGATGCGCCCAGCGCTCCAGCCCCGTTTGGCCGGAAACGGCGCTAAGCCGCTTCGAAATGGCCGGGGAGACTTGCCCGATCGCCCTGATCATCCGGTCTGCACCGTTAATGAACGACAGGCGTAACCGAGTCCGCGTTGCGAGAACGGTGTACCGCAATGGCGGCAACAGCTGCTTGTGCAACGCCAGATAGGACGCATAGATCCTGGTGGACATACGCGAGACTTGCTCGGGCGTTGCCGACATTTCGGAAAGCATCGTCCGTTGTGCTCGCACAAACCGGCCTAGATTGATCCGCAATGCCCTGTTCCATTCATCCTCGTCTTGCCGGACAGCCGATGCGACCCGACGAATGACATCGGTCGACAGATTGCGAAATCCGTCCAATCCGACATCGCGCCGCGCCTCCTCCAAGCCGTTCAGCGATGCGATTAGATCGTCAGCGCTCAGCGGACGTGAAAGATCCAACACTTTTTCCAAAGCCACATCGTAAGCGCGTTGGGTTTTGGACGCCTGGTCGGTCCCTTCGGTAACCTCCAACGTGGCGGGAATGTCCGGCACGTTGATCTCGGTGTCCTGATCGCCTCGCTCCCGAGCGTCCTCCCGACGATCGGCGAGAAAACGATCGACCAAGAAGATGGCAACAAGGATCGCGACCGTCATTTCAACCGTGCGGGCAGTGCCGGCATCCCAAATCCACTGGATCGTGTCACCGTCCATCAGCGACGTGACGCTGACCAGGGCCAAAGCGAACTGAACCAGCATCATCATGACGTAGCCGGCGCCGTTGAACGCCAGGGCCAGGATGGCTACCGAACTCTGCGCGGCGGTCCGCAGCAGGTCCATCTTGACTAAGGTCGGTGCGAACGCGCCAAAGGCACCAACCAACGGCAGGGCGACGAACGCGATCCACATATTTGACTGATGCAAGTCGACGGCCACGAAGCTTTGCGTGACCAGACCCCCGACGACGAAGAACAGGAGGCTGGCAACACCCAGCAGAAGCGCGTGCAACTCAGGCGCGACTGCCCGCTCGTCGGGACGGGCCTTCAGCTTGGTTTGCAGGCGGCCGATCAGCAGCTCGGACAGCGCTGATGAGAGAACAAGTCCGACCAACAGCAGGCCATCGGTCCAGCTCACGCCGCTTATGTCACCCTTGGCCCACAAGGCCGTGCCAAGCACCAGACCGACCAGCGCGATATCCAGCGGAAGCCTGGCGCGAAAGCGGACGCGCTCACGGTCGGGGATCCCGTCTTCGATACAGCCGCGCCTGAACAGCGGTGCTGCCCATTGCTCGAGCAGAACCCGCAAGGGTAGGGCCGCGTTCAAGACAATGATCGAAACGCCAAGAGCGACATACCAGAATATGCCGCTGAATATGGCGGCGGTGGCTAGCGCCACAGCAACGCCCAACAGCCGGCTAACTGGAATGCTCCAAGCCTGGCTCGAGAAGCCGTTGACCCGCAGATGATAGCCCAGCGCCGCGATCGTAGCGCCGCCGTAAACAAGGGTCCCCGTCAGCCAAAGACCGATCGAGTTCTGGCCGTCCAGACCGAACGTTCCTAGAAGCGTGACAGCAAAAGCCACTGAGGCCATATAATAGAAGACGGCTCGGGGTGAACTTTCAGCCGTGCCAAACATTTTCTGTCTCCTTGATAGCCGCGCGACGGCGTATCCGTGCGCTGCTGGGAGACGTAAAAATTCTTCGCTATTTCAATAAGTTAGGGGAAAATGACCGAAACTGACCATAATTCAGAAAATCCCCAAAAATGGGCCGGCAATCGACGAGGGGCGCCGAGGAAAAACACCGATCAGAGGGACTGGCGGCCCTATCTCGACATCCTGTTCGACCGGGTCCCAACAGCCCGAATGACCCGTGTCGAACTGCACAGAAGCGCGTTGCACACAGGCGGGAAGGCCGTACCCAGCTCAAAAGAAGAATTCCTGCGAAAACTGGCTGGCAATCGTGCGGCCAGCGAGGCGTTCGCCCGCGCGCTCTATGAGGCGCTTCCGCTCAAATCACTCGGGGTGGGCTTTGGCAGTTGGACCGCCCCCTTGGCGCAGTTCACGTCGGCGCTTGACGGTGTCGATCGTGGGAGTCTGTCTGCCTTCCTGCAAAATGCGATGTCAGGTAGTGACTGCCAGTTGCGAATGACGGCGGATCGGCCCCGTCCCGTCGCACGGCGGATCGCCCCTATTCCCCGGGGATCGGTGTTCGCGGCGGGTTCGATCGTGTCAGCCAGCCTGTCAATCCAGCCGCCAGCCGACATCGATCAGCTCCATCTCCTGTTGATCGATCTGGGCAGGGACGACGGCAAATGGCAGTGCCTCAACGCCGTTGCGGAAACGGGACTTGCCGACAATCTGCCCTTAGAGCTGGATACACCAGGACAAAGGGTATCCTTTAAAACCCAACCGGTCAGCCTGGCGGTGCCTGGAACGTTCACAACGTTTGCCGTGGTGCAAGGCAAGCCGTTCCATCACGGGATTAAGGGGATCATTGACGCAACGAGCGGCGAGCAAGGTCTCTTGTCGGTCAAGGACGTTGTGGATTTGGAGGCGATGCTGGCAAAACCGCCGGACTGGCGGGCTATCGCCAGCTTTGACTACACAGTTGCCATCTACAGGTAACGTCCGTTCAAGTAGGGCAGCGGAACTTGACGCATGCGCGGTTTCCTTTACGCGCGGCCCTCGCTTTATGGAAAATGGTTTCAACAACGCTCGCCGGTCTTAGCCATGGTACGTCTCGCCGTCTGTATTGGAATTAACAACTATCCCAACCAACCCCTGGCTGGCTGCGTGACAGATGCCCGTGCCATGGCTGAGCACCTTGGCAGAAATGCCGACGACTCGCCGAACTATCAGGTCCGCCTTGTTGTTTCGGACAACGGGCCGGTAACGAGAGCCAAACTGCGGGAAGAGCTGAGCAATTTGTTCGTCAAAGATCGAGCAGAGGCCGCGCTTTTTTACTTTGCGGGTCACGGGCGAAAGGAACGGGCAGGTGCTTATCTTGTAACCGAGGATGAGTCCGAGCTGGATGCGGGTGTTCCGATGAGTGAGGTCATCGGGTGGGCCAATGCGTGCGGCGCCGGAGAGCGCATCATCATCTTGGACTGCTGCTTTGCGGGAGCAATCAAGGAACTCGTCGAGACCAAGGGTACCGTTCCCCTTAACGATGGTGTGACGATTCTGGCCGCATGCCGATCGGATGAACTTTCAATGGAGGAAGGTGACCGTGGCCTTTTCACCCGGCATGTCTGCGACGCGCTGGATGGTGGCGCTGCCGATGTCCGGGGACAGGTCACGGTGTCCAGCGTTTATTCTTACGTCAGCGAAGTTCTCGGCCATTGGGATCAGAGCCCCCATTTCATGGGCAGCCTGTCGAAAATGACCACCCTTCGCCGGGCTGCCGCGACCGTGAGCGACGATGAGCTGAGAAACCTTCGGGCGTGGTTTGACTCGGTTGATTGCGAGTTTGCGCTGGATCCAAGCTTTGAGCCCAGCGCAGAACCAAGAAGCGAAGAAAACGAACGGACATTTGCCGTCCTGCAGAAGTTTCGAAATGCCCGCCTCATCGTTCCGGTTGGGGAAGAGCATCTCTATGACGCAGCAATGAACAGCAAAGCGTGTGCGCTGACGCCGACCGGCAAGTTCTACTGGCAAGCCGTCAGCGCCGGGAGGATTTGACCGGTGTTCTTATGGTGGGCAGCCGGTGTGCTGACGGGCGTTATCCGTTAGGGTCCCAACTCTGTTCGCAGCTGGTGGCTGCCAACTGCGAAAAACTCGCCAAGTGGGTTTGCGTCCTTGAGCAAGAATCGAGAAACGGCCAGATCACCCCGGGATCTGGTTGACCATGGCGTGATGAGCGCCGCGGCCGCCTCCGAGATCGAGCAGGTGGCAAAGCACTACGCGCTCGCCATCTCGCCGACGGTTTTGGACCTCCTCGGCGAGGACGATCCTGAGCAAGGCATCGCCAGACAGTTCGTGCCAACCCCAGAAGAGTTGACTGACTCGCCTGAGGAGCTAATGGACCCGATCGGCGACAGCCGACATTCGCCCGTCCCGGGTATCATTCACAGGTATCACGACCGCGTCCTGTTCAACGTCGTGAACACCTGCCCGGTCTATTGCCGGTTTTGCTTCCGGCGAGAGTCGGTTGGCCCCCAAAATCCTGGCCTCAAATCTGAGCAGATCGACACGGCGCTTACCTACATCCGGGATCATCCGGAAATCTGGGAAGTCATCTTCAGTGGGGGCGATCCGCTGATCCTGTCGGCCCGGCGACTGCAATCCCTGCTGACCCGACTGCGAGACATCGCCCATGTCGGAATAGCTCGTTTCCACTCCCGCGTGCCCGCCGTTGCGCCGGAGCGGATCACTGATGACGTCCTGCAAGCGCTAACGTCCGGCCCCACGACCTTTGTGGTGCTGCACATCAACCATCCAGACGAGTTATCGCCGCAGGCCTGCGACGCGATCGCAAAAATCGTCGACGCCGGCATACCGATGTTGAGCCAGTCAGTCCTGCTACGCGGGGTGAATGACAGTGCCGACATACTCGGCCGCCTGTTCAAGGAGCTGCTGAGGAACAGAGTAAAACCCTACTACCTCCACCATCCGGATATGGCCAAGGGAACCAGGCATTTCCGGCCGTCCATCGCGTCTGGCCGCCAGATAACGAATGAGCTAAGGCGTGCTCATTCCGGCCTTTGCCAACCCCACTACATCCTGGAAATACCTGGCGGCCACGGGAAAGTTCCAATCTGTGCCAACCATCTTCGCTCAAACGGCGGGGACACCTACGAGGTGACTGATCTTGAGGGGCGGCACCACACCTATGTCGAGGATGTGCAAGAAGACGCGACGTAAAGCTTGAACGTGGCGCTGCCGGGCTAGAGCAGTTTGGCGAGTGCCTTCATCTCAAGCATATCCGCGTCGCCGCCCGTGCCCAGGCAGTGATCGATATGATCGTGGATCAGCGTGCGTTTGGCGGCGGTCACCGCCTTTTCCACGGCTTGCAGTTGAACCGCGATATCAGCGCAGGACTGACCCTCCTCGATCATGCCGATGACATGGCGCAAATGACCGTCCGCGCGTTTCAACCGCTTGACGATGCCGGGATGGGTTGCGTGTCGGTGGGGTTCTGTCATACACACCGAATATCCCCCTAGGGGGGATATGGCAAGGCAACGCCCCCCCCTTTCAAAGCGGTTCGGAGAACATGGGCAATCGGCCCTTCCACCAGGCATTCATTCAGACAGCATGCCGATTCGTCGTGCTGATCGTCATGATTGTCCTGGTGGCCGCACCCCTTGTCGTCACGCTGACCCACGGGGCGGAGATCGACGAGATGTCTATGTCGTTGATCAAGGATGTCGCCCAACACGACCATGTCCATAAGGACAGCGGTGATGGCCACAAACATGGGCCGTCAGGCGGTCATAATCCTGCCGATCACGACCACCAGCTTCAGGCTCTGGTCAATCAGGCGACAAGCGAGCCGAAACCCAGGGTGTTCAAGGCCCCCGGCTCCCTGAGTGATGCCATCCGAAATTTAATGCCCGAAGGGCCAAGACGTCCTCCACGCCTGGTCTGAACAGGACCCAATACCGCGCCTGACCGGCGCACCATCAAACTGTTCAGACAAGGACGATTCCATGACGTCATTACCGGCCGCGCCACGCAGGCTGGCAGGCGGCGCGCGCTGCGCGGCCTCCTTCCTGCTCGCCATCGCGCTTTCGCTCACCTGGGTCGAATTGGCCTTCGCCCACGCCGTCACGCTCGGCGACAAGGGCTACATTCAAGAGGTCACGGGCACCCACCTCATCGCGTTCCTCTATCTCGGCGCCAAGCACATGGTGACGGGCTACGACCATCTGCTGTTTCTCTTCGGCGTGATCTTCTTCCTCTATGGGATGAAGCAGATCGCGGCCTACGTTTCGCTGTTTGCCATCGGCCATTCGACCACGATGCTGCTAGGCGTCTGGCTCGATTTTGGCATCTCCAGCTACATCATCGACGCCATCATCGGCTTTTCGGTGGTCTACAAGGCGCTCGATAATCTTGGCGCGTTCCGCCTTTGGTTCGGGTTTCAGCCCTCGACCAAGGCCGCCACGCTGATCTTCGGCTTTCTGCACGGCTTCGGCCTGGCGTCCCGGATCATCGATTATGACATTTCGCCGGACGGGCTTTGGCCGAACCTGTTGGCCTTCAATGTGGGGGTCGAGGTGGGACAGCTGTTGGCCCTGGCGGCCATCTTGATCGTGATGCGCCATTGGCGGGCGACCAATTCCTTCGCGCGGCAGGCCTGTGCCGTGAATGTCCTGATGATGACCGCCGGCTTTGCCCTGATGGGCTTGCAGATGACCGGCTATTTCGTGGCCGCTTGAGCCGCAGGAGAAACCTCAAATGACCAATCATCCTTATGCCCGCGCAGATCGCGGACATGCCCCGCAGTTCGACGGCGCTGGCCATATCCAAGGCGTCAACGCCACCCCTGGCGGGCTCTTGCGAACCACCATTGGCTCGATGCTTGCCGCCCTGGTGATTTTGACCTTGTTCTGGTTTCCCGCCGAGTACGGCGTCGACCCAACCGGCCTGGGGCGTGCGATGGGCCTGACGCAGATGGGAGAGATCAAACAGCAGCTCTATGTCGAGGCGGCGGAGGAGGACGCCATTCTCGCCGCCCAGACCGCGGCCGCACAGGTTTCCGTCGACCCAGCTCTCCTCGCCAGGCTCGACGCGATTGAAGCTCAGGTCACTGGCATTGCGGCGGCAATCGGCGCCATCCAACTGCCAGTTCCAGCCCCTATCGACGTCGCACCTGAACCAAATGCGACGGTTGCAGAACCGGAGCCACTTACCGGCTCCTCAACGCCGCCCCCCGCGCTGGAATGGCGCGATGAGGTAAGCTACACGCTCGCCCCGACCGAGGGCATCGAGGTCAAGCTGGCGATGACGGAAGGCTCGCGCGCCGACTTCGAATGGACAGCCAACGGTTCGGTCCTCAACTACGACACACATGGCGATGGCGGCGGCAACAGCATCACCTACGAACAAGGGCGGGGCGAGCCCGGACAGACCGGCGAGCTTGTCGCGGCCTTCGACGGCAATCACGGCTGGTTCTGGCGTAACCGCACCGATGCGCCGGTCACCTTCACCCTGCGCGCGCGGGGGGACTATGAGCGGATGATCGCGCCCTAGACCAGCGTCAGCTTGATCGCCGCCAGGGAGAACCCGGCCAGCAGCACCGTCAGCGCGCAAATCAGCGCAATGGCGCTGCCGCCCACATCGCCCAGCTTCTTGAGCGAGGTTTTCATGCCCAGGGCGGCGATGGCGGTGATCAAGCACCAGCGCGACAGATCGAGCAGCAGATCCTTGCCCTGCTCGGGCACAACGTCATAGGAGCCGACAACCACCAGCGCGGCAAAGCCCAACACAAAAAATGGGATGGGCAGTTTGCGCTTCGCCCCGGCCTCTTGGCTGCCGGCGAAGATCAGCGACAGGGCGATGACAATCGGAACCAACAGGGCCACCCGCAACAGCTTGACGAAAGTCGCCGTCTCGCCGGTCAACTCGGACACCGAATAACCGGCGCCCACCACCTGGGCCACATCATGGATCGTGGCGCCAAAGAAGATCCCGGTCGCCACCTCCGACATGCCCAGCCAGGCTGTGATCATCGGGTAGACAACCATCGCCAGCGTCGACAGGGCGGTCACACCGATGACCGTGAAGACCGTATCCCGCTCCAGCGTTTCGGATTTCGGCAGAACCGAGGAAATGGCCAGGGCGGCCGAGGCACCGCAAATCGCCACCGCCCCGCCGGTCAGCAGACCGAACCGGGTCCGCCGCCCCAACACCCGGCTCAGCAACAGGCCCAGGGCGATGGTCAGCGCCACGCCGGCCAAGATGATCCCCAGAACCTCAATGCCGGTCGAGGCGATCTGCTGCAGCGTGATCCCCAGCCCCAGCAGCGCCACACCGAACCGCAGCAAGACTTTCGAGGCGAACTCAATGCCGTCCACACATTTGCTGTCGGCTTCGGCGAGGAAAGTGAAGGCCATGCCGAGCAACAGCGCCATCAGCATCACCGGCGCGCCGTAATGTTCCGAAATGAACGTTGCGGCCAAGCCAATGGTCACCGCGCTTAGGACGCCGGGAAACAGGATGCGCGCCCTGTCGGCCAAATCTGGAGCGAAAGCCATCACCAAGCCTGCTTGTCGGAGTTGTGCGAATCCGGCTTAGGCGCGGTTTTGGCGCCGGGCCGATGAGCATCGCATAGGACAGCCGGCGCGTCGGTTCAACCGGCTTGTCGGCCGACTAGGCGCTCGCCTCGATCGGCGGAGGCCCATCGACCGAAAGAGCCGGCACGGGGTCGTCCCACTTTTCGATGCGCACCAGGGCCGTATGGCCGATATTGGCCTGCGACAGGCCCGAGGCGCCTTTGTCGATGGTCAGCACATTCGGGTTGCCATGCACCTCCAGCGCCTCGCCATTCGCGCCCTGCGGGTCGAACCAAGCGCCGGTTGCCAAGCTGATGCAGTCGGGCCGGATATCTTCGCTCAGTCGAACCCCAGCCAGGCAAGCCCCGCGTTCGTTAAACAGCCGGATCACATCCCCTGCTGCGATGCCGAACCGTTGCGCCGTTTCTGGGTGCAGCACACAGGGTTCCCGACCCTGAATCTTGTCCGCCTTCGCCTCCGCCCCATTATCCAGCTGGCTGTGCAACCTGGTATCCGGCTGGCCGGAAATCAGGTGCAACTCGTCCGATTCCGCCGCGCCCAGCCATTCCACCTGTTCCAGCCAGCACGGATGGCCGGGACAGTCTTCCAACTCGAACCCGGCGATCGTCTCGTTGAATAGGGTGATCTTGCCGCTTTCGGTCTTCAGGGGATTGGCCTCGGGATCGGCAACGAACGCCTCCATCTGGATGCGCCGCACATCTTGGTCCGGCACATCGACCCGGCCATCCTCGCGAAACTTCTCGAAATCGGGCAGGGCAAACCCCTCGCGCTGAGCGACGGCTTGGCAGCCGGCCCAAATCCAGCGCAGCCATTCGGCCTCTTCCCGCCCGTCGCGAAACGCCTCTGCAACGCCCATCCGCTCCGCGATGCCCAGGCAGATGGCGTGGTCATCCCGCGCCTCGCCAACCGGCTCCATCACCCGGTTCATGTAAACCAGCGCCGGATCCCGCCGGTTGATCATCAAATCGTCCCGCTCCAGCGGGGTGGTGCAGGGCAGCACGATATCGGCCCGCCGGGCCGTCGCCGTCCAGCTATGATCGTGCACGATCACGGTCTCGGGCCGTGTCCAGGCCTCCTCCAGCCGGTTCAGATCCTGGTGGTGGTGATAGGGATTGCCCCCCGCCCAGTAGACCAGGCGGATATCGGGATAGCGTCGCACCTTGCCGCGATAGGTGTAATCGTCTCCTGGCTGTAGCAGCATGTCCGCAATTCGCGACACCGGGATGTAGTCGCTCACCGGGTTGGGTCCTTGGGGCACACAGGGCCAACTGATAAAGCGCTTCGCCCGTCCGACCGTTGTCGTCGAGCCATAGCCAAACCCGAAACCCGTCCCCGGCTGCCCGATCTGTCCCAGCATGCAAGCCAGCGCCAGCCCGGCCCATAGCGGCTGCTCGCCATGATCGGCCCGTTGCAATCCCCAAGGCACGCTGACCATGACCTTTTTGCCCACCATCTCGCGGGCTAGGCCGCGAATGGTCTCCGCCGGAACATCGCAAATCGGCGCCGCCCAGTCTGGCGTCTTTGGCTGCCCATCCGAAGCCCCGGTCAAATAGTCGCGAAAGGTTGGCCACCCGCTAGTGCAGCGTCCGAGAAACCCCTCATCATGCCAGCCATTGACCAGCAGCTCGTGTCCCAGCGCGAGCATCATCGCCGCATCCGTGCCCGGCCGGACCGACAGCCAGCGCGCGCTGGGAATGGCCGCCATGTCGCTGCGCTGGGGTGAGATGTTGACCACCGCCATGCCCCGGTCGGCGGCTGTCTTCAGCCAGCCATCCACCTCATGGTCGGACGTCCCGCCCGAGGCGATCTGCGCCGTCCGCCCGGAAATCCCGCCAAAGGCAACCAGCAGCTCGCAATGCTCTGCCACCAGCGGCCAGCTGGTCATACCCTCCTGAAATCGGCTGTTGGTCATGCCGACGATGTAGGGCAACAGCACTTCGGCCGCCGCGTGGGAATAGGTGTCCCGCACGGAGGTATAGCCGCCGATCAAATTCAAGAACCGCCGCAGCTGCGATTGGGCATGATGAAACCGCCCCGCACTGGCCCAGCCATAAGACCCGGCAAAGATCGCCCCATTTCCATGCGCAGCGATCACCCGCGCCAGCTCGTCCCCGGCCAGCGCGAACGCCTTCTCCCAACTGACCTCAACGAAGGAATCCCGGCAGCGATTGGCCCCGCCATCGCCCTCCAGCCAGCCCTTGCGGATCGACGGCCGTGCGATGCGAACCCTGCGATTCTGGGCGGCCGACAACCAGCCCTGCCCGATCCGAGAGGGTGCCCGATCCCCCTCCACCGGCAGCAACGCCGGCTCCCCGCCGCGCTCACCGATGGCATAGGTCCCCCAATGGGAGGCTGTGAATTTCATGGCCATGCTAGGAACTTAGCACATTCGGCGCGAACGGCGATCACGAACGGGTCAAGCGCCCTGATGCTTAAGCGCGGCAAGAAGCTTGTCGACAATTGCATCGGTCCCTGCCCGCCGCAGATCGACCGGCGCACCGGAACTAGCTTCCAGAATCGCCTCGTTGCCGGTTTCTTCCAGCTTGGCCTTCAGGTCCTCGACCAGCTTGGCAACGCGTTTTCTGTCAAACCGATCCTTGATTTGAAGTGCCGCCAGAGCCGCACCGGGGATTGATAGTGCTAGCGAGGCAAGTGCGATGGCGGTCGCAGGATCGAGGCGTTTTGAACCCTCGGCGGATGTCGCAGCTTGCTCGGGTTCAAACTCACCAATTTCTCGCAGCAAATCGGCGGCCTCTGGTGCACTGGATTCTGGGTCCTCGCCGGAAACGACGATCTTTAAGGTCATTCCGAACCTCCTTTAATCTGATCTATCAGTGCGCGGCAGCTTGCGGCCGATTCTTGGTGACCCAACTTGTCAAACGCGTCAGCGGTAATTGCCAACACTTGGCACGCCTCTTCGGTCAGGCCGCCGCCCGCCAGTACCTGACCGAGCAACTGCCCGATTGCCCCAATCGCATCCGGTCGTTGCAGTTCTAGGCTGATCTGGAATGCCTCTGACAGCTCATCGACGATGGTCTGAGCTTCACCCTTCTCAAGATCGCCACGGGTTACCCGGATTTGCGCGCAACTAAATCGAATATGCGCAATAGTGTCGATATCGTGCATCTCCCTGGCCACATCCAAGCGTTCGAGATGCGTTTCCAACGCATCGTCAAACTCGCCCTGCCGGAACAGGGTGTCGGCGATCTGGCCCATGGTGACGGCGATTTCGCGTCTGTCGCCCAGCTCGCGGAAAACCGGGAGTTGCTCCTCCTCTCGGATGCGGCGTGCCTCGGCCAAGTCGCCCTGCTGGAACAGGATGTCGGCGATCTGGCCCATGGTGACGGCGATTTCGCGTCTGTCGCCCAGCTCGCGGAAAACCGGGAGCTGCTCCTCCTCTCGGATGCGGCGAGCCTGGGCCAAGTCGCCCTGCCAGAACAGGATGTCGGCGATCTTGCCCATGGTGACGGCGATGGAGCGTCTGTCGCCCAGCTCTCGCAATATTGGGAGTTGCTCTACCTCTAATGTGTGGCGCGCTCTATCGAAGTTGCCCTGCCGTACCAGAATTTCTGCTATTTGGCCCATGGCGACGGCGACAGAGCGTTGGTCGCCCAGCTCACGGAAAACTGGGATTTGTTCTTGCTCGTGGATTCGCTGGGCCTCCGCCAATTCAAGATAGAAAGGCAGCTCTTCATGCTCACGTAAGCGCCGGGCCTCAGACAACTCACGATAAACCGGTAGCTCCTCTTGCTCGCGGATACGCAATGCTTCGTCCAACTTGCCCTGCGCAAACAATATGCTCGCGATCTTGCCTTTTGTGACGGCGATGGAAATTTTTTCGCCCAGTTCTCGATAAACCGGTAGCTCCTCTTTTTCACGAATACGTTGAGCTTCGGTCAGGTCGCCCTGCTGGAACAGGATATCGGCGATCTTACCCATGGTGACGGCAATCTGACGTTTGTTGCCTAGTTCGCGGTAAATCGGGAGTTGTTCCTTCTCGCGGATGAGTCGCGCCCGCTGTAGGTCGCCCTGCTGAAGTAGGCGGTTAGCTTTTTGTCCGAGAAGAAATGCCTCACTTCGCCGATCAATGTCGCGTCGCGCCAGCGAAACCTCGATCAGCTCGTCCTGGAGCTCGACGTCCCCAAATTCTTCAGCGGCCAATATTGTGTCAAGCAATAGGGTAATGGACGGAGGGTGGTTGGCAGTTGCGAGTACAGCCAGCGCCGGACGCGCGGCTTCAAGTGCGGCCCTCGCATTCCGACTCTCGCGTTGGAAAAATTTTACAGCTGCTCTTGTTGCCGCTTCGAGGATAGGTGGGTCAGGTGTTTCAGTTGCAAGAGCAATCCGTGCTGCTTCAACAGCGTGGTGGTCAATAGGGAAATCTCCGTCAGCATCACGCCACACGTTCGCTATTGGCAAGAGCGCAGCTTTAGCGATGGCTGTCGCCTCGTCGTCCGTTACAGGCTTACCCAAATGTCGGGAGAGTGGATTAACGGATGCATGAGCGTGATAAGTGCCAGACGGCGATGTTCGGAGGTTTCCCCAGTCGTCAAGCATTCCCAAAGCCAAGAGTCGATTGATGGCCAAACCGGGTTCGGACACACCGCGCTCGTTAGCAGCAGCTTCCAATGCTACGATCGGTATCGGAAGTCCTTCTTGGAAGTATCCGGCCGCTCCGAGCACTGTGCGTTCGCTAGTAGACAGCGCGTCAGCATACTCTTTGAACGCCATGCGCTTGAAGAAGTCACCAACGTCTGCACTATCTGGCGGCGATTCACCAGTCTCCCGAAAATTTTCGACGGTAGAAATTGCTCTTTGCGCTGCTTCCTTCTCGCCCTTGAGAATTGGTCGAGTAAGGACATCCAGCAAGCCAGGATTGCCACCACACGCTTTTGCGGCCAACTCAAGCAGTCCAGCAAATTCGACTATTTTTGCTTCTTTGTCCGCGGCCCGAGCTTTAGCGCTCCATTGCCGCATGCGCTCAGTTGGTTGCATTGGCGCAAGAGGAACTCGAAACAGTGGCTTGGCCAAGTCCTTGCCATTGTGATCCGTCAGTTCGAAATCGTAACGGCTGGTTAGTAGCAGGCATGACTGCGAATGTACGTCGTTGAACGCCCTGAAAAGTGCTAACAACGGCTCGCGAAATGCGGGTTTGACGACGACAACGCGTTTGTTGGGATCGGCTGATGGTGCCTCGAGGGATTTCTCGAAATCATCCAGTACCAACAACACTGGATGGTTAGATAGTGTCCTCTTTAATAATTGTCTGACGACATCTTCCAAAGAACCGACATCTTTGCTGACTTCCCTGTCATAGTCAGTGAGTTCATCACGCATTCGCCTGGTCAAAGACCGATCTTCCCGACCGTCTACAATCGATCGAACCACTCGCTTCAAACCCTCAAAAATTTCGCGGGCGCTGCACTCACCCACGACAACGGCAGTTCGATGTCTCAGCATTCGGTCGGCCACGCGGGCGGCAACACTGGATTTGCCCAGATTGCCCATTCCGTGCACAAGGACACCTTTTGCACCATTTCTATAAGCTCGGATAACTTGTTGGATTTGTTTACGTCGGCCGACGAACTCGGTTCGCTTTGCAACCGGCGCAAGCTTGTTCTCAGCGTCCAGAAAAGCTGTTTCAGCTACCTCTTTTGCTGGTCTAGTCGATGCACTGGGATCCGTTAGTGGCCCACCGCCACCTGGCCCCAAGTAAACGCGCGCCATATGCCAATGTTTGCCGTGATCTGAGTTTTCGCCATGGGCTCTGAACAAGTCGCGGCGCGCTGCAGCCGCTGCTCGAGGAACTGTTTCGCCGCGTGAAAGTGAACCATAGAGCGCCTCGGAGAACTTCGTTGCATCAATATCCGAAACGGACCTATCCCAACCCAATACGTTCAGCGTCTGCTTCGCTAGGCGCCGAACAAACGGGTCTGCCAATTCTGGTCCTATTGTTGCGTTTCCATCGTTTTTGGTTGGAATGACGCGCAGGTGTTCCTCAGTGATACCTGGGGAATCATGGAGCTTAGATCGTGAAGCACTACCCCGTTCAGCCGAACGGCAAGCGGACAGGAACACCATTGGTGGCAACTTGTCTCGTAGCCCCGTGATGAACCTATCAGGATTAATGAAATTGGCGTCGCCTTCGTCAGTTTCGAGCAGTAGGACTGGCTCTGATAAGCTACACTCATTGCCAGTGATATTGCCGTGGCAGCTCAGATGTAAGACGTCGAAAGGTCCATCCAGTCGCAGTCTGTCCGAAAGAAATTCAAGGGCACCGCTTTCCTCAACTTGCACGTGGGCCAGTGGTGCCCTAAGAGCTGTAGCGCGCGTTGCTTCAAGGATCGCCGCCTCTTCATGCTCGTGGTCGAGGCTGCTTTGCCCTTCCGGCGCAGCCGCCATGAACATCAACATAAGGTCAGCGTGCTTTGGCCTAATTGGTTCGGTTTTGGAGGAACAGCGGCGAGCTACAGTGAACAGGCTCGTTTCAGATACTAGGAATCGATCTTTGTAGACAAGTATTTCCCAAGGTGCGGCCAAGAGAGCATCGCCAAGACCATCCGCTGTCGCAGGATTCTGGCGAATCTCCATAACTCGTTCCCCGCTGACTACCCAGTCTGATAGCGCGCCATTTTGGTCGAGCCAGCGATACATCTCGCGCCCGATAACAAATATTGCTGGATCCGAACCTGATGCGACTGCATCAGTATATCGTTTCGTCCAGTCCGCTAGCGCGTTCGCAGCACTTAGCCCTTTGCGCTCTACTCCCTCGCGGTTGGCAATAAGAGGCAGCGCGTCATTGATTCCTTGGTCGTCGAGCCGGCGAATGATGTTCGATCCATCCGTCTCAAGTATCAGCATCGCGTTGAGCCAAAATACGCTGGCTCTCCCTCTGTAAATTTCTTGAAATGAGAAAATGAACAAACAGCAAACCGCAAAGAAGCGGATTTAACAAGAGAAGATGAGGTTAAATCGCGCTAACGTAGTAGGTCTACAGGAATAAGACTAACGCCGGCTCCGCGCCGCCCGCCGCTCAAGCCAGGCGAACAGCTGTGCCAGGCTGAAACACAGCAGGAAATACAGCACCGCCGTCGTAATCCAGGCCTCGAAAATCACCCGGGTCGAGGCGACCAACTCGACCGTCTTGTAGGTTAGCTCCTGCAGCGAGATCAGCGAGATGATCGAGCTGTCCTTGATCAGGGAGATGAACTGGTTGGCCAGTGGTGGCAGCACCTTGCGCAGGGCTTGGGGCAGGACGACGAAGCGCATTTCGTCGAACCAGTTCAGCCCGATCGAGCGGGCTGCCTCGCGCTGGCCCTTGCCGACGGACTGAATGCCCGCCCGCACGATTTCGCCAACAAAGGCGCTTTCGAACAGGGCCAGCACCACAACGCCGGAGATCAAGGCCGGAAAGCGCCGCATATCGCCGAACAGGAAGGTCCAGATCCCGTTCTCCTCCTGACGGGCGATGCCCCGCGCCCAACCTTCGACATTGAAGGCGAGCATCAACTGCTCGGACAGGAAGAAGAAAAAGATGAAGATCACCACCACCGGCGGCACGTTGCGCAGCAGCTCGACATAGGTGCGCGCCAGCATCCGGACGGTCAGGTTGGTCGAACACCTAGCGATGCCCAGGATGATGCCCAGCACCAGGGCCAGCACGCTGGCATACAGGCTGACTCGGATGGTGGTGATCAGCCCTTCCAGCAGCAGGTTGGCCACCCAGCGCTGGTTCTCGTCGTCCCAGCGCAGGATGTAGTTGGGGATGATCCCCCAGTTCCATTTGTAATTCAGGGTGCCGCTGATGCGCAGCCAGATGATGGCGAAGAACGCCGCGATCACCGCCAGAATCACGTAATCCAGCGCGTGCAGTCGCTTGAAGCGGCCCATCAGAACAGTGGCTTGAAAAGAGTAAGGGCGGCGCTTGGTTCCGCCGCCCTCGTAACCGGCTCTATTGTTCGACCTGGTCTTCCCACTCGAAATTACGGAACCAGTAATCGTTGCGTTCCTGCAGGAAGCCGTTGTTCCAGTTCACGTTGATCCAGTTGTTGAAATAGTTCTCCGCATCCGGGTCGCCCTTGCGGAAAGCAAAGGCCTCGCCTGTCGCCAGGAAGGTTTGCTTAAAGGGCACAACCAGCGTGTCGGGATACTTGCGTGCATCCAGCGAAGGCGTCGGTTCGGCCGCCATCGTGGCGTGGGCGTTGCCGTTCAGCACCTCCTGGGTGGCCGCCCCATCCTCATCGAACTGCAACAGCTCGGCATCGGGGAACAGCTGCTGGATCACGGCAGCCGGCGTCGCCCCGCGCCGGGCGCTGAAGGTGATGTCCGGGCTGTTGAAATCCTCCAGGCTCATTCCCTCCGTCATCTCCTTGTTGGCCAGGATCGTCAGACCGGAGAAGGCGTACGGGTCGGTGAAGTTCACCGTCAGGTTCCGTTCAGGCGTGATCGACATGCCGCTGATGATCACGTCGAACTTGCCGGAAACCAGGGCAGGGATGATGCCGTCCCAGGCGGTGGGAACGAACTCGGCCTCCACACCCATATCGGCGGCCAGCTTGCGCCCGACATCCAGCTCGAAGCCGATCAGCTCGCCATTCTTGTCCCGCATCGACCACGGTACGAACAGCGACAGGCCGATCTTCAGCGCACCGCGCTGCTTGATGGTTTCGATCACGCTTTCGGCCGAAAGGTCCTGCCGCGTATCGGCGCTGGCCGGCAGGGCGACGCTCGCCATGGCGGCCAGGGCGGCCACCGTGCCCAACACGGTTCTTCTGAAGGTCATGGTCTGACTCCCTTGGTTTTGATGGATGGACTGCTCAACTCACACCGCCACGCGCCGCTCCAAATAGGAAACGAAGATGGAGAGGCACAGCGTCACCACCAGATAGACGGCGGCGATGGTGAACCAGATTTCGAAGCTCATGTAGGTGTCGGAAATGATGTTCCGGCCGATGGTCGTCAGTTCCGCCACGGCGATGACGCTAACGATGGCCGAGGATTTGATCAGGCTGACGGCCTCGCCCGTCAGCGGTGGCAGCATCAGCGGTACGGCCTGGGGCAGGACCACCAGCCGGTAGGATTGCGATCGCCGCAGGCCCAGCGAGCTGGCTGCCTCCCACTGCCCGTCATCGACCGACAGGATGCCGGCCCGGATAATCTCGGAAATCAAGCAGCCATGGAACAGCGCCAGGCACAGGATGCTGGCCACATACCGGTCCAGCCCGAAGATCGGCCCCAGCACGTAGTAGAAAACATACAACAGCACCAGCAGCGGCATGTTGCGCACGAATTCCAGAATGATGCGCGCCACCGCCGGCCCGACGACTAGATCCGACAGGCGCAGCAACGCCAGGATCAGGCCGAACACCAGGGCCAGCAGAAAGGCCGCCGCCGACAGCACCAGGGTCGCCCCCAGCCCATAGACGATCTCGCCCAGCTGGAACCCCTCATCGGTCAGGCTGTAGAAATAACGGGGGATCCGATACCACTGCCAGTTATAGCCCATGGCCTCGGCGCCGCTGACGGCGGCGTAGATAATCGCCCCCATGACCACGGCATAAAGCCCCACCGCAACCGGGGTCGACCCCAGGAAGGCACGCGTTGCGAGTTTTGCCGTTTTTCCGGTCATTTGCCGTCAGTGTCCGAGCTTGTCGGGCTCCCTGCAAGGTCCCTTTTGGGTCAATGCAGCAACCATGCCGTCCGAGGGCTCAAAGCTTGACCTGCACCCGGCCATCGACGACCCGTGCCTCGACCATCCGCAGTTGAACCCGCGCCGGGGCGGCCAGCGGCTTGCCGGTTCGGGCATCGAACAGCCCTTGATGCAGCGGGCACTCGATATGTTTGCCGTCGAAATACCCATCGCACAGGTTCGCCGCCCCATGGGTGCAGCGGGCGAACGACACGAAGATCCCATCCACGGTGTCATAGACGGCCAACTCGCGCGAACCGAGCTGCACGGGCGTTGCGTCCTCCGGTTCGAGATCGGCAACGGCAATCAGATCCTGCCAAGTCTTCTCGCGCGCCAAGGTTGCTAACCGGTCCGATTGCTCAGTTGGCGCCAGATGTCGCGGTGGGCACCGACATACCCGCCCGGCTCGACATGCACATAACCTTGCAGCTTGTCATGCAGCTTGGGCAGCGCGTGGAAGGGGACCGAGGCGGCGTAGTGATGTTCGGCGTGATAATTCATGTTCCAGCACAGAAACTGCGCCGGCCAAGAAACAAGGTTGGTCCGGGTGTTCTGCTTCATATCCTCGATCGTCGGCCGGCCGACATGTTCGGTCATGCGGATGGCGCGCATTACCGGCTCGCCCAGGAAGACGGGTAGCCACCAAAACCAGACCGGCGACCACCAACCCGTAAGCGCGCAATATATCAGGATGGCGCCATAGGCGGCCGCCATCAACCGCGCCTCCCAAAAGATCGTCCCATGCTCCTCCTTGGGCACGAATCGCCGCTCCTCTTCGCTCAGCTGGCCCATGATATGCCGGCCCAGCTCGGTAAACTTGTTGCGCCAATAGGGGATGGAGGAGATGTACCAGAAATAGCCGGCAAAACTGTCCGGCATGGGGATCAGTTCGGGGTCCTTGCCGGTCAGTTGGGTATAGGTGTGGTGATCGCAATGCTCATACCGGAAATGCCGGTTGGGCAGCATAATGATAAAGCCGCATATATTTCCCACCACATCGTTCAGCCAGCGGGTGCGGAACACGGTGTAATGGCAGCATTCATGCTGCAGTGAGAAATGGTGCACCAGCACCACGCCGTGCAGAAACATCGCCGGCCAGATCAACCACGTCTCGTAGGTCCAGGCGATCAAGCTGCCAGTGACCAGCAAGGTCGCCACCCAAAGCACCAGCCGGCTCAAGGCCGGCCCGTCGGACCGAATCATCAGCGCCTTTAGCTCTCGCCGGCTGAGAACGCCGTCTTCCAAGGCCTGGGTGATGGGCGTGCGCACAGGTTTGGGCATGCCGCCAACTGTGTCACACCGGGATTGCAGTCTCAATCTATCCATTTCTACACAACCCTGGCATGCAGACCGTTCCGACACCCCTCAAGGATTCTGATTCCCTCCATGACCGCCCGCTTTCACATCCCGACCGCCAAACTCGGCAAACCCGAATGGCGCGACCTGCTTGCTTACGTCGCCGATCTCCATGTCCGCGCGACCCGGCCGGCCGAACCGCCGCTGCCCTATGATTGGGAGGAAATCGGGCCCGGCTATTGCTACGGGCCGGCCTTCGGTCATTGGGATATTGCCCATCAGTGCCTGGATTCGGTCATCGACGCGCCCGAGCATGTGCGGCTGCAGATGCTCAATAATTTTGCCAACCAGACATTGGACGGCCTGATCCCCGGCTCGATCTGGATGCAGAGTTCGCCTTATCTGGACACCCTCGAACGCCGGATCCATTGGCGCACCGCCGTCATGCACCCGCCCATCTGGCCGGTGGTGGTCGACCAGCATTTCGAACAGACAAAGGACAAGCACTTCCTCGCCGTCGCCCTGGACCGGTTGGAGCGGGTCATCGGTTGGCTAGAGGCAAACAGGCGGACCGACGCCGGCGGGTTTTACTACGCCGATGTCCGCACCCATGAATGGGAAAGCGGCGTCGACGAAAGCGCCCGCTTCGACACGATACGCCACACCGACAACGCCTGCGTCGATGCCAGCAGCCACGCCTATCTCTGCTACGACGCGGCCGCCCGCTGGTGCGACACACTCGGCCGCGACGGCGTCGACCTGACGGCAAAGGCAGACGCGCTGAAGGCCTTCATCCAGCAGAACCTATTCTGCGAGGAAACGGGCTTCTTCCTCGACCAATGGAGTGTCGCCGATCCCAGCGCGCGCTGCCTGTCCCATGAAGGGCTATGGCCGCTCGCCGTCGGCGTCGCCACGCCAGACCAGGCCCGCCGGTCGGTGGAGGAAAACCTGCTGAACCCGGACCGCTTCTTCACCGAACACCCAGTCGCCAGCCTGGCCAAGAGCGATCCGAACTACGAGATGCGCATGTGGCGCGGTCCCACCTGGAACTCGACAACCTATTGGGCGGCAGTGGGTTGCCTGAACTACGGCATGCAGGACCAGGCGGCAGCCTTGCTCGACCGGGCCCTAAGCCAGTCCGCCCGCGTCTTCGCCCGCACGAACGCGATCTGGGAATTCTACCATCCCGAAGGCGGCGAACCGGAGGATGTGGCGCGCAAACCCCAGACTGAAACCAACATTCCCTGCCCGGACTATCTGGGCCACAACCCATTGATCGCCATGGTGCGGCTGTGGGATCAGGCCGTGGCGTAAGGGTCGGCCAGGCGGGGCAGGGCGATCTGCCCCGCATCGGGTTCCAGTTGAGTGCCGTCGCCGATGGTGATGTCCTGCGGGTTCCAGCGTTCGGGCAGCGGATCCGGCCGGGCGATTGCCACCGAACGCAGGGTCAGCGGTGCCACATGCTCGGCCCACAGGCCGGGCAGCCCTTCTGGGTAGGGGGTTAGACCGATCACCCGTCCCTGATCGTCCAGCTTCCAGGCATTTGCGATGCCGACGCTCGGATCGCGGTCTTCGTTCAAATCCGCCTGGGTCGGCCGCAGATCCAGCTCCGGCAGGGTGGCGGGATTGCCCTGGGTTTGCTGAAGATCGATCTCGCTCAACATGATCCGCTTCAACGGGCGGTCTTCCGAACCCACCAGATTGATGGTCGATTCCATGATGCCGGAAATCGAGCGCACGATGATGTCCCGCACCTCGCCCGGTGGCGTGCCGGCCCGGCGGGGCAGGGCGTTGATCGTCACCGCCTCGCCATTGCCCCAGAACCCATCGGGCGTCCAATGGCAATCGACCGAGCAATATTCGAACAGAATGCGCTCGATGGTCCCGCCATCGCGGGAGAATATCCCGAACGCCCGGTTTGATTCCGTAATGGCACAATTTCGTATTACGGCATCCCGAATATCGCGATAGGTCTCCGTCCCGATCTTCACCGCGCAACTGTTCGAGCTGAACTTGCACCCCGTCACCAGGATCCGCTCGCACGCCATGCCCCGGTCCGGATCGTCCTGGGCCGAGGTCTTCAAGCACACGCAATCATCGGCCGCCCGAATGGTGCAATCGCGCAGCACGCCATCCTGGCAGCCATCGAAATTCACGCCATCCGTGTTTGGCATGAACAGATCATTCTCGATCACGCAGTCTCGGACCAGGATCTGCTGGCAATCGATCAGGTGGATCGTCCACATCGGCGCGTTGCGCACATGCAGATTGCTGATCCGCACATTGGAGCAGGCTTCGAACGCCACGATGCGCGGCCGCTGCGGCAGGGCCAGCTTCACGCCGCGCGCCATGCGGTCCTCGCACCAGGCCTCGCCGCGCCCATCGATCATGCCTGGCCCGGTGATCGAGACATTCTCGGCATCCCGCGCCACGATTAGGGCCCGGTTCGAATTCTCGGCCATCACCGAAACCTCGCCGTCCCGATAGGCCTCATAATCGGTTGCGGCCAGCAGGATGGCCCCGGCCTGCAGGTGGAGTTCTATATGGTCGAACAAGCGAATGGCGCCGGTCTCCCACGCCCCCACCGGCACGATGATGCGGCCACCTCCGGCTGCGCGGGCTTGCTCGATCGTGCCGCGCAGGCAGCCGGTGATCTCAGTCCCATCGGGTTTGGGAACCAGGAAGTCGATGTCACTCATAGCTCGGTTCAAATTGCTCGGTTCAGGAGGTTGTCAACTCTAGCCATGGTTGCAGCGGGCCGTCCCCGACACGCACATGCGGTCGAGGATCCAAGGGTGCAAAGGGGGTGGGCGTTCCACCGACGCTCAACGGCGCGTCATGGTCCAACCGCAGGGCCGGGCCGTCCGGTCCATCGACTGTTAGGCACAGGGCCTCTTTGTCGAACCGCACATCCGCCGCCAGCCAGCGTTCTTTGAACGCCGCAAACGCCGCGTCATCGCCGCCGCCGACCGCCACGACCCAGGCCGTTTTGCGCCCATGCGAGCGCCATTCATCGCCGGCGAACTGGCCGTGCTCGGCGATCTCCAACCCCTCGGTCGCGCAAAAGCCGGCAAAGCCTTCGCCGCTGCGCACGAACAGCCAATTGCCTTCCCGATCGAGCGCATCGCAGGCCCGGCGCGGGGCGAACAGGTGGGTCCAGGGCAGCTCGTCCCGATCCGGCGCCTGGAACATCAGCAATGCCACCGGCCCATGCTGCGCCACGCGGGGTAGGCGGCCATTGCCCGCCCAGTAGGACGGTCGGTGATGTCCCCAAGGCCTTGTGTCGCCCGGATGGTTGACCCAGAACCGGGCGAATGGATTGCCGGTCAGCAAGACATCAACGACATGTTGTTGATGGCCCGGCTGGCCCGACTGGTGATCGACGATGGTGGAAAGCTGGCTGGCATGGCTCTTCCACAGCCGCAACCGCCCGGCATGGTCGACCCCTTGAGTATAGCTCGCCTCCAACGGTCGATCCTTGGCTGGCCGGATCAACCCGTCCGTGATGGCCGGCGGTACATAGTCTGACAGGCAGAACATCGGCAGCGAGGCACAGGCCTGCGAAATCCAGCCGCCGCCCCAGCCGACATAGGCAAAGCCGGACAGTTCCGCCGCGGGCCCGGCCAGCAGCTCCTTCTCATACGACCGCCCCATGGTCCCACCCAGGATCCCATTATGGGTGTGAAGGGCCATCGTCACAAAGATCAGGTCGATCAGCCGCTTGGACCGGGTGCGCAGCTCCTCATCCTCGGCCAACTCTAACAGGGCAAACAGGCCGATAAAGTCGATGGGGTAGTAGGCCGAGGAATTCCACTCGGCCAAACCATGGGCCTCCATCGACTCGAACCACAGCTTCAGCCGCCCCAGCGCCAGCCGCTTCTGCTCGGCCCCCGTGCGCCCTGAGCAGGAAAAGACCTCATTGGGAAAATTCTGGCCCGCCAGATACTGGCTGACATGGAAGCACAGCACGTGGTTTTCGCTCCAAAACCACATCACGTCATTGCCGGGCTCATCCAGCCAATAACGCCAGTCCAGGATTTCCTGGCGCGCTTGCTGCCAAAACACCTCGCTCAACCCCGTGCCCGCATGGTGCTGCCAGGCCCACAGCAGGGGCACCATGGCGAAGTCCGAGCAATCTTCCCGCCGCCTGATCCGATCCAACGCGATGGAGAACAGCCGCTCGGCCTCCGGCAGATTATGGTTCAAATGCAGATTGGCCAGGGCCCGCGCTGGATCGGCCCGGCCCTTGCGCGCCAGATAGATCAGCGCCTCTTCTTTACGGTCGGCCAGCGAGCCCTCGACCCCCCGCCGGATCTCGGCGACGAACGTGCCCCCGATCGTACGGCTGATGGCAACGCCCTCATGCCTGGTTGTCAGCGTGATCGTGCGGCACCCCTCACCGGCGTCGCGCGCCTCGCACAGGGGCAACCGGGTCGAATCCGGCGACAGGGCCAGGGTCGTTTTGAACGCCCCTTCGTCCGACCGGTGCAAACCTCCGAATGCCACATCCAAGCTCATGGCAGCCGCCGGCGCTTCGTCCACCACCAGATGCACTGGCTCGTCCAAGTAATAGGGCTTGTCCAAATGCAGTGAACCCAAGCAGCGTTCGATGGCCAGCAGGGTGCCGGGATCGACAGGCACTGACAGCGACAGGCCCAGCTCGCCCTCATCCATCAGCCGCAATTCGAACAGCCAAATCGTATCGCGCTCGCACAGATCCTCGAAATGGACCGTGATGTCGTTCAGCCCCGCATCCAGCGCCAGCTCGACGGTTTGCCGGTTGACGTGATTGCGGTCGAACGGTTCGAACGAGGCCGACTTCCGCCCATTGACCCAGATCCGCACCCCGCCGCAGGTGCTGACGCGGAAGGATCGCGGCCCGGCCTGATCGGCATACAGCTCACAGCGGGCGAACCGGCTCACATGGGTCGGTTCATGCCAAAAGTCGCTGAAATCGACGGCGTCCGAATCTCCGGCCAGATAGACCTGGTCGAACCCCGTGTCCGATGCTGTGATCGCCCGCCCGACCATGGTTTCGCGAAAGGCCTCGCGGCAGGGCAGCTCGCCGACATCGGTGAACCCGTTGGCAAACCGGTAGTCCATGCGATCGGGCATGGGGCGGCTGTCGCCGGGAAACGATGCCTCAATGGTGGGTGTCAGCTCCCACCGTGTGATGGCATCGCCCATTCCAAGCCGCCAGGTTGCCTCGCCGGTCACGTCCATTCCTCCGCTGCGTCACGAATTCGAAATGAAAATATTTTCATTCGATTGGTGATCGTTTCAATACACTATTCGAGCTTACTTGACATTTTGCTACGAATTGAAGCAAAAACTCTTTCATAGATGGCTCCAAGCGGCTTGCGATTGTGCGTTTGGCTCCAACCTTGGAAGTGAAAAAATTTTCATAATCCGGGTCGGAGCTAGCGGCAAGGCCGGTTGAGCCGTTGTGCGTCTCTCAACCGGAAAACCCAGAACGGGCATGCGGGAGGAAAACATGTTTGCCAGAATACCAACATTGTCAGCCGTCGGTCTGGCGGTGGCGTTCGCCGGGCCCGTCGCGGCCGAAACCACATACTCCGAAGCGCCGATGTTGGCCGACAAAGTCGCCGCGGGTGAGCTGCCTCCGGTGGAAGAACGGCTGCCGGCCACCCCGCGCGTCTTCCCGGTCTTTGGTGAGATCGGCACCTATGGCGGCACAATGCGCCGCGCCTTCAAGGGACCCAGCGACCGCTGGGGTCCCACCAAGATGATGGAAGAGCGGGTCGTCGAATTCGAGATGTCGCTGGAAAACGACATCTCCATGGCCCCGGGCTTTGTAGAGAGCTATTCGATCAGCGAGGACTCCTCCACCTACACCTTCACCCTGCGCGAAGGGTTGCGTTGGTCGGACGGCGAGCCGGTGACCACCCGCGATGTGCAGTTCTGGTACGAGGATGTCTTCCTGAACGAGGACCTCACCCCGACGATTGGCGAGCTATACAAATCCGGCGGTGAGCCGCTGAAGCTTGATATCCAGGATGAGCAGACCTTCACGGTCACCTTCGCCGAACCCTATCCCCTGTTCCTGAACGTGCTGGCCAAGGAAAGCACGGGCCGTCCGGGGCTGGACCGGCCGGGTTTCGTCGAGCCGTTCCACTATCTCAAGGATTTCCACCCGACCTACGCCGATGCCGATGCGTTGCAAGCGGCGGTCGAGGAAAACAGCGTCGAACAATGGACGGACCTGTGGGGCGATCGCGGGCCGATCCAATCCTGGTGGCTGAACCGGGATATGCCGGTCCTGACGGCCTGGCGCATCGCCACCCCGCCGCCGGCCGACATCGTCGTGATGGAACGCAATCCCTTCTATTACGGCGTCGACGAAGCGGGCAACCAGCTGCCCTACATCGACAAGATCGAACATCGCCTGTTCGAGGATCCCGAGGCCTTCAACCTGATGATCATTCAGGGCGAAATCGACATGCAGGCCCGGCACGTCAATCCCGGCGACTTCACCCTCTATAAGGAAAACGAGGACAAGGGCGACTATGCCGTCTCGCCCTGGGTCGATGCCAAGACCTGGACGCTGATCCCCAATCTCAATACCGAGGACGAGGTTCTGGCTGGCTTGTTCGCCGATGCGAGTTTCCGCGAGGCGATGAATGTCGCCATCGATCGCGAGACGATCAACGAGCTGACCTTCTCGGGTCTTGGCGAACCCCGCCAGGCCGGTCCGGTCAGCGGTTCGCCCAACTTCGATGCCGAGCTGGAAGCCCTGTGGACCGAATATGATCCGGACCGGGCCGACGCCTTGCTCGACGAGCTGGGTCTCAGCGAACGGGACGATGCCGGTTTCCGTCTGCGTCCGGACGGCGAACGTCTGGCCATCGTCATCGACACCCGCTGGGAAGACCAGAACGAGACGCTCGAGCTGGTCCGGCAGTTCTGGGAAGATGTCGGCATCGAGGCGCTGGTCCGCCTGATCGACCGCACCTTGTACACCGAGCGGGTGCAGACGGCGGCCTTCGAGATCCGTTACGCCCCCTGGGATCGCAGCTCGATCATCTCAGCCGATCCGCGGCTGATGCTGGGCTGGGAATCCTTCGCGCCTGAATACTTCAAATGGTGGAATTCCGGCGGCAGCGACGGGACCGAACCCGCCGCCGATCACCCGATACGCAATCTTTGGGCCTCCTGGGATGCGGCCACCAGCGCCAACACTTATGAAGAGGCAGAGGCGCATGTGCAGGATATCGTCACCGCCCACCGCGAGAATGGCTGGCTGGTCGGCCTGGTCGGTGAGACGCCCGCCGTCTTCATCGTCAGCAACCGGCTCGGCAACTTCCCGCCGGGTCTGGTGAACGACGACGTGCTGCGCGGTCAGGGCATCGGCGTCCCGCAACAGATGTTCATCAAGGCATCGCAATAGGCTGAGCCGGGCGCGAAACACTCGTGCCTAAGGGGTGGTGGTGTCTCCTCCCGCCACCACCCCGTTCCTCAGTCCCTAATGGCCTGACCAGCCGTGGCATCCTTCATTCTATACCGCGTGGCGTGGGCACTGCTGACCCTCGTCCTGATCTCGATTGCCACCTTCGTCATCATCCAACTGCCGCCGGGCGACTACGTCACCTCCTACATCGCGGCGCTGGAGGAGGTGGGGGAGACGATCGACGAGGCGACGGCTGAGCAGATTCGCGAAAGCTTCGGGCTCAACCGCCCACTGATCATCCAGTATTTCGACTGGATCAGTAACATCGTTCTGTACGGCGATTTCGGCCAATCTTTCGATTGGAACCAGCCGGTTTCCGAGCTGATCTGGGGCCGGCTCGGCCTGACCTTGCTGATCTCGACCCTGTCGCTGATCCTGACCTGGGCGATTGCCATCCCGATCGGCGTCTATTCCGCCACTCGCCAATATTCCGTGCTCGACTACGTGTTCACGGTTCTCGGCTTCCTAGGCCGGGGCATTCCGGATTTCCTGCTGGCCATCATCCTGCTCTGGCTCGGTTTTCTCTATTTCGGCATCCATGTCGGCGGTTTGTATTCGCCCGCCTACGAAACCGCGCCCTGGTCTGTCGCCAAGTTTCTCGACCTGCTGGCCCATCTCTGGGTGCCCGTCGTGGTCCTGGCCACCGGCGGGGCGGCCGGCTTGCTGCGCGTGATGCGCGCCAACATGCTGGAGGAGCTGGGCAAGCCTTACGTCGAAACGGCCTATGCCCAGGGTCTCAGCGAGCGGCGTGTCGTTTGGGGCTATCCCGTCCGCGTCGCCATCAATCCTTTCATCAGCACGGTCGGCTGGGCCCTGCCGGCGCTGATCTCCGGCGACGTGATCACCGCCGTCGTCCTTAACCTGCCGACCACCGGGCCGCTGCTGCTGCGCGCCCTGCAAAACCAGGACATGTTCCTGGCGGGCAGCTTCATCCTCATCCTCAGCGTGTTCACCGTCATCGGGACGTTCTTATCGGACGTTCTGCTGGTCTGGGTGGATCCGCGTATTCGGTATTCGTGAGGCCGAGACGATGAGCGACACGGCCCAAACCGGCGGCAAGGTGGATCTGGACAAGCGGGGCGGCACCTACACCGCCTCGGCCACCCAGCTCATCTGGTGGCGCTTCAAGAAACACCGTCTGGCGGTCGTCTCGCTCTACGTCATCATCCTGCTCTATCTCACGGCGGCGTTTGCTGAATTTATCGCGCCCTACGATCCGTTCGATTTCGACCGGCTGCACCCGCTCGCCCCGCCCCATGCCATCCACCTGTTCCACGAGGGCGAGTTCATCGGCCCCTTCGTCTATGGCCTGGACCGCGAACGCGATCCCGAAACAGCGCGGCTGACCTTCACCGAAGACCCGACCAAGATCCAACCCATCGTCCTGTTCCCCAAGGGCGATCCCTACAAATTCTGGGGCCTGATCGAAGGCGACCGCCACCTGTTCGGCGTCGAGGGCAGGCGAGCAAAAATCTTCCTGCTCGGCACTGACAGCCTTGGCCGGGACACCTTCTCCCGCCTGGTCTATGGCGCGCGGATAACGCTGACGGTGGGTCTAGTTGGGGTGCTGTTCAGCTTCGTCATTGGAATCATTATCGGCAGCATCGCCGGCCTGGTCGGCGGCATGGTCGATGTCCTGATTCAGCGCACCATGGAATTCGTGCGCTCGGTGCCGACAATCCCGCTCTGGCTTGGCCTGGCCGCCGCCCTGCCCATCGATTGGCACCCGCTGATCATCTACCTGCTGATCACCGTGATCCTCTCCCTGATCGGCTGGACTCATTTGGCCCGCGTCGTCAGGGGCCATTTCCTGACCATCCGCGATCAGGATTTCGTGCTCGCCGCCCGCCTGGCCGGGGCCTCGGAAACCCGCATCGTCACCCGGCACATGCTGCCCTCGATGACCAGCTACGTGATCGCCGCCGTGACCCTGGCCATCCCCGAGATGATCCTTGGCGAAACCGCCCTCAGCTTCCTGGGCCTGGGCCTGCGGCCGCCGGTCATCAGTTGGGGCGTGCTGTTGCAGGAGGCGCAAAACCTTCGCTCCATCGCCCTGGCCCCCTGGCTGCTCATTCCCGGCGGCATGGTCGTGGTGACCATCCTGGCCTTCAGCTTCTTGGGCGACGGCATCCGCGATGCCGCCGACCCCTACCAGCATTAGCGCCGCCATGGATCGCGACACCGTCCTGGAAATCGAAGATCTGCGCGTCACCTTCAACCTGCGCGAAGGCCAGGTGAAGGCGGTGGACGGCGTCAATCTGCACGTCAAAAAGGGCGAGGTGCTGGGCGTCGTCGGCGAAAGCGGCAGCGGCAAATCCCTGACCGCCCGGGCGGTGATGAACTTGCTGCCGCGCGGTGCCGAAAAACCCGAAGGCCGGGTGGAATTTCGCGAGTCCGCCGACAGCACGATCAACGTCACGACCCAGTCCCGCCACAGCCGCCGCATGCGCGAGCTGCGCGGCGGCAGCATCGGCATGATCTTCCAGGAACCGATGACGGCCCTCAGCCCCGTGCACACCATCGGCCGGCAGATCACCACCACCTTGCGCCTGCATCGCGGCATGGATCTCAAAGCCGCCCGCCAGCGGGCCGCCGAGCTGTTAGCGTTGGTCCAGATGCCGCGCCCGGAAAAGATGCTGGATCTCTATCCCCACCAGCTGTCCGGCGGCATGCGCCAGCGCACGATGATCGCCATGGCCATTTCCTGCGAGCCGACCTTGCTGCTCGCCGACGAGCCGACGACGGCCTTGGATGTCACCACCGAAGCCCAGATCCTCGACCTGATCAAATCGCTGCAAAGCCAGATGGGCATGGCGGTGATCTTCATTACCCACAATTTCGGCGTGGTGGCTGAGATCGCCGACCGGGTGGCCGTCATGTACCTCGGCGGCGTTGTCGAAACCGCCACCGTCGACGACATTTTCTATGCCCCCAAGCACCCCTACACCCGGGCTTTGCTCAACTCGATCCCCAAGCTGGCTGGCACCGGCGGCAAGCGGCTGGAAACCATCGAGGGCATGGTCCCCGACCCATTCTCCGTCCCGCCCGGCTGCGTTTTCCACCCCCGCTGCCCGGAAGCGATCTCGGGCCTGTGTGAGCAAAAGGTTCCGGCCGTCGCCGATTTCGCCAACGGCCAGGCGGCACGCTGCCACCTCTGCCATGACCCGGTGCCGGCTTGAGCGATGGCTGAAACCAAACACGACGACACCGTACTGGTGGCCGCCAACGGCCTGGAAAAGCACTTTCCCATCCATTCGGGCCTGATGCGCCGCTTGGCAGGCCATGTCCGCGCCGTCGATGGGGTTACGTTTGAAATCCACAAGGGCGAAACCTTCGGCCTGGTCGGCGAAAGCGGCTCGGGTAAATCCACCGTCGCCCGGTTGCTGCTGCGCGCTTACGAACCCACCGGCGGCGAAATCCGCTTCCGCCGCGCCTCGGGTGACTGGCAAGACATCACCCATCTTAAGGGTCAGGAACTGCGGGCCCTGCGCGGCGAGATGCAGATGGTCTTCCAGGACCCGTATTCGTCACTCAATCCGCGCATGACGGTGGCCGAGCTGGTGTCCGAACCGCTCACCATCCATGGCGTTGCCTCGGGCAGCGAGGCGGAGGATCGGGTGGCAGAGTTGCTGCGTTTGGTTGGCATGCGGCCGGAAGTCATGGCCCGCTACCCCCACGCCTTCAGCGGCGGCCAGCGCCAGCGCATCGGCATCGCAAGGGCGCTCGCGCTCAACCCCAGCTTCGTGGCGGCTGACGAGGCGGTTTCGGCCCTGGATGTCTCCATCGCCGCGCAGACCATCAACCTGCTGCAGGATCTCCAGGAACGGCTGGGGCTGACCTACCTGTTCATCACCCACGACCTCTCCATGGTGAAGCACATCAGCAACCGCATAGGGGTGATGTATGCCGGCCGCCTGGTCGAGGTGGCGGACACCGACGAGTTTTTCGCCCGGCCGTATCACCCCTATGCCGAAACCTTGTTCTCGGCCGTGCCCATCGCCGACCCGCGCGCCGCCCGCAACCGCAAGCGCAAGCCCATCGTGGGAGAGGTTGCGGACGCCGCCAACCTGCCGCCGGGCTGTGCCTTCGCCCCGCGCTGCCCTTACGCCACTGACAAATGCAAGGTCGAACAGCCTGCGTTGCGCCCGGTCGAAGGCGACCGCACCGTGGCCTGCCACCATGCGGAATCCATCGACCTGAAAGGCATCGCGGCATGACGCTCATCGGCGATCCTGTCGACCCGCAGCACGCTGAATCGGCCGGAGCCGACGCTGACCTGGCCTATCGCCATGCCCCGTTGCTGCGGCTCGACAGCGCTGAACCCTTCCGGCCCGTGGCCGTCGGCTATTCCGTCCTTCGCGGTCACGACCAGTCGCCCTCCTCGAAATTCGCCATCGACCCGGTCGCCGAGGCGGTTATCGAGTACGCCGTCTACTGGGATTACGACATGAAGCATGTCTACGACCTCGAACATGTCTGGCTGCATCTCGATTCCCGGGAAAAGATCGTCAAGGTCGAGGCCTCACAACATGGCCGCCGTGAGATTATGGCGGTGGATGATCTCGAAGGGCAGATCTGCCTTTGGGTCGAACCCGGCGAACATGCCTTCTTTGCCGACTATGCTTCGCTGATGGACCGGTCAGCCCTCGCCCGCCATGCCTGCGGTCCAGGGGCGGGCGAGGGGCGAATCCATACCAGCAACCCGTTTGGCGCGAACGCTTTCGGCAATCCCACGCCGTTCGAACACCGGCTCGCCCGGCTCTTCCTTCGGCGGCACGCCTTCGAACCCCAGTTCGACGGCGGTGAGACGGTCGATCTGCGAGAGGGCAATTTGCTGCCTTGGTCGGGGCTAGCCGACTTGATCCCAAAACGGATGAACCGCATCCGCGCAGGTTTTGCCGGCAGCGTTCCGCACTTGGCCGCCGTGTTCCTCGATTGCGGCGACACGCTGGTCGATGAGGGCACCGAACAAAAAGACCCGGTCACTGAAGTCGTGGAACGGGCCGAGCTGGTCGCCGGCGCGGCCGATCTGTTGGGCAGTCTCGAGGCGAACGGCTACCGCCTCGCCCTGGTCGCCGATGGCCCGCGCAAGACGTTCGAAAACGTGCTCGGTCAGCACCGACTTTGGCCGCATTTCGAAGTCCACATCACCTCGGGCGATATCGGCGAGTTGAAGCCGTCCCCGGCCATGTTCCAGGCGGCAATGGATGATCTTGGTTTGTCTGCCGGTCACGCCGCGCAGGTCGTCATGGTGGGCAACAATCTCGAACGGGACATCGCCGGGGCCAATGCGTTCGGCTTGATCAGCATCTTCTTCAATTGGTCAGACCGCCGGCGGCGTGTTCCCGAGTCGGAGTTGGAAACGCCCGATCACACCATTCACAGCTTGCAGGAATTGCCCGCCCTGCTCGACAGCATCGAAGCGGCCATGCAGGCTACGGCCAAGGAATCCTGACGTTGGGTCAATTGAGGCAGATGAAGGAAAAGAAGGTCGGCGTTAAAGACATCGCGCGCGAGGCCGGGGTGGCCATCAGCACGGTCTCGCACGCCTTGAACGGCACGGCGCCCATCACCGACGAGATTCGCAACAAGGTGATCGATACCGCCCGCCGCCTGGGCTATCTGCGCCAGCGCCGGGTGCGCGCCACCATCAGCACCTTGCAGAGCATTCTGCTGGTCGTACCGGCCGCCGCCGCGATAGAGAGCGAGACCAACTTCGTCACCTGGACGATCTTGGAATCGGTCCGCCAGATTAGCGCCCAGCGGGGCATTCGCGTCATCCCCTATGTCGCTCCCGATGTCGGCGGCGATGCCGAAGAAATCCGCAGCTTGGCCGAACAGGAAGAAACCGACGCCATCATCGTCTTTCATGAGGATTTGCCGGAATTCGTCCGCAGCATGAGCCATGACAAACGGCCGGTCGTCCTGGTCAACGGTGTCGATCCGGCCATGCTGGTCGACTGTGTGACGCCGGCCAACCGGTTCGGCGCGCGGCTGGCGACGGACCATCTGCTGGGCCTGGGTCACCGCCGCATCATGCATCTGACATTCGGCGATCGGCGTACGATCCGTCAACGCCTAACCGGCTACCAGGACAGTCTGCGGGCCGCCGGTATCAAACCATCCGATGATCTGATCATGCACCTCGACCATTTCGACCCCTCCGTCGCTGAGGGGGCGATCCGCCGCTGGCTGGATGAGGGCGGTCTCGAATCGGGCACGACGGCCATCTTCTGCGCCGCCGACAACTTGGCTCTCGGCGCGTTGCGCGCGTTGGCGGCTGCCGGCGTGAAGGTTCCGCGGGATATTTCCGTGATGGGCTTTGATGACATCTTGCTGGGGGAATTGGCCAACCCGCCATTGTCATCGGTCAAAATCCCGCTACGTGCCATGGGGGAGACGGCGCTTGAGATGGCCGAACAACGGTTGATCGCCAATGACGCCAAGCGACCCTCGCAGCGTTTGGAGCTGGGATGTGAATTGGTGAGGCGTGCCAGTTGCGCCCCGCCGAAGGGACTTGATGACAGGATAAATGCCGAATGACGACGATCCAGGAAGCCGCTGAACTGGAGCTGGCGACTGCGGTATCGAACCGCCTGCGGGCCGCCGTTGTGGGCGGCGGCATCGGCGCCCAACATGTCGGTGCGCTGAAGGAGCTTCCCGACCTCTACGACGTGGCGGCCATCTGCGACATCGACGAGTCGCGCGCCCAGGCCATCGCCGCCGAAAACGACATTCCCCTGGCGCTGACCGATTTCGATGATCTTCTCGCCCGTGATGACATCGATATCATCCATATTTGCACCCCGCCCGTACGGCACGCGGCCCAGATCACCTCAGCGCTGAAGTCCGGCAAACATGTTGTCTGCGAAAAACCGATCGCGGGATCGCTGGCCGATATCGACCGAATTGCCGCGTTGGAGCAGGAAACGGGCTTGCTCGTCTCGCCGATCTTCCAGTACCGGTTCGGCAACGGCATGCGCAAACTGCTGCACCTGCGGGATCGCGGCGTGCTGGGCAAATGCTATCTGGCGACGGTCGAAACCCATTGGCGGCGCGGCGCCGACTACTACGCCGTGCCCTGGCGCGGTCGGTTCGAGACGGAACTTGGCGGCTGCCTGGTCAGCCACGCGATTCATGCCCACGATCTGTTCGTCCATGCGCTCGGCCCGATCACCAGTGTCCATGGCCGCACGGCCACTCGCGTCGCCCCGATCGAAACCGAGGATTGCGCCATCCTGTCACTGGAAATGGAGAGCGGCACCTTGGCCGCCCTCTCGGTGACCCTGGGCGCCTCGGTTCAACATACGCGGATGCGCTTTTGCTTCGAGAAAGCCACGGTTCAAAGCAACCTGCACCCTTACGAGCCGGATATCGATCCGTGGCTGTACGAGCCTTCAAACGAGGCGGCCGAAAGGGAGATCGAGGCGGCCTTAGCCGACTTCACGCCGGCCCTAGAGCGTTACGCCGGTCAGTTCTCGGCAATCCACGCCGCGATTACATCTGGCGCTGAGGCACCGGTAACGATCGCTGACGGTCGCCGTTCCATCGAATTGGCTACCGCCGCCTACTATTCTTCCAAGACAGGGGAGGCCGTATCCCTGCCCATCGGTCCTGATCACCCATATTACCAGGGTTGGCGACCCAAATAACATATTGAAAACACGTCAGAAACACGGTTCGCCGTGACGAGTTGAGCGGCGGTGCCGGGCAATTAATCACCCGTTCAACGCATTGTATCCTGACACATCCCTGCAATAATCGGTTACTAGTTTGGCGCCGCTTGGCCTGTCGCGCCTGCGGTTGGGTCAACATTCGAATTCAAAAAGAGGCATCCCCATGAGGCACGCTTTATTGGCCGGCGCTGCCGCGCTTGCATTCTCCGGCGTCGCGTACGCCGCTGACTGTCCGCCGGTTACGGTCGCAGATAGCCAAGGCATCGAATCCGACTATCCCTATCAGTTCGAACTCGCCGAACTACAGGACAAAGCTAGCTGCGAGCTCAGCTTTTCTGAAAACCCCTCGATCGCTGATTTGAACGGCCGTATCAGCGGCAACCCGGCCGATCTGCCGGCTGTTGCCGACCGTCTGCCAGCGGAACCGTTGGTCGTCGCGCCTTACGACGAGATCGGCACCTATGGCGGTGTTCTGGCGGGTCTGTCCAAGGCGACCGAATCGGGCACCTCGGACCTGCTGTCCGTGCGACACGTCAATTTCGTCCGTTATTCCGACGATCTGCAGACGGTCGTCCCCAACATTGCCAAGGCGTGGGAATGGAATGACGATTTTACCGAACTGACCATCACCCTGCGTGAAGGTCACAAATGGTCCGACGGCGCGCCGTTCACGGCTGAGGACGTGGTCTTTTGGTATAACGACCTGGTCCTCAACCCGGAAATCTACCCGGAAACGCCGGGCCGCTGGCTGTTCGCCGGTGAGCCGATGACGGTCGAGGCTGTCGATGCGGTCACCGTGAAGATGTCCTTCCCGGTCCCGACCCCCGGCATTCTGAACCGATTCGCCGTCGATTACGGCCAACCCTTCCAGCCCAAGCATTTCCTGTCGAAGATGCACGCGTCCTACAACGACGCCGCCGATGACGAAGCCAAGGCCGCCGGTTTCGAAGGCTGGGCCGATTGGGTGAACAACTACTACGGCGGGTCCGACTGGAAAGACGTTCCCTCGCCGCTGCTCAAGGGCACCGACACCCAGGTCGTCCCGACCCTGGAATCCCACATCGTGATCGAAGATGACGCCACAGGCCGTCACCTGGTCGCCAACCCCTACTTCCACATCGTCGACACGGCCGGCCAACAGCTGCCTTACATCAACGAAATCGACGAAACCTACGTTCAGGACAAGGAAGTCCAGAACCTGAAGATCACCAATGGTGAGGTGACCTACAAGCAGCAGGCCATCTTCATCGAGGACTTCCCGGTTCTAAAGCAGAACGAAGAAGCCGGCGGCTACACCGTCGAGCTGGCGCCGGGTCTTGGCGAGAACGTCTTCCTGGCGGTCAACATGACCCACAAGGATCCGGTCCTGCGGGAGATTTTCACCGATCTGCGCTTCCGTCAGGCTCTGTCCCTTTCTCTCGACCGGAACGAGATCAACGAAATTGCCTATCTCGGTCAGGGCACGCCGGCCCAGGTGATGCCGGCCGAACCGGCGACCGTTGCCTTTGTTAGCGATGAGATGCTGAACGCCTTCGTCGAACAGGATATCGATGGGGCCAAGGCGCTGATCGCCGAGATGGGGCTCGGCGACGGCGATGGTGATGGCGTCCTCGAACGTCCCGATGGCGATCCGCTGGTCATCCAGTTCGTCTATTCCAGCCAGGGCATTCCGGTGAAGATAACCGAACTGGTCCGCGACTACTGGTCGGAAATCGGCATCCGTGTCGATCTAAAGGAGGTCACCTCGGACGAGTACCGTGCCGATGGGAACAACAACGATCTCGACATGACGGCTTGGAAGAACGACGGCACCTCGGGTCCAACGATCAGCCAGGACGTTACCTCGATGATCCCGCCCTTCGGCGACTACTTCAATCCGGGCAACGGCTTTGAATGGGCCGCTTGGAAACAGTCCGACGGCGCCCAAGGCACGGAACCGCCCGAAGATGTGAAGAAGCTGTACGAGCTGGCTGAACAGTTCATCCAGCTGCCGATGGGATCGCCGGAATCCAATGAGGTCGGTGCGCAGATAGTTGAGGTCCACGTCAACAACCTGTTCAAGATCGGCACCGTGGGCAACATCCTCGGCCCGTTCATGCACCGCAGCGATCTGGCCAACTTCAAGTCCTACACGGCCAAGACCTATGACTACTACTGGGCCTATCCCTACCGGCCCTTCCAGTGGTTCCTGAAATCCTAGACTAAACCCCGTGGCCGGGGCGGCGTTTCTTCTCGCCGCCTCGGTCTTCTATTTCTAGGATTCCCCATGCTTAAGTTCGTGTTGCAGCGAAGCGTCGGGTTGGTTGTGACGATGTTCTTCGTCTCGATCATGGTCTTCGCCATCATGGAACTGCCGCCGGGCGACTATGCCGACCGGTACGCCTTCCGCAAATATTCGGGCACCGGCGTCAATGTCACCGAGGCGGACATCGAGGGCATCCGCCGGGATTTCGGCCTCGATCGCCCCTTCTTCGTGCGGTATGTCGGCTGGATGACCGGGATCGTCACCCGGTTCGATTTCGGCCAGTCCTTCGCCTTTGAATCCTCGGTCAACGACGTCATCGGCAACCGGCTGTTCCTGACGCTGGTTTTGCTGGGCGTCACCATGCTGTTGACCTATCTGCTCGCCATCCCGATTGGCATCTATGCCGCGGTCAAACGACGATCGGCCGCCGATTACGGGCTGACGATCTTTTCCTATCTCGGCCTGGCGTTGCCCAACTTCATGCTGGCGCTGTTGCTGCTCTATATCGGTGTGCGCTTTTTCGGCTCGACCGTCGGCGGTCTTTTCTCTCCCGAATATGAAAACGCGCCCTGGTCCATCGCCAAGACCGTCGACCTGCTGAAACACCTGGCCGTCCCGGCCATCGTCCTGGCCTGGTCGGCGACCGCGCTACAACTTCAGACCGTCCGCGCGACGATGTTGGACGAGTTGAACAAGCTCTCCGTCACGGCGGCCCGGGCGCGCGGCGTGCCAGAGGGCAAGCTGCTGCTCAAATACCCCGCCCGCCTGGCCATCAACCCGGTCGTCAGCACCATCGGCTTCGATGCCAACCGCATCTTTTCCGAACTGCCGATCGTCGCCCTGGTGCTGGGCCTGCCGGAGCTGGGCGAGCTGCTCATCCGATCCTTCCTGGATCTGGACATGTACGTCGCGGGCGCGATCCTGCTGATGCTGACCTTTTTTATCGTGGTCATGAACTTCCTGGCCGATGTGGCGCTCGCCATGCTCGACCCGCGCATCAAGCTCGAGGGGGGCTAGCCCGTGGCCAATACCGTGATGGGCCGGGGCGAGGCCGCCGACGAAAAAGACCTCAAATACTACACCGCCTCGCAATGGCAGCTGGTCTGGTGGCGTTTCCGCCGCCACCGCGCGGCGATGACCGGCGCGACCATTCTGCTGATCATGGCGGTGATGGGTCTATTCGCCGATTTCGTCGCGCCCTATGGCGGCTCGACCCGCGACAACGACTACATTCTCGGCCCGCCCCAGATGGTCAAATTCTGGGACCATAACGGCTTCTCGCCCTTTCCCTTCGTCCATGGGCTGACCACCGAACGCGATCCGGTCACCTTGGCCAAGATCGCCAAGCCCGATCCCGACACGCGGCATTACATCCAGTTTTTCGTGCGTGGCGACGACTACAAGATGTTCGGCCTGATCCCCGGCGACCGACACCTGTTTGGCATCGAAGAGGGCAAGATCCACCTGTTCGGTACGGACGATCTGGGCCGCGATCTCTTCTCCCGCACCCTGTTCGCCACGGCGACGTCGTTGTCGATCGGTGTAATCGGCGTGATGATCTCCTTCGTCCTGGCCCTGATTATCGGCGGCATCGCCGGCTATCTGGGCGGCTGGATCGACTACGTCATCCAGCGCGCGACCGAGATCGTGCGCGTCATCCCCGTCATCCCGCTCTATATGGGCCTGGCCGCGACCTTCCCGAAGGAATGGTCCAACCTGACCGTCTATTTCATGATGACGGTGATCCTGGGGTTGGTCGGCTGGCCGACGTTGGCCCGGCGTATCCGCGGCCATCTGCTGTCCCAGCGGAACGAGGACTATGTGGTGGCGGCTGAACTGTCCGGGGCCAAGCCCAGCCGCGTCATCTCCAAGCACTTGCTGCCCTCCTTCACCAGCTACATCATCGTCGATCTGGTGATTTCCTTCCCCTACATGATCCTGTCGGAAACGGCCCTCAGCTTCATCGGCCTGGGCCTGCGCCCGCCGTCGATGAGCTGGGGAATCCTGCTGCAGGACGCCCAGAACATCCGCGCCATCGAACAGGCCTGGTGGCTGTTCATCCCGGCAGGCTTCGTCGTGCTCGCCGTGCTTGCCTTCACCATCGTCGGGGATGGCATGCGCGATGCCGCCGATCCGTATGCGGTGAGTGACTGACCATGGCCGTGGCTGAAGATCACCCCCAAGCCTCCGTGGCCGACCTGCCCGAGGATGTCGTCTGCCGCGTGCGCGATCTGCGCATCCGTTTCCGCACGGACGAGGGCATCGTCACCGCCGTGGACGGGGTCGAATTCGACGTCAAGCGCGGCAAGACCCTGGGAATCGTCGGCGAATCCGGCTCGGGGAAAAGCGTCTCGACCAAGGCGATGATGCAGCTCTTGCCCGGCAATGCCATCGTCGAGCCTTCCTCGCAGATCCTGGTTCGCAAGGGCGATGGCACCATCGTCGATGTCGCCAAACTGTCCCCGAACGATCCGGCGGCCCGCAGCCTGCGCGGTGGCGACATCGCCATGATCTTTCAGGAACCGATGGCCTCCTTCTCGCCGGTCTATTCCATCGGCAATCAGATGATGGAGGCGATCCGCCAGCACCGCACCCTCTCGCCCGTCTACACCATCGGCACCCAAATGACCGATGCCATCCAGGGCGTCGAAAAGGTGGGCAAGAAAGAAGCCAAGGAAATCGCCATCGACATGCTGGAACGGGTCGGCCTGTCGAACGCCAAGCTACGGGTCGATCAATTCCCGCACGAACTGTCGGGCGGCATGCGCCAACGCGCCATGATCGCCCTGGCGCTCTCGACCCGGCCGGCTTTGCTGATCGCCGACGAGCCGACGACGGCCTTGGACGTTACGATCCAAGCGCAGATCCTCGACCTGATGGCCGAATTGCAGGACGAGCTGGGCATGTCGATGATCTTCATCACCCACGATATGGGCGTGATCGCCCAGGTCGCCGATGAGGTGGCCGTCATGTATCTCGGCCGTATCGCCGAACGAGGCAAAACCGATCAGGTCGTCTTCGATCCCAAGCACCCTTATGCCAAGGGGCTGATCGACGCCATTCCCAAGCTGAATCATCTGGATGAACGGTTGCGTCCCGTGCCTGGCGACATTCCCAGCCCCTTGGAAAGGCCCATCGGCTGTCCCTTCCACACCAGGTGCGCCGAGCGCATGCCCGGCCGCTGCGATGCCAGGTTGCCCGGATACTCGGCTGTCGGTCCAGACCACACGGTGAGTTGCTATCTCTATGAATAACCGTGTCCAAGAACCGCTGATCAGCGTTCAGGGCCTCAAGGTCCATTTCCCGATCCGAGGCAAAAACCTGTTCGGCGGCGTGCAGGGATATGTGAAGGCGTGCGACGGTGTCTCCTTCGACATCCGCCAGGGTGAGACATTGGGCCTTGTCGGCGAATCCGGGTCCGGCAAGACGACAATCGGCCGCGCCGTGCTGCGCGCCATCAGTGCGACCGACGGCCATGTCTCTTACAAAAAGAACGGCACTCAGAAGGATCTGCTGTCCTTGCGAGGCGAGGAGTTGCGGCGGTTTCGCAAGAATATGCAGCTTATCTTCCAGGACCCGTATTCCTCGCTCAACCCGCGCATGACCGTGCGCGATATCATCGCCGAACCGCTGGAAGCGTTGGGGCTTGAAACCTCCAAGGACGCCGTGGACGACCGCGTGCGCGAGGTGGCGGCCCGCTGCAAGCTGAATGTCGAACATCTGCGCCGTTTCCCCCATGCGTTCTCCGGCGGTCAGCGACAGCGCATCTGCATCGCCCGGGCCCTGGTCTCCCAGCCCGATTTCGTCGTCTGCGATGAGTCCGTTTCGGCACTGGACGTTTCCATTCAGGCCGAAATTCTGAACCTGCTGGCCGACCTGCAGCAGGAACTTGGGCTGGCCTATCTGTTCATCGCCCACGACCTGTCGGTGGTCGCCCATATCTCGCACCGCATCGCCGTTTTGTATGTCGGCAAAATGGTCGAACTGGCCCCCTCTAAATCTCTGTTCGCAGCGCCGAAGCACCCCTATACCAAGGCGCTGATGTCCGCCATTCCACAGGTTTCTCGCGAAATTGCCTTCAATCCCGAAAAACTGGTCGGGGAAATCCCAAACCCGGCCGATGTGCCCTCCGGCTGTCGCTTTCACACCCGCTGCCCGTACGCTCAAGATGCCTGCAAGGCGACCGAGCCGGAATGGCGCCAGATCGACGACGAACACTTCGTTGCCTGCCATTTTGCCGAAGAACTGGCCGACGCCCCCGGCGCACACTAGACCAGGGGGCAAAAACCGGTGAGCGGTCCATTCGACCTGGCTGTTGTCGGGGCCGGTATTGTTGGTCTAGCCCATGCGCTGGCGGCGGTGAAACGGGGCAAGCGCGTGGTGATGTTCGACCGCGATGCCCGGGCGAACGGCGCTTCGGTCCGTAATTTCGGCTTCATAACGGTCACCGGCCAGAAGGCCGGCGAATGCTGGAACCGCGCCCGGCGGGCCCGCGACATCTGGGTTGATCTCGCACCGAAGGCCGGCATCGAAATCGTCCATCAGGGCCTGGCGATGGCCGCCCGGCGTCCCGAGGGGGCCGCGGTCCTGGAAGCCTTCTCCAAGACCGAGATGGGCGAACAGTGTCAGCTGATGACCCCGATGGAGGCTTTCGCCCGCTGCCCGTCCCTGCGGACCGACACAGCCAAGGCCGTGCTGTGGAGCCCGCACGAATTGCGGGTCGAATCGGCCACCGCCATCCCGAAGCTGGCCGCCTACTTGCAGGAAACCTACGCCGTCGAAATCCATCGCGGAGTCACTGTCCATTCCGTCCAGGATGACACGCTTGAGACCAGCGCCGGCGCCTTCGAAGCCGGCGCAACGATCGTCTGCCCCGGCGACAGTTACAACGGCCTGTTCGCCGACCGGATCGCCCAATTCGGCCTGACCCGCGTTCTGCTGCACATGATGCGCGTCGATACGGCCCCACAGATCCGCCTGGGCTGCACGATCATGTCCGACCTGGGCCTGATCCGCTATCACGGCTACACCGACCTGCCGGAGGTCGCGGCGTTGCGCGCAGTCATCGAACAAGAACAGCCCGATGCCATCGCCCACGGCATTCACCTGATCGCGGTCCAGTCTTCGGACGGCTCCCTGGTTGTCGGCGACAGCCATCTCTATTCCGACAACCCGCCTGAGACAGATCCCGCTGATGTCGACCGACTGGTTACCGAGGAAATGCAGGCGGTGCTGAACCTGCCGGCCTGGTCGGTGCGCGAGCGCTGGACTGGCACCCACGCCTATGCCGCCGACCGGCTTGCCCTGATCGATGCGCCAAGCGAGGGCGTGCGCCTGGTCGTGGTCACCAGCGGTACCGGCGCCTCCACTGGCTTTGCCATCGGCGAGGAGGTCATCGCCGACCTGTTCGACTAGAACGGAGACAACATGATGCGGCGTCCCAACATCCTGCTGATCACCGCCGACCAGTGGCGCGGCGACAGTTTGGGAATCGCCGGCCACCCGGTGGTCAAGACGCCGAATATCGACCGTTTGGCAGGCGAGGGCACCTATTTCGCCCGCCACTACGCCCAGGCGACGCCCTGCGCTCCGGCGCGGGCCTGCCTCTATACCGGTCTTTATCAGATGACCAACCGGGTGGTGCGCAACGGTACCCCGCTGGATAATCGCCACGACAACATCGCCCGCATGGCGCGTCGGGCCGGCTACGACCCGACCCTGTTCGGCTACACAGACCAGGCCATCGACCCGCGCACCACCGCTGGCGCCGACCCCCGCTTGAACACCTATGAAGGCGTCTTGCCGGGGTTCACCGAACGGCTGTCACTTACTGAGAATGCTCAGCCATGGCTATCTTGGCTCAAATCGCGCGGCCACGATATTCCGGCAAATCCGACGGACCTGTTTCTGCCGGCCAGCGGCACTTCGGAACGGCCAAGCAACGCGCCCGCCCGCTATGGCCAGGATGAAACCCTCGCCGCCTTCCTTACCGGCGAATTCCTACGCTGGCTGGACGAACGGCGCGGTGGCAAACCGTGGTTCGCCCACATTTCGTTTCTCAACCCCCACCCGCCCTTCGTCGTACCTGAACCGTTCAATACGATGTACGACCCGGATCTGGGGTCACCCTTTGCCTGCGCAGCGGATCCAGTGGCGGAGGGCCGGCAGCACCCGATGCTGGATCACCGCCTGAGCAAGGACAAACGCTCGCCCGCCCACATCATCGGGGCAGGGGCCGGGCTGGTCGCCGATTGGGACGAGGCCGACTTCCGCACCATCCGCGCCACCTATTGGGGCATGATCAGCGAGGTGGACGCCCAACTTGGCAGGTTGTTCGACGGGCTGCGGTCGGGCGGCGCCTGGGACGACACGCTAATCGTCCTGACCTCCGACCATGGCGAGATGATGGGCGATCATTTCAGCCTTGGGAAATTCGGCTATTTCGATCCCAGCTATCACATCCCCCTGATCATCCGCGATCCGGTGCGTCCGGATGGGTTTGGCAAGCGAATCGAAGCTTTTACGGAAGCTGTCGATCTTGTGCCCACGATCATGGATGCCGCCGGTCTCGAAAATCCCGATCATCTCGACGGGCATTCGCTAAGCACCTTCCTGGACGGATCGGCCCCGATGGATTGGCGCCAGCGCGTTCACTGGGAATTTGACTTTCGCGGTTGGGCGGCTGATCTCGGCCGGCCCATCGAAAGCTGTTCGATGTCGGTCATCCGCGACGACCGGTTCAAATATGTCCATTTCACCGATTGGCCGCCGTTGCTTTTCGACCTTTCCGCCGATCCGGGCGAGTTGACCAACCTCGCCGAGGATCCGGCCTTTCGCGACACGCGGCTCGACAAGGCCGAGGCCTTGCTATCCTGGCGCGCCCGGCACCTCGACCGCCGCCTGACGGCCATCGAACTGACTTCCGAAGGCCCTGTCGTTACCCCAAGATAGCGGCCGGCAACGCACGTCACCGCTTGACAAGGTCCCAGAAAACAAATTGAGGTTCTCAGCCCGTCTTCTAGCGCTAGGACGGAACAAGCTGGGGGTGTCATGGTCACGTTCGATCGCTCGGTGCTCGAAAGCGTCCGACAGCCGGTCGGCCAGGCGAACGGCCTGCCGAACGCCTTCTATACCGACCCGGAAACTCATGAGGCCGACAAGGCCAAGGTTTTCTTCGCCAACTGGTCCGCCATCGGGTTCGGCAAGGATGTGCCCGAACCGGGCGATGCCGTCCCCGTTGATTTCCTGGGCATCCCGCTGCTGATCGTCCGCGACAAGGACGGCGCCATCAACGTCTTCCAGAATACCTGCCGCCATCGCGGCATGATCCTGGTCGAGGAAAGGACCAAGATCAAAGGCGCCATCCGCTGCCCCTACCATTCCTGGTGCTTTGGCCTGGACGGCGCGCTCAAGGCCACCCCCCATGTCGGTGGGCCGGGCAAGAACATCCATGACCAGGTCGACCGCGAGGCGCTGGGCCTTTGGCAAATCCGCTCGCACGTCTGGCGCGACGTCATCTTCGTCAATCTCTCCGGCAAGGCGCCGGACTTCGCCGACTATGCCGCTGGCCTGATCGACCGCTGGTCGGAGTTCGAGCGACCCTTGTACCATGGCGGCGAGGACAGCTCTTTCTCCCTCGACATCAAGACCAACTGGAAACTGGCCGTCGAGAATTATTGCGAATCCTATCACCTGCCCTGGGTGCATCCCGGCCTGAACAGCTATTCAAAGCTTTCCGACCACTACAACATCGAACAGCCTGGCAAATTCTCCGGCCAGGGCACGCTGGTCTACCGTCCGATGATCGACGACTCTGGCACACGCTTTGCCGATTTCCCTGGGCTAGGCGAAAAGTGGGAAACCGGCGCTGAGTACATCGCGCTCTATCCTAACCTCCTACTTGGTGTGCACCGTGACCACGCTTACGGGATCATTCTCCAGCCCGTTGGTCTCGACCGCACCGTCGAGCGTATCGAAATCTACTACGCGGCGGAGGCGATGTGCGGCCCCGATTGGGCGGCCATGCGCACGGCGAACTCGAAAATGTGGATGGATGTCTTCAAGGAAGATGTTTTCGTCGTCGAGGGCATGCAGCGCGGCCGCGCCGGCCCGATGTTCGATGGCGGCAAGTTCTCGCCCGTGATGGATGGCCCGACCCACGCCTTCCACAGTTGGGTGGCAGACCAACACCTTGCCTGACTCATTGTCCAACCCGACCGCGACGCCTGACCTCGATGCCAAGATCCTGGCTGCCCACGCCGCCGGTGACACCACGACATTGGCCGATCTCTATCGACAGGCCGCCGATCGGCAGGAGGCGGACGGACAGATCGACGCCGCTTGCTTCTTCCTAACCCAGGCGCTTGTCTTTGCCCTCCAGTCCGGCTCGCCGGCCGAACAGGATCTCAGGGCCCGCCTACACGCCCATGGCCGCGAACCAGCCACATGATCACGGAGCCGACATGAAATCCCACGCCAAGGTCGTCGTCATCGGGGGCGGCGTTGTCGGCTGCTCGGTGCTCTATCACCTGACCAGGCTCGGTTGGAAGGATGTGGTGCTGCTCGAACGGTCCGAGCTGACCTCAGGGTCCACCTGGCACGCGGCCGGCGGCATGCACACGATCAACGGCGATCCCAACGTCGCCAAGCTGCAGAAATACACCGTCGAGCTCTATCGCGAGATCGAACAGGAATCCGGCCAGGCCATCGGTTTGCACATGACCGGCGGCATCATGCTGGCCGTCACGAAAGACCGTTTCGACTGGCTCAAAACCATCGCCGGCAAGGGCCGCTATATGGGCCTGGACACCCAGATCATCGGCCCGAGCGAGGCGCACGAGCTTATGCCGCTGATCGATCCCGACCAGTTCACTGGCGCCCTGTACGATCCGGTCGAAGGCCATCTCGACCCCTATGGCACCACCCACGCCTATGCCACCTGCGCCCGGAAGAACGGCGCCGACATCCATCTGCGCACCAAGGTCGAAGATCTGGTCCAGCGCGAGGATGGCCATTGGCGCGTCATCACCGATCAGGGTGAGATCGTCGCCGAACATGTGGTCAATGCCGCCGGCCTGTGGGCGCGGGAGGTCGGGCGCATGTGCGGGCTGGAACTACCTGTTCTGGCCATGGAGCACATGTACTTGATCACCGACGAGATGGCTGAAGTCGTCGAGTTCAACGACCGGACGGGCAAGGAAATGCTGCACGCCGTCGATTTCGATGGCGAGCTGTACCTGCGCCAGGAAGGCAAGGGCATGCTGATGGGTACCTATGAGAAGGCCGGCGTGCCCTGGTCGCCAAAAGAAACCCCCTGGGATTTCGGCCACGAGCTGCTGGAACCCGATCTCGACCGCATCACCGGCGAGCTGGAGGTTGGCTTCACTCATTTCCCGGCCTTCAACAACGCCGGCATCAAAAAGATCGTCAACGGCCCCTTCACCTTCGCGCCCGACGGAAATCCGCTGGTCGGCCTGATCAAGGGCGTGCGCGGTCTCTGGTCCGCCTGCGCCGTGATGGCCGGATTCAGCCAGGGCGGTGGCGTCGGGCTGGCCTTGGCCAATTGGATGATCGAGGGCGATCCCGGTTTCGATGTCTTCGCCATGGATATCGCCCGCTTCGGCGATTTCGCGACCCTGGCCTACACCAACGAAAAGGTGCGCGAGAACTACTCCCGCCGCTTTTCCATCCGTTTCCCCAACGAGGAACTGCCCGCCGCCCGGCCGCTGCGCACCACCCCGGTTTACGACGTGATGAAAGCCGCCGGCGCCCAATTCAGCGCCTCCTACGGTTTGGAAGTCCCCCTCTGGTACGCCCCACCGGGCGTGGAGGAAAAATTCGCCTGGCGCCGGTCGACCGATTTCGAACCGGTCGGCGCCGAGGCCCAGGCTGTGCGCGACAGCGTCGGCCTGATGGAAACCTCCGGCTTTGCCAAATACAGCGTCACCGGCACCGGCGCCCATGCCTGGCTCGACACCATCCTGGCCGGCCGCATGCCCGAGGAAGGCCGCATGAGCCTGTCGCCGATGCTCAACCCCAACGGCAAGCTGATCGGCGATTTCACGGTGGCCAATCTCGGCGGCGACCGCTTCTTCATCGCCGGCTCCGGCATCGCCGAGGACTATCACCTGCGCTGGTTCGCCCAGCACCTGCCGGCCGATGGCTCGGTTAGCGTTTCGGCCCATGGCCTCGACCTAGTCGGCTTGGCCATCGCCGGTCCCAATGCCCGCGCGCTGCTGGAAAAACTCACCGACCAGAACGTCTCCTCCCAGGCCTTCCGCTTTATGGATATCCGCGAGATGGACATCGGCATGGCCCCGGCGCTGGTCGGCCGCATCAGCTATACCGGCGATCTGGGCTACGAGCTTTGGATGAAGCCGGAATACCAGCGCTATCATTTCGAGTTGCTGATGGACGCCGGCAAAGAATTCGGCATCCGCCCGTTCGGCCTGCGCGCCCTCAACGCCCTGCGCCTGGAAAAGAACTATGGCAGCTGGGCCCGCGAATACCGCCCCATCTACGGCCCGCGCGAGGCTGGCCTCAACCGTTTCGTATCTCTAAAGAAACCGACCGACTTCATCGGCAAACAAGCAGCCTTGCGCGAGCGGGAGCAGGGCGGCGAGCTGCGCCTACGCAGCTTCATTGTCGAGGCCAATGAGGCGGACGTTATCGGCGACGAGCCAATCTATTTCGACGGCCAGGTCCGCGGCTGGGTCACCTCCGGCGGCTACGCCCACCCCTCTAACGTTTCGGTCGCCCAGGGCTACGTCCCACGCGACATCGCAGACGCAAAAGATGGTTGGCAGGTCGAAATCCTGGGCGAGATGTGCACCGCCCGCTTACAGCCAACTCCTCTGTTCGACCCTGACGGCACCCGCATGCGAGGTTAGCGTACCTTAAGGACCGTGGGTGGCAGCCTCTTCAAGAAGGTCTGCAAGCAGCGTCACCGCATCGTCCGTTTTGCCTGGTTGGCAATAAGCCGAGAGGGCGATGGGCGCCAGCGGTGGCAGGCCGATCTCGGGCGGCACGACCTTCAGCGGCGGGACCACCGTTGATTTCGGCATGACCGTCACCGCAAGCCGTGCCTGCACGAAGGCGCGAACGCCGATCGGATGGGCGCTCAGATGGGCGATGGTCCCCTGTCGCCCTGCGGCATCAAGCGCTTCCAGGGCGTAATGCCGCAGGTCACGGCCATCGGCCAAAAAGGCCAGCGGGACCACCCCGTCACCGGATATCTCGAACCCGTCCCCAACGGCCCAGACCAGCGGCTGCGAATGTACGAAGCTGCGCCCGGCCCGTTTGCCCTGATCCATCATGAAGGCGACATCGATCTCGTCCCCATCGAGCTGTGCCAATAGTGCATCGCTGCGGTCACAGCCGACGTGGATCTGGATATCCAGTTGAGCCGCCGCGAACCGGGACAGCACATCTGGCAACAGCGACAACGCCAAACTCACCGTCGTCCCCAGCCGCAAAATACGCCGCGAATGGGCCGTCTGAATCGCCTGCACCGCCTCTTCGGACAGGGCGAGAATGCGCCGTGCGTAAAGCAGGAATGACGCCCCCTCGGCCGTCAGGCTCATCGCCCTGCCGCGCCCGCGCACGAACAGCTGGCGCCCCAGATCGGCCTCAAGCTTGGCGATGTGCGCGCTGACGGCCGATTGCACGGTGTTGCGCTGTTCGGCCGCGACCGAAAAATTCAACGTCTCCGCCGCCAGCACGAAACTTCGAAGGGCGTTTTGATCCATTAAATCGTGATTAGCGATTTAATGGATCAAAAGAAACCGTTTCCAAGATTTTACGGGCGCCGGTATCCGACATCGACGCAATCGATGGGATGCCCGCATGGACCTGCCTTTCACGTTCTACGCCGTGACGATTTTCGCGATCCTCCTGACCGGGATTTCCAAAAGCGGGTTCGGCGGCGGTCTCGGCGTGATGGCCGTGCCGATGATGAGCGTCTTTGTCAGCCCGCTATTCGCGGCGGCGGCGCTGATGCCGATCCTGCTGGTCATGGATATTCTGATCGTCGCGGCCTACCGCAAATCATGGAGCGGCCCGGTCCTCCTAACCCTGCTGCCTGGGGCGTTGGCGGGTCTGGCCGTGGGTGCAGCCTTGTTCCGGTTCATGGACGTCCACACGATCAGATTCGCCATCGGCTGCCTGGCGCTGTTCTTCGTGGTTCTGTTCGTGCTGGGGAACCGCGCCGCGACTTCTACCCGGTCACTCCTGCTCGGCAGCGTGCTGGGGGCCGTTTCCGGGTTCGCCAGCTTCATCGCCCATGCCGGCGGCCCCCCGGTCAAGGGATACCTCCTGCGCCAGGGCATGGACAAGACAGCCTTCGTCGGCACCAACACGGTCTTCTTCTTCATCCTGAACGCAATCAAGACACTCGCCTACGGGGCCGTCGGCACCATGAATTGGGAGAGCCTGACCGTCAGCGCGCTTGTTGCCCCCTTCCTGTTCCTCGGAATCTTTCTTGGCAAGCGGCTGCACCAGCTTGTCGATCAGGGCTTCTTCATCAAAGTGGTGTACGGATTTCTGGCCCTGACCGCCGTCAAACTGATCAGCGACAGCCTGCCGGACTTGCTCGGCTGACGAACCTCAAAATACAACCAAAAGTTTAACGTTTGATCTTGCGCGCCAATGCTTCAAGCCTTGGTCATATCTAAACTTTTCCGGCCTATCTCATCACCCGTCCGCCGCTCATGCCTGGGTGCCGGCGATTTACCATCGGTTGCAATATCCAAACCAACGGACGGGTTCAATGGACGCCATCAAACTGAGCGACCTAGACGGCAGCAATGGCTTTCGCATTCAGAGCCTCGACTCGAACCTGCGTCTAGGAAGCGCTGTCAACGAGGTGGGCGACGTCAATGGCGACGGATTTGCCGACATCATTGTTAGTGGCCGCTACCCTAACTCCATCCGAGAAGACCCCGGCTCCACCTATGTGATCTTCGGTCAAGCTAGCGGCATCCCAGCCGACGTCGACATTGCTTCGCTCGACGGGATCAATGGATTTGTCATTCAAAGCCAACCGGGCCAACATAATCCTGGCCGCGCGATCAGCGGTGCCGGCGATATCAATGGCGATGGCATTGACGATGTCGTCATCGGTGCCAGTGGGGGCAGCAACAACTACGGCGAAGCTTATGTTGTCTTCGGTTCATCAGACGGGTTCGATCCTGTCTTCGACTTAGCTGATCTAGATGGCAGCAACGGGTTTCAGTTCGAAGGCGATAACAAGCACAGCCAGACTGGCCGATCGGTTAGCAAGGCAGGCGACTTCAATGGTGACGGGTTTGATGATGTTATCATCGGCGCAGATCGTTCGTCGCCCGAACTGGACAGGCAAGGCGAGGCATATATCGTCTTCGGGACCAGCGATGGTTTTGCCGAAAGCCTGAATGCCGCGGATTTGGACGGGACCAATGGTGTCCGCTTTGAGGGTGCGAACGAAGGCGATTGGACAGGGTACAAGGTTAGTAATGCGGGCGATGTCAACGGTGATGGGGTCGACGATGTCATCGTAGCCTCACCGTGGACAGATCGAGAAGGCCAAGCCTACGTCGTGTTCGGCTCAGCCGATCCGTTTCCCGGCAGTGTCGAGCTTGCCGACCTTGATGGGTCAAACGGCTTCCGCGTTGATGGGGCGCCAACCAGCAACACGTTCGGCCACTCCATCTCAGCCGCCGGCGATTTCAACGGTGACGGTGTCGACGACATCGTCGTTAGTGCGCACATGGCTGGCGCGGAGGAGTCCTGTACGGCCGATCACGCCGAATGCGTTGCCGGCGAAGTTACTGTCATCTTTGGGTCGATTGAGCCCTTCGCGGCAAGTTTCACACCCGACGCCCTAGATGAAACCAGCGGATTTCGGCTCAAGGGCAATGACATGTTCTTCGGGCTAGGCAATTCAGTCAGCGATGCCGGGGATTTCAACGGCGATGGGTTCGACGACCTTATCGTCAGCGCCACTCCTTACTGGTACCACCCAAGCAAACCTGCCAGCTACATCCTGTTCGGTTCCGACCAAGGATTTCCGGCTTCCACCACTGTTGATTTATTGGATCCAGCGATGGTCCTTCGCATCGACGGAATTCCAGATGGGGGGAAACACACAGTCAGCAGTGCGGGCGACGTCAACAAGGACGGTTTTACCGACTTGATCGTTGGTCAGACGAAATTTGCCTCTCCCGGTGAGTCAGAAAACCAAGCCTTCATCGTCTACGGCTTCGACACCGACCCAGACCCTAACATCGACTTCCAAGGAACCGACGCGAACGAAACGGTCGAGGGCTCGGTCGGCAACGACAGCCTGGCCGGCAATGGCGGCAAGGACAATCTTACAGGCCTGGAGGGCGAAGACACCCTTGAGGGCGGCGAGGGCCACGACACCCTTGAGGGCGGCGCTGGCGCTGACACCATCTTGGCCGGCGCCGGGCGGCGCGATTACATACTGGTCACCGGCAACGATGCGGAGACCGACGTCCGTCACTCCGGTGGCGAAGGCGGCCGCGACACCATCCGCAATACTCAGGCCGGCGCCGATTTCACCCTGTCGAACGTCAATAACGACGTTGACGATGATGGAGTCGCCGATTTCAACATCGGCACGGGCACCGTCAACGGTGGGATCGAGCACATCCAAGGCAATGGTGGCACACTGCTGGGCAATGCGGACACCAACTACTTCAACTTCGCCGATGTCTCGCTCGGCCTGAAGCAGGTGGATGTCCAGCTAGGCGACGATGTCGTTATCGGATCCGGCATCAGCAACAAGCGCATCTACCGCCTCGGCGAGGGCAATGACAGCTTCACGGGAACGGGCAACCGCAAGGACGTCGTCGATGGCGGCGCCGACAACGACGTTATCGACACCGGCGCGGGCAAGGACAATCTGGCCGGCGGTCTTGGTGAGGATTCGCTGCTGGCCGGCGCGGACAACGATACCATCGAGGTCGCAGGCGGTGACGCCGTGGCCGATATCCGGATTTCCGGCGGTGAGGGGATCGACAAGATCTTCAACCTGAACGCCGGTGCCGATTTCGCCCTGTCCAACATCAACAACGACACTGACGATGATGGCGTCGCCGATATCAACGCCGGCACAGGCACCATCAACGGTGGGATTGAACAAATCCTCGGCCGGGGTGGATCTCTGCTGGGCGATGCCCAGGCGAACCATTTCGATTTGTCAGCCGTCGTCCTGAAGACGGCGACCGTGCAGATGCTGGGCGGTGACGATACGGTCATCGCCGCCAGTCACGGCAAGAAACGCAGCTACGACCTGGGCGAGGGCAACGACAGCTTTCAGGGCACCGGTACGGTCAAGGACACCGTGCTGGGCGGCACCGGTGACGACACCATCGCCGGTGCGGCCGGCAACGACCGCCTGGATGGCGGCGCCGGCACGAACGAGCTCACCGGCGATCAGGGCAGTGACATCTTCATTTTCACAAAGACCACGCAATCCGAAACGACCGTCACCGACTTCGACAATGCGGGCAACGACCGGCTGGATGTCAGCGATTTCGGCTACGAAGACCTGGCCGCCGTCAAAGCCGCGGCCGAACAGATCGGCACGGATGTAAAGATCGGCCTGGACGCAACCAACAGCGCCGTGCTGCGAGACACCGATCTGGACGGCCTGCAGAACGGCGACTTCATCTTCGCCTGATGCCGGCGAACAAATCGAAACGCTCGGCGTTGTTTCGCGCTAACTCACATTCTCGGCCGAGACCTGTACCGCGTGCAAAAAATTCTTGGCCGTCGATCGCGCGGAGATCAGCAGATATTTGTCCTCGCCGGTGCGCAGTATGATCACGTCCAGATGTTCCATCAGTGTCCGGGCAACAGCCCCCTGTCCGAACCGATCCGGCGCGAGGTCCAGCGGGCAAATCCGCTCCAGTGCCTCCAAGCAGCGCCCACCCGAAATCTCCAGCATCGCAAAACTGTCCGAAAGGTCGACCAGGTAGGCAGTTTGATTAAAGATCTCGCGGGCCGAAGCCACCGAATCCGCCGTGAAGGTGTCGACCAGCAGCAACAACTCGTCTTGGCCCAGCCGCAGCAGCCGTGTCGTCTGGTCGTCATCGCTCAGGGAAGCTCCCACTGCTGGCAGGTCTTCGCCAAACCGTTTCTTCAACGAAGCTGACACTTTGGACGCGGCGCCTTGTGGAATGGAAATCGACACCGCCGATACACGCGTTACGCCGAGAATAACGATTCCGTCATAGCGCAGATCGGTGCCGTCCAGGGGCCATTGGGCATCCAGCATCGGCTCAACCGCGCAGCCGCGCGCCCTCGGGGTCGTAGAAATGCGGCGAGACGATCTCGACCTCGATTTCCCTATCCCGCACCGGATCGACCGCCCGCACCGTCTCGCCCAGCCGCTCGCCGCCGCGCTTGATAAAGCCCAGCCCGATATGATGGGCCAAGGTGGGCGAGTAGCCGACCGAGGTCATATAGCCTTCGTCGTTCTCCAAGCTAACCGCCTTCCCGGTTGCGACAAAATGCGCCCCTGCCGTCAATGCCGCAGACCGGTCGACGGGGCGGAAGCCCACCATCTTCAGCCCGGCCTTATCGGCCATCGCCTCGCGCCGGCATAACACATTGCCGATGCAATCCTTCTTGTGCGCGACCATCTTGCCCATTCCCGCCTCGCGCGCCGTCACGCGCCCGTCCAGTTCGCTGACGATCGGATGGCCCTTTTCCAGCCGCATGATGGACAACGCCTCCAGCCCATAGGCCACAACCCCGTGCGGCTCCCCGGCCTTCATCAAGGCCTCCATCATGGCGCGTCCGAAACGGCTGGGCACCGCGATCTCATAGGCCAGCTCGCCGGAAAAGGAGATGCGGAACAACCGCGCCCGCACCCCGCCGCACACGCCGATCTCCCCGCAGGCCATAAACGGAAAGCCCTCGTTCGAGATATCGATATCGGCATCGACAATCGCCTCCAGCAGCATCCGCGCCTTGGGTCCGGCAATGCCGAACTGCGCCCACTGGTCGGTCACCGGCACCAGGTGAACATCCAGCTCCGGCCACAGGCATTGCCGGCAGAACTCCATATGTTGAAAGACCGGTCCGGCATTGGCCGTGGTGGTCGTCACGACGAAGTGCGTCTCGTCCAGCCGCGCCGCCGTGCCGTCATCCATCACCACGCCATCCTCGCGCAGCATCAGCCCATAGCGCACCCGGCCTACCTTCAGCGTCGCCATGGTGTTGGCATAGACCCGGTTCAGGAACTCCGCCGCATCGGCCGCCTGGACATCGATCTTGCCCAAGGTTGAGACATCGCACACCCCGACCGCCGTACGCGTCTGCCTCACCTCGCGATCCACGCTTTCCCGCCAGTGCCCCTCGCCGGGTTGCGGATAGAACTCCGCCCGCAGCCACTGCCCAGCCTCGGTAAAGCTCGCCCCCGTCTCGTCCGCCCAGCCATGGGCCGGCGGCAGGCGTGTTGGCCGATACTCCTTGCCCCGCGCGCGCCCTGCCAGGGCTGAGAGCGTCACCGGCGTGTATGGCGGCCGAAAAACCGTCGTCCCGGTTTCGGCAATGGACTTGCCCGTCAGCTCCGCCATCGCCGCCAGCCCGATCACGTTGGCTGTCTTGCCCTGATCGGTCGTCATGCCAAGCGTAGTATAGCGCTTCAGATGCTCGACCGAACGAAAGCCTTCCTGGTGGGACTGCGCCACATCCTTGACCGTCACGTCGTTCTGTTGATCGATCCAGGCCCGCGCCTTGCTCTCCGCCACGTGCCAAAAGGCGCCGATCTCGCGCGGCTCGTCCTCGGCCAAAGGTGGTGCGGCCTCTCTAACCGTGTACCCGAGATCCGAAGCGGCAGCCTCCGCAACCTTGCGCCCATCGGCCAGCGCCGCTGCAAGGGTCAGTTTGCCATCCGCCGCGCCTGCGACCGACATGCCAACCGGCAGGTCCCCGCTTGGCACAAAGGCAGCGATGTCCTCCCGCCAAACCGGCCGCCCCCGCTGATGACAGGTCAAATGCACGTTCGGGTTCCACCCCCCGGAAACCGCCAGGCAATCGGCCTGAATGACCTCGCCGCTCGCCAGGCGCAGGGATTTCAAGCCCAACCGCCCCTTGGCATCGACCACCCGCGCCCCGGTCAGGCATCGCACGCCCGCCGGCCCTTCGACGGAAATCTCAGCCCGCGTGTCGAGGATGGCCGCAACCTCAACCCCGCAATCCGCCAAATCATGGGCTGTACGCCAGCCATCGTCATTGTTGGTGAACACCGCGACCCGTTTGCCAGCCGCCACCGCCCAGCGGTTGGCATAGGTCCGGACGGCGCCGGCCAGCATCACGCCCGGCCGGTCGTTGTTTCCAAAGGCGATGGGCCGCTCGATTGCTCCGGCGCACAGGATCGCGCGCTTGGAATAGATCCGCCACAGCACCTGGCGCGGCTTTCCGTCGCTGTCGGCCAGATGGTCGGTCTTGCGCTCCAGCGCGCCATAGATGCCGTGATCATAGGCGCCATAGACGGTGGTGCGCGCCATCAGGCGTACATTGTCCATTGCCTCCAGTTCAGCGACCGCCAGCCGCGCCCAATCACCCCCTGGTCGTCCGTCGATCTCCAACCGCTCGGCCAGCAGCCGCCCGCCGAAGGCAAAATCCTCATCGGCCAGAATAACCCGCGCCCCGGCCCGCCCGGCCGTCAACGCCGCCGCCAGCCCCGCCGGCCCCCCGCCAATGACCAGCACGTCGCAATGCAGGAAGCCCTTGTCGTAGCTGTCCGGATCGGCCTCCCCCGACAGCCGCCCCAGCCCCGCCGCCGCGCGGATGGCAGGCTCGTACACCTTCTCCCAGAACGACCGCGGCCACATAAAGGTCTTGTAGTAAAACCCGGCCCCCAAAAACGGCGACAGCACATCGCTGATCGCCATGAAGTCGAAGCGCAGCGAGCCGCGAAAGTTCTGACTGTTCGCCTCCAGCCCCTCGAACAGCTCTGCCGTCGTCGCCCGTGTGTTCGGTTCCGTCAGGGCCCCGCGCCGCAACTCGACCAGCGCGTTGGGCTCCTCCGATCCCGCCGAAAAAATCCCGCGCGGCCGGTGATACTTGAATGACCGCCCGACCAGCACCTCGCCATTGGCCAACAGCGCCGAGGCCAGCGTATCGCCTGGATGCCCCGTCAGCGCTTGGCCATTGAAGCGGAACCCGACCGTCCGCTCCCGGTCGATCAGCGCACCCTCGCTGGCGGATACCGGCAGCCGCTCAGCCATCGTTGCGCCCTTTTGCCAGCTTCACCGCGCTCGCCAGCTCCACCTTGGTGATCTCATGGGTCAGCGTGTCGCGGGTAACGACCAGCCAGGACCGGTCGCCATGGGCGTGGTACCAAAGCTCCCGATGGGCACCCGCCGGATTATCGCGCAGATAGACATACTCGTAGAACCGCTCCTCGGCATCCTCGGCCTGCCAATCCGGCCGGTCCAGCAGACACGCATCGCCGACATAAACGAACTCGGCGGCATCGCGGGGGCCTAGCAGGGGATGGTCGATGATCATCGGCTTGGAAGGTCGCTAATGCAGGTTGGGCTGAGGCCCGCTGGCCTCTTCGTCGATCAGATGGCCCCGGCGGTACCGGTCCAGGCGCAGCTCGGTCGCCACGGGGTGCGGTTCGTCCTTGGCCAGCAGGTGGGCGGTGCAATAGCCGCTGGCCGGCGTCGCCTTGAAGCCGCCATAACACCAGCCGCCGTTGAAATAGAGTCCTTCGATAGGGGTCTTGTCGATAAAGGGTGAGCCGTCCATCGACATATCCATCACCCCGCCCCAGCTGCGCAACAGCCGGGCCCGCCCGAAGCTCGGCAGGAACGCCATCATCGCTTCGCAGACATGCTCGACCATCGGCAGATTGCCGCGCTGGGCATAGGAGTTATAGCCATCCAGGCTGCCGCCGAAGACCAGCCCGCCCTTATCGGATTGGCTGATATAGAAGTGCCCGGCCGCGAAGGTGACCACGCCGTCCAGCACCGGCTTCAGCCCCTCGCTGACAAAGGCCTGCAACACGTGCGACTCGATGGGCAGCCGCATCCCGGCCAGACCCATCACCCGGCTTGACGAACCGGCGACCACCACCGCCACCTTCTTGGCCGCGATGTCACCCCGCATCGTCTCCACGCCCTTGCACACACCGTTCTCGATCTTGAAGCCGGTGACCTCGCAATTCTGGATGATATCGACGCCCTTGCTGTCCGCCCCGCGGGCATACCCCCAGGCCACCGCATCGTGCCGGGCCGTCCCGCCGCGCGGCTGCAACAACCCGCCCTTGATGGGAAAGCGCGCATTGTCGAAATCCAGGAAGGGGTAGAGCGCGCGAACGCCGTCCGCATCCAACAGCACGGAATCCGCGCCGGCCATGCGCATGGCATTGCCCCGCCGGGCAAAGGCGTCCAGCTGCCCATCGCTGTGCCCCAGGTTCAGCACACTCCGCTGGGACACCATGGCGTTGTAGTTGAAATCCTGCTCCAGCCCTTCCCAGAGCTTCATCGACAGCTCGTAGAACGGCTCGTTGCCTGGCAACAGATAGTTGGAGCGGATGATGGTGGTGTTGCGCCCGACATTGCCCGAGCCCAGCCAGCCCTTCTCCAGCACCGCCACGTTGGTGATGCCGAATGTGTTGGACAGGTAATAGGCAGTGGACAGCCCATGGCCGCCACCGCCGATCACCACCACATCATAGGCTGGCTTGGGTTCCGGCTCGCGCCAGAGCGGCCGCCATCCCTTATTGCCGGTAAGCGCCTCTCGAAACAATCGCCATGCGGAATATCCGGCGCCCATTCGGCCTCGTGATCTACTGACTGCTTGCCTTTCTCAGCCCGATAAACAGGCTCACGCACATCAATAGCAGGACGATCGTAAACGGGAAGCCCGTTGACACGGCCATGGCCTGCAGCGCGGTCAACGCTGTGGCCCCGCCGACCAACAGCAAGGTCGCGGCCACCAGCCCTTCGAAGGTGCACCAGAAGATGCGCTGCACGACCGGGGCATCGGTCTTGCCGCCTGCCGTGATCTGATCGATGACCAGCGAACCGGAGTCCGACGAGGTCACGAAGAACACGATCACCAGCACGATGCCGATCAGCGAGGTCAGGCCGGCCAGCGGCAGCGGCTTCAACATTTCGAACAGCTTCAGCTCCAGCGAGGCGCCGGCGACCGCGGCTTCCGGATCGGCCATGACCTGGCTGATGGCTGTGCCGCCGAACGCGCCCATCCACAGGATGGAAACGACGGTCGGCACCACGATGACGCAGAACACGAACTCGCGCACCGTGCGGCCCCGGGAAACGCGGGCGATGAACATGCCGACAAACGGCGACCAGGAAATCCACCAGGCCCAATAGAACGAGGTCCAGCCTTGCGAGAAGTTGGCGTCCTCACGCCCGAATGGGTTGGACAGCGGCACCAGCTGGGTCACATAGGCCGCCCCGCCGGCAAAGATGGACTCGATGATCGCCCCCGTCGGCCCGACGAAAAAGACGAACACCATCAGCAACAGCGCCATGGCGATGTTGATTTCCGACAGGATCTTCACCCCGCCATCCAAGCCGCGAACCACCGATATGATCGCCAGCCCCGTGATGGCGGCAATCAGCACGACCCGCGCGACGTTCCCTGTCCCAGTGCCAAACAAATAGTTCAACCCGGCCAGCGCTTGCTCGGTACCGAAGCCTAGCGAGGTGGCCAGCCCGAAGATCGTGGCCAGCACCGCCAGCGTGTCGATGACATGGCCCCACCAGCCCCAAATCTTATCGCCCAGCAGCGGGTAGAAGGCCGACCGCAGGGTCAGCGGCAGGTTGTAGTTGTAACCGAAGAACGCCAGCGACAGCGCCACAACGGCATAGATTGCCCAGGGATGCAGCGCCCAGTGAAAGATCGTCGCCGCCATGCCCAGGTTTCGGGCGGCAATCGGGTCCTCGGCCGCTGCGCCCAGCGGCGCCCAATCGGTCCGCGCGCCGTCCTCAATGGTCGTGCCGCCCAGGGACGAGCCGAAGTGCGACATCGGCTCGGATACGCCGAAGAACATCAGTCCGATACCCATCCCGGCGGCGAACAGCATCGCAAACCACGCGACATAGCCAAAATCCGGTTCCGCATCTTGTCCGCCCAGCCGGACACTGCCCAGGGGTGTGACCATCAAAACAAGGCAGAACAGAACGAAAATGTTGGCCGACAGCAGGAAGAACCAATCGAAGGTCGAGGTCAGGAAGGGCCGCAGCCAGCCGAAAAACGCCGTCGCGCCGTCCTGGAACATTAGAGAAAGGATCACCACGACGATGATCGACAAGGAGGAGATCACGAAAACCGGGTTATGAATATCCAGCCCGAAGGGAGAGATATTGTCCTGACCGATTTCGTAATCGGTTTCTGGCGTATCGCTCATGTCTTTGACGCGGCTCCTGTTGTCAGTTTCTTGCCTCCAGCCATCCGACGGCCGTAGTCAGGGTCGGCAGGGTGCGTCGGCTCGGCTTTGTTGCGCGGTCTAGTCCCTCCAAATCAAATGCCTTCGGCCAACCCGAGACGTTTTGCGCCATCCCAAGCCGACGGCCGAAGCGTGACCGAAGTAGCAACATTGCAAGTAGGTTACTCCCCAGTGACACTCAGCGCATGGGCGGGTTGCGACCCGCAATGTTGCCTATGCGACGCTGGCGAAACGCGCATTTTCTGGCTTTTGCCCAGATAGTGGGCTTATGCTCAGCTTCGTTTTGGCTCTCGAACGACGGCATAGATGCTTTGATGGATGATCTCGAGCCGCCGATAGAATTGGTGATCTTCGACTGCGACGGTGTGCTGGTCGACAGCGAGGTGATCAGCGCCCGTATGCTGATCGAACAACTCGCGGTCGAAGGGATCGACGTCGACTTTTCGTACGTGCAGAAGAACTTTCTAGGTCGAAGCTTCGCAACCGTGGTCTGCCGCATCCAAACCTCGTTTGGCTATGAATTGCCCGCCGATTTTGAACAGAGATACCGGGAAGGGCTCGTCGGCGCGTTTCAGTCAGAGTTGAACTTGGTCGATGGGGTGCAGGAGGTTTTGGCGGCGCTGTCGGTTCCGGCCTGCGTTGCGACCAGCAGCAATGAAACGCGTGCCATGAAAACGTTAGAGCTTGCGGGTCTTGCCACCAGGTTTCGCGATAGAATCTTCACCGCCTCGCAGGTTGCCCACGGAAAACCGGCTCCCGATCTGTTCCTTCATGCCGCAAAGTGCATGGGCGTTTCGCCCGAACAATGCCTGGTTGTAGAAGACAGCCTTCCGGGCGTCGAGGCGGCTCGCGCGGCTGGCATGCGCGTCTGGCGGTTTACGGGCGCAAGCCACCTGGCGACCAATGGCCAGCAAGGCGAGCTGACCGACGAAACACTGACGGTTTTTGACAAATGGTCAGAATTCTTCGATATGGCGCCGCAGTTGAAATCCCACTCCACGACCCTGTGAACGATGGTCACCAGCATAGACAGCGAAGCCAGCCGCCTCGATGATGCCGCCAGGGCGGCGTGGCTCTATTATGTCGCCGGCAACACCCAGGACGAGATTGCGCGTAAACTTGGCGTCTCGCGCCAATCCGCCCAACGCCTGGTTTCCCTCGCCGTCAGCGAACGGCTGATCAAGGTCCGCCTGGATCACCCGATTGCCCGCTGCATGGAGCTCAGCCACCGGCTGAAGGACCGGTTCGATCTGATAGAATGTGTGGTGGTGCCCAGCGATCCGGACACGCCAGCTTCCATCGTCGGCATCGCACAGGCTGGCGCCGCCGAGATGGAGCGGTATCTGAAGTCCGGCCAGCCGAAGATCATCACCATGGGTACAGGCAGGGCATTGCGCGCCTGTGTCAGCCAGCTTTCGCCGATGGACTGCCCGCAGCACCGTATTGTTTCGCTGCTTGGCAACATCACCTCCGACGGTTCGGCGACGGCCTATGACGTGGTCGCCAAGATGGCCGACCGGGTCAATGCCCGGCATTATCCGATGCCGCTTCCGGTCCTGGCCCGCTCGGTCGAGGAAAAGTCGATCCTTCTCGACCAGCAGCCCGTCCAAAACGTCCTCAACCTCACCCGTCAGGCCGATGTCAGCTTTGTCGGCGTCGGCCAGCTGGGCGACGATGCCCCCGCTTTGATCGATGGTTTCGTCACCCAGTCCGACATGCGAGCCTTCATCCGGGCCGGCGCCGTGGGCGAGATCACCAGTTGGGTTTATGACACCCAAGGCCGGCTGATCGAGGGGCTGATCAACGACCGGGTCTACAGCGCGCCTTTGTTGCCCGATCAGAAGAACCCCGTCTTCGCTGTTGCCGCTGGTGAGGCCAAGGTGGACGCGATTCAGGGCGCCATGACCGGCCGATTGGTCAATTCTCTGATCACCAACGAGCTGACAGCAGAATTGCTCTTAGGCCTCTGAAGCCAATTACTGCCTTTATTTCAATAATATAACCTCTCGGCCGACGGCGTGGTTTTGCCTGTCGTTGACTTCGCTACCGTAGTGTGCGAACATTTGCCCGTTCAATTGGCAATTGCCCAATGGCCTCGGGAGGAAACAATGAAGCTTAAAACTGCTCTACTCGCCGCGACTGCCCTGACGGCTGTCACCGCGATGAGCGCCCATGCAGAGACGATCACCATCGCCACCGTCAACAATGGCGATATGATCCGCATGCAGGGCTACACCGACGATTTTACCGCCAAGACCGGTCACGAAGTTGAGTGGGTCACGTTGGAGGAAAACGTGCTGCGTCAGCGCGTGACCACCGATATCTCGACCAAGGGCGGTGCGTTCGACATCATGACCATCGGCATGTACGAAACCCCGATTTGGGGTTCCAACGGCTGGCTGGTCCCGCTTGACGATCTGTCTGACGAATACGATGTCGACGATATCCTGCCAGCCATGCGTGGCGGCCTCAGCCATGAGGGCACCCTCTTCGCAGCCCCGTTTTACGGCGAAAGCTCCATGGTCATGTATCGCACTGACCTGATGGAAAAGGCCGGTTTGGAAATGCCGGACGCCCCGACCTGGGACTTCATCCGCGAAGCCGCGGCGGCCATGACCGACCGTGACAACGAAATCAATGGCGTTTGCCTGCGCGGCAAGGCCGGTTGGGGTGAAGGTGGTGCCTTCATCACCGTGACCGCGAACTCGTTTGGCGCGCGTTGGTTCGATGAAGACTGGAAAGCCCAGTTCGACCAGCCGCAATGGGCAAATGCGCTCAACTTCTTCGTTGACATGATGTCGGAATCCGGCCCTCCGGGTTACGCGACCAACGGCTTCAACGAAAACCTGTCGCTGTTCCAACAGGGCAAATGCGGCATGTGGATCGATGCCACCGTTGCGGCATCTTTTGTAACCAACCCTGACGACTCGACCGTGGCTGACAGCGTCGGCTTCGCCCTGGCGCCGGACACCGGTCTTGGCAAGCGCGCCAACTGGCTCTGGGCCTGGGCCCTGGCTATTCCGGCCGGCACGCAAAAAGAAGCGGCCGCCAAAGAGTTCATCGAATGGGCCACCTCGAAAGAGTATATCGAGCTGGTTGCCGCCAACGAAGGCTGGGCGAATGTGCCTCCGGGTGCCCGGACGTCACTCTATGAGAATCCGGAATACCAGAGTGTTCCGTTCGCACAGAAGACGCTGGACTCCATCAATGCGGCCGATCCGAACAATCCGACGGTCGATCCGGTGCCCTATGTTGGCATCCAGTTTGTTGCCATCCCGGAATTCGCCGGTATCGCCACTGAGGTGAGCCAAGAATTCTCGGCGGTGTATGCCGGGCAGCAATCGGTGGAAGAAGCCCTGGAAAAAGCCCAGGCTCTGACCACTGATGCGATGGAAGCAGCTGGCTACTAGCTTCCTCCCACCGGAGGGCGGGTCACTCGCGACCGCCCTCCGGACCGCTTAGAAACTCCTGTCATTATAAGTGACGCCGGGGCGGGTATTCCGCCGCGATAGGAGACGTGTGTCATGGCCACCCAGCACTCTCGTTCAGCAGCCCGCATCATGATGGCCCCCGCAGTGGTTCTGCTGCTGGGCTGGATGCTGATCCCGCTGACTTTGACGTTGTTCTTTTCGTTCAAGAAATTCTTGCCGCTACGCGGTGACTCGTTGGCCAACGGTCTCGATTGGGTCGGCTTTGCGAACTACACCCGCTTTGTCACTTCCAGCGCATTCTGGCCTTCCGTCCAGACGACCCTCATCATCGTCGGCGGGGTTCTGGTCGTCACCGTGGTGTTGGGCATCTTACTGGCGATCCTGCTGGATCAACCGATGTGGGGCCAAGGCGCCGTCCGCATCCTGGTGATCGCGCCTTTCTTCGTGATGCCGACCGTTTCCGCGCTGGTTTGGAAGAACATGTTCATGGATCCGGTGAACGGCATCCTGGCCCACCTATGGCGGTTCTTCGGGGCACAACCGGTGGAATGGCTCAGTCAGGCCTCGATGCCATCGCTGATTATGATCGTCTCCTGGCAATGGCTGCCCTTTGCGACGCTGATCTTGCTGACCGCCGTCCAGTCGCTGGACAGCGAACAGCTTGAGGCGGCCGAAATGGACGGCGCCCCGGTGATCAAGCGGTTCTGGTTCATCATCCTGCCCCACTTGAGCCGCGCGATCACGATCGTGATCCTGATCCAAACGATCTTTCTGCTCGCCATCTTCGCCGAGATATTCGTCACCACCGGCGGCGCGTTCGGGACCAAAACACTGTCCTACCTGATCTTCCAGCGGGTGCTGGAAAGCCAGAATGTCGGGCTCGGATCGGCCGGCGGCGTCTACGCAATCATTCTCGCCAACATTGTCGCGATCTTCCTGATGCGGATTGTCGGCAAGAACCTGGACGCGTGAGGAGGATTTAGACATGGCCCGCGCAGTCACCACCCAACGCAAGTCGATCAACACGGCCGTGGCCTGGATCATCGGCCTGCTGATCTTCTTCCCGATCCTGTGGACCATCCTGACCTCGTTCAAGACCGAGGCGCAGGCGATCAACGACCCGCCGATCTTCCTGTTCTTCGACTGGACGTTGGAAAACTACGCCATCGTGCAGGAACGCTCGAACTATATGCGTTTCTTGTGGAACTCGGTGATCCTGGCCGGCGGGTCGACGCTGTTGGGCATCATCATCGCCGTCCCGGCCGCCTGGTCGATGGCCTTCGTGCCCTCCAAGCGCACCAAGGACATCCTGCTTTGGATGCTCTCAACCAAGATGCTGCCGGCCGTTGGTGTGCTGTACCCGATCTACCTGCTGTTCATCCAGCTGGGGCTTCTCGACACCCGCATCGGTCTGACGATCGTGTTGATGCTGATCAACCTGCCGATCATCGTCTGGATGCTCTACACCTACTTCAAGGAAATCCCCGGCGAGATTCTCGAAGCCTCCCGGATGGACGGCGCCGGCCTGCGCGAGGAAATCCTCTATGTGCTGACGCCCATGGCGTTGCCGGGGATTGCCTCGACGGTGTTGTTGAACTTCATCCTCGCCTGGAACGAGGCGTTCTGGACGCTCAACCTGACAGCCGCCAATGCGGCACCGCTCACAGCGTTCATCGCCAGCTATTCCAGCCCGGAAGGTTTGTTCTTCGCCAAGCTCAGCGCGGCCTCGACCATGGCCATCGCGCCGATCCTAATTCTCGGTTGGTTCAGTCAGAAACAACTGGTCCGCGGCCTGACGTTCGGCGCGGTCAAGTAGGGGTAAGACAATGGGACGCATCCACCTAAAACAGGTCAAAAAAGTCTTCGGTGACGTAACGGTCATCCCCCCGCTGGACCTGGAGATCGAAGATGGCGAATTCGCGGTCTTCGTCGGCCCCTCGGGCTGCGGCAAGTCCACACTGCTGCGCCTGATTGCGGGGTTGGAGGACACCACCTCCGGCACCATCGAGATCGACGGCAAGGACGCCACCGCCATCCCGCCGGCCAAGCGCGGCCTGGCGATGGTGTTCCAGTCCTACGCCCTTTACCCGCACATGTCGGTTCGCAAGAACATCGCCTTTCCCATGCGTATGGCCGGCCTGTCGCAGGCCGAACAGGACAAGCGTATCGAGGCGGCGGCCAAGGCGCTCAACCTGACGGACTATCTTGACCGCCGCCCGGGCCAGCTCTCGGGTGGGCAACGACAGCGTGTGGCCATCGGCCGGGCGATCGTCCGCGAACCGGCGGCCTTCCTATTCGACGAACCGCTGTCCAACTTGGACGCTGCGCTGCGCGTCGGCATGCGCCTGGAGATCAGCGAGCTGCACAAGCGGCTGGACACCACGATGATCTACGTCACCCATGATCAGGTCGAGGCCATGACCATGGCCGACAAGATCGTGGTCCTGCAGGCGGGTGTCATCGAACAGGTGGGCAGCCCGCTGGAGCTCTACCGCGAACCGCGCAACAAGTTCGTCGCGGGCTTCATCGGCTCGCCCAAGATGAACCTGTTCGAGGGGGCCGAGGCCGGCAAACACAACGCCCATACCGTCGGAATCCGTCCCGAGCACGTATCCGTTTCCAGCCAAAGCGGCGATTGGAAGGGAACCGTCGGCGTGTCCGAACATCTGGGCAGCGACACGTTCTTCCATGTCAATGTCGACGGCTTCCAAGCGCCGCTGACGGTCCGGGCCGGCGGCGATGTCGATCTGCACTATGGCGACACGATCTATCTGTCGCCCCATCCCGAACAGATCCACAAATTCGATGACAGGGGGCTTCGCATTGGATGAAGCGGCTTGAGGGAAAATCGGCCCTAATCACGGGCGCCGCCCGCGGCATCGGTCGTGCCTTCGCCGAAGCCTATGTGGGCGAGGGTGCGACGGTCGCGATTGCCGATATCGACATCGATCGCGCCCAGCGTTCGGCGCAGGAAATCGGCCCGTCGGCCTATGCCGTCCGCTTCGACGTCACCGACCAAGCCTCCATCGAGGCCGGCGTGGCTGAGGTCGAGGCCAAGGCGGGCGGCATCGACATCCTGGTCAACAATGCCGCCATTTTTGACATGGCGCCGATCACCGAAATCACCCGCGACAGCTTTGATCGCGTGTTCGACATCAATGTGCGCGGCGCTCTGTTCACCTTGCAGGCCGTGGCCAAATCCATGGTCAAGGCCGGTAAGGGTGGCAAAATCATCAACATGGCCAGCCAGGCAGGCCGCCGGGGCGAATCTCTGGTGGCCGTCTATTGCGCCTCCAAGGCCGCCATCATCAGCCTGACCCAGTCGGCTGGCCTCAACCTGATCGAGCACGGCATCAACGTGAACGCCATCGCGCCCGGCGTGGTGGATGGCGAACATTGGGAAGGTGTGGACGCCCTGTTCGCCAAATATGAGGGCCGGCCGCCGGGTGAGAAAAAGCGCCTGGTCGGCGAGGCCGTTCCCTATGGTCGCATGGGCACGGCGAAGGATCTGACCGGCATGGCCATTTTCCTGGCCAGCGCCGAGGCCGACTATGTCGTTGCCCAGACATACAATGTCGATGGCGGCAACTGGATGAGCTGACGATGCCCGTCAACCTCAACCCCGTCAAACTCAGCACGGCAGCGCTCGGCAGCCTCCCCGACACCATCGCGGTTCCCAGCTACGATCGCGCCGGCCTGACGGCTGGCATCCTGCATATCGGCGTCGGCAATTTTCACCGCGCCCATCAGGCCAGTTATCTCGACGCGTTGTTCGATCAGGGTCACGACCACGATTGGGCCATCATCGGCGCCGGCATCAAACCCGGCGATGCGGTCATGCGCGAACGGCTGGCGAGCCAGGATTGGCTGACTACCATCATCGAGCTGGATCCGGTCGGTGACCACGCAAAGATCTGCGGCTCGATGATCGGCTTTGCCGAGTGCAGGGCACCGGCGCTCATCGAGGCCCTCTCCAAGCCCGAAATCCGCATCGCATCGATGACCATCACCGAGGGTGGCTATTTTCTCAACGATAAAACCGGCAAGTTCCGAGCTGACGATCCGGCCGTGATTGCGGATCTGGAAAACCCGTCCAATCCGCAGACGGTGTTTGGCATCCTCGCCGCGGCGTTGAACCGACGTCGTACTTCCGGTGCCGGGCCTCTGACCGTTCTTTCCTGTGACAATCTGCCCGGCAACGGCCACATCGCTCAACAGGCCGTCCTCGCGCTTGCGGCCGCCCACGGTCCGGATCTTACCGCTTGGATCGAAGACCACGTCACCTTTCCCAACAACATGGTCGACTGCATCACCCCGGCGACGAGTGACCATGAACGCCAGCTCGTGACGGAAAAGTTCGGTATCGACGATGCCGCGCCGGTGGTCTGCGAGCCCTTCCGCCAATGGGTGCTGGAAGACCGTTTCGCCGCCGGCCGGCCGCAACTCGAACGGGTCGGTGTGGAGTTCGTTTCCGATGTCGGCCCGCATGAGTTAATGAAGCTGCGCATCCTCAATGGCGGGCACGCGACCATTTCCTACCCCTCGGCCTTGCTCGGCATCGAAACCGTTGCCGAGGCGATGGCCGATCCCCGGATATTGGGCTTCTTGAACCGACTTGAGCGGGAGGAGATCATCCCCATTGTCCCCTCGGTTATGGGCGTTGTCTTCGAGGATTATCTCGACAAGGTCATCGACCGCTTCGCCAACCCCAAGATCCGCGACACCATCGCGCGCCTGTGTTTCGACGGCTCCAACCGACAGCCGAAATTCATCCTCCCGACCATCCAGGAACGGCTGGACGCCGGTCTCTCAGTCGACGGGCTGGCGCTTGAGGTCGCCCTCTGGTGCAGGTATTGCGCCGGCGTCGACGAGGCGGGCAACCAAATCGACGTCCAGGACGAGAGGCGGGCCAGCCTGACCGAACACGCCCAGCAAGCCCGGTCCAACCCGCGTGCCTTTCTTGCCCAGCGCGAGATCTTCGGAACGCTCGCCGACGCCGACCAATTCGCAGCGTGTTTCGACGCTGCCCTGTCTTCCCTTTGGCGTGATGGCGTCTCGGATACGCTACGGCGCTATGCCGGCGAGGGCGGGTCGATGCCAACCGGCAAGACGGCTGCCTTGTAGGCACATAGGGTGGCCGGTTCCCTCAGGGCCGCTATTGACTGGCAGGCCCCTCCCGCCCCACAAACTTGCAACCAAGATCAAATCTCGATCATTGGATCGACCAAGGCAGGAGGCACACGCTCATGAAAATCAAACTTTTGGCGACGGCCGCGATCGCGGGAATGGTCAGTGTTTCCGCCCACGCCCAGGAACCGGACAGCTGCGAGCTAGTTCGCTTCTCCGATGTCGGCTGGACCGACATAACGGCGACAACGGCCGCCACGACCACCGTTCTGGACGCCCTCGGCTACGAAACCGAGGTCAAGGTCCTGTCGGTCCCGGTGACCTACACATCCCTGGCCAACAACGATATCGACATCTTCCTGGGCAACTGGATGCCGACCATGGAAGGCGATATCCGTCCCTATCTCGATGACGGCACGGTGGACAGCGTCGGCGTCAATCTCGAAGGCGCGAAATACACCCTGGCGGTCAACCAGTCGCTCTTCGACGCAGGCCTCACCGATTTTTCCAAGATTGCCGAATTCGCCGACCAGGTGGACGGCAAGATCTACGGCATTGAGCCCGGCAATGACGGTAACCGCCTGATCCTCGACATGATCGAAAGCGACGCCTTCGGTCTGGGTGGGTTCGAGCTGGTCGAAAGCTCCGAACAGGGCATGCTGTCCCAGGCCGAACGGGCCGCGCGGCGGGACGAGGGCATCGTCTTCCTGGGTTGGGAACCGCACCCGATGAACGCCAATCTCGACATGGCCTATCTGGACGGCGGAGATGAGTTTTTCGGCCCCAATTTCGGCGGCGCCACGGTCTTCACCAACACCCGCGCCGGTTATGTCGACGAGTGCTCGAACGTCGGTGCGCTGCTGGGCAACCTGCAATTCACCCTGGCCATGGAAAACGAGATCATGGGCGCCATCCTCAATGATGGCGAGGATCCCGAGGATGCCGCCTCGGCTTGGCTGGCCGCCAATGCCGATATTCTCGAAGGCTGGCTAAACGGGGTGACCACGCGGGATGGGGGCGACGGTCTGGCCGCCGTGCGCAGCAGCCTCGGTCTCTGATCCCAGCGGGCCCGTCGCCCGGCGGCGGGCTGATCCGCCATGGAATGGCTTGAGGATAACAAGATCCCCATCGGCAACTGGGCGAAAGCCTTTGTCGATTGGCTGACTGACAATGCCGCCTGGTTTTTCGATGGGCTGTCGCTGATCCTCGAAGCGGGGATCCTGGCCATCCTCTGGGTTCTGCAAACCCCGCCGCCGCTGCTGACCATCGCGGCGGTGGCGGTCTTTGCCTGGTGGATGCGCCGCTCCATCCCCTTTGCCATCTTCGTGCTGGCCGGCCTGCTGCTGATCATCAATCAGGGCTATTGGGAGGAAACGACCGAAACTCTGGCCTTGGTTTTGGCCTCGACCATGGTTTGCATGGGTGTGGGCGTGCCCGTCGGCATCGCGGCCGCCCGTCGACCCTGGCTGTTCACCGCCCTGCGTCCGGTGCTGGATCTAATGCAGACCATCCCGACCTTCGTTTATCTGATCCCGGCGTTGATCCTGTTCGGGTTGGGCATGGTGCCGGGCTTGATCGCCACCGTGATCTTCGCCATCCCGGCCCCCATCCGGTTGACCCATCTCGGCATCACCTCGACCCCAAAACCGCTCATCGAAGCCGGCGAGGCCTTCGGCGCCTCGAAATCCCAGTTGCTGTGGAAGGTCGAGCTGCCCTACGCCATGCCGCAGATCATGGCTGGCCTAACCCAGGCCATCATGCTGTCGCTCTCCATGGTCGTCATCGCCGCCCTGGTCGGGGCCGACGGGCTTGGTGTGCCGACCCTGCGGGCGCTCAACTCGGTCAACATCGCCAAGGGCTTTGAGGTTGGCGTCGCCATCGTCCTGATCGCCATCATCCTGGACCGCATTTTCCGCCGCGGGGAGGGTTGAACATGGCCGCCCCGATGGTCCAGTTCGACAACGTCTCCATCGTCTTCGGCAAGCAGCCGGACAAGGCGCTGGCGCTGATGGATGCCGGCAAGTCGCGCGAGGAAATCCAGGAGCAAACAGACCAGGTCCTGGGCGTGCACGACTGTTCCATCGATGTGCAGGAAGGCGAAATCGTCGTCCTGATGGGCTTGTCCGGTTCGGGCAAATCGACCCTGCTGCGTGCGGTCAACGGCCTCAATAAGGTCACGCGCGGCGCCATGCGCGTCGCCCTCGATGACGGCCTGGTCGATCTGGTCGGCCTGGATGAAGATGGCCTGTGCCGCATCCGCACCGAACGGGTGGCCATGGTCTTCCAGCAATTCGCCCTGCTGCCCTGGCGGACGGTCATCGAGAATGTCAGCTTTGGCCTAGAGCTGGCCGGCGTCCCGGCGGCCGAGCGCCGCAAACGCGCCATGGACCAGCTAGAACTCGTGCGCCTGGAAGCCTGGGCAGAACGCAAGGTGCAGGAACTCTCGGGCGGCATGCAGCAACGGGTGGGCCTGGCCCGCGCCTTCGCCACTGAGGCGCCGATCCTGCTGATGGACGAGCCTTTCTCGGCCCTCGACCCGCTGATCCGCAACAAGCTGCAGGACGAGCTGCTTGAAGTGCAGGAACGGCTGAACCGCACCATCATCTTCGTCAGCCACGATCTCGACGAGGCGCTAAAGCTGGGCTCACGCATCGCCATCATGGAAGGTGGTCGCATCGTTCAGCTGGACACGCCGCAGAATATCGTGCTCAACCCGGCCACCGATTACGTCGCCGAATTCGTCGCCCATATGAACCCGCTGAACGTGCTCCGCGCCTCCGAAATCATGCGCCCGCTTACCGATGGAGAATCTCCCACCGGCGGCCGCACGATGCCTGTCTCAACCCCGGTGCGCGACCTGATCCAGGCCCAGCTCGATGACCCGACCGAGATCGTGATCGCCGAAGCCAATCGCCCCATCGGCGTAATCAAGGGCGTCGATATCTTGAAATCTCTCTTACGGTCTTAAGCACCATGCGCGCCCAACCACCCGGTTCTCACTACATCGATGGCGCACCAGTCGCAGGGCAGGGGGATCGCCACCCCGACCTCTATCCCGCGACAGCTGAGCCTATCGCCGACATCGCCTGGGCAACCGAGGCGGAAATCGACCGTACTGTCGAAACCGCCAAGGCGGGCTTCGAGGTCTGGCGCCAGACCCCGCCGGCAGAAAGGGGCCGCGTCCTGCGACGGGCGGCCGATATTCTGCGCCGCGACAACCGCTCGTTATCCGAGCTGGAAACCTTGGACACCGGCAAGCCGCTCCAGGAAACCCTGGTGGCCGATGCCGCCTCCGGCGCCGACTGCCTGGAATACTTCGCCGCCCAGGCCGCAACCTTGACCGGCGAGCATATCGGCTTCTCCGGGGACGAGGGCGATTTCGCCTATACCCGCCGCGAACCTCTGGGCGTTTGCCTGGGCATCGGTGCCTGGAACTACCCGATCCAAATCGCCTGCTGGAAAACGGCGCCGGCGCTTGCCTGCGGCAACGCCATGATTTTCAAACCGTCGGAGGTTACGCCGCTGACGGCCCTGCGCTTTGCCGAAGCCCTGACCGAGGCGGGCCTGCCGCGTGGTGTGTTCTCCGTCCTGCAAGGCGATGGCGCGGTCGGATCGGCGCTGGTCTCTCATCCGGACATCGCCAAGGTCTCCCTGACGGGCGAAACCGGAACGGGCGCCAAGGTCATGGCGGGTGCGTCGGCCGGCATCAAACAGGTCACGCTCGAACTCGGCGGCAAGTCCCCGCTGATCGTTTTCGAGGACGCTGCCATCGACGATGCGGTCGGTGCCGCGATGATGGCCAACTTCTATTCCACCGGCCAGGTTTGCTCCAACGGCACCCGCGTCTTCGTGCATCAGGCGATCAAGGCCGAGTTCACTGAACGCCTGCTGGCCCGCACCAAGGCATTGGCATTGGGCGATCCGCTGGATGAGCAAACCCAGATCGGCCCCCTCATCTCCGCCGCCCAACGCGACAAGGTTCTATCCTATTACACGGTTAGCAAGAGCGAATCCGATATCCTCATCGGTGGTGAGGCGGCGCACGTTCCCGGTTTTGAAGATGGCTATTGGGTCCAGCCCACGGTGTTCGACGTGCCTGATGATGGTGCCCGCGTCGCCCGCGAAGAAATCTTCGGCCCGGCCCTTTCGCTGCTCACCTTCACCGACGAGGATGAGGTGACGGCCCGCGCCAACGCCACGCCCTATGGCCTGGCCGCCGGCATCTTCACCCGCGATCTTGCCCGCGCCCATCGTATGGCCGCCCGCCTTCAGGCCGGCACCCAGTGGATCAACACCTATAACCTGACCCCCATCGAAATGCCGTTTGGCGGTGTCAAACACTCTGGCATCGGGCGGGAGAACGGCCGCGCGGCCATCGAGCATTACAGCCAGGTCAAAAGCGTCTATGTCGCCATGACCGGCGTCGACGCGCCTTACTGAGCGGTCTTTCCATGCAGGCCGATTTTGTCATCGTCGGCTCCGGATCTGCCGGCGCGGCCTTGGCCGCCCGCCTGTCCGAAGATGGCAAGCATTCGGTCCTGGTTCTGGAATATGGCGGCACCGATTGGGGCCCGCTGATCCAGATGCCCGGCGCCTTGTCCTTCCCCATGAACATGCGGCGCTACGATTGGGGATTCGTCACCGAACCCGAACCCAACCTCGGCGGCCGCCGCCTGGCTTGTCCGCGCGGCAAGGTCTTGGGCGGCTCCTCCTCCATCAACGGCATGGTCTATGTGCGTGGCCACGCCCGCGATTTCGATGGCTGGGCCCAGGCGGGGGCCGATGGCTGGGCCTATGCTGATGTGCTGCCCTACTTCCAGCGCATGGAACACTGGCACGATGGCGGCCATGGCGGCGATCCCGACTGGCGCGGCAGCGACGGGCCGCTCCATGTCACGCGCGGCTCTCGCACCAATCCCCTCTACAAGGCGTTCGTCGAAGCGGGGCGCCAAGCCGGTTTCGAGCTGACCGACGATTACAACGGCGAAAAGCAGGAAGGCTTCGGGCCGATGGAACAGACGGTCTGGCAGGGCCGCCGCTGGTCCACGGCCAACGCCTACCTGAAACCGGCCCGCAACCGCGCCAACCTGGATGTCCATCGCTGCCTCGCACGCCGTGTCGTCATTGAGCATGGGCGTGCCGTCGGCGTTGAGGTCGAGCAAGGCGGGCAAGCATCCATCATCCGCGCCAACCGAGAGGTCATTCTCGCCGCCTCCTCGATCAACTCGCCAAAGCTGTTGATGCTTTCCGGTGTCGGCCCCGGTGCGCACCTCACCGAAATGGGCATCGACGTCGTCGCCGACCGGCCTGGCGTGGGTCAGAACCTGCAAGACCATCTTGAGCTGACCATCCAACAGGCCTGCACCCAACCGATCACCCTGTTCAAATATTGGAACCTGCCGGGCAAGGCCTGGGTTGGGGCACGTTGGCTGTTCGGCAGGTCGGGTCCGGGCGCCTCGAACAATTTCGAAAGCGCTGCCTTCGTTCGCTCGAAAGCCGGCGTCGAATATCCCGACATCCAATACCACTTTCTGCCGATCGCGGTTCGGTATGATGGCCAGGCCGCTTCCGAAGGACATGGATTCCAGGCCCATGTCGGCCCGATGCGATCACCCTCGCGTGGGCGCGTTGCCCTTCGGTCGGCTGATCCAAAGGATCCGCCCAGCATCCTGTTCAACTATATGGACAGCCCTCAAGACTGGGAGGATTTCCGTCATTGCATTCGTTTGACGCGCCGACTCTTTTCCCAACCGGCTTTCGACGCTTTTCGCGGGGCTGAGATCAAGCCCGGCGATGCCGTGCAAAGCGACGAGGCGCTGGACGCGTTCATCCGCGACCATGTGGAAAGTGCCTACCACCCCTGCGGGACGTGCAAGATGGGGCGGGCTGACGATCCTTATGCAGTCGTGGATCCTCAGTGCAGGGTCGTCGGTATTGATGGCCTTCGCGTTGTCGACAGCTCGATCTTCCCGCAGATCACAAATGGAAACCTGAACGCGCCATCCATCATGGTTGGCGAAAAGGCGGCCGATCATATTCTGGAAAAGCCGCTGCTGGCGCCATCCAACCGGCGCCCCTGGATCAACCCAAGGTGGCAAATCATTGACCGCTGATTGTTAGGGTTGCTGACTACCCTGCCATATGACTTGCCATTTGCCGCCAGTTGGTCATGTTACTTGAATTGAATGTTCCAACCAGCGGCTGAATGTATGGCTAGTCGTCTAAACGGTTTTTCAGCTTAAACACTTGCTGCAAAGGCCGTTTCCAGGGTTTGCTTTCCCCGCAAGGCCTCGTGCCGCGCAATAATAAACTGGCAATAAGCGTGTTCATGAATCATCTTGCAATATCGATCATTAATACGCTGACCTACCATTCCTTGTCGCGCCGGTTACCCGTTTACGCCGGTCTCGGAGATTCTGTGTTTCGATTTCTGACTGCAGATCGAGGCTCGTTGTGAACGAGCAGCTTATTGTTCAAAACGCCATGCGGTCGCTTTTCGACAACATGCATGCTTATGTCTTTTTGAAAGATCTTGATAACCGCAATGTAAAGGTTAGCGAAAGCGTTGCCGCTATTCACGGTCTCTCGGTCTCTGACATGGAAGGCCGCCACTCTCGCGATTTCTACGGCGACTACGCCGATCAATATTACAAGGATGATTTGGAGGTCATTCGGACCGGCAAGCCGAAACTGAGATTTACCGAGGCGCTGCCGGTCAACGGACGGCTTCACTGGATTGAGGTTAGTAAGGTTCCGATCCGCGATGAGAACGGCAAGATCGTCGGAATACTGGTTGTCGCCAACGACGTAACCGAAAAGCGGCAGGCCGAACAGGAGCTTGAGGAAAGCCGCAGCCTGCTGCAAACGGTTGTCGATAATTTTCCCCAGACCGTGGCGTTCTACGACAGCGAGAAACGGTTTCAATTCGGCAATCCCGCGCTGTGGCGTATGCACACGAGGATGGGAACCAAAGACGCGATCCAAATCGGGGCGTCGATCGAGGAAATCTCCAGAAATCTGGCCGCCGTCGTAATTGGCGACAGCACCTCCGAAGAAGCCGAGGATTTCGTCGACCGGTTTCAGGAACCGTTTCGCAATTTGGAAACCAAGCAAACGTTGCAGGTCGGCTCGCACTGGTTGGAACGGGCCGCCTATCCCACGCCCGACGGCGGCATCTTGGTCATCACCAGCGACGTTACCGACAAGATGACCGTCGAACAGGAACTTGAGGACAGCCGTTCGCTCATGCAGACCGTCGTCGACAACTTCACCGAGTCGATGGCGCTGTATGACAAAGACGATCGGCTGACCTTCATCAACCCTGCGATGCGCAAATTCCACGAAACAGCGGGGACGTGGCCGGCCTTTCGCATCGGTGCGACGGCGGCGGAGCTGGGGCAGCGCATTGCCGAGATCCAGTTCGGCAGCAGCACCTCCGATGAGGCGAATCGCTATATCGAGACGTTCCTGACCCCGTTCCGCGAGCCCTATAAGATGATCGAGCTGCAGCTCGGCGACCGCTGGGTCGAACGGCGCACCTATCCCACGCCGGACGGCGGAAAACTGTCTTTCCTCTCTGACATAACCGATCGCCGCAAGGCCGAGCAGGCGCTGCGGGACAGCGAGGCCCGCTACCAGAGCCTTGCCATGACCGCCCAGGTCGGCATTTTTCGGACCACCAGCGAGGGGATCTGCACCTACACCAACGAGCTATGGCACGAGATCACGGGCGTCGACCCCGCATCGGCCCATGGCCTTTGCTGGACGGAAATCCTGTACAAGGACGATCGCCCTGGCGTGCAGGACCGCTGGCATGATGCCGTCATGCAAACCGGCACCTTCAACACCGAAGTCAGGATCGATCGCGACGATGGGCCTCCGCGCTGGGTTCTGGCGACCATCGCGAACGAGAAATCGGAAGCCGACGGCGATGGGGCCTTCGTCGGCACGCTGACCGATATTTCCCGTTTGAAACGGACCGAAGCGCGCCTTCGCCAGGCTCAGTCCGAACTGCGCGGCAGCCGTGATCAGCTCGAAGATCTGGTCGAACAGCGGACGGCGGCGCTGCGCAACGCCCAACAAAACCTTCTCTTGCAGGAACGCCTGGCCGCCATCGGCCAGCTGACGGCGACCGTCAGCCACGAGCTACGAAACCCGCTGGGGACGATCGTGAACTCCTTCGCCGCCCTGAAACAGCGGTTCGATTTGTCCGATGAAAAGGCCGACCGGGTGGTCGGCCGCATTGATCGTAATTTGCGGCGCTGTGAGACGATTATCGAAGACTTGCTGGATTACACGCGCGTCAAAAGTCTAGGCACGGAATTGGTCGATATTGACGCCTGGCTGGATCACTTTGTCAAAGATTATGATCGGCCGGCGGAAATCGAAATTCACTGCAATCTATCTGCTGGTTGTGAAATCCGAATGGACCGGGTGCGCATGGCTCAAGTCATGAGCAATTTGTTCGACAACGCCGTTGAAGCGATGACCGATGCGAACCGGCCGAGCCAGTCGATCGATGTCGAATCGAAAGTCTCGTCGGGCCGGCTAATCCTATTGTGCCGGGATTCCGGTCCAGGGCTCGACGCGACGCTGATCGAGCGCGTGTTCGAGCCGCTCGTCAGTACCAAGACATTCGGTGTTGGCTTGGGATTGCCGCTGGTGCGGCAGATTATCGAGTTGCACGGCGGAACCGTCGAAATCCGCAACCGAAAGAGTGGTGGGGCAGAAGTCGAGATCGACCTGCCTGTCGAACGGAACGGTGACGCCGTGGCTGACGGTCCCAAAACGTCAAAGGAATAAGGCATGTCCAATGGCGCAAACGAAATACTGATTGTCGATGACGATGTCGACTTTGCCGAAAGCGTGGCTGATCTGCTGGAACTGGAAGGCCATCAATTCGCTATTGCCGAAGACGGGCCGTCAGCCATTGATCTAGCCAAACGCAGGCGGTTCGATCTTGCGTTCCTTGATATGAAGATGCCCGGCATGGATGGGGTCGAGACGCTGCGCCGGCTTCGCGAAATTCAACAGGATTTGCGGATTATCGTCGTGACCGGCCACGCATCGCCCCGTCAGTTGGACGACGCCGTGACGGCTGGCGCCTTCACGCTTTTCGAAAAGCCCTGTTCGGTCAGCAGCCTGTTGGAAGCCGCCCAGCGGGCCGCCCGTCCGCAGGCCGTCTTAATCGCCGATGATGACCCGGACTTCACCGATGCGCTAGCCGATAGCCTGATACGTTCCGGCCGGCGTGTCATCACGGCGGAGACCGGCATGTCGGCGCTGGATCTCCTGCAGACGGACGACGTCGACATTCTGATGCTCGATATTCGTCTGCCGAAACTTGATGGTTATGCGGTGCTCGGCGCGCTGCAAAAACAAGACGTCTCGGTGCCGGTGGTGATTATCACCGCCTTCCCCGTGGCCGACGAAGAAATAAAGAAGTTCGACCTGCTCGTTTCGGACATTCTGCACAAGCCATTCGGTCCGCGGCGACTCGTCGACGCACTCAACAAGGCGGCGGCGCCTCTATAGAGGGGCAAGCGCGGCGGGGCTTTCCAATGATAGATCAGGTTACGGCCAAGTCTGATAGTCAATCCAGTTTGCAAGGGCGGCGTTTGCTGGTCATCGATGATGAGCCGGAATTCGCCGAAAGCTTGCAGGATTTGTTGGAACTGGAAGGAAGTCAGGTTGAAATCGCCACGAATGCGGCATTGCTGCCAGACCTAAAGGCCAGGTTCGATGCCGAGGTCATCCTGCTGGACATCCGGCTCAACAACGCCAACGGGATCGAACTGATCGACCGCATCCGATCGATCTGGCCGCAAGCACGGATCATCATCATCACCGGGTTCGCCTCCAAGGAAACGGCGGTCGAAGCCTTGACAAAAGGCGCGACCAACTATCTCGAAAAGCCCATTCATCCTGATGAGTTGCGGACGACGATCAGCCGGGCCTTGTGGATCTACGATGCGGATCAAGAGGTTCGAAGTTCCCGCGAAAAGCTCGAAAACTCGCTCAAGGCTGCCGAAGCGGCAAACCGCGCCAAATCTGCCTTCCTGGCGCATATGAGCCACGAGTTGCGGACGCCCCTAAACGCCATTTTGGCCTTGTCCGAGATCGTCAAGGATGAAGGATATGGCCGCATGTCCCCGTCGGTCTATCTCGACTACGTCAGCGATATCCATGGCGCCGGCCAGCATGTTCTATCCATTGTCAACGATGTCTTGGATTTTGCGCAGGTCGAGCTGGGCGCAAAGGTGCTGGACGAGGAGCTGGTGGCCGTTGAGGAGGTTATCGACGAGGCTTGCCGTATGGTCGGGGTGGCGGCAAAGGACCGTAGTGTCGAGATGGACCAATCCTCGGTCCCCGAGGGACTTCGCCTCACCGCCGACCGGCGCATGCTCAAACAAATGATCGTCAACTTGCTCGACAACGCCGTCAAGTTCACCAAGCCTGAAGGCCGGGTTGCGATCTACGCGCGTCACGAAAGCGATGGCCAAACGGTTGTCGAAGTCACCGACACCGGCATCGGGATCGACGCGGAAAAACTGCCCGAAGTCACGGAACCATTCTCCATCGCCGAACCGATCTACACGCGGGGTCATGGCGGCGTGGGTCTCGGCCTATCGATCACCAAGCAACTGGTGGAACGCCATGGCGGTAGCCTCGAGCTGCGCAGCAAACGCGATGTCGGAACCACGGCGACCTTGCGTTTCCCCCAATGGCGCGGGGGTGGAACGCAGCAGCGCTTGTCAAACGCGTCCTAGCCTATCGGTCTAGCCTATCCGGGCTTCGGTCTGCGGGTCGAAGAAGACGGCCTTGTTCATATTGAACGCAAACGGCGTTTTCTCTCCGGCCGCCAGCCGGCAATCGGCGCCGAGCCGGGCGACCACTTCCTTGCCGCCCAGATGGGTCACCACATAGGTGTCGGCCCCCGCGGGTTCGACCACATCGACAAGGCATTCGGCCGTCGCCCCGCCATCGCCGTGGCCGGCCTCGGTGATGGCCTCGGGTCGGATGCCGACGATGGTTTCCCGCCCGGCATAACTGGCTAGTCCGTTAGCATTGGCCACCGGCAGGGCGACGGCACCGCCTTCACGCCGGTCGATCAGGACGGATGTCTCCCCGCCCTCGCTCTGCACTTTGGCCGGGAACAGGTTCATCGAGGGCGAGCCCATGAAGTCGGCGACGAAGATGTTGGCAGGATCGTTGTAGATCTCCGCCGGCGTGCCGAACTGCTGCAGCAGACCGTCCTTCAGCACCGCAATCTTGGTGGCCAGGGTCATGGCCTCGATCTGATCGTGGGTGACATAGACGATGGTCGTACCCATCGACTGGTGCAGCCGTTTGATCTCAGTCCGCATATCCACGCGCAGCTTGGCGTCCAGGTTGGACAGCGGCTCGTCGAACAGGAACAGCTTGGGGTTCCGCACCAGGGCCCGGCCCATGGCAACCCGCTGACGCTGGCCGCCGGACAGCTGGCCGGGGCGGCGCTTCAGCAGATGTTCGATCTGCAGCATCTTGGCGACCTCCTCGATCGCCTTCTGCCGCTCGGGCTTTGCGATGCCGCGCATCTCCATACCGAAGCCGATATTCTCGCCCACGCTCATGGTCGGGTACAGCGCGTAAGACTGGAACACCATGGCGATGTCGCGCTTGGAGGGGTGCAGATCGTTGACCGCGCGCCCATCGATGCGGATCTCGCCGCCGGTGATGCTCTCCAGCCCGGCGATGGTGTTCAGTAAGGTCGACTTGCCGCAGCCCGACGGGCCGACCAGCACCAGGAAGCCGCCTTCCTCGATGCTGATATTGATGTCCTTCAGCACCTGGACGGGGCCGTAATCCTTGAAAAGCCTGTTGATCTCGAGAAAAGCCATTGCTCTATCCCTTCACGGCGCCGGCCATCAGGCCGCGCACGAAATAGCGTCCGGAAACCACGTAAACGATGAGAGTGGGCAGGGCGGCCAGGATCGCGCCGGCAAAGTGCACGTTGTATTCCTTCACGCCCGTGGACGACGACACGAGGTTGTTCAGCGCCACCGTCATCGGCATCGAGTCGAAGTCGGCGAACGAGGCCCCGAACAGGAAGTCGTTCCACACATTGGTGAACTGCCAGATCACCGTCACGACGATGATTGGACCGGAACTGGGCAGCAGGATGCGCCAGAAGATCCTGAAAAAGCCGGCCCCATCAATCTGCGCCGCCTTCACCAGCTCGGTGGGAAAGGCATCGTAGTAGTTGCGGAAGAACAGGGTGGTGAAGCCCAGCCCGTAGACCACATGGACCAGCACCAGCCCGGCGGTCGTGCCGGCCAGCCCCAGCATGCCCAGGATCGAGGCCATCGGGATCAGCACGATCTGGAAGGGGATGAAACAGGCGAACAGCAGGCAACCGAACAGGATCGTATCGCCCTTGAAGCGCCACTTGGTCAGCACATAGCCGTTCAAAGCCCCCAGGATGGTCGAGATCGCCACCGCCGGCACCACCATCTTGATGGTGTTCCAGAAGTACGGCTTCAGGCCTGTGGGCTGAACGCCGATCTGGGCCGTCGACCAGGCCGACAGCCAGGGCTCGATGGTGAAGATCTGCGGCAGGGCCAACATGTTGCCGCCGCGGATCTCGTCCAGCGGCTTCAGCGAGTTGACCACCATCACATAGAGCGGCAGCAGGTAATAGACGGCGAAGACCAGCAGCGCCGTATAGATCGCCGCACGGGCCAGCCGGCTGGTGCGAACGGCAGTGTCTTGGCTTACCGCGCTCATGACCGGTTCCCCTGCCGAATCTCGGCATAGATATAGGGCACGATCACCGAGGCGATCATCGCCAACATGATCACCGCGGAGGAGGCACCGACGGCCATCTCGTTCCGGGTGAAGGTGTATGAGTACATGAAGGTCGCGGGCATTTCCGTCGCCCGGCCGGGGCCGCCATTGGTCAGTGCCACGACCAAGTCATAGCTCTTGATGGCCAGGTGGGCGAGGACGACGAAGGCCGAGAGAAAGGCGGGTCGAAGCTGCGGAATAATGATCCGGCGATACAGCTGAAAGTTCGAGGCGCCATCGATCTGGGCGGCCTTGATCATCTCATTATCGATGCCGCGCAAGCCGGCCAAGAACATGGCCATGACAAAGCCGGAAGATTGCCAGACCGCCGCGATGACGATGGTGTAGATCGCCATGGTCCGATCTTTGATCCAGGTGAATTCGAAGGTCTCCCAACCCCACAGATGCATGGTGTTCTGTAGGCCGATGCCGGGGTCCAGGAACCATTTCCAGGCCGTGCCGGTGACGATGAAGGACAGGGCCATCGGGTAGAGATAGATCGGCCGCAGTACCCCTTCGCCGCGGATCTTTTGATCCAGCAGGATGGCCAGGGACAGGCCGATGATGGTGCAAATGGCGATGTAAAGGACCCCGAAGATCGCCAGGTTCTTGATGGCGATGCCCCAGTTCCGCAGCCCGAACAGGCGGGCATAATTCTCAAATCCTACCAGATCGTAGCTCGGCAGGATCTTGCTGTCGGTCAGCGACAGATAGCCGGTAAAGGCGATAAAGCCGTAAACGAAAATTAGGATGAAGGCGACGGTCGGGGACAGCACAAGCTTGGGCAGGATGACCTGCAGCCGCTCGGTAAATCCGTTCTCTTGGGTACGCGTGTCGCCTGCCGGAATCGACAGCGCCATGGTGCTCCCTCCCTGGGAAAAGAGAACTGTTGTTGTTCAGGAGTGTCCGGGCCCGGCGCGTTGACCAGGCCCGGAAACCATCGGCGCGTTAGAGGGCGCCGTCGATCGCGTTGACGAGTTCCTCGACAGCCGTTTCGGAATCGTACTCGCCGTTGAAGTGGGCAGTGACCACGTCATACAGCGCATTCTTCACGGCAGCCGGGGCCGCGTGGCCATGGGCCATCGAGCCGTACAACGTGCCGGCATCGTTGGCTTCGGCCAGATCGACCATGCCTTTCTTGCCGCAATCGTCGAAATCATCGTTCGGCACGTCCGTGCGGGCCGGAACCGATCCTTTGACGACGTTGAAGGCCGACTGGAAGGTCGGGCTCATGATTGCCGAGGCCATCAGAAGCTGCGCGCCAACCCGATCTTCGCCCACCTCGAACATGGCGAACTGATCGGAGTTGAAGGTCACCGCACCCTGGGTGCCCGGGAAGCGGATGCAGACGAAATCTTCGCCCGGGGTTTGGCCGGCGTTCAGGAACTCGCCCTTGGCCCAGTCGCCCATCATCTGCATGCCGGCTTCGCCATTGATCACCATGGCCGAGGCCAGGTTCCAGTCGCGGCCGGAGAAGTTGTCGTCCACATAGGAACGCAGCTTCGCCATGCGGTCGAAGGCTTCCTTCATCGTGTCCGACCCGAGGGCATCCAGATCGAGATCGATCATGGTCTGCTTATAGAAGTCGGTGCCCAGCGACAGCACGACCGCATCGAAGATCGTGGCGTCCTGCCAGGCCTGACCGCCATGGGCCAGCGCCGTCAGGCCATTGGCCTGCATGGCGTCCAGAACCGCAACCAGCTCGTCCCAGGTTTCCGGGGCCTTGCCGCCGGCGGCATCTAGCGCCGATTTGCTGATCCACACCCAGTTGGTCGAGTGAACATTGACCGGCGCGGAAATCCAGTTGCCGTCATGCTTGCCGAAACCCTGCAGGGCGACCGGCACGACATCGTCCCAGCCTTCTTCGGCCGCAACGTCGTTCAGATTGCCCAGGGCGCCTTCATTGGCCCAATCAAGGATATCGAAGCCCAGCATCTGCACGGCGGTCGGCGCATTGCCGGCCGTGACGCGGGCACGCAGGGCGGTCATGGCTTCCGTACCGCCACCGCCGGCCACCGGCATGTCCTGCCAGGTAACGCCCTTGGATTCGAGATCGTCTTTCAGGACGTTCAGCGCGGCCGCTTCGCCGCCTGAGGTCCACCAGTGGAGTACTTCAACTTCTTCGGCCTGGGCACTGCCCGCGACCATTGCCGACGCGCACACGCCAGCCATCATTATCTTGCGCAACATACATGTTCCTCCCATAGACATATCGCACGGTTAACCATTACGACATAATTTATAACGTTACAAGTCGTTTTGTGTCAGATTTGTGGAGTCAAAACCAGCTCACGAAATATCGACAATATTTCAATTGATTAGACGAATTTCGAAAATCCTTCATACACGAAATGCCATTGCGCCAGCCAATTTCTATCGTTATATCGTTTTACAAGCCCGTTTGAATCAACCAAACGCAAGGGTCAACGAAACAAGGCATCATGAACGGCAAGGTCGGACAGAACGGACCCGTCGAAACCAACGGCAAACCCACGCTGAAAACCATCGCGGGGATGGCCGGGTTGGCGGTGACAACGGTCTCGCGCGCCCTGGCGGACGATAAGCATATCGCCCTGGATACCCGCCGCCGCGTGGCTGAGATCGCCCGGCAGGTCGGCTACGTCCCAGACCGGGCGGCTCAGCATTTGCGCACCGGCCGAACGAACACCATCGCCCTGCTGCTCAACCCCCATGAGGAACTGCTGGGCTTCGGCACCACGCTGATCGGCGGCATTACCGAGGCGCTGCGCGGCACCCGCTATCACCTGACCATCACGCCCAGTTTCGACGACGATAACGGCATGTCGCTGGTGCGGAACCACCTGCGCAACAAGCTGGCCGATGGGATCATCTTTTCCCGCACCCAGCCGTTTGATCCGCGCATCCGCATGCTGCTAGAGGCGGACTTCCCCTTCGTCTCTCACGGCCGGACGGAATTCGGCACGCCGCATCCGTATGTCGACTACGACAACGAGACCTTCGCCCGCAAAGCGGTGCACCGGCTGGTCGAGCGCGGGCGGCGTAAACTGGCGATCGTGTTGCCACCGCCGCAGTTCACCTTTCACCAGCACATGCATTACGGCTTCATCGCCGCCGTGCGCGAGCTGGGCGTGGCGCATGAAATTGCCGATCAAGTCCATCTCGACAACACGCCAAGGCAGATCGCCGATTTCGTCCGCCAGCGCCGGCAGATGCCCGACCCGCCGGACGGTTATATCTGCGGGGGTGAGATCTCGGCCCTGGCCACGGTCAACGCCTTGCGCGACAGCGGCGTGCGGGCGGGCAGGGATGTCGATGTGGTCGGCAAGCAAACCTCCGAAACGCTGGACCTGTTCCGGCCGGACATCGACACGATCTACGAGGACATCTGGGCCGCAGGCCACGGCCTGGGCGAGTTGCTAATCAAGCGCATCAATGACGAGCCGGTTTCTGAGCTGCAAACCCTGCTGGCCCCGGAGCCGCGTTTTCGCGAGTTGCCGGTTTTGGCGGAATCATAAGCCGTCACTCATCAAGACCGCCGTGTCTGCCGAACCTCGTCAGGCAAGTGCTTTGATGCTGCCGTCACCGTGGACCGGGGCAGGCGTGACCGATTGTCCGTCAGAAAGTGGACTAGGCCGGTCTGATCCATTTTCCCGGCCTCTCGCGTCCACGAGGCGAGGGCTTTCTGTACATACTCGTCGGGATCCGCCTGACTTTGTCGATCTCCCCAGGGTCGGCAATCGCCTGTAGGGCGGAAATGAGGTCTTTAGAAGTGGCCATGCGCCCAGCTTAGGCCGGCGGCTTTCTTGGCCCAAGCGCGCTAGCCGGTGTCGAGCCGGTATTTTCGGAAAGCCGCCCCGTCATAGCCGGTGTCCCCGAGATAAACTGCGCCCATCCGCGTCAATGCCCCGAGGTTTTTGCGCGATGGCGGCACCAGAAAGGTGATGAAGGGGATCCGCTTGTCAGCGCGGGCAAAACTGATTGCCTGCTTTGTGATGCGCACGCCCAGTCCGAACGAGTCCGGCTTGAGGACCAGGCCATAGTCCCACTCGTTCCCTTCCTTCTGAAATCCGCCCCAACCGACGTAGTGGCCATCGTGCAAGATCGCCCAATGTCCTAGCCCATCGCGTGCCCAATAGTTTTCCTTGGTCGCGACGAAATCGCTGACGGCCTTCTGGTCCCAGCGCTTCGTCAGCAGGGGCATATGCTCGGCCAGGCGCGGGTCGGACATGTGCGCGATGATTTCGGTTGGCTGGATATCCGGCAGCCGGGTAAAGACGATCCGGTCTTTTGAGTTCGCGGCCATTGGGCCGGAATATCACCCCAAAGCCCGCGCTTGCGCAAATGATAGCAGCCGTTCGGTGCCTTCGTCCCAGAGGTGCAGTCGGGCGTTGGAAAGGCTTTCCCGGATGGTCATGCGGTTGTTGTTCGCCAATTCCGCATGATCGCGCAACACTTCGGGCAAGCGGTAGAAGGGAATTCGGCTGTACAGATGGTGCACATGGTGGATTCCGATATTTGCCGTCATCCACTGCAAAACAGCCGGCAGCACATAGTGCGAGCTTCCCCTCAGCGCGGCATCTTGCAATCGCCAGTCATTCTCGGTCGCCCAATGGGTGGTTTCAAACTGATGCTGCACATAGAACAGCCAAACCCCCGCCGTCCCGGCAAGCAGGGTCGTGGGCATGAAAATCAGCAGAATGGGCATGATGCCGGCGGATAGGAAAATGGCTATCAGCACGGCCAAGATGGCGATGTTGGTGCCCATCGCGCTGACCCAGTATTTGGCATGGGCTGTCAGGCCTAGCGGCAGCCGGTACTCGAGATAGAACAGGTAGCCTGGCGCAAGGCCGAACAAGACGATCGGATGGCGATAGAGCCTGTATTTCAACCGGCCAAGCGGGTTTCTCGCGCGATATTCACCGACCGTCAGGGTGTTGATATCGCCCAGGCCGCGCCGTCCAAGATTGCCGGACGAGCCGTGATGGATCGCGTGGGTTCGGCGCCAGACATCGTACGGCGTCAGGGTCAGCACGCCGATCGCTCTCCCCAGCCAGTCACAGACCGCCTTGTTCTTGAAGAACGACCCGTGTCCGCAATCATGCTGGATGGCGAACATGCGCAACAAGAAACCGGCATTGACGATGGAGATCGCCAGCGTCAGCCAGTAGCTGACATCCAAGGCCCACCACGCCAATACCCAAAAAACGAGGAAGGGACCTAGTGTGACGGCAAGCTCGAACGTGCTGCGCAGCACGTTGGACTCGCGATAAGCCGATAGGATCTTGACCCAATCGCGCGGGTTGCGCGTTTCGGGCAGCTGCCGAGGAGAACCGCCAATGCTAGCGTCGGGCATAAGTCTGCAAACCACCGTCCGTGAGAGGACATTGCAAACGAACTCGCCTATGCCCAACCGTCTGAGACCCGCTAATGAGCGAGCACTAACAAACGATCCTTGATGAGGCATTTACCAAAACCGATCAATCGGAGTTTTTCGATGCGCGTCACTTAGCCACCGCCCCGCACCTTGTATTCGCGCTGAACGATGTAGATCCCGGTCGCCATGATGACGAGGGCGCCAAGGATGGTCCAACCATCGGGCAGCTGGCCGAACAGCACATACCCATACATCGTTCCCCACAGCAGCAGGATGTACTGCACCGGCGCCAGCACCACCGCATGGGCGATATCCAGGGCCATGATGATCAGCGTTTCGCCACCGGCCGCGCACACCGCAATGATTGCCAGCAGAGCAAAGTCGCGCCCGGTCTCCGGCATCTGCCAGACGAAAGGAATCGGCAGGCACAACAGCCCCCAGGACACGATGGCCGTATAGGCAACGGTCGTGCCCGTCCCATCGCCGTTGGCCAGCACCCTCGACAGCACCTGCCGGCCGGCAAAGGCGGCCGCTGCCAGGATCAACAAGATCGCCGCCGGGTGAAAGACGCCCATCCCCGGCCGGATGACGATCAGCGTGCCGACGAACCCGATGACGACGGCTGTCCAGCGCCGGATTCCCACCGGTTCCTTCAACAGCACCGCCCCCATGATCGTCACCATGAAGGGCGCGACAAAGGTGATGGCCACCGCATCGGCCAGCGGCATGTAGGAGATGCCCACGATAAACAGGGCGGCGGAGGAAGCTGCCAACACCCCGCGCCCGATCTGCAGCTTGGGCTGGCTGGTGCGCAGGACGCCGATGCCCCGAATAGCGATGAAGATCAAAACCCCAGCCAACAGCCCGAACTGCCGACTCCACACCACCTGCAGCGGCGAGTAACTCTCGGTCAGCAGCTTGGCAATCGCATCGGTCGTGGCGAACAGCGACATACCGGCCAGCATGTAGGCCAGCCCCAGCCGGTTGTTGATGGTCCCTTTGCCAGCAGTCCCAGCGGCCGGGGAGGAAGAATCGACGGCCACGAGAGCTGCCCTTTGGTGGAGAATAGGGGGACCCTACGCCTATGGGGTTAGGAGTCTATCGAATAGATGGATCGCGTTTTTTTGTTCGGCCGTGTGAGTGGCCCCCACCACCTCTGCTTGCAGCTGGGAACGACAGCGGTTTAAGGTCCTTTCCCGCCCTTAGAAGGCGGGATTTCGTGGGGGGTAAAAACATGACTATTTCCGCGGAACAATACCCAATAGAGGTGCAACCGCCGCAGCCGCCCGTCAGGGCCCCGGAACCGAGATGGTGGACCGGCACGCCGGCCATCGATCCCGCCCGTTATCAGATCGATTGCGCCAACCCGGCCCTTGCCGTTGCAGACGTCGATCCCGCCGGCCCGCTGGCCGAGCGCATGCGCGCGATCTTTCATGACGTTGGCCTGGTTCATCTGCGCAACACCGGCCTGACCGATCTGGGCCGCATGCGGCAGATCGCCAAATACGTCGTTCAGGCGGAGATGGACTATAAGGGCGGCGCCAACCCGCGCGACAGTCTGCAGCCCAACGTCTATGAAATCGGCGCGCCGCTGACCGCCTGGCTGCACTACCATCACGAAATGGCCTATGTCGGCCGCAGTACCAAGATGCTGGGTTTCCTCTGCCGCAAGGCAGTCCCGGGGAAGGGCCAGACCTTCGTTTCCGACAACATCCGCGCCACCGAAGCGCTGCTGGACACGGCGTTCGGCCAACGGCTGAAGCGCTTCGGCCTGTGCTACCACCGCGACCTGACCGACCGGGAGGCGTTTGCCGGCCGGGAAGAGATCGGCGTCTATAATCATTGGCAGAAGTCGATGATGACCGACGATGCGGCCGAGGCCGAAGCGGCGGCGCGCGAGCGCGGTCTGATCACCGAATGGGGACCAAACCGCCTGCTCAAGACCCGCTACTACATCTCGGCGTTTGAGTATTTCCCCCAGCTGGATCGCAACCTGCTGTTCAGCAGCATCGCGGATGACTCGGTCTGGTTCGATGCCTGGCCAAAGGTCATGCACCTGCCGCACGACCAGCGCCCCCTGAAACTGACCCTGGGCAATGACGAGGAGATCACCACCGAAGATGTCCGCACCTTCATGGACATCTACGACCGGTTCGGCACACCGATCGAATGGTCGGTCGGCGATATCGCCATCGTCTGCAACTACCGCTTCGCCCATGGACGGCCGGCAATCCACCTGGGGCCGGGTGAGGAGCGGGAGCTCGGCGTGGTGATTGGCGAGACGTTCGAGCGGGTGGAGACACTTGACGACCGGTGGTGAGACTGGCGGCCCGTTAGAAGACCAGGTTCATGACCGTCAGCGACACCACAAGAAACAGGATGGTCATGATGCCGCCGCTCTTGATGAAGTCGGTCACTTTGTAGCCGGCCGGGCCCATGATCAGCGCGTTGACCTGATGGGTCGGGATCAGGAAGGAATTCGACGTCGAGATCGCCACGGTGAGCGCAAAGATCGCTGGGTCGCCCCCGGCCGCCACCGCAATGGAAACCGCCAGCGGCACGAGCAGCACCGTCGCGCCGACATTCGACATGATCAGCGTAAAGACGGTGGCTAAAACGGCCAGCCCCGCTTGCAGAGACCAGACCGGCCAGCCATCCAGCAGCATCAGGATCTGCTGGGCGATCCAAGCGGCGGTGCCCGAGGTCTGTACCGCCTGACCCAGGGGGATCAAGCTGGCCAACAGAAAAACCGTGCTCCAGCTCACGGCCTCATAAGCATCGTCGATATCGAGCACGCCGGTGGCGATCATGCCGGCCGCCCCGGTCAACAGGCATAAGGACAGGCGCAGATCGGTCAGCAGGATCAACGACAGGGCCACGACAAAAAAGAATAGCGCCCAAACCACCTTTTTCGGCCGCAGCTCCTCATGGGGGAAATCGGTGGTGACGACAACGAAGTCGCGATTTCGGGTGAGCCTGGTCAGCGCTTCCCACGTGGTGTGAATGACAAGCGTGTCGCCGGCGCGAAAGGGAACCTCACCAATCTGGGTCGGCTCATGATCTTCGGTTGCGACCAGGCTGAGCGTTTCCTCGCCCCGATGGATGGCCAGCATGCTGGCGCCATAGGTTTTGCGAAAGACAACATCATGGGCACATTTGCCGATGAGTGACGAGCCGGGCGGGATGACGACTTCGGCCACGCCCGATTTGGTCGGGGCATAGTTCTCCGCAAAGACATCCAGCTTGTCGTGCAGGGTGAAGCCCGCATCCTCCACCATGTGCCGAACTTCCTTGGCCCGGCCCAGCACTGCCAGCCGGCAGGGGGTTGTGATCTTGGTTTGGATGACCGGCGCAAACCATGTCTTGCCATGGTAGGCGCTGCCGATGATGTAGATGTGATAGCGCTGGATGACATCATCGAAGGTCTGCCCGGCGACCGGATGACCTTCAGGAATCGTGATCTCGAAAATGTCGGTCTTCAGCCCGTAAATCTTCTTTAGATACTGCTTCATCGGCTGGCCGGTCGTCGCATCGCCGTTGCGTTGTTTGTTGGGCAGAACCCAGCGGCCGAAAATCATGAAATAGAGGATGCCAGACGCCACCAGCGCCACGCCCACCGGCGTGACCGAAAACAGGCTGAACGTTCCCATTTGCGTCCCATCGGGCAGCGATCGGTTGGCGGTCAGGATCAGATCGTTCAACAAAATCAGCGGGGAGGAGCCGACCATGGTCAACGTCCCGCCCAGGATCGCGCAAAACCCCATCGGCATCAGCAACCGGCTGAGTGGCAGTTCGGTGCGCACGGCGATGCGGCTGACCACGGGCAGGAAAAGAGCGGCGGCCCCGACATTCTGCATGAAGGATGAGATGACCCCGACAGTGGCCGACGTGATGGGCACGACCCGAGCCTCCGAACTGCCCCCATGCTGCAGGATCAGGGCGGCCACCTTGCTCATCAGCCCGGTTTTGTCGAGCCCGGCACCGATGATCATGACGGCGATGATCGAAACGACGGCGTTGGAGGCCAGTCCATTGAACAATTGACTGACATCGGCCAGCGAGTGCAGGCCCGGCATTTGGCTGAGCAGCCCCAGCAACACCATCACGACAATGGCGGCAAAATCGATGCGAACGATTTCGGAAACAAACAGGGCGACGGTAAATGCCAACAGGCCGAGGACGACCATCATCGGATAGGTAAGGGTAATCGCCTCCACGCCGTGTGCCCCCTGTTGTTATTCTTTCGGTAGTACGGGCGAGCTGCTGCAGCAGAAATTATGATTCTATAGTAACTGAGCCGGTTCTCCAGCTATTTTCTTTTTAAAATCAGGCTTTTCAACTAGAGGCAGGCCACTGCTGCCCTACAGCCAAAGCGGGGCCGAGGGCACCGTCATCAAGAACAGGCCATCGCATCGGCTGGACCTGGCGAGACTGCCTCCACCGGTTCGGCCACACGCACGAAAGGTCGGCCCATGATGCGTTCGCCAAGCCAGTCCAAATCCTGGTCGAGCGTGCCGATCTGCCGGGCCAAGTGCACCGGGTCCGTCCACACCACCCCATCGCCGTTCCGCTCGGCCACGGCAAATCGGAAAACATAGTACGGCGTCAGCCCCATCCGCAGGTCGGACACGATCAGCTTTCCCGCCTCCAGATCCGTTCGATAATAGCCCCGACTGAACCATTGCAGCTTTGCGAAGGCATCATTCCCTTCCAGGCAAGCGGCAAGGTCGGCGCGCCGTGGGTGGGTATAGATGCGGGCCTGATCGTCATCGTCGAACAGCGAGAGATAGAGATTGTGATACCGATCCTCCTCCCGCCCGATGACCTTCCAAACCACGGTGGTGAACGGCGCGGCAATGGCAAAAACCTCTTGGGCCTCGATGCCCGCCTCGGCGAAAACAGCCTTGGCCCGGCTTTCGGCCTGTGCCTGAAGGACCACACCAAGTGCCATATAGCCCGAGCTAACCAAAAGCGCCGCCGCCAGCCCGCGCCCGAGCCGCACCGACCAGTCCCGTCGCGCAAAGGCCCAGACAACCACAAAGAGCAGTGGCAGCGAGTACAGCGGATCGATGATGAAGATGGACCCCACCCCAACCGGATCGGGATAGAGCGGCCAGAACAGCCTCGTCCCATAAACCGTCATGGCATCGATCACGGCATGGGTCGTGAAGATGAGGAAGACAGTAGTCCAGACCCTGAGCCGGTGCTCCCGAAGCGCGGCAAACGTTCGCGTCAGCAGCTCCCCAAACAACGGCGTGGCAAGCGCATGGACGGAAACAGAATGGGTCCATCCGCGATGGAAAACGAAGGAGTCCACCGGGTTGTCGAACGGCAGAAAAACATCCAGGTCGGGCACCGAACCGAGCACGCCGCCGAGCAGAGCCGCCTTACGAGGCCCGAGTTTCTTGCCCAGGCAGACGGCGGCAATCGCCGCGCCAAGGCTGAATTGGGTTAGGGAGTCCAAGAGGTGAGCTGATCCTGAGCCAATCGGGATAAAGGGTCGCAGATCAGTAATTTAAGCCAAGGTTGGACGCCGGCAATCCCGTTCAGCGAAAGTCATAGGCTGGGCGGGAGGTCAAGAGGCGCGACCAGCGATCGCCTGCTTCCAACCGCATGCTCGCACCGCATCTCGGCCCTTACAGATTTGTAAAGTTCGCAACAGGTCGCCGCAAACTCGCGATGCGATCTCTGTTTCACCGAAAGGCAAGGTGCCTCTCGAACAACGGAAACGGAGATATGAGATGAACAAGAAAATGATTGCCGGTGGTGTGGTCGTGGCGCTGATCACGGCTGTTGGTGCGACTGGCGTGGTGATGGCGCAGCAGCAATCGGGCGAGGCGCCTACTGTCACTGCGGCCCAGGCCATCGAAATTGCACTGGCTGAAGTTCCCGGCGACCTACAGGAACTGGAGCTGGAGCGCGAAGACGGCGTGCAAGTCTACGAGATCGAGATCCTGACGGCCGATGGCAAAGAGATGGAAGTCGAAATCGACGCCTCGAACGGAACCATCCTCGAAGTCGAAGCGGAGGATGAAGACGATCACGATGACGACGACGATCATGACGATGATGATGGCGACGATGGTGACGACAACGACGACAAGTCGCCTACTTGATCGAAACTAGGATGAAACCGGAGAGGCTGCCAACCGGGCAGCCTTTTCTGGTTTTGAAACGCGGGCTAAGAAGCACCATGCGCATCCTCCTGTTGGAAGACGATCGAGAACTCGGACCCTGGATTGCCAATGGCCTTCGGGAAGAAGGCCATGTCGTGGATCACTTTGCCGACGGCAAAGAGGCGCTGCTGGCGGCAATGGGTCAGGACTATGACCTTCTTGTCCTTGATCGAATGGTTCCCAGCCTCGATGGCCTGGCGGTCCTGAAATCACTGCGGGCTTCGAAAGATACGACGCCGGCGCTCTTTCTTACGGCGCTTGGCGAAGTCGACTCGCGGGTTGAAGGGTTCGAGGCCGGCGGGGACGACTACTTGACCAAGCCTTTTGCCTTCGTCGAGTTGTCAGCCAGGGTCAACGCTGTGGGGCGCCGGCGGGACAGTGCAGGATCTCCGGAGAGCGAACCGACGGTCTTGCGCTACGGCGATTTGAGCCTTGACCTCCTGGCCCGCAGCTGTGAACGCCAGGGACAGCCCATCGAGCTGATGGCCAAGGAATTCAAACTTCTCGAATACTTCATGCGTCGCCCCGGCCGGTTGGTGACGCGGACTATGTTGCTTGAGCAAGTTTGGGACATGAGTTTCGACCCCACCACCAGCGTGGTTGAAACCCATATCAGTCGCCTGCGCGCCAAGATCGACAAACCGTTCGACGACGATTTGATCCGCACGAGACGGGGCGAGGGATATGTCTTTGGGCGATAGATTCGCCCATCGTTTCCGGTGGCTTGTACGGTCCTCCACCCTCCGTTTGACGCTCCTGCTGTCGAGCATCTTCGCGGTTGGGATGGTCCTGGCCATTATCTTGGCACTAGTCCTTGGCAGAAACGCCGTTCTCGACAGGATCGATGCCACACTTGCCGGATTGGCGGAAACGGTCGCGGCGGACGAGGCGCCGGCCGATACGATGTCCATTGTCGTGCGGCCGCTATCCAATCTTGGCGACCTTCCACGGCCATTCGCCCGCGTCGCCGAAAAGGGCGGCGGAACGGTCAATCTCGACGATGACTTCCGGTTCTCTGAAGAGTGGCGAGTCCTCGTCACGCGTGACAGCCGGGATGTTCCTATTCTGATCGCCCTGCCGCTTGAAGACAGCGAAGACGCGCTAGAACTGCTCAGCGGCGTTCTCTGGACCACGGCCGGGTTCGTGCTGGTTTTCGTGCTTGCCGTAGGCGTGGGCGTGGGGCTCCTGGCCCAGAGACGCCTCTTGCGGATCAAAAACACGCTCGACAGCTTGGCCGCCGGCGACCTGCAAGCGCGCACGGGCATCTCGTCCAATGCCGATGATCTGGACGACCTGTCACGCCGGCTCGATAACACCGCTGCCGAACTCGAAAGGCTCGTCGCTCAGACCCGGAACCTGAGCGCCAGTCTCGCCCACGATTTGCGCACGCCGCTTGCCCGGCTCCATGCACGACTGGAAGCATTGCCGGAGGGCGAGGAACGGGAAGTCGCGTTGAAAGAGGCCAGCCGCCTGTCGGGCATCTTCGACACCATCATGCGGGTCGCGCGGATCGAGGCTGCGCAAGGGCGGGACGGCTTCGCCTCCGTTGACCTTGGCGAACTTGCCATCGACGTGGCGGAGACCTTTGACCCGGTTGTCCAAGACAACGGCAAGGTTCTGGAGATTGACGGCGCGCAAGCCGCAACCGTTCAGGCGGACAAGACGATGCTCGTTCAGGCTCTGGCAAATCTTATCCAGAACGCAATCGTCCATGGCGGCCCGAAGATCACGCTCTTTGCGCGTGATCGCGCGATAGGCGTTGCCGACAATGGCAAGGGCGTCGATCCGGCCTCCTATGACGAGATCGTCAAGCCGATGGTGAGGCTGGATGACGCACGGGGGACAGACGGCACCGGGCTCGGCCTGGCTTTGGTGCGCGCCGTCGCCGACCGGCATGGTGCGACGTTACAGCTTGCGGAAGGAATTCCATCCGGCTTGCGGGTCACGCTCAACTTTACAGAGATGTAAGCTGGCTGCCAGGCGGGCGCAAACACGGGCCTCCATATCAAGCTCATCACAAAAACGATGACCATGGAGACGACCCCGATGAAGACCCTTCTCTCAAAAGCCCGTTCGGTCGCTGCGGCGACGGTTGCCATCCTTGTCGGCTGCGTGCTGGCCGGGCTCGGCCTGACTGCAATAATTTACCTGGCCTTGTTTGCGCTGGCCATGCTCGGTCTCAGTCTGCTGGCGGCGCCCTTTGTCGCGCTGGCCCGGAAAAACATCGGGGACGGTGTCGTTCACATGCCCCCCGAAACGCCGACAGCCAGCTAGGGGCCGGCCCGGTTGGTCGGCAGTCTCGGCTGCCCCTCCTCCCCGGCAAACAGTGTCGCATCCCAAAATGTCGCGGGCGCATTCGCGCATCGTCATTTCGGGCCGCTCCAACTGAACCCGTCGGCGGTGCAGCGATCGCAACGTACCACCGCGACCTTGTGTTACGTTATAACATCACCTATCAAGCGGGCGAATGGTCGATGGAGCGGGCGCCATGAACCTTGGTCGAAAAGTTGTAAAAGATGCCGCCGTTGTTGTTGGCGTCACAGATACGCCCGAGGGGCTGTCCGTCTTTAGCCGTCCAGGCTGCGCCGCCGCACTCTGGCGGCGTCGACCCTTGCCCAGCTTTCAATCCTGGATCGACGCGCTAGAGCCCGAGCGGTTGCCTCGCGCGCGCGTCATCCTGCGCCCTGAACATGTTCAAGTGGCTGTGGGGCAGGCCTGCGACATGTCCGGAATACCTGACTGTCTTGAACGGGAGAGGTTGGTCGACGACGCGGCTGCCCTAGCGGCCATTTTCGCGGGGTTGACGCGCGCCAAGTTTCTGCAACTCCGCTTCGACGTGATTACGACAAACGCCCATCGGAAATTCTGCACCGACGGGGTCAGGGCGCGGCTGGTCTGCACCTACCGGGGAACCGGCACGCAATATGGCATCTCGCGGGATGGGGCCATGCCGAAGAACGTCTTCACCGTGCCGACCGGCGCGCCGATCCTGCTGCGCGGCGCGCTTTGTCCGGATCGTCCGAATTCTGAACTTCTGCACCGCTCACCGCCGATCGAGGGCACCGGTGAGACCCGCCTCGTGCTTGTCCTCGATCCGATTGCTGGGCCGGACGAGCAAACGGACAAACCGCTTCTCCATTAACATCAAAACCCGACGGGAGCCCTGAGATGAAAACACGCGCCGCTATCGCCTGGGAGCCGAACCGCCCGCTGGAGATTGAGGAAATCGACCTCGAAGGTCCCAAGGATGGCGAGGTGTTGGTTCGGATTGTGACGACCAGCCTGTGCCACACCGATGTGTTCACCCTCTCAGGTGAAGATCCGGAAGGCCTGTTTCCCTGCATCCTGGGCCATGAAGGCTGCGGCGTGGTCGAGGAGGTCGGCAAAGGTGTGACGTCAGTCAAACCGGGCGATCACGTCATTCCGCTTTACGTGCCCGAAGATCCTGATTGCCCCTACATCAAGTCCGGCAAGACGAACCTTTGCCAAACCATCCGGAAGACGCAAGGGGCAGGGCTGATGCCCGACGGGACGTCGCGGTTTTCCCATAAGGGCAAACAGATCCTGCACTACATGGGCACCAGCACGTTCAGCGAATACACGGTGTTGCCGGAAATCTCGGTCGCCAAGATTTCGCAGCAAGCACCGTTGTCCAAGGCCTCGGTCATGGGCTGTGCGGTGCCGACCGGCATGGGCGCCGTGCGCAACACCGCCAAGGTCGAAGCCGGGGCCAGTGTGGCCGTCTTTGGCCTGGGCGCCGTCGGCATGGCGGTGATCCAAGGCGCCGTGATGAATGGCGCTTCCAAGATCATCGGCATCGATATCAACCCGGGCAAGTTCCCGTTGGCCCAGGCGTTGGGGGCGACCGAATGTCTCAATCCAAAGGACCATGACGCGCCGATCCAGGACGTGCTGGTTGAGATGACCGGCGGCGGGCTGGACTACACGTTCGAGGCGGTCGGCAATGTCGAGCTGATGCGGTCAGCCCTGGAAGCCTGTCACAAGGGGTGGGGCGAATGCACCGTGATCGGCGTCGCGGGCGCCGGCCAAGAAATCTCGACCAGGCCCTTCCAGCTGGTCACCGGCCGGGTTTGGCGCGGCACGGCCTTTGGTGGCGTGTTGGGCCGCAGCGAATTGCCCGGCATGGTGGATGAGTGGCTGCGCGGCGACTTCAGCGTCGACCCCTATATCACCCATCACATGAACCACGACCAGATCAACACCGCGTTCGACCTGTTGAAAGCGGGCAAGTCGATCCGATCCGTCGTCCACTTCCGGCCGGGCGACACGATGACGATCAACTCGTTGCCCGGCGAGATTGTCCCGCAATGAGGTGATTGTGTTCGGAGGGGCCATCCAAGGCCCCTTCGACACCTCAAATCGAAGTCGCTCCGAGCGATAGATCCAGCCGCACGCATACCTCTCTCTTCTGCTCGAACGGGGCTGCGCCGGTCTGGAGCATGTTTCCATCATAGCATTGCGTAATGTTATAACATTACATATTAACTATGCGAATGGTCGTCGGACACGTACCTGTGGGCCAGGGGCGAGAGCGACGTGACATTGTGGGCGCGGCTCTAACAGGCCGCGTGACGGACGCATTTGCGGGATTGGTTTTCCCGCCCCGCACGATCACAGACCGCGAACGAAAGGAAGGGACATGACATCGGCAAGACACCTCGGCGCCTTAATGGCGGGCACTTTATTGGCCTTCTCGCATCCCGCTTGGGGGGATGAGGAGACCACGGCCTGGCGGCTCTTCGTCGCCGACCATACGGACCCAACCATCACGGCAATCGATCTCGATGCTCCGGACCAGCCATCGAGCTTTGAAGTTGCCGGGCCGGCGCGGCTCTATGCTGCGGCCAACGACGCTCTCGTCATCGCCGTACAGGCAGGCAACGACCGGATCGATTTCCTCAAGAGCGGATTGGAATTTGAAAGCCACGGCGACCATGCCGACATCCACGTCTCCGAACCGGAGCCCATCGGTTCGATTTCCGGACCGCGCCCCGTCCATGTCGTCACGCATTCGGGCGATGTCGCCATCGCCTTCGACCGGGGCGGGTACGCCGCGATCCTGGATGAGGGCGCGATCCTTCAAGGCGAGTTAGGGGAGCAGAAGGTCCCGATGAATGTGGCGCACCACGGCTTCGTCGCCTCCATGGGTGACTACTTCGTCAGCTCGGTCGCCTCTGAGGATCCGGTGGCCGAAGACAAACTGCCCCCGCGGGTCGGCATCGGCGCGTTTGCAGCGGACGGAAATTCGCTCGGTGAAATGCATGTCTGCACCGATCTGCATGGCGAGGCGTTTTCCGGCAACTTTCTGGTGGCCGGCTGTGCCGAGGGCGTGATTGCGCACGACACACGCGGCGGCCCCGATGCCTTTATGATGCTTCCCTACCCATCTGATTTCCCGGAGGGCAAGACCGGGACCATGCTCGGTTCCACCGCCATTCAAATGTTCCTAGGGAACTTCGGCGCGGACTCGGTCGTCATCCTCGACCCGACGACCGAGCCCTATTTCACCCGCGTTGAACTGCCCTTCCGACGGGTCCATTTCGTGCTCGATCCCGCGCGGCCGCAATTTGGCTACATCCTGACCGAGGATGGCACGCTGCACCGGTTGAACATGCTATCGGCGGAAATCGAACAAAGCGTGCCAGTTACCCAGCCTTACTCGATGGATGGGCACTGGAGTGATCCGCGACCGAGGATGGCGGTCGCAGGCGATCAGCTGGTTCTGACCGATCCACTGGATGGCAGCCTGCGCGTTGTCGGACTGGAAGACTTCACGGTGACCGACCGGATCGCGGTTGAGGGTATGCCCTATAACCTCGTTGCCGTCGGTGGTAGTGGCGTGAGTCATTGATCGCCCATTGACCAGGGCCCCCCGGCGCAGGTCAACTCTGCGCCGGGGGTTACGCTCCTCCCGGCGATCACCAACGCGGCAAGGCGAGATCCGTTTGCCACTCAGGAGTTGCATGATGATCAAACCTGCGCCCGATCCCGCTGCCGCGGATGATTGGGACGCCCATGCAGCGGACTATGCGAACCTCTTCTCACCGGTCACCGGCCATGTGGCCCGGACGATGTTCGCCATGGTCGAGGACCGCCTGCCGTATGCGCCGCGCATCCTGGACATCGCTTGCGGGCCGGGCGACCTGGCCGTCGCCGCGGCGCGCTACTGCGCCGATCGCGGGGCCGGTTCCGTCCTCGCCACCGATATGTCGCCCGCCATGGTTTCCTTGACCGAGCGATCCTTGGCGCTAATCAAGGCAGATACCCGGTGCGAGGTGCGCGATGGGCAAGCCCTGGGTTTGCGGGGAGGTACCTTCGATGCCGCCTTTTCGTGCTTCGGCATTTTCCTGTTTCCCGATCGGCGCGCGGCCTGGCGGGCGGCGGCAGAGGCTCTGGGTCCCGGCGGGTTCTTCGTGACATCGGTGTGGCGGGGCCCCGAACATAACGAGCTTGCGAGGGCGCAGGTGGATCCGCTCATGGCGGCGCTGCCATCTCGCCTGACAGATCCGCCGCCGCGACCCGACTGGGCTGCGATCATGACAGCGGAAGGGCTGGTCGAGGAGGTGACGCAAGCCGCGCCGCTAACCGAGCCTGAGATTCATATTGTCGATGCAACGCTCGCGTTGCCAAGTGCCGAGGCGATGTGGCGCGGCATGGTCGGAAACCCTGTGACGGGATCGCTCATTGGCAAGTGCGACCCAATCGAATTTGACGTTGTCGAGCGTGCCGCTCTCGACTGGTTTGAACAGCGAACCGGCGGTCCCGACCGACCGCTCATTCTCAACGCGTCCTGCCACGTTCTCATTACGCGTCGGTCGACTTGAGGGGTGTCCGGTTCCTCCGATCTCATCCAGGATCCGCTCTAGGCGTTTGTCTGTGCCTCGCTGCGGCCCAGGCGCGCCATTGTGTCGAACCGGTGCATGCTCTCGAAGGAGCAGAACTCCAGCGCTCCAAGCTCGATCTCCGGAACCTCTGTAACGAAGTCTGCGAACAGCCTGTCTGAGAACGCGACGATTTCCCTGGCGTCCGGCTCACTCAGCCACCGCAGCTGGTACCCCAACGTGATGTGAAAGACGTAGCTTTCAAAATCCGGGGGCCTCAGTTTCGTGGTATCGCGCAGTCTCTCTCGGGACTCGCGCAGGGCGTGTTCCTCCGCCGCATTGGCGCCCTGCACGGTGACGCTGTAGCCGCCAAAGAGCCCCATCGGCCGGATGCGTCGGCGCGGCGGAAAATCTAATCCCCGCACCCGATCGAGCAGGTCCGCGGTGACGTCCTTCAACGACGCCGTCTCGGGGATATCCTCCGGCCAACGGCCGCCCGCACCCGCCGGTCCGGACACGCCGGCAAAGACCGTCATGTGAAAGCTCTCCGGGGGCAGGAACGTGAAATTGTGGGCCAACGGGCCGGCGCGCAGGGCGGTTTGCATGGCGACAAGCGCCCGCCAGGCGCGGCTCTCGCGGTCGATGTGACAGATGATCGTGTTACCCGGAAAGGGTAACACCGTGCCGTCAGGGGCGAACTTGCCGCCGCCATTCGGATCGGTGATCGATTCCGGGCGGGGGCTGTCGGACAGGCGCCCGGTCAACAGGGCAATGGGGTCGGGGCGAGAGGGGGTCAATTGACAGTCTCCAGTTTAAGCGCTCGTCCGGATTGATGATCAAAAAGCCTCAGCGCATCGCTTGGAATGCGCAGGTGCACTGTGTCGAACGGTACGGCAAGGCCCCGCTAACTGTCTGCCGAGGCCGGGTGCGCCCTCGCCGCTTCCCGGACGAAGTCGGCGAACCGCTCGGTGCCGGGGCGGGGTGGGGGATCGTTCGGCGTGCACAGCCCCACCGCCCCCAGCGTCGTGCGCGTGTCGATCGGCAGTTCGATGAACGCGCCGCTGGCCAGCTCCTGGGCGATCACCCCGTGCGAGATGATCCAGATCGCCCGATGATGGCGGATGAAGGTTCGGCCAAAGGAATCAGAGACCGTCTCGATCGCCTGGCGCGGTTGGGGAAAGCCTTGTTCGACAAACAGCCGCTCGACAAAGGGCCGGATGATCGAGCCCTCATTGGGCACCAGCACGGGGAACCGGTCGAAGCTGTCGGCGGCAAAGCTGCCCGCGCCGGCCAGCGGATGATCGGCCGCAACGGCAAACACCACCCGCTCGCGGTACAGGGGCTCAAAGCTCAGCCCCTGCATGTCCTCCGGCGCCGGCAGGCGGCCGACGACAAGATCCAGCTCGCCCTCTCGCAGCTGCCGCAGCAACACACGGTTCTGCCCTGAAATGATGCGCAGCCGGTTTTGCACGCCCGATTGCAGATAAGCCGCGACGGCCTTGGGCACGATTGTGGCCGAAACCGTCGGCAGGGCGCCGATGCGTACCTGCGGGCCCTCGCTCAGCCGCAGTTCCGCCATGGTATCCAGGCCCTGCCGCGCGGCGGCCAGGCTGGTGCCGGCATGCCGCACGAACGCCTCGCCGAAGGTGGTGATCTTGATGCCGCGCCCCTGCCGTTCGACCAGGGGCCGGCCGCAAATTTCTTCCAACTCGCGGATCGACCGCGTGACCGCCGGCTGGGTCAGGCCAAGGGTCGACGCGGCCCGGCTGACGCTTGCCAACCGGGCGGTTTCGACAAACACTTCCAGGTGCCTCAGCTTCAGCCGGCGTAGTAGATTCATGTCGAAATTGCGATGAAAAGGGTCGATTTATCTATTATTCATAACAGAAAACCTATGCAAGGCTAGGTCATGGACTCACAAACTCCCCAATTTCTGTCTGTTGGCGGTGTGGCCATCCACCACAGGGTCATCGGCGATCCCACGCGCCAGCCGAGCCTCGTCTTTGCTAACTCCCTGGGAACCGACTTCCGTATCTGGCACGCGGTGGCGAGCGCGTTTGCCGAAGATTTCGCGCTGATCCTCTTTGATAAGCGCGGCCACGGCCTGTCCGATGTCGCCGACACGCCCTATGCGATGGACGATCACGTCGACGATCTCGAGGGTCTGCTGGCTAGCTTGGGCATCTCTCGGGCCGTCATCTGCGGCATCTCGGTTGGTGGCCTGATCGCCCAAGGTCTTTATGCCCGCCGGCCGGATCTCGTCCGTGCGCTGATCCTCTGCGACACAGGTCACCGCATCGGCGATGCCGCCAGCTGGAATACCCGCATTGAGGCGGTCAGCCAAAGAGGCATTGCAAGCATCGCGGACCAAATCCTTGAACGCTGGTTCTCGGCGCATTTCCGCGCCAATCGCACGACGAACCTCGCTGGTTACCGCAACATGCTCACCCGCACCCCGGTCGCTGGTTACGTGGGCACCTGCGCGGCCATCCGCGATGTTGACTTCACCGGCCAGGCGCCTGCCATCGCGGTGCCCAGTCTATGCATGGTGGGCGAGGAAGACGGTGCCACCACGCCGGACCTGGTGTGCCAGCTTGCGGGCTTGATCCCCGGTGCCCGGTACGAGGTCATCGCCGGCGCCGGCCATCTGCCCTGCATCGAACAGCCCCGGGCGGTGATCGACTTGATGCGAGACTTTCTCAGCGCCCTGCCGAAGGAAAATCCATGACGGACACCCCCTCCCGCCGTGACCGGGGGATGGCCATCCGCCGCAAGGTCCTGGGCGATGCTCATGTCGACCGGGCAGAGGCCAACAAGACCGATTTCGACGCCCCCTTCCAATCGCTGATCACCGAGGCTGCCTGGGGCCATGTCTGGTCCGGTGAGCAATGGACACTGCGGGAGCGGTCCATCGTCACCATCGCCTTGCTCGCCGCCTTGGGTCACGATGAGGAGGTGGCCATGCACGCCCGCGCCACGGCCAACACCGGCGCCAGCCGCGCCGATCTTGCCCAGGCCATGCAACATGTCGCCATCTATGCCGGCGTGCCGGCGGCCAACCGGGCCATCAAGATCTTGAAACAAACTTTTGCGGATATGGACTCAGCGCAGATGGACGTAGCCGGGGGAGACAACGCCAATGGATAATCAGGGGCCCGAAACCGGCGCTTTCTTTCAGCGCAATCGCGACTGGCACCCGCCGGCCTACGCCCCGGGCTATAAAACCTCCATCCTGCGCTCACCGCAGAAGGCCTTGATCGCGTTTGATAATACCCTCAGCGAGATCACCGGTCCTGTCTTCGGTCATGATCTGCTTGGCAAGCGCGACGACGACATGATCACCAACTTCGCCAAGTCCGGCGAGAGCGCCCAAGGCGAGCGGCTGATCGTCCATGGCTATGTGCTGGATGAACGGGGCAGGGGTGTGCCCGGCGCGTTGGTCGAGGTCTGGCAGGCCAATGCCGGTGGCCGCTATCGCCATAAGAAGGATGGATATCTCGCCCCCCTCGATCCCAATTTCGGCGGTTGCGGCCGTACGATGTCGGACTCACGGGGCTATTATGCCTTCAAGACGGTCAAACCCGGGCCCTATCCCTGGCCGAACCGGGTCAATGATTGGCGGCCGTCGCACATCCATTTCTCCCTGTTCGGCAGCGGTTTCGTCCAGCGCCTGATCACCCAGATGTACTTCGAGGGCGACCCGCACATCCCGCTTTGCCCGATATTGAACACCGTTAAAGACCCTTCGGCGGTCGAACAGCTGACCGCCGTGCTCGATATGGACAACAGCATCCCCTTCGATCTGCGGGCCTACCGCTTCGATCTGGTATTGCGCGGTCGTCGCTCCACGCCGTTCGAAAACCGGCCGGAGGGCAATTGATGACCCGCCAACCCCCCACCCACCAACCCCCGACCCGCCAACCGCTGACCCCACACGACGTCACCGGTCGCAGCCTGAAGGAAACCCCCTCGCAAACCGCCGGGCCGTATGTCCATATCGGCGCGACGCCCAACTTCATCGGCATCCCCGGTATCTTTGATGACGATCTCGGCCGGGTGATGCTCAACGACCAGACCGAGGGCGAGCGCATCGCGGTCGAGGGCCGCATCTTCGATGGCACGGGTACGCCCTTGCGGGATGGTTTGGTCGAAATCTGGCAAGCCGACGCGGCGGGTTTGCACAACAGTCCGTCCGAAACACGCGGCGCCGCCGATCCGAACTTTACGGGCTGGGGCCGGCAGCCCACCGATCTCGAAACCGGCGTCTACAGGTTTGAGACTATCAAACCGGGCCGGGTGCCTTATCCGGACGGCCGGCTTCAAGCCCCCCACATAAGCGTCTGGGTGGTCGCGCGCGGCGTCAATATCGGTCTGTCCACCCGCCTTTATTTCGCCGATGAGGAAGCAGCCAACGCCGAAGATCCGATCCTGGCCCGCATCGAACACCGGGCCAGGGTGGCCACGTTGATCGCCCCGCGCGAAGGCCATACCTATACCTTCGACATTCACCTGCAGGGCGAGCAGGAAACGGTGTTCTTCGACACCTGAGGCGATATGGGCGTTAGCGCATTCGACAATGCCCTGCTGTCAGGGTTGTTTTCCGATCCGAACATCGCGGCGGAATTTGCGGCCGATAAGACGCTGGATCGTTACCGCGATTTTGAAATCGCGCTGACCGAGGCGCTGTCCGCCGAGGGGGTCATCAGCGGCGATGCCGCCCAGGTGATTGACCACACCTGCCGCACCCTCGAACCCGATGTCGCGGCTATTGCGCACGCGGCAGCCCGCAATGGCGTGCCGGTGCCCGATTATGTCCGCCAGATCCGGGAGAAAATCGGCCCCACTCACGCCAAGGCGTTTCACACGGGGACCACCAGCCAGGATTTGGTCGACACCTCCCTGATGCTTGCCCTCAAATCGGTCAATGCGATCTTCGGCGACCGGCTTGACGCCTGTCTTGCAGCGCTCGAGGCGCTGTCCGTCAGGCAGGGTAAGGCCGTGCTAAAGGGCAGAACCCGTATGCAGTTCGCCCATAGCATTACGGCCGCCGACCGCATCGCGGCTTGGCAGGCACCGCTTCAGCGCGGCCGCGATCGCTTGGCGGCGCTCGAAGAAGGGCTGTCGGTTTTGCAATTCGGCGGGGCCGTCGGAACCCGTCACGCGTTGGGCGACAAGGGAGCGGTTGTGGCCGAGCGTGTTGCGATGGCCTTGGGCCTGGCGAACCCGCCGAAAGCCTGGCACAGCCAGCGCGATCGGCTGGCCGACTATGCCTCCTGGCTGTCCCTGGTCGCCGGCAGCCTTGGCAAGATCGGTCAGGATGTGTGCCTGATGGCCCAACAGGGTATCGACGAGATTTCCCTGTCCGGTGGCGGCATTTCTTCGGCCATGCCCCACAAGCAAAACCCGGTCGGGGCCGAGTTGCTGGTCACCTTGGCCCGATTCAACGCCGTTCAGCTTGCCGGTTTTCACCAGTCTCTCATTCACGAACAAGAGCGGTCCGGTGCCGCCTGGATGCTCGAATGGATGATCCTGCCGCAAATGTGCGTTGCCACCGGCACCGCGTTGCGGGAGGGATTGGGCCTCATTCAGTCAATCGACCGCATCGGCGATGATCTGAGCGATTCATCGTAAAACGGGGCAAGGAACGCCGCGCCAGAAGGAGCTAGAGCACGATCAACAAATGCTCAATCGCGGTTTGACCGATTACCATGGTCTATACGTCATATTCACCCCATTGAGGCGATTCATCGGGGACGCAGAACGCGTGTACTTTGCGGATTTTCGGATCTTCGAACGCCTTTTTGGCAATGCGGTAGCCAAGTTCGCGATAAGCCTCGAATTGGATCTCGTCAAAGAACTGATCCATCGTTGATTCATCGGGGAAATCTGAGTTGGCGCTTTTGTAGCCGAGAACGTCCGCCGGCACGTCTTTGATCATGGTTGATTTGATGATCACAAGAAGCCCGTCCTCGTCGCCCGTATGGTGATCTTGATGGGGTTGGTAGTCGATGCGGGCCAGGGCATAACCTCTCTCGGCGATCTCCAACTTCTTTGCCCAGGCGTTTTGGCCTTCGGGATCGTGCAACAGGTCCTCTAAGCCCTTGTCGATTTCCGAGAAACGAAACTGTACCGCAAAATCAGCCCGGATTCGCTCGAACGCCGTCGCCAGGCTTGCGTAGTTGAAGTCCTTGTCTTCCGAACAGTCGACCATGAAAATCAAACGGACCTTGCGTCGAATAAGCTCATAAAGCCCCGTATTGTCGAAATGCGCGCCGTCGGTCAGTTCAATGAACCGCGTGAATTCGTCGCCATACGTGGCTGAGAGCCTACCCAGAATTCCCCGCAGCCCCGGCAAGATAAAATCGGGATCCCGTTTCGGCGTTCGGCGAGATTTTTCCGTAAGCCGGTCGCCAACCTTGCGGATCGTGCGCCGATCTTCCTCCCCCGCACTGTATCGAGGGTTCTGCACCCATAGGCCCAGCCGGGCGTTGAACAAAGTCATCAAAAACGAAACCAGCGGCGTTCTGGCTGGACCCTTTCCGCCCGGGCCGGTCCGCGGATTGAACGCGGCACCCGACGTCGCCATGGCTGTCGCCAGCGTCATATGCGTCGAAGAAGGTTCCCACTGATCGCTTCTGCGCCAGCCGGTTGCGCTGCTCCCCGAAAACAGCGGCGACAGCACAAAACTCGCACCGCCTCGCCCCACGAAGCGTGCGTCGCGGGATCTGGAAATAACAAAGTTGGTGTTTATGATGTGGTAGGGCGCCCTGCGAACTCCCTCGATTGGTTTTTGCGTAGTTTCCTTTAGTTCGTGGACAAAAAACTCGTTCGCATCTTTGGCTCCAACATTCAGATGAATATCATTCCCGATCGATGTCGGCATGAATGTGTGCATCAGCAGGTCTCGGTAAATTCGATGCAGACCCACCAGATTGACGTTTGTGTTTCTCCCCGCAATAAATCCAAAAAACACCACCAATAAAATTACCGGCGCAGTTTTTGCCACGAATATTATCCAAGATGCTTCGGATCCCGTTTCCTCTATTCTGAGGAAAGTGCCAATTCCATCCAGCATTGAATTGATGGATTGCAAGATAGGGATCAGCGACATCAGGTCCGGGCTTAGACTGCGTTCCAACACGCCTAGAAATGTTTGCCCATACGCCGCGTACCGGGCGTAGTCGAGGCTAACATGATCGCTCAAAAGCTGGCACAGCGAGTATGAGAACAACAGGAAACCCAATATGGAGGCGACGGCGGAGACGTAGACGAACGTGGGTTCCAATCTCGCAAACAGCGACTTGCTGTCTCTAACTTCAGCTATCTTCTTCAAGATAAATGATAGGATTCCGACAAGTGTGAAGCTCGACCCAGCTTCAAACCCGAACCCGAACCCCAAAATTTCACCTCGATAAACTTCCGAAATAACGCCGGCGATTAGGAACATCGCTGCCAAGGACAAAATAGCGGCTCCCCAGATATGGCTTTGCTTTCTATAGCTATAGGAAATCTGCAAGTTGGTGAGGCTTTCCATCGCAACTTGCTCCTTGTCCACCCGTTTGTTTGACTCGCTGCTGCCTCCGCTACGCTTTCGTTTCGAAACCATCCGCCAGACGTAATTGGCCAACATGAGGGTTGTCGGGTAAACCGACACGAAAACTGCGATTGGTAACCCTTGAAGGTAAAAGTGCCGAGAGACGGAGGTGGCCGACTCTATAGCGATGGGAATTTGGAAAATTCCGAAAAATAGAAGGGCATTCAAGACTGCCATTAGCCCAAAGCGGTAAGAACAGAGCCAAAAACGACCGGCTGTCGAAAGCGTGTTCCACGATCTTCCGGCAAACGTCTTGGCCAACGCCCATGATTGCCAGACGGTGAGGGAAAGGGTCACGATTGCCGCGTAAGCCACATATACAACATCAAATAGTTCTGATTTTTCTTCGCCATTGAAGAATAAAATAAGTGGAAATAGAAATACAAACAATATACCCGGCGGTGAATCCAAATTGTTCACAGCAAATGCTGAAAAAATAGAAACAGAGATTGCGAAAATAATCAATGTGGAATATTCATGTGACGCATAGTGGAGAATTACCATAAATAAAACGGATAATAAGACTGATAGGCCGATCGTAATTCTTGGTGTGGAAAAGGATGTCCGGAGCCGTTCGGCGGCGGGAGCGGGCCGGTCTTTTTGGTTCGATTTTCCCAGCACCCAGTCCGCGCTTGAAAAGATAGCGCTTAACATCGAGCCCATGGCAAAAATGAACAGCAGGGCAAAGGCAATTCTCCAAGCGCCGTTGTACGAAATCAAGCTGACAATCGTTTCCCAGTTAGAGTCTTCCTGGGAATTCTGTTGGCTTTCGATGCGTTAAGAAACGCATCGAGAAAGCGGCCGACTGCGTCGAGTTGCAGTAGGCCGCAAGCATCGCTTTCCGATGATAAAGTTGGCGATGAAATGGAAGGTTGCGCCAATATGAACGCGATGTACGCGATCGGCAGGAACAAAAAACTCAGATAGACGAGCATAGAAGGCAGAATAACGCGGGCAATGCTGGTCGAAAGTTCTATGAAATCTCGCCCGCTTCGAAGTGATATATAGCTCCCTTTATGGCGAATGTGATCCAGTATGCCGGTCTTTATGACGGGCGGCACCGCATCGGCGTTCAAAGAGTCGGTGTCCGGCTCTTTCGGGTCTAGGGGCTTTGGCGGCTCGAACGTGGATTCAACAGCGGTTTCTTTGTCGCCTAGGGGAAATCTGCGGCTCTCTGCGCCGGCCCCTTCGATTGCGGCGGAAAGCCAGGACAGGGAAGATCCGATGAACCCTCCGCCTGAGACGGTTGACATATACTGGACGTCCTTGAGCCAGTTTTTTCTCGCCAGCGCTTGAAGGACCCCAAGGGAGAAGGCGGCTGACCGAATGCCCCCGCCTGACAGAGCCAGTCCAACCAGCCGGTTATGGGGCTTAATTCCATCTTCACGTTGCCAATCAGCACCAAGAATGTGGTTCCATTCAGCGTGGATGACGTGATCGGCGTTTTCCGTGTACCGGCTCTCGTAAAGTGTTTCGATCTCTCTCCCGCTTTCTTTCAGCTGATTTTTAATATCCTCAAAAAGGCGGAAATCATCGTGGTGCAAGTAATTCCACCGAAGATCTATTTTTTGAAGATTGGGGCAGAGGCCAATCAGATGAAGTAGTTCTTCATGTTTGAAGAGCGGTTGAGTGTCACGAGCGGCAAGGCGGCCATGCAACAGGTTGGATGCTATTCGTAGCTCCTGCAGTTGACTGCAACACAAAACGACGTTGGGAGAGCTGCTTGGATGAATCTCGTGCGATAAGCTCGATAAACATCGAACCGCGCGCAGTAAGCCGTACATAGAGAGTCGTTTTACTTTGTCAGAACTGGTGAACTTCCGAATAATTTGCCAAGTGATTTCTCTTATTTTAAAAATTTTACTCGGAGCCGGAATGTCATAGGGGGAATTGTTCTCAAAAAAGTTGTGCGGAATATCCGGGCCGACCAGAATGACGGAGTCGAATGGCTCGAAGTCAGAGAAGTCATATTCTAGTATATCATCCTCAGTTTTCTCATCATATGAAAAGCCGGTACTCATTTCCGTTCTCCGGAAAAACAATTGGGAGAGTATCATTTAAATGGCTACAATTGCCCCGGCGGGCGGGGCGGCGTTAATTGCCGCTAGAACTGTACAGTAATTGATCGAAATTGTCTAATATCCAGCCCGGGCTTTACAGCAGGCAGATGGTATGCGTTGCCGTCAGAGCGTGACGAGGTCTCGCGATGCCAGGGCAATGACAAGCTCTTCGTCGGTTGGAAGGACACATATGGCAACACTCGACGAAGGGGTGTTGATCCTTTCCGCGTTTGCCCCATTCGCCTGGTTATCAAGGTCTACGCCAAGCCAGCCCAGGTGGCTGCATATCTTGGCCCGCACGGTTGGGGAGTTTTCGCCAATGCCGGCGGTGAACACCAGCGCATCCAGCCCGCCAAGGGTCGGCAACAGGGCACATAGCTGCTTGGCCGCTCGGTAGCAAAACAGGTCCACCGCCTCCCGCGCCTCGGGGCGGCCGCTTTCCGCCAGATCGCGCATGTTGTTGCTCAGCCCGGATACCCCCAATAGGCCTGATTCCCGATAGAGCAGGCGTTCGACATCGGCCACGCTCATTCCTTTTTCCTGCAACAGATGCAGCACGACCCCGGCATCGACGGCACCGCAGCGGCTGCCCATCATCAGGCCGTCCAGGGCGGTGAAGCCCATGGTGGTGTCGACGCTGCGCCGTTTGTCCATGGCGCACAGGCTGGCTCCATTGCCCAGATGGGCGACGATCACGCGGCCATCGGCCTTGTCCCCTAAGTGGTTCGGCAGCACCGAGGCGATGTAGTCGTAGGACAGCCCGTGAAAGCCATAGCGGATGATGCCTTCCTCGCTCAGCGCGCGGGGCAGGGCGAACAACTCGGCCAATCGACCCTGGGTGCGGTGAAAAGCCGTATCGAAACAGGCGATCTGGGGCAGATCCGGTGCCCGTTCGGCCACTGCCTTGATGGCGGATAGATTATGAGGCTGGTGCAGCGGGGCCAGTGGAACCAGGTCTTCCAGCGCCGCCATGACTCTCGCATCGATCAGCACCGGGTCGATAAAGCCGCGCCCGCCATGCACCACCCGATGACCCACCGCCACGGTCGTGAAATCGCCCCCTTCCGCATCCAGCCAGGTCAGCAGGCGCGCTGTCAGGTCGGCATGCCCCAGCCCGTCTCCCAACTTGCTAAGCCCACCAGCCTCCAGCGCCGACCCATCCGCCCCCGTCGCTTTGAACCGCGCTGCCCCGCCGATCCCATCGATCATGCCCTTGATCAATGGCGCGTCGCCGCCGGCCGCAGGGTAGACCGCAAACTTGATGCTGGAGGAGCCGGCGTTGAGCACGAGGATTGAGTTTTGCACGGGAAATCCAAGGATCTATGAGCGTCCAGAGAGGGTTCTAGCGGCCCGGGTGAACCGGGCAAGCCTCCCCTTTTACCATGCCCGTGAAATTTTTGCTTGAAATTTCACGGGCCATTTTGCACATACCATTCACGGCCCCGAAACAACCAAGCAAACGAGCGCTCCATGAGCCAAGCGGCCCTCGCCAAACCAGTCGATCAGCCAGCCGAAAGTGCGAAATCGCGATCCTTTGGCAACGACATCCGCGCCCTGCGCAAATCCAAGGGTTTGACGCTGGAGGAGCTGGCCGCCCGCATCGGCCGGTCGATCGGTTATCTCAGCCAGGCCGAGCGCGGCATGTCCGACTTGACCGTCGATGATCTGCAAAAGCTGGCCAAGGTGCTGGACGTGCCCTTCGGTTGGTTCCTGACCAGCCAAAGCGGCAATCCGGATGAGCAGGGCTACATCGTCCGCTCCGGCCAGCGCCGCCGGTTGGGCACCACCGAGGATGGCATCATCGAAGAACTGCTCTCCCCCGATCTGGGCGGCAGTTTTGAGCTGGTGTTGAGCGAGATCGCCCCTGGTGCCCGCAGTGCCGGCATCAAACATCGCGGCATTGAGGAGGCGGGCTACGTCGTCGAGGGCCGCTTCGACATCACCATCGATGGCCGCACGTTCAAGCTCCAGGCCAATGACAGCTTCCGTTTCACCCACGAACCGATGTCCTGGCACAACCCCGGGCCCGAAATCGCGCGGGTTCTGTGGGTCGCCTCACCACCGGTTTACTGATCCGCCATGTCTTCCTTACCAAGCCATGTCCGGGTGCTTATCATCGGTGGCGGTGCCGCCGGAACAAGTGCGCTCTATCACCTGGCCCTGAAGGGCTGGACCGATACGCTGTTGGTCGAGGCCAACGAGCTGACGGCCGGTTCAACCTGGCACGCCGCCGGCAATTGCCCGAACTTTTCCGGCAATTGGGGTCTGATGCGGCTGCAGCGCTATTCGACCCGGCTGTACAAGACGCTTGGCAGCGCCGTCGATTACCCGATGGACTATCACGTCACCGGCGCCGTCCGCCTGGCGCACACCAAGGACCGGATGGAGGAGTTTCGCCACGTCACCGGCATGGCCCGCTATCTGGATCTGGATTTCGAGGTCGTTTCGGCCAACGACCTGACGCGCCATTTCCCGCTGATGGAAACCTATAACCTGCTAGGCGGTTTGTGGGATCCCGACGACGGTGACATCGATCCCTCGCAGCTGACCCAGGCCTATGCCAAGGGCGCCCGCGATCTCGGCGCCCGGATCGAGCGCCATTGCCGCGTCACCGGCATCAAGCGCTGCGCCTCCGGCTGGAAGGTTGCAACCGAAAAGGGCGAGGTCACCGCCGAGATCATCGTCAACGCCGCCGGTTATTACGCCCCGGTCATCGGCCAGATGATGGGACGCGAGGTGCCGTGCACCACGATGGCCCACCAGTATCTGGTGACCGAGGAAATCCCCGAATTGACCGCGCGCGATCAGTCGGTTCCCATGCTGCGCGACCCCGATGACAGCTATTACCTGCGCCAGGAACGCGGCGGCCTGATCCTCGGCCCCTATGAATGGGATGCCAAACTGGCCTGGCCGCAGGAGGACATGCCCGACGACTTCTCCTTCCAGCTGTTCCCGGACGATCTCGACCGGCTGGAATGGTACATCGAGCGTGCCTGCGAGCGGGTGCCCGTGCTCGGCACCGTCGGCATCAAGAAAGTCATCAACGGCCCCGTGCCCTACACCCCCGATGGCAACCCGCTGATCGGCCCGATACCGGGCGTGCCCAACGCGTTCGAGATCTGTGCGTTTTCCTTCGGCATCGTTCAGTCGGGCGGTGCCGGCAAGGTTCTGTCCGAATGGGTTGTCGATGGCGAGCCGGAGTGGGACATGTGGTCCGTCGATCCTCGCCGCTACACCGATTTCGCGACAAAGAGCTACGTCTCCGCCAAGGTGGTGGAGCTGTATCAGCGCGAGTACGCCATCGGCTTCCCGGCCGAGGAACGTCCCGCCGGCCGCCCCTCCAAGACTTCACCGCTGTTCGACACCTTCAAAGCAAAGGGTGCGCAGTTCGGTGCCCGCGGCGGCTGGGAACGGGCTACCTGGTTTCCCCGTGCCCAAGACGCTGCCGAAGAACAGCTTTCCTACCACCGGACCAACTGGTTCGAAGCGGTGGCAGAGGAATGCCGCGCCGTGCATGAGCGGGTCGGCCTGATCGACCTATCCGGCTTCGCGAGGTTCGAGTTGAGCGGTTCCGGTGCCGCCGACTGGCTCAGCGGCCTGGTCTCCGGCCGCTTGCCCAAGACTGGCCGCGTCGGCCTGGCCTATTTCTGTGCCGAGACCGGCAACGTCGTCACTGAAATGACCGTGACCCGCCTGGAAGAGGACAAGTTCTGGCTGATCGGCCCGGCCGCCGGAGAGTGGCACGACCGCGACTGGTTGACTCGGCACCTGCCGGCTGATGGCGGGCTCGAGCTGCATAACATCACGGAAACCTACGGCACCCTGGTGATTGCCGGTCCCCGCGCCCGCGACGTTCTTGCCCAGGTGACCGACAGCGACCTTTCGAACGAAGCCTTTCCCTGGCTCAGCCACCAGACGATCCGCATCGACGGGGCGGAGGGTTTGGCCATCCGCGTAAACTATGTCGGCGAGCTGGGCTGGGAGCTGCACATGCCCATGGCCTCGCTCAAGCCGATCTATGACGCGTTGACGCAAGCCGGTGCTGCCCACGGTATCGCCGATTTCGGCATGTACGCCATGGAGTCCCTGCGCCTGGAAAAAGGCTACCGCGCCTGGAAGCAGGATCTCTCCAGCGAATACACACCCTTGGAAACCGCCCTCGACCGTTTCGTCTCCCTCAAAAAGCCCGACTATCTCGGCCGGCCCGCCTTGGCCGATGAAAAGGAACATGGCTCAAGCGAGATCTTCGTGCCCCTGTTGGTCGAGGACGGTTCTGCCGACGCCCCTTACGGCTCCATCGTCTGGCAAAATGACTCCCCGGTCGGGTTCGTCACCTCAGGCGGTTACGGCCACCGCATCGGCAAGTCGATTGCGCTGGGCTACCTCCAACCGCAGGTCACCGCCGAGGGCACCCAACTCGAAATCGACATTCTCGGCGAACGCCGCGCCGCCACCGTCGCCCGCGAACCGCTGTTCGACCCTGACAACGAAAGACTCCGGGCATGAGCGGTCTTCCCACAAAAGCCCGCGCCGTCATCATTGGCGGCGGCGTCATTGGCTGTTCGGTGGCCTATCACCTGGCCAAGCTGGGCTGGAAGGACATCGTCCTGCTGGAGCGCAAGCAGCTTGGTTGCGGCACCACCTGGCATGCCGCCGGCCTGATCGCCCAGCTTCGCGCCACGCGCAACATGACCATGCTGGCCCGCTATTCCGCCAAACTCTACGACACGCTGGAGGCCGAAACCGGCGTCGCGACCGGTTACAAGCGCAACGGTTCGGTCGCGCTGGCCCTGACCGAGGCCCGGCTGGAGGAATTCGCCCGTGGCGCCTCGATGGCCAAGACCGTCGACGTCCAGGCCGAAATGCTGACCTTGCAGGACTGCGCCTCCGCCTTTCCGCTCGCCAACCTCGATGGCGTCACGGGCGGGTTGTTCCTGCCCGAAGATGGCCAGGCCGACCCGATGAACATCGCCCTTGCCCTTGCGGCCGGTGCCCGGCAGGGCGGCGTCAAGATCATCGAAGGCGCCAAGGTCACCGGCATCCTGAAGCAGAACAATCGGGCCACCGGCGTCGAAACCGACCAGGGCACCATCGAGGCCGAGGTCGTCGTCAACACCGCCGGCATGTGGGGCCGCGAGGTCGGCAAGATGGCCGGTGTCGATGTGCCGCTGCACGCCTGCGAGCATTTCTATCTGGTCACCGACACCATCCCCGATCTGCAGCGCGACATGCCGGTCCTGCGCGTGCCCGACGAGTGCGCCTACTATAAAGAAGACGCCGGCAAGATCCTGATCGGCGCATTCGAACCCGTGGCCAAGCCCTGGGGCATGGACGGCATCCCCGAGGATTTCTGCTTCGACCAGCTACCTGAGGATTTCGACCATCTCGCCCCGGTTATCGAGGCCGCCATCGCCCGTGTGCCGATCCTCGAGTCCGCTGGCATCCACACCTTCTTCAACGGCCCGGAAAGCTTTACGCCCGACGACCGCTACATCCTGGGCGAGGCCCCCAACCTGGATGGCTTCTTCGTAGCCGCCGGCTTCAATTCCGTCGGCATCCAGTCGGCCGGTGGGGCGGGCAAGGCCCTGGCCGAATGGATCGAAGCGGGCGAGCCGCCCTTCGACCTTTGGGAAGTCGATATCCGCCGCATGCAGCCCTTTCAGGCCACGCGCAGCTATCTGTTCAAACGCTCGACCGAAACCCTCGGCCTGCTCTACGCCGATCACTATCCCTACCGCCAGTTCGCCACGGCGCGGGGCGTCCGGCGTACGCCGCTGCATGAGCGGTTGGCCGTGAACGGTGCCTGCTTCGGCGAACTAGCCGGCTGGGAACGGGCCAACTGGTTCTTGCCTGCCGACCAACGCCAGGCTGGCGAGCAGCCTGCCTACGAGTATTCCTGGGGCCGGCAAAACTGGTTCGACCATTCCGCCAGCGAACACCAGGCCGTGCGCCAGCAGGTCGGCCTGTTCGACATGAGCAGCTTTGCCAAGATCCGCGTCGAAGGCCGCGATGCTGAGGCGGTGTTGCAAAAGATCTGCGCCAACGATGTCGCGGTCGAGCCGGGCCAGATCGTCTACACCCAATGGCTTAACGGAAGGGGTGGCATCGAGGCGGACCTGACCGTCACCCGCCTGTCCGAAACCCTTTACATCGTCATCACCGCCGCTGCCAACGCGGTGCGCGAGATGTCCTGGCTGCGCCGCCACATCCCCGAGGATGCCCACTGCATCGCGTCGGACGTGACCAGCGGCGAAGCCGTCCTCGCCGTCATGGGCCCCAACGCCCGCGATCTACTGAACCAGGTCACTAAGGCCGATCTGACCAGCGAAGCCTTCCCCTTCGGCACCGCCCAGCCGGTCGAAATCGGCATGGCCGTCGCCCGCGCCCACCGCGTCACCTATGTCGGCGAGCTGGGCTGGGAGATCTATGTCTCTACCGACATGGCCGCCCATGTCTTCGACACGCTGATCGAGGCGGGCGAGCCTCACGGTCTGCGCCTGTGTGGCATGCATGCGTTGGATTCCTGCCGCATCGAAAAGGCCTTCCGCCATTTCGGCCACGACATCACCGACGAAGACCACGTGCTGGAAGCGGGCCTCGGATTCGCCGTCAAGACAGGCAAGCAGGACTCCAAGTTCGGCCAGTTCATCGGCCGCGACGCCGTCCTGCGCCGCAAGGAAGACGGCCTGTCCCGCCGATTGGTCCAGTTCCAGCTCGAGGACCCGCAGCCGCTCGTCTACCACAACGAACCGATCTGGCGGGATGGCGGGATCGCTGGCTACCTGACCTCGGGCAATTACGGCCACCATCTCGGCGGCGCCATCGGCCTTGGTTATGTCGCCTGCCAGCCCGGCGAAAAACCCTCCGACATCCTCGGCTCGAGTTACGAAATCGAAATCGCCGGCGACCGGTTTGCCGCTTCGGCAAGCCTGAAGCCTTTCTATGACCCAAAAGCAGAACGGATGCGGGCCTGACCGCGCAACCACCTAAGGTACGGGAGAAGTTCAATGAAAATGACGTCGCATGAAGCGTTCGTGGAAACGCTTCGCATCCAGGGCACCAAGATCGCTTTCGGCATCGTAGGATCGGCCTTCATGCCGGGTTTGGACGTGTTCGAACGCGCGGGCATTCGCTTTGTCGACGTCGCCCACGAACAGGGCGCGGCCCACATGGCCGATGGCTACACCCGGGCGGGGGGCGAGATCGCCGTCTGTATCGCCCAGAACGGTCCGGGCATCACCAATTTCGTTACCGCCGTCGCGGCCGCCTATTGGAACCACACCCCGATGATCGTGGTGACCCCGGAAACCGCCTCCAAGACCCAAGGGTTGGGCGGCTTTCAGGAAACCCGCCAGCTGCCGGCCTTCGAGGAAATCACTTGCCATCAGGAAACCTTGGCCCATCCCAGCCGCATGGTCGAAACCCTGACCCGCTGCTTCCAGCGCGCCCGTCAGCATTCGGCCCCGGTGCAGTTCAACGTGCCGCGCGACATGTTCAGCCAGGTCATCGACGTCGATATCCCTGACCCCATTTTGCCGGGCCGTCAGCCGGGCGATCAGGATCTGGTCAACAAGGCCGCCGAAATGCTGGCCGGTGCCAAATACCCGGTCATCGTGGCCGGTGCCGGTGTGGTGCTGGGCGACGCGGTCGAAGAATGCAAGCAACTGGCCGAAATCCTCGGCGCACCGGTCGCAAATTCCTACTTGCACAATGACAGCTTCCCCGCCAGCCATCCCCTGGCCGTCGGCCCGCTGGGCTATCAAGGCTGGGAGCCGGCGATGGAGATCGTCAAGAAGGCCGATGTCATCCTGGCCTTGGGCACCCGCCTGAACCCGTTCAGCACCCTGCCGCAGCACGGCATCGAATACTGGACCGGCCAGGCCAAGATCATCCAGGTCGACGCCAACCCCGACATGCTGGGTCTCGCCAAGCCCATCGATGTCGGCATTTGCGGCGATGCCCGCGCAGTCGCCGGCCAGCTGTCCGAGGCGCTGAAGAATCACGACTGCGGCGATGACGGCCAGGAACGCAAGAACGAGGCAAGCACCCGCAAATCGGCCTGGCTGCAAAAGCTGACCAGCTGGGATCACGAGGAAGACGATCCGGGCAGTACCTGGAACCAGCGCGCACGTGATAACGAGCCAGACAAGATGGCCCCCCGCCAGGCCCTGCGCGCCATCCAGGACGGCCTGCCGAAAAACGCCATGGTCTCGACCGACATCGGCAACATCTGCGCCATGGCCAACAGCTACCTGCCGTTCGAGGAGCCGCGCAGCTTCCTCGCCCCCGGCATGTTCGGCAATTGCGGCTATGCCTTTCCCTCGATCATGGGCGCCAAGCTGGCCCGCCCGGACCGTCCGGCGGTCGCCCTGGTCGGCGACGGCGCCTTCGGCATCAGCCTGAACGAGCTGCCGACCTGCAACCGGATGGGTGTGCCGGTCACCATCGTCGTCTTCCGCAATGGCCAGTGGGGCGCGGAAAAGAAGAACGATATCCTGTGGTTCGACGAGCGCTTCGTCGGTACCGAGCTGGGCGACACCTTCAGCTATGCCGCTGTGGCCGAGGCCTTCGGCTGCAAAGGCGTCCGGGTCGAAAATATGGACGACCTGTCGGCCGCCATTCGCGATGCTTGCGCGGCTCAGGACCAAGGCACCACCACGCTGGTCGAGGTCGTCACCAACAAGGAGCTGGGTGCCCCGTTCCGCCGCGATGCCATGCAGGATCAGTCCTGCATGCTGCCGCGCTACGCCGACCTAACCGTCTCTCACTGACCATCCGTAACCGGATAACGATCTGAAATAAGGGGGATAATCCCATGTCCGTTCATGCTTTGCCGAACACGCTGGGGCAGTATTGGATGCCCTTCACCTCGAACAAGCAGTTCAAGGAAAGCCCGCGCATGATCACCGGGGCCAAGGGCGTCTATTTCGAGACGCACCAGGGTCACCAGATCATCGATGGCAGCTCGGGGCTGTTTTGCGTCGCGGCAGGGCATGGCCGGACAGAGATTGCCGACGCCGTCCATCAGGCGCTCGTCAATGTCGACTATGTGCCGCCCTTCCAGCACGGCCACCCCCAACAGTTCGAATTCGCCCGCCGTCTGTCGCAGATCACGCCGGGCGACTTGAACCACATCTTCTTCGCCAATTCCGGCTCGGAAGCCGTGGATTCGGCCATGAAGATCGCGCTCGCCTATCACAAGGCGCGCGGCGAGGGCTCTCGCACCCGCTTCATCGGCCGGCAGCGCGCCTATCATGGGGTCAATTTCGGTGGCCTGTCGGTTGCCGGCATCGGCTCCAACAAAAAGGCCTTCAACCTGACGCTGCCCGGCGTGGCCCACATGCGCCACACGGGTCTGCCCGAGCACAACAAGAAGCTCGGCCAGCCCGAAACGGGCGCCGAGTTGGCCGATGATCTGCAGGGCTTTGTCGACACCTACGGCGCCGAAAACATCGCCGCCTGCATCGTCGAACCCATGGCCGGCTCAACCGGCTGCTTCGCCCCGCCGGTCGGCTATCTCGACCGCCTGCGCGAGATCTGCGATGCCAACGGCATCCTGCTGATCTTCGACGAGGTGATCTGTGCCTTCGGCCGCACCGGCCACCAGTTCGGCGCCGATGCCTTCGGCGTGACGCCCGACATGATCACCATGGCCAAGGCGCTGACCAACGGCGTCGTCCCCATGGGCGCTGTCGCCTGCCGCGACGGCATCTACGAAGACATTGTCGGCGCCGCCCCGGATTGGGGCGTGGAGTTCATGCACGGCTACACCTATTCCGGCAGCCCCGTCGCCGTCGCCGCTGGCCTGGCAACCCGCGACATCTTCGAGCAGGAAGGCCTGGTCGAAAAAGCCGCCGCCCTGTCGCCCAAGATGATGTCCGCCATGGAAGACCTGGGCACCATCCCCGTCGTCAAGGACGTCCGCGGCTACGGCCTGCTCGGCGGCCTGGACATCGAACCCCTGGACGGCACCCCCGGTAAACGCGGGGTGAAGATGACCCAGGACTGCTTCGAAGAAGGCATCATGGTCAAGATGACCGGCGATTGCTGCCTGATCTCGCCGCCCTTTGTTTGCGAGGACAAGCACATCGATGAGATCTTCACGAAGCTCCGCCGGGTTTTGATGCGGCAGTAGGGGGAGGTTCGTTCTCTTCATCCATGGCAACTGGCGGCGTAACGGCGCCGCCAGACCGATTGCAAACTGTATCGCATTCTATCGGTAGCCACATAGCCGCGTGATTGCCTGGAGCCGCATTTATTGCATAATGAAGAGCTGTCGGTTTGTGAGGATCATATGAGAAGGTGCAATTTGATCCTAATAATCTAGTAAGCTGACCACATTGCTACTTGGTACAAAGGCGTTCGAGGCGCACTTCATTCAAAGAGTAGTTTTCGTGCATCCACTGTTCGTGGAACATCCAGTAGATCAGAGGCTTAGAAAACTTCATTCATCAAACGTGCTGGTTTCTGAGGATGAGAAGTCATGCCATTTATGGCCACACTTTGAACAATGATAGAAATTTTTGTAAGTCGTAGTCATGACACGATGTTGTTGCGGTATAGTTTTTGTCTGAATTACTTCGCCCTTAGAGTTTCTAGTTTCTTCTGTTATATTAACTACCTTCCATCCAGTTTTGGTGTCGACTACGCGACTTCCATCATTTACCTTGGAAAACCATTCTCTGCAAGAGGGGCATGAAGTAAGCCACCCCCAGATACACACGATGCCACCAACGATCAAAGCTCCAATAAAAATACCCCCTATGAGTTCGGCAATATTGTTCTCCATCATTTTTTCTCCATATTTGAGCATCGCCTAATTATAGTGGCAAGTTTTGATATTAATTCTAATAATTCTTGTATTTTCGGAGCATCTATTCTCGATAAGTTATCACTTTAACTGACATGGTTTATTGAACCAACGTGATCCGGTAGGCCGGAACACAGGCGGCGTAAACGATCCACTCGCTATTCGGCATTGCAGAGATGCCCTATCTTTCCAGGTAGTCGACGATGCTCAGCTGATTTCCAGCTCCTGAGCCAGGACGGTCGCAGTCGCGGCTGGGTAACTTGCGAAAAATATCCGCTTTTGTCTTCTCTCCGTATTTCTAGCAGCGATAACGCATTTAACAATTGCTGAGGGCTCGCCATCCGTGGACGCTCGAGGCAATTAGATCATAGCCTACTCAGCCGCCTCCAACCCATCGGCGTCTACCTTGCTCACCCGGCAGGCGGAAAACTTGAACTCCGGGATCTTCCCATAGGGGTCGAGCTGCGGGTTGGTCAGCAGGTTGGCAGCCGCCTCGACGAAGGCAAAGGGCACAAACACCATGTCTTCGGCCACCGCCCGATCGGCGCGGGCCATGATGTCGATGGCGCCCCGGCGGGTTTCGATGCGGATGCGCTGGCCTGGTTTGACCTGCATGGCCCGCAGGGTTTTCGGGTGTAGCGAAGCGTTGGCTTCCGGCTCCGCCCAATCGAGTACCGAGGCGCGGCGGGTCATGGCGCCGGTGTGCCAATGTTCCAGCTGGCGGCCGGTCGTCAGGATCATCGGGTAGTCTTCGTCCGGTGTTTCGGCCGGCGGGGTGACATTGGCCGGGGTGAAGCGCGCGCGGCCTTCGGGCCTGGGGAAGCCGTCGCCGAAGACGATGGCCTGGCCCGGATCGTCCGGCGATAGGGAGGGATAGGTCACCGCCTCGCCCTCCAGCCGTTCCCAGGTGATGTTGTCCAGCGAGGCCATGCCGCGCTTCATTTCGGCAAACACCTCTTTGGGGTGGCTGTATTGCCAACCCAGGCCCAGCCGTTGGGCCAGATCGACTGTGATCGCCCAATCCTCGCGCGCTTCGCCCGGCGGGTTGAGCGCTTGCCGGCCCATTTGAACCTGGCGGTTGGTGTTGGTCACTGTGCCCGTCTTTTCCGGCCAGGCGGAGGAGGGCAGGATGACGTCGGCGAAATTGGCCGTCTCTGTTAAAAAGATGTCCTGAACCACCAGGTGATCCAGCTTGGCCAGCGCGGCGCGCGCGTGGCTGACGTCGGGGTCCGACATGGCGGGGTTTTCGCCCAGGATGTACATGCCGCGAATGTCGCCGGCATGGATGGCATCCATGATCTCAACGACCGTCAGGCCTTTCTGCGAAGAAAAGTCGCCCGAGCCCCAGATGTCGGCAAAGGCCGAGCGCACGCCGTCATCGGTCACGGATTGATAGTCAGGCAGGAACATCGGGATCAGCCCGGCATCCGAGGCGCCCTGCACGTTGTTCTGCCCGCGCAGCGGGTGCAGTCCCGTGCCCGGTCGCCCGACATGGCCGCACATCAGGGCCAGCGAGATCAGGCACCGCGAATTGTCTGTCCCATGGACGTGCTGGGAGATGCCCATGCCCCAGAAGATCATGCCCGTGCGGGCGGTGGCGAACTCCCGAGCCACGGCCCGCAACGCCGCGGGTTCGATGCCGCACAGCTCGGACATCTTTTCGGGCGAGAAGCCTTGCAAATGGTCCTTCATCGCCGGCCAGTTTTCGGTAAAGCCGGCGATGTATTGTTCGTCGTAGAGCTCTTCCTCGACGATCACATGCATGATCGCGTTCAGCATCGCGACGTCGGTGCCGGGGCGGAATTGCAGCATGTGGGTGGCATGCCGCTTCAAGCCCTGGCCGCGCGGATCCATGACGATCAACTTGCCGCCGCGCTTGACGAATTGTTTGAAATAGGTGGCGGCGACGGGGTGGTTCTCGGTCGGGTTGGCCCCGATGACGATGGCCACCTCGGCATTTTCGATCTCGTTGAACGTCGCCGTCACCGCGCCAGAGCCGACATTCTCCAGCAACGCCGCAACGGAGGAGGCGTGGCACAGCCGGGTACAGTGATCGACGTTGTTGTGCCCAAAGCCCTGCCGGATCAGCTTTTGGAACAGGTAGGCTTCCTCATTCGAGCACTTGGCCGACCCGAACCCGGCCACGGCGGTGCCGCCGCTTTCGTCGCGCAGTTGGGCCAACCCGTTGGCTGCCGCGTCCAGCGCCTCATCCCAGCTTGCTTCGCGGAAATGCTTCAGCGGGTTTTCCAGATCGACATTCAGACCCTTGGGCGGCGCATCCTCGCGCCGGATCAGCGGTTTGGTCAGCCGATGCGGGTGGGCGATGTAATCGAAGCCGAAGCGGCCTTTGACGCAAAGCCGGTTTTCATTGGCCGGCCCATCGATGCCATCGACCCAGGCGATCTTGTCGTCCTTTATCTTGAAGGACAGCTGGCAGCCAACGCCGCAATAGGGGCAGACCGACTCGACCTCGCGGTCGAACGCCTTGCTGTCGCCCGTGCCCGCCTCGTTCAGGGCGCTCGAGGGCATCAGCGCCCCGGTGGGGCAGGCCTGGACGCATTCCCCACAGGCAACGCAGGTCGAACCGCCCATCGGGTCGTCGAAATCAAAGACGATCTTGGCCTCGCGTCCGCGGGCCGCCATGCCGATCACATCGTTGACCTGTACCTCTCGGCAGGCCCGGACGCAGAGATTGCAGTGAATGCAGGCATCCAGATTGACGCTCATCGCGACATGGGAGGAATCGAGCAGCGGCACCTGATCCGGCTCAACGCTGGGAAAGCGGCTTTGCGTGATGTCTTGGGCCGCCGCCATGTCCCACAGATGGGACGAGCGGTCATGCGCCTCGTCGTGGGCGGGCTGATCGGCCAGCAGCAGTTCCATGACCAGCTTGCGCGCCGTCTCGGTACGGTGGGATTGGGAATGGACGACCGCCCCTTCGCTGGGCGTACGGATGCAGGAGGCGGCCAGGGTGCGCTCGCCGTCGATTTCCACCATGCAAGCTCGGCAATTGCCATCCGCGCGGTAGCCGGGTGCGTCCTTGTGGCACAGGTGGGGGATCAGCGTGCCTTCGCGCTTGGCCACTTCCCAGATGGTCTCGCCCGGCGCGGCGCTGACTTGCTTGCCGTCCAAGGTGAAGGTGATCGTCTCGGCCATTGTCAGACCTCCTGCGGGAAGTGCTTCATGGTCAGCCTTATGGGATTTGGGGCCGCTTGACCCAAACCGCAAATCGAGGCATCGGCCATGGTTTGGCACAGCTCTTCCAGCAAGCCCTGATCCCACCGGTCGGCCTGCATCAACTTGACCGCCTTCTCGCAGCCCACCCGGCACGGCGTGCACTGGCCGCAGCTTTCATCTTCGAAGAAGCGCAGCATGTTCAGCGCGGCGGCCTTGGCACTGTCTTGATCCGACAGAACGACCACGGCCGCTGAGCCGATGAAGGTGTCGTGGGGTTGCAGCGTGTCGAAATCGAGCGGCACGTCGTTCAACGAGGCCGGCAGCAGCCCCGATGACGGTCCCCCCGGTTGGTAGGCCTTGAAGACATGCCCATCCAGCATGCCGCCAGCTGCCTCGATGATGTCCAAGATCGTCGAACCGGCGGGCAGCAGATGCACGTCCGGATTTTTCACCCGACCTGATACCGAGTAGGAGCGCAAGCCCGTCCGGCCGTTCTTTTCGACCCCGCTCAAAACCTCCGGCCCTTCACGACACACGCGGGCGACCCAATGCAGCGTTTCGACATTGTGGACCAGCGTCGGCCGGTCGAAGACGCCGACTTGGGCAACGAAGGGTGGCCGGTGGCGCGGCAGGCCGCGCTTGCCCTCGATGGATTCGATCATCGCGCTTTCTTCGCCGCAGATGTAGGCCCCGGCCCCTCGGCGCAGATCGATATAGCCCGGCGAGACGATGCCCGCCTCTTCCAGCGCCGCGATCTCCCGGCGCAGGATTTCCAGCACGGCGGGGTATTCGTCGCGCATGTAGATGAAGCAGGTCTGTGCCTCGACCGCCCAGGCCGCGATCAGCATGCCCTCCAGGAACAGGTGCGGCGTGCGTTCGAGATAGTAGCGGTCCTTGAAGGTGCCCGGCTCGCCCTCATCGCCATTGACGGCCAGATAGCGAGGCCCGGTTTCGGCCCGCACGAACGACCATTTGCGGCCCGACGGGAATCCGGCGCCGCCTAATCCTCGCAACCCAGACGAAAGGACGGTCTCTTGAACTTCGTCGGGCGTCTGGGATCCCGCGTGCAGGGATGAAAGCTTTTCGTACCCGCCGCCGGCCCGGTACGCGTCCAGCCCTTCATAGTCGGGGATGTGTGCATGGGTGTCGTCATCGCCGATGGCCGACTCAACCGTCCCCAACGTCGCGTGATCGATGTGGTTGTGGCCGAACTCGAGTGTCGGTGCCGTGTCGCAGCGGCCCATGCAGGGCGCGCGGACCACGCGAACTTGCGAGGCATCCAGGACCGACTTCAGTTCGGCCATCAATGTTTGCGCCCCAGCAAGCTCGCAAGATAGGGAATCGCACACGCGGATGGTCAGGGGCGGCGGTGCTTGTTCGCCTTCCTTCACCACATCGAAATGGGCGTAAAAGGTGGCCACCTCATACACCTCTGCCTGGGCCAGCCGCATCTCCTCGGCCAGCGCCCGCAAATGGGCGGCCGACAGATGGCCGTACCGGTCCTGGATCAGGTGAAGATGTTCGATCAACAGATCGCGCCGTCGCGGCAGGTCGCCGAGCAGCGCCCGCACCTCGGCCAGGGCGGTGTCGTCGAGCTGCCGCCCCTTCGGGGTCGGCCGGCCTTTACCGCGACCGGACTTCCAAACAACTTCCTGGCTGCGGGCCATTCCCTACACTCGCTCGTTCAGGCGCCGTTCGTATCACGCGACGCTTGTTCGGGTCCCATCAATCGTTGCCACGATCCTGTCAATAGTCGCCGTCAGCTCGGCGAAATCCGAAAAGGTCGCCGCGTGCTCCAACTGCTCCACCGGCGTTTTCCGATAGCCTTCCGTGAATAGAACGAAGGGGATCTTGGCGGCTGCCGCAGTCGCGGCATCGACTTCGCTGTCACCGACATAGATGGCGGTTGTTTGGTCGAGCCTGGCCACCGCCTCCAGAAGCGGTGTCGGATCGGGTTTTCGCTCTGGGAGGGTATCGCCGGCAATGACGGAGCCCATCAGCTTTTCCCAGCCCATCGCCTCAATCACGTTGACCGTCGCGTTTTCAGCTTTGTTCGTGCAGATACCCAGCCGAAAACCGGCCTCGTGCAAATCCTGCAAGGCTTTGGTTGCCCCGGGGAACGGGTTGTTCGCGCCCGGCGGTGCCGCGCCATACAGCGCATGCAGTCGGTCGAGCCGGGCCGGAAATTCCCCCTCGTCATACGCATCGCGCGCGGTGAGGGTTTCCTTTAGCAGGTGCGGAATGCCATGGCCGATATAGCCAATCGTCTCCTCGAGATCGAGCGACGGCAGGCCGATTTCGGCCATCAATTCGTTGATGATGTCGCGAATGGCCGGCGCGCTTTCGATCAGCGTGCCGTCCAAGTCGAATATGACGGCTTTCATCCGCCGATCCTCATACCTGTTTGGGAAATTGGAGTTTTCAGGCCGCCGCTGCCGCCTGTTCCGCCGCCTGCCTGATGGCGGTGATGTTGGCGCCATAGGGACCAGGGTTGTCGACCGAACCGCCTTTAAAGACGGCCGAGCCGGCAACCAGCACGTCCGCACCAGCCTCGGCCACCAGCGGCGCCGTCGTAGTGGCAATACCCCCATCCACTTGGATATGGATCGGCCGGTCGCCGATCATCCGGCGCACGTTCCGGATCTTCTCGACCTGACCCGCGATGAAATCCTGGCCGCCGGCACCGGGATTGACCGTCATCACATTGATCAGGTCGATCTTGTCCAGAACATAGGCCAGCGCATCCTCGCCGGTCGACGGGTTAAGGGCCACCCCGGCCTTTTTGCCAAGCGATTTGATCTTTTGCAGCGACAGATCGAGATGGGGACCGGCCTCGACCTGGATGGTGATGACATCGGCCCCGGCCTTGGCGACCCCTTCGATAAACGGGTCGGCCGGCGCGATCATCAGATGCACATCCATGCAGGTTTTTATGTGCGGCCTGAGGGCAGCGCACATGGCCGTGCCGAAGGTGATGTTGGGAACGAAATGGCCGTCCATCACATCGACATGGATCCAGTCGCAGCCCTGGGATTCGATGGCCCGGCACTCGGCGCCCAGATTGGCGAAATCGGCGGCCAGGATGGATGGGGCGATCTTGATGGAACGGTCGAACATGGGCTGGGCGTCTTCGAGATAGGCTCTAATTGATCCAGAACAACGAACTATAGTTTGCCCTCGCCCATGTTGCACGGCCTGCGTTGCTCTGATTTACACGGGGGCTGACGCCAACGGTGGGACCAGTGTGATGACCAAATCCTTCGCCAGCGCCGGTGACCTGGCCGAAAAGACCATCAGCTTTACCGAGATCGGGCCGGGGCTGTGGGCCTTTACGGCAGAGGGCGACCCGAACTCCGGGGTGATCATCGGCGATGACGCGGTCATGGTGGTCGAAGCCCAGGCGACCCCCCGGCTGGCCAACAAGGTCATCGAACAGGTGCGGTCGGTGACCGACAAGCCAATCACCCATCTGGTGCTGACCCATTATCACGCGGTCCGCGTGCTGGGGGCCTCGGCCTATCAGGCCCCGACCGTCATCATGTCCGACAAGGCCAGATCGATGGTCGTCGAACGGGGGCAGGAAGATTGGGACAGCGAATTTGCCCGCTTCCCCCGCCTGTTCGAAGGGCATGAGGACATCCCTGGCCTGACCTGGCCGACCACGACCTTCAGCCAAAAGATGACCGTCTTTCTAGGCTCCCGCCGGATCGACCTGATGCATCTGGGGCGGGCGCATACGGTCGGCGATATCGTCGTGCATGTGCCCGATGCCGGGGTGATGTTCACCGGTGACATCGTCGAATACAAATCGGCCTGCTATTGCGGCGACGGTCATTTCGGCGACTGGCCGAACACGCTCGAGCGCATCCGGGAATTCGGCTTGGATGCCATCGCGCCGGGCAGGGGCGATGCCTTGGTGGGCGCGAACCTGGTCAACGAGGCGCTGGATCTGACCGGCAACTTCCTCGCCTCGACCTACCAGCCCGCCGCCCGCGTCAGCTTGCGGGGCGGATCTCTGAAGGATGCGTTCGGTGCGGTGCGCGAGGCGTGCGACACCAAATTCGCCAACTACGCGATTTACGAACACTGCCTGCCCTTCAACGTCGCGCGGGCCGTCGATGAAGCCCAGGGGATCGACACGCCCCGCGTTTGGACGGCGGACCGGGACCGCGCCATGTGGGAGGCGTTGCAGGGATAATGCCGCGCTACGATTACAAGCCCTATTCCTACAAGATCCCGCCGGAGGTGACGTCGGGGGTTTCGGGTACGACTCCTGTCGCCATCGTTGGGGCGGGGCCGATCGGGCTGGCAGCCGCCATCGATCTGGCGATGCATGGCGTGCAATCGGTGGTTCTGGACGACAACAATGTCGTTTCCGTCGGATCCCGCGCGATCTGCTGGGCCAAGCGGACGCTGGAGATTTTTGACAGGCTGGGCGTCGGCGACCGCATGGTGGAAAAGGGCGTCACCTGGCAAGTAGGCCGGCTGTTCCACGGCGAGAAGGAAGTCTACAGCTTCGATTTGCAGCCCGAGGAAGGCCACAAGATGCCGGCCTTCATCAACCTGCAGCAATACTACGTCGAACAGTTCCTGATCGAACGCTGCGCCGATTTTCCGGGGCTGATCGACCTGCGCTGGAAAAACCGGGTCACCGGCATCGAGCAGGATGAGGATGGCGCGCGGCTGACCATCGAGACGCCCGACGGCAGCTATGGCCTGGACGCGGCGTACGTGCTGGCCTGCGACGGTGCCAATTCAACCGTGCGCGACCTGCTGGGTCTGCGATTTCTTGGGCACACCTTCGAAGACCGCTTTCTCATCGCCGACATCGAGATGGCGGCCGATTTTCCCAGCGAGCGCTGGTTCTGGTTCGAACCGCCCTTCCACCCCGGGCAGACGGCCCTGCTGCACAAGCAGCCGGACAACATCTACCGTGTCGACCTGCAGCTGGATGGCTATGTCGACCCGGAGAGGGAAACGGCGCCGGAGAAGGTCATTCCTCGCATCGAAAAGGCGGTCGGTGGCCGGCCGTTCGAGCTGGATTGGGTGTCGATCTACACCTTCCGCTGTGCCCGGCTGGAGCGGTTCCTACACGGCCATGTGATCTTCGTCGGCGACTCGGCCCATGTGGTCAGCCCGTTCGGCGCCCGGGGCGGCAACAGCGGCATCCATGATGTCGATAATCTGTGCTGGAAGCTGGCCCTGGTGCTCAGGCGACAGGCGCCGGCCTCCCTGCTCGAGACCTACAACGAGGAACGGGTGCATGGGGCGGATGAGAACATCCTGAATTCGACCCGGGCGACGCAATTCATGTCGCCGCCGGACACCGCCTCGCGGCAGTTCCGTGATGAGATATTGAAGATGGCCAAGGACCTGCCCTTTGCCCGGCGGTTGATCAATTCCGGACGCCTATCCTCGCCCTGTTCACTTGAAGGCTTGAGCCTGCAGACCCCCAGCGAAGACGATAGGCCCATCGTGCCTGGCATGCCGTGCCCCGATGCGCCGTTGCCCGATGGCGGGTGGCTTCTGAATCGATTGGGCGAGCGGTTTTGCCTGCTGGCCGTCGGAGATGAGGCGCCGGAGGCAGGCCTGACGGTAGTGAGCCTGCCGGCGGATGGCGCGATAGGCGACCGCTATGGGACCGGCGTTTTTCTGATCCGGCCCGACCAGCATGTGGCCGCCTGTTGGCAAAACCCCAGTGCGGCGGATGTCACGGCCGCCCTGAAACGCGCGACCGGCGAGGTGCTGCAATGAGCGTGAACACCGACTTCAACCTGGGCGATGCCAGCGATGATCTATACGCCGATTTGCTGCGGGCCCATCACGGGCTGACGGAGCAGGAAAGCGCCGCACTCAACGCGCGGCTGGTCTTGGTCCTGATAAACCATGTCGGCGATCCGGATGTGATCCGGTCGGCTCTTCAGTCGGCAAATCTCGCCAAATAGCGGTGCAGGGCGTCGGTCAGGCAATCCAATTGGACGATCAGATCCTTATAGGCCCTGCCAATGTCCCGTACGGCTTCAGGGTCGACCGTTTCGGGATCGATGCAGGAAAGCTCGCACAGCAGCTCCTGGCGCTGTTTCAGGCCCCGGCGCAAATCGAGAAAGGCATCCTCGCCCTCGATGATCCCCTTTCGGTAGACAGCCTCCAGGCCCGTTGAGACGCTGACGATATCGCCTGAAAAGGCGGCGGCGCTGCTCTTCACTGCCTCGATCACTTTAGGATTGCGCAGATCCTCGTCCGACAGCCTGTCCAGATCCCTGCCGCCCGCCGCTTTGATGTGAAACAGGAAATGGCTGGGGGATTCTTTCAGATCCTTCAGCGCGACATACAGTTCCTCGCACTGCGCCACATGCTGGTGTTGAGAGATATCGTCGATGATGTCGTACCAGGAGGCGATATTCTCGCGCAGCAAGCCCATCACATTGCCAAGCTCGCGGATCGCCTTGGCAAGCGCCAACCAGTTCGGTACGCCAATTTCGGCCTGTCTAGCTTCCGCCTGTGCGGCCATGACCCCTCTCCCTCGCGTTACGGTGCGGTGTCGATGTGTCTCCCGTTCTTTTTTAGATGTCGCCGCCGGTCCAGTTCGGCAGCCAAACTTTCGGTGATCTGACCGGATTGGAAAACGTCGGCGTATGTGTCGTCAGGCAGGGCGTCCCTACCGGTTTGGCTCAGCCGGTAGGCGATCTTGCGGGCGCAGGTGAATTCCGTCGCCGGCTCCGCGATGGAATTGTCCTTATCTCTCACCCAGTTGCCTGGGTTGGCGCCGATTTCGGCGGATAGCGCGGCCCATTGTTGGGCTTCTTCGGATTGCCAATCGATCTGCGGAAAGAAGGCTTGCCCGACCTTCTGCGGTTGTTCCTTCCAAGGTTCGGTCAGCTCGCCCAACGGGGTCGATTTCTCGTCGATGAACGGGAGCCAGTAGAGATCGAAGGCCAGCTGGCCGGCGGCTTGGCGGGTGCGCCAATCCTCTGTCAGGTGGCGCTCGCCCGGCTTTAAGTCGCGCAGTGGGTTGTCATCCTTGGTTGGGACGAAAACGAATTTCCCGAATTGTCCGCCGACCTCGACAGCGCCGGTCCAGTAGGGCTGATAAGCCGTGCTCGATTTCGCGGTCCGGACGGTTTGCCCCAGCACATGCAAGGCCGTGCCGCCACCGCGCTTGATGCCCAGGCTGCCGATCAGGCTGCGGGTCAGTTTGGTGTTGCTGGCCAAAAGGTCGAGCAGGTCCAGCTCGCCCAATCCGCTGCCGAATGGCGGTTCAGCACCGGCGCCTTGGGCTGTGGCCTCCAGCAGTTTGACGAAGTCCTGGTGCGTGTCCGTCGGCGCGACCGGGTGGTTGATGGTCAGGAAATCCACCCGCTCGCCTCGGTTGGTCTGGAAGGCGATGGACAGGCCCAGGAAGTCGGGGTCGGTTTCCAGGTGCGGACAGCCCAGGCCCGTGGAGATACGTCCGATGCCGATATGGCTGGATCCCGGCTCGAACAGGCCGACGCCGTCCAAGGGCGCTGGCAAACTCTCGGCGACGGTCAAATCGACCCGGCCACCGGCGATCTGATACTGGTGGGCAACGCGGTCGCGGGTGGTCAGATCGGGGTGGTTGGCCAGCAGCGTGTCCTGGATCGCCGAGATGGCCGCGACGTCGTCGGCGATCCGGTCGAGATCGCGTTGGGATGGGCGAAAGGGTGACCAAGTAGACATTGCCTGACTCCCTTGCAGAAAAGCCGGCGTCTCGCTCGCTGACGATACGCCTTCTAAGCATTTCCGCAAAGAACCGGCGGGCTGGCTGTGAACTAGCTCATTTTGGTTGGGCGTTGGGGGGCGTTTTCTAGGGCCAGCTTTCATGCTGCCTCAAAGGGGGGACGCTATGACCGATCAATCAGGAGTGCTGTTTCGTTCTTTGCGCATCGGCAAGCTGGATATCGCCGGGCGCGTCGTCAAAACCGCCACCTCGGAAACCCGTGCCACGGCGGAGGGGTTCGCGACGCCGTCGTTGAACGCGTTTTACGAACCCATGGCGGCCGGTGGTGTGCCGCTGATCATCACTGGCAACATCTACACCAGCCGTGACGGGCAATCGACGCCCAACCAGATGGGCATCGATACCGACGACAAGATCGCGCCGCTGGCCGACCTGACGGCCATGGCCCACCGCTATGGCAGCAAGATCTTTGCCCAGCTCAGCCATTGCGGGCGCCAGGTCGTGCCGCCCTTCGTAGGGCTTGATGAGGCGGTTTCCGCTTCGGATGTGATGGATCTGTCCATAGGCACCAAGCCGAGACCGCTGACGGAGGCAGAGATCGCCAAGATCGTCGACGAGTTCGGCCAGGCGGCCCGCCGCTGCAAACAAGCCGGCTTCGATGGCGTGCAAATCCATGCCGGGCATGGCTATCTGATCAGCCAGTTCCTGACGCCCTACACCAACCGCCGGGAAGATCGCTACGGGGGCTCGCTGGAATACCGCACCCGGCTGCTGCGCGAGGTCTATCGCGCCATGCGGGACGAGGTGGGACCGGACTTCCCCATCATCATCAAGATCAACGGCTCGGACTGGCTGCCGCTTCGGGCGGGGCTGAAGACGCCGGAACTGGTCAAGATCGCCAAGATTATGGAAGGCGAGGGGATCGATGGCGTTGAGGTTTCGGTCGGGCAGTACGAATCCGGTTTCCCTGTCGTGCGCGGAACCTTCTGGCGCTGCCTACGCGGCATGGTCCAAGGCAGCGTTCGGCACCTGCCGGCGCTATGGCGTGCCTTCTTCCGGCTGACTTGGCCGGCTTTGGCGGTGGGCTGCAACCTGATCTGGCCACGCAGCGAGGGCTACAATTTGGGTTATGCGCGCCGGTTCAAAAACGCCTTGTCGATCCCGGTGATCTGTGTCGGCGGCTTTATCAGCCGCGATGCCATGGAAGCGGCCATCGGGGCCGGTGATTGCGATGCCGTGTCTTGCGGCCGCGCCTTCATCGCCGATCCCTATCTGTGCCGGCACCTAAAGTCCGGCGTTCCGGGACCGCAATGCGTCAACTGCAACGCCTGCGTCGGTGTGATCGGCAGCCAACCGCTGGACTGCTATCACCCCGACGTGCGGCGGGAGAAAGATGCAATGTTGGCGGATACGCAGAACTTGGCTGCGTGAGAGGAGGCTAAGCCTCCTCCGGCTTGATCTTGGCGATGTTCTCGACGGTCGGTTCCACCACCCCATGTTCGGTGATCAGGCCCGACACATATCTGGCCGGCGTCACATCGAAAGCGGGGTTGGCGACGCTGGAGCCGTCGGGCAACAGGCCAACGGTGGCGATGTCGCCGGCCTCCGTCTTGCCGGTCATGTGCGAGACTTCTTCGCCGGACCGTTCCTCAATGGGGATTTCGTGCAACCCGTCCCGGATCGAATAATCGATCGTGGAGGTCGGCAGGGCGACGTAGAATGGCACGTGATTGTCCTTGGCGGCCAGGGCCTTCAGGTAGGTTCCGATCTTGTTGCCGACATCGCCGGCCGCCGTGGTGCGGTCGCTGCCGACGATGACCAGATCGACCTGGCCGTGCTGCATCAGATGCCCGCCGGCATTGTCGACCACCACCGTATGCGGCACGCCGTGCTTGTTCAGCTCCCACGCCGTCAGAAAGGCACCCTGGTTGCGGGGGCGGGTTTCATCGACATAGACATGGACGGGAATGCCCTTGTTGAAGGCCTTGTAGATCGGGGCCGTGGCCGTGCCCCAATCGACGGTGGCCAGCCAGCCGGCATTGCAATGGGTCAGCACATTGACCGGCTCGCCCGGCGCCTTGGTCGCGGCGATATCCTCGATCAGCGCCAAGCCGTTCTCGCCGATGGATGAGTTGGTTTCGACATCCTCGTCGCAGATCTTGCCGGCTTCCTGCCAGGCGGCCTCGGTCCGCTCGGCCTCGGTCAGGGGGCCAAGGCGGCGGTTCATGCGGTTCAGGGCCCAGCGCAGATTGACGGCGGTCGGGCGGGTGGCGCCCAGCTGTTCGGTCGCGGCCGTCAGGTTGGCATCGCTCGGATCCGCCCGCATGGCAATCGCTAGCCCATAGGCCGCCGTCGCGCCGATCAGCGGGGCACCGCGCACCAACATGGCGGAAATGGCGTGGGCGGCGTCATCGACGGTGGTCAGCTTGGTGACGGGAAAGCTGTGGGGAAACTGGGTCTGGTCGAGGATGCAGACGGTCTTGCCATCCTCATCCGGCCAGATCGTGCGGTAGTGAACGCCGTCGATTTCCATTTTGTCTAATCTCTCCCCATTGCACGGCAGGGGACGCTGTCCTCTAATCCCGCCAAATCGCTTTTAGGGTCTAGGTATAAGGAGCATCGGCGCGATGACCAACCCGTCGGGCGCAACAGATTTGCTAATCAAGAACGCCATCGTCGTGACCGCCGATGCGGATCACGCGGTCATCGAAGGCGGCGGCGTTGCCGTGTCGGATGGTCGCCTCACCAAAGTCGGGCCGACAGCCGATCTCGCATCCTTGGAAGCGTTAGCGGCCAGGGTGGTCGATGCCAGCGGCATGATCCTGATGCCGGGCATCATCAACACCCATTGCCATGCGGCCGACAGTCTTTTCCGTGGGTTAGTCGAGGATCTGCCGCTGGAGGCCTGGCTGCAAAAAGTCTGGAAGGCCGAAAGCGCCACCCTGACGCCGGAAACGACCCGTCTGGGTGCCACCCTGGGGTTTGCCGAACTTCTCCTCAGCGGCGTGACCACGGTGATGGATATGTTTTGGTACCCGCGCGAGAGCGTGCGCGCGGCCGAAGCGGTCGGCGTTCGGCTGTCCTCGGGTGGCATCTTTTTCGACGGCCCTGGCGTCGATGGGCAAACCCACGAGGACCGGCTGGGCGAGGCGCGCTCCTTTTTCGAGGAATTCGGTGGCCGGGACGACATCATTCCCGCCATCCTGCCGCATGGAACCTATACGGTGGCGCCGGACAATCTGAAGGCGGCCCGGCAAATGGCCGATGACTTCGGCGGGCTGTTCTGCACCCATGCCGCTGAAACGCGGGCAGAGCAGGCCGACATCCAAAACCGCTACGGCCGCTCGGTCATCCGCCACCTGGACCATCACGGCCTACTGGACGAGCGGACGGTGCTGGCCCATTGCGTGCATCTGGATGACGAGGAAATAGACATCCTGGCCCGTACCGGCGCGACCGTTTCCCACAACCCGATGTCCAACCTGAAGCTCGGTTCCGGCATCGCCCGGGTCCCCGATCTGATGGAGGCCGGGGTGCGCGTAACGCTGGGCACGGACGGGGCCATCAGCGGCAACGATCTGGATATGTGGCTGGCCCTGCGCTTGGCGGCGACGGTGCACAAAGGCACCCGCATGCAGGCGGATATCGTGACGGAGACCGAGGCGTTCGACATGCTGACGCGGGAAGGGGCCAATGCCCTAGGCGTCGGAGACACGCTGGGCAGCCTGGAGGAAGGAAAACTGGCCGACATGGTTCTGGTCGATATCAATCGGCCCCACGCCGTGCCGATGTTCGATGCGACGACCCATCTGGTCTATTCGACCTCGAAAGCCGATGTGCGGCATGTCTTTGTCGGCGGCGAACAGGTGGTCGAGGATGGGGTGCTGACCCGCTTCGACGTCTCGGAGACCTTGGCCAAGTCCCGCGAGCTGATCCCCGCCATCGCCGCGACTCAGGTCTGAGCGATGGGCCAGAAGGAACAGGTCGAGGCGGCCCTCGCCAGCATTCGCGCGAGGTCCGCGCAGGTCTGCCCGACGGCAATCATCTTGGGCTCGGGCCTGGGTGGTTTGGCCGAGGGCGTAGACGGCACGGCCATTCCCTATGGCGAGATCGACGGCTTTCCCGTTTCGACGGCGCCGGAGCACAAGGGGCGGTTGATCCTCGGGGCGTTGGAGGGTGCGAACGTCGCGCTGATGCAAGGCCGGTTTCACCTCTATGAAGGATGGTCGGCCCAAGACATCGCACTCGCGGTACGGACGCTGAAAGCCCTCGGCGCGGAGCGATTGATCATCACCAACGCCGCCGGCGCACTCGATCCCAGCTATCGGCCCGGCGAGGTCATGCTGATCAGCGACCATCTGAATTTCACGGGGCACAACCCGCTGACGGGGGAGAATGACGACCGTTTGGGACCGCGCTTTCCCGACCTGTCGCGGGTGTACAATGCCAAATTGCTGGAGGGTGCGCGGCGGACTGCGGCTGAGGAGGGGATCTCGTTCCGGGAAGGTGTTTATGCGGGGATAGCCGGCCCTTCCCTCGAGACCTCTGCCGAACGCCGCTTCCTGCGAATGGCGGGGGCCGATGCGGTTGGCATGTCGACGGTGATGGAGGCAATCGCCGCCGCCCATATCGGCTTGCCGGTTCTCGGCATCTCGGCGGTGACAAACATGGCAACCGGCGGGCCTGACCAGCAGCCCGACACGATTGAGGAAGTCCTGGCCAACGCGGCCGTGGCGGGGAAGGAGATTCAGCGGCTGATCCGCGCTCTGGTTCCCAAGCTCAGCTAGAAATCCGCGTCTTCGCCAGCAGGTCCTCGTTCAGCGCGTATCCCAAACCCGGTGTGTCATCCAGGACCAGCCAGCCATCCGCATCGACATCCAGCGGTTTGGTCATCATGTAATCCCGCCGGTCCAGCGACCATTCGGGCGGGTCGAAGGGGAATTCGATGAAGGGCGCGTTTGCGACTCCGGCGGTCAGGTGCAGGTTGGCTGCCACGCCCGCCCCGTTGCTCCAGGTATGGGGCGTAAACAGGATGCCCGCCGCTTCCGCCATCGCGGCAATCCGCCGCAGCCCGGTGATCCCGCCGACCAGCGCCGCGTCGGGTTGGATGACGTCAACGGCTCGGTCGGCGATCAAATCGCGCTGTTCGTCCAGGCTTCGGGTCATCTCGCCGCCGGCGATGCGCACGGAGGTCACCTCGCGCAACCGCCGCATGCCGGTGCGGTCAGCGCGGTGCAGGGGTTCCTCCATCCAATAGATGTCCAGCTTCTCCAGCTCACGGGCGACCGGCAGCGCGTCTTTCAGCCGCCAGGGCGGTTCGGTATCCCACGGCATGCGCCAGCCTTGATTGCAATCAACCATCAGCTCCAGCCGGTCGCCGATGCGGGCGCGCACGGTTTCCAAGGCGCGGATATCGTCGCGCCAATCGCCCCGGTGAAAACGGATTTTCATGGCGGCAAAACCGGCATCCGCAAACCGTTCGGCCTGGTCCGCCAGGGCGTCGGGCGCGCGCAGCACGCCGGAGGAGGCATAGGCCTTCACCCGATCATGCCGGCCCCCCAACAGGCGCCAAACCGGCTGGCCGGCGATCTTGCCGGCGAGATCCCACAGGGCCAGATCCAGCGGCCAACAGCGCCCATAGTGGAAATCGATGTTCGACAGCACCGTGTGATGCCGGTCGATGTCGAGCGGGTCCTGGCCGATGAACAGCTCTTCATGGCCGGCAAAGCCGACCATTTGATCCCCCGATCCCCAGCCTTCGAGTCCCTCGTCGGTCTTCACCCGCACGATGGTCGCATCGAAAACGGTCCGGTCGCGGCCGTCCCAGCTGGCCTTGAATGGAGGGTCGAGCGGCAGCCGGTGGTGGCTGATCTCGATTTGGCTGATTTTCACCGCTGCTAGACCGGCAACTCGCGGCCGATCCGCCGGGTCAAATCGAGCACCGGTTCCAGGCTGGCGAACTGGCGCCGGTTGACGACCAGCTGGCGGCCCAAATGCAACCCTCTTGCTTCGCACGCCGCGCGCCGGTCGTCATCCTCGATGGTGTCGTACTCGGCGATATGGGCCAGACCAAGGGTCCGGCGGTGGATCTCCACGCCGGCAAATCCCAGCGTGTCTTCCCAGATCGTGTGCAGGCGATGCCCCAGGGCCTGTTCGCTGGCGATGGCGTGGTTCTGGTCCTCATACAGGCTGGCGTCGTAGATGAACCCAGCCCGCTCCTCGCGCCACAGGCGTGAGAATTCGGAACAGAAGACAGTCCAGATCTCCTCGACCACACCCAGGATCCACTCGCGATACCCGTCGCGGGCGCCGGGCGAGGGCTCATGCCCGTCCTGGGCGTAGTAGGCCATCAAGAAGTTGGCCAGCAGCATGCCGACATCGAAGCCCATCGGGCCGTACAGGGCGAATTCCGGGTCGATGATGCGGATCTTGGCGCCGGTCGCCATGATCGAGCCGGTATGCAGATCGCCATGCAGCATGGTTTCCGCATTGCTGCAGAAGGCGGATTTCAGATGCTGGGCCTCGACCTTCAGATCGATATCGGCCCGCAAGGTGCGCACGATACCGTCCAGTTGCGGGGTGGTGTGGCGGTTCATCTCCGCCTCGAAATAGGGCTCGGTGAAGACCAGCTTTTCGGTGATGTCGCACAGCTCGACATTGTCGGCGAACAAGGCCCGGTCGGCCTTGTTTTCCGACGTCGGTTGGCTGAGGGCCGAACCGCGAAACAGCGTCCGGGCGCAGAAGTTGCCCAGCATCTGGCCAAGGCCGGGATGGTCGGTGCCGGCCATCAGGCTGTGTCGCAGGATGACGTGCCCGTCGAGATATTCCATGACCACCAGGGCCTGGGTCTCATCGAAATGGAAGACTTCGGGAACACTGCCGGGATCGCGTTTTTCCTGCCGGGTCAGCGCGTGATACTCGAAAAACGCCCGCTTCAGGGGCAGTGGCCAGCTTTCGCCCACCAGCCGCACATAGGGCAGGGCCTGTTTGACCACCACGCCGCCCGTCGGGCTCTCGACGATGAAGACGAGGTTGAGATTGCCATCGCCCACCTCGCGCGTTCGCCACTGCGATGTGTCGGTGCCCAGCCGGTCGGTGATCGAGGCAATGGTGCCCAGGCGATTGGGCAGTGTTTCCGCGCTTAGCGCTTCGTATTGGTCGCTCATACTTCTGGTGCTTCCTCCCACAACGCAACGCGGGTCAGGATAACGGCGCCGGCGCAGACGACAACTCGCCTGCTGGCCGGTGCCTGAATTTTAGGCGTTTCTGGAGGGGCGAAAACGTTTGCGCAAACGGTTTTTGCCGTCCTATGCTTCGAGTCGTAAGGCTGATCGCAAGGCATCGAACGACCGAGCGGCGGCAATCTTGGGAGGAGTGTTGAGTGGGCGCGAAGCTCGCCAGGTCTGAGGTGCAAGACGGTACCCAAGGTACCGGCAGCCGGCCTCGGCTTGTCAGCAGTACAGCCCCCACGATCAAGGATGTCGCCCGCGCCGCCGGCGTTTCCGTTTCCACCGTTTCCCACGTCTTTCACGAAACCCGGCCCGTCGCCAGCGCGACGGAGCAGCGGGTTCGGGCCGCGATTGAGGAGTTGGGCTATCGCCCCTCTCGCCTGGCCCGGGCGCTAAAGGGGGATCGGACGGGCACCATCGGCATGCTCGCCACCTCCTCGACCAATCCATTCTTTGCCCAGATCATCGCTAGCGTCGAACAGCATTGTTTCGAGCGCGGCTTCAATCTGATCCTATGCAACACGGGGGACGATTTCGACCGGCTGACGGCGCACCTGGCGACCCTGCTGGAAAAGCGCATCGACGGCTTGCTGGTGCTGACGACCAACGCCGACCGTCGCATCTTTGACGAGTTGGCCAGCACGCGCCCGGTTCGCGTCGTGGCCATCGATACCGAAGCCGTCGATGGCGTAGCGGTCGTGAACGATGATTCGGTCGCGGGTGGCGCCATGGCCGCCGGGCATCTGATCGAGCGTGGGTTTCAAAAGATCGGCGTGCTGACAGGCCCGCCCGGACACCCGCGCTGCGAAAGCCGACTGGTTGGCTTCACCGACGCCTTGACCCAAGCCGGACTGTCGATTGCACCGGAACACCGTGTGACAGCCGAGCTGACCATCGCTGGCGGGCACGAGGCCATGGGCGCCTTGCTCGCCAGGGGCGCCCGGCCCGATGCGCTGTTTTGCCACAACGATCTGATGGCTATTGGTGCGCTCTGCGCCTTGTCGCAGGCCGGTTTGTCGGCCCCGAAGGACATGTCGATCATCGGCTATGACGATATCGAGATGGCGGCCTACACCTCTCCGCCTTTGACGACGGTGCGTCAGCCATTTGCCGCCATGGGCCAGCGAGCGGCCGACCTGCTGATTGGGTTGATCGATGGCACGGCTGAGCAAGCCGCGAGTGTTGCGTTGACCCCTGAATTGGTCGAGCGGGCCTCGGTTGGCTACGCCGTTAAAGGAAGCGCATGAGCCAGGCTGCCAGCAAAATCGTCCGGGGCGATCCCTCGACCTATCCCGACTGGTTCGATGCCAGAAAGCGGGCGCGGCCGCTAATCGTCTCGCGCTGGGTGCCGATCATTCTGGTGGGCATCCCGGTCGCGGTGCTGCTGGCCATCGTCATCTATCCGACGATCTGGATGTTCTACCATTCGCTGCGGGACACCAACATCACCGGCCTGTTTTCCAACAACCATGAATATATCGGGTTCGCGAATTACGGCACTGTCCTGTCGTCCGAACGGTTCCAGGATTCGCTGGGCCATCTGGCGGTTTATCTGACCTTTGGCGCCTGTTTGCAGGTCATCATCGGGGCGGTGTTGGCCCTGACCCTCTATGAGGTCGTCAAATCCAACGCGGCCCGCACGGTCATCCTGATCGTGCTGGTGCTGCCGATGATGCTGCCGCCCTCCATCGTCGGCGTGCTCTGGCGCTTCCTGCTGACCCCTTCGAATGGGGCGGTGAACCAAGCCCTGCTCAGCCTGGGGCTGATCGAAAGCCATATCGAATGGTTCAATGCCGGCATCTCGCTTTGGTCGATCATCGTGGCCGATGTCTGGAACTGGACCGCGTTACCGTTGCTGATCATCTACTCCGGCCGGGTGTCACTGCCGCCGGCCGTCTATGAAGCGGCGCGGGTCGACGGGGCCAGCCAGTGGAAGGTGCTGCGCCGGATCACCCTGCCGATGTTGAAGGAGGTGATCGCGATTGCCTTCATCCTGCGCTTCACCGACGCCTTCAAGTTCGTCGATCTGGTCTATGTCATGACCTCGGGCGGGCCGGCACAAAGTTCCGAACTGCCGACCTACATCGCCTTCCAGCGGGGCATTCGTGAGTTCGCCATCGGCGAGGCGGCTGCCTACGCCATCATCATCTTTGCCATCGCGGCGGTGATCGTGACCTTGTTCCTGAAATACATGAAGCGCGTCATGAAAGCGCAGGGTTTGGCATGAGGGGGTTGGCATGAGCGCCGTTGCCGAAACCACCGCCGGCGCGCAAGCGCCGGGCCGCGCCGATCAGTGGCGCTTCGTCCGCTACCTGTTCCTGGCCTTCCTGGGGCTGTGGCTGATCTTCACGCTATTCCCGCTCTATTTCATGACCATCACGGCCTTCAAATCGGCGGCCGAGACCAACCTGACTATCCCAACCTTCTGGCCCCAGGAATGGTTCCCGCAGAACTTCATTGGGGTCTTTGCCGAACCGACCAACTTCAGCGCCCTGGTCGACAGCTTCATCATCGCCACGGGCAACACCATCCTGGCCCTGCTGCTCGGCTCGCTGGCCGGCTACGCCTTCGCCCGCTTCCCCCGGCAGGCGGGGGGCGAGAACCTGGCCTTCTGGATCCTGTCCAACCGCATGTTCCCGCCGGTCGCTGTGCTGGTCCCGATGTTCTTCCTGTTCGACAACACGCCCTGGGGCACGGACAGCCACCTATCCCTCATCATCCTCTACCTGGTCTTCAACCTGCCCCTTGCGACCTGGCTGATGATGGTCTTCTTCCGGGATGCCCCGCGCGAGATTGAGGAGGCGGCCTATCTGGATGGCTGGCGGCCCTTCCAGGCCTTCACCAAGGTAACCCTGCCGCTGGTGCTGCCGGGCATGATTTCCGTGGCCATGCTGTGCTGGATCTTCGCCTGGAACGAATATCTGTTCGCCAACCTGTTCGTCGGCACGGCGGTGCGCACCTACACCATCGTCATCCCGACCTTCACCCATGGCAGCCAAACCTTGTGGAACCTGCAGATGGCGTTCTCGCTGATCGCCATGATCCCGCCGGTGGTGCTGTTCATCATCCTGCGCCGCTACATGGTGCGCGGCCTGTCCCTCGGCGTGGTGAAGGGCTAGGCCATGGCGAGACTTTCCGTCGAAGGTGTGTGCAAGGGCTGGGACTTCCCGGTCATCGACGAGCTGAGCTTCGAGGTCGAGGAGGGCGAGTTCTTCGTCATCGTCGGCCCGTCGGGCATCGGCAAAACCTCGTTGCTTCGGCTGATTGCCGGGCTGGAGACACCGGATCGCGGCACCATCCGCGTCGGCGATGCCGACGTCACCAAGCTGCCGCCCTACCGGCGGCGCGTGGCGATGACGTTCGAATCCTATGCGCTGTACCCGCACCTGTCGGTCTACGACAACATCGCCAGCCCGCTGCGCGCCCGGAAGTTGGACAAGGCAACCATCGATCAACGGATCAAGGACGTCACCAAACTGCTGCGCATTGATCACCTGCTCGACCGCAAGCCGGGCGAGGTCTCAGGCGGGCAAAAGCAGCGCACGGCGTTGGGGCGCACGTTGGTGGCCGATCCGGATGTGTTCCTGCTCGACGAGCCGATCAGCCATCTCGATGCCAAGATCCGGCACGAGCTGCGCACCCAGTTCCACACGCTGGAGGATCTGCGCAAGGTCGCCACGGTCTATGTCACCCATGATTATGCCGAGGCGCTGTCGATCGGCGACCGGATAGGCGTGATGGGCAATGGCGGCCGCCTGGTGCAGACCGGTGGGCCGCGTGAGCTGTTCGAACGGCCCAAGACCCTTTTCGTGGCCGAACATCTCGGCCAGCCGACCATCAACGCCATCGAAGCCGAGATGCGGCATCAGGATGGCAGCCTCTTTGTGCATGCCTCGGCTGGCGGGCTGAGCCTGCCGGTGGCTAGCGCCATCAACGGCCGGACCGAAGGGCGGGTTACCCTTGGTTTGCGGCCCCAGCATGTGCGGCCGGCGGATGAGCAGACCGGCTCGGGTGTGCTGCTGGATGCGACGGTGGATGTGTTCGAAGCGCTGGGTTCCACCGGCGTGTTGATCGCCCAGACCGGCGGTGTCCGTCTGACGGCCTTGACCGATCCCGAGCGGCATTTCGACTCCGGCGCGCCGGTTCAGCTCTCCATCGATAATCAGGCCATGCATCTGTTCGATGCCGAGACCGGCCTCAATCTGGCGGAGGCTGGCTGATGGCCCATGTAAGCCTGCGCAAGGTCAACAAGATCTATGGCGGCGGCCGCGATGCGGTCCACGCCGTTCAGGACATCGACCTCGATGTCGAGGATGGTGAATTCGTCGCCCTGCTGGGTCCGTCCGGCTGCGGCAAGACCTCGACCCTGCGCATGATCGTCGGGTTGGAGACGGTCACCACCGGCGACATCTTCTTCGATGAAACCAACGTCACGGCGCTCGATCCGCAGGAGCGCAACGTCGCCATGGCGTTCGAGACCTACGCGCTCTATCCCAATTTCACGGTCGAGGAGAACCTGGCCTTCCCGCTGGAAGCCCGCGGCGTGCCGGAGGATGAACGCCGGCGCCGGGCCCGCGAGATTGCCGAGCTGCTGCGCATCACCCCGATCTTGGAGGAAAAGCCGCCGTCGCTTTCTGGCGGCCAGCAGCAGCGCGTGTCCCTGGGCCGCGCGCTGATCCGCGAGCCGGCTGTGTTCATCCTGGATGAGGTGATGAGCCATCTGGACGCGCATCTAAAGTTCCAGATGCTGTTCGATCTCAAGCGGCTGCACCGCGACCTCAAGCGCACGATGATCTATGTGACCCACGATCAGGTCGAGGCGCTGGCCCTGGCCGACCGGATCGCGGTGATGTCGAACGCCAAGCTGCAACAGGTGGGCGACCGCAGCGCGCTTTACAGCCGGCCGGCCAATGTCTTCGTCGCCGACTTCATCGGCGAGCCGCCGACCAACTTCTTCCCGGTGCAGGCCGACGCCTCCAACGGCTCGCTGCGCCTGCAAGCCAACGACAGCGCCCTGAGTTTCGAGCTGGCCGACCAGACCCGCGCGGCCGTTGCCGGCCATGGCGGGGACAAGTTCATCGTCGGGTTGCGGCCGCAAAACCTGCGCCTTGGCGGCGAAGGGGCTGAGCTGTCGGCGCAGGTCGACATCAACGAATATCTCGGCGAACGCTCGATCCTGACGGTCACCAATGGGCCAGCCCGCTTCCGGGCTCTGGCCGCCCCCGAAACCCGTTCCCAGCGCGGCGACACTGTTTCGCTGCGCTACGACCCAGCCGATGTCATGGTCTTCGATCATCAGACGGAGGCGCTCATCGGCTAAGCCGAAAAACGACCAACGACAGAACCGCAGCCAATGCGGCAGCTCCAAAAACAACGCATGAGGAGGACGCTATGTCAGTGCTGAGTAAGTGGACCCGGCGCAAATTTATGAAGAATGTCAGCATGGGCGCTGCCGCCGCATCGGGCGCAGCGATGCCCGGACAGCTGGCTTGGGCCCAACAGGCCGTGCCGCCCGGCAAGAAGCTGTTCAACGATGTCGAGCTGACCTACTTCCAGGATTCCAACTGGCTGCACGCCCCGCTGTGGCTGTCTGACCTGCTTAAGGAAGAAGCCGGCGTCGGCATCAAGGGCCGCGAGAACTATGACGGCGGTGATGCGGTCGCGAAAATCCTGCCGCAGCTTCTCTCCCGCCAGCCGCGTTTCGACTGGGTCCAGTACCCGTCCCTGTTCTTCGGGGCCTTCGCCTCGACCGGCCAGCTCGAACCGCTGGACGAGTATTTCGCTCAGTATGCGGGAAGCCAGGATTATCTCGATTGGGTCATGCCGGCCTACAGCGAGTTCTATACGAAGTGGGACGGCAACACTTACGGCGTGATGCTGGATGGCGACATCCACATCCTGCACTACCGCAAGAGCTACTTCGAAGACGCGCAGCTGCAGAACAAGTTCTCCAGCCGCTTCCAGCAGAACCTCGAAGTGCCGAACACCTGGGAAGATTTCCTGAAGGTCACCCAGTTCATGACCGAGGAGCTGTCCAGCCAGGGCATCTACGGCACCTCGATGGTCGTGAACCCGCCGAACTTCGGTTGGGGCTTCTGGATGGATATCGCTGCCTCGGCCGGCGTGAACTATTTCGATGAGAACATGAACCCGGTGATCAACCAGGGCCCCGCGGCCGAGACCCTGGATATGTATAAGGAGATCATCAAGTTCGGCCCGCCGGGTGCCGAGGCCATGGATATCGGCACGACCATCCAGCGCTGGCAGTCCGGCTCGGACGTGATGAGCGTCTGGTGGATCGATCTGGCCGAATTCACCGTCCAACAGCAGGGCGTGGAAAAAGCCGAGGATCAGCGCGGCGCCATCGTGCCGGGTTGGAAAATGGATGACGGGTCCATCCAGCACCGGGCGATCTCGCTGTGGTGCCGCACGGCCTCCATTCCGAAAAACCTGCCCCAGGACGTCAAGGACGCGGCCTTCTACTTCATCTATCGGATGTCGCATCCCGACTTCTCAGACCGGATCGTCGCCGATCCGTTCTGCGGGTCCGATCCGTTCGGCAAGTCGCACTACACCGATGCCGCCGCCCAGATGTATATCGAGCCGAACCCGCAACGCGGGACGAACGATATCTATCCGACCAACGACGGCATCTTTAAGGAGTTCGACACGGCCCGGAACCACTTGGATGCCGGCCTGGCCAATGTCGAGGTGGGCTATCCCCAGTTTTTCTGGGAAGGCGCGCCGGAATATGCCGATGCGCTCGGCCGTAACATCTCCAAAGCGATCTCCGGCGAGTTGACCTCCCAGCAGGCGCTGGACGAGGCGGCGGAGGAATGGGTGCAGATCGCCCAGAAGCTTGGACTGGACAGCCAGAAGGCCCAGTACAAGAACTTCATCGATGGTGCCCGCGCCCTCGGCTACAAGATCTAGCCGTTCCTTGTGCATGACCCCTCCCCCGATCTTGGGGGAGGGGTTTTTTCTCATGGAGTTTCGACCGTGAAGAAGATTCTCAACGCGCCCGCCGACTATGTCGATGAAATGCTGGATGGGATGATCGCCGCCCATCCGGACATCTATGCTCAACCTGCACCTCGGGTGATCACACGCGCCGGCGGTGCGACCCAAGGCAAGGTCGGCATCGTCACCGGTGGCGGGTCCGGGCACCTGCCGGTCTTCACCGGCTATGTCGGCAAGGGCCTGCTTGATGGCGCGGCCATTGGCGATGTCTTCGCTTCGCCCTCGGCCGAACAGATGGCCGAGTCCATGCGCCTGGCCCATGGCGGCGCCGGGATCGTCCGGCTCTACGGCAACTACGGCGGCGATGTCATGAATTTCGACATGGCCGGCGAGACCGTCGAGTTGGAAGACGATATCGAATCCACCACGGTCCTGCTGGCCGATGATGTGGTCTCCGCCCCGCCGGAGGAGGCGGAAAAACGGCGCGGGACCGGCGGGATGATCTTCGCCTTTAAGACTGCAGGCGCCCTGGCCGAGGAAAAGGCCGACCTGGCCGCCGTGACCGAGGTTGCCCAGCGCACCGCCGACTCGTGCCGCTCCATCGGCATGGCCCTGACCCCTTGCACCGTGCCCCAGGCCGGCAAGCCGACCTTCGATCTCGGCCCTGATGAGATGGAAATGGGTATGGGCATCCATGGCGAGCCGGGCATCTGGCGCGACAAGCTCAAACCCGCCGATGCCATCACCGACGAGATGATGGACCGGCTGCTGACCGACATGCCCGTCGGCGGCGGCGATCGGGTGACGATCCTGGTCAACTCCCTGGGCGCAACCCCGGCTGAGGAGCTGTACATCATGTACCGCCGGGCCAAGGCACGGCTGGAAGGCGATGGCGCCACCATTGTGGCCCCGCTGGTCGGGCGCTATGCCACGTCCATGGAAATGACGGGCGCGACCATCACCTTGTGCAAGCTGGATGACGAGCTGGAACGCCTTCTGCTCGCACCCTGCCACTGCGCCTTCTGGACCGTCACGTAAGGGTGGCGAGATGGGGTTTACCGTCGAACATTTGCGCGGGGGCGCCCGCCTGATCGCCGCCAAGGCGGACGCGGCAGCCGATGAGCTGAACACCCAGGACGGCGCGCTGGGCGATGGCGATTTGGGCGTCACCGTCTCCAACGGCTGGCGCGCCGTTGCCGATGGTGCCGATGAGCTGCCCGAGGATCTGGGGCGGGCGTTTTTGGAAGCCTCAAAGGCTTTTCAGCGCGTCTCTTCCTCCTCGTTCGGCACGCTGACGGCCACGGCCCTGATGGCGGCGGCCAAGGCGACCAAGGGTCGGACGGAAGCCGACTGGTCGGAAGTCGGCGGCATCCTGAACAGCGCCTGCGAGGCCATGATCGCCCGGGGCAAAGGTGCCCTAGGCGAAAAGAGCATCCTGGATGCCATCGACGCCGGCGCCAAAGCAGCGGATGGGCTGGATGCCCCGGATGCGCTTCTGGCCGCCATCGACAAAGCGGTGGACGAGGCGATGGACCAGTTCCGGGACCAACCCAACAAGCTGGGCCGGGCGCGCATGTTTGCCGAAAAGTCCGTTGGCATGGACGACCCTGGCATGCTGGCCTTTCGCCGCATGATCGACGGGCTGAAAGGGTAGGGGGCGATGCTCAAGGGTCTCTCTCCGCTGCTGAACGCCGACCTGTTATGGGTGCTGGAAAGCATGGGCCATGGCGACGATCTGGCCCTGGTTGACCGCAACTTCCCAGCAGCCTCGGTCGCCGCCGCCACGACCACCGGCAAGCTGGTCAAGCTGGACGGGGTCGATTGCAGCCAGGCGGCCGAGGCGATCTTTTCCGTCATGCCGCTGGACAGTTTTGTCGAAAACCCGATCCGCCGCATGGAGGTGGTTGGCGAACCCGACACGCTGCTTGAAGTTCACCAGGACATCGCCGCCATCGCCCAGAAAGCCGAAGGCCAGGCCGTCGGCATGGAATCCATCGAACGCCACGCCTTCTACGACGCGGCCCGCAAATCCTACGCCGTCGTCCAGACGCTGGAATCCCGGCCCTACGGCTGCTTCCTGCTGAAAAAGGGCGTGATTTTCGACTGAGCATAGACGCCGTGGAAAATCTGAGACGCCGTTGCCGGCTCTAGCCGTTCCGCGTTAGTTCAGGCGCACAAAAAGTCGCGTTCTTGATCATCCAGCGGGGTCGCGGTGTGGACGTTTCGACTAGGCGGTTGACCGAACGGCTGAAGAATCTGGCCGACCTGGAACGGCGGCTTCCCTTTCGCGTCATGCGGCTGGGCAAGCTGCTCGAGTCGCAGTCGGCAGGGCTTTTGGCCGACCACGACATCGACCCGACGGGCTTTCGGGTTTTGCTGTTTGCCAAGATATTCGGCCGGATTTCGACGTCGGATCTGGCGCGGATTATGGTCATCGATCGCGATCGGGTCGCCCGCGCGGTTGCAAGGGTGCGCAACCGCGGCTGGCTATCGACCATCAAGGATCAGGATGACAGGCGACAGAATTTGATCACGCTGACGGCGGAGGGCGAGGCGATTCTGACGGCGGTCGAACCCCTGTTCGATCAGCGCCGCGAGCTTCTGGCGGCCCAGCTCACCTCGAGCGAGCTTGCCGCCTTCCGATCCGCCATCGCAAAGCTGACGGGCTTTCTCGATGGCGGACTGGAGTTTCCCGTCTCCAAGTTCCCGGAGGAGAGCTGAGCTTACTCGGCCTCGTCCACCGATGAGGCGTTGACCACGCCGTAATTCTCCGCACCCAGCTTGTCGTGCAGGTCAATCTGGGTTTCCAGGAAGTCGATATGGCCTTCTTCGTCCTTCAACAGGTTTTCGAAGATTTCCATGGTCACATAATCTTCCGCATCCCGGGTCAACTCACGGGCCTTTTTGTACAGGGCGCGGGCTGAATATTCGGCTTTCAGATCGCATTCGAGCACTTCACGCACATTCTCGCCGATTCGCAGCGGGTCGAGATGCTGAAGGTTGGGCAGGCCTTCCAGGAAGATAATGCGCTGGATCAGATTGTCGGCGTGCTCCATCTCCTCGATGGATTCCTCACGCCACTTCTTGGCCATCTTGCCAAAGCCCCAATCGTCCAGCAGGCGATAATGCAGCCAGTACTGATTGACGGCCGTCAATTCGTGGCGAAGCGCCTCATTCAAAATCTCAATGACTTCCTTCTTACCCTTCATCTCACTCTCCTGGTTCCTCGTCACGACGAAGGAAACCTTCGCTCACCCAAACGTCTTGCGACGTGATTTCAGTCAATATCGGCACTGCGGCAATCAGGTACCGGCGCTCGGCTTGTGCCGAATTCACATGGTTTAGATAGGGGTTGTTGGCCCGATTGGATCGGATAATTCAACCACCGATTCGAGACATTGGGCGCATCATGCCGCAACGCCAGCAAAATTCACAGAAATCATGGTTAGTTGCCACCAGCCGGCGGCCCAATGGCATCAGGGTGCGCTGCCTTGAAGGCTGGGTGCGCACGGCAAGCGGTTTCGATCGCCACAATGCGTTCGAAGTCATCCAAGGGAAGCTGCACCCGCCTGGCGTTGTAAAGCTGCGGAATCAAACAGCAATCGGCCATCCCGGGTTTGTCGCCGTGGCAGAACGGTCCGGTCGATGGGTGCGCGAGCAACGCTTCAAACGCGCTCAATCCCTGGCCGATGAAGCGGTGCATCCAGGCGATCCGCGCTTCCTCCCCGCCGCCCGTCAACTCGACCACATGGCGCGCAACGCCAAGGTTGCAAATGGGGTGGATGTCCATCGCGATGGCATGGCTCAAGGCGCGGACCCTGGCGCGGCCGAGGACATCTTCTGGCAAAAGCGGGTTTTCCGGCCGGGTTTCGTCAAGATACTCAAGGATCGCCAGCGATTGCGTCAGGGTCATCCCGTCGATGTCCAGCGCCGGTACCAACCCCTGCGGATTTCGCCTCAGATGTTCGGGCGCCTTATGAGCCGCCGACAGCAGGTCGACGGCGGCCTTGTCGTAGTCAATGCCCTTTAGCCCCAACGCAATACGCACGCGATAGCTGGCCGACGACCGCCAATAATCATGCAGCAGGATCTCGTTCACGACGGCTCAAAGTCCGGCGCGGGCAGGATCTGGCCCGAACAGGTGCCGAACCCGACCCGATATCTCTCAGCCTCACAGTAACCCGAGAGCGTCAGCGTGTCGTAGTCCTCGATGAAGGTGCGCGTTCCCCCATCCACGGCAATAGGATCCCGGCCGTTCCAGGTGAGTTCGAGCAGTGAGCCGAGCGTGCCCGGCTCGGTGCCTGAGATCGTTCCCGACCCCAGCAAATCCCCCGTGCACATGGCGCAGCCCGACGAAGCATGGTGGGCCAGCTGTTGGGCGCAAGAGTAATACATGTTCTTGAAGTTTGTCCGGCTGATCACCGTCGGACTGCCGTCCTGCGGCGTCAGGCTGACCTCTAGATTGACATCGAAATTGTTGGGCGTCTGCTCGGCCAGGTAGGGCAACAGGGGCGTCAGCCGTTCCGGCGTCGGATGGCGGAAGGGTTCCAGCGCCTCCCGGGTCACCACCCAAGGGCTGATGCTTGTGCCGAAGGATTTGGACTGGAAGGGACCGAGCGGCTGGTATTCCCACACTTGGACATCCCGCGCCGACCAATCGTTCAGCAGGACATAGCCGAAGATCATGTCGAAGGCTTGGGCCGTAGTGACCGGCTGGCCCATGGCGTTCGGGGTGCCGACGATGGCGCCCATCTCCAACTCGATATCCAGTTTGCGGCAGGGGCCGAAGCTGGGGACCTCGTCCGTGGGCGCCTTAAGCTGGCCCAGCGGGCGACGGATCGGCGTTTCCGACACGACCACGGTCGAGGCCCGCCCGTTATAGCCGATGGGAATGTGCAGCCAGTTGGGCATCAACGCGTTTTTCGGATCGCGGAACATCGATCCGACATTGGTGGCGTGTTCCTTGGATGCGTAGAAATCCGTGAAACTGCGCACGAAGATCGGCAAGTGCAGGTCCACCCGATCGATTGGAATGAGTGTGCGCCCCCGCAGTCCCGCATCATCCCGCAAGGTCGGGTTCCCGGCCTCCAGCAAATCACTGATGACCGATCGGGTCTTGCTCCACACGCCCTGCGGCAGGGCCATAAAGGCGTTCAGGTCGCCGCTACCGAAGACCAGCTCATCACTTTCGGTCGGGCGGACCAACCCCGCTTCCTCAAGGGCCGTCAGGTCGAGAACGCTGTCCCCAATCGCGACGCCGATGTGCTTTCGACCTCCGCCCAGCGAAAACACCCCATAGGGCAGGTTCTGGATCGGGAAATCGCATCCCTCGGCGCTGGCGCCATCGACCCAGCTGCGGCGCGCCGGGTCGTGGGTTGAGTTCGAGTTAGGCACACTCATTCCTTGCTGCCGTCCCAATCCTTATCGCCACGCGCATAGTGGTTTTGCAGCCCGCTCCAAACATCGGGGTAGGAGGCCTGCAACTGCGGCAACTCGGATGCATAAGCCGTCACATGCTGCGGATATCTAGTTTCGAACATGAAGGCCAAGGTATTCTGCAGCTTGTGTGGCTTCAGTTCTGCGTTCGAGGCGCCATAGAAGGCATCGGCATCCGGACCGTGGGGCAGCATGCAGTTGTGAAGACTCATCCCGCCCGGCACGAAGCCTTCGGGCTTGGCATCGTAGACGCCGTAAATCAGGCCCATGAACTCGCTCATGATGTTCATGTGATACCAGGGCGGTCGGAAGGTGTTGTCCGCTACCATCCAGCGCTCGGGGAAGATCACGAAATCGATGTTGGCCGTGCCCTCGGCCTCGGTCGGCGCGGTTAGGACCGTAAAAATCGAGGGATCCGGGTGGTCGAACCCGATGGCCCCGACCGGCGAGAAGGTGCGCAGATCGTATTTATAGGGCGCATAGTTGCCGTGCCAGGCCACCACGTCGAAGGGCGAGTGTCCAATCTCGCACGCGAAGAACCGGCCGCACCATTTGACCGTCACTTTGTGCGGGGTCTCGTCTTCCTCGAAGGTGGCCACGGGTGTCTTGAAATCACGGGCATTGGCCAGGCAGTTGGCGCCAATGGGGCCACGGTTAGGCAGGGTCAGTTTTGCGCCGTGATTTTCACAGACATAGCCGCGGGCTGGTCCATCCAACAGCTCGACCTTGTGTTTCAGCCCGCGCGGGATCACGGCGATGTCGCCGGGCGAGAGGTCGATGACGCCCATCTCGGTCACAAAGCGCAGATCGCCGATTTCGGGTACGACCAGCAGCTCGCCATCGGCGTTGTAGAACGCCTCGTTCTCCATCGAGCGCGTGACGTTGAAGACATGGGCCGCCATGCCGCAATGGGTGTTCACATCCCCGGCCGTCGTCATGGTGCGCATGCCAGTCACCCAATCGAGCGGCTCGTCGGGAATGGGTGTGGGGTCCCAGCGCAGGGGACCGATGGGCAGATCGCCCGGCCAGGTGTGCGGGGCGGTCTTCCAATAGGGAACATCGATGGGCTTGAACTGGCCGGCATGCAGGACGGAGGGGCGAATGCGGTACAGCCAGGATCGCTCGTTGGTGCCGCGCGGCGCGGTAAAGGGCGATCCGGAAAGCTGCTCGGCATACAAGCCAAAGGCGCAGCGTTGGGGCGAATTCTGTCCCTGGGGCAGGGCGCCCTCGATGGCCTCGGTTTCGAAATCATTGCCGAAGCCGGGCATGTAGCCCTCGGTCGTGCCGAGCCTGTCGGCGGCGCTAACCAGGTCTTTTGAGATCTTGTTCATCCGACCACTCCCTTCAGTCACTTGTCCTGAGGTCTCGCGCCCCCAGGGCCACCGGGTCAAACTAATTTTGTGATGGCGCCCGCCGCCGTCCAGGCACTCTCGCGAGTTTGACAGGGCGGTCCTGCTGTGAAACGCTCGGGCGACCACCGTTCCAAAAAAACTGAGTTGATATGACCGACCGCACCATCGGGCGAGGCGTCATCGCCCCCATCCTGACCCCGTTTAACGACGATGGTTCCATCGCTCTGGACTTGTATGCTGACCACGCACACCGGCTGTTGGAAGACTGCGCCGGGCTGGCGCCGTTTGGTACGACGGGCGAGGCGCTCTCGGTCGGGATCGACGAGCGGATCACGGCGCTGGACCACTTGATCGGGGCAGGCATCGATCCGGCCAAGCTGGTTCCCGGCACGGGTCTGACCAATGTCGCCGACACGGCCCGGCTGTCGGCAGCTTGTTTGGAGCGAGGCTGTGCGGGGGTCATGACCTTGCCGCCCTTCTATTACAAATCCGTCTCGGATGCGGGGCTAGTGGCCTATTTCGAACAACTGGTTGCCGCCATCGGGCGGGTGGACGCGCCGATCTATCTCTACCACATCCCGCAGGTGGCCGGCGTCGGCATCCCAACTGCTGTGGTCCGCACCCTGCACGAGCGGCTGCCGCAGACCTTCGTCGGCATTAAGGATTCCACCGGCGATTGGGACAACACCCGCTCGCTGTTGGAAATCGATGGTCTGACGGTCTATCCGGGGTCGGAGATGCCGTTGATCGATGCGCTGGCCCTTGGGGCGCCGGGTTGCATCAGCGCGACGGCGAACCTGAACGCGGCCGCCATTGCCAGCGTCATCTCGCTGTTCGACCAAGGCGATCTGGATGGCGCCAAAGCTGTGCATGAGGAGGCCAAGAAGGTGCGCCTGGCCATCCAACCCCATGGTGCCATTCCGGCTCAAAAGTTTCTGTTGGCCCGCTCGACGGCCGATCAACGCTGGAACAACCTTCGCGCGCCGCTGGCACCGTTGAGCGAGGCAGCTGGGGCTGAGCTGCTTACCGCCTTGGACACCTACACTGAGTTCAAGCTGGCCGCCGCATAGGCTGTCGTATTCGGGCGTCGCATTCAGAAGATATTTCTGTCGCGGGCCGGCAACCCACACCGGGGCGAATGTGGTTTGTGAAATTTCCCGCGATGGCGCGAGGATTGTTCGAAACCACATGATCGTTTGATCAGCCAATCGGAGGCGTAGCCATGACCCCGGCAGTGGCCCTTGAGTCTTCTTTCGAACCCGGCCCGGACGAATTTCCGGTCTATTTGCCCAATCTCAAGCGTCGGCGTGTGCCGATCAATCTTCGCCAGTCGGGCAACAGCGATGCCAGGATCCTGATTTCGACCCGGGTCCGCAAATCGCCCTATTGGCACCTGTCCCACGCCGAGGGCTGCTGGTGCTACACGGTCTATAACCGCATTTATCACCCGCGCGCCTACGTGCCGCTGGAAGAGGGCGGGTTGCTCAAGGAATATGAGTACATCACCCAGCACGTGACCATGTGGAACGTGGCGGTCGAACGGCAGATCCAGGTCAAGGGCCCCGATGCCGCCGATTTCGTCAACATGGTCATCACCCGGGATGTGCACACCAAGCTGAAGACCGGCCAGGGCCGTTATGTCGTCCTGTGCAACCAGCATGGCGGCATCATCAACGATCCGGTCCTGCTCCGGGTCGAGGATGACGAATTCTGGTTCTCGATTTCCGACTCCGACGTCTGGGCCTGGCTGCAAGGCTTGAACGCGACCGGCAAGTTCAATGTCGAAATCCACGAGATCGACGTTTGCCCCGTGCAGATCCAGGGACCCAAGGCCAAGGGCCTGATGACCAAGCTGGTCGGTTCGGCCATCGAGAAGGTGCCTTATTACGGCTGCATGGACGCCAATATCGGCGGCCTGGACGTCGTGATCTCGCGCACCGGTTTCTCGGCCGAGGTCGGCTACGAGATCTATCTGCGTGAGGCGACCAAGAATGCCGACAAGCTTTGGCGGCTGATCAAGGAAGCGGGCGCCGAGTTCAACCTTAAGGTCATCGCCCCCTCGCACATCCGCCGATTGGAAGCGGGCATCCTGTCCTGGGGCCAGGATATGGATGTCGAAACCAACCCGTTCGAGGTCGGCCTGGGCTGGCAGATCGACTTCGACAAGGACGACTTCATCGGCAAGGCGGCCTTGAAGAAGATCCATGATGAAGGCGTCAGCGAAAAGCTGGTCGGCCTGAGGATAGGGGGCGCGCCGCTGACCTGGTACAATGAAGACTTCTACATCGTGCACGCCAATGGCAGCCCGGCTGGCTATGTCAGCAGCGCGTTCTTCTCGCCCTCGCTGGACACCAACATCGCCCTGGCGATGATGCCCATCGCGCACACCGAAGTGGGCACCAAGCTGCAAGTGGCCCTGCCGAATGACGGTTTGGTCGATGCGGAAGTGGTGCCGGTGCCCTTCAAGGATCCGAAGAAGCAGATCCCGCTGGGTAAGGGTTAGGATCTAAACTGCAACGACGACGGGCCGTTTCGCCGGTCCGTCATCCGCGCATACTTTCGCCGCCTTGGGGCACCTGTTCCGGTAAGCCGAATTCCCGGCCTGCCTCGGCCAGCGCGCACCACAGGTAGTCGGCGAAGGAACGACGGACGAACAGGTCGAAACCCGCCGGGTTGTCCGCCGTCATGTGCAGCGTTGCCGTTGCGCCGCCGAAGTTCGAACCGGCCACCTCGCCCAAGCGGAAGCGGCTTGGGTGCATGTCCAGCGTGGTCAGCTTCATCAACATCTCGCGTGCTTTACTGCCGGACAGGGAAATGGTGGTCAGCTGGTCTGTCACCTCAACGAGTTGGTGATGCGTACCAGCTAGGGCGTCCGTCAGGCGGGACAGCAGGTCGGCTGCGGTTTCGGCACCACTGATCAGCAGCCATTCATCCGGTCCCAGCCAGAGGGCACGGAAGTTCTTCGTCTGGCTAGAATTTAAGGGCTCGGGCAGAGGTATGCCGATGGCGCCCGCCACCCGTTCGCCAATCTCTCCAACATCGCCGCGTAGGATCAGTTTGACCTGATGGGCCTGTTCCGCCAGCGACGCAGCGCCGTCCGGCGCGTCGATGGGCTTGCGGTGGGCCAGGGGCGAGCGGCGACGGTCGTCAACCATTGCCTGCCTCCTGCGTATCCGTCACCTGCGTTTCCGTGTCCCGCGCGGCCAGGAAGTCGGTCTCGGTAATGGTCACCGGAATCGGGGTGCCGCCCAGGCGCGTGGCGTAGACGGTCTCGCCCATGCGGGCCTCGCCGGATTGCAGCAGCGCCAGGGCGATCGAGCGGCCCAGCGTCGGGCTGAAATAGCTGGAGGTCACATGGCCCAGCATCGGCACCGGTGGCGGCGGTTCGTTCGCCGTGTCAATCAGGTGGGCGCCTTCCTTCAGAACGACCTGCGGGTCGTCGGTCAGCAGGCCGACCAGTTGCTTGCGATCCTCGCGTACGGTGTCCGAGCGGCTCAGGGATCGCTTGCCGATGAAATCGCCTTTCTTCTTCACGATCCAGCCCATGCGCAAATCGTGGGGCGTGATCGTGCCATCCGTATCCTGGCCGACAATAATAAAGCCCTTTTCGGCCCGCAGCAGGTGCATGGCCTCGGTGCCGTAGGGCGTGATGCCGTGCTCGGCCCCGGCTTCCATCACCCGGTCCCACAGCCAGCGGCCATGGCTGGCCGGGACGTTGATCTCGAAGGACGGCTCGCCAGTGAAGGAGATGCGGAAGACCCGCGCCGGCACGCCATCCAAATCGACCTCGGTCCAGCCCATAAAGGGCAGGGCTTCCAGCTCATCCGCCGACTGGCCGAATAATTCTCGAACGACCGTGACGCTGTTGGGCCCGCACAGCGAGGCCACCGCCCATTGTTCGGTGACGCTGGTCAGAAAAACCTTCAGGTCCGGCCATTCGGTTTGCAGATAGTCCTCCAGCCAGGCCAGCACGCGGGCGGCACCGCCGGTGGTGGTGGTCATGTGGAAATGATCGTCGGCGATGCAGGCCGTCACCCCGTCATCCATCACCATGCCGTCCTCGCCCAGCATGATACCGTAACGGCACATGCCCAGTTTCAGCTTGCTCCAGGCATTGGTGTAGACGCGGTTGAGGAAGGTGCGGGCATCGGGGCCGCGTACATCGATCTTGCCCAGGGTGCTGGCATCTAGCACCCCACAGCTTTGACGCGCGGCGCTGCATTCGCGCATCAAAGCCTGGTCGGGAGTTTCTCCTTGGCGGGGAAAGACCCAGGGCCTCAGCCAATCGCCCACCGGTTCGAAGATCGCGCCCTGCTCGACATGCCAATCATGCATCGGCGTGGTGCGGCGCGGGGTGAAGTGCGGCCCGACATGCTGGCCGGCCATCGCCCCGAAGGTGACCGGCTTGTACGGTTGACGATAGGTGGTGACGCCCAGTTCGGGAACCGGGATATCTAGCGCCCCGGCCAGGATGCCGAAAGCGTTCATGCTGGCCGTCTTGCCCTGGTCGGTCCCCATGCCGACGGTGGTGTAGCGCTTGGCGTGTTCGACGGAGTCATAGCCTTCGCGCACGGCGAGATGCAGATCCTTGGTCGTCACGTCGTTCTGTAAATCGACAAAGGCGCGCACGCGCTTTTTGGGCAGATTGGACGGTGCTTCCCACAGCGCCGACACGGCATAGGGCGTGGCGGTATCGCCCTCGATCACCGGTGTGTCGGCAGGTTGCGCCTCAAGACCGGCATCGCTCGCGGCCCGTGCCCCTGCGGCCGCGCCTTCGACCAGGCAGGCAGTTAGATCAAAGGTGCCGTTGCAGGCCCCGGCGGAGGTTTCCCGCTGCCAGGACTGGCCAGGCCGGAAGGCGGCGATAGCCTCGTCATAGCCCAGCTTGCCGCGCGATTGGGAAAACAGGGCGATGTTCGGCGACAGCCCGCCGGAGACGGCCAGCAAGTCGCAATCGAAATAAGTTTCCGCCCCATCGCTGCCGATCGCCACCTGCTTGACCCGTTGACGGCCCCGGGTGCCCGTAATGGCCGAACCGGGATGGATGGCGATGCCGCGCGCCGTCGCGTTGGCCAGCAGGTCTCGGTTGATCTCGGTGCGGTTATCAACGATGGCCGGCACGCTGGCCCCGGAATCCTGCAGCGCAAAGGCTGTTTGCCAGGCCCGGTCATTGTTGGCGAACAGCACCGCGCGGCGGCCCGGCAACACGCCATATCGATGCAGATAGGTGCGCACCGCCCCGGCCAGCATCACCCCCGGCCGGTCATTGCCGTGAAACACCAAGGGACGCTCGATGGTTCCGGTTGCCAGCACAACCTGCCGTGCCCGAATGCGCCACAGGCGCTGGCGGGGTTGAAGGGACTCACGCTCGGCAGGGGCCTGATGATCCGCCACCCGTTCCCAAAGCGAGACGAAATTGTCGGCGTAGTAGCCGGCCGTGCAGGTACGGGTCAGAATGGTGACGTCCTCATGCGCCTCCAACTCCGCCTGAACGGCAGCGATCCAATCGACAGGCGATTGCCCATCCAGCTTCAGGCTGTCCTGATCTTCCGAAAGCAGATAACCGCCCAGCCGCGCGGTCTCCTCCACCAGGATAACCCGCGCGCCGGACCGGGCGGCGGACAGGGCCGCCATCAATCCGGTGGCGCCGCCCCCGCACACCAGCACGTCACAGTGCCGGTTCAGCGACTCATAGCGGTCCGGGTCGGGCACCTCGGGGCATTTGCCCAGGCCCGCGGCCTTGCGGATATAAGGTTCGAAAAACATCCAGGATCCCAAAGGACCCATGAAGGTCTTGTAATAGAACCCCGCCGGCAAAAAGGGCGACAGCAAGTCGTTGAACGCCCCGACATCCCGCTTCAGGGATGGCCAGCAGTTCTGCGCGTGGGCGACCAGCCCGTCATAGATTTCCTGTTCGGTCGCCCGAACGTTCGGATCGGTCGCCGGCCCCTCGTCTAGCTGCACCAAGGCTGCCGGGTCTTCCGCACCGGACCCGAGAATGCCGCGCGGGCGGTGATATTTGAAACTACGGGCCACCATGTGCTCGCCGGCCGCCAGCAAGGCCGAGGCCAGCGTGTCGCCGCCATAGCCTTGGAATTCGCGGCCATCGAAACGGAAGCGCACGGGCTTCGACCGGTCGATGACGCCGCCCTTATCGAGCCGGAAGGGCTGGCCGATCATGACGTGCCGTCCTGGTCGGTCATCACTTTGGCGGCGTCATTGCCCGACCCGATGGATGTCTCGCCGCTGGGCGTGACGGGCAGGGACGTGTTCACCGCCGGTGGGCTTTCGCCCATGGGATAGACGGCCAGAATTTCATCGGTCGCGGTATTGCGCAGCACGTTGAACCAACGCCGGCAACCGGCCGTGTGGTTCCAGCGCTCGGCAAACACGCCTTTGGGGTTGGTGCGCAGGAAAACGAAGCGCGACCAATCATGGTCTGTCAGCTCTTCGCTATCCGTCGGTCGGGCGATATGCGCCTCGCCGCCATAGGTGAACTCGGATTGGTCGCGCAGGCCGCACCAGGGGCATTGAATGAGAAACATGGCTAATGCGCTACCGCGGCGGCGCCATGTTCGGCCACCAGCGCGCCCGAGGCGAAGCGGTCGACGGCAAAGGGCGCGGCGATCGGGTGCGGCTCGTCATGGGCGATGGTGTGGGCAAAAACATGGCCCGATCCGGGCGTGGCCTTCCACCCGCCCGTGCCCCAGCCAGCATTGATGTAGAAGCCCTTCACGGGAGTCTTTGAGATGATCGGGCTGGCATCGGGACAGACATCGACGATGCCGCCCCATTGGCGCATCAGCCTCAGCCGCGAGAAGATCGGGAACAGCTCCAGCAGGGCGGCCATCTGATGTTCGATGATGTCCAGGCTGCCGCGCTGGGTATAGCCCAGATGGGCGTCCAGCCCGGCGCCGATCACCAGCTCACCTTTGTCGGACTGGCTGCAATAGACATGCACCGCGTTCGACATGACCACACAGGGCATCACGGGTTTGACCGGTTCGGAGACAAAGGCCTGCAAGGGATGGCTTTCGATGGGCAGGCTGACATCGGCCATGGCGGCGATGATGGAGGAATGCCCGGCCACCACGCTGCCGACCTTGGGCGTGCGGATGGTGCCGCGCGTGGTTTCCACCCCGGTGATCTCACCGCCTGAGATGTTCAGACCCGTCACCTCGCACTGTTGGATGATATCGACCCCCAGCGCATCGGCGGCGCGGGCATACCCCCAGACGACCGCATCATGGCGGTTGACCCCGCCCCGCCGCTGCAAGGTCGCCCCAACGATTGGGTAGCGGGCGCTGCGCGATATATCGATGATCGGGCAGAATTCCTTGACCTGGCTGGGGGTCAGCCATTCGGCATCGACCCCATTCAGGCGGTTTGCCTCCACCCGGCGTTGCAGGTCGCGCGCCTCATGCTCGTCATGGGCCAGGTTCATGACGCCGCGATGGCTCATCATGATGTTGTAGTTCAGCTCACGGCCCAGATTTTCCCACAGCTTCAGGGCGTGGTCGTAAATGGCTGCGCTCTCGTCATAGAGATAGTTGGAGCGGATGACGGTGGTGTTCCGACCGGCATTGCCGCCGCCGATCCAGCCCTTTTCCAGCACGGCGATGTTCCGCATGCCATGCTCTTTGGCCAGGTAATAGGCCGTGGCCAGCCCATGCCCGCCGCCGCCGATGATGACCGCGTCATAGGCCGGCTTGGGATCTGGGTGGCGCCAGACGCGCGGCCAGCCGGTGTGGCCGCGCAAGCCTTCGCGCAACAGGGAAAAGATAGAATAACGCCTCATCACATTGCAGTCATATCTTGCCTTATTGCGACACCGCAAGGCGTCGGGTGCCGGAACCGGCCATCAAAAAATTGCAATATCCCACCGACCACTTGTAACGTTACGGGTCAGATTGAGCTGTACCGATTGCGACTCAGGGCGCCGACAAGAGCGCCATTGTTGTGGGGAGTGCGGACGATGGATACGACGGATCGGCAGACCCAGAGGATCTTGTTCTTCCTGGTGCCGAACTTTTCGATGCTCGCCTTTGCCACGGCGATCGAACCGTTGCGCGTTGCCAACCGCTTTCACAGCGGCCGGCCGTATGAGTGGCTGCTGGTTTCCGGCGATGGCGAACCGGCCATGGCCAGCAACGGCGTTTCGATCAATGTCGATGCCTCGCTGGCCGATTTGGGCGGCAACCCGCTGGCCCTGCACAAATCCGACATCGTTCTGGTCTGCTCGGGCCTGGGGGTCGAGCATTACAAGAATTCCGACCTCTCAGCCCTGCTGCGCCGGGCCCATGGTCATGGCGTGACGGTCGGCGGGCTGTGCACCGCGGCCTGGATCCTCGCCAAGGTCGGCCTGCTGGAAAAGAACCGGTGCGCCATCCATTGGGAACACATGCCCGGCTTCATGGAGCTGTTTCCGACCATCGATGTCCGCACCAGCCTGTTTGAGATCGACGGCAACATCTACACCTGTGCCGGCGGCACGGCCTCGCTGGACATGATGGTGCACATCATCACAGCCCAACTGGGCGACGAGATCGCGACCAAGGTGTGCGAACAATGCCTGGCCGACCGGGTGCGCAACGCGGATGACCGCCAGCGCCTGCCGCTGCGGGTGCGCCGGGGGGTGCACAATAAAAAACTGCTCTACATCATCGAACAGATGGAAGCGAACATCGCCGAACCACTGCGCCTGGCCGACCTGTCCGACCAGGCCGACCTGTCGCGCCGGCATATCGAACGCATGTTCCGGCAGTATCTCGGCCAGCCGCCCGCGCGCTTCTATCTCGAGCTGCGGCTGGAACACGCCCGGCACCTGCTGATGCAGTCGGATTTGAACATCGTCGATGTGGCGGTGGCCTGCGGCTTCGTCTCCGCCTCGCATTTTTCCAAATGCTACCGCACCCAGTTCGGCGTCTCGCCTCAAGCCGACCGCAACGCCGCGGCCGCCATGACCAACCTGCCTGGGTCGGCGGTTGCCTTACACTAGGAACGCAGCCGATCGTTGGCCGGATCGTACGGTGATTCCGGGATGATGGACGCGGGATAGCGTTCGCCCAGGATTTCCACCTCAAAGCTGTTGCCCTCGGTGGCCATGTCCGGCGGCACCATCCCCAATGCCAACGACTTACCGACGCGCCAGCCAAAATTGCCGCTGGTGCAGCGGCCGACCATCTTGCCGTCCTTGTAGATCGGCTCGTTGCCGCGCGCGTCGCTGTGGGTGACGTTGCCGACTTCCATGGTGACCAGCGCGTTGGAAAAGCCCCGCGCCTGCCAGGCGGCCAGGGCATCCCGGCCGATGAAGTCGTTCTTATCCATGCGGACGAACCGGTCGAGCCCCGACTCGAAGGCCGAATACTCGATCGACAGCTCGCGCGGGATCAGGCGGTAGGTTTTCTCGACCCTAAGCGAGTCCATGGCCCGGATGCCGAAGGGCTTCAGGTCGAACTCCTCGCCCGCCTTGAACAGCTCATCGAAGATGTAGTTCTGCATCTCGATGGGGTGATGCAGCTCCCAGCCCAGCTCGCCGACAAAGTTGACCCGCAGCGCGTGGGCCTGGGCAAAGCCGACATTGATGAACTGCCCGGTCAGCCACTTGAACGCATCGTTCGACAAATCGGCGTCGGTCAGCTTTTGCAGCAATGCGCGGGATTTCGGACCGGCCAAGACCAGTACGCCATGTTGGGTCGTCACCTTGTTGAGGGAGACCCGCTCGCCATTCAACGACTTCTGCAAGATATCGAAGTCGTGCCGTTCCATCGCCCCGGCTGAGACCAGGTAGTAATCCTGCTCGCCCCGCTTACAGACGGTGAATTCCGACCGAACCCCGCCATTCAGCGACAGCAGGTGGCACAGGCCGATACGGCCGATCTTCTTGGGAATGCGGTTGGCGAACAGGCTCTCCAGCCAGATTTCCGCATCGGGGCCGGTAACCTCGAATTTGGAAAAGGCGCTCATGTCGAGCAGACCGACCTTTTCCTGCACGTGGCGGCATTCATTGCCGACATGCTCGAAATAGTTGGTGCGGCGAAAACTCCACTCGTCCTTGGCCTCCACGCCCTCCGGCGCGAACCAGTTCGGCCGCTCCCAACCGAACAGCTGGCCGAAAACAGCGCCCTTGGCTTTCATTCGGTCATAGCATGGCGTCTGCTTTAGCGGCCGTGCATCGGGGCGTTCCTCATCAGGGAAATGAGTGGTGAAGACGTTGCGATAGGCTTCCTCGTTCTTGGTCCGCAAATAACCGCGTGAGGCGTAGGGGCCGAAGCGGCGTGGATCGACGCCCATCATGTCGATGGTCGGCTCGCCATCGACGATCCATTCGGCCAATTGCCAGCCGGCGCCGCCGGCCGCCGTCACGCCAAAGCTGTGGCCCTCGTTCAGCCAGAAATTGCGCAGTCCCCAGGCCGGGCCGATAATCGGCGAGCCGTCTGGGGTGTAGGCGATGGCGCCGTTGAACACCTGCTTGACCCCGACCTCGCCAAAGGCCGGCACCCGGTTGATGGCGGCCGCGATGTGCGGCTCCAGCCGCTCGAGATCTTCCTGAAACAGCTCGTATTCGGAATCGGCTGCCGGCCCATCGACATAACAACAGGGCGCCCCGGCCTCGTACGGCCCCAGCAACAGACCCTTGCCTTCCTCGCGCATGTAGTAGGAGGCATCGGATTCCCGCAACACGCCCATTTCAGGCAAGCCTTGCTCGTGCCGGGCGACGATGTCCGGGTGCGGTTCGGTGACGATGTATTGGTGTTCGACGGGGATGACCGGCAGATCCAGTCCGACCATCGCGCCGGTCTGCCGGGCGAAATTGCCGGTGGCCGAGACAATGTGCTCGCAGGTGATCTCGCCCTTATCCGTCGCCACGACCCATTCGCCATTCGGCTTCTGGCTGATGCCGGTCACGGTCGTGTTGCGATAGATCTCGGCCCCGCCATCCCGCGCGCCCTTGGCCAGCGCCTGGGTCAAATCGGCGGGCTGGATATAGCCATCTTCAGGATGCTGGATGGCGCCGATCAGGCCATCGGTATTGCACAGTGGCCAGATTTCCTTGACCTGCTCGGGCGTCAGATGCCGGACATTGACCCCGATCGTCTTGGCGATGCCGACATAGTAATTGTACTCGTCCATCCGCTCGGGCGAGTTGGCCAGGCGGATATTGCTGCACTGAACCAGCCCGACCGGCTGACCCGTCTCCTCCTCCAGCCGCTCATACAGCCTGACCGAGTATTTGTGGATCTGCCCCACCGAGTAGGAGACGTTGAACAAGGGCAACAGGCCGGCCGCGTGCCAGGTGGAACCGGACGTCAGCTCCTTCCGCTCGATCAGCGCGACATCGGACCAGCCCTTCTTGACCAGATGATAAAGCGTGCTGACACCGACCACGCCCCCGCCGATCACCACAACGCGCGCCTGGGTTTTCATCGCGCCGTCTCCTGAAATGAGGCCCTGAAATTAGCAGGGTCAGAGCATGCGTCAGGCGTTCGCAAACCGGCTAGCTGAATTGCGACGGCGGGGCCTTCAAACGCGACGTGGGTTGGGTTGATGCTTGGCAGAGTTGGATTGTGCCGTCCAGTGCCGAGCGACACTTTCGAGCGCATTCAAGTGCTGGCGCAAGCTGCAGCACCGACAAATTTGTCGTGGGCTTCGCTCAATACGATCACCGCTTTCGAAAGTGTGGGGCGAGGCGATTGTCGATGAGACTGGTCGCGCCGGTTTGGATGAGTGCACAGGTTGGTTAAGTTTCAACCGGTGCAGGGTATTTAGTTTTTGATGCAGATGATGAATAAGTCGGAAAGGCCAAGTGCGCGAACTCACCAACACATGAATGTTTCCTGATGCGAATTAGTCTAGGTTATTGAAGACAAACCTTGTTCGGATGTTTTCGAGGCCTCACTAGGAGCCAAATAGCCAGTTCAAACTCGAACACAGTTGAAATTGTGCAAGGAAATTTGTTTCTCCGTGAGTTCAGTGTTCCAAAGTGTGAATATCTTGCGAAATGTCCGTTGACTGAAAAAACCAACGCGATACTCTTAATCGAAGGGAATAAAGATAATTTAGGTGAATTTTGGACTTGAAGTGCATTTTTCAAGGTGGCGGCGCAAAGTTAGTGACGCTGCTTGCTGCAGCAGAGGTGCTGGAGGAATTTGAATCAGAAGGGAGGATTCAAGTTACGGAAGTTGCTGGAACCTCTGCGGGATCGATCGCCGCATTTGCTTTTGCTCAAGAGAAATCCGTAAAGCTTATTAGAGCTAAGATGAAAAATGCTGCATCGATTATTATTGATCACTTTTCTAGAAAAACCAACAGTTTAGGTGTCTTTTGGAAAATATACCGTGGAAATCCGATCTTTGAAGAGGCAAAGCTCCATGCGTTCTTGCGTCAAACATTTGCGGAGAAACCTGATTCTCGACCAAAGTTGTCCGACGCTAGAATCCCGATTCATGTGAGGGTCTCCGACGTCAAAAACGGTCGCACTCATACATATCATCAGAATGACGAAGTCGGTCTCGAGACAGCTCTTATTGATTCATGTGCAATTCCGCTTGCTTTTCGCACCCATGTATCAAATTCGCCATATGCAGATGGCGGTGTTACGTCGAATTTGGCAGGTAGCGATGTTTTTGACGTTCCTGACGGCAATGTTTTAGCGTTTTCGTTTCCTCAGGGAGAACCGTACCATTTCGGCGACGCTGCTACCTACCTACTGTCATTAGCATCAACTGCGATTGATGCATCGGTGTCTGATTCGAGGGCAAAAATCGAAGCGCAGGGAGGTTTTGTTTGTGATCTTCCCAACGATTTTGGGACATTCGATTTCAGGAATGCCTTGGAAAAAGGCCTCAGCGACGAGCACTTCACGGCAACAAAAATGTCTGTTAGGGAACAGCTCAACAATGCTCTCCAACACTTTGAACGTGCGAGCAGTCGGCTTAACCTCGACAGTGACCTTAAACGTGTCCAGTCGTTTACAACGCGATTAGTCAACAGAGTTGTTGCCGAATACCCTTATGGCGTATCGCTTTGTTCAATTTCATGCATTGCAGCTGGTCTGGCGCCAAAAAGCGTTGGCCAGGGCTCGGTAAGGGACCAGCAGATCAAGGATTTGCAGATCGACGCAAAGGGCAAGTACCTTCATACATTTCGAATAGGGATAGGTAAAAGCGAGGCATATGAATTAGGTAAGGATATCAGATGGGATATCCGTGATTCAGAAGGCAGGAAGTTGGAAGCTACGCATGAGGTTATTGAGTCCACACAGGAAGGAAATGTTGTTTGGCACTCGTGCTTCGTTTTGGATGAACCGCTTCCATCAGAGTTATCCCCGATCAAGGTGAAGTTGATAACTTCTCACGTTGGCTTGATGGACAAACTTTTGAATGGCGGTACTGAATGGATGAGGGCAGTTTGTAGCCAAGATGACAATGTGGAACTGCATGATTTCGTTCTAGCTTATCCCAAGTCGGTCGGGCGATTGGTGATGACTGACCTGTTGGAAAATTCACACAGGGCGACAGAGAAACCAAGTGATCTCGAAACGTTGGGTTCGAGGTGGCATGCTGGGAAACGAATGGAAGAAAGTGAGTTAGAGCAATATGTTAACGACAACTTGAGCCTCTCCGATTATGATTATGTCGGATGGCGCTGTGTCGACATGCCGCCGAAAGCCTACGCTGGTGCGCTAATTGAACTTGCCGAAACTAGTTGATGTTGGCGAAATCACAACATATGGTACGGGAAATAATCGAAAGGGACACGGCGATGAAAAGAGCCATCGACACCGCGATCTAAATCGCTATCCTAATCTCCAACAAGGGGCCTGTTCAGGCCCCTTGTTGATTCTATAGAGGGTTCTCTTGAGCCCCTTGTTTTTGAAACTGTCACTCTTTCCTCATCGGTATCGCATGTAACTGTCGAAAAGGTCCCAACTACGAGCCTGTTGTTGCCGAACCTTGAAGTGCCGTCACCACAGCGTATTTGCTTGCTATCGCAGAGACTGGCATTCCTGCACATTTGACCACTCGATTGAATTGGCGCAGTGCTACCACGAGCGTCTTAGTCGCCAGCAGGTGTTAAATGTGTCAGCAGCTTGTCCCCGTTCCCACCGCGCACCTGCCAGGACATGCAGCGCACGCCACCGCCCATGTGGCAGACCATTTCGGAGCGTACCGGCACCACTTCCTTCTCGGTCAGCGCTTGGATCTGCTCGATAGCGACAGCATCCTCGGGAACCCCGAATTGCGGCAGATAAATCCGCGCCGGCGTCACCAACATGTTGGTGTAGAGCCCGCAGGCCGATCCGAAGCGGTCGTCGTAGATGGAGCTGCCGTCATAGGCGGTGACGATTTCGTGGATCTCGGTGTCGGGCAGGCCGGCTTGCAGGTCGGTGCGCAGGTCCGTGGCGTAGTCGGGGTCCTCGGGATAGGAATTGGTCACCAGCAGGCCGGGTTCGAGGAAGGCGACCACGCCGTCCGCATGTTCCAGCCCGCCCTGTTCGTCGGCTTCGATGAAGGCGACGTTGGTGGCGCCGGTCAGGTCTCGGATGGCGGCGCGGCCTGCTGCCTCATCCAGACCGTTGTCCCGCAGGAATTTGCGGCTGGCGATGGCGTTGCCGGCGCCGTCCTCGACGAAGTTGCCGCCATCGTTCAGCAGGTCGCTGGCGCGGTAGGACAGGCCGGCCTCATCGATGATCTCGGCCAAGGTTTCCTGAACCAGGTCGGCATCCGCCTGGCCTTGGGCGCCCTCGCCCTGGCCGGCGGCGGTGTAGCGGAACATGACCGGGGCCTCCGCATTGGCCAGGCCGTAATCGCGGGCCCAGATGTCCTCCATCGGGGCGAAAGCCACGCGATCCTCGCCCAGCGCCTGGACATAGCGGTCATACCCGGCGGCATCGGTCAGGATCAGCACGTCATCCCGCCCGGCGATCTGTTCGGCAAACCCGACGTGAAAGTCGAAGATGTCGTCGGCGACGCTGGCGTAGTAGGGATCATCGGTCTTTGGCGCGGCCAGGACGATAAGCTCTTTTCCACTCTCCGCCATCGCGCCCGTCCCGCTTCCGATCAGCATGCACAACGCCCCGGCCAGGATGCCCGCCCACCGGCGCATGGCGTCAGCCTCAGCCATAATGCCGGGCGCCCAGGCCCTGGAACATGGCCCGTGTGTCGATGCTCGATTGCTTGCCGATCTGATCATAATTCTCGTCCAACCAGTCGCTCGCGGCCTGCCGGCCGATATCGAACAGGTGTTCCAGAAAAGCCCATTCTGCATTGACCTTGGAGGAGGCCCCCAGCGGCTTGATCTCATCCTCCGCCTCGATCAGGTGGATGTTCATGTGCCGATAGGTGCCGGCATCCAGGGTGCCTTCCTCCAGCATGCGCCGGACGAAATCAATCGAGCGCAGCTCTTTCAGCAAGCTGGAATTGAAGGTGATCTCGTTCATCCGGTTGACGATCTCGCGGGCGGTGCGTGGGGTTCCCTTGCGCTCGATCGGGTTGATCTGGACGATGACGATGTCGTCGGTTTGGCTCTGGCTGTAGAAGGGGAACAAGGCCGGGTTGCCCATGAAGCCGCCATCCCAATATGGCACGCCCTCGATCTCCACGGCCTGAAACAGCAACGGCAGACAGGCCGAGGCCATGACCATGTCGGCGGTCAGCTCCTGCCGGTTGAAGACCTTGACCCGGCCGGTTTCGACATTGGTGGCCGAAACCAGCACCTTCACATGGTCGCAACTGCGCACCAGCTCGAAATCGATGGTCTTTTCCAGAATGTCCTTCAACGGATTGATGTTGAACGGGTTGATCTCGTAGGGCGAGGCAACCCGGTTGACCAGGTCGAACAGGACATAGCTGGGGCTGTTGTCCAGGCTCCAATTGCCCATGAACACATCGACCGGGCCGCGCTGAATGGGGCTGGTCTTCGCGGCTTCGCTGACAGCCTTCCAGAAGCGGGTCAGGGACTCGCGCGCGCCCTCGTCGCCGCCGCGCATCAGGCCATCGGCCAGGACGACGGCATTCATCGCCCCGGCGGAGGTGCCGCTGATCGCGTCGATCTTGACCCGGCCATCCTCCAACAGCTTGTCCAGGACGCCCCAGGTAAAGGCGCCGTGTGACCCGCCGCCCTGCAGGGCCAGGTTGATCGGCTTTTTGGATACCGCACCGCCGCGCCGCCGCCTGGTCGACGGCGCGCGCGAAGATTTCGGTTTCCCGGTCACTTCGTCAGCCAGCCGCCATCGACAGGCAGGGAGGTGCCGGTAAGCTGCGAGGCATGATCGCCGCACAGGAATACGGCTAGGGCGCCCAGCTCCTCAACCGGGACGAACTGCTTGGTCGGTTGGCCGCCCAGCATGACGTCGCGCACAACCTCTTCCTCGGTGATGCCCCGCGCCTTGGCGGTGTCGGGAATCTGTTTTTCGACCAGCGGGGTCAGCACATAACCAGGGCAGATGGCGTTGCAGGTGATGCCGCATTCCGCCACTTCCAGCGCCACGGTCTTGGTCAGCCCCAGCATGCCGTGCTTGGCCGCGACATAGGCGGATTTGTAGGGCGAGGCGACCAGGCCGTGCACCGAGGCCAGATTGATAATCCGACCCCATTTGCGCTGCTTCATGCCGGGAATGGCCGCCCGAATGGTGTGGAAGGCGCTGGACAGGTTGATCGCGATGATCGCGTCCCATTTGGCGATGGGAAATTCCTCGATTGGCGCAACATTCTGGATACCGGCATTGTTCACCAGGATATCGACGCTGCCGAACTGGCTTTCGGTGCTGGAGATCAGGTCGGCGATCTCGTCCGGCTTCGTCATGTCGGCGCCGTTATAGCCGACCTTGACGCCGTGATCGGCTTCCAGCCTGGCCCGGTTTGCCTCGATCTCCGCGGCATCGCCGAATCCGTTCAGCATCACATTATGGCCGGCCCCGGCCAGCGCGGTGGCGATGCCCAAACCAATGCCGCTGGTCGATCCGGTGACGACCGCGTTCTTGACCCCTGTCATCAAGACTTCTCCATCAATGTCGAATGGTTTCTAGAGCACTTTCAATAAATGCCGAATCGTTTGACCGGTTTTTCGCGTTCTCCGGCAAGGCGCGTTCGACGCGGTGGTGCTGGAGGCACCACAAGGCGGACGCAACGCTGTCCGGAGGGCGCGAAAAGCCGGCCTTTGGTGGGCCAAATCAGCCCATCCGCTGCGTTGCGGCACTTGCCCGATGCGCTGCATCGCGCTGCGCACCGCGCCTGACGGAATGAACTGATTTGGCGCCATCAAACGATCCGGCATTTATTGAAAGTGCTCTAGCTGCATGCATGCGGCATGCAAGATCATCGCCGCGAGGTATGACCAGCGTGCGACAGAATGCAACGTTAGGCTGCGTAAGATTTGCGTGATTTGGTCGGTGCGAACCCTAAAACCGCTCCGGGCGCAGGACCTGGCAGTCCGTCACGGTGATGATGCCGATGTGCCGCTCGACCAGCGGAAAGGCATGTTCGATCAGCTGATCCAGCCCATCGGGGCGGATGATGCAGACGACTTGAACCAGGGTGCCGGCTTTGCCGATGACCGAATCCGCCGACCAGGGGCCCGATTGTCCGTACCCGCCCAGGATCGGCAGCACTGAATAGCCGCTGACACCGGCTTTTTGCATCGCATCGGTCAGGCGCTCGAGCACCGGTTCCTCGATCACAATGGCGATCCGTTTGGCATCGTGCAGCTTCATGGCGATCCTCCCGTGATAGCCGAGGCGACGAACAGGTACAGGGGCAAGCCCAAGGTCAGATTGAAGGGAAATGTGATCGCCAGCGACAGCGTCAAGTAGATGCCGGGATCCGCTTCCGGCAAGGCGACGCGCATGGCGGCCGGAACCGCGATGTAGGACGCCGAGGCCGACAGCGTCGCCAACAGGAACACGCCCCCCGGCGACAGGCCGATCAGCAAGCCGGCGGCCGTTCCCAACACCGCGCCGATGACCGGCATGATGATGCCGAACGCAAACAGGCCGGTGGTGATCACGCCCCGGCTGTTCCTGATCCCCCGTCCCGCGATCAGTCCCATATCGAGCAGGAAGATGCACAAGGCGCCCTTGAACGGGCTGACGATAAAAGCATCGATTTCGGCCAGCCCCTCTTCGCCGGTGATGATGCCGATCACGAACGATCCGATCAGCAGCACGATGGAGCCGTTAAGCAGGATTTCCCGCCCCAGGCTGGCGTCCATGCGGGACTGCTCCCCACGCCCGCCCGACCCGCTGACCAGCCAAAGGGCGGACAGGATGGCCGGTGCTTCCATCGCCGCCGCGACCGCAACCATATAGCCCTCCGACGCGATCCCTTGGGATTGCAGGACCGACGTCGCCGCCACGAAGGTGACGATGGAAATCGAGCCGTAGTGCCCGGCCACGGCGGCGGCATCGGTTCGGCTAAGCCTGGTCATCACCTTGAGCAAGCCGAACGCCAGAAACGGGATAAGGGCCGACAGCACGACGCCAGCGACCAGCGCATTGAACAAGGCTAGGTCGATCCCGTACTGGGAAACGCTGACCCCGCCCTTAAAGCCGATGGCGAACAGCAGATAGATCGACAGCGCCTTCGCCGCCGCCTCAGGAAAGGACAGATCCGATCGTGCCAGCGCGGCCGCTAGTCCGAGGACAAAACTCAAGATCAAAGGCGAGCCAAGATTGGCGATCGCCAGGTCGAAGAAACCGCCCACGCACCACTCCGGATTTTTGGAAAGTTGATAGTCGGGTCGTGACTCTGTTAGGCAGCTTTATCTAGGCACTGCCCTGGATTTTGGCGAGTGGGCGGATTGCAATTTCTTAAGCGCATTTGGCAGGAATAGCGCGTGTGGCGCCGGATGGCGTTAAATGCTAATTGGGCGTGGACCGGCGATCCCGCGCGGGCCCCACGATTTGACCAAATCGACCGCAGCAAGAACGGCGACTGAAAATGAGTGAAGTTCTAAAAAGCGTACTGTCCGCAAACGAACGCTTCGCATCCGACTTTGACGGTGAAAACCTCGCCTCGGCCCCTAGACGGGGGTTTGCGATTCTGACCTGCATGGATGCCCGGATCGACCCGGCCAAGCTCGCGGGTCTAGCGCCCGGCGATGCCCATGTGATCCGCAATGCCGGCGGGCGGGCCAGCGACGATGCCATCCGGTCACTGATCTTTTCCTACAAGCTGCTGGGCACGCGGGAATGGTTCGTCATCCACCACACCCGCTGCGGCTTGCAGAGCATTACCGATCAGGAAATGGGCGCGTTACTGGCAAACAGTCTGGAGGTGGCGAGTCATGATGGAACTGGCTGGAAAGATCCCGGTGGTGAGGGCGGGTCGCCGGTCGGACTCGACATGAAATGGCTGACCTTCAAGAACACGACCGAGAGCGTCTGCGACGATGTTCGGCGCCTGCGGGAACATCCGCTGGTGCCCGGCCGGATTCCGATCTACGGGTTTGTCTATGATTGTGCGACCGGACGGCTGAACGAAGTGCCGGAGGCCATGAAGATCGGCAGGGCGGTTTAGCTTCCGCCGCTGTCACAGCCGAAACACAGGACATTACCGTCCGGGTCGGTTACCTCGAACTCGTCCATGCCGTAAGGGGTTGGGTGAAGCGCTTTGGTGATCGGCGCGCCGGCCTGCTCGAGTTCAGCGGCCAGTCCCGCCAGATCGTCGACGTGAAAATAGGCATCCCACACCTCCGGCTCAGGCGCGCGGGGGCCGTGCCAGGCGTTGACGAAGATAACGGCCGAACCACGCTGAAATATCCCGAATCGGGCCGGATTGCCGCCTTCCTCGGTCACCTCAAAGCCAAGCGCCTTGGTGTAGAAGGTTTTTGATGTTGGATAATCGGCCGCCATGACGACCGGCGTCGATGCTTTCAGTTGGGGCTTCTCGGTCATCGGACGTTGCCTTGCGCAATTATCGGAATGACAGGATCAAATCGACCGAACAGTCTCAGGGCATCCAGTTGACCGCAAGGGCGAAAGAATGTCGCGAGCCGAACAGACCAACAAGGCAATGACCCCGTTTGAATGGGGCATGCTGCTGACGCTGTCGCTCGTCTGGGGGGCGTCGTTCTTTTTCAATGATGTCGCGGTCAGCGAGCTGCCAACGCTGACCGTCGTCGTCAGTCGGGTTGCGCTGGCGGCGGTGATCCTGCTGCTGGTGATGCGCCTGACCGGACAGGCCTTGCCGATATCGCGGACTGTCTGGACAGCCTTTTTCTGCATGGGCCTGCTGAACAACGTTATACCCTTCAGCCTGATCGTTTGGGGTCAGTCGCACATCGCGTCGGGCCTTGCCTCGATCCTCAACGCGACGACGCCGATTTTCACCGTCCTGGTCGCCCACCTGGCGACAAGCGATGAAAAGATGACCGGTTCCCGCTTGCTCGGCGTCGTGCTTGGGCTGGTCGGCGTGGCGGTCATGCTGGGCGGTGATCTGTTATCGACCGTGGGCAACTCCGTGCCGGCGCAACTAGCCTGTCTGGCGGCAGCGTTTTCCTATGCCTTGGCCGGCGTCTACGGCCGCCGGTTCGCGGCACTTGGTGTCCGGCCCATGGCGACGGCTACCGGGCAGGTAACGGCCTCCAGCATCCTGCTGATCCCCCTTGTGATGCTGGTCGACCAGCCCTGGACCCTGCCGATGCCCGGCGTGGCGGCCATCGGCTCGCTGCTGGGGCTGGCCAGCCTGTCCACGGCCTTTGCCTATATCCTCTATTTCAGGATTCTCGCCACGGCCGGCGCCACCAACCTGTTGCTCGTCACCCTGCTGGTGCCGGTCACGGCAATCCTGCTGGGGGTAACGGTTCTGGGTGAGGTCTTGCTGCCAAAACACCTAATCGGGATGGCGGCGATCGGGATTGGCCTGGCAGCGATCGACGGTCGGCCGCTGCGGGCCTTGCAACGAAAACCGGCTGTTTAGGCCGCTCTAGGCCACCCGGTAGGTTTTGTTGCCCTTGGCGTTCAGCAGGCGGCCCCAATTCGCCCCGTTCAGATAGATCCAAAGACACCGGGCCCGTTGCGCGGCGCTCAGGTCGGACCGCAGAACGCGGGCGATGATTTCCCTGGGAATGACGAAGGGCAGCGGCCTGCGTGAGGAGCTGGAGATCCACTCCTGTTTCTCCCGCTCGTCGGCGAGATTTGACGATTGGTCGGCATGCTCACGCTTGAAGAAGTACGGCTCGTCGATCCTGTGGAAGCGGCCCTTCATGGCCAATTCGATCAGCAGCACGCGATCGCAGCCATAATAGGGGCCGAACAGATTGGAACTCTCCAGCGCTGAATTGCGGATCACCCCAAAGATATCGAAGCAGCGGATCATCGTGATGGCCACCGATCGAAAGCGATCGCCGACTTCCTCTGCCGCCCCCAGGGGCATGGGGGATTCGCCCAGTCTTATCTTGCCGTATTCGGCCATGAATTCATGCGTCACGGGATCCTGGGGCAGGGGATTGCCATCGCTGCCGATCGGGATGGTTTTGGAATGACACAAAACCGTCGTGTCTGAATTCTCCAGCACGGCAATGCAGCGGGCCAGGTAGTCACGGTGGAGCAAATCATCCGCGGCTGCCCATTTGAAGTATTTCGACCGGCATTCGCGGGCCAGCATATTGAAATTTCCCGCCGCCCCGAGATTGCGGGCGTTGCGAATGACGGTTATGCGCCGATCCTTGGTCGCATATTCTTCGTAAATGTCGCGGGTCGCATCGGTTGACGCATTGTCGCCAACGACGATTTCAAAATCACCGAATGATTGGGCGAGAAGGCTGTCGAGGCATGCACCGATAAATGCCTGACCATTATGAACGGGAAGCCCGATCGTCAGCAGCGGCATCGGCTTCTACCGCGTGGGTGCAATCTTAACCATCGGGAACCAACCATCTGGTGCCGCGGCCGGCCATATCAGCCGTTTCTGTCGCGGCCCAAAGTCGTTGCTTCTGTCCGGGCGTGAAAAGTCGCCGGCGCCCGCCGCCCTGCCAGAATTGCAACTGCCGCCATTCTCAACAAAAAGACCGGGATCCCAATGACGTACCGTTTCCAAAGTCTCTGTGGTTCCAGCCACAGCCGGTGCGCCCATTCCAGTCCCACGGCCCGCACGAGATAAGGTGCCCTGACCGTTATGCCTGAAACAATGTTAAAGACCGCGCCGCCGTTGACGATCAGCGCGGGATAGTCGATCGATTCCCGAATTTGCAGGGCCAGCAATTCCTGCTTGGGCATCCCCATGGCCAGAACGATGACATCGCTGCGCTCGGCCTTGGCGCGCTCCACATAATATTCTGGATCGTGGAAACCGTGGTCGCGCGCGACCACGGTCAATCCCCATTCCTCGGCCAAATCGCCGGCCAAGTCATTGCAGTGTTCGTTTGCGCCGTAAATCTGAATGGTTTGTCCAGCCATGCTCTTAAGCAGTTCTGGAATAAGATCAGTACCGTTCAAATTCAAACCGGCATTTCGTGCCAGGGCATTCAGTAGAAACTTAATCCCGACCCCGTCGCGCAGCAAATAGTCCGACTCGGATAACGCAGACCTGAAGTGCGTATTTCTCCAAGCGAGATTAAACGCATGAGCGTTTAAAAACGAAAGTATGCGCGGTCGTTGTGCGGATTTAAGCGAGTCTATAAGATTCGCTTTTTCCGACTCATCGCGAGCCAGCAGAATACTATTCGTGAGTCGCTTAATTTCATAAGCGTTAGTTGCTACTTGTCTCATTAGCCGCCCGTTACGCAACAAATACTGCCGATTTTGGAAGTATTGAGCCGTCAGTTGGATGCGTTTTGCATCATTATTATTTTGTATTATTATTTATAGCGAGTGCAATCGCTTCCCCGCATTCTTATTACCATTGAATATTGATTAGCGTCAACTGACTAAAAACACTAGTAATTAGAGATAGCTACGAAGGAAAATTGAGTTCGTTTGTGAAAGATGACGAATATAAGTCGCGATTTTGGGCCGTTTACAGCTCCGATCGCAGCTTGCAAATAAGTCTGCTGAACGCTGCTTCGACCTGCTCGCACGCGTGATGACGACCATCGCGAACAAGGTGGGTGCCGGCAACAAACGTGTCGCACACCAGCCTGTCATCGCCAGCGAAAATGAACCCGTCCAGCACAGACTTGTCTGCCAGACCCGCCAGGTGGAGATGCCGGCCATCCAGGGTTATCAGGTCGGCCACCCGCCCTGGCGCAATGGCACCATTGGGCCGTCCGGCCGCCCGGCTGCCACCAGCCAATATGCCCTCGAACAGGGTTTGGCCGACGGACTCGCCCTGGCGGGCCAAAAGGGCGCGGGACCGGTCGCGCAGACGTTGGGAGTATTCCAACGTCCGAAGTTCCTCACTAAGCGTGATGCGCACATTCGAATCCGAACCGATGCCGAAAGACCCGTTGACTTCAACAAAGCGAACGCCATCGAATGTGCCGTCGCCCAAATTGCTTTCGGTGATCGGACATAGGCCGGCCACCGCACCGGTTGCCGCAACGTCGATGGTTTCCTGGGGGGTCATGTGGGTGGCGTGAATCAGGCACCAGCGCGGGTCGATGGCGTGATTATCCAACAGCCAACGCACTGGCCGGGTGCCCAAGACGGCCTGCACCTCCTCGACCTCGGCAGTCTGTTCCGCGATGTGAATATGGATGGGACAGGTTGTCATCAGGCTAGTCGCCCAAGCCAGCTCATCGGGCGCGACGGCGCGCAGCGAGTGGGGAGCGACGCCGACATTCCCGCCTCCGGGCAGGGTTGCGGTTGCGGTTTTTGCGCCGGCGAGCAAACCCTCGTAGCTCGATCGGTCGCTGGTGAACCGCCGCTGTTCGGGCAACGGCGGACGCCCGCCCAGCCCGCCGTTTCGGTAGTAGACCGGCAGCAGGGTCAGGCCGATCCCCGTCAGCTCCGCCGCCGCGGCGATTCGGTTGGTCATTTCGGCGACATCGTCATAGGGCATGCCGCCGGGCTGATGGTGCAGATAATGAAACTCGACGCAGCAGGCATAGCCCGCCTCCAGCATTTCCATCTGGACCTGGGCGGCGATGGTCTGGACGTCTTCAGGGGTCAACTGGTCCAGGAATCGGTACATCAAGGTGCGCCAGGACCAGAAATCGTCCGACGCGCTGGATCGAAACTCCGTCAACCCCGCCATCGCCCGCTGGAAAGCATGGCTATGTAGGTTGGTCGGCGCGGGTAGCAGGATCTTGCCGTTCAAGGAAAGATCGTCCGCATGCGCGGGCTGATCATGTTCGACCGATGCGATCATCCCGTCGGCCCCGATTTCAACCCGCACATCACGCGCCCAGCCAGAGGGCAACAGGGCTTTGTCGGCATGCAGGGATTGGGTTCGTTTCATCGGCGCGGTCTCATTGACCCAGCTTGTATATACATGGCAGCTTAATGGGGCTGACCCGTCACGCAAGGATGAAACCGACTTTGTCCGCGCCCCGCCTTTTGCACAACATCACAATCGCCGCGATGACGGCCGACGGCCCTCCCTATGGGTTGGTCGAGGATGGGGCGCTGGTGATCGACGGTACAAAGATCGCCTGGGTTGGTTTGCATAGCGATTTGCCTGAGGCGTATCGCGCGGTACCGGCCGACGATCTCGCCGGTCGGCTGGTTACGCCCGCGCTGATTGACTGCCACACGCACCTGGTCTTCGGCGGCAACCGGTCGGGCGAATTCGAACAACGGCTGCTGGGTGCCAGCTATGCCGAGATTGCCCGCGCGGGCGGCGGGATCCGATCGACGGTCGCGGCTACGCGCAAGGCTAGCGAAAAGGATCTGCTGGCCTCGGCGCTCGGTCGGTTGGACCTGATGCTGGCCGAAGGCGTTGGCACGGTTGAGGTCAAGTCCGGCTACGGGCTGGACATGGAAACCGAGCGGCGAATGCTGGTTGTTGGACGGCGGCTGGCCCAGGAACGGCCGGTGCGGGTCAGAACCAGTTTCCTGGGGGCGCATGCGATCCCGCCCGAATATGACGGCCGCGCCGATACCTATATCGACCTGATCTGCGAGCAGATGATGGCGGCGGTCGCCGATGAAGCCTTGGCCGATGCGGTCGACGGGTTTTGCGAGTCCATCGCCTTCTCACCGGCCCAGATTGAGCGGGTGTTTCAAGCCGCCGCCGAAAACGGTTTGCCGGTCAAGCTGCATGCCGAACAACTCAGCAATCTCGGCGGCGCGGCCCTGGCGGCGCGTTTCAGCGCCTTGTCCGCCGATCACCTGGAATATCTCGACGAGGCGGGCGTCGCGGCGATGGCCAAGGCCGGAACCGTCGCGGTTTTGTTGCCCGGCGCCTACTACACGTTGAAGGAGACGCAGCGTCCGCCGATTGAGGCGTTTCGCGCAGCGGGCGTATCCATCGCAATAGCAACGGACTGTAATCCCGGTTCCTCGCCTCTGGTCTCACCGCTGTTGGCCATGAACATGGCCTGCACCCTGTTCGGCCTAACACCGGAGGAGGCGCTGGCAGGCATGACACGGAATGCCGCCAAAGCACTGGGTCTGGGCGACGGGGCAGGGACCATCGCCCCGGGCGCTCCAGCCGATCTTACGGTCTGGAATGTCGAACGGCCGGCGGAGCTCGCCTACATCATCGGCCACCGCCCGCTGCATAAGCGCATCTTCGAGGGCCGGGATGTCTGAACCCGTCGATCTGCTCCCCGGCAGCACGCGGCTCCGGGCGCTTGAACGCATCTATCGCACCGATGTGGGGGTGAACCTCGATCCCGCTTGCCGCGCGGGGGTCGATGCTTCGGCGGCGGCGGTCGAACGGGCGGCCCTCAGCGACCGGCCGGTCTATGGCGTGAACACAGGTTTCGGCAAACTCGCCTCCGTCTCGATCCCGCCGGCCCAGACCCGCGAGCTGCAACGCAACCTCGTTCGGTCCCATTGCAGCGGTGTAGGCGACCCCCTGTCACCGGCCATAGTGCGCCTGGTTCTCGCCCTGAAGCTGCTGTCGCTGGGTCGGGGGGCGTCGGGCGTTCGCTGGCAAGTCCTGGCGCTGATCGAAAACCTGCTAAACCGAAACGTACTGCCGGTCATTCCCTCCCAAGGCTCCGTCGGTGCCTCCGGCGATCTCGCCCCGCTGGCCCATATGAGCGCGGTGTTGATGGGCGAGGGACGCGCAACGTTCGAGGGGCGCGAGCTGCCCGGTGGCGAGGCGCTGAAGGCCGCCGGCGTGGAGCCCGTGGTTTTGGAAGCCAAAGAGGGGTTGGGCCTGATCAACGGCACTCAGGTTTCCACGGCACTAGCTTTGGCCGGCTTGTTCGAAACTTGGCGCCTGGCCAACGCGGGCCTGCTGATTTCCGCCTTGTCGACCGACGCGATTATGGGCTCGACGGCACCCCTGCTACCGGAACTGCACGAATTGCGCGGCCACCCTGGCCAGATCGACGCAGCCAAGGTGATCGATGGCCTGCTGAATGGCTCGGAAATCCGCGATTCGCATATCGACGGCGACGAACGGGTTCAGGACCCGTACTGCATCCGCTGCCAGCCCCAAGTGGTTGGCGCGGCCATCGATCTGCTGCGGCAAACGGCGCGAACCTTGCGCATCGAGGCCAACGCGGCGACCGACAACCCGCTGGTGGTTGGCGAGGATCTGACCATCGCCTCTGGCGGCAACTTCCATGCTGAACCGGTGGCCTTCGCCGCCGACATCATGGCGCTGGCGATCTGCGAGATCGGCGCGATTGCCCAGCGCCGCGTTGCCTTGATGGTCGATCCCGCCCTCAGCTATGGCTTGCCTGCCTTCCTGACGCCGGAACCGGGGCTGAACTCCGGCTTCATGGTGGCGGAGATCACCACGGCTGCGCTGATGTCCGAAAACAAACAACGCGCGGCGCCCTGTTCGGTGGATTCGACCCCAACCTCGGCCAACCAGGAAGACCATGTGTCCATGGCCTGCCACGGCGCGCGCCGGTTGATGCCCATGGTTGGCAATCTGGCCCGGATCTTGGCGGTCGAACTGATGGCGGCGGCGCAAGGCGTTGAGTTCCGCGCGCCATTGCAGACTAGCCCGTTGCTGCAACAGGCGGTCGGGCGGCTACGCGACCATGTGGCGTCGCTAACCGACGACCGCGATCTCTCGGGCGACATCGAAACGGTCGCGGCCCTCCTGCGCGACGGCACCTTCTCCGACGATTTGCCCCCGCACCTTAGCTTTACCTGGGCCCATGATTGAGGTACGCGAAGGCCTCTCGCCCATCATCCTGGGCCTGCCGCACACGGGCACCGAGGTTCCCGCCGATATTGCCGTCGGTCTGAACGACAATGGCGCTCTGTTGGCCGACACCGATTGGCATGTCGACCGTCTCTATGATGGTCTGCTGGCCGAGGCGACGACGGTGCGCACCCCGATCCATCGCTATGTCATCGACGTCAACCGCGATCCCGGCGGCGCCAGCCTCTATCCCGGGCAAAACACGACGACTCTTTGTCCGCTGACCGATTTCGACGGACAGACGATCTGGCGCGGCGGAGCCGAACCTGGTGACACGGAGGTCGACCGTCGGCGCGAGGCCTATCACCAGCCCTACCACCGGGCACTAGCGGATCAGATTGAGCGGGTGCGAGACCTACATGGCGTCGCCCTGCTGTATGACTGCCATTCCATACGTTCCCGTGCGCCGTTTTTGTTCGAGGGCGTCTTGCCCGACTTCAGTATCGGCACGGCCGACGGGGCCAGTTGCGATCCACTGGTCGAGAACTCGGTCCGCGATGTCTGCCAGGCGGCCGCCGGGTTTTCCACGGTGGTCAATGGCCGGTTCAAGGGCGGCTGGACCACGCGGCATTACGGCCGGCCCGATCGGAACGTCCACGCCATTCAGATGGAACTGACCCAGTCATCCTATCTGGCCACTGAGGAACCGCCCTTTGATTATGATCAGGGCAAGGCTGACCGTTTACAGAAAATCTTGGCCACGGTCCTAGGGCGCCTAGTTGAATCCGTGCCGCAATTGAGGGGGGCATCATGAGCGAGAAATTGAAGAACGTTCGCGATGTGCGCGCTCCCCGCGGGACCGAGCTGACAGCCAAGAGCTGGCTGACCGAAGCGCCCATGCGCATGCTGATGAACAATCTCGATGCCGAGGTGGCGGAGAACCCCAACGAGTTGGTGGTCTATGGCGGCATCGGCCGGGCGGCGCGCACCTGGCAGGATTTCGACCGCATCGTCGCGGCGCTGCGCAGTTTGGGCGAGGACGAGACCTTGCTGGTCCAGTCCGGCAAACCGGTCGGCGTGTTCCGCACCCATGCCGATGCGCCGCGCGTGCTGATCGCCAATTCCAACATTGTGCCACACTGGGCCAACTGGGATCATTTCGGCGAGCTCGACCGCAAGGGCCTGATGATGTACGGCCAGATGACCGCCGGTTCCTGGATCTATATCGGCACCCAAGGCATCGTTCAGGGCACCTACGAGACCTTCGTCGAGGCGGGCCGCCAACACTATGATGGCAGCCTTTCGGGACGCTGGCTTCTAACCGCCGGCCTCGGCGGTATGGGCGGCGCGCAGCCCTTGGCCGCCGTGATGGCCGGCGCCTGCTGCCTGGCCGTCGAATGCGATCCCGACCGCATCGATTTTCGCCTGCGCACCCGCTATCTCGATGAGAAGACCGACAGCCTCGACGAAGCCCTGTCGATGATCGAGCGCTGGACGGCGGCGGGCGAGGCAAAATCCGTCGGCTTGCTCGGCAACGCCGCCGACATCTTTCCCGAACTGGTCGCGCGGGGCGTAAGGCCAGATATCGTGACCGACCAGACCTCCGCCCATGACCCGCTACATGGTTACCTACCTAAGGGTTGGAGTCTGGCGCAATGGCGCGCGGCGCAGGAAGACGACCCGGCCTCCGTGCAAAAAGCCGCGCGGGCGTCGATGAAGGACCACGTTGCCGCCATGGTCGAGTTCTGGAACCGGGACATACCGACCCTGGATTACGGCAACAACATCCGCCAGGTCGCGCTGGAGGAGGGGTTGGAGAACGCCTTCGCCTTCCCCGGTTTCGTGCCGGCCTATATCCGCCCGCTCTTCTGCCGGGGCGTCGGCCCCTTCCGCTGGGCGGCGCTGTCCGGCGATCCGGAGGACATCTACAAGACCGACCAGCGCGTGAAGGAGCTACTGCCCGACAACGCCCATTTGCACAACTGGCTGGATATGGCGCGCGAGCGGATCGCCTTTCAGGGCCTGCCGGCGCGCATCTGCTGGGTCGGGCTGGGCGACCGGCACCGGCTGGGCCTGGCCTTCAACGAGATGGTCGCCAAGGGTGAGTTGAGTGCGCCGGTGGTCATCGGCCGCGATCATCTCGATTCCGGCTCGGTCGCCAGCCCCAACCGCGAGACCGAGGCCATGAAGGATGGCTCGGACGCCGTGTCCGACTGGCCGTTGCTGAACGCACTACTTAACTGCGCCTCGGGCGCGACCTGGGTCAGCCTGCACCATGGCGGCGGGGTCGGCATGGGCTTCAGCCAGCATGCCGGCATGGTGATCTGTGCCGACGGGACGGAGGAGGCGGCCCGGCGGTTGGAGCGGGTGCTGTGGAACGACCCGGCTAGCGGCGTCATGCGCCATGCGGATGCGGGCTACGACATCGCTCTGGATTGCGCGCAAGAACACGGGCTGAACCTGCCCAGCATTTTGGGGAGCGGCTGAGAAATGGATCTGTTCAGCTTGGCCGATCGCACGGCTCTGGTCACGGGCGCCAGCCGCGGGATCGGTCAGGCCATCGCCGTGGGTATGGCGTGGGCCGGGGCGGATGTGATTGTCGTCTCGCGCAACGTTCGGTCTTTGGATGAAACCGTTGCGGAAATTGAGAAAGCGGGTCGGTCCTGCCACGCGATGGCGGCTGACGTCTCCGACAAATCCGCAGTCGAATCGCTGTTTGGCCAAATCGAGCAAGCCGGCCTGTCCCTCGACATCCTGCTCAACAATGCCGGTATCGAGGACGTCCGCGCTTCTACCGATGTCGATGAGGCGCTGTGGGACAAGATCGTCGACACCAACCTCAAGGGCGCCTTCTTCGTCGCCCAAGGGTTCGCCCGCCCGCTGTTGGCGGCCGGTAAGACCGGCAGCATCATCAACACGGCCTCCCTTACCTCCGAAGTCGGTGTGCCGACCGCAACGCCCTACACCGCCTCGAAAAGCGGGCTTGTCGGCATGACGCGGGCGCTCAGCACCGAATGGTCGCCCCAAGGAATCCGCGTCAACGCCATCGGCCCCGGCTATTTCCGCACCGAGCTGACCGAGGCCTTTTATCAGGACGAAGTCTGGCAGCAGGCCATGCTGGGCAAGATCCCCATGGGCCGGTTTGGCCATCTGAAAGATCTCGTCGGTGCCAGCGTCTTTCTCGCCTCCAACGCCTCGGCTTACGTCACCGGGCAGGTGATCTATGTCGATGGCGGCTATCTGGCCTCGATCTGACCGGGCTGAGATGACCGACACCGCGCCCCTGTACGAACGCGTCAAACGGCACATCACCGAAGGCATCCTGTCGGGTGCCTTCGCCCCGGGCGCGCGCCTGCCATCGGAAAACGATCTGGTCGCCGCTTTGTCCGTCTCCCGCATGACCGTTAACCGGGCGCTGCGCGAGCTGTCCCGCGATGGCGTCATCACCCGCGTGCAAGGCTTGGGCTCCTTTGTCAGCGAACCGAGCGCCAGCACCTCCCTGATCGAAGTCCACGACATCCGCGAGACCATCGCCGAGCGCGGCGGGGTACACTCGGCCCGGCAGGTTCAAGCTGAGGCGATCAAGGCGACTGGATCTGTGGCGGAGCTCCTGCAGCTGCCCGATGGCGAAATGGTGCAGCACGTCCTGATCGTCCACAGCGAAAACGACGCTCCGCTGCAGGTCGAGCGCCGCTACGTCCGGCACGATTTCGCCCCCGGTTTGCTTGATCTGGATTTCGCCAGCCAGTCCGTCTTTGACTATCTGCAATCCATCTCGCCTGTGTCGGAACTGGAACATCTGGCCGAGGCCACCCTGCCGGACGAACAGGAGCAGGCGCTGCTGAAGGTCGGCCCGACCCACCCGGTCTTGCGCATCCGTCGCCGCACCTGGGTGGGCCAGCATGTCGTCACCTTGGGCTATTTCAGCTATCCAGGCGACCGGCACCGGGTAACGGTCCGCGTGCGCCCGTCCGATCTGGTCGACCAACGCCCTCAAACCGGCGAAAAATCCAACAACGGAGCATCTTCTTGAGCAAGCCGATCAGTTTCCACGTCCTGTCCGAGCTGACGCCCGACCAGCGCGCGGCGCTGCTTCGCCGGACCGAAAGCGACCTTCAGCCCTTCCTGGACAAGGTCGGCCCAATCGTCGAGGCGGTGCGGGTTGAGGGTGACGAGGCCCTGGCCCGCTTTGCCCGCGATTTCGACGGCTCGCCCGTCCAGGCCGATGCCATCGCCGCCAGCCCGCAGGATTTCGAGGATGCCTTCAAGGCTGTCGATGAGGAGATGACGGAAGTCCTCCGCTTCTCCTGCGACAATGTCCGCCGTTTCCACGAGGCCCAGATGCCTGAGGAAATGTGGATGAAGGAAATGCACCCCGGCGTCTTTGCCGGCGAAAAGACGGTACCGATTGAATCGGTGGCCTGCTACGTGCCGCGCGGCAAGGGCTCCTTCCCCTCCGTCGTGCTGATGACCGCCGTGCCTGCCGTCGTCGCCGGGGTCAAGGAGGCCTGCATCGTCACCCCGCCGGGCCCCGATGGAAACATAGACGCCGCCACCCTGGTCGCCGCCCGCCTGGCCGGCATCGAGCGGGTCTATAAATGCGGCGGGGCCCAGGCCGTTGCGGCGGTGGCCTATGGCACCCAAACGGTTCCCCGCTGCCAGAAAATCGTCGGACCGGGCAGCCCCTGGGTCGTCGCCGCCAAGCGCCTGCTGGCCGACTTGATCGACCCCGGCCCACCGGCCGGTCCCAGCGAGGCCATCGTGCTGGCCGACGACAGCTGCAACGGCCGCGTCGTCGCGCTGGATGTGCTGAACGAGGCCGAACACGGCTCCGACAGCTCGGTCTTCCTGGTCACTGACTCCCGCCGCGTGGCCGAGGAAGCCATGGCCGCCATCCCCGATTTCTGGAACGAGATGGGTGCCCAGCGCGTCGAGTTCTCCTCCGATGTGCTTTGCGGCGAGTCCGGCGGCGTTGTCCTTGCCCCCGACATGCAAGCTGCCATCGACTTCACCAACGACTACGCCCCCGAACATCTGCTGATCCACGGCAAAAACGCCTTCGATTACCTCGGCGGCATCCGCAACGCGGGCGAGATCCTGCTGGGCGAGCACACCCCGCTGTCGGTCGGCAACTACACGCTGGGGCCGAACGCCGTCCTGCCGACAGGGGCGGCCGCGAACACCCGCTCGCCGCTCGGCGTGCACGACTACATGAAGTCCATGGGCATCGGCCACCTGACGGCCAAGGGCTACGCCAAGCTGGCGCCGGTTGCCGAAAAATTCGCCCGTTATGAAGGGTTCGACGCCCACGCCAACGCGGTCTCCTCCCTGCGCGCCGATGCCTTCGAACGAGAGTAAGCCCCAATGAAGGCAGCCCGCCTTTACGCGGCCGGGGATCTGCGCATCGAGCAGGTTCCCGACCCCGGCGATGCCGGCCCTGGCGAGGTGCGCCTGGCGGTCGAACGGGCGGGCATCTGCGGGTCGGACCTGCACAATTTTCATACTGGCCAGTGGATCTCACGCGCGCCGTCGACACCGGGCCACGAGTTCGTCGCTCGGGTGGAACAGGTCGGGGCGAACGTCGACAGGCTGGCAGTCGGCGACCGGGTCGTCGCGGATAGCCGGGTTCCGTGCGGCCGATGCGATGCCTGCTTAGCCGGCCGCGCCTACCTCTGCCCCAATATGGCTTTCGTGGGCGAGGCAAACGATGGCGGCTTCGCGCCGGTGACGATCCAGAAAGCCGGCCAGGTTTTGCGCTTGCCGGACCAATCCGTAATGCCGGCGGTCGCTGCCTTGGCGGAACCCTTGGCCGTCGCCCTGCACGCCGTCAACCGAGCCAATGTCGAGAACTCGGGTTCCGTCCTAATCGTCGGTGCCGGCCCCATTGGGGCCTTGTGTGCCCTGGTGTTGCACCATCGCGGCGTCGACCGCATCGCCATCGCGGATCGGAACGAACACCGGCGAGACCTCGTCGCCAGCCTTGCCGAGGCGGACCTTGACGATCAGGGCATAGTCGACCGGGCGATCGACACCACCGGCTCGGCCGCCGTCTTGCCGGAGCTTGTTCAGCGCCTGCGGCGGGGCGGGCGCATCGCCGTCGTCGGGCTTTACGGCCGGCCCCTGTCGCTCGATGCCAACTACATCGTCGAGGGTGGGTTGGACATCGCCGGTTGCGCGGCCTTCGACCACGAGCTGGAAGAGGCCGTGACCCTTCTGTCCCAGCTGGCACCGAAACTCGCCAAGATCGCCTCAGCGCCATCAGGCCTGGACAACGTCCCCAGCCTGTACGAGCGATTGTCCAAGGGCGAGGGCGATCTGCTGAAAGCCACTATCGATCCGTCGCTGCCATGACGCACTTGTATATACAAACGTTGACAAGCGCCTCTAGGACAGCAAACCTGAAGGTTCAATCAAACAGGGGGCGCACCAGCCATGTCCGGTTCTGACCGGATGGTTGAAATTCGATCGGTCTCGAAAGCGTTTGACGCGGTTCTCGCCGTCAACGAAGCCTCGCTCACCCTGGATCGCGGCGATTTCCTGACTATTGTCGGGCCCAGCGGCTGCGGCAAGACGACCCTGTTGCGTATGATCGCCGGGTTCGAAGCGGCCGACAGCGGAGAGATCCTGATCGGCGGCCAGCCTATGGCCCATGTCCCGCCCCACCGCCGATCCATCGGCATGGTCTTCCAGCGCCTGGCCCTGTTCCCGCACATGACGGCGGCCCAGAATGTCGCCTATCCGCTCAAGATGCGGCGCTTCGATCCAGCCGAAATCCCCGAGCGGGTGGAGCGCTACCTCAAACTCGTCCGCTTGGACGGCATGGGCGACCGGCGGCCGAACGAGCTATCCGGCGGTCAGCAGCAACGCGTGGCCATCGCCCGAGCCTTGTCCTTCAGCCCCGATCTGCTGTTGCTGGACGAGCCGCTTTCGGCCCTGGACAAAAAGCTGCGTGAGGAAATGCAGCTGGAATTCCGGCGCATCCAGCAAGAGCTGGGCGTCACCACCATCAACGTCACCCACGATCAGCGCGAGGCGTTGGTCATGTCCGACAACATCGTGGTGATGAATGACGGGGTCATCCAGCAGGCCGATACGCCCGAGCAGGTCTACCGTGCGCCGGCCAACCGGTTCGTCGCCAACTTCATCGGCGTGACGGCCCTGTTCCCGGCCAAGGTCAGCGCAACGGGTAATGGGATGATCGAGGTCGAGGCCGGGGGTTCTTCGCTTAAGGGCCGTGGCGATGGCGCACCAATTGCAACGGGCAGTGTCGTGGATTGCGCGGTGCGGGCCGAACAGGTGCGGATCGTGCCCGAGGGGCAAACCGGCTTTGAAAACATCGTTTCCGGCGTGGTCGAACAGCGCATCTTCGAAGGGGACCGCATGGTCTACGAAATGCGGGTGCCAGACTTGGACAACGCGCTGTTGTTCGTGTTCGACCACGATCCGGCGGCGCACACCGAATACCCGGTTAACGGCCGGGTCAATCTAGGATGGGACGCGCGCGATCTGTTCGTGTTTCCCCCATCCGGCGGGTAACAACTTTAACCAGACGGGGATGTTCACATCATGAGAAAGACACTACTTCCCAAAGCCAACCGGCGGCGGTTCCTGGCGGGCACGGCGGCTGCCACCGGCACGCTGGCCATGCCATCGATCCTGCGCGCTCAGGACAAACCAAGCGAGATCATTGTCCGAGCTTGGGGCGGTGCCTGGGGCGACTCGCTGAAAGCTGGCGTGGCGGATCCGTTCACGGCGGCGACGGGCATTCCGGTGCGCTTGGACTTCACCGAGGATAACGAGATCAAGCCCAAGATCTGGGCGGCGGTCGATCAGGGCCGGGTTCCGCCGATCCATGTCAACTGGGACACCTCGACCAACGCGACCATCTCCGCGCTGCGCGGTGCGACGGTGGATCTGAGCGATCTGTCGAACCTCGAAGGCCTGCTGCCATTGTCGCAACCCGTGGGCTTGGACGGCTATCCGCTGGTCAACACCTACGCCTATGTCTATGTCTGCGCCTACCGCCCGGAAGCCTTCCCGGACGGGCCGCCGACATCCTGGAAAGTGCTGCTCGACCCGAAATTCAAGGGACGCACGGCCCTGTATGACGACGGTATCGGCTTCAACCCGATCGCGGTCATCGCCGGCGGCGGCACCTTCGACGATATCCCGGACAATATGGAGCCGGGCTACGAGTTTTATCGCCAGCTCAAGGAAAACGAACCCCTGCTGGGCGAGGACGCCGATTTCACCAACTGGTTCCAGAACGGCGAAATCGATGTTGCTTGCACGATCTCGGTCAACGCCCGCGCGGCCAAACAGACCGGTATCAATGTCGAATGGACTGTGCCGGAGGAAGGCTGCAAGGTCGACACCGACGGGTTGTGGATTCCCAAGGGCCTGCCGGCCAATGAGGAACATTGGGCCAAGGAATTCGTCAACTACGCTCTGACCCGCGAAGCTCAGGAAAAATGGTGCTCGCTGCTTGGCCTGCCGCCGGTCTTCCCGGGCATCGATCCGCCGGAAGACCTGGTGGGCGACCCGTCCTACCCGACCACACCAGAGGACTTTGCGGCCTTGGTCAGCGTGCCCTCGCCGATCTTGGTCGAAAATCAGCCGATCTGGTTCGAGAAGTTCTCCGAGATCTTCCAGGCCTGATCATCACGGTTCAGGGCAAAGCCCCGGATTTCGGTCCGGGGCTTTTCACGCCATGACGACCAAGACCACATACCCGCTCACCTGGCGGACCCTGGACGGGGCCGAAGGCGCGGCGGCCATTCTCTGGCCTGCCCGGTTTCGGCGGTTCACGCCCTGGCTGATGCTAATGCCCGCCCTGCTGTTGGTCGGCATCTTGCTGATCGGCCTGGGCTACATGCTCAGCTACAGCCTGCACGAGCTGGACATCTCGACCTATCGCCTGCGCGGGGAATACAGCCTCGCCAACTACGCGGCCTTCATCGAACGGCCGGTCTACATGCGGGTCCTCGGCCGCAGTTTGCTGGCGGCGTTCATCGTCACCGCCCTAACGATCTTCCTGGCCTTTCCTTACGCCTATCTGATGGTGCGAACCGGGTCGGCCTGGATCCGAAAATTCCTGCTGATCGCGCTCTTCCTGCCCTTCTTCATCGGCCAGGTTGTTCGCGCCTATGGCTGGCTGATCATCCTGGGCAAGCAGGGTTTGATCAACAGTTTCCTGACGGCGCTCGGCCTGCCAGCGCTCGATCTGATCTACAACTTTCCGGCCGTGATTTTCGGCCTGGTGCAATACATGTTGCCCTTCGCCGTTCTGTTGATCGTGCCGGCCGTGACGGCGGTGCCGGAGGATGTCGAGCGTGCTTCCGAGAGCCTGGGCGCCAACTGGTTGCAGACCTTCCGCCATGTCGTGCTGCCGATGGCCCGGCCCGGTCTGATCGGGGCCTCCGTTGTCGTCTTCACCCTGACGCTGACCGACTTCGCGATGCCGGAGATCATGGGCGGCGGCACCACCGATTTCATCGCCAGTTCGATCTACGACATCTTCTTCCAGATCTCGAACCCCGGCTTGGGGGCCGCCCTGTCCATGGTGCTGGTCACCGTCGGCAGCGTCCTGGTTGCCCTGATCTTCTGGCTGGCGGGCACGGGCACGCTGGCCGTGCGCGGGGCGGCGGCGAAATGACCGGCGCGCGCGGCAAGGCCATCGTCCTCTGGTCGCTGGTCATCTTCAGCCTGGTGACGCTCAGCCTGCCGACCATCATCATCATCGGGGCCTCCTTCACCGCCGGCGAGATCATCCAATTCCCGCCGGAAGGATTTTCATTCCGCTGGTACGAACGGCTCTGGCAGCTCAACGATTTCAAGCAGGCATTGTGGCGGACGCTTTACGTCTCGGTTGTCTGCACCCTGATCAGCATCCCCGTCGGCACGCTGGCCGCCATTGCAACGGTGCGATACCGGCTGCGGTTCATCGGCACCTTGCAGGTCTACCTGCTGCTGCCCTTCACCATCCCGCTGGTCGTCTCCGGCATCTCCATGATGCTCTGGTTCGGCGAGATCCGTATCTTGGGCAACCTGTGGCCGGTCGGCCTGGCCCTGTGCGTCATCAACCTGCCCTTCATGATCTGGGCAGTCAGCGCCTCGGTGAACGCCCTGGATCCGGAGCTGGAAAACGCCGCCGCCAATTGCGGCGCGCCGCCCCTACAGGTCTTTCTCACGGTCACCTTGCCGGCGGTGACGCCGGGCATCATCACCGGCGCCCTGCTGATGTTCATCCTGGCCTTCAACGAATTCCTGGTCAGCCTGTTCCTGACGGACTCGCGCACCGTCACCCTGCCGGTGCAGATCTACAATTCCATCCGCGCCATCATCACGCCCGACCTGGCCGCCGTTTCGGTGCTCTACATCGCCATCGCGGTTATCACGGTTTGGCTGTTGGACCGCCTGGTCGGCCTGGAGATCTTCCTAAGGTCCAAGTGAAGGCGTATGAACGCCCTTCAACAAACAGACCCCAGGGAGACTTTGCTGCCATGCAGCTGAACCGCTTGGACCACGTCAACATCCGCACCGCCAATCTCGAGGCGATGATCGACTGGTACCGCGACGTGCTCGACATGCCCGCCGGCGACCGGCCTGATTTCGGCTTTCCCGGCGCCTGGCTCTATTGCTCGGGCAACCCCATCGTGCACCTGGTCATCGCCGACGAACAGCCCAAGGCCAACGACGATCTGCAGGTCGAACATTTCGCCATCAGCGCCAACGGCCTGCCATCCTTCATCGACCGGCTAAAGGAAAAAGGCGTGGACTATAAGATCGGCCGCGTCCGCGACGTCGGCATCATCCAGGTCAACATCTGGGACCCCGACGGCAACCACATCCATGTCGACTTCCCGGAGGCGGAAGGCGAGGGGGTCGTTTAACCCTCGGTACTCGCATACAGCGGGATCAATTCCGGCTGGGCGGACAGCAATCGGCTGGGCGGAATGCCCCGGGCCATCATTTCCAGATCATCGACGACCATCTTACCGATGGCTCGGCGGTTCTTGCGGATCGACGCGGCCCGGTGGGCTGACAGGATGGTGTTCGGCACCTTCCGGATGGCACCGGCCGGGTCATAGGGTTCTTCGGGAAAGACATCGATGGCCGCCTGGATATGTCCCGATTTCACCGCCTCGGTCATCGCCTCGAAATCGACCAGGTGCGACCGGCTGATCAGCACCAGCAGGCTGCCCTTCGGCATGGCGGCAAACTGCTGAGCCCCCAACAGCCCTTCATTCTCCCGGCTGGGAACGGCCAGAACGACGACCGCCCGGCTAAGCCGCAAGACCTCGTCCAGGCTCGCCGGCTCGCAGCCCATCTGACGCAAGGCGCTTTCCGGCAGCCACGGGTCGTAGGCCCGAACGCGGCAGCGAAAGGGCCGCAGCAGGGGCAGCAAAGCGCGGGCGATCGAGCCGGCGCCGATGAACCCAATCTCCTGATCGTACAGGCTGAAATCGAAATCGGGCCGGTCGTGCTGCCATTCCTCGGTCGCGCTGCGAAAGGCTTCATGTTCGGCGACCAGGCCGCGCCCGCCAGCCAACATCATGGCCAGCGCCATCTCGGCGACCTGTTCGCCAAAAGCCGGCGCGCAGCACAGCACTCGGACGTCACGCTCGAAACAGGTGCCATAATCGATGGTCGAGGGGAAGGCGCCAGCGACCTCAATGACCGCCTTCAGCTTCGGAGCGTTGGCAAGCAGGTCGGCACTGGCCGCCGGGTGGCCTGCCACATAGGCCCAGGCATCGCCGATCAACCGGTTCAGCTCCTCGGCCGGCAGCGGGTCGTCCTTGGCCCAAAGAACCTCGGCGAAAGACTGCAGGCGCTCGATGTCCTCGTCCGAAAAAATCTCCACCATCGTCCGCATATGCGGGGCCAGTAGCACCTTGGGCCGGCTCATTTAACGGCCCCTTCGGTCATGCCGCGCACGAATTGCCGCTGGAAGGTCAGGAACAGGATGATGATCGGAATGGCCATGATGACCGCGGCGGCCGTAATCCCGGCCACATTGCGGGTCATGGTCCCCTGGAAGAACAACAGCCCGACGGTCAGGGTCCGCAGGCTGTCCGTTGTCAGGAAGACCAGGCGCAGCAGCAGATCGTTCCAGCTGAACAGGAACTCGAGCAAGGCGACCGTGACGACGGCGGGCTTGGCCATGGGCAGCATCACCGACCAGAAGGTCCGCAGCTCGCTGGCGCCATCGACCTTGGCCGCGTCATGCAATTCTGGGGGCAGCTTGGAAAAGAAGGCGTACATGATGAACACGAAGATGGGCAGGGCAAGCGCGACATCGGCAAGGATGACGCCCAGGTGAGAGTTGACCAAGCCAAGATCGCGCACCGTGGCATACAGCGGCAGGATGATCCCGGCCGGCGGGACCATCAGTCCTGCCATGAACAACAATAGAAGCAGCTTACGCCCGGAAATGCGAATGAAGACAAGCGCATAGGCCGCCATGGAGGCGACGGGCACCATGATGATCACATCGACCAGCGAGATGAAGACGCTGTTTAGGAAGTAGATGTTGAACCGCCCCTCGACCCAGGCCGTTTGGAAGTTATCCAGGACCGGCGGGTTGGGCGGCAGCCAGGGTGCCTCGGCGATCTGCAACGCCGGTTTGAAGGCGGTGAACAGGGTCAGGATAAGGGGCGCCAGGATCAAAACCGACGTCACGCCGAGGACGAGATAGACCGGCAGCAAGCGATAGGCGCCCATGATTAGCCATCCTCCCGCTGTTGCCAGATCAGAAAGGCGGACATCACCACGGTGACGACCAGCAACAGGCTGACGGCCACGGCCGACCCGAAGCCATAGGCGCTTTCCAAAACACCGCGTTTGTACATGTAGGTGGCCAACAGCTCGCTGGCGCGAATGGGGCCGCCTTGGGTGGTTCCCCAGATCAGGTCGAAGGCTTTGAAGGCCGTCGTCACCACCAGGATGAACACCACGGCCGTCACCGGGCGCAGGGCCGGCAAGGTGACATGTCGAAAGGACTGTACGCCGGTCGCACCGTCGATCTTGGCCGCGTCATACAGCTCAGGGTTCACCGATTGCAGACCGGCCAGGAAGATCACCACGCTCAGACCGACGGTCGACCAGGCATGGGCGATAGCCAGGGCGGGCAGGGCCCAGGTGAAATCCCCCAGCCACGGCCGGGCCAGCGCCTCCAGGCCCGTCGCCGCCAGGGCGGCATTGACCGCACCATCGGGCTGGTACATCCAGCGCCAGATGACCGCCGTCGTGATCGGTGCCTGGATGACCGGCAGGAAGAACGCGACCTGAAAGAAGGTTCGGCCCTTGATCTTCTGGGCCATCAAGGCCGCCAGGATCAGCCCGCCGACGACATTGATCAGGACGATGATGACCGTCCACCAGATGTTGTTCGTAAAGGCCGTCCAGAAGACCGAATCGCCCAGCAGGCGGGCATAGTTGCCCAGCCCGACCCATTCCATATCGGGCGATATGCCGTCCCATTTGAACAGCGAATAGCGGAACACATCCAACGTTGGCCGCACGACAAACACGCCATACAGCAGCAAGGCAGGCCCCAGAAACAGCAGCGCATTACCGCACAGGGCAAAGGCGCGCTTGCGTTTCTGGGGGGTGGAATACCAGGCCATGGCCCGCCTGCCGTCCCGGGAGGGGCTTTACGGCTTTGCCACGCCGCCGGGCTTCAGGATCGCATCCTCGGCCTTGGCCTGTTCCCAGGCATCCTGCAACGCGGCCGTGAACTCCTCCGGCGACATCCGGTCCACCAGGATAGCCTGCAACCCGTCATAGGCGACGTTGGTCAGGTTGCCTGGGGTGACGGTGTCCAGAAAGGCGTGGATCGTGCCGTTGGCGCGGTCCCGGTCGGCCAGCGCCCGCATCTCGGCGGCCAGCGGCGGAATATCAGCCTGGTCGAGCAAATCATCGACCGGTCCGACCGGCACGTTACCGGCGCTTTCCAGCAGCATGATCCGCGATTCCGGCCGGAAGAAGTAGAAGTTCAGCACATCGGCCGCCACGTCGGCGTTTTCTGTCGAGGCGCTGACGTACCAGCCGCTGCCGATATCCTCGGTCGGATAGATCGATTGCCCGTCGGCCAGGGGCGGAACCTGGAAAACACTGAACTTCGAAATCTCATCGCCAAGATTTTCGATCGCGCCGTCGATCACCCAAGGACCTGTAAAGGTCATGGGGATTTCGCCCCGCCAGAAGGCATCCATCACTTCCGGATACCCGGTGGCGATGGGATTGGGGCCGAAATAGCCTGCCTTGGCCATGTCTTGCAGGGCCTGCATCGACGCAACGAAAGGCTCGTCCGTCCAGGCGCCATCGCCGAACATTACCGCCTCGACCCCTTCAGGGCCGGCAAACCGGCCGAACAGCATCGACTGCCAGTGCGAGATCGGCCATTTGTCTGCGCCGCCCAGCCCGATCGGGGTATCGAATCCGGCTTCCTTCAGCGCCTCGACCGCTGCGACCATCGAGGCCCAGTCGGTCGGCACCTCCAGCCCCTGCTCGGCGAAGATATCCTTATTGTAGAGCATCGCCGTCGTTTCGACCGCATCGCCAACGGCCCACAATTTGCCGTTCGTTGAGGTCGTGTTGACGACGGTTTCGGGAATGATCTGATCCCAGCCCAGATCGAAATAATAGGGCGTCAGATCCAGAACCAGCCCGCTGCCGATGATCGCGGCCGGCTGCCCAGGCCCGGTGCCGAATTGGAAAATGTCCGGACCTTCACCCGATGACAGGGCGGGCACCAGCGAGGGGTTGAACAGATCGCTGCCGATGAAGGTCGAGGTGATCGTCACATCGGGATTTTCGGCCATATAGGCGTCGGCCAGCTCGGTGAAGACGTTGACCGTACCGGGTTCTCCGCCCAACCAAAGCTCGATTTCGGTCTGGGCCGCGGCCGGCAAGCTCGCAACCGACAGGGCGATTGCGGCGGCTGCCATCTTTAATGGGCCCGTGAACTTTGGGTTGGTGAACGCTGAACCGGTGACCTTTACGCTCATAGTCTCCTCCCAGAGTGGCTTCATTTATTCGATTTACGCCAATGTAACGGTTTTCAGAGAAATGTAAACCGTTACATTGGCGCTTTTTGCATGGTGTGGATAACTTTCGCCGATCTAGCGAGGGGGCGGGCCGGCGCTGTCGCGGATGATCAGTTCGGTCGGCAGCTGCACGAAGGTTTGCTCGATTTTCTGCTGGGCCAGCACGGCGATGATCATCTCCATGGCCTGCCAGCCGATATCGAAGCGGGGAACGCGTACCGTCGTGATGGCCGGGGCATAGGCGCCGGCAAATTTGATGTCATCGAACCCGACGACGGAAAAATCAGACGGCACGGACAGGCCGCGCCGGGCGAGCGCACCAATGGCGCCGATGGCCATTTCATCATTGGCGGTGAATAGGGCCGTCGGCGCGTTGTCGCGCTCCATCAAGGCGGCCAGACCGGCGGCACCGCTTTCGATCGTGTCATCGCCCTCGAACTCCAACGCCGGATCCGTGGCCAGCCCGGCGGCTCTCAGGGCGGATCGATAGCCTTCCTGTTTATCCTGGCAACTGGGCGAGGCCAGATCGCCTGAGATATGGGCGATGCGCCGATGGCCCAGCGAGACCAGATGATCGGTGGCGTTTCTCGAGCCCGCCACATAATCGATGCTGACGGAGGGGACCCGCCGGCTCGGATCGTAAGAGCTGGCAAAGATCATCGGAAAATCGAAGCCGTCATCGATATTGGTCGGCAGATCGGCGCTCATCATCACGATGCCGTCTGCCCGTAACCCGCGCACCATGTCGACATAGGATGCTCCGTTGTCGGGATCGTTCGACAGATCCCCCATCAAGACACTGTAGCCGCGCGACCGGGCCGCTTCTTCTGCCCCCTTGAAGACGTCTGAGTAGAAGGGGTTGGAAATGTCGGACACCAGCACGACGATGGACCGCGATTCCAACCGCCGCAGGCCAATGGCAAGCGAGTTCGGCCGATACCCCGTTTCCCCGACGGCGCGCAAGACGGCCTCTCGGGTTTCCTCGGCCACCACATGGGGCTGCGACAGGGTGCGCGAGACCGTGGCAATCGAAACCCCGGCGAGCCGGGCGACATCGCGTATTGTGCTGTGCTTGGCCATTCCTTCGGGGCGAATCCGTTCAGCGATGCCCTATGGTACCACCGCAGCGCGTAGGGGCTTCCTCAGCGGAACCCTGCCTCGCCGTCCTTGTGCAGGCTCGGCCCGCGCGCTTCCAGCGTCTCCGGCGCCTTGTCCACCGGCACGTTTGGCGCGTCCGTCACACCCTGCAGCCGTTCCTGCGGGTTGTGGGCCCAGCGCACGGCGTTGACCAGCACCTGCTGAATGGTCGCATCGTGATAGGTCGGATAGGTCTCGTGCCCCGGCTGGAAATAGAAAACCTTGCCCGCCCCCCGGCGGTAGGTCAGGCCGGACCGAAAGACCTCTCCGCCCTGGAACCAGGAAACGAACACCGTCTCCATCGGTTCCGGCACGCCGAACGGCTCGCCGTACATTTCCTCGTTTTCCAGCTCGAAACTCGGCGGCAACCCCTGGGCGATGGGGTGCCTTGGGTTGATGACCCACAGCCGCTCGCGCTCGCCCGCCTCGCGCCATTTCAGATTGCAGGGCGTGCCCATGACGCGCTTGAAGATTTTCGAAAAATGGCCCGAATGCAGGACGATCAGGCCCATGCCGGCCCAGATCTGCTCGGCCACCCGCTCGACGATCTCGTCCTGAACCTTCCCATGGGCGGCGTGACCCCACCACAGCAGGACATCGGTTTCGGCCAACCGGCTCGCGGGCAGACCATGCTCTTCTTCTTGCAGCGTGGCGGTCGTCGCGGAAATCCCGTCCGCCGCGTTCAACGCCGCCGCGATGCAGCCATGGATGCCATCGGGATAGATGCCTCGAACCGTCTCGTTGGTCTGCTCATGGACGTTCTCGCCCCAAACCACAGCCTTGATCGTCATTTGCGCCCTCGTTGCGAGTCAAACGGCCCATCGCCGCGCCGCAAAAGAGCAGCCAAATGCCCGCGAAGTAAATGCCCTATCGCCCGATCAACGGCTTGAACTTGTCGTGCAGCTTGCCGGGGATCACCCGGTCGAGCAGCTTTTCCAGCTCCTCGGTCGAGCTTTCCATATCCTTGTGGTCGTCATCGCCGATCAGGCCGTGGCTGTGGCCGGACCGGGCGATCTCACGCAGCTGTTTGAGGATGCCGGTCGGCGAGAGATCGACATCCAGCACGATCTCCACGCCCTTTTCCTCGTCTCCCACGGTCAGCCGGCCCTTGCCGATGGCCTCCCACAGCTCGTTGAATTGCTGATTGGCATCTTGCGTATCGGTCATGGCTTTGGCCCTCAGATCGCAACTTGGTTGACGGAAAGATCGCGCAAGGCCAGGTCGCCCAGGCGTAGGCCTTCGACCGAAACGGGTGCCTGCACCCCCTCGACCCGGGCGCAGCCGATGGCGGCATTGGCGGTCAGCTCGCTCAAAACCAGCTCGCCGATTTGCAGATGCAATATCGGAATGACCAGGAAGTTGGCCTTGAACACCTTGCCGATCTTGAACATCGGCGCCTCGAATTCCTCCAGCTCGATATCGTTGATGGATACCGGCCCGTCCGATCCCGCATCGGGCACCTCGACCGATGGCACCTCGATGTTCTTCACCTCGAGGCTTGGCAGCTGGAGCGGTTCGCTCGGCTCGAACCGGTTCAGCGTCAGCTGCCGGCTGTCCGAGGCCGGCGCGCCGAAACTGCCGATCTCGACCGACCCGATGCCCATGCCCGACAGGCCGAACCCGTCGCTCGGCAGCCGCGTGTCGTCGATGGCCAACCCTTCGAATTCGGCTGCCCCCAGATCTAGATTGCTGATCGGTTGAATGTCGGCCTCGACATCCTCGATGCTCGCTTCGGGCACCTTGATGGCGATGTCCTGCAAGCTCGGCAGGCCGATGTCGTGCAGCTCAATCCCCTTAGCCTTTGAGCCGAGCGTCTTGATGCCGCTGTCGCTGCCGAACCAGCCCAAATCATAGGCCCAGCGCACCTTGAAATGCATTTCCATGATCATGCGCACATCGCGCAGCAGGGCGGCGCCGCATTCGACCTCGGCGCTCAGATCCTCGATAACGACCTTGTCCACCGTCGCATCGCCCAGCGCGACGCGGTCGATATTCACCGACCCGGCGCTGCCTGCCGCCACGGCGATCTGGTCAACCGTGACATGGTGCAAAACGGCGGCGGCGACCGCATCCAAGCTAGCCGTGGTCGCTGCGGCGGATGTCGTTTGTGCGTCGGCCATCACGAACCTCCCTCGGTTTGGGCGGCGCGGTTCAAGACCGCTTCCAGCTTGTCAGTGGGAATGGCGGCGAGAACGGCGTCGATGTCCCGCGCGCAGGCCACCATCTTGTCGTGGTCTGCCTTGCCGATCAGGTTCTCCTCCAAAACCCGGGCGGCGATGATTCTGACCATCTCGCCGAATTCAGGGGTCTCGAAGCCGTCGTCGATTTCGCCTTCGATCGTGGGTGGGTCGTAGCTGGTCTTCGTGGCAGCTTGCCAGCGTTCCTCGAACCGAGCGCTAGCCGCGGTTTCTTGGGTCATGATCCGCCCTCCCTATACCGTCACTTCATCGACGGCGATGTCTTCAAGCCGCAGATCGCCCAACACGACATCCCGCACCGTGACAGGTGCCCGAACGGTCTGCATGCGGATGCGGTCGATGCTCGATGTCGCGGTCACATCGTCCAGCGTCAGCGCGCCGATATGGATGTTCAGCGTTGGCTCGGCGAAAACGGCGATGCGTAACGCTCCGACAAACACATCGATATCGACCAGCGTGACTTGCTGGCGCGAGGCCCTGGCATCCTCGATTTCGACCGAGGCGACCGACGAAACACGCGGCGCCCGGATGTCCGGCAGGCTGATATTGCGTATCTCCACCGCCGGCAAAGTCAGTGGCCCGTCGGGCGCGAATTCCTCGATGCTCACGCTCGCCGTGGTGACCGCCGGGACCGTGATGTCCGTCATCCGGACAGGGCCAAGCAGCAGCCCGGAAAGCCCAAAGCCCGCAGCCGGTAGGTCCGCCTCATCCATCTGCACGCCGGAGAATTGCCCACCGCCGAGATTGAGGTTGTGGATCGGCTCGATCTCGACCACCGCATCGCTCAAGCTGGCGCTGGGGATCGTCAGTTCCACATCCTCCAGCTCCGGCACATCGACCGTGCCGATGTTGAAGGGAAAGGACATGTTCACCGACGGCTCACCGCTGCGGCGGAACGGCCCGGCCCGAACGCGGAAGGAGATGCCGACCCGCAGGTCGACCACGGATCGCACATCCTCCATCAACACCCGGCCCGTATCCAGGCTGGCATCAACTCCTTGGATCAGCACATCCTCGACCGTGGCATCGCCCATGTCGATGCGGCCGATACGCATGGATTCGGCGGACCCGGATTGGGCGGTCAGGCGCGGTACATGAATGCGGCGCATGACTGCGCCGGCCAACTCAGCCAGCGGGCCATTGGAGCGAGGGGCAGGCGGGGAACCGGTCGTCGGGTTTGGCATCGAGCCCTCCCTTTATGGTTCGTACCCAGATAACCGCCTAGGAAGGCGATCCGGACGCTTCGCAGCCTAAGCTTGCGCCCGTCCCGTGCAGTGAGTCACCTCACAATGTTGGAAAATTCGATTTCGAATTAATCTGAGAAGCTCTACGTCCAGCGATGATAAAAATCTCGCAGGATGGCGAATGACTGCTTCTTGGTTGCTTTGTCCTCGGCGATCACGCCCTTGCGGTTGTAGCCGTTCTGGAAACGGTTTTGCCGGCGGACGGCGCGGAAGTCGTAGAGAATCCAGGGACAAAAACCCTGTAGATTTTTCATGGCCCCGGCGGCTTGGGTTTGGTCTCGATAGAATCTCGCCTGGTGGGCTTCGCTGAACCGGGTTTCCTCATCCCCCAACCTGCCGGCCAACGCCCCCGCGCCGACCTCGGTGATGACCAGCGGTTTGTCGAGATCGTAGCTTTCATCCATTGCCTTCAGGTCGGTGACGCTGCCGGAATACCAGCCGTAATATTCGTTGACGCCGATCAGATCGAGATGCTCGGCCAGCCGGTCCTCGACCTTGTGGGTTTCGGTGTTGACCAGGCAGGCGGCCGACACGAGCCGGGTGGAATCCAGCTCGTGCGCCGTCGCCGCCAGCTCGGCCATGAAGCGCAACCGGTCCTCCGTATCGGCGTTTTCATTACCGACGCCCCAGGCGATCACGCTGGCCCGGTTGATGTCGCGTTCGATCAGCTCGCGCAGCTGGTTGTCGGCATCTGCGGCGGTTTCCGGGTTATCGAAGGCAATAACCCAGTAGACCGGGATTTCCTCCCACAGCAGGACCCCCATCTCATCGGCAATTTGGGCGGCCAACTCGTGATGGGGGTAGTGGGCCAGGCGCATGAAGTTACAACCCAGCTCCTTGGCGTGGGCGTAGCGGCGACGGATGTCGTGTTCGCTGGTGCAGTGCCCAAGCTCGACGTCATCCTCATGCACACAGATGCCTTTAAGCTTGATCGGCTGGCCGTTCAGCAGGATCGAGCGCCCATCCGCTTTGATCGTGCGGAAGCCAACTTTGTCGGTAACCCGGTCGTCCCCGAAGGCGAGGTGGACGTCATAGAGGCGCGGGTTTTCCGGCGACCAAAGCTCCGAGCTCGCCGGTACGGTCAGCGCACCCGTTCCAACCTGAACCGAGACAGGGCGTTCGATGCCCAGCTCGGGAATGCTGATAGTCGCCGTCCCGTCGGTCGACGCGCTCAAACTCAGGCTGGTGGCGATGCCTTTCCCGTCCGGCGATAGGCCGACGCGGAATGACTTGATGAAGGTCGCCGGCACCCGCACCAGCTCGACCTCGCGATAGACACCGCCATAGTTGAACCAGTCGATATGATGCATCGGCACTCGGTCGGCGCGACGGGTGTTGTCGACGGACAGGTGCAGAAAGTTTCGGTCCGCCAGCTTGCCGGTCAGTTCGACAAAGAACGGCGTTGCCCCGCCGATGTGACGACCGAGAAATTCGCCATTCAGAAACACGCGGGTCTGATAGTTTGCCGCCCCGACCCGCAAAAAGACCCGCTCTCCCGGCTTCTCGGGCAAATACTCAAAGTGCCGGCCGACCCAGGCCACCCCTTCGTAATAGAGCCATTCCGGCTTCTGCAGGTTCCAGCAGGACGGTACCGCAATCTCATCTCCGCCGCCGGTATCGTATTCCCACGGCACCGTCCGGCCCTCCAGCGGCTCGAAACAGTCATGATGCCATTGCTGGCGCAGCCCTTCCTCGAACGGGTCCAGGGTAAACCGCCACTGTCCGGCCAGGCTTTCGGTCTTTCGCCCGGCCATGGCGATCATGCCGCGATGGTCCAACACCGGGCTCTGATAGGGCTCGGCATAGGCTTCGTTATGGATGTGCGGGTTGAAATTGCCGGCCGTCATGCAGTCGCCTTCCACCTGGTCTGCGCGTATCCGATGCCTAGCATTTTGCGAAACCTGAACGGGCGCCAGCCCGGCCACAGCGTGTCGGCGATCATCGCGATCGCCAGGCAGCGGAAATAGGTGGCAAAGGCGTTCGACAGCCCCTGCGGTTCCTCATAGCCTTTGATCCAGCCATCGAGCTTGCGCGTTCCGGTCAGATCGTCAGGAAAACCACCATCTGCATTCTGAAAATCGAGCAGAGAATCCAGCTTTCGGCTCAGCCAGACAGGGGCCCGGTCCGGTTCAAGGCCATAAAGCCGATACAGATGAATGATGATGTCGATGGGGTCGACATCCAGGCACGCCGTGCTCGCCTCGGTCGGCAACGACAGGCAATAGGCCATCATCCGGTCGCAATAAGGCAGCGGCTCATCGAACGCCCAGAACAGATGCAGATTATGGGTCGCCCCGGCCATGGCGTGCAGTTGAACGTTGGCATCGGTCGGATCGTCCGACAACCAAAAGCCGGTCGTCGGGTCCTGGCAATCCAGGTGCCAGTCCAGCAATTCGCGCAGGCGCAAGACGGCGCGGACATCCTTCTGCCGGGCAGCCAATTCGAAAAAGCTGCCCAGATTGACGATATTGTTGCCTTCCAGCCAAGGGTCCCGCAGGTCTCGTTCGTCGAGCCAGTTATGCAGACCTCGATCGCTCAGGAAAGGCTCGATGAAGGTCAGCACAGCCGGCTCATCGGTAAGGTAGTCCAACGCGCCGAGGGCATAGTTGGTGACGTGGAAATCGATATAGCGGCGGGTCTCGCCCGCGCCCTCGCGCTTGAAACAATCCTCGGCCCGCATATCCGGGTTGGCGAACCGCCCGTCTGGCAGCCGGTGACGCAGAAGAAATCGCGCCGTCGTTTTGGTATCGACCCGTTCGATGGCATTCAACAGACCCAGACACAGCACCACATCATAGGTACCGACCAGCAGCGTTCCGGGATAGGCGTTCGGGTCATGGGCCGCGCTCATTCGATAGGCCCCATCGCCTGCGGCCAGACCCGTCAGCCAATCGGTGGCGCGATCGAGCGACTCTGCCACCCGGGCTTGCAAGACACGGTCGCTCATCCCTTCACCGCCCCGGCGGCGATGCCTTGCATGACCCGCCGTTGGGTCAGCAGGAAGACCACGACGACCGGCAGGGTGGTCAGCGTCGCAAGCGCCATGATGCCTTGGAAGTTTACGCCCAGTTCGCTGTTCAGCATCAGCAGCGCCGCCGGCAGAGTGTAGGTCTCCGGCGAGCGGGAGATGACCAGCACCGGAAACCATTGCGACCAGTTCAGCAAAAAGGTGATCAGGAAAACCGTGCCAACCACCGGCCAGCACACCGGCAGCACCACCTTCATCAGCACCTGCAATTCCGTCGCGCCATCGACCAGGGCGGCGTCGATCAACTCGCGCGGCAGGGTGCGGAAGAACTGTTCGAACAGGAAAAACTGGATCGGCCCCAGGCTCAAAAACAGGATGATGCCCAGATAGCTGCCAAGCAGGCCCAGATAGAACATCACGATGTATACCGGGATGACCAGCAGCATGTAGGGGTACATGACCGTCAGCAGGAAGCCGAACTTGATCAGCCGGAACCCCGGCAGCTTTGGCTTGCGCATCAGGGCATAAGCGCCCAGGGCGGCGACGAAGACGGCGATGATGGTCGACAGACCGGTGATCAACAGGCTGTTCCAGACGAACTTGGCCAGCGGCACCCCGCCGATGGATGCGATGTCGGCATAGGCCTTCAGCGAGAACACCTCCGGCAGCAGGCGTAGCGGCCGGGTCAGGATGGCCTCGGCATTGCGGAACGAGCTGACGAACATCCACCAGTAGGGATAAAGGAACAGGATCGAAACCAGGCTGCACAGCCCATAACCGGCGATCCGGGCGCGGCGGGAGACCTTGTTCATCGGTCCGCCCTCTCGTTCAGCCAATACAGCCCATAGGCGACAAAGATGACGATGGCGAACAGCGTGGTCGCCATGGCCGAGGCCTCGCCATACAGTGCTTCGTCGAACTTGCGATAGGCGTAGTAGGAAACGAAGTTGGTCGTAAAATTCGGCCCACCCTTGGTCATCACCACGATGACCGTAAAGGTCTTCAGAAACTGAATAACCGCATACACGGCGTTGATGGTGATCGCCGGTCGCAGCTGCGGCAGGATGATATAGCGAAAGCGCGCCCATCGCCCGGCCCCGTCAATGGTCGCCGCCTCGGTCAGGTGCGGGTCCAGCAGGCTCATGTTGGTCAGGAAGATGATGGTGTAGAAGCCCATATGCTTCCACAGCTCGGCAATCGCCACGGCCCAGAAGGCGGTCGTCTGGTCGGCCAGGCCGCCGAAGGCCGGCAGCCCCAGCACCTCCAGCATGGCGTTGATGGCGCCGAAGCTCTGGTCGTACATCCATTTCCAGACGATGAAGCCCGCCACGTCCGGGGCGATCACCGGCAGGAAGATGGCCAGGCGGAAAAAGGCGTTGCCCCAGCCGATCACCTTGCCGCCCAACAGCAGTGCGTATCCCAGTGCCAAGCTGACATTCAGCACCACCGAGACGAAGGTATAGAGCAGCGTCAGCCACAGGGATGACCGGAAGTAAGAGTCGGCAAAAATCTTCTGGAAATTGGCCAGACCGACATAGGTCGGCTCCGGGCTCAGGGCTGTGTAGCTCTCGGTGAACGAGACCACGATGCTCTGGGCGATCGGCCATAGGCCGAAGACAATGGTCAGCGCCGCAAAGGGAACGACCAGGGCGTAAAACAGCCGCTCCTTCCAGATAAGGGCGGGTAGGCTCGCCATGGTCCAGCCGCGCGGCATGCTCGCGGTCGGTGTCATCGTTGAGTAGGCCCCAGCGACCAATCAGCGGATAAGGGGGCCGGGCGCGAGTTTAGGCGCCCGGCCGTTCGAAGGGCGGAGCTTAGCCGCCTTTCTTTTCGTCAACCATGGCCTGCATATCGGCGGCCAGACCGTCGATATAGGCGCTCCAATCCGAAGGCGGGTTGGCCAGCGCGTCCAGCAGCCGCTTGTGATACTCGGCCTCGACTTCCGGGTACCAGGCATGGACGCTTTCCGGGAAATCATAGGCGTTCAGATTGTGCTTGGGATCGGCAAAGGTCATGCGCCGTTCGCTGAAGTTCAAATCGGCCATGTCGAAATCCGACCGCACGGCGGCGCCGACATTCGACAGGGATGCCTTTTGCGCCTCGGGGCTCAACATCCACTGCGCAAAGGCCAGGGCCGCATCCTTGTTGGGCGAGTTTTCCGGCACGGCGACGCCGCGCATGCCGCCGATGACCACGGCATTCTCATCGCCTTCCTGGAAGGCCGGCCAGCTGCCGATGACGAAATCGCCGTCCAGCACGTCCGCGCCGTCCCACTTGGCGACATTCCAGTCACCCACCCGGAACATGCCGGCCCGGCCGCCTTCGATCACCTGGTACATCTCGCCAAAGCTGTGATTGACGGAATCCGGCGCGACCAGCGCGTATTCGCCGAACAGCTTCATCACCTCGGTCAGCACCTCTTTATGCCTCGGCTCGGCGATGACGACGTTCCCTTCCGGGTTGACCAGCGTATGCCGCAGGCCGGTGCCGAAGGTGTACAGATCGATCATATGGATCAAGTCGCGCGGATTGGCCGCCTCAATGGCGATGCCGAACGTGTCGTCCTCGCCATTGCCGTCGGGGTCTTCGGTCTGAAACTTGCCGGCGACCTCAAGCACGTCGGCCCAGGTGGTCGGCATGTCGGCGCCCACGGCCTCCAGCCAGCTCTTGCGGGCGCCAAAGCCCATCTGCACCCGCTGGGTGGGGAAGATGATCATCCGGTCCTGATAGGTGGCAACCTGCATGTCCGCATCGCTCAGGAAGTCGGTGCCCTCGGGCAGGGCCGAGGCCAGATCCATCACCTTGTCGGTCTGGTTCTGAATGCGGATCACCCGCTCGTAATTGTTGAAGATCAGGTCGGGTGCGGTGTTGGTGTTCAGGGCCGCGATGACCTTCCCGAACCATTGATCGGTCGGGTAGGAGACCGAGGTGATGCTGACATCGGGATCGACCGATTGGTACAGCTCGCTCAACTCGTTGAACCAGTTGATGCCGTTGTCGCCCAGATCGTGCCAGACGACCAATTCCTGGGCCTGGGCCGTGGCGATGCCGCCGGCCAAAAGCGCGGAAAGGGCAATCGATGCGGTCTTTTTCACGTGCGTCCTCCTCCCTTGATGATGCGTGCGGGCCGGGGTTGGCCGCCTTTCACATCGGTTGTCGCCGCCATTCGAGCTGGCGGGCTCACATTAGGTTAAACGTTTACCTAAATTTACAGGCATATCCGGAAAATGGCAAGTAGAGTCCTGTGACATGACAACCGCCCGCCCGCAAAAGCCCCAATCCCAGCGTCCGTCCCTGGCCATGATTGCCCAGCAGGCGGGCGTTTCGGTGGCTACGGTCTCCCGCATCGTGAATGGTGATGTGAGCAAGGCCTCGCCCGCGACGGTGGAGCGTGTGCGCCAACTGGTGAAGGAGCTGCGCTACCGCCCCTCGAACGCCGGCATCGCCCTACGCAGCCGGCAAAGCCGCAGCGTTGCCGTCTTGCTGGCCAATGCCGCGAACCCCTCGATGGTGGCCATCGCCGCCTCCATCGAGCGGGCGCTAAGGGCGCGCGGCTTGGTGATGATCCTGGCCGATACCCACGAAGATCCCGAGGTTCAGGACGAACATCTGTTGGAGATGCACGCCCATCTCGTCCGGGCCCATGTGGTGATCGGCCCGGTGGACAGTGCCGAGCTGCATCGCTTCTCGGCCGCCGGCGAGGCCATGGTGTTCGTCGGCCGTCGGCCGCCAGAGGGGGTGGCGGGGGCGTTCGTTGGCATCGATAACGCCCTGGCCGGCCGGCAAGTGGCGGACTGGCTAATCGATCAGGGGCACCTTCCCGCCGCCGTCATTCACCCGTCTTTGGAAAGCTCGGCCACTGCCGACCGTGTTGCCGGGTTGATCGGGTGCCTGATCGATCGCGGACAGGAACTTGCTGGGCGGGTGCAGTTCGACCATTCCGAACCCGACCATCTGATCCAGGGCTATGAAGGGGCAGGGCGCTTGCTGTCCGATGGCAAGCCGATAAGGGGCCTCTACTGCGGCAGTGACTTGATCGCCTATGGCGCCCACCGCCGCCTGCGAGAAGCAGGTTTCAAAGTGCCTGAGCAAATCTGCTTGGTCGGGTTCGATGACAACCCGTTGAACGACTGGGTCGCGCCGTGGCTAGCCTCCGTCCGCGTCCCCTATGAGAGCTTCGGCCCTGCCGTCATCGACGCGCTGGACGATATCTGGGCCGGCCAGACCTCGGTGAAGGACAGGATTTTCCCGCACGAACTGATCGTGCGCTAAGGGTAGGCTACTTCCCGCTTTTCTGACCGCCCGCGACCACAATCACGGCGATGATGATCAGGCCCGTTAGGACCAGCCGTACCCCTGCACCCAGCCCAAACGTATTTAGCATCGTCACCAGCAGGAACAGGAACAACGAGGCGCCCCACAGGCCGGGAATGTTGGCAAACCCGCCGGCGACCGAGGTGCCGCCGATGACCACCACGGCGATGGAGGACAGCAGGTATTCCTGCCCCATGTTCAACGCCGCGCCGCCGGAAAATCCGGACAGCAGAAATCCGCAGCTCGCCGCGAACAGGGCGCACATCACATAGGTCGCGAAATGGGTCCGGGCGACCGACAAGCCGGCCAGCTTGGCAGCCCGGGTGTTCTGGCCGATGGCAATGACGGTCTGGCCATAGATCGTCCGGGTCAGCACCACATGCATCACGATGGCCAAACCGATGATGCAGATGGCAAGAATCGGCACGCCCAGAATCTTGGCCGTCGTAAAGTCGGCCAGCAATTCGGGCGGTTTGATGCGCAGGCCGCGATTGTACCAGATGGCGGCCGACTGAAAGATAAAGCTGGCCGACAAGGTGGCGATGATCGGCGGGATGCGCAGCAAGCGGATCAGCCCGTAATTGAACACCCCAACCCCGGCCCCGCACAGCAGCGCCAGCGCAAACCCGACCGGGATCATGGCATTGCTGCCATCCATCACCTTCATGGCCACGGTGCCGGCTAAGGTCATGTTGGCCGGGATGGACAGATCGACGTTACCCGGCCCTAGGGTGATGACGAACATCTGCCCCAAGGCGACGATGACGAAGAAGGTGCCGAAGGTCAGCGCCGCGCTCAGCACCTCGCCCGCACCTTGGCCACCGGTAAAAGTGATGGTCGCCAGCCAGACGATGATCGCGCCGGCCCAGGCCCAGATCCAAGGGAAGGAGCCGATGCGTTGGACGAACGCACTCATACCTTCGCCTCCGCCCGGTTGATCACGGCCCGCAGCGCCAGAACAAGGATCAGGATCGCGCCTTGGGCGCCGATCTGCCAATCGGGATTCAGCCGCAGGAAAGACAGGAACGAGGCCGCCAGGGTCAGCGTCATGGCCCCAATCACCGCCCCGATGGGCGAGACCCGGCCGCCAACAAACTCGCCGCCGCCCAGGATCACCCCGGCAATCGACAAAAGGGTGTAACGTAGGGCGATGTTGGCGTCGGCCGAGGTGGTCAGCCCGACCAGGGCCAGCCCAGAAAGTGCGCCGAAAAACCCGGCCAACGCAAAGGCCGTCATCTTCACCCGCAACAGCGACCAGCCGGCCCGCTCGACTGAGCGCGGGTTGCCCCCCGCGCCGCGCAAAACCGCGCCATAGGCCGAGCGCATCAGCGCGATATGGACGATCAACCCGATCGCGACCGAGGCGATGATGGGGAAGGGGACGTATGTCGGCTTCAGCGTCATCAGCGATCGGATCCAGCCCGGCGCTTCGCCGCCCGGCGTCGGCAGCACCAGGACGGCTAGCCCCAACCAGACAAACGACATGCCTAGCGTGACCACGATGGAGGGAAGGTTGCGCAAATGGATCAGGGCCCCCAGCGCGGCATAGATCACGATGCAGCCGGCCAGCGCCGCAATCCCCAGGATCGGCGTGTCGTTCAGCCAGGTCGCGGCAATGCACGCCGTCAGGCTGACATAGCTGCCGATCGACAGATCCAGATCGTTCACGCACAGGATGAACATCTGGGCGATCGTCGCCAGGGCGATCGGCACCGCCAGATTCAGCAGCAGGTTCAACCCGAAATAACTCATCGTGCGCGGCTGCAGATAGAAGATCGCCCCCAGCAAAATCGCCAGGGAGGCGGCCGGCAGAATGGCGCGCAGCACGCGGGGGGAAAACGCGGTCATCGGATCAGTCGGCCCCTTTGAAGGAGGCGTGCAACAGCTTTTCCTCCGTCATGTCGGCTTGCGGGATGTCGGCCACGATGGCGCCTTCGCGAAAGACATAGACGTGATCGCAATTCTTCAACTCATCCATTTCGGTCGTGTACCAGATGAAGGTTCGTCCGGCGGCGGCCTCATCGCGCAGGATGCCATAGACCTCCTGCTTGGTGCCGACATCGACGCCGCGCATCGGATCGTCCATCAGCACGATCTTGGCATCCGATCCCAACGCCCGGGCGAACAGTACCTTCTGCTGGTTGCCGCCCGACAGGGACAGGATGTTGTTGGTCACATCGGGTGTCCGGATGCCGATGCGCGACCGCCAATCCTCGGCCATGCCGCCGGCGGCGCTGCCATCGAGCAGCCAGCCCTTCAACAGATTGCCCAGCGATCCGACGGTCACATTCTCGGCAATCGACCACAGTGGAAAGATGCCGTCATTCTGCCGGTCGCCGGCCACCAGGGCCTCGGGATTACTGTCATCTTGGTCTTCGAACAACTCGATCAAAAAGTCGGTCTGTCCCTGGCCGGCCAGGCCGCCCAAACCGATGATCTCGCCGTGATGCGCGGTGAACGGGATGGCCTGCGCTGCCCCGCCGTCACGCCGGACGATGGGCGTGCCCGATCTTTCGGGTCCGGACGACCGTCCGTGGTCTGTTTCCTCGACGACACTGCCCATGGCCGCCACTAGGCTTGCCTGGTCGAAATCTGAGGCCGGCCTATTGGCGACTACGCCCCCATCGCGCATGACGACGATCCGGTTGGCCGTCGATAGGATTTCGCCCAGCAGGTGGGAAATCAAAATCGTACTGCCGCCCTCGGCCGACCGTTTGCGGACAAAACCGAGAAGTTGCTCGGCAACCACGGCGTCCAGCGAGGAGGTCGGCTCGTCCAGTATGACGACACTGGCCGCCGCGTCCGTGACCGTAAAGGCGCGGGCGATTTCCACCATTTGCCGCTTCGTCAGGGACAGGTCTCCAACCACCTCGCCCGCGGAAATGCCGTGACCGGGAAAGACCTGGTCCAGCATGTCACTGATCAGCGCGCCCGCGCGCTTGCGCCAGCCAAACCCTTTCAGGTTCGGGTGCATGATCCGCGCGTTTTCCGCCACCGTCAGGTTGGGGCACAGCGACAGTTCCTGGAACACGCAGCGCACGCCGTGCCGATGGGCCGCCGCGACGGAATAGCCGGCGCCGACCGCTTGGCCGCCGATGTTCAGCGTGCCCTGATCGGCGCTCAGCACGCCGGCCAGGATGTTCATCAAGGTCGATTTGCCGGCGCCGTTATGGCCGACCAGCCCGAGGCATTCGCCACGGGCGATGGTCAGATCGACGGACGCCAAAGCGCGAACGGCGCCGAAACTCTTTTCGGCGCCGTTCAGCTCAACGAAATGATCGCCTGGTTGAGCGTACTCTGACACTGCTGTCCTAACTGGCTCCGGCGATCACGGCCTGGGCGTCTTCCAACGAATACTCGACGTTGGCGACACCGCCTTCTTCGGTATTGGCCAGGTTCTCCTCAAGATTGTCCTGGTCGATGCGCAGGAACGGCACGACCAGATCCTTGGGCACTTCCTGCCCATCCAGGATCTGCTGGGCCACCCAGAAGGCCAGGGTGGACACACCCGGGGCGATCGAGACCGACATGGTCTCATACCCGTTGGCGTCCTTCTGTTCCTTCCACCAGGTCAGCTCGTCATGGCGATTACCCATGACGATGACCGGCATGTCCCGGCCGGCGGCGGCAAAGGCTTGCGCGGCCCCATACCCGTCACCCCCCTGGGTCACCACGGCCGTGATTTCCGGCAGGCTCGGCAGGATGCCGGCGACGGCCTTTTGCGAGACGTCCTGGGCCCAATCGCCATGGACGGATCCGACGATTTCGAACTGCGGATTTTCGGCGACGCCTTCATGGATACCGGCGGAAATCTCGTCATCGACGAACACGCCGGCCAGGCCGCGGATTTCCAACAGATTGCCGCCATCGGGCAGCTTCTCGGCCAGGTACAGAACCTCATCCTTGCCCATCTGCGCGAAGTCGACCGCGATCCGCCAGGCGCAAGGTTCGGTCACCACACCGTCGAAGGAAACGACCGTCACGCCGGCATCGCAAGCTTCCTTGACCGCGCCGTTCAAACCCTCGGGCGAGGCCGCGTTGATCACGATGGCGTCGTAGCCCTGCAGGATCAGGTTCTGGATCTGGGCGGCCTGCTCGGTCACCTGATTTTCCGCCGTGGTGAACGCATCGGCCGAGGCGACGATGCCTTCGGAGACGGCGGCGCTGGTCACCTTGTCCCAGCTGCGCAGCATGGCCTGGCGCCAGGAATTACCGGCATAGTTGTTCGACAGGGCGATGTTCTTGCCGGATGTATCGGCCATAACCGGCTGGGAGGCGATCAGCAGGGCCCCCACCGCTGCGGCCAATGGAATTGCTTTCATCATCATGGTCCTCCCGGATTGATTGTGATGGTTGTTGTGTGCGTAGAAATATACATTAATCCCAGTGGCGTGCTGGGCAAATAAAGCGGTCTCAAAATTTTTTCATCGCTGATTGGATTCACTCAATAGGGCAGGCCGACGTAGTTCTCCGCCAGGGATTTCTGGGCCGCTGGGGAGCTTGCCAGATACCCCAGATCGGCCCGCTGGATGCGTCGGTCAAAGCCGTCCTCATCCTCAAACCGGTGCAGCAAACCGGTCATGAACCAGGAAAAGCGCTGGGATTTCCAGACCCTGGCCAAGGCTAGGTCGGAATAAGCTTCCAGTCCGGCGTCCAAACCGGTCTTGTAGTGGGCAATCAGCGCGCGCGAGAGGTAGTAGACGTCAGACGCAGCCAGGTTGAGTCCCTTTGCCCCGGTGGGCGGCACGATATGCGCCGCGTCTCCCGCCAGGAACAACCGGCCGTAACGCATTGGCTCGCAGACGAAGCTGCGTAAGGGGGCAATGGATTTCTCGATCGACGGACCGGATGCCAGAATGGCGGAGACGTTCTCCGGCAGCCGCGATTTCAGCTCGTCCCAAAACCGGTCATCGGGCCAATCTTCGGGCGTGTCCTCAAGAGGGCACTGAACATAGTAGCGGCTCAAGGTTGCCGACCGCATGGAACACAGGGCAAAGCCGCGGTCATGGTTGGCATAGATCAGCTCATCATCCACCGGTGGGGTGCGTGACAACACGCCCAGCCACCCGAACGGATAGATCTTTTCGAATTCCCGGCGATGCTTGGCGGGTATGCTCTGCCGGCTAACGCCGTGAAACCCGTCGCAGCCGGCGATGAAATCGCAGTCGAGGCGGTGCTGCTGGCCCCCTTGTTCCCACGTCACCCAGGGAAGGTCGTCCTCAAGACCGTGCGGTGTAACGTTCTCCGCCTCGTGGATGACCACCCCGCCCATCGCGTCGCGGGCGTCGTACAGATCCCGAGTCACCTCCGTCTGACCATAGACCGTGACGACCTTGCCGCCGGTCAACCCGGCCAGTTCGATGCGCAGATGCCGGCCGCCGAAGGCGAGCCCGATGCCCTCATGCACATCGCCCTCGCGGTCCAGCCGCTCGCCGACACCGGCCTGTCGCAGTTGGTCGGTCAGGCCCTGTTCCAACACACCGGCGCGGATGCGCCCCAGCACATACTCGCGCGTCCGGCGCTCCAAAATGACAGTCTCGATCCCGGCGCGGTGCAGGATTTGCGACAGCAACAGACCGGCCGGCCCGCCGCCGATGATGGCGACTTGGGTTCTCATCACCCGGTCATCCCGACAGCACGCGCGGCAGCCACAGGACGATGGCTGGGAAGGCGATCAGAAGCCCCACGCGGAAGATCTCGGCGGCAAAGAACGGCGCCACGCCCATGAAGGTCTCCCGCATGGGCACATCCTTGGCCAGGGCCGAGATGATGAACACATTCATCCCCACCGGGGGCGTGATCAGCCCCAACTCGACCACCACCAGGGCCAGAATGCCGAACCAGATTTTCAGGTCCTGGGTATCCATGCCGAATGCGGCGTCGGCGGCCAGGACGAGATCCCCGCCATTCATTTCAACCATTACCGGCCAAAAGAACGGGATGGCCAGCAGGATCATCGACAGGCTGTCCATCAAACAGCCCAGCAGGATCAAAACCGCCAACAGGACGATCAGGATGGTCATCGGCGTCAGCCCGGCGCCGATCATCCACTCGGCCATGGCCTGGGGAACCCCGCCGCGCGCCATAAAGATTTTCAGCATCTCCGCGCCCAGCAGGATCAGATAGATCATGCCGGTGGTCCGGGCTGTATCCAGCAGCGCCTCGCGCGCGCCCTCCAGCGTGATTTCCCGCCGGACGAAGCCATAGACGGCCACCAGCACCGCACCGGCCGCCGCCGCCGGAGTCGGGTTGAAAAAGCCCAGATAGATGCCGCCGATGACCGCGCCGAACACCAGGCCGACGGGCAGGATGCCCAGCGTGGCGGCAACCAGCTCCTCGCGCTCCGGAAAGCTGCCTTTGGGCCCGCTCTCGGGCCGAACCGCGACATAAATGGCGATGGTGATCAGGAACAGGGCGACTGCCAGCAAGCCGGGAATCAGGGCCGCCATGAACATCGCCACGACATTGGCTTCGACGATGACGGCATAGATGATCAGCACCACCGAAGGCGGGATCAGGATGCCCAGCACCCCGCCCGCCGCCAGCGTGCCCGTGGCCAGCGAGCCGGAATAGTTGTACCGGCGCAGCTCGGGCAGGGCGACCTGGCCCATGGTCGAGGCCGTGGCCAGGGACGATCCGCAGACTGCCCCGAACCCCGCGCAGGCGGCAATCGCCGACATGGCGACCCCGCCGCGCATCCAGCCCAACCAGGCATTGGCCGCCCGAAACAGATCGCGCGACAGGCCGGCCCGCGAGGCCAGCGCGCCCATCAGCACGAACATGGGCACGACCGACAGGTCGTAGATCGAGAACTGGGCGTAGGCCAGATCCTTCAGCTGGTTCATGAAAATGGCCGGCCCGTTCAGGATGGTCACGCCCAGCCCGCCAACCAGGATCATCGAATAGGCGATCGGAATGCGGATGGCGATCAGGCCGATCAGCACACCCAATCCGGCCAGCCCGATCAAAAGGTTTTGGTCCATCCCCGATCAGCCGGCCGCGCGCAGAGCCCGGATCTGATCGGCCAGCGAGATGAGGCTGGCCAGGACCAGCAGCGCCAGCGAAGCCAACGCCGGCACGAAGGCCCACCAGAGCGGCACACGCAGGATCGTCGTCGTCTGGGGATATTCGATATAATCGGCCATCCCATCTGACATGCGCCAGATCAGCAAGGCGGCAAACGCGACGGCAATGAGCGCCGCCAGCAGCCGCATCAGCGCAATGGTGCGCGGTCCGGCCTTGGACGTGAAGATGTCGGCCGTCACGTTGGCCCCGACAAGCTGGCAGTAGGGCAAAAAGCAAAAGGCCGCGATGGCCACGCCCATTTCCGTCAGCTCAAAATCACCGGGAAACGGCCGGTTGATCACGGCATCGGCAACGATGGAATAGGCATTGACCAGGACCACGCCGACCAAGACCAGGCCACCAAGAATGGCCCAGCCGGTAATGAGACGGCGGGCCAGCCCTTCCAGGCCCGCCCGCCGCTCTGGTTCCTCAGAAGACACGGCCCTAGGGCATATGCTTGGCCACCGTGGCGACCGCCGTGTCGTACAGCGCCTGGCCGTCGATGCCCTGGCTGTTCATCTCTTCGATCCAGCGGGCGACCACCGGCTCCACCGCAGACTCGAATTCCGCCCACTCGGCGTCCGACAGCTCGATATGCGTGTTGCCGGCGCCGGTCGCGACGCCCAGCCCGCCGGCTTCCGACCCGTCCCAGATGTCGCCGACCTCGGCATGCCATTCGGGCCCGGAATTATCCAACAGCACCTGCTGCAGGTCCTCGGGCAGGCTGTTCCAACTGTCGACGTTCATCGACACCTGGAACGACGTCGTCCCAAGCCGTTTCCCGCCCGGCCCTTCGATCTGATACTGGGTGTGTTCCTGCAATTGCAGCGGCGGGATGATCTCGAACGGGATCAGCGCCCCGTCGACCACTTTCTTGGACAGCGCCGTGGGGATTTCTCCGACCGGCATCTGCACCGGGCTGGCACCCAGCGCTTCGAGAATCCACGCCCCCGTCCTGCTGGGGATGCGCATCTTCGTGCCGTCTAAGTCGGCCGGCGAGCGCACTTCCTTGTCGACCATGTGAATCGCCTGGCCGCCATGCACATGCTGGAACAACGGCACCAGGTCGCGGAAATCCTCGGCCAGATATTCGTCATACATTTCCTGCATGGCCAGATTGACCGCGGCTGAGCTGCCTTGATGCACGCCCGGCAGTTCGAACACTTCCGTCCGCGGGAACAGGCCGGCCGCATAGGCGTTCACGAACCAGGCCATATCGACCACCCCGTCGCGCACTTGCCCGGGCAGTTGCGGCGGCCGTCCGCCCAGCGACATGGAGGGGAAGATTTCGATCTTGATCCGCCCGTCCGAGGCGTCCGCGATGCGCTGGGCCCAGGGCTCCAGCATCTTGGCGTGGGCCGGGGCTTTGGGGCCGAGGAAATGGTGCAGCTTGAAAGTGAATTCCTGGGCGCCGGCACTCAGGCTGGTCAATCCCAGGGCGGCACCGGCGGCGGTGCCGATAATCAGTGATTTCAATTTCATTGAATGGCTCCTCCCTATGGCCGGACGGTACGGCGGCGTCCGCGCCTTTGTCCAATGACTTTAGAAAGCCGCGAAGCCGTCCTTCAGCGGCACCTTCTCCACATCCTTCAACATCTCAATGAACCCCTCGGCCTGGTGGCGCGCTGTCTCCGCGCCCTTTTCCGCCGTCGCAATCGAGGCATCGCCGGCAACGCCATGCTCGTTGATATCCTTGGCAATCCAGGCAAAGGCATGCGCGCCGGTCGGCCTCAAATGGGTATAATCCCGTTCCATATCCGCCGCGATCGAGACGAAATTCTGCGCCCGACTCATATCCACCAGATCCGGCTTGAAGTGCAGCATCAGCGAGGTTTCGACATCGCCGCCATGGATGCCGTGCCGATCCTCGACCTCGGTATACATGCCGGCAGGTCGCCCGAAATTCTGCCAGTGAGTTTTGGCGACGAGCATGCCGTGCCGCACCCGCAGCTCCCGCGCCACGATGCCCATCAGCTCGACATTGCCGCCATGCGAGTTGACCATCACCAGCTTGCGGATGCCGGCCCGGTGAACGGACTCGCCCAGCGCCGCCCAGGCATCGATCAGAGTGTTCGCCGGCAAGGTCAGGGTGCCGGGCGCATAGAGATGCTCGTTCGACTTGCCGACCGCCTGAATGGGCAGGATCCGCACATCCATCTCCGCTGGCAGCAGCTCGATGACCGTCTCCAGCATGCCTTGCGCAATGTCGGTGTCGGTCGAAACCGGCAGATGCGGGCCGTGCTGTTCGATGGCGGCGACCGGCAACACGGCGATCACCTTGTCCGAATCGAGATCGGTGAACTCGGTGGTCTTGTACTCTCCCCACCAATGACGTTTGGCCATGGCCTATGCCTCCGCCGGCAGGGCCGCAAAGGCCTCGATCTCGACCTTGAACTCCGGCCGGGCAAAGCCAGAGACGATCATCAGGGTCGAGGCCGGCGCCGGCTCGCCGAACAGCCTGTCCCGAACCGTCATATAGGGCCGCAGAAATTCCCGGCCTGTCACATAGGCGTTGATTCGGACTATGTCCGCCAGACCGCCGCCCGCCGATTCGAGTATTGCCGCGATGTTGGCAAAGCAAAGGTCCGCCTGCTCGCCCGCATCCTCGGGAATCCGGTCATCGGCGGTGATCCCAAGCTGGCCGGAACACAGAATCAGCCGGTAGCCCGGCGGGACTTCCACCGCATGGCTGTACAGCGCAAAGGGTGGTCTGATGCCGGGTGGCGTGTGGTGACCAAGGGTCATAGGGGGCTCCTGAAGGGGCAGATGCCTAAGATGTGATCAGCCGGCTTCCCCATTGAGGATAGCGAGCCATGTTTCTTATCGTGCGTTTTTGTAGAAGAATGCACGGAACTGAGGAAAGGGGCGCGCGTGCCCCGCGGCACGATTATTGCTGGCTCAACCACAAAAAATGGACCAACCGGTGCCAAGGGGCGGTGGGGCTCGACAGCCGTACCCGATTGGCCGAAGCCAATGGAGAGAGTAGTGGGACATTCAACAAGTTACGGAATTGCGGCTGGCTTGCTGGCTTTGGCAGCCCCCTTCGGCGCACAGGCTCAGGAAGCCGTGACGTTTGGCACCAACTGGATTGCTCAGGCCGAACATGGCGGCTTCTACCAAGCCGTGGCTGACGGCACTTATGCTGAGTGCGGCTTGGACGTCACCATCCAGATGGGCGGACCGCAAGTGAACGGTCGGGCTTTGCTCGTGGCAGGCAAGATCGAATTCTATATGGGCGGCAACATGTTGCAGGCCTTCTCAGCCGTCGAACAGGGCATCCCGACCAAGGTTGTTGCTGCGATCTTCCAAAAAGAACCGCAAGTCATCATGACCCATCCCGATCAAGGGCTGGATTCATGGGAGGATCTGAAGAACGCGTCGTCCATGATCATCGGCGACGAAGGTTTTCAGACCTTCTACCAATGGATGATCAACGAGTTTGGCTTCCAGGCGGAAAAGCGCATTCCCTACACCTTTAACTCTGCGCCCTTCCTGGCAGACGCAACCTCCGCCCAACAGGGCTATGTGACCTCGGAACCCTTCGCGATCATCAACGAAGGTGGGTTTGAGCCGAACGTCTTCCTGATGGCCGACTATGGGTTCGATACCTATTCGACCACGATCGAAACGCAAAGCGCGCTGATCGAGGAGAAGCCCGACGTCGTGAGCTGCTTTGTCGATGGCTCAATCAAGGGTTGGTACAACTACCTTTATGGCGACAACGCTGCCGCCAACGAGCTTATTAAGGCCGACAATCCGGATATGTCTGACGAGCAGATCGCTTTCTCGATCGATGCCATGAAGAAGTACGGCATTGTCGATTCCGGGGACACGGAAACCATGGGCATCGGCGCGATGACCGATGAACGGATGGAAAGCTTCTACGGCAAGATGGTCACAGCGGGCGTGGTTGAGGAAGGTCTCGACCTGCAAGCCTCCTACACGCTGGACTTCGTCAATAATGGCATCGGTCTTGATCTGAAGAACTGACGCGTATTGATGGCGGCCTTTGAGGCGCCGCTGCAAACCGTGACGGGGAAGGGCGATGGCGCGCCCTTCCTTGCCATGCGTCGCATCGGCAAGACATTCGGCAATGGCGTTACGGCGCTTGCCGATACCGAACTGACGATTAACGAGGGCGATTTCCTCAGCCTGGTCGGCCCGTCCGGCTGCGGCAAATCGACCGCCTTGCGCATTATCTCCGGCTTGGCGGAACCGACCTCCGGCCGCCTCGACTGGGGCGGCGAGCCGCTCAAGAAAGGCGATATTGGCTTCGTCTTCCAAGAAGCCACTCTGCTGCCTTGGGCCAGTGTGTTTGACAACATCTGGCTGCCCTTGCGCCTGCGGGGCAACAGCCGGGCCAAAGCGGCCCCGGCCATCGAAGAAGCTCTAGAGCGGGTCGGGCTGAACGGCTTCGAGGAAGCCGTGCCGCGCGAGCTGTCCGGCGGCATGAAAATGCGCGTTTCCATCGCCCGCGCCCTGGTGACCAAGCCGCGGCTATTGCTGATGGACGAGCCCTTCGCCGCGCTGGATGAGATCACCCGTTTCCAGCTTAACAACGACTTGCTGCACCTGTGGGAGGCCTCGGGCTGGACGGTCATCTTCGTGACCCACAGCGTGTTCGAAAGCGTGTTCCTGTCCAACCGCATCGTCGTCATGGCAGCCAACCCGGGACGTGTGTTTGACGAGATTGCCGTCGATGTGCCCTATCCGCGCGATGAGAGTTTTCGCACCTCGCCGGAATATGCCGCCATTTGCCGCCAGGCCTCCGACTGTCTGGCCCAGGCCATGAAAACCTTGAAAGCGGTGGACTGATGGCCGTCATCGATGCCGAAGAAGCCCGCCGCCTGCGCACCGCCCGGATCGAACGGATCGGCCGCTGGCTGTTCCCCGCCATCATCATGGTGCTGGCCATCGCGGCTTGGGATTGGATCTGCGTCCGCAACGAGATCCCCCATTACATCCTGCCCCGGCCCGGCCTGGTCGCTCAGACCCTGATCGAAGATTGGGGCATTTTGGGCGGCGCGCTGCTCAACACCCTCAAGATCACCTTTCTCGGCCTGGCCCTGGCGGTGACCGGCGGGGTCGGTCTGGCCGTGCTGTTCGCCCAGTCGAAGTGGGTGGAAATGTCCTTCTTCCCCTTCGCGGTGGTGCTTCAGGTCACGCCCATCGTCGCGATCTTTCCGCTGATCAACATCTATGTCGACAACCAGACGGCCAAGCTGCTGCTCTGCGCCTGGATCGTCGCCTTCTTCCCGATCCTGTCGAACACGACCCTGGGTCTGAACAGCGTCGATTCCAACCTGCGCGATCTGTTCCAGCTCAATGGCGCCAACCAATGGCAGACGCTGTTCCAGCTGCGCCTGCCAGCAGCCATGCCTTACTTCCTGGGCGGGCTGAAGATCGCTGGCGGTCTGTCGCTGATCGGCGCCGTGGTCGCGGAATTTGTCGCCGGGGCGTCCGGTCAGTCCTCGGGCCTGGCCTCGCGCATCATCGAGGCGGGCTACCGGCTCAACGCGCCACGCCTGTTCGCGGCCCTGATCCTGATCTCCGCCACCGGTATCCTGATCTTCCTCACCCTAAGCCTTGTTTCACACCTGATTCTGCGTCGCTGGCACGAAAGCGCGCTGTCTAGGGAGCGCTGAATGTCCTTGTCACCGCCCACCCAGGGCCCGTTCGAGCTGACCAACGCCAGCGTGCCGGCCTGCTTGCTGGACGAAAACCTCCCCTCCGACCCCGATGGCCTGGCCAAGGTCGACATTTCGGTGGCCGACGGAAAGATCTCGGGAGTCCGTCAGGCGTCTGGTGACCCGACCGCTGGTCTGGGCGGGCGCATCGTCTTCCCCGGTTTCATCGACAGCCACACCCACATCGACAAGGGCCATATCTGGCCGCGCAAACCCAATCCCGACGGCACCCGCCTGTCCGCCCTGGCCACGGTGGGCGAGGATCGGGCCGCCAATTGGAATGCCGAGGATGTTGCCCGGCGCATGGATTTCTCGCTCCGCTGCGCTTACGCCCACGGTACCGTCGCCGTGCGCACCCATCTGGATTCGATCCCGCCGCAGGAGGAAATCTCCTGGCCGGTGTTCGAGGAGATGCGCGAGCGTTGGGCGGACCGCATCGAGCTTCAGGGCTCCTGCCTGATCGCGACCGACCGCGTGCGCGACAAGGACTGGTTCCTGACCCTGGCCGACCGGGTCGCGGCGGCGGGCGGCATTCTGGGGGCGGTCACCCTGGTCGAACCCGATCTGGACGATCTGCTGGACTTCATGTTCCGCGCGGCCATGGATCGCGGCCTCAATCTCGATTTCCACGTCGATGAGACCCACGAACTCCAGGCCCGCACGCTGGAGAACGTGGCCGACGCCGCCCTGCGCCACGGCTTCGAGGGCCGCATCATGGTCGGCCATTGCTGCGCCTTGGCCCAGCAGCCCGAGGATGTTGCCAAGCGCATCATCGACAAGGTGGCGAAGGCCGGCATCACCGCCGTTAGCCTGCCGATGTGCAATCTCTACCTGCAGGATCGCCGGCAAAACGGCACCACGCCCCGCTGGCGCGGCGTGACCCTGCTGCATGAGATGGCGGCGGCCGGCATCGTGACCTCCGTCGCCTCGGACAACACCCGCGATCCCTTCTATGCCTATGGCGATCTCGACATGCACGAGGTGCTGAAGGAGGCGGTGCGCATCGGCCATCTCGACCACCCCATGGGCGATTGGCCCCGCGCCGTGACGGCAAACCCGGCCATCGCCATGGGGCTGGAGGGGCGCGGCAAGATCGCCGTCGGCGCGGCGGCCGATCTGGTGATCTTCAAGGGCCGGCGCTGGACCGAACTGTTCGCCCGCACCGAACCGGACCGTATGGTCTTGAGAAATGGCAAGGAAATCGAACGCGCCTTGCCGGACTATTCCGAACTCGATGATTTGATGGAGGCACGGTAGCGATGGATCTGACCGCCCTGGTCAAGGACCTGGAGGGAATCGACATTGTCGATGACGCCAATGTCGTCCGCCGCAAAAGCCGCGATTGCTACTATTACAGCCCCATCTTGAAGGACGAACTGGAGGGTGTGACAGCCGATCTGGTCGTCACCCCGCGTGACGAGGCCGAGGTCGTGCGCATCCTCGCCGCCTGTTACCGCCACCAGGTGCCGGTCACCAGCCGCGGCGCCGGCACCGGCAATTACGGTCAGGCTATGCCGCTGTCGGGCGGGGTGATTCTCAACCTGGCGGCCATGAACAAGATCAAATCCATCTCGCCGGGTCGGGTGATCGCCGAGGCAGGAGCCGTGCTGGCCGACATCGACGGCAGGGCCATTGCCGAAACCGGCCAGGAACTGCGCATGTATCCCTCCACCTGGAATGCCGCGACCATCGGCGGTTTCGTGGCCGGCGGGTCGGGCGGCATCGGCTCCATACAATGGGGCGGTCTGCGCGATCTGGGCAATGTGCTGCGCCTGCGCGTGGTGACCATGGAGGCCGAACCGCAGATCCACGATTTCGTCGGCGAGGATCTGCAAAAGGTCATGCACGCCTATGGCACCAACGGCATCATCACCGAAGTCGAGATGCCGCTGACCGCCGCCTATGACTGGGTCGATGTGCTGGTCGGCTTCGATGATTTCATGGACGCCACGGCCTTCGGCAACGATCTGGGCAATCAGGACGGTATCCTGACCAAGCTGATCTCCCCCATCGCCGCACCGATCGGGCAGACCTACTTCAAGCGCCACGCCAAATTCCTGCGCGAGGGCCAGCACATCGTCGTGCTGATGATTGCCGCCCACGCCATGGACGCCTTCGACGTCTTCGCGCGGCGAACCAAGGGCGAGATCCTCTACCGATCCGACACGGCGACGGAGGAGGAATCCAAGGGCCTGCCCAGCGCCCACCTGCTGTCGTGGAACCACACAACCATGCGGGCGATGAACATCGACCCGTCCATCACCTATCTCCAGGTGCTCTATCCCTATCCCAACCAGCTTGACCGGGTGCGGGCGATGATGGAGATGTTCGGCGATGAGCTGATGACTCACCTGGAGTTCGTCCGCTTCAACGGCAACGTCACCTGTTTCGGCCTGCCCCTGGTGCGCTTCACCACCAAGGAGCGGCTGGAGGAGATCATGGTCCTGCATGAGGCCAATGGCTGCCCCATCTTCAACCCCCACCGCTTTACGCTGGAGGAGGGCGGCATGAAGCAGACCGACGAGGTGCAGCTCGCCTTCAAGCGCCAAGCGGATCCCAAGGGGCTGCTCAATCCCGGCAAGATGATCGCCTGGGACGACCCCGACTATGATTACAAGACCGGCAAGCTGTATCTGTTCCCGGGTCTGCAACAAGCCAGCTAATGCGCGTACTGGTCCTGTACGCTCATCCCGCCGAAACCAGTTTCTGCTCGGCGGTCCACACGGCAGTTGTAGAGACGCTGAAGGATGCCGGGCATGAGGTCGATGATTGCGATCTCTATGCCGAGGGATTCAATCCCTTGCTCAGCCGCGAGGAACGGCTGGGCTATCACGATGTCGGCGCGAACGAAGCCGCCGTTGCCGACTATGTCGAACGGGTTCGGGCGGCCGAGGGGCTGGTCCTGTGTTATCCGGTTTGGAACTTCGGCTACCCAGCCATCCTGAAGGGATTTTTTGACCGGGTTTTTCTGCCGGGGGTTTCCTTCAAGCTCGTTGACGGGCAAGTTCGGCCTGCCTTGCAGCACGTCCGCTATCTCGCGGCCGTCACGACCTATGGCGGGACTCGGTTTCGGGCCGCCTTGATGGGTGATCCACCGCGCAAACTTGTTTGCCGCGTGCTGCGGGCCCTGATCCGACCGGGCGCGCCGGTCCGCTATCTGGCACATTACGACATGAACCGTTCTACCGATCACAGCAGGGCTCGCTTCCTTGAAAGCGTTAGGACCCAACTTGGCACGTCCTGATGCGCGTGCTCCTGGTTTATTGCCATCCGGTTTCGGAGAGCTTTGCCGCTGCCCTGCGCGATGTCACGCTCAAGGCGCTTGAGAAGGCGGGGCACGAGGTCAAGCTGCTCGACCTCTACGCCATCGACTTCGACCCGATCATCCGGGCCGACGAACACCGCGCCTATCTGAACACCTGCATGGAAAACCACCCGCTGCCCGACCACGCCAAACTGTTGGCTTGGGCCGAAGGGTTGGTCTTCGTCTACCCCACCTGGTGGTACGGCCTTCCGGCCATGCTCAAGGGTTGGTTCGACCGGGTCTGGACGCCGGGCACAACCTTCGTAATCCCCGACGGTCCCGGCCCGATCACATCGCTGGTCAGCCACATCCGCAAAATCGGCGTGGTCAACACCTGCGGCGCCCCGCGCTGGTACAGTTTTCTGATCGGCCAGCCCGGGCGGAAGACATTGCTGCGGGGGGTACGGGCCCTGTGTGCCAAGTCATGCAGGACGGTCTGGCTGGCCCACTACAAGATGGACCAGTCCACTCCCGAAAGCCGGGCGGCGTTTATGGATAAGGTGGATCGGCGGTTCAGCCGGTTTTAAGGGCCAGCGGCCCCCTCTCGTTGCGTGATCAGATATTTTTTGATATCAATTACTTAGGAAACAAACGGCACGTGAGGGCGTCTTGTTTCATCGACATGTTTCGCAATCGACCTCAATTCAATCCGCCAGTGGCAAGCTGAACGCACGTTCAAGGCACACCGCGCCAATTGTAATCGTCGACCGAACGCGGGCTGTTAGCTTCTTTCGCTTGTCGTGCGTCGTGCTGGTGGCCGTGTCGCTTGTTCTTCTCAGCGGTGGCCAAAACTCAGTCCTAGCCCAGGGCACGAACGACCTTCACCCAACAACGCGGGCCGTCGCGAAAATCCTGTCGAACAGATTCGACATCGAAGACTACGACAATGGGCTGATCTTTGATGATTTCATCTATGCGGCCGTCAAAGCCTTTAATTCCGGTCAAAAGGAACGCTTCTACAGGGACATCCGGTTTTTGCGCGGGACAATCGAAAAGCTGTCTCTCCCCGATCCTGCGACAGCCGAATATCCCGAAGACCTCGAGCAATTGCCGATCTATGACCTGCAGCGTTTTCTTGCCGCCTATGCGAGCGGCGCGTCGCAAGCCAAGGCGCGGGTTTCAAGTGAACCGGCGCGCGGTCAGCGCGTTGTTAGAATAGAGTTCGATGAATCCGATCTCGTTGCGCGCCGGCCAGCGGATGGATCGTTCAATACTCTTGCCGGCTGGTCATCCCGTTCTGGCGCGCGTCCCGGAAACGTCTATAGGCTGGGCCGCGACGGCAGCGTGACGCAGATGCTTGGTCACATTCCTGGCAACCTTGCCTTGCCGGAAGGGCAAGCCCGCATTCGGGTCCTTTTTGTCCAAGACACCTTTGGCACCAGCCACTACGACCTCTCGCTCGACGTGACTGAGAATTACGTCGCCATAACGGATTTTGAGTTCGAGGATGGAGAAGATGGCGGTGTTTGCTGGAGGGTCACCGACGAGGAAAAGCGCGATTTGCGGGCTATCGGACAAGAATTGGTCGGCAGCCGATCCGTCGCAAGCACCGATCAGCCTCTGATCATTCGATACCGGGAATGGGGTCACGCCACGTGTGGGGCGATGATCGCGTTCGGTTCGAGAAAGTACTACGCCCTCAAGCTTGTCTCCTCGCCGGAAGGTGCGGTCGTCAGTATCGACGGGACCGATTTTGGGACGACGCCGAATGAGTTGATGATCAGGCGAAACCTGCCGGAACTGAACGTCATCTTCCGGAAGGAGGGGTTCGCCGATGCCGCGTTCAACCTCGACCTCGACGAAATGGAAGAATCTGAAAACCTGGAAATCGAGGCCGTCCTTTTGGCCGAGGAACCCTGAGAAAAAGCTCTCTTACGCGTTGTGCCTTACCTGCTCCTCATTGGGATTGTCGTTTCCGTTCTCGCGGTCGTTCTCGTCGTCGATCTGTTTATCATCGATCTTCCGGCGATTGCGCCGCCCCTGGCAGGGAACCTCAACGCCGTCCAGCTTCAAACGATTGACGTATATATCAGCCAGTCACGGCTGCTCATTTCCCTCAATCTCGGCGTGATCGGTGGTTGCGCGCTGCTGGCGACGGAACGGATCAGGGGGACCGACCCGTTCAGCCAGACCGGCGCCGTTTTGCTGATGGGCAGTGCGATGGCGAGCGTCCTGTCGATCTATTTCGGACACCTGCTCGTTTCGATCATCCTCGAAATGCTCGCCAACGACATCCTCGTGCTTCTCTACTGGTCGGTCGTCTGGTGCTACCGGGCGCAATACGCCTTTCTGACGATTGCCGTGACGATATTCATCTTCCTGGTCCACCACGAATTTCTGAAGGCCAGGTGAGCCTCGTCAATCACGGCCCGCGCTCTGTTTCCACAACGCTGCATAGGCGGCCAGGTTGTCCAATTCGATCTCGTCCGTCGCAACCACATCGGGCGTTTCGAACGGGCCGACGTCCGGACCAGCCGCCAGCAAGGCCGCACCGATGCTCGTGCCGGTTCCAGCGGCTGCGACCACGGGCCTAGCGGCCAGGGTCTTCAGCGCTGAGCAATACAGCGCGTTATCGCTAAACGGCCCTTCGATGATGACCGGTCCTTGCGCGCCGACCAGCTCCAGGCAAGTTTGGCTGACCAGGGCGAGGTAGAGCGACGACGCGGCGGTCCGCTGCTGTTTGGTCAAGCCATCCGGTTCATTGCTCCAGGCGCCAGTGCGGGTGGGGAAGGGACCGATCCCTTCGGTAAAGCTGGGCAGCGCCATGATCTGCCGGCTCAGGACCTTGTCGATGGCCTCCTGATCCGGGGGTTCCGCATCGCCATCGGTCAGGATCTCGAACTCGCGCCCTGCCATGTAGCGGGCGCAGAAGACCGGATCGCCCAATGCGTTGACGTTGGCCAGGCAATCGCGGTTGCCGTCCAGCTCGACGGGCTTGCCGCCAACCGAAAAGGTGATCGCCCAGGTGCCGGTCGAGATCACGGCAAAGGGTGGCTTGCGGTCCAGCAGGTGGGGCAGCAGCGAGGCGTTTGAGTCATGGATGCCGCACGTAACCGGCGTTCGAGGCGACAGCCCGGTTCGCTCGGCGACGTCCGGCAAGATCGGTCCAAGCGTATCGAAGGCCGAGCGCATGGGCGGGAACAGGTCCGTCCAGCCCAAACGGTCGTTCAGCGGTGAATAGGCCTTTTCATTCGGCAGCCAGAAATCCGTATGGGCGCCAAGCGAGGTGACCTCGCTGGCCATGATGCCGGACAACCGCCAGGCCCAATATTGCGGCAGGGTGAGAAAGGCCGTGGCCCGTGTGAACTCTTCTGGAAAGGCCTTTTGCTGCCAATACACCTGCGCCGCCAGGTTGAGCCCGACGGGCAGGCGCGGCGACAGCGTATCGGCATAGGGCGGCCGCACGGCGTCATAGGCCTCGGCCACGCTTTCCGGGCCGTCAAATTCGTAATCCAGGATCGGCAGCACCAGGCCTTGTTCATCGACCAATGCCCCGGCGGCCCCGTGGGTGGTGATGGAGACGGCCTCGATCCGCGTCTGCCGGTTCAGCTCTGCGAGGCCATCCAACACGAACGCCCAGAGTGCCTCGGCGTCGTGGTGGGGGTAGGGGCCGTCCTGGATGACCGGGTTTGGCGTCGTCCGCACCGCCATTTCCTTGCGGCGTGCCAGATCGACCAGCGCCACCTTGGCGTTGGTCTTGCCGATATCGATGACGGCGACGATTCCGGGCGCTGCCATGGCGGCTGGTCCCCTGCTCCTCAATCCATGTGAAAGACTTGGGTCAGTTCGGTGACGACCGGTTTGTTGTCCGGCTGGGTTTCCATGATGTCGGCCATATGGGCCCACCATTTCTGCATCACCGGGTGGGATGGCAAGTCAGCCATCGTGTGATCGGCCCGGCGGATCAGCACGCCGAACAGGGTATTGGTGCCCTCGTCCAGAAAGATCGAATAATCGCTGATACCGGATTTGCTGAGCAGTTCGACAAGGTCCGGCCAAATCTCATCGTGGCGCCGGCGGTATTCCTCAAGCTGGCCCGGGTTGAGGTGCATTTTGAAAGCGTATTTTTCCACGGGCGGCGTCCTCAAACAAAAAGAACAAAGCCCCCGGGCCGAAACCGAGGGCTTTGCTTTCACAAACTATCCAAAATCAGAAGTCGAAATCATGGATGTTGTCGGCGTTGAACACGAACGGGGCGCCCAGCAGGATTTCACTGCCGTTGACGACCTGCAGCGTGCCCAACCGGCCGGCTTCGACCGAGCTGGCACCCGGCTCGAGATTGCCGTCCGCAATCGCGCGGGTGACGTAGACGGCCGCATAGCCCAGATCGACCGGGTTCCACAGTACGACCGACTTCACGCAGCCGGAATCGACGTAAGGCTTCATGGCGTTCGGCGTGGCCAGACCGACAACGGCGGTCGTGCCGCAGGCATTCGCCTGGGTCACCGCGTCAGCCGACGCCGGGGTGGCGACCGAGGTCATGCCGAAGATGCCGTCCAGATCCTCGCCATACTTGTTCAGCAGGGTGTTGGCCTGGTTGAAGGACAGGATGTTGTCTTCCTGCGCTTCGACGGTTTCCAGCCATTCCATGTCCGGATGGCAAGCTTCTTGGTAGGCCTGCATCTCGGCAATCCAGCGCGCCTGGTTCGGCGTGGTGAAGGTCGAGGTCACGATGGCAAAGCTGCCGTCCGAGCCGATTTCTTCGGCCATGGCGTCGATCATCGACTTGCCGATGCCGTTGAATTCGGCCTGGTTGACGAACCATTCGCGGGCGTCCGGCTCGGAATTGGCGTCATAGCCGACCACGTGAATGCCGGCATCCAGCGCCTTTTTCAGCACCGGCGCGATGGCCACGGGATCGTTGGCGGCGAACAGAACGCCGTTCACACCTTGGGTGACATAATTGTCGATGAAGGTGATCTGATCATCGATGTTCGCTTCCGTCGGACCATCGGTCGAGACGTTGACGTTGCCCAGCTCCTCGGCCGCTTGCCGCATGCCTTCGGTCGTCGCGGCGAAATAGCCGATGCCGACCAGTTTCGGCACGTCGACCAGGGTAATGTCCTGACCACTCAGATCCGGCGCACCGGTCGGCTGACCGCCATCATACGGCTTGGCCGCGACTTCACCCGGCGAACCGTCACAGGCCAGCGGGTTGGTCGGCAGATCGTCCGCCCCGTCCCAGCGATCCTGCGCCATGGCCGTGCCGGCCATCGCGGTGACCGCCAGTAAGGCTAAGGTCGGTTTTAACATCGTCGGTTTCCTCCGTTTGTTGACTGCGGCTGCGCCCTTTGTCCGCACCCTTCCCAGTTCCGCTCTTACACGGGGCGCTTGTTCCTTCAGCCGTCGCCGGAGCGCCGGTTCTGCAGGAAATTCGAAATCAGGATCGACAGGATCAAAACCGTGCCGATCACCACAATGGTTGCATCGCCCTTGACCCCGGTCAGGGCCAGGCCGTTTTTCAGGAACTGGATCAGCGTAAAGCCGATCACCGTTCCGACAATCGTTCCAATACCGCCGAAGATGGACGTCCCGCCCAGCACCACGGCGGCGATCACGTCCAGCTCCAGCCCCGTGCCCATGTCCGACCGGGTGGTCGACACGCGCGAGACAAAGATAAAGCCCGCGAACCCGGCCATGGCGCCGGACACCGAATAGATGATCAGCTTGATGCGATCGACCGGGATGCCGGAAAACCGCGCCGCCGCCTCATTATGCCCGATGGCATACAGCGAGCGGCCGAAGGTCGTTTTGGCCAGCACCACCCAAAAAACAACAATGGCGATCAGCAGAAACCACAGCTGGGTCGGCACCCCGAACACCTCGCCCTGGCCCATCTGGAAAAACCAGTCCGGATAGCCGCGCACCGACCGCGCCTGGCTGACACCCTCGGCAATCCCGCGAAACAAAGCGAGCGTCGCCAGCGTCATGATCAGCGGCGGCACCTTGACCCGCACGATCAGCAGCCCGTTGAACAGGCCCGCCAGCGTGCCGACCGCGATCGCCGTCACGATCGACAGCTCCAGCGGAAAGCCCCAATTCTTCCAGCTATAGCCCAGCATGATGGCCGACAGGCCCATGGTCGAGCCGACCGACAGATCGATCCCGCCGGTGATGATGATGAAGGTCATCGGCAGCGCGACCAGCGCCACCTCGGTCATCAGCCGGCCCTGGTTCAACAGGTTGTTGGGCGAGAAGAACTTGTCGGAGATCACCGCCAGCACGCCGATGGCAACCAGCAGCACGGCCGCCAGCACCATCTCATGGCGAACTTCGAACTTCGGCGCGGTCGCGACGGCCATCTCAGTGCCCTCCGCGTTGGCGTTGCCGGCGATACAGATCGGCCAGCACGGTCAACAGGATCAGGATGCCCTGCACCGCCCGCAGCCAAAAGGGCGAAATGTCGATAAAGATCAGGGAGGACGCGATGGCCGCCAGCAGGATAGCCGCCAAAGTCGAGCCGATCACCGTGCCCGTGCCACCCAAAATGCTCACCCCACCAACGACCGAGGCGGTGATGATCGTCAGCTCAAGGGCCGGCGGCACGGTCGATTGAATGACACTCAGCTGGGTGGAAAACAGCACCGCCGCGATGCCGACGAAGAAGCCGTGGATGATGAAGGCCTTCATGATCGTGGTGCGCGGGTTGATGCCGGACAGGCGCGCCGCCTCGACATTGCCGCCCACGGCATAGATCGCCCGGCCGGTGGCGCTCAGCCGCATCCAAAGGGCCGCCGCCGCCGTCAGAACGATCATGAACCAGATGGGGGAGGGGATGCCCAGGAACTTCATTTGGGCCAGAAAGAACCCGGCCGGCATGTCGGTCAGCCAGGCGCCTTGAGTCACAACGATCAGCCCGCCCTTTAGAATCGACAGCATGCCCAGCGTCACCACGATGGCCGGAATGCGCAGATACGCGACCAGGGCGCCCATGCTGGCCGTCGCGATCATGCTGAGAACCACCGGGATCAGCCAGCACAGAATGATCGGCACCCCCGCCAGCGCCAGCGTGCCGCTGATGGTCGCCAGCACCCCGATCAGCGAGCCGACCGAAATGTCGATATTGCCGGAGATGATGATCATCGACATGCCGATGGCGGCGACCGCGATATAGGCGTTGCCCAGAAAGATGCTGGACAGGTTGCGTTCGGCCACAAAGCGCGGGTTGATCAGCCCGACCACGACGAACAGCGCGAGGATGGCCAGGAACAGCACCATCTCCTGGCTGACGAAGATGCGCTTGAGGCCGGCAAAGGCAGGGCGGTCGGATCGGTCTGTAAGGGTGGTCATCTACTCAGCCTGCCAACGCGGTGGGTTCGGTATCGCTCATCATCGCGGCGGCGATGGTCGATTGGGTGGCCTCGGCCCGGTCGACCTCGGCCACGATCCGGCCATCGCGCATGACGGCGATCCGGTCGCTCATGCCCAAGACTTCGGGCAACTCGCTGGAAATCATGATGATGGCGACGCCGGTCTTGACCAGCTCGCCCATCAACCGGTGGATTTCGGCCTTTGCGCCGACATCGATGCCCCGCGTCGGCTCGTCCATGATCAGGATGCGCGGTTCGGTCGCCAGCCATTTGGACAGCACGACCTTTTGCTGATTGCCGCCCGACAGCTTGCCGACGATCTGCGCGATGCCGCTGGCCCGCACGCCGAATTTCTCGACGCTCTCCTCCGCCAGCTTCCGTTCTTCGCCCCGGTCGATGAAGGTGCTTTTAGACACTTTCGCAAGCACCGCCATCGAGACATTCTCGACAATCGGCATGGGCCGGATGATGCCGTGATGGCCGCGATCTTCGGGCACATAGGCGATGCCCAGCGCCTTGGCCTGTTGCGGGCTGCGGATGGAAACCGGCTTGCCGTCCAGCAGGATTTCGCCCCCGGTCGCCGGGGTGATGCCGAACACCGTTTGGGCGAATTCGCTGCGCCCGGACCCAACCAGGCCGGCGATGCCCAGGATCTCGCCTGACCGCACCTTCAGGCTCACGCCCTTGGTCATCGGCGGGCGCACCACGTTGCGCACTTCCAACACGACCTCTCCGATCTCGGCCTCGGCCTTGGGGAACAGCGCCTCGATCCGCCGCCCGACCATCATTTCGATCAGGTCGCTATGGTCAGTTTCCGACACCGGCTTGGTGGCGACGAATTCGCCGTCCCGCAGCACGGTCACCCGGTCAGCGACCAGGAAAACTTCCTCCAGCCGATGGCTGATATAGACGATACCGACCCCACGCTCGCGCAGCAGCCTGACGATATCGAACAACCGCTCGACATCATGCTCTGTCAGCGCCGCCGTCGGCTCGTCCATAATCAGGACGCGGGCATTGTGCGACAGGGCCTTGGCGATCTCGACCCGCTGGCGGTTGCCGACCGACAGCGAGCCGACCACGGCATCGACGTCCAGATCCTTGATATCCAGGGATTCGAGCAGCTCGGCCGCCTGTTTCCGGGCCTTGCCCCAGTTGATGGCACCCCAGGCGGTTTTGGGCGCGTGGCCCATAAAGATGTTTTCCGCGACGGTCAGGTCCGGAAACAGCAGCAGTTCCTGATAGATCGTGGCAATGCCGGCCGCTTGGGCTTCCTGGGGCGAGCCGAAGGAAACCGGCTTGCCGTCAAGCTCCATCTTACCGCCATCGGGCTGATGAACGCCGGACATGACCTTGATCAGGGTCGATTTGCCGGCCCCGTTTTCGCCCAGCAGCGCGTGCACCTCGCCCTCGCGAACGCTGAAATGCACATCATCCAGCGCCTTTACGCCGGGAAAGCTCTTTGAGATGCCCGACAGGCCCAAGACGGTCGGTTGATCACCCATGTCGCTCATCCGGCCACCGCCGTTCTAGGCAGGTTTTCGGTCGAAACGACCTTCAGCTCGACGCCGGCACCCTCAATCATCGCCCGGCTTTCCTCGCCAACGCCGTCATCGGTGATCAACGTGGTCACCCGGTCCAGCGGGCAAAGGATCAGGGTCGAGCGCAGATCGAACTTCGAGGAATCGGCCAGCACGATCACCTCGTCGGCCTGGTCCATCAGCTTGCGCACCGCCCGGATCAGCAATGAATCGGGTTCCAGCACGCCCAGCCGGCTGATGCCCTGGGCCCCCATGAACATCCGGTGGGCGTGGAAGTTCTTGACCACGTCATCCTCGAACGGGCTGACGATGATGTTCTGTTCCCGATAGATCGTGCCGCCCGGCACCATCACCGTGCTCTTGGAATGTTTCAGCAGATGCTCGGCAATGGGGAAGGAGTTGGTGATCACCTGCAGCCGGCGGTCGGTCAGCAGCGGCACCATGTGAAAGGTCGTCGTGCCGCCATTGATGATGATGTCATCGCCATCGTCGCACAGTTCCACCGCCGCGCGGGCGATGGCGCGCTTTTTGTCGGCATTGACGGTCTCATTGAACTTAAAGGGCCGGCCGGCCAGACCGACATATTGCGGCGGGTTGATCGCCTCGGCGCCGCCCCGGATGCGGCGCAGTTTGTTCTGGATATGCAGCGCGGAAATGTCGCGCCGGATCGTCGCTTCGGACGAACCGGTCATCTCGATCAGTTCCTGGATGGTCGCCACCGGTTTGGCTTGAACGGTACCAAGGATGATCCGGTGTCTTTCTCGTTCGTGCATGCATCCTCCCAGCCAGGGATGTTTTCCGCTTTCGCCTCAGCTGTCAATCAGCTTCCGTCAAAAACTTTCATTGTGCGCCGCAATATGAATGATTCTGCGGGATTGTGATTGACATCAGCCGTCATGTCTGGCGAAACCTGTCAGAATTTTCCGATCCAATTTCGCATCGTGAGAGGCGCGCCAGCCCCATGGCCAAACCCAGCAAAATCGACCTTCTCCAAAACCGGTGGAACGCCAAGCAGGCGGCCAGGATGAGCGAGCAGGAAAGGCTGCGCTATCGGTCGAATCTGCTGGGCGCGGACAAGCGCATCACCAATTTCGGCGGTGGCAACACCTCGGCCAAGGTCCGGCAAAAGGACCCGCTGACCGGCGAGATGGTCGAGGTTCTGTGGGTCAAGGGCTCGGGTGGCGACGTGGGCACCATGGGGCTCGACGGTTTCGCCACCCTCTATCAGGACAAGCTGAATGCGCTGAAGGGCCTGTATCGCGGCCCCGATCATGAGGATGAGATGGTCGGCTACCTGCCGCACTGTACCTTCAACCTCAACCCGCGCGCGGCCTCCATCGATACGCCGCTGCACGCCTATGTGCCTTACACCCATGTCGATCACATGCACCCCGATGCGGTGATCGCCATCGCGGCGGCCAAGAACAGCCAGGCGCTGACCAAGAAGATCTACGGCTCGCGCATCGGCTGGCTGCCCTGGCGCCGGCCGGGATACGAGCTTGGTCTCTGGCTGGAAAAATTCGTGGCCGACAATCCCGATGCCGTGGGTGTGGTGCTAGGTGGCCACGGACTGTTCACCTGGGCCGACAGCGCGGCCGATTGCTACAAGACGACGGTCGACATCATCAACGAGGCGATTGCCTGGTTTGCCAAGGAAACCAAGGGCAAAAAGGTCTTCGGCGGCGTCAAGGTCAAGGCATTGGCCGCCGCCCGCCGGCGCGAGATCGCCGTTCGCCTGATGCCGGAAATCCGCGGCCGTATCGGCGGGGATGAAAACAAGGTCGGCCATTTCGACGACCAGCAGGCGGTGCTCGATTTCGTCGGCTCGGCCGATCTCAAAAAACTCGCTGCCAAGGGGACCAGCTGCCCCGACCATTTCCTGCGCACCAAGATCCGCCCGTTGGTCCTGCCGGCCGATCCCGACAAGGCGGTCAAGGCCCTGGACAAATCCCTGGCCGATTACCGCGACGCCTACGGCGCCTATTACGACCGCTGCAAGCATGCCGACAGCCCGGCCATGCGCGACCCCAACCCGGTGATCTATCTGATGCCCGGTGTCGGCATGTTCAGCTTTGCCCGTGACAAGGCGACCGCGCGGGTGGCCAGCGAATTCTACGTCAACGCCGTCAACGTCATGCGCGGCGCTTCCTCGGTGTCCTCCTATGTCGGACTGGATGAACAGGAAGCCTTCAACATCGAATACTGGTTGCTGGAGGAAGCGAAGCTCCAACGCATGCCAAAACCGAAAAGCCTGGCCGGGCGGATCGCCCTGGTCACCGGCGGCGCCGGTGGCATCGGCAAGGCCACGGCAGTGCGGTTGTTGGAGGAGGGGGCCTGCGTTGTCCTGGGCGACATCGACAAAAAGGGCCTGAAGGAAACCCAGGAACTGTTCTCGACCGCCTATGGCGCCGACCGGGTGCGCACCACGCCCCTGGACGTAACCAAGGAAGGCGACGTGCAAAAGGCCTTCGCCTTTGCCACGGGCGAATATGGCGGGCTCGACATCTTCGTCTCGAACGCCGGTATTTCCTCCGCCGCGCCCTATGACGAAACCGACCTGGCCCTGTGGAACCAGAACATGGACATCATGGCCAAGGGCTACTTCCTGACCTCGCGCGAGGCCTTCCGCTTGATGAAGCGGCAGAATCTCGGCGGCACCATGGTCTTTATCGCCTCCAAGAACGGCCTGGCGGCCTCGCCCAACGCGGCGGCCTATTGCACGGCCAAGGCCTCGGAAATCCATCTCGCCCGTTGCCTAGCTCTGGAAGGGGCGCCGCTGGGCATTCGCGTGAACACGGTGAACCCGGACGCGGTGCTGCAGGGCTCCAAGATCTGGTCCAGCCAATGGCGGGCCCAGCGCGCGGCGGCGTACGACAAGAAACCGCACGAGCTGGAGGAGCATTACCGCAACCGCTCGCTGCTCAAGCGCAATGTCTTGCCATCCGATGTGGCCGAGGCCGTATACTTCCTGGTCTCGGATGCGTCGGCCAAATCAACCGGAAACATGATCAGCGTCGACGCCGGGAATGTTCAGTCCTTCTCGCGTTAGGACCAGCTAGGATCATGTAATGGACGAAAGCCATATCGAGCGGGAGAACGGTGCCCGCATCGCCGACCTGGAAACCGATTACCAGGCGCTGGGCGATGCCCTAAGCCGCCGCAACGTGGATATCGACGCGATCAAGGACGCGGTGGCCGGTTTTGGCGTTGCCATCCCCTCCTGGGGTGTCGGCACGGGCGGAACCCGCTTCGCCCGTTTTCCCGGGCCGGGCGAACCGCGCAACGTGTTCGAAAAGGTCGATGATTGCGGCGTCATCCACCAGCTTGCGCGCGCGACGCCGGCCATCTCCCTGCACATCCCCTGGGACAAGACCGACGATTCCAACGAGCTACGGGAATATGCCGGCAGTCGCGGGCTTTCGTTCGATGCGATGAACTCGAACACCTTCCAGGATTCGCCCGGCCAGGCCTATTCCTACAAGTACGGCTCGCTCAGCCATACGGATAAGGCGACGCGCGATCAGGCCATCGCCCACAACATCGAATGCATCGAAATCGGCAAGGCACTGGGTTCCAAGGCGCTGACGGTCTGGATTGCCGATGGCTCCAATTTCCCCGGCCAAAGCCATTTCGCCCGATCCTTCGAGCGCTATCTGGACTCACTGCGCGAGATCTACAAATCGCTGCCCGGCGATTGGCGGCTGTTCACCGAACACAAGATCTACGAGCCGGCCTTCTACTCCACCGTGATGCAGGATTGGGGTTCGAACTACATGACCGCGACGGCGCTGGGCGAGAAGGCCTACTGCCTGGTCGATCTCGGCCACCACGCGCCGAACACGAACATTGAGATGATCGTCTCCCGCCTGATCCAGGCCGGCAAGCTGGGCGGATTCCATTTCAATGATTCCAAATACGGCGATGACGATCTCGATTCCGGCGCCATCAACCCCTACCAGCTGTTTCTGGTGTTCAACGAGTTGGTTGATGCCGAACACCGCAAGGTGCCGGGGTTCGAGCCGGCCCATATGATCGACCAGTCGCACAACGTGACGGACCCGATCGAAAGCCTGATGGTCTCCGGCATGGAAATCGCGCGGGCCTATGCCCAAGCCCTGCTGGTCGATCGGTCGGCGCTGGACGGCTATCAGGACGCAAACGACGCCATCGGCGCTTCGGAATCCCTCAAACGGGCCTTCCGCACCGATGTCGAACCGATCCTGGCCATGGCTCGGCTGGAAAGCGGCGGGGCCATTGATCCGGTCGCGACCTACCGCGCCAGCGGCTACCGCGCCAAGGTGGCCAAGGAACGCCCCGCAACCGGTGGATCGAGCAGCGGAATCGTCTAAAGAGAGCGGATGACCCGCAAAGCGCCCGCTGACAATGTCAATCTGGCGATTGTCATGGTCTGCGCTTTCGGGCTGTCCGTGCCGTTCATGGATGCGGCGGTCAAGTTCCTGGGCGCATCCATGCCGCCGCCGCAGATCACGCTCGCTCGGTTTTCCGTGCAATGCGTGCTGGTCGGGATTTTTCTTGGCCTGATTTCGCCGGCGTCCGCCGTCCGTCCCGACCCGCTGTGGCCGCTGATTGCACGGGGTGTCAGCATTTCGATCGGCACGGCCATGCTGTATGCGGGATTTGCAGCCATGCCGCTGGTCGAGGTGGTGGCGATTTACTTCCTGCAGCCGCTGATCCTGACGGGGCTTTCCGTTGTCTTTCTCAAGGAAACCGTCGGCTGGCGGCGATGGCTGGCCGTGCTTGTCGGGCTGACCGGCGCCATGCTGATCATCGGCCCGAATTTTCAGCGCATCGGCACCGCCGCGCTCTACCCTGTTTTGGCGGCGTTGTTCTTCTCCGGTGCCGGTCTGCTGACCCGGCGCTGGGCCAGTGCGGCGAACCTGCCCGTTTTCTTGCTGGTCACGGCCGCGACCGCGTCGTCCCTCCTGGCCGGTGTTCTTTTGGTCGGCTGGTCGTTGGACATCCCCGCGATTTCCCCGCGCCTGCCAAGCCTGGGCGAATTCGGCCTACTGCTCTTCATCGGCGCCGGTTCGACCGTAACGACCATGATGCTCACCCAGGCCTTTCGCACCGCGCCTGCGTCCGTGATCGCACCGTTTATGTATGTCGAAGTGGTCGGGGCGGCCATTGTCGGCTATCTGATCTTTTCCGACGTGCCAAACGCCACGACCAGTGTTGGGGCCGTGCTGGTCGTTGGGGCGGGACTGTTCGTCTGGTGGCGGGAAAACCGGCTGTCCGAAAGCGGATGATTGCGTGAGTTACCGACTGATCGAAGCCCGGGCCGAGCATGCGCCCGATCTGGCCGCGCTGTTGATGTTGGCCTCCTATGGCGTGATCGAAGCCCTCTATGGCGGCCTGATCGAGGGCCAGCCCACCCAAAAGATCGTCGAGCGGCGGTTTCATCGCGCCGGCACCACCGGCGCCTTCGAAAACTGTTTCGTCGCAGTCGATGGCGATAGGGTGTTGGGCGGTCTCCACGTGCACCCGATGGACGACCTGCGCAAGGATCCCGAAGGCGGCATCATTCCCCCCGATCGTTATTGGATCACCGCCCCCTTCGAAAAACTCGACCCGGCCGCCGCGGGCAGCTTCCACATCAATTTCATCTCCGTCTTTGAACCCCACCAGGGAAAAGGCATCGGCAAGGCCCTGATCGATCTGGCCTGGCGCGAGGCCGCCCGCCGCCGTTTCAAGGAACTCAGCCTGATCGTCTTCGAACAAAACCGGCGCGCCCTGGAATTCTACCACCGCCTGGGCTTCGCCGAAGTCGCCCGCCACCCCGCCGCGCGCCACAAGGACATCCGCTACAAGTGCGACGTGCTGATGATGGTGGCGCCAGTCGACCGTTAGGCTGGCTGGCAGGTCTCGAAGAACTGTAGCAACGCTCGCGCCGATGCCTCTGCATCCGCGGCCGTGATGCTCTCAGCCGGGTTATGGCTGATGCCGCCGGCGCAGCGGACGAACAGCATGGTCATGGGGCACAAGCTAGCCAAGGCCATGGCATCGTGGCCCGCGCCGCTGGGCAATCGCCGGGGCGTGATGCCGCACGCTTGCACGGCCCGTGCGAGCAGGTCGGTCAGGGCGGCATCGCAGGTGGCGGATTTTGCTTCATAGACGGTGTCCGCCGTGACCTTCAGGCCGCGCCGTTCGGCGATCTGGTGTATGGCCGCCTGAATGGCCTCGACCATGGTAACGCGCACATCGTCCTGCGGCGCCCGCGCATCGATGGTGAAGGTGACCGCGCCGGGAATGACGTTGACCGCGCCAGGCTGCACATCCAATGAGCCGACGGTGGCCACGGTGTCCGGAAATTGGGCAGCACAGGCTTCGATGGCCGTCACCATTTCCGCCGCGCCGGCCAGGGCATCCTGGCGCAGGCCCATGGGCACCGTTCCCGCATGGCCGGCCATCCCCTCGACCGTAACGGTCAACCGATTCGCCCCATTTATGGCCGTAACGATGCCCACGGGCAGGTCTTCGGCCTCCAGGACCGGGCCTTGTTCGATGTGGATTTCGACAAAACCCAGCACACCCTCCGGCCGCCGCGCGATCTTGGGGATGTCCTCAGGGTCGCAGCCAAAACTGCGCAACGCATCGGCCAGGCTCGTTCCGGTGCTGTCCTGCAGAGATAGAGAGACGGGATCAAAACATCCGGCAATCGCCGTCGATCCGCTCAGCGTGCTGGGAAAGCGCACCCCTTCCTCATCGCCAAAGGCGATCACCTCGATGGCGAAGGGCAGGCGTTTTCCCGCCCTGTGCAAGGCCTCGACACAGGCAATCGGCACCGCCACGCCCAGATTGCCGTCGAACGCCCCCGCATTGCGCACGGTATCGATGTGCGAGCCGGTCAGCAGGGTTTTGGCCCCCGCGCTCGCCGCCTTGTATCGACCGACCACGTTGCCCACTGCGTCCAGGTGCACATCCATGCCCGCCCCGGCCATCGCGGCCATTACCGCCTCGGCGGCGGCTTTGTGCTCAGGCGACAGGAACAAGCGGGTCAACTGGTCGGGGGCCTCGCTGAAGCGGGTCCAATCGGCCAGCATGGCCATGATGCGTTGGCCAAGGGCGCCCGGTTTATCTCGAAGATCATCTGCCAGAGTTGTCATGATGCCTATTTAGCAGGCACTCTGTCCGATGGCACGCCTATCGCATGGCGAGGACCGTGCCATGGGAGAGTGTATGAACAAGCCTGCTGATGCGTAACGAGATTCGGTTTCTGTTGGGCGACCAGCCGCGCGCCCTGCGGTCGGTCGATCCGACCATGACGGTGCTGGATTATCTCCGGCAAGTCGAGGGCCTTACGGGAACCAAGGAAGGCTGCAACGAAGGCGATTGCGGCGCCTGCACCGTCGTCATCACCCGGCCGAAAGACGGCCAGCTGCACTATCGAGCGGTGAACGCCTGCATCCAGTTCGTCGGCACCCTGGATGGTTGCCAGCTCTTGACGGTCGAACATCTGGCCAAAGGCGAGACACTTCACCCGATCCAGCAGGCGATGGTCGATTGGCACGGCTCCCAGTGCGGATTCTGTACGCCGGGATTCGTGATGTCGATGTTCGCGCTCTCCCGCGCCTCGGACCGACCCGTCGACGACAACGCCATCAACGATGTGCTGGCCGGCAACCTCTGCCGCTGCACCGGCTATGCGCCCATCGTCCGAGCCGCCAGCGCGATGTATGAGGGTAATCCCCGCTCCGACCATATCCAGGCGGCCATCGGCAGTACGTTGGAGACGCTGCAGCGCCTGGATGACGGCGAGGACATCATCGTCTCCGGCCCCGGCAACCGCCTGTTCTGCGCCCCGGCCAGCATCGCCAGCCTGACCGCCGCCTTGGGCGGGCATCCCCAAGCCACTATCAGCGCGGGCTCAACCGATGTCGGCCTTTGGGTCACCAAGGATCTGCACCGCCCCAACGTCGTCATCTACACAGGCCGCGTACGCGAATTGCAGGCCATCGGCGAGGCGAACGGGGAAATCACCATCGGGGCCGCCGTCACCTACACCGACGCCATGGACCGCCTGGCCGGCTATTTCCGCGATATGGGCGAGGTCATTCGCCGCATCGGCTCGGTCCAGATCCGCAATTCGGGAACGGTCGGCGGCAATGTGGCCAACGGCTCACCCATCGGCGACATGCCGCCCATGCTGATCGCGGCGGGCGCCCGGGTGCATCTGATGGGCTCTGCCGGCGAACGCTCCATGCCGATGGAGAATTTCTTCATCGAATACGGCAAGCAAGACCGCCGCTCGGGCGAGATTGTCGAAAAGATCACCATCCCCGTTCCGGACGATACGGTACGGTTCCGTGCCTACAAGATTTCCAAGCGGTTCGACCAGGATATCTCCGCCGTTCTGGGTGCCTTCAGCCTGCGCTTGGAAGGCGGCGCGGTGACCGAGGCGCGCCTCGCCTTTGGCGGCATGGCCGGCACCCCCAAACGGGCCACGGCAGCCGAAGAGGCGCTCAAGGGCCAGCCTTGGAATGAAAGCGCCGTCCAGGCGGCCATGCAGGCCATGGAGAATGACTTCACGCCCCTGTCCGACTGGCGCGCCAGCGCCGGCTACCGCATGGAGGTGGCCAAGAACCTGCTGATGCGGGCCTATCTGGAAACCACGGAACCCACGGTCGATACCCGCCTGGTGGGCATCCCGGCATGAGCGAGGGCGCGGTCAAAAACCAGATCGTCGGGCGGGTGCACCAGTCCCGGCGCCACGATAGCGGGCACAAGCACGTCTCCGGCTCGGCCCGGTTCATCGACGATCTGCCCGAACCGGCCGGCCTGCTGCATGTCCAGCTCGGAACGAGCAGCCACGCCCATGCCCGCATCCTGTCGATGAACCTCGACCAGGTCCGCGCCCATCCCGGCGTCGAGCTGGTGCTGACGGCCGAAGACATTCCCGGCGAAAACGACATCAGCCCCACCCACCGCCATGACGAGCCGGTGCTGGCCGAGGAGCTGGTGGAATATGTCGGCCAGCCGATCTTCGCCGTGGCGGCGGTCACGCGTGAGGCCGCACGGCTGGCCGCAAAAAAGGCGGTCATCGATTACGAACCCCTCGAACCGGTCCTGTCGATCGAGGCGGCCAAGGAGACGGGAGTCCAGGTTACCGACCCGCTGACCCTGAAGCGCGGCGACGTCGAGGCCGGCTTGGCCAAAGCGCCCAAGCGCCTGACCGGCCGCATGGGCATCGGCGGCCAGGACCATTTCTATCTCGAAAGCCAGATCGCCATGGCGATCCCGGGCGAGGATGACGAGGTCACGGTCATCTCCTCGACCCAGCATCCCAGCGAAATCCAGAAGATGGTGGCCATCGTCCTGGGCGTGCCGATCAATGCGGTGACCAGCGAGGTCCGCCGCATGGGCGGCGGCTTCGGCGGCAAGGAAACCCAGGGCAATCTTTTCGCCGTCATCGCCGCCGTAGTGGCCAAGCGCAGCGGCCGGGCGGCCAAGGCCCGACCCGACCGCGATGACGACATGATCATCACCGGCAAGCGCCATGATTTCCTGGTCGATTACGAAATCGGCTATGACGAGACCGGCCGCATCCATGCCGTGGACATGACCTACGCCGCCCGCTGCGGCTGGTCGTCCGATCTGTCGGGGCCCGTGACCGACCGCGCCCTGTTCCACGCCGACAATTGCTATTTCTATCCCGATGTCCGGCTGGTCTCCCAACCGCTGAAGACCAACACCGTCTCCAACACCGCCTTTCGCGGCTTCGGCGGCCCGCAAGGCATGGTCGGCGGCGAGCGGTTGATCGAGGAGGTCGCCTTCGCCACGGGCAAGGACCCGTTGGAGATCCGCAAGCTGAACCTCTATGGCGAGGGCGACCGGTCGATCACCCCCTACCACCAGGAGGTGGACGACAACATCGCCCGCGAGCTGATCGAGGCCTTGGAAAACAAGGCCGAGTATTGGCGCCGGCGGGGGGAAATCCGGGCTCACAACCGCCGCTCCAAGATTCTCAAGCGCGGCCTGGCCTTGTCGCCGGTCAAGTTCGGCATTTCCTTCACGGCCACTTGGTTCAACCAGGCCGGCGCCCTGGTCCATGTCTATACCGACGGCTCGATCCATCTGAACCATGGCGGCACCGAGATGGGGCAGGGGCTCTACACCAAGGTCGCCCAGATCGTCGCCGAGGAATTCCAGGTCGATATCGACAAGGTACGGATCACCGCCACCACGACCGGCAAGGTGCCCAACACCTCGGCCACCGCCGCCTCGGCCGGCACGGATTTGAACGGCATGGCTGCCCAGACGGCCGCCCGGACGATCAAGAACCGCCTGATCGCCTTTGCCGCTGAGCATTGGACCGTTCCGCCCGAGCAGATCGAATTCCTGCCCGGTCGCGTGCGGGTCGGCAATCAGGAAATCCCCTTCGGCGAGCTGGTCAACGCCGCCTATTTCGCCCGGGTGTCGCTGTCCTCCACCGGGTTCTACAAGACGCCCAAGGTCCATTGGGACCGGGCCAACGGCACCGGTCGGCCCTTCTACTATTTCGCCTATGGCGCCGCCTGTTCGGAGGTGACAATCGACACCCTGACCGGCGAATATCGAGTCGACCGGGTCGATATCCTCCATGATGTCGGCAAATCGCTGAACCCCGCCCTGGATCTCGGCCAGATCGAAGGCGGCTTCGTCCAGGGCATGGGTTGGCTCACGACGGAGGAGCTGTGGTGGGACGATAAGGGCCACCTGCGCACCCACGCCCCCTCGACCTACAAGATCCCGGCCTTCGGCGACCGGCCGCGTGTCTTCAATGTCGATCTGCTCGAAAACAACGAAAACCGGCAGGACACCGTCTATCGCTCCAAGGCGGTGGGCGAACCGCCGCTGATGCTGGCCATCTCGGTCCTGCACGCCCTGTCGGACGCGGTGGCCTCGGTCGCCGATCACCAGGTCTGCCCCCGCCTCGACCCGCCGGCCACCCCGGAGAAAGTCCTGCTGGCCATCAACCGGTTGAGGTCGTTGTGAAAGCCGCCCTCGCCCCCGCCATCGAAAGGCTGATGGCCGCCGGCCAACCCGTCGTGCTGGTCCGGGTGTCCGCCGTCTGGGGCTCCACCCCGCGCGCCTCTGGAACGCGCATGGCCGTCACGGCCGAGGGCATCGAAGGCACCATCGGCGGCGGCCGGCTGGAATGGGACGCCATCGGCCGCGCCCGCCAGATGATCGAAGTGGGAGAGGCAACAGCCTCCATGGACATGCCGCTGGGCCCCGCGCTCGGCCAATGCTGCGGCGGCCGCGTTACGCTCGATTTGACGCAGTTGAATGAAACCCTGCTCGCCGAAATCGCTCAAGAAGAAGCGGCCGAACGGGCCGGCGAACCGCTGGTCGGCATCTTCGGCGCCGGGCATGTCGGCAAGGCCCTGGCCGAGGCCCTATCGCGATTGCCGGTCCGTCTGCTTTGGTGGGACGGCCGTGAGGATGCGCTGCCCGACGTGGCCGGCACAGGCATTACCTTGTCCCGTTCCGATCCGTTGGCAGCGGTGAAAACGCTCGACCCAGGCTCCGCCGTCATCGTCTTGACCCATATCCACCGGCTCGATTACGAGATCGCCGAAGCGGCCCTGGCAAGGGGCGATCTGGCCTATGTCGGCATGATCGGCTCGCGCACGAAACGGGCGCGGTTCGAGAAATGGTTGCGGGCGCGCAATGGCGAGATCGACCTGTCCCGGTTCGTCTGTCCCATCGGCGATGCCGGCGTTTCGGACAAACGGCCCGAGGTGATCGCCGCGCTTACGACGGCCGAGATCATCAAATGCTTGGCGAACCCCGCTGCCGCGCGCCATGATGCCGGCAAGGCCAACAACAAGAACAAGATGGAGGCGGGCCGATGAGCGAGCGCCTGGCCGTCCAGGGCATCACCAAACGCTTTCCCGGCGTTCTCGCCAACGATCACGTAGATTTCGCCGTCGAACCGGGCGAAATCCACGCGCTGCTCGGCGAAAACGGCGCCGGCAAAAGCACGCTGGTCAAGATGATCTACGGCGTGCTGCACCCGGACGAGGGCGAAATCCGCTGGGACGGTCAGTCAAGATCGATCGACGATCCCAAGACGGCGCGCTCGCTGGGCATCGGCATGGTCTTCCAGCATTTCTCGCTGTTCGAGGCGATGACCGTTCTGGAAAACATCGCCCTTGGCATGGACAAGCCGGGCGACATGCGCGCCCTGGCCGACCAGGTGCGCGAGGTCTCGGCCGCCTACGGCCTGCCGCTCGATCCCAGCCGGGACGTGCACACCCTGTCTGTGGGCGAACGCCAGCGCATCGAAATCGTGCGCTGCCTGTTGCAGAATCCCAAGCTGCTGATCATGGACGAGCCGACCTCGGTCCTGACGCCGCAGGAGGTCGACCGGCTGTTCGAAACCTTGCGCCAGCTCTCCTCCGAAGGCTGCTCGATCCTCTACATCTCCCACAAGCTCCAGGAGATCAAAGACCTGTGCCACCGGGCGACCATCCTGCGCGGCGGCAAGGTCGTGGCGGAATGCGACCCTGCGGTCGAGACGGCCCAATCCATGGCCCAGCTGATGATCGGCGAGGAACTGAAGACCGTGACCCGCCGCGCCACGGCCGAGGCGGGCGAGGTCAGGCTGTCCGTACGCAACCTGACCCAGAAGGCCGAAAGCCATCACGGCATCGATCTGCGCGATATCTCCTTCGAAGTGCGGGCCGGCGAAGTCTTTGGCATCGCCGGTGTCGCCGGCAACGGCCAGAACGAACTCCTGCTGGCTCTATCGGGCGAGATCCCCGCCAGCACGGGCGAAACCATCTCGATCGACGGAAAGCCTATCGGGCGCTTGAATGCCGGCGATCGGCGCAAGGTCGGCGTTTGTACGGTGCCCGAGGAACGCAACGGCCACGCTGCTGTTCCGAACTTCAGCCTGACCGACAATGCCGTTCTCAGCGGCCACCACCGCATGAACTTGCTGTCCTCGATCTTCATCAACTTCGGCGGGGCGCAACAGTTTGCCGAAAAAGTTGTCGAGGCCTTCGATGTCCGCACTGCCGGCATTTCCCACGCGGCTGGCTCGCTGTCCGGCGGCAACCTGCAAAAATACGTGGTTGGCCGAGAAATCCTGCAAAAGCCGGATGTGCTGATCGTCTCCCAGCCGACCTGGGGTGTCGATGCCGGGGCGGCTGCCACCATTCACCAGGCCCTGGCCGATCTTGCGGCCGAAGGGGCGGCGGTCGTCGTGATCTCCCAGGATCTGGACGAATTGCTGGCCATCACCGATCGGCTGGCCGTGATTAATGTCGGCGACCTCTCGCGCAGCCTGGTCACCGCCGAGGCCTCGGTCGAGGAAATCGGCCTCTTGATGGGTGGCGTTCACGGCATGGAGCAGACCCATGCCGCTTAAGATCGAACCGCGCCGGGAAACCTCGATCGCCCTGCTGTATGCCACGCCGTTCCTGGCGGTGCTGCTTACGGTGATCACCGGGTTCTTCTTGTTCCTGGTGATGGGCTACGCACCGTTGCCCGGGCTCTACCACTTCTTCGTCTCGCCGGTTCTGTCGCTTTATGGCATCAGCGAGCTGATGGTGAAGGCGGCTCCGCTGATTATGATCGGTGTCGGACTTGCCATGGGTTTCCGCGCCAATGTCTGGAACATCGGCGCCGAAGGGCAGCTTACCGTCGGTGCCATCGCCGGGGGCGGCATCGCGCTGGCCTTCTGGGGGCAGGATGGCTTCTGGATCCTGCCGCTGATGTGCATCGCCGGCATCCTGGGCGGCATGGCCTACGCGGCCATTCCGGCCTTCCTGAAGACGCGTTTCGGGGTGAACGAGATCCTGACCAGCCTGATGCTGACCTATGTGGCCACCCTCTTCCTCAGCATGCTGGTTTTCGGGCCCTGGAAGGACCCGGCGGGCTTCAACTTTCCCCAATCGCGCATGTTCTCCAACAGCGCCTTGCTGCCCATCGTCCTGTCCGGCACGCGCATGCATTTGGGCACCATCATCGCCATCGCAATCGCCGTGGCGGGCTGGGTGCTGATGACCTACACGATTATCGGCTTTCAGATCAAAACGGTCGGCCAAGCCCCGGCGGCGGCCCGCTTTGCCGGCTTCAGCCAGAACAAGGTCATTTGGTTGAGCCTGCTGATGGCGGGTGGCCTGGCCGGTTTGGCGGGCACCTTCGAAGTCGCCGGCCCCATCGGCCAGCTGATCCCGACGATCACGCCGGGCTACGGCTTTACCGCCATCATCGTCGCCTTTCTCGGCCGGCTGCACCCGTTGGGCATCATCGCCTCAGGCTTGCTGATGGCCCTTTCTTATATTGGCGGCGAGAACGCCCAAGTGGTGGTCGGTTTGCCCCAGGCAGTCACCGGCGTGTTCCAGGGTCTCCTGCTGTTTTTCCTTTTGGCCTCGGATTTCCTGGTTCGCTACCGGGTCCGACTTATCCCGGCGGCGGGGGCGCAAACGCAATGACGGCGGAAACCCTTGGCTTGGTCCTGCTCACCGTCATCGGTGCCGCGACGCCGCTGCTCTACGCCGCGCTGGGCGAGCTGGTGGTCGAAAAGTCGGGCGTTCTGAACTTGGGCGTCGAGGGCATGATGCTGGCCGGCGCAGTCGGGGCGTTTGCCGTTGGTGTCAGCACGGGCAGTGGCTTTCTGGGCGTGATTGCGGGTGGACTGGCCGGGGCTGCCATGGCCTTTGCCTTTGGCGTTCTGACCTTGACTTTGGCGGCCAATCAGGTGGCCACCGGTCTCGCGCTGACCATCTTTGGTATTGGCCTGTCTGCGCTGATCGGCGCCAACTTTGTCGGCATGCCGGTGACGCCCTTACCGAAGCTCGCGATCCCTGGCCTCAGCGACATGCCCGTCATCGGCCCGCTGCTATTCGGCCATGACGCGCTGATCTACCTGTCCATCGCTGCGACCATCGCCGTGGCGTGGTTTTTGCGAAAGACCAGGGGCGGGATGATCTTGCGGGCGGTCGGTGAATCGGATGTTTCGGCCCATTCCATCGGGTATGACGTGATCGGCGTGCGCTATCGCGCCGTGCTGTTCGGCGGCATGATGGCCGGCCTTGGCGGTGCCTTTATTTCGCTGTCCTATACCCCGATGTGGGCCGAGGAAATGACCGCCGGCCGGGGCTGGATCGCCCTGGCATTGGTCGTCTTTGCCTCTTGGCGGCCATGGAGATTGCTCGCCGGCGCCTACCTGTTCGGCGGCGTGACGATCTTGCAGCTCTATGCCCAGGGGGCCGGCGGGTTTGGCATCCCGGCACAGGTCATGTCGATGCTGCCCTATCTGGCGACCATCATTGTACTGACCATCATCGCGGCGGGTCCGTGGAAAGGGCGGCTTGACGCGCCGGCCTGCCTGGGCACACCGTTCCGACCATCGACTTGAGGTACTTATTGGGAACAGCAGGGGAGAATACGAATGACAATATTCCGTCCAACTCGACGTAACGTCATGCTCGGTGCCGCCGGTACGGCGGCGGCCACCGGCCTGATGGGCGGCCGCGCCTTCGGCCAGGACAAGGTGAAGGTCGGCTTCGTCTATGTCGGCCCGATCGGCGATTATGGCTGGACGCACGGACACCATATCGGCCTGGAAGCGGTCAACGAGCATTTCGGCGATGCGGTGGAAACGACCTATGTCGAAAACGTCGCCGAGGGCCCGGACGCCGAGCGGGTGATCCGCCAGCTAGCTGCCGCCGGTAACCAGCTCATCTTCACCACCTCCTTCGGCTTCATGAACCCGACCATCCGGGTGGCCCAGCAATTCCCGGACGTGAAGTTCGAACACGCCACCGGCTACCAGACCGCGCCGAACGTCTCGGCCTACAATTCCAAATTCCACGAAGGCCGGGCGGTGTGCGGCACCATCGCCGGGCATCTTAGCCAGACCGGGGTCCTGGGCTACATCGGGTCCTTCCCGATCCCCGAGGTCGTCATGGGCATCAACGCCCTGACCCTGGCCGCCCAGAAGATCAATCCGGACATCACGACCAAGGTCGTCTGGGTCAACTCCTGGTACGACCCGGGCAAGGAAGGCGATGCCGCCAAGGCGCTGATCGATCAAGGTGTCGACATCGTCAGCCAGCACACCGACAGCCCGGCACCGCTGCAGGTTGCCGAACAGCGCGGGGTTCTCGGCTTCGGCCAGGCTTCCGATATGGCCAGCTTCGCTCCTGGCGCCCAGCTCACCGCCATCCTCGACCTTTGGGCCCCTTACTATGTCGAGCGTGTGCAGGCCGTAATCGACGGCTCTTGGGAGTCGCACTCGGTCTGGCTCGGCATGAAGGACGGCGCGGTCGACATGGCGCCTTACGGCGATGCCGTTCCGGACAATGTGCGGGCCGAGGCTGATGCCGTGAAGTCCGGCATCATCGACGGCTCTCTCAATCCGTTCGCTGGCCCGATCAAGAACCAGGCGGGCGAGGTCGTGGTTGCCGACGGGGCGGCGATGACCGACGAGGAACTGGCTGTCATGGACTGGTATGTCGAGGGTGTGGAGGCCTAAACACCCGTGACCGCCGATCGGGACATTCTCTATCTGGACCACATGGCCAGCACGCCGCTGGATCCTGAGGTGCGGGACGCGATGCTGCCATGGCTCGATATGGGCCATGTCGGCAACCCGCACAGCGACCATGCAGCGGGCTGGCGGGCGGCCAAGGCCATCGAGGCCGCCCGGGCCCAGGTAGCGGACCTGATCGGCGCCCAGCCGGGCGAAATCTACTTCACCTCCGGCGCGACCGAGGCCAACAACCTGGCCCTGTTCGGCCTAGTGGACCGGTGCGAGCACCTGATCATCTCCGCCATCGAACACCCGGCTGTGCTGGAACCGGCGGCCGAGCTGAGCGGGGAGGGCAAGCGGCTAACCATGCTGCGCCCCGGCCGCACAGGCAAAATCGATCTTGGCGAGCTTGCAGCGGCGCTCGATCAAGAGGGTTCCGCCCTGGTCTCGATCATGACGGCCAACAACGAAATCGGCACGATCCAGGATTTTGCCGCCATCGGCGCGCTCTGTCGGGAACGCGGTGCGCTGTTCCACACCGACGCCGTTCAAGCGATCTCGAACACACAGATCGACGTCGCTCGCGACAAGATCGATCTGCTGAGCCTGTCCGGCCACAAGATCTACGGACCGGGCGGCATTGGCGCCTTGTTCGCTCGGGATGGCATCGATCTCGAACCGCGTGTCTTCGGCGGCGGTCAGCAAAAGGGCACGCGACCGGGAACCTTGCCGGTCGCCTTGAGCGTGGCTTTGGGCGCGGCCTGTTCCGTGGTCAACCGCCGCCGCGAAACGGATGCGCAGCGCATGGCCGCGCTTCGCAATCGGCTACGTCTCGCCCTGGAAGACGCAGTCCCAAGCCTGCTGGTCAATGGCGCGCCCGATGGCGTGCCGGGGTGCCTCAGCGTGACGTTTCCGCGCATTGATGCGTCGGATCTCCTGCTCGACCTGCCGACATTGGCGGCGTCCACCGGGTCGGCTTGCTCCTCGCTCGATACCAGCCCCTCGCATGTCCTGCGGGCCATCGGTCTGACGGCCGAACAGGCCCATTCGACCCTGCGGTTCGGCATCGGCCGGCACACGACCGAGGATGAGATCGACACAGCCGCCCATCTGATCGCCCAGGCCCTCAAGCTCCCCGAAGATGCAAAAATGAAAGCCTAACCCGTGACCGACGCCATTTTTTGGGAGTGGGTCAGCATGGCCATCCGCTGGCTGCACGTGATTGCCGGCATCGCCTGGATCGGCAGCTCCTTCTATTTCATCGGGCTCGATCTCAGCCTCAAGCGCCGCGACGGCCTGCCGGAAGGGGCGGGCGGCGAGACCTGGCAGGTCCATGGCGGCGGCTTTTACAACATGGTCAAATACATGGTCGCCCCCGCCCGCATGCCGGAGGAGCTGACCTGGTTCAAGTGGGAGGCCTACACCACCTGGCTCAGCGGCATGGCGCTGCTGATCGTGGTCTACTACATGGCCGCCGATCTCTACATGATCGACCCGGCCGTGATGGATCTCTCGCCCTGGATGGCCATCGTCATCAGCCTGGTCGGACTTGCCGCCGGCTGGTTGATCTATGACGGGCTGTGCCGTTCCCCCTTGGGCAAGAACGATGTGGCGTTGGCCGGCGTTGGCTTCGTCTTCCTGATCGTTCTGGCTTACGTTTTTGCCCAGATCTTCAGTGGCCGCGGTGCCTTCACCCAGATGGGCGTGATCGTCGGCTCGATGATGGTCGGCAACGTCTTCATCATCATCATCCCCAACCAGCGCAAGGTCGTGGCCGACCTGATCGCCGGCAAGGATCCCGATCCCTCTCTCGGCATGGCGGCCAAGCAGCGCTCGCTGCACAACAACTACCTGACCCTGCCGGTCGTATTCGTGATGATCGCCGGCCATTACCCGTTGGTCTTCGCCAGCGCTTATGGCTGGCTGATCTTTGCCGTCGTGTTGGTCATGGGCGCCTTCATCCGCCATTTCTTCAACGAAAAGCACAAGGGCAACCCCGCCCCCTGGTGGACCTGGGGCGTCGCCACGGCCTGCATGATCGCCATCGTCTGGCTCAGCGCCCAGACCGCCCCCCGGCAGGTCGAAGCCGCCGCCTTCGAGGGCCATGAACCGGCTGAGGTTGGCGAGATCGTTCTGAACCGCTGTTCCATGTGCCATGCCGCCGAACCGGTGTGGGAGGGCATCACCGTCGCGCCCAAGGGCGTCATCCTGGAAACGCCGGATCAGATTCACCGCAATGCCAATGCGATCGCCATGCAGTCGGTCCTGACCGAGGCCATGCCGCCGGGCAACATCACCCAGATTAGCGAGGAAGAGCGCCTGGTGCTCGCCGCCTGGATCGCGGCCGGCGCCCCACAATGGTAACGCAATGGTAGACGGCGTGGCGGCGCGCGCGATCCGGGGGCGGATCCTCACCTTCATCGACGATCCGGCGACGGCCGGCACCGGTTCCCACCGCCACATCGAAGATGGCCTGGTTCTAATCGATGGCGAGGGTAAGATCGTCGATGTCGGCGAGGCGAAAGAACTCTTGCGTGAAGTGTCCGCCGGCGTGCCGGTCGATCACTATCCGGACAAGCTGATCCTGCCAGGCTTTATCGACACCCATGTCCACTACTCGCAAACCCAGGTCATCGCTTCCTACGGCGCCCAGCTATTGGATTGGCTGCAAACCTACACTTTCGTCGAGGAACAGAAGTTCTCCGATCCTATCCACGCCAAGCGGGTGGCGGGGTTCTTCCTGGACGAGCTCGCCCGCAACGGTACCACCACCGCCTCGGTCTACTGCACCGTCCATCCCGCCTCGGTGGACGCCTTCTTCGAGGAGGCCCAGGCTCGCAATATGTTGATGCTGGCCGGCAAGGTGCTGATGGATCGCGGCGCGCCGCCGGGCCTGCTCGATACCCCGCAATCCGCTTATGACGACAGTGCCGCCCTGATCGGCCGTTGGCACGGCAAGGGCCGGCAGCTTTATGCCGTCACCCCGCGTTTCGCCATCACTTCGACCGAGGCGCAGCTGGAGATGGCCGGCGCGCTGATGGCCGAGCATCCCGGTATCCATATGCAGACCCATCTCAGCGAGAACCTGGACGAGATCGCCGCCGTCCGCTCGCTGTTCCCCAGTGCCAAGAGCTACACCGATGTCTACGACCGGTTCGGCCTGCTGGGCCCGGCATCCCTATTCGGCCACTGCATCCATCTGGGCGAGGACGAGCGGGCGCGGTTGAGCGAAAGCGGCTCGGTCGCCGTTTTCTGCCCGACCTCGAACTTGTTTATCGGCAGCGGCCTGTTCGATCTGGAGGCGGCCCGCAATCCGGCCTATCCCCTGCGCACCGGTATGGCGACCGATGTCGGCGGCGGCACCAGCTATTCCATGCTGCGCACGGCGGCCGAGGGTTATAAGGTCCTGCAACTCAAGGGCACCAACCTGCCGGCCCTCGAGGCATTCTACATGATCACCCTGGGCAATGCCCGCACGCTGGGGCTGGAACATCGCATCGGCTCGCTGACCCCGGGCCGCTATGCCGACATCGTCATTCTCGACCCGCGCGCGACGCCGGCCATGGCCCATCGGGCCGAAACGGTCGAAGGATCGTTGGAGGAAGAATTGTTTATCCTGATGACCCTGGGCGACGACCGCGCGGTGTGCGCGACCTACGTCGCCGGAACGTGCGTGCACACCACCGATGGCTGACCTGCCCGCCGGCTTCGGCCAAGCCTTCATCGATTGGGCCACCGACCAGGCTCTGCCCCTTTGGGCCACCACCGGCTGGTGGAACGATCGCGGCTGTTTTTACGAACGCCTCGATCTGACCGGAGTCCCGGACGAGATCGCGCCCCTGCGTCTCCGCACCCAGGCCCGCCAGATCTATGTCTACGCCCATGCCCATGTGCTGGGTCTCGGCCCCGACCGGCTCGACCTGAGCAAGCAAGCGTTGCTCAGCCTGCGGGAGCGGGCCTGGGGCGAGGGCTGGGCCCATGTGCTGACCCCCGCCGGCCAGGTGCAGAACCCGCTGCGCGATGCCTACGACCACGCCTTCGTCCTGCATTGCCTGGCCTGGGTTCACAAGGCCACGGGCGAGGACTGGCCGCTCGACTGGGCCGACGAAACCCTGGCCTATATGGACCGGGCCTTTGCCGCAAAGGGCGGCGGTTGGGCCGAGGACGATGCCGGAACCCTGCCGCGCCGGCAGAACCCGCACATGCACGCCTTCGAGGCCATGCTGGCCCTGTATGAATGCTCGGGCAGAGAGGCCTACCTGGCCCGCGCCCGCGACTTGTTCGCCCTGTTTCGCGCCCGTTTCTTCGATGCCGAGCTGGGCGCAGTCCGCGAATTCTTCGCCGCCGATTGGGGCCACCTTCCCGACGGTGGTAGCGACAAGCTCGAACCCGGGCACCTGATGGAATGGGTCTGGCTGCTGCGCCGTTACGAACAGTCCACCGGCGAGCCGGTCGCCGACATGACCGCCCCGCTGCTGGCCAACGCCCGCGGGCTGGGACTGGACGCGGCCAGCGGTTTCCTGATCGACGGCGTCTGGCCCGATGGCCGCCCCCATCTGCCAACGCGCCGGCTTTGGGTGCAGACCGAATACCTCAAGGGCCTGCTGGTCGAATACCGCGCCTTGGGCGACTCAGCCTTGCTGGAGGAGGCATCCGGCGTCATCGACCGCATGCTAACCACCTATCTGGCTATCAATCCGCCCGGCGCCTGGTGCGATGTCTATGACGGTCAGGGCCAGCCGGCGGCGGAGCACATCCCGGCCAGCACCCTCTACCACCTGTTCGGCGCGGTGGTGGAATCCCTCAAGCGGACTTGAACCGCGCGTTTGACAGCAGCCGTTCGACCGGCGGCCGGTCGGCCACCAGCCGGATCAGGTCGAGCTCGTCGATCATCTGATCGGCTATGCGATAACCCAGCTCGCGATAGGCCTCGAACTGTTCCTCATCGAAGAACTGGTCCGCCGTGCTTTCATCGGGGAAGGCCGGGTTCGCCCCTTTGTAGCCGCGCGCCTTCATGGACAGTTTGGGGATCATCGTCGTTTTCAGATAGATGATCAGCCCTTTTTCTGGCCAATAACCACCCCCCCGCGGCCCATAATCGATGCTCGCCGCAAAGTACCCCCTGTCGGCATAGGCCGCCGTGCTGGGATAGACACCCTCCCGAGGCCGGGCGATCAGCTGTTCGGGCCCTGAGCGCCATGTCTCGCGCTTGGACCGTTTCTTCGCGGACCGCTGGGAAACCTCGACATCAAAGCTGACCTTGGCCCCGAAATCCTGCTCGATGCGTTGCAGGGCCACCAGGAAGTCGCCATAGGTCGCCTCCGGATCGCCCCCGCCGTCGCACACGACGATCAGCCCGCAGCGCCGACGCACCAGCTCGTAAAGCCCCAGATTTTCGAAATGCGCCCCGTCGCTCAGCTCCAGCCAGGCATTGGTCTCCGCATAGCCCCAGTTGGGCACCGAAAACTGCGCGCTGGGCTTGAAATGGTTGGGCCGGCGCTTCAACAGTTTGCGCGGGCTGGGCCGGGGAAACCAGTACCCCAGGCGCAGGCTCAACAGCGTCATCGCCAGCGACAGGAACTGGTTCCGCGTCACGCCCCGCCCGCCGACGGCGGCCCGCGGGTTCGCCGCCGCCCCGGATGTCGCCATGGCGCTGGCCAGGGTCATCCCGCCATCCAGGATTGTGTCCGAGCGCTGCCAGCCGGTGGCATTGCCGCCGCAATAGACGGGCGACAGAACGAAATTGTCCCCGCCCCGGATGCGGTATTTCCGAACATTGGAATTGACCAGCACCGCATTGGTATTGATCAGATGCAGGGGCCCCAGCTCCGTGGATGGGTCCCAAACATCGCACAGCCGCATTTCATCGGCCCGCCGCGCCGGCCCGCTGACGCCGGCGTCGACCGTTTCGACATCGGGCATGAAGGCTTCCATCAGGCGGTCGCGGTAATAGCGATGGAAAGACACGTAGTTCACGTTGGTGAACCAACCGACGATGCCGGCGATCAGGCAAATTCCCGCCAGCAGGGCGCGGGTCTGGATATCCCCTGACTCGAACCAACCGGCCAGGCGATAGCCCAGCAACAAGATGCCATAGACCAGCAGGGCGGACCCGACGGCCAACACGATTTCTGCCCGTTTGCCGCCAATCCCTTCGTTGCGCGCCTGCAGGTGCCCCCAAAGGGCCGACCCGACCCCGAAGACGACCGAAACCGCCCCTTCCAGGCCGGCATAGCGAATGCCCACCCAGGTATCGACGATGGGAATGCTGCCGATGGCCGCCAGGCCAATGGCGATCGGCAGGCAATAGCCGAAGAAGATCTCGAAAACCCGCCGGCCGCCATAGCGGATCGACATGCCCTCCACGCGCAAGGTCGCCCGCACGAAAAACGCGGTCCAGAAGTTGGCCAGCACGACCAGGCCGATGGCGGCCGAGAATTGCATGGCCCCGGAAATGCGGCCCAGATTGATCCAAGTATGGGGTTTGGTGGTGCCCATCTCCTGGACAGCCACCATGGCGATCCCGTCCACGGCAATGATGAAGGCAAAGCCGGCCAATAGATTGACCATACCGCGCCAGCTGCCCTTGAACAGCTCGTCCCAGCCAGAGGTGAGGGCAATCGTCGCGATGACGGACAACGCCAGTACGAACGATCCCGGCCAAAGCAGGAACAGGCGCCCTACCAGATCGTCGGGGAAATAACCACCGCCGAACAGCGGCTCGATCAAGGGCCGCAGCCAAAAGATAACCGCGACGAAGATGGCGATATCGACCGCCACGACCAGGGCAACCCGCAACCAGCGCCTGATGCTCGCCATGTGCGAATCGCCTGGCCGGTGGCCGGTGTTGGCAGCGGATTGCTGTGCCCCCACCGGCGCCAGGGTTTTCTGCCCCTGTTCATCGACAAGGCGTTGGGTGGCGACCTCGCCCCGTTCGATCCAGGCCAGCAGGGAGTAATTGATGGATGACAGGACGAAGATAATCAGCAGAAGAACCGATATGACCAGCAGCAGCAGAAATACCGGCGGGAACATTTGATCGACGCCGACCGTGCCCCCGCCGCCGGCCAGTAAGCCGGTCGCCTGGTCCAGCACGCCCTCGGCGATCGTGCCGATAAAGGCGGTCAGCCCGTTCATGAACGCCGCCTTGCCCAGCAAAATCAGCAGATACAGCGTCAATCCGGCCAGCGGGATCCAGACCAGCAGGTTCAACAGCACGGCGCGCAAAAAAATCGCGACGCCCGACCAGATGGTGATGTGGTTGCCCGGTGTCAGATAGCGGCCGTTCTCCCGCAAGTAGCGCAGGATCAGGTTCGGATTGGGGTCAGGCAGGCTGGGATCGCGCGTGCCGAAGGGAAACTCCTGCCCCGGATCGTAATCCACCTTGGCCCGGGTTCGGTCCGAACCGCTCAACCACCAGGTCAAGGCCGATCCGATATAGCCGCCGCCTGAAACGGTCGACAGGTAGTCGAACTTCTCCAGTAACCGGGCCCGCGCCAGCCGCTGCAGCACGCCCAAGGCAAACGTCGCCGACCGGATGCCCCCGCCGGACAGGGCCAGTCCGGTCAGATACGGTTTGGACGGGTCGGGCTGTTTCTTGCGCAGGCTCTCGATCAGCTTCTCGATATGCTCCGCTTCGTTTCCCCCACGCTGCCGGTTGCGCATCCGGTCGATGTAGGACAGCTCTTCGACCAGCATGGCCTCGTCGGCGGTGACGGTGCCGCTCTTGTCGCCCGCCACCTGCGGTTCGCCCGGCAGGAACTCGGCAATGGAATCATGCTGGGTCATTGGGTTTTCAGATATTCAATCAACGCCCATTTCTGGCCGTCGGTCAGGCGCGTACCGTAATCATGGCCCCAATTGCCGTTGCCGCGTTCAGCGGTGTCGAACCGCCAATAGGGGCAGTTGTCATACTCGCGGTTGGAAAAGAACCCCATCTTGTCGGGCTCGTAGATGTCGCAGCCACGATAAAAGACATCCACCCGGTCTTCGGGCCGTCTCAACAGCTCCCACATGTTGGGAACAGATCCGTTGTGCAGATAGGGCGCCCGCAGCCAGATCCCGTCCAGCGGCTGGCTGGCGTACCCGATATCCTTGACCATGTCCTTGCGCTGAACGCCCATCTCCGCCGCCACTTTGTTGGTTTCATCGGCGTGCTGCTGGGTCCAGGTATCGAACCGCTCGCGGTCGGTGCCGATTTCGGTAATCGGGATGACCTTGCCGAAATACGCGCCGCCCACCGCGTGGCAATCGCCACAGTATTGCTCGTAAAGCGGCTTGCCGACATCGGCCAGATCCTGGTCGATCTCAAAGGGAAAGACCGGCGGTTCCTTGGACCGGAGATAGGCGCGCATCCGTTCCATCTGATCGATGAACTCGGGCCCCGGCGGGGCGCCCAGGCCAAGGGCGGAATCGATGAACACCGCCAGCGGATCCTGGGTCTCGCCCGCCCAGTTCAGCGATTGGCCTTCCCGCAGCCCCATGTTCCAGATCGAGGGAAAGTCGGCATTGCCGGTGGTGCCGTCATCTTCCTCCATCTCGATCATGAAAAACTTGGTCAGGTTAAAGGGATCGTCGCGTCCCGGTCCCCAGTCCGGCCTTCCATGGGCCCGCATCCAGGAAAACTGCTCGGCCTGTTCCAAGATGGCGCTTCTTGTCAGCGGGATGATGCCGAAGCGGTGGATCAGCTTGTCCAGCAGCGACAGATCGAAGGCTTGCTCGATATGTGGCAGCATGACATCAGCGTCAAAACGCGGATTCTTGGCGGCTGCCTCCAGAAAATCCAGGAATGCTTGCACGTCCGTCGTGTGGGATGGCCCGGTCGGCACGATTACGGGCTTTTCGTCCGGCGCCGTGCGGTATGTGGCCGTGTGGCAGACGGCGCAATTTTGGGTGATGCGCGGAAAGCCCATGATTTTCTTGGAAAACCCGACCGGCAGCTCGCGCCCTTCCTCCCACGGGATGCCAAAGGCACGATAACCGCCCGTTCCTGGCATCAGATCGGGGAAGACGCGCGGCAGCACATGAAAGACGGTGTAGGGAACGCCGCGGGTCGCCTCCGATCCGAGCGAGCCGTATTTGAACCATTCCTCCTCGGTATCGGCGCACAGCTCCTCCTTGTTGGCGGGTTCGACATCGCCACAGATTTCCTGGGGCACGATGCGGAAGAACTGGTAATTGGCGAACGCCAGGCCGGCCAGCACCAAAACCAGCAACAGGATTGGGCCGGTGAAGGGCCGTCCGCCCGCCTTCTTGCTGCGGATGCCCGGCAGGCTGCGCTTCAAATTCTTGGCGGTTGTTTGTTGTGCCATTTTGCGCCCTCCGGGCGGTTACTCAGAAGGTTTTGAGATATTCGACGAGAGCCCGTTTTTCGTCCGTCGACAGGGTGACGCCGTATTCATGGCCGGTATTCGCATTGCCCTTGCAGGCTTCGGCGGTGCAGACGAAGGTCTTGGACTGCGGTCCTCGGCAACCGGCATCGGCGCTCAGCCTGGTTTGAAAGCAAAACAGGCCCGGCTGCACGTCCAAGGGAATGTCATCAGGGTTCGAAACAAAGCCGACATTGACCGGGTCATAGACGTCATACCCGCGGAAGAACGCGGTTGGTCGCTCACCGGCCGGCAGAAGCAGCTCCCACAGGCTTGGCACCGACCCGTTGTGCAAATAGGGCGCGCGCAGCCACACGCCGTCCAGCGGCATGTTGGCGTACCCGTCCGTCTTGCGGAAATTCTGGAACCGCTCCTCGCCGAACTCCGCGTACAGGACATTCTGATTGACCGACAGGTCATAGGTATAGTTATCGAACCGCGCCCGGTCGGTGCCGATATCCTCGATCGGTGTCACCATGCCGACATACTGGCCGGAAAAATCGCGGCCGTCCGCGCCGTGACACGATGCGCAATGCTCCGCATAAATCGGCTTGCCGTACGCCGCGAGATCCTCGTCGAAATCATCAGGGAACATCTCATCGAAACGGGGCGGTTCGACATCCATCAGATACTCCTCCATCCGCCCGATCGATTGGCGATCCAGGATGGGGGGCAGGGCACCGGTGCCGAAGGAGGCGCTGCGGTTGCGTTCGGCAAGCTTGGTGTTGTTGCCATCCCAATGCAGCTGCATGCCATCGCGCGGCCGCTGCATCCAGACGGATGGAAAGTCGACCACGCCGATGCGCTCATGTTCGGGGATTTTGTCCAGCGGCCAGTTGAGCAAGGCCTTCGCCGGTGAGAAGGTATCGAACCTCCCGGGTCCGTAGACCGGTTGCCAGTCCGCGAACCGAAATCGCGTGCGGAAAATCAGCGCCCGATCCCGCAGGGCATTGACGCCGTAGAACTTCAGAACCATCCGGTTGATGAAATCCAGCTCGACATCTTCCATCAAGTCGATCTGGGCCAGGATGTTTTTCGGCGTGAAGCGCTCGTCCAATGCCGCGTTGATGAGAAAGTCCTGAAAGCCCTGCAAATCGACCGTGTTCGAGGGCATGCCGTTGACAATCTTGGGTTCGCTTTCGGCTGATGCGCGGACACTACCGACGTGGCAGCCGCCGCAGTTCAGGAAGATCCGATCGATTCCCATATGGTTGCGCTGCGAGGTGCCGGCCGGTCGGTCGCGGCGCTCACCGTTCTCGTCCATCTCGTAGATGAAGCCGAACGCGCTCCAATCGTCATATTCGCGATCCTCGGGCAGCATGTCGGCGAACAGAACCGGCAGGGCGTGCCAGATGGCGCTCGGAATGCCGAAATTGCGGTCGCCACCGGTCGAACCGTATTTGAAGTGCATCACCGGATCGTCGAAGGACTCGGCTTCGTCGATATCAACCCGGTACAGGGTATAGCCGCCGCCCACGACAATGATGACGACCAGAAGCACGCCGATGCGCGTAACCCACCGTCGAATAAAGGAAATCAAGGCTTTCAGGCGTTCCATGACCAAGGTGCCCTAGTTTTGTTTTTGTGAAAGCTGGGCGTCCAGCGCCGCCAGGATGGGGCGACGCAGGGGGGCGCTGTCGGCGGACAGCATACTCAACATATCGATGGCGGCAGCCAATGCGGAGATATCGTCGACGACTGATATTTCCGCTTGTCCGGTGCCGGTGGCAGAAAGAGAGAGGGTCAGTATTGAAAGGCGCTCGCCCGATGCCAGGCGTGCCGACAATCCTTGGCCGGCCTCGCGCAGCTTCAGCTGAAGCGTGTCGGCCGTTCCGCTGGAACCCGGCTCGATGAACAGGCGGCGTACGGGTGTCTGACCGCCCAGTGAGAGGCGATCTACTCGCCCGCCAACGACCTCACCCTCTTTCATCCGCACGAAACCCTCGAGCGACGACGTCTTATCCTCGGCCGTACAGGAGAAACGGACTTCCTTGTCCGCGACGAACCTGAGCTTGCATGGCCCGCGATAGGTCCGCGCGGCTGGCAGGTCAAGCGCCGCCAACCTCTCGTCCAGCCAGGTGATATCGGCGTTGCCGAACATCAGGGCGGCCAACGCGGCGGCCGATTGTCCGGGTTGCCACAACGCCACAGGGGGCCGGTCAACGGTCGGATCGAATTGGCCGGCTGCCTCGATTGCGTCAACCGGCGGCGTGTTGGCGGCAACCAGGACCATGGGGTCGCGGTTCGGCAGGTCCGGATCGGCGGCCCAAATCCCATCAGGCAATTGGGTCGCCAGGGTCGATGCTACGTCTTCAGGATCGACCGGCATCACTCGGCTGCCGCCCAACCGATATCGCAGGGCCGTCAGCAACAGGGCGCCGCGACAGTGCGCCGGATCGTCCGCGCCTTGGCAGCCTTCCCGCCAAAGCTGCGCGGCAACGGGGATCAGGTTTGCCCGATCGGTCGATTGATCGAAAAAGTCCGGGCCGTCGACCCCCTGGCGTACGGGGATGCCGTGAAAACTCTCACCCAATTCCGCCAGACTGTCGGCGACGCTTTCCGACCCGTTGGTCTCGCTCCACAAGGCGGTGGCAAAGATCGGTGCGGCTCCCTGGTGGCAGGTCGCGCAAACCGCGCGCTCGGAGTAGCTCACCTTGGCTTCGTCAGTGGACCGATAGTCGGTGATTTCCTGAAACTCGAACCGACCCGCCTGTTCGTTGTAGCTCAAGACCTCGATGGACTCGGAGGCGGGCTGGTATCCCAAGAACAGCCTGTCCTGCAACAGCGGCTCATCCAAAGTGGCTGCATCGTCGGACTGGCCGTTGATCGCAACAACGATCCGGGGCGAGGCGAAATAGTGCGGGTCGGCGGCAAACCGCTGCAACGACCGGCCCAGGGGGATCAAGGCAGTCTGTGCTTTGTCCGGCGCGATCCGCTTGTTCAGGCTTTCGAGCAGCGCCTCGAACGGAAAGGGGATCGCATAGCGGGCATCTTCGCGCTGTTCGGCGGGCGACCCCACTTCGAACAACTCATCGAATACCGATCGCCCCAACGGCGGCGCGTTCGGACCAGGATCTTCAGGGCTGAACAACACTGGCGATCCGCCGCTTTGGGCGGTGGCAAGCTGGGCGACCGCCGTCAGGCTCACCACTGCCGCCGCGCTGGCCAGCAGCTGGGCGAGTCTAAGGGTGCCCGGCATTGTCGGCTCATTGCGCCGAGGCGTGGCGGATCTGCTCGCCGACCCAGCAATCCTCGGCCACATCGGCGCCGCCGGCAAAGCCCTCGCCTTCGGCTTCCGCGACCTCGGCGTTGTACAGGCTGAAATTCAACAGGAAGAGCTTGTTGATGTAGGCGCGGCCCAGATAGAAGCCGGGGCGAACCATCCGGATTTCATCGCGGATTTTCAGCCCGCCGCGCCCCACCAGACTATCGGGGCTTTCCTGATAGCCCTCGATCTCATCGGTGTAGAAATAATCGATGATCACGGCCTCTCGGCGTCCGTCCAGCAGGCTCTGTCCGCAATAAAGCTTGGCCGGGAACAGCAGCCAGACATTCGTCGTCGGACGGATGTATTTCAGCCAGCCCTCCCGCGGAACCGCCTCGGTCTGCAGGGCGTCCGGGTCGTCGATGATGGCTTCGAACGGCGCGAAATCCTCGATCAGGTTGCGCAGGATCAGCGTTTCCCGGTCGAATTTCTTGCCCTTCCAGATCGAGCGGCCGACCTTTTCCAGCAGCTCGATCTTCTCGCCTTTGATCCGGCCGGCGACACCGCCCAGGATTTCCTCCATCCGGGTGGCAAGCGTGCCGTCCTCGGTCCCGCGCGGGAAGAACAGATCGCCCTCATAAATCCCGTCCGGGATGGGTCCCGGCGTCAGGCGGGCATAGATCTGGTCGATCTCCTCCTGCTCCAGCGCCAGCAGCGAGGCCGGGGTGATCTTCATCAGATCCTCCCGGCTCAGCGGGAAGTCGTGCTCCACCTTGGCGAAGTCCACCCGAAAGATCTTGGTCGGGTTGTCCGGATCGCTCAGGGCATCGTCCGTCAGCGGCGCGAAGGGGATGTCCGGCCGTGTGGCGATCACATCTTCCTGCGAGCCGGAAAGCAGTACCCCCAGGGCAGCGGCGACGACCACGACCAGAACGGCGAGGCCGATCACTATACGTTTCAGCATGATCCGATCCTCCCTTACAGCGTCGCCACGAAGGCGGTCAGCGCTTGTTTTTCCTCATCCGTCAGGTCCTCGCCAAAGTCGTGACCGATATTCTCGATCCGGTCATGGACGTTGGAGTAATAGCGCTGGATGAAGTGGTCGGGCTGGCTGATGATCTCGACGACCTTGTGCCCTTCCTCGGCGATCAGGTCGGCCAGCATGCTGTCGAGCGAGTCGCTCAGCTCGGTGAACTGATCGCCGTCCAGAATGCCCTCATATTTGGCCGCTAGCTTATCGGGATTGCGGTGACGCAGGATCAGATCCTGCAGCAGATCCTTGTAGCGCAGGCTGGCCAGGGCCACGGCCGGCTGTCCCGCCTCGATCTTCAGCGACAGGCCGGTTTCGATGGGACCAAGTTCAACCTTGGGCGCCACATCGATGATGATGTCGCGGTCCAGGATGAACATCTTGTCGATCCGCTTGTCCGGATTGAGCATGGCGTCCATCGAGGCCTTGTACAGCTCGTACCGCCCCTCGACCGAGGTGTCGTACAGCCAGCAGGCCGGCGGGTTTTCCAGCAGCTGCCCGTTTTCATCGACGTAGGTCGGGCTGTAATGATCGGTCTTCGAGCCGTCATTTTTGCCGCACAGCTCCGGCCCGATGGCGTTGTTCTGCATGAACGGCGCATGCGCCCAGGCCGACAGCAGCGAGATGTTGCGGTAATAGCCGCGGCCGCCGCCTTTCATCACCTCGGTGCGCTCGGCATCGGGGGCACGGGCCCGCAGGTTTTCTGAGCCGTACTGCTCCCAAACGCGCGACTGCATGTGGTTGGAATGCATCGCTCGGGCGTTGTAGGTGCCGACTTCGCTGACCGGCGTCAGCAAATCGTTGCCCAGCCAGTCCTCGCGCAGCGTGGCATCTTCTGCGCTGGCCGCCAGGAAGTCCGTATTGCCGTAAGGTCCTGGCTGGCTGGAATGGCAGCGCGCGCAGGTTTGGGCGAAAATCTCGCGGCCCTGTTCGACGGCGCCCTCGAAGTATTCGTCCTCCAGCGCCAGCTCCAGATCGCGGGGGCTGGCGTGACCGCGCGCCTCCCACAGATCGCTCGGCCGGGCCGACAGGAAGAAGGCCTTGATATCGTCCAGCCGGTCCTCGATGGCGCGGAAGCTGGCGCAGTCGCGCCGGCACTGGCCGATATCGAACGGCGTCTGGCCGTAATTCCGCTGGGCCGGATCGGCCGCCCGCAGGTCGGGCACATGGTTGATCCAGCACTGTTCAGCGCAGGATCCGATGTTGAAATAGACGCGCTGGATGGCCTCGTTATAGCCGACGGAATCCTCACCGCCCTTCAGCACGTGCGGCACCATGTGGGTGTCCGTCTGCCACTCCCAGCATTTGCCCGGCTTACCCGGTTCGCACCAGCAATCCGCGGGATCCGCACCGGCCGGGCAGGTTGAGACCTTCTCCCAGCGGCTCAAATCATGCTCGTGCAGCGGCCGTTTGGCGAAGTTGATGATGGCGTTCATCGTGCCGGGGTTGGACACCAAATCCATCGGCAGGGCCGAGGTGTCGACCACGCCGGGGCGCGAGCGGGCGATCAGCTGCCATTCCAGCCGGTGCTTGGACAGCCCGTTGCCCAGCATGTTGGACACCCGGCTGTACTGGTTGCCCACCAGCCCGTCGATATGCTCCCACTCGGGATTGTTCGGATCGTCCGGCGGGTTGGTCGGTTTGAAGGCGATATGGCAAGCCCCGCAGGCCATGCCGATGCGGAAGGGCGGTTCGACCGACCCATCGAACAGCCGGTTCATCCGCGCATCGGCATTCTCGCTGTCCGCATCGGCCTGATCGGCATCCGACAGCATCTTGCGGTAACCGTCCCAGGACGAAAGCGAGCCGTTCAGCGCGACCCATTTGTCGGGATCGAAGCGCGGGTTGGGGAACTTGCGCAGGCCCAAAGCCCCGGTCGAGGTGCCATAGCGCAGATCGCAGGCATCCTGGCGCTGGTCTTCCTCGCCATGGGGCGTGGCCGTGTTGAACGGGGCATCGTTAAAGTCGCAGGCCGGATCGCGATAGCCATCCTGGCCCACAAAACTCAGCAGATCCTCATCGCCCGGGCACCATTGGAACCCGTATGTCTCGTCCAGCGATTGGGCGGGGCAATCGGCCTCGCCGGGGATGCAGCAGTCCGGATCGACGATCGCGCCCCAGGCAGGAAAAAGATCTCCCTTATTCTCCGCGCCCAGCACCTCGTACCAGTCGATGGTCGCGCCCAGGCGCTGGGGATAGGTGTAGGTGAAGAACCGGTCGTTGAACGCGGTGGCAAAAAACCAGATCTCGCGCCCCGCCCGCTCGGACGGCGTATACCCGGCATCCGTTTCGGCATAGCCGGGGCTGAGCATGCTTTGCGCAAACGACTTGTTGGTCTGGCTGCCCAAAATGAGCGCGCACAGCAACACAAGTGTCGCCAATAGGAATGTCATCACGTCACGCATCGTGCCCCCCTCCGCACTGGCTGCGACCGATATGCTTTTTCCGATACCTGCTTAGTTGTCACATGGTTAGAAGCGAAACTAACCTAAAACAGGCCGCCGGAAAAGGCGGGACCGGCTAAGTCACGGTTCCTAAACAGCCTTTGGGGGGATGACTGTTAGCTATCTCACAAAATGGGAGGGTAAGCGGTTAGCCGCCCGACTGCTTGATCCGCTCATGGTGCCGGATCACCTCGTCGATCACGAAGCGGATGAGTTTTTCGGCAAAGTCGGGGTCCAGTTCGGCATCGCTGGCCAGGCGGCGCAGGCGGTCGATCATGTCCGCTTCCCGGCTTTTGTCGGCCGGCGGCAGGGCGTGTTCCTTCTTCAGCTCGCCCACCTGTTTGGTCAGCTTGAACCGTTCGGCCAGCAGCAGCACCAGCGAGGCGTCCAGATTATCGATGCTTTTGCGTAGGCCGAGCAGGACTTCGGTCGGATCTTTTTCTTGGGTCATGGTGTCGTTTGCCGGTGAAGCTGAAAAAGGGACGTTCGTGTTTTCCGTCAGGTTTCGCCCGCGCGCAACAGGCGGCGGATGATTTTGCCGGTCGGGGTCAGCGGCAGGCGGTCGACGAATTCGATCTCGCGCGGGTATTCATGGGCCGCCAGCCGGGTTTTGACATGGTGGGCGATCTCGAAGGCCAGCTCCTCGCTGGCCGTCATGCCATCGGCCAGCACGATGAAGGCTTTGATGATCTGGGTGCGCTGTTCGTCCGGCTTGCCGACCACCCCGGCCATTTTAACCGCCGGGTGAGTCATCAGGCTGTCCTCGATCTCGCCCGGTCCGATGCGATAGCCCGAGGAGGTGATGACATCGTCATCCCGGCCGACAAAGCGCAGCCAGCCATCCTCATCCGCCATCCCGGTATCGCCGGTCACCAGCCAGTTGCCGATGAATTTCTGATCCGTCGCCGCCGCGTTGTTCCAATAGCCCAGGAACATCACCGGGTCCGGGCGGTGCACCGCGATCAGCCCCTCTTCCCAGGGCGGCAGCGCGTTGCCGTCCTCATCGATCACCACCAGCCGATGTCCGGGCACCGGGCGGCCCATCAGGCCGGGTCGGGCGTCCATCAGATGCCCGCAGCTGGAAACGATCATGTTGCATTCGGTCTGGCCGTAGAATTCGTTGATGGTCACGCCGAAGGTTTCCCGGCCCCATTCGATCAGCGAGGCGCCCAGGCTTTCCCCGCCCGAGGCCACCGTGCGCAGGTTGAAATCCCAGCGCCGCTTCGGGTTCTCCACCGTCCGCATGACCTTCAGGGCCGTGGGCGGCAGGAAGGTGTTGCGCACCCCATACTCGGCCATCAGCTCAAAGGCCGCCTCGCCGCTGAACTTCTTGAACCGCCTGGCCACCACGGGGATGCCGTGATGCAGGGCCGGCAATAGCACGTCCAACAGCCCGCCGATCCAGGCCCAATCCGCCGGGGTCCAGATCACGTCCCCCTCTTGGGGAAACAGATCATGGCTCATCTCCACACCCGGCAGGTGGCCCAGCAGAACCCGGTGGGCGTGCAGGGCACCCTTGGGGTTTCCCGTCGTGCCGGAGGTATAGATGATCAGCGCGGGATCTTCGGCCTTGCTGTCCACCGCGCGGAACCGGTCGGGCGCGCCCGCGACCGCTCGGTGGAAATCGATGCCGCCATGGTGGGCGCCATCGACCGTAAGCATGATGGTCATCGCCGGCAGCTTTTCGCGGATTCGGGCCAGCTTGGCCGCACCCGCGGCATCGGTGATCACGGTTTTCACGCTGGCATCAGCCAGGCGGAAGGCCAGCGCATCGGGCCCGAACAGCGTGAACAGCGGCACCGCAATGGCGCCCAGCTTATAGGCCGCGATGTGGGACGCCGCTGTTTCCAGCCGCTGGGGCAGCAAGATGCCGACCCGGTCTCCGGCCAGCAGGCCGGTGTCCATCAGCACGTTTGCCACCTGGTTCGAATAGGCGCTTAGTTCTCCGAACGTGACGCGGTTTGCCTCGCCGTCATCATCCACATCGATCAGGGCAAGCCGGTTTGGATCGGCAGCAGCCCAGCGGTCGCACACATCGACACCGATGTTGTACGCCTCGGGGATTTGCCATCGAAAGTCTTTGACGAGCGCGTCGTAGGTTTGCGCAGCAGGAAGCATCACCCGCCTGTGTACAACCCACGAACGCTTATCGGCAAAAGATTTCTCTTGCCAATTATCCTTTTGCAGCGAAAATTAGAAATCTCATCGAATTCGCGTGGAAATATGGAAGTTCTTTCATCAAGCTGGCTGAAGAGGCGTAATAAAAATGCCAAAAAATATAGTAATTTTGTGCGACGGAACATCGAATGAAATTTCAAGCAACCGAACCAATATTCTTCGGTTATTTGGATGTCTTGAAAAATCCGACCAGCAAGTGGTGTTCTACGATCCCGGGGTCGGCACGTTCGGCGCCGATGGCGCCCCGTTCAGGTTTCAACGCAAATCGGCTGAAATCTGGGGGCTTGCGACCGGCTGGGGTCTCGATACCAACGTCAAGGAGGCCTACCGGTTCATCGTCGACCACTACTCCCACGGCAGTGACGACGAAAAACCCCGCAAATCCGACAACATCTTTATCTACGGATTCAGTCGCGGCGCCTACACGGCGCGCGTTCTGGCGGGTTTCATTCACGCCTTTGGATTGATCGACAAGGTCAATCTGAACCTGCTGGACTATGCCTACCAGGCCTACAAGGGCATCAGCGAAACGCGCGATCATGAGCAGGATTCATCCGGCTCGAGCGCGTTCTCGGAGATCCGGCTCTATCAAAGAACGCTTCGCCCGGTCCAACCGACCATCAACCTGCTGGGACTGTTCGACACGGTTGCCAGCGTGATCGAATCCGGCAGGCGCGGACCCAGGCTGACGACGCACGCCTTTACGGCCAAGAACCGCAGCGTCGCCGCCGTCCGCCACGCCGTGGCGATCGACGAGCGCCGAACGATGTTTCAGCCCTTGCTCTGGCCGGACGGTGAAAAGCACAGGCCGGACTATTGGGTCGAGAAAACGGAAGTCGACCAGGATGTCGACGAACAATGGTTCCGTGGCTGCCATGGCGATATCGGCGGCGGAAATGCCGAGTCAGAGAGCGGTCTGGCCAAGATCCCGCTGGAATGGATGATCAACGAATCCAAGCCGCTTGGCGTCAAGTTCAAGACCAGAACCGTGAACACGATCGTCCTCGCAAAAACCAAACCCCAGGGGAACAAGGTGTATGTGGCGCCCGACCCCTGCGCGTCGATAAACGAGTCGATGAAGGAGTTTTGGCCGATCATTGAATATCTGCCGCGAAGGAAATCAATTCACGTCGAAACCAATCGCAAAATCTGGGGTGGCTTCTTCATTCCGAAAAAGGAACGCAGAATCATCCCGCAGGGCGCCACCATTCACAAGTCGGTCTTCGAATGCGAAGACATCGTCCCCAGAGAGTTGCACCCAAATCTCCCCAAAGAAGACACACCAGCCTAATCACGTAGGTAGCGAAGCCTACGGCGCTGGATCTTGCCGGTTTCGGTCATCGGCAGGCCATCGATGAACACGACCTGACGCGGGCACAGGTGGGGTGCCAGGCGATCCCGCACACGGGTCATCAGCCTGCGTTTGAGACGGTCATCTGCGGCAACACCCTTGACCGGCACGACAAAGGCTATCACCGCCTGTCCGCGTAGGGGGTCAGGAACCCCCACCGCCGCCGCTTGTTGCACGGATGGATCTCCGGCAAGGCAAGCCTCGATTTCTCCCGGCCCGATTCGATACCCGGCCGAGGTGATGATGTCGTCTGCCCGGCCAAGGAAGCGGAAACGGCCAGCCTGGTCCTGCACGCCGATATCCCCGGTCACCATCCAATCGCCCACGAACTTGTCACGCGTCGCCTTGGGATTGTTCCAATAGCCGAGAAACAGACCGGGGTCGCACCGGCGCACCGCGATCGTGCCGACCTCGCCCGGCGCCAGCTCTCGTCCCTCATGGTCGATGACCGCCACGCGGTGGCCCGGCGCTTGCCGCCCGATCCAGCCCGCCTGGGCGGACCCAAGGGCATCGCACCCCGCGATGGTCAGGTTGCACTCGGTCTGACCATAGGACTCGTTAACGGTCAGCCCCAGACTCTTCCGCGCCCAATAGAACAGATCCGGTGTCAGGCTCTCACCTCCGGCGGTGACGGACCGCAGCGAAAGCGTCCACCGTTTCTCAGGCTCGGCGACGGTGCGCATCAGTCTCAGGGCCGCCGGTGGCAGCAGGGCGTTGCGAATGCGATGCCGCGCCAGAAATTCGAACAGCGCCGCCCCCGTCAGCGGCCCGCCGCGCCGCGCCACTACCGGCACGCCGTGATGCAGCGCCGGCAGCAGCACCACAAGCAAGCCGCCGACCCAGGACCAATCGGCTGGACTCCACATCCGGTCGCCGGGTTGCGGAAACAGGTCGAATGCCATTTCCATGCCCGGCAAATGCCCCAACAGCACGCGGTGGGCATGGACGACCCCTTTGGGCGGCCCGGTCGTTCCGGAGGTATAAATGATCATGGCCGGATCGTCGGCGTTTGTCGCGACCGGCGTAAACCGGTCCGATGCCTCGGCACAGGCGCGGCTTAGGTTCACGGTTCCCGGCCGACGGCAGTCCAACGCAAACCAGTATTTCAAACCAGATAACTGGTTGGATATTTCGGCAAGAGCGTCGGTTCCGGCGCCATCGGTGATGATCGCCCGGCAACCGGAGTCGGACAGGCGGGTCTTCAACGCATCCGGACCGAACAGGGCCGAAAGCGGCACCGCGATGGCGCCCAGTTTATACAGGGCAATATGCGCTGCCGCCGTCTCCCACCGCTGGGGCAGCAGGATGGCAACCCGGTTACCGGCTGCGATGCCGGCTCCGGTCAGCACGTTGGCCATGCGGTTGGAATGATCCCTCAGCGCACCGAAGCTTATTTCTTGCTGATGCCCGTCATCGCCGACATCGATCAGCGCCGTCCGATCCTGGGCCTGCTCGGCCCAGCGATCGCAGACATTGATGCCGATATTGAAATGTTCGGGAACCTGCCAGCGAAAGGCCGCGACGGTGCCATCATGGCTTGGCGCCTCCGGTTGCGTCGCCGGCGCCTTCAGCGCCAACGGCTCCTGATTTGACATTTCCGGGCCGAACCCCGTTCCTTGCGGCGAACGGGGGCGCTGGCCAACACGCCGGCTATCGAAGGGTCGGCTATCAACGGGATGGCTATCAAAGGGACGGGGGGTCAATGCACATTCCCAGCACGATGTATGGCGTTGTCCTCACGGGGCATGGCGGTCTGGACAAGCTCGAATGGCGAGAGGATCTGCCTACGCCGGCCGCGGGGCCGGGCGAGGTGCTGATCAAGGTCCTGGCCTCCTCGGTCAACAACACCGACATCAACACCCGCACGGCCTGGTATTCGAAATCCGTGCGCGGTGACACGGGCAGCACCGCCGCCCGGGGCAATGCCAACGCCGATGCCGAAGATGGCGGCTGGTCGGGCGTGCCGATCGCCTTCCCGCGCATTCAGGGGGCCGATTGCTGCGGCGAGATCGTCGCTGTCGGCCCACAGGTCCCGCAGGCGCGGATCGGCGAACGCGTTCTGGTTCGCGCTCTTCAATCGACCGGCGCCAGCGGCGATGCCTTCTCGACCTGGACCTTCGGGTCGGAATGCGACGGCGCCTTTGCCCAATACACAAAGACCTTCGCCCGGGACGCGTTGCCGGTGCGCTCGGATCTGTCCGCCGAACAGCTCGCCGCGATCCCGTGCGCCTATTCGACGGCCGAGGGCATGCTCCAGCGCGCCGGCGTTCGGGACGAAAGGGTGCTCATTACCGGGGCGTCGGGCGGTGTCGGTTCGGCGGCCATACAACTGGCGGCCCTGCGCGGCGCGCGGGTCACGGCGCTCACCTCGCCCAGCAAGGCGGCCGATATCAAAGCGCTGGGCGCCGCTGAAACCCTGGCACGCGATGCCGATCTGCCGCCCGACGGTTTCGATGTTGTGGTCGATCTGGTGGCGGGACCTCGCTGGCCGGATCTGATCAACGCCCTCCGACGCGGCGGCCGCTACGTCACCGCCGGCGCGATTGCCGGTCCGATCGTCGAGCTGGACGTCCGAACCCTCTATTTGCGCGATTTGACGCTGTATGGATCGACATTCCAGCCGGATTCGATCATGACCGACATCGTCGGCTACATCGAAAAGGGACAGATCACCCCGTCGATTGCCGCCGAATTCGACCTCAGGGACATACGCGCGGCTCAGGAAGCGTTCCTGGCCAAAACCCATATCGGCAAGATCGTCCTTCGCCACCCGTGACCGCCCCGCCCGTCTTTCCCACACGCCAACGGTGATGGACCTGACGTGGAAAACTTGAGAGGCCTTTCAAGCGAGCAGCGATCACCGTTGTGCCCGGAACGTTGACGAGTTCGTGTTTCTGACGGAGTGACGACCTACCAGGCGATGGTCATCTGGGCGGCCATCGATTGGCCAGTCGCCAGTACCGTCAGGCCGGGAGCGTTTGCCGCGTTGTGCGCGTCCACGGCATGGGAAACCGGTTCGAAGCAGAAGAAATCCGCCAAGGCGTCCGGCGAATAGACGATGGCGCAATCCAGGTTGGGGGAAGCCGAGACGGTCGCGGAGGTGAATGTACGACCCTGTTCGATATTCGCGTCCCCAGCCCATCGAGTGAACGCGTTGTTGATCAGACCATCGGGAAGGGCCCGCGGTGCCTCGAAATCCCAATCCCGCAGGTCGGCCAGATCATGATGGGCGGTCGGCAGATGTTGCGTGTCCTCCATCCAGACACCGTTGGCCGAAAAGCTGAGCCGCGTTTCAGCATCGCGCGGAAACCAGGGGTGAAACCCGCAGCCAAAGGGCAGGGGGTTGTCGCCAATGTTGGTCAGGTTCAGGCGCAACGTAAGCTGCCGGTCGCTGAGCTGGACATCCTGCTGGGCGCGATAGGCGAAGGGGCCGATTGCCCCGTCTTCGAGCGTCAAGGTCACCTTTTCGTCCTGGCTATCCTCGACGGCCCAGGCCTTCTGAAACCCATCGCCGTGTATCGGAAAGGGCTCGCCCTCCAGGTTTGGGGCAATGGCGTGGAATTCCCCGTCCCAGGGGAAACCGCCACCGGAGATGCGGTTGGAAAACGGCACCAGGATATTGCAGGCCAGCTCGAACGGCCCGCCATCGACATTTCTTGACCAGGGCCGCAGGACCGGCCGCTCGTTGACATCCAACCGGGCGATCCCGCCCCCCATCTCCGGCACCAGCGCCAGGCGCGCGGCCCCAGCGGAGAGAGTCAGGCTTTCCACCAACCGCTACCAGCCGCCATCAATGGCGAAGTTTTGGCCCGAGATCATGTCCGATACCGGGGACACCAGGAAATGCACCAGGTCCGCCACGTCGGACGGCTGGATGCGTTTCTTGATGCACTGCCGGTCCAGCACCCAGTCATTGTATTCCTGCAAACGGTCGGCGAAGACCCGTTGCTCGGCTTCCGAGACGACCGCGCCGGGGGCGACGGCGTTCACATTGATGCCGTGCGGTCCCAGCTCCCGCGCCATGGATTTGGTCAAGCCCAGCATCGCCCCTTTGGAGGCGACATAAGGCACATACCCATCCCATTGGCCGGTCAGCGTGATCGAGGTGAAGTTGACGATCTTGCCATAACCCTTCTGCTTCATCGCGGGCACGCAAGCCCGCGTCAGGGCAAAGGCGGCCGAGGAATTGACGCGGATCTGATCCTCATATTCCTCCAGCGAGAACTCCTCGTTCGGCTTGTTGATGATCAAGGCGGCATTGTTGATCAGGATGTCGAACCCACCCTGATCGGCCGCCAGTTGCGTAACCGTCGTCTCGGCATTCGCCAGCTGGTTCAGGTCGCAGCCGACAAACGTAACGCCCTCCCCCAAGGCGGCGGCCCGTTGCGCGCCATCCTCGCTCTCAGGACGGTCCAGCACCGTTACCTTGGCGCCGGAGCTGGACAGTTTCGTTGCCTGCGCCCGGCCCAGCGTTCCCAACCCGCCGGTCAGCAGGACGGCCTTGCCTGCCAAATCACCCATTCAAGCCTCCGTCAAAGGACATCCAGGATCTCGTCCATCGTTGTCTCGTCAGCCCGCTTGTCCAACACGATCTCCCCACGCGCCATCGCGACGATCCGGTCGCAGCAATCGAAGACGTGATGGATGTTGTGGCTGATGAAGATGCCGGTGATGCCCAGCTCCTTCAGCGAGCGGACAAAGCCGATCACCTTGTTGGTTTCCTTGACGGCCAGATGGTTCGTCGGCTCGTCCAGGATCATCACCTTGGATTTGAAATGCATGGCGCGGGCGATGGCAACACCCTGGCGTTGGCCGCCGGACAGCTCGCCCACCAGCGCGTCGGGCGACCGCAGATGCAGGTCCACATCGGCAATGGCTTTGACGCTGTCCTCGGCCATTTTCTGCCGGTCCATGACGCCCAGCCCCAAGACCGAGAATTTCAGCGGTTCCCGCCCGATGAACAGGTTGCGGGCGATCGACATGGTGGGGACCATCGAATTGTATTGGTAGATGGTCTCGATCCCCAGATCCATCGCGTCCCGTGGGCTGGCGATATCGACCTTCTTGCCCTCAACCTGGATCTCGCCCTCATCGGCCTCCTGGGCGCCGGACAGGATGTTGATCAATGTCGATTTGCCCGCACCATTATCGCCAACCAGGCCGACGGCCTCGTTCGGGGCAAAATCGACGGACACACCTTTCAGCGCGTGAACGCCCGAATACCATTTGTGCAGGTTCCGCACGGAGATGATCGGTTCACCCATCGCTCAGGTTTCCACCTTGATCGACCGGGCCCGTTTGCGCAGCCAGGAATTGACCACCACGGCAAAGATGGTCAGGGAACCGATGGCGAATTTGAACCAGTTGGCATCGACCTGGCTCAACACCAGCCCGTTGTCGATCACGCGGATCAGCACCGCCCCGACGACCCCGCCGGCCACGGCCCCGATGCCGCCGGTCAGGGCGGTTCCGCCGATCACGGCGGCAGCGACGGCTTGCAGCTCCCAGCCCTCACCGATGGAGGGCAGAGGCGAGCCCAGCCTCAGCACCTGCAGCATGCCGGCGAACCCCGCCAGCATTGAACACAGCATGAAACAGGCGATTTTGACCCGCTTGGTCGGAATGCCCATGGCCTGGGCCGCCGGCAGCAAGCCGCCGGTGGCGCGCACCCAGTTGCCGAAGTTCGTATGCCCCATCATCAGCCCGGCCAGCAGGGCGATGACGACAAACCAGATAAACGACATGCGGAACAGATCGCCGGGCCCGACAAAGGCGGTGAACAGCCAGTTCGGCAAGTCGGTCGGCAGCAGCGGCGGAAAGCCGCCGGAAATCACGATGGTCAGCGACCGGGCGATGAACAGCATGCCCAGGGTGGTGATGAAGCTGGGAATGTTGAACTGGATGGTCACATAGCCGTTGATGAACCCGATGGCCGCGCTGGCGGCCAGCCCGGCGCAGAATGCCAGGGGAAAGGGCATGCCATCGGCCATCAGCACGGCCATGACCATCGGCATCAGGGCAAAGACCGACCCAACGGACAGGTCGAACTCGCCGCAGATCATCAGAATTGTGACCCCGACGACCATCAGTCCGATCTCGGGCAGGATGCCCAGGATGCCGCGCAGGTTATTGGCGCTCAGGAAAATGCCGTCCGAGCGTAGCTGGAAAACCAGGACCAGCAGCACCAGCAGGACCAGGGCCGCCAGCTCCGGTTTCTCCATATAGATTTTAAGCAGTCGTTTCATGGCATCCGGTTGCCAATAGGCGGAAGGAAAGGCCGGCAGCGCTAGGGCTGCCGGCCCAACTTCATTCTTCTAAGGTCCGTCAGCGCAGGCCTTGGGCCGACAGCTCCATGATGTCGTCGGCCTGTTCGGGCGTCACGATGCCCTGTCCGGTGTCGATATCCGCCGGCGCCAGGCCGATCTTGTCGGCCAAATAGACCTCCATCACTGGCATGAAGCCTTGCATGTAGGGCTGCTGGTCGACCTGGACCTGCACATATCCCGTCTGCATCTGCTGCACGACCTCGGGAACCAGATCGAAGCCGCCCAGCAGCACCGTGCCCGGCTCGACACCCCGATCCTGCAAGACCCTGGCGACAGCCGCATGCCAAAAGCCGGTGTCGAAATAGGCCGTCGTATCGGGGTTGGCGTTCAGATAGGCGCCCACCCGGTCGGCCGTGATGGCCAGGTCCGTGCCGCTGTCGATCCGCTCCCACGAGATGTCGCGGTCGGGATTGGCTGCCTTGTAATCCTCAAGGAAGTTCATCACGCCGCCGCCGCGCAGCTCGGACCAGTTCTGGCCGGGCGCCGAGATGCCGACCAGCACCTTGATCGGGCCGTCGGCGGGGAAGTGGACCGACATGGCCTCGCCGAGGGAATAGCCGGCCGGCTCGAAGCCTTGGCCGACGAAGGCCATGCGCGCATTGCCCGCCGGGCCTTCGCTGTCATCGACGTTTACGCCGATCACCGTGACGCCGTCATCGATCGCGCGGGCGATCACATCGTCCAGCGCCCGGTCATCGACGATGGAGGTCAGCAGCGCGTCGGGGTTCCGGGCCAGCGCCGTCTGCATGTTGGCCAGCTGTTGCTCGATGGACCCTTCGTTCTGGGTGAAGATCATCTGGCAGTTTGCCTCGATCTTCTCGCAGGCATCGTCAAAGCCTTTCTTGACCGCCTGCCAGAACGTGTTCGAGGCCGATGAATGGTGGGTGAACACGATGTTCAGCCCCTCGGCCTGCGCGGTTCCGCCCATGACCAGCGTTGCGAGCGCTGCGGCGGTGATGACTTTCTTCATGGTCCTTTCCTCCCTTGTCCGGGGTTGCGTGGTTATAAATCTGCGGAAGTCGTTATCCGCCGATGGGTGGTGAACCGGCGGTCCAGATCGGGCTGCAGCTCCAGCCCCAAGCCGGGCCCCGGCGGCACCGTTATTCGGCCGTTTGTTATCGGCGGCAGCGCTGTCACCAGATCGCCGTACCAGGTCCGGTGAAAGGCCCTGACGCTTTCCTGGATCAGCGCGTTGGGGGCGTTCAGCGACAGGTGCGTCGACGCGCTCAGCACCACCGGCCCCGTGCAGTCATGCGGCGCGACCGGCAGGTGCCAGGCCTCCGCCATCGCCGCGATCTTGCGCGCTTCGGAAAGCCCGCCGCACCAGCTGATATCCAGGTTGAAGACGCCGGCGACGCCGGTTTCGATCAGGTCGCGAAACGCCCCGCGCGAGCCCAGCGTTTCCGAGGCGGCGATCGGTGCCTTGGACGCCTCGGCATAGCGCTTCAGGCTCGACAGGCTGTCCATGCGGATCGGGTCTTCGTGCCAGGCCGTGTCGAACGGCTCCAGCGCGCGAGCGATTTCGATGGCCGGCAGCAGCTGCCACATCAGGTGGAACTCCACCATGATGCCCATCCTGTCGCCCACCGCGGCCCGGATTTTCTCGAACGGTTTCAGTGCGCTCTTCAAATCACCCGGCGTGATGTAGCGACCGCGTGTCTTTTCCGCCGCGATGTCGAACGGCCAGATCTTCATCGCCTCGATGCCGTCTTCCAGCAGCGAGTGCGCCAGCTCGTCGGCCGTGTTCAGAAAGCCGTTCAGATCGTCGTAATCGCCGGCCGCCTCGTCCCGCAGGTCGTAATTGGCCGAATTCTGCCCGGTCGCCTTCTTGATGTAATCGGTGCCGGCGCAGGTGTTGTAGGTGCGGATGTCCTGTCGCGTAAAGCCGCCCAACAGCTGGGCGACCGGCTGGCCCGTCACCTTGCCGAACAGGTCCCACAGCGCGATGTCAAAGGCCGAATTGCCGCGGGACTCAACGCCTGTCGAGCGGTGGCCGACATACGGCACCAGGTCCGCCGCCAGCAAATCGATCTGCAGCGGGTCGCGCCCGATCACCTTGTGCGCCACCGTTTCGTGCAAATAGGCCTCGACCGCCTGCGCCCCGAAGAAGGTCTCGCCAAGCCCGACCAGCCCTTCGTCCGTGTGCACCTGCACCCAGATCAGGTTGGGCCGCTCGTCGATGCGGATGCTTTCCAGGCCGGTGATCTTCATCAACTCAGCCCGGCGGCGAGCAGCACCTTGGTGCTCTCGTCGAAATGAATGCCCATCAGCTCGCTGGCCTTGACCGGATTGCCCGCCGCGATGGCCTCGGCGATGCCGCGGTGGGTGTCGAGCATCAGCGCGCGCTGGCTTTCCTCGGTCCGGCTGCGCCAGCCCACCGGCCAGCTTTGCCGTGAGACGCCCTGAAAGGCGCCGACGATGATGGCGAAGATCGGGTTGCGCGAGGCCTTGGCGATGGTCAGGTGGAAGGACAGATCCAGCTCCATCACCTGTTCGGGCCGGTCGACGTTTTCCGCCATCTCCTCGGCGTGCCGCAGGATGGTGCTGGCTTCCTCATCCGTCCGCCGGAGGGAGGCGAGGGTCGCCGTGCGCATCTCGATGGTCCGGCGCACGTCGTAAATCTGCTGAATGGAAATCTGTTCGGTCAGCACGCCATGCTCGATGACCAGCGACATGGCGCCATGATCCAGCGGCGCCACGGTCGCCCGCTTGCCGGCGGCCAGATTGATCAACCGCATCGCCGCCAGCGACCGGTAGGCCTCGCGCACCACCGTGCGGGAAACCTTCATCTGCTTGACCAACTCCGCCTCGCTGGGCAGCCGGTCGCCGGGCCCAAGCTCGTTAGTGCGGATGTGCTGGGTGATCTTGCCGATGGCCTCGTCCACGAGGCCCGTGCCCTGGTTATCGTTCCCAGCAAGGTTGGTCAGCGTCATGCAAACCTCTCAGTTCATAATCGCTCAACCTGTATGATAGGTTCAGCAATTTCGATTGATAGGATGGTCGCAGGCATGAGTCAACAGGGTAGGCGCGCGCCCGCCAGCCGGTCGAAAACTTCACAAGGAGTGGTGCGGAGAAACAGCGGCTGGCGCTGGGCGGCGCGCACGGGGCTTGAATCCCGCCTCAATACCGACCATAGCAACGGCCATGACAGTCGCAGTTTCCAAATCCGAAGCCGGCCAGCCCTATCCGGAGGCCGAATCCAGCCCGTCCTTCCCCAAGCTTGAGGAGGCGATCCTCCAGGCGTGGAAAACCGAGGGCACGTTCAAGGCCAGCATCGATCAGCGCACCAAACAGGGCGCCGACGAGTTCGTCTTTTATGACGGCCCGCCCTTTGCGAACGGCCTGCCGCACTACGGCCACTTGGTCACCGGCTTCGTCAAAGATCTGATCCCGCGCTTTCAGACGATGCGCGGCAAGGCGGTCGACCGCCGTTTCGGTTGGGACTGCCACGGCCTGCCGGCCGAGCTGCATTCGGAAAAGGAGCTGAACCTGTCCGGCCGCCAATCGATCCTCGATTACGGCATGGAGAAGTTCAACCAGCACTGCCGCACCTCGGTCATGCAATTCGCCGAGGATTGGGAGCACTACGTCACCCGCCAGGCACGTTGGGTCGATTTCGAGAACGACTACAAGACCATGAACCTCTCCTACATGGAGAGCGTAATGTGGGCCTTCAAAACCCTGTGGGACAAAGGCCTGGTCTATGAGGGCTACAAGGTCGTTCCCTATTCGTGGGCCGTGCAGTCGCCCCTGTCGAATTTCGAAACCCGACTGGACGACTCCTACCGCATGCGCCAGGACCCGGCGCTGACGGTCGCCTTTGCCCTGCACGGGGACGACAATCTCAAGCTGCTGGCCTGGACGACCACGCCCTGGACTCTGCCGTCAAACCTGGCCCTGGCCGTCGCGCCCGATGCCGACTACGCGGTGATGGAAAAGGATGGCGAAGCCCTGGTCCTGGCCGAAGCCGCTGTCGAACGCTACGCCCGCGAGCTGGAAGGATTCACTCACAGCCGCACCCTAAAGGGCTCGGAGCTGGTCGGCCGCACCTACACGCCGCTGTTCCCCTTCTTTGCCGATTCCGAAGGCGCCTTCCGCGTGCTGTCGGGCGACTTTATCGAAACCGACGAGGGCACCGGCGTCGTCCATATGGCCCCCGCTTTCGGCGAGGACGATCTGGTCGTCGGCCAGGAAAACGGCGTGCCCGTGGTCGATCCGGTCGATGCCGCCGGCAACTTCACTGACCTGGTGCCGCCCTATGCCGGCATGAACGTCTTCGATGCCAACAAGCACATCATCAAGGACCTGAAGGAGCAGGGATCGGTCGTCCGCCACGAAACCTACGACCACAATTATCCGCATTGCTGGCGCACCGACAAACCGCTGATCTACAAGGCCATGCGGTCCTGGTATGTGAAGGTCTCGGCCTTCCGCGACCGGATGGTCGAGCTGAACCAGGGCATCACCTGGGTGCCGGGCCATGTGCGCGATGGGCTGTTCGGCAACTGGCTGGCCAACGCCCGCGATTGGAACATCGGCCGCGCCCGCTTCTGGGGCTCGCCCATCCCGGTCTGGAAGAGCGACGATCCCACCTATCCGCGCATCGACGTCTACGGCTCGCTGGATGAAATCGAGCGCGATTTCGGCGTCCGCCCGACCGACATGCACCGCCCGGCGGTGGACGAGCTGGTGCGCCCAAACCCGGACGATCCCACCGGCAAATCCATGATGCGCCGTGTCGAGGATGTGTTGGATTGCTGGTTCGAAAGCGGCTCCATGCCGTTTGCCCAGGTCCACTACCCGTTCGAGAACAAGGACTGGTTCGAACAGAATTTCCCCGGCGATTTCATCGTCGAATACGTCGCCCAGACGCGCGGCTGGTTCTACACCCTGATGGTGCTGTCCACCGCCCTGTTCGACTGCGCGCCCTTCCGGTCCTGCATGTGCCATGGCGTGGTGCTGGACGAGGACAAACAGAAGCTGTCCAAACGCCTGCGCAACTATCCCGACCCGCTGGAGGTGTTCGACACCTATGGCGCTGACGCCCTGCGCTGGTACATGATCTCCTCGCCGCTGCTGGTCGGCGGCGATCTGGCCATGCCCAAGGATGGCCGCGCCATCGAACAGACGGTGCGCCAGGTCCTGCTGCCCATCTGGAACGCCTATTACTTCTTCACACTGTACGCCAACACCGACGGAATCCAGGCCAAGCTGGTCACCGATGCCGAGGCGGAACTGGACCGCTACATCCTGGGCAAGACCGGCGATTTCGTGCGCCAGATCGAGACCGAGCTGAAACGGCTGGACGTGCCCGCTGCCTGCGCCGCCTTCGGCCCCTTTTCCGATGTGGTGAACAACTGGTTCATCCGCCGGTCGCGCGAGCGGTTCTGGTCGGCGGATCAGAATGCCGACAAGCAGGCGGCCTATGACGTGCTGTACACCGTGCTGGTCACCATGTGCCGCACGCTGGCCCCGCTGCTGCCCTATCTGACCGACCACATCCACCGCAATCTGTGCGAGGGCAAATCGGTCCATCTGGAGGACTGGCCCGATGCCGGCGCCTTCGTCCGCGACGAGGCCGTCATCGCCCGCATGGATATGGCCCGCGATGTCTGCTCGGCCGCCCTGTCCCTGCGCACCGCCAAGAATTTGCGCGTGCGCCTGCCCTTGCGCACCTTGACGGTCGCCCACGCCGACAGCGCCATCCTGGCCCCGCTGACCGAGGTGATCGCCGAGGAGGTGAACGTCAAAGCCGTCGAGCTGACCGGCGATCCCGACCGTTTCGGCAGCACCGTCCTGGCCGTCGATCCACGCATCGGCAAACGCCTGGGCAAGGCGATGAAGGAGGTCATGGCCGCCTCCCGCCAGGGGGATTGGACCGCGCTGGAGGATAGCCAGGTGCAGGTCGGCAACCAGGTGATCGACGCCGGCGAGTACGAACTGCGCTTCCAACCGGCAAAAGGCATTGATGCGGCCCCCTTCGCCGGGGCCATGGGCGTCGCCGTCTTGGACACGGAGCTGGATGAGAGCCTGGAGCGCGAAGGCCTGGCCCGGGATTTCATCCGGCAGGTTCAAAGCGGGCGGAAAGAGGCTGGGCTTCATGTTGCGGACCGTATTGTTCTGACCGTGAAGGCGGACGGCACCCTGGGCGAGGCCCTGACCACCCACCGAGACATGATCATGGCCGAAGTGCTGGCCACCGATATGAGCGTCGGGGCGGACGCACCGGCAGGGTTCACCCAAGCGATCGAGCTGGGCGCGCATGCCGTTGAGCTGGGCATCGAAAAGGTCGCCTAAGCGCTAACTGGGTACCCGGTCTTACAAGCCGGCCCGAGAGGTGAGACCGGCCTGCAAGACAGGTATGAAACCGTTAGCTCGATTGCGTCAGAGTCAGGCCCGATAGGGTGACCGCGGCGCCAACACCGGTGGACCCGGTTATCGAGAGCGGCTGCAGGGTGAAGGAGTCCTCAAGCCCGCCGACCAGCGCCTTGGCGCCCAACCCGGCGCCGGCGCTGATCGAAGCGCTGACACCACCATACCGGCCGGCCAGGGCCCCTTGTTCGACATCGGAAGACGGCGCCAGCACAGCCCAAACCACCTGTTCGGTATTGGTTATCTCCAAATCGACACCGAGATTCTTGATCTCAGCCGTATAGGACTCCTCAGCGCCGTCGCCGAGCGGGTTGAACGAGCATTTGAACCGGTTTTTCGAATAGACGACCAGGTTCACCCTGTCGTGCAAATCGCACGTCAAGGTGCCAGCCTCGACACTGGCGGCCTGCGCCGAGCCGAAGCCCGAAGCAATACACATGGCCACGAAACCTGCCGATAGGGCGTTGGATAGCGAAGTCATCGTAACTCTCCTGGTGAGTGCGTAACGTTGACACTCACATAGCCACGCGACCTGCCGGGACCTTGTGCGGGCCGTCACACAACACCGGCTTGTGATTGAGAGGTGAGGTGAAGCCTCATGGGCGCGCGACCGACGTGGGTCTCAGTGCGCAGATCACACGGGAGGTGTGGAGGTGGATCTTTGCAATACTAGAAATTTGACGATGACGACTGACAAGGCGATGGCGAAAGCACCACAAGCCCATTCATCGGAAAAACTTTTGATGGCGTTGAAAACAAATCCGCGCGTGCAAACGAACCATCAGATATTCTTTGTCAAAAGGTTTGGGCTTGATGTCACATAAAGAGAGTAAACAGCGAAACCGTCATAAGGATAGGGAGCTTTCTCAATGGCTCTCTTTTAGTCAGTATCTGCCCCAAAAATGGAACTCGACAAATTCTTGCGGTCAGCTCAGGATTACATATTAAACTGGCCTAGCTAAGAAAACGGATCATACTTGGCAAACGCGCACCAATACGTCGGCACTCTCTGCAACACTACCTATGACTGCCCACCTATGCTAGGCTTCCCCATGACGAATGCCCCCGAACCCGCCCCAACTAACTATGGTTTCTTTCAAATTTCACAAATTACTGCCGGATAAAAACTTAAAATGATGAAATATTCGAACAAATATGTAAAATACCATCAAGCTATTGCTAAAGTTATAATGCCAAAATTAAAGATAATTACTTATTCCGCGTTTATTATTGTTTGGATATTTACGATACTTCCCATTGCTTCTATTTTAGTTGAATTTTCTGGAAATACACAGTGTGTTGGTTTGCCGCATTGTAAAGGTTCTGAAGGATTTGTATACGCAAAATTGTATTCTCCTTTTTTTATTTACCCGATTTTCGGGCTCTTCACTACGATATTTCTAATGAATCCATTTTACGAGTCCATGAAATTTATATCTAAATACTCAATTAAACTGTGCGTGTTTGTAGTTGCAATTATAATTTCATTTTCATTTTATGCAACTAGTGAAGAGATTCGCGCATCGACGCCTGCAATCTGGAATTTGAAATCATCTGTAACACAAGAAGATAAAGAAATTCGAAAGCACCTCAACACAGTTTGCATAAAGAACCTAATTTTTCTGAATAAGTACCCGCTTTCCAGAGTTGAGAATCAAAATACTACTGCTGTCTCTGAGAGAACGGCCAGCCAGAAGAAGAAGTTTCAGGATACCCTTTCCGCATTGTATAAAAATCGTGAAAATAGATCATGGACAAATTTGTTCTATGCTCTCGGATTTTTCTCTCAGACATTACTGTTTGTTTTTGTCATTCCGCCGCTGTTTCTGACGATTGCAGGAAAAATGACCAAAATAGATTCAATGATAAAGCTGGAATATGCACTGTTTGTAATGGGCGTCTGGCTCCTAATGCGGATAATATTTGTGCAAGTTAAAGGGAATTTGTATAATCCGGAATCAGATTCTCTTTATAGCGCCAACTTTTTGATAGCGGGAATACTCATAATTTCTATATTGCACATAAATATAGCTATTATTCCAGCCGTTGGTCGCTTCTTTGAGAGATTTATTAGTTTTGCGGGCATATTCCTCGCATTGCTGGGCCCTATTCTCGCAATTGTCTCTCATGAAAATCTGCAGTCTATTTTTGGTGTTGGGAGCGATTGGCAAACTTACTTTACGATTTGGATTTTTGTTTTATACATATTTGTTCCGTATTTATTTAATCCATATAAAGAGGTCGCATCTGGAAATAAAGTAGGTCGTACATGAAGTGTATGCCTTTAACATGAAAGAAAAGCCAGTTCGAGCTCCAAACTCGAATATCGAAGTTCGTCTTGCATTAACTTCGGCGGAAGTTAGGGCGGCTCAGCACCTGAGAACTCGCGCATTCAACCCCATGATCATCGATACGTCTGGTAGAAGGGTGGCCAGGTTTGACGCTGACGGCTTCGATGATCACGCGAAACACCTTTTAGCTTTCATCAGAGACGAAAACTCTAATGAAGAGCGCCTAGTCGGTACCTGTCGCTTAATAGATTCCGATCTGGCGAGATGCGGAATTGGATTCGCTACAGAACGAGAGTTTGACCTACGTGCCGTTTATGCATCACGACAAAAATTTCTAGAACTTAGCCGATGGTGTATTGACCCTGAGTTTCGCAATGGAGGGGTCGCAGTCCGGATGTGGCGATCATTGAAAAACCTATTGCCTTCGTGTGAATACGAGTTTGTCTTTGGTTGCGCAAGTCTACCAGGTGTCAATAAATCGGCTTGGCGAGCGCAGCTCGGACGCCTTAGTGGTGTGCTTTCCACCGGAACTAGTTTTGGGGTGACGGCGATCAGTGGCACAGATTCGTTTCGTGTTACGGCAACTGGCGATGCTCACTCTGCTTCTAAGACGTTTCGTTCACTCCCGCCACTACTGAGGGTGTATTTAAGACATGGTGCAAAAATTGGACCTTATGCCGTTGTAGATTATTGTTTTCGAACAATAGATCTTTTTGTGATAGCGGAATTGGATCGCGTAACCATTTGATATGCTCAATACTATTCTCAGAATGTTGAGCGCGATATTTAATTTAGCATTGATAATTGTAACGCTGCTAATGCTTAGCATTTTGGTGATCTTTCTCCCATCTCGATCTGGCGCTGTAATGCGACTCGTATCGAAAGTTAGCAAGTTTATTTTATTCATATATGGAATTAAAATTGAAAAATCCGGTGTCCATTTATCAAAATATGTGGATCTGGTTATAGCCAATCATATTTCCTACCTAGATGTATTGGCGATAGTTGCCAACACAAGGCCAATTTTCGTTGCAAAACGGGAAATCTCACGGTGGCCATTTCTTTCTATCATCTTTAAACGGATGGGGGTGATTTTTGTTACGCGTAACAAAATGAAGATCGCCGAGGACAACAAGAAGATCAAGCAAGCGCTGATGTCAGGTGGGCGCATTTTCCTTTTCCCCGAAGGAACCACGAGTTGTGGAGCTCGTGTTTTGAAAATGAGCAGTTCGGTGCTTGAACCTTTTATTCCGATATCGAACAGTGACGTTCGAGTAATTCAATTGATGACCATAACGTACTCATCAGACGGATCCTACGAGGATGGATTAAGAAGGTACAGTTGGGTTGGCAATGATAGGTTGTTGCCACATATGTGGAGTTCACTTTTTAATAGAAATGGTGTAATACATTTGCATATTCATGAGCCAGAGTTGTTAATAGTTGGTGAAAACAGAAAACAACTCGCGGAAAAACTAACGAGCAGGTCAAATGAAATGTTAGAGCGAATGAGAAGCTAAACTTTGTAATTTATTGGATTATGGATGCAATAATTTTTATACTAAAGAAGAGGAGATGGGAGTATTAGTAGCGTAGTTATTCGTGATACTGGAGTTGGAGAGAATTTTGGCGGAAAATGACCCATGCGCGGTTACAGAAGTTCTTCTCAATTCTTAAGTGTTAACGGATTTTGTTGTGATGTTCGTCGTTTAGGAATCGCAATGTTTGTCATCGATAAATCACAGTGTATCGTCGCTGCATCAGAGTTAGGCGCTCAGTCTACTCGCGCCTTGCGCCGTACAAACACAACTACTGTCCCGCCTAACACCAACACCACCCCTAAAAACGCCGCCGCCGTCCAAATAAACCCCTCCATCACCGTCGAAACGAGCATCGCCACAATTGGGAACAGCACCGTGGCATAGGCCGCTCGCGCCGGTCCCTCCCGGTTGACCAGGCTCAGATAGGTCAAGAACGCCACCACCGAGGCCATCACCGCCAGGTACAGCAGTGATCCCCAATAGACCGCATCACTGGGCAGCGGGAAGGGCAGGCGCCAGGCCAGGCATAGGGCGACGCAGACCAGTGCGCCGTAGATCATGCCGTGGGCGACGATGTTGGGCAGGTCGTATTCATTCGACAGGCGCGCGGAAAGGATGTTGCCCAGGGAGAACAGGTAGGTGCCCAACAGGGGGATGGCGATGCCCATCAAGAGGCCCCGGTCGAGAAACCCTTGCCCCTGGGCGGCCGCACTTTGCGCCTCCACAATGCTGTCCCACGACAGCAGGGCCAGCCCGCCGATACCCAGCACGGCGCCCAGCAGTACCCGCCCGCTCAGCGGCACGCCGAAGAATAGACGCTGGTTGAATGCGCCCATGATGGTCGCCGTGGCAAAAATCACCGACAGCAGCCCGCTGGGCAGATGGGCGGTCGCCAGGTAGAAGCAGAAGAAATTCATGCTGAACAGGCAGAAGCCCAGGGCAGCCAGCAGGCCGTGGTGCCGCCAGGGGATGGGCCGGAATTTTCGGGTGATCACCAACAGGCCCGTCAGCAGGCTGGCCGCCAGCAGGAACCGGTAGGCGACGGAGACCAGCGAGGGCACCTCGCCCAGCTGCAGCGCCATGGCGTACCAAGACAGCCCCCAGCTGATCACCACGATGAACAATAACAGCGCCGACATGGCCTTCCCTCGGCACACCTCTCCCGTTTCGCACCCCGCTTTACCGCGTCGGCCGGCTGGCGTATTTCACCATCCGGTCCGATTTTCACCTCGCAGACAGGATGTGAGCCCGAAACCGTGAGTTCGCCGGCATGAGTTCATTAGCCGACCTTGCCGATCTGCAGATCCCGAGCGCCATGGCGCAGTCGGCCCACGCTCTGCGCGTCAAGACCGATCTGGGCTGCGTGCGCGGGATGACCCTGTGGCGGCGCCATGGCGGCGGCGGCATGGATTATGGCCGGCCCAGCCACCACACGCTCAGCATCTATCAGGCCGGCGGATACGGCGTCTGGTCGCGGGATGTGCGGTCGTACGGGTTCTCGGATGCGATCTGCGTGCTGCCCGAGGGGTTGGAAACCCGCTGGACCAATTCGGCCTTCGTCTCCAACCTGCACATCTATTTTACCCAAGCCGATCTGGAGGCGATGGGCTGGGACAAGGTGCCGGATATCGAACCGATCATCTTCGGCCGCGATCCCCTGCTGAAATCCCTGGCCGTCCCCCTGGTGCGGCATCTGGATTGGGACGATGCGGCCGACGCCCTGTCGATCGAATGCGTGGTAACGGCGCTGCTCTCTCGCCTGTCCGGCCCGCCGAAGGGACCAGCCGCTGCCGAGCGCATCTCAGCCAAGACCCAGGCCCGCATCGACCAACGCCTCAACGCGCTGGAAAGCGGTCCGCCTTCCCTGGGCGAGCTGGCCGCCGAGGCCGGCATGAGCCCCCGCCACTTCACCCGCCTGCACAAGGCCAGCACGGGGCAAACGGTGTCCGAACGGTTCCGCGAGGTGCAAATGGCCCGGGCCAGCGAGCTGTTGGCAACCCCTATGCCCCTGGCGGAGATCGCCCTGGCCTGCGGCTTCAGCTCCCAAAGCCATTTCAGCACCGCCTATCGCCGCCATTTCGGCCAGACGCCGGGGCAGGCGCGGCGCAACGCACTCGCCCGCCAAAAACAATAGACTAATAGACTTTGTTGGACTCTTCGAAGTTTGGAAGTATATTCAACTACGTATCTCTCAAATGGAACCAGTAAATTTCAGAATTCTGGGCCATTTGAATTAGCGAGACAGTTTTCTAATGAAAATTCCAGTGTTTGTTTCTTGCCCCACACAGCTAAATGACGAGCAGCAGAAATCTCGTGAAGTTGTAATTTCAATGTTGGACGAATTACAATTGGAGCCAAGGGCTTTAGGCCGGTCAGACTACCCAAAAGATGTTCCGCTCAAGGAGGTTTACGCAATTGCTCGGCATTGTCACGGTGGGATTATCCTTGGATACGAGCAACTCTATGCGACGTCCGGAATTTGGAAGCGAGGCACAACTGAAGAAAGAAAAGTTTCGAAATCGAATCCCGTTTGTCTCCCGACTCCATGGAACCAGCTCGAATCCGGAATCCTCTTCGGCTTGGGGTTGCCAATTTTGATCTTTAAAGAGAGTGAAGTATACGGCGGTGTCTTTGATTTAGGAACTACCGAAATATTCGTGCATGAAACGCCGCCAAAAAATCCAAGCGACAAGCAAAAACAAGGATTGAAAGAAGTGTTTCTTAAATGGTACGCGGAAGTAAATCGCAATTACTACGAGTGATTTTCAGCCAGAAAGTCGGCCCATGCCGATATCACAAAACTACATAGTGCACGGGTATCACACCTGAAATTGCGTAACTGTAATGGTGCCGCAGCGTGGCCGTTTTATGCCCGCGTTTTGCGCACCGCCTACTCAGCCGCCAGCCCCAGGAACCCACCTGACTGCCGCGCCCAGAAATCGGCGTAGAGGCCGCCCTCGGCTAGCAGGGTTTCGTGGCTGCCTTCCTCGACGATCCGGCCCGCATCCATCACCACGATGCGGTCCATGCGGGCGATGGTGCTCAGGCGGTGGGCGATGGCGATGACGGTTTTGCCCTCCATGACGCTGGCAAGGGTCTGCTGGATCTGGGCCTCGACCTCGCTGTCGAGGGAGGAGGTGGCCTCGTCCAGCACCAGCACCGGGGCGTCCTTGAGGATGGCGCGGGCGATGGCGATGCGCTGGCGCTGGCCGCCGGAGAGCTTTACGCCGCGCTCGCCTAGATGGGCGTCATAGCCGCTGCGGCCGCGGAAATCGCGCAGGCGCAGGATGAACTCATGCGCCTCGGCCTGGCGGGCGGCGGCGATCACCGCCTCGTCGGTGGCGTCCGGCGCGCCATAGCGGATGTTCTCGCGGGCCGGGCGGTTGAACATGGCGGTGTCCTGGGTGACCATGGAGATCTGGCGCCGCAGCCCGTCCTGGGTCAGGTCGCGGATGTCGGTGCCGTCCAGGCGGACGCGGCCTTCCTCCACTTCATACAGCCGCAGCAGCAGCGAGACGGCCGTCGATTTACCGGCGCCCGAGCGGCCGACCAGCCCGACCTTCTCCCCCGGCCGAATGGTCAGGTCGAAGCGGTGCAGCGCGGCGGTCGGCTGGCCATAGCCGAAGGAGACGTCGTCGAAGCGGATCTCCCCTTGCGCTTTGGCCGGCGACACGGCGGCGGGCCGGTCGGTGATGGCATGGGCCGGGGTCAGGGTGCGGATGCCGTCCTCGATCTCCCCGACATTGGAATAGATGGTCAGCAGGGTGAACGAGACAAAGCCCGTCATATGGGCCAGCCGGGTGGAGATCAGGGCGGCGGTGGCGATGTCGCCGGGGCTGGCCAGGCCGGCGGTCCACAGCCACAGCGAACCGCCGATCATCGCCACCGGCAGGGTCCCCGCCAGCGCCATCAGCAGGAAGCGGAACATAGCCGCCAAGCCGCCGAAGCGGACGGCGCTGTCGCGATAGGTCGTCAGGGCGCCCTTGGTCTCGTCATCCTCGAAGTCGGCATGGGCGAACAGCTTGACGGTGGCGATGTTGGTGATGGCATCGACGATCTGGCCGGTCACCATCGCCCGGGCCTCGGCGCGGGATTTCGACTCCGTTCGGATCTTGGGCAGGAAGTGGCGGATCAACAGGATGTAGAGAACCAGCCACACGACGAAGGCGCCGACCAGGCGCGGGTCGATGTTGGCGATCACGAAGATGGCGCCGCCGAACGAGGCAAGGGCCAGCCCGCCGATGTTCAGCCCCTCCATCACATTGTCCATCAAGGCCCTGGCGGACTGCTGCTGCTTCTGGGCGATGCGGCCGGCGAAATCATCGTCGAAGAAGGACAGGGACTGGCCCAGCGTATAGCGGTTCAGCCGGCCCAGGATCAGCGGGTAGAGATTGGCCTGCACGGTCAGTGAGTTCAGGCCGGAATTCACCCCCATGAAGAACGGGCGCAGTATGATGAAGAACGCCGCCGCCCCGGCAAACAGCAACCAGTTGGAGGCAAACAGCGCCTCGGCCCCGTGCGCCAGCGCATAGTCGACCAGATAGCCGATCAGCCAGGAGCCGAAGATCTCCGACGCGCCGACGGCCATGGAGAAAGCCAGCGCCACCAGAATGACCGGTTCCGTACCTCGCAGCGCCCAGCGGATAAAAGCCAGAAACGTCGCCGGCGGCGGCCCGTCGGCATGCTGGAAGGCATCGATCAGATCGGCAAAGAAATGCTGCAGCTTTCTCACACCACAACCTTGTTGGCGAGTTACAGGGACGCCGCCGAACGGGATGGCCCAGCTCCGGCGGCGGAATCAATCAGCTTGAAGAGAACGGGGACGAGTCTAAGCCCTTGCGCGGCGGGGGTCCATGGCGCGGCCGAAATTAGGTGCCTTGTGCTTTGACAAAAGCTCGTTTGGGTTGGCGGCATCCAGAAACCAACCGGGAATGCGTCATGGCCAAAGCGAAGAAGTCGTACGATCTGCACATCGATCTGCCCGGGGGTGTCACGCGCGATCAGATGATGGGTTTGGTGGAACGGGCGGCGGCCGCAGCGGGGCTGACCATCTCCCATATCGGCAGCTATTCGCGGAAGAAATACCCGAACTCGGTACATTGGCACTTCAAGCGCAGCAAAGATGAAAAGGGCTTGATCGACGCCACCTATTGGGATGTGGGGTCTTTGCTGTGGCTGATGATCCGGTATCGCGAGCCGGAATGGGTGCACAAGGCGGCGCCCGTGCTTCAAGCGGCGATGACGGCGGAGGTCGCAAGGCTGAGGCTGGCCTGAAGGCGGTCAGGTGGCCGGCGCGCGCTCACCCCCGATCGGGCCCCTCCAGGCTCCGGACGTTGCGTAGTTCCGGGAACCAGCGGGCCCACAGCCCGGCCACTGCCATCGTTCCAATCCCGCCGAACGTCACCGCGAACACGGCGCCGGTCCAGGCCGCCATGACGCCGGCGCGGAATTCGCCCAGCTCGTTGGAGGCGCCGATGAAGACCATGTTGACGGCGTTGACCCGGCCGCGCACCTCGTCCGGTGTCCAGACCTGGATCAGTGTCTCGCGCACATAGACACTCACCATGTCGGTTGCGCCCACAACCATCAGGGCCAAGATCGACAGCCAGACGATGTTGGACAGGCCGAATACCGCCGTTGCCAGCCCAAAGGCGGCGACGAAGATCAACAACAGGTGACCGGCACGGTCGCGGATTGGGTGGCTTGCCAGGTAAATGGCAACGCCAATCCCGCCGATCCCCGGCGCTGCCCGCAGCAAGCCGAGCCCCCACGGGCCGAGCTCAAGGATATCGCGCGCATAGACCGGCAACAGCGCCGTCGCACCGGCCAGCAGAACGGCGAACAGGTCGAGCGAGATGGCGCCCAGCACCACCTTGTTCGAGCCGATATAGCGGAAGCCGGCCAGCACGGTGGACCAATCGACCGCCGGCGGAAGGCTCCGCTTCTTGGGGCGTGGAACCAGCAGGATCAGGCCGGTCGACACGATCAACAGGATAACCGTCGCGCCATAGGCCGCCGTGGCCGCGATGCCGTACAGCAATCCCCCCGCCACAGGCCCAACGATGGTGGCGATCTTCCAGGTTGCGGTGTTCAGCGCCACGGCGCCCGCAAGCTCTTCCGCCGGGACGAGATTGGCGATCAACGAATTGGAGGCCGGTCCGTAAAACGCCCGCGCGATGCCGAAGACCAGCAGGATCGCGAAAATCGGGGTCACACTTTCCAACCCGCGCCAGGCCAGCCAGACCAGAACGGCGGCGCAGACCGCCTCGATGGCGATGGTGACCGCCATGATGTTGCGCCGGCCAAACCGGTCGGCGGCCTGGCCGGTGACCAGAACTAGCAAAAACGAGGGTAAAAACTGGATCAGCCCGACCAGGCCCAAATCAAGCGGATCGCGCGTGATGTCATAGACCTGCCAGCCCACGGCCACGCTGGTCACCTGCACGGCAAAGACGGAGGCAAAGCGGCTGAACCAGTAACAGCGAAAGGCGGGATAGGCGAATGCCGGCCAGCGGCCTGCAGCGCGCGATGGCTGCTCCAATGGTATTCCTCGATGAATTTGACCTGGCCGTCAGGCAGCGCGCGAACAGCGCCGGCAAAGGCTGTCAGACGTTCTTCAAGCGGCTAGGATGGAACCGTCGGGCCAAAGAGGCAAGGTAGGTCACCCCACGCTTTGCACGCCGGTGATGTAATCATGCAGCGCCCAACAGCCATCTCGCTCCGGCTCGGTCAGGGTAAACCACTCCTCTTCCCCGCTGCCGATAACGGAGATCAGGATCTCGCACATCTGCTCGGTCCCACCTTCAAGGGAGTCTTTTTCGAACGTGACATCGAAGGGCCGTTCGAAGTCCGCTGGGATAAGAAACTTCAGAATACGGCTGGCGCCGGCATCGATCACCGCATCCCCACCCTCGATATCGAGAAACAGCAACTCGCTGCCAAAGAACAGGCTGACGTAGTTGATGGCGACCGGTGCCTTGCCCCTGTTCTCCAGCAGCACGGTGTAGGTTTTGGCATTCACCCCCACCCGGGTGGCCTGGGGATCGAACTCCTTCTTCAACAGCTCCTGCACCACTGGGTAGGCCATCGAGAAGACCGAGCCGGCGCCCAGGATGATGGAGAACAAAACGGCCAAGCTGGGCAGATGCCGCCGCCAGTTTTGCACCGTGCCGCATTCGGGGCATTTGGACGCCTGCGGTCTCAAATCGCTGGCACAGGACAGGCAGAGTTTCGCGTTGGCGACGTCGTTACTTACCGTATCGGACATGGACTGAATCCCACGCGGTTGCTCGCTACCCGCCATGATGCGGGGATTCGGACAAACGGCGCAGCCAAATCAAAAAAACGAATGTCGCTTGGTTGGCGATAATTTCCCTGTTTGCGGGCGCCTTGCTTACGGGGCCGCGACGACATAGCTGGTCAGTAAATGCCGCCGCCTTGTCCGCCGCGGCTGGCATACCCGCGCGAGCTGCCGGCGATATGTCGCCTGCGCCAGCCGGGGGCCTTCTGGGGAGGTGAGTTGAGCTTCTCCGTGATTTCGCCGGAGATCGGCGCGTTCGGCCTGTGCGTCGACAACGGGATCGTCCCAGGGCGAGGTTTTTCCAGCGGGGTCCACAGGACAATGTCGCCAGGGCTCAACTTCTTCACCCCAAACTGCTTGGCCGTTTCCGAAAGCGTGACAGAGTGCCGGCCATGGTTTGCCACATGAACGGCGACTAACTGTGTGCCCCTATCATCTCCTACCACCGACTCTTTTTGCGCATGCGTCGTGCGAAGATCCAACACCAATGCCGCCACGCTTCCTTTATGCGGTTGAACTCCCTTGTGACCTGCCACCGACCTGCCGGAAGAGTGCCCATTTGCATGGGCAACTGCGCCAGTACTCATCAATCGGCAGAACAGAGTCGGTCCAGCCCAGGGAACCAGAGCAAGCAGAGCGAATGTGATGCTGGATCCAGTCTCAATGCAGTAACGCTTCATGGCCCGCAGCCATGGCCAACGGGCTGTCAAATAAGCGGCCACGGCAATTACGGCTAGAAACAAAGTGCCGAATCCAAACACCACGCCCTCCCGCAAAAAGAGACATCAAATGGTGAATAGCCGGTGCGACCTTACCTCAAAACGCGAACAAAGTCCGATACCGCGCGGCGGAACCAAATATGTGCCGGGTCATGATGGCGGCGGACATGCCAGACCAGTCGTAGGTCGAACCCCTCCAGCGCAAAGGGCAGGGGAAATATCTCAAGCCGGTGCCCGTAGCGCTGGGCCAGACGGGCCGGAAGCACGGTGACCAGGTCGGAACGCTCGATCAGTGGCAGGGCCAGCAGGAAACTGGGCAGGGAGACGCAGACGGTCCGTGCCAGCCCCCGTGTTTTCAAGGCCGCATCGACTTGGCCGGTGAACCCGCCGCCCTCGGGGGAGACGAGTATGTGGTCGAGATCGCAAAACTCCTGCACATCAAGGGGCTTTGTGCCGCGTGGGTGCCCGGCGCGCTGCACGAAGACGAAGTCCTCGTGAAGCAGGGAGATGCTCTTGGCCTCGTCCAGTTGAACGAAGCTGGTGACGATGGCGGCCTCCATCCGACCGCTTTCCAGATCCTGGGCCGCCCGGCCGCTGACGAAGGGCATCAGGGCCAGGCGCAGACTGGGCGCATTTGCCCGCAGATGGCAGATCAAATCTTCCGACAGCACCGCATGGGCATAGTCGGTTCCCCCCAGGCGGATGGTGTCGGTCGTCGTTTCGGGGGCAAAGGCCGTTTGGGCCCGCACAAGAACTTGCAGGTCCTGAAGCTGTGCCCGGAGAGGAAATCGCAGCCCTTCAGCCCGCACCGTCGGCACCATCTTGCGGCCCGAAGGAACAAGCAGCGGATCGCCGAACAGCCTGCGCAGGCGGGCAAGCTGGGCCGACATTGCCGGCTGGCTTATGCCCAGCCGCCGGGCCGCGCCGGTAACGCTTGCCTCTTCCAGCAACACATCGAGTGAGTGCAGCAGGTTCAGATCAAGCTTGGAAATATCCATTCTTGTTATGTTAATGATAAAATCAATCGATTGGAATTATGATTTTGCCAAGGCCATCTTCCATCCAGCAATCGCAACACGCATCGGCTGGAAGGAATTTGGATCATGAAAATCGGATTTATCGGCAGCGGCAGCATGGCCAAGGCACTCGCCACGAAGTGGCAGGGCAAGCACGAGCTGTTTTTTAGTGGCCGCGATCTGGACAAGGCCGCTGCCGTCGCGGCGGCGTTCGGTGGGCAATCGGGAACCGGCGCCGAAGCGGCGGATTTTGGCGACGTGGTCGTTTTGGCGACCAGATGGGAAGACGGCCTGGCGGCCATTGAGCAGGCGGGCGGCGTACAGGCCTTCGCCGACAAGGTGGTGATCGACATCAACAATCCGGTCAGCATCGAAACCTTCGTGACGACGCGCGAGGATGGCCGTTCGCTAACCCAGGCCATTGCCGATGCCCTGCCAGACTCCCAGGTCGGCAAGGCCTTTAACATGGCCCAAGCTGCCGTTTGGGAAAGCCCCGATATGAGTTTTGACGGCCGGACGATGGTCACGCTGTACACGGCAGATGGCGAGCAGGCGGACAAGGCGATTGCGCAGTTGATCGCCGATGTCGGTTCGGAGCCCGTCAAGCTCGGCGGTAACGCGCATGCCTATCAGCTGGAGGCGGCGGCCGCGATCGTCATCAAATTTCTCTTTGCCGGCCGCGATCCGATGACGGTCTTCAACTTCATCCAGCCTGAGGTCAAACCGGTGCGCTAGCCAGCATCGCGGACGGCATTTTCGCGTGCCGAAACCCCCTCCAGGCGCTAGAAAGGACGAATATCCTCAGCTCACATAGATCTGCACATAAGAGGTTTTCGATGAAAAAATGGCTGCTGCTCACCGTTTTCCTTGCTGGGACTGGTTTTGTGGCTTCAGCGGCAGCGGCCCAGGATGGCGATGGTTTCGTCGAAGCCAACATTCTGTCCATCCTCTATCACGAGCTGGGCCATGCCCTGATCGACATCGAAGGTCTCCCGATCTTCGGACAGGAAGAGGATGCCGCCGACGTTCTGTCGATCTTTATGATCGACGCCTTGTACGAGGAAGAGGCCGCCCAGGATCTCGCCCGCGATACCGCCATCGGCTTCTGGTTCGAAGCGATGGAGCGGGGCGAACATGTTCCATGGTGGGATGTGCACGGCCCGGATGAGCAGCGCTTCTTCAACACGGTCTGCCTGTTCTATGGCGCGGATCCGAGCCGCCGAGAGACGCTGGCTCTGGACCTTGGGCTTCCCGAAGAACGAGCCGACTACTGTCCCGAAGAATACGACCAGGCCAACGCCAGTTGGGGCACCGTGCTGGATGCGCTGACCGAAGGCGCGCCGGCCGAAACCATCGTCTACACCGGCTATCAGGGCGACGATGCCACGCTGGCCGAACAGATCCTTTTGGACGAAGTGGATGCCCTGAACCAGGATTTCGCCCTGTCCGATACGCTCAGCGTGACGGTGGAAAGCTGCGGCGAGCCGAATGCCTTCTACGACCCCAACGACCGGACGGTCATCTTCTGTTCGGAGTTCGAGGACTATCTGTTTGAGATGGCGGAGCAGTTATAGGCAAGTCAAATGACTAAGCCGCGTCGACCCACGATTTCTCCTGCCGAGCTGAAGAAAGTTATCAACGAACACGAGCGTTGGATGAATTCATCTGGCCGCTCCGGAAAGCGTGCAGATCTTTGTGGGATCGATCTTTCCGTCGAGGACTGCAAGGAACTGCTGTGCGATGTGGCGTTGCCGTGCGCCGAACTTCGGGGTGCGCAACTATGCAGTCTGTCCTTGGAAAAAGCTGTTCTTCGTGAGGCAGATATTCGCGACGCGGATCTCTCCGGATCTTGCCTGGCTGGCGCCTCCCTCGCATCCGCAGACTTAAGGGGGGCATCGCTGAAAAATGCCAGATTCTCAGGCCTGCAAGACGAATCGGCCGACTTAACGGACGCGGATCTGCGCGACACTGACTTGTCCGATGCAAGACTCACTGCCGTAATCGGTCTTCGAACATCCGATCTGGGCGGTGCCAATGTTTCCAACGCCAAACTGCCAGAGGACATCGCCAAGTTTGAGGGGCTGGAGCATGTAGCCGAGATCTCCCGATCCGCCCGTCCGGTTTTTCTCGCCGTCGTAGGTGCTTGTGTCTATTCATGGCTGACCATCGGGACGACGACCGATCCTGCCCTGGTGACCAACGTTGCCGCCTCGCCGCTGCCAATCATCCGGACGGAAATCCCGATTGCTTTTTTCTTCTGGGCGGGTCCGCTCATTCTGCTGGCGCTCTATGCCTATCTGCACATGTATCTGCATCGGTTGTGGATCGGGTTGGCCAGCCTGCCGGCTATTTTTACCGACGGAAAACCTTTGGACGAGCGCGCGCATCCCTGGCTGCTGACCAGCTTGGTTCGCGCCTATGTGCCCCGACTACGCACCGACCGGCCACCCCTTTGGTGGTTGCAGGTCGCCACGTCGCTGTTCGCCGCCTGGGCCTTGGTGCCGCTGACGTTAATTGCCTATTGGCTGCGATATATGCCGCGCCGCGATTGGGTCGGGATCATCATTATCGGTATCGCGGTAATCGCGGCGGTTTGGATAGCGATCGCTATGTACCGCATCATGCGCGAGACGCTTGGGCTTATGGATAGGAAGAGTCGTTGGAAGGTCTGGCCAGAATGGTTAGCGGCGGCCGGAACGGCCGCAGCGCTGCTTATGTGTTCACTATCGCTGATGAACGCGTCCGTACGCGTTCATACCCCAATCGTTCGCAACTATGCCGACCTGTTCGGGCAGGACATCTCCGACAAATCTGATGGATGGCGCGAAAGTGCACAAGATTTGGAGATGGTGGTCGGAGCAAGGCTGGTCGGTCGCGATCTTCGTTTCGCCAATGCGTGGCAAGCATTTCTCGCCAAAGCAAATCTGGAGCAGGTAAATCTGAGCGGCGCAAACTTGATCGAAACGAACTTCCAAAGCGCTCACTTTGTCGGCGCCAATCTGAATGGAGCGGATCTGTTGTCGGCCAACCTGGACGACGCATCATTGGACGATGCAAGCCTGCGCGGCGCAAATCTTGTTGTCGCTAGTCTGATCGATGCAAGACTGCGCAACGCGGATCTCACAGGCGCCAACCTCAGTTTTGCCGATCTTCAGTACGCTGATCTATATAACGCAGATCTTACTGGAGCGGTTCTTATTGATACCGTTCTTGACGGAGCCAACTTTGAGTATGCCGATCTATCAGGCGCGAAAATCGGGTACAATGGCTCAGTCGCTTCTGACTGGTGGTTGAGCCAAGAACAGCTCGATGGGGCTTGTGGAGACGAGGCGACGCAACTTCCGGCCGGTCTTTCGATCGCACCTTGCTGATCAGTGTTCGACGGCAGTGAACCGACTTCTACCCCTTCACAAACAGCTGCCTCGGATAGTTGGCAAAACATTCGGCCCCGTTTTCCGTTACCGCAAAGCTCTCCGATATCACGACGCCGTAGTCATCCAGCCAGATCGCCGGGATGCAGTGGAAGGTCATGCCGGCTTCGAGCACCGTTTCGTCGCCTTCGCGCAGACTGGCGGTTAGCTCGCCCCAGGTTGGGGGGTAGCCGATGCCGACGGGGTAGCCGATGCGGCTGTCCTTTTCCACGCCATGGCGGCGGATGGTCCGGTTCCACACCGCTGCCAGTTCCCCGCAGGTGACGCCAGCTTTTACCGTGGCCAGCACCGCCTCCAGTCCCTCGGCGATCACCCCGGCCAGTCGCTCCAGCTCGGTCGGCGGCTGGCCCAGATGAATGCAGCGTGACAGCGGAGTGTGATAGCGGTGCCGCACCCCGCCCAGCTCGATATAGAACAGATCGCCCTCAACCAGCGGCGCGTCGGTCCAGGACAGGTGCGGGGCCGAACATAGCTCGCCCACCATGGCGTTGGGCGGCTTGCAGGGAAAGGTGCCGCCGAAACCGGGCAGGCCGGCGGTCGTCACGCGATAGACCTCGGCCATGACATCGCACTGGCGCACGCCCGGTTCGGCCGCGTCGAACGCCGCCTGCTGCGCGGCGGCCGCGATCTGGCCGGCCTGACGCATGAAGGTTAGCTCCCGCTCGGATTTCACCATCCGGCACCAGTTCACCAGACGAAAGGCATCCTCGAACCGCGACTCGGGAAGCCGCCGCCGCAAAATCTGGTCCCATTTGGCGGTGTAGTAGTAATCGTCGGTTTCGACCCCGATCACCCGCCGCCCTAGCCCCTTGTCCAGCAGCAGGTCGGCCAGAAAATCCATCGGATGCAGCTCGTCCGATCCGACATAGGGATCCGGGTAGGGAACCACGTTCGCGCTGTCGAGAAAGGCGGTGAACTTGGCGCCGACGGCGTCCATCTTTCGGCCGACCCAGATCGGTTCCTCCGCCTCCAGGCTGACCACCACCATCTGCGGTGTGTAGAACGACCAGCCATCATAACCTGTTAGCCAGTTTTGATTGGCCGGTGAGGCGACCAGCAAGACGTCGATGCCGCGCGCTTCCATGGCGCGTTTGGTCTTGCCAACCCGTTGCAGAAATTCCTCTCGTTCGAACAGCATGTCTGCTGGTTGTCCCAAACTCGGTCTCCCCGTTTTCGTTGTCTGCGACCCTTCACGTTCGCTCAGACCGTAGGTCCATGCGCCGGCAAATGCGAGAGGTGAAGCGGATCGGCCGGTTAAAAGCGACTTGAATCAAAAATCTTCTGCCTTATTCGTGCGAAAACCTCCGCCTGATTTTCGACGGTCGCCCCGGCAAACCAAATCAAGGATATGGGATACGTGAGCAACGCCACCCCCGCGACATCTCAAGCCGAGCCCCTGTTCCAAGCTTTGTTTGCCTTCCATGAGCGGCCGCAACCTTTTTCCGATTACACGGTCGATGGACTTTGGACCGATCCGCACATTGCCGCCCGCATGCTTGAATTCCATTTGGATCCGAACACCGATCTGGCCTCGCGGCGGCCCGAAATCATCGATGCGACGGTCGCTTGGCTGGATCATCTGGTCGGGCTTGCCGGCAAGGCGGTGTGCGATCTGGGTTGCGGTCCCGGTCTATATGCCGAACGGATGGCCAAACGGGGCGCCCGCGTCGTCGGCGTCGATTTCTCAGCCAACTCGCTCGCCTATGCCCGTCAGCAGGCCGACCGCGACTCGACCGATATCGATTATCACCAGCAAGACTATCTGGCCGATCCGCTGCCGCCCGGACAGGATCTCGTGTGTTTGCTCTATTGCGATCTCTGTGCGCTATCGCCGGAACGGCGCGCGACCCTTTACGGACAGGTCCGTCGTTCCTTGAAGCCCGGCGGCCAGTTCGTGTTCGACGTATTTTCGCCCCCCCAATTCGAAGGCCTGACGGAGACGAGTAGCGTTGAGCATCGGCTGATGGACGGGTTCTGGGCGGCGGGCGACTATTACGGCTTCAAGAAGACTTTTCTCTATGCCAAGCTGAGGTTGTCCCTCGATCGCTATCTGATCGTCGAACCGCACCAGATTCGCGAGTATTTCAATTGGCTCCAGCATTTCGACCCGCAGGAGATTGGCGAGGAGCTGGCTGCCGCCGGTTTCGAAACCCAGGCCGTGGTCGATGCCCTTTCTGGCGAGCCGTGGCAAGATAGCCCCCGAGAGTTCGCCATTATCGCACGGAAGGCTGACGCGGCGCCAATGGTGTAAGGTTCACCCCTTGGAAAACGAATGTTGGGGTGCATCATGGAGCTTGGAAATTTCTCGGTCAGCCTGGCGGTCAAGGATCTGGCCGCCTCTCAATCCTTCTACGAAGCCCTCGGTTTCAGGGCTGCCGGTGGCGATCCCGAGGGTGGATGGCTGATCATGATCAGCCCCAGCGTCACCATCGGCCTGTTCAAGGGCATGTTCGAAAAGAACAGTTTGACCTTCAATCCGGGCTGGGATTCCAAGGCGTACAAGCTGGACAGCTTCATGGATGTACGCGAGATTCAAAAGCGCCTGAAGGCCGCCGGCATTGAAATGGCGGAAGAGGCCGACGAAACGACCACCGGCCCGGCCAGCTGCATGGTGATCGATCCAGACGGCAACCCGATCTTTATTGATCAGCACGTCTAACGCGGCGCCGTGGGCTGGGTAGTGCAGTCGGCTCGCCTCCATGGTAGGGTCTTGAACGTTTTTCAGTTCAGGGCTCTCGATGCAGGACGACAAACTCCAGCTTCCACCGTTCCGCGCGTTGCTCGCTTTCCACGCGGCCGCGACCCATGAGCGCATGGTGGAGGCGGCTGCCAGCCTGGGCGTGACGGAATCGGCGATCAGCCATCAGCTGCGGCAGCTGGAGGATTTACTGCATGTGGAGCTCTTCGACCGCTCCTCAGGCCGGCTTCGCCTGACGGCGACGGGCCAGCGGTACCTCTCGCGCATTGAGCCGGCCTTGCTCGAAATTCAACGCGCGACAGAGGCCATCGGCCCCGCACGGGACCGCTCGACCGTACGCCTGACCTTGCCGCCCTCCCTGGCCGTAACCTGGCTGATACCCCGCCTGGGCCGGCTCGAAGAGGCTCACCCAAATCTGGACATCCAGCTGGTGCCGACCACCCGGGTGATCGATCTCGGCCGGCAGCAGGTCGATGCCGGCATCCGATACGGCAAGGGCACCTGGCCTAAAGTCAAATCGTTGTTTTTGTTCGATGATCTAGCTACTCCGGTGGCAGCGCCAGGCTTCCTGCAAGCGGGTGTTGCCCAAGCGGATATCTTGCTTGCCGACACGCGGTTGATCGTGAACCGAAGCGTTCCCCATGAGTGGGAGGAGTGGGCAAAGGCACGCGGTTTCGAACCACCGGAAATGGATGGTGCACTCTACCTGGACTCCATCGAACAGGTTCTCCAGGCGGCGCAGTCGGGCGGCGGCCTCGCGATGGGGCGGTCGCCCTATATCGAACAACCGCTGGCCGACGGCCGCCTGGTTGCACCCTTCGGCCTGACCGGGCCGACCGAGACCGCCTACTACCTTTGTCGGCCGTCGGGTGAGACTCCCAGCGCCGCGATGCGCCGGTTGGAACAATGGCTGGCGGCGGAAGCGGAAGCGTTTCAGGCCGAACAGTCTGGCATGGTGAGCGCGCCCGTCGCCTGAGGAGGAACGTATTTGACTTGAGGAAAATTCAAGTCATCCTGAAGCGAACTCATTTGAAGCCGGGCCGCAAAGCGCGCATCTCCGGGTCATCCAATCACCGAACAGCGGGCCATCGCCCGTCGGCAGGAGACCTCAAATGAACGCCATCAGCCCCCAGCTCGTGACCCCCGAAATTCCTTTCGCCGCCGGTTTCGCGGCGGCGGATGTCGTCGCGCCGCTAACCTTCATCACCCCGCAGGCCGAAAAACCGGTCTTCCTTAGCCAGGCCTACACGGGCGGGGAGAGTGAATTCCGCTTCAACGTCGAGCAGCACCCGGTCGCCATCGCCGATCTGCGCTGGCAGGTCCCGGCCTTTACGCTCGACCAGGAAGGGTTTGCCCTGCGCACAGCGCCCACGTCGGTCGAAGATCTCTATGACGACCAGGCGGTGGAGGCGCATTACTTCCCCGAAATCGAAGAGCTGCTTAAGCGCGAGCTAGGTGCCGAACGGGTGGTCATCTTCGATGCGACCCGCCGGTCGGACGGCGGCAATGGTGCAGCCAACAAGGATGGCAAACGCGGCGTCGCCGGCCGCATCCATGTCGACTACACGGCCAAAAGCGGCCCGCAACGCGCCCGCGATTTTCTGGGCGATGCCGAGGTCGCGCGGCTTGAGGCCGAAGGTGCTCGGCTGGTTCAGATCAATGTCTGGCGGCCGATCACGGGCCCGGTCCAGCGCTCACCCCTGGCCCTGGCCGATGCCAGCTCGATCGCACCGCAGGATCTGATCGCCACCGACCAGGTCTTTCCCGACCGGACGGGTGAGATCTACCACTTGGCCTACAACCCGACCCAGCGCTGGTACTACGCGCCTGAAATGTCGCGGGACGAGGTGCTGCTGATCAAGGGTTGGGACAGCCTGGATGACGGCCGCGCAAGGTTCACCCCGCACTCAGCCTTCAACCTGCCCGACCAGGACCGCTCGGCCCCGCCGCGGGAAAGCATCGAGATCCGAACCTATGCCGTGATCCCCAGGCCCTGACGGACCCACGGCCAGCGCGGCGCCGGTAGTCTCCTCCCCGGCTGGCGTCGCGCTTTTTTCTTAGTTGCTCACACCGCAAGTTTTCTAACAATACATGCAAAGTAAATTTGCATTTTATTTCAATCTATATATTGATAATTTCATCATCTATGAAATTGAACAAATCGTTTTTCTGTACTATTACTTTATTTTTTGTTGAACGCGCTCAAATGTTGACGTTGCTTTTGCATTCAGTTTTTCATTGAGCATGTGTGAAAATTTGCTATAGTTTCACTTTGATATTCATATTGCATTTGAGGAAAGGACTTAAAGTGATAAGTTTTACAGGGCTTGATGGCTCAAAAGTAAAAATCGATCCCACATTGATTATTAGAATTCGTAGGGCGCTTACAAGCGAAGGCGCTAATGCGAGAACTCGTATCGATTGGGGGATAATGAACTTGGTTAAAGAAGAAGTGGATGAAGTTGTCGCAAAGGTGCAGGCGAATCTCACGTCTCTCGTGAGGCTTACTGTCGCCAATAGGCGGCCACTATGGGTAAACGCAAAGAAAGTTGCGGGACCATATCCACCAATTCCAAGCATGAAAGTTCATGGGTATCAATCGAGTATAACGCTAATGGGGTACCGGCAGCATCTCTTTGAGTCTGAAGATCAGGTGAGGAAGATCTTGAGGCGCGGCAAATCTTAGTTCGACCAGTAAGCTGATTTGGTCGATTTTTTCCGCGACTATAGCTTCTGCGTTCAATTGTGAGCAGTCTCGATCGATCCTTCTACTTATCCGTCGCCCCGACTTGCCCGTAATCTTCGAGATACATCCGCCGCCCTTCGGCAATCGTCGCGGCGTCCAGGCTCGCTGGCATGCCGCCCAGTTGTGCAGCGAAGAAGGTGGATTCGGCGCTTTCCTCGACATAGACGGCGTTCTTTAGCGCCGCGGACACGGTGCGGCCCAAAGCGAAGACGCCGTGATTGCGCATCAAGACGGCCTCCATGTCGCCGACCGTGGCCACGATCTCCCGGCCGATGTCTTCCTCGCCGATGGTGGCCAGACCGGAACAGGGGATCGGGCCGCCGAACAGGCAGGCGTGGGTTGTGGTCGTTACCGGCAGATCTTGGCCCTGCACGGCAAAGGCGGTGGCGTATTGCGAGTGGGTGTGGGCGATGCCGTGCACGTTGGGCATGTGGCGATAGACGTAGAGGTGCGAGGCGGTGTCGACGGACGGCTTTAGGTCGCCCTCGACCACGTTGCCTTGCAAATCGACCAGCACCAGCAGCTCCGGCGTCAGCTTGTCGAACAGAACGCCCGAGGGCTTGATGGCCACCAGGTTGGTTTCCGGGTCACGGCCCGAGGCGTTGCCGGATGTCCATTTGACCAGCCCGGTTTTGGGTAAGGCCATGTTCGCCTCATAAACGGCTTGGCGTAGCTCGGGCAGTTGCATGATCGGCTCCTTGGAAAATCAAAAGGCGTAGGTGAGGGCGGCCACGGCCTGGTCTTGTGACAGCGCCACGGGATTGCCCTTCATGGAGGAGGAGGCTTTCGAGGCCTCGGCAACGGTTGGCAGATCGGCTTCGGCCAGACCCATCTCTTTCAGCCGAGGCACGCCGCCGGTTTCCAGCAGGCTTTCCAAGCCTTGGATGGCAGACGGCAGATCGTTGGCGCCCAGCAAGTGGGCCACTTCAGCCATCCGGTTGGGCTGATCCAGGTCTGCCAGCGCGTCGGCGTTGGTCTTCAGCACGCCGGGCAGCAGGCGGCCGCAGATCGCGCCGTGGGCCGCGCCGGTCCAACCGCCGATGACGCCGGCAAACCCGTGCACGGCGCCCAAGCCGCCATTGGCCAGGGACAAGCCGCCGAACAAGCTGGCCAGCATCAGATCGTGCCGGGCCTGCTTGTCGCCAGGATCGGTCAGCACGCGCGGCAGGGCGCGGGCGGCGCGGATGATGCCCTCGCGCGATAGGCAGTCGGTCATCGGCGTCGCCTTGGCCGACAGGTAAGGCTCAACGCATTGGGTCAGCGCATCCAATCCCGTCGCCGCCGTCACCGCTTTTGTTAGGGAATAAGTCAGCTCGGGATCGACAAAGGCGATATCCGGCAGCATGCGGTCATCCCGCAGGCTGACCTTGCGCTTGTGCTCAGGCACCGATAGTACGGCATTGCGGGTGACTTCCGAGCCGGTGCCCGCCGTCGTAGGAATGGCGATGCAGGGCAAGGGCTTTGCTTCCAGCGGCTTTCCTTCGCCGACCACTTCGAGAAAACGCAAGGGGTCGCCCGGATTGGCCGCCAGCGCGGCGATTGCTTTGGCTGCGTCGAGGGCCGAGCCGCCACCCAGCCCGACCACGACATCCGCCTTCAGGTCCGCCGCTTTTTCGACGCCAGCTAAGGTAACTGCAATATCCGGCTCATCGGAAATCGCCTGAAACTCGGACGCCGCCCCCAGCCCGGCCAGCGCCTCAGCAAACCAAGCATGCCGATCCGGATTGGCACCCGTAACAACCAGCACCCGTTTGCCGAACGCCACCGCAGCCTCCGGCGCCTGGCGCGCGACGCCCTCGCCGAAATGGATCTTGCTGGCCGTGGCGAAGGAAAACGCCATGTCTTAGAGCGCTTCGAGCTGTCCGGCAGACAGCGAGGCCGCTTCGGCCAGGCGCACAGCCGCCAGATCTTCCTCGCTGATCGAAAGGCTCTCGTCGATCATCTCTTCCACCGCACCCACCAACGCCGTCGCATCCAGCCCGTATTTCTTCATGAGATAGGGCAGGGAGGCGCCGTGAGCATAGGTGTCTTGCAGCCCGCGCCGCACAAGTTTCTTGCCGACGCCATGTTCGGCCATCATCTCGGCCACCGCCGTGCCCAGGCCACCCATCGTGGTGTGGTTCTCAAAGGTGATCACCCCATGCTTGGGCGTCGAAACCGCCTCCAGCACCGTTGGATCGGTGAAGGGCTTCAGGGTCGAAACATGCAGGTGGGTGATCGAAACCCCGCGTTTTTTCAGCACCTCGGTCGCCCGCATGGTTTCCTCGGTGCAGACACCAGTGGAGATCAGCGTCACGTCTGTCCCCTTGCTCAACACCCGCGCCCGGTTGAAGCGCAGCGGTTCGTCCTTGGGAAACAGCCGGGGGATTTGTCCGCGCAGCATGCGGATATAGACGGGACCATCCACCGCATGCACCGGATCCAGCACCGTCTCGACATCGGTCGCATCGCCGACTTCAAAGATCGTCAGGTTGGGAATGCCGCGCAGCACCGCCAGATCGTCGATGGCCTGGTGCGTCACCCCGCCCGGTGTCGTCACCCCCGGCAGAAAGCCGAATAGGCGCACCTTTAGGTTCGGATAGCAGACCGACATGGACAGCTGGTCCAGCGGCCGGCGATAGAGAAAGACGGCAAAGGTGTGCAGCAGCGGCACATAGCCCTCGCGCGCCAGCCCGCCGGCCCAAGACAGCATGTTCTGCTCGGCCATGCCCATGGACAGGAACCGGTCGGGATAGGCATCGCGAAAACCGGCGATTTCGGTGGATCCGGTCAGATCGCCGGACAGCACCAGCACTTCCGGCTTGTCGGCGGCCCAATTGACCAGATTTTGGTTGTGGACCTTGTTCAGCAATTCCATGGCCGGCCTACATCGTTGAGAGAAAATCTTGGAACCGGCCTTTTTCGGCCTCGTCGGCGAAGCGCACGAAATGCAGCAGCGGCTTGCGCTCGTCCAACAGCGGGACACCCTTGGCCGTGTCGGTGTAGGCCAACACGAACAGGGGCCGCCCGTCGGGCTCGCTGTTCATGGCCTCGTCCAGGGCCTCGACATCATGGCCATCCACTGTGATCGCCCGGGCGCCAAACCCTTCCAGCCGGCCGGTGATCGGCTCGATGTTCATCACATCCTTGGTCAGCCCATCGACCTGTTGGCCGTTCACATCGACCACGACGACGACGTTATCGAGCTTGTAATGGGCCAAACACTGGACGCCTTCCCAGGTCTGGCCCTCTTCCAGCTCGCCATCGGACATGAAGACGAACACCCGCCCGTCTTCCTTGCGCATCCGCCGGGCCATGGCGATGCCGCCCGCCTGGCTAATGGCTTGGCCGAAGGATCCGGTGGTCAGCTCGAAGCCGGGGGAATGTTCTGCCCCGATCATCTCGACTGTAGAGCCATCGGTGTTGAAGCTGCGCAGCGCTTCCTTGGACAGCCGGCCCATCTCAACCAGCGCGGCATAGACCGCGACGGCGTAGTGGGCGGGCGAGATCAGCAGCCGGTCATAGCCCGGCCCCTGTGGTCCGTTGTAGGCCGCCCCGGTGCCATGCTTGATGCCGTTGCCCGGAACCCCCTCGAACAAGGGCGGGTCGGGCGGTGCCTCGCTGGGCCCGATGTTCAGCGTCTTGACGTACAGCGTCGCCAGAATTTCGGCCGAAGTCAGGGCCTGGCTCAGATAGCAGCCGTTTTTCTCGATCGTCAGTTCCAGCGTATTGCGGCGAATGCCGGCCGCGACCCGCCTCGCCTGATCCTGCCAAATGTTGCTCACAATCTCTCCTTATCGGACTAGGCGGTCCGAACCATCGCCGGTTCGGTATCGGCGAACCCGGCCAGCCGCAAAACCTCGTGGGCCGAAGGCTCGTCGATCACCAGCGTGTTGAAATAACGGGCGCGCAGGGCGCCGAGTATGGCCGGGGCTTTCTGGACCGAGGCGGAAACGCAGATCGACCAGTCGGCATTGCGCAGGGCGCTCAAGGGAACCCCGATCACACGGCTCGAATAATCCCCGACTTCCTTGCCCTGCTCATCGATCATCCGGGCAAAGACGTGCCCGACCGCGCCATTCTCGATGGCCGCCACCCGCTCTTCCTCGGTGATGTAGCCGGCCCGTTCCAGGCTCGATTCCTTGTCCGCCAGGGCGCCGATGCCTTGTACGATGACGTTGGCCTCCTGCGCCCGCGTCAGGGTCGCGCGGATCTGCTTTTGGTTGACCAGCAGGTCTTTCAGCTCTGCCGTTTCGACCACCGCCGGGGCCGGCAGCAACCGGCAGGTGCCGCCCAGATGCTCGGCAAGGGAAAAGGCTAGGCGGGGGCCGTCGACGGTGGAATCGCCTTGCCCCAACGAGCCGGACAGTTGGATTACCTCGACATCGCGCAAATTCACCGGCTTCAGCTGCCGCACCATGTGATGCAGCGTGTAGCCCCAGGTGATACCGACGATCATGCCATTGGCGACGACGGACAGCAGCAGTTCGGACGCCGCCAGGCCCACCGCTTCGAGGTTTCCTTCCGCCGTCTCGGCATCGGGCACGACCACCACGTCGCGCAACTCGAAACACCGACGCAACTGCCGGGCGATGGCCGGTGAGGTTTCCACCCGCCGGGCGATGCGGATCTCGACGATCCCGCTTTCCCGCGCCTCGTTCAAAAGCCGCGAGACGGTGGAGTGGGAGGCACCGACGATGCGGGCGATCTGCTGCTGGCTGAGATTCTGTTCGTAATACAGCTCAGCCACCCGCCGCATTTGCGATTCTTTGAGTTGGCGATCCATGGCCAAATCAATGGCAGGGGATGTCCAACTCTGCAATTAATTTCTCAACGTTGAAAATATTTGCAGCTATGAGGTGGCGCGTTGATTGTCGTTGATTCTCGCGCAAACACTCCGGCCAATTTTCAAACCAGGAGGTCGCGATGGGAAAGGTCCGCACGGTACTGGGTGATGTGGAGGCCGAAGAACTCGGCTTCACCATGCCCCACGAACATATTCTGACGAACCCGCAGGGGGAGGGGACCAAGAACAATCTCGATCACCACCTCGACTCGCTCGACAAGGGGGTCGATGCCCTGAACGAGTTCAAGGAGGCCGGCGGCGGCTGTATTGTCGAAACCACGCCGCAATCCTGGGGCCGCAACGCGACCGGCATGGTCAATGTCTCCGAGCGTTCGGGCGTCCACGTCATCGCCTGTACCGGCTATATCTGCGAAGAGCATGGGATGGAGCCGGAGGTCGACAACATGACCATCGACCAGCTCGCCCAGAAGATGATCGACGATGTCACCGTCGGTATGGACGGCACCGACATCAAGGCCGGTTGGTGCAAGGCAGGCACCGCCTACATGCACGTCACTGCGAATGAGGAAAAACAGCTGCGCGCGGCGGCTCGGGCGGCAGCCAGGACCGGTGTCTGCATGCACACGCACACGACCGGCGGCACCATGGGCATCGAGCAGATCGAGATCGTCGAGGATGAAGGCTGCCTGCCGCTCGACCGCATGATCGTTGCCCATGTCGATCGCGTGCCGGACCTTTGGTACCATCGCAAGATGCTCGAGAAGGGCGTCTATCTGATCTATGACGGCCCCGGCAAAGCCAAATACTATCCCGACTCCATGCGGGTGGATCTGCTGCGCCAGCTCGTAGCCGATGGGTATGAAGAGCGGCTGATGCTCTCCAACGATATGGGCCGCCGCAGCCACCACACGGCCTATGGCTTCGGACCCGGTCTCGCCTGGATCAAGAAGCGCTTCATCCCACGCCTGCTTGAGGAAGGTTTCTCCGAAGAAGTGGTGCACAAGTTCCAGTACGAGAACCCGCAGCGCATCTACACGATGGTCGAGCCTGTCGAGGCGGTCAAAGCCGCCTGATGGCCGCTCGCCTGCAAATCGCGCTGGACCTGACGGACCTGGCGGCGGCGCTGGACGTATGCCGCGCCGCCGCCCCCTCCATCGACATTGTCGAGGTTGGGACTCTCCTCTGCCTGGCTGAGGGGATGCCCGCCGTCCGGGCTTTGCGCGAGGCCTTCCCCGACAAGGAATTGCTGGCCGATGTTCGCATCGTGCGGGCGGGGGAAAAGATCGCCGCGATGGCCTTCGATGCCGGTGCAGATCTGGTCAGCGTCGTCGCCGAAGCACCGCGCGAGACCGTGTCGGCCGCCGCCGAAGTGGCGAAAATGCGCGATAAGCAGATCCAGATCGAACTGGCCGACACCTTCGAGACAAGTGACGCCCGCTTTTGGCGTGATCTCGGCATCGAGCATGTCATTACCCACAACACGTCCGAGGTCGGCACGGTCGGCCAGGGCTGGTCGCAGCAATCGCTGGATGATGTCTGGCGCCTGGCCGATATGGGCTTCAGCGTCACGGTCACCGGCGGCATTACGCCGGATACCATTCCGACCTTCGATGGGTTGCCCGTGGCAATCTTCATCGCCGGGCGCGGGATCTGGGGGGCGGACGATCCGGGCGCCGCTGCCAGCCGCTATCGCCAAGCCATCGACAATGCGGCGGCCGCCTGATGCGCATCGGCGTCTACGAAAAAGCGCTTCCCGTTCTGCCTGACTGGCCGGCCCGGTTTGCGGAAGCGCGATCCGCCGGGTTCGATTTCCTCGAGATCGCCATCGATGAGACCGACGAGAAACTGGCCCGGATGGATTGGCCAGCTCGGGAGAAGCAATCCTTCACTGCCGCCTTCATGGCCGAAGGATTACCGGTTCAAACCCTGATCTTCAGCGTACTCCGCCGCTTTCCCCTGGCGTCCCCCGATGCGGATATGCGCCGGAAGGCGGGCGACTTGTTGCGCCAGGGAATCGAGTTCGCGGCCACCACCGGCATCCGCCGCCTTCAGATCCCCGGCTATTATTCCTTCTACGAACCCGCAGGCCCTGACGGCTGGCAACGTTACACCGACGCGCTCCATCAGGGGGCGGAACACGCCGCCGATGCCAACGTCATGCTTGGTCTGGAAAACATGGATGGCGAGGACGTTCTCTCCTTGGAGACGGCCCTGACCCACGTTGAGGCGGTGAATTCGCCCTGGCTGCACCTCTACCCTGATATCGGCAACCTGGCGGCCAACGGGTTGGACGTCCGCGAGCAACTGAAACTCGCTAGCGGGCACCTGATCGGCATCCATCTGAAAGACACCAAACCCGGCGTTTACCGCCGCGTGCCCTTTGGCGAAGGCATCGTACCGTTCGAGGACGCGTTTCGAACCCTGGGCGAAATCGGCTATCAAGGCACGTTGCTGATCGAAATGTGGAATGACGACAATCCCGAAAGCCAGGGCATCGTGAAAGACTCGCTCGCCTTCATCCGCCAAAACCTCGCGGCAGCCGGACTGCCCGCCGAAACGGCGGCCTGATGCCGCGTTTCGAGGTCTCGACCTTCGGCGAGGGTGGCCTGCGGCTGGGCGTGCCGGCCGGCAAGCGCCTGCAAACCGCAACCAATTTCGATGTCCATGTCGCGGGGGCGGAGGCGAATGTCGTCTGTACCCTGGCACGGCTGGGCCACGCGACCGCCTGGGTCAGCTGTGTGGCGGACTCGGCGGTCGGCGAACGGGTGATGCACACCATCCGCGCCGCCGGGGTGAATGCCGAGGGTGTGCTTCGCAAGCACGGTGTGCGCACCGGTATCTATTTTATCGAACACGCCCACGCGCCGCGCCCGACCAAGGTGCATTACGACCGGGACAATACCGGCCTTGCCCTGCTGCAGCCCGACGAGGTGGATTGGGACCGGCTGTTGGATACCTCGATCATCCACCTGACCGGTATTACGGCCGGCCTGTCGCCCTCCTGTTTGGACATCGTTTCTCAGGCGCTCATGAAGGCGCGGTCGCGGGGCGTCACCACCAGCTTCGACGTGAACTTTCGTCAGCTTCTCTGGGCGCCGGCCAAGGCCCGCCGGGCGCTGGAACCGCTGCTCAAACAGGTCGATGTGCTGTTCTGCAAGTTGCAGGACGCGGCTTCAGTCTTCGATCTGCATGGCGAGCCGGCCGATGTCGCCGGCCGGCTGGCGACCCTATCCGGTGCACGGCAAGTCATCGTCTCCAACGGGCAGGCCGGGGTCACCGGCTGGCAGGATGGCAAAACGACCGCCGAACCTGTGGTCGATACGGTCCTGCTCGACCGGGCCGGGGCAGGGGACGCGCTGGTCGCCGGTGTCCTGCACGGAATCCTGAATGGCCGGTTCGAACGGGGTCTGCGCTACGGCCAAGTTCTTGCCGCCATGACCATGAGCCAGCATGGCGACCGCGTCATCACCAACGCCGATGAAATGGAAGCCATTGCCGAGGGTGGCCGGGTGGACATCGAGCGCTAGAGAGCAGCGCCCCTCAGGACGTCTCGTACCGATCCAGGAGTGCGGCAAACCCGGACTTCTCTCGCTTCTTGGCCCGCATCGCCTCAATCGTTTGACGGATGTCATCAACGCCGCCGGGGTTCCCGACCACCACCAGCATGACCATGCCGTACTGGCCGTGGCGCTTGCAGCGGAAACCGTAGATCCCGTCTTGGTCAAAGCGCACGACCGCTTCGTCCTGGTTAGAGATGCCGACCGGGTCGGCGCCGTTCGGCCAAAGTTCCGGCACCGAGTGAACCGTGTGTTCCCCTCGGCTGTTGAGAAACACCAGTTCATCGCCCGCCGAAAGCCGAATGAAGTCTGGCTCAAACCGAAACATGTTCTTGGCCGCGCTTGAGGTCGGATCGGTTATCTGATCCACCCGGTTCGATTGCGAGGCGTTGGCGGCACCTGCCGATCCACAGGCACAGCATGTCAAAACGACAGCCGTTTTGAGCACCTGCCGCCGAGTCGGTGTTGGGTAATCCGTCGCCATAAGCTGCCCTTTGGTTTGGGAGAAATGCCCCGTAGGCGTCACTTGGCGTGCGATCAAACCGACGGGCTATGACGCAGGTCAAACAGCGTGTGCTGTCGCCAATTTTTTGGAGTCGAAATCCGGTGGGCCGGCACCATATCGTTAATGGACGTTAACCATAAAATGGTGCTCGCCCTATGGCCCAAGGCTCCTGCCTCTGCAGCGCGGTTACAGTCAAAGTAAACGGGGAACTGCCGCCGCCCCACGCCTGTCATTGTTCAAACTGTCGCAAGTTTACAGGCAACTACGAAGCAGGAACCGACGTGCCGCGAGAACGGGTTGAAGTTGCGGGTGAGGCCAACATCAAGTGGTACCAATCATCTTATCGCGCCCGACGCGGATTCTGTTCGATCTGCGGGTCTTCGATGTTTTTTGACGTGCCGGGCACCGATTGGATCGGCATCAGCATGGGGGCATTCGACGGGCCGACCGAGACATCGTTGCTGGCGCACATTTTCGTCGCTGACAAGGGCGACTATTACGAGATCGCCGACGGGCTGCCGCAGCATCAGCACGCCCCAGATGGTCAGTGCGAGCAAACCCAACCTCAGCCTGGCTAGCAACAGACGCCACCGGCACCCTGACTGCCAGCAACCGATGTCGCTATGGAAAGTGCGCTAAAGCGGTTCTACGCAGAAGAAATCCGTGCTGCCGCCGCCTTGCCCAACACTCGCGAAACCGACCGGGTGCTTGAGGCTTTTGCCGCCGTTCCGCGCGAGAAACATGTCGGGCCCGGTCCCTGGCTGCTTCGCTCGCCGCTCTTCGGTTTAGCATCGCGGCGAACACCGGACAGCAATCCAGAGCATCTCTATCACAACGTCCTTATCGCGCTTGATGAAGAGCGCGGTATCAATGTCGGTGAACCATCACTTTGGGCGCGGTTCTTCGGCAAAGCATCGATCGCTGAAGGCTCGCGTGTTCTCCAGATCGGGTCCGGCTCGGGTTACTTCACAGCCGTCTTGGCCGAACTGGTTGGGCCAACGGGCTCCGTTGTGGGGACCGAAGTTAATCCAGCGCTTGCGGAGATTGCGGCTTCCGCCCTGAGCGATCGACCAAACGTCGCCGTGCGGTGTCAGAATGGCGCCACGGAACTTGCCGATGATGAAGGGCCTTTTGATCTCATTGTCGCCTTTGCTGGTGTTACACATCCTGCCGCCAAATGGCGAAAGTCACTCAGCGCGAATGGACGAATGCTTCTGCCGCTTACCGGAGACAGTTGGTGGGGAGCGATGGTTCTCTTTGAATTTCGGGACAGCGCGGTTCGAGGCGTGACGTTGGGCAAATGTGGGTTCTACCCCTGCGAAGGGGCTCGCAACGACCGAATGGCCAAGGAGCTGGAACAACTCTGGTCGAAGCCGCGCCTTCTAAACGACGCCCAACTTGAATTCTGTGAGAATGGATCACCGATGACCTACAGACTCATCGGTTCGGTCGATACCGCGAAGAACTAGACCTGTTTTCGCGTCGTCTGCCCCGGGGACAATTCCACCGGCAGGCTGACGGCCCGGTCCGTCTTTGCCCCGAAAATCTTCGCCACGATCATCTGTGCCCCCTTGGCGCCCATCTGGTGGCGCGGGGTGATCGAGGTGGTCAGGCGCTTGGGCAACACGGTGATGATGTTCAGCCCGTTGAAGCCGACGATGCCGATATCCTGGGGCACGCGCAGCCCCTGGCGTTCGCATTCGGTTAGCCCGCCGAACGCCATGTGGTCGTTCAGATAGTAGATCACGTCGGGCCGCTCGTCGGCCTGGTCGAGTGCTTGCCGAGTCCCCAGATGGCCATATTCGAATGATGCCGTATTCGCCTCGCAGATCTGCGGCCAGACACGGACCCCGATTTCTTCAAAAGCCCGCGCTAGTCCCCGAACGCGCGCCTCGGCCCGTAGGTCGCGCCCAGTTACGACGCCGACATAGGCCGGCCGGCGATAGCCTTGTTCGACCAGGTATCGGCCCATGTCATAGCCAGCCTGAACGTGATCCACCCCGATGCACAGATCGATGGGGTCGTCTGAGTAATCCCAGATCTCCAAGATCGGCAGGCCGCTGCCACGCAACCGCTCGCGGGTGCCTTCGCTGTGATGGACGCCCGTCAAGATGATCCCAGCCGGCCGCCAGGACACCATGCGGTCGATCCAATTTTCCTCGGTGTCTTCCTGATACTCCGAGGTGTCGATGACGGTCTGAAACCCGGCCTTCATGAACGTTGAGCGCATGCCGAAAAAGATCTCGGCAAAGACCGCCTCGAACAAGGTCGGGACGGACACCCCGATCAGGGTGGAATTCGCTGCCGCCAGCGAACCGGCCAGGCTGTTTGGCTGATAGCCCAACCGTTTGGCGATGCGCAGGATCGCCCGCCGCCGCGCCCGCGAAACGCCCTCGACCCCGCGCATGGCCCGCGACACGGTCATGATGCTGACACCTGCCTCGCGCGCCACATCCTCGATCTTCGCGGATTTGCCTGTCGCGTTTGGTGGAAAAATATCCTTTGGTGTCAACGTCATAGCCGTATTTTAGCACGTACCGAACGTTAGCGGTAACGTAGAATCTGCCCATCCGCGCTTGAACGGCACGGCTAGGTGGAAAACCCTGTCTGCAAAAGAACGACAAGAAAAAGCGGGGGAACGCCTTGTCGTGGTCGCAGAACAGCTGCGCCCGGACTTGTTTAGCCGGTCGCCATCCAGCAGCTTCAAGCAATGGTTTGTTGCGCGGTGAAAATATTTGCGCGCAGGGTTTTGACGATTTCAGCCTTTCTCGCGCCGTGCGACCTGTTCTCCCAACAAGAGCGTCAAAAAGAACGCCAATAAGAACCAATGAAAGCGGAGGGTAGGCTGTGTCCGGGGTCGTCCTGACGGATGTGGTCAAGCGCTATGGCGCGGTGACCGTCATCCCGGAATTGAACGTCGCCATCAATGAGGGCGAGTTCGTCGTGATTGTCGGGCCCTCGGGCTGCGGCAAATCCACCACGCTGAGAATGATTGCGGGTCTCGAGCGCGTCTCCGGCGGCACGATCCATATCGCCGGCAAGGATGTCACCCGCGCCCGTCCCAAGGAACGGGACATCGCCATGGTGTTCCAATCCTATGCGCTTTATCCGCACATGGATGTGGCGGGCAATATGTCCTTTGCCCTGCGCCTGGCCGGCACGCCCAGGGCCGAAATCGATGAGCGGGTCAAACGCGCCGCCGAGATGCTGGAGCTGACCCCCTATCTGGAGCGGAAGCCCAAGGATCTTTCCGGCGGTCAACGACAGCGCGTGGCGATGGGCCGATCCATCGTGCGCGATGCCTATTGCTTCCTGTTCGACGAGCCGCTGTCCAACCTGGATGCCAAGCTGCGCTCGACCATGCGGACCGAGCTGGCGATCCTGCACAACAAGCTCGATCGCACGATGATCTACGTCACCCATGACCAGATCGAGGCCATGACCATGGCCGACCGTATCATCATCATGGATGGCGGCATCATTCAGCAGATGGGCTCGCCGCGCGAGGTTTACACCCGTCCCGACAATCTGTTTGTGGCCGGCTTCATCGGATCGCCCTCGATGAATTTCCTCGACGGGGAAGTGATTGGCGGCGACATCCCGATGGTACGCGGCGATGGGTTCGAGCTGCCCCTGCCGGCCGAACTTGGCCAAAAGGCGCTGGCCAATAACAGCAAATCCGTCACCGTCGGCCTGCGCCCCGAACATTTCGCCGCCAGCACCCAGATGGGGCACGCCAACTCCAGCCTGGCGCCGGTACAGCTTGAGGTCGAGGTGGCCGAATATATCGGCTCCAGCCAGTTCCTGGCCGCCCGAATCGCCGGAAAACCGGTCACGGCCGCCGTCGAGGTCGGCCCCGATTCCGCCCCGATGACGACGGGCGAATACGCCTTTGATACCCAACGGATCTACTTGTTCGACAGCGCGTCGGGCAAGGCGATTTGAGTGCGTTCAAACCGTGAGAGCTAACCAACGAAAACGTGGAGGATGGAAATGACCCGACTAAGTGGAAAACGCTTCCTGGCGGCGACCGCTGCCGGTGCGGCAGCCCTGCTGATGGCCAGCACGGCGGCGCTGGCCAACCCGTATGAGCAGTATGCCGGCGAAACCATCGTCGTCAGCTGGCCGGCCTTGGCCCACTTCCAGGCGGCGGAAACCCTGGTCGAGGAATTTACCGAGGAAACTGGCATCGAGGTCGAAATCGACGCCCTGCAGTACCTTAAACTCCGCGACCGTCAGCTGCTCGAAATGTCCAAGCCCGAGGGCGAATATGACGTCGTCTCCTGGGTCGTCATGTGGAAAGGCGAGTATGTCTCCAAGGGCCTGCTGACCCCGCTGTCGCAATTCTTCACCAACGGCTCGCTGGTCGACCCGGAATATGACATCGACGATATCGCCGATGCCTATCTGCAGAATGGCGGCGTTGTCGGCGGCAAGAAGGGCTATATGCCTGGCAAGTCCGGTGCCCTGTATGGCGTGCCGTTCGGTGCTGAAACCTCGATCCTGGCCTATCGCAAGGATATCTTCGAGGAGCAGGGCATCGAAGTTCCCACCACCTATGACGAGATGCGCGCCGTCATGGCCCAACTCGGCGAAGCCGGCATTCCCGCCATGACCTCGCGCGGTAAAACCGGTCACCAGGTTACAGCTGGCTGGCTGCTGCACCTCGCCCCGCTCGGCGGCAAGATCTTCGACGATGCCTGGAACCCGGTGATCAACTCGCCGGAGGCCGTCGAGGCCGCCCAGGTGATGCGCGAAATCACCCAGACCGGCCCGACTGGCATAGCGACTTTCGGCTTCGGTGAAGCCTCGGCCGCCTTCCTGCAAGGCGATGCGGCGATGTACCTCGATACGCTGAAGATCGCGGCTATGTCCCGTAACCCCGACCTGTCCACCATCGATGGCAAGGTCGGTTATGCGCTGCACCCGGTCGGATCCCGCTGCGGGTCCGAAACGGGCGGTTTTGCCGTCGGCATCCCGGCCAATGCGCCGAACCCCGAAGCGGCTTTCCTGTTCATCCAGTACATCACGTCCAAGGCTGGCGATCAGCGCATGGTTGAGCTGGGCGGCGATCCGATCCGCATGTCGACGATCGAGGCCAATTCCGGCAACTTCGACGAATACCCCGTCGTTGCCGAGCAGCTGCCTTGCGCCGATCCCGATTGGCGTCCGCTGATCCCTGAATGGAACGAGCTGAACATCGACGTCCTGGGCCAGGCTTTGACCCAGGTGATCACGACCGATGATCCCATCCAGCCCATCATGGACGAGGCCAACGAGAAGGCCCGCGCCATTATGGAGCGCGAGGGCTACTACAAATGGGCCGACTATCGCGGCAACTGATCGCAATCTGATCGGAAGCCGGTCCGGGGCGGTTTGCGCCGCCCCGGACAGCCCTCACCAAAGGTCGATCCTCGATGACAACCGCCGTCGAAAAGCAATCAGCGCCGAAATCAGTCCAGTCTGATTTCGAATGGATCGACTTCGCGCCGTACTTCTTCATCCTGCCGGCCGTCCTGGTTATGGCCGCGGGTCTGGTCTATCCGGTTATCAGCGCCTTTTATCTGAGCTTTTACGATTGGAAGATCGGCACTGACATCGGCGATGCGCCTTATGTCGGGCTGGCCCACTTCAAGCGAATGATCGTCGATCCGGCGGTGCATGAGTCGATCTGGGTGACGATCCGCTTTGGTCTGTGGACCATCACCATCGAAATGGTCTTAGGCGTTTCGCTGGCGCTGTTATTGGAAAAGCCCATCCGCGGCGCGTCGGTTTTTCGGACGATTTTCATCCTGCCGCTGATGGTCTCCCCGGTGGTCGTCGGCCTTATCTGGCGCTACCTGTTCGATGCCCGCATCGGCTGGATCAACTATTATCTCGGCTATATCGGCATCGAGCCGCAGGTCTGGTTAGGCGATGCCGATCTGGCGTTTTTCGCCATCGTCTTCACTGACATTTGGCAGTGGACGCCCTTTATTTTCATCATCGTCATCGCCGGGCTCCAAGCCCTGCCACACGAGGTGTTGCAAGCCTCCGAAATCGATGGCGCCAACTGGTGGCAGCAGATCTTTCTGGTCAAGCTGCCGATGATCAAATCCATCCTCGTCATCGCCCTGCTGATGCGGTTGATCGATGTCTTCCGCGCGCTGGAGGTGATGTACATACTGACAGGAGGCGGACCCGGCCGAGCAACCGAACTCCTTTCCTTGCACATCTACAACCGAGCGTTCGATACGCAGCAATTGGGCTATGCGTCCGCTATTTCCGTGCTGCTGATCGTTCTGGTCTTTGGGCTCAGCCTGGCCATCCTGTCCGGCACGAACCCGATGAAAGACAAGTCGGACATCTGAGGCGGGATCTGAGATGCAGAGCGAAGAAATCCGCGAACCGTATCAAATCGCCGCGCATTACATCGCGCTGATCGTCCTGGCGACTATGGCCCTGGCGCCGATCTGGGTGATGATCGCCACGTCGTTCAAAAACGATGTGCTGGTCCAGTCCAAGGAGCCGCTCTGGTTCTTCTTCCTGCCGACCATCGAGAACTACGAATACATCCTGACGCGCGGAAAGTTCGACCGGTACCTGTGGAACTCGATCATCGTCGGTACGGTCTCGACCTTCCTGACGCTTCTGTTCGGTGGGCTGTGTGCGTATGCCCTGGCGCGCAGTGAGTTTCGCGGCCGGCGCTTCGTCGCCAATTCGACCTTGCTGATCCGCATGGTGCCGCCGGCGGTGCTGGCGGTGCCCGCCTTCGCCATGGTCGTCGGTTTCAACCTGAACAACGACCTGGCCGTCCTGATCTTCTTCTACACGGCCTTGAACCTGCCGTTTGCCATCTGGCTGCTGTTCGGTTTTTACAAGCAGATCCCGGTCGAGCTGGAGGAGGCGGCCATCGTCGACGGCGCATCGCCCCTGCAAGTGTTCTTCCGGGTGCTGTTGCCCCTGATGAAGTCGGGCTACGCGGTCGCGGGCATCTTCACCTTCCGCATCGCCTGGAACGAATTCATCCTCGCCCTGCTGCTGACCGGGCGGACCACGCGCACGCTGCCCGTCGGGGCGGCCGGCTTCATCACCGATACGGGTGTTGAGTGGGGCCGCATCATGGCCATGGGCACCTTGATCGTTATTCCGCCCCTGTTGTTCACCTTCTTCGCGGCCCGTCAAATCATCGCGGGCATGACCGCGGGCGCGGTCAAGGGCTGATGATCGACTGGTTGCTGGCGCCCATCGATCCGGCCCGGCCACACGAGATCGCCCAAGCGGCCTACTGGCATGGGCGGCTGATGGTTCTGGCCTGGGCCTTTCTGTTCCCCGTTGGCATCATCGCCGCCCGGTTCTTCAAGATTATGCCGGGCCAAGACTGGCCGCGTGTGATCGACAATCTTGCCTGGTGGCACGCCCACCTGTCCTTGCAGTACTTGGGCGGTATCGTCGTGTTGATCGCCCTCGGCCTGATCCTGTGGTCACCGGGTGGGGGCGGCTTGCATGCCGTGTTTGGCTGGTGGGTGATTGCGCTGTGTCTGTACCAATTTCTCGCCGGCTGGCTGCGCGGCACAAAGGGTGGCCCGACCGACAGCTCGATGCGGGGCGACCATTACGACATGACACCCCGCCGCAAGCTGTTCGAGTACAGCCACAAATCGCTCGGCTATCTGGCACTGATCCTTTCGGTCTGTGCCATATCAACGGGGCTGTGGATTGCCAACGCACCGAACTGGATGTGGATTGCCATCGTTGCCTGGTGGGCTGCGCTGGTTGTCGCGTTCATCAGCTTGCAACGGCGCGGCATGTCGGTGGACACCTACCAGGCCCTGTGGGGTCCTTCGGAGGAACATCCCGGCAACCGGATGAAACCCATCGGCTGGGGCGTCATTCGCCGCGATCCGTAAGGCCGTCTATTGCGGATCGAAGGCCACGCGAAACCCGGTATGGCAGGCTGAGGAATCGTCGGACCGTCCGGCACGCGCGGCGATCCTGTACCGCCAGCAATAGCTCTTGTGGCACAGGAACGAGCCGCCCTTCAGTACCAGGGTTTTTTCGGAACGGGATGCCTTGTTCGCCTTGGTCGCGGCCCGCCGCAGCGATCGCACGCGATAGCGGTCGCTGCACCATTCCCAGACATTGCCGGCCAGGTTGAACAGCCCGAACGCATTGGGCTCGAAACTATCGACTGGCGCCGTGGCGACATAGCCGTCCTTGGCCGTGTTGGTCTCCGGAAAGCCGCCCTGCCAGATGTTGCAGTAGATGGCTTTATCGTCGTCCGGCTCTGCATCGCCCCAAGGATAGCGGGCTGTGTCGCTGCCACCCCGGGCCGCATGCTCCCATTCCGCCTCGGTCGGAAGTCGGCCGCCGCACCAGTCGGCAAAGGCCAAGGCATCGGCCCCTGAGATATGGGTTGCCGGATGGTTGTCCTCGGGTTTGGAGCCGGGTCCAGTCGGCGCGGACCAACAAGCCCCGTCGACCGCTATCCACCAGGGGGCATTTGCCACGCGGTCGCCGTCCGGCCTATCGAGGAACCGCTCAAAGACATAGGACCAGCCGAACTTCTCGGCGTCGGTCCGGTAGCCGGTTTCCTTGACAAACGTCGCGAACTCCCCGGCCGTCACCGTGTGCTTGGCGATACCGAAATCCTTGAGCTTCACCTTGCGCGGCGGGCTTTCGCCATCTTCCTTAATCTCCGGCCGCGCGGTGCCGACCAGGCTTTGCCCGCCTTTGAGCCAGACGATCTTGCTTTGGTCGTATGTCACGCTGTCTCGCCTTCCACCAACTCGAAGCCCAGATCCACGACCTTCTTCACCTTCTGGCCGACCAGGCTATTGATCACGCTTCGCGCCGAAAGCCGCCCGATTTCATAGCGTTTGGTCAGAACGGTTGTGAGCTGGCGCGGCATGATCTGGCCGCTCTGCAATCCGCTGAACCCGGCCAGCGCCAGCTGATCCGGCATTACGATCCCGTTTTCCAGGCAATGGATAATGCCGCCGCAGGCCGCCGTATCGTTGGAAAAGATGACCGCATCCACATCGGGCGCCTGCTCCAGCAGCCCGCGCAGCGCCTCCTTGCCCATCAGCATGTCCGGTGGCCGGTCGAACACATCCGGCGCGACGATCCCGTGGCCCAATTCTGCCAACCGGTCGCGGATGGCGACAAACCGCTTCGAGGCCGCGAAGTCATTGCTGCTCCAGCCAAGATAGCCGAACCGGCGGTACCCCTTGGCCAGCAGATGGTCGATCAGACAGATCCCCACCTGCCGATGGTCCAGCCCGACGCAGATGTCGATGGGTTCGTCCGAGATATCCATCATCTCGACGACCGGCACCGAGGCATTGGCCAGGATGTTTCGCGACCGTTCCGAATGCACCAGATTGGTGACGATCAGCCCCGCCGGCCGCCAGGAGATCATGGACAGGATCAGGCTCTCTTCCTTCTCCAGGCTGTATTCGGAAATGCCGATCACGGCGTTGTAGCCGGCCTTTTCCAGCTCCTCGGTGATGCCGGCCAGCACTTCGGGGAACACGTTGTTGATCAGCGAGGGGATGATCACCGCCACTTGGTTCGAGCGCGAGGTGGCCAGCGACCCTGCAAGATGGTTCTGCACATAGCCAAGCTGGTCGACCACGCGCAGCACGTGGTCCCGCGTTTCCTCGGACACGATGCCCTTGCCACGTAATGCCCGTGACACCGTCATTTCGCTGACATTGGCCGCCAGCGCGACGTCTTTCATGGTCCGGCGCTTGGTCTGTTTGGTCATCCCTTGTGACCTAAATGTTAGCGTCTGACAAACTAACAATAGAAAATGACGAACCCCCTGGCTAGCGTTTCCGATGCCAATGCTTTCGGGAGGAAAACAACAATGCTTAAGAAGACGCTCACTGCTTTAGCCGCCGTCGGGTTGATGGCTTCGGCCAGCCCGGCCATCGCGGAATACCCTGAGCGGGCGATCGGCCTGCTCGTTCCTTTCGGTGCCGGCGGTGGCACCGACGTTCCGGCCCGCTTCTTTGCGGCCGAAATGGAAGAAATTCTCGGCCAGAACATCGTCGTCAGCAATGTCGAGGGCGCCGGCGGTACGGTAGGCGCTACCCAGCTCTCGCAAGCCGATGCGGACGGCTACAATCTCGGCTTCCTACCGGTCGGCACGACGACGACCCAGCCGCACCTGAAGAAGACCTCCTACAACGCCGACAGCTGGGTGCCGATCTGCATGGTTTCCCAGGGTCCGTTCTATCTGGTGGTCAAGGACGACTCGCCGATCCAGTCGGTCGACGACTTCATTGCCACCGCCAACGGTGACGGCATCAAGTTTGCCGGGGCCGGTCCCGGTTCCATGGCCCATGTCGCCCAGCTGACTCTGGACAACAGCCTAGGCGTGACCACCCAGTACATCCCGACCAAGGGCGGCGGGGACATCGCGACGGAGATCGATGGCGGCCGGGCCCATGCCACCGCCTGGTTCTCGGACTTCAACAGTAAGTTCGGCTGGCGAGCCCTTGCCATCATGGACAGCGCGCGGTCCGACCAGCACCCCGACGTGCCGACGCTGGGCGAACTGGGCTACGACACGAACGTCTCAGTCTGGTTCGGTTTCTTCGCCCCGGCCGGCACGCCGGATGACATCGTCGCCAAGTTATCTGGCGCCTGCTCTCAGGCTGTTGAGACTGACAGGTTCAAGGAGAATATGGCCGGCGCCAACCGCATCGTTCGCTATATGCCGACCGAGGAATTCGGCCCGTTCTTCAAGAGCGCTTATGATCTGAATGGGGAGTTGCTGCAAAAGGCGGGCTTGATCAAGTAAGCCGCGACGACGAGGCCCACAATCGTTTGGACGAACAAAAAGCCAAAATTGGAGGAACGTCCATGTACCGCACACTCGAACTGATCGTATCGGTCGTTCTGCTGATCATCCCGATCTTGCTGTTTGGGATGACCTTCACCGATCAGTTCGACGTTCCGACGTTCGGGGGCGATGTGGGTCCCGCCTTTGCCCCTCGAGGATATCTCGTGGTCTGGGCCGCCTTGGCCCTGATCGTGACAGTTTCCGCCCTCCGCGGAAAAGGCGACGAACACGATGGTGACGGCCAGCAGGCCCTTAAGTTGGGTCAGCTGTTTGCCGTCATCGCCGTGGCCGTCGTTACAGCCTTGGGGATGGTGACCATTGGCTTTGTCTTTGCCACCATCCCCGGCTTTTTTCTGTTCTGCTGGGCGTTCGGCTATCGCAACATCGTGCCCCTGGCGATCCTCAGCATCGTCGGGCCGGTTGCGATCTGGGCCGCCTTTACTTTCCTGTTCGAGCTGCTTCTGCCGCGCTCGCCCTGGTTTCATACGTTTTAGAGGCCTTTTGGAAAATGCTGGATGCTTTGATGGAGCCAAATCAGGTCAGCCCGTTAGGCGCGGTGCGCAGCGCGATGCTGGAAGCATCGGGCAAGTGCCGCAACGCGGCGGATGGACTGATTTGGCCCACCGAAGGCCGGTTTTTCGCGTCCCCCGGACAGTGTTGCACTCGCCTCATGGTGCCTCCAGCACCATCGCAGCGACCGCGCTTTACCGGAGAACGCGAAAAACCGGTCAAAGCACCCAGCATTTTCCAAAAGGCCTCTTAGGCCGGCGTCATGGAAAACATCGCCGCCGCCATCACGCAGTTTGCGTCCTTTAATGTCCTGATCGCGCTGATCATCGGATGCGTCTGGGGCACGTTTGCCGGCGCCTTGCCGGGCATGGGCACCGTCGCCGCGCTGATCGTGGCGCTGCCCTTTACCTTCAGCATGTCGACCGAAAGCTCGGTCGGCCTGTTCCTCGGCATCTATGTGACCTCGGTCTATGGCGGCTCGATTTCCGCCATCCTGATCAACACCCCAGGCACGCCGCAGTCGGCGGCCACCGTGCTCGATGGCTATCCCATGGCCCGGGCCGGCAGGGCCGATCTGGCGGTCGGCTGGGCGACCCTATCCTCCCTGATCGGCGGGATTTTTTCGCTGATCGTCCTTATCGTCGCCGCGCCCCTGTTGGCACGCGTTTCCGTTGCCTTCGGGCCGGCGGCGATCTTTGCCCTCATCCTGTTCGCGTTGACCTGTATCGCCTGGGTTTCACGCGCCAGCCCGGCCAAGGGGCTGATGGCTGGCATGATCGGATTGTTCCTGACGACCATCGGTCCTGACGATCTAACCGGCTACACAAGGTTCGATTTCGGCCTGTCGGTCCTGGCCGGCGGGCTGTCGCTGATTCCCGTGCTGATCGGCTTGTTCGCCCTATCGGAGGTGTTCTACCGCGCGGCGTACTTTTTTATGTCCAAGCCACCCGATGTGACCAATGTCGGTTTTCGGCTACCCGCTTTTGCCGATATTCGCATCCGCGTCTGGCAGTTCCTGCAAAGCAGCGTCATCGGCACCTTCATCGGCATCCTGCCGGGCACCGGCGCGACGGCGGCGACCTTCGTCAGCTATTCGGAACTGCGCCGCACCTCGCCCCGGTCGAAGAATTTCGGCAAGGGCGAACCGGACGGCATCATCGCCTCCGAAGCCTCGAACAACGCCGTTACCGGCGGCGCGTTGATCCCGACGCTGGCGTTGGGCATCCCGGGGGATGGCGGGACCGTCGTCCTGTTGGGTGTGCTGACCATCCAGGGCGTCGTGCCGGGCTTCGATCTGATCAACAACAACCCGCAAATCCTGATCGGCGCATTTTTGGTCGTGCTGGTCGCCAACTTCATCATGTTCGGCATCGGTGCCGCCGGCGCCAAGCTGTTTGCCCGCATCCTGACGGCGCCCGAACCGTTGTTGATGGGTATGATCTTGCTGTTCTCGCTGGTCGGCGCCTTTGTCGTGCGCGGCAACACGGTTGACATCATGGTTGCGGTCGTCGCCGGCATCATCGGACTGATCCTGCGCCTGGCCAAGTACCCCATCGCCCCCATCGTCATCGGTATGGCGCTGGGGAAGATTTTCGAGGCAAAGCTGCGCCAGGGACTGATCAGTTCCAGCGGCAACATTGTCGAATTCCTGATCGACCCGATCGCCCTGTTCATCTTCGCGCTGACCGCCGTGGTCGTTCTGCTGCCGGTGATCACCCGCAACAAAACCGCACCCAAACCGTAAAGCCGACGCCATGAGCCGACCCAATGTTCTTCTGATCGTCACCGACCATTGGTCGGCCTCGCTGCTGGGCGCAGCCGGGCATCCGGCGATCCATACCCCGGTGCTCAACCAGCTCTGCCGCAACGGCGTGCGCTTCACCAACTGTTATTCCGAACATCCCGTCTGCATCCCGGCGCGGCGGACCTTGATGACCGGGACGCCGGCCAAAACTCATGGCGACCGGCGCTTTCAGCCGCGCCTGGAAATGCCCAACTTGCCGACCTTGGCGCAGACCTTCCGGGATGTCGGTTACCAGGCCTATGCCGTCGGCAAGACCCACACCTATCCCCAGCGCGACCGGATTGGCTTCGACGACATCCAGCTCGATGATGAGGGTCGAACGCTCTACGGCGTGTCCGACGATTATGAGATCTTCCTGGGCGACAAGGGCTTTCTCGGCCAGCAATTCGGCCATGGGATGAGCAACAATGCCTACCAGGCGACCCCCTGGCACCTGCCGGAGGAGGCGCACGCCACCAACTGGGCCACCGATGCGATGGCTCGCACCATCCGCCGCCGTGATCCGAAACGACCGGCCTTCTGGTACCTGGGCTATCGCCATCCACACCCGCCGCTGGTGCCGCCCCAGCGGTTTCTAGACCATTATGACGGTATTGAACTGGACGGGCCGTTTGTCGGCGATTGGGCCAAGGATCCCGTGGCCTTGCCCTATCACCTACAAGGTGTCGTCGCCCGAGGCGGCTACAGTGACCGGGAACAGCAGGCGGCCCGTCGGGCTTTCTATGCCCTATGCACGCATATCGATCAGCAGATCGGCGCCCTGATTGGCACCATCCGCGAAGAAGGGATTCTTGACGATACGATCGTCATGTTCACCTCGGATCATGGCGACATGCTGGGCAACCACAATCTGTGGGCCAAGCAGACCTTCTATGAATGGTCCTCGGGTATTCCCATGATCCTGATGGGCACCAACAATTGCCGTCGGGTCGGTTTCAACCGAACCGATGACCGGCTGGTGGGCTTGCAAGATGTGATGCCCACTTTGCTCGACTTGGCCGGCATCGACATCCCCGAGACCGTTGAGGGTCGGTCCATGCTGTCGAACGATCGACGCGACATTCTTTATGGCGAGTTCGGCGAGGTCGGGCACTGCTCGCGCATGATCCGCGACCAGAACCACAAGCTGATCTATTACCCGGTTGGCAATGTCGTGCAGCTGTTCGATCTGGAAAAGGATCCGAACGAGATGTCCGACGTGTCCAGCGATCCCGCCTATCAGAACATCAAGCAGGTTCTGATCGGTCACCTGATGGACGAGATGTACGGCAGCGATGATGCCTGGGTAGATGACGGCCAGCTGGTCGGCGAACCGGGCCGCACCTTCTCGCCCGCGCCCAACCGTGGCATGTCATTGACCCGGGGCCACCAATGGCCGGTGCCGCCGATCAATCCGAAAGGTGATATGGATTTCTTCCCCGAAACGCCGGACGGCTGGGACGGGTCGGTCTAGCGATCAGGATCGCCGATTCGATTTTCGGGGCCGTCCGCCATTGGCGATGCGGCGCAGCGAGGGAACGTCGATCAGGCGCACTTGGTTGACCTGCGGGACCTCGATCAGCCCATCGCTTTCCAACCGGGCCAATGACCGGCTCACCGTTTCCGGCTGCAGGCCGACATAGTCTGCGATGTCGGTCCGCGTGATCGGCAGCAGCACGATGTCGGCGGCGTGGGTCCCCTCGCGGTTCTCCGGCCAGCGTCTAAATTCGAACAGCACCGACGCCAGCCGTTCTGCCGGCGTCTTGTTGACCAGATCGGCTGCGTGATCCCGTCCTCGGCTGAATTGTTCGCGCAACTGGCCCAACAGTTCCCAAGCGAAGTATCCATCGCGCAGCACCAATTGATCGACATCTCTGTCGCTCAGAGTCAGGAACTTTGCTGGTGTCAGCGACATAAGCAGCCCCTGACGCACCCGCTCGATGCGCCGTAGATCGATCCAGTCATCTTGACGGAATAAAGCGGACAGCGCACGTCGACCGTTGGACAGGCGTCGCTCTACCGCGAGGGTGCCTGCTAAGACGACGCCGACATCATGGTCGATAACGTCGCCCCTCTCCAACTCGACCATTTCTCCATTTGACAGGAATGTTGAAACAGCCTGGCTCTGGGTCAGTGCAAGAGATTCGCCATCTGGATTCCGGCGGACCTTTCGCCGATCGAGCCCCCGAACATCGTCCATGGGTTGCTCTCCGTCTTTAACGCAGACCAGCCATAGGACCTTTCGCAGGTGCACAAATTGACATGAGTCACGCGCGGAGATTCCGTTCGATGGCGTGCCATCACAAATTCTCAGATCGTTTGATTGTAATCAAAGGCGCGCGGCACAGCCTCCCCTAGTCTCCGAACCGTTCGACAACGGCCAAGGGAATCCGAGGTAATGAGATTTGCACTCGCCGTGGTGATCGCCGCGCTGGCAGGGCCGCCGGCCCTCGCCCAGGAAAACTCACCCTTTGAGCCGTTTGACGCCGACCCGGCCTTGGTCGAGTTGGGCAAGCGCATGTTCTACGACTACCGCTTATCGGGGGACACCTCGCTAGCTTGCGTGTCCTGCCACCTGCCGGAAAACGCCTTCACTGATAGCGAGGCTCTCTCCGCCGCCTATACCGGCGCGGCACACTTCCGGAACACGCCGACCCTGGCCAATGTCGGCTATCGGGCCGCCTGGTTCCATGACGGCCGTTTGGGCACGAACCTGAACGACGTCGCGCGTGAGATGATCACCGAGACCTACATGATGAACATGGACATGCGCATCATGCAGGAGCGCATGAAACAGGACCCGATCTACGTGTCCATGTTCGAAGCGGCGGGAATGAGCGAGCCGTCCAACGGCGGTGCGCGCAACGCCTTGCAGGCCTTTATGCGCACCATCGTCTCTCGCGGTGCGCCGATCGACACGGGCAGTCTTTCCGCCGCGGCCGAACGCGGCAAGCTGCTGTTCGAAGGCAAGGGCGGTTGTGTCGCCTGCCATACCGGCGACCGCTACACCGACGATCTGCCGCACAACACCGGCGTGCCCGACAATCCGGAAATCTGGGCCGATCCCGAACGCCATTCGGCCTTCGTCACCTTTGCCAAGTTCATGGGCATCGAAAACTACATGAGCCGCCGGCGCGATCCGGGGGCCTACATCCGCACCCATGATCCGGCGACGGAACGCAGCTTCCTGACCCCGACCTTGCGGGAGCTGACCTGGACGGCGCCTTACATGCACAACGGCATGTTCGAGACGCTCGAAGAGGTTGTCGATTTCTACGATGCCGGCGGCGGGGACGATCCGCTCAAGGATGCCCGCCTGCAGCCGATCGGCTTGGTGCCCAGCGAGAAGGCCGACCTGATCGCCTTCCTGCAGGCGCTGAGCGGCGAGAGCTTCGACATCGATGCCTATGTCTGGCGCGAGGATGATTACGACTACGCGCTGATCGAAAACTGGCGCGACACGCTGAATTGAGGGAGGCGAGGATGACCTTTTCAAAGGCCTTGGCCATCGTCGCGATCGCCGGCTCGTTCGTCCTGCCGGCCACCGCACAGGAACTTCGCCCCGACAGTCTGGCCGCGCTCGGCCCACCGCCGATCCCGGCCGACAACCCGATGTCCGATGCGAAGATCGAGCTGGGCAAGATGCTGTTTTTCGACCCGATCCTGTCGGGCAACAACGGCATGCCCTGTTCAGCCTGCCACCTGCCCGAGGCCGGCTGGGCCGTGCAGGACCGGATCAGCTTCGGCTATCCCGGCACGACCCACTGGCGCAACAGCCAGACCATCGTCAATTCGGCCTATTACTCAAAACTGTTCTGGGCCGGCTCCTCCAAATCGCTTGAGGCCCAGGCTCGATCAGCCGCGCGCGGCGGTGTCGCCGGCAATGGCGAGGACGACATGATGGAGGCCCGTTTGGCCTTCGTGCCGGAATATCGCGAGCGTTTCGCCGAGGTCTTCGGCGATGACTGGCCGAACATCCGCCATGCCTACATGGCCATCGCCGCGTTCGAACGCACTATCGTCCAGACCGACACGCCGTTCGATGAGTATATGCGCGGCGATGACGACGCGCTGACCGATGCCCAGAAGCGCGGGTTGGAATTGTTCGTCGGCAAGGCGGGCTGTGTGGCCTGCCACAGCGGTCCGCTGCTGAGTGACGAGCAGTATCACAATCTCGGGGTCCCGCCCTTTGAGGGCTGGGAAGACGATCCGCTTGCCCAGATTACCTTCCGGTTCGAGCTGTATGCCAAGGGATCGACCGAGGAGCTGTACCGCAACACCAAGGACGATCCGGGGCTCTACTTCCGGTCCAAGGATGCCCAGCATCTGGGCAAGTTCCGCACGCCCAGCCTGCGCTACACCGCCTACACCTATCCCTACATGCATAACGGCATGCTGGAGACGTTGCGGGACGTGGTGGAGTTCTACAACGAGGGCGGCGGCGAGAACGAGTTCGCCGCCACCAAGAGCCCGCTGATCCAGCCGCTCGACCTGTCCGAGGATGAGATCGACGATCTGGTCGCGTTCATCGAGAGCCTCTCCGGCGAGGAAATCCTCATCGACTATCCCGACCTGCCCGTTATGGAGCCGCTGCCAGCGGCGTCCCTGAACTGATTGGAGGCCAAAGATGGCAATCGATACCGACATCGAGCCAGAACGGCTGCAAGCCCTGGTTCGCGGCGAGGTGGATCCGGCCAAGGATCCCGGTCTCAAATCCTGTCTGACGACGCGCCGCCAGTTCCTCCTCCTGGGTGGGTTGGCCACGACAGTGGTCATGGTCGGTGTCCCGGGCCTCGCCGAGGCCCAGACCCCGGCTGTCGTGGCAACCTATCCACGGAAGTTCATCACCACCCTGTCCTCGCTCAACGTCGATGAGCCCTTCGATTTCACCTATCCAGACGAAGGAGCCTATGCCGAATCCATCCTGGTGAAGCTGGGGACGGAGGCCGGCGGCGGTTTGGGTCCGGACAAGGATGTCGTGGCGTTCAACTACACCTGCACCCACCAGGGCGGTCCGTTGCAAGGCACCTATCAGGCGGCTGACAAGGCGTTGGGTCCCTGTCCGCTGCACCTGACCACCTTCGATCTGACCCGGCACGGGATCTTCATCTCCGGCCAGGCGTACCAATCACTGCCGCAGGTCCTGCTCGAACTGGATGGCGACGATATCTACGCCGTCGGCATGTTCGGCCTGATCTACGGCCGATACGACAACCTTCAGGGCGAAGGATAAGGAGGCACCGATGTCCACCCCATATTACATCCCTGAAGAGAGTGTGCCGCTGCCGCCGCCGGATGCCGATGTCATCTCGACGGCGTGCGACTATTGCATCGTCGCTTGTGGCTACAAGGTCTATCGCTGGCCCGTCAGGGGCGGCAAGGTCGGCGGCCCGAAGGCCGATGAAAACGCTTTTGGCGAGGATTTTCCGGTTGCCCCGCTGGGCGCTTGGATCGCGCCCAACCAGCACAACATCGTGCTGCACAATGGCGAACCGCACCATGTGGTGATCATCCCCGACAAGGATACCGAGCACGTCAATCCGCTGGGCAACTCCTCCATCCGCGGCGGGGCGATCGCGCAAAAGGTCTACAATCCCCAGACCCCGACCCGCGACCGGCTGAAATCGCCGATGGTCCGCATGTTCGGCGTGCTGATGCCCGTGACCTGGGATTTCGCGCTCGACATCGCGGCCGAGGTCGGGCGCCACGTGCTCGACAAACACGGCACCAATGCCTACGGCGTCAAAACCTTCTCCTACGGCTATATGGAGAACACCTACGCCATCACGAAATACGCCTTGCGCAATATCCGCACGGCGAATTTCACCTTCCACGACACGCCGTCCGACGTCACCTCGACGCCGGGCTTCCGCGATGCCGGGTTCGACAATTTCGGCCCTGCCTACGAAGACTGGCGGGATGCCGACACGTTGTTGATGTGCGGCACCGATCCGTACGAATCCAAGACGATCCTGTTCACCGATTGGATCATGCCGGGCATCCAGAATGGCCAGAAGGCCATCTTCCTGCTGCCCCGCCGTACGGCCGGTGTCGCCTATGCCGAAAAGAATGGCGGCATGAACATCGACATCCAGCCGGGCACCGACTTGCCGGTCGTCCTCGCCATCGCGCGGGTGATTGTCGAAAACGGCTGGGAGGATGCGGAGTGGATCCAGAAATGGGTCAACTCGAAATGGGAAAGCTCCTCGGGCTTCGGCCAGGGCACGCGCAACACACCCTGGCAGTGGCGCACGACCTGGGGAATGTTCCAGACCAACGGGTTTGAGGACTGGAAGGAATGGCTGCTGGCTCAGGACTATGCCGAGCCGGAAAAAGCCGCAGAAATCGCGCAGATCGACGTACAAAAGATCTACACAGCCGCCGAATGGATGGCCAAGCCGCGTGAGGATGGCACCCGCCCGAAAACCTCGATCATGATCGAGAAGGGCTTTTACTGGTCCAACAACACTGGCAACACCAACGCCATTTCGGCCCTGGGCATCATTTGCGGCTGCGGTGGTCGCCCTGGTCAGGTGATCGGCCGGGCTGGCGGACACCAGCGTGGCGGTCTGCGCGGCGGATCCTACCCCCGTAACAAGAGCCCGGAGAAGTTGCCGGGCCGGCGTCGCCGAGCGATGGATACCGACCGGTACCTGATGTCGGGCCACACACGGCTCGCCCATGTCATCGGCACGACCTGGGTGCAGGCCATGTGCGGCAGCCAGTCGCTGCAGGCCAAATTCGATGAGCTGACGACCCGGAATCCCCACCAGGTCAACAGCTTCGACAAGGACGACATCATCGCCACCCTGAAGGCCCGCGCCGACTCGGGCGGCATGGTGGTGTGGAACCAGGATATCTATCTGGTCGATCCCATCGGTGCCCGTTATGCGGACATCGTCTTCCCAGCTTCGGGTTGGGGCGAGGACACCTTCAGCCGTGCCAATGGCGAACGGCGCATCCGGCTATACCCGAAATTCTACGATCCGCCGGGTGAGGCAAAATCCGATTGGTGGATCATCGCCCAACTATCCAGGAAGATGGGCTTCGAGGGATTCGATTGGCAGGATTCCAACGAAGTGCTGGAGGAAGGCGCCCGCTTCTCACGCGGTTCGCGCAAGGACTTCAACATGGTCAAGGTCGCCGCCCATCGCGAGGGCAAGACCTTGCACGAAAAGCTGGGCGAGTTCGGCACCAACGGCATCCAGGGCCCTGTCCTGATGTTGGCCGATGGCAGTTTGGAAGAAACCAAACGCCTTCACGACGTCAACCGGGTGTTGCCGGCCGATGGTCCGGCGGGCGGGACGGTCTTCAACAAGAAGCTGACCCACTTCAACTCGCAGACCGGCAAGTGCAACCTGCAAAAGGCGCCATGGAGCCTGTTCTCCAGTTATTGGGAGTGGCTCAAGCCGCGGGAAGGCGAGATCTGGATCACGTCGGGCCGCATCAACGAACGCTGGCAGTCCGGCTATGACGATCGTCGCCGGCCCTACATCGTCCAACGCTGGCCGGAAAACTGGATCGAGTTGCATCCTGATGATGCATCGGAACTCGGTATTGAGTCCGGCGATTACGTTATGGTCTTCTCCGACCGCGTTCCGGTTCAAAAGGACACGATCGTCGGGGTCGAGGGCGATGATTTCGACTTCGCCTCGCTCCTGAAGAACGGCCATATCGAACTTACCAGGGCGTCGATCACGGCGGTCGCCATCGTCACGCCGGCGATCAAGAAGGGCGTCGGGTTCATGGACTTCCTGCACACAAGCCAGCCAGCGAACGCGCTGGCCGGGCGGGTGGTCGACTGGATCAGCGGCAACTACAACTATAAGATGGGTGTCGGCATGGTGCGGCCCATGGGCGAAAGCCCCTACAAGCACCAGTTCCGCTCGATGACCTTCGCTCGCCGCGACATCGCCTAACAGGCTGTTTCGGAACGCGTTTTTAGATGGTTGCAGTTGAAGTGGTTTCGCCGGAGCGCAGCGGCGCCTCGGACGATATCCTGTCGCTCGTGGCGGCGGCCTTGGACGATGGCTCGGACGTGGTCCGCTGTGCTGCTGCCCAGGTCTTGGCCTCGTTGGGTGACCAGACGGTTGCCGAGCGCCTCGTCAGTGCTCTGTTGGATGAAGATCCCGACTTTCGCGTCGATGCGATGGGCGCCCTTGTCCGCTGTGCGCGACACCAGGATGCCGATGCCGTCCTGGAATCCCTCACCGGCGATCCGGAAACGGATGTCAAGCGGGCTGCGATCCGGGTCTTGGCCAAACTGAAGCACGACGCCGCCCTGCCGGTCATCTCGTCCCTTGCGCAGGACCGCTGCGAGGAGGAAATCGCCTGGCAGGACGATACGATTGGCTGGGACGATTGGAACGATGTCCAGCCCGAGGCCATAGAGGCGCTGGGTGAGCTTGGCTCCGAAGATGCGGTTTCCGCACTGTGCGAGGTCCATGCAAGCGAGTGGGGGGTTGAGCTCGAACCCTCGGTCTTTGCCGCCCTGGCAAGGATACCCGGCACCGGCATTCAAACGCTGACCAACCATGCCATGGCCACCGAAGGCCGATCTCGGGCGAGGGCTTTTTCAGCCCTGTCGAAAGCCGATCCAAGCCTGCTGGCTCCGTTGGTTGCAATTCTCAAGGACGGCGAGGATGTGGATGGCCGGTTGCTGGCGGTCGGCGCCTTGTCTGGGGATCAGGACGCGTTGGCCGACATGGCGTTGCGGGATTCGGCTGCTATCGTCCGCCGTGCGGCGCTTAAGGCCCTGTCACCACCCTGTTCCGATACGGCCTCTGCCGCCTTGTCCGACGAGGACGAGACGGTTCGGGCCGCCGCCCTGGATCAGCTTTGTCTCTGCGAGAGCGGTCCGGACAACGCGGACATCTTGGCCAATGTCGAAGCATGGGCTGGCGCGGCTGAATCACCCCTTGCCTGTTCCTGCGTTGGCTATCTCGCCGACCACCCGGGGCCAAACAGCCTGGCTGTCCTGACGGCACTGGCTGAAAACCCCGACCGCCCGCAAGAAGCGCGGGTGGCGTCCCTTCGTGCCCTTTCCGGATTTGACGACCCCGTGGCGCTCGACACGCTTGCCTCCTTGATCATCGACCCGACGCGGCAAGTTCGGCTAGCGGCGTTAACATCGCTCGCCGAGATCGCGCGTTCGGACCAGGCCGGGCTGGCCAAAGCGGCGACGGATTTTCTTTGCCAGGCCATGAATGGGACGATTGAAGCGCCGATGAAGGACGGGCAGGCCCCTGGCGAAGCGTCTGACGATCTCGCTGCGCCGAAAATGGAAGGCACGCCGTCTGGTCGCATCACCATCACCCCCGATGGCGACATCGTCGATGCCGACGAGGATGCGGCCGAACCGGGCGACGCAACCTCCACCCTGGACGCGATCCAGTCGGCTTCACCGGTCGAGCAACCGCAACCACGCAAAAAGCGTGGCAAACGGGTGGCCGTCGACGGCCCTGATGATGTCAGCACCGATATCCGCGTGCTGGCCTATGGCGTTGCCGGCGATATTCCCAAGGGCGTGATCGCTCTCGCACTAGCCCAGGGGATTCAGTCGACCGACACTCAACTTTGCATGGCCGTCTTCGATGCCATCGCTCGCCGCGCCGACGGCCCGATGCTGGAACCCCAATTGCTGCAGGCCGCCATCGCGGCCTTGGCGGATGAAGATCCATACATTCGCGGCAAAGCCGCCCTTACCGTGGCAAAGGGTGCCGCTGAGCCGACGGCGCACCTTGACGGCCTCGCCCGTGATAGCGATGCCATCGTTCGCTCGATCGCGGTTGGAGAGTTGGCCCGCACTGACAGCGATGTCGCCATTGGCGCCCTGCAGGACCCATCCCCCCTCGTTCGGGGGGCCGCGTTGGAGGCCCTGATCACATCCCACGACGCCGATGCCCTTGCCGATGGCGTTGCCGGGGCGCTGGCGATCGGGGCGACGGAGACGCTTTCCAAGGCCGCCGAACGATCACCCGTTGGCCGGAATGCCCTGCTTGCCTGCCTTTCCGATGGTGATCGTTCGACCAAAGACCGATTGATCGCGCTTCAGGCGATCGCCCATACTGACCCGGCCTGCTGGCAGATGACCACACGCCACGTCTAACAGGAGATAGTTGATGAAAACCGCAATCGCCGCCGCATTGGCGCTGACAGTCGGCTTCGCCGCCGATGCGTTCGCCGAGGGCGATCCTGCCAAGGGCAAACGCGTCTTTGCCAAATGCATGGCCTGCCATGACGTGGGCAACGAGCGCAACAAGGTCGGCCCGCACCTGGTCGGCATTTTCGGGCGCACCGCCGGCGCGGTCGATGGCTTTAAATACTCCAACGCCATGGCCAATTCGGGCGTTGTCTGGTCTGAGGAAACCATCGCCGCCTATGTGATGGATCCCAAAGGCTTTATCGAGGGCAACCGTATGGCCTTCGCCGGCCTGAAGAAGGACGAGGATGTGGCCAACCTGCTCGCCTATCTTCAGCAGGAGACGGGATCCTAACGTTCGGATGCGTCAAAGCGAGGAGGCTCTCTGTAGCTCCTCGCCTTGGCGAACGATCAGGGCGGTTGCCTCGGGCAACGGTTCCCAGCCATCGCTGTCTAGCGGCACGCTGGCAAACATCACCGTTTCCTGGCAATTGACCCCAACGCGAAGTCCGTCCCAGGACCAACCCGCATCGGTCCCACACAGCTGACCGCTTCGCATGCTGAGCCCCGGCGGTTCCGGCTCGCCGAAACGACCTTCCTCGCGCTCGTAGATGCGCTTATGGGCGTGCACGAACAACGCATCGCCATCGCTGTAGAGCAGGTTGCAGGTCCCATAGCCGGTCAACTCAGCCGCGACATCGGAAAACACATCGAACCGGTCTTGCCAGGATGGGGTTTGGCCCGGTTTGCTCCAGACCGCTTTCAGGCGTTCCAGCAGCAGGCAGAAGGCGAGTTCTGAATCCGTGTCGCCGACCGGGTGATGAGACAGGTCCGCGGGATCGATCTGCTCATGAATGCCCTTCAGTGTGCCGTTATGCGCCAGGATATGCACCCGTCCGCCCAGCTCGCGCCGGAACGGGTGGGTGTTCTCCAGCATCGGCTCCCCGATCGTCGCCAGCCGGACATGGGCGATGACGCAATCGCTCTGTAAATCCTGTCCGGCGATAAAGCTGACCCAAGCGCTGTCACCCGCCGGTGCCGCCTCCTTGACCACCAACGCATCGCGATCTTGAAAACAGGCGATGCCCCAGCCGGATCTGTTGCTGCGCGTTATCGCGCCGTGCTTGGCGAATTCCGGCAGGGAATAGCGCACGGTCGAGGGCTCGCGGCTCGACATGGCAAACAGCTCACACATTAGATTTCGTTGCTCCAGCGTTGGCCTAACGGGGAATCCGGTCCAATAAGGGGTCAGTCACCCAATTGAGCAAATCAAGCGGGCGACACAAACGCTTTACCGGCCGGCGGACCCCCATGGGCAAGCTTTCCTTCCACCTATCCTCGCTGCAGTGCTTCTGTGCAGGCTCGCTTTATGCCTGGAGCGCCATGATCCCGGCCTTGCGCGAGGCCTATGCGGTGGAGGTGGAGCAGGCTGGTCTCGTCTTCTCCATCGCCATACTTGCCTTCACGATTGCCGTCCTGGCCGTAGCGCGACCACCATTCCCTTCACGTGGCGTGCGAACCGGTGCGGGTTTTTGCCTGGTTTCGGCAATGCTCCTTGTGGCAGCGGCATATGCGCCAAGCTTCTTGATCTTCGTGATGCTCTATGGCGTCGGCTTCGGATTTTGTTCGGGCGCTATCTATCTCAATTGCCTGGACGTAGCCGCCAAGCAAGAGGCGAAGAGAGTCAACTTTCTAACCGGATATATAGTTGCATCGTTTGGCGTCGGCGGTGCCCTGTTCGGCCCGATCCTGCGCTGGCTGGTCTCGGATGGGTGGGGCCTAACGGCTCTATTGGTTCCATCTATGGCCTTGTTTTGCATCTTTCTGCTTTCCCTGATCGTCGCCAAGGGAACCATTGGCGAGGCGGAACAACCTCCCCAGACAGATAAGGGCGAGCCCAGAAAAATGCCGGCCCTGACCCTAGTCTGGTTCGGCTTTGCCTTTGCCTCAGCCGCCGGGTTGATGATCCTTGGTTTGGCCAGCACCTTCATCGAACAGGCGGGCGGGTCGGTCGCGCTGTCGGGCATTGGCCTGACCGCCGTCGCCCTGGCCAACACCGCTGGGCGCCTCAGCGCCGGCTTGCTGACCCATTGGATGGCCCTACGCCGGCTCGCCCTCATCGCGGCCCTGCTTTCGCTTGCAGGTATCGCCGCTACGGCTTGGGCCGATGGGGCGGTGGGCACCGTCGTCGGGATAACGGTGATTGCGGGATCCTACGGCCTGGTCGCTTCGACCTACCCGATCCTGACCCGCTCGATCTTTGGTGCCGATGGATTCAGCCGGTCCTATTCCATCGTCTTCACCGCCTGGGGGTTGGCAGGGCTGATCAGTCCCTGGGCCGCGGGATACTTGTTTGACCGGACCGGCAGCTTCGATGGCGCCTTGATTGGCGCAGCCTTGGCCGCCCTCTTATCGCTTTTTGCCGCCTTGTTGATTGCAAACCGGCTGTTGCCGCGGCCCTGATTGCCTTAGCCTGGGGCCGACTCATGGGCCCATCAATCACATCATACGATTACATCGTCATCGGAGCCGGTTCGGCCGGCTGTGTTGTCGCCAACCGGTTAGCGGCCAAATCGCACGGCCGCGTCTTGGTTCTGGAGGCCGGCGGGCCCGATCGCGATTTCTGGCTGCATCTGCCGGTCGGCTATTACCGGACAATGATCAACGACAAGTTCGCCCGCTCCTTTGCCACCGAACCCAGCGAAGGCACGGCCGGCCGCGTCATCCAATGGCCGCGCGGGCGCGTGGTCGGCGGATCCAGTTCGATCAATGGCCTGATCTTCATTCGTGGCCAGCACGAGGATTTCGACGATTGGCAGCGCCTGGGCGCCGAGGGCTGGGGGTTCGCCAATGTGCTGCCTCATTTCCGCCGCCTGGAATCCGTCGGCGGCCCGCCAAACCAGTATCGTGGCGCCAACGGTCCGTTCGCCGTGTCGGACCTGCGCAACGACCATCCCCTTTGCGATGCCTGGATCGAGGCGGCCACTGAACTCGGCCTGCCGCCGAACCCGGACTTCAATGCCGAAACGACTTATGGCGCCGGCAAATACCAGCTGTCCATCGGCAAGCGCTGGCGGACCAGCGCCGCGAAAGCCTATCTCCGTCCTGCCATCAGTGAGGGCGGTGTCGAGCTGATCACGGACGCCCAGGTCTCGCGCCTGTTCATCGAGAAGGGTGTTTGCGTCGGCGTCGAATGGATCTCGGCCGGTCAAACGCACAAGGCCCACGCCGATGGCGAAGTGATCCTAAGCGCCGGTGCCCTTCAATCCCCGCAGATCCTGCAACTATCGGGCATTGGCCCGGCGGATCTGCTCAAGGGACGGGGTATCTCGGTTGCCGTCGATGCGCCCGAAGTTGGCGGCAACTTGCAAGACCACTACCAGGCCCGGGTCGTCGTCCGCCTAAAGGAACCGATCTCGCTGAACAATGCCATTCGCAACCCCATCAAGCTGGCCGAGATGGGCCTGAAATGGCTGTTCAGCGGGACGGGACCGCTGACTGTCGGGGCAGGCCAGATTGGGGCCGGCGTCTGTTCGAAGTTCGCCGAGAATGGCCGGCCGGACTTCCAGCTCATGGCCATGCCCCTATCGACCCAGCGCCCAGGCAAACCCTTGGACAAGTTCCCCGGATTCACGACAGCGGTCTGGCAGTGCCACCCCAAATCTCGTGGCCGGGTCGACATCCAATCGACCGACCCGTTCGAAGCGCCGCGCATCACGCCCAACTATCTGCAAGACCCCCACGACCGTCAGGTGATCGTCGAGGCGGTCAAATACGCCCGAGATCTCTACAGCCAGCCGGCTTTCCGCGATCACTGGGATTTGGAAACCCTGCCGGGCAAGGACATCCAGACCGACGATCAGATCCTGACCTACGCGCGGGAAAAGGGCGGCACCATCTTCCACTGCGTCGGCACCTGCCGCATGGGCAGCGACGACCAAGCGGTGGTGGATCCCAACCTGCGTGTTCGGGGGATCGACCGTCTGCGCGTCATCGATGCCTCGGTCATGCCGATGATCACCTCGGCCAACACCAATGCCCCAAGCCTGATGATCGGCGAGAAGGGCGCCGACCTGGTGCTGGGCGAGAACGCTTAGCCGGCGGCCGATGGTCCTTGTCGCCGGTTATGCCCAGACGCCCTTCAACCGTCGCAAGGATGGCAGCGGTTTTCGCGATTGGGTGCGAGAGGCCTTTGAGCCCGCCCTGGCGATGGCCGATATCGACCGGCTGGACATCGACGCTTTGGTCGTCTCCAGCGAGAGCGATTTCTATTCGTTGCAACTGAACCCCGCTTCGGTCATCGCCGAGGATCTCGGCCTGACCGGCGCAGCCTGCCAGCGGGTCGAGGGTGGCGGCGCTTCGGGCCAGCTGGCCGTGCATGCCGGCGTCACGCTGATTCGCGCTGGTCAGGCCAAGCGAGTCGCAGTCGTCGGTTTCGAAGCCTCGGCCTCGTTCCTCGACGCGCCATCGATGATCGAGTTGCTCGGTTACTCCTTCGATGCCTGGACTGAAGGCCTGACCGGCGTCACCTCCACGGCCCTCTACGCCCTGTCGGCCAAACTCTTCATGGCGCGCACCGGCGCGACGGTTGAGGATTTTGCCCAAATCTCCGTCACCAACCACGGCAACGCCCTGCAGAACCCCGACGCCCACCTTCCTGTGGACCTGACGGTGGACGCGGTGCGCGCCTCGCCGGTAATCGCAGATCCCTATTGCCGGCTGGACTGTTCGCCCCTCAGCGATGGGGCCGCCGTCCTGATTCTGGCGGCGGAGGACGCAGCGCCGGCCAGCCGCAAGGACGCCTCAAGGATCGCCGGCATCGGCGCGGCCAGCGACCGGGTTCGCCTGGGGGACCGCGACGACCCCGGCTTCTTCACCGCCAAGCGCCAGGCTGCAAAACGCGCGTACGGACAGGCGGGCATCACAGCGCCGGAGAGCGAGATCGGCCTGGCCGAACTCTACGATTCCTATACCGGCGCCCAGCTTCAATCGGTCGAAGCCCTAGGCCTTTCAACGGACGTGATCGTCGACCACCGCGCCGGTCGGTTCGCCCTCGACGGCAATCTCCCGACCAACACTTCAGGTGGTCTGCTTGGCCGAGGCGCACCGATCGGCGCCACCGGCGTGGCGCAAACGGCCATTTGCGCCGCACAATTGGACGGCCGCTACCATCCCGGCCTGCAGCTGGCTAACGCGCCGCGTTACGCCCTTGCCGACACCCATGGCGGCATCGCGACAACTTGCGCCGTCACCGTCTTGCAAACAGGCCAGCCATGAAGCATCGGCTGACCTTGGACTACAAGCTGGGGGAGGGGGGCCTGCAACCCTACCTCGATGGCCTTCGAAGCGGCCACGCGCTGGCTGCGAGATGCCTGAAGACGAATCGGGCGAGCTTCCCGCCGACCCTGCCGGGTGAGTGGGTCGAACTCTCTGGCCGAGGCACCATCACCGCGCGCACCGATGGCAGCGACGGAAGTTTCGCCCTCGTCAAGTTCGACGGCGCCGACAACCAGGCCGTCGCCCGTCTCGAAAACCCCGACCGCGCTGGCACCCGGGTAAACCTCGTCGCCTCACGCGACGGCCCGCCCGCTTTGCGCGTTGCCATTATGGAAGACTGACCGATGAAACCGCTGACCGATTGGACCGAGGCCGAACTAGCCAAGATTGGGCTGGAAAACCGCGACGGACAAATCGCCATCGCAACGCCACCCGATGCCAACCTGTACGGCATGACAGTTGGCCGCTTCCTGGGTCCCGACACGCGCGACAAGCCCGCCGTCAGTATTGAGGAGGCGGATGGCAGTCTGCGCAGCTACAGCTTTGCCGAGGTCGATGCCGGCGCAACGGCGCTCGCCGCGCGCCTTCGGGCGCTGGGTTACGGGCGCGGCGACTATGTCGGGCTGCACACCGGCATGCGGCCCGAGACTGCCATCGCCCATATGGCCGTCGCCAAGATCGGCGGGGTGGCGGTTACGCTGTCCCAGCTCTATGGCCCGGACTCGCTGGCCCATGCGATCAACGACTGCCGGGCGCGTGTGCTGCTGACAACCGAGGCGGCCTGGTCCCCCCTTCGCCCCCGCCAGGCTGAGCTGTTCCCGCATCTGGAGCATGTCCTGGTTTCGAAGAGCGAGGGGCCCGAGGAAGACCTGCTGGCGCTGATGGAACAGGCCCCGCCGGCCGATTTCAAACCGGATTTAACGGCGGCCGACGATCCGGCGCTGCTGATGTACACGTCGGGCTCGACCGGCATGCCGAAGGGTATCCTGCACGGCCACCGGATCCTGGCGGCCTACACGCCGTCCATCAATCTGTTCTTCAACTTGGCGCTAGATGACAAAGACGCGGTCTATTGGTCACCGTCGGATTGGGCCTGGGTCGGCGGGCTGCTCGACATGCTGTTCCCCGCCTGGCTGGCCGGGCGGCCGGTCGTTACCTCCGAAGCGCGGTTCAAGGCCGAGTGGGCCTATGGCTTCATGGCCAGGCACAAGGTGACGCATACATTCCTGGCGCCGACGGCGATAAAACGGTTGGCCCAGACGCCCGATCCGCATGCGGAGCACGATCTGGCGCTGCGCGTCATCTGCACGGGCGGCGAGGCGCTGGCGGCTGATACGCTGGAATGGGCCGAGCAGAAGCTGCGCGTGGTCTGCAACGAATTCTACGGCATGACCGAGGTCAACCACTTGATCGGCAACTGCGCGGCGCTCTACCCGCGCCGGCCGGGGTCGATGGGCCTGGCCTATCCGGGGCACAAGGTGCTGCTGGTCGACGATCAGGGCCAGGAGGTGCCGCCGGGCGAGGCTGGGGAGGTGGTCACCACGGCCGACTCGCCCACACGCTATCTGGGCTATCTGAACAATCCCGACAAGGAAGCCGAGATGCGCTTGGGCCCCTATATGCGCACCCGCGATCTCGCGGTCCGGGATGAGGATGGTTACTTCTGGTACAAGGGCCGGTCGGACGATCTGATCAAATCCTCAGGCTTTCGCATCGGCCCCACGGAAATCGAGGAATGCCTGATCGCCCATCCCGCCGTGGCTGAGGCCGGCGTGGTCGGCAAGACCGACCCGGATCGCGGCCAGATCGTCAAGGCCTTCATCCGGCTGGCGGACGGTCAAACTGGCTCGGCCGAGCTGATCAAAACCCTGCAAAACCATGTCCGCGAGCGACTGGCGGCCTACAAAGCCCCGCGCGAGATCGAGTTCGTCGAGGAGTTCGAAATGACCTCCTCAGGCAAGATCAATCGGCGCGTTTTGCGAAGTCGGGGAGCAGATTGACCAGACATAATGATTTCTACTAATATGTCTTAACAAATAATTCGAAAACGCCGGCGAGAGCTTGCCTTGACGTCGCACCACTCCCTGTCGCCGCGCCGAAACGGCCGCGCGGACCCAACCTTACAGACCGCGTGCCGGTGAATTCCCAAAGCTATTTCGCCTCGCTGCTCGGCCTTTTTACCAAGCAGGAACAGAGGCTTAACAAGTTCGATGCCGCCGTGGGCGATGGCGATCACGGCACTACCATGCTGCGCGGGCTGAAGGCGGCGAATGCAGCGGAATCCGGGGCGAAGGCGAAAGCCTTCATGCGCGCTTCAGGTGGCGCGTCGGGCACATTGTTCGGCCTGATCTTTCATGAAATCGAGCAGCATCTCGATGAAGGCGCGCCGCTGGCCGAAGGGCTGAATCGCGCCGCCGAGCGCATCATGGATCTGGGCGAGGTGCAGCGGGGCGACAAAAGCATGATCGATGCCCTGGCCCCCGCCGTTGACGTGCTGCTTAAGGACGGATCGCTTGGCGATGCCGTCGCGATGGCGGCCGAGGGGCAGGATTCGACCATCCCGATGAAGGCTCGGCGCGGTCGGGCCAGCTATGTCGAGAACGCCGGCGCCGGCCATGTCGATCCTGGCGCGGTGTCGGTCCATCTGGTGCTCTCCACCCTGTCGGAGGGCGGCGCGTGAAGAAGCTGTTCAACAGCCCCGAGAGCATGGTCGACGACATGATCGACGGCTTCGTCGCGGCCTTTCCGCAAGTCGCGCGCGGCCAAAACGACCCGCGCATCGTCGTCCGCGCCACCCCCAAGCCGAAGGATGAGAAGGTCACCCTGCTGATCGGCAACGGGTCCGGCCACGAGCCCATCGCCATGGAATTCGTCGGCCCGGGTGTGCTGGATGCCAATGTCGTTGGCGATGTTTTTGCCGCACCCTCGGCCGATCTGATCCTGGATGGCATCCGCGAGGTGACCGGCGAGGCCGGTGCGATCCTACTGATTTCCCGCCATTCCGGCGATGTGATCAACGGCCGGGCCGCCGTCATGCTGGCCGAGGAGCTGGGCCTGAAGGTCAAGCCGCTACTGATGTATGACGACATCTCCTCCGCCCCCAAGGGCCGCGAGGAGGATCGTCGCGGCGCCCCCGGTACCATGTTCATCTACAAAATCCTCGGCGCCGCGGCGGAGGAGGGCATGGCGTTCGAACCGCTGTTCGAGCTGGGTGAGGCGGTGCGCGACAACACCCGCACCCTGGCTGCCGCCATGACCCCGCCGATCTCCCCTTTGACGGGCGATTTGATGTTCTCCCTGCCGGAGGATGAGATCTATCTGGGCATGGGCGTGCATGGCGAACCGGGCATCGGGCGGATGAAAACCGGCCCCGTCGCGGACCTGGTTGAGGCCATGGTCAAGGCTTTGCTGGAAGACCGCCCCATCGATGCCGGCAGCCGCATTGCCGTCATCGTCAACGGCATGGGCGGCACCACCCGGATGGAGCTGCTGACCGTCTATCGCGAGGTCCACCGCCTGTTGCAGGCGCAAGACATCGCCATCACCGCCCCCATGATCGGCGAGTACGTCACGACCCAGGAGATGGGCGGCTTTTCCATTTCCTTCCTGATGCCGACTGAGGAGATGCTGCGCCTGTGGATCGCGCCGTCCGACACACCCAGCTTCCCCATCATCCCGGCCGCCTGACCCAAGCCATGCCGCACGAAAAGCCCCACACCAAGCCACCTATCTATGGAGTGGCCGTCGATCAGGGCAGCGGTCTGGGCGAGGCCATCCGCCAGGCACGCGGCGAAAACGCGCAGGATGATGACCTGTTCGCCTTCAAAAAGACGGTCGTCGAGGTGCTGAGCCCCGCCACCTCCATGCTGCTGGTCGATGCGGCTTACGGGCGCGAGTTGCTGCCCCATTTTGAGCCCGCCTGCGACAAGCTGTTGGCCTATGAGGCCGACGTCTATCGCATGTCGGACGAGGACCGGATCACGCTGCTGCCCGACAATCTGACCATCGGTGATTTCGAGGCGCTGGGCGTCAGCCGGTTGAAATTCTTCCTCTACTATGCCCCGCGCTCGACCAGCGGGCTGAATGAGCGCAAGCAACAGATCGTCCGCGACATCGGCCGCGAATGCGCCGAGCGGGGCATCGAATTCCTGTTCGAACCGCTGGTTTATGACGAGCAGCTCACCGATGCCGCCTCGCCCGAGTTCGCGGCCCTGAAGCCCGATCTGGTGCGTGAGGCAACGGCCACCTTCGCCGACCCGCAGTTCAACGTCGACATCCTGAAGGTCGAAATTCCGGTCAATCTCAGCTTCGTCGAGGGCTTCGGCCAGGCCTCCATGTCGCGTGAGGCGGCGTTGAAAGCCTTCCAGGACGCGGCCGGGGCGGCCGGCGACATCCCCATCGTCTATCTCAGCGCCGGTGTCTCCTTCGACTGGTTCGAGGCTTCCCTGCGCCTGGCGCGCGAGGCGGGCGTTCAGGCGGCCGGGTTCATGTGCGGCCGGGCCGTCTGGTCCGACGGCATCGCCAAGTTTGGCGAATATGGCCGGGATGGACTATCGCAGTGGCTGTGGACCGAGGGCCGAACCCGCGTCGAAAAACTGAAAGCCGCTCTATGACGCAAACCGACGAGACCACGGTCGAAAACGCGACGACCGAAAAGCGCGCCGCGCCGAAATATCAGCAGGCCTATGGCGCCCTGCGTGGCCGCATCGTTTCCGGCCGCTACGCCGTCGGCGGCCGCCTGCCGACCGAACAGGATCTCGCGCGCGCCTTCGACATCAGCCGGGTCACCATCCGCCGGTCGCTGGACATGCTGGTCAATGAGGGGTTTCTGGAACGCCGCCAGGGCAGCGGCTACACGGTCGTGTCGCTCTCCCCACCCTCCAGCACCTGCCTGACCTCCTTCACCGAGGCGATGATGCGGGCCGGGCGCGAGCCCTCCTCCAAGCTGCTGTCCATCGCCGAATTCGGCCCCAGCGACCCGCGCCCCGACGCGGTGGCCGAAAGCCTGGCCGACAACCGGGTGATCTGCGTCGAACGCCTGCGCTCGGTCGACGAGGTGCCGGCCATGCTGGTCCGCACCTGGGCGCCGGCGGAGCTGCTGCCGGGGGCGGAGGCAAAGGATTTCCCCGAATTCGGCCCCAACCAGTCGATCCTGCGCATCCTGGCCCAGCGCTTCGGCCTGGAATGGAGCACGGCGTGTGAGGATATCGCCCCCGAAATGGCCCAAGGTGACATCGCGAGCCACCTGAAGGTCGAGCCCGGCACGCCCATCCTGGTCCAGGCCTGCACGGCGTTCGATGAGGAGGGGCGCCCGGTCTTTTACGAACAGGTTTTTCGGTTGGGCAAAATCAGCTTCAACCTGTCCGGCGGTGCGCGGGAGGAAAACATCGTGGCGGAGGCGGGCTGATGACTGGCCAATTGACTATCGGCGTCATTCGCGGCTCGCTGCCCAGCTATTTCCCGCAAAAATACCAGGTCTTCGAACAGTGCGAGGCGGCGCTGGCCGAGCTGTGCGCGGAAGTCGGCGCGCGCCTGACCGTCGCCCCCGGCATCCCGATGAACGGGCCCGACGCGACGGCGGCCGTCGATCACCTGGCGGGGGAGGGGACCGACCTCATCCTGCTGATCCATGGCGGATTCACCATGGGCGATGTCGCCCGCTCGATTGCCGCCACCGGCCGGCGCATGGCCGCCTGGGCCACCCCTGAGCCGGTGCTGGAAGGCGATGTTCAGCTCAACAATTTCGTCTCGCTGAACATGACCATGTCCATCGCGCGTGGCGTGCGCGACATGGCCGCCCAGCCGGTGCAATGGTATTTCGGCGCGCCCGACGACCCGGTTCTCCGCGAAAAAATCCGCACCACCCTGCGCGCCCTGACCGCCGTCAAACAGCTCGAAGGCGCCCGCGTCGGCCTGGTCGGCGGCCTGGCGATGACCTTCTACAATATGGAGGTGTCGACCAACGCCCTGAAAACCCGCCTGGGGATTGAGGTCGATTCCTTCGACATCGGCGTGATGACCGGCCGCATGGCCGCCTATCCCGACGATCAAGTCGCCGCCGCGGTGGCGGAAATGACGGCCGCCGCACCGGTCGAGGGCGTTTCGGCCGAACAAATGGCCCTGACCGGCCGCGCCTATCTGGCCCTGCGCGACATCGCCGACGATGGCGGGTTTGCGGCTCTGGCCGTGTCCGACTGGCCGGCCCTGCAGGAAGATCCCGGCATGCACCCCGGCGCCGCCTTCACCTGGCTGGAGGAAAAGGACGGCATCCCCGCCGCCTCCGAAGGCGACATTCTGGGCGCCGTCACCCAACTGGTGGCCAAATCCCTCAGCGGCAAGGTCGGCTATCTGCTCGACATGACCGAACCCGACCTGACCCAGGGCGATTTGCTGGTCTGGCATGGCGGCGGCGGCCCGCTCTATCTGGCCGATAAGGATGGCGCCCGCTGGATCAACCACCCGATGATCGGCCGGGGCACCGAGGCTGGCCCGTGTTACGGCGCGATTTCCGACCTGATTTTTCAGGACGGCCCGGCCACGGTCTTCCGCCTCTCCCGCGATGCCTCGGCCCTGTTCGCCATGCAGGCCAATGTCAAGGGGCGCACGCCAACGGGCTTTACCGGCTGTCGCGGCTGGTTGCGCGATTTCTCGATATTCGGCCAGCCCGCCACGCTGGAAGAAACCGTCGCCACCGTCATGGCCCACGGCATCGAGCACCATTTCATTCTCATCCCTGGATCGGACCAGGCCGTGCTGGATGAATTCGCCCTCTGGACCGCCCAGGAGCGGCTGATCAAAACGGCCAGCTAGCCACCACATGCCGCGCGCCGCCACTATCCTCGACATGGACCCCGGCGTCTGGCAGGCCGAGCTGGGCCTGCCGGATGAGGAACTGCCCGTGGCCATCATCAGCGAGGGCTCCTGGTGGCGCGAACAGCGCACCAAATGGCGCCTAAGCTATCTGACCGATGTGCGCGAGCTGGCCTTCCCCGACATGTTCTGGGGCCGCTGGCAAGGCAAGCCGCTGCTGTTCTGCTGCGCCTACGGTGCCCCGCGCGCCGTCGAATTCGCTCATATCGGCGCCTGCCTGGGCGCCAAGGCCCTCATCCAAATCGGCACCTGCGGCGCCCTGCAACCCGGCTATCCCACCGGCGACATCATCGTGCCGGGAACGGCCGCCTGCCGCGAAGCCGTCGCCCAACATTACGGCCACCCCGACACCGCCCCCGCCGATGCAGCCCTGGCCACCCGCGCCGCCGATCTGCTCGAGGGCCGAGGCCAAACCGCCCACCGAGGCGCCAAGCACCTAACCTGGACCTCCATCTTCGCCCAAACCGCCGACATGGTGGACGAGTGGCATGCGGAGGGCATCACGTCGGTCGACATGGAAACCGCGACGACGTTTGCCGTGGCGAGGCATTTCGGAACGGCGGCTGTCTCGATGCTGGTGGTTTGGGACGAGCTGCTGAAGGGGCGGAGTTTTATGGACCCGCTGCCGGACGGTGATCTCGAGCGGCTAGATGAGGCGAATGGGGCTGTTTACCAGGTGGCTTTGGAACTAATCGCTTAGTTATGAATGCGTGGTAGGAGGCCTGACTCTAAACCGGACCGAGTCGGATTAGTGGTGATGGCCATTTTCCTACCTATTACCAAGCGAAGTGCTTCGGCAACTGCGATAGCGTTGTTTTTCGGCCTTGCACTAGGTGCTTGGTATCTACAATCAGATCTGAGAGCGCATCTAGAGACTGAGCGAATTGGAAGAATTGTTGCCACCAAAAATTTCGAAACAGTCTCAGAAACCTTGGCTTCTATTGATAGCGAAAGATTTAATTTTCTGATCAACGATGATGGCTATTCGTTGTTCAATGCCGCAATACTAAATAGAAGAAATAGCGAGATTATTGACCTCTTCAATAAATTTGAGTTTGACCCAAGTCGTGCGGACAATTATGGGCAAACATACTTGCATCACGCGATAAACAATAATAACGTTGAGGCAGTAACTTTTCTGCTGAAGAAGAGAGCTAGCATTGACAAAGAAAACAGTGTCAACCAGTCGCCATCAGACTATTGCAAGATTGCGCTTAGAGATCAGCCAAAATTTCGTTCATGTTTGATTTTCTTTGAAATTGTGGGGAATCGCGCGAATTAAATTATAAAGTATTGCGTGCAGTATCACGCTGACAGCTCACTGAATTCGGACTGCGGCTTCCGGAAGGTGTGTCTGAGGGAGTGCTATGATTGCATGTCCTGAACTGGGATTGGCAATTAGCATTAGCGCTCATCCCGGCAAAGAAGAACATGCTCGCGCCCGTCTTCGATGTAGCTCTTCCTCACAGCGAAGTGGGCCCGATTTGAACATCTGATCGCGCGGTCGTTGTCCGCCCGGTGACCAATGAAGAATAACCTGTCGTACGCCACTACCTGCGGCTTCACGAGCTGAACAGCGGCCACGAGCATGTCGGAACCGAGTTGCCTCCCTAGGTGATCCCGACTGCCGATGTAGTAGTCGAAACTCACCCCCTCCGGTTCGCCCAGGGTCGCGACGCCATAGTCCGGGTAGGCTCGGTTCAGGTACCACTGCACATAGCCAAAGGGCGTGCCGCCGGTTTCCGCGATCAGGCAGTTGGTCGGGTGATCGTGCCTCAATCGCGGCCGGTACTTCTGTTCGACCTGCTCGGCGGTCACCGGCTCCCGTTGATAGAACGGGACCAGGTGCGGCTCGTTCAGCCAGACGAACAGCAGCGCAAAGTCCGCCTCGGTCAGCGGCCGGACGGTGATCTTGGAGTTGGTCACCAAACGCCTCCCTCCATCCGCGAGGAACAGCGCGGACGATAGCCTTTATGGCGCGTTCTCCCGCTTCACACAGAAGTCTCGGAAGATCGCATGCCGGTTGACCCCATGCGCCTCAATCTATAACCGGCCCGTTATGTCCTGCCGTTTCACAACCGCCCGGACTTCGACGGCGTCGCCATCGATCACAAAATAAACTGAATGTTTTTCGTACACGCTGCGGCGGTATCCGGGGCGGATATCATCAACCAATGGGTACATTGTCGGGTTTTCGCAGATGCGATCAAAACGGTTCAGGAGGCCGTCGTAGTAGCGGTCCGCCTGTTCCTCCCCCCATGTCGCAAATCCCTCGGCATAAAGATCGTCTAAGTCTTGGTCCGCGAGTTTCGTGATACGGAGCTTATGCTTTTTCATTCCGTTTCAGACGGGCTTTTGCAGCTTCTCTCACGTCTGCGGGTGTTCGCTCACTGATGCCGCTTTGCTCTGACGCGATGAGTTTGGCGCGCAGCATATCGATTTCGGCCACGCGCATTTCCTTTTCCCGCAGGGCTTCGCGGATCACCTCACTGTCCGAGGCGTATTGGCCGGTTGCAAGCTGCGACTGAATAAAGGCCTCGTGCCGCTCGGTTACGGTAATGCTCTTTTTGATCGTGGCCATGCGAACCAACAATTCTAGTGACGATCCTACTTTATCCTACCATTGAAGTGTCTAGATGGCAATTTATGCGCATGGGCCGAGGGCGATCAAATAGGCGCCTTCTTCGGCCACGTATGCGCTCAACCCGATGATCTTGTCTTTGGTCAAACGCCGGTTTCGATAACAACTTTGCCGTGCTTGCTACGCGGCTGTTCCAGATAACGCCAGGCTTCGACATAGTCTTCCATCGGATAAACCCTGTCGATCAGTGGTTTCAGTGTCCCGTCCGACAACCCGGCATAGACATAGGCGAGCCCGCGTTGCCGCGTTTCGGGATTTTCGACGTAGTTGAAGAGCGAGTACATATGGAGCCAGGCATTGTGCTGCCACATATCGACAAAGGGGATGTCCGGGAGAACCTCCGTCAGCGTGCCGTAGAGGATTAGTTTCGCGTTGTGTGCCAGGGCAGGGCCATAGCGCTTGGGGAAGTCACCTCCGACGGGATCGAAGACGCCGTGAACGCCCTGGTCGCCGGTGATGTCCTTGAGAAAGGCCGCCAAGTCGCGCCCGTCATCGACAAACACATGCGCCGCGCCGGTCGCCTTCAGGTAGTCCACGTTCGTGCCGGAGCGCGTCGTGGCGATCATCGTGGCACCGGCAGCGTGCCCGATCTGCAACGCCGCGTTGCCGGCGGTGCTGGTCCCCGCCGGGATCAGGATGTTCACACCCGGTCCGGCCTGGCACAGCTCGATGATCGGAAAGTAGGCCGTCATGAACTGCATCCAGACAGATGTTGCCTCGACCGCACCCATGCCCGCAGGGGCCTTGGTCAGATATTTGGCGGACGTCGTCAGCGTGTCCGCGCTGGCCCCGTTGTTGAAGTAGAAATACGGCAATGTGCAGTAACGCGCGCCCACCTCAATGTCCGTCACGCCGTCACCCACGGCCTCGACGATGCCGGTGGCCTCGTAGCCGATGCGGGCGGGGAAGTGTCGGAAGCTGAAGGAATATCGGTCCTTCATCAGGTTCATATCGCCCCAGTTGAGCGCGAAGGCCTCAATCCGCAATTGCGCCTCGCCCGGCCCGGGCGGCATGGCCTCGCAGTCCTGCAGGCGCAGGCCCTGATAGCCGTCATAGGCGTCTATCACCCACTCTCTTGGCATGGCGTATTCCCCATAAAATTCCGCAGCGCGGTCAACGGCCGGGCGTTGATCATTGGGCAGGGCAACAAACGCCTGCCTCCAATCAATCGCGAGGAACGGCGCGGACGATAGCCCTTAGGGCGCGCTCTCCAGCTTCAGATAGAAGTCCCGGAAGATCGCATCCCGGTTGATCCCGTGCGCCTCGCGCATCAGGTGGCGGCCGTCCGGGTGTTGCCAGAACAACTCGTCATCCAGCACCGGGGCGGGGCGCAGGTCGGTGGGGACCCAGTCGGGGTTCAGCAGCCAGGCGATGTTGATCACGTCCCAGATGATCCAGGTGCGCCATTCGATGCCAGTGATGCCGCGTTGGGCGTGGATCGGGTTGTGGGTGTACAGGTGGTACAGGTAATCGCCGATGGCGCCCTTGCCGCGCACCCATTGTTCCATCTCGGGCAGCGAGAGGCTGAGCTGCGCGCCGACATGGAAGCCGGGCAGATAGACATGGGCGCAGCCGCTCTCGAAGATGATCTGCGAGGCCAGCTTGTCCTGCACCAGGTTCAGCGAGGGCGCGTTGCACAGATGGCTGTTGGAGGGATAGGCCGAGGTCCAGACCACCACCATGTTGCGGCGGATCTCCGGGGCCAGCAGCAGGGCGGCGGCGATGTTGGTCACGGCGCCGATGGCCACGACATAGAGCGGCTTGTCGTGTGAGGCCAAGGCCCGCTCGATGATGTGCTCGACCGCCGGATTGCGCGGCGGGTTCTCCACGCTCTCCAGATAGCCGGGCGTGCCGCGAAACACTTTTCCGGCCGGATCGGCGCCGAGCTTTTCGTAGACGGTCAGGATTTCCTGATAGCTCAGCTCCATCCCCTCATCGGGCGGCACGAAGGGCACGTCCGCCGGGTCGGTGCCGACCGATTCCAGCCCCTCGACCCAGCTGCGATAGGCGGCGACCAGATCGATGTCTTGCGGCGTTTCGGCCTGGCCGGTCTGCATCACCTCATGGGCGCGCAACAGTTCCGGGCGGTGGTGCTGAAAGGAGAAGGGTTCGGCCGTCACGCCCTCGATCTCGATCTGATCGGGCGACAACAGGGCCCAGGCCAGGGCGAACTGGTCGTCGATTTCGTTGGCCGTGTCGGTGTCCAGCAGCATGCGAACGGGGCCCGACGGCAGCTCCAGCAGCCGCCGCATATGGTCTTCGGCCAGGGGGTCGAACTGTTTGAGGATGGCCTCGTCGATTGTCATTACTTGCTCCTCAAATCTTGTTCCGCAAATGCCGTTACGCGGCGGCGCCGGTTCGCGCCTTCATGAAGGCCAGGCCGTCGCGGGCCGCCTCGGTCGGGTCGGCCTCGATGGGGCGCCAGATGTTCAGATCCGGGCTGACCTCGACCCCAGCGGCGATGAACATTTCCAGCGTCAGCCAGCGGTCGTAACCCACATCCTCCAGCGCCGCGAACACCCCGTCCCAGGGCACGTGGCCGGAGCCGGGCACGCCCCGGTCGTTCTCAATGCAGTGGAAATGCAGCAGCTTGTCCTGGGAGGCGCGGATGGCGGCGCCGATGTCCTTTTCCTCCATATTCATATGGAAGGTGTCCAGCAGCACGCCGATGCGGTCCGAGCCGGTCATCCGGGCCAGGGCGCAGGCCTCGGCCGCCGTGTTGACCAGGTCGGTCTCGAACCGATTGATGGCCTCGATGCCCAGGCTGACCCCGTTGGTCTGCAAGGCACCCTCGATGGAAGCCAGGCTTTCGGCCGAGCGTTTCGTGCGCTCGGCCTTCTCACCCGGCCGGAAGAAGCCCCAGGGCGCGAACACCACGCCGGTCAGCTGCTCGGAGCCGAGCTTGGACGACACCTCGATGCCCCAGCGCAGGTAATCGCAGCCGACCTTGCGTACCTCGGCATCGCTGCTGGCGATATCCTGTTCCGGTGCCAGGCCGGTGGTGCAGGTCACCTCCAGCCCCAGATCCTTGGTCAGTTGGCGCAGGAAGGCGATCTTCTCATCGCTCATCCCCAGCAGGGAGATCTCGACCCCGTCGAAGCCCAGCTCGGCCACGGTGCGGATGTGCGGGGCGATTTCCTCAGGCCAGCGCGACATCCACAGGGCGACATGCACACCGTATTTCATGGCTTTCTCACTGCTCGTCCGCCTTACTGTTCATCTGGCGGCAAGACCCAGAGCTTCTCCTCCGGCAGGCTCAGCGCAACCTCGTCGCCCGACTGATAGCGTTTGACCGTATCGGCTCCGGCGACCACATGGATGGTCTCCTCGCCGGCCCGCACGCGCAGCCGCGCATGGGTGCCGACATAAAGCTGGGCGGCGATCTTGCCCGCCACCGAATTGGCCCCGCCATTGGCGCCGATCACGATGTCCTCGGGCCGGATGCCCAGAATGCCCGCGCCATCCGAAATGCCGCCGCGCGGCGCGTGGACACGGCCCAAGGCGCAGTCGAAGGTTTCGCCCTGCCGCTGACCCGGGAAGAAATTCACCCCGCCAAAGAACTGCGCCACCCGTTTGGTGCGCGGCTCCTCGTAAAAATCCATCGGCTGGGCATATTGCTGCACCTTGCCGTCGAAGATCAGGGCGATCTTGTCGGCCAGCACCACCGCCTCTTCCTGATCGTGGGTGACGAAGACGGTGGTGATCTTCATCTCCTGCTGAATGTCGCGGATCAGATCGCGCATCTCGAACCGCAGATGGGCATCCAGGTTCGACAGCGGCTCGTCCAGCAGCAGTAGCTTGGGCTCGACGATCAGGGCGCGGGCCAGGGCCACACGCTGTTGCTGGCCGCCGGACAGTTGGGTGGGCCGCCGGTCGGCCAGGCCGGGCAGGCGCACCAGCTCCAGCATCTCCTGCACCCGCCGGTCGATGGTCGCCTTGTCGACGTGGCGCATCTTCAAGCCGAAGCCGACATTCTGGCCGACGGTCATGTAGGGAAACAGCAGATAGTTCTGGAACACCATCACCGCACCGCGCTTTTCCGGCGCGATGCCCAGGATCGACTGGCCGTCGAACTTGATGTCCCCGCGGGTGGGGTCCAACAGTCCGGCGATCATCTTCATGGTCGTCGTCTTGCCGCAGCCCGAGGGGCCCAAAAGGGCGGTCAGGCTGCCGGTCTCGACCGCGATGTTGATGTCGCTGACCGCCGGCTCGGCGGCGCCGGGATATTGCTTGGTCAGCCCTTCCAGCGTCAGTCGCGTCATACCTGCCCAAACCCTCCGACGGCGCTGTTGGACCCGGTCAGATAGCGTGCCGACAGCAGCAGCACGATGATGCCGGGGATGATGTAGATCATGCTGATGGCGCCGGTGATGTCGTTGCGCCCGGCGGTCGCGAAATTGAACAGCAGCAGTGGCAAGGTCACCACGCGCCCGCCGCCGATCAGCAAGGTCAGAATGTATTGCGACCAGGACACCAGAAAGGCGAACAGCCCACCGACGATCACGCCGGGCAGGATGGCCGGCAGCGTCACGTACCACCAGGTGCGCAAGGGACCAGCGCCCAGGCTGCGGGCTTGGTGTTCGAACGAGGCGTCATAGTTGGCGAACACGCCGGACATGACCAAGACCATATAGGGCAGGGTGGGGATCAGGTGCACCAGCATCACGCCGAACTGGGTGTTGGCCAGCCCATAGCGGATGAACAGCACATGGATGCCCAGCACCACGGCGATGCCCGGCACGATCACCGGCGCCAGGATCAGCAACTCGACCAGGATCTTGCCGCGGAACTTGTACTGCCCCAGCGCCCGCCCGGCCGGCACGCCGACCAGGATCGACAGCAAGGTCGCCCCAAGCGAGATGACGATCGTATCCCACAACGACGCCATCACGCCCGAGGTTGAGGAAAAGACATACGCCCAGGCCTTCAGGCTGAATTCCTGGGGCAGCACGTTGGGGAAGAACCAGCGATGGCTGAACGACCAGATGAGCAGCGGCACCATCGGCAGCACCAGCCAGGTCAACAGCAGGCTGATCGACACCCAGCGGATATAGACCTGCCGGTTGGCGGCCGCCTGCTGGGGGCTGGTCCTCGGTTTGGCGGTGGCGACGGATGCGGTCATATCAGAAGGTCCATCCGTCTATTCCGGCCGCAGGTAGCGGCGGCTGAGGTACATGTAGGCGTAAATCATCACCCCGCTGATGACCGTGATCACCATGGCCATGGCCATCGCCTGGGGCCGCGCGGCCAGGTCGACATCGGTATAGCTGCGGTAGGCCAAGACGGGCAGGGCGGCGGGGTGGTTCTGCCCCAGCAGATAGGGGATCTCGAACGCCCCGAAGGTGAAGGCGAAGACGATCACGCAGGCCGACAGCACGCCGGGCATGATCAGCGGCAGCAGGACATAGCGAAAGCGCTGCCAGCGGTTGGCGCCCAGGGATTCCGCCAGGGATTCATAATCCTGTCCCACCGACTGCATGACGGCCAGCACGATCACCCCGATGAAGGGGATCTCCTTCCAGATGTATTGCAGGATGATGCCGATGGCGTAGGTGTCGTAGATCATCGCCGGGAAATCGTTGGTCCGCTCAATAGCCCCGGCGGCAAAGGCGATGCGGGCAAAAAAACCGCTTTGCGAAAACAGGTACAGAATGCCGACCGCCCCGACGATGTGCGGGATGGTCAGGTTCAGCTGGAACAGGAAGGTAATCGCCTTCTTGCCGACGAAGGTCTGCCGCAGCACCAGGGCGGCGCCAATGGCCAGCACGGCCGAGATGACGGTCGAGGTGAAGGCGATGTGGAAGGTCAGGACAAAGGACAACAGAAAATCCCGATCCGTCAGGACGCTTATGTAGGCGTCGAAATTCGGTTCGGTCAGCCCGATCAGCGGCATGTAGTTGAAGCTGCGCGCCAGCCCCAGGACCATCCCGCCGAGAAACAGCACGACGATCACCAGCAGCGCAGGTGCCAGCAGCAGGGTTATGCGTAATCTGTCCGACATGCCTTTGGTTTAGTCGCGAGTGAAAAGGGCGGCAGCCAGCCGGCCACCGCCCTTGTTCGGTATCCAGCCGGCGTTAGCGGCCGACGTTTTCAATCCAGCCCTTCTCAATGGCCGTGATCCAATCACCCGTCAGCTCCGGCAGGGACCGTTCAGCCAGCTCGTCTTGGCTAACCACCGCTTCGTGGCGCGGGATCGAGTTGAACTTTTCCGACCATTCCGCCGGGATTGCCGCCGGGTTCAGCGCCGTGGTCACACCCCAGACATCGGGCTGAGCTTTCTGGAACTGCGCTTCCGGCGAGATCAGGTAGTTGGCCAGCACGACCGCCGCTGCCGCGTTGGGCGAATTGTGCGGGATGGCGACGTAGTGGACGTTGCCAATGGTGCCATCATCCAGCGCATAGCTCGACACGGTTTCGGGGAAGGTGCCGTTGATCACGTTCAGCCCCATCGAGGTCGGCTGATAGGTGACCGTGAAGTCCACTTCCTGGTTGGCGAACAGTTGGGTCAGGGCGGCTGAATCGTTGGGATAGGTCGACCCTTCGCGCCACAGGCTAGGCTCGATGTCGTTCAGCATCTCCCACGCCTTGGCCGAGACCTCGTCGTAAAGCGCCTGATCGAAGTCCACCAACAGATTCTCGACACCGCCGGCCGCGTGATAGAAGACGTGGCGGACGAACACGCTGCCCGTGAAATCAGGCGGTGCCGGATAAGTAAAGCGACCTGGATTGTCTTTGATCCAATCCATCAATGCCGGGATGGTGCGCGGCGGATCGCTGATGTTGGCGGTGTTGTAGCCGACAGCGACTTGCGCTCGGCCCCAGGGAACCTCACAGCCATCGACGGCCGTGCCGAAATCATAGGCGATCGCGCCGTCATCCCAGTTGATGAACTGGTTGTTCGGCATCTTGTCCATATAGCCGCAGAACAGCAGGTCGCCCTGCTTCATGGTGCGGAAGTTCTCGCCGTTGATCCAGATCATGTCGACGGACCCGGCATCGGTCACGCCGGCTTCCGTCTCGCCCAGCACGGTGTTCACGGCCTCAACCGTGTCATTGATGCCGACGCGGTTCAGCGTGATGTTGTATTTTTCCTTGACGTTGTTGCCGACCCACTCGCTGACATAGGCGTTGATCGAGTCAGAGCCGCCCCACATGAACCAGTTGACGGTGCCGCCATCGGCGGCCGCGACGATTTCTTCCCACGACATCCCTAAGACGTCGTCGCCGCTGGCGGCCTGGGCTGCTCCGCCCCAGGCGACCGAGACCGCGAGGGCTGAAGCAAACAAGGTGGCGAATTTCGGTTTCACGGGATCCTCCCCTTTCATGTGCGTGCCGCAATGTTCTCGTTGTGCTCAGTCGGCGGACGGCGGCGCCTCCGGAATACGTCCAAGCAATTTGTAGAGCTTACGCTCTTCGCTGACCATTTTGTGGGCCAAGTTTTCCGCCCGCGTGCGGTCGAACTCCTCGCACCCGGTGTCCTGTTCGGTGCGCCAGGCCTCCGCAAACGTGCCGTTGCGGATATTCTCGATAATTCCGCCCAGCCGGTTCAGTTCGGCCTGTTCGGCCTGGGCCGGCAGTTTGGAGGTGACTTCCTGGCCATACTGGCTGGTGCGCGAATGCAGCGGCAATTGCGCCCACAGCCCTTTGTCGCGATAGGCGGTCGCCGTGGCGATGCCCTCGCCGGAGGCATACAGCTCCAGCAACACCGCTTCGGGGCTGCATCCGGCGGCCGTCAGCGCCTCGAAGAAGCGACGGATGGCGTAAAGCCCGCCCACCTGCTCGGCGAACAGATCGACAATCGTCTCTTCCTCGAAGCTGGACATGAAGACGCCCATCTTCGTCGAGCCGATGCCCTTGCACAGGGCCAAGGTCTTGGCCAAGCCCTGGCCGCTGGCATCCTGGTTGACCGCGATCAGGCTTGGAAAGCTCTCGCCGTTCAGGAAATGATCGCGCACACCCTGGCCGATCATGCGGGGCGCAATCATGCCCACATCGACGCTACTCGGCGGCTCGATATGGCGGAAATAGATGTTGTAGCCGCTGGCGAAGATCAGCAGGTCGCCATCGTCCAAACCCGGCTCGACGGTGGCCTTATAGATCGCCGGCATCACCTCGTCCGGCACCAGCAGGAAGATAATTTGCGCGCGACGGACGGCTTCTTCCGGCTCGAACACCTCGAACCCGTCTTCTTTGGCTGTCTTGGCGGACTCGTCGTTGCGGCTGCCGACGATGACGGTCAGCCCGCTGTCGCGCATGTTCAGCGCTTGCGATCGGCCCTGGTTGCCAAACCCGATGACCGCGATGGTCTTGTCGACGATGACACTGAGATCGGCGTCCTTGTCGAAATACCATTCGGCCAAGGTCAGGGCCCCCCTTTGTTTATTGTTTAGACCGTTCCACAGGACTGCGGAAAATTGTCTATACCTATTGATTATATCCTATTTTTGACCCCAAAAACTGTCAACCGCAATTAAGCGCGCCGGCCATCCAGGATGGCGATCAAGCGCAGCATGCGATCGCCCGCCACGTGCAGGGTATCCAGCAGCCCGTCATCCAGCTCGTTTTCCAGCTCAAACACGTTCTCGGCCTCAACGCGCCCGTAGCCAAGTTGGCCGACCGTGCTGCGCAGACGGTCCGACAGGAACACGGCGATGGCCCGGTAAAAGCGCGCTGAAAATCCCTGATTTTGGTCCAGCTCTTCCCGCAGGCTGGCTTGCGGTACATCCAGCACATGGCTGTCGGTCAGGGCGGTCACCGAGGCCATCGGCGGCCGTTTCTCGATCAAGGACATTTCCCCGACGATGTCGCCGGATCCCAATTCGGCCAGCTTCTTGCCATCGCTCAGCGCGACCTCGAACGACCCGTCGGTCACGATATAGAGCGACTCGATCGCCTCACCTTCCTTCACGATCGTCGTGCCGGCCGGAATGGTTCGCCGTTCCCCCGCTTCGGCCAGCCACGCGATGTCCTGATCGTTCAGGTCACCCAGAATGTATAAGGCTCTTCGCATGGTTCCTCCCGTTTGCGGGTCAAAGCAGTTGTCTGGATGCCAGCTCGGCGAACCGGCCATCCAGGGCCATCAGCTCATCGAATGTGCCTTGTTCTTGCACCCGGCCTTGGTCGATGACGCAAATCTTGTCGGCGGTTCGGACGGTGCTCAACCGGTGGGCGACCACGATGCTGGTGGCGCCGGTTCGGTCCAGGGTTTCCGTCACGATTTTCTGGGTTCTGTTGTCCAGGGCGCTGGTGGCCTCGTCCAGGAACATCAACCTGGGGCGGGCCGCCAGGGCGCGGGCGATCAGAATTCGCTGCCTTTGCCCACCCGATAACGTGGCGGCGCCTTCGGTCAGCGGCGTGTGCAGCCCCATGGGCATCCGCGCCAGATCGCCTTCCAATCCGGCCGCTTGGGCGGCTTCCTCGCACTGGCCGAGCGAAAGATCGTTCGATCCGCGGATATTGTCCAAAATGCTGCCGCCGAAGATCCGTCCGGTCTGCAGCACGACGCCGATCTGGCGGCGCAGCTGCGACAGATCCAAGCTTTCGAGATTTTGCCCGTCATACAAGATCGCCCCTGCCTGTGGCCGTTCAAAGCCAAGCAGCAAGCGGATCAGTGTCGATTTGCCAGCCCCCGACTTGCCAACCAGGGCGATGCGTTGGCCAGGCCGGACATCCAAATCCAATCCGTCGAACAGGGGTGGCCCATTGGCTGTATAGGAGAACACCAGCCCGCTGACCTGGATGCCGCCCTTCACAAGGCCTGGATCGGTCTTGTGCGATTCCGTTTCCAGCCGGGCGTCCAGCAGCGGACGCCCGCGTTCCAGTTGCGGCAGGACGGACAGCAGGGCGGTGGCGGACTTGGCAACGCCAATGAAAGCCGATTGAAAGGCCGCGAACGCCATCAGAAAGGCGATAAAAACGCCGACGCTCAGTTCGGCGGGTGCAAGGATGCTCAACGCGGCGAACAAGACCAACAGGGATAGAACCTCGTAGGCGCTGCCCAGCGACTCATGCCGGGCTCGAATCCGTCCCAATCTCACCCGGGCTGCCCGCTCCTCGGCATACCGGTCCGCCCAGTTCGCAAAGGCGCGGCTTTCAGCGCCGGCAACGCGCAGCTTTGCGACGCCTTGCAGGTATTGAAGAACCAGACCGGACAGCTGGCCTTCGACCTCCGCGACCTGCCGGGCATAGCGAAGCTGCAGCGCGGCCGCCATGGCCGTCAGGCAAGCCAGCCCGAGAACCAGGACAATGGCCAGCGAGGCGACGCTGGGGACGAAGACAAACAACAACACCACATTGAACAGCGAAAAGACAAAGGCGATGCAGGCCCGCATGGCCAGATCCACCAGCGCGCGGCGGACCGCTTCCATGCCCGCAACCCGCTGGGCCAGATCACCGGCGCTAAATCGGCGGAAGAAGGATGAAGGCAAGCGCAGCAGCCTGTCCCACAACGCCGCCTGCAAGGCCGCGGCGGTCCGGCCATCGATCCGGTGCAAGGCGATGTCGCGGGTCGCTGAAAAGGCAAAGGACAGCACCGCGATCATGGCCAGGGCGATGCCCAGTTGCGTCAGCAACGGCATGTCACCTGACGGAACGACGGTATCGACGACCACGGCCGCGACGATCGGCACCAAAGCGCCCAGCAATCCGATTGCGCCGCCGGCAAGAATGGCGGTCAATCCATCGGACCGTATGTCGCGCCAGACAAAGTGGGCTAAGTCAGCCAGCCGAAGTCGGAGTTGTGAAAGCGGCCGGTACAACCCGTATGCCGTGGGACCGATCGCGCCGGCATCGGGGCCGATGGGCGCCACCGCGCCAGTGCCGGGATGGTACACATCGTAGGAACCGCGCGCGTTCGGCATCAGGGCGACTGGCACCCGGTCTTCTCCATGCGCCGCAATCAGGACCCCCAAATCCTGTTTGTCCCAATCCGGGCGGAGCAGAACCCGTCTGGTTCGCACGCCGACCCGGCGAGCCAGCGAGGGGATATCGGCCAAGTCCGCGCTTGTTCCCGTCAGGCGTTTGGGATCGAACGGACAACCCAGGCAATCCAGAGCATGGCCCAAGGCCGCCGGTGCGGGACCAAGGCTAGGCGTTGCCCAATGTTGCCCGCCAGCCGACAGGCTCGACCTCTCCAACGCTTCCAGGCTCGATCGAACCTGCCGGTCCGATGCCGATCTTGCGTCGCCGATCCTGGCCAAGGTCGCGCTGGCGGACGTCGTGGAAAGTTCCTCCAATAGGCTCGGCAGCCGAGCATTGAATGTCGTGATCAGACCGGTCAACGCGTTTGCTTCGGCCAGCGCCTCGCTGGTCTCCGCGCAAATCTGGCACGGTTCGAAGATGGACAGGCGCATGCCCCCGCCGAGGGGAAGGGTAGCCGGGCCCTCGATGGACATCGCCGTGCCGAGAATTCTGACGCGCCCGTTGGCGGGGACGACGACCCAAATCGGGGCCTTTGCGGCAATCAGTGTCTCACCGCCTGACGCGTCGATGCGGTCACCGGGTTGAAGACCGGTTGGTCGTTCGGGCTGGGAGGATCTGTCTGTAAGGCAAACCGCCACCCGTCCAATCCAGCGGTTGGCTGCCTCCACGAGGTCATGGTAAGCAGGCGCTGCGTCGCGAATTGGGCTGACGATCGTTTTTTCAGATCCGAGGATTTGGAACCGCGAGTCGGTCCCGGATGGCAGGCCAAAGAGCCAATCGCCCGGGGTGGCGTTCAGCAAATAGGTTCGGCCTTTGGCGTGATCGATGAACAGTTCGGCCGATCCCTGCCGTACAGTCCAGACCTCGATGCCCGCCAGCAGCGTCCGGGCGCCCGGTTCGGTAAAATCCAGGGACGGGTCGGGCGCCCTGGACGCAACCGGATCGGTTACCCGCAGCGTGGTCATGTCTCGATCAGCCCGGCATAGGCCCCGGCGGATCGGCAGAGCAGCTCGTGACGGCCGCGTTCGATGGGCTGACCGTGATCCAGCACGATGATCTCATCGGAGTCGCGGATGGCGCTCAGCCGGTGGGCGACGATGATGCAGGTTGCCCCACGGCGTCGGATCGCCTGCAGAACGGCCAGTTCGGTGACCGGGTCGAGGGCGCTGGTCGCTTCGTCCAGCACGATCATCGAGGGGTTGCGCGCCAACGCCCTGGCCAAATCCAGCCGTTGGCGTTGGCCACCGCTCATATTGCGGCCATCTTCCTCGACCACACCGTCATACCCGCCGGGCCGGCTGACGATGAAATCATGGATCTGCGCATCTTGCGCTGCCGCCACGATGTCTTGCTCAGGCAAGGTCGGGTCCCAAAGGCTGAGATTGTCCCGGATTGAGCCTTCGAACAGCGAGATGTCCTGATCGACATAGGCGAGCCGGGCCGAGATCGCCTCAACTGGCCAGTCGCCCAAGGGCGTCCCATCGAATTCGACATGGCCGGATTGCGGGGCGTAAAGTCCGGCGATGATCCTGCCAATGGTCGATTTGCCGGATCCGGAAGGGCCGACCAGCGCAACGCGTTCCCCGGGGCGAACGGTCAAATCGAACCCGTCGATCAAGGGTGGTTCGACCGGTGAATATCCGAATGTCACCCCATCTAGCCTGATGCCGCCCGCTGGCAGCCGGTCAGGCGTCCGTTGGGCCCGCTCCTCGGCGAATCTGAGATCGATCGGCTGCTGTTCGATATCGCCCAGACGCGCGGTAAAGGCCTGAAGCCGCTGGATGTCCGGCCCGATTTCGGTCAGGGCCGCGACCGGCGCCGTAAAACTGGCCGCCAGGGTTTGGAAGGCGACCAGCATGCCCAGGCTCATGGTTCCGGCCATGACCTCCAGCCCGCCGAAGATCAAAACCGCGCCCATGGTCAACATCTGCAGCAGCACCGGAACATTACGCATCAGCAGCAAGGGCAGGCCCAGGCGCTGCTGGGAGTTGACCACGTTGCTCAAATGTCCGGCCCACCGGGCAAAGAACGCATCCTCGGCCCCGGCTGCCTTGTAGGTTTCGATATCGCGCAGCCCGGCAATCGCCGTCGACTGCAGCTTGGCGTTCTCGAGAACGACATTCCGCCAGCCATCGGCAAGGACGCGAGACACCACCGCCAGCAACAGCGCGTTGGCTGCCGTCAGCAGCCCGGCGATCAGCGCCAGCCGGACGCTGTAGGTCAGCATGACCGCGAACAGGACGATCGCGGTGGCCAGGCTCAGCAGAGCCCTTGCCAGCTCGCCCGTCAAAAGCTTCGCCAACTCGTCATTCAAATCGAGCCGGCCGCCAATCTCACCGGCAAATCTCTGGCTGAAGAACTGCACGGGCAGCCGCAGCATGCGCCACAGAAGCGCCTGAGAGCCCTCGGTCGCCAGGCGAGCCTCCGCGCGGAGCAAATGCTGCGCCTGCAACTCCGTCAATCCGGCCCGCAGCACGGCCGTGGCGGCCATGGCCACCAGCAGCGGGGCCAGCCAATGATCGAACCCCTCGACCAGGATGGAATCGACGAAGATGCGCCCAAAGGCCGGGATGATGACGCCCGGAACAACCAAGGCCAGGCTGGCAGCCAAGACGAAGAACAAGGCGGGTTCAAAGCCACGCAACCGGTCTCGCAGGATTTGCAAGACGCTGGGCCGCGTGTCGCCGGCCCGAAACGCCTCGCCCTTGGCAAAGGTCAGGACGACGCCCGTGAACATGGCATCGAACTCTTCCAGGCTGACCTTGCGTGGGCCGGTCGCTGGATCGTTCAAGAAGACCCGGTTGTCGCGGATGCCTTCCACGACCAGGAAATGGTTGAAGTTCACAAACGCGATCAGCGGCATGCGCAATTCGCGCAGATGTTCGGGCTCTGCCTTCAGCCCCTTTGCCTCCAGCCCATAGGCGCGGGCGGCCTTCAGGATGGAGGACGCCTTGGACCCGTCGCGGGAGACACCGCAGGCGATGCGCAGCTCTTCCAGCGGTGCCCGGCGGCCGAAATGGCTCAGGATCATCGCCAGGGAGGCCGCGCCGCACTCCGCCGCTTCGAATTGCAGGACCGAATCCGTCCGCGCCCGGTAAGGCCGGGTCCGCCCGACAATCGGCAGCCTGATGCCGCCGATTGTTGCGGCGTCAGACGCCATCGCCCTCAACCGTCTGCCCCAGCCTGGGGATCAGCAGTGACAAGAGCGATCGGTGGCCGACCACAATCTGCCCATCGAACCGTGTGCCGGGATGAACGTCGATCTCGGCCCCGCGTGCTGTCGACCAGCGCAGGCCATTTGCGGTTTCCGGCCCGGTTTGTAGAGCAATGGTGGCCCGAACAGGCAGGCTGTCCCGGGTCAGTCGCCGGACAAGCTGTTCGTCTTTCAGGGTTTGGACCAGTTGGTCCGGCGCGAGGGGGGATGGCGTAACCTCCGCCACCGTTCCAAGCAGATATCCCACCTCCTCCCGGCGGACGGTGGAAAGATCGATCTCCACCACCATGCCCGGTTTGATGCGCCAGCTGTCGGGCGCGGGGATATACAACACCGCGATCGGGCGTTTGCCGCTTGTCGCCGGATCCGTCGATCCTGCCGGTTGGACGATGCCCACGCCGGCCACCTTCACCGGCGCCTTTGTCACGGCGGTCCAGCCCAGGGCGACCAGCGCCGTCGCCAGCAGAATTCCCAAACCAAGCCATCCGACGGGGCGCACGATGCGCACCGGCCGGTCGAGCAGGTCCGGCGAGGCCAAACGGTCGAGTGCCTCTTGCCTGAAGATCTGACGCGCCATTCAGCGGCCTTCGAATTGCGGCACCTCAACAATTCGACACCATAGCAATTTTGGCGTCGAATGGAAAAAAGACTGGTTGACTCAAGAATTATTGCAAGGCACCTCGCCATCGCCGCTCAGCCAGCGAGAATCCTTGCGCGCGGATGAGAGCGGCGTATAGTTCGTAAAACGTTTTACGGTCTCGGTAAGGCTGACGTGCAGAAAGATAAAAAGCGGCCGACGATTTTAGACGTGGCTCAGGAAGCGGGCGTATCGGCTGCCACAGTCTCAAATGTACTGAACGCGCGACGCAACGTCGATTCAACGCTGGCGCGCCGGGTGCACGATGTCGTCAAGCGCATCGGATACCGGGTCGATCCCGTTGCCGCCAATCTGCGGCGGGGCAAGCCGTTTCTCGTCGGCTTGGTGGTGCCCGATTTCAGCAACCCCTTCTTTGGCGAACTGGTCGGCCATGTGGAACGCCTGGCCGAACGGGATGGCTATCGGCTGACGGTCATGTCCAGCCGCGAGGATGCCGATCTTCAGGCATCCCGGATCCAGGCACTTAGCGACTGGCGCGCCGCCGGCATGATCCTGGTCTCCGTCGCGGGTGCCTCCTCCTCGCGCGATGCCCTGAACGATGCGGGCTTGCCGACCGTGTTCGTCGACCGTCCGGCCATCGATGACAGTTTCGATTCCGTCGTCGTCGACAACGCCAAGGTATCCGGCGACGCGCTCGGGTGCCTGGCCGAGGTCGGCCATCGTCGAATTCTGATCGCGGCCTCCAGCAAGCGCGTGCCCAACATGGCTGACCGGGTTCGCGGCGCCATGGAGAGGGCCGAAGAACTTGGCGTGGCGGAAGGCGTCGAGGTTTTGGAATGCGGTGCCACGGGCGAGGATGCCCACCGTGTACTGGGCGAACGGCTCGAAAAATCGCCCAGGCCCACGGCGGTCCTGACGCTGTACAATATTGCCACGTTGGAAACGCTCCGGGTCCTGAATGACTTGCGGCTGGACATACCCGACGATGTCTCGGTGATCGGCTTTGATGACGCCCCCTGGATGGAGGTGTCGCGGCCGCCGCTGACCGCCGTCGGACAGCCGGTGCAGCAACTGGCCGATACCGCCTGGACGCGGCTGGTCGAACGCATGGATGGCAAGGATCTGACGGGCGAGACCAAAAGCCTACCTTGTAGCCTGATTAAAAGGGCGTCCGTAGTGGCGCCTAGACGGTCTGTTGAATGAAGGGAATAAGCTAGAGAGGAACCCAAGGCGCTTACCGGTTGCCGGGCACAAAGCCCGCAGCCGCTTACCAACAGCAATAATGGGAGGAGTATGTGATGAAATTCAAACTAACCGCCGCCGTCGTCGCCCTGGCCGCGATGACCGCCACGGCCCAGGCCCAGGACCGCACCTATGGGGTGCTGATGAAGACCCTGGCCAACCCGTTCTGGGGTGCCATGGAACTTGGCGTACGTGACGGCGCATCCAATGTCGGCGTGGAATACTATCTCCAGGCCGTGGAAAGCGATCAGGCCGCCGAACCGCAGCTCAATGTCTGCAACACCATGCTGGAGCGCAGCCCGACCGTGATGATCACGGCGGCGATCAACTCGACCATCCTGTTGCCCTGCCTGAAGCGGGCCAACGAGATGGGTATCCCGGTGGTTGATCTTGACGGCAATCTCGATCACGACATCGCGGCTGAGGCCGGGGTGGAGATCAGCTTCACCATCGGCTCGGATAATGAGGCCGCCGGTGGTCAGGGTGCCGACTATGTGGTCGAACAGCTGGGTGCCGACGCGACCGGCCCGGTGCTGGTCATCGAAGGCCTGTCGGGCAACATCACCGGCCAGAAACGGGCCAACGGTTTCGCCGCGCGCCTGGCCGAAGCCGCCCCTGGGTTGGAAGTCGTGGCTTCTTTGCCGGGTGATTGGGACCGGGGCAAGGCCGCCAACATCACCAACGACATCATGACCCGTCATCCGGATTTGAAGGCGATCTTCGCCGCCAATGACGGCATGGCCCTGGGCGCGGTCGAGGCTGCCTATGCCGCCGGCAAGGGCGATGACATCATCATCGTCGGCGTTGACGGCAATGTGGACGCGGTCAAATCCATTGAGGAAGGCCGTCTGAACGCCTCCGTGGCCCAGCTGCCTTACCTGGTGGGCAAGCAGGCCGTTGAGGAAGTGACTGCCGTTCTCGATGGCGGCACGGCCGACAAGTTCATTTTTGTTCCGACGCTGGTGCTGACCAAGGATGTCTTGGATGCCGGTACGGAACCGATGCTTGAGTATGTGAAATAGCCTATCGGTTGGCGGCGGTCTTCGGGCCGCCGCTTCCTTTTTGCCCATTTTTTGCCAAGCATGACTGAACAAGCCGCCTCGGCGAGGAAATCCCGGCGCTGGACGCTGGGAACGCGCTCCACCTATGTGCGCCTGGAATCGCTGATCGTCCTGATCGGGCTGTCGGCCATCATGGCGATCCTGTCGCCGTTCTTCCTGCAGACCAGCAACCTGCTGAACATCCTGCTGGCCACCGCCACCATCGGCGTCTTGGCCATCGGCGCGACCTACGTCATTTCCTCCGCCGGGTTGGACCTTTCGCTGGGCTCGGTCTTGGGCCTGTCCTCCGTGGTCGGTGCCTTCGCGGCCGAACGCCTTGGCTTGCCCTGGCCACTGGCCGTACTCGCCTGTTTAGGCGCCGGTGCCACCGCCGGTTGGGTCAACGGCCAACTGGTCACACGGGCGGGCATTCCCGCCTTCATCGTCACCCTGGGCATGCTGGGCATTGCGCGCGGTTTGGCGCTGGTGATCTCCGACGGCCGAGCCATCTACGGCCTGCCTGAGGGGCTGGTCTATCTCGGCCAGGGCCGCCCGTTCGGCATTCCGATGCCCGTCTTCATCTTCATCGGCGTGGCCATCGTCACCCATTACATCCTGTCGCACACGCGCTTCGGTGCCCACACCCTGGCCATCGGCGATAACGAGGCCGCCGCCCGCGCCACCGGCATCCAGGTCGATCAGCACCGCCGCCGGCTCTATATGTTCTCCGGTTTGATGGCGGGCATCGCCGGGCTGATCTTCATGGCCCGCGTCAATGCCGGCGACCCAACCGCCGGGCTGAATTACGAGCTCACCGCCATCACCGCAGCCATCATCGGCGGCACAAACCTGTTCGGCGGGCGGGGCTCGATCCTGGGCACCATGATCGGCGCGTTGATCATGGGCGTCTTGCAGAACGGGCTGAACCTTTTGGCGGTCCAATCCTACTACCAACAAATGGCCATCGGCGCGGTGCTGATCCTGGCCGTCTTCCTCGATCAATGGCAGGCCCGGCGATGAGCTTGCTGGACATCAAGAACGTCTCCAAATCCTTCGGCGCCGTCGATGTGCTGCGGGGCATCGATCTGTCCATCGAGGCGGGCAGTGTCACCGGCCTGGTCGGCGACAACGGTGCCGGCAAATCCACGCTGATGAAGACCGTGACCGGCATCTACACGGTCGATGAGGGCGAGGTGATTTTCGACGGCAAGCCGGTCACCGGCCTGCCGCCGGGGGAACGCCGCGCCCTGGGCATCGAGATGATCTATCAGGATCTCGCCCTGGCCAGCCAACAGGATGTGGCCAACAACATCTTCCTGGGCCGCGAGCCGGTTAAACGGCTGTGGGGTGTCATTCCCGGCTTTGTCGACAAGGCCCTGATCAACAAGCAAGCCCAGCAGATGATCGACCGGTTGGGCGCCAAGATCCCCTCGATCAACCGCCCGGTCGGCCAGCTATCCGGTGGCCAGCAACAATCGGTGGCCATCGCCCGCGCCCTGACCTTCGAGCCAAAGCTGGTCATCATGGACGAACCGACCGCCGCCCTGGCCGTGCGCGAGGTCCAGCACGTGCTCGACCTCATTACCCAGCTCAAGAATGACGGCATCGCCGTCATCCTGATCAGCCATCGGCTGAACGATATTTTCGAGGTTTGCGACCGGGTTGTCGTCCTACGTCAGGGACACCTCATCGCCGATACCCCGCGCGAGCAGACCAGCATGAACGACGTCGTCTCCCACATCGTCGGCGCCGCGTAGCGGACAAAACAAAAAAGGAAAACCGCGTGGTTGATCTAGGCGTTCACACCTTTGCCTTTGCCCAGGAATGGCAGCCGGCCACGGCGCGCGATGTCTTGCCGGGGCTGCTGCGCCACGGTGTAAGGCTGATCGAAATTCCCCTGCTGCGTCCGACCGAAATCGACGTCGCCGGCACCCGCGCGGTGGGCGAGGAATTCGGCATCAAGTTCGCCTGTTCCCTCGGCCTGCCGTCAGATTTCGACATCGTCGAACGCCCCGGCCAAGCCCTCGATTTCCTGGAGGTCGCGTTGGACGTCACCGCCGCGCTGGGCGCCCCCTATCTCAGCGGGGTCACCTACGGCACCATCGGCAAAACCTCGGGCCAGCCCCCGACCGAGCGTGAAAAGGAGGCCGTCACCGCTCTCCTCGCCAAGGCCGGTGCCGCCGCCAAACAGCGCAACCTCCGCCTGGGTGTAGAGCCCTGCAACCGCTACGAAACCCATTTGATGAACACGGCCGAGGACGCCGTGCGCTTTATCGAAGCCGCCGGCACCGACAATGTGTTCATCCACCTCGACACCTATCACATGAACATCGAGGAGGCGGGCATGGCCGCCGGCTTCCGCGCCGCCGGCCGCCATCTGGGTTATGTGCACCTTTCCGAAAGCAACCGCGGCGTCCCCGGCTCCGGCACCATCGACTGGCCCGATGCCATGGCCGGCCTGAAATCCATCGGCTTTGGCGGCGCCGTCGTCCTGGAAAGCTTCAACCACATGCACCCCGACATCGCCAGCGGCCTGGCCGTGTGGAAGCCGGTGGCGGAAAAGCCGGCGGATGTGACCGACAAGGGGCTGCCGTTTCTGGTGGAGGTGGCCAAAGCTGCCGGCCTTGACCTGAGCTGCTAGCCGGCACGGAAGGCGCTTCCCGCCGGACACATTCCTGCGAGCGCCCCGTCACGCCCTGTTGGTCGACCTTGATGGCTGATACGACTTAAGCCGATCTATCCGGCAAGGAGCGCTCGCATGCGCAAAGCGATCGCAGCTGCGTCCCTCATCGCATTGCTCACCGGTCCCGCCGCGGCCACGGTCGTCGGCGGAGAAATCCTGCAACAACGGGGCAATGGCCAGTTCATCAAGCTTGAAACCGAGAACCCCTTCTCCGTGGGGTTCGACACCTTCAACGACGACAACCTCTATGCCTTCGACGAGGACCAGAACATCCTGCTCGAACGGTCGATCCGGGTGGATATCGGCGGCGACCGGGGCGTCATCGAGGCCGGCACGGTGGTCGCCAGCCACTACGTCTTTTTCGACGGCTTCGTCGGTGCCCATTACGGTTTCGTCGATTTCGACGCCCACATCCTGGGCATCGCCGCGCTCGAGAACACCATGGCGGCGACGGACTTTCTGGCCAACACCTCGGTCAACTACATCAGCCCCGAACTGCGCGGCTTGGAATGGGGCGATTACGTCTGGATCGACGAGGACGACCCGAAACGCCTCTGGGTCTCCTGGGTCTCATCCTCCCCCGGCGACTACATCCGTGTGTTCACGGCCAAGTCGATAGGCGCATTAGCGTTGAAGTAGCGCGAGATCGGCGTCCGTTTCAGGAAATGATCAGCTGGTACCGGTTCAAACGTCTAGTTGGTCTGTTACCAAACCCATAGCATCAGCAACTTTCTTCAACGTCGAGGCTCGAAGCTTGGCATCTGACCGCTCATGACGCGCATAAGTCGGTTGGGAAACTCCCATGCGGCGAGCAACCTGATCTTGAGTAAGGCCAAGATGCTCTCGCCAGGCTCGGATCGCCGAGAAGCCACTTTCCACCGTTAGCTCAACGACTTCGTGCGGGATCGTCGGGCCCACCTCGGCTTGGCGAACCAGCCGTCTATATTCGTCGATCGGGATCACCGCGTACTCGGGCTTGCCAGATTCGTCCAACAGAACCTTAGTGCTAATAGGTGCGTTCATCTCGCTTCTTGACCTCTTCAATCGACACAATCCGCACAGCGTGGTCGATATCAAACAATATGCGGTAGTTGCCGACTCTCATCCGGTAGTTAAATTCGTGGCCTTTCAGCTTGGTGACGTTCCGAGCCGTGTCTGGTGTCTCAAGTGACCGAACCGCTTTGACTATTCGTCGTTGAAAGTGGTGCGGAATCTTCCTCAACTGCTTAAAGGCTATCGGCCGCCACTCAATGCGAAACATGCGTCAAATTATGTATTTTGAATGCGTTTATCAAGGCTTGAGTAGATGAGCTACGTGCCTTCCACCATGGCCTACCCTCGCCCCGCCCGCCGCACCAGCAGCTTCACCAGCGCACAACTCGCCAGCCGCGACAGCGTCCCGTCCGAGCGGCTGTTGAGCATGATCGGCACCCTCGCCCCAAGCACGATCCCCGCCGCGTCCGCCCCGGCTAGATAGATCAGCTGCTTGGCGATCATGTTTCCGGCCTCCAGATCCGGGGCGATCAGGATGTCGGCCTCGCCGGCGACGGTCGAGGCGATACCCTTGGTCTTGGCGGCGGAGACGGAAACCGCGTTGTCGAAGGCCAGTGGGCCGTCGATATCGCCGCCGCTGATCTGTCCCCTGTCGGCCATCTTGCAAAGGGCGGCGGCATCGACGGTGGACGGAATGCGCGGGTTGACCATCTCCACGGCCGAGAGGATCGCGACCTTCGGTTTGGGGTTGCCCAGCGAGTGGGCCAGATCGATGGCGTTTTGGATGATGTCGCGCTTGTCGGCCAAGGTGGGCGTGATGTTGATAGCCGCATCGGTGATGAACAGCGGCTTGGGATAGTGCGGTACATCGAAGGCGAAGACATGGCTTAGCCGCCGCTCGGTGCGCAGGCCGGTCTGCCGATCCAGGATGGCGCCGATCAGCTCCTCGGTCTTCAGCGCCCCTTTCATGATCGCCTGGGCTTTGCCTTCCCGTACCAACTCGACGGCCCGGTCGGCGGCTGCATGGCTGTGCGGCACATCCATAATCTCGACCCCGTTCAGCGGGATCTCGGCCTCGATCGCGGCCTGTTCGATCTTCTTTTTAGGGCCGACCAGGATCGGCGCGATCAGGCCCTGTGCCTTGGCCTCGATGGCCCCGGTAAGCGAAGGCGCGCTACACGGGTGGACCAGCGCGGTCGCGACCGGTTCGTAGGATTGGGTCCGCTCGATCAGCTCGCGGTACCGGGCACCGCGTTCGTGCAGATGCACCTCCGGCAGGCTGACCCTGGCCCGCCGAACCTTTTCCTGCGGGGCGATGACGGTGGCTTCGCCCTCGATCACCGGCTCGCCATCCTGGTTCAGGCATTGGCAATCCAGCACCAGGTGTTTCTTATCCGCCCTCTTTTCCTTGACGCTGACCCTCACGGTCACCTTGTCACCGATGCCGACGGGCCGGCGGAATTCCAGCGACTGCTTGAGGTAGATCGTGCCCGGCCCCGGCAACTCGGTGCCCAACACGGCGGAGATCAGCGCGCCACCCCACATGCCGTGGGCGATGACGCGGTGGAACATGTTTTCCTGGGCATATTCCTGGTCGAGATGGGCCGGGTTCACGTCGCCGGACATGACGGCGAACAGCTCGATGTCTTCGGCTTTCAGGGTGCGGGTCAGCTCGGCGCTGTCACCGACCGAGATCTCGTCGAACGTCTTGTTTTCGATAAAGTGCATGGGATCGCTCATGATGCGCCGCCGGATCGGACGCGCGTCGCGACCGCCTTCTCGATCTCAACCAACACGAACAATGTTACGGCAAATAGAGCGATCACCGCCCAGGCGGTGGTATCGATCGGTGCGGTCTTGAACAGGGCCTGCATGGGCGGTGTGTAGGTGAACAACAGTTGAAAGACCATCACCAACCCAGCAGCCATCAGGATGACCTTGTTGCCGATCAGCCCGTCGATGGTCCAGGAGGGTGCATAGGTGCGACGGCAGTTGAAGAAATAGGCGATTTCGCCCGCAACCAACAGATTGACCGCCATGGTCCTGGCCGCCTCAAGATCAGTCCCCATCGCCCGCTGCCATTCGAAAATCCCGAAGATGCCGGCCAGCAGCAGCAGCGAGACATAGACCACGCGCCAGGCGACGTATCGCGACAGGATCGGCTCGTCGGACGGGCGCGGCGGGCGCGCCATCACCCCCGGCTCGGCCGGCTCGAAGGCCAATGCTAGGCCAAGCGTCACCGCCGTGACCATGTTGACCCACAGGATCTGTACCGGCGTGATCGGCAGCTCCCTGGCCAGCAGAATGGCGGTCAGCACGGCAAGCGCCTCGCCCCCGTTGGTGGGCAGAATGGCCAGGATGCTCTTTTTCAGGTTGTCATAGATCGTGCGGCCTTCGCGGACGGCATGCATGATCGAGGCGAAATTATCGTCGGCCAGCACCATCTCGGCGGCCTGGCGGGCCGCCTCCGTGCCACCGCGCCCCATGGCGATGCCGATATTCGCCCGCTTCAGGGCGGGGGCATCATTCACCCCATCCCCGGTCATCGCCACCACATGGCCGGCGGTCTGTAATGCGTTGACCAGGCGCAGCTTGTGCTCCGGTGTCGTGCGGGCAAAGACGTTTGCCTGTTGGGCCACCTCGACCAGCGCGTCGTCCGACACGCCGTCGACATCCTGGCCGCTCATCACCGGGTGATCGTTGACCATGCCGAAGCCCTCGGCGATGGCGCGGGCGGTCGTCGCGTGATCGCCGGTGATCATCTTGACGTCGATCCCGGCCTGCCGGCAGGTCGCCACGGCGGTAATGGCCTCGCGCCGGGGCGGGTCGATCAGCCCGAACAGGGCGACCAGCGTCAGCCCCGTCTCGACATCGGCAAAGCTCAAATCGGTCTGACCCGACAGCGCCGGCCGTTCGGCGATGGCAATCACCCGCTGGGCCTTCGCCGCCAGGGCTTCGATCTGGTGCTGCCAATACCCTGCTTGTAGCGGTTGAATTCCCGCACTCGCCCGCTGATGGCTGCACAGGGCGATAATCTTTTCCGGGGCGCCTTTGACGATGATCCGCGAGGCGCCCGCATGGTCATGGTTCAAACTCGCCATGAATTTGTAGCCGGAATCGAAGGGGATCAGGTCGGCGCGCGGCTGGGCGTTTCGCTCGGCAATCGGATCGAACTTCGCTTTCATGGCAAAGGCCAGCAGCGCCCCGTCGGTTGGGTTGCCTTCCAGCCCCCAATGGCCTTCTCCGGCCGAAAGCTCCGCATCGTTGCACAAAATGGCCGCGCTGGCGGCCGTCTGCAGGACGGGAAAGCCTTCGGTGGAAACGGGCTTGCCCTCCAGGGTGAATTCTCCGGCCGGCTCATACCCCTCGCCGCTGACGGCAAAGACATGGTGCGCCGTCACGACCGTCTTCACCATCAGCTCATTGTGGGTCAGGGTGCCGGTCTTGTCCGTGCAGATGACATTGACCGATCCCAGCGTCTCGACGGCCGGCAGGCGGCGGATGATGGCGTTGCGCCCGGCCATGCGCGTCACGCCGATGGCCAGGGTGATGGTCATGACGGCGGGCAGACCCTCGGGAATGGCGGCCACCGCAATGCCGACCGCCGCCAGGAACATCTCATCCAGCGGGAAACCGGAGACCAGCCAGCCGAAAACAAAGGCCGCCGCCGCCAGGATCAGGATGCCGATGGTCAGTCTTTGGCTGAAAATCGCCATCTGATGCAGCAATGGTGTGGTCAGCCGTTGCACATCGGCCAGCAGGCTTTGAACCCGGCCGATTTCCGTATTGTCGCCCGTGCCGGTGACGACGCCTTCGCCCCAACCACCGGTCACCAAGGTGCCGCCAAAGGCCATGCAGGCCCGTTCTGCCAAAGGCGTCTTGGGGGCAAGCGATTCCGGCGATTTGCTGACGGCGTGGGATTCTCCCGTCAGGGCAGACTCCTGGATCGCCAGGGATTTGCAATCCCACAGCCGCAGGTCCGCCGGCACGCGATCGCCGGGCTTCAGCAGGACAACATCGCCCGGAACCAGCGTTTCAGCCGTAACGGTGACCGACCGGCCACCGCGCCGCACGCGGGCCTGGGGCGACAGCATGGCTTGAATGGCATCCAGCGCCTTTTCCGCCCGGCCTTCCTGGATAAATCCGATCAGCGCGTTGATGATTACCACCCCGGCAATCACGGCGGTGTCGACCCAATGGCCCAGCAGGGCCGTCACGACCGCCGCGCCGATCAGCACGTACAGCAACGCGCTTTTGAACTGGGCGAGAAAGCGCTCGAGGGCCCCGCGTTTCTTCTGCTGGGACAGGCGGTTAGGCCCATGTTGGGCCAGCCGCGCTTCGGCATCGGCCTCCTCAAGCCCCTCGGACCGGCTTTCGAGGGCCTCGAACGCGGCCTCGGCCGGTTGGGCGTGCCAGTCGCTGGCTTCCGGGTGGTCGGCGGTCGGTGGTTGCGACTGAACGTTCATCGCGTAATCTCGTTGTGTCGTAGGTTCAGGGGCGCGCACGAAACGGGTTCGGCAGGCGTTTTGCCCGGCGATCCAGCGTGGTTCCGTTGGTGACCATCCAATTCTTTGGGTAACACCTGAAATTTGCGGGACCAGGGCATTGCGGCATTGATTTGAATCAATCACGGCGTGACCTGCCAGTCGTAGGAAGCCGCATAATCTTTGAATGCAGCAGGTCGCCCGCCAAAGTCTTGGCGCGGATCCTCAAATGGGGGCCAAATCCATGCGGCTGAGTCTACCGATTATCGCCATCGTCGCGGCTGCCATCGCTGCGGCCGTGGGCTATTTCATTTGGGCAGAGCAGGCTCAGACGCGGCTGCCCGAGGGCATCGTCAGCGCCAATGGCCGTATCGAGGCCGACCAGCTGAACGTTGCCACCAAGCGGGCCGGCCGCGTGATCGAGGTCAGCGTCGATGAGGGCGATATGGTCAATGCCGGCCAGGCTCTCGCGCGCATGGACACCGACGAGACCGAAGCCCAGCTCAAACGCGCCGAAGCCGAAGTGCGCCGGGCGGAACGGGCCAAACAGCAGGCCAGCGCCACGGTCATCCGGGCCTTGAGCCAGCTGGAGTTCGCCGAGATCGAACTACGCCGCGCCCAGGACCTGCACGAAAAGGGTTTTACCCCGACCGAGTTCCTCGACCGGCGGGCCAACGAGCTGCGCGCCGCCGACGCTGACTATCGGGTCGCTGTCGCCAGTGTGGAGGAGGCGAACGCCGCCATCGTCGCCGCCATGCAGGAGGTCGAGCGCCTGACCATCGTGCTGGAGGAAACGGTCCTGACCGCGCCGCGCCGGGGCAGGGTGCAATACCGGCTGGCCGAACCGGGCGAGGTGCTGCCCGCCGGCGGCCGGGTGCTGACCCTGCTCGACTTGGCCGACATCCACATGACGGTGTTTCTGCCGTCGGCCGATGCCGGGCTGCTCGCGATCGGTAGTGAGGCGCGCCTGGTGCTCGATCCGATCCCGCAATATGTCGTGCCGGCCCGCGTTTCCTTCGTCGATGCCGAGGCCCAGTTCACGCCCAAGGCGGTAGAGACAGCTGAGGAGCGGGCCAAGCTGATGTTCCGCATCAAGCTTCAAATCGATCCGGCTCTGTTGGAAAAGTACGAATCCCGCGTCAAATCCGGTGTGCGCGGCGTGGCCTATCTCAAGCTTTTGGACGAGACGGAATGGCCGGATCGGCTTCTGCCCGTCCTGCCGGAATGAGCGGCGGGAACGAGCCGGTCGTCGAGGTCATAGGCGCGAGCCATCGTTTCAGCGCCACTGTTGCCCTCGATGACGTTTCCCTGACGCTGCCGGCCCAGGGAACGGCGGGCCTGATAGGCCCCGACGGGGTCGGAAAATCGACCTTGCTCTCGCTGATCGCGGGCGCGCGCCGCATCCAGACCGGGCAGGTGACGGTCCTGGGCCGCGACATGAGGCAGCGATCCGAACGCCGGGCTTGCGTCAACCGCATTGCCTACATGCCCCAGGGTCTGGGCAAGAACCTCTATCCCACCCTCAGCGTTGCCGAAAACCTGGCCTTCTTCGGCCGCCTGTTCGGCCAGGGCCAGGTGGAACGCGACCACCGCATCTCAAGGCTTTTGGAGGCGACGGGTCTGGCCCCCTTTCCCGACCGTCCAGCCGGCAAGCTGTCGGGCGGTATGAAGCAGAAGCTCGGCCTGTGCTGTGCCCTGATCCACGATCCCGATCTGTTGATCCTGGACGAGCCAACGACCGGTGTCGATCCGCTGTCCCGCCGCCAGTTTTGGGAGCTGATCGACACGCTCCGCCTCGACCGCCCGCAAATGAGCGTCCTGGTCGCCACCGCCTATATGGAGGAGGCCGAACAATTCGACTGGCTGGCCGCCATGGATGCCGGCCAGATCATCGCCACGGGGACGCCGGACCAACTGCGTCAGCGGGCACGCGCCGACACGCTGGAGACGGCTTTCATCAATCTGCTGCCGGAGGTCAAGCGGGCCGGCCACCAAACCGTCACCGTTCCCCCAAGAACCGGCGATGGCGGCCCGCCGGCCATCGTCGCCAAGGGCTTGACCAAGCGGTTCGGTGATTTCACCGCTGTCGATCATGTGAGCTTCGAAATCGAACGCGGCGAGATCTTCGGCTTCCTCGGCTCGAATGGCTGCGGCAAGACGACGACCATGAAGATGCTGACCGGCCTGTTGCCGGCCAGCGAGGGCGAAGCGACGCTGCTCGGCCGCACCCTGGATGCCGGCGACATGCAGACCCGTCGCCGCGTCGGCTACATGTCGCAGGCCTTCTCGCTCTATGCCGAGCTGACGATCCGGCAGAACCTGAACCTGCACGCCCACCTGTTTCACGTACCCGCTGAGGAGGTTCTCGACCGGGTCGACGCGCTTCTCAAACGGTTCGATCTGGTCGGCCTGGCCGATGCCAAGCCCAACAGTGTGCCGCTGGGTGTGCGGCAACGCCTGCAGCTGGCGGTCGCGGTGCTTCACAAGCCGGAAGTCTTGATCCTCGACGAGCCAACCTCTGGCGTCGATCCGATCGCCCGGGATGGGTTCTGGCGCCTGTTGATCGAGCTGTCGCGGGATGAAGGCGTGACCATTTTCATCTCGACCCACTTCATGAACGAGGCCGAGCGCTGTGACCGCATTTCGCTGATGCATGCCGGCAAAGTCCTGGCCGTCGGCAGTCCGGCCGAGATCATTGAGAACCGGGGTGCCGAAGATTTGGACGAGGCCTTCATCGCCCATCTGGAAGATGAAATCGGGGATGCGGCACCGGCGAGAAACGGAGAAGCCGTACCCGCCCTGACCGAACGGGCGGGCAGGGACAACGTCCCTGCCTTCAGCACGCGGCGCCTGCTGGCCTATGCCATCCGCGAGAGCACGGAGCTGGTGCGCGATCCCATCCGGCTGGCGTTCGCGCTGATCGGCCCGCTGATCCTGATGATCACCTTCGGCTATGGCATTTCCTTCGATGTCGAGGATGTCCACTACGCCGCGTTGGATGCCGACCGGACGACGGAAAGCAGGGAGCTGATCGAGAACTTCGCGAGCTCGCGCTACTTTTCCGAACGCCCGCCGATCGTCGATGTGGATGACATCGACCGTCGCCTCAAGAACGGCGAGCTGAAGTTCGCCATCGAAATCCCCGCCGGATACGGACGGTCGCTGCTGTCCGGGGAAAGGCCGGAGGTCGGCGTTTGGGTCGATGGCGCCATGCCGTTTCGCGGCGAAACGGCGCGTACTTACATCCAGGGCGTCAGCCAGCGCTATCTGTCGGATTTAGCAGATCAGACCACCGGTCCGGCCCCGCCGGCCGATCCGCTCAGCATCGAAACCCGCTTTCGTTACAACCCGGCTTTCAAAAGCGCTCACGCCATCACGCCCGGTGCCATCATGGTGCTGCTGATGCTGATTCCAGCCATGATGACGGCGGTTGGCATCGTCCGGGAAAAGGAAACCGGTTCGATCGCCAATTTCTACGTTACCCCAGTGACGCGGGTCGAATTCCTGATCGGCAAACAGCTGCCTTACGTTGCCATCGCGTATGTCAGCTTCCTAAGCCTGGTGGCCATGGTCATCATCCTGTTCGGCGTGCCCATCAAGGGATCGATCACGGCGCTGTTCTTGGGGGCGCTGATCTATGTTTGGGCAACCACCGGCTTTGGGATCGTCGTTTCCAGCTTCGTGAAGAGCCAGATCGCCGCCATCTTCGCCACGGCCATCATCTCGATGATCCCGACCATCAATTTCTCTGGCTTCATGACCCCGGTCTCCAGCCTGGAGGGCGGCGCGCGGGTGATGAGCACCCTGTTCCCGACCTCGCATTTTCAGAAGGTCGCGGTCGGCAGCTTCACAAAGGCGCTGGATTTCTCGACCTTGATAACGGCCCAACTTGCCGTTGCCGGCTTCGCCATCGGTTTTTTCACGCTGGCCGCCCTGCTGTTGCGTGAGCAGGAGAAGTGAGATGGACCGGCTGAACACCATCTTCCGCCTGGGCGTCAAGGAGCTGCGCAGCGTTCTGGCCGACCCGGTTTTGATGATCCTGGTGCTCTGGTCCTTTACCTTCGCCATCTACGAGGTGGCGAGCAATGCCCAGATGGAGGTCAACAACGCCTCCATCGCCATCGTTGACGAGGATCGCTCGACCCTCTCCCAGCGCATCGGCGAAGCCTTCCTGCGGCCCTATTTCCAGCCGGCCCTCGACATCTCAGCCGCGGATATCGACCGGGCAATGGATCTGGGCGAGATCATCTTCGTGGTCAGCATCCCGCCGCAATTCGAGGCCCATCTGTTGGCCGGCCGGCCTGCCGAAGTGCAGGTCAATGTCGATGCGACCGCCATGTCCCTTGCGGGCAATGGCGCCGGTTACATCCAGGCCATCCTGCAGCGCGAGGTGCGCGAATTCATCGGTCCCGCCGCCGCGCCGCCCTTCGATGTGGTCATCCGAGCCAAGTTTAATCCGAACCTGCAATCATCCTGGTTCATGGCCGTGGTTCAGATCGTCAACAACGTCACCGTCCTGGCGATGATCCTGACCGGCGCCGCCTTCATTCGCGAGCGCGAGCACGGCACCATCGAGCATCTGCTGGTCATGCCCATCCGGTCCTCGGAAATCATGATCGCCAAGGTCTGGGCCAACGGTCTGGTGATCCTGATCGCCGCTTCCCTCTCCCTGGCGTTGGTGGTGGAGGGGCTTCTCCAGGTCCCCATCGCCGGCTCGAAACTGCTCTTCATCTTCGGGGCGATGATCTACCTGTTCTCGATCACCTCGCTGGGCATCCTGCTGGCGACGGTCGCCCGCTCGATGCCCCAATTCGGCCTGTTGGCCATCCCCGTTTTCGTCATCATGGAGCTGTTGTCGGGCGGCACAACGCCGCTCGAAAGCATGCCGCCATGGCTGCAAACGGCGATGCAGGCCTCGCCCTCGACCCACTATGTGGCGCTCGCTCAGGCCGTACTCTATCGCGGGGCGGGCATCGAGATCGTCTGGCCGCAGATGGTCGCCATGGCCTTGATCGGAGCCCTGTTCTTCGTCGCGGCCCTGTTCCGCTTCCGCCAGGCGATTGTCACCTACGCCTAGGTTTTGGCCATCAGCCGGCGGCGCCGGTCCTTGAAGTGTTCGTGCGAGGCTTCGGTGCCGTCATGGAACGATCCGAAGGCCTTGTCCCACGGCACTTCCAGATTGCCGTAATTGCACTCGAAGTACCGGTGGTGCATCTGGTGGTGAAAGGTGCCCAGCGCCAGCCGGTTGCGATCCTTCACCAGCATGCCCTCGAAGCCCGTATGCGAGGTCGCCGCCGTCAGCGCCTGGTGCTGCATGTGAAACAGGATGTGGATCGGGTGTGCCGGAACCACCCAATGCAGCAGCACCGAGGAGAAGAACACCACATGCTCGATCGGGTGCATCGACAGCCCCGACCAAGGCCCGACATTGGTGTTCCGGTGATGCAGCGCGTGGGCCAGCTTGTACAGCGGCGGCCAATGCAGCGCCCGGTGGATCCAATAGAAGTGGAACGAGATCCACAGCGGCGTCAGCGGGAACAGCAGAACGAACCAGACCGGATTTTCGGCCCACAGCAGCACCGGCACATGCCCATTCGCCATGGCCCAGAAGACCAGAACTTCATAGGCTGTCCAGGTGGTAACGCCGCTGGCCAGCGACCAAAAGACATTGTCGCGGACCTGATTGCCGAAGGTGAAGCCGCGCCCCTTGGTCGCAAGCTCGCGGGCATCGTATTTCAGCGTATTGCCCTGCCGTTTCCAGCGGTAGAAATAGAGATGCAGCCCGCCGGCGACCAAAACCATCAGGCCCAGATTGCGTGCCCAGATCTGCAAGACCCAGCTGGGCGACAGCGTCCGCATCTCCTCAAGTGGTGGCTGCAGCCAACTCCAGCAGGCAACCGCCAGCGAGGCGATGATGGCGTTTTCCGCGATGTTGAACCAGCGAACCGCGAACCAGCGGACGATACTCCCTAGGTCGGGCGGCCAGACAAACAGCGGCGACACCCCAATCGGTACATCGGGCCGATGGTGCCACTGGCGGGCAAAGCCGCTGGCCTTTGGCGCCCCGCTGGAATCCCCGCTGCTCATCGCGCCCTAAGAGTCCTCACCGGCCCGCAGTTCTTCCCAGGCCGCCCTTAGCTTTTCGTAGCTGAAATCCGGGCTGCGCGCCGGGCCCAGGATCTTGGCTTCCCGCGCATACATCGTCTCGATGGCACCCTTCAGATCGGGGATCACTTCGGGCGGAATGACGATGGCGCCGTGCCGGTCGGCATGGACCAGATCGCCATCCTTCACCGTCAGGCCCATCACCTCCACCGTGCCGCCGAATTCCTCGATATGGACAAAGGCATGGCTGGGGCCGATGGCGCTGGCGATGACGGGATACCCGTCATCCAGCTCGCCCAGATCGCGCACCAACCCGCTGGTCACCGTGCCGGCCAGGCCAAGCCCTTTATGCACGGCCACGTGCACCTCGCCCCACCAGGACCCGACACAGTTCGGATAGTCCATATCCTCGATCACCGTCACGGCGGGGAAGGGGCCCGAGGCCATGTATTTGTAGTAATCCATACGCCGTTCGAACACGACGTCCTTGGGATCTTCGGCCGGACGCGACGCCAGGATCTTGGCGGTGCGGGCGAAGCCGACGATGGCCGGGTCTTCCGGGGTGGAGGAGACCATGGTCCCCCGGGTAAAATCATCGAACCCGCGCTGGCCCTGGGCCACCTCGATGCCGTTGCACACGGTCGGCGTATCGACCTCGCGCAGCAGCTTCAGCAAATCTTCCGGGATCACGAGGTCAGCCATCTCTCAAATGCCTTGTTGGTTTCATCGGGTTGTTCGAGCGTCGGCAGGTGGCCGGCCCCCGGTATGATCGCCAGCTCCGAGCCGGCGATCAGGTTATGCATCAATTCGTGTCGGTCCAAAGGGCACAGCGTATCGCTTTCCCCACACAACACCAGGCTTGGTGCGCCAACCTGGCGGAGACTATCCTGCTGGTCGGGGCGGGTCTGGATGGCGCGCGCCTGATCGATGAAGACCTGCGCGCCCAAATCCACCGCCATATCCATGCACAGATCCAGCACGGTTTTGCGGCGCGGACCGTCCGCCAGATATTTGGGCTTCAGCTCATCCCGCATCACGGCGGCCAGTTCCCCAGCCTGGACCTGCGCGATATAGGCATCTCGTAAAGCGCGGCCCTCGACCGTATCGGCCAGCGGGTTGGTGTCCAGCAGCGCCAGGCGCTCGACCCGCTCGGGGGCTTGCCGGATCACCTCCATCGCGACGATCCCGCCCATCGACAGGCCGGCCAGCGCAAACACCGGCGGCGCCGTTGCCAGAACATCCTGCGCCAGCGCCTCGATGGTGTTCTGCCCGGTCAACGAGCCGACCATGACCGCCCGCTCCCGCGAGAAGCGCTCGATCTGCGGGGTAAACAGCCGGGCATCGCACATCATGCCCGGCAACAGAACCAGGGGCGTCATGCTTTAGTGAGCCGCCGTCAATCCCGCCGGATCGTCCGTGTTGCGCACGCGGTAAAGGCTGGCCTCGCCCGACATGGACGGGTGAAGCTTGCGGGTTTCCCCCGCCGGTACGGCGCAGGTATCGCCGGGGTTCAGCGCCGTGCTTTCACCGCCCCATTCGACCCGCCAGTTCCCGCGCACCGGCATCAGGACCTCGTGCCGGTCGGTCGTGTAGGCCTCATCCGGGATCGACCCGCGCACGAGGAAATCGACCTCGAAGCCCGGCTTGTCTCGCAGCACGGCGTCGGGCCCGATCACCTTGGCCGGCTGGCGGTCCGCCAGCGCGACCAGATCCCAATACCGTGCGACATAGTTCGGAATGACATCCGCCGTCGTCGGCTCGGCAAAACCCTTCAGCTCTTCATCGGTCAACAGGGGCATCGGCTTGACGCCATCCGGCAGGGCCTCGCCATTTTTGGTGTCGTACAGCCGTCCCGTTTCGGCCAGGACCAGCCCGTGATCCTTGGCATCCTCGATCACCTGCGGGGCCCAGATCACCCCGCCGCCGGCATCGTCGCCGCCCAGGATGGCCATAATCATCCCGTAATCGTTGCCGATATTCTCAAAGCCCCGGAACACGCCGGTCGGGATGTTGAAGATGTCGCCTTCCTCGAGCGTCACCTCGCCGGCATCGCCCCAGCGGCCCCAGAAAAACCGCCAACGCCCCTTCAGGACGAAGAAGACTTCGGCCGTCCGGTGGGAATGCAGCGAGTTGCGGCATTTCGGCGGCTGGCCGGCCGCACCGATGTTGAATCCCGGCGTGTCGCGAATATGCACGAACTGATCCGGGGACTCGGACACACCGCCCCCGATGATCGTAAAATTCTCTTTCTGGTCCGAACCGGGCGTGTGGGCGTCGATGAACGCCGTCTTGCACGGCACCAGATCGCCATAACGGACAATTCGGGATTCAATTCCCGCCTGCATCATTCCTTTTCTCCAATTTCCTGGGTGTGTTCGCCCGATTGCTCGTCCGTCCAACCGTCCGGGATGCGGGCACTGCCCCGAACCATCAAGGGGCTGTCGATTTCGATTTTTTGCGGCTCGGTCTGGCCATCCTCGACCATGCCCAGCAGCAGATCGACCAGGGCATTGACCATGCGGTTGGCCGGCTGGCGCAGTGTCGTGAGGTCATAGATCTTCCAGGCGGCCATCGCCACATCGTCATAACCGACGACCGACACATCCTCGGGCACGCGCAGGCCCAGCTCGCAGCGCAGGGTTTCGATCACGGCAAAGGCCATGTGATCGTTGCCGACAAAGATGGCGTCCGGCACCTCGTCCTTGGCGAACAGCGCGCGGGTGGCATCGATGGCCATCTCTCGCCGGTAGTGACTGTCGACGCAGACGAAGGGCTCCATGCCGGCCTCCTTCAGGCCCGCGACGAACCCCGCCTGCCGATCCCGCCCGTTCAGCGAGCGTTGCCAGCCGGAAATGTGAGCAATGCATTGGTGTCCGCCCGCCGCCAGGAACCGCCCCGCCTTCAACCCGCCATCGAAATTTGCCGACGTGACCGTGGAGATGGCCGGGTCTTCCTGCCCTCGGTTGAACAGCACGAAAGGGATGCCGGTATCCTGCAGGCGCTCCGTCAGCGCGTTGGACATGCTGACCGAGGCCAAAATGATCCCGTCGACCTGGTGGGCGACCAGATCGTCGATCACCGGATCGACCTCCTCAGCCAAGTTGGCGGCAAAGAAGACCAAGATGTGATAGCCGCGCCCGTTCAACGCGACCGACATTTTCTCCAGCGCCTCGGGATAGAACGGGTTGTTCAGATAGGCGACGACCAGCCCGATGGTTTTCGACCGGCCGGTGATCAGCGAGCGGGCCAGGGTGTTGGGCCGGTAGCCAAGTTCCTGCGCCGCGGCGTGCACCCGTTCCGACAGGCTGGCCGAAACCTTGGACCCGTCGGAAAAGACCCGGCTGACCGTTGGCTGGCTGACGCCCGCCCGCCGCGCGACATCCAGTGAGGTGACTTTTTCCGATCTCATCGCAACGGGCGCTCAGTTGAGGATCCGCTGTTCGGATTCCGGATCAAACAGATACAGATGCTCCGGGTTCAGTTTCAGCCCCACCACGTCGTCCTGCTCCTTGCGCAGATGGCGGTCGCCCCGGGCGATGACCCTCTGCTGGCCCCACTGGATGGTCAGCAGCGTGTTCTCGCCGGTGTTCTCAAAAGCGTAGATCGGCGCGTCGATGTCGCCTTGACCTTGCTCATGCACGCTGATGTCGTCGGCCCGAACGCCCAGAATGATGCTGGACCGGTTGGGCGAGTTCACCCGCACCAGGTGCGTGCCGCCTGTGGTCACGAACATACCGTCCTGCACCGACCCGTTGATCAGGTTCATGGCCGGCGAGCCGATGAAGCCCGCGACGAACAGATTGGCCGGATCGTTATAAATCTCGTCGGGCGTGCCCAGCTGCTGGATCACCCCATGCTTCATTACGGCCACCCGGTCGGCCAGCGTCATGGCCTCGATCTGGTCGTGGGTGACGTAGACGGTGGTGATCTGCAGCTGCTTGGACAGGTGTTTCAGTTCCGCCCGCATGGTCACCCGCAGCTTGGCATCCAGGTTCGATAGCGGCTCGTCCATCAGGAACACCTTTGGCGTGCGGACGATGGCGCGGGCCAGGGCGACGCGTTGGCGCTGGCCGCCGGACAGGGCCTTTGGCTTGCGGTGCAGAAACTCGGTCAGCTCGACCTGTTCGGCGGCCTTTTCGACCCTCGGCTTGATCTCCGATTTCGGCGTTCCCCGCACCTTCAGCGGATAGGCGATGTTGTCGAAAATCGACATGTGCGGATACAGGCCGTAATTCTGGAACACCATGGCCACGTCCCGATCCTTGGGCAGGTCGTCATTGACCATCCGGTCGCCGATCCAGATCTCGCCCTTGGAGGGTTCCTCCAACCCCGCGATCATCCGCATGGTGGTGGTCTTGCCGCAGCCGGACGGGCCCAGCAGCACCAGGAATTCCTTGTCGTGGATCTCCAGGCTCTGGTCGTCGACGCCAACGAAGCTGCCCCAGGCCTTTGTTATGTTTTTGAGTGTGACCTCGGCCATCAGCGCACCGCTCCCATGGTCATGCCCTGGACGAAATATTTGCGGATGATCAGGGCCAGCACGAACATCGGCGCCATGATGATGATCCCCGCTGCCGACAGCAGGTTCCACAAATCGCCTTCCTCGGCCTTGAACAGGGCCAGCCCGATGGGCAGCGTCACCGCCTCCTTGTTGGTCAGGATCAGGGCGAACAGGAACTCGTTCCAGGCGATGATGAAACAGAAGATTGCGGCGGTCAGAACGCCGGGCGCCGCCATGGGCAGCACGATGTTGCGGATGACCTGAAGCCGGGTCGAGCCGTCCACCATCGCTGCTTCCTCGGTATCCAGCGGGATGCCGTCGATGAAGCCTTTGATCATCCAAATGGCGAACGGCATGACGATGGCCAAGTTGACCAGGATCAGCCCGACCCGCGTGTCCAGCAGGCCGATATCGCGGTACATCACGAAGAAGGGCAGGATGATGATCACCGCCGGCACGAATTGGGTGGCCAGGATCAGCACCAGCATCGTCGTCTCGCCGGTCAGCCGGAACCGGCTGAAGGAATAGGCCGCCAGCGTCGCGATCGGGATCGCGAACAACACGGTGACAAAGGCAATGATGGTCGAGTTGAACAGCTTCTCACCCAGATCGTAGGGCGAGTCGAAAACCAGCCCGAAATTCTCGAAGGTCGGCTGGAAGAAGATCTTCAGCTGATAGACGTCCACATGGGTTTTGAAGGCCGCCAGAAAGATCCAGATGATCGGGATAATCATCACAAAGGCGGCGATCAGGATCAGCACCACCTGAAGGGCGTTGGTCAGTTGTTTTTGCTGTTTCCCGGTCATGACCTCAGCCCTTCCGGAAGACGTGTTTGGCGTACAGATAGGTCAGGAAGATCATCGGAATGACCATCAGCCAGGCCACCGAGGCCGAATAGCCGATCTGCCCGTATTTCATGCCGTTGAAATAGATGTAATGGCTCAGCGTCTGGGTCGCCGTCCCCGGCCCGCCATTGGTCAGCATAAAAATTTGATCGAAGGTTTTCAGGCTGAAGATCGATTTCAGGATGATCACCACCGCCAAAACGGGGGCGAGCTGCGGCAGCGTCACATCGCGAAACACGCGCCAGCCGCTGGCACCGTCCACCTGCGCCGCCTCGATGGTGTCTTGCGGCACCGAAGCCAGCCCGCCGATCAGCACCAGCGTCAGGAACGGGATCCAGCCCCAGACATCGGCCATCACGCAGACGATGAAGGCCAGCGTCGGATCGGCCAGCCAGCTGACATCGGCCAGGGGCGGGAAGATCAGCCCGAAGAAGGCGTCGAACAGGCCGAATTCCGGGTTGAACATAAAGCGGAACGACACGCCGATCAGCGCCGGGCTCATGGCAAAGGGCAGGATCAGCAAGGTCTGCACCCCTGACCGCAAGCGACCGCCGGGGGCCAGTAGCATGGCCAATCCCAAGGCCAGCAGGGTCGTCAGCACCACCGTGACGATGGTGTAGATCGCCGTGACCTGCACCGAATTCCAAAAGGCCGGCTCCTCGAAGAACGCCCAAGTGTAATTCTCGAAGCCGAGATAGCCTTGCGGAAAGCCGGGCCGGTTCAGCCGCCCAATGGTGAAGGACAGGCGCAGGGATTCCGCCAGCGGCCACAGGGCCGTGGCCGAGACGACAATCACCGCCGGCAGCACCAGCAGATATTTCAGCGTGTTGTCGCGCATGGTGAAAAGTTGGGGCGGCCGAAGCCGCCCCGATTGCCGGCCTTAGATGCGGCCGGCCCGTTTCAGCACGCGCGTCGCCTGATCGGCGGCATCCGTCATCAACTGACGGACATCGCCCCCGGCGGCCGCCTCGGCAATCGCCGCTGACAGGATGTCGCCAACCTCCGGCCATTCCGGGATCTGCGGCATGATGTCGGATTCCTTCAGCGAATCCCAAGCGGCCGACTGAATGCCGTCATTGGCCGCATTCACGTCCGGATCCTGCAGCGAGGAAATGTGGGTGACCACATTGTTGACGATCGGCTTGCCGGCAACCTCTCGCTCGATGGCATTGGCCTTGTCCATCTCGGGATTGGACAGCCATTTCAGGAATTCCCAGGCCGCGTCCTGATTCTGCGAGTACTGCGAAATCGAGAACGGCATGGAAATCGCGTAGGTCTTGGTCGTGCCCTGGTAGGACGGCATACCGGCAAAGGCGACCTGTTCCTTGCTCAAGGTCGAGCTTTCGGGGTTGTAGAAACCCGAATAAGCCCACCACCAGACCGGGATCATGGCCGACTTGCCCTGCATGAAGGACTGTCGGGCATCTTGTTCGACAAAGGCCAGCGAGTTGGGGTTGGTCACCTCATGCACCGTGTGCAGGGCGATGTAGTCCTCGGTCGCTTGGAGGGCTTCTTCGCTGGTCCAGGCTGGCGTCCAATCATCGTTAAAGATGTCGGCGCCTGCGGCCCATAGGAAGTTGATCCAGATGAACAGGTTCTGACGGTTGCCGTCATTGTTGAAATACAACGCCAGTGGCGCGATGTCGGGATGGTCTTCCTTCAGCTGCTTGCCCAACTCGATCATCTCTTCCCAGCTCGTTGGCGGCTGGTCGATCAGATCCTGGCGGTAGAACAGCAACTGCGGGTGGGCGCGCAGCGGAAAGCCCAAAGTCTGGCCTTCGAACTGGGCCGACCGAGCAAAGGCGGCCGGATAGCGGTCCATGGAAATGCCGTCCCGCGCCATCAACTCGTCGATCGGCTTCAGCCAGTGGGCGTTCGGCGGGCCCCAGCTGTCCAGATAATTGACGACGTCGTAGGTGCCGTTGGCCGCCACACCCTCGGCCACCAGCTTTTCCTGCAGGTTGGCGAACGGAATGAAGGTCCATTCGGTTTCGATGCCCGTCAGCTCGGTGAATTCGTCATCGCGCAGCATCAGCCCGTCGAATTGCGGGGTCACCACACTCAGAATGTTCAGTTTGGTGCCGTCGAACGGCTTGTCGGGCAGCAGGTTATATTTCACGTCCTGGGCAAAGCCGCTCGCTGGCATGCCGGCAATCATGGCCGCCGCGAGGCTTGCTTTCAGGAAAGACCGTTTTTGCATCTGAGGTTCCCCTCCCACGGAGTTGTTTGATCCTATTCCCGGAGCCGCAACCATAACAGGTCGAAGAATACGTATTCAAGGATGGATTGCATACGTATTCAGCTGCGGCGTCAATCACGGTTCTATGCCGGCTCGCCCCACCAAGGTCACATTGCCAAGCGCTTGATCGTTTGGGACCCGTCGCTCGATGGATAATTACATTTCGAACTTTGTAAGCGGCAATGGTACCGTCAGGTCGGTGCGCGAGGCAGTGTCCGCTGCCTTTGCAGGTCGCCTCGAATGAACAAGAACGCAGGTGCCTTAATGAGCACGCCGGCAGAAATCGCCGAAAAGGCGCGGCAGGAGGCGGTGCCTCCAGAAGACCTCGACAAGGGAAAGCGGCTTGACGACCCGGAGCTGATGGCCGACCCGGAGGTCAAGAAAACCGTCACGGAAAACCAGCAGGTTTTCTTCTTGCTGACCAAAACGATCGCGGACGAGGTCAAGCGCGATCTGGAAGACCGCCAGCAGAAAAGCAGCACCCAACGGCTGGCGATGTTCGGCATCGTCTTCGGTATCGTCACGGGTATTGGCAGCCTTTTGGGCTATACCTTTATCGATCGCAGCGTCGATGCGGCATTCAATCAGCGCCTTGACGCCCAGCTCGCCCAGGTATCCCTGGTCAGCGAGCTTGCGCTGATATCGGTCAATGCCGACTCGATTTACGACTTCGGCATCACGAGTGAGGAAGAAAGCGCCGAACTGATCGATCGGGTTTCCGTTTTCTACGACAACTTTGTCGATAACGTCCCTGAAGGCAGTGAGAACATTGCCTTCGTTTCTGACCAGTTCGCCAATGCCAGCCGCCTGTTGCGCGCGGTCGAACCGCTCATGTCGGCCTTCGCGGATGGCGAACGGGACGATCTCATCATCAAGCTCTACAAAGCCGCGCCTAGCGTGTTGGAGCGCAGCGAAAGCATCTTGCAGGACGTCGTTCACTCGCTCGGCCGGACGCTCCTCGCGCTGCCGGAAGGCGCCAGCGCCTGGCAAGAAGACGATGGTTCGGCGCGCGACATGTACGAAACCTATCGATCCTTTGTCGGGCGGGCCGAGGACATGGGGTACCCTGAACTGTTCTTATTGTTTGAACTGAACTTCCGCCACCTGGCCGGCGCCCCTGAAAGCGAAATGCTGGCCATGATCGACAAAATCAACGATCTCGAAGAGTTCGATCGGCGCTGGTTCATCGACGACATGGTGATCTTGCTAACACAGGGCTGGCGAGATGAGCCTGACGCCAAGACACGCCTGGTATCTGATCGCGTCCGCAACTTTCTCAATCGCTGGGCCGAAGCCTCTGAAACGCTGCAACTGATCTCCGAAATGGAAGGCTAATCAAGCGCGCTGTTGCAGCAACGGCATTTCATCGCGGCGCAGGGTCAAAACGTCGAACCCGTCTCTCGCCACGGCAACCGTGTGCTCGAACTGGGCGGACAGTTTCCGGTCGTTGGTGATCACCGCCCATCCATCGCTTTCCGTCGAGACCTTGCGGGTACCTTGGTTGACCATTGGCTCCACGGTGAAGACCATGCCCTCGCGCAGTTTGATGCCCGTTCCCCGCTTTCCGAAGTTCAGCACCCGCGGTTCCTCATGCATCTCGCGGCCGATGCCATGTCCGCAATACTCCCGCACGACGGAATAGCCGTGCTTCTTGGCATGCCGTTCGATCGCAAAACCGATGTCACCGAGATGCGCCCCCGGACGCACCTGCCTTATGCCTTTCCACATCGCCTCCTGCGCGATCCGGACCAGTCGCCTGGCGGCTGGCGAAGCATTGCCGATGACATAGGTCTTGCTTGAATCCGCGATGAAGCCGTCCTTCTCGAGCGTGATGTCGAGATTGATGATGTCCCCGTCGCGGATGATCTCGCCCGGATCGGGGATGCCGTGGCAAACGACATGATTGATCGAGCAGTTCAGGACATATTTGAAGCCGTATTGCCCTTTGCTCGCCGGCCGGGCGCACAAATCCACGCTGATATAGCGGTCGACCAAATCATTGACCTCAAGCGTCGACATGCCAGCCAGCTCTTGACTGTCCAGCATCTCAAACACGGATGCCAGCATCCTGCCAGACACGCGCATAAGCGCCAGCTCGTCCGGCCTCTTGACCATGTCAGGCGGCGCCTAGTTCCGTGACCCTTACATGCGCGGCCTCTAACTGCATTTTGACAATGTCATTGAACGAAAGGCTGGGGTTTGCCTCGGCCAGCATGCCGATTTTCATCCAGAACTCGGCCTGCGCATTGATGGATCGGCACATCACCGAACTGGCCCGGCGAACCTCCTCATGCAGCTCGTCGTCGATCTTCACGATGCCCAACGGAATTCTCCCAAGACTGCGTTGATATACAAATCGTATATGATTCATATATCGTTGGGTCAAGAAACCGAATGACAAACGCGGATGGACGGCCCAAGGCCAGCCCGCTGTCCAGCCTTGATCGCCGTTCGAAACCTGCGTAGGGCCAATCCCTCCCAACCCCAGACGTCCGCAAAGGGCTCCATGAAGAAACTTATTTCCCAGGGATCGCCGTTTGAGCAGGCGATCGGCTATTCCCGCGCCGTGGTCGATGGCGACTGGATCTTCGTCGCCGGCACCACCGGCTACGACTACGCCAGCATGGCCATCTCGGACGATGTGGTCGAGCAGGCCAAGCAGTGCCTGAAAAACATCGAATGGGCCTTGGAACAGGCCGGTGCCAGCCTCAGCGACGTCGTCCGCGTCCGCTACATCCTGCCCAGCGCAGACGATTTCGAACCTTGCTGGCCAACCCTCCGCGCCGCCTTCGGCGACACCCGCCCTGCCGCGACGATGTTCGTCGCCGGCTTGGCCAAGGAGGAGATTAAGATCGAGATTGAGGTTACGGCCCGGCGGTCGAGTTAGCCGCCGTCGTTCGATATGGAGAAGTCCGCCACACCCAGCCGTCGCGGGGTAGGCAAGATGGCCCATCGCTGCACATCCGCCTCGATTGGCCCGAGCGAACAGGCCGTCTCGAAGGCCCCGATCATGGCATCAGGTCCTTCGACATAGACGGTGGCGCGCGTCTCTCCCGGCACGATATGGCCGCCCAGGTTCAGGCGTTTTGCCCGATCCATGGCAAAGTCCGTAAAGGGCGCGCCGAGCCGCCCTTCGAACAAGTAGGTCACCGCCTTGCGGTCTTGACCGCCCTGGCCAAAGGGCCCGGAGAGTTGGTCCACGATGAGGGGAACGAGCCCCGGCCTGAAGCTGCCGGGCCGGGGCCGCGCAACAGTCAGTTCGGCAGCGAGCCGTCGACGCCTTCGACCAGCCAGTTCATGCTGAAGATCTCTCCATCGGCCAGAACGGCGCCGTCAGCCACCCGCTCGGTGCCGTCCTGATCGACGACCGGTCCGGCAAAGGCGTGTGCCTCACCGGAGATCAGGGCTGCTTCCATCGCTGTGATTTCGGCTTTCTGCTCGTCGGTCAGGTTTTCGCTCCAGGCCACGACCTTCACGGCGCCAGCGGCCAGGCCGCCGCGGAAATCGCTGCCTTCGAAATTGCCATCGATATGCTTGCCGAATTCCTCGACGAAATAGCCGGTCCAGTCATTGGTCACGGCGGCCAGGACGGCGTTGGGGCCATGCTCACTCATGTCCGAGCTGGTGTTGACCACATAGACCCCCTCGGCTTCGGCGACATTGACCACTGAGGGCGTGTCCTGGTGCAGCGAAAACAGAACGTCTGCCCCTTGTGAGACCAGCGCCCGCGCGGCCTCTTGCGCCTTCGGCGGATCGAACCAGGAATTCAGCCAGACAACCTTGACCGTCGCGTCCGGGTTCACCTTCTGCGCCGCCAGGGTGATGGCATTCACCTCGGCCACCACTTCAGGGATGGCAAAGGCGGCAACCAGGCCGATGGTGTTGGATTCGGTCACCATCCCGGCCGCCATGCCACCTAGATAGAAGCCTTCGTAATTGCGCGCTGTGAAGGTGCCGAAATTCTGGGTCTGCTTGAACCCGCTGGCATGGATCATCGCGACTTCGGGATTGGTCTGTCCCAGCTTCAGCCCGTCATTCATGTAGCCGAACGAGCCCAGCATCAGGAACTTGGCGCCGTCGCTGACCATCTGGTTCATGATGCGCGCGGCGTCCGGACCTTCCGGAATGTTCTCGACCACGACGGTCTCGACCTTGTCGCCATAGGCCGCCTCGATGGCCTCCCGGCCCAGATCGAGCTGCTTGGACCAGCCGACATCGGCAATCGGCGAGGGGTAGATGAAGCCGATTTTCATGGCCTCGGCCCAGGCCGTGCCGGACAGCACCAGGCTGGCCGCCGCGGCGATGGTGGTGATCAGGGATTTTCTCATGATGTCCGCCTCCCAGCGTTCACTTGGTTTGATGATAGACCTGCCCCAGCGAGACCGGGGCGTTCAGGCGAATGCGCTGGCTGTCCATCGACAGCAGGGCAATCGCGATGATGGTGACGATGTAGGGGATGCTGGTCAGCAGCTGCGAGGGCACCGCGATTCCCGCGCTTTGCACCAGCAGCCCGGCCAGGGTCGCGCAACCGAACAGATAGGCGCCGATGGCAATGCGCCCCGCCCGCCAGGTGCCGAACACGACCAGGGCGACCACGATCCAGCCCCGGCCGGCGATGATCCCGTCCGACCAAAGCGTGGCCGAGGCGATGGAGATGAAGGCCCCGGCGATCCCGGCCATAAAGCCGCCGAACAGCACCGCCAGGAACCGCACCTTGATGACGTTGTAGCCGATGGCATGGGCCGAATCCGGCGACTCGCCCACGGCCCGCACGGCCAGGCCCGCCTTGGTGAAGGTCAGAAAATACCAGACCGCCAGCGCCAGAACCGGCGCTAGGTAGACCAACCCGACATGATCGAACAACCCCGGCCCGATGACTGGTATGTCGGACAAGATCGGCACGGGCAGTTTGGCCATCGGCGCGACTGTCTGGCTTTCGTAGGAATGCCCGATCAGCCCCGACAGCCCAATCCCGACAATGCCCACGGCAATCCCCGTCGCCACTTGATTGCCAAGGGTGACCAGCACGACAAAGCCGAAAACCAGCGACAGGGCAGCCGCGGCTACGCCGCCGGCGATCAGGGCGAACCCGTATCCGCCCGTTTCGGTCACGGTGATAAAGCCGGCAACGGCACCCAGCGCCATCATCCCTTCCATGCTCAGATTCAACACGCCCGCCTTTTCGGCAACCAGCTCGCCCAAGGCGGCGATCAACAGCGGCGTGGCTGCAAGCAATGTGCCAGAGAGCAGGAAGGTCAGCGTCTCGTTCATGCCGCACGTCCCTTGGCCGCAGTCCCTTCGGCTCCGATCCATCTAACCTTGTAGTCGGCGAAAACGCGCGCGGCGATATAGGTGACCAACAACACCCCTTGCAGCACCGTGTTCACCGCGTAGGGCACGTCGGCGGAGGTCTGGGCGATGTCGCCCCCGACATAGACAACGGCCATGAAGAAGGCGGCCGCCAAGATGCCGAAGGCGTTCAGTCCGCCCAAAAAGGCGACGATGATGGCGGCAAAGCCGTAACCGGGCGAAACCACGCGCTGCAACTGGCCCAGCGGACCAGCCACCTCGAACACGCCCGCCATGCCGGCCGCGCAGCCACCGATTAGCAGGCTGAACCAGATGGCCCGCTTTTCGCTGAACCCGGCGTAATGGGCCGCATTCGGTGCCGTGCCACCGACCTGCAGCTTGTAGCCAGCGAAGGACCGCTCCATGAACAGCCAGGCGATGATTGTCACTGCCAGTGCCACCAGGATCGAGGCATTGGCCCGCGTACCCGGCACGAAGATCGGCAGCATGGCGACGCCGGGGAACAGGGCTGATTGGGGAAAGTTGAACCCGAACGGATCGCGCAGCGGGCCCGCCACCAGATAGTACAGCAGCTGCAACGCAATGCTGTTCAGCATCAGGGTGACCAGGATCTCGTTGGCATTGAACCGGGCGCGCAACAGGGCCGCAATGCCGGCCCAGGCCATGCCGAACAGGGCGCCCATCGCCACCATGGCCGGCAACATCAGGGCGTTCGTACTGTCGTTGAAATAGATGGGCAACAGGCTGCCGCCGATGGCGCCCAGGATCAGTTGCCCCTCAGCCCCGATGTTCCAGATCTTGGCCCGAAAGCCGATCGCCAGCCCCTGGGCGATCAACAGCAGGGGTGCCATTTTCAGCACCAGCTCGGAGAGGTTGAACAGCGAGGTAAAGGGCGCGATGTACAGGAAATACAACGCCCGCAGCGGCGAGATATTCATGGCCGACAGCAGGACCACGCTGGCCAAAATCGTAACCACGATGGCCGTCACCGGCGCGATCGCCGCGCCGAAGGGGGCTCGTTCCGTGCGCGGTTCGACGGCAAAGGGCAGGGCCATGGTTCAGGCCACTCCCGCCACCGGCAGGGACGATTCCCGACCGTCCAGGAACTCGCCGGCCATATACCGGCCGATCAGCGCTTCGGTCGCGTCGAGCCGGTCGATGGATGGCGACAGGTGGCCGCGAAAGATGACATGGAAGCGGTCGGCGATGTCGACCAGCTCCTCCAGATCATCGCTGATCACCAGAATGGCGATGCCCTCGCTGCGCAGATCCACCAATTGCTGGCGGATGGCCGTGGCCGCCCCGACATCGACCCCCCAGGTCGGTTGGGCGGCGACCAGGACTTTCGGCTTAACCCCGATCTCGCGCCCCAGGATGAACTTCTGCAAATTGCCGCCGGACAAGCTGCGCGCCTCTGACTGGCTGCCGCGGCAGCGCACATCCGAGGTTTCGATGGTCTGTTCGGTAAAGCCCAGCGCCGCTTTGCGGTCGATCCAGCCCTTGCGCGCGATGCCGGTTCTGTGGGCGGTCAGGACGGCGTTGTTGGTCAGGCTCATATCCGGCACCGCGCCCCGGCCGTTGCGGTCTTCCGGCACGAACGCCAACCCCAGCGCCCGGCGCTGACCGCAATCGGCATCGGCCACCGGTTGGCCGAACAGGGTGATCGCCTCGCGCTGGCCGGCGGGCAAAACGGTCTCGCCGGACAGGATGGCCGCCAGCTCCTTCTGCCCATTGCCGGACACCCCAGCGATACCGACGATCTCCCCCGGGCGCACCTGCAAGTCGATGTCTTGCAGCACGCTGCCGAATGGATCGCTGGGCACGACCGTCAGGTTCTTGACGGCGATGGCGTCGGTTTTCTCGGGAATCGCCGGCGGGCGCTTGGGGTGGGGGATCTCCCGCCCGATCATCAGCTTGGCCAGCTCTTCGCTGGTCTTTTCGATCGGATCGACGGTGGCGACGATCTTGCCGCCGCGCATTACGGTCGCCGTGTGGCACAGGCTTTTGATCTCAGCCAGCTTGTGACTGATGAACAGGATCGCACAGCCCGCCTCGGCCAGCTTGCGGATGGTTTCGAACAACAGCGGCACGGCGCTTGGCGGCAGGACCGAGGTCGGCTCGTCCATGATCACCAGGCGCGGTTCCTGCAGCAGACAGCGGATAATCTCGACCCGTTGCCGCTCGCCCATCGATAGGGAATGCACCAGCGCATCCGGATCGACCGGCAGACCGAACCGCTGACTGATCTCGGAAATCTGCGGCCGCAGGCTGCGAACCGACCCTTTGATGGCCAGGGCGATGTTCTCGGCCACCGTCAGGCTTTCGAACAGGGTGAAATGCTGGAACACCATGCCGATGCCCAGCTCGCGGGCATGGGCCGGGTTGCGCAGGCTTACGTCCGCGCCCTCCCACAAGAACGCGCCGGCATCGGGTTCCAGCACGCCGTAGATCATTTTCATCAGCGTCGACTTGCCGGCGCCGTTCTCGCCCAAGATGGCGTGGATCTCGCCCGGCGCGATATCCAGTTCGATGCCGTCATTGGCCACCAAATCGCCAAAGCGTTTGGTTAGCCCTTCGATGCGCAGCAGCGGCGCGGGTCGGGCGGCGTTCACGGTATCAGGCGAACTCCGGAACGCCGGACATGGCGTGGAACTTCGGCAGGCGGCGGAAGGCGCGCATCCAGTTGCGCAGGGCCGGATAATCCTCGTGCCCGATACCGCCATCGCCCGACAGCGCGATGTAGGGGAAGCAGGCGATGTCGGCGATGGTTGGATGATCGCCCACGATCCATTCCGCGCCCATGATGTGGCGCTCGGCCAAATGATCGTCCAACACGCGGAAGGCGGCATGGGCGTTGCGCCGTGCAACGTCGATATCCAGATCGTAGCCCAACAGGTCGTGCAGCCGGGCCGCGGAAGCGGCCATTACCTCGCCGCCGCCGAACATCAGCCACATCATCACCGATCCGAAACTCTGGGGTGACTTGGGCAACCAGGTCCCCTCGGCATCGTACTTGTTGGCCAGATGGCACAGGATCGCTTGGGCATCGCGCAGGCGCACCCCGTCATCCTCCAGCACGGGGATCTGCCCCAGCGGGTTGATCTTCAGAAAGTCCGGCTTTTTGTGCTCTCGGTCGGGGTAAAAGCCGATTTGCACCCGCTCATACTCAAGGCCCAGAAAGCCCAGCATCAGCCGGATCTTGTAACAGCTGCCCGACAGCGTGTGATCGTAAAGCGTAATCGTCATGGAATTCAGGCGGCCTGCCGCTCGAGGATGCCAAAGCGCATGCCCATTCCTTTCAGCCAGCGGCGAAAGGCGACTGAGCTGACATCGGCCCGGGTCGGGGTTTCCATTTTCGGATCCAGCGGCAGCAGGCGCGGGCGCTGGTTTTCCAAGATGATCCGGTCTTGCAAAAAGATGGTCTGCTGGAAGTCGACGATCGAGCTCATGCTCGACTGCTCATCGACGATCGCCATGGGCATATAGGCGATGCATTCCGTCTCGGTCTTTGGCTGGATGAACAGGCAGATCGCGTCCAGCCGGTCCTCATTGTTGTAGACCGTTTTGTACAGCATCACCGAAAAGGGCGACATCACCCGGTACTGATACTGGGTGATTTGCCCGCCACCTTCTGCCTCTGCCTGTTTCGAGGCAGCCGGTTGATAGAACGAGCAGTCGATGGCCCAGATCTCATCGACATCCTGGCGGTGTTCGGTCTTGTAGGCATAGACCTCGGTCCTGTCCGGCGCGCCCAGAATGTCGGTGTGGACAAAGCAAAAATGTGCCATGTCCAAAAAGTTTTCGACGATACGATAGGGGCACGCATTGACCCCGACGCTGCCGCTGTTGGCGATCTTCCGATCGCTCTCGTCGAACTGTTCAATTATCGGCAGCGGGCGAGGGCTGTCGCCCAAGGTCGTGAAGATGCAGGTAAAGCGCTCATCCACCGGCAGATCCCGGCCAGCCTCACCGGCCTCTAGGGTAACGCAGGCATAGTTGCCATCCGCCGCCCGGCTCAGCCGAATGGGCTGGCCCAGCACCATGGTCTCCATCTGCCCACCCGGTGCCAGCTGGTCGGCATAGGCGCACGGCACCCATTCGTTCAGCGCCGTCGCATCCGTGGTCACGGCCATGGCTCAGCCCTCCCGTTCCAAAGCGTCGCGCAGATCCACCAGGGCCCGCGCAAGGTCCAAGCGCACTTGAACCGCATCGCCCTCGGAAGAACCGCAAAAGCTTAAATGCAAGGCGGTCTTTGCCGCAGAAATAGGCTGCAAGGCGACCAGCGCCGTGCCTTGGTCCTCGACATCAGACCGATACAAACCCTCGGCGACGGTCTCCACCGCCGCCCCAGCCAACCCGTCCTTGGACAACCGCCCGGCAACCGCCTCAGCCCCACTCGCAATCGCAACGCTGCGCACAGCCTGCCAGTCGCCATCGGGTGCGTCCGGCGCGGGTGCCTGGGGTTTCTCGGAAAGATTGGCAAAGACGATCCCGCCGCGCGTTTCTGCAGCAAAGGGCGTGGTGCAAATTGCCTTGGCGGGCGTCACGTCAGGGTGGGCCGGAATGGCCGTGCACTGCCCCTCGCCGTTATAGCGCCAGCCATGATACAGGCAGGTCAGCTCGTCCCCGCGCACAAAGCCAAAACTCAGCCGCATGCCGCGATGGGGACAACGATCTTCCCAAACCCGCGCCGGCCCGTTTTGCCCGCGCCAGACACACAGCCCGACGCCATCAACCTCAACCGGGTGGCTCGAAAGCGGCCGCACGACCCCCTCAAGCCCAACACCGACCCACCGGTCCTCACCCACAAAAAGCCCCCAACCTGTCCTGCACCCGGCTGTCCCGCCGGTTGTTCGTCATTCGGAACAGCAAAGGCTATGCCATTTGCCGGGAGCAAACAAATTTGGAAGGGCAGTTGGGCGCAGAAAAGAAAACCGCGCCAAGGGGCCTCCCCTGGCGCGGTCTCTCGGGCGAATAAGTCAGTAAGGGTTGGCGTCCGTCTTACGCCAGCCCGTGGTTGCTAAAGGGCAGATCGCGCACCCGCTGGCCAGTCGCCTTGGCGACCGCATTGGCCACAGCCGGCCCGATCGGCGGCGTGCCCGGCTCGCCGATGCCCGTCGGCGCTTCGGTGGACTCCACGATATGCACCTCCACCTCCGGCATGTCGGTGATGCGCAGCGGGGTGTAGTCGGGATAGTTCCACTGATCCACCTCGCCCTCGGTCATCGTCACCTGCTCGCGCAGGATGGCCGACAGGCCGTAGCCCAGGCCGCCTTCGACCTGGGCGCGGATGTTGTCCGGGTTGACCGGCACGCCGCAATCTACCGCACAGACGACCTTCTCGACCTTGACCGTGCCATCCTCGCGCATCGAAACGTCCGCAATTTCGGCAACGTAAGAGCTGAAGCTCTTATGCACGGCCACCCCCCGGAACCGGCCTTCGGGCAGAGGTTCGCCCCAGCCGGCCTTCTCCGCTGCCAGGCGCAGCACACCGGCCTTGCGCGGATCGTCGGCCAGATACTTCAGGCGGAACTCTACCAGATCCTCACCGGCCGCCTCGGCCAACTCGTCCATCATGGTTTCCATGACATAGGCGGTGTGAGTGTGTCCGACCGAGCGCCACCACAGCACGGGCACGCCGACCTGCGGGTGATGCACCTCGGTGTGCATATCCGGCAGCGTGTAGGGGGAATCGCTGACGCCTTCGACCGTGGTGTGGTCGATCCCCTCATGCACGGCGAACTCCTCGAACGGCGTACCAATCAGGATGCCCTGGCCGACGATGGTGTGCTGCCAGCCTGAGATGTTGCCATCGGCATCCAAGCCGGCCTTCACCTTGTGGACATGCATCGGCCGGTAATAGCCGCCCTTGATGTCGTCCTCGCGCGTGTAGACCATCTTGATCGGCTGGGCCTGGCCGGTCTTTTCGAACCAGGCGCGGCCGATCATCCCGGCCTCGGCGACATAGTGGCTGTCATAGATGGCCCGCCGGCCGAACGAGCCGCCGCCCCAAAGCGTGTTGATCGACACCTTGGAGGCATCGATCCCCAAAACGGCAGCGCCGACATTCTGGTCGAGCGTCTGCAGTTGCGAGCCGGTCCAGAACGACCCGCTCTTACCATCGAACAGAACCGTCACATTCAGCGGTTCCATCGGCGCGTGCGCCAAGTATGGGAAGGTATAGCTTGCCTCCACCACCTGGGCGGCGCCGGCCAGCTTTCCGGCCGTATCGCCCCGGTCTGCGGCGACCAGTCCCGGTTGATCGGCCAGGGCCGTGAACTCGGCCATCAGCTCGTCCGTGCCCCGGTTCTCGGCGGCCGAGAAATCCCACTCAATGCTCAAGGCATCCCGGGCCTGCATCGCCTGCCAGGTATTCCCGGCAACGACCACCACCCCTTGCGGGATCTGCAGGACATCGACCACGCCCGGCATCTCCAACGCCGCCGAGGCATCGAAGGAGGCAACCGTGCCGCCGAAACGCGGCGCCCGCGCCGTCACGGCGTACAGCAATCCCTCTTGATTGTAGTCCATGCCGTACAGCCCGACCGACCCATGGGTTTTGGCCGGCATGTCAACGCGCGGAAAATCCTTGCCGATATAGCGCCACTCTTCGGGCGATTTCAGCGTCACCGACTCCGGTACCGCCTGTTCAGCAGCGGCCGAGGCCATCTCGCCAAAGCTGGCCGAATTGCCACCGGCGCTCAGCACGCCATTTTCGACGCTGACCTCCTCAGGCGATACGCCCCAGGCTTCGGCGGCAGCTGCCACCAGCATCGCCTTGGCCGTCGCGCCGGCCTGCCGGTATTGCTCGAACGAATTGGCGATTGCCGTCGACCCACCCGTGCCCTGCACACCGAACAACAGGTTCTTGTAAACCTCGGTGTTGGCCGGGGCGAATTCGACACCGACCTGTTCGGCGGCCGCATCGATCTCATCGGCAACCAGGGTCGCCAGGCCCGTGGCTGCGCCTTGGCCCTTGTCCAGATGCTTGATGATCACGGAGACCTTGTTGTCCGCCGTGACTCGCACGAAGGGCATGGCCAGATCGTCATTGGCGGCGGCCGCGGCTTCGCGACCGACCCCGGGGATGCTCGCTCCGATCAGCAAGCCGCCAGCCGTTCCGGCCGACATCTTCAGGAAGGTGCGGCGCGAAGGCGTCGCGGCGGCGATGGGGGCGGAGAGATAGTGCAACATCTTACGCCTCCATCAGTTCGGCGGCCCGATGGATCGCCTTGCGAACCCGGACATAGCTGGAACAGCGGCAGAGGTTACCCTCCATCGCCAGATCGATGTCTTCATCGGTGGGCTTGGCCGTTTCCGCCAACAGCGCGCTGGCCGACATGATCTGGCCGGACTGGCAATAGCCGCATTGCGGCACGTTCAATTCGGCCCAGGCGGTCTGGATCGCTTGGGCGGCCTTGCCATCGACTCCTTCGATGGTGGTGATCTGCGCACCTTCCAAATCGCCGACGAAGGTCTGGCAGGCTCGTGTCGGAAACCCGTCCAAATGCACGGTGCAGGCCCCGCAGGAGGCGACGCCGCAGCCGAATTTCGTACCCGTCATGTCCAATTCGTCGCGCAAAACCCACAACAGCGGTGTGTCGGGATCGACATCCACCGTTTTGGTTTCGCCATTGATTGTTAGCTGGACCATTCGCCGCTTCTCCTGTTGCCGCTGAACACCGTCAAAATTCACTTAGTAATCTAAGGGTGGCTGACCCCATTGACATGAACCAGCGGTCATGAGAGGCCGACCGCTTGAACGATTTGCCGCCAAACTCTTCGCATTACGACTGGACAAATTCCGTTCATCTGTCAAATTGACACATCAACAAAGAATGTCAATGTGAATTCGATGGGTCAAAAGGAAGAAGCGATCGTCAAGGCCGCCATCTGCGTCATGTCCCGCTACGGCGTGAAGCGGACGACAATGAACGACATCGCCAACGCGGCGGAGATCTCCCGGCAGACCCTCTATAATTCCTTCGCCAACAAAGACGAAATTCTACGCGCCGCCGTGCGCCATGGCTGCGAACAGTCGGTCGCCAACGTACGTGGGGAATGGCAGGAAGAACCGGCCCTGGGCGACCGGCTCGACAGCTTCTTCCGGCACACGGTGATTTTCCACTACGACTTCATCCACTCGACGCCGGACGCCGACGACATCATCAGCGGCTTCAACGAGGCCGGCAAAGACGAGATCGAAAAGACCCAAATTCGATACCGGGAGCTGCTGAAAGAGGCGCTCGGTCCGCACGAGCAGGCCATCGCCACGGCCGGTATGACGGTTGCCCAACTGGCCGACATCATCTGCGTCTCTGCCGTCGGCTACAAATACAAGGCGCATGACAAGGCTCACTTGGAAGAGCTTTTGCGGTCTCTCAAGATTATGGTGCTCACCCTGGCGGGAACCGCCTAATAGCTGAACCGTTGACTTGTTTTATGCAGACCATCGTTTTTCTCGATACCAGTACGATTGGCCCGGGCGTGACGGTGCGCCGTCCGGACTTTCCCCACCGTTGGGTCGAATATGACCGCACGCGGCCTGACGAGGTGGCTGCCCGTCTCGCCGGCGCGACAATTGCCATCACCAACAAGGTGCCCATTCGGGCCGGCGATTTGGCGAACCTGCCCGACTTGAAATTCATCGCCGTGGCGGCGACGGGCTACGACGTCATCGATATCCCGGCCTGTCGGGAGCGGGGCATCGGCGTCGCGAACATTCGCGGCTACGCCGTCAACACCGTGCCGGAACATACGTTTGCGCTGATCACCGCGTTGCGCCGCAACCTGGTCGAATACCGCGATCAGGTGCTGGCCGGCGAGTGGGTGCGGGCCGACCAGTTCTGCTTCTTCAATCGGCCGATTTGGGATCTGGCCGGGTCGACCCTCGGAATCATCGGGGCCGGGGCCATCGGCCAGGCGGTCGGCAAAATCGGCGCCGGTTTCGGCATGCAGGTCGTCTATCACGATGCCTATGCCCAACAAGCGCCCACCACGGGGCCGCTGGTCAGCCTGGAAGATCTCCGGGATCGGGCCGACGTCATCACCTGCCATTGCCCGCTGACCGAGGAAACGCGCAACCTGATCGACGCGGCCTTCCTCGCGGCGATGAAGCCGACCGCCATCATCATCAATACGGCGCGCGGCGGTATCATCGATGAAGGGGCCCTGGTCGAGGCCATCGAAAGCGGTTCCATCGCCGGCGCCGGTATCGATGTCACGTCCGTTGAACCGCCAGGCATGGACATGCCGATCATGAGGCTGGCATCGAAGCCAAACGTCATCCTGACCCCGCATGTCGCCTGGGCCAGCGTCGGCGGCATGCAGACCCTGTGCGACCAACTTATCGACAACATCGAGGCGTTCGCGCGGGGCGAATCGACAAACCTCGTAACCTAGCGGGAATGGTCAAGCTGCAACGAGCGTGACCCCACCGACCGGTTGTTGACAGCCCTGGCAGCACAAGATAATAACTAACTAGTTACTTAAAGAGCCGGTCAACGGTCTCACCGCCTGCATCGCCAGGCCAAAATCTGAGAAGGAGGAGCGCATGTCAGCCACGTGCATTACGGGTGCCTCTGTCTGGGATGGTGAGGCCGATGCCCCATTCCCCGCCGATGTCGTCATCGAAGGCAACCGCATCACCCAGATCATCCGCGACCAGGGCGCGTCCGCCGATCTGCCAACCAACCAAATCGACGGCACTGGCATGACGCTGATGCCGGGTATGGTGGAGGGCCATTGCCATCCCAGCTTCACCGGCATTAACGAACCGCCCGAGTTGGGCCGCATCTGCCCCGAAGAGCATATGCTGCTGACGGCCAAGAACCTCAAACTACTCCTCAGCCACGGCTTCACCTCCATCTTCGAGGCCGCCTCAGCCAAGCCCATGCTGGGTGTCACCGCGCGCAATGCCATCAATGATGGGCTGATCGACGGCCCCCGCATGCGCGCCGCCAGCCCCGAGGTCACCACCACGGCCGGCCTGGGCGACGAGCGCAAGCGCCACATCTATCAGGAAAGCTTCGGTCTGGTCGCCGACGGCCCCATCGAAATGCGCCGGGTGGCCCGCGAATGCGTCCGCGATGGTGTCGACAATATGAAGATCAACATTTCGGGCGATGAGTTCGTCACCCACGCCCGGGCCGAGATCACCCCGACCGAGGATGACGAGGTGGCGGCCTTCGTCAAGGTGGCCAAGGAGTTCGGCAAGATGGTCGCCGCCCACGCCCGTTCCTCCAAAAGCGTCAAGCTAGCGGTGCGCCACGGCATCGAATGCATCTATCACTGCGACTTCGCCGATGAAGAAGCCCTCGACATGCTCGAGGCGCACAAGGACGAGATCTTCGTCGGCCCGGCCTTCGGCCTAGTCCACAACTCCACCAAGGAAGGCGATGTCGCAGGTCTGACCGCCGAGGTCTGCGAGGCGCTGGATCTCTACCGAAAATTCGATGCCTGCTGCGCGACCTATCACAAGATCCGCGAACGCGGCATCCGCGTGGTCGTCGGCGGCGATTACGGCTTCGCCGTCACCCCCATGGGCCAGAACGCCCGCGATATTGAGCACTTCGTCCGCTATTTCGGTTATTCCCCTATCGAGGCTCTGCGCTGCGCCACGGTCATCGGCGCCCAGCTGATGGGCATGGGCGACCAGATCGGCCGCGTGAAGGAAGGCTTTCTGGCCGACCTCTTGCTGGTGCGCGGCGATGTGACCAAGGACGTCTCTTTGGTCCAAAGCCAGGACAATCTGGCCATGATCATGAAGGATGGCGTTGCGTGGAAGGACCCGCGCAAGGGACAGGTGGCTGGCGGAGGACTGATCCAAGCGGCGGAGTGAGCAACCGCTGACCCGTCAGCGCCTAAGTTTGTGTCGAGAATTGCAGATGCCAGCCGCCAAGTTAGCGAATTTAAAACAACTGCTTCCTAAGCCTTACGCGTGGGTTTTCGACCTGATCCAGGGTTTCGCGTTAGGAAAGCGTTATGGGCAATTTTGGTGGAAGTCGGCTCCGGGGTATCGCGGGCCGGCTGATCCTCGCATTTGCGGTCGTTGTTTTGCTGATGGGCGGGCTGACGGCATTCTCCGTCTACAAGATCAATGGTGTCCGTGCGCAGTTGACGGAGATCAACGAGGTCAACAGCCGGCTGCAGCGGTTTGCCATCAACTACCGCGGCAGCGTGCATGATCGGGCGATTGCCATTCGCGATGTCGTCCTGACCGACAGCACCGAGGTGCGGGGTGAGGCCCTGCGACAGATCGACGAGCTTGCCCGCGCTTATGCCGAAAACGAAGTGGCCATGGCCGAGCTGGCGGGTCGTGTCGGGTTGCCCGCCGCCGAACAGACCATCCTGCAGGATATCGGCCAGATCCAGGATCGGACGAACCCGCTGGTGGCCGAGATTATCCAGCTGACCGCCGCTGGCGAAAACGACGCGGCCAAGGGTTTGCTGCTGAATGAGGTGAGCGGCCTGTTCACCGACTGGCTTGCCGCCATCAACCGGTTTATCGACAGCAAGGAAGCGGACAACCAGGAAATTGGGGCCCTGGTGGCGGAGTCCGTCCAGACCTATGCGCTCACCGCCTTCACAGCCTTGTTCATCGCTGCCACGCTTGCTCTGGCGGCGGGCGCCACCGTGGGCCGGTCCATTACCCGGCCGATCGGGCGCCTGGTGGATGTGATGAACAAGCTGGCGTCCGGTCAACTGGACGTGGTGATCGAAGGGGCTGACCGGGGCGACGAAATCGGCAATATGGGCCGCGCGGTCAAAGTGTTCCAAGACAACATGGTGGAGGCCGAACGTCTGCGCGCGGACCAGCTGAGCGAGCAAAAAACCAAGGAGGCACGGCAAACCCGGGTCGAAACGGCGGTCTCCGAATTCGATCAATCGGCCTCTGCGGCGATCAAAACGGTGACCGGCTCGGTTCAGACGCTTGAGGAGCTGGCACAGTCCCTCACGATGACCGCGGAGGAAACCACCGATCAGTCGGCCCGCGTCTCGGCAGCCTCCAACGAGGCGTCTTCCAATGTGCAGAGCGTCGCCCATTCCGCCGAACAACTCTCGGAATCGATCCAGGAGATCTCACAGCAGGTCAGCCAGTCGGCCTCGATGTCCAAACAAGCGGTTGCAAGCGCCGACGAGACGACCTCGCGGGTTCAGTCGCTTGCCGAAGCGGCCAATCGCATTGGTGATGTGGTCAACCTCATCTCGGATATTGCCGAACAGACCAATCTGCTCGCCTTGAACGCCACCATCGAAGCGGCGCGGGCGGGAGATGCCGGCAAAGGCTTCGCTGTCGTTGCGTCCGAGGTGAAGGGATTGGCCGAACAGACCGCAAAGGCGACGACGGAGATTGGTGAGCAGATCAACGCCATGCAGGGGGCGACCCATGACGCCGTCAGCGCCATCGACGCGATCGCCGGGCTGATCAAATCGATGGATGAGATTTCCACCATCATCGCCGCCGCCATCGAAGAGCAGGGGGCCGCGACCGGCGAGATCTCGACCAGCGTCCAGGAAGCCGCGCGCGGCGCGCAGGACGTGTCGGACAACATCAGCGGCGTCAGCGATACGGCCAAGCGCGCCGGCGAGGCGTCCTCACAGGTGCTGTCCGCTGCGGCTGAACTCGGCGGCCTTGCGGATGAGCTGCGGCGCGATATCGATCAGTTCCTGGGCAACATCAAAACAGCCTAGCCTCCCCAGGCTCCAACCCTCTCCAGGCTCTAACCCTCACCCTGCGGCTTTATCGCCTCATGGGCGTGGTTGGCCAGGCTGCGGCCGGCCTCGCGCATGGTCAGGTATGTCCGGCTAGCGCCTGCATCCTTGATCTTCTCAACGTGATCGTCGTGCAGCGCATGGCTGACGATGGGGCCTTCAAAGCCCTTGGCGCGTAGTGTCCTTGCCGCGATCAGCTTGGCTTCCAGGTCGTTCATGGCCAGCACGGCGGCCTTTATCTTGCTCAGATTGACGCCGTTCCAAAAGTTGCTGTCTTCGGCATCGGCGAACACCACATTGTGCCCGGCCTCCTCATGGGCGGCGGCCTTATAATTGTCGGCGTCCAGCCCCACCGGGCTGCACCCGCGCTCGACCAGCAGCTCATAGGCGGCCGATCCCGTTCGCCCCATGCCAAAGATCAGCACATCCGCATCACCCAGATCGGTCGGTTGTTCATCCGGATGGCGCGCCCGCCGTTCGAAGCGTTGGAGAGGGGGCGCACACCGCTCATAGAGCGCGTGGGCATAGCGGTTCAAGGGCGCGGCGACCAGGAACGAGACCGATACCGCAATCGCCAGCGGCACCAGGAATTCTTGGGCGGCGGGTATGCCGGCGGCGACGATCAGGCCGAACTCGCTATAGGCCGTCAGCGACAGGGCCGACAGAAAGGCCGTCCGCCCGCGCAGCCCGAAGGCAACCAGAACGAAGAAGAACAACACCCCTTTCACGGGCAGCAGAACGCCCAGCAGAACGGCGAAGAAGAGAGCGTCCCAATCCGGCAGGCCGGACATGCCGATCGACAGGAAGAACCCGACGAGAAAAACCTCCTTCAGCGACCAAAGCGATTTCGACAACTCGCCGGCCCGCGGGTGGTTGGACAGCAAAAGCCCCATCACCAGCGCGCCGATCTCGCCCTTCAGCCCGATGACATCGAACACATAGCCGCCAACGACTAGGCTCAGTGCCATCCCGGCCAGCACCAGCACCTCATCATGGCCGGCCAGATCGAGCAGCTTGTACAGAACGGGCCGCAGCAACGGGCTGGCAAAGATCAAAAGCGCCCAAGGGCCGGGCACTTTGCCGGAAAAAACTGCCAGCACCACCAGGGCGATGATGTCCTGCACGATCAGAATGCCGATGGCTGTGCGGCCGTGGAAAACGCCCATCTCGCGCTTGGTTTCCAACATCTTGGCCGCCAGGACCGTGGAGGAGAAGGCCAGCGCGATGCCGACCAGCAGCGCAACCGTCCAGTCATCGGTGAACAGAAACCGCGCGATCGGGGTGAAGATCGCAACCGACAAGGCAAAATGCAGCAGGGCGCCGCCGACGACATGGGGTTCGCCGATCTGCTTCAGCTTCAGCTTTAGCCCAATGGTGAACAGCAGCAGCAGGACGCCCAGATTCGCCAGGTAATCCAGGATCGGTCCGGTGGTCGCGGGCATCCCGGCATGCGGGCCAACAGCGTTGATAAAGAATCCAGCGGCGAGAAAGCCGACAAGCGGTGGCAGGCCAAACGGTTTTACGGCAAGGCCAAAGACGAATGCCGCGCCAACGGCGAAGACTTCAAAAACGATGGGAGCCCCCTCGACTAGCACAGCCTCTAGGCCATGGCGCGCCCACGGCGCCTTTCCCCGACGACTCGCAAAAATACATGCAAGCCCAGTCCGCAAGAAAAGAAAATCGCTTGTCGTGAATCAATTCCCGATCCGAACGCCCAAGCCGTTTCCGTAAGCTAGTTTACCTCCTCGCTAGAATATAACCGTTGCGTTCTGTCGCTTTGCTTGGGCCTTGTTGTACGACACCTGGTGTACGACCTCTCCTGTGCCTCGTTGCAGCGTGATCGTGCCGCCCTTGTTGGACAATTGCGCGCCGTTCTCGCCGAGTTTGACAACATGAGGCACGCCCGGAACCAGCGTGTCAGTGCCAAGCAAGGAACTGCGTCCGTTCTTGTCGACGATATGCCATTTCGCCACGTTCAGATCGGCGGGCCCCGCGTTGATGACGATAACGGTCTCGAAGCCGGGATCGTGGCCCGCCGGATTGACGAGCGCCGCGAGGATGCGCGCATCGCCTTGAGTGCCTGGGCCAATTGGATCTGGTCGGATCGGATCATCCCCACCCGTCACCGGGTCGGCCGCGCCTTTGAAAATCGGATAGAAGGTGCGGATGTGTGCGTTATTCGGGGAACGAAAGAGTTTCATTTCATACCGGGCACCCTCGATCACCGCGGATTTCGGAGCCTGTGCTCCCAAATGCGCCCGAACGGTACCCAGGGCCATCAACCCTTCGACCGAGCAGCCGACAAAGAAGCCACCAATCCGCTTGTGCAGCGGTCGAACGGCCACCGCGTCGTAGTCCGGTGCGTTCCATCGAAAAGAGATCGTCACGGACTCGGGATAGGCCATCTGGCCCGCCGCCGTCTTCGGGCCGTGATAGAAGATCCGGTCATCGCCGATCCCGGGCACGACCTGTGCGCCGCCGTCGACCTTGCTGGCAAACCCGTCATCCAGAAAATACTTGTACCAGAAATGGTATCCCTGAACCTTGCCGCCTTCCTGTTCGCCAACAATGACATGCTCAAAACCCGTCAGGGCCGGATCGCCGCCTTGTGAAAACTCGCGGAACCACATTTCGATGAGCGTGTTGTGCCAGCGGTCCGTACTGATCGTCTCGCCGGTGCGTTCTGACACATATGCGCGGGCGACGTGCATGGGTGGGGTATCGACAATCGCCTCGACAAAGGCGTGCCGTTCCGTGCGCTCCTCCTCGTTATCGATTTCGATCTGTGCTTCTGGCAGGGCGTAGTTGTTGAACAGCGCCTGGCACAGGTCATAGGTCTGGCGCTTGTTCTCTGGTATCACGGCCTCGGTCAGGACTTTGAGGTCCGGCGAGAGGTTGTCTTCAAGCTCGGCGTTGACTTTCACAAAACCGGTGGCCGGGTCTCCCGCCTGATCGGAAAAAAGGGCCTCAACTCCGTTGTGGCTTTGATCTGCATTCCAAATTTCTTGATAGATATCAGGCATATCTGCCTCCATTAAAATTTCAATCAATCAAATCAACGGCGAGCAAAATGCTCGAAATCACGAAGTACTGAACTCAAAAAATATGTGCTGCCACCGAAGGGGCGGTAACGTTTTGATTTGTGAAATCTAACTTAGGGCCTTCCATCTCGTGATGAAAGGCTTCAGATGCAGCAGCTCACCGACCTGCCGGCCCTCCCTAGGCCGCCACCAGCCGCATCACCGTGTCGATATTGAACCGAAGCCGTTCGTCCAGCGCCTCGCCGGCCATGAAGTCGCGCTCGAAGATGATCGCACCGGTGTACCGGTTGGTCAGATAGTAATAGCCGATGGCCGCGATGGTGATGTTCAGCTGAACGGGATCAATCCCCTTGCGGAACACCCCTTCGGCCACCCCGCGGTCCAAGATATCGCCGACCATCGAGATGAATTTCCGGCTGACCGCCTTGATCACGTCTGAATTCTTCAAATGCCGGGCGCGGTGCAAATTCTCGCTGTTCACCAGCGTGATGAATTCCGGGTTCTTCAGGTAATAATCCCAGGTGAACCGCACCAGCATTTCCAGCGCTTCGGTCGGCGACAAATGGTTCAGGGCCAAATCCTGCTCAGCGGTGCGAATGTCAACATAGGCGTCTTCCAGCACCTTTTTGAACAGCTCTTCCTTGCTGCCAAAATAGTGATAGATCATCCGCTTGTTGGCTTTCGCCTTCTCAGCGATGACGTCCACTCTGGCGCCGCCAAGCCCGTTTCTTGCGAATTCCTTCTTCGCGGCCGCGAGGATGCGCGATTTGGTCGCTTCCGCGTCGCGAATTCGCGGCTTTTCTTTGACTGCCATGTCCGTCCGTCCGTGATTCGGGCGTCAAAAACCGTCTGCGTGATAGCGCAAAGGGTTTGATTCCGCAAAAGCATCGCGGCGCAGGAACCCTAGCACTTGACAACGCGCCGTGGCTATTAGTAACTAACTGGTGCGTTAACTAGAGTTCATTGCCTTGCGGTCTCGGCCGCCGCCGATCGCATTGATGGCCCAGCGCAACGGTCATCAGACTCACGAACGCTTGAGGGAGGAAGTCCATGTCGTTCATTAAGAAGTTCATCGAACAAGAGACCATCAACCGCCGCAATCTGCTGCTTGCCTCCGCCTATGGGTTGGGCGGCGCGGCCGTGGCCGGCGCCTTTGGGCCGGGTGTTGCCCGGGCCGCGTTCAGCGATCCGACCATCGCCTGGAGCTACCGCAACCGCACCAACCCCTACTGGAATGAGATCGTGTCGGGCGGTGAAGCTTTTGTCGAAAGCCTCGGCAAGTCCAAGGACGATCTGGTCCACCTGATCAACGAGGGCTCTTCGGAAAAATCCTTGGCCGACGTGAAGGCCATCCTGTCCAAGACCAATGGCGAACTTGCCCTTGCCATCGACACCAACGACGCGCCGAACGCCCGTCCGGTGGTCGAGGCGGTTGCCGGTGCCGGCGGCTACGTCTCCACCCTGTGGAACAAAACCGACGATCTGCATCCCTGGGATTTCGGCGACAACTATGTCAGCCACATGAGCTGGTCCGACGAAGGCCCCGCCGAACAGACCGCCCGCATCCTGTTCGAAGCCATGGGCGGCACGGGTGGCGTCGTCCATCTCGGCGGCATCGCCTCCAACAACCCGGCCATCGAACGCCAGCAGGGCATGATGAACGCCCTGAAGGACTATCCGGACATCGAACTGCTCGATGCACAGGCCGCCGATTGGGACACGCAAAAAGCCAACCAGATCATGTCGTCCTTCCTGACCCGCTATGGCGACGAGATCACGGGCGTGCACTGCGCCAACGACACCATCGGGTACGGCGTTCTCGAAGCGCTGCGGGCCGAAGGCATGTCGGTGCCGATCGTTACGTATGACGGCAACCCGCAGGCCGTCGATCTGGTCATGCAGGGCGATATCCTGGCCACCGTCTTCACCAACCCGCATTGGGGTGGCGGCATCACCGCCTCGCTGGCCTATCACGCGGCGACGGGCGCCTTTAAACCGTCCGAAGAACCGAACGAGCATCGCGAGTTCTACGGTCCGACCATCATGATCACGCCGGACGATGCCGCCGACTTCAAGGCGAACTACATCGAAAGCGTGCCCACCTACGACTGGACCGACTTCTGGGGTCCGTCCAACGGTCCGATCCAGTACAAGTCGTAAATCCATGACTTTGGGCCGCCCTTATCCAAGGGCGGCCCGCACTTGGCGCCGGCCAACGGCGCATCGACGCGTGGAACACGAGGATGAAACCTCGGCAACGCACGGGAGGAATCTGTGAGCGATACGGCTCTAAGGGACAATCTGGTCAGGTGGGCCCCCGTGCTCGTCCTGCTGGTGCTCGTCCTGTTCTTCTCCGTCATGGAGCCGCGGTTTTTCTCGGTACGCAATTTCGCGCGCATCGGTATTTCCTCGGCCCCGGCGCTGATGATCGCCATCGGCGTCACCTTCATCATCATCATGGGCTCGATCGACCTCTCAATGGAGGGGACGGTTGCCGTCTGCGCCGTCATCTTCGCCTTTGCCTTCATCGCGATGGGCGGCACATTGGCCAGCATCGCCTGGTTGGCCCTGCCGTTGGCGATGGTCGTCGGCGGCGCTATCGGCCTGCTCAACGGCCTGGTGCATGTCAGGCTCAAGATCCCATCCTTTATGGCCAGCCTGTCTATGGGCTTTGTCGGTACCGGCCTGGCCCTGGTCTTGACCGGCGGGGACCGCATCCGGGTCGAGGACGAGCTGTTCCGCTCTCTCCTCACGGTTCGCTGGCTCAACTTTCCGATCATGGTCTATGTGGCGGTCGTCTTCCTGCTGATCGCCTGGTTCATCCAAAGCCGCACAACCTTGGGCCGCAACTTCTACGCCGTCGGCGGCGGGGAGGAGCTGGCTCACGCTTCCGGGCTCGACGTCAATCGCGTGCGCGTCATGGGCTTCATGCTGGCCGGTATCTTCTACGCCGTTGGCGCCTTGCTCGCGGTCGGCCGCATCGGCATCGCGGAGACGGCGACGGGCAACAATTTCATGTTCGTCTCGATCACTTCGGTCGTGGTCGGCGGCACGGCCTTGTGGGGCGGCATCGGCGGGGTTTGGAACACGCTGATCGGTGTCTTGATCGTCAACGTCATCAACAACGGCATGGTCGTGATCGGCCTGCCCAGCTACGTCCAGGACGGCGTCTTGGGCCTGCTGGTCATTGCGGCGGTGGCCCTCTCGACCGACCGCAAAACCGTGTCCTTCGTGAAATAGGGGAGGGCGGCATGTACGAATTACAGAAAGTCGACAAAAAGTTCCCCGGCGTTCACGCCCTCAAGGCGGTGGATTTCAAGATCGGGCGCGGCGAGATCGTCGGGCTGGTCGGCGAAAACGGCGCCGGCAAATCCACCCTGATGAAGGTCATCTACGGCGCCTATCAGGCCGATGGCGGCCAGATCACCGTCGACGGCAAGACCGTCCGTTTCCAGAACCCGCGCCAGGCCATGGAAAAGGGCATCGGCATGGTGTTTCAGGAACAATCCCTGATCACCAACCTGACGGTCATGGAGAACGTCTTCCTGGGCTACGAGCAGCAATTCGTGCGCTATGGCGTCATCGATTGGAAGGCGATGGCCGAAGCCGCCAAACAGCAGCTTTCCAAGGTCAAGCTGGACATCGATCCGGCCACAGTGACGGCCAAGCTCTCCTTCGCCCAACGGCAGCTGGTCGAGCTGGCCAAGGTCCTCAGCCTGGAAGAGCGGGTGGACGGCGACCTGGTCATCCTGCTGGACGAGCCAACTTCGGTCCTGGCCCGCGAGGAGGTCGAGTTGCTGTTCGACTTGGTGCGCGAGCTGCGCTCCCGTGCCTCCTTCATCTTCGTTTCCCACCGGCTCGACGAAGTGATCGAGATCTCCGACCGCATCTATGTGCTGAAGGATGGCGAGGTGGTCGATGTGGTCGATAGCGGCCATGCCGATGTCGATGCCATCCAGCACAAGATGGTCGGCCGGGAAGTCGACAAGGAATACTACCGCGAACAAAAGCAGCGGCCCTACGACACCGGCACGGTCTTGGTCGATTTCGACGATGTCAGCATTCCGGGCAGCTACACGAACATGAACTTCTCGCTCCACCCGGGCGAAGTGCTGTGCCTGGTCGGCACCGAGGGCTCAGGCCGCGAGGCCATCTTGCGCACCATCTTCGGGCTGGAATCCCCGCAAAGCGGCAAAGTAACCGTCAAGGGCAAACAGGTTTCGCGCTTCAGTGCCCAGGGCGGCGTGCTCAACGGCGTTGGCTACATCCCGCGCGAGCGCAAAGTCGAGGGGATCGTCGGCGGCATGAACGTCTACGAAAACATGACCCTCAGCCAGATGGGCAATTACTCTAACGCCGGCGTTCTCAAAGTGGCGGACGAGAAGTCCCTGGCCCGCGACTGGATCAGCCGACTGGCCATCAAGACGCCCAGCGAGTTCAAGGATTGCGGTGGTCTGTCGGGCGGCAACCAGCAAAAGGTCGTGCTGGCCAAATGGCGGTCCAGCGGTTCCGACATCATCCTGCTGGACCACCCGACGCGCGGCTTGGATATCGGCGCCAAGGAAGATGTCTACGACATGGTGCGTGAGATGTCGGACGATGGCGTCGGCATCATCCTGATCGCCGACACGTTGGAGGAAGCCATCGGCCTCGCCCACACGATCATCGTGGTCAAGGACGGCGTTACCCAGAAACAATTCGAATGCGAGCCGGACAGCAAGCCGACGCCCTTCGATCTCGTGCACCACATGATTTAGAGCGTATTCGGACCGGATAGGATCGTTTGATGGAGGCAAATCAGCTCACTCGGTTAGGTGCGGTGCGCGGCGCGATGCCTTGCGCATCGGGTAAGCGCCGCAACGCGGCCGATGGGCTGATTTGCCCCACCGAAGGCAGGGTTTTGGCGCCCTCCGGACAGCGTTACGCTCGCCTTGTGATGCCTCCAGCATCATTGCGCCGAGCGCGCCTTGCCGGAGACCGCCAAAACCCCGTCAAACGATCCTATCTGGTCCGAACATGCTCTCGGGTCGTGTCATGAGCTTCGAACGCATCAAACCTCACCTGCCTTGGCTCACCCTGGTTGCGCTGGTCGTTGTTGTCGGCATTGCCGATTTTAACTTCCTGCGGCCCCAAAACCTGATCTCCCTGGCGGCGGACATCGTGCCCCTGTTCATCATGGCCATGGGCATGACCTTCGTGATCTATATCGGCGGCATCGACCTGTCGGCCCAGTCGGTGGCGAACATGACCACCGTCATCGCCACCATCGCCTTGCCGACCTTCGGCGTCGGCGCCGCGCTGGTCTGCATGCTGGCGGGCTTCGCCCTCGGCACCGCGTCGGGCTATGTCACCACCCGCTTCATGGTGCCGTCCTTCATCTCCACCCTGGCGCTGGGCGGGATAGCCTTCTCGACCGGCCAGTATCTCTCCGGCCAGCGGGCGCTCTATATGGATGCCACGTTGCGCGATGGCTCCTTCGGCTGGATGGTCGGTGTCAGCTTCGGCATCCCGCACGAGCTGTTCATCGCCGCCGCCCTGGTTTTGATCGCCGTCTTTGTCGAACGGCGCACTATCTTCGGCCGGGCGCTGAAGGCCATCGGCGCAGGCGAACCGGCGGCGGTCGCCTCGGGCATCGATGTCAAACGCATCAAGATCCTGGCCTTCGCCATCTCGGGCCTGCTGGCCGCCATCGCCGGGCTGTTGTTCTCGGTCAAACTGTCCGGCGGTTCGCCGACCATTGCGAACGGCTTTCTGTTGCCGGCCATCGTTGCCGTCCTGGTCGGCGGCACACCCCTGACCGGTGGAGTTGGCGGTGTCGTGAACACCATGATCGGAACCCTGATCGTGGCAGTCATTCGGTCCTCGATGCTCTATTTCGAGATCGCCGCAACCCATCAGCAAATGGTCTTTGGCCTGGTGCTGATCATCGCCATTGCCCTGACGATCGATCGAACCAAGCTGCGGATCGTGAAATAGGGGCGTGCGATGAAAGCCGCCGTCCTAATCGAACCGCAAAGATTTGAGGTCCGCGAGGTCGAAACCCCGACCATCGGCGACGACGAGGCCCTGATCCGGGTCAACCGCTGTGGCATCTGCGGCACCGACATCCACATCTTCCATGGCCGATACGCCGCCGAAAACCTGCCCATGGTGCCGGGGCATGAGTTCGCTGGCACGGTGGAGGCCATCGGATCGAACGTCGATCACCTGACCGAAGGCCAGAAGGTCGTCGTCGATATCAATATCGGTTGCGGCCACTGCTATTGGTGCCGCCGCAACGAGATCCTGAATTGTCCCGAAATGCAGCAGGTCGGCATCACGCGGGACGGCGGTTTTGCCGAATTCGTCGCCGTACCAGCCAGGCTGGTCATTCCGGCCCCGAACGAAGCGGCGGATGAGGTGCTAGCCTTGACCGAACCGGTCGCCTGCGTCGTCCGCGCCGCGCGCAAGGCCGATATCCGCTTCGGCCAATCGGTGGTCATCCTGGGCGCCGGCCCCATCGGCAATCTGCATGTTCAGATGATGCGTCTGGTGGGTGCCGCGCCGATCATCGTCGCCGAGGTGTCAACCGAACGGGCGGCGATGGCGCGGGAGGCGGGCGCCGATGTCGTCGTTACAGATCCCGACACCCTTAAGGATACGGTCCTCGAACTGACCGACGGGCGCGGCGCCGATATCGTGATCGAAAGCGTCGGCGTATCGAAGCTGTACCAAGACGCCTTCGCCTTGATCCGCAAGGGCGGCCATGTGGCGGCCTTCGGCTTAACCGGACCCGGCGAGACCGTGCCGCTGGATATCCTCGACACCATCCTGCGCGAAAATTCCGTCAAGGGTTCAGTCGCCGGCATGGGCGAGGACATGCATGATGCCCTGACTTTGCTTTGGCACGGCCGCTTCGACCTGACGCGCTTTACCGGCGCCACCTACCCGATTGAAGACATCCAGTCCGCCTTTGACAGTTTGCCCGACAGGCCCGCCGATCTGAAAACCCAGATCGTTTTTTGACCAACCGATTACCGATGCGGCCAAGCAGCTCCGCCGCCGATGGAGAGAGAACACGATGGACACGATCAGCACGATTTTGACCCCGCCAGACAACCCGCGCCGGTTCGGATTCTTTGTCGATGGCAAATGGCAGGAAGCCGGCAGCCGCGAGACTTTCGACCGCGCCTCGCCCGGCCATGGCCTGCTGGTAACGCAAATCCCGAAATGCACGCCAGCCGATGTCGACACGGCGGTAGCCGCCGCGAGAGCGGCGTTCGAGGACCGCCGCTGGTCCGGCCTATCCGGTGCTGAGCGGGCCTCCGTTCTGCTCAAGGCGGCGGAGGGCATTCGCGCGCGGCGGGACGAAATCGCCTATTGGGAAACGCTGGAAAACGGCAAGCCGATCAGTCAGGCGCGGGCCGAGGTCGATGGCTGTGTCAGCATCTTCGAATATGCCGCCGGTGCCGCCCGTGCGCTGCATGGCGACAGCTTCAACAATCTTGGCGATGGCATGTTCGGCCTGGTCACCCGCGAGCCGATCGGAGTCGTCGGCGTCATCACGCCCTGGAACTTCCCCTTCCTGATCCTGTCCGAGCGGGTGCCGTTCATCCTCGCCTCGGGCTGCACCATCGTCGCTAAGCCTTCCGAATTCACCTCGGCCACGTCCCTGATGATGGCCGAAATCCTGACCGAGGCCGGGCTGCCCGATGGCTGCTTCAACGTTGTTACCGGTTCGGGCAGCGTCATCGGCCAGGCGATGACCGAACATCTGGACATCGACATGCTGTCCTTCACCGGCTCGACGCGGGTGGGCCGCAGCTGTCTGCAAGCCGCTGGCGGCAACTTCAAAAAACTCGGCCTGGAGCTTGGGGGCAAGAACCCGCAAATCGTCTTCGCTGATGCCGATCTGGAAGATGCGGCCGACGGCGTGGCCTTCGGCATCGGTTTCAACACCGGCCAATGCTGCGTTTCCGGCTCCCGCCTGATCGTCGAACGCTCGGTCGCCGAGGAGTTTGAAAAGCTGGTCGCCGCCAAGTTCGCTAAGGTCAGGGTCGGCGACCCGCTGGACGAGGCGACCCAAATCGGTGCCATCACGACCGATGCTCAGAATTCCACGATCATGAGCTATATCGGCAAGGGCCAGGATGAGGGCGCCCGGCTGGTCTGCGGTGGCGAACAGCTCGACTTCGGTGCCGGCCAATATATCTCGCCAACCCTGTTCGGCGATGTCACCCGTTCCATGTCGATCGCCACGGACGAGATCTTTGGCCCCGTCCTGACGGTCACGCCGTTCGACACGGCCGATGAGGCCATCCAGATCGCCAACGACACCGTCTATGGCCTGGCCGCCAGCGTCTGGTCGAAAAATATCGACAACGCGCTGAACGTCACCCGCCGGGTGCGCGCCGGGCGCTTCTGGGTAAACACCACCCTGGCCGGCGGTCCCGAACTGCCGATTGGTGGGTTCAAGCAATCCGGCTGGGGCCGCGAGGCCGGCATCTATGGGGTTGAGGAATACACCCAGATCAAATCGGTCCATATTGAGATCGGCAAAAGGAATCACTGGATAAGCTGATGGCGCAACAGGGCTTCGATTATGTGATTGTTGGCGGCGGGTCGGCCGGCTGCGTGCTGGCCAACCGGTTGAGCGAGGATTCCTCGGCGCGGGTCTGCCTATTGGAGGCTGGCGGCAAGGACAACGACCCCTACATTCACATGCCGGTCGGTTTTGCCAAGATGACCTCGGGGCCCTTTACCTGGGGCTTCAAGACCGCTCCGCAGAAGCACGCCAACAACCGCGAAATCCCCTACGCCCAGGCCCGCGTCATCGGCGGCGGCAGTTCGATCAATGCCGAGGTGTTCACCCGCGGCAACCCGGTCGATTACGACCGTTGGGCCAACGAGGAAGGCTGTGAAGGCTGGTCGTTTTCGGAAATCCAGCAATACTTCATCCGCTCCGAGGGCAACACCATCCTGGCCGGCGACTGGCACGGCACCGACGGTCCGCTGGGCGTGTCCAACATCCAAGACCCCCAGCCGATGACCAGGGCCTTCGTCCAGTCCTGTCAAGAGCTGGGCATTCCCTACAATCCCGATTTCAACGGTCCGCAACAGGAAGGGGCCGGCGTCTACCAAACGACGATCAAGGATGCCCGCCGCTGCTCCGCCGCCGTCGGCTACCTGAAGCCGGTCATGAATCGCAAGAACCTGACTGTCAAAACCGATTGCCTGGTCAATCGCATCACCTTCGAGGGCAACCGCGCCACCGGCGTCGAATATTTCGACGGCAAGCACATGGTGCATATCAAGGCCGACAGCGAGGTGATCGTTACCTCAGGCGCCATCGGCACGCCGAAAATCATGATGCTGTCCGGCATCGGCCCCGCCGCGCATCTCAAGGAAAATGGGGTCGAGGTCGTGCACGATCTGCCGGGGGTTGGCGAAAACCTCAACGACCATTTCGGCGTGGACATCGTGGCCGAACTCAACGGCCCCCACAGCCTGGACAAATACGGCAAGCCGCATTGGATGCTGTGGGCCGGCATTGAGTATGTGCTGTTCAAGTCGGGCCCTGTAACCTCCAACGTGGTTGAAGGCGGGGCGTTCTGGCGGGCCGACCAATCCGCGCCCGTACCCGACCTGCAATTCCACTTCCTGGCCGGCGCCGGGGCGGAGGAAGGTGTGCCCAGCGTGCCGTCCGGTTCGGGCATCACGCTCAACTCCTACACCCTGCGGCCGAAAAGCCGGGGCACGGTCCGCCTGCGCTCCAGCGATCCGTCCGACCTGCCCGTCGTCGATCCCAATTTCATGGCCGAGGAGTACGACCGCAAAACTTCGGCCGAAGGCGTGCGCATCAGCCGAGATATCTTCCTGCAACCCTCGCTGCAAAAGTACATTAAACGCATGCACTTACCGGGCGACGATGTCAAAACGCCACAGGATTTCGAAAATTACGCCCGGCAATACGGCCGAACCTCGTATCACCCCAGCTGCACCTGCAAAATGGGCACGGATGATATGGCGGTGGTCGACCCGAAATTGCGGGTTCACGGGCTTGAGGGCATACGCATCTGCGACAGCTCGATCATGCCCAGCCTGATCGGATCGAACACCAACGCGCCGACGATCATGATTGCTGAAAAGGCTAGTGACATGATCCGCGGCAACCGCTGAGTTTCAGCGAACCTCCCTGACCTGAAGGGCGGTCCCGTTTGGACCGCCCGCTTTCTTTTGGGCAGGGATCTAAGTCCTTAATCCCACTCAGGCGCCCAGGGCACCAGGTCGGATGTCACGATCCGATAGTTGGTGTGCGTCTTGGCCTCGATCTTGGCCATGTCGACGCTGGACAGGCTGAAATCCATGATGTCGAAGTTCGCCGCGATGTTCTTGGGGTTGGTCGACATGGTGTTGACCGACACGCCTTTTTGCAAAATCCAGCGCAGCACGACCTGGCCGGCTGACTTGCCATACCCTGCGCCGATCTGGCCGAAAAGCTCGTGCTTGAACACTTCGCCCCGGGCGACGGAGGAATAGGACGACAGCGGAATGCCCACGTCGTTCGCGCCGGCCAACAGCACATTCTGGTTCAGCAATGGGTGGAATTCGACCTGGTTGGTGATGATGGGGGCATCGATGATCGATTTGGCATCCTTCATCATCTGCACGGTGTAGTTCGACACGCCGATGTTGCGCGTCAGCCCGCGTTCCATCGCCTGTTGTAGCAGCCGTAGGGACGGGGCGATGTCGCCGTCGGCTGGGGGCCAGTGCAACAGCAGCACGTCGGCATAATCCAGGCGCAGATCCTTCAGGCTCTGCTCGACCGAACCGATGAATTTGTCCTCGGTGAAGTTATCCGGGTGCACCTTGGTGGTGACGCACATCTCATCCCGGGTGAGTCCCGTTGCCGCCAGGGCTTGACCCGTCTCCGCTTCGTTTTCATACATTTGGGCGGTGTCGAAGGCCCGATATCCGACGTTTGCGGCCTCGGCGATCGCGGCCAGCAGCGTGTCGCCTTGCAGCGGATAGGTGCCAAAGGAACGCTGGTGCGTTTTTTGGAAATAGATATTCATGGTAATTTTCCCTCCCGAAATTGGCCAATAGTAACTTGTTAGTTACTTATGCGCAGAAATTTGTCTGATTTCAACAGTTCTTGTGGCAGAATCGCATGCATTCGCACCCTTGATCGCACGGCTCAGAACGGGCATAGTACAATAACTGTTTAGTTACTTGTGCGACTTGGCTGAAGTGGAACGGTGATGTCGAAATTGAAAACCGCGGAAGCGGCCGCCAAGCTTATTCCCAACGACGCGATCGTTGCGGTCAACTCCTCCAGCGGCCTGTGCTGCCCCGATGCCGTGTTGCAGGCCATCGGCGAACGATTCGATCGTGAAGCATCCCCGAAGAACCTGACGACCATCCATCCTATCGCCGCCGGCGACATGTTTGGCACCAAGGGCGTTGACCACATTGCCAAACCGGGCCTGCTATCCAAGGTCATCGGCGGATCCTACCCCTCCGGCCCGTCAAAGGCGGAGCCGCCGCTGGTCTGGCAGATGATCGCCAAGAACGAGATCGCGGCCTACAACGTGCCCTCGGGCATCGTCTTCGACATGTTGCGCGAAGCCGCCGCAAAGCGCCCCGGTGTCTTGACCAAGGTTGGCATGGAAACTTTCGTCGATCCGGATCTGGAAGGCTGTGCCATGAACGACGCGGCCCGGGCGGAACCCATCGTCTGCCATCAGGAATTCGACGGCGACAACTGGCTCTACTTCAAGGCCGCCGTGCCCGATGTCGCCATCATCCGGGCCACGACCTCGGATGAAAAAGGCAATCTCAGCTTCGAACAGGAAGGCGCCTATCTCGGCGCCATGGAGATGGCCCTGGCCGCCCACAATAATGGCGGGTTGGTCATCGCCCAGGTGCGCCGCGTGGCCAAGAATGGCTCGATCCGTCCCCATGATGTGCGGGTGCCGGGCATTCTGGTCGATGTCATCGTTGAAGCGCCTGAAATGCTGCAAACCACGGCGACGCCCTATGACCCGGCCATTTCGGGCGAGCTGATCCGGCCGCTCGAAACGTTCACGATGCCGGAATTCAACGTCAACAAGGTGATCGCCCGCCGCGTGGCGCAGGAACTGTGCGACGGCTGGGCCGTGAATATCGGCTTCGGCATTTCGGCCAACGTGCCGCGCATCTTCATCGAGGAAGGGCTGCACGGGTCCATCACTTGGGTGATCGAACAGGGCGCCGTCGGCGGCGTGCCGCTGCTGGACTTCAAGTTCGGCTGCGCCTCGAATGCCGAGGCCTTCGTCGCCTCGCCGCACCAGTTCTGTTACTTCCAGGCCGCCGGCTTCGATGCCTCGCTGCTCTCCTTCCTGGAGGTGGATAGCGACGGCTCGGTCAATGTCTCGCGCCTGGCCGCCATCCCCCACCGCACGGCCGGGGCGGGCGGCTTTGTCGACATCACGACCCGTGCCCGCAAGATCGTCTTTTCCGGCAATTTCAGCGCTGGGGCCAAGCTGGGTATCAATGACGGCAAGCTGGTGATCGAGCGCGAAGGCAAGGTCGCCAAATTCGTCAAACAGGTCGATCAGGTCTCCTTCTCCGGCAAACGGGCGCGGGCCCAGGGGCAGCAGGCGACCTTCGTCACAGAACGCTGTGTCATCGAGCTGCGGGAGAAGGGGCTTGTCGTCACCGAGGTGGCGCCGGGCGTCGATCTGCAGCGAGACGTGCTCGACCAGGCAGAAGCGGACATCAGCGTGGCCGACGATCTGCGCCTGATGGACCAGCGCCTGTTCCGGCCCGAGCCCATCGGGTTGAATCTGTCCAAAGCGCAAGTGAAGGCCGCGTGACCGACCAGCCCTCGCTGATCGACCTGCGTGTCGAAGGGGCCATCGGCCATCTGCGCCTGAACCGGCCCGACAAGCTCAACGCGCTGACGGCCGAGATGGTCGGCGATCTGCATCACCGCTGTTACGAGATCGAGCGGCGGGACGATATCCGTGTCGTCATCCTGTCGGGCGAGGGCAAGGCCTTTTGCGCCGGCGGCGATATCGAGGCCTGGAGCGGCGAGAGCCCCGAGGCCTTTGGCCGCCACTGGGTGCGCGACGGCCACGCCGCTTTCGACGCCCTGGCCCGCCTGCGGCAACCGGTGATCGCGGTTTTGGACGGCCATGCCCTGGGCGGCGGGTTGGAGCTGGCCGCCTGCGCCGACTACCGCATCGCCGAAAGCCACATCAAGATCGGCCAGCCGGAATCGGGCCTTGGCATCATCCCCGGCTGGTCCGGCACTCAGCGCGCCGTGCGCCGCTTCGGGGCACAGACCGTGCGGCAAATGGCCGTCATGGGCGTTGTCTTCACCGCCGAACAGGCCCTCGCCAAGGGTATCGTCGATCAGGTCGTGGACCAGGGCCAGGCGATCGATGCTGCCCAGACGGTGGCCCAGCAGGTCATCGCCCGAGGCCCCCGCGCAACGGAATTGACCAAGATGGCCGTCAACGTGGCTGAGGGCGAGGAATCCGAACGGGTGGTCGAAGCCTTGGTCGGCACAATCGCTGCTGCCTCGCCAGACCTGGCCAAGGGGCTGGCGGCATTCCGGGAAAAACGAAAGCCGGATTTTTCCTAACGGCAGCATTCCGATCCAGCCTCGGATAGACTGCGCGGTATCGACACCGTTGGTGGAAGGAAACCGCGCAGAATGAGTCAGGAAAAATACATCGTTACGGCCGAGGAAATCGCGGCCATGGAGGGGCTGCGCAAGACCCACTTCCTCAACCCCAACGCCAGGCGCATTAACAAATCCCTGGGCGATCTGACCGGCCTGACGGGTTTCGGATTTCACGTCATTGAGGTCTCGCCTGGTTGCGAGACCACCGAACACCACGTCCATCACTACGAAGACGAATGCGTCTTCGTCCTGTCAGGCCAGGCGACCGCCATCACCGGCGAGGACGAACAACCCATTAAGCCCGGCGATTTCATCGGCTATCGTAAGGGCGGATTGGCCCATTCGATCAAGAACACCGGAACCGAGATTTTCCGCTGCATCGTCGTCGGACAGCGGCTGGCCCATGATGTCGCCGACTACACGCGTAAGGGCAAGCGGATCTACCGCAACGAGGGTTTGGCCTGGAACCTGGTCGATCACGACGCCATCGACGAACCGGTCGCAGGGGCAAAGAAATAGCCAACCCACCAACCGATGCCCACCGAACCGAAGCTCAACGCCTATCTCTATTTCGAAACCGTCGCCCGGCGCGGAACCATCACGCGCGCGGCGGAGGAGCTGTCGGTCTCGCCGTCGGCTGTCAGCCAGCAGATCAAGCTGCTCGAACAGCAAATGGGCATCCGCCTGTTTCGCAAGGATGGCCGAAAACTGGCGCTAACGCTGGAGGGCGAACAGCTCTTCCGCGTCAGCTCCAGTGCCATTCGTAGCCTGCGCGATGCTCAGCGCAATCTCGGCGCGGCGCGGGAGTCGCGCCGGCTCAGCTTACGGGTCTCCCCCAGCTTCGGGGTCCGCTGGCTCGGCCCGCGCCTGTCCGATTTCGTGGCGGAGCATCCCGACTGGGACCTGCGTATCGACGCCGCCCCCGACCCGACCGATTTCGAGGTCGAGATCATGGATCTCGATATCCGCTACGGGCTTGGCGACTGGCCCGGCTATTTCAATGCGCCGGTCACCAGCGATTATGTCCTGCCGCTTTGCAGCCCGGCCTATCGCGATCGCCTGGATCAAGCCGAGGATCTCTGGGCCGAAGCCCATTTGATCGACAGCGCCCGTGCCCTGTGCCAGTGGGACTATTGGCTGGCCCGCAACGAGATTGCCGCCAGGAACGAAAAGACCATCCTGATGGACCGCTCCTCCATGGCCATTCAGCTGGCCTTGGATGGAACCGGCGTGGTGCTGGAATCCCTGGCCGTCGCGGCGCAGGAGGTGCATTCGGGTGCTCTGGTCCCGCTGGTGCCGACCGTGCCGGTCGTGGCCTTCGATGCTTATTGGTTGATCTGCCCGGCCCGGCATCTGAACCGCAAGGCCGTCCGCCTGTTCCGTGCTTGGCTCGACAAGACGGTCTCCCAGCACGAGACCATGGTGAAGGACATCGTCTCCCACCATGGGCTGAGCATCGACCGCATCGACGGCGCACTGGAGTTGGTCGAAGGGATGTCTAATAAACGGTGAAGGCGGGCAGGTAGCTGACCAGGATCAACACCGTGATTGAAACCAGGTAGAAGGGTAGAAGCTCGCGCACGACCGATCCTATCGACGCCTGCGCGATGGTCGAGGAGATAAACAAGGTCGTGCCCACTGGCGGCGTGTACAGCCCGATTGCTAGGTTCAACACCATCATCAACCCGAGCTGTACCTGATCCATGCCGATCGCCTGGGCCAGGCCGATGAACAGCGGACCCAGCAACAGCATCGCGGCCGGCAGATCCAGGAAGGTCCCGATCACCAGCATCAGCACGTTCATCGCCAGGATGATCATCCATTTACGATCGAGATTGCCGGTGATCCAGGCGGCCAGCTCCTGTGGCACCCGCTCCAACGTCAGGATCCATTGCACCACCGAGGAGGCCAGGATGATCAGCATCACCGCCCCGGTCATTACGGCGGTGCCGATCATCGCCTTCAACACGACGTCAAAAGTCAGATCGCGATAGACCAACCCGCTGACCGCCAGCGCATAGGCAACCGCCATGACGCTGACCTCGGTTGGGGTGGCGATACCGAACCGCAGCGTGCCAATGACGAACACGGGCATCAGCAAGGCCGGCAACGCCCCTAGCGCCTGACCGCGCCAAGCGGAAAACCCACCCTCGGCAGGGGAGGGGGGCAAGCCGCGCAGCACCGCCGACAGCCAGCAGGCCGACAACAACCCAATCCCCAGCATCAGGCCCGGCACGATCCCGGCCACGAACAGATCGACAATCGAGGTCGAGGTCACCAGCCCATACAGGATCAGCGGAATGGAAGGCGGGATCAACAGCGACACGGTGGAGGAGGAGGCGTTGATCGCCGCCGCGAAGGCCGGCGGATACCCCTCCCGCTTCTGCACCGGGATCAGCGCATTGCCCAGGGCGGTGGCGTCGGCGACGGCGGATCCCGAAACCCCGCCGAACATCACGGAACCGATGATGGAAACCTGCCCCATGCCGCCGCGAAACCGGCCGACCAGCAGTTTGGCAAAGCTGACCAGATACTCGCCGAACCGGCCCGACATCATCAGATTGCCGGCCAAAATGAAAAACGGGATGGCCAGCATGGGAAAGCTCTGGGTCGGCGTGTAGAGCCGCTGGACCATTACGGCCATCGGCTTGCCATCGACCAGCAGCGCGACGGCGGCCCCCCCCAACAGGGCGATGGCCACCGGCACGGATAGCAGCAGCAGAACGCCAAAGACGATGCCGAGGATGGCCGACATCAGCCGAACTGCCTCCGCTCGCTTGGCTCGTCCAGATAGGGCCCGCCAAGGATCAGACGAACCAGCTCGATCAACGCCACCAGGGCCATGGCCCCGAACAGATAGACCAAAGCCAGCATGCCCCAGAATTGCGGAATGCCGGTCTCGGCCAGCTTCATGAATTGCGCGGCCTTCAGCGTCGGCCAGGATGTCCACAAGATGGTGATTGAGACCGCCATCACCGTGGCGTGGGTCAGGATACCGGCAACCCGCCGCCCCAGCGATGGCAGGATCCGCACCAACAACTCGATCTGAATATTGCGCCCCAGCACGGTGGCGATGACGACCGCCGAGCCGACGGCCCAGGGAAACAGAATGGCCGGAATTTCATAAGCCCAGGAGATGCCCCTGTCGAAGGCGTATCTCAAAAAGACATTGACGAACAAAGCCAGAAACAGTGCCGTGATCGTCGCCGTGAAGATGCCAACGGCGCTCCAATAGGTGCCGACCAGCACCCTGTCCGCAAAACCAAGGGCGGGACGCATGCGCCCCGCCCCGAACCCGAATATTTCCGTCAAAGTGTCAGTTGTCGCGCAGCATGGAGACGATATCGCCGAACTGTTCGGCGTACTGGTCATACACGGGCGCGGTTGCCTCGGCAAAGGCGGCTTGGTCCACATCCAGGAACTTGGCCCCCTCGGCTTCCATGGTGGCGCGCAGCGACAGGTTGTCCACATGGCTGCGGCCGCGCTGGTACCACCCGGCCTGTTCCACGGCTGAGGAGATGCAAGCCTGGTCTTCCGCCGAAAGCCCGCTCCACCAAGCCAGGCCGGCGACGACGGGCGTCGTCTCATATTTGTGGCCGGTCATGGTGATGTAGGGGGTGATCTCGTGCAGCTTGGCCGAATAGATGTTCGTCAGCGGGTTTTCCTGGCCTTCGAAGGCGCCCGACTGCAAGGCGGTCGGCAGTTCGGACCAGGCCAGCGGCGCCGGGTTGGCTTCCATCTGGTTGAACATGGCCAGCGTCACCTCATCGGGGGGCGTGCGGATCTTCATGCCCTTGATGTCAGCTGGCGAGGCGATGTGCTTGGACACATGGGTGACGTTGCGAATGCCGTTATCCCAGAATCCGACAACCTTCATGCCGGCGGCCTGGGCCTTCTCATCGATCAGCGCCCCGACATCACCGTCCAGCACCTCCCAGGCATCGGGCAGGGATGCGAACAGGAACGGCAGCCCCAGCATGCCGACTTCCGGCACGATCTGCGCCATGGCGCCCTGGCTGTTGGCGGTCATCTGAATGACGCCGGACTGGGCGGAGATCAGCATTTCCGCATCGTCGCCCATTGTCGCCGATGGCGCGACGTTGACCGTGTGTGCCGAACAGGCGCCGACCAGATCGGCGAACATGTTGGCGGCGTCATAGCGCGGATTTCCGGCATTGGCGCCGTGGGCGAAGATGATCTCCGCCGCATGCGAGGCAACCGGTGTCAGGCAGAATGCCGCCACCGCTGTCGCGCGAAATAGGTTCTTCATGGTCGTCCTCCCGGGTGATTGTTGGGTCAGTGGATCAGCGATCCGCCGTTCACATCGACTTCGGACCCGGTCACGTAGGATGACAGGTCCGAGGCCAGAAAAAGGCAACAGCCGGCGACATCGTCGGCCTCGCCGGCGCGCCCCATGGGGATGCCATCGATGATGGCCTCCCGAACCTCGTTGCTCAGTTTGCCGGCGGTGATGTCGGTGGCGATGAAGCCGGGGCAGACGGCGTTCACCCGCACCCCATCCGGGGCCAGCTCGCGAGCCATCGCCTTCGTCAAGCCCAGGATTCCGGCCTTCGCCGCCGCATAGTGCGGTCCACCGAAAATGCCGCCGCCCCGTTGCGCCGAAACCGACGAGATGTTGACGATTGCACCGGTGCCGCGTTTCCGCATCTGTGGGATCACCGCCTGGCTCATATACAGCGTGCCGCGCAGATTCACATCAAGCACGGCGTCGTAATTCTCCGGCGCGATTTCCATGATCTTGAGCGGCTGGGTGATGCCGGCATTGTTCACCAACACATCGACCTTGCCGCAGGTGGACAGCACGTCGGCGATGGCTATGTCGCATTCTGCCTGCACCGTGACATCGCAGCCCAAGCCTAGATGACCGTCGCCCAGCTCGGCGGCGGCGGCCGCCGCCTTGTCCGCATCGATGTCCAGGATCGCCACGCGGGCGCCGTGCCGGGCGAACATCTGGGCGGTGGCTTTTCCCAACCCGCGCGGTGAGGCGCCCCCGGTTACGATCGCTACTTTTCCGTTCAACAAAGCCATACCGTGCCTCAAAACCAGCCTTTGACCGATGCCACGACCGCCTCGACCGAAATGCCGTACTGGTCGTGCAGGGTCGGCAAGGCGCCGGCATCCAAGAATTCATCGGGTAGGGCGATCTGCCGAAAATCGGGCGTCACATCCGCCCGCAGGCAGGCCGCCGCCACCGCCTCGCCCAGACCGCCGGTGATCGAATGATTTTCCGCTGTCACCACCATTCGGCTGCTGTTTGCCGCCTTGACGATGGTTTCCACATCCAGCGGCTTGACCGTCGGGACATGCAGCACGGCGCAATCGATATTGTCGGCCGCGAGTTTTTCCGCCGCATCCAAGGTCCGCATGGTCATGAAGCCGGTGGCGATGAACAGAACGTCACGGCCAGGCCGGATTTCCTGGGCCCGCCCAAGCTCAAACCGATAGCCATAACGGCCCAACACATCCGGCACCTTGCCGCGCAGCAGGCGCATATAGACCGGGCCCGGATAATCGGCGATGGCGGGCACGGCCTGGGCAATTTCCGTCGCATCGCACGGATCGATGATCGTCAGCCCCGGCATGCCGCGAAAGATGGCCAGATCCTCTGTCGCCTGGTGACTGGGTCCATAACCGGTCGTCAGTCCGGGCAGGGCGCAGACGATCTTGACCGGCAGCGCTTCCTCGGCGATGGCCATGCAGATGAAATCATAGGCCCGGCGCGAGGCGAAAACCGCATAGGTAGTTGCAAAGGGAACGAGTCCCTCCCGCGCCATACCGGCGGCGGCCGAAATCATCACCTGCTCGGCCATACCCATTTGATAGAACCGGTCGGGATGCGCTTGGGCAAAGACATGCAGATCGGTGTATTTCGCCAGATCGGCCGTCAACCCGACGATGTCGTCGCGGCGATTTGCCAGTTCGACCAACGCATGACCGAAGGGCGCGGCGACCGTCTTCCGCCCCTCGGCGTCCAACGAGGCGATCATGGCCGAGGTCGTCAGCCGCTGGCCGTCGGTTCCCACTGGCACGCTGCGCGGCACATGCTTGGGCTTCCGGCGAGAGGTCGCGCCGATCATTGCGGCCTCCGTGCGTCATGGATGGCCAGGGCCTTGCTCCATTCCTCGGGTTCGACCCGCACGAAATGGGTAATGTCGCGCTCCTCCAGAAAGGGGATGCCCTTGCACATCTGGGTCTTACAGATGATGACCCGCGGCCGGCCTTCGCCCAGGTTTCTCGCGGCGTCGAAGGCCGCTACCACGGCTGGGATGTCGTTGCCGTCGACCTCCTGGGCGTGCCAGCCGAAAGCGGCCCATTTCTCGCCCAGCGGTTCTGTGGCCAGCGCGGCGGTGCTCGGCCCGTCGGCTTGCTGGTCGTTGAAATCGACGACGGCGATCAGGTTGTCCAGCTTCCATTGGGCGGCGGACATCACCGCTTCCCAGGTCGACCCCTCGCCCAGTTCACCATCGGACAGCAGGTTATAGATAAAGGCCGGGTTCTTCTTGCGCTTCAGCCCCAGCGCCATGCCAACGGCGATGCCCAGCCCGTGGCCCAACGATCCGCCGGTGATCTCCATCCCCGGCGTGTAGGCTGCCATGCCGGACATCGGCATCCGGCTGTCATCCATGCCGTAGGTTTCGATTTCGTCCTCAGGCAGGATGCCGGCCTCGATCAGCGCGGCGTACAGCGCGATGGCGTAATGGCCGATGGACAGCAGGAACCGGTCCCGGCCTTCCCAGTCCGGATCGTTGGCCTGGAAATTCAGCGCATGAAAGTAGGAAACGGCCAGCACATCGGCCACGCCCAGGGCCTGCCCGATATAGCCCTGGCCCTGCACTTCAGCCATGCGTAGCGCGTTCCGCCTGATCTGCCAGGCCCGCTGTTCAAGGCTCGTATTCGGTGCACGCACCCGTGCGGTCACGCCCAATCCCCCCATCGGCGGACAGCTCTACCGGCTGCCTCTTCCCCTTGTTGATAGGCAGAGGGTGAGACGCTCTCAATCCAGATTTCTTAAATAATTTTGAAGCCTAGCTTAAGGATCGTTTTGGCCTGGGCACAAAAAACCAGCGACCCAGGGTCGCCAGCTTGGGAGAGGCAATCTCAGCCCGGATCAGAACGGAATAAACAAATCGTCGTAGCTGCAGGTCCCGTCATCGAACTGGAAATCCTCGATGTTGGCGACATCCAGATCCGTGGCACCGCCGCCCTCGGTTGAGATGTTGCCCATCGCCACGCCGGTGAACGTGAAATCGAAATCGTCCTTATTGCCGGCCAGGATCAGCAGATCCTCATCATCCCCGCCATCGACAAATCCGGTGCCGCTGTGCAGGTCGAAAATATCGTCGCCGTCACCGCCAAAAATGTCGACATCGTCCACGCCGGCACTGGACCCTCTGGCGATCACCTCGTCATCGCCGGTGCCAAGGTCCATGGTGCCGCTGGATATTCCAATGCCAAGAGCACTCTCCGAGATTGCGGTAACCGTGTCGTCCCCACTGCCGGTCGTCACGGTTGAGGTGTTGATTGCTGTGCCTAGCGTAGCGTTGTCATCAGTGAATGATACGGTCGCCTCGATCGTGTCGCGGCCATCGCCGGTATCGACTATCGAGTTGGAAATTGCGTCGGCAAGCGTCAGTGCCGCGATTACTGCTTTGTCGACGACCGTGTGAGCCTCGACCGTATCGTTGCCGTCTCCCGTCTCGACCGTGCCGATATTGATGGCACTAGCGATCGTAAGAGATGCGTTTTCCGCCAAGGTTACGTCGGCCGACGCGGATACCGAATCCTTGCCATCGCCGGTCTTGACCGTGCTGAGAGAAACGGCTGTCACCGTCGTCGTGTTCGAGTTAACCCCGCCATCAAGGACAGCCGAAATCTCAACGGTGTCTTTGCCGCTGCCCGTATCGATCGTCGAACCTGGCGCCGCTCCCGACAAACTTGTTATGAAGCTGCTGCCCAAGCTCGCGTTGGCATGAACGGCGACATCGTCGCTGCCTTTACCGGTCAATATGCTGCCACTTAGCGCCGAGGGGGTGACCGACGAGTTGGCATCGCTCAAATTCAGGTCGATTTCGGCGGTAACCTTGTCATTCCCGCTGCCCGTATCGACCAGGCCCAAGATGCCCCCAATGTTCGCCGTGCCGCCATCTCCCATGGATGCCGTGGCACTTCCCACGACCTCGTCCTTGCCCGATCCCGTGAAAAAGTCACCCCGCAATCCCGCTGCATTAAAGATGCTGCCGGTGCTGCCGATATCGACGACAGCCGTTCCCTCGATCTTGTCGTTGCCGCTGCCGGTATCGACGGTCCCACCCGTCGCATCTACACCCGTCGCATTGCCGATCTGGACTGAGTCGCCGCCAACGATGCTGACCGATCCGACCACATCATCTTTGCCTTTGCCGGTTTCGATGGATGCCCCGAACCCGGTCGAGATCCCTTGAGAGAAGATAAGCGGCAGCAATCCGTTGACGGTCAAATCGACCGTGCCGATGACATCGTCGTTGCCCTTGCCTGCGCCGGTATTGATCTCGCTTGTGTTGAGAATGCCGCTGGCGGTGAAGCTATCGAAATCGATATTGGCCGTCCCGATGAGGTTGCCCTCGATCAAATCATCGCCACCCAGCGCGTCGACGGGCGCGCCGTTGGTGATGGCGGAGAAGGGTGAACCGACGCTGCTGACGAGGTTGATCAACTCGTCGATTGTCAACGCGTCATCATCGGGCGTGAAAGCGAAAGTCGTCAGGTTAAAAGCCATGAACCGGGCCCCCCTGTTCTGTTTTTCTTCGGCAGCCAAACACCACCGGATTCGTTCTTAGTTCGTTTTCATCGTTCGCTAACTAATTGAAATACAGTACTTTTAATTCGTCAGCGCATCGGTTGGCCGGCGACACGAAGCCGCCGGCGTTCAAGGATCCTGGTTGCGGCGATCATAACGGAAAAAACAGGTCGCCGAAGGTGCAGGTACCGTCGTCGAACTGAAATTCCTCGATATTGGCGACATCCAGGTCGGTGGCGCCACCGCCACCTGCGGTCTCGATTCTTCCCATCGCGGCGCCGGTGAGGAAAAAGTCGAAGTCGCCCTTGTTGCCGGCCAGGATCAGCAGATCCTCGTCATCCCCGCCATCTAGCACGCCCGTGCCGCTTTGCAGGTCGAATATGTCGTCGCCCTCGTCGCCGAAGATATCGACTTCCCTTACGCCAGAAGTGGGACCCCTGGAGATCACCTCGTCATCGCCAGACCCCAGATCTATGGTGGTACCGAACATGCCATCCCCGAAGTCGCCACCGCCGGTCGCGACGACCAAATCGTCCCCGTCGCCGGTCTCGATGGTCGAATTCAGGATGGCGATGCCGCCGGCGTTGTCATCATTTGTGAAAGTGACGCTGGCCTCAATCGTGTCGTGGCCATCGCCGGTTTCGATCGTTGCGGCGAAGATTGCCTGCGCGCCCGTCAGCCCCGCGGGCGCCGACTTGTCGACGACCGTATGAGCCTCGACCGTGTCATTACCGCTTCCGGTATCGATTTCGCCGAGACTAATGGCTGACACCGATGTGAGGGTGGCGTTTCCTTCAAGGGTTATGTCGGCCAAGGCAGAAACGGTGTCCTTGCCATCACCCGTTCGAACGGTGCTGTTCGAAATTGCTTGCGCCGTTGTCACGGACGAGGCACTCGCACCTTCAAGAACCACCGATGCGGCTACATTGTCGTTGCCGCTGCCCGCACTGATTGTCGAGCCCGACGCCACGCCCGACAGGGTTGTTATGCCGCTGCCAGACTCCAAAGTCGCGCTGGCGTTTGCGGTAATGTCGTCGGCGCCGTTCCCAGCCTGTATCGTGCCGCTAAATGCAGCTGGGCTCGTCGAACTGCCGAAGCTGTCGACGGTCAGGTCAATCTCAGCGGTGATGTCGTCGTTTCCGCCGCCGGTATTGACCGATCCGGCGATGCCTGTCGCGGAAAAGCTTGATAACTCGCCCGCCGACACTGTCGCGCGTCCGACAACGTCGTCTTTGCCCGAACCGGTTGAAAAGTCGCCGCGCAGCCCGAACACACTGTTGGCGGTCCCGTTGTCGCCAAGTGTGACATCGGCGGTTCCCTCGACGTTGTCGTTTCCACTGCCCGTATTGACAGTCCCGCCAAGCGCGTCGATGCCGATCGCGGAAAGGATAGATGTTCCGCCGTCGAGCTTTACTGAGCCGACCACATCGTCTGCTCCCTTGCCGGTCAGCAATGAAGACCCAAACCCCGTTGCGATTCCTTCAGCCTGTACGGCCGGTGTTCCTCCGATCAGTTCCAAATCGACCGTGCCGATCACGGTGTCGTTGCCCTTCCCACCGCCGGTGTTAATCACGTCGCCATTGTCGATACCGCGGGCGGCAAAGGAACCGACGAGGTCGGCCGTGCCGGTAAGGTTGCCCTCGATCAGATCATCTCCGCCCAGCGCGTTGACCGGTGCGTTGTTGGAAATGGCGGAAAAGGGTGAGCCCGCCGTGCTGATCAAAGCAACCAATTCGTCGATGGTCAGCGCGTCATCGTCGGCGGTGAAGGCAAAAGTCGTCAAATCGAAGGCCATTTGGAAATCTCCCTGGAAGCTCAGTTTTTCGTTTGCAGAGGCGCTTTGTTTTTATTCCAACCGGTGTTCCCCAAGCTCATTTTTTGATTAACGAAAATCTACTCTAGGCTAAGCCTCCAGCCCAACATTTATTGCTTAGGTGAATAAAGAAAGCGATGGGGTACTAGGCAAGCGCCCAGTCGATGGCGGCCTGGCAATGGATCTGTACCGTATCGAAAACAGGCACCGGCACGTTCCCGGCGTTCAGCAGCATGCCAACCTCGGTGCAGCCCAAGATCAGGCTGTCAGCCCCGCCATCGACCAGCCGTTGCGCGATGCCGACATAGGCTGTCTCGCTCTCTGCCGTCACGACCTCCCGGCACAGCTCGTCATAGATGATGCGGTGTGTTTCGGTCCGGTCCGCTGAGTTTGGCACGAGCGGCTCTAGTGCATAACTACGTAGGCGGTCAGTGTAAAAGGGTTGCTCCATCGTAAAGGCTGTCGCCATCAGTCCTGGCCGCCGCAGCTTGGCGTTGGCGATCGCCTGTGCCGTTGCATCGGCGATATGCAGCAGGGGCAGCTCCACGCCCATCATCATCGCCTCTGCCACCTTATGCATGGTGTTGGTCGCCAGAAGAATGCCGTCCGCTCCGCCCCGCTCCAGCGCCTTGGCCTCTCGGTTCAAGACTCGCCCAGCTTCCTCCCAATCACCAGCGGCCTGTAAATCTTCGATGGGCGCAAAATCCAGCGATCGGATCAGCAACTCAGGCGAATGCAACCCGCCCAGCCGTTCGCGCGCCAGACGGCACAGTTCGGAATAGTAGATCTGCGTCGATGCGGCGGACATGCCGCCCAGAATACCGATGGTTTTCAAGGGGGACCCAGGGGAAAGATGGAACGGGTGACTCGCTTGGCGAACCCTGCCAAATGCCTCCGCAATTTCAAAATGGATTCAGGCCCGCCGGGCCGTTTGCAGATCTTGTGGATGGCCTGGCGCATGGTCGCGGGGCGCTAGGCAGCCTGATTGGCTCGAACCGCATCGGCCAATCCCTTCAGATTGCCGTCAATGATCTTGCCCATCATCATCTTCATCAGCGTCTGGCCCATGAGCCAACCGAGCGGTCCGTATTTCACCCGATAGTCAAACGTCCAGGTCACGTTGGAGCCGCCCGCGCCCGGCGTGATGAACACCTCGGAATGCGCCTCGTGAAGCGGCATGGCCGCCATGTCCGACAGCTTGACGGTGAAGCCGTGATTGGGCTTCCAGGCGGTGACTTCTTCAACAACGGACGTGCCGTTTTCGAAGTGATTGCGGCGTTTCGATCCCAGCCCGTCTTCGCCTTCGGTCAGCGCGTCGACAGACACGATCAGCGGCGCGAACGCGTCAATGTGCATATAGCGGCCAAGGACGGCCCAGACTGCCTCCGGCGTGGCGTCAATCGAATAGCTCCGTTGGAAATGGATCATGGCGGGCTCCTGTCTCTCATCAGCGGCGTTTGCGTCGTGACCCACCACTTAGATTTGCCCTGCTGACACCGTTTTGGCAGCAGTATGGCAGCAGGAGTGAAAAATGCGTCGCACCGAACGGCTCTTCCAGATTATCCAGATACTGCGATCGACGCGGTCACCCGTCACAGGGAGAGATCTCGCAGATGAGTTGGAAGTATCCCTTCGCACGCTCTACCGCGATATGGCGGAACTTACGGCGCAGCGCATTCCCATCACCGGGGAGGCTGGCATGGGCTATGTGCTGGATGACGGCTACGACATGCCCCCGCTGATGCTGACCGCCGACGAGCTGGAGGCCGCGGCCCTGGGGGCGGCGTGGGTGGCGGCCGAGGCCGACCCTTCGTTGGCGCGGGCGGCCAGGGACCTGGTGTCAAAGCTGTCAGCCGCCATCCCGAAGGAGCTGCGGCCCATCGTCTTGGACGCAAGTTCCAAGGCAATCGCGACACGGTCGAAGATCTCGGAACGGTTCGACAGCGCGCTCTTGCGGCACGCCATCAGGGAACGCTACCGGCTGCAACTGACCTATACCGACCGCGATGGCGAAAAAACGGACCGGATCGTCTGGCCGATGTTGATCGCCTATCTCGATCGAAGCCGGTACTTGGTTGCCTGGTGCGAATCGAGAAATGACTACCGCCATTTCAAGACAGACCGGGTGCAAGAGCTGAAGGTCATTGGCGAACGGTACCCGGGCCGCCGGGCGGTCTTGATCAAAGGGTGGGAACAAGCAACGGCCAATCGCGGGCAACCCTGACGCGCGCGCAGTGCCGTCGGGGCCAAACGGCCACGCTGTTATGTGAGCAACCCCACCCGGCTCAGGGTGAGGCGCGATTGATCGCACAGGTCCGCATGGGATCGTCCGCGATAAAGGCTCAGCGCGATCACGGCGGAATACAGCGCCCAGCCTTCCGCACGCCGCCAATTATCATCATTAACTCGGCTAGCCGTTCGAAACACGTCTCTGCTGTCCGGCTCAACCCACGTCCAGGCGGCGGTGAAATCGGCGAGGGGATCTCCCACGGCCGAAAGCCCCCAATCGATAACCCCGCCAAAATCCCATCATTGGCGATCAGATTATCGGCCTTCAAATCCCCATGAAGCCACACCGGCCGCGCGATGGGATCTTGGTTTTGTCCTTGGGGATCCGAAGGGCGTGGTCGTCACCCAACAGCAACATCGCGTTGTCCGTGCCCGGGGATCTGATCGGCCTAATCGGCAACCTCGCCCACTCAGCGGCATGGCGGGCCAAAAGCTCGCGCGCCGTATCGCTGATGAATTCAGTCTTTGACATGGGTCATCCCTTGTTCACGCAATCGCTCCAGGATGGGCGTGGAACAGGTGACCTGGTCTGACCGCTCATTCGGCTTGTTCGTCCGCCCGGGGATCCGTCACAAATCCGATACCCGTTTGCACTAGGCATGTCGCATGCGCGTTGCTTTGATCCTGTTTTCGGTTCTCGTGCCCGGTCCTGCCGCCGCCAGCGACTTGCGGCTGCCCCCGGATCAAATCCAGGCTGGCGAGGCCATCTATGCCCGGAAATGCGCATCCTGCCACGGGCGGGACGCTGCCGGCGCCAGCGCACCGGACATTCAAGGTATCCTTGCGAGTGACGTTACCTCTGCGGCAAGGGGTGTCGAAAACATGCCCAAAGTTGTCCTCGCCGACCATGAATCGGAAGACATCGCAGTCTTCTTGATGTCGCTGGCTCCCGATCAGGCGCAGAAACGGCTGAACAACCGGCAATAAACCAGCGCCCTATTTCGGTGCCCCTATTTCGGTGACAGTTTACTAAATACACTAAACTGCCCGGTTCCGCCGATCAGGTGAGCTCCAACCAAGCTGGGAAGTGATCCGACGCGATGGTCGTATGGTCGATCCAAGCGCTTTTGACGCGCGGCGCCAGGCTGGGCGACACAAAGACATGGTCCAGCCGCTTTTCCACATAGGGCGGGTGCATGCTGCGCAGGGTGAAGGCGTCCGGCGCCAGCGGGTCATGGCCGGCCAGCCGCCAGCTATCTTGCAGCCCCCCGCTCAGCACCTTGGCATATTCCTCACTGTCGGGGGTGAAGTTCAGGTCGCCCATCCACAAGAAGTCATCGGGGTAGGGGACCGCCGGGTCGCCATCGTTCCAATAATCGCCATGGGCATGCTCCCCGCTCCAAGTCGGCCCGTCCGCCGGCAGGCTGGCGAACAGTCCAAGCGTGTGGTCCACCTGCGGCAGGCGCGTGTTGGGGCCGATATGGCAGAGATGGGTCACATAGATCCGCAGCGCGTCGCCCGGCGCATCGATGATGCCTTCCAGCAGAACCCGATCTTGGGCCCAAGCCTCACCCGGATTGCCGCGCGGTAGGCGTAACGTTCGAAACGACAGGATCGGCCATCGCGACAGGATCATGTTGCCATGCTGCCGCCGTCGCCCCATCGCCCGCGGGCCGGCCCCGGGCGGCAGCGCGGCCGCGACATCGTAACCGCCGGCGAAAACCCAATACCGGCCCGGCAGCAGGTCTGCCAGGGCCGCCGCCTGGTCCTGCATCCCGGTTCTCTTCCAATACCGGTCGACCTCCTGAAGACCGATGATGTCGGCCTCCCGAACCGCCGCGGCCACCCGGGGCAAATCGAAGCGGTCATCCTGCCCCCGGGAATATTGGATGTTGTAGGTGACGATCTTCATCGGGGTTCCTCCAAGGCGACGGCGGTGCCAGCGGCATACGGTGTTGTCGTTACGGCGTCATGACGGTGGCGGCGGCGCGGCTAGACATCCGATAGCCTTGGACTGGCGGCTATTGCCCGTCGCACCACCTCAGCAACCAAAGGGCCCTCGCAACGTGAAGGTCAGGCGACATGCGCGCGCAGGATCTCTCTATACGCCGGCATCGCAAGATCCAGCGCCACCGCCTCTTGGCAGGTGCACCACCGAATTTCTGTATGCTCTGGCCCACACAAACGGGGCCCTGGCCCCGACCAAGAGGTGACTTTGAACAGGTGGTAGCGAGCGGGACCATGCTTTTTTGGATAGGGATCGAGCAGGGTTGTCAAAAACCGGTAGTCGGTCGGGGTGATGTCAAGCTCCTCGTGAAGCTCGCGCAGCAAGGCCTCTTCTGCGGATTCGGCTTCCTCAATATGACCCCCGAACAAATCCCAAACGTTCGCATAGGCCTTTCTGTCAGCCGATCGCAGGCCAAGCAGGACCTTGCCCCTGTCGATCAAAAGTCCGCAGGCACAGTCAACAGACTTGGGCATCGCTTACCGGCCAGCGCGGCCTAATCATCCGAACGTCCCGTTGTCTCACGGTCGTGCTCATATGGTCGCATCGCCGGAAATGGCGGCAGCCAGCCCTCGCGGCGGACGGTCCAGCACTCGTAACTCGGCACGAACTGATCGGGCGAATCCAGCGATCCCAGATGCACCTCGATTTCGTCCCCGCTGCGCGCGAAGACCGACGAGCCGCAGCGCGGGCAAAAGTGCCGGCCGTCATACTCGCTGGTTTCCCCATCGACGATAACGGCCTCCTGCGGAAAGATCGCGGCGGCGTAGAACAGCGCGCCATGATGCTTGCGGCAGGCAAGACAGTGACAAATGCCAATCCGATAGGGCTCGCCCAGCGCGACGAAGCGAACGCGGCCGCAAAGACAGCCACCCGAAAATTTTGCCACTCTGAGCTCCTTCGGAGTCGTTGTCAGCGATGATGTTACCGCAAAGTTGGCTGGACATCTTCGGGGCCAACCGAGCAGCGCAACTGGGCTTTCAAAGCCCCGCATTTCACAAGTGCAAAGAGGGACACCTTCCCATGGCGCCCGGTTATGCCCCTTGGGGAAACTCAAACGCCGTCAGTTCCTCAAACGAATCGATGCGGAAAACTGGCTTGGTCTTCTCAGCCGCCGCAACAAGGTCCCTGATCATCGGCATCCAGTCTCGGTCGACCGTCCAGACTGTCTCGAACAAACCGGAAGTTGGCGGCATGGTCTCCAACCCGCCCGGTCGCAGCTCCAGCGTTCCAGCCGCCCATTTTATCTGCCGTTCCGCAAGCAGCCAATAGTGCTGCCACAGGGGGAAATCGCATAAGATGACATGGGTCGCACGATTAACCCGGCGTGCGATCGTTTCTTTGTGACCGAGCCCTTCGATAATCCAATCATTGGCAGCGCATAGTCGATCATGCTCATCGGCGAAAACGTTCTCCGGTACTGCCACCCACCCTTCAGTCCACAGCAGGGCGTCCATTTCGTGCGCCGGCAGGTTGAGCGTTCGGGACAGCTGGATCGCCAGGGTCGACTTGCCGCTTCCCGCATTGCCCAAAATGGTGATGCGCATTGGTTGGCCTTGTGCTTATCGATTGTCGGGAACTATTCGAGCCAGTTCATAATAGTATGCATGTGCCGAATGGATAGCACTCCAACGAACGAGGTCTTATGGGCGTCGAACTCTGGTTGATCTACTTAGTTGCCGCCATTGGGCTGTCGCTGACGCCGGGGCCGAACGGGTTGCTCTCGCTGACCCACGGCGCCTGCTTCGGCGTTGGCCAAACCGTCTACACCGTGTTGGGCGGGGCGCTTGGCTTCTTCGTGCTCATCGCTGCCTCGCTTGCCGGCATGGGGGCGCTTTTGGCGACTTCCGAGCAGGCCTTCACCATCGCGAAATGGATTGGAGCGGCCTATCTCATCTATCTCGGCATCCGGTTGTGGTGCTCGCCCGCGCCAGCCGTGGCAGTGCCAAAAGGGGCGGATGGGGCGGCCGAAATTCGGTCCTGGAGACTATTCAGCCAGGGTTTCTTCGTCGCCGTATCAAATCCCAAGGGACTAATCTTCTTCGCGGCTTTCCTGCCGCAGTTCATCGTGCCCGGCGATTCCTTTGCCGTCCAACTGCTGGTCTTCGGCGGCACCTTCGTGGCGGTCGAGATCGCATACGAACTTCTACTCGCTGGCCTTGCCCAGCGGGTCGCCCCATGGCTCACCCGCCATGGGCGCTGGTTCAACCGCATCACCGGCGGCACGTTCATCGGCATCGGCGCCGCGCTGACCACCACAAGCCGGTAGCACGTCTCTTAGCCACAGGGAGTCCCGCCATGCCGCACATCACGCCGATATCCGAGGAGGCCGCAACCGGTTCAGCCGCCGCCCTGTATCGAAAGGCGAGGGGGCAGTTCGGCTATCTGCCCAACATGCATCAGGCGTTCAGCTTGCGGCCCGAATACATGTCTGCCTGGGCCGCCCTTCTTGAGGCGATCAAGGCCCGCCTGTCGCCGCGCCTTTACGAGCTGGTCACGGTTGCGGCCGCCGTTGAGCTCAAAAGCTCCTATTGTTCGCTTGCTCACGGACAAATCCTGGCCGAACAGCATGCCGAGCATGACGGTGTCATCGCGATCGTCACCGACACGGCGGCAGCGGGTCTCGAACCCGCCGACCGCGCCGTGGTTCAGTTCGCCCGCGCGGTCATCAAAGACGCCGCTAGCATTACCCAGCAGGATGTCGATTTGCTCCGGAACATTGGGTTCGATGACGGCGAGATTTGCGACATCACCGCCGCCGCATCCGTGCGCTGCTTTTTCAGCAAATACCTCGACGCCCTCGGCTTTGCACCGGACGCCGCCTACAACGATCTCCCGGACGATCTGCGGAACGTGCTGACGGTTGGTCGTCCGATAAGCGACTGACCGGTCCAGAACGGCCGACGAAGAGTGAGCGGTACCTCAAGAGGCCAGCCCGCCCCTTTGGTGACCGTTTCGATGCGGGTCGAAGCATGCCGTTGAGTATCACTTGGCCGTGTGCTCATAACACGGGAAGGTCTGCTTCCAGTCAGTCACCGGATACTAGCAGCGCGGCGGGCGACATCTCGGTTGTAGACATTGCGGACGTCGAACGAGAGGCAATTTTCATAGACGGTCGATTCTGACATGCCCAAAAACCTATGAGTTTTGAGAAACAGGACCAGTCGATCGCCGACGTCAGGTTGATGGACCAGATCAGAGGCCTTGCGCGCTCTGAAACGGTCGCCGACAGGAGCAGGATGCAGTCCCCGGTCAACGGATTCCTAGACAATCCGCCCAGCGTAACTACGCGGTCAGGCCACCATCAACGATCATGCGGGCACCTGTGATGAAGGACGCCTCCGGCCCGGCGAGAAATGACACCAGGGCCGCAATCTCTTCGGATTTGCCATAGCGACCGAGGGGCACCTGGCCTTTCAGCCATTCCGCCAGATCCGTCTTATCCGGGTTCATATCGGTATCTACTGGACCTGGCACCACGGCGTTGATCGTAATCCCACGGGGACCAAGATCTCGCGACAAGCCTTGCACAAACGCGTTTACGGCCGCCTTGCTGGCGCCGTAGACCGCGAGCCCCGGCGCGAAGAAACTGTTCGCAATCGTTGCCGTGACGGCGACGATGCGGCCGCCTTCCCGCATCTCAGCAGCCGCCGCGCGGATCACCTCGAACGATGCCCTGACGTTGATGTCGAAGACCGCCTCGAAATCCTCATCCAGATACTGGTCGATGGGTTTGATGATGTTGATCCCAGCGTTCGACACCAGGATGTCCAGGCCGCCCTGGTGCGCGACCGTATTGGCAACCGCAGCAGCGCTGGCGCCGACTTCCCGAGCATCCGCCGCGATGGCGCGGGCCTGGCCGCCGGCCTTGGTGATATCTTGCACGACGGCGTCAGCCGCGCCGCGCGATGCGCCGAAGGTGAGCGTGACTGCCGCTCCCTGAGCCGCCAGCCGTTTGGCGATCACGGCGCCGATGCCGCGGCTGCCACCGGTGACAAGCGCACTTTTTCCCGTAAGTGGGTGTGTCATTTCCAGGTCCCTCATTCTGCGGAGATCGTAACCTTGCCAAACGCTTCGCCACTCATCTGCGCGTCAAATGCGCTCGGCGCTTCAGAGAAGGCGACGGTACGGTGGACGGGAATCTCGATCGCATTTACCGAGATGGCGGCGACGACCCGTTCAAGCATCACGCGAGACCCAACCATTATCGGCACGATCCGGATGCCGCCCAGGACCAGGTCCAGCATGCTCACCGCGGGGCCCTCAAAGGCCTTGAAACCAATCTGCGCGACACGCCCGTTCTGCGCGGTGGCCTTAACCGAGGTCGCGATCGATGGCGGGCCGGCGGTTTCCAACACCACGTCGGCGCCCATGCCATCGGTGGCGCCGCGCACGGCTTGGTCCCAATCCGATCGCGCGCGGTAATTCACGCCAAAATCCGCGCCCATTGACTGAGCAATCTCGAGCTTGGCATCGTCAGACGACGTGATACCGAACCGGGCACCGGCTGCCTTGGCGAAACGCATCGCGATCAGCGAGACCGGACCGGTTCCCGTGGCAAGCACGGTCTGTCCGGGCATCAAAGGTCCCGCTTCAAAGAGTGCGTTCCAAACGGTGACCGCAGCACAGGGCAAACACGCCGCTTGAGTTAAATCAATGCCATCCGGCAGCTTGATCACTGCCATTTGGTCCAGGACGCGCTCACTGGATAAGAGGCCCTGGTTCATCTCGCCGAATGCATGGGCACCCATCCAGGGCTCGAACGCACCGGCCTGATGAGCGGGATTGGAGGTCACCACGACACGGTCGCCGATCGCAACGCGAGTCACGCCCTCACCAGTTTCTATAACGACACCGGCTGCATCTGATAGAGGGGTCAGTTCTTCGGCCACTGGCAGAGGTGAGTGGCCCATCGCGACCATCACGTCGCGCGCATTCAGTGACCACGCCTTTAGCGCGACTCGGACCTGACCCGGTCCCACCGGATCAGGTCGCCGGTTCTTCAGCATCATCGAGGGCACGCCCTCACCGGGGCGGAGGGCCCAAGTTTGTATCATATCAAAGTCCTTCAGTGTTTCGCCGCCGGTGTCAGTTGCCGGTCGCAATCGCAGTGCATATTTCGTACTTATCAGTACGTAATGGAAATAGATGGTATGTTAGAACCGTCAACAGTAAAAGTACCGGGGGGTACGAAAAATGGGGCGACACCGGGCCCTGGACATTGACAAGGCCTTGCCGTTGATCGTCAGACTATTCTGGCGTCACGGCTATGATGGCTTGACGCTGGACCAAGTCGCACGGGAACTGGGCGTGACCAAGCCGACGCTGTTCCGGACATTCGGGGACAAAGATGCCCTCTTCGCAAAGGCGCTCAATGCCTATTATCTGGAGTTCATCAAGCCTGGCGAGGATCGCCTGGAAGCTGCACCTGATTTGAGGTCGGCGGTCATGGCGTGTTTCACCACGGCGGTCGAGCGCATGGTGGACCAGCAAAATCCTCCCGGCTGTTTCCTGACCGACACCGGCCTAGGTGGCGGATTTCCCGCCGGTCCAGTCGCTGACACGTTGATCAGGCTGCAACAGCGCGCCCTGGTCCTGCTGCAACTAAAGATCAACGGGGCGATCGATGAAGGAGAATTGGAGAAAACTGCCGAGCCTCAGGCCGTCCTGCAGTACATCCTAGCCCAGTTGGCCGCGCTGTCGGCCCTCTCGCACAACCGGGCAACGGAGGCGACGCTAAGATCAATCACTGATTTCATGATCGACGGCCTCCCCTGGGCGCATGGACGCTCGGTTCAGCCGTCGCGCTGACGTTTGGAGCAGTCACGCCCTTGTTGCAGGTGCTGAACCGGCCGTAGAACATGGTGAGATACAATGCCACAGGAAGGGACTTCGGGGCCGGTCAGAGTTAGCGCGCGTGGCTGCCTACTGTTGAGGCTACCGTTTTCAAAAAACCCCGTACGTACGGTAGTGCGTCAAAACGGCTGCCTTTATCACCTATCGTATTGCTCGCCGTTTCGCGAGAAATCAAATGATCACAGTCCCTTAGCGAAGCTCACTTTAGTTTTGGAGCGTTTTTGGCACCGTTTCGGTGTTTTGTTTGGGCGCACTTTGGACAATCGACCCCCGGTGTCCAATGTCGGGTTCCGACGGGGTAGCAGGTCTGGAACGGCGGGCTGACGGCCAAGACCTATGTGTTGGTAAGCGCCAAAGGCTTGCCAAAAAAGCCGGCCTTTGGTGGGCCAAATCTGCCCATCCGCCGCGTTGCGGCGCCCCCCAACAGTCATGGGCCCGATGGATTGCATCGCCCTGCGCACCACGCCTAGCGGGCTGACCTGATTTGGCGCCAAACGATCCGGTATTTGTTGAAAGTGCTCTAGCGGCGGCCGAGCGGAGGCTTTGACCCGGTGCAATCGGCGAGATCCGATTTGCTTCGCCGCTTTCTCTGTCCGGATGGGAATCTGGTGGAGAGGTTCTTCAACCAGATCAAGCACTGCCACCGCACGCCACGCGGTCCGAGAAGCGGGTAGCCGACTTCCCGGCAGTCCTGATGCCAACCGTGATACCGCTGTGACTCGGCGTCAATGGTTCCGCAGCCTAGAATTGACAAGCATTGTTGGGCATGTAAATCTTCAGCAAATTCGCAAGCGTAATTTAGTAAAACGAAAAAAGGGGAAAATATTACAGTAAATAATATCACGATCAAATAGAAAAATCAATAACAATGGAAAGGTAAATCAATGAATAGTGTATTTTATTTGATTTTGTTGATTGCGATTTCAGTAAGCGTGGTCTTTTGGCCTGAAATCAAAAGAGCGATTGTCGGTCGCGCCCGCACCGGTGATGGCCGAATGTCATTCGGTCAAGACAAGAAAATCAACGTTACCTTCTATGGGATCAGTACGATCCTGTTCGATGACGGCAGGACGCAGGTGATGATTGACGGTTTTTTCAGTCGGCCATCACTCTTCAAACTGTTCTTTGGCTTCTCGTCGAATGGAAGTCTGCTCAAAAAGTTGAAGGTCAGGGAGAAGCTTGACCGGCTCGCTGTCATCGTTGCGGCCCACTCCCACCACGATCACGCCATGGACACCGCACCCCTCGCCGATTGCACCGGCGCCAAGGTGCTTGGCTCAAGGAGCACCGCCAATATTGCGCAAGGTTGGGGGGTGTGCCGCCGCGAAATCATCGATGTCAACAAGTACATGGCCGAAGAAATAAAGTTCACAGCAGGGCCATACAGGTTTGGAGATTTTTTAGTTACACTAATTCCAGCAAAACACAGTCGCTATTCATCGTGCGATCGCGTGAATAACATTGCGAATAGCGTTCTTGGAATTGGGAAAAGAGTATCAAAGCCGGTGCGCAAGGGGGCTGCGTCGAAAATATACACGCTTGATTATTTCAAGGAAGGCGTGACTTACAGCATATATTTGCAGCATGAAGCAAAAAGCTTCCTTATTCACGCCAGCGCGGGTTTGCCGGAGTTTCCGCTTAACAAATACAAAGCCGACGTCGTGTTTCTAGGTGTTGGAGGCCTGAAACCCGATCCCAACAAGGCCAATGGTTTCCTTGATGCCTACCTCAAGGACGTCGCGATGGCGGTGTCCGCCAAACTTGTCATACCAATACATTGGGACACGTTTACCGGACCTGCGGGAGGCAGGCTGTTCACGGAGCTTCTCTTCCAAGCCGATCTCGACTCAATCGTTCAAAGGATGCAGGAGATTTTTGACAAGCGGTTGGGAAAGGAGACGGTCGAGGTAAAGGTGCTGAAACCCAAACCGGTAACGTGAGTGTCGATCCCATCTGACCGTTCAGCATGCGGACCGCCGCATGAAGGGGCCGTCAGCCCAGAGGGCCGCGATTGATCTTGACGACCGCCGTGTTTCTTTCGACCTCGGCGTGTCACTCACCGTTTTAGGCCGCAAACCCGGATCCAGCCTTGCGGTAGGCCTCTCGCGGCGGTGCGAAAATGTCCAGAACCTTTGCTCCATCCGGCCCCGCCTTAAAGCCGTGCTCGGCCCCGCCGGGCGTGTGCCAGAAATCGCCGGTGCCGACGGGGACGTCTACGCCATCTTGAAACCGGGTGCCGCTGCCTTCCAGCAACACGCCCCATTGTTCTTCTGGATGGGCATGCACCGACCCCTTGCTGTTCGGCTCGAAACTCACCACCGACAGCATGGCTTGCGCCCCGGCAAAGACGCGCGCGTCGATGCCGGGGGCCAACGTGCGCGCGGTGCCGGCGCCCACATCGGCAAGGTTGAAGAATCCATCGGGTCTGCTCATGGCCATCCCTCGCTGTGGCTGGGCTGGGGTTACCCCCGGTCTATATTGAAAATCTCGCAGGTGGACTCTCCTGCGCGGATGCGGGCGCGCAGTGTCTCTTCCCGCGTGGCCACATCGGCAACCTGATCCAGTACGGTGGCCGCAAGTTCTGCCGGAACAATCACCACACCGTCGTCATCGCCGACGACGATGTCGCCCGGGGATACCAGAACACCCCCGACCGTCACGGGGATGTCTATCTCGCCGGGCTCGGTCTTTGCGGTCGCTTCGGGATGAAAGCCTCGGGCGAAGACCTGAAAGCCCAACGCGGCAATGTCGGTGCTGTCCCGGATTGTGCAGTCAAACACCCCACCCGACAGGCCCCTGACCTTGCAACTATCGGCCAGAAGGTCGCCGAAGGGGCCGAAACGGTCGGCACCGCTGCCGTCGACAACCAGCATGTCACCGGGCCGGGCGCGATGGACCGCCCGGTGGATGGCCGCATTTTGGCCAGGCCTAACCCTGGCGGTGCGTGCCGAACCTGCGATGCGTCGATTGGGGATCAGCGGCTTTATCGCCGACGCGAGCGGCCTGACCGCCGGATTGGCGTTGCACAGATTGCCCGTCGGATAGCGGGCGAAGTCGGATGGGTTCATTCGCCCGCCTCCGCTCTGGTCAAGAACCCGGCCAAGGCGGCCCAAAGCGCGGGCGCGTTGGAATACATCGGGAAATGGCCCGATTGGGGGATCTCGATGACGTCCACACCGACGTCCCTCAGCCGTGGCAGATAGGACAGATGGCGGTTCTGTTCGCCATAGGCAAAGGCCCGGGGGCAGCCGAGGCCGGCCATCATGTCCATCAGCGGTGCGGTATCGGATAGCGCGACCATCGATCTGAAGATCGGGCCGGCGGTGCTTGGCCTCACCTTGGCCGGCAGGCCCGCCGCATACAGGGCTGAGGAAAACTCGGGCCGGGTTCCGACGCGGGCCCTGAAATCCTCCAGAAAGGCCTCCGGCGTCTCCCGTGAATGATCGACGATCTGGCGCGACAGGAAACAATCCTCCGGCGCGACGTTGCCTTCGATATCGAAAAAGCTCAGGACCCGGTCGCGGTGGCGGTGCGCCAGCAACAGTCCGGTAAGCCCGCCCATGGAATGTCCCGACAGGTGAAACGCACCGATCCCCAGCGCATCGCAGGCGGCGACCGCCACCTCCACAAGAAACGGGATCGACAAGGCTTCGGGCGTGTCGATTTCCGAGGCCCCGCAACCAGGCGCATCCAAAAGGACGAGATCGCGCTCGGCGAAATCCGGGCGCAGCGACAGATCGGCGTAATCTTCCTTGGTCGATCCGAACCCGTGCAGGCACACAAGCGGTGCCTGCTTACCCCGGCGCCGCAGAAAGGCCAGCCGGATAGGCACGCCTTGTACGGACAGTTTCAGTGCACCCGTTTCCATTTCAGACCGCGCTTAAATCGAAAAATAGCCGTCAAGAGCGCGCAGATGTAGACGATTCATCGGCGAATGTATATAATTTCCGCATGATCGACGACAAAGACAGGGAAATTCTGTCCATCCTTCTTGAAAATGCGGGCGTCTCCAAGGCGGAGATCGCCCGGCGCGTTGAGCTGGCACCTTCCGCCGTGTCCGACCGTGTGCGGCGTCTGGAAGCGGAAAAAATCATTCAGGGATACGAGGTGCGGTTGGATCCGCGCGCCTTGGGAAAACCGCTTCTGGCCTTTGTGTTCGTAACTGACGCGAAACCCTCAATGGGCTTTGACACGGCGGCGGCCCTTGCGACGGTGACCGGGTTGGAGGAGTTGCACAAGATTGCGGGCGAAGACTGTTATCTCCTCAAAATCCGCGCCGCCGGAACCGACGAGCTGAACGCCATCATCGAGACCCAGATCAATCCAGTGCAGTCCGTGACGCGGGTACGGACGACCATCGTTCTGAATGCCGTGACGGAACGGCCCTGCCTTGCTGGCTTCGACATTCGAGAACGCGATGGACACTGAACCGCCGCTGGCCGAATCGGCAGCAGACCCCTGCCCGATAGGGATGCGGGGCATTGTCCCGAGCCTCAACACGCCGTTCGACGCGCAGGGCAGGGTGGACGAACCGGCCGTCCGCCGGCTGGTGGAGGAGACCGTTTCAGCTGGATGCCAAGGTATTTTGGCTATCGCCGTGGCGGGCGAACAGGCCAGCCTTTCCCTGTCTGAAAAGGATCGGACGGCCCGCATCATCACCGAAACGGCGGCGGGGCGTATCCCGGTCATCGTCAGCGTCACGGCCCAAGCGGCCGCCGACAGCCGGCAGCTGGCATCCATGGCCCGCTCGGCGGGCGCAACCGGGATCTGCTGCCAAGCGCCCAGCGGCTTGCAGGGCGGGGATTTGCTGTCCCATTTCCAATCCATCGCCGATCAGGGGCCGGACGTGCTGATGATCCAGGACCTGGATTGGGGCGGCGGCGGTCTGCCCCTGGATCAGATAGGCCGGTTGTTCGAGGCCATCCCCACCTTCCAATGCCTGAAGATCGAAACCGTTCCGGCCGGCCCAAAGTACACCGCCGTGTTGGATCTGACGGGTGGCGCGCTGCATGTCAGCGGCGGCTGGGCCGTCGGCCAGATGATTGAGGCGTTGGACCGCGGGGTCCACGCCTTCATGCCCACCACGATGGATCGGCTCTACGTCGCCATCCACCGGGCCCACCGGTCCGGCAACCGAGATGCCGCCCGCGCGCTGTTCGACCGCCTGCTGCCGGTCCTGGCCTTTTCCAACCAGCACATTGATGTCAGCATCCGGTTCTTCAAAATGCTGCGCCAGGCGGAGGGCCTGTTCTCAACCGACACCTGCCGCCCGCCCGTCCCCCCGCTCGATAAGTTTCAACTTGGCGAGGCAAGGCGCCTGATCGGCTACGTAATGGCGCTACACGCCGACCTGCCATAATCGCATTACGGTGGCATTACGGCATTACGGTGACAGTTTACTAAATACACTAAATTTGGTCTGACCGCGATACGGGATCCGAGGGCGGTGTCGTTCTCCATTGAACTGCCGAACGCGTTCTGCGCGCCGCGAGCGCGCGCCGATGGATCAGGTCATCGCCCGCTTGATCAGATCCGCCAGGCTGTCCACCGCGGGCGGGGCCAGGATCGAATGGTGGTCGGCCTCGATCTCGACCACCGAAAAGCTGCCGTCGACAAAATCCGACCAGCCCAGCGTCTTGCCGCCGCGCAAATATTCCAGCAGTGTCGTCTGGGCCCGCACCATCAGCACATCACCCTTCCATCGCGAGGGGGTGTAGGCGTTGTGCGCGTTGGCGAACGCGTACCGAATATGGCGATACCGCAAGTTGTGCGGGATTGGCTGTCCCTGTTCCAGCAGGCGGGCGACCTCAAGTCTCTCGCGGGCTGCGTCCTGTCTTTTTCGCCTGTTCTCACGGAACGAGGAAGCCCGCTCGACAAGCCGCGAGGGCTGCCAATAGGCGGCATATCCCATCTGTTCCAGCCGGCTCATCGGCGTGGAATGGATGGTCGGGACCAGCGAGTCGATCATGATCGGCAAAATGCGCTCGTGGCCGGCGGCCGACAGCTGCTGCGCCATCTCGAACGCGATCGTGCCCCCGGCCGAATAGCCCAGCAGGTAGTAAGGTCCCGTCGGCGCGACGCTGAGGACCGCCGAGACATAGTCCGACGCCATCGCATCGATCGTCTCGCGCGGCTGGCTGGCCCCGTCGACGCCGCGCATTTTCAAGGCATAAACCGCCATTGCCTCTGGCAGCGCGCCGGCCAGGCTGCCAAACGCCATCACCTCGCCGCCGCCGCCATGCACACAGAACAGCGGCGGCAGACTCCCATCGCCCGGCTTCAGACAGACCAGATCCTCATCGATGCCGGACTTTTCGGCCGTGTTGCCGGCCACAAGCTCCGCAAGCCGCGCGGCAAAACCGTTCAGGGTGGGTTTTTCGACAAAGTTAGCCAGATCGATGTCGATGTCGAACTTCTCCTCGAGCAGCATGCACAGCTCGATCGCCTCCAGACTGTCGAAGGTCTGCAAATCCTCGAATGCCAGATCCTCCCCGCTGTCGCGCGTTTTGCTCAGCAAATCGCGGTCGGCGGCGGCAGGGCTGGCCAGCAGCGCCGAGAGCACAGCGTCTCGATAGGGCAAGAACTCGGTCACCGCAGGCTGACTCTCACCGCCTCTGGATAGGCAAAAATGTAATCCGACGGTCGCACCTTATACGCGACGTTCGTCACGGTTCTGTTGATGCCGCCCAACTGGACGACCAGCTCGCGCCAGACGATGTTCGACACCCGCTTACCAAGGCAAAGGTGCCGCCCGTGCCCGAACAACCCGGCCGCATCGGCGTGATCGGCGCTGTAGAGGAACTGCAGCAGGTAAACCCGCAAGCGGCTGTCCTTGGCGAACTCCCGGCCGCACAGCGTGGTATCGGCAACCGCCCGCCGCTCGATGTACGGCACGCTGGTGGCCGTAAAGCTATCGCCGAAATCGATGTCGCTGATGGTCCACCCCTCATGCTTGTTCAGGGTTGCCGCCAAGGATTCGCCCAACGTGCCGCCCAGCGAGTCGCCCCCCAGAATGTGCAGCACCATGGCCCGGCCAAGGGCTTGCTCATCCCCCTCGCCATGCTGGCTGACTTCCTGGCAGATGGCTTCAAGCCCCGCCTCGATCTTTTGCCGGCTGCGCACGCCGATCAGGGAATCGAAAATCCGGGAGACGGATATGTCCACATCGGGGGCCGAGGCATCGCACAGCAGCTCGTTCACCTGATTGACCAACGGAATGACGACTTCGGCCATCAGCTCAACGCTGTCCCCATGGTGCAAAGGGGCGAGGGTGTGGGCGATCAGCGCCGGAATTCTCTCCTGCAAGACAGCGGTGCGCGAGGAAAGATGAGCCGCCAATGCGCGCCGCAGCGACCTGTGCCGCTCCCCCTCGGCCGACAGCGGCAGGTGGGACAGCGCAAGGACGCTGTTCGAGAACGCCAGGTTCAGCCGGGCCGACAGCCGCTCATAGATCGTGTTGAACTCCAGCGCGTGCCAGTCGGTCGACGCGAACGCCGCGCGGCTCGCCTCCGGGGTCAACGTGGCGAAGACGCCCAGCTTCTCATCCCAGCCGAAATGCGCGTTGGGGCTGGCAAAGGGCCCGGCTTTGTCGTCGCGCAGGTGCAGATCCAGCAAATCGATCGGCAGCGCATCCGTGCTCAACATCTGTTCAGCGCCATCCTCGCCCCATCGCGTCTTGGATGGGCGCGGGCCGAAAAATCCCGGGCCATCTTTCCTCTGCTCCGCTCGATACCAAATCGCAGGTCCGCACACCCTATCCGCAATTCGGTGCCAAGCGTCGACATTTGTCTGCGGGACTACGGTAACAGAAGAGCAGAGTGCTGACCTGGGTGGATGGGACGAACGATCAGTGCAGGCTAAGCAGCACTTCGATGTCGCGAATGGACAGCCGGTCGAGAAGGTCGCGCTCCTCGCTGTGTATGATTGTGCCGTCCCCGGTGTAGTCTTTGATATGCCGGGCGATTTCGCCGGTGGTTTGATAATAGAGATCCGGCCGTGACCGTGTCAGCTCGGCGAGCAGCCGCTGCAGCAGCTTTCTCTGCTTCTCAACGTCCAAATCTCTTCGTTTTTCCTGCAGCATGAGATCGGCTTCCAATATCCCGGTATGGTGGAAATAGAGCGTCGATCGACCAAGTCCAGGGGGCGGCAATTCTCAAACAAACGCTAAGAAGAGTAGCGACAATGCTTCGTGCGGGTGAGCGCTCGGATGATCCCGCATCGGTTGAACGGTGCGTCGAACGCGCCATCAGCGATTTTGACCGCCGTTTACTGGTCTTGAACCGCGATCCCTTCCTCGCGGTGGCTGACGCGCCGCTTAGGCTGATTTCGGTTTTTGATGATTTGAAATACGACCGGGCAGATCTGGACATGCTGTCCGGCCCCATGCGGCGCCATGCCTTGGAAAAGCTCACCCCGTTTGGGTTCCGGCAGGTGTCGGGAACGGTCTTTGAGAACAAAGCCGATGGTGTTCGGATGTATATGCCGAAATTTCACGCTCTTGGCGCGTCTCCCTTCGACGCCCCCCGCTATACGCCGCGCCGCCCGCAGGACTATTACGTGCTGACACCGACCCAGGTCGCCTGCCAAATGATCGATCATTACCCGACAGACGACGCCGTGCAGAAGATAAAGACGCTGATCGTAAAACACCCGATCAACTTGCTTCGCCTGAAGGACTACCTTGAACGCAAGGACAGCCACCAGGCGTTTCTCGGCGCCATCGGCCATTTGAAACTGGTGCAGCGCGAGGCCGTTGAGGCAGAGCCGCTCCGGTCCCGCCGGGCGCTGCGATAAAATTACGGTGAGAAATTACGGTGACAGTTTACTAAATACACTCAATATGCCCATGCGTTAGATCGACAGCCGCTGGGCCCACGCTTACGCAAACGGGTGAGATGACTAAGCCCCTGTCTTGTTCGACCCCGTCGGCACCACACAGGCGAGGCCACCGGGTGGGTCGCTTAAGACACCGCCCTCATCACGTCACCGATGACCGCGTCCAGAATCGAGGGATCGTTGAGGTTTCTCGCCAGGATCAGGGCGCCCTCGAACGAGGCGACGGCAGTTTCGGGCCTCAACGCCCCAGCGCCCTTCGGCCATGACTGGTTCAAATAACCCACCAGCAATCTGAAATAGGATGCCGTCCCGGCAGCCACGGCGTCGGGCACCGCGTCGCGTTCCGCGCCCAGGATCCCGCACAGGCACATCTGATCCTCGACCGACAGGGCATCGCGAAACAGCCCCGCCACCTTGTCAACGGCCTCCGCCGGGCTTGAGGCGGGCGTCAGCCGGTCGCGGGCCTTGTCGGTATAGCGCTCGGCGACCGCCGCCACGAGATCGCTCTTTGTCGGAAAGTGATAGTGCACGCTGGCGCTCTTGATCCCGACATCGGCGGCTATGTCCCGAAAACTGAAGCCATGAAAGCCGCCGGTACGCACCCGCGCCTCCGCCGCGTTCAAGATGGTTTCGCGCATCGATCCGTCCGCCATCTCGCGCCTCCGAAGAAATTTTCTATCAACTGATAGATAGAGTCTTGTGCCCAGCCTCGCCAGACCCACGTATCTACCTATCGATAGATAGAATACGGACATCATCGTCCCACACCAACCAAGGAGAAACACCATGACCAATTCTGTGAGTCTGATTGTCGGCGGTTCGACCGGCATGGGCAAAGCCACCGCCACATTGCTGGCGAACCAAGGCCGCACGGTCATCATCGTTGGCCGGGATGCCGAAAAACTGGCCGAGGCAAAGTCCGACATCGAGGCCGATGCGTCCGGGTCAGTGGAAACACTGGTGGCCGACATCACGGATACCGCTGGCGTCGACGGTCTGGTCGCCATGATCGACGCGGAAAATCGGCATATCGACCAGCTGGTCAACGCGGCGGGGACCTTCGCGCCCAAACCGTTCCTTGACCACGCCGCCGCTGATTACGACGCCTATATGAACCTCAACCGGGGCACCTTCTTTCTCACCCAGGGTGTGGCCAGGAACATGGCGCGCCATGGCGGCGGCTCGATCGTCAATATCGGCTCGATGTGGGCCAAACAGGCCATCAAGGCCACGCCGTCATCGGCCTATTCGATGGCCAAGGCGGGCTTGCACAGCCTGACCCAGCACCTGGCGATGGAGCTGGGCGAGCACGGCATCCGCGTCAACGCGGTCTCCCCCGCCGTGGTCGTGACGCCGATCTATGGTGCCTTCATCGATCCCGACAAGATCGAGGAAACCCTGACCGGCGGCTTCGATGCCTTCCACCCACTCGGCCGCGTCGGCAGGCCGGATGATGTCGCCCGCCACATCGATTTCCTCCTGTCCGACGGCGCCGGCTGGACCACTGGTGCGGTGCATGACGTCGATGGCGGCATCATGGCGGGCCGCAACTAACTGAGTTCCGGGCAGCCGGGCGGTTTTTGGGGCCGCCCGGCTTGTTCAAATCGAACCTGCGCGAGGAATTGGGGGCGTTTGGTCGGGTGCATCGCCGCGCCAGTGCCCAAAATACGTGCGCCATGCAAACTGCCATTACACGGTGAAAAACTTGGACCTTCACCCAGTCAATGCTACCGTCGGTTCGAAAGCTAATTTCTCTATCTCATAAGTGCGTTTGAATAATAATCATTCAGGGAGCGTGAAATGAATATCAGGCTCAATTTGTTGAGGATTTTTGGAACAATTTCGTTAGCGCTGTTTGTCAGCGCATGTGCCTCGCAGCAGGCAAGGATCAATCAGTTCGATCAGTTTGCTCTGGCGGGCAAAAGCTATACCGCAAGCGTCGAAGCCCTACTGGACGCGTCCTTGGTCGCGGCAATCGAAGCCGACAACCAGGTTCTTATCACGGCGCGCGAGTTGAACAGCGACAAAGGTTTTCTCAGCGGCAAGCTTGAGGAAACTGACGAAGCGAGCGAGGAACGGGCGGCCATTCTACAGCGGATCAAGAAGCAGCTTCGGCTTCTTGAAGGCTACTTCGTCGCGATTGGCATATTGGCAAGCGATGAGGAAGGCGGGGCCGTTTCTGATGCGACAACCGGGCTGGCCGGTTCGGCCAAAACCCTCGCCGAAAGGCTCGCAACGCTTAGCTCCTCCATCGCCGGCGCCCAAATTGGCGGGAAGTCGGTGCCTGATGTCGTTGAAAGCGTCGTTCCGGTTGCCGTCGCTTTCTATCGGCGCAAGGCACTTGACGACGCGCTCCAGGCAACTGCGGATCCCGTGGCCAAGTCGCTGGCCATACACCGGGCCGCGATCGAAACAATCCGGGACCAGATGGAGGCGGACCTAAGCCTGGGAGCCGAACAGGAGCGGACTGAAACCATTGCGAATCCCTACACTGACAGCGGCAATTTGCCGAGTGATTGGGGACAGCGTCGCGTGGCCTGGCTCACCCGACAGGCCCAAATCATGCAATTAGACGAAGCTGTGAGCGCGGCCGAGAAACTCGAAATTGCGTTCTATGCTTTGCTCGAAGGTCAATCTGGCGGTCCGTCTTTCGCGCTCTTGCTTGCCGACCTGCACGAGCTGACCAATGTCATCGAACAGCTTAAGCAATAAAGCCGACTTACTCGATCAGCGGAGGAAATACTATGCCCCCACATAAAATTCGAGACACCCTGTTGAGCGACCTGCGTAAGGTCCGTCAAAGCTTTTTCAAACCCCAGGCGGCGGCGGCGTTGGACCGCATGAGCGAGGCTGAACGTGCCAAGGCAGGCGAAGTTCTGGTCAACACGAACATCGCAATCAGAAAGCTGGAAAATGTCCAGCTCAAGGAGATCGCCGACCAACTGAGCGCGTTCGAGGAGGATCTGACGAACGCAACGCAAGCCCTGAACAAGGCCGTCAAGAAACTGGAAGATTTCAAACGGGTGATCGACACCGCCGCCAGCGTCCTGTCCTTGCTTGGACGCATCGCCAAGCTCGTCGGAATCGCCTTGCCGGTATGAGTATCCTAATTCGGTGATAGTTTACTAAATACACTAAAAGAGGCGTACGGTGTTCGAACCGTACGCCTAGAAATCGCTGTCTGAACGAATATGCCCTGGAGCAATCGTCGTGTTTGTCGCTCGTTCGATATTGACGGTTGCAATGTTCCAGCTCGGCTGGCGAATTCTCAATTGCCCCGACTTGATTGAAATCAATCTTCGGGCGATCACGGCACGTTAATCTCACACCATGACCACGCTCATCGCCAACGGCTACACAGCCCTGAAAACGTTTAAAAAGCCCGGACGGAACATGTTCTGGGCTTGGATTGCCTATCAGACGGTGAAAGGCACGCTTACGACGTCGCTCATCTGGATCCCGCTGATTTGGGCTTGGCTACGCTAGCCGCCGCCGGCCAGGCTCCGCACGAAACCCCGCTCTACCCCCGCACCATCATCAACTGGTTCTGCCCGCTTTGAACCCGCGTGCCGCTTTGGTTGCGCACGTCGAACCGCAGGCTGACGATTCCCCGGTCGGGTTTCTTGGTCGGCCGCTTGTCGGCCACACTGATTGAAACAAAGATCTGATCCCCTGCCAGAACCGGCTTTTCGAACGTCCAGTCCCAGCCGAGGGAGGCTACCGCCTTTAGCTTGGCCTTGGACTGGTTTTTCAGCCCATCGACGACCGACTGCACCAACAGGCCATGCGCCACCCGGTCTTCGAAGCCCAGCATCCGCGCCGCCTCCGGGTCCATATGGATTTCGAACCGGTCGCCCGACAACTCGGCGAAGGCATCAATCATCTCGGTCGTGATCGTCGCCTTGCCGGTGTCGATGCGGTCGCCGATTTCTATGTCGTCATAGGCATAGGTGCCGGGCGTCAATGCGGTCATACAGCGTTCCAGTTATTCCCGTTCCCTAAGGTGTCGGCGCATCCTCGCGCAGCAGACCCTTGTGCTTCAACTCGGCCCAGAAATCCGCCGGAATGTCGTGGCTGAACCAAGCCAGGTTCTTGTCCAGCTGTTCCACCGTGCGGGTCCCGGCAATAAAGCTGGGCACGGCCGGATGGGCCACCACGAATTGCAGGGCGGCGGCGGGCAGGGGCACCTTGTGATCGGCGCAGACCTGCTCGATCTTGGCCACCTTGTCCATGATGTCAGGCGGGGCAGGGGCGTAATTATACTTGGCGCCTTCCACCGCGCCGGTGGCCAGAATGCCGGAATTGAAGCCGCCGCCGACCACGACGGCCGCGCCGCGCTGCTCGCACATCGGCAGGAAGGTATTGAGCGATTCCTGTTCCAGCAGCGTGTAGCGGCCTGCCAGCAGGAAACAGTCAAAATCGCGCTGCTCCAGCGCCGCCTGGCAGACTTCCCACTCGTTCACGCCCACGCCGATGGCTTTGACCACACCCTCGTCGCGCAACTGCGACAAGGCCTTCCAACAGCCATCCATCGCCTCGTTGAACACCGCCGGCTGGTCCTCGCCCCGGGTGAACACGTCGATGTCGTGGATGAAGCAGATGTCCATGCTCTCCAGCGCCAGGCGCTGCAGGCTGTCCTCGAACGACCGCATGGTGCCGTCATAGGTGTAGTCGAACACCATCTCGAACGGCGCGGCGTTGTTCCACGGCGTGAAGTCGATGTCCGAGCGCTTCTTGGGCTTCAAAATGCGCCCGACCTTGGAGGACAACACGAAATCATCCCGGTTCTTCCAGCGCAGCGATTGACCCGTGCGCAGCTCCGACAGCCCATGCCCATACATCGGCGCCGTGTCGTAGTAACGGATGCCGGCATCCCAGGAATGCTGGAACATCCCGTCCGAGGTTTCCTCGTCGATTTCGCGAAAAATATTGCCCACGGGGGCCGTGCCGAAACTGAATGCGGTAACCTCCAGATCGACCCGTCCGAATTTGTTTTTTGCCGATGGCAGCATGGCGACCTCCCAATAAGTAACTAATTGGTTATATAGAGGAGAAAGCTATGTGTGTGCAAGCGGCTTTCGCGGGGAGCAGTCGACTGGCGCGGGAATCGGACTTGACCGGCGCCGGTGCGCGCCATAAAGTAACCATATAGTTACTAATGGTGCCCGCATGTATCTTGCCGAAACGCATATCCAAGTCCGGGACATGGCCCGGCAGTTCGCCAACGACGTGATCCGCCCCATCGCTGAGGGGCTGGATCACGAGGAACGCTTCCCGGCCGAGATATACCAGCAAATGGGCGAGTTGGGCCTGTTCGGCATTTGCGTGCCGGAGGAAATGGGCGGCCCCGGTTTCGACACCGTCACCTATGCCCTGGTGATGGAAGAACTCTCGCGCGGCTATTCCTCCATCGCCGACCAGTGCGGCCTGATCGAGCTGATTTCCACCCTGCTGGTTCGCCACGGCACCGACGCCCAGCGCGAGAAATGGCTGGCCGATGTGATGGCGGCCAAGACCCTGGTCGCCTACTGCATCACAGAGCCCGAGGCCGGCACCGATGTGTCCGGCATCCGCACTGAAGCCACCCGCGACGGCGATGGCTGGGTTCTGAATGGCGGCAAGATCTGGATCCACAATGCCCCGGTCGCCGATATCGGCCTGGTCCTGGCCCGCACCGACAAGGAAGCGGGCACGCGCGGCATGTCGATCTTCATCGTCGATCTGAACGGCCCCGGCATCGAACGCGGGCCCAAGGAGCACAAGATGGGTCAGCGGGCCAGTCAGGTCGGCGCCCTGCATTTCGACAATGTCAAACTGCCGGCCGATGCCCTGCTGGGGCAGGAGGGCAGGGGCTTTCACATGATGATGAGCGTGCTGGACAAGGGCCGGGTCGGCATCGCCGCCTTGGCCGTCGGCATCGCCCAGGCCGGTCTCGAGGCCGCCGTCGAGTACGCCCAGGAACGCCATCAGTTCAAGAAACCGATTGCCGAATTCCAGGGCGTGCAATGGCTGCTGGCCGACATGGCCAAGGACATCGAGGCCGCCCGCCTCTTGACCCACAGCGCCGCCAGCAAGATCGATCACAACGCCGATGCGACCAAGGCCTGCTCCATGGCCAAATGCTTCGCAGGCGACATGGCCGTGGCGCGCACCGCAGATGCCGTGCAGGTCTTCGGCGGCTCGGGCTATATTCGCGGCTTTGAGGTCGAGCGCCTCTACCGAGACGCCAAAATCACCCAAATCTACGAAGGCACCAACCAGATCCAGCGCATGATTATTGCCCGCGAACTCATCAAGAAAGGGGCGGTGGCATGAGCCGGCAAGTCGCTCTCGTCACCGGTTCCAGCCGGGGTATCGGCCGCGCGGCCGCCGTCGAACTGGCGCGCGAAGGTTTCGCCGTCGCCATCAACGGCCGCTCCGAAGACGATGCCTTCAAGGAAGCCATTGACCTCGTCGCCGCTGAAGGCGTTCCCGTCTGTGGCGTGGCCTTCGATGCGTCCGACATCGCCGCCCATGACGAACACCTGGCCAAGGTCGAAGCCGAACTCGGCCCCCTGACCACCCTGGTGAACAATGCCGGTGTCGGCGTCCTGTCGCGCGGCGATCTGCTGGACGTGACAGAGGAAAGCTACGACCGCTGCTTGACCGTCAACACCAAGGCGCTGTTCTTCTTCTGCCAGGCTTTCGCCAAACGGCTGTTGGCCCGCGACCGGGATCCGGCGCTGTACCATTCCATCGTCAACGTCACCTCCTCGAACGCGGTCGCCGTGGCGGTTCAGCGCGGCGAATATTGCGCGTCCAAGGCGGCCGCCGCGATGATCTCCAAAACCTTCGCCGTCCGCCTGGGCGCGGAGAATATTTCCGTCTTCGACGTCCAGCCCGGCCTGATCGCCACCGATATGACGGCCGCCGTCATCGACACCTACGACCAGCGGGCCAAGGACGGGCTGACCGTCATCCCGCGTGTCGGCCAGCCCGACGAGACGGGACGGGTGATTGCCGGCCTGGCTTCTGGCAAGATGCCCTACACCACCGGCCAGGCGATTTCCGCCGATGGTGGCATGCTCATTCCGCGCTTCTAATAAGGCAACATCCATGAAAATTGCGCTCCCCGACGCGACCGGCGCCCTGTCGGACTATTCCCTGACCGGCACGCCCATCGAGTCCTCCCCCCTCGGCCCGGATCCGGCCCGAATCGTCTTTTCGGCGGCTCATGTCGTCGCCGACCCGTTCACGGCCAACGACCCGACCGGCCCCGCCACCGTCGATTGGGACGCGACCATGGTCTTTCGCCGGCATCTGGCCGGGCTCGGCCTGGGCATTGCCGAGGCGATGGACACGGCTCAGCGCGGCATGGGCCTGGATTGGAACGGCGCGTTCGAGCTGATCAAGCGCACCAAGGCGGAGCTGCCCGACGCGCTGGTCTTCAACGGCGTCGGCACCGACCAGCTCAACCCCGCCGACGCGCGCTCGCTGGACGATGTGCGCCGCGCCTATTTCGAACAGCTCGAAGCGGTGCAGGGCATCGGCGGCCGCGTCATCATGATGGCCAGCCGGGCGCTGGCCAAGGTCGCCTCCGGCCCTGACGATTACCTCAAGATCTATGCCGAGGTCCTGGGCGCCTGCGACCAGCCTGTCATCCTGCACTGGCTGGGCGACATGTTCGATCCGGCCTTGGCCGGCTATTGGGGCGCCGACAGCTTCGAGCCCGGCATGGAAACCGCCTTGGCGGTTATTGCCGAGAGCGAAGCCAAGGTCGACGGCATCAAGATTTCCCTGCTCGACAAGGACAAGGAAATCACCATGCGCCGGCGCCTGCCGGCCTCGGTCAAGATGTACACCGGCGACGACTTCAACTACGCCGAACTGATCCAGGGCGATGATCAGGGTTTCTCGCACGCCTTGCTCGGCATCTTCGATCCGCTGGCGGCGGCGGCGGCCAAGTCGATCAACCAGCTTCAGGCCGGCGATATTGCCGGGTTCCGTGCCACGCTCGACCCCACGGTTCCGCTATCCCGTCTGATCTTCCGCGCGCCGACCCAGTATTACAAAACCGGCGTCGTATTCCTGGCTTGGCTGAACGGCTTCCAGGATCACTTCATCATGCTGGGCGGGGCGCAGGCCACCCGGCCGCTGCCCGACTTCGTTCAGATCTTCAAGATGGCCGACGAGTGCGGCCTGCTCCGCGATCCGGACATGGCGGTCGACCGCATGAAGCGCCTTCTGGCGGTTTATGGGGTCTAGGGAAATGCGCGATTTTTCTGCCGATCATTCCCCCCTGGCGCTCAACACCGCCACCCTGGGTCACAATATCGACGGCCACGGTGCCGGCTGGTCGCCCGAGCAAATCATCGATGCCTGTGCCGAACGCGGCTATGGCGCCATCACCTATTGGCGCCGCGAGATCGGCAACCGGGGCGTCGAGATTGGCGAGCGCACCCGGGCGGCTGGCATGCAGGTCGTCGGGCTCTGCCGCACGCCGTTCCTGGTTGGCCCGCTCGCCCCGCCAACCCGCCAGGCGGTGATGGATGATTTCCGCGCCTCCATCGACATGGCGGCAGACCTTCAGGCCGAGGTGCTGACCATCGTCGTCGGCGGTGTCATCGAAAACAGCCATTCGATGACCGAAAGCCTCAAGGAAGTGGCGTCCATCACGGCCGAAGCAGCGCCGATTGCCGCCGATCAGGGCGTCAAGCTCGCCTTAGAACCCCTCAACCCGGTCTATGGCGGCAACCGTTCCTGCCTGATGACCGTGCGCGATGCCGTCGATCTGTGCGAGCAGATCGACCACCCCTCCGTCGGCATCGCCGTCGATGTCTACCACGTCTGGTGGGATCTCTCGCTCGGCGCGGAGTTGCAGCGTGCCGGCAAACAACGCATCTTCGGTTATCACCTCTGCGACTGGATGGCCAACACCACCGACGTGCTGCTCGATCGCGGCATGATGGGCGATGGCGTGGCCGACCTGAAATCCATCCGCCAGGCCGTCGAGGGCGCCGGCTATGACGGCTTCTGCGAGGTCGAGATCTTCTCCGCCGAAAACTGGTGGAAGCGCGACCCGAACGAGGTGCTCGACGTCTGTCGCGACCGGTTCAAGACCGTTTGCTGAGGGTTCCGGTCGTGACCCATGCCACCCTGCGGCCCGTCATCCGCTACGACTCGGCCCGGCAGCTGGTCGACAAGGCCCTTGCCCACGCCGTTGAAAAAGGCTGGCGTGTCTGCGCCGTCGTCGTCGACCCCTCCGGCCACATCGTTGCCTCGGGCCGCATGGACGGCGTGCCCGCTCCGGTCTTCGACTACGCCAACGACAAGGCCTACACCGCCGGCACGCTGGGCAAATCGACCCGCGCCTTTTTCGAGCGCATGAACAGCGCGCCCGAACTGCACATGGGCATGATCAACCGCCCCCGCGTCTGCGCCTGGGATGGCGGCCTGCCCATCGTCGAGGATGGCCAGGTCATCGGCGGCCTGGGCGTCTCCGGCGCCGCGGGACCGGAGGATGTCGAATGTGCAGAGGCGGCGCTGAGAAGTCTGGGCTTAACCGGCTAGGACGGTAAGTACGCTGGATGCGGTTTGAGCGACCAGACCGCTACGCGTTCGCCGTCGCCCAGTAATCCAAAACGGTCACGGATTCCACCCACTCGCCAACCCAATCGGCGAAGGCGACATGATCTGGGTGCGGCAAATACGCGTCCCGCGCCTCGGTCGACCCGAAGGTCAGCAGGAAACAGTGACTCAACCCGTTGTTCAGCCCTTCGGGGCTGTTATTCGACCCCCATTCGAGGGCCTCGATACCAGGCACCAGAGTCTGCAAGGCGGCAAATCGTCGGGTGATCTCATCGATTTGCGCCGCGTCTGTTCCTTCCTTGAAGGCGAACATGACCACGTGACGCAGTTTGTTGGTTTCGGACATGATGCCCCTTTCCTAGGTACCGCCGGCTCCAGAGTTTGGCTCGCCTTGAGATAAGTAACCTTTTGGTTACTATGGGGTGGCGTCCAGGTTGATGTCAATTGTCAATGTCTGCGGTCCCGCATTGGGGGCTTCAGTCCAACTCGTCCAGATTGGGCCTGAACGCCGATTGGAAACTGGATTTGATCAGGCTCAGTGTTTCCGACCCTTCCAGCCAACTGGCATAGCCAAGAACGAAGGATGTGGTTGCCTGCAAGCCCTCGACATGGCGCCAGGTGATGCTTGGGTTCCGCTTGCAGAAAATATCGGCAATCAGGGCGCTGTTGAACGACAAGGCGTTCAGGCTTTGGATCATCTGCATCGACAGGCCGGCAAAGGGCGATTGCAGCACGCTTTCGACATGGATCCGGTTCCGCCGAAACAACTCCCGATAATATTCGTACGCCGGGTCCTTGCGCGATGACGTGATCAAGCGTTGCCCGCTCAGATCGGCCAATTCGATCCGTTCGCGCTGCGCCAGCGGGTGATCGGCCGGCATGACGCAGACTTGCGGCGCCTCGATGATGACCTCGTTGACGATGTTGGGGTGTTTCAGATGCTGGGTGTGGAAGGCAAAATCGACGTGCCCCTCGCTGACGGCCTCGACCATGTTCTTCAGCGGCAGCGAGTTGACGTAATAGGTCGTCATCGGATGCACCTTGTGCATCTCGTTGATCAGGCTAGGCAGCATCTCGTTGGTGATCGTCATGCTGGCACTGAGCCGGATGGTGGACAGCACCTCCGTCTGACTGCGGCTGAGATGCATCTGGATGCGGTCGATCTGCGTCAGCAGGTCGGCGGCATCTTCCCGCAGACTCTCGGCCCGCAACGTTGGAAAGATCGCGCCATTGCGCCGCACGAACAGCGGCGCGCCGACGGACTCTTCCAGCTTTCGGATCAGCTGGCTGACCGCCGGCTGCGAGACGCCCAACTGCCGCGCGGCGCCGGAAATCGACCCGGTCGCGATGACGGCCGAAAACGCCTCGATATATTTCAAGCGCCTGATGCGGGCCGGTTTGGCGTCCGACATGGTTGCCTTCGAATGACTGTCCACGGTGTTACCTGCTTTGAATGGTATCCCGGTTCAGGCCATAACGAAACTTATGCTGAAGCCATATCCAGGTCGAAGCTGAAGCGGGGCATGGCGGCCAACAGGGACTGGGTATAAGCCTCCTTCGGCTCGACCAGCACTTGATCGCAATCGCCGGCTTCCATCACCTTGCCCGACTGCATGACCAGGACCCGGTCGCACATCTGCCGAACCACGGCCAGATCGTGGCTGACGAACAGCAACGTCAGCCCCAGCTCGTCCTGCAAATCCTTCATCAGGTTCAGCAGCTCGGCCTGAACGGTCACATCCAGGGCTGAGGTCGGCTCGTCGCAGAACAGGAAGTCCGGGCGGAACGACAAGGCTCGGGCGATGCCGATGCGCTGGCGTTCCCCGCCTGAGAAGGCATGGGGCATCTTGGTCGCGCTGGCCCGGGGCAGGCCGACCAGTTCCAGCAGATCGCCAGCCAGCTCGCGGGCGGCGGACCGCCCCATCACCCCATGGGCCTTGATGGCATGGGTGATGTTCTCCCCAGCGCTCATGCGCGGGTTCAGCGACGAATAGGGGTCCTGGAAGATGCACTGCACCGACCGCTGATAGGCCAGCCGATCAGCCCGCGATTTGAAGCTGCTGACATCCTTGCCCTTGTAACGGATTTCATGCCCAGCATCGGCGGTGTGCAGGCCCAAGATGATGCGGCCGACGGTGGATTTTCCCGACCCGGACTCGCCGACGATGCCTAGCGTTTCGCCGGGGAAGACATCGAAGCTCACCCCGTCCAAGGCCTTGAACGCCCGTTCGCCGGAAAACATCGTGGATTTGTTGCCGAACGTCTTGGACAGATTGCGGACGGAAAGCAGCGGTTCCCCCGGCGCCACCTCGGCCTCGGCCTTGCGCTCCATCAGGAACTTCAGCGCTCGTGTCCGGTCGCCCTGGTTGCCCAGTCCCGGTACGGCGAACCGGTCGACCTTGCGGTCGATACGCGGGATCGAGGCCATCAGCTCGCGGCTATAGGCTTGCGTCGGCTTGGCCAGGATGTCGGCGGTCAGCCCGTGTTCGACCATCGCGCCGTGCCGCAGCACATAAACATAGTCGCACATCTCGGCCACCACCCCCATGTCGTGGGTGATGAGGATGATGGCGATATTGTCCTGCCGGGCCAGCCGCTTCAGCGTGTCGAGCACGGCTTTCTGCACCGTGACGTCCAGCGCCGTCGTCGGTTCGTCGGCGATGATCAGGTCCGGCTCGGCGGAAATCGCGATGGCGAACACCACCCGTTGGCACAGCCCGCCGGACAGTTGGTGCGGGTACTTGCTCAACCGATCCTCGGCCTCCGGCACTTCGGCCTGTTCCAGCAATTGGATGGCATAGGATCGGGCGGCATCGCCGCGCTTGTCGGTATTGGCCTCGATCGCCTCGATCAGCTGTTCGCCGATGGTCAGCACCGGGTTCAGCGCCGTCATCGGGTTCTGATAGATGTACCCGATGCGGTTGCCCCGGATGGGGGCATAGGCGGCCTCGGCTAGCCGCGCGATATCCTTGCCGTCCAGCCGGACCTCGCCGCCTTCGATGACGGCATTTTCGTCCAACAGGCCCAGGGCCGTTTTGCCGATGGTCGATTTGCCGGCACCGCTCTCGCCGACGACACCGACGACCTGGCCCTTTGACACTTCGATGGTGATGCCCTTCAGAGCGCGGAAGATTTCGCCATCGGCCATGGGATAGGCGATGGTCAGGTCATCGACTTCGATCAAACCGCTCATGGCCTACTCCTTGCCGCGCAGATAGGGATTGGAATGGTCGCGAATTCGGTCGGCGACGACGTTTATGCACAACACCATCGCCACCAGGACCAGACCGGGGAAGATGCTGATCCACCATTTGCCAGACAGCAGGTAATCGTTGCCGTTGGCGATCAGCAGCCCCAGCGAGGGCTCGGTAATCGGCACGCCGACACCCAGGAAAGACAGGGTCGCCTCGGCACCGATGGCGCCGGAGATCGACATCGGCAATACCACCAGAACCGGCGAGATCGAATTGGGCAGCAAAAACCGGGTCAGGATGCGAAGATCGCTCAACCCGGCCAAGCGCGCTGCGTCGATGTATTCCTTCTTCATCTCAGACAGGGCGACCGAGCGGACCAGCCGCGCCTTGCTGGCCCAGGCACCGATGATCAGCGCGTAGATAACCTTATCCACACCGGTGCCGAAGATGGCCAACAGCATCAGGGCCAGCAGGATGCCGGGAAAGCTGATCTTCAGATCCACCGCCCGCATGATGACCGTTTCGGTCCATCCCCGTTTCATCGCCGCCAGCAGGCCTAAGAACACGCCGATGGTGCTGCCGACCAGCACGGCGACAAAGGCGACGAAAAGGGAAATGCGCAGCCCGTACATCACCGCCGACAGGATATCCCGTCCCAGCGCATCGGTTCCCATCCAGCTTGTCGCGCCATTGCCCAGGGTGGACATAGGCGGCAACAAGCCATCCATGAAATCCAACTGGGTCTGATCATAGGGATCCTGCGGCGCCAGAACCGGTGCGAAGATCGCGATGAACAGGAAGAAGACGATACCGACCAGCCCGACGATGGCGACGGGATAGCCGCGGAAGATCTTCCAGAACTGCTCTGTGAGTGACGGTGCCGCTGGGTCGCTGGATTTGGCGGCGATATCTAAAGTTGCGTCCATTTTTATCGCCCCCTTAAGCGTACCGAATGCGCGGGTCGAGCAGCGCATAGATCACGTCGACGATGAAGTTGATGACGACGAACATCAGCGTGATCAGGATCAGATAGGCCACCACGACGGGCCGGTCCGCGCTGTGGATCGAATCCAGCAGCAGCTTGCCGATGCCCGGCCAGGAAAAGACGGTTTCCGTCACGGTGGAAAAGGCGATCAACCCACCCAGCTCAAGCCCGGTGATGGTCACGATGGGCAGCAGGATGTTGCGCAGCAGGTGGCGCCGGACCAGGCGCGGACGCGGAATGCCCTTGGCCCGTGCGAAGGTCATATAGTCCTGATACATCACCTCCTGGGTGCCGGATCGGGCCAGGCGGGTCTGCATACAGATTTTGTAGATTGCCAGATTCACCGCCGGCAGCAGCATGTGCGACAGGCCATCCAGGTTCATGAACGACCACTGAATGCCGAACAGGGAAGTCGTGTCGCCGCGCCCCGAGGCCGGCAGGAATTTCAGCCAGACCGAGAAAATCAGGATCAGCAGCAAGGCCTGCCAAAAATTGGGAATCGAATAGCCTACGGTGGTTCCGAAACTGATGGCCTTCGTCGCGGGCTTTTTGTGGTTCAAGCCCGAATAGATGCCCATCGGAATACCGATGACCAATCCGATGCTAATCGCCAGCAAGGCCACTTCCAGCGTTGCGGGCAGCCGCTCGACGACCAGGCTCAGTACCGGCTTGTTGTAAACGAACGAGGTGCCGAAATCGCCCCGGGCGATGTTGCCCAAAAACACGAGATATTGGGTGACCAGCGGCTTGTCGACGCCCAGCTCGGCGGCCAGGGCTTGCCGGTCTTCCTCGGTAAAATCATCGCCGGCCAGCACCGCAACCGGGTCGCTGGCGACATACATGCCGACGAAAACCAGCACCGACATGATCAAGACCAGAACCAGGCTCTGCCCGATGCGTCTGAGAAGATAATTTAGCATGCTGCGTCACCCTGGGGTTGGCGGTTCCGGCCGGCGCAGACCTAAGCGCCGGCCGGGATAAAACCACCTAGTTCATGCTCACCATGGCGGCGTTGGTCCGCTCGTCCTGGCGGCCATCGACCACCAGGTCCGCCCGGTGCGCCCAGATCGAATGCTGGTAGTACAGGGGGATACCGGGCAGGTCGGCCACGACCTGTTCCATCGCCTGGCGGACATACTCGTTGGCCTTGTCGTCATCCAACTCCACGGCCCAGGCCTTCATGGCCGTATCGAACGTCTCGTTGGCGTAGTTCGAATAGTTGGACGACCCCAGGCCCAGATCCTTGTCGCGCGAGGCAAAGGCGAACGAGATCATCTGTGCCGGGCCTTGGGGGTGACCCCAGCCATACAGAAAGATGCCCATCTCACGGTTGGTGCGGGCCTTGGCGAACACCGACCAGGGCTGGGTCTTCAGGTTGACCGTAACCCCGATGCGCGACAGGAACTGGGTAATGGCCTGGGCGACCCGGGCGCCATTGGCATACCGGTCGCTCGGCGCGAAGAAGTCGATGCTGAAGCCATCGGCATAGCCCGCTTCGGCCAACAGGGCCTTGGCCTTTTCGGGATCGTATTCCAGATCGGGCATTTCAGGCGCGCCCGTCCGGTATTTTGGCGCGAACTGATTGGCGGCGGTGGCTTCACCCCGGAACAGCCGGTCGGCGATCGCCTGCCGGTCGATGGCCAGCGACAGGGCTTGGCGGACCCGGACATCGGCCAGCGGGTGCGATCCGTCGGGGGCCGTAACGCCCGGGGCGCCTTCGGGGTTTATGTCCAGGACGATAAAGATCGTCCGCCAGGACGGCATCGAGGTGTAGGTGAAGTCGTCATTGTTATCCAATGCCGCCAGATCCTCGGTGGTCGGGTTTTCGATCAGATCGAAATCGCCGGCCAGCAATCCTGCCAGACGCGCACCGGCATTGCCGATGGACCGGATCTCCAGCCCTTCCCATTCGGACACCTCGCCCCAATAGTCGTCGTTGCGGATAAGCTCGGCATCGCCGGTCTTGTCGTAGCTGACCAGCTTGAACGGGCCGGTGCCGATGGCGGCCGGGCCGTCATCGAACTCGTCGCGGGTCGGATAGCGGGTGATGCCGCAATCGCCTTCCGCGTCATAGGCAATCGGCCCGTCCGGCGTGTCGGCCAGCGAGGCTGGCAGGATGGACAGAAACTTCATCTTCTGAACCCACAGCGGGTAGGGCGAGGCCATGTCGAAGCGCACGGTGTGATCGTCCACGGCCACCACGTCGGTGATCGGCCCCATTGAGCTGGTCAGCAGGTTCCGCTTGCCATCGATCAGATGCATCATCCGGCAGGCGCTGTAGACTACGTCGCGGGCGGTCATCGGCTCGCCATTGTGAAAGCTGACATCCTCCCGCAGCGTTACCGTCAGGCTGGTCGGGCTGTCCCAGCTCCAGCCCGTGGACAGCAGCGGGGAATCGTCCGCCGCGACCAGGGCCTCATAGACATGTTCCTTTAGCGAAGCAGTCGGCGCACCGCCGAACGGGTAGGGATCGATCGACCGGGGTGCGGCCGAATAGGCCATGCGCAGGACATCCGCATGCGCCGTTCCGGCGACCAGGCAGGCTCCCAAGGCAGTGGCGGCGGCAAGGTGTTTAAGGGTCATGTCGGGCTCCGTGTGTTTGTTCTGTTTTCTGGTGTCGGCCGTTTGGTCAGCGATTGGTTCGCTGATCGATGTAGTCCTTGAATTCCCGCAGCACGGCGGTGCAGTCCTCCTGGACCTTGGCGAAACTGGCTTTCCGCTCGCGCGTGTCCTCGTCCATGTACAGATCGCGCCGGATTTCGACCTGCATGATGTGTTGCTCAATTTCCGGCCAGCCGTATCGCAGCGTGATCTCTCCGCCGGCAAAGCGTCGGTCGACCCCGACGTCATAGCCGCGTGCCTGCCAGGCCCAGGCCATCACCTCGGCCAGGTCGGATGCGCAAGACTCGCCGTGACGGGTGCCGATATCGATTTCCGGCCGTTCCTTACCGCCGCGCCAGGCGCTGTCGAATTGGGTCATCGAATGGCAATCGACGATATAGACGCCGCCGAATTTCGCTCGGGTCCGTTCGACCATGGCGGTCATGGCCTGGTGATAGGGGATGAAATAGTTGGCCAGGCGTCCCTTGGCCTCGCGCAGGCCCAGTTTCCGCGCATAGATCGGGTTCTCGCGGGAATGGGACCAGAACAGGGTCGCGCCGGCCTTCAGCACCGTGGGCTGCAGGCGGCCGTACCAGCCCTCGCTGTCTTCCAGCATCGTGCCGTCGATATCGTGCTGGTGGCGGTTCACATCGACATAGGCGCGCGGGAAGTTCGCCTTGATCGACGGCAGGCCCATCGCCTCTCCCTCGCCGAACAGCTCGTCGACATATTTGTCCGAGGGGAAATCGATGATGTTGAAGGGCAGGGCGGGATCGTATCCGAAATCGTCCGGATAGATGTCGCCCGAATGGGGAAAGGACAGCAGCAGGGGTGTTTCAGGGTCCTCGGCGAAGCGGGTCTCAAGGCCCTGTCGGATGTCCCCTTGTGAGGTGATCTCGCAATTGCTCAGCACGGCTCGGCTCTCGTCTTGATCGGTGTGCCCCAGTCCAGTCGGGGCCGGATGACAAGAGCTTATGGACTCTCTTCAAGCCATAAAATCTTATTCCTCAAAGTTGATACTTCATAAGTCAGGCTTCTGGACTAGGCTCTTGCCCGCGATGACGGATAACCCCTGCTTATGCCCGCATTCACCGATAAAATACCGTTTTTTACGGCGCGGAACCGGTTTAGGCCCAATGGGCTTTGCAACCAGCCGCGACCTCCCATGGACATCTGCATCCTCCACATCGGGCATCAGGATCCGAATGCCCCCTTGGAATTCCCGCCCTCGCCCCAGCGCTTCGAATCGGCTATCGCGCCGCACCTACCCGAAGCTACGTGGGACGTCCGCAGCGCCGTCGCCGGCGACTGCCCGGCAGTCGACGACTACGACGCCTACCTGATCACCGGCGGCAAGTTCTCCGTCTTCGATCCCTATGATTGGCAAGACAAACTCTTCGATTTCATCCTCGCCTGCCGCGACCGTGCCAAGCCGCTGGTTGGAATCTGCTATGGCCACCAGGCCATCGCGCTGGCGCTGGGCGGGCAGGTCGAACGCTCGTCCAAAGGCTGGGGCGTGGGCCTGATGCCGGTTGAGATGACGGCGCGCCCACCCTGGATGGGCGGGCCCGACGGCACAGTTATGCTGCACGCGATGCATCAGGATCAGGTCACCGAATTGCCCGACGAGGCCGAGTTGTTTCTGGCCAGCGACTTCTGCCCGCTCAGCGGCTTTCACATTGGCAAGACGTTCCTCGCGATCCAGCAGCACCCCGACTTCACGCCAGCGATCAACCGGCGGCTGATCGAAAAGCGGCGCGACCGCATCGGCTCCGTCGCCGAACCTGCCCTGGCCTCGCTGTCCGGCCCCGACGACACCGCCGTGTCCGCCGCCTGGATTGCAGACTTCTTGAGATTTGCCGTGCCGAACTAACGCGTGGCGTGTCCTGTCAGCTAGCGCAGTTCGCCTGGCGTCAGTAGACTTCTGCGGTGTTTAGCGATTTTCGAGCCTGGCTTTTTATCGTTCCAGCCCTAGCGGTGATGACCATCAGCGCGCTGATCCCGCTGATGGTCGTCGTCAACTATTCGGTCCAGGATGTCTTCTCCGGCGATCAGTTCATCTGGGTCGGCGCCTATTGGTTCGAAGAGACGCTGCGTTCGTCGGACTTCTACGCAGCGCTTTTCCGCAGCCTGGGTTTTTCAGCCATCGTGCTGCTGATCGAGATGCCGCTTGGCGTGGCTATCGCGCTTGCCATGCCCCAGCGGGGGCCGCGCGCGACGCTGTATGTCATCCTGCTGGCGATCCCGCTTCTGACGCCCTGGTTGGTCGTCGGGTTTATCTGGAAAGTGCTGGTCAACGCCGAGATCGGCTGGCTGGGCCTGGCCTTGCACTGGGTCGGCATCACCATCGATTTGAACAACCCCATCGGCGCCTGGGCGGCGGTCATCCTGATGGATGTCTGGCATTGGACCTCGTTGGTCGTGCTGTTGGCTTATGCCGGGTTGGTCTCGATCCCCGATCCCTATTTCCACGCTGCCCGGATCGACGGGGCGAGCCGCTGGGGTACGTTTCGCTATGTCCAGTTCCCCAAGATCCGCCGCGTGCTGTTGATCGCGGCCCTGCTTCGTTTCATGGACAGTTTCACGATCTTCGTCGAGCCCTTCATGATGACCCGTGGCGGGCCGGGAACCGCGACAACCTTCCTGTCGCTCGATCTGGTGCAAACCGCCTCGATCCAATTCGATCTAGGAGAGGCCAGCGCCCAATCGGTCATCTACTTCGTCATCATCCTGGTCCTGTCCTGGACGTTGTTTAAGACCATGATGCGACGTGATGGGTAGGAACCGGCCAAGCTTTCGCTGGAGCGAGCTGATACCGGCCATCTTCGTCGTGCTGCTGCTGTTGCCGATCTATTGGCTGATCACCACAAGCTTCCAGCCAAACATCGAGATTGCCGCCGGTTCCTCCATCATTCCCAACGAGCCTACGTTGCGGAACTACCAGGTGATCTTCAGTGATTCTAGCTGGTACTTGGCCTATCTCGATTCCTCGATCTATGTGCTGCTCAATGTGGTCATCTCGATGACCGTGGCCTTGCCGGCCGCTTATGCGTTTTCCCGCTTTCGCTTCATAGGCGACCGGCACATGTTCTTCTGGTTCCTGGCCTGCCGGATGACGCCGACCGCCGCCCTTCTGGTCCCCTTTGTCCAGATCTATTCCGAGCTCGGCCTGATCGATACGCATATCGCCGTGGCGCTGGCCCATTGCCTGTTCAACGTGCCGATCGCGATTTGGATTTTGGAGGGATTCATTTCGGCCGTGCCAAAAGAAGTGGACGAGATGGCGTGGATCGACGGCTATTCCACCTTTGGCTTTTTTCGAAAAATCCTCATTCCGATGATCGCGCCCGGGATTGGCGTCACCGCCTTCTTCTGCTTCATGTTTTCCTGGGTCGAGCTGCTGCTGGCCAACGGGCTGACGACCATCGACGCCAAGCCCATCGGTGCGATCATGACGCGGGCAGGCGGGCTGCTGACCGGACTGAATGTCGGCCTGTTGGCGGCGGCCAGCGTGTTGACCCTGATCCCCGGGCTGATCATGGTCTATTTCGTGCGCCACCACATCGCGCGCGGATTTTCGCTGGGGCAGGTGAAATAAATACAGTGATGACCTATAATGAATGAGCATATAGAAAGTGGATTTATTAAATTGAACAAATCTAGTTGATATTTGACAAGAATAATATCCTTGTTCTTGACCGCAATCGGAACGTTTGTGGTAGAATTTCCCGCAGATGAAGCTGGCTGATTGTGAGTTTGGCCACAGATTTTGCCAAAGTCGTTTGTTAGCTGAAATCTCACCCGTGATGCTCAAAACAAAAACTGGCGGGTGAATCAAAAAAATGCCTGAGGTTTGCGCGTTCAGGAGGAAGGCAAGATGAGCAGGCCAGGTCTCGATTGGATTATGGAACTGGTTTCCAAGCTCGCTGGTGACAAATCATTGCGTTCGCGTTTTGACAGATCGCCCGCCGAGGTCATCAACGAAATTCAGAAAGTGGAACTTAATCAAAGCGCGGTCGATAGCATCGTGGCCCAGGTCCAGGCCCATTTGAGCAAGCTGGGTGCGACGGAATTGTCGGATGCCGAGTTGCAGCAGGCGGTCGGGGGAAACGACAGCATCGGCGCCGGTGCCGACACCGCCAAGCCCACCAAGAACGAAAAGCCGGACGGCTAGCGACTGCTCAGAGTCCCCATTCTCGAAGGGCTGGAACGAACTTACGGCCAATTGGCACAATGCTGCCATCGCGCAGTCGAAGCCCGGCCTTCCCATTCGTGCGACAGCGACCAGAGACAGCGCTTACGGCAACCCAGTGGGACCGGTGAACCTGCAATCCGGGGACGCTGGCGGCTTCGGCCACGGCATCCCTGAAGCGCATGGCAAGCAGCGTATCGCCGGCCGTGGTTGTGACGGCGACATAGTGATCCTGGGCGACCAACCGGATCAGTCGCCCGCGCTTGGCCTGGGGCAAGCGCTCTAACAATTTGGGGCGCGGGGCCGGCGGTTCCTGTTCCGTCTTTCGCTCAAAGACGTGCTCAAGGAAAGACAGCGCACCGACGACGCCGAAACACTGGACGTACAGCGTCACCAGATCCCCGCTGCCCGGCCAACGACCAAAGGCCACGAGCACAAGCGCGACGACGGCGCTTACCGGGAAGGCGGTAATACCGGATGCCACGCTGAGACGGGCAATGGTGTGCCAGTTCCATCGTGCGATCAGATAGTCGGCGGCGGTGCCTGTCACATGTCCGGCGATGGCCGTTCCAACCACGACGATGGCCCAAAAGAGGAACCGTTCTGGCGCGGTAAAGGCTTCATACGTGCCGAAAGGGCCGGCGAATCCAGCAAACAAGGCGACGAACAAGAGAAGGCCCAGGTTGCGGGCCGAGCCGAACAGGGTCATCGCACAACTCGTCAGTCGATCTGCCAGCGTGTCGTTCACGAAACTTCCGGGCATCTGGCGAAATCCGGGTTGGTGTTGATCATGGCGTCCATCAGCTGTGGGCACACTTCTAACACGCAATGGGAGTTTTTCGTGCGCATTGACAATCGACATACTGGAAGGGCGCGCCGCGTTGCTCTGATCGGCGCGGTTTTGGCCTTCGCCTCAGGGTCGGCCGCCCTTGCGTGCTCGACCGCCGTTCTTGGGCTGCCGGATCGGCCTCTCGTCACCTACAGCTTCGACTTTGCCCCAACGGGGGACGGGTTTCTCTATGCCAACCCGTCATCGGCGGCCCGCCGTTCCATCATGCGAGATGGCGACAGCGAGCCGGCGGAATGGCTGGTTGAGCATGCCAGCGTGACGTTCAGTCAGATGGGTCCGGGTATGCCCACGGCCGGAATGAACACAGCCGGCTTGGTCGTCACGTTGATGTGGAACGAAAAAGTGGTCTTTGGCGGGCGCAAGGAAGCGCCGATCGTCAACGAACTGGAGCTTATCCAGCGGCTGCTGGACACGTCGGCCACGGTGGATGAAGCGCTTGCATCCCTGGACGATGTGCGCATCCACGGATTGGTTCCCATCCACTATTTGCTTGCCGATCGGATGGGAAACACCGCCGCCGTCATGCCGACCGAGGCAGGCTATCGGATCCATGCCGACATGCCGTTGCCAGCCTTGACCAACAACAGCTATGCGGACCTTCTGACTCGCATTTCCGCCTTTGACGGGTTTGGCGGTGATCGAGCGATCCCAACGGGCGCGCGTCTGCAGGACCCAAACAGCTTGGAACGCTTTGTCCTTTCCGCCAACGCCGTGCGCAAAGTCGGGTCAGCCGCCAAACAACATCATGCCTTCAACCTGTTGAACCAGGTCGCCAATCGCGAAAGCCGCTGGCAAATCGCCTTCGATCCGAATTTGGGGCAGATTGCTTTCCGGATCGTCGGCGTCGAGAAGGTCTTTGCGGTCGATCTGTCGGCAATCGACTTTCAATGCCAGGAGCGGCCGCTTTCAGCTGAACTATCCGGGATGTCCGCCATCGACGTCGTCGCAGACCTGGCGCCGGCAGACCCGACCCAAATCAGCGATGTTGCGCGCGAGGTCTTGGCCGCGATCTCACAAAGCAGCGGTATCGGGCCGGACATTGCCGATGAGCTGACCGCCGGTCTACTTCAATCCGCTGTCTGTGTGGGTTGATCGGGGCTAACCGACAGCCGTGCTTTCGGAGATCTCCGCTGTGGCTTCGATTTCGACCAAGGCTTCATCTTCGACCAGATCGGCGACCACGACCATCGTCATGGCCGGGAAATGCTTGCCCATGACCCGCCGATAGGCCTCACCGACTTCGACCTGTTTGGCCAGATACTCCTTCTTGCTGGTGACGTACCAGGTCAGGCGGACGATGTCGGTGACATCCCCACCGGCCGACCGGACAATCTCGGCAATGTTGGCCAGGGCCTTTTCGGTCTGGCCGATAAAATCGTGGCTTTCGAAGACTTGGTCTTTGTTCCAACCGATCTGGCCGCCGACATACAGGCGCGCGCCCTGGGCAAGCACACCATTGGCGTACCCTTTGGCCGGCTTCCAGCCCTCGGGATGAATGATTTCATGCATGGGATGTCACAAGGTCTAAATGCGGAGCTAGGGTCTCAATTGGCGTCTTGGCGCAACCGGAACCGTTGAATCTTGCCGGTCTGCGTTTTTGGCAGGGCGTCGATGAAAACGATGGAACGCGGATATTTGTAAGGGGCAATGGTTGCTTTGACGTGATCTTGAAGACGTTTGGCGGTCTCCTCGCCTCGCGCAACACCGTCGGTCAAAACGACATATGCTTGCACGATTTGGCCGCGCTCTTCATCCGGAGCCGCGATCACGCCGCACTCGGCGACGTCGCCATGGGAAAGCAGGGCAGCCTCAACCTCCGGGCCGGCGATGTTGTAGCCAGAGGAAACGATCATGTCGTCGCTGCGCGCCGCGAAGTGGAAATAGCCATCTTCGTCCTGGGAGAAGGAATCGCCCGTCAGGTTCCAACCATCGCGCACATATTTCGCCTGACGGTCGTCGGCCATGTAGCGGCAGCCGGTAGGACCACGAACGGCAAGCCGGCCGATTTCGCCGCGTGGTTTCTCGTTCATTTCATCGTCGACGACCTTTGCCTCGTAGCCGGAAATGGGCCTGCCGGTGCAAGCCGGCCTCGAGTCACCGAAGCGGTTCGAGATGAAGATGTGCAGCAGCTCGGTGGCGCCAATTCCGTCCAGCATTGGTTTGCCGGTTTTTTGCATCCAGGCTTCGTACACCGGGGCAGGCAGAGTCTCACCGGCCGACACGGCGGCGCGAAGGGATGAAAGATCGGCGCCTTCATCCATGGCCGACAACATGACGCGGTAGGCCGTCGGTGCCGTGAAACTGATGGTCGCTTTGTAGGTCTCGATGATCTCGATCATGTTTTTCGGCGAAGCGGTTTCGAGCAACGTCGCGGCAGCCCCAAAGCGCAATGGAAAGATCGCCAGTCCACCCAGGCCGAAGGTAAAGGCCAGGGGCGGCGAGCCGACGAATACATCGTCCGGCTGTACATCCAACACTTCCTTGGCATACCCATCGGCGATGATCAGCAGGTCGCGGTGGAAATGCATGGTTGCCTTGGGCGACCCGGTCGTGCCCGAGGTAAAGCCCAACAGGGCAACATCGTCTCGCCCGGTCTCGATAGCATTGAACGTAACCGGCTTATTCAGGGCGATGCGGTCGAGTTCGGCATCGTGGTTGGCCGTACCGTCGAAACCGATCACCTTGTCGAGATACCGGCTGTCCTTGGCGCAGGCAACCAGCTCGTCCATCAGCCGCGTATCGCACAAGGCATGCGTGACTTCCGCCTTGTCGACGATTTGGGTCAGCTCGCCCTGACGCAGCATGGGCATGGTGTTGACGACAACGGCGCCGGCTTTCGTCGCGCCCAGCCAACAAGCGACCATGGCCGGATTGTTGGCCGAGCGAATCAGCACGCGTTTGCCCGGCTCGACGCCATAGTCCTCGACCAGAGCATGGGCCAGGCGGTTGGTCCAATCGGTCAGTTCCTTGTAGGTGCGGCGGCGGCCATTGCCGATCAGGGCGGTGTGATCGCCAAAGCCCTTTTCCACCATCCGATCGGTCAGCTCGACTGCGGCGTTCAGACGTTCGGGATAGTCGAACCCGTCCATTGGCAAGTCGGGCCATTGGTCCGCCGGGGGCAGGTTGTCTCGGGCGAAGGTGTCGCTGTGGGCGGATGGTCCAAGCATGTCAGCCCCCCTTTTCCGCATTGGCCAGGGTCTGTCTGGCGATGATGATTTTTTGGACGTCCGAGGCGCCCTCATAGATGCGCAGGGCGCGAATATCGCGGTATAGCCGCTCGACGATGTGACCGGAGCGGACACCGTCGCCGCCATGGATCTGCACGGCCCGATCGATCACCTTCTGTGCCTGTTCGGTGGCATGCAGCTTGGCCATTGAGGCCTCGCGGCTGATGCGCAGCGCGCCGGAATCCTTCAACCAGGCGGCGCGGTAGATCAGCAGGGCGGAACTATCGACATCCAGCGCCATGTCGGCGATGTGCCCTTGGACCATTTGCAGATCCGACAGCGGCCCGCCGAACAGTTCTCGCGACTGGGCCCGTTGTACGGTTTCATCCAGCGCCCGGCGAGCGAACCCGAGGGCCGCGGCGGCAACGGTCGAGCGGAAGACGTCCAGCACTGACATGGCGATGCGGAACCCATCGCCAGGTTTGCCGATCATGGCATCGGCCGGAATGCGGCAATTTTCGAAAGCAAGCCGGGCGAGGGGGTGCGGCGCGATGACTTGCTGGCGCTCGGCGATAGACAGCCCAGCGGTATCCGCTGGCACCAGAAAGGCAGACAACCCCTTGGCCCCCGGCGCATCCCCGGTTCGGGCGAAGACGGTGTAAAGATCGGCAATCCCGCCATTGGATATCCAGGTTTTCTCGCCGTTCAGGACGAAGCTGTCGCCATCCTTGGTTGCCGCCAGATCGATGTTGGCTACGTCGGAGCCTGAGCGCGGCTCGCTGAGGGCAAAGGCCGACAGAGCCTGGCCGGCGCGGGTTCGGCCCAGCCAGGCCTGTTTTTGTGTCTCAGTGCCGAACAGCGAGATGGCGCCGGTGCCCAGCCCTTGCATGGCAAAGGCAAAGTCAGCCAGCCCATCGAAGCGTGCCAGAGTTTCCCGGATCAGGCACAGGCTGCGGACATCGAGCCTGTCGTCCGGCCGGTTCGGGTCGATGGCCGAATGGGTCAGCCAGCCATCGCGGCCCAGATCGGCCACCAACCGGCGGCAGGCTGCATCGACATTATGGTGATCGATGTCGTGAAGGTGCTCTTCAGCCCAGGCATCCAGGGCCGCCGCCAACGCCCGGTGACGGTCTTCGAAAAACGGCCAGTCAAGGAAGGAACGGTCGGCCATCAGTTGCCTTCGAAAACGGGTTTTTCTTTTTTGGCGAAGGCCTCGTACGCCCGGCGGAAATCTTCGGTCTGCATGCAGATCGCCTGGGCTTGCGCTTCTGCTTCGATGGCTTGTTCGAGGCTCATGCTCCATTCCTGGGCGAGCATCGTCTTTGTAATCATGTGGGCGAAGCTGGGACCCTCGCCGATACGGCGGGCCAGGGTAATCGCTGCCTCTTCCAGCTGCTGGGGATCGACGACCCGGTTGAAAAAGCCCCAGCGCTCGCCTTCCTCGGCGCTCATGGACCGGCCGGTGAACAGCAGCTCAGCGGCCCGGCCCTGGCCGATGATGCGCGGCAGAATGGCGCAGGCGCCCATGTCGCAGCCGGCCAGTCCGACGCGGGTGAACAGAAAGGCCGTCTTCGCTTCCGGGGTTGCCAGCCTTAGGTCCGAGGCCATGGCGAGAATGGCGCCCGCCCCGACGCAGATGCCATCCACCGCGGCGATGATCGGTTTGCCGCAGCCCATCATGGCCTTGACCAGATCCCCGGTCATCCGGGTGAACGCCAGCAGTCCCTTCATGTCCCGATCAAGCAAGGGGGCGATGATGTCGTGCACATCCCCGCCGGAACAGAAATTGCCGCCGTTGGAGCCGAACACCACCGCTTTGACGTCGTCCGCATCGCGCAGCTGCCGAAACCAGGTCTCCAGTTCGGCATAGCTTTCGAAGGTGAGGGGGTTTTTGCGTTCGGGCCGGTCCAGCGACAAGATCGCGACGCCGTCTTCGATGCGGCAGCGAAAATGCTCAGGCGTGAAGTCGTGCATGCGTGTCATGGCCGGCTTGCTCCCGATCGTTCGAGGTGGTCGGCGATCTTGCCGAGTTTTCGGGTCAGTTTTTCGGCCTGTTCGCCACTGACCGAGGCCAGCAGATCGTCAATCCAGCCTTCATGCACCTGGCTCAGCCGCGCGAATTCTTCTCGCCCTTTGCCCGTCAGGCGTACGATCATGGCCCGGCGATCGCCGGCTACGGCTGCGCGGGCGACCAACCCGTCGGCAACCAGGCGGTCGACGATGCCGGTGACGTTGCCGTTGGACACGCGCAGCACGCCGGACAGCTCGCTCATCCGCAGACCGTCTTCTGCCCGGTCGAGGGCCGCCATCACGTCGAACCGGGGCAGCGTCGTGCCGAATTCCGAGCGAAGCCGTTCTCGGATTTCGCCTTCGATGCGGCGCGAGACTTTCAGGATTCGCAGCCACAGGCGAAGCCGTTCCTTGGAATCGAGTTCGTCGGGCAGGTCGACTTTGGGAGCAGCGCTCATATCTCGCCCCCGGATATGGAGAGGGCCTGGCCGGTGACGGATTGGCTGTCCTCGCCGCACAGCCACAGCACGCTGTCGGCGACTTCGGCCGGCTGAATAAAGCGGCCCTGGGGGTTGCCCGCCTGCAGCGTGGCAATAGCTTGGTCGCGCGAGCAACCTGTTTTGGCGGTGATGTTGTCCAGCGCCTGTTCCAGCATCGGCGTTTCGGTATAGCCAGGGCAGACGGCGTTGACGGTAACGCCGGTTTTGGCCAGTTCCTGAGCCAAGGCGCGGGTCAGGCCGACGACGCCGTGCTTTGCCGCGCAATAACCGCTGACATAGGCATAGCCCTTCAGGCCAGCGGTCGAGGCAATGGCGATCAGTCGGCCCCAGCCGGCTTGCTTCATGGCGTGAACGCCGGCCCGCCAGCAATGGAAGACGCCCCGCAAATTGACGTCGACCATGGAGCCGAAATCGTCGGACGACATCTTGTCGAAGGGCTGGCTGGTCGCAGCGCCCGCATTGGCAACGACGATGTCGATAGGGCCGGAACGGTCAGCAGCTTCCGCAAAGGCTCGATCTACTGAGGTTTGATCGGTTACGTCGCAGGTCGAATAGGCAATTCCCGGGCGATCACCGGCCACGTCTTTCAACGCGGATTCCCGGCGGCCGCAAATCGTTACGGTTGCGCTTGCGTCGGCGAGGGCCAGGGCGATGGCGGCACCGACGCCCGATCCGCCTCCGGTGACCAGGGCATGCCGGCCGGTCAGATCGGTCATCGGTCAGACCTTGCCGAGCATGACGTCCTGCCGGTCCGCCAGCCGCCACATCTGATCACGCCCGGCCAGGTAGGGATCGGGCCACTTTTCCAACCGGTCGCCCAGAGCCGAGGCGGCGTGCAACGTCCAGTAGGGATTGGCCAGGTGCGGCCGGGCCAGGCAGACTAGATCGGCGCGCCCGGCCATCAGGATGGAGTTGACGTGATCGGGTTCGTAGATGTTGCCCACGGCCATGGTGGCCATGCCGGTTTCGTTGCGGATCCGGTCGGAAAACGGCGTCTGGAACATGCGGCCATAGACCGGCTGGGCCTGGACCGAGGTCTGGCCAGCCGAAACATCGCAGATATCGACCCCGGCCTTCTGCAGCTGGGCGGCGATCTCCACAGCCTCTTGCGGGGTAATGCCATCTTCGCCAACCCAGTCATTGGCCGAAATGCGCACGGCGATGGGTTTTTCGTCGGGCCAGACCGCGCGCACGGCATGGAAAACCTCAAGCGGGTAGCGCAGACGGTTTTCCAGCGAGCCGCCATACTCATCCGTTCGATTATTGGTCAGCGGCGTGATGAAAGACGACAGCAGATAGCCATGGGCGGCGTGCAGCTCGATCATGTCGAATTCGGCCCTGTCGGCCATCTCGGCCGAGGCGACGAACTGGTCGAGGACGATATCCATGTCGGCCTGGTCCATGGCTTTGGGAACTTGGTTCCGGTCCGACCAGGGGATGGCTGAGGCGGACAGAAGGGGCCAATTGCCCTCGGTCAGGGGGGCGTCCATCTCCTCCCAACCCAGCTGGGTCGAACCCTTGGCGCCGGAATGGCCTATTTGCAGGCAGATCTTGGCGTTGGTCTCGCTGTGAACGAAACCGACGATACGGCGCCAGGCATCCTCGTGCGACGGATCATAAGTTCCCGTGCAGCCCGGTGTGATCCGGCCCTCGGGCGAGACACAGGTCATTTCCGTGTAGATCAGACCGGCGCCGCCCTTGGCCCGCTCGGCGTAATGCACCAGGTGCCAATCGGTCGGGCAGCCATCCACGGCCTTGTACTGGGCCATCGGCGAGACGACGATGCGGTTCTTCAGCGCCATGTCCCGCAGCTTGAAGGGCGCGAACATGGGCGGTCGTACCGGTTCATTGGTGCTGACGCCCGCGCCGTTCTGGAACCAGCGCTCGGCCCCTTGCAGCCAGTCGCCGTCACGCAGGCGCAGGTTTTCGTGGCTGATGCGTTGGGACCGGGTCAGCAGGGCATAGTTGAACTGGACGGGATCGAGATCGAGATAGCGCTCGACCTCCTCGAACCATTCCATGGAATTGCGCGCCGCCGATTGCAGACGCAGCACCTCCAGCCGCCGGGCGTCTTCATAGAGGGCGAAGGCATCGGCCAGGCTGCTTTCCGAATGCAGATAGTCGGTCAGGGCGATGGCACTTTCCAGGGCCAGCTTGCTACCCGACCCGATGGAAAAATGCGCCGTCGCGGCCGCATCGCCCATCAGCACGATGTTCTTGTGCGACCAGGTCTCGCACAGCACGCGCGGGAAGTTCAGCCAGGCCGATCCGCGAATGTGTCGGGCGTTCGACATCAGGGAATGACCGCCCAGATGGTCGGCGAAGATCGCCTCGCAGGTGGCGATCGACTCCTCCTGCGACATCTCGCCGAAGCCGTAGTTGGCGAAGGTCTGTTCGGTGCATTCGACGATGAAGGTCGCCGTGTCGTCGTCGAACTGATAGGCGTGCGCCCAGATCCAGCCCTTCGGCGTATCCTCGAATATGAAGGTGAAGGCGTCGTCGAACTTCTGGTGGGTGCCCAGCCAGACGAACTTGCATTTGCGGACATCGATGTCCGGTTTGAAGTGCTCGGCGTAGGCTTCGCGTGTTTTCGAGTTCAGCCCGTCGGAGGCGACGACCAGGTCGTACTGCTCGGCGTAGGTTTCGGCGCTCTCGACCTCCGTCTCGAAGCGCAGGTCGACGCCCAGCTCCCGCGCCCGGTCCTGCAACAGCAGCAGCAGCTGCTTGCGCCCGATGCCGCAGAAGCCGTGGCCGGTCGAGACGGTCTTGGTGCCGCGATGGTGGACGGCGATATCGTCCCAATAGGCGAAATGCTGGCGGATCGCCTCGGCGCTTTTGGGATCGTTGGCTTTAAGATTGTCGAGCGTTTCGTCCGACAGGACGACGCCCCAGCCGAAGGTATCGTCGGGGCGGTTGCGCTCGATCACGGTGATTTCGTGGGAGGGATCTCGCAACTTCATCGAGATGGCGAAGTAGAGCCCCGCAGGGCCACCCCCTAGACAGACGACCCGCACCGCGCACGCCCTCCTTCGATTAGCTAGCTCAACACCTAGAACGCGAAGGCATTTATTTCAAGCCTAAAAGTTTTAGAATTGAAATGAGTGGTGGGGGCCTCTATTGTGGCGTGGACGTTGAGAGTTTCGGGAATCCAGCGCCTTGGCGAAGACCGCACGATGAACCCGGTTACCGTAACCAGGCAGGGCGCGGTCGCGCTCGTGATGATCGATCACCCGCCGGTCAACGCCCTCTCACACGCTGTTCGGGCGGGCCTTGTTGCAGCGGTGGAGCAAATCGATGCCGATCCCGAGGCTGACGCCGCCGTCCTGATGTGTGCGGGCCGAACCTTCATCGCCGGCGCGGACATCAAAGAATTCGGCAAACCGCCGCTAGACCCGATCTTGCCAACCGTCATCGAGCGGATTGAGCGCGCCAACAAACCCTGGATCGCCGCCATTCACGGCTCGGCCCTTGGGGGTGGCTTGGAAGTGGCAATGGGCTGCCGCTATCGCGTGGCGGATCAGTCGGCGCGGTTGGGGTTCCCTGAGGTCAATCTCGGCCTGATCCCGGGGGCGGGTGGAACCGTTAGGTTGCCCAGGTTGGTTCCGGTCGCCGAGGCCGTCTCGATGATTTCCGGCGGAAAACCGATTGGCGCGGACAAGGCGCTCGAGCTGGGACTGATCGACCACCTCAGCGAGGGCGATCTGCTGCAATCCGCGCTGGATTTTGCGGCCGGGCTCGAACCGTCTGAACCCGTGATCGACAGGTCAATCACCGGTGCTGACCGGCTGAATTGGGACGAGCTATCCGCCAAGACGAAGGCGCGGGCAAAGGGCCAGATTGCGCCGCTGAAGGCAGTGGAGGCCGTGCGCCGGTCCACCGAATTGCCGGCAAAGGAAGCCCTGGCCGCAGAACGCAGAACCTTCATTGAGCTGCGCGATGGCGAGCAATCCGCCGCGCTTCGCTATCTGTTTCAGGCCGAACGCCGTGTTTCGTCCCTACCAGAGATCAAGGGCGTCGAGCCCCGGCCGGTCGAGCGCATCGCCATCATCGGCGGCGGCACGATGGGTGCTGGAATCGCGGCGGCCTGTCTGCTGGCGCGGTTCGGGGTGACTATCATTGAGCGTGATGCGCCTTCCTGCGAAAAGGCGCGGTCTTCCGTGGGGACGCTATTGGAAGGCAGCCTTAAGCGGGGGCTGATTGATGCGGCGTCGCATGAAGGCATGATCGCCGCCTTTGCCTGTGCAGACAGCTTCGAAGCCGCTGGTGATGCGGATCTGGTCATCGAAGCCGTTTTCGAGGATATGGCGGTCAAGCAGGAGGTCTTTGCCAAGCTGGACGGCGTAACCAAACCGAATGCGGTTCTTGCGACCAACACCTCCTATCTGGATGTGAATCAGATCGCCGGGTCGGTGACCGATCCCTCGCGCGTTCTGGGGCTGCATTTCTTCTCGCCCGCGCACATCGTCAAATTGTTGGAAATTATCAAAACCGACAGCGTCGCGCCGGACGTTCTGGCGACTGGCTTTGCCTTGGCCAAGAAGCTGCGCAAGATCGCGGTACCGGCGGGGGTTTGCGATGGGTTCATCGGCAACCGCATCATGTCCGCCTATCGACGCCATTGCGATTTCATGCTGGAGGACGGCGCCCTGCCGCAGCAGATCGACGCAGCAATGGTAGAATTCGGCTTTCCCATGGGGCTGTTCGCCATGCAGGACATGGCAGGGCTGGATATCTCCTGGGCCACACGCAAGCGGCAGGCGGCGACACGCAATCCCAAGGCCCGTTACGTCGCCATTGCCGACAAGCTGTGCGAGATGGGCCGCTTCGGCCGCAAAACCGGGGCCGGTTGGTACGACTATTCGGCCGATCCCAAGAAGGGCCAGCCCGATCCGGTGGTAGACGAGATTATCCTGGCCGAATCCGCTGCCAAGGGCATTCAGCGCAAGCCATTCGGGCCGGAGGACATCATGCGGACCATCCTTGGCGCGATGCAGCAAGAGGGCCGGGACATTCTATCAGAGGGCATCGCCGCCTCACCCGAGGCCATCGATGTGGTGATGACATCCGGTTATGGCTTTCCGCGCTGGCGCGGCGGGCCGATGTTTATGCAACAAGCGCGAGCGCAAACCACCGAAGGGGAGGCCGCCCGTGTCGCGCGCACCTGAGCTAATCACGCTGAGAAACGGCCTGGCCATCCGGCGCATCGTCACCGGTCTGTGGCAGATGGCCGATCAGGAGCGCGACGGTAAACCGTTCGATCTGGACAGGGCCGCCGAGGCACTGGCCGAGTATGCTCGCGCCGGGTTCGACACCTTTGACATGGCCGACCATTACGGCAGCGCCGAGATCGTCGCCGGAATGGTGCACAAATCCCTGCGCGAGGCCGGCGAGACGCCGCCGACTATCCTCACAAAATGGTGCCCAGCGCCGGGTGACATGAGCCTGGGCCGGGTGCGGGAAGGGGTCGAGACCGCCTTGAAGCGCCTGGGTCTCGACCGCATCGACCTGATGCAGCTCCATTGGTGGCAGTACCATTCGCCAGACTATCTCGACGCGCTGACCCACCTGATGCGGCTGCGCGAGGAAGGGCTGATCGGCGATATCGGGCTGACCAATTTCGATGCCGCCCATCTGCGCCTGGTCCTAAAACAGGGCATCGATGTTGTGTCCAATCAGGTGTGCTTCTCGCTATTGGACCGCCGGGCGGCCAGCGCCCTGTCGGAGGTGGCGGACCATTACCGGGTGAAGTTGTTGGGTTTCGGCACGCTGTGCGGGGGCTTTTTGAGCGACAAATGGGTCGGCCAGCCGGAGCCAGCGGACATCCCCGATTGGAGCGGGATGAAATACAAGCGCTTCGTGGATTGGGCAGGCGGCTGGCAGCCGTTCCAGGAACTGCTGGGCACGCTGTCGACCATTGCCGAAAAGCACGGGGTTTCAGTGGCCAACGTCGCCAGCCGGTTCGTGCTGGATCACGCTTCCGTCGGGGCCGTCATCGTCGGGGCGCGATTGGGTGAACGAGAGCACCGGCAGGACAACCTCAAGGTCTTGGATTTGACCTTCGATGATGCGGATCGGGCGGCGATCGCAAAGGTCGTTGAGGGCCTCAAACCGATCCCGGGCGATTGTGGCGATGAATACCGCAAGGAACCCTTCCTGACCGCCTCCGGCGATTTGAGCGATCATCTGGAGTCGCTGCCGGCGGTGCACCGGGTCGAGCCGGTTCCGCTCCGACCCGGCCGGCAGCGCAGCGACAGCGGCTCGCCTTGGGAGGCGGCAGCGGGTTTCAGCCGGGGCGTTCGGGTTGGCGACACGATCGTCGTCAGCGGCACGACGGCGACCGATCCGTCCGGCGATTGCGTTTGCCCGAATGATCCCGAGGGCCAGGCCGTCTATATCCTCGACAAGATCATCGCCACGGTGATCGCCCTGGGTGGCCGGCCGGAGGATATCATCCGCACGCGCATCTACATGTGCGATACCTCGAAATGGGAACCGGTGGCGAAGATGCATCGCCGCTATTTCGACGGCATCATGCCGGTCAATACGCTGATCGGCATCTCCGACATCGTTGGCCCCTACGAGATCGAAATCGAAGCGGAGGCCAAGCTGTCATGACGGTTGGCCTTTCCCAGATCTGTTTTGGTTCGCCGAGTTGCTTTCAATCACTTACTGTTCCGGCCAACGACAAGACTAAGAAGGTCGGTATGCCATGCCGGTAGGTGGGGAAGGCCACGGCGAAGGCCCGCCGGTGGACGATTATTTCGAGCTGTACGATCTGCGGGTCGAGATCATCGCCGGTGAAAAGCCCATGGTCTGCGATCACCCAGAGGGGAGCTATTTCGAGGTGATCGGCGAGCAGATCGTCTTCCCCGATGGCCAACCTGCACAGTTTCCAATGTACCCGCTGGCGGCCCTGCTGCCGCTGTTGCCGGCCAAACAGCGCATCACCCACCCCCATGACTGGATGACCACGGATGCGGACATCGCCTGCCCGGATCCCCATTGCGGCGGCAAGTTCAGAATAACCAGAATCGGCAAACGACAATTCCGGCACTCGGAAACGACGCTCGTTCCGTTGCCGGGGAGCACATCAGAATGACATCAGTTCCACGCATTGAATTTCGGCCGGGATATGAGGTTTCGCGCCTGGTTCGCGGCGGTTGGCAATTGTCCGGCGATCATGGCGACGTCGTGCCCCAGCGCGCCATTGCCGATATGGTCGACTTCTACGATGCCGGCATCACGACGTTCGATTGCGCGGATATCTATACTGGCGTGGAAGAGCTGTACGGCGCCGCCCTCAAGCACATTGCCGATGAGCGCGGGCAGGATGCGGCGAGTACCATCCGAATTCACACCAAGTACGTGCCTGATTACGAGTCCCTCGGGCGGCTGAACAAAATCGATGTTCGTCGCATCATCGAGCGATCGGCCCAACGGCTCGGGCGAGAGCGCCTCGATTTGGTCCAGTTTCACTGGTGGGACTACAACATCCCTGGCTGCTTGGACGCGGTCGCGACCCTTGCCGAGTTAAGCGAGGAAGGCCTGATCGACCGGATCGGCGTGACTAATTTCGACCGCAAGCATCTGGTGCAGATTGTGGAGCAAGTCGACCTTGTTTCGGCGCAAGTGCAATTCTCGTTGCTGGATCGACGGCCGACAGGGGCGTTCGCCGCCGCAGCCAAGGACCATGGGGTTCATCTCATTTGCTATGGGGCGTTGGCAGGCGGATTTTTGACCGATCGTTGGCTTCATCGACCCGATCCCGGTTTCGACTTCGAAAACCGCTCCTTGATCAAATACCGCTTGATCATCGAGGAGTTCGGCGGTTGGGACCTGTTTCAGGAGCTACTCAATACGCTGCGTGCAATCGCAGATCGCCATGACGCCGACATTGCGGCCGTGTCGGTCCGCGCCATGCTCGACCATCCAGACGCGTCGGCCGTGATCGTTGGCGCACGTTATGCCCGGCATCTTCCCCGGCTGCTGAAATCCTTGCAAGTTAGTCTGGACGGGGCGGATCGCAGCGCAATCGCTGAAGTGCAGACGCGATCGTCCGGTCCCAATGGGTGCGTCTACAATCTGGAACGTGACAAGGAAGGCCGTCACGGCCGCATCATGAAGTACAATCTGAATGACGTTGCCTGACGTGACCGGTGGCGCTTCCCCCATTCTCAGCCTGTCGAATGTGACCAAGCATTTCGGCGGCTTTACTGCTGTTGACGGGGTTAGCTTTGACGTGCCGGAGGGCGTTATTGGCGGGCTGATCGGGCCGAACGGTGCCGGCAAGACCACCCTGTTCAATGCGCTCGCCGGTATGATCGAATGCGATGACGGCAATGTCAGCTTGGACGGCAAGCGCATCGACGGGCTGAAACCGCACCAGGTTTTTTCGGCTGGGTTGGCGAGGACATTCCAGATCCCCCGGCCGTTTCCGGAGATGTCGGTTCTTGAAAACGCGATGATCGTGCCGGAACGCCAGCCAGGCGAGTTGTTTTGGAACAATTGGCTGCGTCCGGGCCGTGTAGCCGATCAGGAAAGGGCCGTCCGCGAGAAGGCGAACGAAGTCATCCAATTTTGCGAGTTGGAGCGCGTGCGAACCGATCCGGCGAAGACCCTGTCCGGTGGCCAGCTCAAATTGCTGGAACTGGCCCGGGTGATGATGGCCGAACCGCGCATCATCCTGCTTGACGAGCCGGCGGCCGGCGTGAATCCGACCCTGATCGCCAGCCTGGTGGACAAGATTCAGGCATTGAACGAGCGGGGCCAGACCTTCCTGATCATCGAGCACAACATGGACGTGGTCATGTCCATCTGCGATCCGATCATGGTTATGGCCCAGGGTAAACTGATCTATCAGGGCGATGCCGACGGCGCGCGCGCAGACCAGATGGTTCTGGATGCCTATCTGGGTGATTTGCCATGACAACCGGCAAGACCCTGCTTGAGGCGACGGCGGTGATTGCCGGTTACCGCCCCGATTTGCCCATCCTGCATGGCGTCAATGCACAAGTGAGTGCGGGTGAGGTGGTAACCATCATCGGCCCCAACGGCGCCGGTAAATCGACCCTTATCAAGGCGATTGCCGGGCTGGTGACCATCACATCCGGCAGGGTCGTCATCGCCGGTCGCGAGACGACCGGCATGGACGCCCATCTTCTTGCTGGAGCCGGCGTTGCCTATGTGCCGCAAACAGGCAACGTCTTCACCTCGCTGACCATCCAGGAAAACCTGACCGTCGGGGGGGTAACTCTGTCCAAGGCCCAGGCCGCCCAAGAGACGGAACGGATTTTCGGGCTCTACCCCATGCTGGCAGAACGGCGGCGCGAGAAGGCCGGTGTGCTGTCAGGCGGCCAGCGCCAGATGTTGGCGATCGCCCGGGCCCTGTTGACGGAGCCGCGCCTGATCCTGCTGGATGAACCGACCGCCGGACTGTCGCCTCGCGCGGCGGGTGAGCTGTTCGATCTGGTGCGCAGTCTGGTTTCCGATCAAGTCGCCGTCCTGATGGTCGAACAGAATGCCCGCGCGGCCCTCAGGATGTCCGATAGGGCCTATGTGTTGGCCGATGGCCGAAACCGGATTGAAGGCACGGCACAGCAATTGCTGGACGATCCCGAGGTTGGCGAGATCTTTCTCGGTCAGCGAAAGCAAGCCGCGTCCGAGCCGGCTCAGGAAGCAACACCATGATTTTCCAACACATTGCCGACGGCATCCTGAGCGGTGCCATCATCGCGCTCGGTGCCATCGGCCTGAGCTTCACCATGCGGATCTTGCGGTTCGCCAACTTCTCCCATTCCGAGCTGGTGACCTGGGGCGCCTATTTCGCGCTGGTCTTTCTCGGTGCCCTGGCGGCAACCGGCGGCGGGGTGGGGGCTAAGATTGGCCCGTTCTCCTTTGGCTGGCCGCTGCTGATCGCGCTGATCGTATCCGCCGTCGCCACGTCGGCCACAGCCCTGGTGCTGCACGAGTTCGTCTATGCGAGGCTCAGCAAAACGGCCGGCCACATGACAATGGTCTTCGCCAGCTTTGGCATCGCCTTGTTGTTGCGTCACCTGATCGTGCTGATCTTCGGGCCGGCGCCGATCTACTATTCGAATGAGCTGCAGTTCGCGCTGATCCTTCCCGGCGGTGTGCGGGTGATGCCCGATCAGGTCTTTCTGTTGGGTTTGACCATCGTCATCGTCGTTTCGCTGCATCTGTTCCTGACTCGCAGCCGAACGGGGATTTCCATGCGCGCGGTGGCCGAAAATCCCGACCTGTCGCGGGTCAGCGGTGTGAACGTGTCCAACATCGTACGCTGGGTCTGGATCATCGGCGCATCCGGCGCCGCCATTTCGGGTGTGCTTTACGGGCTGACGGTGCAGTTGCGGCCCGAACTCGGCTTCGCCCTGATCCTGCCGCTGTTCGCCGCCGCCATTTTGGGCGGATCGGGAAGCTTGTATGGCGCCGTGATCGGCGGACTAGCCGTCGGGCTATCGGAAAACCTGTCCGTTATGGTCATCCCATCGACCTATAAACCGGCCGTTCCCTTCCTGCTGATCCTGGCCGTTCTCTATTTTCGTCCGCAGGGCCTGTTTGGAGAGCGGCAATGATCGGCGTTCTGTCCTACGTCATCTTCTTCTTGATCCTGGCGTTGACCTTCGGGATCGCCGTTCTGGGCTTGAACCTGCAATGGGGATTCACCGGCCTGTTCAATGCGGGCGTGGCGGGCTTCATGGCCATCGGTGGGTACACGATGGCCATCCTTACCGGCCCATCGCGCGATGCGGTGTTCGGCGGGTTCGAACTGCCCTTCTTGGTGGGGCTTGTTGGCGCCATGATCGCGGCGGGCCTGGCCGCCCTGATCATCGGCCTTTTGACCCTGCGGTTGCGCGACGAATATTTGGCCGTTGCGACATTCGGCATCGCGGTATCCATCCAGCTTGTCTTTCTCAATTGGGAATCCTTCTCCGGCGGCACGCTGGGGCTGATCGGCATTCCGAACCCGACGCGGGAACTGGTTGATGGTCCGTTGGCGCAAAACGCGCTGCATCTGATCGTGGTGATCGTCATCGCTGGCCTCGTTTTCTGGGCCCTGGAACGCATCGTCCGTGCGCCCTGGGGCCGCGTGCTGAAGGCGATCCGCGAGGATGAAACGGCCGCCTCGTCCCTGGGCAAGAACCCGGCTCGCATCCGGCTCGAATCCTTTGTGCTGGGTTGCATGCTGATCGGTCTTTCAGGCGCGCTCTATGTCTCCTTCATCGGCTATGTCAGCCCGTTCGATTTTCTACCGATCGTCACCTTCCAAATCTGGACGATGCTGATCGTCGGCGGCAGCGCCAACAACCGGGGCGCCTTGCTCGGCGCCTTGATCGTCTGGGGCGTTTGGACCGGTAGCGGCTTTGCCATTTCCAAGATCATTCCGGCCGAATGGCAAACCCAAAGCGGGGCGCTGCAGGCCGTTCTGATCGGTTTGATTTTGGTCCTGACCCTGCTGTTCAGGCCGCGCGGCTTGATCGGGGAGGAGGTGCATGTCTCGCGGCATGCACAACAGTGAAATCACCGCTTCCGCCTTGCGTATTGGCCGCACCTTTGCGTTACTAAGTGGAAGCTATTTCAACGGACTGGGCGGCAGGACAGCACAACCTGCCCCGTGGTTCGTACAATAAGAAGGGGTAAGACATGATGGTTTCATTCCTAAGGGGGGCTGTGGTGGCCCTGGCCGGGATGCTTGCGTTGGGCGGGACCGCCCAGGCGCAGGACTGCCCGATCAAGCTGGGCGGCGTGCTGCCCGTCAGTGGCCCAATGGGCCAGGTGGGCGAGCGGATTTCCGATACGGGCAAGTTCGCCGTTGAGCTGTTCAACGAGGCCGGTGGCGTCAAAGGTTGCGAAGTCGACTACATGCTGCGCGATACCCAAGGCCAGTCGGCCGTCGGCGTCGATGCAGCCAAGAGCTTGGTCGATCTTGAAGGCGTACAGGCCTTGATCGGGGCCGTTTCCTCCGGCGTTAGCCTGCCGATCCTGACCTCGGTTGCGGTGCCGTCGAAGGTTGTTCAGGTTTCCTGCTGCTCCTCCTCGGAGAGCTTTACGGAACTGGCGCAAAACGGCGAAACGGAAGGCTATTGGTTCCGCACCTATGCCACCAACCGCAGCCAGGCCGCCATGGGCGCCCTGCTGACGACAGAGAGCGGCTTCAAGAAGACCGCCGTCATCTACGTCAACACGGACTTTGGCGTCGGTCTGGCCAAGCGGTTCGAGGAAGATCTGGTCAAGCTGGGCGGCAAGATCACCAAATCGGTGGCCTACAATGAAAGCCAGCAAAGCTATCGGGCCGAGGTGACCTCCGCGCTGGAGGGTGATCCGGACTCGCTGTTTCTGGTGGCCTTTCCGGTTGATGGCGCGACCATCACCCGCGAATGGCTGGCCCTGGGCGGTACCGACAATCTGATCGTCAACAACTCGCTGCGTTCGGACGACTATTTCGAGGCGGTCGGTTCGCAATATCTGCAAAACCTGCACGGCTACGACAGCGCGCAGCCGCGTATGCCGTCGGTCGATGGCTTCAACGAGCTGTTCGAAGCCAAGTTCGGTGGCCCGCCGGATGGACCGGGCCTGCACTCGGTGTTCGATGCGGTGACGGTGGTGCTGTTGGCCATGGAAGCCTCCGATGAGATCACAGGCGACAGCATCCGCGAGAATATCCGCAAGGTGACCTCGCCGGACGGTGTCGAAGTCGGCCCTGGCGTTGAGGGCATTCAGGAAGCCAAGCGGCTGCTGGCCGAGGGCAAGACCATTCGCTATGTCGGTGCGACCGGCGCGTTGCAGTTCGACGAGAATGGCGATGTCCAGGCTCCGAAAATGACCTGGACGCTGGAAGGCGATGAAAATGTCGAAACCGGCTATTTCACGACCGAAGAAGTTGCGGACCTGATCCGTCAGCTCGACGGTTAGTCGTCTCGCATAAGTACTTACGGGCCGGGCATTTCTGATGCCTGGCCCGTTGTTATTTTGAACCGTTGGATTGGATGTTCCTGTGAGCAAAAGAACCCACGTTTTCAGCGGGTCGCCCTATGAGGAAATGGCCGGCTATGCCCGGGCGGTGATCGTCGATGATCGCATTTTCATCTCCGGCACCGTGGGGGTCGATTTTGCGACCGGTGAGATGCCAGAAGGGGCGACGGCGCAAACCCATCAAGCGCTGGATACGATCGAGAAGGCTTTGAAGGAGGCCTCCTCGGATCTGTGCGACATCGTGCGGTTGCGCGTATATGTTCCGCAAGAAGCGGATGTGCCGGTTGTCTCCGCCGTTTTGAAGGAGCGGATCGGGTTTACCTATCCGACCAATACAACGCTTTGCGTTCCGCTGGCCGTGCCGGGCGCGCGGGTGGAAATTGAGTCAGAGGCTATTCGCGGGTCTGGCACGCCGCCCGCCTAGGGGCGTCAGGCGCTGTCCTTCAGCGCACCAGTGCTGGTGAAGGACCGGATTGTTTGCAAGGCGCCGGCTAGGGCCTTTCCTTCCTCATCGGCCAGGGCCGCTTCTCTCAGCCGTCGCAACCAATCGGCGGCGTCTTCGCGGCCCCTCAGCAGCTCCAAACCAGACAAGACCTGCTCGAATTTCGACTGTCCGCGCTCGTGGGTATCGCCATAGCCCTTGATCAGCCGGTGGCAATTCAGGACCTCGACCCCCAACGCATAGTCGTCTCGTCGCGTCTCCTGAGCTAAGTCGAACCATAGCTTCAGATGAGCCGCCTCGAAGGCGTGGCGATAGGTGTGGCGCCTAAACCGGCGCATACCCGCTACCAGCCAGAGCAACAGGAACGGGCCCATCCGGTCCGTGCGGTAGCGGCGGCCGCGATTGACCAGCCGGTCGAGCAGGCGCATCGCGCGCGGGCTCTTTTCGAACCAGCGGGCCAGGCGGACGGGCATCAGGCTGCGGACTTCCTCGCCACGTGGGTGGAAATATTCGGTCACTCCGATCACGGCGCCCGGCGGGCCGCCGATCTCGTTGCCTACCCGATCCCGCGCCGCTGATTGGGTCTTCAGATCGGCCACCCGGATGACGTCGTCATAGACCATCGCGTTGGCCACATATTTCGCGGCGGCGATGGAATAGGCGAACTCCTCGAACAGGCTGTCGCCTTCGACCGCTGCTTCGACCCGGTCGAGGTAATCGGCGCCATAGGCTAGGTCCTGATAGGCGATAACCTTGTGCAACCCGCGTGTCGCCATGTCTTGAACCGGCACCGGCAGGGCCGTGATGCGTGCCTGCAGCGGGGCTAGTTTCTCGATCAGCTTCTTTGGGCCGATCAGATCGGGAACCGATGGCCCGGGCTTGTCGGCCGGTTGTCCTTCGGCCTCGGCCAGCTCCGGCGTCTGGGCGCGCAGATAGCAGGCATCGAAGGCGGCCAGGCTTTGGCTGACGCCGCGCTTGGAGGCCTCGATGACCTTGCGATAGGCCTCGACGGAAAAGGGCAGGCAGCCGGATCCGGCAAGGGCGCCGAACAGGCTGGCCGATATGACCGTGCCGTGCTCGACGGCGACGCGCTCCATATCGAAGCAGATGAAGTCTCGCGCCTTCTTGACGGCGGTTAGGTTGACGATGTCCGTCTCCACCGGCCCATCGCCCGGGACCATTTTTTCCGAAACGGTCAGGTTGCGGTGCGAGGAGGCGATCAGCACCGTGCGGTCGGGCGAGACGAAATCGCGCAGCATGGCACGGCCGGCCTCGACCAACTCGGCGGCGATGACGATATCGACATCGCCTTGGCCCGGCATCAGGGCAAAGACCGGACGCCGGTCCGGCTGGTTGGGATCGATGCGCTTGAATTCTAGGTAGTAGATCGTGGCGCCGGTGCGCTGGGCCACGCCGGGCACCGAGGTGGCCTGGGCGTGATAGCCGTTGTCCTCGGCCAGCTTGGTGATCCAGCCGCTCAACACCCCGCCGCCCTGGCCGCCAACGGCAAGGATGGCCAGCTTGAACAGGCGGTCGTCGGGCTCGGCCATCAGGTCCGCACCAGGCGCAGGCGGCTTCGGTCGCGCCAGCGCAGCAGCATGTTGGAAAAGCGGACGCGCTGCCGTTCCAGAAATCGGTCCCAGCGGGTCGGGTTGTGGATGAAATCGGCCTGGTAGAAGGACGGGCAGAGGATCGCCGCATCCGCGACCTCGCCGCAATTACCGCAGCCGACGCAGGTCTGATCGATATGGGCGATCGGGTCATCGCGTAGCGGGTCGTCCAGCTGCTTGACCGACAGGGACGGGCAGCCGGACAAGCGGATGCAGGCGTGGTCGCCCGTGCACACCTCCTCATCCACGCCGAAGCGGGTGGTGATCGCGCGCTTGCCGTCAGCGATGGCCTTATTGCGGATCGGTTTTTCCCGGCGCTCGCGGTTGAGCATGCATTCGGAGGAGGCGACGATGACCTTCGGCCCGGTTTCCTTGGTGGTCAGCGCTTCCTTCAGCGTGTCGCGAACGCGGCCGACATCGTAGGTATGCGGGATTTCGCGGACCCATTTCACCCCCATGCCCCGGACGGCACGGGCAATGGGGTGATTGGTCGATTTCGACCGGTTCAACGCGCGGGAGGAGAGAATGTCCTGCCCGCCGGTGGCGGCGGAGTAGTAGTTGTCGACGATGATGATCACGCCGTCATTGTCGTTGAACACGGCGTTGCCGATGGAGGAGGTCAGCCCGTTGTGCCAGAACCCGCCATCGCCGATGAAGGAGATCGAGCGCCGCTTGGCATCCTTGTCGTTGAAGGCGGCGGCCGAGGCGGGTCCCAGTCCATAGCCCATGGTCGTGGCGCCCAAGTTGAAGGGCGGCATGATCTGGAACAGATGGCAGCCGATGTCCGAGGCGATGTGGTGGGGGCCCAGCTCCTGCTCGACCATCTTGGTCGCCGCCATGATCGGCCGTTCGGGACAGCCGGTGCAAAAGCCCGGCGGCCGACCGGGAACGGCGGCGGTCAGGGCCGCGAGATCCTCGTCTTCCTCCGGCGGCTCGTTAGGTGCGCGGTCTTCGGGCCGTAGAAGCTCGGGTGCGTTGGCGCGGAAGAAGCCGAGCACGCCATCCAGCATGACCTGGCCGGTATACTCCCCGGCCATCGGGAAGAAGTCCTTGCCGTGCAGGCGGGTCATTCGTCCGGCCTTGTGCAGCATGGCGCCGAAGGCTTGCGCCAGGAAATCCGGCTGGCCTTCCTCGACCACCAGGACCGCGTCTTTGCCCTCGCAGAAAGCAAGGAACTCGTCCTCGATCAGCGGGTAGGTGACGTTCAGGACATAGAGCGACAAGTCCGTGTCGCCGTAGTCATCGGCCAGGCCCAGGCGCTGCAGGGCTCGGATGACGCCGTTATACATTCCGCCCTGCATGACCAGTCCGACCCGGCCGTTCGGGTTGCCGAAAAACTCATTCAGCCTGTGCCGCTGGACATAGTCGATGGCGGCCGGCATGCGTTTTTCGACCTTCTCCTTCTCATGCTGATAGGAGGCGGGCGGCAGCACGATCCGGTCGAGATCGCGGCTGGGATTTTCCAGCGCATCCCTGACGGTGAATTCCGGCGGCCGGTTGTGTTTAGCGATGAACCGGCCGTGGACATGACAGCAGCGGATGCGCACCTGCAGCATCACCGGCGTGTTGGATGCTTCCGACAGCTCGAAGCCATGCTCCACCGCCTCGACGATGGAGGGCAGGTTCGGGCGCGGATCCAGCATCCAGATCTGGCTTTTCATGCAGAAGGCGTGACTGCGCTCCTGCAGGATGGAGGAGCCTTCGCCGTAATCCTCGCCCACCACCAGCAAGGCCCCGCCCTTGACCCCGCCGGAGGACAGGTTGGCGAGCGCGTCGGAGGCGACGTTGGTGCCCACGGTCGATTTGAAAGCGACGGCGCCCCGAATTGGATAGTTGACCGAAGCCGCCAGCATGGCCGTCGCCGCCGCTTCGGAGGCGCTGGCTTCATAGTGCACGCCTAGCTCGCCGAGAATGTCCTGGGCGTCGGCCAGCACATCCATCAGGTGCGAGATCGGCGCGCCCTGATAGCCCCCGACATAGCCGACACCGCTTTGCAGCAGCGCCTTGGTGATGGCCAGAATGCCCTCGCCGGCGAAGACATCGCCTTCGCCGAAGCGCAGCATTTCGACTTCCTTGGCAAAGGATCTCTCGGCCATATCACACCCTTAGTTTGGGTGATTTTTCTGGAAGTAAACCAGCCCGGAAGCGTTGCAGGACGAACTGCAGCAACAGCCCGATCAGCAGCATGCGGATGTAGGAGGATCGGGTGGCCCATTCGGTGGGCAGGCCGCTGGTGAAGAATTCCGTCATCGACCAGATGGCCCAGATCAGCAAAGCGCCGGCGATGGCGCCGAGATTGTTGCCGCTGCCCCCGGCGATCAGCATCACCCAGGCCAGGAAGGTGATCAGCAGCGGCTCTGTCGCCTCGGGACTGAAAAACTTGAAATAGTGGGCCGACAGGGCGCCGGCGACCCCCATGAAGACGGCGCCGATGACAAAGGTCTGCTCGCGGAAATGGGCGACATCCTTGCCCAACGATTCGGCCGCTTCCTCATTATCGCGGATGGCCCGCAGCACGCGGCCCCAGGGGCTGCGGTGCAAGCGGCGGGCGACCAGGTAGGTCACACCGACGACGATCCAGACGAAGATCACGAAGACGATGTCGGCATTGCGCCCGGTCACCACGCCTTCCAGTGGGCGCGGAATGCGCGAGATGCCCAGGCTGCCGTTGGTCAGCCATTCCTCGTTGATGATGACCAGGCGAATGATCTCCGCCAGCCCGATTGAGGCGATGGCCAGATAGTCGGCCTTCAGCCGGATACAGATGCGCGCCGTCGCCCAACCGGCAACGCCGGACAAGACGCCTGCAAACACCAGCCCGACGATGATTGGCAGATCGAACCCGCCCAGATGGGCCGGCGCATTGGGTGCGGTGAAGATGGCGGCGGTGTAGGCCCCTACTGCATAGAACCCGGCGATACCCGCATTGAACAGCCCGCCAAAGCCCCACTGAATGTTCAGGGCGAGGCACAGGATGGCGTAGATGCCACCCAGCGTCAGAAAGCCGACCAGATAGAAAAGGATACCGACCGGATCCATCACAGAAGCCTTCCCTTGAACAGGCCCTGCGGGCGAAAGATCAGGATGGCCACCATAATCACAAAGGCCACCGCCGTCTTGTAGCTTGGCGAAATCAGTGATTCGCCGAAGACCGGATAGGTGCAGATCTCCTCGGCGATGCCGATGATCATGCCGCCGGCCATGGCGCCCAGCGGCTTGCCGATCCCGCCCAGCAAGGCAGCGGCGAACATCGGCAGCAACAGGTTCCAGCCCATATTGGTGTGCACGTCGGTATCCAGCCCGACGAATACGCCGGCGATGGCGGCCAGGGCGGCGCCGATCAGCCACGTCCAGCGGATAACGCTTTCGGTATCCAGTCCGGCAACGCGGGCCAGGGTCGGGTCATCGGCCACCGCGCGCATGGATTTGCCTGTTTTGGTCCGCGACAGAAACAGGTGCAGCAGCACGGCAATCACCACCGTGACGGCGATGATCTGCATGTGCCTTGTGGCGATGCGGAACGTGTCGAAAAACACGACCGGCTTCTGAAAACCGGTGAAATAGACCTGGCTGTCAGTCCCCCAGACCACCTGAATGGCCGAGCGCAGCATCAGCGCAATGCCGAAGGAGGCGATGACGGTGTAGATCGTCGGCAGGCTGCGCAGGGGCAGATAGAAATACCGGTCCACGACCAGGGCGATGATGCAGGCAAAGGCAATCGCCACCGGAATGGCCACGATGGCCGACACGCCGGTCATCCACACAGCGGTCAAGGCGCCATAGGCCCCGGCGGTCATCAGATCGCCATGGGCGAAATGGGCAAAGCGCAGGATGCCGAAGATCATCGAGATCCCCACGGCGCCCAGCGCATAGATCCCGCCCAGGGTCAGGCCGGGGATCAGGTAGAAATTCAGGAAGTCGATCACGATCCGGCCCCGCCCAGGAACGACCGGCGGACTTCATCATTGGCCAGCAAATTGGCTCCGGTATCCGTATAAGCATTCTCGCCATTGACCAGCACATAGCCGATATCGGCGATCCGCAGGGCCTGCTTGGCGTTTTGTTCGACCATCACGATGGTAACGCCGGTTTCCCGGATTTTCAGGATCAGGTCGAAGATCCGCTCCAGATAGGCCGGCGACAGGCCGGCGGTCGGCTCATCCAGCAGCAGCAGTTTGGGATCGCTCATCAAGGCGCGGCTGACGGCCACCATCTGACGCTGGCCGCCGGACAGCTCGCCGGCCGGCTGGGACAGTTTGTCGGCCAGATCGGGGAATAGTTCCAACACGCGTGCCCGGCTCGCCCCGATGTCCGGCGGTGGGGCGGCATAGGTGCCGACGTCGAGATTTTCCTCGACAGACAGCGAGGGAAAGACGTTCTGGGTTTGCGGAACGGCGGCAATGCCAAGCGGCACCAGCTTGCCGGTCGGGATGTCCTGGATCGGCTTTCCGGCAAAACTGATGGTGCCCGAAAAGATTTGGTTCAGACCCATCACGGCCTTGAGCAGCGTCGATTTGCCCGCCCCGTTCGGGCCGACAATGACGGCGATGCCTTGCTGATCGACAGAGAAATCGACCTTGGAGATGATCGGCACCGTGCCATAGCCGGCCGTCAGCGCACCGATGGTGAGCAGGGGTTGGCTCACGAGGCTTCCTCGTAATGCCCGCCGCCGAAATAGGCTTCGATCACCCGTTCGTCGCGCCGCACCTCATCCACGGTCCCAGTCATCAGAACCGAGCCTCGCGCCATGACGATGACCTGGCTGCACAACCGGCTGACATACTCCAGATCATGCTCGATCAGGCAGATCGTGTAGCCATGCTCGCGATTCAGTTGGGCGATCTTGTCGGCGATTTTGGACAGCAAGGTCCGGTTAACGCCGGCGCCGATTTCATCTAGCAAGATGGCCTTGGGCTCCTGCATCAGGGTTCGGCCAAGCTCGAGGAGCTTCTTCTGTCCGCCGGAAAGGTTGCCGGCCAGTTCGTCCTTCAACTGCGGGATTTCAAGAAATTCAAGGATCTCCAACGCGCGAGCGTGTGCCTGGCGTTCCTCGTCCAGATACCGTCTGGGGGAGAAAACGGCGGCGAGCACAGATTCCCCGATTGGGTGGCTGGCGGCCACCATCAGGTTTTCCAGCACCGTCATTTTGGAAAACTCATGGGCCAGCTGGAACGTCCGCGCAAGGCCCAGGCGCTGGCGCGCATGCGCCTTGAGCTGAGAGATGTCGGTACCGTCGAACAGAACCCGGCCGGCGGTGGGGAAATAGAGACCGGCGATGATGTTGAAGGCGGTGGTTTTTCCCGCGCCGTTCGGGCCGATCAGGCCGGTAATCTCACCTTTGGGAACGGTGAACGAGCAATCGTCGACGGCAATCAGACCGCCGAATGCCTTCGTAACCTTATCAAATTCGATCATCTCAACGGCCGTCGTGCCATCGCCAAACGGCAGGGCCCGCCCCTAACCGGGAGCGGGCGCCTAGCCGATCGGCCGATCAGCCGTTACTGGAAAACCGCAATCTGCTTGTAGGAGTCGCCGTCCACCACGAACTTGCCGATGTAGCCGGCAACGTCGCCGTTTTCGTCAAACTCGTGGCTGCCGGACGCGCCCTCGTAGTTGATGTCCTTGCCTTCGGACAGAAGCTGCACGGCCTTGGCCCAATCGCCCGGTCCGACGATTTCGCCAGGTTCGTTGGCAACCTCACGCAGGGCATCCCGCACGGCCGTCCGATCGGTCGATCCGGCCTTTTCGATGGCCAGCGCGATCAGCATGGTCGCGTCATAGGACTGGTCGACGAACGGCTTGTCCGAGCCTTCGCCGAAGGTCGCATCGAACCGCTCATGCAAGGAATCGCGAACCGGATTGTCTTCCGGCGAAGTCGGCGAGGTGAAGAAGGTGCTGGCCAGCGCGTCCGCGCCCACCTGCTCGATCAGGATATCGTCGCGCAGTCCGTCGGTGCCGATGAACTTCTCGAAGAACCCGTTTTCCAGCGACTGTTTGACGATCTTGGCGCCGGAACCGGCGGCATAGGCAATCACAACCAAAGCGTCCGCATCGCCGCCGGCCAGGGTGGCCAATTCACCGCGATAGGAATTCTTTTTGTCCTCGTGCTTTTCGAAGCCCGTGACAGTTCCGCCCAGCGCCTCGTAAGCGGCCTTGAAGGTGTTGGCGATGCCAACGCCATAGTCGTTGTTCACGTACGTGACGGCGACCGAGGAAATTCCCTCGTCCAGCACGACCTTGGCCAATACTTCGCCCTGGTAGTTGTCGCTGGGCACGATGCGGAAGGCGTAATCGCCATCCTCAAGATCGGTCATGGCCGGTGAGGTTGCTGTCGGGGAAACCTGTAGGACCTCGTTCGGGATCGACACGGCATTGGCGGCCGCAATGGTCGCGCCGGAAGACAACGCGCCCATGATGGCCGCGACGTTTTCCACGTTCACCAGCTTGTTCGCGGCATCCACTGAAGGCTGCGGGGCCGCCTGGCCATCCACAACGACAAGTGTGAAGTCCTGTCCGCCCAGGATCCCGCCGCCTTCATTCACATCGGCTTCTGCAAGCTTAGCGGCATTCAGAATCGGCGGAATGAAATTGGCGAGCGGTCCGGTGATGCCCATCAAGGCCCCAACTTTCACTTCCTCAGCAGCGGCCACGCCGCCCTGCGCCACGAGCAACGCTGCTGCCAGCGTCATCATTTTTTTGTTCACGGTGAGCTCTCCCTCTACCCTTTTGTTTGCGATGGCGCGGTTTTTCACTGCGCCGAGACTTCCGTTGATCAGAAGCCAAGCCGACATTGGCCAAACATGCAAGAAACAAGAGCGTTTTTCGCTCCTGTCGCCTGATTTGACCGGATTTTTATGTAAATTGGCGGCTTAGACCGACACGTCCGCGTATCGCGGCTCACGCCAGCATTCCGACACCAAGATCTCTTTCAGCCGTGCCACCGCCTCCAGCATGTCCGCATGGCGAAAGGCCAGTGGGCTGATGCCAAACCGGATAGAATCGGGATTTCGGAAGGACGAGACGACCTTGGCATCGATGAGCGCCTCGACCACATGCCCGGCGCCGGGGGCGCGGAAGCTGACATGCCCACCCCGGCGGTTGTAATCGCGGGGTGAGGTGACCTCCACGCCAAGTTCGCCGCATTCAATTTCCAGGGCGCGGATCAGAAATTCCGAGAGCGACCGGTGATGGTTCCACAGGGCCTTGGGATCGATGTCACGATAGATATCCGCGGCCGCAGCCGCAATTTCGTTGGCGCCAACCGCCGGCGTGCCGGAGATGAAGCGTTTGATCCCACCATGGGGAATGAAATTGTCCGAAAAGGCGTAGATATCCTCATGCCCCATCCAGCCGCAAAGCGGTGGCCAGGCTTTGTTGGCAATGTCCGGCCGGACATAGATGAAGGCCGGGCCGCCCGGGCCGGTGGAGAGGTATTTGTACCCGCAGCCAACAATGTAATCGGCCTGTGTCGCCTTTACGTCGATGGGAACCACACCGGCCGCGTGGGATACGTCCCACAATACCAGCGCCCCCTTTTCGCGCGCCGCCGCATTGACCCGGGCCATGTCCCAGCGTTCGCCCGATTTGTAATCGACATAGCTGAACGAGGCGAGGGCAACCGTCTCGTTCAGTGCCGCAACGGCCTCGTCCTCGGTGGTGACGTATGTCAGGCTGATCTCGCCGCCGCTGTTGTGCGCAATGCCTTGCAGAACATGCAGATCGGTCGGGAAATTGTGGGCCTGGGTGACGATGACGGACCGGCCTTTTTGCAGGCCCAGCGCATGCCCGGTCGCTTTGAACAGGTTGATGGTCGTGCTGTCGCAGACGACGATCTCGCCTGGTCCCGCGCCAATCAGCGGGGCCATTGCATCGCCCAATATGGACGGCATGGTAACCCAGTCACGGGCGCTCCAGCCGCGGCGGCGCAGAACCGCCCAATCATCCATCAGATTCTCAGCGGCCGGCCTGGCGGCTTTCGGCATCGGCCCGACGGAGTTGGCATCGAAGAACAGCCAGCCCTCGGGATGTTCGAACCGGTCTCGGGCAGCGGCAAGCGGATCGTCCGCATCCAGCGCGGCGGCTTCAGCCGCCAAGTTCACCTCATTTGCCGCCATGAAACCCGCTCCAGCCAAGTCGTCTTTCATAATTTGCATAATTGAAATTTTCTGTCAACTTGCACTTTCTCCCGCCGCTGGCGGAACAACATGAAAACTAGGAAATTTTGGTTAAATTCTTAGTAACTGTTAAATAACAATGATTTAGAAGGAGTAATTGTTGGTAAATTCGCTGTCTAAATCATTCAGACTTGCGTCAAACCGTGTCTTGCAGATATGAAATATGGCGTGGATTGTGGTATATTGCGGTAGGTGATGACTGAAGATCCGACCTATCGGCTGGCTGTCGATATTGGGGGAACCTTCACTGATGTGGTGCTCGAATCCGGCGAAAACCGCATTAGCGCCAAGGTTCTGACCACCCCGGCCGAACCCGAAAAGGGCGTGCTGACGGGTGTCGAGCAGGTGCTCGACCAGGCCCAGGCCCAGCCGGGACAAATCAACGTCTTCCTGCACGGTACGACGCTGGCGACCAATGCGCTGATCGAGCGCAAGGGCGCGACGGTTGGGTTCCTCACCACCGATGGCTTTCGTGACATTCTCGAGATGGGCTATGAGAAGCGGTTCGATCATTACGATTTGATGATCGATGCCGTCCCCCCAATCGTGCCGCGCATGCGCCGCTATACGGTTTCAGAGCGGATGGCCTCGGACGGATCGGTCCTGGCGCCCCTCGACGAAGCCGCCCTCGAAGGCATCGCCCGGCAAATGCTGGCGGACGGCGTCACCGCCCTGGCAATCGGGTTCCTACACGCCTATGCCCATCCCGCGCATGAGGTTCGTGCCGCAGATATCCTGCGCACCCTTCTTCCGGACCAAATCACGATCTGCCAGTCTCATCAGGTCTGTCCGGAAATTCGAGAATATGAGCGGTTCTCGACCACTGCCGCCAACGCTTATGTCCGCCCGCTCATGTCGGGATACTTGCATCGGCTGAAGGCGGGTTTGGCCGAACGCGGCTTGTCGGCGCCGATGTTCCTGATGATGTCGGGTGGCGGATTGACGACCATCGACACCGCCGCGCGTTTTCCCATTCGCCTGGTGGAATCGGGCCCGGCTGGTGGGGCGGTACTTGCTGCTTCCATCGCGGCCGAATGCGGGCTGGGCGAGGTGCTGTCTTTCGACATGGGCGGCACGACGGCCAAGATCTGCCTGATCTCCGATGGTGTGCCTGAACGGGCGCGGCGGTTCGAAATCGCGCGCACCTATCGCAATCTGAAAGGCTCCGGCTGGCCGGTCCGTATCCCGGTCATTGAGATGGTCGAAATCGGCGCGGGTGGCGGGTCCATCGCCCGGATCGACAAGCTCGGCCGAATTGCCGTCGGCCCGGACAGCGCCGGTTCCGCGCCTGGGCCTGTTTCCTATGGTCGCGGTGGGACGGAGCCAACTGTCACGGACGCGGATCTGACGCTGGGCAAGATCGATCCTGATCGCTTTGCTGGCGGGGCGATTTCCCTTGACGAACAGGCGGCTGAACAGGCGTTGGCGGGTGCCATCGGTAAACCTCTTGGCATCGATGGCGCCTGGCCGGCGGCCGGTGTGGTGGAGATCGTCGAGGAGGCAATGGCTGCCGCCGCGCGCGTGCACGCCATCGAACGCGGCAAGGCCATCGGGCAATGCACCATGATCGCCTTTGGCGGGGCGGCGCCGCTGCACGTCTGCCGGCTGGCCGACAAGCTGGGCATCGACCGGATTGTCGTGCCCAAGGGAGCGGGGGTCGGTTCGGCCATCGGGTTCCTGCGGGCGCCGATCGCGTTCGAAGTGACCAAAAGCAGCCTGATGGCCCTGGAGCCGCTCGACGTTTCATGTGCCAATCAGCTGATCGAGGATATGACGGCGACGGCCGATGCGGTCGTCCGCCCGGCTCTGGGCAAGACCGAACCGAAGCGCACGATCATCGCCGATATGCGCTATGCCGGCCAAGGCCACGAAATCCGCGTCCCTTTGCCCGACCGGCCTCTGATCGAGGCGGATGGCCAACGGCTGCGGGAGGATTTCGAACGGCTCTATCTGGAAATCTACGGGCTGACCATGGCGCAAATGGGCGTGGAAATCGTCACCTGGTCCGTGACCGTTGGGGCGGACGCTCAACGGCCTGAAACGGCGGTAGAGGTTGCCGCTCAAGATCCCGTGCCGGCAAAGACGACCCGAGCGGTCTTCGATGCGGATGCCGGCGAGATCGTCGAGACGCCGGTTTACTGGCGGCCAGACCTTCAGCCGGGCATGCGGTTGTCCGGTCCTGCCATCGTCACAGAACGCGAAACCTCGACCATTATCGGGGCGGGTTTCAAAGGGCAGGTCAACGCGCTCGGCTACTTGATCCTGGACAGACGGGCAGAGGAGGCCAAACCATGAAAGGCGATGCCGCCCAGGCGATCCGCCTGCAGGTCATGTGGGACCGGCTGATCGCCGTCGTCGAGGAACAGGCCCAATCTTTGTTGCGCACCGCCTTTGGGGCGGTGGCGCGCGAGGCGGGCGATCTGTCCGCCGGGGTCTATTCGCTGGATGGGTCGATGCTGGCCCAGGCCGTCACCGGAACGCCGGGGCACGTCAACACCATGGCCAGCGCGGTGGTTCATTTCCTCGAACGGTTCCCGATCGAGACCATGCACCCGGGCGATGTCTTCATCACCAACGATCCGTGGATGGGGACGGGGCATCTGTTCGACTATGTCGTCGTCACGCCGGCCTTTCTGGATGGTAGGCCGGTCGGGCTGTTCGCCTGTACCTGCCACCTGATCGATGTCGGCGGGGTCGGGTTCTCGGCAGAAGCCAACTCGGTGTTTGAGGAAGGCACCCTGGTGCCACACATCAAGCTGCGCCGGAAGGGCGCGCTGAACGAGGATGTGCTGACCATCATCACGGCCAACACGCGCAACCCGGTGGAAGTGCGGGGCGATATTCTTTCGCTGGTCAGCGCCAACGATACCGGCGTGGCGCGCCTGACCGAGATGATGGCTGAGTTCGACCTGGACAGCATCGACGAGCTGGCGGCGCATATTCTGAACACCTCCCGCCAGGCGACGATGGAGGCCATTAGTACGGTGCCGGATGGGGTCTACCACTACGATCTGCCGCTCGATGGTTTCGAGGCGCCGATTGTCGTGCGGACCAAGCTGACGGTGGAAAACGACATCATCACCATCGATTACTCGGGCAGCACGCCAGCGTCCAACTACGGCATCAACTCGCCGCGTACCTACAGCCACGCCTACACGGTCTTCGGCCTCAAGGCCGTGATCGCGCCGCATGTGCCCAACAATGCCGGTTCGCTGGATTGTTTCCAGCTTGTCACCGAACCGGGCAGTTGTGTCGATCCTCAGCCGCCCAGCCCGGTGACGGCACGCCATGTGATCGGCCAGATGCTGCCCGATGCGGTCTTCGGCTGCCTGACCCAGGCCCTGCCGGACAAGGTCCAGGCGGAAAGCGCCGGCAGTATTTGGGTGCTCGCGATGGCCAGTGCGCACGGCAAGGCACCGTCGGAGTGCTTGGGCGGGACCAGCCGATTCAACGTAATGAATGTCGCCCTGGGCGGCACCGGCGCGCGGCCGGGCAAGGCGGGCCTATCCGCGACAGCTTTTCCCAGCGGGGTGGGCACCATTCCCGTGGAAATTACCGAAATCCAATCGCCGCTCTATTTCGAAAGAAAAGAGTATCTGACCGACTCCGGCGGGCCGGGTAAGTGGCGCGGCGGGCTGGGCCAGGTGATCGAGATCAAGAACCGCGAGCCGGCGCCCTTTACGATTTCGGCGGCCACCTTCGACCGGATCGACAATCCGGCGGCCGGACGGCGCGGGGGTGGCGCCGGCCGTGCGGGGCAGGCGAAACTTGGTTCAGGGCCGGCTGTGGTTGGCAAGGGCATCCATGTCATTCCGGCGGGTGACAGTTTGGTGGTCGAGCTGCCGGGCGGCGGTGGTTACGGGGAACCAGAGACATGACGGCATCGGCGAAGGAACTGCGCTCGGCGCGCGAGGGGCTGAACATCGGTGCGCGCCTGAAGGCGTTTCGCACCTCCAAAGGGTTTTCCCTGGCCGATCTGGCGCGGCTGACCGATATGTCCGAAGCGACGCTCTCCCGCGTCGAGAACGAGCAAACCCTGGTCAGCGCGCATAACCTCTACGTTTTGTCCCGCGTGCTGGGCGTCGACATCACGGCCTTTTTCGAAATCGAGACGCTGCCCATTCGCGGCGGCGTCAGGGCGATTGCGCGGCGCGGCGAGGGGATACCCGTAGAAACGGCTCGCTATAGCGCGACGGTTCTGTGCACCGAGCTTTCGAACAAGAAAATGCACCCGGCCGTGAACCGGATCAGCGTCCGCACGCTGGAAGAGGCTGGCGGCCTATCCAACCACCCAGGTGAGGAATTCCTGTATGTCATTGCCGGCAAGCTGGTGCTGCACACGGAATTTTATGCCCCGCTGCTGTTGGAACAGGGCGACAGCCTCTATTTCGACGGCATGATGGGGCACGCCTATCTCAATGGCGGCGAGGAAGACGCCGAAATCCTGGTGATTACCACCACCGATTTCGGTGCGGCGGCGACGCCATGACCGGCGGCGAACCGCATATCGCCACCGTCGTCATCGACCGACCGGCCGATGTGGTTTTCGCATTCATGGCCGATGGCGAACAACTCAATCGTTGGTCGTTCGGGACATGGGAGACGGATATTGCACCCGATGGGCTGATCACCGGCACAAGCCTGTTCGATGGGTCGGTTATCTATGTCCGCATCGATCCTGATCGTGACCGCCTGACCATTGACTATCGGCTCGGCCGGGAACCTGCGAACCTCGTGCCGCGCATCGCGGCTCGCGTCGGTGCCGGTGTGGATATGGGGCTGCAGGAGGGGCAGTCCGTCCTGTCGCTAATGGCCTGGCGGGCCGCTGGCATGGATGATCATCGGTGGCGAAAACTCAAAGCCAGCCATGAGCTGGAGATCCTGCTGATCAAGGATCTGATCGAGAGCGACAATAAGGGGCGCGCGTAATGAACGACCTGCATCCCACACGAGAGACCAAGGCCGAATTCCTGCTGCCGACCCAGGATTTGAAGGAAGATCTGCCGTTCTTCCAAAAAACGCTGGGATTTCACCTGGACGAGATCTTCCCGGCGGACGATCCGGCCGTGGCCGTGATCTCCGGCCACGGCGTGCGCATTCGCCTGGAAAGAGGGAGCAGCGAACAACCTGGCAAACTGCGTCTGCGCTGCGACGACCCTTCCTCCTTCGCTGGTGGCCAAACTGACTTCGTCGCGCCCAACGGTACGCGGATCGAGGTCGTTACCGCCAACCCGCCGATGGTGGTGCCGGAAACCGAGCATTCCTTCGTCGTGCGCCGGTTGGTTGACAGTGATTCATGGGTCATCGGCCGGGCTGGGATGCAGTATCGCGACCTGATTCCCGGCCGGTTGGGCGGATCCATCATCGCCTCGCATATCCGCATCCCGGATGGCGGCCCGGTCCCGGACATGGTGCATTATCACACGATCGGGTTTCAGCTGATCTTCTGCTACCGGGGCTGGGTGCGGCTGGTCTATGAAGATCAGGGGCCGCCCTTCATTCTGTCTGCCGGCGATTGCGTGATCCAGCCGCCGGAAATCCGTCACCGGGTCCTGGAAGCCTCGGACGGGTTGGAGGTTATCGAGATCGGCGTGCCGGCCGACCACGTGACAACGATCGATCATGAGATGGACTTGCCGACCCCGGCCGTTCGCCGCGACCGCGATTTCAGCGGTCAGCGTTTTTGCCATCACAAGGAAAAGGAAGCCTTGTGGGTTCCCTGGCGGTTGGATGGGTTTGAGGCGCGCGACACAGGCATTTCCGATGCGACGGGAGATGTTGCCGGTGTTGCCGTGATCCGGCCCCGGTCCGGTTCGGCCCAGGGTGAGTCCCGGCACGCAACCGATATTCTGTTTACCTTCGTGATGGACGGATCGATGACGCTCTGTGCCGATGGGGCGGATACTCGCGCCCTTTCGGCCGGCGATGCCTTCGTAATTCCGCCAGACATGGCGGTTACCTATGACGGCTGCTCGGACGATTTGCAGCTGTTGGAGGTTTCCCTGCCAGCCTTGCGGTTTTGAGCTAAGCGGCTGTGGGTTTCGCCCGCTCGGCAACCTGGCGGTTCACCCAGTCGTAGGTAACCTCCATCCCTTTGCGCAGGGGTTGCGAGGGGGCCCAGTTGAGTTTTTCCCGAATGAGGTTGTTGTCGGAGTTGCGCCCCCGAACGCCCAGCGGGCCGGGAATATGGTTCAACGACAATTGCTTGCCAGAGATGTCGATGACCATCTTCGCCAGATCGTTGATGCTGATCATCTCATCGGAGCCGATATTGACCGGGCCTTCGAAGTCCGAGCGGGTGAGGCGGAGGGTTCCTTCCAGGCATTCATCGACGAACAGAAAAGATCGCGTCTGAACGCCATCACCCCAGATTTCGATGCTCTCGCCATCCTTCGCCATCGCGACTTTACGGCAGATGGCAGCCGGTGCTTTTTCGCGCCCACCATCCCAGGTGCCCATCGGCCCAAAAATATTGTGGTAGCGCGCGACGTGGCACCGCATGCCATGATTCTTGGCAAACGCTGCGAACAGCCGTTCGGAGAATAGTTTCTCCCAGCCATATTCGCTGTCCGGATCGGCAGGGTAGGCCGACGCTTCGGCACAATTTGGGTTGTCGGGGTCTAACTGGTTGTGTTCGGGATAGATACAGGCCGAGGATGAATAGAAAATACGGCCCACCCCGTGTCGGCGGCAGCCATCGAGAAGGTTGAGATTGATGGTCGCCGAGTTATGCATGATGTCGGCGTCATTTTCGCCGGTGAAGATAAACCCGGCCCCGCCCATGTCGGCCGCGAGCTGGTAAACTTCATCGAACGGTCGATCGACAACCTCTCGCACGACCGCCTGGTCGCGCAAGTCGCCGATCACGAAATCGTCCGCGGCGGACTGTCCATATTCATGGTGCTTGAGATCGACGCCCCGGATCCAGCAGCCCTCGCGTTTCAGGCGCGCTACCAAGTGGCCACCGATGAACCCCCCCGCGCCGCAGACCAAAACTGACTTTGTCACCAATGCGATCTCACTATTGTTTGGCCGCTTGGCCGACTACTTATCTGGCACAAAACGCCACCCTCGATTGTAACCAAAAAAAACAAAGCACTGGTTACAACTTCAACCGCAATCTGCGGGCTTTGCCTATCTATGGCAATTTCTTGACAGGTTGTTGGTTTGTGCACGTGGTTTGTGCACAAGGAAAACGGCGCTGGCCGGTTGATGCCCTGATACCGACCAGTCGCGAGTCAGTGTACCATCGAAACCGAAATTCGTCCTGTGAAAAGGCGAAACTGAGCAAACTAACTAAGGCTCCAAACCGTTGAGAGTGTTGATTTTCCAAACGGCGGAAGCAGCCGTTGCGCGCGTCGTCCGGCAAATTTCCGATCAGTTATTGCGCAAGCCCGCCAGCGTCCTCGGACTGGCCACCGGTGGCACTATGGAGCCCGTCTATGCCGAGCTAGTGGCCTCCCATTCCGCTGGATCGGTGTCATTCGCGCGTGCGACGACGTTCAACCTTGATGAATATGTCGGGCTGGGCCCCGATCATCCATGCTCGTTCGCGGCGTTTATGAGGGAAAAGCTGTTCGACCGGGTGGATGCCGATCAAACGCGCACGCATCTGCCAAAAGGGGATGCAGCCGATCCCGATGCCGAGGCCGCACGCTACGATGGTTTGATCGGAGAACTTGGGCCAATCGATCTGCAGCTGTTGGGCATCGGCGTAAACGGTCACATCGGTTTCAATGAACCGACATCCAGCCTGCGGTCGCGCACCCGGGTCAAAACGCTGACGAGCGCGACGCGAGAGGCGAACAAGCGGTTTTTCGCGGCAGGGGAAGCAACGCCGAAATATGCGATAACCGTCGGCATCCAGAACATCTTGGACAGTGCGTCCGTCATGCTGCTGGCGACCGGCCAATCAAAAGCCCAAGCGGTCGCAAAAATGATCGAGGGTCCGTTGGGCACCTATTGCCCTGCCACAGCATTACAGTTGCACCCCGCCGCGACCATCGTTCTGGACAGGGAGGCGGCTGCCGACCTGAAATTGACAGACTATTATTTGCAAGTTCACCCGGGCGGCGAAGACGCCCCTTACGGCTAATCCGCTTCACCCCACGGGAATGCGGACCTGGGTGGCAGCTGGCCCCCGTCCGCCTGCACCTGGTCGGCGATCCGAAGTCCTTCATTCCATTTGGCCATTCGCTCCGACCGCGAAAACGACCCGACCTTGAGCTGTTTGATGCCCCAACCGACGGCAAGATGAACGATGGTCACGTCTTCCGTTTCACCTGATCGGGCGGAAACGATCGATTGCCAGTCGGCCTCGTTCGCCGCGTCGAAGGCGGCTTTCGTCTCGGTTAGGGTGCCCGCCTGGTTGGGTTTGATCAGCGCGGTGTTACAGGCGCCTTGTGCCGCCGCTCGGTGGATGCGGTCTGCCGTGGTACAGACAAAGTCATCCGCCACGATCTCGACGCCGCTTTCGGCTGCTTCCGTAAACCGTTTGAGGCCGTCCGCGTCATCCTCGCCGAGCGGGTCCTCGATTGCGACGATGGGATAGCGCTCCAGCCAGCCCAGCAGCATCTCGCTCAGCGCATCCGAATCCACCGTCTGGCCATCGGCTGCCAGCTTGTAACGGCCTCCCTCGCCAAAGTCTGACGCCGCGATATCGAGCGAGATGGCGACATCTTGGCCTGGTACGAATCCCGCCGCCTCAATTGACCTGACCAAGAAATCCAGGGCTTGGGAATTGGAGGTGAACTCCGGCCAGTATCCCCCTTCGTCAGCCACACCGCGCAGCAGGCCAGCCTCGGCCATCAGGACCCCTGCCGCGCGATACACCTCTGCGGTCCATTCCAAGGATTGTTCGTAGCTTTGCGCGCCGACCGCCATGATCATGAAGTCCTGGACATCGACCCGGCGCCCGGCATGGGCACCGCCGCCGAAGATCTGGATTTCCGGCAACGGCAGACGCAAGTCCTGCCGATCCGCCGCCAGATATTGCCACAAGGATTGTCGGTTGGTCGCCGCAGCGGCGTGGGCAATGGCCATGGAAGTGGCCACCAGCGCATTACCGCCCAGCCGGCCTTTGTTCGGTGTGCCATCCAGTGCGATCATCGCCTGATCCGCACCGGCTTGGTCGGTGACGTCACGGCCAACGAGTGTGTCGGCAATCTCGCCATTCACGGCTTGAACGGCTTGCAGCACGTCGTAGCCACCGAAGGACGCGCCGCCATCGCGCTTGTCCACCGCCTCCGCCGCACCGGTTGATGCACCGGCTGGGGCTATTGCCCGGCGGCTACTACCGTCTTCGAGCTTGACCGTCACCTCGACGGTTGGCCGGCCCCGGGAATCCCAGACGCGGCGGCCGGTGACGTTTGTAATCTCGGTACTCATTGGGACAGTTCTCGCATCCAGGCAGTTCTGACGTCACCAAGCCGCTCCGGTGCCGTCGCCAATAACGGGCGGGCGCAGCGTCGCACGCGGTCCTTATCCGACTCGTCGGTGACATATTCTACCGGCGATTTTCCATCGACCCGGGCCAGGAACAAGCCAGGCAGCAAGCTGGCCGCTCTGCTTTCGAGAGCCGCGGGTGTCTCCCACGTCACTTCGGCCAGATAGCTGCGGCTCATGGCGTCAAAGCACGCCAGAAACCCCGTTGTCGCCTCACGGTTCCACAGGCACTTCAGCAGGAAATGGTTTAGGCAGAAGGCCAGGTCGAACGCGGGGTCGCCGATACAGGCGCACTCGGCATCAAGAAAGACTGGCCCATCGGGTCCAATCAGGATGTTCTTGGGGCTTACATCGCCGTGGATCATGGCGGATCGGATCTCTCCGGTTCGCTGGCTAAGGGCAAACAGGGGTTCCTTCAGGTTCGGATGTTTCGCCGCCGTCGCTTCCAGGTAGGGTTCAAGCCGGATGGCGTGAAAGATGTCGCTTTGGGGGAATGTCCGGTCAAGGCCCTGGTTTCCCGCCGTGCCGGCGTGAATACGGCCCAATCGCCGCCCCATCTCAGCCGCATCGTTCGGATTGGCCCGTCCGTCGCGCAATTCGGCCTTCCACAGCTTGTGGGTTGCCGGATCTAGGAAATCCATCGCGCACCACATGGCCTGGGCATCCTCGGCTAGGATGTTTGGCGCTGAGCCAGGCACGATGGAGCTAGCAATCCGGCACCACGCGACCTCGAACCGGTTCCGTTCCACCGGGGCGAACCAGTCGGCCGCCACCTTCAGTTTGGCCAGCGCTTTCTTGACGCAAAAGACCTGATCGGCGGTCTCCACTTTCCAAATGTCTGAGGATACGCCGCCGCTGAGCGGCTCGAACCGGGCGGCCTGTCCCGGCTCAATCAGTCCGGCCCGCTGCAAGCCCTCAAGCAGCTCTGGATCTGGGGCCGTTGGGTGCGTATCCATTGGATTCATAATCAATCGACAAGGTTGCGGAAAAAGGGAGAGGGGCGTTGGCGGGCCAGGCAAGCATCATATTGGATGCCAAGAACATTGTCGGTGAAAGCATCATTTTTGACGAGCGGCGTGACACGCTGTTTTGGGTCGATATCATCGCCAAACAGATCAACAGCCTGCACTTGCAAAGCAAGGAACATCGGAGCTGGCAGACCCCCAGCCTGGCCACCTCGATTGGGCTGCGCAGGGATGGCGGGTTCATCGTCGGCTTGGAAAAATCCATCGTCCTGTGGGATGGGCAAGGCGAGTTTCAGCATTTTGTCGATATCGAGCCGGACCTGCCCGACAACCGGCTGAATGAAGGGGTGATCGGCCCCGATGGGTGTCTCTGGGTTGGCACCATGCAGAACAACGTCAACCCGGACGGCTCGCCAAAGGACATGACTGCCTCGACTGGGCGATTGTACCGGGTGACGCCGGATGCGGAGGTCAAGCCGTTGTCCGATGATCTGTTCGGCATTACGAATACTCTCGCCTGGACCGAAGATGGCCGACTGCTTACCGCTGATACGTTGGAAAACACGCTCTATGCCTATCCCTGGAATGCTCAGACGGGTTGGTTGGGGGAACGGTCGAACCTACTAGAAGGTTTTGACCGAGGCTTGCCGGACGGTTCTTGCATAGATGCCGAAGGATACCTCTGGAACTGCCGCGTGGTGGGCGGGAATTGTTTGATCTGTGTGGATGGCGATGGCGGGATTGACCGGGTGGTTGAACTGCCCTGTTCCTGGCCGACCAGTTGCACCTTCGGCGGGCCTGACTTCGCAACGCTGTACGTTACCTCGGCCCGGTTTACGCAGACTGATGAACACCTTGCCGCCGCGCCGTGGGAGGGCGGTCTGTTTGCGGTGGATGTCGGCGTATGTGGCAAGCCGCCCCATCGGTTCGGTTAGCCAAGCGGGAACGGGTGGCTTGGCGATGCCTCAGGTGCCCGCACGATAATCGGAACCGCGCAAGCCTGGGCCAGGGCGATTTCTGCCTCGTCAGGGCCGGATGGACAATGACGCAGGACGAACCGGGCCGGCGCGAGGTGCCGAACGCGGTCGGGGAAGTTGGTGTCCCAATGGGTGTGAATCCCCCAGAACACACCGAAGTCGCTCCGCGTCGGCGGCACGAACGGTTCCGATGTCCACGGGCCTGCCGGTTGGAACAACGGCGTGTCCAGCGCGGCGACGGAAATGGCCGTTCCGTCGTCGCCTTTGAAGGCGATGCCCGTTTGTGCTAGTTGCCAGCGTGTCGAGGACGTGGGCAATTGATCGGCGAGTGCGTCGACCAACCCATCACCGGTGTCGATCCAAAGCCGACGATGCGGCGGCGCGAAACCGACGGGCCAGTTGATCGAAAATACCTCGCCCGATCCGATAGCCCGTTGTTCGCCTTGAATCCGAAGATCGGCGCTGTCGGGCGCAAGTCGAAACCGGGTATCGACTGAGTAGCCGCTCTCAAAGGTGCTGATCGCATGGATCGTTGCCCCCTCGGGATCGACGGTGCCTGGTTCGAGCCGTACCTGTTTGCCACCATCCCGAAACAGGTCGGCCTTGTTCCAGCCCATCTCCTTTTCCTGGCGTTCCCAATAGGGTGCTTCAAAGATCTCTCGACGAACGAACTCGGCCCGCAAAAATTGCATTTCTGGCCCAAAGATCGGGCGTGCCGGATCGACGAGTTCGCTGCCAGTGGTCTTGTCGAACCAGCGCTTGATGCCGCCAGAATGCGGGCACAATTCCACGCGGCATTGAACGTTTTCGATCCATGTATCGCCCGCGCTGCAATCCGTCGTTGCAGCTGCCGTTGGAACCAGAATCTGAGCCGTTTGTGGGGCAAGATGGGCTTTGAGCCTTTTGCTGCCTGAGGGTTTGTCATCAAGCATCGCATCGGTCCAACCGTCCTCGCCAATCCCCGGAAAGAAGGCATCGAAGGCAAAGCTTTGCGGGATGCTGGTTTGTGGCCCGGCACCCCGGTCGAGCGGCACCGGCCAGTCCACTTCCATCGGGTGATCGGAAAGATTGGCGACGATATATGCCTGGACATCCGGACCTTTGTCGGGGTGCGACCGCTCGTCGAAGCGGCAGTCCCCCTCCAATGGACCATTGGCTCGGTTGGCAAAGAAGACGCGCGAACGACGGGCCACCAGCCGCATGGCCAGGGCCAAGGCTTCAAAGGCGTGCTGCGATTTTTGGATCTGCTGCGAGGCGGCGAAGATGTTTTCCGGCGCCGTGGTCGCGCTGTGTGCGCCCCAGGTGTGCTCGTCATAAAGGGCGAGACTGTCGAGCATCTGTTCCAGTACCGGCTGCTCGTCTTCGCCCAGTGCCTCGATGACCGGGATCAGCCGCTCTGCTGTGCGGGCGGCGGCGGTCTCCAACGGGGTCGAGGCCACGCCATCGCCCCAGGAATCCATCCACTCGCCCCGCCTGACCGGCAGGTCGGGCACGGCGCGCAGCAGGTCGCCGATCTGATCGATCGTGGCGATCTCCATCTGCACGGCCTCGCGGCTGTTCCAATCCTGCACCGCCGCCGAGAGATAGCTTTCCGGAAAGACATTGTCGCCGTTGGCCGTGTTGGTCACGTTGATGACCGAAAAGTCGTACGGCCAGCGGTCCGAGAGGGCATGGCGGTCGAGGATGTCGAACAGGGTTTTCTTATCCTGCTGCCCCGGCCGGCCGAGGCGCAGATAGCCGCCGCCCAAGCCGTAATGTTCCCCCTGATGCACGAGGATCGATCCGCCGGCCCGGTCTTCCCAATGCCAGGCCGAGGGCAGGTGTTCGCCCCAATAGCCGCGATGGGGGTTCTGGTGCATCGACAAGAAATCGATGCCCTTGGATTGCAGCAGTCCATTCCAGAACCAGGCAAGCCCGTTGACGTCGCACTGCATAGCCGAGCGGACGGTGATTCCGAATTCGTCCCGCAGGGCATCGATGTCTTTCAGCGTATGGATGGCCAGCGGCTTGGTGACCAGCGGGGTCCAGTGATAGCGCATTCCTGCGACGGCAATTCGACCCGTTTTGTACAAGGCTAGAAACCGATCGATGTTCGCCGGGCTGGTGTGCCGGAGGTAGTCCAAAGTGGTTGAGGTCAGCTCACAGGTCCAGCGGTGCTGGGTGCCCTGGGGTTCGTCAATGCTTTCCTCGCAAACCTCCAATGCCCGCTCCAGAATATCCCGGTGGTGCAGGCGCACGGCTGCCAGATGGTCGGTGAAACCCAAGTCGGTGTGGGTGTGGCTCAGCAGGTAGAGCTTCTTGATGCCCGTCATATTCCGGTGCCCTGTTGCATGCCCGCAAAAGGACGGGCGTCAGGCGCCGTTGGCGCCAATGTCGTCGGTTGAGAAGAAGTGCGGCACCAGCTCGACGGAGCTTTGCAGCATATCGGTGACCCGCCTTAGGTGGGCGCGCATGGCCGTCGTTGCCGCTTGCACATCCTTGTCCGCGATCGCCTGGAAAATCACCTGGTGCTGGTCGATCAGCGCCTGCAGGGAATCGCGGTTTTGCAGTTCGACATGGCGGGCGCGATCGAGTTGCGAGCGCAAGCCTTCGAGATCGTCCCAGATCCCGGTGACCCCGCTTTGATCACAGATCAGGCGATGGAAATTCTGATCGGAATCGTAAAACCGGGCGACATCCCAGCAATCGACAAAGGTGCTCTGCAGTTTCAGTTCGGCATCCAGGCGCGCGATGAACCGGTCGCTGTAGTTGCCGATGGCACGGGTAACCGTCTCGACCTCCACCGCCTCGCGCACCATTTGCGACCGCCGCACCTGGGGCACGGATATGCGCGTGACTACGGATCCGCGTTGGGGATAGGTGTGGATCAACCCCTCGATGGATAGCCGCAACAGGGCCTCGCGCACCGGCTGCCGGCTGACGCCGAAATAGGTGCACAGGTTCGCCTCCGACAAGGGCGTGTCGGGCAGGATGCGGCCGCGAATGATCTCCTGCCGGAGATAGACATAGACCTGTTTCGAGGCAGGCTGGCCGGCGGTCAGAACGAACGGGTCGAGCTTGTGAAACAGCTCGGTCGCGGATTTCTTAGGGGCAGGCACCGCCACTCTCACTGATTCGATGAAATTTGTAGGCCCTGCATGAAATGCCGGCGCAGGACGAAGAATAGGACGACCGTCGGAATGGAGGCCAGCAGAGAAGCGGCCATCACGACGGTTTGCGAGGATTTGGCATAGGCGCCCTGGAAGACCTGCAGCGCGCTCATCACCGAGCGGGCTTCTGGGCTCTGGGTCAGGACCGTCGAGAAGATCAGGTCGTTCCAGATCCAGGTGAACTGCAGCAGGAACAGGGCGATGAAAGGCCCCTTGCAGTTCGGCAGTACGATGGACAGGAACAGCCGGAGCTCCGAACAACCGTCCATGCGGGCCGCTTCGTCCATCTCGGTCGACATCTGCGCCAGATAGCTTTTCATCACCAGCACGGGAAAGGGGATGCAGATCGAGGTGTAGAACAGGATCATGCCCGCCTTGGTGTCGAGCAGACCGAACCTCAGATAGGAAAAGAACAGCGGGATCAGATACATCTGAAACGGGAAGATCGTTCCGGCGAAGATCAGCATGAACCAGAAGGTCCGCCCCTTGAACTCAAAGCGCGACAGGCCGTGGGCCGCCATGGTGGCGATGAAAACGGCGATGGCCGCGCCGACGGTGCCGTAAATCAGCGAGTTGGCCATGCCGAGGCCCATCTTGGCGGTCGTCCAGGCCTCGGCGATGTTGGCGAAGATCGGAAGGAACCCGTCCGGCAGGGAAAGCGGATGTTTGGAGGCGTACTCCTCCGGCGACTTCATGACCGAGATGATCAGGTAATAGAACGGCGCCAGCCAAGCCACGCACAGGGCGATCATCAGCGTGAAGAGGCCGGTGTTGGCCCGATGCCGCTTGCGTTCGCGCTGGGCGATGGCGGCATAATCGAGGGTTGCGAGATCGAGAGCCATGCCTGCCGCCTACTTGATCATTTTCTCGATGCGTTCCTGCAGGATGACCTGCGCCCAGGTCACACACAGCACGACCACGCCCAACACGACCGCGATGGCCGAGGCATAGGCCCAGGAACTTTTTTCGAACGCCTCGACATACATGTAGACGGTTAGAGAGAGCGTCCGCTTGGCCGGATAGTCCTTGGCCATGACCCAGATGTGGTCGAAGACGGTGAAACCGGCGAGGACGGAGAGGATCACCACGACCAGCAAGGTCGGCAGCAGCAGTGGCATCGTGATGTGCCAGAAAATCTGAGCGCCCGAGGCCCCATCGACGGACGCGGCCTCGATGGGATCGCGCGGCACGGCGGCCAGACCCAGCAACAGCAGCACCATGGCGAGGCCGACCGTCTGCCACAGATAGGCAACAATGACCGAACCGGTGACCGTGGCATCGTCATACAGCCAGCCGATCTCGACCGGGTCGCTGGAAAAGGCGCCCAGCAGGGCATTCAGCATGCCATCCGGCGCATAGACGAAATACCACATCACCCCGATGGCCGTCGGGGCCAGCACGCGGGGCAGGAAGAAGATGCTTTTGGCGCTTTCCTCAAAGCGCTGGCCGCGCACCATCATGGCGATGCCTAGCCCGATGATCACGGGCAGGACCAGGGAGACCAATACCCAGATGATGGTGTTCGACAGGGCCGTTTCGAAATTCGGGTTGGCGAACAGCTTGGTGTATTGGCTGACACCGTCGAATTCGCCGAAACCCTGGAATTTCCGCCATTTGGTGAACGAGATATAGACGTTGAAGGCCACCGGATAGAGCAGCATTCCGCTGACCAGCAGGATGGCGGGTGACATGAAGGCCAACGCCACGGCGGCGTTCTTGCGGGCACGGCGCTTTTCGGAGGCGTTCGCGCGGGCAAAATCGAGCCGCGCCAGCTCCTCCTCCGGCATGTTCAGCCTGATATGTGCCGTTCCTTGCATGTCCGGTTGCCGGATCGGTCGGCCGGGAGGCGCAGGGCTCCCCGGCCGTACCGCATCGCCCTATTGATCGGCCCAGTACGAGGCGTTGAACGCCTGCATATTGGCCATCACCTCTTGAGCCTTCTCAGCCGTCGGCTCGAGCATGAAGGCGGACAGCTCGGCCACCAGGTCGCCCTGCAGGTCGGACGGGACAGCCTCCCACCAGCGATTGCGGGCCACATGGCCGCCCTCGCTCATGTCCTGGGTGACTTCCTGGATGATGCCGTTCGGCGCGGCGGCCTGCAGGTTGCCGTTGTACAGGCTCTGCACTTCGGCCCACAGGTTGGAGCCTTCGACCGAAACCCAGTATTCGAACGCTGCGCGTTTTTCGGCATCGGCAAAGGCGTCGTTGGAGATCAGGATCGGCGAGCCTTCGACGATGACCTGCGGTTCCAGGTCGTCATTGGCGTTCGGCATGATGAAAACGCCAAGGCTTTCGCCAATACTCATGCCGTTCTGGATAAGCGTGCCGGTTGCCCATTCGCCCATCAGATACATCGCCGCGTCGCCGCGCGCGAAATCTTCGGCTTCCTCATTCGAGCGTGGGTCGGTGAAGTAGCCCTTTTCGTACCAATCGACCCAGATGTCGAACACGGCTTGAACTTCCGGCCCGTCGTAGGGGACGGAACCGTCATGCAGGCCGATATAGGCATCTGGGTTTGTACGGATCATGATTTCCGAAAACCAGATGAAGCCACGCCAGCCATCCTGGACTGTGGCCTGGAAGGGCGTGATGCCGGCTTCCTTCAGGGTCGCTGCGGCTTGCTCCAACTCGGCCCAGCTGGTGGGTTCGGACAGGCCGTTCGCGTCGAACATCTCCTTGTTATAGAAGACGATCCAACGCGCCAGCAGCATGGGCAAGGCGTAGGCCGTGCCATCGACGGAGAATAGATCGCGGATGCCAGGCGACAGCTCCCCGGCGTCGATCTTCGCATCCCAAATCTCGTCGACGTTGGCCGCCTGGCCGGAAGAAACGATGTCCGCAAGGGCGTTACCGGTCCACCAGGTGAAGATGTCCGGCGGGTTGCCGGCCGACATGGAGCTTTGCAGGAAGGCCTTGTACTGATCGGTGACGTAACCGGTGTGGTTGAAGCCACCGGCTTCGGCCATCTTGTCGATGCCGTCCTTCCAGAAATCCTTGTCATGGGCCATGGACACCTCGGCGGACGCGGACGCCGTGCCGAGCGCGACTATCATTGCGGCGGCGGCAACGCCGGCCTTAAACCAGTTTCTCAATTTCCTTCCTCCTCTTCTTTTACGACCTAGGCAGTTAAGCGCAGGCTGGCTTCGGTTTCGCGGTTAAAGATGTGGACTTTCTCGATATCGGCTTTAAAGCCGACCGGCTCGTCGATGCCGACGGGGCGCGGCTGCTGCATACGGGATGTGAACTTTTCCCGGCCGATATTGCTGAACAGGATGGTTTCGTTGCCCAACGACTCGGTCAGGTGAACCGGCGCTTCGAAGGCGATATAGTTGGACGGCACGACGCCGTGGCCGTCCGGCACGATGTCTTCGGGGCGCAAGCCCAGGGTAACGCGATCACCTTCACCGGGAATGTCGAACTTGTCTCGACTGACGGCGATTGGCGCCTTAAGGCCATCGATCAGCAGCCCATCCGACACGACGGTCGCATTGAAGAAATTCATCTGCGGCGCGCCGATGAAACCGGCTACAAACTTGTTGGCGGGGCGGGAGAACACATCCAGCGGCGCGCCGACCTGCTCGATCCGGCCATCGCGCATGATCACGATGACATCGGCCATGGTCATCGCCTCGACCTGGTCGTGTGTGACATAGACGATGGTGTTTTGCAGGCGCTGATGCAGTTCCTTGATCTCGATGCGCATCTGGTTGCGCAGCTTGGCATCCAGGTTCGATAGCGGCTCGTCGAACAGGAAGACCTTCGGCTCGCGCACGATAGCCCGGCCCATGGCAACGCGCTGGCGCTGCCCGCCCGAAAGGTTCGCCGGCTTGCGGTCCATGTAGGGGCCCAGTTCCAGCACCTCGCTGGCAAAGGTCACGCGCCGTTCGACCTCGTCGCGAGGGATGCCGGAAATCCGCAACCCAAAGCTCAAATTGTTGCGCACGGTCATGTGCGGGTAGAGGGCGTAGGATTGGAAGACCATCGAGACGCCCCGCTTGCGCGAGGGCAGGTCGTTGACCACCGTGTCGCCGATCTTGATTTCGCCGTAGGAGATGCTCTCCAACCCGGCGATCATCCGCAAGGTCGTCGACTTGCCGCAGCCCGATGGGCCGATAAGCGCGACGAAGGATTTGTCTTCAATCTCGAGGTTGATGCCCTTAACCGCCGGCGTGCTGCCATAGGCCTTGACCACATCGCTAAGCAGGACCCTGGCCATCTAGCGATCCCCCCACACGGACGGCGCCTGTTTGACGGCAGGGTCGGCGTAGTTCTGTTCCGGGATGACTGAGAACCAGCCAGGCCGGCCGGGATCGCGGTCATAGGCATAGCCGCCTTCGCGCCGGAACAGCTCGGCGTACTGGGCCAGTTTGTCGCGATCGACCTCGACGCCCAGGCCAGGACCTGTGGGAACGGCAATCGCGCCGTCTTCGTAGGGCAGCAACCCGCCAACAAGAATATCGTCGGTCAAATGGTGGTAGTGGGCATCGGCTGCGAAGTTCAGGTTCGGCAGTGCGGCACCCAGATGCAACATGGAGGCAAGCTGAACGCCCAACTCACCGGAGGAATGCACCGCCGCCGAGAACTGGAAAGTCTCCATCACCTGGCCGGCCTTGTAGGCTTGGCGCAGCCCGCCCCAGAACGTCGTGTCCAGCAGGATGACGTCGACCAGCGTGTGCCGGATGCATTGGGCAAGCTGTTCGAAATTGACGACAACCTGGTTGGTCGCGGTCGGGATCGAGGTCATTTCCCGCACGCGGCGCATGCCTTCCAGCCCCCAGGTAGGGTCTTCGAAGTAATCGTTGCGCAGGCCCTCGATGGCATTGGCGACCCGAACCGACTCCTCAACCGACCAGGTGCCGTTAGGGTCCAGCCGCAGGCGATCATCGGGGAACGCCTCGGCCAGGGCGTGCATCACCTCGATGTCATGATCGGGGGCGAAATGGCCGCCCTTCAGCTTGTGGGTCGTGAAGCCGTGCTTGGCCTTCAGATCCTTGGCGTGATCGACGATGTCCTGGGCATAGGTCTCCCCGCCGCGCTCGCCCGCCTCGTCCAGATAGCGGTAGAAAATGTAAGACGCGAAGGGCACCCGTTCTCGCAGGGCGCCGCCCAACAGATCGCAGGCTCGAATGCCCAGCTTCTTGCCGGCCAGATCCAGGCAGGCCATTTCGATGGCGGCGTGGATTTGCAGCCGGTTGTTATACAGGCTGGCCGTCGGGTTCATGATCTTCCAGCGCAGCTGTTCCAGCTGCAACGGGTCGTGACCGACCAGATAGGGTGCCATCGCCAAGATGGCGGCTTCGGCGGATTCTCCGCCGCCGCCCATCTCACCGAAGCCGGACACGCCGTCATCATCGATGATCTCGACGATGGTGCGTACGAACTTGCCCCAATGGGCACCGTTGCCGTGCCGTAGGGGGGCTTCGAGGGGGACGGCGACCGTCGTTGCCTTGATGTCGGCGATGGTCATGCGTCGTCTTCCTTGGGCGAGCCGCCCAGCAGGGACAGCAGACCGCCGTCGACCCGCACGACCTCGCCGGTCATGAAAGATGCTTTGTCGGACAGCAGGAAGCAGACGACGCTGGCAACTTCCGACGGTTCGGCCGGGCGACCAATCGGATGGATGCCGCGAATGGCTCTCCAGACGGCTTCTTCATCGTCGGCCAAAGCCACGGCGTTGCGCAGCATCGGCGTGTTGACCGAGCCGGGCGCCACGGCATTGGCGCGCACGCCATGCTGGGCAAAGTCCACGGCGACGGACTTGGTCAGCCCGATCAAGCCGTGCTTTGAAACGGTGTAGGCCGCGACATTCGCCTGGGTGGCAAAGCCCTGGACGGAGGCCATCATGACGATGGCGCCCTTGGTCTTGATCAGCTCGGGCAGGGCGGCGTTTGCCAGGTAGAACCCGCTGCTGAGATTGACCTCGACCACCTCGTGCCAGCCTTCGACCGTGGTGGAGGTGGCGCTGCCATAGCGCTGAATGCCAGCATTGTGTGAGACCCAATCGAGCTGGCCGAAAGCCTCAATCGCCGTCGCGACGGCGGCCTTGCACGTCTCGGGATCGGCCACGGATCCGACGATGGTCCGAACCGTCGTACCGCCTTCGCCAAGCTCCTTGGCCAGGGCCTCCAGCGCCTCTCCATCGATGTCGAAAAGCACCAACGACGTGCCGTTTGAGGCCAATTCGCGGGCCACAGCCTCGCCAATTCCCATGGCCGCGCCGGTTACCAGCGCTACGTTCATTGCGATCCTCCCATTGACAACTACTATAACTACCATTTTAGTTGTGTCAATACGCCGAACCAACGGCAGGACGCGCTGCGCCCTGACCTAGGTTGGCGGACCGGGTGTTAGAGGCCCGCTACATCGATGCGATAGTCGATCGAGAGCGGCTTGTCGGGGGAAACGGGAATGGCCGTCGAAATGCCGTGTGAGGCGAATGGTGTCGTCTCGGTCAGGCTGTGTCCGACGCCCAGATCGAAGGGGGCGGCGACCGGTTCGATGCCGATTGCCCGGTTCGCGCCGTTCCAGGGAAACCCTTCCCGACCTCCGTTTGACAGCCACAAGAGACAGTTGGGCAAGACAGATCGGTCCCAATCGATATCGACCCGATACGCGCTCGCCGGGGCGACAAAGCCGATGCTGCCATCCAACCCGGTCAGCAATACCAGATCTTCCGTCGCCGTTGGGAAGGGAACGACGCCGACATCCGCCGGGCCGTCAGCGGTCGCTAGTGCAGTCGGATCCACGTTACGCTGGTCTGGCAGAAACCGGCTGCGGCCGGGCTCAACATCCGTCGGAAAGGTCCAGGCCCGTGTTGTTGGGGGGATCGCCAGGTTGCAGGTTTCCGGCTGGAAACCCGCCAGATCGATGACCGGATGCAGACCGACTGGCAGCCGAGTAGGGGTGCGGGCATGAACCGTCAGGGCGATGTGAACCGTGGTCTGGCTCGGGTCCAGCCACAGGTTTCGAGCCAACCGCTCAATGGGGTGATCGGCTGGGTAATCGATCTCCGCCCGCAAGGCGGACTCAGAAACCTGGCTAAGCTGCCAATCATGATTGGAAGCATAGCCATGGGGATGTTCGTTCCAATCCTCGCCCGCATCGGCCAACTGCCAATCTTGCGGCAAATCGTCGCGCACGCCCGGCATGCCAAAGGGAACGCACGGCCACTCGGCGCCAAGTTGGCGCAGCAGCGCCGGGATCTCGTCCATCCGCAGATCGGTACTGTCCCGCCAAGGCGCACGGTAGAGGGGCGAGACCTCCTTGCCGTCGGGCAGTCGAAAGACGGCGTTGGAGATTGCCGCGGCCAAGGGTTGAACATCGATGATGGCGTGGCTGTTTTGTATGCGCATGGATTACCCGTTGACTCGGTGATCGTTCGTTATCTTGGCTTTGCCGGCTCGGCTTGCCAGGATAGTCGGACCGCGCCGTAAGCACGAGACCGAGTGCCCGGAAAGGGTTGAGAACAGGCAAGTGGAGGGTGCAATGGCGGAAGCGGATGTTGGATCGCGAGACGGTCGGGGGCATTGGCGTCCCTTCAAGAACCTGTCGCCACCGCCGCTGTTCGTGTGGCCGCCAAAGCCGTTGGGCTTCGTAAAATGGCTGTTCGGCTATCCGGGTTATTTGTTCCCCTGGACGCTGATTTACTTGGCGGTTTCCCTGCTGACCTGGCGCTATCTGACGCCCGACCTGGCCGATATGCAGACCCTGCGGCCCGGTTGGATCGGCTTCATCTTTGCCCGGAATTTCGTTCTGGTCGTCCTGATCTACAGCGCCTGGCACCTGAGCCTGTATGTCTTCCGGTCCCAGGGCACCCAGTTCAAATACAACGCCCGATGGCCGATGAAGGGCAACAAGACGTTCCTGTTCAGCGATCAGACCAAGGACAACATCGCCTGGACGCTTGGCTCCGCCGTGCCGATCTGGACGGGTTATGAAGTCGTCAGCCTATGGATGATGGCCAACGGCTATATACCCTACCTCGATATCGAACAGCACCCGATCTATGCGGCCTTGATGATCCTGGTGATCCTGCTGTTCCGGGAGCTGCATTTCTACCTGACTCATCGGGCCATTCATTGGCCGCCCCTGTACAAGCGGATCCACTATCTCCACCACAAGAACGCCAATCCGGGGCCTTGGTCAGGTTTGTCCATGCACCCCCTGGAACATCTGATCTATTTCTCGGCGGTACTGCTGCATTGGGTGATCCCCTCGCACCCGATCCATGTCATCTTCCATTTGCAGCATCTTGCCTTTGCCCCGGCCCAAGGGCACAGCGGTTTCGAGCGGATCGTCGTGAACGGCAAGACGGTGCTTCAGCCCGGGGACTATTTCCACAACCTCCACCACCGCTTCTTCGAGTGCAATTACGGCGGCGACGGCACGATCCCATTCGACAAATGGTTCGGCACTTTCCATGACGGAACACCGGAAGCGACCGAACGGATGAAGGCCCGGCGCAAGGCCAGGATCGGCCATTGAGCCGGGGCTAAGCCGCCAGCGCGTCTGAGACCGTCGCGCCATCGTGGATGATGGCGCGCATGGCACGAACGACCTTGGCCGGTTCCGGGTCCTGCCAGATGTTCCGTCCGAAGACGACGCCGGCACCGCCGCCTTGCATGGCCCCGTGCACCACTTCCAGGGCTGCCTCGGTGGTGTCCATACGCACGCCGCCGGCAATCAGAACCGGGGCAGGGCACGTGGAGGTCACCTGGCGAAAGCTTTCGGCGCTGCCGGTGTAGTAGGTCTTGATGATGTCGCCACCGGTTTCGAAGGCGATGCGTGAAGCATCGGCCATAGGCTTGGCGGCTTTCGGATCCGGGATTCGTTCGGCCGGGCAGGGCAGCGCTTCGACCATCACCGGCAGACCGTCCTGCGCGCACTCGCTGACCACGCGGCTGAGAATTTCATACGTGCGCATTTCAACTTCGCCGCCCATGAACCCCATAACGCAGACACCATCGACCCCTAGCCGTCTGGCATCGTCCACGGTGTGCAGCAAACTCCACTCGGTATACTCCAACCAATCCTCGCGATAGCTGCTGGGACCGCCATCCAAACGCAGGAAGGTGGGTACGCGACCGATCAGCTTAGAGTGGTATTTTTTGACCACGCCATAGGAGGTCATGACGGCATCCGCGCCGGCATCCAGAACCCGGTCGAGGGTGGCTCCGGGATCTTCAAGACCATCGACGACACCCAAGGTCCGGGCATGGTCCATCGCCACAACAAGGGCTTTGTCGCCCAGCGTCAATCGTGCCATCTCATTGTCCTAACATAAGAATTTTTTCCGCGCGGCAGGATCTGGTGATCCAAATCGGCGGGATGGGGGAGGGTGAATTTCACCCCAAAACCTATCACCGTCATCCAGGATAACCAGCTTTGAAAAAACGTTTTACGGTGCTATCGTTGGCGGATTGCCTAGGCACTTAGTCAACAAAGTGCCGCGCCAAAAACCAAACCAAAGCAATGGGAGGAAGCCGTCATGAGAACCGCACTATCCGCCGTTATCGCCGCTGCCATGTGGGCCGGAGCCACGGCAACGCCGGCACTCGCGCAGGACGGGCCGAGCATCACGCTGATCCCCGGTCTGACCACCGATGCTTTCTACATCACCATGCGCAAAGGGGCCGAGGCAGCCTCCGAGGCTTTGGGCGTGAATTTCAGTTTCCAAGGCGCCCCGAACTTCAACCCAACCGAGCAGATTCCGGTGCTTGAGGCGGTCATCGCGCAAAGTCCGGATGCGATCCTAATCGCGCCTACGGATAAGACCCAGCTTATCGAGCCGCTGCGCCAGGCGTCCGAGGCGGGCATCCTGGTGATCACCGTCGATACCTTTATTGACGATGGATCCTATCAGGACGGTGCGGGGTCGGGCGACTTCCCGGCGGCCCTCGTTTCCTCCGACAACGTGCTTGGCGGTCGCATGGCGGCCCGCGCCCTGTGCAATTCCATCGGCGGATCGGGCAAGGTCTATGTCTCCAACGTCAATCCTGGGATTTCGACCACCGATCAGCGCGAGGAAGGCTTTAAGGCTGAAATGGCGGACAGTTGCGCCGATGCCGAGGTGTTGGAAACCCAGTTCAACGACGATGACTCGGCCAAAGCCGCCCAGCAGCTTCAGGCCGTTCTAGCGCGCGAGCCGGACCTGGCCGGTGTCTTCGGCGCGAACCTGTTTTCGGCAATCGGCACCGCTGACGGCGTCCGTGGGGCCGGCAAGACCGGTGAAATCCGCATTGCCGCGTTCGATGCGCCGCAACGCATCGTCGAAGATTTGAAGACCGGCTTGGTCGATATCGCCATCGCCCAGCATCCGGCTGAAATCGGCTGGTTCGGTATCGCAGCGGCGGTTGCGGAACTGTCCGGTCAGTCTGTCCCGACCTATATCGGCACCGGCTTCACGATCATGGATGCGGACAATATCGACGATCCGGACGTGGCGGCGTTCGTTTACTCCGACTGATTGTCGAACCGTCAGTTACCTGGCGTAACGATGGCGCACGGTGGGCTAAGCCTGCCGTGCGCTCTGCATTCTTGATTTAGCGTGTTTTTGAAGGGGCGCCGTAGATGAGCGACGCAGTCGCCCGCACCGGCGAAGGCTCTGCAGCGACCAAGATGTTGTTGCGATTCGTTGGCAATGCCTGGCCGTGGCTGTTCTTGGTTCTGCTGCTGACGGTGTTCGAGCTGTGGGGTCGGATCGGCTTTGGACAATCCTTCATCACCAACCCGTTTGTTTTGAAGAGCATCGCGGTCGCGGCGGCCTTTGCGCTGCTGCTGGCCGCCGGTCAGACGTTGGTCATCATCAGCGGCGGCATCGATTTGTCCCTGGCCTTCACCATGGGTCTCGCCGCCGTAGTGACCGCCTTCGGTATGAACTGGGCCTCGCCCTGGGCTGGGCCGATCGTCTCTTTCCTGGTCGGCGCCAGCATGGCCCTGGTGGTTTCGGTCATCCCGGGCTTCATCAACGGGTTTCTTGTCGCCCGGCTCGGGGTCCCTGCCTTCATTGCAACGTTGGGATTCTTTGGGATCAACCGAAGCGCGGCGTTTCTGTTCGCCGGCGGCGTTGACGAGCCGATCCGGGACCGCACGGTGGTCAGTGCCGTCGGCTATTACGAAGTGCTTGGCGTCGTCCCCGTCATCGTCGTGATAACGGCCGTTGTCGTGATCGGTGTGCACTACCTGCTTTCGCAGACCCGGTACGGCCAATACACCTATGCCATCGGCGGCAGCATGGAGGCAGCCTCCCGTGCTGGGGTCAACGTGCGCCGACATGTCTGGTCGCTCTATGTCATCGCCTCGGTGCTGGCAGGGCTCGCTGGGGTCTTGCACGCCACGCGCTTCGGTTCAGGCCGGGCGGATTCGGGCGAACCCCTACTGCTCAGCGCAATTGCGGCGGTGGTTGTCGGCGGGGCCAGTCTGTTTGGCGGCAAGGGAACCATCGTCGGCGCGTTCGTCGGCACGCTCATCATCGCCACGATCCCCTCGGGCCTGTCCTTTTTACGAGTTGACCCGTTTTATCAATTCGGCGTGGAGGGCGCGATCATCATTGTGTCGGTGTTGATCTACATGTCCCGTGACAAGATGAATTTGGGAGGCGGCAATGGCGGCCGCTGATCAAACGCCGATCCTGGAGGGTAAGAATCTCTCCAAACGGTTTGGCGGGGTGCATGCGCTGGAGGATGTGTCGTTCGAGCTGTATCCGGGCGAGGTTCTCGCGCTTGCCGGCGACAATGGGGCCGGCAAATCGACCCTGATCAAGACGGTCGCCGGCGTCCACGCCGCCGATACAGGCGAGATTCGCTACAAAGGCCAGCAGGTCGCCTTTTCCGACCCGCGCGAGGCGCGCAACGCCGGCATCGAGACGATCTATCAGGACCTCGCCTTGGCCGATAATCTGGATGTCGGCAGCAATGTCTTCCTCGGCCGAGAGCCAGGGCGGAAGCTGTTCGGCCTCCTGCCGGCCATCGACCGCAAGAAGATGCGCCAGGAAAGCCGGGGCGTGCTCGATCTGCTCGATATCGAGATCAGCGAAGAAGCCCTAGCGAAACCGGTCCAATCCCTGTCAGGCGGTCAGCGCCAGGCCGTGGCCATTGGCCGGGCGATCTTCTGGAACGCCACGGTCCTGATCATGGACGAACCGACGGCAGCCCTGGGCGTGCCCGAACAGCGCAAGGTCATCTCCCTGATCAAGCGGCTGAAGGAACAGAACGTCGCCGTCATCTTCATCTCGCACAATCTGGTCGACATCTTCGCCGTCGCCGACCGCATCCTGGTCCTGCGGCGGGGCCGGGTGGCCGGCATGCGCAATGCGGCTGAAACGGACGATGATGAGGTGGTCAAACTGATGGTCGGCGGCTGAAGCGGAATCTCTTTTTGTTTGCCGTGTTGATCTCCTCTGAGCCAGTTGTGACGGTTCATTGCAACGCAGCCGGAAAACAGCGTACTCTTCCCGGAGATCGGCAGCTTGGCCGATCGATGGAGATTTTATGTTCACGATTGCAGGTGCCCGGTAGCCCCACCGAGGGGACTGCCGACTGAGACTTGGCTCTCGCGGATCGCGAGTTGGCCGATGATTTCTTGTGGCCAGTTTCTGAGCGAAAGACGCTCAGTTCGACTGCTGGCCACTCTCCAGAGCTTGCAGCCGAAACTGGCGCGAGCCTCTGCATCGTGAAAGACCGACATCAATGAAAATCAGACCGACGACGCCGGAAGATTTGCGGCCGTTACAACGTGTTGTCCGGGTAACAGAGTTGTTCCCGCCAGACATGCTTCCCGACATGATCGGAAGCTTCTTTTCGCGACAAGACAGCCAGGATCGATGGCTAACCTGTGAAGATCAGGGCGAGCTAATCGGCTTCTGCTATGCAGCGCCAGAAGAGATGACCGAAGGCACATGGAACATGCTCGCCCTTGGCGTCCTGCCCGATCGGCAAGGTCAGGGAGCGGGTAAGTCAATCGTTCGGCAGCTAGAGAACGATCTGCGCTCTCAAGGGCATCGCGTCCTCATTGTCGACACGTCGGGCGCAGACCAGTTTGCGGATGCACGGGAATTTTATCGAAGATGCGGCTACGTCGAGGAGGCGCGCATTCGAGATTTCTGGGCAGCCGGTGACGACAAGGTCGTCTTTTGGAAAGCGCTCTAACAGATGGAAACGAACAAGGTCCGGGTTATCCCGTCTTGTTCAGATCCGCTGCCTCTCTGACTTCCTGAAGCGACCGGGTGGCGCGGCGGGCGGCCCCTTCCCAAGGGGCCGTCTTGACCGTCGATTTGGCCAGCCGGTCCTTCGCAGCCGGAATGTGGTCGGCAAACTGGGGCAGCCACTGCGCCTGGACCACCAGCATCTCATCGACCATCGTCCAGATTTCTTCCGGCGTGCAGATCGCCCCCGTCAGCGGGTCGTGCAGAACGGCCAGGCGCAACAGGTCCAGATCGCCCTCGACCGCAGCCTTCACGGCCATGCGCTGAACATTGATCGAACTGACGCAGGTTGCCGCGCATGCCATGGGCAGCTCGAGCCCTTCGACCATGTTGATCCCAAACCGATCGACGAAGCCGGGCGCTTCGATGATCGCATCCTCGGGCAGATTGGCGATGGCCCCGCCGTTTCGGCGATTGAAGTGTCCGCGATAGACGCGACCGGTTTCCAGCGCTTCCAGGATATGGCTGGCATGTTCGCTGGACCGTTCATAGTCGGCCAACGGCTGCTTGGCCGCTTCCAGGAATTGGGGGAAGTCCGTTTCGAACCAGTTCCGGCGTTCGCGCGTGTACCGCAAATAACCGCCTGTCTCGCCATGGATCCAGTCCGACATATCGACCCAGTCGGCGATCTCGGTCGGCCGCTTACGGTACCAGGGCAGATATTCGGATAGGTGGCCGTTGCTCTCGGTCGAATAGCAGCCGAAGCGCCGCAACACATCGATGCGGACCTTCTCCTGCTTTGCATAGACCGGGTGCGCTTCGAAGGCGGCCAGCAACTCTTCCTTGCCAATGTCGCGACCGCGCAGGTTCAACTCCGTGAACCAGGTTTGGTGATTGATGCCGGCGCAGATGTAGTCCAGCTCGCCCTCTTCGGCGCCCAGCACCTCCTCGATCTGCGCCGCGCCATGTTGCACCCCATGGCACAGGCCAACCGTATTGACTCCGCCGGTTTCCAGGGCCGCCCAGGTGTTCATGGCCATGGGGTTGGCGTAGTTCAGGAACAGCGCGCCCTCTTCGGCTTCGGATTTGATATCGCGGCAGAAATCCAAGATGGCCGGGATGTTGCGCTGGCCGTACAGGATACCCCCGACGCAGAGTGTGTCCCCAACGCATTGATCGACGCCGTATTTCAGGGGGATCTCGATGTCCGTTTCGAAGGCTTCGAGCCCGCCGATGCGGACGCAGCTGATCACATAGCGCGCACCTTCCAGGGCGCGCTTCCGATCCGTTGTCGCCAGCACGCGGGTGGGCAAATCGTTCGCTTCGATAATCGCGCTGATGATCTGTTCGATCATCTTTAGGTTCTGGGGATTAATGTCGGTCAGGGCGATTTCGCAATCGGCGAATTCGGGCACGCACAAAACATCCGAAACCAGCCGCTGGGTGAAGCTGACCGAACCGGCGCCGATGACGGCGATGCGAAAACTCATGACGATCCACCTTCATGTAACCCGGCGAGGAATTGCCGGTGGGAGGGGGCTTTGCCGGCTGCCCGGCGATATTCCTTGGTCAACGCCTCGCAGGTCTTGCGGGCGTGGGCGCGGACGGCAGGGATTTCGGCCAGCTCCCGCCGCGCGACAGCGTGGTTCAACAGACCCAAACCGTCCAGGACGGGATAGTAAAGCTGTTCTTCGATATGGGGCAGCCCGCCCGGGAACGGTTCGAAATCGCCTCTCCGGGGGGTGTGTTCTTGCCAGGTCGACAGCCGTGCCTTGGCATCGGGATGAATGCACTCCTCCGCGACGTGCCGCCAGAACGGGCTGTCGGTGCGTTGACTGACATAGTGGGTGTTGATGAAGGTCCGGAAATCATCGCCTTGCCGGGCAACGGCGGCGTTATAGGCATCGCGCGCCTTTTCCGGCTGTTCAGAAATCAAGGCCTGGGACAGCAACAGCATCTGCACGATGGTGCCGTGAATAGAAGTTGCTTCCAGCGGTTCGAAGAAGCTTTGAGCCAGCCCCGCTGCCGCGCAATTACCGATCCATGCCTTGTCCAAGCGGCCGGCCTCGATCTTGATGTCGTTGCGAGGTTCAATCGGATGGCCGAGGACGCCCTCGATTTCCGCTTTTGCGTCGTCCGGGGTCAGGAATTTGTCCGAATAGACGTAGCCGCAGCCCATGCGCGACTGGGTGGGGATTTGCCACATCCAGCCCGATGTCTGGGCCCAGGCCAAGGTCACCGGCGGGATTTCGCCCTCCTCAGGATGGTCCAGCCAAAACGGCATCGCGCGGTTGACCGGCAGATCGTCCGAATAGGAGACCCAACCTGCCTCCATCGCCTTGCCGATCAGCGCCCGGCGGAACCCGGTGCAGTCGATAACGAAGTCCGCTTCCACCGTTTGGCCGTCATCAAGCGTAAGTCGAGTGATATCGCCGGTCTCGGCATCCCTTTCCGCATTGGTGACGACAGCATCGATGATCGGAATGCCCTTGGCCCAGCGTTTCAGAAACTTCCCGACTTCCGCCTGATCGAAGTGAAAGGCGTGGTGAAAAGGTCCGATGGGCAAAGGCGTATCCCGCCCCTCGGTGATGAAGGGCGCCCGTCCGCGTTGCATCAGATAGGTGAACAGGTGAGGCTCGGTGACCGACCGGCCGGCGGCCAGGCAATATTGGTTCAGCCAGGACGAACTGGTGCCTGGCGGTGTTTGGCTGACCTGGTGCGGATCGTCGATCGGCCCGTCGTAGCTGTGGCCCAGCGCGCGCCAGTCGCGGTGGCGAATGCCGTATTTGATGGTCGCGTCGGTCGATATGAGAAAGTCGAACTCGTCGATCCCCAGATGCAGCAGCAACCCGCGAAAGACCGATGTCGTACCCTCGCCAACGCCGATGGTCGGGATCTTGCTCGATTCGATGACCGTCAGCTCGAGCGGCTTTTCCGCGCGGCGAGCGGTGTCTTGCAAGATCAGGGCTGCCAGCCATCCGGCCGTGCCGCCCCCGACAATGGCAACGCGCCCGATCGTCATGGGGCAATCGGGCGCGCTGGCACGTTAGGCAACCTTGCGTTGGCTCCGGCCCTGTGCCCAAGCCGGCAGCCAGTCGCCATGGGCGTCCAGCAAATCGTCGACCAGGGCCCAGATCTGATCCAAGTCCAGCTCGGCGGCGGTGTGCGGATCCATCATGGCCGCATGGTAGATGTGCTCGCGATTCTCTTCCACAAGCGCCGCCACCGTCAGTTCCTGCACGTTGATGTTCGTGCGGATCAGAGAGGTGATCTGCGGCGGAAGATCGCCAATCTTGGTCGGCTGAATGCCGTTGCGGTCGACCAGGCAGGGAACCTCTACCGAACAGTTTTCCGGCAGCGAGGTGATCAGCCCGTCATTCTTCACGTTGCCGTAAATGACGGATGGCGTACCGGTCCAGGCGGAGTTCATGATCTCCGAGGCGTACTCATGGCTGGCCTCGACGACGATGTCATTGGCTTCGCGGTATTCCTTGGCCCGCACTTCCCATTCATCGGCCTTGCCGATGCAGCGCTCGGGATACTCATCCAGCGGAATACCGAACTTTTCGATCAGGTCGGGCCGGTCGCGCTTGATGAACCAAGGCACATATTCCGCGAAATGCTCGGAGCTTTCCGTCACGAACAGCCCCAGCCGGCGCATCATTTCATAGCGCACCTTGTTTGGGCAGCGCGGGTTCGAAATGGGGGCTTTGGGAAAGCGGCCTTCGGCATAGCCGCGGTGAAGATCCGGATAGAGATCGCGGTAGGTGCCATCCTCCATGATCTCTTCGAACTTCAGATAGAAGGCCATGTGGTTGATGCCGGCACAATGGTAGCGGATCTTCTCGATCGGAATATCGAGATCGTGAGCCAGTTCCTTTGCCGTGCCTTGCACCGAATGGCAAAGGCCGACGGCCTTGATGTCGGGGTACTTTTCGGCGATGGCCCACATGTTGATGGCCATCGGATTGACGTATTGCAGCATGATCGCGTCCGGGCAGACGGCGCGCATATCCTCGCAGACTTTCCACAAGTGCGGGACGGTCCGAACACCGCGCATAATGCCGCCAACACCAAGTGTGTCGGCAATGGTCTGGCGCAGGCCGAATTTCTTGGGTACTTCGAAATCGGTGACCGTGCACGGCTCATAACCGCCGATTTGGAACGCCACCACGACAAAATCGGCCCCATCGAGCGCTTGCCGCTGATCCTTGTGTGTGGAGACGGTGGCGCCGACATTCAGCGTGCTGATCAGTTTTTTCGCGACCACACTCGATAGATCGAGCCGGTCGGCATCGATGTCCATCAGCGCGATTTCGGCATCCGCCAGGGCCGGACGTTGTAAGACATCGCCGACGATGGCTTTCGTGAAGACCGTTGACCCGGCGCCAATGAATGCGATTTTGGGACGACGCGACATGTACAAATCCTCTTACTACCCTGGATCGGCTGCCCGCTTTGGAGAAAGGCCGCCAGGTTGTGATGTTTGGCCAACGCTACTCAGCCGATCCCGGTGCAATCCTCCGGATATCTGTTGGCCTGTTCCGGTTTTCTGGTGTGGAGCGCCTTCCGATGAGTGACACCTCGACACACGGCACACCCCATAAGCGCGCACTCATCGTCGAGGAGTATTGGTATTCCATCGATTGGGACGTAGAGGCGATATGGGAACTGGATTTGCCCGTGGAAACCATGCCGGTGGCCGATTTGGTGTGGCATCTTGAGGTTCCGATTTGGCCGCTGGATGGCGTTGGTTACGTCATCACCCCCAACCAGGTCATGGCGGAGCCCCAGCGCTTTGCCGAGGAACACCAGCGGGTTGTGCAGGCTGATCTGGTCTACCCAATCGACATCTTTCACCATAAAGGGCGCTGGATGATCCTGGATGGAATCCATCGCCTGGCGAAAGCCGTCTCATTAGGGAAGACGTCGATGCGGGTGCGCAAGGCGCCGCGATCGGCAATTCGAGATTTGGTTTAGTTCGTCATTTCCTGGCTTCGCGCCGGAAGGCGGCGGGCGTTTTTTGGATTCTCGTTTGAAAGGCTTCGTAAAAAGCCGATAGCGACCCAAACCCAGAATCCATAGCGATGGTGACGATCTTTTCGTCCGAGTTGGACAACAGCATCCGCGCATGGCTGAGGCGGGTGCGCGTGATGTGCTCCTTGATCGAAATGCCCGTCACACGCCGGAACAGCGTCATGGCATAGCTTTGCGACAGGCTGACATGGTCGGCCACGTCGGCGACGGACATCGGCGATCCGTAATTGTCTGAAATGTAACGGATCATGGTCTCGACCGTGCCCATCTTGGAGATGGACTCCTTAGCCTCGCACCGCTCGCCAGTGCCTTCGTTCAGCCGTTCCCACCCATTGGCGGCAAACCGCCGGATGCGCATCTCGACCTCACCCACCAGCAGTTTTTGGAAAGAGGGGTCCTTGCACCGGTATTCATCCGCCCACCGTGGCAGCACTAGGTAGTCCACCGGGTCTGGCTCTGCCGAGCACATTACATCGCCGGCGATCAGGTTGGCCACGAACCGTTCCGGCAGCTTCCAGGCGAACAGCTCGGAAAAGGCGACATAGACATTGACGGTCTTGCCGATCCCGGTGACCGACGCGACGCTGTGCGGGAATGCGCCCCAAAATATCGTCAGCCGGCGTTGCGGGATGCGCACGGAAGCGCCGGAGAAGGAATAATCCATCTCGCAATCGATCAGGAAATTCAGCTCTACCGAGGCATGATGGTGATATGGCAGGTTGAATTGCTTGGGTTGGTGCTGTTCGACCAGCACGATCTCACTGTCCGGAACGCGTTTTGTATCCACGTATCCGTAGTGATGGCCGTCCGAATGCGGCACTTGGTGCGACACCCTGATGTCCCCTCCCCAGCGGACGTTCGCCGACGATCGACGTTGGGTGTTCTAGTACGACACAATTGTTACCAACGTTCGCATGCCGCGCGAGCACGATTGTACCCTACACAGAATCCTGGAAATTCAAAGTTGCAATCAGGAAGCGGTCTTATGAAACCCGTGGCTATCATTCCTACAAAACCTGGCAAGCAACCACTTAGGAGGGATAGGGATGAACGGAACATGGCGGAAAGCGGCGTTCGCGCTGCTTTCGAGCGCGAGTATCGTCGCGCTGTCAACGACGGGGGCGTCGGCAGAACCGATGCCGCCGGAAAAAAGCATGTCAACGCTGGAATATGAGCTGCTCGGCCGTGACGATCTTTGGACCTACAAGTCCCTGGACAGCTACAGCGAATCTCCCTTCCTGACCGAAATGGTCGAGGCCGGCACGCTTCCGCCGGTCGAAGAACGCCTGCCTTCGGAACCATTGGTTCACCTGACTGGTGCCATGTCCGACGGTGTTGGCGAATATGGCGGCGTGTTCCGCCATGTGATCGGTGGCCGGCCCGAAGGCTGGAACTGGCTAGCAGGCCAGCACCAGGGCTGGGGTGGCATCAATATGGCCATCCAGGAATGTTTCGTCCGCAACGGGCCGCTTTGGCAGGTCAAGGCGGAAGATCAGTCCGGCCCGCTGCCGAACCTGGCCAAGAGCTGGGATTGGAACGAAGACCGCACCGAATTGACCCTGCATCTGGTCGAGGGCGTCAAATGGTCCGATGGCGACCCGTTTGACACCGAAGACGTTGCGTTCTGGTGGGACGACAACATTCAGGACGACAATGTCGCTTCTCGCATGTCCAAGGACGGCATGGGTGAAGGGACGACGCTGGAAGTCATCGATGCGCACACCTTCAAGTTCGTGTTTCAGCAGCCACAGGGCCCGACCCGGGTTCAGTCATTGGCCTACATTCAAGGTTGCCCTGGACCTTCGCATATCCTGAAGCAGCACCATCCGGCCCATAATTCCGATTCCAATTACGACGATTATCGGAACGTACAGCCGGCCGATATGCTTCCGCCTGTGGTGCTAGGTCCGTGGGTGCCGGTGGTGCACCGCCCGGATGAAATCGTCATCATGCGGCGCAACCCGTTCTACTGGAAGGTCGACGAAGCGGGCAATCAGCTGCCCTACATGAACGAGATGCACTTCAAGCTCACATCCTGGTCTGACCGTACGACCCAGGCTGTGGCCGGCACGGGCGACTTCTCGAACATGGAAAACCCAGGCAACTATGTCGAAGCGCTGAAACAGTCGCAGGCTGAGGACGCACCGACCAAGGCTCAGTTCGGGCCGCGGGTGCTTTCCTGGGAAATCCAGCTCAACTACTCGGAAACTGTCGGTGTTCAGGACGATATCGACACGGAACTGCGCGGCTTGTTCCGCAACAAGGATTTCCGGGTTGCGCTGAACCATGCCATTGACCGCGACGCGGTTGGCCAGTCGATCGCACGGGGACCGTTTACCTATCCCTACACGGGCGGTTTCTCGGTTGGCTCGCCGTACTATGACGTTTCGTCCACCGTCTATTTCCCTTTCGACAAGGCTAAGGCAGAATCGATGCTGGATACGCTTGGTCTGACCGATACGGACGGCAACGGTGTCCGCAACTTGCCGAATACCGGCGCGGACATGGAAATCGACCTGGTCTATGACACGGGCGAACCGACGGAGAAGAAGCAGTCCGACGCCGTAATTTCGATGCTGGGCGATGTCGGGATTCGCATCCTGTCCCGGCCGGTTGACGACGATGATGTCGTGGCGGATTCCGGCGACTTCAACATGTTGCTGCGGCGGCACCATTGGTTGGTTCCCACCCGTGACACATGCGAATACGTGCCGATCTCCAATGGCTGTCCCGATTGGCACCCCTCCGATGACGAGGGCAACCGCAACCTGTTCGATTTCGAAGTCGAAATGGCTAATGCGGTTGAGCTGATCCAGCAAACCTGGGACCCCGAAGAAGCGGGTGCCGCGGCGAGCAAGATCCAGCAGCTCTGGACCGAAAACGCCTACACGATCGGTCTGACCCAAGCCCCGGCAGCGCTCTTGATCAACAAGCGCATCAAGAACGCCCATCCGGGAACCCCGGTCTTCATGTTTGAATGGGCCGAGGATGGGGTCGTGCGTGAGCGCCTGTGGGTGTCTGCGGACGAGCAACTCGACGAACTGCTCGCCGGGCAGATTCCCGAGTACAACTAACCATGGCGGGGCCCCGTTTCGGCGGGGCCCACCCCCTTCCCCTGGATCTAAGGTAATCTTGATCCAGCCGAGCCGAGGGATCGCTCCATGGGAATCTTCATATTTCTGACACAACGTATTCTGGCGATTATTCCGCTGTTGATCGCCATTTCGTTCGTGTCGTTTGCCCTGATCTTGGCGGCGCCAGGCGATTACGTGGATGTGTGGATGACACGCACCATGTCGATGACCGGCCAGACCCGGATCGAAATGGAACCCCAGGCCGCGATCCTTCGCGAGCAGTTGGGCCTCGATAAGCCGTTTTACGTTCAGTATTGGCGCTGGATCACCGGCATCGTTATGTCAGGCGATTTCGGCCAGTCCTTCTTCTATGCCCGCCCGGTTTCTGAGGTCATCGGTCTGCGTTTCTGGCGTACCCTGGGCCTGGCGGTCATCACGCTCGCTGCGGGCCAGATGATCGGCATTCTGTTGGGCATCTATGCCGCCACGAACCAGTACAAAATCGGCGACAACATCGCGACGCTGATTGCCTTTATCGGCATCGTCATTCCGAAATTTATCATCGCCCTGGTGATCCTGTACTTCCTGGCCTTCGTCTATCATTCGCCCTATATCGGCGCCTTCATGTCCCCCGAATACGTGCTTCAGGATCACTGGAGCTGGGGCATGTTGTGGAACGTCTTCCTGCATGTTTGGCCGGTTCTGCTGATTTCGATCTGGGCGGGGCAGGCCTACACCCTGCGCATCATGCGCGGGAACCTGCTGGATGTGATGAAAACCCAATACATCGAAACCGCCCGTGCGAAGGGGCTGAGCAAGCGCAAGATCGTCTTCCGCCACGCCCTGCCCAACGCGCTGCACCCGGTGGTGATGAATCTGGGCGGCCGGTTCGATTACATGATCAAGGGCGAGATCGAGATCGCGATCGTCTTGGGGATCCCGACCATCGGCCCCTTGATTTTGGGCGCTGTTTCCAACCGCGACAGCTATGTGGTCTCGGCCATTTTCTTGATCGTCGCCGTTGCTCTGATCATCGGCAATCTGATCGCCGATTTCCTGTTGGCGTTGCTTGATCCGCGTGTGCGGCAGGCAACCTTGGAGTCCAAAAGCTGATGGTCAGTCGTGATGCCGCCGCCGACATGACCGCACCGGAAGATCCGGCGGCAGGTCCGGCCGAAGCGCGCTTCCAGCAATCGCTGTCCTACGGTCAGCTTGTGCGCCGGCGCTTCATGAAGAACCGATACGGCGTGTCGGGCCTGGTCTTGTGCATATTCATCGTGTTCACGGCCATATTCGCCGGGTTCATCGCCCCCTATTCCTCCTCAAAGACCGACTCGACGGGCCTTTATGCGCCGCCGCAATGGGTCCACTTCTTCGATGAGGAGGGAAACTTCCTGGGCCCCTTCGTCTATGGCCTGACGGAGGAGATGGACCCCAACACGTTCGAGATCACCTTCGCCCACGACACCGAAAACATCATCCACATGCGGTTTTTCGTCCAGGGCGAGGAATGGTCGCTGTTCGGTCTGACGATGACGACCCATCTGTTCGGCTCCGCCGACGGTCAGCGCATCAGCTTGCTTGGGACGGACAATCTGGGTCGCGACGTTTTCTCGCGCATGATCTGGGGTACCCGCATAACCTTGCTGATGGGCGTCTTGGTCATGGCGGCGGCCTGCGTCATCGGCACGGCCATCGGCGTTGCCGCCGGCTATTTCGGCGGCTGGTTCGATCTGGTTTCCCAACGGCTTGTGGAATTCTTCAAGGCGTTCCCAGACTTACCGCTCTACCTGGCTTTGGTCGCGCTCCTTCCCCGGCGGGCAGACCCCGAGCTGATCTTCATAATGTTCGCCGGCATCCTCGTCTTGTTGCGATGGCCTGACTTGGCGCGCGAACTGCGAGGCAAGGTTCTGGCCATGCGGTCGCTGGATTACGTGCGCTCGGCCGAGGCGGTTGGCGCCACGCGCGGGCGCATTCTCGGACGCCACATCCTGCCCAATGTGGTCTCCCACATCATCGTCTGGTCGACCTACTACCTGCCCGAGATCATCCTGCTGGAGAGCTTCCTGTCCTTCCTGGGTGTGGGCGTGCAAGCGCCGATGGTCAGCTGGGGATCGATGCTCAACCAGATCCTGGACTTCCAGTCCTTCTCCGCCGCCCCGTGGATGATGGCCCCGGTCGGCATGATCGTCATCTCGGTCCTGGCCTTTAACGCCTTTGGCGATGGCCTGCGCGATGCCATCGATCCGTATTCCGATGCCTAAAGACGGTTCCGATCCCATTCTGAAAGTCGATGATGTCGTCGTCGACTTTCCCATCATCGAAGGCATGGTGCATGCCGTCAAAGGCGTGTCTTTCGAGGTTTCCAAGGGCGAAACCCTGGCCATCGTCGGCGAAAGCGGTTCAGGCAAATCCGTCACGGCCCGCACGATCATGGGCATGTTGCCGGAAAAGGCGAAAGTCGGGGAAAAGACCGCCATCTGGTTCAACGGCGAGGATCTGTCGACCTATTCCGAACCGCAGCTGATGAAGGTGCGCGGCAACCTGATTTCGATGATCTTTCAGGAGCCGCTGACCAGCCTGAACCCCGTTTATCGCATCGGCAGCCAGATCGCGGAGATCATTCACACCCACCGCAAGATCTCAAAACAGGACGCCAAGGCGGAGGTCATCCGCCTGTTGAACGAGGTGCGCATTCCCGATCCTGAGATCCGCTATTCCCAATATCCGCACCAACTATCGGGCGGTCAGCGGCAGCGCGTGATGATCGCCATGGCTCTGGCGAACGAGCCGGACATGCTGATCGCGGACGAGCCGACGACCGCGCTTGACGTTACGATCCAAGCCGAAATTCTGGCCTTGTTGAAGGAGCTTCAGCGCCGCCGCGGCATGGCGATCATCCTGATTACCCATGATCTGACCGTCGTACGCCACACCTCGGACCGGGTGTGCGTCATGCGCTATGGTGAAATCGTCGAAAGCGGTGATACCGAGCAGATTTTCACAAATCCCCAGCACCCCTACACCCGCCACCTGATCGAAAGCGAACCGTCAGGCGAGCCCGATCCGGTTTCGGAGGCGGCGGACACGGTGATGGAAACCCGCGATTTGCGCGTGGTGTTCAAGGTCAAGCATGGCAACCTGTTCAACCGCAAGACGATGGATCTGATCGCGGTCAACGATCTGTCTGCGCGCGTGCGGGCAGGGGAAACGCTGGGTATCGTCGGCGAAAGCGGATCGGGCAAGACGACCTGCGGCATGTCGATGATCCGCCTGATGGAACCCACGGCCGGCGAGATCAGCTTCGAAGGTCAGCGTATCGACAACGTGGCACGGGCCAATCTGCGGCACCTCAGAACGCGCATGCAGGTAGTCTTTCAGGACCCGTTCTCGTCGCTCAACCCGCGCATGATCATCCGCCAGATCGTTGCCGAGGGATTGATCGTCAACAACATCGGCACCAACGCGGCCGAGCGGGATCAAATGGTGCGCGAGGCCCTGGCCGATGTGCAGATGCCGCCCGATATTTTGGACCGCTTCCCGCACGAATTCTCGGGCGGCCAGCGCCAGCGCATCGCCATCGCCCGCGCCATGGCGCTGAAACCCAAATTCATTCTGCTGGACGAGCCAACCTCGGCGCTCGATCTGTCGATCCAAGCCCAGATCATCGACCTGTTGCGCGATCTACGCCGCAAGCACGACCTCAGCTACCTGTTTATCAGCCACGATCTGAAGGTCGTTAAAGCGCTGTGCCACAACACCATCGTCATGCAGTCCGGCAAGGTGGTCGAGGCGGGGCCGACAAAGCAGGTCCTGGAAAACCCGCAAACCGACTACACCAAGCGCCTTGTGGACGCCGCCCTGAACATCCACATCTGACGCGGCAGTTAGACGGCCTTCATCACGCTGTTTTCCGCATCGGACACGACCGCGAGATCCAAGACCCGTTGCAGCGAGGCGCCGCGCGCAAAGTCCGGATCGACGGGCCCTTCGCCCCGAATGGCCGAAACGAAATCCTGAAAGACCGGCGGGCCGGACGGCGCGACTTCGATTTCCGACCAATTGCCCGTTTCCAAATCGTCGGACAGGCAGGCCTGCAAGGTGCTGAAATGCCGGACCGACCGCACGTCCAGCGCGCCCTTATCGCCGAAGACGCGCATTTGCAGATCGTTCAAATGGCCTGAGGCAAAGCGCGAAGCGTGCACCACGCCATTGGCACCGTTTTCCAGCTCGAGACTCAGAACGCAGCTGTCATTGGCGTCCAAAACATACTCGCCAATCTGGTTACCTGGCGCCTTGTCGAACGTTTTCAGCCGGCAGGAAACCGAGGTGGCATCGCTGCCGGCGATGTGGGTGGCGAAATCGAGAATGTGGATGCCGATATCGCCCAGCACGCCGTTCGAACCATGCCGGGTCGACAACCGCCATAGCCAACGATCATCTGTCTTCCAATCGCCCCACGCAGGCTGCAAAAGCCAGCTTTGCAGATAGGACGCCTCGAAATGGCGCACCTGGCCAATTTCGCCCGCCCGCACCATCTCAGCCGCCATCTTTAGGGACGGACCGGAGCGGTAAGTCAGATCGACCATGTTCACAACCCCGGCAGCCTGGGCCGCGTCGGCCATCTCCTTAGCATCCGCATAGCTCAGCGCCAGTGGCTTTTCGCACAGAACATGTTTGCCGGCCGCCAGCAGCGGCATGGTCGTTGAATGGTGTACGGCGTCGGGGGTGACGTTCGATACCGCGTCGAATTCGCCCCAGTCGAGGGCTTCCTCAACGGACCCAAACGTCCGAGCGACGCCATGTTCCTCGCAAAACCGCGCAAGACCCTCGGCGTTGGAATCGACGGCGCCGACCAGGTCGACCCCGTCCATGGCGCGGTAGGCTCTTGCATGCGCGTTCGCCCAGTTGCCGGTTCCAAGAACCAGCATGCGGATCGGCTGTGCTGTCACGGGGACTCCTTGTGAACCTGCTCTAGTATTTGGACGCCATCTCTGGATCAGGACGCGTCAGCTCTTCCGGTGGCGGTCCAGCGGCGAGGATCGCTTCTATCTTATCGCGCAGGACATCAGGCCAAGGCACGGCCTTTTTGCGTTCGAAATCGATGCAAACCAGGGTGATGATCGCCCGCAGCCGCTCTTCGGCGCCGCATTTGCAGACAATTTGAAAGCCCAGGCTGGACCGACCGACCCGATCGAGGGTCATTTGAAATTGCAGCCGGTCCTCCAGGTAGCTGGCCTCGAGAAAGTCGGTTTCGATCCGAACCGTCGGCACGGTCACCTGCAATTCGTGGTGGAGCCGGTTGAAGGAATACCCAAGCTGCCGTTCGAAGAACCGCTCCACGGTCAGGTTCAGCATCTCGTAGTAGCGTGGGTAGAAGACGATTCCCGCCGGATCGCAATGCTGGAACCGAACTGTTTGAACCTCTTCGAAAAAATTCAATGTTGCCGTCGTCACCCAAATTCTCGCTTTTCTTGCGGGGAGTAAGTCGGTCTCAGGCGTTGGTTTAGATCAGTTTGGCCCTGAGGATTAGTGGGAAATTCGCCCAACTGGGCGATTGACCGCACAAGTACGTCCCGCATTCTTGATCGAGATCAGGGAAATTCAGCCGATGATGCCCCAATGCTTGTGGCAAAGGGCCATGTTGGCGCCGGTGGTCGGCGGGAATGAATAGCAGGCCCGCGCCTGAGGCTGTGCGATGATTCCGAGATTGCGCCAATACGCCACGCGGACGGTGCCGCGCTACACCAGCTATCCGACGGCGCCGCACTTCCATGATGGCGTGACGGCGCAGGACTATGCGGGTTGGCTCGCCGGCCTTGATCCTGAAAAACCGATCTCGCTGTACCTGCACGTCCCGTTCTGCCGCCAGCTTTGCTGGTATTGCGGCTGCAACATGAAACTGGCGTCCAAGCAGGCGCCCATCACCCAGTATGCCGGGACGCTGATGCAGGAGTTGGGCCTGATTGCCCGGTACCTGCCGTTTCGGATAACCATCAGCCACCTCCATTGGGGCGGTGGCACGCCAACCTCCCTGGAGCCGGACGATCTCGAACGGGCCATGGAGGCCGTGCGCGCCAAGTTCGATATTAGCCCGGACGCAGAACTGGCGATTGAGAGCGATCCGCGCACGTTGACCAGCGAGATGATCGAACGGATCGGCCAGTTGGGCTTTACCCGGGCAAGCTTTGGCGTCCAGGAGTTCGATGCCAAGGTCCAGGCGGCCATCAACCGCATCCAACCGCCCGACATGGTGCGGACCAGCGTCGATGGGCTCCGCCAGGCGGGCGTTGGGGGCATCAATTTCGACCTGATCTATGGGTTGCCGCACCAGAGGGTCGACTCACTGTTGACGACCATCGAGCAATGCATGGAGATGCGGCCCGACCGGATTGCCCTGTTTGGTTATGCCCATGTCCCCTGGATGGCCAAGAAACAGCGGTTGATCAACGAAGCGGCCCTTCCCGGCGCCACTGAACGCATCGAACAAGCCAAGGCCGCCGCGCAGGCGCTCGATAAGGCGGGATACGTCGCCATCGGCCTGGATCACTTCGCCCGCCCTGAGGACGGGCTGGCCCGTGCCGCTGCGGATGGCACGCTGCGCCGCAACTTCCAGGGCTACACCACGGACAGGGCCGAGACCTTGCTCGGGGTGGGCGCCACCTCGATCGGGCGCACGCCCAAGGGCCACATCCAGAACATTGCCGAAACCGGTGCCTGGGCCAGGTCGGTTCAGGCGGGTGTTCTGCCGGTGGCCAAGGGCTATGCGCTGACGGATGATGACGCGCTGCGGGGCAGGGTGATCGAAGCCCTGATGTGCCAAGGCGGCGTAGATCTGGCCGAATCCGCCATTCGTTTCGGCATCGCGGCTGACTGGTATGCCCATTTGGAAGGCGAGTTGGAAGAAATGGAGCGGGATGGGCTGATAACCCGCCACGGCTCACAACTGGCGTTGACCGAGGACGGCCAGCCGCTGGTTCGGGTGGTCGCCGCTGTCTTCGATGCTTACCATTTCAGCGGTCCCGCACGCCACGCAGTCGCGGTATGAAGCCGGGCGTTTGGTGCAATTGGTACGCGGAATCTGTAGGTTGCCGTGCAAATGCGATGCGGCAGCACCCTTTACGCGCGTTCGGGAAAAACCAGGTTTGCTGTGTAGGATGAACACTAAGGCTGCCAGGAACTTGGGCCCGAAAGCGGGACCGATGGGCCAACCAATCGCCAGCAGATCTTTGGCGTACGTTTGGAGCTTGTTAAAAAGAAGCTGCGTAGCAGTTTGTTGGCACGCTATAGAATGGCGTTGAGTGACGATGTGGAGATGGTCATGAACTACCAGGCATTCTTTGAGCAGGAGCTAGCCGGGCTCCGGGAGGAAGGCCGCTACCGCGTTTTTGCCGATCTTGAGCGGCAATCGGGCAATTTCCCCAACGCGACGCGCTATACGGGCAAATCCACCCAGAACGTGACCGTCTGGTGCTCCAACGACTATTTGGGCATGGGGCAAAACAAGCTTGTCACCGATGCCATGCACGCCGCCATAGACAAGTGCGGCGCCGGCGCCGGCGGCACCCGCAATATTTCCGGCACCAATCATTTTCACGTACTGCTCGAACAGGAACTGGCCGACCTGCACGGCAAGGAAGCGGCCCTGATCTTCACCTCGGGCTACGTCTCCAATTGGGCGTCACTGGGAACGCTGGGCGCAAAGCTGCCCAACTGCGTTATCCTGTCGGATGCCTCCAACCATGCCTCGATGATCGAGGGCATTCGGCACAGCAGGGCTGACAAGCTGATCTGGAAACACAACGACGTCGAAGATCTCGATCGTCAGCTTTCGCAACTTGATCCGGACCGCCCCAAGATCGTTGCGTTTGAGTCGGTCTATTCGATGGATGGCGACATCTCACCCATTGCAGAAATTTGCGATGTGGCCGACAAGCACGGCGCAATGACCTATCTGGACGAGGTCCATGCGGTCGGCCTGTATGGCCCGCGCGGCGGCGGTGTTGCCGAACGCGAGGGGCTGATGGACCGTGTAACGGTCATTGAAGGAACACTTGGCAAGGCATTCGGTGTGTTGGGCGGGTACATCGCCGCGTCGGAAGCGCTGTGCGATTTCGTCCGCAGCTTTTCCTCTGGTTTTATCTTCACCACGGCATTGCCACCAGCCATTGCCGCCGGGGCGACGGCCTCGATCCGGCATCTGAAATCCAGCCAGCTGGAACGGGCTCGGCAAAAGGAACGGGTTGCGGCGGTGCGGCGTCAGCTGGATGCGATCGGCATCCCGCACCTGGACAACCCCAGCCACATCATCCCGGTCATGGTGGGTGATCCGAAGAAGTGCAAATGGATCTCGGACGTGCTGCTGGACAGTTACGGCATCTATATCCAGCCAATCAATTATCCGACGGTCGCCCGGGGAACCGAACGATTACGCATCACCCCCTCACCCCTTCATTCGGATGACGATATCGATCATCTCGTGAAGGCGCTAAGCGATCTGTGGTCGCAATGCGCCCTGGCGCGGGCGGTGGCTTAGGTTGCGGGTCGGCAATCCCGCGACACTGCCGCCGGCGGCCCATTGAGTGGCTGCTGGTCGTCGGCCGGTAAATGTTTACGCTTTTTCACTCGATCGCTGATCAATCGTCGCCTTTAATTCCCTAATCTTGTTTTGGCTTTCCGCTAGTTTTTTCCGCGTTCTTTCAAGTTCATCGAACAGCTTGTTCGGGTTCATGTCTTTTGTGGCGCTAACGTCCTTTATCCGCCGGTTGAGGTGCCTTACATGATCCGACCGGAAATGGAGATCTTCGTGAAGAAGCTCCATCGCGCTTGCAAGAGTTTTGATTTCGATTGGAAGACTGGGAAGATCCTCGTGCTTTTCGATTGCCAGGTTCACCGTCGCCAGCATCGATTCCGTATTCTTCACGCTATCAAAATTCTGCTGCGCTTGTTTCAAGCAAGCAGCGGAAAAGCGTTCCCGTTGGCCGCCAAACAGCACCCAGCAAAGGCCATCGATCAGGTCGGCTACATCGAATTTTTTTGCCAGGTAACCGGTCTCGCGGTGCCGCAGGAACGTATTTAGGCCGGAGGTGGCATAAGCAACGACCGGCGTTCCGCAGCAGATTGAATCGGAGGCAACGACGGACAAACTCTCCTGAAGCGCCGGCACCAGCGTCGCATCGACCTCGTTGATGATTTCGACTTTCTCTTCCTCACTTTCGACAAAGCCGAGCGAATGGATCCTGAGCGATGGCGCGGATGAAAGCTGGCCCGGCTTCTCCTTGCCCATGCGCACGAAGACGACATCTGAAAGCCGGCTATCGGCCGCCAAAGATTCCAACAGGCTTTTTGTCAGGCCTTTGCGCGGATTGGTCAGCGAATGGGCGGCCAGCAAGACAAGCTTGTGATCTTCTGACAGCCCCAACTCCTCCCGGATATTCCGTGGCCGTTCTTTCAGGCGGCGCACAACATTAAGATTGATTGGGTTGCCAACGGGAGCGATCTCATGGTTCTGGGTCAATGGTGCATCTCGCAGCATATCAGCCATCCACTGTGAAATCGGGGCAAAGACGATGTCGCTGCGGTAGTTGAGAACGAGGCGCTTGAACTCAAAATTGATGCGTGCCTTGGCGCTTTCCCGGATGTCCTTCAACGCGGGACAGTGGTGGCAGCCATGTTTGTAGCCCTCGCACGTCAAGGCTGACAGATAGTCCCGGTGCACTGCCGGAACCTTGGATATGTCCTCCGGCTGCAGCTTAAACAGACACCCGCCCGTATGCGCCCAGTTGTCCCGTGAAACCCAGACAATCGGATAGTCGAGGCGGGCTATGTCGAACATCGATACGATCCCGCGGTCTACCGCTCCAAGGATGATGCAGTCTGGATCGAATTCAAGCACAGTCCTTCTGACGGATTTCCAATGATCACCGTCGCTGTAACTGTTCCAAAACCCGATCTTGGTCCCCTCGATTGGTTGATCGGACCTGGGCTCACTTTTTTCAGGGAAGTTGTCCAGGCTAATCGTTTGAACATCGACACCTGCAGCGATCAGTAAGTCTCGCAGCCTGACGCTCGAGGCGGCCGCACCCGCTCCGCGTTCAACTTTGAATGTCACGCAGATCATCAAAATGCGACGCCGGCGATCCTTCGGACGAGCTGATTTCGCCTTGTTCCGCCGGCCGCTTTGAAGCGATGCGGTGATGATTCGGGATTTGAGAAAGGGTGACGCTTCCGCCGCCCTGCTCACTTCAAAGCGAATACCGGACTGTCTAACCCAGTAGGCCGCATAGCGATCGGTTTGAATGACGCGGTTAATAAGCAAATCGATCTTTCGCTGCAGGTCGAATTCCAGCGCGTCCGTCTCCAATGATGGCAGCGCGCGATTTGTTTCGAGACGATCGATGTGATCACGACCAAAAATCAGAAAATCGTTCTCCGTACAAATAACTGCTTTATCGGTATCCCGTGCGATGATTTGCGCTTGTTTCCAATTACTCTCGATGAATAAGTATTCATCGCGTGACTTGTAAATTTCTGCCTTAAATGGAGCGTGAGCTTTTTGCCGCCGCCGCTCCTCGGCGCTTGGCAGGTCCAGCATAAAAAGCTCGCTGTAGTTGACCCCGTGTCGCTCCAACCAATCTTCGGTCTGGGGACGGTACTTTTCCAACCGAGAGGTCGCGATTGCCGAGATCCGCTCGGTCGGTATGGTCAAGGGCGAGGCAGTCGCCAAAAAGTCCAGATATGCCTCGCCATCATCATTCTGTTCATCCGTCGGGTCGACGCACAAAACGCCATCCAGATCGAAAATCGTGTGCCGGGCAACGATGTGGTTGCGATAGTTCCATTGGAAGAAACGGGGTGGACGCACATAGGAAAGGATGATGTCAGCGACATCCGAATGGGCACCGGGTTCCGTTCCGTAAATCGCGCAATAGCTGATGTCTAACTCGGACTGAAGGTGAGAGAGTTTTTTCCTTGTACGCGCCAGCTCGGTGCCCGCGTTGACCGAGTCGTCGACAACGAGAACACGGATTTTGCTTTCGGTTCCATTGATGGTCTTCCGCATACCGCTGCGGGCGGAGAAGACATACTGGAACTGGTCCAAGTCGTGGAACGTCACGTTTCGCAGCGAAGAAATCATCATCGCGGGTATCAATCCCGATCTTGGAATACCAACGACGATATCGACCGGCGGCAGCTTTTGCAGATTTGCCGCAATGTCCCTGGATAGGTCGGCATAGGATTTGTAATTGAACATCTAGATGTAACCGTTGTTCGGCATGAGTTTTGGGGCTGATCTTTTCAGCAAATCGTCCAGCACTTTGCCGGCCCAAGAGCGGTACCTCAGGTTGGTTGACTCAATCGGCGGCTAATAGGAAAGGAGATTCTGTCGCTACCTGGTGGGTTGAGGTCAACAGGTCAAGTTCGTCAGCGGCCAGCTCAAGCTGAACTGGTGCAGGCTTTTCTGTATGCCCCAAAAGAAAACACGCTGTTTCAAAGCGTTCAAGTGTCTTCGCTGCCGAGAATCCATACTCCGAACTTCTTGAGAAAAAGTGCCTCGCACTGAACGAAGAAACGCATCGTCTTGGAGCACAAGCGCAGGAATGCCGCCGGCTTCAGATCGAGGATAAGAGCTTTGGCATGCGCTTGATTCGAGACCTTAGAAAGGAGCTGGTGCTCGCAATTCCAGTAACGCCTGAAGATGACAAGGTTGTTCTCATGTCTGCTCGCTCGGCGCGGATTGCCTGTGGGTGCGTATTTCTACCAAAAAAGGCCGATGGGTTCGTCTTCGCCTCCTTCAATCAGTTCCTTAGATTGACGCCCGATATCAGGCTCGATACCCATCCCTATGGCCGACACACCACTGCCAGTGACGTGCTGCGAGCCGGCTGCCCGGTGATCACGTTCACCGGCAAGGCGTTTGCCTCGCGGGCCGGCAAATCGTTGTTCTACACCCTCGGATTTCAGCAGTTCGTGGCGACCGACCGTGAAAGCTGCCTGCGGATCGCCGTTCAGCTCGCGCAAACCCATAACAGCTGAAGGACCTGCAACGGGATATCTGGCAGTCCGCCCAAGACTACCCGATGTTCGATGGAGCGCGTTTCACCCGTGATCTGGAAGGGGCGCTGGAAGAAGTTTGCAAATGTTCAAACCAAAGACAGCTGCTGGCGGCGCTCAATGTGCCCTAACGGCTGGGAGAGAGAGGGACCTCTTTCCGTCGGAAGACACAAAGGCATTCCTAGTCATCGGATGTAGGTCGTCCATCAGCCGCCAGCTCGATCGGCTGCCCATGCGGCGTTGTCGCGGCGGCGGCGTGCCACGCTCTCCGGCAGTCGCTCAGATCGCCGAGTGAGGTAATGTTCTTCTCAGCGACGATCTTCTCCAAGGCCGAAAGCCAGTGCTGATAGTATGGGCGCTCGACACCGCAGTGGATTTCCCTGGAAAGATAGCGCGCCCACACATCCCATCCGAATGCCCCTCGCTGATGGAGGTTGATTGCCATGGCAAAAACCTGCGCTTCCCAAGGTGCGGCAAAGACAGGTTCGTCCTGATCAAGAATGATGTCTGGCAGGGCCGTCAAATCAGGGCGCGTCATGATGCCGGTTTCAAGTAAGATTCCCAAAGATCCAGCGATACCGTATCGATGTCGTTTCCCTGTTCGCCCCAGAGATCGCGGGACGTGAAGGTCACCTGATACAGCCACTCCGGATTCTCCCCCATGCCTTGAGCGTTGCTGTCTGGCAGAACATGGAACCCGTGAATTTTCGTGATCCGTCCGATCTTGTCCCGCGCGTAGCGGGCCATGCGGGTATGGGTTGCGGGATGATTGTTGATCGTGCGGATGGTGCCCCCGATACCGAATTTGGGCGATCCCTGTTCGGGTCGGTTGACAGGTCCACCGGCAAACAGCACCGCATCAACGTCTCCGGCCCGTAGCATCCCCTTGACCTTGACCGGCGGCTCGAGGGACTTCGCTTGCTCGATCTCGGGCTCCGTGATCATTCCACGATCTTTCATGAGCCGGACGACCGCCTCCAACCAAATATGGTAATAAGGGCCGCGCAGGTAATCCGCCGGCGGCAAGCTCTCGCGTGCGTAACGAGACATATCGATATTCCACTGGCCGCATGCGCCAAGCGCGATCACCATGCCAAGCACGCGTGCTTCCCAGGGCTCATGGAATTTTGGCTCGTCTGGTTCTTCGACGACGGGCCCGAAACCCATCATACCGCCAAGGTCGGCGCCGCCATTCATGTCAGGTCATCCGGGGAAAGGGCGAAACCGGTGCCGATCATCGAATTGCGGGTGACTAATTTGGCAAGCTGTTCAGCATTCCAGTCTTCCGTGCCTTCGGGCCGCTGGGGAATAACCAGGTACCGGATTTCTGCGGTTGAATCGTGAACTTCGATCCGGGTTGTTTCTGGAAGGTTCACGCCAAAATCGTTGAGAACGCCGCGCGGGTCGATGACAGCCCGGGAGCGGTAGGGCGGCGATTTGTACCATGTCGGCGGTAGCCCGAGGACGGACCAGGGGTAACACGAACACAGCGTGCAAACGATCAGATGATGAACATCATCGGCGTTGAATACAGTCTCTAGATGTTCACCTTGCCTGGATGTGTAACCCAGAGAATGAACGGCGGCGGTTGAATCGTCCGCCAGCCACTGGCGGAACTCCGGTTCCGTCCAGCACTTCGAAACAACATGGGCGCCATTTTGAGGACCGATCTTGGTCTCATAGGTCTGGACGATCTCGTCGACGGCGGCGCTGTCGATATAGCCTTTTTTACTCAAGACAGTCTCAAGCGCTCTGACGCGAGCCTCGGTTTCCGTCAGGTGCGAATGATGATGATGCGAGCTCATGGCGCCTATCCAAATCCGTACATGTCGCGGCACTATACACAAACCGCTGATCCCACAGGCGATCAAGTCAGCTGAGCGCTTCGTCCTGGCGAAAGCAGGTTGCCCAATGGTCTCCGGTTTGTGGGAAAGGAGCCGGTATTTGTACTTGGCAGGCCGCCACCGCTTTCGGACAGCGTGGGTGGAACGCGCATCCATCCGGTAGGGACACGGGCGAGGGCGGTTCGCCCGGCAGAACCGTGAGACCATCTAAGCGGCCATCGAGTGAAAGGTGGTTGGCATTGAGCGCCTGGGTGTAGGGATGCCGGCTGGCCTTGAAGACCTCAGCCGCCGTTCCCTGTTCGACAATTCTTCCAAGGTACAGCACCGCCACCCGATCGGCGATGCGATGGACGACTGCCAGGTCATGGCTGATGAATGCGATTGCCAGCCCCTCCCGCCGACGAAGCTCTAGAAGGAGATTGAGAACCTGGGCCTGAACCGACAGGTCCAAGGAGGCAACGGACTCGTCGCAGACGAGTAGGCGCGGATTGACGGCCAGGGCCCTTGCAATATTGAGACGCTGGCGTTGTCCACCAGAGAATTGGTGCGGATAGCGGCGTGCAGCCTCCGCCTCTAGGCCGACGCGTTGCAGCAGGTCCGAGACAAATGTCGACGCGGCGTCGCGTGTCACAAAGCCATGCGCGATGGGTGCCTCGGCGAGTTGACTTCCGACAGAACGGCGAGGGTTGAGCGTCGCTGCGGCATCCTGAAACACCATTTGCACGCCAAGATGTGCGGGCTCTCCTTTTTGCTGAACGGGCCTGCCCTCAAACGTGATGGCCCCTTCGTCCGGCGCTTCCAGCCCAACGAGAAGCCGGCCCAACGTTGACTTTCCACATCCAGATTCGCCGACGAGACCTAAGATCTCACCCGGAAAAATTTCTAGATCGATCCCATTTACGGCACGCACGACATCCGGCGGGGCCTTCAACCCTAGACCGATGAGTCCCCGGTCTATCAGGTCGGGCTTGTGTGCATACCGTTTTGCGACACCGTGCGCCTCCAGCAGGGCAGTAGTCATTGTCGCAGCGGCTCTTCATGTGGATGCCAACAGGCGACTCGGTGCTCCTTTCCCTCGTCAGGTGGTTGCTTGAGGCATGCTTCCTCGGCGTGTGAGCAGCGGGTGCGAAAACGGCAGCCCAGAACGCGGTTTGCAAGCGATGGTGCGCTGCCGGGAATCTGCCAAAGCATGCCATCGGCCAATGGCGGGTTTTCCGGCGCGCTTTGCAGCAATCCGCGTGTGTAGGGGTGTTTGGGGTACCTTAGAACCGCTTCGGTTGGCCCCTGTTCCACGATCTTGCCGGCATACATAACGGCGATACGGTCTGCGAGACCGGCGACGACTGAAAGATCGTGGCTGATCCAAATCCAAGCCGACCCCAGCGCTTCAACCAACCGGCGAACCTCGAGCAGAATCTGTGCCTGCACCGTGACGTCGAGGGCGGTGGTGGGTTCATCCGCGATGATCAGGTCGGGCGTGTGGAGCAAGGCGATCGCAATGGCAACCCGCTGGCGCATGCCGCCCGAATACTCATGAGGATAGGAGCCAAGCCTTTTCTCCGGTTCTCCGATACCGACGGTCTGCATGGCCCGTACGGCCAGCGCGCGAGCCTCGCTTGACGACACGGGACGATGGGCGCGTATGGCCTCAATGATCTGTGTGCCAATCGAAAGGGTCGGGTTAAGTGTGAGCATCGGATCTTGCAGGATCATGGCAAGTCGATTGCCACGTAGCCGACGGAGCTGGGGATCGGGCATCTGTGTCAGGTCCGTGCCGCCAAAAAGGATTTTCCCTTCGGCAACACGGCCAGGCGGATCGAGCGCCCCCATGATCGCGAAACCGGTCAGGCTCTTGCCCGAACCGGACTCGCCAACAAGGCCAAGCACTTCGCCACGGTCGATGCGAAGGTTCAGACCATCGACAGCGGGCAGAACTCCTGCGTCCGTATCAAACACGATCGAAAGGTTCTGGATATCCAAGACAGGGACGTCTTGGCAATTTGCCGGCGACGTCATCGCTTCAACCTCGGATTACTCATTTCGCGCAATCGATCAGCCAACAGATTGATCGATACGATCACAATCAGCAGCGCCATGCCGGGGTAGAAGCTGATCCAACTCTGGCCGGACAGGATGTAATCGAAGCCGTTGGCGATCAGCAGGCCGAGTGACGGCTCCGTTAGGGGTAGCCCAAGACCCAAGAAGGATAATGTCGCCTCAAGCGTGATCGCTGACGCCAATTGCACGCTGGTAATCACCAACAAGGGGGGCAAGACGTTCGGAAGGATGTGAAAGACCAGGATGCGCCAACGCCGAAGTTTCAAAAGTCGGCATGCCTGTACGTATTCTTTGGCGCGTTCAGCGATAGCGGCGCCCCGGACGGTGCGGGCGTAAAACGCCCATTGAACAAGCGCCAGCGCAATGATGGTTTTGTCAATTCCGCGGCCGAATACCGCCAGCAGCATCAGCGCTAGCAGGATCGCGGGAAAGCTCATCTGTATTTCAGCGAGTCGCATGATGATCATGTCGATCCGGCCGCGGGCATAGGCGGCGATCAGTCCGAGCGTGGTGCCGGCGACGAGTGCAAGTGCGCCAGCGGAGAACGCGACTGTGAAGCTGGCGCGCAGGCCAAAGATGATGGCGCTCAGCATATCCCGGCCCTGGGCGTCGGTCCCTAGCCAGTAAGTCTGCCCACTGTGGCTGGTCGACATCGGCGGAAGTTCGCCGTCAAGAAAGTCGATCTGGGTGAGGTCATAGGGATTCTGAGGGGCAATAACAGGCGCCAGAATTGCGATCAGCACCAATGACGTCGTTGAAATCAGACCCACCAAGGCGAGTCGGCTTTTCGAGAGTTCAAGACAGAATCGGACTAACGGCCGCTCAATCTCCTGTTCCAACGGCGTCATCTCAGCGTGCCTCGCACGCGTGGATCCAGGGCGGTGTAGATAAGGTCGACGATCAAATTGATGACGACGAAGAATAGAACGATGAGAATGAGGTAGGTGACGATTACCGGTCGGTCGAGGCGGTTGATCGAGTCGATGAGGAGTTTGCCGATACCGGGGTAGGCGAACACTGTCTCCGTCACGATAGATCCTGCCAGAAGGCTGCCAATCTCCAGGCCGAGAACGGTAACCACGGGAATCATGACGTTCTTCAATGCGTGAAGCAGGATCACGCGCCGTTCCGACAGGCCCTTGAGCCGGGCGAACTTGACGTAGTCGGTCATCATCACTTCGCGCATGCCGGAGGCAACCAGTCGAATGACGAGAGACACCGTGGTCAAAGAGAGCATGAGGGCGGGCATGATGAGATGCGACCAACCGTCTAGGGAAAAAACAGCCCAGTCCGCTCCCGCAAACCGCGTCGTCTCGCCGCGACCGATGGATGGAAGCCAGCCGAGATTTACGGAAAAGAACATGATCATCATCATGCCAAACCAGAAGGCCGGCAGGCTGAACCCGAGAATGGATCCGGCCATGATCGTACGCGCCAAAGGACCTTCTGGATTGAGGCCGGCAACGATGCCAAGAGGCAAACCCATGAGGACCGATATTAGGAATGCGGCCAGTGTCAGTTCGATTGTGGCGGGAAGACGTTCGACGATCACGTCCATGACCGGTCGGCTGGAAACGAACGAGGTGCCAAAATCTCCGACCGCCATCCGCCCAACGAAGGAGAGATATTGCTGGTGAATAGGCTGGTCCAAACCCAGGCGAGCCCGCGCTTGCTCAATCTCCAGGCCACTCGCCCCTTCGTGCGCCAGCAACTGCACTGGATCGCCAATCTTGTAGACGCCGACGAAGCTAACCAGTGATAAGACCAATACCACGCTGACCGCCTGAATCAGGCGGCGCAGCACGACTTCGGACATGATTCCTCCAACGAAAGTCGGCACCGCTCGCTGCGGTGCCGACTTGTCTGTCGATCATTGCGACGTTGCGAACCGGTGAAGTTGTTCGTTCTAGTTGGCGAGCTTGGCCCGGCTTGCCAGCGTAAACTGGCTGACGAGGGGTTCATAGACCACGTTCGCGCGGGCGCCCCAGGTCGACTTTTGTGCGTAGAGCGGAATGATACCGTGATCGCTGATTACGATGCCCATGGCCTCGTGCAACAGGGCTTCGCGCTTTACAGGGTCAAGCGTGGTCTGTGCCTCGGCGACCAGGGCATCTACGTGGCTGCTGGAATAGCGGCCACGATTTGACGGTCCCTTACCGTTCGGCTTGTCGCGGGTCACGGCGATGCCGTTGAGTGTGTAGCCGGCATCACTTGATGTGCCCCAGCTGTGCAGCATGTAGGCATATTCGAAGTCGTTTGTTTTGGGGATGTAGACCGAGTGCGGCATGGTCTCCAGCTCGGTTGTCACACCGATCCGCGACCAGACCTGGGCCAGTACCTGCACAACCTCGGGGGCATAAGCGATGCGATCCGTTGAGGCGTGGAACGTGATCTGAAAACCATCCGGGTATCCAGCTTCCGCCAACAACGCCTTGGCGCCATCAGGATCATATGCTTGCACCTGAAGGCTGTCGTCATAGCCAAAAAATCCCGGCGGAACGAGGTTTGACGTTAAGACGCCATCACCTCCAAGGGCGCGTTCGATCAGTGCGTCGCGCGGAATCGCCATCGACAGTGCTTGGCGAACACGCTGATCCATCATGGGATTTTGGGTCAGCGGGTTGCCATCATTGTCGCGAGCGTAGTTTGCCTGCACGTTTTCCCGCTGCACATCCAGCGAAACGAAAACCACACGGTTGGTTGGACCGGAGAAGGTTACGGTTCCTGGATCTTCGCTTAGGCGCACAACGTCTTTTGCAGGCGCGCGTTCGATAAGATCAACATCGCCGGACAGGAGCGCCGCGACACGGGCCGGCGCGCTTTCGATGACGCGAATCTCAACGGTTTCCCAAGGTTGCGCCTCGCCCCAATAATCGTCATTGCGCGCTAGGGAGTAGAGTTCCGACGCGCGGCTGGAGACAAAGCGATAAGGCCCCGTCCCAACCATGGCAGCGCCGGTCGTATAGTCGGCAGTTGCCGCGCTCGCTCCCACCTCGTCACTGACAATGACGAATTCCGAAAGGTTGTGCGGCAGGACCGGAGAAGGCGCCGCCGTGGTCAAGCGCAAGGTATAATCGTCGACGGCTTCTATATCTTCGATCGATTGCACGGAAGCGGCGAAGGAAGATGGGCTGTCCGGTACGTTTGGTAGGCGCTCGATCGTAAATATGACGTCGGCCGCCGTGAACGGTGAGCCATCGTGGAACGAAACGCCCTCCCGCAGTTTGATCTCCCATTCAGTGTCGGACAGGGCCGACCAAGATGTCGCCAGCCCCGGCTGCAACCCGTTTTCGTTAATGATCAACGGGTCAAAAACGTGTCGCGCGAACGCTGAGTTATTGCCGGAGTTGTGGAAGTGCGGATCAATCGATGTCGGCGCTTGTGCATAGCCAATTTTCAACTCGGCCGACTGGGCCGAAACGGTGAAGGCGGCGAGTGCCGCCGCCGCGGTTGCTACCAAAAGTCTCATAGCGTCATCTCCTCTTCTTGAAGGTTATGTTCGGTATCGGCGTGCTGGAAGAAGTCGCGCAATGCCCTCATGTCCGTGATGTTTTCAATGTCGAGGACTGCATCGCAGAACTCTTGCGTCCGATCGTTGCCGAGGTGCGGGTGGATGAGTTCGGTCGCCTTCCGGACAACTTCTTTGCGGTTCATCGGCTTCTCGAAGGCGCCGGTGACAACATGCGTCCGCCGGCTGACCTTGCGCCCATCAACAAGTTCGACGTCGACGATTGCTTGCCGCGTGGGAATGGCGTGACGCAAATCTTCGCAAGGATGCAGAGTGATCCGCCGCTTCAGCTTAAGAACAGCCGGGTCGTGGGCTCGGCGCGGATCGTGACTTCCCTGAAAGGTGAAGGCGCCGTCGACGATCATCAGCGCGACGCAAAAGGGGCAGCTGATATCGCCCATGCCACGATCGCTGACCACATGGATCATGTCGGGCGGCAGGTGAACATGGACATGAGCGACCGTGTCAGGCCGAATGGGCTCCCGTTCCATGAGAAATTCGAGCGCGTCCAACACGGACTGGATCGGTGAGCCAACGCACCATTTCTTGATATTGGTTTCCATGATCTCGAAGCGCTCGCCCAGTCCGTCCACAAGGAGATCGGGATTGGCTACGTGCGAATAGGCATCGAGAAAGTTGCCGCGACCAGACAGCACGTCTGGCACACCGGTGAAGCCATGGGCCACCATCGTGGCCGCGCTCACGCCGTTGCGTGCCGGCATCCCGCCGAAGTGAAAAGCTTTCTCAATATGCTCCGCATCGCGCATCCAGGTCGCAATGCCGGAGGTCTGCTGCGCTATGTTGGACACCAAATAGGGCAAACGATTGCGGGGAATGCCCAACAGGGCCCCTGCGGCAGCGGCGGCACCCCAAGCACCGCCGACAGAATAGGGACCACGACCGCTGTCGTAGATATGTCGTGCCCCAAGCGCAGCGTTGACGCGCGCATACAAGTCATAGCCGAGAACGACGGCGTTCAGGAAAACCCTTCCCGATGCCTCGACCAATTCGGCAGCCGCCAAGGCGGCGGGTATCACGGCACACCCGGGGTGCCCAATGCTGGCGGGATGGCTATCGTCGGTTTCATCCGCGTGGGCGAGCATGCCATTGGTCTGGGCTGCCAGCGTCGCACTGGTGAGGCGGGGCCTACCGACGATGCTGGCTTGTTTCGTTCCGCCCTGGGCATCGGCGTAAGACAAAGCGAGCCGACCCACAGGAAGAGCTGCCCCCGAAATCATGGCGGCGAAGGTATCGAGAATGTGATGTTTGCTCTTTTCCAGTATTTCTTGCGGCAAATTCTGCGCGTTGCTGCAATAAATATAATCGCACAACTTATCCAGTTGAGCGTTCGCGTCGCGATTTACGCCGGAAATTTCAGCCAACACAGCGCCTTTGCCAGGAGATAATACTTGTTCGACTATGGTCACCAGGCGGCGCGATTGCCCAATTCAAAATTGGAATATAAATATTCTGCCTTGGATGCTCGAGGAACTTGCCTGGGCCGGAGTAGAAAGTTCGATGGACCTTAAGCTTCTCGACGACCTGATTGCGCTGGATGAAACCGGTGGTTTTGCCAAGGCTGCCCGGCGCCGAGGGGTTACGCAGTCGGCCTTTTCGAAACGCATCCGAATGCTGGAAGAGTGGGTCGGTACATCTCTTGTGGACAGGCATTCGCACCCGGTAGCACTGAGTGATGCCGGCCGCCTGTTTTTAGGGCGTGCCATTGCTATTTCCGCATCTCTCGCGGAGGCGCGAAACGAAGTCCTCGACTTAATGGAAAGTGAACCCGACAAGGTCGCTTTCGCAGCGGCGACGACGTTGTCTCAGGTGTTTTTTCCAAAGTGGATTACGAAACTGCGGGAACAGCGACCAGATCTGCGCGTGCGCATGCAACATTTTGGGCGGTTCGTGGAGCATTTCGAGGCGCTGCACGACCGCCGCGTCGACTATTTTCTGAGTTACGCGCACCCCGAGGAGCGGCTTGGTGTCGATGCGACGGGCATGATCTGGAAACAGGTCGGCACATCGGCGCTCTATCCGGTTTGTGCGACGGATGACGCCGGCCACCCGCTGTTTCCAATTGCTGAGGGTCAGGTTGATCCAGTCCCCTATATCTCGCGCACGGAGGGATCTTTTCTCGGCCAAGTCCTCAAGAGGGCTCAGGCAGATTGGAGCATCCGTTTCGATGAGATTTTCGAAGTCACGAGCACCATTAGTCTTCGTTCGATCGTCAAGGAAGGACATGGTATCGGCTGGTTGACTCCCGAAAGCATCGAACGCGAACTGCGATTGGGCGAGTTGGTTCGCGCAGGCGAAGGATTGGAAATTCCACTGGAGATTCGGCTCTATCGTTTGGATTGCCGACTTCGATCCAGTGCTGAACAGCTATGGGAATTGATATGAAGCCGGTCTCTCAGATCTAATGGGCTGTCGCGGAATTTGAACCGGTTAGCGTGCGCACGCGAACATCCGCTGTTGTTTGCGATGCTCTTTCATTCAACATGCCTAATCTTTTGGTCCCTGTGTTTGCCGCTATTGAGGCCGGCAGCTATTTTGCTTTGATTACATCGGCGATGGCATGAACAGTCTGGTCGATATCGTCCCTGTTGTTGTAGGCATGGACCGCAAATCGGAGTTGGCCTCTGCGAATGGAATGAACGACGTTCGCCTCAGCCAGACGTTGCGACAGAGGCGTGATCATTGGGTCAGTCGAAAATCCATGTCCCCCTGCATCGAGTGCGCCGAACGTGACGATGTGTGACTGTGCCGGACCCGAACCGGGGACTGCTGCTTTCAGCCCGAGAGTTGAGGCGCTTTCGACCAAATGGGCGGAGAGGTCGAGTACGCGATTTTCGATCGCCTCTTTGCCAAGGTCGGTCAGCAGGTCCAGCGCGGCGTCGGCGGCGTACGCTCCCGCCAAATTGAAGCTGCCGACTTCAAACCGCCTGCTGTCCGGTTGGTATTCGTATTCCAGTCCACCCATAACGGAGTGATCATCGGTCATCATTCTCACGCCCGGGCGCGAGAGATAGGCCGGTTCCAGGCGATCGATCCAGTCGGGCGACACATAAAGAAATCCATATCCATATAGCCCAAGCAAACCTTTCGAGGTTGATGTCGCAAACCCGTCGACAGGCAGACTAGAGAAGTCATGGGCAAGAATTCCGGCGGATTGAACGCCATCAACCAGCAGGAACACATCACGCTTTCGACAGGCCTCGCCAAGTCGCGCCAAGTCGGTGCGATGCCCCGGCGCAAAGGTAACGGATGCGCAGGTAACGATCTTCGTACGCCCATCGATCGCCGCGATCATGGCGTCAAGGTCAAGCGAGCCATCCGCATTGTGGCCGACAAGTCGAAGTTCGATACCTCTGCGCTTTTGCCGAAGCCAGGGATAGATATTGTTGGGGTGCTCTGCATCGATACAGACGACCACGTTGTCGCCTTCGGTCATCGGCATCGCCCAAGCAACCGTGTTGATCCCATCGGACACGTTGCGCACGGCCGCGATTGTCGAGGGGGCGACATTCACCAGCTTCGCAAATTTTTCGCGCGAGCTGACGACAACCAACTCGTGCTCTGCACGATTTGCCGACGCCTCGGCCAGATGATCCATGAACCGGTCGACAGCGCCCCGCACACTATCGTGCAAGATCATCTTGTCGCAGACCGAGAGATAGGCCTTGCGTTTCAGCACCGGGAATCCGCTGCGGAACCGCTCGAACGGCACTTGGTCGATCTGAATTGGTGCGGCGTGACTGGTCATTCTGTTTGGTCGCTTCGGCAAATTGATGGATGAAGATCAGGCACGGTTGTCTCACTCTAGTGTAGAATTTGGCTCAGGAACTTCTGGGTTCGTTCGTTCTCCGGCGATGCAAAGAACTGTTCCGGCGGTGCGCCTTCGACGATTTCTCCATCGTCCATAAAAACAACCAAATCGGCCACTTTGCGTGCAAAGCCCATCTCGTGGGTCACGCAAATCATGGTCATGCCCTCTTCGGCCAACTCGATCATCACATCGAGAACCTCGTTGATCATTTCTGGATCAAGGGCCGATGTCGGTTCATCGAACAGCATGATTTTCGGCTTCAGCATCAATGCGCGGGCAATGGCGACACGTTGCTGTTGTCCGCCCGATAGCTGGCCGGGGTATTTTCGGGCCTGTTCAGGAATCTTGACGCGCTTTAGCAGGTCCATTGCCGTCGCTTCGGATTCCTCTTGGCGTGTTTCCTGAACGAGAATTGGGCCGAGCGTCAAATTCTCCATTACCGTCAAATGTGGAAACAGGTTGAAGTTCTGGAACACCATGCCGACCTGACGGCGGACGGCCTCGATGGTGCGCACGTCTGGAACAAGTTCGACCCCATCGACGATGATGTCACCTTCCTGGTGTTCCTCCAACCGGTTGATGCAGCGGATCATTGATGACTTACCGGAACCAGAGGGACCGCAGACAACCACCTTTTCACCCCGGCCGACTGTCAGGTTGACGTCTCGCAGGGCGTGAAACGTCCCATACCATTTGTTGACGTTCCGCAACGCGACGATGCTGTTGCCGGTCTCGGTCATAGGTTCCGTCCTCGGTTGAGATCGCGCTCCAGATGTTCCGAGTACTTCGACATGGTGAAACAAAACACGAAGTAGAGAACGAAGATGAAGGCGTAGGCCTCTAGCGCGTAGAGAACCCAAAGCGGGTCTTCCAGCGCTGTCGATGTCGCACCCAGCACATCGAACAGCCCGATGATGGATACGAAGGTTGTGTTCTTGAAGGCGCGAATGATGTCGTTCATCAGGGCCGGCAGGACAATGCGCAGCGCCTGCGGCAGGACGATACGTTTGGTTTTCTGCCAGTAGCTGAGCCCGATGGCGTCTGCCGCTTCGTACTGGCCACGGGGAATCGCCTGCAGGCCGCCGCGCACGATCTCAGCAGCATAGGCGGCAAAGAATAGGATCATCCCAACCTGCGCCCGCACATATTTGTCGATCGTGACGCCTTCCGGCATGAACAGCGGAAACATCAGCGATGCCATAAACAGCACGGTGATCAGCGGCACGCCCCGGACAATTTCTATAAATCCAATGCAGATGGCTTTGATCGCCGGCAAATCCGAGCGGCGCCCCAGCGCGAGGAAAACAGCGAGCGGCATTCCGCCGACAACCGTGCCAACGAACATCAGCAATGTGAGCGGCAGTCCGCCCCATTGATGTGTTCCGGTCGGCGTTAGTCCAAACCAACCGCCAAGAAGCAGAACCAGCACGGCGCCCGTCACGCCGAACCAGGCGGCAAACAGGCGATACGACCAGAACCGCTTGAAGGCAGATACGACCGCCATCGAGACGATCAAAGCGATCGCAAGAACGCCGCGCCAATGCTCATCGTAGGGAAAGGTGCCGAACAGCATGACCCTGTGCTTTTCGGCGACAACGGCCCAACAGGCGCCGGCAGCCTCACGACATCGAGCAGGGTCGTCGGTTTGCCAGACCGCGTCGATCAATGCCCAGGATATTAACCCTGGAAGGGTGACAAACACAGCCCAGAGGGCCAGAAGCGTCAGAACAGCGTTATGAACACTGCTGAACAAGTTCTGCCGCAGCCACAGCAAGACACCTGAGTCCAGCGCCGGTGGGGGTCGCTTCGGTGCTGACTTGGGTAGGGCGAATGACTGTGTGGTGCCCATCACCGTTCCCTAATCTGCACAGTTCGGTTGTAGAGATTGACAAGCGCTGCGATGGCAAAGGCAATGGTGAGGTAAATCGCCATCATCATGCCGATCGCCTCGACCGTGTGACCGCTAAGCGTGATGATGGTGTTGTTGATGTTGAACAACTCTGGATAGCCGATGGCGACACCAAGAGAGCTGTTCTTTACGAGGCTCACATACTGGGCGCCCGCCGGCGGCACGATGACACGGAGTGCCTGCGGCAGGATGACCTTCCGGTACGTATCGCCAGGCCCGAGATTGATCGCCCGGGCAGCCTCGATCTGTCCCTTTCCAACCGACTGGATGCCGGCTCGAACGATTTCAGCGATGAAGGCCGCGATATAAAGCGACAGCCCAAGCAGGAGCGCGAGAAACTCGGATGATAGACTCAGCCCACCGGAAAAATTGAAGCCTTTCAACTCGGGAACCGAAAGCTCCGTCGGCGCCCCCAATGTCGCCCACGTCAGCGTGGGGAGCCCGATCAGCAAGGCCACGTTGAGCCAAAGAACACGGACCCGCTGACCTGTTCGGCGACGGCGGCTGTCCGCCCAGCCAGACAGGGCAATTGCCGCGATGCAGGCTCCTGCGAACGCCACCAGGGCCCAAAAATACGCTGGATCATCGGTTGGCCAGGAAACGATGAATCCTCGGTTCGTCAGAAACGCGACGTCGAAGATGCTGAGCGCCTGTTTCGGTGGTGGCATCTGGGTAATCACCGTGTACCAGAAGATGATCTGCACGAGCTGGGGCGTGTTGCGAAACAGCTCGACATACGCCGAGGACAATTTCGAGATCAGTAGGTTCGATGAAAGCCGCGCGATCCCAAGCAGCACACCGAAGAGTGTGGCGAAAACGATGCTCAACACCGACACCTTGAGCGTGTTGAGAACGGCGGTTCCATAGGCACGCAGAAATGTGTCGGTCGACTGGAAGGCGATAAGGCTCTCGCCGATATCGAAGCCCGCCTCCTGGAGCAGAAAGCCGAACCCGGTGGAAATGCCCCTTTTTTGCAAGGCGTCCTGGGCGTTGGACACCATGAAAACGGCCAGTCCCAGAACGGCGCCGACAACCAGGACTTGATAGGCGACGTTCCGAAAGCCAACGCTGTGCCACAGGCCGGCCAACGCCATGGGTGGGCGATTGCGAGGGGGCCGGTTGCCGGTTATCGGACGCACAATGTCAGCCATCGAGGTTGGATCGGGCCAGTCAGATCAGTTTGTCGGAATGCGGAAAAGCGCCGCCCGCGCCTAAGGCACGAGCGGCAGCTTGGGCGTTACTTGAACGGCGGTGCGTAAAGCAGGCCACCTTTCGTCCAAAGCGCGTTGATGCCGCGGCTGAGATTCAGCGGCGAGCCTCCACCGACATTGCGCTCGAACACTTCGCCATAATTCCCGACTTGCTTGATGACGTGATAAGCCCAGTCGTTTTCTAGACCGAGAGTCTCACCGAGCTCGCCGGCAGCGCCCAGCAGGCGCGCCGTTTCGGCGTCGTCGGAACTAAGCATCTCGTCGACATTCGCCGATGTCACGCCCAGCTCCTCGGCTGTCATCATGGCGTAGACCGACCAGGCGACGATATCCCGGAATTGTGCGTCCCCTTGGCGAACGACAGGCCCCATCGGATCCTTGCCGTAAACACCATCCAAGATGACATAGTCCTCCGGATTGGAGGCGACGGTGGCCCGGGCCGAACTTAGCCCCGACGTTGACTGCACATGAACGTCACAGCGACCGCCGAAGAACGCTGTGTTGAGTTCCTTTTTGCTCTCGATCACGACCGGCGTGTATTCGAGCCCGTTAGCTTTGAATACGTCGGCAGTGACCTTCTCGGACGTCGATCCGGGCAAAACGCAAACCGTCGCACCGCCGAGGTCCTGCACCGAGGTCGCCCCGGTGTCCTTGTGCACCATGAAGCCCTGGCCGTCATAGAACGTGGGCGCGACGAAATCGATGCCGAGCTTGGCGTCACGGCTGAGCGTCCAGGTCACGTTACGGGTCAGAACATCGATTTCGCTGGTTTGCAGTGCCGTAAAACGCGTTTGCGACGTGGTTTTGACAAACTGTACTTTTTCCTTGTCGCCAAGCACGGCGGCGGCGATGGCCTTGCACGTGTCGACATCCATGCCGGCCCATTCGCCGCGGCTGTCGAGCGACGAAAATCCGGCCCGGTTGCCGTTGACGCCGCAGATTACGGCGCCGCGTTCCTTGATGGCCTCCACGGTCGGCCCGGCAACGGCCTCGTCAGTCCCAGCGACTGTTATCAGGCCAAGTGCCGCCAGTGCGGTCGTTGTACGCTTCATTGGTTCACCCTCCATTTTTGATTGAGATGCGACAGAGGCCGGCGGTCGAGCCACGGGCAGCTGTCAGCGGCCTCCCATCGGGATGGCCGTTGGCGCGTATTCGCTACGGCTTTGGAAAAGACGTGTGCGGACCTCCAGCCCTTTCTGGAGGTGCTCGCACATGAGTTTCTGGGCCAGCTCACCGTCGCGGGCGTTGATCGCTTCTAGAATCTCGAGATGTTCGCGAACCGTCTCGAACACGCGTTCGGGTTGGTGATGTCGTGGCATGCCGAGAGCGATGCGAAATCGAAGGCGGATTGGCCGGTAGATCTCAAGAAGGTTTCGGTTGCCAGCGCAGCGGAAGACCTCGACGTGAAACTCAGCGCCATGGTCATAGATCTGGGGCACGTCCGTTCGTTTTGGATCGGCAATGATCTCGCGAAATGCCGGGCCATATTCCGAAAGCTCTGAGGTCGGCCCGCGCTCGGCAGCCAGAAAGGCCGCTAAGCCCTCGATTGCGTAGCGGACCTGATAGATTTCCTGGACGTCGCGAAGGGTCAGCGGTCGCACGAACGTTCCGCGGGTCGGGTGAGCCTCCAACACGCCTTCGCGCACCAAATCCTTGATCGCCTCGCGTACAGGCGTGCGCCCGATCCCCAAGCTTTCGGACAGTTTGCGCTCCGACAGAGGCGTGTCTCCGGCAAACGCGCCGGCCAGAATTGTCTCCAGAAGGCGATCGTAGGCCTTCTTCTTTTCGAGGTCTTTGGCTTTTAGCATGGCACTGGTATACCAGCAGCACGCCAATGCTATGTCAATGCCTCAAAATTCTGCCGTTGGGCGATTATGAAGTTGTTTCGCGTGCGTTGGCCTGCGTGCAAATGCTTCGACGGATCCCCTCTAGGCCAGCGGAACCGGCGGTCCGTGCGCGGCAACGGACCAAAAAATTTCCGATGAAGAGGTGGAACTGTTGCTGACATCGCAAAGCGTCCAGCAATCCAAAGAACGGGCTTACCGCATCACCGAATGCACAAGGGGGATTGACTGTCCGCGAGCGTTTGACGAGAGCATCGGCAATCGCAACCGACGGACGTCAGATTGTTCACCTTGATCGGATTGAAACGATCAACCCAGGAGAGCTGGTCATCGAGTTGACCCGCTGCGAGTAGCTTTAGACGGAACTGATTCGGAGGCGATGCCCCCCCCCTCGCCGCCCCTAAGTTTGGCTATATCGATTTCGACCGCTTGGCTAGCCAACAACCAGTGGGCTGGTATGTCGCTGTCGCCGATCGCCTAGGCGAGCTGCGCGGATATCAACCAGAATCGTGGGTTTGCGCACATCTGTCATCGGTCATATGTGCTGTGCGCGAAAGAGGGGTCGAAATTGAAACTGAGGGACGTTTCGATATGCCGTTTCATTTCGGTGACGGCCCGCTCGGTATCCCGTTCGCGGCACGCTCGCAGGAATTGCAGGTGTTCCGTTAGCGCCGGCACCAACCGGTTCGGCGGAAGGCGATTGCCGAGCCCGCGCATCAACCGGATACGGGCCGCGTTTATGCGGTAGGCCTCGGCGATGATCTCGTTACCGAGACTGTCGACCATGACATCGTGTGTGTGCCAGTCGACCTCGACGGCCTCTTCCTGGAGCTGCGGGGTAATCGGCTCTTCGGCCTTCTCAATAACGCGCTGCGTGGCGTCGAGAAGGCCGTCGATTTCTTCTTCAGAGGCTGTTTGGGCAAAGTGACTGACCGCTTCCTTCTCGATCAAAATGCGAAATCCATAGGCGCTGCGAATAAGCCGCGCCGTTGCTTCCGTCACTTGGATCCCACGACGCGGATAGACCTTTAGCAGCGATTCAAACTCGAGCCGCTGGATCGCCTCGCGCGCCGCGCCGACCGGAACGCCGACCAGCTTTGCCAGCTCGCGCTGGGTGACGAATTGTCCGGGTTTGATCTCTCCCGACAACAGCCGCTCTCGGAACTTCTCATATGCTTCGAGACGCAACATTTTCTGCCGATGTTCAGGGTTCCGCGAAGGGCCGACCATGTCAGATTGACACACTGATTGCAATCTGGTTACTACACTGATCACAGTCTGATTAATCAGATTGCAATCAGTTGGGATTGGGAAAAACTAACGGTGGATCACCCGCTCCACATAAGTCGAATTGAGCCGATCCGGCTGCGCGCCGAGGTTGATGGGCTGCCCGAATCCAGCCTGGGTGCCATGGCGGCCCGGAATGGCTTGCTGGTGCGGGTCGAGGATGCGGATGGTGCCTTCGGGTGGGGCGAGATCTGGTGCAATTTTCCGCCCCATGCCAGCCAATCTCGCCAGCAATTGCTTGAAACGGTCATCGCGCCGGAACTGATCGGAACCCGTTTTGCATCGCACGAACAGGTTCGTGCCCATCTCGAGGATCGATGGTCCATCATGGCGACCCATGTCGGCGAGCCTGGCCCATTCGGACATTGCATCGCCGGCCTCGACATGGCGGTTTGGGACCTCGTGGCCCGGCGCGCCGGCCAGCCTCTCGCGGCGTTCCTGGCCGCGCAAAGTGCCGACCGCGTCAAGGTTTATGCCAGTACGCCCTCCCCCCCAGCGCGGGCGCCGGAATTGTCGCGCGGGTTGGTCGACGCCGGTCATCGCGCCATCAAGCTGAAAGTTGGGATCGATCCGCATCTAGACGAAGAACAGGTGCGCGGTGTCCGCAAGGCGGTTGGCGACGATATGTCCATCATGATCGATGCCAACCAGCGCTGGTCCGTTGAGGAAGCCGCAGCATCAATCAACCGTCTTGCCGGTTATGGGCTGACATTCGCCGAAGAGCCGATTGCCGCTCAAAAACCCATGAAGGACTGGCGCCACCTTAGCAGCTTGTCCAAAGCCCCCTTGGCGGCCGGTGAAAACATCTGTTCGGACGCCGACTACGCGGCCCACCTCGGCGCGCGCGCCTTGTCCTTCTACCAGCCCGATGTGGCGAAGTGGGGCGGCATTGGCGGCTGCTATTCGGTCGGGCGCAAAATTGTCGACGCCGGGTCTACCTATTGTCCCCACTACATGGGGACGGCCGTGGGCCTCGCTGCCTCGCTGCACTTGCTGGCGGCGGTTGGCGGCGACGGCTTCGTAGAGCTTGATTCAAACCAAAATCCGCTGCGAACGGCCCTTTGCGATCTCGATCTCAATGTGTCCGACGGTCGGGTGAGGGTTCCCATTGGCGACGGAATCGGGGTGGTCCCCGAGCCGGACGTACTGCGTCAGTATCAGGTTAGCTAACGAAACACTCAAAGAAGGGAGGAAACCATGAGACGACCCATCTTAACGTCAATTCTGGCCTCGCTTGCCATTGCCACGGCAGGCATCGCCAGTGCCCAGGACGTCAACCTGACGTTCCGCTTCAACGATTCCGAATCCGAGGCGATGCGGGCGGCGCTGGATGAATTCGAGGCAGAAAATCCAGGCGTGTCGGTCGAATTACAGACCATCGCCTGGAGCGAGTCTCGGCAACAGTTCTTGCGCGAGGCGGCCGTCGGCGAGGGGCCGGATGTGGTTCACATCGCCTTTGTCTGGCCACGCGACATGGGGGCGGCGGGTGCCCTTCTGCCCATCAATGATTTGCTGGACAGCGCCCCCATTCAGGCTGGGTTCGATGATTTCATCGCCACGGAACTGGCGGTTGGCGCCGACGGCAACATCTACGGAGTCCCCTGGACGACGGACACTTGGGCGATGATCTACCGGACGGACGTCCTTGAAGAGGCCGGCGTCGAAGCAATCCCTACGACTTGGGACGAGCTGCGTGATGCCAGCCGCGCAATCCACCAAAATACCGGCAAAATCGGATTTGGATTTCCGGCCGGCAGCGGATCGCAGAACACACTGTGGTTTCTCGCCAACTACTACTGGTGGTCCAACGACCAGGCGTTGGTCGTCGCCGACGGGGATGGCTTTGCGACCGGCATAACAGCCGAAGAGATCGCCGGGGCGATGGAGTACTATCACTCCTTCATCGAGGAAGGTCACAATCCGGAATCCATGCTCGGCGTGACCGAATGGTTCGATCCGGCAATTCTAGAAGGCATGATCAGCGGCGAACAAGGCATCGCTATCGTTCCGCCCCAGCAAGCAAAGGAAATCCTGGCCGCGTTCGAGGAGCGTAACCCCGGTGTTGAACCGCCCTTCGTGACCTCGACCACTCCTGGCGGACCGGCCGGACCCAAAACCCATCTCGGCGGCCGCATGCTCGGCATCAATGCCAATACCGAAAACCCGGAAATGGCATGGAAGCTGATTGAATTCATGACCAGGACGGACGTTCTGACGACCCATTATGGCAATCAGTTCCCGGCCCAGAAAACGCCGCTGGGCGAAATCGAATTCGGACCGGTCCTGGCCGGGTTTGCCGAACAGCTGACGCTTGCCCGTAGCTGGGGTGCCTATTCGGACGGTCCGGCCCAGATCGGGACGATGTGGAACGATACCGGGCGTGCCTTCGGTTCGGCCTTCATCGGCGAACGTAGCTATCAAGAAGCTGCGGCCGAGTTGCTGGCCGCGGTGGATGAGCAGCTGGAATAGCGGCTTATGGAGCGGGGACGAACGGTGGTTCGCCCCCGCTCCAAGGCACAGGGCCCTTTTCGAAGGCGGCGGTTTCGAGGGAACGGCAGATCATGGATGACAGACAGGATCGCGTGTTCATCGCATTGATGCTGGCGCCCATCTTTTTCTTTCTCATTTTTTTCTACGGCTATCCGACCCTTTTTAACCTGTACAACAGCTTCACCGATCTGAATCTCATGGGACTCAAATCCGGTGGAGAGTGGGTCGGTCTTGAGCATTACATTGCCCTGTTGACCAGCCGGGATTTCTATCGTGTCCTCTGGAACACGCTTTTCTGGCTGACCTTGGTTTCGGTCGTTCTGCGCCTATTTCTCGGGCTCCTTCTCGCCCTGCTGCTCAACTCGGCGACCCTGCGACGTTACCGCCTGACGACCGTCTCCCGGCTTTTGCTGTTGGTCCCCTGGGCAACGCCGCCGATCGTCGCCGTCGTTGTTTGGCGCTGGCTGCTTGATGGCCGGCAGGGCTTCATCAATGTCTGGCTGCAAAATCTCGGCTTGACCGACCAGCCTATCGCCTTCCTGGCAAGTGTCGACTGGGTCTGGCCCGCCGTCATTACCATCATCGTCTGGAATACGCTGCCGTTGGTTACGCTGACGTTTCTAGCAGCGTTGCAATCCGTGCCGCCGGAGTTGCTCGAGGCGGCGGAGATGGATGGTGCCGGCGCTCTGCATCGTTTTTTCCATGTGACGCTGCCTCACCTGATGCCGACGGTCGTCGTGATGACGCTGTTGTTGATCTTCTGGACCTTCAACAACTTCGTCTATGTCTGGCTGGCCACCGGTGCGGGACCAGGCCTTTTCACCAATGTGCTGGCAACCGAAATCTACATAAAAGGCTTCATCGATTTCGAGTTGGGCTTCAGCTCGGCTGTCGGGATGGTGATGGCGGCCATGATGGCGGTGTTCGGCCTGTTCTATTTCCGCTTCGTCGCCATGCGCGAATTTCGAGAAATTCTGTAGGTGGCCGGAAAATGAGTCAGACACACATGACCACCGGTCCCGCCGCGGCCGATGCCGATACCTCTATCCGGAGCAACCCACTGATAACGGTGGTTCTGCTTGCCATCACCTTTGTCGTCTGGGCCTTCTTGATCTTCCCCGTGGTTTGGATCGTCGTTGGGTCTTTCCGAACCAGCGAGACGATGTTTTCATCCTCCGTGCTCGAATTCACATTCGAGCATTACCAGACCATCTTCCGCGCCGGTTTCGGTCGCTTCATCTTGAACAGCCTGTTCATCTGTCTGGTCGCCGTGGTGATCTCGACATTCGTCTCGGTCATCGCGTCCTATGTGTTTTCCCGCAAGCGCTTCTTCGGCAAGAGACTTCTCTTCGGTTCTGTGATCCTCGGGCAGATGTTTCCGTGGATCATCCTGGTGACGCCGCTGTTCATTCTGTTCGCCCGACTCGGTTTGCTGAACAGCTATGTCGGCATGATTTTGGCCTATGTGGCGATCTCGATCCCGTTTTCGGTCTATCTGATGGTCGGCTATCTGGAGACCGTCCCGCGTGAGCTGGACGAGGCCGCCGTCATGGATGGCTGCAGCCAGTTCCAGATTATTTGGACCATCATCTTCCCGGTCATGCTGCCGGGCATCGTTGCCACGGCAACCTACGCTTTTCTCCTTATGTGGACCGAGTTTCTGTTTGCCCTCGCATTCCTTACCAGGACCCCGCTGAAAACCATGCCGCTGGGGCTGGCGCAATTTTTTGGCGAGCAAACGGTGGACTGGGGTGCCGTCATGGCGGCCTCCGCCGTCACCACGCTGCCGGCACTACTGTTGTTCTTACCGCTACAAACGCGGTTGTCGTCCGGCCTAACGGCCGGATCGGTCAAAGGGTAGGGAAGGCGATGGCCGGGTTACATCTGCGCAAGGTGAGCAAACAGTTCGGCGGTGTCCAGGCGCTGTCGGACATCGATCTGGAAATCGCCCACCGCGAGTTCGTGGTCATCGTCGGGCCCTCGGGCTGCGGCAAATCGACGCTGCTCCGGGTTATTGCCGGCCTCGAACAGTTGACGACCGGCGAAATTCTCGTCGATTCCGAAGCGGTCCACCGGACGCCTGCCGCCAAGCGGGGGCTGGCCATGGTATTCCAAAACTATGCCCTCTACCCCCATAAGACGGTGGCCCAAAATATGGGCTTCGCCCTCAAGATGGCGAAAAAGCCGAAGAGTGAGATCGACGCCCGCGTCAACGATGCCGCTCGAATTCTGCAGATTGAAGACTTGCTGGACCGCAAGCCGCGCCAGCTATCAGGCGGCCAGCGTCAGCGGGTTGCCATCGGCCGCGCCATCGTCCGCGAGCCGAAGGTGTTCCTGTTCGACGAACCGCTAAGCAACCTCGACGCCGCGCTTAGGGTCGACATGCGGGTCGAACTCGCAAAGCTTCACAGCACCATCGATGCGACGATGATCTACGTTACCCACGATCAGACTGAAGCGATGACCATGGCCGACAAGATCGTGATTTTGCGGGCCGGTCGCGTGGAACAGGTCGGTTCGCCAATGGAACTTTATCACCATCCGGCCAACGCGTTCGTTGCGGGGTTCATCGGCTCGCCCCGCATGAACATCCTGCCCACCACGGTCAAGGCCGTTTCCGATCGGTTGGTGACGGTGGATTTACCAGGCGGAACGTCCCTGCAGGTGCCGGTTGCCCAAGCGACCGTACGGAAAGGCGAGCATGCTTCGCTGGGGGTACGGCCTGAACATCTGACTGTGGGCACGGGCGGTTCCGGCCCCACCATCGACATGAAGGTCTATGTCACCGAGCCGCTGGGCGGTGAGACGATTCTGTACGGATATGTGGGCGAGACCCACACACTGGTTGTCAAAGTGCCCGGCGATTTTTCTGTCGAGGTGGGGCAGCAGGTTCCCGTGAATATCGTCCCGGAGACTTGCTACCTTTTTGATGAAAACGACACCTCGCTGCCCAGACCGCCCTCGGCCACGCGGGCGTCCGACGCAGCCCAGCCGATCACCGTGTAGGGGGTTTCAATGAAGACCGTTTTTGCCCTGTTCGACTCGCTCAACCGACGGTCGCTGGAACCCTATGGCGCCAGGACCATCAAGACGCCGAACTTTCAGCGGCTGGCCGATCGCTGCGTCACCTTCGATACCCATTTCGTCGGCAGCCTGCCCTGCATGCCGGCGCGCCGCGATATGCAGACGGGACGACTCAGCTTCCTGCACCGCTCATGGGGGCCGTTAGAACCGTTCGACAACTCGTTCCCGGAATTGCTTGGCGAGGCGAACATCTACAGTCACCTCGTCTCAGACCATTATCACTATTGGGAAGATGGCGGGGCGACCTATCACAACCGCTACAACACCTATGATTTTGTCCGCGGCCAGGAACGCGACCCCTGGAAGGCAATGGTGCAGGCCCCCTGGGATCGCCTGCGCGAAATGTATCATCCAACCCAGTTCGACGATCGGCCCCGCAGCCTTTATCACAACCACATCGTCAATCGGGAATACATCCGCCAGGAGAAGGATTTTCCGTCGGTGCAATGCTTCGATGCGGGTTTCGAGTTTCTCGACGCCAACCGAAATGCCGACGATTGGTTTCTCCAGATAGAGACCTTCGATCCACATGAGCCATTCCACGCCCCCGAAGGATATCGCAAGGAATATCCAACCGATTACGAAGGGCCGATCTTGGATTGGCCGCGCTATCAGCGGGTCACCGAGGCGCCGGAAGAGTGCGACGAGCTACGGGCGAACTATTGTGCAATCGTCGCGCTGTGCGATGCCCAGATGGGACGATTGCTCGACTACTTTGATCGGCATGACATGTGGAAAGATACGGCGCTGATCGTGTCTACTGACCACGGTTTCCTGTTAGGCGAACATGACTGGTGGGCCAAGCTGCGGATGCCGGTCTACAACGAACTTGCCAACATCCCGCTGTTCATCCACCACCCCGATCATGCCTCCCGTGCCGGCGAGCGCCGCAAGTCGCTGACCCAGACAATCGATCTCATGCCGACGATGCTCGATTGCCATGGCGTGGCGCCGCCGAGCGAGGTTGAGGGGCATTCGCTGCTTCCACTTTTAGCCTCGGATAGCCCGGTGCGCGATGCCGCACTATACGGCATCTTCGGAAGCGCCGTTAACATAACGGACGGCCTCTATACCTATTTCCGCTACCCCGACGATCTGGAAAAACAGGAAATCTACGAATACACGGTGATGCCAACGCGCATTACCTCGTTCTTCACGCCCGAGGAACTATCGACCACCGAGATTGCCGAACCCTTCGCCTTCACAAAGGGCGCCCGGCTAATGAAGATCAAGGGGCATGACAAAATCCCGATGTATCGCGGGCTCGGTATGGGTTTCTTCCAGGATACGGGTACCGTCCTCTTCAACACCGAAACCGACCCCAAACAATTGCAACCGCTTGACGATTCATCCGTGGAGTTGCGAATGGCCGCGCTGATGAAGAAGATGATGGAGGCCAACCACGCACCACCGGAGGCATATGCCCGCTTCGGATTGGAAGACGCAGTAGATCTGAGGTGAGTGCGGCTGAGAAAACAAGTTGCATTGGTCGCAGTCTGAAACAGGGATCAGAGGAGTAGCAGGATTGAGCGGCGTTACCTGATGGGTCTGTTTTGACTGAAACGGCGCGACCAGGCATCAATGGGCCTGCTAATCAAGCCTGGAGAGCTGGTTATCGAACTGGAGGAGGTCGCGCTCCTGCGTCTCTTGTCGGACAACGGAGCAGGTGAGCGCTCGCCAGGGATTCTTGAACATTTTCGTCTCGTCATACCAGTCGTCCTGAAGCGTCGTGGTGTCGAAACGAAGTTGGGTCTGCGGTCCAACTCAGACCAATGTCTAGCTGTCGACGACGATCAGCTGAAACGTCTCGGACAGGCTCATCTCTGTTTCAACACGGTGAAAGAGGGCAAAGCCAAATCGGCCATAGCGCTGGCACTCAGTCGCAACATGGATCCCCGACTTTGGTCGAACGCACGCGGTCCCTGGCGACACAAGGCAGCCAAGAATTCGCGGAAATCGGAGTTTTTTTGCCACTTCTTTTGGTAACCAATTCGGATCAGGGTGGGTGGTGGAGCTAAATGGAGCAAGTTCGAACCAGATTTTCAGTATTCTGGCCGATTGGAATCCCGTGTTGGAAGCTTCTGGCATCGATTTCGCGGAGCTGCTCATATGAAACGACTTCGTCCGCCCCCGTTGCCTTGGTTGGTGAAGGATTGCGCTTTCAAAAGTGCGCTCTTCACCGACCGGAGCTCACTAATGTGATGATTTGAAAATTCCGGTACGCACCGAATAGTCAGCAGCGACCTGATAGTCCGGGTCATCATCAGAGGCCACGAGCAACTGGCCGGCGCGATTTAACAGTTTGTGGCAATCTCGGGTCAGGTGTCGGAGACGAAGTGTCTTACCAAGCGCCTCGTATTTCGACGCAAGATCTTCGATCGCCTGCAGACCCGATTGATCGACGATGCGGCTGCGCAGAAAGTCAATGATGACAACGTCCGGGTCGCTGATGGGGTCAAACAGTTCGGTAAACCCTGTCGTCGAACCAAAGAAAAGCGGCCCTTCGATCTCGTAGACCTTCGCACCCGGTTCGCGAACGCTGTCGCGGGTAATGATGCGGATGCGCTTTGCGCTGTTCCATGCATAAGCAAGAGCCGAAACAATGACTCCGACGACAACGGCTATGGCCAGGTTGTACTGGACCGTTACGCCCGTCACCAAAAGCATCACGAATGCGTCGGTCAGCGGAATTTTGCGCATAATCAGCAAACTACGCCACGCAAACGTTCCGATGACCACCATGAACATGACACCGACAAGGGCGGCGAGTGGAATCTGCTCGATCAGGCCTGAGGCAAATAGGATAAACGACAGAAGAAACAGCGCCGCGGCAATGCCGGAAAGGCGCGTCCGCCCGCCGGAATTTACGTTGATCATGGATTGCCCGATCATCGCGCATCCACCCATGCCGCCAAAGAAACCAGTGATAACATTGGCTGCCCCTTGGGCAACGCATTCCTTTGAAGCCCCGCCACGCTTGCCGGTTATCTCGCCGACGAGATTGAGGGTCAGCAAGCTTTCGATCAGTCCAATCGCCGCGAGGATGACGGCGTAGGGGAAAACAATTTGCATCGTTTCAAACGTGATCGGCACCACCGGAAGATGGAATGACGGCAATCCGCCCTCGATGCTGGCTAGGTCGCCAACACGCGGCACATCAAGCCCCAAGGCGACGACAATGGCCCCCACCACTGCAATCCCTGCCAGGGGCGCGGGGACGGCTTTGGTAAATTTTGGCGTGATCCAGATGATTGCCATCGTCAGAGCGGTAAATGCCAGCATCATGAACAGCGGCAGGCCCGTCAGCCACTCGCCGTTGACCATGCCGTGCCCCGAATTTTCACCGGAGCCCGGTATCTGAAACTGACTAAGCTGGGCCAGCAAAATAACAATGGCCAAACCATTGACGAAGCCAAGCATCACCGGATGCGGCACAAGCCGAATGAACTTGCCAAGGCGGAAAACACCTGCGGCCAACTGTAAGACGCCCATCAGAACGACGGCAGCAAAAAGATACTCGACGCCGTGCGTTGCAACGAGCGCCACCATGACGACGGCGAGGGCACCGGTTGCCCCCGATATCATTCCCGGTCGCCCGCCAATAAGCGCTGTAACGAGGCCGACGATAAATGCTGCATACAAACCAACCAGCGGATGAACGCCCGCTACAAATGCAAATGCCACGGCCTCTGGCACCAACGCCAGGGCGACCGTAAGGCCCGACAGCGTTTCGATCTTGATGCGACTCGGCGTGAACTTGTCATGCCAAGACGGGCCAATGTTTCTGGCGATAGATATGTGCTCAGCGAATGCCGAGATGGTGGGTTTTGTCATCTTGACAGATCCAAAGGTTGATCACTCGACGTGCCGCGTTGGCCCGTAAAACAGCATTGCTGCACCGCAGCAATGCTGTGCTTTGTAGCAATTTATGGAAGTTTTTTGGACTACCCGACTCAGCGGTCAGACCGTTTGCCAAGTCGCTGCACAGGGTCTGTACATCTGATCGCGGACCGCGAATCCAGTAATGTGCTTCGGTACTCCAATCTGCAAGAGAGGATATACCATCTTATGCCGAAATTTTCATAAGACGATGGTGGGCCCGGCAGGACTCGAACCTGCGACAACACCGTTATGAGCGGCGCGTTCTGACCAACTGAACTACGGGCCCGGATCACTGGCGGGCGCGTGCGCCGCGTGTGATGGGGTCGGTCTATCAGGCCTTTGCCGTTTCGGCGAGCGCCTTTTCCAAGGCGCGGCCCTCGCTTTCGAACCAGTTGCGGCATTCGGCGCGCCGGCGGTCGCCGGTTGCGTCGGTCAGGAAGGTCAACAGCGTAAAACGCTGGCCGGCCGTCATGTCCAGCACCTCATGCAGCAGCGAGCAGGAGAAGATGCCCGCGCCGCCAGCCGGCGGGCGATAGGTTTCGGGCCCGAATTCCGGAAACCGCAGATCGCCGCCCTCGAACCCGTCGTTCAGGTTCAGCGACATGGCAAACCGCCGTTGGGCGCGGCCGGGGATATTGTTGTCGCGATGGGGCCGAAAATAACCGCCCTGATCGGCGCTGTAACAGGTGACCTTAAACTCCTCGATCCCGGTGATGTCGGAATCATAGGCCGCGGCGATCAGCGGGGCGACGCGCTCAAACAGAATGTTGTTCAGCTTGGCTAGCAGCTTCTTGTCGTGAATGTAATGGTCGCGCCGGCGTTTGGTGCCGTACTCGATGATCTTCTGTTCCCGACCCTGGGCGTCGATGGAAAGGGCCACCCCCTCCTCATTGTCGCGCCGCCATTCATCGATCAGGCGGTCGCACATCGCCTCATCCAGCACGTTGGGGATCAAAAGGGCCGGTGCAGCCCGCATGATCGGTGCGCTGGGCGTTGGTTCAGGGGCCGCCGGCAGGATTCCGAGCGCTTTGTCGATTTGCGCGACCGGCTCGCTGTCCTCGAACCGTCCCATCACGAACAGGCCTGGGTTCACAGCCAAGGTCACGGCGGCTCCTGCGCGCTCCTTGGCTGCCGCGCTTTCCCCCTTGCCCAGGCCCAGCTTTTGCCGGATGCGTGCCTGTGGATCGGTAAGGATCTCAAAGGGCAGCTTGAGCGACTCCGCCAAGGCAACGACAGCGTCCAGCCCAGCGACTGCCATTGCCAAGACGCCAACGCCCCTTTCGGTGATCTGTGCATGGCGTTCCGCCAAATGGCGCAATCCAGCGGTCTCGGCTTCGCCAGTCCCGACAAACAAATGGACCAGCAGGGGTTTTCCCGCCGCAATGTCATAAAACGGATCGACCTCTCGCCGCTGGTTGGGCAGCAAAAAATTGGGCAAGCGGTCCGCCACGTCTATCGGGCGCGAATAATCGGCCCCGCCATAGGCGCGCGGCGCGCCGGCCGGGGCTGAGGGGCGTTGCTGCGGGCGTTTTTTCGCGGAAATGGCGCCCGTGCGGCCAATCAGGAGGTCTGCCATACAGGCATCATATCGTCGCTGGCCGGGCCTTGTCACTATGAGCTGAATCAAGATGTTGTTGATGTTGCACGGGATTTTCGAAAATACCGATTAAATAGAACTGTGACGTTCATCACAGTAAACGAAGTATATCACGCCGATAGGATGCAAAATTCACACACTCTCTCGATAATTCACCATTAATTGCGTTGATATTTGGAATAGTCGATCGCAAATATTATCGCAAGCAGCCCGTATTAGTACTCGGCGGGTGGAAAGAGGGACGGGGAAAACTCCGCGCTATTGTGAAATTAGGGCGACAGCATTGGGAGAATCGAGATGAAGACGATTCAAGTGTTAGCAATGGCGCTGTCGGCCGGCCTCATCCTCGCGACCGGTTCGGCAGCAGCTCAGCAGCGCACGGCAGTCCAACAGATGTGCGCACCGCGCGACGTGCTGGTCAGCAATCTGCAGAAATCCTACGAAGAGATGCCCGCGGGCAGGGGTCTTTCGGCCACCGGAAACCTGGTGGAACTGCTCACCAGCTCGACAGGCGGCTGGACCATGCTGATGACACGGCCAAACGGCATAACCTGCGTGATTGGCGTCGGCGAAGCATGGCATGATGTCATGCCGCACATGGCCGGGCTGGCCGATCCGGTCAGCTGATCGGTCGAGGATCTCCAGACCTGGGGCAGTTAGTCGCCCCGGGTCGCAGATTTCCTAGGTATCCAGGAAGCTCCGCAGCTTCCGTGACCGGCTGGGGTGTTTCAGCTTGCGCAGGGCCTTGGCCTCGATCTGGCGAATACGCTCGCGGGTGACCGAGAATTGCTGGCCGACTTCCTCCAGCGTGTGGTCCGTGTTCATGCCGATGCCGAAACGCATGCGCAGGACCCGTTCCTCGCGGGGGGTCAGGCTGGCCAGCACGCGGGTTGTCGTTTCGCGCAGATTTCCCTGAATGGCGGCGTCCAGCGGCTGAACGGCGTTCTTGTCCTCGATGAAGTCGCCCAGATGGCTGTCTTCCTCGTCGCCGATCGGCGTTTCGAGGGAAATGGGCTCCTTGGCAATCTTCAGGACCTTGCGCACCTTTTCCAGCGGCATCATCAGACGTTCGGCCAGCTCTTCCGGTGTTGGTTCGCGGCCAATCTCATGCAGCATCTGGCGCGACGTCCGAACCAGCTTGTTGATCGTCTCGATCATGTGCACGGGGATGCGGATCGTGCGCGCCTGATCGGCGATCGAGCGGGTGATCGCCTGGCGGATCCACCAGGTGGCGTACGTTGAGAATTTGTAGCCGCGCCGGTATTCGAACTTATCGACCGCCTTCATCAGGCCAATATTGCCTTCTTGGATCAGGTCCAGGAACTGCAGGCCGCGGTTGGTGTATTTCTTGGCGATCGAAATCACCAGGCGCAGGTTGGCCTCGACCATTTCCTTTTTGGCGCGTCCGGCTTCGCGCTCGCCTTTTTGCACCGTGTTGACGATGCGGCGGAATTCCGAAACGGGCAAGCCGACGACCTCGGATATCTCGGCGATGGATTCGCGGGTAATCGAGATTTCGTCCCCGCTGCGCTCGGCATAGGCCTGCCAGCGCTTATCGATCTGCGACACGCGCTCCAGCCAGTTGGGATCCAGCTCGTGCCCGAAATACTGTTGTAGGAAGGATTTGCGGTCGACCTTGCAATCGACGGCCATGCGCAAAAGCTTGCCTTCCATGCCGACCAGTGCGCGGTTCAGGCCGTAAAGTTGGTCGACCAGCGCTTCGATGCGGCCGTTATTCAGACGGACCCCCTCCATGAGAGAGACCATTTCCGCCTTCAGGCTTTCATACTGGCCATCCAGATCGCCCGGAACGGATTCGCCTTTGCCCAACAGCGCCAGACGTTTTTCCTGCACGTCGCGCATCTTGGCATAGGTCTTCTCGATATTCTCGAACGTCTCGATGACCTGGGGCTTGAGTTCCTCTTCCATCGCGGAAAGGGAAGGGGCGTTATCCTCTTCTTCCTCTTCCTGCTTTTGCCCCTCGCCCTCGGCATTCTCCTCGCCCTCGGCATTCTCCTCGCCTTCAGCCTCGCCGTCGCCCTCTTCTTCCTCATTTTCGACTTCGGCGACTTGCTGGGCGTCCGGTCCGGCACCGTAGGTGGCGTCTAGGTCAATCACATCACGCAACAGGATGCGTTCTTCACGCAGGCTGTCGAGCCAGTCGATGATCGCTTCCATGGTCAGGGGCGATTCGCAAATGCCGCCGATCATCATCTCGCGGCCGGCTTCGATGCGCTTGGCGATGGCGATTTCGCCCTCGCGCGACAGCAGCTCCACCGACCCCATCTCGCGCAAATACATGCGCACTGGATCATCGGTGCGGCCGACATCGTCATCATCCAGGTTGCCGGACGCGCGCGACTCGGTCTCTTTTTCGGCTTCCCGAGGCTGTTCTTCCTCGTTCTCTTCATTCTCGATGACGTTGATGCCCATTTCGGACAAGCTCGACATCACGTCTTCGATTTGCTCGGAGGAGGTCTGGTCGGGTGGCAGGACCTGGTTCAGCTCGTCATAGGTGACATAGCCGCGCTCCTTGGCTTTGACGATCAGCTTCTTGACCGCCGCACCCATCGTGTCCATCAGCGGACCTTCGGGGGTTTCTTCGCGAGACTCGTTGCTTTCCGTGCTAGCGGCAGCTTTTGCAGCCATGTCTCAAGGTGTCCTTTTCGTTACACCGTCGCGCGACCATCCGGCCAGGCGGCTCCGACAGCGATCGTTTCGTATCCGAAGATGGTTAACCAAGGTTGATGGGCGGGTCCATAAGGCGGGAAAAGCTGTCCTTCAAGGGTCAAAATCGTCCATCCCCGCCGCCCGACGCAGGGCGCGGTGACGCGAGACCGACTGTGAATCGAACTTTTCCGGTAAGGTGTACGCACCAGTTTTTGTCTCGTTGACCTGGTTGCGCCGCTCAATTTGCGACCAATAATCTTCCCAGGCTGCTGCAGCCGCTTCGTCACTTTTCGTCGGGCTGACGAAAGGCGCCATGTCCATCAGACTGGGCGCGCGAAGCCTGTTCAATGCGACCGCATGACCGGACTCGGCGACATGGGAGGCAAGTGCCTGAAATTCAACCCCCGAATGGGTGCTGAGGTGGTCTGTCAGGCAATCTGCCAGCCGCGCGTCGGCCGGATCGTTGAATTCCGTCGCACCCAGCCGCTCGCCAAACTGCTCGAATAGGGCAGGGTGGTGCAGGATCAGCGACAGCAGCACACGGTCCGGGGATCCGCCTGGTCGCCGGTTTGGCAGGCGGCCCGAGGCTTGAAGGCCGCTCTGCCCCGGCCGGAAGGACCGACCACGGCCGACAGTCCTGCGACTGGCGAAAAACGTATCGCGGACCCGCTGGCGCCATTGTTGGCGAAAATGCGCCGAAACGCCCGAATCGGCGATCTGCCCCGCGTGACGGTCCAGGGCTGCCTCCAGCCCGGCCCGGGCCGTTGGTTCTTCCAACGGACGGGCCTGCGCCTCGTGCTGCCAGATGAAGGCATCCAGCGGCACCGCCGTCTTCAAAAACCGGCGCATTTCCACCGTGCCTAAGCGCCGCAGCAGGCTGTCCGGGTCTTCCCCTTCGGGCAGGAAAGCAAACCGGATCGTTTGATCGGGCTTCAGCAAGGGTAGGGCCCGTTCGGCCGCTCGCCAGGCGGCCCGCATTCCGGCCTGGTCCCCGTCGAAACACAGCACCGGCGCCGGTCCTAGGCGCCACGCTTCGATCAGCTGGTTCTCGGTCAGAGCCGTCCCCAGCGGGGCGACGCTGGCCAGGAATCCGGCCCGAGCAAGCGCCAGCACATCCATGTAGCCCTCGACAATGATCGGCGAGTGGCCGCGCGAAACCCCGTGGCGTGCCTGGGAATAGCCGAACAGCAGCCGCCCCTTATCGAACAGCGGGCTCTGCGGGCTGTTGACGTATTTCGGCCCATCTCCCGACAGCAACCGGCCACCGAAACCAACAATGCGTCCCCGCCGGTCGCCTACCGGAAACATCAGGCGATCGCGGAAAAACGGATAGGCATCCCTGCCGTCGTCGGGTTTGCGCAGCAACCCTAACTCCAGCAAATCCGCCTCTTTCCCGCCGATGGACGCCAGCTTGGTCAACAATGGCTTGGCATCGCGCGGGGCGTACCCCAGTCGCCAGGTTCGGATCGTTTCGTCGTCCAGCCCGCGTTCCTTGATGTAGTCCAGGGCAGCCGACCCGCGCGGTGAGAACAGCTCTCCTTGGAAAAAGGCCGCGGCCGCCTCCGCCAAATCCGCCAGACCCGCGCGCTTTTCCCGTGCTTCCTGCTCTGCGGGGCTCTCCTGCGGCACGGTCATGCCGACTTGGCTGGCGCAGTGCTCCACCGCTTCCGGGAAAGAAAGACCGTCGTGGCGCATGATGAACCCGACGACATCCCCATGCTCGCCGCAGCCAAAGCAGTGGAAAAAGCCCTTATCGTCGTTGACGGTAAAGCTGGGCGTTTTTTCGTTGTGAAACGGGCAGCAGGCCACGAATTCCCGGCCCCGGCGGATCAGTTTGACCCGTTTGCCGACGATCTCGGAAACCGGCAGCCGATTTCTAATCTCGTCGATGAAGCCAGGCGGAATCTTCACAGGTCCGATTGTCTATCGCTGTTGGCCCGCCGCGCCTGATGAGCGCTTGCCGTGCTGTGTTCGACGCGACGGGCGCGCATCGGCACGATTTTTGTTGGGGGCCAGACCCGATGGATGGCCTGACCCAACTTACCAAACCTCGCTAGGCCAGCGATCCCTTGGCCAAGCTGGATGCCGCGGCGAAATCCATCCGCCCGGCATACTCGGCCCGCAATTTGGCCATCACCCGGCCCATATCCTTTATGGACGAGGCGCCAACCTGCGAAATCACCCCCGCTACGGCGTCCGCAATTTCCGATTGTTCCATTTGCTGGGGTAGGAAGCGCTTGATGACCTCGATCTCCTGTGCTTCGCCTTCCGCCAGATCCAGGCGGGCCCCCTGTTCGTACAGGCGGATGCTCTCCTGGCGCTGCTTAATCATGGTCTGCAACAGACTCATGACCTGATCGTCGGAGATTCCGTCATTGTTGCCCTTGGAACGTTCGCAAATGTCCCGATCTTTTATCGCGGCGGTGATCAACCTAAGTGTTGACACCGCGCGGCTGTCCTTGGCCCTGATGGCATCTTGCAGGGCGTTTTTCAGGTCTTGGCGGATCATGAAGTCTCCTCGATTGATCTGCGCCGCAGTGCTATTGGTTGGCCCGAGGGCCAGCTACCTTAGCGAAAGCGACGCCGGATTGAAAGACGGCACTTTCCCGTTAACCCTTTGAAAACAGGGGCTAATTTTGTTGCGCTACATTTTGCCGCGTCCCATGGCGGACATTTGTCCCGGCCATGGTTTCGCTCGCCGGTCCCAAGCCGGCTCCATCTTCCCGGTCGGCCTGTGCCGGACTGGGATGAACGACTGTTAGCCGCCGAAATAGGAAATAAATGGTGAATATCAACGCCTCCATAATCAAACCTACTGCCGCGCTCGTGTTCGAGGACGGTCAGGCGTTTCGCGGCTTCGGAATCGGCGCCACCGGCAGCCGTGTGGGCGAGCTTTGCTTCAACACCTCGATGACCGGCTATCAGGAAATTCTGACCGACCCGTCCTATGCTGGACAGATCATCACCTTTACCTTCCCGCATATCGGCAATGTCGGCGCCAATGCCCAAGACATCGAAACGACGACACCGGCCGCACGTGGTCTGGTGCTGCGGGCAGACGTTACCGAGCCCTCCAACCACCGTTCCTTGAGGCATCTCAATGATTGGCTGTTGGCCAACGACATCGTCGGCATCGCCGGGCTCGACACTCGCGCCCTAACTCGGCGGATTCGCGATCAAGGTCCACCGAAGGTGGGACTTGTCCACGAGGCGGACGGCAAATTCGACATCGATGCCGCCGCCGCCATGGCCCGTGATTGGCCGGGTTTGGAGGGCATGGATCTGGCCCAGGAGGTTTCCTGCCGCCAGACCTACCGCTGGGACGAAACGCCCTGGTCGGCCGAATCTGGCGAATATGGCCAACTGGAACAAGCCCAACGCCATGTTGTCGCGGTCGATTTCGGGGCCAAGCGGAACATTTTGCGCTCACTGGCCGGCCTGGGCTGTGCCGTGACAGTCGTCCCAGCGGGCACCAGTGCCGAGGACATTCTGGGCCACAAGCCCGATGGCATCTTCCTGGCCAACGGACCTGGCGATCCGGCGGCGACCGGCGTTTACGCCCAACCGACGGTCAAGACCCTGGTCGAGACCGGCATTCCCTTGTTCGGCATCTGTCTGGGGCACCAGATTTTGGCCCTGAGCTTGGGCGCAAAGACCCAAAAAATGGATCGCGGCCATCGGGGCGCGAATCATCCCGTTAAGGATTTGGATACCGGCGTGGTCGAAATCACTAGCCAGAACCACGGGTTCGTCGTTGATGGCGACAGTTTGCCGGCTGGGGTTCGGCAAACCCATGTCAGCTTGTTCGACGGCTCAAACGAGGGATTGGCCATGACCGACAGGCCGGTTTTTTCGGTGCAATACCATCCCGAATCGTCGCCGGGTCCACACGACAGCCATTATTTGTTCAAGCGCTTTGTCGACCTGATTGACGATCACCGCCGCCCATGAGCGGCGCTTGGCCCGTGCTGATGGGCCAACGGGTGGTACTGGGGCTGGCCGGGGCGGACAAGATGGACGCCCACCGGCTGCTGACCTTTCACGCCCGCAATCAGGACCATCTCAACCGCTGGCTGCCACCCCGGCCGTCGGACTTCCTGACCCTGCATTTTTGGGAACGCTGGACCAAACAGTCCGTGGCGGCCTTCGAAGTCGATAGCGAGGTTCGCCTCCTAATCCGGGAAATGGACAACCCGTTTGGCGAGATCTTTGGCCAGATCAACTTCAACACGATCTTGCGTGGCGCGGCGCAAAGCTGTGCGGTGGGCTATCACATCGCCGAAACCGAACAGGGCAAGGGCCTGATGTCGGAAGCACTGGAGTTGGCCGTTGGCTACATGTTCGAACAACGCGGCATGCACCGGGTGACGGCCAGCCATTTGCCTGAAAATGGACGCAGCGCCCGCATGCTCGAACGGCTGGGATTTCAAAGCGAGGGGCTGGCCAAGGCGTTCCTGTTCATCGACGGCGCATGGCGCGATCACGTGGTCACCGCCAGGATCAACGAGGCGGTGGCCGAGCCGATTCCGGGGGCAGCCCTGTAAATTACGGGCACTTTCGCGGGCTGCGCGAAATCGATCGCCTTTGCATGGCGGCGCACCATCTATATAACCGCCGCGCTGTCCACTCCCGCATTCGAGTTATCATGCCAAAGCGTACCGATATTTCGTCGATCGCCATCATCGGCGCCGGCCCGATCGTGATCGGGCAGGCCTGCGAGTTTGACTATTCCGGCGCGCAGGCCTGTAAGGCCCTGAAGGCCGAGGGCTACCGGGTCATCCTGGTCAACTCGAACCCGGCGACCATCATGACCGATCCGGACACGGCGGACGCCACCTATGTCGAGCCCATCACGCCGGCCGTCCTGACCCGCATCCTGGAAACCGAAAAGCCCGACGCCCTGCTGCCCACCATGGGCGGCCAGACGGCCCTGAACGCCGCCATGGACCTGGCCAACAGCGGCGTGCTGGATCGGCTGGGCATCGAGTTGATCGGGGCCAAGCCCGACGTCATCGCCAAGGCTGAGGACCGCCAGCTTTTCCGCGAGGCGATGGACAAGATCGGGCTCGAAAGCCCGCGTTCGATCCTGGTGGAAAGCCTGGACGAGGCCAAGGACGCCATGGCCAAGATCGGCCTGCCAGCCATCATTCGCCCCTCCTTCACCCTGGGCGGGGCAGGGGGCGGCATTGCCTACAACCACGACGCCTTTGTCGAAATCGTCTCAGGCGGGCTGCGCGCCTCACCGGTCGGCCAGGTGCTGATCGAGGAATCGGTCCTGGGCTGGAAGGAATTCGAGATGGAGGTCGTCCGCGACAAGGCGGACAACTGCATCATCGTTTGTTCGATCGAGAACATCGACCCGATGGGCATCCACACCGGCGATTCCATGACGGTGGCGCCGTCCCTGACGCTGACCGACAAGGAATATCAGCGCATGCGGGATGCCTCGATCGCCGTGTTGCGGGAAATCGGGGTCGATACGGGCGGCTCGAACGTCCAGTTTGCCATTGATCCAGCCAGTGGCCGGCAGGTGATCATCGAGATGAACCCGCGGGTCTCCCGCTCCTCCGCTCTGGCATCAAAGGCAACCGGCTTCCCGATTGCCAAGATCGCCGCCAAGCTGGCTATCGGCTACACGCTGGACGAGCTGGACAACGACATCACCCGCGTGACCCCCGCCAGCTTCGAACCGACGATCGACTATGTCGTGGTCAAGGCGCCTCGCTTCACCTTCGAGAAATTCCCGGGCGCGGAACCGAGCCTGACCACCTCTATGAAGTCGGTCGGCGAGGCCATGTCCATCGGCCGCACCTTCCTGGAATCGCTGCAAAAGGCCCTCCGCTCGTTGGAAACCGGCCTGGACGGGCTGTCTGAAATCAAATTGCCCGAAGCCGGCGATCCGCCCGACCCCCAGGCCTTCCGTGCCGCCTTGTCGCAACCGCGTCCCGACCGGCTATTGGTCGTCGGACAGGCGCTACGGGCCGGCATGTCGGTCGATGACATCTATGCCTGCTGCCATATCGACCGCTGGTTCCTGCGGCAGATCGCCGAACTGATCGAAACCGAGAAACACCTCGCTGAATACGGCCTGCCGACCAGCCGCCAGGGCTGGCTCTTGGTCAAACGCATGGGCTTTTCCGACCGGCGCATCGCTAAGTTGACCGGTACCAACGAACCGGATGTCCGAGCCGCACGCATAGACGAGGGCGTGCGCGCCGTCTTCAAACGCATCGACACCTGCGCTGCCGAATTCGCCAGCGAGACGCCGTACCTCTACTCCACCTTTGAAGGCAATCTGTTCGAAGATCAGTCGGCTGGTGAGTCAGAAGCGGAACCGACCGACCGGGAAAAAATCATCATTCTCGGGGGCGGCCCCAACCGCATCGGTCAGGGGATCGAGTTCGACTATTGCTGCGTCCACGCCGCGTTTTCCCTGTCCGAGGCCGGGTACGAGACCATCATGGTCAACTGCAACCCGGAAACGGTATCGACCGACTACGACACTTCCGACCGGCTCTATTTCGAACCGCTGACCGTCGAGACGGTCACCTCCCTCTATCGCGCCGAATGCGAGAACGGAACGGTAAAGGGTCTGATCGTCCAGTTCGGCGGCCAAACGCCGCTGAACCTGGCGACTCAGCTCGAACAGGCTGGTTTGCCGATCCTGGGCACCTCCATCCGCTCCATCGACCGGGCGGAGGATCGCGAGGAATTCGCCGAGGTCCTGCGCACAACCGGCCTGAAGCAGCCGGCCAACGGTATTGCCCGATCGGTGGACGAGGCAGCTGATCGGGCGGCGGAGATCGGTTATCCCGTCCTGATCCGCCCGTCCTTCGTCTTGGGCGGCCGGGCCATGGAAATCGTCTATGACGAGACAGCCCTGCGCCGCTACATGGCCGAAGCGGTGTTGGTCGTCGGCGACAACCCGGTGCTGATTGACAGCTATCTGCGGGACGCGACTGAGGTGGATGTTGATGCCATCTGTGATGGCCAGGATGTGTTCATTGCCGGCATCATGGAGCATATCGAGGAAGCGGGGATCCATTCCGGCGACTCGGCCTGTGCCCTGCCACCGCAAAACCTGCCCCAAGAAATCGTCGACGGGCTGGCCGAACAGGCCCGCAAACTGGCCTTGGCGCTGGAAGTCGTCGGCCTGATTAACGTTCAGTTCGCGGTCAAGGACGGCCAGATCTACGTCATCGAAGCCAACCCTCGGGCCAGCCGCACGGTGCCCTTCGTCGCCAAGGCGACAGGCATTCCGGTGGCCAAGATCGCCGCCCGGGTCATGGCCGGTGAAAAGCTGTCCAGTTTCGAGCTAACGGAAGCCAGCCCGCCCCACGTGTCGGTCAAGGAAGCCGTCTTCCCGTTTGCCAAATTCCCCGGCGTCGACGTGATCCTGGGCCCCGAGATGAAATCGACGGGCGAGGTCATGGGCATCGATGAGAGCTTTGCGCGTGCCTTCTGCAAGGCCCAGCTCGGCGCGGGTGCCAAACTGCCGCTTGAAGGCTGCGTATTTGTCTCGGTCAAAGACGTCGACAAACCGGCCATCGTGGACCCGGCCCGGCGCTTGATCGATCTTGGCTATTCCCTGGTGGCTACCCACGGCACGGCCAGCTTTCTGCGCGACCAGGGGATTGAGGTCGGCCAGGTCAACAAAGTGCTGGAAGGGCGGCCCCACGTCGTCGATGCGATGATCGATGGCCGCATCCAAATGGTGATCAACACCACCGAAGGGGCCCAGGCCATTCGCGACAGTTTTGACCTGCGTCGGACGGCTCTAACCAACAGCATTCCGTCCTTCACGACGGTGCGGGGTGCGGTGGCCGCTGTGGAGGCTTTGGCGAGCCTTGCGCAAGGGCAACTTGAAGTCGCGCCCCTTCAGTCTTATTCTAAATGGCTGTCGCGGCACTAGGCGCCAGACGCCATAATTCCAAAAGTCCCGCGATCTAGAGGGGTCTAACGAGAACCCAAGAACGCCTTTTCATCTCCAAAACTAAGGTTCGTGTCGATGGAGAAAGTGCCTATGACCCGGGCGGGTTATGAGCGCCTGCTTGAGGAAATTAAAGAACTGAAGTCTGTTGAGCGGCCGGCCGTTATCCGGGCGATTGCCGAAGCGCGCGAGCATGGCGATTTGTCGGAAAACGCCGAATATCATGCCGCGCGCGAGCGCCAGGGTTTTATCGAAGGCCGCCTGGCTGAAATTGAAGACAAAATTTCACGCGCCGAGGTAATCGACGTGTCGAAGCTGACCGGTGACATGGTCAAATTCGGCGCCACCGTAACCTTGGCCGACGAAGATACCGACGAGGAAATTACCTACCAGATCGTCGGTCAGGACGAATCCGACATCAAGGAAGGACGTCTGTCCATCGGCGCCCCGTTGGCCCGCGGTTTGATCGGCAAATCCGAAGGCGAGGTGGTCGAGGTCGTGACGCCGAACGGCTCCCGGTCCTACGAGATCGTCGGGATCAAATTCGCCTAACCTAGTCGTCGTCGCTGTGGTCTTCAGCGTCGGGGTCGATCGGGACCCCGGCCTGCCATTTGGCTGTCCGGATCGACAAGGATGATTTGACAGAGCTGACGTTCGGCGCCGCCGTCAGCTCTTCGGTCAGGAACCGCTGGTAGGCATCCCAGTTCTCGGCCACGACCTTCAACAGGAAATCGGTTTCGCCGGCCAGCATGTAGCATTCGCGGACCAGCGGCCAAGACTGGGCCAGGGCCTCGAACTGGTTCAGATCGGCTTCCGCTTGGCTGGACAGCCCGACATGGGCGAAGACCGTGACCCCATAGCCCAGCACTTCCGGGGCGATCTCGGCATGATAACCGAGAATATAGCCAGCCTCCTCAAGGGCGCGCACGCGCCGCAAGCAGGGCGGGGCCGATATGCCCGCGCGCTTGGCCAGATCGACATTCGTCATGCGCCCGTTCTCCTGCAAATCGCGGAGAATGCGTCGATCGATCCGGTCCAATTTTACACGGCGCATGGGAAAGCAAGTTCCACTTTATAGGCTCTAGAACGAAAGAAGATTGCGCAAGCAGGCTTATGGTGCAACCCAGTTTGGCCAATTGTTTCGCTGCAATTGATGGAATTCCTTAGACGCGGTAGCGCTGGCGCGCTTTGCCTTGCAGCAGCGCCTTAATCGCCTTGCCGCAGCCACCAACAGGGCCTATCTGTCACCAGGCTCCCTCGAACTACCTCAACTTCAAAAGCCGCTTGGCTGAGGAACTTTGGCATGTCCGAAACCCGCCATATCCCTGTCCTGATCATCGGCTCCGGCCCGGCCGGCTATACGGCCGCCGTTTACGCCGCGCGTGCCGGCTTGAAGCCGTTGCTCGTTCAGGGGTTGCAGCCCGGGGGACAGCTGACGATCACCACGGAAGTGGAGAACTACCCCGGCTTCGCCGACGTGATTCAGGGACCTTGGCTGATGGAACAGATGGCTAAACAGGCCGAAAATGTCGGGGCCGCGCTCGAGTTCGACACGATTGTCGAGGTCGACTTCTCATCCCGTCCATTCAAGGCCGTAGGCGACTCCGGCTCCACGTACATGGCCGATGCCATCATCATCGCGACAGGCGCCCAGGCGCGATGGTTGGGGCTGGAAAGCGAAACACGGCTTCAGGGCGCCGGCGTTTCGGCCTGCGCGACGTGCGATGGCTTCTTCTTCCGCGGCCAGCACGTTGCGGTGATTGGTGGCGGCAATTCCGCGGTCGAGGAAGCGCTCTATCTGGCAAACCTGGCGGAAAGCGTCACGTTGGTTCATCGCCGCGATTCGCTGCGGGCCGAACACATCCTGCAGCAGCGCCTGTTCGCCCATCCCAAGATCTCGATCCGCTGGAACAACGTCGTGGATGAAATCCTGTCTTCCGGCACACCCCCCTCGGTCAGTGGCGTCCGGCTGCGCAGCACTGAGGACGATAGCCTGGACGATCTGTCTGTCACCGGTGTCTTTGTTGCCATCGGGCATGATCCGGCGACCAAGCTCTTCAAGGGGCTGCTGGACATGGATGATGGCGGCTACATCCTGACGACTCCGGATTCGACGGCGACCAGCATTCCCGGCGTCTTTGCCGCTGGGGACGTTAAAGACAAAGTTTACCGCCAGGCGGTAACCGCAGCTGGTCTGGGCTGCATGGCGGCGCTTGAGGCGGAAAAGTTCCTTGCCGAACAGCCAGCCCTGCAAAACGCGGCCGAGTAGCGCCACTAGGCGAATAGCGCCCTTAAAAGGTCTCCACATCGATGGATTGGGATAAACTGCGGGTCTTTCACGCGGTGGCCGAGGCGGGCAGTTTCACCCATGCCAGCGACAGGCTGAATCTAAGCCAGTCCGCCGTCAGCCGCCAGATCAGCTCACTGGAAGATTCGCTGTCCGTGCCCTTGTTCCACCGTCACGCGCGCGGGCTGATCCTGACTGGCCAGGGTGAAATCCTGCATCGCGCAGCGCGGGAGGTCTTTACGAAGATCTCGATGGCCGAAGCCCATCTGGCCGAGGGCAAGGGCGAAGCCCGCGGCCCGCTAACCATCAACACCACGGTTGCCTTCGGGTCGACCTGGCTGGCGCCCCGCATTCGTGCGTTTATCGAGGCTTACGCCGGCATCGAAATTCGCATGGTGCTGAACGACCGGGGGGTCGATTTGGCCATGCGGGAAGCGGATGTCGCCCTTTGGCTCGTTCCGCCGCGTCAGCAGGATCTGGTTCAGCGAATTGTCGGCAAGATTCACGTCCATCTCTATGCGTCGGCCGACTATCTTGAACGACGTGGAACGCCCACCAGGCCCGAGGATCTGAAGGATCACGACCTGATCATCTTCGATGACGGAACGAACCCTCACACATTGGGTGACGTCGTCGAATGGGTAATGAAGATGGGCAACCCCGGCCCGGACGATCGGCACATCGCGTTGCGACTGAACAACCAGTACGCCATATATCGGGCGATCCGCAGCGGGCTGGGTATCGCGCCGCTGCCCGACTACATGATCGATCCGAACGTGAACCTCGTAAAGGTCCTGCCCGACATCCACGGGCCGACCTTGGATGTGTATTTCGTCTATCCCGAGGAACTCAGGAACGCCCGCCGCATCGCTGTTTTCCGGGATTTCGTCATGAAATCCCTGGCTGAAGGCGGGCTTTCCTAGCCTCCGCTACATGTAGAGGGCCTCGCCCTCCATGCCTTCGTAGAGCGAGGCGACGAACTCACCATAGCCGTTGTACAGCAGGGTCGGAACGCGCTCATCCGACCCCAGCACACGCTCGGTCGCCTGGCTCCAGCGCGGGTGCGGCACCTCCGGATTGACGTTGGCCCAGAAACCATACTCGCTCTTTTGCAGCTCTTCCCAGAAACTGACTGGCCGTTCCTCGGTAAAGGTGAAGCGCACCAGCGACTTGATCGATTTGAAGCCGTACTTCCAGGGCACCGCCAGCCGCAGCGGCGCGCCATTTTGCTTGGGAATGGGCTTGCCATAGAGACCCGTGGCAATGAAGGCCAGCTCGTTTGTGGCCTCCTCGATGGTCAGCCCTTCGATGTACGGCCAGGGATACCAAAACTGCCGCTGACCGCTGGCGATCGAGGCATCCTCGAAGGTCTCCATCCGGACATACTTCGCCGACCCCAAGGGCTTGGCATAGTCCACCAGGGCCGCCAGGCCGAACCCGCTCCAAGGCACCGCCATCGACCAGGCCTCGACGCAGCGATGGCGATAGAGCCGCTCTTCCAGCGGCATGGCGGCCAGCAACGTGTCGATATCGACCTGCTTTTCCTCTTCCACAAGCCCGTCAAAGGTCACCGTCCAAGGACGAATGGGCAGGGCTTGCGCGGCCTGCCAGATCTGCTTGTGCGAGCCGAACTCGTAAAAGTTGTTATAGGTCGTCGCGACGTCTTCCGGCGTCAACTCCCGGTCCAGCTCGTAGCGGGGGTTGCGGTCAACCGGATAGAGCTTGGCGCTGGGGTCATCCCCAACCCGCTGCGCAGATGCAATTCCTGGCAGGCTAACGCCTCCCGCTGCGATGGCCGCCCCGGCCCCCAGCAACTGCCGCCGGCCTAGATAGACAGATTCCGGCGTTGCCGCGGATTCCGGCAGTTCCCAACCCCGTTTTGTTTTCAAAAGCATGGTTAGTGTCCCTTGCATCGTCCATCGCTGCGCCGCGGCGCGCCTTCCCGGAGATCAATTGGCCGGACAGCCCCCGATATCAAGTCAAGGGTCCGTGAGGGCTGGGTTGAAATTGCCAGCCCGCTATACAGCCATCCACACCGCATTATCGAAAAAAGTTCGAGATTCAGTTGACGAGGATCAAAGCGAAGCTGGACCCTGTCCCTTGAAATCGCCATGTTATCGCCTTCGGCAGACCTTCTTGGCCGTCAAGACAGGAACCGGCCTTTACGCACGCAAAAATCCGTTCCAGCGCTTTCAGCGCGGAAACTCGCCGGATCAGACTAAGGAAGCGATGACGAAACACCGCTAGATGGCGGGTGATCGAGCCGAGCGAGGACGGCCAACAATCGTAGAGTGTTCGTCCGTCAGGCAATGCCTTGGGCGTGCGTCCAACGACACTCTTCAAATAAGTCTTGGACGCGGGGAGAGGTAGAGTTGAAGCGTCACTTTGGCGGCGTTTATCGCGCCGTTCGAAAGGTCAAGGGTAACCCTGGCCTGGTCCTTCCCCGCAAGCGGCCGCTGCCCTCAGCCCCGCAGATCCCCGGTGAGCGGTTTGCCTTTATCGCGGGGTTGCACCGCAGCGGAACGTCGGTCCTGCATCGCCTTATCCGCGAGCACCCCGAAGCCAGCGGCTTTGCGAACACGCGGGTGCCCGAAGACGAGGGCCAGTTTCTTCAGACGGTGTTCGAACGCGATAACGTTTATGGCGGGCCTGGCCGAATGGCCTTCGATGACCGGGCGCATCTCACTGAAGCCTCGCCTCTGGTTACTCAGCAAAACCGTGAAACGCTGTTGCGTCAGTGGGGGCCTTACTTCGACTTGGACCGCCGGATTCTCCTGGAAAAGACGCCGGCAAACGTGATCCGCTCACGGTTCCTTCAAGCAATGTTCCCGGGTGCCCGATTCATCTTCATCGTGCGACACCCCATCGCCGTTGGCCTCAGCACCTATGTTTGGACCCGCCACAGTGGCGTCGGTCTCTCAGAAGTGATGCGCCATTGGACAAAGGCCCATCAGATCTTTCTCGACGATCTGGTCCATATCCAGAACTGGACGTTTCTCAGATATGAAGAGCTGGTGGCAGACCCGTCGGGAGTTTTGGCCAACCTCTATCAGTTTCTTGGCCTCGATCCGGTAACTCCAAATGAAGGCGTGGGAAAGCGCAACGAGAAATACTTTAACCTCTGGGAATCCCGTATCGCCGAACGGGAGCGGATTGCGGAGGAAATTGCAAATACTGGCGGTGAAACAATCCTCTCAAAGTTCGGCTACGGCCTGAGCCCGCCCTATCTTGACGAATTCCCGGGACTTGAGGGCCTTGGCCCTGTTGCCCAGGCACAGTCCGCCTAGGCTGCCTAGAACACGATCGGGCTCAAGTGAGCGCGGCGCAGGCGGTCTGAATACGGCTGCACGCTTCCTGTAGCGCCTCGGTTGAGGTGGCATAGGACACGCGGAAGAACGGCGACAGCCCGAACGCCGCGCCTTGAACCACCGCCACACCCTTTTCTTCCAGCAGATAGGTGACGAAGTCCTCGTCGGTCTCAATCACCTTGCCGGACGGTGTCTTCTTGCCGATGCACCCGGCGCAAGAGGGGTAAACGTAAAACGCCCCTTCGGGCTTGTGGCAGGAAATCCCCTCCGCCGCGTTGAGCATATCCACCACCAGATCGCGCCGTTGCCGGAAAACCTCGCCGCGTTCGGCGATGAAACCTTGCGGGCCGTCTAAGGCCGCCACCGCCGCCGCTTGGCTCACCGAACACGGGTTCGACGTACTCTGGCTCTGCACCTTGGCCATCGCCTTGATCAAATCCTTCGGCCCGCCGGCATAGCCGATCCGCCAGCCCGTCATCGCATAGGCCTTGGAAACCCCGTTCATCGTCAGGGTTCGGTCATACAGCTCAGGGGCCACCTGGGCCGGCGTGACGAAGCGAAAATCGTCATAGACCAGGTGCTCATACATGTCGTCGGTCAGGATATGGACCTGCGGGTGGGCTTTCAGCACCTCGCACAAAGCCCGCATGTCTGCCTCGTCGTAGGCGGCGCCCGTCGGGTTGTTTGGCGAGTTCAGGATGATCCATTTGGTCTTGTCGGTAATCGCCTCGGCCAGCGATTCTGGTTGTAGCTTAAAGCCCGTCTGGCTGGGGCATTCGACAATCACCGGTTCGCCGCCGCACAACAGCACCATGTCGGGATAGGATACCCAGTAGGGTGCCGGCACGATGACCTCGTCCCCTGGGTTCAGCGTGGCCGCCAGGGCGTTGTAGATCACCTGCTTGCCGCCGGTGCCCACCGTGATTTGGTCCGGTGCGTAGTCGATACCGTTCTCGCGTTTGAACTTGGCGCAAATGGCCTGCTTCAGCTCCGGAATGCCATCGACGGCAGTGTATTTGGTCTGCCCGTTCCAGATTGCGTCCACGCCGGCCTGCTTGATCGAATCCGGCGTGTCGAAATCAGGTTCGCCGGCACCCAGCCCAATCACATCGCGGCCGGCGGCTTTCAGCTCGCGGGCCTTGGTTGAAACGGCAATCGTCGGCGAGGGTTTTACGCGCGCCAGGGCATCGGAAAGAAAGGCCATGATGGGACGTCTTCTGTAAGGGTTCAGTAAGGAAGGGACATGAAAGATCCTATGGGCCAATGCACGGCCCGGCAAGCAAATGCCGGGTACCGGCGGCACAACAGACGCATAACGGAAAATGAGCGACGTTTCAGGCCCGACAGGACCATCGCCCAGCAATGGCGTCCGCCAGGCGATCGACGATGCCAGCCGGCGTACGGGCGTGCGCTTCGACTTTCTGCTCGACCAAGCCCGGCGCGAAAGCGGCTTCCAGCCGGAGGCCAAGGCCACGACCAGCAGCGCCAGCGGCCTCTATCAATTCATCGACCAGACCTGGCTGCGCCTGATGCACGAACACGGCCCGCGCCACGGCCTGTCGGCGGAAGCCAACGAGATCAGCGTCGATGGCGGCCGCTTTGACGTTTCCACCCCCGCCGAACGCCAGCGGATCCTCGATCTCAGGATGGACGCCCACATCAACGCTCTGATGGCCGGCGAGTATGCCCGAGAGAACTACGATCGACTCTCGACAACGCTCAATCGCCCAATCGGCGAAACTGATCTGGCCTTGGCCCATTTCCTGGGCGGGGAGGGCGCGACACGGTTCCTGTCGGAAATGGAGAGAGCGCCTGCAACAAACGCCGCCCGCCTGTTCCCGGAGGCAGCCCAAGCCAACAAGCCGGTCTTCTATTCCCAGGGTGCACAACCGCGTAGCCTGGCCGAGGTCTATCGCTTTTTCTCCAGTGAAGGGGGAGGGGCAATGGCCGGCGCCGACCAGCCCTGGCCGGGCCGCGGCCATTTCATGTCGGCTGTCCCCGCCGGCGGCGGCGGCTCGCTGTTGTCTGCTCCCAATTTACCGTCGGGCTCCAACCTTTGGCGCGTGCTGACGATGCCGTCAGAGAACTGACCGGTCACTCATTCATGAACAAAACCGGTACGATCGCCGCTTGGCTGATCGGCGGTTTATGCCATATTGGGGGGAGACTCGCCCCTTCAGCGGATAGATCCCTTGAGCGCGCCAACCGCCGTCAACCCCGGTGCCTTTATCGAGACCACGGCCGACGAGCTGTCGACCCTGGCGCTCGTCCAGTCCGAACGCGAATCCGGCACGGCCTTCGAGTTGGTGTCGGAATTCAATCCAGCTGGTGACCAGCCCCAGGCCATCGGCGAGCTGTGTGGCGGGCTGAACGCGGGCGAGGTCGATCAGGTTCTGCTGGGTGTCACCGGCTCGGGCAAGACCTTCACGATGGCCCATGTCATCCAGACGCTGCAGCGTCCGGCCATCATCCTGGCCCCGAACAAGACCCTGGCGGCCCAGCTCTATGGCGAGATGAAGGCGTTCTTCCCGAACAACGCGGTGGAGTATTTCGTCTCCTACTACGACTACTACCAGCCCGAAGCCTATGTGCCCCGGACCGACACCTATATCGAGAAGGAAAGCACGATCAACGAGCAGATCGACCGGATGCGCCACGCGGCCACCCGCGCCTTGCTCGAGCGGCGGGACACCATCATCGTCGCCTCGGTTTCCTGCATCTACGGCATCGGTTCGGTCGAAACCTACAGCGGCATGACCCTGACCTTCTCGGTCGGGGACGAGATCAACCGCTCGCACATGCTCAAACAGCTCGTGGAGTTGCAATACAAGCGCAACGATGCCGGCTTTCAGCGCGGTACGTTCCGGGCGCGCGGCGATACGATCGAAATCCACCCCTCCCACTTCGAGGACCGGGCCTGGCGCATCTCCCTGTTCGGGGACGAGATCGAGGCGGTGGCGGAGTTCGACCCGCTGACCGGTGAGAAATCGGCCGAGCTGGAAAAGATCCGCATCTTCCCCAACAGCCACTACGTCACCCCGCGCCCGACCCTGATCCAGGCCATCGAGCAAATGAAGCGCGATCTGAAGGAGCGCGTCACCGAGTTCACCGCCGAGGGCAAGCTGCTGGAAGCCCAGCGGCTCGACCAGCGCACCAACTTCGACATCGAGATGATCGAGGCGACCGGCTCCTGTGCCGGCATCGAAAATTACTCGCGCTACCTTACCGGCCGGGCGCCCGGCGAACCGCCGCCGACCCTGTTCGAATACCTGCCCAAGGACGCCATCCTGTTCCTGGACGAGAGCCATGTGATGGTGCCGCAACTGGGCGCCATGTATCGCGGCGACCGCTCGCGAAAGGAGACGCTGTCGGAATTCGGCTTCCGCCTGCCGGCCTGTGTCGACAACCGCCCGCTCAAGTTCGAGGAATGGCAGGCCATGCGGCCGCAGACGATCTATGTCTCAGCCACCCCCGGCGATTGGGAGCTGGAGCTGACGGGTGGCGTCTTTGCCGAACAGGTCGTGCGCCCGACGGGGCTGGTCGATCCGCAGGTCGAAATCCGCCCGACCGAACATCAGGTCGACGACCTGCTGGCCGAATGCCGCGAGGTGGTCGGCCGGGGCATGCGCATCCTGGTCACCACCCTGACCAAGAAGATGGCCGAGGCCCTGACCGAGTACATGACCGAGATCGGCATTAAGGTCCGCTACATCCATTCCGATGTCGATACGTTGGAACGTATCGAGATCATCCGCGATCTGCGGCTGGGGGTGTTCGACGTACTGGTTGGCATCAACCTGCTGCGCGAGGGGTTGGACATTCCCGAATGCGGGCTGGTCGCCATCCTGGACGCCGATAAGGAAGGTTATCTCCGCTCCCGAACCTCGCTCGTTCAAACCATCGGCCGGGCCGCCCGCAATCTAGAAGGCAAGGCCATCCTCTATGCCGACAAGGTGACCGACAGCATCCAGCACGCGCTGGACGAAACCTCCCGTCGCCGGACCAAGCAGGAAGCCTACAACGCCGAACACGGCATCACGCCGGAAAGCGTGCGCAAGAACATCGCCGACATTCTGGAAAGCGTCTATGAGCGGGGCGACCGGGTCACTGTCGATGCCGGCGCCGATGCCACCCACCTGACGGGCAAGAGCCTGCGCGAGCATATCGGCGATCTGGAAGCCAAGATGCGCGAGGCGGCGACCAATCTGGAATTCGAGGAAGCGGCAAGGCTGCGCGATGAGATCCGCCGGCTGGAAGCCAGCGATTTGGGTATCCAGGATCAATCAAGCAGCGTCGAAGGCATGAAGCGATCGAGCGGCGATCGCAAGTCGCGTGGACGGCGTCGCAAAGGCCCATGAGAGTACTGAGCCCATGACCACACCGAACAAAGAGTTCGCCATCAAGACGGCGCTGATCACCGGTGCCGGCAAACGGATCGGTCGGACCATCGCGCTGGATCTGGCGGCCCATGGTTGGAACGTTGCGATCCACTACAACAGCTCCTCGGCTGAGGCGGAAGAGGTTGCCGACCTGGCCAGGGAACAAGGCGTGAAGGCCACCACCGTTGGCGCGGACTTATCGGACGAAAGCCAGGTCAGCAAGGTCGTGCCCACGGTGACGGAGGCGCTGGGTCCACTGACGCTGCTGGTCAACAGCGCGTCCCTGTTCAACCACGATTCCATTCGCGATGTGACCCGGGCGAGTTGGGATGCCCATCTTGAGACCAACCTGCGGGCGCCCATCGTCCTGGCCCAGGAATTTGCCGCCCAGGTGCCTGATCGAGAGACCAACGGCGCGGCGCCGTGCGTGATCAACATCCTGGATCAGCGGGTCTGGAACCTGACCCCCTATTTCCTGTCCTACACGATCAGCAAATACGCCCTGTGGGGTGCCACCCAAACCCTTGCCCTGTCGCTGGCGCCGGATATCCGCGTGAACGGTATCGGCCCGGGTCCGACCATCAAGAGCACGCGCCAAACGGACGAGCATTTTCGCGACCAGTACGAGGCTGTCCCGCTTGCCCGAAACACCGACCCGGCCGAGATTGCGGCCGGCGTTCGGTTCATCGTCGCGACGCCGTCACTGACCGGACAAATGATCGCCCTGGACGGCGGAGAGCATCTGGCTTGGGCGCAGCCGGCCAAGGGCGCTCATCTGGTCGAGTAGGCCGGCGGAGAAATTCCGTCGTTAGATCAGCCCACTAAGGGAATTTGCTGTCACGACCAGGTAACATGGAGAATTGTGCACAAGGCGGTGAGAGGCGAAAATGGTCCCAAAATTGGCGCTCAACTTTTTTTGAACCATCACGATTTGTCGCCTTGACAACCAAATACATGTTTAAAATCAATGGATTAAAATTCGTGCCTAAAAATTAGGCAGACAGGTCGTAACCCTTGAGTCGTTTGGTATGAGCGAACCGATCCTCAGTTTATCCGGAGACTTATCCACAGAAATGGTGGATATGTTAATCAGCGGTAAATATCGGTTTGGTTACCCGGAATCCTGTTGTCCGGGATGCGGCCCAGGCTCCGCCATACTTGTCCTGCCCCGCCGGGACCAAGGTGTAAGAGGCGTGATCCAGTGACGTCGGATCGTCACCAATCTACCCCTACGAAAGCTGGCCTGGACAAGCCTGTCGCGCCTGAAGACCGGCCGGACAGACCCGGTCCGGAAGATACGGGCCGGTCGAAAGTAGCCGCCCCGCGCAGCATATCGGATGGCCTGGCCGTCATCTCGAGCCACCTGAAAACGCTGCCCAGCCTGCCCGGCGTTTACCGCATGCTCGATGCCAAGGGCGATGCCCTCTATGTCGGAAAGGCGGGCAACCTCAAGAAACGGGTAACCAGCTATACCCAGGCAGGCCGCCAGCCCGCGCGCCTGCTGCGCATGATCGCGGAAACTTGCTCGATGGAGTTCGTGGTCGTCGGCTCGGAGGTCGAGGCGCTGCTGCTCGAGGCCAACCTGATCAAGCGCTTGCGCCCGCGCTATAACGTCCTGCTGCGCGATGACAAGACGTTCCCCCACATCCTGCTGACCGGCGATCACCCCTATCCGCAGATCACCAAACATCGCGGGGCGGAAAACCGAAAGGGAAAGTATTTCGGCCCCTTCGCCTCGGCCGGTGCGGTCAACCGGACGATCACCTCGCTCCAGCGGGCCTTCCTGCTGCGCAACTGCGCGGACACGGTGTTCTCGGTCCGCAACCGGCCTTGCTTGCAATATCAGATCAAGCGGTGCACGGCGCCGTGCGTCGGCCTTGTCAGCGAACAGGAATATGCCGAACAGGTCTCCCAGGCCGTCGATTTTCTCTCGGGCAAAAGCCGGTCGGTCGCCGACCAATTCGTGGCCAAGATGAATGAAGCCTCCGAAGCGCTCGACTACGAAACGGCTGCCCGCTTCCGCGATCGCGTCCGCGCGCTGACGGCCGTACAGGCCCAACAGGACATCAATGTTGAGGGTATCGTCGAAGCCGACGCGTTTGCCGTCTATCAGGAAGGGGGGCAGACCTGTGTCCAGGTCTATTTCGTGCGGGCAGGGCGGAATTACGGCACTCGGGCCTTCTTCCCCAGCCATGAGAAAGGACTAGATCCGGCCAAGCTGATGACCGCTTTTCTGGGCCAGTTCTACGAAAACAAGATCCCTGCCAAAACGCTGTTGTTGAGCGGCACGCCGGCCGAGCAGGAGCTGCTAGCCGAAGCCTTAAGCGTGCGGGCCGACAAGCGGGTCGAGATTCTCGTGCCCTCGCGCGGGGCCAAGCGCCGGCTGGTCGATCATGCGCAGGCAAACGCGCGGGAAGCCCTGGCCCGGCGTTTGGCGGAATCCTCTTCCCAGCGCCGCTTGCTGTCATCCGTCGGAGAGGTGTTCGGGCTGGATGGCCCGCCCCAGCGCATCGAGGTCTACGACAATAGCCACATCAGCGGCACCAGCGCCATCGGGGCCATGATCGTTGCCGGGCCCGAAGGTTTTATCAAAAACGCCTATCGCAAGTTCAACATCAAACAGGCCGAAGCGGCGGGCGATGATTTCGCGATGATGCGTGAGGTGCTGAGCCGTCGTTTCTCGCGCGCCCTGCGCGAGGATCCTGACCGGCAATCCCCCGACCATTGGCCGGACCTGGTCCTGATCGATGGCGGCAAGGGTCAGCTGAGCGCGGTTCAGGAGGTGCTGGGCGATCTGGGGATCGACGATTTGCCGCTGGTCAGCATCGCCAAGGGACCCGACAGAAATGCCGGTCGCGAGACGTTCTATCTGGCCGAACGGGATCCCTTCCAGCTCGAACCGACCGATCCGGTTCTTTACTATTTGCAACGCCTGCGGGATGAGGCGCACCGGTTTGCCATATCGACCCATCGGGCCAAGCGCTCGTCCAGCATCGGCCGGTCTGCCATCGATGACATCGCGGGGATTGGCCCACGTCGGAAAAAGGCCCTGCTCAATCATTTCGGTTCGGCCCGTGCAGTGGGCGCCGCAGGGCTGGCTGATCTGGAACGGGTGGAAGGTATCAGCCAGTCTGTCGCAAAAAAGATTTACGACCATTTTCGCCAACGTGGTTAAGACGTCCGCGCTGGAGTGCGGCGGGATTGCGGCCCAATTTGTCTTTGTCGTGCCCACTTCTTGCTCCTAGGGTGCGCCAAGGTCCGAAAGCCGGCGGGCCGAAAATAGTCGCCAATAGTCCGGCAAAAAATTGCTTATGGAACTAACGACGCTGCCCAACATGCTGACCCTGTCGCGCATCGCGGCCGTGCCGGTATTGGTGTTGCTGCTTTTTTGCGAAATCTGGTTTGGTCATTGGTGGATTGCCTGGGTGGCCATGTTCCTGTTCGTGGCGGCTGCCGTGACCGACTATTTCGATGGTGCGATCGCCCGTCGGGCCGGACAGACGTCGCCCATCGGACGGTTGATGGACCCGATCGCCGACAAGATGCTGGTATCCGCCTGTCTGCTGATGCTGGTCGAAGTCGGCCGTATCCAGGAACTGGCGCTGATCCCGACGTTGATCATCCTGATGCGCGAAATCCTGGTCGCTGGTTTGCGGGAATATCTGGCGGAAATCCGGGCCAGCGGCATTCCCTCCTCGATGCTTGCAAAATGGAAGACGGGCATCCAGATGACGGCGATCGGCTTTTTGATTGTCGGTCCGCACGGGCCACCGTCATGGCCGGTAACGACCATCGGCTTGACGCTGCTTTGGATTGCCGGGGCGCTGACCGTCGTGACCGGGTGGGAATATGCCCGCTCGGCGCTGTCGCAGATCGCGGCCAGCGTCGAAAAAAGTGGTTCGTGAGCCGCGGTCGCGAAAATTTTTGTTGCCTAGTCGGGTTCGCGATACCTCAATTTAAGACTACGGTGATAATTGGTGGACACCCGAAGACCGCGAATAAGCGGCGCGGGGCAGTGGCGATCAAAGACCGGCCTTAGAGGGCCGGTTTCTTTATGGTGACGGTGGGGACGTGCGGTTTTTTCGAAAGAGGCTGACAAGACGGGTATTGCGACCGCTATCGCGCCTCCGGGCAACGGCTGACAGCGCTGCGCTGACCGGTTGTTTCGGCCTGACTTTTGGGGCACTGGCACTGGTTGGCATTCAGATCGTGCTGATCGCGGCGGTCTGGCTGTTTTTCGTACGGGTTCTTAACCGACCCTTTCACATTGCCATCGCACTGGTCCTGACGGGTATTACCAACCCGCTGACCGTCACGCCGATCTACACGCTCTATTTCGTCACCGGCTGTTCGGTGACCAACTGCACCATTGGCGAACGGGCCATCGAAACGGTGGTGGACGCGGTGATGTTCCGTGCCGACTTCGCGATGGTCGGCGACAGTCTCAATCTGCTGGGCATCACATTGTTGGGCAGTGTGTTCTTCGCCATCCCTCTCGGCATCTTCGGGTATTTCGCCGGCCGCCAGATTGGCGAGCGGCTGGAACGCCGGCGGGCGCAGCGTGCGGCCCGAAGGAGGACGGCAAAACCCATCGACGCGGTCGCCTCTTGATCCTACCATCGCCCGCACGACATGCAGGGTCGTTGCGGATCGGTGGTTGGCATGAGAATTCGATATTTTGCGTGGCTTCGCGCCCGCCTGGGCGTTGAGGAAGAAACGGTCGACCCGCCGGAAAGCGTCCAGACGGTCGAGGACCTGATCTCCTGGTTGCGTGGCCGCGACAGCCTCTATGCCGACGTGCTCAGCGACGACCGCGTGGTCAAGGTCGCGGTCAATCAGGAATTCGCCCGCGCCGGCGATCCTGTTTCAGCCAACGACGAAGTCGCCCTGTTTCCACCTGTCACCGGTGGCTAGGGCGGTCCATGTCTGTCCGCGTTCAACAGGAGGATTTCGATCCCGGTGCGGAAATCGCCCGCTTGACCCAGGGCCGCACCGATATCGGCGGCGTGGTCAGTTTCATCGGTCTGGTGCGCGACATGGCCGGCGGCCAGCCGGTCAGCGAGATGACCTTGGAACATTATCCGGGCATGACCGAACGTCAGCTCGAACAGATAGAGGCGGAGGCCAATCAACGCTGGCAATTGGATGGCAGCGTGATCATTCACCGCTACGGTCGCCTCGATCCGGGCGACCGCATCGTCCTGGTCATCACCGCCTCCGCCCACCGAGCTGAGGCCTTCAAGGCCGCCGAATTCCTCATGGATTGGCTGAAGACCAAGGCCCCGTTTTGGAAGAGCGAGGTCACCCCAAGCGGCCCGCAATGGGTCGATGCCAAATCCTCCGACGATGAGGCGGCGGCCCGCTGGGTGGAGACCTAAGCGTGCTCCTTGGCGCGAAACCCTTGCGGCGACTCGCCGATCACCTTGATGAAGGTCCGCGTAAACGCGCTGCGGCTCTGAAATCCGACCTTCTCGGCAATGCGTTTGACCGGCAGGTCGGTCTCAACCAGCAGTGCAGAGGCCATACGCATCCGCAAATCGCGCAACAACTCCATCGGCCCGCTGCCATAGGCCTGCGAAAACCGGGCAGCAAAGGTCGACCGGCTCATCCCGGCTTCCGCCGCCAGACTTTCCACCGAATGCGGCTCTGCCGGCGCATCGAGCATGCGCCGCAGTGCATTCCATAGCGTTCGATCCTTAAGGGCTGCCATCCAGGCCACGCCGCTGTCCTGGACAGCCAGGCGATCGCGCAGCAATCCGATGACACACTGTAGCAGCAGCGCTCGCACCATCGCGCGGCTACCCAGCCCCGGATTGGACAGCTCCACCAATATCTGCCGTAGTGGCGAGGCCGCTAGATCGCGCGCCGGGATCCGGGCCGCCATGGGCTCACGGACTAGATCGATCAGCCCGTGCACATCCCGGAGGCTGATGGTCACCCGGGCGCACACCGCCAACAACTGATCCTCGCCCCGGGCCTGTTCCGCCTGATGGACAAGGTGCATCAGGTTGAGATCGGCCGGCTTGCACACGGGAATTGGGTCCAGTTGGCCGCCAAAGCTGCGCAGCGTGTGGGGCTGAAAGGCCGGTACCAGGATCAGCGTATCCCGCTGGACGGGCAGGGGCGGGCGCTTGGGCAGCAACAACTCGCCCTGGCCGGCCAGCACGTAATGCAACGTGGTTGCCGTATCCCGCCCCAGGCCCAAGTCGCACTTCCCCCGTAATTCGCACAGGGCAAAGGGTTCGGCGCGGATGTCCAACTCATCGAGGATGAAATCGTATGTCACCCGGGAAGAAGAACAGATTTCGGATGGAATCGCACGTAAATCCCCGGCTGGGCACGACAACCGGACGGAAAGACACATAACCCACGCCAACTTGGATCCTATCGACACCGCCAAGGAAAGGAGATCGATATGTGCCAAGACCACGATCACAACGACCACCACCACATTGACCGCCGAAATCTGCTGCGCGGCTCCGTTGCCGCGGGAGCGGCCGCCGTTGCCGTGGCCGGTGGTGCCGCCGCCGCTCAGGCCGTTGAAGATCCCTATGCCGAACCGGCCGAACCGGCCCTGCCGCCCAGCGACATGATCCTTGATCTCGAGCGCACGGCCCTGGTCGTCACTGACCCGCAGATCGACTTCCTGAGCCCGGATGGTGTGACCTGGGGCGTTGTCGGCCCCAGTGTTGAGCACCACAACACGGTCGAGAATATCGAACGCCTGTTCATCGCCGCCAAGGCGCGGGAGCTGACCGTGGCCGTCTCGCCGCACTACTATTATCCAACCGATCACGGCTGGCGCTTTGAGGGCGCGCTGGAAAAGCTGATGCACAAAATCGGCATGTTCGACCGCAAGGGGGCGCTGACCACCGAAGGTTTCGAAAACTCCGGTGCCGATTTCATGCCGCAGTACAAACAGTACATTCATGACGGCAAGACGATCGTCACCTCGCCGCACAAGCTGTACGGCAACGAGTCGAACGATCTGGTACTGCAACTTCGCAAGCAGGGCGTCGATCAGATCATCCTGGCCGGTATGTCCGCAAACCTGTGCACGGAATCGCACCTGCGCGAGTTGCTGGAACAGGGCTTCGAAGTTGCAGTCATCAAGGATGCCACGGCCGCCGCTATCCTGCCGGAAGGCGACGGTTACCTCGCTGCCCTAACCAACTTTCGCTACATGGCCAACGCCGTCTGGTCGACGGACGAGGTTGTTGGGATGCTGGAAACCGCCTAACGGCATACACGCAGCGGACCTACCTGTTGGTAATGGAGCCGTCCGGCCGGTTGAGGTGGGGCGGCTCCTGGTAGTTTGGCGTTGCCGCGCGTAACGCCGCTTCGTTGACCTCGATCCCGAGGCCGGGTTCGTCGCTAACGACCAGGAAGGGGCCTTCGAACGCTGGCTGTTTGGGAAATATCTGCCGATCATGCGAGGCGCGCGGATTAAGCGGCGTATCGCGCGTTTCCAGCCAGGCCATATTTGGTACCGCCGCGCACAGATGGACGGAAGCCGCCGTGCACACCGGTCCCAAGGGGTTGTGTGGCATCAAATCGACATAATGCGCCTCGGCCCAGCCGGCCACCTTCATCGCCTCGGTGAAGCCGCCGATATTGCAGACATCCAATCGCAGAAATTGTGTCAGATCCCGTTCGAGATAGGGCAATGCCGTCCATTTCGAACTGAATTCCTCGCCGATGGCGAAGGGAATATCGGTCATCCGGCGTAGCGCCGCATAGGCATCAGGCGATTCAGCTCGGATCGGCTCTTCCAGAAAGTCCAGCGTTCCCGCTGGCAAGCGTTGGCAAAACGAAGCGGCTTCGGCGACGGACAGGCGGTGATGATAGTCGATGCCCAGTGTGATGTTCGAGCCGAGCGCCTGGCGCGCTTTGATCACCCAGTCGGCCGTTTCGGAAATCGACGCCCGCGGATCGAAGCGTTCCGGCTCAGTCTGTCCGACGCAGAAGACGCGCAGCGCCGTCCAGCCAAATTCGGCGAGTTTTTGCAGCTCCTCGATGACGCCCGGACCGCAGGACATCTCTGCGCTGGGAAAGGTCGGCACGAGTTCCCGCTGCTTGCCGCCAATCAACTGATAGACCGGCACGCCCAGAATCTTGCCGACAATGTCATGCAGCGCGATGTCGATGGCCGACAGGGCGGCGGTTAGAACGCGCCCGCCCTCGAAGTACTGGCTGCGATAGCATTCCTGCCAGATCCGGCCGATCCGGCGGCAATCCTGGCCGACAAGAAAGCCCTTGAAGTGCTCTACGGCCCCGCTGACGGCCTTTTCTCGCCCGGACAGACCAGACTCGCCCCAGCCGATCGTGCCGTCGTCGGCCGTGACCTTGACCAACAGCTGGTTGCGGTGGCCGATCAGAGCCGTGATCGGCTCGATATCGGCAATCCTCACATCAGCTGTCCCGATGAATTCGTTTCCGGTGGGTTGCCGGCGATCAACCGACCGCCGCCACCGGCTCCGGCGTGTCAACCGATTGCCCGGTCACCGTCGCCGTGTAATCCTCGATCAACTGGCGCGAGATCTCGCCTGGCGTGAAGGTCAGATCGTCGATCTGTCCGACCGGGGTCACTTCGGCCGCCGTACCGGTCAGAAAGATCTCGGTCGCCTTGCTCAACTCATCCGGCCAGATCGCCCGTTCGATCACCTTGATCCCGCGGGCTTGGGCCAGCTCGATGACCGTCCGCCGTGTGATGCCGTCCAGGAAGCAATCCGGCTCTGGCGTATGCAGCTCGCCATCAATCACCAGGAAGATGTTGGCCCCGGTTGCTTCGGCAACGCGGCCGCGATAGTCCAACATTAGGGCATCGTGAAAGCCATTCGACTCCGCCTCATGCTTCGACATGGTGCAGATCATGTACAGCCCGGCCGCCTTGGCGTCGGTTGGGGCCGTGTCTGGCGCCGGCCGCCGCCAGGGCGCCGTTGCCAGCTTGATGCCTTTCATACGGGCTTCCGGATCGAAATAGCTGGGCCACTGCCAGGTCGCAATCGCCAGATGGATGGTGTTCTGCTGGGCCGAAACGCCCATCATTTCAGACCCGCGCCAGGCCACCGGCCGGACATAGCCATCGACGATGTTATTCGCCGCCACGGTTTCGATTGTGGCTTGATCGATGGCCTGGGCATCATAAGTCATCGAAAAGCCCATGCGCTTGGCCGAATGAACGAGCCTCTCGGAATGTTCGGTCAGCTTGAAAACCGAGCCGTTGTAAACCCGTTCGCCCTCGAATACAGAGCTCGCATAGTGCAGACCATGGGTCAAAACATGTAACTTCGCGTCCCGCCACGGAATCATCTCACCGTCAAACCAAATCAGCCCGTCACGGTCGTCAAATGGAATAAGTGCCATGCCTGCGTGCCCTTTTTGTCTTTTCCTGTCGTTACGAGACCAAGAGACGTTCGATTATGTCCCATCGAGGGCGGCGGTCATAGCATTCAGTTTCAAGGTATGTCAACATGACTGACATAAAATCGAGCGCCGATCCGCTCTTTTTGCGTGATGCCGCGCTACGCGAGGGCATTGAGCTTCTGTTCTTCGCCTATCGCGACTTTGTTGCCGAACCTGATGCGGTCCTGGGAAAGATGGGCATGGGGCGGGCTCACCATCGTGCCATCCATTTTATCGGCAGAAATCCGGGCATCACGGTCGGCGATCTGCTGGCCATCCTGAAGGTGACCAAACAAAGCCTGTCACGGGTTTTGGGCTTGTTGATCGAAAAAGGGTATGTTGAGCAAAGGTCGGGTACGGACAAGCGGCGACGGCATCTTCATCTGACGGCGATCGGGCGCGAGCTGGAAGAAAGCCTGTCGGTGATTCAGCGCCGCCGCTTTGCCAAGGCCTATGGGGCAGCCGGGGCGGAGGCGGTCGAGGGGTTTCGAACCGTTCTTGCCGGTTTGCAGGACCCCAATGGTTTGCCGCCCAGAAAAGGGCAGCGTTAGCCGACCAAGGGGACAGCGTCAGCCAACCCGCCTGAGAAAGGGTCGTGACCATGAAGCCGGAAGCACCGCATATTCTGGTCGTTGACGACGAAGAACGTCTGCGCAATCTGCTGCGGCGGTTCCTCAACGAACAGGGGTATATGGTGACAACGGCGGCCAATGCGGCCGAAGCGCGGTCTCGCCTGTCGTCCCTGGAATTCGACCTGTTGATCGTCGACGTCATGATGCCGGGCGAGGACGGGATCGACTTCACCACCTCGCTCAGAAGCGGCGATACCATTCCGATTCTGCTGTTGACCGCGCGCGGCGAGCCGGAGGATCGGATCCGAGGGCTCGAGGCAGGGGCTGATGACTATTTGGCCAAGCCGTTCGAACCCCGCGAACTGCTGCTCAGGGTCAACAACATTCTGCGCCGGGTCGAGCGGGCGCCGGTCCAGCTTAGCGGGGCGGTGCGGATGGGCGAGTTCGAATTCGATCTCGAACGCCAGGAACTCCATGGTGCCGACGGTCCGGTGCGGCTGACGGGCAGCGAGGCGACCTTGCTCAAAACCTTGGCCATCCACGCCGGCAGCATTCTCAGCCGGCAAGAACTGGCCCGCCGGTCCAAAATGACGGGCAATGAGCGTACGGTGGATGTCCAAGTCACCCGGTTGCGCCGCAAGCTTGAGAAAGATCCCAAAGAACCGCGTTATCTGCAAACCGTCTGGGGCGAAGGCTACGTGCTGCGCCCGGACAGCATCTAGAGCGGTGATGTAGGCCATGGTCGACGACGCCATTTCAGCCCCAACAGCGGCGGGCGAGGTTCGCATCGCCGCGGATGCGCCGCGCAAGGGGTTCAAGCGCTATCTGCCGCGCACACTGTTCGGCCGCACGCTGCTGATCATCGTTGTGCCGGCGATTTTGATGCAGGCGATTGCGACGTTCATTTTCTACGACCGGCACTGGGAGACCATGTCGCGCCGCCTGGCGGCATCGGTGGCCGGCGACATTGCCATGGTTATCGGCGAAATGGCGGATCGGGATGACCATCAGCAGCAGGTCCTGTTCAACCGGGCGGCCCGCGCGACATCGCTGATCTACGCCTACGTCCCCAGCGGTGAGATGGAGCCGGTGGAAACGACCGAAGGTTACGCAGTCCTGCGGCGCCATTTGCAGAATGCGATGGACGAGCGGCTGTCCCTTCCGCACCTCATCGATCCGCACTACGAACAGAAACTGACCCGCATTCAGGTTCAGTTGCCCGAAGGGCTGCTTCAGGTTCGCGTGCCGACGAAACGGCTGTCTTCATCGACGACGACCGTCTTCATCCTTTGGATGATCGGATCCGGAATCGTCCTGTTCGCCGTTTCGCTGTTGTTTATGCGCAATCAGATCCGGCCGATCGGTCGGCTGGCCAGGGCAGCCGACCGGTTCGGCAAGGGTGTCGATGCGCCAAACTTCAAGGTCGAAGGGGCACTGGAGGTACGGCGGGCCGCCCGCGCTTTCCTAGTGATGCGTCAGCGTATCCAACGCCAGATCAACCAGCGCACCGAAATGCTGGCCGGGGTCAGCCACGATCTGCGCACACCCCTGACCCGCATGAAGCTGGAACTGGAGATGCTGGGCGACGGCCCGGAAATCGACGAGTTGCGGTCCGACGTGGCCGAGATGGAGCGCATGATCGAAGGCTATCTCGCCTTCGCGCGCGGCGAGGGCACCGAGGAATCCGAAACCGTCGACGTCGTCCCGTTTGTCGAGGAAATCGTCTCAGCCGGCCTGCGCGAGGGGGCCAATGCCAGGTTGGATGTGGAGCTGGATCGCGGCGAACATCGGCCGCTGCTGACAGTCCGTCCGCAGGCCCTGCGGCGTGCGCTGGCAAATCTCTTGTCCAATGCCGGCCGCCATGCGGAACATATCTGGGTCAGTCTGATCGTTGAACCGGAAGCGGTCATCATCCTAATCGAAGATGATGGCCCGGGCATCGACGAGGAGTTGCTGGACGAAGTGTTCCGACCCTTCTACCGGATCGATCCCTCGCGCAACCCGCAAACCGGCGGTACGGGTTTGGGTTTGAGCATCGCCCGCGACGTCATCCGGGGCCATGGGGGCGATCTGACGCTCGGCCGCGCCCCGCAGGGCGGCTTGCGCTGCCACGTCCGGTTGCCGCGCTAGTTTCACGTGGTGAGTCGCCGGCGCTAGTCGGTGCCAGGCCCACCGACCGTTGCCGATACGGTATTTGTCACGACACTTGCACACCCGGTAGCTGCGTCCCAGCGTATAGTTCTACCCAGGCGAGACTTCGCGCCGCTTCACATGCCTTTCTGTGAAGCTCCGCTCGGTGGGACCGGCTCGTGGGCTGGTTGCTGTGTGCCGCATCCAAGAATGTTGTGGAAGCAGCCGAAGCCAGCGTATTTGACGGTATGAGTTTTAAGTAAAACCATAATAATAAAAAGACTTCGATCTAGTTTTATTTTTTCATTTGATAGAAGGAGAGTATTGAGATGAAGAAAATCACTGATGATCTCCGGAAAAGTGCTGGCGGGGCGGTACGGATCTCAATGCCGGCGGCCGTTGCCAATGATTTGGATGCGTTCAAAAAGGGCATAACGATCTTTGCCGAGCGTCTGGGCTGTCCGGCGTGTTTTTCAGGCTATGACTGTCGGTTCGAGAGCGAACGGGACTTCGTCTTCGATGCCGACTTAAAGCTCACGCCGACATCTGCTGGACCTGGACTGGCGGTGTCGCGCGGAGCTCGCCAGCGCGAGGTCTCGGTTAAACTCAGCCCGGCTGCTGAATTTGACCTCGACTGGATCTTGGAAAAGATCGATCTCATCGGTCGGCGCTTCGGCTCGCATTGGGAACAGGGTGGTCAGGCCTGGTGCTGTTCCGGCTTTGACATAACCTTCGAGCGCGAGCTGCAGTACGTCATCGGTGATGGCCCCGACCGGCTCTGAGCGGGCACATCATAGTTCAGGTCTGCCCGAACTAGGCGTCGGGATTACCTTCTCCGCAGCGATTGAGCCGGTACTCGAACGCCACGCAGACTTGATCGATGTCGTCGAGATCGAGCCACAGACCATGTGGCTCGATACCGGCTCCAGCACGAACCGGTATCGCCGACAGGATGAGGTCACGTCCCACCTGCGCGAGCTTCCGTTCCGAAAACTCGTGCACAGCATCGGTCTGCCTGTCGGCGGAACGGTCAGCCACGACCCCGATCAGGTCCGGCTGATCCGCGAAACCATCGCGGAACTACAGTCGCCCTGGGCAAGCGAGCATCTGAGCTTCAACAGCACGGAAGCGTTCCAGACCGGTTTTTTCCTTCCGCCCCGGCAAACCGACGCCGGTGTCCAGCTGGCGGCCGGTTCGACCCGCGCGCTGCAGGCTGATCTCGGCGTTCGCCTGGCCTTTGAAACCGGCGTGAACTACTTGGCCTCACGAACCGATGAAATGGATGACGGCGCCTTCGTAGCTGCCGTGGCCGAGCGTGCCGACTGCGGCATCCTGCTTGATCTGCACAACATCTATACAAACGCCCTGAACGGCCGCCAGCCGGTTGACGCCTTCGTCGCTCAACTGCCGCTGGATCGGATTTGGGAGGTGCATCTGGCCGGCGGATTTTGGATGGACGGGTATTGGCTTGACGCGCATTCCGGGCCTATCCCGCAAGCGCTGTTCGATCAGGCCAAGGATGTCATTTCCCGGCTGCCGAACCTTGGGGCGATCATCTTTGAGATTTATCCCTCGTTCGTGGAGTCGGTCGGCGTGGACGAAATCGGCCGTCAGCTCGAAAAACTACAGGAACTTTGGCAGCTCCGGGGAAGCCAGGTAACCAGCTGGCCGGTGACGGCAGAACCCGGCAGCGCTTTACCGGCAAGCAAACGCTCCGTCTCTCCGGCCGAATGGGAGAAGGAACTGGGGGCGCTGGTCATCGGTCGCCCCCCGCAGGGTGAGCTGGCCACGGACCTGGCGAAGGACGCCGGCATCGACCTGCTGCAAAAGTTGGCGCTGGAATTCCGGGCCTCGATGATCACCAGCAACCTTCGGCGAACCACCCGCCTAATGATGCTCGCTCTCGGCGAAAAGGTCTTCCGCATGCTTCTTGCCGAATATCGCAAGCGTGAGACGCCGAAGTTGTTCGCCGGAACGGAAGCGCAAGCCTTCGCCCGCTTTCTACAGGAGTTGAATCTCGGGGTCCCGCAGCTTGCCGAAGTGGTCAAATTCGAACTTGCCGTGCTGGAAACCACGCTCGATGGCAAAGCGCGGGTGGTCCATTTCGATTTTGATCCGCTTCCCATGCTTGTCGCCCTGGGTGACGGGCGGTTGCCGGACGCGCCCAGCAAATCAGGATCATTCGAAATCGAGATTACGCCGGATATGGCTCAAGCAAGCCCACCGCCAGACCAGCGGCTCAATCACTAATCCGCTGCTAAGAGCGGTGCTTGCACCTTCGTCGGAAGGTCTCTAGTAAAGCCGCCCGCCTTTGGGCACCGGTTTGTCGACGCTCACAAGGACGACTTCGCCATCCTCGTCCGGCATGCCGACGACCAGTACCTCCGACATGAATTTGCCGATCTGTCGCGGCGGGAAGTTGACCACCGCGCAGACCTGTTTACCGATCAGTTCTGACGGTTCGTAATGGCGCGTGATCTGCGCCGAGCTTTTCTTCACCCCGATATCCGGCCCGAAATCGACCCGCAATTTGATCGCGGGCTTTCGAGCCTCGGGATAGGGCTCGGCTTCGACGACGGTCCCGACGCGAATGTCGACTTTGAGGAATTCTTCGTAACTAATCGTCACCGCGTCGGTCCGTAATCAATTGAAAACGCTTAGCCTTTTTTTTCGGCTGCGTTCCGCACCTCGTCCAGGGCTTCGCTGATCCGGCCGGTGATGATGGTCGCCACCTCTGCCTGAGATTTCGTGATCAGTTCGGCCATTTCTTTCATGTTCGAAAGAGACTTTTCGAACTGCTTCTTTGTCACCTCAGCCTGCTTGGCCATTTGGGCCTTGGGCTCGCTCGGCGTCATCATGTCGGCACCCAGCGCGTTCATGTCTTCGGCCATCTGGCGCAGCAGCTCAGCCTGGCGTTTTACGACCGTTTGCATCCCGTCCATGGCCGTTTGGTTGGCCGCGGTCATGGCTTCCATGTTGCGGCGCTGCGCGTCCATGATCGCCGTCGTATCCACGGCGGGGATTTTCATCTCGGCGAAGTACTTCTCGTAGTCGAAATCCCAACCGGGGCCCGACTTCTTGCCAGCGGCCATGATCATGCCTCCATGTCTGATGGGTGACGGGGGGACAGTCTGCACGCGGGGTCCCGCCGCGTCAAAGTTGCGGTCCCATAACAGCACCGGGCGGGCCGCGCAACAAAGCTGTGGTTGGTTGTTGGTAACGGCAATTCACGCCACGCCGTCCGTATTCCCATTATCGGAACCCGTCGACGGATCCGACGAACCGGCTCGAACGGATGGCAGGAAAGAGTTGGCCAACTCTTCAGCGAACTTCAGCCGCTCGTCCAGGGTCTTCATCGTCGGACCCATGTCTTCGGTCTCGTCCTGCAGCCAGACCCGAAGAACAAGGGCATAGACCACCATTAGGGCGCGCGCCTTCAGCCGGCCTTCCAGCCCGTTCGCATCGATGCGGGCGGCCTCCAGCATCCAGGCCATGGAGTTGGGCACCGACAGCAAATGATGCAACGCGGTCGACGGGTCGCGGGCAAGCTGTTCGAACAGCGCCTCGATAACCGGGCGACGATCTTGCAGCGCATCCATGCGCCGCATCATCACCTCGAACAGCCGGTCTCGGGCAGGCTCGTTGGGATCGGCCAGACCTTCGGACAGAACCTCTTCATCGATCGTCTGCGCAAGGCCTGCCAGAAGATCGGCCTTTGTCGGGAACAAATGGCGTGCCCTATCAAGCGGCACGCCGGCGGCGTCCGCGACCAGGGCGGGTCGCAGGGCAGACCAGCCGGTTTCGACTACCTGCTTCTCGAAAGCCTCGATGATGGCGCGGCGATCTTCATCCATGCCCCTAAAATGGCGCGGGACGAAGGAAACGGCAATTACTGCTTAGCAATCTTTCCGATCGTTCCGCCCGTCCAGTCGACGAGTTGCTGGGGCGTCAGCGCGAAAACCGCATTTGGTGCCCCGGCGGCTGCCCATATGGTGTCTAACGCCATAAGATCCTCATCGATGGCGGTTGCCAATGATGTTTCGTGGCCTAGGGGCGGCACGCCGCCAATGGCAAACCCGGTATGGGCCCGTACGAATTCGGCATCTGCCCGCCCGATGGTCTCTCCATCGATGTCTTTGGCCATCAATTCGGCCAATGCGGCTTCATCGGCCCGGTTGATCCCACTGACGATGGCGAGAACCGGAATACCCGATGGTTTGCTCTGGAAAACCAGGGATTTCGCAATGGCATCGACGGCGCAGCCAATCGTTGCCGCCGCATCCGCTGCTGTTCTGGTTGATTTGTCGAATTGACGGATGTCGACCGATGCGCCTCGTGCCTGCAGGGCCGCGCGAACCCGTTCAACGCTCGCCGGCAGGGCGGGCATGTTATCCCGCCAACTCGCGAGACCGGTCGGCCGCGGCGGCAATGGCTTGCCGAAAAATCGGGCCAATCCCGCTGTCGCTGTCCATCAAAACACGCAGCGCCGCCTCGGTCGTTCCGGCCGGGCTGGTGACGTTCTTGCGCAGAATGTCCGCCGGCTCGCCCGACGCATCGAGCAGCGCCCCAGATCCTGCCACGGTGCTGCGTGCCAGTCGCATGCTCATTTCCGGCGTCAGGCCGGCCGCGATCCCCGCTTCGGCAAGGGCTTCGACCAGCAGGAAGACATAGGCCGGTCCGCCGCCGGACAGCGCCGTGACGGCATCGATCAGCCCTTCTTCCTCGACCCACTCAACCGACCCCACCGCCGACATCAGCCGGCTGGCCAGGTCTCGCTGCTGTTGGCTGACCCCATCGCCGGCCACCAGCACGGAGGTTCCACGGCCGATGGCAGCCGGTGTATTGGGCATAGCCCGTACAACAGCAGTTGCCTGACCAAGCTGGTCCTGAAAGTACCCGATGGTTTTGCCCGCCGCGATCGACAGTACCGCGGCCCCGCGGCTGGCAGCATCTCGGTAGTCGGGCAACACGGCATCCATGGCCTGCGGTTTAACGGCCAGCACGATGGCATCGGGGCGATAATCGCCGCCCAACTCCTCAGCCGAGGACAGATGCCGAACACGTTCATCGGTCGGCAGCACGCCCGGCCCCGCCGGCTCCACCACCGCGACGTCCGCGACGGACCCGGCGCCCAGCCAGCCATCCAGCATGGCGCGGCCCATTTTCCCGCAGCCGACGAGGAGAATCTGCGCGCTCATGATGATAGTCGTCCGTCAGAGGGAGCTAAGCGTCCGCGACCGTATCGGTAATGGCATCGCGTAAGGCCTGATCGGCCGTAACACCATCCCGCACCACGAATTGCAGGGCCGGGTAGAACCGGTCGCATTCGCTGATGGCGATTTCCATCAGATCTTCCAGCAAATCCGTGCTGGCGGCCTGCATGCCGCGCATCAGGGCGGTATAGCGGAAGGTCGGCGTGCCGTCGGACCGTTCCAGATCCATATGGCCCAGCCACAGCCGTTCGTTGATCATGGCCAGCAGCGGGTAGAAGGACACGCGCTCAGACGGCGGAACGAACAGATCGACCTGGCAGCCCAGCTGCATCGCACTCATCTGCTGTTCCCAATAGAAATACAGCCGATAGGTGCACCAGCGCCCGGCGACCTCGACCAGCATCTCTTCCTGGCTGGCACGGTTGAACGGCCAGCGGTTGGCGCCGACGATTTCTTCAAGCAAATCCAGTGGATTTTGGTTTGTGCCTTCCCATTCGGCGCTGGCAAGGGTCATTGGCTTTCTCCCGAAAGGCCGGCCTCAAACAAATGCGCCAAGGGGCGCGCGCACCCAATATTGGCGAATCTATAATCCCACCCTAATCACAGCTCTTGCGGCGGTGCAACGCTGTTTACCTTAGCCGGATCAGGGTTCGGCCGAAGATGTGACTAGTTAGAGCTGCGGCGAACCCGTTTGCGCGGCGCCCGCGATGAGTTTCCGGTGGTTCGCGTTCGAGTGGTCCCGGCGCTGGATTTCGCCGATTTTGCTTTGGGCGCCTTGGGTTTTTGGGCCTTCTTCGTATTCTCCGAGGCAGTCTTTTCTGAGCCAGTCTTTACCGGGGCAGTTTTGGCCTGTGCTGGCTTTGACCGGGCAGTCGGATTGGACGCTGCCTTTTTCGCCGCCGGCTTTGCCGCCGGCCGCGTTACTGCCTTTTGGGATCGTTGTCGTGTGGCGGGCGCCGGTTTAGCCGCCGGAGCTGGCTTTGGGGCGGGCGCGGGTTTGGCCGCCGCAAGCTCGTCTGCTAACCGCGCTTGTTCTTCGCGGGCCCGAACAGCCATTTCCTTGACCGCTTCGAATTCTTCCCGCGTCACCAGATCCATCCGCCCGATCAGGTCTTCCGCCCGGCGGCGCATAGCCGACCGCGTGGAACCCCGTAAGCCGACGGCGACGCTCAGCGCTCCTGACAGGACACCGGCGACATCTTCGACCAAGCGGCGCATTCCAAATCTCCCGATAGGCGTGTCATAAAGGCAATGGCTGAAGGGCCTTACTATGGGTGCTAAGCGCTGCGGTTGCAACGCGACTGGCGCAGGCACCATATGCGAACCCGTTGTCACCGCCGCTTTAGCCTGGAGTATGTCCGCCTTGAGCCTTGCTATCGCTTTCCCAACGATTGATCCGGTTGCCCTGCAAATTGGCCCTTTGGCCATTCGCTGGTATGCCCTTGCCTACCTCGCCGGATTTTTGGGGGGATGGCGCTATGTGATCTATCTGACCGCGCGTGCCCAAAAGCAGGACAAAAACGCCCGTCCTGGCCCGGAAGAGGCCGATGCGTTTCTGACCTGGGCCGTGCTGGGTGTCATCCTGGGTGGTCGGCTGGGCTATGCGCTGTTCTACAACCTGCCCTATTTCATCAATCACCCGCTGGAAGTGCTCGCGGTCTGGCATGGCGGCATGTCCTTCCATGGCGGACTGCTTGGCGTGATTGTCGCCATTATCCTGTTCAGCCGGCGGCGCGGCTTCACCCCGCTCAAACTGTCGGATCCGATCGCGGCGGCTGTGCCTATCGGCCTGTTCTTTGGCCGTATCGCCAACTTCATCAACAGTGAGCTATGGGGCCGGACGACGGAGGTCTCTTGGGGCGTGGTGTTTCCCAACGGCGGTCCGTTGCCGCGCCATCCCAGCCAGCTTTATGAGGCTGTGCTCGAAGGATTGGTGCTCTTCATCATTTTGGCCATCCTGGCGCACCGGCCTGCCGCATCGTCCCGAACCGGTCTGTTGACCGGCGTTTTCCTGGCGCTTTACGGATTGTCGCGATTTCTGGTGGAATTTGTCCGCGAACCCGATCCGCAGCTCGGCTTCTTCTGGCTCGGCGCGACCATGGGGCAGTTGCTCTCGCTGCCCATGATCGCGTTCGGTGTCTGGTTGGTCTGGCGATCCGGCCGGATGGTCGAGGCTCCGGTCACCGCCAAGCGCCGCCGCTCACGCACCTAGATGGGTCTCGTGTTGGCCGGTAATGATCTCCAGGACCGCCTGCGTGCGAGGATTGCCCGTGATGGGCCTATCACCGTCGCAGAGTATATGGATTTCTGCCTGACCGACCCGGAGGCGGGCTACTATACCAACTCGCAGGCCATCGGCCGGGCGGGGGATTTCATTACCGCCCCGGAAGTCAGCCAAATCTTTGGTGAGCTGATCGGCCTGTTCTTCGCCGACTATTGGCAACGCAGCGGCAGACCATCGGCGATCAAGCTGATCGAGCTGGGTCCGGGGCGTGGCACGCTGATGGCCGACCTGCTGCGCGCCGCAAGATCCGTACCCGGTTTTTCCGAGGCCTTAACCGTCGATCTGGTTGAGATAAGCCCAGCCCTGAGATCCGAACAAGCAAAACATCTCGCACCCTCTGGGATAACCCCCATCTGGCACGATCACCTCGACGGCATCGTGAACGACCGGCCACACTTCATTATGGCCAACGAATTCTTCGATGCCTTGCCCATCACCCAAGTGGAGCACACGGAAACCGGTTGGCGGGAGCGTCTGGTGACCTGCCAGCCCGATGCCAAGGAATTCGCCTTCGAGCTTTCCTCGCAGGTAACGCCACCGATGGAAGGCCAGGACACCGCCCCAATCGGCGCCGTCGTCGAGAAATGCACCGCCGCAAAAGAGGTCATGAGCCAGATCTGCCACCGGATAGCGGAGCAGGGTGGCGTGGCTCTGGCCATCGACTATGGCTATGAAGGTCCCGCCAACGGCGACACGTTACAAGCGGTCCGAGCCCACAGATTTGCCGATCCCTTAGCCGTTCCAGGGGGCGCTGATCTAACCGCCCACGTGGATTTCTCGCCCCTGAAGCAAATCGCTGCCGAGCGAGGCACCGTCCCATGGGGCATCATCTCCCAAGGAAGCTTTCTTCGTTCCCTCGGGCTAGAACAAAGGCTTGAAGCCCTCTCACAAGGAAAACCGGACAACGTTGTCCGATCCCTCAGGGGCGGTGCCGAGCGTTTGGCAGGACCGGGCCAGATGGGCCGCCTGTTCAAGGTATTAGCCGTCACCAACCGAACCGGGCCACCGCCCGCAGGGTTCGAAACCGCCGATCTGCAGTCAGGATCCAGCAGCGCATGATCATCCATCCACTTCTCGCCGACGCACCCGGCATACGGCATGGTTTCTTTACCCGAGAAGGGGGCAGAAGCACTGGCTTGTATGCCGGCTGCAACGTCGGCCTGGGCTCCAACGATGATCGTGAGACGGTTCTGGCCAACCGTTCCCTGTGCATGGAACGCCTGGACCCCCAAAAACCTCCGCAATTGGCGACGTGCTACCAAGTGCACAGCGCTGATGTCGTGACGGTCGAAGCTGACGGCCTTGCGGAACCGCCAGAAGCTGACGGGCTTGTCACCGGCCAGCCCAACATTGCGATCGGTGTGCTGTCGGCCGACTGTGCTCCGATCCTCTTCGCGGACCCCGATGCGCAGATTATCGGGGCCGCCCATGCCGGCTGGGGTGGTGCCTTGTCCGGTATCGCCGAGGCTGTCATTGCGGCGATGGTCAATCTGGGTGCCGAGCCGCCGAACATCCGCGCGGTTATCGGCCCGTGTATCGCTCAGCACTCCTATCAGGTAGGGGCTGACTACCGAGATAGGTTTCTCTCGGACTCCGCCGACAACGACAGGTTCTTCAAACCCGATGAGCAAGAAGGAAAGTTCCGCTTCAACCTGCCCGGCTACGTCCTGGACAGGCTTACTCGGGCCGGCGTCACGGCCGTCTGGGAAGGGTCGGACACAATGACCGATTCGGCCCGGTTCTATTCCTATCGACGGGCAACCTTAGCTGGCGAGCCGGACTATGGCCGTGGTTTGAGCGCCATAATGCTGGCCGGCCAGCAATCCCTGTAAAACCCTGATTCAAGGCCGATTCCGCCTCGAACCGAGCCCTGTCCGCCGTCCCGTTTTGAGGGCCGCGCCGCAGGAATTTGGCGTCAGATGTTTCAGTCCGTTTACAGCCCCCAAACCGGCTGATATACGACCGCCACCTTTTCCGCTAAGGTCCGCCCAGCGCGCATGAAAATCATTGCCGGCAACAGCAATCGCCCACTCAGCGAGGCGATTTCGGCCTACCTCCAGTCGCCGCTTACTCAGGCCGCCATCCGCCGCTTTTCCGATATGGAAGTGTTTGTCGAGATCCTGGAGAACGTCCGGGGCGAGGACGTGTTCGTCGTCCAGTCCACCAGTTTTCCGGCCAACGACAACCTCATGGAATTGCTGGTTACCATCGATGCCCTCAGGCGCGGTTCGGCCCGGCGCATCACCGCGGTGATCCCATATTTCGGCTACGCCAGGCAGGATCGGAAAACAGGCCCAAGGACGCCGATCTCGGCCAAACTGGTGGCCAATCTGATCACCCATGCCGGTGCCGACCGGGTGCTCACCATGGATCTGCATGCCGGCCAGATTCAGGGCTTCTTCGACATTCCGGTGGACAATCTTTACGCCGCCCCGGTCTTCGCCCGCGACATCAAAGAAACCGGCGGCAAGAATGGCTGCGTGATCGTCTCGCCCGATGTCGGCGGCGTGGTCCGGGCACGCGCCATTGCCAAACGCCTGGAGGCCGGTCTGGCCATCATCGACAAACGCCGTGAACGGGCCGGCGTGTCTGAGGTCATGCATGTCATCGGCGATATTGAGGGCAAGGATTGCATCCTGGTCGACGACATTGTCGACTCGGCAGGCACCCTGGCCAACGCCGCCGTCGCTTTGCACGACCAGGGTGCTGCCTCCGTCCGGGCCTATGTCACTCACGGGGTGCTGTCCGGTGGCGCCGTCGCCCGCGTGGCCGCCTCGCCGATGACTGAGCTGGTCACCACCGACAGCATCCTGGCCACCGAAGCTATGCGAGTCAGCCACAACGTTCGCCAGATCACCATCGCCCCCCTGATGGCCCAGGCGATGAGCCGCATCGCCGGCGAGGAATCCGTCTCCAGCCTGTTTGAGTAGGCGGCCATCCGTTTGCACAAGATCCGGGTCGTTTGAAGCGCCGGACAGCGACTAACCGTCTCCCAACTTTCAGTTTTGGAGATGGATCATGTTGCTGGACGGAAAGACAATCATCGTCATTGGGGCAAGCAGCGGAATTGGTGCCGCGGCTGCCAAACTGTTCGCGGCCAATGGCGCCAGGGTCGTGCTCGGCGCCCGGCGTTCAGCCCTTTTGGACCAGATCGTCGGCGACATCGAATGCTCTGGCGGCCAGGCTGCGAGACTTGCAGGCGATGTCGGGCAGGAACCCTACGCCGCCGCGCTGGTAAAGTTGGCGCAAGACAAGTTCGGTGGGCTTGACGGTGCTTTCAACAATGCCGGCATCGTTGGCGAGATGGCCCCCATTCCCGACATGGCCGAGGCCAACTGGCACGGCGTCATGCAAACCAACCTCACCAGCGGCTTCTATGCTGCAAAGCATCAGATACCGGCCATAAGGAGTCAGGGAGGCGGGTCGATTGTCTTCACCTCGACCTTCGTTGGCCACACCGTCGGCCTGCCAGGCATGGCGGCCTACGCAGCCTCCAAGGCCGGCCTCATCGGTATGACGCAGGTGCTGGCCGCCGAACACGGGCCCGACAACATCCGCGTCAATGCGCTCTTGCCCGGCGGGACCAAGACGGACATGGCAGGCGACGACCCGCAGACCCATGAGTGGGTGACGGGCCTTCATGCCCTCAAGCGCATGGCCGAGCCGGAGGAGATTGCCAAGGCAGCCATGTTCCTGCTCTCCGAACAATCATCGTTCGTCACGGGCAGCGCGATGATCGCCGATGGAGGGAACTCGATCTGCAAAACCTGAACAGGATCACACAGCGTTCTGGTTTGGTCCGTGGCTACTGCCTCGTTCGTCACCCTCCGAACCTGAAAGCACAGCCTGAAAGGCCAGCGCTTCGGGAGAGGGGAGGTTGTCGCGCATCACGGTTCGCAGCGTAATGCCGCCGAACGTCATGTCGGGGCGAACCCGCACCAACCGGCCGGCATCAAGATCGTCCCGAACGGAAATTTCGGTGACCAAGGCACTGCCAAGGCCTTCCCTCGCAAAGGCAATCGCCACTTCGCGATTGGCGACCGTGATCTGGCCGCTTGGATGGAGAACAACCGGACTATCCGTGCCGGGAACGTAACCGGCAATCCAGTCATGGCCGCCAGGCCCCACCAGGAATGTTGTCTCAATGGCCAGGTTGAGGTCATCGGCCATCGGACGGATGACCGGTGGTTCCCGGCAAACCATGACAAGATCCAGCCAGCCGAAGATGGCTTCGGTCGGCTGGCTGTCTACGGGGCGGGTCGGCCGGTGCGTGGTCCTAATGGCGATATCGATGGCGCTGCCGCCCAAATCCACCACACGGTCGTTGGCATCGACACTGATCGTGACCGCCGGATAAAGCGCGCGAAACTGCGCTACGCGTCGGGGCAGCCAATGGAGCGCCAGCTCGGCCGGCAGCGTCACGCCAACTGTCCCTGACAATTGCCTGGTGACCCCGGAATGGGCGAGGGCGTCTTGCGCCGCCGCAATCATCTGGCTGGCCTTGCCATAAATCTCCCGCCCGGCGCTCGTCAGCTCCAGATGGCGGGTCGACCGGGTGGCCAGCGTCACCCCCAGTTCGGCTTCTAGCTCGGACAGCGCCGACGACAGCACCGGAACCGAAAGGCCAAGGCGCCGAGCCGCGCCACGGATGGATCCGGCTTGCGCGATTGCCTCGAAGTAAGCGAGCCGACGGAGCGTCGGATAGGACACCGGTCGAGACATTATTCGAAAATCCAAAAGAGTTTCTTTTATTGTTTGAGCCTACAGCAGAAGCGCCAACAGGCGCAATTCAGCGGGGTCGTTTCGCGGTCTCATCAGGAGGATCCCCCATGACCAATCTGAATTCCCGTCGTCGTTTTCTGACGGCTGCTGGCGTTGGTTCTGTCAGCGCGGCCGCCGCAATGGCTGGTGGCAGCAACGTTCGCCCAGCGAACGCGCAAGCGGCACGCAAGCCGATTGAGCAGGCAACCCTCGTCTCGATTGAAAAGCCGGCCGGCACCGCCCACACCTTCGTCACCAACAATGATGGCCGCGTCACCATCCAAGTGCTGGATGGGCCGGAAGGCGCGATCCTGGTCGATTCCGGCGATGCGCCTCAGTATTCGGCCGAGGCCCGTGAATTCGCGGAATCGCTCGGCAAACCGATCTCAGCGGTCTTGCTCAGCCATGACCATCCTGACCACACCGGCGGCTTGGTTTCCTACGCAGGCCTGCCGATCTTCACGACCTCCGGTATTCTCGCCAACATCGAAAACGGCCCGTTTGACAAGCCGGAAAACCTTGCCGAAGTCCAGGCGTTGGACGATGCTGAGACCAATCTCGCCGGCCTTACCGTCCGCCTCCACAATTACAAGAATGCGGAAGCGGCGGAACAGATTGTCATCGAGTTGCCGGAGATGGACACCGCCATCCTCCAGGATCTGGTCTACAACAACGCCTACTTCTTCCCCGGCATGGATCGAGCCAATTGGATCGCCGTGTTGGACGAACTGCGCGGCAAGCTCGATACCGAGACGTTGCTGGTCGGCCACGGCTATCCCACTTCACAGGGCGAGCTAACGGCGGCCATCGACTATCTGACAGAGTACAATCAGATGCTCGCCGAATCCGACAACCCCGAAGAACTGGTCGCCAAGATGCAAGAACGCTGGCCAGATCGCCTGGCACAGGGGATCCTGGAACTACAGGGCTTTGCTTTCCGCGGTTGAGCGCTCATTAGACAAGCAACGCCAATCGGAGAGGATGAGCCATGTCAGCCCGTTTCACTTTGTACTATTGGCCCATCCCCTTCCGTGCTCAGCCCATCCGCTACTTGTTTGCCCATGCCGGTGTGCCCTGGGACGAGCCGGACCGTGACGCGCTTACGGCTGTGTACCAATCGCCGATTGCCGACCAGCCGCTGCCCTTCATGGGCCCGCCGTTGCTGCATGACCGGCAAGAAGACGTCTGGCTGTCCCAAGCCCCCGCCATCGCCAGCTACCTGGGCGAGATCCTGGGCCTGATGCCCGGTACGCCCGCGCAGGACGCCCTGACGCGGAAGGTCCTGGGCGACTGTATCGACGTCCTGCAAGCGCTGACCTGCGACTGCGGTGCCACCATGTGGACCGACGAGACCTGGGTTGTTTTCGCCGAGCACCGACTTCCGCGTTGGCTGCAAATCTTCGAGGAACTAGCCACCCGCCACGGGCTCCAGCCTCACTCGGGCACCATGCTAGGCACACCGCAGCCTGGCGTGGCCGACCTCGCTTGCGCCGCAATCTGGGTCACGATCTGCGACACCGTGCCCGAGCTGCAAGACACGGTCGCCAAACACGCCCCAAATGTACTCGCCCTGTCGCAGCGCATTGCAGGCCATCCGGCGATCGAGGCCTTGCGGGCCGATCAGAAGAACCGCTGGGGCGATGTCTGGTGCGAGGGACAGATCGAACAGTCGCTCAGGGCCGTTCTCGCCAATTGGCGCAAAGGCTGATCAAGCGGCCGCTTGCCGGCCCCGGCAGTAGCAAGAGGCCCGCACGGGAACCGAGGCGCGCGCCAAGGCGCGATCCAGCCTCTGGCGTAAGAGCTTGGCCTCGGTCGTGTCGCTCAGGCCGCGCCGCTCCAGGCACTCGACCAGCCCATGCAGGCTCCACAAATTGTCCGGATGCTGACAGGCCCGCGCCAGCGTCGCATCGAGCCCAAGATCCGTGCGATAAACGGCCTCGGCCTCCTCCAGGCGATCCTGCTCCAGCAACAGCGCACCCAGCGCGTGCCGGGCCGGCTGCATCCAAGCCCAAGGTTCGTCGTACGGTAGATTGTCGTCCATCTCGACCGCCTGACGAAGCGCCTCGAACGCCTCATCGTGGCGCCCCTGGTGATAGGCCAACTCGCCCGCCGCCATATGGCGGGCGACGGCAAGGATGTCGCGGCAGGTGTTGTTGAACAGCATCCGGCTTTCCGGAACAGCCTCGATGGCCGCTTCGAGCGCGGGAAACTCGGCCTCCGCCTCTCGCGTACGGCCCAGATTGGCCAGCGCCACCACCCGCGCATAGCGCATCATCGCCACCGTGGTGCAAAACAGCTCGGCATCCTCCGGCAAGCTCTGCTCTAGAATCGCCTCCCACCGCCCGAACCGGACCAGGACGTGCTGGCGCATGGGCACGAAACCCTCGAACCAGTCCGCCATGGGGCGCAAGGTGTCGGCCGGTAGCGTGTCGATCAGCTCGTCCGCTGCGGCAAGCGCGGGTTCCGGCTGGCCCAGAAACATCGCCCCATAGATCACGAAGTGATAATTGTGACAGCGATAGACCGAATAAAAATTCTCGGCCCCTCGGTGCGCCAGATATTTGCGATCAGCGGCAACGGCGGCTTGGTTGCGCGCCACCACATTCTGGTATTCGCCGCACAGAACATCGACATGGGTTGCCATGTGCACCAGGTGGCCGGCGTCGGGAACGAGCGGTGTCAGCGCATCGCCATGCCGCAGCGCCCGCTCGGGGTGCGGCGACATCTCCATCAGGTGGATATACATATGCAGCAGGCCGGGGTGCGACCACGCTTCCGCTCGGGTTTCGAAGGCATGATCGAGCAGCGAGATCGCCTCTTCCGTGTCGGCCCCCTCGGCAGGCTTGCCGGTCGCCAGATCCCAGAGCTGCCACGGGGTGCGGTTCATGATCGCTTCGGCGAACAGCGCGGTAACGTCGAGATCGTCGGGATGGGCCTTGTGAACCTTTCGCATGGCATCGGCAAAAGCATCGTTCCAAGGATCGAAACTCTCGACGTCCGGGCTCTCAGGGAAACGCGCGGCCAGGGCATCGATCAGCGCCCGCTCAACCGGATCGGCCTCAGCCTCTCGCGCGGCCGTCAGCGCCGCGCTTGCCCGGTTGAGAGCATCGGGCTTCTCCTGCGGCTCAAAGGCCTCCCAAGGCTTATTGTAGTTGGGGCCCACCGCGTAGGCGATCCCCCAATGGGCCATCGCGCAGCCCGGGTCCAACTTCAGGGCTTTTTCGAAACAGGTGATCGCTTCTTCGTGGTTGTAGCCGTAGGTCCAGACCAGCCCCTGGTCGAACCAGCGTTGAGCCTCAAGGCTGCTTGTCGTGATCTTCCGGCCGTACTCTCCCAGATTGTAGGCAGTCATGAATACCCCCTATGTCCGTAATCTAGCTTTTAGTTATCTTCTTGATACTAGTGAAAATCACGTCTGGAAACTATCCGGCGCGTAAAGAACCTTTAGTAATTGCGATGACAGTTTACTGAATTCACATAACCACACCACACTCCTCCAATTGGAGAAACGCGTAGCAATCAGTTGCCTTTCGCAGCGCGCTCGCCAGCAATGGCCACCAATCCACGATCGCCCGTCTCCCACAGCGCCGTCATCGTCATAGAGGTGACCAACCAACGATCCTGGCTCTTCTCAAGCTCGTAGCTGTACCGACCGCCAAGCGTCCAAAGCTGATCGTCGATCCGATGCGTCGCCGTGAAGTCCGCCTCGGCCATGGCGTGTGTTTCATCGATCGCCGTGACCGTGTTGTTGGTGACCATATGATGGGTCGAGTCGAACCCAGGTAGGAAGTTAGACCAGCCGGCAATCAATTCGTCAGCGGATTGCGTCACGGGATCACCACCCCACAGGCTGGTGTAATCGGTCGTAACGGTCTCTGAGAATGCGCCTCGCACGCGATCCCAATCGTGGCGGTCCGCGCCTGCGGCGATATCGGTGATCGAGCGGCCGATCTCTGCCTGATCCGCCATCGCAACACCCCCGAATAACGTTGCCGCTAAGAATGCTGCCAACAGTATTCGCACCATCGCCTTGCTCCTTCGAGAATCGGGCGGGATGGAGCAAGCCCGCCCTTGCGCAGGCGTGGCTTGCTCCCCCGCACACACGCGTCAGGCCAACTGGCCCCCGGTGGCATCCAGGTCCATACCGTTGAACGCGGTCGCCGCGTCCGAGGCGAGGAACATCACACCTTCGGCCATCTCGTGCGGGTCCATGATGCGCGGCGTCACAAACAGGCCGGCCATGTCCTCATAGGTCAGGCCCTGGTAGTCGAAGCTTTCCCGCAGCATCGGCGTATCCACGGCCAGCGGCGAAATCGAGGCCACGCGGATGTTGTCCTTGACCAACTGAGCCGCCGCGCTGGTCAGGCCAATGACGGCATGCTTGGAGGCGTTGTAGTGGGCCGTGTTCGCAAACCCTCGATGCGCCGCCACCGATGCCATGTTCACGATGACGCCGCCGCCCTGGGCTTTCATCACCGGGATGGCGAACTTCATGCCGCAGAACACGCCGTAGGTATTGGTGCGCATCATGTCGTCGAAGTTCTCGACGTCGATATCTTCGATCAGGTTCGGCGTCATGAAGATGCCGGCGTTGTTGAACAGCACGTCCAAACGGCCATAGGTCGATGTGGCGGCCTCGATGAAGCGTTCCACCTGGGCCGGCTCGCGCACATCGGTCTGCACCCAAGTCACATCGCCACCGGCCGCCCGAATGTCCGCTTCAACCTCTCGGCCCAGCGCGTCGCGGCGGGCGCCAAAGACGACCTGGGCGCCTTCCAAGGCAAAGGCGCGCACCGTCGCCTCGCCAATTCCCGAATTGCCGCCGGTCACGGCAACGACCTTTCCGGCAAAACGCCCATCGGCTTTGACTGCGGTCGGGGCGGTTTGCGGGTTCAGGCTGTTGGCCATCGCGGCCGACGCGGCAAGCGTTCCAGCCATTGCCGCGCCACCGGTCAGGATCGCGCGGCGCGAATTGATGGGTTCTCCGGTCATTGCACTGTCCTTCTGTTGGTAGGGGACCAAACGAAACGCCAAAACCAGGGGGCGTCGTGCAAATGAAGGTGGTGCAGAAAGGGGCGCCGCAAACGCGCGAAACTTGCGCTTTACTAGGCGATTCTTGCCGAATGCGCATCGGCGCTTACTGCTCGCGGAACCTCGCGGGGGTGATCCCGGTCGCGCGCCTGAAATGCTTCCCGAACCGGGACAGGTCGTTGTAGCCAGCCCTGAAGCAGACTTCGGAAACGGTGAGGCTGGTTGTCTTCAGCAACACCTTGGCAAGTGAGACGCGCTCGGCAATCACATACTGAAGGGGGCTCTTTCCGGTCGCCGCCTTGAACGCGCGGCTAAAATGAAAGCCGCTCATCGCCGCAAGACCCGCCATCGATTCCAGCGTCAGATCGTCCGCTAGATGGTCGTGAATGTACTCGACCACGCGGCGCAGGCGGACATCCTCAATGTCTCTGATCCGATCACTCTCGGGCTGCAGCGTGTTCGAAAGTTGCAGCGCAAGCGCCCGGTGCATGGTCTCTCGGTAAAGAGTGCCGCCCTTGCTGAAATGCTCCGCGCCCATGGCCAACTCAAAGGTCAGCGGTTCGATGTCGCCGACCACCGGTGCGATCGCTTCGGGGTCAGCCATGCCAACCTCCGAAAGAACGCGCGGCGCGACTTCGACCATCATGACTTCCAGGGGCTCGTCATAGGTGCAAACCCCTTCCGCCCCAGGGGGAAGAATCCAGCCCTGATCAGCCTTCAGGGGAATGTTGCTTGCTTTCTCGTGCCCGAGGCTGAACCGATGCGTCGGCTGATCATTGCGAAAAACGCCAATCGTCAGGCGCTCCAGCTTAAAACTGCCGCCGCCGGCCGGAAACTTTGTCGACACCGCCCCCAGATCAGCCATGCACCTAATTTAGGTCAATTACCGCCCATGGAATACTTAAGCGGTCCGACTAACGAAGAAGTGTGGAATCGCAAGGGGTTACTCTAGCCATCTGGCTTCGGCCAACGGCTCAGTAGTTGTTGCTTTTATCCACATGATTCTGGTGTTCGGTAGCGCTGTCCTTGAGTAGCTTTTTCGCAAATAACCAGACTAGTGACCTCCGGCAGCGTCCTGGCCACCAAGGCCAAGCACGTTAACCACAACGTCCGCAAAGTCGCCATCGCACTGCTGATGGCTAATCTGGCCAGCGAATGTATCCGTGAGAGATCCGAATTCGAGTTTCCACTCCTTGAATAAAATGCTAGGATCCTATCCTAGAAATGTTGAGTTGAAATCCCACCTCTTGATCTTCGAATTCAATCTTGTCATTTATCAAATTTATGTCTTTACCTTCGGGCGTTAGATTAATATTTCCAATCAAATATAAGTATTTCATATCTTCTCTTTGAGTGCTAATTCTCTGGTCGCGAAGTTCGAATTTTGTTGGCAATACTCCATTTCTCGTTCCTTCTATGTTGGCTCTAGCGACAATAGATTTAGAGCTATATGGTTCAACTTGGACAACTGATGAACCTTCAACCAGTAATCTAACATCACTTATTGGGCGAATCTCACTGGTCGACTGGTCGCCAAGGAAGTTCGAAGTTAAGCTCACATAACCTGTTTTGTTTCCGTCGTTAGTGATAATTAGGGTTATGTCTAGTGCGTATCTCGCCTTTGTGTAATATTGATACCCATCGTTGTTAGATCCTTCGAAAACTTCAACGCGATTTCCATTCATGCTTACAAATCGGCTGCTTATCAAAGCTTCTTTTTCCGTAACAGCACGAATGAATGGTGGTACCAAAGTGCTTGAAACTGAGACTAGTGCTACCAAAAGTGCTAGTATTGTACCACTAAATGTCAATAAACGTCGAGCGTCCTGAAATCGATTGCATGATGAACATAGTGCTGCTTCTTTTGGCATTTCACTGTAACAATAAATGCAGAATTTTTTCTCATTCATATTAAACACTCCGAATATATTTTATTTACGTTGTCATTTTCAAATATCGAAGATAGGAACAAAAAACTGATCAGATTGACTGATTGATATTTTGAAGCCAAATAGGAAACTATTGGGCTCAAGATTGCAAGTCGCTGCCTCAAATTCGAGTCGCTGCAACAGCCTAAGGATTGGCCAAATGCCTGGTTTTGCGACGCGCGAGAGCGAGAAAATCTCGAATTTCGGTGACAGTTTACTAAATCCACAGCGAAGCTAACGCTCCGCTTGGTGGAGAATTAGGTCAACTAGTAAACTCTCGCTGGACCCCCAAGCGTAATCCCCAAAGTCGCTCACATTGCAGCGAAGGTGAGAAGAAGATTGTTGGCTGGCATCGGGTCGGTTGCGATTGGGGTGAGCCCTGCAGCAAGGGCAAATTCGGAAACGGCCTCCACCGATTTGTAGCCGATTGCTGGATCACGGGCGCGTAAGGAGGAATCAAACGCGCGATCCCCGTCCGAAGCATAAGAAGACCCACGCAAAAACGGGCCATAGACGAACATTCGACCCCCATCACTCAGTACACGGCGCGCCTCTTCAAAGAGTCGCGAAACGAAAAGCTCTGGGATGAGATGGAGAAGATTGATTGTCAAAACCACCTGCGCATGCCCGTCCGCAACGGGCCAAGGGGACGCGATGTCAATGGCCAACGGCTCGGCGAGGTTGTTCAAGCCGCTCTCCCGCCGCCATGCGGCAATACTGTCGCGCTGGCCGGAGTCGACGTCCGAAGGCGTCCAATGCAACGCTGGAAACGCCGCCGCAAAGGCCGCTGCATGCTGGCCGGTGCCGCTTGCCACTTCCAAAACATGCCCCCGCGCGGGTAACCGAGCCCGCAGAGCCTCGATCAAAGGGCCTTTATTCCGCATCGCTGCCGGCGCGGATCGGCGGCCATCTGGGGTTTCGTTTGCCTCTTGGACAATGTGTCGTGTCATGACGAGAGGCTGCCGATCTGAGACGGTCGCGTCCAGCCCATAAGGTGCCTGAAAGAACCAGCCACGCCCTTTAACCAAACCCCCATAGACACACCCACCCACCCCCTGTATAACGCGCCACCCGCGACCATCCGACTGACGGATCGCGGCGTTTTGGCGTGGGCACCCCTGGAGGCTCCGTCGGGCGTCGTGCGGCGCGGCTCAGCAAACCTGATATGGAGACCATGATGGCCGAGACCATCACGATCAACGCCGAAGTGCGTGAACGGGCCGGTAAGGGGGCAGCCCGGGCAGCGCGCCGGGCGGGCAAGGTGCCCGCCGTTCTGTATGGCGACAAACAACCGCCCCTCAGCCTCAATCTGGACGGCCTGGAACTAAACCGCCTGATCCGCGATCCGTCCTTTTCGACCACGCTCTATTCGATCGCGGCCGACGGTAAGAACCAGAAGGCCCTGGCCCGCGAGGTCCAGTACCATCCGGTGACCGACGTGCCGATGCATGTCGATTTCCTGCGCGTCAGCGAGCGGACCAAGGTCACCTCCGAGGTTCCCGTCCAGTTCATCAACGAAGAGGAAAGCCCTGGCCTGCGCGCCGGCGGCGTTCTCAACGTGGTGCGCTACACGGTCGAGGTGCTTTGCCGCGCCGACGCTATCCCGGATGCGATCATTGTGGATCTGACCGGTACGGAATTGAACGACTCCATTCACATCAGCGCCGTGACGCTGGATGAGGGCGTGACGCCGACGATCACCGATCGCGACTTCACCATTGCCACCATCGCCGCCCCGTCGGCCCTGCGTTCCGAAGATGAAGAGGAAGGCGAAGGGGAAGACGAAGAAGGCGAAGAGGGTGCTGCCGAGGCAGCCGATGGCGAGGAGTCCGAGGAGGAGTAATCCACCCCTCGCCCAGCGGGACACAAATCCATGTGGTTATTGGTCGGGTTGGGCAACCCGGGGGCGGAGCACGCCTACCAACGGCACAATATCGGCTTCATGGCGCTCGACGACATTGTCGAGCGCCATGGGCTGGGCCCGTTCCGCAAGCGGTTTCAAGGGCTGTCCTGCGATGGCCGCATTGGCAGCGAGCGGGTCGTCGCTCTCAAACCCCAGACCTACATGAACCAGTCCGGCCGGTCGGTTGGCGAGGCGATGCGCTTTTACAAGCTGGCCCCAGATCGGGTCATCGTCTTCTACGACGAGCTGGATCTGGCGCCTGGCCGTTGCCGTGTAAAGCGGGCCGGTGGGGCGGGGGGCCATAACGGCATCCGCGATATCGATCGCCATATCGGGCCCGACTATTGGCGGGTGCGGCTTGGCATCGGCCATCCCGGCGACAAGAACCGGGTGCATGGCTACGTGCTGCACAATTTCTCCAACGCCGACGAACAATGGCTTGATCCGCTCTTGGAAGCGGTGGCGCGCTCAACGCCCTCGCTGCTGGACGGGCGGCCCGATGCCTTCATGAACGCCGTTTCCCTGGCCGTCTTCCCCAACCAAAAGGATGGGAAGGAAGCGGCGGAAAAGGGCCCCCGAAAGGGGGCAAAGGCCGAACAGCTAGACGAAAGGTCCTGAATCGATGGGATTTCAATGCGGCATCGTTGGGTTGCCCAATGTCGGCAAATCGACGCTGTTCAATGCCCTTACGGCAACCCAGGCTGCCCAAGCAGCGAACTACCCTTTCTGCACGATTGAACCGAATGTTGGTCGGGTCGGCGTACCCGACGATCGTCTCGATACGCTGGCGCGCATTGCCAAATCAGCCAAGGTGCTGCCGACCCAACTCGAATTTGTCGACATCGCCGGCCTGGTACGCGGTGCTTCCAAGGGTGAGGGGCTGGGCAACCAGTTTCTCGGCAACATCCGCGAGGTCGATGCCATCGTCCACGTTCTGCGTTGCTTTGAGGATGGCGATATCACCCATGTCGACGGGTCCGTCGACCCTCTGCGCGACGCGGAGACGGTCGAAACCGAACTGATGCTGGCCGATCTTGAAAGCCTCGAAAAACGCCTGGCAGCCGGTGTGAAGAAGGCCCGCGGCGGCGACAAAGACGCCAAGGCCGAGATTGCGCTGATGGAACGCGTGCTGGCGGTCCTGCGCGAGGGCCAGCCGGCGAGAACGCTGACAGTATCCGGTGACGACGAGGCGGCACGCCTTGCGGGATTGCAGCTCCTGACGACCAAACCGGTGCTGTTCGTTTGCAATGTGGCCGAGGCGGATGCGGCCGATGGCAATCAATGGACCCGCGCGGTCGGCGACATGGCTACCGCTTGCGGGGCCAAAAGCTTGGTCATCTCCGCCGCCATAGAAGCGGATCTGGCGACCATTCAAGAGGCTGAGGAACGGGACGAATACCTCCAGGCCATGGGGCTGTTAGAGCCCGGGCTAACCCGCCTCATTCGGGCTGGGTACGAGTTACTGGGGCTGATCACCTTCTTCACCGCCGGTCCCAAAGAGGCACGGGCCTGGACGGTTCAGCGTGGCGCGACCGCCCCGCAGGCCGCCGGTGTCATCCACACCGATTTCCAGCGCGGGTTCATTCGGGCCGAAACCATTGCCTATGATGACTATGCATCGCTGGGTGGTGAACAGCCGGCCAAGGATGCGGGCAAAATGCGCCAGGAAGGCAAGGAATACATCGTCAGCGATGGCGATGTTTTTCATTTTCGATTCAATGTATGACCGGTCGCAACGACTGGCTGACTTGCCTTGCAAACTAAAGTATTTGATGCACCCCCGCGTCTAAGTATTTGTCATTACTTTATCCTTTGAGGGTTGCGCGCCCGTTTGGTAGGGTGCGAAAGGGATCCGAGCTGTCACCTGACGCCGGCGACCCACCCATCGACCACTGGCGAGGTTAATAGTGGCAAACGTCGATACCTCTGTCGGGGCCGGATACTCCGGTCCGAGTTCTGCTGGCTCGAACGCGGCGGCCGCCCAGGCGGCGGGCCTCAACGCCGACCGATCTGCCAGTCAAAATGAGGGATCCAGCCGGTCGCTCGTCCCGGTTGATGCTGCCAGCCAGGCGCGACGGCCGGTTCACGAGCGGCGGCCCAATCTGTTGCTGCTGATTGGCATCGCCGCCTCGGCCGCCTGGGCGATCATTTGCATTCTTTACGCCCAGGCCTCGCTGGGCTGGAACAATTTGCTGGCGCTCCTGCCCCATGAGTTGGGCGGGTTCCTGGCCGGCGTGGCCGCGCCCATCGCCCTGCTCTGGATGATTTTGGCTTATGCTCAGCGGGCGGCCGATGTCCGTGACATTACCGAACCCCTGCAACGCCAGCTCGACGACATCGTCCAGCAGGACTCGGAAAGCGAGCGCCGGCTGCGCGGCTTTTCCCGGGCCATGCGGGCCCAGTCCGATCTGCTGGTCAAGGCGTTGGACGAGGCGGACAACCGCATCCGCGCCTCGCGCGAACTCTTAGCCCGTCAGACCGGCGAGATCGATGCGCTCTCTCGGCGGGCGACGGGCGATATCGATCGCATCGGCGTCAATTGCGCGGAAAACATCGAAACGGTCAAACGCATTGGCTCGACCATCAACGCCCAGGCGCAGGAGTTGGAAACAAAGACCAAAACCAGCGTCGACCTGTTGACCCGCCATACCCGCGATGGCCTGGCGCGGACCATGACGCTGGTCGAAGCGCTGAACACCGGCGTCAAGAATGCGGCCGCGGCGGCCGATCACGCCACCGGCCAGGCCAGCCAGATCAGCCAGGTCCTGCAGGAACGGGTGGCCGAGCTGTCCGGGGCCAGTTCGGCGGCGGCTTCCCGCGTCAGCGATCTGTCCAGCCATTTCCAATCGGCCGAGAAAAGCCTGATGCAGGCGGTCGAACAGACCCGTGAAGAAGGCGAGCGCATGCTCGGCCTGACCGAGGAACGCAGCCGGGGCATCACCCGCGTCGGCGAGAATCTGCGCCGGACGACCGAGATGATCGGTGGCGAGCTGGACAAACGCATTTCCGAAGCCTCGATGGTCAGCACCCTGGCCACCGAGCGGGCCAAGGAAGTCCGGCATGCTCTGGCCGGTGCGGTCGAAGACATTGTCTCGGCCACCCAGCGCGCGGCAGACGGGGCAGGAGAGGTGCGCGACACCCTCAAGGCGCGGACCGAAGAGATTGCCGGCCTGTCCGGCGAGGTCGCTAGCCACAGCGAGAAGGTCTCCAACGCCCTGCAGCGCCAGGCCGAGCTGCTGTCCGAAACCTCTCGGGAATCGGTCGGTAAGCTGGCCGATGCCGGCGCTGCCATGCAAATGCGCGTCGGCGAGCTGTCCGGCGCTTCCGAGGCCGCCATCGAACGGCTCGACAGTGTTGGCAGTTCCCTGATCAGCCGCCGGACGGAAGTCGAAGAATCCGTTGGCAAGATCGGCACGCGCATCGAAGGCATCGGCGAGCGGCTCAACGGTCAGGTCACGGCCCTGACCGACGCTTCTGACCGGGTGCATCAGCAGATCGGCGCGGCCAGCTCGATCTTCGCCGAACGCTCCAAGATGCTGGATGCCGAAACCCGCGCCGTGTTCGACAAGCTGACCGCCCTGGGCGAACGTTTCGACAGCATCCTGCCCAAAACCACCGAGGCTGCCGACCATATCGGCGACAACCTCTCGCGGGTGGCCGACACGCTCGATCAGCGCTTCACCCAACTCAAGGAAGGCGCGCGCATCGCCACCGTCGCCTTGCGCGGGGCCGGCTCGGTCTTTGGCGAACAGGTCTCCGAACTGTCCGAAAAATCCACCATGGCCGGGCAGCAGCTGCGCGAGATCTCCACGACCCTGGAACGCCAGGCGGCCGACGTGCAACTCGTCACCGAACAGGCCATCGCCCGGATCGACACGGTACGCCGCTCGATCGACGGCCAAAGCCAGGAAGTGGCCACCGCCGCTCAGAAGATCGGCACCCGGTTCGAGGAAATCAGCGCCGGCTTCAGCCGTCAGGCCGAAGACGCCACCGAACGGACCGAAAAACTCGCCGGCCGCATCGCCTCCATTTCCAGCGAGGCGCGGCGCGAGGCCCGCGAGATGTCCGAAGCCGCCGTGGCCGCCTCGGAAACGGCCAAGGAACGTTCCATCGAGGTCGCCGACCAGACCCGCAACCTGCTTTCCGAAGCCCAGCGGGCCGTCGACGATCTCGGTAACACCGCCGGCCGTCTGGCCTCCCTGGTCGAGGATCTGCAGGGCCGTACACGGGCGACGACGGCCGAACTGCTCGGCGCGGGCCGCAAGGTCAACGAACAGGCGACCTCCATCATCGGCGCCCGCACCTCCATCGTCGCCGAAATCAGCAACCTGGTCACCAACCTGCAAAGCCAGATGCAGGCCATGACCCTGGCCGCGCGCCAGACGCGGGATGCGCTGACAAATTCCTCGGAGACCATTGGCAAGCGCACCAGCGCCCTGGTCGAACAGTCCAACTCCGCCACCACCCGCCTGGAGGAGCAGGCCAGCGTCTTCAACCGCCAGGCTTCGGCCCTGGCCCGCGCCTCCCAAGAGGCCGTCGACCGGGCCCAGCTGGTTCGCGAGAGCGAGTCCCGCATGCAGCGCGATGCCTTCCTGACCTCAGCCAAGTTCGTGCTGGAAAGCCTCAACTCCCTGGCCATCGACGTGAACCGCCTGCTGGACGATTCCACCCCAGAACGGGCTTGGAAGAGCTTTTATGCCGGCGATACGGGCGTCTTCACCCGCCGCCTGCTGGGCCTGCGCGACCAGGTCTCGGTCGACAAGATCCGAAACAAGTTCGAATCGGATGCGACCTTCCGCGGCTATGTGCAGCGCTATGTCAGCCAGTTCGAGGAAATGATCGACCACGCCTCCAAGCGCGATCCGGGCAACCTGCTCAGCTCGACCCTGATGACGTCCGATGTCGGTAAGGTCTACCTGCTGCTCAGCGGCGCCATCGGCCGCAGCCAGGGACAACAGGGCACCAGCGCGGAACCCAAGCTGCAGCATACGGAAACGGCCGGCTGATCACGGGCTGATCGCCTGCGCGAGCGCGCCGCTGTCAAAAGGTCACATCCGGGCGATAAATCCGCTATCGCCCTGGTGCTGCCCGCCCGCTTGACCACATTTTGGGAAACGCATCACAGCATGTGGATCCCCGCCAATGCCTCTACGCTTAGCCCCAATGGCCAAACTGGCCGCTTCCGCTGCTCTGGTCTCGATCCTGAGCGCCTGCGCCAACGTCGCGCCGATCGATGCGGTGGCCAACCGGATCTGCTACCCGACGCCCCTGTTCGACAATGACAATCACGAGCTGCTGCAAGTCGTCGCCAATGAGACACTGGCCGACCTTAGGCTGGAGGTCACGGACCTCTTCATCACCAACAAGACCCGTCGCAGTCCCGAACGGCGCGGCAACGTCATCCTACCAACCGAGGACCGCATCATCATCGGCTACAACGCCTGGGCCCGGGTGGATCAGTGCGAAAGCGGCCAGGTGATCGTCCAGTTCGACCGCTACTGCAACGTCCAACAGGTCTACACCCGCTACGGCTGCGACGTGGCCGGGCTGCCGGGCTACTCCTTCTAGCCCGCCAGCCCAACACGACACTATGGGCTGTCGTTAGGCTGCCGCCTGGCTGGTTGGCGCGTCCGGTTGAATCACCAGCTCCCCACCTTCGACGACCGCGCCGACGGTCTGGCCGTCGGCCACCTTGCCGTCCAGGATCAGGTTGGCTAGCGGGTTCTGGATGGTGCGTTGGATGACCCGTTTCAGCGGCCGGGCGCCATAGACCGGGTCGTATCCGGCCTCCGCCAGCCAAGCCCGGGCGTCCTCGCCCAGGTCCAGGGTGATCTTCCGCTCCTCCAGCAGCTTTTCCAAATCCGCCAGTTGAATGGTGACGATCTGCGCCATGTGCTCGCGATCCAGCCGGTGGAAGACGATCAGATCGTCCACCCGATTGAGGAATTCCGGCCGGAAGTGCCCGCGCACCGCCCCCAGCACCTGATCGCGCTTGTCGTTCCAGTTCTCCGTGGCGCTGGCGCCCTGGATCAGGAACTCGCTGCCCAGATTGGAGGTCATGATGATCAGCACGTTGCGGAAATCCACTGTCCGACCCTGGCCATCCGTCAGCCGGCCGTCATCCAGCACCTGCAACAGCACGTTGAAGACATCCGGGTGGGCTTTCTCGATCTCGTCGAACAGCACGACCTGATAGGGCCGCCGCCGCACCGCCTCGGTCAGCGCGCCGCCTTCCTCATACCCGACATAGCCGGGCGGGGCGCCGATCAGCCGGGCGACCGAGTGCTTTTCCATGAACTCCGACATATCGATGCGGATCAGGGCTCGCTCATCGTCGAACAGGAATTCGGCTAGGGCCTTGGTCAGCTCGGTCTTTCCCACACCGGTGGGGCCCAGGAACATGAAGCTGCCGATCGGCCGGTTTGGGTCCTGCAAGCCAGCCCTGGCGCGCCTGACGGCGTTTGAGACAGCCTCGATGGCCTCATCCTGGCCGATAACTCGTTGGTGCAGCTTGCTCTCCAGCTCCAACAGCCGCTCGCGTTCGCCAGCCATCAGCCGATCGACCGGCACGCCCGTCCAGCGGGCGACGACGGCGGCGATGTCGGAATCGCGCACCTCTTCCTGGATCATGCGGCTTTCGGCCGTTTCCTCGGCCGCGGCAACCTGCCGTTCCAGATCGGGGATGATGCCGTAGGAGAGCTCGCCCGCCCGGGCCAGATCTCCGGACCTTCGGGCCTGCTCCAGCTCGGTCCGCGCATTCTCAAGCCGTTCTTTGGCAAGCTGGCCCATTTGCAGCGAGGCTTTTTCGCGTTCCCACGCTTCGGTTAGCTGGCCGGATTGCTCCTCCAGTTCCCCAAGCTCGACCTCGACCTTCCCGAGCCTATCCTTGGAAGCATCGTCGCTTTCCTTGCGCAAAGCCTCCCTCTCGATCTTCAACTGGATGATCCGCCGATCCAGCTCGTCCAGTTCCTCGGGCTTGGAATCCACCTCCATGCGCAGGCGCGAACCCGCCTCATCCATCAGATCGATGGCCTTGTCGGGAAGGAACCGATCGGTGATGTAGCGGTTGGACAGGGTCGCGGCGGCGACGATCGCGCCATCGGTGATCCGCACCCCGTGATGCAGTTCGTACTTTTCCTTCAGCCCGCGCAGGATCGAGATCGTATCGGCCACGCTGGGTTCGGCCGTGAAGACCGGCTGAAAGCGCCGGGCCAGGGCGGCGTCCTTTTCGATATGCTTGCGGTACTCATCCAGGGTCGTGGCGCCCACGCAATGCAGCTCGCCGCGCGCCAGAGCCGGCTTCAGCATGTTGGAGGCATCCATCGCCCCCTCGGCCTTGCCGGCACCTACCAGCGTGTGCAGCTCGTCGATGAACAGCACGATCTCGCCGGCCGCCGTGGTGATCTCCTGCAAAACGGCCTTCAGTCGTTCCTCAAACTCGCCACGGAACTTCGCCCCGGCAATCAAGGCGCCCATATCCAGCGACAGCAGTCGTTTGTCCTTCAGCCCCTCGGGCACGTCGCCATTGATGATCCGCTGGGCCAGACCCTCGACGATGGCCGTCTTACCGACACCGGGTTCGCCGATCAGAACCGGGTTGTTCTTGGTGCGCCGTGACAGCACCTGGATGGTCCGACGGATTTCCTCATCCCGGCCAATGACCGGGTCGAGCTTGCCGTCCCGGGCCGCTTCGGTCAGATCGCGCGTGTATTTCTTCAGCGCGTCGTAGGCTTCCTCGGCACTGGCGGAATCGGCGGTGCGGCCTTTGCGCATGCGGTCCACGGCAGATTTCAGGTCATCGACGGAAACGCCGCCGGCCTTCAGCGCTTTGCCCGCATCCGCATCCTCGGCCAACGCGATCAACAGCCGCTCGGCCGTGACAAATTGGTCGCCGGCCTCTTGGGCCTGTTGTTCAGCCTGGCCGAACAGTTTGGCCAGCTCGCGGCTGAGATAGACTTGCCCGGCGCCGCCACCCTCCACGCTGGGCCGCTTGGAGAGGGCTGCCTCGTTCTCACGGGTCACGGCGGCGGGGTCGCCGCCGGCATCCCGAATCAGGCCGGCCGCCATTCCCTCGCTGTCATCCAACAGGACTTTCAGCAGGTGTTCGGGTGCCAGTTGTTGGTGGTCTAGCCGTAAGGCGGTGGTCTGCGCCGCCTGGACAAAGCCGCGGGCGCGGTCGGAATACTTCTCGAAGTTCATTCAGATCCCCTGTATTGCAAAAATCGCCCTCTTGAGAGGCACGATCCGCGATGGTCCACCCTTTGGTGCAACCCACGGAGAAACGCTGTGTTACATGTGGGGACGATCACAGGACCCGCAAGATCGTTCGACCTGCGTGAAAGGGTGAAAATTCCTGGGCGCAGACACCAAAACGGCCCCTTAAACGGCCAACAACCAAGAACAGCATCATGACTGCCAAGATCGTTCAAATCGCTCGGTATCCCGTTAAGGGGTTTTCCCCGCAACTTCTGGACTCGGTGAAGGTGACGGCCGGCAAGGTTTTACCGTTCGATCGTCGCTATGCCATTGCCCATGCCGCCAGCAAATTCGATCTGGCCCAGCCATCCTGGCTACGCAAAGCGCATTTTTTGCAGCTCATGCGTTATGGTAAGTTGGCGACGTTGAAGACGGATTTCGACCCGGATACCCACGGATTTACGATCAACCGGGATGGCAAGCAGATTGCGAAAGGGGCTCTGAACCAAACCATCGGCCGCAAGCTGATTGAACAGTTCCTGAACGCCTATCTCGATGGTGAAGCGCCGGTGCCGGTGAAGGTGATCGAAGTCGCCAACCAGGCCATGACCGATCAGGAGCGAGCCGTCATCTCGCTGATAAACTTGGCAAGCCTGCGCGATATGGAACGGCTGACGCGCAAACCGGTCGATTGGCGCCGCTTTCGCGGCAATCTGATGGTCGATGGCGGCTCGGCCTGGCAGGAATTCGACTGGATCGGGTCAGAGGTTAGTATCGGGCCGGTGCGCGGCCGTGTCGTCGACCGGATCGACCGCTGCGCCGCGACGACGGTCAACCCGGATACCGGCGACCGGGACATGGCGACCGTTCAGCTGTTGAAGTCAGGGTATGACCACATCGATTGCGGCGTCTTCATCGAGCTGACGACGGACGGGCTGGTCAGCATCGGGGACGAGATTTCCGCCGATTAAGCGGCTACGTCGGCTGAATAGATTGGGCGCCGGCTGACGTCACCGATCAGCCGCCCAAAAGAGCCCTATTCCGATTCAGTTGCCGGCGCGGCCTCTTCGCGCTGGGCGGCCGTGGTGCGGCGGCTGCGCGTCGTGCGCCGGCGAGTCCTGACCTGGCGTTCCACGGGGGCGGCTGGCTCGCTGGCTTCGGCGGTGGCTTCCTCAGGAGCAGCCGCGCTTGGCACGGCGCCGTTGACGTCGGGCGCGACGGCATCGGAGATTTGCGGCTCACCGCCATTGACCGGCTGTTCAGCCGCCGACTCACGCGGATCAGTCGCAAACGGGCTTGACCCTTCGCCCGACTTCGCGGCGTCTTCATCGCGCGGCTGTTCGCCATTGGCGCGCCCGCGGCCATTGCGCATATGGCCGTTTGACCAGCCGTTTTCCTGGCCATCCGGTTGCCGTGGCTGACCCGCATTTTGCTGTTCAGCCGCTTGCGCATGGGCCTCGTTCAAACTGCCCATCACGCGGTAATAGTGCTCCGCGTGCTGAAAAAAATTCTCGGCCAGAATGCGGTCACCGGAATTCAACGCATCCCGCGCCAAGGACATGTATTTTTCCTGGACCTGGGTCGCATTTCCGCGAATGCGGATATGGCTCTCCGGCCCGCTGCTCTCAAAGGTTTGGTTCTTGTTCGGAAGACCGTTGCGCCGACCGTTGTTTCTGCCACGAGAGCGGCGGTTGTTAGAGCCCTGTCTCATCGATTGAGTCTCGTTTTCAAATTGTTATTTGGCAAACATTCATCGATCCCTGCGCCACGGCGCATCGGGATCCGGGGGACGTCATGCACCGGAACCATCGTGGGCAAATATGGCCATTCACTCAGCACGCTATCTACTCAGCCACCATTGATGCTGCTGTCAGGCAAAGTCCGATAGGCGCTCCCTGTGCAAGAGCGCTCCGTCCATCACGACAACGGACGGCCTCCAACTAGCCGATCATCCGTGTTCCGCATAAATCGTCCGGCGATTCGCGCCACATCTTCGCGTATCAATCCGGTCGATGGTTTTCACCGTCGATGGTTTTTCGCCTGTGTATGCCGGCCAACCGGTTGTCTTGTCGACACGTCTGCAAACCTTCGGGTTGGACGTGTGCTCTGTAGCCAAAAGTTGGTTAACGACCGATTGAGTGGCGATACATTCTTGATGCCCAGACTAGTGCGTCAGTCGATGCATTCCAATGCTTTTTTGGCGGAAACGCAGCGGTTTCGACCTGCAAGATCCTGCGTAACTGTGACATTTTTGGTTTTGGAACGTTCAATCAGGGACTTAACGGCCTCTGCCTGATCAGAGCCGATTTCAAGCACCATCACTCCGCCGGGCTTCAATAGGCGCGGCAAGTCCGGAATCAGGCGGCGATAGGCCTCCAAACCATCGGAGCCGCCATCGAGTGCGAGTCGAGGGTCGAAATCGGCGACCTCGCGCTCCAGGCGTGCAATTTCTCCGCTTTCGATATAGGGCGGATTGCTGACAATAAGGTCGAATTCGGCCGATAGGGCCTCCGTCCAGTCGCCGCAAACAAAGGCGGCGCGCCGACCAAACCCCAGATCCTTGGCATTGGTACGTGCGACGCGCAGGGCTTCAGCGGACAGATCGACGCCAACCCCGCTTGCATTTGGCCATTCGGCCAGCAAGGCCAGCAAAAGGCAGCCACTCCCCGTCCCAAGATCGAGGACCCTTTTTTCGCCCGTGCGACCGTCGACCAGGCGCAGCGCGGTTTCGATCAGGCATTCGCTGTCCGGTCGCGGATCAAGCACGTCCGGTGTGATCTGCAGGTCCAGGGTCCAAAAACCGCGCCGTCCGCCGATTCGGCTGATCGGTTCGCCCCTGAGCCGCCGGCCAACGAGACCCTCGAACGCGATCCTCACATCGGGGGGCACAAGACTGCCCCTCAGGGCGACCAGATCGGCGATGGTCTTGCCCATGGCATGCGCCGCTATCAGGCGGACATCCCTCCGCGGGTCTTCGATCCCTGCCTCCGCAAGCCGCTCGGTGCCCCAGCGCAGCAGGTCTTCCAGGCTGGAATTACCCGGCATGGGCGTTGCCCTAATTCATCGCGGCCAGGCGCGCCGCTTCATCCTCGGCGATCAGCTGATCGATGATTTCGCCCAACGCCTCGCCAGCGATGATCTTGTCCAGCTTGTGCAGCGTCAAATTGATGCGGTGGTCGGTGACCCGCCCTTGCGGAAAATTATAGGTCCGAATGCGCTCCGACCGATCGCCCGAGCCGACCTGACTCCGGCGGCTCTCGGCCCGTTCGCTGTCTGCTTCAAGCCGTTGTTGCTCGTACAGCCTGGCGCGCAGGATCTTCATCGCCTTGGCGCGGTTCTTGTGCTGCGATTTTTCATCCTGCTGGGCCACGACAATGCCGCTCGGCAGATGGGTGATCCGCACCGCACTATCGGTTTTATTGACGTGCTGGCCGCCGGCACCGGAGGCTCGGTAGGTGTCGACCCGAAGATCCTTCTGGTCGATGGTGACGTCGACTTCCTCGGCCTCGGGCAGAACCGCGACCGTGGCGGCTGATGTGTGAATCCGGCCTTGAGTCTCCGTCGTCGGGACGCGCTGAACGCGATGAACCCCGCTTTCGAACTTCAGCTTTGCGAAAACATCGGTACCGGAAATCTCAGCGGCGGCTTCTTTGTAGCCACCGATATCCGTTTCTGAGACGTCCATGACCGAAAAGCGCCAGCCCTGCTGGGCCGCATAGCGTTGATACATGCCGAACAGGTCAGCGGCGAACAGCGCCGCTTCGTCCCCACCGGTTCCAGCCCGGACTTCCAGGATCGCATTACGGCCGTCTGCCTGATCGCGGGGCAACAACAGGCGTTGTACCTCGCGTTCCAAGTCGGGCAGGCGGCCTTTTGCTTCAACCAGCTCATCGCTGGCCAGCGATCGCATGTCATCGTCCGTCTGCTCGTCACTGGCCATCGCCTCGAGATCGACGATCTCGCTCCGCAGCGCCTCCAGCTCGTTGATTTTGAGGGCGATCGGCTCTAGAGCGGCATATTCCTTGCCGAATGTCAGCATTTCGTCGGGGTTGAGCGACCCGCTGGCCAGGGTGTCGCGCAACTCCTCCAGGCGCGTCGCCACGGCGCGTAATTTGCTGTCAAAGCTACTCATCACGTTCAGACCGGATGGGGCGGTGCCGGCCTACTCGGCGGCCGCCATTGGGGCGTCGTCTGCATCCTCGGCCTTCGACGCTTCGATTTCGGCTGCCTTTGCTTCGACCATCTGCACCAGATGATCGACAATGGATGCATCCTTTAGGCGATGGTCGGGCAGGCCCGCGACGTAGATCTGGTGGGTCCCCTTGCCCCCGCCGGTAAGGCCGATATCGGTCATCAAGGCTTCGCCCGGACCGTTGACCACGCACCCGATGACGGACAGGGACATCGGCGTGGTGATGTGGGCCAGCCGTTCCTCCAGCACCGCGATGGTACCGATCACATCGAACTGCTGCCGGGCGCAGGACGGACAGGAGATGATGGTGACTCCCCGATGCCGCAAACCCAAGGATTTGAGGATCTCGAAGCCAACCTTCACCTCTTCGACCGGGTCTGCGGAAAGGGAGACGCGCAATGTGTCCCCGATGCCCGACCACAACAACGTACCCAGGCCCATCGCGCTCTTGACCGTGCCAGACGTCAGCCCGCCTGCCTCGGTGATACCGATATGCAGCGGGTAATCGCAGGCCTCTGCCAGGCCGTGATAGGCGGCCACAGCCAGGAACACGTCCGAGGCTTTCACGCTAATCTTGGTTTCGAAAAAGTCGTGATTCTCGAGAATGCGCACATGGTTTAGCGCCGACTCGACCATCGCCTCCGGGCACGGCTCGCCATACCGTTCCAGCAATTCGCGTTCAAGACTGCCGGCATTGACGCCGATGCGGATAGAACAGCCATGATCCTTGGCCGCTTTGACGACTTCCGCCACGCGGTCGGCCGAACCGATATTGCCGGGGTTGATGCGCAGGCAGGCTGCCCCGTTCTCGGCGGCCTCGATGGCCCGCCGATAGTGAAAATGGATGTCGGCGACGATTGGAACCGTCACCTCGGGGATAATTTCGCGCAGGGCGGCCGAGGAACCCTCGTCAGGGCAGGAAACCCGGACGATGTCCGCTCCCGCCACCTCCAGCGCGCGGATTTGCGCGATGGTCGCGGCGACATCCGTCGTCGGCGTGTTCGTCATGGATTGGACGGCAATTGGCGCGTCGCCGCCAATCGGAACCTTGCCGACATGGATCTGCCGGCAAGGGCGACGCTCGATGGCCCGCCAGGGACGATGTGCTTGCGCCTGGGCCGGATCGCCCATCATGTGATCACCTATTGTCTAGAAAAGCGCGCCGAAGCTCACGCCAGGGTCAAATTATGACCGCTCCCGCGCATCTCATATAACGCAGGTGACCCAGCCGACAAAGATGTAAGGAAATTAGTTGGGAGCGGCGGTGCCGTTCAGCAGGGCGTCCGGATCCAGATCGATATTCCGGACGACATCCCCATGGCGGCCGAATGGCGGCGTCGGTTGGCCGTCGACGAAAATCTCGATTCCGCCGGCATTGCCGGTCACCATGTGCAGGCCGGGCCGGTTGGGAACGCGGTAGCTTTCGCCAGGTTGCAGGACCCGGGTCATCACCAGATTGCCGGCATCATCCCGCACTTGAACCCAGCTCATCGCCGTCGCGTTGATCAGCACGCGGCTGTCTTCGTTCTCGCCGCCAAAGGTCGGGCTCGTCGGCGGTCCGGGCGGTCGGGCCGCTGCGATTGCCGCGCTCTGGCCGGGGGTTTCCGGAACGACGTTGAGATCTTGTTCCGCTAAGACCGGTGCCGGGCCGGTTTCATTCCCGTTCGTCCCGATGGTCGTATCGGCGGCATTCTCGGCGATCGGCGAATCAACGGTTGTCGGCGATGGGGCATCCGCATCGGTCTGCGGTAATGGGCCCTCCGCGACATCGGTCGTCGGCGCGCCTTCGCCAGGTAGGTTTTCGCTAGGTAGGTCTTCGCCAAGAAGATCTTCCACAGGCGCGTCATCACTCGACACACTTTCGCCAAGCACGTTCTCACCGGTCGCCTCCGCGCTGGGCGAGCCTTCTAGCGGATCGGTCAAACCGGCTGGGGCCGTTGGAATATCAAAACCGGGCGTCAGCGAGGGCTGGACGCCCGAAACGCGGAACTCGCCCTCATCATCGGCCGACTCAGCTGGGGCAGGCGTCGGCGCAGCCAACTGCTCGACCGGCTCGCCAGGTTGCGCGGTGGTTGGGAAGGGATCTTCCGGCGGGGGCGATCCGAAGGTGTTGTCCTCAAGCGGCGAACGCAGTGTCGCTGTCAGATTTTCGCTCCCTGCCTGGTCCGTCGGCACATCTGCGGCGTCGTCCGAAGGCTGGGCCAGCTCCACCGGGTTACCGCCTTCTTGGTTGGGAACCAGCAGTGCGTTGAACCGGTCGGGAAAATCGGGAATCAGATCGACCAGTCCACGGTCTGTGGAGGAAACATAAAACCAAACCCCATACGTCACGGCCGCCATCAACAGCGCGACAAGCATCAGTGATCCGCCGGGAATGCGCCGTTCCGGCTCTGCCGCCAGGAAATGCAGTTCCTGCTGGCTTTGGGGTTGTTCGGTCTCTTCCTTGTACTTTTCGATCAAATGACGCGAATCGAGGCCCAGATGATCGGCGTAGGTGCGAATGAACCCGATGGCGTAGACGTTGCCCGGCAACTCGTCGAAACGCCCATCTTCGATGGCTTCCAGATAGGCTAGGCGGATCCGCAAGGAATCAGAGATTTCCGGCAGGGTGCTGCCGTGGGCGAGTCGGGCGGCACGCAGGGTTGCGGCCACGGTCCCAAGCGGACGGGCTGCATCCGATAGGTGCGGTTCTGCCTTAGCGGCCGGTTCCTGCTCGCTAACGAGACTCAGTTTGCGCGTCGAGTAAGCCATGTTTGCCGATATCCAAGGACCGGTCGCTTGGTGGACCCGCCCCGACCGGCTTCCTTTCGGAAACCCGGGTGAGTTGCGTTGCCTGACGTTTCCACTAGTTCGTAAAAAAACGTTTGAGATTGTTGTGTCATTCGCATTTCCAGGCCGGAAACGCTGTGAAATCTCGTTTAACCAAATTTCGTTGGGACGTGAAAGGGACAAATCGCAAAGTTTAGCGGTGGTTTTACTGCAATATGATTCCGTGATCGCGCGCATAGGCGGTTAAAGTCGATCGAATTGAACCATTATCTCGTGCTAATAATTGATTAACCAAACTGGTAAGTGAAGTTAGATCCACCGACCGCACGACGGCCTTAACCGGGCGGATGGCTTCCGGGCTCATCGACAGGGTTCGGTATCCCAGCCCTAAAAGGGCAAGTGCCTCAACCGGTTGCCCAGCCATTTCGCCACAGATGCTGACCGGTGTATTCGCCTCGGCCGCCTGGTTGGCAATGGATCGCAGGATCTGCAGGCTGGCCACGCTCAGCCGGTCGTAACGGCTGACCATCAGCGGGTTCGCCCGGTCCGCCGCAAACATGTACTGCATCAAATCGTTAGACCCGACGGCCAGGAAATCGACATGGGGCAACAGCGCTGGCAGGCGCCAGACCAGCGAGGGCACCTCGACCATCACACCGATATCCGCCGTTATTGGCGGTGTTTTTCCCTGGCTCACCAGCCGCTGCACTTCCAGCTCCCAGATCTCCTTGGCGGCGAGGAACTCGTCGACATCGGCGACCATCGGAAACATCACGCGCAGCGGGCGTCCGCCGCCAGCCAGCAGCAGGGCGCGGATCTGATGGCGCAGAATCACCGGACGATCCAGACCAATGCGCAAGGCCCGCCAGCCTAGCGCCGGATTTTCCTCCTTCGGTGCCTGGAAATAGGGCAGCTGCTTGTCGCCCCCGACATCCAGCGTCCGGAACACCACCGGCCGATCGCCCGCCTGGTCCAAAATCTTGCGGTACAAGACCATCTGGGCCGAGACGTTCGGGTAGGCCGAACGCACCATGAAGGGCAGCTCGGTCCTGTAAAGCCCGACACCATCAGCGCCATATTCGTCCATGCGCGGCAGGTCGATCAGCAGGCCGGCATTGATCATCAGGGAGACACGCTCGCCGTCCAGCGTAATGGCCGGGGCGTTCTGCAGCTCTTCGAACAGCGCGGCCTGCTGGCGGGCGGTGTTCAGTGCCGTTTCGAAACTGTCCAGCACGTCATCTGAGGGGCGGATGAAGATCTGGCCGTTCTGCGCGTCCACCAGCACCAGATCGAAGGGCTCGATGGCATCGATCAGCCCAACGCAGCCGGTCATCACGGGGATGCCCAACGCCCGCGCGACGATGGCCACGTGGCTGGTCTCCGACCCATCCTCCATCAACAGTGCGCGCAACCGGCTGCGGTCGTAATCGAGCAGCTGGGCCGGTCCGATGGTCCGGGCGATCAGCACCACATCGTCCGGCATGGTAACGGCATCCGCTGCCGCGCCCTTGCCGGCCAGGGTCAGCAGCAGGCGCGTCGCCAGATCGTTCAGATCGCTCAGCCGTTCGCGCAAATAGGGGTCGTTGACATGTTCCAGCCGCGCCCGGTTGGCGTCCTGCACTTTCTTGACCGCAGCCTCGGCGCTCAGTCCGGCGCGGATGCTCTCCTGCATGCGGCCGATCCAGCCGCGATCCCGGGCGAACATGCGATAAGTTTCGAGAATATCGACCGATTCGCCGCTATCGACCGCTGCGGTCATATCGAACAGGCGGTCGATGTCCCGGTGCATCAGCTTGATGGCCCGGCTCAGGCGCGAAGCCTCGCGTTCGGGATCATCGGCGACCACTTCGCGAATTGTCAGCCGTGGCTGATGCAGCACCGCATTGCCGCGGGCAAGCCCTTTGCTGATGACGCGGCCTTCAACGCGGCTGGGAAGGGTTTCGCCGGCTGTGTCCTGTCCGATGTTGGCCGCATGGCCGATCTCGGCGCCGGCGACGAGTTCCGCCACAACCATCGCAGTAGTCTGCAGGGTTTCGATCTCATCTTCGCTGAAGCGGCGCGTTTCGCGCTTTTGCAGCACCAGCACGCCCTGTACGGAGCCCCCGCGCAGGATCGGAACGCCCGCCAAGGTCTGATAGGGATCCTCGCCCGTTTCGGGCCGATGGGCGAACCGTGGGTGCGACGGCGCGTCGGTCACGGCGATCGGCAGGGCCGTCGCGGCAATCTCCCCCACCAGCCCCTCACCGACGCGCAGACGCGTCTGGTGGACCGCCTCGGCCTTCAGACCGACCGTCGCATACAACTCCATCAACTCGCCCGGGCGCGCCACATAGCAGGAGCACACCTCGGCCGCCATTTCCGCGGCGATGGCACGCACGATGCGGTCCAGCCGGTCCTGGGGCGATGCGCTACCCGCCATGATGTCGCGCAGCTGCGCCAGGAGCCGCCTGGGCGAGGTTCTGGTTCGTTCGGTGTGCGCCGGCGGTTGCGCGCTCACATTCTCAGCCTTCCGGGTTGGGCCTTCAGACAGCGTCTAGCCCGTAGGCGGTATGCAAGGCGCGCACCGCAAGTTCGGTGTACTTGTCTTCCACCAGCACACTGATCTTGATTTCCGAGGTGGAGATCACCTGAATGTTGATGCCGTTTTCGGCCAGCGTTGTGAACATGCGTTTGGCGACACCCGCGTGGCTGCGCATGCCGACGCCAATGACCGAAATCTTAGCCACGTCGCTGTCCGGTACCAGCGATTGAAAGCCGATTTCCGCGCTTCTCTCCTGCAGCAGGCGGCTGGCCCGTTCCAGATCGCTGCGCCCGCAAGTGAAGGTGATGTCGGTGGAATCGCCACTTTCAGAAACATTCTGAACGATCATGTCCACGTTCAGGTTTTCATCGGCCAGCGGACCAAACACACGGGCAGCCACGCCGGGGGTGTCCGACACGTTGGTCAGGGTGATCTTTGCTTCATCCCGGCTATAGGCGATGCCGGTTACGACTTCTTGTTCCACGATTTCATCCTCATCGGTGACCAGCGTGCCGGGTCCGTCGTTGAAACTGGACCGCACCGACACGCGCACGCCATGGTTCATGGCCATCTCGACCGAGCGTCCCTGCAGGACCTTTGCCCCGGCGGATGCCATTTCCAGCATTTCTTCGTAGGTAATCCGGTCGATCTTCCGGGCGCTTGGCACAAGCCGGGGATCGCAGGTGAAAACCCCATCGACATCGGTATAGATATCGCACCGGTCCGCGCCGATCGCCGCGGCAAGCGCTACGGCCGATGTGTCCGACCCCCCGCGTCCAAGGGTGGTGATGCGCCCGAGGGGCGAGATACCCTGAAAACCGGGCACGACGCAGACTTCGCCCCTTTCAAGCCTTTCGAGAAGAAGGTCGGACTCGATTCCGGCTATCCGGGCGCGCCCGTGCATATCGTCCGTCCGAACGGGGATTTGCCAGCCCAACCAGGACCTGGCCGGGACACCGATTTCCTGCAAGGCGATCGCCAACAGGCCAGAGGTTATCTGTTCGCCCGCCGAGACGACCGTGTCGTATTCCCGCAGGTCATGCAACGGCGATATGGCGCGGCACAGATCGACAAGTCTGTTGGTGTCGCCAGCCATTGCAGAAACCACGACGGCGACCTGGTGCCCCTGGTCATGCTCCACCTTGGCGCGGCGTGCCACTTCGCTGATGCGTTCGATGTCGGCGACCGATGTCCCGCCGAATTTTTGGACGATGCGAGTCATGCCCTAATTCTCAATTTGATCCTGTCGCCAGCAATCTAATAGCCAGACAACCGCCGCCACATGCGGGGCGGCACGCCGCCTGTGAAATTCAAGACTGACGCAACTCAACGCGCCCGCACGTCTTGCCCGAAATCCTGGCAGACAGCCTACGGTTTCCAGTCCAGTTTTGGAAATTCAAGTCCGCACAAAGGCGGGTCAGGCATTGCTGGCGCTCAGCGGCGTATCCATACTTAAGGGACAGGTCCCCTGGCAAGATGGCAGACGCATGGCGCGCGCGCAAAACACCTCAACGTTGGATCCGGCCGAAATCGCGCGTTTCGACGAGATATCGGCACATTGGTGGAACCCTAACGGCGAGTTTCGTCCGCTGCATGCGATGAACCCGGCACGCGTTGGCTACATTCGCGATCAGGTCGCCGCGCATCGAACAACCAACGACGCAAGCAATGGTGCGAGCAAACAGCCGGCCGATGTGCAGCTAAACGGGCCGCTTGCGGGGATGCGGCTAGCGGATATCGGATGCGGCGGCGGGCTGTTGAGCGAACCGATGGCAAGAATGGGGGCGCAGGTCACCGGCGTTGACGCCAGTGAGCGGGCCATCGAGGTCGCGCGAGATCATGCCGACCGCCAGGCACTGGCGATCGACTATCGTTGTTGCATGGTCGAAGATTTGGCGGTTGAAGCGCCCGAGCAATTCGACATCGTGACCTGTCTGGAAATCGTCGAGCACGTTGCCGACGTCGACGCGTTCGTTTCATCCGTTGCAACGCTATTGAAGCCTGGTGGACTAGCTTTCTTTTCCACCTTGAACCGAACAGCCAAGAGCTTTGCAGTTGCGATTGCCGGGGCGGAGTACCTGCTGCGCTTACTGCCGCGCGGTACCCATGACTGGCGACGTTTTTTGCGACCCGAGGAACTTGACCGTACCGTCGGGAACGCCGGCCTTGTCACACAGAATGTAAGTGGGATGATTTATTCACCCGTCAGTCGGTCCTGGCGGTTGAGTAAGCGGCGGTTGGCTGTCAACTATTTGCTCACGGCTGTAAAGCCGTCCGCCAACCTAATGGGTTAGTTGCATTTTTCTCGTTCGGCGTCAGGTGTGCCGTCGATTGGTTTGCCAGTTGAGTTTGTTGGCGCTGGCTTGGCGTGGTATCGAAAAGGTTAATTATTCGTGAAGGCGGGATTGTAAGCTGGTCGAGAATTAGGCATCTAATCTAGTAGCAAACGGGAGGGGCGTGAAACGAACGCCCTCGTCAACAAGTTCACGGGCCTGCTCCTTGGTCGCGTCACCGTAAATGCCACGATGCTCAACCTCGCCAAAGTGAATCTTGCGAGCCTCCTCGGCGAATCGATTGCCGACATATTCGTGGGTTTGTTCAATTTCACGTCGAAGGGCGTGAAGCTTGCGGTCAACATCACTCAGCAGTTCCTTGCCCGCCTCCTTTTCGGTCGCTTGCTCAACGTCTTTGGCTTTTTCACTTTCCGCCGCTGCCTTGCCGCCAATCGCCGGAGCCATCAACGCTTTGCGAACCGTCGTGTCCGCGCAGACAGGGCAGACCACTTCGCCCGCTTTGGACAGGCGGTCGAAACCGCTGCTGTCATTAAACCAAGCGTCGAATTCGTGGTTCTGCGAGCACAGCAGTGCGTAGCGGATCATGGTCGAACCTTCAAAAAAGCTGAGAACCACATCGTAGCGACAGACGCGACAACTCGCAAATTTGCGTGAAGGAGGATGCAATGCCAAGGGCAAGGGCGGCTGCCCAAAACGCGACACAGCGTAACTGGTGGGATCCAAGCGTCGAGGCGGCCTGGATTGCCGATTATCTTCCACCGGGAAGGAGGTCTAGCGCGGTTCTGAATGTCGGTTGCGGCAATGGCCGGCATGCAAGGTCAGCTTTGGCGCTGGGTTACAAGGTGTTTGCGATCGATCGTCAGGTCGACGGCGTCATTGATCTCGCGACCGGCGGTCCAGCGATCATTATGCAGGCGGATCTCGAAAACCGCCCTTGGCCCTTCCCCGATCAGTTTTTTGCCGCCGGCATTATCGCAAAACCGTTGCCTGGCCAAGTTCTCGAGGCCGCCTGCCGTTCGGTCAAGCCAGGCGGCTTTCTGTTCTTTGACCTGTTCTCCAACGCCCTTGTCGTTCGCGGCGATTGGGCGGAATTGGATGGCCCGTTTGATCCTGGACCGATCCTGTCCTGCCTTGGGGACCAGTTCGAAATCATGGCGAGCGAGAACGCCATTGTCACCGGTCCTACGGTGGGCGTTGCGTTACGGGTTGCCGCCCGCAAACGAGATGAAGAGGTCGAACAGCCGGCGGTCGCACAGCAAGTCGCCCAACGCAGATTTGCCTAACACGATCTCGAGATCTGATGAGACTTTGCCCAACAGGATCACCATGCCATCCTGTTGGGCCTCCAACCCGCTCGTAAGTCCGAGGCATCCACAGGGGTGCCTTCGGCCTTCGTTCACCTAACTACGGAAATCCCATGGAACCGATGCGCTGGGGCGTGCTGGGCGTCGCCAACATTGCCGTCAAAAAAGTCATTCCGCCGATGCAGAACAATGGCAATTGCCGTGTCACGGCGATCGCATCGCGTTCGGTTGATAAAGCCAAGGCTGCCGCGTCCGAACTAGGCCTTGAAAAAGCCTATGGCTCGTATGAGGAGCTTTTGGCCGATCCGGATATCGATGCGATCTACAACCCGCTACCAAACAACCTGCACGTTCCCTGGTCAGTACGGGCGGCGGAAGCTGGCAAGCACGTATTGTGCGAAAAACCCATTGGGATGAATGCCGAAGAGGTCGATCAGCTGATCGACGCGCGGGATCGCACTGGCCGGTACATCCAGGAAGCCTTCATGGTCTGGACCCATCCCCAATGGGTCCGTGCGCGTGATTTGGTTCGGGAAGGGCGCATCGGCGACTTGACGGCCGTCCAAGGGTTTTTCAGCTACTTCAATATGGATGCGGAAAACATCCGCAACATCCCGGAAACGGGCGGTGGGGGAGTCTACGATATCGGCTGTTACACCATCATCGCGCCGCGCTTTATCTCGGGCATGGAACCCAAGCGCATCGTCGCCGATCTGAAGACCGATGATCGCTTTGGTACCGACCGGCTTGCCAGCGCGCTCATGGATTTCGGCTCCTTCCAGGCCACGCTGACCTGTTCCACCCAAATGGTCCCCTATCAGCGCATCAACATCCTTGGAACCCGTGGGCGTATCGAAATCGAGGTGCCCTTCAATGCGTTGGTTGACCGGCCAAACCGCCTGTTCGTCGATGATGGTAACGATCTGCAGGGCGGCTCCCGCGAGGTGATTGAGATCCCGACCTGCGATCAGTACGGCATCATGGCGCGCGAATTCGCGGCCGCGATCAAAGAAGGCCGGCCTCAGCCGCTCTCGCTGGAAGCCAGTAAGGCCAACATGGCGGTGATTGACGCTGTTTTCCGTTCGGCGAAAAGCGGGGCCTGGGAGTCGCCTTAGCGGCTAAGCCTTGGAGGCCTTGATCGCGTCACGGATTTCCTCAAGCAGCACTTCCTGGCGGGGCGGTTCGGCTGGAGCCTCTTCCGCTTCATCTTCGTCTTTGCGGAAGCGATTGACCTGCTTGACGACAATGAAGATTGCGAATCCGACGATCAGGAAATTGATCACGGCGTTGATGAATTTGCCGATCTTGATGGCTGGGGCGCCTGCCTCTTCCAAGGCCGCCAAGCTGGCATAGCTGCCGCCGTCCAGCGCGATGAAGATGTTGGAGAAATCGATCCCGCCCAGGATCAGGCCAATGGGCGGCATGATGATGTCTTCGACGAGCGAGCTGACGATGGTTGTGAACGCCGCGCCGATGATGATACCGACCGCCAGATCGACGACGTTCCCTTTCATGATGAATTCTTTGAATTCCTGAAGCATGCCACCCTCAATCATTCAGTTTATGGATTGTGCCGTTTCCCCGACGAGCTGGCGCGGAAAGGCAAATTTTGACGTCGACAGAATACGTTTGCAGTCGAAATAATCTAGAGAAAACTGGAAGAAGTCGACCGGAGAATTCTCGAAATATCAGCGGGATAGGGCGGCGATTGGCGGCTGATAGCCGTCGGCGGCTTGCGGTCCTTGATACCGTCGATCATGGGTGAGAGAGGGAACGGCGCTACGAACCTGGTCCAGAACCGAGAAATCCAAATCCGCGGCAACGAAGCCGACCTCGGTTCCAGCGTCAGCCAAAACATCGCCCCAGGGTCCGATGATGAGGGAATGACCATAGGTCTGGCGGCCTTCGTCATGGGTTCCCGTTTGTGCCGGCGCCAACACAAAGCTGCCGGTCTCTATCGCGCGGGCTTTCAAAAGGGTGTGCCAGTGTGCCTTCCCGGTTTTTTCCGTAAACGCAGCAGGAACCGACATGATCGTTGCGCCGGCATGGGCCAGGTTGCGGTACAAGGCCGGGAAACGCACATCGTAGCAGATGGTCATACCCAGCTTGGCCCAGCTGAGATCCGCCAGGACAGCGCGTGCTCCGGCCTCGAAAATGGCTGATTCGCGATAGCTTTCCCCATCGGCCAGGTCGACATCGAACATGTGTATCTTGTCGTACCAGGCGGCGACCTCGCCCTTCGGGTCGATCAAATAGCAGCGGTTGGCCGCCTTTTCGGCGCTGACGCGTATGTGGAGCGATCCGACCAGCAAATGCGCTCCGGTTTCTCGCGCCAAGCGGCAAAAGTGGTTCAATGCAAGGTTGTTGTCTGGATCGAAGGCCCGTTCGAGCAGTTTCTTTCGGCCGTGGGCGATGCACGCAACATTTTCCGGAAATGCGATCAGCGCCGCGCCGTCCGCAGCCGCTTTGCGGGCAAGATCGGACGCAGTTTCCAGGTTTGATTCGACGTCTAAGCTGGCATTGACCTGGACGCAGGCCACACGCTGAACGTTGGTGCTCATGGGGTGCTTGCTAACATGGAATCCAATTTTCCGGCCCGTTCTAGGGCATTTAGATCATCAAACCCACCAACATGGGTTCCGTCGATGAAGATCTGTGGAACCGTGTGGCGGCCGTTGGCGCGCTCCAGCATTTCCGACCGTCTCCCCGGCTGGGTGAACAGGTCTATATCGTCATACTTGGCGCCCTTGGCCTTCAACAGTCGCTTGGCCATGGCGCAGTAGGGGCAGAATGGAGTGCTGTAGATCGTAATCTTTGCCATGGCCAAACTTTATCAAATCCGTCGCTGGTTGAAAGGCTATGCGGCCGTGATAGGACGCCGGATCGAACCTGGGCGGACAGATCAGGATTGCAAGACCCGTGCAACGGTAAGTGATCCAATGTGGCCGACATTTGCTTTGCGCAGGGCTCTTGCACAAGCTGCCAGCGTGGCCCCGGTGGTCATGACATCGTCAATCAGAACAATGTTCGATCCGGCAAGGCGGCCCTGCCAATTTGGCGAAACACGAAAGGCGCCGGTGACGTTGCGTGCCCGATCCGACCGGCTCAGGCGACCTTGGCTTGTTGTTGATTTGATGCGTTGCAGGGCCAGTGGAGCGCTTGGGACGCCGCATAACCCTGTCAGCGCGTGGGAAAGAAGGGCGGCTTGGTTGTACCGCCGCGTAAACAGTCGCTGGCGATGCAACGGCACGGAGACAAGCCAATCTGCTTGGCTTAACAAATCTGCTCCAACCCGTATCAACCATCCGGCCAAATGCGGCGCACAGTGAGTGGCATCGCCATGTTTAAAACGCAGGATGATCGGTCTCGATCCATCATCGTAGGCGACTGCCGACCGGAGCGGCGCGAAGGGTGGCGGGTCGGCCAGGCAGGCGGCGCACATTGCGTCCGCGCCAAGATCAATGTCAAAAGGAAGGCCGCAGCTCTCGCAAAATGGGTGATCAATAAAGGTCAGCTTGGTCCAGCAATCCGCGCAAATACTGCCATGATCATCGATCAAGGACCCGCAGGCCGGGCAGCGCGGCGGCAGCAAAAGGTCGACAAGGCCATGCCACGCGGCCGCAAACCCAATACCATCCGTTTCCTCAGTATTGGAAAGATGTTCCAGCTTCACGGAGAGGACTCGGTTTGGTGACAGGCGCAGCGATGTTCAATCGCAGGGTTGTGCTGGCACACCGCAACCGGGCGGCCCGGTCTGGCAACGCAGAGTTCCTGTACGAGCAGGCCGCGGCTGATTTGAGCGAGCGGCTTGCCAGCATCAACCGGAGGTTCGAGACGGTTCTGATTGTCGGCAGCCGGCGAGGCCAGATGGCCACGTCGCTGAGTAAAACCGGTCATCAGGGGACCGTTTTTCAAGGTGATTTTTCGCCGGCGATGGCTGAGTTGTCCCGACAAGCCCGTCCTGATGCGCCGGTTATCGTCTTCGATGAGGAGTTGGTGCCAATTGCGGAACATGGGTTGGATCTTATCCTCTGCCCGCTTACTTTGCATTGGCTAAACGATCTTCCAGGAGGTTTGATTCAACTCAGCCGGACCCTGAAGCCCGATGGTCTGTTGATTGCCAGTTTGTTCGGCGGCCAAACGCTGAACGGTTTGCGCGAAATCATGTTGGAGGTTGAGCTGGAACTCCTGGGCGGGGCCAGCCAGCGTATCAGCCCTGTCCTGGACCTGCGAGACGCGGCCGGATTGATGCAGCGGGCCGGCTATGCCCTGCCCGTGGCCGATACGGAAATCCTGGATGTCACTTATGAAAGTGCGGCGAGCCTACTGGCCGACCTAAGAGCCATGGGCGAGACGTCAGCTCTGCTGCGGAGAGATCGGCGCATACCGCCGCGCGCTTTCTGGCCCTTGGTCATCGATCGCTATGACCGGAACCTTGCGGGGGCGGATGGCCGGGTCAGCGCGACATTCGAGATCATAACGCTTACCGGCTGGCGCCCGCATGAAAGTCAGCAAAAGGCTCTCCGGCCTGGCAGTGCCCAATCAAGCCTCGCCGCACGGTTGGGGACCGTCGAGCATGGCGCGGGTGACAAACCGGGTTAGGCCGAATGCCCGGCTGTTTGTCGGATGCGCATTACAGCAGATCGCGCAGCATGGCGATCAAGGGCACGTCTGCCTGGGGCATCTCGTAATCGCGCAACCTGTTGGCGCGCACCCAGGCCAGCTCTTGCCCCTCGCGCGCTTCCGGCTCCCCCTGCCATACACGGCAGAGATAAAGGGGCATTAACAGGTGGAATTCTTCATAGCTGTGCGAGGCGAAGGTGAAAGGGGCCAGACAGCTTTCCTTGGTGTCGACGGCCAGCTCTTCGTGCAGCTCGCGGATTAGCGCGGCTTCGGGCGTTTCACCGTTCTGGACCTTGCCGCCCGGAAACTCCCAAAGGCCCGCCATGGGTTTGCCGGGGGGGCGTCGGGCCAGCAATACACGCCCATCTCTGTCGATCAGGGCGCACGCAACAACCAACGTGACGGGCTTTTCGCTGCTCAATCGTCCGGCCGGGTGTGCGATGCGTCCGGGCGCTGCAGGGCTAAGATCGGGCATTCGACGGTCTGGCCGATAGGCTCGAATGTTTGGGCGAGAGAACCGATTTGGCCAAATCCCATCTTGGACAGGACCCGCAGGGACGGGCCGTTGTCTGGCAGACAGGTTGCCCAGATGCGATCCAGCTGTAGATCGCGAAATCCAAAAGCGATCACGGCCGCGGCGGCCTCGCTGGCAAAGCCCAACCCCCAGGCTTCTCTGGCCAGCCAATAACCCAGCTCAGCGCCTTTGCGGTCATCATCGAGCCGCAACCCGGCGTGACCAATGACCTGATCGTCGGCCTGATTGCACACCACGAATTGGAATTCGCGGCCGCTGGCTAGGTTTTGCAGGTTTTGAGAAATCCACTCGACCGCGTGGCTGCGGGTGTAGGGGAAAGGGGCCTGGACCAGCCAGCGGACCACTTCCCAATCGTTCATCAAGACTGCCAGAGAATCCGCGTCCGACCGGCGGGGTCGGCGCAGGGAAAGCCGTTCGGTCATCATGCGCTGGGACATGCGCATGGCACGGGCACCGGTGGCGGGCGGCCGGTCGCCGGCGCGCCGTTCGGCCGAACGGCGCAGTTGCATCATGATATCGTCGGCTGGATGTGCCACGCGCGAAACCGAAATTAACTTCTATAGTCAGCGTTTATCGCGATGTAGCCATCGGTCAAGTCGCAAGTCCAAATTTCTGCCGAACCGCGGCCCAGCCCGATATCGATTTCGATCTCGATTTCCTCGCCGCGCATGTGGCGGGCCACGGGTGATTCGTCATAATCCTCCACCGCCCGGCCTGCGCGCGCTACGGCGACCCCGCCGATGGAGATGGACAACCGGTCGCGGTCGGCCGGTTCGCCCGCCTTGCCGACCGCCATCACGATTCGTCCCCAGTTGGCATCCTCACCGGCGATTGCGGTCTTGACCAGCGGGGAGTTCGCCACCGACAGGCCGATGCGCCGCGCCGATTGCCTGGATTTTGCGCCAGTGACCGAAATGGTGATGAATTTGCGCGCACCCTCGCCATCGCGGACGATCTGCTGGGCCAGATCCCGCATCACGCCTTCGAGGGCATCCGCAAAGGGTTTGAGGGACTTTGAGGGGGTGTTCCCGGCAGCTCCGGTGGCGCAAACCAGCACGGTGTCGCTGGTCGAGGTGTCGCTGTCGACGGTGATGCAATTGAAGGAGCGGTCCACCGCCTTGCGCACCAGCGGCGACAGGACGTCCGGCGCGATTGCGGCATCGGTGAAGATGAAGGACAGCATGGTCGCCATATCCGGCGCGATCATGCCGGATCCTTTGGCGATGCCGGCGATTTTGACCACCTTGCCGTTGAGCATGCAACTCGCGGACGCCCCCTTGGCAAAGGTGTCCGTCGTGCGGATTGCGTCCGCTGCGTTGGCCCAGTTGCCGGTGTCCAACGCATCGACTGCCTGGCCGACGCAGCCGGCGATGGCGTTGGGTGCCAGCGGCTCGCCGATGACGCCGGTTGAGGCGACAAAGATTTCCGCCGGTTTGCAGGCCAGCTGGTTCGCCACCGCATCGACCGAGGCCTTGACCGCCTCCAGCCCGGCTTTTCCGGTAAAGGCGTTGGCATTGCCGGCATTGACCAGGATCGCTCGCGCCAGGCCGCCTTTCAGCCCTTCCCGGCACCACAAAACGGGTTCGGAGGGGCAGCGGGATTTGGTCAGCGTTCCTGCGACGGTGGTTCCCGGCGCCAGTTCGGCCAGAAATACATCGCGGGAACCATTGCGCTTCAAACCGGCCGCGACGCCGGCAATCCGGACACCGTCAATTACGGGAAGGTCGGGAAAGCGCGCCGGGGCCAGGGGCGAAACCGTCAGTTTCATGGCGGGAACGACTAGTTCGAGCTGTCGGTCTCCTCAGCCGCCTCGTCGCCTTCCTCGGTCACAATCGGATTGCCATCCTGATCCATGAAGACGATTTCGGCCTGGCCCTGGATTTCCCTGATCAATTCAACGAAGGCTTCCTGCTGCGCCTGGTTTTCGAGCTGCGGCTGCATCTCTTCAAAGCTGGGCGGTTCCGTGGTGCGCCTGTCCTCCACAAGAATGACATGCCAGCCGAACTGGGTCTGAACCGGTGTGTCGCTGTAGCTGCCGGGCTCCATCGAAAACGCGGCGTCGGCGAACTCAGGCACCATCCGATCGGCAGTGAAGAAGCCCAGCTGTCCACCTGCCGGTCCGCTCGGGCCGGTCGATTTTTCCTGGGCCAGCGTCGCGAAATCCGCACCGCCGTCCAGCTCCTCAATCACGGCCACGGCATCTTCCTCGCTTTCCAGCAGGATGTGGCGGGCGCTGACTTCGTCTTGAGGTGGGTTCTGCTCGAGATGGGCCTCATAGGCGGCCTGCACCGTTTCGTCGGTGACTAGTTCCTCCAGCTGACGCTCCACCCACAGATCCTGAACGATGCGCTGCTCGGCCGCGGCGACCCGTTCGGCGACGACCGGATCGTCGGCATAGCCTTCGGCCAGGGCCTGTGCGTGAATGCGCCGTGACATCGCGATCTGCTGCACGACCACGGGCGTAACCAGTTCCAGCGGCTGTTGCTGGTACTGGGGCGGCATGAACTGCAAGGTGTTTTGGACTTCGGACAGGGTCACCGGCTCGCCATCGACGGTGGCGACCGTGCGGTCCTCCTCGGACTCTTGGGCGGTGGCCGGCGCGGCGACAAACGCGAGAGCGGCGACGGTCAGCAAGGCGAGGCTGGCCGCCATGCGGGGCGCGGCGGAGGCGATCTGCATGGGGTTGGAACCTTTCGGGGCTTGGGGTTTGGTTAGCAGTTTCGTTGTTTGTTGGCGCCATCGAGCCGCTGTCGACCGGCCTCGCCGCGCTGGAATTCGCTGGCTCTCTACCCCAGTGCAATGGCAGCAGCAAGGCCGCACACGGCTGCTAGGATTGATTTAACTGGCCTCAAGGGCCAATTGTGCGGCATATCTCGCCCCTCTTTTAATGCTGATGTTGCAAGACCCGTCGGTAAGGGGCCGCTTGGCCGCGTCTGGAAATCGTCATGTTGAACACGCTCGCCCGCAAGGTTTTCGGGACCACCAACGACCGCATCGTCAAATCGATGCGCAAGACCGTCGACAAGGTCAATAGCCTGGAATCCGAGATGGAGGCGCTGGATGACAGCGCCCTGACCGACCAGACAGCACGTTTTCGTGAGCGGTTGGCTGCCGGCGAAACGCTGGACGATTTGATCCCCGAGGCCTTCGCCACGGTGCGCGAGGCAGCAAAACGTACCCTTGGCCAGCGGCATTTCGATGTGCAGATCTTGGGTGGCCTTGTCTTGCACCAGGGCAAAATCGCGGAGATGAAGACCGGTGAGGGCAAGACGCTTGTCGCGACCCTGCCGGTGTATCTCAACGCCATCGAAGGCAAGGGCGTCCACGTCGTCACTGTGAACGACTATCTGGCGACCCGCGATGCCGAATGGATGGGTCAGGTCTATGCCGCTTTGGGTTTGTCGGTCGGCCGGATCGTGCACGGGCTAGACGATGCCCAGCGACGCCAATCCTATGCCGCTGATGTTACTTACGGCACGAACAACGAGTTCGGCTTCGATTACCTGCGCGACAACATGAAATTCCGGCTGGAGGATATGGTCCAGCGGGAATTCAACTTCGCCATCGTCGACGAGGTGGATTCGATCCTGATCGACGAGGCGCGCACGCCCTTGATCATCTCGGGCCCGGCCCAGGACAGCTCCGAACACTATATCGCCGTCAACAAGGTCGTCCCCAAGCTGACGGCCGAGGATTACGAGATTGATGAGAAGGCCCGGTCGGTAAGCCTATCCGAAGACGGCCAGGAAAAGGCTGAGGATTTGCTGCGCGAGGCCGGCTTGATTTCTGACGGCGGCATGTATGACGTGGCAAACGTCAACATGGTCCACCACGTTAATCAGGCCCTGCGCGCGATGACGCTGTTCCAGCGCGACAAGGACTACATCGTCAAGGATGGCAAGGTCGTCATCATCGACGAATTCACCGGCCGCATGATGGAAGGCCGACGCTACTCCGAAGGTCTGCACCAAGCGCTGGAGGCCAAGGAAGGCGTTGATATCCAACGCGAGAACCAGACGCTGGCCTCCATCACCTTCCAGAACTATTTCCGCCTTTACCCCAAGCTGGCCGGCATGACCGGTACGGCGATGACCGAGGCTCCCGAATTCGGTGAAATCTATGGCCTTGAGGTCATCGAAATCCCGACCCATGAGGCGGTCGCCCGGGCGGATGAGAATGACGAGGTCTATCGAACGGCGGAGGAGAAGTTCACCGCCATCATCGAGGCCATCGAGGAAGCGTACAAAAACAAACAGCCGGTGCTGGTCGGTACGGTTTCGATTGAGAAGTCCGAGGCCCTGGCGGACATGCTTAAGAAGAAGGGCATCAAGCACAATGTCTTGAATGCCCGCTTTCATGAGCAAGAAGCCCAGATCATCGCTGATGCCGGCGAGCCCGGTGCGGTGACCATCGCCACCAACATGGCGGGCCGTGGGACCGATATTCAGTTGGGCGGCAACATCGAAATGCGGGTCGCCCGAGAGGCCGAGGAGCTGACGGACGAGGTTGCGATCGAGGCAAAACGCCAGGACATCTCCCGCGAGGTCGAGGAAAAGCGCGCCGAGGTTCTGAAGGTCGGTGGGCTGCTTGTGATCGGAACCGAGCGCCACGAAAGCCGGCGGATCGACAACCAGCTGCGCGGCCGATCCGGCCGTCAGGGCGATCCGGGCCGTTCCATCTTCTTCCTGTCGCTGGAAGACGATCTGATGCGCATCTTCGCCTCGGACAAGCTGGACGGCATGCTCAAACGGCTGGGTCTGCAAAAGGGTGAGGCCATCATCCATCCATGGATCAACAAGGCGTTGGAAAAAGCCCAGTCCAAGGTCGAGGCGCGGAACTTCGAAATTCGCAAAAACCTGCTGCGCTTCGACAATGTGATGAACGATCAGCGCAAGGTGATTTACGAACAGCGCAAGGAAATCATGTCGGCCAGCGATGTCTCGCAGACGGTTACCGACATGCGCCACGAACTGGTCGAAGACATGGTTTCCGGCGCCATTCCAAAGAATTCCTATGCCGAACAGTGGGATATCGAGGGTCTGAAGAAAGAGACCACGAACGTCCTGGGCCTCGAGGCGCCCGTTGATGAATGGGCCAAGGAAGAGGGTATCGCCGATCAGGAAATCGAGGAGCGGCTGATCAAAGAATCGGACGCCAAGATGGCGGCCAAGGCGGTCGATGTCGGCCCGGAGATGATGCGCGTGGCCGAAAAGAGCCTGCTGCTGCAGATCCTCGATCAGCTTTGGAAAGAACACCTGCTCACGCTCGATCATCTGCGCCAGGGCATCAATCTGCGGGCTTATGCTCAGCGGGATCCGCTACGGGAATACCAGTCCGAAGCCTTTGAACTGTTCCAGGGTATGCTGTCCCGGCTGCGAGAAACGGTGACACGGGTGCTGGCCAATGTGGAATTCCGTGCCCCACCACCGATGCCGGCTGGGATTGGCGCCGACGGATTGCCAGAAGGGGCGCAGGCGGGGCACACAGATCCGGCTCAAGCAGGCCAGGGGGCGGCACCCGAGTCCACCGGCGATGGGGGCGTTACGACGTTGGAACGACCCGCCAGCCAGGCGGCGCCATCGCCGGACGACCCGTCGAGTTGGGGCAAGGTCCCGCGCAACGCCACTTGCCCTTGTGGCAGCGGCAAGAAATACAAGCACTGCCACGGCCGGATCAGCTGATTGATCCGATAACCCCGATGTGAAGTGATTGGACGCCCGCCACCGGGCATCCTCCCCCATGTCTTCTCTTCGAAAAGTCGGGGGCCATCGGTGAAATCGATCAGCTCAATCGGATTGGCGGCCATACTTGTCGCCAGCGCGATCTTCGTAACATCCGCACAGCCGGCGATTGCTTGCGGACCCGATACAGATTGCCAAATCGGCGATCGCACCTATCGCATTCGCATGCCGGAAGGCCATGATGGGCAGTCACCTGTTGGGGCGATCATGTTCATGCATGGTTGGCGGGGCAGTGCGGCCGGTGTCATGAAAAACGGTTCGCTCGGTAAGGCGGTGTCCAATCTTGGCCTGGCTCTGATCGCGCCCAAATCCTTCAATCAGGATTGGGATATCAAGAACTCACCCTCGCAAGTCGGTCTTTACGAGATCGACTTTTTCGACCGTCTGTTGGCCGATGTGACCCAGCGATTTCCCATCGATTCCGACCGCATCATGGCAACCGGGTTTTCGGCCGGCGGCATGATGACCTGGACGTTGGCCTGCGAACGGGGTGAGCGTTTTGCGGGATTTGCGCCGATTGCCGGAACTTTCTGGGCGCCGGAACCGGAAAACTGCCCCAGCGCACCAGTACACCTGATGCATGTTCACGGGACGACCGACACGATGGTGCCCTTGGGCGGCAGGCCAATTGCGAACACGGCCCAAGGTGATGTGATGAAGGCCCTTTCGATGTTCGCCTCAACCGGCGGGTTCGAGGGATCCGAGCAATATGCGGAGGGTGAGCTGAGCTGCGAGCGCAAAACCAACGCCGGCGGTAAGGTGCTAGAACTGTGTCTGCACGATGGCGGACACAGTTTTCGCACTGAATATGTCGTAAGGGCTTGGCGCCAGTTGGAAGCGCTGAACGCCTTTTAGCCGGCTGCCAGCTTGCCAAGCAATAGCGCCAGCATTTGCAGATCATCCTCCGAAAGTTTCACGCCGAGATGGCGTTGGATAGCGGAGGAGTAGACCGGCCACATGCGCCGAAGTGTGGCCCGGCCCGTTTCATTGATGGTCAGCAGGTGCCCGCGGCGATCCTGCTCGCACGGTATCCTGGTCACCATGCCCGCCTTGACCATGCGATCCATCAGGCGGGACAGGTTGTACTGAGCGACGCCGACCTTCTCTTGCAGCTCGAGCGGCCGCAGTCCGGTTCCACCCGCACGGTCAAGTTCCAAAAGGATATCGTACCAGTCCAGCGGCGGAAATCCGGCCCGCTGAACTTCTGCCTCCACACCGTTGATTATGGTCTGACTGGCCCGCACCAATCGGGCCCAAGCCTGAACCGTCGCCCTGCTGGGAGCACCACGCATGGGGCCACTAAACAGGTTCATGCAGGTGCATCAAGGCGATTTTTTGCATGCAACTGCATGATTAAGAGTTTACGATTTGTTAATCTATTTGAAATCTAAGGGTTTTTCGCTGTTGCTTAAAGTAAGATGGCAACACCTTAAAGTCGGATGGCAACTTGCCAGTTTGTGATCACCAAACTGGGTTGGGCGGATTACGCGCTGCCGATAGCTAGGAATTTCTCCCGCCGGCGACGTGTCCGTTCCTCCGGCGGTACCTGTCGCAATTCCTCCAGTGCCGCATCGATGGCATTGCCAACCGATTCGACCGTCTGGGCAACGTGGCGATGCGCACCGCCGATCGGCTCATCGATCACATCGTCGATGACGCCCAACTCCCGCAGGTCTGGTGCAGTCAGTTTGAGGGCTTGGGCTGCATCGCTGGCATGGCTGGAACTGCGCCACAGAATGGATGCACAGCCCTCGGGCGAGATGACTGAATAGATGGCGTGTTCAAGCATCAGCACCTTGTCCGCGGCCCCGATCGCAATCGCCCCGCCCGAACCGCCCTCGCCGATGATGACTGCAATAACCGGTACGTTCACTTTCAGGCTGGTTTCGATGCAGCGGGCGATGGCTTCGGCGACTCCCCGCTCTTCAGATGCCACGCCGGGATAGGCGCCGGCGGTGTCGATGACGGTGATGATGGGCAGCGAGAATCGGTCGGCCAGGCACATCAACCGTTTGGCCTTGCGATATCCTTCGGGCTTGGCCATGCCGAAATTGTGGTTCAGTCGGCTGTCCGTGTCGCGGCCTTTTTCCTGGCCGATGACCATGACCGAATATCCGCGAAATCGGCCCAGACCGCCGATGATGGCACTGTCTTCGGCAAAGGCCCGGTCGCCCGCCAGCGGCATGAAGCCGTCGATCAGGTGTTCGACATAGTCAAAGAAATGCGGGCGGCTGGGGTGACGGGCAACTTGCACCCGCTGGACGGGGGTCAGCTTTGTGTAGGTCGACCGCAACAGGCGGTCCACCTTGGCTTGCAGGCGCCCGACCTCCTCTTCGATGTTGACTTCGCTATCGCTGGAGAGGTGCCGCAGCTCCTCAATCTTGTCTTCCAGCTCCGCGATCGGCTTTTCGAAATCCAGGTGAGTCAGCATATCGGCTGAACCGTATTATCCTTGTTGGTAGCCGTGCTGTGTCCGGCGGGGTGCCCTGCGGATATGCCGCGAATAGCGGCGGGTGGTATGGCAGGGTGCCCCACAAGCGTCAATGACGGCAATCTTTTCAGCTGTTGTGAGTTTTCAGCTTGTCGGGGTTGCTAGTTTGGTTGGGCCAAAGGGTGGTGCGCCTGCAGGGCTTCAGCCAGACGCTTGGCCGTAACATGGGTATAGATCTGCGTCGTTGCTATGTCGGCGTGGCCCAACATTTTCTGCACTGACCGTAAATCGGCGCCACCCTCGATGAGGTGCGTGGCGAAAGCGTGGCGCAGCGTATGGGGGCTGAGTTTCGCCGGGTCGAGCCCGGATTTGACGGCTAAATCCTTGATCAACTGAAAAAATCGCTGGCGGGATAAAGTTCCGTCCTTGCCGCGCTTTGAGGGAAACAGCCAAGGACATTCCTGAAGCCGTTGGCCAGCAGCCAAAAAACGCTCTCTATGGGGTAGATAGTCGGCCAACGCAATCCTCGCAGGATCGGTCAGAGGCACCAGCCTTTCTCGACCGCCCTTACCGGTGATGCGCAGTGTCATGCCATCCTGGCTGATCGTGGAAACGCGCAGCCCGACCAGCTCACTGACCCTCAGTCCCGCGCCATAGACCAGTTCCAGCATGACGCGTAGCCGCGTCCCTGTCGGGCCGTCCAGGGTTTCGGCGGCCGTGATCAGGCCTTCAACCTCCTCAACGGACAAATAGGTCGGCAGCGGGCGCGACAGTCTGGGTCCGTCCAGCAGTCTGGTTGGATCCTCCACGCGACGGTTCTCGGAAACCTGAAATCGAAAATATTGCCTCAAGGCTGACAGCCGACGGGCCTGGCTTGCCGGCGCCAGGCGACGCGCACTGTCCCTTAGGCACGCTGTCAGGTCATCGCTCGTCGCCTTGTCTATGGACATCCCTCGGGCCGACAGGAATGCGCTGACCGCTTCCAAGTCGCGCCGATACGCGGCAATCGTGTTTTTGGAGGCGCCCTTCTCGGCCATCAGCATGTCGAGAAACGGCTCGATTTCAGCCGCTTTGCCCATAGGTCTTTTTCAGAAGCTCATTGGATGGGTTGCAGGGTCACGGGTTTTTCAACCACCGTCGGCTCTGGCTGCACATCGCCAAAGCCCAAGAACAATGATCCGGCAATGGCGACGACAATCAGCAGCAATAGGATAATTTGCATCAGCCGCGCCCCGAAACTGGTTGTCGGTGCGGATGAAAAAACGGAGCGATTACGATGCCGGGCCAACCGATTCCCTCGTCAAGTAATGAGTTCCCTTACTAACCTATAACCATGGCGTTTCGACGGCAAATAACCGAAATATGCTCTAACCGACATCGACCCGCTATCATCTGGCTAATCGCAACCAACAAACATGCGAGTTATGACAACCGAGTTTACAAACCTTCCCGATCGGAACATCACCATGATCGGATTGATGGGGGCCGGCAAAAGCGCCATCGGCCGTCGATTGGCGGCTCGCGCCGGCCTGCCGTTCGTTGATGCCGACGACGAGATCGAGCGGGCTGCCGGTTGCTCGATAAGCGAGATTTTTGAAGTCTATGGTGAACCCGCCTTTCGCGATGTCGAACGCCGGGTCATTGCCCGTTTGCTGGATGGGCCGGTTTCGATCATCTCAACGGGCGGCGGCGCGTTTATGGATGCCGAAACCCGCGAGGCCATCCTGGATCGGTCTGTTTCCGTGTGGTTGAAGGCCGAATTGGATGTTCTGGTTGAACGAACCTCCCGCCGAACCCATCGTCCTCTGCTGCAAAACACCGACCCTAAGGCCGTGCTGCAATCGCTGATGGACACGCGTTACCCCATCTATGCCGAGGCCGACCTGACCGTGTTGAGCGAGGATTGCCCCGTCGAAAAAACGGTGGACCGGGTCGTAACGGCCCTGAACGATTTTTTGACCCCCCAAAAAGCTGAGGCGCCGGCCTGATGTCCCAAGCTGTTTCGATTGAGCCGGCTTCCGTCGACGGGCGCACGGTTACGGTAGACTTGGCGGGACGTGCCTATGACATCGAGATCGGCGGCGGCCGGTTGGACGCCATCGGTCAGAAACTCGCCTCGCTCGTGCCCGCAAGGACGGCCGTGCTCATCGCCGATGCCAGCGTTGACGCGCTGTATGGCGATTTGGTGCGTGGCTCCCTTTCATCGGCCGGTTTCCGGCAGACATCGATCCCGGTGGACTCGGGCGAAGCGTCCAAGAGCTTTGGGACCCTGCAGCGCATCGTCGATCGGATGTTGGATATTCCGGTCACGCGGGGAACGCCGGTGATCGCCCTTGGTGGCGGGGTCGTCGGCGATCTTGGCGGATTCGCCGCGGCCGTCGCCCTGCGCGGCCTGCCCTATGTTCAAGTCCCCACGACGTTGCTCTCACAGGTCGACAGTTCGGTGGGGGGCAAGACCGGAATCAATGCCCCTCAGGGCAAGAACTTAATTGGTGCTTTTCATCAGCCGATTGCCGTGCTGTCCGACACCGATGTGCTCGCCAGCTTGTCCCCACGCGAAATGCGTGCGGGGTATGCTGAGGTGGCGAAGTACGGTGCCCTCGGGGATGCGGGTTTTTTCGACTGGCTCTGCGCGAATGGCAGCAAGGTTCTGGCGCGCGATCAGGCTGCCTTGACCGAGGCCATCGCGGTCAGTTGTGAGGCCAAGGCTCGGATCGTCGCGGCGGACGAACGGGAAGCAGGCCAACGCGCGCTGCTCAACCTCGGCCACACGTTCGGGCACGCCCTGGAGGCGGAATGCAGCTATGACGGTCGGCTGCTACATGGCGAAGGGGTGGCTATTGGCATGGTTCTGGCGGCCAATCTCTCGGCAGAACTCGGCCATTGTTCAGCTGAAGATGCCGTGAGGTTGCGTGCCCACCTTGCGGAAATGGGTTTGCCGGTCGATATGTCCTCAATCGAGGGATTTTCGCCCGACGCCGATCGGCTAATCGAGCATATGCGTCACGACAAGAAAGCGAGCGAGAACCGATTGGTTTTTATACTCATGAACGGCATCGGAAAGGCTTTCGTCAGCCGCGATGTCCCCATTGAAGCCGTTCGCGACATATTGTCCGGCTGACACGATCATCTGGCGAATGCTCCAAATCTCAAACAGGCTCTAACAATGACAATCGACTATTGGATGACCGGCGCGGCGATTGCCGGCCTGCTTGTCCTGTCGGCTTTCTTTTCCGGATCGGAGACGGCCTTGACCGCCGCCAGCCGGCCAAGACTGGCTCAGCTCGAACGCCAGGGCGATCGGCGCGCCGGGACCGTCAACAAATTGCGTGAGGATAAGGGCCGCCTGATCGGCGCCATTCTGCTGGGCAACAATCTGGTCAATATCTTCGCCTCCGCGATTGCGACCAGCATGTTTATCGGCCTGCTCGGTGAAACTGCCATTCCTGTCGTCACGTTGGGAATGACGCTTTTGGTCCTGATTTTTGCCGAGGTGCTGCCCAAAACCTATGCGCTGGATAACGCGGACCGGATGGCGCTGAGGATCGCGCCGGTTATGCGCTGGGTTGTCGCCGTTCTGGCGCCGGTGACCGAGGGTGTCACACTGGTTGTCAACCTGATCCTTCGCTTGATTGGTGCCCACCACCATGGCGGCAGCGTGTTCGATTCCGAGGACGAACTGCGCGGCGCCATCGAGTTGCACCGCGGCGAGGATATCGTCGAGGAAAAGGAAGTCGCCCAGGAACGAGCGATGCTGCGCTCTATCCTGGATCTCGGTGATGTGGAAGTCAGCGAAATCATGGTTCATCGCCGCAATGTCGAAGCCATCGATGTCAGCGTCGATACTGAGGAGATCATTCAGGCCGTTCTGAACAGCCAGTTCACACGCCTGCCGCTGTGGCGTGATGATCCGGACAACATTGTCGGTGTGCTGCACGCGAAGGATTTGCTGCGCTCGTTGCAGGAACAAGACAACGAAATCGACCGCCCCGCGCTGGAAGCGATCTTGAGCGAGCCATGGTTTATTCCCGATTCCACCACGCTTCTCGACCAGCTTCAGGCCTTCCGCTCACGGCGGGAACACTTTGCCTTGGTTGTCGATGAATACGGTGCGCTCCAGGGCGTCGTGACGCTGGAGGATATATTGGAGGAGATTGTCGGGGACATCTCGGACGAACATGACCTGCCGGTGGCTGGCGTCAGGCCACAACCCGATGGCAGTTTCGTGGTGCGCGGGACGGTCACGTTGCGCGATCTGAACCGGCGTTTCGAATGGACGCTGCCGGATGAGGAGGCCTCGACCATTGCTGGCCTGGTGCTGCGCGAGGCCCAGCGGATTCCGGAGGTCGGCCAAGCGTTTTCCTTCTACGGCTTCCAATTCGAGGTTTTGGACCGGCAGCGAAACCAGATCACCCAGGTACGGGTCAGGCCGCCATCGACCTCCAGCGACGACGAAACCAGCCAATGAGGCCGAAACCATGCCGTTGAGCGAGGTGCGGTACGAGCGCACGCCCATTCATACACGCCAGGTCACCTGTCATGGCTATCGCCGGCCGGACGGCCTGTGGGATATTGAGGGGCGGATCGTCGACACGAAGTCATATCCCTTTGAAAATGTGGATCGTGGGCTCATCGAGGTGGGTGACCCGCTGCATGATATGAGCCTCCGACTGACCATCACCAGCAGCTACGAAATCAAGGCAGTCGAGGCGGTGACGGACAAGGCCCCCTACCGGATCTGTCCCGCCATCACGCCGAATTTCCAGCGCCTGGTCGGGTTGAAGATCGGTCCTGGATTCACCCGTAAGGTGCGACAGTTGCTGGGCGGGGTCGAGGGCTGTACGCACTTGGTCGAGTTGCTTGGACCGATGGCGACGACGGCCATTCAGACCCTTGCGCCCATCCTCGCACGCGAACATGCGGCTAACGACAAGGATCCTGTGCCGGCGGTTGGCGCGCGGAGCGATGGTAAGCCAGGCTTGCTGGGTACCTGCCACGCCTATGCGCCGACCTCGCCGATTGTCGCGCGGCTCTGGCCCGAGCACGCGCGCCAAGAAGGCGAGACGGGTTGATAAATTCAGCGCATTTTCAATATACTTGATAAATTTATATAGTATATTCTTGGCATTTACCTAAAAACTTAAATAAAAGTCACACGATTTATTTATCGATCTACATTGTTTGGCGATATATTCGCCGGCAATGACGCAGTTTGAACACGATAATTTAAGCGCGGATGCCTTGTTGTCGTACCCGCGATTGAGTCTGATGTTCGCATATTATGCTGATTTGCGAACCCGGCTCGACCGCCTGCCAACACGCAAGGACCTCGATCCAGTAGGGTTTTACGCGGCGCTTCCCTCGGCCGCGCTGGTCGACGTGCTGCGTGAGGAAGGCCGCCTGCGCTTTCGCCTGGTCGGCCAGGATATCCTGGAGCGGGTCGGCATGATCGGCCTGGGCGGGCGCTGGCTGGACCAGCTGATCAACGCCGACAACGGCGATGCGGTGGATGGCTTGTTCGGCAATGTGCTGGCCGTGACCACCCCGAGCTTCGAACAGGGTGAGGTGCAACGGCGGGTGACCAGGACCGTGCTGGCTTATGCCAAGCTGGTCTTGCCGCTGGCGGGCTATGAAGGCGAGCCGGAAACGGCGCTGACGGGAATCGTCTTTCCCGAACCCATTACCCGGCCCCGGCGCTACTGAGTATTGGGACGCCGTGGGCGAAACAGGTTTCGGGTTGTCTAACGCGCTATGCCGCCTGAACTCGCTGAATAAACTGCGTCACGGCCGATTTGAGCATGTCTGTTTGCTGACTCAGTTCGGAAGCGGCTGACGAGACCTGGCCGGATGCGTCGCCAGCTTGCTGCGCCGCCTGTTTGACACCGCCGATGTTCATGGCGACGTCTTGCGTTCCTTGGGCCGCCTCCTGAACATTGCGGGAGATTTCTTGCGTTGTCGCCCCCTGCTGTTCAATCGCTGCGGCAATGACGGCAGATGAGTCGTTGATTTCATCGATGATTTTGCTGATTTCCTCCATCGACGTTACGGCCCGCTGTGTCTTCTCCTGAACAGCTTGAATCTGCAGATTGATGCTTTCGGTCGCCTTTGCCGTCTGGCTGGCCAGCTGTTTGACTTCGTTTGCTACCACGGCAAACCCCTTGCCGGCATCGCCCGCACGCGCGGATTCAATCGTGGCGTTCAAGGCGAGTAAGTTTGTTTGCTCTGCGATCTCAGAGATCATTTTCACAATCGCGCCAATTTCATCGGCGGCGGAGGCGAGGCTTTCGACTTCACCGCTCGTCGTTGCGACCGTTCCAACAGCCTTTTTGGACGCGGACGATGCCTTGGTCATTTGCTGATTAATCTCGCTTACCGATGTGGCCAGCTGCTCCGATGCGGCTGCCACCGTCTGCACATTTGCGGACGATTGTTCGGAGGCGGTCGCGACGGAGGTTGCTCGGCTGCTGGTATCATCGGAGACGCTGGCCAGTGAGTCTGCTGTCCCGGATAGCGTTTCAACGGAGGATGAAAGCGTCTCGATAATGCCGACAACATCGGCGTTAAACTGGTCCGCCAAGCTGTTCATCGCCTGACGCTTTTCCTCCTCAGACCGTCTTGCTGCATCGGCTTGCTGTTCCTCAAGCCTCAGCTTTTCCAGGGCGTTATTGCGAAAAACCTCAACCGCCGCCGTCATGTCGCCAAACTCATCCCTTCGCCCTTCGGTTTCGAGCGTTAAGGTGAGGTTCCCATCTGCCAGCTGCCGCATGGCACCTGTGATCGACGTGATTGGTTTGCTGACTGACCGGGCGATCAGGAGTGCGGACGCGATGGCGATGGCTAAGCAAATGGCTGCCGCGATCAGGATGCTGTTGCGTAGGGCGGTCATTGGAGCATCGATTTCTTGTTGACCCATCAAGGCAACCAATGCCCACCGCGATCCATGAAATTCGATGGGCATTGACTGCTGAACCAGGCGCATCGAGCGGTAGTCATCCGTCATAGCCGTTCCCTCACCACCGGCGAGTGCCTTTGATACGGCCTCACTTTTGACTTCCACGGCGAGAATGGTCGACTCGTCGAAAAAGCGGGAATCGTTTCGCACCAAATGATCGGAACCAACGATCAGCGTCTCACCGGTCTCGCCAAGGCCAATACGATTGGCCATTACGCCATTGATACGATCAATCGGCATCTGGAAGACGAGCACACCTACGCGTGTATCGCCTGCGTAGACTGGGGTGGACATAAAGCTTGCGGGTGCGCCGTGGCTGGGCGCATAGGGGCGAAAATCAAAAAAATGGAGCGCCCCACGGTCTGCGCTAGCGGAATGTCGATATGCGTTCGCTAAATCTGTATCAGCATATTCGCCAGTGACTAGATTAGTCGCAAAGTCAAGTTCCTTAAATACGGTGTAAATCAAGTTTCCGTTTAAATCGAAGAGAAATATGTCATAGTAACCGCGCTCTATTAGAAAAGTTCGCAGCCATGGGTGATATTTGGCGTGAACCTGGTGATAGTCTTCTGTCCCTTCAGCTGCGTCGAGTAAGTGCTTCTCGCCAAGTGGGTGGGGATTGTTCTCGATATAGAAGCGCTGCAACGTGGCTGTCGGATCCGACCCCAATCCAGCCCAAGCGTTGGAAAACTCTGCAATCGCGTTAACCGTCGATGGGCTGGCCGCTACGGCGTGCAAATCTTGCTCGATCGATTCAAGATAGTCTGACAGGGCGTCCGCGCGATTGGCAAGAATTGTGCGCAATGCAGTTTCGCTGCTGGCTCGCGAGTTTTCTGTTGATGCCCAGATGCTTAGCGCTCCAATGCTGATGGCTAGAAGCGCGGCCAAGGCAACGATTGCGGCAGGTATTTTTTGCGAGATTTTCACCAAACCTCTCCAGGTCATAAAGGAAAGTTCGACTTTTTCCGCCTATAGAGATTCCATTAACGTTAGATTTATTGAGGTTTTAGTTGGGTAAAAATATTTTCCAAATGCAATCGCAGGATATTATTCCTTATTTGCGCTTGGGTTTATTTGAAGCGATTAGCTCTTTGAGATCGCAACTGAGGTTAAGTCAATAGAGTAAGCCTCTAGCCCGCTTCCTCCGGCGTTAGTGTCCGTAGCGAGAGCGCGTGCACCCGGTCGGCCAATTCGTCGGCCAGTATGGCGTAGACCATGCGCTGTCGCTCCACGCGGTTTTTGCCAGCGAACGCCGCCGAGGCGATGGTAACGGCGAAATGGCTTTCGCCCCGCCCGTCATGGCCAGCGTGGCCTTGGTGCAGGTGACTTTCGTCGATGATGTCCAGCGCCGTCGGTGCCAGGGCGTTGGTCAGTTTGTCGCGCATTCCGTCGGCTACGCTCATGGTCGAATAGTCTCCTCTAATTCCGTCCAACAATTTTAGCGGTCGGGCCGCGTTGACAAGCGGGGGGTCCATCGGTTTGATCGCGGGCTTCGCGTCCCCAGAGGGGCACGATCGTCTCGAACAACACAACCGGAAACCGGGCCATGATCCCCGCCGTCATGCCGACCTATAGCCGTCCCGATGTCGCTTTTGCCAGTGGGCAGGGTGCGTATTTGGTTTCGGAGTCTGGCCGACGATATCTGGATTTTTCAGGTGGCATCGCGGTGACAAGCCTGGGGCATTGCCATCCGCACTTGGTTTCGGTCCTTCAGGATCAGGCGAGCAAGCTTTGGCATACCTCGAACTTGTTCCGCATTCCAGGGCAAGAGCGGTTGGCTGAACGACTGACCAAGGCCACCTTCGCCGACACGGCTTTTTTCACCAATTCCGGCGTGGAAGCGTGGGAATGCGGGGTCAAGGTTTGCCGCAAATACATGTCGGCGACCGGACGGCCAGAGCGCTGGCGCGTGATTACGGTCGGGGGCGCCTTCCATGGGCGAACCCTTTCAGCCATTGCCGCTGCCAAGTCGGACAAGCTGGTCGAAGGGTTCGGTCCGCTGGTCGATGGCTATGACCAGGTGGCCTTTGGCAATCTGAACGAGTTGCGCATGGCCATCACGGATGAAACGGCGGCGATCTGCGTCGAGCCCATCATCGGTGAGGGCGGAATCAAGTCCCACCCGTTCGACTATCTGAAGGCCCTGCGGACCATCGCCGACGAGTTCGGCATCTTGCTGTTTTTCGATGAAATCCAGGCAGGCATGGGGCGAACCGGAAAGCTGTTCGCCCATGAATGGGCCGGCATCACCCCGGATGTCATGTGCGTTGCCAAGGGCATCGGCAGCGGCTTTCCGATGGGGGCTTGCCTGGCGACCGAAGCAGCGGCCGTTGGCATGACTCCGGGTACCCATGGCAGCACCTTTGGTGGCAATCCGCTCGCCATGGCTGTCGGCAATGCAGTGCTCGACGTGCTTTTGGATGACGGGTTCTTGAATCAAGTCTGCCGCATTTCCGACGAACTAAGGAGCAAGCTGGAAAACCTGGTTGCCGACCATCCGTCGGTGTTTTCCGAATTGCGGGGACAAGGCCTGATGCTTGGCCTGCGCTGCGAGCCGCCGGTTGGCGATGTCGTCGCGGCCTTGCGCGAGGACGGGATGCTGGCTGTTCCGGCTGGTGAAAATGTCATGCGGCTGTTGCCGCCCCTGATCATCGAGAGCGAACAGGTGGATGAGGCGATTGAGGCGCTCAAAAGCGTGGCCGCAAAGTGGAGCGCGACCCATGCCTGAGAACGCGTCGCCAAAACATCTGCTGGATCTTCATCTGGTCGATCGGTCGGACCTTCGATCGATCATGGAGTCTGCGAAGGAAACCAAGGCCGGTCGAGCTGGGCAGGACAAACCCTTGGCCGGCAAGACACTGGCGATGATTTTCGAAAAATCATCGACGCGAACGCGTGTTTCCTTCGATGTTGGGATGCGCCAGCTGGGCGGTGAGTCGATCGTCCTGTCCTCCAATGATCTGCAACTCGGCCGCGGTGAGACCATTGCCGATACGGCGCGCGTTTTGTCGCGCTATGTCGATGCCATCATGCTGCGCACATCGGGTGAGGAGCGGCTGAACGAGATGGCGGAATACGCAACGATTCCGGTCATCAATGGGCTGACCGATGAAAGTCATCCCTGCCAGTTGATGGCCGATGTCATGACTTTCGAGGAGCATATCGGGCCGATTGCCGGCCGCACGGTTGCCTGGATGGGCGATGGGAACAATGTCGCCCAAAGCTGGATCAGGGCGGCCGCCTGTTTCGATTTCACCTTGAAGCTTGCCTGTCCGGATCAGCTGGCGCCGCCGGAATCCGTGGTGGACTGGGCGCGCGGGCAGGGAGCCCAAATCGAGGTTGGCGATGACCCGCAGGCAGCGGCGTCCAATGCCGATTGCGTTGTCACCGATACTTGGGTTTCCATGGGCGACGAGGATGTTGGTTCGCGTCACAACTTGCTGAAGCCCTATCAGGTGGACGACAAGCTAATGGCACAGGCGGCACCAGGTGCCATCTTTATGCACTGTTTACCTGCCCATCGTGGCGAAGAAGTCACCGCGGAGGTGATCGACGGGCCGCAATCGGTTGTCTGGGACGAGGCGGAAAACCGGCTGCACGCGCAGAAAGGCATCTTGGTTTGGGCTCTGAGCTAGCGACAGCAACGGACCAACCGGTGGGTGATGACCTCATTCAGCCCTTTATGCTGGAATCCTCCGGTTTGCGGGGGCGCATGGTGCGGCTTGGCCCTGCGCTGGACGCCATCCTTACCCGACACCCTTACCCTGAGCCGGTCGCATTGCTGTTGGGCGAGGCCATCATTTTGGGGGCAGTGCTTGCCGGCGGACTGAAGTTCGAGGGTATTTTCAGCCTGCAACTCAACGGTAATGGTCCGGTTTCGATGCTGGTCATGGATATGACCTCTGAAGGCCATCTGCGTGCCTATGCGCGCTACGATGGCGACGCGGACCTGTCGGCGGGAGATGGCGCGGGAAATACCGGCCTGCCCGCCCTCGTCGGCAAGGGCCGGATGGCCTTCACCGTGGACCAGGGCCCGGAAACCGAGCGGTATCAAGGGATCGTCGAGCTTGTCGGCGACTCGCTCTCGGAGTGTGTTCAGCACTACTTCCGGCAGTCAGAGCAGATCGACACTGGAATTTCCGTCGCTGTGGGGAAAACTGATGCCGGTTGGCGAGGAGGCGGTATCGCTATTCAGCGCCTGCCCGATCAAAATCCGTTACCGGTCGGCAGCGAACATGAAGATGATTGGCGACGGGCGATGGTGCTGCTGGGCAGTGCCCAGCGATGGGAGCTGGCCAACCCCGCTCTTGAGCCCAACACGGTGCTGTACCGCCTGTTTCATGAGGATGGCGTCCGTGTTTTCGATCCGTCATCCCTGACGTTTGTCTGCCGGTGCAGCGAAGAAAAGGTGGGCCGGGCGTTGGCCAGCCTGCCCCAGGACGACCTGGAAGATCTCGCCGAAGACGGGGTTGCTCGTGTGACTTGCGAGTTTTGCAACACGACGCGCGAATTTCAGCTTGGCGATGTCGCCGGCTATCGGGGCAATGCGCGGTCCTGAGGGCACAGGGCTCGCCCTGTCGCGGCGGCGTGCCGGATTGGGCCTGCTTGCCTGCATTCCTGTGGCAGCCTGCCAAACGCCGCCTCCCAATGTGTTGCCGGCGCTGACCTTCGACAGCGCTCGACCCCTGCCGCTCGATGTCGCGACATTGGTCATCGAAGATCTCAGCGCCTATTCACCGCAAACAGCCGAGGATCTGTCGGGTGAACCGGCGGACAGCGAACTGAACGAACCGATTGCGGATGTTGTTGGCCGCTGGGCACGACAGCGATTCTTCGCCATCGGACAAAGTGGCACGGCCCGCTTGGTCATCGAGCAGGCAACGCTAAATCGCGAACTGCTGGCTAGAAGCCAGGGTTTGCGCGGCATTGTCACGGTCGATCAGTCTGAAAGGTTTTCAACCCGCTTGGCGGTTCGCATGGTTCTTTCAGACCCAGCGACGGCGCGGGACGGTTTTGCCTGGGCGAGCGTCAGCGGATCGACGACGATCGCGGAAAACGCCACGCTTGCTCAACGGCAAAGCGAGCTGTTCACGATGGTGGAACAAGCCATCAACCAGCTCGATGACACCTTGGTCGCGGAAATGCGCCAGAAGGTCTCAAGCTTCGTAAAGCGTTAACAAAAAAGGCGGGATCTCCACCCGCCCTTTTTAACAAACTATTCCGTGCGGCATCACGCCGCTTCGCTGATCTCCTCAGCGGCATGGAAGTGCTCGACGGCCGCTTCAACCGTTTCGGGAACCGTCAGGTTCGCGGTCGTCAGCAGATGGCCATCGGCGTGCTTGTTGCCTTCGACAAGCGTTAGGTTCGCTTCTCCGGCTGCTGTGCCGTCGATATGTTCGCCGACAACGGTGCGGCTGTCGGCCCGTTCAGCAACCATCAGCAGGCGCGCGGCTTCACCGCTCAGCACCATTGGCTTTTCACCATCGACAAATCCACGCAGGAAACGGGCCGCATGGGCTTGTCCAGACAGCCGTTCTATATGACGGCCGCCGGCTGGGACGAACAACGCATCGAAATCGGCGGCCAGTGCCGTCGACAGCGCTTTATCCACCGGAAAATAGTGACCCCAACCGTTTTCATGCCAGCCATTGGCCAGGCCGTTTTCCATGGAAACCACGGTTACGCTGGCTCCCTCAGCGAGAAGCTGACGTTGGGTGGCGGCGAATTCCTCTTCGGCAAAGCCGTTGGCAAGCAAAATGGCAACGTTCAGTTTAGCAAGCGGTTGGTCGGTCAATGAGGTGGCCTCCTTAAGCAGTATTGTTCAGCGGCGAGATCGCGGACACGCGCACCGCCCAAGGCGGTTGCGGCATCTGTCAGCCCTCTCGGGTTAAGCGCCTGTCGTCCACCGGCGATCCATTTTTCTGGTCAACATGTCGACCGGGTGAGCGCAGGCGCGGCGCAATGTCTGGGATTCGCACGAGACGCGGCCCCAGAAATGGTTTCCAGAGAGTACGAAGTCAATGAGATTGTTTGGTTAATGGGTAATTGCGGCCGTCAATGTGGAATAGGGCCACAGAGCGGTGGAATCGCTGACAAATTCGTGCGCGAATTTGCCAAGCTTTGTTGTTTTGTTGCGACGATGTTTTTTGCCTGATGTCAGCGCGCTATGGGTTTTTTAACCAACCCATTGATTAACTCTAGCGTTAGATGCCGGCCACCGGACCGGCCGACACCTTAGTGGTTGATCAGCCGATGCGTGCCTACACGAGTTTTGAACGACGAGAGCACCCCCGCCTGCGCGCTATTGCTGGCGCGTCCGTCCTGTTGGACGGTCGATCCTACCAAATGGCCGACTGTAGCGAGGGCGGTCTTCTGTGCGTCGACTATTATGGTCCGCGCAAGGTCGGTGACATCATCGAGATGCACCTTATTGCCGCCCGCGAGGATCAGCCGCAGCAGAGCTTTCGATTGCAGGCGGAAATCGTCCGCTATGACGAGAGCAACCGAAGTTTGGCCGTACAGTTCAAGCTTCCGGAGGACCAACGTGGCGAGACTTTCCGAGCTTTCATTCGCGATTACATTACAACGGGCGAGCCAAGTGCGGGCGTTGCCGCCTCGACGGTGTCCGCGAGAAGTATTGGAAAGCGACTGTCAGGCCAGCCCAGCAACCCCGCTGCTTGATCGGCCCTCCGCTAGACCAAATTAGCTGAGCCCTGACGCCTGGGTTCCACCACCCCATCATGTCGCGCGCCGTAGTAAACGGCCGCAGTGATGGAGCGGGTGAAGGGAATCGAACCCTCGACATACAGCTTGGGAAGCTGTCGTTCTACCACTGAACTACACCCGCCTTGGTCCGAACACTGGGTCAGGTTATCTCCAATTGCAAGTTTGGCCGGCGATATTGGCAACTGCGCCAGTTGGCACAGAAATATTTCACGCTAAACGCGATTTTGGCTTGCCTTCCTTGCGCCCTTTAACTTTGTTACCTTTCAAACCGTTGGGTTGGCTTCGTTCTGGAGTCAGTTCAAACGGTTGCTGATCCTCTGGTGGCATTCACATCCGAAATCTACTGCGCAAAGAAACGGGTGCGATTTGCATGGAATTGGGGCCGGCATGAGGGTAACCCAACTGGATCTTGGCAGACTTGTCCGGCGTCAGTCGTCCGACTGCGTAGTTTGTTCCGGAGGGCGGCACAGGCGAATTTTGTGGCGCCGCACTCGCGTCAATTAACAGGAGAAATCCAAATATGATGAAGGCCCGTACCCTGTCGTTGGTAGCCGCCGCCGTGCTTCTCGCCGGCTGTGTGGGCGCCGATGTCGACAAACTGCGGTCGGCGGACGTTTCCGGCGGCACGCCCTTTACCCAACAACTGGCATCCGAGTATCGCGCTCTCGCCCTTTTCGAAGGGGATGAGATGGCCGATTGGAAAGATGCGGACTATTTCGCCCGCAAAGGTCTGGCTGCGGCCAATGGCGAAACGGTTCCGCCGACCGATCTTTCGGACTGGAACCTGCCGGCTGCGTCCTTGGACGAGCTGCGTACGGCCCGTGCGTCCTTGCTGGAACAGCTCGATGGCGGTGCCCGCGATTCCCAACCCATGGAAGCGGCCATGGCCCAAGCCCGATATGATTGCTGGGTCGAGCAGGTCGAAGAGAACTTCCAGCCTGACGATATCGCTGCTTGCCGTGACGAGTTCTACGAGCTGCTCGAGAAGCTTGACCCGGTTGCTGCTGCGGCTGACGTCTACATCGTATTCTTCGACTGGGATCGGTCGGACATCACCGATGACGCCATGGGAATCCTGAACGACGTCGCGGCTGACTATGCTGCAGGCGGTGTTGGCGGTGTCGACGTTGTTGGCCACGCCGACCGTTCGGGTGCCGATGCCTACAACATGGCCCTGTCGTTGCGGCGTGCCGAAGCCGTGAAGGCTGCGCTGTCCGGTCTGGGTGTACCGGATGGATCGATCAGCACCGATGGGCTGGGCGAAAGCCAGCCGCTGGTTGCAACGCCGGATGGGGTGAGGGAACCCTCAAACCGTCGGGCGGAGATCCGCTTCCAGTAAGCGCAGCGGTAAAGCTCGCTTAGAGTATTGGGCCGGAACCCGTCAAAGGTTCCGGCCCTTTTCTTTGCTGACAAAGCGTTTTTCGAGCCTCCTCGCCAGCCGTTCATCAAATGGGTATCGACGGTGGCGAGCCATCTGGACTCGTTCTGTCTTTGCCGTATATCTCCTGTGAACCATGTGATCGAAGGCCACTGACCAGGCGGTTGGTGTCCGGGATGCCAACCAGCCAGAAAAAGGACCGGGGATGTCTACCTACAAGGAAAAAACTCGGCAGATCGAAGTTTCGGTCGAGCCGGTTTTTTTGGAAGATCAGTCCTCTCCGGCCGAAAATCACTTTGTATGGGCTTACCACATTCGCATCGAAAACTTCGGAGGCGAACAGGTTCAGCTCCGCACCAGACATTGGCGCATAACCGACTCCATGGGGCGGTTGCACGAAGTCAGTGGGGCGGGCGTCGTCGGCGTGGAGCCCGTGCTCAAGCCGGGCGAAAGCTTTGAATACACAAGTGGGACGCCGCTTAGCGCACCTTCCGGCATTATGGTGGGCTCCTATTCGATGGAAACCACGTCCGGCGAGCGGTTCGACGTCGCCATTCCAGCCTTTTCGTTGGATAGCCCGCATGAAGCCAGCACGATCAACTAACAGTGATCCGCTGTCAGTCGAAGGTCGGTTTCTTCGAATTAAGCCATAATTTTCATGAAGTTAGAACAGGATTTGCCAACTGGTTGCCCTTGATTTGGCGTTTGGGCGGACCACTTCGAGAAAGAGTTTGAAAAAGAGATTGAGCGCCGATTTGTCTTTTGTTCGGCGCCATGGCACCGTCAACAGCAGGGATCGGGCTGGACTGGATCGGTTTGTAAACCATTTCTCCAGCAAAGCGATGCCCAGATAAGGAAAACCAACGGATGGCTCCCGATTCCGTCATGCTGAAACCCATTCAGCCAACCGATGGCAGGCAAGACACGACCCCATCCCGCGATGAGGTGGAAGAGGCCGTGCGCACACTGTTGCGCTGGGCCGGCGAGGATCCATCGCGCGAGGGCCTGCTCGAAACGCCGGATCGTGTCGCACGCGCCTATAAGGAGTTTTTCGGCGGCTATGACGTGGACCCGGCGTCTTTGCTGACCCAGACCTTCTCCGAGGTTGATGGTTATCAGGACATCGTCGTGCTGCGGGATATCCGCTTTGAATCGCACTGCGAGCATCATCTGGTGCCAATCATCGGCACCGCCCATGTGGCCTACCTGCCGCGCCGCAAGGTGGTTGGCATCAGCAAGTTGGCCCGTGTGGTCGATGCCTTTGCGCGCCGCATGCAGATTCAAGAGCGGCTGACGGCCCAAATCGGCGATACGATTTCCGAGGTTTTGGAGCCGCGCGGCGTTGCCGTGATCCTCGAATCGTCCCACCATTGCATGACGACGCGGGGCGTTCACAAGGACGATGCCAAGATGGTGACCACACATATGCTGGGCGAGTTCCAAACCGATCGCGAGATGCGGTCCGAATTCTTCCGTTTGATCGGCATTTAGACGGGCCGCTGAGGGATACTTGCCGGCCATATGGGGAAAGGATAAGTCCCCAGGCTAAACCGCCGGATGGACCGGACTCGTTCGCCCTTCTGGCCCTGAGTAATCCGAAAAACGAGATTATCCTCGACCGCCTGCCCCGACTTGGGTTGACGGATTGCTGGCTGACGGCTGGGTGCCTGTTCCAAACGCTATGGAACATCCGCAGCGGCCGCCCCGTGGACTGGGGAATCAAAGACTACGACGTCTTCTATTTCGATGGGGGAGATCTGTCGTGGGAGGCCGAGGATGCGGTCATTCGCCGCGCAGGTGAGCTTTTCGGCGATCTCGGCGTCACCGTCGAGTTCAAAAACCAAGCTCGGGTTCACCTTTGGTATCGCGAAAAATTCGGCCGGTTCTATCCGCAGCTGACGTCCGCCAGGGATGGCATCGACCGGTTCCTGATTGCCTGCACCTGCGTGGGCATCGAGGCAGGTACGGGGGTTGTCTATGCGCCGGACGGGTTCGATGATCTTTGGCGTGGCAATTTGCGCCTGAACCCCGTGAATTCCGCTGACGAGCTGTTTGCGGCCAAGGCTGCGCAGTATGTTGAGCGATGGCCATGGCTTACGGCTCTCGATTGACGACATAATTTCAAGATCGGCGCTTGGCGGTTGAATTCGGCCCGCCTACGGTGAAAAGTGCAGCGTCTGCGCCGCTTGGCCGGCGCCCCCGTAGCGGTGTTCTTGAGTTTGCTGGACCTTCGCCCCGTCTTCTTTGTTGTCGGACTGCTGCTGTCGGTGTTGGCCATCGCCATGCTGATCCCGGCTGCTGTCGATCTGGGGCTGCAGAATCCCGATTGGCAAGTCTTCGCCGGATCCTCAGCCGTGACGCTGTTTTTCGGCATGTCATTGTTCTTATCCAGCCGGCGAAGTTCGTTCGACCTCAACATTCGCCAGGCCTTTGTGCTGACGGTGTTGAGTTGGCTGACCATCGCGGCTTTTGCCGCCCTGCCGTTTGCGTTTTCCGAACTGGGCATGTCATACGCCGATGCCTTTTTCGAGAGCATGTCGGGCGTTACCACCACCGGTTCCACGGTGATCAGCCATATCGAGGTGGCGCCGCCGGGGCTGCTTATCTGGCGGGCGTTGCTGCAATGGATGGGCGGCATCGGTATCATCGTCATGGCCCTGTCGATCCTGCCCATGCTGCGCGTCGGCGGCATGCAGTTGTTCCGCATGGAAAGCTCGGACACCTCGGAAAAGGTGCTTCCCCGGGCTGCCGAGATCGCGACCTCCATTGCCCTGGTTTATGTCGCCCTGACGCTGGTCTGCGCGGCCCTTTATTCGCTGGCCGGGATGTCGGTGTTCGATGGCATAGCGCATGCCATGACCACCATTGCGACGGGCGGCTTTTCCACCCGGACCATGTCGATCCGCTACTATGACAGTGCGTTGATCGATGCGACCGCAACTTTGTTCATGCTGCTCGGCGGGTTGCCGTTCGTGCTTTATTTGCAGGCGATTAGGGGCCGTGTCTTACCTTTTTTCCAAGACAGCCAAGTGCGCTGGTTTCTGTCGATCGTCGTCATTTCGATCGGGTTGATGACCGTGTATCTGGTTGTCGGAGAGATGCTGATGCCGGTTGATGAGGCGGTGCGCTTCGCCTCGTTCAACGTGGTCTCGGTGATCACCGGAACCGGGTATGCGACCGCTGGCTATGACACGTGGGGCAAGTTCGCCCTGGTCGCGTTTTTCTTTTTGATGTTCGCCGGTGGCTGCGCCGGGTCGACGACCTGCGGGATCAAGATCTTCCGGATCCAGGTGCTGTACGCCAACGTCCGGGTACAGATCGCCAAGCTGCTGCACCCGCACGGCGTCTATATTTCCTACTACAACCGCAAGCCCATTCCGGACGCCGTCATGGACTCGGTGATGAGCTTCTTCTTCCTGTTCATCGTCTGTTTTGGCGTCTTGGCGATGTTGCTGGGGCTGACGGGACTCGACTTCCTGACCGCGGTTTCCAGCGCGGGAACCGCGATTGCCAATGTCGGCCCGGGTCTTGGGCCGATCGTCGGGCCGGACGGCAGTTTTGCGCCCTTGCCGGACACAGCCAAATGGCTACTCAGTTTTGGGATGCTGCTTGGAAGGTTGGAGCTGTTTACCGTGCTAATTCTGTTCAGCCCGCAATTCTGGCGCACCTAGTAGCCGGTAGAAAACGAGCGTCAGCAGGCCAACCAGGACGAAGGCTCCGGCCTGGTGCAGGGCGGCCAGGGGCAAGGCTACGAATGTGAGCAGCGTCGCGATGCCCAAGCCGACTTGAAGGCAGGCCATGGCGATCAAGCCAACGCCCAAGCGTTTTGTGGTGGTATCGGATGCCGATCGGACGACCGAATGCCCGGACCACAGGATGGCAACGAGTGTGCCGATAGCCAGCCAGCGGTGGATGAACTGCACCAGTGCCGTGTTTTCGAACAGGTTCGCCCACCAGGGAATGATGGACAGACCGGCGTCGGGGAAGACCGCGCCATCCATCAGCGGGAAGGTGTTATAGGCAAGCCCTGCATCCAAGCCGGCGACCATGGCGCCCCAGATAACCGTCACGGTCACTAGCGCGACCGAAACCAGCAAACCGGTTGTGGGCGGTTCGCCGACCCGCAGCCCGGCGCGCGGGATCCGGTACGCACGGCAGCCCATCCACAGCAACAGCGCGAAGATGATGAAGGCCAGACTCAGATGACCGGCCAATCTGTATTGGCTGACCGATGGCTGGTCGACCAAGCCGCTTTGCACCATGTACCAGCCCCAAACACCCTGGCCCGCACCCAAGGCAAAGGCGACCAAAACCCAGGGCCAAAGATCGGCGGGGATCTGGCGGCGAAGGGCAAAGACCACCATGGGAACGGCAAAGGCCAGGCCGATCAGCCGGCCCCAAACCCGGTGCAGCCATTCCCAAAAGAAGATCTGCTTGAAGGCAGCGAGATCCATAGAGGAATTGAGAAGCCTGAATTCCGGGCTTTCCTGGTATAGCCCGAACACCCGCATCCACTCCGCCTCGCTCAGCGGCGGCAGCCAGCCGATCAGCGGCCGCCATTCCACCATGGACAGGCCGGATTCAGTCAGGCGGGTGATGGCGCCGATGATGGCCATCGCGAACACCATGCCTGCGCACAGGAATAACCAACGACCGACCGGCCGATTCGGTACTGCCTTCGTGAGGCTGCGGCTGGCCACGTCTGGCTCCGATGGTGCGGCGGTCATCTCTGTCATTGAAGCGGCATCTGTCTTGGACTGCACGAGTTTCGGTGTTTATCTCGGCAGGCAAATGCGTCTGACAAGGGGGAATGGGCGTGAATACATCGACGGCCGGATATTCCGGGACGCCGTTGGTGCGCAAGCTGGGATTGCGCGAAGAGCAGTTTGGCCTGTTTATCGATCTGCCCGAGGGACCGCTTGAGGCCCTAACGGAAGCGGTGGCAACGGCTGACCGAGTCGGGAGCCAGGACCCCGCGCCGAACGATGGCTATGCGGTCGTTCTGTTGTTCACGAAGGAACGGCAGATTTTGCGCGCGTGGTTGAAACCGCTGATGGACCTGATCGAACGAGACGCCATGATCTGGGTGGCTTGGCCCAAACGGGCCTCCAACGTGCCGACCGATGTAACGGAGGACGTTGTGCGCAAAGAAGCCCTGCCGCTGGGCCTGGTCGACATCAAGGTCTGTGCCGTCGATCAGGTTTGGTCGGGGCTAAAACTGGTTATCCGTAAGGAGCTGCGATAGCCGTCACTGAAGGCTAAAGCCGTGGTCGTAGTATCGAAGATCCTGATCGGCGACGAGGGCGCTGACCGCGACTTTGACGGAATGCAGCGGTCCATCGATTTCGCGGCGCCAGAAGTCGAGGAACTTGTTCAGTTCCGGGAACTTCGGTGCGAGATCATGTTTCTGCCAAACGAAAGATTGCAACACGCCCGGATGGTCGGGCATATGGTACAGGATTTCGGCGGTCGTCAGCCTGTATCCTTTAAGGCGCAGCCAAAGATCGGCGTGCCTATTGTTGTTATGTTGGTCTCCAGTTTTTTCACCCGCCAAACTTGTTGCCGGGACTTGCCAATCTATCTTGCTCATTAGACCCTCGTCTAACCGCCTGGATGGATGAGTCGTCGTGACATCCAACGCCGAATGGTAAATCGCAATGAGGCAGGATACGAGGAAAAAACCATTAAAATCATAAGGTTAGCAGCCTGTCGGTCTGGCTGCTGCCAAATACGAACACAACTTCGTGAACAGAACTTGCGTGTGGCCACGGAAAACTCACAGAACCGTCACGTTATTCTCTCATCGCGCCACAGCTTGTCCGCTTATAACGAATCATTACGCGCCATTAGTAGGTGATTCGGGATTGCACATGGCCGCAGAGAGAAGCAGAGCCATGGCCAGGTGAGGCAGAAAGAAATGGTAGCTTTAGCGAAAGGCGATCACAGTCCCACAGCGGCATTGGATTGGACCGCTCTAAACCGAACGCTGAAGCCCGAAAACTCTCCGGGTTTTCTACTTTGGCAGGTGACAAACCAGTGGCAGCGAACGCTGAGACAGGCGCTTGAAAGCGCCGGACTTACGCACGTCCAATACGTGCTGTTGGCCGGTCTGGCGTGGTTGGAAGAAAAAGAAGGCCCGGTTACGCAATCGCGCTTGGCGCAATTTTGTCGAACCGATCCGATGATGACGAGCCAGGTCGTGCGGGCCATGGAGAGCGAAGGCCTACTTACCCGCCAGCGCCATCCGACCGATAGCCGTGCCCGTGCCCTGCGAATCACGGAAGCCGGGGTTGAGCGGGTCAATGGCGCCATGCCGACTGTGATGAAGTGCGACAAAGAATTTTTTGCCCGGCTTGGCGACGGCCAGAAGTCGTTCCTCAATGACCTGTTGCAGCTTTGGCATCACGTCGAGGAGCAGCGTTAGTTCTTTAGTCCCTCGGCTAGCGTGGAAACCATGTCTTTCCGGTCGACGGTCTGCTGATCGCCGTTGCGCATATCCTTGATCGTTACGCTGGCCGCGTCGAGTTCGGCTGATCCGGCGATGATCGCAAACGGGATCTTCTTCTCGCTGGCGTATTTCAGCTGAGCGCCCAGTTTTCGGCTTTCCAGCGCCAAATCGGTATTGAGGCCCGCGCGCCGGCATTCGGTGGCAATCGACAGATAGTCCGATCGCCGATCGGCTTCCAACATGGTGACGAAAACCGCCGCCGGCGTGGTGGCGTCGGGTTTCAGCAACCCCGCATCGAAAGCCCGCCCCAGCAGGCGGCTTAGGCCGATAGACAGGCCGACGCCGGGCAGCGACTGCCGAACGAAGGTGCCCGCCAAATTGTCATAGCGACCGCCTGAACAGACGCTTCCCGCGTCAGCCAGGTTGGTCAGCATCGTCTCGTAGACGGTGCCCGTGTAGTAGTCGAGACCCCGGGCGATCGACAGATCGATTCGGTAGGCGTCCTGCGGCATGCCCAGCGCGCGCATATCCTCAGTCAGGCCAATCAGCTCTTCGATTCCTTGTTTGTAAGTATCGTTGCCGGAGCGCGATCGCAGATCGGCGGCAGAGGCCGGTTGCGTCACGAACGTGAGCAGATCTTCGGCCGCCAGGGTGGACAGACCGGCCCGGTCAACCAGTCCCGCCGCCACGCCGTCCCGGCCAATCTTCTCCAGGGCATCGATTTCCCGCAGCACATTGGCCAGCCCCTCCGGGGCAACACCAAGCTGTTCAACAAAGCCTTGCAGGACTTTCCTATTGTTCACCCGTATGACCGTCGGTCCGATATCCAGCCGTTCGAAGATGCGGTGGATCACGGTTGGCAGTTCGGCATCAGCAAGGTGGCTGACCTTCTCCTTGCCGATAATGTCGATGTCGCATTGATAAAACTCCCGGTACCGGCCTGCTTGTGGCCGTTCGCCGCGCCAGACCTTCTGGATCTGATAACGTCGAAGCGGGAAGGTCAGCTTCGCCATGTGTTGGGCAACGTAGCGGGCGAGGGGCACTGTCAGATCGAAATGCAGGGCCAAGTCCGTGCTCGGATCCTCGTCCTCGCCGGCCGCAAGGCGTGAAAGAGCATAGATTTCGCGTTGCTCGACACCCTTGGCGGCAAGCACCTCCTTGCGCTCGACCGCTGGCGTTTCGATCGGGGTGAAGCCGAACCGCTGGAACTCTTCCCGAATGATGCCTAGGGCCCACTCCTCGACCAGCTTCTCTTCGGGCAGCCATTCAGGAAACCCGCTGATTGGCCTGGGCTTGATGATCTTGTTATCTGGCATCTTTGCGCGACTCGCGGCACCTTCTAGGGAAATGCTTCACCGGGCGCGTAGAGATAGACCTGTCGGCGGCAAAGGCAAGACAGATGACGTCAACCACACTGCTTCAGAGTAAGGGAATCCAACCCTCACGGCGAATAGGCGTCCGCGATATCGAGCTGGACGTCATTGTCGCGGGTGACGGGCCACCGGTTTTGTTGCTGCATGGCTATCCCCAGACCAAATACATGTGGCGGCACATCATTCCCGCTCTTTCACGCCAATTTACCGTCGTCGCGCCCGATCTAAGGGGGTATGGCGATTCCGACAAACCTTCCGCTGGCCCCGATCACGCCGAATACGCCAAGCGGACAATGGCGTTGGACCTCACCGCGCTGATGTCGGCGCTCGGCTTTCAAACGTTTCCGGTTGTGGGACATGATCGCGGCGCCCGGATCACCTACAGGATGGCCCTCGACCATCCCGACCGCGTCGAGCGTGTCGCACTGCTCGACATTATGCCGACCCTGACTGTGTTTGACACGGTCAATCAGGAAGTGGCGTCAGCCTACTATCACTGGTTCTTTCTCTCACAGCCCAAAGGCTTTCCAGAGCATCTGATTGGCGCCGATCCGGCATTTTACCTGCGCCATACGCTGCAATCCTGGTCGACCGAGCAGTCAATTGTCGATGAGGCGACGTTCGCCGAGTATCTGCGCTGCTTTTCCAAGCAGGATTGCATCGCGGCGACTTGCGAGGATTACCGGGCGGGCGCGACCATCGACCTGGCCCATGACCGGGCTGATTGGGGGACGCGGATATCGGTCCCCATGTTGGTTCTGTGGGGATTGGATGGTTTGCTGGGCCGTCACTATGACCCGCTGTCGGTCTGGTGGTCGCGCGCGGTCGATGTGCGCGGCGAGGCGCTACCCTGTGGACACTTCCTGGCAGAAGAACGCCCAGCCGAGACTCTGAACCATATCTGGCAGTTCTTGACAGACGAGCCTTTGCCGGCCGGTCTCAACGTCCCCGAAGGGCCGGCACCCTAAAGCGTACGGTTGCGGGCGCGGACGCCCAGCTCAATCGCGGCCGAATGCAGCCGTGAAAGATCCAGCTTGTGACGCAACAGTTCGAGCAGGCGCAATTCTTCCTGGCTGGCAAACCCGTCGGATGCGATCACCTCGCAGGCCAAGGCGTAACCGGTTTCCCGCAACTCAGCCGGCAGGGCGGTGTCGATCACGTCCAGGGCCAGGTCGATGCCGTCTGGATCCTGCAGCAGACCGATGCATTCTTGCGTCAAGCTGGGCATGCGGTCGATATCGAACGTGGCGAAGACCGGTAAGAACTTCACAATTTCGCTCAATCGGTCGATTTCGGTGTCCGACATGCCCCCGTCTGAGGTCGAGGCAAGGACCATAATAAAGATCAATGCCCCGTGGGCATCGGTGCTCCGATCGGTTCCGTCCATCTGAAAAGCGTACCCATTCGTCATTTTGCGTGTGCGGACCATACATGGACTTGGAGAGCAGTTTTCGCAATTGTTGAACCATGGACACCATCATCAACGTCGCCCTGCCGGTGTTCGCCGTCATTTTTGTCGGCGTTATCACAGGGCGCCTCAAACTATTGGGATCGGCCTCGTCCGAGGCGTTGAACAAGTATGTGTATTGGATCGCCTTGCCGGCCCTGCTGTTCTTGTCAATTGGCCGGCTTCCGGTGGCCGATTTGGTGAACGGCCCTTTCATCGGAGCTTTCCTGGGAAGCGCCGCGATTGTTTGGCTTATGGCATCGGTCATTGGCCGTTTGGTCGGAGAGCCGTCTGGTGCGACCCTCGTTATGCAGGGCATGAACGCCAGTTTTGCCAATGTCGGATACATGGGCATTCCGCTGTTCGTCGCGGCTTTTGGTGCTGACAACATCGCGCCGGCCTTGCTTGCGACCGTGATGATGAGTGTCGTGTCGGTGCCCGCCGCCGTCGTCGGCCTCGAAATTGTAGGCGGAAAGGGCCGTGGAGCGCTTGGTGCGGCTAAGGATGTTGGCCTTGCGCTGGCTAAGAACCCCCTGTTGCTTGGGGCGCTTGGCGGGTTGTTGGTCGCACTTTCTGGGATAACCCTTGTTGAACCGGTCGAGCGACTGCTGGACATTCTCGCGGTTTCGGCAAGCCCTTGTGCGTTGGTGGCCATTGGCTTGTTCATCGCCAGTCGGCCCCTAAAGGCCGGTCTGTTCGAGGTTGGTTGGGTGACGGTGATCAAACTGATTTGGCACCCGTTGATCTGCTGGTGGCTGATATTGGCCTTCTTCCCGCTGGAGCCCTATTGGGCGGCGAGTGCCATCATTTTGGCGGCGTTGCCCACCGGGACGCTGACCTTCGTGGTCGCCCAGCAGTATGGCGTCTACGTCGAGCGTACATCCGGAATCATTCTGATTTCGACGATCGTTTCCGTCATCAGCTTGTCGATCGTCATGGCCGTCTACGGACCCCTTTTCCCGACCTTTGTCCATCAATAGGGGGGCTTAAGCGGGTTCGTCCGCCCGACCATAGCCGTCCAGAAATTCAGCCGTCTTTGAAACGGCATCGGCGAGATCGGTTCGTTCGATGATGGCCCCTTCACCGAAAGCTCCAAGCAAGCGTGAGGGCATCATCGGATCCAGCAGGACGAAAACACCTCGGTCGGAGGTGTTGCGGATCAGCCTTCCAAACGCCTGACGCAGGCGCAATCGAGTCAGACCGTCATCAAACTGCCGCGTGCCGAACCGCTCGCGTCGGGCGCGGTGCAGGATGCTGGGTCGGGGCCAAGGCACCCGGTCGAAAACGATCAGGCGTAGGCTGCTGCCTGGAACGTCCACGCCATCGCGGATCGCGTCTGTTCCCAACAGGCAGCTGTTCGGTTCTCCGCGAAAGATCTCCACCAGCGTGGCCACATCCATGCCATCCACATGCTGGGCGTGAAGGGGAATGCCAGCCTCGGCCAGGGGTTCCGCAATCAAGGGATGAACTGCACGCAGACGGCTGACAGCCGTAAACAGGCCCAAGCCGCCGCCCCCGGCGGCCTCGAACAGGGCGCGGTAGGCACCGGCGATTTGCTTTACATCAACCTTGTCCACGCCTTTGACGATAAAAACGCGGGTTTGCGCCTCATAGTCGAAGGGGGAGGGGACTTGGGCGCGAATGGCGGGGCTGGCGAGGTGGCAGGTGCCGGTTCGTTGCTCCGCGCTTTGCCAGTCCTGCTCGGGATCACCGGATGCCTCGGTTAAGGTGGCGGAGGTAATGACCATGCCGTGGGCAACGGAGGCCAGGGATTCGGCGAAGGGCTGGGTCGGGTCGACATGGTGGCGAAAGTGGCCGATCTCGAATTCCCGGCCCTCGATCCGGTCCACGCCGAACCAGTCGACAAATTCCTCCGTCGGCCCGGCTTCCAATGCGGCAAGCATGGAGCGCCAAGCACCGATGACCTGGGCTTCCCGGCGCTTCAGGCCACGGGCAACGGCATCGATACGCTGGCGGGTGGAGAGGTCGAGGCTCTCAGCCTCTTCGTCCAATCGGCCAACCAGCGCCTTTGTCAGCTCGGCCATGGGTGCCTTTAGGCGCTTTAGGGCCTTATCCAAGGCTTTTGCCGCGTCCATCAGCCCGTCGATCGGCGGTGTCGTCTCGGTCTCCAGGCCGTAGGGGCCGTCGACGCCCGGTGCCCTCGCATAGACCTGGGTGCGAACGAGTTGGAGATAGGTTTCGGCGGGGCCTTGCACATTGCCGTCGCGCAATCGGCCCAGCCAGCCTTCTTCCGGCAGGATGCGGGCGGCGCGGCCGATCTCGTCCAGAAACTCCTGAGCGGCTGGATCGTCGGGCAGCAGACCGTCGAGGCGCGGTCCCAGGCCACGTGCTCGGCTTGCGCGGCGGGTGGGCGAGCCGATCAGCCAGCGGCGCAGGTCGGCCATCTCTTGGCCTGTCAGGTGACCGGCAAAGGCGCTGTCGGCCGCGTCGAACAGATGATGGCCCTCATCGAAGACGTACCGCAGCGGAAGCTGGCCTTCCTCGCCCATGCCCAAAGCCGCCTGGATCATCACCAGCGCATGGTTGGCGATCACGATATCGGCGGTTTTCGCGCGGCGGATGCCCCGCTCGATGAAGCAGCGGCCGTAGTGGCTGCAGGCGGAATAGAGGCATTCACCCCGCCGGTCGGCCAAGGCAAGGCTGCGCGAGCGGCCGATCAGATCGGACAGCCAGCCGGGGAAATCACCGCCTGTCATGTCGCCATCGCGGGTGACGGCAGCCCAGCGGGCCATCAGCCCGATCGCGATCACATCGCCGGGGCGGGCGGAGAGGCCGCGCGCCGCCTCCTCCAGATTCAGCAGGCACAGGTAGTTCTCGCGCCCTTTGCGCAGCACCACCTTGTCCTGTTTCTCCGCCGCGCCGGGATACAGCCGGTCCAGTTCCGCATCGATCTGATGCTGCAGGTTTCTGGTGTAGGTGGAGACCCAGACGGGGGCGCCTGCTTGTTCGGCCCAGAGGGTGGAGGGCGCTAGGTAGCCCAATGTCTTGCCGACGCCTGTTCCGGCTTCCGCCAGGACAGAGATTGGCGACTCGGATACCTCCGGGGGGGCAAAGGCGGCCGTAACGGCGCCGGCATAGTCGGCCTGTTGGGGTCGATCCTCAGATAGGGTACCCAGCAGATCGGCCAGGCGTGCTCGGCTTTGGGCCTCGTCGATTTGAACCGGTTTGGGCGGGGGCGGCGGCGCTTCCTGTTGCCATTCGGGTAAGTCGGTCCACACGCGCATGGCTGATCGCGCCCGCCCCTGGCTGACGCCGTTGGGCGCGCCAAGGGCGTTCAGCACGGCAGGCGCCCAAGCCCATCCGGATTGTCCCATTTGCCAGGCGATCCCGGCCGCATCGGACGCCTCGTCGGACTTTCCCGCCAGATCGGTCAGTAGAGCGTGTGCCAACGGGGCCTGGCAGGCTACCGCATCGTCCGGGGACTTGGGTTCGGGATGGCCCAGAAAGGATGCAAGCCCAGCCGGTGTGGGTAGGGCGAACCGGCCCGGGTGGGTGAAGGCGAACAGTTCCAGCAGATCGAAGGCGAGCAGGCGCGGCAGTTCGAACCGTCGCGCAACCGCTCGCGCATGGCACAGCAGAACGGGCCGGTCGGTCAGGAAGTTGGCCACGTCGGCGTGCGAGACGCGGGTCAATTCGCCCTCGCGCGTTAGGGCCGCCAGACCCTCGGCAATGGCGAGAACGGAGTCCAAATCGGGCAGGGGCGATTCGCGAACGGGATCCATCGGGGGACTATAGGCGGCGAAGCGGCGTTGCCTTAGCCCAGACAAGCGCCTAAACCCCTAGGCCGCTTGAGATCAACGGCCAGCCATGGACATGACCGACACCGCCCCACTCTTCGATAACCCGCAAAGCGCCCCGCGCCTGGAAAAACTGGCCGAGCTGCGCGCCAGCGGCGTCGACCCCTATCCCTATTCCTTTGCCGTCGATGCCACGGCCGCGGGATTGCAGGAGCGCTATACCGAGCTGGCTGACGACACCGAGACCCAAGATGTGGTTCGTGTCGCCGGGCGCATAAGGGCCATGCGCAACAACGGGATGTTCGTCGACCTGCAGGACAGCAGCGGCAAGATCCAGATTTTTTCGCACAAGCAAACCGCGCCGGAAGCGGTGCTGGAGCTGCTCAAGAAGCTGGATATCGGCGATCTGATCGGCGTCGAGGGGCTGGTGCGCCGGACCAAACGCGGCGAGCTGACCATCAATTCGCAGGCGGTCACCGTCCTGTCCAAGACGCTTCTGCCGCTGCCGGAAAAATTCCACGGCCTGACCGATGTCGAAGCGCGTTATCGCCAGCGCTATCTCGACCTGATCATGAGCGAGGAAAGTCGGCAGACCTTTCGGGCGCGCAGCCGGGCTCTGGCGGCCATCCGTGCCTTCATGGCCGAGCGGGGTTTTATCGAGGTCGAGACGCCCAGCATGCAGCCCATTTTGGGCGGTGCGTCGGCCAAGCCGTTCGTCACCCATCACAACACGCTGGATATCGACCTGTTTATGCGGGTCGCGCCGGAGCTTTATCTCAAGCGGCTGATCGTCGGTGGGCTTGCCGATCGGGTGTTTGAGATCGCCCGCTGTTATCGGAACGAGGGGATCTCGCCGCGCCACAATCCCGAATTCTCGATGATCGAGGGCTATCAAGCCTTTGCAGATTTCACGGATATGATGGAGCTGGTTGAAGGACTGATGGCCAGCACGGCGCAGGCGGTCAACGGTTCGACGGTCGTCACCTATGGCGAAAACGAGATCGACTTTGCCGGACCCTATCCGCGCAAATCGATGACCGGATTGATCGAGGACGTGACGGGCGTCGATTTTCTGGCGATCGACACGGCGGCCGGCGCGGTGCAGCAGGCGCGTGCCTTGGGCGCGGAGGTGGCGACCGATGCCCTGTGGGGACAAGCGGTGGAGGCAGCCTTCGAAGCCAAGGTCGAGCCGACGCTGATCCAGCCCACTCATGTGACGGAGATGCCGCGCGACATCTCGCCTTTGGCCAAGGTTCACCGCGATGATCCGCGCTTGACTGAGCGGTTCGAGACCTTCTGCAACACGTGGGAGCTGGCCAACGCCTTTTCTGAGCTGACGGATCCGCAAGACCAGCACGACCGGTTTGCCGCCCAATCAGCCCTGCGCGAGGCGGGCGATGACGAAGCGCAGATGATGGATTTGGACTATGTCACCGCCCTGGCCCATGGCCTGCCGCCGACGGGCGGGTTTGGCCTGGGGGTCGACCGGTTCGTCATGCTGCTGACCAACTCGCCCTCGATCCGCGACGTGATCTTGTTCCCGACCCTGAGGCCGAAAAGTTGACCGTCTAGGCGTTCTCCGATCGCACAATGGCGGCTGTCTTGCGCAGCCAGTCAGCCGGATCGTGCCGGTGATAGACCTGTTCTGAGGGTTCTATCTGGCGGAGGAACCCATGGTAGATGGCCGCCTGCCTGGCGGCGGCGATCGGTGCCAGGATTGCGGCGGCGCGTTCGGCATCGCAGCCGGGAATTTGCTGGCGCCAACGATCCACCCAACATGATTTTAGTGTTGCCGCCTCCGTGTCGGTGGAGACGGCCAGCATCGATGGCTGGTCCAGCAACGGGTGCCCGATGCCGCAATCGCCCCAGTCGATCAGTGTCAGACGGTTGCCATCACCCCGGACATTCCCAGGATGGAAATCGCCATGGACCAGGCTTGATGGGATCCCGCATTCATCCAGCGATTCGAAACGGTTGGGGAGATCGGCGATAAAGCGGCCTAAGGTTTGGCGATCCTCGAAATCGAGTTCCGTCTCGGCGAAGGTAAGGGCGCCTTCGATCATGGCGGTGAGCATGGAAGGGCGCCAATCCGGCACGCCCAGCGCCAAGACCCTATCGACGCTTGATATGAGCCGGGCTTGGAGGTCAACCAGCATTGGCACCATGGCCAGGCGCTGTTCCAGAGTTGCACCGTGGAGATCCTTGCCGGGGATTTCGGCCATCAATAAACGGCCACCCTCTTGCGCGATGACCTGAGGGACCGGCTCTTCCTGCAAGAGGCTTAGTACCGAACCTTCGTGGGCGAAGAATGGCGGAACCGTCTTTAGCCAAAACCGACGATCCTCAGCGCTGAGACACCAAAGGCTGGAGAGATTCCAGCTTCGCATTTGCTTGGCGTCCACTTCATGTGCCAGCCCAAGCTGCTGCAGTTTCTCAGTGGCCCATGCGATCTCGGCTGCGGGTCCTGATGGCTTTGCGTAGGACAATCTGTTTGGTTGGTCTGACAGGTCGCCGACCCATGGCGTTAGTCCGCGTGAAGGCAAGGCCGCCGGGTCCGCTTCGGCCGAATAGGTCACCAAGCCGCCATGGGGCCGGTCGAACTCTGTCTCCAGCAGGCGCAGGACGGTTATGTCGATGCCGTGGTGCTCGCGAACAGCGCGCACGACCGGCTCTGTTTCCTGCCACCAGGGCGTTTCAACGAGAACCGGGGCCAGCTGTCCAAGAACGGTACCGGCGCCGTCGACCAGGACGACCGCCGCGCGGCGGTCAATCGGTGCCATCTCGCCGTGCGAAGACGCCATCCATCTGGAGCATGCGCGCAGTGCGGTCGTTGAAATAGCCTGGGATGAACAGCACCGGCTCGAAACCCAGATCGGCTAGATGGTCGATCATGTCGCGATAACCTGTCTCGCCCTCATAGATCTCGAAAACGGAAAGCTCTATCTGGATAAGGGCGATCCGGTTCAGGGCGCCGGCGGCGCCTTCAAGCACGGCCAGTTCGCTGCCCTGAGTGTCGATCTTGAGCATCGCCTTCTCGTCGGGCTCTGCATAATCGGCGAACAGCCCGTCAAGTCGATGCTGCCGCACGCTCTCCTGGGCGACGAAGTGTGAGGAATCCAGCAGCTCCGCCATCTCGAGGTTGAAGTCGAGGGTGGAGCTCATGTCGCTTTCGGCGGACCGGTTGATGGTGACGCTGCCGTCGGTGCCACCAAGCGCCATGGCTGGTGCGACAATCCATGAAGGATCGCTTTGGGATGCGCGGGCCAGGATCTCGTGTGTTTCCGCCAGCGGCTCGAACGAGACGATCTTTCCGCCAAAGCCCAGACGCCGAAGCTTGCCGGCAAACTGGCCGACATTGGCGCCAACATCGAACACCACCCGGATGCCGTGATGTTCAATCGTCCGGATCAGCCTTTGCTGATCGCGCGCGCGATGCCGATCAGGCTGGCTGGGATTGGGCATAGTCCCAATAAAGCTCTCTGGCGCGTTTGTAAAAGCGGCCGGGTTGATAGTGGCTGTCGTCAACCCGCGTAATGGGTGCCACTTTCCAGTAGTTGCCGGTCGAGAACACTTCGTCCGCCTCCAAAATATCGGTGACGGTCACCGTGCGCTCCAAGACGTCGACACCGTCGGCCCGCAAAAGCGAGATCGCCCGCTGGCGGGTAATGCCGTCGAGAAAGGTGCCGTTGGGGATCGGCGTTGAGACCACGCCGTCCTTGGCCAAAAAGAGGTTGGCGGTCGCCAATTCCGCAACATTACCCATCATGTCCAACACGACGGCGTTGTCAAAGCCCCTGCGTGTTGCATCGGCTAGGGCCAGCCCGGATTGTGCATACAAACAGGCCGCCTTTGCCTGCGTCGGGGCCGTTTCCGGTGTCGGACGCCGGTGGGTCGAAATCGAGCACGCGACGCCCGAAACATCGGGCATCGGGCTTTCATAGACGGATATGGCAAACTCCGTCGTCGCCGGATCGGGGGCGACAAACCCCGAGGTGGCCCAGAACATCGGGCGGATATACAGCGCGGTGCCGGGTGGGAACTTGCCGATGCCCTGCTTGGCGAGGGCCAGGATTTCTTCGGCGTTCACCGTTTCGGCCAAACCCAGCGCGGCTGCGGACCGAATGGTTCTTTGGCAATGCAGATCAAGATCGGGCGCCATGCCGTCGAATGCCCTGGCCCCGTCGAAAACCAGCGAACCCAGCCAGACAGCATGAGTCATCGGGCCGAAAATGCCCGGATTGCCTTCTAGCCATTCACCGTTGAAATATGTGAGCGATCGCCCCGCCTTGCCTTGCGTTGCCATTAATTCCGACCCTCGTTGATCCAAGGGTCAACTTAGGCTGGGCTCAGTTTGCCGTAAATGGCCCTAACGTCATTGTTGAGCCCAAAGTATTCTCGCGCTCCAATCGACGTCGCTGTCCAGCAACTTCACTTCCGATCGCTCTGGTGCAAACGTCATCAGTTCGAGCCGATTCATCGATTTGAGCGAAACTTCCCCGGCCAGGATGCGGTTTTTACGGGTTTTGACGATCGCTCGATCTCCCCGGCGCAATTCAGTCGTTGGCGAGACGATGATCAAGTCGCCCTGGCGGCACACCGGAATGAGGGAATCATCCGACACTTTCATCGCAAAGGCGTGGGGGTCTCCAACGTCGGGGAACAGCACTTCGTCCCAATTTTCGCCGGTTGGATATCCCTGTGCGTCGAAATACCCGTCTTTACTGGCGTCGGCAGATCCAATGACCGGCATACGCTGCATCGCCAACCCGCCGCTTTTCTGACCTATCAGAGCGACGAATTCAGCCAATGAAAATCCAGTGGCGTTCAGGATTTTCGACAAGCTTTCGGTTGAGGGCCAACGTTCCCGCCCCGTCGGCGTTTTGCGCTTGGACGGGTTGAAAGTCGTCGCATCCAACCCAGCCCGCCGTGCGAGACCGGATGCCGTGAGGCCATTTTGCTGCGCTAGGCGGTCAATGGCGCGCCAAACTTCCGAATGCTCGAGCATAGGAATTTTATCATATATAGTTTCAAATATCGTCGCTTAACGGCTGTGGCATCTTGTGTCAACATTGATCCAGAACCCAACAATAAGCACCTATGGGAAAGTATTAGGATAATTTTCGCATGAGAAATCAACTAATCCCCAGGTGATCGAACCTCATCTCAGAATTCTCAACCAAAAGTAGAAATATTGCATTTTCATGCCAATGGCAACCTATGATTGTATAAATAAGAAATTGTTCTTATGCGTTGAAACGATTTTCGAGGGCTTGATTCAACGGATGGCGGCTGTCTGGCTCCGGACAGTCAGATGAGTCCGTCACGGCTTAGATGATTCTGCCCGAGATTTTGGATCCGTCGCATCGAGCATGGCCCGGTACACGCGCCAGGCAACTTCCACCGAAACGTCCCCGGCGGCAGCACCGCTGGCCAGCATCGCGGCGGTCGGTTTGAAGGGCGCCGCTACACGATCGGCGTGGGCGCCCGGGTTTCCTGCGGCAGCCGTGCCGGATTGGCCTGCATCGTCAGCCGCAGCCGTAGCAGAACCCAACGGAAGGCGCGAACGCAAGGCTGGGCGCGCGGAAGCGATTGTCGGTCTGTGTCGAGCGATCATGGTCAGCCCAACGCAAACGGGAGTCCATCCTCGCGCATCGCAATTTCTCAGCCCAGAACGCAATATATGGTGTGTCGTCCATATGTGCGGCGCCAGATTTGCGATAGACGGTTTAATGATAACGCGTGGTCCCGATGCAATTTGCAATGGCGGGTCTTGCGGAATGCAGCGGCCATCGGCAGGCTGCCGGTTCTTCCGAAACAGGCAATCAATAGGTCGATCGCGTGACTGGGCCAGGCGCTCCAATAGTCATCTATACCCTTGTGCGAAAATCCGATTGGGCCGTCGCCGAGAGACAAGGCCGATACACCGGATCGTCCGATGACAGGGCAGACGGGTTTCTCCACTTTTCGACGGGCGGTCAGCTTAGGGAATCGGCCCGACGCCACAGAGCCGGTGAACCAGATTTATTGCTCATCGCCGTCGATGCATCTCGGTTAGGTGATGCGTTGAGGTGGGAGAGGTCGGCCTCGCGCGACGATTTGTTTCCCCATTTGTATGCACCATTGGCTGTGGCCCAGGTGCTGTCTGTTCGCCCACTGCCACTTGGGTCAGATGGGACCCATGTTTTTCCCGACGATATCCCGGAAGCCGGGGCGCCAGGATGACCCACGGCTATTACTCGGTCCTAAGGGGGCCTCTCTTTGCCCTCCCGGCGGAAACGGCGCATGCCCTGGCCTTGGCGACGATCCGCACGGGGATCTTTGCAGACCGGCGACCGGATGATCCGATCCTGGGGATAGATCTTTGGGGCCGGCGCCTGCGAAATCCGATCGGACTTGCCGCCGGTTTCGACAAGGATGCGACGTGTTTGTCCGCGCTCTCGGAAATGGGTTTCGGACTTATCGAGGTCGGGGGCGTTACGCCGCGACCACAGCGCGGTAATCCCCGCCCAAGGATTTTCCGCGACCGGAAGGCGCGGGCGATCATCAACCGTTGCGGGCTCAATAGCCAGGGTCTGGAGAAAGTCGCACCACGCCTGCAGTCCCATCGAAATGGGTTCGGGGCAGGGGGGCCGGTCGTGGCTGTCAATCTGGGCCCCAATGCAGACAGCGCCGAGCCGTGGAAGGACTATGCCCGGTTGGCGCGCGAGCTGGGGTCAATGGCGGACATACTGGTCATCAACGTCTCATCACCCAACACAGAAGGACTGCGTGATCTCCAGGCAATCTCGAAACTGGCTGAGATCATCGATGCGGTAAAAGGCGCGCTGCCAGAGGGGGCCAGGCCGAAGCTGGTGGTCAAACTGACATCCGACTTGCCGGGCGAGATGCTGGAGGCAATCGCCGCCTTCGCTGTCGAACGGCCATTGGATGGGCTTTGCTTGTCAAACACGACAACCAAAAGGCCCCTTGGCATCGGCGACGGATTTGCCCAGCAGAAGGGTGGCCTTAGCGGAGCCCCGCTGAAGCCGCTTGCCTTGGAAGCATTGCGGCGCGTCGCCGGGATAACCAAGGGGCGGTTGCCGCTTACGGGCGTTGGCGGCATCGAGACGGGCGAGGACGCGTATCGACGCATCCGTGCCGGCGCCAGCATCTTGCAACTCTACTCGGCGCTCGTATTCGACGGGCCTGGGCTGATTGGCACGATCAAACGCGATCTGGCCAACCGATTGCGCGCGGACGGGGTCCGTAGTTTGGCCGAAGTCGTTGGGGCCGATATTGCCTAATGAGGTTCGTCGACGCTTAACGCTCTCCGTTTTCTTGGTTCAATCCCAGCTCCCTTTGCTTTTTCTTGGTCAGGCCCAGCGAGACCAGCTGATGAGACGCGCGCAAGTATTCTCTTAGCTCTTCATCCGTCAGGCCCGGTTGACGGTAGTGCTGAATCCAAGTCATGCCTCGAGAGGCAAGATAGGGGGCGGGTCGCAAACCGTCCTGGTCCTTCAAGACCTCAAAGCCTATGTCCGTTACCTTGAACGTGAACCGCGGCTCGTCGTCATCGTCCCAGCCTCCGATGGCGAAAACCTTGCCGCCCACCTTCCAGACATGCGAACCGCCCCACTGAATCACGTGGCTGGTCGCCGGTAATGCGCCGCAGAACGCGTTAAATTCTTCGTATGTCATCACGTTCGGATCATATCAGTTTTCAATGTCGGCATGGACTTAACCATCCGACAACCATAGCAGGGCGAAAACACAGGGCATCGCTCCCTGCACCGGTTTTGCCATGTCGATTTTCCGCCATCTCTTCCTGTTGGCTTCCTACAGTGCGCTGGCTTTCGGCGTCGCGCTGTCGTTGCCCCATGCCACGCTGCCACTGTCCGTCGAAGCTTGCTATGGCATTGCCGCGTTGGTGTTTCTTACAGGCGTCACGCTGCACGAAGGGGTTGCCAGACGTTGGTCGGATGATGATGTCCGCTTGCAGTTGACAGCCCTGGCACAGGCGGGTCGCATTCGCGAGCGGGACGTTGCCGACCTGGCCAGTCAGATTGCCCAGTTCCGGGCGCGGCTTTCCACGCTCGCTGAGCATGAGGAAATCGAAGCCGAGGCTCTGCCCCGGGTGCAGGCGTTGAACCCGCATGTTCTGAACCTTCGCGAGGAGGTGACGACGGCCGGTGATTTGGCAGGCAAGGTCTTGCGTGCGGTTCCGCTGCCTGAGCCGTCCGCTGCGGCGCCGGCCAGTCTGGTGCCCCTTGGCGCTCGCCGTACGCCGCTAGTGGCTCACACACTCGACGAAGAACCCGGCGCGCGCATGGGCGATGGTGAAGTCGTGGCACTGCTGCGAGAAGCCGTGCGCGAGGACCAAATACATGTGGTGACACAGCCGATCGTCAGCTTGCCGCAACGAAAGGTCTGCTTCCGCGAGCTGTTTACCCGTCTGCGTTTGCCGGACGGGGAGGCATTGGACGCCGGGCGCTACGTTGAGCTGGCCGAACGCGAGGGGCTGATCACCTCGATCGACAACTACCAACTGTTCCGTTCGGCACAGATTGCGCGCGAGGCGCTTCGGCGCCGGCGGCGCGAATCCCTCTTCGTCAATCTTTCCACCCATACGCTTCAGGATCGGGCGTTCGTCACCCGATTCGTGGACTTCCTTTCCTCCAACGCCGAATTGGCTGGGCGAGTCATTTTCGAGTTTTCCGTCAACGATTTCGACCTGGTTGCAGGCTCACTGCGCCGCCCCTTGGAATATTTGGCGCAACGCGGCTTTCGCTACTCGGTCGACGGGGTCGAGGATTTGGCGTCGCTGGACCCGCGGCGGCTGTCCGAACATTACGTGCGGTATGCGAAAATTCCGGCTGACGCCTTCCTGACGCAGGCTGACAGCGAGCTCGGCACTGTCGATTTCAACGACCTTCGCGCTCAGCTCGATTCGGCGGCAATGGACCTCATCATCAGCCATATCGAAACCGAGGAAACATTGTTGAGAGTCCTCGACCACAAGGTCGATTTCGGGCAAGGGCACCTTTTTGGCACCCCGGCTTGAGATAGCACACCGCCCATGGGACAACCGCGCCCATGAGCACGCATACACCGCTTGACGCCAGTAACGACACCCCGCTGCCCGAACAGATTGGCGGCCTGTCCGACATCGCCGGCCAATATGGTTACTTCATCGTCGATCTTTGGGGGGTGGTGCACAATGGTGTTGCGCCATTTCCGGGTGTGGTGGATTGCCTGTCCAGGCTGCAGGATGCCGGCAAGCAGGTCTGCCTTCTGACAAACGCACCGCGCAGGTCGACAAGCAATGTCGTGCGGCTTGAAGGACTTGGCGTACCCCGCCATTGCTACACCACGCTTGTCAGCTCGGGCGAGGCAGCCCATCGCGCCTTGCGCGACCGGCCGGACGCCTATCATCGCGGGTTGGGGCGTCGTTGTTTTCATCACGGCCCCGTTCGAGACTGCGATGTGCATGACGGCTTGGATCTCGACATGGTCGCAGCGCCGGAGGCAGCCAGCTTCATTCTCAACACTGGAATAGACGATCCATCTGAAACGCTCGAGCAGCACTGGCCCGTCCTTGATCGGGCACGCGCCCTGGATCTGCCGATGTTGTGTGTTAATCCGGATTTGGTGGTCGTGATTGGCGACCGTCAGGCCATATGCGCCGGCGCCCTGGCCGCCGCCTACGCTGAAAATGGCGGCACGGTCGCGTACCACGGTAAGCCGCATACGCCCATCTACGACCTTGCGTTGGCGGAACTGGGCTGTTCAGCGAAAGAGCGGGTGCTTTGCGTCGGCGATGCCTTCCACACCGACATTGCCGGTGCCGTGCGGGCTGGCCTTGATTCACTGCTTGTCACGAGTGGTATTCACGCCAAGGACTTGGCCGCGGATTCGCCCGTGGGCATTGCCGGCCTGATCGATCGCTATGGCGTCGAGCCGACCTATGCGGCACGAAGCTTGGCGTGGTGATCCCGGCTTGGCGTGGTGGCCGGGCGCGTTAACGTATGACGAACTGGCGGAATGCCGTTGCTCTGTCAGCCAACGATCCGGCTCTTAGTGCTTTGAAATAGTCCAAAGTTGCCGCGCAGCGCTCGTCCATGCTCAGCGATCCCGACGTGCCGTCGGCCAGATAGGTTTCGACAGCGCCGTTCCCATCGGCAACCGTTTCGATAACCGGCTGGGCAATCAGCGTCGCGGCGACTGCGTCTGGTGCGGGCTGAGGGTCGCGCTGGGCCATGACGACGACTTGATCGAATGCCTGGAAGTACGCCGCTCGCCGGTCGACTTCCAAGAACGACGCGACCGATTGTCCAAGGGATTCATCCGTTGGCGATACGATTGCCACGCAGGCGCCCGGGTTGATCGGCCGCAACTCTTCGCCCAGAGCGGTCAATACGGCCATCAAATCATCCGTGGGCCGGTCCGGCGCGATTTGCAGGTAGGCCACCTTGACATGTTCGATCAGCGGGCTTGCGGAATCGAATGTCCGGTCGCCCAGCCCGTCCGTTTCGACGGACTCGACGCTCGCGGCCGCGACACCGTCCCGGAATGCCGCGAACAGGTCCGGCTCAACATTGTTCAGCGTGTCAAAAAACGGCACGGTCAACAGGGCCCGTTCGACTTGAGCTTTGGACACATCCTGCACGGTGTCCTTGCGGAATACATCATTGCCGACCGACACGGCGGTCAGAATATCCGCATCCAACAACGCCTGATGGCGGTCGGACGAATTGACCCCGGCAAAACCCGTTAGATCGAACTCCTCCGGATCGACGCCGCGTTCCGCCAGATACCGCCGATCTGCCTCGACGCCCAGGCGCTCGTCAACGAGCGCCAACGGGCCTGATGCCCCAGTTGGTCCGCCGAATTGCAGGGCTGAGCCAACTTCCGCAACGCGTTCTTCGGACGCCATGAACGGCAAGATACACGCCCCTCGGCACCCGGTACGGGTATACGTTGCCCGGATCGGCGAGGCTTCGATGAGATCGCGCAGCTTGCGCGCCTCGAACAGATAGCCACCCTCGCTATTCAATACCAAAGTGTGCGCGCGTGGACTGCGCCGGATGGTGTCGTCGATATGATCGGTAAGGCCGGGATCAATTTGTCCGTCTACTTGGATGATCGTCCCGCTGCGGTTGACCTTGACCCTGAATGCCCGGTCTTCTTCGCTCTGCAGTAATATGAACGCCGCGGCGGCGGCCGGAATCACCAGGCCGGCAATTGCAGCCAAGTAGAAGCCGACGAAAAGCAGCAGCGAGGCTTGCGCAACACGGGCGATGATGCTGCCATTCTTTCGTCGCGCATGTTCGTTGGCAGACCGCCAGACACCCCTGATCTGCGAAGGGGCGATCAAGAGAATGAGCACCGCGAGCACAGCGGCGAGACCCACCAGCGGATAGATCCGCGCGTTGCTGGCCAGGTACCAGAGACCCGCGGCACCCGCGCCGGCAAGCAATACCGTAACAAGGACAAGATTGACCCAATAGCTCCGGCTCAGCGAATACCGGCCTTGTAGATGCCGCGTGCGGGCCGACTCGTTGCGCGCCGACAGTGCTTGGCGAACCGGTGGAACGACGTTTGTGCCTTCACGGCGCCTGGACTTCTTTGCGCCCGTCTTGCGACCGGTTGTTTGTCTGCCCGGTAAGGAGCGTACAGCGGAGGATTCAGCCGCACCGCCATGGCGTCTCAATCCCGGTGGCGGGTTGTTTGGAACGGATTCGGTGCTGGTGGATGATGAATGGGCGCTGCTCTGTTCGTGGCTTGCCCGTTCTTGGTTGGCCCGTCCCTGGTTAGCCCGTCCCTGGTTAGTTTGTCCGGCGACGCCCGGCTGAACCAGCTTGTCGACCGTCGCGCTCGCCCGTACCCGCGCGCTTCCCGCCGGTTGAATGGGAATGGGCTGGCTTACTGGTGGTTCTTCGGCTTTTTCGTCGACCGTTTCCCTGTCGGCGCCGTTGGCACTTTGGCCTTTGGCCTTCGAACGTTCGCGGCGTAGCGCTTCGGCGGCTGCCTTGGCCAGGTCGTGCGGTGCCCGCTTGTCGGGTGTTGCGGTTGCTTCGTTTCGTTTACGACGCCTCTGAGAGGCTGATCTCGTGTTGCTTTGACCGGTTCCATCCGCTGATTGGTGAACGGGGTCTTGCGAGCCGGCATTGTCCAGCGGTTGAGGGGACAGACTCGCCGGCGAACCGGCCGGACTGGACTGATCCGCCGCGCCGACAGATGCTCGCGCTGACGTCGCCGACCCGGCGGTCTCGGTTGTGTTGCCAGCACTCGCGCCACCGCTGTCATGTCTGGACGCTTGCGCGGGTATTGCGCTCGGCGCGGAACGCGGTGATGCGGTTTGCGCCGACCTTGTTGTCTCCGATGACTGGGCTGCCTCAGGCGTCTTGGAGGATTGTTCCTCTGATCCATTGTCCTCGGCTGTCCGTTGGCTTCGCTTGGAAATCAGGGATCGCGGCGAGGTCGCCGATTGTTTCGGTTCTGACTGATCTTTTTGACCCTTGTTCCGGCGCAAACGGAACTTCCCGGTGCTTAGCCGCTTGGCCGGACGCAGCCGGTCTGGACCGGACCGAGCAGGCTTCTTTTCGCCATCGAACGCACTTTCGGGCGGGCGAAAGTCGGCCACCAGATCGCGGGGTGGCAACCGATTGGTTTTGACCGGTTTCGCGACCTGTTTTGTCGGCGCGGACTGATCTGTTTCCTCTGTCGGGCTCGGCTGTTTGGCCGTTGCTGGCGGGTCGTCCTTTTTGCCTTGCGGTTCTGCCAGCGTGTTCGCGGCCTGAGGGGCAGCGGGCTCCGGTTTCTCAGCCTCCGCAACCGGTTCCGGCGCTCTCGCGACAGGCGGATTGGAGCTCGCGTCAGCCTTCTTGGTTGGCAGCGGCGGTTTGACGACGGGCGGAACCGTGTCATCAGGCTGAGCCGGCGCTGTCTGTTCTGCAGTTTCGCCCTGCACCTCTTCGTTGTTGGCTTGCGCGTCGGACTTGGCTTCGGTTTCAGCCTTTGCCTGGGTTTCAGGTTCGCCGGGCGATTCTTTGTCGACGGTATCGCGTAGTGGCGATGTCGTCTGGGGCACGTCGTTTTCGGGCGGGCCTTCCTGTTCGGTTTGCTGCTCGACCGTGCCTTCTGCCGGCGTCGCTTTCGCGGCCATTTTTTCGCCGGTGATTTCTTCCATCCGGCGGCGTAGCCGGTCGACGATGCCCGCCGTCACGTCCGCGTCTTCGCCTTCAACAGGGCCGACCGGGCGGTCATCGGCGTTCGATGGGGGCGGGTCGCCACGGTGGGCGGCCAGTTCGGCGACTTCTGCCTTTTGTTCGGGCTGATCGGCGGCTTCCTGTTCGGCCGGCGCTGGTGTTCTGCGAAGTGGCGGCACTGCTGGGCGCCGGCTTTCGATCGGGGTCGGCTGGGCCGGGGCGGGATCGCTTGGTTCCGGACTAGCGGTTGCTTGTTTCTCGGCGGTTGCAACGGGTGTGTCCGCGTTTCCCGCGCGCGAGCCGATCAACAGCTTCCTTGCCTCGGCCACGCGCATCCAGCCGTGAGCCTCGGTATGCCAGACAAGATCGCTCGGCCCCAGCTCGCCTCGGTTGACCAGCTTTTTGAGATCGACCGTTTCCAATGGGCCCACTTCTTGGGAGCCCCGTCGATAGTACCACTTCATCGCCCGCTAAACCGCCCGCTGGTCACACGATCCGCGCTTGTTGGAACCGATCTGGTCGATCCACCGCCAAAGATGTGGGTATTCAAGACGCGTTGCATGGTCGTTCGTTATGTTGCCGTTGCCCATGTTTGGACAAGCTTATGTTGATTTCCTTCGAGAACTATTTTTTACGGGAATGCCACCGTCCCAGGCAAATCCATCTGCAAAATACCCGATTGCCCAATGAAACGGTGTAATTTTCGGTAAGTTTTGCCGTTCTATCTGCGACGGCAACATCGAACCAACACACCGGCCGCCGACCAGAACGCGCCGGTGTCAGCTTTGATCGGAGCGCTGGAGGCTGCCGGTGCAGGCGATATTATGGTTGTCTATGGGGTGAGGTTCCGCCACAGGACAATCATTTCTTGCTCGATGCCGGGGTGAAAGCCGTCTGCGGGCGCGACACAAATACTTCGCCGGCTGCCGCGGAAACTGTTGCCTTCATTCGTAGCGGTCGGAAAGCCGCCTGACAGGGGATTTTTATGGATATCATGACGAACGGATCGCGGCCATCGAAGGCCGGTCCAGCAGAGTATTTCTCGGGCACGGTACGCCAGGATCCCATCAATGAGGCACCGGACCCGGCCCGCGTTCGGGCCGTTACCGTTACATTTGAGCCGGGCGGTCGAACGGCCTGGCACACTCATCCGCTTGGCCAGACCCTGCACGTCGTTTCTGGCCGGGGATTGGTTCAGACGTGGGGTGGGCCCTCACACGTCATATTGCCGGGTGACACCGTGTGGATCCCGCCGGGGGAAAAGCACTGGCACGGCGCGGCGGCGGAAACGGCTATGTGTCACATTGCGATTCACGAAGCGCTGGACGGCAAGCACATCGATTGGCTGGAGCTCGTGACCGAGGAGCAGTACGCCGCGGCCCAGCAGTGACCCCTGGGCTGGGTTGTCCGGGCGATGGAATTCCTTAGCAAGAGATCTTCAAGTGGCGCCTAGGTCTGCGCGAAAGCGCCGGGCCCAGTCGTCGCTCGTTCGGTCTGCAAGTTTTGCGACGCCTGGTTCGAGATCGGTCGCCACCTCACCATCTAACCCAAGTTTTTCCATAATGCGGCGAAGAGTTGATTTTGGATCGTCGGAAAGGTCCTGGTAGGAGACGCGTATCGGCTCGACGCCTTGCATCGCGAACCAGTCTTCCCATTGGCGATCGAGAGTGACTGCTTCGTCATATCGCGCCCGAATGGCATCCGGGTCATAGACCGGTTCTTTCGGCGGCGCGTTGCGCTCGATTTCCGTCCCATCAGGTGCCACATGCCACAGACCGGTCTGTTCGGCCTTCACGTGAGAAATCGCCTGTTCGACTTTGTCTTCGCGTTTCAGGTAGATGAACAATGTTCGGCCGAACGCGGCTTGAAAACGATCGACGTCGCTTGCAAGGCCTGGATGAAGAACGGCAAGTTTTTCTGAGAAGAAGTCGAAGCTGTGACGTTGCAGCCGCAGGCCAAACAGACCGGTTCCGGCGGTTCCACTTTCTATCGCCTGCTGAAAAATTTCGCCCAGGACCGCGCGTTCCGGCTTTCCCGCGTCGAATGTCAGGTTGAATGTCTCCAGCCACGCGTCGATCGACGGTCGATGAAAGTGAGAGTCGGGTTTTCCCGCAACGTCGGTTTGGGCCAGCAGGTTGCACAACAAGGTGCTGCCGCTGCGCGGTGATGTGCAGATGACGTAGGAATCGTAATCGGCCATTGCGCGTCGCTTACTGTCCGTTTTCTGATTTCCAGGTCGCGATGGCTTCGGCCAACGCGTCCCTTTCTTCGCATGGGAAGGCGCAATGTTCCTCAATCAGTGACAGGTTGTTCTCCGCCCCTTCGACATTGCCAAGCAGAAGGAACAACTCGGCCTGGTATTCCAGCGCCCCGAGATGATCTGGTTTCAGATAAAGCGCTCGCTCGTACGCAGGCGCACTATTTTCAAGATCGCCGGTCTTACGGTAGGCGAAACCCAGCAGGTTGTAGACATCCGCACTGGCCGGCAGCTCGAAAATCAATTGCTCGAGTAGGGGGACGGCTTTGGCATACTCTTCCCCTTCGATCAGGCGTATGGCTTCCTCAACGCGTGCGGCGGTTGCCGGGTCGGTTTCGGTGGTCCAATGATCTTCGGCTGGCAGGGCCATGGTCGATCCTGGCGCTAGCAATATGAATAACGCCAGGACCAGCTCTTTCAGGGGCAACCCTGTTCCGATCGTTCGGGATCCGGGGGCTGCCTGGTAGACGCGCATTTCTGATCTTCCCGCAAATGAGCAACGATTTACCGACACGAAAGCTGGGTTTTGTAGGTTCACGCCATCTATCCATCGCGTGTGACAAATCATCGAGATCTGTCTTGAGCAATTCAATCTCTCGAATCTGTCGTCTGTTCATTGCCGGTGCCACACTGTTCCTGTGGGGTTGTGCGCAGGCTCCCGACGCCGAGTTGATGGTCGTTGGGCCGCAGTCCAGTTTGGTCCAAACCGTCCATCACACGCTCCTGGTTGACGGCGTGACGGGCGGGCAAAAAACCAACCCGCTAGACAAGCCGAAACTTGGCAATGATGAGCTTCATCAGGCCCTGGTCGCAAGCTTGCGAAACGCCAGGATTTTTGACGCTGTCTCAGGTGATGACGATGGTCGGCTGACGTTACGGGCGAATATTGAACACCAGGAATTGAGCGGCGTCTGGGAAAACGTGCAGCAACTTGCGGTTTCCTACAGCATAACGGACACCGCAACGGGTACCCCTGTTTGGTCAGACACCTTCTATTCGCTTGCGGAGATGGGTGTGTCCGATGTGTTTGTCGGTCAGGAGCGCATGAGACGGCTTTTGGAAGCGGTCGTTCAAGACAATCTCGTGCAGCTGATCGTGGCCCTGGGGGACGAGATTTCCGCAAACCCCGAATTTGTGGCGCTTTCGCCTTAGGCACTCCCCGCATCGGATGGGCTGCAAGACAACCCTGGGCTTTTCTGCGAACTAGTCCCATCTTGGGGCGATGAGCGACGCGTCCTTTTCCGCATCCGCAGACAATAGGCCGAAAGGCGATCTCGGTACGCTGAGGTCGCTGGCGCCGTATCTGTGGCCCGAAGGGCAGTGGGATATTCGCGGCCGGGTCATTATCGCGATGATCTGTCTGGCGATGGCCAAAGTGACCGCCGTCTACGCGCCGATCTTCTACAAAAACTATATCGACGGCTTCGCCACCACCGGCGATCTCCTGCCGACGCTCGCCTTTGGCATGGTGCTGGCCTATGGCGCCGCGACAGTGGCGACGGAAGTCTTCGGCCAGCTACGGGACGCTGTGTTCGCCAAGGTTGCCCAGCGGGCAATCCGCACGGTGGGTTTGCGGATCTTCCGCCACCTTCACGGCCTAGCCTTGCGTTTTCATCTTGAGCGTCGCACGGGCGGTTTGTCACGGGTAATCGAGCGCGGCACCAAGGGTATCGAACGGCTGCTCAGCTTCATGCTGTTCAATATCCTGCCGACCCTGCTTGAGATGGTTATGGTCGCCGCCATTCTCTGGGGCCTGTTCAACTTCTGGTTCGCGTTTGCCACGCTTAGTACCGTCGGCATCTACATCGCCTTTACCGTCATCGTCACCAACTGGCGCCTCAAATTTCGGCGCGAGATGAACAAGAACGACGAGTCCGCCTCGTCAAAGGCCGTCGATAGCTTGCTCAACTTCGAGACGGTCAAATATTTCGGCAATGAGGAGCACGAGGCGCTCAGGTTTGACGAAGCGTTGCGCAACTACGAACGGGCCGCCGTTCGCAGCCAGGCCTCGCTGTCGCTGCTCAACATCGGCCAGGGCCTGATCATAGCAGTCGGCCAGGTTGTGATCATGACCATGGCCGGGCGCGGTGTGTTGGACGGCACGATGACGGTCGGCGACGTGGTGCTAGTGAACACCTATCTGATGCAGCTGTATCGGCCGCTGAATTTCTTCGGCTTTGTCTATCGCGAGATCAAGCAATCGGTCGTCGATATGGACGCCATGTTCCGCTTGCTCGACGTCGAGGCCGAAGTCCCGGACATCCCGGACGCCAAACCGCTGGACCTGACGGCCGGACGCATCGAGTTTCGCGACATCGGCTTCGGGTATGACGTGCGGCGCCCGATTCTCAAGGGCATTTCCTTTACCGTCGAGCCGGGCCAGACCGTAGCCATCGTCGGGCCGACGGGCGCCGGCAAGTCGACCATCAGCCGCCTGTTGTTCCGCTTCTACGACACAGGTTCGGGTTCTGTGCTGATCGACGGACAGGACATTCGGGACGTGACCCAACAAAGCCTTCGGTCGGCGATCGGAATCGTTCCGCAAGATACCGTGCTGTTCAACGACACGATCTTCTACAACATTGCCTATGGCCGCCCCTCTGCAACCGTGGAAGAAGTCGAGGAAGCGGCCCGGATGGCCAACATCCACGATTTCATCCTGGGTTTGCCCGACGGGTTTGACTCGATGGTCGGCGAGCGGGGGCTGAAACTGTCGGGCGGTGAAAAACAACGCGTGGCGATCGCCCGAACAATTCTGAAGCGGCCGCGAATCCTGCTGTTCGACGAAGCCACCTCTGCCCTGGACACCAACACCGAACGCGAGATTCAGCAAAATCTAGATGCGGTAGCCGAGGGTCGGACGACGCTTGTTATTGCTCACCGGTTGTCCACGGTCGTCAATGCGGACGAAATCATCGTTCTCGAAGCCGGCGTGATCGCTGAACGCGGGCGTCATCAAGAGCTGCTCGCCCAGGACGGGATCTATGCCGGTCTTTGGAAAAAGCAGCGGGAAGCCATCAAGCGTGGGGAACAACCGGACCGGAATGGCGAAGGCGCAAACCAGCCGCCCCGCCAATCGCATCCGCAAACCGAAACGGTGTAGCGGCCTATGGCGAGACCTGACGTCGATGTCGCTGTTCAACCCGCTCGAGCCGAGCACGTCGACAGCATCGCACGGTGCGCCCGGGCGGCGTACGAGCGATTTGTGGCGCGCATCGGGCGGGAACCAGCCCCGATGGTTGCCGACTTCGCATCTTCCGTTCGGGATGGACATGCTTACGTCGCCCTGGATCGCGCGGGATCGGTTTGCGGCTTTTCAGTTTTCTACCCAAGAGGCGATCACCTGCATCTTGAGAATGTCGCCGTCGCTCCGGGATATCAGGGCCGTGGCCTGGGAAAACTGCTGATCGAGCATTGCGAGCAGTCCGCCAGGACGCTCGGCTGCGGCGCGGTCGAGCTCTACACGAACGAAAAGATGATCGAGAATCTTGGGCTCTATCCCGCCTTGGGCTATGTCGAAACCGGGCGCCGCCACGAAGACGGCTTCAATCGCGTCTATTTCAGAAAGATCGTAGGCTGACGGCTCACGAATCCATGCGGGCCGGTCGAGGGAGTGACAAACGACATGACGTTGGCGGCCTCTGTGCGTGCCGGGGATCGGCGGGCATTGGCCAAGGCGATTACGCTGGCCGAAAGCACGCGAACAAGCGATCGGGAGCTGGCCGAAAGCCTGATTTGTGAGCTTTTGCCGGATACGGGGCAGGCGATCCGGGTTGGCCTGTCGGGCGTGCCCGGCGCCGGAAAATCGACGCTCATCGAGTCGCTGGGCCTGAAGCTGATCGGTCGCGGGCACAGGGTGGCCGTGCTGGCCGTCGATCCCAGTTCCGTGCGGACCGGTGGGTCCATCCTGGGCGACAAAACCCGCATGGAGGAGCTTTCGGCATCCGAAGACGCCTTCATCCGACCTTCGCCGGCGGGAATGACTCTGGGTGGCGTCGCCCGGCGCACCCGCGATGCCATGCTGTTGTGCGAGGCGGCGGGTTACGATGTCGTCTTGATCGAAACGGTCGGCATCGGTCAATCCGAGGCAGCGGTGGCCGACCTCGTTGATCTGTTTGTCTTGTTGCTGGCTCCGGGAGCCGGTGACGAACTTCAGGGCATCAAACGCGGCGTTCTGGAACTGGCCGATCTGATCGTTATCACCAAATCTGACGGCGATTTGAGCAAGGCGGCCAATCATGCCGCGGCGGAATACCGCCATGCGCTAACCTTGCTTCGCCCGACCGAGGAAGATTGGACGGCGCCGGTCATGCAGGTCTCAGCCGTCGAAGGGCGCGGGCTGGATGAGCTTTGGCGCTGTATTTCTGATCGGCATGCGGCCAAGAAGGTCTCGGGAAACCTGGAGAGCAGGCGCGCCCGCCAGGCCGTGGCAATCTTGAAACGGGAAATCGAGCTTGCCCTGATTGACGATCTTCATGCTCATGGCCCGGCTAAGGACAGGCTGCATGATCTCCAACGCAAAGTCGGTTTGGGTCAGTTGACGCCGGGCAGGGCGGCTGCGGAGGTCCTGGCCGCCTATCGCGGCGACAAGGGTGATACGGCGGATGACTAATCGGCCGATTTTTCCGCCAACTGGGCCATGTTGACATAACTGCGCCGGGCGAACCGGCCTGGATCAGACGGCCGATCATGTTCGGCGACCATCAAGACTGCGCCGCTCGCAATGCAGGTCGACCAAAGACCTGGCCAGTCTAATGTCCCATGCCCGACATCGGCCCAGCCATCTTCGTCTTCCGCCTCTCCCTCTGGGGCGATGTCCTTCACGTGGACACTGTCTAGCCGTTCGGAATAGCGATCGAGCCAAGTTAGCGGATCGCCACCGCCACGAACCAGCCACGCAACATCCGCTTGCCAGCGCAGGCCGCCTTCAGCACCTTCGGCCAACAACAGATCCAGAGGGCGGCTGCCATCAGCCAAGGGTTGCAGTTCCCAGTGATGATTGTGATAGCAAAGCGCCAAGCCCGTATCGATCAGCCGCGCTGCCAGGCCGCCCAACTCGCGCCCAAGTGCGCGCCATCCCTGGCTATCGGTTCCCGACGCACCAAAGGGCGGAGCGGGAATGACAAGGCAATCAGCGCCGGCCATACGCGCGCCTGCGACGATTTCCCCGGGGCGTTCTCTCAAGGCGGCAAGCGAAACATGAACCGATGGGGCCTTCAGTCCGAGCACATCCAGATTTGCCCGGGTCCGTCGCCCGTCGGTGATCTGGGACTCGATCAGCTCAACGGCCGAAAATCCTGCCTTGCTGGCAACGTCAAGTTGTTCTTTCAGGCCTTCAATCAATCGGAGGCTGTAGAGTTGGATCGCGATGGTCGGAAAAGACATGATCAAGTCTGACGGGTAACCATTGAAATTGACATTTTGCGCCAAAAAACTTGCCCAACGATGGTCGAATAGGCAACAGCACGTAACCGAACGGTGAACTATCAAACAGCTGCTGAGTCGGCCAATGCACGCCGTCATTGACCTTTTGGCCTTGCCTGTCCTATACACCCGCGGCTCGGCCTCTTACTGGCCGAATGGCGACATACCAGACACATATCTCGCGAGATGCCCGCACGATGTTCGGGAACGGGATCGCGTTGGGAACAGACTAGCGCATTGCGCTTATCAGGAGATCGATCGATGGCACGCCGCTGTTCTTTGACCGGCAAAGGCGTTCAGTCCGGCAACAATGTCAGCCACGCACTGAACAGGACCCGCCGGCGGTTTTTGCCGAACTTGCAGAAAGCCTCTCTGCTTTCCGAAACGCTGGGTGAAACGGTGCGCCTGCGCATTTCGACCCAAGCCCTCCGCACGGTCGAGCATAGGGGCGGGTTGGACGCCTTCCTGCTGGCGGAAAAGGCAGATAGCCTGCCGCGTGATCTGCGCCGGCTACGCGCGCGCGTCGTGAAAGCAAAGGCCGCACAAGCCTCCGCGTCTTAAGGCCGGTTCCTCCGCAGGCCGGCGAGGCCCATGTTTTCCGTCGATTTGCTTTCGCCCACCGCACTGATCGCGGCGATGAACAGCATGCCGCCCGAAGCGATCTGGGTGGTGATGCTGTTCGTTTGTTTCTGCTCGATCCTGGCCGCTGTTCGCTTTTTGGGACAATCGGGGCTGTATGCCTATATCGCGGTGGCGATCATCGGCGCCAACATGCAGGTCCTAAAACCGGTCCAGTTCTCAGTGTTTGCCGACCCCGTGGCGCTTGGCACGGTCCTGTTCGCTTCCAGCTACCTCTGCACCGACATCCTGGCCGAACTCTACGGGCGCGACGCCGCCCGGCGCGGTGTGTGGATCGGTTTCAGTGCATTCCTATTCTGGACGATCATCGCCATCGTCACCTTGGGGTTTCAGCCGCTGGATGAAGCGACGGCCGGGCCGGAGCTGGCGTGGGCGGTGCCTAACCATGACGCAATGGCGACGTTGTTTACGCCGGCGCCGATTTTTTTCGTTGCCGGCATGACGGCCTATCTTGTTTCGCAATTCCACGATATCTGGCTCTACCGCCTGCTGCGGCGGATGACCCAGGATCGCCACCTTTGGCTGCGCAATAATCTGTCGACCATCGTTTCGGCCCTAATCGACAATACCGTGTTTAGCCTTTTGGCTTGGATCGTTTTGGCGCCGGAGCCGCTTGAATTGCGCACCGTTATCATGACCTACATCCTGGGCACGCTGGGACTGCGCATCATTGTCGCCTTCTTCGACACGCCGTTTCTCTATGCGGCCAGGGCCATCGTCGCCGGCCGATCCGTTGCGACAAACCCTGCGTGAGCGGCGCCTTTCAATTCGGCATCATTGATCGCGACCCGGCTAGCCGCGCCCGCACTGGTCGGCTCAGTACGCCCCATGGCACCATTGAGACGCCGGCCTTCATCTTTTGCGCAACCAAGGCGGCCATTAAAGGGCTGACCCCCCGCCAGATGTGGCAGGCGGACAGCCAGATCATCCTGTCGAACACCTATCACCTGATGATCCAGCCCGGTGCTGAGCGCATCGAAAAGGCTGGCGGTTTGCACGCCTTCACCGGTTGGGATGGCCCCATGCTGACCGACTCGGGCGGGTTCCAGATCTTTTCCATGGGTCACGGCGGGGTCGCGGACGAGATTAAGGGCCGTGGCAGGGTCGCCGAGCGCGAGAAATCGCTGGTGGAAATCAGCGAGGAAGGAGCCGTCTTCCGCTCCTACACCGATGGGGCTCGCCTGACCCTGACACCCGAGGGCTCAATCGATATTCAGCGCAAGCTGGGTGCCGATTTGCTGATGCAGTTCGATGAGTGCACGCCCTTCCATGTGGAGCGTGACTACACGGCGCAATCGATGGAACTAAGCCATCGTTGGGGGGACCGCTGCCTGGCCGAGTTTGACCGGGGAGATGATGGCAGCCAGGCTCTTTACGGTATTGTCCAGGGCGGCGTTTATGAAGATCTGAGGCAGGTCAGCTCGGAATACACTGCCGACCGCCCCTTCTTCGGCACGGCTATTGGCGGCTCGCTGGGCGGCAGCAAGTCGCAGATGTACGAGGTCGTCAGCTGGTGCGCGCCGCACATCGCGGCGAACCGACCGGTTCACCTGCTGGGCATTGGTGGTTTTGGCGATATCTTCGAAGGAGTGGCGCACGGCGTCGACACCTTCGATTGCGTGCACCCGACCCGTGTCGCCCGCCATGGCTGGGCGTTGATGAAGGGGGAGGTCGGCGAACGGGTCAATCTGCGCAACGCCCGGTTCCGCGAGGACGATAGGCCCATCGATGAAAGCTGTCGCTGCGAGACCTGCAAGACAGCTAGCCGTGCCTATATCCACCACCTGGTGCGCGCGAACGAACCCTTGGGTGGCATCCTGTTGACCCAGCATAATGTCTTCACGATGAACCGGCTGATGACCGATATCCGGGCGGCGATTGCCTCAAGCACCCTCGATCAAGCCCGCTCGGACTGGTTGGGCAAAGACTAACCGGGCAATACCTCAACCGGCCGTTCTGGGTCGCGTTTCAGATGGTCGTGCGGGTCGATGGTCAGCCAGGCTATCAAGCCGGCGACCAGGGCCAAGCCGCAAGCGCTTGCCGTCATTAATCGGAAGGTTTGCAGGGCGGCGAAATCGATTGCTGCCTGGATGTCGGCTTGATTGGGTAGATGGGCGGGGACACCAGCGGCGCCAAGTTTCAGGACTTCGTCACCCAGCAATTCCGCCATTTCCGGCCCCAGGCCGATTTCAAAGCGCAGCAGGGCAATCGCCCCCATCACGGCGACGGCCAGGAGGAAGGCCAGGCGGCTGATGGCGTTGTTGATGGCGGAAGCAATGCCGGCGCGCGAGGCCGGTGCGGCGCTCATCACCGCCATGGTCAGGGGCGGCACCGTCAGCGCGACGCCCAGGCCCGTCACGACCATGCCGGGGAGGTAGGTTGACCAGTACGATCCCTCCAGGCCCGGCATGCCCAGCATAACGAAGCCCAAACCGGCCAGGATGGGGCCGAACGTCACCAGCAGTCTCGCCCCGTACCGGTCCGCCAGCCGGCCCGCCAGGTGCGAGATGAGCGACAGCATGATGATAAAGGGCAGCATGGCCGCCCCGGCCTCCAGCGCCGTGTAACCACGCACATGCATGAGATGGATGGGCATGAAGAACAGCACGATCGACAGCCCGGCATAGAGCATAAGGGTCGCCAGATTGGTGCCGGAGAAAGTGCGGTTGGCGAACAGCCCCAGCGGCAGCATCGGCACCGGCTCTCTCGCCTCGTGCCGGATGAAAGCGGCGATCAGCACGACCCCGGCGATCAGACAGGTGATGACCAGCCAGTGGGTCGGTCCCAGCCGGCCCCATTCGATCAGGGCAAAGACCAAGGCGCCCAATCCGGTGGTCGCCAGCAGCGCTCCCATCCAGTCAATGCGGCCGTTCATGGAGGAATCGCGGCTTTCTGGCACACCGGCCAAGGTCAGGGCAACGACGATCAGGCCCAGGGGAACGTTGATAAAGAAGATCCAGCGCCAGCTCAGCACATCGATCATCCAGCCGCCCAGTAGGGGCGCGAAAGCGACCGAAATCGACGTAAAGGCTGACCAGATTCCAATGGCCCGCCCCCGTTCGGACAGGGGGAAATAGTGGGTCAAAATGGCCAGACTGCCGGGCACCAGCAGCGCGCCGGCCACGCCTTGGCCTGCCCGTGCGGCCAAAAGCTGGCCGACATCGCCCGACAGCCCGCACCAAAGCGAGGTCGCGGCAAACAGGACCACCCCAATCAGGAAGACCATCCGGCGGCCGAACCGGTCGCCCAACGCCCCGCCCGTCAGCATCAAGGCGGTGAGGGTGAGCAGGTAGGATTCGGCAATCCATTGTAGCCCAGCCAGCTCCGCGTCGAACTCTTCCTGCAGGACCGGCAGGGCGATGGTCATAACGGCTGTATCGATAAAGACTGTGGCGGATGCCAGGATTGTCGCCGCCAGGACCAGCAAGTCCCGCCGGCGGCTCCCTAGCGCGCGCGCATCGACGTCCCCGGCGACCGCCATCAGCACAACACCACGGAGGGCGGCCATGCGTCTTGGCCCGCCGCGTTCTTGCGGTTAGGTTTGAGTGTTTTCACCGGCGCCGCGGCCCGTTTGGACCGCTCGTTTTTCCCGCGCCAGACATTTCCGCTGACCAGAGACGTCACCGCCTCATGCGCACGCATCCCGACTACCCGAATCTCTTCATCATCGACCACCCGCTGATACAGCACAAACTCACGCATATGCGGAACAAGGAGCGGTCGACCAACCAGTTCAAAGCGCTTTTACGCGAGATTGCGTTGCTGATGGGTTACGAAATAACCCGGGATTTACCATTAACCACCACCACCATCGAAACCCCGCTGGAAGAGATGGAAGCGCCGCTGCTGGCGGGCAAAAAGGTGGCGCTGGTCGCCATCCTGCGCGCCGGGCTTGGTATGCTGGAAGGGCTGGGCGAGCTGATCCCCTCGGCCCGTGTCGGCCATATCGGCCTTTACCGCGACCCGGACACCAAGATGCCGGTGGAATATCTGGTCAAGCTGCCCGAACCGGAGGGACGCCTCTTCATCCTGGTTGATCCGATGCTGGCCACAGGCAATTCTGCCGTTCACGCCGCCGACGTCCTCAACCGTAGCGGCGTGCCGGACGAGAATATCCGTTTCATGGCCCTCGTTTCGGCACCGGAGGGCGTCCGCACCTTCTCCGCCGCCCACCCGAACGTGAAGATCTTCACCGCCGCCTTGGATCGGGAACTGAATGAGAAGGCCTATATCCTGCCAGGCCTGGGCGACGCGGGGGACCGGATTTTCGGAACGAAGTAGGAGATTGAGGCAGCGGTTTTCGGGTCTCTAGGAAACAGTGCTGCCAAGCAGCTTTCCGACACGCGGATTGGCTCGTAGATCATCAACTGTATCGAATAGACAAGCATCCCATCCGACGTCGCGGGCCGTTTGCACGATCCGCTCGGTATCGTCAAAGAGGAGCGGCGCTTCGTCATCAGCAATGCCAAGCGCTGATCCGACAGCGTGAAAATAGGCCGGATCGTACTTCAGCACCCCCATCCGGGCGCTGTGGAACATGTCTTCGAAAAGATCCTTCAGGCCCAACTCGTTCCACAAATAGGCGGCGCGGTGGTGGTCTTGGTTTGTCGCCAGGAACAGGCGAACGTGGTCATGCCGTTGCAGTTGCTCGATCGCCGCGATCACCTGCTGGTTGACGTTGGAATCTTTGCGGAACCAGTAAGCCGTGAACGCCTCGACCGACCCCGAATAGCCGAGGGCCGGCAAGATGTCGGCGAGCACTTCTTTGAGGTCGAGTTCGCCGCGGGTGCAGCGGCTGATCAGTGCGTCAGAACCATCCGGCTTTCTTGCGAACAATGCTGCTTGAAAGGCCTCCCGGTTGACGCCCAGATCGGCCTCCAGCGTCGTATCCCACGGTTTGCGCCGCTTCGGATCGGCGTGCCAGCCATCGATAATGACGCCGTCGATGTCGAAAAAGATCTTCAAGGAAATCTCCCGGTCTTATGATCGGGCCAAAAGCGACAATCGGGGGGACTGGCTCGCGGCGTGATCCGTTCCTTCCCGTTGTACGTAATAATCGGGGGAATGCATGAAGTGCCTGTTGGTCGCCGATATCCACTACGATCTACGCAAGTTCGACTGGGTGGTTGAGGCGGCGGCCCATGTCGATGTGGTCGTTTTGGCCGGCGATCATCTGGAAGTCTCATCCATGGTCGACCGCCCGGCGCAGACACTGGTGGTGCAAAGATACTTTGCCAGGATCCGGCAACAGGCGCCGTTGCTGGTTTGTTCGGGCAATCACGATCTGGACGCCAAGGATGCCAGTGGCGAGTTGACCAGCAAGTGGCTGGCGAAGGTGCGCTTTCTTGGCACGCCGTCGGACGGTGATTCTCATCGCATTGGCGACACGCTGTTCAGCATTTGCCCCTGGTGGGATGGCGAGTCCGGCCGCGGCAGGATTGCGGACAAGCTGGTCGCCGACGCAGCTGATAGGCCGGCCCGATGGATCTGGCTGCACCATGCGCCACCGGAAGGCTCGCCGGTCAGCTGGAACGGCAGACGGTCATTCGGTGATGACAGCTTGCGAGAATGGATCGAGGAGTATCGGCCGGATGTGGTCTTTTGCGGCCATGTGCACCAGTCACCCTTTACCGCGAAGGGCTCCTGGGCCGATAAGATTGGCGATACCTGGGTCTTCAATGCCGGCCATCAAATCGGCCCGCTTCCTTCCCACGTGATCGTCGATGAGGATGAGCGCAAAGCTTATTGGTTCTCGCTGATGGGCGAGGAGTGTGTCGATCTGGACGGGCCCATCACCCGCCCTTTCGCTCAATTGCAATCGGCACCGGACTGGCTGATCGCTATGAGTCGGGCGGCAGCTCGTCAGCTGGGGTGAACGCTTCGTCCTGCTGGTGGCTCAGCGACTCGAGCACCTCGTCGACCATGCTGAAATGGTCTTTGTGATCCTCAAACTGGCGCTTGATGTCGACCAGGTAGCTGGTGGCGCTCTGCAGTCGGCGCGCCAGCAGTTTGGCGATCGGCACCATGAGGTCGTGATTTTGGCCCAGCTCCCATCGGGCATCGTCGATAACGTGCACCTTGGCATCGCTGGCCGCCCGAACGCTGGCCGTGTGCGGGATACCGAGCAGCACCGACATTTCGCCGAAGATGGCTCCCGGCTCGGTGGCAAAAGCTATTGAGACGTTGTCGCGATGCACTTCCAGTGCGCCGTCGGCCAGGACGAATAGCTTCCCGGAGGAGTCGCCCTCGGACAAAATCGTCTGCCCCGCCGTTAGGTTGGTTACCGGAAAATCCCGGCACAGTTCGAGCATTGCCGCCATTGCATGCCTCCGTTGTTTTCTTTCCACCTGGGCTTGTCCGATGACGAGTCAAGCATCAACGTCAAAGATGCTGTCATCACGTCGAAACACAAACGCCCCATGTTTTGTGCTACTTGACTCAGGTTGGGCATCCGCTCGTGAAAGGAACTCAAATGAAACATGTTATCCCCGCAGCCGTCGTAGCGGCTGGCCTTCTGTCCAGTGCCGCCACTGCGCAAGAGACTGTCCTGCGATACATGATGTGGGACCCCGACCAACTGGAAGTCGAGCAAGCGACAATCGATGCGTTCGAAGAGGCCAACCCCGGCGTCAGCGTTGAGGTTCAGGCCATGGCACCGGAGGATTACTGGCCGAAGCTGTCGGCGCAGGCGAGTTCCGGTGACTTGCCCGACGTCTTTGCCATGTCGTCCGGCTTTGTCGCCGCTTGGGGCGCAGCCGGCAATTTGGCAGACATGACCGACTTAATGGCGGAGACCGACCTATCGGCCTACTTCGATGGGGCGATGTCGGTTGGTGTCGTCGATGGCAAGCAGATCGCTTTCCCGCAGAACTGGGTGGCGCCGGTCCTGTATTACAATAAGGACGCCTTCGATGAAGCCGGCGTTTCATACCCGGCTGCCGATTGGACTTGGGATGATTTCCGCGAAGCGGCCAAGGCGCTGACGGTCGATACCAACGGCGATGGAACGATCGATCGCTGGGGTTTGTGGGTTTATGGCCGCTATGCCCATGTCGATGCATGGGTGTTCCGCAATGGCGGCCGCTATCTGAATGCCGACGAAACCAAGCTCGAGCCGAATGAAGAAGCGGTCAATACCCTCAAATTCCTGACCGATTTGGTTCTGGTCGATGAGGTCGCGCCAAAACCGCAAGAGATGGAGGGCATCCGCCAGCAGGATGTCATGGGGCTCGGAATGGCCGCCATGTGGGTGGATGGATCATGGAACATCGCCAACATGCGCCAAGTGGCCGGTGACAGCTTCAACTGGGGTATCGCCCAAGTACCCGCCGGACCGGACGCAACGGAAGAAACAATGGCCGCTTATGCCTGGGCCGATCTCCTGTCGATAGCGGGAAACAGCGAGAACAAGGAACTGGCCTGGGCCTTCATTCAGCACATGGTGGGCGAAGGACGCGACGCTTCTGACTTCCTTGGCGGCAAGGTCCCGGCTTACAAGGCCATCGCTGAGTCCGAAGCGTGGCTGGAAAAAGATCAGCAGCCCGACAATAAGGGTTTGATCTTGGAGATCGGCGCGCAGCCGACCTACACCGGCTTTTCCCGTGACTGGAGCAAATGGCGCGGCTACGTCGCCGAAGGCGCAGGCGGCATGAACGGTGAGTTGGACGAGGTGTTCAATGGCCGTAAACCCCTGGACGAGGCCATCGCCGCGTTTGTCGACTACGGCAACGACGTCCTGTCCCGTTAGCCTATTGATGACGGCCGGATGGACGCGGTTCCGTCCGGCCGCCTTACCGTCAATTGCATCGGCTCCGCCTATCGCGCGCCCATCTCTGGACGCTGGCTTTCCTGCTGCCGACGATCATCGGGCTGACGGTCTTTCGTCTGATCCCGATCGTCTGGTCGTTCGGACTGTCGTTCACCGATTGGCAGATTTTCGATGAAGCGACCTTCGTCGGTCTCGGCAACTATTGGCACATTTTTACCTCGCCGACGTCGCTGACGGTATTCCGCAACACGGCGCTGTTCAGCCTGATGTATGTGCCGGGCACGGTCGGCCTGGCCTTGGTCCTGGCTGTCATTCTGAATTCCGCCTTGCACGGGATGGCTTTCTTTCGTGGGGCGTTTTTCCTGCCCTACATCACTTCGACTGTGGCGGTCACATTGGCCTGGCGCTGGATTTTTTCGACCCGCTTCGGTCTGCTGAATAACTTTCTTCAATGGCTTGGCATGACCGACCCACCGGCCTGGCTGGCCGATCCGCTGTTCGCCCTACCGGCAGTCGCCATCGTCTCCGTCTGGAAGGATGCCGGCTTTTACATGCTGCTATTGCTGGCTGGCTTGCAGACCATCAGCCCGACCCTCTACGAAGCGGCGCGTGTGGATGGCGCAACGGTTGTCGAGCGGTTTCGGTACATCACGGTGCCGTTGCTCTCCCGAAGCCTGTTTTTCGTTTTGATCATCTCGATGATCCGCTCAACCCAGACCTTCGAAATCACTTATGCGCTGACCGAAGGCGGGCCCAACGGGGCCTCCACAACCATCGCGTTCTCCATCTACCTCAACGCCTTTATCGATTTCGAGATGGGCTACGCTGCGGCCCTGTCCTATGTCTTGTGCTTTGCGCTTGGCCTGCTGACGCTGGCAAATTTCTATTTCCGCAAGAGGTGGGTGCATGAGTAAGCGTCTTGCCCCGCGATCCCGCATCTTGCTGGCTTTGTATGCCGTTCTGCTGGTCTATGCGGCATTTGCGCTGATGCCGTTTTTCTGGATGGTCATCACCAGCTTCAAGGAACAGCGTGACCTTTTTCGCCTGCCGCCTGACTTCACGCCCACGTTGCTGCAGACCGACAGGCCGTTTGCGAACTATGTCGATGTCTGGACTAAGCGCGACTTTGTCATCTTTTTCCGAAATTCGGTCATCGTTTCATCGCTGGCGGCAATCGGCCAAGTGCTGACCTGTTCGCTCGCCGGCTACGCCTTTGCCCGCATGCCACTGCCGGGCAAAAACATCTTGTTCGCGGTTGTCCTGGCGACGGCTTTCGTACCCGCCGAAGTGACGATCATTCCCGAGTTTTTGTTGATGCGCTGGTTGGGCTGGATCGACACTTGGCTGCCGTTGATCGTGCCGTCCTTCTTGGTCGGGGCATTCGGCACATTCATGCTGCGCGAATATTTTGGCGCTTTGCCTGATGAGTATGGCGAGGCTGCCGTCATCGACGGTGCCAACCCGTTCCAGGTCTACTGGTTCGTCTATCTGCCGCTTGCGCGACCGGCATTGATCTCGATTTTCGTGGTTGCCTTCATCACCAATTGGGACGAGTTGTTGCGGCCGCTGATTTTCCTCAACTCGCCGGAAAAATATACGGTCCCTCTCGGCCTCATCGGGTTCTTCAGCCAATACGAAGCGGCTTGGCACCAGTTGATGGCTGGGTCTGTTATTTCGACCCTGCCCTTGATCCTGGTCTACATGCTGACCCAGAAATATGTCGTGCAGGGCTTTGTGGCCGGGGGTGTGAAGGCGTAGAGCCGCAGCTCGACGAGGCGCGCTAAAAAAATGCAGGTAGGCACATGACCGACAACATCATCGCCCAACGCGTGGCGCAGGCGAGGTCTGGCGACAACCCCTATGTCATCTCGAAAATGGCGTCCGGTTGGTTGGTGCTTGGCGATGTTCAACCGCTGCCGGGCTATTGCGTCCTGCTAGCCGACCCCATTGTTCCGTCAGTCAACGAGCTGGCTGCCGAAGATCGAGCGACCTACATGCTCGACCTTGTTAGGGCAGGGGATGCCGTCGCCGCTGCGACGGGGGCCGAGCACCTTAACTACGAGATCCTGTGCAACCTGGCGCCGGCACTGCACGCCCATGTGATCCCCAGATTCTCGTGGGAGGAGCCGGATCTCAGGGTAAAGCCCCCTTTCATGGCCTATGTCTGGGACGAGGCGGAGAAGATATTGCCAGACGACCACCACACGGTCATGGCGGATATCAAAGCGGCCTTGGGCCAGAACTGATCTTCGCGGGTGGCGTCCCCTCGCAAGCTTCCCGCCCTAGAACAGATCCCCGAAATCGAACAGCCCATCGTCGAACTGAAACTGTTCGATATTGGCCACCTCCAAATCGGTTACGCCGCCATCGGTGATCGTGTTGACGCCGTTGCTGGTGAAGGTGAAGTCGATCGAATCGCCGGCCAGGATCAGCAGGTCGATGTCATCACCGCCATTGATCAGACCGGTGCCGCTGTGCAGATCGAAAATATCGTCGCCCTCATCGCCAAAGATATGGACATCGGCGACGCCGGCCGTTGCCCCCCGCGCCGTAACACTGTCTTCGCCGGCACCCAGCTCGATCAGGCGGGCGCCAATAACGATGTTATCGATACCGAACGAGTCGCCGCCATCCGCCACATCGGCGCCGATGGCGATGATCTCGTCATCGCCCGCGCCCGTGTCGATGTCCGTCAGGATGATGCCACTGCCGAAGGCGGTCGTCGGGCCCGAGCCCGTCCCTGAGATGGAGGCCGAGGCGTCGATAAGATCGTCCCCATCGCCGGTGATGATCATCGAGCCATCAATGCCAATGACCTCTGTCACGGCGCTTCCGCTGCCAGCCTCGACGACGGCATGGGCCATGATGATGTCGGCATTTTCCCCGGTGTCGATGGTTGCATTGCTGATGCCGACGGTTTCGCCAACGATGCTGTTGTTGCCGACGGATACGGTGGCCAACCCTTCTATCGTGTCCTGGGCATTGCCCGTGCTGACGTCCGCAGAATTGATCCCCTTAACATCATTGGTGGTCGAGGATTTACCCGACGTGACAATGGCCGACCCAAGCACATCATCGTCACCGTCAGCGGTCGCGAAATCGAATCCGCTGATGCCGACAATACCGTCGTGAACGCTGTTGTTGACGCCAGTGGACGTCGCAATTCCTTTAACGGAGTCCCTACCGCTGCCAAACTCACCATCGCCGCTGAAAATGCCGAACAGGTCTGACGCGCTGCCACCATTTCCGAGAGTTGCGTCGGCGGTACCGGTTACCTGATCGTTGCCATCGCCCGTACTGAACGATGTGGAGCGGATCCCGGCGGTCGACAGGATCGATGCCGTCCCCGCGCCATTGGCTGTCGTCGCGCCCGTGACGTTGTCTCTGCCCGATCCCGTGTTGATGGTTGAATCGAATATGCCAACGGCCGTTCCCTCGTTCCCTGATCGCAGGTCGAGGCTCGCTTCGGCCAGGACGGTGTCATTGCCGTCACCGGTGTTCAGATCGTTGACGTTTCGAATGCCGGTGGCCTCGAACTGTGATGCTCCCGAGGTGGCGATGGCCGTGGCCATGGCCTCGACGGTGTCTCGCCCCTCGCCGGTGTCGATGTCGATGTTGTCGATTCCGACGGCTTCGACCCTTTTGCCGGTGCCCATTGCGATGCCGCGGACCAGGTCATTGTCGTCACCGGTATCGATCAATCCACCTTCGCCAGTGATCCCACTGACAAAAAGTACCGAGGTGGAGTTTCGGGTGAAGTCCGTCTCACCGATGACATCGTCTCGGCCTTCGCCGGTCAGAAGGTCGTCATCGAGAAAAATCCCGGTCATGAATGGAGTGCCGAAAATAGGCGGCGTGTCGTCGACGGTGCCAGAGAGCGACCCATGGATCAGATCGTCGCCGTCGAGCGTGTCGACGAAGGGAAACAGATCGCTTCTGATGGCCTCGAACAGGCCGGCTGAATCAACCGTGATCGTGTCGTCGACGATGACCTCGTCATCGCCGGGGGTGAAAACAATCGTGGAAAGGTTTAACGGCGCTGTCGACATGTCGTTTCCCTAGATTGTTAGATAGTGAATTGATCTTTACTATTGGTTTGACTGCAAATTTGATTACACAGTTGGTTAACGAAGATCAATCGCAGTGAATTGTAACAATTTTCGAATTTGGGGGCGTGAAGTAGCATCGATAGATCACTGAGATATTTTCTAGTTCCGTAAAACAGAACCGCCTGATGAACCGTTGGTTGCAGTAATCGCTCATGCACATTGCCGCTGCAATATTATTCCCAATATCGAATGGAAATTTGTCACAATGCTGATCTATGATCGCTTTGTTTGTTTGGTCCAAGGTGGGCATCCATTTCGTCAACGCAAATTTTTGGAGAAATTACAATGCCTTATTACAATAATTTAAAGTATATGATTTCAGACGAAGGTCATCGTCACCGCGCTATCAAGAACTTGAAGAAGCTTCGCGCTCAGCTGGACGAATCGATCCCGGCTAAAGATTCGGAACATACGCTTGTGCTTTCGACCTGGAACATTCGCGATTTCGACAAGGTGAATAGAAGGGGATTCGGAAGCCGGTTGCCGGAGATGTTGTTTTACATCGCAGAAGTCATTTCCCGGTTCGATTTCGTTGCTGTGCAAGAAGTCAATCGCCTCAATGAATGGCGCGATGTTATGAAAATACTTGGATCTGATTATGATTATATCGCGTCAGATGAAACAGACACAGCATTGGGTGGGAATGGCGAGCGGCTTATGTTTGTTTACGACAAACGTAAAGTCTGGTTTCAGAATATAGCCGGTGAAATAGTTTTGCCGAATTCTATGCTCGTGACAGATGCGGAAGATAGCGACGGTGACGCTCTTTCACGTGGGAAGCAATTTCGTAGAACGCCATACGTCTGCCGTTTTCAGGCCCGTTGGTTTAAATTTTCAATATGTACTGTTCATATTTATTATGGAAGTTCAAGCGGATCCAAATTAAAACAAAGAGTTCAAGAGATTGAAAAAGTTGTAGACTATCTATCGGAGCGCGCTGATCAAGAACTTATTGCAGAGCGAGGAATGATTATTCTTGGTGATTTCAACATAGTTCACCCTGAACATCAAACTATGAAAGCACTCGAGCAAAATGGGTTTGTTGTGCCAGAAACACTGCAAAAACCAACAAATTTTAATCGCGATAAGTTCTATGACCAGATCGCGTTTAAGACACGACAGGGGGTGATTGACTTTATCGAGCAGGAGGAAAATGGAAAAACGCCTAATGCCGGCATAGTGCAATTATTTGAAAACATCATGACTGAAAATGACTTCAATGAGTACGAGCAGGATGCGAGGAATTCGCCGAATGGAAGTGGGAGTTCGGGAGAAGACCTTAGGGACTATTATCGGAAATGGAAGACTTATCAATTATCCGATCACATGCCTCTTTGGGCGAGGCTATATGTAAATTCTAGTGCCGAGTATTTAGACGAACTTGAGGCTAGGATCGTTGCATCGTAGCGGAGCTTTTCGCGTAGCAGCCCATTTTTGAATGCGTAAACGTCACACCTGGCGACCCGGATTGCCGACGACTGTCTGCCCAGGGGAAACACTTCGCGTCACGACGGCGCCGGCGCCGACGATGGCGTCATCGCCGATGGTCAGTCCCGGCAGGATGATGGTGCCGCCGCCGATCCAGACATTTGTGCCCAGTGTTACGGGGGCGGCCCGTTCCATGCCCGCCCGTCGTTTGGCCGGATCGCGGTGGTGGTCGGCGCAATAAATCTGGACGGCTGGTCCCAGCATCGTGCCGTCGCCTATGGTCACCGCCGCCGTATCCAGGATGGTGCAGCCGGCATTGAGATAAACGCCCGCACCGAGCGTTATGTTGAGGCCGTAGGCGCAGTGGAAAGGCGCTTCGATAAAGGACTTGTCGGTCGCTCCGTCGAGAAGATCGGCCAACAGCGGCGCCATGTTGCCTCGGTCCGTGGGTGACATGCTGTTGTGCTGGTGGACTGCCAGACGCGCCGCCTGACGCAGACTATCGAGTTCCGGATCGAGGCAGGTGTACCAATCGCCCGCCGCCATCTTCTGCCGTTCCGAGCGGCTCACCGAGCCTACTCCGCCGCCGCTCGCGGGCCCTCGATGCCCAAGAAACGGGCGACATTGCCGCCAAGCACATCGTCAATTTGGCCTGGCGAAAACTCAGGGTCCATCATCGCGCGGGTGGCGGCCAGTTCGACATGCATCAGGTTGAACGGCGTATCGCTGCCAAATGCGATGCGGCCGGTGCCAAGCTTCTTGAGCGCCTTGAGGACGCTGATCGGCCGGATGGCGCTGGCGATGCCCATGATGTTCGGGTGTTCCCGCATCACCTCGATGGCGGCGTTCGACATATCGTGGAAGGCGACCCCGCCCATATGGATCATGAACATCCGGCAGTTGGGGAACCGCTGCGCCACCTTGCCCATGCGATAAGGGTGGGTGCCTTCATAGGCATCGACACCGATGTGAAAGGCCATCACCAGCTTGCGCGCGGCGATCTCCTCCTCAAACGGCGCGGCCAGATCGCCGTCGATGTAGAAATCATTCTGCGCGCCGTTCAACTTGATGCCATGCATGCCGTATACCTCATGGCAGCGCTTAATTTCATCCAGCATCGATTGCCGGTCGAGATGCGGATCGACCCAGCCGAAGCCGATCACCCGGTCGGGATGTTCCGTCATGGCCTGGCGGACGTAGAGGTTCGATTCGGTCACCTCGCGCATGTAGGGCGGGCGCAGCCAAACGATTGATTTCTCGATCCCCGCGTAATCCATGCGGCGGATCAGCTCATCGATGGAGATGTCGTACTCGTCGCTCCGGTAGGGGGAGATGTGTGTATCGGCATCGATGATCATGCTGTTTCCTTATTGGGCGGCCTGTCGTTGCAGCGCCTTCAGCCGCGTTTCCGGATGATCGTCAAAGGCGGGAAGGGGGGTGACCCAGCGGCGGGCAAGCTCAGAGGTGTTCAGCCGCACCTCCATGCTGTCTCGTCCGATTGCCTGCCAATGAACGGTGTCGCCCAGTTCGATCAGACCGAACGTTCCGGCCGGCTCCGGATAGGTCGTGCAGGTCTCCGTCAGGGACTGCTGGGTTATGTGGGCGATGCCGTCGACGACGGTGACCGTGTTGCAGTGCACGTGGCCGGAAATCCAGACGATGGGTTGTTGGCAGCCATGCAGCTCGGCCCGCACCCGATCGGCACCGTCGAACGTGGCCGCTTCGGGATTGCTCTCAAAATAGTAGTGACCGCTGTAACGGGCGCCGGACACGGGCACATGGCTGGCGATCAGCAACGGACGATCGGCCTGTCGCAAAACGCCGGCTAGCCACAAAAGATCTCGCTCGACCAGCACGAGCCCTCCTGGGTTATGGAATCGGCAATCCGCCCGCCACAGGACAAGGCGCCAATCGCCGATATCGACCGTCTGGCTGGCCATGGACTGGCCGAGAGCCCGTTCGTTTTCTTCGACGCTCAGATAATCGAGGTCGTGGTTGCCACAGATATGATAGCGAGGCTGGGCGATTGGCTTGAACGCCTCAGCCACGGCGGCTTCCAGGCCCAGATCGGTGTCGTGATCGGAATCCGTGATGCGGTCGCCCAATTCAAGAACCGCGTCCGGTTTTGCATCCTCGACGAACCGCGCGAACTCCCCCACCAACGCCAGGCCTTGGCTGCTGCGCTTGGTAAACTGGTCGGCGCCATAGTGAATGTCAGTGACGATGGCCAAACGCGTGGTCATGGCGGGCTCCGAAAGTGCGGTTGGGCCTTTGATAGCGAAGAACCCGTCCCCCCGCCACGTTCAATGACGCTGCTTCGCCGGAAGACGGACCTCCTGTGAGGTAGCCACAATTTGACCGCGAATGACTCTCATTCAATTTGCAAATGAGAACCGCTCGCCGTACATCTGCCCGGTGCCAGCAGACCTTTACATAGACGAAATCGCGCGCCCAGCCGGGTCGGACCCGTCGCGGCCAAGCAACCGTGCGTTGGATTCGAAGCCGTCGCGGGCACTAGGGCTCGATGGCTGGTCCCTCGCCACGGTCATGATCGCCATCATCATTGCCCTGCCCATGCTGATTGTCCTTGGCAGCTTTTTGCTGGGCCCAGGCGAGAGCTGGGATCACTTGGTCCAAACTGTCCTGCCCCGCTATGTGGCGAACAGTGTGATCCTAATGCTGGGCGTCGGCGTGATTTGCGCTGCGGTGGGCACGGGGACGGCTTGGGTCGTCACCATGTACGACTTTCCCGGCGCCAGGATCTTGCGCTGGGCGCTGGTGCTGCCCCTGGCGGTGCCGACTTATCTGATGGCCTATGTCTATACCGACATTCTGGACGTCGCTGGTCCGGTTCAAACGCTGCTTCGCGATGTTACGGGGCTGAGCCCCCGCGAATACTGGTTCCCCAGCATCCGCTCGCTTGGCGGCGCCATCTTCATCATGGGCTTTGTGCTTTATCCCTATGTCTATCTGTTGGCTCGGGCTGCGTTCTTGGAGCAGTCGCTTTGTGCTTTGGAAGTTGCGCGCACGCTTGGCAGGTCGGCCGCCCGCTCTTTCGTGACGGTGGCCTTGCCATTGGCAAGACCGGCAATCGCCGCCGGAACGGCGTTGGCTCTTATGGAGACGCTGGGGGATTACGGGGCTGTAAGCCACTTCGGCATTCAAACGTTCACAACCGGCATCTTCCGTACCTGGTTCGGTTTGGGCGAGCCGGTGACGGCCACCCAGCTTGCCGCCGTGTTGATGCTGTTTGCCGGCGCCCTCATCATTCTTGAACGTAAGGCACGAAGGGGTGCGCGCTTTCACCAGACAAGCCACCGGTATCGCGAACTGCGTCCAAAGCTTTTGCGGGGTGCTTTCGCTTGGACCGCGATGGTTTTGTGTGCTGTGCCCGTTCTAATCGGATTTGCCATTCCGCTCGTCCACCTGATCGTCCATTGCGTGACGCGGACGCCGACATTGGCTGAAGGGCGGCTTTGGACGTACGCCGGTAACAGCCTCATGCTGTCGGCCACGACGATGATGATCGCCGTCGCGCTGGCCCTTGTATTGGCCTATGGCCGCCGGCTGCGGCCGACCAGGGCCGCACGGCTTTCGACCCGTGTCGCAGCATTGGGGTATGCCCTGCCTGGTTCCGTCGTCGCGGTTGGCGTGTTGATCCTGCTGGCAGCGTCAGATCGGTTTCTGGCTTTCATTGCGAGTGGAACAGGCTTGGGCGTCGGACTGTTCCTCAGCGGTAGCGTGTTCGCGCTGATCTTCGCCTATGTCGTCAGGTTCCTGGCGCTGTCATTCCAAACGGTCGAGGCCGGTTTGGTGAAGGTCAACCCTGCCTATGATGGCGCGTCGCGAACATTGGGCAAAACGCCTGTCGGAACATTGCTTGGCGTGCACGCGCCGATGATCCGCGCCAGTATCATGACCGCCGGCCTTCTGGTGTTCGTAGAGGTTATGAAGGAACTGCCGGCCACCATGATCGTCCGGCCGTTCAATTTGGATACCTTGGCGATCGCCACGTTCAGGCTGGCATCGGACGAACGGCTCGCCGAAGCGGCGCCGATGGCCCTGACGATCGTCCTGGTCAGCCTGATTCCCGTGATCTTGCTTAGCCGGGCCATCTCGCGGGGCAGGCCGGGGAATGTGGCGGGTTGCTGAACGCTCGCTGACGCCTCAGCGTGTCTCTTTGGCAACGCCTGGCGTGTAACTATGCCTAACGCCGGCAAGAAGCTGGTTAATCGGAAAATTTACGGTTGATGCCGTAGACAAGGGGAGTAAACCACCCGCTCACCAACCCCGATGATTTTTCCGGCCGCCTGTCTTGCAATCCGGTGGCCGCTCGAACGGAGTTGTCATCCGTTGCAGTATCTCGACGACCTTGAAGCGCGCACGATCTACATCCTGCGCGAAGCCTTCGCGAATGTTTCGCCGCTGACCATGCTTTGGTCTATCGGCAAGGATTCCAACGCCTTGTTGTGGATGGCGCGCAAAGCGTTCTATGGCCGCGTTCCCTTCGTCCTGGCCCAGCTCGATACCGAGATGGAGCTGCCGGAAGTCTATGAGTTCCGCGACAAGCTGGTTGAGGATTGGAATCTCGATCTAAAGGTCGAGCTTTGCCCGCCCGAAGAGGATATGGATGCCACCTTGCCGCCGGCGGCCCGGGCGGCAGCCCGCAAAACCGAAGGGTTGAAATCTCTGATCAGCAAGGAAGGCTACCGTGGCATCATCCTGGGCATTCGCCGGGATGAACAGAGCATGCGCGCCAAGGAACGCGTGTTCAGCCCGCGCGATGAGACGGGCACTTGGGATGTGCGCGATCAGCCGCCCGAGGTGTTCGACCAGTATAAGACCGAAATTCCCGCCGGCGCGCATCTACGCATCCATCCACTGCTCGATTGGACCGAGGTCGACATCTGGCGATACACCAAGCGCGAAGGCATTCCCGTGGTGCCGCTTTATTTCTCGCGGGAGGGCAAACGCTATCGTTCGCTGGGTGAAAAGAACATCACCTTCCCGGTTGAAAGCAGCGCCAGCACCATCGACGAGATCATCGCCGAGTTGGAAACCACCAAGACGCCCGAACGGGCGGGCCGTGCGATGGATCACGAAGCCGAGGACACGTTCGAACGGCTTCGCACCACCGGATACATGTAGTCACACTGAGCCGACCGACCGGCACCGGATCCCATACCCATGTCAGATCATCGTTCCCTTTCCTTCGTCGTCGTCGGCCATGTCGACCACGGCAAATCGACCCTGATCGGCCGCATGCTGCACGACACCGACAGCCTGCCTGAGGGCAAGCTGGAGGAATTGAAGGCCGTTAGCGCCCGCCGTGGAATGCCTTTGGAATGGTCATTCGTTCTGGATGCTTTCCAGGCCGAACGCGACCAGGCCATCACCATCGACAGCACGCAGATCCGATTTTCGACCGAGCAGCGCGATTACGTGATCATCGACGCCCCCGGACACCGGGAGTTTTTGCGCAACATGTTGAGCGGCGCGGCGTTGGCGGATGCGGCCGTGCTGGTTGTCGACGGGGCAGAAGGCGTCCAGGAACAAACCAGGCGCCACGCGTACTTGCTGCACCTGCTGGGTCTCAGCGAGGTTGCCGTCGTCGTCAACAAGATGGACTTGGTGAACTACGACTCCAATCGGTTCTACGACGTCGAAAAGGACGTTCGCGCCTATTTGACGGAACTGGGTGTTACGCCGCGTGCGGTGGTGCCGATTTGCGCGCGCGAAGGGGACAATCTGGCCGGCCGGTCGACCAACATGGATTGGTACGACGGCGAAACACTGGTCGATGTGCTCGACCGTTTTGCGCCGCGCCGGGCCCCGGTCGAGGCGCCCCTGCGCATCACGGTCCAGGATATCTACCGCCATGACGACCGGCGCATCATCGCCGGCCGGGTCGAAAGCGGTATCGTTCGCGTCGGTGATACGCTGGTTTTCTCACCGGCCAATGAGATGGCCAAGGTCGAATCCATTGAGACGTGGGGCACGGAAGAACGGGCGGTTTCTGCCCGTGCGGGTCAGCCAATCGGCTTTACGATCGACGAGCGCTTGTTCGTCGAGCGTGGCGATATGGCCAGCCATCATGAGCATGCGCCGGTTCTAACAAACGTTTTCCGTTGTCATTTGTTTTGGTTCGGCCGTACGCCGCTGACGCCCGGGTCGAGCTACATGCTCAAGATGGGGACCAAGCGCGCCCGCGTAACGGTCGAATCCATCGAGAAAGTCATCAATACCGACTCGCTCGACGGCGCGGTTGCCGACGAGTTGACCCGTGGCGGCGTCGCTGAAATCGTGCTGCGTTCACAAGTGCTGCTCGCCGTCGATTCCCATCAAGACCATCCGCGAACCGGTCGCTGCGTGTTGGTCGATGGTTTCGAAACCGTCGGTGGAGGCGTGGTTAGCACCGAGGGCTATCCCGACCAACGCCAGGGCCTGCGGCCGACGCCCGCGAACATCTACACCGTCGACCACAAGGTAACGGCCGATGCGCGCGCCCTGCGCAACGGTCACAAGGGCGGGGTCATCTGGCTGACCGGCCTGTCCGGCGCCGGCAAGTCCAGCCTGGCCATGGAAGCCGAGCGCAAATTGATGGCCGCTGGCATCCAGGCCTATGTGCTGGATGGCGATAATGTGCGCGCTGGGCTTAACGCCGATTTGGGCTTTAGCCCTGACGACAGGGCCGAGAACATCCGCCGGGTAAGCGAAGTCGCCGCCTTGTTTGCCGACGCGGGCATGGTGGTGCTGACAGCGTTCATCTCACCCTACCGGGCTGATCGTGAGAGAGCGCGGTCCGCCGCGCCCGGAACGTTCCACGAAGTGCATGTCAAAGCCGACCTGGCAACATGCGAGGCGCGTGACCCGAAAGGCCTATATCGTAAGGCACGGGCCGGCGAGATTCCCGAGTTCACCGGCATCTCAGCGCCGTATGAGGAGCCGGAATCGGCTGAATTGGTTGTCGATACGACAAATGCGAACCTCGAAAACTCAGTCCGGCAACTGGTGTCTTACATACTTTCTGCTACCAACGGTTCGTAGGCGGTTAGTTTGCGGTGGTTGTGTGTTCAAGTTTAACTTGGTTTGCTTATCGTTTTATTTGATAGGCAACTAAGCGCACTTCGCAAAGCGATGATTTGGATCGGAAATACTTGCGAGGGCGAATCGTTAACCAAAAATTCTATGACCAAAATGCCGCACCAGTTGGTCTAAGCGGCCAAATGGGGCGTTCAGAACTCCAATTGGATTGACGATCATTAACCTATCCCATAGGTTCGCGTTGGTTTTAGGGAATGTGATTTTGGGGTAGCTAGCCTCGCAACCGCAGGGGCTGGCCATTGCGCAAATAAGGCCTTTAAAGGCCGTAGCAACGGGGAAGACTCTTGGTTTCGATAGTTCCAAATCCGGGCGTGAACATCATCGGCCTTGGGATCGACGAGACGCTCGTCGGCACCGGCGCTGACGACACCATTATCGGTGGTAGCGGCAACGACGAAATCCTCGGTTTGGCAGGATGCGACACGCTGGACGGCAGCCCCGACGACGATATGGTCGATGGCGGCGCTGACGACGACAAGATTACTGGCGCAGCCGGCAACGACACCCTTATCGGTGGTAACGGGAATGACCGGGTCTTCGGCGGCCTCGACAATGACGAGATCTTCGGCGGTGCTGGCGATGACTCATTGCTGGGTGATGATGGCAATGACACGATCTCCGGTGGCAAGGGTATGGACACCCTCGAAGGCGGTATCGGCAACGACAGCCTTATGGGCGACGGCGATGACGATACGCTGATCGGCGGTGAGGGTGACGACACGCTCGATGGCGGGTCCGGTACCAATTCGATCTTCGGCAATGACGGCAACGACTTCATCATTGGCGGCGAAGGCGACGAAACGCTGTTCGGCGGCGCGGACAACGACACGATTGAAGGCGGCCGTGGCAATGACGAGCTGCAGGGCGAAGGCGGTGCCAACGATCTGCGCGGCGGCAAAGGCGATGACACGCTGATCGGCGGTGAAGGCGACGACACGCTCGACGGCGGCGCCGGGACGAATGAGATCTTCGGCAATGAAGGCAACGACCTGATCACCGGTGGTGAGGGCGATGAAACGCTCTTTGGCGGTGCCGACAATGACACCATCGACGGCGGTCGCGGTAATGACGAGCTGCAGGGCGAAGGGGGTTCCAACCATCTGATCGGCGGCAAGGGTGACGACACGCTGATCGGTGGCGAAGGCGACGACACGCTCGACGGTGGCGCCGGGACGAACGAGATCTTCGGCAATGAAGGCAATGACCTGATCACCGGTGGTGAGGGCGATGAAACGCTCTTTGGCGGTGCCGACAACGACACCATCGACGGCGGCAACGGCAATGACGAGCTGCAAGGCGGCTCCGGCATGAACGAAATCTTCGGCGGCAAGGGTGACGACACGCTGATCGGCGGCGATGAGGATGACATCCTCGACGGCGGTGCCGGCACCAACGAAATCTTCGGTAACGGCGGTAACGACGAAATCACCGGCGGCAACGGTGCCGAATTGCTGGTCGGCGGTGAAGGCAACGACACCATCAACGGCAACGGTGGCAACGACACGCTTCAGGGCGGTCCAGGGGCCAACGAAATCGACGGTGGCGGCGGTCACGACGACATCTTCGGTGGCGAGCTGGGCGACATCCTGATTGGCGGCAATGGCAAGGACGACATTGTCGGCAACGAAGGTAACGACGAAATCGATGGCGGCAATGGCAAGGATACGTTGAACGGCGGCGATGGCGACGACACCATCTCTGGCGGTCTCGGCGCCGACGAAATCTTCGCCGGCTTGGACAATGACGAAGTGTCGGGAGGCGACGGCAACGACGACATCTTTGGCAACAACGGCAACGATCTTCTTGAAGGCGATGCCGGTAAGGACGAGCTGTTCGGCGATGAAGGGGACGACACGCTGGATGGCGGCGCCGGCAACGACACGCTGTTTGGTGGCGAAGGCGCCGATACGTTCCGCTATGGCGATGGCGGCGGCAAGGACGTCATCAACGCGCTGAGCGATACGGGTGAGGACCAGGTCGAACTGACCATCGCGACCTTGGCTGGATCGTTGGATCCATTCGCCGATTTGCTCGCCAACTTCGGCAGTGAGATTGCTGGCCCGGGTGGGCAGACGGCCGTGCGGTTCAATTTCACGCCGAATGACTCACTGACGATCAACTTCACCACGTTGAACGATTTGGATGCTGCCGATTTCGACTTCTTCTAAGTCGAACTCAAACGGGGCGGGTTGTTATCCCGCCCAAAGGTTCATTAGCGAAAACCCCGCCCGAGGCATTCGGGCGGGGTTTTTTGCTCTCATAAGATCCGATGTAGGAGCCGGCAGGCGCCTGAGAGGACCCTGAGGTCTACGCTTCGCTGGACCTCGCCCAGTGGTTGATACCGGCTTCTTTTGCAAACTTGTCGATCTGGGCCAGCTCTTCGTCGCTTATCTCAAGGTTGTGCAGCGCGGCCACGCAGTTTTCGATTTGCGAGATTTTGCTCGCCCCAATGAGGGCGGACGTCATACGAGGGTCGCGAAGCGCCCAGGCCAAGGCCAATTGGGCGAGCGTCTGGCCCCGTTGTTCGGCAATCTCGTTAAGGCTGCGCACGTAGCCCAGGTTGGTTTCGTTCAGGAATGAGTGGTTGAGCGAACTGCGTACGCTGGCGCGGCTGTCCTCGGGAATGCCGTTCAGGTACTTGTTGGTCAACATGCCTTGCGCCAGGGGCGAAAAGGCGATGCAGCCGATGCCTTCGGTTTCCAGCGTATCCAGCAGCCGGTCCTCCTCAACCCAGCGGTTCAACATTGAATAGCTCGGCTGATGGATCAGGCAAGGTGTTCCCAGATCGCGCAGAATGGCCGCGGCCTGGGCCGTTCGCTTCGAACCGTAGGATGAGATGCCGACATAGAGCGCCTTGCCCTGGCGAACCGCCGTGTCCAACGCGCCCATGGTTTCCTCAAGAGGTGTGTCGGGATCGAACCGGTGGGAATAGAAGATGTCGACGTAGTCGAGACCCATGCGCTTCAGGCTTTGATCCAGACTGGAGAGCAGGTACTTGCGGCTGCCCCAATCGCCGTAGGGGCCCGGCCACATGCGGTAGCCGGCCTTGGTCGAAATCACCAACTCATCGCGGTGATGGGCCAGATCGCTCTTCAGAATACGGCCTAAGGTGATTTCAGCTGATCCGGGCGGTGGACCGTAATTGTTCCCAAGGTCGAAGTGGGTGATCCCAAGGTCGAATGACCGTTGAATGAGAGCGCGGGCGTCATCGAACGGGCAATCGTCGCCAAAACCGTACCAAAGTCCCAGTGAAATCGCGGGCAGATCCAGCCCACTCCGGCCACAACGATTGAATTTCATGCTGTCATAGCGGGCAGGCGCGGCACGATAGTCGGAACGGACCGTCATCAGAATCTCCAGGGATTGGCGGGGGCGTCGGGCACGCGGTGACGGGCCGGTCCATCGCGGCACGAACTTGTCATACCACTTTTCCCGGCATATCGTAAGTGAACCGAAGTTCAATGAATGTTGCTGCGCATCTCCCTGCCAGGCCAGCTTGGCGGCGCCGTCCTGTCTGCTGGGAGAGGGGAGGCTGACTTGCCAAACGAAGTTCTGACCGACGACCAGATCACCTTCTACCGTGAGAATGGCTACATCTTGCTCGAGAGCCGCCTGCCCATGGCGGACGTGGAACGTTGCCGGGCGGAAATCGATCGGCTCAGTCAACAAGCGGCTGGACTCACCCAGTCCAACGATCAGGTCGATCTAGAGGAAAGCCACACCCCGGACAACCCGCGTGTCCGGCGCCTCAAACTGCCGCATCGGCAAAGCCCGGTGTTTGAGTCATTGATGAGGAGCGATCTGATTTTGGCGCCGGTGCGGGATCTGATCGGCCCGGATCTGCGATTGCATACCTCTAAACTGAACATGAAGGCAGCCGCCTATGGCGCGCCTGTCGAATGGCACCAGGACTGGGCCTTCTACCCGCACACGAACGATGACGTGCTGGCGGTCGGGGTCATGCTGGACGATGTCGGCCCGGATAACGGGCCTCTCATGGTCTTCCCCGGCAGCCATCAGGCCGAGATTCTCGACCATCATACGGATGGCTATTTCCAGGGTGCCCTGGATCTCGATGCCGCGGGGCTGAACACCGGGGATGCCGCCGTTATAACCGGGCCCGCCGGGTCGATCAGCATTCACCATGCCCGTGTGATCCATGGCTCGGACGTCAATCGGTCGGGCCAGGACCGACGTGTATTGTTCTATGAGATCACGGCGGCCGATGCGTTTCCGGTGGTAGGGTCCATGTCACCCATGGAATCGCTGGAAGAATATGACCGCCGCTTATTGTGCGGCCAGCCCACCATCACTCCGCGCCTTGCCAACGTTCCGGTGCGAATCCCGCTTCCCCGTCCGGATCAAGCCGGCTCGATCTACGAGTTGCAGATCCGGTCGGCAGCCCGCAGCTTCACGTAACAGCCCGCAGATCGGAAAATCTCTATGTCGTCATCACCCAAACCCTCAATCGGGTTCATCGGCCTTGGCTTGATGGGGCGCGCCATGGTGCAGCGCCTGCAATCGCTGGGCTACAACCTGACGGTCATCGCCCACCGGAATCGGACGCCCATCGACGAGGCTGTCGCCCGGGGTGCCGTTGAGGCCAATTCCCCTGCCGATCTGGCGCGCGCCAGCGAAATCGTCATGCTGTGCGTCGATACCTCGGATGCAGTCGAGGCAAACATGTTCGGCGATGCCGGGGTGATCGGCGCAATGGCCGAGGGAGGCCTGGTGATTGATTTCGGCACGTCGTTGCCGGGGTCGACCAAGCGTATCGCCGCCATGTTGGCTGAAAAGGGCGTCGGCATGTTGGATGCGCCGCTGGGCCGCACGCCGGCCCATGCGGTGGATGGGTTGCTCAACATCATGGTCGGCGGCAGCGAGGCGGATTTCAATCGGGCCAAACCACTGCTCGATGATCTCGGCGAGAATGTCTTTCACGTCGGGCCAACCGGCGCTGGCCACACGACGAAGCTGATCAACAATTTTTTTGCCATGACAACCGCAACCGCCATGTCCGAGGCCTTTGCCATGGCCGATCTTGCTGGCTTGCCCCGGCAAACGCTCTACCAGGTTATGTCGGCTGGACCGCTGCACTCCGGCATGATGGATTTCGTCAAGGCAAACGCCATCGACGGCAATCCCAACATGCTGGCTTTTTCGATTACGAATGCCCGCAAGGATGTCGGCTATTACGCCGCCATGGCGGACGAACTGCGTGCGCCGTCCTTCCTGTCACCGGCCACTAAACAAGCCCTTGGCATGGCCGTGGCTCAAGGCTGGGGCGATCACACGGTGCCCCAGATGGTCGAGTATATTGAGAGTGTTTTCTCTTCCGACAAATCGGACTGAAAGGCTCAGCCTTCCAGAAAGATCGAGGCGGTCTGAAGAAACTCGGCCGGCTTTTCCGCGTGCACCCAGTGTCCCGCATTGGGAATACGGGCGAAGCGGGCCTTGGGGAACGATCGCTTGATCACGTCACGATGCTCAGCGCGGACATAGTCTGATTTGCCCCCGCTTAGGAAGAGCGTCGAGCCTTCAAATCGCCTGTCCAGCAGCGCCTCGGGAAATCCCTGAATTTCCTCCATGCCCGAATCTAGTACCGCCAGATTCATGCGCCATTCCAGACCGTTTGGGCCGGTAGCCAGGTTCTGCAGCAGGAAGGCCCGGATGCCCGGGTCCGGCACAGCGTCCTTTAGGTGAGCGTCAGCTTCGCTCCTGCGCGAGATGCCGGACAGATCCAGCGACCGCATCGCATTCAGATAGGCCTGAAAGGCGGGTGGGTAGCGCACCGGGGCGATGTCGGCGATCAACAGGCGATTCACCCTGTCCGGTTCGCTTAGGGCGAGGGCCATAGCCGCCTTGCCGCCCATGCTGTGACCGATGATCGCGGCCCGGTCGATGTTTTGCGCGTTGAGATAGCCTGCGACATCGGCGGCCAAGGCTTCATAGCGCACATCGTCCGACCAGGGCGACTGGCCGTGGTTGCGCAAATCCAGCGCGTGCACCGTCCAGCTGTCGGCCAGGCTCTGGGCGATAGCGCCCCAATTGCGGCTGGAACCGAACAGACCATGCAAAATGATCAGGGGAGGGCCGTTGCCCTGGGTCAGGGCATTGAGAGAAAGCTTCACCGCGCACCGTACATGACAATGGTCACGGCGAACGGCCTACCGGTATCGGGAGGCCGTGTCGAGGGTTCGGAGCCCGGCCGAACCCTCGCCGGAAAGGTCTCGCTTAGGCGGCGACCTTGGTCATCAGCGTATCCAGAGACACTTTCGTGCGGTCCTGAAGCGGCTTGGCAACATCGTTAGCAGCTTCACGCGCGCCTTCGCTCAGCTTGGTCAGCGTGGCGACGGACTCGTCGAAAGCAGCCTGGGCATGCTTGGTCTGCAGATCGATCGCTTCCTTGGCGGACTTGACACCAGTCAGCGCCTTGTAAACGTCGAAGTTGGCCTGAGCGGCGCTCTGCAAGTAAGCAACGAACTGCTGATTCAGGGCCTGACCGTGGGTCATGGCGGTCTTGTTGGCTTCCACAACGGCTTCGAAGTTGTCCTTGCCGAGCTTGGCGAGGTCTTCGTAGCTCTTGAACGCTTTGGTCATCGCGTCGGCCGCTTGGGCTTGGGCTGCTTCGAACGGCGCGGCGAAGGAGTCAGTCTTTTTGCGAGCGGTCATTGATCCGTGCTCCTAAAAGATTGTTGGGGTCCTTGGCGCGCCTCTTTCGCGCCTCGGGCTTATGTTGCACTGCAACATGACCCATACATAATACCCTGGAGTTAACGGTCAAGAGATTTTTTGTGCGGTGCACAAAAAATGTTGAAGCAGTCGCCTTTCTTCCTTGTAAACCCTCGGCGCTATGCCGTTTCCCGCACGGTTTTCATGGCCTCATACAAAGCGCGGTATTTGGGCATAATCGTCTGATAGGCGGCGGCTTCGTCCGGATCAGGCGTGATGGTGGACGTCGTGCGCACCATGGCCTTGCAGCCTTCCTCAATGCTGGGATAGGCGCCAATGCCATGCGCTGCCAGGATGGCACAACCCAGCGCCGGTGCATCGGGTACTTCCGTCAACTCCAACGGGGCGCCCAGCGTGTTGGCGTGGATCTGCAGCCAAAAGGGCGAATTGGTTGCCCCGCCGCAGACGACGATGCGGCTGGCGTCATAATCATCTCCGAAATTGTCGACGATCAGCCGCGAGCCCAAACACACCCCCTCGATGATCGCGCGGAAGACGTGGGCGGGCGTGTGGCGCAAGCTCAGGCCTGTGATGGCCCCGCGCGACAGGGCATCGGTGTAAGGCGTGCGGTTCCCTTGAAAATGGTCCAGCACCAACAACCCTTCCGACCCTGGTGGCAGCTTGGCGGCCTCGGCATTCAGGGTTTCGTAGCTGATGTCCGGTGCGAAGTGTCGCTTGAACCAGGCGATGACGGACCCAGACGATGTCTGCCCGCCTTCCAGAACGGCCTTTTGGGGATAGACCGCATCCATATAGCTGCCCCACATACCCGGCTTGTGGAGTGGCGAGTGCGACAAGCCAAGCTGCAGGTGGGACGAGCCGGTGATCAGCGCCATTTCACCGGGTTGCGTCACACCCAGCCCGATCATTCCGATAAAGGCATCCGCGCCCCCCTGAACGACGGGCAGCTCGGCCGGCAGTCCCATATGCGCCGCGGCTTCGCTGGTCAGCCCGCCGACAATCTCGCCGGGTGCCAAGACATCCTGCGGCCATTTGGCGGCCAGGCTGGCAAGGCCCAGTTTTTCCAGAAGCGAATGGGGAACGCCGCCGTGGTCGTTCTGATAGTGCCAGCGGATCGACATGTTGTTCAGCGATCCGACCCAGCGGTCGGTCAGGCGCAAATTGATGTAATCCTGATATTCGCCGACGAAGGCGGCTTGACCGAAGATATCGGCTTGGTGGCGCTTAAGCCAAAGCGCTTTAGGCAACATCCATTCGGCTGAAACCGGGCTGCTTCCGGCGCCATTGACCCTCAGTGCGTCGTCGCCGGTTGCGGCCACCGCGTCCGCTTCCTCCGCCGCCCGCACATCCATCCAGATCATCGCCGAACGCAGCGGGCGAGCCTGTTCGTCCAAGGCGACGACTGAACAACTGGTGGTGTCGACGGAAAGGGCGACGATGTCGTCGCCTGTCAGGCCAGCATCGGCCAGCGCGCCTTTGACCGATTTTCCCAAAGCTGCCCACCAGTCCTCAGGGCTTTGTTCCGCCCATCCGGGGTTGGGAAAATCCGTCTTGTACGGGGTGGCCGCCGTGCCCTTTGGCCGGCCCTCCATATCGAATACAAAGGCCCTGAGGGATTCGGTGCCGCCGTCGATACCGATGACGTGAGACATGCTTTTTTCCTTCTTTTTGACGCTGGGCGAGGCTCCCGCGATCGATGCGTTAACTTGGCATATCGTTGCAAATGCGCAAACGGCGTGACCCGGCCATCGGGAAATTGGTTGGTCAGCGCAAAAGGAAGTCGGCAAAGGCCCGGGTCTTGGCGGGGACGAAACGCCTTGAGGGAAACACCAGCCAGATCGAGCTGTCGAAACTGGCCCCTGCGGCCTGCCATTCGGGCAGGATTTCGACAAGCCGGCCAGCCCTAAGATCGCGCTCGATCGTCCAGTCGGCAAGCAGCGCAAGACCCAACCCGTCGCGAGCACATTGGCGGATCGTGACGGCGTTCGAGGCCGTAATAGTCGGTGCGATGGCGATTTCATGTGATTGCTCGCCGCTGCGAAACTGCCAGCGCGTTCGAAACCCGTCATAGGAAAAGGCAATGCACGGATGACCGGAAACATCCGTTGGATTTTCGATGGGTTCCGTGCCCAGCAAATAATCGGGACTGGCGACCAGCCGGTAGCGCACGTCTGAGAACTTGCGCGCGACCAGCCCGCTTTCGGCCAAAGGGCCGTGGCGGACTGCCAAATCAATCCGTTCCGCCAAAAGGTCGATCTGTGCATCGGACAAGATCAGATCGAGTTCGATGTCGGGAAAGGCGGTCCGAAATGCCTTCAGGCGGGGGGCGATACAGATTTGCCCAAAGGAAACCGAGCAGGTCACGCGTAGACGGCCCGATGGGTGCGTTGTGCCTTCCGATGCCTCAGCACAGGCATCCTCAAGCTCCTCAACCAAGGGCAATACCCGGCGAAAGAATGCATCTCCGGCTTCCGTCGGTGAGAGTTGTCGCGTCGTTCGCTGGAACAGACGGACTTCGAGCGATGCCTCCAAACTTGCGATCGCCCGGGAGATCGAGGACGGCGAAACACCCCGGTCCTTGGCAACCGGCGCAAACCCACTGGACCGGTGGACATCAACAAATGTTTTTAGTTGGGTCAGATCCATTCGTGCGAATTTCGCACAAATGTTTCTCGATTCATACAGTTTAATGCAAAATCAGACCCATCGATAGTAGGCGCTCGGGCCTGCAGGGCCAATTCAATGACGGAGAGTCGGATGGCACGTATCGCGTTTCTAGGGTCGGGGGCCATGGGGTCCCGTATGGCGGTTAAGCTCATTGAAGCCGGTCATCACGTGACGGTCTGGAACCGGACGCCCGACAAGTTTGCACCGGTTGTCGACCGGGGTGCCAAGCCTGCCAAGACGGCACGACAGGCGGTGGACGGAGCAGACTTTGCATTTTCCATGGTTCGCGATGATGCAGCATCGTCCGAGCTGTGGCTGGATGACGCAGAGGGTGTGGTCGGTGCCCTTGCCCCAGAAACGGTCGGTATCGAATGCTCGACAATATCTGTCGGCCATGCCGGCAAACTGGCAGAGGCCTTCAACCGCGGCGGCCGCACCCTGATAGAAGCGCCTCTGGCCGGTTCGCGCCCGCAGGCGGAAGTCGGACAATTGATCTTTTTTGCCGGCGGATCCGAAAGCGCCCTATCGGCAGCCGAACCGGTCCTGCGTGCGATGGGCAGCGAAGTCTTCCATGTGGGTGCCCATGGCGCGGGCGCGACCGTGAAGCTGATGGTCAATGCGTTCCTCGGTGCCCAGATTGCCCTGATGGGCGAACTGATCAGCTTCGCCCGGAAATCCGGCGTCGATAGCGCGACGGCGCTGCGGGCGTTCGGAGCGACATCTGTTTGCAGCCCTGCTGTCAAGGCAACCTCACCTGCCATGCTGGCCGACAGTTTTCCACCCAGCTTTCCGATTGATCTGGTCGCCAAGGATTTCGGGCTCTTGTCACAGTCGGCATCCCTGTGCGAGTGCGATGTGCCGATCAGCCAGGCCACCGGTGCGGTGTATCGACATGGCTTAAAGGCGGGTTTGGGAGCCGATAACATCACGGGGATCGTTCAGCTCTATCGCTAGCGACGTTGAAGGAGGATCGAAATCGACAGGCCGATTGAAGCGGCGACGGAAGATCGGGTTCGCACGGCCTTCGCCGATCAGGCCCGGTGGTGCGCGTCTCTGGGATCTCCCTTTACGGCAAGACTGATGTCGGTCTTAGGAGATTCGCTCAACCACCGTACGCAGACAGGGCGCAGGATTTTGACCTGGCATGGTCAACCCGATGCCCACGGTGATGCCGTTCCGCTTCGTCTGGCCGGTGCCCTGCATGCCTTGGTCCGGTGCGGAATATTGCCGGACCTTGCGGCGCTCTATCCCCCGAACCCACTGCCCGATGAAACGACCCTTGTCCAAACGGCGATGGCCGCAATTGCCGAGGCGGACACGGAAATCAATGGCTGGCTCGATCACCCGCCCCAGACCAACGAGGTCGCCAGATCGGCCTACCTCTATCCGGGGATGATGGTCATTGCGCGTGAAACCGGGTTGCCGATTTCCCTTTTCGAAGTTGGCGCCAGTGCCGGCCTGAACCTTGTCTCCGATCAATTCGACTACCGGTTCGGCGATGCAGCGTTTGGCAAGCAAGGATCGGCCGTTGTTCTGCGGCCCGATTGGGCAGGGCTGCTACCGGCCGGGGTCGAGCCGCGGATCGTTCAACGAAGGGGGTGCGACCTGAATCCCCTGGATGTAAGGGATGAACGCGATTGCGAGCGACTAGGTGCCTATGTTTGGCCGGATCAACCAGGTCGGATTGAGCGCCTTCGGGGCGCCATCGATATTGCCCGCCAAATGGCGTACTCGGTCGAAAAAGCCGACGCTGCACAATGGCTCGAGGATCAGATTGACAGTGCCGGCACATCGGGCGAGTTGCGTCTCGTTTTTCACACGATTGCCTTTCAGTACTTTCCCGAACAGTCGCGCAGGCGGATCGAATCGCTAATGGTGCGGGTTGGGGAACGCGCCAGTCCAAAAGCTCCCCTGGCTTGGCTTTATCTCGAGCCATCAGGCGAGGGGGAAAGCCCAGCCTTGATCTTGCACCTTTGGCCGACGGGAACGCGCCGGTTGCTGGCACGCGGCGATGCCCATGGACGCCGGATTGAATGGCTGGGCGCGGAATCGGACTTAAAATCGCGGCAAGGTGAATATTAGTAAAACCTAAGTTTTATAAAGAATTCATTCTCAAATTGATCGGATACAACAGCCCTCATTTGGCCCTGCTAAGTGATAATTATTAGCCGAATCGACTGATTAGATATGTAACTGCCAACTACTAAGCAAATAGAGATTAACACAATTCACATTGATAAGGGATTTGGACACCCGCATAATCGCTTCAAACTGATAATACGCGCCTTTTCAAGGGTCTCGAAAATCATGCGACAAGCCAAAATAGGCACCGGGCAGTGACGCTCGACAAACAGGCGGGGAGTAGAGTTGGCCCATCCGAGCCCGGTGACGCCACGTGACCGGCGCAATCTTCTTAGAAGATGGCGAGCTGAGCATCAGCGAAGTCGATGGGCAGATCCTGGTGCCAATCGTCCGGTCCGGCGATCTTAGCGGCGCTGTCACCATCCAATACACCACGCAAGCGGTCACGGCCACGGACGGGGCCGACTACACCGGCGGCAGTGGTTTCGTCACCATGCAGGCCGACGAAGATCGGGTCGTCGTACCCATCGGCATTCTTGACGACAACGCATCGGAATCGACTGAAACCTTCGTCTTCACGCTGGTCGGGGTGGATAGCGGGGTTCTGAGGGCGCCACGAACCTCCCGCATTGACATTCTGGATGACGAAAATCCGGTGGTTGAGCAGCCGGAACCGCCGTTCGTGTCCGACTATGAGGTCACGCGCGAGATTGCCTTCGACAATCTCGATCAGCCAATGACCATCGAGTTTTCGCCGGTCGATTCCTCCTTGGCCTACATTGTTCTCAAGAAGGGCCAGGTCCAGATTTACAACATGGACACCGGCAACTTTGTCGGTGAGTTCCTGGACATCCGGGACAAGGCAAACCACGGCGGCGGCCGTGGACTGATGGACATCGCCTTTCACCCCGATTTCGAGAACAATCCCTACGTTTACGCCTACTACGTCGTCGATCCGCCGGACACGGTCGGCAATAGCGGGCTGGGCGGGCCGGATGGCAACGGCAACCGGTTCGCCTATCTGGTACGGTTCGAAGCGGATCCCGATACCGACTACCAGACCATCGTTCCGAACAGCGAAACGATCCTGATCGGGGCTGCCGGGCAGACGCTGAATGATATCAGCGGCAATGGCGCCGTCGTTGGCAGCAGCGACGAAAACGTCCCAGCTTCGGACATTGATCCGATTACCGGCGAGTACATCGACGACTATCTCAAGGTCGATTCCACCGGGCATGCCGCCGGCCAGCTCGCCTTTGGCCCTGACGGCATGTTGTACGTCTCCACCGGCGATGGTGGTGCCTTCAACTTCGTCGACGAACGGGTCGTCGGGGTGCAGAGCGTCGACAGCCTGGCCGGCAAGATCCTGCGCGTCGATCCGATGACCGGCCAAGGGTTGGAGGACAACCCCTTTGTCGAGCCAGGCGATTCCCTTGATACCAACCGGTCCAAGGTCTTCCAGCTAGGCCTGCGGAATCCGTTCTCGATTGGTTTTTCCGAAGACGGCAGGCTGTTCATCTCCGATACGGGCTGGTTCACCTTCGAAGAACTGAATACGGGAGGCGCGGGCGCCAATTTCGGCTGGCCGTTTTACGAAGGCGGCGATGGCGGCGTGCTGGAACGCGCACCCGGCTATGAGGATCTTCCGGAGGCCGCCAGCTTCTACGCCGATGTCGACGCCGGCAACATCACGGTCGTTCCACCCTTTCGGGCCTTTCACCATTCCACCGGCGAGCCGGGCTTTCAGTTCCAGGCGATCACCGGCGGTGACGTCTTCTATGACGGCACGCAGTATCCCGATGCCTTTCAGAACGACTATTTCTTTACCGATTACAGCGATGGCGAGGTGTTTTCGGTCGATATCAACGACCGGCGGGATGTCAAATACCTCTATACCGTCACCGATACGTCGGACAATTTCGGCCCCATCCACCACACTCAGGGCCCGGATGGATTTGTCTATTCGATCGACTTCCAGGAAGGCCGTATCGAGCGCCTGCTGATCGAGGGGCCGTCCGATCCGGTGGTTTCCGGCGATCTGATGCGCTGGCACCGGGTGACCATCGACTTCGAGGGTCCTGACGGCAGTGAGGATGCCAGCACCTTCCGTGATTTCCGGCTGGACGTCACCTTTACGCACACCGAAACCGGGACTGAGTTGCGCGTGCCCGGCTTCTTCGCGGCCGATGGCGATGCGGCGGAATCGGGCGCGACGTCGGGCAATATTTGGCGGGCCCATTTCAACCCGCCCTTGACCGGCGAATGGACCTATGTCGCCTCCCTGCGCACGGGGACGGACATTGCTGCTTCGACGGACCCGTTTGCCGGCACGCCGGTCGGCGGCGTCAACGGTCAGTCGGGCACGTTCGATGTGGTGGAAACCGACAAAACCGGCGCCGATTTCCGGGCCAAGGGCATGCTTGAATATGTCGACGAGCATTACCTCATGCACGCCGGCGATGGCTCGTACTTCATCAAGGCCGGCGCCGACAGCCCGGAGAATTTCCTGGCGTTCGCCGATTTCGACGGCACGACCCCCACGCACACCTATTCGCCCCATGTCGGCGATTGGGTGCCGGGCGATCCGACCTGGGGTAATGACCAGGGCAAGGGCATCATCGGCGCGGTCAACTATCTGGCCAGCGAAGGCCTGAATTCGATCTATTTCCTGACGATGAATGTCGAGGGCGACGGCCGGGATGTCTGGCCCTGGGTCGCCAATGACCAGCCCTCCGTCTTCGATGTCTCAAAGCTGGACCAGTGGGAAATCGTCTTCCAGCACATGGACGCCAATGGGCTGATGCTTCATGTCGTCACCCAGGAAGTCGAAAACAACAATTTGCTGAATGGCGGCGACCTAGGGATCGAGCGGTCCATCTACTACCGCGAACTGATCGCCCGGTTCGGCCACCACAATGGTGTCACCTGGAACCTGGGCGAGGAAAACCGCAATACCGACGCCCAGCGTCAGGATTTCGCCAATTATTTCGAGTCCGTCGACCCGTATGGTCACCTGACCGTCGTCCATACTTGGCCGAACGAACAGGATCTGGTCTATCCGGACCTGCTGGGTTTCGACAGCTTCGACGGCGCGTCGCTGCAGGTAACCGACCCCCGCGCCGAACTGCGCAGCTGGATCGAACAGTCTGAGGCGGCTGGGCGCCCTTGGGTGGTCACGTGGGATGAAACCGGTCCGCCATCGATTGGTGTCCCACCCGACGATGCCGCCGATGCCGAGGAGGCTCACGCCGATCTGCGAAACCGGCTTTGGCAAACGCTGACCGCCGGTGGCGCCGGCGTCGAATGGTACTTTGGCGCGTTGGGCGACAATGGCGACCTGACGACCGAGGATTTCCGCAGCCGGGATTCAGTTTGGGATTGGACGGTCAAGGCGACCAGCTTCTTCGCCAGCAACGACCTTCCATTGACCGAGATGGACCCGTTCGACGAGGCGACGCCTCAGGCGGACGATTTCATCTTCGCTAAGGATGGCGAGGTTTATGTCATCTATCAGCCGGTCGGTGGGCCGGCCAGCCTGGACCTGAGCGCCTTCCAGGGCACGTTCCTGGTGTCTTGGTACAACCCGCGCGAGCCCGGCGGTTTGATCCCCGGTGACGTTGCCAGTGTCGAGGCTGGTTCGGTTGTCTCACTAGGCACCCCGCCACCCGGATCGGACGGTGATTGGACCATTTTGGTCCGGAGGGTCGATGCGGACGTCGTGGCTGCCATCGACGGGACCGAAGATCAAAATCTTGTCCCTGGCCAGCAGGAATTTCTCGACCAGTTTGCCCAGTTGGCGACGGGCACCGCCCTTACCGGAGTTATCATCCAAGGTTTGCCCGATACGGGTCTTCTGCTGCTCAATGGCGGGCTGGTGCAGCTGGGTCAGACGATACCGGTAGCCGAATTAGGCAATCTGCTGTTCCAACCTGAGCCGGATTTCAACGGTGTTGAGGAATTGCGCTGGCAGCCCGTCGATGCCGGCGGATCTGTCGACGCGGAAATTCTTTTTCAGCTGTCCCTGGCGCCGGTGAACGACGATCCCGTCGCGGTCGATGATGGAGTGCTGGTCGGTATTGCCGATCAGACCTTGCTGCTGTCCGAAGCCTTCTTGCTGGTCAACGATCAAGATATCGACGGCGACCAGCTGACCATTGTTTCGGTGGGCAATGCCACCAACGGGCAAGTCAGTTTGCAACAGGCGGCCGTCAGTTTTCTGCCGAATCCCGGTTTCACCGGCATCGCCACGTTCACCTACACGATCGAAGATGCCGGCGGCGTTCAGGATACCGCCCAGGTCACGCTGAACATTGTTGAAAACACCAGCACTGACCACACGCTTACCGCGAATTCGGGCTTGGCCGGAACGGGCACGCGCGACTGGGGTGATGGTGTCACGGTCGAGGCTTTTCAGGACGACGGTTCACCGGGCGAGGTGTTTTTCGAGAATGGCGCCATCGGTGTGGAAGGCGACCGTTTTGATGGCCAGATCGGCTACCAGGGCGATACGCAGACCAGCCAGGCCCTGCTGCTGACGTTCGATGGCGGGGCAACCGATATCGTCTTCCGCGTCGGCCGTCTCAATCCGGCGGAAAATAGCGGGGAGCCGGAAACCGGGCGCTGGACGGCGTTCGACGCTGGCGGGCAGCAGATCGGAACCGGGCTGATCGGTCCTGCTCAGGGAACGGCGCATGATCAATTCACCTATTCGATCCCGGTCAATGTCGCTCAACTCGTCTTCAGCCTGCGCATCGAAGCGACGGGATATGGTCACGGCACGCTGCCGACGACCGCGCCGGACAACTCCGACTTCAATCTCATCCAGCTTGATTTCGTGAAACTGGGGGCATCATCCAATCAAGCGCCGATTGTCGTCGGCACTCTGGCCGACGCCGTTGTCAATGAAGAGGCGGCATTGGTATACGCCACCTCCGGCGTCTTTTTCGATCAAGAAAACGATGCGCTAACCTATTCGGCTTTGCTAAACAGTGGCGAACCTTTACCGGCGTGGCTGACGATCAATGCGCAGACCGGACAGTTGAGCGGTACGCCCGATGATGGCGACGTTGGTGTGATCGATTTGACGATCACGGCCAGCGACGGTGCCGGCCAGGCCAATACGGACCTCAACATCACCGTTCAGCCAATCAACGATCAGCCGGTCGCGTTCGACCAAAATTTCGCCGCCAGTCCCGATCAGGATGTCGACTCCCTCGTTGGCCGCGTGGCAGCAACCGATGCGGATGCCGGCGACACGCTCACCTTCAACATCACCGGCGGGAACGCGCAGGGAATCTTCAGCATCGACCCTCTCACCGGGGACATTTCTCTCGCGCAGCCCAATCTTGTTGAGATTGGGACCGTCTACAACCTAACCGTCCAGGTCAGCGACGATGCGACCCCCTCGCTGTCAGACAGTGCGACCATCCAGGTTACGGGGTCCGAGTTGCCAGGCAGCTTTGACCTTTCGCTGGCCGGGCCTGTGGCCACCGGCGAAGATGGCGCGCCCGTGCCGATAGCGACGGTGACCCGCACGGGGGACATCTCGCAGGCGGTTCTCGTCGATTACACGATTACGGGCGATGTGGACGGTGCCGATCTCCAGGGCATGCTCCAGGGTGCGATTTCTTTCGCCCCAGGGCAGGCGCAGCAGGTTTTGCCCGTCAGCGTCTTTGCCGATCAGCGCGCCGAGCTGGATGAAGATCTGATCATCGCGGTATCGGGCCATCCGACCCCGCCGACCTCGAGCGGAGGGTTCGATTGGTCGGCTTTGTTTCAAGGCCAGCAACCAAACGGTTTGCCGCGCAAGTATGACTTGCCAACGCTCTCGGCCGATGCACTGGTCATCGATCTTTCGCAAACAACCGAATTCCAGTTCGATCTCGCCCCCGATCAGGATGCGGTGTTCATCGGCGGTGCGGCTGAGGATATGCCCCATCGGTTCAAGGTCGTTGGCGGTCGCGATGTCGTCTTGCTTGGCGGCACATTTGTGTCCAGCTCACCAACATCTTCCACCTTGCGGTTCGATGAGGTGACCGGGTCGGTCTTTATCGACGGGGTTCATATCGATAACGCGGCCACCTTTGGTCAGGACGGCATTGTCGTCGGAGGGGCCGATGACACGATTCCCGACGTGACCATCCAGAATACGCTGGTGGACAATATCAGCGGCTCCATTGAACAGGGCGAGCATGGCGATGTCTTTCAACCCCAAGGACCGCTCGGCCACCTGAAAGTCTTTAACCTGACCGGCTCGTCCAACTATCAGGGCTTCTTCCTGCAGGAACAGCCTGACCGGTCAGGCGCTGAGCTGGAAAGTGCAACACTGGAGAACGTGAACCTTCGCCACACGCCCGGCGATCACTTCACGTCGATTCTGCTGTGGTTAGGCGAGCCTTATCCCACCACGCTCAAAAATGTCTTCGTCACCGAAAAGGATGGCCAACAGGCCGAAGACCGCAGTGTCTATCCATTCTCGACTTCGCTCGATCCGGCGCTTCGAAGTGACGACACGATTACCTGGCCCACAATGCCGGTCACCGGCGAGGTCGAAATCGGTACCCCGCCGGGCGGCGACTTCGTCAGGCCCGAAGATGTCGGCGAGGTCTATGTGCCCGACCTGTCCGGGGTCATCGGCACCATCACGGGCGATCAGCTGACCATCACCATCCAAGATGACGACGATGGCGATGAGGACGGGTTCGGCATCGGCGATGGGGATCCGGACGACAATGATCCGACCGTCTTCCCGGGCGCGCCGGAGCTCGTCAACGACGGTAAGGACAACGATGTCGATGGCGAGATTGACGAACATCTCGGGGGGCCGTCGCCACTGGCGGGCATTGACGATCAGGGCGCAACGGTTGGCGCCAACCTGGATTTCGCCATTCCCGCGCCGTTGTTCAGCGATCCCGATGAGCCCTTTGGCGATGTGCTGTCGCTGATGGCCAAGCAGGCCGACGATGATGACTTGCCCGCTTGGTTGAATTTCGACCCGTTAACGGGTCGGTTCTTCGGGCAGCCTCAGGCCGGCGACGTGGCGGTTCTCTCCCTGGTCGTGGAGGCCGTCGATCTCGCCGGGAACAGCTCGACGGTCGGCTTTACGCTCACGGTGGCCGATACCCCCAACACCGATCCGGTGGCGGTCGATGATTCAGGCACAACGGACGAAAACACCCCGCTGCGCATCGCCATCGCGGATTTGCTCGCTGACGATTTTGATCCGGACAATGACCCGATCACCCTGGCGGGCGTCGACAATCCGACCCTTGGCACGGTTGAGATCGACGGTACGGATGTGGTGTTCACGCCCCTTGCCGGTCAATTTGGCGAGGGCGGTTTCGACTACACCATCTCGGACGGGCGTGGCGGCTCGGCGACGGCGCGTGTCGATGTCGATATCGCCGAAGTCCCGAACCGCGACCCGGTGGCTGTCGACGATGCGGACTCGACGGTTCAGGACGCGCCGCTGCGCATCGCCATCGCCGACCTGCTGGCCGACGATTTCGATCCCGACGGCGACCCGCTCACCCTGACGGGCGTCGACAATCCGACGCTGGGAACCGTGGAGATCGATGGCACGGATGTCGTGTTCACGCCTTCTGCCGGCCAGACTGGCGAGGGCGGTTTCGACTATTCTATTTCCGACGGCCAGGGCGGCTCGGCGACGGGGCGCGTTGATGTCGACATCACGGATGTACCGAATGACGACCCGGTGGCTGTCAACGACGCGGACTCGACGGTCCAGGACACGCCGCTGCGCATCGCCATCGCCGACCTGCTGGCCGACGATTTCGATCCCGACGGCGACCCGCTCACCCTGACGGGCGTCGACAATCCGACGCTGGGAACCGTGGAGATCGATGGCACGGATGTCGTGTTCACGCCTTCTGCCGGCCAGACTGGCGAGGGCGGTTTCGACTATTCTATTTCCGACGGCCAGGGCGGCTCGGCGACGGGGCGCGTTGATGTCGACATCACGGATGTACCGAATGACGACCCGGTGGCTGTCAACGACGCGGACTCGACGGTCCAGGACACGCCGCTGCGCATCGCCATCGCCGACCTGCTGGCCGACGATTTCGATCCCGACGGCGACCCGCTCACCCTGACGGGCGTCGACAATCCGACGCTGGGAACCGTGGAGATCGATGGCACGGATGTCGTGTTCACGCCTTCTGCCGGCCAGACTGGCGAGGGCGGTTTCGACTACATGATTTCCGATGGGCGTGGCGGTACGGCTACCGGCCGCGTCGATGTCGATGTTACGCTGCCACCAACAATTCGGTTGGAAGCCGAGAATTTCGCCCTAACCGGCTATGCGATACAGAACAAGGCCATCTCCAGCGGCGGCCAGAACATTCGAAACACCAATGGCCAAGGCATTGGCGAAGGAACGACCACCTTCGATGGCCCGTCCGGCGAATACAATCTGAAGATGGCCTATTACGACGAGAATGACGGGGTCGCGACGCTCAGCGTCGAGATCAATGGCCAGGAAGTCTGGAGCTTTGACGCCGATGTCGACACGGGCACAGGCGGCGTCAACATCCGGTCCTACAGCATGCGTGAACACAGTATTCCCGTGGCGCTGAACAATGGGGATGAAATCAAGATCCTGGGCGATGCCGACGGTGGCGACAGGGCGCGGATCGACTATCTGGAACTGACTTGGAACGGCCCCACCGATCCGCCAACCAACACGGATCCCGTGGCCGTGGACGATACAGGAACCACGGGTCAGGACGCGCCGTTGCGCATCGCCATCGCCGATCTGCTGGCGGACGACTTTGATCCAGACGGCGACCCGATTACGTTTACGGACGTCAGCAATCCTGCCCTCGGCACCGTGGAGATCGATGGCACCGATGTGGTGTTTACGCCAGCCGCCGGCCAGACGGGGGAGGGCGGGTTCGATTACACCATCTCGGACGGCCGCGGCGGTACGGCGATGGCGCGCGTGGATGTCGAGATCACCAATTTGCCGAATATCGACCCAGTGGCCGTGGATGATGCGGACGCCACGGTTCAGGACACGCCCCTGCGCATTGCCATCGCCGACCTGCTGGCCGACGATTTCGATCCGGACAATGACCCGATCACATTCACCGGCGTGGACAATCCGACTTTGGGTACCGTGGAGGTCGATGGCACGGATGTCGTGTTCACGCCCGCGGCCGGTCAGGTGGGCGAGGGTGGTTTCGATTACATGATTTCCGATGGTCGCGGCGGCACCGCAACTGGGCGTGTCGATGTCGATATTGTGGAACCGGCGCCGGGACCGATCCGCCTGGAAGCCGAGGATTTCGCCCTGACCGACTTTGCCCTTCAGAACAAGGCCATCTCAAGCGGTGGCCAGAATGTTCGGAACACAAATGGCAACGGGGCTGCCGAGGGAACGACGATTTTCAATGGATCGTCGGGCGAATACGGGCTGAAGATGGCCTACTACGATGAGAATGACGGCATCGCGACGTTGAGCGTTCAGATCAATGGCCAAGAAGTCTGGAGCTTTGATGCCGATGTCGACACAGGCACAGGGGGCGTCAACAACCGGTCCTACAGTATGCGCGAACATACCGTTCCGGTGGCCCTGAACAATGGCGACGAAATCAAAATAGTCGGCGATGCCGATGGGGGTGACCGGGCTCGAATCGACTATCTCGAACTGACGTGGAACGGACCGCTGATCGTGGCGCCAACCGCCCTTTCCACGCCCGAAGACGGGGCGGCCACTTCACAGCGGTTGGAGGCGGTCGAAGCGCTCGAGGGCCCGGGCACCCATGATTGGGGATCGGGCGTCAGTCTGCGGGCGATCAATGCCGACGGATCGGACGGCGAAATTGCCGAGCTCGGCGGGGCGGTCGGCGTTTTGGGCGGTCGCGACGACGCCACGATCGATTGGGATGCGCAATCCCAATCGAGCGAAGCCATCGTCCTCAGCTTTGCGACCGGCGCCACGGGTCTCCAGCTCGAACTTGATGGTATGAGCCCGGGTGAAGGCGGCGGCTTGCCCGAAACTGGCACGTGGCAAGCCTTTGACGAGTTGGGGGCGCTGCTGGCCAGCGGCCGGCTGGATCCGGGCGACGGAACCGCGCTTGGCGCCAACCTCTATCAGATCGAAGTCGCTTACGATGGCGTCGTTCACGAGCTGCGCATCGAGGCGAATGGGTATGGCAATGGCGCAGCGCCGAATGCCGCACCGGACAATTCTGACTTTGCCCTGCGGGCGATCAACTTTGTTGCGCAGGAGGAACCGCTGGTCGGTTGATCAGCGGCCTTGCCAGTCGGGTGGGCGCTTTTGCAGGAACGCGGAGATGCCTTCACCCGCGTCCCGTGCCATCATGTTTTCCGCCATGACACGGGCGGTGTAGGCATAAGCGTCGTCCAACCCCATTTCGGCCTGCGCGTAGAAGGCTTCCTTGCCGGTCTTGATGGTGAGGGGCGATTTGCCAGCAATCTTGTTGGCTACGTCCATCACGTCATCCGCCAGCGAGCTGGCCGGGAACACGCGGTTGATCAACCCAATTTCGACGGCGGCATCCGCTGACACCATGTCGCCGGTCAACAGCATTTCCATGGCATGCTTGCGGGATACGTTGCGCGACAGGGCAACCATCGGCGTTGAGCAGAACAAGCCGATATTCACCCCAGGTGTCGCAAACCGGGATGCTGAGCTGGCATAGGCCAAGTCGGCGCTAGCAACCAGTTGGCATCCCGCTGCCGTGGCGATCCCGTCTATTTCCGCGATCACCGGTTTTGGACAGCGCACGATGGCAAGCATCAGTTTTGAGCAAAGCGCGAAGATACGATCAAAGGTGGCGCGGCCGCCGTCGGCTTCCTGCCGCGCCGCCATCATTTCCTTCAGATCATGCCCGGCACAGAAAGCCGGACCCTTTCCGCGAAGAACGATAACCTTTGTTTGGTCGTCTGAGCCGGCGTCGCTCACCGCCGCCAGCAAGTTCTCCATCATGGCGGTCGACAAGGCATTGCGCGCGCCGGGATTGCTGAGTGTCAGGACTCTCACACCGGCTTGCTGAATTTGCGCAACCAGCGGGGTGTCTCCGGTTGCCGATGCAGCCACGGTCATCTCGCTTCTCCTAATCCGCCTTGGCCATCTCGCGGAGTTTGAATTTCTGAATCTTGCCTGTTGAGGTGCGTGGGATTGTCATGAATCTCACCGACCTGGGCGCTTTGTAGTGAGCCATGTTTTCCCGACAGTGTGATATAACCGCCTCTTCGGTTAGATCTTCATACCCCGGTTTGGTCTCGACAAACGCGCAAGGCGTTTCGCCCCACTTTTCATCCGGCTTGGCAACGACAGCGGCGGTCACAATAGCGGGATGCTTGTAGAGCGTCTCTTCAACCTCGATCGAGGATATGTTCTCGCCGCCGGATATGATGATGTCTTTTGACCGGTCTTTCAGCTGGACATAACCATCGGGATGGATGACACCGAGATCGCCTGAGTGGAACCAGCCACCGGCCAGCGCCTTCTCGGTTGCCTCTTTGTCTTTCAGATAGCCCTTCATCACGACATTGCCCCGGAACATCACCTCACCCAGCGTTTCGCCATCGGAGGGAACCGGGGTCATGCTGTCGGGGTCGAGCACGGCCAGTTCCTCCAACGTCGCGTAGGCAACGCCCTGTCGCGCCATAAGGGCGGCGCGTTCATCGGCCGGTTTTGCATCCCAACCGGCGTTCCATTCATTGACCACAGCCGGACCGTAGACCTCGGTCAGGCCATAGACATGGGTGACGGAAAACCCGCTTTCCACCATCCCGGCCAGCACCGGTTCGGGGGGTGGCGCGGCCGCCGTCATGAAGTTGACCGATTGGTCGAAGGGACGTTTTTCCTCTTCGCTGGCATTCAGGATGATCGACATGACGATGGGGGCGCCGCACAGGTCGGTCACACCATGATCGGCAATAGCAGCGAAGATATCCGCCGCCCGGACTTGACGCAGGCAAACATGGGTGCCGGCGATCAGGGAGACGGTCCAAGGAAAGCACCAGCCGCTGCAATGGAACATCGGCAGCGTCCACAGATAGCGCGCGTGCTGGCGCAAACGTCCCGCCAGAACATTGCCCACGGCCAGCAAATGGGCGCCGCGGTGGTGGTAGACAACGCCCTTGGGATTGCCGGTCGTGCCGCTGGTGTAGTTCAGCGTAATGGCGTTCCACTCATCAGAAGGCAAACCGTACTCGAAATCCGAATCCCCTTCCGCCAAGAAAGCCTCGTAGTCGGCGCCAGAAAGAACGGTGTTTTGCCCCACGGAACTCGTCGGATCCTGGTAGATCACGATCCGCGGATCCCGTTCGCATTGATCCAATGCCTCGGCCAACAGCGGCGCAAACTCGCTGTCCACGATCACCAGCTGCGCCTCGCCATGGTCGAGGATGTAGGCGATCTCCCGTGCCGACAGCCGTGTGTTGATCGGGTTCAGCACGGCTCCGATCATCGGTGCGCCGTAATAGGCCTCCAGCATTGGTGGAGTGTTGGCCAGCAGGGTCGCCACCGTGTCGTTCTTGGCGATATCCCGGCCGGCCAAAGCCGAGGCAAACCGTCGGCACCGGTCGTCGAACTCCCGATAGGTCAGGCGAAAATCGCCATGAATAACCGCGGGATGATCGGGATAGATCGCCGCCGTTCGCCGCAGAAAAGACAGGGGGCTCAACGGCTGATGGTTCGCGGCTGTCTTGTCCAGTCCGATGTCGTATTTGCTGGAGGCCATGGCGATCACCCGTGCCGGGTTACACGGCCTTCCAGCGGATAGGCGGGATCTGTGTAGCCGGGCGTGGATGGGTGACCTGCCGGCACCAGCCCATCGACCAAAGCCTCATCCTCGGCCGTGAAGGCGTAGTCAACGCCGCCGCGATAGGCTTGCCATTGTTCCATCGTGCGCGGGCCGCCGATCACGGCTGTGATGAAGGCGTTGTTCAACACCCAAGCCAAGGCGAACTCACCGGCCGTGATCCCTTGGCTTGATGCGTGTTCGACGATCTTCTGGGCAATGACGAGTGATTCCTCGCGCCATTCGCTTTGCAGCATGCGCGGGTCGCCGCTGCCGGCCCGGGTTTCCTCGGGTGGCTTTTCACCAGGCTTGTACTTGCCCGTCAGGACACCGCGTGCCAGTGGGCTGTAGGGCACTGCGCCCAGGCCGAAATGATTACAAGCCGGAAGATGCTCGACCTCCGGCATGCGGTTCATGGCGTTGTAGTAGGGCTGGCTGGCGATGGGCCGGTTGATGCCCAACTCGTCGCACAGGTGGCACAGGGAGGCCAGCCGCCAGGAGCGATAGTTGCTGACGGCGAAGTAGCGAATTTTGCCCTGCCGCATCAGATCGCCCATCGCGATGGCAATCTCCTCCAGCGGCGTCTCCAGATCTTCCTTATGCAGGTAATACAGGTCGATATAGTCGGTGCCCAGCCGGCCCAGGCTTTCCTCGCAAGCCGTCATGATCCATTTGCGGCCGGTGCCCAGCCGGTTGACCCCGTCGCCCATCTGGTTGGCGACCTTAGTGGCCAGCACCCAATCGTCCCGCTGCCCGGCCAGGGCCTGGCCGACAATTCGCTCTGAGGCACCGCCGTTGTAGACATCGGCCGTATCGATAAAGTTTACCCCACCATCGCGGGCAGTGGCGATGATGGAAAGGGAATCGCCTTCGGAGGTACGTCCGCCAAACATCATGGTGCCAAGGCACAGGCGCGAAACGGTCAATCCGCTGCGGCCAAGCCGCTCGTAGGGCATCGGAGAGTCGGTCATCTTAGTCGGTCGGTCCTTGTCATTCGGGCGTCGTCATGCTCGCCTAGAGTTCCATCATACAACGACAACTGGGAAACTGAGTCATGGCAAAGATCGGATTGGTCCTAGGCGCGGTCGGAACGGCGGCTTTGATCGGGGTTCCCGCCCATGCGGAGGAGAGAACAATCTCGTTCGATGTCGATGGCTCAAGCGTCATGGGGACCCTGGAGACGCCAACGGGCGAGCCGGCACCGGTTGTCCTGCTGCTGCATGGCTTTACCGGCACTCGCGATGAGTTGCCGATCGAGGGGACGGAAGAGGGCGTGTTCGCCCGGACCGCCCGCCTGTTGGCCGAAGCCGGCTACGCCAGCTTGCGCATCGATTTTCGCGGCTCAGGCGAAAGCGAGATGGCCTGGCCGGATACCACCTTCAGCGGCCAGATCGCCGACGCCATTGCCGCGGTCGATTGGCTTGCCGAAGAGGCGTCCGTGGATGGTAACCGCGTGGCCGTCCTAGGCTGGTCGCAGGGCGGCTTGGTGGCCAGCCATGTCGCTCAACAGCGACCGGACATCGACACATTGTTGCTCTGGGCGCCGGTCGTTCATCCACTCCACACCTACGAAGCCTTGTTGGGAGCGGAAACGGTGGCTTCCGCCCTGGCAGCTGATCCTGAGGCCGAAATCACGGCAACCTTGCCATGGGGCGCGGAAACCGTTCTGAAGGCCAGATTCTATCAGGAGATGGCCGCCACCAGCCCGATTGCCGCCGTCGCGAGCTATGAGGGGCCGGTCAAGGTTATTGTTGGCTCGAACGACACGATTGTGGCGCCGCAGCCCGCTTCGGGCGAGGTGCTGCTCACCTATCATGACGGGGTGGAGGATCTGTCCGTCTTCGAGACCGATCATGTTTGGGACGCCTTCACGGGCCCACAAGTCCTGGACGACAAAATGATCCCGGCAACGCTGGCTTGGCTGCAGGAACACCTATAGCCGCTCTCTAAGACGGGACCGGCCTCACCAGCCGGCCCCGGTTCAGTTCAGCCAAAAGTTCAGCCTGCGATGTGGCTCTTGATCAAGGCATTCACGGCCGACGCTTCTTCCATCTGCACCATGTGACCGGCGCCGTCGATCACCTCGACCTTGGCGCCGGAAACAGCGTTTGCATGGCTTGCCGGAATGACCTTGTCCTCGGCACCCCAGATGACCTGGATCGGCAGATCCATGGCGGAAAGAGCATCCGCCACACGTGTCTGCTGGCGGCCATCGGCGAACTGACTTGCTGCCAATGCTGTCAGCACGTCGGTAACGCCATCCAGGCGCTTGTACTTCAGCAAATCGTCGACCATTTGCCGGCTGGCCAATTGGGGATCGGCGAAAAGGTCTTGAAGGACTGGCTTTAGCTCGCGCCGGGTCGCGCCTTTGACGAAGCCGTCGATGTAGGCGCTGTTGATTTCCTCGCCCAGACCGGCGGGGGAGATCAGCGTCAGTGATGTTGTTCGGTCCGGCACCTTCTGGGCGATGGTCGCGGCGATTGAGCCCCCCATCGAATGGCCGACCAAATGGGCCGCCTCGATCTCCAGCGCGTCCATCAACTGCAAGGCCGCGTCGGCCAGGGCGTCCAGCCCTGGGGGGTCCAAAGCCTTCGAGGACTGGCCGTGGCCAGGCAGGTCCAGCGCGTGCACCGAAGCCCATTCGGCCAGAGCATCGATGTTGAACAGCCAGTTATCCAGATCGCCGCCGAAGCCGTGGATCAGCACGACCGTTTCGCCGCCTTCCTCGCCCTTGCTGGCATAGCGCAGCCGACCCGAGGGCGTTTCGATGAAGGCGGTTTGCTGGGCCGCTTCTTCATCCTCGTCATCCTCGCCCGCTGGGACTTCATAGCCGGCGATAAAGGCATCGATATCCGCGTCGCTAACCTCGCTGGGCGCCATGACGCCCAACAGGGTTTTCACGGGGTAGACCGAGCCCTCCGCCCCGACTTTTCGCCGAAGCGTTCCCCCGTCTGCGGTTTCGACGACGTTGGTGATCTTCTCGGTTTCGACCTCCAGCAACTCGTCGCCGGCCGCGACATCGCTGCCTTCTTCGGCCAGCCAGGCCGCAAGTTTGCCTTCCTTCATCGCCAAGCCCCATTTGGGCATGACGATGGGGGTTATCAGTGAGTCCGACATTCTGGTTACTCCCTTAGGCCGCCATCGCGTGGCGGACGTTGTCGGCAACCACATCGGCTGATGGGATGTACAGATCCTCCAGCGCCGGCGAGAAGGGTACCGGGGCATGCGGGGCGTTGATCATGCGCGGTGCGGCTTTCAGGGCGCCGAACGCTTCCTGCGAAACCTGGGCGGCAATGTCGGCGGCAATCGAACAACGCGGGTGCGACTCGTCGATACAGACCAGCCGGCCGGTGTTCTCGACGCTCTCGATCACCGTATCCAGGTCCAGCGGCGACAGGGTGCGCAGGTCGATCACCTCGCATTCCACCCCGTCCTTAGCCAGCGCATCCGCCGCCTCCATCGCACGACCGACCATCATGCCGTAGGCCACCAGCGTCACGTCATCACCCTCGCGCAGCACGTTCGCTTCGCCGAAGGGAATTGTATAGGACTCCTCCGGTACATCGGCCTGCTCGTCATACAGGTTCTTGTGTTCGCCGAAGATCACCGGGTCATTGTCGCGGATCGACTGGATCAACAACCCTTTGGCGTCATAGGCGTTGGAGGGGCAGACAACCTTCAGGCCCGGAATGTGGGTGAAGACCGGGATCAGCATCTGGCTGTGCTGGGCGGCCGCGCGGAAACCGGCGCCGACCATGGCACGGATGACCACGGGCGTTTCCGCCTTGCCGCCGAACATGTATTTGAACTTGGCGGCCTGGTTGAAGATCTCGTCAAAGCAGACGCCCATAAAGTCGATGAACATCAGCTCGGCCACCGGACGAAGGCCGCAGGTCGCCGCCCCCACCGCGGCACCGATATAGGCGGATTCGGACAGCGGTGTGTCCATGATCCGGTCGCCATGTTTGGTGTAGAGGCCTTTGGTGACGCCCAACGCGCCACCCCAGGCATCCTGTTCACCCGGCGCACCGGTGCCGCCGGATATATCCTCGCCCATGCAGATCACCGTCGGATCGCGGCTCATCTCTTGGTCGAGGGCTTCGTTGATTGCTTCGCGCATGCTGATTTTGCGGGCCATAGGTCAATGTCCTTCTGGAAAAAGCGGTGTGTTCGAGGCGGCGGCGGTCAGTAGCTGACATACACGTCTGTGGTCAGCTCGGCCGGGCCCGGCATTGGGGCGGAAAGGGCGTGATCGATCGCGCCGTCGATCAGGGAGGTCACCTCGCCATCGATGGCATCTAGATCACCCTGTGCAACGACGCCGGCCTCTTTCACCCGCGCGGAGAAGATCTTGATGCAGTCTTTGTTGGTCCGGATTTCATCAACCTCGCCTTTGGCGCGGTAGGTCTGAGCATCGCCTTCAAAATGGCCGAAGAAGCGGACCATCTTGCATTCCAGCAAGGACGGGCCGCCGCCATCGCGGGCGCGCTTGATGACCTCGCCGGCGGCCTCATACACGGCAAAGAAATCGGTGCCATCCACGGTAACGCCTGGCAGCCCAAATCCGGTAGCCCGGTCGACATAGCTGTCGGAGGCGACGGCCCATTCGACCGCCGTCGATTCCGCGTACCCGTTATTTTCGACCACAAAAACAACCGGCAGGTTCCAGACCGCCGCCAGGTTCAGGCTTTCCAGGAACATGCCCTGGTTCGACGCACCGTCACCGACGAAGCTGATGCCGACACCAGAATGACCAAGGCGTTTGGCTGCCAAAGCGGCGCCGCAAGCCAGCGGCGCCCCGGCCCCCAGAATGCCATTGGCGCCCATCATGCCCTTGGACAGATCGGCAATATGCATCGAGCCGCCCTTGCCACGGCAAGATCCGGTCGCCTTGCCAAAAATCTCGGCCATCATCTCATTGACGTCGACGCCCTTGGCAATGCAGTGGCCGTGGCCGCGGTGGGTCGAGGCAATACGGTCATTGTCGTTCAGGTGGGCCATGATGCCGGCGGCTGAGGCTTCCTCACCGGCATAAAGATGAACGAACCCCGGGATCTCGCCGTCGGCAAAGCGCGTGTGGACCCGTTCTTCGAATTCGCGGATGGTGCGCATCGTTCGATAAACGCCCAGCAGCTCGTCGCGGCTCAAGGGAAAGGGGTTATCGCTCATCATGTCCTCCCGATGGTTTTGGTTAGGGTTGTTGGAACTCGAAGGCGCCCGCATCGCGGAACAGGCCGTTTTGTGCCGCATAGTGCATGCAGGCCGGCACATCCACGGTGCGGAATGCATTGGTGCGCAGGGTGATTTGCGGCTTGGATTCTGCTGAGAAAGAAAGTTCCCGTTCGCCATCCAGGGCGATGGAACCGCCATCACTCGCGATCGCAATGGTCTCGTCCGGTACCAGCCGACCCCACTCTTTCACCCCGATCTGCGACATCAGGCCGGGGGCGATTGGGGCACAGATCGTATGGGGCGCCGTATCGGCTGGAGCAAAGGTAACCCGCCGGCCTTCGGGCGAGCGTCGATCGACCGGGTCGATCAGGCCGGCGATGGACGACATGCCGATCACCTGTGGATCGGCAAAGGTGACGAACAGTTCCTTGAAGTTTTCGGTCTTCCAAAGGGCGCGCGCGCCGATATAGCGCTCGGCCACGACGGCCACATCGACCAGCGCGATTTCGCGTTCGTCGCCGACATCGATTTCCAGCAGCTTGTTAGGAGCGAAGGCAATGTCAGGGGGAACAAGGCCATTGGCCGCCAAACCAGCCGCCAGTCCCGTGATGGTTGCCTCTCGATGTTCGGGAAAGGCGTTGTTCGTGCCGGTCGAAACCCCGGCTATCGGCGTATCGCCGCAATGGGCCACGACAGCACGGTGAGTGCCGTCGCCCCCAAGCACGACGATCAGCGAAACACCAGCCTGGTGCATCAGGCGGGCCGCGCGTTGGCTATCTCCGGTATCGGCCGTGACCGGCATATCGAGATAGGATATTTCGGGAAAACGGGCTTCGCCGCGGTTCTGTGCTTGCTGCAGATTGCGCGCGACATGGCCGCGAATGCCGCCGTTCTCGGGCATCATCAGGACATGCCTAACGCCTAGAAAATGCAGGCAGGTCAGCACGCGCAAAACGATGTTCGCGCGGTCGGCGATCTGCAGGCTCGTCGCATTGGCGATGACGCGACGAATATCGCGCGCGGAGATCGGGTTCGCGATGATCCCCACGGTCGGCGGAGAGGCTTCCATCCCTTGTCCACTTATCGACCGGCGCGTCTTGCGCGCGCCTTGTCAGTCGGTCTTCAACGGCTCTATCGCGTTACCCTAGAGCACATTCGGGCCATAGTGAATCGATTTACGGGAATTTCGGCCTAGGAAAAGGCGGCGGTCACTCGGACCGCCGCCAGGGCCTTTGGAAAGGCTGAGAATCAGCCTAGTTCGGAAGCGCTGTGAATGATTTTTCCGACCAGGCCATAGTCAATGGCCTCTTCCGCCGTCAGCCAGTGATCGCGTTCCGTATCGGCCTCGATCTTCTCGATCGGTTGGCCCGTGGCGTCGGCAAAGATCTTGTTCAGCCGGGCCCGCATTTTGATGATTTCCATGGCCTGGATCTTGATATCCGAGGCCGATCCGCCGGCGCCACCGCTCGGTTGATGCAACAAAAAGCGCGTGTTGGGCAGCGCGAACCGGTTTGCCGGCTTGGCCGCGACAAAGATCAAGGCACCCGCACTGGCAACCCAGCCCGTGCCCAGCATGCGCACCGTCGGGGCGATGAACTTGATCGTGTCATGGATCATGTCGCCGGATTCGACGTGACCGCCCGGCGAGGAGACCACCATGGTGATCGGATCGCTGCTGACGTGGGACATGGCGAACAAGCGGGCACAGACATCGCGGGCCATGTCTTGGGTGACCTCGCCGGTCACCAGGATATGGCGGGAATCGAAAAGATGCTGATCGATGCGCGGCGGCTGCTGATCCTGTTTGTCGTCCTTTTCCTCGCCCTTGAGCTGCAGGGTGGCGTGGGTTGGCTTCAAGGCCATCGTGATCTCCATTAAATCGAAAGTCGGCCGCCCGGATGGTCAGGCTGTCTCAGGGGTCCAGGGGTGGGCAGGGGTAATAGGCTCAGGATTCCCGCCAAGGCGTCGACGCGAGGTTAATCTGGGGGCGGCAAGGTGCCAAAAAAAGCCTCCTCACGGCAATTGCCGCTTTATCCCGCAAGCGCGTCGCTCACTTCAACGTCGTTGGATGGGGGCGCAAACCGCTGTTTGAAGGTAAAGGCCAGCGGTCCAGGGCCGTTTGCGTCAAGGTCGGCTAGCTTTTCCATACCTTCTTGCGGCGATGGATATCGACCGGCGGGGACCCACCACAAGACCATATGTGGTTTGTCGGATCGTTCGAACCATTGACGGCGCTGGGCCATGACTTTGGTATGCGCCGTCCGATAAACATAATCGAACAGCGAGTCGATATCCGACCAGACCGACAGATTGACGATGAACTGCGCGTCGTCGGAAACCTGGATTTCCGTGGCGTTGCCGCTATCGGATTGCAGGCGCCAGACGAATCCAGGGCTTGCCTCAGCAAGCGCATTGATCTCGTCCAGCCGTTCCATAAATCCGCTCATGCCGGGATGCTCTAACGGATAGAGGGCTCGCGCGACGTTCATCTGTGCAAGATGCCAAGCCGTCGGGTCGCTGGTCATTCTTGGATCGATCCTTTGGTTTTGTGCCCTCTTTCCTAGTGCGATGCTGCCGCGATGTCGCGCTCGATGTTGGCATACGCCTCGTCTGGCGTGATCTTGCCGGCAATCGTGGCTGAGATATGAGACACCGAGGCATCGAAAATCGCAAAATTCATCGGCGATGCCTGCAGGGCGTGGGCCGGCGGCAGGATTTGGGCGAAGTTTTCCGTGAAAGTCTTCAGCGCTTTGGTGGCGGCCATGCCGATATCGTCGCCATAATCGATGCCGGTTTCGGCTAAACCGGTGTGGGCGGGAATTTGTAGCGTTCGCTCGTAATACTCCCGAGCCACCGGTTCCGAGGCCATGTAGTCCAGGATCATGGCAACCTGTTCGGGATGGTTCGTTGCAGAAAAGCCTACCATGGCCGCACCGCCGGGCATCCCGGAACACCCAGCCGGCCCGCAAGGCTGCGGGATTGCCAACCACTCGAAATTCTCACCGATTTCGGCGGCATAGCGCTGAATCATCCATGAGCCGGAGATGTGGAGCACGGCATCGCCGTCCATAAACATGTCGGCGCCGTTTTTCCAACCGCGACCAGGCGTTGAAGGCCAGACATCTTCAGGCATCAGCCCTTCCGCGTGCCAACCGATCAGCGCTTCGGTCATTGCCCTGAAGCCATCATCGATGACCGCCGGCTTGCCGGACGGGTCGAAATATTGGGCACCCATGCTGACGGCCACACCGGCAAACCGATGTCCGGAACGGTCCATGACCATGGCCGCATAGACGCCAAGCGTGTCTTGAACACGTCGAACTGCGTTCGCCCAATCCTCCCAGCTTGAACCTGGTTTTGGCAACGGCACGCCAGCCTCGTCGAACATGGTTTTGTTGACATATGGCCCGCTGACGGTCAGTTGGGTCAGCCAGCCATAGATGCCGTCATCGTCCTGACCGGCCCGCAGCCAATCCAAGGTCGGACCGTAACTCTGTTCCCAGTAGTCGCGGTCCACATGGGGCGAAATATCGAGATAGTGGCGGTTTAAGCCGCCCAAATTCGTCACTCGCGCCAAATCCGGCCCTCGGCCCGCCTCCAGATCCGCCGGTAGCTGGGTCAGGATATGCGGATAGTCGACTTCCTCGATTGCGACGTGAATGCCGCCATTCTCGGCTTCGAAACGGTCCAGCAGATCTCGGCTGACCTCGCACTCATTAGCATCGCCATAACAGAGGTAGCGCAGCTCGACATCCTGCGCCGCCGCGCTTGCGGCGCCTGCCAAAATGCTGGCGAAAACAACGACTTCTGCAAGCGGCCGACCCATACTCTCTCCCAAACAGGCTCTTAGGCCTCTCAGGGTTGCCGCTTCTGCCCTCCGGCGCAAGCCGTGTCTCAGAAAAGTTTCGACACTTAATTTCGGTGACGGTTTACTAAATTCACTTAATTGCAGGGCTAGTCCTTCTCGCCCCTAGTTCCGCTTTTTGGACCACGCCTAAGCGGCCTCAACCGCCTTCCCGTCTGGCGCTCCAGCTGCTTGAGCCATTTTTCCGCTCCGACTGGGCGGCCGGTCGATTCAGCCTGACGCAAGCGCTTGAACGCTTCACCTTCTTCCTCTCCGCCGTCCTCGCCGAGATAGCTTGCAAATTTGCCATACCGCTTGAGCACCGGCTTCACCTTCACCAAACCGTCGCCGCGCCGCGCCAAATGAGCCGGGACGCTCGACCAAGCCCAATCCGCCGCCCGCTTCACCAAGCGCGCCCGCACCGGGTTGAGTGAGACATAGCGGACAGCGTGGAAGAGATGCCCCTCATCCATGGCAGCCGAGCCAAATCGGCCTTGCCATAGATGCCCTGAGGTGCGCTGGCGGGTGTTGACGAATGTTGTGTAGCGGCGGTGGGCTTCAGCAAAGGTGCGCCGCAGCCCGTCTTCATCTGCCGGAACGATGATGACGTGAACATGGTTGGGCATCAGGCAATAGGCCCAGACCTCCGACCCCGCCTTGTCGGCCGCCTCGCTCAACAGGTCGCGATAGAGCTCGTAGTCATCGTCGCTATGAAACACCCGAGCCTTGCGATTGCCGCGTTGGGTGACGTGGTGCGGGCAGCCGGGGATGACGATGCGGGGCAGGCGGGCCATGACGGCAGTCTGTGGTATTTGGTGAGCTTAGTAAACTGTCACCGAATTAGGGCGCCGAATCAGGGAATAGTGAGCGCGTCGATGGCTGCCGTATGCAGCTCCGGATTAGCAACCGCCAAGACCTCGCCGTTTGAGTCCAAGGTGAGCGGCGCCCCCGACCAATCGCTCACAACCCCACCGGCGCTCTCCACCACGGGCACCAGGGCCATGTAGTCGTGAGGTTTCATCGTGTGCTCGATGACAATCTCAAATCCGCCCAACGTCATAAGGCCATATTGATAGCAATCGCCGCCATAGCGGCGGCGTTTGGTTTGTGTGGCCAGGGCCTGGAACCGCGCTTCCTGCCGGCCTTCGAACATTTCGGCCGAGGTACTGTGCAAGGTCGCGTCCACCAGCGCCGTGACGCCGCTGGTTTCGCATGGTTTTCCATTGAACAACGTTGGCCGGCCGGCGGCGCCGACCCAGCGTTCTTTCAAGGCCGGCGCGTCGATCACCCCCAAAACCGGTCGCCCCTGATAGGCCAGGGCAACCAGCACGCCGAACAGTGGCATGCCGATGATGAAGGCCCCCGTGCCGTCGATTGGGTCCAGCACCCAGGTCCAGTCGCGCTCGGCGCCTTCATGGCCGAATTCTTCACCCAAAATGCCGTGTTCGGGATAGCGTTCGGCGATGAGTGTTCGCATCGCCCTTTCCGCACCCTTGTCGGCGAGGGTTACCGGACTATCGTCGGCCTTGTCCTCTATGGCCAGATCGGTGCGGAAGTACTGTAGCGCGACGGCTCGCGCGGCATCTGCCAGTTCCTCGGCAAACGCGATCAAGCCATCATCGATCAGGCCGCTGTCTGTCCCGACCATTTGGGTCCCCATCCGTCGACGCAATGGGCGGAGGGGTACGGCACTCGCGTACTGAGTTCAATCGGCAATTAAATTTCGGTGACAGTTTACTAAATCCGCAAAACGCGGTCGCCAGTCGGCATGGTTGGACTTACCCACCGATGTCCCGGATTGGCACAGGCCATCCGTCGTCCCAACCAAACAGGGCCGGATGATCCGGCCCGTCACATGTCAGCCGAACATCTCGTCAACATCGCGCTGGCTAAAGGCTTCTTTTTCGTTTTGCGGCCCGTGAAGGTAAGGGCCGTCGGTGTCGTCATCCTGTGTCGAATCCTGCTGCGTCAGCCTGGCGGCGAGAGACTCGACTTCATCGCGGCCCACAGCATCGGTGACCGCATCGACGCAACCCTCCACGTGCAGCAAGTCGCGGACGATCATGCTGACGCGCTGGGACGTCAGGTCCTGAAAGGCGCAGCTTTCCAACACCGAGGTGGCGTGCTGTTCCAAAACATCGCAGGCATCCTTCACCGCTTCGCTGTCCGGCAAGGCGCTGCGGATCTTGTTGGTTGCTTCGAACACGCCTTCGATCGATTGAAGGATGCTTTCGCAAGACTGTTCAGTCGTTTCGAGAATGCCATGAAGACGGTCGGCGATATTCTCTAGCGCGGGCCCCTCGCTACCAATTTTTTTTTGGATTCGGGCTACCTCGAGACGAACTTGCTCGTCCTGCGGTACTGTCTGTCCTTGTGGAGAGATCGACATGCAAGGGTCTCTCGATAGTTAAATGGCGGTCATGCGAGGTTGCTGAATTCGCCTCGCAAAGCCAGCAGTCTTACGGGAGTATCGACAAGACGTTCAGGTAAAGTTAATGACCTGATTTTCCTATCGACTATCACTCCAACTGGTTGCGCTATTGGTCAAGTCATGGCGCGCAAAAGCAATCAGAGGTTTCATGTCCCCAAAAACGATCGATATGTCGGGCGGTTTGTATTCCTACATGCTCGAGGTCGGCGTGCGGGAAAGCCACGATGCCAAGCGGCTCCGCGAACAGACACAGGCCATGCAAGGGCCGTCTGAGATGCAAATCTCGCCGGAACAGGGGCAGTTCATGGGCTTTCTTGCGCGGCTGACCGGCGCAAAGCGGGCCATCGAAGTTGGTACATTTACCGGCTACAGCGCCATGGCCGTCGTCCAAGCGATGGGGCCTGATGGTCGGTTGGTTGCGTGCGATGTGAACCCGGAATGGACAGCGCTTGCCAGGCAAGCGTGGGCGGATGCGGGAATTGCGAGTCAGATCGAACTTCGGTTGGCACCAGCTTCGGAAACGCTCGATGGGTTTATCAGAGACGGGCGGGCCGACTCGTTCGACATGGCGTTCATCGATGCGGACAAGGAAAATTATCCTATTTACTTCGACCGTTTGTTGCGGCTTGTGCGTCCAGGCGGTCTGATTCTTGCCGACAATGTACTTTGGGGTGGCGCCGTGGCGAATTCATCGGATCAAAGGCCATCAACAAAGGCAATACGCGCCTTCAACGAACAGATCCATCGCGATGAAAGGATCGATATGTCGCTTGTGCCCATCGGCGATGGATTGACGTTGATTAGGCGGCGCTAGTGAGGTTTCGATTAGCCAGCGCGCAGACGAAATATTGCCTTTGATCTCTTACACTTTCTTCAGATTATCCAATAAATCTCTTTTTAACCAATAATCGCCGATAGTCGTTTGATTGTTCCTGACGATCCTTTCGGGCTTCGATGTTCCGTGCTGGATAAGATTATCGGCAATCTTTTTGCCAGATCCGGTCGATAGAAGAGGCGGTCGTCAGGCACCTGCGATATTAACGAGGTGACTGTGGCGAAATTCAAAAACCCATCGCGATTGAGTGAACGTTGCGGCGCACTCTGTGCGCATTTTTGGGTTGGAATTCGGACGCAGATACGCCATATAACGGTAACAAATCACCGATTCGCGGCGAGTGAAACGGGTGGGGAACGCATCTCGTCGACTACACGTTTGTCGGAGAATATTCCTATGTCCCGCTTTGCTGTGATTGGATTTGTCGTTTCCGCCCTTGCCGCGGCGTTGATTGCCACGCCTGCCGATGCGGCTGGTGATCGCCCGATCAGCGACATGAACATGGTGATCGCGCTGGATAGCTCTGGCTCGATTTCAACGGCTGAGCGCCGGCTTCAGTTCGAAGGTGTGGCCTATGCGCTGCAACACGAGAACTTCCTCGCGGCTGTCCGCGGCGGCATCCACGGAAATATCTCGATTTCGATCGTCTCTTGGAATGCCCATGGACGGGCTCCTGGAGTCTCGCTGGTCGTCCCCTGGATGACGGTTGCAGGAAAAAAAGACGCGGACTTGGCGTCGTCCATCCTCATGGATCACTTGGCGCAGCAGCCTAGCAATCCGCCATTGGCGCAAACGGACATCTCGCTGGCGCTCAGTTCGGCACTGGAACTGCTCAGCGCGGCACCCGCTTTTGGGTCTATCCAGGTGGTCAACGTCATCGGTGATGGGCTGGACAATGCCGGCGAAAGCCCCGTGGCCTACCGTGACCGCGCTGTCGAAAATGGAACGACCATCAACGCGCTGATCGTGGCCGAGGATCCCAACAAGGTGGTCGAGGGCTACTATCGCAAAAACGTGATCGGCGGGTTCCGGGCCTTTGTCCACGTGACGACCGATTTCGATAGTTTTGCGGAGGCCATGTTGCACAAGATGCTGACGGAAATGGCCGCGCTGATGCCTCCGACGACGGCTGAGGTTGTCTACTAATCACCCAACAGCCGCCGTAGACAGGTCGTTTTAGCAACCATCTCGCCGCCGTTAGAAGGCGTTCTGGCCGCCGATTGCTTTGACAATGCTTAGAAGGTCCAACTACTTTTCAGTCCTATGAGATGGACTGATTCGCGCGCCGCGCGCCGCATTGGCGATTTGTTTCGCGCATTTGCGGGCGCCTTTGTCCTTGTGGCGCTGTTCGTTGCCATTGCGCCCTGGTCAAGCCAGGCCTCCCAGTCACGTCCGCCGGATACGCCTGGCGAACGGCAGGCCATTCAAAAGGCCTTGGCATCGCTGCACGCCATTGGCCAACCGTCCGGTGAGGCAGAAGGCGCCATTCTGGACGCGGCAACCCAGCTCTATGGCCGCGATTCCTCTGGCTTCATTTGGTGGCACGACGGACGAAAGCCGACGCAGGTGTCGCTCGTTGTCGAAGCATTGACGGCGGCCATTCACGAACACGGGTTGGTAGCGGATGATTATCCGTTGTCGTCCTTCGCCGGACTGCATGAAGAACGCCGCTGGACGGAAGAAGAAAGAGCACGGGTCGATGTGCTTTTGAGCCTGTCGGTTGCGCGGTTTTCGCAGCAGGTTCGTTACGGGCGCTTGGAACCGCGCGCCGTCAATGAAATCATGGACTACCCGGTTCGTACGGGCGATTTGGCACGCGCCGTCAGGTTTGTTGCCGCAGGTGAGGCATCGAACCGGCTCGCCGCTTTGGCGCCCAGTCAGCAAGGCTATCAAGACCTTCTGACCCTCCTCAACCAGGCTCGGGAAACTGCGGATCGTGGCGGTTGGGATACCGTCGAAGCTGGCTCGTTGCTACGGCCCGGTGACCACGATGACCGTGTGCCAGCCCTTCGACGTCGTCTAGCGGTAACCGATGGGTTTGGGTTTCGGCCACACGGCGACCTGCAAACCCCGATTTATGACGAGCGGCTAGAAGCGGCGGTCCGCCGGTTTCAGGCTCGCAACGGCCTGGATGTCGATGGTTTGATTGGCGGCATGACACACCGGGTCCTGGCCACCACGGCGAAGGATCGGGTTCGACAGATCGCCATGAACTTGGAACGCTGGCGCTGGTTGCCGTCTTATCTCGGTCATGATCATTTCCTGGTCAACATTCCCGACTACCACGTCGAGATCGTTGAGGAGGGGGAACTCGCTCACCGTATGCCGGTCGTCGTTGGCAAGATTGATCGTAAGACACCGATCTTCTCCAGCCGACTAACATGGCTGGAGGTCAACCCGACTTGGACCGTGCCGGAGCGGATCGCTGAGTTGGATCTGCTGCCCAAAGCCATTGACGATCCGAACTACTTCATCGACCGCAAAATCCGCATGTACTCCTCCTGGCGCAAGGGGGCGCCGCAAATCTCGACCCGCTATATCAATTGGGAGAACATGGGTGAACGCATCCGCCGCCATCGGTTGCGCCAGGATCCGGGGCCGACGAACCCGCTAGGCCGGGTCAAGTTCATGATGGCAAACAATTTTGCCATCTATTTGCATGATTCAAACGAGCCGGATCTCTTCGACCGATCGATCCGCCACCTGAGCTCGGGTTGCGTGCGTGTCGCCGACCCTCGCTGGCTGACCGGGTACCTGATCGACCGGCCAGACGTCTGGAGCAGCAGCCAGGAAGAAGATCTGTTCGGCGATTGGGAAACCAAACGCGTTTCTCTGAAACGGCCGATGCCAATCCATCTTGCCTATTTCACCAGTTGGGTGGCGGATGATGGGACCGTTCATCACCGCGACGATATCTATGGCTTCGATTCACAGATGGCTGAGGCCTGGGATCAGCTTCGCCGCCAGCCGATCAGCTTGGCGGCCCTGCCTTAAGACAGGTTCTCAGCAACCGTCACAGCCTTTTCACAGTTCTCCAATTGCCCGCGTTCCGGTGGCCGATATAACCGATTGGTAACGGCGATGTGCGATCATCGCAGCCAAACAACGACAAGCGGCTTACGGGGAACAAGGTGCATCGTCGAGATCTACTGACACGCTTGGGCGGGGCGGCCCTTCTTTCTGTCGCACCCTTCAGCCTGGCTGGCGCTGCGACGGGTACGCGCACGCTCAGCTTCTTCAACACACACACGGACGAACAGGTGACGGCGCGCTATCGCGTCGATGGTGTGTTGGACAAGGGTGCCAAGGCGGACATCGACTACATCCTGCGGGACTGGCGCGCCGACGCGGTTGCGGAAATGGACCCCGCCTTATTGGATTTGCTGGTGCAGGTCCAAGCCACGACGGGTGTCGACGGGCCGTTGCACATCATCTCCGGGTATCGCACCGCGGAAACCAATGCCATGCTCCGCAAGAATGGCGGCGGTGGCGTTGCGAAGAAGAGCTATCACGTCCGCGCCCAGGCAATCGACGTTCGCCTGCCGGGCTGCAAGTTGAAATATCTGCGCAAATGCGCGTTGGACGTTGCGGGTGGCGGCGTGGGCTACTATCCCGGCCCCAATTTCGTGCATCTCGACACGGGCCCGGTCCGTCGCTGGTAGCGGACTAAATCTCCAGCAATTCCGAATAGGCGTCTAAGGCGCCCGAACCGGACATCACCGTTTGCGCCAGGCCTTCTACGGTAGCCAGGTCCGTTGCGCCGAAGAATTCGGCAGCGGCTGACTTGCGGCGTGCTGGTGCCTGCCCAGCCCGATCACGCGCTGCGGCGTTGAGCAGCGAGCCGGCAACCACCCTGGCGAACAGATCCAGATAGGGAACGGACGCGGCGGCGGCCTGTTCCGGCGCCGTTTCCGCTGTCTGGGCCACCCAGCCGGTCGCGCATCTTAGCGCATCATGACAGTCCTTCAGCTCGGGTGATACTTGAGCGATCTCATCAATCAGCGTTCGGGCTGCGGCCCCGCCATCGCGCGCAATTTTCCGAAAAACCAGGTCCCCGGCCTGAATGCCATTCGTGCCTTCGTAAATCTGCGTTATGCGGACATCCCGCAGGTGCTGGGCGGCGCCGGATTCCTCGACATAGCCCATCCCGCCATGCACCTGCATACCGGTGCTAGCAACCTTCTCCGCCATATCCGTGCACCAGGCCTTGACCAAAGGCGTCAGCAGATCGACCCGCTCGCGGGCGGCTTCGCGGGCCTCATCGCTTTCCGCATGGGTGGCAAGGTCGAGTTGGGCCCCGGCGGCATAGGCAAGGGCGCGCCCGGCTTCGGTCCGGGCATGCATGCTGGCCAGCATGCGGCGAACGTCCGGGTGGCGGACAATCGGCCCATGCGTATCGGCGCCAAACGCCTTGCCCTGGACCCGCTCGTTGGCGTAGGCCCGCGCCCGTTGATAGCATCGCTCGGCCACGCCAACGCCCTCGACCCCGACCGCGATTCGCGCGTTGTTCATCATCGTGAACATGCAGGCCAGGCCTTGGTTTTCCTCGCCCACCAGGAACCCGACGGCCCCTTCGTCGTCGCCAAATGCCATGGTGCAGGTTGGGCTGGCGTGGATGCCCAGTTTGTGTTCCAGCGACACGCAGCGCAGATCGTTGCGCTGGCCGGGGGAACCGTCGTCGGTAGGTAGGAACTTGGGCACGATGAACAGGCTGATGCCCCTGCTGCCAGGGGGCGCATCGTCCAACCGGGCGAGGACCATGTGGACAATGTTATCCGTCAGATCATGTTCGCCATAGCTGATGTAGATCTTCTGGCCTTTGATCCGATACCGACCGTTTTCGCGGTGGGCACGCGCCGCCAGGGCACCTAGGTCCGATCCGGCCTGGGGTTCGGTCAGGTTCATCGTGCCCGTCCAGCTGCCGGAAATTAGATTTGGCAGGTAGGTCGCTTTCTGCTCAGCCGTCCCGTGGGTCTGAAGCAACTCCACCGCGCCCTGGTTCAACAGCGGACACAGACCGAAAGCCATGTTGGCGCCGTGCAGCATCTCTTGGACTGCCATAGCCAGCACCTGGGGCAATCCCTGGCCGCCATGGTCCGGAGCGTGGGAAAGACCGTTCCACCCGCCCTCGACGAAATGGCCGTAGGCTTCCTTCCAGCCATCCGGCGTTCGCACGACGCCATTCTCCAGAACCGATCCCTGCCGATCACCGATTTGGTTGAGTGGCGCGACGACCTCGCTGGCCAGCTTGCCCGCCTCGGTCAAAACACTTTCGGTCAGTTCCAGGTCGCAGTCGGCAAAGGCCGGCAGCGCCAACAGCCCGTCAAGATTGGCGCTCGACCGCAGCGTTGCCAGCATATCCTCGATGGGCGGCACAAAGTCAGCCATGTCAGCCATCCACGGATATCATTTTGCCTGGATTCATTCGGTTGTCCGGATCGATGGCCCGCTTGACGGCCCGCATCAGTTCCATTTCCACAGGCTGTTTCCGTTTGGCGATTTCGTCCCGCTTCATCAGCCCCACGCCATGTTCGGCGCTGATCGAACCGTCCATATCCACCACAATGTCATGCACCAGGTAGGCGAACTCCTTGCGCAGGGCGAAGTATTCTTCCTTATCCATACCCACAGGTTGGCTCAGATTGAGGTGAATGTTTCCATCGCCCAGATGGCCAAAGGCGACTGGCCTGATACCTGGCAGGCGTTCGCTGACGGCGGCGATCGCCCGGTCGATGAACTCAGGCACGCGGGAGACCGGGACGGAGACATCATGCTTCAGCGACGCGCCTTCGGGCTTCTGGCCGGCAACGATCGCCTCGCGCAGGTGCCAAAGACCCCCTGATTGCGCTTCGTTCTGGGCGATGACCGCGTCGGCCACATCCCCGGCCTCGATGGCCTGCCCCAAAACCTGTTCCACAGCACCTTCCAAGCCTTGATCGGTTTTCGACGAAGAGGCCTCCATCAACACATACCAATCATGGGGCCCTGCCAGCGGGTCGCGGGTTCGATCGACATGCTTGAGGGCAAATTCGAGAGATCGTCGCGGCAGCAGTTCAAATGCGCTCACCCGCTCACCCAGGCTTGCTTTCATTTGGGTGAACAGGTTAAGGGCGGCCGCCGGGCTCGCAAGGCCCGCAAAGACGGTCTGGGATCGTTCGGGCAACGGAAACAGTTTGAGAACCGCCGCGGTAATGATGCCCAGCGTGCCTTCGGCTCCCAGGAACAGGTGCTTCAGGTCATAGCCGGTGTTGTTTTTCCGCAGGGCTCTCAGGCCGTTCCAGACCTGGCCATCGGGCAGCACCACTTCCAGACCAAGCACCAGATCGCGGGCCGACCCGTAGCGCAAAACATTTACCCCGCCGGCATTGGTCGACAGGTTGCCCCCGATACGGCACGAGGATTCCGCGCCGAGGCTGAGCGGGAACAGGCGGCCGGCCTCGCGCGCCCTGTCCTGAACGTCGGACAGGATCATACCGGCGCCGACGGTAATCGTGTTGTTGTCCGTGTCGATCGAGCGCAGCTTATCCAGCCGTTCGGTCGATAGAATGATCTGGCGCTTCGCATCCTCCGCAACGGCGCCACCGACAAGGCCGGTGTTTCCACCCATGGGAACGATCGCAAACCCGGCCTGCGCCGCGCGCTTAACGGTCAGGGCGACGCCGTCCGTGTCAGGTGGCCGCACGACGGCAGCGGCGCGACTGTGATAGGTGCCGCGCCATTCGACCAGATAGGGCGCCATATCCTCAGACAGATCAATGACCGAACGGTCGTCCAAATCCGTCTTCAGGCCGGAAAGGAACGCGTCGGTCATGCTGGCCTCGGCGCGGCGGCGCGTTGAAGGCGGTCGTTGATGGCTTCACCCAGTCCCGCATGTGGGATGGGGGCAACGGCAATGCGGTCGGGCCCCAGTTCGTCCAGGGATCGAAGCATGGCGTAAAGATTGCCGGCGGCTTGGGTCATGTCGCCTTTTTCGCTGAGATTGAGAACATGGTCGCCTTGGTGAAGGGTTGGGCCGAAAGCAAGGTAGGCCTCTCCAACCTCGGGACCATCGGCTGAAAGCCGCAATGCCGCCCGCGGCGCATAGTGGCTGGCAAGCCTGCCCGGGCTGCGCGGCTCGCCGGTCGAGTCTTGGCCACTGCCCAGGGGACCGATCAGCGCTTCGATATCGTCCCTTGGGATTGCCCCGGGGCGCAGCAGCCGGGCTTGGTCTTCGGTCAAATCGATGATGGTGGATTCAATCCCCGCCTCAGGCCGTCCGCTGGCGAGGACGAAGCGAATTTGCCCGCCAAGGTCGGACATCACATGTTTGACGGTTGTCGCACTGACGGTCCCGGACCGGTTGGCGCTGGGGGCGGCAATTGGTCTTCCAGCCGCCGCGATTAAGGCGCGCGCTGTTGGATGGGCCGGCATTCGAACGGCAACGCTGGCAAGACCGGCGCACGCAAGATCGCACACCGGACCATCGTCTTTGCGCGGCAGCACCAGGGTCAATGGCCCGGGCCAGAGAGTCTCCGCCAGCCTGTCCGCCCGGTCATCGATCACCGCGATGGCCATCAAGGCATCGCCATCGGCAATGTGTGAGATCAATGGGTTGAAGCGGGGGCGTCCCTTTGCCGCGAACAAGCGTGCCACGGCCTGATCATCGGTCGCATCAGCGCCCAGGCCATAGACGGTTTCCGTTGCGAAGGCGACCAGTTCGCCAGCGCGCAGCGCGTCGGCTGCCTTTTCAATGTTTGCCGGCGTGTCACTCAGTATCTCTGTATCACGCGCCGGGCACTCAAGACTGTCCATGGGCGGCACCATACGTTCAGTGGCGCTTCGGCAAAAGTGCGACGTTCGGAGCCGGCGCAAAAGCGCTCCAAACGACCGCTGTCATCGGCATACCGTTTGCAGTATTGATCACTTGACGGACCTTCGAATCCGACTCCTTGGAGACATTTCATCAATGGCTGCAAAAGTAATAACCGTCGCCCAGCAAAAGGGTGGCGCCGGCAAAACAACGCTCGCCGCCCATTTGGGCGTGGCAATGGCTCAAACCGGCAAAAGCGTCGCGTTGGTCGATATTGATCCGCAGGGGAGCCTGAGCCGTTGGGCAGCTGTGCGGGAGGCCGCCGACATAACCGAACCGGCCCTGACGGTCAGCCAGATTCAAGGCTGGCGAACGGCGACCGAGGTCGACAAGCTAGCGGCCAACCATGACATCGTGCTGATCGACAGCCCCCCGCATATGGAAACGGAAAGCCGCTTGGCCGTGCGGGCGGCCAATCTCGTTTTGGTGCCGATCCAACCAAGCCCGATGGATGTCTGGGCATCGGAATCGACGGTTGAAATGGCGGATGACGAGAAATCGTCGTGTCTGCTGGTCCTGAACCGCGTGCCGGCGCGGGCCAAGTTGGTCGACAAGATCAAACCCCACGTCAAAAAACTGGGCGCCAAGCTGGCCAGGACAACCATTGGCAACCGCGTCGCGATGGCGTCGAGCATGTTCGAAGGTCGAGGTGTCACCGAGGGGCCGAAAACACGGGCAGCTGAAGAACTTACCGCCCTAGCAAAGGAAGTCATGCGGTTGGCTTGAACAGCATGACTTGACCTCACAGTATCCGCGCGGCCGTTTCCAACCTCAGCCGTGGACTAAGCGGCGTTCAGCACAAGCCGGTCGGACCCAAAAAACAGCGTAACTGTCGTTCCGGCCCCTTTGTCACTCTTGATCGCGATGGAACCGCCATGCAGCTCGATCAATGATTTGACGATCGAAAGCCCCAGCCCGGTGCCTTGCTCACCGTTGCGTCTTGGATTTCCGGTTTGGCCGAAAGGTTTAACGACATGTTCCAGGTCGTCGGGCTCAATTCCGACGCCGGTATCGGAGATTTCCAGTTCGAGTCCGGTGGACGGCCGTCTTGCCCCTATCGTGATCCGGCCACCGGATGGCGTGAACTTGACGGCGTTCGACAGCAAGTTGTGCAGCATCTGACTGACCGCCCGGTGATCGGCCCGCAACAGCGGCAAGTCCTCCCTGACATCGCACCTGAATTCGATGCCCTTCTTGCGCAGGTCGAATTCGACAAGGCGCAATGCCTTTTCCGTGACACTTGACAGGGAAAAGACATCGTCGCGCAATTCCAGCTGACCTGCCTCAATTCTCGAAATGTCGAGCAAATCGTTCACCAGGGCGAGTAGGTGATAGCCACTTTCGCAGATATCGCGTGCATATTCGACGTACTGGTCTTTGTTCATCGGCCCCAGCAGCTGGTGCTGCATGGCTTCGGAAAATCCGATGATGGCGTTAAGCGGTGTCCTTAGGTCGTGGCTCATGCGGGCCAAGAATTCGGATTTGCTGTTGTTGGCCTGAACAGCCTCGTCAATTGCGCGCCGCAGAGCCTTTTCGGTCTGCTTGCTTTCGGTGACATTCGAAATGATCGAACCGGTGCCAATGATCTCGTTTCGGCGATCGTGAATTGGGAACTTGGTGCTCAGTAAGGTGAGTTCCTTGCCGCTGCTTGATACGCGATACTCATGCTCAACAATCCCGCCCGTCTCACGAACCATCCTGTCATGCTTCATCGATGTACGGGCATCGGCATTGGAATAGACCTGCAGTGGCGTTCGCCCCTTGACCTGTTTGTTGGTGACCGAATACCAGTTCTCATATTGTCGATTGACCTTGAGGTACCGGCCCGACATGTCCTTCAGGTAGATACCGGCCGGCACGTTGTCCATGACGGAACTCAACCGCGCTTCGTTCGTTTGCAGCCGGCGACGAATTGAGAACTCACGACAGATCAGGGTCGTTAAAATCAAGACGATGACCGTGACCAAAGAGGCGATGGCGGTTGTAGAAAGGGCGAAACCCGCAGCCGCTTGGGAGATGTCGTCGGTCGATACGCCAATGGCGACGATGAGCGGGTAGTTGGGTAACTTCCGATAGGCATACTGCCGTGTAATGCCATCCACCACACTTGTCTGCGTGTAGAGGCCGACTGGAGAGTGGGCAAGCTCCCGCCAAATTCGGGACCCGCTGATATCCTGACCTGGCCCAAGTTCCCCATAGCTCGACCTCGCGCGAATTTTCTTATCCAGGCCGACCAGGGTGGCTGTACTGTTCGGGCCCAGGCTCAGATTTCCAAAAAACTCCGTGAACTTCTCGACATCGAGGGCGGCAAAGATGACACCGCCAAAGCTCCCATCCGCGAGCGTTATCCGACGAACAAGCCGTATTAGCAGCTTCCCGCTATTTCTCCCCTTTTGCGGTAGGGAGATGATCACGTCATCCGTGTTGGCGTTCTTCTGCTGTAGGAAGTAAGGCCGGTCTCGTGCCGTTACTCCTGGTTTGATCGTGTGGCCGGTAACGAGCAGCGGTGTCCCGTGCTGGTCAATCAACGTGATATGCGAGATATCCGGCTGGTTCGGCGGGGCCTTATCGATCATCTGCCGAACCGCCTCGAGGCCACCGCCCGCGATGTATTGCTGCCGTGCCGCCTTCAGATAGGTGTCGCCAAATCGGATGGTTTGGCCAACATGATCTTCAAAAAACTGGGCGAGGTTGACGGCCCTTTGGGCACTTTGCTGCAGCTTTTGCTCGCGGTTGAAGGCGATGGTTTGATGTGCGACCAGCCAGATCGCCGCGATCAGCGTTGCGCAAACTACGACATAGGGTAGGTAGCGGCCGGGGAAGTTTTGGAGTTTGCCTGCCCACATATCTTGGAAGTTGTCGGCGAACCAAATTTGTCGTGGCGCGATAAGAGCTTGGGTACTTCAGCGGATTCAATTCTTAATGTTGGGGCCGGCCTGGTTAACGAACTGTTAAGTCAGCCAACGGCTCTAAGCCGGCACAGGATTCGCCGGTCGCCAGCGATCGTTCATCGACAGCTGAATGACGAAGGCGAGCAATCCAACGATAACCATCGACAGCCAGGCAATGGCGTAGTCGCCCGTCGCATCAAACGACACGCCTCCAAGATAGGCACCCAGGAAGGCGCCAACTTGGTGACTCAGGAACATCACGCCAAATAGGGCACCGAAGTTCGTCGGGCCGAACATTTGATTGAGCAGGCTGCTCACGGGCGGAATGACGCCCAACCAAAGCAGGCCCATGGCCGCGCCGAAGGCCAATGTGCTCTCGATGGATACGGGCAGGAACGCATAAAGGGCGATTGCTACAGTTCGCAGCAGGTAGATGAGAGCCAGGATCAGCTTGTTGCCGAACTTCTCCCCAAGATACCCCGCCAGAATTGTGCCGACAGCGTTACAGATACCGATCAGGGCAATCGCTTGGCCGCTAACGGCGGGTGGCAGGCCGCATATCGCGATGAAGTTTGGCAGATGGGTCGCCACGAAAATGAGCTGAAAGCCACAAGCGAAGAAGGCAATCGTCATGGCGATGTAACCAGGATGGCGCAGAGCTTCCCTGATGGCAGCGATCGCATCGGGGCGTTGCCCATCATGGGCCACCGCCTGCTGGTTGGGGCTGGAAAACAGCAAGGCCAAAACCGCCATACCTGTCGCCAGGCCGGCCAGTAACCAAAGGGTCGTCCGCCAGTCGATTGCCGACAGCAAGCCCTGCGTGCCGGGGGCGATTGCGAATGTTCCGAGCGATCCGGCCGCTGCCAGAATTGAAATGGCCAGTGGACGAATGGCTGGCGCGGCAACCCGCGAAAGGATGCCTACCAAAACGCCGTGCGACGTGCCGGCAACGGCAAAGCCCACAAGCACTCCGCCCCCTAGATACAGGCCCAAGGTGGTGCCGACGCTCATGAGCCAGAGACCAATGGAAAACAAGGCTGCGGCGACGATCACGACGACGCGGCCGCCATACTTGTCCGCAATAGCCCCCATCGCCGGCTGACCGACGCCCCAAGCGAGGTTTTGGACTGCCAGGGTAAGCCCGAACGCCGTCACGGAGACCCCGGCTCCCCGGACGATCGGATCGAGAAACAGACCCAGGCTTTGACGGATGCCCATCGATACGGACAGGATCAGACTGGCAACGATCAGCACCAGCAGGACGGCCGCGGTCCAGGATGACGGCTCCTTCGCGCTCGTTCCGGCCATGGCTGGTGCTCCCTCAATTATCACTCGCCATTACAACGACGCGAAAATTCGAGAGGAAGAAACTCACTAGTGGGTATACAAGCGCACCGCCAGCCTACTCAGCAGGCTAACAACGTCGGTTGGATCGGGGTCAGCTCTTCGTGCCAAGCAGTCTTGATGCGGTCTTTCCTGCGACGATCGCGTAGGCAGGGTCGCGATCGACCATCATGCGGGCGATGGCGCCATCCAGCAGGATCATGATGGTCATGCAGATCTCACCCGACGCTTCGTACCCCGCATCATCAAGTTCGCCCCCCAGCCAGTCGGCAAAGGCGGCCTTATAGCGGCGGGCGGCTTCCAGCGCAGGATGGCCTGGGCTGTCGGCTAATTCCACCGCCGCTCTGATAAACCCACATCCTTTCCAATCGGGATCTTTTGCTGCCTCGGCCAGCAATTGGAACATCCGCGCCATTCTTTCGGGCATAGGACCGCTTTCGCCCGCCCATGATTTATAGCGCTCAAGCGTGGGGTTATGGCGCGCGCTGAGATAGGCCGCCACCAAGTCATCCTTCGACCGGAAGTGGTAGTAGAGGGTTTTCTTGGTCACGCCCGCCTGTTCGGCGATGCGGTCCACGCTCACATCGCGAATGCTCCCGGCATAGAACAGCGCGTCCGCCGCATGGATGATGCGGTCGTGCGTTTCAGTGCGGGGTTGAACCATCGCTCCCCCCTCCAACCATTGACGCGCCTACGAGGCGGGCCACGGACTTGGCTTCAGTGCCCGCAGCCCTCCCGCCGTCGAGTCTTCCGGTCCTGGCGCTTACTCCGCCGCCTGGGCAGACCGGTGCTCCTGAATGGTCTGCCAGACCACCTGCGGCGTCGCCGGCATGTCGATGTGCTCAACGCCATAGACCGACAGCGCATCGATGACCGCGTTGATGATCGCGGGCGTCGATCCGATGCACCCTGCCTCGCCAGCCCCTTTGATGCCCAGCGGGTTGGTCGTGCACGGCACGTTGTTGGTGTGGAAATCGACAAACGGCAGGTTGTCGGCCCGAGGCATCGTGTAATCCATAAACGATCCCGTCAGGAGTTGTCCCGTCTCGGCCTCGAATTCGGCATTTTCATACAGTGCCTGTCCGACGCCTTGGGCGATCCCGCCGTGAACCTGGCCTTCGACAAGCAGCGGGTTCAGGACCCGCCCAAAATCGTCAACCACCGTAAACCGTAAAATATCGACGACGCCCGTGTCGGGATCGACCTCGATTTCCGCAAGGTGGGTGCCGTTGGGATAAGTGTTCGTGGGCGGTTTGAAACTGCCGGAATCCTCAAAGGCGATTTCATCAGCGCTCTTTTGCGCCAGCTCGGTGAACGTCATCGAACGGTCGGTTCCGGCGATGGTGAAGCGCCCGTTCTCGATTTCGATGTCCGCACTGGCCACTTCCATTTCGTCGGCGGCCTTGACCAGCGCCTTTTTCAAGATGTTGGTCGTCGCATCGGAAATCGCTGCCCCGCCGACCGGGACGGATCTCGATCCGCCGGTTCCGCCGCCGGTCGCCACCCGGTCGCTGTCCCCTTGGACAATCTCGATATTGTCGAAGTCGGTTCCCAAGGCTTCCGCCACCAACTGCTTGTAGGCGGTCTCGTGGCCTTGCCCGTTTGACTGGGTGCCGATGATGACGGTGACCTTGCCGGTATTGGCAACGGTAAGGTTCGCCGTTTCCGGCGGGCCGCCCGCACACGCTTCGATATAAGTCGACAGGCCCATGCCGCGCAGCTTGCCGTTCCGAGCGGACTCGGCCCGGCGGTCCTCAAAACTGTCCGCATTCGCGATCGACAGCGCCTTGTCCAGATGGGCGGCAAAATCGCCGCTGTCATAATCGAGCTCGAATACGGTGTGATAAGGCATGGCCGACGCCGGGGCGAAGTTGATCCGCCGGAAATCGGCCGGATGCAGGCCCAGTTGCCGAGCCGCCCGGTCGACGATCCGTTCGATCACATAGGCCGCTTCCGGTCGGCCGGCGCCTCGATAGGCATCGACGGGCTGGGTGTTCGTGAAGACGCCGCGCACGCGAATATGGCCGACCGGGATATCGTACAGACCGCTCAACATCCGATTGCCGCACTCAGTAACGACAAACGCGGCGAAGGTGGAAATATAAGCGCCGAGATTGGCCAGCGTGCTGACCCGCATGCCGGTGATTTTGTGGTTGGCATCGATGGCCAGCTCCACGTCGGTCACGTTATCCCGACCGTGATCGTCGGCCAGGAAGGCCTCCGTTCTCTCGGAAAACCAACGAACCGGGCGGCCGAATTTACGGGCCGCGTAGAGCGTCACGACATATTCGGGATAAAGGAAAATCTTCATGCCAAAGCCGCCACCCACGTCGGTCGTCAGCACGCGGATCTTGTCAGCGGGGATCTTGAAGATGTCTTCGGCCAGCGTGTCGCGGATGTGGTGAACGCCCTGGCTGGAGACGTAACAGGTAAACCGATCTGTTTCGCCGTCATAAGCCGCCAGGCAACAGCGCGCTTCCATCGGGCTGGCGACCAGCCGGTTGTTAATCAGTCTCAAGCTGACGGTATTTGCTGCCGTCGAAAACGCCGCGTCCGTTGCAGGTTTGTTCCCAATCTCCCAGTCGAACGCCGTGTTGTTGGGTGCCTCATCCCAAACAATGGGCGTGCCTGGGTTGGCGGCCGTTCCCGTCCCGGTCGCGGCGGGCAGGTCCTTATAGTCGATGTCGATCAGCTCAGCCGCGTCTTTTGCTTGATCAAGCGTTTCGGCGACGATCATGGCGATTGCCTCACCGACGAACCGTACGCGCCCTTGCGCCAGGGCCGGCCGTGGTGGCTCGGCCATCTTTCTTCCGTTTGCCATTGGCACGGCGTACTTGTGCGGCAGCGTGGCGATGCCGTCTGCGGCCAGGTCAGCCCCCGTAACGATTCCGATCACACCGGGCGCCTGGGCGGCGGCGGTCGTGTCAATCGAGGCCAGCTCGGCGTGGGCGATGGGTGAGCGCAAGAAATAGGCGCGTGCCGTGTCAGGCATGTCGACATCGTCGGTGTAGCGGCCCTCACCCTTTAGCAGTCGCGGGTCTTCGCTTCTCCGTACCGGTTGTCCAATGCCAAACGTCGCCATACTCGCCTCCGCCTCGTGCTGGTTGGATAGACCCGGACACAAGGAAGGAGGCGAGCGCGACGCGCCCGCCTTGAATGTCAGGTCTTTCCTATAGATTGCCCCTGAAGAGCGTCAGGGCAAGCGGAGATCGCAGCTAATTTGATGACGTTCGGCGCCAGATTTGCTGGAAACCAATCAAAGCTGCCGTTTCACCATCCAACTGCCGTCGTCATTGCGGCAAGCGGATCCATGCGTCAGTGCCGTCGCGCCGCCTTCCGTGGCACGCGTGTAATAGTCGCGACAGAACGTACCGTCGGTCAGCCGATAGGTGCCGAGGGGAACCGCGTACCCTTCTGCTCGGCTTTCAGGGTCCGACCAGTGGAGAGAGGTTCGGTCAGGCATCGTCTCGAGCGACTCGAGCAGCGTCTCATCATGCAGCTTGGTTGACCGTTCCGCGGTCAGAACCTCCGGCGTAGGGATTGTCACGCTTTGACAAGCCGAAAGCAGGGCCGCTGCGCCGAGAAGCAGAATGGCGTTTCTCATGGGTCTACTCCAACTAACTAGTTTCCGGCGCCTACGCCTTCGATGTTCAGGTCAGGTTGCGGCAGCAGAATGGGATCGGTCGGATCTGTCTCCTGCGTTTCCTCGTCGGTCTGGATGCCGAACGTCGTGTAGACAACGCCATCCCCTTCCGGTTCCGGGACGTCAACCGCGTCGCCGACCGTCGCCTCCGTCGCCTCCGTCGCCTCCGTATCGGGCGACGCGGTTCGCTCACGCGGGGTGCGCAGTTGACGCGGTGCTTGAGCGGCCGGTTCGGTGGCCTCGGGCGAAATCAGCGCGGGCGTGGCCGCAGGTGCCGATTGCAAGATATTGGATGGGTCCGGGCTGACCGGGGCCGGCGGTGTCGCCAGGTCGGCAGGCTCCGGTGTTGCGATTGCCGTGATCGGCCGACTTCGGGCCGGGGCCATTTCACGCGCGGCATCCAACGCAAGTCCGGCAGCGGCCAAGCGCGTCGAACTTGATCGCGCCAGTTCGGCCGCAGCCTGATTGGTCGCCGTCGGTTCAAGAACCGCGCGGTCAACCGCCAGCTTCTCGCGCTCGGCGATCCGCATCGCGATATCCTGAACGTCAGTCAGGCGGATGTCGTCGCTTGGATCGGTGGTGCCGGCGGTGAACAGCGGTCGGTGGCTCAACGCTTCGCGAACAGCCTCCGGGCCATTGACCATCAAATGGTCGCAGGTTTCAGCCTGATGGATGGTCCGATCATCCCAGGCAGCAACCGTGTTTAACGGCGCAGTCTCAGATTGGGTCAGCAGGCCCAGCCCGGTCGTCGCGTTTTCCAGCGCCTGAACCATCGTCTCCCGAGCCGCGTGGTCATCGGCGGACCGAACAGCGACCGCGCCTTCGACTACATGCAGCTGGCTAGTCGCATCGGTTGCCGTGATGCCGAACGTCGTCCCGCGCACACCAGCCACCAGGTACGGCGTTTCGACTTCGAATTCTCGTTGACCGCGTTTCTTGATCCGGAACAGCACCTCACCGGTGCGTTGCAAGATACGCGTGATCCCGGTTGCTCGGTCCATCGGCGGAAGTTCGATTTCGGTGTTGGCATAGAGCGTCATGCGGTCACCACCACGAACCAAGATGGCCTCGCTGTCCGCACCCGCCTCGACCACGCTGTAGGGACCGACCCGTTCACCGGCGGAAACAAGACGCGGTTCGGACCAAGGGTTATCACCGGTGCGGGCCATGATGGTGCCTTGGACCTCGGCGACGGTCCAAAACTCATAGATGTCGATTTCTTTTGACTGGGCGGGGATGCTGATTGCCGTGGCGATCAGAAGGAGAAGTCCCGCAATTTTGCGACCAAATTTGAGATGCATAGGTGCTCTTCCGGCCTGTTGTCTGATGACAAACCTGTCGGCGAACACTCTGCCGTTTTTGGGCTTACAACCTCTTAACTGTTACGCAATTTATCAAAATGACACATAAAATACTCGATGCATGTTACGCGTTAGTCGTTGTTACCGTTGCCATTTCCATTGTTTCCAGAGTTACCGTTGCCGTTGTTCCCGGAGTTGCCGTTTCCGTTGCCGTTACCTCCGGAGTTTCCATTCCCGTTATTGCCTGAATTTCCGTTTCCGTTGCTTCCAGAGTTTCCGGAGTTACCGTTCCCGTTGTCGCTCGAGTTTCCATTGTTCCCGGAATTACCGTTTCCATTGCCGGAATTGTTACCGCCGCCGGAGTTTCCATTCCCGTTACTGCCCGAGTTACCGTTGTTTCCGGAGTTGCCGTTCCCGGCAGTGTCCTGATCCTCGCTGTCATTTGAGTCATCATCTGAGTCGTCAATGGCCGAGTCGTCATCTGCGCCTGTCGTGTCAGGATCGTCTTGTGATGCGCTTGCCTGGTTGGCCGAACCGGGCTGGCCATTCTGCGTGGGTGATCCTCCCCCTTCCCGCGATGATCCTGGTGCGTCCTCGGATACCTCTGCCACCGTTTCGTTCACACGTTCCAGGCTCGCGGCGGCCATTTCGGCCATGGCCTGGTTTCTTGCCGTCGGTGACACGGCGGCTTGCGCTGCGATGTCAGCTTGCCTGGCGGCCAGGCGTTCCGTCACGTCCTCGAGATCGGAGCGGGGTTGATCGCCTAACGCCTCTTGTATCGACCGAGGTCCGGAGGCGGCCGCTGAATCGACCCGTGCCGCCTGGCGGACGGTTCGATCGTCCCATCCTGTGACGGATCGGAAATCTGCGGCGTCAGTTTGTGGGCCAACATTTTCGCTCGCCGTCGTACGTTCCAACGCCTCAACGAAGTTGGCATCCGGCCCTTGGGTGCTTTCGGAACCGACGGCAACGGCTCCCTCGACAACGTGCACGCTACTTGCGAAGCCGGTCGTGCTGATGCCAAAAGCCGTTCCCCGCACACCGGCAACCAGATAGGGCGCGTTCACCTCAAAATTTCGCTTGTGGCGCGTCTTGACCCGAAAAAGGGCCTCGCCCGCTTTTTGGATGATGCGCGTGATGCCGAGCGATCGATCCAGGGGTGGCAGTTCGATCTCGGAGTTTGCGTAGAGCGTAATGCGATCGCCGCCGCGGACCAGAATGACTTCACCATCGGCCCCTGTTTCGATCAGGCTGTGGGCCCCGATTTGCTCCCCCAGAATCAGGTTACGGGCTTGATTCCAGGAATTCGCGCCGACGACGGCTGAAACGGAACCGCTCACGTCCGCGACTGTCCAAAACTCAGCATAGTCAAGGTTGATTTGGTCCGACGCCCAGGCGATCGACGTTAGATGCGTTGCCAGGATTCCGACAATCAAGCGGCGAACGGTATTTCTCATTTCCGGCCGTCCCAAAGGCGAATGTCGCCAGATAATTGATGAGCGGCGAAATATTGAGGAATTCCGATGTATGATTTCTTATCGGAAACAATTTTTTACAAATTACCACTGCCGATGGTTTGACAGACGGGCGTGATACTCAGGAAAGGTTGTGCCGGCCCATCATGGAACCTTGCAGTTGGCCGGTCGCAGCTATGTTCGTCGGGATTTTGCGACACTCGTTTTTCTAAGACGTTCCCGTCATCACTTGGCGGCGGCTATCCTCTAGGAAAATCAGGGGCGCCTGGCCTTGGCGTTGATTGGTTGGCGAGCCACGCCGGTTCGTTTCGAGCCAATCTGACAAATCATCGAGCATCATCGGCCGGGCGATGTGGAACCCTTGCCCGATATCGCAATGCAGCGAACGCAACATGTCGATATGCCCTTCACTTTCGATGCCTTCGGCCACAACGCGCAAACCCAAATGGTGGGCGAGATCGACTGTTGAGCGGACGATGGCGGCATCGGCCGCGTCTTCGATCATGTTCAGAACGAATGACTTGTCGATCTTCAGCTCATGAACGGATAGGCGTTTCAGATAGGCAAGCGACGAATACCCGGTGCCAAAATCGTCGATCGAAAACTGCAGGCCCATGGCGCTCATCTGTTGCAGCAAAGCCATCGCCGTATCCGGATTGGCCATCAGGGCGCTTTCGGTAATTTCGAGCGTCACCGCCGATGGGGGCAGGTCAAATCTCTTGAGCTGATGTTCGATGTAGTTGGACAGCGTCTGGTCGTGCAGCATGCGTGCCGACAGGTTGATCGCGATGTCGATTTCTGCGTTCGAAGCCCGAAGGCGGGCAAGGTCTGACAAGCCGGTTTCGATGGACCAGAAGGTCAGGCTCTGGATAAGGCCGGTCCTTTCGGCTTGGATGACGAACTCGTCGGGTGGGATCGGCCCCATGTCGGCATGGTTCCAACGCATCAGCGCTTCGATGCCGGTAATGCGCCGGGTCGCAAGATCGATCTGCGGCTGATAGGCGAGCTTCAAATCGTCGCGTTCGATGGCCAGGCGCAATTCGCCCGACATGGTTAGGTGGCGCAGCGAATTCCGGTCAGCCACCTCGTCATAGAATTCCGTGTGGCTCAGGCTCTGCTTTGCCTGATACATGGCGATATCGGCGCACTGGAACAGCTTGTTCGCTTCATCCGCATGATCGGGATAGATGGCGATCCCGATGCTGACCCCGACCTCGAGATCGAGTCCGCTGACGCGGATGGGCCGGCGCAACGCATCGGCCAGCCGCTGGGTCACTTGCTCTGCATGGGCGCGATCCGGAATGGATGGCAGAACAATGGCGAATTCGTCCCCACCCAGGCGAGCAATCGTGTCGGTTTCGCGCAACGGTTCTGACAGCCGAGAAGCAACCTCGACCAGGACGAGATCGCCGACCTTGTGCCCAAGCGTGTCGTTGATTTCCTTAAAACGGTCGAGGTCCAGCACCATCAGGGCAAAATGGCCACCGCCGCGCTGGCTCATGGCAACCGCCTGTTCCAGCCGGTCATCCAGCAACACGCGGTTGGGCATACCGGTCAGGGAATCGTGCAGCGCTTGATATTCGAGTTGCTGCTGGCGCCGAACACGCTCGGTCGTGTCGCGGACAGTGACGACCAGACCGGAATAATCCTCCGAAATCGCGCGGCTGATCGCGAAATCGATGGGAAACTCACTGTCGTCGGGGCGGAAGCCATGCCCTTCATTTTGGCCGAAAGGATGGGCGTTCTGGTCCTGGGTCCCGCCATTGTCGCGCTTGACGAACCGATGCAGATGGCGACCCTGGGCCGCCTCGAATGTTACGTCGAACATGGACAGGAACGCGGCGTTCGCGCTCTTCAGCCGGCCCTCCGGATCGAAGGTGGCAATCCCGTCAAAGCTGTTTTCGACGACACTGTCCATGATCGATCGGCTCTGGGCTGCCCGGCGTGTTTGGAACAACAGCGCAAGGCGCTGGGCATAAATCTGGTCCAACGTAGCGATCGTCAGCATTGCCCCGATCAGCAACATTGTCGGTGCAACTTCGACCGACCATGCCAGACTTGCCTGGGCCATCAGGCTGATCCCAAACAATATGCCGGGGCCAAGGACCAAGGCCGCGGCACAACGGCGCCTGGACCAAAGATGCATGCGTTCTCCGAACAGCAGAATGAACAGGGCGCCGAACATCATCGTGATGGGAACGCGGTGTGCCGACAGCACCCGATCCTGGGCGAGGGATTGGTAGGCGAGGGCGTGAACCAGCGTTCCGCTGATCGAAACGTAGTGGGCGACGGGAATTTGATCGTGCAGTTGTGCCGCCGTTGCCCCGATTAGGACAGATTTACCTTCAAAATAGCCAGAATCCAGCCGTCCATTCAGTACATCTGCGTAGGAAACGATGGGTATTTGGCTCAGGTCGATGCCGAAGTCGATGAGACGATCCCGATTCCCTTGCGGGTCGCGCCCTGACAGCACCGACGCGAGCGAGGGGGTGACGATTCCTTGCGAGTAAACCGGAATCGGCATTTGCCTGACGGTGGCATCCCGATCCGGCACAACGTTGATGGATGCCTGCCGAGCCAGGCGTGCAAAGCGTGGGGCGGGGCGCGACGTCATCACGACCGGACCGTTTTCGCTCGGCACAAATTGTTTGAAGACGGCCAGGATCAGGCGCGATCCGGCCCGTTGGGCGGCATCCTCAAACATTTGATCGTCGGTGGGGCTGGTCACCGCGCTGAAATCGACATCGAAGGCGACTTGCGTCGCGCCATCGCTCAGCAAATTGTCAAGGACTTGAGCATGATACCGGCGAGGCCATGGCCAGACGTCGAGTTCGGCCAAGCTGGGCGGATCAATGGCGACGATCACCAGGTCGTCCGTCGGCGCCCGCTTGACGATGGAAAACCGCAGGTCGCTCAACTTGGCTTCGACAAAGTCGAGTGCGCCAAAATGGTGCAGGGCGGCGACAAGGATAAACGCCGCAAGGTAGGTTAGTTTTCGTCGCATGAAGTAAGCAAATTCCGCCGTCTCGCCTGCAAACCTGATGCTAACGAAAATGGGCAAACATTCGCTTAAGCAGTTCTGATAATGTGTAACGCACCGAAATCGCTGCGAAATACCAGCTGACCGTTGGAGACAGTTGAACCATGCTTCGTCGGACGTTGCTTTGGGGCCTGCCACTGGGCGTTGCCGCCGGTTTCTCTCCGGTCGGCGGGTGGTCGACCGATGCCGCCGCAGCCGGTGGATTTCCTGCCTTTCTCGACGAATTCGCTGCCCTTGCCCGGAGCGAAGGCATCTCGGACGCGACACTCGATCGTGCGTTCGCCGGCCTGTCACCGGACCCCAAAGTCATCGAAGCGGATCAGCGGCAGCCGGAGTTTACGCGTCCGATCTGGGACTATCTCGATGGCGCCGCGTCCAGTCGCCGTATCGAGCGGGGCTCGGACCGCCTCGGGTTGTATGCGGGGCTTCTCGGCGTGTTAGAGGAGCGCTTTGGCGTTCCTGGCCCGGTGTTGGTGGCCATTTGGGGACTTGAGAGCGACTTTGGGGATAATTTCGGCGGCTATAACATCATTCGATCGCTGGCGACCTTGGGCTACAACGGCCGCCGCGTCAGGTTTGGCCGGCAGCAATTGTTGGCGGCGCTTAGCATACTGGATTCCGGCGATATCTCGGTGGATCGCATGGTCGGATCCTGGGCAGGGGCCATGGGGCACACCCAGTTCATTCCGACGACCTATCTCGACTATGCCCAGGATTTCGATGGCGATGGCAAGCGCGATATCTGGTCGAGCGTTCCGGATGCTTTGGCATCCACCGCCCATTATCTCGCACAATCAGGCTGGCGACGCGGTGAAATCTGGGGGATGGAGGTATCGCTGCCGGCCGGCTTCGATCTCGATTTGGTCGACCGCTCAGTTCGCCGTTCACCGGCCTTTTGGACACAGGCGGGGGTAAGGACACTGGAAGGTGGGCCGTTGCCCGCAAGCGGTGGTGAGGAGAGTGTGGCCCTGATTTTGCCAGGCGGATATCGCGGCCCATCCTTTGCCCTTTACCCGAACTTCAGGACCATTCTGCGGTACAATAACGCGACGGCGTATGCCCTCGCTGTCGGCCATTTGTCCGATCGTCTTCGGGGCAGTGGACCAATTCGGGGTGCGTGGCCGCGGGACGAGCAACCGATCAACCGTTCCGATCGCGAGCGTTTGCAGCGTTTATTGTCCGCTCGGGGGTACGACACCGGTGGGATCGATGGTATCATCGGACCACGAACCCGGACGGCTTTGCGGGCCTATCAACGCGACATCGGCGTTCCCGCCGACGGGTTTGCAACCGTCAATCTGCTGAACCGGCTCGCCGCAGGCGGCTAAGCCCTTCGGCCTGGGGTATGGCTTCCGTACCCCGGTCCTTCGCAAAACCGGATTTGCTTAATGAACACCGTCTCGGTGATGATCGAGATCGTCTTGCCGGTCTTTGGTGTCGTCGCCATCGGCTATATCGCGGCGAAACTGAAATGGATGGGCGAATTGGCGGTCACCGGCCTTTCGCAGTTTGTCTTCAACATCGCCATTCCAGTCCTGCTCTTTCGAACCATGGCGCAAGCGGAATTGCCGGAGGTCTCTGCCTGGGGATACTTGATTTCCTACTATGCCGGCGTTTTCGTCGTCATGGCGGCTGCCATTCTCGCAGGGCGTGGACTGTTTTCTTTCAGCCTGACCGAAAGCGCGATCTTCGGCATGTGCTGCGGATTTTCCAATACGATCCTGATAGGCATACCGCTGGTGCTTCGGGCATTTGGTGATCAGGCGACATTGCCATTGTTTTTGCTGATCGCCCTGCACGGGGTCATCTTATTCTCGGTGACAACCATCATTGCGGAAGTGGGGCTGGGACGTGGGCAAGCCCTCAGCAAGCTGCCGAAGACGGTGGTCAAGCGTTTGTTCGCCAATCCCATTCTGATCGGCCTTTTGGCAGGGTTGTTGTTCAATTTGTCGGGCCTCGCCATTCCAAGCCCTGTGGATGCGCTGGCGGAAACGTTGGGGGCGGCGGCATTGCCCTGTGCGACATTCGCGATGGGAGCATCGATGAGCCGCTTCAAGCTTGCCGGTTCTCTTCCTCATGTCGGCGTTTCGGCGTTGCTCAAACTCATCGTTCACCCGATCTTGGTTTGGGTACTGGCGGCCCATGTGTTCAGTTTGCCGCCGCTTTGGACGTCCGTTGCGATCCTGTTGGCAGCTCTGCCTTGCGGTGTGAACGCCTACCTGTTTGCCGAGCGCTATCAGGTGATTGTGCCGACGGCTGCCTCATCTGTTTTGGTCAACACGGCCCTGTCCTTTGTCACCGTTTCCGTCGTGCTGATTTTGTTGAAACTGCTCTAGGTCTTGTCGCCGATTGATTCAATGACGAAGTCGGCTCGCTGCGGCACAGGAGCCTTCGGCAGTACGAGGGTTCGATATCCCCATTTGCGGTACGCGGTTAGAAGCCAGTCAAATTCCGCAGATGCTTCATCAAAGCAGTGGCGCCGCTCGCTGTCGGTCTGGAAGATCTCTTTCCAAGGTGGAACCATCAAAACCGTCGGATGATATCTGTAGTGCTCAAGCATCGAGCGGAGATGAGGCGGTGTCTGGCGACCGGTTCGGTCCCAATGGGACGCGACATCGACGATCGAACGATCGAAGAAGACTGGACCCTCGTCCGGCCGAACGGTGTTGAATTGATGGGCTCCGCGTGAGACGGCCAATTCAACGAACCGATCTGGGTTTTCCCACGGCAATCCATCCCCGCCGATGAGGAGTTGCTCCTTGACAATCTGACGGCCTGCTTCATGCCGGACGGCGTACCCGCGTGCCGCCAGAGCGTCGATGAGGCTTGATTTTCCGCCCCCCGAACAACCGGATATGACGATCAAAGAAGGCGAGCCCGCCAGTGAGGGGTTGCCGGCCACATAGTCGGCTTCGGTCATCGATGCTCAGGCCCAGCCGAATTCGGAATAGATGTTGCCCGCAAGCACCTGCTCGATGGCGAATTCGACATACGGAATGGTGTTCACTGGTCGGTTCGCCAAGTCAAACCAGGACAGGTCATCGCACTTATCCGGCTCGCGGTTTTCCGGTTCGCCATGCCATCTGTCAGCTCCAAAGAACAAAGAAACGCGTTCATCGTCCGATCGGCGATGCATGGTGTGAACCAGACGCAAGCCATCAGGCGGGATGACAAGGCCCGCTTCTTCATGTGCCTCCCGCGCCATAGCGCTTGCAAACGCCTCATCTCCGTCCACGTGACCGGCGACAAGGCTGTAGTTGCCATCCTCGTAACCTGTGTTGCAGCGCCGAAGCATCAGTAGCCGTTCCTGGCGCAAAAGCACGAGGTGTACTTCGGCGATCAACCGAAAGCGGGACAGTCTTTAGCCCTCCGGTTGGAGGGATTTCCCGGCTAACTCGTAGGTATCTTTCGAAAGGCGCTCGCTGGCCAGGATTGCCTCGAGTGCCCGTTTCATGGCCGAGGATTGCTTTTCCTGATGGCGGTGCCAGCGGCCCAGGGGGGCGACCAAGCGGGCCGCGAGCTGCGGATTCAACCGGTCGATCCTCACGATACAGTCCGCCAGATAATCGTACCCTGCGCCGTCTGGCCGGTGGAAGCGGAGCGGGTTGCCAGAGGCAAATCCGGCAATCAATGCCCGTGCCCGATTGGGATTGGACAGGGTGAAGGCCGGGTGGTCCATCAGCGTCTTAACCCGTTCCAGCGCATCGGGCAGGCGCGTTTGGGCTTGCAATGTGAACCATTTATCGATCACCAGGGCGTCATTGGTCCAAATTCCGTAAAACCGGTCCAATGCGGCGGAACGACGAGGGTCATCATGGTTGTTCAAGATTGCCAGGGCCGCCATTCGGTCGGTCATATTGGTGGCATGTTCGATTTGCGCTACGGCCAGGTTGAGCCCCTCTTCGGTGTCGTTCGCGGCGCAGATATAGTCCAGCGCGCGGTTGCGCAGGGCTCGCCGGCCGACGTCCTCTGGCTCGTACCGGTATGGTCCGTCATCGGCCAGCGCGGCATAGGTTGATTGGAAGAGGCGGTCCAACGCATCGGCAATGGTCGTCATTGCCAATTGTCGAGCCTGGTCAATTGCAGCCATGTCGATGATGGTCATCTGTTCGGCCAAGTACGACAAGCTGGGCAGACCGATCGCTTTGGCTCTCAGCGCGTTGTCCAGCCTGTCATCTTCGAGCGTTTGCCGCACCGCTGTGATAAAATCGGCATCGAGGCTGGCCTGCCGGCCTGATTGGATGTCATAGGCCATGTCGAGCAGCAGACGCGTGGCCAATTGCTGCCCGGCTTCCCATCGGGCAAATGGATCGTTGTCCTTGGCAAACTGAATCTTCAACCGATCGATCGGCTGCCGCGTAAGCCTGATGGGGGCTGAGAACCCGCGGAGCGGCGACAGTGTCGGTTTATCCGTTAACCCGGTTAGAATAAACTCCTGCTTGCTTTGTTGTAGGTTTAGCACGCGCGTTTTCGGCGGATCTCCGGGTGTGTTGTCCCCAACCAACCTCACTGGAAGGTCATTCCCGTCCTGGCCGATCAGGCCGATCGCGATTGGGATATGGAACGGTTGTTTGTGTCGCTGCCCGGGGGTCGGCGCGGTCGTCTGTGAAACTGTGAGTTTCAGTGTGCCATTGTCGGCATCGAATTCTTCGGCAATGTCGACTTGCGGTGTTCCTGCTTGTGAATACCAATGCCGGAATTGGGCTAGGTCGACGCCATTGGCACCTTCCATCGCGGCGACGAAATCCTCGATCGTGACGGCTTGGCCGTCATGTCGTTCGAAATAGAGATCCATCCCTTTGCGAAAGCCGTCGGCGCCGACGATACGGTGGATCATTCGCACTAGCTCAGCGCCTTTGTTGTAAACCGTCGATGTATAGAAGTTATTGATTTCTATATAATTTTCCGGCCGAACAGGGTGGGCGAGGGGGCCTGAATCCTCCGGAAACTGGCTCGCGCGCAGCTGGCGGACGCCGTCGATACGGGTGACAGCTTCACTGCCCATATCGGCGGTAAACTGTTGATCGCGAAAAACCGTCAGCCCTTCCTTCAAGGATAGTTGGAACCAGTCGCGGCATGTCACCCTGTTGCCGGTCCAATTGTGAAAATATTCATGGGCAACGACGCTTTCGACCCATTCGAAGTCGGTGTCGGTTGCCGTCTCGGGCTTTGCTAGGACACACTTGGTGTTGAAGATGTTGAGGCCTTTGTTTTCCATGGCTCCCATGTTGAAGTCGGAAACGGCGACGACCATGAACCGGTCAAGGTCGTATTCCAGACCGTACACTTCTTCATCCCATGCCATGGCCCGTTTCAGGGACTCCATCGCATGGCCGCATTTGTCCAGATCGCCTGCCTCGGCGTAGATCTGCAAGTCGATCTTTCTGCCCGACCCCGTTTCGTACGCGTCGTTCATGACCGCGAGATCACCGGCGACCAGCGCGAACAGATAGCTTGGCTTCGGAAACGGGTCGTGCCACTCGGCGAAATGGCGCCCAGGGTCGCTGTCAACGGGACCATGCGATATCAGGTTCCCGTTCGAAAGAAGGACCGGGAATTTCTCCTTCTCGGCCGTGATGCGCGTGCGAAACGTCGCCATGACATCGGGCCGGTCCGGGAAGAAGGTGATGCGGCGAAACCCTTGCGCTTCACACTGGGTGAAGAAGTTGTTCCCGGAAACGTACAATCCTTGAAGCGCTGTGTTCTTGTCCGGCTCAATCCTTGTTTCGATCTCCAGCACCAGCTCCGGAGGCGGATTGCGAATGATCAGGCCCGTTTCCTCGACGGTGTACTGGGCACTGTCCAGCGGCGTACCGTCCAAGGAAATCGAAACAAGCTCAAGCGCCTCACCATCCAGGTGAAGCGGGTCCTCCTGCGCTGCTTGCGGATTTCGGCGCAACGACAAACGCGACCGAACCAGCGTGTCAGACTCGTTCAACTCGAACGTCAAATCGATTGTGTCGACCAAAAAGTCGGGTGGGCGATAGTCCTTTAAATAGGTGGCCTGTGCCTCAAAGGCGCCCTGGCCGGAATCCGCATCCATTCCAATCCCTTACGTGTATGGCGCTAGCCAAAAAATCCAGCGCAGTGAGCGACGGCCGTTGAAATGCGCCTGACCAGCCTATAGGTGCCGCGCATCGGCCGGAAGATCGTTTCGTTTTCGAAGTGATAACTTTGTGAATCGTCGGACTGGTAATCTGCCGGTTCCCCATATTCATCGGGGTGAACCGTGGTTTCGGTTTCGGGAAAGATCTCCTCCAGGATTTCGGTAACGGTCTGAATGTCGAGGTGAAGGATATAGGCGATGAGCTGGTCGCGCGTAACCGTATGGCGGCTTGAGAATTGCGGAATGCGCATTGCCCGGCGGTACAGAATAACGATGAGCGCAATCCTGATCGCGTGCAACAGGGCAAGAAATTGCTGGGTGCGCGGGATGGCGTGGGTCCCGAACTGGCGTCCATCGCCACTTTCGCCCGTCAGCCCTTCGGTTGCCCGATGCAGAAGTTGGTAGTCCTGGAACAGTTTGCGAAAAACCCGGATCTGCCTTGTGTGCAGACCGCCGGCCTCCAGATAGCTGGCAATCGAGGTCAGTAATTCGGCTTCCTCGGCCGACGGCTCGGCGCCCGCCAACATGATCCAAGTGCCTGGATCCAACGAGTCGACATAGGCCTTCATTGCCAGCGGTTCGCTAATGGCCAGGCCATGGTCGGCGATGCCCAGCAGCTGCCTGAAACGAGGCGATGTTTCGTACAAGCGCTGGAAATGCTCAGGATCTTTGGTGATCGCGGCGCCCAGGCCTGAAATGGAGTTGGCCGTCAGGCCCAGTTGCATCAGGATCGCATTGTGCGGGATGGCCCGCAGCTGGCTCGCCGCGGCCCGATCAATGTCCTGGGGTTCTTCGAACTGGCGCTTTACCGGCCGGCTGCCTGATGGAAACAACAGGTGGCTGCCCAGGGTTGTCAGCAGCGCGCCATAATTCCGATCTTCCATCAGGCCGACCTGGAATTCCTTCACCGTGGTGAAGAACTCTCGAATGTACTCGCCCTGATCGTAGAACGGGTCATCGGTCTGGGCCGGTGCCGTCAGCGTGTGTTCCAAAATACGCGTGACGGCCGATTGGGCGCCAAGCCGGTTGATGAAGTACAGATACCCGTCACCACCTTGAAAGCTGGTTTCCTGCTTGAACGTAACACCGGCTTCGTCCATGGCGTGGCGGGAGGCCGGCGTGTCGATGTAGGCCAAGCGTTGAACAAAGCTCTGAGGATGGCTTCCGCGCCCGATCGACTCTCCGTGGGTGTCGAAGATAACTAGCTGAACATCCGTCAGTCCCTGCCGTTCCATCAGCCGGATAAGGCGGAACCGCAGGCGCTCGATCGAGGCAGAGGCCACCGTCTGACCCAGATAACGTCCGGCATCCGAAAACCCGGTCTGTACGCACAGCCGACCGCGCTTCAGCACATAGGCGCGGTAATGCTCGTTGTCCAATAGCTGTTCGATGACACGGCTGCCGACCTCCAGCGCCCGCTCTGTCTCGAACAGTGGCGAGATATCGACCTTGTCGTCCACGCCAAACAGTTTGGCGAAATAAAGCGCGGTAAGCGCTGTGAAGGCGTTTTCGCATTCGGCGATCAGGAATCGGACTGGGGCCGTGCTGTCGCCGTACTTCAACATCTGCGCGACAACCATAAAGAGCTGCTTGACCGACGTGCGCTCAGCGACAATCGACCCGAAATTGATCTTGACCGGCGTCACATCCTTCAACAGATCGTCGATCTTACGCAGATAGGAGATGCGGTACCGCTCATCCTGCGGGTCGGTGACCAGGGACACGGCTTTGCGAATGGCATTGTGCACTTGAGCCGCGTTGATGCGGACATGGGTGTGCGCCATGCTCAGCCCGAAATTCGCCAGCTCCGCCCGCAGCACGCACAGGCGCAAGACCAACGCGTCGTCCTCAGCGCGATCGGCTGCCCGGTCGGCAAGGTCCATCAGCATCGTCGCGTCGGGCAGGCGCAGCGTCAGCCCGTCATACATGCTCTTGGATATCGTCTTGAGCGATTCCTGGTCGGCCGGATCGATCAGCGAGGGATCTTTGAAGGCCGCGACTTCATGGTTGATCTGCTGGGATGCCGCCGTGATGCGGCTTTCCATGGTTTCCAGCGTTTCCATCAGCTGGTCGGGGCCGCCTTGGGCAGCCTTCCTGAGACTGCGCACCTCTTCAAGATAGTGGACGAGTTGGCCGGAAAGAACGATGAGACGCTTATGGAACGTCGCCGCCCAGCTGATGTCGGACCGCCCGTCTAAATCATATCCCACCCAGCTTGCGACCGTAACGAGGCGCGGCGTGATCTCGCGCCAACGGTCCGGGTACAACTCGCGGGCCACGTCCAGCGCGATGAAATAGGTGTCGTGAATCGCTGATCGAATGTTGGCAATCGCCTTGAGCGACAGCGCATGTTCCTTTTCCAGCGTCAGGGGCAGGTCGGGCGCGTGTTCCTGTGTTCTCGCCAGCTCCAGCAGAACCTGCCGAGCCTCTTCGTCCAGGGGCTGGCCGTCATCGCCGCGCCCGATCGCCAGATCCGCCAGCACTTGGGCGAGGTCGGCCGTCAATGAGAAGGTCGGGTGCGCTGTTAGGACGATGCCGTAATGCTCGCTTTCCAGGCGTGACCGGAACAGCTCGAACCGAACCCGGTCACTGCTATCATTACCAAGCTCGCTGGGCTCACGCGGTTCGGACAAACGGATGATGGCCTCGCGAATGCTCGCCCGATTGGCGTCAGGATCGGTTGATCCGATATACCTGTTCAGTCGCGTGGCACGGTCTTCGAACGTTTGGGCGGAAAGATACTGAACCAGTTGCTCGATGGCGCTGGTGGTCAACTCGCCCGCTTCCAGCCGGCGGCTCAGTTCCAGGGCCAGCAACAGGATCGGGTTTGCAAACGGAAATTGTGTGCGGGCAGCCGACAACCGGTCGACGAAGGTCAGCAGCTCTTGCTCAAGCGCTCTCGGGTCGGCGTCGGTCGGCGGCTCGAAGCACGGTTTGTCTGTCAAATACTCGGCACGGGTGCCGGCGGGCGGCCCATCAAGATCAATTGCATGGGCTTCCATCTGTTTTGCGGACATGATCGTCGCGTTCTCCGAACAAAAGCATTGTACCGACGGCGAACCTCCCCTGCAGGGGCTAGTCATTGGTCAGGCGTCAACGTGGCGCCTTGTGCCACAGCGTCCTGACTTTCCGCCTGATTGTTGAGTAAGGGCGGTTTATTGGTTCCGTCGTGAAACGCAAGCTATCTTAGGCGCGTCGTAGCGACACCTGAATGACATCTATGCTGCCAAAACGGAACCCGGCAGCACAGGCAAGCAAATATTGTTCCCACATCCGCTTGAACCGGTCATCAAATCCCATCGGCTTGATTTCCGGCCAGGCCCTTTGGAACGATGTGTTCCAGGTGCGTAGCGTCCGCGCATAATCCTGGCCGAATTGGGCGACCTCATCGAGCGCCAACCCGGCTTTTGTAAGGCCCCCGGTCAAAACCGTCGGGCTGGGTAGCATGCCGCCGGGAAAGATGTATTTCTGGATGTAGTCGACGCTCCGACGGTATTCCTCGAAATCGGCATCATCGATGGTGATGATCTGCAACGCCGCCCGCCCACCTTCAGTCAGCCGGTTGCGCAGCATGTTGTAGAAGGCGGGCCAGTATTTTTCGCCGACAGCCTCGAACATCTCGATGGACGCAATGCGGTCAAACGTGCCGCGAACATCCCGATAATCGATCAGTTTGATGTCCACCTTCTCGTTCAAACCGGCCTTGAAGATACGCTCGCTGGCGAACCTGAACTGCTCGTCGCTGATCGTAATTCCGGTGACTTTTGCACCGACTTCGCGGGCGGCGAATTCGGCGAAACCGCCCCAGCCGCAGCCGACTTCCAATACCTCGTGGCCTTCCCGCAAGCCCATACGCTGCGCCAGTGCGCCATATTTGTTGAGCTGTCCCTCGGTTAGGTTGCCCTGGCCCGACGCCTCAATGTCATTGGGAAACAGCGCCGACGAATAGGTCATCGATGGGTCAAGCCATTTCTCGTAGAAGGCGTTCCCCAGATCATAATGATAGGCGATGTTCTTGCGCGAGCCGCGCCGGGTATTGCCGCGCAGCGCATGCAGGATTTTGTTGGGCACACGGAACCACGCCTTGCCGTAAAAATGGTCTCGGATGCGCTGGTAGTTTGCCAAGCCCAGGAAGAAAATCTGCTCGATATCGGGGCTGGTCCAATCTCCATCCAGATAGGACTCGTGAAACGCCAGGGCGCCGCCCAGGACAAAACGACGCGCCATACGGTCGTTGTGGACGACCAGTTCGGCGACCGGCTCTGGGGTTTCGCCAACGAACCGCCTCGTCGTACCATCGGGCAGCGTGACCGCCAGCGTGCCCACCTGCAACGCCTCTGCGAGCTTGAAAAACATGCGCATGGACGTCGACGGGCGGTACGAACCGCCAGTGCGTCCGGTCGGCGAATTCCCTGTTGTCTGCATCTTTGCCGCCCCTTCTGATTGGGGATTGAGCCCGGCTCTGCCGTCATGGGCGCCTGATCCGTCGCCTGTCAGACTGCAGATTAAGTACTAGCCTGTATCCAAATGGCGATTTTTTCAAGGGTTTGGCTAGGTCGGGCCGATCAGGCGCGGCAATCGCTACTATTGGTTGATACCGATGCGTTGGACGGGTTTTTCGTAAGCCCCCTCAAACTCGTGCCAGCGTTTGGCACAACGTTGCGTCTGGTCAAAATGATCGATTTTGAACAGCCCGCGCTCCCAAAGTGCCTTTCCATCGGCCCGGATGGTCGGATCCAGGACCATCCAGCAGATCTCGCCGGGCGCATAATTGCCGCAGGTGTGGAAATGCAGGAACCTGGGACAATTGAAGATCGTGTTCGACCAATGATCGGGGTTTTGAGACGCGTCATCCGGATACTCACAACCAGGGTGGAAGCCCGCGTGCCAGGAATGAACCACGTCGCTTTCGATGCCGAATTGGCTGGCGATGGTTCGATAATGGTCTCGAACACGCCCGACCGTGGCTGGATCACCCTTGAAGTTGACAATCCGCCCCTCGGCAATCTCTGCAAAAATAACGTCGTCGAGGGTGAGATGCGGTGGATCGTAAATTCTGGATCCGCTCGGCGTCAGGTAGTGGGCGATCGCGACGGTGCCCGAAAACCCCGACGCCGCAACCGGTTGTGCGACGCCCAACGGAAACCGCCTGACCGTAACGTCTTCTCGCAAAACGCGCGCACTGGCGGGTGCCGCACCGGAAAGAGCGGTCCCCAGCGGACACGTTATGTCGATCTTCTGTGCCGTCAGCAGCACGTCGTCGATGGCCAGCTTTAGGTCGAAAAGCGCCCGGTGGTCGATCCGCCCGAACGACGAGGCAAGTGCCTGGCGGGTGCGCGCATAGCTGACAACGTGGGTGTGACCCTTATGCCTGTCGGCAAAGCGCTCTTGATCGCCAATGCGCGCAAAAAAGATCGCCGCATCATAGTCTGCGACTGCCGCATACAATTCCGACCGCGCCTCATTGCCCGGACCGCCGACATTGAACATCGCAGCTTCAAATCCCAGGGCGTGCGCTTCTGCTTGAACGGCTCCGGGTGCGTCCCGGTCGTACCAGCCAAGCTCGGGATCTTCTTGGATAATCAGAACGCGCTGGCCGGTACGAAGCTGTGCGCAATTCACAAGCAAGTTGCGGGCGCCTGCCGCGAGGTCGTTCACCTCAGCCATTGCGATACGAAAAGGCCCTGCCAAACCGCCAGATCAGATAGTCGCCACAGGTGATCGGCTCGTTTTCCGTTTGATGGTCCGGACCGAAGACGTCGCGGGCATCGATCATCGTTTCGGGGTCGGGATCGTAAGCCAGGACCAACGAAAGCCGTTCCTGGCCAGACCGGTTGACCACCCGATGAGGCGTCGACTTATAAGCACCGTCCGTCCAGCGGGCCAACAGATCCGCCACATTGACGATCAGTGTCCCGTCGATCGGCGGGGCCGTGATCCAGTCGCCATTTATATCCTGAACCTGCAACCCGCCGACACTGTCCTGGCAGAGGACGGTCAGCACGCCGAAATCCGTGTGAGGCCCGACACCAAACCGATCCGAACCCAGATCCTGAGGTTGTGGCGGGTAGTAGACGAAGGATGCCCGGCTCAGCGGTCGCGTGGTTGTGCGCAGGAAAAATTCCTCGGGAAGGTCCAGACCCAGGGCGAAGCCGCGCATCAGATGGTGGGCGACATCATGCGCATGGCGGAAGTACGCCATCGCATTGCGCTGTAACTGCGGCAAAAACTCAGGCCATTGATTGGGCCCGCGGAGCGGGTGGTCTTCCGGCGTCTGGCCGCCTTCGTCCTGCCAGCCCCAGATGAAGCTCTCCTTCAGGTCGGCGGCCGCGTCGTCTTGCATCTTGGCGCCGCCCATCCCGATCCAGCCGCGATGTTTGTCGGAGACCCGCACGCGCTCCTTGTCCCCGTCGCCACTACGGAAGAATTCCAGCGCGGAGGACCGGGCGGCCTCAATCGCCGAATCCGGAATGCCATGGCCCTTTATGTAGATGAAGCCAAGCCCTTGGCTGGCCGCGTGCAGCGCCTTGGCAACAGGCAATGGATCGCTGCCATCGACCAGGGTTGAAATGTCGATCACCGGGATTGCCTCGGCATCTACATCTTTGGCTTGCGCGTAGGCCATGTTTGTTTTCCCCCTACGTCTTCTCGGCGTAGTAGCCGACGACATCGCCGTCCGTGGTCACCCCAAGCCCGTTCAGGCAGCGATTGACGTAGTTAAAGTAGCAGATGATTTGATTGGCTTCGAGGATCTGACCGTCGTCCAGGCCTGCCTGCTTGAGCGCCTCGACATCCTCCTTTTGCATGTCTCCGGGGTGCAGCGTCAGCATTTCCGCGTATCTCAGCAACGCAAGTTCTGCACCTTCAAAGGCCGTTTCGGGCTGCCGGGCATTGAGCGCCTGCTCGATCCGATCGGCCTTCGTCTCGTCCCCGATCAGATGCCGCGCATTTGCCCAATGATTGGCCAGTGAATAGGGGCAATCGTTCAAGATCGAGACGTAGGAACTGATGGTTTCCTGCAGCCAGGGCGGCAGCGTGTTCGCATCGTCGTGCAAGGCAGCGCGGTAGAGCTTTACATGGCCGACCAGCGTGCTCGGGCGCAGCGAATGAACCCGCATGACATTGTCCACCGTGCCGTGCGGCGTGCGCGCCAGCTTTAGGGCCTCACGTAACGTGTCGTCCGCCGCATCATCGGCGATCATCTCGATCCAGGCAGACATTTAGCTCCCTATTGCCGTTCGTCCGCGCGCATCCGCCGTTCCAGCCAGCGCACAGCTGCTGAAACGATCAGGATCAGCACCAGATACTCGAGCACGAGGACGGTGTAGATCTCCAAGGGTCGGTACTCGGTCACGACCAACTCGTTCGCCCGGCGCGTCAGCTCCTGCATGCCGATGACCGAAACCAGCGAGGACATCTTAAGCACATAGACGAACTGGTTGCCTAGGGCCGGCAGAATGCGCTTGATCGCCTGGGGCAAAATGACGAACCGCATCGTGTCGGTGTAGGACAGCGAGATCGAGCGGGCGGCCTCGATCTGCCCCCTGGCGATGGACTGGATCCCGGCCCGAAAAATCTCGGCCTGAAAGGCACTGTCGCCGACGGCCAGCGCGATGACTCCGGCCCAGAAAACGCTGATCGAAATGTCCGCAACGACCGGCAAGCCGTAATAGACCCACAGGATCATGACCAGCAGTGGGACCGCCCGGATGACCTCGACATAGACGCGGTTGATCGACCGCAGCCACGGGTTTGTCGACAAGCCGGGCAGGGCGATCAACAGCCCCAGAATGATCGAAATGATGATGGCCGTAACGCTGAGCAGAATGGTGTACCAAAGCCCGCCTAGCAGGAATTGCAGGTTAGTCTGGCCTTGGTTGGTGGTCGGGTTGACGACATACCAGCCCCAGTTGCCCGCGCAGCCCGAGAGTAGAAGTAGCGACGAAATCGCGATCCAGCGGACGCCCCAGCGCATGTCAGTGGCCCAGGATCTGCTGCAGGAAGGTCTGGCAGCGTTCCGATTTTGGTTTGGAGAAGAATTCCTCCGGCGGGGCTACCTCGACGATCTCGCCCTGGTCCATGAACACCATGCGGTCGGCGACCCTTTTGGCAAATCCCATCTCGTGCGTGACGACGATCATGGTCATGCCGGAATCGGCCAGCTCCGCCATCACATCCAGCACCTCGGCGATCATCTCAGGATCTAACGCCGAGGTCGGCTCATCGAACAGCATGATGCGCGGTTCCATGCACAGGGACCGGGCGATGGCGACCCGTTGCTGCTGCCCGCCGGACAGCTGGGAGGGGTATTTGGCCGCCTGTTCGGGAATGCGCACCCGCTCCAGATAGGTCATCGCCCTGGAGTCGGCCTCCGATTTCGACAGCTTGCGGGCGCGCAATGGGCCCAGCGTCAAATTCTGCAAAACGGTTAGGTGCGGAAACAAGTTGAACTGCTGAAACACCATGCCGACTTCGCGCCGAACATCGCCGGCACTGCCATCATCCAGCTCGACACCGTCCACGGTGATCTGCCCGGCATCATGGCTTTCCAGCCGGTTGATGCAGCGGATCAACGTCGATTTACCCGACCCCGAAGGTCCGCAAACGACAATCTTCTCACCGGCCGCAACGTCCAAGCTGACGTTGGACAGGGCCTGAAAGTCACCGAAGGATTTGCCCACCCCGGCGATCTGGATAATCGGGTCTGTCATGAACTCTCCCTGGGGCGAAAATTCGCAGATATTTCCGGTCCGTGCACTCTTTTCCTTCTCATCGGACCGGCTTTGCCCTTTAGTTGGCCGTCATACGGAATTTGGAGGCGTACAAATGAAAGCACTTGCAACCGCGGCCGTCCTTGCAATCGGCGTGCTATGCGCCGGCGTGGCCCAGGCCCAGTCAGCGTTGAACGAGATCCTCAACGACGGAGTCCTGAAGGTCGGCACCACCGGCGACTGGAACCCGATGACCATGCGCGACCCGGCGACCAACAGCTATACGGGCTATGACATCGACGTCATGACCGAACTCGCCACCGATCTGGGCGTGGAAGTCGAATTCGTGCCCACCGACTGGAAAACGCTGGTCAATGGCGTCGTGGCCGGCAAGTACCACATTACGGGTTCTGCTTCGGTTTCGCCCGCCCGCGCCAAAGCCGCCGGCTATTCGCAAAGCTATTTCTCGCTGGGCACGGTTCCGCTGACACTGGCCTCCAACGAGGGCAAGTTCAACGATTGGGCCGATCTGGACAATCCGGATGTCGTTGTCGCCGCGACGCTCGGCACCACCCAGGAACAGCAGGTCAAGGACTTCTTCCCCAACGCCGAGCATAAAATCGTCGAGGCACCGGCCCGCGATTTCCAAGAAGTGCTGGCCGGCCGCGCCGACGCCCACATCACCTCCAACGTCGAGGCCTACAAGCTGGTCGATCAGTATCCCGAGATGATGATCGTGCCGGTCAGTGCCCCGAAGGCCCAGACGCCGATCGCCATGCTGCTGCCGCAGACCGATCAGACCTGGATCAACTACGTCAACACGTGGATTACGCTGAAACGCGAACGGGGCTTCTTTGACGCCCTGGCCCTGAAGTGGCAGCTGTCTAACTGACGAATAACGTGCTGGCCGGTTACGCATCGCCGGCCAGTACATCATTTCCCCAGCCGGCGCTGTTCCACCAAAGCGTCATCTGATCATCGTCTGTGTGTCATCGAGGTGATGCACGTTGACTTTGGTGGGTTCGTCTGAAACCACCGTCCCGCTGGCGACATGGAAGCGAGTCGCTGCGTTCGTCGGCGCGCTTCAACCGGCATTTTGATCGCAATCCGGGGTTGGTGGTGTCCTTGCTAGGTGCGGTTCTGCGTTTCTGTTCGGTCGCGATTTGCCTGTTCGCCCTGGTGGGGCCAGCTAATGCGCATTTTACCGAAGGAACGAAAATTCGGACGATCATCTTGACCGCCGAAGGGGAGGAAATTCTCGCCTATGTGCGTATCCCGACGCCCTTGTTGTTCTCGGATGTTGTCATCGAAGCGCAGGCCCGGGGTCGGCCCTTAGACACGCCCTTTGCCTATCTTCGGTCATCGCCGACGGGACCGAGCTACCGCCTGTCCATCGACAAGACGGAAGGTGACGCTGCCTTTGCTAGCCGGTTGGAAAGAGCGCTGACCTGGGAACAGTATGGGCGTCCCGTGACAGCGATTGCCTTGGACTGGCGTCTTGATATCGACACGGCAGCGCTGCCCTTCGCGACTCCCCAGCAGGCTGCCGCTTCTCTGGCTTTGGAGAATATGTCCGCCGACCCCGATTTCGGCCAAGGCCTCGTCGATGTCTTGTTTCGGCTCGAAGTCCCGGTCGCCAAAGGCCCGTTGACGATTACATCGGGCCTTCCGCAACTGCCATTGGTCGCTGGTGTGGAAATCGATAATCACCTGCTCGATGCGCGCGGCGAGTCCCCTCGTTCCCTCACGCAGCCGGGTCAGCTAGAGCAGCCAGTGACGATCGATGGGTCGCTGATGCGCACCGTCGCCTCGTTTGTCTATCAGGGCGTGCTGCACATCGTCCTTGGTCTGGACCACGTACTGCTGGTTGTTTGCTTGGCGCTCGGCACGGGTGCCCTGGGCAGACTGATTTGGTTGGTGACGGCCTTCACCATCGGCCATTCGATTACGCTTGTGGCGACGTTCCTCGGCACCGTGCCGGATTGGCCCTGGTTTATTCCATTGGTGGAAACCACCATCGCGCTTTCAGTGCTGTATGCCGCTTTCATGGCTTGGCGGCAGTCAATGGGGGCCGTTTGGATCATCGCTGTGATTGGGCTGATCCACGGTCTAGGATTTTCCTTCGTTTTGGGCGAAATTCTCGGCCGGCAATCGCCCGATCTCGTCGTTGCGTTGGCGTCTTTCAATGTCGGGATAGAGGTTGGTCAGCTGGCCATTCTCTGTGCGACATTGGTGGCCGCCTACGCGCTGTCAGCCCTGTCGTCACGGCTGGAACTAACGGCACGCGTCGCCACCCTTGGCGGCATTGCCGCTATCGCGGCCTATTGGGTGATGGACCGCTCACTGTCGATCGTTTGAACTTCACCCTAGGCCGGACCGTCTCGCTCCATTCTCTCTAGAAATCCCGCTAGCTCGCGCGCATTGACCTGTGGGGTCTCGGTGTCGCTCGGGAATGCGCCAGCCATGGCATCCTCGCGAAAGGCGGTCAGTGCTTTGATGCGCTCCTGTTCGATCTGACGATACAGCACGGCCAGATTGCCATAGGCGCGGGCGTGCCGGGGCGCGGTATCTTTTTCGCCACAGATATCTTCCATAAACAGATACATGACGTCGGCGCCCTGTCCGGACCCGAGCGAAACGGTGATCAGCCCAGAACGCTTGGAAATCTCCGCCATCACCGGGCCGGGAATGACCTCGGCTTCGACCAACACGGCGCCGGCCTCTTCTAAGCGCCGGAATCGTTGGAACAGCTCATAGGCTTCATCGGCTGTCTTGCCCACCGCGCGCAGCCCACCGACCCAGGTGCTCTTGCGCGGCACCAGGCCCAAATGGCCCATGACGGGAATTTCCTCTCTTGCCAGCATCGACACGACCGACATGCTGCGGGCTGTCAACACGGCATCGGCCCCCAGGGCCAGCGCCCGCAGTGCCTCACGCAAAATGTCGTCCGGGGTGGGGTAGTCGGGCAGGCCGATGGCGGCGGTTAGAAACAGGGTGTCGTTGCCGGCCCGCACGGCTTCGACGTTCTGCGAGTTGCAGATGATCATGTCGAGCCCCGCGGCTTCGGCGGCCGCGGCTTCGGCGGCCGTGTTGGCCGTAACCTGGGTGAACTTACGCTTACCCTTTCCGGCCTGCAGATCGGCGACGGTCAAATTGCGTTTCGCTGGTTTGGCAGCCCAGGTGTAGATATTCTTCATTGGCATTTCCCTTCCGATGGGCCGAGTCAATGGATCGCAGACAGGCCTACTGGCATCCAAAATAAGCCAGCCGCGCCAGGCTGGAAAAGGAGAAGACATGAAAACTGCCGGCGTTGTCGGCCTCGGAGACATGGGCTCGGGGCTGGCCAAGAATTTGATTGCCGCTGGATTCGAGACATCCGGCTTCGACTTGAGCGAAAAGCGCATGCAAGCCTTCGAAGCGCTAGGCGGCCGGCCGGCGGGCTCGGTGGCTGACGTAGGTGCGAACGCCGAGACCGTCTTCGTCATGGTCATGAACGGCGCGCAAGCCCATCAGGTGATCGTCGGCGATGAAAGCAGCCCGGGCCTGGTCTCGACCATGAAGCCGGGCGGCGTGGTGATGCTCACCGCGACGATCAAGGCCAACGAGGCGCGCGACATCGCCGAGGCGATCAAGGATACCGGCATCCACATGGTCGACAGCCCCGTCAGCGGCGGCTTTCCCGGGGCCCAGGGCGGCACCTTGACCCTGATGGCCGCCGGCACGGACGAGGCGTTTGCCAAAGCCAGGCCTGCCATGGAAGCGGTCGGCAAAACCATCCACCGCGCGGGCGACGAGGTCGGCATGGGGCAGACGGTCAAGGCCTGTTTGCAATCGCTGATCGGCGGTGTGTTCGCCGCGACCTTTGAAGCGGCGGCCCTGGCCGCCAAGGCGGGCGTTTCCGGCCAGGTGCTGCACGATGTCTGCACCACCTCCAGCGCCGGCAGTACGGTGGTTAAAACTGCCCTAGAAAACATCATCGATCGCAAGTTCGAGGGCACGGGCAGTCACATCAACACGATGTACAAGGATCTGACCATCACCATGGATCTGGCCCGCGATCTGGGTGTTCCGCTCTTTACGGCCAGCACGGCCATGCAGCTTTTCCAGGCCGGAAGGACCAAGCACCCCGACGGCGACAACTGGGTCGTCACCCGGATCAGCGAAGACATCGTCGGTGCGGAACTGAAGCGTTAGGGGCGAGCAATGAAACTGGGTGTCATCACCGACGGAATCAGCCGGGATCTGGGCCACGCTCTTTCCGTGATGGATGAATTCGGGCTGGAGTATGCCGAGCTTCAGTATATCGGCGACAAGGAAGTCGGTGACATGAACAGGGCCGAGCGCCAGGCCGCGCTCGATCTGATCAACAAGCACGGCAAAAAAGTCGCCTGCATCTCGCGGCACCTGTTCGCCGGCATGCTGATGTCGAACTCGAAATCCGGCGACGAGTTGCACGTCCGGCACTTGGATGCCTTGCGGCGCTGCATCGAAATGGCACGCGAGTTTTCCTGTCCCTTGGTGCGTATCATGACCGGCAAGAAGGAAGCGATCCTGTGGGGCAGCCACGGGGCGGAGAAATGGAATGTCGCAAAGGGCGCCTGGGATGTGCAGCTGGAGCTGACCGCCCCGGCGATCGACATCGCCCGGCGTGAAGGCATCACCCTGGTCGTCGAGACCGGTAACGGCACCATGGTCAACTCCAACTGGACGGCCCGGAAGCTGATCGACGATCTAAATGCCAAGGACACGTTGAAGGTCCTGTGGGATCCAGCCAACAATTGCTGGGCGCACGAACCCGCCTGGCCGGATGGCTATGACGCCATACGCGGCGGCTATCTCGGCCATGTCCATATCAAGGACGTGCAGGTCGATACGCCCAAAGCGACGCTGGAGGTCAGGCCGATGGGCGAGGGACAGTTGGCCGATCAGTTCCAACCCATCGCCGATGCGTTGCGGGCGGACCAGTATGATGGCGTGATCTCGTTCGAAAGCGTCTTCCACCCTGGCAATGGCGATTTCGAAGCCGGATTCCGCCAGAATATCGACCGCTTCAAATCAATCTTTGGTTGAACAGAGTTGGGCGTCTATTTCAGCACGATTGCCGGATGCGTTGGAATGGCCGTCAGGTTCGATCTTAAGTTATTTGCACTATTTGGTCACGCTCGGTTGTTCTGTTTCCAGTAATTTTTGGTCTTTATCCCGTTTTTTGGAAAGATTTCCTATCTGATTATTTCAGATGGCCATCAGCGTTATCAGCGTGCTGCATAATAATAAGCGCGCATTTTGATTGATTGTTTTAGAATTTCTGTTCCAAAATTGGGTATTTATTCCATGCTTTCCAGGAACACTGTTCTTTGTTTTTCGGCTGTTAACTCCTTCTAAATCAAGCCTCTAGATAAGCCTTCGAAGCCAAATTTGCCGGAGAGTTCAATGCGTAACCTCACCGTCGTCGAGCGTCTTGTTTTGGTGGCCTTGGTGCCAATTTTGGCCCTTGTCTATTTTTGCGGCAGTGCTGCTTGGACAAGTTGGCAGAGCGCCAAGTCAACTAACGCGTTGCTTACCGACATGGAGTTCGCGCAGGCCGCGAGCGACTTGGTCCATGACCTTCAGGTAGAGCGGGGCTCTTCGGTGGGTTTTCTCTCCAGCGGTGGCTCGGACCGGTTCAAAACCGTGGTCACCGAAAGACGCGCCTTGGTTGATGGGCATCTCCATCAGTTCGCCAACAAGATGGAAGATGTCCGGCATCATGTCGGCAGCGAAGAGTTGGCGATGCTCGACAAGATTGAAACCCAGATCAGCGGGTTGCCCCAGATCAGATCGAGTGTTGATGGCCTGAACGTCAGCGCCAAGGAGGTCGTGGGAACCTATACGCCCTTGATCAACAATCTGATCAGTTCCATTGGATTGCTTGCCAAAGAAATGAGCGGGCAGACCTTGGCAGGCAAACTCGGTGTCTATCGCGATCTGGTTCTGGCCAAGGAAATGGCTGGTTTGGTGCGCGCGAACGGCGCGGCGCTGTTCAACTCCGAAACGCTAGACCCAGGCCGGTATCGGACCTTCGTTTCCCTGGCAGCGCGCGAGCAGGCCTATCTTCAAGAGTTCCAGCTATTTGCAGACGACCAAACCAGGAACAGCTTCTCGGCCAGACTTCAGGGCTCGTTCGTTGAGAAGCTCGAAAACTGGCAGTCCATCCTGTTGGCATTGCCGGAAACGAACAACGACACCCAGGGCATTGAGGGGGCAGATTGGTTTGCCTTGGCGACCGAGCGCATTGATCAGCTCAAGGCGGTCGAAAACGCGATTGCCGCAAATCTCAAATCGCAAGCGCGGGAGAACATCGACGGCGCCTATTCCCAAGTCTTTGGGGCGGCGATTGTCGGCGGCATCGTGATCGCGTTTGTCATTGTCATCACCTATTTCCTTGCCCGGTCCATTTCCGGTCCCATCGCCAGGCTGGCCAGGCAGATCCTGCAAATCGCCGAAGGCGAAACGGATGTGGAGGTCGATGCAAACCAGCCAAAGCGAACCGAGATCGGCAAGATGAATCACGCCGCGCGGGTGTTTTTGAAGATGACCTTCGAACGCCGCCGCATCGAAGAGGAACGCAAGCGGGCGGAGAAGGCGGGCCTTGAGCTGCGCCAACACACGCTCAACGCCATGGCAGAGGAGGTCAAGACCGCGACCGACCAGGGGATGAACGCAATCGTCGAGTCCGCGTCAGGCTTGAACGGGACGACCGACCAAATGCGCGCGCTGTTGTCCGAAGCGTCCTCCGTGGTCGAAAACGCCACCGAGCAGGCAGCGGACTCATCCCAGGCGGCGGACGAGGTTTCCACCTTGGCCAGCCAGATGGTCCAGGCCATCGCGGAGGTGAGCGAGCAGTGCGGCCGCACCAACACGCTCAGCGAAATGGCTGTCGAACAGTCAAACACATCGCGAAAAGCCGTCGAGGAGTTGGCCGAGGCGGCGGCCAGCATAGACGGCTTTGTCAACATGATTTCCGAGATTGCCGAACAGACCAACCTGTTGGCATTGAATGCGACCATCGAAGCGGCGCGGGCCGGCGAGGCGGGTAAGGGCTTTGCTGTCGTTGCGTCCGAGGTCAAGCAGCTCGCTTCTCAAACCAACAAAACGACCGATGAGATCGCGTCCCGCGTTCGCGCTATTCAGGAAAAGACCCACGGGGCAGTCGAATCAATCTCTGCAATCATCTCGAATATCGGCGAGCTGAGTGAGTCGGCCCAATCGGTCGCCTCGGTGATGGAAGAACAGCACCGCACCACCGAGAACGTCTCCTCGCTTATCGGCCGGTCGCAGTCGGCCATCGGCGCGATGTCCGGTCAAATGCAGCAAGTTGTCGAAAGAACGGGCCAGGCCGCGGGTTATGCCGAAGAGGTTGCCTCGGTTGCATCCGGAATGGTCGATACGTCAACCAAGCTGCAAAGCGACATTCCGGTGATCATCAAGGAAGCGCTGCAGAAGACGGAGCGCAGGGCTCAAGAGCGTGAAGACGTCTCGGTTCCGGCTGACATAACCAGCGACGGATCAACGATGGAAACGACAACCGAGAATGTCTCGGATGGTGGTGTTGGCCTTTCCATGGACGGGTTTGAGCCGGGCCAGTCAGTCAAAGTCGGCTTTGGTGGCGAGGTGAAGCACGGAAAGGTGATCCACTCCCAAGGCGGGCGAACCGGCGTGAAGTTCACCTAACGGTGGTCAAGCGGGCCTAACCCGCTCATAGGTTCTGACGGATTTGTCCGCGATCATCGGGCCGACAGCCGAATCAAACGCCAGAAAATGGGGGCTGGCCAGATGTGCGTCGAAGGCGGTTCGGTTGTCGTACAATTCGTATAGAAACACTTCGCCGGGGCGCGAGGGATCGCTGCAGATATCGAACTGTCTGCAACCCGCTTCGTCCTGAAGCGAGCGCGTGGCGTTCTCCTGCATCAGCGGCAGGAACCGTGCCATCTCTCCCTCCTTGATGACGAACGTTACGCAAACGGCATACATGGTTGGCCTTTCTTCGGTGAGTTGGTCACGATGGCGCGACGCTTATTTTCCGGCCGGTGGATGCGGATTGATAAGCGGCGTCTACCGCGCGCATCACGCCAAGATATTTGCGGGCGGGGTTCTCGAAGGCCACGTTGCCGTCCAGTCCGGCAACGGCTTGTTTGCACAAGGCCTCAACACATCCGCCACCGAACACCGTATCATCCACCTTGCTTTCGATCGGCAGGTTGGTTTCCTCGGTCTTACCGAACGGTCTGAAGTACAAGCGCCCATGGCCGTCCAGGCGGATGCAGCCCTTCTCGCCTTCGATGGTCAGCTCCCCCATGGTTCGTCTGGGATTGTCCGTCGCGTGGTCGGACAGCCGGTTGCCGTCAAAGACGGTCCGCACCCCTCCAGCATGATCCATAAGCAGTAACCCGGCATCCTCACCGGCGATTGATGGGTTCAGCTGGCGCAGGTCGGCATAAACATCGGTGATCTCGCCGAATAGCCAGCCGAACAGATCGATGAAATGCACGCCCGTTTCATGGATCAGAAACTTGGGCATTTTCTGAAAGGCGGGTTGTCGGCTCAGATAGGCATCGGGACCGCGTCCATCCCCCGGCCGCAACGCGAAATGGGCTTGGAAGACCTGGCCCAACATGCCCGCTTGCAGGCGTTTCCTCAGGTCGCGGTGCCAGGGTTGAAAGCGGAAATTCTCATGTACGATCAAAGGCATGCCGATCCGCTCGGCAAGGTCCGCAACCGCCTCTGCCTCCACGACGCTCTGGCAGAAGGGTTTTTGACAGATCAGCAGTCGATCCGCTCGAGCGGCGCTCTCGATGATGGTTCGATGGGCTGGGGGCGGCGCAACGATGTCGACAATGTCAGGATCGGTCTCGCGCAGAAGGGCAGTCAGGTCGGCAAAGCCCATGACGCCGGCGTCATGGGCGGTCCGTTCGGTCTTGTCGGGATCGAGGTCGCAAACGGCGACCAGGTCGGTTCGATCGATGGCCTGCCAGGCTTGGATATGGAACTGGCTGAAATAGCCCAGGCCAATGACGGCGACGCGATAGGCAGGCGGACTGATCCGAACCGTCATGGTCAAGCGCTGTTTGTGTCGCCAACAAGGTCGATAACCTCTGCCGTCACGGCCCTCGTACCCATGTCACCGCCAAACTCCATGGGTCGCAGGCGGTTCTCGGCAAACCCCTGTTCGACTGCCCTGTCAATTAGCCGTGCCGCGTCGAGCAGGGCCGGGCGGCCCGATTTTTCCGACAGATAGTCCAGCATCATGGCCCCGCTGATGATCGCGGCCAGCGGGTTGGCCTTGTCCTGGCCCATGATATCCGGTGCGCTACCGTGGGCCGGCTGGAAGAGGCCGATCTCATCCCCAACCTCGCCGCAAGCGGCCATACCCATCCCGCCGACGATGCCGCCTGCCAGATCGGACAGGATATCGCCGAACATGTTTTCCATGACCAGCACATCGAAGTCCCAGGGACGCCGCACCAGATCTAGCGCCTGGGCATCGACATAATTGTGGATGGCAGGGACCGAGGGGAACTCGGCGGCCACCTCATCGAATATCTTCCGAAAGAAGGCCATGGACTCGAAGACATTGGCCTTGTCGACGCAAGTCAAGTGTCCTGGGCGTCCAGTCGTCCGCCGATTTTCGGCCAGTCGGAAGGCAAACCGGTGCAGCTTTTCCGTCGTTGCGCGGGTAATGCGCAGCGTGTCGCGAACCTCGCTATCGCCAATCACCTCGGCCCGGCCGTGAACGGCGGCCGAATAGAACAAACCTTCGGTCGACTCGCGGACGATAACGAAATCGATCTTCGCGGCGCGCGGATCGGCCAATCGCTGCGGTGCGTTGGGATAGGCCTTGACCGGCCGCATGCCGGCATAGAGCTGGTACCGGTCGCGCAGGCGCAGGTGGGGGGCGATCTCTGTTCCGTCAGGGTGGCGAACGGAGGGCAATCCTATGGCGCCTAGAAATATGGCGTCGGCCTTGCCCGCAGCTTCCTCACCGCCCGGTTCAATATCCCTGCCGGTTTCCTTGTAGTAGCCGGCGCCTGCCTGAATGTCCGCTGTGTTCAGGGCGGGCTGACCCACACGGTCCAGCGCGGCATTCATCACGGCGAAGGCGGCCTCCGCGACGTCCACGCCGATTCCGTCGCCTTTGATCAGCGAGATCGTTAGCGGCAACTCTGACATGCAATTCCTTCTCGATCTTGTCCGATGCCCGACTAAAGCTGGGGCAATCGAAAGTTCTCCAAAATGTGCAAAAGCTCTGCGGCCGCGCGTTCGCGATGCCGTCGAAACGACCGCCTCGCACCCTGCGGGTCGCCTTCCAGAATCTTTCCCAGGATTTCGCGGTGGTCCTTGGTCGATTTCACGGGCGGTTTGCGCAGCCGCAGCGTGACGGCGCGCGCACGATAGGCCTGGTCGAACAGTGTGTTGGCAAAAGCCGTCAGCCGCCGGTTTCCATGCAACTCCAACAACAGCCGGTGAAACCGATCGTCCGCCATGGCCCAGGCATCCAGGTCCCCGGTCTGCAGCGCCCGTTCCATATCGCCAGTTGCGTTTGTCAGCGGGGCAATTTCTTCCTTGCTCGGTTTGCGTTTGGCCAACCGGGCCGCGACTTCCGGCTCCAGGGCTGTCAGAATCTCATAGATTTCCCGCATATCCTCGGTCGAAACCGGAAGCACGCGTGCGCCGCGTCTCGGGATCAATTCGACCAGACCGTCCGCTTCCAACCGGATCAGCGCTTCCCGCACCGGCGTCCGGCTCATACCAAGCCGGGCCGCAATTTCAGGTTCCGGTGCCTGAAAACCGGGAGGCAGCCTGTTTAACAGGATCTCGAGTTTCAATCTGTCGTAGGCATCGTTCACCCGTGTGGTCTTTTCGGGCAACGTCATCCCGGTCTACCCTTTCCAACCCGATCGGAGGCCACGGCCTTTCGCAATTTCATACGATATTTCATACGTTATAATGCATTCATTGCAAAATCCATTATAACGGTGGTGTGACGAACTTGCCAAGGGTGAGACCCGACGTGGCGACAATCTGGTCGTTCGGCGCATTCGGGTGCGGCACGTGTTTGAGTCGAATCAAAGGGGAGGGGCGAATGTCGGAGTTGTGGGAAGTCTTTGCGATAAAATATGCCGATCACACGCAGAGAACCCGTTCGTTCAACTTCATCATGGACGATCACCCAGCCGCGCCGCACGGCATGGACTACTACGTTTGGCTGCTGCGCAAAGGCAACCGAAACATCCTGGTGGATACCGGCTATGATGCCCAAGAGGGGGCGCGGCGCGATCGGCCGATCTTGCGCGATCCGGCGCAGGCGTTGGAGCCGTTCGGGATTTCGGCGGCCGATATCGACACCATCATCATCACCCACCTGCACTATGATCATGCGGGCGGTCTTGATCGCTATCCCGCCGCTAAATTCCATCTGCAGGCCGCCGAAATGGCCTACGCAACCGGCCCATGCATGTGTCACGGAACCCTGCAGTTGCCCTTCACGGCCGAGCATGTCTGCCAGATGGTGCGCCACGTCTATTCCGGCCGCGTGATCTTTCACGATGGCTCGGCCGAAGTTGCGCCGGGTATCACCGTGCACGCGGTCGGCGGGCATTCGCGGGGGTTGCAGGTCGTGCAGGTGATGACCGAGACCGGCCCCCTGTGCCTGGCTTCCGACGCGAGCCACTACTACGAGAATTTCTTGAAGGGAAAGCCGTTCCCGATCGTCGTCGATCTCCAGGACATGCTGTCGGGATTCGATACGATCGTCGCGCTTGGTGGAAGTCGCGACCGGGTCGTTCCGGGCCATGATCCGCTGGTGTTCGAGCATTTCCCGGTTGTCGACCAAATCGACTTTGCCCGGCGGCTCGACCGAGGGCCGCAGAAACCCTTCGACTGGGGGATATCATGAAGATCGGGTTCATCGGCCTCGGTGCCATGGGTATGCCAATGACCCGCCGGCTTGCCGCGGCGCATCCGGGCAATGTCTTTGGTTTTGACGCAAACGCGGATCTGACCCGGACTGTGTGTGATCAAGTGGGCGCGAACGCTTGCCGAACGATTGCTGAGATCGCTGCCGCCTCGAACCTGCTGTTCACCTGCCTGCCAAACAATGACGTGTTGCGAACCGTCTATCTGGGGGATGCCGGAATCGCGTCGGCAATTGCTGGTGGCGCCTTGACGATCGATTGCTCGACCGTCGGTCCGGATGCCACCAGGGAGGTGGGCAAGGCACTCGCCGAATGTCGGGTCAGCCACCTTGACGCCTCGATGCTGGGTTCCGTCAATCAGGCGACCGACGGAAGTTTGAGTTTCGTCGTCGGGGGTGAGCGGGGGGCGTTCGAACGGGCCGAGCCGGTTCTGTCCATCCTTGGCCAGATGATCCGGTATTGCGGTCCGTCCGGGGCTGGCAATCAGATGAAGCTGATCCACCAGACCCTGGTTGCCGGCCATGCCGTAGCGGTGGCGGAAGCCATGGGGCTGTGCCTGGCGACGGGGGCGGATGTCGAAGCCTTCTACGATATCGTCACCGGCGGCACGGGATTTGCCTACTCCCGCTATTTCGAAAACCGGGTGCCGCGCATGCGGGAAGGGGACTTCTCGCCGCTCTTCATGCTCAAATTCATGCTCAAAGACGCGCGCTTGGCCCGCGACATGGTTGAGAATGGTGGTGAGAAGTTTCCCGCCCTTGCTGCAGCCATCGCAACCTTGGAAGAGGGTGAGGCGGAGGGCTGGGGTGAAGCCGATTTTTCCGCGGCCATGAAGGCGGTGGAATCGCGGATTGGCGAGTCGATCAGCCAAAATCCGGTCGGATCTGGCGCCGTGAGGTAAGCCCGGAAGCTGTTTAGAAATGACCTGTTGACGAATTTGATAATGCATGCATCAATTCGCGCCAACACGCCGCCCGTTCGCGGATGGGTGGCAAGAAGAATGGTTTAACACCAGACAGGGTGCCCATTGGACCCATGCCGCTGATTCATAGCCAGAAAGCCGTCTAGAGATGGCGTCGGTCGATATCATCGATGTGCGCAAGGCATTCGGCGGTGTCGAAGTCCTGCATGGCGTGAGCGTGCCGATCGAGGATGGTGAGTTCGTCGTTCTCGTCGGGCCGTCCGGCTGCGGGAAATCCACCCTGCTGCGTATGCTGGCGGGCTTGGAAAACATCACGGCTGGTGAGATTCATATTGGCGGCCGCAAGGTGAACAAGGTCCATCCCAAGGAACGGGATGTGGCCATGGTATTCCAGAACTACGCGCTGTATCCGCACATGACGGTCGAGGCCAATATGGGCTTCTCGCTCATGCTGCGGAAAACCAATGCGGAGGTTACGTCCAAGCGTGTCAGGGAAGCGGCCGAGATTCTCGGGCTGACGCCTTACCTGGAACGATTTCCACGCCAGTTATCCGGCGGCCAGCGCCAGCGCGTGGCCATGGGGCGCGCCATCGTCCGTGACCCCCAAGTCTTTCTGTTCGACGAGCCGCTATCGAACCTGGATGCCAAGCTGCGCGTGCAAATGCGCACGGAAATCAAGGAACTCCACCAGCGGCTCAAGACGACGACCATCTACGTCACTCATGATCAGATCGAGGCCATGACGATGGCGGACAAGATTGTGGTGATGAACGAGGGCCGGGTGGAGCAGATCGGACGGCCGCTGGAGTTGTACGACAATCCGTACAACCTGTTCGTCGCCGGGTTCATCGGCTCGCCGGCGATGAATTTCCTGGAAGGCAAGGTCGTGTCCGGCGGCGTCGAAATCGAAGGCGGCGCGGTACTGCCATTGAACGGCGTTTCAGCCGCCAACGAGGGGCGCGAAGTCCATTACGGCATTCGACCCGAAAATCTCGAACTCGCCGACGCCGGCCTGCCAGCCGAGGTCGTGGTGGTCGAACCGACGGGGTCCGAAACGCAGTTGTTCGCCCGCGTTCAAGGGCGGGAAGTCGTCGCGGTTTTTCGCGAGCGCCACGATCCCAAGCCCGGTGAAATTGTCAAACTTCGGCCGATGGACGGGGCCGGCATGATTTTCGATCGAGAATTGGGGCAGCGGCTTTAGGTCGCTTTCAAATAACCGAAGGGAGGAAAGATCCGTGATTGATTTGACCAAACTAAAACGACGCTCGGTATTGAAGGGAGCGTCCGCGTTTGGGGTTGCCGGCGCCGCGATGGGACCAAAGACTCCGTTCGAATTTGCCCAAGCTTGGGCGCAGGAATCCCCCTTCCAGCCGGAAGAAGGCTCTTCCCTGCAGCTCACGCGCTGGAAGCGCTTTGTCCAATCCGAGGATGACGCCTTCCGGGAAATCGTGGCCGCATTCGGTCAGGCCACCGGTTGCGAGATCACCATCACCGAAGAAGCGTTCGATGATGTGACCGCCAAGGCGGCGGTGTCCGCCAACACCGGCCAGGGACCGGATATCTTCTGGACCATCTATTCGACCCCGCACCTGTTCCCGAACCAGGCGTTGGATTTGACCGATGTCTGCGACTATCTCGGCAGCAAGTATGATGGCTGGGTGCCGATTGCCGAAACCTATGGCAAGGCGGGCGACAAGTGGATCTGCCTGCCGGTGACCATCTCCGGCAACTACATCAACTATCGTATCTCCTCGGTGCAGGCGGCCGGGTTTGATACGGTGCCGGGTGACACCGAAGGCTTCCTGGAGTTGATGAAGGCTTTGAAGGCCAACGACACACCGGGCGGCTTCGCCCTCGGCCACGCCTCGGGTGACGGTAACGCCTGGACCCATTGGCTGCTGTGGGCCCACGGGGCGTCCTTGGTCGATGCGGACGATAACGTCGTTATCGACACCCCGGAAACCCTGGCTGCGCTTGAGTATTGCAAGGCGCTCTACGACACCTTTGCACCGGGAACGGTCGCCTGGAACGATGCCTTCAACAACAAGGCGTTTCTGGCGGGCGAGATCCACCTGACCAACAACGGCATCTCGATCTATGCCGCCGCCCAGCGCAATGCGGCCGATGGCGATGCGTTGGCAGGCGAGATCGCCGAGGACATGGATCATGCCTACTACCCGGTCGGGCCGGTCGGCGAGCCGACCGAATTCCAGGTCTGCTTCCCGGTGATGGGCATGGGCTACACGCCCTATCCGAACGCCGTGAAAGCCTTCATGGCCTACTGGATGGAAACCGAGCAGTACAACAAGTGGATCACCGGTGCCGTCGGTTACATGACGCACACGCTGAATGCCTATGACGCCAATTCGGTGTGGACGGACGATCCGAAACGCGAAGTGTTCCGCGACGCGCCGAAGCGGACCTTGGCGGCTGGTTTCCCCGGCAGCATCGGAGAAAACGCGGCGGCGGCCCTGGCCGACTTCGTGGTCGTCGATATGTTCGCCAACTACTGCACCGGACGCGAGAGTGCCGAGGGGGCGATCAAGATCGCCAAGCGGCAGGCCGAGCGTATCTACCGCTAGCGAGCACGGGCGGCGCGGAGTACCGTGCCGCCCATCCGCTCTAAGCCCAGGGGAAGCGAGCGTCGAAAGTGGCCGAAACCCGCGCGATGGACGAACCTTCCAGCTGGCAGCAGCTGAGATCCAACAACAACTGGTTGGGTTTCTGGTTCATGTTGCCGGCGATGGCCTTCTTGTTGCTGTTCCTGGCCTATCCGCTGGTTCTGGGCATTTATATGAGCTTCACGGACGTGCGGATCGGCCGTCCGGGCGTCTTTATCGGCCTGGAAAACTATGTCTGGTTGGCGGATGACCCCGTGTTCTGGGCGTCGGTGTTCAACACGCTGCTCTACACGTCGGTCGCCAGCATCATCAAATTCGCCGTCGGACTCTATTTGGCCCTGCTGTTGAACGAGCATCTGCCGTTCAAAGCGCTCATTCGGGCCGTCGTCTTGATCCCGTTCATCGTGCCGACGGTGCTGTCGGCCATTGCCTTCTGGTGGATCTACGATCCGCAGTTCTCAATCATTTCCTGGACGCTGACCAAGTTCGGGCTGATCGACGAGAACATCAATTTCCTGGGCGATCCGTGGAACGCGCGCTGGTCGGTGATTTTCGCCAACATCTGGCGCGGGGTGCCCTTTATCGCCATCACGTTGCTGGCCGGCTTGCAGACCGTCTCTCCCTCTTTCTATGAGGCGGCGACGCTGGACGGCGCGACGGCCTGGCAGCGCTTCCGCTACATCACCTACCCGCTGCTGACGCCGATCATCGCGGTGGTGATGACGTTCTCCGTCCTGTTTACCTTCACCGATTTTCAGCTGATCTGGGTGCTGACCCGCGGCGGTCCGGTCAATGCGACCCACCTGATGGCGACTCTTAGCTACCAGTGGGGCATCCTGGGCGGAAAACTGGGTGAGGGCGCGGCGGTGGCCACAGCCATGGTGCCGTTCCTGCTTGCCTGCATTCTGATCTCATGGTTCGGGCTGCAGCGCCGCAAGTGGCAACAGGGTGAGGCCGATGACTGACAGCGCCCGGACAGCGGACCTTTCGAGAACCGATGCCATCGCCGACGACAGCGAGGGTATGAACTACCTGAACTCGCTGCCACGCCGGTTGGTGACGCTGTGGATGCCGCTGTTCATCATCATGTTCGTGCTGTTGTTCCCGTTTTACTGGATGGCCCTGACCTCCATAAAGCCGGATACCCAGCTGCTGGATCTGGACACCGTCAGCCCCTTCTGGACGACGGCGCCGACCTGGAAGCACTACTACGCCCTGATCTTCGAGACCGAGTACCCGCGCTGGCTGTGGAACACCATGTTCGTGTCCATCGCGGCGACGATCCTGTCGCTGATTGCCAGCGTGCTGGCGGCCTATGCCATCGTTCGGTTGCGCTACAGGGGCTCGCAAACCGTTGGCGGGTTGATCTTCTTCGCCTACCTGGTGCCGCCCTCCATCCTGTTCATTCCGCTGTCGACGGTGGTCTTCCAATACGGGCTTTTCGACACGCCCTTCGCGCTGATCCTGACCTATCCGACCATCCTGATCCCGTTCTCGACCTGGCTTTTGATGGGTTACTTCAAGACAATCCCGTTTGAGCTGGAGGAATGCGCCCTCATCGATGGGGCCAGCCGCTGGCAGATCCTGATGAAGATCGTTCTGCCGCTATCCGTGCCAGGACTGATTTCGGCCTTCATCTTCTGCTTCACCCTGTGCTGGAACGAGTACATCTACGCCCTGACTTTTTTGTCCTCGGCTGAGCAGAAGACGGTGCCGGTGGCCATCGTCACCTCCTTCACCGATGGCGATGCCTATCGTTGGGGATCGATCATGGCCGGTGCCCTGTTGGGCTCGTTGCCTTTGGTCGTGCTCTACGCCTTCTTTGTCGAACACTATGTCTCGGCGATGACAGGGGCCGTGAAAGAATAGAGATCGGTTGCCTGGTGGCTTGCCAAAGACCCCTCAGTTCTCCAAGGTTTCCACGGCAAGAAGGGGAACATCGGCAACAGCCATATGTCCGGTAAGCACGTGAATCCGACGCGTTTGCACTATTCGGCCGCTGAGTTATGGGCCGACGGCGTCATCCACGTCATCGGCAACGCTCTTGCGCTGACTGCTTCCATCGCCCTGTTTGTCGTCCTGCTCAAGCACGCCACCTCGGTCGAGTTGGTGGTTGTTGCGATTTACGTGGCCTCCTTGCTCGGCTCGCTGGGCTTGTCCGCTGCCTACAACATTTGGCCTGTCAGCCCGACCAAGTGGTTCCTACGCCGGTTCGACTATTCGGCGATCTATTTCCTGATCGCTGGAACCTACACACCCTTCATGTTCAAAAGCGGCACGTGGTGGCTGCTCGCGGTGGTTTGGGCGATAGCGCTGAGCGGCGTGCTCCTGCGGCTGTTGATGCCGGATCGGTTCACCCGCTTATCGGTGCTGATCTATCTTGGCCTGGGTTGGATTGGGTTGGTTGCCTACGACCAGATCTTCGGATCGCTCTCCTCTCCCGTCCTTTGGCTCATCGTCATCGGCGGGGTCGTCTATTCAGTGGGCGTGGTGTTCCACCTTTGGGAAAAGCTCAAGTTCCAGAATGCGATTTGGCACGGTTTCGTCCTGGTCGCCGCCTGCACCCATTTCGCCGCAGTGTGGCGGTGCTTTGTGGTCTAGCGAATGATTGGTGCAGTGCGGCAACAGATAGCCGGGCCGCCGTTCACACCTGATTGTAAAGGGTCATCTCGTCATAGAACTTTCTCCATATACGTGTTAATGGGGATTTATGGCGATGCATCAGATCAAGCCTTATGTGGGCAAACCATTTGGCCCTGAAACCTTCTTTTCAAAGCAGATAGAAGGAAAAACCGGGCTGGCGCGTTTCCGCAGATATCGCGCTGTCGTCCGCCGCGGTGACATGGACCACGGCCTGGTCCGTCAACGTATGGTGGTGTGTCGTCGCCCGTCTGGGCGGCAATCCAAGTCAATTGGCAGCGATATGTCGTTCGCCGGATTGAGTTGGAAGAATGCCACCAGCGTTCATCCAACCGGCGAAGAGGTTAATCGTCCGGGTTCAGGACGACCCAGTGCCCAGGCATCAGGCAAATATCCGGCAGCGGAACTGCGTTTACCGATGCTCGCTGAAATCGTCATATCGCAAGCAGCAATCATGAGAAGATCGTTGCAAAAGAACAGGGAGATCGATGGTCCATGGGGAAGGACGGAACGGAACCTCGCCTGAGAATTGTAAAAGCGGAGCAAGGCTTGCACGATCCGTTTGTGGACTCGCCTGTCGCCCAGATGCGCGGCCAGGAGGGTATCGATGCTCTGTTTGAGCAACACAGCGATTGCCCGACCTGCGGAAGCAGTGCCGGACATTCACCCAAGAAATCGCAAAACTGGTTCATTTGCGAAGGGTCGCGCGCAGTCGGACGGGTCGGCGCTATTGTAATTTCCGGTCTGTTGGATATTCCGGAAGCCGCAAATGAGGACGGCCCGCTTTCATGAGGTGGATTGGCGACGAGAATTGAGCGTGCGCCGTTGCCAAGTTCGGCGCTGATCCCAACATCTCAGTTCCGGAATCCTGTCAGCTTGTCACAACTTCCGCAGCACCGCACAATGGCCGGGCAATGGTGCAAGGAGGAAACGATGAGCGACAGCGTCTACAAGATTGTCGAGATAGTCGGATCAAGCCCGAAATCGTGGGAGGATGCCGCGAGAACTGCGGTGGAGCGCGCCGGCCAGACATTGCGTGACCTGCGGATTGCAGAGGTCACGGAACAAGACCTCGTCATTGAGGACGGCACGATCAAAGCCTTTCGAACCAAGCTGGCGATCTCGTTCAAGTACGAAGGCTGAGATCAGCCATCCTTTGCGACCGGGGCCGTCGGTTTCACAAGGTTGAGCGTATTGCCCAACAGGATCAGTGCCGCCCCGGCCGCAAAGAAAATGTCCAGCGTTTCGCTGTAGATCAGCCAGCCTGCCAGCGCGGACAACGGGACGCGCAGGAAATCCATGGGCACGACGATGGTCGTGTCGGCATACGTCATCGCCCTGGCCATGCAGTAGTGCGAAAACGAGCCGCAGAAGGCGACCACCAAGACCCAACCCCACAGATCCATCGGAACGGGCCGCCAGGTCAAATATGCCGGGACAATGCCGATGATCGCCTGGATGACCAACATCCAGAAGATGATGCGCACGACCGGTTCCGTCCTGGTCAGGGTTTTGACCAGCATGACGGAAATGCTGAACCCGACGGCTGAGGCAAGCGCCACCAGCTGGCCCGGATCGACGCCGCCGGTGTCCGGGCGCACGATGATCCAGACACCCAGAACCCCTAGAACGACGGCCGTGATTTTCCAGACATTCATGCGCTCGCCCAAAAAGGCGACTGCCAGGATTGCCGTCCAGATCGGCATGGTGAATTCAATCGAGATGACCTGAGCGATCGGGATCATCGTCAGCGCCACCAGCCAGGCATATTGGGCGCCGTAATGGACGATATTGCGCCCGACATGGCGCAGCGGCCTGGCTGTGCGCATGGCCTCAAGGCCACCGGCGGCATGAACCAGCGGATACAGCATCACCAGGCCGAGCAGGGCACGCAATTCCATCACCTGAAAGGCGTCCAGCTCGCTAAGCGTTTCCCGGCCGGCCACCGCCATGGTCAACATGGCGCTCAGCCAACCGGCCATCCAAAGCGCTGCCCGCCCGTGATCGTGCTGCGGGGCAGTCATCGTAGAAGCAGTCATCGACAATGGGTAATTGGCCGAACCGCGTTTGAAAAGGGGCAGGGTGCCTGACGTGCCTGGATTGTTGCCGTTTCGTGATTTGCCTGCGACGAGGGTCCACGGGCGCTGATGGCCCTTCGCGCCACCTCATGCGATGACATAGGAATGGACCCGCCTATCGCTCTGGCCGGTTGAACGCAGCTTGCGGGGCGTTCGACGTCAGCAAACAACAGGATTCGGCGACTTTAAACTGCCCAAAGTTGCGGACATTTCGAGGCGACGATACGCTAACTCTCTGCAATTCAGTGAAGATGGGTGCGAACCTTAGCCACAGCAACTCTGCAAAAAAGATCCAGAAAGGCTTCCGTCATGGGACTTAACGCAGCCTCATTTTCTTTGCCGGGCCGATTTTTGATCCTGATCGTCGCTGTTCTCATCGCCGGTTGTACAAGCAATGCACCGTTTCGCGACATTGGTTCTACAAATTGCGGGCAGGCGTCTTGCGACAAATCATACCTCGAAAACCACACCGACTATGACCTTGCGTTCGTGGAATTCACCGAACGCGGCAACGTGTTCAGCCGGGAACACATGAAGGAAGTGGTTGACCACGTCGCCAGCCTGGCGGGTTCCGACGATGGTGTCTTGGCCGTCGTTTATGTCCACGGTTGGAAGCACAATGCCCATCCGGAGAACAGCAACGTTGAGAGCTTTAGAAACCTGCTCCGGAAGACTGCGGCTCTGACGGAGGACGGCGATCGCCGTTTGGTCGGCATCTATGTCGGCTGGCGCGGATTGTCACTGGATGTTCCGGTCATCAAGAACCTTAGCTACTGGGATCGGAAAGAGGTGGCCCATCAGGTGGGAAAGGGCGGCGTGACCGAGCTTATGCTGCGACTGGAAAACGAGGTTATCGATGACGACAACCCCAACCGTAATCTGTTCCTGATCACGGCGCACAGCTTTGGTAGCGTTATCGCGCTCTCCGCGCTCAACGAGATCATGTTGGAACGCATCATTGAAGCGAAAGCGATCGATTCAGGCGATGATTGCGTGGTCAGCCGCCCCTTCGGTCACGGTGTTGCACTGATCAATCCAGCCATCGAAGCGAATGAAATCTTGCAGCTTAAGGAGGCTGTCGCGGAGCGAGAGTTTTGCGACTCGCAAGACCGGTTGATGCACATCATCAGTTCGGATGCCGACAAGGCGACCAACACGGCCTTTAGGGTCGGGCAGTGGTTCGGCGTCAATCTGGGGTGGCGCCAAACCGAGCTGGAGCGGAGCCTCAATGGCAGGGATCTGACCTTTGAAGAATCGGCTCTCGACACCATCACGGTGGGCAACTACGCGCCATTTCGGACTGGCCGGCTTGTTGAGCGACCGGCCGGCACCGACGAAAGCACAGTCGATGACAGCCCTTGGGAGTACTTGACCTGTGTCGGTCGCAATGAATGCGTGACGGAGGATGAGGAGAACAACCACGTTCGTCCGAAGTACAACGAGCCCCTGGCCTTCATTCAAACCGGCCCTGCGTTTATCAAGGACCACAATACCGTGTTTACCGACGCCGTCGCAGGCTACTTGGGGGCCATCGTATCGGAAGCGCGGTCAAAGCGGCTTGGGCGAACGAAGACGGAGCTGGATAACCACTTGCCGCCCTTCTGTGAGAGCCACCAGTTCAACTTCGGAAAGTGTTTCCGCAACTATGAACGGGCGTTCGAAGGAATTGACCTCGCTAAATTAGCGAACTAGCGCGTCAATCTCCCGAACCGCCGTCATATCGGGCCAGAATTCCTCGGCTTGGGCCGCGATCGCTCGGGCATCCGATTTGCGGCCCTCCCGCGCATATTGCCGGATGCGTTTGGCGACGTCGGACCGGCAGATTGGATCCAGGCGGCCGGTATGGTTGGCGCCGGTGCGGCTGGCAATGACGATGTCGACCAGCTGGCGGTCCTGGCAGCCAAAGCTGTACTTGTATTCCTCGTTGCCCTGCAGGAACTCATAGCGCCTAAGGCCATTGGCGATGGCCCAGCGGATGGTGTTGGCGTGCAGCATCAAGCCTGCTGGCGGGTCCGTGACCGCGCCATTCCGACCTGAAACAAAAAACAGCAGGTTTCTCTTGATGGGATCGACAAAGCACGCCTGGGCGGCGATGGGCATATCGCGTTGCCACAGGATGGGCAGATAGACCGTTCCGGCCTTCAATCCGGCGCGTACGATGTCGCCATAGGTTTCAGCCAGCTCTTCGGTCAGTCGACCCTTAGAGGCGGCATACATGGCGCGCCACAACCCCGTCAGGATACTGAGATCGCGCGAATGGGTTTCCGGCACCGATCGGGTTATGCGCAGATCATCGTTACCATCCAGATGGCGCAGCAGGCGGCGCATTTTCTGCCGCCGGTTGGCGCTGAGCTTTTCCTGCAGATAGCCTTCGAACGTGTCGGCAAGGTCAACATAGGGGGCGATTAGGTTGTCGACCTTGCCGCCATCCATTTTCTGTTCCTGATGGGTTTGGCTGAACGAGGCTTCGTCAAAGGCCCTGCACAGCCGGTCCAGTCGCGCGGGGCTGGCGTACATGTAGCTTAGCAGCAGACGGCCCCAATCCATCTTGAGAACTTGCGCACTCAGGGCGTCGATGGCCTGGTTCTCATGATCGGGATCGCACAAAAAACCCGTGAAATCGCCCCAGTGATAACGGCCAAGCATGGCCAGCTCGTTGCGCAACTGCTTTGCTTCCGGGCTCCAGCGGGTTTTCACGCGCAACGGCCAGATGGCGACGCATTGGCCATGATCGGTCCAGACGACCAAGATTTTCATGCGGTCGCGGACTGGGCGGACAACCCGCTCGATAAATCCCCATGACAGGAAAAACTGCGCGTCCGGGTCGCGCTGGTACAGCAGCGTCCAGTCCAGCTCTAGCGCGTTGAAACGCCTTACCGTATCGACAATCTCAACCCGCATGGTGCACTTCCGACAACACCCGATGAACCGGCGTATGCCGCCCGGTCTTCAGCTTGCCTTCACCGTCGTCCAGGGGGGTATTTCGGGCTTTTGCCCGGCAATCGAGGCTTCGACGCGCCGTGCCACCATATAGTCGAACGCTTTGGAAATGCGCCGCAAATAGGGCTCTGTATAGGGGAAGGTCTCGATGTGATCGTAATTGTGGCGCATGGCCGGATTCAGCTCAAAAATGAACAGATCGCCCGACGGTAGGCGTGTGTAGTCGATACCGAAGAAGTCCAGCTTCACCAGGTCGCGCAGTTTACGCAGGCTTTCGAACGCGCGCGTTCCCAAATACGCTACCGGGTCACCGAGATAGCGTTGCTCTTCCTTCTGCATCCATTTGTGCTTATCCATCACCCGATACCGATCGCCCGAATGGACCGACCAATCATCGACGAACAGGTTGGCGACGGGGTAGTAGTTGCCGTCGATGCAGAAGATCCGGGATTTGTTGAAAAAGCCGGACGGTGATCGGACATCGCAGTATTGAATGACGTAGTAGTCGGCGTCCGGTTCGGCCTTTCCGAAGTACTCCACAACGTCATCGCTGGATGCGGCCTTCATCACGGAAAGCCCGGTTTGCGAGCCTGCCCGGCGCAGGATAACCGGGTAGGTAAAGCCGAACCCTGCCAGCAAATCGACCATCTTGCGTGGATTGCCGCCAGCCCAGCGCACACGCTCGGTAAAGGGGAACTGCACGCCTTCGATCCCGGCAAAGCGCAGTCGGTTGCGGTCGCGCGCCGTTTCGTACACTTGGCGGGGGGCGTTGATGACAGGAACGTCCGGATGCTTGTCCAGGAACCGCGCGGCGGACAGCAGCGACTCCGGCTCCATATCGGGGCAGCTGATCGTGTTGACGACCGCGTGGAATTCCGGAAGACCGTCTAGCTGGTTGATATTGTCTTCCTGGATGCTGGAGACGACAACGTTGTATTTGCGGGTGTCGATCAAGTCGTTGACCGAGAAATGGCCCCCTTGCAGGATCACTTTGTAGGATCCGGGCCCCGATCCCACGATGCCGAAGGTCGCGTTCTGCAGGCCCCTGATGCGCAAAATCGTCGGTTTGTCGGGGTCGAGCCGGCGCGGCGCGTCGATGGGTTCGCGCCGGAACACCCGGCGGATGATCTGGCGCGCCTCGGGAACCTCCTTCTTCTCGCGCAACAGGGCGGATAGCGAGAGGTTGGCGTCGAAATCCAACGGGTCTATGGCCTCGAACTGGCGAAAGACTTCCAGCGCCTGCTCGTCATGGCCTTCGCGCAGCAGCGCATCGCCAAAGGCGCGCAAGACTTCCTTGTCGTCCGGCGCGACATTGGCGGCATGGGCCAATGGGGGAACGGATTCCTTGTGCCGGCCCCCTCGGCGCAGGGCCCTAGCCATCAGCAGCAACACTTCGACGTCGTCGGGATGGTCGATCAAGTGTTGAGCGCACAGCTCCAACGCTTCGTCGGTTTCGCGGTTGCGCACCAACTCCTTGACGCGATCCAGATCGATCGTGCCCGGTTTGTCGCCAGACTTGGGTTTTTGCTGGGGCTTGGCTGGTTTTGGCTCATAGGGGGCCAGGCAAGGGGCATGCTGGCGGACACGGTAAAGCAGCCGGTCGCTTTCCGAGGAAAACTCGGTTCTGCCATGCAGAACCTTGGTGTTGTTCATGATCATGACCTGGCCAGCCATGAGCTGAAGTTCGTGAAACCTCCCGCGCTCCGACAGCAGCTTTTCCAGCTTGTCCAGCGCCTGCAGGTGCCTGTCCGAAAGGGCGCTATCCTGCGCCTGTTGCGAGGTGTTGAGCTGGTGTTCGTAAAAGCGCACGCGCTCATCCATCGGATTGCCCGACAGGATCGGGCACAGCTCTTTGCCGAAGGGATAGATCGGTTCCCGCAATAGGCTGGCCGTCTCGTCATCCAGTCCGCGGACGATATCGTCCACCGGTACCATGATCGACTCACCGCCCTCGGAATCGTTTCGTACCATCTGAAAGGCGACAAACTCGTGAGGGTTTTCCATGTACGAGCTGTCGGTATGAGGCGGCAACGCGACATGGGTTCGGCTCAGCCGCGTGACGTTGCCGTCATTGGTGACGGCCTCGGCGTTGTTCTCCACGTTGGTGAAAGAGACTTTGCCTGGCGGTTTTCCTGGCTTGCCGTCGACCCTGAGCCCGCAAATGGCGCGCGCCAGCTGAAGCACGTACTCGGGATCTTCGGGATCGCCATCGATCTGGATCACGACAAAATAAGGATACAGGCGCAAACAGCTTGCGACGTGGCGGACAAAGGCCTGGCCCGAGCCCTCTTTATCCTGGACGAAACGCAACAGCGGCATGTTCATGACGGGGCTCTGTTTTATCTTTCGCGCAACGAACGCCAGAAGGATTGAACCAACGGTTCGGTAAGATAACCAAGAACCGTTCTTTTTCCGGTAACGATGGCGACCGATGCTTGCATGCCCGGGAAGATTTCCAGCCCTTCGGGCAGGGTTTCGGCATTCTGATCAAAGGTAATGCGCGCCAGGAAGTAATCTTCAGCCGTCAACGGATCGGACATGCGGTCGGCCGAAACCGAAACCAGTTTTCCGCTGACGGGCGGGGCCCGCCGCTGACCGCTGGCACGGAAGCGTATCTCGGCCGGGGCGCCAACCTGAACCGAATCGCGGTCCTTCGGCATCAGCCGGGCGTCGATGATGACGTCGGATTCCTGCGGAACGATATCCAAAATCGGTGCCCCGGGCAGGATCACGCCGCCTTCGGTATGGATCTTCAAGCCCTGGACGACACCGCCGATCGGTGCGCGCAACGTGCGGCGGGTCAGGTGAACTTCCGCCCCGCTCAGTTCGGTGGCCACCTCGGCAAGCTCGGTCACAAGGGTCGCGTATCGTTCCGATGCTTCGCTGCGCCGTTCAACCCGAAGCTTGGTCCGTTCGGATGTCAGCTCCAGAATGCGGCCCCGGGCACCGGCGATGGCCGCTTTGTTCTCGCTGATCGCCCCTTCCAGCTGCGCTTCGGCCTGCCGCAGATCGAACACCTGCTCGGCATGGACCAGGCCCTGCTTGGCCAGGCTGTTCATCATGCCCAGCCGTTCGCGCAGCAATTCAATTTGCTTGGTGTCGGCCGCCACGCGCCCTTTCAACCCCTCGATTTCATCGAGGATCTGGCGAACCCGCAGGCGGATAATGTCTTCCGAACTGCGCAAATCCCGCAGCCGGTTGTCGAACAGCACGCGATGTTCCCTCATCGCCGTCTTGGCCAGATCGCGGTTTTCCACGCTGTTCAGCCATTCCGGGAAGGTCAGCTCTTCCAGATCCAGCCGCTCGGCATCCCGGCGGGCAAGCTCCGTCGCCAAACCAACCCGGCGCGCCCGCAGCACCTTGACGTTCGCCATGACCTCGGCGTCTTCCAGAACCAGCAGCGGATCACCCGCTTCGACCTGGCCGCCTTCGCTGACGTGAATTTGACGAACGATGCCACCCGAAAGGTGCTGAACCGTTTTGCGTTCGCCCTGAACCTTGGCCACGCCTTGAACCAAGGCCGCACTGCTCAGCGGTGCCAGGACGCTCCAGGCAATGAAGAACCCGAAAAACGCACAGATGATCCCAACACCGAACAGCGCCAGCTTGCCGGTGCCGACCGTTTTCAGATCACGTTCGTTCATGCCTTTTCCTCACCAGCGCTCACGACGGTCAGATTGCGGTTCTCGTCGGTTTTGGCGGTATCGGCGTCTTTTTCCGCAACAACCTCGTGCAACCGCCCTTCGACAAGCTTGAAGATGCGGTCATAGGCGGAAAGGCCCGATCGGCGATGGGTGATCACGATGACCATCGCCCCCGCTTCTTTCACCTTGCGGATCGCCCGTTCCAAAGCCCAACGCCCACTATCGTCCAGATTGGCGTCAGGCTCGTCCAAAACGACCAGTCCAGGCCTGCCATACAGCGCCCGGGCCAAACCGACCCGTTGCCGTTGGCCGCCTGACAGCAGCGCGCCGCCTTCGCCGATATCCGTGTCGTACTGGTTCGGCATGGAGCAGATCATCTTGTTAATGCCTGCCATGCGCGCCGCCTCGATCACATCGTCCAGCTCGCCGACATGCATGCGAGAGATGTTATCTCGGATGGATCCTTCAAAAAGTTCTACGGATTGCGGCAGATAGCCGACCAATGGTCCGAGAATCTCGCGCTCGACGACCGCCACGTCGATGCCGCCTAACAGAACCTCTCCTCTGGATGGGGTAATATTGCCCAGAATGACTTGGGCCAGAGTCGTCTTGCCGGCCGCTGTTGGACCGGTGATGGCAACGGCCTCGCCCGGTCTGAGGCGCAGATCGATCCGGCGCAGGATCGGCGCATCGACACCACGAACATGGACGGAAACATCATCCACCCGCAGCCCTTCGTCCGGATCGAACATCGGGGGCGTTTCGGGCATGTCCGGCAAACGGTTTAGATGCTTCTTCAGCGATTGATAGCCATCGCGGGCCGAAACGAACGATTTCCAGCATTCAATCGCCCGTTCCATCGGGGCCACCGAGCGCCGGAACAGCAACATGGCGGCAATGACGCTGCCGGCCGTCAATTCGTCGCTGACGATAAGGTACGCCGCCGTCGCCAGCAGGCAGACCATCAACGCCGTTCTCAGGAAACGGGTGGCCGCCTGAAGCGCGATGGCCCAGCGTTCCGAGCGAACCTTGTCATCCGACGCGGCCCGGTACATCGAACTCCAGCGTTCCGCAACGGCCCGCCGCATGCCCATGGCTTCGATGACATCGGCATTGCGGGTAGCAGACGTCGCATAGTCGACCGCACGGCTGGAGGTGTCTTCGGCCGCCGAAATCGTCTTTCGGGTTAAAAGCTCGTTGATTAGACCGGCGCCGACCAACAGCACGATCCCGCCGATTGAGATATACCCCAGAACCGGGTGCATAAGGAAAAGGGCAGCGATGAAAAGCGGGGTCCAGGGCCCGTCGAACATGGGCAGGATATTGGGGCCGCCAACAAAATCGCGGACGGCGGCAAGATCCCGGAAAAAGCGAGAATTCGAGCGGGTTCCGCGCCGCTTGGCGCGCATGATGTTGGCTTCAAAAACGGGCACCCCGCTGCTCAAATCGATCCAGCGGCCGAGCTTGGCCAGCATCGCATTGCGCAGGGTATCCAGGCCGGAATATGCCAGAACCGCGATCAACACCATGAACACCAAGATCAACAAGGTGTCGACACTGCGGTTAGGGATAACGCGATCGTAGACTTGCAGCAAAAATATCGGGAACGATAGGGACAGCAAATTCACGAAAAAGCTGAAAAACGCGATGACCCAGAAGGTCGTCTTACAGCGCTTCAGCGCGTCCGATATTGCCGTTTTTGCGTCAGTCTCCGAATTCGCCATTTCTTCTAGTCTCCAAAAACAACTGAGGGGTGGCCCGCAAAGCCGAGCCACCCCCCAGGTCGGCTAACCTAGGTTACGCGGAGATTAATCGCCTCCGTCGTCGTCGCCGTAGCTGTGAGACTTGCTCCAGCCACCGCTCCAGTAGTGGTGCCCGCCGCCGTCGTCATCGTCGCCACCGGACTTCTTCTTGCCGCCGCCGTCGTCATCGTCGCCGCCGGACTTCTTCTTGCCGCCGCCGTCGTCATCGTCGCCGCCGGACTTCTTCTTGCCGCCGCCGTCGTCATCGTCGCCGCCGGACTTCTTCTTGCCGCCGCCGTCGTCATCGTCGCCGGACTTCTTCTTGCCGCCGCCGTCGTCATCGTCGCCGGACTTCTTCTTGCCGCCGCCGTCGTCATCGTCGCCGGACTTCTTCTTGCCGCCGCCGTCGTCATCGTCGCCGGACTTCTTCTTACCGCCGCCGTCGTCATCGTCGCCGGACTTCTTCTTGCCGCCGCCGTCATCATCGTCGCCGGACTTCTTCTTGCCGCCGCCGTCATCATCGTCGCCGGACTTCTTCTTGCCGCCGCCGTCATCATCGTCGCCGGACTTCTTCTTGCCGCCGCCGTCATCGTCGTCGCCGGACTTCTTCTTGCCGCCGCCGTCATCATCGTCGCCGGACTTCTTCTTGCCGCCGCCGTCATCGTCGTCGCCGGACTTCTTCTTGCCGCCGCCGTCGTCATCGTCGCCGGACTTCTTCTTCCAGCTCCAACCGCCGCCGTCGTCGTCATCGCCGCCGGACTTCTTCTTCCAGCTGCCGCCATCGTCGTCGTCGCCGCCGTACCGTCCGCCGCCGTCATCATCATCGGAGCGATAGTACTTGGCCGCGTATTTTGCGAACCAATTGTAGTAGTAACTCATCGCTGTGCTCCCGCCTCCCATTGGCATAAATGCACTTTAGTCAATCGCAGTCGTCACCTAACCGAGATCTGCCTCGCGCAATTCCCTTACGCGTTGATGACAAAATCGGACAGATTCATAAACCGTTAAGATATTGCTGGTTCCGGCGGGGCCGGTCAACGTGTCATTGCCCCCGGTTACAAAAAGATTCGGGCCGTGCGATAGAATTTGAATTTGCTTAGGTGGCGAGGCGTCGTTGGTTCGGATGGTAACCGTATGTAGACTTAAAGAACGTCTCTAAACCGTTATTCGGAAAAGTGTCCTCAAGGTCGGCATTTAACCCAACTTTGGAGTGTTGGTTGTCCCTGTACCTTGATTTTTTCAATGATTCTGGCGGACCCGACAGGATTCGAACCTGTGACCTCTGCCTTCGGAGGGCAGCGCTCTATCCAGCTGAGCTACGGGTCCTTTGGTCTGAAAGCAGTGCGACCGCGTGGACACTAGCGCAGCCTAATTGTCGATGCAAAGCCGTTAAGTTGCTGGATACACAACCCACCTATATGCTTAAGCCTCGAAGCGTCACGTCGCGCTTTTGTGATCGATGGAGGTCTCGATGGGTGAGTGTCTGATCCGCGCTTTGGGTGCCCGAACGCTCGTTCGGTTGGTCGTGGTCGCCGCGGCGGGTGTCTGGGCCGTCTCCGCTGATTTGGCGACGGCGCAGGAGGGCGCCACGCGTCTGGTCACGACCGAGCTTCGTTCGAATGATGCGTGCGATACGGCGATGGTCGCGGCGCAGAAGGTGGAATTCCCCGTCTGCTTCATTCGCCCGCCCAAAACGTGGGTGGAGGTTGCCGATCTTTCCGAAAGCGTCGATTTGGATGTGAAGTTCGAATTCGATTCAGCAGAACTCACGCCGGAAGCGGAGGCGGTGCTGATCGACCTCGCCACCGCCATGAACGACGCCAAGTTCATTGATTCGCCTTTCCTGATTGAAGGGCACACCGATGCCGTGGGCTCGGATGCCTACAATCTGGATCTGTCCGATCGGCGCGCGGCCTCAGTTCGCCAGTTCCTGGTTTCCCAAGGTGTGGGCGATGTCCGCTTGTCGTCCGAGGGTAAGGGCGAGAGCGAGTTGCTCGATCCCGCCAACCCGACGAGCGGGGTCAATCGCCGGGTTCGGGTGATCAATCTCGATTCGACGTCCTAGCGTCCCCACCCGCATCGGCTGCGCTTGCCACCGGCAGGCGCAGCAGCCCCTCCCAGGCACCATTGTCCGACCCGGACGGTAGCGGCGCGTCGGGCGCCCGCATCCAGGCCATGACATCTGCCAAGACGGTTTCGGCGGCGACGTCGCGCAACAGCATGTGATAGCCGTCCGAATAGTAAGCCAGACGCAGAAACGGATCACCCGACCAAGACGCTCGCAGGGGCGACAGCGTTTCGATAATGGCCGGCTGGGGAATGATCTGCTCGCGGCTGCCGAACAGCATGAGGGCGGGCGGGTCGATCGCTGGCAGCGCGTCCGCCGCCTCGACCATCATATCCAGCAAACCTTGGAGCGTGTCGATCCGGGCGTCCTTTAGGGTCAGCGGGTCAAACCACATGTCCCGCAGCACCTCGATATTGTCGGACGGCTGCAATTCCAGCCCTTCGCCGGTCAACCGAAGACCCGGCATGACGACCGACAGAATGCGCAGCCCGATGCGCTGATAGCGCGGCACCGATCTTTCGGCGTACAGGGCCGGGGCGACTAGGATCAGTCCATCGATGTTCGGCATGTCCTGTTCCGCCGCCAGCAGGACGGCCACCGCACCCCCCATGCTTTCACCCAACAGGAACAGCGGTACCTGCGGATGCCGGGTTGCGATCAGCTCCAGGGCGGTTCGGAGATCGGCGACCAGGGTTTCCGCACCGGGCCAAACGCCCAGCCGCTGCGTGGCGCCGAACCCCCTTTGGTCATAGGCATAAACGGCGACACCCTGGCCCGCCCAATAGGATCCGGGGTCCTTGAAGGCGCCTGAATAATCGTTGAAACCATGCAGGGCCACGATGACGGAGTGTGGCGGATCGGGTGGCAGCCAGGATCTGAGGGGAAGCTGGTAACCGTCGCTGGCCGTAATCGCCTGGCCGGTTCCACCGGTTTCGTCTTCCGGCGCCGAAATGACCGAAGGAGCTTGGGTCGCCGGGCCCATGGGCTGGCTGGCGCCGGCGCAGGCGCAAACCAATAGGCAAGCGCTGATCAGCAAGGTCCATCGGCGTGGATGGTTCACGCGGCGTCATCCGCCCGTGTCAGTTGCAAAAAGATGTCCTGTAAATCGGTTTCCTCGGTCGACAGATCGCTGACCGTCACACCGCCTTCGTTCATCGCGTTCAAGATTTCCCCCAACCGCGTTTCGCTCGGCCGATACCGGATCAACAGCTTGTGCGGATCAGGCAGTTCGGCCTGCCACTGCGAAAGCTGGGATGGCAGTTGGTCGAGCGGATCGGTCAAATTGACCGTCAAAGTCTTACTGTCCAGTTGAGCAAGCAGATTCGGCGTCGTGTCATCGGCGACGACCCGGCCATGATTGATGATCGCGATGCGGTCGCAAAGCTCCTCGGCCTCTTCCAAATAGTGGGTGGTCAGCAAGACCGTCGTGCCGGACTCGTTCAATGCCCGTACATGGGTCCAAAGCTGTTGGCGCAATTCGATATCGACGCCGGCGGTCGGCTCGTCCAGGACGAGAACCGGCGGCGAGTGGACCATGGCTTTGGCCACCATCAGCCGCCGCCGCATGCCGCCTGACAGGCTTCTTGTATAGCTGCCAGCCTTGTCATCGAGGCCCAAGGCGCGCAGCAAATCCATCGACCGTCTTTCGCGTTTTGGCACGCCGTAAAGCCCGGCTTGGATATCCAGCAGCTCCACCGGCGTGAAGTATGGGTCGATGTTCAGCTCTTGCGGGACGACCCCGATGGCGGCTTTGGCCATGCGCGGTTGCCGATCGATATCGAATCCCCATACCGAAGCCGTGCCGGCGGTTTTGATCGTCAAGCCAGCCAAAATGTTGATCAACGTCGACTTACCGGCCCCATTGGGCCCCAAAAGGCCAAATATCATGCCCCTTGGAACGTCTAGATCGATAGAATGCAGCGCCGTTTTGGCGGGCGTCTTTCCACTGGCGGCATAGGTCTTTGTCAAACCTCGTACGGATACCGCGGCATCCGCGCTTGGCTCCGCAGAACGATTGAGGGACTCTTCGGTCAAACTGTTCATGGTAACGCTAATCGGCCGCGGTCGTGCCGCAGCGTTCATCTGTGATTGATCGACGGTGTGCCAGCGCTATCATCGGATTTCGGCCGAGGTCAATCGCAACTTCGGTCTTCCTGTTTCTTGCGAGGGATCATGGTAACCATGGTGAGCGAACCGCCTGAAGTCGTCGTTGTAGAGGCCGGCCAGGAAACGGTCGGGTGCGATGGCGGCGGCGGGGCTTTGGGCCATCCGATGGTCTATTACACCTTTGGGACGCAGAACGCGGTCGTCTGCGGCTATTGCGGTCGGCGCTTCGTCAAGCCGGAGGGCAAGTCCGGCCATTAGCCCGTTGCCGGAAGGGCGGCGCCATCCGTCGCCTTCGATCGTAGACTGACGAACAAAGCGCCAAGGCCCAGCAAGGTCGTCGCCAGCCCGATTAGCCAGCCGGCCAGCGGGATCAATCCGAGAAGATAAACTGGAATGACGGCGACCAAGGCCAGAACCAGCCTGGCCCACGCCGAATAGGGCACTTCTTGGCCCAGCATCCGCGCGGCGATCAGAATCCATCCGACCGCGCCGACCGAATACCCCGCAATCAAGATCAACGGGACAGACAGCACCATCAGAATGGCCAGCGGGATACCGATCAGCGTGACGGCGGACAGCACGATGATGCCCACCAGCACGGCAAAGGCCAGCAGGCCATTTGCCAAGCTCCCCGCCGGCCTGTCTTCGATTGTGTTCCGCAGTCTGCCTGCCAGAACCGGGAAGCCCACAAAAATGGCGAGGCCGGCGACCAATTGGCCGAAGACGAAGAAGCTACCCGCGCCGCGTCTGACATAGCCGATGGAGTCGGTCCATTCCGGATTGATGGCATGCAAGTCCAGTTCGCTCTCGATCGAGTCTGATCGACCCTCATCACCGGTCTCGTAAATCGAGCCCGCAACCACGCCGGATGGAATTTCGAGATCATGGTCGACCGTGTAGTGCAGATCGCCGGTGACCGATGCATCCGGTGACACGGTCAGGCTGTCCGCATCGACATATACATCACCATCGATTCGGCCGGCCAAGGCGACCGCCTCGCCGGCCAGCAGCACATGACCGGAAACGTCGCCGTCGACGGCAATCGTTCGGCCGAACAGGCGGGCGCCTTCACCGATCTTACTGCTTGGCAACAGTCTCACGTCATAGCCAGCCGCATAAACCCGTCCGGCGGTCGATCCGGCGTGGGTAAATGTGAATCCGGCGCCATAAGCATCGCCTACGATGGGCCCGGTCACATCGATGCGTCGACCGGCGGCGTAGAGGTTGCGTCCGACCGTTTGCCTCACTGTGACCGACTCGCCGGCGGCAAAGACGTCGTCGGCCGCCTCGCCATCCAGAACCACCGTCGCCCCACCGGCATAGACGTCGTTGGCGATGCGGGCCTCCTGGGCGCCGGCGCCACTTGCCACTAGGGAAACAATGAATGTCGTCAGGATCGCTGATAAAAGTTTCATTTGGCGGCCGCCGTGGCTCTAACAGACTTTTTAGATAGTCCTGGAAGCGCCTCAGGCCAATCTTCCTGTGCATGTGCCGCCAGTGGGCTTTGATGTGACGCCACACTCGGCGTACGGTGCGGACCAGGCAGCCAAACAGCATCGTTCCATGAGCCAATCCGAAAAAAAGACCTATTACCTGATCGATGGATCGGGATTCATATTTCGCGCTTTCCACGCTTTGCCGTCGATGAACCGGCCCAGCGATGGCGTGCCGGTGAATGCCGTATACGGATTCACCAATATGCTGATGCGCTTGCTGGCGGACACAGGCGCCGAGTACATCGCGGTCATCTTCGATGCGTCGGACAAGACATTCCGCAACGACATCTATGCCGATTACAAGGCCAACCGGTCCGAAACGCCTGAGGAGCTGGTTCCGCAATTCTCGTTGATCCGCGAGGCCACGCGCGCCTTCAATCTCGAACCGATGGAACTGGAGGGCTACGAAGCCGACGATCTGATCGCCACCTATTGCCGGCTGGCGCGGGAACGGGGCGACGAGGCCGTCATTGTTTCCTCCGACAAGGACCTGATGCAGCTGGTCGGCGGCACCGTGACCATGCTCGATCCGATGAAAAATCGGGCCATCGGCGAGCCGGAGGTCGTCGAAAAGTTTGGCGTAATGCCAGACAAGGTCGTCGATGTTCAGTCGCTGGCCGGCGATTCCGTCGACAACGTGCCCGGCGTACCGGGCATTGGCGTTAAGACGGCGGCGCAGCTGATCGAAGAATACGGCGATCTGGATTCCCTGCTCGAGCGGGCTGAGGAGATCAAACAGCCAAAGCGGCGCCAAAATCTCATCGACCATGCCGAGATGGCGCGCATTTCCAGGGAACTCGTCCGGCTAGACACCCACGTCGACGTGCCGGTGGGGTTGGATGACCTGGTCGTCCATGAACCAGACGGCGCGCAGCTTGCGGCCTTCCTGCGTGAGCAAGGGTTCAAATCCATCGTCGCCCGGGTGGAGGCGGCCTATGGCGGCGGACCGGACGGCGAGGCGGAAACCGGCGGCGAAGCGCAGGCCCCGTTGTCCGAGGTGGAATACGAGCTCGTCACCGATTTGGCCCGGCTTCAGGCCTGGATTGATGATGCCCATCAAGCCGGCGCGCTCGCCGTCGACACGGAAACGACCTCGGTTCACGCTGCCAGCGCTAAGCTGGTCGGCATCTCGCTCTCCACCGCGCCCGGCAACGGCTGCTACATCCCAGTAGGCCATGTTGCGCCGGCTGGGGACGACGCGCTGGATCTACAGGGGGACGGCGAGGCGCCGGAGCAGCTCTCGCCGGAAGCCGTGATCGCGGCGCTAAAGCCGCTTCTCGAGGATCCGGCCGTCCTGAAAATCGGCCAGAACATCAAATACGACTATCAGATCCTGGCCCGGCACGGTGTCCGACTGCACCCGGTGGATGACACCATGCTGCTGTCCTACGTGATCGACGGTATGACCCACGGCCATGGCATGGACGAGTTGGCGGAACGCCATCTCAACCACACGACAATCAAATACAGCGATCTGTGTGGCACCGGCAAAAACCAGATCACGTTTGACCGCGTGCCCTTGGACAAGGCGTTGGGTTACGCCGCCGAGGATGCGGACATCACGTTGCGTTTGCACAAGCTGCTGAAGCGGCAGCTGGTCGCCGAGCGCAAGGTGGCGCTTTACGAGTCCGTCGAGCGGCCCTTGGCCGAGGTCGTCGGCGAGATGGAATTCAACGGCATCAAGGTCGATCTGGAGACGTTGAAGCGTATGTCCTCGGACTTCGGCAATCGGATCGTCGAGCTGGAGGCCAAGGTCCATGATCTGGCCGGGCACCCGTTCAATATCGGCTCGCCAAAACAGCTTGGTACCGTCCTGTTCGACGAGATGGGCATCCAGGGCGGCAAGAAAACAAAGACCGGCGCCTACGCCACCGGCGTCGAGGTCCTAAAGCCGCTTGCCGCCAAGGGCTTCGAAATCGCCGAACGCGTGCTGGACTGGCGAGAGCTGTCGAAACTCAAGAGCACCTATACGGACGCCCTACAAGGTCAGATCAACCCGACAACCGGGCGGGTCCATACCTCCTATGCCATGGCGATCGTCTCGACCGGACGGTTGTCCTCCAATGATCCCAATCTTCAGAACATCCCGATCCGGACGGAAGAAGGTCGGCGTATCCGCGAGGCATTCGTGGCAGAGGAGGGGGCCAAACTCATCTCCGCCGACTACAGCCAGATCGAGCTGCGTCTGGTCGCTGAGATCGCCGGGGTCGAAGCCTTGAAAGAGGCTTTCCGCGCCGGCGACGACATCCACGCTCTAACGGCCAGCCAGGTCTTTGGCGTGCCGATGGACGAGATGACGCCCGAGATACGGCGCAAGGCCAAGGCCATTAATTTCGGCATCATCTACGGCATCAGCGGCTTTGGTTTGGGCCAACAGCTGGGCATCGAAACCCGCGAGGCCGGCGATTTCATCAAGCAGTATTTGGAGCGCTATTCCGAACTGAAAGACTGGATGGAGGCGACAAAGGAGCTGGCCCGCGAGCAAGGCTTCGTCACGACCCTGTTCGGTCGCCACTGCCACGTCCCATCGATCCGCGAGAAAAACCCCGCCAAGCGGTCCTTCGCCGAACGCCAGGCGATCAACGCGCCCATCCAGGGTTCGGCGGCCGACGTCATCAAACGGGCCATGTCCCGCGTCGGCCCTGCGCTGAAGGATGCCGGTTTGGATGCGAGGTTGCTGCTGCAAGTCCATGACGAATTGATCTTCGAGGCGCCAACCGACCAAGCCGATCGAACGGCAGAGGTAGTCGTCGAAGTCATGCAGGCGGCGGCTAGTCTGTCGATCCCTCTGGTGGCAGATGCCGGCATCGGCGACACCTGGGGCCAAGCGCACTAGGACCGCTTTCATGGACAACCCGATCTACTTCGTCCGCCATGGCGAGACCGAATGGAACGTGATCGGTCGTTTCCAGGGCCAGCACGACTCGCACCTGACCGAACGGGGCAGGGAACAGGCCGACACCGTTGGCCAGATCTTGGCCCGGGAAATTGACGACATCGCTCCCGTGGATTTCGTCTCTAGCCCCCTCGGGCGAACGGTGGAGACCGCCCGCATCGCCTTAGCGCATATCGGCGCAACATCCAGGCAGGACCAGCGGCTTGCGGAAATCAGCGTCGGCAGATGGACCGGCATGACCTACAACGAGGTCTGCGCCGAATATCCGCAAATGGCGGATGTGCTTTCCCAGCCCATGTGGGAATTTGAATCGCCGGAGGGCGAAACGCTCGCCCAAGCAGTCAGCCGGGCCGAGGATTGGCTTGCTAGCGTTACAAAGCCCACCGTGGCCATCAGCCACGGCCTGATCGGCCGCTTGATTCGTGGTGCCTATCGGGGTCTCGATCCGGCAGAGGCGATGACGCTGCGCGAGCAGCAAGGCGTCGTGATCCTTCTGCAAAACGGTCAGGAACGCCAGATCACTCTCTAGCTAACGTCGCTCCGTTTGCCGGACGAGCAGCCGGCGCTAGACTGTTTCCCTCAAAGAGGGAACCTGCAGCGATGAGCGACAAGGCTGACCGAATTGCCCGCGCAATCAAGGGCGCGCACGACGCGGGCGAACGGTTCAAGAACCTAACGGGGGACAATGCGCCCGCGGATGAGGCGGAAGCCTATGCCGCGCAGTGGCGTTTTCATCGGCTGCATGCGGCGGAAGGGCGAGGCCCCCTTGGCGGGCGAAAGATCGCGTTGGCATCGCAGGTGCTACAAGAGCTGTGCGGTATCAATCGCCCGATTGCCGGCGGCGTCTTCGCCTGCGAGATCCACGCTTCACCAGCGCGGATCCTCCAGTCGGACTATCATGGCCTCGGTATCGAGTTCGAGTTGGCGTTCAAGTTGGCAAACAAGCTGGTGGCGGGCTCGGGGCCCTACGACAACCAATCGATCCGCCGGCACATCGCAAGCGTCCATCCGGCCTTGGAACTGATCATCGATCGCGGCGCTGATTACTCGAACATCGATGCGCTGACGATGATCGCGGACAACGCCTGGTCGGCGGGGATAATCCTAGGGCCTGAGATCCCTGATTGGTCCACGCTCGACTTAAACGACCTGCCGGTCGCGCTTCACTGGAACGATGACGCACCGGTCAGCGCCGTAACCGGGTTGTCCGATCCGCTTGGCTCTCTGTCCTGGATGGTGACGTTGCTGACGGGGCAGGGACAAACGGTCGAGGCCGGAGAGATCGTGATCACCGGCAGCGTAATCCGAACCCGTTACCCGGTTGGCGGTGAGCGCATTCGATACGATGTCGCCGGGAAATCGTCCGTTTCTTTGATGATCGACTGACCGGGTGCGGTTCGAAAAGGGGCTGCCTACTTGGTCGTCCCGACGCGCTCGGGCGGAAACAAGATCGTCGCTTTGGTCCCCGCGCCTTCCTTGCTCTCAAGCCGAAGATCAGCGTCGTGTAGCTGGGCAAATCGCTGGGTCAGGTGCAGCCCCAGGCCGGTGCCCTGGTTCGACGTCATGCTGGCGTTGCTGCCCTGCAGATAGGCCTCGGTGATCGTCTCGAGATCTTCGTCGGGAATGCCGTGACCCGTATCGGCGACCGACAAGGCCAGACCGGCCAACTCGTCGGGGGATTTCTGACACGATAGGCGCTCGACCATGATCGTAATCGAGCCGCCGGACTCGGTGAACTTGATCGAATTTGAAATCAGGTTCAGCAGCATCTGCTTGATCAGCCGGTTGTCGCCCATCAGCGTTGCGTGGGCGCAGGTATCCAGCACATCGATTTTCAGCCCGGCCCTTTCGGCCCGCTCGCCCATCAGGCGCACGACCGTTTCCAGCAGGGTGGAGATGCGCACCGGGCGGTACTCGAGGTCGAATCGGCCCGCCTCGATCTTGGACAGATCCAGCATGTTGTTGATCAGGGCCAGCAGATGGCTGGCGCTGTCATGAACGTCACCCAAGTAATGGACGTAGCGTTCGTTATCGATGGCGCCGAAGATCTGATCGCGCATGATCTCGGTAAAACCGATAATCGCGTTCAGCGGCGTGCGCAATTCGTGGCTCATCGTCGCCAGAAAGTCCGACTTGAACGCACTGGTCGTTTCGGCCGAGGCGCGCGCCTGCTCAAGCTCCTCGGTCAGCTCCACCAGTCTGGCGCCTTGATCCTCCAGAACCGACTGGCTCATTTCCAACTCCTGGACCGTTCGTTCAAGGCTTTGTCCGCGCAGCAGTAACTCGTTTTCGCGCCGCTTATGCCCCGTGACGTCCACACAAGTGGTCGCCGTACCGCCGTCGCGGGTCCGCCACTGCCGGACCTGAATCCAATTGCCGCCACCGAACTCGACCAAGAAGGATGATTGGGTTTCGCTCCGCTCCTTCATGCGATCCGCGATCCACCGCTCGCGGCCGATCTCCGGGCGCACGAGGTCGGAGGAAATCAGAAAGTCCAGATAGTCCGCGTAGCTGATTTTCAGGTCAGGCGGACCGTTCGTGCCGCTATGCAGCCTGGCGAAGGAATCGTTGTAGGCCAACAGGCGATCCGCCTGATCCCACAGGGCCATGCCATCGCTGCTGCTTTCGATGGCCGATTCGAGGCGTAGCTGGGCGATCTTCTGCTGGGTCACGTCGGTCCAGATGCCGATGATCCCGATGCCTTCGACCGGCCGTTCCTTGATCTCTATCCAGCGGCCATCGGCCAGGCGTTGCTCGATGGGATCCCAATAGGCCTTGCGCCGTTCAGTGGTGCGGCGGGCGATCCAGCCCTGCGGATCGCTGGCAGCCAAACCGCCTGCGATTTCGTGGTTCAGCACCTGGACCGACATCAGCTCGACGAAGCTTAGGCCAATCAGGTCGCTGACGTTGGAGAACGACCGGTAGATATAGCGGAAATGCTCGTTGCAGTAGACCAGACGGTCCGCCCGGTCGAACAAGGCAACGCCCACACGCAGACAATCGAGGCCCGCGATCAGGCCGGCGATAACATCGGCGGCTGGTTCGCTGGCCTCGATCGACCGATCTAACTGTGCGGTGTCGATCCCCGGCATGGGGAAAGTAACCGCCAATAGGTTTAACGGCCCCTTAAGTCTAACCGGTTCCGGGAGCCTGTTTGAGAACTTCTAGTAAGAAATGGCCGGTTCGAGGGACTTTGCCTGTTCGACCCAGCTTTTGACTTTGCTGAGGGCCGGCAGCTGGCGGACCAGTTTTTTCTCGGCATTCACCTCGGCCATTCTGACAGCGAGATTGTCCGGGTTGCGATGCTTGAGTTCCTTGACCGTATCGACGCCCGCCGCTTCGAGCAGTTCCGAATACTCCTCTCCAACGCCCCGAATGCGCATCAGATCGGCCATGTTGGTCCATTTGAGAATGTAGGTCTCGTCGATGCCGCTTGCGCTCGCCAGTTCCTTGCGCCCGGCGGGTTTGCCGCCACGGCTCAATAGCGCCTTGGTTGAACGAACCCCTGCCTTCTGAAGCTTCTTGGCATAGGTCGGCCCGATGCCTTCGATTTTCTCAATCGGATAGCTCATCCTTGTTCCCTCGCTGTCAGCCTTGGACCCTTTCGCAAGACGCAAAGCTGCGATTGCGGCTCCACGTCAAGCACTTGATGTACAGGACCGTTACCCGTATCCCGATCCACTCGATGCGGTCTTGAAACAATTTTAAGGCCGGATTCGGCCCGGACGTAGTTGGTCCAGAAAACGTCGAGATTTGCAATAGCCGCCAGCACTGAGCGGCCAAATCAATTGGGAGAATCAGGCATGTCGGAACCAGAGTCGCAGGGCAAGGGCATCTTGATCGGCAAAGGCGCCGACCATCAGCATCTGTTGCTTGGTCTGGCAAACCGGCATGGGCTGATCGCCGGCGCGACGGGTACCGGCAAGACGGTCACCTTGCAGGTGCTGGCCGAGGGGTTCTCCCGCGCCGGCGTGCCAGTCTTCCTGGCCGACGTTAAGGGCGACCTGTCAGGGATCAGTCAGGCCAGTGGCCCGCACCCGAAAATCCAGGAACGGATCGATAAGATCGGCATCGACGACTATGCCCATGAAGGTGTCCCGGTGGTGTTTTGGGATTTGTTCGGCAAGCGCGGTCACCCGGTGCGCACCACGATCTCCGAAATGGGGCCCGTTCTTCTGGCGAGGCTGCTGAACCTGAATGACACCCAAGAAGGCGTTCTGACCATCGCTTTCGAGGTTGCCGACGATGAGGGGATGCTGCTTCTCGATCTGAAGGATCTGCGCGCCTTGTTGGTTCATGTCGGTGAACGGTCCAAGGAATTGGCGCTCGAATATGGCAATGTCTCGACCGCCTCGATCGGGGCCATTCAGCGCAGCCTCCTAACGCTGGAGCGTCAGGGGGGCGAGCTGTTCTTTGGCGAACCTGCCCTCAATCTTGCTGATATGATGCGCACGGAACTCGATGGCCGCGGCGTCGTAAACGTTCTGGCCGCGGACGAGCTGATCCAAAACCCGAAACTCTACGCGACATTCCTGCTCTGGATGCTGTCTGAACTGTTCGAGGAACTGCCGGAGGTCGGCGATCCCGACCGCCCGCGTTTTGTCTTCTTCTTCGACGAGGCGCACCTGCTGTTTGACGAAGCGCCTGATGCGCTGCTTGAGAAAGTCGAGCAGGTGGTCCGCCTGATCCGGTCGAAGGGGGTCGGCATCTATTTCGTGACGCAGAACCCGCTGGACGTGCCGGATTCGGTGTTGGGCCAATTGGGTAACCGCGTCCAACACGCCCTGCGCGCCTTTACCCCAAGGGACAAAAAGGCTGTGAACGCGGCGGCTGATACCTTCAGGCAGAATCCGGCCTTCGAAACGCGCGAGAAGATAACGCAACTGGGCGTGGGCGAAGCGCTGGTCTCCACCCTGGATGCAAAGGGAACGCCAGGCATCGTCGATGACACGCTGATCTGCCCGCCACGTTCGCGCATCGGTCCGGCGGACGAAACCGAAAGGGCCGAAATCATGCGGGCCAGCACCATGGGGGGGCGGTACGACAATGCCGTCGACCGGGAATCCGCCTTTGAACTGCTGAAAGCCCGGGCGGAAAAAGCGGCGCTGGAAGAAGAGCGGGCGGCCCAGCGGGAAGAACAAGAGGAGGCGGAGGAGGAACGCCGATCGTCGCGCGGCCGGGCAACGCGGACCCGAAGCAAATCCAAATCCGCGCGCCGACGGCGCAGCAGCAGGCAGAGTGTGGGCGAGACCCTGGCAAAATCAGTCGCCCGATCTATAGGCAGTCAAGTGGGGCGGCAGCTTGCCCGCGGTCTATTGGGCTCAATTCTGCGGGGCCGGTGACCCGATCTCTCGAACGGTGGTTTGGTACAGTGCTGTTACTCAACCGTTTAGATGGTTAGTTAGTCACCTATCGAACACCGAAGAACGGATCGTTGTTGTCAGTCTTACTATGCCCAATGACAAACTATGCTCAATGACAAAAGGCTTCAGTGTCTAGCAAGTTAACCATATACACGGTTATACTTGTTCTTTTTTTGAGCGTTTTGTGAACGATAACAGGGCTTGGACCGGGCGGCCGCGTTTCGATCATGAAATCTGGTGCCGCTTGGTCTCAAAGTGGTTCGTACATCTGCCGTGCCATACGTTGAGGGTCCGTGGAGGTATGAGAGGGGGCTTCTCAGTCGTGCCCAAGGCAAGCCGTCCGGTGACCAGAAGTTCGTTTCGACACAATCGGTTAGCCAAAGAATTGAAAATGTCGAATTGCTGACTTTGCTGGACGGCATTGTGACTTTCTGCAAAGCAGGGAAGATTTGAGCGGTCATGCGTGGAATCAGCCGAATCACGACATTAGGAAAACTCACATAGAAAATTAGGAAGAATTCCTAAAATCATGATATTTCATGATTTTTCTTTTCAGTCTCACATTTATCACAGGTCAGAATTTTGACTCTGCCTAAGGGGGTCAGCATATAGTCGGCCGATAAAGAATGTTAACTTAGGGGACTTGGCGGGATGACCTCGCCCCTCATGCTACTGATTGCGACGATGGCGGTGTACGGCGACTCGGGCTTGGCCCTTGACGTCGACGAAGCCTTTTGTCTTGCCCAGAACATCTATTTCGAAGCCGGCTTTGAACCTGGCGAAGGGATGGACGCCGTTGCGCATGTCACGTTGAACCGCGTGGCAAACAAACGGTATCCGGAAACCGTATGCGACGTCGTCTGGCAGAAAGGGCAGTTTTCTTGGACGCGCGATGGCCGTTCGGACCGCATTCCGCTCTATGACGGAAGCGATGATGCGCGGGAATATGTGTTCGACGCCTGGATGGACAGCTCCGACGCGGCTGTCCGGGCGCTGGTCGGCTTGAGCGAGGATGCCACGGGCGGCGCAAAGTTCTACTATGCGCACGATATCGTTACGCCGGACTGGCACGATGACTTCGAGGTTTCTGCCATTATTGGCGGCCACACCTTCCTGCGTGATGAAGAGCCGGACGACGGCTAGGACGGACTGTCCAAAGGGCTTTGCCGGTTTTCACCACCCTAACAGACTGTATCTTCTGAACCTCTGACTGGTTGCACCTGGTCGCCAACCAAGAGGAACACCGGTCTTGCTGTCTCGAAACGGCCCGAGGTGGTTGACGTTGTAACTTCCCCGCACCCGTGGGCGAGTTGGCTGTTCCGGTTCCGCTCGTTGTTGCAATGAAACGCCAGGCACAGCCAGACCGACAAAACCTGACGAGGGCGCAAAACATAATCGCGCTTATCGATTGACTGTTAGTGTGTGCCGAACTTCCTGTGCGCCTGCAAACCGACAGCCAGTTATGCTTCCCGCTATTGTGATCGGCTTGTGCTGATGGTAGATGCCCGCCTCGTCGATGACGGCCCGCTGGTGGCGTTGATTGAGTTCGGCGCGTTCGAAGGGACCGATGGCGTTCAATTCATCAAGGCGGAAGATCCCGCCCCAATTTCGATTTCTTGGCTGCCCCTGTGAAAAGACTGTTCGTCAGAACCTATCGCTTGGTCCGCCGGGTGATCCTAGTCCTGTTGTTGGCCCTTGTTCTGGCGCCGTGGGCGGTGGCCTTGGCCTATCGGTGGCTGCCGGTGCCGATCACACCCTTAATGGTGATCCGTTTGACCGAAGGTCAGGGATTGGAAAAGTCCTGGCAGAGCGCGGACAAGATTTCCGCCCACCTGTCCGATGCCGTCATTGCGGCCGAGGATAATCTGTTTTGCAGCCACTATGGCGTCGATTGGCAGGCCGTGGGTCAGGCGGTCGAGGAATTTCGCGATGGCGAGCGGCTGCGCGGAGCCAGCACGATCACCATGCAGACGACCAAAAACCTTATGCTGTGGGAAGGCCGGAACCCCGTTCGCAAGCTGATCGAGGCCTACGGGGCGACGGTCATTGACCTTGTTTGGCCCAAGCAGCGCATTCTGGAGGTTTATCTGAACATCGTCGAATGGGCCCCGGGCGTGTACGGGGCGGAGGCGGCGGCGCACCACCATTTTGGTACGTCGGCAGCCCAGCTTACCCGGCGGCAGTCGGCGCTGCTGGCTGCGGTGCTGCCCAACCCGCGCGGTTGGTCGCCCAACCCGCCCAGCGATTATATCAACGACCGAGCCCGAAAGATCGGGCGCGGCATCGAACAGCTGGGTCCGATGCTGGATTGCGCCGACAATCCATAAAGCCGCCTTAGCCTTCAGTGGCCTCGAACAGCAAAACCAAGACAACCGACTCCTCGTATCGCTCGGCAAGCTCGGTAAAGGACAAATCCTTCTCGGCACCGGCTGGCGTAATCGGGGATTTGAGCGAATTGACCAGCGGCCGGGCGTAGTCTGCCTTGACGGCGAAGTTCATATTCTGCGGCAACGAACCCGAGGCTTCCAACACCGACAGATCGTCTGCCCGCATGACGACGACGCCAATGACCTCACCCCTGGTGTTGAACAGGGGTCCGCCGGAGTTGCCGGGCTGAACAGGCACGTCCATTTGTAGATGCCGCGGATCGCCGAACAAGCCACTCAAATCATTGATCCGGCCGAACGTGGCCTTTTGGGAGGCGGCATTGAGCGAGGCGAACGGATAACCCAGCGTCATAACCTCACCGCCCCGTTCATAAGTTGGGACGGGCGGCATCGGCAACGGGTCGGTCTCCGCGTCAATCTTAAGCAGCGCCAGATCGTTCGATCGGTCCACATCTCGAATGACTGCCTGATACAGCTCTTCCTTGTACAAGACGGCCACGATATCGGCGTTGTCGACCACGTGGTAGTTCGTCAACAAGTGGCCTTCATTGGTGACAAAGAACCCGGTGCCGTTGCCCATAAACTCAAGGTCATCCAGCCGGAGACCGTCGTCAGCCGGTGGTGGGGCCGTGACGGTCGACGCCGTTTGTGGTTCGACAACGGTCGGTCCTTCGGGAACCTCGGCCGCCGGCACCGGACTTTCAGGCGGCGTGACGACGGTCGCGACTTGTTCGTCGGAATCAGAAACATCCATCATCCGGTTGAAGTGCGCCAGGGCCATCGTGCGCGGCATACCAAAAGCAAAATCGAACCGGCTGCCATCGGCGGACGTGGAAAAACCGTAGCCGCTGGTGCAGCTTTCCGCCTGCCAGGTCGTCTCGATGGACAGGCCATTTTCACAACTAAACGTCACAGAGCCCTGGTGGCCGGAACAAAAGGCATCAGCCGTATCCAAGGAAGGGGCGAACGAGGCGACGTCGCAGGCGATCCCGCTGGTGCGCGACCGGGCGCGCAGGGGGTAGGCCCCCTCGATCAGATTATCGACGCTACCACCGATGAAGACATCGCCGCTGCCGGAATGCCGGCCGATGATCGGATAAACAACAAGCGATCCGCTGTTGCCGCTCGCGTTCGACCCACCTCTTGCGACCGTTGTGCTGCCGTTGGGGGGGGTGTTGCAGGCGAGCAGTGAAAAGCAAAGCGTACTGAAAATGGCCAATCGGAAAAGTGCATTCATGAAAATTCGCCCCCTGATTAGCTTCCAAGATACTGGAAACCCACGTACAGCTCATAATTGTCACAGCATGCGCCGCAAAGTGCAAATTGACAATCACCAGTGGAATCGCAGGAAACCGCTGCGGCGGATGTGCCACTATGGCGGTAAGAGACAATCACGGTTGGGGAGCAGGGCGGCGTGAAGGGTTTGGCAGGCAAAACGGCTTTGGTAACCGGGGGCACGACGGGCATTGGGCTCGCGGCTGCCCTGCGCCTTGCCGAAGAGGGGGTTCACGTTACGGTCAATCACCTTCCCGGTGCCGATGATGTGGCCCCCCTGATGGCTGAGTTGGATCGGGTCTTTCCCAATGCCAGCCATCGGGCTGTCGCAGCGGATATCTCCCATGGGGCGCAAGTCGCCACCCTGTTCGAAACCGCCGGACCCCTGGACATTCTGATCAACAACGCCGGTATCAAGGGCGGCGGAGCCCCGGAAACCTATGACACAGACACCTTCGAACACGTCATCGGTGTAAACTTGCGAGGGGCGTTGCTGTGTGCCCAGGCGGCCATTCGGCAATGGCTTGCCGACAAAAAACCCGGTGTGATCGTTTCGACCTCATCGATCCATGAAGCTGTGCCGCTGACGGGCGATGTCGGTTACACGATGAGCAAGTTCGGCTTGGCCGGCATGACCAAGACATTGGCGCTCGTTCATGGGCCGAGTGGAATCCGCGTCAATGCCGTAGGGCCGGGGGCCACCGAAACGGCGATGAACCCCCATTGGCATGAACGGCCGGATACGCTCCGAGAGTTGGAACAAAAAATCCCCCTCAGACGTGTCGCACAGCCATCCGAAATGGCGTCCGCCATCGCCTTCCTGGCCTCCGACGAGGCGGCCTACATCACCGGGCAAACGCTGTTTGTCGATGGCGGGCTTATGCTCGCTTAGCGCATTTTTGGCTGTTGTCAGATCAGTGATGCCGCTCGCGGGTTGCGCTGAACCGCAGGTTCTCGTTCTGCTCGCTGACATGGCGCAGCTCCCAGTCATTGCGGGCCATGAAGACCGGGTTTCCGTCCCGGTCATTGGCGATGCTGCCCCGGTTGGAATCAGCAAAGGCCTTGACCTTGGCCGGCTCGCCATCGATCCAACGCGCGGTCGAATAGGGCGCCGCCTCGAAATCCATCTGCACCTGATACTCCCCTTGGATCCGGGTGCGCAGCACATCGAGCTGCAACTGGCCGACAACGCCGACAATCCAGCTTGACCCGATGATGGGGCGAAAGACCTGTGTCACCCCTTCTTCGGCCAGATCCTCCAGCGCCCGTTGCAGGTGCTTGGCCCGCATTGGGTCTTCCAGGCGGACGCGCTGCAGGATTTCCGGCGCAAAGTTAGGAATGCCCGTAATGCGCACATCGGCGCCGTCCGTTAGCGTGTCGCCGACCCGCAGCGTGCCGTGGTTCGGCACCCCGATGATGTCCCCGGGATAGGCCTCCTCGGCCAGCTCGCGCTCGCCGGCAAAGAAGAAGATCGGGTTGGAAACGGCCATGGTTTTGCCCGTCCCGACCTGGCGAAGCTTCATGCCGCGCTGGAACCGCCCGGAAGAGACGCGCATGAACGCAACCCGGTCCCGGTGGTTCTTGTCCATATTGGCCTGAACCTTGAACACGAACCCCGTGACCTGCTTTTTGGCGGGGGGCACCGGCTCCGGATCCGCCGGTTGCGGCCGGGGCGAGGGGGCGAACCGGGCAATCCCGGAAATCAGCTGCGGGACGCCAAAGCCCTTCAAAGCACTGCCGAAATAGACGGGGCTGAGGTGGCCTTCCCGATAGCTTTGCTCGGAAAAAGCCGGGCAGGCCTCGCGGGCGAGTTCGGCGCCCTCGGCCAGTTGGGCGTGGGTCGCCTCGTCCATCAAGCCCGAAAGAGCCTCATCGTCGGGTCCCGAACAGTCCGTGGCCGCCCCGTCCGGAAACGCGAAAAAGCGATTGTCCAAAACATCGTAACAGCCGGCGAAACCGACCCCCATGCCCGCCGGCCACAGGACAGGGCTGACATCCAGGGCCAGCGTGTCCGAGATCTCGTCCAACAGCTCGAACGGGTCCCGCGCTTCCCTGTCCATCTTGTTGATGAAGGTGATGATCGGCACGTCGCGCAGCCGACAGACTTCGAACAGTTTGCGTGTCTGTGCCTCGATCCCTCGGGCCGCGTCGATGACCATGACCGCCGAATCCACCGCCGTCAGCGTGCGATAAGTGTCTTCGCTGAAATCCTCGTGCCCCGGGGTGTCGAGCAGGTTGAACATGGCCCCCTGGTGATCGAAAGTCATGACAGAAGTCGTGACCGAAATGCCGCGCGCCTGTTCGATCTTCATCCAGTCCGATCGCGTCCGCCGCCGTTCGCCCCGCGCTCGGACCTGGCCGGCAAGGTGGATGGCGCCACCGGACAGCAACAGGTTTTCCGTCAGCGTTGTTTTGCCTGCATCAGGGTGGGAAATGATGGCAAAGGTCCGCCGCCGCTCCGCCTCATGCGCCAGGGAGGTCTTGGCCGAGGAGACAGTCGGGCTTGCATCGCCGCCCGTTTTGTCGGCAATCTGTGAGCTCATAACAAAGGACTACATGGTGTTTGGCGCCCAATATGTCTTGGGCAAGTCCTGGCGGCTTTAGCCAAAAAAGCCGCTTGTTGCAAATGACGGATCTGGATGTTCATAACGAGTCGGCCGTCGAAGCCTGGTTGAAGGCGCGTCGAGACGAGCTGGAATCGCTGTCGGCGGGCAGCGATGATCAACGTCGGCCGGTTGAACTCGACCAGGCGTCCGTGGGCAGGTTGTCCCGCATGGATGCGCTGCAAGGCCAGGCTATGGCCCAGGAAGTTGAACGACGGCGGCATGATGAAATTGCCCGCATCGGCGCCGCCTTGGCCCGCCTGGCGGAAGGCGAATACGGCGCTTGCGTGAATTGCGGGGAAGATATCTCCGAAAATCGCCTCCGCTTGGACCCGGCCACCCCCCTCTGCCTGGATTGCGCAAAGGGCCGCTGAGGCGGTTCGTCAGCCCCGCGCGACGTTCGCTTGCCGTTCGATATGGATGACGTTGGGATCCGGCGTGATGACACGGGATGCCGGGAAATGGGCCGTCGCCGTCGTGCCACGGCTGGGTGAACTGGTCAGACTGAACGTGCCGCCATGGGCCTCGACCAGCTTGGCCGTCAACGGCAGTCCCAGCCCATAGCTCTCTTCGGTCCGGCGTTCGCGCCGGTCACGCATGGCATAAAGCGAGACGGTCAGCGCGTGGTAATCCTGGCTCAGGCCGACCCCATTGTCCCTGACGGCCAGTTTGACCCCGTCATCATCGGCCAGGTCGACCGCGACCCAGACCGCGCCACCTTCGGGGGTGTATTTGATGGCGTTGGTCAGCAGGTTGATCAAGATCTGCCGGATGCGCACGGGATCCGCGGTCAGCAGGATATCGTCGCGGCCGGGCTCGAGCTGAAGCGAAATGCGCTTTTTGTCTGCCATCGGCGCGACCATGCGCAGGCATTCCTCGGCCGAGCCGCGCGGATCGACCGGCTCGTCGTTCAGCGGCATCTTCTCGCCCTCGATCAGGGCGAGATCGATCATATCCTCGATCAACGAGCGCAGATGGCTTCCGGCATCGTGGATGTCGTGGCCATAGGAAACATAACGCTCATTGGTGATGGCGCCGAAGGCCTGCGTCTTGATGATTTCCGAGAAACCAACGATGGCGTTCAGCGGTGTCCGCAACTCGTGGCTCATATTGGCCAGGAAGCGGGTTTTGGCCGAATTGGCCCTTTCAGCCCGCAGTTCGGCCCGGCGGCGCTCGGCGATTTCCTCGCGCAGTTCTTGGGTTCGCCGCTCGACATTCTTCTCCAGATCGCTCTTCGTCCGGCTCAACGCTGTATTGAGCTCTTCATTCTTGTTCTGCTGTTCACGCAAACCCTTCGTCATTTGTTCGAAGGCCGACTGGGTTTCGCGGACTTCCTTGAACGGGCTGTGCGCGGGTTCAGCGGTTTCCAAATCACCCTGCATGATGCGCAAGGCCTGCTCGCGCAACTCCGCCATCGGCCGAGCGATCTGGCGGGCAATCACCAGGCCGGCGGCGATGGCGCACAGGCCGATCAAGATGGCCAGGCCGATATTCATCAGCCGGTTTTGCTTGATGGCGCCGAGGTAATCGTCCTCAGGCATGTGGATGGCGATCAGCCAGGGCCAGATCGCGCTGGGGAACGGCACGATCACGCTTTGATGGCGCTCGCCGTCCAGCGTGAAGGCATGGAACAGCGGCTCGCGCCGAGGCAGGTCGATCAGCGGCGTTTCCAGCGAGACAAACATCTCCTTGGCGACAGGATCGCCTAGCTCACTCACCTTACTGAAGCGCAGCGTCTTCTCGTCCGACGTGTTGGGCCGAATGATCGCACTGGAATCCGGATAGGCGATGACGTCGCCCTGACGCGAGATGATCATCGCCTTGCCGGACTTGCCGATCCGCAGATTGGCCAGAAAATCTGAAATGGCGCCGATCTCGATATCCACACCCACCACGCCGGACAACCGGCCGGTCCTGTCCGAAACCGGTGCGGCCGTCGTGATACCGGGCAGCCGGGCGGTGTAGAAGACGTACGGATCGGTCCAGACTAGGGATTGCCGCTCCATGGCCTTGGTGAACCAGGGCCTCTGGCGGGGGTCGTAATCGTCGGTCGGATCGTTCTCGCGCCGCACTTCCTTGAAGTTAGAATCCCGCCAGATCAGCAGCGTGGTGCGAACCCCATTCTCGCGCGTGATCATCTTGGTCCGGAAGCCGTCGGGAACGGTCGATTCATCCCGCTTGACGAAGATGAACTCGCCATTGTCCGAGCCAAGGAAAATCCCGGAAAACTGAGGAAAAAGAACGAGTTGCTCGTAGAACTGCAACTCGATCAGATCCATGTCGCCCGTGCTGACCAGCTCATTGTCGGTCAGCCGTCGGGTCAGGTCGGCGGCGGTCTGGGCCGGCAGCAGGAAGTCCCGGGTTTCGTCGACCGTCTGATCGGCGACGTAGGAGATGATTTCCTGGATATGACCGCGAAGGACTCGTTGGGTGGTCATGAACGATGAGACCAGGATGGTCGTCACCGTCACGCTCAGAAGCGCGATAATGGTTGTTATGAGGATTCTTCGAACAGTCACGTACGCCCGCGATCTTGTTAAAACTTAACGAAGTGATGTCACGCGTCGCCGTCGCTAAGACAACACCTCAACTTCGTTAACATAGGTAAAGGCATCGTTAACGAATCGCAGATGCACACAGATTTATCCCCAACTCTTTTTTGCCTATCCCTCTGATTTGACTCACCGCTAGGCGCCGGTTTGACCTTAAGATTTGTGATTGTGCGCCATGCTGATTGGCGCGACGATGGGTGACCGGCCGTCCACGATTTTCCCTCGGTCGCGCCAGTCCGGCCGGCTCGCGCAGCGCAAAAGGAGAGCCGACATGCCCAAGATCCGCTTTTCTCACCTTCCCCTGAACCGCCGGCAATTCATGGCTGCCGGTGCGGGCGGCGCGGCCTTGGCTGCCTATCCGAGTGTTTTCGGCCATCGGGCGAACGCGGCCGGTGTTGCGCAGCTGCGGCTGTTGGAAACCACCGACGTCCATGTGCACATCCACCCCTACGACTATTACCGCGATCGCCCCGACGACACCGTCGGCCTGGCCAAGACGGCGAGCTTGATCGAACAGGCCCGCGCCGAAGCGCCTAACACCTTGCTTTTCGACAATGGCGACTTCCTGCAGGGCAACCCGATGGGCGACTACTACGCCTACGAACGCGGCCTGAACGAAGGCGATCTTCATCCCATCATCGGGGCGATGAACGCGCTCAACTTCGATGGCGCGACACTGGGCAACCACGAATTCAACTACGGCCTCTCCTTCCTGGAAAAGGCTCTGTCCGCCTCCAACTTCCCGTTCACCCTGGCCAATGTGGCCAACGGCGCCCTGACGGCCAGCCCGACCGGCGATGAAACGCTGGTCCCGCCCTATTTCATTCTCGACCGCATGATCGCCGATGGCGCCGGCAACGAGCTACCGATCAAGATCGGGGTCATCGGCTTTACCCCGCCGCAGATCATGGTTTGGGATTCCGCTCACCTGGAAGGTAACCTTGCGGTGCGCGATATCGTCGCCGCGGCCGAGGCTTGGGTGCCGCAGATGAAAGAAGAAGGCGCCGACATCGTCATCGCCCTTTCACACTCTGGCATCGAGGGCGACATCGGGCCGGACGGCGCCGAAAATGCCAGCCTGCTGCTCGCCGGTGTTCCGGGCATCGATGCGATCTTCACCGGCCACCATCACCGCCTGTTCCCAAGCGAAAACTATGCCGAAATCGACGGCGCGGATATCCAAGCCGGCACGTTGCAAGGCGTCCCGGCGGCCATGCCCGGCTTCTGGGGCAGCCATCTGGGCATCATCGATCTGATGCTGGAACATGACGGCACCAGCTGGCGCCGGGCCGACTTCTCGGTCGAGTCCCGCCCGATCTACGAGCGGATCGAACGCCAGGTGAACCCGTTGGTTGAGCCGGTCGCCTCCGTCATCGCGCTAAGTCAGGCCGATCACGACTCGACCCTGGAATATGTCCGCCGCCCGGTCGGCAAGACCTCGGCCCCGCTGCACAGCTATTTCGCCCTGGTGGCCGACGATCCCTCCGTCCAGATCGTCAGCCAGGCCCAGCTTTGGTACACGGCCGGCATGCTCAAGGGCTCGGAATATGAGGGCCTACCCATCCTCTCGGCCGCGGCCCCCTTCAAGGCCGGCGGTCGCGGCGGTCCGGACTACTACACCGACGTACCGGCGGGCGATGTGGCCATCAAGAACGTGGCCGACCTGTACCTCTACCCGAACACCGCACGGGCAGTGGTCATCGACGGCGCCACGGTCAAAGACTGGCTCGAACGCTCCGCCGGCATCTTCAACCAGCTAACGCCCAATGGCGGCGCGCAGGAGCTGATCAATCCGGAATTCCCGTCCTACAATTTCGATGTGATCGACGGCGTGACCTACCAGATCGATCTGACCCAACCGTCGAAATTCGATCCGGATGGCGGCTTGATCAATCCCGAGGCCAACCGCATCGTCGACCTGCGCTACGACGGCCAGCCCATCGATTCTGCCCAAAAATTCGTCGTGGCCACCAACAACTACCGCGCCGGCGGCGGCGGCAATTTCCCGGGCATCGACGGCTCTAACATCATCCTGGTGGCGCCCGACACCAACCGCGACGCCATCGTCCGCTTCATCATCGAGGAAGGCACGATCAACCCATCGGCGGATTCCAACTGGAGCTTCGCCCCGGTTGAAGGGGTGACCGAGGCACTGTTCGTCTCAGGACCGAAGGCCCAGACCTACTCCGACCAGGTGCCCGGCGTTTCCTACAAGGGCGAGGCTGCGGAGGGCTTTGGCCAGTATGCGCTGGATCTTGGTGGTTGACGGTGGTCCTCAAAATGGGTCATGGGCCCTAGGGCAGGGCCGATACCCAAATAGTAATCCCGTTCACGCCGATGCGAACGGTCGAGGTCAGTGGCACATCGCAGTGGTTGCGACGGAGATCCAGGCAGGTGTCGCGGTCGGCGCGTCGTGTACCCACGGTGCGCCAGCCCGCCAATTTTGGAATGCGCCAATTTTGTTGGGGGCCGGCATCTGCGACGCGCGGCAGAAGGAGCTGGTTGGGCAATGCCGGCTAACTTGGGCGAGGCGAACATCCGGCAGAAAGTTCAAAACGACTGCCCTGAGTCGACAGTACTCCTTCGATGCGGCGAAGGTTAATTCGTCTTCCTTTATTGGGAGACTTGCTGAGATCGATTTTGTTTTCTAAGCTCGGTCTACTCAACCACTATTTGCAACGGGAGGGCACAAGCTGGACATGCGTATCATCCGCCGTCTTCAGCATGGTCCCCGTTTCGCCCTGTAAACGCGTTTGCAGGGCGGGCCTGAGGCATAATATCTCAATCGGTCTGCTCAAAGCCGCTTTGCGGCGCCCTCTTGTCATGAGCAGAAACTCCGATGACTGTTATGAACATCAACGCATTGAGCGTGATACTCGGCGACCTCCTTTTTGACGATCTGAACCTGACAATTTCCAAAGGCGACCGCATCGGGTTGGTCGCAGCAAACGGGTGTGGGAAAACAACCCTTTTGGAATGTTTGGCAGGCCAGTACGAACCTGCGAGCGGGGACATCGTCCGTTCGCGTGGTTTGCGGGTGGGATACGTAACCCAATACGTTCCGGAAAACTCATACGCTAAAACGCTCTATGAATGTGTGTTAGAAGCGTTGCCTGCCGAGAAGGCCGAGCATGAAAGCTGGCGTGTGGACGTGGTGCTTGGCGACCTAGATGTTCCCTATGAGTTGCAGCATCGTCCGCTAAGCGAATTGAGCGGTGGATGGCAAAGAACTGTACTTCTGGCAGCTGCTTGGATACAAGAACCCGATGTCCTGTTACTGGATGAGCCGACCAACCATTTAGACCTGAAGCGCATCGGATTGCTCCAAAACTGGTTGTCTGGATTGCCGCGGGAAGTGCCAGTTGTGTTGACGTCGCATGACCGGGCGTTTCTCGACGCGACAACCAACCGAACGCTGTTTTTGCGTACGCAACGATCGCGCGTTTTTTCACTTCCATATGCGGCGGCACGGGCAGCGCTTAATGAGGCGGATGTTGCTGACGGACGGCGGTTTGCCAACGACTTGAGCAAGGCAAAACAGCTGCGCAAGCAAGCTGCAAAGTTAAAGAACATTGGCATCAATTCCGGGTCTGACCTTCTGGTCACAAAGACCAAACAGCTCAACGAGCGTGCGGCACAGATTGAGGCAGCTGCCAAACCGGTTCACCGTGAACGCAGCGCCGGCGACATCAAATTGGCGAACAGCGGCACCCATGCCAAAGCACTGGTCACACTGGATGATGCACCGGTTAAATCGCCGGACGGTCGCATGCTGTTCAAAACGGGCAAGAAATGGATTTTGCCGGGAGACCGCATCGTGCTTCTAGGGGCCAACGGCACCGGAAAAACTCAACTCGTCAAGATGGTCCAACGTGCGCTAGCCGACGAAGGTGGGGCGGTCAAATGCGCGCCTTCGATTGTACCGGCCTATTCCGATCAGCATCTCAGCCAGCTTTCGGACAGCGACACGCCTATGACGGCTGTAGCGGGGAAATTTGACATTGGTGATCAACGCGCACGGAGTGTTCTGGCGGGGGCGGGCGTGAAGATACAGATGCAAGACACCAAGATCGGCGCGCTGTCCGGCGGACAGAAGGCGCGTTTGGCGATGCTGGTTTTGCGGCTCAAGAATCCGAATTTCTACTTGCTTGATGAGCCGACAAATCATCTCGACATCGAAGGACAAGAAGCGCTGGAGGATGAATTGATTGAGCACAACGCATCATGTCTGCTCGTCAGTCATGACCGCGATTTTCTGCGCAATGTTGGTAATCGGTTTTGGCTTATCGCCGGCAAAAAGCTGGAAGAAGTGGAAAGCCCTGAGCCGTTTCTAGCGGCAGAGATGGGTGCAAAATAGATACTTCTGCCTTTCTTATTCCCTCAGGGCGCAACGGTATCGAAGCGGGCTTTGGTATGTCTGTGGCGAAAGGTCACCTTGTACGCGTATCAGATTTTCCTCGTTGATCGGCCGACGACCCATTCTGGCGTACACTGCAACCCCAGCTAACTATCGACTCAAAGGGGCATCACTTAATGGACTACGAAGTCGTCTCGCGCGGGCCGATCCTGATTATTGGATTTGGCTTAAACGCTTAGAACAGTCACCTCGCCGAAATCGGCACCCATTGGCAACGCTTTTGGGCTGAGAATGTCCCTAACCGCGTACCCGGCAGGGCATGGGACAAGTTGGTCAGCGTCTATAAGGCTATGACGGCAACAGCAGCCAACCCTATTCAGCTGGTTAACGGCTGCCCTGAACTCGGTGAACGCGGAATTGGAAATTCGTCGTAGCCACAAATAACTAACGCGCTGGCGGCGGTGGCAATTCCCGGGCATCGATGGCTCGAACATCATCCTGGGGGCGCCCGACACCAACCGCGACGCGATCGTCCGCTTCATCATCGATGAAGGTATGATCAATCCGTCGGCGGATTCAAACTGGCGCTTCGCCCCAAAAATTACTGTAAGGATGGGCACCTCCTCAACTGGTTCGCTTCAACGCTCCAGTCTGGCTCATTCAGAAGTCTTTGTGGGCGTCCATCCTATTCCGCAGGTTGCCAAGCATTGCGTCTGAACGCGTTGCCCCTTCTATCATGGTGTCACTGCCGCGATACCACCCTTCGTGATGACGCCTGCCTAGCGGCACAACTCAGGCATTGCCCATGGGTCATGGCGACGGGCGGACACCTCTTTCAAAGCGAGATTCAGGATTCCTGTATGATTGTCATACGGCGAACCTCGTCATCGGAGGAAACGCGGCCAGAGAGGATGCACGAGAAAATATGCGTAAACACCTCGCCCGGTTTGCCCTTTTTGGTTCCCGACCGAAAGTAGGTATGTCCCTTGGGCGAATCGTAGAGAGTGTTTATGTCATCGCAATCGACGCTGTAGACGTTCTTGGGTGCCTTGTTCGCATCTTCGGGGCCGGTGTGGCCAAGCCTACGCGACGCGACCTTGTTCTTCAGATTGGCGGCCTTGCTCGCTCGCAGCGCAAGATCGTCGGAGGCGTAGTAAACGACAACGTTGCGGGACGCATGGCAAATCAGTTCGCCCGGTTCACCTTCCTCCAGGGTCTCGTTCACCACATCGGCAGCCACAAGAAAAGTGTTCCTGAAGATCATGGGAACGCCGCGGGAAAGATCGTACTTGTTCCAAGCGGAAAGCGTCCCGCGCAGAACTCTATTGCCCATCGAGTGGGCCATTACATTAATGCGTTTCAGGCAGGGGTCGGCCGCCGGGTTGTATTCATCGGAGTTCCTCCAAGTAAGAAATTTTTCTAATACCCGGCTGAACGAGTAGGCACTCTGGTCGGCTGCCTTCTGGTCGTCCCAATAGTCTTGAACAATGCCCTTATCATTGTCGCAAGGCCATATCAAAGGAATCACAAGGACCTCATTTTTCTTGGCCTTGTCGCACAGTTTCTGGAACTCCGCCGCCCCGGCAAATGCATCCTCGGGTAGGTTCGAGAACCCGTGAACATACAGACACAACTGACGGTACTTTGAATTCTTTACTTCTTCCAGAAGATTTAAACTCCCAATCTCTGTGTAATCAGACTTACCATTGCGAGTGCAGAAAAAAACAGAATTGCTTGCAGCATTATTGTCCAGGTCGAAGCTGAATTTTCTTCCGACCCTGGTCCTGATACTTTGTTCCGGGAAGCGGTTGGTAATGAAAAACATAGCGGAACCCCTAAATTGCCTAATTAGAATTTCATGGACGCTATACTAATGTTATCTTAGCCTAACCGAAATGGGCCTGCCAAATCTGGCGTAAATTCTGGCTTACTCGGCTCCATGCCCGAACCTTACCAGTCAATATCTAGGGGAAATTGGACGCCCCAATCAACCTCAGAACTTCAGCAATGGGGTGGACGCTTCTTCAACCGACTCGCTTCGACGCTCCCGTCTAGCTCAAGCAGATGCCGTTGAGGTGTCCATCTGATTACTTAATTTCTTCACCTATAACTTGGCTAAAGCGGCCTTCAGGCTTTGTCATAGAGGGCAGAAAATTCGCTCTGTCGGTCGTCGTCCCCGATATGCAAGAAGAGCAACTTATCAAGATTTGTTTCTGGATGGTCAGCGATGTGATTTGCAAACCACATCACTTCCACCAGCGGCTCATTCTCGTGCCAAGTGGTCATGATGAAATGTTCATCTGGTATTTCGCCAAATCAAAACCGCCCAAGGTTGGCTAGGTTGAGACTGTCGTCCCAGGAACTGCATTCCTTGCCCCAAGCCATCATGTAAAGACAACCGGTTTTTGCGAGCCATTGGCTAAGTTCGCGTTACCAGTCCGGCGAGACGAGATCTTCAACAATAACAATGGCTTTATATGGTCCGAAGCGATCGGCTGGTGGCAATTGCTCGCCGTTGGACAGTCTTTGGTACTAGGGCTTCACGTCGTCAACCAGCAATTTGGGTCAATTTGTTCGGTTCGAAGTCTGTCAAAACGCTGAGGCAGCCCATTTCTGTTGCCAAGACGACAATTGGTATCCTGCATAGTCGTCGACGTCATCCGGCACAACAAACTCCACCTCACACGGGCGGTTGGGAAAAACAATCCGCATGAAAATTGGGTGACCACGTCTTTCAGGTGGCGCGGATCATGCGCATCGTCTCGGTCCAAGCCAAATCGCGAGGTCAGCGCGTGCCTCTTGCAGCTTGTTTGCAAGCAAAGACGTCTGCAAGGGGCGCAAAGCTACGGTGGCGGTCCAATGCACAACGTCAGACTTGTCCGCAATGCAGTCATTACTCTTTGGTCTGCCGGCGGAAGATTCTGGCATATGTTTCACGCCCAGCTAACAATCACCCCAAGGACCATCACCCAATGGACTATGAAATCGTCTGGCGCGGGCCAATCCCAGTCATCGGTATCGGCCTAGACGCTTCGAACAGCCGTCCCGCAGAAATCGGTGCCCATTGGCAGCGCTTTTGGGCCGAGAACGTTCCCAATCGCGTTCCCAACAAGGCGCGGGAGGAGGTTATCAGCCTCTACACGGGCTATGAGGGCGACCACAGCCAACCTTATCGGCTGATTGCCGGGTGCCCTGTTTCGAGCCTGGACGACATTCCCGAGGGCATGGAAGGGCACACCATTCCGTCCGCGCGCTATGCGCGGCTGGTGGCCAAGGGGCCGATGCCCGGCGCGGTAGTGGCGGTCTGGCAATGGGTGTGGGCCAGCGATCTGGACCGGGCTTACACGGCGGATTTCGATGTGTACGGCACGGCCGCCCTGGACCCGGTCAACGCCGAAGCGGAGATTTTCGTAGCCGTAAAATAGCCGATGATCGCTTATTAAACACGACAATATTGTAGAAATATTTTTAAAAACACAACGATAGGATAAAAAATGCGTTAAACCTATGGCGCTCCACGTTGTCCATAGATATATAAAACACACTATGGTCGTGGGTTAACTTAGTTAACACACAATAAATGCGTTAAATAAACAAGCTGCGCCCTATGATTCCGATAATGCTCGACCCGTCTATGGCGACGATCGCGCTGGTCGGTCGCGGTCAGTTGACCGTCGACCGGTTGGCTTGGCTGCGCGCCGGTGGGGCGTCGCCCATCGTCTACAGCGACCGGCCCGATTCCACCTTGAGCGCCGCTGCTGGCGGTGGCCTGTACCGGCGCTTGCCGGATCCTGACGATTTGCTCGGCCTGAACGTGCTCTGGATTGCCGACCTGCCGGACAGCGAGGCAAACCCCCTCGTTCGCCAGGCGCGCCAGGCCCGCCTATTGGTCAATTGGGAGGACCGCCGCGATGGCTGCGATTTCCACAACCCGGCCTTGGTTCGCCGAGGCGATCTTCTGTTCAGCATCTCCACGGGGGGCAAAAGCCCCGGCCTGGCCTCGCGCCTGCGCCGTTGGCTTGAGCAGGCCTTTGGCCAGGAATGGGAGGGCCGGTTGGACGACCTGGCGGCCCGACGCCTGGAATGGAAGCGCAAGCCGCGCGATCTGGACGAGCTGGCCGCTCTGACCAACGACGTCATCGATGGCGAAAAATGGTTGCCCCAAGAAAACCGAGCAAGCGGGCAGGGGCAAGCGGCCGGGCAGGGGGTTCCGCACCTATGACCCACGAAAACGCCTCTCCCCGCCAACTGGCACAACCGCAGTTTGAGCCCGGTACCGTTTGGCTTGTTGGCTCGGGCCCCGGCGATCCTGGCCTGCTGACGCTGACGGCCGCCCATGCGTTGGCCCAGGCCGACATCATTCTCCACGACGCGCTCGTCGCGCCGGAAATCCTGTCTCTTGCCGGACCGCAGACCCGTCTTGAATTCGTTGGCAAGCGGGCCGGCAAGCCAAGCCCCAAGCAACTCTCCATCAGCGAACGCCTCATCGCCTTGGCCCGCCAGGGATTGCGGATCGTCCGTCTGAAGGGCGGCGATCCGTTTGTGTTCGGGCGCGGGGGCGAGGAAGCGCTCGCCCTGGCAGCCGCCGGCGTACCCTTTCGCATCGTGCCCGGCGTCACGGCTGGCATTGGCGGTCTCGCCTATGCCGGCGTACCGCTGACCCATCGCACTCTGTCCCAATCGGTCGCCTTCGTAACCGGCCATGGGGCGGCCGGCGGGTTGCCCCGCGACGTCGATTGGACCGGCTTGGCAAAAGGGGCCGGGACCATCGTCCTCTATATGGGCCTACGGCATCTCGACCGGATTGCACAAAACCTCTTGGCCGCCGGCCGGGCGCCCGCCGATCCGGTTTTGGTCCTGACCGATGCCTCGACGGACCACCAATTCGAACAGCGCTTCACCCTGGAACAGGCGGCTCACGGCCAGGCCGAACCCAGGGCCGGCGCCAGCCTGATCGTCATCGGCCCGGTGGTCGATCTGGCCGACATCCTCCGCCCGTGGCAGCAGACCGGCCCGGCGACCGAACAATCCTCAACCGCGCTTGCAAGGGTGCACTCATGACCAGTCTTCCCCGTCCCATCCTGCCGGCAAGCGCCCCGTTCGCACCCGAACAGATCGACGCGCTCAACTCCGTCATGGCCAAGACCAATGTCGAACAGCGGCAATGGCTCAGCGGCTATCTGGCCGGTTTCCAGGCGGCCAACGCCGGCCCGGCCTTGGCGACCGCGCCGGCGGCTGCCCCCTCGGCGCCCATTCCGCTTACCATCCTTTATCTGACCGAATCCGGTAACTCAGAGGAGCTGGCGGACAATGCGGCCAAAGCTGCCAAGAAGCTGGGTTTCAAACCCAAGCTGCTGGACGCGGCGGATGCCGACATCGCCGATCTTCCCAAGCACGAAAACCTGTTGGTCATCGCCGCGACTTGGGGCGAGGGGGATCCACCCGAACGGGCCGTCGACTTCTACGAAGCCCTGATGGGCGACGGCGTGCCCCGCCTGGAAGGCACACGCTTCTCCGTGCTGTCACTGGGCGACACCGCCTACGTCAATTTTTGCGAGATCGGTAAGAAGATCGATTGGCGCCTGGCCGATCTGGGCGCGGAGCGCGCGGCCGATCGGGTCGATTGCGATGTCGATTTCGAGGATCCCGCGCGCGGTTGGACCAACTCGACGCTCGAGACCTTGCGCGATCTGGCCGAACCGGATGCCGGTGAGTCCGACGGCGTCATCCATGTCGATTTTGCGGGCGCGTCGTCCGCCTATTCGAAGTCCAACCCCTTCTCGGCCGAGATTTCGCAGATCGTCAATCTGAACAGCTCCCGCTCGAGCAAGGAGACGTTCCACGTTGAACTGTCGCTCGAGGGTTCTGGGCTGGCTTATGCCCCAGGTGATGCCATCGGGATCGTGCCCAAGAATGAACCGGAGATGGTGGAGACCGTTATCGAGGCAGCCGGCCTATCCGCCGACAGCGCCTTGGTCGACCGGCTGACGACCGAGCTGGATATCACGGTGCTGACCAGGCCGGTCATGGATGCCTATCAGATCCTGCAACCGAATAAGAAACTGGCCGAGCTGTTGTCCGGCGATGGCTGGCGGTCCTACATCGAAGGCCGGCAGATCATAGATTTGTTGCAGGATTTCCCCGCCAAGATGACGGTCGATGGGCTGACGGACACGCTGCGCAAGCTGCCCCCACGGCTCTATTCGGTTGCCTCCTCGCTCGAGGCGGCACCCGACGAGGCACACTTGCTGGTCGGCATGGTGACCTACAACACCCATGGCCGGGAACGGCACGGCGTGGCCTCGCACTTCCTGGCGGATCTCAAGGCCGGCGATTCCGTGCCGATCTACGTCAAGTCGAACAAGAATTTCCGGCTGCCCGAAAGCGGCGATACCCCAGCCATCATGATTGGACCGGGAACCGGCGTGGCGCCGTTCCGGGGCTTCCTGCAACAGCGCGAGGCCGAGGCGGCGCGCGGCAAGAACTGGCTGCTCTTCGGCGACCGGACCTACACCCACGACTTCCTCTACCAGCTCGATTGGCAGGGGTTCCGCAAGTCGGGCGTGTTGACCGACATCGATCTGGCCTTCTCCCGCGACACGCCGGACAAGGTCTATGTCCAGCACCGGCTGTGGGAAAAGCGCGAGCAGCTCTGGGCCTGGCTCGAGGACGGGGCGCACCTCTATGTCTGCGGCGATGAAAAGGCCATGGCCAAGGATGTTGACGCCACGTTGGCGCGCATCGTCGCCGAGGTCGGCGGCCGCGAACCCGGCGACTACCTCTCTGATCTCAAGAAAAACCGGCGCTATCAGCGCGACGTTTATTAGGGGCGGGCCCGATGGCCGATACTCTGTCAAAAAACGAATCTATCAAGGAATCCAGTGGGTTGCTGCGCGGCACCATCCTGGAGGGGCTGGCCGATGGCATCACCGGCTCCCTGGCTGAGGACGATACCCAGCTCACCAAGTTCCATGGCACCTACCAGCAGGACGACCGTGATCTGCGGGCCGAACGGCGTAAGAAGAAGATGGAGCCGGCCTACAGCTTCATGATCCGCGTGCGCGTGCCGGGCGGGGTCTGCACGCCGGACCAGTGGCTGGCGATGGACGAGATCGCCGACACCTACGCAAACGGCACACTGCGGCTGACCACCCGCCAGGCCTTTCAGTTTCACGGGGTCATCAAGTCCAACCTCAAGACCACCATGGCGGCCATCAATGCCAGTCTGCTCGATACGCTGGCGGCCTGCGGCGATGTGAACCGCAACGTCATGTGCAATCCCAATCCTGAGTTATCCCAGGCCCACGCCGCCGCGTTGCAGCTGGCCCGCGATCTGTCCGACCATCTCAGCCCACGCACTGGCGCCTATCACGAAATCTGGCTGGATAAGGAAAAGGTGGTCGATACTGTTGAGGAGATCGAACCCATCTACGGCCCGACCTACCTGCCGCGCAAGTTCAAGACCGTCGTCGCCGTCCCGCCCGAAAACGACGTCGACATCTATGCCCAGGATCTCGGCTTCATCGCGATCACCGATAAAGCTGGAAAGGTAACGGGCTACAACGTCACCGTCGGCGGCGGCATGGGCATGACCCATGGCGAGCCGGAAACCTACCCCCGCACCGCCGACGTCATGGGCTACTGCACCGCCAAACAGGCCGTCGAGGTGGCTGAGAAGGTGGTCATGGTCCAGCGCGACCATGGCGACCGTGCCAACCGCAAGCACGCCCGGCTGAAATACACCATTGAAGATCACGGCATCGACTGGTTCCGCGGCGAGGTCGAAAAGCGGCTGGGCTACAAGCTGAAGAAACCCAAGCCTTTCAAATTCACCTCGACCGGCGACCGCTATGGCTGGGTCAAGGATCACACCGGCAACTGGCACTACACGCTGTTCGTCGAAAACGGCCGTATCAAGGACACCCCCGACAAGCACATGAAGGAGGGGCTGGCCGAAATCGCCAAGATTCACAAGGGCGATTTCCGGCTTTCGAGCAACCAGAACGTCGTCATCGCCAATGTCGGCCCGCGCCAGAAAAAGGCCGTCGATGCGCTGCTGAAAAAGTACGGGCTGGACAACAGTTTCTCGGCCCTGCGGCTGAACGGTATGGCCTGTGTTTCCCTGCCGACCTGCGGACTGGGACTGGCCGAGAGCGAGCGCTATCTGCCCGACCTGATCACCGATCTGGAGGAAGCGCTCGAAAGTGCCGGCCTGCGCGATGACGAGATCGTCATCCGCATGACCGGCTGCCCCAACGGCTGTGCCCGACCGTATCTAGCGGAAATTGGCCTCGTGGGGCGGGGGCCGGGAACCTACAACCTCTATCTAGGGGCGGCGTTTGACGGCAGCCGACTGAACAAGCTCTATCGCCGCGATGTGAAACATGACGGCATCCTGAGCGCGCTAAACCCGCTGGTCGGGCGCTACGCCAAGGAACGCAAAAAGGGCGAGCGGTTCGGTGACTTCGTGGTTCGAACAGGCGTCATCGCCGCGACGACGGCCGGCAGCAACTTCCACGAAAACCTGCCCGAAGATTTCGCTATCTGAGCGCTGCCGCGCCCCCTAAACTCTTGCAATCAAGAAGGGCCGGCGAAAACGGCCCAATTGGTTCGAAAGGGAGACCGTGGGCGCGACCAGAGCGCTGAAGCTGTTTGCTGCATTGGCCTTGCTTTGGCCGATGGCAGCGTTTGCGCAAACCCCTGTTCTGCAATTGCCAGTTCGCTGTGCGATGCAGGATGTCTGCTGGCTGGTGCGGTATTTCGATCATGAGGCTGGGCCGCGGGCGGCCGACTATCTCGGCGGCAACCGGTCCAGTGACAATCACACGGGCACCGATATTGGCGTGGTGAACTATGCCGCCATGGTCCAGGGCGTGCCCGTGGTCGCGGCGGCGGATGGGGTGGTCGCCGGTGCCCGCGACGGCATGCCCGACTGGGGTCACCAGGATTTGGACCCGCAGGCGGTTCAGGACCGCAAGTGCGGCAATGGCGTTCGTGTCGATCATGGCAATGGTTGGCAGACCCTGTATTGCCACTTGCGCCAAGGGTCGGTGGCCGTTTCGACGGGCGACCAAGTCGCCGCCGGCCACGTTTTGGGCATGATCGGTCAGTCCGGTCTAGCCAGTTTTCCCCATGTGGAGTTCAGCGTGCTGCACAACGGCGAACAGGTGGACCCGTTCCTGCTTGAGGATGGATCAACCGTTTGGTCGGCCGCAACCATCGGCCAGTTCAGTTACGCGCCTATGGATATCTACCATATCGGTTTTGCCACCGACGTGCCCGAATGGGCGGACGTCCGGGCGGGCGCGCACGGCGCGACGGAGTTTCCCGCCGAGGCTGAGGCTTTGATTGTTTGGTTTGAAATATACTCGGTTCAGCAGGGCGATGACGTCCGAGTTGAGGTCTTTGCCCCGGACGGATCAGTTCTGTTGGACCGTTCTGACCCGGTGCAGAAAACCCAACCGCGCTTCTTCCGCTTTGTCGGCAACAAACGTCCAGGTTCGGCCTGGCCCATCGGCAGCTACCGGGCCGATGTGACCATCTCTCGCGACCAGAACGGCCAGACAATCAGCCGCAGTCGCAGCATTTCAGCGGAGTTTCAGTGACGAGCACCGGTTATTATTGGCACGAAAGCTGTTTCTGGCACGGCGCCGGCAACTACGCCTTCATCGTTCCGGTCGGCGGTTTGGTGGAACCGCTGGCGGCCGGCGGCCTGCCCGAAAGCCCGAATTCCAAGCGGCGCCTGAACAACCTGTTGCAGGCCACGGGATTATGGAACGAGTTGCAGGTTCGCACCGCCAATCCGGCGACCGAAGAAGATCTTCGCCGCGTTCATCCCGCCGCCTACCTGGCTGAATTCAAATGCCTCAGCGACGGTGATGGCGGAGAGTTGGGCGAACGCACGCCCTTCGGCCCGGGTGGTTTCGAGATCGCGGCCCGGTCCGCAGGCCTGGCAAAGCAGGCCTTATTCGACGTCCTGACGGGCACCCACCGCAACGCCTATGCCCTCAGCCGGCCGCCGGGGCATCATTGCCTGCCCGACACCCCGATGGGTTTCTGCCTGCTGGCCAATGTGGCGATCGCCGTCGAGGCAGCGCTGGCGGCTAAGCTTGTCGATCGGGTCGCCGTGGTCGATTGGGACGTCCATCACGGCAACGGCACCGAGGCGATCTTCTATGACCGGCCCGAGGTGCTCACCATCTCCATCCATCAGGAAAACAACTACCCGCGCCCCTCCGGCGCCATGGACGCCCGCGGCGAGGGGACAGGTGAGGGCGCAAACCTCAATATCCCGCTGCTGCCGGGCGTTGGCCATGATGCCTATCTTTATGCCTTCGACCGCCTGATCGCCCCGGCCCTCACACACTTCAAGCCCGACGCCATTATGGTCGCCAGCGGTTTCGATGCCTCCGGTGTCGATCCGCTGTCCCGCATGATGGCCACGGCCCAGACCTTTGGCGACATGACCGCCCGGCTGATGGCCCTTGCCGGCGATCTATGCGGCGGCCGCCTGGCCATGGCCCATGAGGGCGGCTATTCCGAAGTCCACGTCCCATTCTGCGGCCACGCGGTCCTGCAAACCCTGTCAGGTTCGAGGACTGATGCCGAGGACCCGCTGGCCCCCAGGATCAATGGCCAGCAGCCAAATGAGCGTTTCCAGGGTTTTCAGCGGGAGCTGATAGACGACATGGCCGGCGGTCTGGATTTCTAAGGGTTTAACCACCCCTAAACCGTGCGCCGGCTAGGAGCATGGCCTGACCGCCATGCCAGACTGCCTGCACCAGCCAACCGTCTCGACCATCCTGGATCGCATCGCCGACCTTTCGGCGCGCGACAGCGGTGCGCCCGCGCTCACCCTTGTTCGCGGCGATCGAGAGGAGCGTATCGACCGGGCCGGTTTTGCCCGGCTAGTCGGCCGTTGCGCGGCAAACATCCAGCAGTTGGGTGTCCAACCGGGATCGGTCTGCGTCCTATTCTTCGATCATCAGCCTCTTTGCTATGCCATGTTTTTCGGCGCCATGGCCGCTGGCGCGGTGCCGACCTTCATGCCGACCCGAACGGCAAAGCAGGAACCGACCGCCTTTTGGCAAGCGCATGACCAATTGTTCGGCCTGATCGAACCAGCCGCCCTCTTTGCGTGTCGGAAAGATTTGGTTGAGCTGGCCCAAGCATTGCCGGGTTGCAGCGGTCGAGCCCACGCCTACGAAGACGTTGGGGAAAGTGCCCAATACGATCCGGTCAACCAGGATCCGGAAGCGATTGCCTTCCTTCAACACAGCTCCGGCACCACCGGCCTGAAGAAGGGTGTCGCCCTCAGTCACCGGGCGGTCGTGGCGCATACGCACGCCTATTCCGCCGCGATCGACGTGGACGATGCCGACACCGTGGTCAGCTGGCTGCCTGTCTATCACGATATGGGCCTCGTGGCTTGCCTGCTGCTGCCGTTGCTGACCGGGACGCCGGTTGTTCTAATCGACCGGATGGAGTGGCTCGCCCGGCCCGGCAAGCTGTTCGATGCCATCGAGCGGCACGGCGGGACACTGTGCTGGTTGCCGAACTTTGCGTTCGCTCATCTGGCGAACCTCGCCGCCGATCTGACCCCGCGCGATCTTTCTTCAATGCGGCTGTTCGTCAACTGCTCCGAACCCTGCCGCCCGCAATCGGCCGATCGTTTCGTTCAGGCCTTCGCGGATTGGGGCGTTGCTCGATCGAAGTTGGCCACCTGCTATGCCATGGCAGAGACGGTCTTTGCCGTGACGCAATCGCCGCCGGGTGAACCCGTGCCGGCGATGCCGGAAACGGCCAACCAGCCCGAAACGCTGTCCAGCGGCACGCCCCTGGAGGGCATCGACCTTCAGATCCGCGATCCGGAAGGGCAGCCAGTTCCAGCCGGATCGGTCGGCGAGGTGTGGATCAGGGGACCCTGGTTGTTCGACGGCTATTTCAGACGGCCCGACTTGACGGCGGAGCGACTATCGGATGGCTGGTATCGAACCGGCGACCTGGCTTGCCTGGCCGCCGACGGCTCGCTCTATGTGCTGGGGCGTACCGATGATTTGCTGATCATCGACGGCCGCAATGTCTTCGCCCATGAGGTGGAGGACGCGCTGAACGGACTCGAGGGGTTGGCGCCGGGCCGAAATCTCGCCTTGGGTGTGACGGATGCCGAGGCCGGAACGGCAAAACTCACGATCCTGGCCGAGGCCGCGCACACGCCCTACGAGGCGCCGGGGATCAAGAAAAGCATCCGCACCCTGATCAACCAGCGCTTCGCCCTCAGCCCTGGGCGGATCCTGCTGCTCGATCGCGGCCAGCTTCACAAGACCACCAGCGGCAAGATCAGCCGCCGGAAAAATCTGCAAGCCTACCTTCAAGGCCAATTCACCGTGGGAAACACAGCTCATGTCCCTTGAAACCCAAATCTACGCCATCATCGCCGACCAGTTCGCCATCGATCCGTCCGCACTGGGCCCAAACACGACGGCCGACGATGTGGATGGCTGGGATTCCCTGAACCACAGTCGGTTGCTCATGCGGCTGGAGCGCGAGCTGAAGCGCGACATTCCCGATCACCTGTTGTTTGAACTGAACAATGTTGGGGAATTGATCCGCGTCTTTGAGGAAGGCGCGGCCCATGGCTGATCAATCCCTGAGCTTCCGCAGCCTGAAGGATGTGGAACAAGGCGAAAAAGGCTCCAGACCCTGCAAGGTCAGCTATGCGACGCCGGCCGAACCGGCCAAGGGTCTTGCCCTGGTGATCCCGGGTTTCGGCGAGGATGTGGATGACGATTACAACACCATGTTGCGGCGTCATATCTCGGGCAAGCACGGCCTGGTCGCGGCGACCGTCGATTATCACTGTATGCACGCAAGACCGCCGATCGCCGGGGTCCAGGTTGACGATTCAGAGCATGCGTCCCTGATCGGGCAATTAGTTCTGGCCGGCCGCCCGGAACTGGCGGACGTGAAATGCCCGACGCAGACCTTGAAAAACGCCTTGGGCGGCAACGTCGCCTTTGAAATTCGAGGGAACATCGTTCCCCCGAATGGCGACTTTCAAAACTTCGGTGTGCTGCAAGCCATTGATCACATCCACGCGGTGTATGCCCTGCAAGACCGCGGCGTCGAATTTGACCCGGCCAACATCATCGCGATCGGTACCTCTCACGGCGGATACATCGCCCATTTGATCGCCAAGTTCGCCCCCAATTTGCTGTCGGGGATCATCGACAATTCGGCCTACACCCAATGTTCGCCGAACTATGTCGGGGCTGATTTCGAGTGCAAGCAATCGGAAGGCCAGGGAACTTTGTTCCTGCGCACGCAAACAAAGTGGCAACTCGTCTCGCCGCAGATGCCGGGCTATTTCGGTCCCGCCCAGTTTTCAATTCGCGATCTGGCCATCCCGGACCACCTGCGGATCATGAGGGATAAGTCGGTTCGGCCCTGTCAGATCAGAATGCTCAACTCGACCGAGGATGGCATCTCACCGCTTTCACTGAAGCAGCGCCAACAAAAGCACCTCGCCAAAGCTGGCTTTGACGCGACCCTGGACCGGATCACCCACGGGCACATCGACAACGATATGATCAAGAATCTAGGGCACGGGATGGGCGCCGCGCTGAACAGATTGTTCGATCGCTACTATCCCAGCCTGTCGCCAGGCACCGCCGAGACCGACCGCGACTTAAACACGGACATCGCTTTCGATTGCGTCCATTCCCGCTATCGGTTCCAACACGCGCTGGGTGCCGAAATGATGCGATTCACCTACCGCGAGGATGCTTGATCGAACGGCGCGGCGCGTGCCCGGCTCTTACCGATCGAACACCTGATCCTCGAACGCCTCTTCCCAGCTTCCCTGGGTGGCCGCCTTGGAATACTCCGTCGCCCGGTTTTCGAAAAAGTTGGCGTGCTCGACGCCGTTCAGCATCTCATCCATCCAGGGCAGCGGGTTTTTCTCGGTGACCTCGCCGGCGGCCCGGTAGATCGGTTGCAAGCCTAGCTGAGTCAGCCGGCGGTCGGCGATGTAGCGGATGTAGGATTTGACCTCCTCTGCCCGCAGCCCTTCGATTTCGCCCAGGCCGAAGGCCAGATCGATGAAGGCGTCCTCATGGGTCACGATGGTGTCGCAGGCCTTGTAAATTTCCGCCTGCAACTCCGAGGTCCAGATGTCCTTGTTTTCCTCGATGAAGGTGCGGAACAGCCGGATGGTCGACAGGGTGTGCAAGGTTTCGTCGCGCGCCGACCAGGCGACGATCTGGCCCATGCCCTTCATCTTGTTGAAACGCGGGAAGTTGAGCAGCATCGCGAACGAGGCGAACAGCTGCAGCCCCTCGGTGAATGCGCCGAAGGTTGCCAGCGTGCGAGCGATGTCCTCGCGGCTGCTGACATTGAAGCCCTGCATGTAGTCGTATTTGTCCTTCATCTCCTGATAGTGGAGGAAGGCCTGGTATTCGACCTCGGGCATGCCCAGCGTGTCCAACAGGTGCGAATAGGCGGCAATGTGCACCGTTTCGATGTTCGAGAAGGCGGCCAGCATCATCTGCACTTCGGTCGGCTGAAACACCTGGCTGTAGTGCTTCATGTAGCAGTTGTTCACCTCGACATCGGCCTGGGTGAAAAAGCGGAAGATCTGCGTCAGCAGGTTCTGCTCCGGCTCCGTCAGGTTGCGCTTCCAATCCTTGACGTCATCGGCCAGCGGCACCTCTTCGGGCAGCCAGTGAAGGCGCTGCTGGGTGAGCCAGGCTTCATAGGCCCAGGGGTAATGGAACGGCTTGTAGACGGGGTTCGGCGTCATAAGACGGGACATGGCGTTTGCTCGATTCTCGCGCAGATCGGATCAGGGATTTTTTCAAAAGAAGGGGCGCCAGATCAGACTTCAGACCGACGCCCCAGGCGGGGAGGAACCGTTGTCGTAGCCGGCCCAAACGGCGCTTCAGCCGCCGGGCCGCCGGCCTATTGACAGGCCAGGCACTCCTCATAGTCGGTCGACATCGGCCGGGCGCTCTCCGCCGCCGCCAAGGGTAGGTCTTCGCCGTTGACCTTGCCCAGCACCGGCAAGACTGCCGCTTCGCTCTTGTTGGCCGAGTCGTTACTCGCCTCAGCGCGCTGAATGGATTTAGAACGGCAATAGTACAGACTTTTCACGCCCTTCTTCCACGCTTGGTAGTGGATCTGATGAAGGTCGCGTTTGTGAACGTCTGCAGGCAGGAACACGTTTAAGGACTGTGCCTGGCAGATGAAGGGGGAGCGGTCGGCCGCCAGCTCGATCAGCCAACGTTGGTCGATCTCAAAGGCGGTCTTGAACGTGTCTTTTTCCTCCTGGCTCAGGAAATCCAGGTGCTGGACCGAGCCTTCGTTCGTGGTGATCGACGACCAGGTTTCATCGTCGTTCTTGCCTTTTTCCTCCAGCAGCTTTGTCAGATGCCGGTTACGGACGCCGTACGAGCCGGACAGCGTTTTGTGGGTGAAGGCGTTGGCTGCGATCGGCTCGATCCCCGGTGACGCTCCGCCACAAATGATCGAGATCGACGCGGTTGGGGCGATTGCCAGCTTGTTCGAAAACCGTTCTTGAATGCCGAAATCGGCCGCGTCGGGGCAGGGCCCGCGCTCGTCGGCCAGCAGCCGGGAGGCCGCATCGGCCTGCATGCGGATCTGCTGAAAGATGCGCTTGTTCCAAACCTTGGCCATGACGGAATCCATGGGGATGCCCATCGATTGCAGCATGGAATGGAAACCCATGACCCCCAATCCGACGCTGCGCTCGCGCATGGCCGAATATTTGGCCTTGGCCATCGTGTCATCCGGCGCCTTGTCGATGAAATCCTGCAGCACATTGTCCAGGAACCGGAACACATCCTCGATGAAGACCGGGTGATCCTGCCATTGCTGGTAGGTCTCCAGGTTCAGCGACGACAAACAGCAGACCGCGGTGCGGTCCTCGCCGAACCGGTCGATGCCGGTCGGCAGGGTGATCTCGCTGCACAGGTTCGATGTCTTGACGCTAAGCCCAGCCAGCTTTTGCTGTTCGGGCAGGGCGCGATTCACATGATCGATATAGATGATGTAGGGCTCGCCCGTTTCGATCCGCGCTGTCAGGATGCGGATCCACAGCGCCCGGGCCGAAATGCGGCTCAGAATAGTCTGGTCCTTGGGGCTGACCAGCGCCCATTCATCATCGTCCTCGACCGCCCGCATGAAGGCATCGGTGATCAGGACGCCGTGATGCAGGTTCAGCGCCTTGCGGTTGGGATCGCCGCCGGTCGGTCGGCGGATTTCAACGAATTCCTCGATCTCCGGATGGTCGACGGGCAGATAGACGGCCGCCGATCCCCGACGCAGCGACCCCTGCGAGATCGCGAGCGTGAGCGAATCCATAACGCGGATGAAGGGCACGACGCCTGAAGTCTTGCCATTCTGGCCGACCTTCTCGCCAATGGCCCGCAGATTGCCCCAATAAGAACCAATGCCGCCGCCCCGCGCCGCCAGCCAGACATTCTCGTTCCACAGCCCGACGATGCCTTCCAGGCTGTCGGTGGCTTCGTTCAGGAAGCAGGAGATAGGCAGGCCGCGACCGGTTCCACCGTTGGACAGCACGGGCGTCGCCGGCATGAACCAGTGGTTGGAGATGTAATCGTACAGCCGCTGGGCATGGGCGGCGTCGTCCGAGTAATAGGAAGAAACCCGCGCAAACAGATCCTGATAACTTTCCCCCGGCATCAGGTACCGATCAGACAGCGTCGCCTTGCCGAATGCCGTAAGCTTGTCATCCCTTTCGGGCTGGGTCGTTACGGCCGGTCGGCTCTCAAGCTGGACAATCTGATCGAACATTCGTGGCCTCTTGCGGTGGGTCGGCGGAGCCGCCAGTTTGGAATCGCTTTTTTGCTGAAAAGGCACCGCCTGATCCGGGCGCCAAGTCATCCTGTTTGAATCAAGAACTACCGCGATTGGACGTTCGCCTCGTTTTGCGGGCGAAACTGTTCAAAGCAGCTAGATATGGTACCTCACAATCTGCTCACGTCAACATGTGGATTAGTGAACTAAGTGTTGATAACTCGGTGGATAAGGGACGAAGCGAACAAAAAACTTTAACGATCCCGGCGTTTTTGGGGCGCCCTCCGGTTGCGGCGGCGGTAACAATCTATATGTACTTTTTTTTGAAGCCGGCCCGATCCGGCGAAATCGGAACGGCGTGGCACTGAATGAAATGCAATTGGTAAGGCGAGCGTGAGCGATATCGACGACATCATCGAGACCTTCGATTTGCTCGAGGATTGGGAGGAGCGTTACCGTCTGATCATCGAGATGGGGCGGGGGCTGCCTGATATGGATCCATCCCTCAAGACGCCTGAGACAAAGGTCGAGGGGTGCGTCAGCCAAGTATGGCTTGTCATGAGCCGCGATCAGCAGGATCCGGAAAAACTGCGGTTCACGGCCGACAGCGATGCCCACATCGTGCGCGGGCTGATTGCCATGCTGATAAGAGCGTATGACGGCAGAACAGGTAGCGAAATCATGGGCTTCGATGCGGATACCTTGTTTTCTCGCCTGGGGCTGGACAGCCATCTCAGCCCCAATCGCCGGAATGGGTTGTCTGCCATGGTGGCGAGAATCAGGGCCGAAGCCTCGCAGGCCGTTGCCGCGGCCGACCAGCCAGCGGTGACCACTCATTAGCAATCAACGTACACGCGACATGATTTTGCCCGACGGGGTTCGCGAAAACCTCGACTCGGCGTTGACCTTCGGCTGGCAGCTGATCGAAACGGCCGTCAAGGACCGTCATTCGCCCTATCACCTGCCAGTCCTGGCCACGGTTGCGGTGGACGGTGGGCCCAATGCGCGCATTGTGGTCCTGCGTGCGGCGCATGCCTCAACCTGGCGGCTGCGCTGCCATACGGATAACCGTTCCGGCAAATTCGCCGACATATCCGCCGACCCGCGCGTGATGTTTCACTTCTATGACCCTGTGCATAAGGTGCAGATTCGCGCCTTTGGCCAGGCCGACCTGCATCAGGGTGATGGGGTGGCCAGTGCGGCCTGGGCTGGCAGTGCTGCTAGCTCACAGCAGTGTTATTTCGCCGAACCTGGCCCTGGGACACCGGTCGAAGAACCGACCAACGGTTTGCCGTCGGATGAGGCCGCCTTTGAGAATGTGGAAATTGGCTTGGCGGCCTTCACCGTCGTCGAGGCGACAATCTCCCGCATGGAGTGGGTCCATCTGGATCATCGCGGACACCGCCGCGCGTTGTTCGAAAGAACTGCGAACGGACTGGAAAAATCCTGGCTGGTTCCGTAGCGCCCTAGACAGTATCCGACATGCTGTCGGGCGGCTCGCCGTCGATCCAGGTTTCCTGAACCTCCACTTCGCCGCTGAACAGCACGATGTCCGCGCGGTATCCCGGGGCGATGCGGCCGATTTGGTCATCCATGCCAATGAATTTGGCGGGATAGAGCGAGGCCATCCTAAGCGCCTCGTCCATCGGCAAGCGCAGCATGTCGATGACGTTTCGAACGGCGGTTGCCATGTCCAGCCCAGACCCGGCCAGCGTCCCATCGCGCAGCTTGCACACCCCATTGGTCAGCCGGGCAGGGCGCCCGTTCAAGCGGAACCCGGTTTGCTTGGCACCGACCGGCGGCATGGCGTCGGTTACCAGGAAAACCTGTCCCTTGGGTTTGGCCTGAATGGCAATGCGCAGCATCGAGGGGTGAACATGGTGGCCATCGGCGATGATGCCGCAATAGGCTTCATGGTGATCGATGGCGGCACCGGCCGGCCCGGGATCGCGGCCCTGGGGCGCCGGCATGGCGTTGTACAGGTGGGTAATCCCCGTCACGCCCAGTTGGAAGGCCTCGACCATCCGATCATAGGGGGCGGCGGTATGGCCGGCCGCGATGATGGCCCCGCGTTCGACTAGGCCTTTGACGAAACTGTCCGAAACGCATTCCGGCGCAAGCGTGACCAGGGTCGGCCCGTTGCTCAGCGCGCACATGGCCTCGACATCGTCGTCTGTCGGCCGACGGATCAGGGAAGGATCATGGGCGCCCGCGCGTTCGGGGGACAGGAAAGGCCCCTCCAGATGCACGCCGATCACGCCCGGAACCCGATGGTGGATGGCTTCCTCCACCGCGTGGATCGCGGCGGCAATCCGGTCGTGGGTATCGGTGATCAGCGTCGGCAACATGGCGGTCGTGCCGAATTGCCGATGCGCCGTCGCGATGCGCGCCACACCGTCCATGGTCGTGTTTTCGTTCAGCAGCACCCCGCCGCCGCCATTGACCTGCAGATCGACAAAGCCGGGCGCCAGCACATCGCCCCCGCCATCATGGACCTGGTAGGATGGCGGAATGTCGTCGCTTGGGCACAATCCGACGATACGACCCCGGTCGATCAGGACCGCGTGGTCGACCAACCAACCATCGCCTGTGAAAATCTGGGGCGCGACTAGCGCGAACATGGGGCCGAACGGGCTCTTAGCTTGAATACAACAAAAAGGGCCGACGCCGCTTCTCGAAGGCCTGGGTCGAACTTTGCCAATTCGCGGTCAGCCTCTCAACAGTTGATTGCGGGCTTTGGCACCAAGAACGCAATTCCGTGCCACCCCAAAGGGCATCCATCAGGTCTGTCGGGTCCAGTTGGTCGGGCGCATTGTCGCGCAGCCATCCCAACAAGTGCAGGACAAGGTGAACCGGCTCCGCGGTGCCCGGATCCGTCACGGACAGGCGGACCCCGTCACAAACCGCACCCCGGTGCTTGGACGATGTTGGTTCAAACTGCGCCGCCTCGATGGATAGGCCGGGACACCCCAGGGATTTTAGAAAGCCCGCCAACTCGGCCGCTGGAAGCTCCGGGGCTCCGATGGTCTGGAAGGGCGCATCCGTGCCCCTGCCTTCGCTCAATCCCGTTCCCTCGATCAGCACGGTCCCAGGATAGATCAGGGCGCTGTCTCGGCTGGGCAGGTTGGGCGAGGGGGGCCACCATCCGGCCTCTTCGCCGGATTTTGCACAGGGGATGATCGAAGGGCTGGGCAGATCTTCTTCATGGGCTGCCATGTCGAGCGCTTCCCCCAGGCTCATTCCGTATCTGAGAGGGATTGTCAGGGGACAGAGCAGGCCCCTGTCCCTTGCCTTGCCCGTCGGCGCTTCGATTTTGCGTCCCAGCCGGTTGGGTCGGTCGAGGATGGTCACCGGGCATCTCGAGGAAGCCGCGACCCTCATGCAGCGCAGCGCCGTGGCCAAATAGGTAAAACAGCGCACACCGAGGGACGGCAGGTCGATCACCAGACCATCGATATCCGCCAAATGGTCCGGATCCGGCTGCAAGCGTGTCCCATAAAGGGTGATGGCGGGTGTGCCGTGAAGGGTCCCATCCGACACGGCCTCGCTCGGCCCGGCGCTCAGATCGAAACCATGTTCCGGCGTGAACAGGCAGATCAGCTGACAGTCCGGGTCGCGGGCGAGAATTTCGGCCGTCGGCCGGCCATCACTGGCCCGGGCCGCGGCATTTGTCACCAGCCCAAGCCGCCTGCCGGTCAGGCCGGAGTCAACTAGGTCTAATCGATCGATGGCGGGCGCCAGGCCCATGGCGATCTACAGCCAGGATGGCCGCTCGGGCATGCGGCGGTACCGGCGCTGGTTGCCGTCCTCGGCGGTAAGCAGCAAATCATCGCCGACTCGATAGACGTTCTGGCACGATCGAATGGCGCCTTTGGTCATGCACAACCGGTTGTCACCCGTGATCTGCCAGCTCTGAACGGCGGGTTCGGTGCCCTCGCGGGCCACCACGGCCTGGCCGTTGGGGCGCAGATGCAGGATGCGTCCGCCGATATGGCGATAGTAACTGCCGATCATCAGCCTGCCGATTTCCGAACCCGTAAGCTGCACAAGGTCGCCCGGCCTGACCGGTCGGCCGGCCGCCGGTCTCGTCGTGGCCAGAACCCGCCGGCTTGGACGGCTGGTTGTCGCATCCGTCCTGGGTTCGGCGACCGTGCCGGGCAGGGCCTCGAGGGTTTCGGCGGTGACGCTGCCGGCTGGAACGGCGTCGGGCGCCGGCATTTCATCGGGGGCCACGACTGCTTCTTCCTTTTCCCGAAACGGGTTGGTGAACTGGCAGGCGGTGAGAACCGCGCACAGGCCAAAAACTGCCAATACGGACGAGATGCGAAAACGGGTCATAGCGGGTCGGGACTATACGCCGGCAGGGTTTAAGATCGCCTAGCATGGGCCGGAGCCGGATGGAAGACACCGCCGCACGTCGGCACGCCAACCCCGGTCGTTCCCGGCAGCGTAAGCGGCATTCCCAGCCGGGACCGGACCGCCAAAAAGGCAAAGGCTTCGGCCTCCAGCGTGTCGCCGTTCCAGCCGACGCTCTCAACCGGTTCGACCGGGCTGCCGAGGTCGTCGGCCAACAGCGCCATCAAGGTGGGATTTCTACGGCCGCCCCCGGTAACCAGCCAGCGGCGCGGAGCGTCGGGCAGATGATCGAGCCCGGCGGCGACGCTTCGCACGGCGAAGGAGGCCAGCGTGGCGGCGCCGTCGGTTGTTTCCAGCGCCTCGAGCCCGTCCAGGGGAAAATCGTTCCGGTCCAGCGACTTGGGTGGCTTGGCGGCGAAGTAGGGGTGCGCCAGCCAGCGACCGACCAGCGCATCGTCGGCCGTGCCCTGCGCCGTCAGCACCCCGTCCCGATCGAAGGGCCGGCCCAGCCGTTTTTTGACCCAGTCATCCAGCGGCGCGTTTGCCGGGCCTGTATCGAAGGCCAGGATGTCGTCGTGGCCCAGATAGGTGACGTTGCCGACCCCGCCCAGATTGAGCACCGCAAGTGGTTTCTCCAGCGGGACCGCCAGGGCCGCATGGTACAGCGAGGCCAGCGGCGCTCCCTCGCCCCCGGCCGCCATGTCCGCGCTGCGCAGGTCATTGACGACATCGATGCCGGTCAACTCGGCCAGCAACGCGCCATTGCCGATCTGCCGCGTTTCTCCCCGGTCCGGCCGATGCCACAAGGTGTGGCCGTGAAAGCCGATAAGCGTGGCCTCGTCGCGTTGATCCAGCTTTGCGACAGCGGAGGCGTGCAACCGGGCAAGCTCATCGCCCAATGCCGCCTCCTCAAGCGGGTCGAGCGCCTCGCCCGCCGCGACCGCCTGGCCCAACCGTTCCCGGAAGGCGGGTTCATAAGGAACGGTCAGCCCGCCAAACCTTGCCAGCAACCGATGACCGTCCGTTTGGATCACGGCGGCATCGATCCCATCCATCGAGGTGCCGGACATCAATCCGATTGCCGTCACGGCTGTGTCGATGGCCTGGTTCACGTCGCATCGTCCCCATGATCGGCCCACGCTCCGTCGCCTGTTTTACGCGCCGCCTTGCGTGCCCACAGCTCCTGCCAAAGCGCGTCTTTCTCGTCGTCGGACATGCGGGGCCACTGCGCTATCTCGTCCAGCGTGCGCAAGCAGCCGTGGCAAAACCCGTTCGATTCGTCGATCCGGCAGACCGAAACGCAGGGCGAGGGCACTTTCGGGCCAAATTCGGGGGCACCCACGCTCAGATGTTCGCTTGGCTGAACAGGACGAGCGCAACCCCGCCGGCCGCGACGCCCGCGATCAGGTTGCGCCGCGTCAGATAGAACAGGGCAAGGGCAATGGCCGTGGCGCCGAGGCGGGCCGCCAACGTCGTGGTGGCCAGCGGCCCGATGGGCAGAATGATGATGCGCGCAATCAATCCGGCGAGCATCGCATAGGCGATGCAGGCGATCCACCCGACCGCCGGGCTGTCGGCGCGCAACCTTCCCGCCAGCAACACGCCCAGCCAGCGCCAGAAATAGGTAACCAGGGCGGCGGTGCCCAGGGCTGCAAGTGCTGCATAGATGAAGGGATCGGACATCAGGCAGCGGCCTTCGGGTTTGGCAGGAACCGATCCCCGAAAAAGGCGACCGTTCCGGCGATACAGCCGGTCAGCATCAAGCCCCAGGTCGGGCTGACTAGATGGAACAGCGGTCCGGCCACGGCGCCCAGCACCAGGGCCAGGATGCGCGCTCGGCTGCGGGCATCCGCCGCGAAGACCAGCATGAAATAGATTGGATTGAGAAAGACCAGCCCCAGCGAGACCGCGGGTGGCACCGATCCAGCCAGAAAAAACCCGGCCGCCGTCGCCCCGATGGTCATAACGAACAAGGAACCGGCGAACCCGGTGAAGTAGGGCAGGCGCTCCTCGGGCGGCAACAGCGGGCACTCCCGCATCGCCTGCACCCAGCCTGTGACGGCAATGAAATGGGCGGCGGCGTAATAGCGCCAGCGCGGTGTGCCCGGCGCCATCATCATCGGCATCAAGGCCAGCGTCATGGGCAGCAGCCGCATGTTGGTCAGCCAAACCGCGATGGCGACGGCGGCCAGGGACGCGCCTGAGGCAAACAGTTCCACCAGCACGATCTGCCCCGGAATCGCCCACCCCGTGATGGTGTTGAGCAAGCCCAGCCACAGGGGCCACTCGCTGACGCGGACCAAGGATCCGAACCCAAGATAGGTCGCCGCCAACACCAATCCCGGCGCGCCGAAAATGTCGTGAAAGCCCGCCTTGAGCGCGGCCCCCTGGGAGCCGTAGCGTCGTGGGGAATGGTGGCCGATATCCGTCATAGTCCGATAAGCAAAAGCAACCTGCCGGCCCATCTCTATGTGGCTTGCCGATCAGGATCAATCGGCAACGCACGCCCGTTCGTTCCTTTGAAAGCCCGGATACGCCGGACCGAATGGTTTGGTGTGTTGGTCATCTTCCGGACAAGATGTTTTTGTTACATAGCGTTGCTTCAACAGGCGGGTCCAAATTTCCGTGCCAATGCGCTAGGGTCCCGGGAAGAGACACATGCCACAACCGGTCAAATACATGGTCAACGCGGCAAAGCGGTCCAGCGGCGCGCCGCTTGCCGTAGCCTGCACCATACTGCTGTGTATGGTTGGTGGCGCGTGGGCTCAGGATGATTTGACCGAGGTGGAACTTCAGTTTTTCAACGGTGAGACCTATCGGGAAATTCTCTGGATTGCGCTACAGCGCGCCGAGAACGAGCTGCGGGATCCGACCTGCCAGGAAACCCTGACCGACGCGGAACGTCTGAACATCGTTGTCATCGAAAAGCTGGTGACCGAAGGCGAAGATCAGTTTCCGACATCTGGCATTTGGCGCGATCAGCTGGCGGTCGAACGATGCGGCATCCGCCATATCCACAATCTGCGGTTCGACGCGCGCAAACACGCGGCACCGAAACCGATGGTTCTGGTGCCCGGCCAATCCATGACATCCGCGCAATTGCAGGTCGACACGATGCGGCCGCTTGTCGCGCTGGTCGACAGCCGTCAGGCAAGCTCCCGAAACTGCGAGGACACGCAGGTCCGCGATACCTCCGCCCCCATGGGGCTGACGGGCGGCGAACCCGATTTCGCCCAAGGGTGGGTCGAAACCTGGACGGTCCGATCATGCGGTGATCTGGTCGACGTGCCGATCACGTTCAAAACCAACAATGACGGCTCGACGACAATCCTCCCCGGCGATCCAGCGAACTGAGGCGGCCCGTCTTAATCGCCGGTCAGGACGACGCCTAGATAGATGGTCGTGCCAACGCCGGTGATAATTGCCGTCGGCACCTCGTTGGGCTGGATGTTCCCGAATGGTCGCGGTTCTTCATAGGTGCCGCGCGTCGCATACAGATCATCGTAAAAGCTCGCCAGCTCGGTGCCGTAGGCGACCGTCATCGGGTTTGCCTGGTCCGATGCCTCTTGTTCGTCCAGATAGGTGCGCAACGCTTGGGCAACTTGGCGCTGGGTTAGAATATCGTTTGGTTCCACCAGGCGCGTGCGGGCGGCGATAAACTCAGCAGCTTCCCGTTCTTGCGCCTGATCGCTCGTTCGCGCAATTCCGCGCCAGGCGCGGGTCAGCCCCGGCCATGTCATCGCGGCCTGGCGATACCCCGCCAATGCTTGTTCGGCATCGCCGCTTCGTTCGTCGATGAGGGCCTGACCAAGAAGGCGTCGGGCTGCGTTGTAGTGGTAGGGCGATTCTGCCGAAACGACATTCTCGACCCGCTCCCTGGGCAAGGGACGGGGCGGAGAGCACGCGACCAAGCCTGCCAAGATCAAACAGCCAAGCGGCCAGACCATCCTTGTCAGCGACTGACCCATGGGCTCATTGCCGTCGCTTGGCTGCCGGGTCCAACCCGCATGCTCGCAGGGTCATCTGCGTGATATGCGCTTCAGCCAATTCGAAGTCCTTGTCTTGCAGCGCCCCTTTGCCGAGCACCGCACACACTTGCGGTTCAAAATCCGCATAAGTCTGAGTATGGGCCCACAACCCAAAAAACAAGTGGGTCGGATCAACCTCGGCCATTTGACCCATGTCGATCCAATGCTGAATTACAGCCGACTTTTCGCGGACAAGCGCGCGAAGCCGGCCCTTCAGGTACCCATCGATAGCGTGACCGCCGCTTAACAGCTCGCTGGCAAACACGCGTGAGGCAACCGGCCGCTGGCGGGTATCGTTCATCTTCTGGTGAATATAGCCGGTCAGGGCCGCCGCGGGGTCTGCCCCGGGCTTGATATGGTCGAAAGCAGCCAGCCAGCGCTCGAGGATTTGCTCCAACACCGCCTCATAGAGCGCGTTCTTGGTGCCGAAGTAATAATGCAGGTTGGGCTTGGGGATGCCTGCGCGATCGGCGATATCTTGCATACGCGCACCGGCCCGTCCCGCCTCGGCGAAGCATTCCGCTGCGGCATCCAGGATCGTCGCCCTGATGGCCTCTCGCCCGTCGCGGGGAATTTCACCCTCCCTGGTTCAGAACACCTAGGTCCGCAAAAACTTTGACCATTTGGTCAAACTGCGCTTAGCTTTCACAAAATTTCGCCTGGCGCAACTGTCGGGCAACGAAATGCCGCGTTCGCTCCCTAGCGTGCACGGGACTTGCAAGCAACAAAACTTGCAGGGGCAAACAGGCAAGGCCGATGCAATCGGCCGACTGACGGGTGAGGAGCAGTTCGATGACAGACTCGGGCATACAACCGTCCTTGGTTGCGCAGCCGAGCGGGCCGGAAGTCCGAGATGGTTGGCTGGACAGCGAGGCCTTGGGTGAGAATTTCGAAGATGCTCACCCGCCACTGAATCGCAAGAACGCGGCAATCGAGGCTTCGCGCTGTTACTTCTGCTTCGACGCGCCCTGTATCGAGGCTTGCCCGACCGAAATCGATATCCCTTCCTTCATCCGGTCGATTGCCACCGAGAATGTCATCGGGGCGGCAAAGACGATCCTCGATTCGAACATCATGGGCGGCACCTGTTCCCGCGTTTGTCCGGTTGAGGAACTCTGCGAAGAAGCGTGCGTTCGCAACACCCAAGAAGACAAGCCGGTTACCATCGGGGCGTTGCAGCGGTTTGCCACCGATGCCCTGTTCGAAGATGGAGCCCGCCTCTACGAGCGTGCCCCTTCATCGGGCAGGAAAGTCGCGGTCGTCGGCGCCGGACCAGCCGGCCTTTCCTGCGCCCACCGTTTGGCCATGCTGGGCCATGACGTCGTCGTCTTCGAAGCACGTACCAAGGGCGGTGGCCTGAACGAGTACGGCATCGCCGCCTACAAGATGGTCGATGATTTCGCCCAGAAGGAGCTGCAATTCATCCTGTCCATCGGCGGCATCGAACTGAAGACCGGGCAGGCGCTCGGCAAGGACATCAGCCTCTCTTCCCTTCGGTCGGACTTTGACGCCGTGTTCTTAGGCCTGGGTCACAATGCCGTTTCGGCTCTCGGGCTCGATGGCGAGGATCTGGATGGCGTGCATAACGCTGTCGATTTCATCGCCGATATCCGCCAGGCTCCGGATCTCGGCTCGGTGACGGTGGGACGGAAAGTTGTCGTCATCGGCGGCGGCAATACGGCGATCGACGTCGCCACCCAGTCAAAACGCCTGGGCGCTGAGGATGTCACGCTCGTCTATCGCCGCGGTGCGGCTGAGATGTCGGCGACGGACAAGGAACAGGAATGGGCCCAGACAAACGGCGTGAAGATCAAACATTGGGCACAACCGGTCGGTTTGGCGGGCTGGTCCAACGGCGCCGCCCACTCGGTCAAGGAAGTCATCTTCGAATACACCCAGCTTGACGCCAACGGCCGCCTGACCGGGACGGGCGATCGATTCAGCCTGCTTGCCGACCAGGTCTTCAAGGCCATCGGCCAGAAATTCGTCCCGGATGCGCTGGGCGAGGGTGTGGAGCTTTTGCAAATGGACGGCGGGCGTATCGCGGTCAACGACGACCGACAGACCACGCTGCCTGATGTCTTTGCCGGGGGCGATTGCGTCGCTGGTATCGATCTGACCGTCAGCGCGGTCGAGGACGGCAAACAAGCCGCCCACGCCATCGACCGCCTGCTGCGCACTGCTTGATTGATCGAGGGGAGAAGACCCATGGCCGATCTGACCAACGATTTCGCCGGCGTAAAATCGCCAAACCCGTTCTGGCTGGCCTCCGCGCCGCCGACGGACAAGAAGATCAATGTCGAGCGGGCCTTGCGCGCCGGTTGGGGCGGCGTCGTTTGGAAGACGCTGGGCGAGGATCCGCCCATCGTGAATGTCTCCTCCCGCTATGGCGCGGTTCAGTACAACGGCACCCGTGTCGCCGGCTTCAACAATATCGAGCTGATCACCGACCGGCCGCTGGATGTGAATCTTCGCGAGATCAAAGAGGTCAAGCGCGACTGGCCGGACCGGGCGATCATCGTTTCTCTCATGGTGCCGTGTGAGGAGGAGCCCTGGAAAAAGATCCTGAGGCGCGTTGAGGAAACCGAGGCCGACGGGGTCGAGCTGAATTTTGGGTGCCCGCACGGTATGTCCGAACGCGGCATGGGCTCGGCGGTCGGTCAGGTTCCGGAATATGTCGAGATGGTCACCCGCTGGGTAAAAGCCAACACGCGTATGCCCTGCATCGTCAAGCTGACGCCCAACATCACCAACATTCTGGGTCCGGCCCGAGCGGCCAAGAAGGGTGGCGCGGATGCCGTCTCGCTGATCAACACCATCCAGTCGATCACCAACGTCGACCTCGATCTGATGGCGCCGGAACCGACGGTCGGCGGCAAAGGGACCCACGGGGGCTATTGCGGGCCTGCGGTCAAACCCATCGCGTTGCGCATGGTCGGCGAGATCGCCCGCGATCCGGAATGCGCCGGCATGGCCATCTCCGGGATCGGCGGTATCTCGACCTGGCGCGAAGCGGCCGAGTTCATTTCCATGGGTGCCGGCAACGTCCAGGTCTGTACGGCAGCCATGACCCACGGTTTCAAGATCGTTGAGGATATGGCGTCCGGGCTGGGCAATTGGATGAAGACCAAGGGCTATGCCAAGACCGACGATTTCCACCGGGCAGCCGTGCCGAACTTCGTCAATTGGGAAGATCTTGATCTCAACTACAAGACAATTGCTCATATCGACCAGGATGCCTGCATCCAGTGCGGCAAGTGCCATGTGGTCTGCGAGGACACCTCTCACCAATCGATTGCCGCTCTGCGCGATGGTGATGGCAAACGCCTCTATGAGGTGATCGACGAAGAATGTGTGGGCTGCAATTTGTGCATGCATGTCTGCCCCGTCGATGACTGCATCACCATGGTACCGGTCGAAACAGGCAAGCCCTTCCTGTCCTGGCCCGACCATCCCAACAACCCCATGCGCCGCGAGGCCGCCGAATAGAGTTCGACATGGACGCAAGACTGGAAAACCTGACCATCGACTCCCAGCGGTTGTGGGACACGCTGATGGAAACGGCCGAATTCGGTCGCACGCCCAAGGGCGGCATCAAACGTCTGACCCTGACAGATCTGGACAAGCAGGTGCGCGATTGGTTCGCCAATGCTTGCGAGGAGGCTGGCTGCACCGTTCATGTCGACCAGATGGGCAACCAGTACGCGATCCGGCCGGGCAAGGATAACTCCCTGCCGCCGATCGCGTGTGGGTCGCACCTCGATACCCAGCCGACGGGCGGCAAGTATGACGGCGTTTTGGGCGTCCTGTCTGGCTTGGAAGTCATCCGCACGCTGAATGATGCGGGCTATGATACCGACGCTCCGATCATGGTGGTCAACTGGACCAATGAGGAAGGGTCCCGCTTTGCGCCGGCCATGATCAGCTCGGGTGTCTACGCGGGCGCCTTCGAACAGGACTGGGCGTACGAGCGCACGGACGCCGACGGCCTGAAATTCGGGGACGAGCTGGAACGCATCGGCTATCGCGGTGACGAGCCGGTCGGTGCCCGGGAGTTCGGTGCCTTTTTCGAGCTGCACATCGAACAAGGCCCAATCCTGGAAGCTGAGGAGAAGACCATCGGCGTCGTCACCGATGGCCAGGGCATGCTCTGGTACAACGCGACCATCACCGGCCGTGAGAGCCATGCGGGTACCACGCCGATGCCGCTGCGCAAGGATGCGCTGGTGGCGACCTCCCACCTGATCGTGGCCGCCAACGAGATTGCGCTGGCCAACGCGCCGCACGCGGTGTCGACCACCGGCGTGCTCGATATCCGCGAGCCGTCGCGCAACGTCATTCCGGGCGAAGTTTCGATCTCTATGGAATTTCGCCACCCCGATGATTCGGTCATGGCGGACATGGACAAGGCCTGGCGGGCCCGGGCGGATGAGATCGCCGAGGCCGGCAATGTCGAGATAACCATCGAACAAATCTGGCATTTTCCGCCGGTGAAGTTCGATGGCGACTGTGTTTCGGCCGTGCGGGCAGCGACCGAGCGGCTGGGTTACGCCCATCGTGATATGGTCTCGGGCGCGGGGCACGATGCCTGCTACGTTGCGCGCAAGGCCCCGACATCGATGGTCTTCATCCCGTGCGAGAACGGCATCAGCCATAATGAAATTGAAAATGCCACGTTCGATGACTGTGCCGCAGGCGCCAATGTGCTGCTGCACGCCATGCTTACCAGGGCCAACGCAGGCTAGGCTTCTGTGGCGCCCGATAGCCAGACACCCGTAATGGCGGCGAGTACGGATTCTGCTGCGCCCGACTCGGTGATTGTTGCTGAAAAGCTGGGTTTGGTCTTCGAAACGGCCGATGCCCCCGTCATCGCGCTGAAGGATATCGACCTGACGATCCAGCAGGGCGAGTTCGTCTCGCTGATCGGGCCATCGGGGTGCGGCAAAACGACCTTGCTCCGCGTGATCGCCGATCTAGAGCAACCGACCGGCGGGACGATCAGCATCAACGGGACCAGCCCGGAACAGGCCCGCCTGGATCGTGCCTATGGTTATGTGTTCCAGGCGCCCGCGCTGTATGCCTGGCGGACGGTCATCCGCAATGTTGAGCTGCCGCTGGAAATCATGAAACGCCCTGGTGCCGAACGGCGCGACCGGGCTAGCAAAGCGCTCAAAACCGTCGGGCTGGAGAATTTCGAGCGCAAGTTCCCCTGGCAGCTGTCGGGCGGTATGCAGCAGCGCGTTTCCATCGCGCGGGCGTTGGCCTTCGAACCCGAATTATTGCTGATGGACGAACCGTTCGGGGCGCTGGACGAAATCACCCGCGACAATCTGAATGTCCACCTGCTCGATCTCTGGCGCCAGACGAAGCTGACCGTCGTCTTCGTCACCCACTCGATTCCGGAAGCGGTCTTCCTATCGTCCAAGATCGTGGTGATGTCGCCAAGGCCGGGGCGGATAGTCGAGGTCATCGATAGCAACCTGCCGACCGACCGCAACCTGGATGTGCGCGAAAGCCCGGAGTTCCTGCAAATCGCCCACCGGGTTAGGGAGGCCCTGCGCGAGGGGCATTCCTATGACTAGCACGGCCGGGGCGGTTTCGGCTGCGCCAGTCGGTCTGTCCGGGGCAGGCTTGATCAGCCGTCTGGCCGCAGGCCGAACCCTGCCCATTCTCGTCATTCTGCTGGTTCTGGTGGTATTCTGGTATCTGGCCGCAATCTGGATGAATACCGAACGCGCTGAACGCCAATTCAATCGGGCCAAGGTTGAAAACCCGACCGTCAGCCAGTTCGTCAGCGAGACCTGGACTCTCGAACGCCCGCTGTTGCCGACACCCGGACAAATCGGGCGCGATGTTTGGAAAAGCACGGTCCTGACCGCGCCTACCAGCAAGCGCAGTCTGCTTTATCATTCCTGGGTCACCCTCAGTTCCAGCCTGGTCGGTTTCATCGCCGGCACGCTGCTTGGCATCGCTTTGGCCATCGGCATCGTCCATGTCCGCACGTTGGACAAATCCTTGATGCCCTGGGTCATCGCCTCGCAAACGATCCCAATCCTGGCCATCGCGCCCATGATCGTCGTGACGCTGGGTAATCTCGGTTTGACGGGCTTGTTCCCCAAGGCCGTCATCTCCGCCTATCTCAGCTTCTTTCCGGTCACCATCGGCATGGTGAAAGGCTTCCGATCGCCCGACCCGATCCAGCTCGATCTGATGCGCACCTACAGCGCCGACCGGCAGCAGGTTTTCAGCAAGCTGCGCTGGCCGTCCTCCATGGCCTTCCTGTTCCCCAGCCTGAAGGTTGCCATCGCGCTGGCCCTGGTCGGCGCCATCGTTGGCGAGCTGCCGACGGGGGCTGAGGCGGGGATAGGCGCCCGGCTGCTGACTGGTTCTTACTATGGCCAGATGATCCAGCTTTGGTCCGCCCTCGTCATGGCCGGCGTGCTGGCTATGGCCTGTATCGCCGGGGTTTCGATTGCCGAACGGATGGTCCTGGCCAGCAGGGGCGGCGCGCGGTGAGTTTGGCCGGCGGTCTCGTTCCCGGTGCTGCGGCTGCTGCGATCGGCCTCGGTCTATTGCTGGCGGTTTGGGCCGGTATGGTTTTTGGCGGCTTTTGGCCCATTGTCCTCATCGTCATTGCGCTCGGTACCTGGCTGTTCTGGAAGTGCATGGCCGCCCTGGCGCGGCGGGACGACCGGATGGCCGGCATCGTCGTCCCCTTGCTGTTCGGTGTGCTGCTGCTGGTTCTGTGGGAGGTCCTGGTTCTCGGCTTCGCCGTGCCGAAAATCTTGTTGCCGGCGCCCAGCGCCATCTGGCAGGCGCTGCTGGCCAACAATTACGACCTCTGGCTCGATTTTCAGCAGACCTTCGTCCGCTCGGTCGTGGTCGGTTGGGCCATGGGCGGCGCGACGGGTTTTCTCGTGGCCGTGGCCATCGACCGCTCTCCTTTCCTGCAGCGGGGCCTATTGCCGCTGGGCAGCATGATCAGCGCCATGCCCATCGTCGGCATCGCGCCAATCATGGTCATGTGGTTCGGCTTTGATTGGCAGTCCAAGGTCGCCGTTGTGGTCGTGATGACCTTTTTCCCGATGCTGGTGAACACGCTGGCGGGGCTGGCCGCGACGGGACAGATCGAACGCGATCTCATGCGGTCCTATGCCTCAGGGTATTGGCAAACCCTAGTCAAGCTTCGGCTTCCTGCCGCTTTACCCTTCGTTTTCAATGCATTGAAACTGAACTCGACGCTCGCCCTGATCGGCGCGATCGTCGCAGAATTTTTCGGAACGCCGGTCGTGGGCATGGGCTTTCGCATCTCGACAGAGGTTGCGCGGTTCAATGTCGACATTGTCTGGGCAACCATCGCCATCGCGGCGGTGGCCGGATCGGCGTCCTATGGACTGCTCGCGCTTTTGGAGCGGGCGGCAACTTTCTGGCACCCGTCCTATCGCGGTGGTTAGAATGGTCTCAAGCAAACAGGAGTGAGGCAACGACAATGATCAAAAAAACAGCCCTATTGGCCACCACGGCCTTCGCCCTTGTCGCCGGTACGGCGCAAGCGGCTGATCCCTTCACCATCCAGCTCAAATGGGTGACCCAGGCCCAGTTCGCCGGTTACTTCGCGGCCGAAGCGATGGGCTTTTATGACGAGATGGATCTCGATGTCACCATCAAGCCCGGCGGGCCGGACATCGTGCCGCCGCAGGTCATCGCCGCCGGCGGGGCCGATGTGGTCGTCGACTGGTTGCCTTCGGCCATGGCCGCCCGCGAGCGCGGCGTGCCGCTGGTGAACGTCGCCCAGTTCTTCAACCGCTCTGGCATGATGCTGACCTGCACCACCGATAGCGGCATTAGCGGACCGGACGACTTCGGCGGCAAAACGCTGGGTGTCTGGTTCGGCGGCAACGAATATCCCTTCCTGTCCTGGATGGACAAGCTGGGGCTGAGCTGGAGCGGCGCCGACGCCGAGGTTACCGTGCTGCGCCAGGGCTTCAACGTCGATCCGATCCTTGACGGCCAGGCCGACTGCATCTCGACCATGATCTACAACGAATACTGGCAGGTCGTGGATGCCGGCATCGCTGAGGCGGACCTAGTGACCTTCTTCTATGAAGATCAGGGCGTTGCGACGCTGGAGGACGGCCTCTACGCGCTCGAGGAAAACCTCGATGACGCCGAGTATATGGACAAGCTGTCCCGCTTCATCGCCGCCTCCATCAAGGGCTGGCAGTATGCCGTCGACAACCCGGCCGAAGCTGCTGGCTTCGTCGTCGAGGCCGATGCCTCCGGCGCGGCCACCCAGGAAATCCAGCAGCGGCAGATGGAAAACATCGCCACCCTGATCCCCGGTTCGGAAAAGGGCCTGGGCTATCTGGAGCCGGCCGCCTTCCAGCGCACGATCGACGTGCTGCTGGGCGGTGAGAGCGATCCCGTCATCACCGAAGACCCGGGCGAAGCGGCCTGGACTCACGCGGCTTGGGAAGCGGCCCAGTCGAAGCTTTAGACTTGGTGCAACGCGTACAGAAAGGGCGGGGCCATCGGTCCCGCCTTTTTTGCATCTTGGCAAGTCTGGCGCCGTCCGCTAGCTGATAGCGAATTCTTAGACTGCTAGGCGTAGGGTCGCGCCAACTTCTCAATCAGACAATTGGGTCAGCGATGACGAGCAAAATCCTAGTCGCCGGTGGGGCAGGCTATATCGGCAGCCACGCCTGCAAGGCATTGGCCGAAGCCGGCTTCCAGCCTGTCGTCCTAGACAACCTGTCTTCCGGCCACAGCGAAGCCGTCCAGTGGGGCCCGCTGATCCAGGCCGACTTGGGCGACAAGGAAGCCGTCGCGGAGATCCTCAAGCGCGAGCAGGTCGATGCCGTCATGCAGTTCGCCGCCTCGATCGAGGTCGGCGAATCCGTCACCGATCCTGGCAAGTACTACGCCAACAACGTCGCCAACTCGATCAACCTGCTGAACGCCATGGAGCAGGCGGGCGTCAACAAGATCGTCTTCTCCTCCACCGCCGCGACCTATGGCGTGCCGCAGAGTGACTTAATCGATGAGTCGCACCCGCAGATCCCGATCAACCCTTATGGCGAGACCAAACTGGCTGTCGAACGCGCCCTGCACTGGCACGACCAGGCCGGCAAGCTCCGCTATGCCGCCTTGCGCTATTTCAACGCCGCCGGGGCCGACCCGGACGGCAAGATCGGCGAGGCGCACGATCCGGAAACCCACCTGATCCCGCTGGTCATCCAGGCTACGCTGGGCAACAGGCCGCCGATGAAAGTGTTCGGGAGCGATTACGACACGCGCGATGGCACCGCGATCCGTGATTTCATCCATGTGGCAGATCTGGCGGAGGCCCATGTTGCCGCGCTCAAGCGGTTGTTGGACGGGGGCACCAGCCTGCGGGCCAATCTCGGAACGGGGCAGGGCTATTCGGTGCGCGAGGTGCTGTCGATCGCCGGAAGCGTCGCCAAATCGGAAGTCCCCCATGAGGAGGCAGACCGCCGCGCCGGCGACCCGCCGGTCCTGGTCGCAAATCCGTCGCTGGCGATGAACGAGCTTGGCTGGAAGCCGGTCCGTTCGGATCTGGAAACGATTGTCGATACGGCTCTGCGCTGGCATTCAAAGCCGCGCTTTAGCTGAACGAGCGCAGGACCCCCAGCACCTCGTGCAGATCCTCGGCGATCCGCACGCACAGATCGTGCATTTCCTCGGTCGGTTCCAGCAGGTCCGGCACCATGACCGTCATCATCCCGGCGCTTGAAGCCGCGCGGACGCCGTTGTGGGAATCCTCCAGCGCCACGCAGTCTTCCGGCGCCACCCCCAGCCGTTCGGCCGCCGTCAGGAACGGATCCGGGTTCGGTTTTCCGCGCGGGTAATCGCCTCTGGCCACGATGGTGGCGAACCGGTCCATCAAGTCATGCGAGCTCAAATGATGCTGAACGGCATCGTGGCGGGACGAGGTGGCAATCGCACGGGGCAACTCCGCCTTATCCAGATGGTCCAGCAGCTCGGTAACGCCTGCCTTGAGATATTTCTTGGTTCCCGTCAGCTCCTTGAACCGGCGCTCGCTGGTCTCCCACAGGGCGTCGATGTCGAAATCCTGGCCGAAATGATCCAACAGCACGGTGCGCGCGCCTTCGCCGGTCAGCCCGATGGTGCTCATATAGATGGGCTTGGGCAGGTCGCGGCCCGCTTGCCGCGTGGCGTCGATGATCGATTCCAGATACAGCACTTCCGTATCGAAGATCAGGCCGTCCATGTCGAACACGACGGCGCGGGGTTTGCGTGGCAAACTCATGAAATTTGGCTAACCGGTCAGCATCGTTTCGCAAAGCTCGGTCGCGCGATATCATCTTTTCATCGGGTCTGAACAGAGAATTCGGGTGAACACGCGCATGGTGGCCGCAAATTCCATTCTGGCAGGGCAGGGGACGACGGTGTTCGAAACAATGTCCCGCCTGGCCGCAAAGCATCAGGCGGTCAATCTGGGCCAGGGGTTTCCCGACGATCCCGGCCCGGACGACATCCGTGAAATGGCGGCCAAACAGGCTATCGAGGGCTGGAACCAATACCCCCCGATGCTGGGCCTGCCCGAGCTACGCCAGGCCGTGGCCACCCATGATGAGCGATTCTATGGCATCAAGGCCGACTGGAAGCGCAACACCATGGTCACCACCGGGGCGACCGAGGCGCTGGCCGCCAGCCTGCTAGGCCTGATCGAACCGGGCGACGAGGTGGTGCTGATCCAGCCGCTCTACGATGCATACGCCCCCATGGCGCGCCGGGCCGGCGCCACCATTCGCCCGGTCTGCCTGAAACCGCCCCACTGGCGCATTGAGCGTGCCGATCTCGAAGCGGCATTCTCGGACAAGACCAAGCTCATCCTGCTCAACAACCCGCACAACCCGACCGCGCGTCTGTTCGACGAAACCGAGCTGGCCCTGGTGGCCGAGTTCTGCCAACGCCATGACGCCCTGGCAATTTGCGACGAGGTCTACGAACATATCTGTTTCGACGGCCGCAGCCCTATCCCGCTGATGACCCTGCCGGGCATGGAAGACCGCTGCATCCGCATCGCCTCCGCCGGCAAGACCTTCTCTCTAACCGGCTGGAAGGTTGGCTACATCACCGCGCACGAGGATCTGCTGCAACCGATTGCCAAAGCGCACCAATTCCTGGTTTTCACCACGGCGCCCAACTTGCAGGCGGCGGTGGCATTTGGCCTGAACAAGGATGACGGTTTCTTCCACGACCTATCGGCGGATATGCAACGTCGGCGAGACAGGCTGGCAGCCGGATTGGAACGCTTAGGGTTCGCATTGCTGCCCTGCGAGGCGACCTACTTCCTGAACGTCGATCTGGACGGATCGCCAGAGTTGGCAAAAGTTAGCGGATCCGATGCGCGGGATGTTCAGACCTGCCAACATCTGACGGAAAAAGCAGGCGTCGCTGCCATTCCGATTAGCGCATTCTGCATCGAACAGCCGGTCACCAACGTCATCCGCCTGTGTTTTGCCAAGCAGGACGGTGTGTTGGACGAGGCTATTGCTCGGTTGGGAAATGCTCTAGCCACCTAAGGGTTTCTGCTCGATGACAGCGGCGCGCAGCCCTAATAACCACGCAATAGTCACGAGCTCATATGGCGTCCAGAGTCGCTCGTACCAAGGGTAGTCGAGCCACAAGCTGACCATTTCATGAGCGACGAGCAAGGCCGCCAATCCGCCGAACAGGGCAGTGCTGAGCCAAGACCTGATTGGCCTGTCCCTGCGCCAGGCAAAAATCGTTGTGTCCACGCTGTAGCGCCGCAGGCAGAACCAGGTGAGGCCAAGGACGATAGGGGAGCAGATGATGGCGAAAAAGATGCTGCCAAACATCGGAATTGCGATGGAATCGCCCTTCGTGGGAAGCACGCCAGCCCTCAACACTGCGGGCCAATAGAGGAAGCTGACCATGGGATACCCGGCTAAAACCAGCATGCCGGACGCCCAGACTGCCCACTTTGCAAGCCGCAATATTCAATCTCCGCGAATAATCAGTACTTACCGATTTGTCGGTCGCTAGTGGCAAATTTGGTGAGCACCGGCGTTGCCTAGCAATCGGACAACATCTGATGGGAAATGGTTGAAAGCCGACCCGGTTAGTGGCCAAATCTCGGCGACTGCGTGACTTCTTTGCTGTCCGCTAGGACGAACCGTGCGTACTCACGATAGCTTGAACAGTTTCTGCCGCTGCCTCGGCATAGCTAGGGTCGCGGTGGATCAGCATTGTCGAAAAGGCGCCCTCCATCAGCAGGACCACGCCACGGGCCAGTTTTTCCGGGTCCGCTATTCCTGCCTCTCGATACTCAGTCGATAGCCATTCTTCGAATTTCTTCTTGTGCCTCGCCCCGACGACAACGGCGGGGTGTCCCGGCATGTTCGCCAATTCCGCCGCCGTACGGATGAACCCACATCCCTTCCACTTCGGATGCCTGGCGCTCTTGGCGAGATGTAGAAAAATGGCTGCCGTCTTTTCGGGCGCGCCACCTTCTGCCTCATCGAACCACCGCGAAAATGTCGCGAGGTTTGGCTGATCGCGCGATTCCAGATACTCGGCGACCAACAGATCTTTGCTGCTGAAATGGTAGTAGAGCGTCTTCTTCGTGATGCCGGCCTTTTCGGCGATCGCATCAACACTGATGGCCCGAATTCCCTCATCATAAAACAGCCGGTTTGCCGCATCCAAAATGCGGTTACGCGTTGATTTTTCTGGATTTCGAGGCATGTATACCAACCAGTGAGTTTACACAAGATTTGCTGATTTTTAGCCTCTGGTCAAACGCTATTGGCAAGAGGAAGAGGCCATGGACCAGACAGTCATTTTCGAACTCAGGGACCGAGTGGCGTTATTGACGCTCAACCGCCCTGAAAAGCTCAACGCCTTGAATTACGAAACCAACGACCGCCTCCTCTCGCTGTTAGGTGAGATAGAAGACAACCGTGAAATCGGCGCTGTCATTTTGACGGGCGCTGGGGAAAGGGCATTTTCCGCAGGCGGCGACATTCACGAGTTTTCGCAAAGCGTGGCGCAGGGTGGGGACGTTGCGGTGAAGCAATTCGTGCGGCGCGGTCAGACGATGACCAGCCGCATCGAGGCCTTTCCCAAGCCGATCATCGTGGCGGTCAACGGTCTCGCGTACGGGGGCGGATGCGAGATTACCGAAGCCGCGCATCTGGCCGTTGCATCCGACCGAGCAACCTTTGCCAAGCCTGAGATCAATATCGGTATGCCGCCGACATTTGGCGGCACCCAACGCCTGCCGCGCCTGGCCGGCCGCAAGCGGGCGCTCGAATTGCTGTTGACCGGAGATACGTTCGGTCCCGACCGGGCCTATGAGCTTGGGTTGGTCAACAAGATCGTGGCCCATGACGAATTGTTGCCGAAGGCAATAGCGCTGGCCGATCGGATCCTGCGTCACTCGCCGATTGCGGCCGCCCGGATCATCTCCGCCGTCACACGTGGGATAAACGCGTCAATCTCGGAAGGTTTGCAGATCGAAAGCGAGCAATTCGCCCGCATGGTGCCAACCAAGGACATCCGGGAAGGACTCGATGCCTGGATCGAACGTCGAGTGCCTCGCTACACGGGTGAATAGTTGAGAGCGAGAACTGTCAGTGCGGCTGGAGGCCTCTAGTTGCCCAGCCGCTGCTCGGTCCCCGCATCGAACAGATGCACCTTTTCCGGCGGGACGTTGAAGCTGACCGTCTCGCCCGCCCTCACCGGCGCATCGCGCGGGGCGATGGCGATAAAGTCGTGGCCCTGGATCGAGGTGTGCAGCTGCACATCGGCCCCGGTTTTTTCGGCCAGTTGCAGCCTGCCCTCGATGGTTCCGCCCTCGGCGAGCATGACGTCGGAGGGGCGGATGCCGCAGGTTACCTTGCGCCCAGACTCAAGCCCGTTGAAGGAGCCTGGTAGCCGGACGGCCACGTGGTCGGCCGAGAAGAAGGCGCCACCCTCGTCACTTGCTACCACGCCGTCGATGAAGTTCATCGAGGGTGAGCCGATGAAGTCGGCGACAAAGATGGAATTCGGTTTGTCATACAGATCGTCCGGCGTGCCGACCTGGACAATCTTGCCGTCCTGCATCAGCACGATTTTATCGGCCATGGTCATGGCCTCGATCTGATCGTGGGTGACATAGATGGTCGTCGCCTTCAGCCGGTCGTGCAGTTGGCGGATTTCGACCCGCATGTGCGAGCGCAGCTTGGCATCCAGGTTCGACAGCGGTTCATCGAACAGGAACACTTTGGCATTGCGCACCAGGGCCCGGCCCATGGCCACACGCTGGCGCTGGCCGCCGGACAATTCTTTGGGATAGCGCTGCAGATAGTCCGTCAGGCCTAGGATGCTGGCAGCCTCTTCGACCTTGGCCTTGATTTCGCTGGTCGGCAGCTTGGCGACCTCCAGGCTGAAGGCGATGTTGTCATACACCTTCATGGTCGGATAGAGCGCGTAGTTCTGAAACACCATGGCGATGTCGCGGTCGCGCGGGTGGACATTGTTGACCACCTGACCGTCGATCGAAAGCTCACCGCTGGTCACCGTTTCCAGGCCGGCGGTCATGCGCAACAGCGTGGTTTTCCCGCAGCCGGACGCGCCCAGCAAGACGGCGAATTCCCCATCTTCAACGGTCAGGTTCAGGTCCTTCAGAACCTCGACCGCTCCGAAACTCTTGCCGATATCCCGATAACCAACCGTCGCCATGCGTTGCTCGTTTTTCGTCTTGTTGTTCGGTCTTGGCGAAAACAGAAAAATGGAGGCGGCGTTTGACCGCCGCCTCCACTCTATACCAACTCGGATCCTTAGCCGGAGACGATTTCGTCCACCGCCTGGGCGATGTCGTCCATGGCTTCCTTGGCCGAGCCGTACTCGTTGGCAAAGTATTTGCCGAGCCGCACGGGGATCGTGTCGTTCGACAGTTCGGCCCATTCCGGCAGATCGGGTTCGGAACCCATATCCAGCGCAATGGTGTCGCGCACCACATCCAGATGGCGAGTGGTGCCGGCGCCGACGCGCTGGTTGGCAATGATCCGCTCGTCGTCATAGACGCTCTCGCGGGTCGGGCCCGTGCCGCCGCCCAGCGCGGTGATCAGCACCTGGGTGTCATAGCAGGTGGCCCACTGCATGAAGATCCAGGCCGCGTCCGGATGCTTGGAATTGGTCGAAACCGCCAGGCTCGATCCGCCCTGGTGGCCGACGCCGGGGATTTCACCGAAGCCGGTCTGGTCGACCGTGCGCAGCGCGTGCTTGGGCGCCGGGCAACGGGCCGCTTCCATCAGGCCGGAAACCTTGGTCGCTTCGGGATCGTCGAAATAGGGGAAGAACTCGCCCCAAGACATCATCGAAGCGGCAACGCCCTGGGCCACCGATTGGCCCTGGCCGTCCCAGGTCCAGCCGGTCACGCCCGGAGGCATGGTTTCATACAGGCGGCGCCAGTATTCCATGGCTTCCAGGCCCATATCGTCATTGCCGGAGAACTTGCCGTCGGAATTGAAGATCGAGCCGCCATGACCCCACAGCCAGGCCGTCCAATCGCACTCAAGCGAATAGTGGCCGGACTTCATCTGGCCGGTGGCGCCGTACATGTCCGGACCTTTTTCGTCCGTGATGGCCTTGGCCTGTTCGTAATATTCCTCGAGCGTCGTCGGGGCCGAGAAGCCCATTTCGTCGAAGATGTCCTTCCGATACTGCATGATGAAGATCGGAATATCGTAGGGCACGCCCACCCAGCGATCTTCGTACTTGGCGATACCGTCGACCAGGGCCGGCAGGAAATCGTCGATGTTGTAATCCGGCATGGCCAGATCGGGCTTTTCGGCCAGCTGCTCGCGCGGATCGAATACATCGCGCGAGACCGAGGCGGCCCAGCTTTGGTCGATGTAGTACAGATCGTAGGTGCCCAGCTGCGAGGCGATGTCGAGGGTCATCTTCTGCAGCACCTGCTCCAGCGGCAGAACCTCGATTTCCACCGTCATGCCCGAAGCCTGCTCAAAATACTGCTTCAGCTGGCTGTTGATGGCGTTCGAGGGCGGCGTGGATTCGGTCGCCAGCTTCAGGGTCGTGCCGGCGAACGGCTTGGACACTTCGGCAACCCAGTCCAGAACCTCCTTGGAAGGCTCAAGACCGGCGGCCTGGGCATGGGCCTGGCTCATGCCAAAGAAGGGGCGGGTGATACCGCTGCCCAGCGCACCGGCACCCAGGCCCAGCATGCTGGCATTGCGCAAGAAATCCCGACGGCCGATCTGCCGGCGGACATATTTGTCCGTCAGGCTGGCGAGATATTCTTTACGGGTTTGATCACGCATTTAGGGGGTCCTCCCATTTTGGTTGGCGGCGATCGCCGTTGGCGGAATTGTTGGGCCGCTCATTGTTTGAGCGATCCGAGCGTCAGCCCGCGCACCAGTTGTTTCTGGACGAGCAGGATGAAGATGAAGGCCGGCACCATGGCCGCAGCGCCAAGCGCCGCCATGTTGCCCCAGGCCGTACCGGTTGATGTCACGAAGGTCGAGGAGACGACGGGCACTGTCTTCAAGCCCGTCTGGGTCAGGGTCAGGACGAACAGGAACTCCGTCCAGGAAAAGATGAAGCACAGCACCGCCGTGGCGGCGATGCCTCCCTTGGCCATCGGCAGCACCACCTTGCGGAAGATGCGCCAGCGCGAGGCCCCGTCGATGATGGCGCTTTCGTCGATCTCACGCGGGATGTCGTCGAAGAAGCTTTTCAGCAGCAGCACGGCCAGCGGCAGGTTCATCAAGGCGTGGATAATGATGATGCCCATATGCGTGTCCATCAGGCCGATGTCGCGGAACATGAAGAACATCGGAATGGCGACGGCGACCGGCGGCATCATGCGGGTGGATAGCACCCAGCCGACGAAATGATGCCGGCCGCGAAAATCCATCCGGCTGAGGGCATAGGCCGCCAGGGTGGAGATCAGAATGGCCAGGGCGGTCGAGCCGACGGCGACGACGATGGAATCCACCAGCCGCGGCGTCATGTACCAATTGCCGCCGCCGGGCAGAACTTCTCGTTGTTCGCCAAACCCAAAACCTAATGAAATTCCAAAGACTTCTTCGAAATTCTTCATCGTGGGTGTGAAGCTGAACACCCGCGGCGGAATGTCGAAGATCTCCTTGGCTTCCTTGAAGGCGACGGTGAACCAGTAATAGAGCGGGAAGAAGAACAGCGCGACGATGACCCAGGCCAGGATCAGCCGCAGCATGCGTTGTGAATTGGACTGAACCATCACCACCTGACCTTTGCGAGATAGATGAACAGGTTGGCGATGATCAGGATGATCACCAGCGCCAGCAGGCTGATGGTCGCCCCGTACCCCCATTTGATGAAGCTGAAGGTCTGCTCCCAGGCATAGAGCGACAGGGTGTAGGTCGCGGTTCCCGGACCGCCCGACGTCATGACGAACACGTAGTCGAACATCCGAAAGATATCGATGCCACGGATCAGGATGGCCACCGCGATCACCTTGCTCATCAGCGGCAGGGTGATGCGCCGGAAGATCTGGATCGCCGAGGCCCCATCCAGCATGGCCGCCTCATAGGGTTCCGGCGGCAGGGAACGCAGGCCGGCGACGAAGATCAGCACCATGAACGGCGTCCATTGCCAGACATCGGCCAGCATCACGCCGGCCAGCGCCGTGGAGGGTGTTGCCAGGATCGGTGTCGTCGAATCGAGAATGCCCAGCTGGCTCAGCGCGTAGGTCAGCACCCCGAACTCGGGGTCTTCGATCAGCAGGAACATCATACCGGTGATGGCAGGCGGCACGACCAGCGTCAGGGTCAGAACCCCGCGTAGAAAGCCCATGCTGGGATCATCGCTGTCCAGCAGCAGGGCGATGGCCATGCCCAGCACCAGCTCGATGGTCAGCACGACGATGAAATAGACCATCGTGACGACCAGCGAATCCCACAGCCGCTCGTCGGTGAACAGGGTTTGCCAGTTTTCGAACCCGACAAAAACCAGGCTACGCTTCAGCGGCGCATACTCATGGAACGAAAGCCAGATGTTGTAGAACAGCGGATAGATCGTGAAGACGACCAGCATTGCCACCATGGGCAACAACCACGGCCATGCCCGGTCAAAGGACCAAAACTGACCACGCAACGCCGCAGCGTTCGACATTTTCGCTCCCTGGTGGCCGTAACGGCGATGTTCGAATGAGCATCAACTGAAATAAGTTTGCACCAACTGAACTTTTGTTCAAGTCGTGTTTGAGGCTTTGCCGTCATGAAGCGCGCGCACGGCGGCTCTCCTCTGCTGGAGAGGGCGCGAAACCACCGTATTTTCGATTGAAAAGGACTAGCTGCCGGCTAGACGAACCACACGGGCGTCCTGACTGTCATCGCTGCCGGCGGTTTGCAGGCTCCACAGGCGTGCATATCGGCCACCGCGCGCAACCAGCCTTTCGTGGGTGCCTTCCTCGGTCACTTTGCCGCCTTCCATCACATAAATGTGGTCGGCGTTGCGCACGGTCGACAGGCGGTGGGCGATGACCAGGGTCGTCCGGCCGGCCATCAGCCGTTGCAGGGCATCCTGCACCTGGGCTTCGGATTCGGTATCCAGGGCCGAGGTCGCCTCGTCCAGCAGCAGGATCGGCGCGTTCTTCAGCATCGCCCTGGCGATCGACAGGCGCTGGCGCTGGCCGCCCGAAAGCCGGACGCCGTGTTCGCCGATCATGGTGTCATAACCATCGGGCAGCGACTCGATGAACTCATGGGCGGCCGCGATATGTGCCGCGTCCTCGATTTCGGATTTGCTGGCATCGGGCCGCCCGAAGGCGATGTTCTCCGCCACCGTATCGTCGAACAGCGTCACCTCTTGGCTGACCAGGGCGATGCTGCCGCGCACCGAGGACAGCGTGACCTCTCGAACATCCTGGCCATCGATCGAAACGGATCCGGCGGAAACGTCATAAAAACGCGGGATCAGGTTCAGCACCGTCGACTTGCCCGCGCCGGACGGTCCGACGATCCCGACCGTATGTCCGGCCGGAACGGTCAGATTCACCCCATGCAGCGCCGGTGCCTGGTGATCGTAGTGGAAATGAACGGCGCTGAACTCGATCTGCCCGCCCGGACCATCCTTGTCGGCCAAGGCAAGGGCCGGCGCGTTCGGCTTGTCGATGATGGTCGGTTGGGCATCGATGGTTTCGAACACACGCAGGGCCGCCGCCGCGCCTTGCTGCAGCGTGCTGTTCAGCCGGGCGATCTTCTTCGCCGGCTCATAAGCCAGTAGCAGGGCGGTGATAAACGCGAAGAAGGACCCGGTCGTCCGCTCGCCGCTGATCACCGCGTTCCCGCCATACAGAATGACGGCGACGATGGCGATGCCGCCCAGGCTCTCCATAATCGGGTGCGAGGCCGAGGAGATGCGGGCCGATTTTCGGAACAACGAGGCCACCTTATGGATGACCGCGTCCATCCGCTCGGCCTCGCGATCCTCCGCGCCATAGGCTTTCACGTGGCGGATGCCCTGGAAGACCTGCGACAGGCGCGAGGTCAGCAGCCCGAACTCGTCCTGGGTTTTGCGCGTCACCTTGCGGATATGCCGGCCCAGCTTGATGATCGGGAACAAGGCGGCCGGAAAGATCACCAGGGCGATCACGGACAGCAGCGGATCGATGCTCACCATCACCGCGATCAGGGCGATCAGGGTCAGGGTGTCCTTGCCGATCCCCGTGATCGCCTTGGATACCGCCTCATAAAGCTGCTGCACATCGAAGGTAAAGCGCGAGACGAGATGCCCGCTGGCGGTGGCATGAAAGGCCGCCAGATCGGCCCGGACGACCGTACCGAACATCTGGCTTTGCAGCCGGGCGATGATGTTGCGGCCGACATCGGCCATCAGCACCGCCTGACCGTAGCTCGCGAACCCTTTGACCACGAAAATGGCCAACACCGCCAGGGCGATGGGCATCAGCATGTCCCGGTCGCGGTCGGCGAAGACCGAATCGATAATCGGTTCCATGATGCGGGCCATGGCGCCGGTCGCCGCCGCCGCCGCCGCCATGCAGACAAACGCCGCCAGCACGCGGGGCCATTGCGGCTTCAGATAGCCCGAAATCAACCGTCGGATCAGGGGGCGTGACTTGGACGCAGCCATGGTGGTTTTTGCTTGGTTTTCGGCCAAATCTGTACGCCTTCAGCAGTCGTTCAGCGGTGTCCTCGGTGTTGCGCCGCCCGTCGAAGTCCCGTGTCAACCTTGATGGAATTGTGAGATAACACCAGCTGACTTCGGGAGCCCATTGTGGCGTCAGGCGAAGACCCGCTGCAAGCGGGATCATAAAATGAGGGTGGGAATGGCCGAAACAAATCCCGTGACCGGTGACGGTGCAGCCCCGTGGCTGAAGTCCTATCCCGCTGATATCAATTGGGAATTCGAGGCCCAGCACCGCCCCGTCTTCGACCTGCTGGACGATGCGGTGGCGCGGTTTGCCGACCGCCCCTGCACCGATTTCATGGACCGCAAGACCACCTATGGCGAAATGGGCGCCATGACCCGGCGCCTGGCGGCGGGATTGCAATCCATCGGCATCGGCCCCGGCACCAAGGTCGGGCTGTTCTTTCCCAACTGCCCCTATTACATCGCCGCCTATCACGCCGTGCTGAAATGCGGGGCGGTGGTGGTGAACTTCAACCCGCTCTATGCGGAACGCGAGCTCGCCCACCAGATCGATGATTCCGATACGGACGTCATGATCACCCTCGATCTGAAGGTGCTGCACGACAAGCTGGTTCCCCTGGTCGGCAAGACGAAGTTGAAGACCATCATCGTCGCCAGCATGGCCAAGGCGCTGCCCTTCCCGAAGAACTGGCTGTTCCCCATCGTCAAGCGGGCCGATGTGGCCAAGATCCCCAGCGATGCCGTCCACAAGCGGTTGGACGATCTGCTGCTGGATGAAGGGTTGTTCAAACCCGTCGACATCGACCCCCACCAAACAGCCGTCCTGCAATACACGGGCGGCACAACGGGCGTTCCCAAGGGCGCCATGCTCAGCCACAGCAACCTCTACAACAACGCCGTCCAATCGGCCCTGTGGTTCAACAAGTGCGAACCGGGGCAGGAGAGGGGGCTGGTCGTCCTGCCGTTCTTCCATGTCTTCGCCATGACGGCGATCATGAATTTCTGCCTCTATTACGGGGCGGAGATGATCCTAGTGCCGCGTTTCGAGCTCGAGCCGGTGCTGAAGATCATCGACAAGAAGAAACCGACCATCTTCCCCGCCGTGCCGACGATCTACATGGCCGTCGCCAACTTCAAGGATCTGTCGCGCTATTCCGTCGACTCGATCAATTACTGCATCTCCGGCGGCGCCCCGCTGCCGCTGGACGTGCGCAACGCCTTCATCAAGGTCACCGGCTGCCAGCTGGTCGAAGGCTATGGTCTGACCGAGGCCGCGCCCGTCACCGCCTGCAACCCGATCGGCGGCGTGAACAAGGAAGGCTCCATCGGTTTGCCCATTCCCGGCACCGCCGTCGACGTCGTCAGCCTGGACGACCCCAGCCAGCCGGTTCCCCAGGGCGAAAAGGGCGAGCTGTGCTTCCGGGGCCCGCAGATCATGCAGGGCTACTACAACAAGCCCGAGGCGACCGCCGAGGTCCTGACCGACGGCCGCCTGCGCACCGCCGATGTCGGCTATCTCGATGAGGACGGCTATATCTTCATCGTCGACCGCATCAAGGACATCATCATCGCCGGCGGTTACAACATCTACCCCCGCATGGTGGAGGAGGGGATCTATCTACACCCCGCCATCGCAGAATGTATCGTCGCCGGCATCCCGGACGAGTACCGCGGCGAAACCGTCAAGGCCTTCGTCAAGCTGGCCGAGGGCCAAAGCCTGACGGCGGATGAGCTGACCGACTTCCTCAAGGACAAGCTCTCGCCGATGGAAATGCCCAAGGAAATAGAATTCCGCGACGAGCTGCCCAAAACTATGATCGGCAAGCTGGACCGCAAGGCCGTGCGGGAGGAGGAGCTGGCGAAGCGGGCCTCCAACGCCGCCTAGCACAGATTTCGACAGACCCAGCCATTGTATTCAACTCAATGGCGTGCTTATTTGCCCTGAAATAACCCATTGAAATTGTATTAATGGGAATTCAACACACATGTGGGGGCAAACATGAGCGCTGAGCTTCAGTCGCTGATCCAGGCAACGCAAGACACCTTCAAGGCCGAACCGGGCAAGGCGAAGGCGACGTTCCGGTCGGAATCGGCCCTGCAATCCGGGTTGCAATCCAAGGTCTCGCTGCGCGATCACGAAATCACGGTGGACGAGCCGGAAGCGCTGGGCGGTGCCGATAGCGGGCCGAACCCGGTTGAGCTGATCCTCGGCGCCCTGGGTTCCTGCCAGGAGATCACCTACCGCGCCTTCGCCTCGGCCCTGGGCATTCCGCTGGAGAGCGTCTCGGTCGAGCTGGACGGCGACATCGATCTGCGCGGCTTCTTCGCCGTCGATCCCGACATTCGGCCCGGTTACGAATCCATCAAGGGCACCGTGCACCTGGTCTCCAGCGCCGATGAGGAGACCCTGCAAAAGCTCCGCGCGGCGGTGAACGCTCACTGCCCTGTGCTCGATATCCTGGCCAACCCGGTGCCGGTCACGCTGGACGTGACCATCAACCAGCAGGCCCAGGTCGCCGCCGAATAGGGCTCACCCCAACCGGTCGAGCGGAAAGCCGAACATCCGGCGGGCGCCGATGACCACGACCTGGGCATCGGCGTCGGCCCGCGAATGAACTCTCGCCTAATGGGCGGCGCTTTGTGTTACTAGATTATTGTGAAATAAAAATTTGTCAGACAATAAAATTTTACATTCGCTAATATTACGGAAAGTCGTACACATAGTCTCTGAAATATAGATTAAGTTTAGTTTTCGCTGATAAGTAATTGAAATTACTAGAAAATGCAAACTAAATTAACATCGATATATAGTTCGATGTTAATGGTTGAAAAAATTGATGATACGAGATAGAGTTCACCTCCAATTTCTCTGAGTTGTTCGATTTTTTATATGGCCATTTTTCTAAAGTACTCCCTCAAATTTGAAAGGTGAGAATTCGTTATGTCAAATGATGACACTCGTGTTCAAGTCCCTATTTGGCAAAGCCCGGCCTGGGTAACTGCAGTTGTTGGTCTCGTGAGTGCATTTCTGACCATCCCCCAAGTGGTTGGTGACTATTTTTCAAAACTTCAAGATGTAGAGATCGCCAAAGAGCAAAAAGAGTCAGTGCGATTGGGGAATCTAGAGTCAAAACAAGAGCAGGAATTTAGAGTAGTCAATAGTACATTAGCTCAACAAGGCCCAGAAAGAGTTTTCGTCTTACGCTACCTTGCGTCAACACTCGATGATGCCGAAGCTCGCAATTGGGCTCGCGAGGAAGTCAATCGATTAGATACGCTTGCTCGTCAAGAAGAGGAGCTTAGTCAGGCGAAGCGTGAGATAGAAGTTCGCGAAAGGAGTTTGCGATACCAAGTTGCCGTTAGTGAAGATGAAAGAGCTAAGGCGGTGGAAGAATTGTCAGCACTTAAAGCACAGTTAGATCAGAAAGTTGCGGAAGTCTCTGAATTGCAAGCGAAGGCTGGGATTGTGGGAGATAATATTCGCTCAAAAATCTATCTAATGCAGATCAAACGCCCTGTTTCGACTGTAACAAGTGAGGTTGATCTTTGGGTAAGTGCTGGTGGATCTGGATCAAGATGTAGTTTTGACGAAAATAACCTATGCCATGTTACAATAGCCAATAACGTTGGATTTCCAGAAACAAGAATTCATGTAGCCAATAGAGATGGCGCAATAGAGGGAGAAAATCCAACAGATTCAATAGAGAGGGTTGACGTTTTTGAATTTGATCAATCTGGAAATCTACCAAGAACTTCTTATCGTCTGCGAATAACCGTTGAATGTGAAATAGAAATTGATGAATACATTTGCAATAGCAGCGATAGAAGTCGGAGATCATAACAGAAAAAGATGAAAATGATAAGAAAATTTTTGAATGATACTCTGTTTCTCTTTCATATTTTGATGAGGTGTTGAAAATTTGGAGTAAAATTGTCGATTTCTACTTCCATCAAAAATAGACTAATTCCAGTGGCAGGGCTCACCCCAACCGGTCGAGCGGAAAGCCGAACATCCGGCGGGCGCCGATGACCACCACCTGGGCATCGGCGCCGAACAGCCGCTTGATCTCCGGCGCGCGCACCGACAGCCCGCCGGTATAAGCGCCAAAGGCTGGCAGGATCAGCCTTCGGTCGTCGAAGACGAAACAGCGCCCGGTCACCCGGTGATAGCGCACGCGCACCGAGGCCTTGGGGTGGTAGTGGCCGCTGACCTCCGGCCTGACCCGGCTGTGGGCCTCATGGCGCAGCACCAGCCCGCCGATCTCGGCCTCCAGCTGGGCGGTGCCGCCCAGATCGTCCGGCGCCTCGGGGTCGTGATTGCCGCGAATCCACAGCCACTCCCGTCCTTTGATCAGCGTGCGGAGTGTCGCGCGATAGGCATCAGGAAGGCGTCGGCTCGCATCGCCATCGTGAAAACTGTCACCCAGGCAAACGACGCGCTCCGGCTGGTGGGTGTCGATCAGGTCCGACAAGCGGGCAAGGCTTTTGGCACTGTCATAGGGCGGCAGCATTTGGCCGCGTGCCGCATACCCCGATCCTTTTTCCAAATGCAGATCGGCGACCAGCAGCGTTTTTTCGGACGGCCACCAAAGCGCGCCCGACCGGTCAGCGAGCAGTTCCGCGCCGCCGAACGTGATGGCCCAGCTTTCGGGGCCTGCCTCTTCTGCCCCATCGGTCATCGTTCTTCGTAGAGCCGCTGAATCCGGCATACCGTCCTAAATCCCAAAAGCGCCTAGAGCAGGCTGGCCTGCGCCGGCTCGTCCTCGATGGCACCATCCTCGCCGGCCAGTTCCGGCACCGCCTCGCGCAGCACGTCCGCCTCGGCCTCGCCCCACAGCGAGTCCATCGCCTCGCCCCCGATCACATGCTCGCGGCCGATCTGCAAGATGATCGGCACTGCCAGGGGAGACACCCGGTTGAGCCGGCGATGCACCAACCGCCCCTTGGCCCGCCGCAGCACTTCGGTGAGCCGCGCCACATCGGTCAACCCGCGTGCCGCGTCCTGCCGTGTGGCCCGCAACAGCACATGATTCGGCTCATGCTCGCGCAGCACATCATAGATGAGATCGGCGCTGAAGGTGATTTGCCGGCCGGTTTTTTCCAGTCCCGGATGGCGCCGTTCGATCAGCCCGGCGATGATCGCCACATTGCGAAAGGTCCGGCGCAGCATGGTGGATTCATCCATCCAGGCTTCCAGATCGTCGCCCAGCATGTCCTCATCGAACAGGGCGGCGATGTCGCGCGGCGGCTTCAGGCTCCACACGGCGATCACATAATCGCTGGCGACGAAGCCCAGGGGTTTCAGCCCGGCACGTTCCATGCGCCGGGTCAACAACATGCCCAATGTCTGATGGGCGTTACGCCCCTCGAAGCAATAGGCCACGGTGTAGAATTTGTGCCCCTTGGGAAAGGTCTCGACCAGCAGCCCGTCCTGATCGGGCAGCACGGATTTCAGCCGTTGCAGCCTAAGCCAGTCGCGAACCTGGTCGGGCAACCGGCCCCAGCTCTCCGGCCGTTGCAGCATGGCACGCACACGCATGGATAGGTGGGTGGTAAAGGGCAGGCGGGCGCCGCCATACATGGCGACCTTGGGCATGCCGCTGCCGCCTTTTGACACCTCGACCGAGTTTTCCCGGATGCGCCGAAAGCTCAGCAGTTGGCCGGCAAAGATGAACGTATCGCCCGGCACCATGCCCTGGACGAACCATTCCTCCACCTCGCCCAACACGCGGCCGCGCCCCAACCGTACCTTCAGCATGACGGCCTCGACGATGGTGCCGACATTCATGCGGTACTGCCGGGCCACGCGGCCATCGGCCACCGCCCAGCGGCCTTTCTCATCCTGCTTCAGGCGCCGATACTTGTCATAGGCCTGCAGCGCGTACCCGCCGGTGGCGACAAAGTTCAGAACATCGTCGAAATCCTGCCTTGGCAGATCGGCATAAGGCGCCGCCGTGCGAACCTCGGCAAACATCTCATCCGCCTCGTACGGCGCGCTGCACGCCATGCCCAACAGGTGCTGGGCCAGCACATCCAGTCGCCCGGGCCCTGGCGGATCGCCATCCAGCGTGCCTTCCGCCACCGCATCGCGGGCGGCATGGCATTCCAACACCTCGAACCTGTTGGAGGGGATCAGCAGTGCCTTGGACGGTGTATCCAGCCTGTGGTTAGATCGTCCGATGCGCTGGGTCAGGCGGCTGGAGCCCTTTGGCGCACCAATCTGCATCACCAGATCGACCGCGGCCCAGTCGATCCCCAGATCCAGCGAGGACGTGGCGACCACCGCCCGCAGCTTGCCTGCCGCCATGGCCGCCTCGACCTTGCGCCTTTGCTCGCGCGCCAGGCTGCCATGGTGCAGCGCGATTTCGAGGCCTTCCTCGTTCAGCCGCCACAGCTCCTGAAAAACCAATTCAGCCTGGGCGCGGGTGTTGACGAACAGGATGGCTGTCCGCACCGATTTGATCCGCTGATAGACCTCCGGCATCGCATGCAGGGCATAATGCCCCGACCAGGGCAGACGGATCTCCGTCTGCAAAATCTCGATGTCTGCCTGGGTTCCGTCGCCGCCGGTGATGCGCTCGACGGCAGGGTCCGTGGGGTCCGCAATCGGCGACAGAAAGGCGTGCAGCGAGTCTGGCCAGGCCACGGTCGCCGACAGGCCAACCCGGCGCGCGTTCGGCGCCAGCTTAGCCAGCCTTGCCAGCCCCAGGGACAGCAACTCGCCCCGCTTGTTGTTGGTCAGCGCGTGCAGCTCATCGACGATGATGCAGGCCAGCCCGCCAAAAATCTTCTTTGCTTCACGGCTGGCAATCATCAACGCCAGCGATTCCGGCGTCGTCATCAGCATATGCGGTGGACGCACCTGCTGACGCTGGCGTTTCTGGGCAGGCGTATCGCCGGTGCGCGATTCCGCCCGGATCGGCAGCCGCATTTCGGCAATCGGCATCTCGAGATTGCGGTGAATGTCCACCGCCAGCGCCTTCAGCGGCGAAATGTACAGCGTGTGCAGCCCAGGCCGGGGCCGTTCGGCCAAATCCACCAGCGAGGGCAGGAACCCGGCCAACGTTTTGCCGCCGCCGGTCGGGGCGATCAAAAGCGCGTTCCGGCCCTGATCTGCTGCCGCCAGCATGGCAAGCTGATGGGCGTGCGGTGCCCAGCCACGCGCCCGAAACCAGCCGGCAAAGCCGGCCGGCAAGGCGGGGGTCGAATGGTGGAATTCATCCAGCGGCATGGTGCGTGTCGCGGCTTGGCCGATTTCCTTTCTCGCGGCGGATTGAAGGGGCCGTTATGGTGCGCCGAACCTTGGCCACCTCCGCCCGGAAAGTTCACTATATGTTCGTCTTAGGCGACGGCAACCCGCTGGTCCACATTCGTGCGCCCTATGTGAACCGCACGATCATCATTCTGTGTTGCGCCACCTTCATCGCCCAGGCGGTCGGCCAGGCGCCGTCAACGGAGTATGGCTTGATCCCAGCCGGTTTTGGCGTTGGCGGACCGGTGCCCGGCTGGATCGATCTTTCGAACACCCCACAGCGTCTTGTCACTTATCAATTCATGCACGGCGATCTGGCCCATCTGTTCGGCAATATGCTGATGCTGTGGGTCTTCGGCGACAACATCGAGGATGCGCTGGGTCACCTCAAATACCTGCTGTTCTACCTGCTGTGCGGTGTCATTTCGGCCTTGGTCTTCGCCGTATTTGCCAGCGAACCGCTTGTGCCGCTGATCGGTGCCTCCGGCTCCATTTCCGGGGTCATGGGTGCCTACCTGCTGCTGCATCCCCGTGCCCGCGTGTTGGTGGCCGTGTTCACACGCCTGCCGTTGGTTTTGCCGGCAGGTTTGGTCGTTGGCTTCTATCTTGCGATCAATCTTTTGATGGTCGTCTCCGGAACCGAAGGGACGGAGGAGAATTCCGTCGCCTGGTGGAGCCATGTCGGCGGCTTTGCCGCCGGCCTGGCGCTGATTTCGCCCATGCGTCGGCGCGGCATCAAACTGTTTCAGCCCATGTCAGCCTATCCGGTGGATCCGTTCCCAAGGCTGCGGTCCTTCGCCGCCAAATTCGGCTTGGGTGGTCTGTTCGCCGGCAATCATCCGGACTCGCCGGACAATGATTGGATGGCCGTGGCGCTAAGGGCACTGATTTTTCTGCTCATGGCGGGCATGTTTTTTGGATTTGTTTAGTCGGAAATGTCTGCTTGTCCCAGCCGGGATTGACTGGCACGGATAGGGTTCCATGAGTTTTGACGATGACACACCGCCCGGCCCGTCTCGGCCCAATCGCAATCGCCGCGTCGACATGCCGCCTTTGCGGGCCACGACGGTCGACGATCAGGCCGATGATCTGACCGAGGTTGACGGTCTTGATGATCGCCGGCACCCGCCCTTGGGCATCACCGATGGTGAAGAGGCTGACAACCGCCGGCCTCCACCCGTGCCGCCAGAGCTTGCAGGACCGCCCCCCGAGAATCTTTCACCGGAGGAACCGGCCCTGGAGCAGCCTGAGACGCTGTCGGGCGAAAACCCGACCAGCCGCGAGGCCGCCCACCGGGTCGATGTCATGCGGGCGTTTCGCTCCCAGATCGAACCGCATCTGGCAAATCTGACGGCGCTCAGGCGACGGGCCTGGATTTCTACCTTCATCGCCGTGCTGGTGATCGGGCTTGGGGTCTTTGTCGGCGTCAGGACTTTTGGCGGCTGGCTCGGATTGCCGGGAACGGACTGGGTGGCCTTGGTCATGGCGGCTGTGATCGGCGGGCCGATCGGCTACCTGTTCGGGGACTGGATCTATGCCAGGCGCGTCCGGCGCAAGGTTCTGCCCATGTTGTGCGATGCCATTGGTGGGGTCAGCTATCGTGGCAGCCGCCGGCGCGGGTTCAAATTCGCGACCTTCAACCGGCTCGGCCTCATCGACCGCCGGCTGAAGCTGCGTCACTTGGAGGACAGGTTCTCCGGCACCTACCGAAGTACCAATTTCGACATGATGGAGGCGGTCTATCTGCCCAGCGGCAAGCGGGACGATCCCAGGCGACGGTTTTTGCACGGTCTTTTGATCCGTCTGTCCGTGCCGATGCCCTTCGATGGGACCACCATCATCACCGCGCGCGGTGACGGTATCGCCCCTGCTCGGGTCACAAGTTTCTTCCGGCGAAAGCGGCTCAAGAAAGTGCCGTTCGACGACTCCGTATTTGAGCTGCACTACCAGACGACGTCCGACAATGCTGACGAGGCACGGCGCCTTGTGGCGCCCGTCCTCCGGAATGCCTTGTTGGCCATGTCAAACGAACGCCAAGGCGAAATCGTGCGGGCGGCGTTCCACAAGGGTGATTTCTGGATTTCGGTTCCGGTCTGGCGGCCGCTGTTCGAAATTGCCACGTTGATGACACCGCCCCGCCAGTTGGAAGAACGTGCCCTCAGGGCGGCTGACGAGATAACGGTTGCTCACCGGATCATCGACCAGCTTCACGGGGCCGGACCCCAGCGATTGATCTAGGCCGAAAACTCATAAATCACGGCATACGTGATTTATGAGTCTACGGCCTGGTCTGCCTTGGCGGGCGGCCCGTCCTTGTAAGATGACAGGGCAGCCCAAACGGCTGAATTGCCTGGCGTGGGAACGCCCAGTTCCTCGCCCAATGCGTGAACGCGGCCGGACAGCCAGGCCAATTCCAGGGGCTTGCCCGCCTCCAGATCGACCAACATGGACGATTTCTGCTCATAGGGTTGGGCCCTGAACAGCTCGATCGTTTTGTCGGCGTGATCGCTGTCGAAATCCAATCCGCGTGCGCGGGCGACCGCAACGTTTTCATCGAGCAGCTGCCGCATGAACGCCAACAGGTCGGGGTTTTCATACACGGCGCCGATCGGCAGCCGTGCAATGCTTGTCGCGCCGGCGAAGGCGACAAGCGCGATGAATTTCCCCCAAACCGTGTGTTCGCCATCGTCGGTGGGCAGCAGGTCGATGGCCTTGGCGCGTTGCCCGGCCTCGAACAGGGCCTCAAGCGTCGGATGTCCCGCCAGCCGGTCGATAACGATGCGATGAGCCCCACCCGGATTGGTGATGACACCCGGCTCCTTGATGTAGGCGGCCAGATAAACAATCCCCGCGGCAATCCTGTTCTTGTCAACGTGCCGGCCGATTGCGTTCTTGGCATCGATGCCGTTTTGCAGCGTCACAACGACGGTGTCCTCGCCAACCATGGGCAGCATCGTGCGGGCGGCCACATCGGTATCGCCTAACTTGACCGTAAAGATGATCAGATCCACGGGGCCGGTCTCGGCCGGATTGGCCGTGGCACCGATGCTGCCGAGGGTGACGTCGCCATGCGGGCTTTTGATTTGAAGGCCGCTTTTCTTCAGGGCATCCAGATGCCGACCGCGCGCGATCAGGTGAACATCTTCGCCAGCCTCAGCCAAACGGCCGCCGACATATCCGCCGATACCGCCGGCGCCCATAATGGCGATTTTCATTGTTTAAGGCCCTTCCGACGTAGGTCGCCGACTTACAGGCACACGGCAATCTGGGCCGCCAGCGCCGCATTGTGCTTCACCAAGGCGATATTGGCTTCCAGGCTTTCACCTGCGGTTTTTTGTGCGACCTTGGCTAGCAGGAAAGGGGTTACATCCCGGCCGGCTATTCCGGCTGCCTCAGCCTCTGCCAACGCGCCGTCAATCACGCTGTTTATGGCATCCGGCTCAAGGGCCATGTCCGCCGGTATGGGGTTGGCGATCAACGCTCCGGCAGTCTGATCCAGCGCGCGCATGGCCCGCAGGACATCGGCAATTTCGCCGGGCGCATTGCAGCGGAGCGGAACCGGCAAGCCGGACGTCGAGGAATAAAAGGCCGGAAATTCATCGGTTTTGTAGCCGATGACGGGGACGCCCTTTGTTTCAAGAACCTCAAGCGTCTTCGGCAAATCCAGGATTGCCTTTGCTCCGGCCGATACGACGGAAACCGGTGTGCGCCCCAACTCCTCCAAATCGGCGGAGATGTCGAAGCTGCTTTCGGCACCGCGATGCACGCCGCCAATGCCGCCCGTGGCGAAGACGCTGACACCGGCCAAATTTGCGCCGATCATCGTCGCCGCGACGGTCGTGGCACCGTCACCGCCACGGGCCACAGCCAGCGGCAAGTCGCGCCGGCTGAGTTTTGGCATGTCGGGTGATTTGGCGATCCGTTCGATCTCATCGCCGGTCAGCCCGACGGCGAACTTGCCATCCAAGACCGCGATCGTCGCGGGCACGGCCCCGTTGTTTCGCACGATGGCTTCCACCGATTGGGCCGTTTCCAGATTTTGCGGATAGGGCATGCCGTGCGCGATGATGGTCGATTCCAAGGCGACAACGGGCGCGCCATTGGCCAGAGCGCGTGAGACCTCTGGGCCTGCGCGCCAAACGGGTTCACTCATGATCGATAATGTCCTGCAGCCTTTCTCGGCTTATGTCGGGGCTAACCGTGTGCATGGTTTGGCAGGTTATTGCCGCCGCCGCCAGCCCCTGGCGAATAGATTGGCCGATCGGCATTCCCGTGGCTTGGCCATACAAGGTGCCCGCGGTTAGTGCGTCGCCCGCACCGGTCACATCTTTCAGCGTCACGGGATAGGCGGGGATGAAATCTCCGAATCCGTCACCGGCGACATAACACCCTTCCGACCCGTGCGTAATGACCACCGTGTCAACGCCCTGGTCGCGCAAACCGTGGGCGGTCGTAATGATGTCCAAGGGTGCGTTTATGGTCGATCCGGCCAAGGCCGTGGCCTCCTCCGCGTTGCAAAACAGCATGTCGATGCTGTCTAGAAAATCCCCCAGCTTACGGGCCTTGGCGACGGAAACGGCGTCGACCGCAACCGTCACTTCGTTAGGCCGGTCCAGCACCAGCCTTTGCAAGAAAGCCCGGGGCAGATTGGTATCGAAAAACCAGATTGGATAGTTGGACAGGAAATCCTTCAACGCGGCCGTTGGATCGGCTGGCAGGGCATCGCAAATTGCCAGATCGGCGATGCCGACGACCAGCTCGCCCTTCGGGTCGGTCAGCGCGGTATACGTTGCGGTGGGCAGTCCGTTGGCCAGATTCTCGGGGGCCATGGCTACGCCCAGCTCGACCAGGGAGCTTCTGATCTTTATTGCGGCTCCATCATCGCCAAGCGGCGCAAACATTCCCACTTTGCAATCGAGCCGGGCGAGGTTCTCGCAGACGTTGCGCGCCACGCCACCCGGCCGTTCGGTGGTTCTAACCGGGTTTGAGCTGCCCAGCACGACGGGTTGCAAGCATTGCGCTTTGCGGTCGATGTTCGCAGCTCCCAGGCAGGCAATGGCGGGTTCCATCGGATCATTTTGCGCTGTTCGGCCTGGAAGTCAAAGCGGTCGGACTATACTTCGATGTGACCGGTTCCCATAATCATCAAGCGCAGCTTAGGATTATTCATGGCTTCCGCAGTGCCGCACCCCTCCGACTGGCTTCGCGTCGAACCAAGCGGCCTGTTCGTCGTTCCCGGCGAATTTCATATCGACCCCTCGCAATCGGTCGACCGGGCCGTGGTAACCCATGGGCACGCCGACCACGCGCGGCCCAACAACCGGGCAGTGATGGCGACGCCCGAGACTCTGGCCATCATGCGCGCCCGCTATGGGCAGGACGCCGGGCAGTCCTTGGAACCGATCGCCTATGGCGAGTCGCGCCGCATCGGCGAGGTCGATGTCAAATTGGTGCCGGCGGGCCATGTGCTGGGCAGCGCCCAGATCATTCTCGACTATCGCGGCGCGCGGGCCGTCGTGTCCGGCGACTACAAACGGTCAGCCGATCCGACCTGCGCGCCTTTCGAACCGGTCCCCTGCGATGTGTTCGTCACTGAGGCGACCTTCGGCCTGCCGGTCTTTCGCCACACCGATGCGGACGGCGAAATTCGGCGCCTGTTGCATTCGGTCGACCTGTTCCCGGATCGGTGCCACCTGGTTGGCGCCTATAGCCTTGGCAAGGCCCAGCGGGTGATCGCCTTGCTGCGCCGGGCCGGCTATGACCAGCCGATTTACATCCATGGCGCGTTGGAAGCGCTTTGCCGGCTATATGTCGAACTTGGCATCGATCTCGGCGTGCTGAAGCCGGCGACGGGCGCCTCCAAAGCTGATCTGACGGGCCAGATCGTCGTCGCGCCGCCGTCTGCCTTGGCCGACCGCTGGGCTAGACGACTGCCCGATCCGGTCGCCGTCGGCGCCTCGGGCTGGATGCGCGTTCGCCAGCGGGCCCGGCAGCGCGGTGTTGAGCTGCCTTTGGTCATCTCCGACCACGCCGACTGGGACGAGCTCCTGGCCACCATCGGGGAGGTGGACGCCCCGGAAGTCTGGATCACCCATGGCCGCGAAGAGGCCTTGATGCATGCGGTCAACCAGACGGGCCGCCGCGCGCGCGCCCTGTCGATGATCGGCTTCGACGAAGATATGGCCGAATAGGGAACCCGGCGGATGAGGGATTTTTCGGCACTCATCGATGCGCTGATCTTCACGCCCCAGCGCAACGGCAAACTGCGCCACCTGACCGACTATTTCGTCCAGGCCGCCGATCCCGACCGGGGATATGCCCTTGCCGCGCTCACCGGCTCGCTCGATCTCAAGGCGGCCAAGCCGGCCCTGGTGCGCGGCTTGGTGGCTGAACGGGTCGATCCGGTGCTGTTCGGCTGGTCCTACGATTATGTCGGCGACCTCGCCGAAACCGTCGCGCTGATCTGGCCGGCCGAGGACAAGCCCAGGGATGCGCCACCCCTTCGCCTTTCGCAGGTGATCAAAGCGACCGAACAGGCCGGCAAGGCCGACATGCCGGCCCTTCTCGCCGGCTGGCTCGACAGCTGCTCCATCGCCGAACGCTATGCCCTGATCAAACTGATCACCGGCGGCATGCGGGTCGGCGTCTCCGCCCGCCTGGCCAAGGTCGCGCTCGCCCAGTTCGGCGGCCGGTCGGTCGAGGAGATCGAGGAGCTCTGGCACGGGCTGTCTCCGCCGTACCTGTCGCTGTTCGCCTGGCTGGAGGGGCGCGGCGATCGCCCCACCATCGACGACGCCCTGGTCTTCCGCCCGCTGATGCTGGCCCACCCGCTGGAGGAGGGGGAAGAGCGGGGGATGAAAGCACAAGACTTCGCTGCGGAATGGAAGTGGGACGGCATCCGCGTCCAGCTTGCCGCCAGGGATGGCGAAACCAGGCTCTTCTCGCGCACGGGCGATGACATCAGCACCGCCTTCCCCGATGTGCTGGCCGATGCCGGGTTCCACGCCGTGCTCGATGGCGAGCTGCTGGTCGCGCGGGAGGGAGAGGTCCAGCCCTTCTCCCACCTGCAAAAACGCCTGAACCGCAAGAAGGTCGGCGCCAAGATGCTGGCCGACTTCCCAGCCTGGATCCGACTTTACGACATCCTGTTCGAGGGCGAGGAGGATCTGCGCGGCCTACCGTTCAGCGACCGGCGCGGTCGGCTGGAAAACTGGTACGCAAAGAATCAGCCCGCCCGCATGGATGTCTCATCCATGGTCGACTTCGCCGACTGGCCCGCGCTCGATGCGCTTCGGGCGGGTGCGCGCGGCGGCCCGACCGAAGGGGTGATGATCAAGCGCCTGGACAGCGTCTATGTCGCCGGCCGGCCGAAGGGCGTCTGGTTCAAATGGAAGCGCGGGCCGCTGCTGGTCGATTGCGTCTTGATGTATGCCCAGCGCGGCCATGGCAAGCGGTCGTCCTTCTATTCGGACTACACCTTCGGCCTGTGGCGAGAGGACGGATCCCTCGTTCCGGTCGGCAAGGCCTATTTCGGCTTCACCGACGAGGAGCTGGCCCAGCTGGACAAGTTCGTGCGGGCCAACACCCTCAACCGCTTCGGTCCCGTCCGCGAGGTGACCCAGGCGCTGGTGTTCGAGGTCGCCTTCGACAGCGTTCACGCCTCCACCCGCCACAAATCGGGCCTCGCCATGCGGTTCCCTAGGATCAACCGCATCCGCTGGGACAAACCGGCCGCCGAGGCCGACAAGCTCGACGTGCTGCAGCGGCTGGCCGAAAGCTAGAACGGCCGCCGGGGATTGCCGTTCGGCGGACAACCTGACAGAAAGCGGGCCGGAAGATTGGCCCTCGTCGGTCGATTGCGGCTTTCGATGGCAGAAAGTGGATTGTGCGTATGGCATCGGTCAGACACTGGGCCGGACGATTGGGATTGTTGCGGCCCGTCTGGTGGGCCTATTCCTCCTATCTGCGGCTGACCAAACCGACCGGGCTGCACGCCCGTGCCTTGGTAACACGCGGCGGGACGGAGGAGGTGCTGCTCATCCGGCACACCTATCGTCCGGGCTGGTTTTTTCCCGGCGGCGGCATCGAAGGCGGCGAGACCGCCTGCCAGGCGGCCGAACGAGAGGCTTGGGAGGAAGCGGGCATACGGGCACAGACCCAGTCCGGCTTCGTCGGTCTTTATCTGCGCATGGAACATGGCCGCAGCGATCACATCGCGCTCTACCGCATCGAGGATTGGCAACGCGAGGCCATCGATTCCATGGAGATCGCCCAAGCGGAGTTCTTTCCGGCCGATTCACTGCCCGATGATGTCGAGCCGGGCACCCGGCGCCGTGTCGAGGAGATAAGAGGCCTGCGCGGACCGGACCTGCATTGGTAGCCGCAAGCCTTAACCTTCCCCGGCCTTTACTTCCCCAGCTTCACTTTCCTGGGGCTTCACCTAACGTGTCCCGCCGGTCATAACGGTCGTTTCGCTGGGCGGACGCAGATCGGCATCTGATGGAATTCGACATTTTTTCACTCGGCCTGATGATCGTCGGCCTGCTGATCGCGGGATCGGTTGCGGGAATCCTGGCGGGTCTGCTGGGGGTTGGCGGCGGCATCATCGTCGTGCCGGTCTTGCTGGAATTCTTTACCATCACCAATGTCGATCCAGCTGTTCGGACCCACCTGGCTGTCGGTACCTCGTTGGCCACCATCATCGCCACGTCGATTTCGTCCATCCGGTCCCATCACAAGCGCGGTGGCGTGGATTGGCCGTTGTGGCGGTTGCTTGCGCCCTCGATCGCGATCGGAGTCATTGTCGGAACCCTGACAGCCAGCCGGTCGCCAGGCAGCGTCCTGGCTTTGACGTTCGCCGCCGTTGCGCTAGCCGCGGCCGCCTACCTTGTCTTGTTCCCCGAAGGCATCGCCCAAGGGGAAAGGAAGCCGAGAGGCCCGGTCATGGGCGCCTGCGGTGTCGCAATCGGGGCTCTGTCGACCATGATCGGAATCGGGGGCGGCACCATGACCGTGCCCACATTGGTGTTTTTCGGCACGCCCGTTCGAACGGCCATCGGAACGTCGGCGGCAGTGGGTTTGATCATCGCCGTGATCGGCTGTGTCGGATTCGTTGTTGCGGGATTGGGCAAGGCGGGCCTGCCGCCGTTCAGCCTGGGGTATGTCAGCTTGTTGGGATTTGCGGCCATCGTGCCCACCACGGTCGCGACCGCGCCCGTCGGGGCGTGGCTGGCTCATCGCCTCTCGCCCGTCCTGGTCAAACGGCTTTTCGCCGCTTTCCTGACCATCGCCGCGTTAAGGCTGATCAGCGCCAACCTCTAGACCAGGGTCAATTCCCGTCGGATCGGTTGGCGGCGCTTGGCTCTGCTAAACCGGTTTGCCGTTTTGGCAATCGCTTATGTGACAATTTTGTGATAGACCGTTACAGGTCCATTGTTGATCGTGGCGGTTATTATCTATTCGCCGTGCAACAGAATCTTCCTTGGGCCAACCGATAATGGAAATAATAAATCGCCGGTTTGGAACATAAAAATCCAATATTATCTTTCCGAAGCAAATAATGGTTAATCTATTCGTTAACTATCTTTGTTGCTTGCAATTAATAATTAGAAAATATTTATTTTAATTACGAGAAACAGAAGGGCCGACAAGTAAGGTTAACAACAATCGGCCGAAAAAACTAGTTAAGTTCGTGCAATAACGGGGATGACAATGAAGATGTTGGCTTCCAAACAAGACAAAGACAGTCTTGGACGAGATGACAATCAGCAGACGCCGATTCACGAGAACGTCACGCAATTGCTTCGTGACGCGCAGCGGCTGGTTGCTCGGACGCTGTCCGATCGGCTGGCAAAACGCGATGTTTCTATCGGCCAGTGGTACTTCCTTCGGGCTCTTTGGCGCGAAGACGGTCTCACCCAGCGGGAATTGAGCTACCGGGTCGGCATGATGGAACCGACGACGGTCACGGCGCTCAACGGCATGGAACGCAAGGACCTGGTTCGGCGCGTGCGCAATCCGCGCGACCGTCGCAAGATCAATATCTTCCTGACCGAAAAGGGCCGTTCGCTGGAGCATGAGCTGCTGCCGGTCGAAGCCGAGGTCAGCGAGCTGGCCATGCAAGGTCTCGATTCCATGAACCGTGAAGTCCTGGTCGGTGCTCTCAAGACCGCCATCGACAATTGCAACCGGGTGCGCCGCTAGCGCGCCGGGTCAGTGATCTCAGGTCCCGTCCCACCCTGCTGTTGCGACACAGCAGGTCCTGGGCCGGTGGCTGAAGCTACCCAAGCAGAAACTGGAATGACTCTCGGAATTCGCTGATGACGGGTTCTCCGTTGCGCGTTGCCGGTAGGAAACGCCATCTGGAAAAGGCATTGCGCGCCCACACATCCAGCTCTCTGTTGCCGGATGACCGGGCCACATCAACGTTGATCAGGTTGCCATCCGGTCCGATCACGAACCGCAATCTTACCGTACCCTCGATGCCGCGTCTCCTCAGGCTCTCAGGGTACTCCGGTACTTCATTGCCTAAGCTGGGGTCGTCCCATGAGGCAGGCGTGGACGTATCGCCCGGCGACGACGGCGCAGATGTCTGCGGTGGTCTGACGCGTTGTTGCGCGCCCGGCAAAAGTGTGCCGGGAAGGGCGGGCGCGGCGGCCACTTGCCCGTCACCCAACCCGCCTGCTTCGCCACCTTGTCCGCCCTGTCCATCGCCAGTCCCGGCAGCCAATCCGGAGCCGGTCGCTTGAGTTTCGCTAGCCTCGTTCGCTTCGGCTACTTGTGTTGGCTCCGGCTCAGGTTCCGGTTCTGGTTCGGGCTCGGGCTCTGGTTCCGGATCCTCAACGGTAAACGGACGCGCTAGGGGTATCGGCGCTGCGGTGCCTTCCTCTTCAGGCACCTGAGCCACCTGGGTTGTCGGATCGGCGGCGTCCAGGGGCGGTGGTTCCGCTTCAGGCTCCGGCGCGGCCGGCAGGCCCTCGGCTTCGGGTTCGGTTTCGACTTCGCTGACCAGCTCTTCCGCCTCTTCCAACAAATTTGCCAGCGCCTCTTCGGCCGCTTCCCGATCGGGCTCGATGGCATCCAGCGGGTCCGGCTCCGGCGGCGGCAGGGCAGCGGTTTGCGGTTCTTCAACGACCGCCGGCGTTTCGATGTCATCCTCAAGCGGCAGCGGTTCGACGACGTCGACTGGCTCTGGGGGGGCGACTGGCTCGGGGGGATCGACCGGCTCAGGGGGGTCGAGAAAGGTCAGCGCGTCGGCCACATCGGCCTCTGGCGCAAAATCGTCAATCGGGGTCGCGACCGGTTCCGGCAATTCCGTTACCGGCGCGGGCGGCAGCGGTGCTTCGGCCAGTTCCGGTTCAGGCGCCGGGGGTTCGGGCAGGTCCTCAGCTTCGGGTTCGACCGGCAGGTCGTTGCCGTCCACCGCGACGTCGAGTTCCGGCGATTGCGGCAGTCCCAGCGGCAGGTCTTCGGGCTCGAACAGTTCGGGCGCCGCGATCTGTTCGTCTGGTTGTTCGACAGGCAGATCGCCCAGCAAATCGCTGGGTACGTCGTCCTCTGGGATCAGGGGCTCGGCCGCATCCGTCGCGGCGAAATCCGGTTCGGTCACATCGACGGGATCCGGCGCTTCGGGCCCTGTCCCGACCGGTTCAGGGGGTGGCGGTTCAGGTTCCGGAATCGGTTCCACGTCCGGCAATTCGGGTTGCGGCAGCGATGCGATGGCCGACATCGCGTCGACCTCTTCCACCTCGCCGAACTCGCTCGCCAAGATGTCTTCTATGCTGGGGGGCTCCGGTGTCGGCTCGTCAAAGGCGAATTCGGGTTCGGTGTCCTGTTCGGCCACGTCGGTCGGTTGCTCCGTAGCCGCAAGGTCTTCGGCTGGGCTTTCGATCGGTTCGCTTGGGGCGGCGATATCGTTGTCCAGCAAAAACGTCTGACCGCCGGGCTCACCCGGTAGGGGCAGCCCGTTTATGTCCGGCGCAAAGACAATCTCGACCGGCACGATCTCCTGGTCGACGGCCAGCTCCAGCCGGGTCGATGGCCAGAAGGCTGTAAAAAACACGGCACAGACGTGGACGGTCCAGGACAGGCTTGTCGGAATCGTGATGTTGCGTTCAAACCAGCCTGGCCGGTCACGCGGCGCCTCCTCGTGCAGGAACCAGCGAACCTTGAGTGACGGCGGTTTCTTGCCTTCGGTCACCCAAAGCCGTTCGGGTTCCGGCTCAAGATCCTCCTTCTCCGGAACTTCCTCAGCGACATGCTCAGGCGGCCTGAGACCGAAATCGAGATATCGGTCGTTCAGCGCCGCCAGGTTTTCTTGCTCAGTGAACCGGCTGCTGGAGATTTTTCGAAATAGCGCGTTTGCCATTGGATGCGCTGTGTCGTCCCGCCTGTCTTGCCAACAATGCCCCGTCGCACGTTCCGCCGGGCAGTTCTGAATTGTGCACCCTCGTTTCTAGCGTTTTCTAAACGCGCCGCACGATCGGTCGCCCGATGCGCGGCTGTATTTTGTTTTCGAGGTGGCAACGATGGCTGCCATCGCCTGACCTTAAGCCGGGAAATTAACCAAACTTAGGCGACTGACACCTACCTTTGCCTGCACACGCCCCTCCAGGCAAGCCCAGCCTTTTCGAAGGCTTAGTCTCCCGATCGTCATTCGGACCGGTGGGCGCATACCCTTGTGCCGAATAGCTGTTTCTTAAGACTAATCCTGCAAAGTGTGCAGTGCACGATTGGCATCCTGTTGATCGGTCGAGAAAAACCGGCGCGGAGACCGGGCGAGTAATGAAAAACCGAGCGTTTCAGCTGCCGAATGTTTGGAAACGGCCTGATGTTTTGATCGCCTCGCTGGCGGTCAACATGCTCGCGCTCGGCCTGCCCATCGTCACGCTACAAATCTATGACCGGATCATCCCCAACGAGGCCTATGAAACCCTGACGATTCTCATGTTCGGCTTGCTGGCTATCACGTTGGCCGAGGCGTTTTTGCGAATCGGTCGATCGGCCATCATGGGGTGGATTGGGGCTAAGTTCGTTCACCGGATTGGCGTCGGCGCACTGGATGCGATCCTCGACGCCGATATCTTGGCATTCTCCAAGCAGGCCGTCGGCGGCTACATCGACCGTTTCCAGGGAATGGAAGCGCTACGCGAGTTCTATTCCGGTCAGTCGGCTCTGGTGGTGGTCGACCTGCCGTTGGTGGTCGTCTATCTGGCCCTGATTGCATTGATTTCCGGCTGGCTCGTCCTCATCCCGGTCGGTTTGCTTGTCCTGGCCATTGCGCTGGCCTGGGCCATGGGGCGATGGCTGCGCTCGGCCATTTCCGCTCGCACCCAAACCGATGATCAGCGCAATAATTTCGTCATCGAAGCCCTGACCGGCATCCACACCGTAAAGTCGATGGCGTTGGAACCGCAAATGCTGCGCCGGTATGAGCGGTTGCAGGGCAAGGCCGCCGAACGGGTGGCGCACCTCAGCGCCATCACCTCGATCAACCAAGGGATCGGCAACCTGCTTTCGCAGGCATCGATGGTTGCGGTCGTTTCGGTGGGCTGCTTTTTGGTGATCGACGGGACCCTGTCGATGGGCGCCCTGGCCGCGACGACCATGCTGACGGGACGGACGATTCAGCCCGTTGCGCGGGCGATGTCCATTTGGACACAATTTCAGGGCACACAGCTTGCCCATGACCGTTTGGCCGCGATCCTCGACCTGCCCTCCGACGTGCCGGCCGGCGGGCAGAAGATCGGTGGGCTGCGCGGGGCGATTGCCCTGGAAAACATCTCGTTCAGCTATCCCGGCGCGGATAAGCCACTATTCTCAAACGTTAACTTGGCGATCGAGCCGAACCGGACAATCGGCATTGTGGGCGACAACAGCGTCGGAAAATCAACGCTTTTGCTCATGATGGCAGGGGTTCTGAAGCCAACCGAAGGCCGCATCTTGTTCGATGGACGCGATGCATCGGGTATCGATCCTCGCAGTATCGGCGAACATATCGGTTTCATGCCCCAGCGCGTCGCCCTGTTTGGCGGAACGTTGTTAGAAAACCTGACAATGTTCAGGCGCGGGGCGGCCGTTGACGAGGCCGTCGAAATCGTCGGTCAGTTGGGTCTCAGCGATTTCGTGACCGGTTTGCCCCGTGGCTTGGACACCCCCCTGGCCGAAAGCGCGGTGGAATCACTGCCGGATGGGGTGAAACAGCGCATCGGCGTCGTCCGGGCGTTGATCGGCGCACCGCCGGTTCTTTTGTTCGACGATGCGAATGCCGGTTTGGACTACGCGGCCGATGCGTGTCTTCGCGGCCTGCTCGACAACATAAAGGGCCGGCAGACCATGGTTATCGTCAGCTTCCGGCCCTCGCTCCTGCGCTTGTGCGATGAAGTATGGCGGTTGACCGCGGACGGTTTGGCCCCGGTTGAGAAAGCTGCCGGCCAACCATCCCTTGCGGCCAAGGTCAGCCCTGTCGGGAATGTCGGACCCGTAGCCGTCAACACGGTGGCGGCATGAGCTTCGCGCTGACAATGCCTCAGTCTGGCGCTGGTGCCCCGGTGGAGCGGCTGGCAACGGCCCTGCGGGACGAGGAATTGGGCATGTTCCATGCCGCCTCGCCCTTTGCCGCCTGCCTGATGCCTTTGCTTCAGGCACTTCGTTGGCACGGCATCTCCCGCGACGTGGCCGAAGCACTTCCCCACTTTGCCGAAACCTTGGATTTGATCGATCTGCGGAATGTTTTGGTCTCGCTGGGCTACGAAAGCACGGCGGGGAAAACCAGCCTAAGCAAGCTCGATCCTCGCTTGCTTCCGTGCTTATGGGTGGGACGGGATGGGACGGTCTGTGTCCTGACCGGTGTGACCGACGGCGGATTTCAGGCGTTCGATGGGCGAACGCGGTTGTATGTCACGCTGCTGCGCGATGCCTCGCGCGGAACCGCATTCTATTTCACCGAAATCGATGCGTCGCGCGACGATGCAACGGGCGTGGCGGAAGCAAACTGGTTCGGCAAGCTGATCCGGCGCTTCAAATCTCAAATCTTTCAACTGCTCGCCATCACCTTTTTCCTGAACATCCTGGCGATGGTCGTCCCGATCTACATTATGGTCGTTTACGACAAGGTGATCGGCGCGAAGGCACCCGAATCGCTTATGCCCCTCTTCATTGGGGTGGTCATGGCTTTGGTGGCCGATGGTGTTCTGCGCCACCTTCGGGCGAAATCCATGGGTGCGTTGGCGGGCCGGCTCGACTATCTGCTCGGCGTCGAAGCCTTTGGCCGCATCATCGGTTTGCCGCCCCTGTTCACGGAACGGTCGACAATTGGGGCGCAGACCTCTCGGCTCAAGGAATTTGAGAATATTCGCGAACTGTTCCTTGGCCCGTTGGCGACCATCTTTCTCGAAGTCCCCTTCACCGTTCTCTACATCGTGGTTATTGCCCTGCTGGGCGGTCCGATTGCTGTCATACCCGTCGCGCTGATCGGTGCATTTACCGTTTTCGGGATCATCTGGTTCCCGAAAATGCGCCGTGTCGGGGCAGCCAGTGCCAAAGCCCAGACGACCAAGATAACGTTCCTTGCGGAAACGATGCGCCATCTGCAGTCGATCAAGTTCGGCTCAAACCGTGACGTTTGGCGAGAGCGCTACAGGGCGATCTCGTCCCAGGCCGTGGCGGCGCAGAACACAGTGGCCAATGTGGCTGTCATCTCCCAGACGTTTGCTCATCTCTTGATGTTCATTGCCGGCATTGGCGTTTTGTGGGGTGGAACCCTCCGTATTCTGACTGGCGACATGTCCCTGGGGGCCATGATCGCGGTAATGGCGCTGGTCTGGCGGGTTCTGTCACCGCTGCAAGCCGGATTCCTGGCCTTCACAAAGCTGCAGCAGGTGATGGCCGGTGTACGCCATATTAACGGGTTGATGGGTCTGAAACCGGAAACGCAAAAGGGTGGCTCAGGCCTTTTAACCAGGCGTATCGAGGGCCGGATCTCGCTCAACCGGGTCAGCTTCCGCTACGGCCCTGAGAGTGATCCCGCCCTGTTGGGGGTCAGCCTGGCCATCGAACCGGGTGAAATGGTCGCGGTGACCGGGTCCAATGGATCCGGCAAGTCGACGGTCCTGAAAATGATTGCCGGCTTGTACGCCCCACAGGGCGGCACGCTCGCCATCGATGGGACCGACATCCGGCAGATCGATCCGCTCGAATTGCGGCGCATCGTCGCTTACGTCCAACAGACACCCGCATTGTTTCACGGCACCGTTGCGCAAAACCTGCGTATGTCGGATCCGACGGCTTGTGACAGCCAGCTCGCCAAGGCGGCGGCCGAGGTCGGGATTTTGTCAACCATCCTGTCCATGCCGGAGGGTTTCGATACCAAATTGAGCGACGCCAAGCGTGACCATCTGCCAATCGGTTTCTTCCAACGTCTGGTGGTCGCGCGCGCGCTGGTTCGGGAATCGCCGATTCTTCTGATGGACGAGCCGGCAACCGCCCTGGACGATGAAGGGGACCGGATGCTGGTCGATCTACTGGGCCGGCTGAAGGGCACCTGCACGATGTTGATGATCAGCCATCGGCCCAGCCACATCCGCTTGGCGGATAAGGCGATCGTCCTGGACAAAGCGACTGTGGTTCATTTCGGCACACCCGATGAGGCGCTGGACCTCATGTTTGGTCAACAGGCGGCGGCGTAATGGCGAGCGGCATGGCAATTACCGGCGCAAACATGGCGGTTCCCGCCGTGGCGAAATCCGGGCCGGTCACCGGCATGGCGGATCGGTCTGCGGCCGACCAGCAGGCCCGGGCGCGTTACCTGGTACAATCCATCAAGCTGGAGGAATCCGGCCCGCCCGCGATGCTGGTTGCCTCGATTGCCGTCATGTCGTTGCTGCTGTTCGCGGCGATCATCTGGGCCAGCTTTACCATGGTGAACGAAATTGCCCACAGCTCGGGCGAAGTCGTGCCGGTTGGCCAGGTTGTCAGCGTTCAGCATTTGGAAGGCGGCATCGTCAGCGAAATCCATGTGTCAGAGGGGCTGTTGGTCGAGGAAGGGCAACCTCTCATCGCCTTGGCGGCGGCCGATTCCCGGGCAGAGCGCAACCGGCTCCAGGTCCGCGTCGCAAACTTAAAGCTCGAGGCGGAACGGCTGCGTGCCCTGGCCGATGGGCGCGAGCCGGATTTCGAGTCCATCATGTCAGGACATGATGACCTTAAGTCCGATCAAATGCGGATCTTCGCGACCCAGCGCGAAACTGAACAAAGCCAGGCCAACGTTCTCCAAAGCCAGATCGAACAGCGTACGGCCGAACTGGAAAGTCTTCGATCCAGGGTCGAAAGCCTCAACCGGGAAATCGGCATTCAGGCCGAAGAGGCGGATATCCGAAAGAGGCTGCTCGATCAGGGGCTTCAATCACGCATCGTCTATCTGGATACCATGCGCGAGTTGGCCGCCTCCCGCGGCCGTCTTGCTGAAGCCAACGCCACGATCGCCACCACCCAGGCCGCCATCGTCGAGGCGGAAGGCCGGCTGATCGAGCTGCGATCCCAGCTGCGTTCGGACAATCTGTCCAAAGTCGGCGAGGTGGCGGCCGAACTGGCGGAGGTGAACGAACTGCTGGAAACGGCTCAGGACAAGGTCGACCGATCGGTCATCACCGCGACGACACGGTCGGTGGTCAAAGGCATGACGGTTAGTCGGCCCGGCGACATCATTTCACCGGGCAGCCCGATCGTCGAGCTGGTGCCGGTTGGCGTGCCATTGATGGTCAAGGCGCGCCTGAATACCCGGGATGTCGGCCATGTGGCGGTTGGCGATCCGGTCGATTTGCGCATCTCGACATTCGACTTCGCCCGGCACGGCGGCATCGACGGGACGGTCGAGAAGATATCCGCCACCACCTTCCTCAGTGAGGACGGCGTGCCCTACTACGAAGTCACGATCGGCATGGAAAAGGACCATGTGGGCGATGATCCCGCGCGCAACCGCGTTGCACCCGGCATGACCGTCAACGCTCTGATCATCACGGGGCAGAAATCCGTCCTCGATTATATGATGCGGCCGGTCTATCGCGGCCTGTCCGTGGCCTTTACCGAACGATAGTCACCTCGGGATCGCTACCTCATTGGGCGGCCGCGCCGAAACGGTCGCGGTCATGCGGTGCGGCGAAGTCGATATCCGGACCCTTCGGCACGACACGGGTCGGATTGATCGTCTCGTGGCTGGCGTAGTAGTGGGTTTTAATGTGATCGAGATTGAGGGTTTGCGCCACGCCCGGTACCTGGAACAGATCGCGCGTGTAGTTGCCCAAATTCGGGTAATCGTCGATCCGCTGCTTGTTGCACTTAAAATGCCCGACATAGACCGGATCGAACCGCAGCAAAGTTGGCAATAGGCGCCAATCGGCCTCGGTCAGGCGATCGCCCATCAGGTACCGCCCCTTGCCCAGGCGCGCCTCGAGCCTGTCCAGCGTTCCGAACAGCGCCTCGAACGCCTCCTCGTACGCCTCCTGGGTCGTGGCGAACCCACACCGATAAACCCCGTTATTTACGGTCTCGTATATCTCCGCATTCACCTCGTCGATCCCCGCCCTCAACGCCTGGGGATACATGTCCGGCAAGTCGCGCGTGGCGATCTCGTCGAACTCGGTGTTCAGCATCCGGATAATCTCGGAGGACTCATTGTTCACGATCGTCCGCCGCTCCTTGTCCCACAGGATCGGCACCGTCACCCGGCCCGTGTAGTCCGCCTTGGCGGCGGTGTAGACCTGGTGAAGACACGACGCGCCGTTGATCGGATCGTCCGTCGTCCCGGGGTAGGGCTCGAACGTCCAGCCCTTGTCCAGCATGTGCGGGCTGACCACGGAAACCGAGATCGCATCCTCCAGCCCTTTGAGTGCGCGGAAAATCAAGGTGCGATGGGCCCAGGGACAGGCAAGGGAAACATACAGATGATAGCGACCGGCCTCGGCGGGAAAGCCTGACGAGCCGTCGGCCGTCACCTGATCGCGAAAGGCGCTTTCCTGGCGGACGAAGCGGCCGCCTGATTTTTTGGTGTCGTACCAGGCATCCGTCCATTTTCCTTCGACCAAAAGGCCCATCGTAATTCTCCAAAGGCGTTGTCAGCTCGGGGTTGCTTACTTTGGTCCATCTGATGCCTGGTTGGATAGACGCTTGCGTACACAAGGTCGGCATCCCTACAACACCGCCCACGCTCGACACTGACCGAGAACCCATGACGTCCTTGACCCAGCATCTGTCCGGCATCGTTGGACAGACCTTCGCCGACCTTGACCTGCCCGCCGAACTGGGGGCCACTCGCCTGTCGGACCGGCCCGATCTGGCGCCCTTCCAATGCAACGGCGCCATGGCGGCGGCCAAGCTTGCGCGCAAAGCGCCGCGCGATATCGCGACCGAGGTTGTGGCCCGCCTGTCCGATCATCCGGACATTCTTGAACCCAGCATCGCCGGGCCTGGTTTCATCAACCTGACCCCGCGCCCTGAGTTCTTGGCCCGCTGGATGAACGGCCTGGCCGATGATGACCGGCTTGGGCTTCCGCAATCAGGTGAGGGCAAAACCGTCATCGTCGATTACGGAGGGCCGAACGTCGCCAAGCCCATGCATGTCGGGCATTTGCGGGCCTCTATCATCGGGGAGGCCATCAAGCGGCTGTTCAAGACCGCCGGCTACCGCGCGATTGGCGATGTCCATCTCGGCGACTGGGGATTGCCGATGGGCATGCTGATCTCCGAGTTGGCCGAACGTCAGCCCGAGTTGCCCTATTTCGATCCGGACGCCACCGAGTTTCCGAAAACATCGCCGGTGACGTTGTCCGATCTCGAACGGCTTTATCCCGAGGCCGCCGCCGCGTGCGAAAAGGATCCGGCGCGGGCCGAAAGGGCGCGTGTGGCGACCGGTGAACTCCAGGCCGGTCGGGCGGGCTATCGCGCCCTCTGGCAGCATTTCATCGACATCTCGGTTGCCGCCATGCGGCGGGATTTCGCCGCGCTGGGTGTCTCGTTCGAGCTTTGGAAGGGCGAGTCCGACGTCGATGGTCTGATGGGGCCGATGTGCGAGGATCTTCGCGGCAAGGGCGTGGCGGAACAAAGCGATGGCGCCTGGATCGTTCGCGTCGCCCAGGATGACGACAAGACCGATGTCCCGCCGGTGATCCTGCTGAAGTCGGACGGATCGGCCAACTATGCCACCACGGACATGGCCACAATCGTCGACCGGGTCGCCCAATACGATCCGTCAGCCATGCTCTATGTCGTCGACCAACGCCAGGCCCTGCACTTCGAACAAGTTTTTCGTGCCGCCAGGCGCGGCGATCTGGTCGGTGCGGAGACCGGGCTGGAATTCATCGGCTTCGGCACGATGAATGGGCCCGACGGTCGGCCCTTCAAAACCCGCAAGGGCGGTGTCATGCGCCTGTCCAACCTGATCGACATGGCCGTTGAGCGCGCGCGCGAACGCCTCAAGCAGGAAGGGTTGGGCCAGGGCTATGGCGAGGAGGAGCAGGAGCGCATTGCCAATCAGGTTGGCTTGGCGGCACTCAAGTTCGCCGATCTGCAGTCCTACCGCCTGACCAACTATATCTTCGACATAGATCGCTTTACGGCCTTCGAGGGCAAGACCGGTCCCTACCTGCTGTACGCCGCGGTGCGTATCAAATCCATGTTGCGCAAGGCGTCAGAGCAGGGGTTGGGCGACGGCGCGGTTCAAGCGCCTACCGCTTCGGATGCGGCCCTGGCAATCACGCTAGGAGAATTCCCGACCAGTGTCATGAACGCGTTGGAGCGCCGGGCACCCAACGAGTTGTGCGACTATGTCTATCAGCTCAGCCAAGCGTTCAGCCGCTTTTATGCCGATTGCCACGTGTTGAGCGAGCCGGACGCGGAAAAACGGTCGGGCTGGCTGCGGCTGGCCGGTTTAACGCTCGATACGTTGGAAAGGGCGCTGGACATCCTCGGGATCGAAATCCCCGAACGGATGTAGCGGGGACCCTAGAAGCGGAGTCGGCCCGTGAAGGAAACCGTCGGGCTCCAGCCAAATACGCTGCCACTGCGGTCCGTTTCGGCGGCAGAGCCGACCGATGTGGCTCCGTCGTCGCCAAGATAGTTGGCGCCCGCATCTACCGAGATTTCAAACCGGTCGCTGATCCGGCCAACATAGCCAAAGCCGATATAGGGCGTGGCTTGACCATATTGTTCGCTGCCAAAGGACAGCGGCTGATCTCGTTGGACCGGCCCGAACGACGTCGTGTCCTCCAATTCAAGCTGCATGCCGAAGGAAAAACGCATGCCGCTGTCCGGCAGTCCAAGATCGACAATGGCGCGCCCGCTGGTTCCACCGATTTGATCGGTCAGCCGTGCGCCAAGCATCAGATTGGAATTGACCCCGAACGAGTCCTTTAGGCGAAAGCCACTGAGATCGGTGGCGCTTGTGCCAATGGAAAACCCATCCAGTGACGTCTCTTGGGCAAAGGCGTGCGCGGATATGGCCAATGTCACGATGGCCGATAAGGCGGCAAGCTGTGCAGTCTTGCTGCGTCGCACGAATTCAACCCTTTCCGCCCCGCCGGAGCGCATCGCAAATACAGGCACTAGTGGCGGCCGATCGCCGAGTGTGGGAGGCCTTTTAACCTTATCTTCCACCTACTCCATTAACAAAGTGTAAATTGTCGTGAACTCAAGGGTTTTGGGCCGCAACGTCGGCAACGTGTTGAAATGTTGCAACAGGCACGGCAACGCCGATTTCGGTGTCGCCATGGGTATGCACGGCGACGTTGATGGCGATCACCGACAGCTTGCTTCCGCGCCGGAGCAGCAGGGGCGATCCGGAATCCCCATGAGTCGCATCACAATCATGAAGCAAAAGGCGGCCTTCTTCGGAAGCGCCGATGATCGAACAGTCCTGATGAGCGGCCAGCATATGGGCGCGGTCTTTGCTGTAGCCCGCCCGCAAAAGGTTGCCGTCCGCAACCACGGTCCTTAGGTCCCGAAGATCCAAGCCCGTCATTTGTATTGGCTGTACGGAAAAAGCCTCGCGCAGCACGATTAAGGCCCAGTCCCGGCTTAGCTTGATGTCGGTCAACTTGCCGGTCGGCTCGTAGGTGTCTGCCGTGACAATTGTCTCGGCGATCGAGTGGGCAACGAAATCCCCCCGATTGTATCCCGCCAGGAAATGAACGTTGTTGGGGACCGCCCAGCGCTTCCGCCGCTGATCAAAGACACAGTGGGCTGCCGTAAGTACCAGTCGCGGGCCAATTAGCGTTCCCGTGCAGAAACCGCCGGTTGCCACATTCACCCGCCCAATGGCGGCCCAGGGCCAATCGGTAGAATCGACCGGAACCCTGTCATCCTGACCCAGAATACCGGGCAACAGGCGTTTTTCCGCTGCTGAAGCGGTAAAGCAGGCCAATAGTAGAACTATGCCTGCGCTGAAGATGAGTGCGCCTCGCCTCATGCCGACTGTTTTGCCCAACCCAATGCGCTCATTCAACAAACCTGGTTGACCGGCAATTGCAGTCATTTGCCGGCAATCCTTGACCCGGGTCAACCGACCAGCAGGCGGAAAAAACTTCCTGGCCAGGGGCGCTTTTGTGCCGGGCAAGACTTTATCCGCAAAAGGGTTCACGGCAGGTTTTCGCCAGTTCGGGAGTTGGTAGGCCAGCTCTATTCATTTGAAAATAAAGAAAAAAACGAAAATCTCAACCTGTGACAACCATCTGGCCCAACGCTTGCCAATGCCCAGGCAGTCCGCACCGGTAAACCGCCGGGGCCAAATTAGTCCGACAAAGCCGGGCCCCGAAACCTCTCCAAAGCGAGCGCAGCCCTCCGAAAGGAGCGACCGAAATGGCCAATGATGTCTCTTTGTCAGCAGCAATGCGCAGCAACTTGCTGCTGCTGCAGAATACGCAGACCCTGATCGACCGGACGCAAAATCGTCTGGCGACCGGCAAAAGGATCAACACCGCCCTGGACGGCCCACAACAGTTCTTTGCCGCCAAGGGGCTAAGCCAACGCGCCGGGGACATGCTGTTCCTCAGGGACGCGATGGGCCAAGCGATCAACACGATTAAAGCGGCCGATTCCGCCGTAACGGCCATTGAGGAACTGATTGAACAGGCGCGGGGCATTGCCCAATCCGCCCGCGATGTTCAAGGTCAGGACGAAAATGCCGTCGCGGAGAGGGCTGATCTCGCCGTCCAGTTCAATCAGATCATCCTCCAGGCCAACGACATCAGCAAAGATTCAGGTTACGCGGGCCGTAACCTGACCTTGGGCAATGGCCTCTTGCTCGGCGCTGACCAGTCGACCTTGAACAGGGTCAACAGCATTGTCGGCTTGAGCAACGCCCAGATCACCAATGTTGCCGAGGTCGACAATTACAATATTTCCGTCACCGGCACGGGCCGCATCTCCGCCAACGGGGGTGATGTGGCTGAGGCATCGAGCTTGCGCGGCCTGCGGCAAATCTCGGTCACCGGCTTTCATTCGCGCACAGACGGCAATTTCGACGATGTCGAAATCGAGGTGTTCGGCGGACAGGGTGAAGACAAGATCATCACCGTTACCGAGGGCAGCCGATCGGTCACCAAAACCTTTTCGCGCGATGAACTGCTTCAAGAAAGCGGGCGGTTTACGCATACGTTCGAAAGCGGAACGTCCGTCCGCTTCGATGTCGATGTCAACGCCATGGAATCGGTGCCGAAGACAGCAGGCGAAGGCCGCTCGGTCATCGAGAAACATGTCGATTTGCAGGTCGTCGTCCAGGAAGGCTACGATTCGACCTCCGGTGTCGGACAGCGCAAGATTATCCGGGATGCCGATCGGACGGCCGGCATCGGAAAGCTGGCGAACGGTGAGAACGCCTTCATTTTCAACGATGCCACCGTTCGCCTGACCGTCGACGAACAGACGCTGATGGCATCGTCGACCTATACGACGGCAGCGGCGGGTGACGCCTACGATCTTGCGGGCGCGGCTATCATTGGTCAGCCTGTGATCAGCGGTGGGGCTATCGATGCCGGCGCCGAGCAGACCTATACCATGTCAACTGTCCAGATTGCCGGCGTGGATGATCTGTCGGCGACACGGGTGGCGACAAATGCCAACGTCGTCGGCGTTGCTGAACAGTTTCAACGGTTTGATGTTACGATCGGCGCTTTGACCACCGGTCAAACGGTCAGCTTCGAAGTTAATGGCCAAACGGTGAGCTACACGGCGACGACCGGCCTTGCGAGTGCCGTTGTTGCCTCGGCCCTGGTTTCGGCTTTCAATGCCATTGCCGTCGTCACGGCGGCCGCTGCGGCGGTTCGAACGGCCAACACGATCATCATCACCTCCGACAGCAGCTCGGCGAACATCACCGTCAACAATCCGGGCGGCACCGTGCCCCCGGGTATCGCCCAGACCCAGGCAAACGTGCAGCCCGTCGCGGTGCAGGCCCAGGTGGACACGTTCAACTTCGCCGGAACGGCTGAGCAAGGCGAGGTGGTCAACCTCAATATCAATGGCACCGACTATCAGTATCGGATCCAAGACGGCGACACGCTGCAAAACGCGTTGAACCAGTTGGCGGTCATCGCCAACGCAGATTCGGCCGTAACGGTCGCTGCGACGGCGACAAGCCTGGTGGTGACGGCCGTTACGGCGGGTACGGCGTTCAGCGCTGCAGCAGGAACGCAGAATTTGGACTCGGTCTTCGACGTCACCCTGTCCAACGGCACCGCCTCGGTGACCAAGAGGGTCACGGGTGACGGCATTCAGCCCGTCCGGTTTGATGCGCCAAACGCCCAGGTCGATGTCATCAGCATGGTCAACACCAACGATGTGCTGACCAGCGGCCAAACTGCCTCGGTCACGCTTGGGGCGACCACGGTGACCGTTACGGCGGGAACGGCCGGACTTTCCGCCAACGCCACGATCAGCGCCTTGGTTGTCGCCATAAACGCCTCCGCCGTGGGGACCGCCGTAACAGCCTCGGTCGGCACGGATGGCATTTCGATCATCTTGACGTCCAGCACGCCCGGCACGGCAAACCCGGCTCTATCTGGCTTGACGGCAGGCACAATGGATTTCTCGGCCGAAACCATCAGCCCGAACGTCATCACGCCGTTTGGCGATGGCGTAACCGGGGTCACGCTGAACCTCAGCATGGAAGAGCTGGTGCTGGCAGCACGTGGGGATGCAACGAACGGTCCATGGAACGCCAAGTTCGACCTGCGCGGTGCCCAGACGGGCCGCGAAGAAGAATTGCGATCCACCGAGTTGATCCCGGGCAGCACGGCCAACAACCTGCGGGTCCAGTTCAACGAAAGGAACACCAGCGACATTCTGGTCGAGTCGGTCAACATCCAGACCAACGGTCAAGGCTTGCGGCTGGACTACGCCGCCAATGCCTGGCGGGACCTGGCCGATATCGACGAGGCTTTCGATGATCTCGACTATGCGCGCAGCCGCCTAAGGTCGGCGGCGGCGTCCTTCGGCACGAACCTGAACATCATCACCACGCGCGAGGTGTTCACGGTCGAATTCACCAATGTCCTCACCGAAGGCGCGGACAAGTTGGTCTTGGCTGATCAAAACGAGGAAGGCGCGACGTTGCTGACGCTGCAGACACGACAGCAGCTCGGAACGATCAGCCTGTCGATTGCCAATGAGTCCCAGCAGGCGATCCTGCGGCTGTTCTAACCGCCTGGGGCGAGCGCCAGCGCCCGCCGCAGATTTCCCCCGCTTTGCTCAAGGGCCTGTTCCGCTTGTTCAGCGGACAGGCCCTTTGACATGAGGACGGCTGGTTTGATCGCCCCTGCCTCACTAAGCAAGGCTTCGGCCTGATCGAAGGGCAGGTCGGCCAAATCGGCCAGGATTTGGGCGCTCCTGCGAACCAGCTTGGCGTTCGATGCCACCACATCCACCATATAGCCGTCATAGACGCGGCCGAGCCGGATCATGGTTGCTGTCGATAAGATGTTTAGGGCGACCTTCTGCGCGGTCCCCGCCTTCATGCGGGTGGAGCCGCCGACCGGCTCGGCGCCGGTTTCCGTCAGGATGGGATGGTCGGATTCGCGGAGGAGGGGGCTGTCAGGATTGCTGGCGATGCTGATGACCAAAGCGCCGGCTTCGCGGGCCGTTTTTGCACAGCCTATGGTGAAGGGCGTGCTGCCGCTGGCCGCAACCGCGATCAGCACATCGTTCGGTCCCGGTTCAAGCTCCCTTACCCTCGCAGCACCCGTTTCTGTCTCGTCCTCGGCTCCTTCCACCGAACGGGTCAGGGCCTCGTCGCCACCCGCCATCAAATAGACCACGCGCTCCACTGGCCAGCTGTAGGTCGGCAACAGCTCGATCCCGTCTTGCATGGCCAACCGCCCTGAGGCACCGGCCCCGGCATAAATCAGCCGGCCTGCTTCGTTGCGGCGGCTCAGCCGCTCAGCGGTGGCCTCGGCGGCATTGGCCAGGGCCGGGACAGCGGCTTGGATCGCGGCCACGGCCGCGAGTTGGCCTTCCAGCAGGGATTGGACAAGCTCATTGGTCGGCCATTCATCCATTCCTTGTTGCCGGCGATTGACAGTCTCGGTCGATTTGGCGTCCATGCCATCCTCAAAAAGCAGGTGAGATCACTGTGCGTCGATACGTTATGGCGGAACATCGCCAATGAGGACAAATGCAACATCGGCTGGGTCCGTCTTGCTGGTTGACGGCGGCGGGACCAAAACCCGCGCCGTGCTTGTCGGGCCCGATGATCGCCGGCTGGGTGAGGGCCTAGCGGGTCCATCTAATCTGATGATCGGCGTGGTGACGGCAAGGCAGGCGGTGAGCGCTGCTTGTGAGCAGGCGCTCGATGGGGCAGGGCAGGGCGGAACGATACCTCCCCTTCACTGCGCCATGGCGGGTGCCGGCAACTTGCAGCTCTGCCGAGATTTTTCGGCCATCGAGCCGGCGCCGGAAACGCTGGTCACAGATGCCTTCGCCAGCATGATCGGCGCCCTGGGCGGCAAGCCGGGCGTCGGGCTTGTCGTCGGCACTGGTTCGGCCGGCTACTGCCTTGATGAACGTGGCCAGATACGCGAAGGAGGCGGATGGGGACTCGCCATTGGCGATGAAGGCTCGGGTGCTTGGATCGGTCGGGCGGCGGTTACATTGACGGTGAAAATCATCGACGGTCAGGGTGATCCGGTTCTCGACGGGATAGGCGCTGACGAACGCCAGGCATTTGGACGCGTGCAGTTGCAGACCGTCGGGAACTCCAGGACCGACCTCTTGGAATGGGTGCGCCAAGCAACGCCCGCGAAATTCGCCTCGCTGACGCCGTCGATCGTCGCGCTGGCTGGTTCCGGCAATCAGGTGGCCGTACGGCTGTTGGAAAAGGCGGGCGAAGACCTTGAGGTTCTTTGCCAGGCTTTGGATGCGCGGGGAACGCTGCCGGTCGCCATGATCGGTGGTCTGGCGCCTCACCTACAATCCTATTTGCCGGCAAACCTGGCTGAACGGGTGAACCCGCCCGTCGGCGACGTTATCGACGGGCTATTGGCGCTTGCTCGCGGGCGTGTGCCAGCCGCCCGCTTTCGCGACCACCCGTTACTTGAGGGCTAGAGCATGCTCTAGAACAGCTCACAATAAATAAGGGCGCCAATATTGGCGCCCTTTTGTTTGAAAACTTGACCTAAATCAGAACCAGAAATCGTCGTTCGCGCTAAGTTGCTCCGCAGTTACCTGCTCGAGCGTGGCGAGCTGCTGGTTGTTGACGTAGATAACGGCGTCGCCGGCGCTGTTCTTGATCTCCAGGTCGGACAGATCGATGTTCAGCTCGCGCAGATCGATCACGTCTTCGCCGATCGTAAAGTCGGTGATGATGTCCTTGCCGTCGCGATCGCTCTGATAGACGAAGATGTCGCTGCCTTCGCCACCGGTCAGCGTGTCGTCGCCGCGGGCGCCGATGATGATGTCATCGCCGTCTTTGGTGTCGATCACGTTGTCGCCGCGTGAGCCCAGGACAATGTTGTCAAGCTCGTTGCCGTCCAGTTTGCCTTCGTCGCGCTTCAAGCGGGCATGCTCGACATTGTCGGCAAGCGTGAATCTTAGGCTCCAGCTGACAACCGTGTCCGTGCCTTCGCCAGCCTTCTCGATGATTTTGTCGCCGTGGTTGCTGACATTGTAAGTGTCATCACCCCGTTTGCCGGTCATCGTGTCGTTCTTGCCGCGGCCGTTGATGTAATCGTCACGCGAGGTGCCGGTCAGCCAGTCACCCTTGTGATCGGTGCCGCGGATCCAGTTATCCGGATCGAGCTGCTCGATGTCTGGAATCTCCTGGACTTCGGGGCGGTTGTCGTCCGGTTGCTCTGTGGCCGGCGGATCTTCAGCTGGCGGATCTTCAGCTGGCGGATCTTCAGCTGGCGGATCTTCGGCCGGCGGTGGATCCGGCTGGTCCGTGGGGTCTTCGGCCGGAGGCTCCGTGGATGGCGGATTGTCCGTCGGAACGTTGCCGTCATCACTGTTGTAGGCGGCGGCGAGTTCCTCGGCATTCACATTCTTTAGCTCGATGAGCTTGGTGTAGCTGCCGTTGCCGTTTTCGTCGACATAGACGATCGTGTTGGCACCGCTTTGGATGAACTTCAGCTGGTTGTCAGAACCGGCGCTCGGGTTGATTGCGCCCTCTGATCCGGGATCGACAACGACCGTCTTGGTTGTGATGACTTCCTTGTACTCGGTCTTGGTGACGGTTCCCTGCTTGTAGCCGGCGCCGACTTCCGAGGCTTTGGCGTAGTCTCCGCCGGGCGGGTTGCCAACTTTGATCTTGCCCTCGTAACCGAACTTGCTGAGATCGAGTTCGTTGCCGGACCGTTTTGCGCCTTTCGGCCAAACGGACCAGGACTGGGCTGAATAGCCGGACCGTTCCTCGACATAAACATTCTTGAACTTCACGTCCTGCCCGTGATCGAACCACAGCGCGTAGGACTTGGACCCGCCATTGTATTTCAGGTTCACGTTTTCCAGGTCGATGCCTTGGATATGCGCGCCCGAACGGCTTGGCTGGTTGGAGAAGAACAGACCCTGATAGGTGGTCGATCCGGTGAAGTTGTACATCTTGATGTCGCCAATCGGCCCAAGCGGCTGAATGACGTCACCATGGGCCCCGGACTTCTTGGCGCCGGTGACATTTTCGATCGAGGTGTTCTGAATGATCAGATCGCTGCGCGTTCCGTTTTTCGGATCGACGCGCAGTCCGTCGCCATACCCAAAGCGGGAATTGTCAATGGCAACACCTTCGATATAGAGGCTGCCCTTGTAGTCTTTGAAGGCGACGGCGCCGGGGTTCGAGGTGTTGCCCGGTTTAAACGTGCCGCCGACAAGCGCAACGTGGTTTCCGCCAACCACCTGAAACGGTTTGGTTTCGACATTGTCGGACCCCAGGAACATGACGTTCTCGTTCGAGCCAAGCTTGAACTTGGTCTGGGATGTTTTGTCGAGATCGATGACCCGATAGCTGCTTTTGGCGATCGGCATGCCGTATTTGAGGTCGCTACCACTGGTTGTCGTCGTTGTGACGGGAACCAGGGTCACCTCTTCGATCGTCTTGGTCACCGGGCCGGTTGCGCCGGTCACTGCGTCGGCTACGGCTTCGGCTTGAACCGAACTCGGAATCACTTCGCCCAAATCGAGCCAGTCCGTGCCGACTTCGAAGTCGTAAATCGTATCGACGCCATTGTTGGAGGAGGCAACGACGAACCCGTCGGCTCCTGAACCGCCATAGAGGCTATCGTTGCCAGCGCCGCCGATGATCAGGTCGTCGCCACCGAATCCCTTGATCTCGTTGTTTCCGGCACTGCCCAAGATGACGTTGTCGAGCTCGTTGCCGTAACCCTTCGCGTTGGACCTGGCTTCGATACGCAGATTCTCAACGTTGTCCGGCAGCGTGTAGTTGCTGGTCCAACTCAAGACCCAGTCGACGCCCTCGCCGGCATATTCGATGACCTTGTCGGCGGTCGATCCAATGATGTGGATATCGTCGCCGCCGCCGCCGTACGTCGTATCGGTTCCGTCCCGACCATTTAGAATTTCGGACTTCGACGAACCCTTGAGTGTATCGTTCCTATTCCCGCCGCGCAGGTAGTTCGACCAGTTGAAATTCAACTCATAGGTTAACGGCATAAGCTACTCATCTTCCCGTTCGGCGGCCTTCGACAGCCACTCAGTCAGTTCGCGCGTTCACCTGGACCGCTGTGCGCGAACCAATACCCCGGAGGCAGTTGGTCACACGGCCCAGGCGGGCAACTTCAACAGATCGTTTTGGGAGAATTCGGAGGGGAATCCTGCCAGCGGTGAGCGGGTATTTTTTTGCTAAACGAGACTGGGACAAGCAACCCGTCGGCCGGCCTTGTCACGTGCTTATCACAAGGATTTGGAAAACACGGACTTCTGTGAATTGTCTGTTGCCTGTGTCACAAATATCACACGAAAAAAATCGCCGATTTCACTTGCCTCACGGCCCATTTCGTTGACCAGCAGACGCCGAGGGAACAATGGCTTCAGATAGTTAAACCAACTAATCGAAGCGAGTCGATGGAGAGTGGCGCGCCGGGTCGTCTGTGCCGGGTCGATTGTCCGGTCAACCCAGCCTGCCTTGGCCGGTCAAACCTACATGCCCGAATGAATTAGCAAGCGTGCCGGAAGCGAAGGAGAGAGAACGGGGTCAGCAGGATGATGTAGAGGTCGAACAAAATGGACCAGCGTTCGATGTACTGCAGGTCATATTCGACCCGCTTGATCAGCTTGTCCGAGGTATCCGTTTCACCCCGCCAACCATTGACCTGCGCCCAGCCGGTGATCCCGGGCTTTACCCGGTGGCGCGCCATATACGCTTCATAGAGGTCCTGATAGAGCTGCCCACCGGCCTTGGCGGCGACGGCGTGGGGGCGCGGTCCGACGATCGACATATCCCCTCGCAGCACGTTGACGAGCTGAGGCAATTCATCGAGGCTGGTTTTGCGCAGAAACTGGCCCAGCGGCGTCACGCGCGGATCCCCCTTGGTCACCAGCCTACCGGCCACCGGATCGGCCGCCTCGTGCCGCAACGTCCGGAACTTGAAAACCTGAAACATGCGGCCGCTGCTACCATAGCGCGATTGCTTGAAGATAATTGGGCCGGGGCTGCTCAGCTTTACGGCGATGGCGATGAGGACCATCAACGGAGACAGGAAGGCCAGCAGGATGGCGGCGATCAAAAGGTCTTCGACCCGCTTGGCAAATGCCATCCAGCCTACGATCGGGCGCTCGAGAAGCATCAGCATGGGCACGCCATTGACGATCCGGCAGTCCCGAATGGGCAGCTCAATTTCCTGGGGATCGCAAACGGCGACCAGTTCGGTCGAGGTGTTCGTGAGGTATCGGACCGCAGATCGCAAGACAGGCAGGTCTTGAGAATCGGCGGTGAAAACGACTTTGTCGATCTTCTCACTCGTTACGATGTTGGTCAGGTGGTCCAGCTCGGCCTCAATTGCTGCGTCATCGGCCAGGGCGGTATCCCCGAGCGTGTAGATGATTTTCCACCAGCCTATCGGGCATTCCGGAGCGCCCATCGATTCTTGCAGGCGCTTCAATCGGTCTGGCCTGCCGATCAACAAGACACGTTCGGCCATCCGGTCGCTGTTCATCAGGCGCAGGATCAGTGGTTCGACCAGCAACCGCGCCAGTGGCAGCAAAACCAGACAGCTGGCAAACCACAAGATCGCCCAGGTTCGCGAATAGTCGGCCGAGGATTTGATCAGATAGGCAACGATCGTCAGCGCGGCCATGGTCAATCCCCAGCCGCCCCAAAGCCGCGCTATGGCATTCAGCCGGCTGGTGAAGTTCGATCGCCAATAACAGCGAAAATGGTGAAACGTCGCGGCGGAAATGGCCATGCCGAGCGTGATCGGGCCAAGCATCAAGGAGAGCGTCGCGCGAAACGTATCGCCGATGATGGACTGGGCGAGCCAGAAGGCCGCCAAACCTCCCAGCAGGACGACAAACAAATCCAGACTGCGTAAGAACAAGCTGACATGCGCCGGCGACAGCGAATCGAAATATCTCCGCGCGCTTGTGCGATCCTCACCCAGTGTGTTTTCGTCAATGGTCATCTATCGGCACAGTGATGTTGATACTAACCACCTGCCCATAATGCCGTAGCATCGCTGAGCTCACAAAACTGCCAAACTGTATACGATATGCAGGTCCACATAAAGGGGATTGCGTACCTTTAGTTGAATCATGTGCAACTTCTTTAGAATATTGGGAAAATGAATTTGGCGAATTTCCATTTTTATTTGTATGCCCACATAATTAACCTTAATGTAGGTTAACCAAAACGCCGGAATTACTGAAGATTTGCGGCAACGACGAAGTAGTTGTCAAAACGAAGCGTCGCGTGCGACCGGTTACGCGGCAACGATGTCTCGCAGGCCGCGGACGCCCTGGCTTCCGTCGAAGATATCTTCTTCCAAAATGATGTCGGGAATTGCCAAGTGATCTCGCAAAATCCCCTTGAACAGCGCGCGAAGATCCAATGTCGGGGCGAGGTCGCGGTCTTCGAACAACGCGCCCGTGCCTAGCCCCGGCCAATCGGCCACGATGCGGCCACCTCGCACGGCGCCCCCTGCGAGAAATGCCGACGTTGCCGTTCCGTGATCGGTTCCCTTCGAGCCGTTTACGCGCGCTGTCCTGCCGAATTCGGTGACAAACGCAACGATGGTTTCGTCCCAAACCGGTCCCAGCCCGCCCCTCAGGGTCCTGATCACGGAATCAAGACTTTTCAATCGTTGGGCGAGTTGACCGGACAGCACACCCTTGCGCGCGTGCGTATCCCAGCCGCCGTAGCTTAAGGTTCCGATCCTTGGACCATCGGGTTGCGACAGGAACGCCGCCGCTTGCGAGGCCGTTTCCAGGAACGCCCGATTGGACTGTTTTTCCGATGACTTTGGGTTCGCCCCTTTGGGCATGTTCCCTGAGACCAGGCGGTCGGCACGCACCATTTCATCGAGCGCCACGCCAAGATCGGCATCTGTCTGGTCATAGAGGTCAAGCAGCCGCTCGATTGTTGCCTGCTGCGTGCTTTCGGTGTTCACGAGCCTGGGTGCCCAGGAAAAGACCGGCGAGGTGCCACGCATGACCAGGGGGACCGTCGGGCCGATCGAAAGTCCGGTCGGCGCATCGGTCGTGCCGCTGGCCGGCAAGTGGCCCAGGGCCCGGTTGAGCCAGCCATCATCCGGCCGAACGACGTCAGACCGGCCGCCTTCCAGGATATCCTGCCCATCGAAATGCGAGCGGCCGCGATATTGCGTGGCGACCGCGTGCACAAACAGAGCCTGGTCGGCCCCATACAGAGAGTGCAGATAGGGCATATCGGGATGTAGCGAAAAGAAGCCGTCCAGCGGCAATCCGGCCCGATCACCGGCGGTCGGCACGGCGAGATCACCGCGCAATCGGGCGTAATCGGGATCGCCTGTCGGAGCCAGAAATGACAACCCATCCAATCCGCCGCGAAGTATCACCAGCAAGAACCTTGGGTCCCTTGCGCCTGCAGCACTGGCAAGTTTTGGCGCGGCGGCCCAAAAAGCGAGGCTGGCGCCGTGGACCAAAGCCTGCCGTCGACTGGGGCGGAACTGTCCGGCACGTCCCATATGGCTATCTCCTTTGGAACTCTGAGCTCATGAAAAACAGCTCAAAGCCTTGTGCCCGGGTTTCTGCCCGCGAGATCGCGCTGGCGGTCTCCCGGGAAAGCGCCTCGCCAAAAAGGTCGGCGGCAAGCGATCGCGGGTCGTAACCCCGGTCGATCGCAACTGCTGCGGCCAGGTTTGCGACGCCAAGGCGTTGGCGCAGCGACGCCGCGGATGCCCAATCGAGATCACCATCAGGCCACCCTTTTGGCGAGGGGGGAGTCCAGAGAGGCTGGCCGAGGGCATTGAGCAGTTTAACCGTGCCGTTGCGCGCCTCAAGTTCGCCGGCGGAACGGTAGATGGAAACGACGAATTCGTAAGGAGGGACTATTTTTTGCGCCGACACCTCCCATGCGTCGGGTGCCGTGATGAGCGCCTGCGCAACTTCGGCCAGGTCGCCGTCAGATTTGAGGAAAGCCGTTGACAGCCTTTGCACCAAGGCTTGCGGAGGATCGTCATTCACAAAATGGACGGCAAGCTTGTGGGCGATATGGCGGGCTGTGGCCGGTTGGCTGGAAAGGTCTTCCAGCACGCGCTTGCCGGCGTCCAGCCCATCATCGATGTAGGTCGTCCCCAGCACGGTCCAGTCGCCCGGTTCATGCCGCCTGGGTTCAAAGACGAACTGGCCGGCCTGTTCACCATGTTGGCGTGGATTGCCGACTGTCCAACCCGTCAGAATGCGGGCGAGATTGACCACATCTGCCTGGGAATAGCCGCCATTCACGCCGACTGTATGGAGTTCCAGTATTTCCCTGGCCAAATTCTCGTTCAGGCCCAGGCCGGCTTTGCTGCCAGCCTGGGAATTGGGCCCAACGGATGTCACCCCGTCCAGATAGAGCAGCATTGCTGGGTGACTTGCGACGGCCGTCAGCATATCCGCAAATCGCCCTAAAATATGGGGGCGTATGGCCTCGCGCTCAAAGGCTCCGGCGATACCCCGGACCTTGCCGTTGGTTTGCGAAACGGAGAAATGGTTGGACCAAAACAAAACCAACCGTTCCAGAAATGGCGCGGTTGCGCCAATGCTCTTGTTGATACGGGCGAGATGTTCAGCCCTGGCGACGCGGCGGCGCAGCTGGCCTGGGCGCATGGTTTGCGCCGATGTTGTGTTTGATGCGTCGCCGTTCGGCGCGCCGTTGCTTTGACTTCGTTCGTTCTGGGTTTGCTGAAACAGGGATTGGATTTCCCGCAAAATCGCCTTGCTGGAGCGAAGCTGGCGATCTTCCAGCAAAGCCTGGCCGGGATCACCGAGCTGTTCGGCCAGGTAGCCATGTGGATCATTTCGCACAGACGCCAACTCGCCGGGCCGCGCGCCGAGTCCGAAACGCCTGGTCGCATGAACCGCCGCTCTATCCACGTCGAGCCTGTTCAATACCGGCATCCACCCATCATTGAGCCTGCCCCGAAGTGACTGTTAGCAGATAATCGGATATCGCCTTGTGATCGCGAAAGATCAAATTGCGCCAAGCGGATCCATTTCTTTTGAAACCGGTGAAAATCGCAACGTCCATGGCGTATTGTTGGTCACTGTGCCCGCAACCACTGTTAGATGGCCACGCGGCGCCACGTCTAAGAGCTGGAGATAAGTCGCGATGGCGCCGATCAAGCGCGCATTTGTTAAGGCCGTGCCCGCCAGGTCGGCTTATCCCCTCAGGGCTCTCAAACATTGGCTGACCGGCGAGCGGGAGCTGCGCTGGTTAAACAGGCTGGTTGATCCGGATCGGCATTCGATCGACATAGGTGCCAACAACGGAGTCTACACGTGGTGGTTGTCCCGCTATTCGCGCGTCTGCCACGCCTTTGAACCGAACCCGATCCTCGCCCGCTCGCTGGAAGCCATGGTCGGCACATCGGGGCGCGCCAAGATTTGGCCAATCGCCCTATCCGATACCGATGGGGTTTCGGCGTTGCGTATTCCGGTTGATGCAAAAACGGGTCAGGTTCGTCATGGCCTTGCCTCCCTGGCGGCCACGGTTGATGAGAGTCTGACGATCGAAACTCACGATGTTCGGACAGCGCGGTTGGACGGTTTGGCTTTGCCGCCGGCGGGTTTTGTCAAGATAGACGTTGAAGGACACGAACAATCGGTGTTGGCCGGTGCCGAAGCCTACATCGTTGAGCACCAGCCTACTGTCTTAATTGAGGCTGAAGAACGACATGCGACGGGGGCGGTGGATGCCATAAACCGCTGGTTCGAAGAGCGGGGGTTTTTCGGTTTCTTCCTGCCAGGCAGCAGGTGGTACCCTCTGTCCCAATTTGATTTGCAGAAGCATCAGAACGACCTATTGCGCCCTAACGTCGGAAATACGAAAGGCCAACGGTATTTCAACAACTTCCTGTTCGTTGGGGCGAAAACCAAAGCCGAGTTCGAAAAAAAGGGGTATCTGGAAGACCTGTCCAAGCCCCAGTAAGCCACGCGCTCTTGACTGACCTTTCGGAGTAGCAGGGCATTGTTCAAAGGACTCGTTCCGTGGCCCGAATTTTGTATTTCGAGACTGGCGTGGGCGGGCATCGGTCCGACCACCTGAAAGCTGTTCTCGAAGCCTCGGTTGACCGGTCGCGCTGGACCATCGCCGCGCATGCTGACCTGGTTGACCAGTTGGGAGAAGAGTTCGCCGCTATCGTCAAAGGTCACAACCCGACCGACCCCAAGTGGGTCCCACTCGGCAATGGGCAGCGTGAGGAGGAGCTTTCAGGGCGGCAGCTATGGTCGTTGGCGCGTGACGTCGCACGTCGCCAAGGTTGCGACCGCGTTTTCATTCCCCACCTGGACCCGATTATCCCAGCGACTTATCAAACCAGACAGGCCCCCGACGTTTCGATCAGCGGGACGTATTTTCGCCCGCCTGTCCATTACGCGGGCTCTCTCTCAGCGGGCGAAAGGGTGAAGTTGGCGATCAAGGGCATCGTGTTTCGCCATTTCGCGGGGCGTTCGGACGTTCGAGCGGTATTGTCGTTGGATCGGTTCTTTCAAAGCGCTGTCGCCGTTTCGCAAAAGGCAAAGGCAAAAATCCAATTTCTTCCTGATCTTGTGCCTGTTTCCGCCGGTCAAATCTCGACGGCGAAAAACAAGGTGCCCGAAAAAGGCGGAAATCGAATGTGCTTTCTTCTGTTCGGTGCCCTGTTCCGCCGCAAGGGCATATTCGAAACGCTGGAGGCGATCACCCTGCTGCCGCCGGATGTGGCAAGCAAATGCGCGTTCCGATTTTGCGGTCAGTTACCCCATGAAAGTGCCGGGGTTCGTTCTGTCGTTCGTGTCCTGTCCGCAAGTACGGCAGCGACGGTTTCTTTGATCGACCGGTTCGTGACGACGGAGGAACTAGCCGCAGAAGTCGCGGCTGCCGATGTCGTCCTAGCGCCGTATATCAATCACAAAGGGTCGAGTGGTACGCTCTATTGGGCGGCTGCTTTCGAGAAGCCTGTTATTGCCCAGGATTACGGTCTCGTCGGCAGGGAAGTACGGGAGTTTGACCTGGGTCTGACGGTTGAGGTGGGAAATCCGCGAGCCATAGCGGAGGCAGTCGAGCAGTTCGTTCTGGGACGGGTTTCAAATCGCGACGCCGACAAGGTCCGCAAGTTCCATCAAGGCCACACAAGGACCGAGTTCGGCAGAAGGATTGAGCAGGCTACGGCCTAGTGGAGAAATGATCGTTTCGCACCGATACCGGTTCATTTTCATCAAAAACCTGAAGACGGCTGGAACAAGTATTGAGGCTTATCTTTCGCCTCACTGCGGAGAGGAGGATATCCTCACACCGATCGTTCCACCGGAGCAGGGGCATGAACCTCGGAACCATCGCGGCCCGTTCAATCCTACGCCGCAGCTGTTTTCCGCCGAAACGGCGAAGCCTGGGTTTCCCTCGCGTCCGGGCATCTTGTGGCAGTTGGCGCGCGGCAAAAAATTCTTCAATCACATGCCGGCTGTATCCGTCCGCGCCAGACTGCCGGCGCAAGTTTGGGAGAGCTATCTGAAGTTTTGCGTAGAGCGAAATCCCTTCGAAAAGACCGTTTCCTTTTACAAGATGCTCAAGCGGCGGGGCACAGTTATCAGCGTCGACGATCTAATCCGACAAAACCGCTTGCCGAGTGACTGGCAGCGCTATTCCGACCTGTCGGGTAAGCCGATTGTCGATCGAGTCCTGCGGTTCGAAAATCTCGATAGCGAACTGAGCGGTTTGTTTGCCGAGCTTGGCGTTCCTTTTTCGGGACAGCTGGGCGTCCGGGCCAAGGTGAACCCCGAAGGGGATCGGTCAGATTATCGTTCTGTTTTGGATTCCAACCACAGGGCGGAAATCGAACGGCAGTTTAGTAGGGAGATTCATCATTTCGGCTACAGTTGGGCGTGATGTTCAATTCCATCCCCTTGTCCGACCGGTACGCAAGCTAGGCGCATGAACCGTTGCTTTGTCAATTCGATGCCCAAAGCGGGGACAAACCTGCTGTCGCGCTTTTTGATCTTATGCGGCATGAAGCGGGCAGGGCACATCAACCGCCGCAACCGATTTTCGCCGGGTAAAATTCCACTGTGGTCATTTGGCTACCCCATCGGCATCGACCATCTGCACAGCATTTCCAAAGGCGCAGTCGACCGCAGATTTAGCCGATTGCGGGATGGGGAATTTCTCACCGCGCATGTCGGCCACAGCTATTCGTTTTTGGATCTTGTGGAACGCCATGGGGTGAGGCCCGTGATCGTCGTTCGCGACCCACGGGCAGTTTTGAATTCCTTCGTCCACTACGTCGTGACGGTGCGTGCCCACCCCATGTCGTCCTTCTTTCGCGGCTTGGATGCGGACGCCCGCTATCGTCAGGCCCTAAGGGGAGGCTGGTCCGGCAAAGCCTTCCTGGAGCCAATGGTGCACCGGTGCCGCGGACTGACGCCCTGGCTCGAGTCCTCCGAAGTGCTGCAGGTTCGGTTTGAAGATCTGGTCGGCCAGCAGGGAGGCGGGTCCAATCAAGCCCAGACCGTCGTTATGGAACAACTGGCGGGCCATTTGGCGATTCCCATGGATCGATTGGACAAGGCCGCAGAAGACCTATTCGGCGATTCCAACACGTTTCGCCGTGGTCAAATCGCAAGTTGGCGGAACGAAATCCCGCAATCGATGAGCGCGGAAATCGATTCTGAACTGGCGCCGATATTGGATCTTTGGGGGTATGGGAAGACCGTGCCCAAAGCCGTCGGCGGCTGACACAGGTTCTAAGCGGATCGTTTGGCCCGGGTCCCGTAGTCGCCATAGCGATAGTAGGAAAGATAGCTGGCCAGCGGCAGTTCCAGAAACTTCATTTCCGCATGCGGGACCTGATTGACCATCAAGCTGGCCCGGTCGTGAAACCGGGGAACATCGACGATTTCGCCTATGGCGCTGGCAAATTCGCTGCGCTTGGTCACAGCCCAATTCAGGACATACAGGATCTGGTCCGACAGTCGGGCAAGCTGGCGCGTTTCCGGCGCGGCCAGGACCGGTGCGGAATCGAGAATGACGAAGTCATAATATTCGCGCAGCACCTGGATCAGCGGCTTCATGCCGCCATACTCGATCAATTCAGCGGGTGATTCCGTGCGGCTGCCTCTGGTGATGTAGTAAACACCTGATGGCTGTTCGCAATGGACGATCTGATTGACGTCGGCTTCCTGCGTGAGGAAATCCACGATCCCCAGATCGTGGTTTTTGCCCATTGCACGCGCAATGCCCGGTTTGCGCAGATCGCAATCGACGATGATCACCCGTTTGCCAAACCGCGCTGCGGTAAAGGCAAGCGAACAGGAGATCGACGTCTTGCCCTCACTCGGCCGCGATGAGGTAACAAGAACCACCCGGCCGACATTCGGCACTTCGGGGTCGGTTTTGATGCCTGCCGGCGCAATGTTCTGCGCCGTTGAAAGGCGCAAATAAGCGCGCCGTATCAAATCGCTTATCGGCGCACCTGGATTGTCGCGCACTGACTTCAGCACCTGGCCGCTGTCGCGCCGTATCAAGCCGTTCAAATCGGGGAGAATGCCCAGCAGCGGGATTTCGACGACTTCGCGGATCGCGTCCAGCGACCGGAGGCGCGGGTTCAAGAACTCGCGCAACAGAACGCTCAACCCCCCAGCGCCGATGGCGGCAACCAGCGAAAGGGCTATGAACAACGGCCGGTTGGGACCTGAAGGGCCGCGGGCGACTTGGGCCTCGGCAATGATCTGGGCATCAGCCTGTTGGAAGTCTTCCTGGATTTCCGTCTCGCGCGACCGGGCGACGAAGGTCTCCAAGAGCGATCTGTTTGCCATCAACTCCATCGCCAGGGCGTCGATTTCGCGTTCCGACCGGTTTAGATCGACAACCGTGGATTCGGCAGTTTGCAGCGTTCGGCGCAATACCTCGATTTCCGCCCGCAGCGTGTTTTCTTCCGACGCGATCGAGTTGACGACCTTGTCGATTTCAGCCGCGATCCGGCCTCGAAGCTGATCGAGTTCGCGTTGGACGCGCGTTACGTCCGGGTGAGTCGGCAGCAGCCTGTCTTGCAAGGTGGAGGACTCGCGCTCCAGTTCGATTTCGCGCACCCGCAATTGCTCGATAAGGCCCGATTGAAGGACGTCGGCCGTCGATTCAATCAGGCTGCGGTTGCTGCGTGCGTTCTCAACCTCTTGCTTGCGTGCCTGAATGGCCGCCAGTTCGGCGCGGGCCGACGTCAAGGTCTGGTTGAGCTGTTCGACCCGTTCCGCGGCCAGTTCGACTGCGTCTTCATTGGTCAGGCCGCTTTTTGACCGATGGTCCTCGATCTCACGTTCCTGATCGGAAATTTGCTGGCGAAGGTCGAAAAGCTGCTCGTTCAACAAAGAGTTGGCGCGCCGGGCCGCATCGAATTTGGCCTGGATCTGCGCCCCGATATAGGCTTTGGCAAATCGGTTGGCGATGTCGGCGGCGATGCGCGGTTCGGGTGCCGTCAGCTTGATGCTGATGACCCTCGATCGCCCGATCTGGTCGATCCTGAGATGCCGGTTGATGATCGCCGCGGCCTGAAGCTGGATTTCCTCGGAACCGAGTGTCACCCGCAAGCTTTCGTCTGCCGGCAGGTCGTCGATCCAGCTTTCGATGTTCTGCGGCCGTGGGGCCAGCTCGGTGGTTGGCGCGGCAATGCCGCTTTCCACGAAGGCACCGGATAGCGCAGCCAGCTGGCCATCGATTTTGTCCATGGCCTTGTCCAAGCGCATGGAGAAATCGGCTGCGTTGCGGCTTGCGGTCACCAAGCGAAGCTGGCCTTCCGGCCCAAGACCATCCAGGACTCGTTGAGAAACCTCGAGCGAGCGAACCATCTCAATCTCGCTCATCAAGCCGGCGAGATCACCGGTCACCCCGGTCGTAATGGCCTCAAGATTGATGATGTTCACCTGGTCGGCCAAGACCAGAACCTTGGCCTCGCCCGTGTAGCGGTCGGGAATTAGCAAGGTTATGAACGTGCCGATGGCCAACACAGCCCCAACCCCGATCGCGAGCGTTCCCCAATAGACCCGGATCATCCGGATGAGTTGGTGGAAGCTAAGTACGGCTACCTTCTGCCCGATCGTGTTGTTGTAGCCGTATTCGCCATAGCCGTAACCCGGACCGTCATCCCCGTCCGAATCGTATCGATCGGCCGCTTTGGGGGCGCTGTTAGGCTGCTTTGGGTCCATATCCGGGTTTCAATGTTGTGTTTGCTGGCAGATAACCACAAAACCTTGTCGTAAGAATGGTATGCGAAGCTCTGCAGGCGCGTCGGTTGGCGCCTGTGGCTTTGGTACCGCGATAGTCTCGGATGGTCCCTGGTTAGTGCTTTTGCACGTTTGCAGCGTAGAAGCCAGCTTCATGGTGCCTTTTTCCTATACGCTGACTGTATATGCGATTCTTTAATCTAGCGTTCCCTTGCCGATGCTGTTGGACAATGCTCTCGCCCGCCGATCGAACGTCATCCGAAAGCTGACGGCTTATGGGTTGCGCGTGCCACGAGCGGCCCGACGGGTTCTTTCCTCAAAGCAGGGCTATCTGGCCGCGCCGCCGGTGATTGCCAACTCCATTCCCAAAAGCGGCACGCACCTTTTGCTTCAGCTCGCGCGGGCTTTGCCCGGTACGGTGTATTACGGCAGCTTTATTGCGCAACAGCCATCCATCAGCCTAAGGCTTCGTGAGGAGGCGGAAATTCGATCCCTTCTCGCGCGGCTTGCACCCGGCGAGGTCATCGGGGCGCATCTGCACCATGATGGGGCTGTCAACGAGGCCATCGCCGAGATCAATGCGGTGCATTTGATGATCGTGCGCGACCCGATCGATGTCGTGCTTTCTGAAGCGCATTATCTGGCCAACATGAACCGCTTCCATCGCATGGCGCGTGAATTCAGGGGCCGTGATCGTACAGCCCAACTTCGCTTGGCGTTGGATGGTTCGTCCGAGAGGCCCGATTTGTTCGGGCCCTTGGCCGACCGCTTAACGCCTTACGCCGGTTGGCTTGACGATCCGCGTGCTTGCATCGTTCGGTATGAGGAGTTCTCGACCCCTGAAGGGCGGGCAGGGGCAATCGCCCGCATTTCAACGGCATGGTGCACCCGATCCACACGCAATGACGTGGATCCAGGCGAGCTTGCCACGCATCTCCACGCGGCGATTGACCCCGAAAAATCGCATACGGTCAGCGGGCGGCAGGCTGACCAGGCGGCACGCCAGGACCTTGCTTGCGATCCGCGTGTGCAGGCCCTGCGTGAACGTCTCGGCTATCCGGCTGGCTGAGCGGTGATGGCTGAGGTTGCTCTCAACGCTCAGGCCGCGGCGCACGCTGCAAATGGTGGACCGCTGTTCGACCACTTGGTGCTGGTCACGCGCTTTTTTCCCTTTCCCGCCCATACCGGGGCTTACCGGTACTCGGAATTTCTGATTGCCACCCTGTCCGGTCTCGCCAGGCGGGTTTCGGTGGTTTGCGCAGACCGCCTGTCCGGCCGGCAATCCGACCGGCCACGGTCCGCCGGCAATGTCGCGTACCTGACCTTTTCCCCGCGCAGACCGACACTTGCCGGGCGCGCCTTCACCCTTTCGCCAAATGCGACCCTGCCTTTTGTGAGCGAACAGGCGTTCCTCACCCTGCGAGGGGTCATCTCAGAGCGGCCCGATTTGGTGGTTGTCGACCACATTGGCGCAAGCTGGGCCTTGCGGCATATCCCCGATCGGATGCCGGTCATCTACTGCACCCATAATGACGAGTATTTGGCCAGACGGTCGTTTGCGCGGGCCCAGTCGACCCTTTCCGCTGTGCCCCATCTGGTCGATGCGTTGCGCATTCGCCTTCGCGATGGGGCGCTGATCAAACGGTCGGCTCTGGTGACCGCGATCAGCAAGCATGACCTGCTGACGCAGAAGCGCCGATACCGATCCGGCGCGATGGCCCATGTGCCACCCGCATGGCTGGACGCCTTGCCGACCAAGCTTGATGTCGGCCAGGCTCCCCGAGCGGTGTGTCACTTCGGCAGCCTGCTGTGGGAGGCGAAACGCCTTAACCTGCGCAAGTTCTTGCTGGCCAACGAGCCCAAGCTTTCGGCGGCGGGTATCGAGGTGATCGTCGCCGGCAACGCGGAAGACCGACATCTTTCGGAGTTTCGCCAAGACTTTCCCGACGTCCAGTTTCTTGGCGAAGTCGACGCTGAGGCGGATGTTCTCCGCCGCGCGCGCATCGGTGTCCTTTGCGGGGAGATTGGCGGAGGCTTTCGCATGACGGCGCTTACCTACGCCGCCCATGGGTTGCCGATTGCGGCAAGGCCCGAACTTGTCGAGGATCTTGGCCTTGCTTCAAAAGATGCCTTTGTTTCGTTCGAGGCAGATTCCCAGGCGGCCGATGCCATCATCGCCACCATCGACCAAATTGACCGGCTGCAGGAGATGGGTAGCCAGGTTCACTGTCGCGCCGCGGAACTTTCATCCGTTGAAAACGCCCGCGCGACCTTTGCGGCGGCGTTGACCGAGGCGGGGGGTGCGGCGAAATGAACGCCCACGCCAAGGCGCTGTTGCGGGATGTTATCTGCAAAGCGCTCAACCGCCATAAACGGGGCGAAAAACCGCCGATCGGTCTTTTCGGCAGCCGTCGGTCCGGCACGACCTTGCTGGCGCAGATGCTGGGCGTGTCGCCGGGTTTGAAGAGCGTCGATCAGCCGCTTTCGGTCTTCACGGCGGATCTCGTTCAAAAAAAATTCCTGCCGGCCTACGCCGGCGGTCTCATCCACGACCCCGAACCGTTCGAGCTGGAGAAGATTGTCGATTACCTGGAGCGGATAGTCGATGGGAGGCTCCATGTCTCCGAACCCTGGAGACCTTGGAGCCGGGATTTTCACTTTTTCAGCAACCGAATTCTGTTCAAGTTCACCGACGCGCATGCGCTGGTGGAGGTGCTGCCGCCGAAGCTTCCCATGACGCGGCTGGCGCTGTTTCGCCATCCCGTTGCCCAGAGCCTTTCCTGTATCGAGCGGCGTTGGCCAGCCCGTGGCGGGGGATTCTTTCGCCAGGCTGAGTTTCTGGAACAGTACTTCAACACCGACCAAATCAACTTCATCCGGCAATCCGAAACCAAAGGCACAGAGCTGGAAAAGATGTTGGTGTGCTGGTTTGCCGAAAACGCCCCGTTGCTGAAATCCGCGATCGATGACCGAACGTTGCCCTACATAACGTTCGAACAGCTCGTCCGCGATCCGTCCGAGACGATCGTGACTGCGTGTCAGCACCTGGATATCGCCCACTCAGACGCCATGCTGGAGATGGCCGGCAAATCGTCTCGTTCTTCGAGCCAGGCTAAATCGGGGTCGGAAATCGAGACCCTTATCGCCGCGGGCGAACAGTCGAAAATCGTCGACCGTTGGACGACGAAATTGTCGAAAGATCAGGCCAGGAATGTCGAGGAGGTATTTGACGCACTAGGCTGCACCCTCTACGCGCATGATCGTGCCGACCCGATCATGGCGTCAAAAGGTTCGCTTTAGACCGATGTCCAAGGCAAATGGGCCAAATGACACGTCCGACACGCTGGAGCCGCATGGCTTCCAGCTCGCAATCGGCTGTGCGCTTTGGGCCGGGGCGATCTTACTGGCCTCAGGGTTCGATGCGAAGCTTCTGGCTCTTGCCAACATCAACTTGTCGCCGACGGGCAAACGGGCGTTGAGCTTAATGCCGGCGCTGTTACTGCTGGCCGGTTCGTTCACGTTGGGTGTCAGGGTCGATCTGCTTCGCAGATGCCTGATTTTCTGGCTGCCGTTCGTGGCGTTTATCCTGTGCTCTGTAGTGTGGGCCGTAAATGCTTCCTCGACGATGGCTAAGGGCATTTCGACCATCGTCTATTTGGCGGCTGTCTGTTGCGTTGCCTCATCGGTTTCGCGCGACCGGTTCATCTATCTGCTTGGCCTGTCGGCGTTGTTCTTCGGCTGGATCAGTTTGGCTTTGGGGGCCGTCGCACCCGGCTTGGCAACCGGCCGTGGCGGGTTTTCCGGTGTCTTCCTTGGCAAAGGCGTGCTTGTCGATGCAAACGCGGTGGCCTTCTTTGCCGCGGCCTATTTGCTGTCGACCACAGGGCGTCGGGTTTGGATTCTCGTGGGCCTCGGGAGCCTGGGTTGTATTCTCATCGGCTCGACGGTGTCGGCCATCTTCGGACTGCTGGTCGGATTGATCGTGTGTCTTCGCCGGTCCCTGTTCCGGCCGATGGCCATTGGCTTGGTGACGGTTGGAGTAGTTCTGCCCCTTGCGACCAATCGCGCCTTGCTGGAGCCGCTGGTCGAATGGGTGGGGCGCGATATGACCTTCTCCGGCCGGACAATCCTTTGGGAATATGTCATGGGACAGGTGGTCAATGCCCCGATCCTGGGCCACGGCTATGCGAATGTGGGCTCCACCGACCAATGGGCGCTGATGATCGACGAAATGTTTGCCATCACGATCAACACCGGCTTCGAAGCGCAAGCACCCCATTCACACAATCTTTGGCTCGAAACCCTTTACATGGGCGGCATCGTCGGTCTTGCCGGAACGATCTACTATTTTGTCGCCGTACCGCTCCAAAGAGCGTCAACCCAGATTGGGATAGAGGCATTCGCCCTGCCGCTGATGACCTATATGTACGCCACCGGCATGCTCAAACTACCGCTATTTGGAACGGGTTTGTTGTCCGGCGCTGTGATGTTCGCCCTCCTGCGCGCCTGCGTTACCCATGAAAGGCAGCTCGAAACCCCGAAAGCAGTGACAAAAAGGCCAATCCGAAGCCTTTTCGAACGGCCAAAGGAACAGCCGTGAAGCAGACATCGTTACTGAATGGCGGGCGATACCGTCGGGAAAGAGGCCCGCTGATCGGCGCACGCGGATCCAGGCGGTTCGGGAGGCGGTGATTGTCGGAGCGGAGAAGCCTAGTTGCGGCCCCGTTGGATGCCACCCGGCGGCTGATCAGCGGCAGTTGGCCAGCTTACCTGGTTGCCAGTCCTGGCCGGTCAGGGTCGACCGTTGTCTACGACGCGCTCGCCGCCGGTATGGCGAGGCAGCGTCTCGGACGATCCGGCCCCACGCTCGATCGGTTTTATTCTAGCCGGGCCTGGGATCTGGGGGCGGCCAACCTGATTGGCGGGATTGTCTACAAAACCCATGACTTTCCGCACCGGTTTCGGCCGCGGCGACCGGTCAAAACCGTGTTTGTCTTTGGTTCGGCGGCCGAGTCCGCAGTGTCAGTGCACCTTTGCCTTGGCCGATACGGCCGCCCGTGGGTTGACCAACACTTGCTACACCTAGGCGCGTCCGGGCCGTTCGAGGAATTGCTGGATCGCGATATACTGCGTTTGGAGGAACAGATGGCCGCCTGGTCGGCGGTTGAGGGGCTCGACGTTTTGGCGATCCGCTACGAAGCGCTGTGGGATCACCAGAACACGCTGTCGGACTATGTCGGATTTCCGGTTGCGTTGCCGCCGCAGCGCAAGCGCGGCGCGGTGAATGCGGATCCGGAAGTTATTGACCGGGCGAGGGCCCTCTATCACAGGCTGGATGATCAAATCGCTTCTCTGCCGGATGTATTTCGTCCGCCACTGAGGGCGGATACGAACGGCTGATGCTGGCGCCGATCCTCCGCACTGGTGTGTTTCGCGGCGCGGGGACCGTTGCGGGTCTGGTCATCTCCGTTGCCCTGATTTCCTATTTGGAAGCTGCCGAACTGGGCGTGTTCTATCTGGTTCAGAGCGTATCTCAGATTGCGGCGCTTCTGGGATCAGCGGGGCTTGGCAACGCGGTCGTACCCGTGGTCGAGCGGCTAAGGGCGGATGGAAAAGAAAAAGCCGGTCTTGCCGGCGCAACGGCCCTCGCCTTGGCGCTCATTGTTGGATGTTGCGTTGGGTTGCTTGTGGTCTTGCTGACCCAGTTTCTACCCAGCTACTTGGCCGAAAGCTCCAGCCGAGCGCCCGCAATCTTGGGATGTCTGACCGCGGCGACGCTCATCCAAATGGTGCTCGTTCAATATTGCCGGACACGCAATTTGTTTGTCTTGGCGGCCTTTCTTCAAGCGGGGCAGGGTAGGAACCTGCTGCTTTTGTTCGCCATCCCGCTGCTGTGGATCATGGCGATCGACCGGGCCGAGCGACTCGCATTTGTGCTCGACATCCTTGCGGTCTGCGCTGTGTTACCGGTGCTGTTGGGATTGTTCCTTTCTGGTGGGGCGATGGAACTGACCAAGGCGCGCATGGCTGATGTGCGGCCCCTGCTTCGGACCGGATCAGCTTTTTATCCCTCGGTTATTCTGACGTTGGGAACACCACACCTTCTGTTGGTTGCGCTGGCCGGGGCAGCCGGGCCCGTTGCCGCCGCCGTTTTCGGATTCGCCCGGCGAATTGCCGGCGCGGTGGCCTTTTTCCAAGGCGCCGTGATCATTACCTATGTCCAGTCTGCGCGACTGGTTCGACAGGGGCGTGTCGTCGCTGCCAATCGAAATCACGTAAGTTCGGCATTCGTTTCGACGCTGGGAACGGCGCTGATCAGCGCCGGGTACTTGGTCGTTGGAATGCCACTAGTCGATCTGATAGCGGATGTGGACAAGCTGCCATTGCTGCATTGGACAACGGCGATCTTGCTGGTCGGTGGCTTGATTGTTTCCGCCTTGGGCCTGTCCACCACGTTTTTGCGCAACATGGGTGAGTACGGGCCGATTACCCGATCGGTCTTTACCTCGAGCGCCGTGGCCCTTGTCATAACGCTGGTCCTGTCGGGATCCCTTGGGGCCTTAGCCGGCGCGGTTGCCATGGTCGTTCATTCGGCGGTGTTTCACGGAATGAATACCGCCTCCTGCATTGCGCGATACCAGCTGCCGCGTTTGCGCCGGGGGATGCTTCGGCTCGAGTTCAGGACCCTCTGTCGAGCAGCGCGACGATTCAGCGATTGGAATAGGCGTTAGTGGTAGATTTTTTCCGAGCGATCGCCTTGTCGATCACCGTCTCGAATTGCTCGGCAATGGTCTCGAGATCAAAATTTTCGCTGGCATAGGTTCGTCCCGCGTTACCCGCCTGTCGCGCCGCCTCTGGCTTACGGATGTAGGCCGCCGCGGCCTCGACAAATCCTCTTTTGTCTTCCGGCGCAACGACTGTTCCGGCTCCCGCGTCTGTGACGATGCGGGCCGCCAGATTGTCTTCGGGTGCCGCGAGCACGATCGGCCGGCCCGCGCACAAATAGCTTAAGACCTTCGACGGTACGGAAAATTCGGCTGCCTGACGTTCAATCATGGCTAGCAGGACATCGGCGCTTGCCAGTACGTCCGCCAACTCGCCGAAGGGCTGAAGCGGCAGGGTTGAGAGGTTTTTGAGGTTCTGCCTGTCTTTCAGATCCTGCAATTGCCGTACGCCAACCCCTTCAGCGACGACGACCACTCGCCCCAGACCCGCCCTGGCCACCTCAGCCAGCAATTCGGGGTTGTGCTTCAGGGCCAGGGTCCCCGTGTAGAGAAAGGTTTTCTCGCCACCCAGCCCATGCCGTTTGGCCCAAGGATTGTCTTTCGCACCGCAGCCGATCTCTTCAATGGGTCCCCAATTGGGGATGACCGATATCTTGTCGCGAGGAATCTGCCAGGCGTCGGTTTGATCCAGAAAACGGTCGGTAATGACGACCAGATGATCGGCCGTCCGCATTTGGTTCCGTTCCAGGCGCCGATAGAAAGCCCCGACGCCGTGCCCGATGACGGGGACCTTTCGCGAAAGCAGCTTCGTCGCCGCGATGGAATAGAAATCCTGACACCAGTAAACGAAGGCACTGCCGCCTTCCTTGCAGGCTTTGATGATCGGATCTTGCGCTTCCGTCGGCGTGTTCCCCGAAATCACGATATCGGGTTGCAGCGTTTGGATGCGCCTGGCCACCGCGCGGCCATAGGCAATGTCACCTTGCCGACGGCGGATGAAATTGGTCTTCGAATAGGGCTGATCGATCCGCACAGGCTCAAACGCCAAGGTGTTGCTGTCACCAGCCTGAGATTTCAACTCGCCCTTGGGGCCGGCATCATCCTGGAACCAGGCATGGGTCACCCTTGCGCCGCGATGGGCTAAACGGCGGCTCAACGCGACCTGAAACGGATGTCCGCAGTAGTCGTGAACAAGGATGTGCATTTGAGATTGGCCCATGGCGCCAACATGCATAGACGAGCGCTCATCTGCATTCATCGGGAAAAATGGGTGAGTTATCGGACCGGCACGACGGCAAACGCGTCGCGGAACGTCCATGTTGCTAACCTCGACCTGTTTGCCAGGCCCTAACTATGATCCTGGCAAGCTTCTAAACAATGAAATCGAAGTCGGAATCGTCAATAGTCGCCAATTGGGTGTTGCGCAACAGGACGCTGTCATCGGCATCGAAAGTGACCAGTAGGTTTAGCCCTTGTTGCTCGAACGACAGGTCGGCGAATTCATCCACGCTTGCGTGGCCGCTTAAGTCGATGATGTCCAGACCATCTTCGAACTTCTTGATCGTATCGGCGCCGTCGCCATCCGCGAAGTAGAAGACGTCTTCGCCCCCTTTTCCATCCAAGAAATCCGAGCCCGTACCGCCGTTCAGCGTATCGTTGCCTGCCCCGCCGTTCAGCGAGTCATCTCCGCCGTCGCCGTAGAGCTCGTCGTTTTCGCTGCCGCCATTAAGCGTGTCTGATCCTTCGCCGCCAGACAGCGTATCGTCGCCCGTTCCGCCTGCCAGAAAGTCGCCGTCCTGGTCACCGGACATCGTATCGTTGTCCGATCCCCCCTTCAGCGTATCGTTACCAAGACCACCCTCCAGCGTGTCGTTGCCCTTGCCACCGTTCAGGTTGTCATCGCCATCACCGCCAACCAGGGAGTCTGCGCCCTTGCCGGCGATCAATTTGTCATTGTTCTCACCGCCATCCAGCGTGTCGTCTCCGGTGCCGCCTTTGAGCGTGTCGTTGCCGTTTTCACCCAGCAAAACATCATTCTGCCTGTCGCCGGAAAGCTGGTCGTCGTCCTCGCCGCCGACAAGCGAGTCATCGCCTTTATGGCCGAGCAACTGGTCGCTTCCCTTGCCGCCCTCGATCGTATCGTTGCCTTCGCCACCATTGAGTTGGTTGGCATCATCATTGCCGGTCAGGCTGTCCGCGAAGTCCGTTCCGAGGAGGTTTTCGATGTCTGTCAGCACGTCGCCCTCGGCGTCGCCGCCGCTGGCCGACGAGATGCTGAGGTCGATCGTCACCGCGGCGTCGGAGTTGCTGTAACGCGCCGTGTCAGACCCATCGCCGCCGTTCAGCGTGTCCCCATCGGCGCCGCCTTCCAGCAGGTCATCATCATCACCGCCCTGAAGGTCGTCCTGATTATCGCCACCCAGCAGCGTGTCGTTGCCACCGCCGCCCAGCAGCGTGTCATCACCACCCGCACCATTCAGCAAGTCGTCGTCTTCGTTCCCTTCAGCGTGGTCATTGCCGGTGCCACCCTTAAGTGTGTCTTCGCCCGGGCCGCCGACGAGTGAATCCTCGCCCGCGGCGCCCAGAAGGGAATCATCGCCTTCGAAACCCTTGATCGTGTCATCGCCGGCCAAGCCGTTGATCGTGTCGTTGCCAGGCGTGCCGTTCAGCCGGTCATTCCTGGGGCTGGGCACCGGCGGCGGCGCCTCAAATCCGCCGATATCCGGGGTTCCATCGATACCATCGCCGTCGATATCGCGGGGAAAGCCCGGTCCGCGCGCGTCCACGAGAATCGGCGTGTTGTCGATTACCCCATCCCCGTTGACATCCAGGCCCAGCATGGCCTCGGTCGGCACGGAGAGGGTACGCCCGGCATCCAGCAGCGGGCTGCCTTCGGCAAGGGCGCGCGTTTCGACCACCCCGCCATTGTCAGTCAAGGCTTGCAGGCCAGGGTCGCCGCCGACCTCGACAATGTTGCCCGTCGTCGGGAAACCGAAGACGATGTAACTCTCACCTTCGCGATCGCTCTTGGGGCTCCCACCACGGGCCCCTATAATCAGGTCATCGAAGCCATCCGCATTGACATCGCCCGCGGCGCTGACTGACCAGCCGGACGTATCGTCGCTATCGATGCCGGGCAAACGAAAACCATTAGTCCCATCGAGACTGTCGACCGTCAGGCTCGTGGAGAACGGGGTACGCGAACCGAACAGGACATAGCTTTCGCCTTCGTTGCCGGTTCCAGGATCCGCATGGCTGGCACCGATAATCAGATCGTCGATACCATCGCCATTGACATCGCCCGCATGGCTAACCGACCACCCTGACCGGTCGCCGCTGCTAGACCCCACCACCCGAAATCCATTTGTACCGTCGATTTGCGATACAGAGAGGCTGGAGGAGAACCCATCAGACGAACCAAAGAACACAAAGCTTTCACCGGTGAAATCGGTGCCGTTGGGAGCAGCCGCGAATGCACCGACGATGACATCATCGATGCCGTCACCGTTCACGTCTCCGGCGTTGCTGACGGTTCGACCAAACGATCCCGGTGTTGCCACGGGGCCATCCAGCCGAAACCCGTTGCTGCCATCTAGGGCGGACAGGTCGAAACTCGCGGAAAACCCAGCAGACGAGCCGAAGATGACAAAGCTTTCGGCAGTGTTGGGCGCGCCTATGATGACATCGTCAATGCCGTCACCATTGACATCGCCCGCATTGCTGACCGACTGGCCGGCCCGGCTTTCGTTGGTGTCATCTTCGATGCGAAACCCGTTGCTGCCGTCCAAGCTGGAAAGGTCAATGTTCGGTGTAAAACCATCGGTCGATCCGAACACGACATAGCTGACTTCCGAGCGCGGGGCGCCAATGATGAGGTCGTCGAGGCCATCGCCATTGACGTCGCCAGCGTTACTGACAGATGTTCCAGTCCCTTCTTGTGGATTGCCGGTCAGGCGAAACCCGTTGCTGCCATCCAAGTTCCGCAAGTGAACAATGGCGGAGAAGTTGGGGCTGGTCGACGTATCGCGTCCAAAGACGACATATGATTCGCCTTCAGTTCGATCCTCAAGTTCACCGCCTGGCCCGGCAAGCGGGGCACCGACCAATATGTCGTCAATCCCGTCGCCATTGATGTCACCGGCATTGCTTACGGAAGCGCCGGCGTAGTCAGTATTGCTGACACCCACCAGCAAAAAGCCGTTCGTTCCGTCGAGGTCATTCAGATCAAGGCTGGCGTCGAAGCTCGCAAGCGAACCGTAAACCACATAGGCAAGGCCTTCACCTGGAGTGGCGCCACGTGGGCCCAGGCTATTGGCCATTTCCGCGCCGATGATGACGTCATCGATGCCGTCACCATTGACATCGCCCAGATTGCTGACGGCATTCCCGGAGAAGTCGTACATATCCGACCCTTCAATCCGGAACCCGTTAGACCCGTCCAGTTCATCCAGGCCGATCTCGCTCGGCGTGTCGATTTCGATCAAATCGTCAAAGTAACTGTTCCCGGCGGTCAAAACCGTGTCCGTGCCAGGGCCTGTAGATTTCTCGACGGAGTCGTTTCCGGTGCTGGCGGCGTTCAGCGCGACGACGCTGTTGAGAATGGTCGCCGTCGTGTCATCGACCAGCATGACCCCGCCGCCATTGGCCGCCGTGTTGTCCGTCACCGTGCTGTTCAACAGGTTCAGGGTGCCGTCGACGATGTCGAGGCCGCCGCCGGACCCGCCGGCCTGGTTTCCATCGATGGTCGTGTTGGCCAGCAGGGCCTTCGCCATGGTGCCGTCAATGGCCAGCCCGCCGCCATCCCCGGCGGCCTGATTGCCCTTGATGGTGGTGTTGGCCGCCGACAGATAGTCGGCAAAGATCGCCCCGCCATCCAGTGAGGCGGCGCTGTCGCTGACGGTGCTGTTCAACAGCTCGATCGAGGTGCCGTTGGCGCCCAGGATCGCGCCGCCATTTCCGGCTGCGCTGCCGTCCGTCAGTGTCAGCGAGGTCAACGAAAGCGTGCTTCCGCTGGATTGGACGTTGAAGAGCCGGACGATGTCGCCACCGCTGATGGTGATATCGGCCTTTTCGTCACCGTCGATATCGCCATCGATGGTCAGATCGCCCTGTGGCGTCAGCTCGCCATTGACCAAGGTGATCGTGCCGCCGGAGATATCCTCGTGAAACGTGATGCGCTCGGCTTTTGGCGAGCTGTTGGCCAGCAGCACCGCCTCGCGCAGGCTCAACCCGTCGCCATCCGTCGCCTCGGCCAGCAGGTCGCCTGTTACGGTCGCGTCGTCACCGCTATCGCTGAGTGTCGAGACGGTTAGGGAATTGAAGCCGAACAGGACGTAGCCCTGCCCAGAAGCACTACCATTGGGGTCGGCGCCATAGGCACCGATGATCACATCATCCAGGCCGTCTCCATTGACATCGCCGGCATGGCTGACCCAGCGGCCGGAAGCATCGCCGTCCGCTTCCCCGAGGATGCGAATTCCGTTAAGTCCGTCCAAGCCGGAAAGTTGAACGGTTGCGGCAAATCCATCGCCGCTGCCAAAGACGACGTAGCTCTCGCCGCCATAGATCACGGTTTCCCCATCTTCTGCGTAGCTGGCGGCCCCGTCGGCGCCGATGATAATGTCGGCAAATCCATCACCGTTGAAGTCGCCGGCGGCATTCAGAGAGTTGCCGGCTGAATCGCAGCCATCGATGCCTTCAAGGTAAAAGCCGTTGCTGCCATCCAGCGTGCTTAGATCGATGTTCGCGGAAAATCCCTCTTTGGATCCGAAGACGACATAGGCGCCACCGACACCGCAGTTGGGAAAACTCCCGCTGATCAGCAAGTCATCGATGCCGTCTCCGTTCAGATCGCCAATTCCGTCGACCGATCTGCCGGAAAACTCCGAAGATTCGGTGCCGAACAGCCGAAAGCCATTGGTTCCGTCGATGCTGGCGACGTCGATCGTCGAGGAGAATCCGTCTTTCGAGCCGAAAATGACGAAGGTCTCACCGGCAAATCCTTCGCCTGTTTCCGCACCGACAATCAGATCATCGATCCCGTCGCCGTTTACGTCGCCGGCTGCGGCAACACTTGTACCGAAGTCGCTATAGGCACTTCCCTGAAGGGTGAATCCGTTTGAACCATCAAGGCCTGATAGGTAGAAGTTGGCGCCAAAGCCGGCTGTTGAGCCGAAAACGACGTATGCCTCGCCGGAGTTGAATCCATTTTGATCGGTAAAGGGCGCACTGATCACAAAGTCGTCGATTCCGTCGCCGTTGATATCTCCGGTGCCATTGACGCTCATACCCAGGCGATCAATTGCCTCCGAACCATCCATTTGGAAGCCGTCGACGCCGTCTAGGCCGGCGAGATTTTGACTGGCCGAGAATCCACCGCTTGCACCGTAGATCACATAGGCCTTGCCGGCGCTTCCGTTGGCCTCGAAAGCACCGATGATGACATCGTCGAAGCCATCGCCGTTGACATCGCCCGCGGCGCCGACTGGACCGGTAAGATCGCCTGCCACTGCGCCGACCAGCTCGAAGCCGTTCGTCCCATCAAGGCTGGACAATTCGACGTTGGAAGGGATCGGGCCGCCGGACCCGAAGACGACATACGCCTTTCCGGTCAACTCGGTGAGCCAGGGACGGTTTAAATTGGCGGATATGATGACATCATCGAAGCCATCGCCGTTGACATCTCCTGCATCGCTGACCCAGCGGCCGGCATAGGTCCCTGCCTCCACGCCATTCAGGCGAAACCCGTTGGATCCGTCGATGTCGCTAAGCCTGAATACGGGCACGCAAGTCTCCATTGGGTCGACGTGCTTGCGTCGCTGAAATCAAGGAACTCACGAAGCTTTGTTTGCTCAGTCATCCGTTGGCCGAATGACTCGACAGCACGCTACTGCATGTCCTGAGTTCAGAAATCAGCAATCGACACAAACAAATCGACCGATTTTCCTTTGTTCTCAAACTAATGGCTGCGCCATTTCTTTCGAATTTACTTTAGCAGCAATCACCAATGGGTTGTGGATCACAAGGCAGGGTTGTTCGAGCGTCTGAGTGGCTGTTGCATTTTTGAAACGGCTGTTTCGTGAATTTTTTCCCGCAAACTCATTGCGTTGGGGTTCGCTTCAATAAAACTGTGAGAGAAATTGGATTATTGATTGGAGAAGACAGAGAAAAATAAAGTGTTCCATTTTGAATTCGAATATTCATGCCGAGCGAATTTGTTCATTAACGAAATGGCGTTGGATGAAAAATGAAAGAAAATTCTAAATCGCCACGTCCGATGTATCTGCCGTTGAGCGCCGCAAAGACACGTTGGAGCGTAGCCATGTGAGGCACCTGCCTCTCAACGACCCTGCTTTGTCACTGCTGGATCGCGAGACGGCTCACCGTTGCCGAATTCACTGGGGGAGGTCGGGTCCAAACAGGTTTCGCACTGCGCCTTTTCTTGAAGTCCGGCGATTTGAAGCTGATATGGTCGGTGACGTCAAAGTGGGTGGAAATTCTTGCATCGGGTGGCGTGCGGTTCGTGGTGTGTGTCGCCTGTTCGGCCGGTGAGAAGTAACCCAACGCACCGTCGCGAACGGCAAGCTACCCAGCTGCCGCAACCGGATTCATACAGGCCCAGGACAGTTGGATGAACGGATGACTAGAATCTTCGCCGCCCTGCTCGTTGCCGCCATCATCGGCATCGCAAACGGCCCCGCTACGGGATCGGACCGTTACATCACGCTCGCCTCAACTACATCGACGGAGAATTCGGGTCTGTTGGGTCATTTGCTCCCGTCCTTTAAGTCGGACACGGGAATTGACGTTCGCGTCGTGGCCGTTGGGACCGGTCAGGCGATCAGGCTTGCCCGGGCGGGCGATGCCGATGTTTTGCTGATCCACCACAAACCGTCCGAGGAGCAGCTGGTCGCCGATGGTTATGGCGTCGCGCGTCATGAGGTCATGTACAACGATTTCGTACTCGTCGGACCGCAGGACGATCCCGCCGACATCGCCGGTAAAACGTCCGTTGGTGGCGCCCTGGCGGCAATCGCGGAAACCGAGGCCCTTTTTGCCTCTCGCGGCGACGATAGCGGCACGCACAAGGCCGAGCTGGGACTGTGGTCGCGTGCGGGGATCGAGTTCGACCAGAGCACACCGGACTGGTATCGCGAGCTGGGCTCCGGCATGGGGGCAACGCTTGTCACGTCGGTCGCCCTCGGTGCGTATACTTTGTCCGACAGGGCGACGTGGACGAGCTTTGCCCACAAGGGGGATCACGCCGTTCTTTTTGAGGGTGATCCGCTGTTGTTCAACCAGTACGCCGTTATCTTGATCAGCCCCAACCGGCATCCGCATACGAAAACGGAAGACGGTCAGCGGTTTATTGATTGGCTGCTGTCAGATGCCGGGCAGGAGTTGATCGGGTCCTTCGAAATTGACGGCCAACAGCTTTTCTTCCCCAACGCCGATGTGCCGGCCATTAATTGAGCGGACGCTAATCGACGATCTCTCCATTGAGAAAGGCGCGGGCTTCGGGCGCTTCTGGGCCCGTGAAGAATGTCGGTGCGTCCGCGCGCTCTAGCACCGATCCGCGGTACATGAAAATGACATCTGTTGCCAGGCGGCGGGCCTGACCAAGATCGTGAGTCGCCAGGACGATGCGCGTCCCGTTGGATGAGGCTGTCGCCAGGGTCTGTTCGATTTCCCGCGTGGCGCGCCCATCCAAATTGACGGTGGGCTCATCCAGGAAAAGAATATCGGGTTCGACGATCAGCGCCCGGGCGAGCGACAGTTTTTGTTTCTCGCCCCCGGAGAGTTCACGCGCAGGCCGCTGCAGCGCATCACCCAGACCGACCTTGTCCGCCCAAGATGCCGCGGCGGTGTGGGCCGGCCCCCGGCCATCACCGCGCACAATCAGCGGATAGGCGATGTTGTCGACAACGCTCCGCCGCATGACAATGGGCGTTTGGAAGACGTAAGCTTGCCGCTGTTCAGCTTCCGCGCGCGGCAATTGCCAGTCAACCCGGCCCGATGAAAGCCGCTCCAGCCCGTGCATTGTGCGGAGAAGTGTCGTTTTCCCAGCGCCGTTTGGGCCAAGGACAACGGTCAGCCCCACCCGATCGATCTCGAGATTGATGGGGCCGATGATCGAATGCCCGCGCTTGTTGACGCAGGCATCGCGCACGACCAGAGGAAGGATCGACGTCACCAAGTACTCGCCCGTTCGGTCTTGGATACGCCGTGAATTGCCAAGTTGATGCCGATTGTCAGCCCGATCAGGACGTAGCCAAGGCCAAGCGAAAGGGCGAAATTTCCTTTGGACGTCTCAAGAGCGATTGCGGTGGTCAGCACGCGCGACACGTGATCGATATTGCCTCCCACGATCATGATGGCACCGACTTCGCCGATTGCCCTGCCGAAGCCGGCCAGCATCGCCGTCAGCAAGGACCGGCGCGAATCCCAGATCAGGGTGCGCATGCGTTGGCGCTTGGTCGCGTTCAGGGAAATCAGCAGATCATGGTATTCCGACCAAAGGTCACGGATGGCTTGGTGTGCAATCGAGGCAATGATGGGCGTTACGATGATCACTTGGGCGATGATCATGGCCGTCGGTGAAAACAGGAGGTTCAAAACGCCAAACGGCCCTGCGCGCGACAACAGGATATAGAGCACAAGGCCGACGACGACCGGCGGCAAGCCCATTAGGGCATTCAAGATGGCAATGGTCGTGCGGCGGAAGCGAAACCGGTTGACGGCAATCCAAGCGCCAAGGGGCATGCCGATCGCCGAAGCGATGATCACGGCCGTAAACGTGACCTGCAGCGATCGCAACGTGATCTCAACCAGGTCAGGATCAAGCGTGACGACCAGCCAAAAGGCCTCCACTAGGCCGTCCCAGATATCGTTCATGTCGTTTCTTTAGCGCGCGTCGGCCAGGTGGACCGCCCGGACCCGTTACAGTCGCACCGCATCGCCGGCTGACTGTTCAGCGGCCGAAAATCCTGCAAATTGCAGACCGTAATAGGACGCCACGGATATGACCGCAATTGCCAAAAAAGCCAGTATTATCATACGCATGAAACAACCCTATCCTTTTGTATTGTCTTTTAGAAACTCAATCAGGTCGTTCCTGTCCTGCGGGCTCGCAATGCGCTGCATGGGCATTTTCGAACCCGGGACATAGTGATCGGGCCCAAGATCGAACAGTTTGTCGATCGTGGATTCGGACCAGACAATATCCAAGTCACTTATGGTCTGTGAATAGGGATAGCCGTCCACCGTGCCGGCCCTGCGTCCAAACAGACCGAACAATGTGGGACCGGCACGCCTACCGCCATCCACCGTCAGGCTGTGGCAGATGGAACATTTGCGGCGGAACTGGCGTTCGCCATTGGACATGGTTTCCGGGTCGCGCAAGAAACCGCGTTCCGTGCTGGCCATCAAGGGGCCACCCGCATCGTCGCCCAAGGGCCAGAAATAGGCCTCATCATCGATCCCGCCGGCAAGAAGGTTCTGGCCGTCATGCGCGTAGGAAAGGGCCCAGATGGGTCCGTTCTTCGCGGCGCGAAAGTCATAAAGAACGTCCCATTCCGCTGTATCGATCACGGTGATGTAGCCTTCGCCGTCGCCAACGGCGATCTGATCCATTGCTGGCGATGCGGCAAGGGCCAGGATTGGCCGCCGGTCCCAGGTCAGCTCCTCAACCGGGCTGTCATCGGCAAGGGACAGAACGCGTGTTCGCCCATCGACCGCGCCATAGGCAAGCCAACCGGCCGCCTGGTTTACCAACAGCCTTGTGACGCCGAAACCATGCCGAACCACGACCCCATCGATTATTCGGCGGTCCGCATCCCATCGCCGAATCGTTCCATCCGCCGATGCGCTGAACAGTGTTTTGCCCCCGGTGGCGAAGGCCACATCATTGACCCCGCCGGTGTGCCCTTCCAGCACGGCGAGTTCCCCGCCATTGGTCAAATCCCACAGCCGAACCGTGCCGTCCCAACTGGCTGACGCTAAGACGCTGCGGTCTTCCGAAGCCGCAAGACCCATCACTTGGCCGAGATGACCTTCTAACCGGAACTTGTGGGTCGCGGTCTTCAGGTCCCAAATCTCGATGGCAAAATCATCGCCCGCCGACGCGGCCAGATCATTGCCCACAAACAACACCCGCTTGACCGCGGCGTTGTGACCTTCGAGCCAGTGAACCGTGTCGGTGTCCAGGTTCCAATACCCGACCGAATTGTCAAAGCTGGCGGTTAGGGCGTGACGGCCGTCCGGTGAGATGGCCGTGTCCATGATCGGACCCCCATGGCCCTGAAGAATGCGGAATTCTTGTGCGCCCACCGGAAACGCCAGCGCGAAGACGACAGCGCAAAGGGCGCTACGCCAAACGGAAAGCACGGGGATGCTACTCCGCCGGCTGTCGGTGACGTTCAGGGAGGGCGTCGCCGCGCGCCTGAACCTCCTCAACCCACAAGCTGTGGTGATCCTTGGCCCATTGCAGATCGACTTCCCCGGTGCCCATCGCCTCGTAGGCTCCTTCCATGCCGATGGAGCCAAGATAAATGTGGGCCACGATGATGATGATCATCACGAAGGCGACGATCGCATGCCAAACCTGCGCGAGCTGCATCTCGGCGTGCGGCGTCAGCACGGTCGGCAATGGGTCTTGGCCGAACAGCCCCGGCAACCCAAGCGCGTTGATGGCGGCAAACGTCTTGGCAAACATCGGCAGTTCGAAGGGGAACAGCAAAGACAATCCCGACGCCGAGACGGACGCCCCCAAAACGACGACTGACCAGAAGATCAGCTTTTGGCCGGCATTGAACTTTTTGGCCGGCGGGTGAGAGTGTTTGGTGAACAAGCCGCCGCCTTTGGCAAGCCACACCAGGTCGTGTTTGCTGGGCAGGTTGTGAACGATCCACAAGACGAAAACCATGACCAGGGACACCATGAACGCCCAGGCGACGTTGTTGTGGATCCATTTGCTGGCGACCGCCACGGTGGCAAAAGCATCTTTGCCGAACACAGGGATCATGTAGGTCCGTCCGAACAAGGTGATCAGCCCTGTGATGCCAAGCAGAATGAAGGAAACGGCCAACAGCCAATGGCTAAATCTTTCGATCGCATTGAACCTAAGGATCGTGATCCCGGACCGGCCGCCCTCAATGCGGATGCGGCCGCGCAATGCGAAGAAAAGCACGAGCACCACAAGCATGCCCAAAATGCCGTAGCCACCCCATTGTCGTAGCGGGCCCTCGCGAAAAAGCAGCCATTCCATGCCGCTATCTTGGACGAGATGTGTTGCACCGGGTGAATCGTTCGAGGCGGTCACGTCGGCGGTGCCAAAGCGCAAGGCGCGGAACATTTCGGCATCGGATACCCCGCCGAGCGTGCCCAACTGATTACTGATGGACGCGCCCCCATCCGCATCGCCGGTGGCATCGCGCCGGAAGGAATTGTCGACCCTTTCGCCCCGCTGACGGGCCAGGATATCCTCCAGCGTTTGCGCGCCGCCCGTGCTGCTGCGGTCGGAGACCGTGGCTGATGCTGCGGGTTGATCACCGGTTTGCGCGTCGGTCTGTGCTTCCTGGGCCGGTATCTGCGGTGCCAGCAAGAAGACAAAGGTGGCCAACAAAATGGTGGAAATGCGATGAGCAACCATGCCTCAGCCCTTTGGCGCAACGACGCGGACCGCTGGCATCAGCGGACCCGCAATCGCACAATAGAAAGGGCGCGGGAAGCCGTTGGCAACCCGCGCCCCGCTAACTGAAAGCCAATCAGCTTCCTTTTTGGCCGTATGCCGTGCCCCAGCCCCAGGCACCCGAGCCGAAGCCTCGGGCAACGACGCGCTCGCGATAGATGTCGGAGACATCGTCGCCGTTGCCGGCCAAGAGTGCCTTGGTTGAGCACATTTCCGCGCAGATCGGCAATTTGCCTTCCGCAATGCGGTTACGGCCATACTTGGCGAATTCTGCCGTCGAGTGGGTTTCTTCCGGTCCACCGGCGCAGAAGGTGCACTTGTCCATCTTGCCCCGAGAGCCGAAGTTGCCCGCTTGCGGGAATTGCGGTGCGCCGAACGGGCACGCATAGAAGCAATATCCGCAGCCGATGCAGAGATCCTTGGAGTGCAGGACGACCCCTTCTTCGTTTTGATAGAAGCAGTCGACCGGACACACCGCCATGCATGGCGCATCTGAACAATGCATGCAGGCGACCGAGATGGACCGTTCGCCGGGTTGACCGTCGTTGATGGTCACCACGCGGCGGCGGTTGATCCCCCACGGTACCTCATGCTCGTTCTTGCACGCCGTGACGCAGGCATTGCATTCAATGCAACGCTCAGCGTCGCAGAGGAATTTTGCTCGTGCCATCTCTATTCCTCCCTAGACCGCGTAGATCTTGCAGAGCGTGGCTTTCGTTTCCTGCATCTGAGTGACGGAATCGTAGCCATACGTTTGCGCTGTGTTGGTGGATTCCCCAAGCACGTAGGGATCCGCCCCTTGGGGATACTTCGATCTTCGATCTTCCCCTTGGAGGTGACCACCGAAGTGGAACGGCATGAAGGCAACGCCCGCGCCGACCCTTTCGGTCAGCATGGCCATTACCTTCACGCGAGCCCCTTCGGGACCTTCGACCCAGACTTGAGCGCCGTCCCGGACGCCAAGATCATTGGCGTCTCGTGGGTTGATTTCCACGAACATGTCTTGCTGCAACTCGGCAAGCCATGGGTTGGACCGGGTCTCGTCGCCGCCACCCTCATATTCGACCAGCCGGCCGGAGGTGAGGATGATCGGATAGTCTTTCGAGAAGTCGTTCTTCTGGATCGACGCATACAGCGTCGGCAGGCGGTAGAACTTCCTGTCCTCGTAGGTCGGGTAGTCTTCGACCAGATCGCGACGGTTTGTGTAGAGCGGCTCGCGATGGACCGGGATCGGATCCGGGAATGTCCAGACCACGGCCCGTGCCTTGGCGTTACCGAACGGCGCACATTCGTGCTTGATCGCCACCCGCTGGATGCCGCCGGACAGGTCGGTCTTCCAGTTGGTGTCGTCGCCGGCGATGCCTTCGATCGTTGCCCGCTCATCGTCGGTCAGGTCGGCGTCCCAACCCAGCTCCTTCAGCATGGCCATCGTGAATTCCGGATAGCCGTCCTGAATTTCCGAGCCTTGGCTGTACACACCCTCGGCCAGCAGGTTGTCGCCGTCGCGTTCGACGCCGAACCGGGCGCGGAAGGTCAGGCCGCCCTTGGAGACAGGCTTGGACATGTCATAGAGGTTCGGTGTGCCTGGGTGACCCATCTCGGGTGGACCCCAGGATGGCCATGGCATGCCGTAATAGTCGCCATCGGCCGGACCGCCATTAGCCTGCAGCGTCGTCCGGTCGAACGTGTGCTGATTGGCCATGTGCAGCTTGATCCGCTCCGGCGACTGACCGGTGTAGCCGATCGTCCACATCCCGCGATTGATCTCCCGCAGGATGTCTTCGACCACCGGTTCACCGTCCACCACCTCGATGTTGCGCAGCAACCGGTCGGCAAAGCCAAACTTCTCGGCGAACTTCGCAATGATCGTGTGGTCGGGCAGGCTTTCGAACAGCGGATCGACGACTGTTTCGCGCCATTGCAGCGACCGGTTCGAAGCCGTCACCGATCCCGACGTTTCGAACTGGGTCGATGCCGGTAGCAGGTAAGCCCCATCCGTACGGTCGTGCAGAGCGGCCGACACGGTGGGGTAGGGATCAATCACGACCAATAGGTCGAGCTTCTCCATCGCATCCTTCATCTCGACCATGCGGGTCTGAGAATTCGGTGCGTGGCCCCACAAGACCATGCCCCTGACATTATCAGGCTGGTCGATGTTTTCCTTAGCTTCGAGGACACCGTCGATCCAACGGCTGACCGGAATACCGGTCGAGTTCATCAGATTGACGTCCTTGCCTTCGGAATCCTTGATCGTCGCGAACTGGCCCTTCAGCCAATCGAGATCTTCTTCCCAAACGCGAGACCAATGGCCCCATGCACCGGCCGAAAGACCGTAGTAGCCCGGCAGGGTATGGGACAGAACGCCAAGGTCCGTCGCGCCCTGGACATTGTCGTGGCCGCGGAAGATGTTGGTTCCGCCACCGGACGTTCCCATGTTGCCCAGTGCCAACTGCAGCACGCAGTAGGCCCGCGTGTTGTTGTTGCCATTGGTGTGCTGGGTGCCGCCCATGCACCAGATCACGGTGCCGGGACGGTTGTTCGCCATGGTGCGCGCGACGCGTTCGAGCTGGCTGCCCGGAACGCCGGTCACCCGTTCGGTTTCCTCAGGGTCCCACCTGGCAACTTCCTCGCGAATCTGGTCCATGCCCCAGACCCGTGACCGGATGAATTCCTTATCTTCCCAGCCATTTTCGAAGATGTGCCAAAGAATGCCCCAGATCAGACCGACATCGGTGCCGGGGCGGAAGCGCACATATTCATCGGCGTGTGCCGCGGTACGCGTAAAGCGCGGGTCGCAGACGATCAGCGGCGCGTTGTTCTGTTCCTTGGCGCGCAATACGTGCAGCAGGGATACAGGATGAGCTTCCGCCGGGTTGCCGCCGATGATGAAGATCGCACGGCTGTTGTGGATGTCGTTGTAGGAGTTGGTCATGGCGCCGTAGCCCCATGTGTTGGCAACCCCCGCAACCGTGGTCGAATGGCAAATCCGGGCCTGGTGATCGACGTTGTTCGTGCCCCAATAAGCGGCGAACTTGCGGAACAAATAGGCCTGTTCGTTGCTGTGCTTGGCCGAACCGAGCCAATAGACCGAGTCGGGACCGCTCGAGTCCCGAATTTCCATCATTTTGTCGCCGATCTCGTTGATGGCTTCGTCCCAGCTGATGCGGGTCCATTCGCCACTCACGAGCTTCATCGGATATTTTAGGCGACGTTCGCCATGGGCATGTTCGCGGACCGCGGCCCCTTTGGCGCAATGCGCCCCCAGATTGAACGGGCTGTCCCAAGCCGGTTCCTGACCGGTCCAAACGCCGTTGTCGACTTCGGCCAAAACCGTGCAGCCGACCGAGCAGTGCGTGCAGACTGATTTTCGAATTTCAACCCGAGCCGCGGCCCCTTGGGCCTGCGCCTTGGTCACGCGGCCTCCGGTGGCCGCAAATGCCGTCAGGCCGCCAACGGCCAATCCCGACCCACGCAAAAAGCTGCGTCGGTCGACTTTGCCGCCTGTGACCTGCGAAAGGATCGAAGAACTATGGGAGCCTCGCGCAATCCCACGGGTCTTTTTCCTAAGCATGGACAATTACTCCCTAAGGGCAGGTGCCCGTTCAGTGAACCAATCCGGTAGGGGTCAGGGCCTCACGCAACCGTCACCCTATGATCCGGCTTGGTGACGCGCTGTTAGAACCGCGCGGTTTCCAAGTACTTCTTCACGTGTTCGGTCTTGCGCAGGCCTTCGCCCGCGATTTCCTCGGAGGCTTCCGCGGGCGCGCTGCCCACAGCCGCAGCCGCCACGGCAGCCGGGGCGGAAACACCGGCAAGCTTCAGAAAATCGCGCCGGCCCGAACCGGCTTCTTTTTTCTCCATCAGGCTCCTCCTTCGTGATCTTGGGTATTTTCGTTGGCGTTTGGTTCCATGCGGAACGCCTCGATCTCGATGCGCATGAAGGCGCGTCCAATCGATCCGACGGGGGCGTAAAAGACCGACCCGGTGGCGCCCTCCAAATCGGAAAAAAAGTGATCGGCCCAGGTGGCGATGTGTGTGTTGAAAAACGCGTGCTGGTCGGCGACTGAAAGCGGTTCGCCAAAGTCACCGCGAATCAAGCCTGCCATGATTTCGCAAAGCGTCGCGATATGGTCTTCCGGCTCTTTGACCTCGTCGGCGCGCTTGATGCCCAGCTTGTCCATATGCCCGCGCAGATGGGCGAGGGGCTTTTCGTTCAAAAAACCGGTCAGGTAGTAGCTGCCATAGGGAAGCAATTCGCCCCGGCCCAGACCGATGAAAAGGGCGTTGAATTCCTTTTTTATGGACTCCGGCGACATCGTTTTTGCCAGCCGTGCCAATGCCGTAACGCCCTTGCCGAGATCGGACTCATCGCCGGAAAGGTCGGCCGACTGGTCGAGAACGGATTGCGTGGGAGGGCCGGACAGCAGGGTCGCCAAAAGGCCGTAAAGGTCGGCGCGAAGGGCGTCTTCCGCATCTATGTGCCCCGCGCTTTCTGGCAAGGGCTTCTGCTGTGGCATTGAACCAAGCCGGTAACTGATCAGTAGCCACCAATGCTAGTGCAGTAAATGGGCGTGGGCAAACAGTCATTTTACTTGATAATCGTTCTCATTCTCAAGCCAGGACTCAATGCCTATTCGCGAATATTGAGACCAACTTGAAATGATAATCATTCTCAGTTAGGTGCGTATGAATGTTCGTATGAGTGATAGTCACCGGCAGTCACAATGACTCACCCCTAATTTGAGAATTTCATTCTTCTTGTGCGTGGTTTGCCTGCTTCGGCCGTTTCCGGCGTCATTGCAAATTCCGTGGGTTCCGGTTCGGGTTGTGCTGGATCATCGATCGTCGGTTCGGTGGTCTCGACGGTCTTGTCCGCCGTTGCCTGACTGTGTTCGGAGGGAACGTCTTCGCGAATTTCATCCGCGGACGTTACGTTTGCGTGAGCCGCGACATCTGGCGGAGCGGTATCCGGGGCCAACACGTCGCGGACGATGCCTTTGCCGACCTGATAGACCGTTGCAATGGTTTCCGGGACGACGGCCGCGTCGGTAAAATCCTCGCCATAGTCGATAAGACCGTCGAGATTGGCGAGCGCCGGGTTGCTTTTCCACAGAACGCGGAGAGCTTTCCGTCGCAGAATATCCGGGACGCCTTGCCGCATGAAGGCGCTGAAGTCATCCCCGACCTTCAGCGTTTCAGGATCCGGAAGCTCGTACTTCTCCAGCAACTCCTCTTCGCTTAGGTCGGCGTCGTCGTCCCCATCCGCTGTATCGATCGGCGGCGTAATCGGCTCTTCCGCAACGGCGTCGTCGCCCGCGTCGCGGGCCCGACGTTTGCGTCGCGACCAGCGGGCCAAACGGCCTTCGTTTTCCGGGTCGTTCAATGGAGTCCCGATCCTTTGGGCTTTTGCTGGCTTGGCGGTCGATACACATCGGCGGTCTGGCGAATTCTCGGATCGCCGATGCCGTCCTGGGTCAGGTCCACGCGCTTTTTGTCGCGTTTGCGTTTGACAAACGGCGTGTCTTCGAAGTGAGCATCCACGAAGTCACGCACCCAGGCGACAAGCCCTTCGCTCATGGGAACCGGTTCGACGATTTCCTCGCCGCTGTCGAGGTAATCCTGCGCCTCATACGCCGACGCCGTGACGGCATGGACGGCAACCTCATGGGGTTCGTCGGTGGATTCCCGCTTTCGCAGTACAACGAACACGGTCGGCGGGTTCATGGTCAGCGACACGCGATAGGCCTCGACATCCGCCCGATGCAGGTCAAGCGGCATGGTGGCCGCATGAAACTCCGTCGTGCCGTCCTCTTCGCGCAAGACATTCCAAGTCGCCGGTGCGGCGCCCGGCAGTACGGCCGTCGCCTTCCAAGACCATTTTTGCCACCGGGTGAGACCGGGCGTTCGTCTAAGCACGACGCCGAGGGGCATGGACTGGGATTTGGATTTAGGCATACGGCGCACGCAGGGTTGATTGTCGAGGCGTCGGAGCGACTGTAAGCTTGGTCGCTTAGGCGCGTCAAAAAGACCGCGTCAGTCTAGCGGAGGACGTCAACGTGGGGATCAACCCCGATAGCAAAGTGGACAGACTGCTCCTCTGTTCGTGCACCGGCAGCATGTCGATTGATGCTTCCTCGGCTCAAAAGGCCGCCGGCGCACAGGCTGTTTCGACTTGCGAGTTTCTCTGCAAAAACGACCTTGGCATGGCAGCGGACGCCCTGTCCCAGGAAGGTACAACCTTGATCGCCTGCAGTCAGCAGGCCGACCAATTCGATCAGTTGGCAGAGGAGGTCAACGCGCCCGGGCGTCTGCTTACGGCGGACATCCGAGACCGGGCAGGCTGGACGGATGACGCAGACGCCTTCGCCAAACAGTCGGCGCTGCTGGCCGAAGCGGTGTTGGAACGACCGGTCACGCCGACGAAAGACGTAACCTCTGAAGGTGTTTGTCTGGTCCTTGGAACGGGTGAAACGGCGCTGGACGCGGCGGAGATGCTTGGCGACCGGCTCGCTGTCACCTGCCTGTTGGAGGCGGAGCCCGACAGCGCATCGCCAAGCGGCAAATTCGACTTGGCCGTGGGCAAGCTACGTCAGGCAAAAGGCTCGCTGGGCGGATTCGAAATCATCGTCGATGGATTTGCGGAAGCGCACTTGGCGGGACGCGGCTCCCTCGTTTTTGGTGATCGGACCGATGGCGCCAAGTCGACCTGCGACATCATCGTCGATTTGCGTGGAGAGGGATCGCTTTTCGCCGCTGGCGAGAAACGCGATGGATATCTGCGGGCGGACCCAAAAGATCCGGCTTCAGTGGCCAGGTTGTTGTTTCAGGCGGCCGATCTGCAGGGCGAATTCGAAAAACCCCTGTACATCCGGTTTGATGGGCAGATCTGTGCACACACACGGGCCGGACAATCCGGGTGCGACCGTTGCTTGTCGGTTTGCCCAACAGGGGCGATTTCACCCGCTGGAGATACGGTCGCGATTGACGCCGATATCTGCGCGGGATGCGGTTCCTGCGCGGCCGTGTGTCCGTCCGGCGCGGTCAGCTACGACGACCCTCCGGTTTCGTTTCTGTTCACCCGGTTGCGCGTTCTGGCAAGCACGTACAAATCGATAAGCGGTGACGCGCCAAGGGCCCTGTTTCACGAACCCGGGTTTGGCGCGGAGATGATCCGACTGTCTGCCCGGTTCGGGCGGGGGTTGCCCGCGGATGTCATCCCGGTTGAGACATCCCATATCGAGGGCCTCGGCCATGCGGAGATCATGGCAGCGTTGGGGGTTGGCTTTGCCCAGGTCTTTGTCTTGGCCGGACCGAAAACAGATCGAAGCGCGCTTGAGAGAGAGTTGGACTTGAGTCGTGCGATCATTGGCGGCACGGGCTTCGACAGCGATAGGGTTATCGAGCTCAGCCCAATGGACCCTGAGGTGCTTGAAGAGGCGCTCTACGCGCCTTCCCCCGGTGCCATCGAAAGAGACCCTATCTTGCCGGTCGGCGGTCGCCGCGAGGTTACCCGCTTGGCGGCAACCGCACTTGCCGAGTCGCAGGAAAGTGCGCCTTGCTTTGATTTGCCCAATGGAGCGCCCTATGGCGCGATCGAGATCGACAAGGAGGCGTGCACGCTGTGTCTTGCCTGTGTGTCGCTCTGCCCGGTCGGTGCGCTAGGGGACACTCCCGACCAGCCGCAGGTTCGGTTCCAGGAAACGGCGTGCCTGCAATGCGGCATCTGCGCCAGCACCTGCCCGGAAGACGCCATCACGCTCGCACCGCGTTTGAACTTGGACCCGGTGGCCTTGAGCCATGAAGTCTTACATGAGGAAGAGCCGTTTTGCTGCATCGAGTGCGGCAAACCGTTCGGCGTCAAATCAACCATCGATCGCATCGTATCAAAGCTGGAAGGCAAGCATTGGATGTTCCAGAACTCCGACAACTCCAAGCTGATCCAGATGTGCGACGACTGCCGGGTGAACGCCCAGTATCACCAGGAGAATTCGCCCTTCCAGGGAGGTGACCGGCCGCGCGTTCGAACGACCCAGGACTACATCGACGACCGCAAAAAACATTAGTGGATTGGCAATGGCCGCTCAGTTCGCCTGAACCGGGCGACCGAGTTCCTTGGGCTCGATCGTCGCGGCAAACGCGGTGATCGCATCGACTTCCTCAAGGGTGATTTCGACCGGGGCGATGTGGACCGGGCGTTCCGGATCGAAGGGGGGCGTCACACCCTCGACCTGGGTGAAGGATGGGTGAGGATTATGCACCCAGAACGCCTTGAAAAGCTCGCTCCAGCCAGTGCGCGCACGCAGGGCGGCAAAGGATGGGGTCGAGCCGATGCCGCCCATCCTGTTGCGCTCGTCCACCACATGGCAGCGCCCGCAATGGAGGATGGCCAGGCGCGATCCCTTATCTGAATCACCGGAGATTTCGGTTGTCTGCCTGACGACGACCGTCTGTCCCAACGCGGCATACTGAACCGGGCCGCCGGGCGGAAAACCTTCAAGCGCCGCGATGCCAGGATCGCTTTTCAGCCATCCGACAAATTTCTCGGCGGCGTCGGTAACCTGCTGGCCGGTATCGATCTGAATCAGGCTGTACACGTCACCGCTGACGTTTTGGAAGACGGGAATGCCCTCTCCCGTTCCCGTTAACAGCGCTAACGCCGCGTCCGAGCCTTCGGGCGCCGGCGTGAGCGCTATTCGATGTTTGAAGCGGAAGCGCGGGAGGATGTGCTTGGTGAAACCGCTGTCGATCATGGCCGCTGGCACCGCCAGGCGGATGTCACCGTCCGCGACGGCCGCCGTTGCGAAGGTTGAGCACAGCAAGAACAAGCCGGCGACGAACGGTCGTGTGAAAGTTATCTTGATCCTCCCGGCATGAGCGAAGACCATGTGCGCTGGGTGCTGGGCGCGGATTGGAAAAGTCGCGAAAATCGGCCCAACAACGTGTAACAGAGCCGATCAAACCATCACGCCGGAAGGAAAACAATGACCGAAGAGACATTCAACCTGTCGCTGAGAAAGTTTCTCAAGACTGTCGGCGTGACCTCGCAACAGGAAATCGAGAAGGCCGTGAGGCAGGCAAAGTCGGATGGAAGATTGGGGGACGGCCCCCTCCAGGCAAAGGTGGTTCTGAGCATTGATGCCATTGGATTGGAGCACGAAGTCAGTGGCGACATTAGTCTGAGCGAGGCTGAATGACGGTGCCTGCCGAGGCCGACATTCGAGCGGCACTGTCGACGATTATCGACCCATCCAAAGGGGCGGACATCGTGACGTCCGGCCAGGTATCTGGCATTTCGATCAAGGATGGCGCGGTCAACTTCGTTTTGGAGGTCGACCCGAACCGGGGCGCTGCCATGGAACCGCTGCGGGCCGCTGCCGAACGAGCTGTTGCGGCGCTTGACGGTGTTCAAACCGTCAACGTGGTGATGACGGCGCACAGTGATGTCGGCAGCGCGCCACCCAGGCAAACGCCCGCCCCGCCGCCGGGAATGGACCTCAGCGCGGCCATGCCGAAGCGACAGGCGTCAACGCCGGAAAAACTTCCCGGGGTCGACCGCGTTATCGCGATCGCATCGGGAAAGGGCGGGGTTGGCAAATCGACGGTGGCAGCCAATCTGGCCGTTGCGCTTGCGGCGCGGGGTAAAAAGGTCGGCTTGTTGGACGCCGATGTTTATGGCCCGAGCCAGCCCCGAATGCTCGGGGTGTCCGGGCGGCCTTCCAGCCCCGACGGCAACATCATTCTGCCGCTGCGCAATCATGGCGTAACCGTCATGTCGCTCGGGCTGATGGTCCAGGAAGACGAGGCGCTGGTTTGGCGCGGCCCTATGTTGATGGGGGCCTTGCAGCAAATGCTGGCACAGGTTCAGTGGGGAAGGCTGGACGTCCTTCTGGTCGATCTGCCGCCCGGCACGGGCGATGTGCAGATGACCCTGTGCCAAAAAACCGAAGTGGCCGGCGTTGTCATCGTCTCAACCCCGCAAGACATTGCGCTGATTGATGCCAGAAAGGGCATCGATATGTTCCAGCGCATGGAAACCCCGATCCTTGGCATCGTCGAGAACATGGCGATGTTTGTCTGCAGTGAATGCGGTGCCACCCACCATCCTTTTGGCCATGGCGGCGCAAGGGCGGAAGCCGAAAAGTTGGGCGTTCCCTTCTTGGCGGAAATCCCCTTGGATCTGGACACGCGGATCGCGGGCGATGGCGGTGCCCCCATCGTCGTTAGCAAGCCCGACGGGCCTCAATCCGCAGGGTTCTGGCAGCTTGCCGACGCGCTGATTGAGCAACACGTAGCGGCATGAGCAAGCCCCTCGCACAAAACGACGAGCCGAGTTTTCCGCCGATTTTGATGGGTGAGGCGGTTCCAGCGCGGCTTGATCCTTTTGAAAAGGCGCTGGCATCGGTGCTGACGGATGTCGAGCCGGGTAGGGTGTTCTGGTCGCAAGATGCGGCGATGATGCGGGCCACCATCGTACTGGCACCAGAGATGCCGTTGATTGAGGCAATGGGGGCTGTTTTTGCCATCCAGCTTGGACTGTCCGACAGCCTTGGCGCGCTGGCGCCCCCTGAAGTCGCCGTTCATTTCACCTGGCCGGACGGGATCAAGGTCAACGGTGCTCGGTGCGGCAGAATTCGGGCGGCCGCCTCGCATGGTGATCCTGCTCAAGAGCCGGAGTGGCTGCTGGTTGGCGTCGAGCAACCCGTCTTGCCGATTGCCCAGCGTGAACCGGGTGAACATCCGGACGAAACGACACTGTTGGATGAAGGCTGCGCCGATGTGACCCCAAGCGGCCTTATTGAAAGCTGGTCGCGGCACTCCCTTGTCTGGATCAATCGGTTCCTCGGTGAAGGAATGGAACCCCTTCACACCGCCTGGCGCGCCAAATGCGACACGATCGGCGAGCAGATCGAAAGCCCGGAACCGGGCTTATTTGTTGGTATGGACGAGCATGGCGGGATGCTGTTGCGCCAGGGCGAACAAACCAAATGTTTGCCTCTGACCCGGATGTTGGATAACGCGCCGTGAAGCTCGCGCGGGTCATTCGCTTGGACGAAAGCGATCTGAACGTATTCGACGTGGCCGCCGAGATCGGCGAGTGGGCAATCTCAGGTGCTTTCGAGTTTTCCAATTGGACCGAACAAGATGTGACAGGCAAAGCACGCCAGGCATTTGCCAATGGTTGGCTTGGCTTGGAGAGTTTTGGCCGGTCGACCTTCGTCGCGGTCTCGGCCATTACCGAAGCCGAGCGGGAAGATCTGGTTGACCGGTTATCGCGGCACTTCGTCGAGCGGTATGGGGCGCCGGATGTCGAAACGGCATGGCCGATCGCGGTGGAGGAAATCGACCAGATGGCCGAAATGTGCGGCAATCAGGACATCAACACCCTGCTGATTGTGGAACGTGAACTGACTTCAGCGGGTGTCCATGAGCGGTTCCGCATTATCCCGCCTCGTGACGCCGAACTGGAAAGCTTCGCCGTTCACGGATCCTAGCGCGAGTTCAGCTAGCCGCATCACCTCTCGGCTGACCTGCGATTGGCTGAGTTGCTCGCGACTGCCGGGTGTCTAGCCGACGATAAGCTGTTTCAGCTGTAGCGCTTCGTGCTCTGCTTCGGTAAGGCGGAAATGGACGACGTCACCGATCGTGACCAGTCCAACGAGTTTCGAGTTTTCCAGAACGGGCAAATGGCGAAACCGCCCTTCCGTCATCCGCTGGAGAACTGCGATGAGAGACTCATCCGGGGCGCAGGTCTTCACCTCCTTGGTCATCACGTCCTTGACCTGCTGAGGCAGGGTTTGGCCGGGTGTTTCGGCGAGTTTTCGCACGATGTCCCGTTCAGAAAGTATGCCAACCAAACTTCCCGCTTCGTCGGTCACCACCAGGGCGCCGATCCTGTGATCGCGGAGCACTTCGACGGCCTTGCGGAGTGTATCTTCCGGGCGGATCGAAAAAATGTCCGACCCCTTATTGTCCAAGATTGTCGCAACCTTTGCGTGGTCCGACGAAAAGTTGCTCGTTTGGCTTTGGCTGTAGGTGCGCTGGTCTTGCTTATCCTTGCGCATGGGCGCTTGATAAGATGGCATAGACGTTCCCCAGATCCATTTTCGACTTAGTCGTAGGCCACTATAACCCACATTCAACACTTTGGGAGAACTCCCTTGCGCGAGCTCGCCTTGTCCCCGGTGCTGGCAACCAGCATCTTTATTCTTGCCTGCTGGGGCGGTTACCAATACCGGCGCGTTTGGAAAACTGACGGTCCAAAGTGGAAGTTGTGGGTTTACGGGATTCTTGCCGGTACGTCGCTGCTCGCAGTAGGTTTTATTCCTTTAGCGTCAAACAGCTGACGGCACATTAAGCGCGACGTTAATCAGCACCGATCTCGGCGTTTTGCCGCACATTCGGTCGGTTCCCATGGCCGCGCGAACGGGGGCAATCCAGGCGGTCGCGCAGCGGACTATTGGGATCGATTTCTTTTTTGCACACCAGGCAATGGTCGGCATCGCCGATGGCGTTCAGCCCGCCACAGCTGCCTTTGATCGTCCGCCCCTTCAGCATCACGCCGCTTGCCATACCCAGCATGACGAGCATCAGCAGTCCGAAAGCGAGCATAAACGTGGCCATGACTGCGTCCTACTTGCTGCTCTAAGCCGTTAGAGCCGTGAATTTCGAACTGGCGGTCGACGTAAAGCGCGGGGCATCTGAACCCGGATCCCGCTCTGTGAACAGGACGGCGAGACCTTGTTCCTCGGCAAGGGCCAAGCCATCCGCCTTCCCTAATATATGCAGCGCTGTCGCCCATGCATCGGCCAGCATCGCATTTTCTGCCAAAACCGTTGCCGCTGCGGTGTTGTGAGTAACAGGGCGCCCTGTGCGCGGGTCGATCAGATGCGAAAAACGCTGGCCATCCTGTTCGAAGTAATTCCGGTAATCGCCGGACGACGCCAGGCCAAGGTTCGAAACGCCGACCACCTGCAACACGTCGCGCGTGTTTATGGCCGGTGCTTCAATTCCGATCTGCCAGGGCAGGCCATCCGAATTCCGCCCGGACGCATAAAGATCGCCGCCGATTTCGACCATGTAATCGACAATTCCCAACGCTTCGAGCGTTCGTCCGACTTGGTCGGCGCCATATCCCTTGCCGATGGCGGCAAGGTAAACCTGGGCGTCCGGTTGAACTTTCTGCAGGGAACCCTGGCCAACGCGGACCGTGTTGGCGTGGCCGGAGCGTTCTTGCGCGGCGGCGATGGCTGCCTCGCTCGGCATCGTCGTCGAGCCCGTCGCGCCGAAACCCCAAAGTTCGATGAGTGGCCCCATCGTGGTGTCGAACCGGCCACCGCTTGCGGTATGAACCGCCTCGGCCGCTTCCATCACCTCCGCGAGGGCAGGGGAGATGCTCACCGGTGCCGAGTCCGTTTTGGAGTTGAACTGAGAAATCTCCGAACTGGGATCCCAGTTCGACATCTGCCGATTCACGTTGGCCAAGGCGCTCTCGATCGCCGCCTTGACCTCTACCTCGTCCAGCCGGCGCGTTGCATCCAGGGAAACCACTGTGTAGTGGGTTCCCATGGTCGAACCGCTGACCTTGATGACTTGTGAACCGCCACCGCAGGCCGCCAGGGCCAGCGGCATGACGACGAATGAACGGCGTGAGAGTTTGATAAGGTCGGTCACGATTGAAACTCTTTGGCGATTGACGCGCTGGGCAACATGTCGCACGGAAGATACACGGAAGTGCTTGTCCGCGACATTAGCAGCCATTTCAACCCAAAAAAGCGGGTCCGCGCTATGGCGTAACAGCCTTTCGTTAACTAGAAATGGCGTTTATCGCGACGACATCCACCTGCTATGCACCACCCAAGAAAACACTGACTCGAGTAAATGACTCCTTTCGTCAGCCTTATGCTCGCCGCATAAGCCAGCGCGAATTTGAGCAGTAGAGGAAAGCGAGTATGCGGCGTTTCTCGCTACGCAAGGGCTTGAACGTGCCGATCATGGGGGCGCCCAGGCCTGAAATCGAAGACGGTCCCGCCGTGCGGACAGTGGGCCTGCTCGGTGATGACTACCTTGGGCTGAAACCGCGTATTGCGGTGGCCGAAGGGGACACCGTTGCGCCCGGTTCGCCTGTGTTCAATGACAAAGACTTGCCGGACGTACAGATCGTTTCGCCCGTGGCGGGCACGGTCAAGGCGATCAACCGGGGTGCTCGCCGGAAGCTGATCTGCGTCGAGATCGAGGTAAGCGACGCAGCAGCTGAACCGATCGACTTCTCGGATGTGGGCGACGTTGCAACGCCCGAGGGTTTGGCGGAACGGTTATGTGCCGCCGGGCTTTGGACGTCGTTCCGGACGCGCCCCTATTCAAAGGTCCCTGATCCGGCAACGCGACCGGCGGCGATCTATGTCACGGCGATGGACACCGAACCTCTCGCTGCCGATCCAGAACCGATCATCAGGGAAGAGGCTGACGCCTTTGCCGAGGGGCTCAAGGCTGTTGCGAGCCTGTCAGAGGGCAAGACCTACCTCTGTCACGGGGGCGACAGCGCTGACTTCCCTGGGAGCGATCTGCCGGTTGCTGAAGCGGCGGCGTTTGCCGGTCCCCATCCTGCGGGACTTGCCGGAACGCATATGCACTTCCTGGAACCTCCAAGGGCTGAAAAGATCGTTTGGACGATCGGCTATCAAGACGTGATCATAATCGGTCGGCTGCTTCGAACAGGGACCTATGACGCAAGACGCGTCATCGCCCTGACGGGGCCGATGTGCGCGAATCCCCGCTTGGTGCGTACGGTGGCTGGTGCGTCGATGACTGAGTTGGCCGGTGCCGACATGCAGACCGATCGACAGATCCGCATGATTTCAGGGTCGGTTCTGAGTGGCCGTGCGGGCGAAGGGCCCAGCGCCTATCTCGGTCGCTATGCTCGGCAGATCACCCTGATTGAAGAAGATCACGAGCAGATTCCCCTGGGCTGGATCCGGCCGATGCCCAGCAAATACGCATTTCAGCCCGTGTTGGGTTCGGCCTTGGCACGCAAACTTTTCCCGCTGACCTCGAATCTCAACGGCGGCCGTCGGGCCATGGTGCCGCTGGGAACGTTTGAGGAACTGATGCCGCAGGACTTTCTGCCCACCCAGCTTTTGCGTGCGCTTTTGGTGATGGACACCGATCAAGCGCAAGCCTTGGGAGCCTTGGAGCTTGATGAAGAGGATCTTGGATTGGTGGGTTTCGCCTGCCCGGCAAAATATGAGTACGGCCTCGCCCTGCGCGACTGCCTGACACGGATCGAGAAGGAGGGTTAGTCGTTGGGCTTGCGCGATTTCTTCGACCGGATCGAACCGCATTTCGTAAGGGGCGGTAAGTGGGAGCGGTATTTCCCCATCTACGAGATGGTGGAAAGCTTCATCTACACGCCGAAGACCGTCACCACCGCCGCGCCGCACGCGCGGTCCTATGTCGATATGAAGCGGATCATGACCTATGTCGTGATCTCGACCATCCCCTGTATCATCATGGGGCTCTACAGTGTCGGCTATCATACTAATATGGCTATCGCCGACTTTGGGGCATCGGGCTGGCGGGCTTGGATCATCGGAACGCTGGGCATCGGCTTCAATCCGGCAAACCCGATCGCCAACATTCTGCATGGGCTGCTCTACTTTCTGCCCATCTACATCACGACACTGGTCGCCGGCGGCATCTGTGAGGTCATCTTCGCGACCATTCGCCGGCACGAGGTGAATGAAGGTTTTCTCGTCACCTCAATGCTCTACGCGCTAATCCTGCCGGCCACGACGCCGCTATGGCAGGTCGCGCTCGGCATCATTTTTGGCGTTGTGATCGGTAAGGAGGTTTTTGGCGGCACCGGCAAGAACTTCCTGAACCCGGCCCTTACCGGGCGCGCGTTCCTCTATTTCGCGTATCCGGCGCAGCTGTCCGGCGATACCGTTTGGGTGCCCGTGGATGGATTTTCCGGGGCGACCGCTCTGGCCGTGTCGGCGGCCGACGGCTTTCAGGAACTCGCCGGCCGCGGGATAACCTGGTGGGACAGCTTCATCGGGATCGTGCCGGGTTCGATCGGTGAAACCTCGACGCTGGCCTGCTTCCTGGGCCTGGTCTTCCTTCTGGCCACCAAGATCGCCAATTATCGCATGGTGGTCGGGTGCCTCGGGGGCATGATCGCGTTCTCGCTTCTGTTGAACCTGATCGGGTCCGACAGTAATCCAATGTTCGCACTGCCATGGTATTGGCATCTAGTGCTCGGCGGGTACGCCTTCGGGTTGGTTTTTATGGTCACCGAGCCGGTTTCGGGCTCGCATACCAACCTCGGCCGCTACATATATGGTGCACTAATTGGCTTCATGGTCGTGATGATACGCGTAATCAATCCTGCCTTCCCCGAGGGAATGATGCTTGCGATCCTCTTTGGGAACGTGTTCGCACCATTGATCGACCATTTCGTCGTCCAGGCAAACATCAGACGCAGGGCGAGACGCAGTGTCTGACGAAAAGCAAAACCAGCAGGAACCACAGGGTTTTCTGCGCCGATTTCTGGCGATGCCGCCGGATTCGGTGCCAAAGACCATCTTTGTCGCCGTCGCGCTTTGCCTTGTGGCATCGATGGTCGTCTCGGCCGCCGCTGTCACGCTGCGCCCGATCCAGGCTGTCAATGCCCTCAAGGACAAGCAGATCAACATCCTGCAGGTTGCGGGCATTTACGACCCCAGCCAGGACGTGGTCGAAGCCTTCTCGGCGTTCGAACCTCATATCCTCGAGTTGGAAACGGGCGTCTTTGCCGACGACCTCGACCCGGCCACGTTTGACGATCGCGCCGCCGCCGATGATCCGGAACTATCGGTGGCTTTGGAAGACGACCCGGCCGGCATTGGACGGCAGAGCAGGTATGTCACCGTCTATCTGCTGCGGGATGAGGCAGGCGACATCGACAAGGTAATCCTGCCCATCCACGGTTATGGGCTTTGGTCGACCCTGTACGGCTTCATCGCGCTAGAGGAAAACGGCAACGACATCTTCGGCCTCCAGTTCTACGAGCACGCCGAAACCCCCGGGCTGGGCGCCGAGGTCGATAACCCGCGCTGGAAAGCGCTGTGGCACGGCAAAAGACTTACCGACGAGAGTGGCGAGCTGCAGATCAGCATCACAAAGACCGCGCCGGCAGCCGGGGCGGACTATCATATCGATGCGTTGGCCGGTGCTACGCTCACCACGGTCGGCGTGCACAACCTTGTAAATTTCTGGATGGGGGAGTCCGGGTACAAACCCTTCCTGGATAACCTTGGAGCGGGGACGCTGTAATGGCCCAAAAGCGTAGAGAAATGCTGCTCGACCCGCTGGTCGACAACAACCCCATCACGCTCCAGGTGCTGGGCATCTGTTCCGCTCTCGCGGTCACGTCATCGCTGCAGGTCGCCTTCGTCATGGCTATTGCCGTGACCTTTGTGACCGGCTTTTCCTCATTGTTCATTTCGATGATCCGCAGCCAGATCCCTGGCGCGATCCGGATCATCGTGCAGATGGTCATCATCGCCTCGCTGGTCATTCTCGTGGACCAGTTGCTCAAAGCCTATGCGTTCGAAATTTCGAAAACACTCTCGGTCTTTGTCGGTCTGATCATCACCAACTGCATCGTGATGGGCCGGGCAGAGGCGTTTGCGATGAAGAACCCGCCGATCGCCAGCTTTATTGACGGTGTCGGCAATGGGCTCGGCTACGGGCTTATCCTGATGTTGGTCGGCGTTATTCGCGAACTGTTCGGGTCGGGCAGCCTGTTTGGGGTGACCATTCTGCAAACGGTGAATAATGGCGGCTGGTATGTGCCGAACGGCATGTTGTTGCTGCCGCCTTCGGCCTTCTTCATCATCGGATTGATTATCTGGGTCTTCCGGTCCTGGAAGACCGAGCAGGTCGAAGAGCGCGAGTACAAAATCCAGACGGTCGAGGCCCATTGATGGAGGCGCTCCTCTCCCTCGCCGTCAAGGCGATCTTTGTCGAAAACCTTGCGCTGTCGTTCTTCCTCGGCATGTGCACGTTCATTGCCGTGTCGAAAAAGATCGCCACGGCGATTGGCCTCGGCATTTCCGTGATGATCGTCCAGTCGATCACCGTGCCGGCGAACAACCTGATCCTCAGCTATCTGCTCGCTCCCGGCGCGTTGGCCTGGGCGGGTTTCCCGGATGTCGATCTGACGTTCCTGGGGCTGATCTCCTATATCGGGGTCATCGCGGCGCTGGTTCAGATCCTTGAGATGGTGCTCGATAAGTATTTCCCGCCGCTCTACAACGCGCTCGGCGTGTTTTTGCCACTGATCACCGTGAACTGCGCCATCCTTGGCGGTTCGCTCTTCATGGTGGAGCGGAGCTACAATTTCACGGAATCGGTGACTTACGGCGTCTCATCCGGATTCGGCTGGGCGCTGGCCATCGCGGCAATGGCCGGCGTGCGAGAGAAGCTTAAATACTCTGACATTCCCGACGGCCTTCAGGGTCTCGGCATCACCTTCATCTCGGCTGGCTTGATGGCCATGGCCTTCATGTCATTCTCCGGCGTGAAGCTCTAAGGCGGCAGGAAATGGCGACGTTCTCCCTAGGTATTCTGCTCTTTACCCTGATCGTACTGGCGCTGGTCACGATCATCCTCGCCGCGCGTTCACGCCTGGTTTCCAGCGGTAATGTCAACATCACCATCAATGGTGAGAAGACGATCTCGGTGCCGGCGGGGGGCAAACTCCTCCAGACATTGGCCGAGCAAAGCCTGTTTGTGCCCTCGGCTTGCGGCGGCGGCGGCACCTGCGCCCAATGCCGGGTGAAAATCCATTCCGGCGGCGGCTCGATCCTGCCGACCGAGGAAACCCACATCACCAAACGCGAAGCCGCAGGTGGCGACCGCCTCTCCTGTCAGGTCGCGGTCAAGCAGGACATGGCCGTTGAAGTCCCCGAGGAGGTCTTTGGCGTCAAGAAGTGGGAGTGCACGGTTCGCTCCAACGAAAATGTCGCGACCTTCATCAAGGCGCTTGTCCTCGAACTGCCAGAGGGCGAGGACGTCAATTTCCGCGCCGGTGGGTACATCCAGATCGAAGCCCCCCAACACCACGTCAAATACACCGACTTCGACGTGGAGGAGGAGTATCGGGACGACTGGGATAAGTTCAACCTATGGCAATACGAGTCCTCACTCGAAGAGCCGATCGAGCGCGCCTATTCCATGGCGAACTACCCGGACGAAAAGGGCATCATCATGCTGAATGTCCGGGTTGCCTCACCGCCACCAGGGTCCCAGGGAATTCCGCCAGGCAAGATGTCATCCTACATCTTCAACTTAAAGCCCGGCGACAAGGTCACAATTTCGGGCCCGTTCGGCGAGTTCTTCGCCCGCGATACCGAAAAGGAAATGGTGTTCATTGGCGGCGGTGCCGGCATGGCACCGATGCGCAGCCACATCTTCGACCAGCTCAAGCGCCTGAAAAACCGCGACAGAAAAATCACCTTCTGGTACGGCGCACGCTCAAAACGCGAGATGTTCTTTGTCGAGGACTTCGACGAGCTGGCCAAGGAATTCCCGAACTTCACCTGGCACGTCGCCTTGTCCGACGCCCTGCCCGAGGATGACTGGGATGGCTATACCGGGTTCATCCACAATGTCCTTTACGAGGAATACCTGAAGGACCATCCGGCTCCTGAGGACTGCGAATTTTATATGTGCGGTCCGCCGATCATGAACTCCTCGGTGATCAACATGCTGGTCGAACTCGGCGTCGACCGGGAAGACATCATGCTGGACGATTTCGGCGGCTAATTGCGACTCCTCACGACGCTGTTCTAGGAGAGCCCGGGTCGGCTGATTGGTTTGGCATGTTGCCGCTTAACCCTTACGTCCCGCCGGGTGATATCAACTTGACGGCAGCAGTCGCAGAGATGGTGTCCGACTATCACGCTGTTCTCCTCGCCAACCGCGGCCCCGTGGTCGCAGGCCGAAATCCTGAGGATGCCGTCTATGCCACCGAAGAGCTGGAGGAAACGGCAAAGCTCTTTCTTGCGCACCGCGGGATGAAGACCCGCTCCCTGAAGCCGGAACAGGGGGCGGAGATCAGGCGCCGTTTCCCCATAGAGACCAGAGGTCAAAGACTAGATTTCATCACGATAAAGTTGGCGATCAAGCCGGTTCGCACGTCATTGTATTGGCTGCCGATGAATTAGTGCGGCAATGGTGCCGTCCGAAAATGCTTTAGCCCGTCGCTGACGGATAGTTTGTATCGATCCGCAAGCCGGGATGCAGGTCTCCGCTTGTGAGGCTGCCGGACCGCGATTATGGTGCGCCGCATCCCAACAGCCATCCAGGGCCGGCTTAGCTCAGTTGGTAGAGCGCGTGATTTGTAATCACGATGTCGGGGGTTCGAATCCCTCAGCCGGCACCATCACCGCATTGTCCGCGGTCAGCCGATGTACCGGCGGTAAGACGCCATGTCTGCGTTCGCGCCGGTCAGGACAACCCCGACCCGGCGACCGGCCATGCGATCACGTTCGGCCCACAAGGCGGCAAGGGCCGCAGCACCACCCGGTTCGGCCAGGTTGTGGGTGGCGGTGAAACAGAAGCGCAGAGCCTGCACCGCCTGTTCATCCGTAATTTCAACGATGCGCTCGGCACCCTGACGGATGATGTCCAGGGCGAGGGGGGCAACGGTTCGATTTATCAGCGAGTCGAGGATCGTCGGCTGAATTTCGGCCTCCACGATCCGACCCGCCTGGAAGGATAGGGAATAGGTCGGGGCGGCCGCTGGAACGACTCCGACAATCTTTGTTTTTAGGTTCAGCGCGTCTCGCACGTGAATCATGCCGCAAATACCGGACCCCAAGCCGATCGGGACGTAAACAGTGTCCAAATCGGGCACAGCCTCGAACAATTCCAAACTGTAAGACGCCACGCCGAGCACCAGCCATGGATGAAACGACGGCATGAAGTGCCATCCCGACGAGCGCGCCAAATCGCCTGCATGGTCGAACGCATCATTGAAGTTTGCGCCGTGTTCGATGACTTGGGCACCCAAAGCCGACATGGCCGCCTTTTTCTCGACCGCCCCCGGCTCGGGCGCCACGACCGTCACGGGAAGGTCAAAGCGGCGCGCCGCGAAAGTGACACTTTGACCGTGGTTCCCGCTGGTGGCCGTCACGATCCCCGCGCAATCCGACTGCTTCCTGACTAGCGCATCCAGATAGGTCAGGCCGCCACGCACCTTGAACGCACCGATGGGCGTATGGTTTTCGTGTTTCATCCAGACCTCGCAACCGCAAGCCTGGGACAAGACCGGCCAGTTGTGTTGCAATGTCGGGGGAACACGGCCATTCACCAGCCGCGCGGCGGCGCGCAGTTCCGCCAACGTGGGGGGCGAATAGTCTTCGGGTAGCGGCAACATAATGTCAGTTGCCGGACGCCTGCCCAAAACCACCGATGGGAAGGCCGGGAACATCGCTTTGCACGGCCAAGACACTGCCCGACAGCGGGGCGGTTGCCAGGATTTCGTTCGCCACTCGGATCCGAGAGGTTGTGATGTACAGCGTTTTCAGATCGGGTCCGCCGAAGACGCAGGAGGTTGGCCGGGGAACCGGAAGAACGACCGACCGATCGAAAGATCCATCGGGCAGATAACGATGCATCGCCCAGGCATCCCAGACCGCGCACCAAACCCCGCCTTCCGCATCGACAACCAATCCGGCCGGCATGTCCGGCTTGTTGCTTGGATAGGTTACGAACTCACGCCTTTTGGAAATCTCACCAGTTTCAACATCGTAGGAATAGGCAAAGATCGTCTGCTTCATGGCATCAATCATGTACATGGTCTTGCCATCAGGGCTCCAACCCAAACCGTTGGGTTGGAACAGTCCGGTTTCCATGCGTGAGAACCCGTCCTTTTCATCGAGCCGGTAGAGCGACCCGGCCACTTTGATGCCATGCAGGTTCGTCGTGCCGGTCCAGAATCGCCCCTTGGGATCGCACCGGCCGCCGCTGAACCGGTTTGAGGGAAATTCGGGTTCAGGGTCGCCCAGCCTTTCCAAAACCGTCCGCTTTTGCACATCGAACAGGACGATACCTGATGGAAAGCCAAGCAGCAGGCGCCCCGGACCGGCCAGACACAGGGTGCTGAGGATTTCGTCCATTTCGACAGTTTGATCCTCGCCGGTTTCAGGCATGGATATGTGCAAAGCGGGCGCGGCCGGGTCCGCCCAATAAAGACGCTGAGTTTCGGCACACCAGGTCGGTGCTTCGCCGATCAGCGCCTCTTCCCTCACCACACAGTCGACGTTTTGTGCGATGGAGACGACGGGTTTCGGCGCGGTGCTGACCCGTTTGATGCTGCCGCCTGCATTCATCGATACGCGCCAGCAAGCCTCGATGATCTTGGGGCCGTGTTCGTGAAGCTGCTCGGTGCCGAGCCGGGATGACGGCCCGACGAGCCCGATCGCGCCCACGGGCTGTCCGCGATGGTCCAGGATGGCGGCGGCGACACCGCTGATGCCATCGACATGTTCGTCCTGCTCGATGGCGTAGCCCCGCGTGCCGATAACGTAAAGTTCGTTCAGCAATTCGGCCCGGTCGGTTTTGGTCTTGTCGGTCAGCGCTTGAAGCGAGAGCTGATCCAGGATGTCCGACTGTTCCTCAAAATCGAGGACGGACAAAATCGCTTTGCCAACAGCCGTGCAATAGGCCGGATCGCGCCGCCCTAAACGCATTCTGGGGCGAATGGGATGGGAGCCGCCCACCTCGTCGATATAGACGACTTCGGTTCGGTCGAGCATGCCGATACCGACCGCCTCGTCGGTCTTGTCGCGCAGTTCGACCAATTCCGACCCAGCTGCACCGCGAATGTCGAAGCTTTCCCAGACATGGTGCGCCATCTCGAACAGGCGCATACCCAGCCGGTACCGTCGGTCATCCGCCTGAAACCGGACGATCTCCGCCTCGATCAGCGTGTTCAGCAGGCGATGCAGAACCGCCTTCGGCAGACCGGAGGCGCGTTGAATCTCGGCAAACCGCAGAGCCGTCCTGGTGCCGGAGAGCACATCCAAAACGCGGATGGCCTTGGCCAGCGTCGCCGAGCCCTCCGGCTTTCGACGTTCATCGCCAACTGCCTCCGATCTAGCCGTTTGTTCGCGCACCGATCCTGTCTCTCTTAGGTCTCTTAGGCATTCATATCGATTGTGATCGTCTTTAAATCGGACATTTCAGCAATTGTGTGTTTGCCGCCCGTTCGTCCAATACCGCTTTGACGCCCCGCTGCGCCACCGGCGGGAATCGCCATCTCCCAATAACAACTCATGTCATTGACGTTGACGATCCCGTGGCGAAGCCGATCGCCGATCTGCAGGGCGTTCTTGATTCCCGCGGTGAACACGGATGCGGACAGACCGAACTTGCTGGCATCGACCAATGTCCAGAGCTGTTCTTCATTCGTGAATTTGAGGATCGGTGCGACGGGTCCAAATGTCTCTAATTTATTGATTTTGCTGTCCTTCGGCACGTTCGTCAGTACCGTCGGCTCGAAGTAGTAGGCCGACGGCATACCCGTCATTCGATTGCCACCGACATGTACCTCGGCCCCCAGTTGCACGGCTTCGTCGACATGATCCGCCACCTTGTCGGCACAGGATTTATTGTTCAACGGCCCCATCGTCGTCGCTTCGTCCAACGGATCGCCAAGAATGACGTCTCCGGTATGTTCAATCACCTTCTCCACGAACCGATCATGCACCGATTCATGCACGAGTATGCGTTCGGTCGCCGTGCAGATCTGCCCAGCATTCGCATAACAGCCCGTTGCGACTCGTTTGGCCGCCTGATCCAGATCGGCGTCGCCGAGGACGATTGTCGGCCCGTTGCCGCCTAATTCCAGCAGAACAGGCTTACCGGCTGCCCGCTCGGCGATGATTTGGCCCGTTTCGGCACTACCGGTAAAGGCTACGGCATCGGATTGCGGATGAACGATCGCTGCGTCACCGACTTGCGGCCCCGCCCCAGTCACCATATTGACGATGCCGGCCGGAACATCCGCCTCTTGAATACACTCCATCAATTTGACCGCGCAGATGGATGTCGTCGGCGCCGGCACCCATACCAATGCGTTGCCCGCTGCAAGCCCGGGTCCCAGATAGTAGGTCGCCGGTAGCGCAATTGGAAAATTCCACGGTGTGATGAGGGCGAATACACCCTTGGGCTGGAGATAATTGAACACGCGCTTGCCCGGTGCTTCCACGGGAAAGCAGTCGGTCTCCAGCCATTTGATCTGCTCGCCCGCATCCCGGAAGGAGGCAATTGCGGCGCCGACCTCAAGCCGGGCTTCGGCTGCGATCGGCTTGCCTTGCTCCAAGGTTAGCGTGCGGGCCAATTCTTCCTTGTGTGCTTCCAACGCATCGGCGATCCGATGGCACATCCTGGCCCGATCCCAGACCGACATCTGTACGATATTCGCCTTGTTCCGACTGGCCGTTTCCACTGCGCGACCGGCATCGGCTCGGCTCGCCAAAGGAACATAACCCAGGCACTCGCCCGTTGCGGGGCTGACGACGGTGACAAACTCGTCCGCTTCGCCGGTTGTCCATTCGCCGCCGATGACGAATTTGTGGATGGGATAGTCCGAAGAGGGAGAGTTGGTGATTTCGAGCCCGTGAATGTCGGCCATTGTAGTCGTCTCCGTTGGTCCGAGGTGGCGTTTTGCCGAAAGGGAGGTTGTCGATAACCGGTGGGCCGCTTACACCGTTCGCCAGTCCACCACCGGCACTTGGCGACCGCTTTCCACCGATGCCAAGATCGCGTCATTGACGGCGACCGCCCGTAGCGCCTCATCGACGGTCATCACGAAGGGCGTGTTATCCATGACCGCCCGGGCGAAGTGATTGATCTCCTCGCGCAGATCGCCCATCAGGCGGCCATTGGCCTCCGGCCAGTGCAAGCCGTCCGGCAAGGCCCAACCGTTCGGGTGCTTGATCCGAAGCCCGTGATCGCGAACATCGACTTCCACGGCTCCTTTGGTGCAGACGATTTCGGAACGCGCCCAAATTCCCGTGGGCATATCGCTGGGCAGTGACCAGCCGCAATGGAGCGTGCCAACCATCCCATCCTCCATGGTGCAGAGCGAGAAGATGGCATCTTCGGACTCAACCCCCAGTGAGGGCATCAGCCGGCTGGTCGACCGGGCAAAGACGGCCGTGACGTTCTTGCCGCTGACCCATTGCAGAATATCGACGTCGTGGATCCCCATATAGAAACAGACGCTGGAGGTCCCGTTCATCCGCTGGCCGATATCTCGCAAAGTCAGGCGCCCGGACGAGGCGTGGATGGGCTCACCGATCTCTCCACTGCGGACCGTTTCGGCGGCTTGGATATAACGCGGATCAAATCGCAGGATATGCCCGACCAATAGCCGTGCACCGGAGCCTTCGGCTGCCGCGGCAATCCGCCTGGCCGTCGCCAGGTTATGGGCCATCGGTTTTTCGAGAAGCACGGGCTTGCCCGTTTGTAAGATCGGGATTGCGGCCTGGTGCTGGCGGTCAGGCACCGCAACGATAAATGCGTCGATGTCGGGTTGTTCGAGCGCGTCGTCGATCGACGTCAAATACCGGGTTCCGAATTGGTCGGCAATCTCCCGACCAGCGGCAGCAGGATCGACGACGGCCGATAGGCTTGCCACACCGCTCTCCGCAACCGCCCGCGCATGAAGTTGACCCATGAATCCGGCGCCAACGACGGCAACTCGCAATTTCTCGATAGACCCCATGATCCCCCCGTTATCGATCTTGTTGTTCGCCCCAGCGAATGAGCTGCATCAGCCACTATGGGACCAAGGCTCGTTCGCTGGTCGTCTCGAACAAAGCGCATTCCGAAACGGTCGGTCGCAGCCAAACCGGCTCGCCGACCTTGGCCGAACAGTCAGCAGCGACGATGGCGGTCAATTTGACCCCGTGATCGTCGACGGCGATGACAATCGATTCACGCCCGAGTTGTTCCAGGGCGAATACTTTCGCAGGGTAGGCTGACGGCACCTCTTGGAACGACAACTCCAAATTCTCGGGGCGAATACCGTACGTAATTCCATCAGCTTGCTTGGCGCGTTCGTATCTTTCCGGCACGGCAACACGGAAACCGGGCGATTCGAAGTAAAGCGCGCCCGCTTGGGACCGCAGTCCGCCTTGGATCAGGTTCATGGGGGGTGAGCCGACAAACCCGGCGACAAAGAGGGTCGCTGGATTTCGATATACCTCGTTCGGAGTTCCCAGTTGTTCCAGGCTGCCGTCGCGCATGACGGCAATCTTGTCGCCTATGGTCATGGCCTCAACCTGGTCGTGGGTAACCATGATCATGGTCGTGGCAAGCTGCCGCTGCAGATTGACCAGTTCCGCCCGAAGAACGGTTCGCAACGCCGCATCGAGGGCGGCGAAGGGTTCATCCAAAAGAAACACGGCCGGCTGACGAACGATGGCCTTCGCCATCGCCACCCGCTGGCGTTCGCCACCGCTCAAATGCCCGGGAACCTTGTCGAGCAACGGTTCAGCATCGACGACCTTGGCAGCCCAGGAGACGCGTTTTGTTATTTCGTCCTTGCTTAGGTCGCTGTGCCGAAGGCTGACGGCAATGTTTTGCCGAGCCGTTAGATGCGGATAGAGCATCGAGGACTGGAATACCATCGCGACATTACGCATATGCGGTGGTAGCGCCGTCACCTCCTTGCCATCGAAGCGGATATGCCCCGAGGTCGGTGTTTCCAAACCTGCTATGCAGTTAAGTGTCGTGGTCTTGCCGCAACCTGAGGGGCCGAGCAGGACGATCAACTCCTTATCGGGCAGCTCGAGATCGAGTCCCTCGACCGCAATATGGGTGCCATAGATTTTATGGAGTCGGTCGATGTCGACTTTTGCCACGGCGAAAGCCCTTATCTGACGGGGTCGACGAGGTTCATCTCGGCGACATGTCGTTGCAGGAAGTAGGCAACCACAGCAGGCGGGACCAACGTGATGAATAGCGCGGCCGCCAGATGCTGCGGTTGAGGATGTTGGAAGAGAAACCCTGAAACGGCGGCCGGCAACGTAGTTGCTGGCGTACCATTCACTAGGATCTGCGCGTAGACATATTCATTCCATGAAAACAGAAACGCGATGATTGCCCCGACGGCAATGCCGCCCCTGGACATGGGAACGACGATGAGCAGGAATGCCTTGAGCCGAGAGAACCCGTCGATACGGGCCAGGCGTTCAACCGGCGGCAGGTTGCGGAAGTAACCGATCAGCATCCAGGAAACGAAGGGAATGGTGATGGTCAACGTAACCAGCACCAGCCCCAGGCGGGTGCCGGACAGCCCGAACCGCAGGAACATGGTGTAGAACGGAATCAAGGTCGAAACCGGCGGCAATGCGACAGACAGCAGGATCGCGAACAGCAGCTTATTCTTGTGGGGAAAGTCCAGCCGGGCGAACGTATAGGCCAGGGGCGTCGCCAGAATGATCGTAAGCACCGTGACGGTCACCGCGACGATCAAGCTGTTGAGCAATCCCCGGATGATCTGCCCGGCTTGACCGGACGCATCCAGCAGCAAGCCGCTTTGCGTGGTGTAGTCGGACCCGAAGATGTTGAAGAAAGCCCCGATCTGTGGGTCGACCGGCGCCAACGGCGGGGGAAAGGCGGAAATTTCGCCCGGGGTCATGAAGGCTTGCTTCAAGAACCAATAGAGCGGCGCCAACGTCCAGATCAGGATCACGGCAAGCGCAATGGCCAGGGAGAGGGAATGCCGGTTCATTTTCATGCCGTTTCGCGCCGGCCCCAAAGGAAGTAGAGCAGGAACGTACTGCCCAGGATCGCGGCCAGCAGGTAGAAGGACATAGCCGCCCCGTAGCCCAGGTCGAGGTTCTGAAAGCTCTCCTTGTAAATGAGGAAGGTCAGCGTCGTCGAAGAGGTGCCCGGTCCTCCTCTGCTAAGCACAAAGACCAAGTCCAGCAGTTTCATGGAAAGGACGGTTGCAATCGTCGTGAAGACGAAGAGCGTGAAACGAATGGGCGGCAAGGTGACATAAAGAAATCGTTCGAAGGCGCTGAGCCGATCGATTGAGGCCAAATCGTAAAGCCGTCGGGGAATCGTCGAGATGTTCGCAATCAGAAAGACGGCGACCAGCGGCGCAACGTTCCACGCGTTGGCGATAGCCAACACATCGATCACCCACGCCTCGTTGATAAAGTTGACGGGGCGATCCAGGCCAAAGGCGTAGGAAAGCGCGCTGGCCAACCCGGTTTGCCCCTGGGAAACGTTGAGAAAAATGATGCCTGTTCCGTACAGAGAGACCGACCAGGGTAGGATGACAATTGCCCTGAGCAGGTTCCGGAAGGGAAAGGTTTGGGAAAGCGTCAAGGCCAGCGCCAAACCGATAGCGATCGTTAAGACGACGCTTTTGACCGTGAAATGCACGGTAATCAGCATCGCTTCCCAGAATTCCGGCGACAGCAGCACGGCCACATAATTGTCCAGGCCGACGAAATTCGCGCGATAGCCGCCGAAAAATACGATGTTGTGCAGGCTCATCCAGACCGCGTAGCCGAGCGGATAGGCAACCACCAAAACCAGAAAGAGCAGCACCGGAATGGCAAGCAGCAGTGCGAACTGGAAGTTCGTCAGCTCCGCCGCCCACCTCTTCATGCCAAACATGTCATCGCGTCCGGTAATCGGGCCTGCCCGGTGATGGGGAGGGCCGCGCGTGTCTGGGACACGCGCGGCGCCGTAGGAATTCTGACCGCTTCAGCGCGATCAGATTCCATATTTCTTGTTCAGCGACTCGATCTCAGCGTTGATCGCCACGATCGTATCTTCGACCGGCAGGTCTTTTAGCAGGAAGTTCTGCAAGTGATCGCGCAGCCAAGAGTTGAATTCCTCGGACCAAGCGACATTCCACACCCCCTTCGGGTAAGGCGAGGCCGCGTAGACATCCAGCAGTTGCTGATAGTGAGCCGGGTCGATCAGTGCGCTCTTGATCTTTTCCTCGGCTTCCGGGCTGTTCATCACGGACTTGTAGGCTGAGAACAGCATGGACTCGTTTAGCCAGCGGGACCCCACGGCCACCGACCCTTCGTGATCCTTGTAGCCATACCAGCTGGCCATGCGCTTGACGTCTTCGGTCAGCCCCTCGCTGCGGTCGCGCTTGGTCATGACATACATCGCCGAGTCGACCATGCCCCAGCTCTGTTCTTTAAGCGGCAGGAAGCCAACCTTGCCGGCGATCTGCGAGCGTTCGGGATCGTTGAAGTTCGCCAAGTCGTATGCTTGCTGCGGACTAAAGATGTAGCGACCTGACGAGAAGGCCTTCAGATAGTCCGACTCGTTCATGGTCAGCACTTCTTCAGGCACGATGTTGGCATTCCAGATCCGCTTCCAATCGCTGAGCGTCTCGAAACCGGGCCCCTCGGTCGGCGACAGGGCCGGCGCATGGGTTTCGGCATCGGCCACCTGGCCGCCGCGGTTCATCACCTCGAAGTTGAAACCCCAGCTTATGCCGTAGAACTCGTTGAACCAGTGCGGCAGGTAAGGGGTCTCGACGCCCGCTTCCGACAAGGCCAGCACTTGATCGACTAGGTCGTCCCAGTTTGTCGGATAGTCGCCCTCCGACTTGCCGGCCGCTGCATACTTCTCAGTGTTGACGTGAACGATCCCGCGGGTCGTGACGAAGTAGGAAAGACCCAGCAGGTTACCCTTGTGGGTCCAGGCCTCGCGGATGTTGGGAAACATGTCCTCTTGGATTTCCGCGATGTTGGATAGCTCAGAGGCCGGAAGAAGCCAGCCACCTTCATAGTAGCGAACTGCCGAAGATGGATTGGCATAGATGATGTCGAGGCTGTCGCCGGCGATCAGCATCGTTTCCATCAGGGTCGGATAATCGCCCGTTACGGTCGCGTAATCGACATTGCCTTTCAGCGCCTCGTTGTAGCGCTCGATGTTCTCTTGAACGACGTCAGTCCTGTATTGCCAACCTCGAAAATAGACCGTTTCTGAGGTGGTCGGCGACAGGTCCGACGCAATTGCACTCCCCCCCACGGCCGAGGCCGCCATCATCAACCCAACAATCGCAGAGGTCACCGGCAGTTTCGTCATAGCTCTCCCTCCATTTCGATCCACGTGATCGGATCAATCTAGCTCTCTTGCATCGAATGTTCCGATAATCGGACATTGATTAATTTATCGGAACATTCGATAGTGCGGCTGTTTTGAGCTGTCAAGAATTTTGACCTGTTGGGAGCAGCCTTAAATGCGTGGTGATCGATGACGGAAACCCTCGAGACGACGAATGTCGACGCGTTGCTTGAGCGGCTGATCGCCTTCAAGACCGAAAACCCCCCGGGGAGGGAAATCGAGTCTGCGCGCTTTCTCGCCGACCTGTTTTCCAAACGTGGCTTCAGAGTCGAACTGCAGGCCATCACCGGCGATGGGAGGGCGAACATCGTCGCTCGGCTGCACAACGGTGCCGGCCCAAGCTTTGCACTTTGCTCGCACTTGGATGTCGTTCCCGCCGGGCCCGGCTGGGCGACGGATCCATTCCATATGGTAGAAAGTGACGGGCGGTATTTCGGTCGGGGAACCTGCGACGCAAAAGGCTCCGTCGCCGCGATGGTCGACAGTATGTTCGCCCTTGCCAACCGAAAGGATGAGTGGCGCGGCACGGTTACAGGCGTGTTCGTCGCGGACGAGGAAGTGTTGGCGGCCGGTGCCCGCAGTTTTGTCGCCGGCAAGCCCGATATCAGCTATGTCATAATCGGTGAACCGACCGGTAACCAAGTCGCTTCCGCCCATAAAGGCTGCCTAAGGCCGGTGATCCGCATCCACGGCAAAGAGGCCCATAGCGGCGAGCCGGAACGCGGTGTCAACGCGATCACCTTGTCGAGCCAATTCGTTGGGCGCCTAGCTGATCATCACGCCGAACTGACCAAGAGAAGCCACCCCTTGGTGGGCAGCGCATCCCTGACGGTAACCCGGATGAACGGGGGATTGGCGGACAATATCGTTCCCGCCCATTGCGACATCGTCCTCGACAGACGCGTGCTGCCAAGCGAAAGCATGGAAGAGGTGCGCCTCGAGCTAGAGACTGTGCTCGCAAAGGCTGAAATGGAACTTGGCTTCAAAGCGGAAATTCTTGAATACCGGTCGGAGGCCGGCCCATCGGAAACGCCAATGGAAAGCCCCCTCGTGCAATCAGCGCTCGCAGTTTGCCACGCCAACAACATCGCATCCGACCGGCCACGCGGGTTCATCGGCGGATGCGATTTGGTGCATTTCCGATCCGTCTGTGACGACGGCATCATCCTTGGCCCTGGGTCGCTGAACGTCGCCCATAAGCCCAACGAATTTGTTCCGATTTCCGAACTAAGGACCGCGAGCAGGCTCTACGAGGAAATCGCGTTGAAAATGCTTCGACGGTAGGGACATCTGCGAAATGCTGTCCTGTTAGTTTTGGACATTGATGCCACTCCATTCATGCGAGATGCGCTTTGGACGCCCAGTTGAGGTCGACTCGTTGCCTGCCGCAGATGCGCCCCTTGGGCACGCAAGCGCATACTCCGCTGAGCACGCGCTCTATATGAAGAGGATCCGCGACTTTGATAATCTGTGGGGCGATATGGTCACTAATCTGCCGGGATCCGCGGAAGGTTTGGAACCAACCCACGGCTATGAAGTCATTTGGGGGAATCTCTAGTTTGGGGGTATCTCTAGGGGGTATCGAATTTTCCCAATCGAGAATACCATTAAAAAACAAACCGCTGTTTGATCAGTGCGTTTCCCTCAACGCACCAGCTGCAACTCGTCGGGCAGGCTTTCCGACCAGAGGCGCAGTTTGTCCAAGCAATCGAGCGCCGTCGCACCGAACGGGGTGATGGTGTATTCCACGGCGATGGGTGAGCTATCGAGAACGCGGCGTTCGATCAGACCTCGTCCCTCAAGCTGGCGGAGCCTTTCGGCGATCATCTTCTTGCTGGCGCCGCTGATCATACGGGCAAGGTCATTGAAGCGAACCGGTTCGTCCTTGAGATGCCAGAGGATGGAGCCTGTCCATTTGCCGCCCAGGATGCGCATGCCACGCTCGATCGGGCAGGGTGTTTCGCAGGCCTCGGTGACGGATTTCCGGCCTTGTTGATCCTGCCTTACCTGTGCTCTCAACGCCGACTCGTCATTAGGTTACCGAAAGTTCACTGGTTGACTTTGGTATCCAACCTATCACGTAGCAGGCTCTGTTGCCAGCACGCCAACTGCGCCTGGTGGCGCCGATAACAAGGAAGGGGCAAACGACATGGCAGAGTCCCGGGCAATCCGCATCGACTTTGTGTCTGACGTCGTCTGTCCATGGTGCATCATCGGCTACAAACAGTTGGAGCGTGCGCTCCGACTGACGGACAACCAGGCGGACATTCATTGGCATCCCTTTGAGCTGAACCCGACCATGGCGCCGGAAGGGGAAAACCTGCGTGAGCATCTCGCGGCCAAATACGGAACGACGCCGGAGGGCAGCAGGAAGGCGCGTGAGCGCCTGACGAGGCTGGGCACCGAGCTGGGTTTCACATTCGATTACGCCGATGACATGCGCATGGTGAACACGTTTCGCGCCCATCAGCTCATCCACTGGGCGGGAACCGAAGGTGGGGCGCACGATATGAAGATGGCGCTCCTTGCCGCATTCTTCACCTATCGGCAGAACCTCAACGATCCTCAGATTCTGGCTGAGTGTGCCGCGCAGATCGGGTTGGATCGAAGGGCCGCGTTAAATGTACTCGAGGATGGCCGGTTTGCCGATAGCGTTCGTAAAGCCGAAAACACCTGGTTAGAGCGCGGCATCCAAGGCGTGCCGGCTATCATTTTCGAGCAGCGCTACTTGCTGACCGGCGCGCAGGGGGTCGAGAACTATTCGGCGGCGCTGGAGCGGATTGTTGAACAGAGCGCCGCCTAGCGAGCGTCGGCGTCCATACCCGGATTCCGTAGTTCAATCAGGATAACTATAAGGTGTTTTGCGCCGTTCTGTGCCAGTGTAGCGGGCGTCCTTGCGGCGCCGGCGGTCCGGACCCTTGTAGTTCATCGTGTCGATGAAGGCACGCGGGTTCTCGATCAGATAGACCACTCGGCTCAGCAACCGGTCGGCCGACAACGGCTTGGCCAGGATCTCGTTCACCCCGGCGTCCCGGGCCTGGGAAACACGCCAGCCTTCCGTATAGCCCGAGACCATGATGATCGGCACCGCCTGGTTGGGGCTGTCGGGGGCCGAACGGATGATCCGGGTGAAATCGGCGCCGTCCAGCGGGTCCATCAGCCAGTCGCACAGCACCAGATCTGTGCGCTCGCGGCCGATGACGTCCAGCGCTTCGGATCCGTCGCGGGCATCGAACACATTGCGCACGCCAAGGCCCAGCAGCATGCGTCGAATAAGATTCCGCATGAAACTGTTATCTTCGGCAACAAGGGTGGCCAGCTCGCTTAGATCGATCGAGCCTGTTTGTTTCGGTGTGGACATGCGCCCCGCATTAGTCGGCGTGACTGCCGGGAGAGATGGAGTCGGCGGCGGTCAACTTGGCATGCGAAGTTGGAACCTACCTGTTACCAAACCGTTGCCTGCCGCTGACGTGATATAACGCAACCGCGGCCGCATTTGACACGTTTAGCGTTGAAATGGCACCGAAAGTCGGTAACGAGGCCAAAATATCGCATGATTCGGCCACCAAGCGCCGTAATCCCGCTCCCTCGCCACCCATCACAATTGCGCAACCAGCAGGCGGTTCGAACTGGTCAAGCGATATGTCGGCGCTCTCGGCCAATCCCACTGACATAACACCGCTTTCCGAAAGCTTGCGCAGCGCCCGCGCGATGTTCGCCACCGGCACGATAGGCACATGCTCACACCCGCCGCTGGCGGCTTTGAAAAGGGTGCCTGTCAGCGGGGGCGAATGGCGATCCTGCACGATCACTGCCAAGGCGCCGAAGGCGGTGGCGCTCCGGATGATGGCGCCAACATTGTGCGGATCCACGACCTGATCCAGCACCACCAAAAGGCCGTGACTGGCGTCGGCAGTCGTTTCGATCAGTTCGTCCAGGCTAGGGCCGGCAAGCGGATCAACGGCCATAACAATGCCCTGGTGGACGGCTTGTTCAGGCACCAAGGCCGCAAAGTCTGTCCGGTCAAGCTGATCCGGCTGTGGCCTGGACAGGGAGAATCCGTCAGCCCGGGCGAGCGTGGTCGCCAGCCAGTCGGGGCTGGGGCCTTGTGTTGCGATCGAGCGGACCCGCCGCTTGGGATTGATAATCGCTTCCCGGCAAGCATGAATTCCCCAGATTCGCAAACCCTCGTCAGCGCCGCGATTGGCCAGTCCACGCCGTGTACGGCGGTTCGGTTTTGATGATTTTTTGGCTGACGTTTTGGCCATTTGTCCATTACTCGCAGGGTAGGGGGCCAGGGTGGTTGACACCGCTTGGCAAATCACCATAGTGCGCCATCTTTCGACCCGGCGGGTCCACTTGTTTTTCGGAGGGGTGGCCGAGTGGTTAAAGGCAGCAGACTGTAAATCTGCCCGCGTACGCGTACGTAGGTTCGAATCCTACCCCCTCCACCACCCGCATGTCAGACACTCTTCTGCTTAGATGGCTCACAGGGACGATTGCCTAATCAATTCATTTGGTTGGGCGGTGCTCAGTCGCTGTCGGCGGGGAGCTGTGTCGCAAGGACCTCGATGAATTTGCGCACGGCCAGCGTCAGCCTGGCCGATTTGCGCAGCGCATCGCCGGCCGTGGTTTCCCAGATCGTTTCGTTCAGGTGAAGTCGTTCCAGGCCGACAGATTCTGCCAGGGGCAGCATCTGTTCCGGGATGTGGGCGACGCTGTTGCCGTCGCGCAGGCCCTGCAGCAGGCTGTGGATGGACGTTGTCTCAAGGGCGAAATTTGGCGGCGAATGGCCGCGGACGGAGAAGAAAGATCCGATGCCTTCATTGCCGACATGGTCGCTCTTGAGAACTATCCACGGATAGCCACGGATGGCTGATGGGTTGATGTCCCGCCGCTGCGCCAGCGGGCGGGTGCCGGTGGCAACTCGGAATAGCTCGCGGTGGTCGCGGAGACCCTGAAAACCTTGGGAATCGGTGGTAGAGTTCACCAGATTTGTTGAATTGTGAATAGTCAAGATGTCGTAAAGAGAAACACAGTTCTCAATATAACTCATTGGAAAACTGTGTTCTATTGCTCTTTTGCTTCAGACTAATTTTCGTAACGTATCGAGATCCTTGATAATCGCGACATCGTTTTTGACGATAACACCGTAGTCCCGCAGGCGATGAAAGACCCGCGAAAGGGATTCGGCCTTCATCCCAAGCCGGCTAGCGATCAGCGATTTTTCGTGCGGTAGGTGGATAGCGGACATGCCTTCTTCGACCACGCTCTGCGCAATCAAAAACTCGACGACCCGTTCCGTTGCGGACAAGCCCTTGAGCGTTTCGATCTGATCGACCAGGCCGTGAACCTGTCGCGATATCGACGCGAGCATGGTTAGCGCAATCTGCGGCTCTTCGGCGATATGCGACTTTATCCAGGAAACGGGGATGGTGAGCAGCACCGTGTTGGTCACCGCAGCCGCGTCGGCCGGATAGCAGTCGCCGGCCAACGCGGCGATTTCTGCGAAATTCTGTCGCTTGGTGAAAACGCCAATGACCACTTCTCTGCCGTGCTGGGTTATTCGGAACACTTTCACCCAGCCCTCGACGACGATGAAGAACAATTCCGCCCGATCGGACTGGCTGAAAACCATTTCGCCTTGGCGGAACGTCAGCAAGCGGGTCTCCGCTTCCAGCCCGCGTAGAACCTCCTCGCCCAGTCCACTGAATAGGGGTGAAGACCGTAAAATCGTCAACCGCTTCGGGCGACCAGCCTCGTCCACTCCTTGACCTTTCCTGTTTTTGACTTGGTTCAAATTTTCCAGAGTTTCCGCCGTTCCTAACCAAAGTCAAATACCAAGGCGAGCTTCCTCACTGTGACGGTTTCGGCTCAAGAGGCAACGGTGGCTGATTCCCTCTCAACGGCATTTTGCATCATGGAACCGGAATCGGCGGCTAGCGCGCGCCGGGCCTTTGGTGGTGCGAGAGCACCTTAGCGGAACGGTTTGAAGGTGCTCGCAGGGCGGCTCGTTTGCCGAATCCTCACCGCGCCGAGCCAATTTGCGAGAAATGAAGCATCGCGGTGAGTCGTCATAGATCGTCAGCGTCGAACGTGACTCTCACATATTCCCAAGCCGCATTCAGATGATTGCGCAAAGCCTCGTCAGCCGCATCAGGGTCGCGATCGAGGATGGCCTCGAAGATTGCTTTGTGACTTTGGTAGTTGATCAGATCCCGCTCCCGTGACCGCAGCATCTTTTCCCAATAGGGTGTCAGCCAGGTCGAATAAGCCTGGTGGACGGCCGGAAAGACCGGGTTTCGCGGGATGGTGTACATGACCCGGTGAAAGGCGACATCGGTCGCGTAAAATTGCTCCGAATTCCCAATGGCCGCTTCGTTGTCGCGCAAGGCGGTTCGCAGTGCGTCGATGTCCTTTTTTCGCGCGCTAATCGCCGCTTCCCGAGCCAGGGCCCGCTCGATGAAGATCCTGCTGTCATAAAGGCTCTTCACACCCGTTCCGCCACTCAACAGGTGATGCATCACCCCACTCATCGCACCAACGGCGGCGGTGAAATCCGGCTTGCGCACGATTGGACGAAACCGCGGGCGGTTTTCGATCAACCCACGGGTGGACAGGGCGGTAATGGCCTCGCGTACGACAGTGCGGGATGCGCCAAAGCGTTCCATCAGATCCCGCTCTGCAGGCAAGGGCGCACCCTCGGCCAACGCGCCCGAGACAATCTGTTCCTCCAGGTTGGCGACGATCGAATCCGAAGCCCGTTCCGATGTCCCCGCATTCCGGCGAACGCCCGGGTCTGCAACGCCTTGCTTCTTGGTCGAAGCGTCGCCCCTGGCCGTCTTGCTTTGTGAGGGCGGCATGGCGATCCTCCCACGCGAAAAATGAGACGGAAGCATATTGGCTAGTCTTATACTTTCAAAGCCTCATTCGTAATTTGATCGTACAAAAACCTTTCTGCGGATCGACTGATTTGACGAATTTCTTGACCTCTGCGCCCAGTCCGGTTACCAATTTTGCAGTTTGGTCATACCAAATAGATTGGGAGATCGACAGCCGTTTGGCCCACTGAAAGGCCGAACGCGACGAGGTGGTGCCGGGGAAATCACATCAATATGACGCATCCAAGACAATTACTGTGGACGCAGATGATCGAACCGGCAAGAGTGACGCGATAGCCATTCGAAACAAGTTATCAATGGCTTCGATTTCGAACAAAGGGTTGGGCCAAGGGTGGCCCAGGCAAACCTTGGGAGGAAACAGATGAATCGAGTATCTACGCTGGCATTTGCCGCCGGCATGGCGCTGGCCGTGGCTGGTGCTTCGGGTGCGGCGACTGCGCAAACCAAGCTCCGCATCCAAACACACTTCTCGCCTGAAACACTTTCGGGGCAGATGGCTGCAGAATTCATCGAAGACATCACCGCGATGTCCAACGGTGAAATCGAGGTCGAGATGTTCTACGCCTCGTCCGTCGTGAAGTCGGCCGAGACGTTTGATGCCGCCGCAACCGGCATTCTCGACTGCGACATGACCGGTGGTGCCTACCAGACCGGCAAGAACCCGGCCTTCCAGTTCGCCGGTGATTTGATGGGCGGTTATTCCAACCCCTACCAGCAGCTCGCTTGGATGCTGCACGGCGGTGGATTCGACGATATCAATGAGCTGTACAACAGCCACAACATGGAATTCATCGGCTGGTGGATCCCGGGCCCTGAATCGCTGTCCTCGACCGCGCCGATCCGTAACGTCGAAGATTTCAAGGACTGGAAATTCCGTTCACCGCCCGGCATGGCAACCTTGGTCTTCAAGAACCTGGGCGCCTCGCCGATCGTGATGGATTTCAATGAAATCTTCACGGCCCTGGAAACCGGCATCATCGACGGCGCCGATGCGGCCAACCTGACCAACAATGTCGGTCTGGGTCTGTATGACATCGCCGAGCACACCAACTTCCCTGGCTTCCACTCCATGCCGGCCGACCACCTGGCCTGCCGCAAGGACGTCTGGGATGCGATGCCTGAACATCACAAGGCCATTTTGAAAGTTGGCATGGAAGCGCTGGCGCTTCGCAACGCCACGATCAACGAGGTCAAGAACGCCCAGACCGCCAAGGAACTGCGGGCAAAGGGCATCAACCTCTATGAATGGTCGCCCGAAGAGTTGGCGAAGTTCCGTGAAGCCGTTAAGGCCGGTTGGGAAGAATTCGCCACCACGCCGGAATCCAAGGCGCTGCTCGAAAGCCACGTGCAGTTCCTGACCGACCTCGGCGCGATGCAATAACGACTGCTTGCGTGGTCGAAGATGGCGGCAGGATCATCCATAGGTCCTGCCGCCTTCGTTGTTTCGCAGGTTGCCGTTAGCCGATGAACCGATGATCGGCGTGGCGCTGGCCGGAAAGGGAGGGCACCAACTTCCACGCCAGGTCCCACGTCATGTCGCAGCGTCGACTGCTCGTTTGCCAGTAAGAATCAAGAACGCGTGTCTTTGACACGGCACCTCGAGCGGGGAGGGGTGATCCATGAAGGATGAGTCCGGCACCTTTTGGGAATGGATCATTCCCTTTGCCTTTTTCGTGTGCGCTGGCTGGGCCGTTTGGCACGCGCCGGCTTACATTCTCGATTTCATACCCCCGGAAAATCCCAGCCTCTTCGACCAGATGAGCGAGCTGCATCTGCGCAAGGATGTTACGCCCGGATTACCCGGGCTTTTGGGCGGGTTTGCAGATCCCCTCGACTGGGCGGCGCTGATCTTGCTGCCCGTCTTCCTGGTCATCGGCGCGCTGACGGTGCGTGTCGCGCCGATGGAGTTTCAGCAATGGCGGCCGATCGACCGGATTGCGATTTTCATCGGCCGGGTCACGATGCTGATGATCATCTCGATGACCTCGGTGATGCTTTACGAGGTGTTCCTTCGCTATGTCGTCGAGCAGCCGACGCTGTGGGCCAATGAGCTGACCTTGTGGATCGCAGGCTTCGTCTTTCTCTGCTCCGGCCTCTACGCCATGCAGCAGCGCTGTCATATTCGAATATTCATCCTTTATGACCTGGCGCCGAGATGGCTTCAGCATGTGTTCGACGTGTTGTCGGTCCTGTTTATTGTCATCTTTGCCTTCTTCTTGGTCTACGGCAGCTTCTACCAAGTCTTCGTAATCAAGTTCTATCGGTGGGAAATGTTCGGAACGGCGTTCGATCCGCCGATCCCGGCCACCGTTCAGCCAATGGTCCTCATCATCATCACGCTTGTGGCCATACAGGCGGTGATCAACCTGATCGCGGATTGGAATCTCGAGCCGACTACCCATACGGCGGCCGATGATATCGATGAAGATGAACTTGCGGCGATCAAACGCAGCGTGGGTGCAGACTGATGGACGTCGGTACGATTTCAATTGTCCTGGTCCTAGGACTGCTTTTCCTGCTGGCCATCGGCATGCCGCTGGGCCTGGCTTCGGCCGTGCTCGCGCTGCTTGTCATGGTCATGAAGTTCGAGCCGACGCTGCTGATCGACCCGCTGAGTTTCGGTACGGGACTGCTGACCAGTAATCCGGGGACAGGGCCGCTCTACATCCTCACCCAAAAGATCTTCGATCTTTTGACGGAATACGTGCTCATATCCGTGCCCTTATTTATCTTCATGGCAGCGCTGCTTGAACGGTCCGGCGTTGCCAAGGAGATGTACGACTCCCTCGATTTCTGGCTCAGCCGCGTGCGCGGCGGCATTGCCATCGTCACCTCCTTGATGGCCGTGATCATGGCGGCCATGTCCGGCATCATCGGCGGCGAGGTCGTGTTGCTGGGGCTCATCGCCCTGCCGCAGATGCTGCGCCTTGGCTACAACCAGAACCTGGCCATTGGGACCATCTGCGCCTCTGGCTCTCTTGGCACAATGATCCCGCCTTCTATCGTCCTGATCATCTACGGTTTGATCACCGAAACCTCGATCAAGGCCCTGTTCACCGGCGCGTTCATTCCCGGCGGTATGCTGGCGACCTTTATCATCCTCTATATCATCATCCGCACGCAGATTAATCCCTCACTAGCGCCGTTGCCCGATCCCAGGCCGGGCGATCCCCAAGGGGCGCAAAAGCTGGCCATGTTCGGTGGTTTCGTCTGTTTTCTGTTCGCTGGTGTCACGGCAGTCTTTCTGATCCGGGCCCTTTTTTACACGGTGACCGGACAGAACTCCCCCGACAGCGATCCGGATTTCGAGCCGCTGTTCCTTGGGATGACCTATCACCTGCCATACCTCATTGGCGTAATCCTGGTGGCCATCGGCATTGCCTTCTTCGTCTTCGGTCGAGAGCGCTCACTGGAAGGTTGGCGGCGCGGCAAGGGGTTGGTGCCACCCCTGACGGTCATCGGTATCGTGCTTGGCTCGATCTATGGCGGTATCACCGGCATTACCGAAGCAGCCGGCATGGGCGCGTTTGCGGTTTTCGTGATCGCCGCTTTCCGGGGCGAGGCGTCCGTTGCCCTGCTGTGGGAAAGCCTGATGCGTACCCTGCGATCCACCGGAACCATCATCTGGGTCACCGTCGGCGCGGCGGCCTTGTCTGGCGCGTACACACTGGCAGGCGGCCCGGCCTACATCGCCGAGCTGATCGTCGGGGCGGAAATGCCGACCATGCTGGTCTTGCTCACCATGATGCTGATCCTTCTGTTTATGGGCGCCTTCATGGATTGGGTCGGCATCGTCTTGTTGATTATCCCTGTCTTCCTGCCCATCGTGCAGCGCTTGCCGATTGAAGAAATCGGCCTCATCGGCCAGCTCGAACCGCGCCAAGTGGCCATTTGGTTCGGCGTGCTGTTTTGTATGAACATGCAAGTCAGCTTCCTGTCGCCGCCCTTCGGTCCTGCCGCGTTCTACCTCAAATCGGTGGCTCCAGCGCACATCTCGCTGACCGACATCTTCCGCGGTTTCCTGCCGTTCATCGGTGTGCAGCTGGTGGCGCTGTCGGTGTTGCTGATTTGGCCGTCGATCGTCACCCTCCTGCTCTAGCAGGGCAGGTGCAGCAAAGGTTCAGCCCATGTTGACTCAATCGCAAATCGATCGGTTTCAGGACCAAGGTTACCTTGTCGTCGAGAACCTAATCGACGACCGAACGGTTCAGGCCGTCCGTGATGAGTATGCCGATCGCATGGACCGGCTTTACGCCGACTGGCAGCGGCAAGGGCTTGTCCGGGCGGAAACGGAAGGCATGAGTTTCTGGGACAAGCTCGAACAGTGCTATCGCGGCGAGTTCGACTGGTATCAGCCTTTCGATATCAGCCTGCCGCACAGCGATATCCGTGAAGACACCCCGATGCATATCGGGCCGGCGGTGTTTGACATGCTGACCCATCCGAAGATCCTGGACACGGTCGAATGCCTGATCGGGCCGGAACTGACGTCCAATCCTATCCAGCATGTACGGATCAAGCCGCCACAGCGCGCCGTGTCAAAGTCCGAAAACCGGGCCCACGTCATCGCAACGGATTGGCACCAGGATAAAGGGGTCACGCTCGAGGAAGCCGACAACACCGACTTCATCACTGTCTGGCTGGCCATTACCGACGCCACTGTCGAAAATGGCTGCTTGCAGGTCGCCAGCGGCAGCTATGACGAGATGCTGCCCCATTGCTCTCGTACTCAGGTCGGTATAGCCGATGCGTTCATCCCCAAGGACAATGCCGTGCCGGCGCCGGTCAAGGCCGGTGGGGCCGTGCTCTTCCATCCGCTGACCCCGCACGGGTCCCTTGCCAACAACAGCGATGGCTATCGCTGGTCCTTCGACCTTCGCTACAACGTCACCGGCCAACCGACGGGCCGTAGTCAGTTCCCCGAGTTCATTGCCCGGTCGCGTGGCAATCCCAGCTCCGAATTGCACGATTGGTGGGCCTGGAAGCAGATGTGGGACGATACCCGCCTGCGCCTTGCCAACGCGCCACATATCCCACAGCATCGTTGGGCGGCCGACAGCCCTTACTGCGCCTAGCCCAAGCACATCGCCGCTGGATGTACGCAGCATCGCCGGGCGTCAACCGCGCCAGGCGCATTGCTATTGCGCGGCCTTATGCTCCTCCCTGGCCGCAGCGATACCCGCAAGTTTAATCGTACAAAAAACTCCGAAATAGCGGCTCGTTTGACCAAATCCGCCCGATTAGCTAAATTGACCTAAATTTTGGTCGTACAAAAACGGAGGTGCCATCTTGGGTCTCCTCGAAACGACAAGAGTGGCCATGCCGATCATCGAGAATGTCGAAGCACGCTTGTTTCGGGTTCCATTGGCCGAGGTGATGACCGATGCGCGGCACGGCGATCACACGCATTTTGAACTGATCACCGTGACCGTCGACCTCACGGGCGGCTTACAAGGCACCGGCTATACCTACACGGGCGGTCGCGGCGGCCAGGCGGTGCTCGCGATGATCAAGCAGGATCTGACTCCGCTGCTGATGGGGCGCGACGGCAGCGATCCCGAACAGCTGCATGACGAAATGCAGGCGCATGTTCACTATGTCGGTCGGGGCGGCATTGCCTCCTTTGCGATTTCTGCCGTCGATATCGCCTTATGGGATGCTCGCTGCAAAGCGATCGGTCAGCCGCTTTGGAAAGTTGCCGGCGGTGCGGGCGATCGTTGTAAGGCCTATTGCGGCGGAATTGACCTGAATTTCCCGCTCGACAAACTTCTGGACAGCATTCGCGGTTATCTCGATCGGGGCTTTAACGCAGTCAAGATCAAGGTCGGCCAGCCCTCGCTGGACGAAGATGTGGTTCGCGTCGGCGCCATCCGTGATTTGATCGGGCCGGACATCGCGTTCATGGTCGATGCCAACTATTCGATGACCGTTGACGAGGCTATCGTCGCGGCCAGCGCCTTCAAGCCTTATGACCTGGTTTGGTTTGAGGAGCCGACCGAACCGGACAATTACGCTGGCTACGGCAGGATCGCCGATGCCACCGGCATGCCCTTGGCCATGGGCGAAAACCTCCACACCGTCGCCGAGTTTGAATTGGCTTTCGAGCTTTCGAAACTATCCTTCATTCAACCCGACGCTTCGAATTGTGGGGGCATCACCGGTTGGTTGCGCGTGGCCGAATTGTCTCGCCAACACGGTCTTCCCGTTTGCAGCCATGGCATGCAGGAACTCCATGTCAGTTTGCTCGCCGGCCAATCGAATGCTGGCTGGCTGGAGGTGCATTCTTTCCCGATCGATGCATACACAAAGCGACCGTTGGTGGTTGAGGACTGCCTGGCGGTCGCGCCAAACGAGCCGGGAATCGGTGTAGAGTTCGATTGGGAGAAACTTTCGTCGGCCTGCGCCCTCGCTGCGTAGGGGCAGCGTTGAGCATGAAAATTACCGCCATCCGCAGCCACGTGCTGCAATGCGACATGCCGGAAGAGCTGGGCTATTCCCAGCAATACTACGCAAAACGCACGGCGCACCTGGTCCGGGTTGAGACAGATGCGGGCGTCACCGGTTGGGGCGAATGCTTCGGACCCGGCAACATCGCCCTGGCGAACAAGGCCATCGTCGAACGTGTCATCCAACCGATGATGCTGGGCGAGGATCCGCTTGATCGGGATGTGTTGTGGCACCGCGCCTACAACCTGATGCGCGACCATGGACAGAAGGGGATGCCGCTCCAATCCCTTTCGGGCGTCGACATTGCCCTCTGGGATATTGCCGGCAAGGTCGCAGGCCTGCCCATCCACAAGCTGATCGGTGGCGCCCAACGCACCCAAGTGCCCGTTTATGGCTACGGCATGATGCTGAAACGCGAGAGTCTGGAAGACCATCTCGCGCGCTTTGCGGATGAAGCCGCGGCCATCCGCGACATGGGCTTTGTCGCCACCAAGATGAAAGTGGGTCTCGGGGCCAAACAGGATGTGAAGCTCGCCGAGGTGGTGCGCCGTGGCGTCGGCGACGATTTCGATTTCATGGTCGATGCCAACCATTGCTACACCACATCGGATGCCTTCTATGTCGGCCGGGCACTGGAAGACCTGAAGCCCTATTGGTTTGAGGAACCGGTCGCCCCCGAGGATCAAGATGGCTATGCCGAACTGAAGGCAGGTCTCAAGATCAACATCTCAGGCGGCGAGGCGGAATTCACCCGTTGGGGATGGCGAACCCTGTTGGAGCGCCGCTGCCTCGACATCGCCCAACCCGAGGTCTGCGCTCTGGGCGGTATTTCGGAATACCAACGCGTGCTTGCCCTTTGCCACAGCCATTTCACCCCCGTGATCAATCACGTCTGGGGTTCGGCCGTGGCTGTCGCAACCAACCTTCAGCTATTGGCCGCCATGCCACCGTTGCCAGGGGGGCTTTTCCCGCGCGAGCCCATGCTGGAATTCGACACCACGGAAAACCGCTTCCGTGATCATCTGCTAATCGAACCGCTCGATATTCAATCCCAGGTCAAACAATCCGGCGGTACGGTTGCCATCCCGACAGGGCCAGGCCTTGGAATAGCACCCGACGAACGCTTTATAACTGAATACGAAGTTAGCTAGCGCCGCCGCTCGGCCTCCAGCACATTTAAATCCATATGATTGCGCATGAACCGCTCGGAGGCTTGCTTCAACGGTTGGTAATCCCAAGGATAGTATTGGCCGTTTCGCAAGGCGGAATAGACTGCCAAACGCCGTGCCTGGCTTGCCCGTACGTCGGCATCGAAATCCGCTAAATCCCACCGATCGTTCACGATTGCGGAAAAGTGCTCGACGGTCGGCGCATGGGCGGGATCCCCGGCCAGGTTCATCAGTTCATGGGGATCAGCCTCCAAATCAAATAGCTGCGGCGGGTCTGCTTCGCATATCACGAACTTCCATCGGTCTTCCCGAATGCAGACAAGCGGTGCGATCGATGCTTCTGCCGCGTACTCCATGACGACGGGTGACGATCTTTCGCCGCCGCTTGTCAGCGCGACGAGAGACTCGCCGTCGATCCAATCGGCGATGGCGCTTAAATCTATGCCGACCAGTTCCGCCAGCGTCGGTGTCACGTCGAGAATCGAAACCGGCGCGTCGACACGGGTTGGCTCAACGCCCGGTATTGCCATCATCAACGGAACGCGGGCCGATCCTTCGTAAAAGCTCATTTTGAACCACAGGCCGCGCTCGCCCAGCATGTCGCCATGATCGGATAGAAACAGGATGATGGTGTCGGCGGATTGATCGAGATCCTCGAGCTGCCCTAGCAACGCGCCGATTTTGTCATCCAAGTAGGAGATATTGGCGAAGTAGGCGCGTCGGGAGGCGCGCCGATGGGCATCCGTTATGTCGTAGCTTCGCCAATCATTGGCATCGAATATCCGACGCGCGTGCGGATCGTGATCGTCATAGGCAAAGGCCGGCGTGTGCGGCAGCAGATGCTCGCAATCCTCATAAAGATCCCAGAATTTACGCCTGGCGACATAGGGATCGTGCGGGTGGGTGAAGCTGACAGTCAGGCACCAGGGGCGACCGTCCTTCTCTCGCACCAAATCATACAGTTTTTGTGAGGCGCAGAACGCAACCTCGTCGTCATAGTCCAGCTGATTGCTGATTTCGCCGACCCCGGCCCCGGTGACCGAGCCGAGATTGTGATACCACCAATCGATCCGCTCACCCGGTTTGCGATAGTCGGGCGTCCAACCGAAATCTGCCGGATAAACATCCGTCGTCAGCCGTTCCTCGAAACCATGCAGTTGGTCGGGGCCGACGAAGTGCATTTTGCCCGATAGGCAAGTCCGATAGCCGGCGTTGCGCAAATGGTGGGCGAACGTCGGTATGTCCGATGGAAACTCGGCCGCATTGTCGTAGACGCCCGTTCGCGAGGGTAGCTGTCCTGACATGAACGCCGCCCGACCCGGCGCACATAACGGTGAGGGCGTGTAACTGTTCCGAAACCGCACCGACCGTTCGGCCAGCCAACGCAGGTGGGGTGTGTGCAACCATTCGGCCGGTCCATCCGGAAACAGGGTGCCGTTCAACTGGTCGACCATGAAGATCAAGATGTTCGGTCGACTGGGCAGGGGCATGGCTTGAATTCCTACGAGTGTGGGGTGCCGGCGAAAAATGCGGCAATCCCGACACTCGCAATCGCATCACCCAGCCGTCAACCAAAGCCATGCTGCTGTTCTAGCCAATCAGGCGACTTTCGATCCCGCAACGGGTTGCCGGTCGCGCAGCAGCGAGTCGCCGCTGTCAGACGCAAAGAAATGGGCTTGATCCCAGGGAATGCGCAGGCCGATGGTCTCGCCAGCCCGCAGGAAGACTTGACCGATGTTCTTGACGATCCAGGGTTCTTCCTGGTTGTCCTGGCGACAGTAAACAAAGGTCTCGCTGCCCAGCTGTTCGGTAAGGTCCACCGTCGCCGGCAAATCACCGTCTTCGGGCGATACGATCTCCAGGTGCTCTGGCCGAACGCCGACGGTTAGATCCGACCCGGGCGAGACACTGAGCCCGACCGGCACATCGAGAGTCTGTGATATCGCTTCGAACGCCAGTCCGCCCTCGCGGGGATGGGCGGTTCCGCACAACAGGTTCATCTGCGGCGAGCCGATGAACTTGGCGACAAACAGATTTGCCGGGTCGTTATACAGCTCCAGTGGCGCGCCGATTTGTTCGATCCGTCCACCGTTAAAGACGGCGATTCGGTCGGCCATCGTCATGGCCTCAACCTGGTCGTGGGTCACATAGATCATTGTCTTGCCGAGCCGTTCGTGCAGACGGCCCAATTCGACGCGCATATGGACCCGAAGTTCGGCATCCAGGTTGGAAAGCGGTTCATCGAATAGGAAAATGCCGGGGTTGCGCACGATGGCTCGGCCGATGGCGACGCGCTGGCTCTGACCGCCGGAAAGCTGGCTGGGGCGCCGGTCAAGCAAGGTCTCGATTTTCAGCGTGCGCGCCGCTTCATCGACCATCTTGCGGATTTCGGCCCTCGGGGTTCTGGCTTGTTCCAAGCCGAACGCCATGTTTTGCCGTACCGTCATGTTGGGGTAGAGCGCGTAGTTCTGAAACACCATCGCAACGGCCCGCTGAACCGGCGTCGCGTCGTTCATCAGCACCCCGTCAATTCGCAACTCACCTTCGGTGATGGTCTCCAGCCCGGCGATCATCCGTAGCGTCGTCGATTTGCCGCAGCCAGAAGGGCCAACGAGAACGAGGAATTCCCCATCGGTCACGGACAGATCGATGCCGTGGATCACGTCGACCTGGCCGAACGATTTGCGGATGCCCGTCAGTTCCAGGGTGCTCATTGGGTAGATCCGATTTTTTGGACCTGACTGCGGTAGCCCGAAGGCGTCACACCTAGATAGCGTTTGAACACGCGGGAGAAATGTTGCGAGCTGCTGAAGCCGTTATCGTGCGCGATTTCGGTGATTGAGGCTGTATCCGAGGAAAGAAGCCGGCAGGATTCCTTGATGCGTAAGCGTTGGGCGTAATCGCTGGGCGGCATGCCGACGATGCTGCGGAACTGATTGTAAAGATGGCCCCGGCTGCAGCCCATTTCTTGGGCCAGGTCGCTGATTGAGATGCCTGTACCGCCGGTCTCGTGAATGGCCTCCAGCGCACGTTCGACAATTTCGGAATCGCCCTTTCGCGGTTGGCGATAATGGTGGGCTTTCCAGGTTTCGATCAGCACGAGATGCAGGTGCGCCCGCATTTCCGCGACCAAGATTTCGCTGCCGGTGTAGAGCTTCTTGTCCTTCATCAACCGGGTCATCTCGCAAATGCTCTCAAGGCATTTGGCAGTGACTTTGCGTGTAAGGCCGCGTTGGCCGAGATCGCTCTGAAACTTTCGGCAGCTCTCGGGCGTCAGTAGGGCCGGGTCGAAGGAACATTCAGGCCCCCGCAGAACAATCCAGAATGTGCTACTGGGTGGATAGATGCCGTTGGTGATCCGGTGACGAAGCTTGCGGGTAAACAGCGCGCTCTGACCGCCATAGAGCGGCACGAGAAACTCGCCCTCAAGCTCCCAGCAAGCCTCACCCTCCAGCAGAAAGATGATCTCAGCGCCGTCGTGAAAGGTCCAACTGTCAGTCGTTGCCACGGCGGTTGGAAAATGGGCAAAGCCGAAACGAAAGACTTCCGGCACGCCGATATCTAGCCCGGCGATGGAGCCGGTCAGATTGATGGCTTGTGACCCTAGCATGGTGTTGTCATCGGTTTTTCTTTGGTCATTTTTTCACGCCCGTGCTGGCGATGCTTTCGACGATGAACTGCTGCGCCACCAGAAAGACGATCAGCAAGGGCAAGACGGCCATGGTTACAGCCGCCATGATCACGGACAGTGACGAGGCCCCGAAACTGCCGAACAGCGACAGCATGCCGACAGGCAAGGTCATCACCTCGAACGAGCGGACGAAAACCAGCGGCAGCAGGAAATTGTTCCAGCTTGTGGTGAAGACGATAATGCTCAGGGCCGCGATCGGCGGTCCCATCTGCGGCAGCGAGATACGCCAGAAAATCGTCCAATAGCTGGCCCCGTCGACGAAAGCGCTTTCCTCATATTCGCGCGGCTGGTTGCGCATGAACTCACGCATCATCAGCACCGCCAGCGGGTTGGCCAAGCCGGGCAGGATCAGCGACCAGCGGCTGTCCAGCAGGTCCACTGCCGCCATGCCGAAAAACAACGGGATCAGGATCAGGGCAGGGGGAACCATCAGGCCCATCAGCATGAAGCTGAACAGCAGGTTGCTGCCGGGAAACCGGGTCCGGGAAAACGCGAACGCCGCCATGGCGCTGGTCAGGATCACCCCAACGGTCGTCACCGCCGCGACGACGAAACTGTTCCAATACATCTGCAGGAATGGGATCGGCCCGCTGAACAGCTCGTAGTAGGAATCGATATTGAATTGCGTGGGGAAGAAGCTGGGAGGCAAACGAAAGGCTTCTCCCGCCGGCCGCATGCTGGTGGCGAACATCCAAAAGAACGGCAACAGCATAAAGAAGGCTCCGATCAGCAACAGGATCAGCACGATTGTGTTGCGCCAATGAACGATCTGAAGGGCCGAGAGGACACGCTGAGACAGCGTTGCGTCGGCAGAAAGTCGGGCGACAGTCATATCTTTATGACCTCCCCAGGAACAGGCGAGAGACCAACAGCTGTAGGGCGACCACGATTGAGATGACAATCAGCAGGCTCAGCGCGGATGCGGCGCCTGTGCCCAGCTGACCGGCACTGAACGCTTCGGAGACCATGTACATGACCACCGACCGCGTCGCGTCGCCCGGGCCGCCTTCCGTCAAGATCCGGATCGAATCGAAGACCTGCAGCCCGCCAATCGTCGCGAACGTGATGCAAAAAATGACGACCGGGGCGATGTAGGGAATCTTGATCCGGGTGATCACCGCCCAGGAACTGGCTCCATCGATGGCCGCCGCTTCTAGCAGCGATTTAGGAACCCCTTGCAGGGCCGCCAGGAAGATGATCACGAAGAATCCGACATTCTTCCAGACATCGATGATGATGACCGAATACATCGCCACATCGCCGTCGGTCAGCCATCCGATATTTGGGAAACCAAGCAGCCGGACATAGTAGTTGATGGCGCCCAAATCGGTGGAATACAGAAACTTCCAAATGAAGGAGACAAAGGCCAGCGAGACCAGAACGGGCAAGAAGTAAGCCAACCTGAGGACGTAGAGGATCGGGGCTGGAATGGCCCGGTCGAGCGCGATGGCCAGCACTAGCCCGGTGCCGACATTGCCGATCACCGACATTGAGATGAAGAAGAACGTGTTCTCGAACGTCTTCCAAAATCGCGGATCGGTAAAGATCCAGACAAAGTTCTCGAACCCGACAAAGAACAGCTCAAACTGCAGCCGGTCGATCTCGAAGAAGGACAATCCCAAAGCAGCAATCAGTGGGATGGCCAGAAACAGCAGGTACAAAACATAGGCCGGCAGCAGGAACAGATATCCTGCCCGTGCCTCTCTGCCCCGAAGTGTCGTCACGTCCTTGCCCTACAAACATGTCCCGGCGCCGGGGAGGGCGGCGCCGGGTGCATGGTAGCCTATCGATAGGCCCTAGACATGGAGCGTTTCAGCTCCCGATCCATTTCAGAAATCGTCGTATCGAGATCCTGGTCGTCGTTCAGGAACGCGCCCATGTGCCGCTCGAAAATCTCCTGAACCTGGGCGAAATTTGGCGGGGAGGGGACCGGTATTGCCGTCGCCGCCGTTTCGTAGAAGATTTCCGAATTATCCGGCCAGGCAACATAGTCCGGCGCGGTCGCCTGCTTGCGGGCCGATGGGATCGACCGTTTCGAATCCGCCAGTTCCTGCTGATATTCATCGCCCGTCATTTCCTTGACGAACTCCCAGGCCAGTTCCTTGTTCGGCGAGTCTTTGGTGATCGCCAAGCCGCCGATGCCGAAGACGGTTGCTTTGCGCTTGTTTTGCGGCATGTGTTGCACGCCGACATTCTCCAGCCCGCCTTCGATGATTTCTGGGATGGGCCAGTGGCCGGCCGCGAACATGGCGACCTGTCCGGCGGCAAATTTCTCGGTGCCCACGCCGCCTTCATAAGCGGGTGACACTTTGTGCTCGTGGATCAGGCTGTGCAGGAACGCCAGCGTCTCGCGATACTCTGCCGTCGTAACGGTGGGTTCGCGCCATTCTTCATCCAGGATCGCGGCATTGTTCGTGAAGAACCAGGGCTGCATGCCGAAATTGAAGCCGGGCAGCACATAGCCGAACTGGGTCGGATTTCCGCTGTCGTCCCTGATCGTCAGCGCCTTGGCCGTTTCGACAAACTCGTCCCACGTCCAGTCGGCGTGCGGATAGTCGACACCGGCCGCATCGAACATGTCCTTGTTGTAGAACATGACGATGTTGTTCCACTCGGTCGGGAAAAAGTTCAACTCGCCCGAGGGCCGCGTGCGCATACCGTTCAGCAGGTTTTCATCGATCCCCGACAATACCGCTTCAGCCTGCGGGTCGCCGGCTGTGATGGTGTCCAGATCGATCAACACGCCTTTCGACGCCATCTCGGCAAACCCCTCGATGGCGGCTGCAATGATGTCCGGCGTGTCGCCCGCGGCAATTTGATTGAGGAAGGCGTTGTTGTATTCGCCCCAGGCGCCGCCGCCGATGGGCACATACTGGGTTTCAATGGTGACATTCGGATATTTCTCGGCAAAACGCGCGATCGCCTTGTCCGTGCTGGCAATGATCTGATCATTGACCCATTGGACGATCTTCAACGTTGCTTCCGTATCTGCGGCCGGCTGGGCCAGTGCCGCTCCGCTCAACATCATGGCTGCACCGGTCAGCGCAGCGAGTGTCTTCCTCATTGTTTCCTCCTTTTTTGGTTTGTTGGCTTTGCGCTAGACCGCATGGCCATCGGTCAGGCGCAGGTCCGGGTTGGCAAAGGCAAGGGTGGAACCGGCTGAAAACTCGGCGCGCCCCGCCTTCGCGTTGGCTCCGTCTAGATGAATGAGCTCACTCAGGCCGTAGGACTGGCCGCATAGGCCCAGCTTGGCGATGGACAGTGTTCCTGCCAGCACCGTTAGCTCGGCCTTGCCACCACCGATCGAGACGGTTCCCCAGGCATTGCCGTTGGACCAGAAAGACTGGAATTCACCGTTGCGGTGCACGGTTGGGTCGAAGGACAGTTCACCCTTAACCCCATCGAACTGCAGGCCTGACAGCGTGATCAGCGCGGCATAGCTGGACATCGAACGGGCATAGTTCGAACCACACTCGATCTCGTTCCAGGGATTGCGGTTATGGCCGCGATAGCGGTCTCGCACGCCGGCGAACACGTCGATGCCTTTGTCGACTTCACCGATCATCATCAACTGGCAACCGGCGGCGTATTCGAAGCCGTGCATGGTTTCCTGGGCATAGGGAACGGGGATCGCTGGGCGCGAACTACCGTCGGGCCAGGCGCACATCAGGGTTCCGCTTTCCTCTTCCATGCCAAAAACCCGGCAGGGGTTGGGTACGTCACCCAGACGCGGTTTGAAATTGTGTTCGTAGATTGACTTGACGGCAGAAGCGAACTGGCTGGGGTCGAATATCTCGCCCAGGCCGTACAGGTGCGCATGCCATTGGGCGACCACTTGATCGATCTCGCACCCGTCAGCAATCTGGTATTTCAGTTCGCCGTGCTCATCGCTCCAATATTGCTCATAGATGTTGCCCGACAGATAGCTGATTGAACCGCCAAGCACATTGAACTGGTCCAATTGAGACTTGTCGTTCAGGCTGACTTGCTGGACGAAATAGTGGCCGTTGAACAGATTATCGGTCACCCATTTCTTGCCGCGGCTGAATATGTCCCGGTAGCGTTCGGCGCGCGTCTGCTCACCTAACGCGTCCGCCATCTCGGCCCCGGCCAGCAAGGCCCCCAAATAAAAGCCGGTCAGCCAGGAATTGGCCCCGAACAGCTCCATATCCAGTGTGTGGTGCTGGCGGCCGGTCAGGACGCCGGTCTGATCCGGATCCCAGCGATCATAGTTGCCCTCGGCCCAGGCATAGTCGATCGCCGCCGTGACATTCGGCCAGATCTTGCGCAGCCAATCCGTATCTCCGCACAGCTTCCAGTCCCGATATGCCTTTAGAACATTGCCGAACTGGCCATCGGCGCACGGGCGGTCGGTACTGATGCCGACGCCTTTGGGCAGGGCCATGCGAAAGGCCATGCCACCGGTCTCGGGAATCTGATTTTCGAAATAGTCCGCTTCCCGCATCGAGCGCTCGAGTGCCGGAAACAGGAAGGGTAAAGCCTGCTGATAGTTCCAGACATGGGTGCAGGATCCCTCGCAACAGCCGGCGGTCGGATGGCAGCCCTCCCAGCCATAGAAGGTGCCGTCTTCAAGGCGCAAGGCCGTAGGCGACTTGGCGATCGACAGGTTTGCCGAGACTGCATCCAATACCGGCAGAGGCAGAGTGGAGGCAGCCAGGCTGTCCCGAAAGGACTGGGTCTGTTGGGCGAGTTCGTCCCAACGGTCGAACACCTCCTCAAGCACGTGGGAGGCGCTTTTCCATTGGGTGGCGTAGTAGTTCTTCCAAACCTGATCGACGCTGGGATTCTCATTCAGCAGCGCGAAGTGAGATACCCATGTCTTCTTGACGTTGGGCACGTACCAGCCGATAGCAAACCGAACGGTTTTCGATTGACCAGCCGGCACTTTCAAATGCGCTGCCGCGATGCTGTGTTCTACATGCGGGCCTTTGTTAAGGGGGACGAACTCATCGGTTTCGCCGTAAAACCGATCCCTCAACCGACCGCCGCGCGAGATATCGGCCCAATACACCTCCATCGTGTCGAACCAAGCGCCGCGGAAGAGATGGCGTTGATGGCTGGTGTCGGGATGGTCTGTGGCCAGCGAGATTTCGGCATATTTTGTGGACGATGGCTCGCACACCGTTGCGCCGGTCAGAACCAAGCCGCGATCGGTGGATGTGCTGACACGGGCATTTTCGAACTCAAAGCCGATGCATCCGAAAAACGTGTAGTCCAGATCATCCTGTCCGGTATTGGCAATTTCGATCTCGAACTGGGCGACCGGCATGGACGAGGAGCGATCGTCCATAGGAATGAAAGGGCTCATCGCCCGCATGGACACGGCGCCGGGAAACCGCTCATCCGAGAACGATAGATCGGCCACGGGGTAGGGGCCGGTGATCGAGGAATGGGCAAAATGTGGTAACCCGGTCAGCTCTTGCCGGCGCGGGCCAAAGCCGAAGGTGTTGAAATCGGCCCCATGCAGCACGCCGCTGCGGTTGCCGTTGAACGGACCGTTCAGGATACGGGTGTCGAGAACTTCTCCGGCGCGCTCGGCTCGAACTGCGAAGTGGGAAAACCCGTTGACGCTGCCCTTTGACGGCCGATTGTAAATTTCCCAATCCTGCAACCGGCCGTCGGCCCCAATCCCGATCCCGCCGGCCCCAATGCCGCCTAGTGGGAAAATTGCGTGCGGCGAGGTCGCCGCGTCATAGTGGAAATAGTCTTCTTTGGTCACGCTTACCCCCAACTTTATGGGAGCAGGCTAACCCAACCGAAATCGCATTGCGTGCGCCGATGACTTGATGACATTCGTGCACATGTGATCGAAAGAGGGCCTGGCCCTACAATCGCAAAGGCCCGCGCTTGTGTCGAAGCGCGGGCCTCTCAGTGGCCATAGGGGTGGAGCTAAGCAGCCTTCTTTTCGATTGCCGGCGTTGTGACATCGATGCGCCGGCCAAACACCACCCTGGCTTCCAGCGGCGGGCTCTTGGACACGTCGTGCATCGACTTCAGCGTCGAGAAATCGGCATTGATACGAACCGCCATCACTTTGAAGCCATGCTCGTCGACGACCACATCGCCCATCGGCTGGGGGTTGGCGCCCACCCGCCGCAGGACGCGATAGAGCACCGGATCGGATGCAGCCACCATTTCTGTCACACCCTCGCGGATGGCTTGCCTGGCGGACTGATAAACCAACTCCCAGATCCAGCGCCGGCTGTCTTTGGAATTCAGTTCGGGCGAGGTCGCCATGCGGGAGCCTTCCCACATGGTCCGCCTCGGTTCTTTCCGCTCGTCATCCTCGATGATGTGACCATAGACGTCATAGAGCAGCGTTGGCCGGCAGGCTGGCAGGGCGCGGCCGCACGTCTTGACCGTGCCCTTTTCGATCACGACCAGGTAGTTGGCATCATCGCAATCGAACTCGTCCCGTTCGCGGCCATCATCGTCAAAATCCACTGGCCAGCCGAGCCCGTCGACGAAGATGCGTTTGCGCATGCGCATCGCGGCCTCAACCAGCGCATGTCCACCCACGTCGCATTGCTTGATCCAATAGGCGCAGGCATGGTCTCGCACGGTGATCGCCTCGCCCTCGGCCGGCCGCAACGTTACCAGCGCCTGACAGTTCGGGACGTCCGTCGATGCGGCCGAGAACTCACTGCGGATCAGGGCTCGGCCGACGGCCAGCATCATTTCGGCCATGGCGAAGTGGCCACCGGGGCAGGTCCGCGGGCCGGCGCCGAAGGGGATGTAGGCAAACCGATGGGCCGGCCGATCGGTTAGAAAACGCTCGGGATCGAATGTGTCCGGGTTTGGCCAATAGTCCGGTAGGCGATGGGTCGCATAGGGGGCGATGATCACCACGTCACCTGATTTGATCGGGACACCACAGACCTCGTCATCCTCGACCGCCGTTCGGACGAACCACCAGGCGCTGGGATAAAGGCGCATGACTTCCTGCAGGAATGCTTCGGTCTGCTTGAGCTGCCGGGCGATCTGGGTGGTGGCTGGCCGATCCAGCGGCAGGGTCATCAGCGCTTCTTCGCGCAACGTCTGCTGCAGTGCGGAGTTGCGGGCCAAAAGGTTGATTGCCCAAGCAAGTGTGTTGCCGGTGGTTTCGTGACCGGCGATGAATATGGTGATCAACTGGTCGACCAGATCTGTTAGATCGACCGGTTCGTCCATGTCCGTCCCGAGATATCGGCTCAGTCTGGCAACCGTTCCCTCCCGATCATTTTCCAGGGCCTCTGTCGCGTAGTCCGTGACCATCTGGCGGACTTCAGCCGAGTAACGATGCAGCTCACGGCCGCATTTTGTCAGCCGAGTTGCCGCCCAGGGATTTACCGACCACATGATCTGGCTCAGCGCCTGCTGCAGCCTTTCGATGCGATCCGTGAACCGGTGAACGGCTTCGCTGTCGTCAATATCGAAAACGGTTTTGAACAGAACTGTCAGGGTCAGCCGGCCGGAGAAACCGTTCACGTCCTTGATCGAACCAGCCTGAAGATCGCGGTCAAAGAATGCGTCGATGGCTTCATCCATCTCGCCCACCCAACCGTCGACCTGGTCTTTGGTAAAAGACCGCTGGACCGCTTTGCGTGACCGCACCCAGTCATTGCCGTTTGCAATGGCAACACCGTTGCCCAGGATGGGCGCCAGCTTGTCGGCCATTTTTGTCTTTGTGTAGTTGGCTTGGTTGGCGCGCAGGACATGTTCCACGCCGTTCGGATCGGCAACCAGGACGGCGTTCTCTGGTCCAAGCCGAAACCGCGTTACACCGCCAACGTCGCAAGCCGCGCGAACCAGAAACCCAGGCGGGTCCCGCCACATTTCCGGTAAGGCGCCGAGAAGCGGATACCCCTTGATTTGCGGATGGTCATGAGCGTTAGAAATACCTTGAACAGCGGCGCTCATCATTGCTGAATTCTCCCTGCAGGACTCGTCGCCACAGGGGAACAAAGACTTCAAACGGGAATTATCCCTGGTTTTAACCATAAAACGGGAATTTTCCCGTCCCGCTGCCCTTTTTGCGAGATTCAGTATGTTCGTGTACCAATTAGCTCGTCGAATTTTTGAGGTTCGCGCTCCTACAGGAACGGAGGCTGAGCAATGACCCAACCGCTGTTGCCGTTTGTCCCGGGGCGAATAAGAAACGCCGTCGACAACGCCTCAAGTGTCGAGGAGTTGGAATCGGTTGTTACTGATTTTCTTGCGGAAATTGGCTTCCACAGCTCGGCCTACCATCTTGTCCGAATGACTGGCGTGGGTGATTTTCTTCACACGTTCTTCACCGACTACCCGGCTGAGTGGATCAACCATTATGAACAAAGCAACTACATCCACCACGACCCGGTACATGCGCTGGCGCGTAAGGCCACGGCACCGGTAGTCTGGGACAGGATCGATTTTTCTGCTGCCGGACCGACCTCTTCGCTTGTTTTCAACGAGGCAAGCGAATTCAAGATCGGCTCCGGCATCTCGGTCCCGGTAAGGGGGCCGACCTCCTTTGCCTTGTTTTCCGCGGTGCCGGACGGTTCGGCCCGCGACCGAAAGGAACTGATTGAGCTGTATGAGCCGCTCTTACTCTGGCTGGGGTATCACGCGCACGAAAGGGCGTTCGAATTGTTCCAGCCGAATGTCGAGGAGGAGACCGACAGTCAAATCAATCTCACCCCGCGAGAGCAGGAATGCCTACGCTGGATCGCGGCAGGAAAGTCCGCGCCTATGATCGGTGACATTTTGACGATCTCCGAACACACGGTGGCGCGCCATGTCGCAGCGGCTCAGTTGAAGCTCAATGCGCAGACGCGCGCGCATGCGGCCGTAAAGGCCGTCACATTGGGTCTGATCGATATCGACTGACCGGCATCATCCGGTACGTGTTTGACGGCAAATTACCTCTTTGCGCCAATGCAAAGGGATAATTCGGTGCTTCGCACGGGATATTTCCCCAAACTTGGCAGTTTCAGCCATTTTCGCGCATAGCGAGATGGAGTCCACTTGTGACGGTGTAGTCACAAATGGGTTCAATTCAAAAATGGCGCAAAAGCTATCGCTTCCTCGGGGACATTGCCTGACCAGGGATGACCTGAAGACCGGTGGGGACTGGGAAGACAGCCTTGATCTGCTTCGCCGCTGTGCAGAAGCCGTCGATGCCGGAAAACTTCCGGTTTCCGCCTTGGACGAACTTCGCGATATAATTGACCAACGTTATCAAAATGATCGCACCGACGCAGCCGGCGGCCAGCGACGTGACTCGGCTGGTTTGCCTGTTGAGATCACTTATCTGTCTTAGCAAGTTAGGTGTTTGCGAATGTCAGTCAGCGAAAACCGTTACAACCCCAATCAGGGTCTCGACCGAGCCCTCGGGCAAAGCGACTCCCTTCGGGATGGCATTGTCCGGTCCGTGGGAGAGCGGCTCGCCTGGCTCCGTCGCTGCCGACAGCTGAGCCTGGTGGAGGCAGCCGAAAAATCGGGTATCTCCAGGACGGAAATTTCCCGCCTGGAGCGCGACGAGCGTAATGTCAGCTTGTCGCACATCCGCCGTTTGGCCCGGGCCTACGATGTCACCGTAACAGCAATCGCTCAGTTGCTTGAGGCGCAAACCGAAACTCTGCCCGAGCCCATTCAACCCAGCGAACCGCGCCGCCCGGTCGCGGAACCGGCGTCCTTCGCTAAGGCTAGCCGGGCGATCCCGCTGTATAATGCGGAATGTGTCAGCCGGGAGGGGACAGCCTATGCGGGGTCACAGGGCATTACTGTCCCGCCCGAGATGGTGGTGTCCTCGAACGCGTATGCCATTCGATTTGAGGCTGGCCTTTCCAAACCTTGGATTCCCCCGGGAAGCATTGCCGTGATCGATCCTTGTGAACCTGTCCGCGCCTACGATTTGGTCGTCAACACGACAAGTTGGTCCCCCCTGATCTACTGCATGGTTCGGCCGGGCGAAGCGGAGGTTGTCGACGGGGGTGCGGGCCGGTCCGTGAAAAGCGGCGGCCGGACCGACCCATCTTATCATCGCGTTCTAGCACTGATTTTCCGCCCGGAAAGCTGGGGAATGGACGTCGTGCCAACGCTTTCATCGACGTCACCGGTAAACTAGGCCGGGAGAGGCAGTGCGGCCTCTATGGCATTGGCCAGTGCCGCGCGGTCTTGCAGACCCACCAGCGTCTGAACCGGTTGGCCGTCCTTGAACAGGATCAGGGTTGGGATGGATCGGACACCGAACTGAGCGGCTTTCTGTTGGTGTTGGTCGACATCGATTTTGGCAATCGTCGCCCGGTCTTCATACTCGGCGGCCAAGGCATCAAGAACCGGGGCGATGGCTTGGCAGGGACCGCACCAGGGCGCCCAAAAGTCGACAAGGACTGTGCCGGATTGGCCGACGACGGCGTCGAATGCGTCATCGGAAATGTGGATTGGTTTACCGCCGATGGGCGTGTTCATGTTGGTCTCCTGACACGTTTTTCTCTTGTGTACAAAACGCAGCCGACACCTCGCGAAAGCCGGAGGTGTGCAGCGCACTCGATCGCCATTTGGTGATTAATTACCGATTGGTCAAGAATTTTCGGCAGCCGAGGGAGAGGGTGGCGATCATCGAGCGCGTTTAAACCGGCTTGTTGTCGTGCTTTCGGATATAACCCACGGCAACCAGCAGCATATTGACCGCTTCGTTGGGCGGGGCCAGTGGCAGGATGACATCCTCTGCCCGAACGAACTCTTTCTTGGGACCGACGTAAGGCACGGCGCTGAACAAAGGCCTGCGGCTGCCCACGACCGTGCAGCAACTCTTCCAGATCTGGCTGGGCGGTCGCTGGTGCGGCAACTCGCTCATACGCACGCCGGTGTAATATTTGTTCATGAACTCCTCGACCGTGGTACCCACCAGCCGGTAGCGAAAGTCGCGTGGTTCATGGAACACATCCAGCAAGACGAGGTGCGGAAGCAGCTTAGGAATGTCGGCCGGGTCTATGTCCGCGCGCGTTGGCACGTCCCGGTCGCCACGAATGTGGTCCCAATACGCGACCGCCTCACTCGGAACCCAGTGGCGTGGGCCCGACATCATCGATGGGAGGGTCGCGTCTTTAGTAAGGTGCATGGGCGCAAATAAGCCAGATTGTCATGCGGCGCCAAAGTGATAGTCATCACTGATACGGGAATTTGTGTCAATGGAACCTTTGATTACGCCCATGGGGATGGCAAAACGCCGAACCGAACGCCTTGCGAACACCAGGCCGCTTAGGCGGAGTGGTGTCGCGTTGTGACGTCCGATCGGGTTCCGAGTGGCCAAATTCCCACGCTTTCCCTTTCGGCCGAAGAACAAGCGCTTCTCGATGGCGATGGCGGCGAGGCATTGCGGTTTGCCATGCAGCTTGTCGTGCGGGCCGCGGCAATCATGGGTGCCCCCCGGCTGTTGGAAACCTGTTACGTCCACATTGATGCCTGTCACTATTACGGTCGGGCGCACCTCGATTTCGCGCGGTTCATGCTTGATCATGGCGCGCGCTTCGAAATCCCGGCCTGGACCAACACCATTCCGGTTAGCCTCATTCAGGAGGAGGTTCGGCCCAAAAGCCACGCGGACAAGTTGGCCGAAGCGCGAGAGCTGGCGGAGCTGTATCTGGCACTGGGTGCCGATCCGGTTTGGACCTGCGCACCCTACCAGCTTCCAGATGGACCTCGGTTTGGCCAAGACATCATCGTCGGTGAATCAAATGCGGTGGCTTATTTCAATTCAGCGGTTGGGGCCCGTACGAACAAATATGGCGACTTTCTCGATGTTGCCTGCGGGCTGACCCGCCGCGTTCCCCTGGCCGGCTTCCATACCGATGCCGGGCGCCGGGCTGAAATCCAGTTTGACCTTTCAGACATCCCGGAACCGCTGCGCGAGACTGAGCTATTGTGCCATGTCCTCGGCCACGAGATGGGCCGTCTGGCCGGCAATCGGGTGCCGGTCGTCACCGGCCTGCCGGCCGACACACCTGCCGACAGCCTAAAGGCATTGTCGGCTGCCGCTGCAGCGTCCGGCGGTGTCTGCCTGTTTCACATTGTCGGTGTGACGCCCGAAGCACCGACTCTTGAGGTCGCGCTGCAAGGGCTCCCGCCCGAGCAGGTCATCCGAATTGCGCCGGACCAACTCGCCCAAGCTCGTGATTCTCTCTCGACGGTCGCCGAGGGCACGCTCAACATGGTGGCGTTGGGTACGCCGCATTTCTCCCTCGCGGAATTTGAACGTCTGGTAACCCAGCTCGATGGTCGCAAGGTCCATCCCGATACCGTCCTCTACGTTTCGACCAGTCGCCATGTTGCCGAGAGCATCGCCGACAAAGGATGGGATCGGGAATTGGAAAGAGCTGGTGCGAAGGTCCTGGTCGATACCTGCACCTATTTCGGCCCGGCCGTTCAGGGTTGCCGGGGCCGGGTTATGACCAACTCGGCGAAATGGGCCTACTACGCACCTGGCATGCTGCTGGTCGATGTCGCCTTTGGCAGTCTGAGGGATTGTGTCGAGTCCGCGGTGAAAGGCGAGGTCGTGCGTGACCCAACCCTCTGGTCATCCAAGCTCTGGGGAGAGGCGCCATGACTGCCCCATCCTTCCAGGCGCTTACCGTTCTCAATCCGGGAACCGCGCATGGCCCACTGTTAAAGCTCGACGAGCCGCTCAGTTTTTGGGGCGGCTTCGATCCAACGGACGGCCGCGTTCTCGATCGCAATCATCCCCAAGCGGGTCAGCAAATCGCTGGCAGGATCCTTGCCTTACCCGGTTCTCGCGGGTCGGCCGGAACGCCAGCCGGCTTGGCGGAGGCGATGCGCACCGGCGCGGGTCCCCTGTCGATTCTGCTTCCCGGACCGGACGTCAACATCACCATTGGTGCGCAAGTTGCCGATCATCTTTATGGAACCTCCACGCCGGTTTGGGTGATCTCACGCAGTGACTTTGACAGCCTTTCGTCCGGCCAGACATTGGTCTTGTCCGGGTACGGCGCCTACCCCGAATAGGCGTCCTCTCAGAGCCGCTTGGCCATCAGAACTTTGTTGCCGCGTCGCTCGGTTTCCTGCCAACCAAGGTGGGCATACAGCGCGACATTTTCCGGCATATCGACGTGGGTGGCCAGGCGAAGTTCGGGCAAGCCCAGCTCCCGACAGGCCATTTCCGCTTGGCCGATCAAGGCCCGTCCCAAGCCAAGGCCTGTCCGAGTCGGATCCACGGCAATGTTGGCGAGCTGAGCGTGGTTGTCCTGCGCCACCAAAACCAGCCCGCCGGCAATCTCACCATCGATGTCCGCCACCCACACCAGATGGGTTTCGATGTCCTCGGCAATTCCTTTGGACACGGCCGGCAGATCCGGAACCCGTCCAACGTATATGGCATAGGCGGCATCGATACAGCGGGCCAACGCAATAGCGTCCTCGGCCCTGGCGCGCCTAATTATGGCATTTGTCATCGGTTCATTGTGATCGGGCAACCGCACAAGCTCAATCACGCTCGATCGAGGCAGTCAGTTCCTGTTCAAGCCAGGCCCTAAAGGCCCGGACTTTCCGCGTCCGTTCGGCTCGCCGACCGGTGACGAACCAGTAGGACAAGCCAGTCAAATGGCGTCCGGGAAAAGGGGCGACCAAACGGCCCATGCGGATGGCATCGTTGGCCAAAGTCTCCCAAGCCAGAAAAATACCCTGGCCGGCAATGGCAGCGTCCAGGCACATCGATGCATCCGAATAGACCGGTCCATCGCCCAGGATGTCGTCGTTTAACCCGTTGGGCCTGAGCCAACTATCCCAGCCGAACATGGCCAGCGGATCTCTGATAATGGGCACCTTTGCCATGTCACCAGGGTCGCTCAGCGTTTCGGCAGTCCCCGGGCTGCAGACAGGAAACACCTTGTGGTCGAGGATTTTGTCCGCTTTCACATCGCGCCAGCCGCCTTGCCCAACCCGGATGCAAACGTCGACGTCCGAAAGATCGGGATCGACCATATGGGAATTTGCATCGATCCGGATGCTGATGTTCGGATGCGCCTCGTGAAATCGATTTAGCCGCCAGACCAGCCATTTTCCGGCAAAAACCGGCGCCGTCGAAACGGTCAGCACAGTCTCTCCCTCGTTCCGGGCCAGCGCGACGCCCGCCGACAACTCAGCCATGCCAGCCGTCAGGCGAACCAAGACATCCTCGCCCAGCGCGGTCAGCCTTAGGCCCTTGGGGTCCCTGATGAACAGGGGCTTACCGAGCTGTGTTTCGGTTTTCTGTACCTGTTGGCTCACGGCGCCAACGGTAACGCTCAGCTCATCCGCCGCCGCGCGCAGGCTGCCCAGCCGCCCGACGGCCTCAACGGCGCGCAGTCCGTTGAGGTGCAGAGTGTTCAAGTTTTTCATTTAGAAAATCTATATCAACCCTTTGAAAAACTCAATTTTTCGGCCGCGATATTGAGCGCATATCTATAGGCATGCTAAATCATATTCACCATCTCTTAAGGCGCCTGGTCGCGCTTCAGGCCTTTGAGAAGCGCGACGAACCCGCAACCGGCCGCCTCATTTACGTCGACCCCTCCGCCCATCCCGACTTGCGGCGGATGACACAGCGGGAACTGGATGACTTGCCCACAGCGTGGAAGCAGGTCAGGCGCGGGAAGTTCCGGACCTAGCCAGCCTGACGCCCTAGACGGCCTTGCGCCACGCGCGGAAGTTGCCATCGATGTCTGATACCCGGATATCGGCAAGTTGCGTCATCGGGAAAGGCTTGCCAAAGGTCCGGAGGGGCAAGAGGCGGTTGTCCAGGACACCGTTCTCGCTATCTCGAGGATCAGTGGTGATCGATCAGTTGCCGCGATGATGGGCTAGGCTGGCGATATTCAATTCGAGAAGGGAAGACTGGGCCGATGAGCTGGCAAGCGAGCAAAGATCCCGTTCCAGGGGACGCAAAATCCTGCCGTGCCATCGAGACGGTGATCGTTCCGCGCACCCGGGATATCGGCAGTCTGGAAGTTCGCAGGGCCTTGCCTTCAGTCAAGCGCCGCATGGTCGGCCCTTTCATCTTTTGGGATCAAATGGGGCCGGCGGAGTTTCTGACGGGGCAGGGGCTGGATGTCCGGCCTCACCCGCATATCGGTTTGGCGACGATCACCTACCTGTTTGATGGCAAGATCTTTCACCGCGACAGTCTCGGCTCAGCCTTGGCCATCGAACCGGGTGACGTGAACTGGATGACGGCCGGTAAAGGCATTGTCCATTCCGAGCGGACCGAGGCCGACTGGCGTCAGCAGTCCGGCCGTCCCCTGTTTGGTATCCAAAGCTGGGTTGCTTTGCCCAAAACGGCCGAGGAGAGTTCGCCCGGCTTCTTCCACCAGGACAAAGACGGGCTGCCTCAAATCGAAGGCGAGGGCAAACAGGCCCGCATCATCGCCGGGTCCCTCTACGGCCAAACCTCGCCGATCAAGACAGCGTCCGACATGTTCTATGTCGACGCAATCCTCGAACCGGGCACCAGATTGCCGTTGCCGGCGGAGCACGAGGAGCGAGCGATCTACATCGCGGATGGCAGGGTCACTATCGCCGGCGACAGTTTCGAGGCTGGCCAGCTTCTGGTCTTCCACCCAGGTGACGAGATCGCCATTACCGCCGACGGTGGCGCGCGCATCCTGTTGTTTGGTGGAGAGCCGATGGACGGTCCGCGTTTCATCTGGTGGAACTTCGTTTCGTCCTCGCGCGAGCGTATCGAACAAGCCAAAGAGGAATGGCGGACCGGCCGTTTCGATATCGTGCCCGGCGATGAGGAAGAGTTCATCGCACTGCCGGACTGACCGCCGTTCCTCTCGCCAATCAGAGATTTGTTTACACATTTTCACTGGGCCGTCACGGTCTGCCACCACGTGTTTGCCGTAAGCCAATCTGCGGCATGCCACGGGCGAACCAGGCAGGAAGACGGCCATGACCCAGGACATCGACCATTGGACCCGCGTCGCCGATGATTGGATCGCCTGGGCGCGCACTCCGGGCCATGATGCGTTCTGGGCCTATCGATCATCCCTCATCGAATTCATCGGGCAAGGGCAGGGGCGGGCGCTCGATGTCGGTTGCGGGGAAGGGCGTGTTTCCCGTGCCGTGAAAGCGTGCGGCTATCACCTCACGGCCGTCGACCCGGTGCAGCGTTTCATCGACGCTGCCCGAGACGAAAACTCCGCGGACGATTACGTCAAGTCATCAGCAGCCAAGATGCCGTTCGATGCCGGCACCTTCGATTTGGTTGTTGCCTATAACGTGCTGATGGATGTGGAAGACGTTCCCGCCGTCGTCGCCGAGATGGCGCGCGTGCTGGCTCCGGATGGCACGATGGCTTTGTCCATCGTTCACCCCTTCGTCGACGGCGGTCGGTTTGCCAATGCTGAGACCGGCGCACCCTTCATCCATGACGGTGAGTATTTCGGCCGCAAGCGCTTCTCGGATGCGATCACCAGCAACGGGCTTACCATGCAATTTGCCGGTTGGGCGCAGCCGTTGGAAAACTATGTTGCCGCACTCGAATCGGCCGGCCTTGCCGTCACGTCCCTAAGCGAACCTAGGCCGGCGCAAGGCGGCGCCTGGGCAGGCGCAGACCGCTGGCGCCGAATTCCCTTGTTTTTGTGGATGAAGGCGAAACACTTGGCATCCTGAGAGGCAGGGCAAATGGCCATGTTCAGGCTCGTTCACGTCAATCTGGTCGTACAGGCACCGTACGAGGCTGCCGAATTCTACAAGCGGCACCTGATCCCGGAGGGGGAGATCGTCACCCTCGGCAATTCCGTCCATTTGCGCGACAGTGCCGGATCGGATCTCGCCTTTGTGCAGGGTTCGTCAGGTCCCAGGCAGAACGGCGGACATCATGGTTTCCTGGCTGACAGTCCTACGCGGATCGACGCGCTACGTGACCGGTTGCTCAAAGAAAACCTAACCCTAACCGAGGACTGCACAGAACCCAATTTCCGCTCGATCAAGTTCCTCGATGCCGATGGGTATGAGTGCGAGGTCTATTGGGAAGGGGATTGGCCTTAGAAGCCAACCGCCGCTCAACAGACTTCCCGCCGGCTGCCATAGCGCTGCCACTGGGCGATGCTTTCCCAAATCTTCACCGGCAGTGCCAGTTCGTCCGCAGACCCATCATCCAAGACCTCTTGCTGCGGCGTTTCGTGCAGCAACAGGTGGCCTGAATTGGGGAAATAGCAAAGCTCCTTCTCCTCCGATCCCAGGGTGGTGACCATATCCAGCACCGAATCGGCTCCTACCAAAACGTCGTCACCGCCATAGATCACCAGTGTCGGCAGCTCCGCCGCATCGGCTGAATCGACGGCTTCGTCCATCAGGTCGGCAAGCCCCCACAGCGAGTCGACGCGCATGGTTTTGCGGACATCGGGGTCAGCCAGGATTTCTTCGATCAGCCCTTCATCCTCCGACAATCCCTTGAATCCCCCTTCGGTAGGGATGGGCAGGGCAGGGATGGTGTGCGAGGCCGTCCACAACCCTGCCTTTTCGAAGTTGCTCTTCGCATCCCGCCCTTCGACAGCAGGGGCAACCAAGATGGCGCGTTTCACCACCGTCGGAAAATCCTCGCGGGCTTGTGCGACCAGCGCCACCCCACCGCCCAGACTCTCGCCCAAAAGCGTGATCGGCACGCCGGGATGGGACCGCGTTGCCAGCTCAATAAACTCAACCAGATCCTGGGCTAAGACATCGGCGCCGGGCCACCGGCCATTGCCTCTGCTGCGTCCGAATCCCCGCTGGTCATAGGCATAGGTCAGCAACCCCTTTTCTGCCCAATAGCCGGCGGGTTCGGCGAATCGGCCGCCATGGTCGTTCATCCCGTGCAGGGCAATGATGATACCCCTTGTTCGACGGTCGACTTTCTCTGGCCAACTGTGGACATACAGCTCAAAGCCGTCACCGGCCGCGAATGCCTGCGTCTCGAATGAGCCCGCCCAATTGGCGTCCGTCCGTTCCAGGTCGGCCATGGCGTCCATCTGGGCTGGTCCGCAAGCGCTGAGGATCAGCGACGCCCCGCACGACCAGGCCAACGCCGATCGTCGGACGAGCGCAAAAACTCCGTGTGGCGTTTGCTGCTGCATGAACCTCTTTTGCCCCACCTGCCGGATTGAACTTTTTGTTCCTGCCCTATAGCACCTTTGCATTGCAGGTCGAGTCCTCTGGTTGGCGGAGACTTGATCGCTGGGGTGGGCAGCGGGTTGTCGTCGGTGCGCAAGACAAGCGCGATCATCATCCTCTCCATCCCTCCCATTGCTTGGGTGATGGAGAATTTGACCGAGCGCCTGCGGTTTCGGTTCGAATTAAGTGCAGTTCGCCATGGATGCGTCCACCATCGCCCTTGTTGGCACCGCGTTTTTTCTTGCTGCCTTTGTCAAGGGCGCGACTGGTTTGGGCTTCTCCACGACGGCCCTCCCGATGCTGGCGCTGACCATCGGGGTGAAGGAGGCCCTTCCGCTCCTCATCGTCCCCTCGATGGCCAGCAACGCCATGGTCATGATGCGCGTCGGACACTTTGCGGAGATGCTGGGCCGTTTCGCATGGCTTTACGGTCTCGCCGTCATTGGTGTGGGCGTCGGCATCATGCTGTTGAGCTGGGTGGAGGGGCTTACGGCGGGCGCGGTTCTGGGCCTGGTGCTGGCGGCCTACAGTCTCTTCGCCTGGCGCCGGTCGAACCTGGTTCTGCCCGAACAGTTGGAACGCCCGCTGGCCCCCGTCGTTGGCCTGACCACGGGGACCATCAATGGGTTGACCGGCTCGCAGGTCATGCCTGTCCTGCCCTACCTGATGGCCCTGCGGCTCGATCCCGACCGGTTGGTCCAGGCCACCAACATCTCCTTCAGCCTGTCCAGCCTGGCTATGGCCATAGGCCTGTCACAGATTGGCCTTATGACATGGCAGACGGCGTTGCTGTCGGTTCTCGGCCTGGTGCCCGTCTTCATCGGCGTGCGGCTCGGCAGCGATTTACGCGCAAGACTGGCGCCAGACCACTTCCGCCGCGCCGTCATCGCCTTGCTCGGCTTTTCCGGACTCATTCTTGTGGCTCGCGGCGCGCTCAGCTTTTAGACCCGCAACCCGCTCGCTAAATCGAAAGACGACCGATGGACCATATTGAACCAACAGGTGGCTGGGTTCTGACCGGTGGCCATTGCATAAAGGATGGCCAACTCGTTTCCGAAGACATCTTCATTGAGGATGGCCACATATCCGACCGTCCGCCGCCCCGTGCCCGCCGTTTCGATGCGTCGGGCCTGATCATCGCGCCGGGCATAATCGATCTGCACGGCGATGGCTTCGAGCGCAACTTCTCCCCTCGGCCCGGCATCTTTTTCGATATCGACACGGCTCTGATCGAAACCGATCGCCAGCTCATCGCGAACGGCATCACCACCGCCTATCTGGCCGTCACCATCTCCTGGGAGCCAGGCTTGCGCGGCCCCGACAAGACCAAACTCTGGATCGACGCCCTGGAGCGCCTGCGCCCGGAACTGCTGGCCGATATCCGCCTGCAATTCCGCTGGGAAACCCATGCCTTGGACATCGTCGACCAAGTCGAAGAATGGCTGCACATCGACCCCAAGCCGACCTTAGCCTTCAACGACCATTTCACGGGACTGCTCCAGGGTGAAAAGCGGATGCGGAAAGTCCCCGAGCTGGCCGTACGCGCCGGCCTTAGCGAAGCTGACTTCAACTCCCTGATCGACCGCGTCGCCGAACGCCGCCCCGACGTTCCCGCCGCCATCGAACACCTAGCCAAGGCAGCCAACGAGGCTGGCGTCATCTGCCTGGCCCATGACGAGCGCACCCCGCAGGAACGCCAGCACCACCGTTCCTTCGGCATCCAGTTGTGTGAATTTCCCCTAACCCAGGAAACCGCCGCCGATGCCGTCAATGCCGGCGAACATGTCGCCCTGGGCGCCCCGAATGTCCTGCGCGGCGGCAGCCACATCGGCGCCGTCGATGCCGAACCGGCCATTGAGGCTGGCCTCTGCACGCTCTTGGCCTCGGACTATTTTTACCCAGCTTTGCTCGGCGCCGTCGGCCGCATGGCCAAATCGCCAAGCGGCGATCTCGCCAAGGCCTGGTCCCTGATCTCCACCAATGTGGCGGCCTCTCACGGCCTTGCTGATCGAGGGAGCCTGATGGTTGGTCAAATCGCGGACGTTATCGCCTTCAAAACGACGGAAAAATCCCCCGTCATCAAGGCTGTCTTCCGCAAAGGTCAACCTATCCTGGCAACTGAAAACAAGCGCCTGATGGTTGATCGCGTGCTGGCCTAATTCCAGTCCAGCAACACCTTGCCGGACTCCCCGCCGAGTGCCGTTTCGAACCCCTTGGCGTACTCGGCCGCTGGAAACCGGTCGGTGATCACTGCGCTCACATCCAGCCCGCTTTGCAGCAACGCCAGCATCTTGTGCCAGGTCTCGAACATCTCTCGACCATAGATCCCCTTCAGAGTGATCATGCGAAAGACGATGCGGCTCAGATCGAACATCAGCGGGGTCGCCGGCACGCCCAGTAGCGCGATCCGTCCTCCCATGACCAGGTGATCGATCATCTGTTCCAGCACCTTGGGCGCGCCGGACATCTCCAGCCCGACATCAAACCCCTCGCGCATGCCCAGCCGGTCCATCACCGGACGTAGCTCCTCCTCGGCGACGTTCACCGGCACGACATCGGCCACCTTGGCGGCCAGTTCCAGCCGCGCGGCATTGATGTCGGTAATCACCACATGCCGCGCCCCGGCTTGCCGTGCCACCGCCGCCCCCATGATCCCGATCGGACCGGCCCCGGTGACGATCACGTCTTCGCCCACCAGGTCGAACGCCAGGGCCGTATGCACCGCATTGCCCAGCGGGTCGAGCAGGGCGCCAATCTCGTCGCTGATGGAATCGGGCAGGGGAACTATGTTGAAGGCGGGAATGGCGGCAAATTCTGCGAAGGTGCCGGGGATATTCACCCCGATCCCCTTGGTATCCGGGTCCAGATGGTACTTCCCGGCCCGGGAGGCCCGGCTGTTCATGCCGATGACATGCCCCTCGGCCGACACCCGCTGGCCGACCTTTAGATTGTCGACCTCGCTGCCGACTTCGACGATCTCGCCCGAGAATTCATGGCCCGTGATCATCGGCACCGGCACGGTCGCCTGGGCCCACTCATCCCATTTGTAGATATGCAGGTCGGTGCCGCAGATGCCCGTGCGCTTGATCTTCACCAGCACATCGTCCGGCCCGATTTCCGGCATCGGCGCGTCGATCATCCAGATCCCGGGTTCGGCCTTGAGTTTGGATAGTGCTTTCATCGAACCTGCCTCACAGAATCCCGATTTCCTTACCCGCCTGGGCAAAGGCGACGATGGCCTGATCGACATCGGCCTCACTCAACGCTGCCGACATCTGCGTGCGAATGCGGGCCTGGCCTTTCGGCACGACCGGAAAGAAGAACCCCGCCACGAATATCCCGCGCGCGTCCAGGGCCGCTGCCAACTTCTGTGCCACCCGCGCATCGTAGACCATCACGGGAATGATCGGTGTCTCACCAGGTAGCAGGTCAAACCCTGCTGCTTCTAGCCCGGCGCGAAATTTCCTGGTCATCGCCATCAGATGCGCCCGCCGGTCATCGGCCGCCTCGGCAATCTCGATGGCCTTCAGGGCCCCGGCCGCCACGGGCGGGGCCAGGCTGTTGGAAAACAGATAAGGTCGAGCCCGCTGCCGCAGCAGATCGATGATCGGCTGCGCCGCCGCGATAAAGCCGCCCATACCGCCACCAAGCGTCTTGCCGAAGGTGCCGGTGACGATATCGACCCGATCCCCCGCGCTTGTCAGCGCAGGCGTCCCACGCCCTTTCTCTCCCAGGTGGCCGGTCGCATGGCAGTCGTCGACCAGAACGCTGGCGCCATACCGATCGGCCAGCGCGCAAATCCCTTTCAGATCGGCGACGATCCCATCCATGGAAAAAACGCCGTCCGTGACGATCAGCTTGGTCCGCGCCTCATCCGCCTCGGCCTGCTTCAACGCCTCTTCCAGCGCGGCCATATCGTTGTTGGCATAGCGATAGCGCTTGGCCTTGCACAGCCGCACCCCGTCGATGATCGAGGCATGGTTCAAGGCATCGGAGATCACCGCATCCTCAGGCCCCAGCAAGGTCTCGAACACACCGCCATTGGCATCGAAGCAGGCGGCGAACAGGATGGCGTCATCCTTGCCCAGGTACCGTGCGATGGTCTGTTCCAGCTCGCGATGCAGCGTCTGTGCTCCGCAGATAAAGCGCACCGAGGCCATGCCGAAACCATGGCTGTCCAACGCCTCGCGCGCCGCCTGCATGATTTCCGGATGGTCCGCCAGCCCCAAATAATTGTTGGCGCACAGATTCAGATAGGGACGCTGGCCACCCTCAGCCGCCACGCTGATATGCGCGCTCTGTGGGCTGTCGATCAGCCGTTCGATTTTGGTCAGCCCATCCGCCTCAATTTGCTCGAGCGCGGCTAGGGCATGGTCGGTGAGCGATGTTGTCATGGGCAGATCCTATGAGGCCCGATTTTTGTACGCTACACATAGGCCGAACACGGGAGGATGCCGAGTGCAAAACCAAAAGGAGAATTCATGGTAGCGGTGCGTTTCATAAACCAAGCCGGCGAAGAGACGGCGCTGGATGGCGCGTCCGGCGAAACGGCGCGCGATCTGGCTATCGATTTCGAAGTGGATGGTATCTTGGGTTCCTGTGGCGGTGCCTGCATGTGCGCCACCTGCCACGTCTATGTCGACGAGGCCTGGCTGGACAAACTCCCCGCCGTCAAGCCGGAGGAGGATGCCATGCTCGCCAACACCGTCAGCGAACGGCGTCCGAACAGCCGGCTGAGCTGCCAGATTGAGCTGACCGATGCCCTAGACGGCTTGACGCTGCACCTGCCGGAGGACCAATAAGCCCCATGGGACACATCGAAAACTCCACCGCGCTGGATGAGATCCGCACGGACTTGGCCGCTGCATTCCGCTTGGCCGTGATGTTCGATCTGCATGAATCGATCGACAATCACTTCTCCTTCGCCGTCGACGACGCGCGCTTTCTGATCAACCCTTACGGCATCCACTGGGCCTTGCTAAGGGCCGGCGATCTGCTGCTGACCAATGGCGACGGCGACGTCCTAGAAGGCGAACATAAGGTCGAAGCCACAGCCCTGCACATCCACGGCGCCATCCATCGGGCCCATCCGCGTGCTCGGGCCGTGCTGCACACCCACATGCCTTACGCCACCGCGATCACCTGTCTGGAAGGCGGCCGGCTCGAACCGGTCAGCCAGACCGCCGCCCAGTTTCTCCACCAAATCGCCTATGACGATGACTATGGCGGCCTGGGCGACAATCGGGAGGAAGGAGAGCGCCTGGCCGAGGCCATGGGTGACAAGCCGATCCTCTTTATGGGCAATCACGGCATCATCACCACCGGCGACACCATCGCAGAGGCGTTCAACACGCTGTACTATATCGAACGGGCGGCCCGCCTGCAGGTACTGGGCGCGGCCACCGGCAAACCTCTGCGGCACCTGCCTCAGCCTGTCGTGGAAAAGACCGCGATCGGCTGGGATTTCATGCCGCCCCATGCGGAAAAACACTTTGCCGCCTTGCGCGCCGTGCTGGATCGCGACCAGCCGGACTACGCGGATCTGACTGTTGGAGAGACTAAATGACTAAGATTGCCCTGGTATCGGGTGGCGGTTCGGGTATCGGACGGGCCTCGGCCCTGGCCCTGGCCAACGCGGGCTACACGGTCGCCGTTTGCGGTCGCCGCAAGGAACCGCTGGAGGAAACCGCCTCCATGGCCGGCCCAGATGCTGCCGAAATGGCGGCGCTGACCTGCGATGTCACTGACCCCAGCTCAGTCGATTCCCTGTTCGATGAAATCGAGAACCGTTTCGGCCGCCTGGACGTTATCTTCAACAATGCCGGCGGCAACGTCCCGGCCGCAAATTTCGGCGACGTCCCCGTCGAGGACTGGAAGAAGATCATCGACGTCAACCTGACCGGCGTCTTCCTCTGCGCCCGTGGCGCCTACAATCTGATGCGCCGTCAGTCCCCCCAGGGCGGCCGGATCATCAACAACGGCTCCATCTCGGCCTACGTCCCGCGGCCGGGTTCAGCACCCTACACCGCCTCCAAGCACGCCGTCACCGGCCTGACCCGCACCATCTCCCTTGATGGTCGGGCCTTTAACATCGCGTGCGGCCAGATCGATATCGGCAACACCGCCTCCGACATGACGGCCCGGATGAGTGGCGGCGTCCCCCAGGCCGACGGCTCGGTCAAGCCGGAGCCGGTGATGAATGTCGAGAATGTCGGCAAGGCCGTCGTCACCATGGCCGACCTGCCGCTGGAGGCGAACATTCAGTTCATGACCATCATGGCCACGACCATGCCGTATATCGGCCGGGGCTAGAGCAGCGACCCGCAAAAGCCCGGTTCGGCTCCTGTCCAAGGTCACAGCTGAAATCCGCTCGTCATGGCATACGGGTCGACAAACACCGTGCTGCACGGTCAGCCCGGCAACGCCCCGTTGGCCGTTTTGCTGGCCTTGTGTGGCACGGCATTGTTCACACCTGTCTTTGCCGCCGGCAAATTTGTCGATGGTGCTGTCCCGGCGCTGGCCATTGTTGCCATTCGATACCTGTCAGGGGCACTGACGGTCGGCGCGGTTGTTGCGATCACGCGAACGCCAATAGGCAGATTGCGCAGCCCCCAACCCTTGCTCCATTTGCTGCGCGTCTTTCTCGGGGCAGGCGGCGGTGTTTGCATCATCAAATCGGCAACCCTCATGCCCATCGCCGATGCCACCGCCATAGGACTCACGGAAGGATTGCTAATCGTAGCGTTCGCCGCCCTGCTGCTGGGCGAGCGCGTCACCGTCAAACATGTGGTCGCCGGCAGTCTTTGTGCCGCTGGCGCCTTTGTCGTCGTTGGCGCTTCGATCGGGCAGACGGCCCCAGGGAATCGCTACCTGGAGGGTGCGCTCTTGGCTGGTGCGGGCGCCGTGCTCATCGCCTTGGAAACGGTCATGATCAAGGTGTTGGCCCGGCGGGAAGGGGCCCTTGGCGTCCTCGCCCACGTCAATGGCATGGCGGCCCTGGTCTTTCTCATCCCCGGCTGGTGGTTCGCTCGTTCGGCCGGGTTGGGTCTTTCAGATCTGGCACCCTTCCTCTGCCTGGGTCCGATCGCGATTCTTGCTCAGTACTGCAATATCAAGGCGTTTCGCCTAGCAGACGCCTCGATTCTCGGCCCTATCAGTTACAGTTGGATCCTCTTTTCGGCGCTGCTCGGCTATGTCTGGTTTGCCGAAGTTCCGGCTCAATCCACCTTCATCGGGGCCACCCTGATCGTTGCTGGCGGGATTTGGTTGTCGCGGCTGCCGACTCAACCTACCTAGTGACCAGCAATCGGCAGGAAAACTTGGCGCTTGCGCCGGTCGGCACAAATCCCTAGAAACCGCTGACTTTAGCCCTAGAAGGCGCGGGTGTAGCTCAATGGTAGAGCAGCAGCCTTCCAAGCTGAATACGAGGGTTCGATTCCCTTCACCCGCTCCACCCCCCGACTGCAGCGTTCCATCTACTAAATCGGAGTGAAGAGAGAGAGAGATGGCCAAAGAGAAGTTTGAGCGGAATAAGCCGCATGTGAACATCGGCACGATCGGCCATGTCGACCATGGGAAGACGTCGCTGACGGCAGCGATCACGAAGGTGTTGGCGGAAGCAGGCGGGGCGGAGTTCACGTCGTACGACAACATCGACAAGGCGCCCGAGGAGCGGGAGCGTGGGATCACGATTTCGACGGCGCATGTGGAGTATGAGACGGACAACCGTCACTACGCGCACGTCGACTGCCCGGGTCACGCCGATTATGTGAAGAACATGATCACGGGCGCTGCCCAGATGGACGGGGCGATCCTGGTGGTGTCGGCCGCCGATGGCCCGATGCCGCAGACCCGGGAGCACATCCTGCTGGCCCGTCAGGTCGGCGTGCCGGCGCTGGTGGTGTTCCTGAACAAGGTCGACCAGGTGGATGACGAGGAACTGCTGGAGCTGGTCGAGCTTGAGGTTCGCGAGCTTCTGTCGTCCTACGAATTCCCCGGCGACGACATCCCGGTGATCAAGGGATCGGCCTTGGCAGCTCTTGAAGATGGCGAGGAGGCGATTGGCAAGAACTCTGTTTTGGAATTGATGGCGTCCGTTGACGATTACATCCCGACCCCGGAACGTCCCAAGGACAAGCCGTTCCTGATGCCGATCGAGGACGTGTTCTCGATTTCGGGTCGCGGTACCGTTGTGACGGGCCGTGTGGAGCGTGGGATCGTCAATGTGGGTGACGAGATCGAGATCGTCGGTCTGAAGGACACGCAGAAGACGACCTGCACGGGTGTTGAGATGTTCCGCAAGCTGCTGGACCAGGGCGAGGCGGGCGACAACATCGGGGCGCTGCTGCGCGGCACCAAGCGTGAAGAGGTGGAGCGCGGTCAGGTTTTGGCCAAGCCCGGTTCGATCACGCCGCACACCAAGTTCAAGGCCGAAGCCTACATCCTGACCAAGGATGAGGGCGGCCGGCACACGCCGTTCTTCAACAACTACCGTCCGCAGTTCTACTTCCGGACGACGGATGTGACGGGTGTTGTGACGTTGCCGGAAGGCACGGAGATGGTGATGCCGGGGGACAATGCCACGATGGAAGTCGAGCTGATCGCGCCGATTGCCATGGATGAAGGGCTGCGGTTTGCCATCCGCGAAGGCGGCCGCACCGTCGGCGCAGGCGTCGTCGCCTCCATCGTCGAGTAATACGGCGTCGAATAAAACGGCGTCGAGTAAGTCGACACTCAATTCGACCCTAGGCGGCCGCATTGCCGCTCGGGGTCGAAAAGCCGATTGCAAATCGCGGAGCGGGCGGCTACAACGCCGCTCCGCGTTTGCGCCATTGGCGTTTGCGCGGCAGCGCGCATGCCTGAACGCGACCCTTTTCAACCCCGGCGTCGATCTTGATCGGTGGGGTTTGGAGGAGTGTAGCTCAATTGGCAGAGCACCGGTCTCCAAAACCGGGGGTTGTGGGTTCGAGTCCCTCCACTCCTGCCATCTCTCGGTGGCGATGGAAATTGGGTTCAGGTTTGGTTGAAGAGAGACGTGTCGGACAGCGCGCCCGCTAACCGCAGGATCGAAGTTGTAAACATGGCGAAGACCAGCCCGGTAGAATTCGCACGCGAGGTGCGGCGTGAGGTGTCTAAAGTCACCTGGCCGACCCGCAAGGAAACCGGCATCACCACGGTGATGGTGTTCGTCTTCGTGTTCGTCATGGCCATCTTCTTTTTGATCGTCGACTACATCTCCTCAGCCGTCGTTCGCGCCATTCTGGGCTTCGGCAGCTAAGCGGGGGGGTAGGGCGTCATGACGATGAAATGGTACGTGGTCCACGTCTATTCGGGCTTTGAGAACAAGGTCGCCGACTCGATCCGCGAACAGGCCGAAAAGAAGGGCCTGATCGAATTGTTCGAAGAAATCTCGGTTCCGACCGAGGAAGTGACCGAACTTCGCCGCGGCCGGCGGGTGAATACGGAACGAAAGTTCTTCCCCGGCTATGTGCTGGCCAAGATGGAGATGACCGACGAGGCTTGGCAGCTGGTCCGCAACACGCCGAAGGTCACCGGTTTCCTGGGCCCGCAGGGCAAGCCTCGGCCGATCACCGAGGAAGAAGCGCTGCGGATCCTGCAGCAGGTTCAAGAGGGCGTCGATCGTCCGCGCATGACCATCACCTACGATGTGGGTGAGCAGGTGCGCGTCATCGATGGTCCGTTCAACTCCTTCACCGGACTGGTTGAGGAGGTCGACGAGGAACGCAGCCGCCTGAAGGTGGCCGTCTCGATCTTCGGCCGCGCCACCCCGGTGGAGCTGGAGTACACGCAAGTCGAAAAAGGCTAGCGTTCAACACCATGCGGGAGGCTCGCCATGGCCGTACCGCGTGGGTCCCGGCGCCGGACCGTGCGGCGCCTCATCTGTTTGAGGGACGATAGATGGCAAAGAAAGTAGCAGGCTACATTAAGCTGGAGGTGCCGGCCGGCGCCGCCAACCCATCGCCGCCCATCGGGCCGGCCTTGGGTCAGCGCGGGCTGAACATCATGGAGTTCTGCAAGGCGTTCAACGCCCAGACGCAGAACCTCGAGAAAGGCATGCCGATCCCGGTGGTGATCACGGCCTATGCCGACCGCAGCTTCGATTTCATCACCAAGACCCCGCCGACCAGCTTCTTTTTGAAGAAGGCGGCCAAGCTGCCCAAGGGCGGTCAGACGCCCGGCCGCGCCGTTGCCGGCAAGGTCACCCTGGCCCAGGTGCGGGAAATCGCGGAATCCAAGATGCCCGATCTCAACGCCAACGACGTTGAGGCGGCGATGGAGATGGTCAAGGGCTCGGCCCGGTCCATGGGCTACGAGGTGGTGGAGTAGGGCAATGGCAAAGACCGGAAAAAGACTGCGCACCGGGCGCGAGGGCATCGACCGGACCGCGGCATATGCGCTGGACGAGGCCGTCAAGTTGGTTAAGGAACGGGCCACGGCCAAATTCGACGAAACCATCGAGATCGCGATGAATTTGGGCGTCGATCCGCGCCACTCTGACCAGATGGTCCGTGGCATGGTCCAGCTTCCCAACGGCACGGGCAAGTCCGTTCGCGTGGCCGTTTTCGCGCGCGGCGCCAAGGCTGATGAAGCTAAGGAAGCCGGCGCAGATTTGGTGGGTGCTGAAGACCTGGCAGAACAGATCCAGGGCGGCGCCATCGATTTCGAACGCTGCATCGCAACCCCGGACATGATGGCCGTCGTTGGCCGTCTCGGTAAGGTGCTGGGGCCGCGCGGCCTGATGCCGAACCCCAAACTGGGCACCGTGACCCAGGATGTTGCCGCCGCCATCGGCGCGGCCAAGGGCGGTGCGGTCGAATTTCGCGCGGAAAAGGCAGGCCTGGTTCACGCCGGTGTCGGCAAGGCGAGCTTCAGCGAAGATGCGATCGCTGAAAATGTCCGCACCTTCGTGACGGCCGTCGCTCGGGCCAAGCCCAGCGGTGCCAAAGGAACCTATATCGAACGCGTCGCATTGACCTCGACCATGGGGCCGAGCGTGCGATTGGAAGTCGGTGGGCTGACGGCCGACGCCTCCTAGGCGTTCCTCAGTCTGCAAGAGTTACCGCCGGGTAACCGGCGGTTTGGGCAAAAGGCCATGTTGGCCCGATGCCCGCCCTGTCCGTGACCGTGGGGGGGCCAACCGGATCTCGATCCAAGCGGCCCTTAATGATCGAGTGCCCCACGCAGATGGGAGAGAAACCAATTTGACGGGTCCCGCGTTCGGGTTCCGCCGGCTGGTTCTTCTTCGGACAGGTTTGAACCGTCGTTTCGTCCGCTGTTGGGCGGAGCGGCAAGGTGGTGCGAATGGGGTGCGGCCATGGCCGGATACCTGTTCAAACAGCAAAGGAGTTCAGCCATGAAACGGGCTGAGAAAGACCAGAAGATCGCTGATCTTCGTGATGCCTTTGCCGGTGCCGAAGCCCTGGTGTTGACCCACCAGGTGGGACTGACCGTGGCGGAATCGACCGAGTTGCGTCGTCAGATGCGCGAAGCGGGCGCTTCCTTCAAGGTGACCAAAAACCGCTTGGCCAAGATCGCCATTGCGGGAACGCCATTCGAAGGCCTTTCGGACCAGTTCAAGGGTCCGACGGGCGTGGCGTTCTCCAACGATCCGGTTTCGGCGGCAAAGGTCGCTTCGAAGTTTGCCAAGGGTAACGACAAGCTGACGATCGTTGCTGGTGGCCTGGGTGACCAGGTGCTGGACGTCGCCGGTGTCGAATCCCTGGCCAAACTTCCGTCCCTGGATGAACTGCGTGCCAAGCTGGTTGGGCTGCTGTCCTCGCCGGCGACCAAGGTTGCTGGTGTCCTGCAGGCCCCGGCCGGTCAGGTGGCGCGTGTTGTCGGTGCTTACGCAAACAAGGACGAAGCGGCTTGAGCCCGCTCGTCATGAACCCGTTATTGTGAAGGAACGAATCGATGGCCGATCTTGAGAAACTTGTCGACGAACTGTCGAATTTGACCGTCCTGGAAGCTGCTGAGCTTTCCAAATTGTTGGAAGATAAGTGGGGCGTTTCCGCCGCTGCGCCGGTTGCGGTGGCCGCGGTCGCCGGTGCTGCCGGTGGTGATGCCGGCGGCGGCGCAGCCGAGGAAAAGACCGAATTCGACGTTGTGCTGGCTTCCGTTGGTGACAAAAAGATTAACGTTATCAAGGAAGTGCGCGCAATCACCGGTCTTGGCCTGAAAGAAGCCAAGGACCTGGTCGAAGCCGCGCCGAAGCCGGTTAAGGAAGGCGTTGCGAAGGACGAAGCTGAAAATATCAAAAAACAGCTTGAAGAAGCGGGCGCTTCGGTCGAAATTAAGTAGGCCGGTGCACGACGAACGCTATTCCATATTCATGGTCCAAGGCGGCCAGGGCTTGTCCCTGGCCGCCTTCAGGCGATTCGCCCGTACCATTCTTGAAACTGGGTCGGGACCCTAACCTTATTTGCCAATAACCGCAGGCCAGGGACCCCGACAGAACCAAGGGTGGGCGTCTCTGATAAGCGGTGACACGAATTGCGGTCGGGGCGCCGGCCGGCACTTGTTCAGGACACAGAGCCCGTGCGCGCGGTCACGCCCGCGTCCAAAGCGGCTCATTAGCATGAGAGGTCGAGGAATTCGATGAGAGGTTCCTTCACGGCTCGTAAGCGCGTTCGCAAGGATTTCGGGCGGATTTCCGAAGTTGTGCGGATGCCCAACCTTATCGACGTCCAGCGCAGCTCCTACGATCAGTTCCTTCAAATGGACGGCAAGCCCGACCAGCGGGAACTGCTGGGTCTGGAGGAGGTATTCCGGTCGGTTTTCCCGATTCGTGACTTCTCCGAACGGGCCGAGCTGGATTTTGTCCATTACGAGCTGGAACCCCCGAAATACGACGTCGAGGAATGCCAGCAGCGCGGCCTGACCTATTCGGCGCCGCTCAAGGTTAAGCTGCGCCTGACGGTCTTTGATATCGAGGAAGATACCGGCCTCCGGTCGATCCGCGATATCAAGGAACAAGACGTCTATATGGGCGACATGCCCTTGATGACCGACAATGGCACCTTCGTCATCAACGGTACCGAGCGCGTCATCGTCAGCCAGATGCACCGCTCGCCCGGCGCCTTCTTCGACCACGACAAGGGCAAGACCCATTCCTCGGGCAAATACCTGTTTGCTGCGCGGGTTATTCCCTATCGCGGGTCCTGGCTTGACTTCGAATTCGATGCCAAGGACCACGTCTATGTCCGCATCGATCGGCGGCGCAAGCTGCCGGCCACGACCCTTCTGTTGGCCCTTGATGGCGCCGAAACGGAAGCGCTGCGCATAGAGCGTCGCGAAGAAGGCAGCGCCTTGCAGCCCTACGAAGCGCAGGGCATGACCAAGGAAGAGGTCCTCGCTTACTTCTACGAAAGCATCACTCTGACGCGCGGCAAGAACGGCTGGAAGATCCCGTTCGATACCGAGCGGATGAAGGGCGTCAAGCTGATCGCCGATCTGACCGATGCCGACACCGGCGAGACGATCGCCGAAATCGGTCAGAAGATGACCCCGCGTTTCTGCAAGAAACTAATCGAACAGGGCGTCAAGGATCTGCTGGTCTCCCCGGAAGATCTGAGCAGTTATTATCTGTCCAGCGACATCATCAACGAGGAAACCGGCGAAGTTTATTACGAAGCCGGCGCCGAGCTGAATGAGGAAGCGCTGACCCTGTTCGACGAGCGCTCGATCACCGAGCTGCCCGTCCTCGCGGTCGACCAGACCTCGCCTGGCCCCTACATGCGCCACACCCTGGCGATCGACAAAAACGCCACCCGCGAAGATGCGTTGATCGACATCTACCGGGTCATGCGCCCCGGCGAGCCGCCGACGCTGGAATCAGCCGAAGCGCTGTTCAACGGCCTGTTCTTCGATTCCGAGCGGTACGACCTTTCCGCCGTCGGTCGGGTCAAGATGAACGCCCGCCTCGGCTTCGAGACGCACGACCAGGTTCGCGTGCTTCGCAAGCAGGACATTCTGGAAATCCTGAAGATCCTCGTGGCGCTCAAGGATGGTCACGGCGAAATCGACGACATCGACAATCTCGGCAACCGCCGTGTGCGGTCGGTCGGCGAATTGATGGAAAATCAGTATCGCGTCGGTCTGCTGCGCATGGAGCGGGCGATCCGCGAGCGCATGAGCTCGGTCGATATCGACACGGTCATGCCCCATGACCTGATCAACGCCAAGCCGGCGGCGGCGGCGGTGCGGGAGTTCTTTGGATCTTCCCAGCTGTCCCAATTCATGGACCAGACCAACCCGCTGTCGGAAATCACCCACAAGCGGAAACTTTCGGCTCTCGGCCCTGGCGGTCTGACGCGCGAGCGGGCGGGCTTTGAGGTGCGCGACGTGCACCCGACCCACTATGGCCGTATCTGCCCGATTGAAACGCCGGAAGGTCCGAACATCGGTCTGATCACCTCGCTGGCGACCTATGCCCAGGTGAACAAGTACGGCTTTATCGAAAGCCCCTACCGCAAAATCATCGACGGCAAGATTTCCGACGAGGTCGTCTACCTCTCGGCGATGGAGGAAAGCAAATACACCATCGCCCAGGCCAATGCCGAACTGAACGAGAAAGGTCAGTTTGCCAGCGATCTGGTCTCCTGCCGCCACGGCAACGAGTACCTGCTATCCCGGCCGGAACAGATCGACCTGATCGATGTGTCGCCCAAGCAGATCGTTTCGGTTGCCGCGGCGCTCATTCCCTTCCTGGAAAATGACGATGCCAACCGCGCCCTGATGGGCTCGAACATGCAACGTCAGGCCGTGCCGCTGATCCGGGCCGAAGCGCCGCTGGTCGGCACCGGCATGGAAGCGACCGTTGCCCGGGATTCCGGGGTGACCATCGTCGCCCGCCGTTCCGGCGTGGTCGACTCGGTCGACGGCACCCGCATCGTGGTCCGGGTGACCGAGGATGAATCGGCCGGCACCACCGGTGTGGACATCTACAACCTGCTGAAGTTCCAGCGCTCGAACCAGAACACCTGCATCACCCAGCGGCCGCTGGTGAAGGTGGGCGAACAGGTTCAGAAGGGCGACATCATCGCCGACGGTCCTTCGACCGACCTGGGTGAGCTGGCCCTGGGGCGCAACGTGCTCTGCGCCTTCATGCCCTGGAACGGCTACAACTTTGAAGATTCGATCCTGATTTCCGAACGCATCGTGCGCGATGACGTCTTCACCTCGATCCATATCGAGGAATTCGAGGTCATGGCCCGCGATACCAAGTTGGGTCAGGAGGAAATCACCCGCGATATCCCGAATGTCGGTGAGGAGGCGTTGCGCCATCTCGACGAGGCCGGCATCGTCTATATCGGGGCCGAGGTGAACCCGGGCGACATCCTGGTCGGCAAGGTCACGCCAAAGGGCGAATCGCCGATGACGCCGGAGGAAAAACTCCTCCGCGCCATCTTCGGTGAAAAAGCCTCTGATGTGCGCGACACCTCGCTCAAGCTGCCGCCGGGTGTGACCGGCACAATCGTCGAAGTCCGCGTCTTTAGCCGTCGTGGCGTCGATAAGGACGAGCGTGCGATGGCCATCGAGCGGGCCGAGATCGAGCATCTCGCCAAGGACCGCGACGACGAACGGGCCATCATTGAGCGCAGCTATTACGGCCGCTTGAAGGAGCAGCTCCTCGGCCAGACCTCGAACGCCGGGCCGAAAGGCTGGAAGACCGGCAACAAGATCACCGAGGAAAGCCTGGGCGAGTTGACCCAGGGCCAGTGGCGCCAAATCGGCATCGAACAAGAAAAGGGCATGCGCGAAATCGAAGCCATGTCCCGCGCCTTCGAAGATGCGATCAACGCCATCAACGCCCGTTTCGAGGACAAGGTCGAAAAGCTCCAGCGCGGTGACGAATTGCCGCCTGGCGTGATGAAGATGGTCAAGGTCTTCGTCGCCGTGAAGCGCAAGCTGCAGCCGGGCGATAAGATGGCCGGCCGTCACGGCAACAAGGGCGTGATCTCGCGTATCACACCCATGGAGGACATGCCCTACCTTGAGGATGGGACGCCGGTCGATATCGTGCTCAACCCGCTGGGCGTTCCCAGCCGCATGAATGTCGGCCAGATCCTGGAAACCCACTTGGGCTGGGCTTCTCGCAGTCTTGGCCGTCAGGTCGGCGAGATCTTGGATGCTTACGCCGCCAAAGGCGAAAAGCCCAATGGCGAGCTGACCACCTTGCTCACCTCGGTCTATGGCGACGATCAGTTTAAGACCGACGTCAAGACGCTGGACGATGACGAGTTGGTCGAAATGGCCGGCAACCTGCGCACCGGTGTTCCGATGGCCACCCCGGTCTTCGATGGCGCGCGCGAGCCGGACATCAACGCCATGCTCGATCGGGCAGGGCTCGACCGGAGCGGACAAGTCACCCTGTATGACGGGCGAACCGGCGAATCGTTCAGCCGTCCGGTGACCGTCGGCTTCATCTACATGCTGAAGCTGCATCACTTGGTGGATGACAAGATCCACGCCCGGTCGATCGGTCCGTACAGCCTGGTCACCCAGCAGCCGCTGGGCGGTAAGGCGCAGTTCGGCGGCCAGCGCTTCGGCGAGATGGAGGTCTGGGCCCTGCAGGCCTATGGCGCCGCCTACACGCTGCAGGAAATGCTGACCGTCAAATCGGACGACGTGTCCGGTCGGACGAAGGTTTACGAGGCGGTTGTCCGGGGTGATGACACCTTCGAAGCGGGCATACCGGAAAGCTTCAACGTTCTGGTCAAGGAGCTGCGCTCGCTGGGCCTGAACGTCGATCTTGAACAAAGCGGGATGTAAGGGGCGATTACCGCCGGTCCTGACCGGGCCGGCGAAACCCGCCACCGCTTTTCCCGTCACGGCAGATTTGAGGAGCCGTTAAATGAATGAACTGATCCAAACCTTCGGCCAAGTCCAGACCCCGCAGACCTTCGATCAGATCAAGATCTCGATCGCTTCGCCGGAACGGATTCGGTCCTGGTCGTTCGGTGAAATCAAAAAGCCGGAAACGATCAACTACCGGACGTTCAAGCCGGAACGGGATGGGCTGTTCTGTGCCCGAATCTTCGGCCCGATCAAGGATTACGAGTGCTTGTGCGGCAAGTACAAGCGCATGAAGTACAAGGGCATCATCTGCGAGAAATGCGGCGTTGAAGTCACCTTGTCCAAGGTGCGGCGCGAGCGCATGGGCCATATCGAACTGGCCTCGCCGGTGGCGCACATTTGGTTCCTCAAATCGTTGCCTTCGCGCATCGGCTTGATGCTCGATATGACGCTCAAGGATCTTGAGCGCATTTTGTATTTCGAGAACTTCGTCGTCATCGAATCCGGCCTGACGCCGCTGGAGCCCAAGCAGCTTCTTTCGGAAAGCGATTATGACGATGCGCTGGATGAGTACGGCCAGGATGCCTTCGAAGCTGGTATCGGCGCCGAAGCGCTCAAGCGCATGCTCAACGCCATCGACCTCGAAACCGAGAGGGAGACCATCCGCACTGACCTGCGCGAGACTGGCTCCGAGGCCAAGCGCAAGAAATTAGTCAAGCGTCTGAAGCTGGTTGAATCCTTCCTCGCCTCCGGCACCCGGCCGGAATGGATGATCCTGGATGTCGTCCCGGTCATTCCGCCGGAATTGCGCCCGCTGGTTCCGTTGGATGGCGGCCGGTTTGCCACCTCCGACTTGAACGACCTTTATCGCCGGGTCATCAACCGGAACAACCGTTTGAAGCGGCTGATCGAACTCCGTGCGCCCGACATCATCGTGCGCAATGAAAAGCGCATGCTGCAGGAATCGGTTGATGCGCTGTTCGACAACGGCCGGCGTGGCCGGGTCATCACCGGCGCCAACAAACGGCCGCTGAAATCCTTGTCCGACATGCTCAAGGGCAAACAGGGCCGTTTCCGTCAGAACCTGCTCGGCAAGCGCGTCGACTATTCAGGCCGTTCGGTCATCGTTGTTGGTCCCGAACTGCTGCTGCACCAGTGCGGGCTGCCCAAGAAGATGGCGCTCGAGCTGTTCAAGCCGTTTATCTATCACAAGCTCGAACTCTACGGCATGGCCTCGACCATCAAGGCCGCCAAGAAGATGGTCGAGAAGGAACGGCCTGAGGTTTGGGATATCCTCGAAGAGGTTATCCGCGAACACCCGGTCCTGCTCAACCGCGCACCGACGCTGCACAGGCTCGGCATCCAGGCGTTCGAACCAGTGCTGATCGAAGGCAAGGCCATCCAGCTCCACCCGCTGGTTTGTACTGCCTTCAACGCCGACTTCGACGGCGACCAAATGGCCGTGCACGTGCCGCTTTCGCTGGAAGCCCAGCTCGAAGCGCGCGTCTTGATGATGTCCACCAACAACATCCTGTCGCCGGCCAACGGCAAGCCGATCATCGTGCCCTCCCAGGATATCGTTCTTGGCATCTACTACCTGTCGATGGAACGGACCGATCACCTCGGCCCACAGATCCCGGTCACCTCGGAAGAAATGCTGGCCGCCGGTATCGAATCTCAGGACCTGATTTTCGTCGAGGCCAAAGATTCGACCTCCTTGGTCGCTAGCGACGATGCCAAGGCATTGTACAAGCGCATCCAGAAGGGCGAGGTCGTGGCGCACATTCTGCCGCGTCTCAACACGTTGGGTGAGATCGAACAGGCCCTGTCGTCGGGTTCGGTCGGCATGCACACGCGCATCAAGTCGCGCTTCGAAACGGTCGATGATGACGGCAACCCGGTTACATTGCGTGTGACCACGACGCCGGGCCGCATGATCCTGGGCGATCTTCTTCCCCGCCGTCCGAATGTGCCGTTCGGACTGGTCAACCGGCTGCTGACCAAGAAGAACGTCACCGACGTGATCGACGTGGTCTATCGCCACTGCGGTCAGAAGGAATCGGTCATCTTTGCCGACCGCATGATGGTGCTGGGCTTCACCCACGCCTGCCGCGCGGGCATTTCCTTCGGCAAAGACGATCTGTTGATCCCCGACGCCAAGGTCGATCTGGTGGAAGAAGCGCGCGAATTGGTGCGCGAATATGAAAACCAGTATCAGGAAGGCCTGATCACCTCGGGCGAGAAGTACAACAAGGTTGTCGACGTTTGGTCGAACACGACCGACAAGGTCGCCGACGAGATGATGAAGCACCTGTCCGCAACCTTGGACGATCCGTCCAGCCAGGTGAACAGCGTCTATATGATGGCCCATTCCGGGGCCCGTGGTTCGGCCGCCCAGATCCGTCAGTTGGCGGGTATGCGCGGCCTGATGGCCACGCCCTCGGGCGAGATCATCGAAACACCGATCATCTCTAACTTTAAAGAAGGCCTGTCGGTGCTCGAGTACTTCAACTCGACCCACGGCGCCCGCAAGGGCCTGGCCGATACGGCACTCAAGACGGCCAACTCCGGTTACCTGACCCGTCGTCTGGTCGATGTCGCCCAGGATTGCGTGGTTCTGGAACCCGACTGCGGCACCGAACAGGGCATCACCGCCCAGGCCATTATCGATGGTGGCGAAATCATCGTGCCGCTTGGCGAACGCCTGTTGGGTCGTGTGGTTCAGGAAGACGTCGTCCACCCGCTTTCGGGTGAAGTGGTCGTCAAACGCGGCGACCTGATCGAGGAAGTCGAGGTCGATGCCATCGAGGAAGCTGGCGTCGATCGGGTGCTCATTCGCTCACCTCTCACCTGTGAGACGCGGGGCGGCATTTGCGGCCAGTGCTATGGCCGCGATCTGGCGCGCGGCACGCGGGTCAACATGGGCGAGGCTGTGGGCGTTATCGCAGCCCAGTCGATCGGCGAACCCGGCACCCAGCTGACCATGCGGACCTTCCACATCGGCGGTGCGGCCCAGCGTGGGGCCGAACAGTCGATGGTCGAGGCCGCGTTCGACGCCAAGGTCCAGCTTCGCGGCCGGAACGTCGTCAAGAATTCCGACGGCGTGTTGGTCGTCATGGCCCGCAACCTCGAGGTCATCTTGCTTGATGACCGCGAACGCGAACGGGCCCGTCACCGGATCCCGTACGGCTCCAAGCTGTTCGTGGACGAGGGCGATACCGTCGAACGGGGTCAGAAGCTGGCCGAGTGGGACCCGTACACCATCCCGATCATTACCGAGAAGGAAGGTGTCGCGAACTACATGGATCTGCTCGACAACGTCTCGCTGCGCGAGGTGATGGACGAGACGACCGGTATCTCGTCCAAGGTGGTCATCGACTGGCGGCAGACGCCCAAGGGCGCTGAGCTTCGTCCTCGCGTGACTTTGCGTGACGATGCGGGCGAGGTGGTGACGCTGCCCAACGGGCTCGAAGCCCGTTACTTCATGTCGGTGGACGCGATCCTGTCGGTCGAAAACGGGGCGCGGGTCCAGGCAGGCGACGTGTTGGCACGTATTCCTCGGGAAGGCTCCAAGACGCGTGACATCACCGGTGGTCTGCCGCGTGTCGCCGAACTGTTCGAGGCGCGCAAGCCCAAGGATTACGCCATCATCTCCGCCATCGACGGACGGGTGGAATTCGGCCGCGATTACAAGACCAAGCGGCGAATCATCGTTCGGCCGGAGGAAGACGAGCAGGATGCGGTCGAGTACCTCATCCCCAAGGGCAAGCATATCTCCGTGCAAGAGGGCGACTTCGTCCGCGTCGGCGATCTGCTGATGGACGGCAATCCCGTGCCGCACGACATCCTCGATGTTTTGGGGATCGAAGCCTTGGCCGACTACTTGATCAACGAGATCCAGGATGTCTATCGACTGCAAGGCGTGAAGATCAACGACAAGCATATCGAGGTCATCGTCCGCCAGATGCTCCAGAAGGTCGAAATTCAGGAGCCCGGCGAAACAACGTTCCTCACAGGCGAAATCGTTGAGCGCGAGGAGTTCGAGGAAATCAACGCCATGGCCCTCAAGGACGGGCTGCAATTGGCCAAGGGCAAGCCGATGCTGCACGGCATCACCAAGGCAAGCCTGCAGACCAAGTCGTTCATTTCCGCCGCGTCGTTCCAGGAAACCACCCGCGTCCTCACCGAGGCTGCCGTCTCGGGCAAGGTGGACCGCCTGGAAGGTCTCAAGGAAAACGTCATTGTCGGCAGCCTGATCCCGGCCGGTACCGGCTCGTACGTCTCGCGCGTACGGCGAATCGCAGCCGACCGCGATCGCGAGGTTCAGCAGACCTTGGCCGAACAACAAACCGCCGAAGAGGCGGCCACGGCCGACCTTTTGGGCTCGGGCGAACCGACGGCGGCGTGATTGGTTGATCGGCGCTGGGAAACCGGCGCCGAAAACCGCCGAAAATTAGGCGGTTAAACAGGCAAATTCGCGGGTTGACGGGCGGTAAACACGCTCCTATATTCCGCGCGCTTTTGGGTGAGGCCGCCGATAGGGCTATCGGCGGCCTTACTGATCAGACAGACCCCAGACGGTCACGCCCTTTGGAACGGGCCGGCTCGAGGTCATGATCCGATCGCGGAACACTTGTTTCCGAACCGAGAAGACAAACTGCGGGAATACGGTGGGGCTCAACCCTGCAACGGTTCCTGCGCCAGATGGGAATGCAGCGCGCCGGCGGCCTGTGTGTCGTGCGGCCTTTTACACGTCAGGATGGATTTGGCCTATGCCAACGATCAATCAACTCATTCGCAAGCCGCGAAAGGTGCCGCGCACCCGCAATAAAGTCCCGGCGCTTGAGGCTTGCCCGCAAAAACGCGGCGTCTGCACCCGCGTGTACACCACCACCCCGAAAAAGCCCAACTCGGCCTTGCGTAAGGTTGCCCGCGTGCGCCTGACCAACGGCTTTGAGGTGACCAGCTACATTCCGGGTGAAGGTCACAGTCTTCAGGAACACTCGGTGGTGATGATCCGTGGCGGTCGTGTGAAGGACTTGCCCGGTGTCCGCTATCACATCGTTCGCGGGACGCTCGATACCCAGGGTGTCAGCGACCGCCGCCAGCGCCGTTCGAAATACGGCGCCAAGCGTCCGAAGTAAGGAATACTCGAATGTCGCGTCGCCACCGCGCCGAAAAGCGCGAGATCCTGCCAGATCCGAAATTCGGTGATCTCGTGCTCAGCAAGTTCATGAACAACATCATGCTCGACGGCAAAAAGTCGGTCGCCGAGGGCATCGTCTATGGCGCGTTGGACAAGCTGGAACAGCGGGCCAAATCCGATCCGCTGGCGATGTTCCACGAAGCGCTCGGCAATGTGCGGCCCCAGGTCGAAGTGCGCTCGCGCCGTGTCGGTGGTGCAACCTATCAGGTGCCGGTCGAGGTTCGCCCGGACCGTGCCCAGGCGCTCGCCATCCGTTGGCTGATCAGCGCCGCCCGCAGCCGGTCGGAAACCACCATGGTCGACCGCCTGTGCAACGAGTTGAACGACGCCGCAAACCAACGTGGCGCAGCCGTGAAGAAGCGGGAGGATACTCACAGGATGGCGGAGGCGAACCGCGCCTTCTCGCACTATCGCTGGTAATCCTCTTTTACGAAGGTTTGAACGGCTATGCCTCGATCTCACCCGGTAAATATGTACCGAAACATCGGCATCATGGCGCACATCGATGCCGGCAAGACGACGACCACTGAACGCGTCCTGTATTACACCGGCAAGTCCCACAAAATCGGCGAAGTCCATGAGGGCGCCGCCACCATGGACTGGATGGAACAGGAACAAGAGCGCGGCATTACCATTACGTCCGCCGCGACGACCTGTTTCTGGGGCGATTACCGGATCAACATCATCGACACCCCGGGCCACGTCGACTTCACCATCGAGGTCGAGCGGTCCCTGCGCGTGCTCGACGGTGCCGTCGCCGTTTTCGACAGTGTTGCCGGTGTCGAGCCGCAATCAGAAACCGTCTGGCGCCAGGCCGACAAATACGGCGTGCCGCGTCTTTGCTTCATCAACAAGATGGACCGGACGGGCGCGAACTTCGACCGCTGCGTGGAAATGATCGTCGACCGCTTGGGCGCGACGCCGCTGGTTGCCCAGCTTCCGATTGGCTCCGAAGCCGACTTTGTCGGCGTCGTCGATCTGATCGAAAACCGGGCGATCATCTGGAAGGAAGAAACGCTCGGCGCCGAGTTTGAATACACCGATATTCCGGCCGAGCTGGCCGATCAGGCTGCCGAGTTCCGCAACAAGCTGATCGAAACCGCCGTCGAACAAGACGACGATGCGATGGAATCCTACCTCGAGGGCGAAGAGCCGTCCGTCGAGACGCTGAAGGCCTGCATCCGCAAGGGCACCATCGGCAACGACTTCGTGCCGGTCCTGTGCGGCACGGCGTTCAAGAACAAGGGCGTTCAGCCGCTGCTCGATGCGGTGGTCGACTTCATGCCCTCGCCGGAAGACATTCCGCCGGTCCAGGGCGTCAAGCCGGGCACGGATGAAGAAGATTCCCGCCCGAACGAAGACGATGCCCCGTTCTCGGCGCTCGCCTTCAAGATCATGAACGACCCGTTCGTCGGTTCGCTGACCTTCGCCCGCATCTACTCCGGCACCTTGCAGTCCGGCAGCTATGTGACCAACACGGTCAAGGATCAGCGCGAGCGCATCGGCCGCATGCTGCTGATGCACGCCAACACGCGTGAAGAAATCAAGGAAGCGCACGCCGGCGACATCGTTGCCATCGTCGGGCTGAAAAGCACAACCACGGGCGACACGCTCAGCGATCCGAACAAGCCGATCATTCTGGAGCGGATGGAATTCCCCGATCCGGTCATCGAGGTGGCGGTCGAGCCGCGCACCAAGGCCGACCAGGAGAAGATGTCCACCGCCCTGCAGCGTCTGGCGGCCGAGGATCCGTCCTTCCGGGTGTCTGTCGACCACGAAAGCGGTCAGACGATCATCAAGGGCATGGGCGAATTGCACCTTGAGATCATCGTCGATCGCATGAAGCGCGAGTTCAAAGTTGACGGCAATGTCGGTGCCCCGCAGGTGGCCTATCGCGAGACCATCACCTCGCCAGGTGAAATCGACTACACCCACAAGAAGCAGTCCGGTGGTGCCGGCCAGTTCGCCCGCATCAAGCTGACCTTCGAGCCGCTCGAACGGGGCGAGGGCTTCCAGTTCGAAAGCAAGATCGTTGGCGGTAACGTGCCTCGGGAATACATCCCGGGTGTTGAGAAGGGCCTGAACGAGTCGATGGAAAGCGGTGTCATTGCCGGCTTCCCGATGATCGACGTGAAAGCCACCCTGATCGACGGCGCCTACCACGACGTTGACTCCTCGGTCATGGCCTTCGAAATCGCCGCTCGGGCCGCCTTCCGTGAGGGGATCCCCAAGGCAAAGCCGGTCCTTTTGGAACCGGTCATGAAGGTCGAGGTGGTCACGCCTGAAGAATATATGGGCGACGTCATCGGCGATCTGAACAGCCGCCGGGGCAACGTCACGGGCATGGAGCCGCGCGGCAACGCCAACGTCATCGGCGCCATGGTGCCGCTGGCCAACATGTTCGGTTACGTGAACACCTTGCGCTCGATGAGCCAGGGCCGTGCCCAATACACCATGGTCTTCGACCATTACGACCAAGTGCCTCAGGCGATCGCCGACGAGGTCAAGGCCAAGCTGGCCTAACGGCCGGTTAAGTCAGCCGCTATCGAAATCGGAGTGAAGAGAGAGAGATGGCCAAAGAGAAGTTTGAGCGGAATAAGCCGCATGTGAACATCGGCACGATCGGCCATGTCGACCATGGGAAGACGTCGCTGACGGCAGCGATCACGAAGGTGTTGGCGGAAGCAGGCGGGGCGGAGTTCACGTCGTACGACAACATCGACAAGGCGCCCGAGGAGCGGGAGCGTGGGATCACGATTTCGACGGCGCATGTGGAGTATGAGACGGACAACCGTCACTACGCGCACGTCGACTGCCCGGGTCACGCCGATTATGTGAAGAACATGATCACGGGCGCTGCCCAGATGGACGGGGCGATCCTGGTGGTGTCGGCCGCCGATGGCCCGATGCCGCAGACCCGGGAGCACATCCTGCTGGCCCGTCAGGTCGGCGTGCCGGCGCTGGTGGTGTTCCTGAACAAGGTCGACCAGGTGGATGACGAGGAACTGCTGGAGCTGGTCGAGCTTGAGGTTCGCGAGCTTCTGTCGTCCTACGAATTCCCCGGCGACGACATCCCGGTGATCAAGGGATCGGCCTTGGCAGCTCTTGAAGATGGCGAGGAGGCGATTGGCAAGAACTCTGTTTTGGAATTGATGGCGTCCGTTGACGATTACATCCCGACCCCGGAACGTCCCAAGGACAAGCCGTTCCTGATGCCGATCGAGGACGTGTTCTCGATTTCGGGTCGCGGTACCGTTGTGACGGGCCGTGTGGAGCGTGGGATCGTCAATGTGGGTGACGAGATCGAGATCGTCGGTCTGAAGGACACGCAGAAGACGACCTGCACGGGTGTTGAGATGTTCCGCAAGCTGCTGGACCAGGGCGAGGCGGGCGACAACATCGGGGCGCTGCTGCGCGGCACCAAGCGTGAAGAGGTGGAGCGCGGTCAGGTTTTGGCCAAGCCCGGTTCGATCACGCCGCACACCAAGTTCAAGGCCGAAGCCTACATCCTGACCAAGGATGAGGGCGGCCGGCACACGCCGTTCTTCAACAACTACCGTCCGCAGTTCTACTTCCGGACGACGGATGTGACGGGTGTTGTGACGTTGCCGGAAGGCACGGAGATGGTGATGCCGGGGGACAATGCCACGATGGAAGTCGAGCTGATCGCGCCGATTGCCATGGATGAAGGGCTGCGGTTTGCCATCCGCGAAGGCGGCCGCACCGTCGGCGCAGGCGTCGTCGCCTCCATCGTCGAATAGGGACCATGAACAGCCCCGCCAATCCGTAAAGATCGGCGGGGCTTTTGATTGCACGGATCGAGCGCCGAGAGACAGAAACGATGGACAACCAGAACATTCGCATACGCCTGAAGGCGTTCGATCATCGCGTTTTGGATCAATCCACCAGCGAGATCGTGTCAACCGCGCGGCGCACTGGCGCCGAGGTGCGGGGGCCGATTCCGTTGCCGACGCGGATCGAGAAATACACCGTGCTGCGCTCGCCGCACATCGACAAGAAGTCGCGCGAACAGTTCGAAATTCGGACCCATAAGCGCGTGCTCGATATCGTCGACCCTACGCCCCAGACCGTCGATGCGCTGATGAAGCTCGACCTGGCGGCCGGTGTCGATGTCGAGATCAAACTCTAAGGCTGGGAGACGGCAATGCGTACCGGACTGATCGCCCAGAAAAGGGGGATGACACGGGTGTTTGGCGAGGATGGCCGACACATCCCGGTCACCGTCCTGCAGCTCGATGCCTGTCAGGTGACGGCCGTGAAGACGGCGGAAACCGATGGCTATGTCGCCGTGCAACTCGGCGCGGGCTCGATCAAACCTCAGAATCTCGCCAAGCCTCAGCGCAGCCAGTTCGCCAAGGCGAAAATCGAGCCCAAGCGCAAGCTGGCCGAATTCCGCGTCAGCGAAGATGGCTTGCTTTCGGTGGGCGACAGCCTGTCGGCCAGCCATTTCGTCGCCGGCCAGAAAGTGGACGTCGTGGCCACCTCCAAGGGTAAGGGCTTCGCCGGCGCCATGAAGCGGCATAATTTCGGCGGCATGCGGGCCTCCCACGGTGTCTCGATCTCGCACCGTGCTCACGGGTCGACCGGTCAGTGCCAGGACCCCGGGCGGGTGTTCAAGGGCAAGAAGATGGCCGGCCACATGGGCAGCGAGCGGGTGACCGTTCAGAACCTGAAGGTCGTCTCGACCGATGCCGATCGCGGCCTGATCCTGATTTCCGGCGCCGTTCCGGGCCCCAAGGGTGGCTGGGTCATCGTGCAAGATGCCGTTAAGGCCGATCGCCCTGAAGACGCGCCGTTCCCCGCCGGCCTGATGGCCGTTGAGGAGCCGGCTGCTGAAGAGCCTCCGGTCGAAGAAGCGGCGGCTGAGGAAGCCCCGGTCGAAGCGGCTGAAGCCCCTGCTGAAGAAGCGCCGGCGGATGAAGCCTCGGCTGAAGAAACCTCGACCGACGAGCAGGAAACCAAAGAATGAAACTCCCGGTCACAACACTCGACAACAAGAAGTCGGGCGACATCGAGCTGAGCGACGACGTTTTCGGCGTCGAGCCGCGCGCCGATCTGCTGCACCGTGTGGTCAATTGGCAGCTCGCCAAGCGGCGCGCCGGTACGCGGGTCACCAAGCGCATTGGCGACATCGCCGGCAACAAGAAGAAGCCGTTCCGTCAGAAGGGCACGGGCCGCGCCCGCCAGGGCTCGCAGAATGCCGGTACCCGTCGTGGTGGTGCCAAGGCTTTTGGCCCGCTTGTCCGCGATCACGGCTTCAGCATGCCGAAGAAGGTCCGCAAGCTGGCTCTGAAAAGCGCCCTGTCTGCCAAAGCCAAGGCCGGCAGCCTGGTCGTTCTGGACGAAGCCAAGCCGGAAAATCACAAGACGGCTGACCTGCACAAGAAATTCCAGGCCCTGGGCCTGTCCTCCGCCCTGGTGATCGATGGCGAGGCGATTGACGCCAAGCTCGCCCTGGCGGCCCGCAACCTGCCCTACGTCGATGTGCTGCCGGAAATTGGCGCCAATGTGCACGACATCCTGCGGCGGGAGACGTTGGTCCTGACCAAGTCGGCGGTCGAAAAGCTGGAGTCCCGCCTGTCATGAAGCGCCACAGCATGAAAACCACGGTCAGCACCGAACGCATGTACGAACTCGTACGTTCGCCGGTCGTCACGGAAAAATCGACCCTGATCACCGAGAACAACCAGGTGACCTTCCGGGTGGCCAACGATGCGACCAAGCCTGAGATCAAGGCCGCCATCGAAAAGCTGTTCGATGTGAAGGTCGAGAAGGTCAACACGCTGGTCACCAAGGGCAAGATCAAGCGCTTTCGCGGCATCAAGGGCCGCCGGAATGACGAGAAAAAAGCGATCGTGACCTTGGCCGAAGGTCAGCAAATCGACGTGAGCACGGGGATCTAGGGCCATGGCACTGAAATCATTCAAGCCGATCACGCCCGGTCAGCGGCAGCTCGTTATCGTCGACCGCTCGGGTCTGTATCGCGGCAAGCCGGTCAAGAAGCTGACCGAAGGTCTGACCAAGAAGGGCGGCCGCAACAATACCGGCCGGATCACCGCGCGGCGCATCGGCGGTGGCTCCAAGCGGGCCTACCGCAAGATCGACTTCAAGCGCGACAAGCACGATATGGCCGCGACGGTCGAGCGGATCGAATATGATCCCAACCGCACGGGCTTCATCGCCCTGGTCAAATACGAAGATGACGAGCTGCGCTACATATTGGCGCCCCAGCGCCTCGGCGTCGGCGACAAGGTTATCTCGGGCGAGCGTGTGGATGTGAAACCTGGTAATGCCATGCCGTTGCGCAGCATGCCGGTGGGCACGATCATTCACAATGTCGAGCTGAAGCCGGGCAAGGGCGGTCAGATCGCCCGGTCTGCCGGCACCTATGTCCAGCTCGTTGGCCGTGCGGCCGGTTATGCCCAGATCAAGCTGTCTTCGGGCGAACTGCGCATGGTTCGGGGCGACTGCATGGCCACGGTCGGCGCGGTGTCCAACCCCGATCAGGCCAACATCAAGCTCGGCAAGGCAGGCCGCAAGCGCTGGATCGGCAAGCGGCCGTCGGTGCGCGGCGTTGCCATGAACCCGATCGATCACCCCCATGGCGGTGGTGAAGGGCGCAGTTCAGGCGGCCGGCATCCGGTCACGCCGTGGGGCAAACCGACCAAGGGTCACCGGACCCGCGGCAAGAAACCGTCGGATCGTCTGATCATCCGTCGGCGCCACGCCAAATAGGAGGGGCGGGGTATGGCACGTTCAGTTTGGAAGGGTCCGTTCGTCGACGGTTACCTCCTGAAAAAGGCCGAAGCGGCGCGGGATTCCGGGCGCAACACGGTGATCAAGACCTGGTCCCGTCGTTCGACCATCCTGCCGCAATTCGTCGGCCTGACCTTCGGCGTCCATAACGGGCAGAAATTCATTCCCGTCTTGGTCAACGAAAACATGGTCGGTCACAAGTTCGGCGAGTTCTCGCCGACCCGTACCTATTACGGGCACGCGGCCGACAAGAAGGCCAAGAGGAGGTAGCGATGGGCAAGCAAGCTGCCGAACGTCGGTTGGACGAGACCGAAGCCAAGGCGTTCGCCAAGATGATCCGCACTAGCCCGCGCAAGCTGAATCTTGTGGCCGGCATGATCCGCGGCAAGTCCGCGCAGAAGGCGCTGAACGATCTGACCTTCTCCCGCCGCCGCGTGGCTGGCGAAGTCAAGAAGGTGCTGGAATCGGCCATAGCCAATGCTGAGAACAACCACCAGCTGGATGTCGACCGGCTGGTCGTGACCGAGGCCTTCGTCGGCAAGGCGCTGACCATGAAACGGTTTCGCCCGCGCGCCAGGGGCCGGGTTGGACGTATCGTCAAGCCCTGGTCGAACCTGACCATTGTCGTGCGCGAGCGCGAGGAGAGCGAGTAATGGGACAAAAGGTCAACCCGATCGGGCTGCGCCTAGGCATCAACCGGACGTGGGATTCACGCTGGTATGCCGACAAGGATTACGCCGATCGTCTGCATGAAGATCTGAACCTGCGCGAGTTTCTCGACAAGCGTCTGCGCCAGGCCGGTCTCAGCAAGACGGTGATCGAACGCCCGGCGCGCCGGGCCCGCGTGACCATTCACACGGCCCGTCCCGGCGTCGTCATCGGCAAAAAGGGCGCCGACATCGAAAAGCTGCGCCAGCAGCTGGCTCGGATGACCGGCAGCGATGTCTCGCTGAACATCGTCGAAATCCGCAAGCCGGAAATCGATGCGCGTCTGGTGGCAGAAAACATCGCCAACCAGCTCGAACGCCGCGTTGCCTTCCGCCGCGCGATGAAGCGTTCGGTCCAAAACGCCATGCGCCTGGGTGCCCAGGGCATTCGGATCAACTGCGCCGGCCGCTTGGGCGGTGCGGAAATCGCCCGGACGGAATGGTACCGCGAAGGCCGGGTGCCGCTGCACACGTTGCGCGCCGATGTCGATTACGGTCACGCCGAAGCCAAGACCACCTACGGCATCATCGGCATCAAGGTCTGGGTCTTCCGGGGCGAGATCATGGCCCATGACCCGATGGCGCAAGACAAGCGGGCCGCTGAACAGGGCGGTGTCCGGCAGTAGTCGGCCGGAACAACGCGAAAGAACGAAAGTAAGAACCGATGCTTAGTCCGAAGCGAACCAAATACCGCAAGGCCCACAAGGGCCGGCTGAAGGGCAAGTCCAAGGGCGGGACGGAGCTGAATTTCGGCTCCTTCGGCCTGAAGGCGGTCGCCCCGGCCCGTGTGACGGCCCGTCAGATCGAGGCGGCGCGTCGGGCGATCACCCGTCACATTCGCCGTCAGGGCCGTGTTTGGATCCGCATCTTCCCCGATGTGCCGGTCTCCAAAAAGCCGGCCGAAGTTCGGATGGGTAAGGGCAAGGGCTCGCCTGAGTTTTGGATGTGCCGCGTGGCACCCGGACGGATCATGTTCGAATTGGACGGCGTTCCTGGCGGCCTGGCCAAGGAGGCGTTCGAACGCGCCGCGGCCAAACTGCCGATGAGCACAAAATTCATCGCCCGTGCTGGTGAGATGGTCGAATGATGAAAGCCGAAGATTTGCGCGCAAAGACCGATGACGAGCTGCGCGACGCGCTCGTCGATTTGCGCAAACAGAAGTTCAACATGCGTTTCCAGAAGGCCAGCGGCCAGCTGGAAAGCACGGCCGTCGTCCGGACCGTGCGGCGCGACATTGCCCGGGTGAAGACCATTTTGGGCGAGCGGCAGGCGGCCGCTTCGGGCAAAGAAGGAGCATAGGCCATGCCGCGGCGAGTTCTGACCGGTAAGGTCGTAGCGGACAAGATGGACAAGACGGTGACCGTGCTGGTCGAACGCAGGGTCCGTCACCCCGTCTATAAGAAATTCATCAAGCGTTCCAAGCGTCTGCACGCGCATGACGAACAGAACGCACACGCCGTCGGCGACGTGGTTTCGATCATTGAGTCGGCCCCCATTTCACGTAGCAAGCGCTGGGTCGTTGTCGAACCCAAGGCCGAAAAGGCCTAGGCGACAGAAGGGTTGAGAGGATTCCGTCATGATCCAGATGCAGTCCAATCTTGATGTCGCTGACAATTCCGGCGCGCGCCGGGTGCAGTGCATCAAGGTTTTGGGTGGCTCAAAGCGTAAGACCGCCTCGGTCGGCGACGTCATCGTCGTCTCGGTCAAAGAGGCGATTCCGCGGGGCCGCGTGAAAAAAGGTGAAGTCCATCGCGCTGTCATCGTGCGCACGGCCAAAGAAATCATGCGTGGCGATGGCACGTCGATCCGGTTCGACGGCAATGCGGCCGTGCTGATCACCAAGCAGAACGAGCCGATCGGTACCCGTATCTTTGGCCCGGTCACCCGCGAGCTGCGTGCCAAGCGCTTCATGAAGATCATCAGCTTGGCGCCGGAGGTATTGTGATGACCAAATTGAAGGTCAAAAAGGGCGACAAGGTCATGGTCATGACCGGTCGCGACAAAGGCCGCCAAGGCGAGATCGTCAAGGTGCTGCCGAAAGAAAACCGGGTGATCGTCGACGGCGTCAATGTCGTCAAGCGCCACACCCGTCCATCCCAAACCCAAGCGGGTGGGATCGTGGAAAAATCGGCCTCGATCCACGTTTCGAACGTGGCGATCGTCGATCCGAAGGATAACAAGCCGACCCGCGTCGGTTACCGCACGTTGGAAGATGGCCGCAAGGTTCGCTACGCCAAGTCTTCCGGCGAAGTCATTGATTTGTGAGGCATATCATGGCCCGCATGAGAGAACATTTTAACCAGACGGTGGTCCCGGCCTTGACCGAGCAATTCGGTTACAAGAACCGCCATCAGGTCCCCAAGCTGGAGAAGATCGTCGTCAACATGGGTGTTGGCGAAGCGGTTGGCGATTCCAAGAAGATCCAGTCCGCCGTGTCCGATCTGACCGCCATCACCGGCCAGAAACCGGTCGTGACCAAGGCCAAACGCTCGATCGCGGCTTACAAGCTGCGCGAGGGTATGGCTGTGGGCACTAAGGTGACGCTGCGTGGCGAGCGAATGTACGAATTCCTCGACCGGCTGATCACCATCGCACTGCCCCGCGTGCGCGATTTCCGTGGCCTGTCGCCCAAAAGCTTCGATGGCCGCGGCAACTACGCCCTGGGCATCAAGGAACAGATCGTTTTCCCGGAAATCGACTACGACAAGGTCGACGAAATCCGGGGCATGGATGTTTGCATTTCGACCACGGCCAAAACGAACGAGGAAGCCAGGGCCCTGTTGAAGGGTTTCGACTTCCCCTTCGTCGAGCAGGAAGGCTGAGAGGGACGATATGGCGAAGAAAAGCGCTGTAGAGAAGAACAAGAACCGCCGCAAACTGGTGGATCAGATGGCCGAAAAACGGGCTCGCCTGAAGGCGATCGCGGCCGACGACACCCAGGAGCCGGAAGCCCGGTTCACCGCTCGGCTCAAGCTGGCTCAGATGCCGCGCAACAGCTCCAAGACCCGGTTGCGCAACCGGTGCGAGCTGACCGGCCGGCCGCGTGGGTTCTATCGCAAATTCAAACTCAGCCGGATTGCCCTGCGCGAGCTCGCCTCGCGCGGACAGTTGCCGGGCGTTACCAAATCAAGTTGGTAGGGGTAGGCCGATGAGTATGTCAGATCCTCTGGGCGATCTGCTGACGCGCATTCGCAACGGACAGCAGGCTCGCAAGAGCGTTATTGAAAGCCCGGCCTCGAATTTGCGGGCCAACGTGCTGGAAGTGCTCAAGCGCGAGGGCTATATCCGCGGCTACAGCACCGAAGAAGTTCGGGCGGGCCTGAGCAAGCTCAATGTCGAGCTGAAGTATCACGAAGGCCGGCCGGTCATCCGTCGGATCGATCGGGTCTCCAAGCCGGGTCGTCGTGTGTATTCGAAAATCAAGGATTTGCCGCGGGTGTACAGCGGCCTGGGCATTGCCATCCTGTCCACCCCGCGCGGGGTGATGTCGGATGCCGAAGCCCGCGAGGCCAATGTCGGCGGCGAAATCCTGTGTCAGGTCTTTTAGTCGGGCCTGCGGAACAAAGGTTGGGAAACGATGTCTCGGATCGGCAAAAACCCTGTCGCCGTCCCTGATGGTGTTCAGGTGGCCGTTGACGGTCAGACCGTCAGCGCCAAGGGCAAGCTGGGCGAATTGAGCGTCACGCTGTTGGACGAAATCGCCGTCTCGCAGGACGATGCCGGCGTTTCGGTCGCGCCCAACGGCAACTCGCGTCTGGCCAAGACCATGTGGGCGACCAGCCGCACGCTGGTTTCGAACATCATCGTCGGTGTCAGCAGCGGGTTCGAAAAGAAGCTTGAGATCAGCGGTGTCGGCTACCGTGCCGCCGTTCAGGGCAAGGACTTGGTCCTGCAGCTCGGCTACAGCCACGAGATTCGCTATCCGATCCCAGCGGGCATCGACATCAAATGCCCGACCCAGACGGAAGTCGTGATCTCCGGCATCGAAAAACAGAAGGTCGGTCAGGTTGCCTCGGAGATCCGTGGCTTCCGGGGACCGGAGCCTTTCAAGGGCAAGGGCATCAAATACGCGGGCGAACAGATCCTGCGTAAAGAAGGCAAGAAGAAGTAGGGGGCCGGGTCGATGGCGAAAAATCGTGAATTGGCCGAGCGGCGTAAGCGTCGGCTGCGGACAAAGCTGGCTGATCGGCGCAATGGACGTCCGCGCCTGTCGGTCTTCCGCTCGTCCAAGCATATCTATGCGCAGATCATCGATGATGAGGCGGGCCACACGCTGGCGGCTGCGTCCAGCTTGGACAAGGATCTGAAGGGCAAAACCGGGGCCACGGCCGATGCGGCCAGCGCCGTTGGTGCCTTGTTGGCCAAGCGCGCGGTCGAGAAGGGGACCACCGAGGTGGTGTTCGACCGGGGCGCATATCTTTTTCATGGCCGGGTGAAAGCCCTGGCCGAAGCGGCCCGCGAAGGCGGCCTGCAGTTTTAATCGGGACAGATCGGCATGGCACGGGAACAACGCGAAGGCCGCGGCTCGCGGAACGAAGAAAGCGAACTGGTTGAAAAGCTGGTTGGCATCAACCGCGTGGCCAAGGTGGTCAAGGGCGGCCGGCGGTTTGGCTTCGCGGCAATCGTCGTGGCCGGTGATGGTCGCGGCCGGGTCGGCTTTGGGGCCGGCAAGGCCCGCGAGGTGCCGGAAGCCATTCGCAAGGCGACCGACCAGGCCAAGCGCAACATGGTCCGTGTGCCGCTTCGCGAAGGCCGCACACTGCATCACGACATCCACGGCCGTTTCGGCGCCGGTCGGGTGGTCTTGCGGTCGGCCCCTGCGGGGACGGGCATTATCGCTGGTGGTCCGATGCGTGCGGTGTTCGAAGCGCTGGGCGTTCACGACGTGGTTGCCAAGTCGATCGGCACCTCCAACCCGCATAACATGATCAAGGCGACCTTCGATGCGCTGAAGTCGGTCGAAGGGCCGCGCAACGTCGCGTCGCGTCGCGGCAAGCGGGTCGCGGATCTGGTCAGCCGGCGTGAATACAACGCCGGTGAATCCGCCGCTCCGGCCAGCTAAAGACGCGCCAGCTAGGAAATTGAACCATGGCCAAGGCAAAGAAAAAGACCAATGATGGGCCGACCGTGACGGTCGTCCAGACGGGCAGCCCCATCGGTCGCCCCGCCGATCAGCGTCAGACGCTGATCGGACTGGGTCTGAACAAGATGAATCGCCGCAGCACGCTGGAAGATACGCCGGCCGTGCGCGGCATGATCCGCAAGGTTCGCCACCTCGTTAAGGTGGAAGCCGAAGCCTAGGGACGCAGACGATGAAACTGAACGAATTGCGGGACAATCCCGGGGCGCGCAAAACCCGCACGCGGGTCGGCCGAGGCCCAGGCTCGGGCAAGGGCAAGACTGCCGCGCGCGGTGTCAAAGGCCAGAAGAGCCGCAGCGGCGTTGCCATCAAGGGCTTCGAGGGTGGCCAGATGCCGCTCTACCGCCGTTTGCCCAAGCGCGGTTTCAACAACAAGCGCTTTGCCAAACGGTATGTGGTGGTCAATGGTGGCTTGCTGCAAAAGGCCATCGATGCCGGCAAGTTCGAAAAGGGCGAGACCATCGATGCGGCGGCACTGGCGAAGGCCGGTTTGATCCGTCGTTCACGCGATGGTGTGCGGCTTTTGGCCAAAGGCGAGCTTACCTCTGCGGTGACGATCGAAGTGGCTGGTGCGTCTGCGGCAGCGATTGCGATGGTCGAAAAAGCTGGTGGCAAAGTGGTTCTGACGGGGCCTGCGAAGGTCGACGAGCCGGCCGCCGACTCCTAAGGCATTCCGACGGGTATCAAGCAACTAGGGTGACCGATGGCATCTGCTGCTGAACAGCTAGCCGCCAATCTCAACTTTGGCGCCTTCGCCAAGGCGACGGAGCTGAAGAGCCGTATCTGGTTCACCCTAGGGGCGCTGATCGTTTATCGCTTCGGCACCTACATCCCCATCCCAGGCATCGATCCCACCGCGCTGGATCAGATCTTCAGCCAGAATGCCGGCGGGTTGCTGGGCATCTTCAACATGTTCTCGGGCGGCGCCTTGGGGCGCATGACGATCTTTGCCCTGAACATCATGCCCTACATCTCGGCCTCGATCATCATGCAGCTGATGACGGCGATCTCGCCGACCATCGAACAGCTGAAGAAAGAGGGCGAATCCGGCCGCAAGAAGATCAACCAATACACCCGCTATGGCACCGTCGCCTTGGCCTCCGTCCAGGCCTACGGACTGGCAGTTGGTCTTGAGGGGCTTGCCGGTCCCAGCGGTTCGGCCGTGATCGATCCGGGCTGGTATTTCCGGCTGACGACCGTCATCACGATCGTCGGCGGCACCATGTTCCTCATGTGGCTGGGTGAGCAGATTACCGCCCGCGGTGTCGGCAACGGTATTTCGCTGATCATCTTTGCCGGCATCGTCGCCGAACTGCCGCGCGCCCTGGCCGGAACGTTGGAGCTGGGCCGGACCGGTGCCCTGTCGGCCCTGTTCATCATCTTCCTGCTGATCATGGCCGTCGGCGTGATCACCTTCATCGTCTTCATGGAGCGCGCCCAGCGCCGGGTGATCATCCAGTATCCCAAGCGACAGGTGGGCAACCGCATGTTCGGCGGGGAATCCTCGCACTTGCCGCTCAAACTGAACACGGCCGGCGTTATTCCGCCGATCTTCGCCTCTTCATTGCTGCTGCTGCCGACGACGCTGATCGGCTTTTCCGGCGGCACCGGGCCGGACTGGCTGGCGCCTATCGCGGGGATGCTGGCACACGGACAGCCGCTCTATATCCTGCTGTTCATCGCCCTGATCGTGTTCTTCTGCTTCTTCTACACGGCCATCGTCTTCAATCCGGAGGAAACGGCCGATAACCTGAAGAAGTATGGCGGCTTCATCCCAGGCATCCGTCCCGGCAAGCGTACAGCGGAATATCTCGACTATCTGCTGACCCGCCTGACCGTCTGCGGCGCCGCCTATCTTTCGGCCGTCTGTATCCTGCCGGAGATCCTGATTTCTCAATACTCGGTGCCCTTCTATTTCGGCGGCACCAGCTTGTTGATCGTCGTCACGGTCACGATGGACACGGTGGCGCAGATCCATTCCCATTTGTTGGCTCAGCAATATGAGGGCCTCGTCAAGAAGGCGAAGCTGAGGGGGCGTCGCGGATGAACATCATCCTTCTTGGGCCGCCGGGCGCCGGTAAGGGCACCCAGGCCAAACGCATTCAGTCCAAACACGGCTATCCACAACTTTCCACCGGTGACATGTTGCGCGCCGCCGTTGCCAGCGGATCTGACTTGGGTCAGAAGGTCAAGAAAGTGCTGGATGCTGGCGAGCTGGTGTCGGACGATATCATGCTCGCCATGATCTCGGACCGTATCGATCAACCTGACTGTGCTGGCGGGTTCATCCTTGATGGGTTCCCGCGCACGTTGGTTCAGGCCGAAGGCTTGGACACGATGCTTGCGGAAAAGGGCAAACGGCTCGACCTCGTCATCGAAATGCAGGTCGATGAACAAGCGCTGATCGACCGCATCCGTACCCGTGCACAGGAATCGGGCGGTTCGGTTCGTACCGATGATAATGCCGAAGTCCTGCAGAATCGCCTGTCCGTCTACCGTGGGCAGACCGCTCCGTTGCTGCCCTACTACCGCGACCGGGGCGTTCTGAAGTCCGTCAACGGCATGGATGATATGGACAGCGTAACTGCCTCGATTGAGGCGGTGCTTGCTGCTTGACTTGGAGGGGCCTGGGCCTATACTCCCCGCGCTTCGTCCGGGGGACCGTTCGATAACAGTTTATATTTCCTGAAATCCAGCGGCCAACGCGGCCGGCACAGGCGCCGGGTCGAGGGCCTTGATCCGCTGGATCGGGATCTTATTTTCGGAGAAAGACCGTGGCACGTATTGCCGGCATCAATATCCCGACCAACAAGCGGGTCGTTATCGCGCTGACATCCATTCACGGCATTGGCCGCAGCACGTCGGCCGAACTGTGTGAAAAGCTCAGCATTCCGGCCGAACGGCGGGTCGCCGACCTCACCGAGGATGAGCTGTCGCGCATCCGCGATGCCATCGACGCCGGCCCCATGGTTGAGGGCGAGCTGCGGCGCGAAAACGCGATGAACATCAAGCGTCTGATGGATATGGCTTGCTATCGCGGCCTGCGCCATCGTCGCGGTCTGCCCGTCCGCGGTCAGCGCACTCACACCAATGCCCGGACCCGCAAGGGCCCGGCCAAGCCGATCGCCGGCAAGAAGAAATAGCAGCCGCACGTCCGGCGAACTGGAGACACAAGGCCAATGGCAAAACCGGCCCAGGGGCGCGTCAAACGGCGCGAGCGAAAGAACATCACGTCTGGCGTGGCACACGTCAACGCGACCTTCAACAACACCATGATCACCATCGCCGATGCCCAGGGCAACGCGATTGCCTGGTCGTCGGCCGGGGCCATGGGCTTCAAAGGCAGCCGGAAATCCACGCCGTTCGCCGCCCAGATGGCAGCGGAAGATGCTGGCAAGAAGGCCCAGGAACACGGCATGAAAGTGCTGTCGGTCACGGTCAAAGGCCCCGGTTCGGGCCGCGAATCGGCGCTGCGCGCTTTGCAGGCCGTCGGATTTCAGATCACCGCCATTCAGGACGTCACTCCCGTCCCGCACAATGGCGTGCGCCCGCGCAAGAAGCGGCGCGTCTAAGCGACAGAGTACTAAGCGGAACCTGCCGCCGGGAAAACCGGCCTCGCCAGCCGCGCACAGAATAGACGGCAGGTTTCTGGTGACCCGCTCTCTTCGGAGACGCGGGTCGTTGTCCGCCTAAAGGGGCGGGCATTCGGCGAGAAGGAACCAACTCCATGCTTCAGCAAAACTGGCAAGCTCTCATCAAGCCCGAGGCGCTGGATATCCAGCCCGGCAGTGACGGCAACCGCAAGGCCACGATCGTCGCCGAACCGCTCGAACGCGGCTTCGGTCTGACCCTCGGCAACGCATTGCGCCGCGTGCTGCTTTCCTCCCTGCAGGGGGCGGCCGTCACCTCGATTCAGATCGACGGTGTCCTACACGAATTCTCCTCCATCCCCGGTGTGCGCGAAGACGTCACCGACATCGTGCTGAACGTCAAGTCCATGGGTCTGCGCATGCATGCCGAAGGCCCCAAGCGTCTGCGTCTGCACGCCGAAGGGCCGGGCCCCGTCACGGCGGGCCAGATCATGGCCGGCGCCGATGTCGAGATCATGGACCCGGACCTGGTGATCTGCACCTTGGCCGAAGGCGCGCGCTTGAACATGGAAATGACGGTCGAGACCGGCAAAGGCTACGTCTCCGCCGCCCAGAACCGGCCGGAAGATGCACCCATCGGTCTGATCCCGGTCGATGCGCTTTACTCGCCCGTCCGCCGCGTCTCCTACAAGGTCGACAACACCCGCGTCGGCCAGGTGACCGACTATGACAAACTGTCGCTGGCGGTCGAAACCAACGGCGCCGTCACGCCTGAGGATGCCGTGGCCCTGGCCGCCCGGGTCCTGCAGGAACAGCTTCGCCTCTTCGTCAACTTCGAAGAGCCCCAGCAGGAGCGCCGCGACGAAGACGCCGACGATGTGCCGTTCAACCGCAACCTGCTGCGAAAGGTGGACGAACTGGAACTGTCCGTCCGTTCGGCCAACTGCCTGAAGAACGACAACATCGTTTATATCGGCGATTTGGTGCAGAAGACCGAAGCGGAAATGTTGCGCACGCCGAACTTCGGCCGCAAATCGCTGAACGAAATCAAGGAAGTGCTGGCTCAGATGGGCCTGCATTTGGGCATGGATATCGCCAGCTGGCCCCCCGAGAATATCGAGGAAATGGCCAAAAAGCTGGAAGAGCCGTTCTAACAACGGGTCGCGCGTACGCATTCAGGGGCAAGGGGCCCCGACATCACGGGTACCGGGCGTGGTTACAAACACGCCCCAGGGCCCGGATGACAAACCATCGGCCTCGCGCGCGAGGCTACGGAGCCGCCGGCTCCGGCCGAAAGGAAAGGGACCAGACCAATGCGCCATCGCATGAGCGGGCGGAAACTCAACCGCACCTCCAGCCACCGCAAGGCCATGTTCGCCAACATGGCGGCCGCCTTGATCAAGCATGAGCAGATCAAGACCACCCTGCCCAAGGCCAAAGAGCTGCGGCCCATTACCGACAAGCTGATCACCCTGGGCAAGAAGGGTGGCTTGGCCAACCGGCGCCTGGCCCTTTCCCGCCTGCGGGACGAGGGGATGGTGACCAAGCTGTTCGACACGCTGGGCCCGCGCTACGCCGACCGTCCGGGCGGCTACACCCGCGTGTTGCATGCCGGTTTTCGCCGCGGTGACATGGCTCCCATGGCCATCATCGAGCTGGTCGACCGTGATACCGAAGCCAAGGGCCAAGACAGCGGCCCCACCGCCGACAAGGACGACGAAGACGGCGACACCGAAGAGTAAGGGCAGGGGGCTCTAAAAGACCCCCCATCCCAGCATTCGCCCTCTCATGCCCCAGCCTCTAGGCTTAAGGCATGTATGAGGGCGATTCCTTTTTTACCCTGTCGATGGGTGGCCGCATCGGCCTGCTGCTTCTCTCGCTGGCGCTGGCCATCGCCATCCTCGCCCTAACCTGGCGCGCGACAAACAACCGTCCGATGGCTTGGCGCCTGGCCGTTGCGGCGGCGCTGTTCTACCTCTCCGTCTGGCTCTCGCCGCAGATCTACTATCTCTACTATCAGATGATCTTCGACGGCTTGCCTTGGCAGATCGTCGTCAAGCCCCCGCCGGGTCCGACCCATATCGCCGAACTGCTGAGCTTCCAATACCGGCCGAACTTGTCCGCCCATTCAAAGGGCATCTTCGGCTGGGTGTTGCTCGCTCTGGCCGCCTTCCGGCCGCAGCTCAGATTCCCCCGAGCAAAGCCTTCTTGATGACCGGTATCTTCATCAGAAACGGCATGCGGAACACCACCAGTTGCCGCAGCGCCTGGGTTAGCCCAAACCGGTGCAGCACATCGCGCAGCGGTCCCCACAGCAAAATGTCCCGACGTCGGATCCAGTAGCCGTTCTCCTGGCGGTACTTGTAGAAATCGCAGCTCGTGCAAGGGATATCCAGCCGAGGTTCCGCCCGCCCCATCAGCATGCGCCTTGCATAGCGCAGCTTTTCCGAATTGATGGCCTCGCCGAAACCTTCCGTCTCGCTGACTTGCCCGAACCGGCCCCAATAATTGATGGCACAGCCCACGATGGTCCCGTCCCAGTTGACGGCAGGCTTGCGCCAAAGCTGCGTGCAGGCGCGGCAGAAGGACCGTACGCTCTTGTCCTCCCGCGCCTCCTTACGGTCGGCCGCCCCCGTTAGGCTGCGCACCAGGTCACGGTCGGTAACCGGCGAGAAATCCGGGTCCCAGGACAATTTGAACGTGATGGCCATGCCCAGCTCCTCAGCCATTTGACGGGCCTGCTCGACCTCATGCTGGTTATGCCCGAACACCACGAACTGCCAACGCAGCAGCGGCAGGCTGGATTTGTGCTTGGCCTTGAACGCGTTGATCTTTTTGATATTCGCGATGACTTGATCGAATTCCCCGCCACGCCGGTATTGGGCATAGCTTTCCTGGCTGGCCCCGTCGATCGAACAGGTCACCTCCCGCACCCGCGTGGTGACCAGCGCCTCGAGCACCTCCTCGCGCACGGTATTCAGATTCACCCCATTACGCAGGGTAACGCCGACGCCGCGCTCCTGGGCCAGTTTGAGAACATCCACCAGTTTGGGATTCAGCATTGCCTCGCCCCAATTGGACAGCTCGATGCTGCGCAAGCCAGGGGCACCGTCAAGGATGCGGGCGAGCATCTCGGGCTTCAGATAACCGCGCCCTAGTATCTTGTCCGTCTCCCGCGCCGCTGTGGGGCAGCTCGGGCAGCGCAACTGGCAGTGTGAGGTTGCCTCGATGGTTGCTGCGGCCGGTCGCACCCGCAGCGCCACACGGTCCAGCAGCCGCCCGAGCGGTCCACCCGCCGCCGCCTCAGTTCCGTCTAGGGCTGGGGCCCCCACACCCTCATGTTGAGAGCCTGCAAGCCCCGCCGCCGGTTCGGTCATCCAAAAAACTCCACGCCGGCACCGGCAAAGCGTCCGGCCAACCAAAACAATGTAAATGAGCCAGCCGACTATAGCAGGCTGATGCGGCAAATGAGAGCAAGCAATTCGCTTGCCAAGTCACATTTGCGGAGAATCGCGGGGCCGTCCTGTGATAGGTCCAGGGCCTTCGCCAACGATGGCAAGTGCCAAGCCCGCTACCGCACCGGATTTTGCCCATGTCGACCAAACCCCCGCCCTTCACCCCGAAGGACGAGACCTACCAGGCCCGGGTGCGCGAAAGCTTTGCCCGCCAGCCTATCACCCGCACCCTTAACATGCGCATCGATCGCCTGGCTCCCGGCGAGGTCGACCTGTCCATGCCCTATGACGAGGCTCTGACCCAGCAAAACGGCTTCCTGCATGCAGGCATCGTTACCGCCGGACTGGATAACGCTTGTGGCTACGCCGCCTTCACCCTGATGCCCGCCGATGCCGATGTGCTGTCGGTTGAGTTCAAAACCAACCTGCTCGCTCCGGCAATTGGGGAGAAGTTCCAGTTTGAGGGCCGGGTTATCAAACCCGGCCGAACGATCACCGTGGCCGAAGCGAAGGCCTATGCGTTGGGGGAGGGGAAGGAGACGCTAGTCGCGGTTATGACAGGAACGATGATATCTGTTTGATCGGGCGGCGACCGAGGAGATACGTCTACTCGGTTGCTGGCCAGTTCACTTTCTCCGATGGTTCCGCTGCCTCCAGATCCGGCAAAATCTGTGGCCAGAATTACTTAAGAGTACTTGATCGTTGATCGACATTGCTATCGGAATTTTTTAGCCAACGTCTCGTAGAGATCAGCGGGTTTAGCAGAAAACAAAAAATATGATGAATTTTTATTCGCAAATAGTTGGTTATTGTGTCCGCTGGCTGCAATTTTTCATTGAATTTTTTTTATTCGTAGCCATTTTTCTAGATGCGAAGTTTACAAGTGTTATGTGCTGCTTAGATGCTCGGTTCACCGAATACACTAGCGATCCACTAACAACGTGAACGAACAAGCAGCACACCAAGCAAGCGGCTTGGTTTGCAGATTTACCCAGTAGAGGACTCAAACATGAGTATTGGTACTGTTAAGTGGTTTAATCCGACGAAAGGCTTCGGCTTCATTGAGCCGGAGGACGGATCTTCCGATGCGTTCGTGCACATATCGGCCGTCGAACGGGCAGGATTGAAGGGGCTTCATGAAGGGCAGAAAGTCTCATACGAGCTTCAGCGCGGCGAAAGAGGCAAGTCTTCCGCCGAGAATCTCTCGATCGTAAGCTGACTGGTAACGACGCCGCACTTGGTGCGGCGTCGATCACCACACCACAAAAGAACGAATGATCAGCGAGAGTGACCAAATCATTTTTCGGTGATTTTATGTGTTTCTACTAGATCAAACCAAGAAAAGAAGTTGTTATTTGGCGTGGTTGAATTACCGGGGCCCGATTTTCGAGATATTTTGCAAAAAATAGTATTCAATTTACTCGTATTTTCATAATCTGGTTTTGGATTTTATTTTAAGGAGTGTGCAACTGTTTCGAGATCTGGCAGGCGCGGTTTTAGAGTTGTTTCGAGAGATGCCGGTTGGTGTCTTTCTATCTTACACGCCAACTGAGCCCCAAGGCTCCGAAACCTAAAGGAATGTCCCATTTCAAATGCGCGATGGCTTACACGGTCGGTCACAACAGTGTTGATGATTTTGGTCGGCATTACTTTTGCGGCTGTGGATTCGGCGGCACAGTCCTCTCAACTCGCCATTCCGGAAAATGCTCGTGCTAATCCCTACGGCAGTGGCTGGGAGTGTCTTTTGGGCTTCCGGGAAACAGATGGCGCGTGCACGGCAATTGAGGTTCCAGATAACGCCTACCCGACTGGGCGAACATGGGGCACCGGCTGGGAATGTGATTATGGCTTTACCGTGAACGAGGAAGAATGCGTTGGCGTAGTTGTGCCGACGAACGCTTTTCTCGAGCCATCGGGTCGCAGTTGGGAATGCGAGCGTGGATTCAAAGAGGTAGATGGCGTCAGATGTGATCGGATCGTTGTTCCGGAAAACGGCTATCTTAGTGAGTCGGGGGACAATTGGAACTGCAACCGCGGATATCGAAAAGGCGATCAATCATGCGATGCGATTGTTGTTCCGGAGAATGGATTTCTGACCGAACTCAGGTTAGGCAGGGGCTGGTCCTGTGAGCGTGGGTATCGCCAGGTCGGCGAGGCCTGTAATGAAGTCGTTGTCCCCGAAAATGCCTACTTCGTTGAGCGTTCGTCGGGTTCGGGCTGGCGTTGTGACAGGGGTTTTCGCGCCGAATTAGGTGGGTGTAAGCCGCTTGAATTGCCCGTCGGCGCTCACATTGACTACTCAGGCAACGACTGGGAGTGCAATCCACCTCTAAGAAAGAGACGTGACGCGTGTGTTTCAGTCCGATGAGCGCACAATCAAAGGCTTCAGCAGACACAATCCCAAATCGGCAGGATGCCCAGAAACGGCCTGAACTTCATCGAGACAAAACAAGCCCTGACGCGTCAAAAACCCGCGCATGTCTTAGATGCCAAGTCCAATTCCATAGTGATTGGGCCGGCGAACGGGTGTGCAAACGCTGTAAACAGTCCAATGCCTGGCGGTCCAACATGCCGCATGTATCTGTCGGCCGCGCTCGCTGAAAACGTGCGCCTGAAACACGAGTATCGAGCGTTTGGCTCTGGATGAGATCGGGCTGCACACTTCCTATGATGGCATGATGCCGGGACCCATCAAAATATGACTTCCTCTAGGCCAGCATCGTTACTGCCCGACTGGATAACGCTTGTGGCTATGCCGCATTCACCCTGATGCCCGCCGATGCCGATGTGCTGTCGGTTGAGTTCAAGACCAACCTGCTCGCTCCGGCAATTGGGGAGAAGTTCCAGTTTGAGGGCCGGGTGATCAAACCCGGCCGGACGATCACCGTGGCCGAAGCGAAGGCCTATGCGCTGGGTGAGACGGGGGAACGGCTGGCAGCGGTTATGACCGGAACGATGATGGCAATCACGCGTTCAGAATAGTCTTTCCCGCCCAACCTGACGCGTTCCAACAAATCCCAGCTTTCTTCCAGGGTTGCCGTTGGCATGGCAGGATCGTCCCTGACCGAACAGGCCATCGCCGAAAAATGCGTTTGGGAAAAACTGTTCAGAACCCTTTGGCCCGAGCTGCTGATGGAACCGACGATCTGGTTACAGGTGACTGGCAAAGTGTGAACCGACGTTTGCTCTTTTATCTCGGCGTCAAACGCACTCACAAAGCCAGCGCCCCTACCCCAAATTTCAAACTGAAAGTTTGTAACGTTTGACACAATCTCGGGCGAATACAGCATTTGCAAATCGGCTACTGATTTCCTCAAGCTGTTTCCAAATAACATTTGATGTTCTGGCGACGCATGCCGGATGCCTGAGAATGTAAACCGGTCAATGTCGCGAAAATTTCTTATCTTTTTCCTTTCGATTTTCATATTCGTAATAGCTACAAAACTCTCGAAGCCGTTGAAGGAGCAGTATTGCTCAATATCGTGGTTCTGTTCTTCATCAATTACAAAGATAATCTGTCTGTCGACATTGTTGCAGAATTCACCGGTCCAGTTTTTTTGGAACTCTTTGAACATGTTTCCAGTTTTCCCGGCATGCGAGGCGAACTTCTCCACATCCAGCGGCAGCCCGGCTTCCAAATTCCGAATAACTCCTGTTTCCCGCAATTGCTGCGCTTCGGACGCAAGGCGGGCTTCCGAATGGTCGCCCATAGTCTGACAAGCCGAGAGGATCGAGCACAGCGCTGCCGCCATACAAGCTTGGGCAAGGAATTTGGCTCGGACTGCCATCGATGCTTCCAGTGATGTCGTGAGGGAATGGGCGTGGGCTAGGGATTCAGCCTAGCGGTCAACGTTTAACAAGGCGCACAACCTTATGGCGAGCAGCGATTGGAATTTACCGACCATACGACTCAGTCATGACAAGGAATACAATCTACAATCGAGGTCAGCGATCATAAAGATCAAGAGACCTTACGAAACGAAGGGGCCCCTGCTGCGCAGCATCTGAATTTACTATTTTGTGCCGCTATATTTCAAATTTCAGAGCAAGGCGTTATATAGGATTGAATGTTATTTAAGGTTAATTCAAAAATTTAAGATTAATGTGAATTAATATGGAAAAGATTAGTAAATTTACCAACAAATACTATTGATAGTTGAATCTCCAATAAGTAGTTTCCTGCCTCCTTCTAATCCTACCGCAGGGATGGTCATGGCAGAGATTAACGGTACCGCTGGAAACGACACGCTCTACGGCACCATGCAGGACGACGTGGTCCAGGGGCTCGGCGGGAATGACAGGCTGCATGGCGAGGAAGGCCAGGACGAATTGCTGGGCGGCATCGGTGATGACACGCTCTATGGCGATGATGGCGATGACACGCTGATCGGCAATTCAGGCGATGACAACTTGATCGCCGGTTTCGGGGACGATTTGCTCATTGGCGGCGTCGGCAATGACAGATTCTCCGATCGGGGCGGCAATGATGTCGCGATGTTTGAAGAGGAATTCGACAGCCTGGATTTCACGATCAATGGCTATCGTTTGACCATCCAGGGGGATTACACCGACACCGTCTATTGGGGCATCGAAACGCTCGTTTTCGCGGGTGTCTCCTACTCGTTCTCCCACATTGCATCGATTGCCGAGCGCGACTGGATCGAAAGATCCGGTACCGAAGGCGCCGACCAGATCTATGGCAGCCATCTCTCAGAACGCATTGATGCCAAGGGCGGTGACGATTACGTCGATGCCGAATGGGGCGACGATACGCTGTATGGCGGGGCCGGGAATGACTGGCTTAGCGGCGAGCGCGACAATGACGTCCTGATCGGCGGCGAAGGCGCTGATCAGTTCTCAATTCGTGCCGGCAAGTGGCTTGAAGGCGATGACGTTATCTCCGACTTCGAGCGCGGTACTGACCAGCTCTATTTCTGGCTCGAGGATATTCTTCGGGAAGAGCCGGAAATCATGGGTTTGAGTGGCGATCCGGAGCTGCTGGAGCTCAGCGATTTGGACGACTCTGCCGACTGGGCCATCACGGCCTCAGCCGATGGTGACGTCAAGATCCTCCACGAAAGCGGTTCGGTCGAACTGGATGGGATCGCTCTTGATGAAACATGGGACAGGTTTACCGACCTGGCCGATGTCTTCACCATCGAAGGGACTTTCATTCCCGTTGGCACGGTCCAGGCACCTGATGATCCCCCGGTCATCACCGGCAACCCGTGGGGTGAGTGGCTCAAAGGGACGGCCGAGGCAGACTCCCTCGATGCTCTTGGCGGCAATGATGTCGTTCGAGGCTATGACGGGGCAGACTCCCTGAACGGCGGGGCGGGGGACGATACCCTGCGGGGTGAGGCCGGCGACGATGTGCTGACCGGCGGGCTTGGCGCGGATACCTTTGCCATTCGCGCCGGCAAATGGGGCGAGGGCAACGATGTCATCACCGATTTTCAAGCCGATCTCGATACGGTTGACCTGAAATCCGCCGATATTCTCAAGGCTTCGCCCCATCTGGCCAGCCTGTCGGGCGACTTTCTGACGATCGAGGCAAGCGACTTTGATGCCTCTGCCGATTGGACCCTCGAGGCGTCGGCCAACGGCAATTTGTTGATTGTCCACCCATCCGGCTCAATCGAGTTGACCGGCATCGGCTATGGTGGCGAGACCGATAGTTTCGCAGACCTGCTTTCTTTTGCGACGATCGACGGCGCCTCCATTCCTGCTGGGACGACGGATGTTCCGCCTGCACCTGAAACTCCCACGACCATTGCCGGGAATCCATGGGGCGAGTGGATGAAGGGGACCGGCAAAGCCGATAAGATCGACGCCGCCGCTGGGGACGACGTCTTACGCGGTTATGCAGGCGATGACACACTCATTGGCGGCACCGGCGACGATACGTTGCGGGGCGAGCAAGGCAGCGAAGAGATGACCGGTGGCGACGGGGCTGACATCTTTCGCATTAGGTCGGGCAAATGGGACCAGGGCGATGATGTCGTCACCGACTTCGAACTGGGTGCAGACAAGCTGGTCTTTGCCGGGTCCGACATGCTCAAAAAGAACGCTGGTCTCGACGGCGCCGCCGGTGATCCCAATGTGCTCGATCTCGATGATTTGGACGCGGATGGCGATTTCACCTTGGCGGCCTCGGCAGATGGTGACCTGTTGATAGGCCATCAAACCGGCACCGTTGAGTTGAACGGGATCGCCTACGGCCAAGAAACCGACAGCTTTGTCGAACTTGCAAACTACATCGAGATTGACGTGGCGTAAGGAGCGGGCAGCTGTGATGGGGCCTCCCAGAAAATCTTAAGGCCCCCGGACTCCCCCTCTGTCAGTCGACCAAATCGGTGAAGATGGCCAACAAGACGACCACCGCCCGCAACGCAAACCGGTTCTCAAACCCTTCGTCTTCAACCAGTTCATCGACAATCGCATCGATGCGTTGATCATCCAGCCTATCCGGAATGGCGGTCTCCGGTGAATGCTGGTCCCGCAGGGTTGCGATCGCATCCGTCTCCAGCAAAATCGGGCCCACCCGCCGCCAGATCCGCAGCAGACGAAAATAGCCGGGCGGCGGGTCGTTAAGCAGCTGATCGTCCCGGTTATCGAGCGGAACGCGTTGCCCCTCTCCCAGCACGTTCAAGATCTCGTTGCCGAACTGTTGGTATCCGACGGTCGAGGGGTGGTGATTGTCCAGGGTCGCCAGCCCTCCTTGCAGAGCCAGTCGAAACGGATTTTTCTCCGAGCGCCTGGCGCTCAGCGAAAGGTTTGTGTAGTCAACATCTCGGTTCCGGTATGCATGGGGTCTTCGAACTTTCAGCGTTCGGTCCGGGTGGTGTTTTGCATCGAAGTTGTCGGCGATCTCGTGCAGTGGAAAGGGCGTTATCCGCCCGCCGTGAGCAGCGGCCTTTTGCACGATCTCATCGCAAAGTCCTCTTACCTGGTTATCGTAGGACTCGATTTCCTGGCCCGACCGCCACGTCAGGCCTTCCTTGGAGACAAACAGATATGGCCGGTATTTGTCATAGTAGTGCACACCCGGTTCCCGCCTTGGCAGCGAAAAATCATCTTCGCTGACCGGCGGCATGAGGTTCGGTGTCTGCGACGGCAGGGGCATCGTTCCAAGCACGATTTTCTCGACAGCATCCGGCAGCGCGGCCAAATGATCGAGCAGCGCATCCAGTTGCGTTGGGTTTTCGACATAGTCCTCGATACCCGCCTTCCCTTTGTCCGGACGACCGCGGAGCGTGTATTCGAACAAGCCATGGTTTGGTCCGTTCAAGACGATCAACCGTCTGGGTTGTCGAAGCGCGACCATGTCGATAAAGCGCATACGATCGAACCCACGCAAGTTGTCCGGATTGATCAGGAAGCAGGCGTTAATGGCATAGTGCAGGATGCGAAGTACCGATAACTGATGATCGCTAGGGGACATCCGCTGAATTTTTTCCCGATACCAGTCGCTGATGCTGGGATGGCCCAGAACCCTTCGCTGGTAGTCTTGGAAATCCAAATCCCAATCTTTAACGGGCTTTCGGCGGACGGTTTCTTCCAGGGCGGCGATATCGGCACGCCAATCGCCATAGGTCTTGTTGATCAGATCATCGCTGACGGCGCCGCCTAACCCCAAACCATCCCAGAACCGGTCTCCCTCGCCCTGTTCTTCCAGGCGGTCCAGCCAGTACTCGGCATTCCGCTTGGTTTTGCGAAGCGCCTCGAGCACCGATGTGCTCAACCCGACCAGTGTCAGGCGATCCAACACATCCTCGACGTCAACCAGCAGCACGCGAGGATAGGCGGCATGGCGAAAGTCTCGCACCCCCAACCCGCGTGCGACGACACATGCTGGCCCCTTGCGGGCTCTCCGGTCATCGATCGTCATGGACTGGACACCATTGGCCAGACTGTCGCCAATGATCATCAGTTCCGGGTTCATAAATCCGGGAAACCTGTCGGGATCGAAATTCTCGGGAACACGAAAATCAACCATCGGACTATCACCTCTGTTGACAAAATTTTATGTTATAAAACAAGAGTTTAGAATTGTACTTTGCTGATGTAATGACCACCAACATTAGGGTAGAAAATCGATAGCAGCCGTTAGAATTGACCAAGTTTATTTCAGTTTCGGGACTCTTTGATCTCCATTTCGGCGACCGTTTGAACAGGCCTTCTATCTTTCCAATCTTTGCCGCAGGCAACTCGTCCGTCAAGCAATCTCCATGAACCCACCCAACTCTGCGAAGCTGTCCCTGTCCTGGCTGAATGTAACGCCCACCAGATGCACGATGCCGGTGGCGTGGTCGACGACAAGATTGAAGGATGGATCGAAGGCCAATCGATAATCATCGCTCGCGTCCAGATCCGATAGCGTCAGCACACCATCTTCGCCGGCCAAGGTGGGGTCGGCTTTCAACATGTCCCGGGCGTTGAAGACGAACTTGTCCTCGGTCACGTCGAAGTCAGTGATGTAATCTCTCCCCTGGTTCCATTTGCCGGACCGAATGCGGAAGATGTCGGTGCCGTCGCCGCCGGTCAGAATGTCGTCGCCGGCTTCGCCGCGCAGGACATCATCGCCGTCGCCGCCCACCAGCGTGTCGTTGCCGCCATAGCCGCGCACGACGTCGTTTCCGCCGAGCGCGTTGAGCGCGTCATCACCGCCACCGCCTTTCAACCACTCGTTGCCGTTCGTGCCATAGACGAAGTTCGGATCCGGATCGGGGATGGGATCAGGCAGGGGCTCCGGCAGGGGCTCCGGGTCGGGCAAGGGGTCCGGTAGGGGATCGGGTACGGGATCGGGCTGCGGATCCGGTTCTGGACTGGTTTCTCCGACCACCGAAAAGCTCAGCGCCTTGGTGGCGATCTTGGTTCCTGATCCGCCGCCTCCGGAAAAAATCTCCAGGGTGATAGTATGATCGCCGGGAGTGTCCGCGCTGAAGCCGCCACCAAAGAAATCGCCATTGCGATCGCCAAACAGGGCGTAGGGGGCCGCGCTCTCGGTGCGTGTGAAACTCTGATCACCAACCGTCAAGGTTAGCCGGACGCTGCCAATTCCTCCATCCACATCCAGATCTTCCGGGCCAACGGCCAAGGTCAGCGACCTGCCGGTCAGGGCGGCCAACGCGACCGTACCGCCGTCCGACAGCTTCGCCAGCTCCTGGTCGCTGTCGGTGTCGATCAACGCCACTTTGACCCCGTCGGGAGCAGGCTGGGGATCCGGTTGCGGTTCAGGTGTTGGTTCCGGGTCTGGCTCGGGTTCCGGTTGGGGATCCGGTTGCGGTTCTGGTTGCGGTTCTGGCACCGTATCCGCCGTTACGGAAAAACTTAGCATCCGGGTGGCCATCTTGGTGCCGGAACCTCCCGCACCGGAAAAAACCTCCAGCGTCAGCTGGTAATCGCCGGGGGCATCGGCACTAAGTCCACCGCCGAAGAAATTGCCGTTCCGATCGCCAAACAGGGCATAGGGGGCCGCGCTCTCGGTCCGGGTAAAACTCTCGCCATCGACCGTCAGGGTCAGCCGGACGCTGCCAACTCCCCCATCCACGTCCAGGTCATCGGGGCCGACCGCCAAGGTCAGGTTCTTCCCGGCCAGGGATGCCAGCTCGATGGAACCGCCATCCGTCAGCATCGCCAGTTCACGATCGCTGTCGGCATCGATCAGGGAAACCTCGATCCCGTTCGGCTGAGGCTGTGGCGAGTCGTCAAACAGCCCGTAGAGATAATCAAAGCTATAGCCGGCACCGTCGAACAACAGGGTCTCGACATCGTCCCAAACGGTGTCAAGGCCCTCGCCCAGAACAGTCAGGTAAGACCCGATGGTGCCAAAACTGTAGTTGGCGAAACCAAAACTGTAGATCGCCGTGTCGGTGCCGCTTCCGCCGATCAGAATGTCATCGCCGGCGGACCCGAACAGGGTGTCGTCACCGCCGCCACCGGACAGGCGGTTGCTGGCTACGTTGCCGATCAGTTCGTCATCGCCACCGCCGCCCATGGCGTTTTCGATGAGCGAGCGGGCATCGCCTTGATATTGCAGGGCGTTGTAAACGTGTCCGCGTGCCCATTGGACGATGCCCGGCGCATAGGCCACGTCCGCATCCAGTTGGGCGCGGTGTGCGGTTCCCCCGACATCAAGATCGGTCCAACTCCCCGGACGCAGATCGATGGACAGATCTGTGTCGAAGTTGGAGAAGTCGTACGTGTCCTCCCCATCACCGTCCCAGACGGTGCGGAAAATCTTGTCGCCCGCGCGTCCAAACCCCTCATCGGCATCGATTCCGTCGATGAACATCTGCCCTGTCTGGGTCGAGAACCGATAGGTCGTGTCGCCGGCGTTGTGCCCGAAATTCGCGCCATAGACGAATTGGACCGCCGCGATGTCATAGATCATCAGCGATTGGGCGTACCCGTCCGCCGCGTTATCGCGAAAGCCGAATGGACCGTCGCCAACGAATGAGCGGTAGGTCATGATGGAGAATTCGGCTGTGTCCCAGGCAGCCTCGAGCGTGCCGAAACCGTTAAAATTCTGGTGCCCGTGGCTCAGACCGACGGCGTGGCCGATTTCATGACCCAGTACGTACCAGGCTTCACCGCCCACATCCGGATCCTGGTAGCCGCTGCCGATATAGATGTCGCCAGCATTGGCGGTGTTTTGCGGGTAATAGGCAAACCCGTTGCGCGCACCGTAGAAGTCGCTCGTGCCCATCCGCATATCGGCCGTCGTGGAGGTTCCCTCCTCAACAAAACCCAGGCCCGAAATCGAGGCATATTGATCCAGCCAAAGACGCAGGCCGGCCTGCTGATCGATGTTCAGCGGCCCATCCCAACGGGTTGAAACGCTGACGGTTGGAAAACTGTAACTGAGCTTAAGATCGCCGCCCCAATACCAACCGGTCAGTTGGCCGTTGATGTTCTGATCTGGGCTGCGGTAATCGGAAGGGCTGTAGACGGCAAGCGATATCGGGGAGTCCGTGTCGCCGACCTCGGTGTGGGTAATGAAATCATGGATGCCATTGCCGGCATTCCTTGGATCAAGATCGCAAGCCCAGCACATCGCCGCCTCTCGTTGCCAATGTTTCCACAGCGGCAATCGAGCCAAGTATTAACGAACATACGGGCCGCCCGCTTGTTTCAATAGGGGCGATTTCTACTCAAAGTAGTTGAGCGCGACAATTCGACTTATTGGTTAATTTACAAAAGGTTACATTCAAAAGCGTGAGCGTTATTGCGAGGCGATGTCCTGAACCCAGGACGCCCTTATTCTCTCGCCTAATTTGCCCGGCATGGAAAGCGAGGCATTCATCATGGAATTCAGGGCGGGGCAAAGATTGGCGTCCTTCGGGCTTAAGCGGTCCATTGACGCAGCATCTCTTTTTGTCCCGCCGTTATTCCACCAATGTGCGCCAAAGCGGTCCCAATCTTCATCGGTCGCCACCTTGCGGGGCCGGCCGTTCGCCCGGCCCTCGTAAATCGCACGCATCGTTGCCGCCGCCAGATCAACTGCGATTGCCGTGACGTGTGTAAATTCGGCCCGATCGGCAAGCTGCATGCCGCCAATCGCGACCCGCGAGCAAAGCAACGGGTTTTTTGTTTGCAGGGCATCATAAAGTATTGTGTGTAATTCGATCACGCCGGAGACGTATTCATCCGGCGCAGCCATGATGCTCGAAGCATTATTTCGGTGGAAATCCACGAATATTTCGATTCCACGTTGGTACGCGTCTTCTTTTGAATGACTCGTTCTTGAGATCTCTGTGATTTTGTCAATGAAAATGTCGTAGTCCTGGGGGGAATATTGCTTCACAACGTCATAGACTTCGCCAAACTGGCTGTTCTCGATGGCGTGGGCAATGGCATCATTGTTTGATGGTGACGGAAACGCAATCTCCAAGAGTCTGTTGGAGGCAGCATATCCACCAAACCCAATGAGAACGTAGACGAAAAACAGTTTTACGTGCTTCAGGACGCCGTCCATTTACAAATCCGTCTCATCTATTTCTTGTTATCGGATGGGAGCTTTGTATCGGAACATTCAATGTATCCGCCCGCCTTCGCGCACCGGCTGCTGAAAGTGAGATGATGTGTCGCACCGCCCAGTCGAACTCCTGTGACTAGGTTTCTCCCACATAAAAACAATCTATAGTTGAGGTTTAGTGAATTACACTTACGAAATTTGATTTTGATAAATAATTACAGGACAAAATAATTTAAAGTTGCGCGAAATTGACGCTCAATAAGCGGTGTTATTGGCGAAAATTCTAATGAATTAGCGTGCTCGAAAGGGATGCTTTATCTGGTTGCCTTGGCTTAAGGCATGCACGTCAGAGCGGTGTGGATGCTTTCAGGGTCGCGATAAGGCGCGATCTCACGCGCGCTTAGGGTATTGCCTTCCAGCCGAACAGCCATGACATACCGCCAATTGGCGCTTGCCACGATCAGTTCCGGGCCCCCATCACAGGTCCGTAGGCCACCGGCGATGAATTCCCATCCAAATCTGTGGTTGGTCAGACCGGGCAAGTCGGCCACCGGTTCCAGCCCTTGCGGGGTATAGCGCCAGACGCGCAGCGTCTTGGCCAGATGCGGCCGGTCGATATAGGCAATCTCCACCGCACCATCGCCATCCAGATCGGCGGCGGCCACCGGGGCCAGCCAGCGATAACCCGTACCGATATAGGGTGTTTCAGCCAAGAGCTGGAAATCCTGCCCCAACCCTGGATAGCCATAGACTTCCAGCCGCGCGCCGAACCGGGCGTGGGCGGCCACGGCGATCACCTCGTTGACTCCGTCCCCATCCACATCTGCCAGACGGGGTCCCCAATCCTCGAACACCCGATTTGCTCCGGCCAGGAAGGTATCGCAGACCACGCGCTCGCCATCGTCATACCGGACGAGCAGCCCTTCGGCCTCCAGCGGGTCACCCATGGCCCCATGTGCGTAGGCATCGGTTGCCCCGAAATATCGTGCCAGCACGACCGGCCCCTGCTCTGACTTGGCAACCGGGCTGTCTGGCGGTGGGGCAGGCCGCTCACAGCCATCCTCGAACCCACGTGCGGCATCTAGCACCTGCGCGGTTGCAACGTTACTCTCCAGTGGCGGCAGACAGAAATATAGCCACAACAATGCAGCCAGCGTGCGTTTCACGAAGTTCATTTGCGGTCAGCAATCATTCTCTGCGAGCCCAAGTTTGAGCAGAAGCAACACATTTGCAGCAGAACCTTACTTCCCAAAACGTTGACCTTAAGCGGTTACCTGATCGACTGGCGAAAGACAGAGACTCGGCAATCGCCCGGCCCTATCAAATCGATGTATGGAGGATAGTAAAACTCGACACTCCAGCCATTGCATTCAATCTCGTCATCAGGAGTTCCGGATGTTGGTCTGTCGTTTATGCTAATTTGACATAGTTTTTGGTCTGGAAACTCTATGTGCGAGCTCCGGTACAGTGGAGATTGTGCTAGCGATACATTCCCCGCGCAGATCGTTTTATACGTATCGTCCGCTTCAGAAAGCGGCGTCAGTGTCGGAATAATCTCAGCCTCCAAGTTTTCTCGCTGTTCTTGGGCCATTATTTTCAGCTCTTCGGAGTTTAAGCTGCTTAACACACCGGCCCGCGCCAAAAACAGCAGGGTTGCCGCCTTCTGGCTGTTGTCTTTTTCGGGGTTGGCGAGTTCTGCTCGAACGATTTGGAACTGAAACTCCTGTTCCTTAGCACTGGCCTCGCGCTCAGCCGCCGCCGCGGACGTCTGCAAATCTCGTTTGGTCTGATCGACCAACGTTAATCTATCGACCACATAAGTTCCGGCCAGCGTGATAAGCCCTGTAATGGCAATGACAAGTGGAGTATTCCATCGAAATTTGCTGCGTGCGAGATTTAGTTTTTCTCTTTCTAATGCTCGATCATTCTCAGAGTTTATCCCATCAATCATCGCCGCTGCGAGTTTTCTCTTAACAGACTCTGGAATTTCTTTATTAGTTAACAGTTCAATCTGATTCTGCGACAAAAATGGATTCGCCATCATGATTTTCTCTTAGAATAAATACGTTTAAAGGGTTTATGATAATTTTGAGATCGGATTTGTCCACTAGAATTTTTTCACTTCAACGGAGTCGTTTCTGACTATGGTGTGAGAGTATATTTGTAAAACTAGTAGCTACGCGTAGATTATGAGCGAATTGCCGCTTCAGTTCCTCGATCCGCAGGGCGGTTGTGTTTGTCCATCACGTTGGCGGTGAGAAGAAATGAGGTGACTTACTGGAAACCGCTGATCAGTTGGCCGCTGCGGGCGCACCGGCTTGTTGTTCGATGGCGTCCTGGGCTGCCGCCGTCGCCTGCTCCTTCACCTCGTCGGTGATTTCGCCCGAACCGATAACCTCGACCTTGACGTTGCGCTGGGCGAAGTGGATGCCGGCCTTTTCGAACTCGTCTCGGATGCGCTGATAGGCATCCCGTCTGATCGTCCATTGCTCGCCGGGCTTGGTCGTGAATTTGACGCCGACGACCATGTTGAATTCTTCCATCCGCCGTACGCCTTGGAATTTCAGCGGATCCAGGAAGTGATGGCCGTAATCCGGATTGGCCCTTAGCTCGGCATCGATGCCCTTGACGATCTTTTTGGCCAGCTTCAGGTCGGTATCGAACGGGACGCGGAACTGCAGCTTCATGATCACCCAATCCCGGCTGTAATTGGTCAGCGACTTCAGCTCACCAAAGGGAATGGTGTGGATCGCCCCGCGATGATGGCGAACGCGCAGCGATCGGATCGAGATCGATTCCACCGTGCCGCGCAACTCGCCCATCTCGATGTATTCGCCTACGCGGAAAGCATCGTCGATCAGGAAGAACACGCCGGAGACGATGTCGCGCACCAGCGCCTGGGCACCAAAGCCGATGGCCAGGCCAACCACGCCGGCCCCGGCCAGAAGGGGTGCGATGTTGACCCCCATGGCGGCCAACCCGATCAGCGCCACCATGATGATCACCGTCACCAGCACGGTCTTCTTGATCAGGGGCAGCAGCGTTGCCATGCGCGCCTCGGGGCCCGGCGTCACTCCATGTTCCATTTTGGGCATGCCGGCCATCTTTCGGTCGATGGCGGTTTTGGTGGCCGTCCAGATCAGATCGCCGATCAGATAGGCCACCATCACATCGACCAGAATGCGGACGATCTGCCCCGGCGTGGACTCGATGTCCGACAGTTCCCACGGTTCGACACCCCAGACCAGGCCGATGGACAACAACCCGATGACAACGACGGCAAACCGGCCCAGCCGGATGGCGACCGGCAGATAGAGGCTGCGATCGGCTTCCGGTTCCGCCTCATCGGCGTCATCGTCCGTCTCAGCGGCAGTGGCCTCGTCGGTGGCGTCGGTAGCGATGTCATCTGCCGCAGCGAGAAGTTCGGTTTTGTGTTTGGCATCCTGGCTTTGCTCAAATGCGTGCAGGATCGTCTGCCGCAGGATGCGGGCCGCTGGCACCAGCAGGGCGAGGATCGCCAGCGTACCTGCCGCGCGATCGGCGCCGATCAGCCACAGGATGAACAGCATCAGCACCACCGCCGAGCCGATCACCGGCGTCAGGATGTGGCGTTGGTCGGCGTGGCTCCGGGCATACATCAGCCAAAGCAAGAGAACTACCAACACCCCGGTGGCGGCTCCTGCGGCAATATCGATCGCCAAACCGGCCGGCTCGTTACCCCCCAACAAGACGGTCGTCTCGGCCAATCCCCCGCCGAACAGCAGCACCGCGGCCGTTCCCAAAACCCCGAAATAGAGAAGCCGCGCATCGTAGCGCGACAACGGCACCAGGCGCAGCGCCTCCACGCGGGGGGCAAGGGCGAACAGGGCCACGGCGGCAACCAACCGCATGAGCACCAGGACGATCAGAAGATCGAGCACGAAATCGCGGGCACCGGGCGGCCAATCGAACATGACAAAGGTTCCGATTGTGCCGATGGCAAAGCACAACGCCCCGCCCGAGGTCAGCGCAAACCGCGTGGCTGCCGACAGCGTTTTCGAGAGATAGGTGTCCGACCGGCGCAGTTCGATCCGCCGTTTGGCATGCCCGGCATAGCGCCAATAAAGCCATTCCAGTCCCGAGCCGATAAAGACAAAGATGATCAGCAGGACCACCAAGTTCAGGCGTTCCCGCGGTGTCAGCTCGCCCCGCCAGGTCTCCGCAACGACGGTTGGGGTTTGCGGCAGGACCATCAGTGCTGCGACGACCTGTTCGACCCGCGCCTCTATGCGGTCTACGGCGCGATCCAAGGATTGTTCGAATGTCAGGGCGGTCGTTTGCTCATCGCCGATCAGGCCTGCCGCCCGCTGTTCCAGCCAGTTGACCACCGTCGGATCGCCCAACAAACGGGCCAGTTCCTTGATATCGTTCGGCGAGGGTTCGGCAATGGCCTCAGGCGTTTCGGTCGAGCCCGTCGCCGCCAGCGGTACTTGCGCCAAACCCGGCCCGCCGACCTGAATGGCCAGCAGGAAGATAAGCCCAATCAGAAACCTGCTCATTGTCCGCCCTCGCTCGCCAGGGCCGGTTCGGGCTCAACCCCCTCCGGCTCCCCGTCGCGCAGCAAGGCCTGGAATTCACGCGGGCTGATGGCTGGCGGATAGATCGTCTCGACTACCACCGCCCCGCCAGTCGGCATCGCTTGGCAGGCCAGCCGCACATCGGGTTCAGCCGATCTCCTGGCCAGCGTCTGACCCTCCTGACTGCCGATGTCGGATAGGGTTTCGGTTCCCTCGAGCACCCGTACCGCGCACGACCCGCACCGGCCCCGACCTCCACAAAGGGCCGCATGGGCCACATCGCGGGTCTGCCCGATTTCCAGCAGGCTCAGTCCCGCTTTCCGCTCAATCGTCGGCCCGTCGACATAGGTCACCGAAACTTTGGCCAGCCTGCGCCGAACCCTGATCGCCCGGGCGGCCAGCACGACGAGAATTAGCGCGCCATACCACAGCAATATCTGATCATGGATCTGCCAGAGCAGGGCACCCACCTGATCGTAGGCTGCTGCCGTCTGGCGCACCGGCGCCATGTATTCCTGGTTGTCGGCATTGGCCAACAAGATCTTGCCGCCCTCGACGAACCCCAACAGCGAGGCAACCGGAACGATGACAACCAGCGGATAGGTGAACGATCCGAATCGGCCCCACCAGTTCTGCACCTGCATCCACAAAAACAGCCCGTAACAGCCATGGATCCAGATAACGATCAGGGCCAGGACCTGTTGAATGCCCAGCTGCGGCGCAAAGATCCAGTAGACGGCGAAAACCCACTTAAAGTTGGCATGCTCACCCGTCATCTGGGGGCCGACGACCACGCCCATGATGTGGGGCAACAGCATCGGCACGATGGCCAGGCCCAGCAGCGCCTGCGCCCCATCCTGCCAGTTCATCAGCAGCGTGTTCCGCCAGAAAAGCGTCCAGATCCCCAGCAGCCCGTGAACGATAAAGCTGAGCATCAGAAGCGGTCCGCCGATCGGGTTCGCCCAGGCGCCCATAAAGACGTCGCTGGCCGCGTCCATGGCCTCGATCGACAGCATGCCAAAGGCCAGCGTCAGCAAATGGCCCAGCACGAAGGCGAACAGCATCAAGCCGCTCGCAATCCGTAACTTGCTCATCATGGCTGCGATTCCCCCCCCGCGCGTCGCCCTTGTTGCCCCCTTCCTTATGCGCAAACGCAAAAAGTTCAAAGGGTAGGGGTGTTTGCGCCATCCGTACCAGGCAGGGGGTATAATCCCGCAAAGCAGGATTTATCTATCGGGTTACTACTGGCGGTTGCCCGCACCTAAAGGGGCTGGAAGTGTGACTTCGGCTGACGTCTTTCCTTACACAGCGGGAACCGGTGCCCGCTCATCAAGCAGGTTGCGGGCCCTGAGTTCGGCCCAGAATTCCGCCGGAATTGGTGCTTCGAACCACGCAAGGATCTGCTTCAGTTCCTCTGTATTGCGCGGGCCCGGTATGACCGACGTGACGAGGTCGTTGCCCAGCGGAAACTGCAGCGCGGCGGCCGCCAGCGGGATCGAGAACGCATCCGCCACGTCCGCAAGCCCTTTGACCTTGGTCAGAACGTGCTCCGGCGCCTTGGCATAGTTCCACATCTCACGCCCGACCAGTACGCCCGAGTTGAACGGGCCACCGCAAATGATCGACGTACCCGCGTCGCGGCAGGCTGGGAACAGATCATCCAGCGGTGACTGCTCCAAAAGCGTGTATCGCCCGGCCAGCAGGAACACGTCCCAGTCGCCGATTCCCAGCGCATCGAGGCACGCCTGGTTTTCGTTGACCCCAAGCCCGATCGCCCTTACCTGGCCGGCCCTGCGCAGCTCGTCGAGCGCCCGATACCCGCCCTTGGTCAAGTCGCCGAAATGCCGCGCGTTCTCCTCGCCATGGGTCATCTCGCCGATGTCATGCACAAGAAGGATGTCTATGCGCTCCAGCCCCAGCCGCTGAAGACTGTCCTCAAAGGTCCGCATGATCCCGTCATAGCCATAGTCATAGACGACGTTGAAGGGCAGGGGATCGACCATGCCGAAGTCGGCGGGATTGTCGACCGCACCGGGCGTCAGCAGGCGTCCCACCTTGTCCGAAAGCGTGTAGTCCGTGCCGCGCAACGAATCGCCCATCACGCGCTCGGACCGGCCGAAGCCGTACCAGGGCGCCGTATCGAAAAAACCGATGCCGGCATCTTTGGCCGCCCGAACCAAATCCATCGCCTGCGAGGTGGTTAGGTCGACAAAATTGCCGCCCAGCGGCGCACCCCCCAGCCCGAGCGTGCCGATCTTAAGGTCGGTTTTTCCGACCTGACGTTTCTCCATTTTACTTCCTTCGATTTCAATCGCTTCCGGCGTGACGCTCAGCGGCCGCCTTCGATCTTCCGATGGCGCTGCGCGATGCCCTGCGGGCCATAAGGATACTCATCGATTCGTGGGGTGGACACCTCGGTCAGCCTTTCGGTATCGGCCTCACTGAGGGTTAGTTCGGCAGCACCGAGATTATCGTCCAACTGCGCGATAGTCCGCACTCCCAGAATGACCGACGTGACGGCCGGCCGATCCTTCACCCAGCTGAGCGACACTTGCGCCGGACTCACATTCATGGACTGGGCAATGTCGCGGACGGTGTCGATGACCGCCCAGGTTCGCGCCTCGGCGTTGCGCGGGCCATAGGCTTCCATGCCGCGCTCCGGGTTCTCACCCAAGCGGGTTGCGCCGGTTGGAACCTCGTCGCGGCTGTACTTCCCGGCCAACCATCCACCGCCCAGCGGTGACCAAGGCAGCAGGCCCATGCCGGCGTCCAGACAGGCGGGGACGATTTCATGTTCGATGTCCCGGACCAACAGGTTGTACTGCGGCTGCAAGGTGACCGGTGGCGTAAAACCAAGCGCTTGCGCCCGATGGACGGCCTTGGTCAGTTGCCAGCCCAGATAGTTTGAAAACCCGTAGTAGCGGATTTTCCCGGCGCTGACGGCATCGTCCAAGAAGCGCAGCGTTTCGTCGACGTGGGTCAGGGCGTCCCAAGCGTGCATCTGGTAAAGATCGATGCACTCGGATTGCAGGCGCGTAAGCGATGCCTCGAGCGCTACCTGAAGGTGGCGGCGGGACAGGCCCAAATCGTTTGGCCCCGCGCCCATCGGAAAGCGGCCCTTGGTGGCAATCACCGCTAGCGCGGCTTTGTCGGGATTGGCCGCCAGCCACCGACCGATGATTTCCTCCGAGATACCGGCTGAGTAAACATCGGCGGTGTCGATGAAGTTCCCGCCTGCCTCGAAATACCGCGAGAGAATGTTGTGTGACGTCGCCTCGTCGGCTTCGCCGCCAAAGGTCATCGTTCCAAGACATAGCGATGAAACGCTGGTGCCGCTGGATCCCAGTGGTCTGTAGTTCATTTTGGCCCTCCTGTTCTAACGTTATGCCCGATCAGCTGTTGGACGATTTCGACCAGAGATTCACGCTCGCACCGCTGGCGTATTTGTCGATCTCCGCCAGCTCTTCGGCGCTGAACGCCATATTCTCGGTCGCTTTGGCGCAATCGATGATTTGATCGGGTCTGGAGGCGCCGATCAGCGCGCTGGTAATGCCGCCGTCGCGCAGCACCCAGGCGATCGCCATCTGAGCCAGCGTCTGGCCGCGCTTCTGCGCGATGTCGTTGAGCTTCTGAATGTTCTCGATGAACGCCGGCGTTATCACATTCTGGTCGAGCGATTTGTCCTCGGCCGCCCGGCTATCCTGCGGAACACCGTTCAGGTACTTGTTTGTCAGCAGCCCCTGGGCCAGCGGCGTGAACGCGATCGATCCAATGCCGAGATCCTTCAACGCGTCCTTCAACCCATCCTCTTCGACCCACCGGTTGAGCATGTTGTAGCTGGGCTGATGGATGACACAGGGTGTACCCAGGTCCTTAAGGATCGCCGCGGCCTCACGCGTGCGCTCCGTGCCGTAGGATGAAATGCCGACATAGAGCGCTCTACCCGATCGCACGATGTGATCCAGTGCGCCCATCGTCTCTTCAAGGGGCGTATCCGGGTCGAAACGGTGGGAATAGAAAATGTCGACATAATCGAGACCCATGCGCTTCAGGCTCTGGTCACAGGACGCGATCAGATTTTTCCGGCTCCCCCACTCGCCATAGGGCCCCGGCCACATCAGGTAACCGGCTTTGGAAGAAATAATTAGCTCGTCTCGGTAGCCGGCGAAGTCCGATTTCAGAATGTCGCCAAACGCTTCTTCCGCGCTGCCGGGGGGTGGACCGTAGTTGTTCGCCAGATCGAAATGGGTGATCCCGCAATCGAAGGCGGTCCGGCAAAGTTCCTGTTTGAGCCGATGGGGTTTGTCATGTCCAAAATTGTGCCACAGCCCGAACGAAATGGCGGGGAGCTTCAGACCGCTTCGTCCGCATCGGTTGTAGGGCATCGGCGCGTAACGGTCTGTGCTGGGCACATAGGTGGCCGGCATCATGGCGTAGGTTCCTTTTGATCGAGCCAAAGAGCTCCAATTGGTCAGTAGCTCGACCCGACGCGCGTTGCGCTAGACCTCGGGTCAGCCTCTGTTTGGACTTGGCTGCTTCAGGAGCGAATTTTTGATGGGTATCGGCACATAATATTGAATTCGGGGCTGCCGAACAATTGTCTTTAACTGTATAAAAAACAGAGTTTCAGACAGAACGGCCGCTCAATGCCTCGCCCTGATCGAGTTTTCAAAAGTGCCTATAACGACACGTTGGACCGGCTGCACCCAGGTGTCGTGTTCGCGAACAAGTCCGCCCTTGCAAGAGAGCTCGGTGTCAGCCGCACGACGGTTCGTGCGATCCTCGCTCGGCTGGAGGAAGTTGGGGTGACCGAGCCGGTGGAAACCGGCATTCGGGTACAGCGCGCGCCGTGCCAGGCAGACTATTTCGAACCGAGCGAGACATTGGATGTCAAAGAGATCCTGGAAACGGCCTTTATGCGTATGGTGCGGGACCAGGAAATCACGCCGGGCACGCGGTTGAACGACAGTTATCTTGCCAGACAGTTCAATGCGCCGGTGCAAACGGTGCGTGAGTTTCTGATTGGCCTCAGCCGCTTTGGCATTGTGCGCCGGGACCATCACAGGCGATGGGTGCTCGAGGGCATCACCAAGCAACACGCGCTGGAACTGCACGAGGTTCGGACGATCTTTGAAGAACGCGCGATCGCCAAGGTCTGCTGCATTCCCGATACGGATCCGTTCTGGGGCGGGCTTCTCAGGCTGCGGCGAGAGCATGCGGCCATCAACGCTTCGTCGGATTTCGACGCGCTCGACTTTTCCGCGCTCGACACCAGGTTTCACCGCTTCCTGAATTCAAAAGCCGAGAACCGCCTGATTGTCGGTCTCCAGGACGCCATCGCGATGATCTTCAACTATCACTACCTCTGGCCGATGGACAACAAGGCCGACCATAACCTACTGGCGGCCCGAGACCATTTGGACATCATCGACTGTGTTTTGCGACGGGATAAAAAAGGCGCCAAAAGCGCCATGAACGATCACCTCTCTGCAACCCGCAGCAACTTCATCGCGGCCATGTGTCGGTAAAGCTGAACTTTGAGCATGCCAGCAGGCCGGCGCGACGGTTATGGCGCAAAACGCTAAGTGATCGCCCGGTTCGTTGAGGGGCAACGGGACGCACTGTGAATGTTCTGGCAAGCGGTTAAGAATTTTTGCAGTTTTGTGTCAGACTGCGTTTCGTTCCTACCAACCAAGGGATGCGGTAGTTCGTTGTATCTTCAATGAGATTTCGCAATTCGGAACCCTGACATTCTCGTGATTTCATTTTTATTGTCTTATTCGGCGCTGAACCCAGTTTTTAGCCGTTCGAGATTAGTCAGCCACCCCGAAACTTGAGATCACGAGACCATGCGCAATTCGATCATTCGTCTTTCTGCGGCGGCCGCTGTCTTCACGGCAGTTGGCATCGGCCAGGCTTTTGCTGGGCCTCAATATGTTGACGAGACGGGGTATGCCGTCTCGGGCTATGACCCAGTCGCCTTCTTCAGCCTGGAGCAGGCGCCGGTCGGTTCGCCCCAGCCGCAAGCCGTTCCTGGAAAAGCGTCCATCACCGCCGAATGGAATGGCGCCAAATGGGCCTTTGCAACAGAGGAAAACAAAGCGACGTTCTTGGCCGATCCTGAAAAATTCGCTCCGGCCTATGACGGCCATTGCGCCTACGGGCTTGCGCAAGGCGGCAAGGTCCCGGGCAATCCAAACCTGTGGCGGATCGTGGACGACACGCTATATCTGAACATCAACCCGGCCGTGGTCGGTTTTTGGGAAGAGGATATTCCCGGCTATATCACGAAGGCAGACGGGAATTGGACGACTTCTGAAGTGTTGGATGCCTCCACCGACAGCTGGACGTCCCTGAACAACAACGAGGGTACCTATTCGGTCGTCGGACCCTTGGACGAATAAAGAAGACCGATCGATCGGATTGTTTCGGCGACACTCTGAAAGCACAACAAAGGAAACTGACACATGTCCAAACCTTCGAAAGTCACTAAGGCCGCATCTGTCGCGGGTGCTGTTGCGCTCGCTGTCTCGGCGGCCAGCGTCGTCACCGGTACCGCCCACGCCCAGGCCAAAGAGAAATGCTATGGCATTTCCTTGGCCGGTCAGAATGACTGTGCCGCTGGCCCGGGCACCACATGTGCCGGCACCTCGACTGTCGACTACCAAGGCAACGCCTGGACGCTTGTTCCGGCTGGCGATTGCGAAAAATACGGCGTTGAGGAAGCGAACGCCGACTTCGAACTGCCCGGCGACCGCGTCGGTTCACTGGAAGAACTCGACCGCGATCTGCCGTCCGCTTAATGATGGGAGCTGTCCCGCGCGCTTGTGGACGGGCGCGCGGGACACTTCCTCTACTTTCCCAATCCGTTGGGATAACGGCCGGCAAGAGTCAATGTCCCGAACCCGCGAGATCTTCCAATGTCCGCCGGCCGTTCCGGAACGAGCCGGCGTTGGCCTGAAGGCCCAGCACTATTCGGACATTCTGGATGGCCGGCCGGACGTCGGCTGGTTTGAAATCCATGCCGAAAACTACATGGGCGAAGGTGGGCCGCCCCATCGCTATCTCAGCCAGATCCGCGATCGCTACCCGCTGTCGCTGCACGGCGTCGGCTTATCCATAGGCGGCGCGCAGCCGCTCGATCAGGATCACCTCGCGCGTTTGAAGCTGGTCAATGACCGCTATCAGCCTGGGCTTTTCTCGGAACACCTCGCCTGGTCAACCCATCAGGATCGGTATTTCCCGGACCTTTTGCCGGTTCCCTACTGCGAGGAGACCTTGCAGCGGGTAACCGATCACATCGACCAAGTTCAGAACGCAATGGGGCGGCGCATGCTGCTCGAGAACCCATCGACTTATGTTGCCTTCAAGACCAGCACGATGTCTGAGCTTGACTTCCTGACGCAACTGACCGACCGCACCGGATGCGGCATGTTGCTCGACGTGAACAACGTGTTCGTCTCGGCGACGAACCAAGGTTACTCGCCTGAAGCCTACATCGACGCTTTTCCCCTACGCGCCGTTGGTGAAATCCACCTTGCCGGTCACGCCGAAGATGCCGACGAAACCGGAGCCCGGCTCTTGATCGATGCCCATGATCGCCGCGTCGCCGACCCAGTCTGGGATCTTTACCGCCATGTCATTGCGCAGACAGGTCCTGTGCCGACACTGATTGAATGGGATGCGAACGTGCCGGACTGGCCAACCCTCTTTGCGGAGGCCGCGGCCGCCGAGGCGGTTATGGCGGATGCCGGATCCGATGAGTCTCCTCCCGAAAGAGAGCCGCGCCGTGCCCACGCTGGCTGACTCGCAAAACGGATTTTCCGAAGCGCTCTTCGACGCGTCGCTCGAAGCGCCGGCGGACATTTGCCGTCCGGCCGGGGCGAATGCCGATGCGCCGCAAACCAAGCGGTTTGATGTCTACCGCAATAATGTGACCGTCACCGCGATTGATGCCTTGGCCGATACGTTTCCGGCGATCCGGGCGCTTGTTGGTGACGAGTTCTTCCAGGGCGCGGCGCGTGTGTTTTTCAGACAATCGCCCATGCGATCGCCGCTGCTGTTTCGCTATGGTGCGACGTTCGGAGATTTTCTCGACGGCTTTGCGCCGGCCCAGAAAGTGCCCTACTTGGGTGATGTTGCTCGGCTCGAATTCGACCGGCTTCAGGCCTATCACGCCGCCGATGCGGAACCCTTGGCGATCTCGGCGCTGGGCACCGTTCCGCAAGACGGTTTGGTGAACTTACGGGTCAAGGCGCACCCGTCGGTTTCCCTTGTTCGCTCCCGCTACCCGGTTGCATCGCTATGGGCAGCGAGCACCGGCATTCTGTCATCGGACGCCGTGGATATGAGCAAGTCTGAGGATGCCTTGACCGTTCGACCAAACCTCGATGTTGAAACCCGGGCATTGCCGCCCGGCGGCGGCGCGTTTTTAGCGGCACTCTTGGCTGGGCAAACATTGGGCATCGCCGCCGAGGCTGGCGAGGCTGCTGATCAGGAATTCGATTTGACCGCGCACCTTACGGGCTTGTTCGGTGCCGGGACATTCGTTGACGTACTCATCAAATCACCGGCACAAACCTAAGATCGACTGTGCCCAACGCCGATTGATTCTTCAGAGGACCTCTCATGTTCCAAGCACTGTATGACATCCATTCGATCGTATTCGGCGCGATCGCGCGCCTGACGAACGGTTGGTTGCTGGGCCTGCTCGCCCGCCTGGTTTTTGCCGGCGTGCTGTTCATCTATTTCTTCAACTCGGCCCTGACCAAATTCGATGGCGGTCCTTTCTCCATTGCCGATGCCGCCTACTTCCAGATTGTCCCCCCAATCGTTGAGGCTGCCGGCTACGATGCATCCCAAGTGGCGTTCATTCCGTGGGGGCTAATGGTCCTTGCCGGCAGCTATGGCGAAGTGATCCTGCCGATCCTTGTTGTCATTGGCTTGTGGACGCGGATCGCTGCGTGCGGGATGATCGTCTTTGTTTTCGTCCAAAGCTATGTTGACATTGCGTTCCACCATGTGGATGCCGCTACGATCGGTGCCTGGTTCGACAATTTGTCGAACGCGGCGATCCTGGATCAGCGCGCGCTCTGGGTTTTCCTGTTGGTCTACCTCGTGATCCGGGGGCCGGGCGCGATTTCGCTCGACCACCTTCTCGGCAAGCGCTTTGACGACGGATACTCCTAAGTCGCCCGATCACCGGGTCAGCGTTCACCGTCGGGTCCAAGGGATTCCGGGACACGCTCGATCGCCGATGCTCCGAAATCACCGATTGGCAGACTGGCTATCCATTCGTCTGCCCGGCTTTGAACGATCTGCATCGTCCGTGTGACGTCACGATCGTTCTTTCGTTCAACCAGGACATAGAGGCCTATCGGCTTGTGATCGGGCTTGTCGGCGAGCGTCAGGGGCGTAAGCCCGAATTTGCCGAAATAGTCGGCCATGACGGCAGGGTAGGTCATGATCGAATTGGAACCCTGGACGAAGTCGAGACAGGCCAGCAGGGAGTTGGCCTCGAACACGTGCCGGTTGGGCTGAAACTTGAGCGGGCTTGGTTCCGGGGCGACGGACACCTCGACCAGCTGTTGGTACTTGTTCTCAATGGGCACAGAATCGACGATTCCGTAGCGGGCGATGTCGCTCTCATCGCACACCGTTCCGACCAGCGGATGGTCCTTGCGAACGAACTGCGCATCGCGAACCGAAAACAGCGGCACAAACTCGGCCCCGATATGCTGGCTAAGACCCGCGATCTTATGGCCCACGAACGCAACCGTGTCGCCTGACAGCAACTGATCCATGCAGCTGAATTGGCTTCCGACATCGATGGAAATCGGGGCGTTCGGGAACGTTCCATCATGCTCGATCACCATGTCCTTCAGGAACAGCGTCCACCAGGCGTGACCGCAGCCGATCCGCAGCCCGTCCTCGCGCCGCAACCGCAGTGCGGCAATTGACGCGCGCGCGTTGCTGTCCAGCCGGCTCATGATGCGCACATGGTTGACGAGAATGTCGCCATACTCGCTGAGTTTCATGCCGCGCGAGGATCGGATGAACAACGGAACGCCAAGCTCTTTTTCGAGTTTCCGCATATTGAAACTCAGCCCTGGCTGGCTAACCCGCAGTCTGGCAGCTGCCGTGCTGACGCTGCCTGTTTCGGCAATCTCGAGAAATTGGCGAAGCAGCTTGTCCACGATCCTCACACCTCTGCACGCAATAAACACTGCTTATAGAATGGCGGAAAAATTGTATTTCACAAATGGGTTTGACTCGGCGACTGTCCAAACTGGCCGCGCTGGGGGGCGGCCGATGCCCAAGCTGAGAAAATCCATTGTTCTTGCGAAAGACTGAAATGGAGCTGGATGAATGGTGGCACGGTGCGACCGTCTACCAGATCTTTCCGCGCAGCTTCTGCGACAGCAATGGTGATGGCGTCGGCGATCTGCCGGGCATTATCTCCAAGCTCGATTACTTGGCAGATCTCGGAATCGACCTGATCTGGCTGTCGCCGATCTATCGCTCACCCATGACGGACATGGGCTATGACATTGCCGACTATCAGGCGATCGCTCCCGAATACGGTACCGACCGGGATTTCGACATCCTGGTGGAACAGGCGCGCCTGCGCGGCATCGGCATTGTGATGGACCTGGCGGTCAATCACACCTCCAATCAACATGCCTGGTTCAAGTCATCCCGCAGCAGCACATCCGATGCCCTCCGCGATTTCTACATCTGGCGCGACCCTACGCCGGACGGTGGTCCGCCAAACGACCTTCAATCCAGTTTCGGCGGACCAGCCTGGACGTTGGATGAAGCCACGGGGCAGTACTACCTGCACTTATTTGCCCCCGAACAGCCTGATTTGAACTGGAGCAATTCCGCCGTTCGATCGCAGATCTACGCGATGATGAACTGGTGGCTCGATCGCGGCATTGCGGGATTTCGGCTCGATGTCATCAACCTGATCGGCAAGCAGCCTGATAAGGCGATCATCGAAAACGGACCCGACCTGCACCGATATCTGCAGGAGATGCACGCCCAGGTATTCGCTGGCCGCAATGCCGTGGTCGTCGGTGAAACATGGGGCGTCACCTCCGACCAGGCCTTGTTGTTTTCCGGGCGCAATCGCCGGGAACTCTCCATGGTCTTCCAGTTCGAACACGTATCTCAGCGTTGGGACCAGAAGGTGGGCAAGTGGGCCACCAAACCCGTCGACGTCGTTTCGCTGAAGTCTGTTTTCAACAGATGGCAAACGGCCTTGGCCAGCGACGGTTGGAATTCCTTGTTCTGGAGCAATCACGACCTCCCCAGGGCCGTGTCGGCCTGGGCTGACGACGGTCAATACCGTGAACGTTCGGCCAAAATGCTGGCGACGGTGCTCCATTTCATGCGCGGGACACCGTACATCTATCAAGGCGAAGAAATCGGCATGACCAACGCCGGTTTCTCATCGATCGACCAGTTTCGCGATGTCGAAACGCTGTCATTGTATCGGGCGATCCCACACGACGCCGTGGACGAGCGGGCCCGCTTCTTGGCGGCCGCTCAACAGGTCGGGCGCGACAATGCCCGTACGCCGATGCAATGGACCGCTGAACCGAACGCCGGGTTTTCCAGCGGAACGCCCTGGATCGACGTCAACCCGAACCACACTCAGATCAATGTCGAAGCCTCCGTGGTCGACCCCAACTCAGTGTATGCGCACTTTAAGTCCCTGATTTCGTTGCGAAAGAGTCTCCGGGTTCTGGTCTATGGCGACTATGTCCCGCTGCTGGAGGACAACCCGTCGGTCATCGCCTACGCCCGCCGGCTTGAGGGTGAGTGCGTCCTGGTTATCGCGAACTTCACCGGGGATGCGGTCACCGTAGCCATTCCATCCTCGCCGATACCAGCCCAAGGCGACCGCGCCGTTCGCTGCCTGATTTCCAATGTGCGGGAGCGATCCGAATTGGCGCCAACCGTCGACCTTGAGCCGTTCGAAGCATTTGCCGATTTGATCAACCGGAATGACGCCAGTCTCTGAACACCCAACGGGAGGAAAATCGTGATGAACAACGCGACGAAGCTAACGGCAACCGTCTCGGCCACAACGTTGATCGCCGTCCTGGCCGCAGGCACAGCCTTCGCTCAATCCGCCGACGACATGGTGTTTCCCATCGGCGAGGACCCTCGCTTCAGCTGGGGCGATCTTGAACGGTTCGAACAACTCGACCTCTCCGGTCAGGAAATCAAGGTCCTAGGTCCTTGGAGCGGGACCGAAGGCGACGCGGTCAATTCCGTGCTGGCGACGTTCGAAGCGGTCACCGGTGCCGAGGTGATCTACACCGGCTCGGGCAGCATGGAACAGCAGATCATGATCGACTTCCAGGCTGGCAGTCCGCCGGACGTGACGGCCTTCCCACAGCCTGGGCTGGCTTCCGATCTCGCCGCGCAGGGCGGTCTCGCGCCACTGGGCGATGAGATGGCCGCCTGGGTCGCTGAGAACTATGCCGCCGGTTCGTCCTGGGTCGATCTGGCGACCTTTCCGGACGAAAACGGCGCACCGCAATTCTTCGGCCTATTCTACAAAATCGACCTGAAGAGCCTGGTTTGGTACTCGCCGGACAACCTGGAAGACGCCGGGTATGACGTGCCGGCGACGATGGAAGAGCTACTCGAGGTTTCGGCGGCATTGGTCGAAGACGGTGAGACACCCTGGTGCATCGGCCTGGGCTCAGGGGATGCGACCGGCTGGCCGGCAACCGACTGGGTCGAAGACATCATGCTGCGGATCCACACGCCGGACGTCTATGACGCCTGGGTAACGAACGAGATCCCCTTCAACGATCCGCAAGTCATTGAAGCGATTGAGACATTTGGCTCGTTCGCGCGCAATCCGGATTGGGTCGATGGCGGTGTTGAGGCGGTCGGTGCAGGTGACTTCCGCGACAGCGCGCTTGGCCTCTTTTCCGTGCCGCCCAAATGCTACTTCCACCGCCAGGCCAGCTTCATTCCGGCCTTCTTCCCCGAGGATGTGGAACTCGGTCTGGATGCCGACTTTTTCTACTTCCCGTCCTATGAGTCCAAGGAGCTTGGAAATCCGATCCTGGGGGCCGGATCTCTCTGGGCGATCACAAAGGACGGCGAGGCATCGCGCGCCCTGATCGATTTTCTTACCACCGCATTGGCCCACGAACTCTGGATGGCCAATTCCAGCTTCCTTACCGCGCACAAGGGGGCAAATCTGGACACCTACTTCAACGACACGCTGCGCAAGCAAGGCGAGATCATCCTGGACGCAACGGTGTTTCGGTTTGATGCATCCGACCTGATGCCGGGCGCTGTCGGCGCGGGGTCATTCTGGACGGGCATGATCGACTATGTCGGCGGCAAAGATGCTGCAGAGGTGACCGCCGCGATCCAAGAAACCTGGGATGCCATAAAGTAAGCGAGGGACGAAACCATCCGGTCAGGCGCGGTTAAGTCGACTGAACTTCCTCGATGCAGTCGATTGGCCGTGCCTGGGGCGCCTCATAGGGTCTTTTCCTTCAGCCGGTCTTGGCGCTTGGCCAGGGCGACGAGCACGATGGCGAGGCCGATGCCGGCAAGGTCCGTCTGCCAGTCCCCGGAAATCATGCAGATCGACGCCGTCAGCAGCAGAAGCCGGCTGACGACGCCCGCCGGGCCCAGGAACCAGCCCTGCACGGCGGCGGCTAGCAGGTAAACCCCCACCAGCCCCGTGGCGATGTTGCGCAGGATCTCGTGCCAGGGCCCCTCCATCAGCAGGCCAGGGCTGTAGAAGAACATGAAGGGCACGATGAAGGCGGCCAACCCGACTTTGAAGCTGGCGACCGACGTCCGGATCGGGTCGGATCCGGCGATGGCCGCCCCGGCATAAGCGGCTAGCGCGACAGGCGGGGTGATCGCCGAAACCACCGCGAAATAGAACACGAAGAAATGCGCAACCAGGGGTTCGATCCCGATCTGGATCAGCCCCGGCGCCACCACCGAGGCGGCCACGGCATAGGCTGCCGTCGTCGGCATCCCCATGCCCAGGATAACGGCAATCAGCATGGCGAAGATCAGGGCCAGCAGCTTGCTTTGTTGGGCCAGATCGAACAGCAGGGCCGAAAACCGCGCCCCAACGCCGGTGAGCGATATGACCCCGACGATCAAGCCGGCGCAGGCACAGACCACGATGATCTGGATCGACATCCGCCCGCCTTCGCCCAGCGCTTCATAGATCTGGCGCGGGCCCATGCGGTGTGGCGTCAGCCAACTGACGACGGCCGCCGCCAGGATCGACAGGGCACCGGCCCGGATCACCGAATAACCCATGAACAGGGCGCCGATCAGGATGATGATCGGCACGAACAAATAGACTTGCCGCAGCAGATCCGGCAGGTGGGGCAACTCGTCCGCCCGCATCCCGCGCATGCCCGTCCGGCTGGCCTCGAAATCGACCATAAAATAGATCGACGCGAAATACAGCACCGCCGGGATCAGCGCGGCGACCACCAGCTCGGTGTAGGGAATGCCGGTGATCTCGGCCATGATGAAGGCGCCGGCCCCCATGATCGGCGGCATGATTTGACCGCCTGTCGAGGCCGCCGCTTCGATCGCCCCGGCCGATTGCGGCCTGTACCCGACCTGCTTCATCAACGGGATGGTGATCGAGCCGGTGGAGACGACATTGCCGGCCGAGGTGCCGTTGATCATGCCCATCAGCCCGGAGGCGAAGACAGACACCTTCGCCGGCCCGCCCCGCGCGCGCCCGGCCACCGCGAAGGAGAAATTGACGAAATATTCCCCCACCTTCGAGGTCTGCAAAAAGGCGGCGAAGACGATGAACAGGATGATGTAGGTCGAAGAAACCGCCGTCGTCGGGCCGAGCACGCCGTTGTCGGTGATCATGTAGGTGAAGAAGCGCAGCGCGTCGTAACCCCTATGTTCCAAGAAGCCTGGCAGCCAGGGCCCGAGAAAAGCATAGGCAACCGCACAAAGCGCGATCACGACCAGCGGAATACCGGCGACGCGGCGGGTCAGCTCCAAGATCAGCAGGGTGACCACAAAGGCCGCCCAGGCATTGTTCGGATCGGCAAAGGGTGTGCCCGCCCGCAAGCGCAGGCTCAGCGCCTCCAGGCTGAACAGGATAAAGCCGCAACTGACCAGCGTCGCAATCGCCAGGGCAAGTTCGGTCAGGGGAAACCGGTGCCGTTCGGGTGGGGACAGCCAACCGGCAAGAACGGCGATCGTCGTACCCGCGCCGAGGGTCCAGCCGAAATGGGCCGTCGCCCAATCCGGCGGCAAGGCCTCGCCATCGATCTGGCGCCGGACGACCGCCACGATCAGGCACAGCAGGGCCCAGCCGACCGCCAGCAAGGCCGGCACTGCCAACCAGTGCGAGATCGCCGAGACCCCGGCCAACAGACGCGATGACGGGGGGGTGGGATTCCTCCACAGGACCGCACTCAACCCAAGGCCGAGCATCAGCGCACCGGCCACGTGCAGGATGCGAAAGGTCCAGGTCTCCAGCGGTGCGACATTCAGCACGTAAAGGTGCCAGGCGCTGTAAAGGGCACAGAACAGCAGCAGTGCCCGTCCGCCCAATCCAGCCGGAAGGGTATCGGGCGCTGCTGTTTCCGCGCCCTGGGTCTTCTGTTCGGTCATGGTGCCGTCATCCGCGACCCGGACTCAAAAACGCCGCCCGCAGGGGTGCCGGAGCGCCCCCGCGGGCCCAAACGTCTATCGACTATGCCGGAACGGCGTCTCAGCCTTCAAGTTCGGCCGGGATCTCGTAACCATTCTCGCGGAACCAGCGAACCGCGCCGGGATGCCAGGGAATGAAGGTGTTCTTGTCGACATTTTCCGGGATGGTCTCCACGGCCGCCTTGTGAATGCCGATCATGTTCTCGTGCTGGCTCATCACCGTATCGACGACGGCATAGACGAAGCTTTCCGGCAGATCCGCATGGGCGATCGCGAAGTTCCACATGGACACGCTTTCGTGGTCATCGGCCATGGTGGGATAGGTGTCGGAGGGGATCGTGAAGGCGGACACCGGCTGGGTGTCGACCAGCGTGGCGACCATCTCCGCATCGAAGCCGAAGAAGTTCACATCGTTCTGGGCTTCGACCTGGCTATAGGCCGGGAAGGGAATGCCAGCCGCCCAGGCATAGACGTCGATCAACCCGTCCTGCAGCTGGCCGGCAAGATCCGCCGCGCCCGCATGCCGCACCTCGACCGACTTACCCAGCGTTTCCATGAAACGCGGCCAATAGGTTCCCGGCGTTCCGCCTTCCGGGCCAACGCCGACGACGGCGCCATCGGGGATCGCCTCAAAGCTGTCGATGCCGGAACTTTCCAGCGCCATCATGTGGAACGCGGTCTTGTACATGGGAAAGATCGCGCGGATCTTGTCATGCTTCAGGCCGGGTGCCAGCGCGCTCTCGCCATTGATGGCATCGAAGGCCGGCCCCATGGTGACCATGCCCAGATCCAGATCGCCGGTCTGCACCAGCGCCGCATTCTGAACCGGACCGCCGGTCACCTCCGCTCCGCCAGGCACGCCCAGGCTTTCGGACACCAGGTTCGTCCAGCCGGAGCCATAGACAAAATAGGTGCCGCCCTGGCTCGCGGTCCCCACTGAAAAACTGTCAGGCCAGCCATCGCGATCCTGTGCCAAGGCCCCTGACGACGCAAAAGCGACGGCAACGGCCCCAACAACTGCTCGACACGTCCAGGTGGTAGCTCTGTGAAGTCCGTCCATGAGATCCTCCGCTGTTGCAGTTCAATGGGATCTATGTGGATTTCACCGGCCGAAAAGCCGGCCTAGCTGACGTAATTCTCAAGGGTTTTTGATCGGATTTTATCTCAGCCTACCAGCGCAGGTTGTGCGGTATGCGAGGTCGATGGCGACGCCAACAATTCCATGGCTGACCGGGTCGGCGGTGGAAATTATATAGACATCTAAGTATTTTGTATGTTATTGTTGTGAAATAGAAAATTTGATTCGTGCACCCGATTTCGGCTTTGACCAAAACGACTTTTTTAGGAGAATTCTATGAAGCAGTTCATATCGCTTTTTGCCGCCTTGCTCGCCGTGCCTTACATGGCAAGCGCGCAAGAAACCGTGCTTAGCGAGCGCAGCGAAACCTCCCGTATCGGCAATTGGTATGTCACCAACCGCAGCGCTGAACAGATCGGCGAGGTCGTCGATGATCTGAAGGCCCGGATCGTCGATCTCGACATCGTCAGCACCAACCCCATGCGCTTTGACGCAAGCCTTGTGGCCAACAAAGGACCGCACGCGTCCGGTTGGTGGTGGCTGTTCGGTCAAACCGAAGCGCAACTCAACGCCTTCCTGGACGACAAAGACGCACGGATCATCGATCTGGAGACCTATCGGGTCGGCAATCGGCGGCTGTTCGCGGCGGTCATGAAGCCGAACAAAGGCGCAAACGAGATCCGCTGGGCCTGGCGGTTCGGCATGTCGAGAGACGGGATGGTCAATTTCTACAAGGACAACGATCTGCGCCTTGTGGATATCGAGCGTTATCGGGAAGACGGGCGAACCAGATACGCGGCGGTAATGGTGGACAATACCGGCCCGCGAAAAACAGGATGGTTCTGGTTTCGCAATCAGACACTGGACGATGTCGTCCAGAACATGCGCGAAAAGAACATGCGTGTTCTGGATGTCGAGCGCCATGGAACCGGCGGCAACACGCGCTTTACGACGATCTTGGTTCCGTTCTCTCCCGGTCAACGCGCTTGGCACTATTACAACATCACCAGAGCCAACGTAACGCACATGGCCTTACGCCACGGCAGCCGGGTCATTGATTTGGAACGGCGCAACAACGGCCGGTTCGACGTGCAACTGCTCGATAATGGCTATCCCCGCACAGGTCATTGCGGCGGTCGCCTCCGCCATTTCGGCCAAGGATTGCGCGATCTGATGAAGGAAAACGCGATCCCGGCGGGGCAGATTGCCGTCGTGAAGGATGACCGGCTTGTCTACAGCTGTGCCTATGGCCTTGCGGATGTCGACGCGGTCGAGCCCGTCTCGACGGAAAACCTGTTTCGGGTGATGAGCGTCTCGAAACTATTGACCCGGTCGGCCATCCGGCATTTGGAGGCCGCGGGCGATTTGGACCGCGACGATCTGATGATCGATGCCCTTGGCGACCGTGCCCCCAGCGGCCCCTTCGCCGATGACAAGATGAACGACATCACGGTCCAAAACCTGGTCGACATGGATGGCGGCTTCGTCTTTGGCGACCGATATGATCCCATGGTCGATCAGGTCTCCGCCGCGAACGATATGGGAGAGGCGACGCCGCTGTCGTGTCAGCAAATCTCGCAATTCGCGATCAGCGATTTTGATCTCAGTTTCGATCCTGGAGTGTATTCGGACGGCGATCCGGCCAATGATCCCGCATTCACCCAACAGCAGAGGTATTCGAACCTGGGCTACTGCATCCTGGCGCAGATTGTCCGAGCGGCCAGCGGGCAGACCTATCAACGCTATGTCCGAAACGAAATCCTGAAGCCTGCCGGGGTGTCGGCGATGGTCGTCGGGCGTGGGCGGCAAGCGGCGCGAAAGGATGGCGAGGTGGTCTACTACGACCAGCCCTTCAAGCAGCCGCGCACGTCGCCCTATCCGAATGACAACGAGGCCAAGCCGCGCCCCTATACCTACGTCGTTGAGGCAATGGCGGGTCATGGCGGCTGGTTGGCATCAGCGAACGATCTGGTGCGTTATGGCGCGTTCACGCCGACACGCCCCAATGGCGGCGGCAGCACGGTCTGGTTTGGATCGCTGAACGGAACGCGTTCGCTCCTCAAGCAAGAGGGCGACGTCTACGTAGCGATCAATTGGAACGCCTCGCCCTCAGGGTCGGATTTCGATCTGGTGGCTGACTTTGGCGGACTGGTCGAGGATGGTGTGGCTGCCGTGAGCACTTGGCCAACGCGCAACCTGTGGACGGACTACGGCTACCCGCAGAACTGAGCGTGGCTAAGCACCCTGACGAGTATTGCTGTGTCGCCAGCAATCTGAGCCAAGGGCCAAAAGGGGCGCCGGGCCTGCCGTCGGCGGACAGGTTTGCGACGGCTGACCGCAGATCTCGCTGAGAGGGGAAAGAACCTGGGAAGTTGACGAAGGCCGACCAGGTTCTTGACCCTTTTCACTAGGACGTCAGCGCCGTCGCGCAACCGATTCGATGCCTGCTTGTTTCCTTCGGCGAGCACGGTGATTTGGAATCAGATCCCGAAGTGATCGCAAAAGAACTGCAAAGCAGCTGCAGCGCAGCGGGATTTGATTTTCCAGCAACGGACGCGTTGCTAATGGTCATCGTGGCGAGAGAGATGACCAACATTGGTCGGGAGTCAGGTGGATCCTGATGCTGGGGCGGTACTTTTAGCCTTGAGATCGCTTACGAGATGCTCTCGTTTCGAAAGTTCTCCCTATTATCTGAAGGATCGGTACGAGGATGCTGCGGCGCGTGCCGTTCGGTTCAAGTCGAACCTTACTTAGCGCGATGGGACTCGCTCTCAAAAACCTCCTTGGCCGCGAACAAACCGTTCAACGCCGCCGGAAAGCCGGCATAGACCGCCATCTGCATTAGGATCTCGACGATTTCGTCCTGGGTCAGGCCGACATTCAGTCCCGCTTTGATATGTACTTTGAGCTGGGGCTGCGTTGTCCCCATTGCGGCCAGCGCTGCGATCGTGGCTATTTCCCGGTCACGCCGCGACAGGCCGGGGCGCGAATAGATGTCGCCGAAGGTAAACTCGAAGATGTAGGTCGCGAAATCCGGCGCGATCCCGGCCAAGGCCTCGATCACCTCATGCCCGGCCTCGCCGTCGATTTCATCCAGGGCCCGCTTTCCCCGTTCAAGTCGGGTATCCCTGGCGTACGTCTCATTAATCATCGCGCTGCATCCGTTTCTCGAGGTCGACATAGGTATCGATTTTGGTGTCGAGAAAGCGGAGGTTGGCCTTCAACTCGGCGATGTGCGACCGAACGGTCGCCCGATGCTCTTCCAACAGGACGCGCCGTTCGGCAATGGAACGATCGCCCTGTTCCCGAAGCTTCGCATAGTCCTGCATTTTGCGGATCGGCATCCCTGTCGCCTTCAGGCGCCCCAGAAAGCCGAACCAATCCAGAATGGACGCGTCATAGACCCGCCGCCCTCCGGCATCCCGGTCGGCCCGAGGCAGCAGCCCAATGCGCTCGTAATAGCGGATCGTATGGGCCGTCAGGCCACTCAGTTCCGCCAGTTTTGCAATCTTCATGGCGCCCGCTTGTTGTCAACACCGACCACACGCTACGAGTTCGAGCGCGCTCTAAGTCAAGAGGTTAGTCACCTGCCCGGCAGACCCATCGTCGACTGTCTCATTTGCTCTGGTTATCGCGTGGTGGCGGTTTATCGGTTACGCCAAATTACCATATGAATTTGCGCCACCGCGCATCGGAAAGTTTTTCCGACGGGTTTTGGCGGCTGACTCGTTTAAGGGTCTGAAACCTTCTTGGGCCGGAGAGTGATGTGAGGGCCATTGGATTGATCGCCGCACTGCTCGCGGTGCTTGCTGGCGGGTGGTGGTATGCCTCACACACGGGGCCGTTGGCCGCCACGCAGCAAATCGAAACGGACGCGGTCGACCGCGGGGACATAACCCAGATCGTTTCGTCAACCGGCTCGGTCCGGGCGCTGATCACCGTCGAGGTCGGCTCTCAACTGTCCGGACAAATCGCCGAACTGTATGCCGACTTCAACACACCGGTTAAAGCGGGCGATTTGCTCGCGCTAATCGATCCGAAGACGTTCGAACGGCGCGTTCAGGAAGCGGAAGCCAACTTGGCGGTGGCACAGGCCAACGTCGCGGTCGAGGCAGCGGGAATCCTCCGTGCGCAAGCCTCGCTCGACAACGCCACATTGGAGTTCGACCGGCAACGATCCCTGGTTGATCGTGGGGCGGCATCTCAAGCTGTTCTCGATACCGCGCAAGCGACCTTCGATACGGCAAAGGCCGAACTTGCCATTGCCCTGGCCCAGCATGAGAACGCCCAGGCCACGGTGCAGCAACGTGAAGCATCGCTGGAGGCGGATCGCATCGATCTCGACCGGACGGAAATCCGTTCGCCCATTGATGGCATTGTGGTGGACCGCTCAGTTGATATCGGACAAACGGTGGCGGCCAGCCTGTCCTCACCGATCCTGTTTACGATCGCCCAGGATCTGACCGAAATCCAGATCGAAGCCAATGTCGATGAGGCGGACATTGGCGCCGTTCGCGAGGGGGCGGAAACCAATTTCACGGTGGATGCCTTTCCCGACCGGGTCTATCGCGGCAGCGTGGCGCAAGTCAGGCTGGCCCCGAACGAGGAACAGAATGTCGTCACCTATACGGTGGTGATCAGCGCCCGCAATCCCGACCTCCGTTTGCTGCCGGGCATGACGGCCAATGTCGATATCATCATCGGTGCGCGCGAAGCGGTGCTGCGTGTCAGCAACGCCGCCGTGCGCTTCCGGCCTGCTAATGCACCCGATGCCGGTGGTCCCGGCCTTGGTGGCGGTGGTCCCGGCGGAGGACCCGGTGGAGGGCGTGCGGCCGGTGAGGCCCTGGCGCGATCCCTGGAAGAAATCGGAGTTTCAGAACAGACACGCGCCACTATTCAGGCTGAGCTGCGCGAAAACGTAGCCCCTCTCCGCGGAGCCTTTCAGGACCCCAATGCGGACCGACAGGCCTTGCGCGAACGGATGCAACGGTTGACCCAGGACATTCTCGCCCGACACCTGACAGCTGAGCAGATGCAGGCCTACCAAGCGCTGCGGGCCGCCCGGCAACAGACCCGTGCCGCCACCTTGTATGTGCTTGACGGCTCTGACGAGCCGGTGGCCCGCCAGGTACGTCTGGGTATCAGCGATGACTCCCATACCGAAATCGTCTCGGGCGATGTTCAAGAAGGCGATGAAATCGTTACGCGCATCCGGCAGGCCTCGGGCGTCTAGCGGGAATGAGCGCCCTGATCGAATGCCGCGCGCTCTGCAAGGACTATGCGATGGGGGAAACGACCGTGCACGCGCTGCGCGACGTAACCTCAACGATCCAGGAGGCCGAGTTCGTTGCCGTCATGGGGCCGTCCGGGTCGGGAAAGTCGACGTTCATGAATTTGCTCGGCGCGCTTGATACGCCCAGCAGCGGGACCCTGCATATCGCCGGCCAGGACGTCTCGACGCTCGGCCCCGACGAATTGGCCCGGCTGCGCAACGAAACCATTGGCTTCGTTTTCCAGCAATTCATGCTGCTGGCGCGCACCGACGCGCTCGACAATGTCAAACTGCCGTTGCTGTACGGCACGGCAGACAGGGCAGAACAGGATCGCCGCGCCCATCAGGCTCTCAAGCGTGTTGGTCTTGAGGATCGAACCGACCATACACCGGCCCAGCTTTCGGGCGGTCAGCAGCAGCGGGTCGCCATCGCCAGGGCGCTGGTCAACAATCCAAGAGTTATCTTTGCCGATGAACCGACGGGCGCGTTGGACACTGCCACCTCGGCCGAGATCATGACGTTGTTTCAAGACCTCAACGCTGAAGGCGTGACCATCATTCTGGTCACGCACGAACCGGAGATCGCCGCCTTCGCCAAGCGAACGATACGGTTTCGCGATGGCCGGCTGGTGGGTGACGAGACATGAAACTTCTCGGCGCCCTGTCGATCGCGCTCAAGGCGATCCGGACGAATTCGCTCCGCAGCTTCCTGACGATGCTTGGCGTCATCATCGGCATCGCGGCCGCGATTGTTTCGGTGTCCATCTCGCAAGGCGCCGGCCAGCAACTGGACCAGCTCATCCAGAACTTCGGCACGAACGTCCTGCAGGTCCGGCCGGGAGCGAGTTTCTTCGGCGGACGCAGCCGCGGTGCCGGAACGGCACGCCCGCTAACGGACCGCGATGTCGAGGCGATCAAAGAATTGAGCGAGTTTGTCGAGGCAGCCTCGGGCCGCGTTCAGTCCGCGGCGACCGTTATCAGCGGCGCAAGCAACTGGAGCACCACAGTGCGCGGAGTCGGCACCGACTACGGGCTCATTCAGGATTGGGCAATCGTCGATGGACGCAACTTCAGCGAGCGGGAGGAGCGCTCAGGCGGAAAGGTCGCCATCATCGGCAAAACGATCGTTGACGAGCTGTTTGGCGGCGCTGATCCAATCGGCTCCCGCATGCGTGTCAATCGCATCCCCGTGGTCGTCATCGGCGTTTTGGAGGAGAGAGGCGCCTCGTCCTTTGGGACCGATCAGGACGACGTGATTTGGCTGCCTTTGCAGACCGTTCGAACCCGTATCGACCGCAGTTCGGACACGGTTTCGGATAATGCCGGCCGCCTGTTCATAAAGATCTGGGACGATCAGGATGTGACGCAGGCCCAAGGGGAGATCGAAACGCTTATGCGCAGCCGCCGCGGCATCGCCCCCGGCGCTGAAGATGATTTCGGCGTTGTCAACTTTGCCGAATTCATCCGCGCTCGGAACGAAACCGAAGCCCTGCTCGGCTTCCTGCTCGCCGCCTTTTCCGTGACTTCGCTGCTTGTCGGCGGCATCGGGATCATGAACATCATGCTGGTCTCGGTTACCGAACGAACACGGGAGATCGGCTTAAGGCTGGCCGTCGGTGCCCGCAAAAAGGATGTTCTGACTCAATTCCTCGTCGAGGCCGTCCTGCTCGGCACGATCGGCGGACTGATCGGGATGATGCTGGGCGTCGCGGCGACGTTCGCGGCGGCGAACCTTGGCAGTTTCCCCGTTCTCATCAGCCCATGGACACTCGGCGCCTCGGTCGTCATCGCGATCCTGATCGCTGTGTTTTTCGGCTTCTACCCGGCCAGGCAGGCATCCCGCCTGGACCCCATCGAAGCGCTTCGCTTCGAATAAAATTACGGTGACAGTTTACTAAATACACTAAATTACGCCGGCTGCCGCCGTCTGTTTGTCCACCTTCCATTAGGAAATCGGGCGGGAGCGACGACAACCCCGTCTACTGTTTGCCCGCAGAGAGCGAGTCAAACGCAGCCAACGCTTCGGCGCCGTAAATCATGGACGGCCCACCGCCCATATAGACCGACACGCCGATCGTCTCGACGATCTCCTCCCGCGTCGCACCCAGTCGCGCAGCGGCCCGGGCGTGGTAGGCAAGGCACCCGTCGCAGCGCGCGGTGATGCCGACGGCCAGGGCAATCAGCTCTTTGGTCTTGGCGTCCAGGGCGCCCGGCGCAATCGCGGCTTTGGCCAATCCGGCGAAACCGGCGGCCGCCTCCGGCATCCCCTTTCGCAGTTCGGCCATGCGAGCGTCCGTCTGCGCGACAAATCCATCCCAGTCTTCGACCGCCATCCTGTTCCCTCCGAGTGCCAAACGGCGTCATGGTGGACCTGGTGAGACGGCCAATCATTGATTGGGCTCAAATCGGCAGAGCGGCGATGCGAATAGGGCTTGTGTTTGCGCGCAAATCAGACGCCGGCGCCGAACCCTAACCACGCTCGGTTGCGGCGAACCTCGGCTTGTGTCTAACATTTGGCGGGGAGGAAACAGGGTGAACAGGCGGCGGTTTTTCCAAGCGTCCGTGGCGTCGGCCGCTCTTTGTGCACCGAACGTCACCCGTGCCGCGTCCACCTTCCGGCTCGGTTTAACCCCGGTATTTCTCGACAACGACGCAATCTTGATCGACCGCCTGAGATCGCTTGTTTCCACGGCAATGGGTGATCCGGTTGAGCTGATACAGCGACGCACCTATCAGGAAATCACGGCCATGCTGCTCGACGGTTCGGTCGATGCGGCCTGGATTTGCGGCTTTCCTTTCCTGCAGCACCAGGACCGCCTTGCGCTGATTGGCATCCCGCAATGGCGCGGACGTCCGCTCTACCAATCCTACTTGATCGTGGGCGGGGACGATCCGGCGGAAACGCTCGCAGATTTGCAAGGCGGCACACATGCCTTTTCCGATCCGGACAGCAACTCCGGCTATCTGGTGACGGCATCGAACCTGGCGCGCGCCGGACATGCGGCCGATACGTTTTTCTCCCGCACCATCTATACCTACGGTCACCGCAACGTCGTCCGTTCAGTGGCCGGTGGTCTCACCCGGTCGGGCAGCGTCGATGGCTATGTTTGGGAAACGCTCGCACTTGTTGAGCCCGAGTTGACCCAGGGCACGCGCATTGTCGCGAAATCGGAATGGATGGGATTTCCGCCATTCGCTGCCCGCAAGGATCGATCCACGGCCGAGGACGTCTCTCGGTTTGCGACGATCTTGAAATCGCTGGACACCTCATCTTCCGGGCGCGAAGTCCTCGAACTCCTTTATCTCGATCGTATTGTCGATGGAGAAACCGCGCTGTTCGACAGCATCGCCCTGCGCATGGCGGATCTGACAGAACAATGATTATCCGTGCCTGGCGAACATGGCCGGTTACCGTTCGCGTGGGCCTGGCAACAAGCGCGCTGATGATCCTTCTCGGGCTCATTGCATCCCAGCAGGTGTTATCGACCTTATCGAGACTGCAAAATGAACGCCTGCGGGAAGTGGCGCAGTCGCACGTCGATGGATTGACGGTCGCGTTAGGCCCCTTCGTCCTGCATCGCGACGTATGGGAGGTCTATGACGCCCTCGACCGCGCGCAGGCTGCCGCAGCCGGTGCCCGCATCCTGTTTACGGCGGTGTCCGATGATAACGGTCGGGTATTGGCATCAACGGATCCGGCGCGGGCACCGATCGATCTGGAGATCCAATCGCTGCTTGAAAACGCCGTGCCGGTAAGCGATGTCGATACGAGCGATGCCAACGAGCTGGTTCGAATTGTCGAACCCTTATTCGTGCAGGGCCGCAGGGTCGGACAGATTTTGACCGAACTCAACGTAAGCGACCTTGTCGCTCAGCGCAGGAACACCTCGCTCGCCCTGCTTGCCGCGAACACCATAGCCACATTGGTGCTGGGTCTGGCGGGCTACCTGGTTGTTGCCCGGCTGCTCAAACCCGTCGATCTGTTGACCGGTCATATGGGGGCCATCGGCGGAACGCCGCAGTCTATCCCGGAAAAAGACATTCCCCCGGCCGGATCCGCCCTGTCGCAGCTCTTGCGCAACTTCAACGAAATGGTCGGCGCCATCGCTGCGCGAACGGAGGCGGAGCGTCGGTTGGCGGAACGGGAGCGGTTTGTAAGCTTGGGACGCCTATCGTCCTCACTCGCTCATGAAATCAACAATCCGCTCGGTGGGCTATTGGCCGCGACCGACACCTTGCGCACGTATTCCGAACGCCCGGACGTCGTGCGTGATGCCGCCGATATTCTCGACCGCGGACTTAGCCATCTTCGTGATGTCAGCCGAGCAATCCTCGATGAAAACCGGCGCGATAGATCGGAACGCCCTTTGTCACCGGCAGATTTCGAAGATCTGAAGGTTCTGTTGGAGCCGGAGACAATCCGGCTAAAGCAAACCCTTGATTGGCAGGTGGTTGGTCTAAAAGACGCTGTCGCGGGGCTGCCGTCGGCGCCGGTTCGCCAAATTACCCTCAACCTGATGCTGAACGGTTCAACGGCCGCCGGCGTCAAGGGCAAGGTCGGGCTACGTGCTGAGGTCGACGACACATCCCTGTCCATCACGGTATCTGACAATGGCAATGGGCTCACCCCCAAGGCGAAAGACCGTTTGTTGTCCGAAACGCCGTTGGAACCGGGCGGTGGCGTCGGGCTCCGGTTCGTTCGCGATCTGGTGACCGAACTTAAGGGTGAAATCGCCCATCATCGCCAGGATGGCGAAACGCATATTTCTCTTCGCTTGCCCATCATGACACAAGCGCCATGATCTACACCGGTCGTCATATCGTCCTTGTCGAAGATGATGCGACGATGGGCAATTCGCTTGTACAGCGTCTCGAACTCGAAGGCGCAAATGTCACCTGGGTCAGGCAAAAGGTCCTCGGCGTCGCGGCCGTACGAACGCCGCATCGCCCGGTAGACGCTGTTGTTTGCGACATCCGTCTGCCGGACGGAACCGGCGAAGACATCTTCGAAGCCGTATCGCAAACCTCAGTTCCACCGCCCTTTATTTTCATAACAGGCCAGGGCGATATCGATCAGGCGGTGCGCCTGTTGCGCGCAGGGGCAGCTGACTACCTGACAAAGCCGCTGGAGATGCCGGCGCTCCTCGAAAGGCTGGCGATGGCCTTCAGCTCGGAAACGGGCGAGGACGGCTTCCCGGCGTTCAACGGCATCTCGCCGGTGGCCAGACAGCTCGACGCACAGATTGCCGAAATCGCTGAAACCGACCGGCACGTGTTGATCAAGGGGCAACGCGGTCTGGGCAAAGCACGCATCGCACGACGGATCCACGACCAATCCGACCGGCGTGCTGCCAAGCTGGTTACGCTGAACGGTTATGAACAGGTTGACCTGCAATCCCAACTTTCGATTGTCGGCGAGGGCACGTTGGTCGTATCGGCCATCGAAAAACTCCCTGACCGGGATCAGTGCTTCCTGATTGACGCTCTGCGTGCTGGCGAGTTCCGCTTGATTGCATCCGCCGCGCCCGAAATCGAGACCCTCGTCAAGGAGGGCCGCTTCCGGGAAGATCTCTATTTTGCGCTTGTCGCCTGCGAAATCGTTGTTTCCCCGCTAAGCCAGCGGCCCGAGGACGCTGTCTGGCTCTCGAACCAGTTCTTCGACCTGTTCAATGCCCGTCGTCCGAACCCGCTGAAGGGGTTGTCGGAATTGTCGATTGCAACCTTGCGCGAACATGACTGGCCGGGAAATGGCCGCGAGGTGCGTGCGCGCGTGGTTCGATCCTTCTCGACAGTGAAAGAGGGATGGATCTTTCCTTCCGACCTCTTTCCGGAACTCAGCGAACAGTCGGACAAGATCGAAACATTGGCGGCCACGCGGGACTCGGCGGAACGGCGCCAGATCCTGCGCGCGCTCGATCAAACCGGCGGCCAGATGGCGGAATCGGCCCGCCTGCTCGGGGTGTCCCGGACGACGCTATGGGAAAAAATGCAGAAGCACGGTCTTTGACGCCGACCAGCGTTCGGAAACCCGAACGCTTAAGAAAAGAATATATATTTCAATTGGTTAATGGCGCGAATTGACGTCAACTCGACAAACTCCAGCCGGCATCATCCCGCTATCATGGATCAATAAATCGCCAAATAGGGGAGGACGTATGCCATGAAATGCGACCGGTTGGTCGATGCAGGCCGCCGCCAGTTCTTGCGCGGCGGGATCGCAAGTGCAGCAGGGGTAACCGCAGCGACCGTATTGCCTTCGGAAAAGGCCAGGGCGCAAAGCCGGGCTCGGGTCGACTACCCGTCAAATAGATTGGCCAATGTCGCCGATCTGACCGAGAACGAGCCGGTGGATATCGCCTATCCCGACGATGACAGCCCTGGCGTCATCATCAAGCTGGGGACGGCGGTAGACGGCGGTATCGGACCGGACGGCGATATCGTCGCCTATTCGGTCCTCTGCCCGCACAAGGGGTGGCTTCTGACCTACAATGCCGGCGACAAGACGCTGAACTGCCTGGGGCACTATTCTCGATTTGATTGCGAGGCCGGCGGCCAGCAAACCTGGGGCCATGCAACCCAGAACCTTCCGCAATTTGCGCTTCGGGTCGACGAAGAGGGCGAGATTTTCGCCGAGGGTGTGGATGAACTCATCTACGGCCGCCTGTCGAACGTGCTCGAAAGCTGAGGAGGGGAAAGATGGCTTACAAACGCTTTACCGACCGTCTTCCGATCATCCCGGCGGACGCCCAGGAACAGAACGTCACCTGCCACTATTGCATCGTCGGGTGCGGGTACAAGGCCTACACGTGGCCGCTCAACAAACAGGGTGGAACGGCGCCAGGCGAGAACATCTTCGGCGTCGATCTTAGCGAGCAACAGTTCCAGGACAGCGAGGCCTGGTATGCGCCCTCGATGTACAATGTCGTCAAAAAGGACGGCGAAGACGTCCATCTCGTCATCAAGCCGGACGGAAACTGTGTCGTGAACTCTGGTCTCGGGTCGATCCGGGGCGCGCGCATGGCGGAAAACCGTCGCTCGGACGTTACCGGCACCCAGCAGCAGCGGCTCACCGATCCGCTGGTCTGGCGCTACGGCACCTGGCAGCCGACGACATGGGATGACGCCCTGGATCTCGTGGCCCGCGTGACCGCGCGCTTTGTCGATGCCGATGACGAGGACCAGCTCTACGTCTCCATGTTCGACCATGGTGGGTCGGCTGGCGGGTATGAGAATACCTGGGGCACGGGCAAGCTCTATTTCGGCTCGATGAAGGTGAAGAACTGCCGCATCCACAATCGGCCGGCCTACAATTCCGAGGTGCATTCCTCCCGCGATATGGGGGTCGACGAGCTTAACTACGCCTACGAGGATTACACCCTCACCGACACGATCATGATCGTGGGCGCGAATCCTCTCGAAACCCAGACCAACCTCTTCCTCAACCACATGGTGCCGGGCATGCAGAACGGCACGAAGGTCGTCATTGTCGACCCGCGCCGCACGGTGACGGTGAATGCCTGTGAAGAGGCGGCGGGCGCCGAGAACGTCCTGCATCTGCAGCCGAACTCGGGTACCGATCTGGCCTTATTCAACGCCATCCTGACCCATGTGGCCGACCAGGGCTGGATCGACAGCGATTTCATCGCAGCGTCGACAATCGGCGCCGCCGTCGAGGTGCCGCAAAGCGAAACTCACCCGGCGGCGCTGGGAAGTTTCCAGGCCGCACTCGATGCAGTGCGCCTTTCCACGGCGGATGCCGCTGAGATCACGGGCATACCCGAAGCCGACATCATCAAGGCGGCGGAATGGTATGCGCAACCGCAAGAGGATGGCGCCCGCCGCAAATCGGTGATCGCCTACGAAAAGGGCATCATCTGGGGCAACGATAACTACCGCACCATCGGCGCTCTGGTGAATCTCGGCCTCGCCTGCGGCAACATCGGCCGCGAAGGGGGCGGCGTCTGCCGCCTGGGCGGCCATCAGGAAGGCTATTTCCGTCCCGGCGACGGCCATGTCGGCCGGCCACCGCCCTATTTCGATCAGCTTTTGATCGATGGCGGCGGCGCGGTCCATCACATCTGGGCCTGCGATCACTACAAAACGACGCTGAACGCCAGCAGCTTCAAGCGCGAGTACAACCGGCGCACCAACATGGTCAAGGAAGCCATGGACAACGCCATCGGGGCGACCCGCGACGAGCTGGTCGATGCCATTGAAGGGGCCGTCCGGGCCGGGGGTCTGTTCTCGGTCAATGTGGACATTATCCACACCCAGATCGGCCAGGCCGCCCATGTGATCCTGCCGGCAGTCGAAGCGGGCGAGATGAACCTGACCTCGATGAACGGGGAACGGCGTCTGCGGCTGACGGAGAAATATATGGACGGTCCCGGCCAGGCGATGCCGGACTGCATGATCGCGGCCCAGCTTGCCCAGCACATGGAACGGATTCTGGCGGAGGAAGGTCGTGCGGATTATGCCGCTCAGTTCCAGGGCTATGACTGGCAGTCCGAAGAAGACGCCTTCATGGACGGTTACAACACCGGCAACCCGGACGTCACCTACGAACGGTTGCGGGCTGCCGGCACGAACGGTGTCCAGGAACCGGTTGTTGGGTTCGAGAACGGCGAGCTGGTCGGAACGCCGCGCCTGTATACCGATGGCGTATTCACCCGCCACGGCAGGGATGACGGTAAAGCGTTGTTCTGTCACGCGACCTGGCGCGGGCTGCAGGCCCCCGGCAAGGCGCAGCAGAAGGACAACCACCGTTTCCTGATCAACAATGGCCGGTCGAACCTCAACTGGCAAAACTGGTTCCTCGATCAGGATAACGACTTCTGCATGGATCGCTGGTCGGTGCCCTATATCCAGATCAACCCGGATGATGCCGCCGATCTTGGCGTTGAAAACGGAGATCTGGTCGAGGTGCACAACAATGACGGCGCTACCCAGGCCATGGTCTATATCGAGCCGACGGCGCGCCCGAACGAGACCTTCATGTTGTTTGGTGCACCTTCGGGCACGCAGGGCAACGTGATCAATGCCGGCACGAACGAGTTGATCCTGCCGAACTACAAGCAGACCTGGGCAGACATCCGCAAAATCGCCGATGCCAGCCCGGCCACCAAGAAGCAAAGCTTCAAATCGTGGGAGGTCGAGCTATAAGCAACGCGGGGCGCCCGATCCACACTTGGGTCGGGCGTCACTTGCCCGGCTAGCTGGGTATAGGTGCCCATAGGGCCGATTTGCCTTGCGGAACGAAACAATGCGGATTGCTTACACGCTGGCCACGGGCCGTGGTCAGACCGACAGGTTGCTTTCACTGGCCGCAGCCGCGGCCGCAAATCTTGGCATGCGCTGCGCGGGCGCGGTGCAATACAACTCAATGCCCAATGACCGCCGGATCTGCGACATGGATGTCAAGGTACTGCCTGACGGACCATTGATCAGAATATCGGAAAACCGTGGCCCCGAAGCCAAAGGCTGCCGGTTGGATCCAAACGCGCTGGAAACAGCCGTTGCGCTGACCGAACAGGCCCTCGAAACCGCCCCGGATCTCTTGGTCATCAACAAGTTCGGCAAGCACGAAGCCAGTGGCCGTGGCTTCCGACCCCTCATCGCCGAGGCCTTGGCGCAGGACATTCCCGTGCTCGTCGGGGTCAATGCGCTGAACGAAGGGGCCTTTGTCGAATTTACCGCAGGCAGCGCGCGGCAGCTGGAACCTGATCTCGAGGAAATCCTGACCTGGATCAAAAGCACTTCAGCCGGTAATCGTGACGCAGCCTAGCGCTAGGTACTCCACTGGTTGACACACCCGGGTCATCAGGCGCGCGTCATCGCGCCTGCCAGGGCCGGCCCCGCGTCGTCGAGTTCCAGCACCCCCCAGGCTCGTTGCAATAGCGTTTCCTGCTCCGCCTCGTTCAAGACGCCCTCACAGCAGGAACGGGCCTTCTCCTCGACCTCGGCGTCCGTCAGGGGGTTCTCCGGACCGCCGCGATAGCGTTCATCGGCCCAGCCGGCGATCTCCCGGCCATCCTTCAGCCGGACGGTGATACGCGAACGCATCTTGTCAAAACCCTGGGCTTCGATGTCCGGGTCCAGCTCCGTATGGATGCGGCGCTGCATGGCCTGCATCGGCTCGGATCCGACGAAGGCGTCCGAGAACTCGACCTTGCCGGCCTTGCGCGCCAGGGCGATCATCGACAGCGCGGCGGGCAGCGAAAACTTGGCCTGCAAATGGTTCGCCGCGACCGGATAGCGGATCGGTTTCAGGATATTGGTGCCCGCATAGACCCGGACAGCCTCGATATCGTCAGGCTGAATATCCGCCTCGGATACCAGTCGCAGCATCAGATCGATGGTGGGGTGGGTAAGTACACCGCAGGGATAGGGTTTGATCGACACGCCCGGCTCGGCGATTGTCCAGACCTTGCCAAACCCTTGGGAGAGTTTGTCGGAGCTGACGCCGCCCCCTTGGACGGCCATGAAGCCCCAGGGCCCGTCCAGGGCCTGGGGGTCGGCGGTATAACCGCGCGCCGCCAGCAGGGCGGCGGTGATCCCGTTCTCAGCGGCGCGCCCCACATGCAAGGGCTTGGTCATGGTCCCGAAGTTACAGCGGATTCCGGCGGCAAAGCTGGCGGCGATCCCAAAACCGTGGCGCAAAATATCGCCCTTCAGGCCCAACAGTTTGGCGGCGGTCACATAGGCACCGAAGTGCCCCACCGTGCCGCTGGAATGCATGCCCTGCATATAGTGCTGCGGCAGCATCCATTCGGAAATTTTGCACTCAACCTCGAAGCCGGTGAGAAAGGCCAGCATGAACTCCCGTCCAGAGACCATGCCGATCTTTTGCGCCATCACGATGCCGGCGGTGAGCGGCGGAATGGTCGGGTGGGTCAGCAGGCCATAGATGTGCGCCGGATCGATGCTGACCTGGCTGTCGTCCCAATCATGGGCGTGCCCGGCCGTGCCCAGAACCCGGGCCGCCATCGGGGCAGGGACCTTCTCCGCCCGCCCCAGCAACAGCGCATCTTCCCGCCCGCCGTGGTCGAGTGCCTCGTCGATCAGGATCTCGATCGTGTGTTCTTCGGAACCCGCGACATACAGGCCAAGGCCGTCGACGATGCAGCGCTTGCCAATGCGAATGGCCTCGGCGGGGATGTCCTCGAAGCGGACCGTCTCGACGAAGCGCGCGGCCTCTTCCGTGACGGTTGTGCCCTGCGGCATCTCGGCGAACGCGTTTTGAGCGACAGACATGTGTCAACCTTCCGGGCTGTCAGAAATGTTCGGGGATGGGGCAAGGCGTCGCCAGAGCGGCCCTGCGAAGGCGTTGACCAGCACCGCGCGGATCGCCTGAAAGGCGGCAACCAGCGCGACGTTTTGGCCGTGGGCCTTGGCGGTCAGAACCATCTCGGCCATGCCGCCGATGGAAAAGCTCAGGATCAGGGTGGGCAGCGCAAAGGGCATGACCAGGCCGGCAACAACCGCCGCCGCCGCCATAAAGGCCATGATGAACAGGATCACTGGCAGACCGGCCGCCAGGGCGCGGGGAATGGTCGAAAGCCGTGACCGTTGAAACCGCGCGCCAAGGGAAATGCCCACCAGCACCTGCACCGCCGCCAGCAGGGACTCTGGCAGGCGTCCGGCAAACACCCCAAACGAGGAGACAACCCCGACCAAGAGCAGCGCGCCGAGCAGCCAGGCTGCGGGCAGGCCCGCCTTCGAGGCAACCCATCCTCCGACCAACCCAAGGCAAACTACCGCCGCCAGCAGGAGCGATGGCAAAAGCGGCGTCGCCTGGAGCCCGGCATCGGAAGGGTTGCCAAAGACAAGCAGGCCCAAAGGCAGCAGGCCGACAACCAGGCCAACCCGTACCGCGTGCAGTGAGGCAACCGTCGTCCGATCCGCCCTGTACCGGTCGCCGACAGTGGCCATCTCGATCACGCCACCTGGCAGCAACGAAAAGAACGCCGTGCTGCGACTCATTCTGCCCAGACCGGCAAGAACAGGCGCCATGACGATGGCGGCAACCATGCCCAGCGCCGCGGCAACCGCCATGGCCGGCGCCCAGGCAATCATCGCCGTGGCGACGTCGGGCGTTATGGCCAACCCGACGCTGACCCCCAGCGTGGCCAGCGACAGGGCGTAAAGCGGCTTCGGCACCGCGATCTCGACATTGGCCAGCGCGAACCCGCCGGTAACGACCGCCGCCCCCATCAGCCAGCCCAGCGGCAGCCCCAGGGACTCCCAAAAGGCACCCCCTATTGCTGCCGGAACCAGCACGAGCGCAAAGCCCCGCGTTATGCCCAGGCTGGCCAGGCTCACTCGTTCAGATCTTTGTAGGCGGGCGCATCGGCGCGACGGCGGCCCTTCAGCCAACTGCTGAGCGGCGAGGACGCAATGCTCAAAAATGCCAGGGCAAAGAAGAACAGGGCGATGGGCCGGGCTAGGAACTGGCTGAGATCCTGATCGAACAGGATCATCGACTGCGCCAGCGAATTCTCGACCAGATGGCCCAACACCAACCCCATGATGATCGGCGCCGGCGAGAACCCGGCCTTGTTGAGGAAATAACCGACCAAACCGGCGATCAACATGATGTAGACATCGCTCATCGACTGCCCGACGCCATAGGCCCCCACAACGCACAGGCAGAACACCGTCGGCCACAGGAACTGGCGGGGGATCAGCGAAATCCGCGAGAAATGCTTCGCCCCGATCAGGCCGAAGCCCAGGAACACGAAGTTCGCGATCAGCATGGCGAAGAAGATTGCGTACAGCAGGTTCGGCTGGTTCTCGAACAGGTAGGGCCCGGGCCGCAGCCCGTGGATCTGCAACCCGCCCAGGATGACGGCCGCCGTCGCCGAACCGGGGATGCCAAGGGCCAGCGTCGGCACCATGGCCCCGCCGGTCGCGGCATTATTGGCGGCCTCAGGCCCCGCGACCCCCTCGATCTCGCCCTTGCCGAAATTGTCTTTGTTCTTCGACCAGCGCTTGGCCTCGTTATAGCCCATCATGGCCGCAACGGTTGAGCCTTCGGCCGGCAGGATCCCGACAAAGGTGCCCAGGCCCGAGCTGCGCAGAATGGTCTTCCAAACCCGCTTGAAGTCATTAACGCCGGGCAGCTTCAGCGCTGACATGCTGAACCGTTCCAGTGGACGGTCCTTCTGACCGGCCTGGTCCAGCAGCTCGGCCATGGCGAACAGGCCGATCAAAACCGGAATGAAGCTGATGCCCTCATACAGTTCCGGCACGCCAAATGTGAAGCGTTCGACCCCGGTGGTCAGATCCACACCGACGGTCGCCAGCAAGACGCCAAACGCCCCGCCGATCAGGTTTTTCGTCGCCGACTTACCGCTGATCGAGGCCAGCATCGACAGCCCGAAAACGGTCAGCGCGAAATACTCCGGCGGCCCGAAGCGATAGGCAATCGTCGCCAGGGCAGGGGCCGCCAAGATCAGAACGATCAGCGAAAAGATCCCGCCCGCAACGCTGGCCACCGCCGCCATGCCCAGTGCCCGACCGGCCTCGCCCTTTTTGGCAAGCGGATAGCCATCGAAGGCCGTCGCGGCCGCCGGCGGCGCGCCCGGCGCGTTGATCAGGATCGCCGTGATGCTGCCGCCGAATGTCCCGGCGCAGTACAGCGCCGCCAGCATGGCAATCGCCGGGATCGGATCGAGATAGATCGTAAAGGGCAGCAGCAGCGCCACTGCCATGGAACTCGACAAGCCGGGCAGGGCGCCGACAAGAACGCCGACGATGGTACCCGCCATGATCAAAAGCAGCGTTGTGGGCCGGATGATTTCCAGAAGCCCGCCAAGAACGTCCATAATCTTCTCCTTCAGAGCCCCAACGCGCTCAAGAGACCCATCGGCAAGCGCAGGCCGAGCAGCAGCTTGAAGACCACATAGATCGCGATCGGCACGCCCACGGCGAAGGCCACGATCGCGCCGAAGTTCCGCGCGCCCCACATCAGCGGCAGCGCCAAGCAGACGCCGAAGAACACCAGCGGCACGCCCAGCTGTGGGAACAGAAAGGCCGCCAAGGCCAACAGGCCGGCCGTCGCCGGCACCTGCCAGGGAGGCACGGCGCCGATCCCCTCACCGCCGTTCAGCGTGCTTTGCACCATCATCAGAATTGTCAGGACCGCGATGACCGCCAAAATCAGGCGGGGCATGTGCGTGGCCGGCATTCCCTGGGCCAGGCCCAGCGGATCGCTGTCGAAGGTGGTGGTCATCCACCAGAGAAAGGCCGACAGAACCAGGATCAGCACGCCGGCCAGGATGTCGCGGGTCAGCTTCATGGTATTTCTCCGCGAAGGGCGGGGAGGGAGGGGCCGCCCGCATCGGCGCGGGCGCCCCGGCAGGGTTGCCTATTGGCGCAAACCCAGCTCTTCGAGCGTGTCGAAGATGTTCGCGTACATCTCGCGGATCTGGGCGTCCCAGACCTCCGATCCGGCCACCGAGCTGGCATCCAACCCGATGCCCGACAGATAGGCCTGATAGGTCCCGTGGTTCATCGCGGCGATCAGCTTTTCTTCCAGAACCGCCGTGCGGTCGTCCGGCGTGTCCGCCATGACGATGACGCCTCTGACGGTCGAGAAATTCACGCCTTCGATGCCCAGCTCATTCAAGGTCGGCGTGTCGGGCAGAACGCCCAGCCGTTCCTGGGCCATGATGGCCAACGGCACGAAATCGCCCGACTCGATGCCGTCGACCGCCTCGCCATAATTCAACCCGGCGGCCTGCAGATTGCCGCCCATCAGGTTGGTGATGATCGCCCCGCCGCCATCGAACGGCACATAGGCCACCTTGGCGCCGGATTTGTTGGCGAACGTCATGGCCGCGATATGGTCGATGCCGCCAGCCTGGGTGCCACCCCATTTGATCGGCGAGCCGTTCGAGGCTTCGATCAGCGCGTCCAGGCTTTCGATGCCGGTGTTTTTGTTGACGACGATGATGATGGGATCATCGGTCGAGCGGGCGATTCCCTTGATGTCGTCGATCTCGATCGGCGCCCGGCCGCGCGCCATGGTGATCAGGTGCGTCGGCGTGATCGCCATCAGCGTGTGCCCGTCGGACGGCTTGCCCGAGGCATAGCTCATGGCGACGGCGCCACCGCCCCCACGCTTAATCTGAACAAAGGCATCCACGCCGAGTTCGCGGCGCGCCCGGATCAGCATTGTCCTGGCGGTCGTGTCCGTGCCGCCCCCGGCCGAAGCGTGGGTGACGACCTCAACCGGCTGCGAGGGAAATTCCTGAGCCGTGGTCGTACCGGCGACCGTGGCCAACACCAGCGCCCCTGCGGCGACGCGCGAAAACATCTTCATTGAGACCTCCCATATGCTTTGACGAACCAGACGAAGTTCACGTTAGGGGAGGCCGTACCATTCCATATTGTAAACTGTCAACAGTTTTCAATATGAGGCGATGCTATCGAAAAACCCCAAGCGTCAGAAATGCAAAACGTTAGAGAGAGGCAATCAGCCGGGTAAGCCCATTGGCGACATGGGTACGGATGGCCTGCGAAGCCTTCTGCGCATCCCGTTCCGACAGGGCGGAGACGATCTCGCGATGCTCCCGGTTGGAAACCTGCAAATTGCCTTCCTGCACCAGCCCGCGACGGCGCAACAGGTGCAGTTGATTGACGATCTTGCGATAGGTGTCCTCCAGCGCACTGTTACGCGCCGCCCGCACCAACCCGTCATGGAATTGCAGGTTCAGCCGGTAGTAGTCTTGGGTCTTGCTATCATCTGCCGCGACCTGCATTTGCTCGACAAGCCGCTTTAAGTTTTGAATTTCAACATCCTTCGCGCGCTTGACGATCAACTCCCCCGCCAACCCCGCAACCGCGCCGCGCAGCTCGTAAAGATCGCGGGCCTCCTCCAGCGACACCTCACGGACATACATGCCCCGGTTCGTCTGGCTGGTCAGCAACCCGGCCTGTTCAAGACTGCGACAAGCCTCCCGGATCGGCCCCCGGCTGATCCCAAGCTGCTCGGCCAGCGAACTCTCATTGATCCTGTCACCGGCCACCAGCTCGCCGGACACGATCATGTCCTCGATCGCATCCACGGCAATCGATGTGATCGTCTTTGCCCGCCGCTGGTTGATCTCGACGACGGCCGATTTCGTGGGTTGGGATTGCGTCATGCCGTGGATTATTCAGTCGAATCGCCAACTGTCAACAAAGGGCGAACGCACGGGGGATGTCGCGGTTTCCCGCGCCAGGTTGTGACGCTTGGTGCCTATTCCGCTGGCGGCGGCGCGGTTGACCCCCTGGCAATAAACTCGACAGGCAGCGTTACGTCTTGGGGCGAGTTGTCCTCAATGGCCCCGAGCAGCATTTCTGCGGCGCCGCTGCCGAGCCGCCGCCACGGCGCCCGGATGGTGCTGAGCGAAATCAGCGGGTGCGCGGTGATCTCGATCCCGTCAAAGCCGGTTATGGAAAGCTGTTGCGGCACCGCCATGCCCGTCTCCTGTGCCCGGGCGAGCGCCGACAGGGCCAGCGCATCATTGCCGCAGACCATCGCTGTCGGCTGTGCCGGCGCATTCATCAGCCAATCGAACCCGGCCTTTGCCTCTGCGTCTTCGTGGCCGCAGCGGATCACGCGGTGGTCGGGCAGGTCCAGCCCATGGTGGCGAAGCCTCGCGGCAAGGCCATCGATCCGGGCAGCGCCATTCTGTTGCGCCCGGCTGTCGCCCAGCATCGCGATTCGGCGGTGACCCAGCCCGACAAGATGGTCGGCCACCTTTGCCATCGCCGCTGCGTCGTCATAGCCGATCTTGCGGGAGGCCCGCGAGCAGCCCGGGCTTGCCATCATGACCGTTGGCACGCCGCGCGCTTCCACCAGGTCGTAGATCTGGTCTGGCTTTTCGAGGTGGGTCACAAGAATGGCGTCAACGCCGCGGGCCAGGAATGCCTCGATCACCTCTTTCTCCGCATCGACGTCGTAGTTGGTGGCCGAGATCAATAGCGAGATGTTGCGGGCGCGCAGCTCGGCTTCGAACGCCTGAAGCTGATGGCGCAGCATGATGTGGTCAAGCGACGGGACCTGGACCCCCACGGTACCCCAGCGGCTGCCGGCCAGAACCCGGGCCGCCGCATTGGCCTGATAGCCCAATTGAGAAACCGCGTCGAAAACCCGCTGCCGGGTCTCGCCGTTGACCAGATCGGGCAGGTTCAGCGCACGGGAAACGGTGACGGGGGCCACGCCGGAAAGGCGGGCGACATCCGCAATGGTGGGGCGGCGTGCCCGCGACGCCTTGCCTGCCTCATCCACAGCTAACCCTTTCGTCTCCTCCCGGCGGCCAGGCCAGTGACGCCAGTTTTCGCCGCCGCACCAATCCGACCAGGACGAAATCTGCCTTGACTCACCGTCCAACTCAAGCCCTTATGGTAGCGCTTTCATGAAAGGCCTTTCATGAAAGCGCTGTCATCATCCGTTCGGTGGCAGCCGATGGCACAAAAAACGAGAGAGAAGGGAGGCTGAGTGTGATCCGTCACACCGCAAATGGCACGGCCTGCAAGGGTCGACAGCCTGAGGCTGCGGCATGACCTCGATCACCGAAGCCGGCGCCGTCACGTCTACCGCTCATCGGATGTCCTTCTACCGCCGGCACAAGGACACGGTGGACGGTTACCTGTTCCTGGCGCCCTTTCTAGCGGTCTACGTCGTTTTCCTGGTCTACCCGTTCCTCAAAGGCGTCTGGATCAGCCTGCATGACTGGAACCTGATGGCCGTCGCGTTCAACCCGGACGCGAAGGAATTCGTCGGTATCAAGAACTACGTCCGGTTCCTATGGGGACGAGAGATGACCTGGGACATGACCGCGGCCTGGCAGCCCCGGCTCCTCGTCCTGCTGGTGGGCTGTTGTGCTGCTTATATGGCAATGACCGGACAAATCACGCGGCGGATGGCTCTCGTCGTCGGTGTTGGCGTTGCGCTGGTCTGGATCCTGCTGGGCTTTCATCCCGGCGAGGGCGGACGTTGGTTTGACCGGCGGTTCTGGCCGGCAGTGGGCAACACGTTTATCTTTGTCATCCTCACCGTGCCCGGGGTGACGATTGTTGGCCTAGCGCTGGCTATCGCGCTGAACCGCGAAACGCGGATGATGGCCGTCTACAGGACCGTCTTTTTTCTCAGCCACGTCCTGTCCGTCTCGGTCGTCACGCTGATCTGGGCGTTCATGTTCAACTCCCAGAGGGGCCTTCTGGCCGAATTGACCGAGCGGCTGGGGGCAGAGCCCATCGTCTGGCTGACCAACCCGGATCTGGCGATGATCGCCATCGTGATCGCCACCGTCTGGTGGTCCATGGGTATCGCGATGGTGCTGTTCCTGGCGGGATTGCAAGGTATTCCCCTGGAACGTTACGAGGCGGCGCGGCTTGACGGCGCGGGAAGCTGGGGGCTGTTCCGGCACATCACGCTGCCGGGGCTGACGCGCACCACGACGCTTGTGGTCGTGCTGCAAACCATCGCGCATTTCCAGGTATTCGGCCAATCGCACCTGATGACCCAGGGTGGACCCAACGACGCCACCCAGACCGTGGTCCGGCACATCTACCAGGCCGGCTTCCGGGACAGCGAACTGGGCGAAGCGGCGGCCATGTCCATGTTCTTGTTTGTCATCATGATGATCTTTGCCCTTCTGCAATTGCGCATCAGCCGGGCGGAGGACTGAGGCGATGCGGACACGGCGGCAATACTGGATCCTCGTCGGCGGTCTCGGCTTCGCCGCCTTCCTGTGGTCGATTCCGACGATCTGGATGTTGTCGCTATCGCTGCAACCGAACGAGATCCTGGCCCGCACGACGACCTATACCGGCTACGGCCTGATCCCCTATCCGTTCACACTTGAGAATTACATCAACCTTCTGAGCCTGGGGAACACGCCGCGCTGGTTCTTCAACAGCCTGATCGTGGCAACCGGCATGACTGCGGTCACGCTGATCCTGTCGACGACCGCCGGCTACGCGCTGGCGCGGATCCCCTTCCAGGGGCGGGGATTGGTCTTCATCCTGATCCTCGGCGGGTTGATGGTGCCCGAGCAGGTGATCTTCATCCCGCTCTACACGATGTTCGCCGACTGGGACCTGCATAACACCTACACCGCGATGATCATCCCGCGGCTGGCGGTGCCGCTTGGCGTCTTTCTCATGATGCAGTTTTTCCGCTCCATCCCCGAGGAGGTGGAGGAAGCGGCGGTACTCGACGGGGCCGGGCGCTGGGCGATTTTCACCCGGATCATGCTTCCGCTGTCGATCCCGGCAATCACCACCTTGGCAATCATCACCTTCCTGTACGCTTGGAACGACTACCTCTGGCCGCTCGTGTCTGCCCAGCGGCAGGAAATGTACACGATCACCGTGGGTCTCGGCTCGATCCAGTCCAACTTTGCCCAGACCGAGGGGCTGGGCCGGCTCATGGCGTCGGGAATGATGGCCAGCCTGCCGGTGATCATCCTTTTCGTCATCTTTCAGCGTTTCGTGATCCGCGGGATCGCGATGGGGCCCACGAAATGAGTGTGCCCGGCCACAACCAAACCCAACCCAGAACCCGAAGGGAGGAAAGACCGATGAAATACCTACTGTTAGCCGCGGGTGCCGCGACCTTGATAGCCCAGTCAGCGCCCGCCCTGGCAAACACCGAACTGGTCCTTGGCCGATTCTTTGGAAATTGCGAAGCCGCGGGCAACGATCCGACGGTCGAAGTCGGCGAGGCCTGCATCATCACGGCGATCATCAACGGCTTCTCCGCCGCCGACAATGGAATCACGGTCGAAACCCTGCCTACCGAGTGGAACAATTACTACGACCAGATCAAGGCGGCCTATGCCGGGGGGAATGCTCCTGACGTGCACGTCATGCACCGCCATCGGGTAATGGAATTCGCCTCTCTTGGCGCCATCGCGCCGCTGACCGAGGACGAATTGGACAGTGCGGGCATTGATACCAGTGACTGGGATCCCGCGGCTCTGGATGCCGTCAGCTTTGACGGCCAGATCTATGCGGTGCCGATGGATTTCCATGCCCTGCTCTGGCACGTCAACTCCGACATCATGGCCGAGGCGGGCCTCTTGGACGGTGACGGAAATCCGATCGTGCCGACCTCGGTTGAAGAATTGATGGCCCAGGCCGACGCCGTGGAGGAGGCAACCGGCAAGGACTACCTCGCTCAGCAGTTCCAGGCTGGGGTCTTCGGCATGCGGACGGCCATCGCCTTCGCCATGCAGCAGGGGGCGAGCGTGATCGAGGCCGACGGGGCCAACATCGAAAGCCCGGAAATGATGGAGGCAGCCAAGCTGATCGACGTGCTGATCCAGGAAGGGCACGTCAACGTGCAGAACGACTATGCCAATGCTCAGCAGGCGTTCTTGGACGGTGAGGTGGCGGTTCTGGTCAACGGCACCTGGGTCGTGGATTTCTACGATTCCCAAGCCGGGGATGAGAGCGTCCCGCTGGCCAATTACCACGTCACCAACTTTCCCACCCTGTTCGGCCAGCCCGCTGTCTGGGCCGACACGCACATGTGGGCGATTCCGGCCGCGTTGAAGGACAGCGATCCGGAGAAGTTCCAGGCTGCGCTGCAACTGCTTGCGCATATCAACGACAACAATGCCAGCTGGGCCAAGACGGGGCACATGGCGGTCCGCACCTCCGTTCTGGAGAGCGACGCCTACAACAACCTGCCGCACCGGTCCAACTACGCGGAAACCGCCGCCAACAGCCGCGATATTCCGCCGTCGGTTCGCTACGGCGCGATTCAGGACACGCTGGCGCGTGAACTTCTCGCCTTCTGGATGGGAGAGAAGCCACTTGAGAGTGCGCTGTCGGACGCCCAGCTCGATATCGAGGATCTCCTCTAGGCGATCTGACCACACTCTACCCCGGCGCGGTTCCTCCCCGCGCCGGGGTCAACCCAATCCCCGCTGTGACCAACGAATGTGTTCCGATGCCCGATGCCCCCATCCCCCGCGCTGAGCTGCCGCGGCCCCAGTTTTCCCGCTCTCGCTGGCAGACGCTGAACGGTCAATGGGACTTTGCCATCGACCCGGATGGCGCGCCTGTGGATCGCCGGGGCGGAACGGGGCTTGACCGCCAGATCACGGTGCCATTCGCGCCGGAAAGCCGGCTTTCCGGCATCGGCAACACCGATTTCATGGAAAGCCTCTGGTATGCCCGCGACATCGAACTGCCCCAGGGCTGGGCGGGATCGCGGGTGCTGATCCATTTCGGTGCCGTCGACTGGCAGGCCCGGGTCTACGCTAACGGCGAGCAGATCGGCTGTCACCGGGGCGGCTCGACCCTGTTCACGCTTGATCTCACCGACCATTTTCCGGACGGGCGCTGCCGTCTTGTGGTTCATGCGACCGACACCCTGCGCTCTGGCATGCAACCGGCGGGCAAGCAGAGCCGCCGGCCTCACTCTTGGGGCTGCTTCTACACCCGCACGACCGGTATTTGGCAAAGCGTATGGCTGGAGGCGGCTGGCGAAAGTCACCTCACCGACGTTGCCATCGTATCGGACGCGACGGGCCGGATCGTGTTGACGCCGGAAGCGCGGATCGCCCGCCCTGGCCTTACATTTCATGCCACCGCGCGGCTGAATGGAGCGGAGGTTGCGGCGGCCGACTGTTCTCTGCGAAACGGCCAGCCCCTGGTCATGACCGTACCGGAGCCGCGGCCCTGGGCTCCGGGTAGCCCGACGCTCTACCACCTGACATTCGAAATCCGCGACGGGACCGAGGTGATCGACCGTGTTCAGTCCTATTGCGGGTTGCGGGACGTTACAGTTGCCGGCGATCGGGTCTACCTCAACGGCGCGGAAATCTACCACCGCTTCGTGCTTGATCAGGGGTTCTATCCCGACGGGATCTGGACCGCGCCGACCGACGCGGACCTGGCGGCGGACATCGAGCTGGCCATGGAGATGGGATTCAACGGCGCGCGCCTGCACCAGAAGGTGTTCGAGCCGCGCTGGCATTATCACGCCGACCGGCTGGGTTATCTCACCTGGGGGGAAAGCCCGTCCTGGGGGGCCGAACCGGAAGAGGACGAGGCGAACGGCAACCTGATCGAGGAATGGACCCAGATCCTGCGCCAGTGCCGCAACCACCCCTCGATCATCGCCTGGTCGCCGCACAACGAAAGCGGCTGGGGCAAGGGCCGACGGGAGCTGATCGAAGAGCCGCACCTGCGCCTGATCGAGCGGCTGGCCGCCACCACCCGCGCCATAGACCCCTCTCGCCCCGTGAACGATGCCAGCGGTTGGGTGCATCGGGATACCGATCTGTGGACCGTGCACAGCTATCAGCAGGACCCGCAGAAGCTCGCCGCGCAGATGGCACCCTATCCGGATGTCTACCGCGATGCCCCGCAAAGCGAGCCGCCATACGCCGGCCAGCCTTATATCCTCGACGAATTCGGCGGGGCTGCCTTCGATTTGGACGCGGCCACCGACTTCGCCGACAATGGCGGCGCCCAGGACCGGCGAGAGGAGGGCGCCGCTTGGGGCTATGGCGTTGCGCCGGCCGATGCGGCTGAGTTCGAGGCCCGGATTCGAGCTCAGGTTGCCGCGGTCAACGCCATCCCGCACATGCGCGGCTGGTGCTACACCCAGCTGACCGATGTGGAGCAGGAACAGAACGGCGTTCTAACCTATGACCGTCGGCCCAAGCTGCCGATCGAGACCTACGCGGAGATCTTTTCGGCTCAACCGCCCCGGGTCGGCGATGGTCAGATGGCTGCCGAATGACCCGCGCCCCGGCATATCCCTTGGTCGTGCATGACCCGTTCTTTTCGATCTGGTCGCGCACCGACGCACTGACGGATGACTGGACGACTCATTGGACCGGGCGGCCGCAGGTCCTGTCCGCGCTGATCCGGGTGGACGGCAGGACGTACCGCGTCATGGGACCCGACACCCGGATGGCGGAGCCTCGCCCCGCCTTGCCGCAGATCGGGGTGGAAGTCACCCCGACGCGGACGATCTACCGCTTTGCCGGCGCGGGCATATCCCTGGCGCTGACCTTCACCACCCCCGCACTGCCAGGCGATATCGACCTGATGGTCCGCCCGCTGAGCTATCTGACTTTCGAGGTCGCGGCGACGGACGGGGCCGCCCACGCGGTTGAGCTCTACCTCGATGCCTCGGCCACGATCACCACCGACCGGACCGAGGCCCCGGTGATCTGGGGGCGGCACCGGCACGGGGCTGTCCATTCGCTGTGGACCGGGGCGGCGGATCAGGACGTGCTGGGCCGCACCGGGGATCATTGCTTTACCGATTGGGGCTATCTGCATCTGTCACCCGACCCCGAAGCGCCGTCCACCTCGGCCATTGGCGAGGCGCGGGCGCTGCGGGATCACTTTGCCACAGAGGGGTACCTGTCGGACCAGGATGGCGTCGGGCCGGAGGCGCCGTTGCCGATGCCGACGCCCGCCTCGGGCGGGGAGGGCCAATCCATCCACGGGCAGAGCACCAACCGCCAGCCAATGGTCATGCTGGCCCTGTCCCGGGACCTCGGCGAGGTCGCCGAGGCGCCCGCGGTCTGGCACGCGGCGCTAGCTTACGACCATGTCTGGCAAATCGAATACCATCACCGGCGCCTTCGCCCGCTTTGGCATCGCAAGGACGGCACCGCCATCGCGATGATCGCCCGGGGTTGGGCCGACCGGGCCGCCGTCATGACGCGCTGCGCCGCCTTTGACGCCGATCTGACCCAGGACATGACGGCGGTGGGCGGCGCGCCCTTTGCCCGGCTTGGCAGCCTTGCCTTCCGGCAATGCCTGGGCGGGCACGGGCTAGTAGCGGATCGGGACGGCACGCTCCTGCATTTCAGCAAGGAGAACTCGTCCAACGGCTGCCTCGGCACGGTCGATCTGACCTATCCCGGCGCGCCGTTCTTCCTGCTGTTCAATCCCGACCTGCTGATGGCGCAGATGCGCTTCATCCTTGACTACGCGGCCGGTCCGAATTGGCCCTTCGCCTTCGCTCCGCACGATATCGGGCGCTATCCCATTGCCAACGGCCAGGTCTATGGCGGCGGGGAAACGGGCGAGGCGGACCAGATGCCGTTCGAAGAATGCGGCAACATGCTGATCCTCGCCGCGGCTTATGCCCAGGTCACCGACGGGGCTGAGGCTTTGCGGGGCGACTGGCCGGTGCTGGCCGGCTGGGCGGACTACCTTGTGGGCCAGGGGCATGATCCGGGCGAACAGCTATGCACCGACGATTTCGACGGGCACATGGCCCACAACGTCAATTTGTCGCTGAAGGCGATACTCGGCCTGGGCGCCGCCGCCGCCCTGGCGGAACGGCTGGGCGAGGACGGCGCACGGTTCGGAGCGGCGGCCAAGGCCGGGGCCGAGGCCTGGCTGGCCGCCGAAACCGGCGGCCCGCACCGGCGCCAGACCTTCGACCGGCCCGGCAGCTGGAGCCTGAAATACAACCTGGTCTGGGACCGGTTCCTTGGCCTCGATCTGTTTCCGCCCGAGGTCGCGGACGGCGAGATGGCGAAATACCACGCCGAAATGGGCCCCTACGGCGTGCCGTTGTCCTCGGTCGCGGGCCACACGAAACTCGATTGGCTGGTCTGGGCCGCGACGCTGACCGGCAAGCGTGCCGATCTCGATGCGATCCTGGCCCGGATCGATGCATGGCTCGATGAGACGCCGGACCGTGTGCCGCTCTCCGACTGGTACGAGGTCGGAACCGGCGGTCAGGCCCGCGGCCGGGGCTTTCTCGCCCGGCCGGTCGTCGGCGGGGTATTCATGCCGATGATGCTGGACAAGAAGATGCTGGAAAAGTGGAGGACGGCCCGATGACCGACGTCACCTTGAAGGGGCTGCGCAAATCCTTTGGCGCGATTGAGGTCATCTACGGCGTGGACCTTCACGTCCGCTCTGGCGAGTTCGTCGTCTTCGTCGGCCCGTCCGGCTGCGGCAAGTCCACGCTGCTGCGGATGATCGCGGGGCTCGAGGATATCACGGCCGGGGAGCTTCAGATCGGCGGGCGGCGCATGAACGAAGTCGCCCCGGCGCATCGCGGCGTGTCGATGGTGTTCCAGTCCTATGCCCTTTATCCGCATATGGATGTGGCCGGGAACATGTCCTTTGCCATGCGGCTGGCCAGGACGGCGAAGGAAACCATTGCCCAGAAGGTCGGCGCCGCGGCGGAGACCCTGCAAATTCAAAGCTACCTTGACCGCCTGCCCAAGGCGCTGTCAGGCGGACAGCGCCAGCGCGTCGCCATCGGCCGCGCCTTTGTGCGCGAACCGGATGTGTTCCTGTTCGACGAACCCCTGTCGAACCTCGATGCCGCCTTGCGGGTGCAGACCCGGCTGGAGATCGCCAAGCTGCACCAAAGCCTGAAGGCCACGATGATCTTCGTCACCCACGACCAGGTCGAGGCGATGACCCTGGCGGACCGGATCGTGGTGCTGCGCGAGGGCAGGGTCGAACAGGTCGGCACGCCGCTGGAACTTTACCACACGCCGGCCAACCTCTTTGTCGCCGGCTTTATCGGCAGCCCGAAGATGAACACGCTGCCGGTCACGGCCAAACCGGAACCGGACGGGGTGAGCGTCACGCTGGCCGAGGCCGAGGGCGGCGGCCGCTTCATCTTGCCCGGCCGATCCGGCAGTGGGCCCATGACGCTGGGACTTCGGCCCGAACATATGAGCCCGGATCCCGACGGCCCCATCGCCGCGACCGTCGACCTGATGGAACAGTTGGGGGAATATGCCCTGGTCCATGCCCAATGCGGCGATCGGCTGATCACCCTGAAGCTCCCCGATGACGGCGGGCTGAAGACCGGGGATGCCCTGCGGATCGGCGTCGACCCCGCCCGCGCCCACCTGTTCGACGCCGACGGCATGGCCGTCCGCCCGCAACAGGAACAGGCCGCCTGAGGGTCAAACCGGCTTGGCGAACCGTTCCGGCCAACTGTTTCGGCCAACGGCCAAGTTTACAGCGTCGAGCTGACAACAGCTCGATCCTATCTTTTGTTCATCAGGATGCTGGACGGTCACCTACGTTCATCACACCCGCACTTGCAATCTGTTGAGCTAGTCCGAATATGGCGACGTCGTATCGTCCCCATCATCTCGTGCGGCTTCCGGGGCCACGTCTTCCACGATCTCTTGGTCATTCTTGATACGAGGCGCGCTCATGCGCCAGGTAGTCAGGTTCTGCCCAACCTCCCGATAGAATTCGGGAACCAGCGCCTCGAGATCAGACAGGAAATTGACCTGCTGCGTGAAACGGCCGCCCAGCCGGCGGGCAATGAAAATGTGAAAGCTCAAGACCTGCAGCGACCCCTTGTCTCTCTCAACAATCGAACTGTCGGCCGCAAGACTCTCAAACGAAAACTGCGTCGCTTCACTCCGACCCGGCCAGTTGAGCCGGATCTGCAAGTCCGCAGGTGGCTTGCCCTTGATCTGCCTAAGCAGCCAGTTCACTCGGGCCTTCGACGACTTCCGGTCTTCGGGCGCGCGCAACGTCATGCCAACATCGACGGTACGCCGCGTTAGATCAGCCGAGATATCCAAGGGCGCGGCGGCGTTGGGAATATCGAGGGACGTCGTCAAACGACAGTTGTCCCTGAGTTCTGCGTACTTGCCGTACTGCAGTGCAGTCGGGTCGTTGCAATGTTTACGAAAATCCGCTCGGTAACCAAAGCCGTCACTAAACACCTCTGGTATCAATGACCGCTACCGGCCCATGAGCCGACATTCATCGGCCTTTGGTTTGGCGCAACGCGGCGCGTCGAACCTCACTTTCGCCGCAGCGGCGAAGCGGGAGTGCTATCGATGGCGGCAATGTTGACAGAACTGCTGCTGGCTATCTTGTATCAACAGACTGCGTTATGCACGCCGGCGACTAAAGTGACGTTCGTCGAGATCGGTCAAGTCGTGCAACCAAGCGCGTCCTTTTCCAGATTAGAAGAAGTCTTTGAAAGTCTCTTTCACATTTTCGGTCGTGCGGTTGTGTTGATGACTTGAGCTCGAAGTTTCTTTTGGCGATTGGAGAGGCCCTGGTTTGGGTTTGATGGCATTACTTTGCGGTTCTGTCCTCGGATAGGTTCAAGTCAATCGGTAACCGACGTTCCTGAGCGTAACGATCCGTTCGCCTTCAACTCCAATCTTGCGGCGGAGGCGACCAACATAGACATCTACGACATTTGTCAGCGGGTCTGCGTTCAGGCCCCAGACAGAGTTGAGGATGCGCTCGCGGGAGAGGACGCGGCCAGGGTTGGTTAGAAACAGGATTAGAAGATCGCGCTCTTTCTTGGACAACACGATCTCGACGCCATCGACCGTCACTTGTAGCGAGGATCGGTCGAAGGTCAGGCTTCCGCTTGTGAGGACATTCTCACTCGCGTCTGCAGCGTAGCCCGTTGCACGACGGTGCAAGGCCTCGATGCGTGCGATCAGTTCGTCGAATTCGAATGGTTTAGCAAGGTAGTCATCGGCTCCTATCTTGAGGCCATTGACCTTCTCTTCTGGGCTGTCGAGGGCGGTCAGCATTAGGATCGGTGTCTTGGATTTCCGCACGCGCAGCTTGCGGCACACGTCTTGCCCCTGAATGCCGGGCAGCATGAGATCGAGAAGGATCACGTCGTAGCTATTGGACGCAGCGTGTTCGAGAGCATCTTCTCCGTCGGCCGCATGATCCACTGCCCAGCCTTCCGCTGTCAGACCGCGCCGGATGAAATCAGCGACGCGGGTTTCGTCTTCGACCAAGAGAATATTCATACCGTTCCACTCAATCGTCAGGTCACGCTGACTTGCGCGCCTTAGGCCCGGACGCGACCACTTTCATTCGAGGTTCCTTTGGCAGGGTGATCACAACACGCAAGCCGCCGGTTTCTGCGTCCTGTAGTTCCACACTGCCGCCATGGGCTGCTACGATGGACTTCACGACGGGTAAGCCCAGACCACTCCCTTCCGTTCCCTGACCTGACGCATTGGAACCTCGGAAAAAGCGGTCGAAAGCCTGCGACTTTTCGGCGGCACTGAGCCCAGGGCCATCGTCCTCCACCGATATTACCAATCCGGTGCTTCTCTGTTCCAGCGACGCGGTGATGGACGGTCCACCGTAGCGTCGCGCATTTTGCAATAGGGACAGAACTGACTGGCGCAGACGGACCTCGTCCACGGGAAGGAGCACTTGCGTCTTTGGTGCTGTGACCTCCACCTTGCCGGGGAACATGGCAACGGCGTCGTGGATGATCTTGCGGAGATCTGTTTCCCGGCGGTCGAGGCGCAGTTGTCCAGCCTCGTATCGCGCGACGGTTAGCATGTCGTCCACGATCTGGTTGGTGTGTTTTGCGCTGTCGCGAATGCGCGCGAGTGCATCCGAGACCTCGTTGCCGAGATTGCCCGAGGTCCGCAGGGTTACATCCGCTTCGCCCAAGATGATCGCAAGCGGCGTGCGCAATTCGTGGCTGATATCGGCCATCAGCTGCTTGCGGTTCTCTTCACCGGCTTCGAGCTTGTCGATGAGTTGCTGTAATTCTGTCGTACGCTTAGCGACGGCGTCTTCGAGTTGCCGCTTTTGTTCAAACTGGGTTGCCTCACGCTCTCCCAACGCGTTGGATATGTCGCGTAATACCTTGCCGAGTTCGCGGAACTCCTTGCTACCGCCAAGCTGGACCGGGTCCGCGTACTGGCCCTTGCGCAGATTCTCAATGCCCCGTTGCAGCGCGACGATCGGCCGCCGGATCTGTGCGTTGAAAGAGACCAGGCCAGCGATGAACATTGCAGTCGCCGTAGCCAGAATTCCATAGACCAGTTTCTCGTTCCAGGCCCGGAACGCGGCCGCCTCAACGATCACCTCGTTCATTTCTTCCAGTTCTTCTTCGAGGGCCTCTTCGATCTTGCGGTCCAGTTCCACGTCTATCTTACCATCAAGCAAGGCCGCCAGCCGTTCGATCTGGACAAACGTGTCAATCGGATCGCCGCTTTCCGTCAAAGTCGCAATCGCCCGATTGACCGAGCGTATGTCGTCTTCGATGTCGTCGAGAAGCTCAAGCTCCTCGATTTCCTCGTCGCCGACCATCTGGATTTCACGGGCAATGACGTTGCGGATACCGGCGAGGTTCTGTTCAATTTTTGCCTGTAGCTCGGCCTCACCCTTCCCGCCATCGCGATCACCGATCAACAGGGCGTCGCCGTGCTGTTTGAACAGCCGGAAGAGATTCACTTCCAGTTGTAGGTGCAGCCCATAGGATTCTTGCGCCAACTGCGTACGGCTATCCCACCAACGGGACTTCTCCAGGCTGAAAAGCATCAGACCCGAAAGCCCACCGATCAGGGCGATTACAACGATCGCGTAGATGCCTAAGAGAGTTGTGGATCGCATGTCAGGCGACTTTCAAATTTGCCGATGGGTTGGAGTGATTTACGTTTTCGGCCAGTATGACGGTGGCTTGAGTCAGATATTGAAGGGCTTCGATCAGAACCCCTTGATCTGGTTCTGCATCCCAGCGACGCGATGAGATAACGATGAGGTCCGCCTGTCCGAGCACCGCACGCGCCAAATCGAGACGCAGAGTCTGGCCTGGATCGAGACCCTTGCCGTTCTCAGCCATACGTTGGTCGAGACCACGCAAAGTGTTTAGGAAATCACACAGGCCAAAACCGCGCAGAACCTCAGAAATTCGAGTATCGTCAGGCCGTTTGCGTGCACTTAGGGTGACGGTGCGCCTGAGGCTGCCCTGCAGACTGATATATGAATCGCCGATGAAAGCGACATGGGGCGTTTCGCTTTCGCCGAAATCGACATGCAAGTTGGGGTCGTGATCCAGTCCGACGATGACGTGGGCAAGCCTAACCGCGTTCGGACTGCTCAGTTTCGTAACGGCCCCTGCGTCAGCGGTAAAATCAACGGTGCCCGATAGTTTGACGGGCACGGGATTTTGGACGCGCCGTGCAACACGTGTCAGAGTCGGTTCATCCAGCAGTCTTTGCGCCTTCTCACGGGCCACAGACCAAGCACAATAGCGGTCCCATGCGCCGGCAAGGTCTTGAAGGGGCATCGCAACAAGGGCGAGGACGGACAGAGTCGCCGCCACTGTTGCCGGTGTCGCATTTACATGGTTGGCCGACCAGAGGATCGCCAAGCCAGCCACAGCGACACCGGTCTGCAGAGTCGCTTGCAAACCGGCCGACCGGCTACGTCTGGCCACAGCATCGGCGCGCAGCACAGCCCCTTGTTCATCCAGAGCACGCAACTCCTTGTCTGTCCGCCCCATAAGATCGAGATAGGGCGCAATCGCGATCCGCTCAATCATGGAAATGGCAATGCGGGCACGGCGTTTGCGCAACCGGTGATGCCTCTGTTCGAGATGCCAGGCGAGGGCTACCATTAATACCATTGACAGGCTGAGTGGCGCCGAGGCCACAAGCGCCAGGCCTGCGTCGAGCGAGATTAGAATAGCCATCGCGCCCGGCAGAACGACCAGGGCGGTTAGAACGTCGGGCAGGCCTCTGCCGAACCAAAGCCGCGCGGCGGAGAGATCGCCGACAAAGCGCAGCGACAAGGCTCCGGTGCGACGTTGGTCGTGTCGGGACTTGGGTAGGCTGGCGATCTGCTTGTAGAGCGCCCGCCGTAGCGCGATGGCATAGCTTTGGCCAAGGCTTTCGGCTCGCCGGCGTGAGAGGAAAAGGCAGAGCGCGGCAATTGACCCGGCAAACCCCAATTCCAGAACGGTTTGAATTTTTAGCGACTCCTGGCTGTTGAGCGCCGCAAAGGCATCGCGGGTGGCGAAGGCCGCAACAGCAAGCGAACCTGCTTGAACAATGCCGCAGACCACAATAAGGACCGCGCTGAGGGCACGGTCCCGCGTGGCGAGAGGTGGGAGCGTCCTCATGCGGCCACGTGTTCCGGTGCGCTCGGCATTAGGGGCGCGACATGGAGTTCGATGGCTTCCGGTGACCACAGATCCTGACGCGACAGGATCGGCAGGCCGGTGACCTTGGCAGCTTCAGCGGTCGCGAGCGGCGAGCAGCTGACCATCCCTGAGATCGCGAAGGGGGTGAGGTTCATTTGGTTCAGCACCACAACGCCGCCAAGGGCGCTGAGCGCATCGGGGGCAGCGAAAAGGATTCCATCCAAACGGTTGCGGATGGAGGAGGATTTGAGAATCTCGCGGGTCTCCTGTTGGAAGACGCCATCAGCAATCTCGACGACAACTACTTCCGCGCCGCGTGCGGCAGCTGTGGCGACAAGAGTATCGAACCCGGCTTCAATTCGCTCCAGCGGCATGCGGAAAGTGGTGGCCATTCCGACATCGGTGAAGTCGAGCGCAGGTGCGCCGCCATCCTCGAAGCTATTGAAGTCGCCGAAGGCTCCGGTGCCAGTCGCCTTGACGCCCGCTGCCGCATAGCCCGACCGGATCAAGCCGTGTGCGAGGTTCGTTGCAGCCGTCGTTTTACCAGAATTCATCGATGCACCGAAGACGCCAATCACCGTCACATCGTTGTTCGGGGGCATCGCGGGCAGAGCGTAGTCGGCCACATTCAGAACCTGACCTCCCGCGCCGGTTAACAGACCCATCGGCTTGAGCCGTGTCGGGATGCGCATCGAGTCGTGCGAGGCATCTACCCGCCCTGCAACACCTCCACCGGCCACCAGGTCGATGGTGTCATCGTCGATGATCGCGCTGGCGAGGAACTGGTCAGGCGCGTAGCGGTCGCCAAGGCACAGGACCACAAGATCGCCGGGGTAACTTTTGGACAAGCGGCGGTCAGCCAGCTGGATGTTCTTGTGTTGGCCGATGTCGGTGATCTGACATAGCATCAGGTCACCCGCTTTGGCATTTGCGTAGCTGGTGGACACGCCCCGCACATCGTTGCGGTTCACGCGGCGGGTCGTGAAAGCCCATTTGGCAACGTCACACAGGCCAGGGGTGAAGCGGGTCATCTTGGTCATCTGCTTGGCTCCTTGGGTCACAGCGTTTGGATGCGCCCAATGTGCCGGGTTCGCGTGATCGTTATCCGCCAGTGTGATGAACCGTCGCTATGTGATCAGATGAACGTTAGATGAACGCAGGAGAGGTGACTCTGAACTCCTAGAGTGAACGGGCAAGGCTGCGGCGGTTAATCGTCATCGTCGCCGTCATCGCCACCACCGTCGCCGTCATCGCCACCATCGTCGCCGTCATCGCCACCATCGTCGCCGTCATCGCCGTCATCGCCACCGTTGTCGCCGTCGTCCCCACCGTTGTCGCCGTCGTCCCCACCGTTGTCGCCGTCGTCCCCACCATCGTTGCCGCCGTCCCCACCATCGTCGCCGTCATCGCCACCACCGTTGCCGTCATCGCCACCGTTGTCGCCGTCATCGCCACCGTTGTCGCCGTCGTCCCCACCACCGTCGCCGTCATCCCCACCATCGTCGCCATCATCATCTCCACCCTCCCGATCATCATCACGGTCATCGTCTCGATCAGGTGAGGAGCTAGAGTCCCGCTCATTTTCGCGATCATTATCATCGGGATCGCGTCGAAGTTCCGGGATCGAGATGAGGCCATCTCCGTTGTGGTCGGTTGAACGCAAAAGACGGTTCGCACCAGCTCGTCCGAAAGCAGCGACAAGCTCCTCGAAAGTCAAAACACCGTCGGAGTTCGTATCAACAGACCTAAAGCTGGCCGATTGTGCAGAGGCGGAGGCCGCCGCATGCATGAAGCCACTGCAAACAAAAAACAGCAAAATGGCGCGCCCACAGTGCGGGCGATGCCTGACAAGGCGCCACATCTGATTAACAAGTTGGCGCGTGTGCATCTGAATTGCCTGAAACGGAGGACACAATTTCACTTTATGCGGGCTAAGCGGACTTATCTGTCACCCTATGATGAAAAGCGCCCAAACAGAAACATGAAAGCCACATGAACGCCGAATCTCCCTACGCCCAAAGTCAGCTTTCTGCGCATCGCAGACAGTCGTGCCAAGCGCAACGAAAGTCCGGAAACCGCCCAACACGGTCATTCAACTAACGATGAGCGGTTTCTTCATTCGGTCTCTACCCACTGAGCTCTGTCCGTTACAAACACACCTGTTTGCCAAGCTACGCAACGCGCAGAACCGTCCCCTGCCACAAACCGTGTTCCCTCCGCGATTGCTCCTCAGTCCGGCGCTGCCTACATTGAGGCAATGAGCCCTTTCCGACTGATTTCCTTCGCCTTCGCGGCCCCCACCGCCGCCTTGGCCCTTATCCTCGTCCTCCTCACGCCAACGCTCCCCGCCCTGGCCCAAACCGAGATCGTGCCCCTCTCGCGGGCCGAGATTTCCAACACCTTCGCCCCGCTGGTGGAGCAAACGGCGCCGGCCGTCGTCTCCATCCAGGTCGAACAGACCGTCACGCGCCGGCGCGTCTCCTCCCTTTTCGACGATCCGTTCTTCCAGCAATTCTTCGGGCCCAACTGGCCCGGCGGCGGCGGGCGGAGCCGGCAGGAGACGCGCCAGGCCGTCGGCTCGGGCGTCATCGTCACCGAAAGCGGGCTGATCGTCACCAACCATCACGTCATCAACGGGGCCGACAAGATCACCGTCAATCTCAGCGACCGGCGCACCTCCACCGCCACCTTGATCGAGAGCGACGAGCGCACCGATCTGGCCCTGCTGCAGATGGATTCCTTCATGGAAGACATGCCCTTCTTGGACGTGGAGGATGGGGCGGCGGCCGACCGGCGCCTGGCCGTGGGCGATTTGGTGCTGGCCATCGGCAACCCGTTCGGGGTGGGCCAGACGGTGACCATCGGCATCGTCTCGGCTTTGGCCCGCCAGGCGCCGGGCATCTCCGACTACGCCTTCTTCATTCAAACCGACGCGGCCATCAATCCCGGCAATTCCGGCGGGGCGCTGGTCGATGTGACGGGCCGGCTGGTCGGCATCAACACCGCGATCTTCAGCCAGGATGGCGGCTCCCAGGGCATCGGGTTCGCCATCCCCTCGCGCATGGCGGCCGCCGTGATCCGCTCTGTCGAGACCGAGGGCAAGATCGTGCGGCCCTGGTTCGGGGCCACCGGCCAGACCGTCACCCCCGACATGGCCGAGGCGCTCAGCTTGCTGCGGCCGGCCGGGGTGTTGATCGACTCGGTGATCGAGGGCGGGCCGGCCGACGTTGCCGGTGTGCGCCAGGGCGATGTGATCGAGGCTGTGGCCGGCAGCGCCGTGAATGGGCTCGAGGGCCTGCGCTTCGGCATCGCCACCGTGCCGCTGGGCAGTCAGGCGATGTTGACCGTCCGGCGCGGGGGCGAGCGGATCGAGACGACCTTTGCCGCTTTGCCGCCGCCGGAGGATCCGCCGCGCAACCTGACCGATCTGCGCGGCCCGCACCCCTTTGCCGGTGCCCGGGTGGCCAACCTCTCGCCCGCCGTGGCGGAGGAGATGAACCTGGCCCTACAGCGCTTTGAAGGGGTGGTCATCGACGGGATCGCCGGGGCCAGCCCGGCCCGACGCTTCGGCTTTCAGCGCGGTGACATCATCGTCTCGGTCAATGGCATTGAAGTAGGCTCGATCGAGGGGTTGCGCGAAGCGATCCAAAGCAGCCGCGAGCGTTGGGAGATCAGCATCCGCCGCGACGGCCGGGTCCTCAGTTCGGTCATTACCGGCTAAGCAGGGCTGAGATGAGCCAGCCCCAAAGCCTCTTCGCCGACCTGGCCCCCCGGCCGCTGGCCGACCGTTTACGGCCCGTTAAGCTGGGGGACGTGGTGGGCCAGGATCACCTGCTGGGGCCGGAGGGGGCGATCGGCCGCATGCTGGCCTCCAACGCCTTGACCTCGCTCATTTTCTGGGGGCCGCCGGGCTGCGGTAAGACGACCATTGCCCGCCTGCTCGCCGACCAGCTCGAAGGCCACTTCGAACCGTTATCCGCCGTTTTCTCCGGTGTCGCCGAACTCAAAAAAGTCTTCGAAGCCGCCCGCGCCCGCCGCGCCGATGGCCAGCGCACGATCCTGTTCGTCGACGAGATCCACCGCTTCAACCGCGCCCAACAGGACGCCTTCCTGCCGGTCGTTGAGGACGGCACGATCACCCTCATCGGGGCGACGACCGAGAACCCCTCCTTCGAGCTGAACCCCGCGCTTTTGTCGCGCACGCGCGTCCTGGTCCTCAACCGGCTGGATGCCGCGGCCTTGGCGGAATTGCTGGCCCGGGCGGAGGTTGAGGTCGGGGCGCTGCCCGTCGACGAGGAGGGGCGGCAGGCCTTGGTTGCCATGGCCGATGGCGATGGGCGGTACTTGATTTCCCTGTGCGAAGCGCTGGCCGAGGCGAAGCTCGAGACGCCGCTGGATGGCGCCGGGCTCGCGCAGTTCCTCCAGCGCCGGGCGCCGGTCTACGACAAGGGCCAAGAGAGCCACTACAACCTGATCTCAGCCCTGCACAAAAGCCTGCGCGCCTCCGATGTCGACGCCGCGCTCTACTGGTTCGCCCGCATGATCGATGGCGGTGAGGACCCGCTGTACATCGCCCGCCGGCTGGTGCGGTTCGCCAGCGAGGATATCGGCATGGCCGACCCCCAGGCGATGACCCAGGCGCTGGGGGCGTGGGATGCGTTCGAGCGGCTGGGAACGCCGGAGGGCGAGCTGTCGATCGCCCAGGCCGTGATCTATCTGGCGACCGCGCCGAAGTCGAACGCGGCCTACGCGGCCTCGAAAGCGGCGCGGGCCCTGGCGCGGGAGGAGGGAACGTTGCCGCCGCCGCCTGCTGCCGTGAACGCGCCGACGCGGCTGATGAAGGAGCTGGGCTATGGCGAGGGCTACGCCTACGACCATGACAGCCCGGACGCCTTTTCGGGGCAGAACCTGTTCCCCGCCGAGCTGCCTCGCCGCGTGCTGTACGAGCCCGTCGACCGGGGTTTCGAACGCGAGGTGAAGAAGCGCCTTGCCTATTGGGCCCGCCTGCGCCAGGAACGCGCCAGCGACCAAGGGGAGGGGACATGAAGCTGGTTCTGGCCGTGGCGGCCGGCGGCGCGCTGGGAGCGAGCGCGCGGTATCTGGTCGGCGTCGGCATCGGCCGCTGGATAGGCCATGGCTTTCCCTGGGCGACGCTGACCGTGAACATCGTCGGCGCCCTGGCAATGGGGCTGTTGGTTGGTGCCTTCGCCCATGTCTGGTCCCCCGGGCGGGCGATGCAAGCCTTCCTGACCGTCGGGTTACTGGGTGGGCTGACCACCTTTTCGGCCTTTTCGCTGGATGTCGTGACGCTGATCGAGCGGGGACAGTTGGTTTCCGCTGGAACCTATGTCGCAGTCTCCGTCATTGTATGCGTGCTGAGCGTTTTTGCCGGTCTCGCGCTGGCGCGCCTTCTGTTCACCTGAGGGCTCGCTTTTGGGGGTTGAAATCCGAACGGTCGACGCTGCCGACGGCGACATGAGGCTGGATCGCTGGTTCAGGCGTGAGTTTCCAAATCTGGGCCATGGGCGGCTGGAAAAGCTGCTGCGTACCGGCCAGGTGCGGGTTGATGGGCGCCGGGTCAAAGCGAGTGAGCGCCTGCAGCCGGGGGCGAGTGTCCGCGTGCCGCCGTTGGGCGATCAAACCCCATTACCGACCCGCAAGCCACTGCCAAACAGGAAACAAATGGCGGAGGCGGCGAAAACGCTGCGTCAATGCATTTTGTTTCAGGACGATCATATCCTCCTGCTTAACAAACCCGCAGGGCTGGCGGTCCAAGGGGGCAGCAAAACGGAAACGCATGTCGACGCGGCGCTGGATGCGTTGGCCGACAAAGGGGGTGAACGGCCCCGGCTGGTTCATCGCCTGGACAAGGACACATCAGGCCTGCTGCTGATCGCGAAAACGCGGAAAGCCGCCGCAAAGCTGACGGCGGCTTTCAAGGCCGGTCAGGTGTCAAAGGAATACTGGGCTGTTTGTGCCGACCATCCGGGCAGGGAAGCCGGGTTGATCGACCTGCCCCTTGCCAAACGCCGGTCGGCCGGTGGCGAGAAGATGGTGGGCGATGCGGAGGCGGGCAAACGCGCGGTGACCGATATGCGCCTGGTCACATCAGCGGGGGAGAAATTGTGCTGGCTGGCACTGCGGCCGGAAACAGGGCGAACCCACCAGCTCCGTGCCCATTGTGCGGCGATTGACTGCCCCATCCTAGGCGACGGGAAATATGGCGGGTCGGACGCGTTCCCGACCGGCGGGCATCGCATTCAAAACCTGCATTTGCACGCCCGATGCCTGGCATTCGATCACCCGGCGACCGGTCGATCGGTCGAGTTCGAGGCCGACCTGCCACCCCACATGGCAGACACCTTTGCAGCCTTCGGGTTCGAGCTGACCGATTATCAGCCAACAGTTTGGGACGAGATATGAGCGTTCGCCTGGCTCTGTTCGATTATGACGGCACGTTGGTGGACAGCGCGGGTCCCATCGTCCAGATGTTCGAAGCGGCGTACGCGAAAGCCGGATATGTTTGCCCGCCCGCGGACGCCCTGCGGTCGATGATTGGATTGCCGCTGCATGTCGCGGTCGCTCGTCTGAACCCGGAACTGGATGAGGCCGGGCACGCGAACATCGTCGATCTGTATCGAGCCGAGTATGACGCCCGGCACAAAGCCGGTGCGGAGTCGCCGCTTCCCCTGTTTTCCGGCGCCAAGCAGGCCATGACCGAGATGCAGTCGTCGATGATTTTGGGAGTCGCCACAGGCAAATCGCGTCGGGGTTTGACGCAATCACTGGCGGCCCTTGGACTGGATCCGTATTTCTCGGTAACGAAAACCGCCGATGACGGCCCGTCCAAGCCCCATCCGGCCATCGCGGTCGACGCCATGCAGGAAATGGGGGCAGAACCGGCGAACACCGTTGTCATCGGGGACACGGTCTATGATATGGAGATGGCAAAAGCGGCTGGTGCGTCGGCAATCGGCGTTTCGTGGGGCATGCATCCTGTCGAACTTCTAAAGCGGGCAGGAGCCGACCGGCTGATAACCTCTTTTGACGAATTGCCAAGGCTGGCACTCGAACTAACCGGCATGTGAGGGCATCACAAATGCGCATCGGCAGGATCATCAAGTGGCTTTTCATCCTTCTGCTTGTGGTCGTTGTTGCGGGGGTCGCGTTTCTCTTCACCCTTGATCCGAACGATTACAAACAGACCATTCAAGATCAGGCCCGCAGCGCGTTGGGCCGCGATCTGGCGATCGATGGCGATATCGGCTGGGCCTTGTCCCTGTCCCCGTCCGTCAGTGTCGAAGGCGTTCGGTTGGCGAATGCCGAGGGGGCTTCACCGCCTGACATGATCAGTGTTGGCCGGGTCGAAGCGCAGATGGAGATCCTGCCGCTTCTGAGCCGCGAGATCGTGGTCAACAAGGTAGTGCTGGCCGATGCGGATATTCACCTGCAAGCCGACGACCAGGGCGGCGGCAACTGGGTTTTTGGCGAGACGGAAGCCGCCGAGCCGCAAGAGGGGGGTGAGCCGATCATCCCGTTCTTGGGCGATGTGCTGTTGCAGAACGTCAATCTGACCTATGTCGATCCGGCCGGACAGACCTATCAGGTGGCGTTGGACGAAGCGACGGTGCAGTCGGCGTCTTTGGACAGCCCCGTTGACCTGGCTGTTGCCGGCACGGTGCAAGGTGAGGCCCTTAACGTCAGCGGCACGGTTGGTTCGATCCAGCATTTGTTGGACAAACGTCCCGACTGGCCGTTCGAGCTATCCGCCGAACTTGCTGGCGCGACCGCCAGCCTAAATGGCGCAATCTCCGATACGGAAAGCTTCGCTGCCCTGGGAGCGGATGTCACGGCACAAATCCCCGATGCGGTTCGCGTGGCCGCCATGGCGGGTGTCGCCGACGTGCCGCCACTGCCACCGGTCACCGTTGCGACGAGAGCCGATCTGGACGGCGACATCATCGCGCTGTCCGCCCTCTCCGGCAATGTCGGCGAGGGAACGTTTGACGGCAATTTGACGGCGAAACTCGGTGGCGCAGTACCGGCGTTACAAGGTGTCCTGAACGTCGGCGCGCTGGATCTGGATGCGCTACTTCCACCTGCGGAAGGGGGCGAGCAAAGCGCCGCTCCCAGCGATGGGCGCGTGATCCCCGACGTGCCGTTGCCGCTCGATGGTCTGACGGCTGCCGATGCCGATCTGTCGATCACGGCCGAGTCGATCACGGCTAGCGGCATGACGATTTCTGATTTGGCGACCGACATTACTTTGTCGGGTGGTGTCCTCGATGTGGCCCTGAAGCAAGCCGGGTTGTTCGGCGGTGGGCTGAGCGGCGGCGTCAACGCCGATGCCGGGGCGCAATCGCTGGGGCTCAATATCAACTACCAGTCATTCGATCTTGGTGCTTTGTTGGATTCCCAGGGCATGGGCAGCATGATCACCGGGACCGGCAACAGTTCCGTCAGCTTCTCTGGTGCTGCGGCCGATTTGCGCAGTTTGCTGGCCGTTGGTGTCGGCAATTTGGGCCTCGATATCGTCGGCGGTACCCTGGACACCAGCCAGCTCAATCCCGTTTCCCGCACATTGCTGAAACTGCTGCTGCCGAATGTCAGCTCTGACGGCGTGATCGCACTCAATTGCGCGGTTGTCGGATACGATATTGGCGACGGTCTGGCGCGGTCGAACGGCATTTTGCTCGATACGCCCCTGTTCTCCGGCGTTGCTGAGGGGGCATTGGACCTGGCCGCTGAGACGCTGGATATGCTGGTTCGGGCCCAAACAGGGGACGTCGCGGGCTTGTCGCTATCCGCTCCTGTGCGAGTTGCCGGACCGTGGTTGTCGGCGACCCCGACGCTAGATGCCGGCGCGGTCGTCGGCGGATTGACACAGGGATTGTTGCCCGGTGTTGAGCCCGCTGGCCTGCGCGTGCCGGTCGTCGAACCGCCGGCCGGAGGCGTGAACCAATGCGCCGAGGCGCTGGCCAATCCGACTTACGCCGAGGTTGGCGTGCCCGGAGTGGACGCGGTTGGGGATGCGGTCGAGAAGCTAACGGAAGGGGTCGAAAACCCGGCGGAGGCGTTGGGAGACGCACTTCAGGAAGTCTTGCCGGGCGCCGAATCCGATGGCGATGAGGGCGGCCTGGGGGGTGTTCTTAAGGAGGTTGTCCCGGATGCGGGCGGTCTTCGCAATTTGCTGGGTAACTGATCGATAGTGGCGGACGAGCCCAGCAGCGCAAACACGCTGCCGCGAAAGTTCTACAAACAAGCCGGCGTCGAACCTGGCGAAATGCCGGAAGGAGCCGCAGGATACGCCATCACGCTCGATGGCAAACCTGTTCGCACGCCTGCGAAAGCCGGCTTGAACGTGCCGACCCGTGCGCTTGCCGATGCGATTGCCCAAGAATGGAACGATCAGAAGGAACAGATCCAGCCGGACTCCATGCCCCTGACGCAGATCGCGGGAACCGCAATCGACAGGGTCGCCCCGGAAATCGAGCAGGTGCGGAACGACGTGCTGGGATACGCGTCGACCGATCTTTTGTGTTATCGCGCCGAACAGCCCGACGATCTTGTGAATGAGCAAGTTGCCAATTGGCAGCCCGTTTTGGATTGGCTTGCCCGGGCCTATGACGCCCCGTTGGCGGCGACCAAAGGGATCGTGGCGGTCAGTCAACCCGAAGGCAGCCTGGTCGCGCTAAAGCACGTCGTGGACAGGCAATCGCCTTTCGAATTAACGGCATTCAGCATCCTTGCCGGTTGTCTAGGGTCGATCGGTCTGGCCTTAGCCGTCAGAGACGGCGAACGAACCCCTGAAGAGGCCTGGAAGGCCGCTTTTCTCGACGAGATATGGCAAGCCGAACGTTGGGGAGAGGATCAAGAAGCGACCGACCGGCGGCAAGCAATCCTTGCGGAGATCGAGAATGCGAGCCGGTTCATCATGCTGGCGGTGACCTAATCACTGGCTCGCGTCGGTCGCCGAACCCGTGCTATCCAGTTGACAAACCAATAATCATCCCAGGGTGGGGGCAAGGCGGGGAATGCGCGAGATTGTCGAGCAGCTTGAGGCAAAACGGGTTGCTGCCCGGCTTGGCGGTGGCCAGAAACGCATCGATGCACAGCATGCAAAGGGCAAGCTGACGGCGCGCGAACGGCTGGAGGTGTTGCTCGATCCCGGAAGCTTCGAAGAACGGGACATGTTCGTCGAGCATCGGTCCGGCGATTTCGGAATGGCGGATGCTCGTATTCCGGGCGATGGGGTTGTCACCGGGCAGGGTACGGTGAACGGCCGACCGATCTTCGTGTTCAGCCAGGACTTTACCGTCTTCGGCGGCTCCTTATCGGAAGCGCATGCCGAGAAAATATGCAAAATTATGGATCAGGCGATGAAAGCGGGTGCGCCGCTCATCGGTCTGAATGACTCCGGAGGTGCACGCATACAGGAGGGCGTTGCGTCCCTGGCCGGATATGCGGAAGTCTTTCAGCGAAACATCTTGGCCTCTGGCGTCATTCCGCAGATTTCGCTGGTGATGGGACCATGCGCCGGCGGGGCCGTCTATTCACCGGCGATGACGGACTTCATTTTTATGGTGCGTGACAGCTCGTACATGTTCGTCACCGGACCTGATGTGGTGAAGACGGTTACGCACGAGGTTGTTTCAGCAGAAGAACTTGGCGGGGCCGAAACCCATGCCGGTCGTTCTGGCGTGGCCGACCTGGCATTTGAAGACGACATTGACGCGCTGTTGAATCTGCGCCGCTTCATCGATTTCCTGCCGCTGTCCAATCTTAGCCCATCGCCTGTCCGCGAGACGGATGATCCGGTCGACCGACTGGAGCCAGCCTTGAACGCCCTGATCCCTGACAACCCGAACAAGCCGTATGATATGCGAGTCTTGATCGAAAAGGTGGTCGATGAGGGCGACTTTTTCGAGCTTCAGCCCGGCTATGCCGGCAACATTGTCATTGGTTTCGCCCGCATGCAGGGCCACACAGTCGGGATCGTTGCCAACCAGCCACTGGTTTTGGCGGGTTGCCTGGATATCGATGCTTCCCGCAAGGCGGCGCGTTTCGTCCGATTCTGCGACTGTTTTTCGATCCCCATCCTAACCTTCGTCGATGTACCGGGCTTCTTGCCCGGAACCTCCCAGGAGTATGGCGGCATCATCAAGCATGGCGCGAAGCTGTTGTTTGCCTATGGCGAGGCGACGGTGCCGAAGGTCACGCTCATTACGCGTAAGGCCTATGGCGGGGCCTACGATGTCATGGCCTCCAAGCACCTGCGAGGCGATATGAATTATGCCTGGCCCTCGGCCGAAATTGCCGTCATGGGGCCGAAAGGGGCCGTTGAGATCATCTTCCGGTCAGACTTGGACGATGAAGAGAAAATCGCCGAACGGACAGAAGAGTACCGCAGCAAGTTCGCCAACCCGTTCATCGCCGCCTCACGCGGGTTCATCGACGACGTTATCCGACCGATGAACACACGGTTCCGATTGTGTCGGGCCCTGGCTACGCTGCGCGACAAGCAGCTCGAGAATCCTTGGAAAAAACACGACAACATTCCCCTTTAGCCGGTTCCCATGTTCGACAAAATCCTGATTGCCAATCGCGGTGAGATTGCCTGCCGCGTCATTCGAACGGCCAAGCGCCTGGGAATTAAAACTGTTACGGTCTATTCCGAAGCGGATGCAGGCGCCCTGCATGTTCGCGATGCCGATGAGGCTGTCGCGATTGGTGCTGCACCGGCGGCGGACTCATACCTGCAGGCCGACAGGATAATTGCAGCGGCCAAGGAAACGGGTGCCCAAGCCATTCACCCTGGCTTTGGATTCCTTTCCGAAAACGAGAGCTTCTGTCAGGCGTTGGAAGACGAAGGGCTTGTCTTTATCGGTCCCGGCCGCAAGGCCATTGCCGCAATGGGCGACAAGATCGCCTCAAAGCGGCTGGCAGCCGACGCCGGCGTCAATGTGGTGCCCGGGCGCGTGGATCCGCTGGGCGACGCGGAAGAAGCGGCCGATTTCGCCGAGGAAATCGGGTACCCGGTTATGCTGAAGGCCTCAGCCGGTGGGGGCGGCAAGGGGATGCGCATCGCGCGCAGCCGCGAGGAGGTTTTTGACGGTTTCAAGTCGGCGGCCAGCGAAGCCATGAGCAGCTTTGGCGACGAGCGTCTTTTTGTCGAAAAGTTCATCGAGCGGCCGCGTCATATCGAAATTCAAGTGTTGGCCGATGCCCATGGAAACGTGCTGCATTTGGGCGAACGCGAGTGTTCGATTCAACGCCGGCACCAGAAAGTTATCGAGGAAGCGCCATCGCCTTTCGTCGATGACACGTTGCGGGCCGAAATGGGTGCGCAAGCGGTCGCTCTTGCCAAGGCGGTGGACTATCGCTCAGCCGGAACGGTCGAATTCATCGTCGATCCGAACGGGCATTTCTTCTTTTTGGAGATGAATACCCGTTTGCAGGTCGAACATCCGGTCACCGAGCTGGTAACCGGTTTGGACCTGGTAGAGCAGATGATCCGTGTCGCGGCAGGAGAGAAACTCGGTTTCTCGCAAACAGATATTCAGATGGCCGGCTGGGCCGTCGAGGCCAGGCTCTATGCCGAGGACCCCGTGCGTGGCTATCTGCCATCTGTCGGTCAGCTTCGCACGTTGCGATGGTTTGGCGATGATGGCATCCGCATCGATACCGGCGTCGCCGAGGGTGATGAGGTTTCCATCCACTACGACCCGATGATTGCGAAAGTCATCGCCAAAGGGGCGGACAGAGAGGACGCCACCGACAAATTGATAGAGGCGTTGGACGGTACCCGGATCGAGGGATTGAGTCACAATGCCGGGATGCTGACGGCGGTGCTCGATCACCCGCGCTTTCGGTCCGGAGAACTATCAACGGCGTTTCTTGACGAGGAATATGGCGGTGGCTTTGCGCCGGCCGTGCCTGAGGGCGATCAGCTATATGCGCTGCTGGCTGTGCTGGTGTCAGTCCATCGGCGAAGGCAGGAGCGCGAGCGAGCCATCGGGATCTGGGCGATGGGAAAACCCCGTCCGGTGGAATTCGTGATCGTCCGGATTGGCCAAAGGACGACGGAAGCCCGAATCGATCCTGCCTTTGCCGGAAGCAGGATCGAAATTGGCCAGAACGCCTTTGTCGTGACGGAGTCTGATGCGGTTTCCTGGCCGCTTGCAGGTGGCGTAATTGATGCGCAAGTCAACGGCCGCCGGCTTGTCGCGCAAATCGATCCAGTCGGGGCCGGCTATCGCATCCGTCACAGGGGTGCGGATTTGAGAGCGCTGGTCTTAGAGCCGCATGTTGCGCGGCTTGCGGAATTGATGCCTGAAAAGGTGGGTGGCGGCAGCGATAAGCATTTGCTGTCGCCCATGCCGGGCTTGCTGGTGTCCGTAGCGGTGGATGTTGGCGACAAGGTTAGCGCCGGCCAAGAACTTGCCGTCATTGAGGCCATGAAGATGGAGAATGTGCTGCGCGCCGAACGCGACGGCGTCATTGCCGGACTGAAGGCGTCACCTGGTGATAGCCTTTCACCGGACCAGGTCATATTGGAGTTCGAATAAGCGCGGTGGGCGATCAGTCGGCACGAAGGCTGCGTATTCACGGTCGAGTCCAGGGCGTCGGCTATCGCTATTGGTTCAGCCAGGCTGCCGAACGGTTGAATGTTCACGGCTGGGTGCGCAACCGGTCGGATGGGACGGTGGAGGCGGTCATCAGCGGCGCGGCCGACCGATTGGACTTGCTGATCGAACGCGCACACGAAGGTCCGGCTGCGGCCCGTGTCAGCCGAATCGATCAGGAAGCAGAGGCCTCGGCGGGCCATGCCGAATTTGTCCGCCTGCCGACGCTTTAGAGTCGCGACTGTTATAGAACTGTCATGAAAAATGTCTCTATTGGGCTGCTAGTGCGACTCGCGGCCCAAACATTGGTTCCGGCATCCGTCGGCGCACAGAGCTGGGCTTATCTTTGAACGCCTGCCTGACCTTTGAAAGCATGACTCAAGCAGACGCGGCTTACGCAAATTCTCAACAAACCCAGGATCCGAATACCGACAGGCTGGCCTCGGCCGTGCAACGTTCGCGCCTGTTCAGCAAATCCGGGCTTCAGGAACGCGCCTTTACCTTGCTGTTTCGCGGCCTGGTCTATCCGCAGATCTGGGAAGACCCGATTGTCGACATGCGGGCGTTGAACCTTAAGCCGGGGGAACGGGTTATCACCATCGCCTCGGGCGGCTGCAACGCGCTGTCTTATTTGACGTCCAATCCGGGGCAAATCATCGCGGTCGATCTGAACCGGGCCCATGTGGCCCTGACGAAACTCAAACAGGCTGGGCTGAAACACTCCCCGAGCTATCATTCGTATTTCCGGTTTTTCGGGGAGGCCAACAGCCCCGATAGCCGGCGCCACTACGAAACCTACCTGGCGCCGAACCTCGATGCGCAGACTCGGGCTTATTGGGATGGGCGCAAGCTGTCCGGCGGCCGGCGCATTCGGGCCTTCTCAAAGAACATTTACGAACATGGCTTGCTCGGAAAGTTCATCGGCGCCGGCCATGTTCTGGGCAGGCTGCTGGGCGTTCGGCTGACCGATATGCTGGCCAGCCGGGACATGGTGGAACAACGGGCCTATTTCGACCGAGAGATCGCCCCGCTGTTCGAGAATCGCTTCGTGCGGTGGGTGACATCCAACCGGGCTTCGTTGTTCGGTTTGGGCATTCCGCCCGCGCAGTACGATTCTCTTGCCCTTGCTGGGGGTGGCAACATGGCGGTGGTTCTGCAGGAGCGGCTCGAGAAGCTGCTGTGCGGCTTCCCGCTGTCGGAAAACTACTTTGCCTGGCAAGCCCTGGCGCGGCGCTACGCGCCGGGGGATGCGGGGCCCCTGCCGCCCTATCTGCAGCGCGACCACTTCGACCAGTTGAAGAGCTCGGTAGACCGGCTGTCTGTTGAGAACGCCTCCGTCACGGAACGCCTGGGTTGGGAGGACGATCACTCGCTCGATGCGTTCGTTCTGCTGGATGCGCAGGATTGGATGACCGATCGGCAGCTCAATGCGCTGTGGTCCGAGATCACGCGAACCGCCAAGCCGGGCGCGCGGGTGATATTCCGCACGGCCGATGTGCCGACCATGCTGCCGGGACGGGTGCGCGAGGAGACGCTGAATTGCTGGGACTATCACGCCAGCCGCTCGGGCGAGTTGGGCGAGCAGGACCGGTCAGCCATCTATGGCGGTTTCCACCTTTATGAGCGGCGAGTCTGACGTGATGCAGGTGGGGCGACCCGGTGAAGAGCTGCATGTCGGGCATGGCGCGCTCATGGACGGTATCTATCGCTGGCAGCGGCACCTCTATGACGCCACGCGGAAATACTACCTGCTGGGGCGGGACCGGCTGATCGAGGACCTGCGCCCCGGTGATGGTCAGACCGTGCTCGAAGTGGGCTGCGGGACCGGGCGGAACCTGATCAAGGCAGCCAGGCGGTACCCGCAGGCCCGGTTGTATGGGGTCGACATCTCTGAAGCGATGCTGGAAACGGCGCGGGGCAACATTGCGCGGGCCGGGCTTGGCGATCGGATCACGCTGGTGCAGGGCGATGCGGCCACGTTTTCCGCGCCGCGATCATTCGGGTTTGAAATGGACCGGGTGTTCTTCTCCTACGCGCTGTCGATGATCCCGCTTTGGCAGCGCTCGCTGGACGCTGCCTTGGACGGCCTGGCGGATCAGGGAAGCCTGCATGTCGTCGATTTCGGACAGCAGGAACAGCTGCCGGATCGGGCCAAGGCCTTCCTGACCTGGTGGCTGGCCCAGTTCCATGTCGAAGCACGGGCTGAATTGGGGACCGAACTCGCACGAGCGGCGCGGGAGAGCGGACGCTGCTCGGACATCCTGCCGCTTTATCGCGGTTACACCTGGCTGGGACGGATCGCCTAAGTCCGCTCAGCTGTATCCTTCTCTCGGCCTGTCATTGTCGATGTCGATCCTGTTGCCGACGGGTTCGCAGGCGGACAGCGCCATTAGAAAGGCGAGCGCCAGAAAAATCGGGGTGACCAAGCGTTTCATACCTATCTCCGCGCTGGTTGCTATCCAAATACCTCTGGCCATTCGGCCATAAGCGCCGTGTCGACGTCGGCCATGGTGACGGGCAAGCCGAGATCAACCAGGGATGTGACGCCAAATTCCTTGATGCCGCAGGGCACGATGCCTGAAAAATGGCTCAGATCGGGCTCAACATTCAGCGCAATGCCGTGATAGGTGACCCAACGCCGCACGCGCACGCCGATGGCGGCGATCTTCTTTTCCGCGCCTAACGGCGTACCGTCGGGGGTGCGGTCGACCCAGATGCCGATCCGGCCCTCGCGCCGCTCGCCGCGGACGTTGAACCGCGCCAGGGCACGGATGATCCATTCTTCGAGATTGTTTACATAGCCGCGAAGATCCGGGCCCTTGCCGCCGCTTCGGGCATTCAAATCCAGCATGACATAGGCCACGCGCTGGCCGGGGCCGTGATAGGTATATTCGCCGCCGCGCCCGGTCCGGTGAACGGGAAATTTGCCGGGTTCGAGCAGGTCTTGCGGGTTGGCCGAGGTTCCGGCGGTGTAAAGCGGCTGATGTTCCACAAGCCAGACCAGCTCGCCCGCCGAACCCTGACGAATATCAGCCGCCCGTTGTTCCATAAACGAGACTGCCTGGTCGTAACCGACAGTGCCGTCCGCAATGCGCCATTCGGGCATTGTCAGGGAATCCTGGCTCGTCTGTTGGGGAAGAACGCTCATTCGCAGGTGGTTCCTTGAACGGGGGCGATTGATTTGCTATCTCCGCGCGGCGGTTGGGTGCAAGCCAAACCGTACATGCCCATTCCTTGCGGTCGTGGCGGAATTGGTAGACGCGCAGCGTTGAGGTCGCTGTGGGCGATGAGCCCGTGGAAGTTCGAGTCTTCTCGACCGCACCATCTCTCCTTTTGAGCAGCTGGGGCACGATTTGCCCCAGTTTGGCCCTGGCGAGCCGCTGGACCACTGCTATAACGCGCAGACGATTCCTGCCCGAAACGGCTCGAAAATCTAAAATGGTGGGGCATGCCAGACGATTCACTACGCGAAGCCGCGCTCGCCTATCACAGCCATCCTCATCCAGGCAAAATTGAGGTCGCGCCGACGAAGCCGCTGACCACTCAGCGCGATTTGTCACTGGCCTATTCGCCGGGTGTTGCCGCTGCTTGCGAGGAAATCGCCCAAGATCCCAGCACGGCGAGTGCGTATACCGCGCGTGGCAACCTTGTCGCCGTGATCAGCAACGGCACCGCCGTGCTTGGCTTGGGCAATATCGGCGCGCTGGCCTCCAAACCGGTGATGGAGGGCAAGGGCGTCCTGTTCAAGAAATTCGCCGGCATCGATGTGTTCGATATCGAGGTCGATGAAACGGACCCCGACAAGCTGGTCGAGGTTGTCGCGGCGCTGGAGCCGACCTTCGGCGGCATCAACCTGGAAGACATCAAAGCGCCCGAATGTTTCGAGGTTGAGCGCAAGCTGCGCGAGCGGATGAACATTCCGGTCTTTCATGACGATCAGCATGGGACGGCGATAATTGTCGGGGCGGCGGTTACCAACGGCCTGCGCTGCGTCGGCAAATCGATGAAGGATGCCAAGTTGGTTGCCTCCGGCGCGGGCGCGGCGGCGATTGCCTGTTTGGACCTGCTGGTGGATATGGGCTTGCCGGTCGAGAACATCACGGTGACCGACATCCATGGCGTGGTTTATGAGGGCCGGACGGTTGATATGGAACCGCGCAAAGCCCGCTATGCCAAGGCGACCGAGGCGCGATCCCTGGCAGAGGTGATCGAAGGGGCAGATATTTTCCTAGGTCTCTCCGCACCCGGCGTTTTGAAGCCCGCCTTTGTCGAGCGTATGGCCGAGCGGCCGATTATCATGGCCCTGGCAAACCCAACGCCGGAAATTCTGCCGGAGGAGGTGAGGGCGGTAAGTCCCGACGCGGTCATCGCCACCGGCCGTTCGGACTATCCAAACCAAGTCAACAATGTCCTGTGCTTCCCCTTCATCTTCCGTGGAGCGCTGGACGTCGGGGCGACCGTCATCAATGAGGAGATGAAGATCGCCTGCGTCAAAGCGCTGGCCGATTTGGCGATGCGCGAAAGTTCGGACATCGTGGCCTCGGCCTATGGCGATGCGCCATCGGGGTTTGGGCCGGAATACCTGATCCCCAAACCATTCGATCCGCGCCTGATCGTCGCACTGGCGCCGGCGGTTGCGAAAGCGGCAATGGATACTGGCGTTGCCACCAGGCCCATCGAGGATATGGCGGCCTATCGTCAAAAGCTGGAGCAGTTCGTTTATCGCTCTGGCCTGGTCATGAGGCCGGTTTTCGACCGCGCAAAACAAGAGCCGCAGCGAATCGCCTTTGCTGAAGGCGAGGATGAGAGAGTCCTGCGCGCCGTGCAGATCGCGCTTGATGACGGTCTTTGCCGGCCGATCCTGATCGCTCGTCGCGACGTGCTCGCCATGCGAATTCAGCGGCTTGGGCTGCGGTTTCGCCCGGATGAGGATGTTGAGGTCGTCGACCCGCAGGATGATCCGCGCTTTAACGACTATGCCGCCAGCTATCACGAGTTGATGGGGCGCAAGGGCGCATCGCTCGAACGGTCGAAGACCGTTGTCCGAACCAGCACGTCGGCCATTGCGGCCTTGATGGTCCACAAACAAGAGGCGGACTCGCTCATCTGCGGGACGGTTGGCCCGTATGTCGGCAATTTGGGAATCGTCACCGATATTGTCGGGTTGAGGCCTGGCGTGACGACGCCAGCGGCAATGAGTGCCCTGATCCTGCCTGACGGGCCGCTTTTCTTGGCAGACACCTTTGTCACCGAAGATCCGACCGCAGATCAGATTGTCTCGATTGTCGAAATGGCGGCGGAAGAAGTTGCGCGGTTTGGCATAACGCCAAAGGCTGCCTTGGTTTCGCATTCCAACTTTGGCACGCGCCGCGCGGAATCGGCAGCGAAACTGTCGACGGCGCTGACGGCAATTCGCCAACGCTGCCCAGAGTTGGAAATCGATGGCGAGATGCACGCCGACGCCGCGATGATCCAGGCGGTTCGTGACCGCGCGTTGCCCGACTCGACGCTCAAAGGCCAGGCAAACCTGTTGATATTCCCAAGCCTGACCTCGGCCAACATTGCCTTCAATTTGGTCAAATCGATTACCAGCGCGGTCTCGATTGGCCCGATTTTGATGGGCGCCGCCCGTCCGGTTCATGTGGTCAGCCCGGCAATTTCCGTGCGTGGGCTGGTCAACATGACGGCCCTGGCTTCGGTTGATGCCCAAGTCGCCCAGCAAGGCGAAGGCAAGGGTTGAGCGCGCCGCTACCTTCGGAGACTCCGGCCTCGCCTTCGGTTGGTGAGGCCACCGACGGCGAAACGGCCGTCGAAACGATGGTTCGTGTTCAACAAGAGGTTGAACAAGCGCTCGAGCGTGGCAGCGAGGAAGATGTCCAGGCGCTGATCGAGCCGCTCCATTCGGCTGATATCGCCGATCTGCTGGAGCAGCTGTCAGAGGACAATCGCCAATTGTTGATCGCCATCCTGCGGCCGCAACTGCCGCAGGAGCCGGAGTTTTTGTCCTATCTGGCCGAAGATGTTCGCGAGGATGTTCTTGAGGTTCTGCATCCACACGAAGTCGCGGGCGCGCTGGCCGAGCTGGAGAGCGATGACGCGCTCGAACTGATCGAAGACCTCGATCCGGGTGAGCGGGTCAAAATCCTGGAAAGCCTGCCTGCCAGCGACCGGCGCATTTTGGAGGAAGGGCTGACCTTCCCCGAAGATTCGGCCGGCCGCCTTATGCAGCGCGAGGTTGTGGCGGTGCCCATGTTTTGGACCGTCGGCAAGACCATCGACTATTTGCGCGCCACCGACGATTTGCCGTCGGACTTCTTTTTGATATTCGCCACCGATCCCAGCCATCATCCCGTGGGGGCTGCGCCCCTCAGCCGTATTCTTCGTTCAAAACGATCGGTCAAGCTCGGCGAGTTGTTGGATGAGGAGATCCGCCAGATCCCGGTCGATATGGATCAGGAAGAAGTGGCGTATTTGTTTCACCAGTACGGTTTGGTTTCCGCCCCCGTCGTCGATGACGATGGCAGGCTCGTTGGGGTGATCACCGTGGATGACGTCGTGCATGTCATCCATGAGGAGGCTGAGGAGGACTTTCTCGCCTTGGGCGGTGTACAAGAGGATGACTTGTATCGAGACATCCTGGAAACCAGCCGGTCGCGCTTGTCCTGGCTTGGCATCAATCTGATAACCGCCATCCTGGCTTCTGCCGTCATCGCCCTGTTCGAGGGGACGATTGAACGGCTGGTTGCGCTGGCGATTTTGATGCCGATCGTCGCCAGCATGGGCGGGAATGCTGGCACGCAGGCGCTGACGGTTGCCGTCCGCGCCATCGCCTTGAGGAACGTGACCGATAAAACGGCCGTTCGACTTTTGAGCAAGGAGGTGGCGGTCGGAACGATCAATGGATTGCTGTTCGCGGTCGTTGCCGGTTTGGCCGCTGGGTTTTGGTTTTCGGATCCGCTGCTCGGCGGGGTAATCGGCGTTGCCATGGTCGTCAATCTGGTGGTCGGCGGGTTTGCCGGCGCTCTTATTCCGCTGACACTGGAGCGATTCGGCGTCGATCCCGCGATTGCGTCAGGCGTCATATTGACGACCGTCACAGACGTCGTCGGTTTTTTCGTCTTTTTGGGACTGGCCGCGATTTTTCTGCTGTAACCGCCGCGAGGTAGAACAGGGCTCAACATGCCGAACGTATTGATCACCGGTGCCAACCGGGGAATTGGACTTGGTCTGGCGAAACTCTATGCGCGGGATGATTGGACGGTCTTTGCCGGCGCGCGCGATCCTTCGACGGCGGATGACCTAATGCGGGTCGATGGGAATGTGATCATCCTGCCGCTGGATGTCGCGGATCCGGCGGCGGTCGCAATCCTGTCCGAGCGGCTGCGAGGTGTGGAAATCGATATGCTGATCGCCAACGCAGGCATCTACGGACCCAGGGATTTGAAAATCGGCGGTCTGGACTATGCTGCCTGGACCGACGTCCTGGCGGTCAATACGCTCGGGCCGATCCGAGTTGCCGAAGCCTTTCTGGATCATGTGCGGCAGAGCGAGGAGGGCAAAATCGTGGCTCTGTCATCGATCATGGGGTCGATCGAGAGCAATGCGTCGGGCGGAGAATACATCTACCGATCCTCGAAGGCGGCGTTGAATGCCGCCATGACATCCCTGGCCATCGACTTGCGAGATGAGCGGATTACGGTCGCGATGTTTCATCCCGGTTGGGTGCGAACCGATATGGGGGGACCGTCGGCCAGTGTTTCCATCGATGAGAGTGTCGAAGGGCTTTATCGGGCCATTAGCGATCTAACCCTGGCTGACAGCGGGGCCTTTCTGGATTTCGAGGGCAACCGGCTGCCCTGGTGATCGGGTCAATCAACGACACCCCATCATTGCTCATTGCTGGCCGGCTGAGAGAGTCTGACAGATCCATCATCGCGCAGGGTGGCGCGGGGGTGCGAGATTTGCGACCCCCGATGCACACTTGTATGTGGCTACCACTCGCCGGTGTTCGGCATCGAGGCCCATGGTTCGGCTGGGGGTAAGGCCTGGCCCTTCTGCAGAAGTTCCAGAGAGATATTGTCCGGCGTGCGGACAAAGGCCATGTGGCCATCACGGGGCGGACGGTTGATGGTGATGCCCGAATCCATCAGCTTTTGACACAGGCCGTAGATGTCATCGACTTCGTAGGCCAGGTGCCCGAAGTTGCGGCCGCCGGAAAGCTCTTCGGGATCCCAGTTATAAGTAAGTTCGACCGGGCAGGCTTCATCGCCTTCGAAAGCGAGAAAGACCAGGGTGAAGCGGCCTTTCTCATTATCAACCCGCCGGGTTTCCTTCATGCCCAACTTGTTGCAGAAGAAGTCGATGGTCTTGTCCAGGTCGGTGACGCGAATCATGGTGTGCAAATAGCGCATCGGCGGTCGATTTCCCGTTGTCAGAGGTTTGTCGGAGGTTTGATAGCTGTGTCGGCCGCACCGGGCGACCATTGGCTGGGACGTCTGCCCCGCACACCGAAGCATAAACCACCAGGCGGCCCGAGGGCCAGTACCGGGAGCCAGTAGGGGGGCACTATTGGGGGCATTGACGGGGTAGATGACGGTTCATCTTTTGAAACTCAGCGT
>OZ252255.1:0-3220000 GCA_965249875.1 Inquilinaceae bacterium | reverse complement strand
GTTGGGAGAGCGATAGCTTTGCAAGCTATAGGTCACCGGTTCGATCCCGGTTGCCTCCACCATGCGCCTGTTCAAGGGTGCGCGGGTTGCGAGCCGGCTTTGCCGATTGGCTGAAGAGCGAACGGACAAGAGAAACGGCGTTGTCGACGGGTTCCAACAATGTTTCCGGACCCAACGTGCTGGCCCATCTGCGGCGAGCCGTCCGGAAGGGTGTTTGACATGGTGAAGAGGATGCTGACGATTTGACGCAATCATTCATCGCTTTCGAGCGGTGGCTGGCTGAACAGATCGTCTGCAAAGTTAAGCATCCGATCATGCCTTTTGCTGGCCGCAAGGTTGGCGGTAAGGCGGATCGAAATGCTTAGTGCAAGCACGCAAAATGACAATCGAATGTGAATTCAACCACGCTCTCTGATCCAGGCGGTCGCGTCTGAGGACGAAGCGATGTCTGGTTGGTTCTGCGTTCGGTGTTTTGCGGGTATTGCTGGGATCAAGCGCATAAGGGCATCTGGTGAATGCCTTGGCGCCAAGAGGCGATGAAGGACGTGGCACGCTGCGATATGCCACGGGGAGGGGCGAGCACCCGTTGATCCGTGGATTTCCGAATGGGGCAACCCACCGCTTTAGCGGTATCGCTGGCTGAATACATAGGTCAGCGAAGCAAACCCGGGGAACTGAAACATCTCAGTACCCGGAGGAAAGGACATCAACCGATACTCCGTTAGTAGTGGCGAGCGAACGCGGACCAGGCCAGTGGCACTTTTGACAAAACCGGAACTGTCTGGAAAGGCAGGCCATAGCGGGTGATAGCCCCGTACGGGTAAATGTCGATTGTGTCCTCGAGTAGGGCGGGACACGTGAAATCCTGTCTGAACGTGGGGGGACCACCCTCCAAGCCTAAGTACTCCTTGGCGACCGATAGTGAACCAGTACCGTGAGGGAAAGGTGAAAAGCACCCCGATAAGGGGAGTGAAAGAGACCCTGAAACCGGATGCCTACAATCAGTGGGAGCCTCCTTGTGGGGTGACCGCGTACCTTTTGTATAATGGGTCAGCGACTTAGTGTATGGAGCAAGCTTAAGCCGATAGGCGAAGGCGAAGCGAAAGCGAGTCTGAATAGGGCGACCATAGTTTCATGCATTAGACCCGAAACCGGGTGATCTAGCCATGAGCAGGTTGAAGGTGCAGTAAGATGCACTGGAGGACCGAACCCACGAATGTTGAAAAATTCGGGGATGACTTGTGGCTAGGGGTGAAAGGCCAATCAAACCCGGAGATAGCTGGTTCTCCGCGAAAGCTATTTAGGTAGCGCGTCGGATGATTACCCTCGGGGGTAGAGCACTGGATGGGCTAGGGGGCCGCGAGGCTTACCAAACCTAACCAAACTCCGAATACCGAGGAGTACAGTCCGGCAGACAGACTGCGGGTGCTAACATCCGTAGTCGAGAGGGAAACAACCCAGACCACCGGCTAAGGTCCCCAAATCAGTGCTAAGTGGGAAAGGATGTGGGAAGGCCATGACAACCAGGAGGTTGGCTTAGAAGCAGCCATCCTTTAAAGAAAGCGTAATAGCTCACTGGTCTAGATAAGCCGTCCTGCGCCGAAGATGTACCGGGGCTCAAGCACTGTACCGAAGCCGTGGGCGCCATTCGTGGCGCGGTAGCGGAGCGTTCCGTAGGCCTGCGAAGGGTTCTCGCGAGAGAATCTGGAGGTATCGGAAGTGCATATGCTGACATGAGTAGCGATAAAGAGTGTGAGAGACACTCTCGCCGAAAGTCCAAGGGTTCCTGCGCAAGGCTAATCCGCGCAGGGTGAGCCGGCCCCTAAGGCGAGGCCGAAAGGCGTAGTCGATGGGAACCAGGTTAATATTCCTGGGCCAGAGGGTAGTGACGAAGTTCAACCATAGTATTCGCTTACTGGATTGTGGATGCTGTCAAGAACTTCCAGGAAATAGCTCCCTCATTAAGACCGTACCCGAAACCGACACAGGTGGACAGGTAGAGTATACCAAGGCGCTTGAGAGAACGATGTTGAAGGAACTCGGCAAAATACCCTCGTAACTTCGGGAGAAGAGGGCCCTGTTCTTGGGCAACCAGGGGCAGGGGGCACAGACCAGGGGGTAGCGACTGTTTATTAAAAACACAGGGCTCTGCGAAGTCGACAAGACGACGTATAGGGTCTGACGCCTGCCCGGTGCCGGAAGGTTAAGAGGAGGGGTTCACGCTCTGAATCGAAGCCCCGGTAAACGGCGGCCGTAACTATAACGGTCCTAAGGTAGCGAAATTCCTTGTCGGGTAAGTTCCGACCTGCACGAATGGCGTAACGACTTCCCCGCTGTCTCCAACATCGACTCAGCGAAATTGAAATCTCCGTGAAGATGCGGAGTACCCGCGGTCAGACGGAAAGACCCCGTGCACCTTTACTACAGCTTTGCAGTGGCAGCAGGATTATATTGTGTAGGATAGGCGGGAGGCTTTGAAGCATGGGCGCCAGCTCGTGTGGAGCCAACCTTGAAATACCGCCCTTTGTGTTCTTGCTGTCTAACCGCGGCCCGTGAAACCGGGTCCGGGACCCTGCATGGTGGGTAGTTTGACTGGGGCGGTCGCCTCCCAAAGAGTAACGGAGGCGCGCAAAGGTAGGCTCAGGCCGGTCGGAAATCGGTCGTCGAGTGCAATGGCATAAGCCTGCCTGACTGCAAGAGCGACGGTTCGAGCAGAGACGAAAGTCGGTCATAGTGATCCGGTGGTCCCGAGTGGAAGGGCCATCGCTCAACGGATAAAAGGTACGCCGGGGATAACAGGCTGATACCCCCCAAGAGTCCACATCGACGGGGGTGTTTGGCACCTCGATGTCGTCTCATCACATCCTGGGGCTGGAGCAGGTCCCAAGGGTTCGGCTGTTCGCCGATTAAAGTGGTACGTGAGATGGGTTTAGAACGTCGTGAGACAGTTCGGTCCCTATCTGCCGTGGGAGTAGGAAATTTGAGAGGAGCTGTCCCTAGTACGAGAGGACCGGGATGGACGCACCTCTGGTGTACCGGTTGTCGCGCCAGCGGCATTGCCGGGTAGCTATGTGCGGACGGGATAACCGCTGAAAGCATCTAAGCGGGAAGCCCCCCTCGATACCAGATTTCCCTATCAGTGCCGTGGAAGACCACCACGTTGATAGGCCAGGTGTGGAAGCGCAGTAATGTGTGAAGCTAACTGGTACTAACCGCACGATCGGTTTGATCCCAATCATGCCATACCCCGCAAAGCGCCGTTCGTAGAACTAACCAGACAGACGGTTGGTTCTGTGAACACTTCGAACAGAATGTCGTCTATTTGCGGACAACTTGCACCGAGCTTACGGCTCGTCGGATTTGTGTGTTGACATGATCTGGTGGCCATAGCGAGGGGTAAAACACCCGATCCCATCCCGAACTCGGCCGTGAAAACCCTCAGCGCCCATGGTACTTCGGCTTAAGCCGCGGGAGAGTAGGTCGCCGCCAGGTCTTGCCAACACACAAATGGCCGGACATTGCCAAGTTCGCTTATTTCCTCTTCATCATCCCTTCCCACCGACAGTCGAAACAGGTGAGGAAGCTGATCGATCACCCGGAAAATCCGCCCGATTTTCCCATGTCGCGGGGTGGAGCAGCCCGGTAGCTCGTCAGGCTCATAACCTGAAGGTCGTAGGTTCAAATCCTACCCCCGCAACCACCACTGCAGTACCTTTCTTCAGCGGTTCGGCGTCGCCTTGGGCCAAGTGAAGAACGGCTGCCAATTCCCCTTGAATCTCAATAGCTAGGTCGTCCCGCGTTCCGGTAGGCCTTACGATGATTTTGTCGACCAGTGTACGTAGCAGTGCCATGGCGTTGCGCCGGCATTCGCCATCTTCGACCAGGGTGGTGAGCTGGGTCCCTAGTCTTTTCCGGATTAGAGGAGAGTCCTTGGGTTGATTTGTGGCCTCATGCGGCCTGCTTTTCCAGGTTGAATGCGTTTGCGAATTCAGCTGGCGGAATGTTGCCAAGCGCTGAGTGAGGACTGATGTGGTTATGGTTCTTCATCCACTGATGGATTGACAGGCGGGCTTGGCGATGCGTCGAAATTAGTGTCACGCTTAGCAGGCCGCAGCGCCGCCGCGAGTTAAGTTTGTCGACGAAGGCGTTCTAGCAAGGTTTTCCGGAGATGTTTCCTTCCAAGCAGTACCAGCAGTGATTTCCTCGTTCGCTTGTAATGCTATCTACGTGATTGAGGGTTACTGGGAGGTTCGTGGGTTGGAAGCTGCGCCGAGAGTACATCAATGAACTTACGCACAGCCAATGTCAGCCTGGCCGATTTGCGCAACGCATAACCAGCCGTCGTTTCCCAGATCGTTTCGTTCAGATGAAGCCTTTCCAGACCAACGGATTCTGCCAGGGGCAGCATCTGCTCTGGGATGTGGGCAACGCTGTTGCCGTCGCGGAGGCCCTGCAGAAGGCTGTGGATGGACGTTGTCTCCAGGGCAATGTTGGGTGGCGACAGCCCGTGGACGGAGAAGAACGATCCGATACGTTCATTGCCGACATGATCGCTCTTGAGCACCATCCATGGATAGCCATGAATGGCTGATGGGTTGATGTCCCGCCGTTGCGCCAGCGGGTGGGTCGGATCCGCAATTAGGGCGTGGCGGACATTGATCATCGGGTGTTTGGCAATCTCGGCCCGGTTGGGAAAATCGAGCGAGACGCAGATGATATCCAGGTCCCCGCGCAGCAGATCGGGCACCAACGTGTCGATTACTCCGCCGACCAGCGAGACTTTAATGCCGGGGTTCTTGCGCTGAAACGCAGCAATGATCGGGGGCAGGATTGAAACCAACCAGACCGGTCCTGCGCCGATGCGCACAGCACCCGTCCGGCCGGTCCGCAGCTCCTCAATACTCGCCAAGGCGTGGCGGTATTCGTTCTGCATGATCTTCGCGTGATGCTGCAGGATCGCGCCATAGCGTGTCAGGGCGACACCGGTCGGCGCTCGTTCAAACAGCGACACGCCCAGATCGAGCTCGAGCTTCTGGATGGATTTCGTCAGCGCCGGTTGGCTGACATGCAGCTTTTCGGCCGCCTCGGTGATCGAGCCGCATTCGGCCACGGTGAGAAAGCTCTGCAAGAGCCGCGATTGCATGATAGTGGCCTTCCCGCCAACGTTGCCGTCATTCCAATTGGTTATAATTCCCCGATCAGACGGGCCAATCAATCGGCTGTCGGTTCAAACCAGTTGGTGGTGCGGTTAGTTGCCCGAACGGCCAAGCCTTTCCGCCTCCGCGAGATCATCCTCGTCCCAAAATCCCAGATAAATCCCTCGGCGCATGTCACCGCCTACCCGCCTTTCGGTCTCGGCATCCGAGATGGTTGTCTTGGCATGATGGCGGCGATACCAGGCGTTAAGCTGTTCGATCAGCTTTTCTCGTGTTTCGGCAAAGGCTGGGTTGTCTCCGACATCGTTTAACTCGTCTGGGTCGTTTCGCAGATCGTAGAGCATGGGGCGAAACCCCTCAGCGTGGACCAGCTTGATTTTTCCATCGAAGATCATGGCCAGCCGGCAGTCGTCGATCGGCTGGTTGAGAGTCTGACGCGCGGACTTGAAGGCATAATCATACTCGCTGATCACGTAATCCTTGGGCGTCGCCGCCTCTCCGTGCAGGTACGGCTGGAGAGAGTCTCCCTCGAGAACCTCATATTGCGGTAAGCCACCTGCCGCTTCGACGAAGGTCGGGACCAGGTCAATTGCCTCGACCAAGGCGTCGCAAACGGTTCCCCGCGTTCTGTCCGCCCCATACCTCGGATCGTTGATAATCAGTGGCACGCGGACGGAAGGATCGTGGAACAACTCCTTCTCTCCCAGCCAGTGGTCGCCCAGATAGTCCCCATGGTCGGACGTAAAGACGATCAGCGTGTTGTCGCGCTTTCCCGTCTCCTCAAGATGGCGCACCAACCGGCCGATTTGGTCGTCGATCTCCGTGATCAGCCCCATATAGGCCGGGATCACGGTTTCCCGAACGTCCTGGCGCGAAAAGGCCTGGGCGACGCGTTTCTGCTGAAAGCTCCGCAACACGGGATGGGGGGCGGCGCGTTCGGTTTCTGACCGTACTGGTGGAACAACGTCCTCCGGCCCGTACATCTGGTGATAAGGGGCAGGGGCCACATAGGGCCAATGGGGCTTAATGTAGCTGACATGCAAGCACCAAGGCGTGCTGCCTGCCTGGTTCACATAATCGATGGCTCGGCTGGTCACCCAAGCCGTTTCACTATCTTCCTTGGCAACGCGAGCCGGCTGAACGGAGTTTTTCAGAAGCCATCCTGAAAGAACCGACCCGTCCTCGGCTTCGCCAGAATTGGCCCAATCATGCCAAGGGTTGGAACTTTCATACCCCTTGCTTCGAAGATAGTCCTGATAGGTGCTTGGCGCGTCCGCCAGCCCCTTGGGAAACTCCCCGTCGTGACGTTCCCAGACGTCGAACCCGCATTCAGCAATCCGGCGGCCGATGGTGCTTTTCGGATCGATGCCGAGCCGTGCCATCCCGTCGAGATCGGGCGTCATATGGGTCTTGCCGCACAGGATGGTCTCCATTCCCAAGGGGCGTAAATGATCGCCCAGGGTCATCTCACCGGCGCGCAAGGGGACATTGTTCCATGTCGACCCGTGGCTGCGGCAATAGCGCCCTGTGTAGGTGCTCATCCGGCTCGGTCCGCAGATGGGGGATTGGACATAGGCACGATCAAAGCGCACGCCGCGTTTTGCCAGCGCGTCGATATGCGGGGTCTTGATCGTCGGATGCCCGGCGCAACCCAGGTAGTCGAAGCGAAGCTGATCAACCATCAGAAAGAGAATGTTCAAACGCGGTCTCCCCATCTTCCCGCTACCCGTCCTAGCACCCGTGCCGAACCCGTTGCCAATGCCGGCTGATCAGAAGGCCATTCGATCAGGTTATTGCCTCGGCGCTTCTTACTATTGGCCGGGCTTTGGGGCTTCTCGTACCAAAAATAGAGGAACGCGGGCCGCTGAAGCGCTGCGATGAAAAGGGGAGCCAACATGGCAAGCCATACCGAAGCCGCAACGGGGCTCGTCTATCACGAACTTAGTCACGAATGGGGCCATGGGGCGCCATCCATGCCTGGCTTCGATGATGCAGTCATGTATCGCGCGGTCAAGCATGCGCAGCATGGCGTTATGGCCCATCGCCTGAAAACCGTGCTTCACACAGGAACCCACGTGAACGCGCCAATCCACCTAGTCCAAAAAGCGGGTGGCATCGGCGAGTTACCGATGGAGCGGCTGTTCGGTAACGGGATCATCTTGTCAGTGCCCAAAGCATCCTGGGACCTGTTGAGCGTTCCCGATCTGGAAACGCATTCGGACCGCATATCACCTGGCGCACTCGTCATCATCGTCACCGGCTGGCATCACAAATATGCCGACGGGTTGGAGTATTTCGGAGATGCGCCCGGGCTGTCTGTCGAGGCAGCTCAATGGCTTGTTGAACGCGATGTGGGCCTGGTTGGGATGGACACGCCGCAAATCGATCACCCATTAGCGACCTCGCTCGGGCCCCACCGTGGCGGACCTCTGATGAACCGCCTGACACAGAAATACATCGACGAGACCGGAAAGGATCCCAGCAAGGAACATCCGCGGTGGAATGGGGCTCACCGCGCTCTTCTGGAGGCGGGTATACCGACGATTGAAAATGTAGGCGGTGATGTTGATGCGCTGTTGGGCAAGGAGGCACTGATCCACGCACTGCCTCAATGGAAATTCGACGGAGGCGACGCCTGTCCGGTGCGGCTGGTGGCGATAACCGACCCGGGCGGTTCCTACCGCATCGAACCGGGCGAGGCGGCTTGAAGAGGGCGAGGGATGGCAGAGACAGAAACGCGCAACGGGCTGCGCTATTACAACCTGTCACACCGCTGGGGTCATGGGATGCCGGAATGGCCTTCAAACCCCGGCGTCAACGTGACGGTTAAAAAGTTCCATGCCAAGGATGGCGTCTTTGTCAGCGAATTCGACGGCATCATGCACCGTGGTACCCATATGGATGCGCCGTTGCACGTAACCGAGAATACGCCGCCCCTAACCGGGTATGATGTCAGCCGCTTCTTTGGCACCGGTGTGGCCGTTTCTATCCCAAAGAAGAAATGGGAGGTCATCACGGCCGAAGATTTGGAAAACGCACGGCCAAAGATAGAACCCGGCGATATCGTGATGATAAATACCGGCATGCACAAGAAGCTTGCCGATAGCGACGAATACTATGCCTACTCGCCCGGCATCTATGCGGACGGGGCGGAATGGTTGGTCGAAAAAGGGGTGAAGATGGTCGGCTACGACGTGCAGGCCAACGACCATCCGATGGCGACGAAACTTGTCGACCACGGGCTGGGGCCGACGCATCCGCATCTGATCGATGAATACAAAGACTACACGGGCCGCGACGTGAAGGAAGATTTCCCCCATTGGGAGGCCGCCCACAAGATCCTGATGGTCAAAGGTGGCATCCCCGGCATCGAGAACGTGGGCGGTGAACTTGATGCGGTAACCGGCAAACGCTGCACCTTCATGGCCTTCCCTTGGCGTTGGCCAGAGGGCGAGGGCAGCGGCGTGCGGGTCATGGCGGTGATCGATCCAGAACAGAAATTTCGTATTCCGGCGGGGACCTGAGCGATGGGTAAGATCACCCCCACCCTGCGCGCGCCGCTGACCTTGTTTGACGTCAGGGACAAGGTGGCGATCATCACTGGCGCTTCGGGCTCGTTCGGACGCGCCTGCGCTCTCACTCTTGGTGCGCTTGGCAACCGGCTGGTATTGGCCTCCGGCTCTGCCGATGAACTGGCTGAGGTCAAGGCGGAGGTGGAAGAGGTCGGCGGCCAGGCCGCCACCATTCAGCGCCGCCCCGACAGCGTTGAAGATGCCGAGGCAATCCGCGACTTCGCCCTGGAGAGCTTTGGTCAGATCAACCAGCTTGTCATCGCCTCGGGCTTCAACAAAGCAGGCTTTATCCAAGACCAGGACTACGAAGTCTGGCAATCAGTCATGGACGCCAACGTCCGAGGCCCCTGGGTGATGGCCAAGGCGGTTGGCGCCTATTGGATCGAGAACAAGGTGAAGGGCAAAGTACTGCTGATGTCTTCGGTGCGCGGGCGGCACGGCAACATCTCGGGCTATACCGGCTATTGCACATCAAAAGGTGCAACCGATGCCCTGACACGCGTGCTTGCGACTGAGTGGGGTCAGTACGGCATCACCGTCAATGCCATCGCACCAACTGTCTTTCGCTCAAAGCTGACCGCTTGGATGTGGAGCGACGACGAAGTCGGTCAGGCAACCCGCAAACGCTCACTCGCGCGCATCCCTTTGGGGCGGCTGGCCGAGGCTGAAGATCTGATGGGCATGGCGCTCTATCTTCTGTCGCCAGCCTCCGATTTTTGCACCGGGCAGGTCATGTATGTGGATGGCGGCTTCACCGCTGGCTAGGCCTTGAGCGCGGCCAAGAATATCACGATTGTCGGTGCCGGGCTGATGGGGCATGGCATTGCCTATGCCCTCGCGGCCGGTGGTCATCGCGTCAACGTATTCGACCGTTCTGCCGAAGCGTTAGAGAGTCTGCCAGCGCGTTTGGCCTCAATAACGGCGTTGCTGTGTGATCCGCCCGATATTGCCGCGTCGGTCAACGGTTGCGCCAGCCTGTCGGAGGCAGCAATCGACGCGGATTTGGTCATCGAAGCGGCCACTGAGAAGCTTGAGGTCAAGCAGTTCATCGTGGCCGAGCTGGAGGCCACCGTAGACCCAGGCGCCATCATCACGTCGAACACCTCGGCCCTGCCGATCACGCGCATCGCTGAGAAGGCCTCTTATCCCGAGCGCATCGTCGGCACCCATTTCTGGAACCCACCCCATCTCGTCAAGCTGGTGGAGGTCGTGCAGGCGGAGAAATCCAGCCCGGCCACGGTCGATGCAGCAATCGATCTGCTGTCCGACGCCGGTTATCGCGCCGTCCATGTCAAAAAGGACATCCCCGGTTTTATCGGCAACCGCTTGCAACATGCCCTGAAGCGTGAGGCCATCGCCTTGGTCGCCAACGGCATATGCGATGCCGAGACCGTGGACGATGTTGTCAAACTCGGGTTTGGCAGCCGTCTGGCCGTTCTCGGCCCCCTGGAGCAATCCGATCTCGTGGGCCTCGACCTGACGCGCGCCATTCATGAAACCATCATGCCCGACATCGACCGGACGGCAGAGGTTCACCCCTACCTCAACAAGCTTGTGGACGACGGCAAACTCGGCATGTCTACCGGCGAGGGCTTTCGTACTTGGACACCCCAGACCGCGGAGGCCGTTCGGCAACGACTGCGCGACACGCTTGTCTCCCAGGCGAAGACGAAAAAAGCTAGGAAAATCAATGGCAATTAACTCGTACTACCCTGTCCCTAAGCTCGAAGAATACGCCGAGCGCTTCAAAGAGTTCTTCAAGTTCAAGCGGGAGAACGGAATCCTTGAGGTCAAGATGCACACCAAGGACGGCCCGGTGAAATGGAGCTATCAGTTCCACCACGCGCTGGCCGAGCTTTGGACCGTGATCGGGCATGACAAGGAAAATGAGGTGCTGATCCTGACCTCAACCGGGGACAAGTGGATCAACGAATGGGATGTCGAGAGCTTCAAGGAAGTCGAACAGTCGCCCGACGACGATCAGCGATACGACGTTCAGATCTACGACACGCTAAAGATCGTCGAGAACTTCGTAAACGATATCGAAATTCCGACCATCGCCGCGATCAACGGCAAGGGCATTCACTGGGAGATGTGCATGATGAGCGACATCACCCTGTGCACGCCCGATTTCATCCTGCAGGACGATCATTACGGCATGGATTCGGGCCACGTGCCCGGCGATGGCATGGGTATGTGCCTACAGGAAATCCTCGGGATCAAGCGCGGCAACTATGCGATGTTGACATGCCAGGCGTTCGATGCCCAGGAGTGCCTGCGGCTGGGTGTGGTCAACGAGGTGGTGGAGCGCGAACAGATCGTCGACAGGGCTTGGGAGTTGGCGCGCATGATCATGACCAAGAGCCGGTCGTGCCGACGCATGACGCACTACATCTGCGTGCGCCCTTGGAAGGCGGTCATCGAGCGGGACTTCCGCATTCATGTCCTGAGCGAGATGTATTCCTTCAACCTCTCACATTCCGAACATGATTTTGAATACATCAAGTACGAGGATTGACCGGGGCTGGGCTGTATGAGCGACCGGCCGAATTTTCTGTTCATTACGACGGACCAACAGCGTGCCGATCATCTGGGGTGTTATGGCAACCCCCTTCTTCGCACGCCGGCCATAGACGGGTTGGCTGAGCGAGGGACAGCTTTCGACCGATTCTACGTAGCTTGCCCGATCTGCATGCCCAATCGGATCGCCATTTTGACGGGGCGTATGCCAAGCGTGAATGGCTCACGCCACAACGGCATTCCCTTGGCGCTCGATGCGGTGACCTTTGTCGATCTTTTGCGCGCGGCGGGATACCACACCGGTCTGGTCGGAAAATCGCACGCGCAGAACATCACCGGACGCAATCTTGCGGATCGGGACATTTTTCCGCGCGCGACAGATGGCGCACCGCCACCGGAGCTGCTTTCTGATGCCTCAAGGTTGAGGCGAACCGGCCCGGATTACGAGGCAGAGCTGATGCCGCTCTGGCACGAAAGCCCGGACCGCAACGGCCCGGAAACACCCTACTACGGTTATGATTTTGTCCGCTTTGCCAACGGCCATTCGGACCATGTGCAAGGGCACTACACCCGATGGCTGGCGGCGAGGTCTGAAAATCCGGATGGTTTGCGCGGGCCGCAGAATGCCCTTCCGGCGCCAGATTTGACGGCTCCGCAAGCTTGGCGCACGGCAATGCCGGAAGATCTCTACCCGACGACTTATATTGCCGAGACGTCCGAAGCGTTTATCGACCACCATTTGGACAACCGTCCGGACGATCCGTTCTTCCTGCATTGCTCCTTTACCGATCCGCACCACCCCTTCACGCCGCCCGGCCGCTATTTCGATCTGTACGATCCGGCGGATGTCGATCTGCCGCCATCCTTCGATGCAATCGACCCGAACGAGCCGGAGTTCCTCACCCGGTTGAGGCAGGCTCACCGAGAAGGCACAGCAGTCAAGGATGGCCCGACGCCATTCTGCGTTGGCGCAGAAGAGACACGGCAAATCATCGCGCTGACGTACGGCATGATTGCCATGATCGACGACGCGATCATCCGCCTCATGGCACATTTGGAGCGGCGAGGTATCCTCGAAAACACGGTGGTCATTTTCACGTCCGACCATGGTGATTTCATGGGAGATCATGGGCTGATGCTGAAGCACGGCCTGCACTATGAGGGCGTGTTGCGGGTGCCTTTCATTTGGTCTGATCCAGACAGCCCGCACCCTCGTCGCAGTGATGTTCCCGCAAGCTCGATTGATATCGGTACAAGCGTTCTGGCCCGGGCCGGATTGGTGCCGAACAATGGTAATCAGGGTTTTGACGTAATGGCGCTGGCAAACGACCCTGAGGCAAGCCCACGGAGGGGAATCCTGATCGAGGAAGACGAACTAGGCGCGCATCTGGGCGTCGAGCAAGGGCTTCGCACGCGCACCTATATTCAGGACAATTGGCGGCTTACCCTCTGGCAAGGTATGGACGGTGGACAACTCTACGACCGCAACGCAGATCCTCACGAGCTGCAAAACCTGTGGCACTCCGCGGAATTCGCCGGGCGAAAGGCGAAATTGATCGAGGCGATGTTGCGGGAGTCGATCCGGCTGACGGACACGGCGCCCTACGCAACCCACCTAGCCTGAGCCTTCAGGCATAGGCACATAATTTCCGGTTATGGCGGTTGCCAAACTCGGCATTGGCGCTGGGACAGGAATTCTAGGACGTTGGTCGGGAAATAGGGGAGGACACCATGACGAATATCTCGACTACACGACGCCTGGTCCTGGCGTGTGTGGCCGGCCTCGCACTTGCCGCTAGCCTGCCGGCAACAGCGGCGGATTTCGGCGGCAAAACCATTAACTTCATCAATTTCGGCGGTCCCGGTGCGCCGCCGGATGTCTGGTACCGGTCGCTGGTGCCGTTCCTTGAGAAGCACTTGCCGGGCAACCCGACCATCAACGTGATCAATAAGCCGGGCGCAGGCTCGATGATCGCGGCCAACTACACGGCCAATGCGCTGGAGGCAGATGGGCTTAACATCGGGTCGATGAATGGTGTGGCCATGGGCAAGGCAGCCCAGGGCGATGACAGTGCCAAATTCGACCTGCGCCAGTTGGAAATCGTCGGGGCTCAGAAATTGACGCGTTTGGTAGCGGTCAAAAAGGACGGCCTTTCGAACATGGACGATCTGCTGGCCACGGATGAGCAACTGGTCATCGGCATGGAGTCCAACGCAACCCCTTACTTCGACGCCTTCTTTGGCTTGACGGGGATCGACGCCAAAATCATCTCATCCTATCAGCGCTTTCCGGATACGCTGCAAGCCTTCCGAACCGGTGAAATCGATGCCATGCCGATGTCGGTGATCGAGTGGCTGCGCTTTGGCCCGGACCTCGCCAAGGATGGGGCGGTGCCGATGTGGCAGTACGGGTTCGCGATCGACGGAGATATCGTTGGTACACCGGCGGTCGATATTCCAACCGGTCATGCGGTTGTCGAGCAGGTCAATTCCGATGGTGTTGGCTCCGATCAATGGGGCACGATGACGGTTCAGTCGGCCACGTCGGTGATTTCAAATCAGATCTGGGCCCCCGCCGGTACGCCGCTTGACCATGTCGAAGCGCTGGCAGCGGGCTTTGAGGCCGCTACGTCCGATCCGGAGTTCTTGGAGCTGCATGAAAAGCAGTATGGCTTGCCTGCGGAATGGACTGGGCGCACCGCTGCTCGGGCCGCTGTGGATGGAATCCTAGCGGTCTACGAGAACTAGGCGCTTAAGATGTTGGCCCCGGCGGGAGGCGCACTCTCGGCGGGGCCTTTTCTATGGGTACGGATGTGGGCGAGCTTGCGGTAATCTTCAGTGCGTTTTGGTCTGGGATGGGGATCGTTTTCACCCCCAGCGTATTCAGCGCAATGATGATCGGCATTTTCGCGGGTATGTTCGTTGGGCTGATCCCCGGGCTTGGTGGACTGGTCGCCCATATCCTGCTGATCCCGTTCGCGCTGCAAATGGGCGACCCGCTCGCAGCCATTGCCATGCTCCTAGGTGTCTATGCTGTCACCGTGCAGACGGACTCGATCCCAGCCGTCATGCTTGGCGTACCCGGAACGGCAGCGGCGCTCGCCACCTCGCTCGATGGTTATCCGATGTCCAAGCGAGGCGAAGCTGGCCGCGCGCTCGCCTCATCCTATTTCGGATCGATCTTGGGCACGCTCGTTGCGACGGTCATCTTCATTCTATTCCTCCCGCTCTTGCGCGCCCTGGTTTCAAACTTCTCCTCGCCCGAGTTTTTCATGATGGTGACGCTTGGCCTCGTCATGGCTGCGTCGCTCTCGGGCAAGAGCCAGGCGCGCGGCCTTCTGATGGCCGGTTTGGGGCTTATCCTCTCGACCGTCGGACAGGCTCCAGGCACTGGCGATCCTCGCTTTATCGGACCGTTTCTCTATCTCTGGGAAGGGTTGCCGATCATCCCGATCCTGCTGGGTCTTTTCGGTGTGCCCGAGGTTATCGACCTCGCCGCGCGGAACAAAGCGATCGCCGGTTCTGCGGCTGTCGAAAGGATCTCAGGCCTCTGGGCAGGCATGATGGATTGCCTTCGGAATTGGTGGCTCATCGTCCGCTGTTCCGTCATCGGCGTGGTCACCGGCTTCATCCCTGGGCTGGGCGGTAACGTCGCTGAATGGATGTGCTACGCCACGGCCGTCTCTGGCGACAAGAAGCCGAGCCACGCCTATGGCGAGGGCAATGTGCGCGGCATCATCGCGCCCGAAACCGGGACTGCCGCCCACCTGCCAGGGGCGATCATCCCCACCGTGGCGTTCGGTGTGCCGGGTAATCCCCCGATGGCTGTTCTCCTCGGCATCTTCGTGGTTCTAGGCGTGCGGCCGGGGCGCGAAATGTTGACCACAAAGCTCGACGAGACCTTCATGATGGTCAACGTGGTGACCGTCGGCAATATCATCGCGGCCGTGCTGTGCCTCGTCTTCCAGCGTTGGTTGGTCAAGTTGTGCTTCGTGCGGGCCAGCTTGCTGGTGCCGTTCATCCTCGCGGCCATGATCGTTGGGTCGAGTTTCTCCAACCTTTCGCTGGCCGATATCGGCTTCTTCGCTGCTGCGGGCCTGGCTGGATACATCTTTAAGCATTTCGATTGGCCGCGAGTCCCGTTGGTGATGGGCCTGATCCTAGGCGGAATTGCGGAACCCTATCTCTTCGCGGCCTGGGACCGTTATGGGCTGACCTGGATGTATGAGCGGCCATTGGTTGTCGCGCTGGAGGCGCTCATCCTCTTCATGCTCTTCTCCGGTCCGATCCGGCGGTTCGTCGCCAGACGAAGAGGGGCGGCCAATGCCTGAGCCTGCAATGACGGAAGAACGGCGCGCCGCAATCCGCTTCGGACGCCGGGGTGACTGGATCATCGCGGTCACGATCATGGTGATCGCGATTGCTTTCATCTACCTGCTGCAGTCGTTGCCGGTCCGGGCCAAGTTCTATCCCTGGTTCATCACCATCAGTGTCATGCTGGTCGGCGGTGTCTATGCGTTTATCAAGCTGCGCAACCCAGCTGTCTGGGACGCGCAATACGACCCCGATATCGAGATGGAACAGGGCGAACGGGACACCGGTCCCGCCTATCTGGTTCCGCATCTTGGCGCTGTCCTACGGGTCTTCGCTGTGTTTCTCGCCCTCGTGTTGGCGGCGCTTGCGCTCGGTCCGAAAATTGCCGTCCCGATGTTTGTGACGCTCGCGCTGTGGATGAATGGCGAGAACAAGGTGGTGGCCCTGCTGTCGGGCGTCGCCTTCTGGCTGGTGACTCACTTCGTCTTCGGCAAGGCGATGTCGATCAATCTGCCAGCTGGATTTCTGCTCGAAATGTTCGGCTAGCAAGGAAATGAAACAATGATCCAGGTGACGCGGTTTGACGCAGCGAAGGCCTACGACGCCAAGGGCCATTTTGGGATGACCGCGATGCGGTTGCAGGGGCAGGGCGTGACGGGTCTGGATGGCTATTGGGTGGGTTTTTCGACCTTCCTGCCTGGCGGTGGCGCAGAAACGAGCGCCGCACCCACGGGGAAGGTGTATGTGGTTCTAGAGGGCGAGATCACGGTGACAACGGCCTCCGGTGATGTGGCGATCGGCCGGTTTGACAGCTGCTATATTCCGCCGAACACCGAGCGCTCGATTGAGAACAAAACAAACCACATCGTGCAGATGCTGGTCATCTCGCCCAACTGAATGCTGATGTTCAAACCTGATGAAATCCAATCCGTTGCCGTCATCGGCTTTGGCACGATGGGACTCGGCATTGTGCAGAGTTTCGCTGAAACCGGCTTTTCCGTGTGGGCCGTCGACCAAAACCAGGAGGCGCTGGACCGCGGGCTGGCGCTCCTCGACGCAAACCTTGCCCAAGGCGCTGCGGCAGGACTGATAGACGAGCCGGAGACTGTTCGGGCGCGGGTCGCCACCGTCGCCTACGAGGCACTCGAGAGCGCAACGGAAGGCTGCCAGCTCGTCATTGAGACGGTGCCCGAACTACTAGACGTCAAGCACGCGGTATTCGGTGATCTCGATAGATTACCGCGCAGTGTCTTGATCGGTTCCAACACCTCCAGCTTTACGGTCACGCAGCTAACGCAGGGCATGACCACGCCCGAACGGGTCGTTGGGTTGCACTATTTCAACCCAGCTCACCTCATCCCGGCAGTAGAAGTCCATCATGGTGAGGCGACCGCTTGTGAGGCCATCGAATCCCTAATGGAAATTATGCGGCGGGCCGGCAAAGCGCCCGTGCGGGTGCGCAAGGAAGTGCCAGGTTTCATCATTAACCGCCTTACCGGTGCGATGGAGCGCGAGGTGGACTATCTGCTCGATAACGGCGTCGTCACGCCCGAAGACTTGGATGCCGCTGTAAAAGCCAGCTTTGGATTTCGGCTTGCCTGCCTCGGACCGATGGAAGCAGAGGATTTTATCGGCCTCGATACAGCCTATCGCGTCTCGAACAACGTATTCAAGGGCCTTAGCAACAGCGATACCGCCTCTCCTGGGCTCGGTGAAAAAGTGTCTCGCGGCGAACTCGGCGTGAAAACGGGCAAGGGCTGGTACGAATATGCCGGGCGCACGACCGAGGACATCTTTGCTGAGCGTGATGCAAAGCTCATGCGTCAACTGGTGCTGTTTCGACAAAACCAGACCGAGTCGGAGCGCGGCTCGTGAAACTCGTCACCTTCGAGATCGTCACCCCCGTTGGTCCGGTGGCGCGGATTGGCGCGATGACCGACAACCGCATCGTTGACCTAAACGCGTCCTACACTGCTTGTTTGGCTGACTGCGGGGAAACTGGTCGACCACACGAGATCGCGCGGGGCCTCGTTCCACCAGACATGATAGGCTTCCTGGCCGGCGGCATTCTCAGCCGTCGGGCAGCAGATGAGGCCGTGGCATTCGCCAGATCAAATCCTGATGCCAAAGGCCCAAATGGTGAGCGGCTGAATTACCTGATGTCGGAGGTGCGTCTTCTCGCTCCCGTTCCCCGTCCGAATTCGATCCGCGACACGCTTTCTTTCGAAGGCCACATGATCAATTTCGAACGGCGCACCGGCAAGAAAACCCCGCCGCGCTGGTATGAAACGCCAATCTACTACAAAGGCAACCCCATGTCCGTCATTGGTCACGAGGCGGACGTTCCTTGGCCGGACTACACCGAAAAGCTCGATTATGAGCTCGAGTTCGGAATCTACATCGGTAAGGAAGGGGTCAACATCTCTGAGGCGGATGCACCCGCTCACATCGGCGGCTACACGATCTTCAACGACATTTCGGCGCGCGATGTGATCCCCGGTGAGGTCCAGATGTTTCTCGGTCCTGCCAAGGGTAAGGACATGGATTGCGGCAACGTCATGGGACCATGTCTGGTGACGCCGGACGCGTTGGACGTCTCCAGTCTCGACATGGTCGCCCGTGTCAACGGCGAAGAATGGTCGCGGTCGAACACTGACGACATGTATTGGAGCTTTGCGCAAATCATCGCCTACATCTCGTGGCATGAGACGCTTTATCCAGGGGATTTCATCGGCTCCGGCACGGTGGCCAATGGCTGTGGCGACGAGCTGGAGCGCTGGATAAAGCCGGGTGACATCGTGGAGCTCGAAGTCGAGGGCATCGGCGTTCTGCGCAATCGAATTGTCAGAGAGGACGCATGATTTCCCCCGAAACCGCCAACCTATTTGACCTGTCCGGCAAGTCTGCCTTGATCAGTGGAGCGACAGGGGCGCTCGGCGCAGCGGCCGCCAAAGCGCTCGCTGGCGCAGGGGCGCACGTCACCATTGCTGGTGGCAACGCAGAGAAGCTTGAGACGCTCGTGAGGGCCTTGCAAGCCTTGGGGAACGGTGTCGTCACGTTTGTAGGGCGCCCAACGAATGAGGAAACCTGCGACGAGATGATCGCCGCAGCCGCCGGGGATGGCCGTGGAGTCGACATCCTTGTAACGGCCTCCGGAACAGCGGCCGTACAGCCCGCTCTAGAAATGGAACCGGACACTTGGGACAAGGTGATGGATGCCAATGTTCGTCAAACGTGGCTCCTGGCACGAGCGGCCGGAAAGGTGATGGTACCTCAGGGTCGGGGAGGGGCAATCATCTCAGTTTCATCGGTGCGGGCGCGGTTCGCCACGTCGGCAGGCACCAGCGCCTACGGCCCATCCAAGTCTGCCGTCGATATGATTACCCGGTCCCTCGCCACCGAGTGGGGCCAACATCGCATCCGCGTCAACGCAATCTCACCGACCGTCTTTCGATCCGAGTTAACGGGTTGGCTATTTGAGGACAACGAGCGCGCAAGTGCGGCCCGCACGAACGTCCTATCACGCATTCCGTTGGGCAGATTGGCAGAGCCAGAAGACTTCGCAGGCGTTCTGATTTTCCTGGCTTCGAACGCGTCGGCGATAATGACTGGCCAGATCATCAATGTTGATGGCGGTTTTTCTGCCAACTAGCGAGCACTGACGTTGAAGGACGTTGCCACCTGGTTGATGAACTGCCGGCTGAAGAGATCGACCGGTGTTTTAGTTGGCTCAGGAAGAACTATGGGCAATCCGGCAATAAGCAGGCCGGCACCTGAATTCATCATCGTTATACTGAGCTGTTGAACTGAAAGTAATGTACATTCCGAATTCCCGAACCTACTCCATGCTAGAATTCGCACCTGGCGATGCGAAGTTTGATCAGGAATGGTCGCAAGGCTGAAATCGGATAGACGAATAATGACCGTCAGCGATGAGTCCGGGTTTCTGAACCAGCGCAACAGCGTTCTTACCAATGTCGCCTTGCTTTACAGCGGCGAGGGTTTGACGCAGTCCGAGATCGCCAAGCGTATGAACGTATCGCGTGCGACAGTCGTCAATCAGCTGCGCGAAAGCCGCGAATTGGGCATCGTCGATATCCGCATTTGCGGAGAGGCACTGGCGCCATAAAGCCTATCGCGGGATCTGCGCGAAAACTTCGGATTGGCGGATGTCTATATCGCCTACGGCGCGGAGCAACCAGGAGGTGGGTCCGAGACGGCATTGCTGCGCAACACGGCGCGGGTTGCAGCCATTGCTATGCTCGAAATCGTTCAAACCGGCGATCAACTTGGAGTTTCCTGGGGCGAGACCATCAGAAGCGTTGCTGACAGTGTGCCAAATCACTGGATCGAGAGTGTTTCTGTGACTCAGGTGAGTGGGTCGATGGACGCAGACCGATTGCCGGCCGCGGAAACCTGCGCGATCAGAATTGCCAACCGCCTGAATGCCCATTGCTACACGCTGCATGCACCAGCAAGACTGTCGACGGTGGAACTTGCGGACGCCCTTCGCACCGAACCGGCGATAGAGGGGCAACTGGCGCGCTTTGATAGCCTGGATTGCATCCTCTATTCGATTGGCGATGTAACGCCCCAAAACGCACATGGTCGCGGCTGGGATAGCGAGCGCTGAGGAAGTAGCGCGTGCTGGTTCAACGGGGCAGTTGGTGTCGCGTGTGGCCGTTACTAAGACGCACTAGGTCATCATGTCCCGGATGCCTTGGATGATCGGTTGATCGCACTTGCCATCGGGGCGCTCAAAAAGGTTCCGAGACGGATCTTGGTAGCTGCGGGCAAGAGCAAGCAAGCGGCGACCCATGCGGCTCTAGCCGGCGGTATGGTCTCGCATCTTTGCGTTGATCAAGCGCTCGCGGAATGGCTGTGCGATGCGCCTTAGGATGGTTGGTCGAAACATGACGCGTCGAACCATCGCCTGATATTTGAGATCCTCAGCTTGGGCTGCGCAATCTGCTCCTGAGGAATGGCTTCCCAAGCCGCCCCAACTGAATTGGTCCAGCGCCTATATTTAGGAGAAATAGGACCGGAGATGGCGATCAAATGACACAAGCCGGAAGAGATAGTCACCAAGCCGCGGCAGCTTGAGGTTCTTGTCGGCCACGGAAGATGTCGCTGGCGAGCCGCACTATCGGAAATCGCTCGACGAACAGATTTCCGTTGTAGAGAAGTCCGAAGCAAAAATTTGTTTTCCGGTCCATCACGCTTACCGGCGTCTGTTAAACCACAAGCTGATACCGAACGGAGGTATGTTTACGGCTGATGCAGGCCCCCGCAACCATCATTACAGTACCTCTTTTGAGCGGTTCCGCGTCGCCCTGGGCGAAATGGAGAACGGCGGCTGCTCGGCTAAACTCAGCAATGACGTCGCTTGGGCGATATCATTGGCCTATTGCACTCCTAGGAAGTGCATTCTTTCCATCAACGGCCCAATGTGATCAAAAATTCAACTGAACTAGACTGATTGGATGGCCAGCGGGCAGTTGGACCAAGTTGGATGGCAGTTCCCTCTAGCGATTTTCTTGCCGACGGAAACAGGGACGACCGGAAACCAGGGCGGGTGAAAGGTGGCGGCCGTACCGCCCATAGGCACCCAACTCTGGAGGCTGCCTTCGATGCGGCGAATATTACGGATGCCGCAAGCCTGTCATTTCATCATCACTATCGCGACGGTGATGCCACCCTGAACGCGGTTTTGCGGATTGCAGCGGACAAGGGGCTGCGCGGCCTTCGGTTGTTTGTGAGTTCGCTCTTTCCCATCCATGCTCCGGTGGCCGAATACGTCCGAACCGGTGTCGTTGGCGGCTTGCACACTGACTACGCGATTGGACCGGTAGCCGATGCCATAGTGAATGGCTGGTTTTCTCAGACAGTGGTGTTCGAGTCCCACGGCAGACGGGCAGCGGCCATATCGGATGGCAGTCACGGCATTGATGTTGCTTTTGTCGCGGCCTCAAGGGCCGACGGAACGGGGGCGGCCACCGGGGCGGGCGGGCGTGCACCATGCGGGCCGCTTGGCTATCCCATGGTCGATGTCGAGCGGGCAGGCCGAATCGTCATCGTGGCCGACATGGTGCAGGAATCTTCCCTCGAAGAACCTGAAATTGGCGGCCAATGGGTCGACCACTTTGTTGAATATCCCGGCGCGGGCAACCCATCGGGCATAAGTTCGGGAGCGACCCGTCTCACCGGCGATCCGGTTGCAAACCGCATTGCTGACTTGGCGGCGGAGGTTGTCTTTGCAGCTGGGGCGATGGTGGACGGTTTTTCGTGCCAGACCGGCGCAGGTGGCAGTTCGCTTGCCACGATGAATGCGATTGGCCAGAGGATGCGGTCGGCTGGCGTTCGAGGGTCGTTCCTATCGGGTGGCATCACGGGTACCCATGTTTCCTTGTGTGAGGCCGGGCTGTTCGAAGAAATCCTCGACGTACAATCGTTTGATGTAGAAGCCGCGCGGTCCTATGAACGACACGCGTGGCATCGGGCGATGTCAGCGGCGGAATATGCCAGCCCGGAACATCCAAACCCGGTCGTCGATAGGCTTGATGTGGTCGTCCTTGGCGCCACCGAGATCGACCGCCACTTCAATGTCAATGTGATCTTGAGTGGGGAGGGCAACATCATCGGTGGTCCCGGGGGGCACCCGGACACTGCGGAGGGCGCGCGTCTAACCGTGGTTACGACACGGCTCAATGGTGGCGGGTTTGCCAAGATTGTCGACCGAGTCGCCTGCTGTGTGACGCCAGGAAACCATGTCGACGTGCTGGTCACCGAGCGCGGGATTGCCGTAAACCCAGCTCGTGCCGACTTGACCGAAAAATTGCGCGATCACGGCTTGCCCATCGTCGACATTGACGAACTCGTGGCGGTCGCTGCCGCCAACGCGACACGGCAGCGGGTCCTGAAGGACGGTCCAATCGTTGCCGAAGTGCACGGCCGCCGTGGCGGTCTGGTTGGCGTGGTTCGACGGTAGTTTCCAGATGATTTTCAATCCAGGTGGAACGATCCTGTTCGTTCCGGCCGACAAACCGAACCTGGCAGGGAAGGCGGCAAGCCATCCGGTTACGGCCGTGTGCCTGGATCTTGAAGACGGTGTCGCCGAAGGGGCAAAGGATACGGCGCGCCGGAACTTGCAGCGTGCCGCATCGGTTGTCGCCAACGCCGGGAAATCGGTCATCGTTCGGGTCAATTGCGAGTTGGAAATTGTTGGCAAGGATCTGACCGCGCTGCCGCGGGAGTGCGCGGCGGTGGTTTTACCCAAGACGGAAAGCCTGCATCAGGCCTCGTTGGTGGCGTCGGCACTCGACCGTCTGGCTTTGAAAGGGGGACCGGATGCCGCCCTGGTTGGCTTAATTGAAACGGCGGCAGGGATTGCGGCTTTCAGCGGACCTGCTGACCTAGCCGTTCCGAGGCGATTGCAAGCTCTCTTCTTCGGGGCTGAGGACCTGTCGGCTGACTTGTCATGTTCCCCGGATGCCAACTTGATGACGTCATGTTTCCACAGTCTGGCGATTGGTGCGAAATCCATGGGGCTCGATCTGCTGGGGTTTCCAGGGTCGATCGCTCAGTTTGCCGATTTGGATCAGTTTCGACGGCAAGTGCGGTCCGGCGCAGATGCTGGCGCTTGTGGCGCTTTCTGCATCCACCCAAATCAAGTCCCCGTCGTGAACGACGTATTCCGACCGTCGATGGAAGACGTTGCCAATGCCCGCGCAATCATCGCGGCCTTCGACGATGCTCAATCAGGCGGGCAGGGCGCGGTCGCCCTGAACGGTGCCATGATCGACCGTCCTATCTATCTGCGTGCGTTGGCGACTGTGGCTAGGGCCCAATAGCCAAAAAAAGGGCGTAGCCAGTCGGCTTCGCCCAGTGTCCAGACCATCGTCCAGAGAGAGGAAAAGCCGGGCGCTTGGCGGCCGCCAAGCGCCCGGATGTTGGTATCAAACCGATTGCGTGATCATGTCGGCGCATTTCCAGCCGATCATCATTGAGGGCGCATTGGTGTTGGACGTTGTGATCGAGGGCATGACCGAGGCGTCGGCCACGCGCAGACCGTCCACCCCATGGACCTTCAATTCTGGATCGACGACGGCATCTTCGCCGACGCCCATCTGGCAGGTCGAGGTCGGGTGGAAATAGGTGTTGAGTGAGGCAGCCAGGAACTCGCGCCACTCCGCATCGGACAGGTCGCCATCCTTCTGGGGCAGGGTTTCGCGCTTGCGGTACGGCTCATAGGCCTTGCCGGCACCAATCTCGCGGCACAGCTCGGTTGCCGCACGGTAGGCAACCCAATCCTGTTCCTCACGCAGATAGTTCGGCTCGACCTCTGGTGGGATTGACGGATCGTTGGAGACCAGTTTGACATGCCCGCGCGAGTGGGGGCGCGCGACACCGGACAGGATACAATAGCCATGTTCGTAGTCCAACGTATGCCCGCTCGAGGCGAACGGCACCGACACATACAGCGTGATCAGGTCGGGTGCGGGGAGCCGGCCGTCCGACCGATCCCACATATAGACCTCGGAGTGATTGTAGTGGGACAGGGGCACGGGGCCAGTCGCTTCATAGTTTACGCCCGCGCCCAGGACATGGTCTTGCAAGCCGCGTCCAACCGGCAGGTCAACAATCGGGTCGATTCCGACAGCCTGAAGGTCGGCCGAAGGACCAATGCCCGACAAAAGCAATAAGCGCGGACTGTCGATAGCACCGGCTGACAGCACAACTTCGCGCGTTGCTTCGATCGAAACGGGTTCGCCATTGTGCAGATAGGTCACGCCGGTGCAGGTCGTACCGTTCATGGTCAGCTTGGTGACCGGGGCGTCGGTCAGGACGGTGATGTTGTCCTTTTCCATCGCCGGCCGCAGGAACGCGGTGGCGGAGGACTGCCGTTTGAAATCCTTGATGTTGAAGTCGACCCAGGCCTGGCCGGACATACGCTCGCTGTTCAGGCTCGCCGTCTCCTGGAAACCCAGGTCGGCGCAGGAATCCATGAAGGCGATGGCGCCCTCATGCTTCTTGTCGTCGGCAGGTTGGGAAATATAGATGGGCCCGGAATCCCCACGCAGTTCGCTGGACCCGCCGGCGAAGGTTTCCATCGCCTTGAAGTGCGGCAGAACCTCCTCAAACGACCAACCGTTGTTTCCGGCGTAGGCCCAGCTGTCATAATCGCTGCGATGGCCTCGGGCGAAAATCATGGCATTCAGGGCTGAGGTGCCGCCAAGCACATTGCCCCGTGGCCACATGTGGGTGCGCCCGTCGACGTGATTTTGTGGTGTGGTTTCGAAAAACTTGGTGGCGTCGGTGCCAAGCGAGGCAGCCCAAAGTTGAGGGTTGTGGACCTCGTCCAGATCGTCGTTCCGGCCCGCCTCCAGCACCAGAACCGTACCGCCTGAGTTATGCGCCAACTGTGAGGCGACGGCCGATCCGGCCGACCCGGAGCCGATGACGATGTAATCGAACGACCCCGCTGGCTGTTCGGAGGTCGTGGTCGATTGGGCCAAAGCCTGGCCTGACCAGGCATGGGCCAGGGCGCCAGCCATGCCAGCCGTCACGCCCAGGGAAACGGCGCGGCGAACAAAGGCGCGCCGGCTCATGTTGCCCGAATGATACTCAACGACGGCTCGCTCCAGTGCGCCGTCTTTTCTTGAACTGAAGTAAGCCATATGCTCCTCCCATGAGGCCAGAGGGCCAACTCTGGCGTCAGACTGCTGGACCGAAGTCCGCTGTTAGGGACCAAGGTCCCGCTTGAATGCGCTGCATCGGGTGAGGTTCGCAGCCGCCCGATGCAGCGCCACTAGCCCGAGATCACCCGGGCGAAAAAGTCATTCCCTTTGTCGTCGATGACCAGGAAGGCCGGGAAGTCACGCACACGAATGCGCCACACGGCTTCCATGCCCAGTTCGGCAAAGTCGATGGTTTCCAACTCCTCGATCACATCACGGCCCAGCACGGCCGCCGCACCGCCGATGGATCCCAGATAGAACCCGCCATGGGCCTTGCAGGATTCCGTTACGGATCTGGCCCGGTTGCCCTTGGCGATGGTGACCAGGCTGGCACCTTGGCATTGGAATTCCGGGATGTAGGGGTCCATCCGGGCCGCCGTGGTTGGGCCGAAGGAGCCGGAGGAAAACCCCTCTGGCGTCTTGGCCGGGCCGGCATAGTAGATTGGGTGATCCGTCATATAGCGTGGCAGCGCTTCGCCCTTTGCTAGCCGTTCGGATAAGGCCGCATGCACCAGGTCACGGGCGACGATCATGGTGCCGGACAAAAGGAGTGGCGTCGCCACGTCCAGCGCCCCGAGCGCCGCCCGTATTTCGTCCATTGGCTGATCCAGATCGATGCGCACCGGATCGGATTTGGTCGTATCGATGCTGGGCAGGAATTCCGCCGGATCGCTTTCCAAGCGCTCAAGCCAGATTCCGTCGCGGTCGATTTTGCCTTTGATCTGCCGGTCTGCCGAACAGCTCACCCCAATGCCGATGGGCAAACTGCCGCCATGACGCGGCAAACGGACGACCCGCACATCATGGCAGAAGTATTTGCCGCCGAATTGCGCCCCGATGCCGAAGTTCTGGGTCAGCTTGTGCACGTCCTCTTCCAGGGCTTGGTCGCGGAAGGCGCGCCCCGTTTGGTCCCCGCTGGTCGGCAAGGCATCCAGTGCCTTCGTCGAGGCCAACTTGACGGTTTTGAGAGTCTGTTCCGCCGATAGACCGCCGATGACGATCGACAGGTGATAAGGCGGACAAGCCGCTGTTCCCAATGTCCTGATCTTCTCATCGAGGAAGGCCATCAACCGTTCGGGCTGAAGCACCCGCCGGGTTTCTTGAAACAGGAAGGTCTTGTTCGCCGACCCGCCGCCTTTGGCGATGAACAGCGCCTCCAGCGTGTTTCCTTCGACTGCCTCGATGTCGATCTGCGCCGGCAGGTTCGTGCCAGTGTTCGCTTCTTCGAACATGGATAGGGGGGCCATCTGCGAGAAACGCAAGTTGCGGGTCTGCCAGGTATCCGCGATACCGGCAGAAAAGGCGGCATGCATGTCGCCATCGACAAGCACTTCCTGGCCCTTCTTCGCGACCACAATGGCCGTTCCCGTATCCTGGCAGCTGGGAAAAGCTCGGGCGGCGGAAATGACCGCATTTTTCAGCAGCTCGCGGGCCACCATGCGGTCGTTGTCGGATGCTTCCGGGTCGTTGAGGATGCCGCGCAGTTGCTGGAGATGGGCTCGACGGAACAGGTGTGAGACGTCCGAGAATGCTTCGGTTGCCAGCCGCGACAAAGCGTCGGGGGAAACGGACAAAAACGTTCGGTCGCCCAAATGCTGCTCGACGATGCCCTCACGCGAGACAAGGCGATATTCCGTGCTGTCTGGGCCCAGTTGAAACAGCCGAGACCGTGGTGCGGAAGGGATGGTTTCAGATGGTGCGACCACCATCCACCTCCAGGATGACGCCGGTGATGAACTCTGCCTCGTCAGAGGCGAGGTAGAGTGCCGCGTTAGCCATGTCTTCGGGCTCGCAAAGGCGACCCAGGGGAATCGTGCCCAGGAACTTGGCCCGATTTTCGGGCGTGTCGGGCATGCCCATGAAGGTTTCCAACAGGGCCGTTGCGCCCATGACCGGCGCAAGCCCACAAACCCGCACCTTATCGGGCGCCAGCTCGACCGCCAGGGTCTTGGTCATCATGTTCACCGCACCCTTGGAGGAGTTGTACCAACTCAATCCCGGGCGCGGCCTGATGCCAGCCGTCGAACCGACATTGATCATCACGCCGCCGCCTGCCGACCGCCAATGGGGAACGGCGGCATGGGTCATGTGAAAGATGCTGTCGACGTTGATTTCGTAGACGCGTTTGAAGGTCTCGTAATCCACATCCAGCGCCGGCTGATTCCGGTGCGACCAACCGGCATTGTTGACCGCGATGTGCATCGAGCCAAAAGCATCGAGCGTGCCTTGGACCGCCGCCTGCACCTGATCACCGTTAGACACATCGCAAGTGATGGCAACGGCATTGGTGCCGATCTCGTTCGCAACGGCTGCCGCGCCATCGCTGTTCAGATCGACGATGGCAACCTTTGCACCTTCCTTGGCGAACCGGCGGGCAATCTCGCGCCCGAAGCCAGATGCCGCGCCGGTTACGAGTGCCGTTTTTCCCTCAAGCCGCATTCTTTGTTTTCCTTGTTCGGGCTCATCCGTGGTTTTGCACGATCGTTTTGATCTGTGAGAATTCGTGCAGGGCGGCGAAGCCCTTCTCGCGCCCATGGCCCGACTTTCGCACGCCACCGAAGGGCAGCTCAATCCCGCCGCCGGCGCCATAGACGTTCAGGAACACTTGGCCGCATTTCAACGCCTTGGCCATGCGCATCTGGCGCCCGCCATCCCGGCTCCAGACCGAGGCGACCAGCCCATAGTCAGTGTCATTGGCGATTCGGATGGCATCCGCCTCATCCTCGAAGGGAATGCAGGACAAGACGGGACCGAACACTTCCTCGCGTGCGAGGGCGTGATCCTCGGCAACCGGTCCGAACAGCGCTGGCGCGACATAATGACCTTCAGCGGGCGATTTTTCGGAGATGCGTCCCCGTGCGATCAAGGGCACGCCGTCGGCTTCTCCTTTGGCGATGAAAGCTTCGACGCGCTGTTTCTGACTCGCTGAGATCAGGGCGCCCAAATCGCCGTTTTCGCTGTACGGCGCCGCCACCAGGTCCACGAACCGGTTCTTTAGCCTCGCGACAACATCGTCGAAAATCGAACGTTGAATCAGGGCACGGGAACCGGCCGAGCAGGTCTGACCGCCATTCTGTACGATGGCGTTGACCAGGACCGGCAACGCCGCGTCCAAGTCCGCATCTGCAAAGACGATTTGCGGGGACTTTCCGCCCAGCTCCAGGGTGCAGCCGATGTGGTTCCTGGCTGCGGCCGTCTGGACCAGGACACCCACCTCGGGCGAGCCGGTGAAGGATAGGAAATCCACCTCGGGATGGGCGGTCAACGCCGCGCCGGCTTCTTCACCGACACCAGGAACGACGTTGATGGATCCGGCTGGAAACCCGACCTCGGTCGCCAACTCCGCAATCCGGATCGGTGTCATGCAGGCTTCCTCGGCCGGCTTCAGCACCACGGCGTTGCCCATTGCCAGGGCAGGGGCACAAGACCGGCCGACCATCTGGGCCGGATAGTTCCATGGGATAATGTGCCCCGTGACGCCGAAGGGCTCCCGAACGGTCTGAACCTGGAAGCCGGCAAGGAAGGGGATCGTCTCGCCATGCACTTTGTCGGCAGCGGCGCCGTAGAACTCAAAATAGCGGGCGGCGGCGACCATGTCGGCCCGGGCCTGCTTAAGGGGCTTGCCGGTGTCCCTGGCTTCCAGTTCGGCCAGTGCGTCGGCGTTTTCCGTAATCCGCTCGCCCAGTTTGTGCAAAAGGCGCCCGCGCGCGACCGCAGTCTGTTGTGACCAGTCGCCGCCATCGAAGGCGGTTCGAGCCGCACGGACGGCCGCATCGATATCGGCAGCACCGCCTGCGGCGACTTCGGCAAACACCTGACCATCACTGGGGCTGTGAACGGGTAAGAAACCGCTTGAAGCCGGGTCGACTGATTTGCCACCAATGAGGCATTTGCCGGTCGTCATTATGGGGCTAACGAGGTTCATTTAGGTTCTGGTCCCGACGGTTCTTGTGGCCGCGTGGCGGTGGACAATCATGCTATTCCATCTGTTGGAATAAACAGCCTCAGTCGGCACGGGAACTCCCGGCTTTTCGATTACCGATATAGGTTGTTCCTATATCGCAGCATCGGAAGCCGTCAGGTTGCCTTTCCAGACATCCCGCCGCACAAGTTCCTGAACGACGCTGACTGTCAGTTCTTCGACCACGCGGGTTGCTCGGGTCGCCTGCTTGTCGGGGTTGCGCACCAGATAGACCGGCCGGCGAATGACCGGATCGACGATCCGGGCACTGACCAGCTCGCCCTGTTGTTCGAAATCATGGGCCGAGGCCGGCGCCAGGATGGTTGACGCGCTGCCTCTGGCAACCAACGTCTTGATCTGGGCGAGGGAGTCCATTTCGACCACGACGTTCAGGTTGATGCCGGACGATTTGCAGAAGCGATCGATCAGGATTCGCAGTCCGTGATTGTTTGAGGGAAGGACCAGATCCTGTCGGGCCACCTCACCCAGGCTGGCCGGCTCACCCGGTTTGCTGTCCAGCGACCAGGCATCCGGTGCGGCGAAGAAGTACAAATCCTCAGTCATCAACAGATGGCTTTCGATGTTTCTAAGATTTTCAACATCGTAGAGCACGGCCAGATCGATGGACTCGTCTCGCAGCCAGTCTTTGATAAATCCGCTCATCGCCTCCACGGCGCGAAAACCGATCTTGGGATATTCGTGGCGAATGGTCTCCGCCAGTGGCACGGACAACACCATGGAGACCGAGCTGGGAAAGCCGAAGCTTACATGGCCGGACGGATCGGTGCCGGACTGACGCACCTCCTCCTTGGCCTCCTCCATGGCGGCGATGATCTTTTCCGCGTGGCGGAGGAGGGTTTCACCCGCTTCGGTCAGCGTCACGCCCTTGGAGGATCGGACCAGCAGATCGACCCCGATCCCTTCTTCCAACCGCTTGACTTGTTGGGAAAGGGAAGGCTGGGCGATGCCGATATCGGCGGCAGCCTGGGCGAGCGAGCCATTGCGCGCAATCGCGACAAAATAGCGCATCTGCTTGATGTCCACGCCCACCTCCCTTGGCGACCCTCCTTCAAGGGCCGTGTCGAGCTTATAGTCTGAGGCTATCGCGTTTCAAGGAAAGCTCTATTTGTTGCGCGCGGCCGGCTCTCGCACATTGCCAGGCAGATTTGTGATGGATCCAGCATGGCCAAAGATCTCGAGTCATTTCTTGTCGTGTCGGTCGAACAGGCCGTCGCCGCGCCCTATGCATCGGGCAAGCTGGCCGATGCCGGTGCCCGCGTCATCAAGGTGGAGCGGCCGGAGGGTGATTTCGCCCGCGGATATGACACGCTGGTCAAGGGGTCCAGCGCTTATTTCGTTTGGATCAATCGTGGTAAGGAGTCGATCTGCCTGGACCTGAAGGACCCGCAAGACCTCGCGATCCTGCGCAACATGCTGGCCGAGGCGGATGTCTTCATCCAGAACCTGGCGCCGGGTGCCATGAAACGCTTGGGCCTAGGGATCGATGAATTGCGCGTGGCTTTTCCGCGCCTCATCATCTGTTCTATCTCGGGCTACGGCACCGAAGGCCCGGCCAAGGATCAAAAGGCCTATGACCTGCTGATTCAGGCCGAAAGCGGGTTGAGCGCGATAAACGGAACCGAGAGCGGTTTAGCACGAGTCGGCGTGTCGGTTTGCGATATCGCGGCTGGTATGACCGCCTACCAGGCTATTCTTCAAGCGCTGATCGGACGCGAAAAAACGGGGCAAGGCCGTGCCATAGACGTGTCCCTGTTCCACGCCATGTCGGACTGGATGAACGTGCCATATTTGCAGTACCGCTATGGCGAGAAGAAGCCGGTGCGGCTGGGGCTGAAGCATCCAACCATTGCACCCTATGGCGACTTTGTCTGCTCGGATGGCAAGGTGCTGCTGATCTCGATCCAGAACGAACGCGAATGGGCCAATCTGTGTGCGCAAGTGCTTGACCAGCCTGATCTCGCAACCCAGGAAGGATTTGCCAGCAACTCAGAGCGGGTCAAGAACCGCGCGGCGGTCGATCAGAAAGTGGCGGACGTACTCGCACTCCGGACGCGCGAGCAAAACATCGCGCTCCTGAAGGAAGCTGGCATTGCCTATGGCCGGCTGACCGATGTGGATGACCTGCTCGACCACCCGCAGCATCACCTGATTTCCGTGCAGACCGAGCATGGCGAGATAGAGTTGTTGGCGCCCGGCGCGGTCGTGCGCGGCGAAAGCGAGGCATTTGGCTCGGTCCCCGCAAAAGGCCAGGACACCGATCGCCTCCGTAAGGAATTTGCAAACGCCAAATCTGCGCGGAGAGTGGCGTGAATGTCGCCGTCAAGGAATTGCTGCCGTCGGCTGAGCAGCTGACGCAAGAAACCCTGACCATCATCGCGCGGGATGGGTTGGGGAGATCTGCTCTAGAAAAGATCGGCAACCGGTTGGCGGATTTTGCCGCTCAAATGCCGCTGTTTGTCAGTGATGCCGATGAGCTTGTCATCAGATCCGAAAGCGATGGCACGTTTGAGCTGGTGCTTAAGGTTCTCAAAGTCGCCGACCGGCCGGCGCCGATGCTGGCCTATGATACGTGGTCCGCCTACGCCGTTTCGCATGGGCGCGTCACTGTGCGCAATGCCGCCGACGAAAGGCGTGTTCTGACCGTCGGTCAGAGCGCCTGTTTCGAACAGGGCATGCCGGTGTCCCTGGCCGCGGAGGCGCAAGACGCCCAGATTTGCTGCATCTTCGGCATCGCCAGGGAACACCTGCCTCCCCCCAATCGTTACTAAGAAAAAGGGCGGCGCCAATGGCACCGCCCGGTGATTCAAGACTGAGGCCTTTGCCTATTTGGCAAACATGTAGGTCTTGGTGTTGGTGAACTCGGCCAACCCTTCCTGACCGTTTTCGACACCCATGCCGGACTGCTTGTGTCCGCCGAAGGGAATGTCGATCCCGTGGATGTGGATTTCGTTGACCCACACCGTGCCGGCCTCGAGCTGGTTGGCAACCTCAATGGCCGCCTCGCGATCCGGTCCCCAGACTGAGGCGGCCAGGCCAAAGTCCGTATCGTTGGCGCGGGCCACCGCGTCGTCGACATCGCTGTAGGACAGGATCGGCAAGATGGGGCCGAAGGGCTCCTCGCGCACGATGCGGCTGTCTTCCGGCGGGTTGTCGACCACCGTGATCGGCACGAAGTTACCGGACAAGCTTTCGTCGATCTCACCTCCCAGCGGGACCTTGTGGCCCTGGGTCTTCACATCGGCAAACAGGCTTTTGAGCTTTTCGTACTGCATGGTGTTTTGGATCGGGCCGAGATCGCTGTTCGGATCCATGCCGTTGCCGACTTTCTTGGTTGCTGCGTAAGCAACGAAGTCTTTGACGAAGTCGGCGTGCAGCGAGTCATGGACATAGAGCCGCTTAATGGCGATGCACCATTGACCCGAATTGCCGTACGCCGCATCGAACAGGGTGGGGATCAATGGCTTGTAGTCGGTGCCCGGCAAGATGATCGCCGGATCGTTGCCGCCCAACTCCAACGTCACCCGCTTGAGGTTGCAGGATGACGAGGCCATCACCTTCTTTCCCGTGGCCGTAGAGCCGGTGAAGGAGATTTTCGAGACGTCCGGATGCTCGGTAATCCACTGGCCTTGCTCGTTCCCGCCTGAAATGACGTTCAATACCCCGGGCGGCAGCACTGTTTGCGCAATCTCGCCAAAGCGTAGCGTGCCAAGAGGGGTGTAGGGCGAGGGCTTGAGCACCATCGTGTTACCGGTGATCAGGCAAGGCGCGATCTTCCACAGGCCCAACAATATCGGGAAGTTCCAAGGCGTGATGGCGCCGACGACGCCCAACGGTGTGTGGGCAACCTTGACGACGTGGTCGTCGGTATCCTCGATGATTTCGTCTTCGAGCTTGCGCTTGGCAACTTCACGAACCCAGTAGATCGCGTAGTCGACCTCAACCGTCGCCATTGAATGGCGGGGTTTGCCCTGTTCGGTGGTCAGCAGCGTGATTAGCTCGTCCTTATGGTCTTCCAGAGCATCGGCATAGGCGGTTATGTAGGCGGAACGCTGTTCCCAGCTGAGCGCGGCCCAGGCCGGCTGCGCCTTCTTCGCCGTGGTGACGGCCAGTTCGAGCTGTTCGCGCGAGCCCGACGGGGCATGGGCGATCACCTCTCCCGTCGCCGGATTGAAGACCTCGAACACGTCATCGGCGCCGACCAACTGGCCGCCGATGGACATCGAATAAGGGCCGTTGAAATCGACCTTTGTTCTTTCCAAAACCCTGGTTTGGATATTCACGCCTTCCTCCTTGGTTTCACTGCGGATGGGTTAATTTGGGGTCAAATCTGCATGCGGATGTGCGGCGAGCGGGCATAGAGCGCGACCATCGGCAAGATCAGCAGGCCGAACACGGTCTGCTGCGCCGCAAAGCTGAGGCCCAGGCCGACCAGCAGAGAGGTCAGGACTTGTAGGACCAAGACGCCGATCACGGTGGCACCGTAGCCGCCGAGCCCACCCAACAGCGAGGTGCCGCCAACCACCACGGCCGCCACCGTGGTGAATAGGTAAGGATCGCCGACACCGACGAAGCCGCCGCCGGAAAATCCCAACAACAGCATGCCGGTCAGCGCCGCCGTCACGCCCGAAGCGGTGTAGGTCAGCAACCAGACGCGGAATTCTGAAATGGACAGGCGCTTGGCCGCCGTCCGGTTGCCGCCAACGGCATAGACATGGCGACCGCCCTTTGTGCGGTTCATTGCGAAGATGACGGCCAAGGAGATCAGCGCCCAGATCAGAACGACCGGCGGGATTGGCAGGCCAAAGCTGGTGCCATTGATCGAGGAGATGGCGGCAAACCAGGGTGGCACTTGGCTGAAGACGGTGCCGGAATACTGCGAGCCAATGGTCGTGAAGATCTGGGCCGCACCGACGACAGCGAAGCCGACCCCCAGCGAGACGATCAGCGCCTGACCTTGTAGGCGGAAGCTTAGAACGGCGTTTATCGCGCCGATCGCCGCGCCCATCCCGGCAATGATCAAGATACACAGCACTGGCGGCAGGTCGGTGCCGAACAGGTACGCCAGCAAGATGTTCGCGGCGCCGATCACAAACGGGATGGAGAGATCCAGCCCGCCGACCAGTGCCACCATCGTCTGTCCCAGAGCCGCCAGCCCCAGGAACGAGGCCAAAAGCAAGATCGAGCGCGCGTTGGCTGAGGAGGAAAACCCCTCGATCAGCAGGCTGCCGGCCAAACAGAGTGCGATCAGCAAAACCGAACCAAGAAAGACGCCCTTATGATCGGATTTGAGCAGACTCTGCGAGAGGGTTGCGGTTGTCATGCCTTTTCTCCCTTACGCAGCCGCCGACTTGGCGCGCCTGATGGTCACCAGGCTGAGCATCAGGGAGGCGACCAGGATCAGCCCGTAGCTCATCTGGGTCATGAACCCGGAGATGGCGCCGAAATTGAACGAGCTGAGGACGACGAAGATCAGATACATGGCGATCGCACCCAGCACCGTGCCAGTCGCCCCACCGCGACCGCCGGCAAGCGAGGTGCCGCCCAACACCAAGGCGGTGATGGCTTGCAGGGTCAGGGTGTTCCCTTGAGTCGGATCGCCCGAGCCAATCAGGCCGGTCAGACAGATGGCCGCCAAGCCAGCGAAGACGCCCGCCGCCATATGGGCGGCAAACCGCACGGCATCGATGTTCACGCCGGTGACGTAAGCCGTCTTTTCATCGGCGCCGACCAGCCGGATATGCTGGAAGATCGCCGTCCGTTGAAAGCCGCACCACAGCAAGCCGGCAATGATCAGCGTCAGCAGGACGGGCCCAAACAGCTCAGTCCCGAACCCCCAGTCCGACAGCCAGTCCGGGGCCAACCCGCCTGGACGCGGCAGGATGACCAGATTGATACCCTGCAGGATCATGAAACCGGCCAGCGAGACGATAATCGGCGAAACCCGCACATAGATGATCATCACGGCCAGCAACGCTTGCCAGATGCAGGCGGCGACAACGGCGTAGATGAAAATCGCCATTGGGCTGTCGAATCCGGCTGGGGTCAGCCAGGTGACGATGGTGACGTTGATGAAGCCGACCAACGGGCCGATGGACAAATCCACACCGCCCCGACCCGCCAAGGCAATCGGCGTGATGGCCATCGCCGCCAGGATCAGCGGTGCGGCAACGAGAACGGCGCCGGCCAACCCAACGGAGGTGAAAAGCTGCGGGGTGCGAAAGGCTGCGAAGACCAACAGGATGGCAACCAGCGTCGCCGGCACCCAAAGATGACTCCATTGGCTCTGCGCGCGGGCGGCGAGGGTGGACATCAGGCAACCTCCCCGGCATGGGCATCGAATTCGATGGCTTCCTCGCGACCGAACATCGCGGGCAGGATCTTAGCCTCGCTGATGTCCGATCCCCGAAAGCTGGCAAACAGGGCGTTGCTGACGAAGACGTCGGCCCGGTCGGCGAAGTGGAAGAACTCCTCGATTTCGGAGGAGAGATAGACAACCGCACCGCCGTTGGAAGCGAAGGCGCGCAAATGCCGATAGAGTTCCTGCTTGGTGCCGATATCGACTCCGCGAGCAGGGTCATTCAGGACGATCAGGCGCGGGTTGAGGGCGAACGCCCTGGCGATCAGAACCTTTTGCTGATTGCCTCCGGAGAGCGTCGTGATCTTATCCGAGCCGCTGCCGAACTTGATGCCCAGCCGCTCGACCTCGCCGGAAAAGGCGCCGTCGAGCGTTGATTGTTCGATGATGCCAGCCCGATTGCTGTGTCGGGCGAACAGCGCCATGCCAAAATTTTCCAGGATCGACAGGTTGGGAAAGATGCCTTCCTTCTTCCGGTCGCCGGAGACATAGGTAATGCCGGCCGCTTCCGCGTCTTTGAGCGAGTCGATGGCATGGGACTGGGTCGCGCTGTCCGTAATATGCACTTCGCCTTGGGCTAGGGGTTCAATCCCGGCCAGCATGCGGACAAACTCTGTCTGACCCGCGCCATCCAACCCCGCCAGGCCGACAATCTCTCCTGTATCGACCCGGAAATCGAAGGATTGTGCGGTCTGGGTAACGCGGACATTTTCGGCCATCAGCAAGGGTTTGTGGGCCATGGCGACCACGCGCTTACTGCGCTCGCCAACGTCAGCGACGTCTATCGAAGCGGACATCAGGCTCAGCAGATTGTCTTCAGTGATGTCAGCCTTCTTCAAATGCCCAACCGTCTCGCCGTCGCGCAGCACCGTCGCGCTATCGGCAATGCGTACCAACTCGGCGATCCGGTGGGTGACCAACATGACGCAGGACCCGGCATCGCGTAGACGACGCATTTCGTCGTGAAGGCGGTTGGTTGCGTCCAGATCGAGGGCGGCGGAGCTTTCGTCGAAGATCAGCAGTTTGGGTTTGGCCAGCAAGGCCCGGCCGATAACGATCCATTGCTTGATGCTAAGCGGCAGCGTGGCAACGCGGGCGTCGGGATCGATTGTCGTACGGGTCAGACGTTCCAGTAACTCTTTGGTTTGGCGCCGTTTTTCATTATCGCTGAACGATTTGCGCCAAAGACCGTCCGTGCCGGCGAACATGTTTTCGAAGATCGAGAGATCTTCGGCCAGCATGATTTCCTGATAGATGGTCGCGATACCAAGGGCGATGGCGTCGGCGGGGCATTTCGGATGACCGCCCAGTACCTCAACCGTTCCCTGATCGGGTAACACCACGCCCGACATTACTTTGGCCAAGGTACTTTTGCCGCTGCCGTTTTCCCCGACGATGGCATGTACTTCGCCCAACTCCGCCTGCAGGCTGGCGCCGTTCAGGGCGTGGGTCTCGCCAAAGGCCTTGTTGATGTTGGTCAGGGATACGCGCGGCATGGCGGCGCACTCCTCAAGTGGCATCGCTGGGCAAAAAAGGGGGGCGACCGGCTCGGCTTTGGTGCCGAACCGGTCGCCGGCATGCGGGTCAGTAAGCCGCCTTCCACTCGAGCGGGTCGGCCGGATTCAGGAAGTAACCGGCGGCCCATTCGTTGGGGAACCAGACATCGATGCCGGGCTGGATGTAGTCCGTGCTGTCGATGGAGCAATCCTCCGGCAGCTCGGCGACATAGTCGGCCGCTTCAACCCGATAGACGGGACGCAGGATGGACTTCACCTTTGGGCCCTGACCCTGCAGCGTTCGGATGACCGAATTGAAGCCCAGCTCCATCTCGTCGCCCGGAGGCCAGATCTGGAAGGCGTGGCTGATCCAGTCCGGGTTTTGTTTGAGATAGCAGGCGGCACCGGCTGAGCCAGCCAGCGAGATCGGCATGACCTCGCGGCCCGATTGAAGAACGGCCTTGAGGATACCGGTCTCCTGAGATCCCTGGGCAATGATGCCATCAATCTGGGCCGGGTTGGTGGCTAGGAACTTCTGAACCTCGGTCTGGGCGACCTGATCGGTCCAGTTGCCGGCAACTTGGCCGACAAGATTGGCGTTAGGGAACTCTTCAAGCGCCCGGCGCGCGCCAGTGTCGAAGGATTCCGACGAAGCCGCCCCCGGAATGCCGGAGACCAATAGGAAGTTCCCCTCACCGCCGACTTCCTCAATCAGCGCCTTGGCGATCTGGTAGCCGCCATCGGTATAGTTCGAGGAAGCATTGAGAGCGTATTCGGACGTCAGATATCCCGAATAGGAGAAGACAACCACGCCCTTGTCATAGGCATACTTGACAGCCTTGTTCAGGGCTACAGGGTTAGAACAGCAAACGATGATCGCATCGACGCCTTGATCGACGAGTTGGCGGATCTGCTGGATCTGCCGGGCGTCATTCAGATCCGACTGGGTGACGATGATTTCGTCGACCAGACCGGCATCGCGATAGACCGGCAGCATTTCGTCCATCAGGCGCTTCATGCCCTCCGCCCGCCAGGTATTGCCGGCATAGGAGCTGGCATAGCCGATTTTCCAGGGCGGCTCGCTTCTGGGTGTCCAATCGCGGTAGGCCGATGGGCCAAGCGGTTGGCCTTCATCGACGCCTTCATAGGCAGCCTGGTGTTCGGCGGGCAGCTCGCTGACCCTATCAGCAAAGGCGGTTGCACTGACGGCCAACGCCAGGGGTGCCACAGCCAACGCTGTCAATATCCGTCCGATCATGTCGGGTCTCCTCCATTCGTTCGCAGCACAGCGTGTCGAGCTGCGGCCAAACAGCATGGGCCGACGACGCTGCAGTCTCGTCCTTGACGCACCGGCGAAAGGCCTGACATGCGCCTTGCTAAAAGCGCTCAGGACGCGATTTGGCGGAAGAACCGATTTCGAATGATTGCGATAGGGAAAACCTATGGCGTGCGACGCGGGGATCAGCAATGCATCCAGAAGCGGTCAATCGGTGATGTTTGCCAATACGACTCGACGACGTCGCTAAAGCCTATGTGGCAGCGTCGGCAAATTGCTTAGGGAAGGATTTCCGGTTCATCGAAGGCCATCACAGGAACGTAGAAGAGACAGAAATTCGAGCCGCCAAAGATGGCCGAAAAGTATGTGAAAGATGTCCGCTGCAAGGCCCGGCTCAGATTCTCAGAGCCAAGCCTTCTCCAGATGCGGTCGCCAAAACGCACTCCGGCAAGCCGACATGAGCGACCCAAACGTACGCCGGTCAGCCAATGCACCGGCGCGCGGACCAGTTCCGTCCTGAATTCGCTGATTTAACCCCGGCTTTCAGACATCAATGGATCACCGAACAAGTAGATTGCTCGATAATTGTTCATATGCTATTTATCATCACGATAAGAATTCGCCTGCGAGCTAGCGCTGCGTTTCGGCGCTCAATATGGGGAGGTACCTGGTGAGCCAGATAATGAAAATGGCGGCGCTTGCCGCAACGACGTCGATCTTCGCGTTTGCCGCGCATGCCCAAACCACGCTGATTTCCAACGATCCGGGCCCCAACCGTGGCGTCCGGGCCGAGGCGGTTAACCATCTCAGCACGTTGATTGCCGAAAAGTCCGATGGCGCGCTGACAGTGGAAAACAATTGGGGCGGCGCGCTGTTCAGCAGCACGGCTGCGCTCGATTCCCTGAGCACCGGTGTCGCCGACATGGGGCTCGTGGTCGGACCTTACGTCCAGTCCGAGATGCCCGAGCTTGCTTTGGGCGGTGTGCCGATGATCAAGGCGAGCCCGTGGGTCATGATGAGCGCGATGCACGAGCTCTTTACGACCAACGAGACGATTTTGGCGCGCCTTGAGGAGCGCAACCTGGTCTTCATCAATTTCTATGCGCTGCCCACCGCGCTGCTGGGCTGCAATGACAGCCAGATTGCCTCTGTGGGCGATGTGGAAGGGGTGAAGATCAGCCGCACCAACTCGATGAGCGATCTGTTTGAACCGCTCGGCGGCAACATGGTCAACATGCCGATTTACGAAGTCTATCAGAGCATGCAGACCGGCCTGATCGATTGCACCGTGACCTATGGCTATTTCGCGGCGGCGACGAAGCTCGACGAGTTGCTCGACTCGATCACGCCGATCGAGCTGTCATCGAGCATCGTTCTGGCGACCGTGATCAACAAGGATGTCTTTGAGAGTCTGTCTGAAGACGAGCAGGCGGCCATCCTGGCGGCTGGTGCCGCCATGCCTGATTTCTATGGCGAGCACCTCGGTAAAGCTGAAGCGGCGGCGATTGAAGCGATGACGACGGGCGACGGCGCCCTGACGCTGCAGGCGTTCAACGAGGCTGACTACACCTCGTTCGACGAAGCCGCACAGCCCATCATCGATGAATGGTTGGCCGATGCCGAGGCTGTCGGCCTCGACGGCGAAGCGATGATGGAAGAAATGATCGCTCTCATCGAACGCTGGAATGAGGTTGAGGCCACCCAGGGCGTGCCCTGGGAAGGCTAAGCGCTTTAGATCAGCGGTGCCATTGGGCACCGCTGACTACGCCGCCGGAGCGGACGGATGTTCGGACGCATAGAGTTCGTCCTTGAGACGTTGGGGGCAATCGCGATTGCCGCTCTGTGTCTCTTGATCGTGTCGATTGTGGTCAGCCGGGAATTTCTAGGCTTTGGCGTGCCGGACGGGATCATCATCGTGCGCGAGCTTATGGTGATTGCGATCTTGTTTCCGTTAAGCGCGGCGACCTCGAAGCGGGCCCATGTTTCCATCGAGGTCATCGCAAATCACTTTCCCGATGCTCTCAATCGCTGGATCGCGGTCTTCGCGGCCGTCGTGGGATTGATCGTCGTTTCGGCCTTGCTTTTTGGGGGTTGGACGCAATTCGCCAAGGCGTTCGCGAGCGGATCCCACCATGGTGGCGATCTGTTCATTCCGAAATGGATCAGCCGGGGCGCGTTTGTTCTCGCGTTTGCCGTCGTTTTTCTGCGCCTGATCCACATCCTTTGGGTTGACCTTCGTGCGGCGCTAACGGGGCAGCCGGCTCCAGAAGCGTTGTAAGCGATCGGGCCCCGCCGTGGACATCTCGCTTATCGGCTATATCGCCTGTGCGGCCGTCATTTTGCTGCTGGCGATCCGGGTGCCAATCGCTTGGGCGATCGGCGGTGTGGCGGTAGTGGCGCTGTTTTTCGTCTTCGCCATGCGGACGGGATCTTTCGTGCCCGACCGGGCCCTGACGCGGACCTTGTCGATCGCCTTTTCCAGCAGTTTCGGTCTGATCCACTCCTATAACCTATCGATGATCCCGCTCTTCATCGCGCTTGGCCATGTCGCGTACAAAGCCGAGATAACGACAGACATCTACGGCGCCGCACGGATCTGGCTGGCGCGGATGCCGGGTGGGTTGGCCATCGCGTCCGTAGCGGGCTGCGGCGGCTTTTCCGCGATTTCGGGCTCGTCGATCGCGTGTGCGTCTACCATGGGCCGGATCTGCACGCCGGAGATGCTGCGTCTGAACTACGACCCACGGCTTGCGACGGCGAGCGTTGCCGCCGGCGGCACGCTGGGATCGCTTATCCCGCCATCGATCCTCTTCATCATCTACGCGATCTTCACGGAAAGCTCGATCGGTCAGCTCTTCCTGGCCGGTTTTCTGCCTGGGCTGCTTTCGCTGATCGGGTATGCCCTGGTGGTCCATATCTGGGTCCGCCGATCGCCGGAAGTCGCGCCCTTGACCGATGAGACCCACACTTGGGAGGAAAAGGTCAGCTCGCTCCTGCGGTCCTGGCCGGCCTTTCTACTCTTCGTCATCGTGATTGGCGGCATCTATGGCGGCCTGTTCACCGCGACCGAAGCCGCCGCCCTGGCCCTAATGTTCGCAATCGTTCTCGGCATGGCCCGCGGCAAACTGACGCTGCGCGATGTTATCCCGCTGATCCGAGAAGTGACGGTCACCACCACCGTGATCTTCTTTATTGCCGCCTGCGCCAAGATCTTCGTCGCGTTGATCGCGCTCACCGGCATTTCGGGCGATCTGGTCACCGCAATCGGGCAGACGAACATCGGACCCTGGGGCTTTATCGCGATGGTGTGTCTGATCTATCTGCTGTTGGGCATGTTCTTGGATCCCGTTGGCATCATGGTGCTGACGCTGCCTTTGATCATCCCGATGGTGGATAGCTTCGGCTTCAATCTCATTTGGTTCGGCGTCATCATCGTGAAGCTTTTGGAGATCGGGCTGATTACGCCACCGGTCGGGCTGAACGTGTTCGTCCTGGCCGCGGCGATCGATGAGAAGGTCAAGATCGGTCAGATCTTCTCGGGCATCTGGCGTTTCTTGGTGAGCGACGTCATCGTGCTGCTGCTCTTGATTCTCGTGCCGGCCATATCGCTGGCCTTGCCGATGTCGATGTAGCAGGCGGTGCGCTTAGGCGACGGCGCCGACCTGAACCCAAACCGATTTCGACTTCAAAAACTTCTCATAGCCAGCGCGCCCAAGATCTTTACCCAAACCGGACTTCTTGAAGCCGCCGAAGGGGCTGGTCATGTCCTCGCCCCGACCCCAATGATTGATCCACACGGTGCCGGCCTCGATCTTGCGAGATGCGGTCAAGGCGCGATCGAGATTGGCGGTGTAGACGGATGTCGCAAGACCGTAGTCAGGATGGTTGGCCTTTGCGATTCCCTCCTCAAACTCTTCGAACGTGTCGACGGTGAGAACCGGACCAAACACCTCTTGCAGGAATGCCGGATTGTTTGGGCCGATGCCGTCGAGAATGGTGGGTTCGTAGGCGAGCAGACTGTAGTCCGACGCCATTACCTGACCGCCGATAAGGCATTGACCGCCATCGGCCTGCGCGTCATCGACTATGGATGCGATGCGGTCCAGTTGAGCCTGGTTGATGATCGGCGGTAATGAGACGCCATCGTTCCATGTCGGACCCGGGCTGAGCTGGGCCATGCGCGTTTTGATCTTCTCGAGAAGCGCGTCTTTGCAGGCGGCATGAACGACGAGCCGCGCTCCGGCAAAGCAGACTTGGCCGCTGTTGTACGTAACCCCACGCGCAACCAGGTCAGCGACTTTATCAAGGTCAGGGGCGTCTTCGAAAACGAGCTGGGCCCCCTTTCCGCCAAGTTCCAAGCTGACCGGCTTCAGGCCGTGGCGGGATGCATCGGCCATGATGTTGGCACCCGTAACACTTGAGCCGGTAAAGGTGATGTAGTTGACCTCAGGGTGGGCGACGAGCGCCTTTCCGACCGCCGCGCTGCCTGGCAGAACATTGAAAATGCCGTCGGCCAGCCCGGCTTGTGAGCCCAATTGGGCGATTTTGAGCGCCGAGAATGGCGTGAATTCCGACGGCTTCAGGATCACCCCGTTGCCGGCCGCCAGAGCCGGGGCGAACTTCCAGGCTGATAAGATGAGCGGGAAATTCCAGGGCGCAATCGCCGCGACCACACCGTAGGGTTCCGTCGTTACCAACGACAGTTCGGATGCCCCGGTCGCGGTGATCGCGCTTTCGTGGGTTTCGGCGTAGTTTGCGAAAGTTCTCAATGCCGACGCAGCGACGGGGACGTCGCGGGCCATGGCATCGCCAAGAGGCCGAGACGATGCGACGGCTTCCAGCGCCGCCAGAGGCTCCACCTCCGCTTCGATAAGGTCTGCCCAGCGGTGAAGGACGCGGGCCCGCTCTCGCGGGCCACAATCGGCCCAGCCTGAGGCACGTACCGATTGCTGACAAAGCCGAGCAACGCGGTCCACGTCATCCTCGGTGGCGGTCGGATACGCAAGGCTCAAGCGGTGATCGGACGGGCAGGCATGCTCAAAGACCGGCCCGCACGCGGATTGCAAGCGTCCATCGGCGAAGAGGCCGGCAGGGCGATCAAGGGTTTCTGGATTGAATCTCATGGCGCCGTCGCACCCTCCGATCCCTCATTGACCAAAACGGTACGTCCGGCAATCTCGCCGCGTGCCAGTGCCGCCAGGACATCGCCCGCCGCCGCCATGGGCCGCTCCTCGATGGGAATGGGTGGCGCGCCATGGCGCCGCACATGAGCGATGTAGCCAGCCATATCCTCAAGGCTGCCGACATAGGAGCCGACGACCGTCAGGGCACGGACGGGCAGGAAGGGCAACGGGTATCGAAACTCGCCGCCGAACAAACCGATAACGACCAATGTTCCGCCCTTATCCAACGCATTGGCCCCGAGACCGGCGGTGCTCTCCGATCCAACAAAGTCCAGTGCGGCGAGGATCGGGGCATCGGCAAGCCCCTTCAGCGCCGCGATATCGGTTGTCGTCGGGTCGACCGTGGCTAGGGCGCCAGCCTCAAGCGCGAGCGCGCGTTTTCTTGGGTTTGTGTCGAGCACGACGATGCGTGTCCAACCCAACTGGCGGGCGAGGGCGAGTGTTGTCTGTCCAAGTCCACCGGCGCCGATAATGAGGATCGCGGCATCCTTCGGATAATCTGAAATCTTCTGGAGTGCGCCATAACTCGTCAGCCCGGAACAGCCGAACAGCGCGGCGCTGGCCGCGTCCGCGTCCCCAATGTCGAACAGGTACTTTGGGTGGGGAACGATCACATGGCTTGCGTAACCGCCCGGCGCAAAGACGCCGAGGAACCGTCCAGCGGCACAGAGATGGTCTTCTCCCGCGTCGCAACGGAAACAGGTTCCGCAGCCGATCCAGGGGTAGACTGCGACGTGGCCTGAAATCGTCGATGTGACATCCGGACCTTTCGCGGCGACACGCCCGACAATTTCGTGCCCGAGGACCAAGGGCGGTCTCACGCCTCGATCTTCGAACCGAAGTTCCTTACCGCCGCCGATTTCATATCCGCCGTGGTGGACATGCAGGTCCGTATGGCAAACGCCGCAGTGGGACACTTCGACTACGACTTCGGTGCCGCTCGGATCGGGCAGGTTCCGCACGACCGGCTCGATCGGTCCGCCAAACTCCGCAGCCTCGAAACGCGTGGCCTGAATCACGGCGTGCCTCCCTCCGCTCTCTTTAGGTCGGGTTTTGCTGCTGACACAAACCGGGGTGCCGGGGCAGGCTGTGGACCGGTGGGCGTATCGACGTTGAGCGCACGCGCCACACTGTGCGGATGGGTTAGCGCCTCTTCGGGGTCGAGAACCGGGGCGACACAACAATCGACCCCGTCGAAAATGGCGCACCAGGCATCCCGCGACCTTGTCAAAAAACGCCTTTCGAGGATGTCAGCCACCTCGGCCGGCGCGCTCAGCGACAGAAGGCGATCATGGTCCGCGCCCTCGAATTTCATCGCTGTGAGCAGATTGGAGAAGAACTTTGGCTCAAGCGCCCCAACACTGAGCCATTTGCCGTCGGCGCAGGCATAGATCCGGTAATTCGGCGCTGATCCGTCGAGCCGGTTGGCGCCGCGCTGGTAGGTCCAGCGGCCAATGGCGTTTTGACCGCGCACGAAGCCCATCAGTGTGTTCACGCCGTCGCATATCGCCGCGTCGACGACCGGGCCGCGACCATTGGTCCGTGCCTCGTGCAGCCCGGCCAAGAGACCCATCACCAGAAATGTCGCACCGGCGCCGAAATCGCCCAAAAGGTTCAGCGGTGGCTGCGGCGGGCGATCGCTTTCCCCCATGCTCCAAAGCGCACCGGTGATGGCAATGTAGTTGAGATCGTGACCGGCTGACTGGGCGAGGGGGCCCGTCTGGCCCCATCCGGTCATCCGCCCGTAGACCAGTGCCGGATTGATGGCGTGGCAGTCTTCAGGTCCCAACCCGAGACGTTCCATGACGCCGGGGCGGAAACCCTCGATAAGCATGTCGGCCTCCGCGACAAGGGCTAGGGCCTGGTCTCGCCCCTGAACAGACTTGAGATCCAATTCCCGGGTCTGTCGGCCACGCGTTAGGACGTCCGCGCCCGGGGGGGCGGCTGTTGCGCCTGGTCTTGTTATTCGAACGACCTCCGCGCCCATGTCGGCAAGCAGCATGGCCGAAAACGGTCCTGGCCCTATCCCGGCAAACTCCACCACGCTGATGCCGCGAAGGGGGCGCATGGCTCAGTCGATCTCTGCGCGGCCGTTTTGCAAGGCGACCACATCGCGCTCCACGGCGATCGCGCGGAAGGAGATCACGTGATTGTCTCGCCACATCTCTATGCGAAGCGTTTCTCCGGGAAAGACGGGCTTTGAAAACCGCAATTTGATGGCGCGCAACAGATTTGGGTCGTAGTCGCAATAGCTCGCGAGAATAGCCCTGGTCGCGATGCCGAAGGAACAAAGCCCATGCAATATCGGCCGGTCAAATCCAACCTGGGCTGCAACATCCGGATCAACGTGAAGCGGATTGGGATCGCCAGACAAACGGTAGAACAGGGCCGAGCGGGGGTCGGTGCGGGTCTCGAAGACCAGTTCAGGCGCACCGGTCGGAAGAGAATGGGGCGGTGGCTGAGGCCCGGTATCGCCGCCACAGCCGCCATTGCCGCGCGCAAAATTGACCACGCGCACGGTTGCCAACGGCCCACGCTCGTCTTTCAGCACGCGCTCCAGATAGATCAACGCCCCTTTGTCAGCGCCCTTATCGATAACGCGCTCGACCTTGGTCCTTGCGCGGATCTTTGCCTCTGGCGGCAACGGGCGATGCAGGATGACTTCTTGCTCAGCATGCAGGAAACGCCGCCAATCCACACCGGCCTTTGGATCGCGTGCCCAGAATCCGGGACTCGCTAGGACGGCCGCCATGGATGGCACGGTTTTTAAAGCGGGTTCTTCGAATACGAAGGGCAATTCGGCGCGATCCATTGGATCCTCGCCAAAGCCAACGCCGAGGGCATAGAGGATACAGTCCTTAACGTTGTAGCTCTGCTCGACATCCGGGAACGGGTAGCTTTGCAACCGTCGCAGAAAGGTATCCTGCGCGTCGATGAGGCTCATCAGACCGGTTCCCAGCCAAAAACGTCGTTGGACCGTTCCAGCGGGGTCAGGGCGCCTTCCATCGCAGGAAACGCGGTGGCCAAAATCGTCTCTGGCGACCAACCGTCCGGATTGGCCAGGGACCGGACCGGGCGTGGCTGGCTCATCAGGTGTATTTCATTGCCGCGGCACACGAAGATCTGGCCGGTGATGTGCTGCGCATCTGGTGCTGCGAGCGCAACGACCAGATTGGCGATCTTCGCTGGTGTCATGCGTTTAAATCGCTCGACGCGCGCTTTCTCTTCTTCCGTCTCGGTGGGAATGACCCCGATGAGCCGGCTCCACGCCTGCGGGCCGATCACGTTCGAGGTGACGTTGAACCGCGCCATGTCCAGCGCAATGGCGCGCGACAGACCAGCAATGCCAAGCTTGGCGGCGATGTAATTCGCTTGGCCGAAATTCCCGATCAGGCCGGAATTCGACGTCATATGGATCATGCGACCCGATTGCTGCTCCCGAAAGACAGGCGCCGCGGCTCGGGCGAGATTGAATGAGCCTTTCAGATGTACGGCAATGACCGCATCCCAATCCGCCTCGGACATTTTGTGAAAGATCACATCGCGCAGGATGCCCGCGTTGTTCACCACGATATCAAGCCGGCCAAACTGCTCGATCGCCTGGTTCACCATGGCTTGCGCGTTGGAAAACTCGGTTACGCTGGTCGTGTTGGAAACCGCCTGGCCGCCTTTCGAGAGGATGTCGTCGGCAACCTCTTCGGCCGGGCCGGCATCATTCCCACCGCCATCCGACGCCCCGCCAAGATCATTCACAACAACGCTGGCGCCGTGACCGGCCAAAAGCAAAGCAATATCGCGACCAACGCCCCGGCCAGACCCGGTTACGATCGCGACTTTCCCGGTCAAAAGAGCGCGGCCGGGGGTATCAGAAACGTCCATCAAGGCACCTTTAAGCGTCGGCTGTCCGACGTCCAGTTTGCCCCAATCGAGATAGTACACTTGCAAATAAATCGCAAGCGAATTAAATTTCGGTCTATGTCTAACTGAGGCGGGCAATAGTGGAAATTCTCGAGACAAGGGTCGGTGACGTTCTAACCCTCACGCTGAATCGGCCGGCGGTTCGAAATGCGCTCACGCAAGAGATGAAGGCGTCCTTGCTGGCCATCTTGGAGCGGGAGAATGCAGCGCCCAGCGCAAGAGTCCTGCTTCTCAAAGGGGCCGGTGCCGCGTTTTGCTCGGGTGCGGACGTCCGGCCTGACGAAATCCTGGCGCGCCGAGCGACGATCGGCGACGAGATAAGGTCGGGCACGAACCGGATCGTTACCCTGCTTGCCGCCTTGCCCTATCCGGTCGTGGCAGCCGTACAGGGGCCGGCCGCTGGCGCCGGAACAGGCCTTGCGCTTGCCGCTGACCTGCTGCTCGTCTCACCCTCAGCCCGTCTGCATGTCAGTTTCAGCAAGATTGGCGCCGTACCCGATGCTGGAACCAGCTCGGCGCTCGTCCACAAACTTGGTGCGTCTCGAGCCGCGTCGCTGGCCCTTTTGGGCGGCACAATCGATGCAGAGCAAGCGGTCGAATGGGGCCTTGCAACGCGACTCTCGTCCGAAGAGACCTTTGAGGACGAGGCATTGGACTTCGTCACCAAGTTGGCGGCCGGCCCTACACGGGCGCTCGCGCTCACGAAAAAACTGCTCGCCTCAGCGCAAAGCCTGAGCGCCGAGGCTCAGCTAGATCGGGAGGCCGAGCTGCAGGCCGAAGCCTTTGCAACGGCTGATTTTGAGGAGGGCGTCCGCGCGCTTGCTCAGAAACGGGTGCCCAAATTCACTGGCGGGTAACGGAGCCTTGGAAGGAGACGTCTTTTTCGCCGGCAAGTGCTTTGCCAGCGCCGAGATTGCCGATGATGCGGCGCGAGCGGCCTCTGGCCTTGTGGCACTGGGGGCTACGGGCGGGCGCGTTGCCTTGCTCATGCGCAACGACGTCACCTTTCTTGTCGCCGGCGAAGCGGCGCGGCTCGCTGGTGCCGTCACGCTCCCAATCAACTGGCACTTTACCGCCGACGATGTCGCGTTTGTCCTGGAAGACAGCGGTGCCGGAATTCTCATTGCTCATGCTGATCTTTGGCGAAGAATTGCTAGAGATCTGCCGCTTCCCTTGATGGATCGGCTAACCGTTTTGCTAACGGAAACGCCGGAACCGATCTCTACGGCATTCAAGGTAGATCCTGAGTTGGCCACTGTTCCATCGGACGCACGGAGTTGGGATGAGCTTATTGCGGACTATGCTGCGATCGAAGAACCGCAGTCTGCGGTGACCTATCCGCTTATCTACACATCGGGGACAACAGGGCGCCCCAAGGGCGTCCAGCGCCTGGCGTTCACAAGCCCGGCGCCGATGGCGTACGACGCTTTCTTCCAGCCGGGAATGAGCACTCTGTTAGCGGCTCCTCTGTACCACGCGGCGCCGAACCGGTTCCTTCAAGGCACCTATCGGATCGGTGGCACGCTGGTGTTGCCCGAACGGTTCAATGCCGAGGTGACGCTGGCGGATATCGAATGCCATGGTGTGACGACGACGTTCATGGTGCCGGCAATGCTGCAGCGCTTGCTGCGCCTGCCGGAGGATGTTCGCCAATCCTATGACGTTTCGAGTCTGCGTCACGTGGTGATCGCCGGGGCGCCCTGTCCGATCGAACTTAAACGGGCGATGATCGATTGGTGGGGTCCCGTGATTTATGAATATTACGGCTCGACCGAAACCAGTGCTCTGACCTTCGCGACTAGCGAAGATGCCTTGGCGCGTCCCGGAACCGTCGGGCGGGCGGTCGCCACAGCGCGGGTCCAAATTCTCGATGAGGACGGCTTGCCTTGTCCGCCGGGGGTAAGCGGGGAGATTTATGGTCGGCGGGAAGACATCCCTGATTTCACCTATCTGAACGCCCCAAAGGCACGCGCCGAAGCGGGCATTGGTGACCTGGTGAGCGTCGGCGATATCGGCTACCTAGACGATGACGGCTTTCTATTCATAAGCGATAGAAAGACGGACATGATCATCTCGAACGGGACGAACATCTATCCGGCCCAAATCGAGGCGGCGATATTGTCCCATGCCGCCGTTGCAGACTGCGCCGTATTTGGCATTCCCGACCCGGCCGCCGGTGAAGCGGTTGCGGCGATCATCAAAACCGTCGACGGCCAGTCCCTGGAGGCCGACGCGCTTACTGAATTTCTCAAGCAAAAGATCGCCAGCTACATGGTTCCAAAGCGGATCGTGCAGCGGAAGAACTTCCCGCGCGATGAAGCCGGCAAGATCAAGAAGAAGCAGGTGCGTGGCGACTTTTTGCGGGACGCGGATCAGCCGAGCTAAGCGGATGCGCCCGGCGTTAACGACGGCATATCGCCGGCCAGCGCCTCGTTCAGATTGCTGCGCACCCGTCGCATGAGGCTTAGCAACTGATCGACTTCCGCATCGGTCATGCCCTCGAAGGACATTTCGTTCACCCGAGCGGCGGCCTCGCTCAGCACATGCTTTTTTGCCGTCGCGGAGGGTTTGAGAAAAACACGGTTCGTACGCCGGTCCGCCTTGTCCGGCCGACGTTCCACCCAATCGGCGGCTTCCAGCCGGTCAACGATGCCACTGACGGCCACGGTTCCGATATTGAGCAGGCGGGCGAGCTCAATCTGGGTTCGACCGTCGCCGCGCAGGAGCCAATTCAGCAGATACACTTGTGCCGAGGTCAAGCCATGGGGGGCAAGCAGCGTGTCCAACAGCTTAATGCGTTGGCGTGCGACATGCTGAAAGATGAGGCCTGCCTCATTTTCAATCCGCCGCTCTTCTACTTCCAGTGCTGAAGCACCTTGCGCCATGCTCAAATCCTTCAGATTCAACGACATTGAGTAACGTCGATTATATATAATTTGCATGTGGATAATACACATGCTAACAGAATCGCGTCAACCAGTGTTGCCTTTCGTTCTGACGAGCATCCCAAAACGTGACCGAAAATCAAGGCTCCCCTCCGCTCATCATTCCAGAGGCCGCAGAGTTCTTGAGTGGTGCGGCGGTTGGTGAACTGCGGATCCAGCGGTGCCGCTCCTGCCACAAGGCGTACTTTCCGCCGCGTCCCTTTTGTCCTGATTGTGGGGGGCGCGAGGTCGAGCATTTCACCGCATCGGGCCGGGCGACGCTTTACAGCTACATCATCAGCCATATGCCGACGCCTGGTTTCGAGGGGCCTTTCGCAATTGCCGTCGTTGAACTGGAAGAAGGGCCGCGGATGATGACTAACATCGTCGATTGCGCGCAAACGCCTGACGCGCTTCAACTCGATATGGACCTCGAAGTGGTGTTCGAGACGCGTGGCGGCGTGCCGATGCCGTGCTTTCGGCCGGCTGTTCGATGAAGCCAAACTCCATCGCCATCGTTGGCGCAGCCGAAAGCACGCATATGGGCAAAGTGCCCCATATGGGGCAGGTCCAATTGCACGCGGATGCCGCCTTGAATGCCCTGGCTGATTGCGGCTTGGATAAAGGCGACATCGATGGCTTGGCGACCGCCGGCCACGATGTCACGGAGATCAGCCACTATCTTGGTCTCGAACCAACTTGGACCGACGGCACCTCGGTTGGTGGGTGTTCCTTCATCACTCATATCCGCCATGCCGCCGCAGCTATCGACGCGGGCCTGTGCACGACGGTGCTGATCACCCATGGCGAGAGCGGGCGAAGTGGCCATCGTACCCATCGCCCGATCTTTCCCTCGCAGTTCAGCTTACAGTTCGAAGTGCCCTATGGTGCCACCATACCGCCGACAAAGTTCACCTTGCCGGTCCTGCGTTTTATGAAAGAATGCAACGTCAGCGAGGAACAATTTGCCATGGTTGCCGTTGTGCAGCGGGAATGGGCGGCTATGCATCCTCGGGCGACGGCGCGCGATCCCATCACTGTGGATGATGTTCTCGGCTCACGCATGGTGGCCTATCCGTTGCGAAAGCTGCTGTGTTGCTTGGTCTCAGACGGAGGTGGCGCGTTGGTTTTGACCAAAGCCGAGCGTGCGGGTGACTTCCCTACCAAGCCGGTTTTCGTGCGTGGAACCGGCGAGGCGGTTGAATCCCCCGCAATCACCTGGATGGAAGACTTCACGACCAGCGGCGCTTTTCGCGCTTCTGGTCAGATGGCGTTTGCGGAGGCCGGCATCAAACACGGCGATGTCGACCATCTTATGATCTATGACGCGTTCGCGCATCTCCCGCTCTACGGACTCCAGGACCTTGGTTTTGTCGAGCGGGGAGAGGCCGGCACCTTCATTGCGGAGGGCCATACGCGACCTGGAGGTCAGTTGCCCATGAACACGAACGGCGGCGGTTTATCCTATATGCATTCGGGAATGTACGGGATGTATGCCCTGCAAGAGGGCGTTCGCCAGATGCGCGGTACCTCGCCGGCGCAGGTGGATGGGGCGGAGATATCGGTTGTGCATGGAGTTGGCGGCATGTTCTCGGCCGCCGCAACAGTGGTCTTGACCAATGTCGCTTGAGACATCGCTCTATGAGGGAGCTGGCAAAACAGTGCTGGTGTCTGGTGGCACCAGCGGCATTAGTCGCGGCATCGCCCGGGCTTTCGCGCATTCGGGAGCGAACGTCTACGTGCTCTCGCGCTCAGCGGACAAAGTGGCGGATACGGTCGCCGAGCTATCGGCGCTTGCGCCGGGAGCGGCGGGCATGCCGGCCGATGTGCGTGACGCAGAACAGATAAACACCGCATTTGCCGATTGCGCCGCGCGCTTTGGCAAGATCGATGTCGTCGTCTCCGGCGCCGCCGGAAATTTTGCTGCCAAGGCGCAAGACATCAGCTCGAACGGGTTTCGTGCCGTGCTGGAAATCGATGTGCTCGGCACCCATCACGTCATGCTGGCCAGCTACGAACATCTCAAGCGTCCTGGCGTTATCCTGAACATCAGCGCGGCGGCCGCATCCCGGCCAATGGTAGGGCAGGCCCATGTGTGCGCGGCCAAGGCCGGCGTCGACCAGATCACCCGTACCCTCGCCCTCGAATGGGGCCCGGAAGGCATCCGCGTTAACTCGGTGCTGCCAGGCCCGATCGAAGATACGGAAGGATTTCGCCGCCTCGCGCCGACCCCGGAAATCAAAGCCCAGCGCCTCGCCAGTGTTCCCTTACGCCGGGCTGCAACAAGTGCCGAGGTCGCCGACCTTTGTCTTTTTTTGGCTTCGGACCGGGCCAGCTACATTACGGGCGCCGTCGTCCCGATCGATGGGGGAGCCACCCTCACAGTCCCGGCAGACCTGCTTGCCGCTGCCTTGTGAATGCAGGCACAGAAGCTTCGAAGAGCGCACGAACCGCCAAAGACCCGACGCCCAACCGGGTTTCCGGAACGGGCACCGCGATGGCTTAGTCGCCAAACGGCATTTGGAACCCAATTGCGTAACGGTTGTATTGGTTTGCCAGTCCGACAACGGCCATCATTTCGTTATACATCTCTTGCGTCACGCCGGCCTGTGCCGCTGATTTACGATGGTTTTCAACGCAGAACTGGCAACCATTGGTAATGCTCACCGCCAGGTAGATCAGCTGCTTGGTCGCCACGTCCAGGGCTCCGGCCGCCATAATCTCGCGGTTTGTCTCCCAGGCCCTTTTAAGCGCGGCGGGATCGTTGGCGAGCATTTTGAAACCAATGGGGACATCATCCGCCTTCTTGGCGTCCATGATTTCGCGGTAGATCGTTTTGACATCCTCGGTCGCATCCTCGAATTCGACGGGGGTCATGTTGGACATCGACTGTTCCTTGGCGGTTGTTCGGGGTGGTGGGTATCGCTTGGCAAACCTCAGGCTTGCTCGAGATCACGATAAATTTCGGCCAATCTGCGAATGCCCAACCTCATGTCATCCTCTGTCGGCAGGGCGAAACACAAGCGCAGACAATTGCGGCCGTCCTCGGGGATGCAAACCCAACCGGCGCCGGGGTTAAATCCGATACCGTCCTTCGACGCAACCGGCGCCATCTTGTCTGTATCGGTTCCTTCGGGCAGCCGCACCCACATGAACAAGCCGCCCTTTGGCACGACGATTTCTGCGGTGTTTCCAAACTCTCGCCGCACAAGATCGACCATCAGATCGCACTTCGCCTTCAGCGCGCCGCGCAGCCCCATAAGATGGGCGTCATAGTGATGTTCTAGGAATTCGGCGGCGACGAGCTGATCGATCGCCCCGGTGCCGCCATCGGACTTAAGCGCCAGCATCCGCCCAAGAATGTCCCAATCCGCGAGGGCGTAGCCAACTCGCATGGCGGGCGCCAGGGTTTTGGACAAAGAACCGATATGGATCACGTTTTCCGGGTCCAGCGCATAGAGGGAAGGGACAACCTCACCCTCCCATTGCAGGTCGGCGTAACACTCATCTTCATAGACAATGACCCCATACGCGCGGGCAATCCTCAAAACCTCCTGACGTCGCTCGAGGCCCAGCACACCGCCGATGGGATTCTGAACCGTCGGGATTGTGTAGATGTACTTTGGCCGGACGCCTTTGCCAGCCAAGTCGGCCAGCAAAGCGTCGAGCTTATCCGGAACGATACCTTCGTCATCCATCGGGGCGCTCTCGAGCTTGGCCCCAAGTTTTTTGACTTTGCCGATCGCTTCGCCAAATGACGCCGTTTCGATGATCACACAATCCCCCGGGTCCAGCAGGATTTGATTGACCAACTCCATCGCCTGAAGCGATCCCGAGGTGATCAGGATGTTCTCGGGCTCGCACGGGGTGGCGCGGTGTGTCTCTAGCTTTCTCGCCAAAAGCTCTCGCAGCTTCGGATAGCCCTGGGGACCGTACCCCATATGATACTTGCTAAGGCTGGCCCCCTCGTTTTGGAGCGCCGCATAGGCGCATTCGGCAAGGAGTTTGACCGGGGTCGTTACGGGGTCGTTGTGGCCGCCGGAGAAATTGTATGGGGGCAGACCCTGGAAGGGTTCCGCAATGGTCCCTGCGTTCTTGGAGTAGGAGCGCGAGTGGTTCTTGGTGGGTGCGTCAGACATCGTTTTCCAGGTTGTGGGCTTCGGACGGCCACTTATGGTTGGCACAGACTGTGCAGATGCCACCCGTAGATGTGCCACCCGCAGATGCTACCCAGCGAACAGCCGGCCTTCAGTTGCTTCAGGCATGAATGTCCTGAGATCTCAGTAACGAAGCATATCATCGACGAAAGAGACCGTGCTATTCTGCGTGTGGTGCAAGCAAGCACAGCATAACCCGCATAAGGCGGGCCAACAGTGGGGATTTCAAATGCATAGAAAGGTTCTGAAGTGGTGTTTCGCGCTTCTGATAGCCGTTACGCCGCATGCTGCCTTAGCCGAAGACATTGTGATCGTTATCGGCAGCGAGCCGACAACCCTTGATCCGCATGCCGCTGATGATGGCGGCGAGAAGGCGGTCAATGACAACGTGTTCGAAACCCTGATGGTGCGCGATGAAGAGGGCAACCTCGGACTGGGTCTTGCTGTGGAAGAGCCGACGCAGGTGGACCCGACGACATGGGAGTTCAAGATTGCACCGGGCCTGACCTTCCACAATGGTGAGCCCTTGGACGCCGCCGCCATTGCGTTTTCGGTCGAGCGGATGATTGACCCCGATCTGAATTCCGAACAGCTTTCATACTTTTCGACCCTGTCGGGTGCCACGGCCATCGATGAGGTGACAGTCCACATCATGACTTCGGGCCCCGATCCGATTCTTCCGGCCCGGATGTATTACTTCATGATCGTCCCGCCCGTGGCCAGCGAGGCCGATGGGTTTGCCGAATCCCCGGTGGGCAGCGGTCCCTATAAATTCGTGAGCTGGGAACGGGGCAGCGAGATCGTACTGGAAGCCAATGCCGACTATCGCAGTGGCGCACCGGAAATCTCCAAAGTGACCTATCGGTTCATCGAAGAGCCCGGCACGCGGCTGTCCACGCTGTTGGCCAACGAGGTTGATCTCGTGACGAACCTGCTGCCCGAATTCATGGGCCAGGTTCCACAGGCTGCCTCCATGCGCGGGCTTGAGCATCCGATGGTCTTGCTGAACGCCGATGGTGGTATCACGGCGGACGCGCGTGTGCGGCAGGCGCTGAACTACGCGGTAGACAAAGAAGCGCTCGCGACGTCGCTCTTCGAAGGTCAGGCACAGGTTGAAGCTGGGCAGCTTCTTGGACCTACCTACTTTGGCTACAACGAGGATATCTCCGCCTATCCCTACGACCCGGAACGCGCCATCGAGCTTTTGGCCGAAGCGGGTCAAAGCGACGGAAGCATCACCCTGGTCAGCACCGCCGGCCGGTGGCTGAAGGACCGGGAGTTGACCGAGGTGGTCGCCGGGTATTGGACGGCTGTCGGTTTGGATGTGAATGTCGAGATCTATGAGTTCAGCGAATACCTCCAGCGTCTCTTCCGGTCGGAAGAAGAACAGCGGTCGGATGCAATCTTTGTCGTCTCGGGCAACGAGCTATTGGACGCTGACCGGTCCTTCTCAGCCTATTTGGCGCCATCGGGTTTCGGCGCCTCCAACAGCGTCGAACAGCTTGAAGAGTGGATTACGTCCGCTCGGACAGAGATCGACCTTGAGGCTCGGCAAGCCACTTATGAGCAGGTGGTCGAATACGCCCATGAGGAGGCCTTGCTGACCTTCTTGCTCAACATCAACAACATCTGGGGGATGAGCGAGCGACTGAACTGGACGCCTCGCGTCGATGGCAAGATGTTCGTCCACACGATGAGCATCAACTAAGCCAGCTCTAGCGGCAGTGGCATAGGCACGATGAGCGGGTACATTTTCGACCGTCTCTGGCAGGGCGTTATCGTCGTCCTGTCAGTGGTGGTCGTCGTCTTCATCCTGACCCGGATGATCGGCGACCCGGTCGCTGTGATGCTGCCGCTTGAAGCCACGGCCGAACAACGCGCCGTGTTTGAGCGGCAACTGGGCCTCGACCGACCCATCCTGGAACAGTTTGTGACCTATGTCCGGGATGTGGCGGTCTTGGATTTCGGCGAGTCGCTGTGGCAGCGCCGCCCGGTAATGGAGATCATTTTGGAAAAAGCGCCGGCAACGGTGCTTCTTTCCGTTTTTGCGATCCTGTTCGCTGTGGTGATGGCTGTCCCGCTCGGGGTCGTTGCGGCCCTGCGCCCCGAAGGATGGATTGACCGGGTCGTGGTCGTGGTCAGCCTATTGGGTCTTTCCATCCCACAGTTCTGGCTCGGGCTGCTCTTCATCATCTTCTTTTCGCTGATGTTGGGGTGGCTCCCCACATCCGGGGCGGGCGGGTTCGATCACCTGATCCTACCAGCCCTGACCCTGGGCCTGCCCGCCATGACCCGGATGGTCATGGTGGTCAGATCGACCATGATCGATCAGTTGAACGCGCAATATGTGAAAGTCTTGCGGGCCAAAGGGATGCTCCCGTGGCGGGTCGTCGGCGTCCACGCGCTTCGCAACTCCGCCGTGCCGATCCTGACCATCGCCGGATGGGAGTTCATCCGCATCGTCTCGGGCTACACGGTCGTTGTGGAAACGGTCTTCGCCTGGCCAGGGCTTGGTCTGACGGCCATTCAGGCCATCGAGCGCCAGGACCTGATCCTTCTCCAAGCCATTGTTTTCGTAACGTCAATCGCGGTGGTCGCGATCAACATCGCGCTCGACATCCTCTATAAGGCCATCGACCCTCGGATTGAGATCGGAAGCCAATGAGCCTCGCCGAAGCCGATCCGCAAGCCGTTGCCGACACGCCCGTCGGGGTTACAGACCAGGCGGTCGCCGGTGGGTACTGGGCCGATTTGAAGGCCGACCGGGTTGGGATGATCGGGGTCTGCAGCCTGGGCGTTCTGTTTCTGATTGCAATCGTGGCGCCGCTCATCGCCCCACATGACCCGGCGGCACAGAACATCATCGCGCGGTTAAAGCCCCCGGTCTGGCTGGCGGGCGGAGGCTGGGATCACATCCTAGGTACCGACCATCTGGGCCGGGACGTCCTCTCGCGCCTCTTGAATGGCTCGCGCATCTCGCTTTTCGTGGGCTTCGCCACCGTGCTGCTCGCCGGTTCTTTCGGCGTGATCATGGGGCTCATTTCAGGTTATGCCGGCGGGCGGACCGACCAGTTCATCACCGCCGTAACCGACACGCAGGTGGCCTTTCCTGGCTTGCTCCTGGCGCTGATGATCCTGGCCGTGATCGGCCCCAGCATGACGACTGTCATTGTGGTTCTCGCGCTCAATGGTTGGATGGTCTACACGCGGATTACCCGAAGCGTTGTCCTAGCTCTAAGACAGACGGCGTTTGTGGAAGCGGCCGAGATTCTCGGTTGTCGCACCCATCGCATCCTGATCCGGCACCTATTGCCTAACCTGGCGGCGCCCTTGCTGACCATCGGCACGCTGGAATTTGCCCGGATCGTGCTGGCTGAAGCGGCGCTGTCCTTCCTGGGCCTGGGCGTGCAGCCGCCAGCCACCTCCTGGGGCCTCGATGTGGCCCAGGGCAAGGATTACATGTTCCGCGCCTGGTGGCTGGTTACCTTCCCTGGGCTTGCCATCGCCTTCACCGTGCTGGCCATCAATCTCGTGGCCTCCTGGCTGCGGGTGACCACAGATCCGGTCGAGCGGGAGAAGCGCTACGCCCGCAGGGTCGAAGCCGCTTTATGAGCGATCCGCTTCTGCGTGTCGACGGGCTGGAGGTCGAGTTCCTAACCCGAAGCGGTCGGGTCCACGCCGTTCGCGGCGTCTCATTCGACATCGGACCCGGCCAGGCCATGGGACTGGTGGGGGAATCGGGCTGCGGAAAGTCCGTGACCTCTCAAGCGATTATGGGTTTGGTGCAACTGCCAGGCCGGATCGTGGGTGGCGATGTACTTTGGAAGGGCAAGACGCTGATTGGCCCGTCGGCGGAGGCCTACCGGCGCGAGATTTGCGGCCGCGATGTTGCGATGGTTTTTCAGGACCCGATGACCAGCCTCGACCCCCTCTTCACCGTCGGCAGCCAGATCGCCGAAGTTCTGGCTCACCACCTCGGTCTTTCCCCGTCAGCAGCCCGGAGCCGAGCCATCGAGTTGCTCGACTTGGTGCATATTCGCGAACCGGACAAGCGGATCGATCAATACCCCCACGAGTTTTCGGGGGGGATGCGCCAGCGCGTGCTGATTGCCATGGCGCTGGCGAGTGAGCCAGAACTTCTGATCGCCGACGAGCCGACCACGGCGCTGGACGTGACCGTGCAAGCGGGGATCCTAAGCCTGCTGGCTGAGCTTCAGAAGAGCCTGTCCCTCGCGGTGCTGATGATCACCCATGATCTCGGTGTGGTGGCGCGGCTCTGCCAGGACGTCGCGGTGATGTATGCCGGCGAGATTGTTGAAGACGGCCCGGCCGAGGTGATGCTTCACCGGCCTTCTCACCCTTACACAGCGGGGCTTGTTAGCGCGACGCCGACCCTGGCGCTGACCCGGCGCCGTTTGACAACAATCGACGGCCAGCCTCCCGACCTGCGGCTCCCGCGCGGTGCCTGTGCCTTTCGCCCACGCTGCGCCAATGCGACGCTGGCCTGTGACCGGGCACCGGACTTGATCCAGAGGCCAGATGCCTCGGGGCGCTTGGCTTGTCACAATCCGATGACTGCTGCCACATCTGTCGCCCATGCCGGTGCGGCAGAGACGTCCGACAAAGCCCAAAACGGCGTGCCCTTGGTCGAGGTACGCAATCTGTCCGTGCATTACCCGATCGGGCAAAACGGGTTCTTTGCAAAGCGCGATGTTCTCAAAGCCGTGGACGAGGTCAGCTTCGACATCTGGCCGGGGGAGACCCTCGGCCTGGTCGGCGAAAGCGGGTCCGGCAAGACCACGACCGGGCGGGCGGTTCTTCGAGCCATCAATCCGACATCCGGATCCATCAAGTTCGATCGCCAGGAAATCACGACCCTGCGGCACGGGCAGTTGCGTCGGCTTCGGCGGGACATGCAGATCATCTTCCAGGATCCGTATTCCAGCCTCAACCCGCGCATGACCGTTCAGGACATCGTGGCCGAGCCATTGGTGGTTCACGGAATTGAAACCGACCCGGCCAAATTGCGGGACCGCGTTGCCACCCTTCTGGAGCTTGTGGGTCTGCCTGCCGACGCCGCCACGCGCCACCCCCATGCTTTCTCCGGTGGTCAGCGCCAGCGCGTGGGCATCGCCCGCGCCCTGACGCTGGAGCCGCGCTTTATCATTGCTGACGAGCCCGTATCCGCCCTCGACGTCTCAATCCGAGCCCAGGTGGTGAACCTGATGCAGGACCTTCAAGCGCGGCTCGGGCTCACCTATCTTTTCATCGCCCATGACCTTGCCGTGGTGCGGCACATCGCCGATCGCGTGGCGATCATGAAGGCCGGCAAAATCATTGAGATTGGTGCTGTGGACGCCGTCTATGCCAACCCGCGCGAGGACTACACACGCTCTCTCCTCGACGCGGTGCCCGAGATAGGTGATACGGCGGCTACGGCGGCTACGGCGGCTGCGGCGAGCAGCTAGAAGGTGGGAGTGTTTGACGATCTGGGCGTTCTGTCGATCGCCTTCGCTGCAGGGTTCGCCATCGTCGTTTTCGCAGCCATTGTCCAATCCACCGCCGGCATCGGATTTGGCCTTTTCGCAGCCCCTCTTCTCGTGCTGATCGATCCGAGCTTTGTCCCCGGCACGGTGATATTCTTGGGGATCATCGTGAGCCTGTTGTCCACCGTGCGCGATCTCCGCGACGTGAACCGCGCCTATGTCATCGCCGGGCTGGCCGGTCGCCTTCCTGCCGCAATCTTTGCTGCCTTCTTGCTGGCCAGCCTATCTGAGACTTTGTTTCAGATCCTTTTTGCGTTGTTGATCCTGCTCGCCGTTCCGTTGTCGATTTTTGGCCCAACCTTGAAGCCCAGCGTGCCTGGTGTGGCGGTTGCCGGCGTGGTCTCGGGCTTCATGGGCACGCTCACCTCGGCAGGTGCGCCACCCTATGCCATCGCCTTGCAAAACGCCCCGGCCAACCAAATGCGGGCAACGCTCAACGCGGTGCTGCTTCTTGGCGCCTGCGTTTCGATCGCCGCTCTAGCGGCATTTGGCGAGTTCGGCTGGGCCGATATTACGCGCGGAATCGCACTGCTGCCCGGCGTGCTTGTGGGATTTTTTGTCGCTCGCTTTGTCATTGCGGCAAAGGGAACAGCGAGATGGCTGCGCAGTGCCGTGCTGGGCCTTTGCCTTCTGGCCAGTGTAGTGCTGATCCTGCGGGCGAGCAACGCAATGGGTTGGTTGTAGGCCCTGTTCGCGAAGGCCGACCTTGGATAGTCTTGGAGCAAGTTCGCAATGCCGTATTCGTCATTAAGACACCGCCGGAGAAACCCCTAATGCCTCATATCAAACCGACAGGGAGTTTTGTCGCCCTGGTGACACCCATGAACGCCGATGGCAGCATCGACTATGCGGGGTTCCGGGACCTGTTGAGCTTTCACGCTCAAAACGGGACCAGCGCCGTCCTGATCATGGGCTCCACCGGCGAGGTCTCGATGCTGAGTCCGGAGGAGAAGAAGAAGATCATCTCCGAGACGGTGAAGATGCGCCCCGACGGCATGCTGATGTATTACGGCTGCTCGGGCAACAACACCGACGCGGCGATTGAGATGGTGCGCTATGCCGAAGCCGAAGGGGCGGATGGCGCCATCATCGCCGCACCCTCCTATATCTGCGCGTCGAATTCGGACATTGCCGACTACGTCGAAGAGATCTGCGATTCCAGCGGTTTGGCCATCGGCTTTTACAACAACCCGCCACGGGTGAGGACCGACCTGCATTGGGACGATATGCTGCGCCTGGCCAAGCACCCGAACATGGTTGTTTTAAAGGAGAGCACCACGCGCGTCGGCCAGGTGGCCCAGATGTGCGCAGCCAAACCCGATCTCTCGATCATGTGCTGCTGTTCGCCCAATTTGGGGCTGGTGGTGCCCACCATGTCTCTCGGTGGGCATGGCCTTGCCAACATGACCGGCAACATCATCCCTGGCGAATTTGCGGTGATGTCCAAGCCCTGGGAAGGCGCCGAGGACGCCGTGAACTTCAAAGACGCCTATCTGCACAACCTCGACATGCTGCATTTCGCCTATTCCGCGATCAATCCAGTGGCGATCAAGACCTTGATGCGCGCCGTCGGGTTGCCTTCGGGGCCCCTTCGTCGACCCTTGAAGCCGCTTGATAAGGCAGGGCTTGAGCGGGGCCTCGACCTTGTTGCCAGGCTGCAGCTCGACCGGATCTATGGCTACAAGCTCAAGGCTGATCTCGCCGCGTGATGTGTTCCCGCGTAACCTTGGTAACCGGCGCGTCGAGCGGAATCGGGGCTGCCACTGCAAGGCGCCTGGCCGCCAAAGGCGAAGCGCTTTTCCTAACGGCACGCGGCGGTGTTGATGGCGCGAAAGTTGCGGCCCTTGAAGCCGTCGCTGGGGAGGCCCGTGCGGCGGGGGCCGAGGTCGCGACCGAGATAGCAGATTTGGCGACCCCTGGCGCTGCGACCGCACTGGTGGCTGCCGCGATCGACCGGTTCGGGGGCCTTGACCGCATCGTCTCGAACGCCGGGTTCGCCTTCGCCGGAACGCTGAACGAAACGCCGGACGAGATGTATGATCGCTCCCTACAGGTGATCTACCGTGCTTTCCTCGACCTGGTTCGCGCCGCGGAACCATCGCTCACCGCGTCACCCTGCGCCCGGGTGGTCAATGTCAGTTCATTTGTGGTCGACCAGGTTCCCGGTGCGCGCGCTTTCCCGGCGACCGCCGCCGCCAAGGGCGCAGCCGATGCCCTGGCCCGAACGCTGGCCGTCGAGTTCGCACCGAAGGGGATCACGGTGAATTCGGTTGCACCCGGCTTCACGGAAAAAGAGAGCCACGGCCATTCCGCCCTGTCGCAAAGCGCCTGGGACGCCGCCGCCGCTCTTACGCCCGACGGGCGCCTCGCCAAACCAACCGATGTGGCGGCAGCCATCGCTTTTTTTCTCAGTGACGAAGCTGAACACATCACCGGGCAAATCCTGCGGGTCGATGGAGGTCTGTCACTCGTCTAAGCAGCAACGCGGGACATAACCAAAACCGATGCCCATGTGACGCCCAAACCGGCACCGCTCCGGGGCATGTCGACCGGAAGACCCGTTCACCGTTCGCTGCGGGCACTACTGGAAATTGGCTTTGGTGAGGACTTTTCCGATCAGTTCGTCAGGTAGATCGAGCATCCTTGCGACTGAGCAGTATCCCGATTTTTCCAACCCCGTTCCAACGTTTCATTCAGTGTCCCGTGGGCTTCATCGTTGGCCCAAAACCCGGCAGCGTCAAACGTCGCATGTCGCGCTCGAGAATGTCAGGGATGGCGGCTTCAGCGATGTCGACTTCCTCGGTGGCCGACACTGCCCGACCGGCCAATCGATCGAAACGGCCGAGAGCAATGGCGACAGCGAGATCTGCCGCTTTGCTAGGCGGCAGGAAGTCGCCTTCCTCGAAACGTTTGGCAAGACCGGGCAGGTATCTTCGGCCCGCGTCGGAAGATAGCTGGTGTTCGGTCATGTCGGTTCGGACCAGTCCGGGAGCCATGGCAAGACAAACAACACCCGTATCGGCAAGGGACGCAGCGACGCATTCCGTCAGCCGCATGACGCCGGTTTTAGAGATGGAATAGCCCGATCCCATGGGCAGCGGGGCTGCCGTTCCGCCGCCGATCATGTTTGCAATTCGCCCTTTTTGACGCGCGATCATCCCAGGAAGGACAGCTCGGGTGCACAGAAAGGTCGACTTAAGATTCGTCTCGACATCCGACCACCAGCTGTCCGGCTCGACCTCCCAGACGGGGCCAAAGGCCGAAAAAGCACCGGCATTGTTCACGAGCATGTCGACCGGGCCGAGCCGTTCGGCGATTTCACCAAAAGCGTTGTCGACGGCCTTGGCTTGGACAAGGTCAGCGGGAACGGCAATGGCTTCGCCCCCGGCGGCGGCAATTCCCCCGACGGCGTCCTCCAGAACATTCGGGCGCCGGCCAACAACGGCGACCCTTGCGCCGGCCTCGGCGAGGCTGGCTGCAATATGGCGGCCGATGCCGGTTCCGCCTCCGGTTACGACGGCAACGCTGCCCGACAATCGACTCATGTTGGCTTACTCCAAGTCCGGCCGGCCTTAATGCGAGGTCCGATCCGCCTCTTTCATTTTGCTCAAAAGATTTCGGCGGGCGCGCATGACATGTGCCGCCGCCAGCAGACTGGCTGCCTCAGCATCCCGATCGAGGATTGCCGATGTCAGCAGCCGGTGATCTTCGATGACGCCATCAAGCCTTTCCGAGGCATAGCCATGCCGGCCCCAGACAATCCGGAGGATCTGATAGTGCCGTTCCTCAATCTCGCCGGCTTCGCGGTTGCCCGATGCCGTGCTGATTGCCTGGTGAAAACGGTGGTTGGCTTTTAGCGTGGCGTCCTGGTCACCGTGCGACACCACCTTCTCGAACTTATTCTTGGCGGCGATGATGGCGTCCGCCGCCTCTGGTGTCATTCGTTCGGCGGCGCGGCGTGCCTGGACAGCTTCGAGCGCAAGCCGCACGTCAAACAGATCGATCATATAGTCGACATCGATTTCGCGAACGCGCATGCCGCTGTTGGGCGTAAATTCGACGATCCCCTGGCCGTTCAAAATCCTCAACGCCTCGCGGATCGGCATGTGGCTGGTTGAATAGAGGCGAGCAAGCTCAGCCAGTTTCAGCCGTTCCCCGGACGCGAACTTCCCACCCACGATGTCTTCCCGAAGACGGTCGCTGATTTCGATGTATTGCGACGCCATCGTACCCCTCTTTCAGATCAAAGCCTCGCTACCAAAGCAAGCCTTTACCCACCTGTCCAGCGATCGGCGGTGGGTGATCGGGTTGGCCACGCCGGGCAAATCAATCTTGAAGCCGAGGCTAACCAATCTTCAATATTTGATCAACAGATGCCGTTTATGGCCATTTTTCAGCTCGTATTGACATTGATTTGATCAAAAGTATGATCTCTCAAATTCCACATGCGCTCGCCCATCCGCCGGGCAGCGGGAAAATGACAAATGAGGGAGGGAGGAAAGATGACGTTCTGCGGAAGAACGACAGGGTGCGCCGCCAGTATTGTGGCTGTCGCCATGTTCGGAACCACAATCGCATCTGCACAGATCAACGATGTGCCGCGCGAACGAACCTTCATTCATGAAGGATGGAGCCAGGGATCACCAACGCTAAAGACGCCGCGTAACGCGAACTACTACAACCTGGCGGGCGAATACCGTAACGGGCACATGCACAACTTTGAGCCGCTGTTCTATTTCAATTCAATCACCGGCGATCTTGTCCCCTGGCTTGGCGAAAGCTTTGAGATGAATGCCGACTTCACGGAAGTCACCGTTAATATCCGTGAGGGGGCAAAATGGGCTGATGGCGAAGATTTCGACGCTGAGGATGTCGCCTACACGATCAACATGCTGGTCGAAAACGGCAACGGGCCGGCGAACATGCGCAAGGCCAAGGAAGTGGCCAATCAGGTTATTGGCGCCGAGGTCGTCGACAAGCTGACCGCGAAGATCACGCTCAACGCACCCGATCCGCGCTATCCGTTCCGCCAGTTGATCAACTATTACGGCCATGGCTTGGTCTGGGTGCCGGAGCATATCTGGAGCACCGTTGAGGATAAGGCGGCGTTCACCTGGTATGACGAGGAAAAGGGCTATCCCGTCGGCACCGGCGCGTGGGAGACAGTGTTCGCCTCGCCGGACCAGATCGTGCTGGACAGGCGGGATGATTGGTGGGGGGCCGAAGCCGGCTTTCGTGATCTACCTGGTCCCGAACGGGTCGTGGCCATCGGCATCGGCGACAATGCGCGTCGTGCGGACATGATCCAGAACAACGAGGTCGATTCGACCCAGCTCGTGACGTCGTTGGATCTTCTGAAGTCGGTTCTCGACAGCACGGAACATGTAACCACCTACACTGGTGAAGACCCTCCATTTGCCTATCAGGACTGGTGGCCCCATTCGCTCTACTTCAACCACTTGATTGAAGACAGTCCGTTTGCCGATGTGCGCGTACGCAAGGCCGTTCGCTATGCCATCGACAAAGAACAGCTGATCGAGTTCGCCTGGGGTGGAGGCAACACGCCGAACGACTGGCCCTATCCACATTACGACCCGCTGGTGTGGTACATGGACCAGGCCCAGGACATCGTTGCCAAGCATGAGGCCGGTGAATTCAACCTCGAAAAGTCAGCCTCGCTGATGGAGGAGGCTGGTTACACGCGCAACGGGGATGGCCTGTGGGAGAAGGATGGCCAATGCGCCGGCGGTCCGCTTGAAGTCCATCAGGTGTTGGCTGCGGTCGGTCAAGTCGTGACGCAGCAGCTGATCAATGCCGGCTTCTGCGCCGAATACAGCCAGACCCCGGAAAGCTTCGATCTGTTCCGCAAGGGTGAGAGCCTGTGGCACATCTTTGGCCACAATGGCGGCTCGATCTTCGATCCTGTCGATACGATGCGGATGTACATCACCAAGAACCGGACTCCGATCGGCACGTCCACTATGTTCGTCAGCCGCTGGGCCAACCCGGAATTCGACGCGATTTACGACAAAATGGCCGCGCTTCCGCCGGAAAATCGGGAAGAGCTGTTGCCGTTGTTCCGTGAGGCGTTCGACATCTGGTTCGGCGATGTCGTCGAGGTTCCGCTGGAGCTCGGCTATCACACGATCCCGATGAACACGACCTACTGGACGAACTATCCGACCGAGGACAATCCCTACGCTCTGGCCTGTATCCCCTGTTTCATCTCGGGTGCCGGCACGGAGGTTCTGCACGGGGTCCAGCCGGTCAACTAAGGGCCACTGGACGAACCGCCTAAGAAGGCGACGGGGCGCGCTTGCGCGCCTCGTCTCCTGCGGAAGGGACCGACCATGCGCATCCTGCGACGTCTCTTGATGATGGTGCTGATCATCTGGATTGCAGCCTCCATCAACTTTCTTATGCCACGTCTGTCGGACAGGAACCCGGTGGAGGAGGTGATCGCCGCGTCCATGGGTGAGTCCGGCGGCACGATGGAAGGGTTCGAGGAGGCCGTCGCGGATTTCGAACGCCGGTTCGGCATGGATCAGCCGCTTTGGATCCAATATGCCAACACGGTCTATGACGCGCTGACCTTCGATCTGGGCATCTCGATCTCCTACTTCCCCGACCCGGTGTCGACGCTGGTTCTGCAGGCCATGCCGTGGACGATGGCTATCATGCTGTTGACTACGTTGATGGCATTCGCGATCGGCACGCCGCTGGGGGCTTTGACGGTGTGGCCACGGGCACCAAGATGGATCAACGCGGTCGTGCCGATCGTCATGATCCTGGCCGCCATCCCGTTTTACCTAATCGGGTTGATCCTGATTTACGTCTTCGCCACGCAGCTCAACTGGTTACCGACAGGCAAGGGCTATTCGTCCGGGCTTCTGCCGGAATGGAGTTGGACGTTTGCACAGAGTGTCCTGACGCACGCGCTGCTGCCGGCCTTATCGATCCTGCTCGCATCGATCGGCATCTGGGCCCTGTCGATGCGTGGCATGATGGTCACTGTGCAGGGTGAGGACTACATGGTTTTCGCCAAGGCAAAGGGGCTGAAGGGATCCCGGCGCTTCTGGCGCTATGGCGTCCGCAACGCCATCGCCCCGCAGATCACCGCGTTGGTGTTGACGCTTGCCAATGTCGTCACGGGGGCGGTTCTGGTCGAGCGCGTGTTTTCCTATCCGGGCCTTGGAAGCCTGCTCTACCAGGCGATCTTGCTGAACGACTATTACCTGATCTTCGGGTGCGTCTACATGCTGGTCCTGACGGTTGGCATCTCGCTCATGGTCTTGGATCTGATCTACCCGCTGATCGATCCCCGCATCCGCACGAATGTGAACGACTGAGATGGCTGACACAGACATCAGAACGACCGTTCACGACTGGGGAACATCCGCCAGACGCTGGCGGACGGTTAGCGCCTATTTGCGCCGCAACCCTTCCCTGGTGTTCGGCGCCATCCTGCTTTCGTTGCTGGCTCTGGTCGCCATAGGAGGACAGCTGTTCATCGACTATCGCGATGCGGCACCGCTTTCGAACCGCCCGAGCCGACCGCCTGGCGCGGACTATCCGCTGGGCACGGACAAGTTCGGCCGAGACCTGGTCGCGATCCTTGTCTATGGGACGTTTCTGACAGGCAAAGTCGGTCTGATCGCCGGGTTCCTGGGCGTGCTGATCGGGGCGATCTTGGGCTTTCTCGCGGGATTCTTTCGGGGAGCGACCGATGCGGTGATCTCGCTGTTCACCGATGTCCTGCTGACGATCCCGCCGCTTCTCGTCCTGGTCGTCATCGCCACCAACATTCCCGGCAAGCTCGACACCGATCAGATGGCGATCATCATCTCGCTGCTCGCCTGGCGCCAGCCGACACGGCAAATCAGGGCGCAAGTGCTGATCATGCGGGAGGCCAGCTATGTGAAGACCGCGCGGCTGGGCGGCACCTCACGCCTCGGCATCGTTTTCAAGGAACTGATGCCGAACCTCATCCCCTATCTGATGGCGTCCTTCGTGTTGGCCGTTGCCACGGCGATGCTGGCGTCTGTCGGGTTGGAAGCGTTGGGCCTCGGCCCGCAGAACGAGCCGACGCTGGGGATGACGATTTATTGGGTCATGCTGGAAGGGGCCTTTTCCACCGGCCTGTGGTGGTGGTGGGCAACGCCGCTGATCGCTCTCATCACGCTGTTTGTCGGCCTCTATCTTGTCAGCGCCGGGCTTGACGAGTTGGCCAATCCGCGCACCCGAAGGCGCCGGACATGAAGGACGGCGATTCGATGTCAGGCCTTTCCGTCACTGATCTACGCGTTGAATTCTACACCGATGACGGTGTCGTTAAGGCTGTCAACGGCGTGAATTTCAACATCTGGCCTGGCATCCGGATGGGAGTCGTCGGCGAAAGCGGGTCGGGCAAGACGACGACCGCGCTGGCCTTGATGGGGATGATCGAACCGCCGGGGAGGGTGGTTGCCGGCGAGGCCGATCTTGATGGTCTGGACCTTTTGGGCCTCACCGAAGAAGAGTTCCGCCAGCACCGGCTTGCCACCGTCAGTTACATCCCCCAAGGCGCCATGAATTCGCTCAATCCGGTCGCGCGGATCGGGGCGCAGATCCTGGATGGGATGACCGATCATGGCAAGGCTCTGCGCGGCAGTGCGGCGCAAGATCGGGTCGCCGATCTGCTTACCCAGGTCGACCTATCCCCGGACATCGGGCGGATGTTCCCGCACGAGCTTTCCGGCGGCATGAAACAACGCGCTTGCATCGCCATCGCGATTGCCATGGCCCCCAAGCTTCTGATCGCGGACGAGCCGACATCGGCGCTTGATGTCATCACGCAGCGGCGGGTGATGGAAACGCTCCGCAAGGTTCAGGAGGAAATCGCCTCGTCCTTAATCCTAATCGGCCACGATATGGGCCTGATGGCGCAGTTCGTGGACGAGATGATCGTCATGCGCGATGGGAATGTGGTCGAGCAAGGCGATGTCAACCAGATTTTCGCCAACCCATCCCACGCCTACACAAGGCAGCTGATCGAGAGTGTTCCGTCCCTGGAGCGCAAATCCGGATCCGAGCCGGTCATCGCTCGAACCAGCGAAGTCCCGTCGGCGCCACCCCTTTTGGAATTTGGGGCCGTCGGCAAGACCTATCGCAAAGGCCGGACATCAATCGACGCGCTTAAGCCGTTGTCTTTCCGTCTCGACGGCGACGTGCCCCGGGTCATCGCTGTTGTCGGCCAGTCCGGCTCGGGCAAGACGACGATGGGCTCGCTTGCGCTTGGCTTTGAGACGGCGAGCCAAGGCATCGTGCGATATTCGGGCAACGATATCGCTCGCATGAACGGTAATGACGCGATCCGTTTCCGCCGAGAGGTCCAAGCCGTTTTTCAAGACCCCTACGCTTCTTACAATCCATTCTATCGGGTCGATCATGTCCTCTCGGAACCCTTACGCAATTTCGGCATCGCGCGTTCGCGAACCGATGCTCTCAACTATCTGGTGGATGCGTGTGCGTGTGTTGGTTTGGAGCCATCACAGACCATCCACCGATATGCCCATCAGATGTCGGGTGGTCAGCGGCAGCGTCTGATGGTTGGGCGCGCCATTATGCTGAAGCCGCGATTGCTGGTGGCCGACGAACCGGTCTCGATGGTGGATGCCTCGCTGCGATCGACGATCCTCGGCAATCTGGCGGCGATGAAAGCCGAGCTGGGGATTTCGGTTCTTTACATCACCCATGACCTGGCAACCGCCTACGAGGTCGCCGACTACGTGCTTGTTCTGCACAAAGGGCGCGTGGTTGAGGCGGGCGTGCCCGAGACGGTGATCGATGACCCGCATCATCCGTATAGCCGGTTGCTGGTCGACTCGATTCCCTGGCCGGATCCGAACCGTCACTGGGGCGCGGGTGGCACACTGGCCGAAGATCTCGAGGCAGTCGCCGGCGCCGACCCCATGCAGCCAACCATCGTTCGCAACCAAGTCGAGGGATTTCACCTTGGCTAACGAATTCGAAGACATGAAACACGCCAAAACGCGCCGGATCGGCAAAACCGATATCCAAGTTTCCCGCCTCGGCTATGGCGGGACCGCCCTTGCCGGGCCTGCCGCGCCTCGTACGGAGGAAGAGGTTGGCTCATTGATCGCGGCGGCCATCGGCCAGGGGATCCGCTACTTCGACACCAGCCCATTTTATGGCCACGGTCTTAGCGAGCATCGGGTGGGCACGGCGTTGCGAGGAGCCGCCCGGGACAGCATCGTCATCAGCACCAAGGTGGGCCGCCTGCTATCGCCCGATGAGAGAGCTGACGACTGCGTCGCGGCGGGCACGCTGCCTTTCAAACACACCTTCGACTACAGCCGTGCCGGTGTGATCAGATCCTTTGAGGATAGCCTCCAGCGGCTGGGCCTCGCCCGCATTGACTTTCTCATCATCCACGACGTCAGCCATCGTTGGCATGGCGACGGCTTCGGTACCGTGCTCGCGAAGGCCATGACCGAGGCACTGCCGGCGCTGATGGAACTGAGGGCTGCCGGACTCATTGGCGCCATCGGGCTCGGTACCAACGATCTTCAAGCGGCCGTACCGATGGCTGCCCATGGCGGTCTCGATTGCGTGATGATCGCGCGGGAATACAACCTTCTCAACCATCGGGACCTATTGGCCGACCTGGCGCCGATCTGCGCGGAGAGGCACATCTCGCTGCTGTGCGCGGCACCCTTTGCCTCGGGCATCTTGGCCACAGGCCCCATCGACGGCGCGACCTATATGTACGAGCCGCCGTGCCCAGACATGCGCGCGAAGGTCACCGCCATCGATGCCGTGTGCCAAGTGTTCGACGTGCCCCTTCGCGCCGCGGCCCTGCAATTCGCCGACCTCAATCCGCTGGTCGCATCCGTCGTCGCCGGACTAAGAAGCGAAACCGAACTGTCCGAGGCCATCGATGCGTTCAACCACCCCATTCCGCCCGATTTCTGGTCTCGCCTAAAGGATCTTGATCTGGTTCACCTCGACGCCCCCACGCGGAAGGAAGCGGCATGAGGGATCCGTCTTCCATCACTCACACCATCGCGGACGCCGAATTGACGAGCGTTCGGGTAAGCCCGCGAACCACGTGGCAGCATGTTCAACTGATGACCGAAGATGGGCGAACGGGGCTAGGCGAGGCCACCCTTCCATTCGCCAAAGTCGGTATCAGCCAATCGCTCCTTGCCCGAGCCCGTCAGATTGTCGGAGGTAGCCTGGCGGGCGACCCGCTGAACCCGCTTCGACGCTCGCGGTTGGATCTTACCGAACGCACGATTCTTTCCGCCCTTGATCAGGCCGTGACGGATCTTAAGGCGCAAGCCACCGGACAACCGCTGTGCAGATATTTGGGCGCAGAAACAGGCGATAACCCAATCCCGCTTTACGCGAACATCAACAGGGCGACGCGGGACAGATCACCGGCTGGGTTTGCGGCCAACGCAGCGGCTGCGTTGGCCGACGGTTTCCAGGCCATTAAAGTGGCACCGTTCGATGAGCTTACGCCCGAGCTGTGCGGGACGGACGATGCGCGCCGGCTGATAGGTGCCGGCCTCGATCGGCTGCGCGCCACACGGGACGCCATTGGCGACCATGATTTGATGGTCGACTGTCACTGGCGCTTCATGGTCGACGCCGCCGAGGCATTGATGCCTGCCCTTCAGGAAACGGGCGTCGTCTGGCTTGAGTGCCCGCTGCCCGAAAACCTGGAAACCTTGCCGGACATAGCGCGGCTCCGGCGGGCCGCGAACCGCCATGGTATGCGTCTCTGTGGTCTCGAGACGGCGGGCGGCTGGGACGAGGTTGAACCTTTCGTCGCAACCGGTGCTTATGACTTGATCATGCCCGATGTGAAACATGCGGGCGGGCTAAAAACCATCCTGGAAATCGCGCAGCTGGCGCAGGCGGCTGGGACCGCGGTTTCACTGCACAATCCTAGCGGCCCAGTCGCCCATCTGTGCAGCGTTCATGTGATGGCAGCCCTCGGTAGCGACGAACGGCTGGAGATCCAGTGGCAGGAGAGTCCGCTGTTCCATCAGCTGACGGAACCACCGCCTAAGATTCGGGACGGCACGTGCCGACCAACGGTTGCGCCCGGCCTTGGCACCTCGCTGCGTGAGAATGCTGGTGCCTTGGGTGTGCCCGCATGACTTTGGATGCGTTCATTCAAGGGCTGGTTCTGGCCTTGCAATGGCCGAGTTTTGGATTCCTGTTGGTGGGCGTGGCGGTCGGCATCTGGCTGGGCGCCGTTCCCGGGTTGGGCGGGGTTATCGGCATCGTACTGATCCTGCCCTTTACCTACGGCATGGATACGCTGTCGGCATTCGCGATCCTGCTTGGCATTTTCGCGGTCACCTCGACGTCGGACACAATCGCCTCCGTTTTGCTTGGAATTCCGGGCACGGCGTCGAGCCAGGCGACCGTGCTGGATGGCCACCCGCTCGCGCGGCGGGGGGAAGCTGCCCGGGCGTTTGGAGCCGCTTTCACCGTTTCGGCCTTTGGCGGCCTTTTTGGCGCGGTCATCCTGGCCATCTCGCTGCCGATCGCTCTGCCGATTATCCTGAAGTTCAACAACCCTGAACTGTTCTCCCTCGCGCTCCTCGGCCTGGCGATGGTCGGCTCCCTAAGCGGCAAATCGGTCAGCAAGGGCCTGGCTGCCGCCTGTTTTGGCCTGCTTTTGTCGACCATCGGCTATGCGCAAGACGCCGCCATCCCGCGCTATTGGATGGGCAACACCTATCTGCTGGACAAACTGCCGCTGATTCCCGTCGTTCTCGGGCTGTTTGCCCTGCCCGAACTCATCGATCTGGCCGCCAAAGACCGGCAGATCGCCCGCGTTGCCGATACCCGGACCAATTGGCGCCAGTTGGGCCAGGGGATCAGCGATGCGGCACGCAATTGGTGGCTGGCTGTTCGGTGTTCGGCGATTGGTGTCTATATCGGCATGATCCCAGGGATTGGCGGGGCCGTTGTCGACTGGCTCGCCTATGGCCATGCGCTTCAGTCCACCAAGAACCCCGAAACATACGGAACCGGCGATATCCGGGGCGTGATCGCACCGGAAGCAGCCAATAACGCGGTTCGCGGCGGCTCACTGATCCCGACCGTGGCCTTTGGCGTGCCGGGATCGGCGATGAACGCGCTGCTGCTTGGCGCGCTCCTGATCCAAGGCTTACAGCCCGGCAAGCCGATGCTGACGACGGATTTGCCGATCACATTCGCGATGATCTGGAACATCGCCTTGGCCAACATCATCGCCGCGGCGCTCTTGATGGTGTTGGCCAACCAGATCGCCAAGCTCACGTTCGTATCCGCCCACCTCATCGTGCCGGGCGTCATCCTGTTCGTGTTCATGGGGGCCTGGCTGTCGCTGTCCGAGATCGGCGACTGGATAACACTGATCTTGTTCGGCGTTCTCGGTTATCTCATGAAGCTTGGCGGATGGCCCCGACCGCCCGTCATCCTGGCCTTCATTCTCGGTTCGTTGATGGAGAATTCATTTCTCCTGAGCTGGAAGATCCACGAGGGGCTGGGCTGGATCGACAGGCCAATCGTATTGGTCATCCTTGTTCTCTTTGTTGCGACGATTTTCTTTTCCGTGCGCCGCAACCACCGCATGGACAACCGAGCGCAGGACGAAAGGCCCGTTTCCAGGGCAGCCAATGTTACGATCGTCGAGGATCCGCCGATGCCACTGGTGTCGATGATCGTCGGTGTCGTTTTCCTCGCGGCATTTGCCATCGCGATCCTGCCGTTGCCGCAGTGGCCCGTGCTGGTTCTGGCGTTTCCCATCCTTGCGATCGTTCCGGGCGTTGTCTTGACGGGCGCCACCTTGGGCCGCGAGCTGCTCAACGCGCCGCGCATCGCCACCATGTGGCAAGAGATCGCGTCGGATGCGCATGTCCGGCGGGGGTGCCAGTTCCTGGCTTATTGCCTGGCGATGGTCTGCCTTTCCCTACTCGTAGGCCAGAAGATCGCCCTCGTCGCCCTTGTCGCAATCTACCTTGTTCGCTGGGGCGGGTATGGCTGGCGTGTCGTTACCCCCTATGCCGCCGCCACGGCGGCAATCCTCATCGGCTTTTACGACCGGGTTGTCCATGTCTTCTGGCTCAAACCGATTCTCGCCGACCCCATCCGTGCCGCGATTCCTGACTGGTTTCCGGCTTGGCTGATCCTTTGAGAGCGGAGGATCAATCGAATCCAACATCACCAAAACCACACCAATGAAGGGAGGAATGATCGATGCTAACACGCAGACTGTTGGGATTGCTCGCCGCCGGCGCCGCCGTTATGGCCCCGGTGACGGCATCCGCGGAGGAGTATTTCGCCGGCAAGACCATAAATTGGGTGTTGCCGTGGCCAGCCGGATCGGGAGGCGATCTGCATGGCCGCCTAACGGCCCGCTATATGGAAAAGCACATCCCCGGCAACCCGACGATTGTCGTCAACAACAAGCCCGGCGGCAGCGGCATCATCGCCATAAACAACGTCTATGAGCAGGGCGAGACCGACGGCACCACCTATTTCTATGGCAATTGGAGCCCCTCGGCGGTAATCGACGCAGCGCCAGGCGTGCGGTATGTGCCAGAGAATATGGGTGTGGTCGGCACGGCTGGTGCGGATCTGGCCTTCATGGTGCGTAACGACCAAGTGCCCGATCTGATGGCCTTGAAGGACGCTGAATTTATCGTCGGCGGACGCGGTGCCACCAACGCGATCGAAGTTCTGGGCAACCTGGCCCTCAAGACCATGGGGGCGAACTTCCGCTATGTCGGCGGCTTTGGTGGTTTCTCGAAAATCCAGGCGGCGATCAAGGCCAATGAAGTTCATGCCGGCCATGCCGGTCTACCCGGTTATGTAAAGTTCTTTGGGCCTGAAAGCGACGTGGCCCAACCGCTTTACTATCACCAGCAGTTTGACATTGACGGAAATCCGATGCCAAAGCCGGAAAAAGCCTATCCAGCCGGCGTCCCGACCCTGTTCGAAGCGCACAAAGCCCTCCATGGCGAAGAGCCGTCGGGGCCGTACTGGGAAGCCTATAAATGGTGGCACTCCAGCCTGATGTCCGCCACGACGGCGATCCTGTCCCCGCCGGATGTCGATCCGGAGGTTTTGGCGATCATGCAGGGGGCGTTTCAGGACGTCGTGAGGGATGCCGAATATCTCGCCGAGTATGAGAGTTCGATCGGCGTGCCACCGCCGTTCAACTCGACCGAACAGTCTGTCCAGATCCTTCAGACTTTCCGCGACATGCCGGCGGAGGTCGAGCAAGTGGTCAAGGAAGTATCGGCGCTCTAAGCGCCAGGCGGCGAGACCGGGCTTCTGGCCTCGCCGCCAAAATGTTCAATTTGGAGGACGTCGTGGATCCACAGAACCTCGTCATCGTCATGGCCGACGAACATGCGGGCAAATATGCAGGCTTTGCCGGCCATCCGGTCGTGCAAACACCAAACATGGACCGGCTAGCCGAACGGGGCACTGTTTTCAAAAGCGCCTATTGCAACAGCCCGATCTGTATGCCTTCCCGGGCCTCCTTTGCTACGGGGCGGTACCCGCATCAGACCGGTTACGTCTGCAATGCCACGCCCTATGATGGGCGTGAGCGTGGATGGCCGCATCGGCTCGCCGAAGCCGGCGTGCCCGTTACCTCCATAGGCAAATTGCACTATCGAGACGCCGAGGTTGATACCGGCTTTGCCCAGTCGATCGTGCCGATGCACGCGCTCGATGGACGAGGAGATATTTTTGGCCTGATCCGAACCGCGCCGTTGCCCGTTCGTTATGGTGTCCGGCAGGTCGCCGAGCAGGTCGGGCGCGGCGAGTCAGATTACACCCGCTACGACCGAACGATCCTCGACAACACTCTGACCTGGCTTTCTGAAACGGCCCCGACGCTGCCTCAACCATGGGTCTTGTTCGTCAGCTTCGTCTGCCCGCATTTTCCGTTGATTGCTCCCGATGAGTTCTTCGACCTGTATGATCCGGACGTAATTGATCTGCCGAAAGCGAGCCGGCCGGAGGACTGGCCCGACCATCCTTGGATCGATGCCTTCCGGTCTTCCTACATCACGGACACCTTCTTCGACGATGACCTCCGGCGGGAAGCAACAGCGGCCTATTTCGGCCTTTGCAGCTTCGTTGACTCCCTGCTGGGCCAAGTCATGGACGCGGTCGACAATAGCGCTTTCGGGCACAAGACGCGGTTGATCTACACATCCGATCACGGCGAGAACCTCGGCGTGCGTGGCCTCTGGCAGAAGAGCAATTTCTATCAGGAATCCGCCCAGGTGCCGTTGGTCGTTGCTGGTGACGGTGTACCTCCTGGCAAAGTCAGTGCGACGCCTGCATCCTTGGTGGATTTCTATCCTACGGTCCTTGAGGCAACCGGCGTCAGAGATGGCGGTGGTTCCGTCAATAGCGATTCCCGCAGTCTCCTGTCGCTTGCCGGCGAACCCGACGATCCCACGCGCGAGGTATTCGGCGAGTACCACGCTGCCGGTGCGGTCAATGGTGTGTTCATGCTGCGGCGGGGGCCGTGGAAGTATATCCATTATGCCAACATGCCCGCGCAGCTGTTCAACCTGGATGACGATCCGGAAGAGCTTTCCGATCTTGCGAGAGATCCCGATCATGCGGACGTGCTAGCCGAATTACTGGCCTCGCTGGAACAGCGTCTCGATCCCAAACGGGTCGATGCCGACATCAAGGCAATGCAGCAGCGTATTCTCGACCAGCACGGTGGCGCCGAAGCGGTCGCCGTCCGTGGATCAATGGGTGCCACGCCGCCGCCCGGGACGTCTTTCGGCGAGCCTAAGTCGGCATGACTGATCCCCGACGGGAGGCCTTGCAAACCATCGATACGCCAGATGGACCGATGGAGGTTTTCGTCGCCTATCCAGCAACGACCGAAACGGTATTTTGCGCGATCCTCTATATGGATATTTTCGGTTTGCGCGAAGAGATATTCGACCTTGCCAGAGGGTTCGCCGCAAGGGGCATAGCAGCGGCGGTCCCGGATCTCTTCCATCGACGAGATGCCTCTCGCTTTCGCCCGGCCAACGGCCCGGACGATACTCCCGATCCAGCAGCGGTCGAAGCAGGGGCGCAGACAACACTGGAAATGTCAGTCGCCGACACAAAGGCGTTGATCGACTGGCTTACAGGAAGCAGTCAGACGGCATCTCCCAACGGTTATTTTGTGGTCGGCTACTGTATGGGAGGACGGCATGCGCTTGCCTCCGCGTCGGCGATGCCAGAGAAGATTTCAGGAGGATTGTCCGTTCACGGAGGGCGACTCGTTAGCGAAGAAGCGGATTCACCGCATCTGCTCATCGCCGACCTGCGTGTTCCATTTCATTTCGCCTGCGCGAAAGACGATCCGGTTTGTCCCGCAAATCACATCGCGATCTTGCGCAACGCCGCAGAACTCTCCAACGCCAACGTGACGTTGGAAGAGGTCGACGCCGCTCATGGCTGGACATTTCCCCAACGCTGGTCGTTCGATCCAGTCGCAGCCAAGAGAACGCAAGACAAGGCCGTCGCCATGATCAGGAGAGGGGCCACGTGATTGCAGTAGCCCAATTCGTCTCGGCGGACATTGGCCAATGAGCAGTGGTCAAACCATTGGCGTTATCGGCCTTGGTGCGATGGGCGGCGGAATGGCACAGGCGTTGGCCAAGGCCGGGTTTGCCGTCCTTGGTGTCGACCCGGATTCTTCAGCTCGCGCTGCGGCCTCGGCTTGTGACGTCGACATAGGCAAGGGCCTTACCGATGTCCTCCAAACAGCGGACATCATCGTTATTTGCCTGGCTTCGCCTGAAGCGCTGGGGGAGACCTACGGCGTGATCGAGGAGAGTTCGCCCACGCGCCGGCAGCTAGTCATTGAGACATCGACCGTCGCCCCCGAGCGGGCGAAGGCGCTGGCTGCAACGTCACTCGGATCGGGACGTCGCCACATCGAAGCATCGATGATAGGCCTGTCAGCCGACGCAGCGGCCGGTCAGCTTTATTTCTTTGTCGGGGCCGACGATCAGGATCTCGATTTGGCGATGCCTTTCCTTCAGGCCGCAGGGCGCGGCTTTGCGCACCTGGGGGGCGTCGGCGCAGCCGCCATTGCCAAGGTTCTGAACAACGCCATTGGGAACACGACGATGCTTGTGTTCACCGAAGCCATCGTTGCCGCGGAAAAACTGGGGCTTGATTCAAAAGCATTTGTTCAGTGCGTTGACAGTGCGAATGGCGCCGGCAAGTCAGTCGTTTTCGGACGCCATGCGCATTGGGCCGTGAGCAACGAGACCCAACCACCAACGCACGTCAATCATAAGGATATGAGGGAACTTTCCCGGATGCTCGAGGATGAGACCATTCGCGCGCCCATCATGAAGAACAGCGTTCAGAAGTTCGGAACGATGGAAGACGATGTGGGCCTTGTCCAAGCGTATGCCAGGCAACTTCGTGACGTGCGCTAGGGTTGAGCGTTGCCGAGAAAAGGCTGATGCGAGCCCGCATCTAGATCTTCAACAGTCAGACGGTCGGCGGCTGAGCAATGACTACCACATTGCGATACGGCGCACGCCGTCTGGCTCAGATCTGTCGTTCGGCAACTTCAAATCGTTCAATCAGTGTTTTTTCCAGTTGCACGGCGAACTTGGCGGCGGCAACGGGCAGCGTCCGACCTTTGAGCTGGCAGACATGGATCAGGCCTTCGGAGACGTCGCGGGCATCCATGGCGCGCACAGCGATGTCGTCCTGGTCGGCGCTGTTTGGAAGTCCAATGGGAATTTGGAAAGAGATAAGCGATTCTTGTGCTGGATACCGCCGGAGAAACTCAAAACTGTCCGATTCAACGGCGACGTTAAAGTTGATCGATGACCGCACCAGCGCAAGGTCGATCAAATGGCGGACCCCATATGGAAGCGTGGGCAAACCGACAGGGAACTGAGCACAATCGCTCAAGCGGATTTTGGATTTGCTGGCCAATGGATGACCGGCGCTCATGACCGCGCAGACGGTTTGTCGTACGGAGGCAAGAATGTGGACATCGCTCAACCTCACGGGCTCGAACACCACCGCAATGTCTGCTGAAAAGTCGACAAGCGACTGTTCCGCGGCAGCTCTGTCACGCAAATGGACACCAAACGTCACGGCTGGGTGGCTCTTGCGATAATGGGCGATTTGTTCCGGTAAGAAGTAGGGAAGCAACGCCTGGCTGCAGGCAATCGAGACATGGCCGCGGCGTTCGCCGGACAAATCGGCGATTTGGCTTTTGACCTTCTCAAAGTCAGACAGGTGTTCACGCACAAAGCCGATCAGCAACTCGCCGGCAGTGGACAGACGGACGCCGTGTGGAAGCCGTTCGAATATCGGCTCACCCAACTCTTCCTCAAAGGCTAGGACACGGCGATTTAAGGCCGTCGATGTGATGGACAGCGTTTCGGCGGCCTTTCGGATTGAGCCGGCCTTGGCAATTGTGTCGATGAACTTCAGCGTCGTCAGATATCGCATGGCGATCCTGACTGCTGCAAAAATTGCACCAACTTGCTGCAAAGTTAGCAGAAGTCAGCAGCACATGAAGGGCCCCATACTCCTGGCAAAGCGATGGCAATGAACGCTCAACAATTGCCCGCACCGCTCGACATTCGGAATCCAGGAGGCTCGATCGCATGCCCTACAGTCCAACGTCCCGGCCATTTTCCCGGCGTGGCTTTCTTCAACGCAGCGCAACGGCCGCTGGTGCCAGCACCCTTGCGGGACTGCCGATAGCCGCGTTTGCATCCGATCCGCTGACCATCGGCTTCATCTATGTCGGGCCCAAAGACGACTTCGGCTACAACCAAGCCCACGCCGAGGGCGCCGCCGCTGTCATGCAAATGGATGGCGTCACCGTGGTTGAGGAAGAGAACGTCGCGGAAACCATCGATGTTCAGAAGTCGATGGAATCGATGATCAACTTCGACGGGGCATCGCTGCTGTTCCCGACGTCATTCGGCTACTTCGATCCGCACATTCTTGAGGTGGCGCCGAACTATCCGGAGGTTCGGTTTCAACACGCTGCTGGCCTGTGGTCAGCCGACAAGCACCCAATGAATGTCGGCAGTTATTTCGGCTATATCGGCATGGGTCAGTACCTAAACGGCATCACCGCCGGGCATGCGACACAAACCAAGAAGATCGGGTTTGTCGCAGCCAAACCCATTCCGCAGGTCCTGCTCAACATCAACTCTTTCCTCCTGGGAGCCCGGCAGGTCGATCCGGAGATTACCTGTCAGGTGATCTTTACCGGCGAGTGGTCGCTCGCCGTAAAGGAAGCTGAGGCGACCAACGCCTTGGCCGATGCGGGTTGCGATGTCATCACCTGCCACGTCGATGGGCCAAAGGTCGTCATGGAAACGGCGGCTGGCCGCGACTGCTTCATCTGCGGTTACCATGCCGACCAAAGCCCGCTGGCCCCGGAGAAGTATCTCACAGGCGCCGAGTGGAACTGGGCCGGGGTTTACACCTCGATGGTGCAAATGGTCTTGGAAGGCGGAACGGTTGACAACTTCGTTCGCGGCGGGTTGGCAGACGGTTTCATCAAAATGAGCCCGTTGGGACCGGCTGTCTCAGACGAAGCCCGCAACCAGTTCGAAGCGACCAAGGCCGAAATCATGGCCGGCGGCTTCGCCGCGATCAAAGGACCATTGAGCGACAATGAAGGCAATGTCATTGCCGCCGATGGCGAGGGCTTTGTCGAAACTGACATCGTGCTCGAAAGCATGGACTATCTGGTCGAAGGCGTCGTCGGCTCAACGTCCTGACGCCAAAAATCCCGTTGCCGGTGATGGCTGAACAATCAGTTTCTCCAGGGTTGGCATTTCCGTCCAACCCTGGACTGCTGGCGCCGCTCGCGCGGCGTTCTGAGGCCATTGCCCTGCCTTTGGGAGCGCTCCTGGTCGGATTTGCCGCGTTCAGCCTCTTCCTGCTGCTTCAGGAGAAGTCGCCGGCCGAATTCTTCGCCCTGGTCTACAAGGCCGGTTTCGGAACGCCATTTTCGTGGCAAAACACCTTGTCTCGCGCAGCGCCCTTGCTGCTTGCGGCGCTGTGTGTCGCCTTGCCGGCACAGTTGGGTCTGGTGATCATCGGTGGGGAAGGGGCCATCGTCCTTGGGGGCGTTGCCGCGGGCGCGATTGGGGTCGCCTTGGTCGGGGCGCCGGCGCCAATCGTCATCCTTCTGATGGCGTTGTTTGCTTCGGCCGTCGGGGCCGTTTGGGTCGGTGCTGTCGGGGCACTCAGGCATTTCCGAGGGGTTAACGAGACCATTGCCAGCTTGTTGATGGCCTATATCGCCATCGCGCTGATGAACCATCTGGTGGAAGGTCCGCTGCGGGACCCGTTGAGCCTGAACAAACCGTCGACGGCTCCGCTAGACGATGTCTACATGATAGGCAATTTGCCTGGTTGGGACGTTCATTGGGGGCTGGCGTTCGGTCTTATGCTTTGCGTCGTTTGCTGGTTGCTGATCAGCCGCACGACGTGGGGGTTCGCCGCCCGGATCGCCGGCGGCAATGTTCGGGCGGCACAGGTTCAAGGGCTTCCCGTGGGGCGTCTGATCTTGGGGTTCACCGCCCTTGCCGGCGCTTGCGCCGGGCTAGCCGGGTTTTTCGAGGTGGCAGCCGTGCATGGCTCGGCCAACGCGTCCTTGGCAAGTGGCTATGGCTATTCTGGCATCCTGATCGCGTTCCTGGCTCGCCAGAACCCTTTGGCAATTGTTCCGGTCGCTATCCTGTTGGCGGGTTTCGAGGCGTCATCCGGCCTGGTGCAGCGGCGCATGGATTTGCCGGATGCGACCACGCTGGTTCTTCAAGGGTTCGTCTTCATTGCCATTCTGATCAGCGACAGCCTCTACGGCCGGTTCAAGATGTTCGCCCCGGAACGTTGGCGGTCGGCATGAGCGATATCGGCCTCTGGACCGTTCCACTTGCCATTCTCGGCGGCGCCATCCGCGTTTCGACGCCTTTCTTGTTCGTCTCATTAGGCGAAGTGCTGACGGAGCGATCCGGCCGCATCAATCTGGGGTTGGAGGGCACACTCGTCTTCGGTGCCATGGCCGGTTACGGAACCGCCTACCTGAGCGGGTCACCATGGGTGGGCGTGCTGGCGGCGGCATTGGCCGGATCTCTCTTCGGGTTGGTTCATGGGCTTATCTGTTCGCTGCCTCGGGTCAATGACATTGCTATCGGTATTGCCCTGATGCTGCTGGGTATGGGTCTGGCCTTTTACTTCGGCAAACCGTTCATCCAGCCAGTGGCTCCAGACCTTCCGTCCATCCATTTCGGCTTCTGGTCCGACGTTCCGCAGGTTCAGGCGGCGCTTAAGGTCAATGTCCTGTTCCTAATTGGTGCGGGAATGGCCTTGTTCATGTGGTGGATGTTCCGGTCGACCCGGATCGGGTTGACGATTCGTGTCGTCGGCGACAGCACCGATGCCGCGCGGGCCCTTGGATTCCGTCCCGCGCTGATCCGCACATTTTCCACGATGGCGGGTGGGGCTTTGGCGGGAATCGGGGGAGCCTACTTGTCGCTCTATTACCCGGGCAGCTGGAACGAGGGTATTTCGTCCGGTCAGGGTTTGATGGCCGTTGCGCTGGTTATTTTCGCACGTTGGAACCCGATTGCCTGTTTTGGTGCCGCCTTGCTGTTCGGTGGGGCGGGCGCTCTTGGTCCGACGCTGCAATCGATCGGGATTTCAGAGGGCTACTACCTCTTCTACGCCGCGCCGTATGTGCTGACGCTCGGTGTTTTGATCGCCACCTCCTCGCCGACGCGGGCCATGGCTGGTGCCCCGGGCGAGCTTTCTATTAGCAAGTAGGAGAGAATGATGAATGGCTTAGGCGGCCTGAACAAATCGTCCGGTGGCGTGGTGATCGGTTTGGTTCAGCTGGCATTGCCGGTGGTCGAAACCGCCGATCATCTTGCCCGGCAGACTGCGCGCATCGTCGAGATGGTCGCCAAGGCGCGTCGCAACATGGCCACCATGGATTTGGTGGTTTTTCCTGAGTACGCCGTGCATGGCCTTTCCATGGACACGAACCCCGAAATCATGTGCTCAATGGATGGTCCGGAAGTAGCGGCCTTTCGCCAGGCCTGCATCGACAATGATATCTGGGGCTGTTTCTCGATCATGGAAAACAACCCCGGCGGCATGCCGTGGAACACCGGGCTGATCATCGACAATCAGGGCGAGGTCAAGCTCTACTACCGGAAACTTCATCCTTGGGTGCCGGTCGAACCCTGGGAGCCGGGCGACCTTGGCATCCCTGTCATCGACGGGCCCAACGGCTGCAAGCTGTCCCTGATCATTTGCCATGACGGTATGTTCCCCGAAATGGCCCGCGAAGCCGCCTATAAGGGCGCTGAGATCATGCTGCGGACCGCCGGCTACACGGCGCCCATTCGGGAAAGCTGGCGCTTCACCAACCAGTCCAATGCCTTCTGCAACTTGATGGTGACCGCCAATGTCTGCATGTGCGGCTCGGACGGGACATTCGACAGCATGGGCGAGGGAATGATCTGCAACTTCGATGGATCGATCATTGCCCACGGCCAAACCGGGCGTGCCGATGAGATCATTACAGCAGAGGTGCGCCCCGATCTTGTGCGTGAAGCCAGAGAAAGCTGGGGGGTCGAAAACAACATCTACCAGTTGGGCCATCGCGGCTATGTCGCCGTGAAAGGCGGGGCAGGGGACTGTCCCTACAGCTACATGACCGACCTGGCTGCCGGGCAATACCGACTGCCGTGGGAGGAGAGGGTCAAAGTAACAGACGGCACGGGCTGTGGATTCGATGTGCCGACAAGAGCTTATGGCGAACGGCACGCTCAAGCAGCGGAATAGGGACGCGTATTTCAGATGACGACGATAACCGCTGATCCCTATGCCTGGCCGTATAACGGCGATTTGCGGCCTGAAAACACCGCCCTGATCATCATCGACATGCAGACCGATTTCTGCGGCAAGGGCGGCTATGTCGACAAAATGGGTTACGACCTCTCCCTGACTCGCGCCCCGATCGAACCCATCAAGTCCATCCTCGCGGCCATGCGCGAAAAGGGCTACCACATCATACACACCCGCGAAGGGCATCGTTCTGACCTAGCCGATTTGCCGGCGAACAAGCGCTGGCGGTCTCGACAGATCGGGGCGGGCATCGGGGACCCCGGTCCTTGCGGCAAAATCTTGGTTCGCGGCGAGCCTGGCTGGGACATAATCGATGAATTGTATCCGGTCGACGGTGAGCCGATCATCGACAAACCGGGTAAGGGGTCATTTTGCGCCACCGATCTTGAGCTTCTGCTGCGGACGCGCGGGATCGAAAACATCATCCTGACCGGAATTACGACCGATGTCTGCGTTTCGACCACCATGCGCGAGGCCAATGACCGTGGCTTCGAATGTTTGGTCCTGTCCGATTGCTGTGGCGCGACGGATAAAGGCAACCACGACGCTGCGCTCAAAATGGTCACCATGCAGGGCGGCGTCTTTGGCGCGGTTAGCGACAGCACTGCCGTTCTGGGGCAATTGCCATGAAAGCCACCGGTCATCTTGAGGCCGGCGCGTTGGGGGTGGAGACCCTCAACATGGTGATGCGGTTTGGCGCGTTTACGGCGTTGGATAATGTTTCCCTTTCCGTCGCGCCGGGCAGCTTTCACGCCTTGCTGGGCGAGAACGGTGCCGGCAAGTCGACCTTGGTGAAGTGCATGATGGGCTTCTATCACGCGACCGAGGGCGAGATTGTCGTCGATGACAGGCAGGTCGACATTCCCGATCCAAGGGCGGCGCACGCCCATGGATTGGGCATGGTCTATCAGCATTTCACGCTGGTGCCCTCGCTGACCGTGGCGGAAAATCTGATCATAAGCCGCGAGGACGCACCCGGCATCATCGATTGGCGCAGGGAATCGGCCGCGCTTGACACCTTCATGGCGGCGATGCCGTTTCGGGTTCCGCTCGACCAGCCGGTTCGTGCCCTTGCGGCCGGGGAAAAGCAGAAGCTCGAAATTCTCAAGCAGCTCTTTCTGGGTCGCCGGTTTTTGATTCTCGATGAGCCGACGTCGGTTCTCACGCAAGAAGAGGCCGACGAAGTTCTTGGCCATGTAAAGGACCTCTGTCGGGCCGGGAAGATCTCGGTGCTGATGATCACGCACAAATTTCGTGAGGTCACGGCCTATGCGGATGACGTCTCCGTCCTACGCCGGGGGCGATTGGTCGGCCAAGGTAACGTTGCCGATCTGAGTCACGCCGACATGGCGGCGATGATGATGGGAGACGCGACGCTCGCCGAACCGGCGGAACGGTCGGGTTCGCGAGGTCAGCCGGTCCTTTTCGTCAGCGGCGCGAAGGCCACCGACCGATCCGGTCTGAAGGCCATCTCCATCGAGTCGCTGACCGTGCAGGCTGGCGAAATTGTCGGGATCGCTGGCATTTCCGGCAACGGTCAGATGGAGCTGATGGAGATTCTGACCGGCCAGCGGCCCCTCGACCGGGGCAAGATTGAAGTCAAGAGCCAGGATTACAAAGCCACCCGCGACGAAGCGCGAGTCCGCCGCGTGCGCTACCTGCCCGAGGAACCGCTGTTCAATGCCTGTGCGCCGCGCATGTCGGTTGCTGAAAACATCGCATTTCGGACGTTCGACTTGAAGAACGGCGGCACGCGCTTCTGGCTTTCCGGCCAGGATATGCGACAGCAGGCCGACGACTTGGTGTCTGCTTTCCAGGTCAAGACAGCCTCGATGGACAGTCCGATGCAGTCGCTGTCCGGCGGCAATGTCCAACGGGCTGTCCTGGCGCGCGAGCTGACGGGCGATGTGGACCTGCTGATTGTTTCGAATCCCTGTTTTGGCCTTGATTTCACTGCGGTGTCCGAAATCCGCGCGCGGATCATGGCGGCGCGCAATCGGGGTGCCGGCATATTGCTGATGTCAGAGGATCTCGACGAGATCTTGGGCTTGGCCGATCGTGTGCTGGTCATGTCCGAAGGGCAAATCGTCTATGAGACGCCCGTCGAGCATGCAGATGTCGCCACCATCGGCCATCATATGGGGGGCCACGCATAATGGGGGTGATCGCCCAAGCGCAGCCTTTCCCGTTCGAGTTTCGCACGGCCTCTACGGCGTTGATCGTCATCGACATGCAGCGCGATTTCATCGAACCGGGCGGGTTTGGGGAAACCCTGGGCAATGATGTCTCACGCCTGTCGGCGATCGTTCCGACGGTTGCGCGGTTGCTTGCCGCCTTTCGCAAAGCTGGGAAGCCCATCATTCACACACGTGAATGCCACCGGCCCGACCTTTCCGATCTTCCGCCGACCAAACGAAACCGAGGCCAGCCGTCGCTCCGTGTCGGCGACCCCCGGGCCCATGGGCCGCATCCTCGTTGCAGGCGAGCTGGGTTCTGAAATCATCGATACGCTCGCACCCCTGCCGGGTGAAGCCGTTCTGGACAAACCGGGGAAGGGGGCCTTTTACGCGACCGATCTGGCAGATCGTCTCGCCCGGTCGAAGATAACAACGCTCGTCTTCGCTGGTGTCACCACGGAGGTCTGCGTCCAGACGACCATGCGCGAAGCAAATGATCGGGGTTTCGATTGTCTGTTGGTCGAGGACGCGACCGAGAGCTACTTCCCCGAGTTCAAGGCGGCAACGTTGGCCATGATCCGGGCCCAAGGGGCCATCGTTGGCTGGACGGCAACCTGTGAGCAAACGGTCTCCGCCCTGCATGCCTAGCCCACTCAACATCAGCCACTTCATCGACACCTGGAAAACGCTGCCGTTCGAGCCCTTTCGAGACGGCGTTGACATTCACACGATCTGGCCTGGATCGCCGGCCGTCGCAATTCTCCGCTACGCGCCCGGAGCCAGTGTGCCCAAGCATCTGCATACCGGTCTGGAGACCATCTTCGTGTTGGAAGGCACCCAGTGCGATGAGCATGGCTGTTACTCCCAAGGGGCCTTGATCGTGAATCCGGAAGGGTCCGTGCATTCGGTGTGGTCGGATGATGGATGCGCCGTTCTCATCCAATGGGAACGGCCGGTAAAAATGTTGGAATACGAATAGCTTACGCGATGTCCCTCGACTTTAGTCTCGATCTTTGTAGCCTGCGTGCCGCCTATGCCAGCGGGACCAGAATCCGCGACGTCATTGCCGAGATCTATCGGCGAATTGAGGCGGCCAACGATCCCGGTATCTTTCTGCATTTGAGGCCGGAAGACGATGTGTTGGCGGACGGCGATCGTTTGGGCACCCATGATTCCTCGCTTCCCCTGTGGGGCGTTCCGTTCGCCATCAAGGACAACATCGATCTAGCGGGGGCGCCGACGACGGCCGGCTGTCCTGATTTCGCCTATCAAGCGCAGGAAGACGCGTTCGTTGTCGCTCAGCTAAAGGCGGCCGGTGCAATCCTCATCGGCAAGACCAATCTCGACCAATTCGCCACCGGTCTGGTTGGCGTGCGAACCCCCTATCCGGTACCGCGTAACGCATTGGATCCTGAAATCATTCCGGGCGGATCGAGTTCCGGTTCGGCCGTGGCAGTCGCTCAGGGGATCGTCTCCTTTGCTCTGGGAACCGACACGGCCGGTTCTGGGCGCGTGCCGGCAGCCTTGAACAACATCGTTGGCCTGAAGCCGACATTGGGTGCCTTATCGAACACCGGTGTCGTGCCGGCCTGCCGGACGCTGGACACGGTTTCTATCTTTGCGCTCACGGTGCCCGACGCCCATACTGTCTTTCAGGCTGCGGCAACGTATGATCCCGGAGACGCCTACGCCCGTCCTATTGCCGCGCCTGACTTGGTGGCGCCGCCTCCTGCCTTGACGATTGGCGTCCCGAACTTGGCAAGTCGCCTATTCTTTGGCGACAGCGTTCAAGAGGCTGCTTTTGAATCAGCGATCGATCAGCTCCGCACATTTGGATGTTCAGTTTCAAAAATTGATTTCAGGCCATTATTCGACATTGCTCACATGCTTTATGAGGGAGCGTGGGTGGCTGAACGGATGACGGTGATTGAGGAGATGTACGCCCGCAGTCCGCAAGCGCTTCATCCGGTCACCCGGAAAATCATAGGTGCGGCGGAGGGGCTGACCGCGGCCGATGCCTTTCGCGGCATGTATCGCTTGGCCGAACTGAAGAGGACCGCTGAGCCTGCTCTAACGTCCGTCGACCTTCTGTGCGTGCCGACCATCCCGACTTTCTATTCTGTCGCTGATTTGGCCGCAGATCCGGTGATGCCCAATGCCCGGCTGGGCACGTACACGAATTTTGTCAACCTGATGGATCTTTGTGGATTGGCAGTACCCCATGGCACCAGATCAGATGGCCGGCCGGCGAGTGTGACGTTTCTGGCAAAAGCCGGCCGAGATGGTCTTATCGCGGCGCTGGGTGCGCAATTGCACGCAGCAAGCGACGGCACGCTTGGCGCCACGAACAATCCGCTTCCGGCAACCGACAAACAGCCTGCCGAACCACAACCCGATGAAATGGCAATCGCCGTCGTTGGGGCGCACATGTCTGGCTTACCGCTGAACGCTGAGCTGACATCTCGCGGCGGTCGGTTCCTCGAGGCCACATCGACGTCGGCGTCGTACCGCTTCTATGCCCTCGCCGGCGGGCCGCCATTTCGTCCGGGTCTGGTTCGGACAGAGGCAGGTGGCGCTGCCATTCTTCTGGAAGTTTGGGCGCTTCCCAAATCAGCGGTGGGCGACTTTCTTGCGGAGATCCCCGCCCCGTTGACGATTGGGACCATCGAGCTTGCCGACGGCCGGTTGGTGAAGGGTTTTCTCGCCGAGAGCTATGAAACGACGAATGCTCGAGAGATTACGCGTTTCGGTGGTTGGCGGAAATTCTTGAACGTTGGCGATCAGGTTCCGTTGAACTGACTACGCCACCGTTCGGATTGCAAACTCGAACAACGAACGGATGTGATGAGCGACGGCCTGTCGAGCGGAATCAGAATTTCCGCTGGCTAACGCATTCAGGATGTCCTCATGTTGTTCAGAATCTGGTTCAAGCCGTTCAGATAACCGCTCGATTTCAAACAGTTTTGTTGTCACACGCAAAGATCGAAGCAGGTTTGCCATAATCTCGTTGCCGCAACGGCCAATGAACAGCTCATGCACCTCGTCATCGGAGGCCCAGTGCTCCAGCATGTCGTAAGGGCGCCGTTTCTGAACCTCGCTCAGGTGGTGGCGTGCCCTGTCGATGTCTGCTGGGTCTATTCGGCCGGCGCTGAGGGCCGCCGCCTCCGCTTCGAGCAACTCGCGCACCTTCAGGCTCTGAAGATATTCGTTCAGCTCAACTTTCCGAACGATGTAGGACTGGTTGACCGTCTTGCGGAGCAACCCTTCGACTTCGAGCCTTTGGAGCGCCTGGCGCAACGGCGTGCGCGAAATACCCAGTTGCTTGGCGAGCTGCAGTTCGACGATTGCGGCGCCGGCCGGGATTTCTCGTTCCTGCACCATGCGCGAAAGCTCGTCATAGGCGCGTTTCCAAAGCGGATTATGGACGCTCATTGCAGGGCTTCGACCGGCCAATTGGGCAATCTCACTCATAAATTTCTCTAGCGGCTGCAGTCTTTCAACTTAGGCCGATCGAACGAGCGACCGATACCCGAACCTACGGGCTAAGTCGCTTGAGTCCAACAGCGCCGTCAACTGCAATCCCGGCCTCGCGACGCCGGGTTTTTCTGGCTTCAAAAATTGTATACAAATAGTATCCAATAACGTGGCGCATGGGCAACCGCAGGGATTCCAGACATCAAACCAGACGCTGACCGATTGAGACAGCTACGATTTCTCCAGACGCTTATCGCCGCACAAGAGTCTGGAGAGACGGCTGTTCAAGACTGCATAGCGCAGCATCTAGAAGATTTGGGATGCGGCGTCGATCACGTGGTCTACGATCCGACCGATATTCCGGTGAGGGGCGAGTTCGCACAAATCGAGACGCGCTGCACCGAACCGCGCCGCGCGATTGTTGCAACCCTCGACGGACGCAAGGACCTGCCAAGCCTGCTCATGTTCGCGCATCCCGACAGCGAACCGGTTAGCGGCGTGGCGAACTGGACCCATGACCCGTTCGCCGGGGATGACGATGACGGCCGAATCTACGGCTGGGGCGTGGCTGATGATTTGGCCGGTTGTGCGGCGGCCGTGCTGGCGATGGAAGAACTCGCACGCGCAAGGCATTTCATGGGCCGAGCGGTCTTTGCATCCACGCCGAGCAAGCGCCATGCGCGCGGCGTTGCGGCGATCTTGCACCAGGGAATCAGCGCGGATGGGGCGCTCTATCTGCATCCCGCGGAAAGCGGCGTGGGTATGGCTGAAATCAAGGCTGTCACTCCTGGGCAACTTGAATTCACGGTCGAGATCACAGGACAGCCACCGTCAACCACGGAGCCTAGCCAAACAGCCTTTTCCCATCTTGGAGTAAACCCAATAGACAAGGCACTTGTGATCCGGGATGCTCTTATGGCGCTTGCCGCCGATCGTGCCAAAAGGGTCCGTCACCGCCTTATCGAAACGGAGGTCGGTCGGGCGACCAATCTCCATGTTTCTCACATCACGTGCGGCGAAATCGAGAAGCTCGGGCGTATCGCTGATACCTGCGTGGTGGGTGGAGCAGTCAGTTTCCCGCCTCACGAAGCAATGGACAACGTTCAGGTCGAGATTGAGAAGGCGATCGCCGTCGCGGCCGACCAGGACACCTGGTTGTCGGAAAATCGGCCAGTGGTAGCCTGGCGGTCAGGCGTTGCCGGCGCGGAAGTGTCGGCGGATCATGCCCTTTTTCGAACGGCTGCCGCGGCGGTCAAATCGATCACTGGGGCTGATCCTCGGGTCAACCCGATGCATACGACCAGCGACATTCGAAATCCCATACTGGAGGCTGGAATTCCCTGTGTCGGGCTGGGCTGCCTTGGTGGGGATCTCAGCCAAAATGGCGGGCATGACGAATGGGTTTCGCGGGACGACTTTTTTCGCATGGTCGATGTCACAACCGAGGCGGCCGCCAATTGGTGCTGTGGAACAGGGCAGTGACAGGCTTGATTCAATGGGCATGATCCGAACCGGCCTTGGCGACATCCATGATGACATTGGCGCTGGTTCGTGCCGGGTAGTTTTGTGCCACATCCTGCGAACCGTGCGGGTGCTGATGGCGCGCCTCGATTTTCCCGAGCGGTTGGAAACCGCGCTATCGCGCGATAACCCAATCCGCTTTTTGAACCTGGCGGAGACACCGGCATGACGAAGCCGTTTCGCGGCACATACACTGTAATGATTACCGCCTTTGACGAGGCGGGCAGGGTCGACCTTGGCGCACAGGCTCGGTTCACGGACTGGCAAATCCGGGAGGGCATCCATGGTCTGATCCCGCTCGGATCGACCGGCGAGTTCCTTTCTTTGGATGCCGGCGAACGTCGAGCGGTGGCGGAATGCGTTGTCGCGACCGCCGCGGGCCGTGTGCCGGTTCTGGTCGGTGCTGGCGCCGAGCGGACGGAAGAGGTCATCGATAACTGCCAAATGGCTGAGGACGTTGGCGCGGACGGGGTGATGATCATCCCGCCCTTCTATTCCACGCCGACCGAAGACGAGTTGTTTGTCCATTATTCGAGGATTGCGGCCACCACGTCCCTGCCGATCATGGTCTACAACAACCCAGCGACTTCGAACGTGGACCTTACACCGCCAATCGTTGCCCGGCTCGCTGAGATCGACAGGGTCGACTACATCAAGGAATCGACCATGGATGTCACCCGCGTGCGGGACATCATCGAACTGTGCGGTCCGAAGATGAGCGTCTTTGGCGGCATCATGGGTTTTGAAAGCTTTGTCGAAGGCGCCGATGGCTGGGTGGCTGTCGGATCCAACGTGCTGCCGGCGGCGTCGGCACGACTGTTCACCCTTACCGTCGATGACCAGAATGTCGAAGCGGCTCGAAAACTTTACCGCCAGATGCTGCCCATCATTCGGCTTGTCGGTGGGCACCGTTACGTCTCGGCCACCAAAGCCGCGTTGTCGGAGATGGGGCTTGCGGTGGGCGAGCCGAGGTCGCCACGGCTGCCTCTGCCAAAGGATGAGTGGCCTGAAATGCGCGCCGCGCTTGAAGCAGTGGGTGAGATTGTTAGCGATTTCCGATGACGGTCCGGTTCTCGTGGCATGATCAGATCATCGAGGCGCGCGGTGGCGACAGCGTCGCTGCCGCGCTGGCCGAAGCGGGCATCACGGTTTATGGCCACAGCCGCAAAGGCAGGGCCCGGGGGCATTTTTGCGGCATGGGTGCTTGCCAAGACTGCCTGGTAACCATCGATGGTCAGCGCGGGTTCAGGGCGTGCATGACGGACGTCAAGGACGGGATTCGGGTCGCCTCCCAGGCCGACGCTGAGCCTTTTCCGCTGGCCTCGCAAAATGGACCGTTGTCGCAGGACGATCTGGACACCGATCTGGCCGTGATCGGTGCCGGCCCTGCCGGGTTGCGGGCCGCCATCATCGCGCGCGAAGGTGGATTGTCCGTCACGGTCCTAGATGAAAGAGGGGACAGCGGCGGGCAGTACTTCAAGCCACGTGGCCCTGGTTATCGAGGCGAACACCCGCCAGACGGTCAGCATCGGCGGGGTGCCGCATTACGCCAACAGGCGTCGGCGTCGGGTGCGGTACTTCGCACCAAAGAAACTGTTTGGGATGCCAGGGCCGAGGGGGATGGGTTCGAGCTACGCGCCAGCGGACCGCGGTCGCGAGCAAGGGTCCGCGCACGGGCCTTGATTCTAGCGCCTGGTGCCATTGAGCGACCGGCGATGGTACCGGGTTGGACTTTGCCAGGGGTCATGGCGATCGGTGCGGCGCAAACACTGGTCCGCCGATACGGCGTTGCGCCGGGAAAACGAACCTTGGTGGCGGGCCACGGACCGCTGGGCATTCAATTGGGCGCTGAGTTGCTGCGGGCCGGGGCAAACGTCGCTGCTGTCGCTGATCGCGCCCGGCTGCGGTCACTTGGACCGCTTATTCGCATGGCGGCCTCCGCCCCCGGGCTTGCGCGAGACGGCATGGGGTATCTGACGAAGCTCTTCATGGCCCGGGTACCCGTCTTGGCGGGCTGGGAAGTCGTTGAGATCTTGGGCGATACGCAAGCGGATGGAGTAAAGCTGCGCTGCCTGGCAACAGGCGAAGAGCGCGATATGGAGGCGGATGCGGTTTGCGTGAGCGACGGCTTTGCCCCCCAAACCGAACTTGCTCGGCTGTTGGGCGTTCCCATGCAGTTGGATCAGGGCACGTTCGTGGTATTGCCGCGGCGTGAGGTGGACGGTTCGACCGCGATACCAGGCCTTTGGATCGCCGGAGACGGCGGTGGCCTTGGCGGGGCGGTTCTTGCTGAAACACAAGGTCAACTAGCGGCAGCCGCAGCGTTACGGTACCTGTCGCGAACGGCGCCTGACCTCAGCGCGGTGAGACGCGAGGCGCGACACGCGCGAGCCTTTCAGACGGCTCTTTGGGAGTTCTTCAAGGCACCAGCGCGTGAGCGCCCTTCAGATGAAACCGTTGTTTGCCGCTGCGAGGAAGTGACAGCAGCGTCGCTGCGGGCGGCCATTGCGCTCGGGGCAAACGATCCCGGCGCAGCAAAGAGGGCGACCCGGGCTGGCATGGGGCGGTGCCAGGGGCGCTATTGCACGCCACCCTTGCTGCAACTCCTGTCTGATGCTGGTCATCAACCGTCACCCGAAACGCTGTTTGCCCCTCAATCTCCGGTCCGTCCACTACAGCTAGGTCAGCTCGCGGATGAAAAGCCGGAATGGGGTGGCCATCGCGAGAGCGTTCCCAGCGGCAGGCCGTTTCGCCAGTCATCCAAACCCCTTATGCGTTCCCGAACGGATTTGGCTGTAATCGGCGCCGGCGTAACAGGCGTTTCGGCCGCGCTGTTTGCGGCGCGCCGAGGCGCCGACGTCGTCTGCCTTGATCGCGGACGCATCAATGGCGAAGCGTCCGGGGGGAACGCGGGAAGCCTGCACCTGCAGCTCCTGTCATGGGATTTCGGCGACAAGGCGGTCGCTGGCGGCTCTCCGCAGCTCCAGACCTTGCCGCTGCAGAAGGAGTCGATCGCCCTTTGGTCTGAGCTGGAGCAGAGCCTCGGCGCGGACTTTGAAATGCGGATTACCGGCGGATTGATGGTGGCGGAATCTGAGGATCAAATCGCCTTTCTCGAGGCAAAGGCAGCCGCCGAATTTCGCATGGGGGTCTCGACCGAGGTGATTGGCGCGGACCAGGTTCGTCAGATCGTTCCTGCTATTTCGGACAAGATCGTCGCCGGCGCTTGGTGTCCGGGCGAGGGCAAGATCAATCCGTTGATCGCAACCCGCATTCTCGCCCACGAAGCCCGTGCGGCCGGCGCCCTGATCGAGGAGCAAACACCGGTATCCGGCTTAAGCCGAGAGGGTGAGGGCTACCTCATCGAAACAGCCCGGGGCACCCTTGCCGCTGATCGGGTGCTGATCGCCGCTGGGGGTTGGTCAGCCGAGATCTCGAAACACTTGGGCGTGCAATTGCCCGTCCGTGGCGCGCCGCTACAAATGCTCGTAACGGATGCGGCACCGCCTATGTTGCCCTGCTTGATCGCCCATGCCGATCGCCACCTAACGATGAAGCAGGTTGATTCCGGCAACGTGCTGGTCGGTGGCGCTTGGACGGCAGTCACTGGACAGGCGGGGCAGCCGAAAGTTCTGCCCGAAAGCGTCGAGGGCAATGCCTGGGTGGCCGTTCACACGGTGCCGGCGCTTGCCAGCTTGTCCGTCATTCGCAGCTGGGCGGCAATGAACATCGATATCGATGGCGCGCCGGTGATTGGGCCGTTGCCGGGCCATCCGAGAGTCACCGTTGCAGCGACCGCAAACGGGTACACGCTAGGCCCTTTGATGGGACGAGAGGCGGCGGACATCGCGCTTTCGGGGCGAACCCGACAAGACATCGAAGCCTTTTCGATGGATCGATTTCACTAAACGGAGAAACACGTTCGATGAGCACCCTGAAAATCGCGGCTGGCCCGTACAGTTTTGACGCAAAGTTCGAAACTGAAGCGGCGCCGAAGACATGCGAGGCCTTTCGCGCGCGGCTGCCATACGAAGGCCAGATCGTCCATGTGCGCTGGAGCGGCGAGGGCGTTTGGATCCCTCTTGGCGACTACGATTTCGGCCTTGGCTACGAAAACCATACGAGCCATCCAGCGCCTGGCCATTTCATTCTCTATCCCGGCGGCATCAGCGAAACGGAAATTCTGCTGGCCTATGGCGGCGTGGATTTTTCATCGAAGATGGGCCAACTGGCGGGCAATCACTTCATCACCCTGACCAGCGGACACGAAAACCTGATGGACCTGGGGAACAAGGTCCTTTGGGAAGGCGCCCAACCGATCCGGTTTGAGTCTGCCTAGCAGGTTAAGCGCTAGTAGCCTTCAGCAAGTTGAACCTTGCTGAAGGCCTTGCCGAACCGTGCCTCTATGCGCCGCTGCGCCAAGTCCCACAGGGTGGTCAGGATCAGGTAATAGATGGCCGCGACTGCGAAGAGTTCGAGCACCAGGAATTTCTCTTGAATCAGAATCTGGGTGCGTCTCAACAGTTCCTCCATCGAGATGACTGAGGTAACCGATGTTGTCTTGAGCAGGCCATTTACGCTGTTGCCAAGGGGTGGAATGATGATCCGCGCCGCTTGGGGCATAACGATGTACCCCATCACCTGGGATGATGTCATCCCAAGCGCCTTTCCGGCGTTGCTCTGACCGGCCGGTACGGAAAGGATACCGCTGCGAATGATCTCCGCCAGATAAGCGGCTTCGTTCAGGATGAGACCTATCAGCGCCGCTTCGAGAACGCTGAACCGGACACCGATGGCAAGCGGCAGCCCTGTGTAGATGATCAAAAGCTGGACTAGCAGCGGCGTTCCGCGGAACAGCCAGATATAGGCCTGGGCGATCCACGAAATGGGGCCGACAGGCGACAGGCGCATGACGGCCAGAATAGCGCCGAGAAACAGCCCGCCGATGATGGCCGCAACGGTGAGCCAAATGGTGGTCAACGCGCCATAGAACAGAAACTCATTGAACAGGTAATCGTAGAATCCCGCCCAGTCCCATACGCTCTTGTTCATGGTTTCTGCCTATTTCAATGCCTGAAAGTAAAGCGCCCGCCGGTTTCGGCGGGCGCCCCTCTCTCCGAGTTGGAGAATGCTAGCTGGCGGGACCGCGGATCTCAAAAGGCTCCGTGTTGACGAGCACGCCATACTCGTCAAGCAGTGCCTTATAGCTTCCGTCTTCCATCATCTCGTTCATCACACGCAGCACGGCGTTGGCCAATTCGTCGTTGGCCATGGCAAGCGCCACCGGTGTCGCGAACAGGCCTGAGATTGCGCGGTCAAACTCACCCCGGGCGGCATACTCGGCAGCGGTGGAATCGATGCTGACCGTTGCGTCCGTCTGTCCGGCACGCAACGCTTGGTAGGCCGTCGCAAAGTTGTCGAAGGTCCGAACATCGATCGCGTCCATGCCCTTGCCTTCCAGCTCCTCAGCCAGAAGCTTGATCTTGGCTTCCTCAAACCCGCCGATTTCGACACCCACGGTCAGGCCGGCGAGGTCTTCAGCGGCGGCGATGCCCTTCGGATTACCCGACGGAACGGAAATGCTGATGGCTTGGGACTCATAGGGGATCATCTTCATGATCTCGGCACGCTCTGCGGTCCAGAAAATGCCGGTGTTGATGACGTCCCAGCGACCGGCCTGCAGGCCGGGGATCATCGCTGAAAACTCGATCCGAACATATTCGGGTTCCAGGCAAAGGCGTTTTGCGACTTCATCACCCAAGGTGATCCGCATGCCTTTCAACTCGCCATCCGAATCGACGAACTGCATCGGCGGCAAGGTCGGGTTGGTCGACATGACCAGCGTGCCCGGTTTGATAAGGGCGCTGTCTGACACAGCCGGCGTGCAGTCCTGGGCCGATGCCGACCCTGCCGCGACGGTTAGCGCGGCTGCGCCAACGACGCCAGCAATCGAGTGCCTGAACAGTTTTCGCATGATGATCTCCCTTTCAAATTTCCAAAAAACCCTCGGTTCGCCCCGTCGTCTCACGACGACCGTTCAAACCCACGATCTCCAAAACGCCCGGGCTGATATCGAAAATCGACCGCCAAACCCGTGCGTTCACCCCGACCATTAAGCAAAGATCATACCGCCCCGGTACAATTTGTATACCCATTGTATACGATTGTCAGACCCGGTAACCTGCCCAAATCTTGAGCGTTCTGATGCGGCAGAATCGGTAAGTGCCGCATGGCCGACTATGGCGGCGTGGGTGGCGCGTCGGTCTCGATGTGTGGGTGGCTCGGTGTGTGCATGGATTGATCCAGGCAAGAGCCCGGCGATACAACACAGCGGGACTGACCAGCAGGCATCCGGGAAGCGCGATTGGTGCGAAACGGCCGGAACAACTTGCGGAAGACATCCATGATCGAACTAAAGGACGTGTCGAAATTCTATGACACGTTTCAGGTCCTCAAAAACTGCTCGATACGCGTCGATCCTGGTGAAGTCGTGGTCGTGTGCGGGCCGTCGGGGTCCGGCAAATCGACGTTGATAAAATGCATCAACGGGCTAGAGCCATTCAATTCAGGCTCGATCACCGTTGGCGAGATGAGCGTCGGTGACAAGGCGACGAACTTGGACAAGTTGCGCGCGCAGGTCGGAATGGTCTTTCAGAATTTCGAACTGTTTCCGCACCTCACGATTTTGCAGAATCTCATGCTGGCGCAACGCAAGGTTCTCGGCCGTGACACGGCTCAGGCGGAGGAAAAGGCGCGATCGCTGCTCGCGCGTGTTGGCTTGGCCGATCAGGCGCCCAAATACCCGACCCACCTCTCAGGAGGTCAACAACAACGCGTCGCAATCGCGCGGGCTCTTGCCATGGACCCAATGGCCTTGATGTTCGATGAGCCGACATCGGCCCTGGATCCGGAAATGATCAACGAAGTCCTCGATGTCATGGTCGAGTTGGCGCGCGAGGGCATGACAATGGTGTGCGTGACCCATGAAATGGGGTTTGCCAGGAAGGTCGCCGATCGGGTGATTTTCATGGATCTGGGCGAGATCATCGAGGATTGCCCGACCGAGAGCTTCTTTTCCGACACCAGAAGTGAACGCGCGCAGCGGTTTTTGGCGAAGATCCTTCACCACTGAGTCAATTGGGTGAACACAGCTTTCGAGATCTCGAGCGATCGTCCATCAGCAAATCCTGGGAAGCTGTTCGCCGTCTGGCATGTCAACCAAGCGTTGGCCGCCGAGCAGCGCATTCATGATCAAGGTGCCACCGGGTTCGACCCGAATCTCGCCAATGATCTCCGCCAGTTCACACCCGGATTGCTGCTTGAGGGCTGACACGGCTTCCGTCGCCTGTTCAGGGGCGATGATGGCAACGAACAATCCCTCGTTGGCGAGAAACAGCGGATCGAGGCCCAGCAGTTCGGAAACGCCGCGCACTTCTGCTTTCAAGGGGAGCAAGCCTTCGTCAATAACCGCCGCCGTGCCTGATACCTGGGCGAACTCGTTCAAAACAGCGGCGACACCGCCCCGTGTAGCGTCCCGCATTACTCGCAAGCCGTCGAACTTGTTGGCCAAAAGTAAGCACGGTGCGTTCAACGGGCGGCAATCGCTGATCAGATCGGTTTCAAGACCCAGATCACCACGGGCAACCATGATCGCCGCCCCGTGATCGCCGATGGAGTTGGAAACGACAATTCTGTCGCCTGGGCGTATGGCAGCGGGCGCCAGATCTCGGGTCGAGACCATTTGGCCAAGCCCGGCCGTATTGACGAACACGCCGTCTGCCGCGCCCCGGTTCACCACCTTCGTATCCCCTGTGACGATCTGAACGCCAGCCTGTTCCGCCGCGTCTCTCGCGCTTTCGGCGATGCGGCGCAGGTCGGCGATGGCCGTTCCTTCTTCGATGATGACGGAGAAGGACAGGGCCAGCGGCGACGCCCCAGAGACGGCTAGATCGTTGACGGTGCCGCAGACGGCCAGCTTTCCGATATCGCCACCCGGAAAAAAGATCGGATCGACGACGAAACTGTCTGACGTGAACGCAAGATCGGCAGGGCCATCGATCGGAACGCGTGCACTATCGGTGATGGAAGCAAGTGTCTGCGTGCCAAAGGCCGATAGAAAGACGTCGTCGATCAGCTCCTGCATCGATCGACCGCCGGCGCCATGCGCCAGCGTCACCGTATCACCGCGAACTTTGCCCGATCTTGGGCGACGTGCGTGAGGTGCCGTCAACTTGCAAGCTTGGTGCGTGGATCATCCAGGCCGGTCGCGCCATATTGGTAGTAGGCCGCACAGGCGCCTTCGGATGAAACCATCAATGCTCCCAGCGGTGTCTGCGGCGTGCATTGCTTGCCATAGGCTGCGCACTCGACAGGCTTGATCAACCCCCGCACCACATCACCGCATTGGCATATGTCAGGATCGGGCACGTCGGCCTGGACCAAGGCGAATTTCAGCTCGGCGTCATACCGGCGGTAGGCCGGACGGATTCGCACGCCGGAGGCCTCGATGGCACCCAACCCGCGCCAGTCGCAACTCTCGCGATCTTCATAGACCTGCGCCATCGCCTGTAGGGCTTTGGGATTGCCATCCTCCGGCACGATCCGGGCGTATTGATTTTCCACCTCCGCTCGGCCGTCAGCGAGTTGCCGCAGAACCATGAGAAGTGACTGTAGAAGGTCCAAGGGCTCAAATCCCGCGACCACAAAGGGTTTGGCATAGTCAGTCGCAATGAAATCGTAGCCACGGTTGCCGATCACCATGCTGACGTGACCTGGGCCAATGAAGCCGTCGATCTTGATGTCAGGTTCGGCCAGCAGGGCGCGCAATGTCGGGATGATCGTAATATGCTGGCATATGATCGAAAAGTTTCTGACCCCTAGGCGTTCGGCCTCCAGGATCGTCATGGCCGTCGACGGCATCGTCGTCTCGAAACCGAGCGCGAAGAAGACCACTTCCCGGTCGGGGTGTTTTTGGGCCAGCGCCAAGGCATCCAGCGGCGAGTAGACCATGCGGACATCCGCGCCATCGGTCTTGGCCTGCATCAGGCTCTTTTTCGAGCCAGGGACGCGCATCGCGTCGCCGAACGTCGTGAAGATGACCCTATCGGTCTCGGCGATGGTCACGCAATCATCGACCCGCCCCATGGGAAGAACACAGACCGGGCAGCCCGGTCCGTGGACGAACTCGATCTCAGGGGGGACCATCTTCTGCAAGCCATAGCGGAAGATTGAGTGAGTATGGCCCCCGCACACCTCCATGATGTGCAGCGGTCGGCCCGCCGGCATCGGACACCGGACGAGGGTTTGCTCAATGGCCGCGAGAACGGCCTTGGCCTTTTCCGGGTCACGAAACTCGTCGGCGAATTTCATCGGTGGGCTCTCAAGCCGACGCGCTTTCGCGCATGGCCATCAACTCATCCTGCATGTCACCCAGCTCTTCCAAGACCTCGAGAGTCTTTCGGGCTTCGGTTTCGTCGACGATGCTCATGGCGAATCCAACATGGACCAGCACCCATTTGCCGACCAGATCATCCAGCTCATCTGCGGAGGTGACACAGGCGACATTGACCTTACGACGGACGCCGGAGACGTCCACGACGGCAAGATACGCCTGGTGATCGACAATCTCCTGAACCACGCCAGGAATGCCCAAACACATCTATTCGTCTCCCGTGCCCCCTTGGTGACGTGCAAGCCCCACCATCAACTGCCCAAGCGCGATCCCGCCATCATTCGCTGGGATATCGCGGTGTTCTAACACGGTCTTGCCTTTGCCCTCCAGTTCGCGGGCGGTCATCTCGGCAAGTAACTGGTTCTGAAACGTGCCTCCACTCAGAACAATTGAATTATCGTTCGTCTGTTCCCCGGCGATGTGGGCCCAGACCTTGGCCCAACTGACATGAAACCGTGCGGCCGAACAGTCCGCGCCGTTCGCCTCCATATCGGTGGCCAAGACACGCCAGATGGAGCTTGGATCGACAATTATCATCTGACCGCCAGCGATCTCCTGTAAGGTCGGGGCAACGTTGAAAGGAGCCGGCGGTCCATGCCGGTCAATCCATCTTCTTGCCGCCATCTCAAGCCGCATGGCGGCTTCAGCTTCGTAGGACTGGCGAGCCGGCGCCAGTTTCAACGCGGAGGCAACCGCATCGAACAGTCGGCCGGCGCTGGATGCCTTGGGCGCGTTTATCCCGGCCGATATCGCCGCAACGAGCGGGCCCGCCGGATGCCGCTTGAGAAGGTCCTTAAAGTAGATCGGCCAGTCCTCGATGGAGCCAAAAGTCTGATGCAGTCTGGCCACTAGATTGCGCCAGGGCTCGTAGGCTGCGGCGTCTCCGCCGGGCAGCGGCGCGGGCAAGAGCGTTGCAAGCCTGATCGCGCTGCCATAGGTGGCCTGGAGCATTTCCGCGCCCCAAAGGCCCCCGTCATCGCCCATCCCAAGCCCGTCCTGCACGAGGGCGAGTACGCCGGCTTCTCGGGATAGGCCGTGTTCCGCCATGGCTGCCGCAGCATGCGCATGGTGGTGTTGGATCTTGAGGACGGGCAGGTGCCGCTCACGGGCATAGGCTTCGGCGAGTTTCGTCGATCTATAGTCCGGGTGCTGATCGCACACGACAATGTCAGGCTTGCAGTCAAACAGCCCTGTCAAAAGATCGACATTGGTGATCAGGCTCTGAGCGGTTTCGAAATCACTGAGATCCCCGATATGTTGTGACAGGATGGCCTGCCCCTTACACGCGAGCGCAAAGGTGTTTTTCAGATCGGCGCCGAACGCGATTGCATCCGGATGCCCCTCGAACCCTGTTGGTATCGGGAGAATGGTCGGTGCCAAGCCGCGTGAGCGGCGCAGCGCTTGCGGGCCGGTGCGCGCGAGCCGGACGACGGAATCATCGACGCGGTTCACAATTTCCCGGTTGTGAAAGACAAATCCGTCAGCAATCTCCCCGAGTTTACCCCTGGCCTCATCGTTGCCGGTGATTTGCGGTGCGCCGCCAACGTTCCCGCTCGTCATCACGAGGGGCTCGTCGAATTCAGCAAGCAAGAGGCGGTGCAGCGGCGAATAGGGCAGCATCAGCCCTAGCCGATCCAACCCGCAAAGGACTGACGGGGCCAGGTTTGTGTTCTCTAGCAGGGGGGCCAGAACGATCGGCGCCGTTGGTGATTCCAGCTCTCCTGCCGCTGCGGTCGAAATGTCTGCGTAGCGGCGCGCGGTGCGCAGATCGCGCACCATCGTCGCGAAGGGCTTGGTCGGCCTGTGTTTACGCTCGCGCAACGTTGCAACCGCGCGTTCGTCACAGGCAAGACATGCCAGGTGAAATCCGCCAATCCCCCGCAACGCCAGGATGCCGCCATCGCGGATGAGGCTGATAGCCAGCGCCATTGCGTTGCCGCCATGCCGTTTTTTCCGGTCTTCGAACCAAGCTTTCGGTCCGCACGCGGGACAGGACGTCGGTTGTGCGTGAAATCGCCGGTCGGTGACGTCATCGAATTCGTCGGCGCAATCGGCACACATCGCAAAAACACCCATCGATGTGTTTGTTCGGTCGTAGGGAATTTGGCGTGTGATGGAAAATCGCGGGCCGCAGGATGTACAGTTGAGAAACGCGTGAGCAAAGCGCCTGTCGGCGGGATCGTCCATCTCGGCCGCGCAATCAGGACAAAGCGCGGCATCGGGCGCCACGCCGGTGGTTACCAGTCCCGGCGTGCTGGACCTTATCTCAAAGGGGAAGGGAAGCACCTCCCCCAACGGTTGGATTGTCACCGATAGTATTTTCGCAAGCGGCGGCGGCTCTTTCTCAAGGAGTTCGCGAAAACTCTCCGCCTCGGCGCCGGGGGCGATCGCGATCTCAACGCCGCTGGCGCTGTTCTTGACCCAACCGGAAAGGCCTCTTTGTGTTGCGAGGCGGTAGACATACGGTCTGAAGCCAACCCCTTGGACGATGCCGTTTACGACAAGCAGGGCGCCACCCATCAACGTGCTTTCCCTATCTGCGTTATCGGTGGCCGTACAAGACATCTGCCCCACGGAGCGCTTCCACCTTGCCTGGTTGTCGTGCAACGGTGCCGCACCGACCACGACGATTCCAACCTCGATTGGAAACGACTCTACGACGTCCTCAGCGACCCACATGAACGAATAAATCTGTTCGACGATCCAGCGGCCAGAACGCCTTGCGCCGAACTAGAGGAAATCTTGGCCGATTGACTGGATGATGTGCGCCCTGCGCCCTGCGCAGGCGCAGGGCGGGATGTCGATCGGGTCGCTAGCGACGCGGACGTCAAGCATCTGGTGCTGAACCATTTTGTGCCCGATGACTTGCGGTTGATGGAAGACAGGGATTGGATCGCGGCGGTGGGTGAGACTTGGGCACAGCGGCTAGCTTTGGGCACGGATGGCGCCCGCATTGATCTATGACCGGTTGTACAAGGTGCCGATCTCCTGCGAAGGACCCGCCAGCCGATATCGGTTTGACCGTTCAATCACACAATGTCTCGGCGCAATGATAGGCACTTGCTGGCTTGTTCGCGCTTGCCCAAGCGGCCTTGTGAGCGATTAGTCCAAAAAGTTGCGTGGTTTCCTGCAAGATTTTTCAGCGATGCCGTTCCTATCGTAAGTGCGCGAGCTATAACAAAAAAACCGTGCCCTCAACCGACAAGCAAAGTGACCCCCATGCTGAATCGTTGGAATAGCGCCGAGGCGCCGAAAGACGACCTCGAACTCCGCGCCTATACCTCTCAACTGATCGGGCTCGACCCGGCATTGGTCCTGCATGGCGGCGGAAACACATCGGTCAAAGCCACCTATCGCGATGTCTTTGGCGCCGACATTCCGGCCCTCCATGTGAAGGCATCGGGGTTCGATCTGGCCAAGATGTGGACCGAGGGTTTTACCGCGCTGGCCCTGGAGCCGCTGTTGCGTCTCGCCGATCTCGATCGGCTGAGTGACCCGGATATGGTGCGGGAAGTGAAGCGCACGCAGTTCGATCCGACGGCAGCGAATGCTTCGATTGAGGCGATCGTCCACGCCGTCATCCCCCATCGGTTTGTCGATCATTCCCACGCGGATGCCATCCTGACCTTGTCTAATGGTCAGTTCGGGTCGGGTATTTGGGCCGAGCTGTTTGGCGAAACGCTTGCGGTCTTGCCCTATGTGAAACCCGGTTTCGATTTGGCCAAGCAGATCAAGGAATTTCGCGACAAAGGTGGTTTTGACAATTGTACCGGCCTGGTTCTGGAACATCATGGGCTGTTCACCTTCTCGGATGACGCCGAGGAGGCCTATACGCGCCATATCGAGTTCGTCGACAAGGCCGAGCGGTATCTGATCGATCGGTTTGGCCCAGCGCAAGCCGGCACACCGGTGCAGCGGCCACCGGTCGAGCTTGCCCAGTTGCGCCAGGCTGTCGGCGAGTTGGCGGGAGGGCCGGTTATCTCACGCCCGTCCTGCTCGGTTGCGGGTGAGACGGTTGACCGGCTTGTCGCTCATGCAAAGAACGGGACCGTCACCCCGGAACACGTCATTCACAATAAGCCCTTCCCGGCGACGCTCGGTCCGGACGTCGCTGAGGGGCTGAAGGCATTTGCCAGCGACTACCAGGGGTATTTCGACCGGGCGGGCGACGACACGCTCGAGCGGTTGCCGCTACACCCGCATTGGGCCGTCTTCTCCGACGGTGACATCCGCAGCTTTGGCCCCAATCTCAAACGGGCGACGATCTCGGCGGACGTGGCACGCACGACGGCGCAAGTGCTGCTTTATGCCGATCAATCGGGTGGCTGGCAGGGACTGTCCGAGGCGGACTTGCGCGATCTGGAATATTGGGAGCTGGAACAGGCCAAACTGAAGAAACAGCCCAAAGGTCCTGAACTTACAGGCAAAATTGCTCTGGTTACCGGCGCTGCCTCGGGTATCGGCCTGGCGGTCGCCCAACGCCTGCATGAACGCGGCGCCGTGGTGATGGGGCTCGACATCAACCCGGACGTGACGGACATTCTGTCAGGGGCGGGCCTTCAAGGGCGCGTCGTCGATGTCAGCGATGACGAAGCGGTCAAGGCCGCCATCAACGCCTTGGTACAAGCCTATGGCGGCCTGGACATCCTGGTGTCCAACGCCGGCTTCTTCCCATCGGGCGAATATGTCGAACAGATGAGCGAGGAGACCTGGCAGCGGTCCATGTCACTCAACTTGGAGTCTCATATGCGCCTGGCCCGCGCCGCGATCCCTGTTATGAAACATGGGTTCGATCCCTCGATCCTGTTCGTCGCCTCGCGCAACGTAACCGCCCCGGGGCAGGGGGCGGCGGCCTATTCCGTTGCCAAGGCCGGCATGACCCAGCTGATGCGGGTCTTGGCGCTGGAACTGGCCCCCGAGGGCATCACGGTGAACGCCCTGCACCCCGATGCCGTGTTCGACACCGGCGTTTGGACGCCTGAGGCGCTCCAGAAGTCGGCGGACCGGTATCAGATGACCGTCGAGGAGTACAAGCAGCGCAACCTGCTCAAGGCAGAGATCACATCTCATGACGTCGCCAACGCCGCCCTAGCTTGCGTGAACGGAACCTTGCGGGTCACGACAGGAGCGCAAATTCCGGTCGATGGGGGAAATGATCGCGTGATTTGATGGGGCACATCGTCAGAAGACCCCCTATCGCATGATCTCATCGACAATGCGGGCGAATTCGAGAACGGCGTAGTCTTGATCGCCACCGCTGTGAATGCGCACGAACATCTCGTTACGCACGAACACAAGCGAGAAATGCTCCTCCGTGTGGCCGGCAATTGAGATGTCGCCCAGATCCAAATCCCGTTCGCTGCCAAACGGAAGCCGGGCTGACATGCTGCGCATCAGATAGTCGATGAGCGCTTCTTGTGCGTCGGCCGGCGAGGCGAATTGGTGCACCCAAACGGTCACCAGGATCCCATCGCTGCCGCCGTAGGAATCGATGTAGCCGTTTGCCACTGCCTCTCTATCGAGAAATGGCAGCGGCATGCCGGTTGTGGGCAGCAATGGTAATGGCCGTGCCGGCCTGATCTCGGGGCGGGGCCAGGTCTCGAACCCATAAGTTTGCTTAACCTGCGCGCGATGTTCGGCATCACCAACCATCATGACACCTCCCTATACGACGGCCCGCCGGCCGCTTTGTGTGTATGGCCATTGCCCAACCGGGGCGCAGCTTGAAATGCCACCGGCAGTGTTGGTTGCAAGCCGCTCTCGATAGGTTTGCTGCGTGAACGGCGTTGGGATCGGCAACGTCGTGGGCAGCGGTTGGGCCGTGAATTGGTAGTTTGTCGGAAGGACCGGGGTGTGGGTCGCACTGCCTCCCCAGTTCCATGGATCGTTGCTGCTGTCGAACTTAAGGCAGGCATCATAGATAGCGTCTCTGGAGGCGGAAGCGCCGAGCCAGGCCACCTCGTGATAGGAAAAATGCCCGCTGGTTACGCCGAACGGATAGGCCCAGGTGGCATACCCGATGGCTTGAATCTTGTTGCAGTCGAAACCGCCACCGCTGGGCTTCCGCATGACCGACGCTTGCACATTGGTGCCCGCGAGGTTGGCAAAACTGGTCACGATGGTGGCGCAATCGGTGCAGTTCACCACTTTGCCCTTGCCGGTGCCGCCGCCTAGCATTGCCAAGAATGACGTCAAATAGAATACGTCGTCCGAGCGGCCAGGCTGCGCGCCCGTGTAGACGGACGCCCCGTGCTTTGTGTCGTATTTCAAGCCGATGGCGCCGTTCACCTTCTCCGTCACGGCCTTCAACACGTCCCCGGACGTGGTCTTTCCTGCCGCCCAGGCGCAGGAATATTCAAGTGCGTCCACCCAGGGCAGTTGTGACCTGCGCGGGTCGGCGGCTTGGATCCAGGGTTTCGTGGGAATCTCAAGCACCGTGAAAATGCGATGATTACTGACGGCGAATTGCGTCCAGGCACCGCTACCTACCTTGAACTGCCAGGTCCATTGCGCGTCAACGGCTTGGACGCCCCCCTTGTCCAACTGATGGTGGGGCAGTTGCAGGGTCACGTATTGCGGCGTTGACCGCCCGTTCTTGAAATTGACGGTAACCGGAGCGATGGCCCCCAGAATACCGCCGCCCGTGGCTTGGATTTGCAGTGCCGTTGCATCGTTCGTATTGATCGTGAATTCGGCTTGAACGGTGACTGTCTTACCTTTTACCCGGTTAATGGCGTAGGCAGCCGGCGATTGCTTGGCATCGGTGTAACCGTGCCGCCATTCGGGCGGGTCGACGACCTGCGTAGCGTTTTGCCGAATGCTCAGCGCGTCGACTGTTGCGCCCGTGGGGTCGTGGTTGAATTTGATGTTGGCCAATGTCGTTGCCGGTATCGGGCTACAGCTGGCGGGTTTCTGGGACCAGGTTATGCCGAAAGTCACGACCGTTTGGATCAACGAGGCGATGACGTCCGCTGCGCCGATGCCAAGAAATTTGAGGGTAGCACGCGCAATCACCCGAATGATGGTCCAGATGCCAACATCCAGAATGGCCCACAGCAGGGACTTGAAATATCCCGAAACGACCATGGCGCCCATCAGCGTAAAGATGCCGGCGGCTGTCATCTTCGGACCCTTGGCCAGCAGCGCCGTTACGGCTGGGCTACGCAGAATTCGCTTGAAAATGACCCGGGATTCCGAAGTCAGTTGGGCCCGAAGACCGGCGATGGCGTCGAGCGCGCCGGCGATAACGACGAAGACGAGCTGAATTTCCCAAAGGGTGCAGTCGCTGATAACGGCGGCATCCTCTTCATAAGCCACAAAGCTGCCGTCTCGGTCGTGGCCGACAAGGTATCGCCGCCCGCATTCCTCATGGCGAGTAAAAATCAGCGGCATTTCCGAACAGGCACCCAAGCGCAGGCGCCGTTCGATATCGTCGTAGGCTTGGTGGATTTTCGCTTTCGAGTCATCATCGTCGAACAGCGCGACATCCGCCTCTCGCGATTGGCCAATCGTGTCCGCCGCGTTGCCCAACAGCGCGTTCAAGTCGGCCGACTCTCGCCATTCAGCCAGCTTTTCATCGCTGACGCTGGATTCGAGCGCCGCGCGCATGCGGCTTTCGCGGGGTTCCGCTGATAGTGAGCCTTCGACGTGCTGGTAGATGTGCGCGATGCCGGCCAATCCGACCGGATGGCCGTTCGCGCTGTCTAGCATGGGCGTCGCCGTCAGATTGAAGTTTCCGACCAGGCCAGTGACATCTGCATCGGGATGTTCGGATTGATATTGGGCGATCTGGGTAGCGGTCAGCGCGACGTTCCAGACATCGACATGAGAAACGCAGCCGCGCAGTGTGTCGATGCCGCCAGTTACTGTCTCGCTGAAGGTCGCGCCGATGACCACCTGGCCGTAGTCTCGGGAAATCGGTATCGGGCCCGATGCCTTGCTGCCGGCTTCGACCCCATTGACGTAGACCTTTAGGGTTGTTCCGTCGAACGTCGTGGCGACATTTGTCCAGGCTGTCAGCGGGATCTTGGTGGTGGAGGTTAGCGAGTCCCCGCTCTGATCCGACCCACGTTTGGAAACAAGGAAGTAATCGCCCGCCGTAGCGCCTTGTACGATCTGCAGGGACATGCCGGTATCGGAATCCAGATCGCTGTTGGCGAGAACCATCTGTACCGGCAGGCCGCGCCGCAGGAAGACCCAAGCCTGCACGGTGTAGGGATCGGTGTGGTGTCCGCCTGGATTGATCGCTTCGTCATGCATCGGATAGGCATAACCGCCCGCCTCAAGCTTCAGGCAGGGCGTGACGCGCACCGACTTGGCCCCGGTCGTGAGCGATATCGGCAGCTTCTTGGGACCTGAATCGACTGGCGGGTTCTTGGTGAAATCGAAATTGGCGGCGATCAGCGAGGTGTCCACGCCGCGAAACTGCTGGTCCATCGCCTGGGACGGCGACAGCGCCTGGTTATAGATGACGACGTTTTTCAGCAAACCCTGAAGGCCGGTCCCAATCACTAGCGGGTTGCCGGTCGCCGTTGTGCCGTTGCCGACTGAAGCGAGCTGTTGAAAGTCGCCATTGACGAACAGGCGCGCCATGCCTTGATCAAACGTCAGGCAGACATTGATCCAGTCATCACCGAGATCGGTCTTGCTTTGCCAGGCGAGGGGGGCAAGGCCCTCGATCTGGAAAAAGAAGCCGTTATCCATCGTCCTGAACAGGACTTCGCCGGCGCGCTGCAGGATAATGGCGTTGGAAGAATAGCCGTCATACTGAATCCAGGCCGAAATCGAGAAAGCGCCTTTGTTCAGCGCGAGCCCAAGATCGCCTGAAATCTGGGCCGCGCCCTGTTCGTCGACTTGCAGGGCGGTGTAGCTGGGTGCCGTCGCCATGGCCGCGCCCCCTAGCTTTGGGTCGTGAACAATGTGGCGCAGTTGCCAAGTCTGACCAGGTGCGGCCGATTGGCGTCCAGGCTTTCAGGGGCCACACCGCCAAGGTCGCACCATTCGGTTTCGGCAAACATCGCCGCTGGCGAATTGGCGCCCTCGCCGACATAGACCGTCGTTTCGATCCAGACCCCGTTGGGCCAAGATCCGCTTGGCAGGGTCGCCCATGTCGTGACGTTGCCGTTGAATTGGGCAGGAGTCATGGCGGATGCTGTGCGCACAGTGCCGTCATTGACGTTCCAATTTGTGTTGAGGTTCAGCGGCGCACAGGTGAGGCCGAATTTCGAGTTAGCCGGCAGCGAGCCATGAATGGTGGTTTGAAACAGCGTTGGGACCGCTTCAGCTTGGGGATTCGAAAACTCATCGAGCTGTTCGTAATTGCGGTTGGGGTAGCTGTGTAGAATGCGCAGATTGCGGCCGCAGACATTCTGGTTGGTGCGCACCCAGCTGATGTAGTCCGCATACGTAGCAAAGTCAGAAGGAATGGTCGGGTTCTGGCTATTGGAGACGATGCCGATCATGCAGAAATTGCTGCTGGCAATCCCGTCCAGGAAAAATGGTTTGTCGCCAACGACAACCTGGCCGCTGGGCGTGTTACCCAGCGACACGTATGCCTGGCCGTCATGGGTTTGCAGCTTGTTGTTCTTCCAAATCGACGGCCGCATAAACAGTGACGCGTTGGCACGGTAAACGGTGACGTAGTAACCGGTAAGTGTTTGGGGTGCCAGATTCTTCGCTCGAACGTAGAAGTAATTCAGTTTAGACCCGGTTTGAACAGGCTGATTGGGGTCAGTGTTGTAGTTGTTCTTAAAAAACGTCGTTGGGTTTGCCACTTGGGCATGACCTATCAAATCCGGCGAGTGGTAGGGATAGCCTGGAGATGGAACAACACCGGTATCCTGCAAAGTGTCGCGCATCAAGAAGCCATCAAATTGAGACATTGATATCTCCAAAACAACAACAACAAAAACAACAGAATTGGCGTGGGCGCGAAATACACTCGTTGGTATTCCGACCGCCGGCCCGTTAACTATGAAATCAATATCAATTCAGGCTGGACTATATATCTTCAACTCTAGGTTGGCAATAATATGCAAAAAATAATCGTTTAACGTGTATTGCTTAGAATACGACAGGATTAAATGCCGTCATCTGGCCCGTTTTTCCAATAACCGTTTCCGTCACGCAGCCGACATAGACTCCTTCCGTTTTTGACCCAACTTTCGGAACACCCATTCCTTCGAAACTCGATCGGGGTTGCGAGCGAGCATATCTGCGGACACGATGGATGTATGCCGGACAAATCTTCCTATGCTGATCCTGAAGCTGGCGGCATCTGTGCCGCCTTTTCCGCTGGATCAACCCAGCATGCCATCGACCAATTCAATGGCGCCGGAGGTGCGCTCTATGCCTTTCACCATGGCTATCCCAGCCTTGGCCGCGTGCTCGATGCGATGCCGGACGAACTTTGGAAGGACCATGAATCCATCCTCGGGGCGCTTGTGTTCTATCTGGTCAAACAGGGCCGGGCCGGTCGCGCCAAGGCCCATCTCGACGCAACGGATCTGCGGTTCGAGAAGACGGCCCGTTTCGACGTCTACGACCTGTTGGTCGCCATCCATCTCGGGGACCATGTCAGCGATGAAAAACTGCAGGGCTGGATCGGGCTTGAACGTCAGCTGCCCTTGAACGATCCGCTTCTGGAGGGCCTCTACTACAACGCGATGCTCGTGATGCATGTGCGCTTCGGAAGGCTGGGTGAGGCGCGCACGACCGGTCAGCGGGCAATTGCCTGCTATCGCGAAGCGCGCCACGACTATCTGGAACATTTCATCCATGTCCATCTCGCCGACCTCGCCATTGCCGAAGGACGCCTGCGGGCGGCCCGGCGCGGTTTGGCGGCAGCCGAGCGTTGCCTGCAAGTCTCCGGTCAGCTGTACGCGAATGAACGGGACATCATCGAAATCGTCCGGCTGGCGCTCGACTACGAGACGGGCCGGCTAGAACGTATTCCGGAGTGGGCGTCTTCCTTGCGCGCTAGCCTGGTGTCGGGGGATAGCTGGGCCGAGCTGTTCGTCCAATTGGGCCGGATCTCGGTCATGAGCACCTTCTTTTTGAAGGGGCGGGCGGCTGCCAAGGCAGAGCTCGATCAATTTCATCTCGATTACGCGCGCCGGCATGGCGGGCATTCGGTCGCCTTGGAACTGGTCGGCATCTTGGTCGATCGCCTGGACTGGCGCTTGCGGGAGGCGGAACGCAGTCTGGCCATGCTTTCTGGAGGTGCCGTGCAAAGCGCCATCGGCCGGGTCATCGAACAGGAACTGCGCATGGTGTTGGAGGAAGTCGAACCTCAATCCGCCGAGATGGCCGGGCCGCGCGGCGCCATCGTCGACGCGCTGAATGCCAGCAAACAGGCCAGCGGGGCGCAACGCCGTCGCCATTTGGAACAGGCACTGTGGCTTGCGGTGGAGGAGGGGCACATGGCGCCGTTCCTTGAGCACCGCGAGGTCTTTTCAGGCGTCGGCCCGCGCCTGTCGTCGGGCAAGTTCGCCAGGGGGCACAAACAGCTGGCGCGGATGACCAGCCGGGTGCTGAAAGCCGTCGATCAAAGCTACACGATTCCCCCCGCCTTGCGGTCGGTCGCCGCGGGCCATCGACAGTTCCGAGTCATGTCTGCGCTGCAATCCGGCGCAACGAATAAGCAGATTGCGCGTTCATTGGGCATCACTGAGGCCACGGTGAAGTACCATTTGACGAATCTGTACCGCCAGGCGGGAGTAAATAGACGTGGTGAACTTATTGAATTTATGAGTGAAAACGAGATTATTGCTGAATACTAGACCTTTTTGACGGTTCCTCGACGGATTTTCCCGTGAGCAGGCCCCAAGCGGGGGTCAACATAGGGGCAGGAGGTGTCTTACTTGCTGCCCTATTTGCTCAAACGAGCGGCTTCGCTTCTGTTCGTTCTGTTCGGACTTTCGATCCTGATCTTCGTCATCGCGCGGATCGTGCCTGGCGACCCTGCGCGCATCGCCCTGGGACCTCTTGCGACGGCTGAGCAGGTTGCAGAACTGCGGGGCGAAATGGGTCTCGACGATCCGTTCCTGGTGCAGCTTTGGACCTATCTGACCGGCCTCGTGCAGGGGGATCTGGGCAAATCCTTGCTGACCTCGCGGCCGGTGCTGGACGATATTCTGGCGGCGCTGCCAGCGACCTTCGAGCTGGTCCTGTTCACGGTCATTATCCAGATTCTCATCTCCATCCCGCTCGGCGTCTTGGCGGCGGTCTATCGCAACACCTGGATCGACAACGTTACCCGCGTCATCTCGTTGATCGGCGTCGTCACACCTGGATTCGTGCTGGCCATCATCCTGCAGCTGACCGCGGCACACTATCTGGGCTTCTTCCCGGTCACGGGCCGGCTCGATCAGGGGATTGATTTCTCAGCCGATCTGACCGGCCTTCTGCTGGTGGATGGCACGCTGGCGGGCCGGTGGGATGTGGTGGGGGATGCCTTGCGCCATTTGTTCCTACCCTCCATCGCGCTGGCTGCCGCTGGCATCGGACAAGTCATGCGCATCACCCGGGCGGCGATGATCGAGGTCGCCTCGCGCGATTTCATCGAAGCGGCCCGCGCTTATGGCATCCCTGAATGGGTCGTCACCTTCCGCTACATGCTGCGCGTCGCGTCCGTCGCCCCGCTGACCATCCTTGGCCTGGAATTCGCGTCCCTGATCGCCAATGCCTTCATCGTCGAATTCGTCTTTTCCTGGCCCGGCATCGCCAGCTACGGGGTACGCACAATCCTGCAAAAGGATCTGAATGCCGTCATCGGCGTGGTGCTGGTGTCGGGCGTCTTCTTCGTCGTGGCGAACCTGGTGATTGACATCCTATTGGGCGCGCTCGATCCGCGTCACCGCCTGAGAGCTCAGACCGGCGAATGAGCGCACAAGCATGAGTGACTGGGCCCAACCAGACAGTCAGGTGCGCAACCTGACTTCGCGCCAGATGGCGTGGTACCGCTTTTCGCGGAACCCCTCCGCGCTGATCGGCGCCGCTATCGTTATCAGCGTCATCCTCGCCGCCATCCTGGCCCCTTGGATCGCGCCCTCGCCGGAAAGTGCCGGCTCCTTCGTCGATTTCCGCAACCGCCACGCGCCGCCCTCCTGGGACAACCCCATGGGCACCGACAATGTCGGACGCGACATCTTCAGCCGCGTGATCTTCGGCTACCGCGTCTCACTGGGCCTCGTTGTCGGCGTGCTCGGGGTGGCAATCCCGCTGGGCGTCGTGCTTGGGTTGCTGGCTGGCTATTTCGGCGGTTGGGTCGAAACGGTGATCATGCGCTTCACCGATGTGATGCTAGCCCTGCCACCGCTCGCGATGGCCTTGGCGATCACAGCCGTTCTCTCGCCCAATCTGATCAACGCGATGATCGCCATCACCCTGCTGTGGTGGACGTGGCACACGCGCTTGATCTACCGGATCGTCAAGGCGCAGATGAACGAGGATTACGCTGAGGCCGCCAAGCTGGCCGGTGCATCCCACCTGCACATCCTCTTCCGCGAGCTGCTGCCCAACTGCATCTCCGCCATTGCCGTCAAAACCTCGCTGGATGCGGGCTTCGTCATCCTGTTCGGCGCGGCCCTGTCTTTCCTCGGTCTTGGGGTGCAACCGCCCACGCCCGATCTCGGAACCATGGTGGCCACCGGCTCTGAATACATGCCCGAAATGTGGTGGCAGGCGGTCATGCCGGGCCTGGCGATCCTGTACGCCATCCTGGGCTTCAACCTGTTGGGCGATGGCCTGCGCGACATGCTGGATGTCGAGTTGTGAGGAACGGTTCTCACTCATCCGGCGCATCGGCGCTGCTCGAGGTCGACGATCTCAGTATCAGCGTGCGCGCCTATGGCCAGCAGCGCCGCATTTTGCATGGTGTTTCCTTGTCAGTGGGCCAGGGCCAGCGTGTATCCCTCATCGGGCAATCCGGCTCCGGCAAGACCGTCACCATGCGGGCGATCATCGGCACCTTGCCAATCCCGCCCTGCCAGATCGATGGCGGGGTGATCCGCTATGACGGTCGTTCCTTGCTCCAGCTCGACCGGCAGGAGCGCAACCGGCTGAAAGGCACCGGCATCTCCATCGTGCTGCAGGACCCGATGTTGTCCTTCAACCCGGTCCTGACCGTCGGCCGCCAGATGGACGACATCGTGCGCTTTGCCGATATCCGGCTTGGACAGAAGCGCAGCAAGGCGGATCGGCGCGCCCACATCATCGAAACGCTCGCCAAGGTGCAGCTGTCCGAAGGCGCCCGCATCATGGACAGCTATCCGATGATGCTCTCCGGCGGCATGCGCCAGCGCGTACTGATCGGCATGGCCCTGTTGAACGAGCCGCGCCTGTTGATCGCGGACGAGCCGGGCACCGCACTCGACGTGACGACCCAGGACGAAATCCTGGCCTTGCTCAACCGCTTGGTGGCCGAACAGGGCCTGTCGCTGCTGCTCATCACCCACAATCTGGGCGTCGTGCGCGAGATGGCAGATGATGTCTATGTCATGGAGCGGGGGCGGATTGTCGAAACCGGCACCCGTGACGCAATCTTCGGCAAACCCGAACACGACTACACAAAGCGCCTGATGAATGCCGTGCCGCCGCTCTACGGCGCTGGCGTGCAGAACATCGTCAACGACAAGCCCCAGTCGGCGCCCGCCATCTCCGTGCAGGGCGTGTCCAAGGAATTCGTCACCCGGGGCGGGCTGTTCAACCGGGTGCGGCAGCAGGCCTTAGCCGTCAACGACGTCTCGTTGAGCATCCAGCCGGGCGATATTTTCGGCATTGCTGGCGAGAGCGGTTCGGGAAAGACGACGCTTGCCAGGCTGATCCTCGGGCTCCTGCCGGCGACCAAGGGCAAGATCGAGGTCGAAGGTCACGATGTCTCATCCATCGCGGGCACCGAGGCGTTCCGCAAGCTCATCCAGATCGTCTATCAGAACCCCGGCTCCTCCCTGAACCCGCGCCGCACGGTGGCCGACCAGCTGGCCGTGCCCCTCAAATTCACCGGTCACGAACAAGGGGCTATCGGCGCGCGCATACGCGAGCTGTTGGAGATGGTCGACCTGCCCGCCGACTATGCCAGCATGTTCCCCCACGAGCTGTCGGGCGGTCAAAAGCAACGGGTGGCCATCGCCCGCGCCTTGTCGGTTAATCCCCGGATTCTGGTGTTGGACGAACCGACCTCGGCCCTCGATGTGCTGGTGCAATCGACGGTGATCGAGCTGTTGCACCGGCTGCGAAAGCAGTTCGACCTGACCTACGTGTTCATCAGCCACGACCTGAGCCTGATGCGCAATTTCTGCAACAACGTTGCGGTGATGCTGCGCGGCAAGGTCGTGGAACAAGGTCGGGTAGACGAAATTTTCGACAACCCGGACCACCCCTACACCCGCGCTCTTCTGTCTGCGATTCCCGTGATCTCGGAGGAGGAAGAGGCGCGCAAACCCAAGGTCAGTAAGGAGGAGCGCGCCGCGGTGTTGGCCACCACGACCGCGCTCGCAACATGAGGCAGTGATGTTTCGAATAGGGATCGACGTCGGCGGCACGAATACCGATGCCGTGGTCATGCAAGGAGACACAATCCTGGCCGGGGTGAAATCGCCCACGACCGAGGATGTGATGGGCGGTGTGGTGGAGAGCCTGACCAAGGTGCTCGACCAGTCCGGCGTGCCCAAGGATCAGGTCACGGGCGTCATGATCGGCACCACCCACTTCACCAACGCCGTGGTCGAACGTCGGCATCTCGCCCGCACGGCGGCCGTGCGGCTCTGCCTGCCGGCTGCCCAGTGCCTGCCGCCGATGGTCGATTGGCCCGAAGACATCAAGGAGGCCGTTGGCGGCCATACTTGGATGGCCAAGGGCGGCAATGAATTCGACGGGCGCGAAATCTCCGGCCTAGACATGGCGGAGCTGGACGACATCGCCGCAGAGATTGGCGCGGCGGGCATCGACACGGTCGCCGTCACCTCTGTCTTTTCGCCGGTGAATGACGAGATGGAGCGCCAGGCCGTTGCCCGCTTCAAAGAACGGCTGCCGAATGTGGACTTCACGATCTCCAGTGAGATCGGCCGGCTGGGCATTCTGGAGCGTGAAAACGCCGCCATCATGAATGCCTCGCTGCGGGCCCTGTCCCATCGGACCGTGGGTGCCTTCAGCAAGGCGCTGGAGGCGGTCGGCCTGACGTGCCCCTACTTCATCACCCAGAATGACGGGACGCTGATGAGCCGGGATTTCGTCCAGGCCTACCCCGTGCTGACCTTTGCCAGCGGGCCGACCAATTCCATGCGCGGTGCCTCCTTCCTGTCCGGCGAGGCCGATGCCATCGTGGCCGATGTCGGCGGCACCTCCTGCGACGTTGGCGCACTGGTCAAAGGCTTCCCGCGGCCAGCCAGCACAACCGTCGATGTCGGCGGCGTGCGCACAAACTTTCGCATGCCGGATGTTTTCTCGATTGCCCTAGGCGGCGGCACGAAAATCGAAGGCCAGGGCGAAACCCTCAAGGTTGGCCCGCAATCGGTCGGCTTCAGAATCACAGAAGAAGCTCTGGTATTCGGCGGCAGCACGATGACGGCAACGGATGTCGTCGTCGGTCTGGGGCTGGCCAACATTGGCGATGCTGCCCCTGCCAAGGCGCTCGGTGAAGACCGCCTCAATGAGGTGAAGGCACGCACCGACGAGATGATCCTCAACGCGGTGGAACGCATGCGCGTTTCACCGGCGCCGATCCCGATCCTGGCTGTCGGGGGCGGATCGATCCTCATCCCCGACAAGCTCGGCGACTTGCCGGTCATCCGGCCGGAGCATTACTCGGTCGCCAACGCGGTCGGCGCCGCGATCGGCCAGATTTCCGGCGAGGTGGACCGCATCTTTTCGCTGGCCTCCAAGTCCCGCGAGGAAGCCCTGACCGAAGCGCGCGAGGAAGCCACCCAAAAGGCCATCGCAGCTGGCGCAAGGCCGGACAGCATCGAGTTGCTCGATCAGGAAGATGTGCCGCTGGCCTATCTGCCAGGCAACGCGACCCGCATCCGCCTCAAGGTTGTGGGGGCGATGCATGCCTGACGGTCAGACAGCCAAGTTGCGTGAGGTCACCGATGACGATCTCGACGCCATCGAAATCGGCGCGGCCATTCTCGGCACCGGCGGTGGGGGTAATCCCTACATCGGCAAGCTGCGCTGCCGGGAGGAGCTGAAGAAGGGCCACCGCATCCCGGTCATCCCGCTCGACGAGCTGGATGACGAGGCGCTGGTCGTCTCCCTCGGCGGCATTGGCGCCCCGGTCGTCGGGGTGGAAAAGATCGAGGAAGGCGAGGAATGCCTCCGCGCCCTCCGCGCCGTCGAGCAGGAATTGGGCGTCAAGGTCGACGCGCTGATCTCCTCCGAGATCGGCGGCGCGAACTCCATGGAACCGATGCTAACCGCCGCCCAGGCTGGCCTTCCGGTGGTCGATGGCGATGGCATGGGCCGCGCTTTTCCCGAAATGCAGATGTGCACCTGGTCGATCTACGGCCACCAATCGGTCCCATCAGCGATGGCGGACGAGAAGGGCTCCATCGTCGTCATCCGCGATACGCCGACGGAAGTCTGGCTCGAGCGGATCGCCCGGTCGGTGGTCGTCACGATGGGGGCGGCAGCGGGCTTGGCCATGGCGCCGATGCGGGGGTCGTTTATCAAAAAGGCGGCCATTCCGAACACCATCACCCAGGCCCTCAACCTCGGCCAAGCGGTCCTGCATGCACACGCCGTGCACGCCGATCCGGTTCAAACCGTCATCGATCATGAAGGCGGTCGCCTGCTGATGACCGGCAAGATCGTCGATCTGGAACGGCATCTGAAGGGCGGCTTCGCCGTCGGCCATATCGACCTCGAAGGCTTTGGCAGCCACGCCGGCGAAGTGGGCCGGATCGATCTGCAAAACGAGTTCCTGGTGTTCCGCCGCAACGGCGAGGTCGAAGTCTGCGTCCCCGATTTGATCGTCGTGCTCGACAGCGATACGGGCCTGCCGATCACCACAGAACTGCTTCGCTACGGCCAGCGGATCGCTGTCCTTGGGTTACCGAGCCATGCGTTGCTGCGCAGCCCGGAAGCTCTCGCCGTCATCGGTCCTGCCGCCTTCGGCTATCCCGACATCGAATTTCGACCGATGCCACCCGTGGAAGAGAGGGCGGCGTGATGGAACCGATCACCCAAATCACCCGCGCCGATATGGAACCCATTGCCCTTGGCGGGGCCTTCCTGGGAACCGGCGGTGGCGGCGATCCCTATGTCGGCAAGCTGATGGCCGAACAGGCAATCGATGCCGCCGGTCCTGTCTCGGTTATCGATGTCGAGTCCTTGGCCGATGACGCCTTGGTCGTCCCCGTGGCCATGATGGGCGCGCCGACGGTCATGCTGGAAAAGCTGCCGCGCGGCGATGAGGCTCAAAACGCCCTCGAAACCCTCGAAAAGGTCATGGGTCGAAAGGCCGACGCGATCTTCTGTATCGAGGCTGGCGGGCTTAACTCGACCATCCCCATCGCGGTCGCGGCTGCCGTCGGCCTGCCCATCGTCGATGGCGATGGCATGGGCCGTGCTTTCCCCGAACTGCAGATGGTCTCGATGACCATGTTCGGAATCCATGCCTGCCCAATGGCGATGTCGGACGAGAAGGGAAACTCGCTAATCCTCAATACGGTGGACAACCTCTCGACCGAAAAATTCGCCCGCGTCATCACCGTGGAGATGGGTGGGGCGGGACTGATCGCGCTGTACCCGATGTCCGGCGCCGAGGCCAAGAGGGCGATCCTGCGCCGCTCCATGTCGCTGATCCACAATATCGGGCGCATCATCACCGGCGAGCAGCAGGCAAACCGCAACCCGGCCGACAGGCTGGCTGCCGATCTCGACGGCGTGCGGCTGTTCGAGGGCCGGGTCACCGATGTTGAACGCCGCACGGAAGGCGGTTTCGCCCGGGGCCAAGCCGTCATCGAGGGGCTGGAGGGTTTCAGCGGCAAACGCCTGACCCTGAAATTTCAGAACGAATTCCTGGTGGCGGAGGACGAGGCCGGCAAGGCCTTGGCGCTGACCCCCGACCTCATTTGTCTGCTCGATCTGGAAACCGGCCAACCGATCACGACCGAACAGATGGCTTATGGCTTTCGCGTCATCGTGTTCGGCCTGCCCTGCGATCCAAAATGGCGCAGCGATCATGGGCTCGAATTGGTCGGCCCCGGCTACTTCGGTTACGAGCACGCCTACAAGCCAATCGAAGAATTATCCAACCAGCAATCCTGACAGAACTCAGCAAGGAGGGTGAAGACAATGCAGAAACTCAGAACGCAGCTTTTGGGCGCGATGGCGGGGGTGGCCGTTGGCCTGACCGCCTCAGTCGCGTTTGCCCAAAACGTGGTGACGGTCAATGCCGTTCAGGTCTTTGGCACCATCGATCCGGCCAAAATCAACGACTACACGGAATATATGGCCGGCGTGAACCTGTATGAGGCGCTGACCACGCTGGACGGCGACGGGGCAATTCAACCTCTACTGGCCGAAAGCTGGACGGTGTCCGACGACACGCTGACCTGGACCTTTACGCTCAAGGAAGGCGCGACGTTCCAGGACGGCTCGCCGGTCGAAGCCAAGGATGTCGTCTGGTCGGTCGAACGGCTGCTCGCGATCAACGAGGGCCCGTCCTACCTGTTCGAAAACGTCCTGTCCGAAGGCTCGGTTACCGAGTTGGACAACCGGACGGTTCAGTTCCAGCTCTCGGAAGTCTATACGCCGTTCCTGACGACGACGCCGATCTTGTTTGTCGTCAATTCCGATCTCGCCTCCGAAAACGCGACCGATGACGACCCGTGGGCCCAGGATTTTGTGGCCGACAACTCCATCGGCGCCGGCGCGTTCATGCTCGACAGCTGGGAACGCGGCGCGACCATGACCATCAAGGCCTATGAGGGCTATCACCTGGGCTGGAGCGATGATTCCATCGATGAAGTCCGCTTCGTGGTTACCAACGAAGAAGCCACCGTGAAGGCGTTGGCCGCCGCGGGCGAGCTGTCCATGTCTTCCGACGCCCAGGCGCTGGAGACCTACGAAAGCATCGGGGCGCTCGAGAACTACCGCATTGTCGAGTACCCGACGGCGACCAACTTCTACTTCAAGCTCAACAACCAGCGCCCACCGACGGATGACGTGAACATCCGCAAGGCGCTGGCCTACGCCACCGATTACGACACCATCCGTGAGGTTTTGCTGCCGGGTGAACCGCTGTCGGGTCCGATGCCGCCGGTCTTTGCCGATGCCTATCCCGACGATGTCGAAATGCCGGCCTTCGATCTCGAAAAGGCCCAGGAACTGGTCGCCCAGTCCAAGTATGCGGGGCAGGGGCCAATCGATGTTGAGATGATGTACGTCGCCGGGCTGGCCTTCGAAGAAGAAATCGCCCTGCTGATGAAGTCGATCCTCGACACCATCGGGTTCAACACCATCCTGAAACCCGAGCCGTGGAACCGGATGACGGAACTTGCTGGCAATGTCGATACGACACCGGCCATGACGCAGGTCTTCTACGGGGCGACCTACCCCTCACCGGACAGCTACTTCTTCACCCAGTACCACAGCCGGGCCGCCGGAACCTGGTCGTCGATGGAATGGGTCCAGAACCCTGAAGTCGATGCCATGATCGACGAAGCGCGCGCCACGGCCGATGTCGAAGGGCAGAACGACATCTACAAAACGCTGCAGCGCAAGCTCGTCGACGACCAAGTGGCCGTCTTCCTGCTGACCCAGCGCAGCCAACAGGCCTTCCACGAATGCCTGCAGGGCTTCACCTGGGTTCCGATGCAAAGCTTCGAGTTCAACTTCCACACCATGAAGTGGGTGTGCAGCTAGCAAAACGACCGCCGGGCGGCCCAGCCGCCCGGCCTTGTTTTGGGCAACCGGCAACCACCTAACCTCACGTGATCTAAGGAAATTCAACCAGAATTTGCCCTTGCCCAAATACTGACTGACCTGTTAGTCAGTGGACTATGGGAGCCCAAGCACAACAAGTGTCCGAAGAAAACGGGCTGGATCGTTTGCTGGATGCGGCCGAGGATGAATTCTCCGAGCGTGGCTATGACGGCGCGGGGATGAAGGGCATCGCGGCACGCAGCGGCACGTCCCATAGCCTTCTCCACTATCATTTCGGCACCAAGGAAAAGCTCTACGAGGCGGTCATTGCCCGACGGTCGGCCATGATCAACCAGGCGCGGCACGCGCTGCTCGATGAGGTTGATCTGACCGCGCCCGATGCCGTCGACCGTATCTTTGCGGCCCTATTTACTCCGCCCCTTGGCCCTGAAGGGCGAGGCAAGTCATACGCCCGCATCTTCGCCGGCTTGGCGGTGGGGGGCGACCGCGACTCCAAGCTTGTCCGACGCCATTACGACAAAACTGCCCGACGCTTCGTGAAGGCACTTGCTACCGCCATGCCTGACGCGACCCAGAAGGACGCAGCCCGTGCCTATACGATGGCGCTGGGCGCTCTCGTCGTCGCGCTATCGGGCGATGAACGAACCAACCGAATAGCCGGTGTGGATGATGAGCCTGCCGAGCCGACAGCGCTGATCCCCGATCTGGCCGCCTACGCTCGGGGCGGATTCGAAGCCCTGATCGCCAAAAAATCCGAAGCCAAAAAATCCGAAGAGGGAGGAACCAGATGAAACGACTTCTTTTGACGGCCGCACTTGTGGCGGCATTGCCGGCCGGCGCCCAGGCGGAAAGCTTTACCGCCACCATCGCCGCCGGTCACCCGCCGGTGTTCCGCTGGGTGCGCATGTTCGAGGAGGCTTTCATTCCGGCCGTGAACGCGAACCTGGAAGGCACTGAGCACAGCATCGAATTTACCCCGCAATTTGGCGGTGCCATTGCAGGGGTGGGCGAAGAATTGGAAGCCATCGAAGCCGGTTTGACGGAACTTGGAACCTGCCAGGCCTTGTTCGATCCATCCAAGCTCGCCGTTCAAAACGTTACCTATTACACGCCCTTCGTTTCAGACGACGTGCGGCAGGTCAGCGAGTTGATGAACAGCCTGCACCTGAACGATCCGCGCATGCAGCAGGCCTACTCGGACAATGGCGTTGTCTATATCGGCGCGCCGGTAGCCATCGACGACTACCTGCTGATGACCAACTTCCCGGTTGAAAGCCTTGCCGACCTGGATGGCCGCAAGATTGGCGCCCCTGGCGCTGCGCTTAACTGGCTGGAAGGCACCGGGGCGGTTGGCGTTTCCGGCAACCTGACGACCTACTACAACGAGCTAAAGACCGGCGTGTTTGATGGCGTGATCGTCTTCGCATCGGCCGCACTGCCGGGAAAACTGTTTGAGGTTGCGCCACACATCACCCGGGCCGGGCTCGGCGCGCAATTTGCCGCCGGTGTCTGTGCAAATGCCGATTGGTGGGCCGGTCTGCCGGCTGAGGTGCAGCAGGCACTGACCGATGCCGCTGAGACAACCCATCAGTGGTATCTCGGCGATCTCGAAGCGGCCGTTGAGGTCGCCTTCCAAAAAATGGGAGAGGCCGGCGCGACGATTACCGATGCCTCCGACGATATGCGCCAGGCCTGGGCCGTCGGCATGGACAACGCCGCCAAGGAATGGGCCGAAACCCTCGATGGCCAGGGCAAACCCGGCAGCGAAATCCTGTCCCTTTATATGGAGGAAATGCGGGCCGCGGGTGCGCAGCCGCTGCGCAACTGGGATCAGGAGTAGGCCTTGGCCACGGCCAACAGCGCGGGGTCGGATGACCATCCGGCCCTGCGTCTTCTAGACCGGCTGACGATCGGGCTAAACGTCATCGGCACAGGGCTCATCTTCGCCTTGATGTTGTTGATTGCCGGCGACGTCTTCGGCCGCAACCTGTTCGGCCGGCCGATATCGGGCGTACCGGAAATGGTGTCTCTGTCGATCGTGGTGATCGTTTTCTTGCAGGCGCCCCAGGCACTCAAGGCCGGACGCATGACCCGCTCGGATGCGCTGGCGAACGTCCTATCCAAACGCGCGCCCACGGCGTCGAGGGCACTCGATACCCTCTATGATCTGATCGCGATCACCGTCATCGGGGCGATTGTCTGGTCGACCTGGCCGCTGTTCCTGCGCGCTTGGGAGCGGGCTGATTTTGTCGGCGCCGTCGGCGACTTCACGGCGCCGACCTGGCCGGTCAAGGCGATGATCCTGCTTGGATCGGTCGTCCTGATCTTTCAGTTCGCCGCGCGCATTGTGCGCCGATTTGTCAGGGCCTCGGCGTGACCCCGTTCGAGATAGGCCTATTAGCGCTTGCCGGGATCTGCATCCTGGTTCTCAGCGGGATGTTTGTCCCCATCGCGCTGATTTTCTGCTCCTTCGTGGGCCTCTGGGCGATCAAGGGCTCACCGCTGCTCGCGGCTAAGATGCTCGGCCTGGCGGCAAACGACGTTATCCAAAGCTACTTCTTCGGCGTCGTGCCGTTGTTCGTCCTGATGGGGTTCATCGTCGCGGAAGCCGGCATAGGGCGAGACGCCTACGACGTTGCCGCCGCGATCTTCAGGCGCATCAAAGGTGGGCTCGGTGTTGGTACCGTTGCGGCGAACGCTGTCTTCGCCGCGATCACCGGGATCTCCATCGCCTCGGCTGCCGTATTCACCAAGATCGCCGTGCCAGAGATGGTGCGCCACGGCTACCCGGCGCGGTTCGCCGCCGGCGTCGTGGCCGGTTCCTCTGTTCTCGGCATGCTGATACCGCCCTCGCTGCTCCTGATCCTGTATGGCTTGCTCACCGAACAATCGATCGGCGACCTGTTCCTGGCAGGCATCGGTCCAGGCATCGTCCTGGCCATTCTGTTCGGCATTGGGACGGTGTTTCTGGCATCGAGCGATTGGGGGCGCGACCTGCCGGATGGTGGCAGAGACCTGTCCGGCGGGGCGCTGATTGCTAAGGCGTTTCCAATCGTCCTGCTGATCGGCTTGGTCCTCGGCGGTATCTATGCGGGTTTCTTCACACCGGTCGAAGCCGGGGCGATGGGCGCCTTGGGTGCGCTTGTCATCGGCCTGGCCAAACGGCGGCTTTCACTCGCCGCCCTGTGGAGGGTATTGGTCGAAACCGGGCTGATCACGGCCGCGATCTGCTTTCTCATCATCGCCGCGCAGATGTACTCGCGCATGCTGGCGTTCTCCGGCGTACCCACCGGCTTCGGAACGTTCGTTGCCACGGCCGAGATCGGCTTTTGGGGCTTCATCGCCCTCTACGTTCTGGCCGTCATCCTCATGGGCATGATCATCGACTCAGCCTCGATCATGTTGATCCTGGTGCCCCTGATGCTGCCAGTCGTTCAGCCGATGGGCATCGATCTGATCTGGTTCGGCATCGTCACGGTCATCGCCGTGGAGATCGGCCTTCTGACACCGCCCTTCGGCATTTCCGTCTACGTCATCAAATCCACGCTCGACGATGACTCCATCACGCTGGGTGAGATCTTCCGGGGCGCCGCGCCCTTCGCCGGGATGATGGTCGTAGCTCTCCTCCTGGTGATCCTCTTTCCAATCATCGCCACCTTTCCGCTCGGTTATTGAGTTTGCCCATGCCGCACATCATCGATCTTTCCGTTGCCCTTGATCCCGACATCGTTTCGGATCCGGAGATCATGACGCCCAAGGTCGACTACTTCGCCCACGCCCAAACGGCGGGCCAGGTCACCGGCTTCTTCCCAGGTCTCAAACCGGATGATCTTCCTAGCGGGGAAGGCTGGGCCATCGAGCGGCTGGAGATCGCCACCCACAACGGCACACATCTGGATGCGCCCTATCATCACCACTCGACGATGAACAAGGGCGAGCGGGCGATCACCATCGATGAGGTACCGCTGGACTGGTGTTTCCGGCCCGGCGTCCGCCTTGATTTTTCCGGTTTCGAGGATGGCTATGTCGCGACACCAGGCGACATAGACGCCGAATTGGAACGCATTGGCCACAAGATCCAGCCCTTCGACATCATCCTCGTTCACACCTCAGCTGCCGCTGCCTATGGGTCGCCCGACTACATCCACAAAGGCTGCGGCGTCGGCCGGGAGGCGACGCTCCACCTGCTTCGCCAGGGCGTCCGTGTGACCGGCACCGATGCCTGGAGCTGGGATGCCCCGTTTTCCCACACGGCCAAGAGGTACGCCGAAACCCACGACGCCGGCCTGATTTGGGAGGGCCACCGCGCCAGCATGGACATCGGCTATTGCCACCTGGAAAAGCTGGCGAACCTCGACAGCCTGCCGCCCACCGGCTTCACCGTCGCCTGTTTCCCCTACAAGATCAAAGGCGCCTCCGCCGGGTTCACCCGCGCGGTCGCCATCCTCGATGAGCAGAAACAGCCATGAAAAAGACCATCGTCACCTGCGCGATCACCGGCGCAATCCACACCCCGACCATGTCGGAGGCGTTGCCCGTCACGCCCAACGCGATTGCTGAACAGGCCATCGAGGCGGCGGAGGCTGGGGCGACGATCCTCCACCTCCACGCCCGAAACCCGGAAAACGGTGCCCCGTCGGTCGATCCCGACCATTTCGCGCTGTTCCTGCCGCGTCTGAAGCAGAATACGGATGCGGTCCTGAATCTCTCGACCGGCGGTAACCCGGTGATGACGGTCGAGGAGCGTATCCCGGCAGCCCGTAAATTCTCGCCGGAAATGTGCTCGCTCAACATGGGCTCGATGAACTTCGCCATTCACCCGCTGGCCGACCGCTACGACGATTGGAAGGAAGCGTGGGAGGAGCCCTACATCCGCGCCTCGGAAGGCAACATCTTCCGCAACACCTTCGCCGACATCCGCATGGTCGCGGACGCCTTGGGTGGCCCCGAGCATGGCGTCAAGTTCGAGCATGAATGCTACGATGTTGGCCACCTCTATAACCTCAAATTCTGCGTCGATCAGGGTATGTTCAAGCCGCCGATCTTTCTGCAGTTCGTTATGGGCATCCTGGGCGGCATCTCAGCCGAAATCGAAAACCTGGTTTTCATGAAACGGACCGCCGACAAGCTATTCGGCGATGATTACGAATGGTCGGTGATCGGGGCAGGGGCCCAGCAGATGCGCCTGGCCGCCGTCGCCGCCCAGATGGGCGGCCATGTCCGCGTCGGTCTGGAGGACTCCCTCTACATCGAGCGAGGAAAGCTGGCCCAGTCGAACGCCGAACAGGTCGCCAAGATCTGCGAAATCCTCCGGCTGCAGGGCAACGAAATCGCAACGCCCGACGAGGCCCGCGAGATCCTCGCCCTCAAGGGCGCAGATAGGGTGGCATTCTAATGGTCGATCAACCCAAGGAACCGATCGAGGTCGTTTTCGAATGCGTGGGTCAGGCGACCGGCAAGATGCGCAACGAGCTTGCCGTGACCATGACCAAGCCGATGGAGGAGCGCTTTACACTCGCCACCGATGAAGGCCCATTCCATGGTGGCGACGCAACGGCACCCCCGCCGCTGGCCCTGTTCGTCGGCGGCCTGACGGGCTGCCTGATGACCCAGTTGCGCGCCTTCGCCAAGCGCATGGATGTGACGATCAACGACCTTCGGTGCGAAACGCGGGTCACCTGGCAATGGACACCGAAGGGCCGCATCTACGAAACCGCACCAAAGTCGTTCGAGGTCGATGTCTTGCTCGACAGCCCCGATCCGCCGGAACGCCAGGTCGAGCTCATCCAAGCCGCCAAGAAAGGCTGTTTCATCGAACAGACCCTCGGCCAGTCCAACACCATCCGGCATCGGATGAAGGTGGATGGCGGCTGGGCCGTGCTGGACAGGTGAGCGGTCAATGGTCTCATCGAAGCACCACGATAGAGCGGTTATCCAGCCCTGGCGGCCGGCACCCTGTTGAACAGTAGGTGATCTCCTGCCCGGATTCCCTGCTCGAAGAGAAAGTTTCCTAGCTTCAGTTGATGAGGTTCCCAGCGTTTGAGCCCTCGGTCGATATCGTCCGAGTACATATCGAGGGCCTCCGCTAGAGCCAGGGCATTCGCGGCCGCCTTCGAGGTGCTGGCCGCCGTGTGCGGGCGCGGGATAAAGGCCGCATCGCCCAACAAGACCACACGACCCTTCACCATGGTCTCTACGGTCAAATCGCGGATCGCTTGGGCGTACGGCTCATTGGTTGCTTGGACTGCCGCCCTAAAACCCGGTGGCAATAGGTTGTCTGCCTCGCGATGGAGATGCGGCTTCCACTGCTCAGCCAGCTTGCCCTCCGGCATGGAAAATCCGCGATAGAGGCCGTCCTTGTCGGTCATGATGTTCCGCAGAACGGTGTCATCGGCAACCCTGTACCAAACCCAGTTGTACAGCCGGTGACCAGCGCGCGTGTCGTTGCTCGCCCCGGGCACCAGATAGCCAAGAATGTGCGAGCCTTTGTTATTGGAGAAACCGAAATCTCCCAGTAGGTCGTCACGCGCGACCGATGGAAGGTCTTGTTCAGGAACAAGCCCACGCCAAGCGAGATAGCCGGCATAATCAGGCTTATCATCTGGCCACAAGAGTTGACGGACCGTCGAACCGTTACCATCGGCGCCGACCAGCAGGTCACCGGTGGCTTGTGACCCGTCGGCGAAGTAAGCCGTCACCGTTTTGCACTCGTCATTTTGGTGCAGGTCGATCAGGTTTTTGGCCGTGTGGTAGTGCCCCTTGTCGAAGGCCTCCCGCATCATCGAATAGACAAGCGACCAAGATGTCTGGGTTTGCGGCGCGACCTGCTTGGTCAGGATCGAGCCGTCCGGCCTGAAAACTGTTCTGTTTCGCGAGAGGACGCCGAGATCGACGTCGGCGACGTTCGTACCAGCCTGTTTCAAGACCTCGACAACGTCGGGTTGCAGAACGATCCCCCCTCCGCGGCTGTCGAGGTCGTGGCCCGAGCGTTCGAAAACGTCAACCTGCCAACCCACACGGGCCAGCATGGTTGCGGCAAACAGGCCGCCCAGCGATCCGCCGATGACGATGGCCCGGTTTGTTTCCGCGTTCTTGACTGTGTTCATGACCAATCCTCCAAAAGGAAGCCGATGGAGTGCCAAGTTGGCTGGCATCTACGCCGCTGCGACAGGCAGTTCCTCATTGCCGGCCAGCGTTCGAGGGCTTCCGCGATTGCTTTCTGGTGGACAAGATGACACTAGGCATGGAAGATGATAATGGATCGAATTCGGTCAACTTCGTTGCGTCAAACGCAAAAATAGATTCATGGATTTTTTCTCGACCCTCAGGGCGTTTGTCGCGGTTGTCGAGGATGGCGGGTTTGCCAAGGCAGCCCGTGGAATGGGGCTGGCTACATCATCGGTTACGCGACAGGTGAACGCGCTGGAGGGACACCTCGGCACTCAGCTGCTCAATCGTTCAACGCGGAGCGTGACGCTGACTGATGCGGGCGAGCGCTACTATGAGCAGGCATCGCGGATCCTCGGCGATCTTGACGAGGCAAACCGGGAAATCAGCGAAAGTACCGGTCCACCCCGTGGCCTCTTACGCGTCAGTTTGCCTGTCGCTTTTGGCCGTCTCCACATCGCCCCAGCCATCGCGGAATTTCTGACGTTGTGTCCGGAAATCGAGTTGGACATTCAGCTGACGGACAGCGTGGTCAATTTGGTGGAAGATCGGGCCGATCTCGCAGTGCGGATTGGCAGCCTGGAATCATCTAGCCTCATCGCGCGCAAGATGGCTCCGCACAGGCGCGTTGTTTGTGCCAGCCCAAGTTACTTGCGCGAGCGCGGTGAGCCAGCCGAGCCGGCCGATCTTCTGCAGCACAACTGCCTGACTTTCGCTTACGGCCGAGAAAACCAGCGATGGCGTTTTACGGGACCCTCGGGCCAGGAAGATGTCGCGGTTTCAGGGAATCTGCGTGTCGATAACTCCGAACTGTTGCGCGAGGCCGCCATTGGCGGGTCGGGCCTGATCTTGATGCCTACCTGGCTTGTGGGCGGGGACATTCGTGACGGTAGATTGCGTGCAGTTCTGACCGATTGGGAAATTCGTGGCGCCGGTGGGTCTGAACCCGCTATCCACGCAGTGTATCTGCCCAACAGGCGCGGCTCAAAAAAGGTCAAGACTTTCATCGACTTCCTGATCGCCAGATTTGGATCTCCGCCTTATTGGGATCAGGGTGTGATCTGAAATGAAAGACGCCGAAGGCTGGTAATAAAAAGACCGGATGGGCGCAAACCCATCCGGTCCGAACTTCATTCGGCTTTGTTTGTCATTCCCAAAAGGCTGTCTGCCAGTCCATCTCCGGCAGTTCCTCGACAACCTCAAACGCCAGGACCTCTGTAAACGTCCGGCCATAGCGATCGGTTGTGGAGAACTCCAGCGTGTGGGCCCCGGCCGGCAGATCGGCTGGCAGGTCGGCGCGCCACAGATGGCTGGATTTGTTGGTCAGCATCCAGGACTGCATCGGCCCGGCGATCTCGGTCTTCCACTCAAAGCCCTGCCACGTCGTGAAGCCGTGGGTTTCGTCACCGCCTTGGGCAGACCGAAAGGTCGTGCGGCCCTGGGTGGACTGCTTGGCCAGCGCCAGCGGGTCGGCGAACTCAGGGCCCCGGAAGACTGCTTCACCTTCGCCCGGCTGGGTGCGGGTGGCATCGAACGGCTCGCCGCCATTGATCTTCAGGGTCACGATGCTGTCCTTCGACCCGTTCCAGACATTGACCGCAACCCAGGTGCCCCCCTCTAGATCCTTTCGGGTGATCATATTCATGTCACCCAGATCGTTGACGGTGACCGGTGGGATCACGTCGGTCGGCACCGGATAGCTGTCGGCGTAGGCCAGCAGTTTCACCGCCCAGTCGCGGAAGCGCGGCGTGTTGAACGAGGCGTGCATCTGGTCGCTCTCGTCGCCATCGAACGTCATATACGTGTCGACATAATCCGCACCGTCGAAATCAATGACGTAATAGCCACGCGGTGAACCCAGGCGCTGGGTGCTGTGCGGCACACCATTGTCGTTCAGATCACCCGCCCACCAGGAACCGGAAACGCCGCCGGTAATAATCTGGTGGAAGGCGGCCGGGCCGGTGCCGGTATTCTCTTCCCACCCTTCGAAAAACTCACCCGGCAGGATCTGTTCGGTCGTGTGGGTGTGGCCGGACAGGCCCAGGGCAGGGCGGTCGCCGATGATCTCGTACAGGGCGTCGAGATTATCGGTCTGGTGCTTCTGGGCAGTGTTGTCGGTGTAGGTGACGAAGGGGATGTGGGCGCTGACCACGATCAGCTTGTCTTCCGGCACATTGGCCAGATCGTTGGCCAGCCATTCGAGCTGCCGTTCGCTGATCACGCCGTTGTAGGTCGGGTTGGCCGACAGATCGCAAAAGCTGTGGTCATCCACGCCGTTGCAGGGATACCGGACATTGTCCAGCGTGACGAAGTGCACCTGGCCAATGTCGAAGGAGTAATATTCCGGTCCCCACTCGCGACGGAACGTGTCGAAGGAGTGCTGGTCGGTCTCGGCATCGAAGTCCAGATCGTGGTTGCCGCCGACATAGTATTGCGGCACGCCACCGACTGAGATGATCTGCTTGAAGCGGGGATAGAGCGACAGATCGTCACCCATCACATCGCCTGCGAAGATCAGGCACTCGGCGCTGGAATTGTCGCGGGTGGCCAGCATCTTGCCGGCCGTTTCGCGAACGAAGGAGACTTCACGGTTGGTGTAGGGCTGCGTGTCGCCGAACACCAAACACTGGAACTGATCGCCGGAGCCATCCGCGATCAATGGAAAGTTCACCGCGTCCGGCAGCGGACCGGTCGGCTCGATGCCACCAAACCGCAGATCCGGCGAACCTGCCACTTTGTGGATGTAGTTGAACTGGGGAACCATGTCCTCGTCGACTGGCGTCGCATGGCCGGCCGGCTTGGTGATGAACAGGTTCATATCCTCATAGGCCGGAAGCGCGTACGCACCGCTGTCGTCGGTGGCCACGACCTCCAGGCCGTTCGAGACGAGGACACCGCCGACACCGGCCTCGCCTTCATCCAGGATCGAGTTTCGGTTGGCATCGATGAAAACGGTGCCGCGCGCCATGTCGGCCGATCCGTCGCCGGGCACAACATGAACCGATCCGATATAGGACGCGTCCTTCGCGTAAGCGGGCAGCGCGAGTGCGGCGCAACCCAAGACAAGCATGACCGTCGACGTCCGTGTCATCCGTCTGGCTCCCTTCAGGTTGGTTCGAAATACTAACCCGCTTGTGGGCTTCGGCGATGACGGTTCTGTGTCGCGCCCGTCACGTTTTTGTATCAGCTGGGAGAACGATTTGCGCGCCGTCTTGCAAGCGTAGCATCATTCTGCAAGAAAACTTGAAATCGAGAACCAGCTGTGCAAACTTGGTTGCAATTCGAACTCGAGTTGCAAGGCGAGATGACGGTTCTCGAACGAATAAAAGGGGCGGCTGACGCCCTGACGCCGCACGAGCGGCGCCTGGTGCAGACGATTATCGAAAGCCCGACCAGTGCCGCGTTAGGTACGGCCAATGGGTTGGCAAAATCGGTCGGCGTGCACGAAGCGACTGCCTCCAGGCTGGCAAAGAAACTTGGCTACCGAAGCTATGCGGCCTTCCGAGATGCGCTGCGGACAGAGTTCATCGCCACTTACGAGCCGGCTACCCGGTTGGAAAAGACGATTGCCGAAGCTGCGGACGGTTCCATCCTCAGCAACTTGGTGAAGGATGAAACCGCCGCGTTGATGCGGATCGAGGACTTCATCAGCCCTCGCCAAATTGAAGAGGTCGCCGCCGCGCTCCTGTCGGCAAGAAACCTCTACATCTATGGTCATGGAAACGCCGAAACCCTTGCGCTGATGATGTTGAAGCGGTTCCGGCGGTTCGGCTGCAATGTACACAAACTAGGGCCGGACGCCCGTTCGCTGGCTGAACAAACACTCGCGTTCGGCGAGGGTGACGTCGTTCTCAGCTTCGTCTTCCGCCGCACGCCGCGCGCATTCGGCCCGCTGTTGGAGGCTGCGACAGATGCTGGCGCCAAGACCGTTGTCATTGCGGGCAGCAACGGCGCCACCCTGGTTCCGCAACCTGATTACCTGCTAGCCGCACCGCGGTCTGGCGATCCCGATGCGTTTCAAACGCTGACGGTTCCCATGACCGTCTGCAACGCGCTCGTCATCGCCGTCGGGCAACATGGCGGGGACAAAACGCTGAAGTCGCTCGACCGCTTGGGCGAGTTGATCGAGCGGTTCGAATAAAGACCGCATCATGAAAATGGGGGACACGATGAAGAAGTTTGCGCTGCTTAGCGCGACGGCGTTTGCCGTTGCGATGGCGGGTTCGGCAATGGCCGACCCGGCCATGGACAAGATGATGCCGGACGAACTCCAACCGCTGGCGGAACAGGAAGCGACTGTGACCGTCTATTCCTTCACCAGCCGGATCAAGAAGGTTGAGGCAGCCTTCGAGGAAGCGTTCCCAGAGATCGATCTGCAGGGTTTCGATATTTCCTCGACCGAGCAGATCACGCGGCTGAAGGCCGAGGCGCAGGCCGGTGTAGCCAATGCCGACGTGGTCTATATCTCCGACACGCCCGTCGTGCTGACGGAGCTGTTGGAGGTCGGTATCATCGAGCCCTACGTCCCGCCGCGCGTGGCCGACCGGGTGCCGCAGGAATATCAGTCACCGCTCCTGGCGCAGCGTCTTTCGACCAAGGTGCTGATGTATAACGAGGAAGCCAACCCAGACGGTGCGCCGGTGTCCAACCTGTGGGAATTGGTGACCGATGATTGGCGCGGCCGCGTCGTCATGGTCGACCCGTTGCAACGGGGTGATTACCTGGATCTGATGACTGAAATCGTCCTTCGGTCGGACGACATGGCGGCTGCCTATCAGGCCCAGTTCGGTTCGGAAATCGATCTCGATGGGGCAGCCAATGCCGGCGAAAAATTCATCATCGATCTGTTCGCGAACGACGTCATTCTCGTCAGTTCGACGGATGACGTAAACGCAGCGGTTGGGAAGCTCGGCCAAGATAAGCCGCCGATCGGGTTCACCAGCTATTCCGACCGACGCGACAACGAGGAAGAAGGCTGGGCATTGCAAGTTGCGAACAGCGTCGCGCCGGCTCCGGGGATCATCTTCCCGGCGATCCTCGCGCTGTCGAAAGATGCCAAGAACCCCGCCGCCGCGCGTCTGGTCATCGACTTCTTGATGGGCGATGAAAGTGATACCGGCGGACCGGGTCTCGCGCCGTTCTACGTGGCCGGTGACTATGTGACGCGGACCGACATCGTTCCGCACCCCGATGCCGTTCCGCTGGACGAGTTCACAGCCTGGCGGATCGCGCCGGCGGCCACATCCGAAATCCGTAGCGAGGTTGGAGACCTCATTCTGACGCTGCAGTAGGATCATCGCGGCGGGCAGGCGTGGGGCTTTGGGTCTCGCGCCTGTCCAGGCAGCGGCAGGTCGAGAACTCTGATGACGGATACAGCCGCAGTCGGTTGGGTGAGACAGGTCACCTTGCGAGACGGGTTCGTGCTGAAGGTGTCGGTCGTGGCGCTGTTAATCGCGCTGATCGTTCTGCCGCTGGCCCGAACGGTCCTGTTCACCTTGCAGCCCGAAACGGTTTCGGCCTGGGCCGATGTCTTGGTCAGCCGGCTGTCGCAAAACCTGTTCTATCGGCCGCTTATCAACACGTTGGTGATCGGCGTCGTCGTTGCCTCGGCGTGCGTCGTCCTGGGCGGTTTCCTAGCGTGGCTTGTCGTCATGACGAACGTGCCTTACCGCAAACTCATTGGGGTTATGGCGACGCTGCCATTCATGATCCCATCCTTCGCGGCCGCATTGGCTTGGGGCACGCTGTTTCGCAACGATCGCATCGGCGGTCAGGTCGGCTTTCTGCAAGGGGCAGGGCTGGACATTCCCGATTGGCTTTCCTGGGGCATGGGGCCGACCCTGGTCGTCCTGACGCTGCATTATTTCAGCTTGGCCTTCACGATCATCGCTGCGGCACTGGCCACCGTGAATTCGGATCTTGTCGAGGCCGCCCAGATTGCCGGGGCAAAGGGCGGCAAGATCCTTTTCGGAATTGTTCTACCGGTCACGACACCGGCCCTGGTCGCCGCTGGATCGCTTTGCTTTGCCGGCGCCGTATCGAACTTCGCAACGCCGGCCCTGCTGGGTTTACCGGTCAGAATGCAAACCCTGTCGACCCGACTTTTTGGCATGATCGAGGTCGGGCAAACGGCGCGGGGCTACGTCATCGGGATCCTGTTGGTTCTGATTTCCGCAGCGTTTCTATGGCTTGGTAATCGGGCGGTTTCGGGTCGGCGGTCGTTCACCACAATCACCGGCAAGGGCGGGCGCGCCAAGCGGTTCGATTTGCGGTCGATGCGTTGGCCACTGTTTGGTGTGGCAATGGCTGTGCTGCTGGCATCGACCGTGATCCCGGTCATCGTGCTGATCGCGTCTAGCCTCGCCCCGTCTTCGGCAGAGCTGTTTGCCAACTGGAGCCTGCATTACTGGATCGGTTTATCGAACCCCTCCGTCGCCCAGGGGACACCCGGCATTGCCCACAACCCCGAAATCGTGCGGGCGCTGATGGTCACGCTCGGGCTCGGCGCCTCAGTCGCAGTGACGGGCATGTTTGTCGGGCTGCTGGCCGCCTACACGGCCGCCCGCTATCGGACCGGTCTGCTTTCGGCTGCCATCACGCAGATCAGCTTTTTGCCGTTGCTGATTCCGGGGATCGCGTTTGGCGCGGCCTATATCGCCTATCTGGGCGCACCGATAGGGCCTTTCCCAGCGCTTTACGGAACGTTCGCGCTCCTGGTCATCGCCGCCACCGCCTATCTGGTTCCCTTTGCAGTCCAGACTGGCCGGGCCGTCATCCAGCAAGTCGGCGGAGAGTTGGAGGAAAGCGCTCGCATAACCGGGGCAGGGTTTGCCAGGCGGATGGCGCAGATAACAGTCCCCTTGGCGGTACGCGGATTGATCGCCGGCGGCTTGCTGATGTTCGTCAAGATCGTGCGCGATCTGTCGCTGGTCGTCCTTCTGTTCACACCGACGATGCCGGTGATGTCCGTCTTGGCCTATCGCTATGCCTCCGAGGGGTTTGGCCAGTTCGCCAATGCGATCACGGTGGTCATCCTGGCGGTATCCATCGCCGCCACGTTGATCGCGGATCGGCTTCAGGCCAAGTCGCAGCCCTGGCTGAAGGATTGAAAGTAGGGTCATGCTGGAAATCAGAAACCTGACCAAAAGGTTCGGCGATGTTGAGGCGGTCAGGGATGTCTCGATCGCCGTCCCCAGCGGGGCGTTTCTCGTCCTTCTCGGACCATCAGGCTGTGGCAAGACAACGCTGTTAAGGATGCTCGCTGGCCTTGAGCTGCCCAGCCAGGGACAAATCCTGTTTCACGGCGAGACGGTTTCCGACGGCGATCGCAACTGGTCTGTCGATCCGGCAAAACGGAACTCCGGTCTGGTGTTCCAGTCTTACGCCTTGTGGCCGCACATGACGGTGCGCGGGAATGTCGAATGGCCATTGAAAGTCGCGAAGCTGGGCAAGGCGGATCGGGCCGAACGCGTGGATGCCGTGCTCGACCTGTTGGACATTCGCGACCTTGCCGAGCGATTTCCAAACGAGATCTCCGGCGGGCAGCAACAGCGGGTTGCGATTGCCCGCACCATCGCTCCCAAACCAAACGTGCTGCTGTTCGATGAACCGCTCTCAAATCTGGATGCCAAGTTGCGGGTCGAGATGCGTACGGAGCTGATGCGCCTCCACCGGGCAACGGGCGCAACGACCGTCTATGTCACCCACGATCAGATCGAGGCCATGACGATGGCAACCCATGTCGCCGTAATGAATCTGGGAACCGTCCAACAGTTTGGAACACCGGCCGAACTGATACGTGATCCACAGACCGCCTTCGTCGCGACCTTTGTCGGGACACCGCCGAACAACATGATCCCGGTTGTCAAGAACGGCACCGGTTACAAGGTGGCAGGCAAAACTATGGAAATCTCACCGCCGAATTCGGAATGCCTGGCCATGTACCGTGCTGAAACGCTCGATGTGGCGGCCGAGGAAACACCGCAGAGTCTTGAGATGGAACTGGTTGAGATGAGCACCATCGCCGGGCGCACCATGGTTACCGCGCTGAAAGGCGACCTGCGGCTGACGGCGATCACCGACAAGCAGCCGGATGGCCGAATAGGCGAGAAAGTCCAGATCGAGTTACCGCATGAACCTGATTGTTGGTTTGGACTATCCGGGGAGCGGCTCGGCTAATGCGCTTATTGTTGGTTCGCCACGGACAGTCGGAATGGAACGCCAGCCGGCGGTTGCAAGGCCAAGCTGACGTCGGCTTAACGGAAACCGGCCGTCGCCAGGCGGACGAATTGCAGCCGGTAATCGAAGCCATCGGGCCATCCCGGGCCCTTTCATCCGATTTGGAAAGGGTGCGCGAAACGGCCACGCGGATTGGTGCGCCAAATCCCCAGTTCACCGACCGCTTGCGCGAAATTGACGTCGGCGATTGGACCGGCCGAAACATCGCCGACATCAGGTCAGAAGACCCGGAGGGTTATCGCGGGTGGCGGGCCGGGACAACGACGCCTGCCGGTGGCGAGTCCTGGTCGGAGTTTTCTGCGCGCGTTTGCCGTGTCATCGACGAAGAACGACAAGCGCCTTGTGAAAACCTGCTTGTCGTCTGCCATGGCGGCGTCATCCGCGCCATCCTCCAGCATTTCCTTGGCCTGGGGCCGGAAAACATCATAGCCGTCGCGCCGGCCAGTCTGACGGCCCTACGGATGGCGAACGGAGCCGATCAAAAAAACCGGCTGGAGCTGTTCAACTACAGACCCGAGAACATCGAATTCGAAGCGCCGGAGTAGTATCCGGGTGAAATAGCCTCAGGCCGCGCTATCCCGCCGGGCGATCCAATCATGGTCGGGATGGTTCTTGAACCGCCACTTGCGGATCGGGCCGGCCATGACGTTCAGATAGTACATCTCATAGCCATGGGGCGCCCCGCAGGGGTGGTGACCCTTGGGCACCAGCACGACATCGCCGTCGTTCACCGCCAGCGTTTCGTCCAGGCTGCCATCCTCGGTGAAGACCCGCTGGAAACCGAACCCCTGGGCCGGGTTCAAGCGGTGATAATAGGTCTCCTCCAGATAGGTCATGTTCGGATAGTCGTCCTCGTCATGCCGGTGGGGCGGGTAGGAGGACCAGTTGCCCGCCGGCGTGAAAACCTCCGTCACCAGCAGGCTGTCGGCGACGTCCCGCTCTTCCATGGCGATTGGGTGGATGTAGCGGGTGTTGGTTCCGACCCCGCGCGTAACCCTATCGATGCCGTCCGGCCCGATTTTCTGCGCGGCATACCCGCCATTGCCCGGAGCCGTGCAGATGGCCAGCGTACACGCCGCTGTCGCCGTGGCCGACCAGTCGCTGCCGTTGGGCACATAGACGCAATGCGGAGCCGTGCCCTCAAAGGGGCTCATGCGCTCCCCACACTCACCGAAATCCTGACCAGACGCTTCGATCCGCGCCTTGCCTTCGACCAGAACCAGAATGACTTCGGTATCGCCGGTTTGTTCGGCTGCCGTCTCACCCGGCTGCAACCGGTAAAGACCAAAGCCGACATAACCCCAACCCGCATTGGCCGGGGTGATGTCGAACAGTTTACCCGTCGTTCCGGCGGGTTTGCGCAGCAGATCAGCCATTCTCGGCCTTCCTTCCAATCGAATGCGTTAAGCGTCGGAGCGGGCTTGATCCCACATCCGGCATAAATCTCGGTATCTGTCTGCCATCTCCGCAACGGCGGCTCCATCGTCCACCGACCCGGCAAACCAGCGACGGGCCACGTCTCCAAAGATGGTGCGGCCGACCGCAAATCCCTTGACCAGATCGTATTTGGCCGCGGTGGCAAAGCTTCGTTTCAGCTCTTCAACCGGGGCATCGAGGCCCAGCACCACAATGCCGCGGCAATTCGGGTCATGCTTGGAGATCGCCTCTGTCGTGCTCGCCCAGGCCGCCTCGCTGACCATGGGTTCCAGCTTCCACCAATCGGGGCGGACACCGATTTCGTAGAAACGCTCGATCACCTTGGCCGTCGTATCGTCGGCCACCGGCCCTGCTTTGGAGGGAATGACTTCCAATAGGAATTCCAAACGGTTACGGCGCGCTGCTGTGGCCAGCCGTAAGACGACATCCTCTTGTTCCGCCTTCAGCGCCGCGTCGTCATCGGGGTGATAGAAGCACAGCACTTTCACCACATGCTCCAGCGGCCATTCGACAAGGCCACCGAAATCAGGCCCTAGCTCAGGCTCCAAGGTCAGCGGCCGAGAGCCGGGCCATTCGGTCGGACGTCCGATCCACAGGCCGGTGCCGGCTGCCTGGTAGAGCGCATCCCGGCCCAGCCGGTTGTCACACAGGATGCCATAGCCGGACTTTCCTTTCGCCACCTCTTGCGCCGCTTCCAGGCAGAGCTGCTTGAAGTCGCCAATCCGGTCATGCGACGCTCCGGCCGCGTCGGCCATGTCTTCCAACTGGACGCGATGATCGAAGGCAAACACCCGCATCTCCGGCCAGTTTTGCCGGCGGTTTGTCGCCCAATGGACCTGTTCGAGATCGGCGTCTTTCCGCAGGGCCGGCTGCCGAACACCGGCCTTGAAGAAATACTGCAGCTCGTCCCAGGACGGGTAGGCGGGTGTGCAGCCATGGCGCGAGACGGCAAACGCCCCGCAAGCATTGGCGTATTTCAGGGTGGTGGGCCAATCCTGATCGGTCAGCCAGCCTTTCAGCAGGCCCGACATGAAACCATCGCCCGCGCCCAGCACGTTGAACACCTCGATGGGAAAGCCGGGGCCGGATTGGCCTTCGTCCAGGCTGTCCGGAATCTCGCCTTCGAAGGCGGCCGCCCCCATCGGCCCGCGCTTGCAGACCAGCACCGCGTCGGTGATTTTGCGAATGGCCCGCAAGGCTTCGATGGTGTCGGTCGACCCACCGGCGATATGGATCTCTTCCTCCGTTCCGACAATCAGATCGAACAGGGGCAGGGTGGATTGCAGTTTTTCCGTAACCCGGTCCGAGGCGATGAAGCGGCTTTCACCCGCCCCGTGCCCGGCCAGACCCCAGAGGTTGGGCCGGTAATCGATGTCCAGCGCCGTCCGTCCGCCCGACTCGCGGGCCAGCTTCAGCGCCTTGATCACGGCGGCTTCCGTGTTCGGGTGTGACAGGTGTGTCCCTGTGGGACAGACGCATCGCGCTTCGGCGATGAAATCCGGGTCGATATCCTCTTCCGCAATCGCCATGTCAGCACAGTTCTCGCGATAGAAAATCAGCGGGAATTGTTCCTGATCGCGGATGCCAAGCAGCACCAGGGCGGTCAGCCGTTCCGGGTCGGTCTTGACCCCGCGCACATCCACGCCTTCGCGCTCCAGCTCCTCGCGGATGAAGCGGCCCATATGCTCGTCTCCGACACGGGTGATCAGCGCCGATTTGAGGCCGAGCCGCGCCGTGCCGGCGGCGATGTTGGTGGGCGAGCCGCCGATATATTTGCTGAAAGAGCCCATATCCTCCAACCGGCCGCCGATCTGGGTGCCGTAGAGATCGACGGAGGACCGTCCGATGGTGATCAGGTCGAGGGGTTTCATGGCTACTTCTTCGGTCGAATTATCCGTGTTGAGCCCCACGATCTAAAGCAGTTGCGAGATCAGGAAAAGCCCCGCGTTGCCTGGATTTCAACCGGTTGCAATTTTTACCGCCTCATAGCCGTCTAGCGCGGCGGCGCGCGCCTGGGCATGGTCGACGATCGGCTGCGGATAAGTTTCGCCCAACCTAACACCGGCAGCCTCAAGCGCGTCTTGAGATGCCTTAAATGGCGCATGGACAAAATTGTCGTCGAGCTTGGCCAATTCGGGGCACCAGCGGCGCACATAGGTCCCATCCGGATCGAACTTCCGGCCTTGGGTCATCGGATTGAAGATCCGAAAATAGGGTGCCGCGTCCGCGCCGCTGCCCGCGACCCACTGCCAGCTGGCGGCATTGTTCGCCTGATCGGCATCCACCAACGTGTCCCAAAACCAATCCTCGCCCAGTTTCCAGTGCAGGCGGAGATGCTTGACCAGGAAACTGGCAACGACCATACGCACCCGGTTGTGCATGTATCCCGTCTGCCAAAGCTCGCGCATGCCGGCATCGACGATGGGATATCCGGTCATGCCTCGTTGCCAGGCTTGAAGGTCCGCACCGCTCTCACGCCAGGGATAATTGTCGAAGGCGGGCTTCCAGTTGCTGCTCGGCAAACTCGGGAAATGATAGAGCAGGTGATAGGAAAACTCCCGCCATCCCACCTCGCTGAGGAACTTGTCCGCATCCTTTTGCAAGGATGGATCCTTCGCGGCGACAAACTGGGTGGCTTGCCAAATCTGGCGCGGCGAAATCTCACCGAAATGCAGATGCGGAGAGAGTCGAGAAACGTTGGGCAGGTCGGGCCGATTGCGCAGCGTCCCGTAACTGTTCAGGCCAGCAGCGAGAAATCCTTCCAGCCGCTCGCGGGCACCGCTTTCACCTGGCTGCCAAAGATTGTCCCAACCCTCTGCCCAGTCGGGGTTTTTCGGAAGAAGGTGCCAGCCATCGAGTTCCGCAGAGTGCTGCGGTCGGTCGGTGTCTACTGGCGAGGGAGCTGCAAGAGGTGGCGCGACATCCCTTGCCTTTGCGGCCCGCCAGAACGGCGAATAGACTTTGAACGGCCCTCCCTGACCCGTCTCAACCTGCCAAGGTTCGTGCAGCAGCGACCCGTTGAAGCTCTGCACCGATAGTCCGGCGGCTTGCAGTTCCGCTTTGATAAGCTTATCGCGCTGGATGACACCGGGTTCATAACAACGGTTCCAAAAGACAGCATCCGCATCCGCATCCTTGGCGAGTTTCGCTAGCAGTTCCAACGGATTGCCGCGCAACAGGCGAAGGCTTGGCAGGCTCCCGCGCAAGGAACACAGGCTGTGATGCAGCCACCAGCGGCTTGCGCCGCCGATCGGGCGCAGCCCGTCCGACTGCTCATCCAAGATGTAGACGGGAATGACCTTCCCTCGAGCAGCGGCTTGGGAAAGGGCAGGATTGTCCGCCAGCCGTAGGTCCTGGCGCAACCAAACGATGGTTGTCATAGCGTTTCCAGAAATTGAGCGGCGCTGGACCGGTAGGCGTATTGCGTCGTCTCACCCAAGCGGTCCCAAACTCGGTAGATCTGGGCAAGCCGGTGATTGCCGCGCAGCCGATCTTCATTTCTTGCGAGAAAATCCCAGTATAATGCGTTGAAAGGGCAGGCATTCTCGCCGGTCTTTTGCTTCACGTCATACCGGCAATCGGCGCAGTAATCGGACATCTTGTTGATGTAGTTGCCGCTGGCCGCATAGGGCTTGGAGCCCAACAGACCGCCGTCGGCAAACTGGCTCATGCCAAGGGTGTTGGGCAGCTCGACCCACTCATAGGCATCGGCGTAGACGATCAGATACCATTCATGGATCTGTTTGGGATCGACCCCGATCAGCAGGGCAAAGTTGCCGGTGATCATCAGCCGCTGGATGTGATGGGCATAGGCATCCTGCTTGGTTTGGGTGATGGCGAGCCGCAGACAATCCATATCGGTCTCACCGGTCCAATAAAACGCCGGCAGGTCGCGATCGGCGCCTAAGAAGTTGCTTTCCAGATAGTCCGGCATCTTCAGCCAATAAATGCCGTGCACATATTCGCGCCAACCGATGATTTGCCGGATAAACCCCTCCGCTGCATTCAACGGCGCCTTGCCCGAGACAAAAGCGGCTTCGACCCGCCGGCAAACCGACAGCGGATCCAACAATCCGGCGTTGATGTAGGCAGACAGGACCGAGTGATAGAGCGTGCGCTGGTCCCGCAGCATGGCGTCTTGATAATCGCCGAACTGCGGCAGCGCCTCGGCGATGAAGTGATCGAGGGCCGCCTGCGCCTGTTCAGCCGTCACGGCAAAGCGAAACGGTTCCAGATCGCCGAAGTGATCGGCAAACCGCTCACCGACCAGGTCGAGGACGTCGCGCGTAATCTCGTCCGGCTCAAACGCCAGAGGCGTAGGCATGAAGAGGTCGTCGCGCGCCGGCTTACGGTTATCGCTATCGAAGTTCCAACGACCACCGACCGGATCGCCGCCGTCCATCAACAGCCCGGTTTTGCGGCGCATCTCGCGGTAGAAGAATTCCATGCGCAGCTGCTTGCGCCCCTCCGCCCACTGGGCGAACTCATCGCGCGAGCAAATGAACCGGTCGTCCTCCAGGATCTCGACAGGAAGGCCAAGCTGGTCCTGCCAGCCTTCCATCGATTGCCGAACCCGCCATTCACCCGGCTCCGTTACCAGCACCCGTTTGGGTTTGTGCCGCTCGACTGCCCGAGCGACCTCGCCCGAGAAGGAGCCGCTATTGTCCGGATCGCTCAGCGCAACGTAATCGACGGCCCAGCCTTCCCTGCGCAGGAGTTGCGCGAAATGCCGCATGGCAGAGAACAGAAACGCGATCTTCTTCTTGTGGTGGCGGACATAAATGGCCTCCTCCTGAACCTCAACTAACAGAACGCGATCCGTCTTCGGATCGGCCTTTTGCAGAGAGGAGAGGGCGGGCGAAAGCTGGTCCCCCAGAACCAGCACGAGGTTTGGAACAGGCACCCGGCGTCACCAACGGCCACCGCTCGACGGCGCTTTCGTAAGTACGAGGGCCATCAGTAATCACGGCCCTCAGCGAGCCACAGCTTGTGAACCTCACTCCAGTCGGGGACATCTTCGGTTTCAAACCCAAAGGTCTTGCCCGTGGCGATGGCGGTAAAGACTTTCACCGCCTGCCGATGGACGCCCTTGCGGATAAAGATCATCATCGCCGTCTTGTTCTTCCAGACGGTCAGCGTGTGATGGACGCCATTGATGGTCCGCGCCTCGGCTCTGAGATTACCCGGGGCCGACTTTGCCTGGCTCATCGAACGAATGGCGAGCCACCAAAACCGGGGCGCATGCCAAACGGACTTCAACCGCAAACCGGTTATGGACACATAGACCGTCGCCATCGTTCCCCGCTGGTACTTACCCCAAAAGGGTCAACTCGTTTCCGTCCGGATCCTTGAAGTGTGCCAGCCAGCCACCCCAAGGTTGCTGTTCCGGCGCTTCGGTGAACACCACGCCTTGTGCGGCCAGCGACTGATGCACGGCCTGGATGTCGTCGACTCGAATCGAGGCGCCGACAAACCGGCCGACATAGGAACTCCCCTCGGCGTCATCCTCCGCGACGCGCTCAATGCCAAAACAAGGGCCGCCAAGGTCGAACTCGGCCCAACCCAATTCATCATCGCGAAACCGCTGCTCAAGCCCGAGCTTCTGTCCATAAAACTCGCATGCGGCGTCCCATTGGCGGACGAATATTCGGACAGCGTAAAGTTCCATGATTGATCCCCTGGCAGTGGCGCGGGCACCCGCTAATTGATCCGCGCGACCGGCTGGTACGTAGGTGCAATACGGGAATGCGGCTAAGGCAGATCAAAAGCAATGGCTGAAACAGCTAGCAGCACCTGGCATTGGACGTTCGAACGACCGGCTCACGAGGTATGGCCTCTTCTTGCCGATACGGTCCGGTTCAACGAGGCGGCTGGTCTCCCCAGACACAAGATTGAAGAAGAGCCCCAAGAAGACGGGTCGATCCGCTACACCGGCACCGCACGTGTTGCGGGGTTCGATATCAAGTGGGTGGAAGAACCGGCGAATTGGGTGACAAACCGCTGGTTCCGCCACCGCCGTGTCTTTGAAAACGGTCCTTTCAAGTCGCTCTGCGCCACCTTCCGACTGGTGGAGCGCGACCATGGTTGCGAGGGCATCTATACCCTCGATGTAGAACCGGCCAACCTGCTCGGCAAGATCATCATTCGCACGGGATTCTTGCGAAAGTCCGGCGCGTTATTCGAAAAGCTGGCCGGCGATGCGAACGAATTCGCCGCTGGCCGGGGATCCATGCCGTTCAGGTTCCAAGCGCCGCAGCTAAGCGACCAAGCCCGCCAGCGCGTCGAGCGGCTTGTCCGAGAAATCGAGGATACCGACTACGGCCATGGCCTGGCAGGGCGGCTGGCCAGTTACGTAACCACCTCGCAAGAGGTGGACGCTTCTCGCATTCGACCCCTTGCGCTTGCCCGTCAGTGGGGTGTGCCGGAGCGCAATGTCATCGAGCTGTGCCTGCAAGCCACGCTGGCGGGCCTGCTGGAAGTGCGTTGGGACCTGCTGTGTCCTCGCTGTCGCGGCGCGAAGGTCGTGTCCAGCAGTCTGGACAGGCTTCCCCGGGGCGGCCATTGCGCCAGCTGCAACGTGGATTATCAGCGTGATTACGCAAAAAACATCGAACTGTGTTTCCGCCCCGGCGAGGCCATTCGCGAGATTGCGGTCGGAGAATTCTGCCTATTTGGCCCAATGACCACGCCGCACGTAAAGGCGCAAATCACCGTTCCGGCCAAGCAATCCCGACCCGTCGATCTGGACCTTGCCCCTGGCCCGATTCGAATCCGGGGCTTGGATCCTGGTCCGACTTACGACGAGACGTTCGGCGGCGGCTGGCTGCCCGAAATCTGCTTTCAGGATGATGACATTGTCTTGGAGGAAGCAGGCGAGGGCGATGCGACCCGCTTGACCAACGAGACATCGCGTGAGCGGACCTTCGTCATCGAAGATCGCCGCTGGTCCGAAGATGCGTTGACCGCCGACAAAGTGACCGTCCTGCAGTCGTTCCGGGACCTGTTCTCCCAAGAGCTGTTGCGCCCGGGTGATGAGGTCGCGGTCCAGCGGGTTACGCTGATGTTCAGCGATTTGCGCGGGTCGACAGCCTTGTATGAGGAAATTGGCGAAGCGGCGGCTTACCAGTTGGTGCGCCAGCACTTCGCCTTTATGACCCGGCTGATCCGCGACCACGACGGGGCGGTGGTCAAAACAATCGGCGACGCGGTAATGGCCGCGTTCACCACCCCGGCCCAAGCGGCGGCCGCGGCCCTGGCCATTCAGCAGGAAATCGCCGAGTTCAATGCTGACTCGGGCGACCGGGCATTGACCGTCAAACTTGGTATCCATGACGGCCCCAGCATCGTCGTCACCTTGAACGGCCGGTTGGATTATTTTGGATCGACGGTCAACAAGGCCGCCCGCCTGCAAGGGTGCAGCCAAGGGGGCGACATCGTCATATCGCAGTCCAGCGCGGGCGATCCCGAGGTGAAACGATTGCTGGTTGGAACAAGAGCCTCAATCGAAAGCGCTCTGCTGAAAGGCTTTGACGGCCCGGTCCAATTCACTCGCATCGCCCCCCATGAGCCTTTGGTCAGCGCCAACGAAGCCTAGGTGGGTCGCGTTGAATTTTCCGTCTTCAAGAGGCTAGGGTCAGGCGACGTTATGGAGCCTGCCTGATGCATAAAGTTGGATATCTTCAAGGCCGAAACGAAGATCAAGGGCGCACCAATTGGGATGGTGACGGACCGCGCCCCTTGGCCTGGTCGGCATGGTACCCGGCGGGCGACGACTCCATTGAGCGAGAGCGGCTGGTTGGACCGCTGAAAAGCCCGCTATTTTCCATGGGCGCGGTCGCGGAGCGCGCGCCGCTAAGCGAAGCCTCATCCCGCTGGCCTGTCGTGCTGGTGTCCCATGGCACAGGTGGTTCCGCCGATGTCATGGGTTGGCTTGGACGACGCTTCGCCCAAGCGGGATACGTTGCGATTGCCGTCAATCACCACGGCAATACAGGCATCGAACCTTATAGGGCGGAAGGGTTCGCCTGCTGGTGGGAACGGGCGGCAGACTTGACCGTCCTACTCGACCAGTTGGCGGTCGAAGGCCCCTTCGCTGGACGGCTGGATCAAGACCGTGTCTTTGCGGCGGGCTTTTCCCTGGGCGGGTACACGGCACTGGCTCTGGCCGGCGCGATAACCGATATGGCCCTGTTTCAGGACTGGTGGCTGCGACAGGAAAGCCCGCGCGGCCCGCGAGAGTTTCCGGACCTCGGTGAGCATATTCCCCGGCTTTTGGAGACGTCTCGGGTGTTTCGCGACTCATGGGACCGACAGTCGCGGTCCTATGCCGATCAGCGTGTACCTGCCGTTTTCGCCTTGGCGCCGGCGCCTGCGGTTTACGGGTTTACGGCGGAAAGCCTTGCGACCGTTGAAATCCCTGTCGAGATTATGGTCGGCGCGAGTGATCAGGAAGCGCCACCCCATTGTTCCACATGGCTGGCCAATCAGCTCTCAGATTGCAGGTTAACAACCTTGGATAACCCTATCGGCCACTTCGTTTTCTTGTCCGAGGCGACGGAGCAGGGGCGGTCGGCCATGCCGGACATTTGTGTCGATGCGGCAGGTGTCGACAGGGCCATGATCCATGATCACACGGCCCAAGCGGCGATTGCCTTGTTCAGGAAAGTGCCAGCGGGTGGACCGGTCCGAAGGACGCTGACAAGAGTGACCAGCCGATCGCCATGACCAGCACGCCGCCGGCCAACGATATCGCTATGCCCAGATAACGGCCCCAATTGCCCATCGAAGGCGCGAACGAAACAACGAAACTGCGGGCGTTGACGGCAAGCAAAGCGAGAACCGAAACGGCCATTGCGGTGCCAGCCGACATCGCAGCGACGGATCCAACACCAGCCCAAGCTAGACCCAGGAAATGGGCGAAAACCAGTACCACGACGGCACCGCTGCATGGGCGCAGACCAATGGACAGGATAATCCCCAAGGTTGTGCTCAGATTGCGCGCGCTGGCGATCTGGTCCGATGTCGGGCCATGACTGTGGCCGCAGCCATGGTGATCATGATCGTGATAATGATCGTGATCATGGTGGTGGTCATGGCTGGCGTGCCCACTGCCATTCGCTGGCACCAGCCGTGGTGCAGCGAGGCCAAGCAACTGCCGGGCAGCCCTGCCTGCGAGAAAGACTCCGACAAGAAACACCAGGCCGTAACTGAGCCTTTCCGACCAGGTGACGGCGGCGGTTGTATCGCTGGGCAACCAGCCGGCCAGGCTGATCAGGCCGTACACGATAATGATGGCGGTCAACCCCTGGCAAAAAGCCGCGGTCACGGCGATCCAGATCCCGCGCTTCACCAACGTTCGGTTGGTCAGCAGATAGGTTGTCAGAACTGCTTTGCCGTGCCCGGGGCCGGCCGCGTGAAAGACGCCATACAGGAAACTCGCCATTATCAGTCCGAAACTGGCCGTCAGACCGCCTCCTTCGGTGATGGCGCGGAGCCCTCGCGTCAGCTCTTCGTGAAAGGCGCGCTGTTGCTGCTGGATCCAAAGAATCAGTTCAGCGAAGGCTGACGGCCCTTCACCCGGTGCCGCAGCGAAGGCGTGCGGCGGAAGGCCGACCCCAACGACCAATCCAACAAAGAGAGCAAAGGCTGCGGTTCGTGTCAGTCGCATTGGACGACGACTTGCTCGGCAAACAAGGCGCCTAAGCCATCGTTGGTCGTTGGAGCGCGGTCAAGTGCGGCTGCCAAGGAGATGGCTTCCATCGTCGGGTTTGGAGCTAGTACCTCGTGGGTGCAGCCATCGGGCGACCCCTCGAGCGCAATTGGCGCATCAATGTCTTCGTGCAGCATCTCGATATAGTAGGTCGGATCATACACCGAATACGTCAGCAGTTGTTCCCTCAGGTCCAAGCCTTCGGCGAAGGGAACGACAAAGCTCATCACCAGCCGCTCGTCTTGCATGCTTCCAATCGTGTCGCTTGCCTGGCCAAACGCCACCTTGTCTTCACCAAACAAAACATCGGTAAAGTAGTTGAAGTCAGCCAAGTTCGTGACGTTCAGCCGGACGATTTCGTCCAGCACTTCCTGCGATGGCGCGGTTCTGCCCGCGACACCAAGCCCTTCCAAGGCAAACGCCGTATAGAATTCGTCGAATAGCCAATGCTCACGCAGGCCGACGGCATGCCCCTCATCGTTGAACAGCACATCGACCTTGATATCAATCCAGGCATGCGGATGGGAGGATACGCGATCCGGCGACAACGAGACGGCGCACAAGCTAGCCACCGCAACGGTGGTTAGGGCTGATTGGCGTTGGACGGCGCGCATGGACGCTATTTAGTGCCCAGGGCCCTGCATTGCTAGTTTGCTTGTAATGCTTTGGATTGTTCCTCGGTCAACAGGGCAGGGCGTTCGCAGGCGAACTCGACCGGTTTGGCCTTGCCGGTTTCCGCCGATTTCAAGATCGCCAGCATTGTCGCGACTGTGTGTAGGGCAACCTCTCCCGATGCCCGATGCGGACGGCCTTCCTTGATCCCGGCCGCCATATCGGCCAAGCCAAGGCCGCGATAATTCGCGATCTTCGGCTGATCAGCCGGCCAGTTCGCCGCGCCCCAGACGCCATCGTCGGTCTCGACCGGCTGCCAATCGTCGGCCCGGTTGCGGCCGAATTCGATGGTGCCACCGAAGAAGTTGGGGTCGGGAACCCGCATCGAGGCGGTCTCGCCGTGGATTTCGATGGGCTCCATGCTGTGCTTCCATACATCCCAGCTGGCCAGGAAGGTCGCCTGAGCGCCGGACTGGAACGACAGGACCGAATGGACAGTCGTCGGCGTGTTGACCGGAATGCGCTCACCCTTATGCGGCCCCTCGGCCCCGACGATCCGCTCGGGAAATCCGCTTTGTGCAATCGAGACCACACGGTCCACCGGCCCCAACAGGTTGATCAGCGCTGCGATATAGTAAGGCCCGATATCGAGCACCGGACCTGCGCCCGGCTGGAAGAAGAAATGAGGGTTGGGATGCCAGTCCTCCATGCCGTGGGACATTACGGCGGCGTTCACCGACAATGGCTTTCCAATATCGCCCGCGTCGATCATCTGCCGTGCGCGTTGTACGCCGGGGCCCAAGATCGTGTCTGGGGCGCAGCCAACCCGCAATCCCTTCTTATCCGCCAATTCCATCAGCGCGGCGCCATCGGCCAGTTCGGTCGAAAGCGGCTTTTCGGAATAAACATGCTTGCCGGCGTCCAGCGCCTGGCGGGAAACATCAGCATGAACGGCCGGAATGGTCAGATTCAGGATCGCGTCGATATCGTCCCGAGCCAGCATTTCCTCGACGCCATAGGCCGCGACACCATGGGTGGCAGCCGCCTTCTGCGCCGCCTCGGGAATGATGTCCGCAACGGCGACAAGGGAGAAATCCTGGAACCGGTGGTCATTCTCAAAGTAGATGCTGGAGATGTTCCCCGCACCCATCACGCCAACGCGCAAAGTCATGGCAAGTTCTCTATCTTCTTAGGTGCCGGCGTATTGTTTCATCGCGGCAATCGACCGCGTGGCAAACCGCACATAGTCATTGGGGTTGTCGTGTTCGGCGACCATCACCTCGGCGCCGGCTTCGACCGCTTTGTTCCAAAGGGCCCGCCAATCCATGGTGCCTTGCCCGACATCGGCCCAGCCATCTTCATCCTCGCACTGGCCGGCGGGGGCAATGTCCTTAACGTGGGCCGAAACGACGCGGCCAGCATACCGGCCAAGCCAATCCATAGGGTCGGCACCGCCGCGCACAATCCAGGCTATATCGGCCTGCCAGGCCAGGCTGTCGCCCAGGATATGCTCGATGGGCGAACTTCCGTCCGGCAGTTGGTGGAATTCGAACTCATGATTGTGCCAAGCCAGCTTGAGGTTTTTGGCAGCCAGCTTGTCGGCTAGATCGCCAAGGCGCTGTCCGAACGCCGCCCAGCCGGCGGCATCCGAGGGCCGGTCTGCCGGCAGGACGAAGGGCACGATCACCGTCTCCACGCCGAGATCCTTGATCTTGCCGATCATGGAGTCGAACTCGCTTTCCAAGTCAGCCAAACCGGCGTGCGCCGTCAGCGCCGTCAGCCCGTTGGTTGCCAGACCGGCTTGTAGGGCACCGATATCCGCGAACAGGCCGCCATAGGGCTCAACATTGGTGTAGCCGAGCTCGGCCACCGTTGACAGGGTGCTGTCCATCGGCGGGAAGTTGCGGGCAGAATACAGTTGGAAAGAGAACGGTGCTCTTACGGACATGGCTACCTTGCTGGGGGCTTGGGATGGCGGCGCGCGATCGCGGCGCCCAATACTGCCTTGAACAATGAATACTACTCGCTGTCCAGCGCAAAGTTGGGCTCAATCGGGCTGTGCGCTCGCTTGATGAACGTCCAAAAAGGCTAGGGGCGTTTTCTGCCTGCGTATCGGACCACCTCGGCAAGGCCCTGATGGCGCGGGCCCTCATCCAGATGCACCAGGCCGCGCAGCGACTCGACCATTTCGACATCCGGCAGCCAGGCGTCCAGTTCGTCCCTCGACCAAAGTTTGTTTGGGTCCTCGGGACCCATGTCCGGGCGTGCGGCCTGTTCTTTGGCAAAGCCTTCGACCAGCAGCCAGCCATTGGGCGCAAGCGCATCGGCGGCCAAGCGCGTGGCACGCCGGCGCACGCCTTCGTTACCGTGCAGATAGATGATGATGGCGGCTTGCCATTCGCGGCCTTCCTCTGGCGTCCATTGGCCAAGGTCCGCGGCTATCCGCTGGCCGTCGACCCCTGCGGTCACATCCCGTGAAACGGCCCGGCGCGTGGCCTCGCTTGAAAAATCAACCGCAGTGATGGCGATGCCACGCTTTGCCAGCCACGTGCCGTTACGGCCATCTCCGTCGGCCAGCAGCAGTGCCGTCCTGGCGCCAAAGTCCGGCCGCGTAGCGATCATGCGCAGATAATGGTTCGGTTCCTCCCCGAATAACCCACGCTTAGTGCCGGCGTAGCGTTCATTCCATTGGGCTTGGCGCGTGGTCGGCCCGCGCAGGTGGTCTTCGCTGTTCGTCATCGGCGGCCGTTCCTACAAAGTGTCGGAATTCACATCCTCAGAGGAGGTTTCGGGCAGCAAGGTTCTTCATCAACTCGGAAATGCCGAAAGTCCAGGGCGGGCACTCGGTCGATAGTCGGACCGTGTTCTCAAGCCGTCCCAAACCCTTTGCTTCAATCGCCACCTTATCGCCCATTGCGTGGGTAAAGCCTTGACCGGGTTCGCCGCGATCTTGGGTCGGGGCAAACAGCGTGCCCATGAATAGAGCGAACCCGTCTGGATACTGATGGTGCCTGCCGCAGGTCTGGGCGACCAAGTCCTCGGGATCGCGGCTGATCTCTCGCATCGAACTGTGGCCAGTCAGCTCAAAATCGTCGGTCCCTCGCACCGTCAAAGTCAGTTCGGCCTGCCGCACATCAGCCATTGAGTAGCTGTCGTCGAACAGACGGATGAAGGGTCCCAAGGCGCAGGAGGCGTTGTTGTCCTTTGCCTTACCCAACAGAAGGGCGGATCGACCCTCGACGTCCCGCAGGTTCACGTCATTGCCCAGCATGGCGCCCTTGGTGAGGCCTTGCGAATTGACGGCAAGAACAACCTCTGGCTCGGGGTTGTTCCACTTCGAGATCGGGTGCAGGCCAATATCGGCCCCCCAACCGACCGAAGAAAGGACCGGTCCCTTCGTAAACACCTCGGCATCCGGGCCGATACCGACTTCGAGATATTGCGACCAAACCCCAGCGGCGATCAGCTCCTGCTTAACCTGTTCGGCTTGTTCGGAGCCGGCTTCGATGTTCCGCAGGCTGTCGCCGACAATTGCCGTGACCCGCTGGCGAACATCGGCCGCCAATTCAGGATCTCCCGCCGCCCGTTCCTCGATTACCCGTTCCACCATCGACTGGGCGAACGTCACGCCGCAGGCTTTGACCACCTGAAGATCAACGGGTGAAAGCAGGGTTGGGCGACTGTCGTCCCGGTTGGCGGCCGCCGAATTGGCCACGAGATCGTCAAGGGAACAGATTGTTTCACCTTTGATCGATCCCAGGAAACCAGAAACATCTTCCAGCTCCAGCAGCGCGCTAACGGTCGGGGCCTTTTTGCTGACTATATCGACGACACCGCCATCGCACAGGGTGACGACGCTGGGTCCGATTCCGGGCCGCCAAACGCGGCCGATGAAGGTTCCAGTTTCCCCAGCCGACAGACCGACTGATCCCATACTCATGGCGATGCCTCCCAGGCACTTACGCTGATGCCAAGCCGCCTGGCTCGTTTTTTCATCAGTTCGTTTTGCATTGCACATTCATGCGGCGATTTGCCGCTGGCCATCAGAATATTGCCGGGAAAAGCAGGCGATTTCCGATTGGCACGCCCGTTGCAGCTCAGCCGCCGACAATAAGTTCTGATTGGAGGCAATGATATGAACGTCAAAGCGGGAAGCCGCAAATCTCTTTTGGCCGCGATGGCCCTTACGGCCGCTTCTTTTGCCGCTGGACCTGCCGCCGCCCAAGATGGCGACACGATCAAGGTCGGCATTCTGCACTCGCTGTCCGGCACGATGGCGATTTCGGAGACCACGTTGAAGGACGTGATGCTGATGCTGGTCGAACTGCAGAACGAGAAGGGCGGCCTTCTTGGCAAGCAGCTGGAACCCGTGGTTGTCGATCCGGCTTCCGACTGGCCCTTGTTCGCCGAGAAGGCGCGCGAACTGCTGGAAGTTCACGACGTGGACGTCGTCTTCGGCAACTGGACCTCGGTGTCCCGCAAGTCGGTCCTGCCGGTTTTTGAGGAGCTGAACGGCATCCTGTTCTACCCCGTCCAGTATGAGGGTGAGGAAAGCTCGCGGAACGTCTTCTACACCGGCGCCGCGCCTAACCAGCAAGCCATCCCCGCCGTCGACTATCTGGCCGAACAGGAAGGCGTTGAACGCTGGGTCCTGGCCGGCACCGACTATGTCTATCCGCGCACGACCAACAAGATCCTTGAGCAATACCTCAAGGATAAAGGCGTCGCCGAAGACGATATCATGATCAACTACACGCCGTTCGGACATTCCGACTGGCAGACGATCGTCTCCGACATCAAGGAGTTCGGATCTGGCGGCAAAAAGACGGCCGTGGTGTCGACCATCAACGGCGACGCAAACGTTCCTTTCTACAAGGAGCTTGGTAACCAAGGCATCGCGGCCGAGGATATCCCGGTCGTCGCCTTCTCGGTCGGTGAGGAAGAGCTGGCCGGCTTGGATACCGAACCGCTGGTCGGTCACTTGGCCGCTTGGAACTACTTCATGTCCGTCGAATCCGATGCCAACGAGGAGTTCATCGAGGCATGGCACGACTTCATCGGTGATGAAAACCGCGTGACGAACGATCCGATGGAAGCTCACTATATCGGCTTCAATATGTGGGTTAAGGCCGTCGAGTCCATCGGCGCGACGGACGTCGATGCCGTCATCGATGCCATGGTCGGCGTGTCCGTGCCGAACTTGTCTGGCGGGCTCTCATCCATGGGCGCCAACCACCACATCACCAAGCCGGTGCTGATCGGCGAAATCCAGGATGATGGACAGTTCGACATCGTCTACGAAACCCCGGGCCTGGTTCTCGGCGATGAATGGTCCGACTACCTGCCGGAATCCAAGGTTCTGATCTCCAATTGGCGCGCGCCAATGTCCTGCGGCAACTTCAATGTCGAGACGGGCAAATGCGGCGGACAAGGCTCGTAGCTCTCAGCGATTAACCTCCCAGACTTAGGCCTGCGGACAGCACCCTGCTGTTCCGCAGGCCATTTCTTCTTTCTAGGGACTAAGTCTTTGTCACGGCTTATCGCCGCCTTGCTTGTCTTCTTTGGATTTGCGTTTTGCGCTCACGCACAGTCGGAATTGAGCGAGGAGGACGTGCGCGGCCTGATTGCCTCGCTTGCCGAAGACGGGTTCGACAATACCGAGGCGGCCGTCGGTGTGCTTGCCGCCACCGGCGACTCACGCGTCATTCCCGCACTCGAAGCCCTTGCGGAAGGGGATCTATACACCCGGGATGACGATGGCTCGGTTGTCATCACAACCAAAGGCAGCGGGCGCAACTACATCCTTCTTGACCCCCTAACTGGTGAAGATTTGGGTGAGGTTGGCCGTCGGGATGTCGGCAAGATCAAGGTCAACAACAAGCTCCGCCGGATCATTCGGGCGGCCCTCGGCGGGCTAACGCTCCGCAACCCCGATCCTGACGTCCGCCAGCAAGCGGCAGAGGCTATTTTCAAATCGCAGGACGCTGGCGCCATACAAGCGCTGGACGCGGCACTTGCGGCAGAAACAGATCCCTCGGTTGTGGGCGCCATGCGTCAAGCCAGGGCAGCGGCCGTCTTGCAGTCTGACCTTGAGGAGGCGCAAAAGATCGCGGCGGTGGCCGTCTTGGCGGAACGCGGCGGGCAAGATGCGGTCGCCGTCCTGTCCGCCATCGCAAACGGCGATGAAGGCGCGCTGAGCGAAGCTGCCCAAGGGGCAATCGACGAGATCAACCGGTCCCTGGCGATCTGGGATGCCGGCCAAAACATCTGGTACGGGCTATCCTTAGGCTCTGTCCTGCTGCTTGCCGCCATCGGCCTGGCCATCACCTTCGGGGTCATGGGGGTGATCAACATGGCCCATGGCGAGATGGTCATGCTGGGAGCCTACACCACCTTCGTTGTGCAGGAGACCATTCGAACCTCAGCCCCTGGCCTGTTCGACTATTCCCTGGCCATCGCCATTCCGCTGGCCTTTCTGGTTGCGGGGACGGTCGGGCTAGCCATCGAGCGGGGCATCATTCGGTTTCTCTATGGCCGCCCATTGGAAACACTGCTGGCGACCTGGGGCCTGTCGCTGATCTTGCAGCAAACCGTTCGCACGATTTTCGGCCCCACCAACCGGGAAGTCGGAAATCCCGAATTCATGTCCGGCGCGTTTGAGCTCGGGCAACTGACCATCACCTACAACAGGCTTTGGATCATCATCTTCGCCCTGATCGTGTTCGGGCTGTTGCTGGCCCTGATGCGCGGAAGTTCTTTCGGCCTTCAGATGCGGGCCGTCACGCAAAACCGGCCCATGGCCTCGGCGATGGGGATCCGCACGCCATGGGTCGATGCCCTGACCTTTGCTTTGGGATCAGGCATCGCCGGGATCGCCGGGGTCGCCCTGTCGCAGATCGACAACGTCTCGCCCAATCTTGGGCAGAGCTACATCATCGATTCCTTCATGGTCGTGGTCTTCGGTGGGGTGGGTAACCTTTGGGGCACCTTGGTTGGGGCGATGACCCTGGGCGTGGTGAACAAGTTCCTCGAACCCTATGCCGGTGCCGTCCTGGGTAAGGTGCTGGTCCTGGTGATCATCATCCTGTTCATCCAGAAACGGCCGCGCGGCTTGTTCGCCCTAACCGGACGGGCCGTGGAAGCATGATCGCCGGCCGTCTCTTCGGCGCCTTGGGTGCGCGCGCGTGGATCGCCTTTTGGATCCTGGCGGGGCTGGCCATCCTGGTGCCGATCCTCCATCTGGCCGTGCCGCCGAGCAGTCCGTTTCACGTGCCGACCTACATCGTCGCCCTGTTCGGCAAGTACCTGACCTTCGCACTACTGGCCTTGTCGCTGGACCTCGTCTGGGGCTTCTGCGGCATTTTGTCGCTGGGGCACGGCGCCTTCTTCGCACTGGGCGGCTACGCCATGGGCATGTACCTCATGCGCCAGATCGGCACGCGCGGCGTCTATGGCGATCCGGTGTTGCCGGACTTCATGGTGTTCCTGAATTACGAGGCGCTGCCGTGGTTCTGGTACGGCTTCGACACGTTCTGGTTCGCGGCCCTGATGATCGTGCTGGTGCCCGGGGCGCTGGCATTCGTCTTCGGCTGGTTCGCCTTCCGCTCGCGTGTGACCGGCGTGTATCTATCGATCATCTCCCAGGCCATGACCTTCGCCTTGATGCTCGCCTTCTTCCGCAACGATATGGGCTTCGGCGGCAACAATGGCCTGACCGACTTCAAGGACATTCTGGGCTTCAGCATCCAATCTGATGGAACCCGGTCGGCGCTGTTTGCGGCATCTGCGTTGGCGCTGGGATTGGGTGTTCTTTTGGTCTCCGCCATCGCCGGATCAAAGCTTGGCAAAGTATTGGTGGCCGTCCGCGATGCCGAAAGCCGGGTTCGCTTTCTCGGCTACCGGGTCGAGCACGCCAAGCTCTTCGCCTTCACCGTCTCCGCCTGTATGGCCGGGATCGCAGGCGGGCTGTACGTCCCCCAGGTTGGCATCATCAACCCCTCCGAATTCGCCCCGGCGCGCTCCATCGAGGTGGTGATCTGGGCCGCTGTCGGGGGCCGGGGCACGATTATCGGCCCGATCATCGGCGCCATCCTGGTCAACGGCACCAAAAGCTACTTCACGGCCGCGCTGCCGGAGCTTTGGTTGTTCGTGCTGGGCGGGCTGTTCATCGTGGTAACCCTGTTCCTGCCGCGCGGCATCGTCGGTGCGTTCTCCAGCGCATGGCAATTCATCCGAAACGGACGGTCGGCTCGCCAGCGCGGCAAGCCCGTCTTGACCCCACGCACGGAACCGGCGGAGTAGGGGCATGCCGGTTCTCGCAGAAAACAGCCTGCTTTACCTGGACGATGTCAGCGTGTCGTTCGACGGGTTCAAGGCACTTAACGCCCTGTCTTTGATCATCGAACCCGGCGAAATGCGCGCGATCATCGGTCCCAACGGCGCCGGCAAGACCACGATGATGGATGTCATCACCGGCAAGACCAAACCGGATGTCGGGACAGTCTTGTTTGAGGGCGGGACCGACCTTACCCGCCGCGATGAAACCGACATCGCCAACCTGGGAATAGGGCGAAAGTTCCAAAAGCCCACGGTTTTCGAGTCCCATACCGTCTGGAGCAATCTGGAACTGGCCCTGACCGGCGAACGCGGCGTGCTGGCGACCCTGTTTCATGTCTCAGCCGCCGCTGAAACGGCCCGCATCGAAGAAATCCTGGACACCATCCGCCTGACCGAAAAGAAGGACGATCTGGCCGACAATCTCTCCCACGGTCAAAAACAGTGGCTGGAGATCGGCATGCTGCTGGCCCAGGACCCAAAGCTGCTTTTGGTCGATGAACCGGCCGCCGGGATGACCGATGCCGAAACCGCCGAAACGGCCCGCTTGCTGCGCGAGATTAATCAGTCCCACTCGGTCGTCGTCGTCGAACACGACATGACGTTCGTGCGTGACCTGGATGTCAGAGTGACCGTCCTGCACGAAGGCTCGACCCTGTCCGAAGGCTCGCTGGACCATGTCAGCGCTGATCAGCGCGTGATCGACGTCTACCTGGGACGCTGATCATGTTGAGCGTTCAATCCGTCAGCCTGTTCTATGGCGCCGCCCAGGCGCTGGACGACGTGTCGCTGGAGGTGCCGACGGCGGCGATCACCGCCGTCATCGGCCGCAACGGGGTGGGAAAAACTAGCCTGCTCCGCGCCATCGTCGGCCTCAGCGCGACGAAGCAGGGAACCGTCTCGCTGGATGGCAAGCCATTGGATCGGGCCGCCCCGTTCGACCGAGCCAGAGCCGGCATCGCCTACGTTCCCCAAGGCCGGGAAATCTTCCCGCTGCTGACGGTGAAGGAAAACCTCGAAACCGGGTACGCCTGCAACAAGCCGGCCGATCGCTCGGTGCCGGATTACATCTTCGAGCTGTTCCCGGTGCTGGCGGACATGATGCGGCGGCGCGGCGGGGATCTTTCCGGCGGCCAGCAGCAGCAGCTCGCCATCGGCCGCGCTCTGGTCACCCGGCCGAAGGTGCTGATCCTGGACGAACCGACGGAAGGCATTCAGCCCTCCATCATTCAGGATATCGGCCGCGCCATCCGCTATCTGCGTGACACGGCCGGCATCGCGGTCTTGCTGGTCGAACAGTATCTCGACTTCGTTCAAGAACTGGCCGACGGTGTCCACGTGATGGATCGCGGGCAGATCGTCTTTTCCGGCGAGGCGGCGGATCTCGACAAGGACTCGGTGAGGCGTCACCTTGTTGTTTGATCCTGAAAGAGCGGCTTTGGCGGTGCCGATGAACGCGACCGAGCGGTTGCAGCGAACAACGGGTCTCGGCCGGGTCGGCTTTGCCAAGAACCCGGCCGGGCAGACGGTATTGAGCACGCTTCACCAAGCCGGCGCCGCCAAGATCCGTCTGCCCGCCGTCTACGGTAGCGACCATGCCGAGGCGGTGTTGATCAACACGGCCGGCGGCCTGACCGATGGCGACCGGTTGGAAACGGAAGTTACCGTCGAACCGGGCGCCGATGCGGTTGTGACGACCCAAGCTTGCGAGAGAATTTACCGCGCGGCCGGGAACGACGCGGCCCGCATCGACAACCGGCTTACCGTGACTGATGGCGCAAAGCTGGCGTGGCTTCCTCAAGAAACGATCCTGTTCGACGGCGGGCGCGTCGAGCGATCGATCTCTGTCGATCTGTCGGACGATGCCGACTTTCTCGGGGTCGAGTCGCTCATCCTCGGTCGGGAGTCGATGGGTGAGGCGGTCAAGAACGGATCGGTCCGCGATCATTGGCGCATTCGCCGTGGGGGGAGGTTAATCTTTGCCGATGGCTTTGCGCTGGACGGGGATTTGGCGGAGACCATCGATCGCCCGGCCCTGCTTTCTGGAAACCGCTACCTCTCAACCATCATCTGTTGCCGGGACAATTTGGAAGGCGTGCTCGATCCTGTTCGGCAAGCGCTGGCCGAGGTAGGTGCCGCCTCGGTGTTTGGCGGTAAACTGATCGCTCGCATTGCCTGCAACAATGGCCAGCGCTTGCGGGAAGTCCTTGCCAGAGCCCTGGAGATTTTGATGAACGGCCGGCCCTTGCCGCGTGTTTGGAATGTCTAAAAACGGTGAAAACGAATGAACCTGACGCCTAGGGAGAAAGACAAGCTGATGCTGGCGATGGCCGCCATGGTGGCCCGCCGCCGTCTCGAACGCGGGGTCAAGCTGAACCATCCCGAAGCCATCGCGCTGATATCCGATTTCGTCACCGAAGGCGCCCGCGACGGAAAATCCGTTGCCGATCTGATGGATGCCGGCGCCCACGTCATCACCCGTGATCAGGTGATGGAAGGCGTCGCCGACATGATCCACGACGTCCAAGTCGAAGCGACGTTTCCAGACGGGGTCAAGCTCGTCACCGTTCACCAACCCATTCGCTAAACCCCAACCCCGTTCGCCAAACAATGGAGTTCACCATGCGCGCTATCCCAACTGTCACTGCAACCCTGATTGCCAGCTCTCAAGCTCTGGCCCACGACGATCCGTCCAGCCATTTTCATGGCCCCGGTGGTCTGATCATCTGGGCACCCTTGGTCCTGGCGGCCCTGGCCATTGCCTATCGGGCGACCAAAAAATGATCCCTGGGCAGGTTATGACGGCTGCGGGCGAGATCACGCTCAACGAGGGGGCCGAGACCGTTTCGCTGACCGTCGCCAATACAGGTGACAGGCCCGTTCAAGTCGGCTCGCACTACCATTTCTTCGAAACCAACGAAGCTCTCCAGTTCGACCGCGACCAGGCGCGCGGCCGCCGCCTGGATATCGCAGCGGGCACCGCCGTGCGGTTCGAACCGGGCCAGACTCGCGAGGTGACGCTGGTGCCCTTCGGCGGCAGCCGGCGGGTGTTCGGCTTCAATCAAAAAGTGATGGGAGATCTCTGATGCCGGCAACCATCGCCCGGGCCGCCTATGCCGACATGTTCGGCCCGACCACCGGCGACAAGGTGCGGCTGGCCGACACGGACCTGATCATCGAAGTCGAGAAAGACCTCACCACCTATGGCGAGGAGGTCAAGTTCGGCGGCGGCAAGGTCATTCGCGATGGCATGGGTCAAAGCCAGGTCACGCGCGAGGGCGGAGCCGTCGATACGGTGATCACCAATGCCCTGATTGTCGACTACACAGGCATTTACAAGGCCGATGTGGGCCTGCGCGACGGGCGGATTGCCGCCATCGGCAAGGCCGGCAATCCGGACATCCAGCCGGGCGTCGACATTGTTATCGGCCCCTCGACCGAAGCCATTGCCGGCGAGGGCAAGATCCTGACCGCCGGCGGCTTTGATGCCCATATCCATTTCATCTGTCCCCAACAAATCGAAGAAGCGCTCTATTCCGGCGTCACCACGATGCTAGGCGGGGGAACCGGCCCGGCCCATGGCACCCTGGCAACCACCTGTACGCCCGGCTCCTGGCATATCGGCCGCATGATCCAGGCGATGGACGCCTTCCCGATGAATATCGGTTTTTCAGGCAAGGGGAACGCCTCGCTGCCGGAAGCGCTCGAAGAACAGGTGCGCGGCGGTGCCTGCGCCCTGAAACTGCATGAGGATTGGGGCACCACGCCCGGCGCGATCGATTGCTGCCTGGGCGTGGCGGACGAGTTCGACATTCAGGTGATGATCCATACCGACACGCTGAATGAATCCGGCTTTGTCGAAAACACCATCGCCGCCTTCAAGGATCGCACGATCCACGCCTTTCACACCGAAGGGGCAGGGGGCGGACACGCGCCCGACATCATCAAGGTCTGTGGCTTGGCCAACGTTTTGCCATCCTCTACCAACCCGACGCGCCCCTACACGGTGAACACCATCGACGAGCATCTCGATATGCTCATGGTCTGCCACCATTTGGACTCGAATATCCCTGAAGACGTTGCCTTCGCCGAAAGCCGCATCCGTAAGGAGACCATCGCCGCCGAGGACATCCTCCACGATATGGGGGCGTTTTCGATCATCGCCTCGGACAGCCAGGCCATGGGCCGGGTGGGCGAGGTCCTGATCCGCACCTGGCAGACCGCCGACAAGATGAAGAAGCAGCGCGGTCAGCTGCAGGAGGAGACGGGCGACAACGATAATATCCGCGTCCGCCGCTACATCGCAAAATACACGATCAATCCGGCCATCGCCCAGGGTATGGCCAAGCAGATTGGATCCATCGAGGTCGGCAAACGGGCCGATCTCTGCCTATGGGATACGGCCTTCTTCGGCGTCAAACCAGCGCTGGTGCTGATCGGCGGAACCATCGCGGCGGCACCCATGGGCGATCCGAATGCCTCCATCCCGACGCCTCAGCCGGTACATTACCGCCCGATGTTCGGGGCCTATGGCCGGTCGCTGGAAGCGTCTTCGGTAACCTTTGTCAGCCAGGCGGCCATGGATGCCGATCTGCGGTCGGCGTTGGGCACGCGCAAGGACATGGTGCCTGTCGAAAACACACGTGGTGGAATTGGCAAATCTGCCATGAAACTCAACGATCTATCGCCACAAATTGAAGTCGATCCTGAAACATATGAAGTCCGAGCCGACGGCGATTTGCTGACCTGCGAACCGGCCGAAGAGCTGCCGATGGCACAACGATACTTCCTGTTCTAATGGTCGAGAAAGTTGCGGACATTCAGCCCGCCGGCAGTTGGTCGGGCGAGGCCATCGACACCGTGGTACTGGATTATGACGATCGGTTCCGCCGCCGCATCGTGCTGGAAGGACAGGGCGGAACTCGCGCCCTGTTGGATCTACCGGAACCGCGCCTGCTCATGCAGGGCGACGGGCTTAAGCTTGACGATGGGTCTGTGATCGCCGTCCAGGCCGCAGACGAAGCCCTTGCGGAAATCACCTGCTCAAGCTCGGCGGAACTCGTCCGTGTGGCCTGGCATCTGGGTAACCGCCACCTGCCGACTCAATTGATGGACGGCAAGCTGCGCATCCGAGCGGACCACGTGATCATCGACATGGTCAAAAAGCTTGGTGCTCAGGTTGACTTGATTGAAGCTCCCTTTCAGCCGGAGGGGGGCGCCTATGGTCACAGCCAGGTGCACTCGCACGACCATGGTTGACGGTTTCGCTCTCTATCGCCTCATGACCTGGTTGTCCCCCAGCTACCCGGTTGGGGCCTACACTTACAGCCACGGGCTGGAATGGGCCGTCGAGGCTGGCTGGGTCACCAGCGCGGAAACGGCACAGGCCTGGATCAGTGATGTCGTGGCGCACGGGGCAGGATTCAGCGACACCGTCTTCCTGGTCGAGGCCATGCGCGATGATCCGCGCCCGGTGGCGGAATTCGCGGCGGCCTTTGTCGCCACGCCCGAATTGGCTTTGGAGTCCCACGCCCAGGGACAGGCTTTTTCGCGGATCAGCCAGGACACCTGGCCGTCCTCCGGTCTGGACAGTTTGATCGAACATTGGGATGGCCCCTACGCTTATCCGGTCGTCGTTGGCTGTGTGGCCAAATCCCACGATCTTGCGGAAGAGGATGTGGCTCTGGCGTATCTCCACGCCTTCACAGCCAACCTTGTTTCAGCGGCGATCCGGCTGGTCCCCCTGGGCCAAACCGACGGCCAACGCATCATTGCGACGCTCGAGCCCATCGTGACCGACACGGTTCAGCGGGCCCTGACAACACCGTTTGAACAAGCAACGAACACCTCTCTAATGACGGACATCAGTTCGATGCGGCACGAAACCCAACATACGAGGCTATTTCGATCATGAGCACGAATGGGCATGGCCCCCTGCGCGTCGGCATTGGCGGGCCCGTCGGCACCGGCAAGACGGCGTTGACCGATGCTTTGTGCAAGGCGATGCGGGAGAAATACTCGGTCGCCGTCATCACCAACGACATCTACACCAAGGAAGACGCCCAGTTCCTCACCCGCTCGGGCGCCTTGCCGCCCGAACGTATTGCTGGCGTGGAAACCGGCGGGTGCCCCCACACGGCCATTCGCGAGGACGCCTCGATCAATCTTGCAGCCGTTGCGGATATGAATGCCAGCTTTCCCGGGCTCGATATGATCATCATCGAATCCGGCGGCGACAATCTGGCGGCCACCTTCTCACCCGAACTGGCGGACATCACGATCTACGTGATCGACGTTTCAGCCGGCGACAAGATCCCGCGTAAGGGTGGGCCCGGAATCACCCGCTCGGATCTGCTGGTCATCAACAAGATCGATCTGGCGCCACTGGTGGGGGCCAGCCTTGATGTGATGGATCGAGACTCGAAAAAGATGCGGGGCGAACGACCCTTCTGCTTCACCAACATCAAGGGCGGCATTGGGGTGGACGACGTTGTCTCGTTTATCGAGACATCCGGTGGCCTAGCCTCCTAGGATTTTCAACACAGTCCAAGCCTGCACAGCCTGACGCTTCACAAATTCGCGACGAGGCTTGTCGATAGATTAGATTGCAACCGGTTTCATCGGTCTTGCTTTCTGACTTGCGTGCAGCAAAAATCGGTATCGGTTGGACCCATTAGCCAATCGAAGCGGACAGCTCGAAACGCCTGAACCAAGGCGGCTCTCTAGCCGCTCGGCGGGTTAGGTGTTATGAGGTTCGCTTACGTTATCGGTATCGGGATCGGTGCCGGTAAGGCAAACTGGGTTTTGAATCTAGATAGAGTTTCTGGGAGGAAACATTGAAGAAAGCTCTACTTGCCGCGGCGGCGATCGCGGTGTTCTCCGGCTCGGCCTACGCCGAACGGTACGTTATGGTGACCCACACTCAGGGCACCGACCCGTTTTGGCCGGTTGTCGAAAAGGGTGCCAAGGATGCGGCTGAAGCCCTTGGCGTCGAACTCGAATACAATTTCGCCCCCAGCGGCGACATGGCCGACATGGCTGCCTTGATCGAGGCGGCGGCGGCTACCCAGCCTGACGGTATCATCGTCTCGCTGCCTGATGCGGACGCATTGGGTGGCGCTATCACCAGCACGGTCGATTCCGGCATCCCGGTCGTCACCATCAACTCCGGCCTTGAAGCCTCGGCTTCTCTTGGCGCGCTGATGCATGTCGGTCAGCCGGAATACCTCGCCGGCCAGAAGGCGGGCGAACGGGCGATGGCCGAAGGCGCGACCAAGCCGGTCTGCCTGAACCAGGAAGCCTTCAACACGGCGCTGGTTGATCGCTGCAACGGCTACTTTGAATCGATGGGCCAGGATCTCAACATGATCGACGTCTCGAACGACGTTGCTCAGATCAAGACCCGGACGGCTGCGGCCCTCCAGGCCGATCCTGAAGTCGATGCGCTGCTGGCCGTTGGCCCGCACGTGTGTGAAGCGGCAGCCGAAGCCGTCGAAGAAGTCGGTGCCACCGTTCACCTGTCATGCTTCGACCTGACGCCTGGCGTGATCAACCTGATCAAGGATGGCAAGGTTCAGTACAGCATCGACCAGCAGCAGCGGCTGCAGGGCTACATGCCGGTCGTTGTGCTGCATCTGTACAACAACAATGCCGGCATGCTGCCCGGATCGAACATTCCGTCCGGTCCTGGCTTTGTTGACGCCTCGAACGCCGCGGCGGTTGAGGAGCAGGCTGGCGTAAATCGCTAGAATAAGCGGTAGCCGGGCCGCGGGGTACAGACCCCGTGGCCCGCGCGACCGACAAAATCAGAATAATTTGGGGGGTGGCATGGCTGAGGCAGGTCGCGTCGCTGATTCGTCTGCGGGCAGAAGAGAAGCGGATCGCCTGAACAAAGGCAGCTGGATTGGCCAGCTGGTCCGCAAGCCGGAAATCGGTGCGTTTTCCGGCATGATCGTCTTGTTAATATTCCTGGCGATCGTCGCCGGTAACGTCGTCTACAACCCTCTGGGAATTAAGAACAATCTGGGGATCATCTCCCAGCTTGGCATTATTTCGATCGGCGCCTGTCTGCTGATGATCGCGGGTGAGTTCGATCTGTCCATTGGCTCTATGATCGGCTTTGCCGGCATGTCGATGGCGATGATGATGAAGTGGGGCTTGCCGTTTGGCTTGGGTGAAGCCACGCCGCTTCTGGCCTTCCTGATCACGCTGGTAATGACCTTGGGGATCGGCTGTCTGATCGGCAACATCGTCGTCCGATCCGGCCTGTCTTCCTTTATCGTCACCCTGGCTTTCCTGTTCATCCTGCGCGGCCTGACCGAGGTCTGCTTCCGGACCTTCAACGAAGGCTCGACCCAGATCTCAGGGCTTCCTGATTTCAAGGAAACAGATTGGTTCGCCAACCTGTTGGGCGGCGAGTCCTTCGGTTTCGTCTACGATTTCCTCTACTGGATCGGCTGGAACGTGAACCGCAATGGCGAACAATGGGTCTCCGGCCTGGATGCGAAGGTCGCCTGGTGGATTATCCTGGCTATCTTGGCCTACATCGTCCTGTCCAGGACCCAGCTCGGCAACTGGATCTACGCGACGGGCGACAACAAGGAGAGCGCGCGGGCCAACGGTGTGCCGGTCAATGCGGTCAAGATCGGTCTGTTCATGTTCACCGCCTTCTGCGCCACGCTGTTTGCCGCCTGCCAGGTGTTCGATACCAACACGGCCGATGCTGCCAAAGGTGTCCTGAAGGAGCTTGAGGCGATTGCCGCGGCCGTTGTGGGCGGGGCGATCCTGACCGGCGGGTTCGGGTCGGTCGTTGGGGCCGTGTTCGGCGCCGTGATCTTCGGGCTGGTGCAGAACTCGGTGTTCTACATCTCCTGGATCGACGGATCCTATTACCGCGTTTTCCTGGGCTCGGTGCTGCTGATCGCGGCCTTTGCCAACGAGAACATCCGCAAGCGCTTCACCGGGGGGATCTAATGGCACAGTCAGGCGAACCTCTCATCAGGGTCGAAAATCTCGTCAAGAAATTCGGCCCGTTCACCGCGCTCAATGGCGTGAATATCGAGGTCTATCCAGGCGAAGTTCACGCCCTTCTGGGCGACAACGGCGCCGGCAAGTCCACGCTGATCAAGATCCTGTCCGGCGTGCACCAGCCGACGGACGGACAGATCTATGTCGAAGGCAAACCGGTCAATTTCCGGACGCCACGCGATGCGTCCGCCGCCGGCATCGGCACGGTGTATCAGGACCTTGCCCTCAACCAGCTGTCGTCCGTCACGCGCAACTTCTTCATGGGGCGCGAGATGACGTCGGGCCTTGGGCCGTTCGGTATCATGAAGATGGCCGATATGGACCGGATCACCCATGACGAAATGATCAAGATCGGGATCGATATCTCCGATCCGGGTCAGGTCGTCGGGACCATGTCGGGCGGTCAGCGCCAGACATTGGCGATCGCGCGCGCCATCTATTTCGGCGCCAAGGTGCTGATCCTGGACGAACCGACCTCGGCACTGGGTCAGAAGCAGCAGATGGAAGTGCTTAAAACCATCAAGCGGGTGCGGGCGATGGGCAACATCGCCATCATCTTCATCACCCACAACGAGATCCACTCCCAACTGGTCGCCGACCGGTTCACCTTCCTGTCGCTGGGCGAGGTGATTGGCAAGGGGACGGCCGAAGATTTGGCCGGTGAGGACATTCGGCGCTTGATGGCCGGCGGTGCCGAGATGGCCGATCTCGAGCAGGAGCTGGCTCAAATCTGACGGACAACGGCGTCACATCCATGGAGCGCCGTCCCGGCATTGCGGCGCTCCATGCGGCCTTTCTTCGTGGCGATCTTCGCCCCAGCGATCATCTTGCCTCGCGATTGCGGCGAATTGAGCAAAGAAATCCGGACATCAACGCCGTCGTCGCCTTGTGCGAGGACCGGGCCAGGCGCGAGGCCAACGCATCCGATGTCCGGTTTGCCACTGGCCGGCCGCTTGGTCCGCTCGACGGGATCACGGTCGGCATCAAGGACACGTTCGATGTCGAGGGTGTTCCGACAACGTTCGGAAGCCCGCTCTTCAAGGACAATCTGCCCGAACGGGACTGTCTTTCCGTAAGACGGCTTGTCGATGCCGGTGCGGTCATCATAGGCAAGACCAACACCTCGGAATTCGCGGCCGGGGCCCACACGACGAACGATTTGTTCGGGCCGACCCGCAATCCTCGGAATCGAGAACTTTCGCCAGGCGGGTCCACCGGAGGTGGGGCCGCCGGGGTGGCCGACGGAATGTTCGATCTGGCCCTGGGTTCCGATCTGGGTGGGTCCCTGCGCGTGCCCGCAGCTTTCTGTGGCGTATTGGGAATAAGGCCCACCCCGGGATTGGTTCCGAAATCGCCGGACAATGTTCCTTTTGACGAAATGAGCGTCGATGGACTGATCGGCCGAAGCGCGTCGGATTTGGCTTTCGGTTTGGATGTTATCGCCTGGCCTCATCCCTCGGATCCGAAATCCCCGCCCGCGGATTGGCAGCCTCGATTTGCCGAATCGCTGTCTGCGGGCGGCGGCCAGATCCGTAATGCCGCCTTTTTCGAAAATTTTTCTTCCGTGCCAGTCGCCCCGGACATCCTGCGGATATGCAGATCGGCGGTGATGGACATGTTTCCTATGGTAGATCAACCGCAGATTGACTTGGAGTCCCTGCGGGATGCCTATCTTGCGCTGCGGGCCCAGCACGTGTTGAACGCGAATCTGCACCTACTTGATAATATTGAGACTATTGGGCCAAACATCTCATCCAATATTCGTGAGGGAATGGCGCAATCTTCGATGAATTTGGCGCAAGCAGAGTTCGAAAGATCAAATATATGGAACGAAGTTTCCAAATTGTTTGAACGTTATGACCTGATTCTTAGTCCGTGTACGACAATTTCGCCTTTTCCGATCGAGGGCGGGGTGCCCATTTCCGTCAACGGGTATAGAATGGCGCATTACATCGATTGGATTGCCCCGACATTTTTATTTTCGATGCTCGGTCTGCCGGGTGTCTCGGTGCCGGTGGGGCTTGATGATGGCGGAATGCCTGTCGGCCTGCAGATCGTCGGCCCACGCCATTCAGAGAAAATGCTCCTAAAAGTTGCTGGCGTCGTGGGGCAAGCGACCGAAATAATCTAAAGTAATTCGTCAGTTTGCCGGTAGATAGTAACTCTCCCTAAGTAACTCGTTAGTTCTCTCTTAAGTGTCTGCATCTAGTCGAATTCCATGACGCATGGTCAATCAGATGCTGCGCGCCTGGATGGAGGCAGACGCGGCGTTGTATGACCTGGAACGCGGCGTTGTATGACCTCGAACTACGTGACGAGAGAGAGTGTGATGATTGATCGGCTGAACGGAAAGAAAGAGAGTGGCCGGGCTCCGAACGCAAGCATCCTTGGCGCAATGGTTGAGAACATGCCGATTGCGGCCATGTTGTGCGATCTGGAGGATTTCCGGATCACCTATATGAACCAGGCAACCCGCGACAATCTGGAAAAAATCAAAGACGTGCTGCCGGTCCCGCCTGAGCAGATCCTCGGGCAGTCAATCGACATTTTCCACAAGAACCCCGCCCATCAGCGGGCGCTCCTGTCTGACCCCAAAAACCTGCCCTACAAGACCCGTATCGAGGTCGGCAACGAAGTGCTCGATCTCTACGTCACCGCCATCATGCATAAAGGCAAGTATATCGGGCCGATGCTGACCTGGTCGGTTGTGACCAAAGAAGCGGAAATCCAGCGCCAGACGTACAACCTTCTGTGCATGCTCGACGAAATGCCCGTCAACGTCATGATGATCGAGCAGGAAACGTTCGAGATTACCTACATCAACCGGACCAGCATTGAGACATTGCGCGGCTTGGAACATTTGCTGCCGTGTCGGGCGGACGAGTTGAAGGGGCAATGCATCGACATTTTCCACAAGAATCCCGCCCACCAGCGCGCCTTGCTTGCTGATCCTGGCAATCTGCCCCACCGGGCCAAAATCCAGCTTGGGGACGAAATCCTCGATCTGAAGGTCGCCGCTATCATGGATGACAAGGGCAACTACATCGCCCCGATGCTGACCTGGCAGGTCGACACCAAGATGGCGAGGCTGACCGACAGTTTCGAACAGAATGTCGGCGGCGTTGTCCAGATGGTTGCCGGCGCGGCAAGCGAGTTGGAATCAAGCGCCGTCAGCATCGTCGGAACGACCGAGGAATCAAAAAACCAATCGGCGATCGTCGTATCGGCGGCAGAAGAACTGCGCTCGTCCATCGAGGAGATTTCCCGCCAAGCCTCCCAATCGGCCACCATCGCCAATAGCGCTGTCGATCATGCGGGAAGCTGTACCGGATTGATGAGCGAGCTGCAGGACAACGCCAAAAAGATCGGCGAGGTGATCACCCTGATCCAGGAAATCGCCGCCAAGACGAACCTTCTGGCTTTGAACGCAACCATCGAAGCGGCCCGCGCCGGCGAACATGGAAGGGGCTTCGCGGTGGTGGCCAACGAGGTTAAAGGGTTGGCCAACCAGACGGCAGGCGCCACGGATAACATCGTCAAACGGGTTGACGAAATGCAGGAATCAACCCGGTCGGCGGTGGAGGCGATCAACGCGATCAGTGCGATCATCACTGAAATGCAGGAGACGTCCGCCGCCATTTCCGCCGCGGTGGAACAGCAAGGCGCGGCGACTGGCGAGGTAAGCTCGAACATGACCGGCGTGTCCGATGCTGCTAGCGAGACCAACACCGTCGCGACTGGGCTTCGCACCGCCGCCGGCGATCTGTCTTCGCGGTCGGGCGAGCTGTCCCAAGCGGTCGCCGAGTTCTTGGTGGAGGTGCGTGCCCGCTAGCGCGCCCAGGCCGATACGATCGCCTCAGGCGACGTCGCGGTCGAGCTTCCAGTTCGATCGGATGAAGTGGCAGGTGTACCCGTTCGGGATACGCTCCAGGTAATCCTGGTGTTCCGGTTCCGCCTCAAAGAAGGGACGGGCCGGAACCACCTCCGTTACCACCTTGCCAGGCCAGTTCCCTGATGCCTCGACCGCGGCGATGATGTTTGCCGCCGCATCGGCTTCGGCCTGATCGGCCACGAAGATCGCTGAACGGTACTGGCTGCCGACGTCGTTACCCTGTCGGTTCGGCGTCGTCGGATCGTGGATCTGAAACAGGAACTCCAGCAGGTCTTCATAACCAATGGTCGAGGGATCGTAGGTGATTTCCAGGGCTTCGGCGTGTCCCGTGGTGCCCTTCTTCACATCGCGATAGGTCGGATTGTCCAGATCGCCGCCTGTATAGCCGACCCGCGTGTTCACCACGCCCGGCAGCTTCCGAAACAGATCCTGCATGCCCCAAAAACAGCCGCCTGCGAAGATGGCCGTTTTGCTGGCGCCTGCCGGCTCGTCGCCAATCCTGTCGATGTACGCGCCATAGCCTTCGGCCTTCATGTCCGACAGCGGGACAAAGCGGAGAGAGGCTGAATTGATGCAATAGCGCAGCCCGGTCTGATCACGCGGGCCATCGGGAAACACATGACCAAGATGGCTGTCGCCATGCCGCGACCGGACTTCTGTCCGCGTCATACCCAGGCTGGAATCGGTGTGTTCGACAATGTTCTCGTCTTCAACAGGTCGGACGAAGCTCGGCCAACCGGAATGGCTGTCATACTTGTCGCTGGATAGAAACAGCGGCTCACCGCTTACGACGTCGACATAGATGCCGGGTTCCTTATGGTCCCAGAATTCATTGCGGAATGGCGCTTCGGTGCCGTCTTGTTGCGTTACGCGGAACTGCTCGGGCGTGAGGTTGCCTACAGCGTCCGCTGTTTTTTTGTAACGATCGTCCATTTTGACGCTTCCCATCCGGTCTTAACGCGAGATGGATGCTTATTTTGTGTTTCCGACGCCAAAGGTCCAGCGCCCGCGTGCTGATTGGTCGTGTGCGGGCGCCAATTCTATCGAATTTGTGATGCCGAACCGGCCGATGCAATGGCAAACAGCCGCCCAAACTTATTGGGCGGCTGTTTGCGTTGGTTTCAGCCCGAAGGCTGGATTTTCAAGCCACGTCAGACGGCCTTGATTTCCGACAGGAACGTTTGGATCTGGCCGCCCATCGCCTCGGTCCTTTCGGCAATGACGCGGGACGCATCGAGCACGCTCTGGGATGCCTGGCCAGTGTGCTGTGCCTTTTGGGTCACGTCGCCAATGGCCGTTAAGACATCCTGCGAGCCGGAGGCGGCCATGCCGGTGTTCCGCGCTATCTCCGAGGTCGTTGCGCCTTGCTCTTCCATCGCACCGGCGATGGTCGTCGCGACTGTCGCGACCTGTTGAATGGCATCGCAGACGGCCCGCATGCTCTGGTCGGCTTTTGATGAAACTGTTCGCATGGCGTCGATATCGCGTTCGATGTCGGCCGTTGCGCTTGAGGTCTGGCTGGCCAGAGCCTTCACCTCGGAAGCGACGACGGCAAAGCCTCGGCCCGCATCGCCGGCTCGCGCCGCCTCGATCGTGGCGTTTAGAGCCAGCAAGTTGGTCTGCTCGGCAATCGTGTTGATGAACTCGATCACCCGCTCGATGGACTGCGAGGTTTCGATCAGCGCGTTGACCTGCTCCCGGGCCGTGTCGGCATCATTGCGCGCCTCTTCGGTCATCGACTGGGACTTGGCCATCTGCTGCACAATGTCCGCAACCGTCTTGTCGATTTCCTCCGTCGCGGCGGCGACCGACTGAACGTTCGAGGAGGTCTGCTCAGTCGTGGCGGCGGCTGCGGCGGCGGTTTCGGCACTGGTGGACGCCAGCTCGGTGAGTTGGTTGGCCGTCTGGTCCATTTCCGTACTGGAAGAGGCCAGGTCGGAAATCATTGTTGTGGCCTGCTGATCGAAATCGGAGATCAAGCGTTCGATCTGCTGGGCACGCCGCTCTTTCTCAGCCGCCTCCCGCTCGTTCTGCGCTTCGAATTCGAGGCGCTTAACAGCGTTATCCTTGAAGACATTGACGGCTTGGGCCATGGCACCCACTTCGTCGCGTCGTTCCATGAACGGAACCTGTACGTCGACTTTGCCATCGGCCAGTGACTTCATGGTGTCGGTAATCCGGATAATGGGACGGGAGATTCCACGAGTGATCCAGATGGCTGCCGCAATCGCCACGATGACGCTAACCAGCGCCAATATCATATTCTCCATGACCGTAAAGTCGATGGCAGCGATGGCTTGGGGTCCCAGCGTGTCCTGTTCTTCTTTGACGCTTAGTTTGACATCCTCAACGATCGTCGCGATCTGAGGTCCCAGTGTGTCCAGCGTGCCGGAGATGATGGTATTCCGGGCAAAGATCGTCTCGACGACGGAATCAAAGCTGGCGGCATATTCCTGAACCCCACTCAGGAAGTGTCGGGCAAGTTCCAAGCGCTTTGGATTTTCTAATGAGGAAACCAGCACCCGGCCGTCGTCGACGGTCAGCAGAAGCTCCTCCTTGGCCCGTTGCGCCGACTCCGCATCGTTCTGAATCAGGAATTTTTGGACATAGAGGCGGGCAAGCAGATAGCTCTGCTGGGTCTTGCCGGCCAGATAGGCGGAGCTGGCGTCATCGTCCCGGAAAGCCGATTCCATGACTTCTGTCAGGTCGAGGCGCAACGCCGGGCCCAAATCGTTCAGTATCCCAACATCGACGTGGCGTTGTTCCTGCAGCTTCAGGACATCGGCAAATCCTTGTTCGTACTTGCCGATGGAAGCGGCAATCTTCGCAATTCCCTGCGCGCGCGTCGGATCATTAATTTCGACCTCGGCCTGCTCGAGAAACTCTTTGGTTTTTGCGAGCCTGCTTTGAACCGAGGCAATGCTGTCTTCCGAACCGCTGATCACGAAATCTTTGACGCCAAGGCGTGTCATCAACATGTTCGCTTGCAGCCGGCCCACCAGATTGGTGTCACGGGCGATCGCGCGGTAGGCAGTGAAAGTCGACTTCGTGTCAGTAAATGACCAGATGGAGATGGTTGCAACTAGAACGAGCAAAGAAACAACCAGACCGAAGCCAGAATAAATGCGGACTCCAATCTTGGCGTTGCTAATTTTGTTGAACATAGTCAGTAGCTCCGAAGCCAATTTGGGACCCAATTCCCAAATTGGTTGTCGCAAACTCTACTGAACACGAGTCATTGGATGGTTAATTTGGCACACCGCGCCAAAAAAAGTTCGACACCAATCCGTTTTTGGAAATGGAGGCGTTGACTCACTGTCTAGATACTTCAATGTAGATTTATAAGTTTGCTTATGAAATTTATTGCTGAACAGAAAAGCCTCTATCTGCATCGTAGCGAAACAACCTTAGGCTGTTACTACGTGCGATTTGTAACTGATTTATTTTATAAGCGGGCGGATCAATCAACCACTCGATCATTCAATGCTCCCAAAAGCAGGTGGCGCCAGTTTGGAATTTTGGCGTCTTTTGCCAAGGAGATTTCGGATTATGTCGGCTAAACTAGACGACGCAAAAGTCGGGACTCGCATATAGTTGGGATTTGGCATCGTTGTATCTCTGCTAGTTTTTGTAGCCACGATATCGATTTGGTCTTTTATAACGACGAAAGATACTTTTGCAGAATACCGAGCGCTCGCTCGAGACACCAACTTGATAGGACGATTACAGGCAAACATGTTGATGGCGCGCCTTGGCGTCAAAGACTTCGTGATCAGCGGTTCCGAACGCAGCATTGGTGCCGTTGATCAACGTCTCGCCCAAACGAAGGAGTCTCTCCAACAATCTAAGGTAGAGATCAGCGCTCCAAAAAGAGCGGCGGAAATCGCCCAAAAATGCCTGAATCGATTGGCGACTACGAAGAAGGTATCGCCAATGCCCTAAAGCTTCAGGAGGAACGTCACAGGCATGTCGGTACGCTGAATCAGCTCGGTCAATCGCTCCGGTCCAATCTCACGGACATAATGGAGTCGGCGTACAAGGACGACGACGCTCGATCCGCCTATATGGCGGGGAAAACGCAGCAGAGCTATTCGCTGGCCCGCCTTTTCGTCCAAAAGTTTCTGATTGAAAATGACGTGCAGTGGGCGGAACAGGCCAGCGCCTCCCTGCAGGCGGCGATTGATGACGGATTGGAATTGGTTTCCTCGCTGGACAATGTACGGCGCCTGCAACTGGCTGAGGGGTTTCTGGCCGGCGTTCAGCAGTACTCGGCGAGTTTCGATGCGGTTACCGAAACGATACTTGCCCGCAATGCGATCATCAGCGGTACGCTCGGTACCATCGGCCCCCAGATTGCGAAGGTGGTCGAGGACGTCAAGCTGAGCGCGAAGGACGAACAAGATACCCTTGGACCGCAAGCCGTCGCCGCCATTGAAAAGGACATTGATGCGATACGAACGGTGTCCGAGAAGGCCGGTCAGAGTATGCAGGCGGTCTGCGATGCCATTCAGCAGGTTTCGACAGCGGCGACGGCCATCGCCGGCGCGATGGAGGAGCAGAGCGCAACGACCTCGGAGAAAGCGCGGAATACCGGCATGTCGGCCACCGGTTCGCAGGATGTGCTAACGGCCATCGGCGATGTTACGCAAAAAGGCGCAGCACACGGGCGATGCCTCGCAAAGCATGCTTCAGGCTTCACGCGTGATCAGTGAAAGAACCGAAGCAATGGGCGGCCAAATCCAGACATTCTTGTCGGAGATCAAAGCCGTCTGACAGGTAGTCGAATTCGGTCGACGATTGCGGAAAAAAGCGAGCTGTTCGGAAAACCGGTCGGCTCCTTCTTTCGTTGACGCATGGTCCATGGCGCGACCTGTCACGCTTTTCTTTCCTTGAAATCTCGCTATTCATGGACCGCGAACCGGCGATTCCTGCCTCAATCTGTAAGCGGGCGGGACGTGCGAATTGCAGATAAATCAACAAGCAACGGCGAACGAAACAGGGCGCCGAACACGGGAGGAAAGGCGATGGCGGCAAAGACGCTTCGTGTCGGGATGGTCGGATATGGGTTCATGGGACGGGCCCACTCGAATGCATATCGCCAAGTCGGGAAATTCTTCGATTTGCCATACGACGTGGAACTGCAAGCTGTCGCCGGCCGCGATCGCCAGAAGGCCCAGTCGTTCGCTGATAATTGGGGATACGGCCATATAGAAACTGATTGGCGGGCCCTGATTGACCGCCCGGACATCGATTTGATCGACATTTGCGCGCCCAACAATCTTCACCGTGAGATTGCGATTGCCGCCGCCGAGGCCGGGAAATGGGTTTTGACGGAAAAACCCTTGGCCATGGACGCCAAGGAGGGGGCCGATATGGTTGCCGCCGTTGAGAAGGCCGGTGTACCGAACATGGTCTGGTACAACTACCGCCGCATTCCGTCCGTCTCGCTGGCCAAACAGCTGATCGATGAGGGCAGGGTCGGCAAGCCGTTCCATTATCGCGCTCAGTTTCTGCAAGACTGGACCATGTCGGAAGACGTCCCGCAAGGCGGCGCCGCGCTTTGGCGGCTGGATGCAGATGTGGCGGGTTCAGGCGTCACTGGCGATCTGATCGCCCATAATCTCGATACGGCCATGTGGTTGAACGGCCCAATAACCCAGGTGATGGCCCAGACCGAAACCTTCATCAAGGAACGCGTTCATCAGGAGACTGGCCAAGCCGCGCCCGTCAAGATCGATGACGCTTGCCAGGCGATGGTGCGATTTGCCAACGGCTCGCTGGGTCTGTTCGAAAGCACCCGCTACGCGCGCGGGCACAAAGCGCTAAAAACGTTCGAAATCAACGGTATGGACGGTTCACTTGCCTTCGATCTGCACGAGCCCGAATACCTGTCCATGTTCGAATATGTCAGCCCGGAAGCCGGCGACAAGGTACCGAGCCATGTCGCCGGTTGGCGCAAGATCCATGTCACCAATCACGAACACCCCTACATGGCTCATTGGTGGGTGCCTGGTTTGATCATCGGCTACGAGCACAGCTTTACCCATGCCTTGGCCGATTTCCTGGCGGGCGCGGACGGTGACGGGGCGCACCCGACTTTCAAGGACGCGCTCGAAACTCAGAAAGTCTGTGACGCGATCTTGGCCTCGGCCGAAAGCGGCAGCTGGCAGGAGACGGGCGTGACCGAATTTGCCTGACGCCGGTCATCAGATGGTTTTTGATGTACAAACGTCAGGCCGGCGAAACTATTGTTCTGTGTCAGATTGAACAAGGCTGGCGATGCTGGCACTGTGTGCCGTCGTTTTGCGGCGCAGTACAAAGCGTTAGCCCACGAAGGGCTGATGCAACAAGAAGTAAGAAGAGTGGGGGAAGGGCGCATTGGCCGAGCTGCGGCTTCATGACATCCGGCGCAATTTCGGACGCGTAGAAGCGCTGCGCGGCATGTCGTTCGATGTCGGCGACGGCGAATTCTTCTGTCTGTTGGGCCCATCATCGTCGGGTAAAACGACCACGTTACGCGCAATCGCCGGCTTGGAGACGCTGGCAGGCGGCCAGGTCTTGGTCGATGGAGAGGACGTCACGACTGCTCCTGTGCAGGGCCGCGGCATGGCGATGATCTTTCAGACGTTTGCTCTCTATCCACACTTCACGATCCGGCAGAATTTCGCCTATCCGCTTAAGCGGGAGGGGGTGGATGCGGCCGAGATCAAGACCCGCGTTGGCGAGATCGCTGAGTTGCTGCGGGTAACCCACACCCTTGACCGCAAACCGCCGACTCTGTCCGGCGGTGAACAGCAGCGTGTCGCCATCGGCCGGGCCATCATCCGCCGTCCGCGGCTATTGCTGCTCGACGAGCCGCTGACCAACCTCGATGCCAAGCTACGCCATGATATGCGGGCTGAATTCAAGCGCCTGCACCGCGAACTTGGCATGACCATGCTCTACGCAACACCTGATCAGCTCGAAGCGCTGACCATGGGGCAACGGGTCGCGGTCATTCGCGATGGCCAGGTGATCCAGACCGACACGCCGCGCGCCCTCTATTCGAACCCGGGTGACACCTATGTCGCCGGCATGGTGGGCGCCCCGGCGATGAACCTGCTCAACGGGCGCGTTCGCGACGGCTCGAACGGGCAGGTAATCGAGCTGCCATTCGGTGAGGTCGGAGCCCCCGCCGCGAACCTGTCTGGCGGTGAAGAGGTGACGTTCGGCATTCGCCCGCACGACATTCGGCTGGATGATGGCCAGATGGCCGCCGGCAAGCTCGCGCTCAAGGCGCGCATAAATTTGACGGAGCCTCTGGGCGACGTCACCATCCTGGATTTGGCGATCCGCGACGCTCTGGTGAAGATGATCTTGCCGGAAGAAGTCGCGGCGGAACTATCCGCCGGCCAGGAAATCGATGTCTCATTCGCCGCCGGCGACGGGCATCTGTTTATGAGAGAGACCGGAACGCGCGTCGCGTGAGTCGGGCAAAGTTGGGGAAAACCAAGGGAGGGAAAGCCGTGCTTTCGAAACTAACGTCAAGACTTGTCATGGGCGCTTCTGCCCTGGCTGTGGTCGGTGGGCTACAAGCCATGCCGGCAAATGCGGCCGACATTACGATCACGATGGCGGCGCCTGATTGGCCGCCGACGCGCTTCATGAAGGAGCATTTCGACGCGACCTATTCCTCGCCGGATGGTCACAACACCACGCTCGACATGGACTTTATCCCCTGGCCGAGCTTTTACGAGCGTGTCGCCGCTTCGCTGACCTCGGGTGAGCAGAAGTACCAGATGATCGTCACCGACAGCCAATGGCTGGGCGCGTTCGTCGAGGGCGGTTACTACATGGATCTGACCGAGCTGATTCAGGCCGATCCTGAACTGGTCGCCATCATGGAAGATCTGCATCCGGCCCTGGTCTCGTCCTATTCCACCTACCCGCACAAGACGCGCGAATATCTGGAAGAGGCAGGCGGTTTCCCCGCACCGGATACCTCGTATTACGGGTTTCCTCAGTTCCCTGACACCTACGTGACGTTCTATCGCGAAGATCTGTTCTGCAACGAAACCGAAGCAGCGACCTTCGAAGCCAACTATGGCGCCAAACTGCCGTGCTCTTATGAAGACTGGCAGGACGTCGATTGGGAACGCTGGGCCCAAATCGGTGAGCATTTCAAGCGTGCCGCCGGTGAACCGCTTGGCGATGGCACGGCCGACGATGACTTCTACGGCATCGCCTATCAGGCCGGTAAGGGCTATGACTTCTCGACCATGGCGATCAACGCCTTCATCTGGCAGTACGGCGGCAGCATCTGGGACGAAACCCAGGCTCCGACAGCACAGGCCGAAGGTGTGGTGAACTCTGACGTCGCCGTCGAGGCGTTCGAGCACTATCTGTCCATGATCCCGCTGATGCCGCCTGTGGCACAGACCGGCCAGATGGACATCTTCGTCATCCAGGACCTGTACATGCAGGGCAAGGTTGCGGCCATCATCGACTGGGTTGGACTGGGCGAGCCTGTCCTGGATCCGAACAGCTCGACCGTTTCCGACGTTTCGGCGTTCGGCCCGGCTCCTGGCCTGCGCAAGGATGACGGTTCGATCGACCGCACCGGCAACATCGGTGGCCAGCCGTTCGTTCTGACCACCTGGAACGACGATGATGTGGTCAAGGAAGCCCTCAACGTCGTGAAATGGTGGCTGAATCCGGACACGCAGATCGAATTCGTCGCCAATGGCGGCCAGTCCGGTCTCATGAGCGTCATGGCTGATCCGACCTACAACGACCTGCGGCCTTGGAACCGTGCCCATGTCGAGATGATCGACTGGCAGAAGGACGTTTGGCACATTCCTGAGTTCTTCGAGTTGCTGACCCAGCAGCAGGAAGAATTCGACAAGGCGATCACCGGCCAGATCACGGCCAAGGAAGCCTTGGACGCCGTTGCGGAATTCCAGCAGTTCGAACTGGAAGACGCCGGTCACATCGAGTGACCCCAGCGAAGGCCCGGGTCACCCCGGGCCTTCCCCTTTTTTGTGTGCGGAAAGACTAATCGGCGATGAATGCAGCATCGGCGCAAGGCGGGTTTTGGGCTTGGTTGATGGCGCCGGAGCGGCGGGGACCGCTTCTGGTGACGCCAGCCATCTTGATCCTGTTCGTCATGAATATTTTCCCGCTGCTGTGGTCATTCGGCCTTAGTTTTTACAACTACAGGGCCAACCGGCAGGGCGTCCCCGAATTCCGCGGCTTTGCCTATTACGAGCGGGTTCTGAGCGACGAAAAGGTCTGGGAGCGGTTCCAGACCACCGCGATGATCGTCAGCTCGTCCGTCTTGCTGCAGCTCATCATCGGGTTCCTGCTCGCGCTCCTGTTCGCCAAGGAATTTCCCTTGCGCCGCATTCTGTTGATGCTGGTGTTGACGCCGATGATGCTGTCCTTCGTGTCCGTCGGCGTGTTCTTCAAACTCTACTATGAACCGACCTTCGGGCTGCTGAGTTACGCGATCAATCTGTTCACGACCGAGCCGTTCGTTCTGTTGGGCTCGCCCACCGGCGCGATCATCGGGATTGTGGTCGCCGATGCCTGGATGTGGTCACCCTTTGTCATGCTCCTCGTCTTAGCGGGGCTCGTCTCGGTCCCGAAATACCTCTACGAAGCAGCCGAGATTGATCGGGCCTCCGCTTGGCGCCGTTTCTGGACGATCACGTTCCCCTACATCAAAAGCCTGCTGCTGCTGGCGGTGCTGTTCCGTACGATCGAGACCTTCAAGCTGTTCGACATCGTCTACATCATCACCGAGGGCGGTCCGGGATCGGCGACGGAAACCATCGCGGTCTATGTCTACCGCATGGCGTTCCAGTTCTTCAGGACAAGCCAATCTTCGGCGCTGGCCTACATCATCCTGTTCGTCGTGATCGTGCTGACGAACCTGTACCTCTACGCCGTCAACCGGCGCGCCCAGGAGGTGACCTGACATGGCGTCCAAGCATCGTGAGATCGGTAAGGGCGGCTGGGGCTGGACCGCGATAACCGGCGTTATCAGCTTCATCTATTTCTTCCCGGTCCTGTGGATCATCCTGACGGCGTTCAAAACGCGTACGGATGCGCTGGCAATCCCGCCGAAGATCTTCTTCACCCCGACGCTGGACAACTTCATCGGCGTTTTCTACCGGGCCAGCATCACGGCGGGCGTCAGTCAGGAAACCAATTTCGGGCTGTATTTCTTCAACTCGATCTTCATCGCCGGGACCTCGGTTCTGCTGGCAGTGGTCGTCGGGACGCTGGCGGCCTATGCCTTCTCCCGGTATCCGCTCAAAGGCAATGATACCTACCTGTTCATCATCCTGACGACGCGGATGATGCCGCCGATCGTCGTGCTGATCCCCATCTTCCTGATGTTCCGGGTCACCGGGCTGGCCGGCTCCTATTGGGGTATCATCCTGCTCTACACCGCCTTCAACATTCCGTTTTCTGTCTGGCTTATCAAAAGTTTCTTCGACGAACTTAATCCAGAGATCGAAGATGCGGCCCGCATGGACGGCGCCGGCGAACGGCAGGTGTTCTTCGGCCTGTGTATCCCGCAGATCCTGGCCGGTCTCGCCGCGACCTTCGTCTTTGGCCTGATCCTGACTTGGAACGAATTCCTGTTCGCCCTGCTGCTAACCGGTGTCGACACCAGGACCGTGCCGGTCGCCATGGCCAGAACGCTCGGCGGTGAGGTTGGCGTCGACTACACGCTGCTGGCAGCCATCGTGACGTTGTTCCTGATCCCGATCTTCTTCGTCACCTTCCTTCTGCAAAACCAGCTGCTGCGCGGCGTAACCTTTGGCACGGTGAAGAAGTGACGATCGAACTTCGAAACCTCACCAAGCAATTTGGTGATCTGAAAGCGGTCGACGCCATCGACCTCGATGTGGGCGAGGGCGAGGTTCTGTGCCTGCTGGGCCCGTCCGGCTGCGGCAAGACCACCACGCTGCGCATGGTCGCCGGCCTCGAATGGGCGACCTCAGGCGATGTCATGATTGGCGGCAATCGGGTGAACGAGCTGTCCGCCCGTCAGCGCAATGTGGCCATGAGCTTTCAGTTCTATGCCCTGTACCCCAGCCTGACGGTGGCCGAAAACCTGGCCTACCCGCTGCATGGCGAGGGGCTCAGCACCAGCCAGATCCAAGCCAAGGTTGATGAGACAGCCAAGGTGCTTCAGCTCGAAGGAAACTTGGACCGGCTGCCCGGCCAGCTGGCCGAAGGGGAAAAACAGCGGGTGGCTGTCGGCCGATCGATCATTCGCGACCCGAGCTGCTTCTTGTTCGACGAACCGCTGTCGCGCCTGGACGTGCAACTCCGGGAAGAGATGCGCGGCGAGATCAAACACGTCCTGCAGGGTTTGAAGCGCCCGACCGTCATTGTCACCCACGATCAGCTCGAAGCGCTGACCATGGCCGACCGCATCTCGGTGATGCGCGACGGACGCATCGAACAGGTCGCCAGCCCCCACGACATTTTCCAACGTCCGGAAAACCTGTTCGTGGCCGGCTTTATCGGCACCCCGCAGATGAATCTGATCCCTGCGACGCTGACCGAAGTTCACGATGGCGGGCGCGCCGGGTTCGCCGTGGAAGGTGGCCAGCAAATCACCATTTCGGTTGATCAGGCCGTGTCGAATTTGGATCGAGGCGCGGAAGTCACCCTCGGCATCCGCCCCCGCAATCTCGAAGTCGTCCACGAGGATGTGTCCGATGGCCTTTCATCGACCATCGACATCATCGAACCGATGGGGGCGGAAACCTTGGCGCATCTGAATGATGGCAAGCACGATCTGCGCGTGGTGACGGACTGGCGGGCGCCACTGGATGAAGGCGACAAGGTGCATGTCCGGTTCCAGCCCGGCGCGACCCACGTGTTTACGTCGGACGAAAAAGTGGTGAGGGCGGCATGACGGCAACGCAAGCAAAGATCGTCGAATGGGCCATCATCCTGCTGTGCGTCTTCTCGCTGTTCGCGATCTTCCAACCCTTCTCGCTGACCCTGTTCTCAATCGGCTGCGTCACGGTCGTCATCGGGGCCCTGTCCTTTAATCTGATCCCGTTTTGCCGGCCTGGCGTTTCGGTGCGCGTACTGTTGCGGGTGGTGATCATTGTCCTGGTGATCCTGTGCATCGCTGCCCTGCTCGGCATGGGAACCGCCCAGCTCTACGTGCTCTATATCGGCTCACTGCGGTGATGGAGTGGTGAAAAAGGCCTATGTTGCAGGCACTTTCGATACCAAGGCCGCGGAACTTGGCTATCTCGCGGACCGGCTGATCGCTGCTGGCGTTTCGACCTTTACGGTCGATTTGGGAACCCGCAGCGGCGGCGCAAATACCGATTTCTCTCCACAACAGGTTGCCGCCCACCACCCCGATGGTGAACAGGCCGTTCTAGGCCTGGATGATCGCGGCCAAGCCGTGGCGGAAATGGCCGTGGCCTTCGAAGCGATGATGCGGTCCCAGGACGATGTCGCGGGCCTCATCGGGGCCGGCGGATCCGGCGGTACGGCGTTGGTCTCGCCCGCCATGCGCGCTTTGCCTGTCGGCGTGCCGAAGGTGATGGTCTCCACCGTCGCCTCGGGCAATGTCGCGCCTTATGTCGGGCCTGCCGACATCGCGATGATCTATTCGGTGACGGACGTTCAGGGCCTGAACCCCATTTCACGGCGTGTGCTGGGGAATGCGGCCCATGCCCTTGCCGGGATGATCCTGCATGGCGGCTCGGTGCCGGAGGTTGAAAGCCTGCCCGCCATCGCCCTGACCATGTTCGGCGTGACCACCCCCTGCGTTCAATCCATCACGGCGGCACTGCAGGACGAATATGAATGCCTGGTTTTCCACGCCACGGGGACCGGCGGGCAATCGATGGAAAAGCTCGTTGAGTCTAAACTCGTGCGCGGCGTGATCGACATTACCACGACCGAAATCGCCGATCTGCTGGTCGGTGGCGTTCTGTCCGCTGGCGAAGATCGGCTGGGCGCCATCATCCGATCCGGGTTGCCCTATGTCGGCTCCTGTGGCGCGCTCGACATGGTGAATTTTGGTGCGCGCGAAACGGTGCCGGAACGTTTTGCGGATCGGCAGTTCTACATCCACAACCCGCAGGTCACGCTGATGCGGACCACGGCCGGGGAAAACCGCCAGATCGGCCAATGGATCGGCGAACGGCTCAACCGAATGCAAGGGCCGGTCCGGTTCCTTATCCCGGAAGGCGGTGTTTCGCTCATCGATGTCCCGGACGCGCCATTTCACGACCCGGCCGCCGATGCCGCATTGTTTGACGCGCTGGAAGAAACAGTCGATCAAAACGACCGCCGGCGACTGGTCCGGCTGCCTTGTGCCGTCAACGACGACACCTTCGCGGCCGCCGCTGTCAGCCATTTTCGCGAGATTATTCAATAACAAAGGGGGAGGGGGCTGCCATGGATGGAAAGTTCGTCATCGCCGCGGAAACGCCCGAAGAAGTGCTGGATTGGGGCCGGTTGCGCTGGCTTAGCCACCCGCCATCGACCAGTGCCAAGCAGCTCACCGTCATCGACGTAACCTTGGCGCCCGGCAAGGGCCACGACTTCCACAAGCACCCCGATCAGGAGGAGGTGTTGGTGGTCACCGCCGGCACGGTCGAACAGTGGGTCGATCAGGAAAAGCGGATCCTCGGCGCCGGCGACAGCGCCTTCGTCCCGGCCGACATGGTGCACGCCTCGTTCAATGCCGGCGCCGACACCGCAAAGATCATCGCCATCCTGGGACCCTGTGTCGGTGAAGGCGGATACGAGTTGGTCGATGTCGCGGGCGAGGCGCCTTGGAACTCATTGAGAAGCTGACCGGTAAAACTGGCAACTGTTTGGGGGAAACGAAATGCGCAAAACATCAATCGGAAGCTGGGCCTACAATGTCGGGCCTTATGGCGAAAACCCGATCCCGTTCGACACGGTGTTGGAAAAGCTGGGCGAGCTGAAGTTCGACGGCGTCGAACTTGGCGGATTTAACGGCTATCCCAATCCGCAGAACCATCCCACCAAGGAAAGCCGCGCGGCCTTGTCCGAAAAGGTGGCAGGCCACGGCCTGGCATTTTCAGGGTTCGCCCAGGATCTGTGGAGCGAGCATCTGCTCGATGTGATCGATCCGGCCGATTATATTTCCGCCTTCAAGGCCAATGTCGATTTCGCGGTCGATCTGGGCATCAAAGGGATCCGTGTCGACACCGTCCAACCGCCGACTATCCATGGCGACGTCGATTACGACACGCTGTTGGACCGGCTAACCAAGACCTGGGATCACTGCATCGGCTACGCCGGCGACAGCGGGCTCTATGTCACGTGGGAATTCGAGCCGGGCTTTGCTTTCAACAAGCCCTCTGACGTTCAGCGGGTGCTCGAGGCGCTGCCGCAGGAAAACTTCGGCGTCATGTACGACACCTGCCACGGCCAGATGGTCGCCGTGAACGGCTCTCGCCAGCATGGTGAAAAAGAGATCTTGGCAGGCGGTCAGGAGGAGCTAATCAGCCGACTATCCGGCCGGATCAACCACGTCCACCTGATCGACTCGGACAACACCTGCCATAAGGACGACAATGGCGAGGATGAGACCAGCGCACACCCGCCCTTTGGCCTGGGCGTGCTCGATTTCGACTCACTCGTTCCCAAGCTCGCCAGCGAAAACGTCGGCCATGACTGGTGGACGGTCGATCTCTGCTTCTGGCCCGACGCCTGGGAAGCGACGGCCCGCTGCAAGACGGCGCTGGATGATCTGAACCAGAAGTACGGGTAGGGGGCATGAAGTTCGGCTTCAACCTGCTGCTCTGGGCCACCCACATCACAGAAGACCAGTTCCACCGCATCGAGACGATGAAACAGGTGGGCTATGACGGGGTGGAAATCCCGATCTTCGAGGGCGACCCGGAGCATTTCCGAAAGATCGGCCAGGCGATCGCAGACAGCGGCCTGGGCGCCACCAGCGTGACCGTCATGCCCGACACTGATCATGACGCGATCAGTGCCGATGAAAAAGCCCGGCAAGGCGCGCTCGACCATTTGAAATGGGCCATCGACTGTTCGCAGGCGATGGGCAGCGAGGTGTTGGCCGGTCCCATCCACCAGGCTTTAGGTCACTTCACAGGTGAGGGGCGCACGCCGGAGGAATGGCAGCGCGGTGTCGAAGTGCTGCAACAGGCCTCTGACTATGCCGCCAAGGCGGGTGTCGCGCTATCGATCGAACCACTTAACCGGTTCGAATGCTATTTCCTGAATTTGGCGGAAGATGGAGCGGCGTTCGTGCGCGATGTCGGCAGGGCAAATGCCGGCATGCTCTACGACACCTTTCACGCCAATATCGAGGAAAAGGATCCGGTCGGCGCCATCGATGCCAACTTTGCGGAGATCAACCACGTCCACCTCTCGGCCAGCGACCGCGGGACGCCCGGCAAGGACCACGTGCCCTGGGTCGATACGCTCAGGGCGCTGAAGGAGGGCGGCTACGACGGTTGGATGACCATCGAGGCGTTTGGCAGGGCCCTGCCTGATCTGGCGGCCGCGACCCGCGTCTGGCGCGACTTCTTCCCCTCGCGGGAGGAGGTCTACACCTTCGGCCACGATTTTGTTCGAAAGACGTGGTCTGAAGTTTAGTGGTCAGCGGACGTCCGGCACGTCATCCGTCGAGAAGTAAACCGGCAATCCGCGCGCCTTGAAGCGCTCGACCTCCTGATCGGCGCCCTGTGATGGGCCGCCGATCCTCAGGCAGGCATCGCAGCGCTCAGCGACGGCCAGCGATAGGGGCATCATCAGCTCATCGAATCGCGCGTGCCCGGCTTCCTCAACCATGGGCAGCGCAAGGTTCACGCCGATGATCGGAATGTGACCCTTCTCGAAGACTGCCAGCGCGGCTTGATTGAGCGTTCGATGGTTGGCCTTGCGCGCGTCCTCGTCCGGCGCACCCGAGGAGTAGGGCCCGGCAACCATGATCCACAGCGACCGCTGTTGGCCCATCAAGCGATCACGCCGGGGGCGATGTCGCGCGGATCGAGCTTAAGATGGATCAAAGCGGGCCCTTTTGCGGCGCGGGCCTTTTTGAGCGCGGCCGGAAACGCGCTGTCGTTGTCAACCGATATACCGGTCGCGCCATAAGCCTTTGCCCACGCTGCGAAATCCGCATTGGTCATGCTGGTCGCAACGGCCCTTCCGGGATAGGCGCGCCGCTGGTGCATGCGAATAGTGCCGTACATGGAGTTGTCGCAGACCAATACCCGGATCTTGAGCCCAAGCTGCGCGGCCACACCGAATTCCATGCCGGTCATCTGAAAACAGCCATCGCCGGCGAGGCAGATCACCTCGCGCTCTGGTTGGCGCAGGGCGCTGGCGATCGCGGCGGGCAACCCATACCCCATCGACCCTGAGGTCGGCGCAATCTGGGTGCCGTGGCCATGCTTGTAAAACCGGTGCTGCCAAATGGCGTAGTTGCCCGCGCCATTGGTGATCACGGCGTCCGCTGGCAGCACCTCGCGCATATGCGCCACGGTGTTCGACATGGTGACCGCCCCGCCACCGGCCGGCGGCGTCCCAGACCAGGCCAAATAGTCCTGATGGGCCGGTTCGGCCAATCCCTGCCAGCCTGGTTTGACCTCCAGCCGATTGGCGGCCTCCAGGAACGTGCCGGGCGTCGCGTTGATGGCCAGATGCGGCCGATAGATCCGGCCAAGCTCTTCCGGCCCCGGATGGATGTGAACGAACTTCTGCTTGGGTTCCGGAATGTCGAACAGGGTGAAAGACTGGCTGGCACTTTCCGAGAACCGGGCGCCCAGCAAGATGACCAGATCGGCTTCCTCGACCCGCGCTGCCAAAGCCGGATTGATGCCCAGCCCAACATCGCCCGCATAAACCGGGCTGTGCGGATCGAACAAAGACTGACGCCGGAAGGAACAGCCCACCGGCAGCCCCCAGGCTTCGGCAAACTGTTTAACGCCGGCAAGCGCATCATCGTCCCAACGGGACCCGCCCAGCACCATGATCGGTCGCTCGGCCTGTTGCAGCAGATCCTCCAGCCGCTCCATATCCTGGGGCGATGGGGCAGGGGCGGCGGCCTCGATATACTCGCCGGCCACGCGCCCCGATTTATCCCGCAGCATGTCCTCCGGCAGGGCCAGGACAACCGGTCCAGGCCGGCCGGACATCGCCACATGAAAAGCGTGAGAAACGATCTCCGGTATCCGGTCCACCTGGTCGATTTCCTCGACCCACTTGGCCATCGAACCGAAAAAGGCGCGATAGTCGACTTCTTGAAAGGCCTCTCGGCCCCGCATGGCCCGGCCGATCTGTCCGACGAACATGACCAGCGGCGTCGAATCCTGATCGGCAATATGGATACCGGCCGAGGCATTCGTGGCACCGGGGCCGCGCGTGACCATGCAGATACCGGGACGGCCGGTCATCTTGCCATCGGCATCGGCCATCATCGCCGCGCCGCCCTCGTGCCGGGCGGTCACGACATCGATGGCGCTGTCGTGCAACCCGTCGAGAACGTCCAGATAGCTCTCTCCGGGAACGCAAAAGACGCGGTCGACGCCTTGCGCCTGAAGACAGTCGACGATCAGGTGACCGCCGGTTTTCGTGTTTGACATGGAATTTGGGCCGCAGGCGGCAATCTGTTGATCAATAAGGGAACTATCCCTATTGACCGTTTGAGGCCCGGCCGGTCAACCCTTGGCGGCTTCGTAACTCTTGATCCGGTCGACTTTTGCGGTCGATCCGCCGCCGGCAAAGTCGGACTCCATGAACGAACTCACGATGGATTTGGCCAGCTCCGGCCCGACCACCCGCGCACCCAGTGTCACGATCTGCGCATCGTTGCTCTTGCGTGCCCGTTCCGCTGAGTAAGTGTCGTGGGCCTGGGCCGCCCGAATGCCGGGAACCTTGTTCGCGGAAATGGCCATGCCGATGCCCGTGCCGCACAGCAAAATTGCACGGTCATGCTTTCCTTCGCTGACCGCCTCGGCAACCTCAATGGCCACATCCGGGTACAGCACCGGTTGGTTGTCGTGGGTCCCGAAATCGGTCACCTCATATCCCAAGGCGCTCAAATGCTCCTTGACGATGTCTCTCAGCGCGCAGGCCGCTTCATCGCAACCGATTGCGATGGGCTTCATGGGTCTCTCCCTTGGACTAGTCAGCTTGACAGGGCATAGCTAGGATCTGACTATATGATCAAATGAAACGCGCGTGTTACAAAAATTCAAAACCCGCGTGATTCATGAGCGCGCGGTGAGGGGAGGATTGGCGAAAGGCCCATGTCGGACAAGCTTGTCATTGGCATCGATTCCTCGACCTCGGCGACAAAAGCCATCGCTTGGGACACGAACGGCCAGGCTCTGGCCGAGGGGCGGGCATCGATCCCCATGTCCAACCCCAAACCTAACCATTTTGAACAAGACGCTCCCGACTGGTGGGCCTCCACCCGCAGCGCCCTCAAGGACGTCACTCAACAGATCGACCCTTCCCGCATCGCGGGTGTGGCAATTTCGAACCAGCGCGAAACCTTCGGCCTGTTCGCCGAGGATGGCACCCCCATCCGCCCGGCGACGGTTTGGCTGGATGAGCGGTCAAAACCCCAGGTCGAAACCATCGCCGGCAAGGTAGGTGACGAAGAAATCCATCGGATCTCCGGCAAGCCGGTCGACGTCACGCCCTGCCTCTACCGCTGCCAATGGTTCGCAGAACACGAGCCGGAAAACTACGCCACCGCCGCGCGCGTCTCCGAGGTCCACGGCTACCTGTCGCACAAGCTGACGGGCCAATGGGTCACCTCCACAGCCTCGGCCGATCCGATGGGGCTGCTCGATATGGAGGCCCAAGACTGGTCGGATGTGCTCCTGAACGCTGTCGGCCTGACACGAGATCAAATGCCGACCCTATTCCGGCCGGGGCAGGTGATGGGGCAAGTCAGCCAGCAAGCCGCCGGGGAAACGGGCCTGTTGGCTGGAACGCCGGTGGTTGCCGGTGGTGGTGACGGCCAATGCGCCGGAACTGGCACCAATGTGCTGGTCGCGGGACGCGCGTACATCAATCTCGGCACTGCCGTCGTGTCCGGCAGCTACAACACCGGCTATGCCCACGACCGTGCCTTTCGCACCATGGGCGCGATTGCCGAGGACGGCTTCATTTTCGAATCCTGCGTCCGCACGGGAACCTTCCTGGTTGACTGGATGGTTCGCGAGCTCTTCGGCGCCGACCCTCGCGAGCAGCCGGATATCTTCAACCAACTAGAGGCGGAGGCCGAAGCGGCCGGCGTCGGCGCGCGGGGTGTGATGCTCGTGCCTTACTGGTCCGGTGTCATGACGCCCTATTGGGATGCCGCGGCCCGAGGCGTGATCGCCGGCCTGTCCGCCTCCCATCGAAGGGGTGATGTCTACCGCTCGATCCTCGACGGCATTGTCCTCGAACAGGCGATGGTCACCGATCAGATCGCCGAGGCTGGCGGGGCCATCGATCATTACGTCGCCATCGGTGGCGGGGCATCCTCGGACCTGTGGTGCCAGATCCTCGCCGATGCCTCAAACCGCCCAGTCCACCGTCTAGAAACCGTCGAAGCCTCCGCCCTGGGGGCCGGCATGGCGGCAGCGGCGGGCGGCGGTTTGTTTCCCTCCGTTGCCCAAGCGGCTGCCGCGATGAGCGGGGAGCCGAAACAGACCTTTGCCCCTGATCCGCATACGGTTTCCCGATACAAGGAGTTGCGCGCCATTCACAAGGATTTCTGGCCCAAACTGGCCGATTGGAACCGCCGGTTGGTGGCTTTTGCAGAAAGCGAGACGGCGCCGGATGCCTGAGCCAAGCGTGGATCGCGATTGGAACGCCGTTCTCAGCGATGTTGTCGCCGGCCGCTGGACCGATCCTGAAACAGGCAAAGCGGCAGCTGTCCCCTTTCAATCGATCGTCATCGGCGAGGATTTGTCAGGTGCCGAAGCCGATCTGATCGCACCGCTGGGATTGGGCGAACGGTTAGCCGTCGTATCCGACGAAAACACCGTCGAAGCCCTGGGCCGCCGGGTCGCGGCCGCTTTGCGCCCAATTGCAACCGTCGAACAGATCGTCCTGCCTGCCGGCTTTGCCGCTAGTGAGGCGGCGATTGCCGATATCGGCGAGAAGACCCGTGGCTTCGACTCCGTGGTCGCCGTTGGCTCCGGCACGATCAACGATTGCTGTAAGCACGCGACGTTTCTCGACGGCCGTCCCTACGCGGTGTTCGGCACGGCCGCCTCGATGAACGGCTATGCCGCTACAACGGCCTCGATGAAGCTCAACAGCGGCCTCAAGGCATCGATCCCCTCCCACGCACCACGCGGCATCTTTCTGGACCTCAAGGTCGCGGCCTCAGCCCCGATCCGCCTGCGGGCCTCAGGCCTGGGCGACTCCCTCTGCCGGCCCACCGCGCAGATCGACTGGTGGGCCTCCCACCGGCTATTCGGCACCCACTACACCGCAACCCCCTACGCCCTGACCGATCCGGAAGAGGCGGCAATGATCGCCACGGCGCCGAAACTGGCGGACGGCGACATCGAAGCCACCGGCATTCTCCAGCGGGTCTTGACGCTGTGCGCCATGGGCGTCTGTTTCACCGGCGTATCCAACCACGGCTCGATGGGCGAACATCTGGTGTCCCACTGGATCGACATGGTCGCCGGAGACCGTCATCCCGGCACACTGCATGGCGAACAGGTCGGCGTCGCCGCCATCGCCATCATGGAACTACAACACCGCATCCTGTCCATGGACAAACCGCCCACGGTCTATCCCACCGAGATCGACGAGGCTGGGATGAATGACCGCTACGGGCCTGAAGTCGGCGCGCAGTGCCTGGCCGAATTCCGCAAAAAGGCGCTCGACGAAGACGGTGCGGCGGCAATGAACCGCCGGCTGTCTGAAATCTGGCCGCAACTGCGGGCAGAACTGAACGCCAAATCCCTGCCGGTCGAACAGATGCAGAGCGCGCTGAAGGCCGCCAAAGGCGCCACCACCGGCGAAGAGCTGGGCCTCGACCGCGATCTTTGGCACCAGGCCATGCTTCATTCCCGCGAAATTCGGGGTCGCTGGTCCTTCCTGGATTTCGCCGCCGATGCGCGGATGCTGGATGATTTCGTGCAGGAGCTGACCTGACATGCCATCAGGGCGTATCGCCGTTCTAGGGGCCGGGGTCATGGGCTCGGCCATGAGCTTGCCGGCGACATCGGCAGGCTTGACGGTCGACCTGGTCGGAACCCACCTCGACGAGGACATCGTCCAGGATGTCGGTGCCGGTCGACCCCATCCAGGCTTGAAGGTCGTGCTGCCGGAGGGGGTAAAAACCCACTCTTGGGCTGATTTCAGCGCTGCCGTTCGGGACGACACTGACCTGATCATTCTCGGCGTGTCATCGGCAGGCGTCGACTGGGCCATCGAGCGGCTGTGCGAGGCGCTGACGCGACCCATACCGATCTTGATGGTCACCAAGGGTATGCACCCGGACGGCACCAGCCTGCGTCCCTTTCCCAACTACGTATCCCAGGCCTTGAACGAACGGCGGGGTATCGACACACCGGTCATGGCCATCGGCGGCCCTTGCATCGCAGGCGAACTGGCCGTCTCGCGCGAAACAGGCGTCGTGTTCGCCGGCAACGACCCGGCGGAGGTTGAGCGCACCATCGAGCGGCTGCGCGCGCCTTACTACCACGCGCGCCCATCATCGGACGTGACCGGGATGGAGGTCTGCGCGGCCTTCAAAAACTTCTACGCCATCGGCGTCGGTGCCGCTGCCGGACTGCTGGAAACCAGCCAGGCGGCGGAGAACAGCGCCAAGATGCACAACCCGGCCGCCAGCCTGTTCGCGCAGGCAACGGCCGAACTGGCGACCCTTTCCGAAGGACTGGGCGGTCAGCGCGCAACCGCCTACGGCATGGCCGGCGTTGGTGATCTCCACGTCACGTGCCAGGCAGGCCGAAACAGCCGCATGGGCCGGTTGCTTGGCCTAGGGCTGACGTATCGGCAGGCAAAGGCCGAGCACATGGCCGCCGACACGGTGGAGGGCGCGGAACTCGCCCTTTATGCCGGTGAGACATTGCGCCGCTTGATGGCTGAGGGCACCCTGCCGGTTGACCAATTACCCCTGACCAACGCGATCCTGACCGCTGTGTGTGACGACCGACCGCTTTCATTGCCCTGGCACGCCTTCCATCACGGAACGAGTTAATCGATGGCCGGGGGCAAGCCGAAACGACGGGTCGATCGCCCGGCAACCAAGCCGACGGTGATCGATCTTTCGGCCGACTCCGACGAACGTCGCCGGCTGCGCATCGCCTGGGCCTATTTCATTGAAGGCATGACCCAAAGCGAGATTGCCCAGCAGTTCGACCTCAACCGCGTGCGCATCAACCGCATCCTCTCGGCGGCGCGTGAAAGCGGCATGGTGCAGATCACCATCAACTCGCCTGAGGCGCCGTTCGTCTCTCTCGAGCGCCAGTTGGAAGGCGCCTTCGGGTTGCGCCGGGCGGTCGTCGTGCCGACCCCGGTGGCTGAAGACCAGCTCAAGCTCTCCATCGCCGCCGGTGCCGGGGCTCATTTCGGTACGCTGCTCGACGACGGCCGGTCCGTTGGCATTGGCTGGGGCCGCACCCTGCGCCTGTCCTTGCAGTTCATGGGCCGCCGGCCGTTGAACGATCTATCCGTGGTCGCCCTGATCGGCGGCTTGACCCGGGCCTCGGTCATGAACGCCTACGAAACGGCCTCGCACCTGGCCGACTTATACAGCGCCGACTGTTTCTACATCGCCGCGCCGGCCTATGCCGATGATGAAGCCACGCGCGATATCCTGCGCGGGCAGACGATGATCCAAGACGTGCTGTCGCGGGCAAACGCGTTGGACGGGGCGCTCGTCTCTGTCGGTGGCCTTGGGGCGGACACGACGATGGAATCCCTCGGTTTGATCACACCGCAGGATCGATTGACGCTGATCGAGGCGGGGGCGGTGGGCGACATCATGGGGCACTTCATCGACGCTGAAGGCCGGATCGTCGATCACCCGCTGAACCGGCGCGTGATCGCGGTGGAACCGAGCGTTTTTCAAGGCATGTCCAACATCACGCTGGCCTCGGGCGGCCCTGAAAAGGACCGCGTGATTCTGGGCGCCTTGCGCGGCCGCTATGCTGACATTCTGATAACCGACGACGCGACCGGCCAACGGTTGTTGGCCGCCCATTCGGGCGGCTGAGGATTTTGGGGGAGGGAACAATGGCAAATTGGATCGAGCGCTTTTCGCTGGAAGGAAAGCGCGCCTTGGTAACCGGCGCTTCCAAGGGCATCGGCCTGGAAGTCTGCAAGGTCCTGTCCGACGCCGGGGCGGATGTCGCGGCAGCAGGCCGCGAGGCATCCGGTCTTGAGGAAGCACGCCAGGCCATCGAGGCGAACGGCCGCCGCGCCGTGGTCATCAGCGCCGAGCTGGCAACCGTCGAAGGCGCAAAATCCACCACTCAACAGGCCCTCGACGCCTTCGGCACGGTCGACATCCTGGTCAACAATGCCGGGATCGCGCTGGTCGACCCGATCCTGGATGCCAAGGTCGAGGACTGGGATCTGACCATGGCCGTCAACCTGCGCGCGCCCTTCCTGCTGGCTCAGGCGCTGGCCCCAAAGATGATCGAGCAGAAGGCGGGCAAGATCATCAACATTTCCTCCCAGGCCGGAATCATCGCCATCAACGATCACGCGGCCTATTCGGCGTCCAAAGGCGGCCTCAACCTGCTCACCAAGGTGATGATGGCCGAATGGGCCCCGCACAACATCCAGGTCAACGCCATCTGCCCGACCATCATTCTCACCCCCTTGGGCGAGAAGGTCTGGGGCGATCCGGCCAAAGGCCAGCCGATGCTCGATAAAACCCCGCTGGGACGCTTCGGCCAACCCGTCGAAGTGGCCGACCAAGTGCTCTACCTGGCCTCCTCGGCTTCGGACCTCGTCAATGGCGAGACGCTGCTGATCGACGGCGGGTTTTCCTCGATGTGAGGTTGGTTAGCCGTTCACATCCACCACGACGCGTCCTTTGACCTGACCTTTCAGGATCGCCGCACCCAGCTCTGGTAGATCTTCCAACGTCGCGAGCTGAACCATCGCCTCCAACTTGTCCATCGGCAGGTCGGTGGCAATGCGTGACCAGGCGCGTACCCGGTCCTCATAGGGGCGCATCACGGAATCGATGCCCAATAAGGCAACGCCCCGCAGCAGGAAGGGGATAACCGTGGCGGGCAAACTCGCTCCACCAGCCAAACCCACGGCGGCGGCGCCGCCGCCATACTTAAGCTGACCCAGCACCCGCGCCAGCATCGGGCCGCCGACCGCATCGATGCAGCCGGCCCATTGTTCGGACTCCAATGGGCGCTTGACCGTTTCGTTGATCTCGTCCCGGGCAACGATTTGGCTGGCCCCCAGGCCCTTCAGATAATCGGCGGCTTCTGGGCGACCCGTCACGGCGGCAACCTCGTAACCCAGCTTGTCCAGGATGGCCGTGGCGACTGACCCCACACCGCCAGCCGCGCCGGTGACCAGAACGGGTCCGTTCCCCGGCGCCAGGCCGCGATCCTCCAGTGCGATGACCGACAGCATGGCGGTAAAGCCTGCGGTTCCGACGGCCATGGCCTGGCGCGTCGTCAGCCCAGCGGGCAGGGGGACCAGCCAGTCCGCCTTCACGCACGCCTTCTGCGCATAACCGCCCCACCAGACCTCGCCCACGCGCCAGCCGGTCAGAACGACCTTGTCGCCGGGTTTGTAGCGCTCGTCATCCGAGCTCTCGACCGTCCCGGCAAAATCGATCCCTGGCACATGGGGATAGGTCCGGACCAGCCCGCCGCCGCTGGTAAGGCAAAGCCCGTCCTTGTAGTTCAGCGTGGAATACTCGACCGCGACCGTGACGTTTCCGTCCGGAAGGTCGCTTTCCGACAGGGTTTGCACGCCGGCGACCGGGTCTTCGCCTTCTTTCTTTTCGACCAAAAGGGCTTTGAAACTCACGGGGTCCTCCGCTGTTAACGCCAGTCTCTCAAAGGTGTTTTTTGCCGGCGTATTGCGGGCTACCTTGGCAGATCTAGCCGCGCCGGTCATCCAAAGAGGCGCGTAAAATCAACACGCAAAAAATGAGGACCATCGTGAATCAAATCGACCTGGCCGGCCGTCGTGCCGTTGTTACCGGCGGGGCCCAGGGCATCGGGCGGGCCGTCGCCGAACGGCTCGTTCAATCGGGTGCCGCCGTCGCGCTGTGGGATATGGATCTGGCCTTGGCCGAAGGTGCCGCAGGAGAGATCGGCTCGGGCACGATTGCCGTTCAGACAAACATCGCCGAATGGGCGTCGGTCGAGGCGGCCCTGGCCGACACGGAGTCCCGGCTTGGACCGGTTGATATCCTCGTCAACTCTGCCGGCGTGGCAGGCGACAATGCGACCGTCGGTGACTACCCGGTCGACGAATGGTGCCGGGTGATCGACATCGATCTGAATGGCACGTTTTACGTCAACAAAGCAGTCATTCCCGGCATGCGCGCACGCAATTACGGGCGCATCGTCAACATTGCTTCCATTGCGGGTAAGGAAGGTAACCCCAACGCCTCAGCCTATTCGGCGGCCAAAGCCGGTGTGATCGCGCTGACCAAATCGTTGGGTAAGGAGCTGGCCGACCACAACATCTCGGTCAACTGTGTCACCCCGGCTGCGGCCAAGACCCGGATTTTCGATCAGATCACCCAGCAGCACATCGACTATATGCTGTCCAAGATCCCACGCGGCCGGTTCCTGCAGGTCGAGGAGGCCGCCTCGATGATCGCTTGGTTGGTCAGTGAGGAGAGCAGCTTCTCAACCGGCGCGGTGTTCGATCTGTCCGGCGGCCGGGCGACCTACTAGGCTTGATTTGCCGGTCCTGTGCTCGCTTCGATCGAAAGGGGCGCTTCCAGCTCGATCATGCCGGTTGGCACGGTCTTACCGGCAAGCTGATCGAGCAGAATGCGGGCACCGGTTCGACCCATTTCGGTGCGCGGTTGTCGTACCGTCGTCAGGGTCGGCTCGCAGTAAAGGGCGGCTTCGATTCCATCGAAGCCCACCACCGAAACGTCATCCGGGACGCTCACGCCCGCTGATTGGATGACTTTGATGAAGCTGATCGCCGATTCATCGCACGCGGCATAGACGGCCGTCGGCCGTTCCTTCAGCGATAGGAATTGCTGTGCTGCGTTGGATCCAGCCGTGAAGGTGAACCCGGCTGGAATCCGAACGATGTCGTGGGCCGGAATCCCAAGATCGGTCAGACGATCGTAGTATCCTGCGGATCGTTCCAACTCATTGAAGTTCCCGTCGGGGCCGGCGACATAGCAGAACCGCCGGTGACCCAGGTCGTAGAAGTGTTGTGCAATGTCCGCGGAAACCGACCGCTCATTGACGACAATTTGCGGCACATCCAAACCAGGCACGGCAGAAGCCAGCGTCACGATTGGAATCCCAAGATCAATCATCGACCGGTCGCGGCCGACCGGCACGCGCCCTGACAGTAAAAGCGCCCCGTCGATCTGGCCCGATGCCGCCAGGTTGACGTAACGCTCCTCGCGTTCGATCAGGTTGTCCAGGTTCCCGATGATCAGATCATATCCGTCCGCGACCAGCTCATCATCGATCCCGCGCAGCACCTCGGGCCAAAAGGCGTTCACGACATTCGGTACGACGACCAGGATGGTCATCGACTTTTGGGAGCGGAGGTTGCGCGCGGCCTTGTTCGGCATGTAGCCGGTCTCGGATACCGCTTGCGAGACTTTCTGCCGAAACGTCTCACTGACCGTCTCGGGATTTGCCAAGGCCCGGCTGACCGTCGCCGTCGACACGCCAGCGCGTCTGGCGATGTCCTGGATCGTCACATGGTTCTTCGGTGACTGCCGCCGGCCTGTCCTTTGGCGCATGGGCCTTCCACGTCTAGTTTCGCGCATCTGGTTCGCCTTCCTCAACAATCGGCGATGGTCGCGACCCGAAAGGGCACCGATAGGCCAGACGCTGAATTTGATACTTGTAATCGATTACAGTAATCGATTACAAGGGAGGTGAGTTGTCAGCGTCAACAAAGTTGGGCTGTTAGCCGGTCGCACTCGATAGCGACAATTTCAACTCTGGGAGGAAAAGCGAATGAGGAAGTTTGGGTTGCGCAAACTGCTGCAAATGTCGGCGGCGGGCGCTCTGATGTGCGGGTCCGCCTCGGCGGCCGATCTTGAGGTCATTCACTGGTGGACGTCCGGCGGCGAACAGGCTGCCGTTACTGTCTTTGCCGATGAGTTCGACGCACTTGGCGGCGACAACTGGGTCGATACGGCCATTGCCGGTGGTGAAGCATCCCGGTCGGCGACGATGCAGCGTATTCTCGGGGGCGATCCTCCCGGCGCGGCTCAATTCAACATTTCACGCCAATTCGAGGATCTGATCGAAGCCGATCTGCTGCTCGACCTGACCGACTTGGCGGAAGAGCAGGGCTGGCGCGACTTCATTCGTCCGGCCTCGATCCTGGAAGTCTGCGAAAGCGACGGACGCATATATTGCGTGCCCGTGAACATCCACTCCTGGCAGTGGGCTTGGGCATCGATTCCGGTATTCGAGCAGGCCGGCGTGCCGCTCCCGAAGAACATGCGCGAGTTCCTCGACTCGGCTCCCCAAATCCAAGAAGCCGGGTTCATCCCCTTCGCCATCGGCGGTGAGTCCTGGCAGCAGTCCGGCGCCTTTGCCGTCACGCTGCTCAATTCGATCGGTGCCGATACCTATCTGCAGATCTACCGCGACAAGGATGCGGCCGTTGTCCGGTCCGACGAAGTCAAGGCGGTGTTCGAAACCTTCCGCGAGCTCAAGCAGTACACCGATCCGGGCAGCGCGAACCGCAACTGGAACGACACGACCAATCTGGTCATCACCGACCAGGCTGCCTTGCAGATCATGGGCGATTGGGCGCGGGGTGAATTCGCCGTCGCCGGTGAAGAGCCGGGCGTCGATTATGAATGCATCGCCGGTCCCTCGGAAAACCCCTACCTGACGACAGGCGGCGACGTTTTCCTGTTCCCCAAGCAGGACGACCCGGACGTTGAAGCGGCCCAACTGAAGCTGGCCGGCATGATGGTCAACCCGCGGGTGCAGGCACTGTTCAACAACGCCAAGGGCTCGCTGCCCGTGCGTGAGGATGTCGACCTTTCCTTGGCCGATGCCTGCATGCAGAAGGGCCTGGACATTCTGTCCAACCCCGAAACGGTTGTTGGCGATCCGATCAATTTCGTGACGGCCGACACGGACGGACAGATCCGCGATCTGTTTGCCGAGTTCTGGTCAGACGATTCGATGTCGGTTGAAGACGCCCAAGAGCGCTTCGCTCAGATCATCGAATCCGCCGAATAACCTATCCTTCCAAACTGACACGGGTGGTGACATGCTCACCACCCGCGCTTTTTAGCCGCGCGCAGTTCTAGCGCGCGCGATATTGGCGCACACAAGGGGTGTGTTCGCATGGCCCGTCGTGGCTGGAAACTCTCCAAGATAAGCGCAATTATCGGCGCATCGCCCATGATTGCCGTGGCCGTCGGGGTGTACATCATCGGGATCGGCTATTCGATCGCGTTGTCGTTCACCAACTCGCGGCTGCTCCCTAAATTCGACACCTTCGTCGGCTGGGAAAATTATGAGCGGCTTTGGGAAACCAACCGCTGGATCGTCTCCGTCCAGAACATCTGGATCTTCGGTGTCTTGACGATTGCCGGGAGCATGATCTTCGGCTTCCTGCTTGCCACCTGCATGGACCGGAATGTGCGGCAGGAAGACACGATTCGGACCATTATTCTTTACCCCTATGCCATGTCGCTGATCGTAACGGGTCTGATCTGGCAATGGATGATGGATCCCAATCTCGGCATTCAGGAAACGCTCAACCAGATCGGGCTCGGCGGTATCTCCTTCGCGCCTTTGATCAGCCCCGATACGGCCATCTACGGGGTCGTCGTTGCGGCAATCTGGCAAGGGTCCGGTGTGACCATGGCCATCCTGCTGGCCGGTTTGCGCGGCATTGACGAGGAAATCTGGAAAGCCGCTCGGGTTGATGGCGTACCGGTATGGGCAACGTATCTGTTCGTCGCATTGCCTATGCTAGGTGGCGCGCTGGCAACGGCCTTTGTCTTACAGTGTGTTGGCGTCGTCCGTGTGTACGACCTGATCGTCGCGATGACCGCCGGCGGTCCGGGCATCGCGACCGAGATGCCGGCAAAGTTCGTGATCGATCACATTAGCGGCCGCGTGAACGTCTCCATCGGCATGGCGGCAGCCACCATGATGTTGCTGCCCATCTTGCTGCTGTTGGGCATCGGCGCTGTCTACAACTGGCATCGACGCCGCGTGGCGGAAAGGGCGGCATCATGACCGCGACAACGCTATCCGCCGCCGGCGAACCGGCCGGGCCAAAGCCGAAATCCGTATCGGCCTCTCGCTATGGCATCTATGGCTTCCTGATCATCTCGGCGTTGTTCTTCGCTTTGCCGTTGTATGTGATGATCGTGACCAGCCTGAAGGGCATGCCGGAAATCCGGTTGGGGCAGCTCTTTGCCTTTCCCAACGATCCGACCATCGAACCGTGGATCAAGGCCTGGTCCACGGCCTGTACCGGCCGGACGTGCGAGGGCATCAGCCCCGGCTTCATCAATTCGGTGAAGATCACCATCCCAAGCGTGATCATCTCGATCATCATCGCGGCGCTGAATGGCTATGCCTTGTCGTTCTGGCGGTTCCGCTTCGCCAACGTCTTCTTCGGCCTGCTGATCTTCGGGGCTTTCGTGCCCTATCAGGTGGTGATCTATCCGCTGATCATCTTCATGCGCGAGGTCGGGCTGTTCGCCACGTTGCCGGGCATCATCATCGTCCACACGATCTTCGGCATGCCGATCCTGACGCTGCTCTATAGAAACTACTTCGCCTCGCTGCCGGAGGAGTTGTTCAAGGCGGCCCGCGTCGATGGCGGCGGTTTCTGGAGCATCTTCATCCAGATCATCATGCCGATGTCTGTCCCGATCACCATTGTGGCGATCATCCTGCAGGTCACCGGCATCTGGAACGACTTCCTGTTCGGGCTGGTGTTTGCCGGGCGTGAGAACATGCCCATGACGGTGCAGCTGAACAACGTCGTCACGACCACAACCGGGGTGCGGGAATACAACGTCAATATGGCTGCGACCATTTTGACCGCCGCCGTGCCCCTCCTTGTCTACTTCATCTCCGGCCGCTGGTTCGTTCGCGGGATCGCTGCCGGCGCGGTTAAGGGGTAATCCCATGGCTTCCGTTTCCATCCGAAAGCTCGCCGTTAAGTTTGGCGAATTGACCGTTCTGAAGACCCTGGATCTGGAAATAGATCCCGGAGAATTCATCGTCCTGCTCGGCCCGTCAGGCTGCGGCAAATCCACGCTGCTCAACTCGATCGCTGGGCTGCTGGACGTCTCCGAGGGCCAGATTTGGATCGGTGACAAGAACGTCACCTGGGAGGAACCCAAGGATCGGGGCATCGGCATGGTGTTCCAGTCCTACGCCCTGTATCCGCGCATGACCGTGGAGGGAAACCTCTCCTTCGGGCTGAAGATGGCCCGAGCGCCCAAGGCGGAAATCGACCGCCGCGTAAAAATGGCTGCCTCGCTGCTGCAAATCGAACCGTTGATGAAACGGCGCCCGTCGGAACTGTCCGGTGGCCAGCGTCAGCGTGTCGCCATCGGCCGGGCCCTGGTGCGCGACGTGGATGTCTTCCTGTTCGACGAGCCCCTGTCCAACCTGGACGCCGCGCTTCGTACCGATCTGCGTGTCGAACTCAAGCGTCTGCACAAAGAGCTGGGCGACTCGACCATGATCTACGTGACCCATGATCAGATCGAGGCCCTGACCCTGGCCGACCGGATCGCCGTCATGCATGGCGGTATGATCCAGCAGTTGGCCGACCCCAAGACGATCTACCACAAGCCGGCCAACAAGTTCGTCGCCGGCTTTGTCGGTTCGCCCAAGATGAACTTTTTCGACGGCAAGATCGAATCCGATGCCGGCGAGCCGGTCTTCGTGGCCGATGGCCTGCGCCAGCCGCTCAACGGCTATCAATTCACCAACGATGTTCAGCCAGGCATGCCCGCCGAGTTGGGTGTCCGTCCGGAACATATCCGCGTCAACGGGGCTGCCGGGGGCAGTTCCGTCACGGTCGATCTCGTCGAACCGATGGGCGCGGAAACCGTGATTTGGGGTTCCATGGCCGGCAAAACCATCGGCATGCGACTGGATGGCGAAACCGACATCACGGCCGATCAGAGGCTGGATGTCTCCCTTGTGCAAGACCGGGTGAACCTGTTTGCACCGGAGACCGGGGTGCGGTTGTAAGTCAGTACAATCAGGACTTTACTTATGGCACGGTCTCCGTTTTGGCATGTTCGAGCGGTGATCCATGCCTTCAGATGGTCGACTGGCGGATCCACCAAGGGTGGATGCCGAAATCGGGAGTGTGAGTCCAATAGCCGCCGTCAGCTGCTCGACCGGAAGCGGGCAATTTGATAGCGTCTTCGGAAATTGCCGCCACCACTGGATCGGTGGTCGCATGTTGCCAGAAATGCGAGCTTGCCTGACCTACCGATGAGTGTTGCGACGAGCGATCCCGAGCGATGTCAACGTACTTGGGACATGCTAACGAGCGGAAACCTCGACAGACTGTCGCGAGAGCTGACTGAGATACCAGACAGATTCTCCCCGGAAGAGATCGAAAACTGGCTCAACGCAAGTCCTGATGGCCAGGGATTTGATTTGGCCAATCTCGATGACTCAGATCGAAACTGGTTGAGCCGGCAGGGGTTCGATCTCGAGACGTTGGACTGCATAGCCGAAGATCCGCCAATACCAAGTGGGAATGCTTTTCGACGGGCAATCTCGCGGTCGGCAGGCTCGAGATACAACAATTTGGAACGGCACACCGCCTTTCAAATTGAGGTTGTTCGAAATCGCGGCTTCAAGCATCTGTGCCCACTAGCGACAAAGTCAGTCACATCTACACTGGGTTTTTGGCTCCAAGAGAACTTGGTTGCGTATTTATTCAAGTCAAATTCGCCCTTTTTTGTTTTTCTGTCGACAATAAATTTTCGTAAAACTCTGCTTTATTTCCCAGAATTCAATCTACACTTTGCTATTGACTCTTTTGAGTCCCGCAATCCAAGTACATTGATAAACGTTCTCAAGAGATATTACCTCCGGAACCATGGTCGCATAAGAAAATTGATTTCCAACGGCCAAAATAAGTTAGCTTATCATGTTGGTTTTTCGGGAAATATAGCTCATAATTTACGGGATGATTTGGGGGGATTGGCCAAAGTTATTGATTTTGGAGTGCTGGATCATCTCGACAAGATCATTGTCGGGCCAAATATATTTTATGGCGAACTGCGAGATATTTTTCCGGAAATCTCGCCAGACAAGATAATAAAGCTAAATTCAAAGGACGATATTGGCGCAATTCAAGATATTTACATTGATGGTGAGTATTTCCCGACAAAAGTTTGCGGCACTCTTATCACGTTAGAGCTCTCCGATCGGATAGTTCGCGCAGCCCTGAAAAATGTTGGCAATGGCTGTCTGGAGGGAATTGAAAAGCTAACGAATGACCATTTTCCGATAATAGCCTTCACAGTGCGGGTGGGGAGCAGGGAATGGATCGGCCAAGAGCATGGTATAGTCAAAGTCGCCAAGTCGATCTCTGAGAAATTTCCAAATTTGGCCGTGGTCGTTGACGGCCTGAATGACCTTGCGCCATGCGATGCGGTCGAGGCCGAGAGGGAGCGAGTCGGCGAAATAGTTCGAGAGCTCAACGACGCCGAAATCCCAGTCTTTGACACAATAGGGGCAACCATGTGCGAAAGCGTGGCGTGGGCTATGGGCGTTGATGCCTATGTGGCGCCGCATGGTGCGGGCTTGGCGAAGTATCATATTTTGGCCGGCAAGCCTGGCGTCGTTCACGGCAACAGCCAAATAATCGGAGATGTGCGCGGTCGTTGGTTTGACGGAACGGATGTCGAACAGGCGAATATGCCGATCTATGTTGGTTCCAAGTCGGTAGCCACGTTGCCCGGAAGCGGTGAGCAGTTTCGGCGGGGGCCGCAGGATAGAAGGAACGATTTGGACCAATATGAGTGTGACTGGCGTACGGTCGAAGCACTGCTTCGAAAGCTGATTGAAAGGCTCGACGGCAACGATCGTCAGATCGCCCTGTGGAAGCGGCGGCCAGCTCAAGGGGCTCCGGGACATGTAAGGCCGATACATCCAGGACACACGCCAGCCGTATCGTTCAAACGTGATCCGCGCTGCTCATATGGCTTCTACGTATCTCGCAAAGCGATCAAATCGGGGCCGCATCACGATGTGCCTTTGATTGTCTTTGTTCATGGACGTGTTCAAAGCGGCCCACCGCAGAAACTGACAAGGCTGGCAGATCAGTTGGGAGCCATAGTCTTCCACCCTTACTTCCCGGCGGATCTCCAAGATGAATTTGACGAGTATGGATACTGTTACTTTCGCGAGGACTTTAGATGCGATTTAACCCTGCTCAACATGCTGAAGGAATTCTCCGACAATTTCGGAATTAGTATCGAAAAATTCTATATTTGCGGCGGTTCGGCAGGTGCGCAGTTTGTAAATCGGTTTTTGTTGCTTCACCCTAGCTTGATAGCGGGAGCTTCACTTCTTGCCCCTGGCACGATTACAAGACCGACAAGCGATGCCCCTTGGTGGGTTGGCCTAGGAGATTTTCGCGAGAAATTTGAAAGGGAGCCTGACCTGTCAGCGTTGAAGAATGTGCCAGTTCAGATTGTTGTAGGCGCCGATGACAAGTCGCCAACGGCTGGGCTAAGCGCTCGCAATTGGATGGATGAAGCGGTTGAAATGGGAGCCGACCGCATTGAGCGCGCATCCAACCTCGCGGATGATTTGCGCCGTTTGGGCTCACATGTGGACTTTGTCAAACTGCCGGGCGTTGCACATGATATTCACCGAATGTGGGACTGTACCGTGCAATTCCTGGAAGCGACCATTTCGGCTGACTATCGAAGGCCCTAGCGAGGGCGTGCTTTTCCCGAGCGCAGTAATCAGCTGACCGATACCGTCATCAAACTACTCAATAAAGGTGTGAAGGAACGTGGCAACGGCTCACTATATTCTAGCTAGTCAGCGAAGTGGTACCGTTGGACTCGGACTCGGCCTGGAGAAGCTCTTCGATGTGAACTGGGCTGGCGAAATATTCCATTTCGATAAAACGGATTCGAATATCCAACTAGTGGACGAAGTTGAGGGCAACAATCGAGAGTTGCTAATTTCACATCTGAATTTTTTCAATTTTCGAAAGTGTTTATTTGAAGATAATTTATCTCTCAGCTTTCCATCCGAAGAAAATCAAAAAGAAATATTCTTGAAGTATGACGATTATGCAAAAAAAATTGCTAAGTCGAAAAGTATTTTGTTTGATGTAAAATATAGTTCATGGCATCATTTAAATCCATATTGGATGATGCCTGGGCAGAAGCCATTTCTGGCGAAACTTATTCAGCAGAAAAACTATTCAATTGTGCACGTGATAAGGGATAACCTTTTTGCGCAATACTGCTCCCTGATGTTTGCGGTGCACACAGGAAAATGGCATCTGTCGGAAGGTGAAAAGGCGTCAAAAAAACGAATAAAGATTGATCCTAAGGACTGCGAGTTAAGAATGAAGTCTGTTCAATCCTCGCAGGAGTGGTACGAATCAATATTTTCGAATTACAAAAATTACCATGTTTTACATTATGAAGATATGTTCACAAACGACACTCTCTCTACTGTAGTTGTAGAAAAATTCTCGCAGATTCTCCGGCAAGAACCGAACAAACAGGTGGGCGTACCGATCAGGAAGACGACCCCATCGCTCCGCCAGATCGTTGCGAACTATGAAGAAGTCATGGAACATTTCGCAAGGGGTCCGTTCGAGAAGATGGTCGCACAATCGCTAGGTTTCGCGGACTCAGGCGAGCTTTAGTCATCAGACGCTTGGCGCCTCCTTAGCAAGCCTTAACGAATTTATCGGAAAATAGTCCGGCACCATTGGTTGTATTAGGAAACCGTTTATGCCGGTTGGGATATTGCCGCGCCTGGCAAGTTTTGCGCGGGATCGGCGCGGCGGGCTAGCCGTCATTCTTTCGGTCGCAATGTTGCCGCTGACGGTGGCGGCTGGCGCTGCCGTCGATGTAACGCGCATGTCTCTGGCCAGGTCGCATCTGCAGGATGCGTTGGATTCCGCCACGTTGGCCGCTGCCCGGGCGAAGGATGACGGGGCCAGTGATTCCGAGATACAGGCGGAAGGCGAGCGCTTCTTCGCGGCGAACTGTCGTTTGGAAGAACTGTGCGACCAGATCTCGGACGTGTCCTTCCAGATTGAACCGGACGGCGTGTCCGGTAACGTTTCGGCCGATCTGCCGATGCACTTCATGCAGGTTGTCGGCATCAATGCGCGCTCGATCGCGGCTGGCAATGCCGCGGTAATCCCCGACTATCGCTACGAGACCTTCTATTTCGCCATCGATATGTCCGGCTCGATGGGCATCGCGGCCGACCAGGCCAACAGGCTGTCCCTGGAATCTCTGACTCAGCCCTACATGATCGACGGAAACGCAGCGGCGGTACCGGAGGGGTGTACCTTCGCCTGCCACACCGCACACAACTGGGACACGCTTCACCCTTACGCCAACAGTTACGATCTGGCGCGAGCTTACGGCATATCGCTGCGCGAAGATGTCCTGCTAGAGGACGTAAAGATAGCCGCAGACGCCTTGCTTGGCACGGCGCCGCCACACAAATCCGATAGTGTCCAAGTTGCCGCTTACGGATTCAGCAACAGTTTGGCGTCGCTGGTTGGGCCGACGTCCAGCGGGAACGAGTTTCATGATGGCATCGCCAGCGGCATGGCGCCTGTCTACACAACCACAATCACCAGTGGCGGTGGCGATGATGATGACGACGATGACGAGGATGACGAGGATGAAGGCGGCGGCGGTACGGCGACGAGCAGCATAAGCGCAAGTGGCCTAAATCAATACGGCACGGATTACGGCGTCGCGTTGCCCGAACTGGCCGATCTGGTCGGAAACGCTGGTACCGGCGGCTCACCCCATGATCGGTTGAAATCAGTCATCTTGCTGACCGATGGCTTTAATCACACGCGCGGATCAAGCGGCCCCTTGATCCAGGGGCCCATCGATCTGGCCTTGTGTAATCAGATCAAGAACAAGGGTATTCGCTTGATCGTCGTCGACATCAACTATGTCGATCTGACCGGCAACACCTATTTCGACAGCCATGTCCTGCCCCACTATGACGATCTTTCCCCAGCCTTGCGCGACTGCGCGTCGACCGGTTTTTATTACAGCGCGGAAGACCCGGCGGAGATCGAGGCTGCACTGGCGCAGATGGTGAGCGACATCGTATCCGGGAACATCCGTCTGGCACGCTAGCAGCCCCAGAGCACTTTTCCGGCGGCGTCCTGTCGACTACACTGGCGGCTCAACGTCACCCTCGTGGACATTCACAAAGCGGCAGCTGCAAGCGGCATCTTTTGCGTTGGCGGTAACGGGCCTAACGCGAGCAACGGCCGCATGTCGGCTGCCGGTCAGTCAAACCAGGACACCCGTCATGACAGACACCCGCCCCGTGACCGTCGCCGCCCTCGGTCTCGATCATCGCCACATCTATGGCCAGTTGGCCGGCATGCTCAGCGTCGGTTCTGTCTGCAAGGGTTGGTGGACGAAGGGTGAGCCGAACACCATCGAGGGTTTTACCAAGCGCTTTCCCGATCTTCCGCGCGTCGATGATTATCGAACCATTCTCGACGATCCGGACATCGACATGGTCATCCTGGCCAATATTCCCAGCGAACGGGCCGACCTGGCGATTGAGGCCATGCGGGCGGGAAAAGACGTCATGGTCGACAAGCCGGGCTGCACAACGCTCGACCAGCTTGCCGCGCTCCGAGAAACGGCCGCCGAGACCGGCCGTATCTGGTCTGTCGACTTTTCCGAACGGTTCGAGGTGCCCTCGGCCACCAAGGCCATCGAACTCGTTCAGCAAGGGGTTATTGGCAAGGTCGTTCAAACGGTGGGCCTCGGCCCGCACCGCCTAAACCGACCGACCCGGCCCGACTGGTTTTTCCAGCGCGAGCAGTATGGCGGCATCCTGTGCGACATTGCCTCGCACCAGATCGACCAGTTCCTAATCCTGACCGGATCGACGGAAGCGGAGATCGTTTCCGCCAGCGTCGATAATTTTGCCAATCCACAAGATCCGGGTTTGCAGGATTTCGGCCAGCTGTTGATCCGTGGCGATGGCGGGCATGGTTTCATCCGCGTCGACTGGTACACGGCCGACGGCCTGCCCACCTGGGGCGATGGGCGGCTGACAATCTTGGGGACCGAAGGCACCATCGAGCTGCGGAAATATGTCGATATCGCCGGACGTCCGGGCAAGGACCACGTGTTCCTGGTCAATGGCGAGCGCTGCGAGCACATCGACGCCTCAGACGCGCCGCTGCCCTATTTCGCAAACTTGGCGGCCGACGTGCGCAAACGCACCGAAACGGCCGTGTCTCAGGAACACACCTTCCGCGTGATGGAGCTTGCGATAAAGGCCCAGAACTTGGCTGAGGGAAGGGGCTGACCGGTCGGGTTCAAGCCAGTGCTACCGCCTGGCCTGTCCGGACGCTTTCCTCGGCGGCCGCACCGACCTTAACGGCGACCAGCCCGTCGCGAAGGCTCACTTCCGGCGTTCCGCCGTTACGCACCATCTCGATGAACTTTTGGTGCTGATAGAAGGTCGACCCGTAATGGTCGCCCGCAAGAAGGACGGAAGGGTCGAGCGCCAGTTGCTCGCGCCGCTCGATCTTGTCGGCCCGGACCGAGATGGCCAATTCAGCCGGCAGGGAAGACCCGTTCGCGGAAAATCGGGCCGGACCCGGAATGTAGGCGTCGATCCGCGCGATGTTTCCGGTCGCGCTGATGGATTCCTGCCATTGGGATCCCTCGGCGAACATGCACAGATCCAACATGGCGCGCGCGCCGGACGCGAAGTCGACGATCACAAAGGCGTTGTCGATCATGTCCGCAGGCTGATCGAGATTCTCCTCATCATGATGGTTCACATCCGTCGAGCCCGAGGCATAAACCCGAACCGGGTCGGATTGCAGCACCAGCCGCATCAGGTCGAAAAAGTGACAGCATTTTTCGACCAGCGTTCCACCCGTGTTTTGCTGATACCGGTTCCAGCTGCCGACCTTGCCCAAGAATGGGTAGCGGTGCTCGCGGATCGACAACATGCGAATGGTGCCAGCCGTGCCGGCGCGCACTTCCTCGACCAGGCGGGTGACGGGCGGCATGAACCGGTATTCCATCGCCACCCAGACGGGGACACCCTTGGCGTTGGCCGTTGCCTCGATCTCCGTGCACTCATCGACACTGATGCCCAGCGGCTTCTCACACAGGATCGGCAGCCCGGCATCCAGGATATCCAACATGACCGGATGGTGGGTGTGGTTGGGGCTGGCGACCAGTAAGGCGTCAATACCGCCCCGATCCAACATTGCCTGGTGGCTGGTGTAGGCTTGGCAGCCCGGTCCGGCCGTCTCCCGCGCCTTTTCACGCATGGTATCGTTCGGATCGGCGACGGCAACAACCTCCGCACCGTCAATCAGGTTGATATTGCGGATATGTTCCTGGCCCATCGTCCCCGCGCCGACGAGGGCATAACGTACGGTCATAATTCGATTTCAATCCACAGGCAGTCCCGAGGGCACGGCCTCAGGTTTTCCCAGGCGGCCTTCTACGCTGTTACCACCGGTCAGGGTTTTCAGAAAAGACACGATATCAGCAACCTCACTATCGGACAGGTCAATGGGATCAATTTCGATCGCGGCCTTCATGCGCTCGACTTCCCGCCGATCCGACAAAACCACGAAATCGGTCGGTTCCAGCCAGTCCGCCTCGGGCATCACCGGCTGCGAACGGTCCCAACCCGCGAAGGACGCCCTCGCATCCAGGTGGTGACGAACGATACCCTCAAGCGTTTGGTAGGCCCCGTTGTGACCGTAGGGTCCAGTCAACGCGACATTGCGCAAGGCAGGCGTGCGAAAGCGGTAGGCGTCTTCCAGCCGGTCCGTCTCGCCCATCCTGCCGACATCTCGGGTGTAGGGATCAAACGTGCGAGTCCGGCCTGGCCCGAATTGCGGCATGCCCAGGGCATGAAAATCCTGGTCCGTCAGGAACTTGCCTGAATGACAGCTCGCACAGCCCGCTTTCCCGAAAAACAAATCCATCCCACGAAGTTCTTGGTCGTTCAGCACCGGCTCTCCGGCCAGGTGCCGGTCGTAGCGGCTGTCGAAGCTGCGCCACTCACTGATGACGAAGGCTCCGATGGCGTTGCCGATATGGTGGATGGAGATCTCTTCGGCTTGGTTAATGTCGGCAAAGGCCTCGACGAACAGCGGCCCGTAACCCGGGGTGTGTCGCACGCGCTCGGCGATGATCGGCCAGGCCATGTCGACCCGATCCTTGGTCGCGCCGGCAATGTCGTTCTCGCCCGGATTGCCCGCCATTTCCGTTTCCGAAATCAGCGGGAACAGGGCTTGCGCGGCTACGATGGAGGACAGGCCCTGGGGCAGATACTCCTCGGCCGGGGAGTTGAAGCCGTTACCATAAAGATCCGAAACGCTCAGCCGCCCATCGTGGAACAGCACGTCGATCTCGGTGGCGCCCAGGTTGAACAGTGACGGCGCGTTTCTCGGTACGCGCTTGCGCACCTTGTCGATCCCCGACCCGGGTGTGCGCTCGGGACCGACGCCTTCGCCCCCCTCGCCAACACCCAAGGACAGCCCATCACCCCCATGATGATCGTGGTGATGGCAGGTGCCGCAGGAGATGTTCCGGTTGCCCGACAGCAGCGGGTCATAGAACAGCAGCCGTCCGAGTTCGGCCTGCTTCTGGTCAAAGGGCAAAAAGTCGGTTTCGGTAACCGGCGGTGTCGGGCTGGCTGACGGCGTTCGCGTTGCGATGGGCAGCAGGGCAAGGCATGCTCCGACGATCAATGCAACGGAACCGCCATGAACAAACTTGCCTGCCTCAGCACCGCCTTTCTGATTACTCTTGCCGCGCCAGCCTGGGCCGATATCGAACAGGCGCGCGATCTGATGGAAGCCGATCGCTTCGACGAAGCCATGCAGGAACTGCTTCCCGCCGCTCGGTCCGGAAATGCCGATGCCGAGGAACTGATCGGCATCATGTACGCCATGGGATTGGGCGTCGAACGCGACGATGTCCGTGCCTTCGACTGGTACCTGCGTTCGGCCATGAAGGGCCATCCTGGCGCACAGTCCGGAGTCGGCTGGTACTACGAGATCGGCCGGGGCATGCCGGCGCCCGATCTCGTCCGGGCTTACATGTGGTACGTGCTGTCCGCCATCGGCGGCGATCCCGATGCCGCGATGAGCCAGGATGAGGTGGCCAAGAAGATGACGCCGGAGCAGATCGCGAAGGCTCATGAGCTTGTCGATGATTACCGTCCCTGGATGTATCCGTTCAGGTGACAAGAAAAAGGGGCCGCTGCGACTGGCACAGCGGCCCCCAATTCAAGACGGCTAGTTACTGCAGATCCTTGGCCGCGTCCCCATCGATGGTCGCTTCCGCTTCCGCAACGGCGGCGGTCAACGCATCGAAGATTTCCGGCCCGCCTTTGACATTGGCTTTGAACCAGTCATAGACCGGCGCAACGGCTGCTTGGAATTCAGCCTTCTCGTCCGGCGTCGGCACGTACAGATCGCCGCCACCGGCGACGAACTCTTCGTAGGCCTGGATCGACTTGCGCTTGGGTGAGGCGAACGTGGCCTGCTGAAGTGCGGCAAAGCCATCGATGATGACGCGCTTGTTCTCATCGGACAGCGACATGAACATGTCGTTGTTCATCCACCACATGGCGGCCATGTAGGCGTGGCCATCCAGGGTCAGATATTGCAAGCCGGCATCGGGGAATTTCATGCCCATGATGTCTGTGATGCCGTTCTTGGAACCTTCGACCACACCGGTCTGGAACGAGGTGAACAGCTCGGGCCAGGGGATCGGCGTCGGGGCGGCGCCCATGGCCTTGACCACTTCCTGCGGCAGGTCGGCGACGATGGTGCGGATCTTCAAACCGTCCAGATCGCCCGGTCCCTGAACACGGCGCTCTGTGTTGGCGAAGTTCCGCCAGCCGCCGGTGTTGCCGATGGTCATCAGGCGGATCGCCCCGCCTGAATCGGCCAAGGCCATGTCGCGCATCGTGCGCACGAAATCGCCCTGCAGCACTTCCTCGGCGATGCGGTCGTCGCGCATCAGGTAGGGAAGGTCGAAAACCTGGACGTAGGGGAAAATGCCGGCCGCGCCGCTCGAGGTCGAAATGTTGATGTCGATCGATCCATCCGCGATGCCCTGCAAGCATTCTGCGCCGTTCGAGCAAAGCTGGGTGCCGATAAACAGCTCGACCGCGATCGCGCCGTTCGAGGCTGCCTCAACATAATTCTTGAAGACGATCAGACCGTCATAGTCCTCGTCGTTCTCATTCGAGTTGGCCGTCGCACGGAGCGTAATTTCCTGTGCCGTCGCCGCCGTGGTGAAGCTGGTTGCAACCAGCCCCGCGACCAGCAGCGACTTCAATCCTTTTCCAAATGTCATCGTTTCCTTCCCTTTTTCCCAGATCTGTATTCGGTGGGTGGCACCCACTGTTAAAGAAAACCAGTCAGTCGCGGAATGGTCAGCGAGATGGCTGGCACAAACGTGATCAAGAAGATCACCAAAACTTCGACGGCCAGGAACGGCAGGATCGCGCGCGAAATGGTTTCAACCCTTTCCCCTGATACCGAGGACGCAACGAACAGCACCAACCCCATGGGCGGTGTCGCCAGGCCGACGGTCAGGTTCACGCTCATGATCATGGCGAAATGAACCGGGTGAACCCCGATATCGACAAAGATCGGTCCCAGGATCGGTCCCAAAATGATGATGGCGGGACCGGCGTCCAGGAACATGCCAATCACGAACAGCAACAGGTTGATCAGGAACAGCAGGACCAGCGGGTTGTCCGAAAGGCTCAGCACGAAGGCCGCCAGCGTTTCCGGGGCATGGGCCAGGCTGACGACGGTCTTGAAGGCCATGGCCGCGCCGACCAGCAGCAGCACGACGGCGGAGGTCATGGCTGATTTGGTCAGAACCGCCGGCAAATCGGCCAGCGTCATCGACCGCAAGACGAACAGGCTGATGACCAGCGCGTAGGCCGCTGCCACCGCTGCCGCTTCCGTCGGTGTAAAAACGCCGCCCAGAATGCCGCCCAGGATGATCACCGGGGTCATCAGGGGGAAGAAGGCGCGCAAGGCGGACTGGCCCGCTTCGCCCCAGGTCGCCCTCGGCGCGGCCACGGGGAAATCATGGGTCCGGGCCATATAGCTGACGACCAGCATCAGCCCGACGCCGACCAAAATGCCCGGCACGATGCCGGCCAGGAACAGCGCGGCAACGCTCTCGCCCATCACATAGGCATAGATGATCATGATGCCCGAAGGCGGAATGATTGGACCGATAACGGAGGATGCGGCCGTTACCGCGGCAGCCAGGCGCCGGCTATAGCCGTTCTTCTCCATCGCCGGGATCAGCATCGATCCCAGTGCCGATGTGTCGGCCACAGCCGATCCCGAAAGGCCGGCGAACAGCATGGAGGACAGAATGTTCACATGCGCCAAACCGCCCCGCAGGTGCCCCATCATAGCTTGGCTGAACTCGACCAGGCGCATGGTGATGCCGCCCCGGTTCATCAAATCGCCGGCCAGCATGAAGAACGGAATGGCCATCAGCGGGAAGGAGTCCATCCCGTTGTAAACATTGCGGTACAGCAGGGCCAAATCCCGCTCCTGGCCAGCAAACCACAACATCAGGCCCGGGGCCGCCAGCAGGGCAAAAAAGACCGGCAAGCCGACCATCAGGAACAGCAGGAAGAGGGGGAGGAACCAGATCAGCATCTATTCGGCCCTAATCAAAACGCCGTCGGTTTCCGGAGGTGTCCAGTCCGGATCGGCCATATGCATGACGGCACGGAGAATGAGTTCGATATTGACCAGCGTCAGCAGCACCAAGCCCACCGCCAGCGACATGTACATCCAGGCCAGCTTGATCGCGATCGTCTGCATGCCGATCAGACCCAGCGGAATCTTCAGTGAGGATGAGGCGAACAACCAGCCGGAGTTAACGTGGGTCAACCCTGCGCTCACGCCGTAAAGCAGCACGCCCAACGCGATGATCAACAGGACAAGGATAATAATCTCGCCGACACGCCTGGGCAGCGCCTCAGTGACCATGTCGATGGAAACGAACCCGCCATTGCGATAGGCGGTTGGCGCAACCAGCCCGGTCATCCACAGCATGAGAAACCGCGCGGCCTCATCCGGCCATGGCAGCGCGTTGCCGAGGATGTAGCGAAAAAAGACCTGGATCAGGATCACCACGACCATGATCCCAATGGCGACTCCGGCAAAGGCCCTGCCGATGCGCAGCAAGAACGAATTTACGGCAGCGAGAAGGTGAAGAAGGCCCTTGATCGCGGTCAAAACTTCCCCCCGGTACGGACCGCGATTGCACTGAGCAATTCTCTGTGGCCCTGAATTTATTTCTCAATTTCGCGGATGCTGTGTGAATTGCCGGGGAGTGTCAAGCACCGGAGATTGACCGCCGGCGCCAGCCGGGGACGCTCGCCTTGACCGGTGCCGATCGGGATTGCGCGCCGGCAAAAAGACCTCAAACGCCCACTCGAACAGCGTTTACGGAACGCGCTCGCTACGAAAATGTTCTTGTTTTGTATGTTATTGGTATTGTGTTTGATCTATTCGAATTAAACGTTTCAAGGGCAAATGGCTGGGAATGGGCAGCGCCGATACGACGCTGCCCACGGGCTCCGTCAGAAGCTCGGCAGACCGTCGAGTTCGCAGCCGAATCGTGTAAACGCTTGGGTCGGAACGGCGAAATCGTCCGACTTGACGACAAGGTGACCCCGTTCGCATTCAGCGATTTTTAACCAGGCGACATAGCCATCCGTGAGGCGGTCTTCATTTTCGCCGTCGCGCTGCTGTCTGGTGGCGATGGGTTGAACGTAAACGGACTGGACATTGACGCCCAGGTCCCCGGCGATGGCCCGCGACCGTTCTTCGATGAGGGCGGCAGGATACCGTCCAACATTGCTCGCGACCGGTTGGAACCGTTCTGGGTCATAGGGAATTGTGTTGCAGGCAGCGACGGCCAATACACCGATCCCTAGAATTGCAAATCGAACCATGATGCGCCCCTTACAAGCGTTGTGGCTGTGATTGATGTGCGTTCGATCCGGTTGTTCGGCAACCGGCAACGCACACTTGATCGAGCCCATAAGGGGTGTTTTTTTCCGACCACAAGCGCGATCAGCGACTTCTCTCGCCGATGTTATGCGGTGAGAGGCTGCCTTTTTTCCGCCGCAATTTATTCTTGTGCATCAATTACTTGACCTTCCGGCGGCAGCGTTCGCGGCGTCCGGTCTTCATCCACGGCCACGAAGGTGAAGGTGGCTTCGGTTACCTTTTCGCGCGCGCCGATCCGGTTTCGCAGGGCCCACGCCTCGATATGCAGGGTCATGGAGGTGCGCCCGGTCTTCTCCAACTCGGCATACGTGCACAACACATCCCCAACATGGACCGGACGAATGAATGTCATGCCGTCGATCGCAATCGTCACGACGCGGCCCAAAGCTCGTTCCGAGGCGCAGATGCCGCCGGCAAGGTCCATTTGGGAAACCACCCAGCCGCCAAAGATGTCTCCGGCCGGGTTCGCATCCGCCGGCATGGCCAGGGTGCGCGTGGTTAGTTTGCCTCGGTGTTCTTCCGCCATGAATTCTCTTTCTCGAGGTGGGACAAAATGGAAAAGGTTAGCTTGCAGGGTCCGCCGTAATCTTGTGTCGCAATCGTCTCAACCCGGTCCAGGCCAGCACCAGCACGAAGGGGGCGGCGAGCCCTGTGGCGATGTCCGGTTGGATCGGCAGGCCGGCCTTGGCGCCCGCCTTGAACAGATAACCCAATAGCGAGACGGCATAATAGGTGATGGCGACGACGGACAAGCCCTCGACCGTCTGTTGCAGGCGCAGCTGCAGTTGCGCCCGCTCGTTCATGCGGGTCAACACGGCGGCATTTTGTTGTTCGAGTGCGACATCGACCCGCGTACGCAGCAAGTCCGTCGCGCGGCCGATCCGTTGCTCTAGGGCATGTTGCCTGGATTGGGCGGCCTCGCAGGTCTTCATCGCCGGGACGAGCCGGCGGGCCATGAACTTATGCAACGTCTGCTGGGCCCAGATGCGTTCCTCTCCCAACTCTGAGATGCGGCTATCGACGATTTCGTGATAGGCGCGGGCAGCGGCGAACCGATACTCCGTTCGCGCCGCCAGTTGCTCGGCGGCCGCCGACAATTGTGTCAGGCGGTGTAACAGGGCGCTTTCCTCGGCCGATGTGCGCGGCTCGCCGATATCCGCCGTTACCTGGCTTACCTCCTCCTCAAGGCTGGACAGGGTTGGGCGAACATCGCGGGCGACCGGGAAGGCCAGCAGGGCCATCATGCGGTAGGTTTCGATTTCGAGTGCGCGCTGGAACACCCGGCCAATCTGATCGGCGTCGGTCTCATGATCGAAAATCAGCAGCCGGCCGAACCCCTCGCCATCCAAGCGGAAATCGGTGAACAGGCTGGCACCCTGGCACGAAACCATCGAACCGACGAAATCCGACATGCCGAAATGCCCGGCGACGTCGTCCTTTTGCAAAGTGGCGAGCGGATGACGGGCGACGGCGATATTGAGGCCAACCAGCAGGCGACCCGGCAGGTCCCTGGCCCACTGATTGGGCAAAAAGGAAAGGGCCGGCTCATCGAACGGCCTGTCGAACCGGCCTTTCCGAAAAACGGTGTAAGTCGAGAATTCCGTATGGCGTTCCCACTTCAGCTCGAACGCCCCGCCATCCAACTGATGGTGATCGGCGTCCTTGCCCGGTTCGGGGCCGCGCAGGCGGCTGCAAAGTTGCCGAAGATGATCCAGTTCGGCATCGCGCGATTTTTCCCCGGACAGCAACGCAAGATGCGTGGCGCGCAATGGCGGCGACAACGACACAAAGGGGCGGGAATGCAGCTCGTTGTTCAGCTCGATCCGCTGGGGATAGTTCAGCTGGGGATAGTGATGCTCGGGAGAAATCAAGGCCCGCCTCCTGATTACCGGTCAGCCGTCGTTAATTTTCGCCAGCGCATCGTTTCGCACGGATTCGAGCAAACCCGATCCCGCCCCGGACTTGGCCAAAACGCGCAAGCCAAAATAACTGGCGAGCAGTCCACACGCAGTCCGTTTCCGATCTTCGCAGGGCGTTGGGTCACCATGGCCTGATTCAGGCTCGAGCGCCTGACGGATCGCAGACTCCAAGCGCCCGATGCTGGCCGTAAGAACCTTGCTCGCCTCGTTATCGCTGGCTGCCTGATCGATGGCGGCATTACAGATCAGGCACCCGCGCTGTCCGTCCGGACGGGCAGCACCTTGTAGGACGGCGTCGAACAGCCGCGCCAATTTCTCACGAGGCGATCCGGCTTTACTGATCAATGCGATGGCAGCGGAAATCTCGTGGCGGTCATACTGGCGCAGCGCCGCGTGGTACATCGCCCGCTTGTCACCGAAGGCTGCGTAAAGGCTGCCCTTCTTCAATCCCGTCGCACCGGCGAGATCCTGTAGCGACGTCCCCTCAAAACCTTTTTCCCAGAAGGTCTTGGTGATTGCCCGTAAGGCCGTCTCGGGTTCGAACTCCCTCGGTCGTGCCATCGCCGTTTGCTCCTATCTTCGCGGGACAGTCTTGCAGACTCGCCGATCGATTCAAACGCTCGCGATTTCGTGAAAGGTCCAATTATTGACCGATCGGTCATGAATATATAGCTATTGGGCGACCGGCCGCCAAGCGCGGCCTTTTCCACGGCCAATTAATTACCGATTGGTCAATAATTTTCACCGGCCAGGTATGGCCAGTGTGCCTAGGAGAAAACCGATGCCACGTATTCAGCCAGTTGATCCGAATTCAACAACCGGCGAAGCCGCCGAACTGTTGGGCGCCGTCAAACAAAAGCTGGGTATGGTTCCCAACCTGCTGCGAACCTTCGCCAACCAGCCGGCCGTACTGAAATCCTACCTCTCGTTCAGCGAGGCGCTCTCCGGTGGCGGGTTCGATGCGCAAACGCGAGAGGCGATTGCCTTGGCTGTTGCGGGTGAGAATGGCTGCGATTATTGCGCGTCGGCCCATACCGCCATTTCGGGCTCGCTGAAGATCGAACAGGATGAAATTGACGCCAATCTTGCCGGTCAGTCTTCCGATCCCCGCGTGAACGCGATCTTGGCCTTTGCCAAAGCCGTCGTTGCCAAACGGGGCTCGGTCAGCGATCAGGATATTGAGGCCGCTCGGCAGGCGGGCCTGACGGATGCCGATATTTCGGAAACCGTCGGCAATGTCGCCTTCAACCTGTTCACCAACTACTTCAACCACGTTGCCGATACCGACATCGATTTTCCCGTCGTGCGGACAAATCAGCAGCGTGCAGCCTGACAAGTGATCGGCAACCAGGGCGGCTCTGCTACCCTGGTTGCCGGACAGCATGGAGATGGATGATGGTGGATTTGGTCAGCGATATCGCCTTCACCGACGCTGTCAAAGCGCGGCAGGAGCAAAACGGCTCCCGCAATTCCTATGAACGGCGGCTGGCGCGGCGCGACTGGCAGGACAGCGTGACCGATGATCTGTCCGCCTTTCTAGAACAACGGGACAGCTTCTACCTGGCGACCGCGAATGCCCTGGGCCAGCCCTATATCCAGCATCGTGGCGGTCCCCATGGTTTTCTCAAAGTACTGGACAAGCGAACGCTGGGTTTCGCCGACTATTCCGGAAATCGGCAATACATCACGCTGGGCAATCTCGACGAAAACGACCGCGCCCACATCTTCGTCATGGACTATATGGGCCGGCAGCGGATCAAACTTTGGGGCCGCGCGGAAGTCGTGGAGGGAGATCCAGAATTGGAGGAACGCGTCACCGACCCGACCTATCCGGGCGAGGTCGAACGGGTGATCCTGTTCCACATCGAGGCGTGGGACATTAACTGCCCGCAGCACATCACCCGCCGCTTCGACGAACATACGGTCGCGCTGACGATTGCCAAGCTGAGGGCCAAGAACGAAGCCCTTCAGGCGGAACTGGATCAGCTGAAGGGCTAGGCCCTGTTCAACTCAGTTACCGGTTCAACTCAGTTACCTCTTCAACTCAGTTAGATGACCGGTCTTGCGGTAAATGACGCTGTCTTCCTGCGCCATCAGCTGGCGTTTTTCGCCAGGCGGCAAACGAAGCCACGACCATTTCGGGAGCAACCCGTCCGGACCGTCCAGGCTGCCGGCGTAAACGAACAGCTCCAAACCGCCCTCGGCGCCATCGGCCATCAAGCCGGCGCCCCCCGGTACGCGCAGTAAATCGACCTGCTCCGTGGCGTATCGATGCAGCTGCAGCATTGCAACACCGTCGGTCCCGAATTTGGACCATGCCGCTGATCCACGCGTGTCAACAACGACCCGTTCCAAATCCTTCGAATCGAACTGGCGCAGTTTCACGAGAATGGTGCAGCCATCCTCGCTCCATGGCGCATGGCTCGACCCCGGCGGGTTGCGCACATAGCTGCCGGCGGGAAAATCGCCGCTGGCATCGGAGAAGGTGCCCTCCAAAACCAGGAACTCTTCACCCTGGTCATGGGTGTGGCTGGAGAACTGGCTGCCGCGCTCATAGCGGACGATCGACGTCGCGCGCGCGACCTCCTCGCCGATTCGGTCAAGCATCAGGCGATCGACACCGGGCAGGGGGGATGCCCGCCAATCTGCATTTTTTGGAATGACGAGCGCGGATCGGGAGAAGTCAGCGTTTATTTCCATGATCTCGAATAGGTCGTTTCGGGCTCCCTCGGTTCAAGGGGCATGGGGCACCAGAATGGCCCTGAAAGCGAACCCAACAGGAGGACACGCAAAAAAATGGCCCCGCAGGACGGGGCCGAGTTGGTGGGGAGGAATAAGCCGCTGAATGGCTTAACTCTTTGGATGAAGAAGAATGTGGCTGGGCACGGACAGGCCGGGCCCGCGCTCCGACGCTGCAACCGCGAGCGCGACGAAGACAGCGACCGCGGCAAGCGCGATCAACGTTCGACGCTGCTTTGCGGTATGTGAGTTCGTGTGTCGCATGGCCGGTTTTCCCAGTTGATTGATCCTGGGAATAGGCCGGCAGCGCGTGGCCGACTGTGAACCAGCTCACGCTCCTGGGAATAAATCGGCTTCCGGCAAAACGCTGCGTTCGAAAAAATCGCCGTCATTCAGGTTGGCGTGGCGGCGATAGTTGCTCTAATCTGCGTCGCACATCCCGATATTCATTCCGGCCTTATCTACGGGCCTCAATTCATAAGGGCGCCAAACCGTGGACAAGGCGGATGTGCTTGCCGAAAACTACCTGTTCAAAGACATCCCGCGCGACGAGATCGTCGAGCTGGTTGAACGGGCTCCCATTATCAAACGCCAGCCCAATTCAGTCATCTTCAAGAAGGGCGATCCCGGCGAGTCCATGATGGCCGTCCTGTCGGGCCGGGTCAGGATTTGCTGCTATTCGGCCGAAGGCAAGGAACTCACGCTCAACATCATCGGTCCTGGCGAGTGTTTTGGCGAAATCGCCTTGCTCGATGGCGAGAGCCGGACGGCCGATGCCGTGTCGATGGAACCGACCGAGCTTTTGGTCGTCAGCCGCCAGGATTTCATCCCGTGGCTGGAAGAGCGGCCAAAAGTCTGCATGCACATGATGGTCGTTCTGTCCCACCGGTTACGCAGGACCAGCGCGCAGCTGGAAGACACTTTGTTATACGAAGCGCCATTCAGATTGGCGCGGTGCCTGATCCGCCTGTCGAATTCGTTTGGAAAGCCCCATGAGGGCGGGACCATCATCGATCTGAAACTGTCCCAACAGCGGCTGGGCACGTTGGTCGGCTTGACGCGGGAAAGTACCAACAAGTGTCTGATCGAATGGCAGCGGGACAAAATCATCGACCGAGTCAGCGGCAAGATTGTCATCTTGGACCGCGAAGCCCTCATCCTGCTCGGTGGGGATGAGGACGAGAACGCCTGGAACCAGGAGTTCTGAGGCCGTATCAAAGGCAAAAAAATGGGCCCCGTCGGGTGACGAGGCCCCAGTTGGGTTGGGGAAGAAAGTACTCGGTAATCGATAACGATCCGACCTTAGCCCCCCGGCCGGGCCCGGCATGTGACGGTTGTCACGCGGCACAACTTTTTTTGCTTCAAAGGCGAATTGACCGGCCGTCAACGTCGCACAAATCGGCACATCGGTTGCCGGCCAGGGGATCTCTATGGGGCGCCTGAGAGGCAAAACAGCAGTCGTGACCGGCGGTGCGAGAGGGTTGGGTGCTGCGATGGCACGGGCTTTCGCCGATGAAGGGGCAAGGGTCGTCGTGGCTGACTTGCTCATCGACGCAGCGCAGGGCATTGCGTCGGATCTGCCGAACGAGGCATTCGCTCACCCGCTGGACGTAACCGACCAGACGTCGATCGATTCGCTGGTTGCAACCGTGTCGAACAGGGCAGGGGGCATCGATATCCTGGTCAACAATGCGGCGGTGTTCGACTTGGCCCCAATCGAGGACATCACCGCCCAAAGCTATGACCGGGTCTTCGCCGTCAACGTGAAGGGTCTGTTATTCACGTTGCAGGCCGTTGCCCGACACATGATTTCGCGGGGTAAGGGGGGGAAAATCATCAACATGGCCTCTCAGGCAGGACGGCGGGGAGAACCGCTCGTTGCCGTCTATTGTGCCAGTAAGGCTGCGGTGATCAGTCTGACCCAATCGACGGGTCTGGCGCTGATCGAGCACAAGATCAATGTAAACGGTATTGCCCCCGGCGTGATCGACACGCCGATGTGGGACGAGGTCGATGCGTTGTTCGCCAAATACGAACGCCGGCCCCTGGGCGAAAAGAAACACCTGGTTGGTCAGGCCGTGCCGTATGGCCGGATGGGACGTCCCGGCGATGTGTGCGGCACGGCGGTCTTCCTGGCCTCTGCCGAGGCGGATTACGTGGTTGCCCAAACCCTCAATGTCGATGGCGGCAATTGGATGAGTTGATCGGCCTGGATTTTAGGCTTCCAGGGCCAGGCTGCCGGCCAACACGGCCAGACCGAGCGCGGCTAGGATGACGTTCCCGTGCGTAGCGACGGATGCCAGGATGAACAGGCTGGCGATGATCATGCAAAATACGGAGCTGCGAAGCATTGTCTTTCCCCCAGTGGCTAACTTGCCGATGGACGAACCCTAAGCTCTCGAAACGAATGATTCTGTGACCGCCGTCACGCTGTTGAATTTTTTTGGTAAATTTCGGATCGAAACCGGATCCTTCGTAAGCGGTTGTTGACCGGACAATGCCGGGGGCTGCCCCGATGCTGACAGCCAAACAACCCTGCCAACGGTCAAGACCGTAACCAGTCCACCCTTTGCCTGCATTCCCGCCTCGGAAAATTTCGGCTAGCACCTGATATCGTTGATCAAAACCGGTTTCGATCCCATGAAATCTAAATTTTTGACAACCGAAACCGGTTTTGGTACAAGAAAATCGTAAACCAATGAAAACACCGATCAGCGCTCGAATGCGCCAAATCGATCGGTAGGGAGGGCCGGCCCTTTGCCAAGGGAACGCCGTCACGTCACGATTTCCGACCTCGCCCGCCACCTCGGCGTGGCCAAGGGAACGGTGTCTCGTGCGCTGAACAATTATCCCGACGTTGCGCCGGAAACGCGGTCCCGCATCGCCCTGGCAGCGGAAGAACTGGGCTATCGGCCCTCCAGCATTGCGCGAAAACTGAAATCCAACCGCGTCGATGCGGTGGGGATCGTCCTACCGATGGCGGACAATCTGATCGCCGACCCGTTTCTGTCCGAATTCCTCGATGGCGTTTCCCATGCGCTGGATCAGCGCGGTCAGGACCTGTTGGTCTCAACGGCCAGCTCGATCGAATCGACCGTCCATGTCTACGAACGGCTGATCGCCGAACGGAAGGTCGATGGCATCGTGGTGACGCGAACGCGCACCGACGATCCCAGGATCAACTTCTTGCGGGATCGCGGCTTTCCCTTCGTGACCCATGGCCAGTGCGGCCTGCCCGGCGGGTTTGCCTCCTTCGACATCGATAACGAACGCGCCTTCATCGAGGCGGTGGGCCACGTCGTCGCCCTGGGGCACCGGCGCATCGGCTATGTCGGGGGGCCGTCTGCCTACAACTTCTCGCGGCTCCGCCTGTCTGGCTTCCGCAAGGGCATGGTCAACGCCGGCCTCACGCTTGATGAAGATCTGATTGTCGAATGTCCCCTCGATCAGGAAGCCGGTCGGCGGGGCGCCAACATCCTTGTTCACCGGCCCAATCCGCCAACCGCGATATTGTGCGCCAGCGACTGGCTGGCAATCGGCGCAATCCGCGCGCTGAGAGAACTAAACCTGCGGGTCGGCACGGACGTTACCGTCATCGGCTATGACGGCATTCCGGTCGGCGCGTTCGTCGATCCACCGCTCACAACCTATTCGCAAACCATGCGCGAGGCAGGCGCCAAAGTTGCCGGCATGCTGCACGACGTCATTAATGGCGCTGAACCGGACAGCTTAAGCAGCATGGGCGAGGCCTTCCTGGTCAAGCGCGACTCCGACGGACCGCCGTCCAAGACACCAATTCAGCTTGCCCAGCAGCTTTCGTCTGCCAACGCTGTAGACGGTTACAAAGCGACCTAGTGGGCGAACGGAACAATGGTCAGTGAACACAAAACCGCCGCGAAACCAATTCCCCCAGGCAGCCGGAAGCAGCTGCCGCACGCCAAGACTCACCCCACCAATCAAGGAGAATGATATGAGCAAACTCTCGCTTACAATCAAAGCCACAGGCGGCGCCTTGGCGCTGCTGATGGCGTCGGCCAGCCTGCCGGCGATGGCCGAAGACCTGTTGTTCTGGTCGACGCAGGCCAAGCCCGTCGAAGAGGCCCAAGCCATGCGCGAACAGGTGCTGGCGAGTGCCGGCAGCGTCGACTACCAGCCGAACGATGGCGGTCCCTGGCTGACCCGTCTCAACGCTGAATTGCAGGCTGGCTCGGGCACGATCGGTGTGCTCGGCGCGCTGCATGGCGATTTCTCGGCGATGAACCCGGACGACCTGGTCGATCTCGGCGACCTCGGACTGGGCGCCGCCAGCGACACGTTCAATGATCTCGCCAAGCTCGGAACCGACGGCGCGCAATACATCCCCTGGATGCAGGCCAGCTACATCATGGCCGCCAACAAAAAGGCGCTTGAGCATCTGCCCGAAGGCGCGGACATTAACGCCCTGTCCTACGACCAGCTGATCGCCTGGTCGCAGAATGTCATGGACGCGACCGGTGAGGCCAAGTTCGGTTTCCCTGCCGGTCCGAAGGGGCTGAAGCACCGCTTTTTCCAAGGCTATCTCTATCCGTCCTACACGGACGGCGTGGTCCGGACCTTTGCTTCGGATAAGGCCGTGACGGCTTGGGAGAAAATGAAGGAGCTCTGGGCGGTCACGAACCCCGGTTCGACCAACTTCTCCTTCCTGCAAGAACAGCTCCTGAACGAGGACGTCTGGATCGCCTTCGATCACACCTCGCGTCTTGCAACGGCCTTCAACGAGCGTCCCGATGACTTCGTTGCCTTCCCGGCCCCGGCCGGACCAGAAGGGCGGGGCTTCATGCCGGTCCTAGCCGGTGTCGCCATTCCGCGCACCGCGCCGGATATGGATGCCTCGAAAGCGCTGGTCGCCTACATGCTGAAGCCGGAAACACAGATCGCAACGCTGCGGGCGACGAACTTCTTCCCCGTCGTGGATGTTGATCTGCCGGACGATCTGCCGCCGTCCGTTCAGGCCGCCGGTAACGCGGTCGCCATCATGAGCGCATCGCCGGACGCCAATCCGGGCCTTCTGCCGGCGGGTCTTGGCGACAAGGGCGGCGACTTCAACCGCGTCTTCGTCGACGCTTTCGAGCGCATCGTTCTGGCCGGTCAGCCGATCGAGGCCGTGCTCGAAGACCAGAAGGCAACCCTCGCGCGCATCATGGAAGAAACCGGCGCGCCGTGCTGGGCGCCGGATGCTCCTTCCGAAGGCGCCTGCCCGGTGGAATAATCGGCGTGGAGTAACCCTCCGCAGGGGGCGCTCGCCAGGGCGCCCCCACCACGGCCCGGGCCGACGTGCCTGAGCCGGTCAAAAACAACTGAAAATTTGCGCCCAGGCGTCCAGTGGGGAGCGGTCTGATGAACCCGCGATTGTTACCCTATGTCTTGATTATGCCGGTCACGCTGTTTTTGTGCCTGTTCTTTCTTTACCCGTTCGTCCTTGTTGCTCAGCAGGCCTTCAGCGATACGTCCGGCTTCACGTTGGACAACTTCCGGGACGTGACATCCCACTGGAAGTTCCCGATCTCGCTTCGGAACACGTTCCTGCTCGCGCTTGCAGTTGTTCCCGTCCAGCTCGCGTTGGCGTTGCTGATGGCAACGATGGTCAACAAGATGCAGCGTGGGCGCGATTTGATCCTGTATATCTGGACCATTCCGCTGGGTATTTCCGATTTGGCGGCTGGCATCATCTGGTTGGCCATTTTCGAACAGTCGGGTTTCCTGAACTCGATGATGGGCGGCTTGGGCCTGATCGACAGCCCGACCAACTTCCTCAGTTACACAAGCCCGGTCATGGTCTTCGTTGCGATCATGCTCGCGGAGATCTGGCGTGCGACGGCGATCATGCTGGTCATCCTCGTGGCGGGCATCGGCCTGATCCCCAAGGAATATTACGAAGCCGGCGAAGTCTTTGGCGCCTCGGCTTGGCAGCGGTTCCTCAAGATTACCTTGCCGTTGTTGCGCCCGTCCTTGCAGACGGCGCTGGTGCTTCGCGTGATCCTGGCGTTCGAAGTCTTCGCCGTCGTGCAGGCCCTGGGCGGCACGCTCTTCCCGGTCCTCATGGGCGAGACCTATGCCTACCAGTTTGAGCTGTTGAACGGCGGTGCGGCAGCGGCGATCGCGCTCATCATCCTGGTGATCTCGATCGCCTTCACCCTGATCATCCTGCGTGCTCTGCGCGTTCCGAAAGGAGCCACGATATGACTGCGGTAACCACCGATATCGTCGACGGCGGCGCGGACACAAGGAAGGCGGGTCGCTTCGTCTACATCTCTGCCGTTGTGCTGCTGTGCGCCTGGGTACTGGTGCCGCTTTACTTCCTGCTGATCAACACGCTCAGCTCCCCAGAAGCGGTCAACGCCTACCCGAAGAGTTTCTTCCCGGAATTCGATATGGGCAGCCTGACCTTCTTCGCGAACTTCGCGGGAATCCTGACCGCCTTGAAGAACTCGATCTACGTGGCGGCCCTGACCATGATCATGTCGATCGCCATCGGTGCGCCGGCCGGCTATGCCCTCTCGCGCTTCGAATTTCGGGGTAAGGAGCTGTTCAGGCTCCTGATCCTGCTCACACGGGCGTTTCCGTTGCCGCTTCTGGCGTTGCCGCTCGCGGTCATGTTCATCCGGGTTGGGATCGATGACACCGTGTTCGGCCTGGCGCTTGTCCATACGACGCTGGCCATACCCTTTGCGGTGCTGATCACCTTTTCGCTGTTCTCCGGCATCCCGATCGAACTGGAAGAAGCAGCCTGGACGCTCGGCTGCAACCGGCTAACGGCGTTTCAGAAGGTGATCCTGCCGCTCGTTCTTCCCGGCATTACGGCCTCGGCGATTTTCGCTTTCGTGATCTCATGGAACGAAGTTTTCGCCGCCGCCGTTCTGACGATCGAGAACAGGACGCTCACCGCCTTCCTTCTCCAAAATCTCGACACCTCGCCGCTCCATCTGAAATTCGCGGGCGGCTTCATTCTCGTCGTGCCGGCGCTGATCTTCATCTTCGCCGTACGGAAGTACCTTTTCGCGATGTGGGGCATCGCCAACCGCTGATCCGCGGTTATCAGGAACAAGGAGTCAGGACAATGGCTGTCATTGAAATCAAAAATGTCGCCAAGACTTTTGGGGACTATCAGGCCCTGCAGGACATCAATCTGACCATCGACGATCAGGAGTTCATGGTGCTCCTGGGCGCGTCGGGCTGCGGCAAGTCGACCCTGCTCAGGATCATCTGCGGCTTGGAAACGGCCAGCGAGGGCGAGGTCTGGATCGGTGGCAAGCGGGTGGATCATCTGGCCCCCAAGGACCGGGGAATCTCCATGGTGTTCCAGAACTACGCCGTGTTCCCGCACCTGACGGTGTTCGAGAATATCGGGTTCGGCCTTCGGATGAAGAAGCTGCCCAACGACGAGGTCACGCGCCGCGTCGAGCGCACGGCGGGCCTGATGCATATCGACCAGCTTCTGAAACGGTATTCCGGCGAGCTCTCCGGCGGTCAGCGTCAGCGCGTGGCCGTTGCCCGGGCACTTGCCATGGAACCGGACGTCATCTTGATGGACGAACCGCTCTCCAACCTTGACGCCCTGCTCCGCATGGAGATGCGGGCCGAACTGAAGGGCGTTTTGGCCGAAAGCAAGACCACTGCCATTTATGTCACGCACGACCAGGTGGAAGCCATGAGCATGGCCGACCGCATCAGCGTCATGCACCAGGGCAAGATCGTTCAGGCCGCCTCACCGATCGAAGTCTACCGCAACCCGGCAGCGGAGTTCGTCGCCGGTTTCATTGGCAATCCGCCGATGAATTTCCTGGAAGCGACGTCGCAGGGCGGCGGCAAGTTCGCCGTTGCGGGTCAGTCGTTCGAGGGCCCCCAGGCCGCCAATTCGAACCTTCAGTTCGCCATCCGTCCCGAAGATATGCGGCTTTCGGAAGACGGTTTTGCGGCGCTGGCCAAGGTGGTCGAACCCCTTGGCGCGCACTTGCTGGTCACCTGCGAGTTGGACGGCAGACTTTTCCGCGCTGTGCTGGACAGCGACATGCAGGTGAAACCCGGTGATACGCTGAAACTGTCGCCGATGCCCGATCGTATCCGGTGGTTTGATCCTGCAACGACGCTCGCCGTCGCCTGAACCGACGATGAGCAACAGCCTTATCGACGACGCCAAGGAAATCCTGCGCCTCAATGACCGCGGCACCTATACGGTGCCGACGCCGGGCCTCTACCCGTTCCAATGGAACTGGGATAGCGCGCTCTCGGCGCTTGGGTTTTCGCACTTCGACGAAACGCGCGCCTGGACCGAGATCGAAACGCTCTTTGCCAACCAGTGGGACGACGGCATGGTCCCCCACATCATCTTTCATGAGATCGATGAGGGGTATTTCCCCGGGCCGGATGTCTGGGGGACCGGCCGCGCAATTCCGACCTCGGGCATCACCCAGCCTCCGGTCGCTGGGTTTGCGGTCAAGCGCATCTTCGACCGGGCCAAGGACCGGGCCCTGGCCGAGGCGCAGGTGCGCGACCTGCTGCCACGCATCCATGCTTGGCATGAATGGTTCTTCCGTTGCCGCGATCCCGAAGGCACTGGTCTGGCCGCGGTCATCCATCCTTGGGAGACGGGACGAGACAATTCCGTGGACTGGGACGCCCCGTTCGCCAACGTGCCGACGGACGGTGTCGAACCCTTCGTGCGGCGCGACACCCAGCATGCCAATCCCTCGCACCGGCCAACGGACGAGCAGTACAAGCGTTACATCTGGCTGCTTCAGCGGTTTCGCTCGCTCAACTGGGACAATGACAAATTGCACGACGCCTCGCCATTCCGGGTCGTCGATCCGGGGTTCAACGGCATCTTGCTGCGGTCCTGTGCCGATCTCGGCGCTCTGGCCGAGCATTTCGGCGAACACGAGATCGCCGAGACGTCCCGCCAAAGGGTCGAAACCGGCGTCGCAGCGCTCGATCAGCTTTGGAGCGACGAGTTCGGACAGTTCGTCTGCTTCGACCGTGCCATAGGCGCACCCATCAAAAGCGCCTCTATTGGCGGCCTGCTCGCCGCGTTCGCGCCAATTTCCGAATCCCGTGCCGCCGCACTTGCGCGCAGGATCGAGCGGCTCTCGAACCATGCCTCTTATCTCGTGCCGAGCCACGACCCTGTGGCGCCGGAATTCGACAGCCACCGCTATTGGCGCGGTCCAGTCTGGCTTATCGTCAACACGATGATTGCCAACGGCCTAGATCGGGCAGGGCAAAAGGACGTCGCCGATCGTATTCGGACGGACAGCGTCAAGCTGATCCGCCAAAGCGGGTTTGCCGAATACTATGACCCCCATACCGCAGAGCCATGCGGCGGCACCCAATTCACTTGGACCGCCGCCATGGTCATCGAAACGCTCATGCTGCACGGCCAGAAGGCAAAAGCGTTCTAGGGTCTGTATTCGTAGACGATGTTCGAATGGATGACGGTTATCGGCGTATCCACGGTGGCTGATCATTCGTCTTCCTACGTCAGCAATGCGGACTTAGCGGTCTCTGTATGAACGGCTGCTGTTAGCGCTTTGCAACGACAGCCAAGCATCGCGCCTTGGCAAAGAATGTCACCTCGAAGCGCCAGCGTTGACACTGTAAAGTCAGATAGTTTTGAAGGATTTCTAGCGGCGTACGCAGACCCTTGACTGTCGCTTGCTCCTCGCGCGCCGTCCTTAGGCACTTAGGCCGGACGTGCAGGCGCGAAAGTCACGGACGGCCGGGCCTGCTCCGTCAAGTGGCACGGCGACCGCCCGGTCATTGAGCAGCGCGGTAGCAGTGTGGTTGAACTCAAGCCCGTTGAGAACATTGCCGAACCCGCTATCGGTGACAGTCAACGTTGCGCCATCACCCGAAACCATATGCCGGTTGGTCGTGATCGTATTGCCGCGCGGCCCGTCAAAACGAATGGCGAACACCGGGCCTTGCGACCAAGGGCGGTCCGGCGTGATGGCAATTGAATATTCCAAGATCGCTGGATCGTAGGTTACGCGGACAGAGGCGTTCTCGCCGTCGTGGACCAGCTCGCAGACAGGGCCTGATTTGGCTTCCCAGGCCAGCGCCGGCGCAGTGGCCAGCAGGAGAACTATGAGGATACGGACCATTCAGGTTTGTTTATCAGATTTGCGATGCTTTGTGTGTCGGAATCCGGCGAAACGGGCTGCATTTGAAACAGCGGGGCCGAAGCCGTTCGAGGCCAGGGCACGGCCAATAGCCGACAATCGCCGGTCGCTGGCATGCCGCAACGCGGTGCGTCGAACCTGACGTTCGCTGCAGCGGCGAAGCGGGCATGCAATCGGTAGCGGCCGTGCGGACAGAGCTGCCACGCGCTTGTATCCAGGATGCTTGAGAAGCAGCCGTTCACTGCAATTGCGAACAATGTATGCGTAGTTAACGAGTTCTGCTAACGCATCAACTCGGCTTGTGGAGAATCGCTCCCTAGAGGCCGGCGACCAAGGCTTTCGTGAGGGCTCTTGGCCTGGTTACTCTTAGGAGCGTTCTGGCTTCCTGCCGACGACCATCGCGAACCAAACAGGCGGCCAACGAAAAATCGATCAGGTCGCGCTGCGCATTCGATCCACCAATACGGGCATGATCGCGAATGGCGTCCTCGAAGTACTCTGCTGCTTTGACCCAGTTCTCGTCCTCCATCTCCTCGTACCCATTGGCGATTATTCTGGTCAGGTCGCCGGCTGGGCCGCAAGCATCGTCGATTATCGTGTCCAATGCGTCTCTGTTGGCCGAACGCGCATGAGCGATTGCAGCGTGAACGTCCGCGAAGGCGAGACCGGGCTTTGGAAACCGAGCGAGCGCGTATTCGCTGATTTTCCGCCAGCGCTCGATTGGCACGTCTACGCCCATCAGTTCGGCCCGAAACAATAGCGCTGCCGTATCTGTCAAATTGTTGAGTGGTGGTCCTGCACTGGATTCCGGAGCGATCTCGTCATCTAGGATCTGCCACATCCGATCCAAATCGCCGGTTTCCAGCGCCCAGAGACCGCCATGCCAGGAAACATGGTTGTAAAATGTCGCCTCTGGGTCGTAGTCCTCCCACCAGCCTGAGATGTATCGCAGGCCCTCTTCGTCTTGCTGATTCTCATAGAAGACATGGGCGCGTATGTGGGCTGAATGCGCACTGGCAGGATTTGTCGCCAGGGCATGTTCCACGTTCTCTTCGGCCCGCGACAGCTGTCCAACCTCCAACTGAGCGAAGGCCAGTTGAGCCCGAAACCACCAGTCTTCTCCATAATGGGGCTCAAGGCGCGACGTGTATGCAAGCTGTTCGGCCTCTCGACCGGGTAAGCCGGAAAGGCCGATAAGACCGAAGACGCTCGTACATGTCTGGGCCACCATCACGTCTTTTGGCCATTCTTCGACATGCCGATAAACCGCGGCCCGGGCGGCGGCTGACTTACCCTCCAGCAGCAATCCGGACGCATTGATGTGTGATTGCTCTCTCGTGCTCAAACCGCTGGCCAGATTGCGGGCGCGGGCGAGGCACGCCTTCGCTTCATCGGATCGTCCACGCAGTTGCATTTCACGGGCAATGCCAATGTGGGCCAACGCCAGCCCGTCATCGGCGTCCAGAGCCGCGTTGAATGCCGCGGCCACACCGGGCTCGGCACCAAGGAATTTCCGAACTCCTAGATCGTAGGCGTCTCGGGCCTGTGCAGACCGTGTGCTCAGCGTGTTTCCGTACCCATCGGTCAACATGTCCGGCCCCGCTCGGTAGACCATGACTCTGTAGGGTGAGAGCCGGGGATAAGGCGGGTCAACCCATCGTTAAGGCAATATCGTTGTTGGGCTGAGGCAGAAGGAGTGCGCACCAAGGACGGTCGATATGCCGGTCGGTGCCAGTCGACCGATGTCACGTCGATGCCGATGGTGAACCTTTCTCAAAGCATTCCATCCCTTCGGGAAAGGTCACCCAAGGCCGCTTTTCACTTTCCCAGACGACGCGTGTCGGGTTCGGGCGATCAGTGTCGAAAGCTCCGATAAGCACACCGACATGGTCGGGGCGAAAATCCAGTGTCCAGTACAAGGTCGTTCCGCAATTGGTGCAGAAGTAGCTTTCGACATCCCTGCCTGAGTCTGCGGTCCGAGCCCAGCTGCTCTGATCCCCCTCAATCGTGACCGCTGCCTTGGGAATATAGGCTATGGTCGCAAAGGCGGAGCCTGTGCGCTTCTGACAAGCCACGCAGTTGCAAGCAATGCAAATGTCGGGGTCGCGGTCCGCACTCAGTTTAAGACTACCGCATTGGCATGACGCGCAGTGATTGGTCATTTGCTCCTCCCGGCTTGCGACGAATGTCCAGACCGTATCACGAACGGTATGTGGACCGTGAGGACGCCGAATTCTCAAGCTTTGGGCCCAAGCTCGGCCATGGCCAAAATCTCAAATCCGATGAAACCGGCGATTGGCGAGCTTGCGCTCCAAGCGGTTGATCGACCAGGCAACTCCAGGCGCCAAGATGCGCTTTTTAGAACGCTTGTATGCAATTGTCCGTTACGCGCCCGTCAAACGGTGCTACCAGTTGCAGGGGACTTTCGATCCGAAGGCAACACAACAATCAAATGAAGTGTCCTTCTTGCGACGCAGCGGTGGCGGACGATGCCCGGTTTTGTTCCAGTTGCGGGGCCCGGGTTAGGACTGAGTGTCGATCATGCAGTGCGCTGATCGAGCTCGGTACGGAAATCTGCCCGAAATGCGGGGCTGCCCAGGATGACCTGATCGTCCACGAATCGCCTGTCGCACCGGCCATCGAAATCGCCGATTCAAAGCCGCAACGGGCATCGAGTGGCGCGCCTGAAGGGGAATGGCGGCAGGTCACGATCCTGTTCTGCGACGTCGTTGGGTCCACCAAACTTACCGAAAAGGTGGATGTTGAGGACCTCCACGAACTTTGGCTGACTTTTCAGCATGCCTGTGCCTCGGTTGTTGAGAGATATGGCGGTCACATCGCAAAGTTTCTCGGCGATGGCTTCGTTGCCTATTTCGGCTATCCGCATGCGTATGAGGATGCGCCCCATCGTGGCGCCCTGGCCGGCCTGGGGGTGCTTCGTCGTCTGGCCCAACTGAATGCCGGACCTTGGAAAAAGCTGGGCATTACGGTCCAGCTGCGTGTCGGCCTGCACACCGGTTTGGTTGTTGCCGGCGAGATGGGTGCCGGATCGACCCGCGAACGAACCAGCATTGTCGGCATGGCCCCGAACGTCGCCGCGCGGTTGGAAGCTTTTGCCGCCCCGGACACGATTGCCATCAGCGCCGACACGAAAAACCTCATTGCAAATCGGTTTGTCTTCGAACCGCTTGGTGAACATCAACTGGCCGGAATTGACAGGCCGATTGAGATTTTCCAGCTCATCGGCGAACGGTCGGGCCTGATTGCCGCCGGCATTCCGCAAATGCGGCTCGAAGATCTGATCGGTCGCGATAAAGAGGTCAGCATGTTGCAGGACGCCTGGGAGGGCGTCGGCCAGGATGGACGGGCGCGCATAGCCCGGGTGGTTGGTGAACCTGGAATTGGCAAAAGCGCGATTTTGGGTGCCTTTTTGGAAGAAGCGGCGCCAGAACCTGAACAGCTGGTGTTCCTGGCCTGTACGAATCTCGACCGCAATTCGGCATTCGGTCCGGTTATGTCGATGTTCGAACGGGAATTCGATTTTCCGGTCGATCAGAAAAACGATGAAACCGCCGACCGCATAGAACGCTGGTTGCGCGATCACCAGTTGACCGACGAACGGTCGATCGCCGCCATCGTTGGCCTCTTCGTCAATGACCGACTGACCAGCAACAAGACCGCGCTCGACGCTCGGGAAGTTCGTCGCGAAATATTCGCGGCGCTGGTCGCGTTTTTCCGGGCAAAACGATCCCCCTTGTTGATCGTGTTGGAGGACGCCCATTGGGCTGATCCGTCGACGGTTGAACTGGTTGACTGGTTGTGCCGCCGAACGGAAGGCTGGCAAGGGCTGTTGCTGGAAATGACGCGGCCCGGCAACACCTACCCCTGGGAAAACGCGGCCGATTTGACAATCCACCTGGTCGGGTTGACCGCTCCCGGCTGCGAAATTCTGATCGAGCGGCTTACCGGTGGGCTGCAGGTCGATCGCGAAGTTCAGGACCACATCATATCTCGATCCGACGGTGTTCCGTTGTTTGTCGAGGAACTTACCCGCTGGATATTGGCGAGCGGTCAGCTCGTTGAGCGTGGCGGTCGGTTGCGTACTGTCAGCAACATTGCCAGTCTCAACGTGCCGGCCTCCCTGGCCGATTCGTTGACCGAGCGCCTTGACCGCCTGGGGCCGGCCAAGGCCCTTGCCCAGGGCGCGGCGATCCTGGGACGCGATTTTTCTTTCGACGAGCTCGCCGCCGTGGCGGACGAGAGTGACCGAGCACTACGCCGTTCACTCGGACGGCTGATTGACACCGGCTTCCTGACCGAAATCGAAACGCCTGCCGAAGCGCTCTATCAGTTCCACCACCCTCTGTTTCGCCGGGCCGCTTATGACAGCATGCTGCGCCATCGTCGGCGCCAGCTCCACACGCGCTTCGTCAAATGGGTCGACAGCCAGCCGGCAAGGCAATCCGCCCTTCGTCCCGAAATCATGGCGGTCCATTGCGAGGGCGCAGGGTTGGGCGAGCGGGCGGTATCCTGTTTGGTCGATGCGGGACTAAGGGCGAGCAGGGCCTCTTCGTCCGTGGAAGCCGAACGTCATCTGACCCGTGCGCTGGAGGTGCTGGAAACCTTAGAGGACACGTCAGACAACAAGGCATTGGCGTTGCAAATCAATGTCTTACTAGGTCCGGTTCTGATGATGAATCGGGGGACGGGTGCGGAGGAAACGAGGCAAACCTACGACCGGGCCTTGGAACTGTGTGAGGCAGTCCCGCAAACCCAATGGCATTTCCCGGCTTATTGGGGCTGGTGGCGCATATCGGACAATTTCCGGCTGATGCGGGAACGGGCGGAGAAACTGCGGGATGTCGTGGGCGGGATGAACGACCCCGAATACAGTCTTGAGGCTCATCACTGCCTGTGGGTGAATTCCTTTATGGTCGGCGATCATCAGGCCTGCATGGACAATGTCGATGCCGGCATGGCGATCTATGAGAAGGGCAGCTTCGATACCTTGGGCACGCTGTATGGCGGGCACGATCCCAAGGTGTGCGGCCTGGGCGAAAAAGCGCTGTCCAGCTGGTTGTGCGGGCGTCCTGATACCGCTGTTGCGCTGGCCGAAGAAACGCTCAGTTGGGGACAGGCGACCGGGCATTTGGGCAGCCATCTGCATGCCCTGGATATCGTGCTCATGCTGCGTCACTATCTCCGGGATACGGAAAGTGCGCGGGCGCTTGCGGAACAGTTGCAGGAGCTGGCGTTGAAGAACGACCTGGACGATTATCGGATCAAGGGTCGGATCTTCGAGGGCTGGTGTATGGTCGCCGAAGGCGATGCGGCGAAGGGCGCTGAGAAGATTGCCGACAGTTTGAGAATCATTCGGCAGATCGTCACCCAGGAAGACTATCCCGTCTATTTCGCCATGCATGCCCAGGCGCAGACCGCCATCGGCGAATTCGGCGAGGCCCAGAAGGTTCTGGACGAGGGTTTGGCGCTGTCCGAACAACAGGGCATGGCCTATTGGACGGCTGAACTGATGCGCCAGTCCGCTGAAACACTCATCGCCTCCGATTCCAGCGAACGGGCGGCCGTCAATGTCTTGCTCGATCAGGCTGACGAAATTGCCAGGCAGCAGGGGGCGCTGTCCCTCAGGCTGCGCGCCGCGATTTGTCGTGCCCGCTGGGACGGTGCGGATAATGCCTCTGCGCTTTCCAGCTTGCGCGCGGTCTTTGCCGAATTCGCGGAAGGATTTGATTCCGCCGATTTAAGGGACGCTGCGTCCCTTGTGGGTGAGGCGGGGCACGGTGGCTGACGCCGCTAGCGCGACAAGCGGAACCACAAAGGGGTATCGGGTCGGGACGCATCGGGCCGTTGATCCCAAACAGACCGTGCAGCGGCTTCGGCCGCTTTTACCGGCCTTGGGGATCACGCGGCTGGCGAATATCACCGGCCTCGACGTCATCGGTATCCCGGTATTCATGGCCTGCCGGCCGAATTCGCGCTCCCTGGCCGTCTTTCAGGGCAAGGGCATCGATACCGATGCGGCCCGCGCCTCGGCCTTGATGGAAGCCATTGAAACCCATCATGCCGAAACCATCGATTTGCCGTTGAAGCTGGCGAGCGTTGAGGAGCTTGCCTATACGCACCTGATTGCCGATGTCGGGCGCCTGCCTCTGTCTGCCAGCGGCGGCTTTGATCCCATGCGTCCCATTTTGTGGGTCGAGGCCGATGACCTTTGTTCGGGCGAGCGCAAGTGGCTGCCGTTCGAAACCGTCCACGCCAACTACACGATCGAGCCGATCACGGGGGAGGGGTCCTTCACCGCGTCGACCAACGGCCTCGCCTCCGGCAACGTTCTGGCCGAGGCCATTTGTCACGGGCTGTTCGAGGTGATCGAACGCGATGCGACAACCTTGTGGAAGCTGCAAGATCAAGCATCCCGCGATGCGACCGCGCTCGATCCCGCTACGATCGATGATCCGGTGTGCCTTGAGCTTTTGCGGCAGTTCGACTTGGCCGGCCTGGACGTCGCGATTTGGGATGTGACCTCCGACATCGGCATCGCGAGCTTCCACTGTCTGGTCACCGGGCGGGACGATGGAGTCGGGGCGCCGGAAACCGGGGCCGGAACCCATCTGTCCAAGGATGTGGCGTTGGCCCGGGCCCTGACCGAAGCGGCTCAGGTGCGCACGACCTACATATCCGGCGCGCGCGACGACATCACCATGGATGAATATACCGATACGGCCCGTGCGGAACGGTTGGCCACCGCCCGCGCGGCCATCGATGGTTTCACCCCCATCCGCTCCTATGCCGATGTGCCCGATGTCACCTCCGACAGTTTCGAAGACGACATCGACGCCGTGATCGCTGCCCTGTCCACCGTCGGCATCGACGAGGTGCTGGTGGTCGATCTGACCAAACCCGGATTGAACATCCCTGTCGCCAGGGTCGTCGTGCCCGGATTGGAAGCCGCCCTGGAATCCCAGGAATCCGACTATGTTCCGGGCACGCGGGCGATGCGCATCGTGGGCGAGGTCGAACAGCCATGACCATCTGTGTCTTCCTCGGGCCGACCTTGGACAAGCAGGCCGCGGCCGCGCTCTTGACGGCAACTTATCTGCCGCCCGTCCGGCAGGGCGATGTCATCCGCGCGATCGACGAGTACGAACCGTCGGTCATCGGCATCATCGACGGGTTCTTCGAACAAACCCCGGCCGTCTGGCACAAGGAAATCCTTTGGGCGCTCCACCACGGCATTGGCGTCTATGGCGCGTCCAGCATGGGCGCCTTGCGGGCGGCGGAGTTGGACCCTTTCGGCATGGTCGGCGTCGGTAAGATCTACGAGGCCTATCGCGACGGCGTGTTCGCGCCGTTCGACGGACCGTTCGAGGATGATGACGAGGTGGCCGTCTCGCACGGTCCGGCGGATCTTGGCTACCCCGGATCGACGGCGCTGGTCGATATCCGCTCGACCTTGGCGGCGGCGTCGGAGGGCGGTTTGATCGACGGTGCCATGAGAGACCGCCTGGCCCTTTTGGCCAAGGCGATCTTCTACAAGGAACGCACTTACGATTCCCTCTTTGCGGCGGCCGCCGAGGACGGAATCGATGAGCAATCGCTGACGTCCCTCAAGCGCTGGATTGCCGATGGCAATGCCGTTGAGCAAAAACGGCTGGACGCGAAGCAATTATTGTCGACGATAGGCTCTCTCGAATTCACGCCGAGCCCGGCGAACTTTAGATTTGAGCACACAATAGTATGGGAGACGGCGCTGGCGGGGTCTGCTCCGTCAGCGACGGAGTAATGTCAATGTCGCGTAAGCTGGACGCCCGACTGCGCCGCACCGGCACCAGGTTTTTGCTTTATCCTCAATCGCCCGTCTTGGCGCGATATGCGAAACCGGAAACCGTCTGGCTCTCGCCGCCACCCGGTACCATCAACGCCGGACCGTCGGACGACCGCATGTATGTCGTCGATGCCATCGACAAGAAGCGCTACGAGGATGGCAGCCGGCTGCCCTATCGCGGCAAAAAACATCCCCCCGCGCGCCCGGGCCCCGATGGCCATTTCGACCATATCGACCCGGCCGACCGGGCGTTTCTATCCGCCCACATGTATGCCGGGGTTCGGCGCGTCCTGGACATCTGGGAAGACTATGCCGGCCATCGAATAGACTGGCATTTCAATATTTTCTATCCACGCCTTGAGATGGTTCCTGAGCTCGACTGGCGCAACGCCCATTTCGGTCTCGGCTTCATGGAGACCGGTTACGAGTACGATGGGAAAAAGAACCGGCAACCCTACTGCCTGAACTTCGATGTTCTCTCCCATGAAACCGGCCACGGCATCGTCTGGTCGATGCTTGGGATCCCGATGGATTCGACGCTGACGTCAGAATATCTCGGGTTCCTCGAGGCCTCGGCCGATCTGGTTTGCCTGATCTCCACCTTGCATTTCGACAGCGTGGTCAACGCGGTCCTGGAGGGGACGTCCGGCAACCTCTATATCGAGAACGAGCTGAACCGCATTGGCGAGACCTCCGAAGTGGGTCAGCTGCGCCGTGCCTCGAACGGTCTGCGCATGTCTGACGTGCCGGACGCCCGGCGGTCCGCCACCAGCCTGAGCGGCAAGGAGATTCACCGCCTTTGCGATCCGCTGACCGGCGCGGTCTTTGACCTGATTGTCGCGATGTATCAGGAAAATCTCGTCCATGCCGGCCTGATCAGCCGAGAGCTGGACCGCGAAAGCCGGCGCGAGGGTGACCGGCAGCTGGGTACCGGAAGGCTGACCGAGCGGTTTCGCAAGGCCTACCAAAAATCACCCGAAGGCTTCCGCAAGGCCCTTGACGATGCCCGGGACTCGGTCGGCCAGCGCTTGATCCTGACGTGGAAGCGAATGTCGCCGCACAACCTGACCTACGCGGAATTTGCCAAGCATTTCATGACCGTAGATCGCGCGCTTTCGGGCGAGGATAATCAGGACGAGATCGTCGACTGCTTCCGCTGGCGCCAGATCGGCGCAGGATTTGAAACCTCGATCGCCGATGCGCGGGCGAAAAACGTTGGCAAAGAACAGGACAAACACTGAAAATCCTGTCATTAAATCTTAGTAAGAAACCTTATTTTGCGGCATACCGTTCCCAGGCCGCACAAAGAAAAAATTCTCGACAGAGGAGACCGATGACATGGCAAAGAAAGTCAAACTGCCAGATCCTTATGAGCTCACACTCTACGGCAATTTGGTCGACGGGATCGAGCTTTCGGTTTCCGGCCTCAACAGCAGATTGAAGAAATTTTTCGCCGGCAAATCGGCATCCAAGCCTTCCGTGGCTTCGATTAGCGGTGTCATGGTTGCGGGCGAGCGGGATGTACTGGACCCGCCGGTCGTCATGCTGGTCGCCGGCGATGGCGAAACCGCCACGGGCTGGGACGACCGTTTCCCCGGCAAAGATTTCCAGATGTGGAAGTCCGATGTCGACACGCCGACAATGGTGTTCGAGACAGGAGCCGGCAGCGTCGGTGAGGCGGTTCTCGATGACGGCGGCGACCTCGACGATGATGATTTTTTCTTCTTGGCCGACGAAGAGGTTCCGTTCCCGTTCGGCGCGTTCGATGACGTCATGGATTTCGATGATTTCGGCGACGGGCTGGACGGTTTCGATCCATCTCACGCGGACCTGGGTGGTGGCGTCACCATGCGGGGCGCGGATGGAAAACTCTATTTCATTCCTGGCAGTTTGGATGGCTACGAAATTCTCGACGACGACGTGAAGTCGGAGCTGCGCCTTGCCGAAGGCGAAGACCAGCCGGGCATGATGGTCCGCGATTTGGCCGATGGTGGCGGAGGGCTGGACGCGCGTGCGCAGAACCACTCGCGCGCGGCCATGATCGGTCGCGCTGCGATGGCTTCTCGTGCGGCCATGGCCTCTCGCGCCGCCATGGCGTCGAGGGCGGCAATGGCTTCCAGGGCAGCGATGGCCTCTCGCGCGGCGATGGCGTCACGGGCGGCAATGGCCTCCCGAGCCGCCATGGCCTCTCGCGCGGCGATGGCGTCAAGGGCTGCAATGGCCTCCCGAGCCGCCATGGCATCCCGCGCAGCCATGGCGTCGCGTGCCGCCATGGCGTCCAGGGCGGCCATGGCCTCGCGGGCTGCAATGGCCTCTCGCGCCGCGATGGCCTCCAGGGCCGCGATGGCGTCCCGTGCAGCAATGGCCTCCCGAGCGGCGATGGCGTCCAGGGCCGCTATGGCGTCCCGCGCTGCCATGACCTCGCGGGCGGCGATGACGGCGCGCGCGGCCATGGTGGCCCGGCACGCCGGCGACGACGACGCCGACTAGCACTCAATCATTACCGCCGCCGATCACGCAAAGTTGAGGCGGCCTTTCCCGTCGAGGCTGCCCGCGATAGGCTCTTAAGCTGACTGTTGGGTTCCGAACCGCGCCTGCTCGATTGGATGCTGGGGCGGCCGGACCCTGTCGTGTGCAAGAACCTGCGTCTCCTCGACGCTGTATTCAGGGAAAGGCAACTCAATCGATGCCAACAAGACAAACACCTTACCTGGCGGCCGCCGCGGTTGGCGCGCTCCTTACGGCGGGACTCAGCATGTCCGCCTCGGCCGAAACCTTCCGTTGGGCCTCGGGCACGGATCCGCAAACGATGGACCCGCACGCCACCAACTCCGCCCCGGTCCTCGGCTTCCTCAACAACGTCTATGAAGGCCTTGTCCGCCGCGACAAGCAGATGAAGATCGAACCGGCCCTGGCCGAAAGCTGGGAACCGCTGGATGGCGGTGCCGGCTGGCGTTTCAATCTGCGCCAGGGCGTCACCTTCCAGGATGGCTCGACCTTCGATTCCGAAGACGTGCTGTTCTCCTACCAGCGCGCTTCCTCCGAGGAATCCGACGTCCGCTCCTGGTTCGCGCCGGTCAGCGATGTTCAGATCGTCGATGAATTCACCATCGATTTCCTGACCAACGCCCCGAACCCGATCTTCCCGGATTCGATCGCCAACTTCATGATCCTGGACAAGGACTGGGCCGAAGGAAACGGCGCCGACCGTCCCTCCAAGGAAGAAGAGAATTTCGCGACCCGCAATGCCAATGGCACGGGTGCCTTCCAGGTTTCCGAGCGGGACCCCGGCGTCCGCACGGTGCTGACCCCGTTTGACGGTTGGTGGGGCGAGCCCGAGCACAACATCACCGAGGCTGTGTTCACCCCCATCTCGCAAAGCGCGACCGGCGTGGCGGCCTTGCTGTCGGGCGAAATCGACTTTATCGAGCCGATCCCCCTGCAGGACGTGCCGCGTCTGAAACAGACCGACGGCGTGACGGTGCATGAAGGCGTCGAAGCCCGCATCATCATGCTGGGCTTTGCCCACAATGCCGATGCGCTGAAATACTCGGACGAAACCTCCGATGCCAACCCGCTCACCGACGTGCGGGTCCGCAAGGCCATCTACCAGGCCATCGATGTCGACACGCTGATCGACAAGGTTATGCGCGGCAATGCCCAGGCGGCCTCCTTGCTGGTCAGCGAAGTCCTGCGTGGCTACAGCCCGGCCCTGGCCGACCGGTTCGCCTTCGACCCGGATGCCTCCAAGGCTCTGTTGGCCGAAGCCGGCTATCCGGATGGCTTCAGCTTCGGTCTGATGTGCCCGAACGATCGCTACATCAACGACGAGGAAATTTGCAAGGCGGTCACCGGCATGCTGGCCAAGGTCGGCATCAACGCCAAACTAACCGCCATGCCGGTTCGCGGCTATTGGCCGGAACTGCGGGAAGGCAACTTCGACATGTACCTGCTGGGCTGGTCGCCCGGTACGTTCGATGCCGAGCACCCAACCCGCTTCCTGATGGCCACCCCGAACGAAGAGAAAAAGCTCGGCAGCTGGAACTTCGGCGGCTTCTCCAACGCCCGCGTTGACGAGCTGCTGCCCTCCATCCAGACGGAACTGGACGAAGGCACCCGCCAGGGCATGCTGGACGAGGTTAACGGCATCCTGCAGGACGAAGTGGCCTACGTCCCGATGTACGTCCAACCGCTCGTCTGGGGCGCCAAGGACAACATTGACCTGACCCAACGCACGGACAACTTCTTCATCCTGCGCTGGGTGACTGTTAATTGAGATTTTGAGGAGGAGCTACGCTTCAGGTAGTGAAATGGTGACACCATGCCTAGCCGATCCCAATTGGGAAACTAGGCATGGTGACCAACATATAAGCAAAATTTTCATCTTCTCCGCTCAATAGCGTTGCAAACAATTATTTGCGAGATTGCCTGAATTATGGCGAGGTTTCGATACTGTTTGTTCTAGATTGGCATTTGGTGTAATATGTTTGCAAAAACAAAAAATTCTATAGAGATTTTCTTTTCTGGTGTTCAGGCGTTTTCTATTTTGGCAATAGTGGCGATGTGGGGATACGACAAATATGTTCAAACCGAACAGATAGTGGCAGATAATACAAAATTTACGTATCAACTTCTTTCAGAAATTGTGTCAAGCGACTATGGACAGGTTCTAAAGGTCGCTCTTTCGTCGTCCCCCGGAGTTTTTATTGATGATAATCCAGAAATGCTGGAAGACGATATTTTGGAATTTGTGAAAGACATGGGGTATGCGGAGGGGGTTTGGACAGGATATTCACTTTCTATTTCAAGAAAACTGGGCAAAAACGAGCATTTATTTGCTGCGGAAGTCGAAAAGTCGCTAGATTATTTGAATCTAATTTCGCATTGTGGTGTATTTCATTGCGATGAAAAGATAATTGCAGAGAATTTCGGTGATGATATGGCGGCATTCTATTCGTACTATGCTCCATATTTGGATTTGTTGGGAGAGTACGAGTATTATATGCAATTTTTTTGTAAACTGAAGGAAGAAAGGCCGGAAGAATATTTAATTCCTCGTTGGGAATTAGTAGATAAGTCACATTTTTATCCGTGGCCTAATCACGCCTACAAAATTCCAGTTTTCTGTACAGTAAGAAACTTGGAGCTTCATGGGTAAGTCTGTTTATCACTACGTTTTGACCAGTTGGCGATGGTCCTTTCCAGGGTGTGCCAGGTGTTAGCCTGAGACGTTTTCAGCTTGAGCCAACAGGGAAAGTGAGGGCGTTTCTGCCAACAGAGACCGGCTGTAGTCGTCGGTCGGGCTTTCGAAGAACGGTTCCGCCGGGCTCAGCTCGACCAGCTTGCCGTCTTTCATCACCGCAACCCGATCCGACATCTGCCGGACGACCGGCAGGTTGTGGCTGATGAACAGCATCGTCAGCGCAAAGCGTTCCTGAAGGTCCTTCAGCAAATTCAGGACCTGGGCCTGGATCGACACATCCAGCGCGCTCGTCGGCTCGTCGCAGATCAAAAAGCGCGGCTTGCCAACAAGGGCGCGGGCTACGGCGATGCGCTGACGCTGGCCTCCTGAAAACTGGTGGGGAAAGCGCTGCAAGGCGCGTTGCGGCAGACCGACCAGCTCCAGCACCGAGGCAACGATCCTCCGGATTTCGTCGGACCCTTTGGCCAGCCCGTAAACCCGCAACGGTTCGGCGATGATATCTAGCACGCGCCGACGGTTGTTGAGTGAGGAGTAGGGGTCCTGGAAGACCATCTGAATCTCGCGCCGGGCGCCGCGCGTCCGTTTCTCCGCACCCTCGCCGGCGATGACCGATCCTTCGAAGCTGATGCGACCGGCCGAAGGTTTGTTCAACCCGACGATGGTCTTGGCGATGGTCGATTTGCCGCTTCCGCTCTCACCCACCAGCCCCAACACTTCGCCGCGTTGCAGCGTCATCGAGACATCGGACACCGCGCGCAACCCGGTTCCCTTACCGAACAGCAGGGGCCGGTTCTCATAAAAGGTAACGTCCAGCCCTTCGATCGACAGCACGGAGGCTGCATCCGCCTCCTGCGCTTCGCTGGTACTCAGCAGCCAGTCGCTGGCATAGGCCGCGCTGGCCCCCTCGACCCGCCAGCCATCATCGCCCACCGCCGGCTCGTTGCCGCGCAACAGGGCGAACCGGTTCAACCGGCGATCCAGGCGCGGCACGGCGGCAATCAGGCTCTTGGTGTACTCGTGCTCGGGCCGGCCGAGCACCTGCTCGGTGGGGCCTGTTTCGACCATCTCACCGCGATAGAGTACCGACACCTTTTGGGTAACCTCGGCGATCACGCCGATATCGTGGGTGATCAGAACGACGCCCAGCCCGCGTTCTCGCGTCAGCTTGCCGATCAGCTGCAGGATCTGCTTTTGGACCGAAACATCCAGGGCCGTCGTCGGCTCGTCGGCGATGATCAACTCGGGATCGCTGCACAGGGCCAGCGCGATAACCACCCGCTGGCGCATGCCGCCGGAAAACTGGTGCGGATAGGCGGACAGCCGCTGCTCGGCATCGCGAATGCCCACTTCCTGCAATAGCTCCAGCGCCCGCGCTCTTGCCTCGCTTGGCGGCAGGCCCGTATGGCGCTGGATGGTCTCGACCAGTTGCGCTTCGACCGTCAGCAGGGGGTTCAGGCTGGTCAGCGGATCCTGGAATATCATCGAGATCCGCTTGCCACGCAGGGCGTGATGCGCCTTGGCATTCAGCTTCGCCAGGTCGTGCCCATCGAAATTGATCGACCCGGCCGCGACGTGGCCGGGATGGGGGATCAGCCCGATGACGGCGGCCCCGATGGTCGATTTGCCAGCCCCGCTTTCGCCCACCAGCCCGTGGATCTCGCCCCGCTCCAGCGTCAGGTCGATATCCTTGATCGCCGTAAAGGTGCCGAACCGGCTGGGGAAATCGACCTGCAGGCCGTTGATGGTCAACAGGCTCATGAGCGCAGCTTCGGATTGAGGGCATCCCGCAGGAAATCGCCCAGGATGTTCACCGAAATGATCAGGATCACCAGCATCAGGGATGGGAACAGCACGATCCACCATTCGCCGGAAAAGACATATTCGCTTCCGATGCGGATCAACGTGCCCAGCGAAGGCTGATTGGCCGGGACCCCGACGCCCAGGAAGGACAGCGTTGCCTCCAACAGCACCGCCACGGCTAGATCGACCGTCATGATCACCAGGATCGGGCTCATGATATTCGGCAGGATGTGGCCGAACATGATCTTGATGGGCGCGACGCCCATGATTTCAGCGGCTTGGACATACTCCTTGTTGCGCTCAACAAAGGTCGACGCGCGCGCCGTTCGGGCGAAGTTGACCCACAGCGACAGCCCGATGGCGACGATCAGCACGGGGATCGCCAGCCGGTCCTGCTGTTCGGGCGGCATCAACCCGCCGGCGATACCATCGACCAGCAGCGCGGTCAGGATGGCCGGCAGGCTCAGCTGCACATCGGCAACCCGCATGATGATGCTGTCCAGCCGCCCGCCATAGTAGCCGGCGATCAGCCCCAGCCCGACGCCCATCACCACTGCAAAGACGATGGCCACCCCGCCGACCAACAGCGAAAGCCGAGTGCCATACAGAATCGCCGACAGCATGTCGCGCCCCTGATCGTCTGTGCCCAGCAGGAACCGCGCTTCGCCATCCTCGGTCCAGACCGGCGGGATCAGGGAATCGATCAGGTCGAAGGACGCCAGATCATAGGGATCGGTTTGTGTGAACAGCGGTGCGAACAGCGATCCAAAGATCACGATGGAGGCGACCACCGCCGCGATGATCGCGGCGGGCGAACGCAGGAACTGGTACAGCGCTTCGTTTTCCAGCGCCGTCTGGCGGACCTTCTCGACAAATGCCATCGCTCAGGCCCGCCCTTGCTTAGCGCGGATGCGCGGGTCGATGACGAAATAGAGGATATCGACAATCAGGTTGATGACGACGAACAGAAAGGCGATCAGCACCAGATAGACCGACATGACCGGAATATCGACAAAGCGGATCGATTCCAGGAACAGCAGCCCCATGCCCGGCCACTGAAAGACCGACTCGGTCACCACCGAAAAGGCGATGATCCCGCCCAGTTGCAACCCGATTATGGTGATGACCGGCACCATCGTGTTCTTCAGTGCGTGGCGGAAATAGATCGACCGGTAGGGCAGGCCGCGCGCCTCGGCGAATTTGATGTAATCGGTGCGCAGCACCTCCATCATTTCCGACCGCACCAGCCGCATGGTCAAGGTCAGCTGATAGACCCCCAGTGTCACCGCCGGCAGGATCAGGGCACGCCAGCCATCGATGCTCAAAAAGCTGGTCTTCCACCAACCCAGTTCGGTCACTCCGCCGCGCCCGAATGTCGGTAACAGACCCAGTTGCACGCCAAACAGATAGATCAGAAAGATGCCGATCACGAAGGTTGGCACGGATACCCCGACCAGCGAGCCGATCAGCACCGCCGTGGCCGAAACGCTGCCTTGTCTCAGTGCCGTAAAGATCCCGGCCGGTATCCCGACGATCAGGGAAATGATCAGCGAGACGAAGGCCAGCTCTAACGTGGCGGGCAGGCGGCTGGTGATCATCTCCCCAATCGGCTGCCTCGTGCGATAGGAAAAGCCGAAATTCCCGGTCGCCATATTGGTCACGAACCGCCCGTACTGAACGGCTACCGGGTCATTCAGCCCCAGGCGTTCGCGCAGCCGTTCCTGATCCTCGATGGAGGTCTCTTGCCCCACCATCTGCGCAATGGGATCGCCGACAAACCGGAACAGCGCAAAGGCAATCAGGCTCACCGCCGCCATGACGAACAGCGCTTGCAATAACCGGGTTGCGACGAAGGAAATCATGGATGGGGACTATTGGGCTTCCAGGGCCATGGCACGCTGATAAGCCGGCCGTTGGCGGCTGGCTTCTAGGTAAGAAACGAATTCAGGAATATCGGGCAGCATGTTGAATTTTTGAAGGAAATCTAGATTGGATGCCAGCAGGATATCGGCAACGCAGATCTTCTCGCCCAAGATCCACGGGCCGGGATCCAAGCCGTCTACCAACGTCTTGACCATCAGATCGTAACTGCCAAAACCGCTCCGTCCCGGCGTCGGCTCAACGCCTGCGAACTTCTCCGCCAGCGCCGGCTCCACCACGGTATTCGTATAGAACGTCCATGTCAGGAACCGGCCCCGGTCCGGGTGTCCGATGGGCACGCCAAATCCGGTCTCTGGATAGGCATCGGCCAGGTACAAGGCGATGGCGCAGGAATCCCACATCTTCACATCGCCATCCACCAGGGCCGGTACCTTGCCCATGGGCGAGGCCTGCCGAAAATCCGGATCGGTGATGGATTGCGGGTTGCGAACGTCAGCGCGCACCCGGTCGTAGGGCAGCCCCAACTCCTCGAGCAGCCAGACAATGCGCGACGCGCGCGTCATTTCGCACCAGAACAGCTTCATGGCCGATGTCCCAACCAATAGAACAGCCTGGGATCATCAGGCGATTTGCCGGCGAAGTCTATCGGCTAACGCCGATGCTCGCGGTCATTGGTGGCTGAGATCGCTCACGATGGCGTGACATTCTGGTTCTGCCTGAAGAAGTTGTCCGGGTCCCAGCGCTTCTTGATGGCGCTCAGTCGCTCGAAGTTCGCGCCATAGGCATCACGCTCTCGCCCCTTATCCTCGGCGATGAAGTTGACGTAGGATCCGCCATCGGCGCCAGGCGTCAGCTTTTCCCGGCAAACCGCAATCCAGTCCATGCAAGCCTGGCTGTCCTCCACTCCATGCCAACGGGCCCCGGGTGTGATGATGGTCGAAACGCCCCTGTGCGGATAGGCCGTCGCACCCTGATCGACATCGTCAATGGCACCGCCTAGCTGGCAAAACAAGATGTCCGACTGGGGCGTCGGCAGCACCTCCGCCAGCTCGACTGCCGCATCGATGGCCCCATCGGGCAGGTCCACATAGTTCTGCGATGTCCAATAGTTATGCGCGCCAAACGCATAGGTCTGGTCGAGCATCCCTTGCGCCACGCAATAGGGCATCGGCCCCAGCGCCTTGCCGATCGGCGTCGCGAACTCATTGAGAGGGGCCAGATCCTTTGCCGCCGTCGCGGCGTCGCCCGTATGGCAGGCCAGCAGGGACAGCACTTTGCGTCCGTGATGCTCCTCCGGCAAAAACGGAAAGGGTGGGGCTGTCAGCAGATCCGCCCAGATGCACAGCTCCCTCGGGGCATCACGGCAAAAGTCCCGCCACCGGCGCAGGACCGACGGTGCATCCTCCAGCCGATACAGCGTCGGTCCGAACTGAACCTCGGGTCCGACGGCATGCAGCTTCAACTCGAAACCGACAACGACTCCGAAATTGCCGCTCCCGCCGCGCAACGCCCAGAACAAATCGTCACTTTCATCCGCGCTCGCCCGGACGAGCTGGCCATCGGCCGTAACGACATCGGCGGCAATAAGGTTATCGGCCGTCAGTCCAAACTTGCGGGCCAGCCAGCCAAAGCCCCCACCGAGTGCCAGCCCCGCGAGACCCGTTGTCGAAACCACACCTCCTGGAGTCGCCATTCCAAATGCTTGGGTTTCGTGATCGAGATCACCCAGAACGGCGCCGCCGGCCGCATAGGCGATCCGGTTACTGGGATCGACCCTGACCGACCGCATGCCAGCCAGCGAAAGCAAGACGCCGCCCTCGGTCGAGGCCTTACCGGCGATGTTGTGCCCTCCGCCGCGAATGGCCAGATCTAGCCCCTGATCCCGGGCCAGCCGGACGGCGGATATGACATCCGCGACGCCGGCCGCCCGGACGATCAGGGCCGGTTTGCGGTCAATTGAGGCGTTCCAGATCTCTCTGGCGTCGTCGTAACCAGCGGTCGCGGGATCGAAGATCTGACCTCGAAAATCGCTGCCAACGATCTCAGATGTAAGGGAATTCATGGCTTGCTGGCCTCCCATCGCATGCGGCGTTCCCGATGGCCAACGTTTCAACTTGCGCGAACGAATAATACTGAAAAAAATGGAGTAGTCTGTCCTCAGCGAAGCGCGTACCTGTTGCGTTGAACAAGGGGCTTGAGGCGATGGCAAAGGGATATGGTCAATACTGTCCTCTAGCGCTTGCCGTTGAGCTGCTGGGTGAGCGTTGGACGTTTCTGGTCGTCAGCCGGTTGTTGGATGGCTGCCGGCGCTTCAACGAAATCCATCGGGGCGTGCCGAAAATTTCGGCGACCCTCCTATCGACGCGTCTGGCCCAGCTCGAAGATGCGGGCCTGTGCGAGAAACAGCCGGCTCCGAACGGCCATGGCTTCATCTACGAACCGACGGCCGCTTGTCTCGAACTCGATCCCATCATCATGGACCTGGCGGCCTGGGGCCAGCGCTGGTCGCGCGATCTGGAACTTGAGGATCTCGACCCCGGTTTCCTCGCCTGGAGCATGAGCACCCGCCTCGACAGCGCCGCGATGCCCGATGGGACCACCGTTATCGCTTTCGAATTTCACGGTACGCCGAACGGTTTCGACCGTTTCTGGCTGATGAAGCATGACGGCAAGATCGAGATGTGCCTCAAACCGCCCGGCTATGACACCGACGTCACCGTCTCGGCCGACATCCGCCGATTTGTCGAGGCCTGGCGCGGTTTTCGCTCGCTCCGCGACGAAATCGTGACCGGCACCATAAAAGTGGAGGGCCCGCCCAAGCTGGTCAAACAGGTCCCAAAATGGCTGATGGGCAGCGCGCTCGCCGTTTTTCCCCGTTTAAAAACGGGCACGGAACGCCAGCTCTTTGAACAAGAAAACTCCAGGCGGAAAAAACGCGCTTGAAATTTGCCGGCTTCTCGTCCAACTGACGCGCCGAAGGGCCGGTCGGCCCTGATCCCTTGTCAGTTTAGGTCGATGCCATGACGCAGCACTCGAACGCGGCGCCCCGCCGCGCGCTTAATGTTGGCGGCCCGGATTGGTGGCGCGGCGCCGTGATCTATCAGATCTATCCCCGCTCGTTTCAGGATTCCAACGATGACGGGATCGGCGATATTCCCGGCATTACCAAGCGGTTAGCGCACATCGCTGACCTGGGCGCGGATGCGATTTGGCTGTCGCCCTTCTTCACATCGCCGATGAAAGACTTCGGCTACGACGTCTCGGATTATCGCGGCGTCGATCCGATGTTCGGCACGCTGGATGACTTCGACGCCATGGTCGAGCAGGCCCACAATCTTGGCCTGCGGGTGATCATCGACCAGGTCCTCAGCCACACCTCCGACCAGCACCCCTGGTTCAAGGAAAGCCGCCAGTCGCGCACGAACGACAAGGCCGACTGGTTCGTCTGGACAGACGCCAAGCCCGACGGAACGCCGCCAAACAACTGGCTGTCCATCTTCGGCGGCCCCGCCTGGCAGTGGGACACCGCGCGCGGCCAGTACTATCTGCACAACTTCCTGGCCGAACAGCCCGACCTCAATTTCCACAACCGCGCCGTCCAGGATGCGCTGTTGGACGAGGTGCGCTTCTGGCTGGACCGGGGCGTTGATGGGTTCCGCCTGGACACCGTGAATTTCTACTTCCACAGCGCCGGGCTGCAGAACAACCCGCCGCTGCCGGCGAACGCGGAAGATCCGAACCCTTACAACCGGCAAAGCCACCAGTTCGACAAGAACCAGCCGGAAAACCTGGAATTTCTGAAACGTTTCCGGGCGCTGCTGGATGAGTATCCCGGCACCACCTCGGTCGGCGAAGTGGGCGAGGGGGAGCGGTCGCTGGAGATCATGGCGACCTACACCTCCGGCGGCGACAAGCTGCACATGTGCTACACCTTCGACTTTCTCAGCGACACCTTCTCGCCCGGCTATTTCCGCGAGCGCGTCGAGTCCTTCGAGGCGGTGGCCGGCGATGGCTGGCCCTGCTGGGCCTTCTCAAACCACGATGTCCGCCGCCACGTGTCGCGTTGGACACCGGACGCGGCGACGCTCCCCGATATTGCTAAGCTGGCGGCGACCCTTCTGACCTGCCTGCGCGGTTCGCTTTGCCTCTACCAGGGCGAAGAGCTGGGTTTGCCGGAAGCCGAACTGGCCTACCAAGATCTGCAAGACCCCGTCGGCATCCGCTTCTGGCCAAAGCTGAAAGGCCGGGACGGTTGCCGGACCCCCATGGTCTGGCAAACCCAGGCCCCAGAGGGTGGCTTCACGGATGGCAAGCCCTGGCTGCCGATCCCCGAAGATCACCGTGCCCTGGCGGTCGACCGGCAGACCGAGGATTCAGATGCCATCCTGGCCCACTACAAAGCCGTCTTGAACTTTCGGGCCGAAGAGCCGGCCCTTGGACTGGGTACAATAGAATTCGTCGAGGCACCGGAGGGCGTGCTTGCATTGCGACGGTCGGTTTCAGGAACGACCCTTTTGTGCGTCTTCAACCTGACCGGCCAAGAGGTCAATTGGCCTTTGCCGACGGGCGCAACCTATTCGGCGGTCGATGCGCAATTCAACGAGGGCGTCATGACTGGCGCCCAGGTCTATCTGCCCGCGTTCGGGGCTTTCTTGGCGCGGGAGATGCGCTAGGCAGTGACGAACAGCTGGGACAGGTGCTCGAAGCTTTTCTCCCAGCCGTGGCCGATGCCGGTGCGGGCATCCTCGCTCGCCACCCGTTCGTGGCGGAGCAGAACCCGGGTTCCGCTGTCCGTCGCTTCGAATTCAACGCTGACTTGCGAGGCGGGCGTTTGCTGCCGCTCGCCCGCCGCCGTTTCCGTGACGTGCGACCAGGTAAAGGCGAGTTTTGCGTTCGGCTGAATGTCGAGATACTCGCCCTCGAAAGCCGACATCTGGGTTTCCGTCCGCTCGGTAACGAATTGCCACTTGCCGCCCGGGCGCAGATCGATGCTGGCGGAAACCAAATACCCGGGGCTTCGACCAAACCACTTGGTCACCTCGTTGGGATCGGTCCAGGCCCGATAGACGCGCTCGACCGGCGCATCGAACCTGCCCATGACAACGAGCGGGTCTTGGCCAAGGGTGGACTGCAGAAAATTCACCAGCTGTCTCCATCGCGTGCCGCCAGGTGGTTGGCCAATGATTTGAACCGATCTTGCCAGAATTCTTGATAATGGGTCAGCCAGTCAGCCGCTTGGCGCATGGCCGTTGCGTTCAGCCGGCAGCGGCGCGTCCTGCCGCGCTTTTCGACCACGATCAGGCCCGCATCGGCCAAGACTCGCACATGTTTGGATACTGCCGCCAGCGACATATCGAAGGGGTGCGCTAGATCAGATAGTCCCCGCTCGCCTCTCGAAAGCTGGGCAACGATGTCCCGCCGAGCCGTGTGTCCCAAGGCCGAAAACTTGGCATCCAGCTCGTCGGCCTGAAGACTGTCCGTTCGTTCATTTAACATGTTGGTTGACTATTGCGTTTAGGCGGAATAGTCAACTGATTGGTTAAGCATCAGCGAGGGAGTGACCAGCATGCCCAAATATCTTTTCGTTTATCACGGCGGCAAGGCGCCGGAATCGCCCGAGGAGGGGCAAGCCGTCATGGCCAAATGGTTTGCCTGGCGAGATCAGATGGGCGACGCCGTCGTCGATTTCGGCGCGCCGGCTGGCCCGTCAAAGACAGTGCAAAACGGCAGCGTGCTCGATGGTGGCGGCGCAAACCCCGCATCCGGCTACAGCTTGATCAGCGCCGGTGATATCGATGCCGCCGTGGCCCACGCCAAAGGCTGCCCGATCTTGGAAGATGGCGGTTCGATCGAAGTCGCTGAAGCGATGGAGATGTAAACGGACGCTAGAATTCAGCCGACCCCATCGGTTCGAGAACGTTCGTCCGATGGCCACCATAAGCCGCTGCAAACTGGTTTGCGTCAGGTTCGAGGATTGGGAACGTCCCGAAATGGCAAGGGATCACCGTCTCGAAATCGAAAAACCGATCGCAAGCCAGAGCCGCCACTTTTGACCCCATCGTAAAGTGCCCGCCGGTTGGCACGATGCCGATCTGCGGCCGATAGATTTCGTTGATCAGGGCCATGTCGGAAAAAATGTCCGTATCGCCCATGTGATAGAGTGTTTTGTTCGGGTCTTTGATGATCAGGCCGCCGGGATTGCCCAGATAGACCGGTTTGCCATCCACAGGGAACCCCGCAGAATGGATGGCCTGCACCATGCTGATTTCGGTTTCGCCAAAGCTGACGGTGCCGCCGAAATTCATACCGACGGTGTTTGCGGCGCCTTCGCTTTCGGCCCACCAAGTCAGCTCCACCATCGCCACAAGCGGGATGCCGAGATCGCCGACGATTTTGAGGGCATCGCCAAGATGATCGCCATGCCCGTGGGTCAGCGCGACAATGGTCGCCCCCTTGGTGGCGTCTTCGACCGTGCCGCTGAAGGTTGGATTGCCGGTCAGGAACGGGTCGACGATCACCACCTGATCGGCGGTTTCGATGCGAAAGGCGGAATGCCCCAGCCATTGAATTTTCATGCAAATGCCCCGGTGCAGGTAAACAGTTCGAGATAGACGGATCTGGTGTTCTCGGACGAGCGACCGCCTGCTATTTGACGTATTCAGCCCACAATTGACGGGCAAGAAACAAACGCTCTGTTAACCTTATCGGGCGCCAATTCCGCCAGCAAGAGAGGGTCCGCCATGCACGAGGTTCTGATTGCCGGCGCGGGAAAGATCGGCGCGACCATCGCCGATTTGCTGCGCTCCACGGGCGACTACCGGGTTTCGATTGCCGATGCCGATGCGGACCAGCTGGCGCCCCTGGCTGAACGCGGCATCGCTGTTCATCAGGCCGACCTGGCCGACAAAGGCGCCTTAGCCGATTTATTGAAGGGCAAGTTTGCCGTACTCAGCGCCGCACCCTATTTCCTGACCGGCGGCATCGCTGAGGCGGCCGTTGCAGCGAAAGTCCACTATCTCGACCTGACCGAGGACGTTGCGACGACCAAAAAGGTCATGGATCTGTCTCACCAGGCGGAATCAGCCTTGATCCCGCAATGTGGCCTGGCACCGGGATTTATCTCCATCGTCGCCTATGATCTGGCAAAAGGGTTCGACGAGCTGGACAGCCTGCGCATGCGCGTCGGGGCCTTGCCCCAATACCCATCCAACGCCCTCAACTACAACCTGACCTGGAGCACGGATGGCGTCATCAATGAATATTGCGAACCGTGCGAGGCCATCGTCGATGGCGTGCGCCGTGACGTACCTGCGCTGCAAGAGCTGGAGGAATTCTCGCTCGACGGCGTAAAGTATGAGGCATTCAACACGTCAGGCGGCCTGGGCACGCTTTGCGATACGCTTCAAGGCAAGGTCCGGACGCTCAACTACCGCACGGTGCGCTATCCCGGCCATTGCGCCATCATGAAAGCGCTGTTGAACGACCTGCGCTTGCGCGACCGGCGCGACTTGTTGAAGGACATTCTGGAACACGCCGTGCCGGCCACGATGCAGGATGTGGTGGTCATCCTGGTCACCGTCAGCGGTTCTAAGGACGGTCGTTTCCTTCAGGAAACCTATGCCAACAAGATTTACGCCCGCGAGTGGGGCGATCAAACCTATGGCGCCATCCAAGTCACCACAGCCGCGGCGATTTGCGCGGTTACCGACATGCTGGCCGACGGTTCGGTGCCGGATGAAGGGTTCATTCGGCAAGAAGAAATTGCGCTGGATGATTTTCTGGCCAACCGCTTCGGGGCCGTTTACCAGCCGGCTGAACAAACGGCGTTGCGGGCCACGGTCGGGCTGTAGCGAGAGCTCAACACTCGACCACGTTGGCCGCCAGGCCGCCCTGCGAGGTTTCTTTATACTTCTCGCTCATATCCAGACCTGTCTGGCGCATGGTTTCGACGCAGGCATCCAATGCCACCAAGTGGGTGCCATCACCGCGCAAACACATTGACGCGGCATTCACCGCCTTCACGGCGCCAAAGGCATTGCGTTCGATACAGGGGACCTGAACCAACCCGCCGATTGGGTCGCAGGTCATGCCCAAATGATGTTCCAAAGCGACTTCGGCGGCATTTTCCACCTGCTCATTGGTCCCCCCCAATGCGGCGCACAGGCCTGCCGCCGCCATGGCCGAGGCAGACCCGACCTCTCCCTGGCAGCCGACCTCGGCTCCGGAGATCGAGGCATTGTGCTTGATGATCCCGCCGATGGCCGCCGCCGTCAGCAGAAAGGTGTGAATGCCGGACCGGTCTGCCTCCGGACATTGATCGCGGTAGTAGCGAATGACCGCTGGAATGACGCCGGCCGCGCCATTCGTCGGCGCGGTAACCACCTTGCCGCCCGCGGCATTCTCCTCATTGACCGCCATGGCATAAACGCTCAGCCAATCCATGACCGTGTGTTCGAGCCGGCGGTTCGTCCCTCGTTCTGCCAGCAAGGTCCGATGTATCGCCGCTGCCCGGCGCTTTACGCTCAATCCTCCCGGCAACTCTCCTTCCTGGCTAAGCCCGCGATCCATACAGGTCGCCATGGCGTTCCAAATCTCGTCCAGCCGATCGCTTAAATTCTGGTCCGGCTCACAGGCTTCCTCGTTCGCCCGTTTCATCTCAGCGATGCTGAGGCCCGTTTGTTTGCCCATCGCCAGCATCTCGGCGGCCGTGGAAAAAGGGTAGGGGACGTTTTGGGTTGGACCGTTGTCCAATTGGTCCAGCTCGCTCTCCTCGGCAACGAATCCACCGCCAATGGAATAGTAGGTTTGTTCCGTCAGGGACGTCTTATCGGGCCCGTTCGCGGCAAAGATCATGGCGTTCGAATGGCCTGGCAACGTGCGGTCGTAGTCGAACACCAGGTCTGTTGCGGGGTCGAACGAAATAGGCGGGAGCCCTTCGACGCGGATTTTCCGGTCGGCTGACAATCCATCGATCAATTCGTCAATTCGATCGGGATCGATTCTGGTTGGGTGTTCACCCAAAAGGCCAAGGCAGATGGCCCGATCTGTAGCATGGCCTTTGCCCGTGAAGGCCAACGAGCCATGCAAAGACACGCGCACAGACTGTAGGTCAACCGCCCCCAATCCCCGCAAATGATCGAGGAACCGCCCGGCCGCGATCATCGGGCCGACAGTATGGGAACTGGACGGCCCGATTCCGATCTTGAACAGTTCGCAGACGCTAAGAAACATCCTGTCCACTTAGTGAATCGCTTGTGGGCTTAGTTTTCAATCTCGCCGTTCCTTCCGCCACAAAAGGTTGCTCAGTGAAGCAAGTAGTGAAACTCCGGGCTTCAATTTCTTACAGACTCACTTTATTCTTGGTCACAGATAAATAACAGCCCGGTGAGGATGCCACGTCGGCGAAGGCCGGGTCAGGTTCAGGAAGTGGTGTCTCAGTCCTCCTGCTGGCCGTTTGGTGGGGTGGATTGGCGCGCCGACGGCAGGTCAACAGAGCATCGGGAGGGGTACCGTGGCATTCACCATTGCCATAACGGCGTCGGCGCAAGCGTATCTGGGGCTTCCTCGGCTAACGGTCGAAGTGGCCGGTGTCATTATCGGCAGCGTCGAGGTAAGCGCATTGCGTACCGACGGCGCCAACCAGACGTTCAACTTCGAAGTGGAAGACACGCCCAGCGAGGTCCGTATCGGGTTCGACAATTCGAAATGGGGCGGGTCGACGGATAACCAGCGCGTCCTGTTTATCGAGAATGTCGTATTCGATGGGACGGATGTCTCCGTCGAGGACGCAAATTACGAACGCACCTATTCGGCACCCAAGGATGGACGCGAGGATATGCGCTGGAAGGGCGCGCTCGTTTTCGGTCCTGAGGACATTCCCGGTGAGGGGCCTGTTGATCCGCCCGTCGATCCGCCTGTGGACCCGCCTGTTGATCCTCCCGTCGACCCACCGGTCGATCCTCCAGTGGATCCGCCCGTTGATCCCCCGGCGGACCCGGTCGACGATCCCAAACCGCCGCAAGGGCCCGATGCGATCATCGGCACAGATGCGCGCGATGTGCTGAGGGGTACCGATGCGGCCGAGGAATATCGGACCGGCGATGGCTCGGACAAGGTCAAGGCCGGCGGCGGCAACGACCTGATCTTAGGTGAGGATGGCAGCGATGCCCTGTCCGGCGATGGCGGCAATGACACCATCTTCGGTGGCGAAGGCAATGATTGGATTACCGGCGGCGGTTCTCAGGATCGCGTCTTCGGCGAGGAGGGCAACGACACGGTCAAAGGGTCCGGTGGTGTCGACTTTGTCAGCGGCGGACCGGGCGATGACTATGTCAACGGCGAAGATGGCGAGGACACGGTCTATGGCGGCGCCGGCAACGACCTGGTCGTCGGCGATTACGATTACGATCCACCGGCCAATGATCTGGTCTTTGGTGGTGACGGCCGCGACACCCTGCGAGGTGGCGGAGCCGACGATATTCTGGCCGGTGAAAGCGGGAATGACCGCATCGATACCGGCGTCGGCAGGGACAAGGTGTTGATCGACCCGTCTAACCCGGATGAGGGGGCCGATTGGCTGAACGGCTTCACGGTCGGCGATGACAAGATCGTCATGTCGGAGGCGGACATTCTGGCGGCTGATCCCGGCGTCAATGATGCCGCGGGTGGTCCCGAGCTGACGCTGGAAGATTTGGACGCCGACCCGGATTGGAATATCCAGGCGGCCGGATCCGGCGATGTCCGCATCGTCCACCCGAACGGCAGCGTCGAGATCCAAAACCTCGACTTTAATCTCAACACCGACAGTTTCATTGAGTTGGCGGCGATTCTCGAAATCGATACTGCTTGACGAGCGGAATAGGGGCGACTTCCTGGTGAGGTCGCCCCGGCCTTGCGTGCATTAGGTAGAAACGTGCCTGGTGGGTCGTGAGGGTTCGCGCCGCCAGCTGGTGGACTGGATCGCACGCCCGATGGTCAGACCAAGGATCATCGCACCCAAGAAGACAAGCGCTTCGGACGACAAAGCGCCCAGCGCGGTGATGGCCGGTCCCGGGCAAAAACCCGCAATGCCCCAGCCGATTCCGAATATGACCGCCCCGCCGATCAAAGGCAGATCAATGGTTTTGGTTCCTGGCAGGGAGAACCTGTCCGTCAGGTATGGCGTTCCGCGCGCAAGTGTCAGCCGATAGCCGATCAGCGTTGTCAAAACAGCGCCAATGAACACCAGCGCCAACGTCGGATCCCAAACGCCCAAAACGTCCAGGAAGGCCAGCACTTTGGCCGGATTGATCATTTGGCCAAGGCAGAGCCCGATCCCGAAGACCAGTCCGGCAGCAAAGGCGGCCACCTCGCGGCGCCTGCCGATCATGATCCACCTCCGAACACATGACGCATCAGGGCGACCACGATCACCGCCGTGACCAGAAAAACGGCGGTTGCGATGAAAGATCTTGGCGACACCCGCGCGACGCCACAAACCCCATGGCCGCTGGTACAGCCACCGCCGATGGCCGTTCCGATCCCAACCAACAGCCCAGCAACAACCAAGAACGGGGCAGAGGTCTCGACCACGATCTCAACCGGTTGTTGGGTGACGATGTAGGTTACAAGCGGGGCCGCCAGAAGCCCGGCAACAAAGGCCACGCGCCAGCTTGTGTCGCCGGCCCGCTCCGGTCGAACCAGGCCCGCGACAATGCCCGATATGCCGGCGATCCGCCCGTTCATCGCCAGTAGCAACGTGGCGGCGAGGCCGATAAGCACACCCCCTAACAGGGCAAGTGCGATGTTGATCCCAGATATCTCTACCATGACCGATATCCCTACCGTTCAGCCTAGCATACCGACGTGGTTTGGGAAGGCTCGACAATCAACGTCAAGGGCTGTGACATCGCGATCAGCCATCGGAAATTTGGTCAAACCTGTGTAGGTATGGGCGTCCCACCTGAAGCGATCCTGATTGCCGTCCAAAGAAAGCCCGACCATGCCCCGATTTTCCGCCAACCTGTCCACCTTGTTTGGCGAGTATGATTTCCTGGACCGGTTCGCGGCGGCGGCGGAGGCCGGTTTCAAGGCTGTCGAGTTTCAATTCCCCTACGATTTCGACAAGTCGGCGGTGGCGGAAAGGCTATCCGCCCATGGCCTCGAAATTGTTCTGCACAACATGCCACCAGGCGACGTTGAGGCAGGCGATCGCGGCATGGCTTGTTTCCCAAACCGCATCGGCGAGTTTCAGGACAGCGTGGGCATGGCGATCGAGTACGCGAACGCCATCGGGTGCAAACAGCTCAACTGCCTGTCGGGCATTAAGCCTGCCAGCCTGGATGCCGAGGTTGCCCAGCAAACCGTGATCGACAATCTGACTTTCTCATCCAAGGCCCTGCGTGAGGCGGGGATCAAGCAACTGATCGAACCCATCAATTCCCGCGACATGCCGGGATTTTTCCTGAACACCTCAAGCCAGGCTATTGCCATCATGGATGCCGTCGGGTCCGAAAACCTCTATTTGCAGTATGATTTCTACCATATGCAGATCATGGAGGGCGATCTGGCCGCGAGCTTCGCCACACTGCGGTCTCGCATTGCCCATGTGCAGTTCGCGGACAGCCCGGGCCGGCACGAGCCGGGCACGGGCGAGATCAACTATCCTTTCCTGTTCGGCTGGATCGACAGAGCAGGTTACGACGGCTGGGTCGGCGCCGAGTACCGGCCCAAGACCTCGACCTCCGATAGCCTGGCTTGGTTCCAGCCCTATCGCTCCAACGCCTGAGCTGATCATGATCCAAGATGCTCGCGCCCTGTTGGTCGCCATGTTCGATGCGGCCGTCGAGGCAGCCTTGCCGAAGCACTGCGTTCCCCGGCATCTGCCCGACCGGCCAAAGGGCCGGACCCTGGTCATTGGCGCGGGCAAAGCCGGGGCGGCCATGGCCCAGGCGGTGGAGCAAAACTGGCCCGGACCGCTGGAAGGGCTGGTCACTACCCGCTATGGCCACGCCGTGCCGTGTGAGCGTATCGAGATTGTCGAGGCAGCCCACCCGGTGCCCGACGCGGCAGGGGAGGCGGCGGCGGCCCGAATGCTGAGCATGGTTCAGGGGCTGACGCCGGACGATCTGGTCATCGCCCTGATCTCCGGTGGCGGTTCGTCGCTGTTGAGCCTGCCTGCGCCTGGTCTCACTCTGGCGGACAAGCAGGCGGTCAACCGGGCCCTGTTGAAGTCCGGCGCCTCCATCGACCAGATGAACTGCGTCCGCAAACACCTCTCCGCCATCAAGGGCGGGAGGCTTGCCGCCGCCTGCCACCCGGCCAGGTTGGTCACCCTGACGATTTCCGATGTGCCGGGCGACGATCCCTCGATCATCGCCTCCGGCCCCACGGTTCCGGATCCGACCAGCTTTGCCCAGGCGCTGGAAATCCTCGAACAGTACGGCATCGATGCCCCGGCCTCGGTCATCCGGCACCTGAAGGCGGCCAAGGATGAAACGCCCAAGCCCGGTGACCCAGTGTTCGCCAACAATGAGCTTAAGATGATGGCCACGCCCCAGCATTCCTTGGAAGCTGCGGCGGAAATTGCGCGGCAAGCGGGTTATACGCCACTGATCCTGGGCGACGCGATCGAAGGCGAATCCTCTCAGGCCGCGCGGGTCATGGCCGGTATTGCTCGCCAGGCCCGTCGCCACGGCCAACCGGTTGTCCCGCCTTGTGTGCTGATCTCCGGCGGTGAAACCACGGTTACGGTCAAAGGGCAGGGCAGGGGTGGGCGCAATGTGGAATTCTGCCTGTCGCTGGCTGTTGAATTGGATGGCGCGCCGGGCATCCACGCGCTGGCTGGCGACACGGACGGCGTTGACGGTGCTGAGGAAATCGCCGGCGCTCTAGTCGACCCCAGCACGCTGTCCAAAGCAAAGGCAGCCGGTATCGATGCCAAACAAAGCCTGGCCAACAATGATGGCCACAGCTTTTTCGAGGCCCTGGACGATCAGGTTATCACCGGCCCGACCCTGACCAACGTCAACGACTTTCGGGCCATCTTGATTGAGGGGTGAGGCCAAACCCACCGGCGCGACACGCAGCGACTAGCCTTCGCGCCGCGATCGCCTTAAAAATCGAAAACCAACAATCAAGACCAGCCGCAAGGGGCCGGCATGCAGCCCGATATCATCTGTCTTGGCGAACCGCTGATCGAATTGAACGAGCGGCATGGCGACGGCGCCTATCTCAAAGGCTTCGGCGGCGACACGTCCAATTGCGCCATCGCGGCGGCCCGGTCGGGCGCCAAGGTTGGCTATGTCACCCGCCTGGGCGATGACAGTTTCGGCGATGATGTGCTGTCCCTGTGGCGCACGGAGAACATCGACGCGCGCCATGTGATCCGCGATGACTCGGCCCAGACGGGCGTTTACTTCGTTTCCCACGGCAAGGATGGCCACGCCTTCAGCTATCGCCGCGCGGGATCGGCCGCCAGCCGGCTGACGCCCGCCGACGTGCCAGGCGATTACATCGCGGGTGCCCGGATCCTGCATGTTTCGGGCATCAGCCAGGCGATCAGCGACACGGCCACCGACGCTGTCTTCCATGCCATCGAACAGGCGCAAAAGGGCGGGACCCTGGTCTCCTTCGATCCCAACCTGCGGCTTAACCTGTGGTCCTTGCCACGCGCCCGGGCCGTCATCCACGACGCCATGGGCCGCTGCGACATCGCGCTGCCCGGCTATGACGATGCGGTCAAACTGACCGGCCGGGAAAGCCCCGATGCCATCGCCGATTTCTACCTCGCGCTAGGCGCCCGCGTCGTGGCCCTGACCCTGGGCGCCGAGGGCACCCTTGTTGCCGCCCCCGAACAGCGCGAGCGCGTGCCCAGCATTCGCGTAAACCCTGTCGATGCGACGGGAGCGGGCGATACCTTCGACGGGGCCTTCCTGGCCGAGTATTTGCAATCCGGCGACCCGTTTGCGGCCACGCGCTACGCCAACACGGCCGCTGGGCTGTCAACCAGGGGGTGGGGGGCAGTGGCGCCGATCCCGAGGCGGGAGGAGGTAGAGGATATTTTGCACGACAAGCCGGATCGGCGATTGGCTGGGGGGTAACGGCGCGGCGATTCTGGTCTTCGGCGGGCGCGAACAGCACGCATTCGAGGAGTTCAAGTCACATTTTGGCGCCGCAACAAAAGCTCACAACGTCAATGTCCTTGTCCGCAACCCAGCCCCTGAAATGCGTGAGGGAAGTGAGCAGGGGCTCGCTATCGTGATCGAGTTCGACAGTCTGGAAGCCGCAAGGAGTTTCTATGAGAGCGACGCCGATGCCCGGGCGCGTCGCGTACGGGAAACGATTTCAGATACCGACTTGATTCTGGTTGCAGGTGTTTAGTGAGGCAATGGCACCCAGAGGCGCCACTACAGCTCGACACATTGGTCTGATGCCAATTCAATCATTTGGCTTCGATGAGCCGGTTTGCCCGAGCTGCTAATTTGGAACAAACGACCCAATAGCGCCTGCGTTTCATCTGTTCAACTGGCGAGGAGTTGCTTCACCGTCCGCCTTTCTGTCGAGCTAGTTTCATCGATCCTGGCCGGGACTACTTGCCTGGGAGAGCAGCAGGGTACAGAAAACTTGCGAGATGACGGAAATCCCACCTATCGCAGGGTCGAGAGTTTCAAGGGCTTGCCACTTGGTGTACCCCAGGGAATTGCGGTAACGGAATGTCATGTGAAAATTTCATAAGCGGATATGGTATGGTTACTCTGAATTGCGGCTTGCCACATCGGTTCACCGGATGTTTGGTGAATTTAGTAAACTGTCACCGTAATCTAAATTTTATTTGTTGATCATTGTCCATTTTTTCTCGCTAGCGTTACTGTTTCTGGTAGATGTAATATTCTTTCAATAACTATTGAAACACATGCGCCAATGATTGCGCCAATCAATATTAGTAGTACGTCTTTTTTACGCGAAACGTGTCGGTTCCTAAATGTTATCAGAAATTTTTCGGACTGAACAAGTACGCTACCTATCCAACCTCGAGAGAAATCGAGTCTGTAGTTAGCCGGTAGTGCCGAATGAAAATCCATTCCTCGCAAAATCTCGATTTCTTGAGTTACATTGGAATCAGATTTTGTTGTGATTCCAATTTGTCCAATATGTTCTCGTGTGTTTTCGTAGAACGCGCGTGAACCAATGACTGGAAATTCCAAGTGAAGAAAGTTACTTGCTTCGCCAATAGTAGTTACTGTTAGCCTTTTTACGTCATTGGTGTTTATTCCAGCTAAAGTTAGGTCGCTTACAGGTATGAATGGCCCTGATCCTTCTTGGTTCATCCAATTGTAGCTAATTGAGTTTGTAGTAGGTTGCTTAAGATCAACTTCTCCATTTCTCCTTAACCAAATACTATTTCCATTTTCTTTTGTAAGATAAATCGATCGTATCGAATGGTTAACATTGTGAAGTGGGAACAAGTGGATTGATTTGCATTGTGATATGTTGGTTGAAAAAATATAGATTATTCTTTGAGTAAACTCGATATTTTGAACAGGCGACGGCATACTTGGGATAAGGCGAAAACGATATGAAACTGATATGTTAGCGGGCTCTGTACAATCAGAATAAACGTTGGACGAAAGTCGTACATTTGGCTTGCTGTCTTGTATGGCCCGTGGGATCAGGTAAAAAAGTGAAAAAATTCCTAGAATAGTGGCAAGGATTATTGGAATGCCGAAATATAAAAAAATTTTTGAGGTAAAAATCTTGGTGATCTGAGGCATTGATATTCAAACTTTCAAATTGTTTATGAGATTTTGGGCGCGGTTAGACACATTTTTCTTGATAAATGAAACCTGGTACACTGATCGAACGCTGTAAATGAATGTGCGACTAATCTATCTAAATTTGCGGTTCATCGGCAACGATTTTTTTGATGTCGACTCGTCCATAGCAAGATACAGAGATGTATTTGCATATTATCTTGCCAACTAAATGCAGCGCTAAATATTGTTGGTATTAAGTTTACTTCTTTCAGGTCGATTTCTCGCTCCTCTTTTATGTATTACTTTCGGAGGCGGTAATATTTCCGAGATATTTTAGTATGGGATTTTACTGACAGATATCCCCGGACGCAAATCAATCATAACAATCTCCGGCATCGTCATGAACCGGATCGGTAACACCGCCGTTCCTATGCCTGAAGTGACGTACAGCCGCTTTCCCGCCTCCTCGAACAAACCGCAAGCGTATTGCGGATATTGAATGGGCACATACGGCCGTCCAACGCCGGGGATGTAGACCTGCCCGCAATGGGTGTGGCCGGACAGGGTCAGTGCCGGTCCTTCCGGGATGCGGGGAAATATGTCCGGGCTGTGGGACAGGATGATCGTTGGGGCTTGGGTGTCGGTCTGGGACAGCACGGCGGGGACGTTTGTTTGCCTCGGGGTCGAAATGTCGTCGAGGCCGGCGATCCACAAGGCGGCGCCGGTTTCCGGGTGTTGGGCGTAGGCGGCCTCGTCGATCAGCAGGCGGATGTGTGTCTGTTCGATGAGGCGCGCGACTTCCGGGCCGTTCCACCACCAGTCGTGGTTACCCAGTATGGCGTACGAACCCATCGGGGCATCGATCGATGCCATGGCTTCGATGACGGATGAGGGCTCCACGAAGACCCAATCCCGGATGCCCAGGCGGTGCAGCGCGTTTGAGTCGTACACGTAGTCGCCGAGCCAGAGCACGATGTCGGGCTCCAGACCATCAACCTTTGTGAAGGCCCACTTCAGCCTGTGCGGCGGCCAGTGGAACATGTTTGGCTGTGGGTCTCCAATTGCCACGATCCGAACCGGAGCATGCAGGTCGGGCACGTTGAGCTGCAGATGATTGATAGCGAGAGATCGCGGTTCGAACCAGAATACCCACGCAATCGCGGCGACAAGCAGGACAGAGGCGAGCCCAGCAAAGACCGGTCTGATCCAATAAAGGACGATGACGGCAAGCGTGGAAAATCCAAGCAGAGCCACGAAACCTAGCTGAATAAAACTCATCAAACCCGTTCGACAAACAGCCACCGAAAAGTCCAACCACCTCGACGGCTCGCCGAATCTGGTTAGCCTTCGTACAATGGCCGTTTGACTGTGGCGTAAGTTTGGGAGGAACAAGAATGTATCTGGGCATCGATCTGGGCACGTCCGGCGTCAAGACCATCCTGATGGATGACGACCAGAAGGTCCTGGCCAGCAAGAGCGCGCGCCTGTCCGTCTCCCGCCCGCAGCCGGGTTGGTCGGAACAATCGGCCGAGGATTGGTGGACCGCGACCCAGCAGACCCTCGACGCCCTGGCGGCTGACCATCCGGGGCAGATGACCTCGGTGAAGGGGATCGGTCTGTCTGGCCAGATGCATGGCGCCACCTTGCTGGATGCCGAGGGCAGTGTGCTGCGCCCCTGCATTCTGTGGAACGATGGCCGTGCCACGGTCGAGGGCAAAGAGCTGGAGGCGGCCGAACCGGCCCTGCGCGCCATTTCGGGCAACGTCGCGATGCCCGGCTTTACCGCGCCGAAGGTCGCCTGGGTGCGCAAGCATGAGCCGGAGAATTACGACCGCATCGCCAAGGTGCTGCTGCCCAAGGATTACCTGCGGTACAAGCTGACCGGTGAGTATGTGGCGGAGATGTCCGATGCGTCGGGCACGCTGTGGCTGGATGTCGCGGCCCGGGATTGGTCAGAAGGGTTGCTCGATGCTTCAGGTCTGACCCGCGATCACATGCCCAGCCTGGTCGAGGGCAGCGCGCCCTCGGGCAATCTGCGGGAGGATCTGGCCAAGCGCTGGGGCATGGCCAGCCCGCCGGTCGTTGCCGGCGGTGGCGGCGACAATGCGGCCAGCGCCTGTGGGGTAGGGACCATCACGCCGGGCTCGGCCTTTGTCTCGCTGGGCACGTCCGGCGTGTTGTTCGCCTCGAACGAGCGGTTCTCGCCCAACACCGCCAACGCTGTTCACGCCATGTGCCATGCCATTCCAAACACGTGGCACCAGATGGGCGTGATCCTGTCGGCGACCGACTGCCTGGAGTGGTTGGCGGGCATCACCGGCACGCCGGCGGCCGACCTGTCGGCCAAGGTGTCGGCGGAGGGGCTGCGGCCGACCACCGTGCAGTTCATGCCTTATCTGGGCGGCGAGCGGACGCCGCACAGCAATTCCAACATTCGCGCCGGGTTTGCGGGTCTGGCCCATGAAACGGATGCGGCCGTTCTGACCCAGGCCGTGTTCGAGGGCGTGGCCTTTGCCTTCCGCGACTCGCTGGAGGCGTTGAAAGAGGCAGGCACCGACATCAGCCGGGCCACGGCCGTGGGCGGTGGCTCGCGCTCCCATGCCTGGCTGACCATTATTGCCAACGCGCTGAACATCGATATCGACATCCCGGCCGATGGCGATTTCGGTGCTGCCTTGGGCGCGGCCCGGCTGGGCATCTGCGCTGCAACCGGGGCGGAGCCGACCGAGGTCTGCGCCCCGCCGCCGATGGCCAAGACCATCTCACCGACGGCGAACCTGGCGGCCGCCTATCAGGAATCCTACGAGAAGTATTGCAAGCTAGGCCGGGCCGTCATCACGGCCATGGAGTGGTAGGTAGCCGGCGGCGAGCCTAATCCCCGTCGTATGTCCAGCGATACTGCGGCGGGGTAGGGCCTTTGTTGCGCCCGCCTTGGGTGCTTTGCTCCCAGGCATGGGCCAGGATCCCCACGGACCGTGACAGGCAGAACAGACCGCGTGCCAGTGGCGGTGGGCAGCCGAGTTCGGCAAAGATGACGGCCGTCGCGCCATCAATGTTCATCGGCACGGGCTTGTTCTTTTCCGCTGCCAGGGTGATTTCGATTGCCCGGCCGATCTGGGCGAACTGGCCTGAAACGGCCCCGGCCTGAGCTACCTCGTCGACCAATCCCAAAAGCCTTGGCGCGCGCGGATCGACCGGTTTGTGAAAGCGGTGGCCAAAGCCAGGGATGAAGCGCCCGTGTTCGGCTCGCCAGTTGGCCAGTTCGGATTGCACGGCTTCTTGCAGCGCCGTGCCCGCAGCTTCCCGCTCTGCAATGGCCGCGTACAGTTCGACAGCCTGTTCACCGGCGCCACCATGCACGTCACCCAGTACGTTGACCGCGCTGGCCATGGCGTTGTTCAGGCTGACGCCGCAGGTCATGGCCATGCGGGCGATGGCGATGGAGGGGGCTTGCGGCCCGTGATCGACGGCGGCCACCAGGGCGGCATCCAACAGGGCGGCGCGCTCGGCCGGCAGTCGGTCGCCCATCACCATGAACCAAATCATCTGCGAGAAGGTCAGTTGGCCAATCAGCTCTTCGATTGGCCTACCGCGAAAGCCGATGCGGCCCGGTTCCATATCGATGATGGAGGTCCGCCACCAATCGGCGACGTCGTTGTTTGCGCTGGTCATATGACACCTTCCTCACGCAGGGAGGTCAGCTCCTCGGTGCCGATCCCCAGCTCCCCATAGATCTCTTCGTTGTGGGCCCCCAGCGTCGGCGGGGGCGAGCTGACTTGCGGGGCTTGTCCATCGATCTTGATCCCGGTGCGGACCACCGTGACGGGTCGGTCTACGCCCTCGACCTTGTCGAACTCAGCCAGCATGCCACGGCCTTGGATGACCTCATCTGCTAGGATGTCGGCGACACCCAGTACGGCGCCGGCGGGCACGCCTTTGGCATTCAGTTGCTTGGCCCAGACTGCCGCTGTCTCGCTGCCCAGGGCGTCTTCAATCTCCGCCTTTAGAGCCAAGCGGTTGGCCTTGCGATCCTCGCGCGTGCGGTAGGCTGGGTTTTCGAGCAAATCGGGCCGGCCGATATCTCGGGCCAGGATTTGCCATTGCTCGTCCTTGTTGGCTGCAATGTTGATCAGGCCATCGGCTGTCTGGAAGGCGCCGGACGGGGCAGAGGTTGGGTTCTCGTTGCCATGGGGAACGGGCGCGACGCCCGCGATCAGCCAGTTGGAAACGACCCAGCCCATGGTGGCCAGAACAGACTCCAGCATCGAGACATCGATAAACGCGCCTTTCTCCCGGTCGTTCAACGCGGCGCAAATGGCAAAGGCGGCGGTCATTCCGCCGATGGTGTCGGCGATCGGATAACCGACCCGCTGTGGCGCGCTAGCCGCCCCGCCGGTGATCGACATGACGCCGGAAGCGCCTTGGATGATCTGGTCATAGGCCGGCCGGTCCGCCCATGGTCCATCCTGCCCAAAACCTGAAATGGCGCAGTAGACCAGCTTGGGGTTTTCCGTCCGTAGGGACTCCCAGCCCACGCCCAACCGGTCCATCACACCGGGCCTAAAATTTTCGACCAGCACATCGGCGCCCTGAACTAGCCGCTTGAGCAGTTGCTTTCCGCGCGGGTCCTTCAAATTCAGGCTGATGGATTTCTTGCCGGCGTTCTGCGCCAGGAAGGACACGCCCATCAGCCTGGCGTTCAGCTCGGGATCGGCCCCCAGTTGCCGCGCCAGATCGCCGCGTCCGCTGGCCTCGACCTTCACCACCTCGGCGCCCAGATGGGCCAGCTGATGGCAGCAAAACGGCCCCGCCAGCACGTTCGTCAGGTCGAGAACGCGAACTCCCTCTAACGGCTTCATCCCTGTGCCTTCATCGTCAGTTCCTCCCGCGAGAAACCGAACGTTAGGGCGCTTAGATAGCTTTACAAACAATAATAGAACGATATTCTGTCTAGCAGAACCTAAGGAACATTAGGAAGTAGGCAGGGATGGCACAGGATCGGGTGGAGTCTGTCGAACGCGCGCTTTCGATTTTGGAAGCGTTTAGTCAAACGCGGGCGCGGCTGTCGCTCGCGGAATTGGCCGAGGAGACCGGCCTCTACAAATCGACCATTTTGCGCCTGGCCTCCTCGCTGGAGCGCTATGGCTATTTGGCGCGGGATGATGATGGGTCGTTTCGCCTAGGCCCCAGCCTTTGGCGACTTGGGGCGAGCTACCGCCGCACCTTCGCCCTTGATGATAAGATCAGGCCGGTTCTGCGCGACCTGGTCGCCTCCACCGGGGAAACCGCCTCCTTCTTTGTCCGCGACGGAAACGAGCGCCTGTGCCTATACCGCGAAAACTCGCCTGAAGCGGCGCGCCATCATCTGGATGAAGGTGTCCGCCTGCCACTCGAACGCGGCGCCGCGGGGCGCGTGCTGTTGGCGTATTCCGGGTCTCGAGACGAGGCGGCGAAGGAAGTGCTACAGGCGGGTCATGCCGTCTCGGTGGCCGAACGTTCGCCGGACGTGGCGGCTGTCGCGGTGCCCGTCTTCGGCCTGTATGGCGACTTTAAGGGTGCGCTTTCGGTGTCGGGCTTGTTGTCCCGCTTCGATCAGGAGGCGCGCAAAGGGGCCCTCAACTTGCTCGAACGGATCGCCTCGGACCTGCCGCAGCGGCTTATTTGAGGTGGAAGGGCTCTAACCGCAGTCCGCGGCTGCGAGGCTCTCCACGACACGGTCGCCGTAGTCGGCCTCCAGATACCGGGTCCAATTGGCCGTGTAGAGGTTCCCGTTATCGTCCTTGTTGACGTACTCCCAGACCAACTCGCCGGCGGGATTGAACATCACGATCCGGCCGGCGTTGGTATCCTCGGCCATCACCGAGCCATCCTCGGTGATGGAGAACAGCCCTTGTGAGACCGTCCGCACATCTTCCTCGGCCAGCTGCTCGCGCCAGGGGGATGTCGTCGAGCCGTCGCGAAAATCATAAACCTGGATTTCGTTGGGGCCCTTGACGTAGTCCCCAAAGGCACCCGTTACGCGCCGGTTGTCGAAATACGCGATGCGATGCTCGTCTAGAACATCGACGTCGTGCTGATGCAGCATCACATCCTGGGTAAGCCAGATCATCTCATCCGTTTCGGGCCGGAACTGCATGATCATGTTCAGATGCGGAATGCTGAGGAACACGTCGCCCTGATTCCAGTGCGGCCCGTCCTGCAGCATCGGTTCAACATCGTTCAGGTGCAGCGGATCGTAGACGTATGTGTCGGGGGTGTAGATGCGGTTGCGCAGGCCGTTCTGCTCAAGGATGTCCATCCCTGACTTGGCATAAAGCACCTCGCCCTCTGGCGAGACCTTCACCAAGAAATCATCGTGGAACTTCTCATCGACATCGTCAAAGCGGAGTTCACCCAGGTAGTTACCGGGGGTCCAATAGTTTCCGTCCTGATCCCGTTCGAGCGCGTGGTGAAAGGCAAAGTCGGTGTTCGTCCAGATCAGGTTTTGGCAAACGTCGTATTTGTAAAGCGGCGAGGAGCGGAAGTGGAAGACCAGCTCGCCTGACTCTTCGACAAAGGCATGCTTGGCCCGGCGCGTGCTGGCATCGCCCGTCACCTGGTCCTGCACGGCCGGGCGAATGCCGTCATGGCGGAAAGCGGCGACATCATCAAACCGCCAGACATGGATCGGATCGGTCTCGCCCTCCCGTACCAGCTCGATGATCGATTCCTTGATGTTGCCGTCATAGCGGTGGAGCAGGATGTAGCCGGGGTTTTCGACCTCGAGATGGTAGGTAAACCCGCCTGGCTGATCGAACTGACGGTCGACGTTGCGGTGCCTATCTGCCCGGCCTGACAAGACGCGCTCGGCGAGCTGCGGCACGCTGGCGATCTTCACCGCCGTGTTGCCCAAGGCACCCAATCCTCTGCCGCCATCCATGCGGTAGTGAACGATTGCGCCGAACGAGAAAACGGCGATTCCGAACAAGATCAAAATCAGCAGGATTGCCCAAACCTCGATCTTGAAAGCGCGGAAAAGAAAACGCTCAATCATTGTCGGGCCTCGGCATTGGCGGGCGTGTTCGCATGGTCGTTCATCAGTGCCTCACGACTAAGCCGCCGCAGCCGATCGTAGAGATTGGATGCCTCGGTCAGTAGGACCTGATCGGCGCTGTCATCGATGTTGACCGCTCGGGCATTTAGATCCGGTTCCGAAATCTCGACGCCGATCCGCCGACACAACGCTTCCCATAGCGATCTGTCAGGCGCGCAGACATCTTCGTAGGCCACCGGGATCAGCCGGGTTTCAGGGCCTTGGCTTTCAAACAACTCGCACAGGTGGCGGTGAACGTCGACCCAAAGTCTAAGCCAGTAGTCGATACCGGCAGGGTCGCCCTCGGGCAGCGAGCCGGAAAAGGCAAAAGGCCGATGGCCGGGACCGAATTCGTGGTGGGCCAGCCAACCCATATAATCATGGGTGAACGGATCGTCTGTCGTCAGAAATCGTTCATGTTGGGTTTTCAGCGAGGCGGATTGGGCAACTGGCAGACGAAAAGGAATGATGGCGGTTGCCCTTGGAAATGCCTTGAGCAGCGCCGGCAATCGCAAAATGTTGTTGTTGTTCTTTGCCAGATAGCGTGCCTCGCCATAGCGACCTAGGACATGACCGACGAACTTTCGGTAAGCGTCGACCGTTTCATCATCGGCGGAGTGCGGTACCAGCCGGTCTGACTTGATGTAGTCCAGTCCGCAGAAGGCACGCCAAAAGGGTTCCTCCAACGCCTCGGGACTGTCGAAATCGACCAGCACACTGTCCCCGTGGGCGCGCTCTGTCTTGTCCATGGTGCGTTGCGACCCGCGCGACAGCTTGGCCCACAGGTTGGGCGCCATAACAAAGGGCATATCGCGATAGGTGAGAGAGGCGAAACCGCCACCTTGGTAGATCGCCCGCATGAGGACCGTTGTGCCAGCGCGGGCCAGCCCAGCGACGAAGACGTGCCGGCCCTGACGCGCGTCATCGGAAAGCGCGGGGGCAACCGCATGCTCCAGATCGAGCAACAACTCACCTCTTGAAGGTGCTGCCAGGGCCAATCGGTGCGTTACCTTTGCCATTGGCGAGTAGTCTGAACTGCCGACATCCGATGAACCGGCGCCGAGCAGCCGATTTCGCAAATAGGCGTAAAGCGCAGCGACGAACGATACCCCGACGATGCCTTGCCAGCTCAGCAACAGGGCCATGACGTCGGCGCCGAACAAGGGGCCGACCAGCGCGAGGACGATGATGGGCGAAAACGCCAACACCATCAGGCCGGCGGCCGCCAGCGATCCCGTCGCCATACGCAGGGAGTATTGCGGAAGGACCATCTCCTTCCAGTGGTCGGAAATCGCCTTGCTCGCAACGACCTTGATGGACCGGCGCGAGGTCGACAGGACGCCGCGGGTCCGCTCAATGACCGGCAATCGAAGGAACAGCTCGATGCTCGCCAGGCTCGCGAGGATGATGAGGATCCAGATCAATCCAACCAACCGCTGCTTTGGGAGTTAGCTGCTTGAGGACTTGGCAGCGGCGTCTTTCTGAGAGGACGCCTGCCCATTGGCATTGCGCTTCTTCATCGCGCGCTTGACCGGGTAGTAGATAACGGAAAACAGGGCCAGCAAAACGGCGGCGACCACCCCCAACACGGCCGCAATCGCGCCGGCCCCCATGCCTGGCCCGATATAGGCATGGGCAGCGGTCGGAATCAGCAACGCGGCAATCAGGGCGGCCGTCAATGAACGCATGTTCCTAGCCCCACGGCAGAATTCGTCATGAAACAGCTCGAACTTGCCTTCGACCGCACCAGAGTCAAGGTGTAGATCGGTCACCAGCCAATGGGGCTGAAAAGAGTCGTTCAAATACCAGTTAACGGTGCAAGTCTGAACCAATCTGGATAGGACTTGCCCTAGGCCATCACATGGCCGACGGGATTGTCTGCTGGTTCGGCTTGTTGCGCCACGATCAACTCGATACCGGCTTCCCGGCAGATCCTCTCGACGGTCGGTGGTGGCGCAGCGTCAGTTACAAACGCCGCGACATCGGAAATGTCGCAAATCCGGACCGAGGCCGTTCGCCGGAACTTGCTGGCATCTGCCACCAGGATGGTCTGGCGCGCATTGGCGATAATCGTGCGGGCGACCGAGACTTCGCGGATATCGAAATCCAAGACGGCGCCGTCCTGATCCAGGGCCGAAGCACCGACAACGGCATAATCGGCCTTGAACTGGCGAATGAATTCCACGGCCGCTTCGCCGACCACGCCGCCGTCCGACTGGCGAACCGTTCCGCCCGCCATGATCAACTCCTTGCGCGGAGACCCACTCAAGATGTTGATGACGTTGATATTGTTCGAAATTACGACCAGGTCTTTGTGGTCGTAGAGCGCTCGGGCGACCTGCTCGGTTGTCGTTCCGATATTGATGATCACCGAACAATTGTTCGGGATCAGCCCAGCCGCTGCCAGCCCGATCCGTTGTTTTTCATCGGCGGCAAGTCCGCGCCGCTGATCGTAGGTGACGTTGGAAACGCTGCGCGCGGGTACGGCGCCGCCATGGATACGGGCTAGCAAACCGCGTGCGCATAGATCGTTGAGGTCGCGCCGAATCGTTTGCGGCGTGACTGCGTAGGCAGACGCCAATCCATCAACGGCGACCCGGCCACGCGTTCGTGCGGCCGTTAGAATATCCAGCTGTCTGGGCGTCAGATCCATGCTGGCCACATCTCGACTGCCACGGCTGTAAGGATGATTACTCAATTTCAGTCCCTGTAAGGATGGTTTCAATTCACTTGACACGCAAGTCATGTTCATATGAACATCTTCGTTCATTAACCAATCAAAGGTCCAGTACGGGAGGACGCCAATGAGAAAGACCCTCATGATGGCCGCTGCTGGTGTCGCGATGATGGCATTCAGCCATCATGGCCACGCAGGCATGGCCGAAGCGGAACAGTGGATCGATTCTGAATTTCAGCCCTCAACGCTTAGTCGCGACGAACAGATTGCCGAAATGCAATGGTTTGTCGATGCCGCTGCGCCGTTCGCCGGCATGGAAATTAACGTGCTTTCCGAGACCATTCCGACCCACACCTACGAGTCAGAAACGCTGACCAAGGCGTTTGAGGAAATCACGGGCATCAAGGTCAATCACCAGCTGCTCGGCGAGGGCGAAGTCGTCCAAGCCGTGCAGACCCAAATGCAGACCAACCGTAATCTGTACGATGCCTACATCAACGATTCCGATCTGATTGGTACGCACTCGCGGCTGCAGCTCGCGACGAACCTGACCGATTGGATGGCCGGTGACGGCGCGGATGTGACACTGCCGACACTCGACATCGACGATTTCATCGGCAAGTCGTTCACCACCGGTCCCGATGGCAAGCTGTATCAGCTGCCTGACCAGCAGTTCGCGAACCTCTATTGGTTCCGCTACGACTGGTTCAGCGATCCTGAGCTGCAGGCGCAGTTCAAGGATAAATACGGCTACGATCTGGGCGTGCCGGTCAACTGGTCGGCCTATGAGGACATCGCCGAGTTCTTCACCAACGATGTGCAGGAAATCGATGGTGTTCGCGTGTATGGCCACATGGATTATGGCAAGCGCGCGCCCGATCTGGGCTGGCGGATGACCGATGCCTGGCTTTCGATGGCCGGCGCGGGCTCGACCGGTCTGCCCAACGGACGGCCGATCGACGAGTGGGGCATCCGGATGGAGGAAGGCTCCTGTAATCCGGCCGGTGCGTCCGTGACGCGCGGCGGTGGTGCCAATGGTCCGGCGGCTGTTTATGCCATCCGCAAGTGGGATGAATGGCTGCGGCAATACGCGCCTCCTGGGGCTGCCGATTACGACTTCTACCAGTCGCTGCCGGCTCTCTCGCAAGGCAACGTTGCCCAGCAGATCTTCTGGTATACGGCCTTCACCGCCTCGATGGTTGCGCCTCAGTCCGAGGGCAACAACACGGTCGATGCCGAGGGCAACCCGCTGTGGCGTATGGCTCCGTCACCGCACGGGCCGTATTGGGAAGAAGGCCAGAAGCTCGGCTATCAGGATGCCGGTTCCTGGACCCTGTTCAACTCAACCCCGGTCGATCGACGTAAAGCGGCTTGGCTTTATGCCCAGTTCACCGTGTCGAAGACCGTCTCTCTCAAGAAGAGCCATGTCGGCCTGACGATCATCCGGGATTCCGACATCAATCATGAGAGCTTCACCGAGCGGGCGCCGAAGCTGGGTGGTCTGGTCGAATTCTACCGGTCCCCGGATCGGGTGAATTGGACGCCGACCGGCATCAACGTGCCCGATTATCCGAAGCTGGCCCAGCTCTGGTGGCAGCAGATCGGGGACGTGAACTCCGGTGCGTTCACCCCGCAGGAAGCCATGGACCGTCTCGCCAGCGAGATGGATCAGATCATGGCCCGCATGCAGGCGGCCGATGAGCAGGCCAACGTCTATGGCGGTTGCGGTCCTCGCCTGAACGAGGAAGTGGCGGCTGAAGAATGGCTCGGCAAGGGTGGTGCGAAGGCTAAGCTCGAAAACGAGAAACCTCAGGGCGAAACCATTCCGTACGAGGAACTGGTTCAGCGCTGGGCGTCCAACTGACGGCTTGCCGCAGGCTTGATGAAAACGGGGCGGGTGCGCACAGCGTATCCCGCCCCAATTTTTCCGAATAGACTGAACGAATGGCTCTAGAGCTTCGAAAGGTCGTCAAACGGGTCGGTGCGGATATTCATATCCACGAAACCGACCTGACGCTGGCCGAGGATGGATTCAACATCCTGTTGGGAACCACCCTGGCCGGTAAGACGACGCTGATGCAGATCATGGCTGGGTTGAGCCGGCCGACCTCCGGCGAGATCTGGTTCGATGGCCAGAACGTCACGGGTAAGGCCGTGCAAGCCCGCAACGTGTCGATGGTCCATCAGCAGTTCATCAACTATCCGAATTTCACGGTTTTCGACAACATCGCCTCGCCGCTGCGCGTCGCCGGCGTGGCCAAAGTCGAGATCAAGCGCCGTGTTGGCGAAGTCGCCGAACTTTTGCGGCTTAGTCCGATGCTCGACCGGCGCCCTCAGCAACTCTCAGGTGGCCAGCAACAGCGCACGGCGCTAGCGCGAGCCCTGATTAAGGATGCCGACCTGGTCTTGCTGGACGAACCGCTGGCCAATCTGGATTACAAGCTGCGCGAAGAGTTACGCGACGAGTTCCCGCGTTTGTTCGCCGATCGAAAATGCACCGTGGTCTATGCGACGACCGAGCCTTCCGAAGCCCTGCTTCTGGGCGGTCACACGGCAGCGTTACACGAAGGTCGCGTTACGCAGTTCGGTCCGACGGGTGCTATCTATCGCCAACCGGGCGATTTGCGGACGGCCAAGGTCTTTTCCGACCCGCCCATGAATACGATTGAAGTCGTCAAGTCGGGCAGTAGCGTCCAGCTGCGCGAAGGCGTTTCCTGGCAAGCCGATGAGAAGCTGCACGACAAGCCGGATGGACCCTACACCCTTGGCATCCGTCCCCACCATGTCACGCCAGTCGCCAAATCGGCCGACGCGGCGGCGCTGGAGGGGCGCGTGCTGGTCACCGAACTCAGCGGGTCGGAGTCGATCCTGCATTTCGACTTCGATGGAAACACCTGGGTTTCACAAGCACACGGCATTCATCCCTTTAATGTCGGCGACACGGCGACGCTGTATCTCGACACGGGCGCAGCCCTGTATTTCGACCGGGATAACCGGCTGATCGCGGCGTAGGGCAGGGCAGGAACAGATGGCAAAAATAACCCTCGCCGATGTCCGCCACAGCTATGTTCCATCGCCATCCGGTGACGCCGATTGGGCGCTCAAGCACATGGCTGTGGATTGGCGGGATGGCGGGGCCTACGCGCTGCTGGGCCCATCCGGTTGCGGTAAGACGACGCTGCTCAACATCATTTCCGGGCTGATCCACCCGTCCGAAGGCCGGGTGCTGTTCGACGGCGAGGATGTCACCGATCTATCCCCGGAAGAGCGCAATATCGCGCAGGTTTTCCAGTTCCCTGTCATCTACGACACGATGACGGTCTACGACAATCTGGCCTTTCCGCTGCGCAACCGAGGCGTGGAGGAAAGCACGGTCGATAGCCGCGTCCGCGATATCGCCCGCATGCTCGACTTGGAGGAGATGCTGACCAAGCGGGCATCGGGGCTTACCGCCGATGGCAAACAGAAGATCTCGCTGGGCCGCGGCCTGGTTCGTTCGGACGTCAATGTCATCATGTTTGACGAGCCACTGACGGTGATCGACCCGCATTTGAAGTGGGTGCTGCGATCCAAGCTCAAGGAGCTGCATCAGGAAGTCGGCACCACGATGATTTACGTGACCCATGATCAGACAGAGGCGCTGACTTTCGCCGATCAGGTCGTGGTGATGCATGAAGGGACCGTGGTGCAGGTGGGCACGCCGGTCGATCTGTTCGAACGGCCGATGCACACCTTTGTCGGCCACTTCATCGGCTCGCCGGGCATGAACTTGCTGCCCTGCACCGTGGATGACGGCATTCCCTATTTTGCTGGTCTCGCGATCCCGCTGGGGGCACGCCGGGACCCGCCATCCTCGGCGCAAACACTGGAGATTGGCGTGCGGCCCGAGTTTGTCGATCTGGGTTCCGTCGGAATTCCGGTTCAGGTCGTGAAGGTCAGCGATGCCGGCCGCTATCGCATTGTCGAGACCCGGCATGGCGACAGCACCATAAAACTGCTGACGGACGCGGATGCTGAGATTCCGGCCGATGACGTGCATGTCCGGTTCGATCCGACGCATACCCAGCTCTACGCCGATGGTTGGATGGTCGAGGCGGCGTCATGAACAAGACGATGAACAACCGGGCCTGGTTTCTTGTCCTGCCGGTCCTCGTGCTGGTGGCCTTCAATGCCATCATCCCTTTGATGACCGTGGTCAACTTTTCCGTTCAGGAGACGTTTGGCGACAACGTCTTCTTCTGGGAAGGGGTGACTTGGTACCAGCAGATCCTGCATTCCGAGCGGTTCCATGCGGCGCTGGGCCGGCAGATCCTGTTCACCGCGATCATCCTGATCATTGAGATTCCCCTGGGCGTTGCCATAGCGCTGACCATGCCGCGCAAAGGACCCTGGGTTTCGGTCTGCCTGGTGTTGATGGCCTTGCCGCTGCTGATCCCCTGGAATGTGGTCGGCGCCATCTGGAATATCTTCGCGCTGCCCGACATCGGTCTTCTGGGCCGGACGCTCAATGCGATGGGTTTTGATTACAACTATACCCAGCAGCCGCTGTCGGCCTGGTTCACGGTCATCTTGATGGATGTCTGGCACTGGACCTCGCTGGTCGTCCTGCTGGCCTATGCCGGGCTGATTTCCATCCCGGACGCCTATTACCAGGCCGCCAAAATCGATGGGGCCAAGCCGTGGGCCGTCTTCCGGCACATCCAGCTGCCGAAGATGAAGCGGGTCCTGACCATCGCCATCCTGCTGCGCTTCATGGACAGCTTCATGATCTACACCGAACCGTTCGTCCTGACGGGCGGCGGGCCGGGTAACTCGACGACCTTCCTGTCGATCGATTTGGTCAAGATCGCGCTGGGCCAGTTCGATCTAGGACCGGCAGCCGCCATGTCGCTGATCTACTTCCTGATCATCCTGCTGCTGAGCTGGATTTTCTATACCCTGATGATGCGGAATGAGGAGCAGTGATGCGCCGCGCCACCTTCCTCGCCCCAACCTTCTACATCGTGTTCCTGATGCTGCCGATCTATTGGCTGCTGAACATGTCGTTCAAGACGACCAACGAGATCCTGGGCGGCTTTTCGTTATGGCCCCAGGAATTTACGTTTGAGAACTACGTCAAGATCTTCACCGACCCGACCTGGTACACCGGGTACATAAATTCGATCTTGTATGTGGGCATCAATACAGGCGTCTCGGTATTGGTCGCCTTGCCGGCGGCGTACGCTTTTTCGCGTTACCGGTTCCTGGGTGACAAGCATCTGTTCTTCTGGCTGCTGACCAACCGTATGGCGCCGCCGGCTGTGTTCGCGCTGCCCTTCTTTCAGCTCTATTCGGCGGTTGGACTGTTCGATACTCATGTCGCGGTGGCGCTGGCCCACATGCTGTTCAACATCCCGCTGGCGGTTTGGATTTTGGAAGGGTTCATGTCCGGCGTGCCGAAGGAGTTGGACGAAACCGCCTATGTTGACGGCTATTCGTTCCCCCACTTCTTCGTCCGCATCTTTTTGCCGACGATTGCGGCCGGGGTAGGGGTGACGGCGTTCTTCTGCTTCATGTTTTCCTGGGTTGAGCTGCTGCTAGCCAAAACTTTGACAGCCGTAGAGGCCAAGCCGATTGCGGCGACAATGACGCGAACCGCCAGTACGTCGGGGTATGAGCTGGGATTGCTGGCTGCCGCCGGGGCGCTGACGATCGTGCCTGGGGCCGTAGTCATCTACTTCGTGCGAAACTACATCGCCAAGGGCTTTGCCCTTGGGCGGGTCTAGGGGGAGGTTGCCATGCTTTCCTGGATGGCCTGGACCCTGCCGACGGCGGCCTTCTTCAGCTTCATCGTTTTGTGCCTGATTGGCATGATGATCTGGGAATGGAAGGTGCCTGGGGGCAGCCCGCGCCGAGGTGTGTTCGGCCTGGATACCACCCGCGGCGATCGCCTGTTCATCACGCTGCTGGGCAGCGCCTTCATTTTTCTGGCGTGGCTTGGGTTCTACGGCACGCCCCTGTGGGGCGGATTGGCGATTGCCCTGGTCTGGGGTTTTTTCGTCTTCCGCTGGGTTTAGGGCGCGACGGACAATCCTCCCCCGTTGACATTCATCCGTTCGTACGTTTCAAGAAAGGCCGGTACCTCCGTGGCGTTGTCGCCATGGTCAGACATCCAGGAGGAGGTTTCATGACCGCGATTGTGCTCCACCCGGCTGGTGGAGTCCGACAGGCCGGCTGATCGCACAGGCAAAGGGGGGTAGTATCCCCGTCTGCTCGCCTGCCGATCCTTTCGCATTCCCTGCCAGCTTTACGCTGAGTCGCCCTTGGTTTCGTCCAAGCGCGCCAGCAATTGTCTTGTCGATTTCAAGAGCTGGTAAGTGACCGATGAATTTCCAACAACTCGACTTGGCCGATTACGGCTGGAGTCCGTTCTTTTCTTCCCAACTGTCGACCGAGGAGCTGGCCGACCTGCTGCCCGTTCGCGTGATGGCCGTTCACCGCGGCGGGCTGGATGCTGCGGGTCCATCGTATGAAGGGTTGATCCCGCCTTTTACCGAGAACCCCGACGACGATGAGGCGGTCGCCACCGTGGGCGATTGGTTGTTGATCGAGCCGGAGAGTTTTCGGCCCCAACGGCTGCTTGACCGCAAAAGCCTGTTCAAACGGCGTGCGCCGGGCACTGACCGACGCGTGCAGTTGATTGCCGCAAATGTCGACACGTTGCTGATCGTTTCATCCTGCAATCAGGATTTCAATGAGGCGCGCCTGGAGCGGTATCTCGCATTGGCCCGCGAGGCGGATGTCATGCCGATTGTCGTGCTTACCAAGGCGGACTTGGCCGACAATGCAGGTGACTTCGCGAGTACGGCCGGGCGGATGTTGCCAGGGTTGTTGGTCGAGGCGGTCAATGCCCTCGATCCGGACGACGTTGCCTGCCTTGAGGCTTGGTGCGGGCAGGGGCAGACGGTGGCGCTGGTCGGTTCGTCTGGCGTGGGCAAAACCACGCTGGTGAACACCTTGCTGGGTTCAGGGACACTGGCGACCCAGGGCATTCGCGAAGACGACGCCAAAGGCCGACACACAACGACGGGAAGGGCGCTGCACCACCTTCCGGCCGGGGGGTGGCTGGTGGATACGCCGGGCATGCGGGAGCTGCAGCTGACCGATGCGCGCGATGGCGTGGATGAGGTCTTTGCCGATGTCGTGGAGATCGCCGCCGAATGCCGGTTCTCCGATTGCCAGCATGGGTCCGAACCCGGCTGTGCCATTCAGACGGCGATTGCTGACGGCAGCCTGAATGCCGAACGGCTACGCCGCTGGCAAAAACTGGCTGCTGAAGAGGCGTTCAACAGCTCGACTCTCGCCGAGCGGCGGGCCAAGGGGAGGGCCTTCGGCAAGATGGTGCGCGGCATCATGAAAGAGAAGGATCGCGGCAAGTGGGGCTGAGGCCGAATCCCCCCCTCAATCCAGTGTTCGTCGATAGCGCAACAGGGCGATGGTCCCGACCACGGCCAGGAAGGCGCAGATTGGCAGCAATTGAGGGGCGGTTTCGGCAAAGCCGCTGCCCTTGAGCAGGATACCGCGCGCTATCCGCTGGAAGTGGGTCAGCGGCAGGATCTCGCCGATCATCTGCGCCCAACCCGGCATACCGCGGAAGGGAAACATAAAACCTGAGAGCAGGATGGAGGGCAGGAAGAAGAAGAAGGTCATCTGCATCGCCTGCATCTGCGTTTTGGCCAGGGTTGAGAAGGTGTAGCCAAGGCAGACGTTGGCGGCGATGAAGACCAGCAGCATGGCGAACAACAGGGTGATCGAACCCTGGATCGGCACATCGAACAGGATGCGCGCTGCCGCCAGGATGACCACGACCTGAACGCAACCGATGGCGATGTAGGGCAGGACCTTGCCCAGCATCACCTCGATGGGGCGCAGCGGCATGGCGAGCAGGTTTTCCATCGTCCCGCGCTCGGTCTCGCGCGTCAGCGCCAACGAGGTCATCAGGATCGTGCTCATGGTCAGCACGACGCCGATCAGTCCTGGCACGATGTTATAGGCCGTGATGCCTTCGGGGTTGTACAGACGGTGAATGACCAGGTCGAAAGCAGGTGGCCCGGGGTTTTGCGGAGCCAATGCGCCGCGCAGTTCCTGATGCAAGCCTAGCTCGGGCAGGCGTTGGACGGCGGCTAGGGCGTTGCTGGTCGCGGCGGGATCGGTGGCGTCCGCCTGAATCAGCAGTTGCGGCCGGTCGCCGCGCATCAGATCGCGCTCGAAATCCTGCGGGATGGTGACGACGAAGTTGGCCGCGCCCGACTGCAGTTGACGACGAGCCTCCGCCTCACTCCGCACTTCGGTTTCGATCGCGAAGTAGCCGGTGTTTTCGAGGGCGGACAGCAAGGTTCGGGAGTAGGGGCCGTGATCCTGAACCAGCGCGGCGGTCGGCAGGTCCTTAGGGTCGTTGTTGATCGCGAACCCAAAAAGAACCAGCTGCATGATCGGGATGCCGATCATCATGGCGAAGGTCAACCGGTCGCGCCGCATTTGGATCAGTTCCTTGGAGAGCACGGCGTAGATGCGGGACCAGAACATCACGCGGCCTCGCGGTCGTCATGGCTCGGATGGTCACCCATCAGCTTTATAAACACGTCCTCCAGGCTCGTCTGACCAAGCTCCCACGTCAGTTGCGGGTCATTGCGATAGGGCTCAATGCCTGCCGCCAGCTTGTCCGGGTCGGATCCGACGACGTGCAGCGTATCCCCGAACGGGGCCACCTGTTCGACACCCTCGCGGCCATGAAGTGCTTGGGCGAGTTGCGCCAGACCCGTTCCTCTAACTGTCCAGGTAGTCAGATTTGCATTGGCGACGACCTCCGTTGCGGTGCCGCGGGCGATGACGTCGCCATCCCGGATATAGATGATCTTATGGCACCTCTCGGCCTCATCCATGTAGTGCGTGCTGACCAGCACGGTCATGCCCTGTTCGGCCAAGACATGGATTTGATCCCAGAACAGCCGGCGAGCTTCGGGATCAACGCCCGCCGTCGGTTCGTCCAACAGGAGCAAGTCCGGCGAATGCATCACGCAGGCGGCAAGCGCCAGCCTTTGCTTCCAGCCGCCGGATAGCGAGCCGGCCAGCTGGCGTTGCCGACGCGCCAGCCCCAGCTCGTTTAAGGTGCGATCGACATGTTCCTTGATCGGTCGCAATCCGTATAGCCGCGCAACGAACTCCAGGTTTTCGCGGATGGACAGGTCTTCGTAAAAACTGAAGCGCTGGGTCATGTACCCGACCCGGTTCTTGATGGCCGCGCTTTGTGCCCGCACGTCCAGGCCAAGGCAGGTGCCTTCGCCTTCATCGGCGGTTAGCAGGCCGCAGATCATACGGATGGTCGTCGTCTTGCCACTGCCGTTCGGGCCAAGAAATCCAACGATCTCGCCCCGGCGAACCTGAAGGGCCACATTGTTGACGGCAACCTTCTCTCCGAACTTTTTGGTCAAGCCGCGAACATCGATAACTGTTGGCGCCATCTCGCTCATCCGCCCGCCCCCGGCACGGTGATGTCGACGGGCTGGCCCGGCATAAGCGCGACCGCCGCACCGGTTAATCGCGCTTCGACCATGTAGACCAGCTTGTCTCGGCTCTCGACGCTGAAGATAACCGGCGGGGTGAACTCCGCATCGCTGGCAATAAAGCTGATCTCGCCGCTTAATTCGGATGGGCAGCCGTCACAGGCGATCGCAACCGCCATTCCGGGGCTCAAGGCCGACCTTTGTTGCTCTGGCACGAAGAAACGCACCTTGCGGTTTTTGGGCGGGAGCAGGGAGATAACCGGGGCATTGGCGGAGGCCGCCTCGCCCGTGCGGCGTACGACTTCCTCGATCAGTCCCGCTGCCGGGGCCGATACGGTCGTTTCAGCCAACCGCCATTCGACATGCGCCAAGGCGGCTTGGGCGGCCTCGACATGCCGTTCGGCTGCGATAACCCTGCTGCTGCGGCCAGGGAGGTGGGCGACTTCCAGTTCATGCTGTAAGGCGGCCAACCTTGCTTGCGCGCGATTGCGGGCTGCCAAGGCGCTGTCGCGCGTGCTTTGCGAGGCGAAATCCCGTTCAACGAGTTTCTGCTGTCGGTCGAGATCCAGGCCCGCTTCGACCAGCGTTGCCTCCGCCTCCTGGATATTGGCTTCGATGACAGCGATTTCTTCGGGGCGGCGCTGGCTGCTCAACAGGTCGTCCAGTTCGGCCTCTGCCTGAGCCAGGCGAGCGGCCGCTTCAGCCCTCTCGGCCTGGAGATCGCCGGATTGCATGGCAAACAAAGGCGCGCCGGCCGAAACCTGTTCACCCCTTTGAACGAATAGCGCCTCTATACGTCCGGCTTCCTCCGGGGCGATCAGGATGTATTCGCCCTCGATATAGCCTTGATAGGCTTGTTCGGATTCTCCGCCCTGACAGCCGGCCAAGGTGACAGCCATGACGGCGATTGCGGGGATCAGCCTCATGACATTGGTTCCGACAACATGGCGTCGACGTTCGCGCCAACAACGCGGTTGATGGCCTGAATCTCTGCCCCGCCGACATCGGACCAATCCATGGTTCGCAGAACGGCCGAGCGGGCGGCTCGGAAGACCACGATTTGTCCGATGATCGTGATGACGCGCAGCTTCAGGTCCGGATCGGATTCCTTCCCGCCTGTCGCGATGGAGCACAGCCGCAGGACCGATTGAACGATGGTGTCGAATACCCCCTCATACAAAACGTCGAAGGCCGGGGAGGGGTCCATCTGTTCCCTCAAGATGAACCGCGCCCAATGTTCAGCTTCGTTTGCCCCCACCAGCAGCCTCGCCAGCCGCCCCAGAATTTCCTTCAAGACGCGCTTTGCCCCGTCAGGATCCATGCGCGCGGTTTCGGCGTCGACCAGCTCGACCAAGGCGGGCGCAACCTGGCGGCGGATACGGTCGACGATGTGTTCGGCAACAGCGATATAGAGGCCTTCTTTGCCGCCGAAGTGATAGGGAATGGCGACCTGATTGACCTTGGCCTCTTTGGTCAGTCGGCGCGTCGTGACGGCATCGAAACCATAGGTGCCGAAAAGCTCAACGGCGGCGTCCAAAAGCCGCTGCTTGGTCTCCTCGCTCCGGGCCTGGGTTGTTGGTTTTGTCTGGATATCCATACGCACAGAATAAATCATACGACAGAATAAATCAATCAAATGATTTATTCTGTCGTTGAAACAAGTAAGATATAGTGGTAAAAATACGAGATAAATCGATGAATTAAAAAGAGAATGTGGCTTGCGCGGTATGCGGTCGTACTACTTGTTTCCCCATCCGCCACCATTCGCCGTCTCGATCAGGATCTCGTCACCGGGTTCGATGGTCAGGCCGCTAACGAACGAATGCTGCTCCCGTTCGCCGGTCTTGCGATGGATGGCGATGCCGTTGGTGCCGCCGGCATGGCCGCCGTTTAATCCCCAGGCGGGCTGCTTGTTGCGGCTATAGCCTGCGGACAGTATCGCGCGTCCTCTTGGCCGATAGCGAACCGACAGGCCTTTCCCGCCATGATGCAGCCCGTTGCCGTCATCGGCCTCGGACAATTGCTTCCAGCCGACGTCGATGCCGTACCGCGCTTCGCAGATTTCGACCGGGCAGTTGAAGGTCTCGCCGTGGCTGGCTGAGTACATGGCATCCAGTCCATCAGCCGTTGCGCTGGCACCCCAGCCGCCCATTTGCGGTTCGACCATGGTGTAGCGCCTGCCGTTGTCCGGGTGGGCGCCGGCGATGACGGTGCCGCAGATGGAGGCAAAATGGCCGGCCGGGAGCCGTTCCGGCATGGCTTCCGCCATACAGCGCCACAGCATGTCGTACAGCCGGATGCGGGTTTCGAAGTAGTAGCCGTGTGGGGCCGTGCCGGTGGCGTGGAAGATGGTGCCGGGTTCGGTGATGACCTCGAGAGGGCGGAACGAGCCGGCATTGGCGAACAGCGTCGGGTCGGTCAGCGCTTTGAAGATCATCTGGGCGGAGATGACCGCTCCATCCCGGCTGGTGTTGTAGGGGGCCGCGCGTTGCTTCGGGTTACCTGTTAGGTCCACGGTGAAGCGGTCGTCGGAAATGCGAATTTCCGCCTGCCATTCGGCGCCGTCATCCTGCAATTCGGTGACTGCGAAACTACCGGTCGGCAGGGTGTTCAAGCCGGCCCGGCCGCGCCGTTCGCCTTCCTCAAACAAGCTGTTCAGGGCGGCGAGGTAGTCTGGCAAGCCATAGGTGTTCACCAGGGCTCCAATCCGGTCCGCTGCGCGGCGGCTGGCGGCCACTTGGGCCCAGAGGTCGCCTTGGGCGAAGTCGGGGAGGCGGGAATTGGCCGTGATGATGTCGAAGACCGACCGCACCGGGCGATCGGCATCGACCAGGCGGATGGCCGGCAGGCGCAAACCTTCCTGGAAGATCTCGGTTGCCTCAGTCGACATCGAGCCCGGCGTCAGGCCGCCGATATCGTTCCAATGCGCGATGGAGGCGGTCCAGGCCACCAGCCTGTCCTCGGCGAAGACCGGCATGGCAATGACCACGTCGTTCAGGTGGGTGACCCCGCCATAGTAGGGATCGTTGGTGACGAACAGGTCGCCCTCGTGCACCGTCTCCGGTGGATTCAATTCGAGGATCCGTCTGACCGCCTTGTCGAGGACGCCGACGAAAGTCGGGATCCCTGCGCCGGAGCTGACCAGGTTGCCCGACGCATCGGTGATCCCCGTGCCGACATCAAGGACTTCGTAGATGATCGGGCTCATCGCCGTCTTTTTCAGGACGGCGAACATTTCGTCCGCGGCGGCGATCAGGCCTGCCTGAATGACCGATTGGGTAATGCGGTTGGACGCCTCGCTCATGGCTTTCAGGCCGATGCGGTGAACAGCGTTCGCGGCAGGTCGGACAAGATCTCCGGTCCGTCGGCACGCAGGATGACGATTTCCTCCAGCCGGATGCCGAACCGTCCAGGCAGGTAAATCCCAGGCTCGATGGAGAAGACCATGCCTTCCTCCAGCACGGAGCGCGAGGTCGACGTCAGGTAGGGCGGCTCGTGCACCTCGATTCCCAAACCGTGGCCGGTCCGGTGCACGAAGTACTCGCCATAGCCTGCGTTGGAGATGACCGTGCGGGCGGCGGAATCGACGGCGCTAGCCAAGACGCCTGGTTTTGCCACCGCGAGCGCCGCCTGCTGGGCTGCCTCGACGATGGCGTGCACTTCCTCGTACCCCTCGGGCGCCTTGCCGATAACGGCCATGCGCGTGATGTCGCTGGAGAAGGACCCTTTTCTTGCGCCGATGTCGATCACGACAGCATCGCCGCTTGCCAGTTCCCGCTCACCGGTGTGGTGGTGCGGCATGGCGCCGTTGGGCCCGGAGGCGACGATACCGAAGATCGGTTGCGCGCCGTTGTCGGCAAACGTTGAGCGAACGATCTGGCCCACTTCGTTTTCCCTGATGCCGGGCTTCAAGGCGGCGAAGGCCGCCTGCATCGCCTTGTCCGCGATCAGGGCGTTTTCCTTCAAGCTTTCATATTCGGCTTGGTCTTTCTTGATCCGCAAGGCGCCGACCGTTTTGTCGGCAAAGCCATGGGCGGCGCCGGGCAGGGTGTCGAGCAGCAACAGGGCGAAATCGGCGCGCATCGTCTCATCCAGCGAGACCGACTTGGCGTCGCTCGCGCCGGCGGCTGCCAGGGCCTCGGTCAAGGCACTGTTCGGGCCTTCGGCATCGTCCCATTCCTGCATGGCGATGTCGGTATGCGCTTTCGCCGCCTCTGCGTTCAGGGCGGGCATCAGGAAGCTTTCCGTCTTTGGCCCGATCAGCAGCAAACAGGGCCGCTCATCCGCGTGGGGGTGATAGCCAAGCAGCCAGTGCATGTGAAAGCCGGGGCCCAAGGCCACCAGATCGCAGCCGGCATCCGCCATTTTTTCCCGCAGGGACGACAGTCTTTGTTTGGTCAATTCATTCATGGTCAGGCCGCCTCCACGACCACACGACTACCGAAGGCCTCGCCTTCATCGAACCCGCCGAAACGGGCAATTTCCTCTTCCGGTGGTGCCTCGCAAGACCATTGCCGGCTGGGCACCCAGCCGCATTGGCGCTTGAGCATCGCCGCATATTCCGCCCGCTTTAGAACAGCGATGGACGGATCGATTACGGGTACGCCGAGCGCCTTTTCGACATGTTTGTAGAAGCCGACCTCCAGCGTGCAGCCTAGGATCAGCGCTTCGGCATAATCTTCCTCGACCGCTTTGCGGCCGGCCGCGATCAGCCGCCGTTCGGTTTCGGCGTGATCCCGTTGAAAGTCATTCACGCCCAGCTCGACATGGTAGAAGCCGGCCAGCCGGTCCCGATGGCCATGTTCATGCACCACGTTGGTCATCTGATTGACCCATTTGCGCCGGCCGACGATGACGCCGAACCGGTTGGCCAGGCTGGCAGCGATTTCGCAGGACGCCGCGCAGGGGGCGGTCACGATCATCTCGCCAGATATCTCGCGCGCATCGTGCAGGGCCGTATCGTAAAAGCAGCCTATGGCCAGGGCATCGAACCCTTCGCGCGCCGCAGCCCGTGTCGCCCGGATGATGCCGCGCGTGACAATCGCCTCATAGGATCGGTATTCGATGTGGGTGAAGCCGCCATCATCGTCGGGCAGGGAGGTGATGTGCACCTCAGTACCCGGCAGTTTGTAGGTCTTTGCCATGTCGGCGAAGATCCCGTCATCTGCGCCCCTGTTGCCGACCGGGCTTAAGTACATCACCTTAAGAGGTTGATTTAGAGACATTTATCAATCCACCAATCCATAGATTTCGCGCGCCCGCTCGCGTGTGATCAGCCCGTTCTTCACGTCACGGCGCACCAGTTCAGGGTCTCGCTGTTTCGGATCTCCCAGCCCGCCGCCATTTCCGGTGACGACGCGGATCACGTCGTCCGTGTGGGTGGTCAGACCAGAGACGAAGGCGAAGCGCTGTTTCTCACCCTCTTTGGGAATGAACTCGACATAGTTTGGCGAGCCTTCCTCACCGCCATCCAGCGACCAGGCCGGAAACTTCGACCGCGTGTAGCCGGCGGTCAGGAAGCCGTTGTCGGTGCGGATCCGGTAATCCATGACGATCCCGCGCCCGCCGGCCAGCCGGCCCTCGCCACCGGGCTCCATGTTCAGCTCCATGCGGTCGACATAGAGGCCGTTTCGGGCCTCGTTGATCTCCGCCGGGCAATTGAAGGTTTCGCCATGGAAACCGCAGAACATGGCACTGTTGCCATCGGCATCGTTGCTGGCGCCCCAGCCGCCGAGCTGCGGTTCGATAATGGTGTATTGCCGGCCGGTATCGGGGTGGATGCCGCCGATAAAGGTGCCGCAGACCGAGGCGAAATGGCCCGCCGCCAGCTTGTCCGGCATGTGCGGGGCCAGGCAGCGCCACATGATGTCGTAAACCCGCAGCTCGATCTCGTAATAGAAGCCGATGGGAGCCGGTTCACTGGCATGGAACACCGATCCCTCGCGGGTCAGCAGCTCGATGGGCCGGAACGACCCGCCATTGGCGGGCGAGTAGGGGTCGGTCAGCGATTTGAAGATCATCTGCGAGGCGACCATGACGCCATCGCGGCTGGTGTTCACCGGGTTGTTCGACTGATCGGGATTGTTGCGCAGGTCGACGGTGAAGGCATCATCGCTGATGGTGATCTTGACCGAGAAGGTGCGGCCGTCATCCTGCTCCTCGGCCAGCTCGAACGTGCCCTTCGGCAAGTCGGCCAAAGCGGCGCGGGAGACTTGCTCGCCGAAATCCATGAAGGAGTCCATGGCTCGTTCGAAGGTGGCTGTGCCGTATTTGCCGGCCAGCTCGACCAGCCGCCGTTCGCCCACGCGGACCGAGGCGATGGCGGCCCAGACATCGCCTTCCAACACGTCCGGCATGCGGGAATTGACCTTGATGATGTCGAACACCGGTTTGATGGGCTCGCCGGCCTCGATGATCTTGATGGCGGGCAGGCGTAGTCCTTCCTGAAAGATCTCCGTCGCTTCGCCGGTCAGCGAACCGGGTGCCATCCCGCCGACATCGGAATTGTGGGCGATGTTAGCCGTCCAGGCGATGATGCGCCCGTCGGCAAAGACCGGCATGGCCACGACGATGTCGTTCAGGTGAGTGACACCGCCATGATAGGGATCGTTGGTGGCAAAGACATCGCCTGGCTGGATGTCGCCGGGCTGGTCGTACTTGTCAATGACGACCTTCACCGCCTTGTCAAGCACGCCGATAAAGGCGGGGATGCCCGCGCCGGAGGAGGCGATTTCGCCCTGGGCATCCATGATGCCGGTGCCCATGTCGAGCACCTCATAGATGATCGAGCTCATGGCCGTTTTCTTCATGGCGGCGAACATCTCGTCCGCCGTCGCCTGGAGCGAGTTCTGGATAATCTCCAGCGTGATCGGATCGTCTGCGGTATCGGTCATGATGCAGCGCTCGCTCCTAGTGTGATGTGGATGTTGCCATAGCCGTCCACCTCGGCATGGCTGCCCGGATGGATGACCACCGTTGTTCCGGGATCTTCGACAATGGCCGGCCCGTTGAAAGCCATTCCCGGCTCTAGCTTGGTGCCGTCATAGATGTCGGCTTCGTGGATGCCCTCAGTTGCGTAATCGACCGATCGTTTGCCCTTGAGGGCGCTGTCGACGCCATTCCCGGTGGACGGACGTTCGGACATGGTTAGCTTGCCGACCTCTGCCGAGGCGACCAGGTGCACGCCCACCATCTCCACCGGCGCGTCCAGGCGGTAGGTGTATTCGCGTTCGTAGGTTTCGTGGAACTGGGCCTCGATCTGCGCGATCCGCTCTGCCGTGATGGCGACGGTTTCCAGCAAGACCTCGGTTGTGTGCTCCTGGTTCTGATAGCGGAACTTGCCGAAGCGCAGGAAGCTGACGGTGGAGGGATCGACCCCCTCGGTTTCGAACTGTTGGCGCGCCTGGTCTTCGGTCGAAGCGAAGACGGCCTCGATGTCCTCGGCCGCATCCGGGGTCAGATCGACCAGCTTTGTGACGAACAGGTCGCGCCGCAGGTCGGACATCATCATGCCCCAGGCGGAAAAGACCGAGGCGCCTGCCGGCACGATCATCTTTTTCACGCCAAGCTCTTGGGCCAGCGCGCCGGCATGCATGGCGCCGCCACCGCCAAAGGCCACCAGCGTGAAGTCGCGCGGATCGAAGCCCCGGTTCAGGGACACCAGTTTAAGGGCGTTGACCATGTTGTTGTTAGCGATGCGGATGATGCCGCGCGCCGCCTCGTCCGCATCGACGCCCAGCTTTTCACCAGCGGACGAGATGGCCTTTTCGCTCGCGGCCATGTCCGCGATTACCTCGCCGCCGCAGAAGTAATCCTTGTTGATCCGGCCCAGCCAAAGGTTTGCATCAGTCGTGGTCGCTTCGGTGCCGCCCTTGCCGTAGGCGGCGGGACCGGGCAGGGCGCCGGCCGATTGCGGGCCGACATGCAGCTTGCCGAAATCATCGACCCAGGCGATGGAGCCACCGCCATTGCCGATCTCCACCAGATCGACTACGGGCACCATGATCGGATAACCGGCTGAGGTACGGGTGCGCTCGATCCAATAGTCGGTCATGATCTTGACCTGACCGTTTTCGATCAGCGAGCACTTGGCCGTCGTGCCGCCGATATCGATGGCCAGAATGTTCGGCTCGCCAACAAGCTTGCCCAGCTCCGCCGCGCCCCAGATGCCCGAGGCGGGGCCGGATTCCACCATGGTGATCGGAATGCGCGAGGCGGCATCCAGCGAGTCGACCCCGCAGTTGGATTGCATGACGTAAAGGCTTCCACCGAAGCCATCGTCGCCCAGGCCTGTCCGGAGCCGTTGGAGGTAACGTTCGGCGACAGGCTGGACATAGGCCGATAGGACGGCGGTGTTCGTCCGCTCATATTCACGCCATTCGCGGGTGATCTGGTGGGACGACACGGCCGAAACCTCCGGCCAAAGTCGCTCCAGCTCCTCCAATGTCGCCTGTTCGTGCGCCGGGTTGGCGTAGGAATGCAGGAAACAGATGGCGACGGCCGCCACGCCTTCCTGTTTGAAATCCGCGACGATGCCGGGCAGGGCGGACAGATCCAACGGCGCCCGTTCTGCCCCGCGATAGGTCATCCGGCCAGGCAACTCGCGGCGCAGATAGCGCGGAACGAAGGGCTCGGGCTTGCGGTAGTGCAGATTGAAGAAATCGGGCCGGTTGCCGCGCGCGATTTCCAGCGTGTCGCGGAAGCCCTCGGTGGTGATCAACCCGACCTTAACGCCCTTGCGTTCCGTCAGCGCGTTGATGACCACCGTGGTGCCATGGACCAGGAAGTCGACATCGGAGGGAGCAACGTCGCCCTTTTTGAGAACCGCCAGCACACCTTTCTCGAAGTCCGGTGGGGTGGTGTCCGATTTAGCGGTTCGAATGGTCGAGGCTCCGCTCTCCCGATCGGTTTCGAAACAGACCAGATCGGTGAAGGTTCCGCCGACATCGGTAGCGACGCGGATGGTCTTGTTGGACACTAGAAGTCTCCTCGGGAAACGGTGGAGGTTTGTGGCTTGCGGCTCATCGGTCAGGCCCCCGCCGCGAGTGTGCCGCGCAGGGCCAGCTCGTCTTGGGTGATGACCGGGATGGCCGCGAAAAGCTGGCGGGTATAGGGGTGTTCGGGGGCCGAGAAGATGGTTTCGGTCGGGCCGATTTCGACCAAGCGGCCGCGTTCGAACACTGCAATCCGGTCGGCAACGTTGCGCACGACGCCCAGATCGTGGGTGATGAAAATGTAGCTGAGGTTCCGCTGCGGGCGTAGTTCGTCCAGCAGCTTTAGAATGCGTGCCTGGACTAGCACATCGAGGGCGGAGGTCGGTTCGTCAAGGACGACGAGTTCCGATTGGCAGGCCAGAGCGCGGGCGATGGCGACCCTTTGCCGTTGCCCACCCGATAGGGCGGCGGGTGGTCGTTTTGCAAACTCGGCAGGCAGGCCGACATCTTCAAGCAAGGTGCCGATCTGGTCATTGCGGGTATGGCGCTCGCCGATGTCGTGGACGTCCAAGGCCAACCGCAGCGAGGCGCCGATCGAGCGTTTCGGGTTCAGCGAGGACAGCGGGTTTTGCTGAACCAGTTGGATGGCGCTGCGATGGCTCAAGGTTCGCTTGGCGGGCAGGGCCGTTCCCTTGAAGATCATCTCGCCGGAGGTCGGCGGATAGATGCCCAGCACCATGTTGGCCAGGGTGCTCTTGCCCGAACCGGACTCGCCGACGACGGCCAGACATTCGCCCTGTTGCAAATCGAAGGAGACATCATCGACGGCGCGCACCTCGTGCGATCCGACCTGGAAGGTCTTGGTCAAGTTCCTGACCGACAGCAGCGGGTCGCTCATCGCGTTGCTCCCGCCGGTTCATGGGAGACGGCTGGTGCGGAGAAGGCCGCTTGGTCGTCGTCCAATTCGGGAATGCCGCCGCCGGTGATCCTTGGGACCGCCGCCATCAGGGCGCGGGTGTAGGGGTGTTGAGGGTCGTCGAACAGCGCCGCTGTCGGGCCGTGTTCGACGATGTTGCCCTTGTAGATGACGTAAACGCGGTCCGCGAATTCTCGCACGACGCCCAGATTGTGGGAAATGAACAAGACCGCCGTGCCATGGTCGGCGACCAGCTGCCGCATCAGGGTCAGGGTCTGTGCCTGGACCGTGACATCCAGCGCCGTTCCCGGTTCGTCGGCGATCAGCAGGGCCGGTTCGTTCGCCAGGGCCATGGCGATCATAACGCGCTGGTTCATGCCGCCCGACAATTGGAACGGGTAGGAGGTTAGAACGCGGTCGGGCTCGGTGATCGACACTTCCGACAGGATGGTCGAGGCGCGCTGGTGGGCAGCCTCGTCGCTAATGGATGGGTCGGCCCGTTTTAGAACCTCATGAAACTGGGTGCCGATCCGATAGACCGGGTTGAGCGAGGATGTCGGGTCCTGGAAGATCATCGACATGCGCGTGCCGCGCAGCTGCCTGCGCTGTGGGGTGGGCATCGCCTCGAGATCCTGGCCTTCGAAAGCCAGCGATCCTGAAATCCGTGCGCCGCGCAGGGACTGCAGCAGGCCCAGGATGATGCGGGCCGTGACCGACTTGCCCGACCCGGACTCGCCAACCAGCGCCACCCGTTCGCCGGGGTCGATGTTCAGTGAGATGCCGTGCAGCACTTCCGTCGTGCCCGACCAGCCCTTAAAGCTGAGCCGCAGGTCGCGGATGTCGAGGGTTGGGGCGCTCATTGATCGGCCCCCAGAATGTCGCGCAGGGCATCGCCGATCAGGTTGAAGCCGAAGACGGCGACCAGGATTGCCAAACCGGGGAAAACGCTGAGCCACCAGGAATCCGGCAGGTATTTCGCCCCATCGGCGACCATCGATCCCAAATCCGGCGTTGGCGGTTGCACGCCAAGCCCCAGGAAAGAAAGGGAGGAGGCGATCAGGATTACAAAGCCCAGATCCAGCGTCATCTTGGTGATGATCGCCGGCACGCAGTTGGGCAGGATTTCCGCGAACAGGATGTGCAGCTTGGAAGCGCCGATCACCTCGGCGGCCAGGACGTAGCCTTCCTCCTTTTCGCCGCGCGCGATGTTGTAGACCAGCCGCGAATACCAGGGCCACCACATGGCCGTCACGGCCAGCATGCCATTGGTCAGGGTCGGTTCCAGCACGCCCATGATGGACATCGCCAGAACCAGAGGAGGAATGGAGAGAAAAACCTCGGTGATGCGCATCAGCACATATTCGGTCCAACCGCCCAGATAGCCGGCGGCCAGCCCGACGGTCACGCCGATGGGCACCGCGATGGACAGCACAACGACGCCCAAAATCAGGGAGATCCGATAGGCGTACAGGATGCGGCTGAACTGATCGCGCCCGACCAGATCGGTTCCCATGACATAGGGCCATTCCGGCGCCTTGTTGAAGTTGGCGAAGTCGACAACGGCGCCGCGATGGTCGGGGAAGGGCGCAATGAAATCGGCGAAGACTGCCGAGAGGACGACCAGCGCGACCAGGATCACGCCCAGCAGCGACAGCGGATTGGACAGCAGAATGGCGACTGTCCGCTTCATGTCGCCCTCTGCGAATGGCGAATGCGTGGATTGATGAAGGCGATGATCAGATCGACGATGATGTTGGCGATCAGGAAGGTGGCCGAAATGACCAGCGCCGTGCCGATGATCGCGTTCAGATCCTTGCGCAGGATCACGGCCACGCCATAGCGGGAAAGCCCTGGCCAGGCGAAGATCGCCTCGACCAGAAACGCATTACCCAACATGGCCGCGAAATCGAGCCCGATGATCGTCAGCGACGGGATGAGCGACGGCTTGAAGGCATACCGGTTGGCAATCCGTTTTTCGGGAAAGCCGTAGGACCGGGCCATCTCGATGTAAGGCCGGTCATAGGTTTCAACCATGTTGGCGCGGGTCAGCCGGGCTGCCTGGCCGATACCCGAAAGGGACAGAGCAAAGGCGGGCAAGATGATGTGCCAGACGGCGTTGCCGAAGGCCCGCACATCGCCTGCGATCAGCGTGTCGATGAGCAGGAAGCCGGTGACCGTCGGGATGGAGAACGTATCCGCCAGGCGTCCTGCAATGGGGAACAGCGGCAGGAAGAACGCGAACAGCAGCATCAGGATCACGGCCCAGACAAAGCTGGGTGCGGAAACGCCAAGCAGGGATACCAGCCGGATCGCGTTGTCGGTCACCCCACCGCGATGGCGAGCCGACAGAATGCCCAACGGCAATCCGAACCCGATCATCATGATGCCAGCGACGATCACCAGCTCCAGCGTCGCCGGCAGGAACTGGGCGATATCCGTCATCACCGGCCGGTTGGTGTAGAGCGAGATGCCCAGATCGCCCCGTGCCAGATCGCTGATGAAGTGGCCGTACTGGATCCACGCCGGTTGGTCCAAATGCAGATCGGCCCGCAGCTGAGCGATTTGTTGGTCCGTCGCATTGGGCCCAAGCGCAATACGCGCCGGATCGCCCGGAATGATCCGGGCGATCGCGAAGATCAGGATAGAAACGCCGAACAGGACAAGCAGGCTGGTTCCCAACCGCTTGGCCAGCAGGCGGATCACCGGCGACATGGCGATGCCTTAACGAGGGTTCGGGGCCGGCCGATCAGCCGGCCCCGGGTAACAAACGACGTTACGAGCGACTATTCCGTCATCTCCATCAGACGGAAGGAAAAGCCCATGCCGTCCAAACCAAAGGCGTATGCCGGATCGCTCAGGGCCGGTGCGTTGACCCGGTTGCTGGCGACGAAGACGGATTGGCGATCATAGCCATAGACCGTCGGCGCGATTTCCATCAGCCGCGCGTTCAAGGCCGCATAGGCTTCTTCGCGCCCAGCTTCGTCGGCGGCAGTCCGTCCAGTCTCCAACGCGGCATCGACCTCGGCATCGTTCAGGTATTCCGGCGATTGCCAGGTTCCCGAAGCGGAGGAGTGATACATGCCGTACAACAGCGTGTCGGGATCGCCGGTCACCGCGTTGACGAAGAGCTGCGAGATGTGCGGCGTGTTCTCCGGCTTGGAGACCTGTTCGGAGAACAAGGCCCAAGGCAGCTTGGTGATTTCCGATTTGATGCCCAGCTCGGTGTAGTTGGCCTGCATCAGCAGCGCAAACCGCTCCTCGATCGGAACCTCGGCGATCCAGGAAATCTCCAGCGTGAAATCGTCCGGGCTGTAGGAGCACTGCTCCATGTAGGACTTCGCGGCCTCCATATCGCGGGCCAGGGTCTGGTCCGCCGGGTTTGCCCCGAACATGCCAACGGGGATAGCCCCGGTGGAGGGCGAGCCTTGCGAGACATCGTCCGTCACCGCGATCATCTTAATGGCCGCCTCGTAATCGAAGGCGTTGGCCAGGGCCAGGCGGCAATTGGCGTCGTCCAGCGGCGGCTTGGTGGTGTTCATCTTCAGATAGAACGCCCCGGTGCCGCTTTCGGTCAGCAGCTGCGCCCCGTCATCGACCAGCGCGCGGATGACTTCCGGCGGTAGCCATTGTGAGGCGATGTCGTGCTCGCCCTGGGCGATCAGCGTACGAACTGTCGCCGCTTCCAGCCCATAACGCAGGCGCACCGTGTCCGGCGCCGCATCGGCCACGCCCAGGAAGTAGGCGGCGTTCTTTTCCATCACCGTTTCTTCCTGGGGGTTATGTGAGGCGGGGATGTAGGCACCCGAACCGGCGCTGTTGCCGGATAGGAAGGCCTGACCCCAATCCTTCATCTCGCCTTCGCCCTCACCGAGATTGGCCATGACGAGCTGCTTGTCGACGATCGGCAAGCGAACCAGTGAGGCGACGAACGGCGCATAGGGCTGGGCAAGGTTGAATTGAACTGTGTGCGAATCCACCGCCACAACGCTTTCGACATCAGCGAACAGGTAGGACAAGCCCTGGCCGATTTCCTGCATGCGTTCCAGCGAGAAGACCACATCTTCGGCGGTCATTGGATTGCCGCTTTGGAAGGCAACGTCGGTGCGCAGCTTGAAGGTGTAGGAATTGCCCGAACCCTCCCAGCTTTCCGCCAAATGCGGCACATGTCCCGGCCCACCCTGCTTGGGCAGCACCAGCGTGTCGTAGATGTTGAACATGAGGATGGAGTCGGCGTAGTCGGACGCCTTGGCTGGGTCCAGCTCGCCCACGGCAACTTCATCGAGCCGCAGCACGCCGCCCGCCTGGGCCGATGTTGCTGTCGCAATTACCCCTGTTGAGAGAACGGCCACCACTGCGGCCGTCGTGAGCAATTTGTTCATGTGTGCTCTCCTTTCATTCTCGTTGATCCGATCATTTCCCAATGGTTCCGTTTTCGTGGCGCATGGGACTGGCGCTCCCAGGCGCTTGCCCGTCGCCGAACACATCCATCGTGCAGATGTGCAAGATCGCGGCCGGTTTGGTCGTGTGATTCCAGGTGGAGTGCTGGCGCGTCGAGGCGAAGTGGATGGAATCGCCAGCCTCCAGCACGGTTCGCTGGTCCTCCAGCTCGACGGTGATCGCGCCTTCCAGCACGAAGAAAAACTCCTCGCCCTCATGGTGGATTGGTTCTGACCGATGACCGGGCGGTTCGTGAATGATCACACCGTTGAGCATGCTGCCTGGAAACGAGGCGGAAAGCCGCTCGTACTGGATGGTGTTCTGATCGACCGCGTAAACCGGTCGCTGGTCCTTGCGCGTCAGGGGCGACTCGCCGCGCGGCTGGGACAGGAACTGGGTGACGTGCGTGTCGAGCACGCGGGCGATGGACACCAGCGAGGAAAGCGAAGGCGCCGTCAGGCCGCGCTCGACTTGCGAGATGAAGCCAACGGAAAGTCCGGCCCCATCGGCAACTGCCTTCAGCGTCAAGCCGCGTTCCAACCGGCGCTCGCGCAGCCTGTGGCCAAGCGGTTCCTGGTTATCCGGTGTCTCCGCACGTTCGGCGGTATCGCTGCCGATGCCCCTGGCTCCCCTGAATTTGTTGGATGGAATCCAGCGGCATGGGGGCATCATGAGTCAAGCGATTTTTACCCATACTAAAATCTGGTCGAAGGCGGTCTTCGCGATATTCAACTGACAGATTCTTGTCAGTTGCCATATGATAGGCCTGCTCCGTCAACAACCGACGGAGAACCAATCCAATGACCGGCAAAGTGATCGAAGTCGTGCGGTTCCGCACAAACGAGGGCGTCAGCGAAGGGGCGTTTGCCAAGAGCGCCGAGACCGTGAACGCGTTTTTGCAAGACTGCCCCGGATTCATCGCCCGCCGCCTGTCGCGAGGCGAGGATGGCGAATGGATCGACCATGTTGAATGGCAGACGATGGAAGCGGCAAAAAACGCGTCCGAAGCACTAATGCAGCGAACCGACCTGGCTGATTTTCTGTCCGCCATCGACGAAGGCAGCGTGGTGATGCGCCACAACATGCTGCACAGCATGTTTGGATAATTGAGACGCACCGACCGCCTCTTCGAGCTGATGCAGCTCTTCCGGGGCGGTCGCCTGCGCCGAGGCATTGACTTGGCGGAAACGCTGGGCGTGTCGCTGCGCACCGTCTATCGCGACATCGAAACATTGATCGCCTCGGGCGTTCCCATCGAAGGGGAGCGCGGCGTGGGCTATATCCTGCGGGAGCCGATTTTCCTGCCGCCCCTGACCCTCAACCCGGTTGAGTTAGAAGCATTGCATCTAGGTATGGCCATGGTGGAGCAGGGTGCGGATGGTGAGTTAGCGGACGCGGCGAAAAGTCTGTTGCTGAAAGTGGATGCCGTTTTGCCGTCGGATCGGCCACGAGCCGGCCATCCTTGGGGATTTGCCGTCTATTCCGGCGAGGGGACGCCTCACCACTTGGCAACGCTGACGGTGCTGCGCCCGGCAGTGCGCCGTCGTGAAAAGCTACGCATTGAGTATGAACGGCTCGACGGGGTGTCTTCGACACGCGTTATCCGGCCCCTGCAGTTAGAATATTGGGGGCAGGTTTGGACCTGTACCGCTTGGTGCGAACTGCGAGAGGATTTTCGGGTCTTTCGGGTGGACCGGATCAATCGGTGTGACCCCTTGGGCGAGACGTTCACCGCTGAACCTGGCAAGCGCCTGTCGGATTACTTCGCCATTTTGGACAATGAGAAGAAAACCTAGCTGGCCTTTCTGCGCGGTGTTCGCTTTGTAGGCGGAGCGAAATAGCGCTCGATCTTCCTCAGTCTTGTCCTGGATTCTTCATCCAACTCGCCCTGCGCGCTCATCACCTCGTGCATGAAGGTCAGCGCATCGGCCCGCGCTTTGGCTGACCGTGGCAGCATGTCAGGAATGGCGGCTATTGCCCTGGGTTCGTCGATGACCAGCATCAGGAATTGCTCGCGAATCATCTGCTTGAAGTCCGCCAGGCTGACCGGTTCCTGACCGAGCCAGCCCGAGCGCATCATGCGCAACAGGTTGTGGGCGCGCTGATCGCCGACCGCGTGGTCCAGCCGAATGTAGATGAGCGAGCGCAAAACGGCTTCGGTCAGGCCGCCCGCTTCGATCTGGGATTCCAGCTGAGCCATCCTCTGCGCAACGAAGGCATGGTGGCCCGCATCATCGCCAGGCTTGATACGCACGGGCGTGTCGAAACTTCGCAAGCCTACCAGGGCCTGAAGGAGCGAGTTGCCATAGATGGCGAAGAACATCGCTTCATAAGCGGCATCACGGGCATTTGTACCGTCCTCAAACCAGCGTTCCACCGCGGCGGAGAACATCTGTTGGGTTTGAAGAAACGGATTGTCGGGTGACGCCGGGCGACGATGGTTGCGAACCGTATTGGCGACCGCTCCCAAGGGCATGGTGAGGGGGTTAAGGTTCGAAACCAGCTCGTATTGCAGCCGCAGCGGGTGGAACCGTCGCAGCGCCTCTGCCCCTCGTTCCGTTGAACAGGCGCGCACCCAATGAGCGGCGAATGTCTTGTACAGGCCGACCATGGTATCGGAGGTTCGTTTGGCCGTGGCAAAGGCCAGGTCGTCGTCCCGGTCATTGCCGCCATGGGCGCGGATATCGTCCAGGGTCCGCCGCTCGAACTTGACGACATAATCGCCGGTCACAAGATCAGCGTTGGTGGTGCCGCTATCCTTGGGCACCAAAACGGCCTCATAGAGCCCGGGTGGCAGCACATCGACCAGGTCGATGGTGTTGGCGAATTCCGTATGCTCTTTCCGAGCCACTTGGCCGGAAACGAAGATGCCCAGATGGCCGGCGCTGTCGTGCACCGTGTAGACGATGGTCTGCCGGTGGGCGATGATCTCCTCAACGCTGTCATAGAGGTCGGTGATCCAGCCCAGCGCTTGGGGCGGCGGGGTGATGTCGTCGCCCTTCGAACAGAAGACGATGATAGGCGAGCGGATATCCCGCAGGTCGAGCCGTACCCCATCGTTCGTGACCAGTTTGGCGACCGAGAGCTTGTTGCCGATGAACAGTTCGTCGGAGATGAACCGGATCTCCTCCGCACTCAACGTGACGTGGCCGCCCCACCATTTCTCAAAGGCAAGATAGCGGTCGGATTCCGTGTCGATCTTTGAATAGAGATTGTAATGTTTCGTCCATAAAGTGTTGGCCGGGTTCAGATTTTCGAAGTTCCGAACCAGCCATGCGCCGTCGAAAATTCCATGACCCAGATCGCTGGCAAAGGCGCTTGTCCAGCTGCCGCCGGTCAGTCCGCCCAGATAGCGCAGGGGGCTGCCGCCGCGCTCGCCGTTCCAGTAGGACAGCGGGGCACCGGCCAGGATGATCGGGCCGACCAGTTCCGGCCTGGCCGCTGCCAACATCATTACGGCCCAACCGGCCTGGCAGTTCCCAACGACGCAGGGCTTTCCATCAACGTCCGGATGGGCGGCGATCACCTTTTCCAGAAAGATGGCCTCGGCGTTGGAAACGTCTTCGATGGTTTGGCCAGGTTCCGGTTCCGGCAGGAAGCCGACGAAGTAGCAGGCGTGACCGGCACGTAAAGCAACCCCGATTTCGCTGTCCGCCTTGAAGCCGCCGATGCCAGGCCCGTGTCCGGCACGGGGATCGATGATCACATAGGGACGCTTCTGCGGATCGATTTCGATCCCGTCCTCGGGGATGATCCGAACCAGGTAGTAGTTGACGGGACGCCGCAGCTCTCGACCGTCGCACACCATCTCGAAATCGTACTGCAGCACGTGCGGTGCGATTTCGGCCTTGTGTTCGAGGTATTGGTTGCCGCGCTGGCGCATAACATCCCAAAACAGGATGCTGCGCTGCCAGGTGTCGATCCAATACTCAGCAAGCTGTGTGCTGACGCTCGTCCGTCGCGGAAACGATTCGCCTTCGATAAACCGCGAAACCATGCCATCGGGAGCCATGGCGCCGACCCTTTGCGATCATGAATGGAAGGAAAGGGCGCTTTTGGACTGTCTATCCACCGCAGTCCAGCACCACCTGCCAACGATCACAAAATCGCAACCTAGGGTTACCAACCTATGAGTAAGGAGCCCATCATGGGGAGAGAATTGAGCGTTCCGCCCTATCGCCTGGGATGGAGGAGGGGGTCGGCATATGAATCCCGCATTCGGTTTTTCCCTGACCGCGCCATCGGCCGGCCCGGGCATCTTCCCCCGGCGCAACGCGTTCGGTGCACGGCATGCAGCCGATGGATGCAAATCCATCCGCCTCAAGCGGGTGGCGCGGTAGATCGTGGGCACCGAGATAGTCCTGCACGTCGCTGGCGGACCAGTGCGCAAGCGGGTTTATCTTGATGTGCGTTGCATCGGACTGGAAGACCGGCAGGCCGGTTCGTGTCGGGCCTTGATAGCCTTTGCGCCCGGTGATCCAGGCATCGAACCCTTTTAGCGCCTTTGCCAACGGTTCGACCTTGCGGATATGACAGCACAGATCCGGATCTCGCTGCCACAACATGCCGTCCGGGTCGATTTCCGCCACCCGTTGCGGGTCCGGCGATTGCGTGCGGACGTCGGTCAATCCTAGACGATCAGTCAGGATATCGCGGTACCGCTTTGTTTCACCGAACATTTTCTTGGTTTCGATGAAGATCACCGGGATGGACCGGTCGATTTGAGCCGCCAAGTGCAACAGGACCGCTGACTCAGTCCCAAAGCTAGAAACCAGCGCGAGCCGGTTAGGAAATTGCTGTTCGACGGCCATGCGCAACACGGCATCAGCTGGCTGATGGCCGTACTGTCCTTCCAAAACGGCTGCCGCAACTTGTAGCCGAGCCGCTTCGGACTTTGCCATGATCGTCATTACACACTCCTTCTGCGTAAAAACGTTGTTTTCACATAAAGAGACGATATTAATATGGATAATACACAGTTTCGTGCAATTAAAAATTATTCACATATTATTTGTGTATAAAATAGTGCCGCAATGGTTTTCGGTTGAACGTTGACCGTTAGTTGGATCGTAGCGTGCTTGCCTGGCGCGCCAGGGTTTCGATCCTACCCCAATCACCTGCCGCCACGGCATCATTCGGCGTTACCCAGCTACCGCCCACGCACAGGACGTTTGGCAGAGCCAGATAGGCGTCGGCCGTGGTGGCTGTTATGCCACCGGTGGGGCAGAACTCGATATCGGGCAGGGGGGATGACAACGCCTTGAGGTAGTGCCGGCCTCCGGCCGGTTCGGCGGGGAAGAATTTCTGGCAACGGTAGCCTCGCTCGAGCAACGTCATCGCTTCGCTAGCAGTCACCGCGCCCGGCAGCAAAGGCACCGAACAATCATCGGCCGCGTCCAGCAGTTTCGGTGAGGCGCCAGGCGAGACGACAAATTGGGCGCCTGCCGTTTCGACCGCTGAAAGCTGCTGGGGCGTCAGGACCGTACCTGCCCCGACAATCGCCCCCTCCACCTCGGCCGCCATCGCGCGCATGGCCTCAAGCGCAGCCGGGGTGCGCAGTGTCACCTCCAGCACCGGCAGGCCACCGGCGACAAGAGCCCTAGCCATTGGAACAGCGGCCGCGACATCGTTGATGACGATGACAGGGATAACCGGCGCGGCGGTTAGGATGGCGCGCGTTTTGTCGGACATTGAGAAATCCTAATGCAGGATGGAGGCGCCTTGGTCGGCCGGACCGACCGCCGCGCGGAGAGAGGAAAAAAGCTCACGTCCCAAGCCAAAGCCGTTTTCGCTGAGATCCTCGGTTACCGCCTGCCGGGCCGACCAGACAGCATCGTCAACCAGCACGTCGAGTGTGCCCTTCACGGCGTCCAGGCGGATAACGTCGCCCTCACGGATCTTGGCCACGGCCCCGCCGTCGGCCGCTTCCGGCGTCAGGTGAATGGCCGCCGGCACCTTGCCGGAGGCGCCCGACATGCGGCCGTCGGTCAGCAGGGCGACTTTGAAGCCGCGATCCTGCATCACGCCCAAAACCGGCGTCAGCTTGTGCAGTTCAGGCATGCCATTCGCCTTTGGCCCCTGAAAGCGAATGACGGCGACGAAATCCCGCTCCAACACCCCGGCAGCAGCTGCTTCCTGCATCGCCTCCTGGGAGTGGAAAATCACCGCGGGGGCCTCGATAATGTGGCGTTCCTCGGCCACGGCGGAGACTTTGATCACCGCCCGGCCGAGATTGCCGGTCAGGACGCGCAATCCACCGTTGGGCTGGAAGGGCTTGGTGGCCGGTCTAAGGATCTCCTCGTCCAGGCTGTTTTCCGTGCCCTTCGACCAGGTGACCGTGCCTGTTTGCTCGTCCAGCTTGGGCTCGGTGCGGTAGTCCTGCATCCCGCCGCCCCAGACGGTCTTGACGTCCTCGTGCAACAGCCCGGCGTCAAGCAACTGACCAATCAGGAAACCCATGCCACCGGCCGCGTGGAAATGGTTCACATCCGCTTGGCCGTTCGGGTAGATGCGGCAGAGCAGGGGTACCAGCTCCGACAGGTCGGAAATATCGGCCCAAGTCAGCTTGATGCCGGCGGCTGCGGCCATGGCGATCAAGTGGATCGTGTGGTTTGTCGAACCGCCGGTGGCGTGAAGTCCGATCACGCCGTTGACGACCGCCTTTTCGTCCACCACCTCGCCGATTGGCGTGTACTCGTTGCCCAGCGCGGTAATTGCCAATGCACGTTTGGTGGCCTCGCGGGTCAGGGCATCGCGCAACGGTGTGTTCGGGTTGATAAAGCTGGCGCCCGGCAAATGCAGGCCCATGATCTCCATCAGCATTTGGTTGGAATTGGCTGTGCCATAGAAGGTGCAGGTGCCCGGCCCGTGATAGGACTGGCTTTCCGCCTCCAGCAGCTCGTCTCGGCCGACCTTGCCCTCGAAATAGAGCTGTCGGATGCGGGCCTTTTCGCTGTTGGGCAGGCCGGAGGTCATCGGACCGGCCGGGACAAAGATGGCCGGCAAGTGACCGAAGGTAAGGGCAGCGATGGCGAGGCCCGGCACGATCTTGTCGCACACACCCAGATAGACCGCGGCGTCGAACATGTTGTGCGACAGCCCAATAGCCGTGCTCATCGCGATCACGTCGCGCGAAAACAGCGACAGCTCCATGCCCGGCTGACCCTGGGTTACACCATCGCACATGGCCGGCACGCCGCCGGCCACTTGGGCCACCCCGCCGGCTTCCCGTGCCGCGTCTCGGATCAGCTCCGGAAACCGTTCCAGCGGCTGGTGGGCCGACAGCATGTCGTTGTAGGCGGTGATGATGCCGACATTTGGGATGGTATCGCCGCTCAACGACGTTTTGTCCTGCGCGCCGCAAGCGGCAAAGCCGTGGGCCAGATTTCCGCAGGAAAGGACCGTCCGGTTGGGTCCCTGCGATCCCGCAGCCGCCGTTCGGGCCAGATAAGTGGCCCGCGAGTCGCGGCTGCGGTGGATTATGCGCTCGGTAACCTCGGCGATGCCGGCATCCAGAGCCATTGTCTTTCGTCTCCTAAGCGAGCCTGTTCTACGTCCGGCCCTTGCGGTTCGTGCCGTTACGGCTGATGCAAATGCGAATCTTCGTACCAGGTGCGGCCGTCGCGCTCGATCAGCGCGATGGCAGCCGATGGCCCCCAGGTGCCAGCGGTATAAGCCTGCGGTTTGTGCGTCGCGGTTTGCCAGGCTGCGAGGATCGGATCGATCCAGGCCCAAGCCGCTTCGACTTCGTCCCGTCGCATGAACAGGGTGGCGTTGCCGCGAACCACGTCCATCAACAGCCGCTCATAGGCATCCGGATTGCGCTGCTTGAAGGCTTGGGCGAAAGACATATCCAGCGGAATATGCTTCAGCCGCATGCCGCCTGGACCGGGGTCCTTGATCATCAACCACAGCTTGACGCCTTCGTCGGGTTGCAGACGGATGACCAAGCGGTTGGTTCTCAACTCGCCGGCCGAACTGTCGAAGATCGAGTGTGGGATCGTGCGAAACGAAACCACGATGTCCGACACCCTATCGGACAGCCGTTTGCCCGTTCGCAGGTAGAAGGGCACGCCCGCCCAGCGCCAATTGCCGATTTCCGCCTTCAGGGCGACGAAGGTTTCCGTTGAACTCTGGTCTTGTTCCAGTTCTTGCAGGTAGCCGGGAACCGCTCCGCCATTCGACGCGCCTGCCTTGTATTGGCCCCGGACCGTTAGGCGCTCGTAGTTGCTGCCATCAATGGGCTTCAGGGCGCGCAGGACCTTCAGCTTTTCGTCACGGACCGAATCCGGATCCATGGAATCCGGCGGTTCCATTGCCACCAGGCACAAGAGCTGCAGCAAATGGTTCTGCATCATGTCGCGCAAGGCGCCCGCCGTGTCGTAGTAGGGGCCGCGTGAGCCCACGCCGATCGACTCGGCAACCGTGATCTGAACATGGTCGATATGGGCGGAATTCCACAGCGGTTCGAACAGCGCATTGCCAAACCGCAGGGCCATCAGGTTCTGAACCGTCTCCTTGCCCAGATAATGATCGATCCGGAAAATCTGGCTTTCGTCGAATGCCTTACCGACCTCGTCATTCAGCTTCTTGGCCGATTGCAGATCTTTGCCGATGGGCTTTTCGATCACCAGCCTGGTTTGTTCGGTGGCCAGGCCATGATCGTGAATGCAGGCGCAGATTGAAGCGAAAAGGCTTGGCGCCGTGGCCAGGTAAAAAGCCCGGACACAGTCCTGGCGCCCGTCCAGTGCCTTGGCCAGATCATCCCAGCCGGCCGACGATGTCGCATCCGCCGCCACGAAGCTGAGCATGGCGAGAAAATCATCGACCGTTTTGGGGTCCAGATGTTCCTTGGCGACAAACTGGTCCAGCGAGTCCCTGGCCAGGTTACGGTACTCTTCGTCGGAGATGCCCCGCCGGGAAACGCCGATGATGCGCGAGCCATCGGGGATCTGACCGTCCAGCCGGCGATGAAACAGGGCGGGCAGCAACTTGCGGATGGCAAGGTCGCCGGCGCCGCCAAATACGACATAGTCGAAAGGGTCGACGGGAATGATTTGACTGGTCATGACGACATCCGTCTTGGCCGGCCTGCCAATCGGGCCGGTTCGCGTTCGTTTAAACCGCCCATGACCACCCGTCTATTCCCAAAGTAGAAAGCGGGCGAGAAAGCGGGCGTGCCCTAGGCTGTGGCTTTGAACAGGACATTCTGATCGGCCAGATAGCGCGCAAAGAAAGGCAACAAAGCCCCACCCATGGCGCGGGCATTTGCACCGACCTCTCCTTGTATGATGTCAGGTTGTTTGACGCCCCGCAGGTCCAGCTTTTCCACCGATGACTTGGTCGCCTCGACCACCGCCTCACGGACCCACTCAGGGAATCCGCCATCGATGATCACAGCGGAAAAATCGATTACCGAACAACTGGCGACGACGGCATAGGCCAGGTTCCTCGCCGTCTCGGCCACCCAGTGATCCAGGTGTTCACCAAAGTCGCGCCAGCTGTTCGCCTCTTCCCAAAGGGCTGTTTGGTCGTAGCCGTTTGCGCGCAGCTTCTCTTCCAGAACGAAGATCGACGCCACGTCCAACAATTGCGGCGGTACACCTTCTGCGGCTGGCATGGGCATTGGACCAAAGGCGCCGGCATATCCGCTTGGCCCCGTATAAACGGTGTTGTTGAGGACGATGCCTCCGCCGATGAAGTAGCCGATGAAGAAATAGCAAAAGTTTGCGAATTCAGCGCCTCGGCCAAGGACCAGCTCCGCCCCGCAGGCCGACGTCGCGTCGTTTTGAACAAAGACTTCAAGCGGAACTTCGTTGCGCAAGGCCGCCGCCAGATCCATTTCGCGCCACTGGTCCATGTCGCTGCTGGGTGCGCCGACGCTTTCGGCCCAGTTCCATAGCTCGAACGGCGTGGCGATGCCGATTCCAGCAACTCGGTCGCGCGCCGACGCGGGCAGTGACGAGGTAAGCTGTTCAACGCCATTAATGGCGAATTCCAAGATGGGTTGGGGCAGGGGATAGGCATAGACTTCGTGCAGTTGCTGCCGGACGGTTCCCAGAAAATCCATCAGGACCAGATCCGCGCTTCTGCGTCCGATCTTGAGGCCGATGGAATAAGCCCCGTCCGCTGCCAGATGCATCGGTACGGATGGTTGACCGACCCGTCCTTTTACCGGCTTGCCGCGCAGTAACAGCCCGTCTTGTTCCAGCGAGCGCATGATGATGGAAACCGTCTGCGGTGACAGACCCGTGCTGCGGGCAATGTCCGCTTTCGCCAGGCCGCCCTGACGCCGCACGAGCGATAGCACCAGCCGCTCGTTATAGGCCCTGGTTCCGGCTTGGTTGGAGCCTCGGTCTAGGTTCGAAGTGACGTTCACGCGGACAGCTCTGTGATTTTCGAAAACACCTGCAATGAAAGCGGAGTCAGGCGCGAAAGCCCAGGAAATATCACACAATCGTATTTATAAATCCAATGGATTTATTTATTGACAGGCGGGTTGCGCCATGAAACAGTCCTCGGATTGGGGGGAGCTTAGACGGTCATCGAGCCGCCCACGTAGTAGCCAGGCCTTCGGGCCAAACAATCACAACGCGAGACATCCAAGATGAAAAAGACATTCCTGACTTCGTTGCTCGGAGCGGCAGCCTATGCCGCGCTCACGGTGACACCGGCGTCCGCGGAATCCGGCGCTTGCCTGATCACCAAGACGGATACCAACCCGTTCTTCGTAAAAATGAAGGAAGGCGCCGAAGCCAAGGCGGGCGAGTTGGGCATCAACCTGCAAAGTTTCGCGGGCAAGATCGATGGCGACGTCGATACACAAGTCGCCGCCGTCGAAACCTGCATCGCTTCTGGCGCGTCGGGCATTCTGATTACGCCGACGGATTCACGTGCCTTGGTGCCGGTGATTACCCAGGCTCGGGATGCTGGTTTGCTGGTCATCGCGCTCGATACACCCATGGAACCGGCTGACGCGGCCGATGCGACCTTCGCCACCGATAACTTCAAGGCGGGTGAGTTGATTGGGCAATGGGCTGCGGCGACGCTGGGCGACGATGCCGCGAACGCCAAAATCGGACTGCTCGATTTGAATGCCCAAGAAATTTCGGTCGATTATCTACGCGACCAGGGCTTCCTTCAGGGCTTTGGCATCGACATCAAGGATCCGACCGACATTGGCGATGAGGATGATCCCCGGATCGTCGGTCACGATGTGACCAACGGCAACGAAGAGGGCGGCCGTACGGCCATGGAAAACCTTCTTCAGAAGGATCCCGAGATCAACGTCGTCTACACGATCAACGAGCCGGCCGCCGCCGGTGCTTATGAGGCGCTGAAGGCCGTTGGCCGCGAGAATGACGTGCTGGTCGTTTCCGTCGATGGCGGCTGCCCTGGGGTGCAGAATGTCCAGGAAGGCATCATCGGTGCGACGTCCATGCAGTTCCCGCTGCTCATGGCCTCGCTGGGTATTGAAGCCATTGCCGCTTTCGCGGCCGATGGCAGCAAGCCGGTGAACACCGATGGCTTGGACTTCTACAATACCGGCGTGGAACTGATTACCGATCAGCCGGTCGATGGTCTCCCCTCGCTCAGCTCCGAGGAAGGATTGGCCAAGTGCTGGGGCTAGTAGCCTAGCGTTTGCCAGCAAAAATTGGGGGCGGCCAACCGGCCGCCCCTTCCGATAAAATCCTCTACGCTACGACTGCTCAAGCGGTGATCACCGCTCGAACAGGGAGGGTGAGCTATGTCCGATTCCTCGTCGACATCGGCAAAGGGTCAAGACTTTGAATCCGTCCTAAAGGACAGCGATACGTCCGTCGCCGAATTCGATACCAGTCAGCTTTCGCCGCTGGTCCGAACCCAACATTTTCTGCACGGCAACCCGACCATGGTTCCGGTCATCGTGCTGGTGATTAGCGTCATCGCCTTTGGCCTGATCGCCGGCGACCGGTTCTTTCATCCATTCAACCTGTCGTTAATCATGCAGCAGGTTTCGGTCATCGGCATCCTGGCGGCGGCCCAAAGCCTGGTGATCCTAACAGCCGGCATCGACCTCTCTGTTGCGGCCATCATGGTCTTGGCGTCCGTGGTGATGGGCAAGTTCGCCGTCACGCTTGGTGTGCCGGCAGCCATTGCCATTCCAATCGGGTTCGTACTGGGAACGCTATGCGGGCTGATGAACGGCCTTCTGGTGACGCGGTTGCGGCTGCCGCCCTTCATCGTGACCCTTGGCACGTGGAGCATCTTTTTCGCCCTGAACCTTTGGTATTCCGGTGCCCAGTCGATCCGCAGCCAGGATATTGACGATATCGCGCCCCTGCTGAAATTCTTCGGAAACCGCATCGCGATCGGGGGAGCGCAGATCACCTACGGCTCCATCTTGATGGTCCTGGTCTTTGTCGTGCTTTGGTACATGCTGAATCGCACCGCGTGGGGCAGGCATGTCTATGCCGTGGGCGACGATAAGGATGCCGCCGAGCTTGCGGGTATCCGCACTGATCGAACGTTGATTTCTGTCTATGCGTTGGCGGGTCTGGTTTGTGCCATTGGTGCCTGGGCCGCCATCGGCCGGGTCGGCTCGGTGTCGCCACAGAGTTTCTATGAAGGCAACCTTCAATCCATCACCGCCGTGGTGATCGGCGGTATCAGCCTATTCGGTGGCCGAGGATCGATCATGGGACCGCTGATCGGAGCGTTGATTGTTGGCGTGTTCGAATCCGGCCTCCGGCTGGCGGGGGTTGATGTCCTTTGGCAGGTCTTCGCCGTCGGCTGGCTGATCATCATCGCCGTTTCCATCGACCAGTGGATCAGAAAGGTGTCGTCATGAGCGCGCAACCGGTTCTCAGCGGCAAGGGACTCGTCAAACGCTACGGTCGTGTCACCGCTCTCGACCATGCCGATTTCGAGCTTATGCCGGGCGAAATCTTGGCGGTGATCGGCGACAACGGCGCCGGCAAATCGACCTTGATCAAGGCCGTCTCCGGCGCCGTCCAGCCCGATGAGGGGGAGGTTCGCTTGGATGGCAACATCGTCAACTTCCGTTCGCCCATGGAAGCGCGCGATGCCGGCATTGAAACGGTCTATCAAACGCTGGCCCTGTCGCCGGCCCTGTCGATTGCCGATAACATGTTCCTGGGCCGGGAAATCCGCCAGGATGGCGTCATGGGCAAATGGTTCCGCGCAACGAACCGCAAGGCGATGGAAAATTTCGCCCGCGAAAAGCTGACAGAACTTGGGTTGTTGACCATTCAGAACATCAACCAGACCGTCGAAACGCTGTCAGGCGGTCAGCGTCAGGGTGTGGCGGTTGCGCGTGCGGCGGCCTTTGGATCCAAAGTCGTCATCATGGACGAACCGACAGCGGCACTTGGGGTCAAGGAATCCCGGCGGGTGCTCGAGCTGATCCTGGATGTGAGGGCGCGGGGTCTTCCGATCATCTTGATCAGCCACAACATGCCCCATGTTTTCGAGGTTGCCGACCGGATTCACATTCACCGGTTGGGCAAGCGGATTGCCGTGATTAACCCGAAGGATTTCTCGATGTCCGATGCGGTCGCAATCATGACCGGGGCGATGGAGCCGCCCGAGCAAATGGCGGCATAGGTCTGGGTTATCCCTTCACCGCGCCCAGCGTCAGCCCACGGACGATGTAACGCTGGGCCAACAGGGCGACCAGGACGGGCGGGATCATTGCGATCATCGCCCGGACGCCCATAAACCAGAACTGAACACCCCTGGTATCGACCGCGCCGGCCATGTGCACGGGCACGGTGATGGAATCCCGGCTGGCGATGGTGATGGCGAACAAGAACTCGTTCCAGGAAAAGGCGAAGATGATCAATCCCGTCGCGGCAATCGACGGGGCGGCAAGGGGCAGGGCGACGGCGAAGAACGCGATCGGATGGTTGGCGCCATCCACCAGCGCGGCCTCTTCGAGTTCCGCTGGCAGGTCCAGGAAGGTTTGGCGCAGGATGACCACCACGAAGGGTAGCACGAAGGTGGCATTGATCAGGATCAGGGCCAGCTGTGTGTCCAGCAGTCCCAACGTCCGCATGACCAGATAGAATGGGATCACCGTCGCCACGGGCGGCAGGACACGCTGGGACAGAAACCAGATCGTGATGTCCTTGTTGCCGATCAGGCGGAATTCGAACCGCGCGAGCGCGTAGGCTGCCGGAGTGCCCAGGATAACGGCCAGAAGCGAGGCGCAGACCGAAATGATGGTGCTGTTTTGCAGGGCGCGCCGGGATTCCGGCGAGGCCAGCTGATCGATCCAATTCTGCAAGGTCGGCTGGAAATCCAGCCAGGGAAAGCCGAACCCCGCGACCGTAAACGTGTCGAGCGGGTTTCGCAGCGACTGGGAAAACGACCAGTAGATCGGGAACAGGAAGATCAACGTGATGCAGATCGCCAACAGCGAATAGATCGAGTAACGCAGCGGCTGGGGTGTGACCTCTTCTTTATGCATAGGTTTGCCGCAGCCTCCGGAAGAAGAGGGTGACGATGATCATCACGACGATCAGCAGCCCATAGGCCATGGCACTGGCATAACCGAGATCGAAAAATCTCAGCCCCGTTCGATATGCCAGGAAGGAATAGGATTGGGTGGCGATGCCAGGCCCCCCGCCGGTCATCGCAAACGGGATGTCGAACAGCTTCAAGGCCTCGGCCAACCGCAGCAGCAGCACGATGATGATGGTCGGCTGCAGGATGGGCAGCATCACCTCCCGCATTAGGTCCAAGCTGCCGGCGCCATCGACGATCGCGGCCTCGTACAGCTCATCCGGCACCGATTGCAAGGCGGCCAAGAACACCAGGAAGCAGAACGGCGTCCATTGCCAGATATCGACCAGGATGACGCTGATCAGCGCCCAAGTGGGGCTGGATAGAAACGGAATCCCCATGAAGCCCAGCGGCCCACCTTCCTCATACAAGATGGTGAAGAAGGAGTACCCCGCCGCGATCGGCGTCACGAAGATCGGCAAGATCATGATGGCCCGTAACGCGGGCCTGACGAATATTCGTCGGTTGAACAGCACCGCGATCAGGAAACCCAGTAACAGCTCCGCCGGAACGGTCACCCCGATGAAGATGGCCGTGACCCTCACGGCGGTCCAAAGCTGGTTGTCGCCGGCCATGCGGGCGAAGTTCCGGCCGCCGACAAAGGTGGAAATGGTCGTCTGATTTTTGTGGACGATCGTCTTGGTGCGCGGCTTGCCGGCCGCGTTCAACACCGGGTTCCCGTCATCGTCGAGAACAGGAATTTTTTCCCGCTCAATTTCGACTTTCGACTCGATCTCGAAGAAGGCGAGATACAGCGAATAGCCCAGCGGGAAGATCGTGAAGGCCAGGACCCAGATCACCGCTGGCATAAGGAACAGAAATCGGATGCGTCCCGTCCAACGCATCACGCCATCCCCTCAGGCGTCGCAAGTCTGATCATCGTAATCATGCCTACAATCGGCCGGCCGCCCATCGATGACCAGAACCGTGGCCCGCCTTGGAGCGGAGTGCCCAAAGACGGGCCACGGCGGTTACTCAGAACGGTTCAGACCAACTCAGCCTTCGTAGCCGATGGCGGCCTGGTAGTAGTCCATCTGGCTGTCACGACCCAACCGGTCGGTGACCGCTTCCCAGGAACTGGCCGTGTCATCGAGGGCCTGTTGAGCGGATTTCTCACCGCTCATGGCCGATGACAGGTTCTTGTCGAGAATGTCCCAATACTCGAACGTTCCGGGGATACGCAGATAGGTCAGGCTCGTCTCCGCATAGAAGTTGTCGTAGTAGGCCTGGGTGTAGGTCGTCACGTCGTCGCCATCCCAGCCGGCGCTCACATAGTCATCGACCGTGGCCGACCCTGTGGGCTCCAGGAACTGATAGCTGAACCCGGGATCGACACCCGTCCAGCCATGCTGGGACAGCCACAGCGAAACCGGCTCCATTGCCATCAAGGCCAGCAGCGAGTAGGTCGCTTCAGGATTGGCCGAGAAGTTGGAGATCACGCCGTGCCACGAGCCGCCCGTGGTGTTTCCGACCGGCTTGGGATCATCGACCTGAACGAACGTGCCATTGGCATGGTCGTAATACTCGGTCGAGGCCGGCAGGATCGCCGCGGCGCAATCGCCTTGGATGACCGAGCGAGCCGTGTCCTGACACAGCGCGCCAACATCCCCCCAGCTAAAGACGAAGACGGACTTGCCGCGCAGGAAGTAATCCCACGCTTCGCCCAAGCTCCAGCCGATCTGGGCCGAAGGGCCTGTCTCATGCAAATCAAGCAGGAATTCCAAGGCCTTGAGGTGACCAGGGCTGTTGATCAGCGGGGTCATATCGGTCGGATCAAACCAATAGACATTGTGATGCTGGTCAACCTTGGGGCCCGGCGTGACGGCAAAGGAGGCTGATAGGGATTGAAAGTGATAGTGCCCCTGTTCGCCGACCTTCAGGTGCAACACCATGCCGCTGTCCGGGTCGGCATCGTTGTCATCCCAGTTCTTGCCGTTGAAGTAATTGGAGATGTCGAGGAGCTGCTGCCAGGTCGTTGGCGGGGATGGCAGGTCATAGCCGTACTCGGCACTGAACGCCGCTTGGTGTTCAGGATCTTCCAGCACGCTCTTGCGGTAGTACAAGACCTGACCGTCGGCATCATTCAGGACGCCGTAGCCAACGCCTTCCCAACTGTGTAGCGCCTTTAGTGAATCCGGCATCACGTCGTAGGACCATGCGGGGTAATCCCCGGACTCGATCAACTCGTCGACCGGATATGCGAAGCCGTTCGGAACGATGTCGCCGTACCAGAAGGCGCCAACCATGAAGGCGTCGTACTGGCCCGTGCCATTGCGCAGGTCGAGCATCATCTTGGTGTAGTGCTCGCCAAACGGCAGCTCGATGACGTTAAGCGTACCGCCGGTCAGCTCCTCCCACGGGCCGCGGAAGGCATAGAGCGGTCCGGAGATCCCGCCCTTGGGGCCGCCTGAGTTGACCGTCACGCTGATCTCGGCATCGGGGAACGGCTGCTCATCGGCACCGAACAGCGCGCCAAGATCCTCGGCGCTCACGACAATTTCCGTATTGTCGTAGGTTTCGCCAAGTTTCAGGGTAACCGTGCCGTCGTCATTCCAATCGACAAACTCTCCGGCCCAGGCGGGGCCAGCACTGGCGCCTACTGCCAAGGCAGCGGACAAGAGTGCCCGCCGAAATGATGAATGTTTCATCGTATCCTCCCTAGTTTGTTGTCAGAAATTTTTTGTCGGCAACTTTAGTCCGATGATGATTGCATCTCTTAATGTTTGCAACAATTCCCATTTTGCCTTTGGTCATTGCCATGATGGGTTTTGCTCAATCAGCCGGTCGTCCCATGTTGCGCGAACTCGGCGAATGCGATTGACTGTAGGCGGATTGATTTCTCGGTGCGGGTTCGTTTCTTGCCCACAACTGTGCAGCATCGATCCCAATAAGCCGCCGCTATTCGACGGCTATTTTAGGGGAGGGGATGATCGCATATGGCGTCGGTCGATATTCAGAACGCCGACAAGTTCTACGGCACATTCCAAGCGCTGTACTCAGTCAGCGTTGCCATTCCGGATGGTGAGTTTGTCGTGCTCGTCGGTCCATCGGGTTGTGGCAAATCCACTCTCCTGAGAATGATCGCGGGCCTGGAAAAGATCGACGCTGGCGAAATCAAGATCGGCGGCAATGTCGTGAACACCATGGCGCCCAAAGACCGGGACGTTGCCATGGTCTTCCAAAACTACGCGCTTTATCCGCACAAGACCGTTCGGCAAAACATGGCGTTTTCCTTGCGCATGCGGCGGGTCGATGCCAGCCAGATAGAACCGCGCGTTCAGCAAGCGGCGGAAATCCTGGACTTGGCCGACTACCTCGACCGGTACCCACGCCAGCTCTCTGGCGGTCAACGCCAACGCGTGGCGATGGGGCGGGCGCTGGTTCGCCAGCCGCAGCTGTTCTTGTTCGACGAGCCGTTGTCGAACCTGGATGCAAAACTGCGCATCCAAATGCGGACCGAGATCAAATCCATCCACCAGCGGGTCGGTACGACGGCCATCTACGTCACCCACGACCAGGTGGAGGCGATGACCTTGGCCGATCGGATCGTCGTCATGAACAAAGGGCGGATCGAGCAAATTGGCGCGCCGATGGAATTGTACGAACATCCGGCCAACCAGTTCGTCGCGGCCTTCATCGGTTCACCCCCAATGAATCTTCTGGCTGGCAAGATCGCCGAGGCCGATGGGCGCCTGGCGCTTTCGACCGATCGTGGAGAGCGGATTACCGCCCCCGATGCCGCGGGCGCAATCAAGGGAGATCAGGTCAATTACGGGATCCGACCCGAACACATCTCGATCCAGCCAGTCGAGAACGGCGATCCGAGTTCACCGGCGACGGTGAAGTCGGTCGAGCCCATGGGCAGCGAGACCCTTGTCGTCGCCGAATTCAGTGGTGAGGAGGTTCGCGTTCTGGTGCGGGATGGCACCACGGTCGCGCCAGGGGAGACGATTAAGCTTCAGCCTAATCTGTCGCACGTCCACTTGTTCGACCCGGCGACGGGCGCCGCCCTTGCAGATCAGGGCGCGACGGCGCACTAAGACACCGTAAGTCGACATACCGGCGCCGACATCATCGGTACCATGCCCATTCGCGGCATTCTAAAATCGAACCCCATGGGGAGCATTGTGACCAAGACTCTTGATAGCAAGCTCGAGAGAATTGTCGGGGGCGTCAGCACGCCGGCGGACTTCATCATTGCCGATGCCAAGGATGGCGACATGGGATTTGGAGCCCATGCACCGGGGCCGGAGCGCAATGCCGACGGCACGCGCACCGGCCGTTTGAAATCGCGGGAAGATTATCTCAACCAGATCAAGGACATCGTCGCCCAAGGCGTCGTCGATGTCATGTTGGTCTCCGCCAGCAATTATGAACAGCTGAACCAAGACGGTGTGTTCTCCGGCTCTGCCGTCACGCCGGCCATTCGCGGGAACGATTCCACTGATATTTGGACAATGCGTGCCGGCAAGCACCGGACCGTGGCGTCGCGCCCATTTCGGTCCGCCGATCTCAAGCGGGTTCGCGATCTCGGCTGCGATCTCTGCCTCTACTCGATGACCTTCGTGAACGATGCGGAGGCTGATCTGAGGTCCGTCGAGGCCTATCGGGAGTTTCGCCAGGATGCCGCCGAAGTCGGCATGAAGCACTTCCTCGAAGTGTTCAATCCCAACATCGACGCGGGGTTGAGCGCCAAGGAAGTCGGCCCGTTCGTTAACGACTGCATTGGCCGCAGCCTGGCCGGTTTGGTTTCTGCCGAGCGGCCGAAGTTCCTGAAGATTGTCTTCAACGGAGCATCGGCTCTTTCCGAGCTGTGCAACTATGACCCATCGCTGGTCGTCGGCGTGCTTGGCGGGTCGGCCGGCACCACACGGGACACCTTCGAGCTGCTTAGCCAAGCCTCGACCAATGGCGCGAAGGTCGCCCTGTTTGGCCGCAAGATCAATCTGGCTGAGTCGCCGCTCGACATCGTTCGCCTCATGCGGGCGGTCGCGTCCGAAGGTAAGGCGCCGGAGGATGCCGTGAACGAGTATCACCAGGCGCTGACCGAAAAGGGCATCGTGCCTGATCGCCCGTTGGATGCCGACCAGCAGATCACGGAATCCGTGCTGCAGTCGAGCTAGTCGCCGATGGGTCGGTCGCTCCTCATCGGCGTGGATGCGGGATCCACCAGTGTTAAGGCCGTTCTGTTCGATAGGCGCGGCGCGATCGTCGGTGACGCCTATCGCGAGACGCCAGTCCACACCGATGGGGAGCACATAACCTTCCCGGTTCGGGATCTGACGGAGGCGGCGCTGGACACGATTGCCGACGTCGTAAGGCAAAAGCAGCCGGCCGACGTCGTCGCGGGAATCGCCTTTGCCAGCGTCGGTGAATCCTTCGTCTTGTTCGACAAGGCCGGGAACCCGTTGGACGACATCATCGCCTGGTACGATCGCCGGGCCGTTGCCGAGGCCGAAGAGATTGCGACGTCGATCGGGAACGACAACCTCCTGCGCATAACGGGGCTGGAAAAGGATCCGATCTACTCCCTGTGCAAACTGCTCTGGCTCCGCCGAAACCAGCCGGACTTGCTCGCGCGGGCGCACGGAATCGCCTTTGTCGCCGACTGGCTGGCCTTCTGCGTATCGGGGGAGCGGGCGACGGATATGAGCCTGGCCTCCCGCTCGCTGCTCGCTGCGCCGATGACCGGCAAATGGGCACCCGAGATGCTGGGCGGCTTCGACATTGACGAAGCCTTCTTGCCCCGGATCGTTCCGGCTGGGACTCCGCTCGGCCCGCCAACGCCATGGGCACAGGAACGGCTAGGGCTAACCGATCGCTGCATCGTCACGGTCGGCGGACATGACCACATCTTGAGTTCGATCGCGGCTGGTGCTGCTAGCCCGGAGCTCCTCGTCGACTCTGCGGGCACGGCCGAAGCCATCCTGCGAACGGGACCTAGCCTGGTCACCGCCTGGCCCGAAGGTACTCTCGAATTCGCCCAAGGCGGCATCTGGTGGGCCGGGCTTCCCAAGCCGATCATCTATCTGATCGGGGCGATGTTCGATTCCGGCGGCGCGCTGAGCCGTTTTCGCAGCGGCACCTGTCCAGATTTGTCCTGGGATCAACTAATCGAGCAGGCAGAACGCGCTCAGCCCGTTTCCGCTCGATTTGGCGCCAGGGCGGGGCAGGGGCTGGAGGCCGATCCTGCCGCCTGGTCAGCTGCTGTCCTTGCCGGCAGCAGCGACATTGGTGCGAAATTCCGGGCGCTGCTCGAGGGGTTGGCACTGGATTCCCGGCTCCTGTGCGACCGGCTGACGGATCACGCCGGTTTACCGCCCGTCCAGGAGATCCGCCTCGTCGGCGGGCTCGCCAAAAATCAGCTCTATGCGAACCTGAAAGCGGCGGCGTTCGACAAGCCAATCCGCGTTGCCGAGTTTCCCGAATTCACTGCCCTCGGCGCCGCCATGGCGGCTGGCATCGGGGCCGAGGTGTACGGTTCCCTGGATGACGCGCTCGAAACCGTTCACGTCGAATGGCGCGAATGCCTGCCGGATCCCAAGCTAGTGGACTCAGCAAAGGACCTGCTGGCGGCACGATTCGCCAAATAGAAAGGGCCGCCCTGTGAAGGACGGCCCCCGTAAGCTTGGTGCTAACAGCCCAAATCGGGCAGTCGTAACTGTCGATTGGGGTTAGGCCGGATGAAGAGGTTGCTCTTCAGCCAGTTGCACCCCTACTGAGCACGTCAGCGCCCAAAAAAGCTTACTGGACATCAGATCACCTCCTTTCCAATTGTTGCCGAATGACTCAAAGATAAGCGCGGATTCGCCGTCCGCCAACGGTTTTGGTGCGGATGCGAGTGTTATTCGGCGGCACTGTGCAGGCTGGCGACCCGTCGGTCGGCCATCCAGCCATCCAAAGCAGCGGCCTGGTCGTTCGAAATTCGAAGTCGCAGTTTCGAACGGCGCCAAAGCACGTCATCCGCCGAAACGGCCCATTCCCGATCCATCAACCAGGCGACTTCGCGTTCGTACAGATCGGCGCCGAAGTGTTGCCCCAGGTCTTCGATGCTCCGAGCCTCTCCCAACAGAGGGTGGGCTTCCGTTCCGTAGTCCCGCATCAGACGTTCGGCGTGGCTTGCCTCCAGGAACGGATACTTCGCAACAAGCTTGTCGCGTTCTGCTTCGAACGCATCCGTTGCGAAATCGCCGCCGGGTAGGGTGCCTTTGGCGGTCCACGGTCCACTGTCCCCTGGCAAGTGAGGCTGGAGTTTTTCCAGCGCGTGTTCGGCCAGTTTGCGGTAGGTCGTGATCTTGCCGCCGAAGACATTCAGGATCGGAGGTAACGCTCCGGCATCGTCCAGATCGAGGACGTAATCGCGCGTGGCGGCCTTGGCCTCGCTGGCGCCGTCGTCATAGAGCGGGCGCACGCCGGAATAGGTGTGCACCACATCGTCGGGCGTGATGTCTCTTTCGAGATATTGGCTGACCACATCGCACAGATAAGCGGTTTCCTCTTGGGTGATCGCCACTTCGCCGGGATCGCCCTGATAGTCGCGGTCTGTTGTGCCAATCAGCGTGAAATCCCGCTCGTAGGGGATGGTGAAGACCAGACGCCCATCCGAGTTCTGGAAGAAATAGGATCGGTCATGGTCGAACAGCCGTTTGACGATGATGTGGCTGCCCTGGACCATGCGGACCTTGGCCTTGGTGTTTGCCCCCACCGCGCCGGACAGGAACGAACCGACCCAAGGGCCGGCAGCGTTGACCAGAATGCGGGCGGAGATCTCGCTGGTCGTCTCGCCGTCGGCGTCCTTCATGGTCAGGACCCAATGATCGTCCTCGCGACGCGCCCGCGTACAGGCGGTTCGGGTCCGGATCTCGGCGCCGCGCGCCTGCGCGTCTCGGGCGTTGAGCACGACCAAGCGCGAATCCTGGACCCAGCAGTCTGAATACTCGAAACCCTTCTTGAACAAGGGCTTCAGCCCCTTGCCTAAAGGTCCGTTGGCAAGATCGACCACCTTGGTGCCGGGCAGCAATCTGCGCCCGCCAATATGGTCGTACAGGAACAGCCCCAGCCGCAGCAGCCAGGCCGGGCGCAGGCCTGAATGGTGGGGCAGCACGAACCGCATCGGCCAGATGATGTGCGGGGCTGCGCGCAGCAGAACCTCGCGCTCGATCAGCGCCTCGCGCACCAGGCGAAACTCATAGTACTCGAGATACCGCAGCCCGCCATGGATCAGCTTGGTCGAGGCCGAGGAAGTGGCGCCAGCGAGATCGCCCTGTTCGCACAGAAAAACCGAATGTCCGCGCCCCGCCGCATCGCGGGCAATGCCGCAGCCGTTAATGCCACCGCCGACAATGGCGATATCGTACAGCCGGTCGGACACCGACACCTCCTCCTACTGAGTCTTCACATGAGCATACTTTGAACAGAAAACGCGCAACAGTACCTGACTTGCGCGTCATCCGTAAGGCGTCATGCGGCGACTCGGCAGGCTTCGGACAAATCGGCGGCAAATCGGTCAACAACCTCGGGTGATGTGTCCCACGCGCACATCAGCCGGCTAACCCCGTCCAGCTCGGTATAGAAGCGCCAGCCCGCTGACCCGACTCGCTTGACCGCGGCGTCAGGGATGCGGGCGAAGACGGCGTTCGCTTGCGGCGGGAAGACGATATCGATAGCGCCGATTTGCTCAATATGTCTGGCAAGACGTTGGGCCATCGCGTTGGAATTGCGCGCATTCTTCAGCCAGACATGATCTTCCAGCATGCCCATCCAGGCGGCTGAGATAAACCGCATCTTGGAAGCAACCTGACCGGCCTGTTTGGCGCGATAACCAAATTCGTCGGCGAACTTCTTGTTGAAAATCACAACCGCTTCGCCAACCGGCAGCCCGTTCTTGGTTGCGCCAAAGCTCAACACATCAACACCGGCGCGCCAGGTGATATCGCCGGGATGAACGTCCAGCGCGGCGACGGCATTAGCGAATCGGGCGCCGTCCATATGAACATTCAGGCCCAACCGCTTTGCCAGCGCGCCGACTGCCTGAACTTCCTCCAGCGAATAGACCGTGCCGACTTCCGTCGGCTGGGTCAGGGACAAGGCCGTCGGTTTCGGATGGTGAAAATCCTCCGGTTCGGTCGCGATGGCCTCGACCGTCGGTAGGTGCAGCTTGCCGTTTTCGCCCGGGGTCGTCAGCATCGCCGTACCGCCGGAAAGGAAGCTCGGCCCATTGCACTCATTCGTGGCGACGTGGGAGTGCTCGTGGCAGATCAACCCATGGAAGGGTTGGCACATCGTCGCTACCGACAGGCCATTCGCCGCCGAGCCGTTGAAGACGAAAAACACCTCGCAATCGGTATCAAAGACTTCCCGAACCTTGTCGCAAGCCCGCTGGGTCCAGATGTCAGCGCCATAGGAGGCGGCGTGTCCCTCCGTTTCGGCGGCCAACGCGGCCTGCATGGCTTCTGGGCAGGTGCCTGCGTTGTTGTCGGAGGCAAAATGTTGTTCGGCTGTCATGGCGACGCGGCTCAGCGTATCTGTTGGAAATAACCTGTCTGACTTAGCGCAAGTCGCTGGCCAAATGCCAGGGCGTCGGCCCCGCAGACAGTGCATTAAGCCGACAATGCGATCTCGATGAAAATGGCTTCATGGTCTGACAGGTTTGTGCCGTCCGCCGCGACCGCTTCTGCCACGGCGGGATTTCGGCATGTCAGCCCGCGGGCAAAAAACCAGTCGATCTTGTGCGGCGACTTTTCCGGCGGCGTCCATGGATGGCTGCGGGTTGTGGCCTGCGTGGTATTGCAGGATCGCCAATCGAAACCCGCTTCGGCAAACAGGTCGAACATGGGCTCAGCGGACCCTGGGCGTTCAAGCACGTCAGTTCCTCGCAGGCCGCTGAGCGTGACTTCCTTGCAATTGAAATCACCGCCAATCAGCACTCGATCGTCACCGCACAAGGCGGTGATGTGGTCGAGCAGGATGCGTGTCTCCTGGGCTCGGTCCTCTGGGCCACGCCGGCTCTCATAGTGGACGGCAACAACCCATAGTGGCTGGGGCAGTGCCAAACGTTGGGCAATGGCCATACGGCCGCCGATCCGCCGTTGATCATTGCCGCCTGCATCGTTGAACCACGCCCCACCGGCATCCAGCGGCAGGATTGCCGCTCGATCTGAGGGGAGGCCGGTTAACACCGCGTTCCCGTGCAAACCGGCGCTGTTCTGTTGGCCGACATGGTCGGCTTGTTCGCGTTGATCCCCCAATCCCAGCTCGATGAACTCAACGCCAAAAGCGTGATTCATGCCCAGCGCTTCAGCCAAATCGGCTGTTGTGTCGCGATTGCCTGCTCTTGCCATGCCGAGATCCATCTCGGACAGAAGGCAGATGTCAGCCTTTGCCTGGCTCAGCAGCGCGGCTGCCCCTTCGACGTTCTTACACCGTTCCAAATTCCATGCCGCAACCCGCAGGACATTACTGGCTTGCTGCCTTTGCCCCGCCTGGAACACGCGAACGCTATCGAATAGGCCGGACTGGGCCATCAGCCGGTCGTGAGAGTCGCGATTTGCCTGCACGGCCGTCGCCGCTTCGCGCCAATCCAGGCTTGGCGTCGCGAGAAATTCAGAGGTTTGGGTGGTCGCGGGCCGGTGGTTGGTCACGTCACGTGGCATGGAAATGCACGCCCGGCAGTCGGTTGCCGTTGGTTCGGTCGAACACGAGCGTATCGTCCACATCCATGGTCAGCGCCAGCTTGTCGCCTTCGCGCCAGCGCGGGACGGAAGAGCTGTCCAGGAAGTGCAGGGGGCCGGCCTGGGTATCGGCCTTGTAAAGAATTTCCCGCCCCATCGGTTCGATGGCGATCACTTCGGCGGGGATGCCCGTGTTTGCGCCTTTGATCAGTTCGGGTCGGATGCCGCAAACAACGTCACCTTCAGCGCCGCCGCCTTGCAGACGAAATTCCAGATCGCCCGCTCGAATCGATCCGTTGCGCCCGACCCCGTCGATCAAGTTCATCGGCGGTGAGCCCAAGAACGACGCCACGAAGATCGTGTCTGGCTCACCGTACAGGCGGTCATGGGCGCCTTGCTGTTCGATCCGGCCCTTGTTCATACAGATAATGCGGTCGGCCATGGTCGTGGCTTCGATCTGGTCATGGGTGACCAGGATGGTCGTCACGCCAAGTTCCCGTTGAATGCGCCGAATTTCCGACCGCATGGACAGTCGCAACGTGGCATCCAGGTTCGAAAGCGGCTCGTCCAGCAACAGCAGGTTTGGTTTCTTTATCAACGCCCTCGCCAAGGCAACACGCTGCTGCTGACCGCCGGAAAGCTGACTGGGCCGCCGTTCGAGCAGTTCGCCAATTTGCACGAGATCTGCGATCTCCCTGGCCTGTCGGTTGGCCTCCGCACTGTCGACGTTCTTGAACCGCAGCGGGAACAGAATGTTCTGCAGAACGGTCATATTCGGGTAAAGCGCATAGGACTGGAAGACGATCCCGACATTGCGGTCACGCGCTTCGACATCGTTCACCCGCGCGCCGTCGAACAGGATATCCCCGGCGGTTGGTGCATAGATCCCCGCCAGCATGAACAAGGTGGTCGACTTGCCGCAGCCCGATGGGCCGAGAATGGCGGCAAACTCGCCTTCCTCCAGTGTCAGATCGATGCCGTCGACCGCGACGGCGGTGGCCCAATCTTTTGTCAGGTTTTTTAGTTCGACGCGCGCCATCAGCCCTTAACGCCTCCCAAGGTCATTTGCGTGAGATACTTCTGGCAGAACAGATAAAGGATCAGGCTGGGGATCACGTAGAAGACGGACACGGCCGCCACCATGCCGTAATCCACGCCCATCACATCCTCGGCGATGTAGTAAAGGTAGCTCGACATCACCCAGTAGGAGTTGCCCGTCCGCAGGGTGGTGACGAAGACATATTCCTCCCAGCCCTTGATGAAGGCGAAGATCCCGATCGCGATCATCCCGGCCCGCACTTGCGGTAGCACGACATGCCAGAAGGCTTCCCGCCGACTGGCACCGTCGGTCATGGCGGACATTTCGATGTCCCACGGCACCGCGTCGAAAAATCCTTTCATGACAAAGATGTAGAAGGGCAGTTCCAACGCGGAGAGTACCAGGATCGGACCCCACAGCGTGTTGAGCAGGCCGATCCAGTAGATGACGATGAAGATCGGAATGACCAGGATCATCGCTGGGAAGGCTTCGATGACGAGCAGCGACTGCAAATAGGTCGACCGGCCGCTGAAGGAAAAGCGGGACAGGTAGTAACCGGCCAGGGTCGCGACGGTGACCTTGGCGACGGTGGAGACGCTGGCAACGAACAGCGAATTGAAAAACGCGGTCCAGACCCAGGGGAATTGCCCGCCGGCAGTGGCCGCACCACGCAGGTCCTCGACCACGTTTGGGTTCACCAGAAACCGGTAATTGTCCAAATGCAGGTCGGCGCCGACCAGCAACCACAGTGTAAGTGCCGATGGTAGGCCGATCACTACCGCGGCAACCCAGCGCTGGCCGGTTTTGCGGAAGATGGTGAACGCAATCGAGAAGGCGATCACCGCCGGCACGATGATCGATAGAGATCGCCAGAGTACCGCTGACTCAACGCCCCCGGTGCGGGCGGAGAACGAGATCACGACCATCCAGAAATAGGGCAGCATGACCGGCAGCGAGACGAGGGTCAGGAAGGCGATCAGCAGACCGTTTCGCACATATCGGCCGATCCGGGCCTGCGAGGCCAGCTTCTGCCAATCCTGAGTCGCCTCGGCCGGTTGGCCGGTGGATACGGGGACTGCTCGGGTCGTCATTGGACTTCAATCTTCGCGGGCATCAACAGCTTGCGCATGTTGGTGATCCGCCAGAGCAACAGGGAGATGACGACGCCGATGACGATCAGGATCATTGTGATCGCGGCGCCATAGGCGTACTGCCCGGCACCGATGCCGGGAGCCAGTGACTTGGTGTAAGCCAGCATCGCCAGGGTCATGGTCGAGCGGGACGGCCCCATGATCAGAAAGATGTATTCAAAGCTGACCAGCAGCGCGAGCGTCTGAAAGATTGTGATGTAGGACAGCGGCCAGCGAAGCGCCGGCAGCACCACATGGCGGACGATGGACATCGGTCCCGCCCCATCTGCGCGCGCGGCATAGAACAAGTGCTCGGGGATCGAGCGAATGGCGCTGGTTAGGATCACCATGCCGAGCGAGGCGCCGATAAACCCGTTGGCGATCACGATCACCATCATTGGGTGATTCAGCACCATGTTGATCGGCTCACCGCCCAAGCCGCGCACGACGATCTGGTTCAACAAGCCGCGTTCGGTCGGATCGATGGTCCACAGCCAAAGCAACCCGTAGACGACCGACGGGCTCATGCGCGGCAGCAGCCAGATGGCGCGGAAGAATGCGCCGACTCGCTGGGGCAGGGCGGTCGTGGTCAGCGCCAGGATCAGGGCAAAGGAAACGTTGAAGATCGTCAGGGTGAAGAAGACGAAGATGGCCGTCAGGGCCATCGCCCGATAGAAGGCGCCCCGCAACTCGAACCCGAGCAGGGCTTCCTCATTCGGTCTGAAGATTTTGCCGAACTGTTCGAGGCTGAACCCATCCGTGCGGATGGTCTGGGCCATGTTCGAGAAGGCCACGACGACGTCGACGGCGATCGGAAACAGGACAATGCCAACCAGCAACAAGGTGGCCGGTCCAAGGAAGATCGCGGCGTTCGAAATCTGTCGGTTACGAGCGGAAACTGCCATGGGAAATCAAGGAATCGAGGAGCCGCCGCCCGACCGGACGGCGACCCGCTCAAATTCCAGACCTAGTCGAGGATGATGACGTCGTCACCCAGCTCGGTCTCGAGCTCCTCAATGACCAACTCAACTGCCTCCGCCGGGCTCATCTCGCCGGTCTCGACAGCCTGAACGCCCTGGAAGGTGATGGCGTTGTACTGACCGATCTTGGAATGGTTCGGCATGAACTCGGCGTACTGCAGCAGCGGCACACCAGCGACCAGACCCCAACCCTTTTCAACGAAGTCGGGCATGGCGGCCTGACCATAGTTGATCGGGGTGTGGTTGGTGGTCACGGCATGAGCCGTGTTCGGCACATGCTGGGACGCCAGGGCGACCAGCGTGGCGGCTAGGGCCTTGTTCTCGGTCTCACCGACAACATAGACGATCGGGTGCGACAGGTTGGACGGCGTTCCGCCTTTTTCACCAGCCGGCGCGTTGATCCAGGTGATCTTGTCGAAATAAGCCTCTTCATCCGTGGCAGACATGCCGAAGGCTTCGAGCTGTGCGCCCAGGTTCCAGATGCCGTGGAACTTTGAGACCGCCTGTTCGCCACGGAAGGCAGCGTGCACGCTGTCCCAATTCCAGGTGGTCATGTCGGCCGGGATGGCGCCCTTTTCGACGCAGGAAGCCAGCCAGGTGTAGTAACGCTCCAGACCCGACTTGGTGATCTGCAGCTTGGCTTCTTCCTCGTTGTAGAGGTCGATGCCGAACGAGGCCATGGCCATCTGGAAGTCAGGCCCGACATTCGGGCGGTGAACGATGCCGTATTCGGACGCACCGGAATTCTTCACCTCGGCGGCTAGATCGCACAGATCGTCCATCGTGAACTCACCGGCATCCACGGCGGCGGGCAGTCCGGCGATAAACTCTTCAGACTTGCCGGCGGCGCGCATCATGTCGTTGTTCAGGAAGAACATGCGGATTTCGGAATCTTGCGGGATGCCGAAGATGCTGCCCTTGTACTTCACCGACTCCCAAAGCTGCGGGATCATATCGCCGTACATGACCGGGTTGGAGGCGACGTGCTCGTCGAGATTGGCCACCATGCCGGCTTCGGCGAAGGAGCCGATCCACTCATGGGCGGCAACGGCAATGTCGGGCGTTTCACCAACCGAGTGAGCTTTCAGCAGGTCCAGGGCGTCGGCGTCGAAGCCGTCGGCATTGGTTTCAATCAGTTCGACGACGACGTTGATGTCGCTGCCAGCCGACGTCAGCATGCCGTTCAGGGTTTCGGCAGCTTGAATGATGTTGCCGGCGCGCAGGGGGCCCGAACGGTCGGCCCGCGACCACAAACTGATCGTTACGTCTTCAGCAAAAGCCGGCGCGGCGATGCCGGCCAAAATGGCCGTGGCGACCGTGGCGCCGATGGTTGTCCGGATTGCCATGTTGATACGTCCTCTCTCAACGATTATTGGCCCGAGTCAGGAATGCAGGCCGCCATCGTTGGATCAGAGAATCAAAACAGCTGGATGAACTGTTTGTTTCAGTTTTGGGAACGGCGCCGGCCGTTGCGATTGCTATCCCAGCTCGAACGTCGTGATTCCGAACGTGCGGTTTAGCGGCAGTTCTGGCTGGGTCCCGCGATACATGCGGGCCGTTTCGAAAACCGCTTCCAACCCATAGCCCTCTGCCAAGGCAACCGCTTCCGCATTGTCGGCGGGGACATCAAGAACGATCTCAGCGCCCTGTGTCAGGGTGTTGGCCAGTGAATGGAACAGGCTACGGGCTATGTCGAGACTGTCCGCGAACAAAGGGCCGACCTTGCTGCCCCTTAGGCACGTTCGCACGACGCCATACCCGATAATCGCCCCATCCCGTTCCGCGATCATGCAAGTGCGTTGCGCCGCTCCCGCCGGGTCGATCCATCGCTTCAGGAATGCGCTGCGGTCGTCCGCAAAAAAGGGGCGATCGTAATCAACGATTTGGGGCATATCGGATGTTTCAATCCGACGAACCGTGCCGCCCTTGGTTTCGAGTTCGGATGACGGGGCGCTACCCGCAAACCGGATATTTTGACCCGCAAACGCAAAACCGCTTTTCCGATAGTTGTCTTGCTGGGCTACCACCCCATCCAATCCAACCGTTCGGCCGGCCAGCCGTTCCATTCCCTTGTCCCACAGCGCGATGCCATGTCCCTGGCCCCGATGGTCAGGATGAACGATGTAGAACCCGAGAAATCCGAAAGACTGCCCATACTGGACAACCGAAATCGCGGCGGTGGGTTGGTCATCGACGTAGCCCATCAAGAAGCCACCGGGGTCTGCCGCAAAGAAAGCGCTCAGATCGTCGAGACCGGGGTTCCAGCCTTCTGACGCGGCCCAACCTACCGCAACGGCGAACTCCGCTTCGGTGGCAGTCCGGATATCCAACATCGTCATCCGTTCGTATGTGGTGGCATTGCTGAGTGGAGAGCCTCGCACAGGGACACCGCGCTCACCACCCCGTCAATGACCGGGATGCCGTACTTCGCCGTCATCGCGGCAGCCAAATGAGCCATGCCGGCGCAACCCAGAACGACAGTGTCGCAGCCGTCCGTCTTGATGGCCTCGCCAATCTCATCCGCGATGCGGTCACCCGATGCGGACCCTTCCTCCTCAATGTCCAACACAGGAACGCCCGAGGCGCGAACGCGGGCGCAGCGGGCCGAAAACCCGTAGCGGTCGATGTTCTCCTCGATGACCGGCACCGATACGGCCAGGGTCGTCACGACGGAAAATCGCTGCCCCGACAAGAGGGCCACATGAAAGGCAGCCTCGCCAATCCCCAACACGGGGACTGGCGAGCGCTGTTTCAAATCCCAAAGACCGGTGTCATCGAAACAGGCGATTATGGCTGCGTCATACGCGCTGGGTTGCGCCATCTCGCGCTCGAAGAGGGAAAACAAGCCGGGCAAGGCGGCATCGCCATCTTCAGGTCCCTGGATAGCAGGGGGACCGTCGTCAGGATTGAGCGCCACGATCTCGGTACCAGGACTGGCAGCCATCCGCGCCGCTTGCCCAATCTCCTCCGTCATTCTTGCGGTCGTATTGGGATTGATGACCAGGATCCGCACCGGTCAGACCATTCCTTGACCGGCATCTGAGCCCTGACGCAATCGACGTCGCCGGACGACCAGCGCGATCACAACAAAGGTGGAAATCGTCAAAAACGAGAAGACGGTGGTCATGGTGCCCAGCGCGTAAAGAACCGGCGAGGTGACGTTGGTCGTCATCCCGAAGATTTCCAGCGGCAGCGTGTTGTGTGAGCCCGAGGTCAGCAGCGTGCGGGCGAACTCGTCATAGGACAGCGTGAACCCGAACAGCGCCACGCCGATCAGGCTCGGCGCGATGATCGGCAGGACCACATGACGAATGGTCTGCCAAGAGGTGGCGCCAAGGTCGCGCGCCGCCTCCTCATAGGATTTGTCGAAGCGGTTGAAGACGGCGAACATGATCAACAGGCCAAAGGGCAGGGTCCATGTCAGTTGCGCGCCGAAACCCGATGTCGACCAGTGCACATCCCAACCCAGAATGTTGAAGATCAGCCCGATGCCCAGCGAGATAAGGATAGACGGAATGATCAGGCTGGCGATCACCAGATAGAACAGAAAGCTCGATCCTTTAAATCGGTGCCGGTAGGCCAGCCCGGCCATGACGGACAGGATGACGGTGACCACCATCACCATCAAACCCAAGGCGAAGGACCGGCGAAACGACCCCCAAATGTCGCCGACGGCTTGCTGTTCGAACAGGTCGAAAAACCAATGCAATGACACACCGTTCATCGGGAAGGTCAGCCCGCCTCTCGGGCCCTGAAACGACAAGATCCCGATGGTGACGATAGGGCCGTATAAGAACAGGACAAACAGGCCGAAGAAGGTTGCCAGCACATAGAAGCCACGTGGTCGAGGGTCCACCTTACAGCTCCTTCCGGATGTCGACGAAGCGCATCATCACGGCGATCATGATCAGCACGGTGCACAGCAAGACCACCGCGCTTGCCGCCGCCGCTGGGTATTGCAGCAGCCCAATCTCATTGGAGATCACGCGCCCGACCGATGCGCTCTGTCCGCCCGACATAAAACGAACGGTGATGAAATCGCCCATCACCAGGGTTACGACGAAGATCGAGCCGATCATCAGGCCCGGTTTCGAAAGGGGGATGATCACGTTGGTCAGGATCTGAAACCCGCTGGCCCCGGCATCCCGCGCTGCCTCGATCAAAGATTTGTCGATCCGCATCATGGTGTTGAACACCGGTACCACGATGAACAGGACATAGAGATGGACAAAGGCCAGGACGACGGCGAAGTCGGAAAACAGAAGCCATTCCACCGGTTCGTCCACAATGCCAAGGGACATCAACGCGGAATTCGCCAGACCATTGCGCCCCAAAAAGGGAATCCACGAAATCATCCGGATGATGTTCGAGGTCCAGAACGGGATGGTGCAGATGAGAAAGAGCGTCACCTGCATGCCCAGGCTGCGCACGTGAAAGGCTAGGAAGTAGGCAACGGTGAAGCCGATCAACGTGCAAAAGATCCAGGTAAGCGCAACGAACTGAAAGGTCTTCAGATAGGTCGCCAGCGTAACTTTGGATGTCAGGAGGTAGGCATAGTTGTCGAATACGAAGGCCGGAAAGAAGGTGAACTCGTTGTAGTTCCAAAAACTAACCATGATGATGGTCAGAATCGGCAGGACGACGAAAAACGCCATGAGCAGAGCTAGCGGGCTAACTAACAGCCAGCTCGCCAAGGAAGGCTCTGGTTGGGCGGTTTTCGATTTGGCGGCCGTTGCCGCCTGCGAGTTTTCCCACCCGGTGCCATCGGCACCGGGTGAGTTGATAGCGGTCATTAGGCTGCGATGAACTCGTTCCATTTGCGGACCATGTACTGGTTTTCGTCCATGACCGCATTCCAACAGGCAACGCTTCCCATCCGATCGTAGAAGGAACCGCCATCGCGCACTGCACCGGCTTTCTCCATTACATCGCCGAACGGGTTGACGATGTCGCCGGTGGCCTCCTTGCCCTCGAACCAGAAGGCCCATTCATCCTCGGACATGAACGCCTTGGACGTCTCGGGCACGGCTGAATAGTAGCCCTGGCGCATCAGGAAGCCGCCGACCCAACCGGATAGGTACCAGTTGATGTATTCGTAGGCCGCATCCAGCTCCAATCCGGTCAGGTTCTTGGACAGGCCGATGCCGCCACCCCAGGACCTGTAGCCTTCCTTGAGCGGCTGATAGATGCAGGGGATGCCCTTGGACCGGACGGCGGTGATGGCGGGCGACCACATGGATTGGATCACCACCTCGCCGGAGGCCATCAGGTTTACGCTTTCGTCGAAGGATTTCCAGAAGGCGCGGAACTGACCCTCCTTCTTCGCCGCAGTGAAGATCTCCATCGTCTTGTCGATCTCTTCGCGGGTCATGTTCCCCTTATCGCCATAGGTGATCTCACCCATGGATTCGCAAACCATGGCGGCATCCATGATGCCAATGGAGGAGATATCAAGGATTGAGGCTTTGCCGTTGAATTCCGGGTTCAGCAGCTCGGACCAGGTCTCGATGGGCCGGCCGATCAGATCTGGCCGAATGCCCAGCGTGTCGGCATTGTAGATCGTTGGGATCAGGGTCATCCAGCCAGACTCTTCGCTCGCGAAGGTCGTGCTGTCCGGCCCTTCGACAAAACCAACCGTGTGCGGTGCCGTTCCCTGGGCGATGGTCGATTCCGGCGTCAGCTTACCGTTTTTGAAAATGCCGACGATCTTGTCGTAGTTGGCGATTTTAGAGACGTCCATGGCCTGCAGGTTGCCGGCAGGCCAGACCTTCTTGCAGATCCAGTATTCGATATCGGCAATGTCGAAGGAATTCGGCTGCGTTGCGGCCCGCTGGGTGACGCTGTCGGAATCGAGCGCCGTCATCTCCAGCGTGAAGCCGAGATCCTCTTTGACCTTCTCGGCCACCTCATTGAGGTTCGACACCCCCGTGCCGAACTGGCGCAGTGTCACATCCTTGATGTTCTGCGCCCAGATGGTCGGGAAGCCAGTTACGGCACCCGAACCGATGGCTGCACCGGTGGCGGCGGCAGCAGTCCCTTTCAGAACGGACCGGCGGGTCGTCGCCCGCGATTTCCCCTTGCTTGCAGATTCCATGCAGATCACTCCTGTTGCTTGGGTGGGAAGGCTATTGGGCCGTCAGGCGGTGGGCGTCTTCGGCGTTCCAGCTCAAAAAGACGCGATCGCCGATGTCGTACGGCCGGGCAAAGAAAGTCTGGTCGGGCAGGGTGGCCGTTAGCTCGTCGCCTGCCTCGGCGCTCAGCGCCAGATTGACCTGCGAACCAAGATATTCGATCTGGCGCACCTGGGCGGCCAATCCGTTGTTTGCGGAGGCATCTGAGGCAGAAACCGACAGCCGGTCGGATCGGATGGCGACGGGGCCAGATGGATCGCTGATGACGTTGTGCCCGCCGATGAAGCGCGCGACGAATTCCGTTTCCGGCGCGTTGAACACGTCTCTGGGCGCTCCCGCCTGTTCGATCCGACCGCCATTCATCACGATGATGGAATCGGCCAGCGCGAGGGCTTCTTCTTGCGAGTGGGTGACATGAATGAAGGAAATGCCTAGCTCGCGCTGAAGCTGCTTGAGTTCCTGGCGCATGCGCAGCCTCAGGAACGGATCCAATGCCGATAAGGGCTCGTCGAGTAGCAGGACGGACGGTTCGGTGATCAACGCGCGGGCTAGGGCGACGCGCTGTTGCTGACCGCCGGAAAGTTGCCCCGGCAGCCGGCCCGCATAGGCCTGCATGTCGACCAGTTCCAGCAGGCTGCCGGCCCGGGACAAACGTTCGGCCTTCGAAACGCCGCGCATCTTCAGGCTGAACGCCACATTGTCTGCGACGCTCAAATGAGGGAACAGGGCATAGTTCTGGAACATCATCGCCGTGCCACGCTTGGCTGGCGCAAGGGCCGTGATGTTCGAACCGCCTAGGATGATATCGCCATCGGTCGCGGCCTCATGACCGGCGATCATGCGCAAGCTCGAGGACTTACCGCAGCCAGATGGCCCTAGGAGGCAGGAATAGGTGCCGGCGGCGAAGCTGTGTGTCAGGCAGTCTACGGCGAGCGTGTCGCCGTAGCTTTTGGTCAAAGCGATCAGTTCGAGGGGAAAAGGCGTGGTCATCGGCTGCCGTTAACGTGAGGTTCACACCCGTTAAGCAATCGGTGTGCCACGACGGTTGCCATTTCTTGGCGTGCCCAAACCGGCCCGATGCTCTATGTAAAGGCCATACCGTTATAGGAGACGAAACATGGATGGCGCCGCGCATCCGTTGGCAGGCCTTGCCCCGAAATCCAGGCCCGAACTCGGCCGCTTCGTTTGGCAGGATCCGCTTCTGTTGGACAGCGATCTGACCGAAGAAGAGCGGCTGATCAAAGAAACGGCACATGCCTACGCGCAAGACAAACTGATGCCACGCGTGCTTGCGGCCTACGCAGAAGAGCGGATGGATCGCGAGATCTTCAGCGAAATGGGCGAGCTGGGGCTGCTTGGCTGCACGACACCTGAAGCCTATGGCGGTGTCGAAGCCAGCTATGTCGCTTACGGTCTCGTCGCCCGCGAGATCGAGCGTGTGGACAGCGGCTACCGGTCGATGATGTCGGTCCAATCCTCACTGGTGATGTACCCGATCTACGCTTACGGGTCCGAAGATCAGCGGATGAAGTACCTGCCCAAGCTCGCCACGGGTGAGTTTGTCGGGTGTTTTGGCCTGACCGAGCCCGATGCCGGCTCGGACCCCGGCGGCATGAAAACGCGGGCCGAAAAAACGAACGGTGGTTACCTTCTAACCGGCTCAAAGACCTGGATCTCGAACTCGCCCATTGCCGACGTTTTCGTTGTCTGGGCCAAGTCGGCTGCCCATGACGGGCGTATCCGCGGTTTCATCCTGGAAAAAGGCATGGACGGCCTCTCGGCCCCGAAGATCGGTGGCAAGCTGAGCCTGCGGACCTCCATCACCGGCGAGGTCGTCATGGAGGACGTTTTCGTGCCGGAGGAAAACCTTTTGCCGAATGTCGAGGGTCTGAAGGGTCCGTTTGGCTGCCTGAACCGTGCCCGGTATGGAATCACCTGGGGGGTCATGGGGGCCGCAGAGGATTGCATGCACCGGGCGCGGGACTACGCGCTGGAGCGGAAGCAGTTCAACCGCCCCCTGGCGGCAACCCAGCTCGTTCAGAAGAAACTGGCCGACATGGCGACCGAGATCTCATTAGGCCTGAACGCCTCGCTGCGGGCCGGCCGGTTGATGGAGGAGGGCGACCTCGCTCCCGAGGCGATCAGCTTGATCAAGCGCAACAATTGCGGGAAGGCGCTGGAAATCGCCCGCACGGCGCGAGACATGCATGGCGGTAATGGTATCCAGGAGGAGTATCACGTCATGCGCCATCTCTGTAACTTGGAGACGGTAAACACCTACGAAGGGACCCATGACGTCCATGCCCTGATCCTCGGCCGGGCCATTACTGGCTTGCAGGCTTTCGCCTGAACCTGATCACGAAAAGGCCAAGTGATGGTGACTCCACAGTGATCTGAAAGCTCGGTATGGGCTTCCCACGTGTTTTGTGTCTAATCGGAGCACAGCAAAGAGGGGGAAACGCACCGATGAGAAATCTTCTAGCCACGGCCGCCTTCCTGGCCTTTGTTCCGGCCGCAATGTCGCTAGCGGGTGAGACGCCGGCGCCTGACGGGGCGTCCGTTTACTTCGTCAATCTTGAAGATGGAGCGACGGTCTCCAGTCCGGTGAAGGTCGTCTTTGGCCTGTCCGGCATGGGGGTCGCGCCCGCCGGGACCGAAAAGGAAAACACCGGGCATCACCATTTGTTCGTCAATCGGCCGCCCTTTGGTGAGGGCGCGGACGGTGCTGACGAGGCTGACTACAACATTCCCGCGGATGACAACCACATCCATTTCGGTGGCGGGCAAACGGAAGTCTCGATCGATCTGGCACCAGGAACGCACACGTTGCAGATGGTTCTAGGCGACAAGGATCATATTCCGCACAACCCGCCAATCGTTTCTGACGTGATCACCGTCACGGTCGAATAGCGGGCCTATCCCTCGGCGGCGTATATGTGGGGCAGGATGTGCAGGCCCATGTCGCGGGCCATGTCCAGGCCTGTCTGAATATGTTCCTCGCCCTCCTCGCGGCGGCCTCTGACATCGCTTAGAAGGTCACCAAGACAAACGTGGCACTGCGCAACCAGCGGCCGCATGCGGTGGGTGTTGGCCAAAGCGATCGCCTGATTGAAGTATCGCTCCGCTGCCTCCAGGTCAGGTTTGTCAGCTTTTGCCGCAATCGTGCCAAGCACCCGCAACCCATGGGCCTGATGGCCTTGTTCGCCTCGGCTGCGGGCAAGGTCGAGGGCTTCTGCGGTTAACTCTTGGGCCTGACCGGCTCTGCCTGCCAGGAAATAGGCTTCGCCACGGTGGATGCCGATCAGCGAACGGAAGAGACCCAGGCCGATTTTCTCATAGGCCGCCTGCGCCCGATCCAGAAAAGACAGGCTTTCGTCATGGCGTCCCGCCAGGGCGTAGGAGTGCCCCAGAAAGCCCATGATAAAGGGGGACAAATAGGTCAATCCCCACCCCGTCACGAAGCCGTACGCTTTCTCGTGGGCCGCCACGGCCTGCTTGATGTCGCCTTTGGCTTCGTAGAAGCAGCCGACGTCGTAGTAGATATGTGCAAGGTTGAAGGGGTGCTGCAATTCCATTGCAAGATCAATGCCTTCTTCGGACAATTTCTGACCTTGAATGAACTGGCCTCGTTCCGCCAGTGCCCAGATGATCCAGGATCGGGCGATGACGGCGGGGGCAAAGGGCAACCCGCATTGCTCTCGCCGCAACTCCCCGGTTAGGGCGTCCGTAACGGCCCCGAACAATTCTTCCGCCCGCCGGCAATTGCCGGTCGTGACATAGGCACAGCCCAGATAGAAGTTCGCGGCAACGCACAAGGATAGGTTCTCACTTTCTTCGCCTGTGCAAAGGGCCGCATCGGCCGCCTCAATGGCCGCCTTCGATCGGCCAAGTTGCCAGTTGCTGGCACTCTTGAAGACGGATATCCAGCCGGCTCTGACAGGATCCATCAACTCGGCCGCGATTTTTTCGGCTTCCCGAAGATGCGTCAGGATGTCCTCGAACCGGCCCAACGCCCATAGCGCGTTCCTAAGCTCAAACTTGACATCAATAGTCTTCAATTGGCTCGCGGTGGTCTTGGGCAGCTTCGTGGCGGCATCCAGAGCGTGTTCAAACTGAGCGGCGGCCTCATGCAGGGCTGACCGCTGCATCGCCCGTGTCCCGGATGCCCAAAGGTAGGTGAACGCTTTGTCCCATATCTTGCCCGCATAGGTGTGGTACGCCAGCGTGTCGACGCGCTCGTTCACGTGATCACCAAGCTGTTCTTCCATGACCTCCACGATGCGTTCGTGCAGGCGCCGGCGTCGGGACCGCAAAATGGTGGAATAGGCGGCATCCTGAACCAGTGAGTGTTTGAATGTGTAGATCGCGGAGGGTGGCGCTCCGCGCCGAACGACCAGCCCAGACTTGACCAGCCGGTCCAGTTTTTCGATCACCGCTGGGCTGTCTTCTTCCAGTACCGCGATGATCATCTCGTGTGAAAACTCGCGCCCGATCACGGCGCCCACCTGGGCGATGTCCTTGGCGTCCGTCAGCCGATCCAGCCGGGATATCAACGATGATTCCAAAGTTTGCGGAATAACATGGTCAAATGAGCCGCCTGTTCGCGCCGACACGCTTTCCAGCACGGACTTTGTTAACTCCTCGGCATAGAGCGGAACACCGTCCGACCGCTCGACAATTTGATCGACCAAGGCGGACATGAGATCCGTCCCCGCAACAGACTGAACGATTTTCGCTGCCTGATGTTGCCCCAGACGGCTGAGCGTTACCGAACTTGAATAGGGGTAGTCGGGCCATGGCGGGTCGAAGCCTGGGCGATAGGTGATGACCAGGCACGTCGCGCAATCCGAAATCGCCGCGACCAGCTCTCCGACCAGCTCCGTCATCGACGGATCGATCCAATGGGCATCTTCAACAACGCAGAAAACAGTCCGGTTGCGGCTGGCACGGACGATTTGACGGATCAGCATTTCGATCGCCTTGCTGCGCAACTGCTGTGGCGACATATCCAGCGGTCCATATCGGTCTTCGCCGGGCAGGGACAAAATGGCGGCAAAAACCGGCGCTACGGCGTTAACCGAGTCACCTTCGGCCCTGAGCAATGCCTCCAGCTTGTCTAACTTGACGGACGGAGGGTCCTCACTTGCGATTCCAGCTGCCTGACGCAAGTGTTGAATGACAGGAAAAAAGGCGCTGTTCGTGCGGTGCGGAGAACATTGGAACGTGTAGCTTTTGTGCGGCGTCGTCCCGATCTCGCCACGCAATTCCTGGACGATGCGAGACTTTCCGATCCCTGCCTCACCGGAAAGCAGAACGACCTGACCATCGCCGGCCGATGCGACCTGCCAGCGTTCCAAAAGCAAACCTAGCTCGTGCTCCCGTCCGACCCGTGTGGTCAACACGCCGCCACGGGAGGCCATGAAACGGCTCTCCACGTCGATTTCATGCAGGACTTGCCAGGCTTGAACCGGTTCGGGAAACCCCTTCAACGTTTGCGGGCCGAGATCTTGCAGTTCGAACATTCGGCTTAGCAGCGATCGGGTCGTTTCGCCGACGATAACCTGTCCGGCTTGCGCAATTCCCTGTAGGCGGGCCGCGAGATTCGGCGTCTCACCGATCACCGCTTCCGTATCCGACACCCCTTCGCCGACAAGATCGCCGACCACGACATGGCCGGTTTCGATGCCGATTCGGATTTCCAGCCGCCTTGCCAGCGACGCATTGCGTTCCGCGATTTCATCGACGATGCACAGGCCGGCCCGAACCGCGCGGTCGGCCTCGTCTTCATGGGCTTGCGGCCAACCGAAATAGCCAAGGACTCCATCGCCGAGGAACTTGGCGACATAACCGTCAAAGCGGCGAACCGCGCCCGTGACGATTCTTTGATACTGTTGGACAAGATCGCGCATTTCCTCGGGGTCCAGCGCGTGGGCCAGTTCCGTAAAACCGACCAGATCGCAGAACATCACCGTAAGCTGACGGTGTTCGGGCTGAGCGGATGGCGCTTCTGAATGATTGGCGGCAACGGTACCGGATTGTTCGTCCTGGCGAAGATCGTTTATCGCGGCCAGCACAATACGGCGGTGGCCCAGCGATAAGCCGAGATCCTTAAGGTCGTCATCAGTCAGATGGATCAGTGCACGCAGATCCACATCGTTGGCGGCAAACGCCTCGGCATACTGGCCCAGACCCAAGCTCTCGAGCCAGCGTTTGACCTGATTACCCACGACTGAGCCTCGCCTGCGTGTGTCTTCAAATGCTGGCTCTTGATAGCTGGGAGCAGGCGCATTTTCCAGTTTGCGCCGCGTCACTGGATCGCTGAAGGCTAACGCTGTTCTGCTACAGCCAATGACAAGACGCGTGCAGCCAAGTGGTGTGCGGCTTCTTCCGTTACGTCCTTTGCGGTGGCTTCCCGCATCGGTTTGTGCTCATCGGCCAGCATCTCAGCGGCCAGATCGTCGACGCAGACATTCGCAAATGGGGCAGGAAGGCGTCGCTCAATACCAACCCGGTCTGCCATTCGGTTGACAAACCCGCTTAGGTCTTTCGGATCGGACAGACCCAAAACATCGACGACCTGATCAAGGTGTCCCCCTTTGTCTGCAACGAGCCAATCAAGCGAAGCTTCAAAGGCCAGAGCGGTCGCATGACCATGATGGATGGGGGCGAAGCGGGCGAGGGCATGGCTGATGTTATGGGCGATCGTCGTACCGCAATTCTCTATGGCGAACCCGGCATAGAAGGAGCCCAGCAGCATCTCAGCCCGCGCGTCTAGGTCGTCGGGTTCGTTAACGGCGCGCGGCAGGGAACCGGCAATCAGCGTGAGGGCTTTGTGGGCAAATAGCTGACCACCGGCATTGCTGCGCCGGCTTGTGGCCGCCTCAAACGCATGAACAAACGCATCCATTCCGCACCAGGCGGTTAGGTGAGGCGGCAGCGTCCGTGTCAGGTCCGGATCCAGGATAGCCAATGTTGCTTTTGCCCGACGGTCGGCAAGCCAGACTTTCTGCCCGCTACCATTCGAAAATATGGCCGTTCCATTTGCCTCAGACCCGGTCCCGGCCGTCGTTGGAACCAGGATGGAGGGCAAGGACGCCTCTGGCAGCGTGTTCGATGCAAGAGCGTAGTATGACGGATCTTGCTGGCCGCGGGCGGTGCACGCCACCGCTTTGGCGATGTCCAATGCCGAACCGCCGCCGAACCCGACGACAAGGCTGGCATCGCACTCTCGAACGGTGCTGATGCCGGCGCGAAGATGCCTTTCACACGGCTCGCCGGAGAAGTCGCCGAAGATAGTCGGCTGAATGCCCTGACGTTCCAGCGACTCTGCGACGGCAAGAACCGAGCCGTTGTCGATCAGAAATGGGTCGGCGACGATTAGCGCCGTCCCGTCCCTGGAGATGCTGGCGGCGTGCTTCCCGAGTTTGCCAACGCTTCCCGGTCCGAACAGCAGCTCTGGCATCGTTGTATTGGAAAACTGCAAATGACTCTCCAACCTCGAATCCCGTTGTCCGGGTGCCTCCTACTTACGGACGCAATCTATGAAATGCACCGTTAACGTTAGCGGGGTTGAAGAGTAGGTTTTGTTACGGTCGTCGCGCACGATTTGAAATCAGCGGCTGCGGGGACCAGGCAAAGGTCTGATCGAAGGGAAATGACGGGGCCGCTTTGTTTTGCCGTGCTAGCCGTTCAACATGCTGGTCGGCCGCCCCTTCTGTCAGGGCCATGATCGGTGGATTCGCGATGGCTGCCAATTCCGGCGAGAGGTAGCCGGACTTAACAACCAGAACCGCCGTGTCTCTAGGGTCCAGGTTCAGCCGCTCAAAATCCGCGATGTAATGGTAGGGTCGACGCTTTGCCGAAACGACCAACCGGATGCCTTCAATCTTCAAAACGGCTTCTCGGTCTCCGGCGATTTCGGCGTCGCTCAGAAACAAAACCTCCGCCTTGACCCTCACCTGCGGACCACTGGCCGGGTGCACCGATGCCCCGATCTGGGCGACGATTGTCTGGCCGATACCTGCCTGATAAGCCTGTTCGACGGCAGGCTCGTCGGTGATCCCGGCAACAATCACGCCTTGAGCGCCTGATTCAATAAGAGCGACTAGCACATCGGCCCTATCGCCTATGGCGCCAGCCGTTGGATTGTCACCGGAATCCGCCAGAATGGTGGGCTGCGTTTCCATGTGCCGCACCCTATCCAGACATCTATCCAAGGGCCCTGTTTCGACGCCAAAGCAAAAGTCGCTCCGCGCTGCCCAATAGGCCTCGGCCAGTTCGGACGCCGCGGCGACCATGGCATCTTCTTGTGTTCCGGTGACGACTGCGGCGGCCGTCGCCCGCGCTTGATCGGCCCAGACATAGCCCACCAGCAGCGAGGCGTCCCAGATGCCCGCCCGGTCGTCAACGTCTGGTAACCGGGCATATAGCGACCTTGCCGGCTCGTCGGTCGTGGCGGTTTTTTCGCCGGGCAGCAACACCGGGATGGGGCACCAGACCACATGTGGGCAGGTTCCAGTCCTAAGCGACTCGACCAGCATTTCGACCGACCGGCGCATCGTCTGTTCGACATCGATGTGCGGTGCCGTCCGATAGGCGGAAAACATGTCCAACTCATCGACGATCGGCTGGGACAGGTTGCCATGCAAATCGTAACTGGCCGAGATCAAGCAATCGGGACCAACAATGGACCGTGCGGCCCTAACGAAATCTGCTTCCGCATCGTCTAACCCATCCACCGTCGCCGCGCCGTGAAGCGCGAGATACAGCCCGTCGAGTGATCCGCATGCAGCGAGCCGGTCGAGAAAGTCGGCCTTGAAGGTATCGTAAGTCGACCGATCGATTGGCCCGCCTGGCAAGGCTCGGGCATGCATCGTCGGGCAAAACTCAACGTCGAAGTCCTGGAGAAACAAAAAACTCTCCGACGTTGCGAGCGCGTGCCCGCGGTTGACCGTAAAGTCGCGCCCAGTCAGCAACACCGGATTGTAGGTGCTGGATTCGGTGTGGAAGCCACCGTAGGCAATCCTCATCGCGGCGCTACATCGTCGGGGTGAACGGGGCCAACGCCGAAAAGCGATGCCAGTTCTTTTGCTTGGCGGGTGTCCACGCCGACTCGCCGATCGCACTTAACCTGGGAAACACCAAACGCCGGAACAGGCCGCGACGGCGCAGGTGTTCCGTCCAGATGCACGCTTGAATTCCCTTAAGCCGATCGGCCAGTTCCGCATCGAAACCTTTGCCGGCATCAAACCCGTAGGTGTGCTCGACCGAGGACGTTCCGGCCCAGCTGGCCCCCGGCTCAGGCCATTCATCTGACTGGACCATATCGAGGTAGTAGGCCTGACCGGGCGTCATCACCACGTCATACCCAACTTGGGCGAGCTTCTTGCCCACTTCAGGGCTTTGCCAGGCCATCAGCAACGTTCCGTCGGGTTCCACGCCGCCGCCATAGGAAACCTCATCCCAGCCGGCCATCTTCTTGCCCAACCCGGCTAACATCGTCTGGATCTTGCGCATGAAATAGGACTGCAGCGCGTTCGTGCTTTCCAGTCCTTGTTCCTGCTTCAGCTTCCGCGCAAGAGGTGAGGCCATCCAGGATTGCGCCGCAACTTCATCGCCGCCGATGTGGACGTACGGATGTGGGAACAGGTCCGAGACTTCGCCGAACACCGCTTCAAGAAACTCATATGTTTCGGGGACAGCGGGGTTGAGCGCGTTGTTGGGAAACCCCTGAACCGAACGGTAGCAGTCTGGCGCTTCTTGGCCGTCCGTCATTTCAGGGACGGATAGCAGGGCTGCCGTACAGTGTCCTGGAATGTCGATCTCCGGCAGGACGTCCACATGCAGGGTGGCCGCATGGGCAATGACCTGACTTACATCGTCCTTACTATAGAACCCGCCATACCGGACGCCGCCTGAGCCAAGAAGCGATGGTAACTTCTCATGCGGTCCACGCCAGGCACCGACTTCGGTCAGTGCAGGGTATGCTTCGACCTCCAGCCGCCACCCTTCGTCATCGGTCAGGTGCCAATGAAAGACGTTGAACTTGTGCCACGCCAGAACGTCGATCAGGTTGGCGATGTCGGGTAATGGGAAGAACTGGCGAGATACGTCAAGGTGGCAGCCGCGCCAGCTGTGTCTCGGGCGATCCTCAATGGTTCCCGTCAGCGGAAAACGAAACCGCTTGAAATCGGCGCGGGTGCCATAGACGAGTTGAGCAAGGGAAATGAGCGCATAGTGCCGCCCGGCCGCGCCACCGAAGCGCACAAAGACCTTTTCGACGGCGAATTCGATCTTATAAGCCTCCCCGGACAGCGACCCGTCGCGAACAAACTCAATCGGCAATCCCCCATCGACCTTGGTCAGGGCCAAGGGGCTGGGAAGTTCCGGAAACAGTCTGTCGTGCAATGCCGCAACGGCGTGAAGGGCGGCTTTGGCATCGTTGTCGGTCCCTTCGTCCGCAAAGAGAGCGGCTGGGCAGCAGCGTGTTTCCGCAATCGCGCAGACCGCTGGCCACGGCGTCAGGTGCAACGGTGCTTCGAGATACCCCTTGGGCAATCGCGGGTCGGGCGTCATGCTCGCGCGGCCCCGTTGCAGCAGGTCACCCGCAATGATCTGCTCGGTCGATCCGTCTTCGAACACAAGATAGGGGCTTTGGGCTCCGTCGGTCAGATGCTTGGCCGGCCGGCCAATGCCATCGACGGAAAAACGCCAGACGCTTTGCGGCTCCAATACAAACCCATCCGGCGGCAGGTATTCGTGAAAATGACCGAATTTGCGTGCAAGGGTAACGTTCTCGCAAACCGCCTCATCGGTCAGGCGACTGAGCGATGAATAAGCAAATGCAAAGTCTTTGTAGGTGCGGTCGGACAGATTGATCAGCTCGAACGACAACTTGCCGCCCAAGTGCGGCGTTTGTTCCCAGGACTGCTCAAGCCGAAGCAGGGGCGTCTTGATTCCGGTCAATGTTTGACAAACCTCAAAAATGGGGTGATTGGGTAAAGGCGGACGCAAGATCGGTTTGACCTGCGGTCAGGCCGCAATCGACCGGCAGGCAAATGCCCGTGATCGATTTTGCTTGCTCACCGGCAAGAAAGGCGACGGCGTTCGCGATATCCTTGGTCTCAACGACACGATTGAGCGGATACCAACGCAGGACATCATCAAAGACGTTGGGATTGATGGCCAACCGGTCTTCCCAGGCTTGGGTTCGCACGGTTCCCGGAGCAACAGCGTTGGCGCGAATACCGAACTTTCCATATTCGACCGCGATCGACCGCGTGAAATGGATGAGTCCCGCCTTGGCGGCGCTATAGGCAGGATGGCCGAATACAGCCAGGCCGTTGACCGACGCGATGTTGACAACGGACCCGGCGCTTGCCTTCAGATGTTCGGCGGCCGCGTAGAAGCAGTTGAAGGCGCCATTCAGGTTCAGCGCGATGTCGCCTTCCCAGTCCGCAGGTGCCGTCGCTTGAAGGCTGGTTCGCACACCGCCGCCGGCGTTGTTGACCAACAGATCGATCGGTCCGCACTCGGCGGCCAGAGCCATCAATTCGGCGACCGAACCCGCATCCGTAATGTCGCAATGTTGGGCGATGGGTTTGGAGCCGGTCAGGCCGATTTCCTCGGCGCTTTCTTCAGCGGTTTCGAGGTTCCGGTCAACAATGATGAGTGTCTCGAAATCAGGTGCCAGCCGGGCGGCTATGGCCCGCCCGATGTCGCCTCCACCGCCGGTGACAATCGCGGTCGAGCGTTTTGTCTCAGCCATCTAATCGCCCATGACCTCGCTGTCATCTTCATCGCGGTGGGTGACCAACTGATGCTTTATCCGGCGAAGCGGTTCGATGGCGCGGCGTTTGCGATGAACCGCGACGAGATTTGCCAAAATGTCGAGGACGACCAGGAAGCCGTAGCGGCTGGAGGTCGGCCGCAGAATGTTGACGCCTTCCTGCAAGTCGACTGGCAGTAGGATCTCTGCCGCCTTTGCCACCGGTGTGTTTGGTCGCGTCAGTGCGACGGTCTTGGCCTTGTAAAGGCGGGCCGTTTCCAATGCCCGCACCAGTTCCGCGTTCCGTCCTGAAAAGGACGAAACGATGACCATATCGTCAGTCTGGAAAGACGCGGCGAGCATCAGTTGCATGGTGTGATCGGTGCTGGTCGCCACCCTCAGTCCCAGTCGGAACAGGCGGTTGTGCACCTCGTGCGCAATCATCGCGGAATTGCCGCCCGAACCAAAAGCATAGACCATCTTTGCTTTGGCGATCAGCTCCGCTGTCCGGTCGACCAGATCGACATCGAGGCTGTTATGTACGGAATAGAGAGCGGATTGCGCCTTGGTGACGATATTCTCCGCAATGTCGCGTGGCGAACTGACCTTCGTTTCGGGCTTTAGATACCGCGTGCCGACAAACACCGTTTGAGCCAGGCGTACCTTGAAGTCCGAGTATGATTGGCAGCCCAACCGGCGGCAAAACCGAGTGACCGTCGGTGGCGATACCTTGGCTTGGGTTGCAAGTTCCGTGATGGACGCATTGGTCGCAAAGTCAGGTCGGTTGAGAACGATCTCCGCAATTCGCAACTCGGACCGGCTCAAAAAATGACTGTTGTCCTGAAGTGTCGCCAGAATATCCACCAACGACTCCAAACGGTCTCTACGGCTTTTGGGCCTTATAGGCCACGCAATCCATCTCGACCTTGCAATCGACCATCATGCGGGATTGCACGCAGGCTCGAGCCGGCGGATGTTCACTGAAGTAGCTTTTGTAGACTCCGTTGAACGACCAGAAATCCCGGGGGTCATCAAGCCAAACGCCCACCCGAACGATATGCTCGAGCCCGTAGTCCGCCTCTTCCAAGATCGCGAGCATGTTCTTGATGGTCAGGTGTGTCTGCTGAACGATGTTGCCGTCGACGATCTCGCCATTCTCCATGGCGACCTGTCCTGAGACATAGAGCCAGCCATCGGCTTCCACAGCGCGGGCAAATGGCAGCGATTGACCGCCAGCACCCGCTTTTTCGGCTCCATACCGCTTGATCGACATCCTTCGTTCCGCTCGACAATTATGAAAATCATTTTCCTTCAGCATTGACATTTTTAGGTGAAAATCCGAATTTTGCCTACGAAAAACAACGATCATGTAAAAAATTTCAATGAGTGATCCTTTTACGTGTCCGTTCGACGATGATGACCGTAGCGCCATTTGGGAGATGTTGGTGCCGCGTGATATCGACGCGTTTCTTGCGGCCGATTGGTCGATGGTCGAGGGGGATTTCGTCGATGTCGGTTTCATCGGCATCGACTGCGGGCGGGACACTAACCCGGATAACTGGTCGCTGAGTTTTGCCAGCCTTGCCGCCTACCGTGATGAGTGGCTGCGCCAGGCACGGCTTTTTTCACAGCAGGAGTTTGCCGAAGACCCGCGAACGGCGATCTTCAAAACGACAGATTTGAGTCAGGTCGACATATCTGGCGGTCTGGCACTCGCGCACAAGAAATTTAATGGGGGAATTCGGCGCCGGGATGGAGGGTTCGATGTCATGAACTGGCAGACGCTCTATTTTTGCCGTCGAGAAGGGGAACGTTGGAAGATCTCCGGATTCAATGGGTACATGCCCTACCAGGCGCGCGACGGCCTAGCGCCTTAGGGCCGCCATCGCCAGACCGGGGCTCACACTAGTGCGCATTTTCTCCGCCGTGCTCGCGACTGAGACGAACACGTTTTCGCCAATCTATGTCGACCGGCGCGCGTTCGAAGCCTCCCTTTACGCGCCGCCGGGCCAGCATCCAGAAACGCCGACGCTCTGTTCCGCCCCAATCACAGTTGGCCGCCGGGTGACGCGCGAACTTGGCTGGACCTTGATCGAAGGGACCAGCGCCTGGGCGGACCCCGCCGGCCTTGTCAATCGGCATGCCTACGAAACACTGCGTGATGAGATCCTGGATCAGTTGCGGGACGCTATGCCCGTCGATGGCGTGGTCCTGGGTTTGCACGGTGCCATGGTGGCCGATGGTTATGATGACCCCGAAGGCGACCTTCTCGCTAACATCCGGTCAATCGTTGGCTCGGACCGGTTGATATGCGCGGAACTTGATCCGCACAGTCATCTAACCACCAAACGGTTAGAAGCGGCGGACTTCTTTGTCGCGTTCAAGGAATTCCCGCACGTTGACTTTGTCGATAGGGCCGAAGACCTCTGGCGCATCGCCGTTGCACGCCTCCAGGGGCGGGTGAACCCGGTCATGTCGGTCTTTGATCCACGAATGATCGATATCTTCCCAACCTCGCAAGAGCCAATGCGCGGTTTCGTCGATCGACTGTCAAAGATTGAGGCGGCCGATCCACAGGTGCTTTCGCTATCCATAATCCATGGATTTATGGCTGGCGACGTGCCGGAGATGGGAACAAAGGTGGTTGTTGTCACCGATGGCCAGTCGGACAAGGGCGATCAGTTGGCCAAACAGATCGGCATGGAGCTGTTCGCATTGCGGGGCACCTTGATGATGCCCCAGGTCGGTGTTGCCCAAGCATTGGATCAAGCGGTTTCCAGCTCAAGAAAGCCGGTCGTGGTTGCCGATATGTGGGACAATCCTGGCGGTGGGACGGCGGGCGACGGGACGATCATTCTGTCGGAGCTGTTAAGCCGGAACCTGCCGAATACCGCGGTCGGCACGATATGGGACCCTGTGGCGGTACGGGCCTGTATGGCGGCGGGGCAGGGGGCGAAGATCGCTCTCCGCTTTGGTGCCAAATCGGCGCCGGGGACAGGCGATCCGATCGATGCGACGGTCAGCATCGAGCGGGTTGTTCCCGGCGCGGAAATGCGTTTCGGCGAAAGCCGGGTTCCAATGGGCGACAGTGTTTGGATTAAGGTCCGGGGCATCGACGTCATCCTTAATTCGACGCGGTCGCAGAGCTTCGATCCCAGTCTTTTCAGTGTGCTCGGCATTGATCCGGAAAAACGGGATATCTTGGTGATCAAATCAACCAACCATTTCTACAATTCTTTCTCCCAGATCGCCGGTCGGATTATCTATTGTTCGGCCGGTAGCCCCTATCCGAACGATCCCACGAAAACGTCCTACCGAAAGGCGCCGCGGGACATTTGGCCTATCGTTTCTGACCCCCACGGGCTTGGTCAGAATCCTGTGCAAGCCAACGACGGTGCGGAATGATGACGCGTGTCGGCCAACCTGTCTTGCAGCTCTCTACGCCGCAGCCCATCGTCGATGAAGCTGTAATGGCGGCGAATATCGCGAGGGTACAATCCTATATGGACGGGCACGGCATCGCGTTCCGCCCGCACGTCAAAACTCACAAAATTCCGCAACTTGGCGACCAGCAACTCGCCGCGGGCGCCAATGGAATCAATTGTCAGAAAATCTCCGAGGCGGAGATTTTTGCCGATGCCGGCTTTGACGACATTCTGATCACCTTCAACATTCTCGGTGCTGAAAAGCTCTCTGCCTTGCGCGCGCTTAATGAACGCGTTCGCCTCACCGTCGTCGCCGACAACATCCAAACGATCGAAGGCCTGGCGGGGGCAATGTCCGCAGAGCGACCGCTGAACGTTCAGGTCGAATGCGATACGGGGGGCGGCCGTTGTGGCGTTCAATCCCCCCAAGCGGCGGTAAGTCTGGCGCTGGCCATTGCTTCAGCGTCGGGCCTGCATTTCGGCGGGTTGCTGACCTATCCCAAGGCCAATACCGAACCTGAGGTCGAGCAGTTCTTTTTGGCGACCAAGGCTCTTCTTGCCAGCGAGGGTCTCGATTGTCCGGTGCTGTCAAACGGCGGAACGCCCAGCCTGTTCAATGCGCATCTGGTCCCGTCGGCGACGGAACATAGGGCGGGTACGTACATTTACAACGACCGTGCGATGATGCGGGCCGGCCATTGTACATTGCAGCAATGCGCCATGCATATCCTGGCGACCGTGGTTTCGCGGCCGACTGGGGATCGAGCCATCCTGGATGCCGGTTCGAAGACTCTGACCTCCGATTTGATGGGATTTTCAGATCACGGGTTAATCGTCGAGTATCCCGACGCCTGCATCAGGGCGCTCTCCGAAGAGCACGCTCATGTCGATGTCAGTTCCTGTGCAACGAAACCGGCTGTTGGCGAGGTGGTTCGTATCATTCCCAACCACACCTGCGTGGTCTCGAACCTGTTCGATGAAATGGTGTTTCACCGGGATGGTGTCGTCACCCACATCTTTCCGGTCGCCGCCAGAGGACGCATTTGGTAGCGGCCTAGTCAGTTGGGTGCCGCCGTCATGAGGCTGATATCGATGTCCGATAGATCGACGCGGCGCTCCAGCGCGTTGCCGTCCTTATCGAACAAATGGCAATCCGCAGCCGCGAAACCGGTCGCCAGCGATTGATCCGGCCGCACGGCTGACTCTCCGGGAAACAAGGCGCAGAAGTTATTGGTGCTGCCCTCGAACTCGCCATAGGCAACAGTGTGCATTCCCAACTGTTCGATAACCGACGGTTTCATCTCGAAGGAAAGGTCGCCGCCGCCCAACTTGGCATGCTCGGGACGAACCCCCAGTGTCAGTCTTTGGCCCACCAGCCCGTCTTTCGGGGTCACCGGAACTTTCGCCTGACCCAGGCCGTCGCGGCCAACGGTCACGCCGCCGTCGTCAACGGCGCTGCAGGTCACGTCCAGAAAGTTCATTTTCGGGCTGCCGATAAAACCGGCCACAAACGTGTCTGCCGGTTTGTGATACAGCTCCAGCGGACTGCCGATTTGGGCGATAACCCCTAGGTTGAGCACCACGATCCGGTCAGCCATGGTCATGGCTTCGACTTGGTCGTGGGTGACGTAGATCATCGTGGCGCCCAGCGCGCCATGCAGCTTCGACAGCTCCAGCCGCATTTCGAGCCGCAAGGCGGCATCGAGATTGGACAACGGCTCATCGAACAGGAAGACGCTGGGCTCGCGGACGATAGCGCGGCCGATTGCGACTCGCTGCCTTTGGCCGCCGGAAAGTTGGCCCGGTTTGTGTTGCAGCCGGTCTTCGAGTTTCAGGATTTTGGCGGCCCGGTCGACCCGTTCAATCACCTGGGTCTGGGACATACTTTCCACCCGCAGGGGGAACGCGATGTTCTCGAACACGCTCATATGCGGGTAGAGCGCATATGACTGGAACACCATGGAGATGCCGCGCTTAACCGGTGCCAGGTCGTTGACCCGCCGGCCGTCTATATGAATTTCGCCGAGGGTGACATCCTCCAGCCCGGCGATCATACGCAGCAGGGTGGACTTGCCACAGCCCGATGGACCGACAAAGACGACGAACTCACGGTCGAGCACTTCGAGATCAACGCCCTGAATCACATCCAGGGTGCCAAACCGCTTCCAAACGGATTTGAGGGAGAGTTTGCCCACGACTTATCCTGCCGTAAGCCGAGCGCGCCTGTTCCGCGCGGCGGCTGATTTTTGTTGGCTCCGGGAGGGGCCGCCGCCGGGAGGATGACGACGGCCCGCCCTGGGATCTCAGCTGTTCAGGCCAAGATGCGGAAGCGGTCGACTATTTGAAGTCTTCCAACGCGTCTGCGGCTGCCGCGATCGCTTCTTCCGGTGAGGCTTCGTCAAGCAGCACCGATTGGATCGCATCGCTCATGGCGTCCTGGAAACCTTTGTAATCCAGAAACAGCGGCTCCGGTCCGCCGGCCGCGATACCATCCAGGAACGGCTTCCACGTTGGATCCTCGGCAACCAGATCGCTGACCCCATCCACCGGGCGCAGCGGCGTCAGGCCGTGGACCTTTTCATAGGCGAACTGGTTTTCGGGGTTGGTCAGGTACTTGGCGAATGCCATCGCCTCGGTCTCAACGCCCGTGCCTTTGAAGATGGCCAGCGAGTCCGTGATCAGCAACGTGCCGGGCTCGCCTTGTGGGCCAACCGGCAGCGGCGCGACACCCCAATTGATCTCCTCATTGATCCGCACCCGCTCCCAGGGTCCGGACACGAACATGCCGATCAGGCTATCGTTGAACAGAGCCCGAAGCTGGCCGCGCTCATAGGCGACGGGGCCATCTTGGCTGACCTCGGTCATCTTTCCGTACCAGGTCAGCGCTTCGACGTTGTTGGGCGAATTGAGCGTGATTTCATCGCCTTCGATCACCGAACCGCCATTGGTGTACACCCAGTTAAGGAACTGGTGCATGGTGTTGTCGAAGGCTTGACCGACAAGACCGTAGCCGGCTGCGTCCGTGTTGTCGCGGATGGCGGCGGCGTTGTCATACAATTCTTGCCAGGTGGTCGGCGGCGACTCCGGATCAAGTCCGGCGGCTTCATACAGGTCCTTGTTCCAATACAGGGACTTGGTCGAAAAGGCCGTCGGCAGTCCCAAGACCTCGCCGTTGCTTTCCACCGTCGACAGGATGTTCGGCCAATACGACGCCTTCTCGTCCTCGGTCATGTCGACCGGCACGATCAGGTCGTTTAGGCGGAACTGCTTTAGCGTCCGCGAACCGACATAAGCCATGGCCGCAGGGTCACCGGCGGACGCCAGGGTTGTCACCTTATCTTGGCATTGCCCCCAGTCGACGACTTCGACGTCGATTTTGATCCCGGGATTGTCGGCTTCATAAGCCGCGATCAGGTCGGGGTACGTCTCCGCAATTTCCGAGCCGCACTGAATGAAGTGAACATTCTTATCTTCCGCCAGCGCGCCGGTTGCCAAGGTGGCCCCCGCGACGATCGCCATGGCGTGATAGTGCAATTTCATTTTGGTTCTCCTTTTCCTTCCCAGTTATGCAGTTGCAGTTAGACCTTGAGCGCGCCTGCCGTCAGGCCGGCGACCAGGTATCGTTGCAGGAAGATGAAGATGATGAGCACTGGCGATATCCCGACCAGGCTTGCGGCCATCAGCTCGTTCCACACCACTTCCTGCCGTCCAAAAAACTCGAACAGGCCCATGGGAATCGGCATGAATTCCCGTTTTGAATTGAACGTTAGGGCGAATAGAAACTGCTGGGCATAGGCGCCGATGAAGGTCGAAATGGCCACGACGACCACGCCGGGCATGGCAAGCGGCAGGACCACCCGACGCAAGGTGTACAGCCAGCTTGCCCCATCCACCCGTGCGGCTTCTTCCAGCTCGCGCGGGATTTTCATCAGATAGGTGCGTAGTAGCCAGATGCCGGTGGGGATCAAAAAGGCCGCGCCTGGAATGATCATGGCCCAATAGGTATTCAGCAGGCCCAGCGTGCGCATCAGGCGGTAAAGCGGGATCAGCAGCACGGCGCCGGAGAACATGTTTACGGCCAGAAACATGCCCAGCAAGGTACCGGCGCCCTTGAAGTCGAACCGGGCGAAAGCATAGGCGGCTGGAATAACGCAGATCAGCACGAGCACGGTGACGATTGTCGATATAAACAGCGAATTCAGGATGTAGCGCGACAGCAGGGGTACGTTTACCCACATGTCGAAATAGGAATCGAAGGAGAACTTGTCCGGAATAAAGCGGTAGGGGGTCGAGAACAGGTGGTTGAGCGGCTTCAGGGAGACCAGGAAGCCTTCGATAAAGGGCGCCAGGATGAAAAACAGAAAGACAAACATCCCCAGATAAAGGCCGACTTTCTCATACCAGCGATAGCGATCGATCATGCGTCCCCTCCGCCCCGCCGCGCGATCCAGGTGATCAGCCGGAAGTAGACCAGCGAGAACAGCGACAGGAAGATACAGATCATCACCGCCCGGGCCGATCCGGCGCCATACTGATAGCGTCCGATTGCCGTCTTGTAGGTGTCGATGATCATAGTAGTCGTGGCGTTGCGCGGCCCGCCCTCGGTCAAGATCCAGATGATGTCGAAGGAATTGAAGGTCCAAATCGCGGACAGCAGCGACATCGTCGCGATAGCCGGCAGGATCATCGGAAGGGTGATGCGCCTGAACCGGTACCAGCGTCCGGCGCCATCAACCCAGGCGGCTTCATAAAGATCTTTTGGAACAGCTTGCATGGCGGCCAGCAAGAAGATCGTCACCAGCGGCGTGCCGACCCAGACATCCGTAACAATGGTCGACCAAAAGGCGCTTTCCCGATAGGCAAGGAATTCGAATGGCCCATCGAAAATGCCAAAACGCTGCATCAGACCGGAAATCATCCCGAACTGGCCATTGTACAACCAGCGCCAGGTGAATACGCCGATGGCGATGGGAATGATCCAGGGCGGCATGACCAAGACCCGGAAAATCGCCCGTCCGGGAATAGCGGCGTTCAACAAAACCGCACCAATCGTTCCGAGAACGATCTTTAGCGTGACCGACAGGGCCATCCAGTGAAAGGTGCGGGTGATCACCTGGCCGAAACGCGGCCCGAAAATGTCCTGATAGTTTTCAAAACCCACCCAATTGGTCTCGGGCTTTAGCGATGCGTCGGTAAAGGAGAGCCGAATGGTTTCGGCGAGCGGGTAGGCGACGATAACGAGAATAAACAGCAGAGCCGGCGTCAACAGCAGGTAGGGAAACGGGTCGACGCGCCTCAGCCGGTTGATCATGCGGCGCCCTCGCGCCGATGGCCGCTCAGGGCCTCGTCAAACCGCTCGAAGATGGGCCGCATATCGACGACTTGACCGGTCCGTCTGGCTTCGTCGATGGCCAGAGCCAGCAAACCGGCCTCCAGTGCGTCAACCACCGAGACGGGCAAAGGCTTGCCGCTTCTGATGTGATCGGTGACGTCTTTTGCCATCTGCTCGTCGGCCCCGGAATGCAGCGACAGGCTGGTATCGAAATCGTAGGTTTTGTCGATCAGCTTATTCTTGGTGCGCGAGTCGTGCACTTTCAAAAAGCCGCGTACGAAGTCGCCCTCCGCCATGCCGTTCGGCCCGATGACGCAAAACCGCCGAAACTGATCGGGCACGTTCAGGTTGGTGTGAAAGCTCATCGACGCGCCGTTTTCATATTCGATGAGCGCGTTCTGTGAATCGATGATGTCCCCGTCGCTATCAAATACTTTGTCGCTGCCCATCCAACCCGATGGCTTTTCGTAATAAACTTCCAGGTCATTGACGCCATGCCGGGCCGGCATGTTCGCCGGGACGAAGGTTTTGCGAGCGCCGAAACTGGCAACCCGTCTCGGTCTTGCGCCGACCACGCCGTTGTAGAGATCCAGATCGTGGCAGCATTTCTCCAACAGAAACCCGCCGGCATACTGGTCATAGCGCCGCCAGTCGCGCATGAAGAAGGCGCCATGACCTGGTTCAATATGCTCGCTTGCTTCGATTGAGCAGATTTCGCCGATTAGCCCGTCGGCCTGCGCCCGCCGCAAGTCCTGATAGACCGGCGCATACCGCAAGACCAAGCCGACCAAAACGCTGTCGGTGCCATACCGATGCAGCAACTCGGCCAGCGCATAGCTCTCCTCGACCGTCGATACGATCGGCTTTTCGCAGAAGATCCTGCAGCCGGCGGCAAGCCCTTCCTCAAGATGCTGCAGATGCAGATGATTAGGCGAACCGATCATCAGCAGATCGAACGACTCGTTGGCCGTCAGCTCGGCGATATTCTCATAGGTTCGGCCCGCCGAGACGCCCTGTTCCTGCATTCCCGGCAGGCCAGCCGGTGCCGGGTCGACATAACCGACGACTTCAAAACCGTTCCCCATGGCCGAGAAGAGGCGGGCCAAATAGCCCATCCGAAATCCAAGCCCGACAATCCCGACCTTCATCGTATGCCGATCCGCCTTTCACCATGTCTGGTGTAAATTGTTTTCGCAGACTGATAAAAAACGCAATTTTGGTCAACATCAATTGCGGGCTTTTCCCCTTTCCGTGAAATTCTTTTTCATTTTGTGTGCGAAAACGTTTGCGGCCCAGCATGCTGAGCCGCAATCGGCTGAAGGGATTACAGTTTCCTCTTACGGGCGGGCGCTCGCCTGGCGCCAAGTGCCAGGTTCAATGGCAAGCAATGGTTGGCTTTGTTCAATAGGCAACTTCGACCATTTGATGGCCGGTCAGTTTTGGCACCGTGAACTGAATGCGCCCATCGTTCTGAACAAACGTCAGATCCTTCCCTGACGGGGCCAGTTTGACAGCCTTCACGGGGGCCTCGACCGCCAGATCGACAGTGACGTCGGACAGGGTCACCAGGTCGGCGATGGGTTGGACGTTGTCGCCCCTGATCTTGCCGCGTAAGGCCGGGGTGGCATGCAGCAGATGTACAACCAGCCTGTTCTGCTGGGCTTGCCTGCGGACGGTTACCCGTCCGGCCCGCGGTAGAGACGTTTTCACCAGCCGTGCGCCACCCAGGGCCCGTTCGATCAACTTTTCACCGATCTCCAGCATGGCGACTGCGCCGACTTTCTTATACGCAGCGAAAATCGGGTGCGCGAGATAGGTGGTCTGTCCCTTCTCGACGCCGGCATCAAAGCCGGAGGGGTCGGGCTGGCTTGGCGTGTTCACATGCCCGCTGAAATGTTCAGGCGCACGATCGAAATAGGGCTCGTACACCGCTCCCAGTGACGTGCCGTCCGTCGCCTTGATGCGTTGCGAAGACTCATACATGTAAAGCGGGTCGTTCACGAAACCGGCGCGCAGATCTTCAATGGGCAACAGATAGTCACCGGTTTCATAGGGCGACGGACCGTGCCAACTCGCACCCACGTCGAAAATGAAACCGCTCTCGGAATCGATTGCGCTGCTGCCGGTTATCAACAGGCGTCCGCCTTCCTCCAAGTAAGCGTCAATCCGCTGCTTCAGCGTGTCCGATAGCTCGATCGAATCGGGTACGATCAACAACGAGTAGCCTTGGAATTCGGAATCCGCATCCAGTACGTCGAATGTTAGTTTGGCTTCCAGCAACAGGCGCACCACGCCTTCGTCCGTGTCATCGTGCCGGTGGGCCAGGCCTGCCATAGGTGGCGGCGTTACGCCCTCGACGCTCAGCACGCCGATTTCTGCCACGTTTTCGGACCCCTCCGCCCAAGGCTCGCACGCCTTAACATGGGCATAGGCCTGGCCGATGGACCGATAAGTCGACTTGTCGATCTTGCCCGTTGGATGAAGGTGGTCGCCGATCGAACAGCGGGCTCCCTGCGCCAGCATTGCCGCGCATTCATAAGCCAGCGCTTCGGGCTTTTTGTAACCGCCAACCTCACCCCATAGGTGGTGGAACTTGCCTGTCATGCCCAGGAACGGAATACCCAGTGTCTCAACATACCGGGCACTGATCGGGAAATGTTCGTACCCCCAAAAGGCAGTTGGCAGGGATTCCACTTCGAGATGGGTGAAGTGCTTCAGGATTTCGCGGCGCCCCCGGCGCACGTGACCGCTGTTGAAGAAAAGCGGCATCTTCGGGTCGTGCTTATGGACGGCGTCATCGACCCGCTCGTAGAACTGCCGCAAAACCTGCTCGGCATAGGTGACCTGATCATCCGGTTTGGTCCAATCCAGGCCAGTGCTGGCCATCCCGGCTTTGGCGCTCTCGCTCAACGAGATCATTTGGAAGCAGATATCAATAAAGATCCCGTCGCAGTCTGGAAACTGCACCATCACTTCCTCGATCTGCCGGCACAGGTGATCCAGATAACCCGAGCCAAGATCCAGGTGAGCCCAGCCGGCGCCGAGCGGGTGGGCTTGCTGGCGGGTGAAGGCGCCATCGGGCGATACGATGCGCCATTCAGGATGTTCGCGCGCCGCCAGTTCGTCCCAGCCGGCGGTGATGTAGATCGGCGCGTTGATGCCAGCTCCGTGCAAGGCGTCAAGCTGGGTTCTCGTCAGATCGAAGTCGAGATTCGGGTGCTGTTTGCCGACCCCGGTTGGATGATAGGACCAACCATGATGACACTTTGCGAAAATCGTCACCGAATCGACGTTGGCGTCCGCGAATGATTTGGCGAAGTCGCCTGCATCGAACCTGGAGCCAATGCCTGGAATCAGCTCGGAGGTGTGAAAGTCGAGATGAATCTGTCTGTACCGCATACTTGGCGCCTCCGATCGCACTTTGGGAAATTTTCGATCCGTCAAACTCGAATCGAAACGTTTCGGTATTAGGGCTGATAGGGTAACGTGTGCAATCGAAAAATCATGCTTGATCCCAGAATAGTGCGGTTAACCGTGAGTCTAAACGTTTCAGAATAGGCGTAACATGGCAACAATTCGCGACGTAGCAAAACGGGCATCGGTTTCGATCGCGACCGTGTCGGCGACGATCAACGGCACCTCGCCGGTCAGCGAAAAAACCCGAGAGCGGGTTTTGGAAGCGATCAAGGCGGTGGGTTACGTGTCGAACCCCGTCGCCCGCAGCCTTCGCCGCGGAACCAGCCAGCTGATCGGCATCGTCATGTCGGACATCGGCAATCCGTTTGATGCCACCGTCGTTCGAACAATCGAAGACGGTGCCATCGCTGCCGGCTATTCCTGCATCATCTGTAACTCATATGGGGATCCCGAACGCGAGTTGCGCACCATCGACCAGCTCATCGGGCACCAAGTGGCCGGTATCATCTTGCTGTCGGTCGGACGAGGGCCCGGTCACGCCCAGCGGATCAGGGAACGAAGCTTGCCGCCGATCGTCACGATCGATCAATGGATCAAGGGGCTCGGCAGCGACTATGTTGGTGTCGATAACCGGATCGCCGTTCGCATGCTGACGGAGTACCTGTTACGCCTCGGTCACCGACGAATCGCCATGATCACCGGCGATCAAGTGTGGACATCTCACGAGCGGCGCGAAGGCTTTATCGAAGCAATGGGCAATGCCGGCCTGACCGTCGAGCCGGATCTGTGCGTGCCGGGCAACTACCGCAGCGAGGATTCCTATCGTGCCGCCGCGACGCTGATGACGCGGGACGATCGGCCGACCGCCATCATCGGGGCCAACAACGTCATGGCGCTTGGGGCGCTGCAATCGGTGCTCGATCTCGGTTTCGATTGTCCAGGTGACGTTTCCATTGCCGGGATCGACGATGTTCCTTGGGGAAATCTGGTGCGGCCGCGCATCACCACCGTCGTCCAGCCGGTGGAGGATATGGCTTCGACGGCGATAGGCTGGTTGTTGGACCGAATTGGCAACGCCGAAACGCCGGAGCCCCGGGACAAACGTTTCATGCCCAGCTTGATCACCGGGGGTTCCTGCCGTGCCATCGATCCGAGTTGATCAATCGCAGCTGGTTACCCCTCTCGCTTGACGTGCACGGCCGGTGCCAGCATTGCCGTCAAAAGTACGCCGGGCAGCATCAGCAGAAAGGCAACGCGCAGGTCGAACAATTCGATGAGCCCGCCCATCACCGGCGGGCTTACAAAAAAGACCAGGAAGGCAATAAAGGAAGCAGCCGCGACGTTGGCCTCCGGTGAACGGCCGGGCGAGGCGGCGGCGGCTGAAACCGCCAGCGGAAAGATAGGGGCCACGCCGGTCCCCATTAAGGCAGCTCCGACGAATAGGATCGGCAAGTTGGGTGCCAGGGAAAAGACCACGATGCCTGCGGCCGCAACAATCGCGCAGGCTCGCACGACGTGTTCGCTGCCAAACCGTTCGGCCAGCCGGTCGCCTGACAGCCTCATGATCGCCATCATGGTTGAAAAAACCGCATACGCTGCCGCGGCAACAATCGGCTGACCGGACAGCACTTCCCGGACGAACAGGGCAGACCAATCGATCACTGCCCCTTCCAGCGCCATGATGCCCACGGGCACCAGGCACAGGATCACCAATGCCTTGTCCGGCAGAACGAGAAATCCGACCTTCTCATCCCCATTTTCCTCGCCGGGTGGGTCTGGGGGCATGCGCCAGGTTACGGCAATGGCCGCGATTGCCAGCAGCGGATTGAGCAGCAGAAATTGCAAGTTGGGCGAGATGCCGGCCTGCGAGATTGCGCCGCCGATCAGCGCTCCAACGACCGAGCCGATGCTCCAGAAACCATGGCACTGCGACATGATGCGCCGGCCTGAGGTTTTCTCGATCTGACCGGCTTTGGAGCTCATGGCAACTTCGATCAGCGCAACGCCAAGGCCGCACAGCACCAGCACTAGGAACAGACCGATCAGCGAGTTGACGATGCTGAGCGGTACGAAGAATAGGGCGAATGCCGCACCGGCGACCATGCAGGCTTTTCGCAGTCCCAGGGCCTGGGCAAACCGGGCCGCGACCATAAACCCAACAAGTGAGCCTGCTGGCAATCCAGCCAGCGCCAATCCGAGTTCCCCGGCTTCCAGCCCCAGCCCTTCCTTGACATCGGGGATGCGCGGCAGCCAGGTCCCGAAGGTGATTGCCTCGACGAGAAATACCAGCCGCACCGACCAAAGGCCGGCAAGCGACGGATCCGATATTTTCATGCTCAAGCTCGCTGTCCGCCGGCTGCGGCCAGCAGTTTGGTGGTCTTAGTCAACGGGTTTGGGGCCGATGGCCTGGGCTGGAAGTGAGAAACGTGTTGCGGGCAAGCCTTCCACGCGCATCGGCTCAGGTTAGATCGCCACGTCCCCACGATAGAACCGGAACATCCAAAAATCGACCGTCGCCGATGCAGTAGGCGTGACCTGCAAAGTGCTCTTTCTCCGGCAGTCTCAAAACGCCAGGTCCGGTAGATACAGCGCGATCGCGGGGAACACCGTCAAAACGCCCACTGCCAGCAGCAGGATGGCCCAATAGGGAATGGCGGCGATAGCGACCCGCCCGAGGCTGATTTCATTGTTGGTCAAGGCCGCAAGAACGGACAGGTTTAGACCCACCGGTGGAGTCACTTGACCGATCTCGATCATGATCGTGATGATCACGCCAACCCAGATCGGATCGAACCCCATGCTGGTCAGCAGGGGAAAAACGATGGGCAGTGTCATGATCATCAGCGAGAGCCCATCGAAAACGCAGCCGAGAACCAGGTAGATCGCGATAATGATCAGGAAAACACCGTACTTGCCCAACCCGCTCGCTTCGGTGGCTTCCAGGATCGCTTGCGGCACACCGAGGATGCTGACCGATTGGGCCAAGACCGTCGCCCCCAGCACCACGAAGCCGATGGAGGTGAACAACAGGACCGAACGGTAAATCGCCTGGCCCAGCTTCCGCCAGGTCATGTCCCCCCAGATGAAGGAAATGGCGGCGGCCAGGACAACACCCACACCGCTCGCCTCAGTCGGCGTCGCCAGGCCGAAGATGATGCTGCCGACGACCGCCAAAATCAGAAGCAACAGCGGCCAGACCTGTCCCATGCCCAGCATTAGGGCGCGCCAAGACACGCTTTCCTGGCTCCTGGGCGAAATCTGTGGCCGCCACAGGCACAGGAAAAAGATGTAAGCCATGAACAGCAGGCTGACCATCAAGCCTGGCAAGACGCCGGCCAGAAACAATCGTCCGATAGACGTCTCGGTCAGCGCACCGAAAATCAGCAGCGACAAGCTGGGCGGAATCAGCAATCCCAGGGTTCCCCCTCCGGCGAGGCTACCGACCACGGCATCCTTGTCATACCCTCGCCGGACCATTTCGGGATAAGCAACCGACCCCACCGCGGCTGCCGTCGACAGGCTTGATCCGCTCACCGCGCCGAACAGCGTGCAAACGGCGATGTTCGTATGCAGCAGGCCGCCCGGAATGCGTCTGAACAGGGGCGTAAAAGCTGTATATGCCCGCTCACTAACGCCGCTCCGCAGCAGGATTTCACCCAATAGGACGAACATCGGAACGGCGCTGAGCGTGAACGAGTTAAAGACGTTCCAGATGGCATCCACGGCGAGCGATGTCGCGCCGCCGGCAAAGAAATGCAGGATGATCAGTCCCGTCAGACCCAACGCTGCGCCAAGGGCGATCCCGGTGCTGGCGGTGGCGAATAGCAGACCAATAAGGGTGGCAAAAAACACCGCCTAGAACCCTTGAGTCCGATCACCCGTCGACGGTCGGTACATCGTCATCGGTGGTTTCATGAAACAGCCCGATCAGGCGGGCAATGAACATGATACCCGTCAGGCCCAGGCAGAAAGGCAGCAAAGCCATCCACGGAAACAGCAAGATCCGTGACGTCTCGGTCTTGAGATTCAGCCGGAGCGCAAAGGCCAGCCAGTCCAGGGCTTCGTAGGTCACCCACGCGCAAAACCCGATCCCGACGAAGGCAGCCAGAACAGCAAGGGCTGTGCGTCCCCGTCCCGTTAGCATCGACTCGACGATAGAGACCCGCACATGGCCAGCCTTGAGTGTGACCATGGGCAGGGCCAGGAGTAGGGAAACACTCAACAGCAGGCCGACAACCTCCTCGGTGAAGTAGAGCGGCTGGGCCAGCTTTCGCATCGTCACGCTGGTGACGATGATGATCACAATGGCCGTCATGCCGGCGGCGGCGAGCAGGGCCATGGCAAAGGCCAACGCCTCGAGCCCGCGCCGCGCGGCGTTGCGGATCCTGTCCACTAGGACGAAGCCAACGGGATGGGCTGGATCAGCGGCCCAATGCGGTCAGAATACGTTGCCGGTATTCAGGGGCCGATCCGCCAGCCTCATCCGCCATCACCTCCCAGGTTTCCGCGACGGCATTCAGGAAAATCTTCCGGTCTTCCTCCGGAAAATCCTCCAGCCATTCGACACCCGCTTCGACCAGTCCTTCGCGGGCTGCCAGTTCCCGCTCGTGATCGTCGGAATATTCATTGGTCCGGGCCCAAACTGCGTCGGCCGCTTCGGTGATGGCCGCTTTGTGGCTATCGTCCAGAGCCGCCCAATTGTCGGAGGAAACACCCAGCACATAGGGGCCGGCAGCCATGGGGTAGAGGAATGCCCCATACTTGGCCACCTCCTGTAGCGACACCGTGTGGGCATAGAGCGCCGGGTAGACGGCGCAATCGACCACGCCGGTCTTCAACGCGACATACATCTCCTCCTGCGGGATAATCTGGGCTGCGACGCCCAGCCGCGTGAAGGTATCGACCTGATCCTTTGCCCAAACGCGCAGCTTCTTGGTCTTCAGCGCTTCCAGCGTGCGCACCGGCTCATCGCGGCAGAAGATCGAGGCTTCCAGCATGGGAATGGCCATGTACCCCGCGGCGACCACATCCCATTTCGCGAACTCTTCCTCATAAATCTCGCGAACGACCGGCAGCGCCTTCTCAAGTTCGTCGACCGTGCCGATCGATCCTTGAACGAAGACGGAACTCAGGGCTGGCGCGTCCCTGCCCAGGTAGTTGGCCCAGACCAGGCTCATCTCGACGGCGCCGGTCGGCAAGAAACGCAGGACGTCCGGGTTTTTCAGCCCCAGCGAGCCGCCATTGTACATCTTGATATTGAATTCATCGCCCACGGCGGCGTTGACGTCCTCGGCGAACTGGATGAGTTCTTGCGTTTCAGGCCGGGCTTCCGGCAGTGGATTGTTGAACCGCCATTCGGTCGCATTGGCGGAAAAGGCCACAAGGCTGGCACCGACAACGCCAATGGCCAGGTTTCGCAACATGCTAGTCATAAATTCCTCCCTTAATTCGGAACACTCTGGCGAGTGCGGGGCGCCGGCCCGGCAGCATGATGATGGATTTCTGGCGCCATGGCGAATTGAACCACCATCCTCATCGATATGCAGGCTGATCGAGAATGCTTATCGCTTTGATGTGTAGAACATCAAGCCGTAACGCTTGCCGCGGCCAGTAGCATACAGAAACGGGATAGATCTTGAGGGAAGTTGGTAGCGGAGGAGGGACTTGAACCCCCGACACGCGGATTATGATTCCGCTGCTCTAACCAGCTGAGCTACTCCGCCACTTGTCTCAACGATGGCATAAAACGTGTCTTTGCCGCATTTGTTATGCCACTGCCCTTGGAACGAAGATCACGCGTTCGGCTGCCCTGGCAACTATGCCGATCTCCCGTTGAGGCGGCGCTTGTCGTACTGCGTCATTGAGGGCAGGTCAAGCAGGGCGCGCTTGCATCACGTTGTCACGGCCAAGGGAGTGAATAGGTCTTCACATTGGTGAAGAACTTCATGGCCTCCAACACGCCCTCCTTGACGCCGTTGCCGCTATCCTTGATCCCGCCGAACGGCGACATTTCGATGCGGTATCCGGGCTGTTCCCAGATGTTCACGGTGCCGACATTCAGCCCTTCGATAAACCGTTGCGCCCTGGGCAGCGAGTTGGTGCAAACACCTGAGGAGAGGCCGAACGGCGTGCTGTTGGAAATACGCATTACCTGCTCGTCCTCATCGGGTACGCGGACAACGGGAACGATGGGGCCGAATGTCTCCTCCATCACCAATTCCGATTGGTGCGGCACATGGTCGACGACAATCGGTGGCAACAACGCCCCCTTTCGGCCGGGGTCATAGAGAATTTTCGCCCCATCCTCTGCTGCCATGTGAACCCGCTTTTCGAACAAGGCGGCTGCCTCGCTGTGGATCACGCATCCAAGCTGGGTATCCGGATCCTGGGGATTTCCGAACCGGATTGCCTTAGCCTTTTCAAGCATCATGGGGACAAAGCGGTCGGCGATGCTTTCCTGCACGAGGATGCGCTTAACCGCCGTGCAGCGTTGGCCGGAATTCCCCGTCGCACCGGCTACGGCAATCGTTGCGGCTCTATCGAGATCGTCCCCCTCCAGATCGTTCAGGACGATCAGCGGATCGTTCCCGCCAAGTTCCAGCGCGGTGCGTTTGTAGCCGGCCTTTTGGGCGATCAACTTGCCCACTGGAACACCGCCGGTGAACGTAATGATGTCGATCTGATCGTTGGTGATCATTTCATCGCCAATATCGGCCGGCCAGCCGGTGACGACCTGGAACATCTCGTGCGGCAGGCCTGCCTCGTACAGGATATCCGCCAGGGTCAAGGCCGTAAGGGGGGTTAGTTCTGTCGGCTTGCAGACCACACAATTGTTGGTGGCGATCGCCGGGGCGATCTTGTGGGCCACCATGTTCAGCGGATGATTGAAGGGCGTGATCGCGCTGATGGCCCCGACCGGTTCCCGCATCGTGTAGATCTTGCGCGCCTTCCCATGCGGGGTCAGGTCGCAGGAAAAGATCTGACCGTCATCCAGGATGGCGAGCTGCCCGGCCAGGGTGAACACGTCATAACTGCGCCCGGTTTCGTATAGGCTGTGCTGCTTGCAGATACCGAGCTCGAGCGTCAGCCAATGGGCGATTTCCTCCCGCCGCTCGCGGATCAGTTCGGCGGCCCGGAAAAGGATCTGCTGCCGCTCATACCGGGTTAGAGTCGGCTTGTATCTGGCAGCAATCTCGAAGGCCTCGGCGGCATGCGCGGCATTGCCTGCCGGCACCGTACCGATCACCTCTTCGGAAAATGGGTAGCGCACCTCGATGACATCGTTGGCGGTGACCTTCTCGCCACCGATGCGCATCGCTTCGCGGCGAACATCAACGGACATCATGTTCATGCTGGCACGACCTCCAAAGCAGCCGCCGCGCAGGCGTAATGGAATGCGTCAAAGTTTCGCAGATCCGGCGCCGTCGGCATCTCCAACACGCGGTTGACGATGAACGGAACTTCCTGTTCGGTCAGCCCGCCATGGCTGCGCAGGGGCTCCTTTAAGGCTGCCAGGTCATGGCGGTCGGCGCTGGTGCCGATGGTCATGTTCTCCGTCGAGATCATCACCACATCGCCGATGCGATCAGCCGGCAGGTCGTATTTGGCAACGGCTTCGGCTTTGGTCGTGACTTCCAGCATCTCTGGCAAATCGCGCAGCCGCCGGGCGATCGCGCCAACGTCGGCGCCGTCCGGCAGATAGGCGGTGGCAAAAGACCCCAGGGCACCGTGATGCACGACATAGGGATCGGTGATCGGCAGGATAACCCGTGCCTGACCCGCACCCAGCCAGTCATCGAGCAGGTCCTGGGCATAAATCACCGCCGGCGCGCCTGCCGCGTCGTGCTTGGGTTTCATGCCATGATCGGCCGTCACAACGATCGCCGCGCCTTGGGCATCCAACTCAGCCAGGTACCGGTCGAACATGGCGTAGAAGTCTTTGGCGCCTTGCTCGTCAGGAGCGAACTTGTGTTGGATGTAATCCGTCGTAGACAGGTACATCACATCCGGCTGCCACTCTTGCAGCAGCTTGACACCCGCCGCGAAAACGAACTCCGACAGGTCAGCGGAATAAACCTCCGGCACCGGGCGGCCCAGCCAGTCACTGGCTCTGTCGATACCATGTTCCGCGACGGTCGTCTCGCCCGAGCGTTCCGAGGAAAAGGCGATGGCCCGGCCATCGTCAAACCGTAGTCCGGCTCCCAACAGTGCCCGCAGTTTGTCCTTGGCGGTCACCACGGCAACGCGGGATCCCGCCTCGTAGAATTTCGAAAAGATGGTCGGCGCCCGCAAAAAGCGAACGTCGTTCATCATCACTTCGTCCCCTGTTTCGGGATCGAACAGGAAGTTGCCGCAGATGCCGTGCACCGAAGGTGGGCGTCCCGTTGCGATGGATAAATTGTTCGGGTTGGTGAAGGAGGGAATGACCGAATGCGCCAGCTTGTCAGTGCCTGTCTCGCGGATGCGCTTGAGTGTCGGCATTAGGCCCTCGGCAATGGCGACTTCCAGATAGGCAGGTTCACAGCCATCCAGGCAGATGACGATGGCGCAGGCCTTCGGTGTGGAATAGGTACGGTCGTTTGCTGTGATTGACATCAGATTGGCCTCACGCGGCGAGCTTTTTGCGCTCTTCGAGAGCGGCGGTGGGAGGGGCGGCAGATTTAACGCCCATGGAAGACAGGGCATCGCCGGCGGCTTCAGTAACGCGGTTCATGATGTGGTGGTCGATCCGTCCGATACAGCCAATCCTGAAGCTGTCGACCACCGTCAGCTTGCCCGGATAGATGATGAAGCCTCTGGACTTCATGGCCTCGTAAAACCCTTGAAAGCTGAAAGCCGGATCGGCGGGGCAGAAGAAGGTGACGATGATCGGGCTCAGCCATCGGTCATCCAGAAGCGTTTCAAAGCCCAGCTTGCGCATGCCGCTTACCAGCGTTTCCCGGTTCTTCGCATATCGGGCACCCCTGGCGGAAACGCCCCCTTCGAGCGCATGTTCGTCCAGCGCCTTTAGAAAGGCGGCAACCACATGGGTCGGTGGCGTAAAGCGCCACTGGCCCGTCCGTTCCATGGTTTCCCATTGCGCGTGAACGTCCAGCGACAGCGAATGGCTGTTGCCCTGGGCGGCCTCGATCTCGTCTGTTCTGGCAATGATAAAGCCAAAGCCCGGCACGCCCTCGATACACTTATTGGCGGACGAGACGAAGGCGGCGCAGTTCAATGCGACGGGGTCCAGGGGCAGGGCGCCAAAAGCAGACATGCTGTCGATCAAAAGCTTGCGTCCGGCGGCCTGGGTGGCCGCTGCGATCTCCTCAATCGGGTTCAGTATGCCGCTGGACGTTTCGCAATGAATGGCAACCACATGGGTGATGTCCGGATCGCGATCGAGGATCGCCGTAACCTCCGATCCGCGCGGCGGCAAATAGTCGCCTTTGTCGAGCAATTCGTAGGCCCGCCCGAGATAATCCAGCGTTTTCGCGGCTCTCAGCCCATAGGCGCCGTTGGCCAGCACAAGGACTTTGCCATCTCGCGGCACAAACGTCCCCAACATCGCCTCGACACAGAAAGAACCCGAACCCTGCATCGGCACGCAATCATAGGCAGGGCGGTCGGTTTGCCAGGGGCCAATCATTCCCAGCAGCCGGGACCGCAAGTCGCGCGTCATCGCGCGAAAATCGTCATCCCAACTGCCCCAATCCTCCAGCATCGCCTGTTTGACCCACCACGAGGTTGTCAGGGGCCCTGGTGTCAACAGGAACGGTTCCCCCAGCTTGGGAGGTGGGAAGGGTGTGTCGGACATGGCGTTGCCTCTCATTCGGTAGCGCCTTTTGGCCTACCTTGACGCATAAATGAAATCGCTATTTTGTATCTTTCTATAGTCATTTTATATGGAAAGACTTCTCATGCGATATTCGCAACTTCGGGCGTTCCACCATGTCGCATCGGAAGGCGGATTTTCGGCTGCGGCCGCCGCCATTCATCAGTCTCAACCGTCTTTGTCCGACCAGGTCAGGCGGTTAGAGCAGGCGCACGACACACTATTGTTCGATCGCTCGGGTAGGCAGGTTCGCCTAACACAGGCGGGCGAGGGTTTGCTTCGTCTGACGCGCCAGTTCTTCGAGCAACAGGCGCTGATCGAGGAATACTTGAATCAGTCGCGGGCGGAAGTCGTCGGCACCTTACGCATCGTGGCCGACAACGCCTTGCACATCACCGATGCTATCCATCGTTTCCGACAGGCGTATCCCGACGTGTTCGTAACGATCCGAACGGGCAACACCGAAGATGTCATGCGGCATTTGCGGGACTATGACGCCGAGGTTGGCGTGGTCGCCAATCAACAGGCAACGGCTGAGCTTGATGTGGTCGATCTTGGCCAATCGCCCATTATCGCCATCGCCGCGCAGGGTTTGCTGCCACAAAAAACGAAGTCGCTTCGGTTCGGCGATTTGCCAAAATGGCCGCTCATATTCCGCGAGGAAGGGTCTCGCACGCGGGCTGATCTTTTGGCAGAGGCGGAACGGCTGCGCGTAAAGCTTAAACCGGTCGTTGAAGTCGAGGGGCGTGAGGCATTGCGCGAGATTGTCGCATCCGGCGCCGGTCTGGGTTTCGTTTCGGAGGCGGAGTCTGGAAATGATGACCGGATTGCGAGGCTTCCCCTCACCGGAACTAAGCTTGGTATGCGGGAAACGCTCGTGTCCCTCTCGGCGCGGCGTGAAGTACCGGTCATCCGTGCTTTTCTGCGCATCATGAGCGATGGCGGACCTCTTAGTCTGAACCAACGGAAGTGATGGGATGCTGAGCATCACACCCGCTCAACGTGTGGTTTCGCGGCCAAACTGCTAAACTGTAATAAGACCATCTCTTGCCATTTTCTGCGAACGCTGATACCACCTGCGCGTCCGAGGCCGAGCCCTTTCGGCCACTTGCATCAACCCATGAGGGAGCACCCAGATGGAAACGATTGGTTTTGCAAGCCGTCGTAGTTTGGCCGTGCCGCGGGTTATGCCGGACTTCGATAGCGGCACTCCACAGCTTTGAGCCGCCGAATGGGCGCTACCGGACTTACGTAGCCGCCATTCCCCAAAACACCCCTTAATCGCTTACTCCGATCCGAGCCCCAGGGCCGTCTCGGATTTTCGCCCGGCACGGGCGGCATGCTTCGTTGAGCATCTAGACTCCGTCTTCAGCAGGACCGGAGCCGCACAGCGACAGCAGTTAGCGCACGTTTCGTGCCGCCAGGCGAACCAGAAACTGGTGATTCGCTATGCTTGCTTATTTTGAGGGACTCATCGTACCCACTCGACTGGCCGACGATACCCGTCCGCCAAATCGGTTGAACCGCTTTTACTGGTACTTCATGCGCCAGATAAAAGGGGTGTTGGCTGCGACCCTTGTCGTCGGATTCTTTGTCGCGGTTTTGGACGTCTTGGTTCCTGTCTTCCTTGGCATGGTGGTCGATCGGTTGACCAACACGCCAGTTGATCAGGTCTGGGAGGAGCATTGGCTCGTCTTCACCAGCATGGCCGTGCTGGTCTTGTTCATAAGGCCGGTGGTCGCAACGCTGCATAACCTGTTGTTGTGGCAAACGCTGGTTCCGCACCTGACCAACCTGGTGCGCTGGCAGACCCATTGGTACGTGCTCCGCCACAGCTGGTCGTTCTTCCAGAACGATTTCGCCGGCCGGATCGCGAACAAGGTGATGCAGACAGGTGTGGCCGTTCGTCAAAGCGTCGTGCAGGCCGTTGACGCCGTCTGGTACGTGTTCGTCTTTGCCGTCGGTGGTGTCTTCGTCCTGTCCGGAATTCACCCCCTTCTGGTGGTGCCGATCCTGGTCTGGTTCGCGGCCTACCTGGTCGTGCTTGTCTACTACGTGCCCAAGGTCAAACAGCGGTCGGCTGAAATGTCCGAGGCGCGCAGCATGCTCACCGGCCGCGTGGTCGACAGCTACACCAACATCTTGACGGTCAAGCTGTTCGCACGCCCCAAGGAGGAGGATGCCTATGTCCGCGAGGCCATAGACGAGCACACGGACAAGTTCCGGGCCGAAATGCGCCTGTTCACCTGGATGATCGGCTGGCTGTTCGTCATCAACGCCCTGTTGCTGACCAGCTCGGTCGGTCTGTCGATCTATTTATGGGTCGGCGGGGTGATCACGATCGGCGCGGTGGCGACCGTCCTGCCGTTGATCAACCAGACCTTGAACATGGCCGGCTGGATCATGGATGTCGTCACCGACATCTTTGAAAATATCGGCACGGTGGAGGAGGGGATGGAGACCATCTCCCAGCCCCATACGGTAGTCGACCGTCCCGACGCCAAACAGCTTCAGGTCAGCCGGGGCGAAATCCGGTTCAAAGCGGTCAACTTCTTCTATGGCGACGAGAACCGATTGATTGAGTCCATGAATCTGACCATTCCGTCCGGCCAGAAGGTCGGTCTGATCGGTCGGTCAGGGGCGGGCAAGTCGACGCTTGTAAACCTGCTGCTGCGGTTTCACGACCTCGATGGCGGTGCCATAGAGATCGATGGCCAATCGCTGGCCGATGTGGCGCAGGAATCCCTGCGTGGCCAGATCGGGATGGTGACACAGGATACATCGCTGCTGCACCGCTCGATCCTGGACAACATCCGCTATGGCCGCCCGGATGCCAGTTTGGAAGAGGTGATGGCGGCGGCCAAGCAGGCTCAGGCTGAGGAGTTTATCCACGACCTGGTCGATTGGAAGGGTCGGCGTGGGTACGAGGCCCATGTGGGTGAGCGGGGCGTCAAGCTGTCGGGTGGACAGCGACAGCGTGTCGCCATCGCCCGGGTCATCCTGAAAGACGCACCGATCCTGATCCTGGACGAGGCGACCTCGGCCTTGGATAGCGAGATCGAGGCGGCCATTCAGGAACAGCTGTCCGACCTAATGGCCGGCAAAACGGTGATCGCCATTGCCCACCGCCTGTCGACCATCGCCCAAATGGACCGGCTGCTGGTTATGCAGGAAGGTGAGATCATTGAGGATGGCAGCCATCCCGAGTTGCTGGCGCGGGGCGGTTTGTATGCCGACCTGTGGTCGCGTCAATCGGGCGGCTTTCTGGCAAAATCCGCGTAACCCGCAAGCCCCGGAGCCATCTCCGGGGCTTGCACCGCCGCTGCGGCGGAAGCTGGTAACGTGCTCACAGAAAGTGCGAACTTCGTTACGTAAAGTATTATTATTAAATAGTAATCAGTTTCCCCGACTTCTATCGAGTAACGAACGAGAGCACGCATCGCCACTGCTGCAGCGATAACGGTTAGCGACCCCAGAAACGAGGGCACGAAATATCCCGGATGCAATGGTGTTGGACCGACCGCAATTGAAGTCATCCAATTCGGGAGCGCCAGTCTCAGCGGCCCAGCGCGCAGGCAAAAGCTAGCCGATTGCGCTCCGGACTTGACCTTCCAGTGACAGGAAGGTCCATCTGCGCCTGATCGGAGTAGAAGATCATGGCGACTCATCAAGACTCATCTGCCGCGACATGCTGCGGCCACAGCGGCGCGGCGCGAGGCCCCGCGCCGGCCGGTGCGGCCGATGCCCTGCACACCTGCCCGATGCACCCGGAGGTCGAGCAGGTTGGCCCTGGCGATTGCCCGATCTGCGGGATGGCGCTGGAACCGGCTGCCCCGAGTTTGCAGGAAGGGCCGTCGGCCGACTATCTGGACATGCGCCGGCGAACGATCGTCGCTGTCATTCTGGCTGTGCCGCTGGTCGCCTTAGCCATGAGCCGGCACCTGGCCCCCGGCTTGTTCACAGGCTTAGATGGTTACGTCCTCAATTGGATCGAACTTGTTCTGGCGACGGGAATTCTGGCCTGGCCGGGGTTGATCGTCTTCAAGCGGTTCCTCGCCTCCCTGCAAACCCGCTCGCCCAATATGTGGACCCTGATCGGTGTCGGCGTGGTGGCGGCCTATGCCTACAGTGTCGTGGCAACCTTAGCCCCAAGCCTCTTTCCCGACAGCCTGCGCAGTCATCACGGCCTGGTCCCCGTCTATTTCGAGGCTGCCGGGGTCATCCTGGCGCTGGTCCTGCTCGGGCAGATGCTGGAGGCAAGGGCCCGCGACCGCACCGGCGAGGCGTTACAATCCCTGCTCACCCTGTCTCCCAAAACGGCCCGCCGGATCGAAGCGAACGGCACGGAAGCCGACATCTCCTTGGACGACCTGTCCATGGGTGACCGCCTCCGTGTCCGCCCGGGCGAAGCGGTTCCGGTTGACGGAACGGTGCTCAACGGGGCTAGCGCCATCGACGAATCGCTCCTAACTGGCGAGCCATTGCCCGTACAGAAAGCCACCGGTGATTCTGTAACAGGTGGAACCGTCAACCAAACCGGCAGCTTCATCATGCAGGCCAACCGTGTTGGCCGCGAGACGATGCTGGCCCAAATCATTAATCTGGTCGCTGCCGCCCAGCGCTCACGGGCGCCGATTCAGGGGCTGGCCGACCGCGTTTCCAGAATCCTCGTCCCCGCCGTTTTTCTCGTCGCCATCATCGCCTTCGTTTGTTGGTCGATCTGGGGGCCAGACCCGGCCCTGACCTACGCGATTATCGCCGCCGTTTCGGTTCTCATCATTGCCTGTCCTTGCGCCCTGGGGCTGGCAACTCCCATGTCGATCATGGTCGCCGTCGGACGAGGCGCAGGGCAGGGCGTCTTGGTGCGAGATGCCGCCGCGCTGCAACGCCTGGCAACCATCGACACGCTGGCGATCGACAAGACCGGAACATTGACGATCGGGAAACCGTCCGTCACGCAGATCAGCTCGGCAGCCGGCTTTGCGGAGGAAGAAGTTGTCCGTCTGGCTGCCTCCTTGGAAAAAGCCAGCGAGCACCCGCTAGCTGCTGCCCTCGTAGCCGAGGCCGAGCGGCGCGGCACGACATTGTTCGATTCACAAACCTTCCAATCCGTCACCGGCAAGGGCGTCTTGGGATTCGTCGAGGGCAAACAGGTTGCCGTCGGCAGCCAGGCGCTGATGGATGAACAGGGCATCGCGCACGCCGGCAGCGATAGCGCCATCCTCATCGCTGTGGATGGCCAACTCGCCGGTTCGATAAAGGTTGCCGATCCCATCAAACCGGGTGCGGCAGACGCCGTGGCCGCGCTTAAGCGTGAGGGCATCCAGCTCGTCATGGTCACAGGCGATAGACGCTCAACCGCCAACGCGGTTGGAAAATCCGTAGGCATCGACCGCATTGAAGCGGAAGTCTTGCCCACTGAAAAACACGCCATCGTGGAGAGGCTGGGCAGGGAAGGGGCCTCTCTCGGTTTCGCCGGCGACGGCGTGAATGACGGCCCGGCCTTGGCCGCCGCCGATGTCGGAATCGCCATGGGCACCGGTGCAGATGTCGCCATCAAGGCGGCGGACATTACCTTGGTTGGCGGCGATCTGGCAGGCCTTGTCAGGGCGCGCCGGCTTGCCCGCGCGACCATGCGGAATATCCGCCAAAACCTGCTCTTCGCTTTCGCCTACAACATGCTCGGCGTTCCGTTGGCAGCTGGAATTCTGTATCCCCTGTTCGGGTGGCTGCTCAGCCCGATGATCGCGGCAGCGGCGATGAGCCTGTCCTCGGTCTCGGTCATCGGCAACTCCTTGCGGCTGCGGAGAACCGATTTGGGGACCTAGCGATGAATCTGATGGCGCTGTTGACGGATCGGATTGCGGCCGGCAAGCCCGTGCGGGTCGGCCTGATCGGCGCGGGCAAGTTTGGCTCGATGTTCTTGAGCCAGGTTCCGGCCATCGCGGGCCTCGACGTCGTGGCCATCGCCGATCTCGACCCTGATCGCGCGCGCCAGGCTTGCACGACGGTTGGCTGGCACGACGATCTCATCGCGGCAACCCGCTTCCTCGACAACGGAGCGGACCTTGCCCGGCAATCGGACATCGAGGTCGTCATCGAAGCGACCGGCAGCCCAATGGCTGGCATTGCCCACGCACTCACCGCCCTGGAGTGCGGCAAGCACATCGTGATGGTCAGCGTGGAGGCGGACGTCCTAGCTGGCCCGGCCCTGGCGACCCGCGCCAGGCAGGCCGGCGTCGTTTATTCCATGGCCTATGGTGATCAGCCAGCCCTGGTTGCCGAGATGGTCGATTGGGCGCGCGCCAGCGGTTTCACGGTCATGGCGGCGGGCAAGGGCACCAAATACCTGCCAGCCTACCACACCGCCACACCGGATGAGGTTTGGGACAACTTCGGCATCTCGCTGGCGGAGGCACAGGCCGCAGGCATGAACCGGCAAATGTTCAACTCCTTCATGGATGGTACCAAATCCGCCATCGAGATGGCCGCGATCGCTAATGCGTGCGACTTGAACGTGCCCAAGGCAGGCCTGAAATTTCCGCCCTGCGGCGTCGATGATTTGGCCCACATCCTCCGCCCGGAGAGTATGGGCGGCGTGCTGGAAGGCCCCGGCATGGTCGAGGTTGTTTCCTCATTGGAGCGCGATGGCCGCCCTGTGTTCCGCGACTTGCGTTGGGCCGTTTATATCGTGATTGAGGCGCCGAACGACTACGCCGCCGCCTGCCTCAAGCAGTATGGCCTGCAAACCGATGCGGCTGGCCGGTATGCCGCCATGTACAAGCCTTTTCATTTGATTGGCCTCGAGCTGAGCATCTCTGTTTTGAGTGCGGCCTTGCGTGGCGAGCCTACCGGTACAACGAAGGGCTTTCGTGGCGATGCCGTCGCTGTGGCCAAGCGTCCCCTGAAGGCCGGCGAAATCTTGGATGGCGAGGGCGGCTACACCGTCTGGGCTCGCCTGATGCCAGCCGAAGACAGCGTGGCAAAGACAGCCCTGCCCATCGGGTTGGCTCACGGCGTACCTCTAACGCGCGATGTGGCTGAAGGAGAGGTGCTCACCAAGTCCGATGCCGACCTGGACCACTCCAACCAAGCCGTTCGTCTCCGCCAAGAAGTGGAAGATGCCTTGCGTGGAGGCGTTTGAACGGCTGAGGCATCCGCCGTGATCTCAAGGCAAATTTGACCTATGACAAGTTCGGGTTAACCCAGCCGTGCTAAGCGAGGTCATTTGCGCGATGCACGGAGGGAAGAATGCCGGCCGCCCAAGCCCAAGTGAAAACTGTCAAACGCTCCAATGAGATGGAAGCGGAGAACTCAAAATCTCGCTCGCGCTCCCGAGCCGGCAAACAAATACACCGACTTGCCGAGATGCGCCACGACCCCGAGGCGATCCGGCACGCGTTTGAGTCAGGCGAATACCCCTACCAGGCCAAAATGCGGCGGCCTGACTACGAAAAACGCAAGGCGCTGCTCCAGGCCGAACTTCTCAAAGTTCAGCTTTGGGCTCAGGAAACGGGACAGAGGTTTGTTCTCCTGTTCGAAGGCCGCGATGCGGCCGGCAAGGGTGGAACGATCAAGCGGTTTACCGAGCACCTGAATCCTCGAACGGCGCGCGTTGTCGCGCTCAATAAGCCGACCGATGTCGAGCGTGGCCAGTGGTTCTTTCAACGCTATGTCGAACATCTTCCCACATCCGGTGAAATGGTGCTGTTTGACCGCTCCTGGTACAACCGGGCGGGCGTTGAACGGGTGATGGGATTTTGCTCGCCCAATGAATATCTCGAATTCATGCGCCAAACCCCGGATTTGGAGCGCATGCTGACCAGGTCCGGGATCCGGCTTTACAAGTACTGGTTTTCGGTCACCCAGTCCGAACAGGCGCGCCGCTTCAAATCCCGCGAAACCGACCCGCTAAAACAGTGGAAACTGTCGCCGATCGACAAAGCCAGCCTCGATAAGTGGGATGACTACACCGAGGCCAAGGAAGCGATGTTCTTCTATACCGACACCGCGGACGCACCGTGGACCATCATCAAGTCGAACGACAAGAAGCGGGCTCGGCTGAACTGCATGCAGCATTTCCTCTGTTCGCTCGATTATCCCGGCAAGGATCGTCGTGTCGTTCGGGAGCCGGACCCACTGATAGTCGGCGCGTCCCAGCACGTGATTCACAAATCCGACCACATATTGGGCTCGGCCTTGCATCCGGCTTCGCGCCGCGTCGGCAACGGGACGAGTGAGGAACCTGCGAGCGAGTTGGTTTAGTTTCGTCGTTCAAGCGGTTGTTTTTCACCGACTCTATAGGCGCACCGTCGTGCGCCGGCCAGTATGTGATCGGTTCGCTCGATTGACACGTCGGGACCTAGAACAGTTCTGAACAACGTCAGTTCGGCGGCACAAAGCCCGGTGCAGGCCTTGGCTGCCGCGCAGATCGGGCAGTGGTTCTCGACGAACAGGTAACCTTCGTCGTCCTGTTCCACTGCAGCCATGTAGCCCTCGGCAGTCCGGATCTTGACCAGCGTTTGCAGGCGGTCAGCCAACGTGTCCGCGTCGCCCATCTCAGCGCCATAGCTGGCCGTCTGCTGCTGCAACCGGGTTTCAATCACCTTGTCCACGCCTTCCTGTCCCAGCGCGTCGCGCATGGCGACCAGCAACCCGGCCGTCAGGTCGGCATAGCCTTGCGGAAAGAACGCCTCGGCGTCGTCGGTGAGCTTCCAGATCTTTGACGGTCGGCCGACCGTTCCGGGCACCTCGGTCGACTGCACGAGGCCTTCTTCGGCCAGGGCATAGAGATGCTGGCGCACGGCCATGGCCGTCAGGCCCATTGTCTCGGCCATTTGGCCTGCGCTTTGGCCACCATGCCACTTCAGCGCATCGAGAATGTGCCGTCGAGTTCCACTGTCCAAGTGTCTGTCCTAAATCGGTTTCGGAAGTTTCTAAAGAGAGAACTTGCGAAACTCAACTGCCCAAGATATTTTCAAAAGAGATTTCTTTAGAAAAGGCTGGCTTCATGTCTCAGAACGCGCAGTGGGTCGACGCGGTTTCCAGCGATGCTCTCGCTGAAAAGGGCAAAATCGTCGCCAAATTGTCCGGCAAGCAAATCCTGATCTGGCAAAGCGATGGCCAGATCTTTGCCTGCAACAACCGCTGTCCCCATGAGGGATATCCGCTTTCGGAAGGCACTTTGTCCGATGGCTGCGTGCTCACCTGCAACTGGCACAATTGGAAGTTTAATCTGGAGAGCGGCGAGACCTTGGTCGGCGGCGATGCTTTGCGGCTCTATCCGGTCCGAACTAGTGACGGCACCATACAGGTCGATGTCACCGATCCGCCCGCCGAACAGGTCCAGGCACGAGCCATCGAAGGGCTGCGGCAAGCGTTCGACGAACATGACTATGACCGCTTCGCCCGTGAGGTTGCTCGCTTCGAGCTGGCCGGCGGTGACGCTTTGGACTGCCTGGTCCAGGCCCTCGATTGGGCGAAGGACACCAGCGAATTCGGCACCACCCATGCACAGGCTGCCGCACCCGATTGGCTAGCCCTCCGAGATTATCTGGATCCTGAGAATACGGCTGACAGGCTGGTCCCCGTGATCGAGATCATTGGCCATCTTTCTTGGGATGCCCTGCAGGAGAAGGGACCGTTCCCATTCAGTGACGGCATCGCGGCGGAATACGACGCGCAGGCATTAGAAGACGCCATTGAGGCGGAGGACGAAGATACGGCCGTACGGCAAGTCCGTGCCGGATTGGCCCAAGGTGGGGCCGATCTCTTGAGGGCTCCCCTCGAACGGGCCTCGCTGCGCCACTATCAATCCTTCGGCCACACGCCAATCTACCTCGACAAGTCATATGATCTGATACGGCGTCTGGGCCGACGCTCCCATGAAGCCCTGATTCTTCCGCTCGTCCGGGCCTTTTGCATGGGGCGCCGCGAGGATCTGATCCCCGAGTTTCGTCCGTACGGCCAGGCGCTTACCGAATGGGATGGGCAGGGCGATCACGTCCCGGATCCCCGTGATTTCCGAAACACAGGCGTAAAGACCAGCCTTTCGCTGGTCTCAGGCGCGAGCCGGCATCTGCCGGAACTGCTCGACGCGCTGTTCCATGCCGCTTCGGACGCCATGCTGCATTTCGATCCGCAATACCGTCACCACACGGACAAGGCGGTGCAGCACAACATCGATTGGTTGGATTTTACCCATGCCCTAACGCACCTGAACGCTGCCAAAAAGATCTGCCGCGATCAGCCGGCCTTGTGGCCGAACGCGCTCTTGCAGACCGGTTGTTTTCTGGGCCGCAACACCGGCTATGTGGACTGGGATCGGGACGTCTCTGAATGGCAGGTCGACGATCCCGATGGGCTATTCGAAAAAATTTTCGTAGGTATGCTTGACCATGGCGAGCCCGTCTACATCTTCCCCGCTCACGTCATCAAGGTGGCCACAGCTTTGCGTGAGGAAATGCGGGAGAATCCAAAAGCGTCTTGGATTCCAACGGGTTTGGCAGCATTGAACCGGTTCGTGCATGAGCCGATTAAACGCAAACATGCTCGCCGGACCGCCAACCAGGCACTGGGTTTTGTCCGGGCCCAGGGTTAGCGGCCGCTACCACGAAGCCTGAGCGAGGACAATCTTTTACCGTCTAATCGATGCCGGTATGCTCCCCGCTCAACAGCTTGCACGAGACAAAGCTGGCGTGGGTTATGGTGGAACCGAGCATTGAAATCCGGCGGACGGCCGAACGCGGGCGTTCCCAGCTTGGCTGGTTGGACAGCCGCCACACCTTTTCCTTCGGGCACTACTATGATGGGACCCAGGTCGGGTTCGGCTCTTTGCGTGTCTTGAACGAGGATCGGGTGACCGGTGGCTCAGGGTTCGACACCCACGGGCACAAAGACATCGAGATCCTGTCCTACGTTATCGAAGGTGCGTTGGTGCACAAGGATTCGGCGGGCAACGAAGGTATCGTCCGCACAGGCGATGTTCAGCGCATGTCGGCGGGAACCGGCATCGAACACAGCGAATACAACCATTCCCGCCGCGATCCCGTGCATTTCTTGCAGATCTGGATCGCTCCCAAAGTCGAGGGGTTGCCCCCTAGTTATGAGCAAAAGGCGTTCCCAGACGAGGTCAAGCGCGGCCAGCTTCGCCTTATCGGCAGTGCTGACGGGCGGGATGGATCGGTGACAATCCACCAGGACATTGCCGTCTATTCCAGTTTGCTCGATGCCGGCGAACAGGTGGTCCACCCCATCGGCGCCGGCCGCAAGGCATGGGTGCAGGTCATCCGGGGCGAGACCAGCGTCAACCAGACGCACATGTCCACGGGCGACGGCGCTGCGATTGAAGGCAGCGAGCAGATCAGCCTGCGCGCCGTTCGCCCATCGGAACTGTTGCTGTTCGATATGCTCTAAGGTCTCGCCCGGTCTATTAGTACCCGTCAGGAAAGGTGACCGGACCCTGCCAGACAATCTCGTTGTTTCGGGCGAACAGCCAGCATTTGCCGTCGGTTCCGGTTTCCTTGGCAATCAAGCTTTCGCAGCCCCTGAGGACGACATTTGGCTTGGCGTCACAGTTGTATAGATCGGGACAATAGGCGTAACTCGAGAAATAGCCATCTTCCGAGATGGCGAACTCTTTGACCCCGCGAACTTCCATATATCTCGCCAAGTGTTCGGCGGTTTGCGGTGAAAGTTCAACCGGACCCTGACCAACTGTTTGGCAGGCCGACAATCCCAGGATTAATCCAGCGGTTGCAAGCGTTTCAGGAAGGCGGCGTACCCTGTGGCCGAGCATTGATCGCATTTGTCTCACTCTTGGTTTGCATTTGAACCAAATCACCGATATGCGCGCATGCTACCATTGCGTGTGGATACCTTGTGTGATTGCCTGAATCATTTTGTAATGAGGGTCCGACACGTGGCGCGGCGTCCGACACGTGGCGCGGCGAATGAAGGAGACGGAAGAAACAATGGATCAGCGCGTTAGCATCATCACCCTCGGTGTCGCCGACCTGTCTGTTTCGCGTGCATTCTATGCCCGCCTTGGTTGGCGCGAGGCCGAATCTTCGAGCGACAGCATCGCCTTTTTTCAACTCAAAGGATCCGCCCTTGCCCTCTACGAGCGGGAAGCATTGCTCGAGGATGCGAACTTCTCAGACCGTCAACCTCGACCGCCCGGGGCCCTCACCCTTGCCATAAATTTCGGCTCTCAGGATGAGGTTGACCAAGCGATGGAGGAAGCAAAACAGGCAGGTGCAACCGTGTTGAAGGCACCACAACCCGCATTTTGGGGCGGTTATTCAGGCTACTTCGCCGATCCCGATGGGCATCCGTGGGAGTTGGCTCATAGTCCATTTTCCAGCGTCGCGAGCGACGGCAGTTTTACAATTTAGGGTTGCCTAGCCGTCATCATCACGGTCCCACGGGCGCCGCTTTTTCCCCTTTGATCCGCCGCCGAACCGCCGAAACCAGACAGCCAGCACCAGAAACAGACACAGCAAAAGGTAGAGGACTTCGAGTGGGACGGGCATACTGATCTCGCGATCCAAGCTGGCGATCGGGTGGGTTTCACTCTAGTTTAAGCGAAAATCCCTATAACCGACCATCGTAACCAGACCGAATGGTCGGAAGAACAACCGGGATGGAAACATGAACAAGTTGGTCGCCCAAGGCGCAGCCGATCATCGCCAGATCATTTGTGCCGAACGCTCGGCAAAAACCGTTGTTGTTTTCTTTGCGCTTTTGGCCGGTACAGTCGCTGCATTGATCTTGTTTGACGGGGCCGACCCGATCACAAGTCCGGCCCGCTGGTTCTATTCCGTGCTGGGCATGACTGCCTGCGGGGCAGGGGCCCTGGCCGCCGGGTGGCTGTGCCTGTGTCCTCAGACCAACCGCATTGAGCTGGATCGCGAGGGCCTGGTATTGCGCGGCCTGTTTCGCACGCGCCGCTATGTTTGGCGCCAGCTCGGCCCGTTTGCCCCGGTCGAGCAGTCCATGCGGGCGCGGCTGTTTCCCCCGATGGCTTCCTGGTACGCCGGGGCATTCGAAACGCGCACCTTGAGCAAGCTGGGCGAGATTCGCGCGCCGGAGGATGACGAACTCCACGCTGCCGATGTCAACGTGAACCCTTTCTTGCTGGAACGTGGACCGAAACTGAAAACGACCCGCCGCTTCTGCGACATCCTAAACGAGTGGCGATCGGCATCGCTGGCTGAGGTGACGCCAGCGGGCGACAATGTCGTGGAATTCCGGCCTAGGCCGAATGTGGTTCGCTGGCGAGTCTATGCCTGGCGTCTGCGTTTGATCTTGCTTATGTGCTTGGCGGTTGCCCTCATCGTCGCTGGCCCGCAATTGGTGAATCTTCTGGTCGTCGGTTAGCGACTTGATCAAATCCAGCCTTGGCGCATCGTGTATGGGCGGCCTACTCTCCCACCATGACAAATCGACAAACCGCCGCAGACAAGGACCGGTCTCACCCATGGATGCAACCGCTTTGGGTGCGGGTCGGTATTTTGGTAATCTGTGTTGTTTGGTGCGTGGTGGAATTTGTGTCGGGCAGTCCCTTCTGGGGCATCTTGGCCGGCGCCGCGGCGGCCTATGCCCTCTGGACGTTTTTTCTAACTTGGGAAAAAACCCCGAAAGAAGAATCATAACGCCCAGGTTTCCGCTTGCTTGTATGCATACAAGTTAGCGCTTTCTTCGTTTCGTCACATTGGTCAACCTGACGTCCTCAGTTCGATATTTCTTGGGGAGTGTTCGTCATGGCCAGGTCGACGCAGGGCACGACAGACAAAAGCGCGGCTCCAAGCGAGCGCACCCGCCTTCGCCGCGTCCATGAACGCGGCCACTACGATAACAAGACAATTGCCGCCATTCTGGATGCTGGCGCTCTTTGCCACGTTGGCTATGTGGTCGACGGTCAGCCCTATGTGACGCCCACTTTCCACTGGCGCGAGGGCGATCAGGTCTACTGGCATGGGTCTTCCGCCAGCCGGGCGCTGCGGGCAAGCGAGGGGGCCGATGTCTGTCTGACGGTGACCCATTTGGATGGCCTGGTGCTGGCCCGGTCTGCGTTTCACCATTCGGCCAACTACCGCTCGGTCATGGTGTTGGGGAAGGCGCGCAAAGTAGTCGATCGCGCCAAAAAGCTAGCGGCTATGCGTGCTTTCGTTGAAAAGCTCTACCCCGGCCGGTGGGACGACTTGCGCCCGGTTACCGAACAGGAAATCAAGGCGACGACCATCCTGTATATGCCGCTCGACGAGGCGTCAGCCAAGGTCCGCTCGGGTGGTCCGGTGGATGACGAACCGGACTATGATTTGCCGATCTGGGCCGGTCAGATTCCCCTGGCGACCATCCTGCGGGAACCCGTTCCTTGCGATCGACTGCCGGCAAGCGCTCCTGGCTCCGCCTCTGCAACGGGATTTCTGACCGACCGATAGCCAGCCCCTGATACGCGGTGCTATGCTTGGTTCAGATACCTAAATCGCGGCGTATGGCCGCCCGCGCACGCTAATTCGGGGGAGCAAAAATGAGTTTGGTGATCCGTGGTGGAACAATCGTAACGGCCGATTTGACGTATCGGGCCGATGTCTACTGTGAGAACGGTAAGATTGCCGCCATCGGCGAGGGCTTGGACGTTCCCGCAGGTGCCGAAGAAATCGATGCCGGCGGTGCCCTCATCATGCCGGGCGGGATCGACCCGCACACCCACATGCAGCTGCCCTTCATGGGCCAGGTCGCGTGTGAGGATTACTACACCGGCACCGCGGCAGGTCTGGCTGGCGGAACGACCATGATCATCGATTTCTGCATCCCCGGCCCCGACGAGAGTTTGATGGATGCCTATCGCACCTGGCGCGAATGGGGTGAGAAATCGGTCGCCGACTATTCCTTGCACGTCGCGGTCACCTGGTGGGCCGACTCGGTCGCCGAGGAGATGGGCACGCTCGTCGCCGACCATGGGGTCAACAGCTTCAAGCACTTCATGGCCTACAAGCACGCCATCATGGTTGATGATGAGGTGCTGGTGAAAAGTTTCGAACGTTGCCGCGAGTTGGGCGCCATGCCCATGGTCCATGCCGAAAACGGCGATGTTGTCTACCTGCTTCAGCAGGCCCTGCTCGATGCCGGGATCACCGGTCCTGAAGGCCACGCCCTTTCGCGTCCGCCCCATGTCGAAGGGGAGGCGGCCAACCGGGCCATTGCCATCGCCAAGACGGCCGGTGTGCCGCTCTATGTCGTACACACCTCCTGTAAGGAAGCCCATGACGCCATCAAGCGCGCGCGGGATGACGGCCAGCGCGTCTATGGCGAACCGCTCATCCAGCATCTTGCGCTCGACGAGACCATCTACCGTGAGGAGGATTGGGAACTCGCCGCCTCACGCGTGATGAGCCCGCCCTTCCGTTCGGCCGATCACCAGAAATCGCTCTGGGACGGGCTGGCCTCCGGCAGCCTTCAGGTCGTCGCTACCGACCATTGCTGCTTCAATATCGAGCAGAAGAAGATGGGGCTCGACAATTTCACCCAGATCCCCAACGGCACCGGCGGGATCGAAGATCGCATGGCCGTCCTCTGGACCGAAGGCGTGCGCAAGGGCCGCTTGACCGAGAACGAGTTCGTCGCGGTCACCTCCACCAACGCAGCCAAGATATACAATGTCTATCCGCAGAAGGGGGCCGTGCGTGTCGGTTCGGACGCCGATCTGGTCGTTTGGGATCCGAAAGCCAGCAAGACAATCACTGCCGCGAACCAGCACTCCGCCCTGGACGTGAACATCTTCGAAGGCTGGAACGTCACGGGCTTGCCGGCGGTAACGGTCAGCCAGGGCAAGGTCGTCTATCGTGATGGTCAGCTAAATGTCGAACGCGGCGCCGGCCGTTACATTGATCGTCCGCCGTTCGCCCCGGTTTTCGAGGCTCAGAAAAAGGTCAACAAGATCAACGCGCCGTCACCGGTCCGCCGCAAGCCGGCCGTTCACGTGGTGCCATAAGCGAAACGTGATCGGCGCCGATATCTGATTGCTGCGCGGCCAATCGGCCGCGCACTTTCGGCAAACGGGTGAGCGACGGTCTGGTAGCGGCTGGTTACAGGTGTTGCTACTTCGTGCCTTCCTGCTCTTTGCATTTCAGGTCATGGGCCGGGCAGGCGGCATCGGCAGCATCGATGTTGACAAGCGTCGACCCTGCAAATCCGACGCCGAACAGAAATCCAGCCACTAGAACAACGGCAAGCGGTTTCATCTCCGCATTCTCCTCTTTGTGGACACGACTTTCATACGATGATCGGGCCTTGGAGTCCGTAATATAGTTAACATAGTAAGTATCGCCGGACAGGCAAAACACGGCGGGAAGGCGGGACGGCGGCGTGTCGATCACCCTGCCAGGTCGCGGCCGGTGGTTCAATTCCACGTGATATCAAGAATCCCTTTTAACTATTTGATTTCATTTTTTGACGTGCAGTCATGCTCGCACATCCGTTTCGAAACTCGTTCGTGGCGAGTTTTCATCGCTTAGATTACCGAGGCTCCAGCCAGATCGCCTGAGTAACCAATCGGTTCTCTGTTAACCAACAAAAAACACTGTCCCGGTAAAGTCCTGACCGCGTTTGTTGTTAAATCGAGCAATCGATCAACCAGCGGACAACTTAAGATTGAATAGACGGTCAAAGCCATGGCAAAAACTTCGCAAGTAACCGGTGTTGAACGCTTCTTTGGTGACGATGAAATAATTGTCAGCAAGACTGATCTGAAAGGCCATCTCAAATATTGCAACGATATCTTTTTGAATATCTCTGGATATTCGGAGAAAGAATGCCTGGGCCAGCCGCACAGCATGATCAGACACCCAGACATGCCGCGATGCGTTTTTGGACTCTTATGGGAAAAGCTGCAAAGCGGGCAGGAGATTTTCGCGTACGTCATGAACCGCTGTAAGGACGGCGACCACTATTGGGTCAACGCGCACGTGACCCCCAGCCGCAACGGCGCTGGGGAGATCGTAGGCTACCACTCCAATCGACGGGTTCCGGATCGCGAGATCCTAGAGGCAACGATCATTCCCCTTTATCGGGATTTGCTGACCGTTGAGCGGTCCCATGACAACCGGAAGCAGGGTCTCGCCGCCTCTCAGGAGAAGTTATCGGCCCTGCTCGCTGATCGTGGCCTCCCTTACGACCAGTTCATCGCAACGTTATAGCGCCCTGCCCAATGAGCCCGCGCACGGGTGATCGCCGCCATGCCGACTATGGATGGCATTTCCAAAGGACTTTCCCATGCTATCGATGAAAAACCATGGTTCAGCCATAAAGCGCGCCGCGGACGTTTGTGAAGCAGTTGCCAACGGCGATTTCGAAGCGCGCATAACCGACATCACGGAAACGGGCGACATGGGCCGTTTGTTGAACGCGATCAATCGCCTGATCGATCGTTCCGATGCGTATCTGCGTGAATCCAAGGCATCGCTGGAACATGTTGCCGCCTCAAAATACTACCGCCGCGTTTCCGAAAAGGGGATGACCGGGTCCTTCGGCGAGTCGGCAAGAGCACTAAACGGAGCGATGCAGGCGATCGAAAACCGGGTCGTCTTCTTCCAGGACATCATCGAAAAGTTCGAGGCGGATATGTCCGAAATCGTGGGTTCGGTGGCCACCAGGTCCGCCGAGCTCGAAGGATCGTCAAAGCAGATGGCGGACGTGGCATCGTCGGTCACAGACCGGTCGTCCAGCGTGGCAGCGGCCGCTGAAGAGGCCTCCGCCAATGTCGGATCGGTTGCCGCCGCCACCGAACAGCTCACCAAATCGGTGGCGGAAATCAACGAACAGGTTGTCCAATCGTTGAAGAGCACGCGCAGCGCGGTTGACGAAGTCGAAAAGACCAACACCGATATCGCGACGCTTTCCGCGTCCTCCGAACGCATCGGTCAAGTCGTGTCGCTAATCAATGAAATTGCCAATCAGACCAACCTGTTGGCCCTGAATGCCACCATTGAGGCGGCGCGAGCGGGCGAGGCCGGCAAGGGCTTTGCCGTGGTGGCCGCGGAAGTCAAACAATTGGCGTCCCAAACGTCCAAAGCGACCGACGAGATTGGCTCTCAAGTTGAGGAGATTCAGGCGGCCAGCGGCCAGGTGGTGAACTCTATGGGGTCCATCGGTGCTGCGATCAACAGTGCCAGCGATATCGCATCGGCCATTTCGGCTGCGGTCGAAGAACAGTCTGCCGCGACCGGTGAAATTGCGCGGAACATTGACGAGGCGTCGAGAGGGACGGCGGAAGTCGGTGAGAACATAACGTCCATCAGCCAGTCAGTGGCCGAAACGGGGTCTGCGGCGCAGAACGTCATGGATGCTTCGGGGGAACTCGCACAAAGGGGTGAAGCCCTCCGGGTAGGTGTTGCGAACTTCTTGGAAGAAGCGCGCAAAGCCGTTTGAGGTGGCGCGATGGTGAGGCGGTTCACTTCGAAGGCTTAACAAACGTGCTAGGGTCGCCTCCTGTAACAGTATGTTCGCAGCCGGCCCGTGGGAACGCGGTAGGCAAATCACCTTAGTCGGTCGGTTGGCGGGCACCATGTCGTAGGAGGCCGCCATGCCCCTGTCTCATCTAGAATTCAAGGACATACGCAACGAGATCGAGGATTCGATCGCCGACAAGACGGCCGAAACCGTGCGCAACAGTTCACTCAAATGGTTCGGCGGTTTGTTTGCCATCATGGGCCTCGGCGGTTGGGCGTTTTTGAATGCGTCCTTCGAACGCAAGCTAGACGATGTCTCACGCGAAAGCCGGCGCCAGCTTGATGAACAGGCCCAGCTGCTTGACGCCGAATTGCGCGAGGCCCGCTTCCAGCTGTTCCAGATCGAGCAGTCGCGCGAGAACATTCAGAACATTCAGTCTGAGGTCGAGTCCATCCGCACTGAATCGCGTGAGGCTTTGGACAACATCAAAGAGACGACCAATCAGGTTGGCTTCTTGCAGGAAAAATACCTGATCGATATCGCCTTGCTGCTTCACACGAGAGACCAGCTCATCGGACAGGCGGCCGCCATCGAGCGGCGGGTTGGTCAGTGGGAACAGGTAGGGTTGCAGACCGCGTCGGCGGCGACGGGTAAGCTTGGGCCGGCGCTCGAACAGCCGGCCGAATGGGGTGAGAAGAAGGTCGTCATACTGCGCGAACGGCCGGGCGATGCCGAAGAGACGACAGCAGCGGTTCAAGAGGCGGATGAGGACATCGACAATGGCGTTCGCATGCTTAGCTTGTCGTCAAACCTCCGGGTTGCCCTTGCGCGACGGGGGTTTGAGGTCGAGGAATGGGATGTCGGCTTGGGCGTCGCTGAAAAGGAGGTGAAGGCCTTCTTGCGCACCGGTGCTGCCGTACCGCGGTTTGATCACAATGCCCCAGCGCTGTTTGCGCACCCGGAATTTGACGGTGCCAACGGCGTTGTCGGTGAACTCAAACAATACCTGCAAAAACAGCATGGCCTGGCCAGCATGGCGGCTGTCATCACCGACGATTTCGCGCCCTCGATGCCCTATCGCGGCTCGTATCGCGAATTGTCGGCCGGCGAAGCGCAGTTCGGTGTTGGCCAGATCGCTATCCTGTATCTTCCTTTGGCGACACAAGTCGTCCGCTGACGTCCATCGCGTCTTGGCGGGCGGCCATCCGTGCCCCATCTTGTGTCGGCGGCCATCAGGCCGTGAACGGAGATTCTGGGGAAACAGCTGATCATGACCGCCAACGCGATTAAGTCGGGCCTGTTCTTTCTTGCTCTGTTTCTCTGGACACCAGCCTCTGCGCAAGAGCCCCAGCAGCTACAGACCGGTGGTCTGGCAATCGAAACAAAAGCCGGCAGTCGGTACGTTTTTGAGGTCGAACTGGCTTTGACGCCGGAACAACAACAACGCGGTCTGATGTTTCGTGAAAACCTGCCGCCGAATGGCGGCATGCTTTTCGTCTTTCCTCAAGCCCGCGAAGCCTCATTCTGGATGAAGAACACGCCGCTTTCCTTGGACATCATCTTCATCCGCGAAGATGGCACCATCGCCAACATTGCCGAACGGACCGAACCGTTTTCCGAGAAATCCATCCCCAGTGACGGAATCGTCCGCGGGGTGTTAGAGGTGAAAGGCGGCACCACAGCGCAACTGTCCATTTCCGCGGGCGACAGGGTCGTCTTTCCGCTCAATTAGCTGCCCGGAAGTGAAAGGACGGCCGGCGATTGGCTCGCCGGCCGTCCCAAACCGCCGGGGCGCCCGTTCCCCAGCGAAGGTCCGGGAGCATTGCCCCCGGACCGTGGCCCTTCCTCCCTAGAACTGGGCCATTTCGGTCGATTGGGCCATCGCCGTTGTTGAGGATTTGCCCTGGCTCACAGCCATGCTGACCGCATCGAAGTAGCTGGTGCCCACTTCGCGCTGGTGGCGCGTGGCGCTGAAGCCATCCTTCTCAGCCTCGAACTCAGCTTGTTGAAGGGCGCTGTAGCTCTTCATGCCGTCCTTGCCATAACCCTGGGCCAGCTTGAACGTCGTCAGCGACAGGTTGTGGAAGCCGGCTAGCGTGATGAACTGGTACTTGTAGCCCATGGCGCCCAGCTCGCGCTGGAAGCGAGCCAACTCGTCTTCGCCCATATGCTTGGCCCAGTTGAACGAGGGCGAGCAGTTATAGGCCAGCATCTGGTCGGGGTACTCGGCCTTGATCGCTTCGGCGAAGCGCCGTGCATCATCCAGGCTTGGCGTCGAAGTTTCACACCAGATCAGATCGGCATAGGGGGCATAGGCCAAACCGCGCGCGATGGCGCACTCGAAGCCGCCCTTCAGCTTGTAAAAGCCTTCATCCGTCCGCTCGCCGGTGATGAACGGGGCGTCGTACTCGTCGACATCCGAGGTGATCAGGCGAGCGGCTTCGGCATCCGTCCGGGCCATGATGATTGTCGGCACGCCCATCACGTCCGCAGCCAAGCGAGCCGAATTCAGCGTCTTGACGAAGGTTTTGGTCGGAACCAGCACCTTGCCGCCCAAATGGCCGCACTTCTTCTCGGAAGCGAGCTGATCCTCGAAATGGACTGCTGCCGCGCCGGCATCGATCATCGCCTTCATCAGCTCGAACGCGTTGAGCGCGCCGCCGAAACCGGCCTCCGCATCGGCAATGATGGGCACGAAGAAATCATGGTCAGTGGTTTCCTTGCCCTCCAGCCGTTCCATGGTCTGGATCTGGTCGGCCCGTTGCAGGGCGCTGTTGATCCGCCGCACGACGGAGGGAACGCTGTCCACCGGATACAGACTTTGGTCGGGATACATATTGCCCGAGGAATTGGCATCGGCCGCGACCTGCCAGCCCGACAGATAGATCGCTTTCAAACCGGCCTTGACCTGTTGAACGGCCTGATTGCCGGTGAAGGTGCCCAGGGTCGGGACGAAGTCTTCGTTGTGCAGCAACTCCCACAGCCGGCGGGCGCCATGTTCGGCCAGCGTGTGGCTGATCTGTAGCGATCCGGCCAACCGGGCAACATCTTCGGGGCTGTAGGACCGGGCGACATGAGCCCAACGGTCCGGTGCCCATTCAGGGGCAGGGAAGGCGGAGTTGGGTTGCGGGGTGTTCAGGGGAGCCAACATGGCCATTTCTCCAGGTGCAAAACATCGCTCACCGCGCCGGACCGCCCGACGCAGCGTTGTCTGATTGTTGAAAAAAGTGGGGTGAGTGGTTGGGCTGTTGGGCCCGCGACTGCACCCCAGTCAGGTTCAGGAGACTTTCGCGCCAGGCGACGTCGTTACGATTGCGTCGCGGGGCGGAAGAAGGTTGCGGCGATCATGCGCACGCCACCGAACAGATCTACGTTCGCGTCATCGCCGACATAGGCGAAATGATGACGGCCAACGGGTCCGGTAATCGAGTAGCCCTTATCCGCCAACCCGCTTTCTTGGAAGCGCTGCATTACGGCGTTAATCGTCGGGGCAATGATTGTGATGTAGTCATCTGTGCCGGTTGACGTTTCCGGGGACATCGAGGCGGTGGTCTGCATGTCAATCTCCAGTGGCAAATCGTTGCCGTTGCGGTGATGTAAAGATTTGACAATCCATGCTGCGATGCAAGATAAACCGCCCAATCGGCTTGTTAAGTTGTAAAGGCCGGAAAAGCGTTAAGGCTGGTTTTGTAAATTTTGTAAAGGTGACGGCTATCAATGGCCGAGGCAAACGAACCACAAATTGGTGGCAAAATCAGACGTTTGCGCCGTCAACGCCGGGTTACCCAGGGCGATCTGGCGCAGAGCATCGGTATTTCCGCCAGTTATCTTAACCTTATCGAGCACAACCGGCGGAAGATCACCGTTCCGCTGCTGTTCAAGATTTCAGGCTATTTCGGCATCGAACCGGGTGAGCTGGCGGAAAGCGACGACGGCCGCCTGGTCGGTGATTTGATGGAATTGTTCGGCGATGACCTGTTCGCCGATTCCGATTTGACGAACCAGGAAATCCGCGATCTGGCCTTTTCAAACCCCGTTGCGGCGCGGGCCGTGCTTCGACTGTTCGACAAATTCAAAGAGGTGTCGCGCGATGGAGCAGGAGTTCCCGTCGCGGCCGATGGGGACGATGGCCCGTATCACGCGGCCCCGGACGCCGTTTCGGATTTCATTCAAGAGCGGGGAAATCACTTCCCCACGCTGGAAGCGGCGGCCGAACGCGTGCGCCATGACATCGACAACGCCTCTGACAATTTTGAGCAGGGCCTGCGCACCTACCTGTTAAACGTGTTTGGTATCGAATGGCGTTTGACTTCGCTGCCACGCGGCATCGCCCGCCGGGTTGGCGAAGACGGTCGGGTGTTGGAAGTTTCCGACGTCCTGCCCCCCGAAACTGCGTTGTTCGATATCGCCCATCATGTCGGCCACCTGGCGGCGGAATTTGAAATTGGCGCCATCATGGGGGAGAGCAGCTTGCCGGAGGTTGATGCGCCGGGCCTCGCCCGGAACGAGCTGGCAAACTATTTCGCCGCCGCACTTATCATGCCCTATGAGCCGTTCCTCAAGGCCTGTCAGGATCACCGCTACGATATCGACCGCATCGCCAGGCATTTCTCAGCCAGTTTTGAACAAGTCTGCCACCGCGTAACGACGCTACAGCGTCCCGGGGCTCAAGGTGTGCCGATGCACCTAATTCGGACGGATATTGCGGGCAACATTTCCAAGCGCTTCTCCCTATCCGGCATTCACATCCCCCGTCATTCAGGTGCGTGCCCACGCTGGAACGTCTATTCGGCTTTCCTCCAGCCAGGCCGGATCAACACACAAATCAGCCAAATGCCCGACGGCGAAACCTATTTCTGCATCGCCCGGAGTTATGAAAAGGGCGGGTACCGGCACAACGCCCCGCGCCGCCACTTCTCCATCGGCCTGGGCTGCGACATCACGCACGCGAAGAAACTGATCTACTCCGACGGCATCGATCTCTCGAACAGCGCGCAAATCGTTCCTATCGGCGTCGGCTGCCGTATTTGTCCCCGAATGGAATGTGAACAACGCGCCCATCCCCCGGCAGGGCACCGTTTCCGTCTGGACGAACAGGTCCGGGCCGAAAGCCTGTACGGCCATATTCGCTAGCCCCACCAAGCACTAGCGGGGAGGGGTGGAAACCTCACCCTTGCCTTCGCAAAAATACCTTGTATACAAGTAAACGGTATACGAGTGAACTAGAGGGCAGACAGTTGGAACGGCTGGAAGAGTGCATCAGCTTCTTGCTCAGCAAGGCGGCCCAGCAAGTTACCCGCCGGGCGCGCGAGGTTTTGGCACCCCACAACGTCACCCCGGTTCAATATGCAGTCCTCAAGACTCTCGCCACCGCCGGTCCAATCAGCGGCGTTGAGATCGGCAGACGCATGACCCTCGACAGCGCCAGCGTCACCGGCGTGCTCGATCGTATGGAAAGCCAGGGGCTGGTTGAACGTCAGCCAAACCCGGATGACCGGCGGGCCCAGCTGATCGTCATGTCGCCCCATGCCACGGACCTGATGCCGACCCTAGAGGGGGTAATGGATTGCCTGAATGCCGAGGCGGACACCCTCATGGGCACTCAAAAACCCGAGGTTACCCAATCACTTCGCCGCCTCGCCGATGATGCGCAATGGAGCCGAAATGTTTGACACCAAGATCGCCATTGTCGTTCGCGATGATTTGCTTACCTGGCAAAAGCTGAACGTAACCGCCTTCCTGACCAGCGGCGTACTTGGGGCCGACAAAGATCTGATGGGCGAGACTTACGAGGATGCGAGCGGACAAACCTACCGCCCGCTGATCGTTCAACCCGTGATCGTACTGGCAACCGATGGCGGTGGCCTGACGAAGATTCACCAGCGCGCAATCAATCGCGGCGTTCCGATCGCGATCTACATCGAAGATATGTTCGCGACCGGCCACGACGCTGCAAATCGGGCTGCCGTCAAACAGCACGCCACGGAAGACCTAAACCTCGTCGGCGTCGCGTTGCGCGAAGACAGGAAGATCGTCGACAAGATCACCAAGGGCGCAAAGATGCATCCCTAGTGGCTCAGGCCGGGAACTGCGCGTTCAGTCCGGCTCCGATATCAAACACATCGCCGGACACAAGCTCGGCCTGCGGCCCGCACAGGAACCGAACGCAGTCGCCAACATGGGATGGCTCATACAGCCCGACCGGAAGGATGTGTCGGCCTTTGGCCCCTTCGTTGAACTGTTCGAATGTCAGCTTCTGTCCGGGAACGATGTTCGAAAGGATGTACTCGTTATCCAGCAGCTTTGTGTGCACCAGAGTCGGGCAAATCGCATTGCAGGTAACGTTATGCGGTCCAAGCGCCAGCGCGGCGCTCTTGGTGATGCCGATTACGCCCCACTTGGTCGCTGAATAGACAGGGAAGCTGGCGCTACCGGCGCGTCCGGTGACGGAAGACAACGTGACGATGCGGCCGGACTTCTGGTTTCGCAGGATGGGGGTTGCGACCTGAAGCGTTTTGATAACGCCCTTCAGATTGATGTCGATGATCAGCGAGAGCGCGTTTTCGTCAAAGCTCTCAAGCGCGCCGATCTGGGTAATGCCGGCATTTGCCACCACGAAATCCAGACCGCCGAATTCTGCCACCGCTTGGTCGACGGCTTGCTTCTGCGCGGCGTGGTCTCGCACATCTCCGGTGATGGCAATTGCTTTAACAGCGTGCGCCTCGACTGCGGCTTTGGCTTCTTCTAGGTCGTCCGTGTTTGCCAAAGGGTAGGGCACCTCGGGAATTTGCTGCGCAACATCGAAAAGCACGACGTTGGCACCTCCCGCCGCCAAAGCCTCGGCCGACGCCCGCCCAATGCCACGGGCTGCACCTGTGACAAACGCCGTCTTCCCAGCCAGCTCGCCTTGCCCGCCTTCTTCCTGGGCATGGGCTTGGCCCATCGTGAAGGCCGCGGCACCGAGTCCTGCCGCTCCGGTCAAGAGCACTCGCCGGCTGGTCTCACCATTTTTACTGGAATTTCCATTCCGCTGAGCTGGCCCATTCGACATGCAGAAACCCTCCTGATAGCTTTCGCGACCCGCTACGATGATCAATTAATCAACTGATGACTTAGCGCTTGGATTTGGGTTAAGTCAACAAGCGATTACAAAGCAAGTTGGGCGATGAAGGCTGCAAAACCGACACGAAAACGCGATGCGGAAGCGACGGCGGAAAGGATACTGTCTGCCGCCCAGCAGGTGTTTCACGAGAAAGGATACGATCAGGCCACGACCCGGGAAATTGCCGATCGGGCCGACGTAAACCTGGCCCTCATTAAACGGTACTTCGGCTCGAAACTGGGACTGTTCGAAAAGGCAGTCCTCCCACACCTCAGCCTGGAGCGGTTCTTGACACTGCCGGCAGAAGATCTCGCCGAGGTCATGGCGACGACTTATGCCAACACCGAGGCACTGGCTGGATTTGATCCGTTTGTCGCATTGGTGAGATCGATTGCCAGCCCCGAGGCCGGCCCTCTATTGGCCGAAACATTGCAGCGGCAGGCGCTAACCCCTCTGGCCAACGTGCTGGAGGGTGAGGAAGCGAGTGCGCGTGCCACGCTCATCGCGACCCAACTGGCGGGGCTCATCTTGCAGTTCCGCATCCTTGGAATGACGCCCCGAACCGACGCTGAACGAGAAGCGATCCGGCTGCGGCTCGCCCGGTACCTGGACAGCCTTATCAGGGAAAGCGTACGCGAACCCTGAAATCTGTCGACCCGCTGATCCGGTCTACCGAACCCTCGCCAGGGTCAGCCCATCGCCCATTGGGATCAACACCGGCGTTACCCGTTCATCGGCATGAATGGCCGCGTTCAGATTCCGCATGGCAACCGTCTTTTCGCGCTTGTCATCGGGGTTTGCGACGCGCCCGCGCCACAGCGTGTTGTCGATGGCGATCACGCCGCCGGGCCGCACCAGTTCCAAACAGCGTTCGTAATAGGCGCGATAGGACTCCTTATCGGCATCGACCAAGGCAAGATCGTACGGTCCCTGGATGGCAGACGATTTCAGCGTCTCAACCGCCGGCCCGATGTGAACGGCAATGCGACCCGCAACGCCTGCCTGTTCCCAGAATGGCCGTCCGACATCGACAAACCGCGTTTCGATATCCAGCGTATCGACATGGCATGCATCGCCCATCGCCAAGGCAGCCGTCAGCGCGCTGTACCCTGTAAAGGTACCGACCTCCAGGAACCGCTTGGCTCCCAACAGCTCGATCAGCAGGCGCAGCAACTGCCCCTCCTCAGGCGCCAGCTGGTAGTGCGCCTCGGGCAAGGCCTGGGTCGCCTGGCGCAAGCCCGCCTCAGCAGGGCTTTCGCGCCAACCAATGGTCGCGTAATAGGCGTATAAGTCGGGCGGCATCAGCCGGTTGGCTGCTGCCTGCGAGTCGGCATCTTTTGTCATGGGCCGAAGATGGGGTGCGAGGTACCTTCCTGGCAAGGACTTGACCGTTCGCGAGCGCGTGATTTGCCCATGGGCCTTGTTTCGGTCCGACATCCTAAGGAATAGTGCCCGCCTTTGTCGGGGCCGCCGAGTCGAGCGGCCGGGAGAATAGTGAGCCATGTTCAACACGGGCCTGAATTTCGCCCTGGGCGAGGAGATCGAGGCGCTGCGCGAGATGGTCGCGCGTTTCGCGGCGGAGACCATTGCCCCGCGTGCTGCCGAAATCGATCAAACCAACCAGTTCCCCCGCGATCTATGGCCCCAACTCGGAGAGCTGGGCTTGCTTGGCATCACCGCCCGCGATGATGTCGGCGGTGCTGGCATGGGCTATCTGGCCCATTGCGTAGCCGTTGAGGAAATCAGCCGGGCCTCGGCCTCCGTCGGCCTGTCCTACGGCGCTCATTCCAACCTCTGCGTTAATCAGATCGAACGCAACGGCACCGACGACCAGCGGGCCAAATATCTGCCGAAACTCATATCCGGTGAACATGTCGGCGCCCTGGCGATGAGCGAACCGGGCTCCGGCTCCGACGTGGTTTCCCTGCGTACAAGAGCCGAGCGCAAGGGCAACGGCACTTTCGTGCTTAACGGCTCCAAGATGTGGATCACCAACGGTCCCATCGCCGAAACGCTGATCGTCTACGCGAAGACAACCCCCGACGCTGGCTCTAAGGGCATCACCGCCTTCCTGATCGAAAACGACATGGCGGGTTTCTCGACTGCCCAGAAGCTCGATAAGCTGGGCATGCGCGGGTCAGACACGTGCGAGCTGGTCTTCGAGGATTGCGAGGTGCCGGCGGAAAACGTGTTGGGCGAGGTCGATCGGGGCGTAGCCGTGTTGATGTCCGGCCTTGATTACGAACGCGTGGTCCTCGCCGCTGGTCCCGTCGGCATCATGCAAGCCTGCATGGACGTCGTCGTCCCCTACGTTCACGAACGCAAACAGTTCGATCAACCGATCGGCCAGTTTCAGCTCATGCAGGGCAAGCTGGCGGATATGTACACCACGATGAATGCCTGCCGAGCCTACGTCTACGCCGTGGCGGCCGCCTGCGATCGCGGCGAAACCACGCGCAAGGATGCGGCCGGTTGCATTCTCTATGCCGCTGAAAAGGCAACCCAAGTCGCCCTTGAAGCGGTCCAGGCGCTGGGCGGCAATGGTTACATCAACGAATATCCGACCGGCCGTCTGTTGCGGGATGCCAAGCTCTACGAAATCGGCGCCGGCACCAGCGAAATTCGCCGGATGCTGATCGGCCGCGAATTGTTCGACGAGACGGCCTGACCCCATGGCTGTCCTGACATCTACCCACGACCCGCAGTCGGCTGAAAGCCTGGCCAACCAGGAGGCGATGTCGGCCACGCTCAAGGAATTCCGCGCGATCGCCGGGCAAATTCAGGAGGGCGGGGGAAAGCGGGCCCGGAAGCGCCATCTCGATCGCGGCAAACTGTTGCCCCGCGAGCGGGTAACCAGGCTGCTCGATCCCGGTTCGCCCTTCTTGGAAGTTGGCCTCTACGCCGCCTGGGACATGTATGAGGGCGCCGTGCCATCAGCCGGACTGATCACTGGCATCGGGCGCGTCTCCGGCATCGATTGTATGATCGTTTGCAACGACGCTACCGTGAAAGGCGGCACCTATTACCCGCTGACGATCAAGAAGCACCTGCGGGCGCAGGAAATCGCCCAGCAAAACCGGCTGCCTTGCATCTATCTGGTCGATTCAGGCGGCGCCAACCTGCCGAACCAGGATGAGGTTTTCCCCGACCGCGACCATTTCGGCCGCATTTTTTACAACCAGGCTGTCATGTCCGCCGAGGGCATTCCGCAGATCGCCGTCGTCATGGGTTCCTCAACGGCGGGCGGTGCTTATGTCCCGGCCATGGCCGACGAGGCGATCATCGTTCGCAACCAGGGGACGATCTTCCTGGGCGGCCCGCCTTTGGTGAAGGCGGCGACGGGTGAGGTTGTTTCGGCGGCTGATCTGGGGGGCGCCGATGTCCATGCGCGCACGTCGGGGGTGGTCGATCACTACGCCACCGACGACGCCCACGCCCTGGCAATCGCCCGGCGCATCGTTGCCAATTTGAACTGGCGCAGGCCTCAAACAGTGGTCCTGCGGGAGGTTGCGGACCCGAACTATGCGCCATCCGAGTTGCCTGGCATCGTCCCGGCGGATTTCCGTCAGCCCTTCGACGTCCGTGAAATCATCGCCCGTCTTGTTGATGGGTCGGAGTTTGACGAGTTCAAACAGCTTTACGGCACGACCCTGGTCTGCGGGTTCGCCCATTTATGGGGGGCGCCAGTCGGCATCGTCGCCAACAACGGAATCCTGTTCTCCGAAAGTGCGCTCAAGGGCGCACACTTCATAGAGCTTTGCGGACAACGCCGTATCCCGCTGATTTTTCTGCAAAACATCACGGGTTTCATGGTCGGTAAGAAGTATGAGGAAGGTGGCATCGCCAAGGATGGCGCCAAGCTGGTCAACGCCGTGGCCACTGCCGCGGTGCCAAAACTCACCATCATCATCGGTGGCAGTTTCGGGGCGGGTAACTACGGCATGTGCGGCCGGGCTTACTCCCCGAGGTTCTTGTGGATGTGGCCGAACGCCCGGATCTCGGTAATGGGGGGCGAGCAGGCGGCCGGTGTGCTCGCCACCGTCCGCCGGGAAAGCATGGAACGCCAGGGCCAGGATTGGCCGGAGGATGAGGAGGCCACCTTCAGGGCCCGGATCACCGATCAATTCGAAGCCCAAGGCCATCCGCTCTATGCCAGTGCCCGGTTATGGGACGACGGCATCATCGAACCCGCCGACACGCGCGATGTTTTGGGTCTGTCGCTCGGGGCCGCTCTCAACCGAGAGATTCCAGAATCCCGTTTTGGCGTTTTCCGGATGTAGTGACCTTGTTTACAAAACTGCTTATTGCCAACCGCGGCGAGATCGCCTGTCGGATCATGCGTACCGCCCGTCGGATGGGAATCGGGTGCGTCGCTGTCTATTCCGACGAAGACGCCAATGCCCTGCATGTGCGCTTGGCCGATGAAGCGGTGCGCCTGGGTCCCGCGCCGGCGACAGAAAGCTATTTGCGCATTGAAGGTGTGATCGAGGCGGCCCGGCAAACAGGTGCCCAAGCCGTGCATCCTGGCTATGGTTTCCTGTCGGAAAACGCCGAATTTGCCGAGGCGTGTGAACAGGCGGGCATCACGTTTGTCGGTCCTCCGGTGGCGGCGATCCGGGCCATGGGACGAAAGGATGCGGCCAAATCCCTGATGGAGCAGGCGAGTGTGCCGGTTGTGCCCGGTTATCACGGCGATGAACAGGGTCCCGAATTTCTGGCCGAAAAGGCCGCTGAAATCGGGTTTCCGGTCCTGCTCAAGGCCGTGGCCGGCGGGGGCGGAAAGGGCATGCGCCGTGTCGACCAGCCGTCCGAATTTACTGAGGCATTGGACGGTGCTCGCCGTGAGGCGGCCAGCAGTTTCGGCGATGACCGCGTGCTGCTGGAAAAATGGATCACCACCCCGCGCCATATCGAGATTCAGGTCTTTGCGGACAGTCTTGGCAACGCGGTTCATCTGTTCGAACGGGATTGTTCGCTCCAGCGCCGGCACCAGAAAGTCATTGAGGAAGCGCCGGCTCCGGGTTTGCCGCCACCCATGCGGCGTATCATGGGGCGGGCCGCCGTCGCTGCCGCTCGGGCTGTCGATTATGTCGGTGCGGGGACTGTCGAATTCATCGCTGACTCCTCAACCGGCCTGGACGAAAACCGCTTTTATTTCATGGAGATGAACACCCGTCTTCAGGTCGAACATCCGGTAACGGAGGCGATCACCGGCCATGATCTGGTCGAATGGCAGTTGCGCGTCGCCGCCGGCGACTCGCTGCCGGTCAGCCAGTCGGACCTCGCTATCAACGGCCATGCGGTCGAGGCCAGGATATACGCCGAAGACCCCAGCCGCGATTTCATGCCGGGCATTGGAACGCTGCATCATTACCGGCCCCCGCCGTTTACGAACGGTCTCCGCATCGACAGCGGTGTCGATCAAGGCGATAGCATCGGGCCCTACTACGATGCGATGATTGCCAAACTGATCGCCCACGGTCCAACGCGGAAGGAAGCTATATCGCGCCTTAGGACGGGATTGGCCGATTTCCACGTCGCTGGTTGCAAGACGAATATTGGCTTTCTTTCCGCACTGCTCGCCCAGCCGGACTTTATGGCCGGTCGCCCCGATACGGGCCTGATCGAGCGGGAATTGGCCAACCTCACCGCGCCGGCCGAACTGCCAGATGCGGCTTTGGTGACGGGCGCGCTTTCCGTCTTGGGGATGCTGGAAACCGATGCATCGGATGATCCCTGGACGGCACTGTCTGGTTTCCGCATTTGGGGACTTGCGCAACGGACGGTCGACTTGACGGTTGGCGGACAGACCCTGGCCTTAGAGGCGGTTCAGGGAAGGGACGGTCTCGTCCATGCCCGTGCCGGTGATAGATCGGTGTCCGCCCGATTGACGGACAAGGGTGACACGTGGCTGACACTTGAACTCGTTGGCCATCGCATGACTCTCGACTACAGCAAGTCGCAGCACGGGCTGACTGTCTTTGTCGATGGGAGAGAGGTTACCTTCGCTTTTCCGGACGACTCTGCCGGCGCCGATCCCGCGGCCACGGCCCTTTCGACCATCCGGGCGCCGCTGCCCGGGCGCATCAGTCATGTCGCCGTGATGCAGGGAGATGCGGTTCGGGCCGGCGACCGCCTGATCGTGCTTGAGGCCATGAAGATGGAACACACGCTCACCGCCCCGCGTGACGGCGAGATTTCGGAGCTGCGGTGTACTGCCGGTGACCAGGTCCAGGAAGGCGCCTTGCTGGTGCAGTTGGATGATGGGGCTTGAGCCTTGCCTGACCGACAATCTCGGATCTTCGAAGTCGGCCCCCGCGATGGCTTGCAAAACGAGCCGCGTGAGATCACCACGGATCAGAAGATCCACTTGATCGACCTGTTGTCTGAGACAGGTTTGAGCCACATTGAAGCAGCCGCTTTCGTCTCGCCCAAATGGGTTCCTCGTATGGCTGACAGCGGGGCGGTAATGGGTGGCATTCACCGCCAGCCCGGGGTGCGCTATGCCGCGCTTACCCCGAACAGGCGTGGCTATGAGGCGGCGCGAGAGGCGGGTGCCGATGAAGTCGCGGTTTTCGCATCGGCTTCCGAAGGCTTCAGCCAGCACAACATCAACTGCTCGATTGCTGAGAGCTTACAAAGGTTTACGCAAGTCATTGAGCAGGCGACTCAAGATGGGATCCCTGTTCGCGGCTACCTTTCCTGTGTCATTGCCTGCCCCTATGACGGGCCGACCGAGCCGGCCACAGTGGCGTCCGTCGCCAGATCGCTGTTTGACCTGGGCTGTTATGAGATTTCTCTTGGCGACACCATTGGTGCTGGCGACCCGGTCTCCATCGGTTCCATGCTGAAATCCGTGGTAGCGGACATCCCACCGGACAAACTGGCCGGACATTTCCACGACACGGGCGGGTACGCGGCCGCGAATGTCGAAGCCAGCCTTGCGTTCGGTATCCGCACCTTCGACTGTTCGGTTGGCGGTTTGGGCGGCTGCCCTTTCGCTCCGGGCGCGCCGGGGAATGTCGCAACGCGGTCCGTTGTCGACTTGCTGGAACGGCGCGGGTTCACAACGGGGATCGATCTCGACCGCCTGGCGAGGGTGGAAGAATTCCTGCGCGAGATTGGTCTCGCGCCAACAGGGCAGGGAACATGAGCTACAGCACCATCGAAATCGTCCGCAAGGACAGTGGCATCACTTACCTGACTCTCGATCGCCCCGAAAAGCGCAATGCGATTAACGAGACGATGATCGATGATTTGCGGCGGGCGATCGACGAGCTGGCCGCGGACGATGATGTCCGGTCTGTTATCCTGCATGGCCGTGGCCGTTACTTCTGCTCCGGCGCAGATCTGAACTGGATGCAAGCCCAAATGGGTGCCAGCCGCGAACAACGCCTTGCCGGCGCCCGCGGTTTCGCCCAGATGCTCGCCGCGTTGAATTCGTTGCCTAAGTTGGTTGTCGGTTGGGTCTATGGCAGTGCTTATGGCGGTGGGATCGGCTTGATGGCTTGCTGCGATACCGTGATGGTTCAGGATGAGACCATGCTGCGCCTGAGCGAAACCCATCTGGGTCTAATCCCCGCGACTATTTCGCCTTACCTGATGGCCAAGCTGGGCGAGGCCGGCATGCGCCAGCTCGCCATTTCCGGCCCACTGATCGATCCGCACCGTGCGGTCACGCTGGGCCTGGTCTCCGGCGTTTTCCCCAAGGACCGGCTTAGCCACGCGGTTCGGTTTGAAGCGGGACAAGCCTTGATGGCGGCCCCCGGGGCCGCGGCCGCGACGAAGAAGTTGATTGCCGACCTGGCCCCAAAACCGGCTTTCGACGCGATCGAACACACTGCCAGTCTGTTGGCAGATCAGTGGGAAACGGGCGAAGCGCAAGCCGGTGTCGGGGCGTTTCTGAACAAAGGGCAAGCACCCTGGGCACCGGGAGATTAGTTTGACCCTGGGCCGCATGTGACTTCGTCTTTGACCGGCTCGCCGTTTTCCGGAATTATTCACCCGAAGCGGTGGTTTCAATCGTTTGAAGGAATTGTAAGTAGTTTAAATAGAACTCAATAAAATACTGGAGATTCATAAAAATGAGTTGGAATACTATTTTACGTGTCGAGCTTATTGTTTTGATTGTGGGGTGTATATACTATACGCTTTTCTTGTTTTTCCCGCAGTATTTTATGGGCGAGCAACTAAGTGAAGACCCGATGGCATGGTCGGGGTTTGGCGTATTGATTGTTGGGATCATTGCAGCGCGGTTAAGACAGTCTCTGTTTCCGAACCGCGTCAGATCTCTGATTGATAGTGGCGCAATCAGATCGGAGTTCGGCTCGGCGGATGAACTGATCGAACAGGTCGCACGCGAGGCAACAAAGCGCACCTTCTGGATTTTCGTACCGCTGGTTCTTTTGTACTTGATAGGTATTTCGCAAGTCTACTCAAACGAAACTGGAAAAATTCACCTGATTGTTGGTGGTTCAATGGGAGTTTGGCTTGTATCAACAAGATTTGCCTATGGGGTTGCGACGGGTATTGCTGCAGCGAGATTGTCTGGCAAGAGCTCAGTATTTGTACTCAATCCTGGCCACATGGACAGAGCATCAGGCTTTGGACAGCTCGGGTTCTTCTATTTCAACCAAGCGCTGATCCTTCTGCTCCCAACTTTCTTCATGTTGTTTTGGCTGGTTTACGCAAACATAAATATTGGGCAGTTCGAACGTGATAAACTTATCAATGAAGTTGCCCAACGAGTGGTCGACGATAGAAATTACATTAGCTCACTGAGCGAACAAGTTGCAGATTATATCTCTTGTCGAACAGATGAATATGCGTTTCTGCAAGACTGCGATAGAGGTGAGCTGTATTTCATATGGGGTGCGCAATTTTACGCGTTAATTTTCTTTAATCTAATCATTTTCACGTTGAGCTGGGTCTGGCCGATGGCTCTGTTGGCCAGGCGGATGCGCGACTTCCACAATAGATATATCAGACCCGAAGTAAGACGGCTTGAGTTGGTTGTATTGAAGGCCCGAGAAGATTTTGCTGAGAAGATCGAAAACTTAAAGGATGAACTCCATTTCGAGGATTATCATGTCAATACTCAAGCGCATGCTGATCGTCTCGCGGTGTATCGCGCCTGTCCTACCTTTCCAATCCCCATTTGGACGGTGCTGACTACCCTGGTTTCCAACGTGTCGGCGGTCTTTGGCCTTCTCGGTGCGGCAGTGCTGTGAGCTCGAAGTCCGGAGTTTTAAGCGGTTGCGGATGACGTTTGCTGTATGGGGCGTTTTTAGTGCAAGTCGCGCCCACGATGGCATGGTCACTGTTTAACTCGGAGGCCACTGGCTCGCGCAGCGCTTGAGCGTTGTAATTCCGTTTTGGGTTAACTGGCGGCTCTGAAGGGTTTTATCTGCTATCCTTCGAAAGTGTGATGCATCTCGCTTTTTCGAAAGAGTTGGTTATCACGGGAAGGAGAAGCAGTGCCGCTTCAGATCGCCTATTCGCCATTGCTCGTCGTCGCGTCGGTTGCGATTGCGATAACGGCTGCCTTCACGGCCCTGCGCATGACCTCGAACCTTCGGCAGCTGGATTTCGCCCAGCGCAAGACCCGCATCACCCAGGGCGCCTTTGCGCTGGGCGGCGGCATTTGGTCGATGCACTTCGTCGGCATGATGGCGGTGCAGTTTCCCATCACCATTGCCTACGATCCGCTACCGACGTTGGCCTCGGCGCTGATCGCGATCCTGGTGGTCGGGGCTGCACTGCTGTCCCTTCATTTCGGTGTACGCACGCGTCTGCGCATCGCCATCGCCGGATGCCTTACAGGGTTGGGCATCGTGTTGATGCACTATCTCGGCATGGGGGCGATATCGGCCAATTGTGTTGTGAGCTACAACCCGGTTGGCGTTCTGATCGCCATCGCGATTTCGATCGGGGCCTCTACGGCTGCCTTAGAACTGGCTTACGGAACGCGGACACTACGGGCCACTATTGCTGGGGGCGTGGTGCTCGGGTTGGCGATATCCGCCATGCATTACTCCGCCATGCTGTTCACCACCTTCAGCCGGGGAATCGAGATGGAAGCGGTCAGTGGGCCGCTGCTCAGCAGCGATGGTTTGGCACTGATCGTCACCTTGTCGTCTTTCGTCATCTGCGGGCTTTTCCTGTTGTCGGCCGTCCCATCCGCCACGGCAGCAACCAACGGCCAGCCGGCCCTGTCCACTGGGCGCGGCGCCCCGGCGGTGGCCCTGTCGAAAGCCGGAGAGGGGCTGAAGACCCCGGTGGCCACCACGCGTATCCCCTACGAGCAGGACAACACCGTCCGGTCTCTGTCGCCTGAGAACATCCTCACGGCACGTGCAGACGGCCACTACACCCGTTTGAACAACGGTCGGGAGGAGCTGTTTTGCCCGTGGTCGATTTCACGCCTTGAGAAGAGTCTGGGCAATCGGGATTTCATGCGCGTGCACCGCAGTTTCATCGTGAACCGCAGCCGCATCACGGGCCTAAAGCGCGAGAACGGAAAACCCTTCTGCGTAGTCGGTGAAGGGGCGGACTTGGCCGTACCGGTTAGCCGAACGCGCGTCGCGGAACTTCGGTCCCTGCTAGGCATGGGACAGGAACTAGCGACGGAAAACTAATCTCGGTCGTGCGCATTTCGTGAAGGAATCGTGCATTTCGTGCAAGCCGGTCACCGTCGGCGTGTGCTGACTTAGAGCCAGTCAGGCCTGGGACTACACCGGGAGAAAATCTCGGAGGAGCCCATGATTCCCGGTGCGTTCGATTACCACCGGCCCAAAACCGTCGATGAAGCGGTGGGCCTATTGTCGTCCCTGGGCGATGACGCGACCGTCGTCGCCGGCGGCCACAGCCTGATCCCTATGATGAAACTGCGGATGGCGGTGCCAGAACATCTGGTCGATTTGCAGGACATCGACGATCTCAAATCGATCGCCGTCAGCGGCGGCAGCGTGACGATCGGGGCGATGGTCACCCAATCCCAGCTCATCGACTCCAGCGAACTGGCCCAGGCCTGTCCAATCCTGCGGGAGGCGGCCTTGCAGATCGCCGACCCCCAGATCCGCAATGTCGGCACGGTCGGCGGCAATGTGGCCAACGGTGACCCCGGCAACGACATGCCGGCCCTCATGCTCGCCCTCGAGGCCACGTACACGCTGAAAGGCGCTGGCGGCGAACGGCAGGTCAAGGCACGCGATTTCTACGAGGCTGCCTATTTCACGGCCCGCGAAGAAGGCGAGATCCTCACCGCCATAAGTTTCATGGCTCCGCCAGCAGGGCACGGCTACGCCTACCAAAAGCAAAAGCGCAAAATCGGCGACTACGCCACGGCGGCCGCGGCCGTGTTGCTGACGTTGCAGGGCGGCACGTGCCAGTCAGCCTCGATCAGTCTGACCAACTTGGGCGACACGCCTTTACTGGCGGCTGAAGCGGCGTCTGCCCTCGTCGGCAAATCGTTGGACAACAGCGCCATCACCGCAGCAGCCAGCGCGGCAAAGGCGATCACCAACCCGGCCGCCGATGGGCGCGGACCGGCGGATTACAGAACCCATGTGGCGGGCGTCATGGTGGCACGGGCCATCCGCCAGGCCGCCGAACGGGCCGGCTAGGGGAGGCAACCATGTCAAGACTTCACGTCGAGATGACCATCAATGGCGAAGCGGTTGAGGAATTGGCCGAACCGCGCACGCTGTTGATCCATTTCCTGCGCGAGCAGCTCGGCCTGACGGGCCCGCATATCGGCTGCGACACCGGCCATTGCGGCGCCTGCACGGTCGATATGAACGGCAAGTCTGTCAAATCCTGCATGACCTTCGTCGGCCAGGCGAACGGCGCCGATGTCACGACCATCGAAGGCATGGCAGCCGCCGACGGCACGCTGCATCCCCTGCAAGAGGCCTTCCGCGAGCATCACGGCCTGCAATGCGGCTTCTGCACGCCAGGCATGATCACCCGCGCGTACCGCCTGCTCCAGCAGAACCCCAACCCGACCGAGGAAGAAATCCGCCTCGGCATCTCCGGCAATCTGTGTCGCTGCACGGGCTACCAAAACATCGTCAAAGCCATTCGCGCCGCTGCCGACGCGATGAACGTTCAGGAGGCGGCTGAATAAGATGAACATCCAGACACCCCCCACCCGCGAGGAACGCGCGGCCGCCCTCAAGGGCATTGGTTCGGCCCGCAAGCGCGTCGAGGATGCGCGTTTCACCCAGGGCAAGGGCAACTATGTCGACGACATCAAGCTGCCCGGCATGCTGTTCGGCGACTTCGTCAGATCGCCCTACGCCCACGCTCGGATCACCAAGATCGACAAGGACGCGGCCCTGGCCGTACCCGGCGTCGTCGCGGTCCTGACGGCCGAGGACCTCAAACCTCTCAACCTTCACTACATGCCGACTCTGGCAGGTGATGTGCAGGCCGTGCTGGCAGACGAAAAAGTCCTGTTCCAGGGACAGGAAGTCGCCTTCGTCATCGCATCCGATCGCTATGCCGCAGCCGATGCGGTTGAGCTGGTCGATGTGGATTACGAAGCGCTCGACCCCTTGACCGACGCCTTCAAGGCCATGGACGCCGATGCCCCGCTGCTGCGCGAGGACATTAAGGATAAGACCGAAGGCGCTCATGGCCCGCGCAAACACCACAACCACATCTTCTATTGGGATCAAGGGGATAAGGCGGCCGCCGAACAGGCGATTGCAGGTGCCGAAGTGTCGGTGGAGGAGCTGATTACCTATCAGCGAGTCCACCCATGCCCGCTGGAAACCTGCGGCTGCGTGGCGTCCATGGACAAGATCAACGGCAAGCTGACGATCTGGGGAACCTTCCAGGCCCCCCACGCCGTCCGCACGGTGGCCTCGCTGATCACCAACATTCCCGAACACAACATCCGCATCATCTCGCCCGATATCGGCGGTGGGTTCGGCAACAAGGTGGGTGTCTATCCCGGCTACATCTGCTCGGCCGTGGCCTCGATTGTTACAGGCAAACCAGTCAAGTGGATCGAAGACCGGATCGAGAACCTGACGTCTACGGCCTTCGCCCGCGACTACCACATGACCGGAAAGCTGGCCGCCACCCGCGATGGCAAGATCACCGGGCTCTGGTGTCATGTGCTGGCCGATCATGGCGCGTTCGATGCCTGTGCCGATCCGACCAAATTCCCAGCCGGCTTTTTCAACATCTGCACCGGGTCATACGACATCCCGGTCGCCTATGTCGGCGTTGATGGCGTCTACACCAATAAGGCGCCAGGCGGGGTGGCCTATCGATGCTCGTTCAGGGTGACTGAGGCCGCCTACCTGATCGAACGGATGATCGACATCCTGGCCCAAAAGCTGGGGATGGATCCGGCAGACCTGCGCATGAAGAACTTCATCAAGAAGGAGCAGTTCCCCTACACCTCGGCGTTGGGCTGGGAATATGATTCCGGCGACTACCACACGGCCATGGAAAAGGCCCTGGCGAGCACCGATTACGCTGCCCTGCGGGCCGAGCAGGCCGAAAACCGAGCCGCCTTCGACAAGGGCGAAACCCGATCCCTGATGGGGATCGGCGTTGCCTTCTTTACGGAAATCGTGGGCGCCGGTCCGGTAAAGAATTGCGACATTCTTGGCCTGGGCATGTTCGATTCCTGCGAGATCCGTATCCACCCCACCGGCTCGGCCGTCGCCCGCCTGGGCACGATCAGCCAGGGTCAGGGGCATGCCACGACGTTCGCGCAAATTCTGGCTAGTGAGATCGGCATCCCGGCTGAGGACATCACGCTGGAGGAGGGGGACACCGACACCGCTCCCTACGGCCTGGGCACCTACGGCTCGCGCTCGACCCCGGTTGCCGGTGCCGCCACCGCCATGGCGGGCCGAAAGATCCGGGCCAAGGCACAGATGATCGCCGCCTACCTGCTCGAGGTTCATGAGGACGATCTCGAATGGGACGTCGACCGCTTTCAGGTCAAGGGCAACCCCGAACAGGCCAAGACGATGAAGGAAATCGCCTTCGCCTCCTACAACCAGGCCATCCCAGGTCTGGAACCGGGGCTAGAGGCGGTCTCCTACTACGACCCGCCGAACATGACCTATCCGTTCGGCGCCTATATCTGTGTCGTCGATGTCGATGTGGATACGGGCGTTACCGACGTCCGCCGCTTCTATGCGCTGGATGATTGCGGCACACGCATCAACCCGATGATCATCGAAGGCCAGGTCCATGGCGGCCTGACGGAGGCTCTGGCGATCGCCATGGGTCAGGACCTCTCCTATGACGAGGTTGGGAATGTCAAAGGCGGCAGCCTGATGGACTTCTTCCTGCCGACCGCCGTCGAAACCCCGGTTTGGGAGACCGACCACACCGAAACCCCCAGTCCCCATCACCCGATTGGAGCAAAGGGCGTGGGCGAAAGCCCCAATGTTGGTGGTGTGCCGGCCCTGTCGAACGCGGTGAACGATGCGTTTGCCCATAAAGGCCTGACCCACACCCAGATGCCGCATGACCACTGGCGCGTCTGGAAAACCGCCGAGCGGTTGGGCCTCACGGGCTGATTGGCGGCGGCGCGCGGGCTTGCTGCCGGCGCGCCGCCCCCTCATGTGCAAGCGATGACGGAAACGCAAGACATCCAGGCGGCCCTGGCCGAAACCGGCTATGTGGCAGACCAGACTTTGGCGACCGCTTTGCAGCTCGCCATCGATCTCGGTCGGCCGTTGCTGCTCGAAGGTCAGGCAGGCGTCGGCAAGACTGAAACCGCCAAAGCACTGGCAACGCTGCTCGACACCAAGCTGATCCGCCTGCAGTGCTACGAAGGGCTGGATGCCGCCTCGGCCATCTATGAGTGGAACTACCAGCGCCAGCTGCTGTCCATAAAGGCCTCCGAGGGCCGCACGGCCGATCCCTCTGAGATCGAGCGCCACATTTTCTCCGAGGAATACCTGCTTGAGCGCCCTTTGCTTCGAGCCATCCGTCAGGAAAAGCCGCCTGTCCTATTGATCGACGAAATCGATCGGGCCGACGAGGAATTCGAGGCCTACCTGCTGGAAATCCTGTCCGACTTTCAGATCACCGTTCCCGAATTGGGCACCATCAGGGCGACGTCGGTTCCCCAGGTGATCCTGACCTCCAACGGCACCCGCGCCCTGTCCGACGCCCTGCGCCGTCGCTGCCTTTACGCCTATGTCGAGTTCCCCAGTCCCGAGCGAGAGCTGCAAATCATCCAGGCTCGCATGCCGACCATCGAACAGGACCTCGCCGGCCAGATTGCCCGGTTCGTTCACGCCTTGCGCAAGGAAGATCTCGACAAGGTTCCTGGCATTGCCGAAACCCTGGACTGGGCCGCCGCCCTTGTCGGGATGCGTATCGGCACCATCGGATCGGATCCGGAGCGCCTGCACGCCACCTTGATCTGTCTGCTGAAGACCGAACCGGACATCAAATCCATCACGCCGGAAGTCGTCGCCCGCCTGGCGGGCGAAGCCGCATGAACCGATGCCGGCAACCGCGAACAGCACAACCGAACGCGTCATCGGCTTTATCGATCACCTGCGGCTGAACGATTTCGCCCTCGGCCCGGCCGAAACCGCCGATGCGCTGGATCTATTGGTCAAACCCATCCAACCAGGCACCTCATCGCGCCAAGCCCTGAAGGTCCTGCTGGCAAGCCGCCGCGACGAGTGGGACCGGTTCGACGACCTGTTCGAGGCTTATTGGCACCGCACCGGCCGCGAGCGGAAGATGATGGCGGGCTCTGGATCGATGGCCGCCAACGTAAAATCGAATACGCCCGAAGCTTGGCGTTGCCATTTGGAAACGCCCCATGACGGGCGCAGCAACGCAAGCCCGTCGGACAGCCATTCCGAAGGCGGCGAACAGGTCGAGGGCGAGGCACCGTTGGGCCGCATCGTCGGCTCAAAGACTGCGGCGCGCGCAAACACCGATTTGCGCCACTTCACCGACCCGGACGAGATTGCCGAGGCGGAGAAGGCGGCGTACCGCCTGGCTTGCGCCCTCCGGCACCGCCTGTCCCGCCGCTATCGTATGGCCAAGCGCGGGGCCAAGCTCGATCTACGTCGCACCATCCGCACGAACCTGTCCCACGGCGGAGAGCCGATTGAACTGCGCCGACGCTCCATCCCGGATCGCCCTGTCCGCATCGTCGTCTTCCTAGACGTATCCGGTTCAATGAAGCTTTACAGCCGCTTCTTCCTGCAATTCGTGCGCGGGTTGGTCTGTCGTTGGATCGATGCCGACGCCTATCTGATCAACACCCGCTTGATGCGCGTCACCGATGTCGTGCGCGAAAAAAACTCTGTCAAAGGCATGACGCGCCTTGCCTTGATGGCCGAAGGCTTCGGCGGCGGCACAAAGCTTGGCGAGAGCCTGGCCACCTTCAACACCCACTACGCCAAGCAAGCGCTGAACAGCCGCACCGTCGTCATGATCCTCAGCGATGGATACGACACCGGCTCGGCCGACCAACTCGCCGCCGCGCTAGGGCAGATGAAGAAACGCGCGCGGCGCCTCGTCTGGCTCAATCCGCTGCTCGGCTGGCGCGACTACCAGCCGGTCACGGCGGCCATGGCGGCGGCCCTGCCGTTCATCGATCATTTTGCCGTGGCCAACACGCTCGACGCCCTGCTGGCTGTCGAACCTGATTTGGCGGCGCTATAGGATTCCGGCATGACGGCCTCGGATAAAACTCTCGATCTCATAGAAACGCTCCGCGCCAAGGGCGAAAGCTTCTGTGTTGCCACAATCCTGCGCACGGCGGATTCCACCTCCGCCAGGGCAGGGGCCAAGGCGGTCGTGACCCAAGAAGGCGATGTGCACGGTTTTGTCGGTGGTGGCTGCGTCAGCGGTGCCGTTCGCCGGGCAGCCCTCGAAAGCCTTGCCAGTGGCGAGCCCCGGATGATCCGCATCAAACCCACCGACGAGGTTGTCACCCCCGTCGATGCCGATGGCGTGTCCCTGCATAAATCAAGCTGCCCCAGTGGCGGCACGGTAGACGTGTTCCTGGAACCCATGCGCGCCCCGCGCAGCCTGCTGATCTGCGGTGCCTCACCAATTGCCCAGGCAATCCTGAACGTCGCCGGCGGCCTGGGCGCTCGGATCGTCGTCGCTTGCTTGCCGGACGACCGAGAGAAGATGGCTGGGGCCGATGCCTATCTTGATGGGTTCGATCTGGACTCACTTACGCTGGCTGCCGGCGATGGCGCCATCATTGCCACCCAGGGCAAGCGGGACCGTGATGCTCTCCGCGCTGTCCTGCAAATCGGTGCCGGCTACAAAGGAATGGTCTGCAGCCGTAGAAAACTGGCCAAGCTCACCACCGATCTCATCGCTGAGAACGCAAGCCTCGCCGCGTCGTTCGAAACCCTGCACGCCCCGGCTGGCCTCAACATCGGAGCCATTGAACCGGAAGAAATCGCCGTCGCGGTCGCGGCGGAGATCGTTGCCTTCCGTCGCAATCAATCGGTCAGTGTCGAGAGGTCTGCCGTTTAGATCCGCCCGTCATAGGCCCGGTCGGGTATCGGGCAGGCGATCAGTGTAAACCCTTCGCGGTCCACCGCTTCTTTCACCGCCTGTTCAATCGATTGGTCGCCTTCGGCCCATACACCCGTACCGCCAAGCGCATTGGCAACGGCCGGAAAGTCGGTTCCGCCAAAGTCCACCCCAAGGTTCGGCAGGTTCGAACGCCGCTGTTTCAGCTCAATCAGCGCCAGCGAGCGGTCAACCAGCACGACGATGATCACGCCCAGCTTCAAATCCCTTGCCGTGGCCAGCTCGCCCAGCACCATCTCGATACCGGCATCCCCGGTAAAGGCCACCACCGGCACGTCCGGATTGGCCTGTTTGAATCCCATGGCAAGCGGTACCCCACAGCCCATGGTGCACAGCCCGGTCGACTGGATCAGCCCGCGCGGTTCGTAGCATTCCCAGGTCTGGCTCAGCAGAATTCGATGGGCGCCGCTGTCCGCCGACGCCACCGCATTGTGGGGCAGGGCGCGCCGCACGGCATGCACGACGTCAGACGGCCCATAGGTCTCGTCCGGCGAAAAATGCGCCTTCAGCCTGTCCCGCGTCGCAGCCGGCTCGCCCCCAGGCCAAAGGGGGCGAGCAGGAATGTCATGGCTAAGCGCTTCGAGCCCGGCAGCAACGTCGCACAGGAAAGTAAGCTTGGCCTGGTGCATGTAGTGCGTGTTGGGCGTGATACAGAACTCGATCACCTTGTCCGCCGCCCAAAGATCCCGCCACCCGATCCGCATCTCGATCGGGTCATACCCCGCCGCGATCACCAGATCCGAGGCCTCCAACAGCGGCATGATCTCGCCATCGGACAGGGGGGACAATCCATGTCCACCCAAACAAAGCGGATCGTCCTCGGGAACAATTCCTTTTGCTTTATAGGTGGTTATCAGTGGTATCTTAAACGCCTGACAGAACTCAGCAACGGCCTGTTCCGCCCCTTGAAGCAGGACATCGACACCGGCAACCACCACCGGCCGCACCGCCGACTGGAACATGGCGCGCGCCGCGTCCAGATCCGGTCCAGGGGCCGGCATAACCGGGCTCAACTTGTTGCGGCGCGCGACCGTCCGATCCGGCTGTTCGGCCGCCGCCAGGGCAATAGGCAGGTCGATATGGACCGGGCCGGGTTGGCCATCAGTCGCAATCGCCAGCGCCTTGTCGATCAGCTCATCGACCGCACCCTCGGCCATCCGCAGGCTAGCCTTGGTAATCGGCGCGAACACCGCCTGATGATCGAAGATCTGGTGGGTGTAGGTCGCATCATCCGCCGCATCCAGACAGCCGGTGATGAAGATCAGCGGCACCCGGTCCTGTTGGGCATTGGCCACCACATTCACGGCATTGGCCGCCCCCGGCCCAATGGTTGCCAGCAGTACGCCAGGCGCGCCTGTCGCGTGCCAGGTGCCTTCGGCCATAAAGCCCCCGGCATTCTCATGCTTGACCAGGGTGAAAATCAGTCCCGCTTCAGCAAGGGCATCCATCATGGTCAGGACTTCGCCGCCGGGCATGCCAAAAGCATGGCGGCAGCCGGCGTCATACAGGCGGCGGGCGATGATTTGTGCGGTTGTGGCCATGATGTCCGTCATTTCTCACGCGGAAGTCTCCGCCCGGTTTGGGCGCTCATGCTATAGACGAGGGTTAGCGATCGGCGATACACCGCTGTGCGCATTGAGAAATAAAAAGTGGTCCCAAGCCCGTGAACGTCACCTTTCGCAGCCTGCCCAACTGGACCGAGCATCTGCCGCAGCCGATGCTCGCCCGCCACGGATTGCCCGATTGGCTGCGCCGCATGCCTGCCTCGGTCGAGAGCAAGCTGATGGGCGAGCCGGTCGAAACCCTCAAACAATGCCCGCCCTTTGTCGATGCGATGTGTGCCGGATTTCTCATGCCGTTGGCCTGTGACATCGAAATCCGGGATGGCGAAATATCCTGGGATTGGGACCTTCCGCCGGGCGATGGTTTGCCGCTCTCGGTCGCGCCGATCGGGCTGCACATATCCGACCAGCTTGTCGGCAGCCCGTTCCACGTGCCCGACCAGACCGCCTTCCGCTTCATGAATTTCTGGACCATCGAGTGCGCGCTTGGTGTCTCGCTATTGTGCACTCACCCGGTCAATCGGTTCGACCTGCCGTTCCGCACCCTCTCGGGTGTGGTCGATTGCGACAGCTACAAGGACGGTCTCGTCCATTTCCCAGCTGTTTGGACCGACCCGGAATTCGACGGTGTGCTTCCACGTGGAACGCCCATCGCCCAGTGCGTCCCCTTCCACCGGGAATCCTTGAGCGTTCAGACGGACGTGCTATCGGGCGAACGGCTCGACAATTTCAATGCAATCCAAGAAGCGGTGGTGGATGAACCCAGCCTCTACCGTAAGTTGTTCCGGGCGCCACGCGCCAGCTAGAGGCTGGTCAGCCTTCCAGCATCTGTTCGTAAATGCGCTCGTCCATAAACAGGACCCCGCGCCGCTGACTGGCCATCAGTTTTAGGGCCATCGACCGCGGCAGTTTCCGCAGGTCCTCCACGGCCTCACCAAGCTGGCCCAATTCGATCAGCACTTTCGCGCGATAATAGGCCCTGCCCGGTGACTCGGTTGCCCAATTGAGTTGCTTGAGGGCTTCCTTAGGCTCGCCCAACTCGGACAATTGCATGCCCAACTGTTGCCGAACCTCGGGGTTTTCGGGGTCTAGGTCCACAAGCCGGGTGAGCAGCTTGGCGGCGTCGGCATGCTCGCCTTCTTCGGACAGAAGCAAAGCCAGTTCGAACAGGGTCGGCGTATGGTTCGGGTCGAGCTGATGGGCGCGGCTCAGAACGAACCGAGCCTTGGAGGTGGCGCCCCGGCGTTTGAGAACGACGCCCAGATGGAAATGCGCCTGGATCGATTTGGGCGCCAGCCGGCACAGGCGCACGAACAGCGCCTCCGCCTCCTTCCAATCCTCGCGGTTCATCGCGCGGACGGCTTCGTTGGCGAGCGTCTGCAATGGATGCACGGTCTGTGCCTTTGGAGGAGGCGCAGACTGGCTGGATTGTTGAAGTTGCCCTGTCATATCCCTGCCGATCTGGCGGCATGTCATTGTGTCATTGCTGGGGCATGATGGCCCGGCGACGCCCGGTTTCGCCACCCGCGAGCGCGTTAATTCCTGCAACATTTCTGTGACCGAGCCCGACGACGGCTCGAATTGGGCATCAAGCCGACCGTGCGAGCCCTAAGCGTTCCGTAAGACCATCGCGGTCGATGATTGGTCGCCACCACGCTTCGTTGTCGCAGTACCAGTCCACGGTACTGGCGAGGCCGCCCTCGAACGTGGTCTCCGGCGTCCATGACAAATCCCGATCCATCTTCGCCGGATCGATGGCATAGCGTCGGTCATGACCGGGCCGGTCATCGACATGGGCAATCAGCGCGGCGTGAGAGGTTCCCGGCAGCCGTCGGTCTAATTTGGCGCAGATAGCCTTCACGACCGAAAGATTGGTCCGCTCGGACATTCCGCCAATGACGTAGCTCTCACCGGGCTGGCCATCGGTTGCGATCCTCACCAACGCGCGGGCATTGTCTTCCACATGCAACCAATCGCGTACGTGCAGCCCATCGCCATAGACAGGCAGCGGCTGCCCACCCAGCGCGCTCAGGATCATCCGCGGAATCAACTTTTCCGGGTGCTGATAGGGACCATAATTGTTGCTCGAATGGCTGACCATGGTTGGCAAGCCGTAGGTTCTGCCCCAGGCGCGCGCCAGATGATCGGCCGCCGCCTTGCTGGCGGAATAGGGGGAATTGGGCCGATAGGGGCTTTGTTCACTGAACGCTCCCTGCTTGCCGAGAGAGCCGAAAACTTCGTCCGTCGAGACCTGCAAAAGCCGAGGTGTCGTCCCTCTCGCGGCCAGCGCCCGCAATTCCTCCAGCAGGACAAACACCCCCTCGATATTAGTGGCGATGAATTGCGAAGGCTCGTCAATCGACCGGTCAACATGGGATTCGGCCGCAAGATTGATCACCAGATTGGGGCGAAAGTCGCTCAAGATCGCCCGGACCAAGTCACGGTCGGCAATATCGCCCTTGATGAAACTGTGGCGGGTGTTTCCCGCGACGGGGCCCAACGCCGCCATGCTGGCCGCATAGGTCAACTTGTCCAGGGTCGTAACAGTCCAACCAAGCTGCTCGATCGCCAGGCGCACCAGCGCCGAACCGATGAAGCCTGCGCCACCGGTGATCAACGCCCGAATATCTTGCTGGGTCGAAGGGTCGACCATTTGACTAATCCAGTTCGGGAACCTCTATGCCCCGGTTAACGAGAAATCTTCGAAAGGCAATAATCGTCTCTTCGCTGACGTGATGTTCGACGCCTTCGGCATCGATCTCGGCAACACCATGGCTGATGCCCAAAGAACGTAGAAATTCCGTTACGATCTGATGCCGCGCTTTACAGCGTCGGGCGAGTTGCTCCCCCTGGTCGGTCAGGAAAATCGACCGATAGGGCCGGCTGACGACAAGGTTCTCGCGCTGCAATCGTTCCACCACCTTGCTGGCCGTCGGGTGACTGACGCCCAGCCGTTTGGCCAAATCCACCAGACGCGCTTCGCCCTGTGCCGCGATCAGATCGGCGATCAGCTCGACGTAATCTTCCGCCGTTTCCGTCTGCCGAGCCGCCCGAACCCTCTCAAAGGCGCGGGCTTGGCTGGTCGCGCTCGGCAGGCGTGCGGCGTCAGCGGCTTTGTTTTCCATGACAACCTGTAACTCGTCGCTCGATTGAAGAATGTAACTGCTTTTAAACTTTGTAGCTAAAATTAAATTTTAGTTCTTTGTCTGAAGGGGGGAATTGCACCCGCTCCTGTTCGAAGAACCGTTGAAGCAAGGTGTCGTGACCGCCATGATCGGGTGTCTGTTCTTTCTGCTTCTGCTGGTTCGCTTCAAGAAAGATTACACCCAGTGAGTTTTATCATCGAGCCGACGCCTCTCCCCGGTGTGTTGGCGATCCAAACGCGTCCGTACGCCGATCAGCGCGGCTACTTCGTCGAGTTGAGCCGTCAAAACCTCTTGGCGGAGGCAGGGATCACAGCCGACTTCGTGCAGAACAATCGGTCATCCTCAAAGGCTGGCGTGCTTCGGGGGCTCCATTTCCAATGGCCGCGCCCACAAGGAAAACTAGTTCGCGTCGACTATGGATCCGTGTTCGACGTGGCGGTCGACATTCGCCCGGACTCCGCCCATTTCGGCCGTTGGTATGGCGAGGTTCTGAGCGATGAAAACCACCGACAGCTTTGGATCCCCGAAGGTTTCGCCCATGGGTTCCTGACGCTCAGCGACACCGCCGTCGTCGGTTATCTGTGTAGCGAGTATTATGTCGGTGATAACGACCGTGCCATTGTTTGGAATGATTCAGACATCGCCGTCGATTGGCCTCTGCGAAATGGTGTGACGCCCGTTCTGTCAGACAAGGATGCCGGTGCCCAAAGCCTTGCCCAATGGCGGGCGGCGGCAAGGTGAAAATCCTTCTGATCGGTGCGTCAGGCAAATTGGGTACGGCGCTCCCGTCGACACTCGGCCCGCTTGGTACGATCAGCGCCTACTCCCGTGCTCAATTGGACCTTATGGACGAAGGCGCCCTAGGCACGGCTATCAAGCAAAGTCGCCCTGACGTCATCGTCAATGCCGCCGCCTACACAAATGTTCGAGGGGCGGAAACCGACCGGGCGACCGCCGAAGCCGTTAATGCAACGGCGGTTGGCATGTTGGGAGCGATCGCCGCCCGGCACGGCGCGTTGGTCGTCCACATATCCACCGATTTTGTGTTCGATGGGAAGGCCCGCAGACCGTATCGCGAGGATGATGAGACGGGCCCGCTCAACGTCTATGGCACCAGCAAACTGGCCGGTGAGCGTGCCTTGATAGAAAGCGGCGCAGACTGTGCCATCTTGCGCACTGCCTGGTTGTTTGCGCCGGGTCCGAACAATTTCGTCGGTGCGATGATTGAGCGAACCAAGGCGGGGGATTCGCTCCAGGTGGTCGATGATCAGGTCGGAAGCCCGACGTCGGTTTCCGTCCTTGCCCGCTCGATCCGATCGATGCTGGCCGCGTCAACCAATACCCTGCGCCGTTCTTTGTCCGGCGGGCCGATCTTTCATGTCGTCTGCCGCGGTGCGGCAAGCTGGTTCGATCTCGCCTATGCCGCCCTCACCGATGCCGGGCTGGTCACTGAAAAGCTTACGCCGATTTCAACCGATCTGTCGGGCGAGACGCTCTCCCGTCCGGCCTATTCGGTGTTGGATCCGAGCCGTTTCGAACAAGCCTTTTCCGTGCGGTTTCCTCACTGGCGGGCGGCCGTGCGCGGCACCGTCCAGCATAGTGGGGACAACCGTCCATGACAGTTTGGATCAGGAATCCGCTGGCGATCCTGGCTGAACAAGCCGGGGCAGGGATCGTCGTCGACGGATCGCGCATTGTCGAATTGGTCCCGGCCGGTCGCGAGCCGATGACTGACATCGACGAGATTTTCGATGCCAGTGCGCACGCCGTGCTGCCGGGCTTGATCAACACCCACCACCATTTCTACCAGACGCTGACGCGGGCCGTGCCGTCCGCCATGAACCAAGAGCTGTTCGGCTGGCTGACGACGCTCTACCCGATTTGGTCGCGCCTCACGCCAGAGGCGCTGCGCCTGGCCGTGCGCGTCGCGATGGCCGAGCTGATGCTGTCGGGCTGCACGACGACCACCGACCATCACTATGTGTTCCCCGGCGGTTTGGAGGATGCGGTCGATATCGAGGTAGACGAAGCACGGGCCTTGGGCATACGGGTCGTGCTGACGCGCGGCTCCATGAACCTGTCGGTCGCCGACGGCGGCCTGCCGCCCGAGGCGGTCGTCCAGGATCATGACACCATCCTGGCCGATAGCCAGCGTGTCATCGACGCCCATCACCAATCGGAAGAGGGCGCCATGGTGCAGATCGCCCTGGCTCCCTGTTCGCCCTTTTCCGTCACGCGAGATCTGATGGCCGATACGGCGAGCTTGGCCGAAAAGACGGGGGTTCTGCTGCATACGCACCTGGCCGAAACCCATGACGAGGACGCATTCTGCCGCGAGACATTTGGGTGCCGGCCGCTTGATTATCTCGATCAGGTCGGCTGGCTGTCTGACCGGGTCTGGCTTGCCCACGGCATTCATTTCGATGATGGCGAACTGTCGCGCCTGGCCAGCGCCGGCACGGCGATAACTCATTGCCCTTGCTCGAACATGGTGCTGGCCTCCGGCCAATGCCGAGTGCTCGAGATGGAGGAGGCTGGCGGTCTGGTCGGGCTTGGTGTCGATGGTTCGGCGTCACAGGATTCCTCGAACCTAATGCAGGAAGTTCGACAAGCCCTGCTGTTACAGCGCCTGCAGTATGGCTCGTCCCGTGTCGACCATCGCGCGGCACTGCGCTGGGCCACCGAAGGGTCTGCCGCCTGTTTGCGTAGGCCGGAACTCGGTAAACTCGCACCAGGCTGGCAAGCCGATCTTGCCCTGTTCAAGCTCGACGAGCTGCGTTTTTCCGGCCATGGCGACCCTATTGCCGCCCTGGTTCACTGCGGTGCGCACAGGGCCGACCGGGTCATGATCGCGGGTCGCTGGACGGTTATCGACGGACACATTCCCGGCCTCGATACCCATTCCCTTATCGCGGCGCACCAGCAAGCCGCTCACGCGCTGCAATCGACACCTTAGCCATCAAAACACGCGCGTAGGGTCTGGGCAGGTTCCCGGTGCTGCATTACCATCATTACCGAAAAATGACGGCAGAGAGACCGGAGGCATTCCGGCCGTAAAAATTCGGCCAACAACTATCGGGAGGAACGACAATGGCAAAGGCCACAAACGCCGGTAATGCCGGTGGCGACAGGGGTAACGGCGCGGCGCGGTGCGTGGCGTTCGTCGGTCCCTATGGCAGCGGCAAGACGACCTTGCTGGAGGCGGTTCTCGATCATTGCGGTGTGTTGGACAGGCGTGGCTCGGTCGATGACGGCACCAGTACCGGCGATGCCAGCGCGGAGGCCCGCCAGCTTGGCATGTCCGTCGAAGTCAATTCCGCTTACGCCGACTATCTCGATCAGCGCTGGTATTTCCTCGACTGTCCCGGTTCCGTCGAACTGACGGCCGAAGCCCAAAATGCTCTGATGGGCGCCGATATTGCCGTGGTGGTGGCGGAACCTGACCCCGATCGGGTTCTGACCATGGCCCCGATCCTGCACATGCTGGACGATTTCCAGATCCCGCATCTGATCTTTTGCAACAAGATCGATCGCTCCGCCTATCGCCAGCGCGATGTGCTGGCCGCCTTCCAGACGGTTTCCTCCCGACCGATGGTGTTGCGCCAGATTCCCGTGCGCGATGGCGATCAGGTGACCGGCGCGGTGGATCTTGTTAGCGGGCGTGCTTGGAAATACCGGCCCCACGCCGCTTCAGAACTGATCGAAATCCCGGACTCGGTCAGCGAGCGCAGCGCCGAAGCGCGGCAGGAACTTCTCGAAGCTTTGGCTGATTTTGACGATGACCTTCTCGAACAGCTCCTTGAGGATAAGACCCCAGCAACGGATGAGGTTTTTGCTACCTATTCAAAGGATTTATCCGAAGATCTTATCGTTCCGGTTCACTTCGGCTCTGCCTTAAATGGCAATGGCATCCAGCGTTTGATGAAAACGTTGCGTCACGATGCGCCCGGCCCGGAAAAGACTGCCGCCCGTCTGGGCCTGGGTGACCGGGATGGCCTGACCGCCAGTGTCGTGAAAACCTATCACATGGCCCATACCGGTAAGCTCTCCCTGGCCCGCGTCTGGGGCGGCGAGTTGTCCGAGGGCATCGTGCTGGGTGATGACCGTCCTTCGGGTCTGTACACCATCAACGGCAGCGCCATCGACAAAATGACCAAGGCGGTCCCGGGCGATTTGGTTGCCTTGGGGCGCATGGAAGCGCTGACCACCGGTGATGTCATCCTGGACAATGGGGCCAGCGACGAGCTGGAAGTACTGAAACCGGAACTACCAAACCCAGTTTATGCCAAGGCCATCCGACCCGATGACCGCAAGGACGAGGTCAAGCTTACCGAAGCCCTGCACCGCCTGACCGATGAGGACCCCTCTCTTCAAGTCGAACATCGCGGCGAAACCCACGAGCTGATCCTGTGGGGGCAGGGGGAACAGCACCTCAACATCGCTATGGTCCGTTTGCGCGAAAAATCCAAGGTCTCGGTCAGCGGCACGAACCCGCTGCCGCCCTACAAGGAAACCATTCGCGGCACGACCAAGCAGCACACCCGCTACAAACGGCAGAGCGGCGGCCACGGCCAGTTTGCCGACATCCATATCGACGTCCGTCCGCTGTCCCGCGGCGAAGGGTTCTTGTTCGAGGATAAGATTGTCGGCGGGGCCGTGCCGCGGCAGTTCATTCCAGCGGTCGAAAACGGCATCAGCGAAACCTTGCGCCAGGGGCCGCTGGGCTTCCCGGTCGTCGATGTCGCCGCGACCCTGTTCGATGGCAAGCATCACGCCGTGGACAGCTCTGAAATGGCCTTCAAGACGGCGGGCCGGCAAGCCATGTCGGAGGCGCTGACCGCCTGCAAACCTGTCCTGCTGGAGCCGATCTACACCGTAAAGATTGCCGTTCCCAGCGACTTCACCAACAAGGCCCATGGCCTGCTTTCGTCCCGGCGGGGCCAAATTATGGGTTTTGATGCCAAGCCGGGCTGGGACGGATGGGATGAAATCAACGCTTATATGCCCCAGTCGGAACTTCAGGATCTCATCGTCGAGCTGCGGTCGCTGACCCAGGGTACGGGAACCTTCACGGCCGAGTTCGATCACTTGAAGGAACTGACCGGACAGATTGCCGACACCGTCGTGCAGCAGCGGGAGGAGCTGCTGGCCGCCGGCTAGACGGTTGGGTCAAAGGTCATGATCACCTATCTGAACCGTGTTCACCTCGGCGAGGGGATCCTCGCCGAGGCGCTTGCCGCCGAACTGGCCAACTTGTCGGTCAACCGGCCCTTCATCATCACCGATGCCGGGTTGGTGGCCGCTGGATTGGTCGAAAAACTGCTGGAAGCCTTGCCGGACGGAATGGTGGCGACGGTATTCGACCGCACGCCGGCCAATCCGACGGAAGCGGCGGTTCGTGAGGCCAGCCAAGCTTTTGCCGACGCTGAAGCAGATGGCCTGATCGGTTTTGGGGGCGGTTCCGCCCTCGATTTGGCCAAGGCGGTCGGCCTCATGGCCACCCATGACGGCGCCCTGCACCAGTATTCCGCCGTTGAAGGTGGGATGGCCCGCATCCGACCGGTCATGCCGCCGATGATCGCGATCCCGACGACGGCGGGTACCGGGTCGGAGGTCGGTCGCGGGGCCATTATCGTCCTGGATGATGGGCGCAAGCTGGGTTTCCTCAGCCCGCACCTGATCCCTGAGACCGCCATCTGCGATCCCGTCTTGACCCTTGGTTTGCCGCCTGGCCTTACGGCTGGCACGGGTATGGATGCGGTAACCCACTGCGTGGAAACCTACATCGCCACGACCCTGAACCCGACGGCCGATGCCATCGCCATCGACGGGCTCGTCAGGGCTTCGGTCAACATCGAAAAGGCCGTGGAGCAGGGCGGCGATCTGGCCGTCCGGCAGGAGATGATGATCGCAGCCATGCACGGCGCGCTGGCTTTTCAAAAAGGCCTAGGGGGCGTGCATGCGATCAGCCATGCGTTGGGCGGATTGCCTGGCTACTCCTTGCACCACGGCACGTTGAACGCCGTGTTGCTACCGTTCGTCCTGGAGTTTAACGCCCAGGCCGTTGGCCATCGCTATGGCGCGCTCAAACAAGCGATGGGCCTGACCGAAGGCGACGACCTGCCGGCCAAAATCGAACGGCTCACCGAGCGCTTGGGTCTGCCGACACGCCTGGGTGCCATGGGGGTCGATCGTTCCGCTATCGACGCTGCGGCACCGTTGGCGGAAAAAGACCACACCAACGCTACCAACCCGCGCAAGGCGAACGCCGCCGACTACCTCGCCATCATGGAACGCGCGCTCTAGCGCGCTTGCTTACTTGACGGAAACGACGGCAAACGTCCGCTGGACGCCGTCATGTTCGGTGATGGAGACATACTCTCCCGGCAGGAAGGCATGCCGGTCAAAGCGGAAGATCGGCTCCTCGTCATCCGCCATTTCCCCGTCATAGTGAAAAGCCCAATGGGCGCCCCGATGGTGCACGAGATGGCCGTTTTCATCGTCCTCGCCGCGCCAGAAGCGGCGGACGGTGCAGTCGTGCTTGGCGCCGGCCCAGGCTGACTTATCCAGCATCCCTTGTTCGTCCAGCGGGGCCACGAACTCATAGCCATGCTCGGTGCTGCCGTTGGGAAATTCCGCGTTGCGGGCCAGTTCGAGCCGCACTCGCTTGAGAGTCATCGTCTACTCCTCGGCTGATCAGTCATTGATCATTAGTGTTGAAATGGGAATGCAGGCGGGGTCATGCAAATTCAGTGGGCGATCAGCACCGGCACGTCATAACGCTGCATCAGATCGTGGGTGACGCCACCGAAGATGATTTCTCCGATGCGGCTGTGCCCATAGCCGCCGATCATCAACAGATTGGCCCCCTGATCCTTGCAGCGTTCCAGCAGAATGTCCGCCACATGCCGTCGCTCGACCGGCAGTTCCGTGGCCGAGGCCGAAATCTCGTGTGCCTGCAAGTAGGTCTTGAGCCGTGCCGCATCGCTTTCGTCTTCGCCGTCATGCGCGGCGGTGACGATATCCACGGACTCGGCCTTGCCCAGTAAATCCATTGAGCTGCCAACCGCATGGGTTGCTTCGGGCGTGTCGTTCCAGCCGATGACTACTTTGGTGCCGACAGCTCCCTCATGCTCGGCTGGGATCAACAGGATTGGCCGCCCGCTTGCGAACAGCAGGGACTCGAACGTGATGTGCCTGGTCGGCTCCGCATTCGGGTTCAGCCCGCCAATCACCGTCACGTCGGACAGACGCGCTTGCCGGGGGAAGACTTGCTGTGGCCGACCTTCGGCCAGTGTCCAGCCTGCGTTCGGATTGTCCGCGCCGGCCACCGCATCAAACGCTTCCTTGGCCGCCGCGGCCCGATGGGCCGACTGTTCCTTGGCCGCCTCTATCGCGGTTTGGACGAAGTGGGCCGACATGCCTTCGCCGGCGATGGGAATCGTCTCATAAGGATCGGCGGCGACATGGGTTGCGGTGACCTGTCCGCCATGGCGTTGGGCGATGTCCAAACCCGCCGCCATCGCTTGTTTGTCACCGTTATGACCGAACAATGCCACGAGGACCCGGCGCATAATGTTCACCCTTTGTTGAGCTTTGGACTCTGAGACTAACAAGCGTTTTGGGAGGAGTTCTTGATCCAGCTCAACCAAGGTTCTGAACGACGGGGCTAAGCTGGTTGCCGCTGGCGAATTCTGACCGTTTCCAACCCGAAAAAGGGAGGCCGGTCATGCTTACGTTCAACGACTGCGTTGGCCTGTGCGATCTGACCGAAGATGAGGTCGACGCCATCTCCCATCATGAGCATCTGCCTGGCATCGTCGCCCTTGAATTGGGCGATTTCCTGCTGCATCAACCTCACGGCGCGGCGTGTCTGCGCCGGCTGTTGGAAGATGATATTGCCCAAGCGGCGGTACGGCGGGACTTTCGCCAGGCGACCCATCTGATGGGGGTCTTGCGCGGATTTGTAGCCCGCAACGGTGTCGCGGCGACGGCAAGGGACGCATGATCGCTGCAAAATCCCTCACGGGCTGACGACATCGCGGGCGTGGTGGCCAGCTATCCGGCCCTGCCGCCCGCTGAGAAAGTCTTGGTCATCAAGCTTGGGTCGCTGGGCGACGTGATCCAGGCGGATGGTGCGTTTCGGGATATCCGCGCCGCCTATCCTGATGCCGAAATTGTCGCGCTAACCATGCCGGCTTACCGCAAGCTGCTGGATCGATGCCCCTGGATCGACCGGGTGCTGACTGACCCGCGAAAGCCCCGCTGGCGCTTGGATGCGATGGCCGGTTTGCGCGGGCGACTGCGCGCCGAACGGTTTGGCATGGTCTTCGACTTGCAGACCCAGAACCGAACGAATTCCTATCGCCGCTGGTTCCTGCCCGATGTGCCCTGGTCGGGCACCGCGCCCAGCGCAACCCATCCGGACCGTACGCCCGATCGAAGATCCCTTCCCAGCCTGCGACGGTTGGCTGGTCAGTTACACCAAACCGGCATGGCGGTTGTCCATACGCTCGATCCTGATGTTAGCTGGATGGCCGAACCAATCGACGACCTGCTAGCCGAAGCCGGTCTCGACAGCCCGTTTGTTGCGCTGATCCCCGGTAGCTCGGCCCGCCATCCGCAAAAACGCTGGCCCCACTTTGCCGAGCTGGCGGACCGTCTGCTCAACGCCGGGTACCAGGTTGCCACGGCGCCGGGACCGGATGAGCTTGACCTTTGCCACGCGATCCCGGGCGAGACGATCACAGGTGGACGGTATCTCGACTATTTTCAGCTTGCCGGTTTTCTGACCAGGGCCGGCTTTGTCGTGGGCAACGACACGGGCCCTTCCCATATCGCCGCCAATGTAAAGCTCCCTGGACTGGTTTTGTTCAACGAAACCGGGGCGGCGCGACGGACCGGTCTTGATCGGCCGCAGGTTCAGGCCCTGGAGCGCGATCCGCTCAGCGCGATCACGGTTGAGGAAGTCTTCGACAGGGTGACAGCCGCCGTTCAGCCCGCCTCATAGTCAGCGTAGGATTTTTCCTCGATGATCGAGGCGTTCAGGGCCTCGTTGATCGCCTTTTTCAGCGCCGCCCGCTTGTCGTTGGTCTTGTAGACCGACCGAGCGAGCGCCACGAACCGCTCACCGAAATCCCCGGTCGCCTCACACTCGCGAATATCGTCCTCGATATCCCACAGCGCCTCGTTTACGCCCTGCAGCTCGGCCGTGAGCCGGTCGATGTCGTCGCTCGGCGGAATGTGTTTGGCCCGGCATGCGTCCAGTACGCCCAGCTCATGCCGAACATTCGCCAGCTTGCCTGTGTCTTCGATCCTGTCTGCCTTGATCCTCAGGATTGTCAGCTTATCCAGCAGTTCCCCCGGGCCGATTTCGACAAGAATTTCAGAGGATTGTTCGGTTTCGGTCATGTTCTGTCTGATCGGGGCCAACGGTGGTGTAAATCGTCGATGACAAACTGGTGCGCGTGCCGGAACCCGCCCCCCGCAGGCACGGCATCCGACAGGTGGGGGTGGGACTCCGGCAGGTCCGAATGCACATGGTCGAGCACCGGTTCGTCGACGGATGGCCATACCATCCATGCGGTCACCAGCGCCAGTCCCGCCAGACAACCCAGGACCGCGAAGCAGGTCGCCAATCCAGCGGATACCCCAAGCCAACCGGCCAGGGGATAGGCGATCAGCCATCCAAAATGTGACAGGGCGAACTGGGCGGCAAAAAGGGCAGGGCGATCGGCCGGTTGTGATGACCGCCGCAAAATTCGGCCGCTGGGGGTCAGGATCAGACTGTTTCCGATCCCGAACAACGTCCACAGGCCAAGCAGCCCCAAAAACGGTGGCATCAGTGTGCCAATGAATAGGGCGGCAACCTGAATGCAGACACCGATCAGCATCACCGATCTGTCGGTCAGCCGTGTCAGCAAGCGGGGCACGGCCATGGCCGCCAGCAACGAACCCGCCCCGAAGAACATCAACGCGAGGGCGGTTTGCCGTTCGCTACCCCCGAGTTCTGCCTGCACATAGACGACGGTATTGACCAGCACCATCGAACCGGCGGCGGCGACGGCGAAGTTGATAGCAGCCAGACCGTGCAGACGGGGGGTGGCGATGAACAGCCGCAGGCCAATTGCTGCCTGCGACCAGCTTCTGCCGCTCGTTTCGGCGATTCTGGGCAATGCCGTCGCCGCGACAAGCAGCGCGGAGGCGGCAAAGCCAATCGCCGTTCCCACGAACAGCACCTGGAAGCTGACGAAGGTCAACAGGGCGGCCGCCAAAAGGGGGCTGACCAAGCTCTCAAAATCATAAGCCAGCCGGCTGAGAACCAGGGCTTTTGTGTAGTCCTTTTCCTCCGGCAGGATATCGGGAATGGTCGCCTGGAATGTGGGAGTGAATATCGCGGAAGCCGCTTGCAAGGTGAACACCAGCACATAGACGTGCCAAACTTCGCTGACGAACGGCAGCAGAACGACGATCGCCACACGGGCAAGGTCAGTGACAACCAGCAGGGTCTTGCGGTTGACCCGTGCCTCCAGGGCGCCGGTTACGGGAAACAGGCCGACATAGGCGACCATCTTGATCGCCAGGGCCGTTCCCAACACGGTTCCTGCTGCTTCAGGCTTTAATCGATAGGCAAGCAAGGCCAGGGCGACTGTCATCAACCCGGTGCCCAACAGGGCGATGACCTGCGCAAAAAACAGCGATCGATAAGCGGGTGATTTTGCTAAGGGCTCGAACATTCCGCCGAGCTTACCACACTACCGAACGGCCTCTTCAAACAGGGAGCGCCGCAAATTCAGACGATCCAGCTTGGCGAACAGGCCACGAGGCAATAACCGCATGGCCAGGCGCATCAACGGATAGGCATAGCGCCAGGTGACGCCGTGGAGTTTGGCGATGCCGTTGAAATACAGGCGGCACTCTGCAAAGGCCCGCCGGGCGGTTCGGCGGCCATGAAAGTTCGGCCCGGTGCGCCAGTACAACAGCGGCCGGTCCAGGTTGCCCAACTCAATTCCCTTCGATAGCGCGTCAAAAAGAAGTGCCAAGTCTTGCTGGTAAAACAGCTTTTCGTCATATCGCAGCTGATCCAGCGCCGACCGTCGGAAACAGAAGGTCGGGTGCAACATCGGAATCGCCTTGCAAATGAACTCCGCCATGATTTCAGGCTTGGTTGGGTAGCGGCGTTTGTTCACGTGGTTGCCGTGCTCATCGATCTGAACACAGGCGGTTCCGCATATCCCGATCCGGGGATTGGCATCCAGATAGGCAAGCTGGGCCACCGTCCGCTCGGTGTGATTGATGTCGTCGGCATCCATGCGGAAGATGAAGGACTCATCTTCCAGGCTTTCGATCAGTCGGTTCAAGACGACCGGCAGGCCCGATCGGTTGGAAAGCTGGATCTGCCTGTAGGGTTGAAACCCGTCGATCAGCGCGCGCTTTTCCTCGTCGATCTCGCCGTCGATCCCAATATACAGGCGCAAGGTAACGTCGGCCGGCAGGTGCTGGTCGGCAATCGAGCGCAGTGCGAGGCGAAGTTCCGCCGGGTTCACCGCATCATGGACGGGCAGCAAATAGGCAATCGAAGCCATAAAGTCCCCACTGTCCTGCTCTTGGACGTCGCGAGCGGGTTTCTAGCAAATTATCCTAGCGCACTTAAAGATCGCTGAAAGGACAGATTTCTTGACTGAACGATGGCCATGGCAATGATGGGGCGCGACGAGACAAAATCCGGGCATCAACCAAATTCATGTCTTCGACGACTCGCCTGATCGGGATCATCCTGTTGATCCTTGCGGTTCTGGTGCCTGGCTGCCAGGCAACCCAGCATGCCTTCCAGGCCGGCGACCAAGCCTCGGCGGATCGGTGATTCTTTCTTCATGACAGCGGTTAAGCGCACCTCGAAAGACCGGCAGAGCCCTCGATTCGGCTTCGGTGGCTTCATTTTATATGCCCTGTCGGTTCCCTTCGGCATCGCGGCGTTGGCCTCGCTTGTCGGCGGTTCGCCGCTGGGATTGCTGATCAATGGCGCCGCATTTGGCCTTGTGGCTGTCGGGGCGCGGCTGACCGGGCAGGGTATTGCTGCCCAGCGCATCTATGATGCGCGGACCATCGCCAGCCCGCCACGCACGCCAATGAAGCTCTTCGGGGCTCTCGCGGTCGCGGCCGGGGCAGGATTGGCTGCCTGGTTTTCCGGCGCTTACGGTCCATTTGCCGCTTTGGGCTTCTTCGGCGCAGCGTTGGTCGGGCACATCCTGTATTTCGGCCCCGATCCTCGCAAGGCCAAGGGTGAGGTTGGCGGCCACGGTTTCACCCCGGAAGAGGTGGCAGATGCCGTTGACGAGGCGAGGGCGAAGATCGAGGCGATCCAGAAGACCGGTCGCCGCATAAAAGTGAGAGAGTTCACAGCCCGTTTGAATCGAATCTGCGACATCGCCCGTTCGATCGTCACAAACATCGAGCAGGATCCCGGCGATCTGCGGCGGGCCCGCAAATTCCTGAACATCTATTTGGACAGCGCCCGTCAAGTGACGGAAAAATATGCCAAAACTCACGAAAACATAGACGACGCCGAACTAGAGCATAATTTCCGCGACTTGCTCGTAAACATGGAAAACGCCTTCGAGGATCATCGCGAACGTCTGCTTCGCAACGACAAGCTGGATCTGGATGTCGAAATGGAAGTCTTAAGCGACCAGCTCCGGCGAGAGGGGATCATCTAGACGCATCCGGCCGCAATGAGGCCGAACAGGGGGTCAAATGAGCACCGAACCACAATCGACACTTAAAACTGAAATCGCCGAACTGTCGGACTCTCTGGCCGACGTCCAAGACGCAATCTTGCCTGAAGTCAGCGCCGACATCGTCCCATACGACGCGGCCGATCCGGATTCCAAGGCCTTGATTGACGCCGCCATGTCGGAAATCGACTTCGACAGCACCAACTCGATCATCCATTTCGGTACCTCCGCTCAGGAGGAGGTCAACGATATCTCGGAACGCATGCTGGAAGGCGTGCGCAATAAGGACACCGGCCCGGCCGGCGCCGCGCTGAATGATATGCTGGCGACCATTCGCGGCTTCGATGTCGATGATCTCGATCCGACCAAGAAGCAGGGGTTTTTCGCGAGACTATTGGGGCGAGCCAAACCCGTCGCCAAGTTCCTGCAGGGCTACGAGGATGTGCGCAAGCAGATCGATTCGGTCTCAAACCGCCTTGATCAGCACAAGATGACCCTGCTCAAGGACATCGCGTCGCTCGACCGGCTCTACCACGCCAATCTCGACTATTTTCACAAGCTCGAACACTACATCGTCGCCGGGGAGAAAAGGCTGGAGGAGGCCGATGCGGTCACCGTTCCAGCTTTGGAGAAAGCAGCGGAGGCCAGCGGCGACATGCTGGATGCGCAGAAGCTTCGCGATTTCCGCTCGGCCAGGGATGACCTTGAGCGGCGGGTTCACGATCTTAAGCTCACCCGCCAGGTTGCCATGCAAAGCCTTCCCAGCATCCGCATGGTGCAGGAAAACGACAAGGGCCTGGTGACCAAGATCAACTCCACCATGGTCAACACCATTCCGCTTTGGAAAAACCAGCTAGCTCAGGCTGTTACGATCTTCCGCTCACAGCAGGCCGGAAAAACGCTGAAGGAAGCGACCGACCTCACGAACGAGCTGCTGGAGGCCAACGCGGCCAACCTCAAGACGGCCAATGCCGAAATCCGCACGCAGCTCGAACGCGGTGTGTTCGATATCGAGTCGGTCAAGAAGGCCAATGACGATTTGATCGAAACCATCAACGAAAGCCTGCGCATCGCCGATGAAGGCAAGCGCAAGCGGGTCGAAGCCGAACAGGAGCTGGTGACCGCCGAGGCCAAGCTTCGGGAAACACTGGTTGCCGCCAAAGCCAGGGCATCCGAACCCGCCCCGTCTCCGGATGCAACGGCCTAACGGATAGTAGGAGCAGGCCATGGGCCTTTTCGACAAGCTGACTGGCGAATTCGTCGATGTCATCGAGTGGACCGAGGATCGGCCCGACACGATGGTCTATCGCTTCGAACGCCACGGCAACGAGATCAAGTACGGCGCCCAGCTAACGGTGCGCCCCTCTCAGATCGCCGTCTTCGTCAATGAAGGCGAGGTTGCCGACGTGTTGGAACCCGGCATGTACACGCTGGAAACCGCCAACCTTCCGATCCTCTCGACCCTACAGGGCTGGATCCATGGCGGCGAAAGCCCATTCAAGGCCGAGGTCTATTTCTGCAACACGCGGCAGTTCACCGACCTGAAGTGGGGTACCCGCAACCCGGTGATCTTGCGCGATCCGGAATTCGGCCCGACTCGCGTCCGCGCCTTCGGCACCTATGCCACCCGGATCACCGATGCCGAACTGTTTCTGACCGAACTCGTCGGGACCGACGGCCGGTTCTTCGTCGATGAGGTCAGCGACCAGCTTCGCAACCTGATCGTGTCGCGCTTCGGCTCCGTCGTCGCCCGGGCTGGTATTCCAGTGCTTGATCTGGCCGCCAACTACGAGGATCTCGGCCAGTTCCTGACCAACGCCATCGGCCCGGAATTCGCGAGCTATGGCTTGGGTTTGGAGACACTGCGGGTCGAAAACATCTCGATGCCGCCGGCGGTTGAGGAAGCCCTCGATAAGCGCACCAGCATGGGTGTGGTCGGCGACCTTCGGAAATATACTCAATTCCAGGCCGCTGAAGCGCTTGCGGCCGCCGCCAACAATCCCGGTGCCGCGGGCGGGGCCATGGGCATGGGCGTGGGTGTGATCCTGTCCCAGCTTGCGGCTGGTGGCGGTGTGGCAGCTGGAAGCCCGGCGGCATCACCGCCGGCGCAGCCTCCCCCTTTGCCGAACGCCCAACCACAGGTGGCCGTGTTTCTTGCCGTCGGTGGCCAGCAGACCGGCCCATTTGATCTATCGGGGTTGAAGGCCGAACTCGCCGCCGGTCGTCTGACGCGCGAGACCTTGGCCTGGAGCGAGGGTATGGCCGGCTGGCAGGCCGCCGGAACGCTGCCGGCTCTAAGCGGTCTCTTCGCCGCGACTCCGCCGCCCATTCCCGGCGCGTGAAGCAGGCACCGTTCACCGGCCTGATCTCCGCCCAGTCCGCCAACCGGTTTCCGTGCGAACAGTGCGGGTCGAGCCTGACCTACTCGCCGGGCGAGGACAGCCTGAAATGCGAGTCCTGCGGCCATGTGAATCCGATCCCGACCGCCGATATCGCGATCGAGGAGCAGGACTTTCAAGAGGCCCTGCAAAAGCTCAAGCAGGCGGCCCCGGTCGAGGTTACGCAATCTCAGAAGTGTCAGGCGTGTGCGGCGGAGTTCACCCTGCCGGACAAAGTTCACGCCCAGGAATGCCCCTTTTGCGGGACGCCGGCCATCGCCGATACCGGGCCGAACCAGCACATCAAGCCGCACGCCCTAGCGCCCTTCGTCGTCACGGACAGGCAAGCCCATGACCGATTCGACGGCTGGCTAGGCGGCCTGTGGTTCGCCCCCGGCGATCTGAAGGCCTATGCCCGCCAGGAAGAACGGCTCAAGGGCGTCTACGTCCCGTTCTGGACATTCGATTGCGACACCGACACCCGGTATCAGGGCCAACGGGGGATCGCCCACAAGGTTCGGCGCCCGGCGATGGTCATGCGCAAGGGCAAGCGAGTCCGGGTGATGAAAACCGAGGTGCGCATGCGTTGGCGGCCGGTCGCCGGCCGGGTCCGGCGCAGCTTTGACGATGTCCTGATTTTGGCCAGTTTCTCCCTGCCGCCGCGCATGACCGAACGGCTGATGCCGTGGAAGCTGGATGCCCTGGTTCCCTATCAAGAAGCCTACCTGTCCGGTTTCATCAGCGAGGCCTACGGCAGCGAGTTGGAGAGCGGCTTCGCCGATGCCTGCGGGGTGATGAACCGCACCATCCGGGGCGATGTTGCCCGCGATATCGGCGGCGATGCCCAACGCATCACGCGCATGCGCACCAAACGTGCGAATATCAGCTTCAAGCATGTCCTGCTGCCGATCTGGATGGCGACATATCGCTATGGCGGCAAACCCTATCGTTTCATCATCAACGGTCAGACGGGCGAAGTGGTTGGCGAGCGCCCCTACAGCGCTTGGAAAATCGCTGCGGCCGTGGCGGTCGGCGCCGTCCTTCTTCTCGGCCTAGCGGCCGTCGTTATGCTGGGGCAGGGGGGTAGTTTCTAACCAAATCCGTTTCTGAACGAATTTCAAACGCGCGAGAATTTGATCTTGCGCAATCCCGTTTGAGACACATATGTCTCACCATGCCGATACGAACCACCACCCGTGATGCTGTCATCGAAGCCGCGTTTCAGGTTCTGAACCGCGACCCGACGGCCTCTTTAGCCGATATCGCCGCCCATGCCGGTGTCGGCCGGGCAACGCTACACAGGCAGTTCGCCGGTCGCGAGGACCTGCTGGTCGCGCTTGCCAAGACCGCCATCGAAGAACTCGACCAAGCCGTTGACGCTGCGACAGTCGATTCGCCTAGCTACACCGATGGACTGCGCATCTCGCTGGATGTGATCATTCCGCTGGCTGACCGTTACTGGTTCCTCTCTCGCGAGACTTCCGAACAGGATCCCGCCGTCAGCGCCGCGTATGAGCGGCAACAGCGGGAACTGGCCGATGCCATAGAGGGCGCCAAGGCGGAAGGTAGTTTTGCCAACGACGTTCCGACGGCCTGGATCGTCCAGACATACGAACACCTGATCAGCGCCGCGTGGGAAGCCATCCGCGCCGGCGACATCGCGCCCAACCAAGCGGCAACGCTTGCCTGGCAAACCCTCACCCGTGGAGTTGGGATCCCTTCACATGACCAATGACGCACTCGAACGCCTCGGTGAACGCATCGATGAGGCTTTTTTGCTGATCGGCCTAGCCATCCTGGTGATTGAAATTGCCAAGGGCTTTTTCGACGGAAAGCTGACCCGGCGGGGCTTCGCCGACATGGTGGCCAGCATCTCAACGCAAATCCCCTTTATTGCGTTTGAAATCCTCATCATGACAGGGGCTTACGGACTATTCTTTGTGGCCAGTGAAACCTTCGTCTCCTGGACCTTTCCGGTTACAATCTGGACTGTCGTACTGGCCGTTCTTGTCGCGGACTTCCTGTATTACTGGGAGCATCGCCTCGCCCACGAGATCCGGGTTTTGTGGTTGCAGCACGCGGTTCACCACTCCTCGCGCTATATGAACATCACGACGGCGTTCCGTTTCGGTCCGTTCGAGGGCATCTGGTCGGCCATCGTCCTGTTTCCGATGGTGCTGGTTGGTTTTCCGCCCGAACTCGTTTTCTTCGGCACGTTGGCAGTGCTTGCCTATCAGACCTGGCTACACACCGAACTGATCGGCAAACTCGGCCTGCTTGAGTGGGTCCTGAACACACCCTCGCACCACCGGGTGCACCACGGCAGCGACGATGCCTATCTGGACAAGAACTACGGCGGCATCCTGATTATCTGGGATCGGATGTTCGGTTCGTTCCAGCTTGAGGAAGTAACGCCCCGCTATGGCCTCAAGCGTGACTTCGACAGCGTGAACCCGCTTGTCGTCTGGATTTCCGAGCTACCGACCTTTTTCAGGGAGGTGGCCGGCGCAAGGAGCGGTCGAGAAGCCTGGATGCGGATTTTCGGCCGTCCGGACTGGAAACCGGCGGGCACGCCCGACGCGGGTGAGGGTTAAATGCCGGCGACTTGCGTGGTCGAACCGTCGCTTGTCATCGGCGCGCGGGAAATCTGAGTTTCCAGCAGCGAAACGGCCGGCTGAATCATCATGATGATGATTTCTTCGCGCCGTTCATTGGCCCGGAACAGGCGGTCGACCGAAGCAGGCGATTGCGCCCGGCGGACTTCCTCCTCGGCAAGCAGGATAAGCCGATCCTGGATCGTCAGTGCCTGCATACCCGCTTTGAGGGACGCGATCATCGGCAGGACGGTGGAAAGTTGGGCCTCACCAGGGCGATCCAAACCGTCGCGATCCAACTCGTCAAAGGCCACCTGGTAAAGTGCGTCGATGCTGTCCAGGCTGTGGCCGCGTGCAACCGGATCCTGGTCGTCGATCCAGCGGGACAGCCTGTTGCCCAAGATCTGCAATTCGATTTGCAGGGGCGACGCTTTCGCGATATCGGTCGAACCCAGATTGGGCAATGTGGGTAATTGCGAGAAACTCACCCATAAAGCCAACATCGTCCCCGCGACGATTGAGCTGCTGACCCAGGCTTTTCGGGTATCGGCCATGGTGATCCCCACCAGATTTGTGTGGATAATTCTGTGGATTAGATGGTTAACGAAGCGTTAAGGGTCTTGACATGCGGGTGACCGCCGATTCGATGCTTGGGTTGAGACTGCGGTGATGACCGACCACAAGCCCGCCGATGCAGAATCGCAATGGGTGGAGCTGTATGCCGCCTGGCAAGGGGGCGATTGTGACCACGCCGTCAGACTGGCGCGGGATACGCCCGCTCTTGCAGGTCTAGCGCCGATCATCGGCTCGAACGGGCCACTCGTCGTCGCGCAGCTGGGGCAGAGCCTGGATGGTCGCATCGCCGCCCGGAACGGCGAGTCACGCTACATAAACGGCCCAGGCGCCCTGGCCCATTTGCATCGTCTTCGAGCTCTGGTCGATGCGGTTGTTGTTGGCGCCGGCACGGTTTCCCAGGATGACCCAAGTCTGACAGTCCGTCGCGTTGCGGGCGGCAATCCGCTCCGTGTTGCCATTGACCCGCAGGCAAGGCTCTCCGTCAGTTATCGCATGTTCAACGACGGCCTGGCTCCGTCGCTGCGCATTATTGGCAACCAAGTTTTGGAAAGGCGGGGTGAAGATCTGCCGCTACCCATTTGTAAACATGGGCAGATTGAGCCTGCTACGATCATCGCCTCGTTGCGCGAAAAGGGCGCGAACCGACTGTTGATCGAAGGGGGAGCCAGGACGGTTGCGGCCTTTCTCCAGGCGGGGCTTGTCGACCACCTACATCTGCTCGTCGGTCCGATAATCCTTGGCGCCGGGCGATCGGGTGTCGACCTGCCGGCGATTGAGAGCCTCGATCAAGCCCTCCGCCCAAGCGTTACGACCTATTCGCTGGAGGGCGACACGCTTTTCGATTGCTCGTTTCAGGGCCAGGCGAACAGGTCTTGATGGCCGACGGATAGCATCAGCATCCCGGACCGGGCCTGCTCACGGCGCACATCCAGCCATCGACTGATGTCATCCTGCGATCCAGGCGCCATGGACCGGGCCGCATCCGTCACTCCCGCCAGAAACTGATCCAGAAAGGCTGAATGGTCTGGGCTGATCTCCCAGGCAGTCGAGAGCGTTTCAACCTTGTATCCGGCATCTTGCAGCCGCTCTCGCAGGTAAGACGTCGCCGTTGGACCCAACGCCGGTCCAAACCCCTTATCCGTGCGCTGGTGGCGGTTGAATAAACCCACGATGTCCGCATCGCCGGTCAGGGGCGGGCAAAATCGCTGCATGCCATCGTAAGTCAAGGCGATCAGAAATCCCGCCTTCAACGCCTGACCGATCCCGATCAAACCGTCGATCCATCGTGCCGATACAAGATCCAAGAACGCCGACGCGGTGACTAAATCCACCCGATCCGTCAGGGCGCTAGGCAGATCGATCGCCAGATCCACCGCCAGCCACTCAACCGCGACATTGGCATCGCTGGCAAATTGCAGGTGGGATCGGTGTGCCGGATCTTGCTCCACGAGACGCCACCGTTGGGCCTGTGGCAGGCGCGGGGCGAGATAAGCAAGGTTGGACCCCGTGCCGGCGCCTAGATCGACTATCTCCAGGGGAGACTTCCGCTCGGCGAGAAACGCCTGAAGGCCGGCGGGGGGAGGCATGCGGCTGGCATGATCGTACGATCGGCGGGCAGAAAGCCAATCTGAATCGAACTGACTCACGGCCCACCCAAGCTTTGGATGGCGGCATCGAATTCCAAAACGGCGTCACGCCAGGGCCGCAACCCCTCTCTCGCCCGCCGTGCGCCGTCTGCCAGACGCTCCCTCTGGTCCGAATTGTCGATCAGAACGTTCAAAGCCTTATGCAGCGCGGCGGCATCGCCCGGCGTGACCAGCAGGCCGGCATCCTGTGGGACGACATCGGGAATCGCACCAGCTGTCGTACTGATGATCGGCAATCCGCGTGAGAGCGCCTCAACCAGCACCATCCCGTACCCTTCGTGCAGCGAAGGGAGAACAAAGACGTGTGCGCTCGCGTAGACCTCATCCAGCGCTGCCCCCGAAAGCTCGCCCGCAAGGGTAATCCTATCTTCCAGGCCAAGCGCCTCAATCCGTTTGGCGATGTCAGCCGCCGTATCGGGTTCGTGCTGTGCCCCGCCGGCACAGGTCAAATGCCATGCCTGGTCACGCAGACCGCTCAGTGCTTCGAACAAAAATCGGTGGCCTTTGCGCGCCGTCAGGCTCGCAACACAAACCAACTCAACTCCTCGGCCTTGGGAACCGGTTGCCAACTCAGCTCGGTCGACGCCGGGTAAGATCGCCGTCACCGGTATCTGAGGATCGATATCAAAGGGTTCCAGATCGCGGCTCGTTGCATGGCTGGTGGTAAGGACGGCGCTTGCATGGCGCAGTGCCGCCAGTTCGGCTTCGAAAAAGGCGTGCGCTTGCACCTCGCTCATCCCCGTTTCCAAGTGCAGGGGGTGATGGCACAGCTCCAGCAACCGCAGCCGACCGGCGTGCGGCTTCAGTTCCTCTGCCAGTACGCCATAGGCCAATCCATCGATAATGGTCATTGCCCCGTCTGGAAGCCCAGCCAGCAATCCAGCGACAGCGCGGCGGTCATCCCGGCTTGGCGTCGGAAACCGTTCGGGCAACACGTGCAACTCAACGGCCATACCGCCTTCGCGAAGCCCGTCGATAATGTGTTTGTTGTAGACGAAACCGCCGGTGCGTTTTTCAAGCGGGCCGGGTTGGATCCAATGCAACGCTGCCATGGGGCTACTCGGCTCGGGGCACCTTTCCGATATAGCTGGCCGACGCGACGTGGCTTTCGTTCAAGGTCACCCGTATTTCGGAAACTGATCCGGCCGGCACCCCTAGCCCATCACCGGTTGCCATCGTCGCCATGGCATCGAAGATCGTTTTGGCCAAGACTTCGGTCGTCGTGTTCACGCCTTTGAACGCCGGGTCATCGTCTAGGTTGCGATAGTTCAACTTCCCCAGCATCGCTTTCAATCCGTCGATTGCGCGGCCGATATCGACAACGATGCCCGAGGCATCCAGGTCCGGTCGAAAAAACTCGACATCCACCACATAGGTTGCGCCGTGAAGGGCTTGTGCCGGACCAAAAACCTCGCCCTGGAAGCTATGGGCGATCATGAAATGATCGCGAACTTTTACGCTGTACATGGTCGCTGTGCCTACGATTCCGCTGAATAATCAATGGCGTGGCATAAAGTATCGTTGGCGTGCAACAAAATCCTCTCATAGTCGTCTGCCAGACCGGCGAGTGGCGTTACACCGCTGATCAGCCCATCCAGCCTGTCGTCCAGCAACAGGGAAACGGCAAGCCGCAAGCGCTGTCGGTGGGACCAGCGGGCCCGTTGAACCGGTGCAATCTGACCGACCTGCGAGGATGTAATGGTCAGCCGCTTGGCATGAAACGTTCCGCCGAGATTCAGCTTAAGGTCCTGGTCACCAAACCAGCTCAGCTCGACAATGCGGCTTTCCATGCCGGCGATGTCCAAAGCGCTTTGCAGCCCTTCGGCCGTCGCGCTGGCTTCAAAAATGATGTCGGGCGTGAAAGAAGGGCGGTCGATCCGGGTCAGTCCCAGTGCCGAACAGGTCGGCCAGCGTTGCGGGTTGGTCTCGATGATGGCCACTTCGGTCCCTGGGATGGCCTTGGCCAAATAGGCGACCAACAATCCAACGACACCAGCGCCGATGACGACGCAGCGCATACCGACGGTCATCCCGCTGTCCCAAAGCGCGTTGACGCCGGTTTCCATGTTCGCCGTCAAAAGCGCCCGCAAGGGCGGCACGCCGTCCGGCAATGGAACGATGACGTCGCGCGGCACGACATAGCGGCTTTGATGGGGATAAAGGCAAAAGACCTTCTGGCCAACCAGGGTCCGTTCGCCGGCCTCGACCGTGCCAACACTGCAATAGCCGTATTTGAGTGGCCCCGGCACGTCACCCTCTTGGAACGGCGCGCGCAGCGAGGCTCGTTCGGTTTCCGCGACGGCCCCCGTGAAGATCACCCGTTCCGTGCCCCGGCTTATGCCCGAATACAGCGTCTTGACCACCACTTCGCCAGGTTGCGGTGGCGGCAAGGTTTCGGTTCGCAGCGCGCAATGACGGGGGCCTTCGATCCAAAGCGAACGGGCAAACAAATCGCTATCGTTCATGGTCGGCCCCCGCTATGTGAAGGGAACGCGCTGCACCAAGTCCGGCACCTTAACGACCCTCGCCCATGCCCGCCATCGTTTCTCTGATAGCCCTGTTGCTTGGTTCTGCGATCGTGCTGATTGGCAACGGCTTGCAGGGCCTGCTGATTCCGGTTCGCGCGGACATTGAAGGGTTCGCCACGTCCGAAATTGGGCTGATAGCTTCGGCCTATTCCACCGGCTTCATTGTGGGCTGCGTTGTAAATCCCAGGATCATTCGTCGTGTCGGCCATATCCGGTCATTTTCAATATTTGCCGCCATTGCTGGCGCCGTAATTCTTTGCCACGCCCTCATTCTGCATTCGGGCGTCTGGTTTGCTTTGCGGTTAATCAGCGGTGTGTGCTTTTCCGGGCTTTTTACTGTCATCGAAAGCTGGCTGAACGAACGGGCCAGCCCGGAAAACCGCGGACAGATCTTCGGTTTGTATCTGTTTGTCAATCTCTCATCGATTACGGCCGGCATGCTGTTGCTGGTCACCGGTGATGCGGCGGGCTTTGAGTTGTTCGCGGTCACGGCGATTGCCGTTCTCCTAGCCCTCGTCCCTGTATGCTTGACGACAACCAAGGCGCCGGCCCCTGTCGCCGATGTCAAACTTCGGCTTGTTCGGCTGTTCCGCCTTTCGCCCGTTGGGGTTTTTGGCTGTTTCGGCGTCGGTTTGGCAAATGGCGCATTCGTGGGGCTGGCCCCGATCTTTGGTTCCAGTGTCGGCATGGATGCAACCGGGATTGCCTTTTTTGGGGCTGCATCGGTTATTGGCGGGGCCTTCGGTCAATATCCGATAGGTCGTGTTTCGGACAGAATGGACCGGCGGCGCGTCGTTGTTGCTACTTGTATTTTTGCCGTCGGCGTCGAGGTCGTCTTCGCTTTGATCGCCTTGGGCTGGCTTGGCCAGGCATGGGAGGCCGACACCCTCCATTGGGTCTTGATCGCCCTGTCCGGGGCGCTGGGATTTTTCATTTTCCCGCTTTATGGGCTAAGCGTCGCCCACACCAATGATTTTGCCGTTGAAACCAGCTTTGTCGAAGTCAGCAGTGGCTTGCTGTTGACGTGGGGTATCGGGGCAACGATTGGTCCGATTGCCGGATCGCTCCTCATGTCCTGGTTCGGCTCGTCCGGCTTGTTCGGGTGGTTGGCTTTGGCCCACATCTGCCTGGCCATTTTCGCGGTTTACCGCATGGCTCAGCGGGATGCGCCCAGTGACGAAGACAAGGCCACCTACGCTCCCACGTTCGGCCAGCGAGTCACGCCCACGGCCTATGGCCTTCATCCCGAAGCCGACGGGTTAGAAGACCTTGAAGAGCCTGAGGAACTTGAGTTGGACGACGAAGGCGGTTTTCACTGACGTCTTAGTCGGGACGCCTGTTTACTCCGCCGCATGCTGGCTGGTGGGGCTGGGGGCTGAAGCCGACTGATCTTTCTCGCCGGTTTCTTCCCCGTCCGTTTCCTCGGCCAGCCCGCGTATTGGATAGCGTGTTTTGCCGAATTCGAGGAACTGGGCGACATGCCACTTGTCGCGGATGCCGATCAACCGCCCCATGATGAAGTCCTGCCAGGGCTCACTGCCCGAATACAGGGCCTGATCTTCCGGCATCGGGATCATTTCGACCACGAACCCGCTCTGTAGGAATGGGTCGGTGTAGGCGGAATCGATGATGAATATGGGCGCAAAATCCTGCCGTTGCGTCTGCTGGCGCTGGAAGGTCGCGACGACACGATCGATGACGTTTTGGTTCTGCCCCAGTAATAGGATGCCGACGGTTCTGACCGCTTTGTCGAGCAGTTTGATGTTTTGCCAGCCTGGGCTTGGCTTCAGCGGACGCTTTTCATCGTCGATACTTGGCCACCAGGCGCGAGGTTCAGTTCTTGGCTGGGATGCCCGCCGCTCAATCTGATGGTAGGGCAGGACGTTTTCATCGCCATCGCCCCGAATTGTCGGACCGCCGTTTAGCGGTTCGATCGGATCGAAAACAACGACTTCGTGCGGTTCCAGGCCGGATGCCGCTAGGTGACGGCGCAGCAGCCGTAAGCTGATATCGAGCTGGCGCGACTTCGACTGCAGATGGTCAGTGACCGTCCGCCGTTCCGAATTCAGCCGCTGCATCATTCGATAGAGCCGTTGGCTTTCGTCAGCGTCCATCTTCGCTCGCTATCTCAACATCTTAGCCGACCAACTCGGCGAACGCGGCAGCAGCGTTCGCTGCGCCATTTTCGCGGGCAAGCCGGTGACAATTGGAGCGTATGACCGTTCTGGTCTGCTCGTCCATAATCGATTGAATGATCGACCCGATCGCGTCCACCCGCGACTCGGGAAGGTGGAATCCGGCGTCATTGCTTTGGGCGAACTCGGCCCGCGCGACTTGGTCGTCCAGCACCATATGGCTGTTTGCCAGGAATATGGCCGGCAGCGCGAACGTTACGATTTCGTGGAAGCTGTTATAGCCCGTGGCTGAAATCGTGAAATCGAATGCGCGGTAATACTTGCTGATCGGATAACCGCGAAGGCAGATCGTATCCGGCCAGAAATCCATGTCGTGCGTGGCAATGGGCCAGCGCGCGACCACAATTTGCAACCCATCCACCGCCTTTAGCGCGCGGATCGACCCGTCCATAAGGGACAGCAGATCGCGATTGGCCCCGGCGCCCAACTGGATCAGACAAGCCGGTCGGTCGGGGTCCAGCCCAATACGCTCGGCGGCCTCGGCCCTGTCCAGCAACTCGTCCTCATCCAGCAGATGGATGGGGTCGACCCGCATGGTCATGTCCTGGTTTTCGACCGTCGCGCCCATGTCGGCACTTTCGGCGATGTCGCCGGGCTCCATGACAAGATCGAAGAAATGTTGGCGGGCGATGTTGGCGTCGTTCACCTGCTCCTTTCGCCACAGCGCGCGCCGCATCCAAACGCTTTTCACCTTTGGCCGGGCCCGCATGGCGCTTATGACGCCCTGAAACGGTTGCCCGCCATCGAACATCAAACCCTGAACGTCGTGAAAGTCCATAATCCGCAGCAACTCGTCCTGGAACCATTTGTTCCAGTTTTTCTGATCGCACAGAGACGTTCTGGCAGAAGGGATGTACTCGACAGGGTAACCGGCCAACCGCACCAAGTGCGCCGCGGGACTCAGGATCGCGAAAACAGGCGCATAATCTTCCGGCAGGCGTCGGGCCACAGAAAGCAAGCGGGTCACATGGCCGATGCCGATCCCGTTCGTGCAGGTGAACAGGATGCGTTTTTTCGACTTCTCGCCGGCTACATACAAGGTTCGTCGCGGCGGGCCGATCAGTGACTCAAGACGGTCGATATGGATCTGCGGACCGAACTTCTCCTTGGCGAACCGAACGCTTTGTTCGACCAGCCCATCGTATTTGGAATCGCGCTGGCCGGTCAGGTCGGCCACGTCGGCGGGGTCGGCATAGATCGGCCCCTTCCCGAGCCGCTGCTGCAGGCGCCGATCCGCGATCACCGGGACGCCGTGCGCCATAGCCCAGGCCATGGCATGGGCTGGAACGGGAACGTCCAGGTCACCGGGGAAGTACAGGAAGAAATCCAGGTTTCTTAGAAACGCGGCGCTGGACGAATTGCGCAGCGTCATGACGTGCCAGTCTTCGGGCGGGTCGAAATTCGACTTGCCGAACCAGGGCAATGCCAAAACGCGCATTACCCGGCCGTCGCCGCTGGGGTAGGCTTTTGCCAGCTCAACCGGATCGGTCGGCCATTCGTCGCCGACTGCGGTCGTTGTCCGCCCGATCACAATGGATTGCCGTCGCGACCTGGTAAGCAGGGGGGCACCATCCAGGCCGACGGAAACCCGCCAGATCTGGCCGTCAGAGGGGACCCCGGCCATGGCCAAACAGGCGCGCGCTTCCGGCGTCGTCGCTGCCCAGGTGATGTTCGATCCAAACAGGGCCGAGATAAGCGAATGATACTGGCTGATCTGGTTCAAGGGCACGGCGTCGTCGAGCAGCGCGATGGCATTTTGCGCAACGATGCGGGGAAGGGGGATGCCGACGCCTTCCATCAGCCGTTTGCACAGGCAAACCGGCGATTCAACCAACAGCAGCTTCGTCGTCACCAGAGGGGTCGCGGGGTCGATGGCCGTGGCCACTCCGGACCTGACAAGCCGGTCGATTTCCGGATTGATGAAAGGGAAGGCTTGGCTTTTGACGTAATGGCCGTGCAGCAGGCCGGTCCGATAACCGTGCTTGGCCTGGATTATGGTTTGATGGACTGTGCGGGACGCAGACTCATTGGCGACACGCAGATCGCCCATAATCACGACGTCCAGGTCAATTCCTGGCGCCACCACGTGATCGGGCGAAAAACTCGTACTGTCCATCGAACGCTACGCCAAATAAGCCGGTTGGGCCGACAGCTGACCAGTCCAAACGAGCTGTAAACTAAGGGAAAATCAGCGTCGCTTGGCCAGTCCACCCCAACGGGCAGGATCAGTGAATAAGTTCGATTGTGTCGTTAATGGCCAAATCTTGCAATCCGGTAACGTTTTTGGTTACCGGATCTGCAAAACAGGTGTTGCGATCATGCCAACCAGAGCGGGTGTCGATTGGCGGATATGAACGATCAATAGATCTGGTTGTCGCTGAAGTCCGATTCGCTGACGTTCCGCGCCGAGTTGTTTCCGTCGCTCAACACAATAGCCGGCGCCGGGGCGGTAATGACAATCCCGCCGACATCCGAAGGAAGTTCGATGGACTCGTTCAACTCCAGCCATTCGGCCGTAATGGCGTCGATCAGGATGCTGTCGGGATATTCACGCAGAAAATCGCGCAACTGATCCTCATTGCCGCTCTCAACGGCCTGGATGAACGCGTTGTATTCTTCCTGCGTCAGCGAACCCTGCGCGCGCGCCTCGTCGAAGGTCACCGCTTGACCTGTTCCGAGAGCGAGCATCGTGACTGCAGCTAAGATCGATTTTTTGTGCATAAAGCCTCAACTTGTTTGCCGTGCGGTCGCAGTTTCGCGCCTTACCGACACTGATTATTCTGCGCGCCCAATTGCCTCTTGCGCTTATTCCAACCGCTCGTCTGTCATGGCCTTTGCGTACCAGCCATGCGATCGCATGGGCAAGGCTCACAATTATCCACACCAGTGTCCTAGCTCGGCATTAACCAAAACGCAAGCGACCGGAACCTCTCGTGCGACCGGCATGCCGGCCTGTTGCACCAATTCGACAATGGCCATTCAGGTGGGTTTCACCGTACTTCTGGTCGCAAAACCCGGTTCCATCCGGCCGTTGGTCGGGATATTGCGGTGAATTAGCTAAAATGTCAAATAAATATTTTAGATATCACAGCATTGCCTTTTAAGGTTAATGGGAAAATCGAGAATTGTCGAAAGAAACCGCGTTGTTAATATAATAAATATTTGAAATAGACGAATTTTTACTAATCCATAGTCTTCGTTTACAAATTTTTTACCTTAACAGCGCTAACTGTTGGCTCAATTTTCAGTCCGCCGCCTATTGACCCGATTGTCCTATGTGGCGGGCTTCAGTTGCTGACGAGGTATCGATGCTAGGCTCCGCTGTTGCCCACATTCCCAAGGACAACCGCCGTGCCCCACGGCGCAATCGTCCCAACCTGACGGTGCGTTTCGGCATGTCCTTTTTCTCGGTCAAGGATTGGTCGCTCAAGGGCTTTGCGGTTCATGGTCTGGATCGGATGCGTCCGGTCCTCTCACAGGGCGATCGGATCGGCGGCTACTACGGGATGGGCGATGACAACGTCGTCTTCAAGTTCCTGGCATCGGTCACGCGGATTGACGAAAACGACAATCTCATCGCCTTCGATTTTGTCGATTTGATGCCCGAAAGCAGGGCATTGTTGGTCAATATCCTTCGAACCCGCCGCGAACTTGCCATATAGCGCGGTTCCTGTTGTCGAATCCCGTTTCGCGTGATTTCAACGTGATTTCAAAACGTCACTAAGTCGGCTAACGATGCGCCGCTATGACGATTCCCAACGATGGCCGCTTGTCCGCCTGGGCGCTCAGCCCGGGCCATGCCGGCATGGAAGGTCAGGCGATTGCGCTGCTTGAAGCGCTTGGCCTTGACTATGACATCAAACGCGTTGCCCCCCGGCCGCCTTGGACCTGGCTACCGGGGAGTTCGTGGCCTTTTGCCATGGCCTCATTGCCGGCCGATGGCGAGCGGCTCTCTCCTCCCTATCCGGATCTGATCGTCTCGTGCGGCAGGCGGGCTGCCCCGTTTGCCGCCCACATCGCAAGCATCAGCGGCAAAACCCGAACAGTTCATATTCAGGACCCGCAATCCGGTCGTTCGCGCTTCGACGCGTTGCTGATACCCGAACATGATCGGGTTCGCGGTCGAAACGTCATCACCACCGTGGGCTCGCTTCACCGCGTGACATCCGATCGGTTGTCGGCGGCGCGTGCCGATTTTGCCTCGATGTTCGAAGGGTTGCCGGGTTCGCGCGTTGCCGTCCTGATCGGTGGATCCAATGGCCGAATGCGGCTTGACGAAAAGGCCCTGGCCGATTTTGGTCGCCAGCTGGCCCAAGCCGCCGACGAGGAAGGCGCCAGCATGATGATCACCGGTTCGCGTCGCAGCGATCCGGCGGCATTGGCCGCCTTTAAAACCCAAATTGCCGATGTTCCACACGTTTTTTGGGACGGGCAGGGCGACAATCCCTATTTCGGCATGCTTGCCTGGGCCGACTGGGTGGTCGTCACCGGTGACTCGATCAACATGATCTGCGAAGCGTGTGCCACGCAATGTCCCGTCCACATTGTTGCGTTCGACAGCCCGGGCGCCAAGTTCGAACGCTTCTATCGCTCTGTCGTCGAAGGCGGGCATGCTCGGTTTTTCAGCGGTAAGCTAGAGCCGTTCAGGCCCGCCCTTTTGCGCGAAACCCAGCGGGCGGCGAGGCTGGTCGCTGAACGTCTGGCATTGCCGGGTTTGATAGCCTGACGGGGCACTGGCATCGGGGCAAAGATGGGGTTACTGATTTCGCGTTCTCGGCCATCCGGCCACCGACCAAGATTCAAATCAAAACGGGGTGTGAAATGCGCATCGGAGTAGACCTCGGCGGCACCAAGATCGAGGCCGTCGCCTTGTCCGACGAACCGGGAAATCCGGTCCTTGAACGAAAGCGTATTTCGACCCCGCGTCATGACTACGGTCAAACCATCGACGCGATCGTCGGCCTGGTGAACGATATGGAACTGGCGACAGGCCAGCGCGGCACCGTTGGCGTGGGTATGCCGGGTGTCGTTTCGCCCCATTCCAAACGCGTCAAGAATGCCAACTCCACTTGGCTTAACGGCCAGCCGTTCGACGTCGATCTTGAAGCGGCGATGGGTCGGCCAGTGCGCTGCGCCAACGATGCCAACTGCCTGGCGATTTCCGAAGCTATGGACGGGGCCGCGGCCGGCAAGTCGGTCGTCTTTGGTGTCATCCTAGGCACCGGTTGCGGCGGGGGTCTGGCGGTTGACCGCAAGGTCCATACCGGGGCCAACGCCATTGCCGTTGAGTGGGGCCACATTCCGTTGCCCTGGCCGACCGAAGAGGAAACGCCGGGACCGCAATGCTATTGCGGCAAGAGAGGCTGCCTGGAAACCTGGATCGCCGGCCCTTCATTCGAACGGGAATTCGAAAAGACGAACGGCTATCGGCTGAGCGGTGCCGACATTTCGAAGAAGGCGGCGGAAGGCGACGCTGCGGCGGTCGAGGCACTGAATGTCTACGCGGATCGAGTGGCCCGTGGGCTATCAATCGTCATCACGCTGATCGACCCCGATGTCATTGTGATTGGGGGCGGTGTTTCCAACATCACGCAGATATACGATCTGGTGCCGCCGCTGCTGCCGAACTACGTATTCGGCGGCGAGGCCTACACCCCCATCGTTCAGGCAAAGCATGGCGATTCCAGCGGCGTTCGGGGTGCCGCATGGCTTTGGGGGCCTGGCGAAGAACCATAGGGCCGGGAACCATAGGTCGCCGCTCCTTCCAGTGAGCTAGGTGAGGACAAGACAATGAACGCGCATAATCTGCTCGATCAGCTGGGCATCGGCGAAATCGTCGGCGAAGGCATGCCGGTTCACTCGCCCATTCACGGGATGGAAATCGGCAAGGTCGCCTGGTCCGAACCGGCCGACATGGCCGCCGCCATCGGCCGGGCCCAGAAGGCCTTCGAACAGTGGCGGCAGGTTCCCGCACCGGTCCGGGGAGAGTTCGTCCGGCTGATTGGCGAGGAGCTGCGCGCCCACAAGGACGAACTCGGTCTGCTGGTGACGCTTGAGGCCGGCAAAATCCTCGCTGAGGGCACCGGTGAAGTGCAGGAGATGATCGATATCTGCGACTTCGCCGTCGGTCTGTCTCGCCAGCTTTACGGTCTGACCATCGCTTCCGAACGGCCCGGGCACAAGATGACCGAGACATGGCAACCCCTCGGGCCTGTCGGCGTCATCTCCGCTTTTAATTTTCCGGTTGCCGTCTGGTCCTGGAACGCGGCGCTGGCGTTTGTCTGCGGTAACCCCGTTATTTGGAAGCCATCTGAAAAGACCCCGCTGACCGCGTTGTCCTGCTTGAAGATCGTTCAGAAAGCGGCCGCAAAACATGGCGGCGTTCCGGCAGACATCCTGTCTGTCCTTATCGGTGGCGCTGACGTCGGCGAGGCCCTGGCGGCGGACCCTCGCGTACCGTTGATCAGCGCGACCGGCAGCACGGCCATGGGCAAGAAGGTCGCGCCGGTCGTCGCCGCGCGCTTGGGCCGCAGCTTGCTGGAATTGGGGGGCAACAACGCCGCCATCGTTGCGCCCTCGGCGGATCTCGAACTCGCCCGGCGCGCCATCGTCTTTTCCGCCGTCGGCACGGCCGGCCAACGCTGCACGACCTTGCGCCGTTTGATCGTCCACGAGTCCATCAAGCAACCGCTGCTGGATGCGCTGCGCAAGGTCTACGCCACCATTACAGTCGGTAATCCGGCCATGCAGGACACCCTGGTCGGCCCGCTTGTCGACAAACGCGCCCACGATGCCATGCAGCAGGCCCTCGACCGGGTGCGGGCCGAGGGCGGCACGGTTTATGGTGGCGAGCGCGTAACCGATCCACCCCTGGACAAGGGCTATTATGTCCGGCCAGCCATTGCGGCAATGCCCGCCCAGACCGACATCATGCGCCAGGAAACCTTCGCGCCAATCCTCTATGTCGTCGACTACGACGAATTCGAGGAGGCCGTCGCCCTGCAAAACGATGTCCCCCAGGGACTGTCTTCCTGCATCTTCACCACCGACATGCGCGAGGCGGAACGCTTCCTCTCGGCCGCGGGCAGCGATTGCGGGATTGCCAACGTCAACATCGGTCCCAGCGGGGCGGAGATTGGCGGGGCGTTCGGCGGCGAGAAGGAAACCGGCGGTGGTCGCGAATCCGGCTCCGACGCCTGGAAGGCCTACATGCGCAGGCAGACCGCCACGGTGAATTACTCCGATGACCTCCCGCTGGCCCAGGGCATCAGCTTCGATGCAGGCTAAAGCAGCAATTTGCGCGGTCCTCGCCAGCCTGTTCTGGATCACGTCTGCCGCCGGCCAGTCTGCCGGTGACGGCCGTGTGTCGCTTGATGTGGCCGACGCCCGCTTGATCATCGCGCCTTACGCCTTCGGGTCGGACGGTGCCAGCCGGTGGCTGATAGACCGTCCCTCAGCCCGATATGAGATTTGGACGACAAACTTCGATTTCGACCAGCGCTTCTTCCATATCGTTCTGCGGGAGAATGCTCCTTTCCGGGTGATCCGCGACGAGCTGGACATCGACGCTGCCGTCCGGTCGATGTGGCCGGCCGGCTTTGCCGACATCACGTTCGAACAGGAGGAGGAGGGCAAGGTCGACTCCCGACTCGGCACCGCGCGTTACCATCGTTTCACGGCGACAGGCGCCTCCACCATCAAGGCCGACGGCAGCGTTGCCGTCCCGCCGCGAACCACCGCCTGCGTCGGCTTTGTCCTACCCTTCGGCGAAAGCCATGGCGGCTACCCCGCCAACACCATCCAAGGCCTCTACTGCGACCCGGCCGAACTGGTCCTCCCCACCTTCGATATCGAGGGCACCCTGCAAGCCATCGGCGTTAAGGGTCTCTACCGGCCGTGAGATCCAAACCATGAGCGACCAACCCGCCATAGCCGCAACGATCGACGCCCGCGACATGCTCTGCCCCTTGCCGGTGCTAAAGGCGCGCAAGGCTCTTAAAGGTGTAAAGCCAGGTCAGTTGGTCGAGGTTTTGGCCACGGATCCCGCCGCGGATGCCGATTTTAAAGCCTTTTGTGAGGCCACAGGCCACCAACTCGTCGACCTGACGAAGGCGGACGATGGCGTGCTGCAATTCACAATTGCCAAGGCCGACAGTTAGACCTGTCTATCGGTCAACTAGCGTGGCGCGCTATTCAGCCGGCTGCGCGGGCAGGGCAGGGGTGCTGGCGGCAACCCGTTCCGCCTTCTTCCGCTCGATCACACCCATAAACACCGACAACAGCGGCGGCACGACCAGTAGCGTCAGCACGGCCGACAGCGCCAGCCCGCCGACAACGACCGATCCCAACCCGCGATACAGCTCCGACCCAGCACCGGGGAACAACACCAGCGGCAGCATGCCGAACACGCTGGTCAGGGTAGACATGAAGATCGGCCGGATGCGGTTGTTGGTCGCCTCCAGGATGGCCTCATGCACGCTCATCCCATCCGTGCGCAGGTGATACAGGCTTTGATGCACCAGCAGGATGGCATTGTTCACCACGATGCCGATCAGGATCACGAACCCTAGCAAGGTCAGCATATCCAACGATTGCGGGATCCAGATGTTGAGCACCACCAGCCCCGCGACACCGCCGGCCGCCGCCAGCGGCACCGAAATCATAATGATCAGCGGGTAGAAGAAACTCTCGAACAGCACCGCCATGACCAGATAGACGATCACCAGCGCCAGGATCAGGTCCAGAACCATGGCATCCCAGGTTTGGGCCAGCTTGTCCGCCGTGCCGGACAGGCGAAGCTGCACGCCGGGTGGCAGGCCCTGGTCGTACAGCGGCGAGATTACCTGCTCATCCACGATATCCAGCGCCACTTCCAGGGGGATTCCCGGCGCCGGCACCACTTCCAGTGTCACCGTCCTCACCCGTTCGGAGTGGCGGATTTCCGTCGGCCCGGCCGTGACCGTCACGTTGGATAAATTGTCCACCGGAATGATCGTCCCATCCCGCGTCACCACCGGAATGGAGCCGATGCCCTGGGTCTGTTCGATGGCGTCGGTCGGCCCGCGCAGCATCAAGTCCAGCCGTTTGCCGTCGACCGTGATCTCCGCCACCCGAAGCCCGTCATTGAATGTGTCGACCGCATTGGCCAGCTCCGTTGCCGTGACGCCGGCATCGGCCAGGCGCAGCGGGTCAGGCACAACGCGGATTTCCGGCGCGCCGAGTTCAAGCCCCGGGATGGGTCGGAACTGATTGCCTTCAGACGGCGGCATGGCTTGGGTGATCATGCCCGTTGCCTGCAGCGCAACCCCCAAGATGGTCGGCAGGTTCGGTCCGCTGACATCCAGATTGATTGAGCGCGATCCGCCGATCCCCCGTCCGAACAACGAGGCTTGGCGCATGAATCCGAACGTGCCCGGTTCCTGGAACACCGGTCCGCGCAAGGCCGGGATCAGCAGACCCGCCCGGGCGGCCTCCTCAGGCACGACGGAGGCGCCAACGAAGGTATTGGACCGGGTTGAGACAAAGAAGAAGTTGTCGATCTTGGGCGGCTCGCCCGGCTCGCTCTCTGGCCCTGTCTCGCTGGCCCATAACGGTTTTACCGCCGCTTCCAGCCGCTGAGCGATGCCCGTACTGGTCTCCAGATTGTAGCCGGGCGGCGGCAATATGACCCCGAAGATGAAGTTGCGATTGCCGTCCGGCAGGTATTCCAGTTTCGGCAAATAGGTCAAAGCGAACGCGCTGGTTGCCCCCGCTACGATCGCCACCAGGGCCAGCGACCGAATCCGCGATTGAATCACCCGCCGCGCAAAGCCCATCGCCAGGCGTACGAACAGCCGGGCGATTTCGTCAAAGCCGGGCAGGCGCATGCGCCTTTCCTTGTCGCCTGTACCGGCTGCCGCCAGCAGGCGGGAGGAAAGGGCGGGGATGACCGTCACCGCCACCAACAGCGACAGCATAACGGAAACGGATATCGCCACCGCGATATCGCGGAACAGTTGGCCGACCTCCAGCTCCATGACCAGGATCGGGATAAACACCATCACCGTCGTCAGGGCGGAAACCAGAATAGCCCCCCAGACTTGGCTCGCGCCCTCATAGGCAGCCCTGGCCGCAGGCACGCCCTGTTGCCTCAGGCGAAAGATGTTTTCCAGCACGACGATCGCGGCATCGACCACCATGCCGACGGCAAAGGCGATGCCCGCCAGGGAGATGACATTGATGGACCGGCCCAGCGCTGCCATGGCCACGAACGATCCGACCACCGAAACGGGAATGGCCAGCGAGACAACCAGCGTGGCCCGCCAGGATCGCAGGAAAATCATCAGGATCGTGGCCGCCAGAATGCCGCCGACCAGGATATTCTGCTGCACCAGATCGATGGCCGAGTTGATATAGTCGGTCTCATCGTAAAGCTGGCGGAAGGTCAGCTGTTGCGAGGGCACCGCGTTGGCGTTCAGCTCCTCAACGGCTTCGCGAATGCCGGCCATCACCTCGATGACGTTGGCCCCGGTCTCGCGTTGCGCATTCACCGCCAACGCCGGCTGGCCCAGAAAGCGGATGCGGGCGCCGGGTTCGCTGTAATCGAACCAGACCTCGGCGATATCACCAACCGAAACCCGCTGCTGACGACCATCCTCGCCGCCTTCGATACTTCGTACCAGGACATTGGCGACCCGCTCGGTATCGCGGAATTCGCCGTCTGTGCGCACCACATAGCGGCGCTTGCCCTCATCGACATTGCCGGCTGAGGCCGCCACGTTGGCCTGGCGCAGGGCCGAAACGACATCGTTGACCGTCAACCCGAACCTGGCCAGCCTTTCAGGCTGGACCACGATCTGCATCTCGCGGTCGGCGCCGCCGAACATGTTCGCCTGGGCGACACCAGGCACCCGCTCCAGCCGCTCCAGCACCACATCCTCGACGAACTCGCCAAAGGTATGGATCGGCGCGTCATTGCCTGCCGCGCGCGTGATGCCGAACCACGCGATGGCGTTATCGTTGGCGTCTGCCGTGCTCAGCCGGGGTTCGTCCGCCTCGTCGGGATAGTTGGAAACCCGGTCCAGCCGGTTGGCCGTCAGCAGCAGCGCCCGGTCCATGTTCGTGCTGATGCCGAAGGTCAGCGTGATCCGCGCTTGCCCGGTGGTTGAACTGCTGACCATCTCTTCCAGGTTTTCGAGGCCCTTCAGCACCTCTTCCTGGCGGTTGACGATCTCGCGCTCAATTTCCTCAGGTGCCGCGCCAGGCCAGTTCGTCTGGACTTGAATGACCGGTCGGTTCACATCCGGAACCAGTTGGATCGGGATGGTCTGCAGCGACAGCCAGCCGAACATCAAGACCATCAGAACCGCGGAAATCACCGCGATCGGCCTGTCAATCGCAACCCTGATCAAGTTCATCCGCCCATCCCCGTCGCGATGCCGATACTGCTGGCTGTTTCGGCCGCTTTAGCTGTCGGCGCTCTCATCTTGCGTCGTTTCCGACTGCTCACCAGGTTCTTCACCCACTTCTGCCTCGGCCTCTGCCGACCCTCCCGGTGGGTCGAAAGCAACCGTCTGGCCCGGCCGCAATCGTTCGTTACCGCGCACCACCACCAGATCACCGGTCGCAAGCCCATCCACGACCTCAAATCGTTCGCCAACTGCCGTCCCAAGCATCACCGGCCTTGGCTGGGCGCTGTTCTCTTCACCGACCAGAAAGACCATTGATCCAGCCGGTCCCTGGGTGATGGCGTCCTTATGCACCGTCACCGCGTCCCTCGGCGCCCCGATGGGAATTTCCAGCGTTACACTTTGATTGCCGGCGATCTCCAGGCCCAGTTCGGCCAGGTCAGCCGAAAAGCGCACCGTTCTGGTGCGCGAGCTGGTGTTCTCGATTGGCAGGACGGCCCGTACAAGGGCGGTCGTTTGACTGCCATTTTCGAATTTGGCCAACACCTCGGCCCCATTGCTCAATCCCTGGACCCGGCGCGTGGGTACCTGTGCTTCGAATTCCAGGTCGCCCGTGTTGATCAACGTGACGATGGGATCGCCAACCCGAAGAAACTCGCCCACATGGGCATTGCGCTCGATCACCACACCATCGAACGGCGCCCGGACCGTCGCATCCTCCAGATCCAATTGCGCGACACCGAGATCCGCCTCCGCGCTCCGTTCCCGCGCGATCGACACGTTCAACAGGCTCTCCGCCCGACGCACCTCCTGGGCGGCATCTTCGAACTGCGCTTGCGAAAAGGCTGAACTGTTGCGCAGGTTTTGAATGCGCTCAAAAGCTTGGCGCCGCAAAGTCACATCCGCGCGCGCCGCATCGCTGTTGGCCTTTGCAACTTCGAGTTCCGAGCGGCGAAGGATTTCATCGGCTTCCAGGCGGGCCGAATCCAGTTCGATCAGCACATCGCCCTCGCCGACGGCATCGCCGATCACGGCCTGAACGCTCTGGACGACCCCGGCAACCTGGCTGGCAATGACGGAATCCCGGGCCACAACCCGTCCCAGAACCGGAGTGGACTGGACTACGGGCGCGCTGACCACCTCGTCCACCACCACTTTGGCGGGCGGTTGCTGGGCGGAGGCCGTGGCGGCAAACATGGCTCCCGCCAGGATAAGGATCGCGTGTTTCACCATCGTGCTAAACGATAAAGGCTCCCAATTTCGGTATTGCTGCGGGACCCGTTTGAGGGCTCGATCCACCATGGCTGATGGCCTACCATATGGCCCAACGTCATGGGGTTTCAAATCGGATGCCCGACAAATCGGTCTTCCGATGTCACACGTTATCTGGCTTTCCGTTCCAAGGGTAGGCTCGCTTGTCGACAATCGTCTTTTTTCATCCCGCGTGTCTTGAGCACGATACTGGTCAAGGCCATCCCGAGCGCCCGGATCGGTTGAGGGCCATCAAGACGGCGCTCGAGGCCGACAGTTTCAAATCTCTGGTCTGGCACCCCGCGCCTGAGGCACGCCGTGACCAGCTGTTGCTGGCCCATCCCGAAAGCCACGTCGACCGCATCTTGGATTCGATCCCGGCCGATGGCCTGATCGCGCTGGATGCCGACACGATCTTGTCGCCCGGCTCAGGCGAAGCGGCCTTGCGGGCGGCAGGCGCGGCTTGCGCGGCCGTCGACGCCGTTATGGGCGGGCAGGCGGCGAACGCCTTCTGCGCCACCCGGCCACCCGGCCACCATGCCGAGGCGGTGACGCCGATGGGCTTTTGCCTGTTCAACAACGCGGCCATCGCCGCCCAGCACGCCCGCCGGGAATACGGCCTCAAGCGGGTTGCCGTCGTCGATTTCGATGTGCATCACGGCAACGGCACGCAGGACATCTTTTATGACGACGCGGCCTTGTTCTACGCCTCGACCCACCAGTCTCCCCTATATCCGGGGACCGGCGCGCCCCATGAACGCGGGGTCGCGAACAACATCCTCAATGTACCGCTCCAAGGATATTCCGATGGGTCTGCCCTTCGCGTGGCCTTGGAAGACCGCATCGTCCCGGCCTTGGAGGAATTCGGCCCGGAATTGCTGATTATTTCGGCCGGTTTCGATGCCCACAAGGATGACCCGCTCGCAAGCCTGTGCTTCGAGCCCGAGGATTTTGCCTGGGCGACCAGCAAACTCCTGACCGTTGCGCGCGACCATTGCCGGGGCCGGCTTGTATCGACTCTCGAAGGCGGCTACGACCTGCAGGGTCTCGCGACAAGCACTGCGGCGCATGTCACGGCCCTGATGAAGGCCAGCGCCGCCCAAGACCACTAGATCAGCGGAACAAGCCATGAGCAAAGCCTCCGAAACCAACGGCGCCCGGAATGACATTGGCGAAAAAAGCTTCGAACAAGCGCTGGAGGAGCTCGAGCAGATCGTCCGCAAGCTGGAAAGCGGCGAGGGTGGTCTGGAACAGTCAATCTCCGACTATGAACGGGGCGCTCTGCTAAAGGCCCACTGCGAGGCAAAGTTGCGAGAGGCCCGCATGCGGGTCGAAAAGATTGCCGAGCGGGCTGGTGGCTTGACGACCGAACCGCTGGACGTCGACTGACGGCCAATCACGATGGCCCAACGGGGACGACGGCCATAAGAGACCTAGACGATTTCAGCGCCCGATTTCAGCCGGCGTTTGAGGGCCTGCTCCCGCAAAGCGCAGTTCCCGGAGTCCAGCGCACGGCCGAGGCCATGCGCTACAGCGCGCTGGCGGTCGGAAAACGTCTCAGGCCCTATTTGGTCGTGCATTCGGCGGCCCTTTTCGATGTGCCGGAGAAAACGGCCCTGCCGGTCGCTGCCGCCATCGAGTGCGTTCACTGCTACTCGTTGGTGCACGACGATCTGCCGGCCATGGATGATGACGACATGCGCCGAGGGCGGCCGACTGTCCACATTGCCTATGACGAGGCGACGGCCATCCTGGCCGGTGACGGCCTGCTAACCCATGCCTTTGAGATCCTGTCGCGCGAAACCGGTGACATTCCGCCCGCCGCTCGTCTCGAACTCGTGGCCAGCCTGGCTGGGGCCGCCGGCGCCAAGGGCATGATCGGCGGCCAGATGCGTGATATCGAGGCGGAAAACCAGACGCTCGATCTGGAGGAGATCACCCAACTCCAGCGCATGAAAACCGGCGCCTTGATCGAATGGTCGGCCTTGGCCGGCCCTGTGATGGCCAATGCCGGTCAGGATGATCGCCGCGCGTTAGGCACATACGCCCAAAAAATGGGCCTGGTTTTCCAAATTACCGACGATTTGCTGGACCATCAGGGCGACGCGGCGCTAATGGGCAAGGCGGTCGGCAAGGATGCCGATGCCGGCAAGGGAACCTTCGTTGCCCATCTCGGCGCGGATGGTGCCCGGCAGCGGGCGCTGGAACTGACTGACCAGGCGGTCGCCACCCTTGATCGGTTCGGCCCGAAAGCGGGTACGCTTCAGGAACTGGCACGCTTCGTACTTACGCGGAAAAAATAGATGACCCCACCGTCCCACTGGGCAACACCGCTGCTGGATAAGGTTTCCTCACCCGCTCAGTTGCGTGGCCTGGATCCAAGCCAGCTGCGCCAGCTCGCCGACGAGCTGCGCACCGAAACCATCAATGCGGTCTCGGTCACCGGCGGGCATCTCGGCGCCGGTCTGGGCGTGGTCGAACTGACCGTCGCCCTGCATTATGTCTTCGAAACACCGGAAGACCGCCTGATCTGGGATGTCGGCCACCAATGCTATCCCCACAAGATCCTCACCGAGCGGCGGGACCGAATCCGCACCCTGCGCCAAGGTGGGGGCCTAAGCGGTTTCACCAAACGCTCAGAAAGCGAATACGACCCGTTCGGCGCCGCCCATAGCTCGACCTCGATTTCCGCCGGCTTCGGCATGACCACGGCCAGCAAGTTATCGGGCAAGGACAACCGTGTCGTGGCGGTGATCGGCGACGGCGCGATGAGCGCCGGCATGGCGTATGAGGCCATGAACAACGCCGGTTCGGACGACAATGGTCTGATCGTCATTCTGAATGACAACGACATGTCCATCGCGCCGCCCGTCGGCGCGATGAGCGCTTATCTGTCCCGGCTTATCTCCGGCAAGGGTTACCAATCGCTGCGCAACGCCATGATCGACGTTGCCCAGCGTTTCCCGACCCCGCTGCGCCGCGTTGCGCGCCGGGCCGAGGAGTACGCGCGGGGCATCGTCACCGGCGGCACCCTGTTCGAGGAGTTGGGATTCTTCTATGTCGGCCCGATCGACGGCCACAATCTCGAACACCTCCTGCCGGTCCTGCAAAACGTCCGCGAAGCCGACAATGGCCCCATTCTGGTCCATGTCGTCACCCAGAAGGGCAAGGGCTACGAACCGGCGGAAAAATCGGCGGACAAGTACCACGGCGTCGCCAAGTTCGATGTCATCACCGGCACCCAACGCAAGAGCCCGGCCAACGCGCCCAGTTACACCTCGGTCTTCGGCAACAGTCTGATCCGCCAGGCAGAACAGGACGACAAGATCGTTGCGGTTACCGCCGCCATGCCGTCGGGCACCGGCGTCAGCCTGTTTGCCGACCGTTTCCCCGACCGTGCTTTCGATGTCGGTATCGCCGAACAGCATGGGGTCACCTTCGCGGCCGGTTTGGCTGCCGAAGGGTACAAGCCGTTCACCGCCATCTATTCGACATTTCTCCAGCGCGCCTATGATCAGGTGATCCACGATGTGGCCATCCAGTCCCTGCCAGTGCGCTTCGCCATCGACCGGGCCGGTTTGGTGGGGGCCGATGGTCAGACCCATGCCGGCTCTTTCGACATCGCCTATCTCGGCTGCGTGCCCGGCTTTGTCCTGATGGCTGCCTCGGATGAGGCGGAATTGGCCGCCATGGTTGCGACTGCCGTCCAGATCGACGACCGACCCAGCGCCTTCCGCTACCCACGCGGCGAGGGCGTCGGCGTCGATGTTCCCGAACATCCTGAACCGCTGGAAATCGGCCGGGGCAGGGTGGTGCGCGAGGGTACGGCCATCGCTCTGCTCAGCTACGGCGGGCGCCTGACCGAATGCCTGAACGCGGCAGACTTGCTCGCCCAGCGTGGCCTCTCGGCCACCGTTGCCGATGCCCGCTTCGCCAAGCCGCTGGACACCGACCTGCTGGCCCGCCTAGCCCGCGAACATGAGGTGCTGATCACGGTGGAGGAGGGCAGTATCGGCGGTTTCTCCAGCTACTGCCTGCACGCGCTGGCCGGTTCGGGACAGCTGGATAGGGGGCTTAAGATCCGCCCCATGGTGCTGCCTGACCGTTTCATCGACCACGACACCCCGGCCAAACAGTACGCCGCCGCTAAGCTGGACGCCGAGGCGATCGTGATGCAGGCACTCACCGCCATGGGCCTGGAAGAAAGTACGGCCTCACCCGCCCGTGCATGAGCGGCCAAACCAAGAATAAGAAAATCCGCGCCGACCAACGCGTTGTCGATCTGGGCCTGGCTGAAAGCAGAAGCCGTGCCCAAGCCCTAATTCTCGCCGGCAAGGTCGTCGGCGAACATGCCCGCATCGACAAGGCCGGTCAGCTCATCCCCCAGGACTCCCCGCTGCGCCTGAAAGGCCGCGACCATCCTTGGGTTAGCCGAGGCGGCCTAAAGCTCGACCATGCGCTTTCCCAATTTGAAATCGATGTCACCGGTGCCCAAGCGCTCGATATCGGGGCCTCGACCGGCGGCTTCACGCACGTCCTTCTCGAACGCGGTGCCGCTCATGTCACTGCCGTCGATGTAGGCCATGGCCAGCTTCACGAGACGTTGCGCCAAGACCCAAGGGTGATCGTGCTGGAGCGCACCAACGCCCGAAATCTAACCGCCGATCAGGTTGAGTGCTTGGCTGATATCGTCACGTGCGATGCCAGTTTCATCAGCTTGACGAAAGTTCTGCCGGCATCTCTGGCGCTTGCGGCCCCAGGCGCTCACCTGGTGGCTCTCATCAAACCGCAATTCGAAGCCGAACGAGGCGATGTCGGCAAAGGCGGTGTTGTCCGCGACCCCGCTGTTCACCAGTCTGTTTGCGTCAAAGTGCGAACCTGGCTGGAGGCGGAAATGAACTGGGAGGTCAAAGGGTTGACGGAAAGCCCGGTAAAGGGGCCCGAGGGAAACATTGAATTCCTAGTGTGGGCCGTGCGCGCTGGTCCATTGCCCAGACCCGGTCGGATAGGAGGAACAACGGGCTAGTAGATCTGCCCGTTAATCACCACAGGTGCCATGCGGGTCGGCCAGGCAATGCCCGTTAGGGTACCAAGCCGGTCCGCCAGGGCAGGAAGGCCGGCCGGAAGTCCGATCTCGTCCTGGTCCTGGACGCCGGCGAAATCCATCAGCCTGTCGACCAACCCCCGGGCTGGTGGGTATGGAACGGCCTCAATCGATTTGCCGTTTGGCAAGCTGAGAGCCAGCCGAGCCTCGTCAATCGCCGCATTCAATCCTCCCAGCCGGTCGACGAGACCGCGTTCAAAGGCCTGCGCCCCTGTCCAGACTCGGCCCTGGGCGACCTGCTCGACAGTGTCTGGAGTCAGGCCGCGACCGGCGGCGACCCGGTCGATGAACATGGAATACACATCGTCGAGAAAGCTGTTGAGCTTGGCCCGTTCGCTCGGGGTGAACGGTTTCTGGATGGAAAACATGCCCGCATGCGCGCCTTGAGAGATCGATTCCCAATTCACCCCGATCCGATCCCACAAATCATCTGTCACCAGCTTGCCGGCAAACACGCCTATCGATCCTGTTAGCGTGGCACGCTCGGCAACGATGGAGGTTGCATTGGCTGATAGCCAATAAGCGCCGGATGCGGCAGCGCTGCCCATGGAAACGATCAGCGGTTTGTTTTGGTCGGCGGCATAATCAACCGCTTGCGCGATGATCTCGGAGGCAGTGGCAGATCCGCCACCACTGTCCACCCGCACGATAATGGCGGCAAATCCCGGATCGTCGACCGCTTCGGTGATGGCACGGGCGACGGCTTCCGCACCCATTTGCCCATCCGAACCAAAGGGTGTGTCCGGCGTGTCGCCTTCGACGATCACACCGGTGGCGTAGATCAACGCGATCTTATGGTCTGCTTGACCCTGCTCACCGGCGACATCGCCGTAATAAGCGGACAAATCGACCAGTTCGTCACGGCGCGCGCCCAACGGCATCAGCAGCTCGTCGATGTCTTGCCAGGCAACCAACCGATCGATCAGTCCGGCACCCAGCGCCTCGTCGGCGGAAAGGGGAGCCTGATTGACGAGCGACAGAACCTGCGAAGCTGTCATGTCGCGCCCGGTCGCAATATCGGCCACGAGCTGGTGAAACAGATCCCCCGTCATGCTCTGCAGCATGTCGCGGTGCGCGGGGCTCATTTCCGACTCGGTCGCGACTTCGGGGGCCGTTTTGTATTGGCCTCGCCGGCCGACATCTGCCTCCAATCCCAACAGGGCAAGGGTGTTGGCAGCGAACGGGACGCTCGCATGCAGTCCAGTAATGCCGATCGAACCGCCGGCCTGTACGGCAATGGTGTCGGCGGCGCTTGCAACGGCGAAGCTGATCGTTCCAGGGCCAAATTCGCCGAAACTGCTGGCATGGGCGATAACCGGCTTTCCTTTGTCGGAGAAACCGACAATCGCTCGGTGCAAGGCCTGGGCTGTGGCTGCATCCATCGTGTCGCCGGCCAGCCGCACGACCAACCCCCGAACGCGCTCATCATCGCCGGCTTGGTCGATCGCCGTCACCGTTTGACGCAGGGTCAGGTCAGGTTCCGATGACAGGACGGCAAAAATCGGGTCCGGTTCAGGCGCGTCTATTAGTGGCTGCCTCAGGTCGACAACCAGCACACCATCCTCGAACGTGCTGTCCTGATAGTCAGCAATCTGCGAGACGCGATCGAACAACAAATAGGCTCCGACCCCCACGCCGACGAACAGCAGCAGGGCGATAAAGCCGAAGATGGCCAGAAATCCGACGATGAAGCGTTTCATGCCGCCGTGATACGACTGAGTTATGACCAATCCGTGTCCGGCGTGCCGGACAGCATGGCTCCATGACGCAGCTTGTGATCGGCCAGAACGCACGCCATCATCGCTTCGCCCACCGGCACCGCCCTGATGCCAACGCAAGGGTCATGACGCCCCTTGGTCTGCATCTCGATTTCCTCGCCGTCATCGTTGACGCTGCGTTGGGGTGTCAAGATGGAACTGGTCGGCTTAACCGCGAACCGGACCACGACATCCTGGCCGGATGAAATGCCACCCAATACGCCACCGGCATTATTCGACAAGAAGCGAACGCTGCCTTCATTGTCCAACCGCATTTCGTCGGCATTTTCCTCGCCGCTCAGGCTGGCGGCGCCAAACCCGGCCCCGATCTCGACACCCTTGACGGCGTTGATGCTCATCATCGCCCGGGCGAGATCGCTGTCTAGCTTATCATAGATCGGATCGCCCCAGCCAGCCGGCACACCCGAAGCGACAATTTCGACCACGGCACCGATGCTCGATCCGGCTTTGCGAATGGCCTTCAGCTCTTCCTCCCAGGCAACCGCCGTTTCCGCGTCCGGGCAAAAGAAAGGATTGTTGTGCACTTCCTGCCAATCCCGGCGGTTGGGTGCCACTTGATGGGGCCCCATCTGGACCATCGCGCCCCGGATTTCGATCCCTGGTCCCAGAATTTTGCGCGCCACGGCTCCGGCTGCGACCCGCCCGGCCGTTTCCCGTGCCGACGACCGGCCACCGCCCCGATAATCGCGGATGCCGTATTTGGCCATATAGGTCATGTCCGCATGGCCGGGACGATACTGTCGCGCGATGGCGCCATAATCGCGCGAACGCTGATCGGTATTCTCGATCATTAGATGGATCGGCGTACCCGTGGTCACGCCTTCGAAGACCCCCGATTGGATGATGGCCTTGTCGGGCTCGCGACGCTGGGTCGTCATGGCCGACTGGCCAGGGCGCCGTTTGTCCAGGAAGGGTTGAATGTCATGTTCGCTCAGCGGGATGCGTGGCGGCACCCCGTCGATGACGACACCGATGGCAGGTCCATGGCTCTCGCCCCATGTCGTGAAGCGAAAGACAGCTCCGAAACTATTGGCCGCCAACCCAGTTTCCTCTCGTACCGTTCGGGTGCGGCGCTACGATTTTGGGCTCAGGCCGCCCAGCAGCTCCGCCGTCTCAGCCGCCTTATCGACCGACACCATGCCAACGGTGTGATAACCGGCGTCAACATGATGCACCTCACCGGTGACGGCGCTGGACAGATCGGACAGCAGGTAGAGCCCGGCCTTGCCCACCTCCTCGATATGCACATTGCGGTGCAACGGCGCGTTCAACTCGTTCCAGCGAAGGATATAGCGAAAATCGCCGATGCCGCTGGCGGCCAGTGTCTTGATCGGCCCAGCGGAAATGGCGTTACAGCGGATATTCTTTGGTCCCAGGTCGGTGGCGAGATAGCGCACGCTGGCTTCCAGCGCTGCTTTTGCGACGCCCATGACGTTGTAGTGGGGCATCACCCGTTCGGCGCCATAGTACGTCAGGGTCACCAGGCTGCCGCCATCGGGCATCAGGGCCGCCGCATGACGGGCACAGGCCGTGAAGCTGTAACAAGAAATGTCCAGCGTTTGCAGAAAGTTCTCGCGGCTGGTTTGCAGATACTGGCCCGACAGTTCGCGCTTGTCCGAAAAGGCGACGGCGTGGACCAGGAAATCCAGTTTTCCCCACTTTTTGGACAATGTGTCGAACAGCGCCGCCATGCTGTTCTCGTCACTCACATCGCACGGCTCGACAATGTCGGCGCCCAGCTTTTCGGCCAACGGACGTACCCGTTTTTCCAGTGCCTCGCCCTGAAAGGTCAGCGCCAGTTCGGCGCCCTGTTGGGCGCAGGCTTGGGCGATGCCCCAAGCAATCGACCTATCGTTGGCAACGCCGAGGACGACGCCTCGTTTGCCTGCCATCAGCGGAACAGGTTCCGTCATATTTTTGAGTGTCCTCGGTCTCAGGCCGGTTGCATGGTTGCGGCGGGGGCCGGATCGTACACCAACGCTATGGGCCGTCAAAGCGCCGCGCCAAAGTGTGGGGCAGGGAAGGTGCGTACGCTTACTTAAGGCCGCGTTTGAGCCTCGGATCAGGCTGACTGGGCGTCCAATCCTCGACGAACCGGCGCAAATCAGGGTCGGGCGATTCGCCCAAGACAATTTCCAGCCGGACGATCTGCGCGCCCTTTTCTCCGCTGCGGTCGGGCACGCCCTTGCCGCGCAGCCGAAGCGAGGTACCGCTTGAAGAGTTTGCCGGAACCTTGACCGAAACCTTGCCGTCGATCGTCGGCACTTCGATCGAGGCACCCAAAACGGCTTCCTTCAGCGTGATCGGCATCGTCAGATATATGTCACTGCCCCGTCGTTCAAAATGGGTGTGACTCCTGACCGTCAGATTGATCAGGGCATCGCCTGATTTGCCGCCACGCATGCCGGCCATGCCTTGGCCACGCAGGCGCAAGGTTTGGCCATCCTCGGCGCCGGCGGGAACGGAAACCGAAACGATGCGCCCATCCGACAAGACCATGTCCCGGCGGCCGCCCTTGGCCGCGTCCAGGAAATCGATGGTCAGCTCATAGGTGACGTCGGCGCCGCGGGTGCCGGAACCGCCCCGGCCAAAAAGGTCTTCGAAGATGTCGTGCGGGTCGAAACCCGCTCCATCGCCCCGACTCGAAAACCCACCGCGAAACGAGTGTGCGTCGCGCTGTCCGCCGCCCCCTGTCCAGGCGCGTTGAAAGGCAAAATCGGGCCGCTCACGGCCCTCTGCGTCGATTTCACCCCGGTCGAACTTGGCCCGCTTCTCGGGGTCGCCGACCACGGCATAGGCGGCGCTGACGTCCTTGAAACGCTGTTCGATATCTTTGCGGTCTGGGTTGACGTCTGGGTGAAGCTTTTTGACCAGTTTGCGGTAGGCAGACTTGATCTCGTCGTCCGAAGCCGATTTCGGAACACCCAATGTCTTGTACGGATCGTTCAACCCGGCCTCACCACGCATCGGACGGCTGTCCGATGCCTCCCTGGAAAACGGTGAGCGGGCCGCTAAGTGCGCCCGCTCGACAACAATCGACCGGCGCCCTCAAGGCGCCGGCCCAAACGCTCGTGATCGATCGTTAGATTAGCTTATGACCGACCAGGTGCCATCGCTATTTCGGCACGCCGTGCCGGTGAGCACCTCTTGTTGCCCATCGACAAATATCCTCTGTTCATAATCTCGGCACACCGTCCCATTGTCTTGGTATGTGGCGGTCGGTGTGACGCTGCCGGAATGGCCGGTATCAGGGTTGCGCCAGGTCGCGGTCGTGCCGGTTTTTGATTTCTCGAACGCATCCTGTGCTGTCTGCCGCGCCATTACTTGGTCGGCATTGTCCAGCGATGATCCGATTTCACCACCGAGAAACGCGCCCAGCACCGCGCCGGCGCCTGTCGCAATCAGCCGGCCTGACCCGCCGCCGAGCTGTGCGCCGAGCAGACCACCAGCAACGGCGCCGCCCAGCGTGCCGACCGTTTGTTTTGGTCCGCCGGTGGTATTACAACCGGCCACCAACATGACGGCTACCAACACACCGGCAAAGGTTTTTGCATTCATGAGTCGGTTCCTGATCTATTCCACTAGGTTGGGGCCGGTTGCTCGCGGTTGACCGGTCGCCTCCGGCCCTGATGTAAGACACCAAACGTGCCATGCAATTACATATGAACAAATTAAGGCCCATCCATGGCCTAATGCGTGCTCACGATCAAATGGTGAAACAGTGACAAACGGTGAACCTGTGCAATCTGCTCACTTCGATCCTTATAATCCGCCCTCTAATCCATTGAATTTATTCGATTCATGGTACCGGCAGGCTGAGGTGGAGGAGCCATCCAATCACAACGCGATGACCGTGGCGACGGTTGATGCGGATGGCCGGCCAAGCGCGCGAATCATCCTGCTCAAAGGGTTTGATGAAAGCGGATTCACGTTCTTCACGAACACGTTGAGCCGCAAGGGCGATGCGCTAGCGGCAAACCCTATGGCCGCTTTTTGCTTCTATTGGAAATCTTCGGACCGGCAAGTCCGTCTGGAGGGGGCGATTGAGCCGGTCTCTGACGCTGAGGCGGATGCCTATTTTGCCTCGCGCCCCCGCGGGTCGCGGATCGGCGCTTGGGCGTCTCAACAGTCACAGCCGCTTGTCCAGCGACAGATCCTCGAAACGCGCGTCGCCGAATTCGAGGCGCAATATCCCGGTGAGCAGGTCGACCGTCCACCGCACTGGTCCGGCTATCGGCTGGTGCCCGATCGGATCGAGTTCTGGAACCAAGGGGAGTTTCGCCTGCATGACCGCCTGGTTTATTCCCGCACGGCTCCGCAGGCCCCCTGGGCGACGGAAGTCCTCTATCCGTGAGCAGGGCCGCCGCGCTTTGGCCATTGCTGGTCTTATGGATTTTTGCCGGTCATCTGGGGCAGGCTGACGCAAGAACCTTGCGCTGGACCATGGCCAGCGATGCCGCGAGTGTCGATCCGCACATGGCGGCGGACAGCGCGACGGCGATGCTGGTTCACCAAATCTATGAAGGGCTTAGCCGGTTCAACGAAGACCATGTTCCCGTGCCTCACTTGGCGCGCGGCTGGTCGGTTGATGACTCGGGTCTGGTCTGGAGGTTCTTTCTACGGACGGGCGTACGCTTTCACGACGGGCGTCGGCTCGGGGCCGACGATGTGGTGTTTTCGATTCAGCGGGCCCGAACGGAACTCACCCCCCGAACAGCGGATCTGAGCCATATCGACAAGGTCGTCGCCTCCAATGACCTGGTGGTGAAAATTGTGACGCAGCGACCAGATGCGTTGCTGCCGGCCCGCCTGACGGCAGTCAAGATCGTCAGTCGAGATTGGGTGATCGAGCAAGAGCGGGCGATCGGTCTGCTCGAACCGGGCAGTCTGGAGGATGCGGCGTTGCCATCTTGGCAGGCCGTTGACAGCGCCAACGGTACGGGGCCGTACAAACTGGCCGACCGGGTTCCGGGAAAAATGACGGCCTTGGTTGCCAGCCCGAACTATTGGGGTTGGGAGGACGGCAACGGATCGGCGTTCAAACGCCTGGAGTTTCGGCCTTTGGCGGACGCGAAATCCCGGATGGCGGCTCTGAGCAGCGGATCGGTCGATCTCGTGGTTGACCCGTTGGCTGACGCGATCGACAGGCTGAAGGCCCCGCCCTCCATCCGCCGGGTGAACAGCGAGCGGGCTGTTTCCTTGCTGCTCGGATTCAATATTTCCAGTTCGGACTACTACGGAGATCCGGAAGCCCGCGCCAATCCGTTTGCCGACAAGAAAGTCCGGCAGGCTATCGCATTGGCCGTCGATGCGGAGGCTATTCGCAATGTGATCCTCAAAGGCCGGTCACTGCCATCGGCCATGCCGGTTGCGCGCAATGTCCTGGGTTGGTCGGAGGAGCTGGACAGCCGGCAGGGCGTCGACCTTGAAAGAGCAAAGGACCTGCTGTCCGAAGCGGGCTATGGCGAGGGGTTTTCGGCCAAACTCCATTGCCCGGAAGATGGTTATTTGGGGAATGAGGCAATTTGCCGTGCGATTGTCGGCATGCTCGGGTTGGTCGATGTGTCCGTGACGCTGCAGCGTCGTCCGTTGACCGAGCATCTGACCAATTTGCGCAATACCCAACCCGACTTCTTCTTGTTGCCTTGGTCGACAACGACGTTCGATTCACGCCAGGCGCTGGAATCTCTCTACCATTCATCGCAAGAAACCTATGGCAAGGCGAATTTCACGGGCTTTGCGAACCCGGATCTGGATGCGCGTATCCAGGCTCTCAGCGCGACGTTCGACCGGGAAGCGGCGGCGGCTGATGCAATCGATGTTTGGCAAACGGCGACTGACGCGTTGATTTACGTTCCGCTGCACCACCAGATCGAAACATGGGTGTCTCGCCGCGCGTTCAAGGTCGGTGCGGACGGGGCTGGCCTCCCGGCATTCAGCACCGCAGGTTTTGCAAGCCCTGTCGCCGATCTGGAAGAGGCCGGCATACCGCCGACGGGACCGTGAAAATCCAAACAGCGACAATAATCATGCGGATGGCGCCATGCTGACTGTTTTCGGGTCGATCAACATGGATTTGATCATGCAGGTCTCCGAACTGCCAAAACCCGGAGAAACGGTGCTGACCGACCGCTACCTAACAAAGCCGGGCGGGAAAGGCGCAAATCAGGCTGTCGCGGCCGCGCGTTCGGGCGGTGATGTCGCGATGGTCGGCGCTGTAGGACAGGATGGCTATGGCGACTCACTCTTGAACACGCTGAAGGATGATGGCGTCGATATCTCTGCCGTCGCCCGGTCTGAGGATCCCACGGGTATCGCATACATCTGTGTCGATCAGTCGGCGGAAAACTTCATTGCCGTTGCCAGCGGCGCCAATCGCTTGCCAACGGCAAACCAGCTTGGCGAGGACATGCTTCGCGATGGCGACACCGTTCTTATGCAAATGGAAGTCCCGCCCGAGGAAAACTGGCGGGTCATCGACCGCGCAGCGAACCGGGGCGCCCGAACGATCCTGAATGTGGCTCCAGCGGGTGTTGTACCGCCATCAAGCCTGGCGCAACTCGATATTCTGATTGTCAACGAACACGAAGCCCGCACCGTGGCGCAGGCGACGGACCTTGCCGACGGTTCGGCCGACCAGCCGATCGGGACATTGGCCAGCGCCTTGTCAGCGTCCTTCCACTTGACTTGCATCGTGACGGTTGGCGCGCAGGGGGCCATTGTCTCTCAAGGAACGCAAACCTATCGCATCCCGGCCCTGGCCATCGATCCGGTCGACACCACGGGTGCCGGCGATGCCTTTTGTGGTATCTTGTCGGCTGGCTTGGATGCGGGCCTCGAATTGCGACAGGCGCTCAACCGCGCCGTGGCCGGCTCCGCGCTCGCGTGCTTGGCGCTGGGCGCGCAAGAAAGTCTGCCCTCTGCCCATGCAATTGACCAGGTTGTTAACAAGATCTTGCCGCCGGTCGCTTTATAAGACACAGGCGCGATTTACATAGTTTCCCAAGGAATCCACCGCCAAGGAGTCTTGAATGCCGGTTCTCAATTCCATTGCAGCGAACAACCCTGAGATGACCGACTGGCGGCGCGATCTCCATGCCCATCCGGAAATCGCCTTCGAAGAACGGCGCACGGCGGCGATTGTCGCGGAAAAGCTCGAATCTTGGGGCCTGGAGGTCCATCGCGACATTGCAAAAACCGGTGTTGTCGGTGTCCTAAAGGTTGGCGATGGGACCGGCACCATAGGATTGCGGGCCGATATGGACGCCCTGCCGATGCAGGAACAGAACGATTTCGCCCACAGATCGACCAATCCGGGCGCCTTTCATGGCTGTGGTCACGACGGGCACACCACCATGCTGTTGGGGGCGGCACGATACCTGGCGGAAACCAAACAGTTCGACGGGACGGTGCACTTCATTTTCCAGCCCGCCGAGGAGGGCGAGGGCGGCGGTGAGCTGATGGTCGAGGAGGGTTTGTTCGACCGGTTTCCCTGTGACGAGGTCTATGCTTTGCACAACTGGCCGACCATGCCAGCCGGTAAGATTGGCATGCGTCCCGGCCCGGTTATGGCCGCGGCCGATAAATTCAGTGTGGAGATCGAGGGGCGCGGCGGCCATGCGGCTTATCCCCATGCCACCGTCGATCCCGTTATTGTCGCCGCCCAGCTTATCACCGCTTACCAAAGCCTGGTCAGTCGCACGACCTCTCCGCTGGAAAGCGCTGTCATCAGCACCACGACCGTCGAGGCGGGCACGGCCTTCAACGTCATTCCGGCGTCGGTTCGCCTGGGCGGCACCGTTCGCACCTTCAAGCCCGAGCTTCAGCAGGTCATCCGCGCGGGTATGGAGCGCATGACCGACCAAGTCTGCGCCGCCTTCGGTGCTCGAGGCACGTTAAACTATATCGACGGCTATCCCGCGACCGTGAACCATGAGACCGAAACCCGTTTCGCCGCCGAGGCGGCCAGCGACGTGGTCGGTGTCGAGAACGTCGTGACCGACGTTGAGCCCTCCATGGGCGGCGAGGATTTCGCCTACATGTTGGATCACCGGCCGGGCTGCTATTTCTTCGTGGGCCAGGGTGGTGGCCCTTCGGATTCCATGCTCCACCACCCGACCTATGAGTTTAACGACGACATCCTGCCCATTGGCGCCAGCATGTTTGCCCGGCTGGTTGAACGCCGCTTGGCCCGCGCGGGGGATTGACGGATTTTGCGGGTTGCGTTTGCTTGTTCGGCGATCGTCGCGGCTTTTGTCCTTGCCCCTGCCTGGATATCGGGTCGGGCCGCCGCACAGGACACGCAAACCGAATCCTCACAACCGCAAGACACCGTAGACGCTGATCAACAGTCACCCACCGCGTTGCGGTGGCGCATTGCCGGTGCGGAATGGAGCGGACCGTTGAGCGCTGCCGCGGTGGATGCGACCTTGACGGCGCGCGATCAGCGTTCCTGGGTCATCCTTTGGCAGATGATTGGCGAAGACCCTCCCGGTCCGATGCCCGAAGGTCGAATGGCGGTTGCCGTTTTCCAGGCGGCTGATCGAGGTCCTGCCAGGAAGCTGGAGTTCAATGAGATCGTCGCCGGCGAAACCGCCCTGGTCATTGGCTACCGCAGCCGTCTGGCGGCCGAACTCACGCAGTCGGGTCCGGAAAATGGACAGTCCAGCGAAGAGGATATCAGCGGCGGCGGTACAGATACGGGAGATGTCGGAGATGCCCGGACCAACGACCTGACGGCACCCTATATCGTCCGTTTACTCCCATTGAGCAGACTGCCTGTTTATTATGTCGGCACCGTCCAGCAACAAACGAACACACAAGATTGACTTATTCGTACAGATTGGTGCGTGTTGTAAGTAAATATACGTAGAAAAGCACCGCAATAATTCGACCGTACCGCCTTTTGAGCGCGGATTAGCGCCGCTCAAAGGTTGGTTAATCCATTTGCGGTTCTATCCGCCTCTTCATATGCAGTGCGGAAACACAAAAAGATGTCATTCACGCGTTGGCCTTTGGCTTGGAAAATCGGTCTGCCCGTCGCCACGGTCTTTACTTTCACGGTCATCCTGATCGGCGTCAGCCTCTATGCGCTGTACAGCGCAATGTTGGCGGAACGGTCGCTCGCTATTCAGCAGATCAGCCAGACGGCCGTTTCGATTGCGACCGAGTTTCACGCTAAGGAGCAGTCCGGCGAACTGAGCCGGGAAGAGGCCCAAGCGCGCGCCAAGGCCGCAATCACCGCCATGCGGTACGACGGGACGAACTACATCTATGTCATTGACTACAACGGGATTGCCCAAGCGCATGCGAACCAGGCGCTGATCGGCAAGGATCTCAGTCAGGTAACCGACACAAACGGCGTGCGGATCATCTCCACGATGATCGAAATGGCCAGGGCCGGTGGCGGGGAACTTCGCTACCTTTGGCCACGGACGGCCGATAGCGAACCGATCGAAAAATGGGGCCGCGCCGAAGGGTTCGAACCTTGGCAATGGATGATCGGAACCGGAACCTACATTGATGATCTGAAACAGGCGTTCTGGCTTGAGGCTGCGCTCGTCTTCCTGCTGGGCACGATCGGTTCGATTGCGGCGTTCGCGATCGCATGGGTCTCCAGCAAAAGCATTGTGCGCTCGATTTGTGCTCTCACGGCCAACATGAACACCCTGGCCGATGGCAATAGCGACATCGAGGTCGATGGTGCCGACCGTGGGGATGAAATCGGGCAGATGGCCTCGGCCATGAAGGTTTTCGTGGCGAACGAAAGCTCCCGAAAAGCCCTGGAAGCCGAACAGATTGCCGTGCGCGAAGCGGCAACGCAACGGGCCGAGGAAATCCAAGAAGTAAGTGGTCTGTTCGATGAACGCATCACTGAGATGATGACGATCATCGAAGGTACCGTCGGTAATCTCAAATCGGCCTCTACGGAAATGACCCAAGGCGCTGCGCAAACAACCGAGCAGAGCGGCAACGTCTCCAACGCGTCCGATCAGGCCGCTCGTAACGTCGAAACCGTCGCCGCGGCGGCGGAGGAGCTTTCCGCCTCGGTCAATGAGATCCGCCGCCAGGTACAATCCTCAAGCGAGATTGCTGCCAAGGCAGCCTCGGAGGCCAGCTCGACCAACCAGCGCATGGGTGAATTGGCGGATGCCGCCGGTCGGATCGGAGAGGTCGTCACGCTCATCCAGGCTATCGCAGAACAAACCAACCTGCTCGCCTTGAACGCGACGATCGAGGCCGCCCGCGCCGGTGAAGCTGGCAAGGGCTTCGCTGTCGTTGCCTCGGAGGTCAAGAACCTGGCAACCCAAACCTCCAAGGCAACGGAGGAAATCTCCGCCCAGATCACGGCGATCCAAGGCGAAACCGAACACGCGGCTGGTGCGATCTCCTCCGTGACCGAAATCATCAATCAGATGAACGATATCGCCGGCTCAATTGCCACATCTGTTGAACAACAGGGGGCGGCGACTGAGGAGATTGCTGTCAACGCAACCGAAGCGTCGCGCAGCACGGTTGAGGTGACGGCCAACATCCAAAGCGTGACGCAAGCCGCTGAAAACACGCGGGGCGCGGCGGAAACGGTCGATGAATCGGCACGCCAGATGGAAGCGAACGCCGCGACGCTGCGTGATCAAGTTGGCGAGTTTCTCGAAACCGTGCGCAGCAACTCAGCCGCGTAGGCGCGGTTGAGGATATCGCGTCAGCGCCCAGGCTTTTCGGAATTCTTCCGTGGCGGCTGCGGGTTGTTCGCCGGGTTCGTGTCGTGGCGGTTCATCCTTGCGATCAGCGGCCCGCCGACCAGTGGCTCAATATCCGCCATCAGGGCATCCGCGATGGCTGAATCATAGACTTCCTGACCATCGGCATAGATGGTGAAGACGCTGACGTGCTTGGCTTTCTTTGCGCCATCCTCGATCGTCGCCTTGGTCCACTCATAGAGTGGATAACGGTCCGGGCCATTCCGTTCCGCTTCGGCGACGTAGTCTGCAAATGCGTCAAACTGGCATTTCAGGCTCGCATTGTGGCTGTCCAATATGCGCGCCAAAGGGGCCAGTTGTTGAGCCTTTGGATCATGTCTGGCCACGTCGGCCACGCCCGGTTCTAGGACGAGGCGCAGTTGATGTTTCCAGTCGTCCGCCAAGATCTTAATTCCTCCGATAGAAGACACTGCCCCGACAGTAGATGGGTTCGCCGCCGCGTGTTTTCGACCGACGGCGTGGCTACGCTGTACTCTCCCATTGGCGGACACCGGTCCTAGACATGCTACTCTGCGGCCGTAGACGACTGGGTCATATCGTTCGGTTTCAGAAACTATTCTTATCATACTGATTTGTATGCCAAGCGCGATTTCTAGCATGTGGTGTGGCAGCAATAGAAAGAACAGTCAAAACGTCAACGAAAGGGTGTTTTATTACTGTTCTCAACTTAACAAGTTTTTCATTGGTCCGCTGGATGTTGCGGGATTGCCTTGGTGTTTCCAGCGGGCGGTTGAGTTTTTATGAAATATTTGATGGTTGCCGCGGTTGCATTGTTTCAAGCCCTCTGTTGTTGGGCAGCGCAAGCCTCGGAAATTGACGATCTGCTCCGTGATTTCCGGCGACCGTCAGAAATACCGTTTCCGGCGTCGAATCCCTACACCCGGACCAAGGCGGCGCTGGGAAAGATGCTGTTCTATGACCAGCGCGTCAGCCGCATGCAGAACATGAATTGCGTGACGTGCCACAACCCTTCGTTCGGCTGGGAAGTTCCCTTCGCAACGGCAATGGGGGCGCAAAACCAGCCGTTGGCACGGCATGCTCCGGCCACTCACAATCTGGCTTGGCAAGAGAGTTTTTACTGGGATGGGCGCGCGTCCACGCTTGAGGAGCAGGCGGCTGGCCCGATTACGGCCCATGAAGAAATGGATATGCCGTTGGACTTGCTCGTTACCCGCCTGCAATCGATCGAAAACTATCGTCGGTGGTTTGAGCTGGTCTTTCCCGGCGAAGGGGTAACCGCCAGGAACATCTTGAAGGCCATTGCAACGTACGAGCGAACAATCGTCACCGATTCGTCACCGTTCGATCAATGGGTCGACGGCGATGAGACCAGCATGAGCGAGGCCGCGAAGCGGGGGTTTCGCGTGTTCATTGGCAAGGCGCAATGCGCTCGCTGCCATTCGGGCTGGAACTTCACGGACAATGGATTCCACGATATCGGCCTTGTTGCCGATGATCCCGGCCGGGCCGCGGTGGACAACAACCAAGCATCGGCTAACGCATTCAAAACGCCCAGCCTGCGCAACATAACCAAACGGGCGCCCTACATGCACAATGGCTCATTGGCCGACCTCGCCACGGTGATCGACCATTATGCGTCGGGGGGCGTGCGGCGTAGTGCTGGGTCAAACCGCCTTGAGCCGTTGCAACTGACGGCGGGCGAGCGTGGAGACCTGATCGCTTTTCTGGGTGCGTTGGAATCCCGAACGGCCAACGCCAACCCTCCCGACCTGCCGCGTTGAGGTCGACCAGCGATGAACACAAGGCGCTACATCTTTTGCGGCTTAATCTGCTTTGCCGCCCTCAATGTCGGGACCAGCGTTTGGAACCTTTACGGCAACATGACCGTGCGCGACACGGCAGAACAGGTGTCCAACCGGCCGCTGATCGCGGTCGAAAGCGCGCAAAGGCTGTCCAAGCTGTTTTCCCGCATGCGCGAGATCGTCGCCCAATCGGTGTCCTACACGACCATCATCAGCATGAACCAAGGGCGGGACGACTATGAAACGCTGTACGAGGAATACGAACGGGAGGTCGGGTACTTAAAGACCCTCATGTCGCCCCGCGTGCAGTCAGAGCTGAACGGCGCCTTGGCGGCCGGTGCGGAATGGAAGAAAGCCGCCATCATGCTCATCAGCGATGATGGGTCCGTCCGCATTCCCACCCAATCTCATTTGGCGCGCCTTGAGGAGACCATCCACGCGCATCTTGACCGCGCCATCCAGTTCACGGGCGCCGACGCGGCGGACCTGCAGCGGCAGATCTCCGAAAAGGCACAAGCGGCAATCGCTTGGAATTTGATTTCGCTGGTTGCCAGTGTCTTGCTCGGTTCGCTGATCCTGGTGATTACCTGGATCAAATCATCTCGGTCGATCGGCCAGATGGAGCAGGCGGCCCGCTGGGACAGCGCTGTCCTCTCGACCTTGATGGATGCTTGGCCCGATCTGGTTTTCGTCAAGGATTTGGGCAGCCGCTTCGTTTTGGCCAACCGACGCGTTGCGTCCGTCATCGGCGTGGACACGCCCGCTGAACTAATCGGCAAATCGGATTTCGATTTGTTCCCCGAGGACGTCGCGAGCCAGTTCCGGGAAAAGGAAGTCCGCGTGTTGCAATCCGGCGAGTTCATCATCGGCGAGGAGGAATTTACGGAAAGCAACATGGGGCAGGGGGCCTGGCTGTCCAACACCAAGCTGCCGATCGTGATTGACGGCAAGATCGTCGGGTTGGTGGGGGTCAATCGCGACATCACGTCAATGAAGAAGGCTGAGTTCACCCTAAAGCAACACCATGTCGAACTCGAACGCCTGGTTGAGGAAAAGACCTGCGAGCTCAAGGGCAAGGCGGACGAATTGGAGGTCGCGCTGGAGAAGGAGCGGGAAATCGCGGTGCTACAGCGTCAATTCGTCTCCATGGTGTCCCATGAGTTCAGAACCCCCCTGACCATCATCGATGCCACCGCGCAGAGATTGCTGCGCAAATGCCGGCACGAGCTGGAGGTCGATAAGGTGGAGCAGGGCCTCGGCCGGGTGCGCGATGCGGTCAAACGCCTGATCGGGTTGATCGAAAGCACGCTCGACGCCACCCGGATCGAGCTGGGAAAGATTACCTTCAGCCCCTCGGAAATCGATGTAACCGCGGTGGTTGATGAGGCCGTTCAAATGCAGACGGAGATCAGCCCCGGCCGCTTGATCGAGCTGGATGTTCCCGAGCGCCCAATCCTCATGCAAGGCGATGCCGCGCTCTTGAACCAGGTCCTCACCAACTTGTTGTCCAATGCCCTCAAATACTCCGACGCACCCGCTATGGTGCGTGCGTCCTGTAGCCGGCTGAACGGAGACGTCGTGATTGCCGTATCCGATAACGGCGTCGGTATCCCCCAGGACGAGCTGGAAAAGCTCTTCATCCGTTTCTTTCGCGCCAGCACTTCCCAAGGCAAACCCGGCACAGGGATTGGCCTGTACCTCGTCAAACATCTGGTCGAATTGCACCAGGGTGACATCGGCGTCACCTCCCAGGAGGGCGTCGGAACGACGTTCCGGGTCGTGCTGCCCATGGTTCAGCAAACCGATGCGAATGACATCAGTCATGCGCAAGTAAAGCATGCGATTGGCGCTAGAAAATAAGTTCCGATTTCAAAAACAGGCGCCACCGGCACCTAAAGATAAATTTAGTAAACATTTGAAACGCGTGAGAGGAGAAGAACGCGGTTGAAGATGTGATCAATGTTGATTTCCAAAGGTCTGTGACGCAAAATAAAAAAGGGAAAATGTTTTTATGCAGAAGTAACATGGGGCAAAAATGCCAACTTCGTTTTTTGACCTAATCAATTTTTTATTTAGTAATCGAAATGATCTGCTGTCGGTCTCCGAAGTGGTCGATATCGATGACGGCATCGCATCGCCCTACAGCGCCATTTCCGTTGGCGCCCAGCCGATCAACACGCAGAAGGGCAAAGACTCAATAGACGGCACCCTTTCGGGCACGATCGATGGAACCGACCCTGTTTCCGTAACCGGTCTCCTGAACGAATCGACCCTAAACACCGGAAAGAGCAAGGACTCCGTCTTCGGCACGGTCGATTTCGAGATTGGAATAGATGTCGCCGCCCGCGCCGTCGGCATAGGCAACTTGCCGGGTGCCATGATCGAGATGGCCGCCGGGTCGGACAAGTTGGCAGGTCAGGCAATCCTACGAACGCCCGAATATGTTCCTGGCACAACGAATGACGTGGACTTTCCCGATCCGCAGGGCGAGGTGACGGCGATCGGTATGGACGGAGGAGCCGTCAATATGGGCGTCGGCAATGATGAGGTGTCCGGAACTGCCGCCATTACGGCCAGAACGCAAGGAATGCCCTACACGGCCATTGGGCTGAATGACGTGGGCATAATTACCGGTGTCGGACAAAACAGTGTCGTCGGAATGGCCGAAATCGATCCGGCAAGTTACTCGCAACACTCAGCCGTAGGAATTCTTGACGGCTCGATTGCGACGGGCAACGGCAGCAATGAAATTCGCGGAACGGCAGTTGTGAAAGATGCCACGGGCAATTCTGAGGATCTATCTGCCCGCGGGTTGGCAGGAATAGGCGGCACAGAGATCACGACTGGGCGTGGAAAGGACGACATAACAGGCACGGTCGATGCTGATGGGCACTATGGTTGGGTCATCGAGGGCAGTAAGGGCATTGATGGGGCGGTCATCTCCGCTGGCAAAGGGATCGATACCGTCACGGGAATCTTGAAAGCTACATTCGGAACGGCCGCAGGCGCAGTTGGCGTCGCGGGCATCGGCGATGCCGTTGTCGATACGGGAGCCGGCCAAGACATCGTCAGCGGATTGGTCGAAATGTCAGCTGGCTCGGACACCTACGCAGTGGACAGCGCAGGTATCAAAGGCGGTACGATCAAAACCGGTGCTGGTGGAGATATCGTAACCGGTCGAATTTCAACGGAGGCCTTTACCCTTACATCGGTTGACAGAACCAATGGTATCGACGGAACAGAAATTGACACGGGAACGGGCGACGATCGGGTAGAGGGAACATCGATCATCACCGCTGACTACGATGTTGCGTCGGCTTATGGCGACGGCATTGTGAATGCGTCAATTTCCACGGGATCAGGGGCCGACACGGTCATCGGCACCGGCGCGGAGGTCGACGATATCGGTGTTTATCCCGACCCGGACCCCCACTCAGACGGCATTCAGGGCGGTTCGATCGATCTCGGCAGGGGCGATGATCAGGTCATCGCCCGGGGGGCCACCAGCGGCGTGCGGGATGTTTTCATATTCGGCGACAAGGGCGACGACACCTTCGACCTGCACAGCGGTTCCGGCATTATCGATGGTGGCCGTAACGATGATCTGCTGATCCTGGCCGGCAATTCCGCTGACTTTGTCTACGACAAACTCACGGCCGCCAGCGGGACGATTACCGGCGGCATCAATGATCTGTCCGTAAGCAACATCGAAGAATTCCAATTCGATGACGGCACGTTTGCCTTCGATATGCTGTTCACCTGAGGTGCCACATTTCGGTGACAGTTTACTAAATATACCAAACTTTTTCCCGCTGTGCGGCGCAAAAATCGGGCAAAAAATCCTCAGTGATTTTGCCCAATTTCCAGGCATCCCGCTAATAATGTCATAGCCCCTTGCGCGATAGAGCAAATCACGTCACCCTTGCGTTGCTTAAAATCGTGTTTGGTTGGATCGATTTGACATGAAAGTCAGGTTGAGTACGCAAGCGGTTTTTTGACTGATCGTCTGTTGTGGGGTGCTTGCACCCCTTTTTTTTTGGGAGGAATTTAACGTGGCCGAAGCCGATATTTCGAGCACGGGGCAAGCGCCCGGTTCGGAGTTCGATGTCGATTACGAACTGGGACAGGACAATGTTCGACCCTTCGGGCTGGACATTCACAACCCGGTCTTTGTCATTTCCAGCCTGGTGATCATCGCCTTCGTGCTGCTTGCACTGGCCAATCAGGAGGCCTCGGCCGAGCTGTTCGGCTGGCTGCGGCCGTGGCTGACCAGCACGTTTGATTGGTTCCTGGTCATCTCTGTCGACATCATGCTGTTGTTCTGCTTGGCGCTGATCTTCCTGCCTGTCGGTTCGGTGCGCATCGGCGGCAAGGATGCCAAGCCCGACTATTCCTATGCCGGCTGGATTGCCATGCTGTTCGCAGCCGGCATCGGCATCGGCCTGTTGTTCTTCGGCGTGCTGGAGCCCGTCTACTACACCTATGCCGAGGGCGGAGCGGCCAACCCGTTGGGCATCGATCCATCCACGCCAGGCAACGAGAATATCGGCATCGTTGGCACGGTGCACCATTGGGGCTTGGGCGGCTGGGCCGTCTATGCGGTCGTGGGCCTCTGCCTGGCCGTGTTCTGCTACAACAAGGGCCTGCCGCTGACCTTGCGCTCGGCTTTCTACCCGCTGCTGGGTGAGCGGGTCTGGGGCTGGCCTGGCCATGTCATCGACACTCTGGCCGTCTTCGCCACCCTGTTCGGCCTGACCACCTCGCTCGGCCTTGGCGCCAAGCAGATTGCCGCCGGCCTGAATGACGTCTTCGGCCTGGAGCCGACGAACACCGTCGTCGTCATGCTGATCATCGGCATCACGGCCGTGGCCCTTGTCTCGGTGCTGTTGGGTATGGACAAGGGCGTCAAGCGCTTGTCCGAGATCAACATGCTGATGGCCGTGGCACTGTTCATATTCGTGTTGTTCATGGCCGGCATTGGCGCGACCTTCGTCCGCTTTGGCGATGTGATGGTGCAGTACGTCGTCAAACTCGTCCCTCTGTCGAACCCGTTCGGACGCGAGGACACCAGCTATTTCCACGGCTGGACAACCTTCTATTGGGCTTGGTGGATCGCCTGGTCTCCCTTCGTCGGCATGTTCATCGCCCGTATTTCCAAGGGCCGCACGGTGCGTGAGTTCATCATCTGCGTCCTGATTGCGCCGACCTTGGTCTGCGCGTTGTGGATGACGACCTTCGGCGGCGCCGCGATCGACATGATCGAGGCCGGCACCGGCCAGGGCATCACCGGCGTCGTGGTCGATGCCTACAAGCCCGAACTGTCCCTGTTCCGGATGCTGGACCAGTATCCGTTTTACAGCGTTATCGCCCCGATCTCGCTGGTGCTGATCATCATCTTCTTCGTCACGTCATCCGACAGTGGCTCGCTGGTGATCGACACGATTACCGCCGGCGGCAAGATGGACGCCCCGGTCGTCCAGCGCGTCTTCTGGTGCACGCTGGAAGGGCTGGTGGCCATCGCACTGTTGTTGGGTGGCGGTCTGGCGGCCCTGCAAGGCGCGGCGGTTTCCACCGGGATCCCGTTCACCCTGGTGGTGCTTGCCATGTGCTGGTGCGTCTACGTCGCCTTAAGGTCGGAGCCGCGCTAGCCGTCGCAGTCCAACCCAAACCGAGAAGAGCCCGCCTCTGAGCGGGCTCTTTTTTTGTCAACGCGAGGTAAACACCAAATACTCAAGCCGGTTTGATTTGCATCAATGTGTGTTGGCAATTTAGGCGCAAGTCTGTCTGGGTGCCCTATTACTCAGAAAGGAACGGACTTGACCTATAAAAACATCATGATACCCGTCGACCTGGAGCATATCGAAACATTGGAAAAGGCCCTGGGCGTCGCGGCGGATCTGGCCCAGCACTACAGCGCGGCCCTCACAGTCGTCAGCGTCACAAGCCCCGCACCCGGCTCGGTCGCCCACAACCCGGCCGAATTCGCTGACAAGCTGGCCAAGTTCGCGGAAAGCCAGTCGGCCATGCGGGGCGTTCCGTTCGCCTCCAAGGCCGTCGTGTCGAACGACCCGACCATCGACATGGACGACGCGCTGGAGCAGGCGGCCGGCGAGCTGAACGCCGACCTGGTCGTCATGGCCTCGCACGTTCCCGGTTTCTGGGACCACATCATTTCATCCCGAGGCGGCTATCTGGCCTCCCACTCGCACATCTCCGTCCTCGTGGTCCGCTAACCTATTTCGGTGCCATCTAATTTGGTGGCCATCTAATTTGGTGACAGTTCACTAAATGCACTAAATTGCGTTTCCGCGGGCCGGACGGCCACGAAATTAAACCTTCGTGCATGCTGGGGGTCGGCGCCGTACTTTCTGCAAACCGGTGCCCGTTGATTGGCGGAGCGGCAGCGTCCAGATGAGCGGAGACGAACGAACGCGAGACTACTATGCGAGGGCGGCCGAAATATACGCCGCCCGCGCTCCAAGCGGAAATCTGGTAGCCCGCCGCGACCGCTTTATCTCGGCGCTCCGTCCGGGAGCAGCCGTCATCGACCTGGGGTGCGGTGGCGGGCATGACAGTCTCGCCTTCAAAAACAGCGGCCTGTGCGTCACGGCCCTCGACGCCTCGCCGGAGCTGGCCCGCATCGCCTCGCGCCGTCTGGACCAGCAAGTCTTTGTCGCATCTTTCGACGAGCTCGACTATCAAGCGGAATTCGACGGCGCCTGGGCCTCCGCCTCCCTGCTGCACCTGACTCCAAACGCGTTGCCAGCAGTGATCAAGCGCATCGCGACAAGCCTGGTTCCGGAGGGCACATTCGCCACCAGCTTCAAATCCGGCGTCACCGAATGGCGCGACCGCCACGATCGCTACTTCTGCCCGATGAGCGAAGAGACCTTAACCGACTTGCTTGAGGCAGCCGGTTTCGTAATCGTGGAAGTATCAACCCACGCCGGAAGCGGCAGCGACGGCGAGCCCACAGATTGGATATGGGCGTTCGCCAACAAACGGGCGCCTTAAGCACCGCACCGTTTCTCTCATCTGAAATCACCAGGGGAGGGGATGCCGTCACCGCAACCCAACACTCATCTCAATCTCACCTTCCACGATCCGTCCGGTCCGGCGCATCCCGACCGAGTGGTAGAGCGCCTCGGCCCCGACATTGCCGGGCACGACTGATGTCTGAAGGCACGAATTGCCCCGGTCGCGAGCCCAGGCAAGCGCACGCTCCATCGCTGCACGCCCAATACCCTGCCGCTGATGCTCGCTGCCAATCATCATCCTCATCAGAAAGGCGACCTCCGGGTCGTCTCCTTCCTCAAGCTCATCATGCTCACGCAGATCGATAAGACCCATCAGGCCAACCGCCTGCTTGCCGCTCCATATGGCGAACACATAGCCGCCGGCGATGTAAGCAAACTCCGCCAAGGTCAGCGCGTTCGGCGCCACGAAGTCAGCCTGCTCGGGCGCCACACGCAGGGAAATCAACGTTTCAAGGTCGTCTCGAACGACGGGTTTGAGTTCGATCATGCGCCTGTTTCGGTGACGCCTGTTTCGGTGACAGTTTACTAAATACACCAAACTGGTTGGTGGCAGTCAGCTGTCTGACCGCATTGCCGTGCTTACCGTGACCAGCCCAGCGCTATAGAATAGTGCGTAGACCGTCATCCTACGCCACAAAAGCCCGAATGATCACGCGCGACACCCAGTACTTCCTCATCCTGAACGCAGGTCATTTCCTCGACCACTATTTCATGCTGATCTTCGCGACGGTCGCGGCCTTGGCTCTCAGCGCCGGTTGGGGCATGACCTATGCCGAGCTGCTGCCCTACGGCGCGCCTGGCTTTGCGGCGTTTGCCTTGTGTGCGCTGCCCATGGGAATCCTGGCCGACCGTTGGGGCAGGGACCGGATGATGGTCGTCTTCTTCCTGGGGATCGGCACCTCATCCATTCTGACGGGGCTGGCCCAAACGCCGCTCCACCTCGGGGCCGGGCTGCTGTGTATCGGCGTCTTCGGGGCGATCTATCACCCCGTCGGACTGGCCATCGTGACGGCACGCTGGAAAAAGACGGGTATGCGGCTGGCCGTAAACGGCATCTGGGGTAATCTCGGGGTCGGCTCGGCCGCCCTTGTCAGCGGCGTCCTTATCGACGTCGCCGGCTGGCGCGCCGCCTTCATTCTGCCGGGCATCATCTCGATTGCCATAGCCATGCCCTACCTGCTCGTTTCTCGAGAGATCCAGGCTCTGACAGTCCAACCGGTCGGCGGAGCGGCGGCCAAAGCCCGCGCCAACTATGGCCCGATGTGGCGCGTGCTGTTTTGCGTCTACATGACCGCGACACTGGGCAGCGTCGTGTTCCAGTCCACCACGGTCGCGCTGCCCGAGATATTCGAGGAACGCCTGGTCGGTCTGGCCGACGCAGTCGCCGCAAATTTGAGCACGCTTCGAATGCAGTCCGCCTCGGTCATCGGCGCCCTCGCATTCGTCGTTTTCGCCACCGCCTCGCTGGCCCAACTGGTAACCGGCTACATGTTAGACCGTTTTGGGGCGAGGCCCACGCTCGCGCTTGTTACCTCGGTCCAGATCATCGCTTTCCTGCTGATGCCAGGGTTGACCAACGCGGCAGCCTTTGCCGTATCGCTCGGCATCATGCTGGGTGTGTTCGGCCAAGTGCCGGTGAACGACTTCCTGATCGGCACCACCGCCTCGGAAAAGTCCCGTTCTCGAGCCTTCGGCGCCCGCTACATGGTCAGTTTCCTGGCCTTCTCGGCGACACTGCCTTTGATCGCCGTCATACAGGCGAACTGGGGCTTCGATGGGTTGTTCCGCGTATTGATGGTGTGCGCGGCGGCAATCCTGGTGGGCAGCCGCGTTCTGCTCTCTAAGCCGTCGATTGAGGAGAGCCCTGGGTTGGTCCAGTCCAAGACCGCACGCTGACAAGCGCTGACGCTGGCTCAGATAGGAGCCAGGCTACGAAACCGATTTGGGAACTTAGTAAGCAGTCACCGAATTCACTTTGAAGACGGTACTCCAATCTATCGCCATTTTTCTGCTGGCTATCCCCCGCATCGACCGCATCAGAAGAGGTCGCCGAAGTCGAACCTGCCGTCATCGAACTCGAATTCCTCGACCGCGGCGACGGCGATGTCGGTCAAGGCGCCGACAATCCTCCCGGTGCCGCCGCCATTGTCGGTGAAGGTGAAGTCGCCCGAGTTACCCTCCAAGATCAGCAGATCATCATCGCCGCCGCCATCGACGGAACCGAACCCGCTCTGCAGGTCAAAGACGTCATCGCCCTCTTCACCGAAAAAACTGGACTCGTTAATGCCCACGGTGATTCCGCGGGCCGTGACCTGGTCATTGCCGGATCCTAAGGAAATCGTTGCGCCATCGGTGCCGAACGACGCGCCGCCAACCGAAACGCCGGAACTGGTGGCAGTCACCGTATCGTTGCCGGCCCCGGTATCGATGGTGCTGCCGAAAATACCTGTGCTTCCCGCGTCGACTAATCCTGTCCCCTCGATAACGGCATGGGCTTCGATTCTGTCTCGGCCATCGCCCGTCTCGATGCCTGTGAACTGAATGCCATTGATGTTCGTGACGCTGCTGCCAGCCCCGGCTTCTACCAAGGCGGTACCGGCTACGAAATCGTTGCCGGACCCGCTGTCCAAATCAAAGCTGGTGGAGCCATTCACATCGGTGACGCTGCTGTTTTCTCCAACCACCACGGTGGCCATTCCCTCTAAACGGTCACGGCCGGACCCCGTCGTGATGGTTGCGCTGGAAACGCCCTCAATGTTCTCGATCTGTGTATCGTCACCCACCGTCACGGTGACCGTGCCGAACAGCTTGTCGTTGCCCTCACCTGTGTCCAAGCCGAATTCGGAGACGCCTTGTGCCTTCGACACGGTGGCGCGGTCTTCCGCTGAAACGTCTGCCTCGCCGTTGATGGTGTCCCGACCGCTGCCTGTTGTTCCTTGAATCGCGGAAATGCCGAATAACCGCCCAAGATCCAGGTCGGAACCCGCATTGACCGTCCCTGTTCCGGTCACCTGATCATTACTGGCGCCCGTGTCGAAGTCGACTTGGAAGATGCCCGCCACCGGTGATGCCGTGACGAAATCGTCCCCATTGACCGCGGCGGTGCCGGTAATTCTGTCGCGCCCGTCGCCCGTCTCAATCGATCCCAGAAAGTCGCCGCCGAAAATGCCGTAAATCTCGGTGGCAGTGGACAACGCGGTTAGGGTGAACTCGGACGACCCGATCAGTTTGTCATTCCCGTCCCCAGTGGCCAAAACGTCGGTCACCAGCAGGCCGGCCGCCTGTACCGCATCGGCGGTGTCGACCGTACCGGTCAGGCTGCCCTCGATAAGATCGCGCCCGCCGAGCGCATCGACCGGTCCGGCCACCTCGATGGCCGAAAACGGCGAGCCGATGCCGCTGGCAATGGCCAGCACATCGGTAAAGACCGCGTCATCGCCGTCTTCCGTAAAAACGAAGGTCGTCAGATCAAATCCCATTGCGCTGGCGCTCCCGGTTCTCGCAGGCTCGTTGGAGGCCTTTTTTTACCCGCGTCGGTTGTTTTCTAAACTGCTGAGGTCGAATCCGTGTGCCAATTCTGTGATGTAAATCAGAGGGTTATTGGAATGGTTGTTCGGTTTTGATGAGGGTCGTCTTGTTTTTTGCAATAATTTCAACGAATTGGGGCCACTCCATAGCTGCCTTCAGGGTCGAAGCGCCAAAGGAAAGCTGTCAGCTCAAAACGTGCATTAGTGCGAATTTCGCGACATCTTCTGGGCTGAGCGGCGAGCGGCCCCATCACAAGTACTTGATACCCATCAATTTGGCCGATCCGCTGCTACGTTAGCGCGCAAAGCGATTAGTGCAGGAGAGGCACGGTGAACAAATTATACGCGGCTGTGGCGGCGATACTTTTCGCGGGTGGTACAGCCGGTGGCTTCGCAACGGGAACTCTCATGGCGTCTGACTCCGCTGAAGAGGAGCAACGTGCCGTGGCTGAACTAGACGCTTTGAAAGAAGAACAAAGAACAATCTCGAATTCTATATCGGAACGAGAACGCGCCCTCGAAGTGGACTTGGCCAATTTACTGTCGGATCAGGAAAAAATCAGCGCGCAGTTGGAGGAACTGAGCAACCGCCAGGACCAGGCCGCTCAGCGGGAAGCTGAGCTCGAAGCTCAATCCGCGGAACTTGAGGAGAAGTTGGCCTCAGCGGATAAGCTCGAAGAAGACCTGACCCGAAAGTACGAAAACTTGGATGTCGTCAATAAAGCCCTTGAAGAACAAAAAACGGAATTGGCTAGACAGAAAGAGATGATTGCAGCGCGGTTGGAGTCAGCTTCGGAACGCGAAACCGAGTTGGATGCCCTCGCGGAAAAACTGGCCGCCCAAGAACTCGCCGCCCAAGAACTCGCCGCCCAAGAACTCGCCGCCCAGGAAATTGCCGCGAAGGAACTCGCCGCTCAAGAACTCACAGCGCAGAAACCGGACACGCAAATTGCTGCAGGCCCCGCACAGGATCTGGTTGACGACGTCGTGTCCGAACTCGATTTTGGCGACGCCCAACTGGTGCCTAAAGCCGCGCCTAATCCAGCGCTTCCGGACGCCGAGTTGAGTGCTGTCGCGCTTCAAGAACCGGCGACTGCGGACAAGAAGATTGGAGAGGGCATTCAGGCGGAGACGGTTTCTGAAGCAGTTGCCACGCAAAGCGAACCTGTGACACCAAGCAACGCTCCCATCACGGAAGTCCACTTCGAACTAAACAGCGCAAGCTTGACGCCCGGCGCCCTGCAACGCGCACACGAAGCGGCTGCCCGCTTGCAGAACATGAAGTTCTCGAAGGTGAGAATAGCCGGGCATACCGATACGACGGGACCCGCCAGCCGAAATCAGGCCCTCTCCAATGAGCGTGCGGAAGCCGTAGCCCAAATTTTCGTCCAGGCCGGTTTGCCCAGGCAGATGATCGAAATTGTTGGCTTCGGTGAAACCCAGGACATGCTGCCCATTTCAACGGCAGACGGGATCTCAGAACCCCTAAACCGCTGTGTCGGCATTTACGTTGAAGAGGTTGCGCAAACTTCTATCCAATAGCTGTCGAGCCACAGGGTGGGTGTTATGGTCACGGTTTATTAGGCACGCTAAATTCTGAGATCTCGAACAAATTAGCGGCGGAGTTATTCTGATTTCTGCAACGATCCAGTTTACTCTGTGTATTTAGTAAATCGTCTCGGCAATGCCGAAAATATTACTAATCGTTTTTAGAGGAATCCGTTTCTATTTCTTCAAGTAGTTCGTTGCCTGAGGCTAAATCTTCCAAATTCCAGGGAAATTGAATCGGTTTTCCGCTAAGTGGTCTATGCAGGTAATAATGAGCATAAGAAACAGAAAGCAATCCAAGGCCAAAAAGTAAAAACCATCCATTGGCGGCAAATATATTGTTGGGAATTTCAGAAAACTCCTTAGATACATTTCGAACTATGCTGCCGTCTATGAGTAACCACCCTCCAACGGCTGAACCAAATCCCAAGCCGGTAACCACAACTAGGCGTCGAATTAAGTCGACGATTTTCCAAAGTAGGCTAATAACTGGTTTTACTATGAGGACAATCATTGTAATAATCGAGATCGAAAAACATATGACGTACACAAAAATTGTAATTGATATGCCAAAATACGGAATTAATATTTCTCCGATGAAAAGTTGTATTTCTTCTTGCTCGTAATATCTCTCTATCGCATTGAAAATTTCGTTAATCAGTACAATTTCTGTATTATTCATTTGTATTAACCCAGGGAATTATGTTGGAGGTTATGGCGACAGTTCAATAAATTCACTGCATAATCTGCGTCATCACAGCCCGTTGATAGCGGGCTTGATCATTCTAAGGCACTCTAGTCTGGCTTATTCTATAGCCGATGGCGGTACCCATCCCACTCATTGCCCCGGGGTTAGGGGGTCAGCATCCATCAGTTGGACGTTTATGAATTGTAACGAAGTTTGAGCCAGTCCAGCCTTCTGGAATGGTACGGAAACGATCGCCAAGTGATAAGGTCTCTGTGGAGTGCCAGACGACCTGAATTGAGAAACTCACATAGTGTTGCCCTGGCTCGCCGAGATGAACTGCTCCACGCCATTCGCCACTCTGGGAAAGTGCGATTTGATCTTGGACATACCAGTATACGTCCCCTTCACCTTTGACGACCGGGTAGGCGTTGCCAGCCACATCGTCGGCTTTTCCTGCAATTTCGGCAACTTGTTCCACCTCGAAACAGCTTTGATCAGGTGTTGTAATCTCGTAGCTCTGGGCTGACGCTATTCCTGAAATGCTTGTTAGGCACAGACAAGCAGGGACGAGAAAATTTCGCATTGAACTAATCTCCACATTCTATTGTTCGTGATACTGCGACTTCGTTGCTCAGAATTGCACTTCTTGGTAGGGAACCCAGAAGGACGCCGGGTTTTAGTGGTTCTTCCACAAGGACTGCGCGCAACAAAAAATCTTCTCCGCAGCCGACGGTGCCTTCACCGATTTTTGCTGTAGCAGACCATTGTCCGTCACTACTGGTGGTCGCTTGTCCTGATTGTACCCATTCTACGTGTGCGGGCGTTCTGACCAGGACATAGATTTTTCGTTCAGTAACGGGGGCGGTGCCTGCCACAAGTGTTTGAGGGCCTACCTCGTCACCATTGAGTGGATAGGAGATTTGGAATGCGACGGTATCTCTGACATCGGTCAACCATGGTACAATTTCCCTTGCTGTAATTATGAATATCCCAATTGCCGCCAAGTGAGCTAAGAATGCTGCGCAACGCTCAATGACAATCCAGATTGTTGCTATTTTATTCGTTCCAATTTTTGTATTTTTTTTCAAAATATTGCACCCCATTTGGGCCAAAATTCTTCAAGAAATAGTTTTAACTTTTTGAAATTGCATATTAAACGGTATAATTTACATCTCTTCTATCATAAGTTTGATAAAAATGGAATTTTTATCTTCGAGTTACTTCGTATTTTGTTTGGCGTGAGTTTCAAAAATTTGTTTCTGGATGGCGCGAGTTGTAACTGCATTTTATAGGTGGTCAGTCCGGTCGTGTAGTGGTCCGACCATGTTAGTCCGCTAACTGATGCATCGCTTTGATTAGATATCATATGATTGGCAGAAACAGACGATATTTCAATTAGTAATCTGGCTTTTCTCTTTCGTTATCGAGTTTCTGTACATCGTTAGCAGCGTTTGTTGCTCACACCCGCTTGTAACCCCGTTCTCCTCATCCCAACCGGCAAACCGTTGTTCTGCCTACCAACTCCGAAATTGACTCCAGCCATTCCACAATTTAGAACAAAAAAAGAACATAGTAAGAACATGCGGGCAGTGCTTATCCCATGGCTGTTGATGTTGACAGGCTGTCCGGGCACCGGGCGCGTCTCGCTGTTGAGCGGTTAAGAGCCTGTTTGAGGATTGGAATATGCTTTGACCGGATTGTCGCGTTCTCCGGCAAGGAGCGGTCGCCGTGGTGGTGCTGGAGGCACCATGAGGCGAGCGCAACGCTGTCCGGGGGGCGCGACAAACCGGCCTTTGGTGGGCCAAATCAGCTCATCCGCTGCGTTGCGGCACTTGCCCGATGCGCTGCATCGCGCTGTGCACCGCGCCCCCGAAACTTAATGGTGGCGGAGTGACCTGATTTGGCTCCATCAAAGCATATTCCAATCCTCAAACAGGCTCTAAGAGCACACGTTCGAGCGTTGGAGGGCGGCGGAGCGCCCCAGGGGCCGCGTTTGGCCCTGGGTGTGCCGGCCATCGATGCGGCGTTGACCTCACCTGAAGGTGTAAGAGCCATCGGCCAACCCCCGACCGCCGGGCTTGCCTTGGGCTGTCTGCACGAACTCGCCGGCCCCTCGGGCGACGGCGCCGCGCTGGCTTTCGGCCTCTGGCTGGCGGGGCGCATCGCCGGGCGCGGTGGGCGGCAAGGCGGGCAGGGGGCCGGGATGGTGTTGTGGGTCGGTTGCGGGGCGGCGCCCTATCCGCCGGGGTTGGTGGAATTCGGGCTTGATCCGGCCCGGCTGGTCCATATCCGCCCGCGCAAGCCCGCCGACATCGCCTGGGTGCTGGAGGAGGCGGCGCGCACCGGCGCCGCGCCGGTGGTCCTGGGCGATCTCGGTTTTGGCCAGGCAACGTTCGCTCAGGCGGGCGGCAAACAGCCCTTGAGCCTCACGGCCAGCCGCCGCCTGCAATTGGCTTGCGAGCCCTTTGGGGTGACCTTGCTGTTGCTCTCCGCCGGCCGGCAACAGGCGGCGGGCAGCGCCGCGGTCAGCCGTTGGCGTATCGAAAGCCTGCCCTCCCGCGCCCCATCCAAAATCACCACCCAGACAAGGCGTTTGGGCCTGGGCCAGCCGGCCTGGCAGCTGGAGCTGATCCGCGCCCGAGGCGGCCGTCCCGGTGCCTGGCCGGTTGTCTGGCAGGGAGCAGAAAAGGGGCTTGCCCTGGCGGCACCCACCCCGTCGGTACCAGCCCATCCCATGGATACAATCGGCCCCGGCCTGCCTCGCCTGACCGGTCAAACCGGGCCAGCCAAGGGGGCGGCCAATGCCGCGTGATACCGCCGCACCCGAAACCCTCCTTGAGGATCCCCCCGGCGAGGTTGGGCGCCGCATCCTGGCCATCTGGTTTCCCTCCCTGCCCACCGACCGGTTGCACCGCCGCCTGCGCGCCGCCGCCAAGACCAGCCGGGAAGGGGGGCAGGAGGCCACTCCCGAATCCCCGCCCAACCTGGTCCTGACGGTCAGCGAGAGCGGCCGGCTGCTCGTTTCCGCCATGGATCGGGCGGCGGCGGCCGAGGGTATCCGGCTCGACATGCCGCTCACCGATGCCCGCGCCCTGGTGCCCGATATCACCGTCCTGCCCGCCGACCCCCGGGCCGATGCCCGCGCCCTGGCCGGGTTGGCCGATTGGGCCACCCGGTATACCCCCTGGGCGGCGCCGGCCGGGGTGGACGGTCTGTTTCTTGATATCAGCGGCTGTGCCCATCTGTTCGGCGGCGAGGTGGCCCTGTGCCGCGATGCGGCGGCCCGCCTGTCGGGCTTCGGCTATGGCGCGCGGCTGGCGGTGGCCGACACGCCGGGGGCGGCCTGGGCCGTCGCTCGGTCGGGGCCGGCCCATGTGGCGGGACAAGAGGGGGGCGATGACAGAGCCATCCTGCTCCCCGGCCGGGGCCGCCGTGCCTTGACTGGCCTGTCGGTCGAGGGGCTCCGACTGCCGCCCCGCACCATCGTCGATCTGCGGCGCCTGGGCCTGCACCGGATCGGCGATCTGACCGGCCTGCCGCGCGGCGGTGTCACCAAGCGCTTTGGCGAGCAGGTGCTGCTGCGTCTCGACCAGGCCTTGGGCCGGGTGGGCGAGCCGATTTCCCCCCGGCTGCCGGTCATCCCCCATGCCGCCCGTCTGGCCTTCGCCGAGCCCATCGGCCGCACCGAGGATGTCAGCGCCGGCCTCGATCGCCTGTTGGGCCAGCTCTGCAAGGGGTTGGAGGCGGCCCGCGAGGGCGCGCGGCGGCTGACCCTGGCCCTCTACCGGGTCGATGGGGCGGTGATCCGCCGTGCGGTCGGCACCGTCCGGCCGGTTCGGGCGCCGGTGCCGCTGGCCCGTCTGTTTGTTGAGAAACTGGATGATATCGACGCCGGTTTTGGCATTGAAACCATGGTCTTATCGGCCGAAGCCACCGAGCGGCTCGAGCTGGAGCAGACCGACCTGGACGCGCGGGAGGCCCTGCGTGCCGCCGATGCGCTCGCGGGTTTGATCGACCGGGCCATCGGCCGCTTCGGGCCGGGCAGCGTCACCCGTCTGGCGCCCCGTCAGAGCCATCTGCCCGAACGCGCCGTCGTCAGCCTACCGGCCGATGCTCAGCTCGGCCAAGGGGTGGGCCAAGGAGCAGGGGTGGGACATAAGGACTCTTATCCGGGGGAGCGCTGGCCGGCCGAATGGCGGCGGCCCATCCATCTCTTTGCCGAACCCCAGCCCATCGAGGCCGTTGCCCCCATCCCCGACGATCCGCCGGTCCTGTTCCGTTGGCGCGGGGTGGCTCATCCCATCGCCCTGGCCGAGGGGCCGGAGCGCATCGCCCCCGAATGGTGGCTCGACGGTCCCGGGGCGCCCCACAGCCGCCCGCGCGATTACTACCGGGTCGAGGATGCCACCGGCCGCCGCTTCTGGCTGTTCCGCCACGGGCTCTATGGCCGATCCGATAGGGATGGGGCGGCGCTGCCCACTTGGTATCTGCATGGATTGTTTGGATAGGGGCTATGGCCGGTTACGCAGAACTTCAGGTCACCACCAACTTCTCCTTCCTGCGCGGCGGCTCGCACCCGCACGAGCTGGTGCTGGCCGCCGCCGCGTTGGGACACAAGGCCATCGGGGTGGCTGACCGCAACAGTCTGGCCGGGGTCGTGCGCGCCCATACCGAGGCCAAGAAGCTCGGCATCCAGCTTGTCGTCGGCGCCCGGCTCGACCTGACCGACGGGCCCAGCCTGTTGTGCTTTCCCACCGACAAGCCGGCCTATGCCCGCCTGTCTCAGCTGCTCACCCTGGGCCGGCGCCGGGCGCCTAAGGGGCAATGCTGGCTCACCGTGGCCGATCTGGCGCGGGTGGCCGAAGGGCAGATCGCCATCGCCTTGCCGCCGACCGATCCCCCAGGTGAGGGGCTGCCGGACGAGATCGATCCCAAATACGACCCGCCGGGCTTACAGATCGAGCCGTTCTCCTCGGAAAAGCCCCACCCCTTGGCCGATCCGGTGGTCCGCACCCTGGCCGCCCTCGGTCCGGACAGCCGTTTCGACCGGGATCTCGCCGATTACCGCGCCGTTTTCGGCGACCGGCTCTATCTCGCCGCCCACCACCTCTATCGCGGCGACGACACAATCCGCCTCGCCGCGCTCTCGGCCCTCGGCGCCCGCCACAAGGTCCCGCTCGTCGCCACCAACGATGTGCTCTACCACCATCCCGACCGGCGGGTGTTACAGGATGTGCTCAGCTGCGTTCGCCATGCCTGCACGATCGAGGAGGCCGGCTGGCGTCTGCATGCCCACGGCGAGCGGCACCTCAAGCCGCCGCAGGAGATGGCGCGCCTGTTCACCGGCTACGAGCAGGCCCTGGCCAACAGTCTCGCCATCGCCGAGGCCTGCCGCTTCTCTCTCGATGAACTCCGCTACGAATACCCCGCCGAGGTGGCCGAGGGCGGCGATCCGCAGACCCTGCTCGAACGCCTGGTCTGGGAGGGGCTGGACTGGCGCTATCCCGACGGCGCGGATGACGGCGTGCGCACCCAGCTGCGGCATGAATTGCGGCTCATAAAAGAACTCAACTACGCTTCCTATTTCCTTACGGTCTATGACATTGTCCGCTTCGCCCGTGACGAAGAGATCCTCTGCCAGGGGCGTGGTTCGGCGGCCAATTCCGCCGTCTGTTACGTGCTGGGCATCACCTCCATCGACCCCGTCCATACCGGCCTGTTGTTCGAGCGTTTCATCTCCGCTGCCCGCAAGGAGCCGCCCGACATCGACGTCGATTTCGAGCATGAGCGGCGCGAGGAGGTCATGCAGTATGTCTACCGCAAATACGGCCGCGACCGGGCCGGGCTGACGGCCACCGTCATCTGCTACCGCGCCCGCGGTGCCTTGCGCGATGTCGGCAAGGCCATGGGCCTGTCCGTCGATGTCACCGAACGCTTGGCCAAGACCATCTGGGGCTGGGGCAGCGACGGCATGGATGAGAGCCGGGTGCGCGAGGCGGGCCTGGACCCCACCGACCCGCTGCTCGCCCGCACCCTCGATCTGGCGCGCGAGCTGCAGGGCTTTCCCCGCCATCTCTCCCAGCATGTCGGCGGCTTCGTCATCTCGCGCGGGCCCTTGGCCGATCTGGTGCCCATCGAGAACGCCACCATGGAGGACCGCACCGTCGTCCAGTGGGACAAGGACGATCTGGACGCGCTGGGCATCCTCAAGGTCGATGTGCTGGCCCTGGGCATGCTGTCCTGCGTCCGCCGGGCCTTCGACATGCTGGCCACCCAGTATGACCGCCCGCTGAGCTTGGCCTCCCTGCCGCAGGACGATCCCGTCGTCTACGACATGCTGTGCCGGGCCGACAGCCTGGGCGTTTTCCAGGTCGAAAGCCGGGCGCAGATGAGCATGCTGCCCCGCCTGCGTCCGCGCAATTTCTACGATCTGGTCATCGAGGTCGCCATCGTCCGCCCCGGCCCGATCCAGGGCGACATGGTCCACCCCTATCTGCGCCGCCGCAATGGCGAGGAGGCGGTGGACTACCCCTCCGAGGCCCTGCGCGGCGTCCTGGAAAAGACCCTGGGCGTGCCGCTGTTTCAGGAGCAGGCGATGAACATCGCCATCGTCGGCGCCGGCTTCACCCCGGACGAGGCTGACCAGCTGCGCCGCGCCATGGCGACGTTCAAGAAACTCGGCGATATCGGCGAGTTCCGCGACAAGCTGATCGATGGGCTGAAGGCCAACGGCTATGAGGGCGAGTTCGCCGAACGCTGCTTCAAACAGATCGAGGGTTTCGGCAATTACGGCTTCCCGGAAAGCCACGCCGCCAGCTTCGCCCTGCTGGTCTACGTCTCCTCCTGGATCAAATGCCATTACCCCGAGGTCTTCGCCTGCGCCCTGCTCAATAGCCAGCCGATGGGCTTTTACGCCCCGGCCCAGATCGTGCGCGATGCCAAGGAACACGGCGTCACCATCCTGCCGCCGGACGTCAACCGGTCCGACTGGGATTCCAGCCTGGAACGCGATCCCGCCAACCCGCCGCTGACCGATCACGCCCACCTGCCGCGCCCCTATGCCCTGCGCCTGGGCCTGCGCCGCATCAAGGGCCTGAAGGAGGAGTCGGCCACCAAGCTGGTCGAGGCCCGAGGGCAGGGCGGTCCCTTTGAAACCCCCGTCGATCTCTGGCGCCGCAGCGGCCTGCCGCCGGCGGTGCTCGACCGGTTGGCCGCCGCCGATGCCTTCCGTTCCATGGGGCTGGACCGGCGGGCCGCCGCCTGGGCGGTGCGCGGCTTGGGCGAACAGCCCCTCGACCTGTTCGCCGATATTCAGGACGAGGCGCCGGAACCCACCGTCCGTCTGCCGACCCTTCCCCTGGGCGATCACGTCACCCAGGACTACACCAGCCTGTCCCTGTCCCTAAAAGCCCACCCCTTGGCCCTGCTGCGTAAAGAGATGGCGGCCGACAGCTACGCCCCCTGCGAGACGCTGGAGAACGCGGCCGACCGGTCCTTGGCCGCGGTGGCCGGGTTGGTCCTGGTCCGCCAGCGGCCGGGCAGCGCCAATGGCGTGGTCTTCATCACGGTCGAGGACGAAACCGGCATCGCCAACCTGGTGCTGATGCCCGACACGCTGGAGACCTACCGCCGCAAGGTGATGACCGGTCGCCTGCTGGGCGCCCGCGGCCGGGTGGAGAAGGTCGGCCGCGTCATCCATCTGCGCGTCAAGGAATTGGTCGATTTATCCGACCGGCTGCTCCTGCTACAGCAGGAGGCGATCCGCAACGGGTTGCGCCCCGTCGGCGCGGCGGTCGAAAGCGGCCAGCACAGCTTTGCCGGTTTTCTCGCCCGCGCCGACGAGGCCCGCAGCCCACGCCACGATCCGCGCCAGGTCCCCTGGCCGAAATCGCGCAGCTTTCGCTGACACCAACGCTTTCGCTAACGCTTGGAGTTTCGATGACCCTTCTCGTCACCGGCAGCACCGGCCATCTCGGCGAGGCCACTATGCGCACGGTCGCTGCTGGCCAGACTCAGGCCAAGGGCATCGACATCCAGCCATCGCCCTACACCCACCAAGTCGGTTCCATCACCGACCGGGATTTCGTCCGCTCCCAGATGCAGGGAATCGAGGCCGTCATCCACACCGCCACCCTGCACAAGCCCCATGTCGCAACCCACAGCCGCCAGGATTTTGTGGACACCAACATCACCGGCACGCTGACCTTGCTCGAGGAGGCGGCCAGGGCAGGGGTGCGCGCCTTCGTCTTCACCAGCACCACCAGCACCTTTGGCCACGCCCTGGTGCCCCCGCCCGGCGCCCCGGCCGCCTGGATCACCGAGCAGGTCGTGCCCGAACCCAAGAACTTCTACGGCGTCACAAAACTGGCCGCTGAAAACCTCTGCAAGCTGGTCCACCGCGAACAGGGCTTGCCCTGCCTCATCCTGCGCACCTCGCGCTTCTTCCCTGAAGAGGATGACAACAAATCCATCCGCGAGGCCTTCGAGCCCGACAACGCCAAGGCCAATGAATTCCTCCACCGCCGCGCCGATATCGAAGATATCGTTAACGCCCACCTGCTGGCTGCCAAGCGCGCGCCGGCCATCGGCTTCGGCACCTACATCATCAGCGCCACGACGCCCTTCAGCCAATCGGACTTGCCGGAAATTCGCTCCAATCCCGCCGCGGTGGTCGCGCAACACATACCTGGCTTCACAGCCGCCTACGAGCGCCTTGCCTGGCGCATGTTCCCCTCCCTCGACAGGGTCTACGTCAACCGCCGTGCGCGGGAAGAGCTGGGCTGGCATCCCAAATTCGACTTCGCCCACATCATCGACCAACTCGCCAACGGCCAGCCAATCGGCAGCGATTTGGCCCGATCGGTGGGGGCTAAGGGCTATCACGCCCAATCGTTTTCCGAAGGACCCTATCCCGTCACGGGATAACCCGAACCGCGCTGGCGGGCCGTTTTTCCTAAGCCAACCGCCCAAATCAGGCTTATATACCGGCCATGGACGGATCACAGCGAGGCGGCGCTCGCCCCACGCGCGGACGGCGCGGCTACCACCACGGCAACCTGAAAACGGCCCTGGTGGAGGCGGCCCTCGCCCTCATCGCCGAGAAGGGGCCGACCGGCTTCACCTTCGCCGATGCCGCCCGCCAGGCCGGGGTAAGCCCGGCAGCGCCGTATCGGCATTTCAAAGACCGCGAACAGCTGATCGCCGAAACGGCCCGCCGAGGGTACGAGTTGTTCGCCGACATGCTGGAGGAAGCCTGGGATGCCGGCCGGCCAACGCCTCTAAGTGCCTTCGAAGCAGTCGGCCGTGCTTTCCTGGCCTTCGCGCGCAACGAGCCGGCCTATTTCACGGCCATGTTCGAAGCGGGCGTCTCGGCCGACAGCGACCCGGCCCTAAAGGCGGAAAGCGACCGGGCCTTCAACGTGCTCTACAGCGCCTGCTTGGCGATCGTCGAACGCCTACCGCCGCACCAGCGGCCGCCGGTGCATATGATGGCCTATCATATTTGGTCGCTAGCCTATGGCGTTGCGGCGCTCTTCACCCACAGCGATCACTCTCGACAACGATCGCCAATCCAGGCGGAAGAATTGCTGGAGGCCGGCGCTGCCATCTACCTGCGCGGTATCGGTTTCTTGAGCGACGAACATTAGGTTGGTGCTCGCCCGCCATGGCATGGCTCTCATGAAGATCATTTTCGAATTTTGGTCGTCAACAACAAAAAAAAGGCGAGGTCGACAAGATATCTAACTAAATTTCTTCTCCTCCCAGAAGAACATGTATAAAATACTCACATATGCAACAGTGATTGTTTGAGAAATCGCAGCTCTATGTATATCAATCGCGATGTCTGCGAAAACACTCCCTAAATCTACTCTATATATGTTGAAAAAATAGTGATACAGAAAACTAATAAATAACATGGGTGCATCTACAATAAATGATGTAACCAAAATTCGAAAATAATTGCCACTTGAAATTTTCCAAACTATGTTTGTCCTAACATTTATTTTACTCACGGCAATGAATGCAAGATTCAGCCGAATTCGATCAAAAATTGGCATGACGATGGCAAAAAAGGCATTTGCCATAATAATAATTGCAAAGAATGAGATATCAAAAGAAGCGTTTGTTTCATCCATAGTTCGTTGAATCCAAATATATGTATCGTTTGAAACAATAAATTTGTATACAAAGACCTCTGAAAAAGCGAATAATGCCTCAATGATGATCAGCGCTACTGTAAGAATTAGAGATTGTTTTAGTGTATGCTTATCAAAGTCAAAAAATGTCCGGCTTTGGATAAATAATCGAAATAAAAAAATGTAAACGATGCTCTGGCCGAATTTTGAGACGAGATAGTATGTGAGATCGGTAGCTGGGTTATCGAGATCAATTACATCGAATGGTCTCTCATGAAACAAGGCATGTACGAGAAAACCTGGGGATAGGTTGTTGCTTAGTCCAGATGTCCGAAAAAGAAGATAGGTAATGACCGATAGAACGGTGCACCATGGTAGAAATACGTAAACAACCTTAACCAGGTTGTGAAAGATGATCGAATAAGTTGCGACAAATACTTTTAGTGGTGGGAGATTTTTGTGAGCTGTGTCGGAAGGCACGCGAAATTCCAATCAAGTAGGCAGTTATCCAAAAGTTGGACAATGAACAAAGCATGAACATCAGTTTTGCGGTGAGTTAATTGACCAGCGAGCATATGTTTTCTTGCTCTGTTGCGGCTCAGCAACGGGTCAGATCGTCAGCCGGTCTGCCGGACTGCGTATTTCGAGAGATCAAACTTTTTTCCCCCTCCCGCTTGACAGCCAGCCTCTCATCCCCCAGCTATGTGAATGTAAATAACATTTACATGAGGCTGATCGAGGTTATCGACGATGGATCAAGTGAAGGATTGGCTTCGTCAGATCGAAGCGAAACTCGACGAATGGGGCCGGCCGGCGTGGATTGTCGCCATTGTGGTTGGCTTTATCATCGCCTGGCCGCTTGGCCTGGCAGTGCTGATTTACACCTTATGGAGCGGACGTATGAGAGGGTTTGGCAAGGGTTGGAAGGGCTGCGGCCGTGGGCGTCATCATCACCGGGCCCACCGGACGACCGGCAATGCGGCCTTTGATGAGTATCGGGCGGAAACCATGCGCCGGCTGGAGGATGAGCAGGAGGCGTTTGTCTCCTTCCTGGACAAGCTGCGCAAGGCCAAGGATCGGGCGGAATTCGAACAATTCATGGCCGAACGTCGCACAGGCAATGGAAACGGCAATGGCAATATGGGCCCCGAGGTCCAGCCGGCCACCTAACGATAACTCCCAAGCCTCGAATCAAAAAAGCCCGGCAGCGATGCCGGGCTTTTCTTTTGCCTCTTTATCTTTTCGGGCTAGGCCCCAATGCTTGCCTCCGACCGCGCGCCGACCGACCGTTCGAACTTCATGTCGGCCAATGGATGCCGATCCGGTCGCTCCATCGATTTGCCGCTTTCGTCGAACAGGTGGCATGTGCCTGACAGGAGTCCGATTTCAACTTCCTCGCCCTCGCGAACCGGACTTTCCCCATCGGTATGCACGGTCAGGAAGTCATTGTTCGGCATCTTCACATAGGCATAGGTCTCACCGCCCAGCCGCTCGACCACGAACACACGAGCCTTGATGGTTCCATCGCCTTCGGCGGGTGGCGCCAAATGTTCGGGCCGGACGCCCAAGGTAACCTGTTGGCCGACGGCGGCACCGCCGCGAATCGGCACGGTGATCGAACCGTCGCCTGGTAGACCAACCGTCGCATGACCATCGGCTACCGCCGTAACCGATGTCTTGATGAAGTTCATTTTCGGTGAGCCGATAAAGCCGGCGACGAAAATATTGTCCGGATGATGATACAGCTCCAACGGCGAGCCCACTTGCTCGACCACGCCGGCTTGCAGCACCACGATCTTGTCTGCCAGCGTCATGGCCTCGACCTGATCGTGCGTCACGTAGACCATCGTCGCATCCAGCTCGCCATGCAGACGGGCAATTTCGATGCGCATTTGCACGCGCAAGGCGGCGTCCAGGTTCGACAGCGGTTCGTCGAACAAAAACACTTTGGGTTCGCGAACGATGGCGCGGCCGATGGCCACGCGCTGGCGCTGGCCGCCTGACAACTCACGAGGCCGACGGTGCAACAGCTGGTCCAATTGAAGGATCTTGGCCGCATCCCCAACCTTGCGGTCGATTTCCGCCTTGGGTTGTTTGGCCAGCTTCAGGCCAAACGCCATGTTTTCCTCGACCGTCATATGCGGGTACAGCGCATAGGACTGGAACACCATGGCGATGCCGCGCTGTGCGGGTGGCAGGTCGTTGACCACGATATTGCCGATCGACATCTCGCCGGACGTGATGTCTTCCAGACCGGCGATAAGTCGCAAAAGTGTCGATTTGCCGCAGCCCGAAGGTCCGACAAAAACGCAGAATTCGCGATCTTCGATTTTCAGGTCCACGCCCTTGATGACGTGAACGTCGCCAAAGGACTTTGTGATCTGTTTCAGGACCACTTCCGCCATAGCGCGTTTGCCTCCTTACGATCCCCAAAAAATTTAGTCTACCCGGTGCAGGTTCTTGTTGTGGCGTCCGGAATTCGTTCCGAAGCATCAGGCTTGTTGTACGACAGTCAGCCCATATCCGACGCCCCGGTCAACCCCAGATGCTGGGATGACACCGATGGCATGAGCGCAAGCGTCAGATACCTGCCTAATTTTCAAGCAAACTTCGCGCAAAACGCGAGCCATACGGGGTTGGCATTCGGCCCTGCTGATGGAAAACTACGCGGCGTGCGCCAGATTTAAAACAAGCCCCGGGATGGGCGGTTCTCGCCGTCCCGAAAACAAACAACTTGGAGGTAGCCTAATGGAATTCCGTTCAACCTTGGTGGCCAGCTCGTTTGCTGCGCTGTTGCTGGCCAGCCCGGCGATGGCTCAGGACGGACAGACCTTTCCGTTCCCCATTGGCGAGGATGACACGTTCTCTTGGTCGGATCTCGACGCGTTCAACGCCATGGACCTGAGCGGCCAGACGGTTACGGTTCTCGGACCGTGGCTCAGCCCTGACCAGGATTTCCTCAACGGCATGCTGAACTATTTCGAAGCAGCGACCGGTGCTGACGTCCAGTATGCGGGGTCCGACAGTTTCGAACAGCAGATCGTCATCGACATCCAGGCTGGCAGCCCGCCGAACATCGCGGTGTTTCCGCAGCCAGGTTTGGCGGCGGACCAGGCATCCAAAGGCGGTCTGGTACCCCTTGGTGACGAGACCAAACAGTGGGTTTTGGACAACTATGCCGCGGGCCAGTCATGGGTTGATCTGGGAACCTACGCCAACGAAAACGGCGAAGATGACTATTATGGCTTCTTCTTCAAAGTCGATGTGAAGAGCCTTGTCTGGTACGTCCCGGAAAATCTCGAAGATGACGGGTACGAAGTCCCGACCACGATGGAAGGTCTGATCGCACTCAGCGAACAGATCGTGGCCGACGGCGGCACGCCATGGTGTATCGGCCTGGGCTCCGGCGATGCGACGGGTTGGCCCGCGACCGACTGGGTTGAAGATATTATGCTCCGAACCCAGCCCCCAGAAGTCTATGACGGTTGGGTGACGAACGATATTCCGTTCAACGACGAGCGAATCGTCAACGCCATTGAGGTGTTCGGCAGCTTCGCGAAAAACGATGATTGGGTTGACGGCGGTTCCGCTGCTGTCGGTGCCACGGACTTCCGCGACAGCCCCTCAGGACTGTTTGAAGTTCCGCCCCGTTGTTATTTCCACCACCAAGCCAGCTTCATCCCCGCCTTCTTCCCCGAAGGAACCGAACTGGGCGTGGATGCCGATTTCTTCTATTTCCCGCCGTTTGAAAGCGAAGATCTGGGCAACCCGGTTCTCGGGGCCGGCACGCTGTGGGCGATCACGGAAGACAACGAAGCGACCCGCGCGCTGATCGACTATCTCAAGACGCCGCTGGCCAACGAAGTCTGGATGGCACAGACGGGCTTTTTGACGCCGCACAAGGGTGTCAATACCGATGCCTATGCCAATGACACGCTGCGCAAACAGGGCGAAATTCTCCTGAATGCGACGACGTTCCGCTTCGACGGCTCGGATTTGATGCCGGGTGCCGTTGGGGCGGGCTCGTTCTGGACGGGTATGGTTGATTTCGTTGGCGGCGCATCCGCCCAGGAAGTGGCCGATTCCGTTCAGCAAAGCTGGGACGCGATTAAGTAGACTCGCGTGATGACGACCGACAGACCGGAGCATCCGCTCCGGTCTGTCCACTAATCAAAAACTGAACCGGGAGGTTCTTGGCGTGGCCGGACAGATCTTTGGCGCCTTATTGGCGATCGTGCTCGGCGTCGGTGCCAGCATTCTCTATTTTGCCGGTACGAACTGGATGCTCGACACCGCTCTCGCGGATAAGACAACAGACGGCAAATTCCATAGCCGGGAAGGGTACCGAGCGGCCATTCGACCTTGGCTTTTTGTTGGGCCAGCACTCCTTTTGCTCGGTGTCTATCTGGTCTATCCGGTGTTCGAAACCCTGCGTCTCAGTTTCTTTGACAGGACCGGGCGCGAATTCGTCGGTTTGGGAAACTACGTCTGGGCATTCCGAGATGCGGAATTTCTGCAGGCGGTTAGAAACAATTTTCTATGGCTGCTGATCGTTCCCGCCATGAGCACAGCGTTTGGCCTGATCATCGCTGTCCTGGCGGACAAGGTTAAATGGGGGGTTGTCGCCAAATCGTTCATCTTCCTGCCGATGGCGATCTCCTTCGTTGGCGCCAGCGTTATCTGGAAATTCGTCTATGACTTCCGCGGCCCCGACTCGACTCAGATCGGCGTGCTCAACGCGATCGTTGTCGCCTTTGGCGGTGAACCTCAGGCTTGGATAACGATCCCGTTCTGGAACAGCCTGTTCCTGATGATCATCCTGATCTGGATCCAAAGCCCGTTCGCCATGGTCATCCTGTCGGCGGCCCTTCGCGGCATTCCCGAGGAGACGATCGAAGCCGCGCGCATCGACGGGGCGAATGAATTCGAGATCTTTTTCAAGATCATGGTGCCTCAGATCATGGGCACGATCCTGGTTGTCTGGACGACCATCACCATCGTCGTTCTCAAGGTCTTCGATATCGTGTTGGCCATGACAAACGGCCAATGGGACACCGAGGTGCTTGCCAACCTCATGTTCGACTGGATGTTCCGAGGCGGCGGTGATTTCGGCCGCGGCAGCACGGTCGCGCTGATCATCATGATCGCCGTTATTCCCATCATGGTGTGGAACATACGACGCTTCCAGAAAGAGGAGGGGATGCGATGATGAATGCCCGTATCTTCGGCCTCAAACTGACCTGGGGTCGACTGTTCACACACATTGCCTTGTTGGCATTCGTCGCCCTGTGGACTTTGCCGACCCTTGGGCTGCTGATCAGCTCGGTGCGCGATAAGGACCAGTTGATCGTCTCCGGCTGGTGGACGGCGCTGTCGACCAGTCAGGGCAACGAACGCGGTCGAACCGGCGATGCCGACGATCAAGTGGAACAAGACGGCAAGTTCGTCATTTCCGGATCCTTCTTTGAGGAAGGCGGCAACAAGACCGTCATCACATACGGCACCTCGCAACGCGACCTTCAGGCCTACCAGCCTGGCGAGGAGGTCACGCTCGAGGATGGCACGCTATTCAGCTTACAGGCGGATGGCAGCTATCAGTGGGTTTCGGATGCACCGTTTGAGATCGAACGGGGTATGCGTATTTTCTATGTCGCTGGTATCCCACCGGTGTTCTCTCTACAGAATTATCGGGAAGTCCTGTCGTCAGAGGGGATCGACCAGTCCTTCGTTAACACGCTGGTTGTGACCGTTCCTGCGACGATCATCCCGATTCTGATCGCGGCTTTTGCGGCCTACGCCTTTTCCTGGATGAAGTTTCCAGGCAGGCAGCTCCTATTCGTGGTCGTCGTTGGCCTGCTTGTCGTGCCGCTGCAAATGTCGCTCATTCCGCTGCTCCGATTATACAACGACGTCGGTCAGCTGTTGGGGACCAATGCCAAGTCCTATGTAGGGATATGGCTGGCGCACACCGGCTTTGGCTTGCCGCTCGCGATCTATCTGCTGCGCAACTACATCGGCACGCTGCCGCGTGACATCATCGAATCGGCACAGGTGGACGGTGCGACGCACTTCCACATCTTCACGCGGTTGGTTCTGCCGCTTTCGGTACCGGCATTGGCCTCGTTCGCCATTTTCCAGTTCCTCTGGGTCTGGAATGATCTGCTGGTCGCTCTGGTGTTCCTGGGCAAGCAGGCCGATCAGATCGTGCTGACCTCCAAGCTGCGCGAATTGCTCGGCTCGCGGGGAGACAACTGGGAGATCCTGACCAGCAGCGCCTTCATTTCGATCATTGTGCCGTTGGCCGTGTTCCTGGCCCTGCAGCGCTACTTCGTGCGCGGCATGCTTTCTGGTTCAGTCAAATAGGAGACACATGAGTAACGCCCGCCCCATTATCATCGACACCGATCCAGGTCAGGACGATGCCGTCGCAATTCTCTTGGCATTGGCCTCGTCCGAGCTGGACGTGCTCGGTATCACCGCCGTTGCGGGCAATGTACCGCTCCATTTGACCGAAAAGAATGCCCGCAAGGTGTGCGAGCTGGCCGGCAAACCGGATACCAAGGTATTCGCCGGCTGTTCGCGCCCCTTGGTGCGGGAGCTTGTTACCGCTGAGGAGGTTCACGGCAAGACGGGTCTTGACGGCCCGGACTTGCCTGAACCGACCATGCCGTTGCAAAGTCAGCACGGCGTCGACTGGATGATCGACACCTTGATGGCCGCGCCGGATGGGTCGATTACCCTGTGTCCTCTGGGGCCGCTTACCAACATCGCCATGGCGCTGGCCAAACAGCCGGCGATCAAACCGAAGATCCGGGAAATCGTCGCCATGGGCGGCGGTTTTTTTGAAGGGGGCAACGCCACCCCGTCGGCCGAGTTCAACATCTTTGTCGACCCTCAGGCCGCTCAGGCCGTCTTCACGTCCGGCGTGCCGATCGTCCTGGCCCCGCTGGATGTGACTCACAGTGCCTTGATGCCGCGTGCCTGGATCGATTCGCTCAAGACCGAGGCGGGCCGGGTCGGCCCGTCCGTGGCGGCGATGCTCGACTTCTACGAACGGTTTGACAAGGATCGCTATGGCGAGGATGGCGGGCCGTTGCACGATCCGTGCGTCATCGCCTATCTGCTCAAGCCCGACCTGTTCAAGGGCCGGCTCTGTTCGGTGCGGATCGAAACCGGCTCCGAGCTGACCATGGGCGCGACCGTGGTCGACTGGTGGCAACAGACCCAAGGGCCTAAGAATTGCACCTATCTGCGCTATGTCGATGCGGTCGGCTTCTTTGCTTTGATCAAGGAACGGCTGGCCCTGCTTGCTTAATGCCCTAAATTAAGGGGCATGGCTGATCACAAAAAAGGCGCGGAAATCGTTAGGAAGGGGCAGGCCCCGGCCAAGCCGGAAACCTCCTCCAACGCCGATATTTCCCGTTTTCTATCGGATCTTGCGCGCATCCCGCCGCGTCCCGGCGGCGGGGCCGGTTCGGGTCGCTTGATCTTTGCCATGGACGCGACCGCCAGCCGCGAGCCGACCTGGGACCGCGCCTGTCATCTGCAGGCCGAGATGTTCGAAGCGACCAGCGATCTCGGGGGGTTGGCCGTCCAGCTCGTCTTCTATCGCGGCTTCCGCGAATGCAAGGCCAGCCCCTGGCTGACCGACACCAAGGCCCTGCAAAAGCGCATGACCGGCGTTGGCTGCCTGGCTGGCCATACCCAAATCGGCCGCGTCCTTGCCCACGCCGCCAAGGAAACCAAGAAGAAAACCGTCAACGCCCTGATCTTCGTCGGTGATATGTGCGAGGAGGATATCGACGCGCTGGGCCACCGCGCCGGCGAGTTGGGAATCCTGGGCGTACCGGCCTTCATCTTCCACGAGGGCAGGGACCCCATCGCCGCGCGGGTGTTTCGCCATGTCGCAAAGCTCACCGGCGGCGCTTACTGCCCCTTCGATTCCTCCAGCGCTCAACAGCTCAAGGATCTGCTGGGTGCCGTTGCCGTCTTCGCTGCCGGGGGGCGGCGGGCGCTGGCTGATTACGGCAAGACACGGCGCGACGCTGTCTTGGCCATCACCTCACAATTGGGATCTGAATGATCCAGCTCATCATCTTGGGCCTGGCCTTGCTGGCCGGGCTGTGGCTGCTTGGCCAGTGGTTCGTCTCGGCAGATCCCCGCAAGATCGCGGGGATCGTCAAGGTCGCGTTGATCGTGGTGATCGTGGCGACGGCAGGGATCTTGGTGTTCACCGGCCGGTTCGGCGTCGCGATGATGGCGCTGGCCTTCCTGTTTCCCTGGTTGCTGCGGGCCCGCAATTTCTATCGTGGCCTGAAGGCCAGCTTCGGCCCATCGCCGGGCGCAACGAGCGACGTGCGGACCGAGTTTCTCGACATGACGCTGGATCACGATACGGGCGATATGGACGGCCGCATTCGCCAGGGCCGGTTTGCCGGCCGAACGCTGAGCGATCTGAACCAGGGCGAGCTGCTGGACCTGCTGCGCGAAATGGCCGGCGCCGATCCCAAGGGGGTTCCGGTTCTGGAAGCCTATCTCGACCGAACGATCGGTTCGGAATGGCGCGAGGATTTTGCTGCCGATCAGACGCCGATGAGCCACAGGGAAGCGCTTGAGATCCTGGGGCTGGAGGACGGGGCAGATAAGGAGGCGATCAAGGCCGCCCACCGGGCCAAGATGAAGGACCACCACCCCGACCGTGGCGGTTCGGATGAGGAGGCCATGCGCATCAACCGAGCAAAGGATGTGCTATTGGGCGACGGCTAGCGCGGCACATCTGTGCCAAGCCTGTGCTTTAGCTGGATCTTTACCTCGCTCCGCTTGCTTAGCATCCACACGATATGGCAATAGAGCGCGCGTCGCTTCGGCGCCGCAGCATTTCTGCCAAATCGTTCGATTGTCCCATTCGCCACGAGGCTCTTTGATATGCCGAAAAAGATCCGCATGGCCGTCATCCCGGCGGCCGGACTGGGAACGCGGTTCCTGCCGCAAACCAAGGTGATCCCCAAAGAAATGATGCCGGTTGTGGACCGTCCGGTCATCCAATACGCCATCGATGAAGGGCGCGCCGCGGGCATCGAGCAGTTCATCATCATCACCTCCAAGGGCAAGACGGTGATGGAGGATCATTTTGATCGCCATTTTGAGCTTGAGGACACGCTGCGCTCACGGGGCAAGACCGAAGCGTTGGAAGAGCTGGAAGCCACCCACCTGCAGTCCGGCAAGTACACGTTCGTTCGGCAAAGCCAGCCTTTGGGCCTCGGTCATGCCGTCTGGTGCGCCCGGCAGGTGATCGGAGACGAGCCTTTTGCCGTCATGCTGCCGGACGATGTCCTGCTGGCCAAAAAGCCGGTTCTGAAGCAGATGGTCGAGGCGTATGAGCAGGTCGGCGGCAATATGGTCGCCTCAATGGATGTGCCGCGCGAGAAAACATCCAGCTACGGCATTCTGGATGTGGACCATGACGACGGCCGCCTTGCCTCCATCAAAGGCCTTGTGGAAAAGCCCGATCCGGCCGTCGCACCGTCGACCCTGATCGTCGTCGGCCGATACATCCTGCAGCCCGAGGTTTTCGATTACCTTGAAGCCTTCGAACGCGGCGCCGGAAACGAAATCCAGCTGACCGACGCCATGGCCAAGCTGATCGGCCATCAGCCTTTCCATGGGTTGCGGTTCGAAGGCGCCCGATATGATTGCGGCGACAAGGCTGGCTTCATCGCCGCCAATCTGGCCTTCGCCCTGGAACGGCCCGACCTGTCCGACAAGGTTCTGTCCATGATCCGACAGCTGACCCAGTCAAACGACGCCGCCTGATCGCATAAAGCAAGACAATCCAAGGACCTACCATGACCAACGCTCACCGTTTCGACCCGACCGTCCTGCGCGAGTACGATATTCGCGGTATCGTCGGCGATACGCTGAATCCGGAAGATGCCGAGGCCGTCGGCCGTGCCTTTGGCACCATGGTGGTTCGCGATGGCGGCAGCACGGTGTGCGTCGGCTATGACGGACGGCTTTCCTCACCCAGTCTCGAGGCGGCCATGGTCAAAGGGCTGGCGTCGACCGGTCTGGCGGTCGAGCGCATCGGCCTGGGACCGACACCGATGCTGTACTTCGCCGTGAAGCACCGCAAAGCAGCCGCGGGTGTGATGATCACGGGGTCGCACAACCCGCCGGACTATAACGGAATCAAGATGACCTGGTATGCCGGCCCGGTTTACGGCGAGCAGATTCAGGAAATCGGGCGCCTCGCGGAAGCCGGTGATTTCGAAACAGGACAGGGCAGCGATAGCCAGGTGGATGTCGGCGATGCCTATATCGACATTCTGGCCAACGCGTACGAGGCCACGAAAGGCCTAAAGGTCGTTTGGGACGCCGGCAATGGCGCCGCAGGCGATATGTTGAAGCGGATGGTCGAGCGCCTGCCCGGCGAACATACGCTTTTGTTCGCGGACATTGACGGCAATTTCCCCAACCACCACCCGGACCCGACGGTGGCGGCCAACATGGTCGACTTGCAGAAGGCCGTGATCGAACAAGGCGCCGACCTTGGCATCGGTTTCGATGGCGATGGCGACCGGATCGGTGCTGTGGACGAAACGGGGACGATGCTGTTCGGTGACCAGCTGATCGCGATCTATTCCCGCGATGTGCTGGCCGACCGACCTGGTGCGACGATCATTGCCGACGTAAAGGCCAGCCAGACGCTGTTCGATGAAATCGGTCGGTTGGGCGGCAATCCGCTGATGTGGAAAACCGGCCATTCGCTGATCAAGGCGAAGATGGCGGAAATCGGCTCGCCCATGGCTGGTGAAATGTCCGGCCACATCTTCTTTGCCGATAAGTATTACGGCTATGACGATGCGTTGTATTGTGGCGTGCGCCTGGTCAGCCTGGTCGCCAAATTCGGGGAAAAACTCTCCTCAATGCGCCAAGCCCTGCCGGCGGTGTTCAACACGCCCGAAGTCCGGTTTCAGGTCGATGAGGCCCGCAAGTTCAAAGTGCCCGAGGAAATCAAACAGCGCCTTTCGGCAACCGATGCCGAGGTCACGGACATCGACGGCGTTCGCGTCAAAACAGCCGATGGGTGGTGGTTGTTGCGGGCCTCGAACACCCAGGACGTCCTGGTCACGCGGGCGGAAAGCACCAGCGAGGATGGTCTGGAGAGGCTGAAAGCCCAGATTGTCGAACAGCTAGGTGCTAGTGGCCTGCCCGCACCTGACTTTACGGTCGGCGGGCACCATTAGTTGAACGCCTGCCCGTGGGCTCGGTCCCAAGGCCGAGCCCCTTGCAAAACGCCCCAAATTCCGACGTTTGATTAGCCGCTGATCGAAACCGGCGGAACGATGATGCAGTCGAGAGAAATGCCTGCCAACAGCGCGCAGGCGTTTGTCGCATCCCGTTCGTCCAAGCCGGTCAGTCGCGCCCGATAGAGGCGTTCGGCATCATTGCTATAGGGCATCAGAAGCCGTTGCGCGTTTTTGAGGTTCGGGCGGGCGACCGTAACGTTTTCCAGGTGGTTCTTGGCAATCAGCAAAATGCGCTCTGCATCGTCGGGCCGGGAAAACGCCCCTAGCTGGACGGACCAAGTCGAACCGTCATCCTGACCGATACTCGTGCCCGAGAAAGCGGTCATTGCCAGCAAATCCCCAATGCTGCTGGGGGAGTTCGTTGCCGCGGCGACCGGTGGCGCGATTGTCGTCGCGCCGGTGGGCGGAACCGTCACAATTTGCGTGTCCGTTCCTAACCGAGGCCGGGCCTGGGGTAATGGCAGGCCGAATACGGGTTCAGGGATTGGCCCATCGCTGACAAAAATCGGCCTATCGGGACGACCCGGCGCAACCGGCGCGCCTAGCAGTGTGATTGCCTGGGCTTCGGCGGGCGGCGTACTGGGCACGGGCGTGCCCAAACCGGCCAGTTGTCCGTTGCCGACCGTGGCCAACCCGAGAGCGGCATGAGCCTGTCCATGGCCTGAGAAAGCCAGCCCGCCGCTGTCGCCGGATCTGCCCGCAACGAGAACGTCGAGATCCGGGCGCTTGCTGGGCAATGGAACGTTGGGGGCACTGCCCTGGGAAATGAGGTACTGGCCGCGTTCGCTGGTAAAGGCGCGGTCCAAAATGTCGGCCATATGATTGTTACGGCGGGCAGACGAACGGCCGCCGAACACCACGCCGATCAGGCGCAACTCGCCGCGCTTGGCCGAGGCCACCAGATTATACCCGGCCGCCCGGATGTAGCCGGTCTTCAGCCCGTCCATCCCCGGATATTTGGCCATCAGCTTGTTGTGAGACCGGTAGGTCGTTCCCCGGAAAGTCCAGCGCTGGGTCGAGAAGTAGTGGTAATACTGCGGGAAGTCGCGGATCAACGCCTGGCCGAGTTTGGCCATATCCCGTGCCGTGCTTTTTTGCTCGCGATTCGGCAAGCCATGGGCGTTGCGAAATGTGGTGTTTCGCATGCCAAGTTGGCGCGCCATTTCGTTGGCCTTTTGCGCAAAGCCCTTTTCGCTCCCGCCCAGCCGCTCGCCCAAGGCCGTCGCAACGTCGTTGGCTGACTTGGTGACCAAGGCGTAGATCGCCTGTTCCACCTTGATCCTGTCTCCCACGCGAAAGCCTATGCGCGAGGGGGGCTCGTTAGCCGCATTGCGCGAGATCTTGATCGTGGAGTTCAGTGAGAGCCGTCCGTCGGACACTGCGCGGAAGGTCAGATAGAGCGTCATCATCTTGGTGAGTGACGCAGGATAAAGCCGTTTGTCGGCCCGACTGGAATAGAGCACCTCGCCCGAAGTGGCGTCGATGACCATGCCGGCATATTTCGGATTGGCCGCCGCCGGTCCAGAGACCATCAGGCCCGATAAGATCAGACAAACTGCCAACGCCCAAACGGCGGCAACTCTCGTCGTCCTTCGCCACGACCTGCTTAGGTCGGCGATTACCTTAGCTGCGCGCTGTTCCGGTTTGGTGGGCACGGGCGGCTCGCGGTCGGTTAGTGGGCGGCGAAGGGGCGCGTTTCGGGCGCACAGCACCCGACCGGCCAACAGAATCATAGTCCTAGACCGATGTAAACAATAAGTGAAAGAAACACTCGCAAAGTTATGAAGATGTGAGAAAAACACCCGCTGATGTGAAACAGGGGACGGGTAGGACGTGCGATTTAATTCCACGACTAAGCCTCAAAGATAGCGCTTCAGCCTGCTCTTGGCCCGGCGAGTCGCATCGCGCCGATGACTGAGCATGTCGATGGACCTTGCGCGTACCTTAGCAAGGATGTCCGGCGAGGCGGTTTTCGGCGAACCGGACCGGGCAGGTGGTTCGGGGTCATACTCGATCGAAAGTTGGATTTCTTCCGCCAAGGTGCCGCCAAACAGCTCGGCGATGACGGTTAAGGCCAAATCGATGCCCGCGCTGACGCCCGCTCCGGTGATTCTGTCTCGATCGACGACAACCCGCTGGTTGATCGGAATGGCCCCCAAAATCGACAACTGGTCGATGGACGACCAATGACAGGTCGCCCGGCGGCCGTGTAGCAATCCCGCAGCGGCCAGGAGGAGGGAGCCGGAACATACCGATGTCACCATCTTCGCTTTGCTCCCCGCCAAATGGACAAAATCAATGGTTGCGGCGTCATCCATCACAGCAATCTGGCCGGGACCGCCGGGCACGAACAGAAGATCTAAAACGGGACAATTATGGAAGGTGGCGGTCGGACGCAGGCGCAGAAGGCCGTGATCATCCGCGATCGGTGCCATGGATTTTGCAACGAGGTAGATCCGGGCCCCAGGGATACGGGCAAACACCTCCAGCGGGCCCGTCAGATCAAGCTGCGTCAGCCCGGGGAAAAGCAACAATCCGATGGTTATGGATGGCTCGGTCGCCTGTTCGGACGTCATGGCCGGGCACGCGGGTATGACATCACGCTCAGCGCCGGGGGTCGCGAATGGGGCTGACCTTGTCAGTGGCAGACTGGATCAGGCGATCGACCCATGGCCCATCAGGCATGGATTCGGCCAGTTCCTTAATGTGCTCGTTCCACCAGCGCCGCTGGTCGATCAAATCGTCCTGTTGAAACTGCGATTCACGCCAGGTTCGGGTTTCCGTCGCAAACGTTGCCATGTCGAGCGGATAACCGACATCCGTCGAACTGAAGCGTGTGCTGTCAAAAGCCAGATAAGCCAGCTTTAGCGCATGGCGCATTTCCGTGTTGAAGCTGAGAGCTCGGTCGAGGATCGGCTTGCCATAGGACGTCGAGCCAATGGTCAGATAGGGCGTGCGGCGGTCGATCTGAATCCAGTTTCCTTCGGGATAGATCAGGAACATCGACGGTTCGGGATCTTCGCGCAGCTGGCCGCCGATGATCGCGTGCAGATTGAAGGTCAGGTCGCCCGCCAGCAGCGCCTCACCGTCTTCCTTGGCGACCCGCCGCAGGCAGCTGGTGAAGGCGTTCACCGCGTCGAGCAGGGAGGGGAAACTGTCTGGAGAGTGCAGATCATGGTCTTGGCGCAAATAGGCGATCGTTTTGTCCCGCACGCTGCGCAATCCGGAGGTCATGATGCAGAAGCGGTGCGGGTCACCTCCGGCGAATGTGAGTTTGCGCGCCGTTGCCATCTGACTGCCGCTGGTCACCCGGCCGTCGGCGACGGCAATCAATCCGTCTTTTGTTCTAATTCCCAGACAGTAGGTCACGCGTCGTCAGTCCCTGTTCTTCCAAGCCTGCATGGGCCCAAACACCGATGCTCTCACGTGGTCCCAGCATGGGCAATGGCACGAATCGAATATGGTTAAGATTTTTTTTGTGCAGTGCACAAAAAGCGCTTGACGATGTCAGGAGGTCGACCTAGATACGCGCTGTGTGCAGTGCAGCATTTTCTTGGCTTGGTTGATTTCAAAAGCTGCCCCGCACCGGGGAAAATCCGCTTTGCTGAGGAACTGAACAATGACCACCAGACGCAAGTCCGCCGGCGCCAAGCCGGCCAAGGCCGTGGAGCAGACCATCGAAACGGCACAGGAAACAGTCGAGACCGCCGTCAAGGCCTCCCAGGAAGCCGTGTCGGGCAACTATGAAAAGGCATACAGCATGATGAATGATCAGTTTGACGTTTACGGCAAGAAGTTCTTCGAAAGCTTTGAAGACGCCGCCCAGTTCAACAAGGACAACATGGATGCGTTCGTCGCATCGTCCACCGCTTGGGGCAAGGGTGTCGAAACCTTCTCGAAGACCTGGTTCGATTTCCTGAAGAAGACCGCGGAAGACAACGTGTCGGCCACCAAGTCCATCATGGCCGCCAAGAGCGTCCGTGAAGCCGTCGACCTTCAGTCGAACTACGCCAAGTCGGCCTATGAAGCTTATGTCGCCGAAGGCAATAAGCTGTCCGAGCTGGGCATCAACCTGGCCAACGAAGCCGGTGCGCCGATCGCCGCCCGCTTCAAGACCACGGTCGAAAAGCTCGGCAAGGCTGCCTAATCGGGCGCCGTTCCGGAACAAATTCGAAGCTCTGGATCAGCTAGGGCTTTGAATTTCCGAACGCTGACGAAAAAGCCGCCGGGCCTACCGGCGGCTTTTTTGTTGTTTCGCGCTGCCTAATCCTGGCCACATGGTGCCGGTCTGATAAGATCCTGAAGGTCGCAACCGCGAGAGCAGGCAGTGGGTTTTGGCTTGCAAAAATCGACGCTGCCCCTGGATTGCGCCATCGATCAGAACATACGACCCCGTAACGATTGGGCGATAACGTTCATCATTGGGGTTCACGAAGGACGGGTGCGATCTCATATTGATGCCGAGAGAGTTCATCAGCATCATCAAAACTATGTCGACCGACGCAATGAAATGGACCGCCGGGCGCTGGCCTGCGGCGGTTGTAATCCCATCGCCAAGAAACCCGACCGCTAATGCAACGGGCGCCGGGGACGATGATGGCGATCTGAGGGGCAACGACAATGGCAGGGACGACCCGTCGACTGGCGTAATCGTCAAAACCCGCCCCAAGACCAAAAAGCCTTCGATGTACAAGGTCTTGATGCTGAACGACGACTACACGCCGATGGAGTTTGTCGTTCACGTCCTGGAACAGTTTTTCAATAAGAGCCGTGAAGAGGCCACGCAGATCATGCTGCATGTCCACAAACGAGGTGTGGGCGTGTGCGGGGTCTTTACCTATGAGATCGCGGAGACGAAGGTTACCCAGGTGATGGATTTCGCCCGGCGTCACCAACATCCGCTTCAGTGTATCATGGAGAAGGAATAGCGGCTCGATCATGGCATATCGAACGGACGCTCTTTACCATTTGGCATCACATTCCGCTGACGTTGTGGCCGGGAAGGGGGCCTAGATGCTGTCGCGCAATCTTGAGCAAACGCTGCACCGGGCTTTGGCGATCGCCAACGATTACCGGCATGAGTACGCCACGCTGGAGCATTTGCTCAAAGCCCTGATCGAAGACCAGGACGCGTTGGCCGTGATGCGGGCCTGCAGCGTCGATATCAAGCGCCTCAACGAGGAACTGACCCAGTATTTGGACGAGGAGCTGGCGAACCTCATCACCTCCGTGACGGACGACGCCAAGCCGACTGCCAGCTTCCAGCGCGTGCTTCAGCGCGCCGCCATCCATGTGCAATCGTCCGGCCGCGAGGAAGTGACGGGCGCCAACGTGCTGGCCGCCTTGTTTTCCGAACGGGAGAGCCACGCCGTGTATTTCCTGCAAGAGCAGGACATGACTCGGTTCGATGCGGTCAACTACATCTCCCACGGTATTGCGAAAACCGCCCAGTCGCGCAGTGGGCCATCGGTGTCCGGCACCGATGAGGATGCCAAGGAAGACAAGGTCGTCAAAAAGGGCAACGAGGCCCTGCAGGCCTATTGCGTCGATCTGAACGAGAAGGCGACCCAGGGCAAAATCGATCCGCTGATCGGCCGGGGTGACGAGGTCGACCGGACCATCCAAATCCTGTGCCGCCGGGCAAAGAACAATCCGCTGTATGTCGGCGAACCCGGGGTCGGCAAGACGGCGATCGCAGAAGGGCTGGCCAAGCGCATCGTGGATGGCGATGTGCCGGAAGTTCTGAACGGTTGCACGATCTTCGCGCTCGACATGGGGGCGCTGTTGGCCGGAACCCGCTATCGGGGCGACTTCGAAGAGCGCATTAAGGCGGTGATGAAAGAGCTGGAGAACCTCGAAGGGGCGATCCTGTTCATCGATGAAATCCATACCGTCATCGGCGCCGGTGCCACGTCCGGCGGTGCGATGGATGCCTCGAACCTGTTGAAGCCCGCGCTTGCGGCGGGGTCGCTGCGCTGCATCGGTTCGACGACCTACAAGGAATACCGCAACTATTTCGAGAAAGACCGGGCGCTGGTCCGGCGCTTCCAGAAGATCGACGTCAACGAACCGTCGGTCGAGGATGCGGTCAAGATTCTCAAGGGGCTGAAGCCCTACTACGAGAAACATCACAGCGTCAGCTATTCAGCCGAGGCGCTGCGGTCGGCGGTGGAACTTGCCGCCCGGTACATCAACGACCGGAAGTTGCCGGACAAGGCCATCGATGTGATCGACGAGGTGGGTGCGGCCCAGATGCTGCTGCCGCCGGCGCGCCGTAAGAAGAAGATCGGCGTCAAGGATGTCGAGGCGGTGGTGTCCAAGATCGCCCGCATTCCGCCCAAAACGGTCAGCCGGGACGATACAGATACGCTGAAGAATCTTGAGCGTGATCTGAAGACCCTAGTCTTCGGCCAGGACAAGGCCATCGATGCGTTGTCGGGTTCGATCACGTTGTCGCGGGCAGGGCTGCGCGAACCGGACAAGCCGATCGGCTGTTATCTGTTCTCCGGCCCGACCGGTGTCGGCAAGACCGAGGTCGCCCGGCAATTGGCGATGACGTTGGGGGTCGAGCTGGTTCGGTTCGACATGTCCGAATATATGGAGCGTCATTCGATCAGTCGGCTTATCGGCGCGCCGCCCGGCTATGTCGGGTTCGACCAGGGCGGCATGTTGACCGATGCGGTCGATCAACACCCCCACTGCGTCGTGCTGCTCGATGAAATCGAGAAGGCCCATCCGGACATCTTCAACGTGCTGTTGCAGGTGATGGACTACGGCAAACTGACCGACCACAACGGCAAGAGCGTCGATTTCCGCAACGTCATCCTGATCATGACGACCAATGCGGGCGCGGCGCAGATCTCCAAGGCGGCCATCGGGTTCGAGCGCAACGACCGGTCCGGCGAGGATCAAGAGGAGATCGAACGGCTGTTCACCCCCGAGTTCCGCAACCGGTTGGATGCGGTGATTGGCTTTGCCCATCTGACGCCCGAGATCGTCTCGATGGTGGTCGACAAGTTCGTCATGCAGCTTGAGACGCAGCTGGCCGACCGCAACGTCGTGATCGAGCTGACCGATGAGGCGCGCGAATGGCTGGCCAGCAAGGGCTATGACCAGCAATTCGGCGCACGGCCGTTGGCCCGGATTATTCAGGAGCACATCAAGAAGCCGCTGGCCTCAGAGCTGCTGTTCGGCAAGTTGGCCAAGGGCGGGGTGGTGCGCGTTGGTGTGACGGATGGCGAGATCAGTTTCGACTATCCCGATCCCAAAGAGACCAAATCGGGCAAACCGCCGAAGCGCCGCCGTGGCGGGGGCACCAAGAACAAGGTGCCCGAACTCGTCGAATAGGCCGTTCGAGCAAACCTTTTCGCTAGGCCGAACGGCGCATGGCGGCCATCGTGACGCCGGCGCCGATCAAGAAACCTCCGCCGATCCGGTTGACGGCCCTCATCCAGCGGGGACGGCGCAGCCACTTGTTCAGGCTGCCGGCCAGGACTGCGTAGACCGCTGCATTGATCCCTCCCAGCACGACGAAGGTGGTGCCCAGCAGAACTAGCTGCGGTGCGACCGGGGCGCTGGTCACGATGAATTGCGGCAGGAAAGCGATGAAGAACACGATCCCCTTGGGGTTCAACGTCGTGACCGCAAAGGCGTGCAAGCCCAAGCGCCAGCCGGTCTTGCCATCGATGATCGGCTTGTCTTGACGATCGACGGCGGGCAGGGGATCGGAGGCGCTTCGCCACATCTGCACCCCGAGATAGATCAGGTAGGCGGCACCGATCAGCTTCACGGCTGTGAAAAGGTTGGCCGAGAGGCTCAGAATGGCACCCAGTCCGGCTAGGGAGAGGATCAAGGCGGCCGTATCGCCCAGGATGACGCCGGGCACGGTGTAGAAACCTGTCCGCCGGCCGCGGGTCAGGGCGTGGGTGATCACCAACATGATCGTCGGTCCGGGCACCGCAAGCAGAATGGTGCAGGCGATCACATAGGCAATCCAGATTTCCCAGGTCATGTCACGATGTCCTCAACGCGCTAGGGTAGGAGCATGACCATAGAGCCCGATTCTCCAGTGCCTTTTCAAGCGCGGCAACCCTATTGGCTTGTCGGAACCGTTGGGCTGTTCATTGGCCTTGGCGTAGGACACGTCATTGGCGGCTTGGTCCATACTGGCTGGCAGTTTGGGGGACCCTTGGCGACTGAGATCCGAACGGCCCTGATGATCGCCTTGTTTCCCGAAGCGCTAGGGTGGCTGTTCGCGATTTTGCTTCTGGGCAGGGGGAGGTTTGCCAGCCGGGGGGCCCTGGTCTTGCGGTTCGTGCAGATCGCCAGCCTGTTGGCGCTGGGGCACTATCTGCTGATCATCTTCACGATCGGGGCGATGGGGCATGACAGCCTTGGGCCCTGGCTTGCGGACTCAATTCGCACCTTCGTGGGTTACGCGCTCTATGCGGCAACAGTGATCGTGCCGGCCGCGATCATTTTTTCGCTGATTTGTCTGACGCCGAGGCAGAACAGTCCGCTTTCTTGAAGGGGCTGGCCTGTTCTTCGATGGCTGAAATCTCCCAATCGACCATCTGACGTTCCTGGTTGAGGAACTCGTCCACGGCCCGTCGCAGCGCCGGATCGCGGATCAGGTGGGCGGAGTAGGTCTTGGTCGGCAGATAGCCGCGCTGAACCTTGTGCTGGCCCTGAGCACCGGCCTCGACCCGCTTCAGGCCGTGGGCGATGGCGTAGTCGATGGCTTGGTAGTAACAGGCCTCGAAGTGCAGGAACCGGAAATGGGCATCGCAGCCCCAGTTGCGGCCATAGATCGTTTCCCCGCCGACCAGGTTCAGCGCACCGCAGATAGGCTGATCGTCCAGGGTGCCGAAGACCAGGGCAACTTGGTCGGCCAGCCGCTCGCCCAACAGGTCGAAAAACTCGCGGGTCAGATAGGCCTCGCCCCATTTGCGGTCGGAAGTGTTTTGATAGAAGCGGTAGAAGGCATCCCAATGGAATGGCTTTAGGTCATCGCCGGAGACGATCTCCAGTTTGACGCCGGACTCCAAGGCCTGGCGGCGTTCCTTCTTGATGGCCTTGCGCTTGCGCGAGCTTAGCGCGGCCAAGAAGTCATCGAAGCTCTCATAGCCGTCATTTTCCCAGTGATATTGCTGACCGGTTCTTTGCAGCCAGCCCGCGGCGCCCATGGCCTGCCATTCCCATTCAAGCGGAAAGGTGACATGAAGCGATGCGACGCCGTGACGTTCGGCCACCTGGGACAGGCCTGTCAGCAGCAGGGCGGCGACGTCGGTTCGCTGCTCTCCTTCCCGGACCAGCAGTCTCGGACCCGTGACGGGCGTGAACGGTACCGACACCTGAAGCTTTGGGTAATAGCGGCCGCCGGCCTGCTCATAGGCGTGGGCCCAGCCATGGTCGAAGACGTACTCGCCGTAGGAATGCCCCTTCAGATACATCGGCACACAGCCGATGATCCGGTCATCGAGGGTCAGCGACAGATGCTGGGGCAGCCAGCCCTTGCGGGCCGAAACCGAGTCCGAGTCTTCAAGGGCGGACAGAAAGGCGTGGCAGACGAACGGGTTGTCTGAACCGGCGCAAGCATCCCAGTCCTCAGCCGGGATGGCGTCGATCCGGTCATGGACAGCGATGATTGCCTGCTGTTCGCCATCGGGCATGGCGGGCTATGCCACCTCCAAGATCGCTTCGATTTCGACTGCAACGCCGAATGGCAACTCGGAAACCCCAACGGCAGAGCGGGCGTGCCGGCCGGCATCGCCAAACACCTCGACGATCAGATCGGAGGCACCGTTCACGACTTTCGGCTGGTCGGTATAGCCGGGAGCCGAATTCACGAAGCCAACCAGCTTGACGACCCGTGTAACCCGATCGAGATCACCGAGGGCCTGTTTGGCCTGGGCAATGATGTTGATCGCACAGTTTCGAGCGCAAACAGCGCCGTCCTCCGTGGCGATCTCTGCGCCGAGCTGGCCGATATGGCTTGGTTTGCCGTCGACCATGGGCAGTTGGCCGGAGATATAAAGCATCGAGCCTGATTGAACGGCGGGCACATAATTTGCGGCCGGTGCGGCTGCGTTGGGCAGGGTGATGCCGAGCTCTGCCAGGCGGCTGTCGATGGTTCCAGCCATTCCAAGGGACTCCTACGCTAATGCTGTTTGGATCGGCTCAAATTAGCAGGGCTGGAGGGCCCGCTACAATCTCAAACGCCTTCACTCAATTGCGAGTTTGCCGGGCTGGCGTAGTAGGTACGAGGGTTGATCGCGCGCAGATCCAAAAAGCAGCGATAGAACTGGCTATAGCTGCCGAAACCGGCATCGTGAGCGGCCCTTAACAGGTTGGGCTGCGACGCCTTAGCCATGGCTCGATCGACCGCCACCAGTCGGCAATGGGTGCGGTGGGCGCCGAGCGGTTGCCCAACTTCCCGTCGAAACAGCCGATTAAGGTGAGACTTGCTCAATCCGGCCCGGTCGGCGATTTCGGCAAGGGACAAGTCGGGATGATCCTGCAGGCATTGGACGGCGCGCTGGACCGCCGGGTGGCTGCGATGACCATCGGCGGCGTTCGACCGAACACAGGATTCCCATGCCCGCGTAACCCACCATCGCAGACCAACCGAACGCGTCAAATCGTCGGATTTGTTCCGAATACCCTTGGCGACCTGGTTGAGTTCCTCATGCACCGCCGGGCTGACCATGAAGGCCCCAGTCTTCGAAGCAGCATCTTTGGCCAAGGGGGGCGGACAGTGGGGAGGAGGCAGAAGCGTATCCCGGGCGAAGACAAACACCCACATGTCGAAATCCGCCGTCTCTGAAAGCAGCATGTGCGACTGGTCGCTGAAAGCCCACAGCAGCGTCCGAGGCCCGACAGCCAGGATCTTGTCGTCGATCATGTAGCGCATGGATCCGGACAGGACATGCAGCACGACGATCTCGTGGTGCTGGCGCGGGGTCGTGGCGCGAAATCGGCGTTCAGATCGTTGCCAGCATGCGCCAGGTGAACCGAGCGGTAGATAGCGATCAGGTTCGTTCATTTGCTCGAATATGCAAAGTCATTATCCCGAATTGCAAGGATTGTAGGGTTTCCAGGTGATAGTTTCGCCGGATATGCAATCTGGTGGGTGTCATGGATACAACAGAGCTTTTACGCGACTATCGGGAACGCGGTTATTGCGTCATGCAGAACGCGCTGTCGCCCGAAGAGCTTGCCGGTCTGCAATCGGCCGCTGAAGAGTTGTTGGATGAAAAGCCGCAAGATGGGGGCGAAGGCCTCCACAATATCGGCAGGGGCGAGGACAGACGTTTCCTGCGGCATCGGCATGCCGAATTTCCGGCCGTGTCCGGCTTCTTGTTTTCCGACAAGATGCGCGAGATTACCTCGGCCCTGATCGGACCCACACCCCACCTGTTCAACGAGCAGTTCGTGGTCAAGGGCAGCAAGACGGGCGCCAGTTTTGCCTGGCATCAGGACGGGGCCTATGTCGGGTTCGACCACCGCCCCTATGTGACCGTGTGGATCGCTCTGGATGATGTGAACGAAGCCAATGGCTGCGTCAGCGTTCTGCCCCGGAACCTTGATGAGGATGAAAACCTGGTTCCCCACAAGTGGGATGAACAGGGCAAGGAAATGGTCGGGTATGACGGACAGGATCCGGGCATTCAGATCATGGGACCGGCCGGTACGGTGGCAGCCTTTTCATCCACGACGCTGCACCGATCCGGGGCAAACACAACGGACCGCCGGCGGCGTGCCTACATCTGCCAATTCACGCCGGAACCGCTGATTGATCCGGCGACCAACGAGCCCAAGCGGTTTGCCAAGCCCCTATAACGGCCAGACGTAGAGAATCGTTGGTACCGCGACCGCGATGACGACGATTTCGAGCGGCAGACCCATCCGCCAATAGTCGCCAAACCGGTATCCGCCGGGGCCCATGATCAGCGTATTGTTCTTGTGGCCAATCGGGGTGAGGAAGGCGCAGGATGCCGCCACGGCGACCGCCATCAGGAAGGGGTCGGGATTAACGCCAAGGCGGTCGGCAATGTTGATCGCGATGGGAGCCGCGATGAGCGCGGTGGCCGTGTTGTTCATAACATCAGACAACGTCATGGTCACCACCATGAACAGCAGCAGGACGATTGGCGCGGAATACCCCTCGGTCAGGGTCAGCAGGCCGCTGGCGATCAGTGTCGTTCCGCCGCTGGTTTCCAGGGCCTGACCAATCGGGATGAGCGAGCCCAAAAGCACGATGACCGGCCATTCGATCGAGTCGTAGACCTCTCGCAACGGCACGATGTTAAACGCAGCATAGGCCAGAACCACAGCGGCCAGGGCCACCGCGAGATAGAGAAACCCGAAGCTGGCCAGCAGGATGCCAAGGGCGAAAATACCGACGGCCAGCCCCGCTTTCTGGCGCTGCATCACCTGCAACCCGCGCTGGGCCAAAGGCAGGACGCCGGTACGCCGAATGGCACCATCAAGCGCATCCGGTGAGCCCAGCATAAGCAGCACATCGCCGGCTTGGATCGTCAGGGCTCTGACCCGATCGCGAAAGCGGACGCCGCGCCGGGAAACGCCCAGCAGGTTTACCTGATTGAACCGCAACAGGCCCATGCCGAGGGCTGATCGCCCCTCGATCTGTGATCCGTGGGGGACGACCGCTTCGCGCATCTCGAGGTCAGCCGATTCCAGAGCGCCCGGACCCTGGTCGGTATCGACGTAGTCCAATCCATGGTTACCGGCGAATCTTTCAATCGCCTCCGGACCGCCCTGGACGACCAGCACATCGCCTGCCGCCATGGGTATGCCGCGTGTATTTGCGTCAATCCGCATCCCCGCGCGCAGCGTCGATAGGGCCACCACCTCGCTGTCTTTGATCAGATCGGCGAGCATCTGATCGATGGCCTTCGAGGCATCGCCGACCTTCAGTTCAGCCACATAATCGCCCAGGTCGAACAGCTCCTTTCCTGTGTCGACTTCGGTTCGAGCGCGTGGAATGAGGCGCCAGCCGATCAGGGCGACAAACAGCACGCCCGCTGCGGCGCAAACCAACCCCACCGGTGCGAAATCGAACATCTGATAGGGTTCGCCCAGCGCGGTTTCGCGAAAACTGGCGATGATGATGTTGGGCGGCGTGCCGATCAGCGTCACCAACCCGCCCAGGATTGAAGCGAACGAAATCGGCATCAGTGTCAGGGCAGGGCTGCGTTTTGCCTTGGCAGCGGCCTCAAGATCCACGGGCATGAGCAAGGCAAGTGCCGCAACGTTGTTCATGACGGCAGATAGTGCCGCTGCAACCGCGGACATAATGCCGATATGGGCGAACAAGGCGCGTCCCGCGTCGACGAACCGGGCGGCTACCCATTCGACAACACCGGAATTGGACAGTCCCCGGCTAATGATAAGGACGAGCGCGATAACAACGGTCGCCGGATGACCGAAGCCTGAGAATGCCTGGTCTACCGGGACAACCCCGAACAAAAGCGCCGCCACCAAGGCCGCGAATGCGACCATGTCATAGCGCCAACGTCCCCAGATCAGCAGGGCGAACAAGGTCCCGAGAATTGAGAACAGAATGATTTGTTGCGAGGTCACCTAGCGTCTTCGCCGCTGCGAACGCTACTGAGTGTCCGTGGGTCCGCCAAAGCCCAACGCGGCGTCAATGACGGGCCGGTTGCGCTGAACGGCCGCGACATCGGCGGGATCGACTTCGGGGAGGGGTTTCTGACCAGTTACGGGAAACTCGCCCATGGATTTCAATACCTCATCCTTTTGGGCTTGCGTGAGATTTGGGTTGTCGAGGACTGCCTGCAGCGCCTGCTGGATTTGCGGCTGAACCTCTGCCAACGCCGTGTTTGCCTGGGCCATGTGCTCGGCATTGTAGGCATTGAAAATCCGATCGCTCAAATCGGCCCATGCCATCGGATCGGAAAAACCGTGGCCGGCGAGAAGAGAGCTGATCTGGGGAAACTCGGGCCGCGGCTGCATGTATTCCATGGACCTGCGAAACATCTGCGGTCCTGGTTCGACATCGGGTTCTACCGCGTTTTCCTCTGACCAATCCATCAAAGCGCTGTAACTGCCGGCCCATTGTTCAATTGATTGGTCAGTCAAAGGCTGAGCCCACGCTGCCGGCGTAAGGACAACGATGGCGAGTAGAACCGTCAAAATCCGCATATCCAGAAACCTTCATTCAAAAATTTTGCTCTCACACAGGCCTACAGATAGGGCATCAGCTTGCCAAGTCGGATCGACGTATTGTCAACCGGCGCGGGTTCGGTGAGACGGCGATGCAGACATCAAATGTGTCATAAGCTCTATTAAGTGGGGCGAGTTGAAACACCAAGTAGCGGAAAATCTCGACATGCTTTCTACTTTACCGAGATAAATTGGGTCGACGTTTTGTCGAAATTTCGTCTAGTCAAAACACTCTTTCGTTAAGCATGTTTAAGCAACTGGCACGTAAAGAGAAACTCGATTAGGGCCGCCGTCGCGTAACTAAGTGTTCCGTTCGGCATTTCTTTCCTCTTTCGGAACCGGGCTGCGTCATGACGGGTGTCTTAGACCGCTTTAGCATACGAATTCGAATCCTGCTTTTGGCCATCGTGCCGATGCTGGGCGTTGTGACGTTTGCCGGTATCGCCATCGTTCAACAGCTGGGCCGCGCCTCTAACGTGATTGAGCTGCGTGAGCTGATCGGCGTCACAACTCATGTCAACGAACTGGTGAACGAGCTCCAAAAAGAGCGTGGCACGTCTGCTGGATTTATCGGTGCGGGCGGCGTCGGAAACCTCGCGCAGCGGCTGGAGGCGCAACACAGCCAAACGGACGGAGCGATCGCCGACTTAACCACTGCGCTCGCCGATTTCGATGTCGAAGCTCACGGACCGAAATATGAGAAAGAGTTTAAGTCCGCTCTTGCCGGGCTGGACGATTTGGCGACCGTCAGATCACACGTCAAAGATCTAACGACGGACCTGCCGACCATGGCCGGAAAGTATTCCAAGACCATTGGTCATTTCATCGAGTCGGTTACGGAAATTGCGCATATCAGCGATGACCACGAGATTTCGAACGCGTTGCTGGCCTTCATCAATCTGCAGCTCGCCAAAGAACGAGCGGGAATTGAACGTGCGATGGGCGCCAACGGCTTTTCCCGGGGTGAGTTCGTTCCCACCGTCCATCAGCGTTTCATCGCATTGGGCCAAGAGCAGGTCGCCTTCATAGACCGGTTCAAGCACAACGCGACGGACGAGCTGATTGCGGAGTTCGACGATACCTTGTCTGGTGATGTCATCGCCGATCTGGAACGGATGCGTAAGGTGGCGATTGATGCCGGTTATACCGGTCGTCTTGATGTCAATATAACGGGCGCCGATTGGTTCGATGCTTCGACCAAGCGCATTGAATTGTTGATGTCGGTCATCCGAATTGCCGATGTCGAATTGCGGGCGCTGGCATCCGATCATGCCGCCAGCGCGAATGGAATTCTAATCTTCGACGCGGTCGTCGCAGTCCTGCTGCTGGCTATATCCGGTTTACTGAGTGTGTTCATCGTCCGGAGTATCTCTGGCCCCCTCAATCACATCACAACCAGTATCGGCCGGCTCGCCGATGGTGAGACCACCATCAAGATCAAAGGTGCCAACGCCAAAACCGAACTAGGGAAAATCGCGCGCGCGCTGACCATCTTCAAGGAAAACCGGATTGCAGCCGATCGGTTGGCCGAAGAGCGTGCAGCGGAGTCCGATGCCCGAGCCGAGCGCGCCAAGCGGATCGAAGAACTGTGCGAGGGCTTCGATTCCAAGGCCAGTCGGATGCTGGAATCCGTTGCTTCGGCGTCGACGGAACTGCGATCGACTGCTGAAAGCCTGTCCAGCGCGGCGGAAGAAACAAGCAGCCAGACGCAGGCCGTCTCCAACGTCGCCGAGCATGCCTCGACCAATGTTCAAACCGTCGCGGCCGCTTCTGAGGAGCTGTCCAGTTCCATCGGCGAAATCAGCCGGCAGGCTGAGCAATCGACGTCCATCACCCATCGGGCTATCGACGAATCCGCGAAGGTCAACGAGAAGGCAGAGGGTCTGGACGCCGCTGCCCGCAAAATCGGCGACGTCCTCGGTCTGATTCAAGATATCGCCGAACAGACCAATCTGCTGGCGCTCAACGCAACGATTGAAGCCGCGCGCGCCGGCGAGGCGGGCAAAGGGTTCGCTGTCGTTGCCAGCGAGGTCAAGTCGCTGGCCAATCAGACGGCAAAAGCAACCGAGGAAATTGCCCAGCAGATTTCGGGTATGCAGGCGGCGACCAGCGAGACGGTCTCGGCCATTGGCGATATTCGCGCAATCATCGATCAGATCGGTGAAAACGCTCAGAGCATCGCAACGGCCGTCATTCAGCAAAATGACGCCACGGGCGAAATTTCGCGCAGCGCCCAAGATGTCTCCGGCGCGACCCAGGAGATCACAAGCAGCATCACGCAGGTCACGAACGCCGCATCCGAAACGGGGTTAGGGGCATCGCAGGTTTTGGATGCGGCGGGCGAGCTTTCGGTTCAGTCAGAGACCTTGCGGAGTGAAGTGCGTACCTTCCTGAATTCGCTTAAAGCAGTCTAGCGCGCAACGTAACTATTCTAATTTAAACAGAATATTCCCTCTCTTGATCTGCGGAAATTCTAGGCGCTCGTTTCAAGATTTTTGAAATTTCATCATTAGAAGCGCGGATTTCAAGTAATTGATGTTCCACTTAGTTGGCGCGACAAGATAAACGAGGGCCTCTGTCGGGGCTTGTTAACCATTGGTTAGCTAAACGCTTGAAGACTCGCCTCCCCATTTTGGCGAGCCATGTTCGGCGTCGCGTGACCATGAGGTTTTGACCAACCCCGACCATTGAGGACCGTCCGATGTTTCTGACTCTCGATCGCCTAAGTATCCGAGCGCGCATCATGGCGCTGGCGATGCTGCCGATGCTCTGCTTTCTCGGTTTTGCCGGCAAGTCGATCTATCAGCAGGCGAGCACGGCAGCCAACGTGAACGAGCTGCGTGAACTTGCCGATGTCGCGGCGAAAGTGAACTATCTGGTTCACGAACTCCAAAAGGAGCGGGGAGCGTCAGCCGGTTTCATTGGCGCAGGTGGCGGCGGCGAGTTCGCCCAGCGGCTGCAAGCGCAATATCAGCGGACAGACGAAATCCTGAAGGATTTCGAGCAGGCACTGCTCACATTTGAAATTGCCAGCCATGGCCCAAAGTATGAGGCGGAAATGCAGGCTGCCCTTAACGGCCTGTCGATGCTCAATGAGACAAGAGCCGGTGTCAGCAGTCTTGCTTTGGGTGTGCAGGGTATGGCCGGCTTTTATTCCGGCGTTATCGGGCATTTCATTGAGACGGTGTCTGAAGTCCTGCATCTCAGTGACGATAGCGAGATTTCCGGTTCGCTGTTGGCCTACACCAATCTGCTGCTTGCCAAGGAGCGCGCGGGCATTGAGCGGGCGATGGGGGCCAACGGATTTTCCAGTGGCGCTTTTCAGCCAACGGTCCATCAGCGCTTCATTGCCATGGGTGAGCAGCAGAACGCCTACATCGATCGTTTTCGACGAAGCGGTTCGCCCCCGCTTGTCAGCTTTTTCGAGCAGACTGTTCGCGGCGACGCGATCGAAACCGTCGAACATATGCGGGGCGTCGCCATCGAGGGTGGCTATTCAGGCGGTGACCTGGATCAGATTACCGGCGGGCAATGGTTCGACGCCTCGACCCAGCGGATCGAGTTGTTGATGCAGGTTGCCAGCCGCGCCGATCAGGAGCTGAAGCAGATCGCGAACACCCATGCGGGCGCCGCCGTCACCAGCCTTTCGCTGGATGCGGTCATTGCCGTTGTCGCGTTGTGCATCACCAGCCTGCTTGGGATCGCGATTTTTCGCAGCATCACCCAGCCGATGGGTGACATTACGACGAACATTGGCAGGCTTGCCGATGGCGATACGGAGATTGACGTACGTGGCGCGGACCTCAAGACGGAGTTGGGCGCCATTTCTCGCGCTCTGCTGGTTTTCAAGGAAAATCGGATAGAGGCGGATCGGTTGGCGGCCGAACAGCACCAAGAAGCACAAAGGCGCGCGGAGCGGGCGGCCCATATCGAAGATCTGTGCCAGTCTTTCGATGCAAGTGCGTCGGGGATGCTCGAATCAGTTGCCGCGGCGTCGACTGAACTTCATTCGACGGCTGAAAGTCTGTCAGCCGCTGCTGAACAGACCAACACGCAGTCCCAAGCCGTAGCCCAGACGGCGGATGGTGCCGCGAGCAACGTCCAGACGGTCGCGACAGCGTCGGAGGAACTCTCGAGTTCCATCGGTGAGATCAACCGTCAGGCCGAACAGTCCACGCATATCACCCATGAGGCCGTTGACGAGGCCTCCAGGGTTGGAGAGAAGGCGGAGGGACTCGATAAGGCCGCCCGCAAGATCGGCGATGTGTTGGGACTGATCCAGGACATCGCCGAGCAAACCAATCTGCTGGCCCTCAATGCGACGATCGAAGCGGCGCGCGCCGGGGAGGCAGGTAAGGGCTTTGCGGTCGTGGCCAACGAGGTGAAATCGCTGGCCAATCAAACGGCAAAGGCGACCGAGGAAATCGCCCAACAGATCTCGGGCATGCAAACCGCCACGGGCGAGACGGTCAAAGCCATCGAGGGGATCCGCAATATCATCGACCAGATCGGCGAGAATGCCCAAGGCATCGCGTCAGCCGTCGTTCAGCAGAATGAAGCGACCGGCGAGATTTCCCGCAATGCCCAGGATGTCTCCAACGCGACGCAGGAAATAACCTCCAGCATTGGCGATGTCACCAAGGCTGCCGCCGAAACGGGATCGGGTGCCTCGCAAGTCCTGTCAGCGGCGGGTGACCTGTCCCGGCAGTCGGAAAATCTCCGGTCTGAAGTCAGGTCATTCCTTGATGCTTTGAAGGCCGCTTAGGTTCGCGTGTAAGAACCCAACCTGACCCCGCATTGAGCCGGGTGCAGCTCTCAGCTGCACCCGGTCGTGCTGCCGCAAGTGGTGCATTTCAGGCAGGTTCCGTTTCGCACCAAGGTGAGGTTGCCGCAATCGGGGCAGGGATCGCCCTCGTACCCTTTGGCCTTGGCGATTTCTATTTCCGCCAGCCTCGGATCCTGGGGACGAGGGTCCTGGTAACCGCCATGGCTGGAGAGGTCGCTGTCTCCATCAAGGGCCAGGCTGCCGGCTGACGCGCCGCCACCCTTGCGCCGGCGCATGTCCGCTTCCGCTTCCGCCTCGGCATCGGTCTCAACCCGCTGACGGCCGCCATCGAAAACGCGCAGGGCCGTCATCGTTCCGCGGGTATAGCCGGTCGACGCAACCTTCTGGATTTTCTCGGCGATGTGCCGCGCGGCTTCGTCCTCGACGGCGCTGCTCTGGCTTGGAGCCAGCTCTGCCTGGCGTTCGCCGCTGCCGATGGCGTCGGGTGCGAGGTCTTCGGGCACGGCGTGGGCCAGATCGTTGCGGCCGAGATAGGAAATTGCCAGCTCGCGGAAGATGTAGTCCAGAATGCTGGTCGACATCTTGATCGCGTCATTACCAATGACAACGCCGGAGGGGTCGAACCGCGTGAAGGTGAAGGCCTCGACATATTCCTCTAACGGCACGCCATATTGCAGGCCGATAGAGACGGAGATGGCGAAATTGTTCATCAGCGATCGGAAGGCGGCGCCTTCCTTGTGCATGTCGATGAACAGCTCGCCCAGATTGCCGTCTTCATACTCGCCGGTCCGCAGATAGACCTTGTGACCGCCGACCACGGCTTTCTGAGTGTAACCCTTTCGCCGGTCGGGCAAGCGCTTGCGGCCGGCGGGCCGGTCGATCTCGATCACCCGCTCGACGACCCGTTGCACCATCTGTTCGGAAGCCAGGCTGGCCTTTTGCGCGGCGGGGGCTTCCACGATCGCTTCGACGGTCTCAAGCGCCTCCTCTTCATCCTCCTCGACCGAGGACAGCAGCGAGGCTGACAGGGGCTGGGACAGTTTGGAGCCGTCGCGATAGAGAGCGTTGGCCTTGATCCCCAGCCGCCAGGACAGCCGATAGGCGCTCATGCAGTCCTGGACGGTGGCATGGTTGGGCATGTTGATCGTCTTGGAGATCGCGCCCGAAACGAAAGGCTGTGCCGCCGCCATCATACGAATGTGGCTTTCCGCCGACAGGTACCGCTTGCCGATCCGGCCGCAGGGGTTGGCGCAGTCGAAGACCGGCAGGTGTTCATCCAACAGGTGCGGGGCGCCTTCCAACGTCATGGCGCCGCAGACATAGGTGTTGGCAGCCTCGACCTCGGCCGGGCTGAAGCCCAAATGGCCAAAGAAATCGAACGAGAAATCGTTCAGCTGCTCGTCGCTCAGCCCCAGCCCTTCACGGCAGAACTCGTCGCCCAAGGTCCAGCGGTTAAAGGCGAACTTAATGTCGAACGCATCGCCCAGGGCGGCCTCGACGGCGTCCAGCGCCTCATCGGTGAAGCCCCGTTCACGCAAGGATTCCGGGTTGATGTGCGACGCCCCCGTCAGGGTTCCGTTGCCGACGGCATAACGGATCATCTCCTCGATCTGGGCTTCGTCGTAGCCGAGATGTTCGAGTGCCTCGGGGACCACCTGGTTGATGATCTTGAAGTAGCCGCCCCCGGCCAGCTTTTTGAACTTCACCAGTGCGAAATCGGGTTCGATGCCGGTGGTGTCGCAATCCATCAGCAAGCCGATGGTGCCGGTCGGTGCGATCGCCGAGGCCTGGGCATTGCGGTAGCCGTGCGACTTGCCCAGCTTGACGGCTCGATCCCAAGCGCGGTGCGCGGCCTCGACCAACGCCGGATCGGGGCATTCCTCTGCCTTCAGGGCAACGGGCAGAATACTCAACTCGTCATACCCACCTTCGGCGCCATAGGCGGCCCGGCGATGGTTTTCCATCACCCGCAGCATCGGGCCGGCATTATCGGGATAGGCGGGGAAGGCACCTAGCTCGCCTGCCAGTTCGGCGGACGTCGCATAGGCAACGCCTGTCATGATGGCGCTCAAGGCGGCACAGATCGCGCGCGCCTCGGTACTGTCATACGCCACGCCGGAGGCCATCAACAGCCCGCCCAGATTGGCATAGCCCAAGCCCAGGGTGCGGTAGTCGTAAGACAGGCGGGCAATGCGCGGAGAGGGGAACTGGGCCATCGCGACGGACAATTCCAGCGTCAGCGTCCACAGCCGGCAGGCATGCTCATAGCCCGGGACATCAAATGTCTTATCCGTCGGCGAGCGGAAGGCCATCAGGTTCAAAGAGGCCAGGTTGCACGCCGTGTCGTCCAGGAACATGTATTCCGAACACGGGTTCGAGGCGTTGATCCGGCCGCCAGCCGGGCAGGTGTGCCACTCGTTGATGGTCGTATCGAACTGAACGCCCGGATCGGCTGAGGCCCAGGCGGCGGAGCCGATCCGATCCCACAGATCGCGGGCCCGGACGGTCTTGGCTTCCTTGCCATCGGTTCGGCGGGTCAGCCGCCAATGGCCATCTTCCTCGACCGCTTTCAGGAAGGTGTTGGTCAGCCGGACCGAATTGTTCGAATTCTGGCCGGAGACGGTTCGATAGGCCTCGGAATCCCAATCGGTGTCATAGATCGGGATGTCGATGTCGGCGAAGCCCTGTTTGGCCAGCTCGATGATGCGGGCCGTGTAGGACTCGGGAATCATCGCGGCCTTGGCCGCGCGAAGGGCGCGCCGCAGCACCTCGTTTTCTCGTGGATCGAAGGCACTGTCACCGTCGGCCTGGCAAGCCGCCATGACGGCCTTCAGGTGCTTGTTGAGCAGTTTGGAGCCTGTTACGAGGGCGGCGACCTTCTGCTCCTCGATCACTTTCCAGTCGATATATTGCTCAATGTCTGGGTGGTCGACGTCGACGGTGACCATCTTGGCCGCACGGCGGGTTGTGCCGCCTGACTTGATGGCCCCGGCGGCACGGTCGCCAATCTTCAGGAAGCTCATCAAGCCTGAGGATTTGCCGCCTCCAGCGAGTGGCTCGTTTTCCGCGCGCAGGGCGGAGAAGTTGGTGCCGGTGCCGGAGCCGTATTTGAACAGCCGGGCTTCGCGAACCCACAGATCCATGATGCCGCCATCATTCACAAGATCATCGCTGATCGACTGAATGAAACAGGCATGGGGCTGGGGACGTTCGTAGGCGTTTTCCGACCGGCGGACCCGGCTCGTCGCCTCGTCGACATAGTAGTGGCCCTGGGCCGAACCCTCGATGCCATAGGCCCAGTGAAGCCCGGTGTTGAACCATTGCGGGCTGTTTGGCGCGGCCATCTGCCGCGCCAGCATCAGGCGCATTTCGTCGAAATAGGCCCGCGCATCTTCCTCTTTGGAGAAATAGCCGCCTTTCCAGCCCCAATAAGTCCAGGTGCCGGCCAGCCGGTCGAACACTTGTTTGGCGGTGGTCTCCCCGCCATAGCGCTCGTCTTCCGGCAACTCGGCCAGGGCATCCTTGTCGGCCGTATGCCGCCACAGCCAGGCAGGGACCGTGTTCTCCTCGACCGCTTTCAGGATCGTGGGTACGCCGGCCTTGCGAAAATACTTCTGAGCCAGAATGTCCGTTGCAACCTGGCTGAAATTGTCGGGAACTTCGATGTCGTCGAGCGAGAAGACAATCGAGCCGTCTGGATTGCGAATCTCGCTGGATGCCTGCCTAAAAACGATGGAATCGTACGGATCTTGTCCTAGCTGCGAAAATCGTCGGTCGATCCGCATCGAAAATTCCCCCTGATCCGGCGCCCTGCCAGATGATCGTTTCGGCGTAAACTGGTTCAAAATTTGGAAAGTTTAACCAACGGACCACGGCCACCCCAGTCGCCACGCAGGCTGTCGATTAAACCTCAAACACTATATATGGTATCTATGCTTCTCGAAACTGAAATATATGGGTTGACGGACAAGGATGGCGATTCTTTTTGAAATTTCCGGCGCCGCTCAAACATCCTTGGCGCTTGCCCGAATATTCCTTGTCGGTAACCACAAATTTGACCTAGTTGAAGCACACCAAAGCTGGCAAGCGGCAATGCGACCGGATGTGAACCCATGAGTTTCGACTTTTACGAATTTTGCGCACGGGCCTACCTGTCGCTGCAAATCTGGAAGAATGGCGGCGAAAACGTCGGTGAGGACGAACAGGGCAACCAGTATTATCGCCAGAAGAAAACCACCGATGGCCAGCGTCAGAAGCGGTGGGTGGTTTATGCCGGCGAATCCGAACCCTCTCGCGTCCCGCCGCTGTGGCATGCCTGGCTGCACCACCAAACCGACGCGCTGCCCGAACAGCATGAAGGAATGAAAAAGCCCTGGATCAAAGAACATGTTCCGAATTTCACCGGAACGGACCAGGCCTACCGGCCACCGGGGCATATCCTGCGCGGCGGCGAAAGAGCCCCTGCCACGGGCGATTATGAACCTTGGACGCCCTCTTAGGCGGGAGCATTGACCGGATGAGCCGAAGCATTATCGAAACAATTCTGGGGGCGGTTGTTCTCGCCGTTGCCGGGCTTTTCCTGTTCTTCGCCTATCAAACGGTGGATTTGAACGCTGCCAGCGGGTACGAAATCAAAGCAGAGTTCAGCGATATCAGCGGCTTGGAACGCGGAACCGATGTCACCGTCGGAGGGGTGGCGGTCGGTAGCGTCGTCGATATCGCGATCAATCCGCAGACATATCGGGCCGAAGTCATCATGAGCATCGATGACCAGATCGAGATTCCCGACGACACCGTCGCCATTATTGCCAGTGCCAGCCTGTTGGGCGGAAAGACCCTGAGCTTGAATCCCGGTGGTTCGTTCGACATGATCGAACCGGGCGGTTCGCTTGAATACACGCAATCGACACCGGGCATCGAACAGTTGCTGGGACAGGTCATTTTCAGCCTGCAGAGCTTGGGCAGCGAAAACGACGGCTCGTGATCCGACGGTTGTTTGCCTGGGTTGCCCTTGCGGTATTTCTGATCGGCGGGCCAGCGTTGGCAGCGCAGCCGACCGTCGATCAGCGCTTTGCCGTGCTGCAGGGGCTCGACAAAATCACGGCTCGTGTTTCCGAATTTGAGGTCGAGGTCGGCACGGTTGCGGAATTTGGCACGCTCAGCCTGACCCTGCGGGCTTGTCGGGTGACCCCACCTGAAGAAACGCCGGAAACTGCGGCGTTTCTCGAAATCTCGGACCTGCCGCCCGGCGAAGACAGCGCGACTTTAATCTTTTCCGGCTGGATGTTTGGCTCCTCGCCGGCCTTGTCGGCACTGGAACACGCCATCTACGATGTCTGGGTTGTCGGGTGCGTAGACGAACCGCGCCCGCGGTTGGACCAGGAAATCGATCCAGCGAGCGTGCCAGACCGGGTGCCGCTGCCGGAAGCGGGGATCATTCCGCCAAAACTGCCGGCAGCCCGGGCAGGCCGTTAAGGCGTAACCACGTCCGCCAGCCAGGCCTGCAGCGGCCGAACCGTTCGAAACTGCGCCGTGATCCGATCGAGCACGGCAGGGGAATACAGCCACGGTTCTAGTGTAGTGTGAATTCCAGCGTGTAACCCTTTGTATTTAAAAAGTTCGGCATGAGGGTGATCGACTGGCACGTCCTTTGGGACGCGCTTCAAATGCGGCTCGCCAAGGGTGTGGCCGTCCGCCTTTACATCGTTGATCGCGGCTTCCAGGGCTCTTGCCTTGGCCGGTTGGTTAAGCGCTGCCCGGTAGCGTGAAAGCTGCTCGGGGCCGAACCCGTGCATGCCGCCACCGATGAAAATCCCATCCGCATCCAACCCGAAGAACAGGCCCGTACTTTCCCTAGACTTTCCCGAGCCTTGCCAGAAAATGACGCGGAGATAGGTCTGATAAGGCGCTTTGTCCTTCGAAAAGCGCGTGTCCCGGTGAATGCGTAGGATGGAACCATTGTTTCCGGGATCCGCGTTGAAATTTGCGCCCATCTGGCTCAGCGGCTCCGCCATCGCTTCGACGAACGCCCTCGCCGGTTCTCGATAACTGGCCTCATACCGATCACGGTTGGCCGCAAACCATTCCTTGGTGTTGTTCCTTCCCAAATCAGTGAGGAATTTGGGGAGGTCGGTTGGAAAGCCTGGGAAGCTGCTCATGGATCGTCTCTCCTGCAGGTCGAATTCGTCCTTTCCGATAAAGACGGTTCGAGCGAGGTGGATCAGACAGCGGCGGGACCGTTTTCTTGACGGTTTTTGCAGAAATCCAGCAGTGCGGCGACTGCGCGCCCGTCATCTTGTGGTTTGAGTACCGCGTCGATCTCCCTGGCTTCCAGCAAGGCGCGCTGAAATCGCTGGGCCGGCATGGTCGTCACGCCGAACTGGTCGAGGTGGCGGTTGGTGAATTGTGTATCGAACAAGGTAAAACCGCCCCAGCGAAGCTGGGCAACCAGATGGACAAGGGCGACTTTGCTGGCATCACGGACGCGGCTGAACATGCTCTCGCCAAAAAACGCGCCGCCAAGTCGAAGGCCGTAAATTCCTCCCACCAGCGTTCCGTCCCGCCAGGTCTCGACTGAATGGGCATGACCAAGCTGATGCAGCTCATCGAAGAGCGACTTGATCTTCGGATTGATCCAGGTGTCCTTTCGCCGTTCCGTCGGTTCCGCACATCCATCGATGACGCCCAGAAAGTCTGTGTCGTATCGAATATCGAAGCGGCCTTGCCGAACGGTTTTGGCCAGTCGTTTGGGGACATGGAACCGATCAAGCGGAATGACGCCTCGCTGATTTGGGAAGTACCAGTTCAGTTTGTCCGACGTTGCGGAGGTTGCCATGGGAAAGACACCCAAGGCATAGGCACGCAGGGCTAGTTCCGGTCCAATTTCTTGATCAAGGTCGACGCCCGAACTCATTGACTTTTTTCAGCAAGCAGCTTTTCCAACCACTTGATGTCGTAGCGCCCATCGACAAAGTCTCCCTCCTGAACCAAAGACTGGTGTAGGGGAATGGTCGTCTTAATGCCCTCGATCACGCATTCGTCCAGGGCACGGCGCAGGCGCATTAGGCACTCATTGCGGTTCCGGCCATGCACGATCAGCTTGGCGATCAGGCTGTCGTAGTAGGGCGGCACGCTGTAGCCGGTGTACAGAACGGAATCAAACCGCACCCCCAATCCCCCCGCGGCGTGAAAGCTGGTGACCTTGCCGGGCGAGGGGGCGAAGGTTTCGGGATCTTCCGCATTGATCCGGCATTCGATCGAGTGGCCGCGCAAGCGCACATCGTCCTGGCTGTATCCGAGAGGCGCACCGCTGGCGACGCGGATCTGTTCGCGAACCAGGTCGACGCCGCTGATCTCCTCGGTGATCGGATGTTCCACTTGCAGGCGCGTGTTCATTTCCATGAAGTAGAACTCGCCGTCCTGGTACAGGAACTCAAACGTTCCGACCCCGCGATATCCCAGCTTGGCGGTCGCGTCGGCGGCAATCTTGCCGACTTTGGCGCGCTCTTCATCGTTTAGGCCGGGCGACGGCGCTTCCTCGATGACTTTCTGATGCCGCCGTTGAACCGAACAGTCGCGTTCGCCGAAATGGACGACGTTCCCGTGATGGTCGGCCAGAACCTGAACTTCAATATGGCGAGGCGTTCCAAGATATTTTTCGATGTAGACCGTATCGTCGCCGAAGGCGCCGCGCGCTTCCGATTTGGCCATGGACAGGGCCTCGGAAAGGTCCGCTTCGGTCTGGGCGATTTTCATTCCGCGCCCGCCACCGCCGGATGCCGCCTTGATGAGCACGGGATAACCAATGGACTTGGCGATTGCCGCCGCTTCCCGGCTGTCGGAAACGGCGCCATCCGATCCCGGCACGACCGGAACACCCAGCTCGATCATCGTTTTCTTAGCGGCGACCTTGTCGCCCATGATCCGAATATGCTCGGGCAGGGGGCCGACAAAAGCAAAGCCGTGCTCAGCCACCATTTGCGCGAAGTCAGCATTTTCGGCCAAAAATCCGATACCAGGATGGATGGCATCGACCCCGGCGACCGTGGCTGCGCTCAGAATCGAGGGAATGTTCAGGTAGCTTTGGGCCGACGGTGGCGGACCGATGCAGACCGTCTCGTCCGCCATGCCAACCGGCATTGAGGCCGCATCGGCCGTCGAATGGGCGACGACCGAGGCGATTCCCATTTCCCGGCAGGCGCGGTGGATCCGCAGGGCGACATCGCCCCGGTTGGCGATCAGGATTTTTTCAAAAAGACCGTCGGTCACTACGAAATTATCAGCAGGACTTCGCCGAATTCGACCGGCTGCCCGTTCTGGACCATGATCTCGGTGATGGTTCCCGACTTCGGCGCGCGGATCGGGTTCATGACTTTCATGGCTTCGACGATCATCAATGTCTGCCCTTCATTGACCGTCGCGCCGACATCGACATAGGACGGTGCACCGGGTTCCGGGGAACGATACACGGTTCCGACCATCGGGGATGTCACGGCCCCTTCGCCAGGCGCCTTGGGCGCGTCCTGGACAGCAGGCTGCGCCGCAGCAACCGCGGCAGGCGCTTCGGCGGCCATAGCCGGAACGCTAACAGCGGTGTTTTTGCTGGCACGAGAAACGCGGACGCTGCGGTTGTCCTCGGACAGTTCGATCTCGGACAGCCCCTTCTCTTCCATGAGATCGGCAAGCCTGCGGATCAAGTCATCATCTATATCGAACCCGCCCATGGGCTCACATCCTCCGCCGGTATGTCGGGGCTTCCCGGCTGCAAGCCAGGCTACGAATCATCTTCATAATCAACCAGCAACATGGCCAATGCATCCAGCGCCAGCAAGTAACCCTGCGCACCGAAGCCGGCGATCACCCCTTCGGCCACCTGGGAAACATAGGAATGGTGACGGAAGCTTTCGCGCTGATAAACGTTTGAGAGGTGGACTTCGACCACATGCAGGCCACAGCTTTTCAGCGCATCCATCAAGGCGACCGACGTATGGCTATAGCCAGCGGCGTTGATAATGATCCCGATATGGTCTTCACGCGCTTGCTGAACCCAGGTGACCAGTTCGCCTTCGCTGTTCGACTGTCTGAAATCGACCGATAGCTCAAGCTCTTGGGCATGTTCGCGGCACGCTTGCTCAACGTCGTCAAGCGTATCGTGGCCATAGATCTCCGGTTCGCGGGCGCCCAGCATGTTCAGGTTGGGCCCGTTGATGATCAGAATTCGGTTTTTCTTTGAATTGGTGGCCAAAGTCGGGCGCGCCGCCGGGCAGTTGTTGATCGAAAGCGCGCGTTTATAACACGGCCGGATGCCTCGGCAAGCGGCGCGGTTGCCCGCCTTGCCGCAGGTTTAGCCGGCCTGGCGCTACTTGCCGGGTCTGGTGCCTGTCAGGTCAGCTTTCGCGAGCGGCGTTGACCAGATCGATAAGTGATTCCAAGGGGACCGCGCCTGGCACAACAACATCATCAACAACGAAGGCCGGCGTGCCGCGGACGCCAATCGCCTGAGCCAGTTCCAGGTTGGCGTTAATTTCCTCGGTGATTGCCGGGGCATCCATGTCCGTCCGCAGCTTGCTGACATCCAGTCCAAGATCGCCGGCAATCTCGAAGATGGTGCGGTCGGATAGCTGACCGCGGTGCGACATCAGCGCACTGTGCAATTCGATGTATTTGCCCTGCTCGCGGGCGGCCAAGGCGGCCCTTGCGGCCGTTGTCGAAGCGGGGCCCAATATGGGAATCTCTTTCAGCACAACCTTGACGTTGGAATCCGCTTCGACGATGTCGAACACATGGTTGGCGATGGATTTGCAATACCCGCACTGGTAGTCGAAGAATTCCACGACCGTAACGTCGCCTTGCAGGTTGCCCATGGCCGGAGAGGTCGGGCTGTCATGCAGATCATCCAGCCGCTCGGATACGGCTAGGCGCTGGCGCTCCTCTTCGGCTGCGCTTTCCCGCTCCTGGAGAACGGTCAGCGCATCGCGCAAGACTTCAGGGTTCTCGAGCAGGTAATCTCGCAGGATCAGCTCGATCTCCTCACGCTGCTCCGGCGTGAATTGCTGGGCGGCAGCCGGGTTGCCGACCCAAAGGCAGGCAACGATGCAAAGCGCGGGAAGCAGGAATCTGACCATGATGTCGACTTTCAGTCGTTTGCGAGCCTTGTCAGGCACGGGCGCGATCCTTCCTGACTATAACGGCGGCTTGGCGCAAGTCCCTTAACGGACTCGTGAATTGATGACGGCCTTGCAACGTTGCAAGGCCGTTATTGCTGTTCTGCCAGGACGATGATGTCCCGGGCACGCAACAGCGCCGGCCCATTTCCCTCCAAAAGGCCCTCAGCCCGTCTTGCCTGCTGGATGGCGGTTTCGCGATCGCCGCGCGCCAGGGCTTCTTCCGCCAGGGCAAGGGCGGATAGGCCGAGCTGTCCGGATTTGCCATAGCCCGTTGCCAGCAAACGAAAGGCGAGTGGGGTCTTGCCGCCCGGCGCGCGGGTCGCCGATTCCAGGGCGTCGATGGCGCGGTCGATCATCAGTGGGTCATTGCCCTGCAAGGCTGCTTGCGCGAAGGCCATTTCGATGAGTGGTTCACTCGGCGCGAGGTCCAGAGCCGTCTCGTAGGCCGGCAATGCTTCGGACAGTCGACCGTTTTCCATGAGCATCTGGCCACGCAACTCGTAGAAATAGGCGTTCTTGGGTTCCTGTGCGATCAGCCCGTCGATTCCGGCTAAACCAGCCTCCAGGTTGCCCGTCCTGTAATTTGCGATGGCAAGGGCATACCGACCCGCGGTGGAGGTATCGGTCGCATAGTCGCGCAAAGCCTGTTTAGGTTGCAGGAAACCCGTGAGTTTCGCTCGCATCCGGACAAAGGCTTCGACGGTCTGCGGGGCGACCTGGGCCGATGTGAGCGGAGATCGATCGACATGGGCCCGCACGGTGTTTACCCGATCCAGGGTCAACGGGTGTGTTCTGACATACTCGCTCTGAAACTCTTCGGGCACCAATTCGTCTTCCGCCAAGCGCGCCAGGAAGTTGGCCAGCCCCGCGCTCGAATAGCCCGCACTGTCCAGGTACCGCAGGGCGGCCTGGTCGGCAGAGTTTTCCATCGTCCGGCTGAAGCTCAAAAACTGGCGACCGGCCACGCCCGACCCGCCGGTCGCCAACGCCACGCCAACGTCGGTGCTGCCCGAGGCAATGCCGGCCGCGACCCCAAGAAGGGTGGTGAGCAGGGCGGTTCGGCGGGCGCGTTCCAGCTCCTGGGCCCCGCGCGCCAAATGGCCGCCGGCAATGTGGCCGGTTTCGTGGGCGATGACGCCGATCAGTTCGGTTACATCTTCCGCTGCCATCAAGAGGCCCGTATTGATAAACATCCGCTGACCGCCGGCAACGAACGCGTTGATCGTATCGCTGTTGACGATAAAGATTTGCACTGACTGCGGCGAAACGCCGGCCGCAACAAAGATTGGCTCGGAAAAGGACCTGATGCTGTTTTCAATTTCCGCATCGCGAATGAACGACAGGCCTTGTGCCCGCGACCCGTCAGACCGCCCCCAAAGGGTAAGCGCGATGACCAGGGCAACCAGCGCGGCCGCGCGCCTGGTCAGATCAATGGGGCTATGTCTGGTCGGCATCGCGGTTCTCGGGGGTTGCGTTGCGAATACGTCCGGCCAACGGACCATCCAAAACCGCGCGGTTGCGGTTGCGGACGAACCGTTGGCTGTTGAAATCGGCCGCCAGGTTCTTGCCGATGGCGGCAATGCCGCCGATGCGGCCGTGGCGATGGGGCTGGCACTCGGCGTCACACTTCCTTCGCGGGCCGGTCTGGCGGCGGCCGGAGCCTGCATCCTACACGATCCGGTCGATGGTTCTGTGCGAATCTTGGACTTTGCGACACCGGCTGTCGAGGCAGGGCCATCAACAATCAGCGAGCCGCTTGCGATCAGGGGCCTTCGAACCTTGCATGCCGCCTATGGCAATGCCCATTGGGCCAGCGTCGTTGCCCCGGCCGAACGGCTTGCGCAGCTTGGCCATCCGGTTTCGCAGGCTTTTGCCGAGGATTTGAGGGCTGTCGCGCCGGTTCTGGCGGAAAGCTCCGCGCCGGTTCAGTCCTTTTCGAATGGTGCCGGTTCGATCCTGCGGGCGGGGGACACGGTTAAGCAACCGCGCCTAGCGGCAATATTGGGCTTGCTGCGCGAACGCGGGGCAGGCGCACTGAAGATGGATCCGTTCCTGGCCGCTTATCCAACAGGATCGGATAATCTGATGCCGGCTTGGCGGGAACCCGTCGAAGTGACCAGCGGGGCGGACACCCTTTCCGTTGCGCCCATGGAGGCCGTTGGCGGGCTGGCGCAAGCAAGAACGCTTGAGAGCGTCGTCGATGAAGGCACTTACCGTCGGGACGGGACCTCATCGCGGGCGGTCGCGCTGGCCAGCGCATTGTCGAACGCCTTTACCCAACAAGCAGGCAACGCGAACGGCGAAACGGCGCTGGGAACCAGTTTCGCCGCCATGTCCGGTGAGGATTTCGCGGTGGCCTGTGGCCTGAGCCTGGGGGGCGTTTTTGGAACGCTGGAGCAGGCTGGCGATCTAGGTTTCTTTCGCGCCCTGGGTATGCCCTCAGGCAGCCAAGTGCTGGCCGGGTTAGCCGTTTGGCACAACCAGCCGAAGAACAAGTTGCTGGCGATCGGAGCAGGCTCGGACTTTTTCACCGCGGCCACGACGCCGATGGTGGAAGCCGCCATTGCTGCCACGCCAGCCCGCCAGACCATCACAGCGCCCAGATTGGGCTGGGAACCGCGGGGCGGTAACCTGATCGTCGAGCGGGCCTTCGACCAGGAAACCCAGGCCGCGCTTGGCGAGGCGGGCTATTCCTTAAGGGGCGCGGAATCGCTGGGCCGGGCGGCCTACATTGTTTGCGATTGGGATCGGCGGTCGCCCGACAAGTTCTGTGCCGGTCTCAACGACCCCAGAGGGCAGGGCAGTGCCTATCTCGTCGAACAGCTCGATACCGGATTGGAAACGAGCTTCTAGATCCCACCGCCGACCCTCGGTTTTCGGAGCCGCCAATGGCCATTAAGCGAGCGCGCCGTGGCGCGGTATCTCCTTTTATCGTGATGGACGTCATGGAGGCGGCGGCCGCGCGTGAGCGGGCCGGCGCGGATGTCATCCACATGGAAGTCGGCCAACCCTCAACACCGGCACCGGCGCTCGTCAGGCAGGCGGCGGCGAGGGCGGTTCAGCAGGAACGGCTGGGCTATACCGTTGCGGCAGGCATTGTGCCGCTGCGCGAGGCAATCGCCCAATGGTATGGCCACCGCTATGGCAAGCCGGTCGAACGTGATCGGGTGTTTGTGACAACCGGATCATCGGCCGGGTTCAGCCTGGCCTTTCTGTCCGCCTTTGAGACTGGAGATAGGGTGGCGATGGCTCTGCCCGGCTATCCTGCCTATCGCAACATCCTGACCGCCCTCGGTCTTGATGTCGTGTTTATCGAGGCCGGGCATGAGACCGGTTACCAACCGACGCCAGAACACCTGGCGGCCATCGACAAGCCGATCGACGGGCTTATCGTGGCCAGCCCGGCAAACCCAACCGGCAGCATGATCGGCCGTGCTGAATTCGAAAGGCTGGTCGTTTACTGCGAAACCCAGCGCATCCGTTTGATTTCGGACGAAATCTATCACGGCATCGAGTTTGGCGAGACCGCGACGACAGCGGCGCACTTGTCCGACACGGCCATCGTGATCAACAGTTTCTCCAAGTACTTCTCGATGACCGGTTGGCGGTTAGGCTGGATGATCGTTCCGCCCGATTTAGCCCGGTCGGTCGAGTGCCTGGCCCAGAACATGTTCATCTCGGCGCCAAGCCCCTCGCAGTCCGCTGCCCTTGCCGCCTTTGATGCTGGGCAGGAACTGGACAAGAACGTGGCCGTCTACCGTGCCAACCGCGATCTGCTGGTCAAAGAACTGCCGTGCGTTGGGTTCCCGCGACTCGCGCCGGCGGATGGCGCCTTTTACATTTATGCGGATATCGCCGACCGCACCGATGATTCGGCGGCCTTTTGCCGGTGCATGTTGGATGAGGCTGGAATTGCCGTCACGCCCGGCATCGATTTCGACCCGATCAGGGGCCACCAGACAATCCGCTTTTCTTACGCCGGATCGACGGAGGAGATGGCCGAAGCCATCTCCCGATTGGCCGATTGGACCGGTTAGCGCGCTAACCGTCGAGAACCCGCCGCCACCAACCGCGCTTTGCCGGACGGTCTGCTTCCTCTGCCGATACGACCTCGGCCTGGCGGGCGCTGTTGGCCGGAATGTCTGTGGCCAAACCGTCTGCCACGACCAGCGGTTCGCCTTGCTCCTCCGCTGGGGGTTCGGCTTGGCTTTCCGCCGGTTCCGGGTCGGGGACCGTGATGGGGATCGTTGTGACCTCCGGCGTTGCCGCTGGCTCGCCGTCGGCCTGTTCGCTTTCGGGCGGCGCGGCTGCTTCCGTTGTCGAGCCGTTGGTGGCCGATTTGCGCCGCCTTGGGCGCCGAGGGGTGCGCGGCTTCTTCTCGGCCTCGGGCTGTTCGGCGGCCACCTCCGCCACGGGATCCTTGGTTTCTTCGGTGTCCTCGTCCGCTGAAGAAGTCGCCTCTGCGGTATCGCTCTTGCTGCTGCGGCGCCTTCCTCCCCGTCGACCTCTGCGGCGGCGGCGCGGGCTTTCTTCGCCGGATTCAGCATCGGCCGTGGCATCCGCGTCCGCAGACTCGCTGTCGGACTCTTCCTCGGCCACCGCTTCCTGTTCGGCCTCGAGCACGCCTTCCTCGGATTTCCGGGAGCGGCGGCTGCGGCGGCGGCGGCGCTTTTTCGACGCGGACTCGGTGTCTTCCTGATCGGCCTCGTCTTCCTCGATCTCCTCGGCCAACCCTTCGACCTCAAGCCGATCGGCCGCTGCCTTGGGAACCGTGCCTTCGATCTTCTGATCGCCGATCGGCAAAGCGTCATCGCGTCCGATCACCACGCGGATTTGGTAGCGATCCTCAACATCGCGCAGGGCTTCGCGCTGATCGTTCATCAGGGTGAGGATCACATCCGTCGGAGCGGTCAGCAGCAGCTCGGCATGGCGCTGCCGGATGCCTTCCTCCTCGATCGCCCGCAAGATTTTTCGGGCCGATGAGCCAAGGGTGCGAACCTGTCCGGTGCCGCCGCAAGCCTCACACGGAACATAGTCCAGCTCTTGAAGGCTGGGGCGCAGGCGCTGGCGGGACAGCTCCAGCAACCCGAAATGGCTGATCCGGCCGATTTGCACACGTGCCCGGTCCAGGCGCATTGCTTCTTTGATGCGTCGTTCGACCGCCGAGTTGTGACGATGTTCATCCATATCGATGAAATCGATGACGATCAGACCGGCGAGATCACGTAGGCGTAGCTGGCGGCCGACTTCCTGGGCTGCCTCGAGATTGGTTCGATACGCTGTTTCCTCGATATTGCGCTCGCGGGTCGATTTGCCCGAGTTCACATCGATGGAGACCAACGCTTCGGTCGGATTGATGACGATGTAGCCGCCCGATTTGAGATTCACGATCGGATCGTGCAAATCCTCGATCTGGCTTTCCACGCGATAGCGGTGAAAGAGCGGCACCGTCGGATTACGGTACTGCTTCACGCGGCGCGCATGGCTGGGCACGAGCATGCGCATGAAGTCTTTGGCCGCTTTGTAGCCATCCTCGCCGGAAACCAGAATTTCCTCGGTTTCCCGCGAATGGAGATCGCGAATGGCCCGCTTGATGAGGTTGCCTTCCTCATGGATCAGGGTCGGGGCCGAGGACTTCAGCGTGTTCTCGCGGATCTGATCCCACAGCCGCAGCAGATAGTCGGCATCGCGCCGGATCTCCTGCTTGGTGCGCTCCAGCCCCGCCGTTCGCAGGATGATCGCCATCCCATCCGGGACGCCGAGGGATTCCAGGATCTGCTTCATCCGCCGCCGATCCTTGGGATTGGCGATCTTGCGGGAAATGCCGCCGCCGCGCGGCGTATTGGGCATCAGGACGCAATACCGGCCCGCCAGCGAGAGATAAGTGGTCAGCGCAGCGCCTTTGTTGCCGCGCTCTTCCTTGGTCACCTGGACCAGCAGGATTTGCCGGCGCTTGATGACCTCTTGGATGCGATAGCGGTTGCGCAGGCTTTGCAGGCGCTTGCGGGAGCGATCACCGGTGTCCTCGCCGCCGACGGTCTCCACGGAGCGTCCTTCGGCGGACTCGTCGTCGGTGTCATCATCAGACTCACTGTCACCATCGGAGTCTGCTTCCAAATCGGTGAAGTCGATGACGGCGTTTTCGGACGCTTCGTCCTGGCCATCAGTCGCGATCAGCGGGATGGGATCGGATACCGGCCCCTCACCCTCCTCATCGTCCGCTTGCTCGGGCTCGCTATCCTCGTCCGAAGTGGATTCGTCTTCCGCTTTGGCGCTCGCTGCCTCTTCCGATGGTGTTTCCGTCTCATCGGCTGTTTCGGAATCGTCGGATTCCTCAGCATCCGGGTCGGACGAGTCCCCGCTAACTTCGGCAAGCAGGGCTTCCCGATCGGCTATGGGGATCCGGTAGTAGTCTGGATGGATTTCGGAAAAGGCAAGGAAACCGTGGCGGTTTCCGCCATATTCGACGAAGGCGGCTTGAAGGGAGGGCTCTACTCGGGTGACTTTTGCGAGGTAGACGTTTCCTTTTAGCTGGCGCTTGTCTTCGGTTTCAAAATCGAAATCATCTAGGTGATTGCCATTGACGACGGCAACCCGGGTTTCCCCGGGCCGGGCCGCGTCTATGAGCATACGTTTGACCATTATGGGCTCCTGGCTGCCCACGAGATCGCGCGAGCGACCGGCCGAAGGGCAGCATGTTGGTGTTGTTTGTTGGGCTGAATGCCATCGCGACAGCCGCCCGCCGGCGCCAACTGGCGTGGATAGGTGCGGTGCGGTCGGATTGCGGCATACAGATTAGCCTTGTCACAGTCGCCTGGGCACGGTTGCGTTTTTTGGTTCAGCCACGTGGCCAATCATGCCAGGCGTAAGAAATTACGTAGGTGGATTACTGGGGGGCGCAACCAGCGCGGGTCCAACGGGTGCACGATGCAATCACGGGTTAGAGAGAGCGGCTCGCTCTTGGTCTCAATCCGGCTTTCATCGGAATTGCAGTCGATCAGTACGGGTAATTGCCCCGGAAACCGACCGCATCGCATGACGCCCTTTCGACTCCACCATTGATACACATAACCATCGCGTGGCCCTTCGACAACGATCTATTGCGCAATGCGGTGATATTTTGTGCAGCGCTGCCGGAACATATCCGCTTGACCGGTCGATCGCCGATGCCGGGCCGTGGCCTACCAAGGGTAGATTGTCTTCCGTAAGCCGATTCAATTCCTTACAAGAAGAACATGCTTCAACGGTTTACCGAATCGTTAGTAAGCCAAATAAAAATGGACTCATGGCAACCGCGATCCTAGGAATTGCGTCAATGACCGGAAAGACAGCACGCCAGACGAACGCCCATTGGGCGTCGATCCTGGCTGCCATCGTCTTGCTGGTTTTTGGCGTTATGGCTGGGATGTTGCCGAAAGCGCTTGCCCAAACCGCTGATGAAACGGTGCTGTCCGCAGTACCTGGCGATGCGCAAGCCGCCAATGAGATTAACCCGGTCGGTCGGCTGCTGGGTGTCCGGTTCGGCGATCACCTGACGAAAATGCGCTTTGTGCTGGAAATGAGTGCGACGCCGGATTTCGACATCTCCTATGCCGATGAGCCAATGGAGGTTTTGGTCGATTTTCCCAAGCTGGACTCGGATATTCCTGATCGGCGCAACGGCGTTCGCTTCATTGAGGGCTATCGGCTGATCGAGCGGGAGGATGGGGGCACGCGGATCGCGCTTGGCTTGTCGCGCGCGGCCCGGGCCAGCCAGGTTTTCTATTTGCCGGAAACGCCGTCCAGCCCGCCCAGGTTTGTTTTGGACTTGAATCCCACAACGCCTGAGGATTTTGCGGCCTTGGCCGAGCTGTCGGCATCCCTCGATCCGATTGCAGAGGCCGAGCCTGCCGCCGAAGAAGCCTATGACCCGGTGGCCGATATCATCCAGACAACGTCCCTGGTCATACCCGAACCTTCGGATTTGTTGCCGTCTGAAATTCCTGTCGAGCCTGAACCGGCCGAAGAGGAAGCGGCAGAGCAGGCCGTCGAGCCGGAGCCCGAATTGCAGGTCGCGGCATTTCCCGTTCCCGAACGGAAGCCTGCCCCACCGCCGTTACCTTTGATTGTTCTTGATCCCGGGCATGGCGGATATGACCCCGGCGCGGTCAGCAAATCAGGGGTGCTGGAAAAGGACATCACGCTACAGGCGGCGAAAATTCTTCGGACTTTGTTGCGTGGTACGGGCGAGTATGACGTGATTTTGACGCGGGAGGACGACCGCTTCATGGCGTTGAGAGACCGGGTCGCTGTCGCCCGCTCGTCGAACGCGGACATGTTCCTGTCACTGCACGCGGACAGCATCAATGACCCGGATGTGCGAGGCGCTTCGGTTTATACGCTGTCGGACGTGGCCAGCGACCGGGAAGCGGCGGCATTGGCGGCCAGGGAGAACCGCGCGGGCGCCTTGTCGGGCGTTGCGCTGAATGAACAGGATGACGATGTCACCGTCAGCATCCTGATCGACCTGGCCCAGCGGCAGTCCCGCGCCTATTCGACGCGGCTAGCGGACCTGCTGATCGGCGGGATCAGCTCCGTGCAGCCATTGGTCGGCAACAACCACCGCCAGGCCGGGTTTGCCGTGCTGACAGCGCCAGATGTGCCGTCCGTTCTGCTTGAGCTGGGATACCTGTCCAGCAAGGCCGACGTGCAGACGCTGTTGGATGAGCGGCAACTGACCAGGCTGATGGCGGCGATCGAACGGTCGATTGACGATTATTTCACCTGGCAGGCGGACCGGCAGCAGTAGGGCAAAATTGCCCCAGTCCGCCAAGCTTTTGCCACGTCGTTTGGTTAAACGGTTCGTGATGGTAGGGGACACCGGTAGGGTGCGAGTCACAATTCAGGCGATTTGCCGAGTGACGCGCACCGATCGGGCAGGGGAATTAGGGCGATAGCATGCGTTTTCTGGGTTGGGTGATCGCATCGGGCCTGATGCTGACGATCGTGGCGATGGCCGGCGTTTTTGTCGGCCTGAAGTATTTCAGCCGCGATTTGCCCGAATTCTCGCAATTGGCCAATTACGAGCCGCCGGTGACGACGCGGTTGTACGCGGCCGATGGGCGCCTGCTGGCGGAATACGCCACGGAACGGCGGTCCTTCGTCCCGTTCGAGGCCATCCCCGACCAGGTGGTCCAAGCCTTCATCTCGGCCGAGGACCAGCATTACTACAATCACAAAGGGGTCGACCCGATTGGCGTGGCCCGTGCGGCCATTACCAATCTGCGCAATATCGGATCCGGCCGGCGGCCGATCGGCGCGTCGACCATCACCCAACAGGTCGCCCGAAACTTTCTGCTGACCAACGAGGTGGCGCTGGAACGCAAGATCCGTGAGGCGCTGTTGGCCTTCCGCATCGAGCGGGCCTATTCGAAGGAAAAGATCCTCGAGCTGTATCTGAACCAGATCTATCTGGGGCGCGGCTCCTATGGTGTGGCGGCGGCGGCGCTGAACTATTTCAACAAATCCCTGCCTGAGTTGAACTTGGCCGAAACGGCCTATCTGGCGGCCTTGCCGAAGGCCCCAAACAATTATCATCCCGTCCATCGTCGTGAGGCGGCCATCGCCCGCCGCAACTACGTCGTCGAACGCATGTTGGAAGACGGGGCTGTGGACGAGGGCGATGCCATCAACGCCCTGGCCGCCGATCTTATCGTTCGCCAGCGAGATACTGCCGACATCGTGACGGCTGATTATTTTGCCGAGGATGTCCGCCGCGAGATGGTGGCCCTGTATGGCGATGGCGCCCTGTATGAGGGTGGGCTGTCGGTGCGCACAACGCTGGATGCCCGCCTGCAACGGTTTGCCGAAACGGCCATGCGAGACGGGTTGCTGGCCTATGACCGCCGCCATGGCTGGCGCGGGCCGATTGCGACCTTTGAGAATTTCGAAAACTGGGCCGACCGCTTGGGTGAAATCGCGCAACCTGCCGGGGCGGGCGACTGGATCCTGGCCTTGGTGCTGGAGGTCGAAAACAGCCGCGCCATTGTCGGGTTTGCCGACAAGTCCCAGGGTGCGATCTCCCACGCAGATATGACGTGGGCACGGCCCTGGCGAGCCAACCAAGAGATCGGACCTCGCCCCGAACGGCCCCGCGATGTGCTTAACAAAGGCGACATCGTCCTTGTCTCCCGTGCGCCCAATCAGGAAGGGTTGACCCCGCTGCCGATCATCGGGGCCGACGAGGGGGCCGAGCGGCCGCCCGGATCGGCCGTGATCGCCTATCGCCTGGAACAGATCCCCGACATCCAAGGCGCCATGGTTGCGATCGACCCGCATACCGGCCGGGTGAAGGCTATGGTCGGCGGCTTCGATTATGAGATGAGCGAGTTCAATCGTGCCAGCCAGGCCGCTCGCCAACCGGGATCCGCCTTCAAGCCCTTCGTTTACCTGGCGGCCCTGACCCAGGGTTACACGCCCACCAGCCTGCTGCTCGACACGCCCCTGGCCATCGAACAGGGGCCTGAGCTGGAAATCTGGAAACCGGAGAATTACTCAGGCGATTTCCTGGGCCCCGTACCCATGCGGATCGGCATCGAGAAATCCCGCAACCTGATGACCGTGCGCTTGTTACAGGATATCGGGTTGGAGCCGGTGCGCGACATCGCCAGTGATTTCGGCGTCATGCGCAACATGCCGCTGCTCTACGCCATGGGGCTGGGCGCTGGCGAGGTGACACTGCTCGACCTGACCACCGCGTATGCCATGATGGTCAATGGCGGCAAGGCGATCGAACCCTCGCTAATCGACCGCATCCAGGACCGCCAAGGCCGCTCGGTCTTCAAGCATGACCGGCGCAACTGCTTCGGCTGCCAGCTTTCGACCTGGTCCAACCAGGCGGCGCCGGAACTGCCGGACGAACGGGCCGATGTGGTCGACCCGGTGAACGCCTATCAGATGGTTTCGATGATGCAGGGCGTCGTCCAGCGCGGCACGGCCCGGCGTTTGTCGCGGCTGGGTATCCCACTGGCCGGCAAGACCGGCACGACCAACGACACCTTCGATGCCTGGTTCGTCGGTTTCTCGCCGGATCTGGCGGTCGGGGTCTATGTCGGCTTCGACAACCCTCGCACGTTGGGCGAGGACGAGACCGGCTCCAGCGCCGCCGCCCCGATCTTCGGCCAATTCATGGAGGAAGCGCTGTCCAATCAGGCGGTGCCGCCCTTCCGCATTCCCGATGACGTCAGGTTGGTCCGGGTTGACCCGCAAACGGGCCAGCTGGCCAGCGCCGGTCAGTCGGGCATTTGGGAGGCCTTCGCCCCCGGAACCGAGCCCAGGCGGACGGCCGGCGCGGCGCCCCGCGCGCCCAACCAGTCGCTGACCAGCCCGGTTGCGGGCCAGCGGCTTCCCTCCAGCAGCGGGTCGGTCGGAAACCTGTATTAGCCTTCGCGCGCCGCCCCCCTTTACGAGGGCCGTCAGGATCGCTACATCGACCGCCATGCGAGCAGAAATTTCCAAATTATCCGACGAGATCAAGCAGTCTTCCGAACTGCTGAGGAGGTCTCTTTGACTGGCAAGCAGCCCTGGACCGCCTGTCGGAGCTGAACGCCCTCTCCGAAGCCCCCGACCTGTGGGACGACCCCGATAAAGCCCAGGCCCTGATGCGCGAGCGGAACAAGCTCGACGCCTCCATCGGCATGGTGCGCGAGATCGAGGGCGAGCTGGACGACACGCTGGAGCTGGCCGAACTGGCCGAGGCCGACGGCGACAACGAGCTGTTGGACGAGGCCGAAGCCGGGCTGACGAAGCTGGCCAAACGCGCCGCCAAGGCGCGGCTGTTGAGCCTGCTGTCGGGCGAGGCCGACGGGCTCGATTGCTACCTCTCGGTCAATGCCGGGGCCGGCGGCACGGAGGCTCAGGACTGGGCCGAAATGCTGATGCGCATGTATGTGCGCTGGGCCCAGGCGCGCGGCTTCAAGACCGACTGGCTGGAAGAAAGCGCCGGCGAGGAGGCGGGCATCAAATCCGCCACCGTGCTGATCAAGGGCGACTCGGCCTTCGGTTGGTTGAAGACCGAGGCGGGCGTCCACCGGCTGGTGCGCATCAGCCCGTTCGATTCCAACGCCCGGCGGCACACCAGCTTTGCCTCCATCGATATCTCGCCGGTGATCGACGATTCGATCCAGATCGAAATTGGGGATGGTGATCTGCGGGTCGATACCTACCGCGCCTCGGGCGCCGGCGGGCAGCACGTCAACCGGACCGATTCAGCCGTGCGTATCACCCATATTCCCAGCGGCATCGTTGTGCAGTGCCAGAACGACCGCTCCCAGCACCGCAACCGGGCCCAGGCCATGGATATGCTGCGCGCCAAGCTCTATGAGGCCGAGCTGCGCCGGCGAGAGGAGGAGGCCCAGGCCGCCGCCGACGAGAAATCGGACATCGCCTGGGGCCACCAGATCCGCTCCTACGTCTTCCAGCCCTATCAGATGGTCAAGGATTTGCGCACCGGGGTAGAGACGGGCAACGTCAACGCCGTGATGGATGGCGATCTCGACCAGTTTTTGGAGGCATCCCTGGCCGCCCGTGTGACGGATAAGCGGGTGGAGGAAGAGGCGGCGGGTTAGCGGGAATTAGAGGTCCGGCACCTCGATCTCGCCACTGGCAACTGGCACCGCGCTGCCCGCCACGCGAATGGCGGTAAGCGCACCCCCGGACATGTCCAGCGCAATGTCCAGCCTGCTGGGCCGGCCCATCTCGACCCCCTGGTGAATGACCCGGCGCTCGGTGCCGTCCGTCAATTCGGTGAGGCGGGAGAGATACCCGGCCAGCGCCGCCGCCGCCGACCCGGTCGCGGCATCCTCGTCATGAATGCCCGGCGTGAACATCCGGGCGCGAAAGTCACCCGGCTCCTCCGGCGCCGTCTCCCGGCAAATGGCATAGACCGCATCGGCCCAATAGCCGGTGAAGGACCGTTTCCAGGCCGAGGGATCGATCTCGATCCTCTCCAATGCCGCCAGGCTGCCAACGGTAACGATCAAATAGGGTGCCCCACAGGACACCGCCGTCGGCCGATCCTCCTTCGCGCCGCTGCCGGCAACAATGTCGGTTTCCGCCAGCCCCAACAGCGCCGCAATCTCCCCAACGGGCGAAGGCTCCGGCCCAAATTCCGGCAACCGAGCCGACAACTCCGCCCGCACGGCCCTACCCCCCTCGGCCTCGATCCGAACGGGGATCGGCCCGACATTCTCGCCAAAGACGATCTCGGCGTCCGTCCCCTCGATCGGCACCTTGCCGATCCAGGCCAGCACCAGCGCCGAGCCGACCGTCGGATGCCCGGCAAACTCCATCTCATGATGCGGGGTAAAGATGCGCAGCCGAAACGTCTGCCCCTCATCCTCCGGCGGCAGAACGAAGGTCGACTCGGCGTAGTTGAACTCCGCCGCAATGGCCTGCATCTGCTTAAGGCTGAGCCCCCGCGCATCGGGCAACACGGCAAGCTGGTTGCCGCCGAAGATCCGGTCGGTGAACACGTCGGTGGTGTGGAAGGTGTATTTCATGCAAGCCGACATACGCGTGACCGAGCCGGCAGAGAAGCAATTCATTGTCGGCTGACAATTGCCGCGTCAGCGGATGCGGAAGTGGTTTCGGATGGCGAGGAAGAGGAGGAAGAGCAGGATTAGCGAGATTGTGCTTTGGAGGGCGCCAAGCCAACTAACGGCTGGCGGTATGATGGGCGTGAACGAGCGACCAAGTTTTCCCTCTTCATAGTCTTTGTGCGGATGAGTCCCGTAAAGACACGCATAGTGCTGATTGATCTTTTCCGTTCCACCGATCCCTGGGATTGGCAGTGTTTTGTGAAATGACAGTTGGATGGCCGTGAGAATCTGGTCGCCTTCACCGTCGATGCAGGCAACTGGCGGCGGACGCTCGCGGTGGCCGGCTGCCGTGTCGGCCCATTGTGCGGTCCACCACAGGATATTCGTCGGACGTTCATCGTGGCTCGGCGACAGGTGGAGATAGAGACTTGCAAACCCAATCGCGCAGACAATCAGCAATGCTGCCGGTCGTATGATCGACCGGCCAAAATCCGAAAACAGTTGGTAGAACAGGCCGAACCAGAAAGCCCCGTGCCATGGTTCGTCTTCATAGTGGCGACGGGACAGGATTTCGCCCCGGAAAAACATTTGTTCCCGAGGGTGGTCGTGCGCATCAATGGCAAGGCCCTTGAGGGTACGCCATCTGGCGGCTTGGTCGATTTTGCTGACGGTGTCGGCGGGGAAACGTTCACGGAAATCTGCATTGAAAACCGATTTTGCGCGCTCAAGTGATTCCGCAAGGCGCCTCGGTTGAACCGCCAATTCATCCAACCGAGGCGCCTTGCGGAAATGACCTTGGATGAAGTCTGGCACGACAAGGAATGTCGTGCGGGCAAGCGAAAAAGCGGAGTTCGCCTCAATGGCGTAGAAATCCGCCGCACGCTCGAAAACCGCATCGTCAAAGAGAGTTAGCTTGCCAAATGCGACCTGGCGGAACCGCGCGACGCCCTTGAAGTGCGCGTTGTCGAACCGCGCGTCGCCCTTGAAGTGCGCGCTGTTGAACCACGCGTCGCCCTTGAAGTGCGCGCTGTTGAACCGCGCGACGCCCTTGAAGTGCGCGCTGCCGAACCACGCGTCGCCCTTGAAGTGCGCGCTGTTGAACCACGCGTCGCCCTTGAAGTGCGCGCTGTTGAACCACGCGACGCCCTTGAAGTGCGCGCTGTTGAACCACGCGACGTCCTTGAAGTGCGCGTTGTCGAACCACGCGACGTCCTTGAAGTGCGCGCTGTTGAACCACGCGTCGCCCTTGAAGTGCGCGCTGTTGAACCGCGCGTCGCCCTTGAAGTGCGCGTTGTCGAACCACGCGTCGCCCTTGAAGTGCGCGCTGTTGAACCGCGCGTCGCCCTTGAAGTGCGCGTTGTCGAACCGCGCGTCGCCCTTGAAGTGCGCGTTGTCGAACTGCGCGTCGCCCTTGAAGTGCGCGCTGCGGAACCCCGCGTCGCCCTTGAATTGCGCGCTGTCGAACCTCGCGTCGCCCTTGAATTGCGCGCTTTGGAACCTCGCGCTTGCTGGAAAGATGAATTCGCTAAAGTTTGCTTGGTCTTCAAATGCATGTTCGGAGAAGTCGGCAACGGAATCCTTGTGCCAGTCTCTGGTCGGTTTTCCCCACATTGACGGATTGGAACCTTTATCCCAATCGCCTTTCCTTTCCAGGACTTCGCGTTCGGCCAAGCGCTCTTTGGCCCACTCGTTCCATCTATCCTTGCCTTGCTCGAACAGGCGCAGGGTTTGTTCTTTGTCCACAGCGATGGTGCTCGCTTTTCATCAGTCCAGCGAGCCGGGAGTTGATCACAGATTCAACTCTCGCGCGAACCTTTAGCTATACCCCCAGCGGCTCATAAAACGCCGCCGCAAAGCCGGCCTTATCCCGTGACGCCGTATTAAACGGCCGTTTCAGCACGCCGTGAAAATACGTCTTCACCAGATGCTGCCACGTGGCAATCGGCTCCACCTCCCGACGCGCGCACACCACCTCGAACCACCGCTTCCCTGTCGCCACATGGGTGATCTCATCATCATGGATGATCTGCAGGATGTCCGCCGAGGGATCATCCCCCGCGCGGCGCAGGCTGGCGATCATCTCCGGGGTTACGTCCAGGCCGCGCGCCTCCAGCACCATGGGGACGACGGCTAGGCGGGCGGCTAGGTCGTGGGCGGTGTCGGTGGAGGCTTGCCACAACCCGTCATGGGCGGGCAGGGCGCCGTAGTGGGAGTCCAGGGCCTCCAGCCGTTCGGAGAGCAGGGCGAAGTGTTTGGCCTCGTCGGTGGCGACGGACAGCCAGTCGTCGAAGAAGGCGTCGGTCAGCACGCCGCGGTCGGGGTTCTCGGGGCCTTCGGCGGAGAAGCGGGCCAGGATGTCCCAGGACAGGTCGATGGCGTTCAGCTCGATATGGGCCAGGGCGTGCAGCAGGGCGATGCGGCCGGCCAGGCTGCCGGCCTTGCGGCGCTTGGGCATCTCGCGCGGGGGCAGCAGGGACGGGGCCTCGGGGCGGGCCGGGCGGTCGGGCGGGGCGGCGGTGCCGATGCGGTTGATGGTGCCGGTGCGGCGGGCCTCGGCGAAGGCGCCGGTCAGGCGCACTTTTTCCATGGGATCGCCCGCCGTCAGCACGGCGATGGCCGCCTCGGAAAGCGTTGTGATCCCGTTTTGTTCTTTTGCTATGCTCACGGTCATGAGTCGCATCATACCCAACCGCCAGGCGCGGCGGCTATTCTTGGCTGCCCAAGGGCTGGCCAACCAACCGACCGGCAAGCTGACCCGCCAAACCCTGTACGAGATGATCGAAAATCTCGGCTTCGTGCAGGTCGATACGGTCAACGCCGTTTGCCGGGCGCACCACCATATTCTCCACGCCCGCAACCAGGGCTATCGCGAGCGCATGCTGCCCCCGCTGCTGGAGCGCGAGCGGCGGCTGTTCGAGCATTGGACTCATGATGCCTCGATCATCCCGACCCTCTGGTATCCGCACTGGCATCATCGTTTCGACCGGCTGCGCAAGAAATACGAGACCAGCAAGAATTGGGCGGAACGGATCGGCACGCCGGAAACGGTGGAGGAGGTGCGGCGGCATATCGAGGCGGAGGGCCGCGTCTCGTCCGCCGATTTTGCCGACCGCAGCGAGCGCACCGGCCCCTGGTGGGGCTGGAGCCGGCACAAGGCGGCGCTCGAATACCTCTGGTTCACCGGCGAACTGTCCATCGCCGGCCGGCAGGGTTTTCGCAAGATCTACGATCTGACCGAGCGGGTGATCCCCGAGGAGGTGCGGGCCGCCGGCCGGTCGGATGAGGCGGAGCATGTCGATTGGGCCTGCCGCACGGCGTTCGACCGGCTGGTGATCGCCACCCATGGCGAGCTGGCGGCCTTTTGGGAGGCCATCGGGCCGGAGGAGGCCAAGGCCTGGTGTGCTGCGGAGGTGGGGAAAACCATCGTCCCCGTCCAAGTCGAGGGCGAGGATGGCAAGCTGCGCAACGCCTTTGCCCCCACGGATATCGAGGCGCGGCTGGAGGCTGTCGTCGATCCACCCAGTCGCATTCGCCTGATCAACCCGTTCGATCCGGCCATCCGCGACCGCAAGCGGCTGAAGCACCTGTTCGGCTTCGATTACCGCATCGAGATCTTCGTGCCAGCGGCCAAGCGGCAATACGGCTACTACGTCTTTCCGTTGCTGGAGGGCGACCGGTTCATCGGCCGCATGGACCTGAAGGCCGACCGCAAGTCAGGCAGCTTGAACGTGCAGGGCTTGTGGCTGGAACCGCGCGTCAAACTCGGAAAGGACCGGCTGGCAAAGCTGGAGGCGGAGCTGGAGCGCTGCGCCCGGTTTGCTGGGCTCGAGCGGATCGAGCCCGGGGATCACCTCAATGGTTGATCACCTCACCCGGTGATGAACTGCTTGCCCAGGGCCAGCCCCTGACCCTGATAGTGAGAGCCGATCTTTGAGCCATAGGTCTCGCGCGGCGGTTCGGTCAGTTTTTCATAGACCAAACGCCCGACGATCTGATCGGCATCGATCAGGAACGGCACCTCATGGGAGCGAACTTCCAGTACCGCCCGCGTCGGCGTGCCGCCGCAGTTCGGATCGCCGAAACCGGGATCGAAGAAACCGGCATAGTGAACCCGGAACTCGCCAGCCTGGACGTCATAGGCCAGCATCTCCGCCGCATGATCTGCCGGAACCGTGACATGCTCGCGGGAGGCCAGGATGTAGAAATCATCCGGGGTCAGAATAATCCCACCCTGGCGACCATGCACCGGTGCCCAGAACTCCTCGATCGCGTAGGCGCCGACGGAATCGATATCGACCACCGGGGCATGCTTGCGGGCGCGATAGCCAATTAGGCCGCCAAAGGCTTTGCCCTCGACATCGACTGTAAAGGTCACGCCCCGGTCGACGCCCGCTGACGCGCTGCCGCCATGGACCAGCCCGACCTGCTGGTGCAGCGTCCGGACCTCGGCATCGCTGACCGTCGCCGTGCCCCGTCGCAGCCGCAACTGGTTCAACCGCGATCCGGTGCGCGCCAGGATGGAGAAGGAGCGGGGCGCGATCTCGGCATAGAGCGGCCCGGTATAGCCGGCCGGAACCTGGTCGAAAGCCTGGCCGTTGTCCGTGATCAGGCGGGCAAAGACATCCAGCCGGCCGGTCGAGCTCTTGGCGTTGGCCATGGCGCTGATCAGGCCGGGCAGGGCCAGCCGCTCGATCAGCGGGACGATATAGACGCAATCCTTCTCCAGCACCGCCCCGCCAGTCAGGTCGAGCGTGTGCATGGACAGCTCGTCCAGCCTGGATTTGACCTTGGTCTTCGGGCCGGCCAGGAAGCTGGCGCGCACGCGATAGGCGACCTCGCCCAGCCGCAAATCGATGCTGGCTGGCTGCACCTGGTTCTGGTCGATCGCATGATCGCACTGAATCCAGCCTTCGCGGATGGCCCCACGCAAGGTCTGGACCGGCAGGATTCCGCTGCCGCCCGGCCGCTGCCGGGGCAGGCTGGGACGCGAGCGGGCAACCGCGAGGTGGGATGAGTCGACCATGGCGCGGAGTCTGCGCTGCCCGAACGCTGGGGGCAAGCGCAGGCGGCGCATCATTTTCGTGAACCTGCGCGAATTGCGCCTGGCAGGGGCTAAGCGCTCTCGGCGTTCCCGGCCAAGGGTTTGACGAAAAAGGTATTCACCCAGTCGGGCAGGGGATCGGCATACAGCGTAATCGTGCCGTTCTCACACTCGGCCGTAATCTGATACCCCGCCTCTTCCTCGCTGTTATCGAACAGCGTGGTGCGGTTGACCAGCCAGGCGGCCTCGGACAATTGCTGCATGATACGCCAATAGCTGGTGTAGATTTTTGCGGTGGGCACGGCGGTGCCGGCTTCCTCCGCACGGGCTTCCAGCCGGGCGCGGTTTATTGAGGGATCTGCCGTGGCTATGAAGTAGAGCTGGGTTTCAAAGCCCAGATGCTTGGCTCGGCGCAACAGCTCCAGATCATCATCATCTGAAAGATCGGTCTCGACCGAGAAATCATGCCCCAATGACAGACAACGGCGCATCAGTTCGCCAGCGACACTTGCTGCGCGCTTGGCGGCCACGCGGGCCTCATCCTCAATGGCATCGGCGATGGTTTGCGCATCGATATGGCGGTCGAACGCTTCACCCCGTTGCTCCAAATCGGCCTTAAGCGAGGTCTTGCCGGAACCGGCTGGGCCGGCAATCACCGTTAGGACGGGGCGGGGGTCAGTCGAGGGAAGCGGGGTGCTCACAGGGAACCTGACGGTCTGTCGAAGGCATGCCGTCAATAGGCCAACAAGATTGGTTAAGACCGCGTTATTGCCGGCCGGGATTGGCCAAATTGTCTCACCCAGATAACGAAAAAAGGCGGCCGCTCCAAACAAAGCGACCGCCCTGAACGCGTAGGTGTCGGCGCGCTTACTTCGCCATGGCCTTGCGCACAAAGCCGACGATGGCCAGCAAGATGCCGCCGCCGACACCGCCACCGGCAACCGAACTGATCAATGCTGCGGGGTCGAGCGAGGCCGCCGCCGCCGGATCGACAGCCGCGGCACCGCCGGTTAGGGCAGAAATGATCTGACCGCCCAGACCGCCGCCGACAATGCCGGCGATCGAGTTGATCAGTGTTCCCTGGTTCAGGTTTTTCAGCATCGCCCCGGCGACATTGCCGCCGACTGCGCCAGACGCGAGCTGTATGAGCAGAGGTACAAGATCCATGATTTGCTTCCCTGTGATCGAAATGAACAACGCGATGGATTGGTGATGAACGTCTCTTAGTCTTTGTTTGCGTCGTGTGTGTGATTGCCGGAATCGACAAGCACATTTTGGATCATACGCCAGGCGTTGGCCGACGACTATCGTCGGTGTGCGAGGAGACTTCGCCGGAGCGGACAATGCAAATCCGCCTTGACGGTCACGGACTCACTTTTATATTAAACCAATAGGTTAAATATTGTGAGCTGTGGAGGTTTTGATGGGCGCGTTGCATGACAAGCGGTTTCCGGGTGAGGGGTCCGCCTACCGCCAAGCGAGGGACGAACTGTTGAGCGCAGAAATCGATCTGCGGCGACACATCGAGAAAGTTGCGGAAATGCGTCGTTCTTTACCGACCGGTGGCGCACCGCCGGAAGATTACGTCTTCGACCAAGGGCCAACGGATCTGGCAGCTGGCGACACGGCAACGCCGATAAAACTGTCTGAACTGTTTGCGCCAGGTAAGAACACTTTGGTTTTGTACAGCCTGATGTACGGCCCGGAGGCCGAGGGAGCGTGCCCGATGTGCACGGCCTTGCTGGACAGCCTGGACGGCAGCGCCCAACACATCGAACAGCGCGTAAATCTTGCGATTGTCGCAAAGGCGCCGTTGCCAAAGATCCGCTCTTGGGCGCGGGACCGCGGCTGGGGGAACCTTCGGCTGCTGTCATCCCATGGCAACAGCTACAACACCGACTATTTCGCCGAAACACCGGACGGCGCGCAGATGCCGCCCTGCAACGTGTTCGTCAAAAGCCCAGACGGCGTCCGACATAGTTACGCGACGGAGATGCTGTTCGCCCCGGCCGAACCGGGCCAGCATTTCAGGCACATGGATTTGGCCTGGCCGCTGTGGTCCGTGTTCGACATGACACCGGACGGGCGGGGCGAGAACTGGTTTCCCGCCACCTCCTACGCCTAGTAGGGCCAATCCGTGCGGGGTTACGCCGCTTCCAACGTTGCCTTAACTGCATCGACGTGACCCGGCACCTTCACCTTGCGCCAGACGGCCTTGATGGTGCCGGTCTCGTCAATCAGGAAAGTCGACCGGTCAATGCCCATGTACTTCTTGCCGTACATGGATTTCTCGACCCAGCTGCCGAACCCTTCGACCACGCCGCCTTCCTCATCGGAGGCTAGGGTGATCTTCAAATCGTATTTGTCGCGGAACTTCTCCAGCTTGGCGACCTTGTCCTTGGAAACGCCGATCACTTCGACGCCCAAGCCGGAAAAATCGGGCAACTGTTCGGTAAAGGCGATGCACTCCTTGGTGCAGCCCGGCGTGTCTGCCTTGGGATAGAAGAAGACAATCGCCTTGCGGCCGGCCAGATCGGAAAGAGAAACTTCACCGCCGCCGGCCGTGGGCATGGAAAAGTCAGGCGCTTTATCGCCAACATCGATGGTCATGCTGCCTCCAGGAAAGATGAATTGAGCCGACTCGGTTTGGTCGGTTGAACCGGTAATATTAGATCGCGATATCCCCTTGGCGAGGCTCAGCCCGTCTCGCTTGGAACGTTTTTTTCACCTTCGTTCAAAATCCGGCGGTGGATGGTGAAGCTCGCGTCGAGCTTTTTCTGAAGGGCGGCGGTCGCCTTCTCAAAATCCTTGGCTGTGGCGTTGGGACCCAGAACGATCCGGGCTAGTCCGCGATGGGTCTGCGGCTCCGCGTCGGCCACGTTCGATTGACGGCCATAGGCGACCCTCATATAGGCCTGGATCTGCAAGCACAGATCGCACATAGCCGACAGATCTTCCGCCGTGGACCGGTCCAGAATGTCAGCCTCGGCCAGCAGCATCAGGGCCGCGCCGGTGGATGGCTCTAAGATCTGCGGCTGGTCCGCCGCGTGGAGCAGCTGAAAGAACTGAAGGATGAAGGAAATGTCGATCAGCCCCCCGCGTGCGTACTTCACGTCCCAAGGATCGTCCGTGCCGAATTGATCGGTGATCCGCTCACGCATGCTGATGACGTCAGCCAGCAGGCCGACGCGGTCCCGGCGCCGTCGGAGAATGCGCGTGATATGGCGGCGCAGGCGCGCGGACAGCTTACGGTCCCCTGCCACCACGCGGGCCCGCGTCAGGGCCATGTGTTCCCAGGTCCAAGCGTCTGACTTCTGATATTTGACGAACCCATCCAGGGGGGTTGCCAACGGGCCTGCATTGCCGGATGGCCGCAAGCGCATATCCAGTTCGAACAGCGTACCGACCTTCATCGGAGCGGTGATCGCTGTGATGAAGCGTTGGGTCAGCCGAGCGAAATAGTGCCCTGTACTGAGAGATTTTTCTCCATCTGAATGGGCCTCTCTCGATGGCGTATTGTACACCAGGATCAGATCGAGATCCGATCCGATGGCCATTTCGCTGCTGCCCAGTTTGCCGAGCCCGAGAACAGCGATCCCCGCGCCCTCGATCCGCCCATGGCGCTCGGCAAATTCCTGCTCGACCAGCGGCAGCAGGCGGGAAAGCGCCGTGTCGACAGCCTGGCTCAGGAACAAGCTGCACAGCCCATTGCGGCCTGGATCGCGCAACAGATGCACGGCTGCCCGTAGTCTTTGGTCGTTCATCCAGCGCCGGATGATCGACAGCCCCTCTTCATGGTGCCGGCTGACCGACAGGGCCGAATCCAGATCCTTGGACAGCTCCTTCGATCCTGGCAGATCGGTCAAAAAGTCAGGCAGCAGAAGCGCGTCCAGTTGTTCTGGTCGGCTGGTCAGGCCATCGGCGATGATCGGCGCAGAGCTCAACAAATCGGTCAGCAGGTCGATCAATTCCGGATGGGCCGATAGCAACGAAAACAGCTGGATGCCCGCCGGCAGGCCCGCGATGAACCGGTCCCAGCGGGTCAGCGTTGCTCCAGGATCACCGGTATCGGCAATCCGCTCCATCAAGGTTGGGGCAAGGCGCGCCAGCAGCAGGCGGCCGCGTTCGGCGCGAGTTGCTCGCGCCCGTCCGCGCATCCAGCCATTGACAGTGGCAAACGCGCTTTCCGGCTTGGAAAAGCCTAGTTGCTGCAGCTCCTCCAACGTATCGAGGTCGGGGTCGGCTCCCTCGAACGACATGGCCGGAACCGGCCGATGGCGCCGTTCATCGAACAGCTCGATGACATGCTTCTCAACCAGCCGGCGCATCTTACCCAGGCGGCGTTCAAACGCGGTGTCGCTCACATAGCCCAGGAAGAACGCGATGTGTTCGATCTCGGCCGGTGAATCCGGCATCAGGTGAGTCTGCCGGTCATCGACCATCTGCAGCCGGTGCTCCAGCCGCCGCCAATACCGATAGGCTTCGGCCAGATCGTCCGCTACCGTTTGGTCTACCCGTCCGCCCCGGGCCAGGGCGCGCAGCCCATCGAGCGTTCTGGGTGTCCGCAGCCTAACTTCGCGGCCGCCAAACACCAGCTGATGCGTTTGCACGAAAAACTCGATGTCGCGAATGCCGCCGGCACCCAGCTTCACGTTGAAACCGCCGGTCTGACGGGCTCCCTTGGCTGCCCGGCTGGCGACCCGCGCCCGCATGTCGGTAATTTCCTCAACGACGGCGAAATCCATGCTGATGCGCCAGATGAACGGGGCGATTTCCGTCAGAAACCGTTTGCCTTCGGTCACGTCGCCCGCGCAGGGGCGGGCCTTGATCATGGCCGCGCGCTCCCAGGTGCGGGCCAGCGATGCGTAGTAGATTTCGGCCGCGGCGCTGCTCAGCGCGATGGGCGTTGAGCCAGGATCAGGGCGCAGACGTAAATCGGTACGGAAAACATAGCCTTGCGCCGTGCGCTCTTCCATAATCCGCACGAGATCGCGCGTGATTCTGTGGAATGTCTGGGGAAGCCTTTCCGGACGCGCCGATCGGATCTTATCTAGGTTGAACAGGACGATCAGGTCGATGTCGCTTGAGTAGTTAAGCTCGCATGCACCCAACTTGCCCATTGCCAGGACGACGTATCCGCTACCCTTTTCCGGGTTCGATTTGTCGGGTAGTTGCAGATCACCGCGTGCGTCAGCCTGGAGCAGCAAAAGCCGGACGGCCAAACCCAGGCAAAGGTCGGCCGTTTGCGATAGTGCCTGGGTGATGCGTTCAAGCGGCCAAAGGTTTGAGATATCCGCCAACGCGATGGCGAGCGAGACACGCTGCTTTGCCGTGCGCAGCAACGCCATGGCCGCCTCGACCGACAATTCGGCGCTCGCCGGGTCGCGCAGTGGGGCAATGGCCGCCTCAAAGGTGTCGTCAGGCCCGCTATCCCAGCAGCGCCTTACCAGATCGAAATGTTTTATGGCCAAATCGGTCAGATGGGGACTGTTGCCGAATAGAGCCGCGAACATTGCCGAGGGGCCGGACTGGGCTGCCCATTGCATCGCTGCGGACCGATCCGAGGCATTCAATAGGCTGAACGTTTCGTTGAGGCGTTCGATACCCACACCCACCCGCGACTCGTCGACGGGTTTTGGCCATTCCGCCGTTTGCAGTGAACGGGGTGCCTTTGATGACTTACTCGTGACCAACCTTGGCCGTCCTTTTCAAATCCTGGCCACAATGCAGCCAGACAGGAACACTAGTGCCCTAACTGCGATGCGGCAAAATCCCCGCGCAACCGTTGAGTATGGCCCGTGATTCGGCGCATCTCCGTCATCTTAATCGAAGCGGCGGCATTTCTGTTCGGAGCCTTGCTGATCCTTGCCGTGGTCTTGGTCTGGCGGCTGTCGCAAGGACCGGTCGATGTCCGGTTTCTCACCCCATACATCGAAAGGGCGGCTGTCGACGACCCGTACCGCCTGAGCATCGGCAATACGGAACTGCGTTGGGCGGGGTTCGATTCGCCGGTGACCCTGGCCGCCACAAACGTCGCCGTGCTTGAGGTGGAGGAGCGTGGCGGCGCTAGACGATCGATTGCCCGCTTTCCCGAAATTGAAATTGCGGTCGCTTGGCCGCCTCTGCTGAGCGGCCGCATCGTGCCGACACGCCTGTCTCTGGCTGAACCTAGACTCTGGGCCCGCCTGGACGAGCAGGGCGGACTGGGGTTTGGGTTCTCCGCCGATGAGACATCAGACGATATGCCCACCGATGCGTCGGAGATGGGCGATATCATGGGCATTCTGATGAGCCAGCTGATGGCATCGCCACAAGAGGGCGGCCGCGCGGTCTTGACCGAAGTCGAAATTTCGGATGGTCGATTGATCATCGTTGACGAACAACGGGATGTGATATGGCGCGGGACTGGCGTTTCCGGCAATGCCATTCGGCAGCTTAATGCAGTCAGCGGCGTCTTCGAAGCTTCCTTGGAAGCTTCGACGGCCGGTTCCGTCGGGTTTGCTCAGGGATCCTTCTCTTACGGGCTCACGGACGGGGCATCGGACGTCCAACTCATACTGGACGAGATCGACGTCAATAGTCTGGCCGACGTCCTGCTGCCGGATCAAACCTTGCCAAGCATCGATGTTCCGGTGAAGGGCGTGCTGGCCGGGGTTGTTGCGCCCGGCTTGCAACTGACGGACGTGACGTTCGACATTCGCGCGGAATCTGGCTCGATCACCGCTGAAGATGTGCTTCTTCGGCCGCTCGCCTTCGACCGGATCGGCGCGGCTGGACACTTCAGCCCGCCCGACCAGCGGCTCGATATCGATTCAATCACCCTTCAGGCCGATCCGCTGGATGCAGGGGTTTCGGGCAGCTTTGCGCGGGAAGGCGACGCATGGAACCTTGCGGCCAGCATTAGCGCCAAGAACCTGCCGGTCGACCGGTTTGAAGTCTATTGGCCCAAGGTTGTTCTACCCTCCGTGCGCAACTGGGTCGTCGTCAAGACGTTCGGCGGCATGATCGAAACGCTGGATGTTGCGGGGCAGATGCGGTTCACAAAGGAAGAAACGTGGAGCAGGGAACTCGTTTCGCTCGATGGCGAATTTTCGGGTTCCGGGCTGAACCTCAATCCGTTGCATGGTCTGCCGCCGCTGAGAGAGCTTGAGGGTACGGGGCGGTTCGACACGACCGGGCTTTACATTACCTCTCCATCGGCGAAATCGCTCGATGCCCAACTGTCCGAGGGCCGGATTTCGGTTACCGGTTTCGGTACGCCGTCACCGGACGTTGACATCGAGTTTGTCGTCGCAGGGTCTCTTGCCACTGGCCTTTACTATCTCAACAGGCCTCGCCTTAAGCTGATCGACCAGCTGGGCATCCCGGCTGACCGCAGCGATGGCAGGGTGGCCGGCAGGGTGCGGCTGCGCTTTCCAATCGTGCCGGGCCTGTCGTTGGATGATGTTTCGGCCATTGCGGCGGCGAACATCCGCGATGGCAGTATTCAGCTGAATCCGCAGTGGCGGCTCGAAGGAACAAGCGCGACCCTCAGCGTTGATCAGGCGTCGGTCAATCTTGATGGCAATGGTGATCTGTCCGGCGTGCCGGTCTCGTTCAGTGCGCGGCGGTTGATCAGGTCGGATGAACAATTCGACACACGTGTCCGGTTCGACGCTCTTATCGAAGCCGACCGTTTGTCTGATTTTGGTTTGCCGCCGATTCCTTCCCTGTTTGGGCCAATCGACATCGCCGTATCCCTGCAGGAAGGCAACAACAGGCAGGTTGTCGAACTGGAAGCTGATCTTGCCGAAGCTGGCCTGGCCGTGCCGCAGATTGATTGGGCGAAACCGGTTGGCGAGCCGGGCACGCTCACCGGCACCATTCGCCTCGACGATTGGGAGCCGGTTGAGATATCGGATTTCGCCTTCTCAGGGGCAGGTTTGGACTTGGGCGGGCTGGCCGCGTTTGTGCGAGCGCCGGATGATGGGCGGGCTGTTCTGGGCTCGTTGGATGTCAATCGGCTGACGCTCGGCGACAACGATTTGCAGGGGACGGTCGTCCGCCGGGAAGACGGCAATGGCTGGCACGTCATCGTGTCAGGCAAATCGCTGTCTTTGCGCCCACTTCTTCGTCGGGTTGGTGGTGGCGGTGTTGCCGGTGGCGGCGCCGGCGATGATCGCCGATTGACCGATCTTCCCGTGTCGGTCGAAGCGCAGATCGACCGTGTGATTGTCGGGGATGACCGTCTGCTGGAACAGGCGCGCGGCACGTTCATCCACGACGGCGAACGCTGGGTGTCAGTCGAACTCAGCGGCATGGCCTTTGATGTCGAGCGCGAAGAGGAGACCTCCATTTCCGCCAGGTACACCCATGAGCTGACGGATGACCGAAATTTCTGGGTGTCGACGGGAAACTTTGGCGCCGCGCTGAACGCGCTCAACATTACCGATCAAGTTCTGGGTGGAGAGATGGCGCTCTCAGCCCGATTGGCTATTGATGACGAACCACCTTTCAAGCCCAGCGACCCGGCCATGCAGGGCGAGGTCAAAATGACCAGCTACAGCGTCATCCGCGCGCCGGCCATCGCACAGCTTTTGGTTGCCCTTTCGCTGAACGGATTGCGCGGTACCCTTGACGAAGAAGGCATTCTTTTCAACGGGCTAGAGGCCGACTTTGTTTTTGACGATGGAATTTTGACCGTCGCAAATGGGGAAACGGGTGGTTCGGGTCTTGGGCTGACGCTGGAAGGGACGTTGGACACCAACGAATCCGCCATCAACATGGACGGCACGATCGTGCCAATTCGCGGCATAAACCGCCTGCTCAATCAGGTGCCGGTGCTGGGCGAGCTGTTGGGCGGAAAGGATGAAGGCCTGTTCGCCTTTACCTACAGGCTAACCGGGCCGCTGGATGAGCCGAAGGCTGATGTGAACCCGATCTCCGTCCTCGCGCCTGGTGCTTTGCGCGAGATTTTCCGCTTTGGGTCCTCTCCTCAAGAGGAAAGGGAGGAACGGGAAGCGGCGGGGGAATCCGGGTAGTCGGCGCGTTCAACTAAGCGGGTCTCACAAGCGTATGCCGTTTTTTGCCGGCTGATAGCTTGATCGCGCCGTCTGCGCCCGCGTCATCCAGGCTGATAACCTGGCTGGCATCGGAAATGGCAACATCGTTCAGCCTGCCGCCGCCTTGAGCGATTAAGCGGCGCGCTTCGCCGGCCGAGGCCGTCAGGCCGGCTGAGCGGAACAGGGCGAACGCTGGGATACCTTCCGTCAGCTCCTCACGCGAGATTTCCACGGTCGGCAGACCGCTTGCCGCGGCGCCTTCCTCGAAAGCCTGCCGGGCCGTTTCTGCCGCTTCTTCGGCCGCAGCGCGTCCGTGGGCCAAGGCCGTTGCTTCGGTCGCCAGAAACTTCTTGGCCTCGTTGATCTCGGAACCTTCCAGGGCGCCCAACCGCTTCACCTCATCCATCGGCGTATCGGTAAACAGGGCCAAGAAGCGGCCAACATCGGCATCTTCGGTGTTCCGCCAGAACTGCCAGTATTTGTAGGGCGACAGCCGGTCGGCCCGCAGCCACATGGCGCCGTCCACCGTCTTACCCATCTTGACGCCGCTTGCGGTTGTGATCAGCGGGGTAGTGACGCCAAAGGTGTGAGTCTCGGCTATACGGCGGCAAAGCTCGACACCGTTGACGATGTTGCCCCATTGCTCTGATCCACCGAATTGCAGGCGGCAATCGAACCGCTTGCTGAGCTCTAGGAAGTCATAAGCCTGCAGGATCATGTAGTTGAATTCCAGCAGGGTCAGCGGCTGTTCGCGATCAAGGCGACGACGGACGGACTCAAAACCCATCATGCGATTGATTGTAATGTGACGCCCGATCTCGCGCAGGAACGGGATGTAGCTCAATTGATCAAGCCAGTCGGCATTGTTGACGACAGTGGCGTCGGTCGCGCCGGATCCAAACGACAGGAACTGGCTGAAAATGGGTTGGATCGACGCGATGTTCGCGTTGATCTGCTCGTTGGTGAGCAGCGGCCGCGAGGTGTCCTTGTCCGAGGGGTCACCGATCTTTGTGGTTCCCCCGCCCATCAAGACAATCGGCTTATGCCCAGTTTGCTGCAACCGGCGCAGGGTCATGATTTGCACCATATGGCCCACATGCATGCAGTCCGCGGTCGCATCGAACCCGATATAGGCTGTGATCGATTCCTTGGCCGCCAGGGCGTCTAGCGCTTCCAGGTCGGTGGCCTGATGGATGTGGCCGCGCTCGCTGAGGACGTGCAGCAGATCAGAGCGAAAACCGCTCATGGATAATTCCTCGATTGACGGTTTGGACGAAGGCCGATCGGTGCTCGGCCGTTAAAGCCTATTCGGCAACAGCGGCATAGTTCGCCGCCAGGGCGATGTCCAAATAATCGTCGATATTGCGGATCAGCGCGTCCATTTGCGAGGTGAAGAAGTGGTTGGCGCCGGGCACCAGCCGGTGATCCACCTCGATGTCCTTTTGCGAGCGCAGTTTTTCCACCAGCTTGTCGACCGACGGTGGGGGCACGATGTCGTCCCGGTCGCCCTGGATGATTAGGCCGGAAGCGGGGCAGGGGGCCAGGAAACCGAAATCGTAAAGGTTGGCCGGCGGTGCGACCGAGATATAGCCGTCGATCTCCGGGCGGCGCATCAACAGCTGCATGCCGATCCAAGCGCCAAAGGAAAAGCCGGCAACCCAAAACCCGGAAGCGTTGGGGTTCTGCAGCTGAAGCCAATCAAGCGCGGCGGCGGCATCGGAAAGCTCGCCCTCGCCACGGTCGAAGGTTCCTTGGCTGCGCCCAACCCCGCGAAAATTGATGCGCAAGGTCGAAAAGCCGCGCTTCTGATAGGCCTTGAACAGGGCGAAGACGATCTTGTTGTTCATCGTCCCGCCATGCTGGGGATGGGGGTGCAGGATCAGTGCCACGGGCCCGTTCGGGCGCTTGGTGTGAATGTAGCGGCCTTCCAAACGGCCTTCCGGCCCCGCGAAGATTACCTCTGGCATGTTTCTCTTTCCCGGCCGCCGCACGCGGCCTTTTTTTCGCCCTGTCGATCCGCCCGCAGGATTTCGTTTTCCGGTTTTCGCCCACCCGCGAACGCACGGTCTAAATACTTGACCTAAATCTGTGGGTATCTATATGTCAAAGGCTTTGCCGGGGTTCCTCACCCTTGCGGGAAGCGCTGTATATCATAGAGCGACCAAAAATGTTCAAGCGTCTTCGCGAGGATATCGATTGCATTGCCAAGCGCGACCCGGCGGCGCGGTCGCGGTGGGCCATTCTCCTCGCATATCCGGGACTTCACGCTCAGCTTTACTATCGCCTGGCAAATCGGCTTTGGCGGGCCGGCTGGCCGGGCCCTGCATTGGTCACCTCTTACATCGGTCGCATCATCACCGGCATCGAGATCCATCCGGGCGCTAAACTGGGCCGGCGTGTGTTCATCGATCATGGCACGGGCGTGGTCATTGGGGAGACGGCGGAAGTCGGCGATGATTGCACGCTGTATCAGGGTGTAACCTTGGGCGGCACGTCACTGGATGGCGGCAAGCGCCACCCAACCTTGGGCAAAGACGTGATCATTGGCGCCGGCGCAAAGGTCTTGGGACCCATCATCATCGGCGATCATGCCCGGGTAGGGTCCAATGCTGTGGTCTTGAAACCGGTGGAACCGGGAACGACGGTCGTCGGCATCCCTGCAAAGGCCGTTCGGCGCGAGAAGCCTAAGGATGAGCACGCCTTCGTGGCCTATGGAACGCCCTGCGACGATGTGCCCGACCCGGTCGCGCGCACCCTGACGGCCATGGGCGAGGAAGTGACCATGCTGCAGCGCCGCGTCGAGGAGTTGCAGAACAAGCTCGCCGACATAGACCGCGCACGGACGGCCCCGATCGTTGCCCAGCCTGAGACGGAAGCTGACCGCCTGGTTAAAGGATAAGGCCGTGAAACTCAGCACAAAAGGCCGCTACGCAGTTATGGCCATGGTGGATCTGTCGCTGAGAAATTGCGGGGAACCCGTGACGCTCTGCGATATCTCGGAACGGCAGGAGATCTCGCTGTCCTATCTCGAGCAGCTTTTTTCAAAACTCAGGCGGGCCGGGTTGGTTTGCAGCGTGCGGGGGCCAGGAGGCGGTTATCGCCTTGCCCGCGATTGCTGCGAAATTTCCATTGCCGAGATCATCATGGGGGTCGATGAGGACATCCGGGCGACGCGATGTCGGCCGAATAAACCGGGCGGCTGCCGCGGGGATGGATCCAAGTGCCTGACCCATGACCTGTGGGCAGCGCTGGGCGATCATACCTTCCGCTTTTTGAGCAATGTCACGCTTGATGACGTCGTAAAAAGGCGTTTCTGCCCGGCCTTGGCGGCAACCAGCCCCTTGGCCGTTGGGGTCGGCCAGCCCAGCCTGACCGCCACGGTCGAATCCGTCGCCGCCGAATAGACACAGGCGGTTCGCCGATGGCGCGCCAAATATCCTACCTGGACTACAACGCAACCGCACCGCTGCGGCGTGAAGCGCGAGAAGCGGTCGTTGCCGCCCTAGATCTGACCGGTAATCCCTCATCGGTGCACGCCAGCGGCCGTGCATCTCGCCGACTTGTGGAACAAGCACGGGAGCAGGTGGGATCGCTAGCCGGCGTTGCTCACGAAGGCGTTGTCTTCACATCGGGCGCGACCGAAGCCAACAATATGGCCATCCATGCCGCGCAAACCCAGGGTCTTACCTGTTTTGTGTCCGCCATTGAGCATGAATCGGTCGCAAATATTCCCGGCGTACAGGCAATTCCCGTCAACCGGGACGGGTTGTTGGATCTTGACGCGTTGGCCAAGGCCGTCAACGAGGCCGGCGGGCCGATTTTTCTGGCCCTTATGGCGGCGAACAATGAGACGGGTGCTGTCCAACCTGTTGAAAAGGCCTCAAAAATCGTTCGCGATGCTGGTGGTGTGTTGCATTGCGACGCCGTGCAGGCCGCTGGCCGCTTAAGGGTGGACAACTTGGCCGGACAGGTGGACAGCCTGTCCATCTCCGCGCACAAGCTGGGCGGCCCGCAGGGCGTCGGAGCCCTGTTGCAAAGCGGGGGGCAACAGCCCACGCCCCTTTTGTTTGGCGGCGCGCAGGAAAACCGCCGTCGCGCTGGTACAGAAAACGTTGCCGGTATCGCCGGATTCGGCGCAGCAGCGCAAGCCGCGATGAATGATGTCGGCAAAACAGACCTGGTTGCCGATCTGCGCAACCGTCTTGAGGAGCAGCTGTCGGCGGTTGCGCCTGATCTGGTCGTTCTTGCCGCCACCGCTCCACGCCTCGACAACACGCTGTGCTTTGCAACACCTGGCCTGCCGGCTGAAACCCAGGTCATGGCAATGGATCTTGAGGGATATGCGATCAGTGCCGGGTCGGCCTGCTCATCAGGCAAGGTCGGTGCAAGCCATGTTCCGTTAGCCATGGGAATCGATCCGGTGTTGGCCCGATGTGCGGTAAGGGTCAGCCTTGGCCGGGATACGACGCCGGCGGAAATCGACGGGTTTGCTGATCGTTGGGGCACTCTGTGCCAGCGCCACAGGGCGTCAGCCGCTTAAAAACTTCCCTGTCGCATCAATTATTTCGGCCCGGCCCCTAGCAGGACGAATAATTGTTGACTATTTTAGTCAGGAATAGGGGGCCCGCCGTTTCCGGGCTGGAACAAGCCCCTGATTGAGCCGTCGTGTGTCATCCAATCCAGCCGGGAGCGCTGCATGCCCGCCGTTATCGAAACCGTCGAACAGGTCAAGTCCGTCGCTGAGTCCAAGTACAAGTATGGTTTCGTAACGGATATCGAACAGGAAACGGCGCCAAAGGGACTCGATGAGTCCGTCGTCCGCTTCATTTCCGAGAAAAAGGGCGAACCGAGCTGGATGCTCGACTGGCGGCTGAAGGCGTTTCGCCGTTGGCAGGCCATGGTCGAGCCCGACTGGGCAAAACTGAATTATCCGCCCATCGATTATCAGGACGCCTACTACTACGCAGCACCCAAACAACGTCCGAAGCTGGCCAGCCTGGATGAAGTCGATCCGGCACTGCTGGAAACGTACAACAAGCTCGGCATTCCGCTGGAAGAGCAGAAGATGTTGGCGAATGTCGCTGTCGATGCGGTGTTCGACAGTGTGTCCGTGGCCACGACATTCAAGGAAAAGCTAGCCGAAGCCGGCGTCATTTTCTGCCCGATCTCCGAGGCCATTCAGAAGTACCCGGAATTGGTGCGCAAGTACCTGTCCACGGTGGTTCCGGTCGCGGACAATTACTTCGCAGCGTTGAATTCCGCCGTCTTTACCGACGGGTCGTTCGTCTACATTCCGCCAGGCGTACGATGTCCGATGGAGCTATCGACCTATTTCCGCATCAATGCGGAGAATACCGGCCAGTTTGAGCGCACCCTGATCATCGCCGATGAGGGTTCTTACGTCAGCTACCTGGAAGGTTGCACCGCGCCACAGCGCGATGAGCACCAGCTGCACGCGGCCGTTGTTGAACTGATTGCGCTCGACGATGCGGAGATCAAGTATTCCACCGTCCAGAACTGGTACCCGGGCGACGAGGATGGCAAAGGCGGCATCTATAATTTCGTGACCAAGCGCGCGGCCTGCCGGGGACGCAATTCAAAGGTCTCCTGGACTCAGGTCGAAACCGGCTCGGCGATCACCTGGAAATACCCAAGCTGCATCTTGCAGGGCGACAATGCGGTCGGCGAGTTCTACTCGGTCGCGATCACCAACAATCGCCAGCAGGCCGATACCGGGACAAAAATGATCCATATCGGCAAGAACACGTCCAGCCGGATCATCTCAAAGGGTATCTCCGCTGGGCGCGCCGACAATACCTATCGCGGTCTGGTTCGCATTCTCCCGTCCGCCGATGGCGCGCGGAACTACACCCAGTGCGACAGCCTGCTGATCGGCAACAAATGCGGCGCCCACACGGTGCCGTACATCGAATCCCGCAACCCGACGGCGCAACTCGAACATGAGGCAACCACCTCCAAGGTCAGCGAGGACCAGCTGTTCTACTGCCGCCAGCGTGGGATCGGGGAAGAAGAGGCGCTGAGCCTGATCGTCAACGGCTTCTGCAAACAGGTGTTGCAGGAGCTGCCCATGGAATTCGCGGTCGAAGCGCAAAAGCTGGTGGCCATCAGTCTGGAAGGGAGCGTCGGCTAACCGGCCGCGTAGGGGAAGATATGCTGGAAATCAAAGATTTATCGGTCGACGTTGACGGCAAGCAGATCCTGAAGGGTCTCGATCTGACCATTCCGTCGGGTGAGATTCATGCCGTCATGGGCCCCAACGGATCGGGCAAGAGCACGCTGTCTTACGTGCTGGCCGGCCGCGACGGATACGAGCCCACGGGCGGTTCCGTAACCTATGACGGCACCGACCTGTTGGATCTGGAACCGGAAGAGCGGGCGCAGCTTGGCGTCTTCCTGGCTTTTCAATACCCCGTAGAAATTCCGGGCGTCACGACCAACACCTTCCTTCGGACCATGGTCAATGCCAATCGCGCGGCCAAGGGCGAACCCGAGGTCGATCCGCTGGGCTTCGTCAAGCATGTGCGCGAGGTCACCAAATCGCTGGATATCGACGCCGAGTTCCTCAAACGGCCTGTGAATGTCGGCTTCTCCGGCGGTGAGAAGAAGCGCAACGAAGTCTTGCAGATGAGCTTGTTGAAACCCCGTCTAGCCATTTTGGACGAGACGGATTCCGGATTGGACATCGATGCGCTGAAAGTTGTGGCTGATGGCGTGAACAGCCAGCGCGGGCCGGACTTTTCCGCCCTTGTCATCACCCACTATCAGCGCCTGCTGAATCACATCGTTCCTGACCATGTGCACATCATGGCCAATGGCCGGATCGTGCGGTCGGGCGGACCTGACCTTGCGGTCGAGCTGGAAGCCAAGGGTTATGTCGATCTGATCGCTGAGGCGGCCTGACGATGGCAACGTCACTGGACACCCTGCGCACAGAAGGGCGTGACCGTTTCGAGGCGCTTGGCTTTCCGAGCCGGCGCTCGGAGATGTGGAAGTACACCGATGTTGGGGCGATCGCGAAAGGCACGTTCGCCCAAGTGGAACCGGGCAATCTCGCGCCGGATCAACAGGCGTTCATTGATGGCCTCCAATCCATCGGACCGGTAATCGTCATCCAAAATGGCCAGTTGCGGGATGATCTTAGTTCCGGGTTTGAGCAATTGTCCGGTGTGGCGTTCGGATTGGCAGCGGATCACGCCGGTATTGCTCAGGCGGTGCTGGAGAATGGGCCCGCCATTGGTGACCGGCAGTTCGCCCATCTCAATGCGGCGAACATGGCCGATCCGGTCTTGCTGGCGGTCGAACGAAATACAGTTGTCGAGCAGCCGGTTCATTTGGTGTTCGTTAATTCGGCAAACACGGAAGCCCACGCCCGGATTTTTGTGTCCGTTGGCGAAAACGCGCGAGCGACGTTGCTTGAGACGCATCTCGGTGCTGACGGTGAGGCTTACTTCGCCAATCCGGTCACGCATATTGACGTCGGGCAGGCAGGGCGTCTGAATCATTATCGCCGGCAGGCCGAAGGGGTGGGGGCACTGCATGTCGCGACCAGCTTCGTTTCGGTCGGCAGGGATGCGACCTACGAGGCTTTCGCCCTCTCCACGGGCGCCGAGTTGGCTCGGCATGAGATCGAAGCGGCGTTTCTTGGCCCCGGCGGCGACTGCACGTTGAGCGGCGCGTATGTGGCACAGCCCGACCAGCATTTGGATACAACCACGCGCATCGATCATCGCCATCCGGACTGCCGGTCCCGCGAGGTCTATCACGGTGCGATCGGCAACAAGGGCCGGGGCGTCTTCCAGGGCTCGATCTATGTTCATCCTGAAGCGCAGCGCACCGATGGCCACCAGCTCAACCGGGCGATCCTGTTGGGACCAGGGGCCGAGATTGATGCCAAACCCCAGCTCGAGATCTATGCCGATGACGTCAAATGCAGCCATGGCTGCACGGCTGGCCAGTTGGACGACCAGGCCTTGTTCTATTTGCGGTCGCGTGGAATTTCGGCGGAAGACGCCAAAATGCTGATGATCAACGGATTTCTGGCTGAGGCCATCGAAGATATCTCTGACCAGTCTGTGCGTGAGGTGTTTGCCGGGCATGCCCAGACGGCGTTGTATCGCGAAGGATTGACCGATGCCTGACGCCGCGTTGAACGAGCCGACCGTGCTGCACACCAGCGCGGTCAGCCAGTACGATCTTCCAGCAATTCGGGCGGATTTTCCCATTCTGTCGCGCCGGGTTCATGGCAAGCCGCTGACTTTCCTTGATACAGCGGCGTCGGCACAAAAGCCGCAGGTGGTGATCGATGCGGTGTCGCACCTATACGAGAACGATTACGCCAACGTTCATCGCGGCCTCTACGCGCTGAGTGATGCCTCGACACAGGCATACGAAGGTGCGCGGGAGACCGTGCGCGCCCACCTGAACGCCGCCTCAACGCGCGAGATCGTCTTTACCCGGGGCACGACGGAGGCAATCAATCTGATCGCCGGCAGTCTGGGGCTGGATATCCTCCAGCCGGGCGATGAGATCGTCATTTCAACGCTGGAACATCACGCCAATATCGTTCCCTGGCAAATGCTTAAGGATCGGCGGGGCATCGTTCTCAAGGTCGCCCCGATCGATGATGATGGCAACGTGCTGGTTGACGAGTTCGTCGGACTTCTAACTGAGAAAACCAAGCTGGCCGCGTTTTCACAGCAGTCGAACGCTTTGGGCATTCATCTACCGGTCGAACAGATGCTCGCCGCCTGCAAGGAGCGTGGCATCGCCACGCTGATTGACGGCGCCCAGGCGACCGTGCACCAGAAGATCGATGTTCAGGCCTTGGGCTGCGATTTCTTCGTCCTGTCAGGCCACAAGGTCTATGGCCCCAGCGGCATCGGTGTTTTGTACGGTCGTGAGGAATGGCTCGAACGAATGACCCCCTCCCATGGCGGGGGTGAGATGATCCGCACCGTCAGCTTCGAAGAAACGATCTTCGCTGACTTGCCGGCAAAGCACGAAGCGGGAACGCCACCCATCGCCCAAGCGGTGGGATTGGCGGCTGCGCTGCGTTACATCCAGGAAATCGGGCTGGACTGTATCGCGGCGCACGAGAAGGATGTCTACGGCTACGCCCGGCAAAGCTTGGAAGATGTGGACGGCGTGAGCGTTATCGGCCGGTCGCCGGAGCAGTCAGGCGCCATGTCCTTCACCATGGATTGCGCCCATCCCCATGATGTTGGCACTGTGATCGACAAGGCCGGCGTTGCCGTCAGAGCTGGGCACCATTGCGCCATGCCGCTGCTGCAACGCTTGGATCTGCCGGCAACAACCCGCGCTTCGTTCGGGCTGTACAACAGCCGTGCCGACGTCGACGCCCTGGTCAACTCGCTCAAAAAGGTTCGGGAGCTGTTTGCATGAGCTTTAGGATCTTGCCGCTAAGCCCCATCTTTGGAAAAAGTGGGGAATGAGTGTCATGCGTGAACAACCCAAGGCCATCACCATCACCGACCGCGCGGCGGCCCGCGTAAAGGAACTGATGGACCAGGCCGACGGAGAGATCCTCGGCGTGCGCGTCGGCGTGAACGCGCGCGGCTGTTCGGGCCTTTCCTACACGATGGAATACGCCAACGAGGCAAAGCCGCTGGAGGAGAAGGTCGAGGACAAGGGCGTTACGATCCTGATCGAACCGCAAGCGACGTTTTTCCTTCTCGGCTCGGAAATGGACTATGTGAGCGATCGCATGGGCTCGCAGTTCGTCTTCAACAATCCCAACGAAATCGATCGCTGCGGTTGCGGCGAGTCTTTCCGCGTCGCGCCGGAGGTGACGGCGGCGGCCAAACAGGCGGCCAAACAGCCATGAGCGGGGTTGTCGATGCCAGGCTCAAGAAGACCATGACGCCCGACGATGGCTTGTCGCTAAAGGATTTCATGCCGGCGATGTCGATGGACGAGCCGGACTGGGTGCATATCAAGACGCCTGAAAATGCTGACCGGCAATCGACGCCTGAGGCCCTGCGCGAGGCGATCATCGACAATCTCTGCCTGATCATGGACCCGGAGATTCCGGTCAACATCTACGACCTTGGTCTGATTTACGGGATCGAGGTCAGCAAGGACGGCGACGTCGAAATCCAGATGACCCTGACGGCGCCCAACTGTCCGGTGGCCGACAGCATGCCGGATGTCGTCAAGAAGGGCGCCTTGCAGGTACCGGGCACCAGAAGCTGCAACGTGACCTTGACCTGGGAGCCGCCCTGGAGCATCGACAGGGCATCCGAAGACGTTCGGCTGGCCTTGGACTACTAGCGGAAAAGCCCGCTCCGAATATGAATTCGATTGGCATCGATAAACCGGTTGCCGAGACCCGCGTGGTCGTCGCCATGTCGGGCGGCGTCGACAGTTCCGTGACGGCTGCGTTGTTGGCCGAGCAGGGCTATGACGTGGTGGGCATCACGCTGCAGCTCTATGACCACGGCCAGGCCATTGAGCGCAAGGGGGCCTGCTGCGCCGGCGCCGACATCCACGATGCCCGCAAGGTGGCTGACCGCCTGGGTTTCCCGCACTACGTGCTCGATTATGAAAGCCGGTTTTCCCAGGCCGTGATCGATGATTTTGCCGACAGCTATGTGCGCGGCGAAACGCCCATTCCCTGCGTGCGCTGTAATCAGACGGTGAAGTTCCGGGACCTGCTGGCAACAGCCCGCGATTTGGGGGCCGATGTTTTGGCGACCGGACATTATGTTCGCCGGGGCGAAGGTCCGGCGGGCGCTGAGCTGCTGCGTGCCGTCGATCCGACCAAGGACCAGAGCTACTTCTTGTTTGCCACGACACGCGAACAGCTTGATTTCCTGCGCTTTCCGCTGGGTGGCCAGACCAAAGTCGAAACGCGCGAACACGCCGTTCGCCTGGGGCTGGAGATAGCCGACAAGCCGGACAGCCAGGACATCTGCTTTGTGCCCAACGGCAGCTATGCGCGGATTGTCGAGAAGCTGCGGCCCGGGTCAGCCGAGCCGGGAAAGATTGTCGACCTTGAAGGCAATGTCCTGGGCCGGCATCGGGGTATCATTCACTACACCATCGGTCAGCGGCGCGGCCTCGGGATCGGCGGCGACCGCGATCGGGACGAGGCGCCGCTGTATGTGGTTCGCCTGGACGCGGAAAACGCGCGCGTGGTCGTGGGGCCGCGCGAGGCGCTCGCCCGAACGACGGTCAGTGTTGGCGAGGTGAATTGGCTGGGCGACCGGCCGTTGGACGATCAGGGGCAGGCGATCCAGGTTAAGCTGCGGTCAGCGCAGGCGGCTGCCTCCTGCTCAGTGCGCACGGCGAGTGTCGCCGATGGGTCCGCAGCAATCACGCTCGACGAACCGCAGTACGGAATATCACCCGGCCAGGCTGCCGTGTTTTATGATGGCGACCGCGTGCTGGGCGGCGGATGGATCAAAGAGGCGGCATAAGATCATGATCGAGCCCGGTGCGCTGCAACCCAGCTTGTTCGTATCGCACGGCTCACCCACCTTGGCGCTGGAGGATTGCCCAGCCCGGCGCTTCTTGACCGACTACGGCAAGGATCTGGGACGGCCCAAAGCCATTCTTGTCATCTCGGCTCATTACGACCAGCCGCGGGCGGCCGTAACGTCGGGCAGCAATCCACCGACGATCTATGATTTCGGAAACTTTGCCGAAGAGCTTTTCACGCTGACCTATCCCGCGCCGGGAGACCCCGCCATGGCGCGCCGTATCGCGGCGCTGCTGGAACAAGACGGCATCGACGTTCAGGAAGACGAGGGTCGCGGGTTCGACCACGGGGCTTGGGTGCCGCTGATTTTGCTCTACCCGAACGCCGATATCCCGGTTGTTCAGCTCTCAATCGATAGCAGCAAAGGGCCAGACTATCACCTGAAGCTTGGCCAGGCTCTTGCCCCGTTGCGGTCCGAAGGCGTTCTGATCCTCTGTTCGGGTTCGGCAACGCATAATCTGGCGGAATTGTTCGGTGAGCGATTGGATCTGAATAGGTCGGCGCCGGATTGGGTCGTCGAATTTGGCGAGTGGCTGTCCGCCAAGATCGAAGAAGGGGCAGGGGCTGACCTTCTTGCCTACCGAACCAAGGGCCCGCATGCCGTTCGCAACCATCCGACCGATGAGCATTTGCTACCCTTGTTCGTGGCCATGGGGGCCGGTGAAAGCGATCGTGGGACGCGGGTGCATGCCAGCCATTCCTATGGATTGCTGGCCATGGACGCCTACCGTTTCGGCGATCCCATGGCCGCTGACAGCGCAGCGTGATGCGAAGTTTCGATCAGCTTTACGCCCTGGCGGCTGATCGGCATGGCGGTTCATCTGCGCTGGAAGAAAAGCTGCCCAACCCCTTGTCAAAAAAGAAACTTGCCAAGATCCCTGATGACCGCTGGCTGGCGATGATGACGCGGTTTGTGTTCTCCGCCGGTTTCAATTGGAAGGTCATTGAGAACAAATGGGACGGTTTCGAAGCCGCCTTCCACGGGTTCGATATCGGTTGGTGCGCCATGATGTCGGATGATGATGTCGACCAGCTCGTTGCTGACACACGCATCGTTCGCCATGGCGCAAAGATCAGGTCGGTGCGCGAGAATGCCGCCTTCATCGGCGACCTTGTCCGCGAGCATGGCTCGGCAGGGGCGGTGCTTGGCGGTTGGCCGAACACGGACTTTGTAGGTCTGCTGGACTTGCTCAAGAAGCGCGGCAGCCGGCTGGGCGGCACCTCGGCCCAGTACTTTCTGCGGTTCATGGAGCGGGACAGTTTCGTGCTATCGCGGGATGTCGTCGCGGCACTGATCCGCGAGGGCGTCGTGGACAAGGACCCGAAATCAAAGCGCGACATGGCGGCCGTTCAGGAGGCCTTCAACGGCTGGATGGAACAAAGCGGGCGCGGGCTCAGCGCCATCAGCCGCGTTTTGGCCTTGGGGATCGACAGCCGCTGAGCGTCGGTTGACTTGCCCGATGGGCGGCGTCAGGCTCGGTTCAATCACAATGAAAAGGGGGGCACGCCGTGGAACAGACTTCAGCCTATATCCCGATAACCACGACCTATGCATCGATCTTGGCCCTGATGTTGGTTGCCCTTGGCATCTGGGTCACGTTGGGGCGTGCCAAGACCAAGATCATGTTCGGCGATGGCGGTGATGAGGGGATGATCAAGCGCACGCGCGCCTTCGGCAACTTCATCGAATATATCCCGATGGGCATCATCATTATGATGGTCATCGAGAACGCCAGCGGTATGACCGTGGCGCTTCACATCATGGGCGTGGCATTGATTGTTGGTCGGATCTTGCACACGACCGGGATGAACCCGGAGAACCCGCTAACGTTAGGCCGTGGGATCGGCGCGATTTTGACATACGCCGCCATCGGGGTTGGCGCCCTTTACGCCCTCAAACTCGTGTTGCCGGGCATCTGAACCGGGCCGAACCGAAGGCTTATTCGCCGCGTGCGGTTTCCGGCGCCTGGTCACCAGCAATGTTTTCCAATCGCCGGGAAATATCGTGCAATTCCAGTTCGATAGAAGGATCGGAAAACTCAAGACCGCGCAGCATGCGGGCAATGGTTGAAAGCACTCGCGCGGTATCGAGCGACGAGCGGTCCATGGCGAGTGTCATCGCGCTATCACTTTATCTGTTTTGACGAGGGCGCGGACAATGCCAATTTTCTGGGTTTCCGCTTGATCTAGCGCGCCAATAAATTGTCGGTACGCGCCAGGCGGGTCGGATTGTCGGGGGTGTGGTTAGGCTGCCGCAGATATGCTGTCTTGTACGCGCCGGCGATAGCGGGCTCGACGGTCTTTGCGCAGGCTGAACTCAACATAAGCCTGCAAGGCCTGTATCGTTTCCAGCGGATCACCGTCCAGATCCTCGCTCTGTATCGGGGCCCCGACCGTAATGTCATAAGCATGCCCGTGCTTGTTCAGCACCTCGTGGAAGATGGTCACATCCCGCAACTCGTCGCTGATTTGCGAGAACGCGTAAAACAGCGTCGAGTTTCTTGAGGCGATATGCATCGGCGCGATCGGCACGCGATACTTGCGCGCCAGATTTATGACTGTCGGCAGCCACTCCCGCTCGCGCAGACCTTTCGACGTCAGATGCGACATGCGGCCCGATGGGAAGATAACGACCGCTTTGTTCTCGCTAAAGGCCTTGGAAATATGGCGGAATGTCTCCCGAGTGCGGGACATGTTCCGCTTTTCCTTCACCCACTCGACGGGGATAACCACGTCGGCCAGCCCGCCAGCAAGGCGGATCGCGTCGCGGTTGGCCAGGAAGACGATATCGTCGCGATAGCGCGACAAAACGTCATAAACGGCAATTCCGTCCGCAATACCGGTTGGATGATTGGCCGCAATGATCATGGCGTCTGACTTGGAGATATGCTCGCCGCCACGCAGCCCGATCTTCAGGGACAGCTCGCTTCGGGCGAGATCCATGATCTCCGCGCCCGACATAGTTTTGATCTGCTCGACGACATCGACAGCTTCCCGATAACGCAAGATGGGGTCGAGAACCAGTCGCACCAGCTGCTTTAAGCCGGGTGTCGTCAGCAACATCGGCGCCCGCTCTTCGATAAGCGTATCGACGATCGAGTGACCGTTTTGTACCGATGGCAATGAAGCCATGCTCGCCTGCCGCAGATTATTCTTGCTTGGCCGCACTCTGCTTGCAGTCGCTCTCAGGTGCAACAGATGTGAGCATACGGCTTACAAATGGCACACGTTAAGGCGGAATTTTGGAGGATTTGCGGGACGAACAACCCGATTCGCAAACTGCCTGCAACAACAATGTCACAAATCGGAAACTTGGCCAGATTTTGGGAGCCCGCGCGAGCCAGTAGGCGGGTCAGGCTTCCACTGGTTGATTCGGCTCTAAGGCCCCAGATCAATCCGTGGAGGTTGCAACCCTGTTTCGACCGGCTCGTTTGGCCGCATAGAGTGCCCGGTCCGCAGCCTCAATGATGTCCTCCAGCGACGTTCCGCGGCTCCACTCGGCAACACCGATAGAGATCGTCACACCGCCTAGGTGTTCGCCGGATATGCGCTTTCGAAACCGACGCTGCGCAACGTCGGTGCGGATTTTTTCCGCGACGATGCGCGCTTGGGGGATCTTGCTGCCAGGCAAAACCACCGCGAACTCCTCGCCACCATAGCGGGCAACGACATCAGTTGACCGCACCTTGGATGACAGGCTTCGCCCCACCATGCGCAGGATCATATCGCCGGTTTGGTGCCCGTGTTCGTCGTTGAACGCTTTGAAATGGTCGATGTCGGCCATCAAAACGCAGAAAGGCTGACCGGATTTTTTGGCTTCTTCCAGAATACGCTCGGATTCAATGTCGAAGAACTCGCGGTTTCCAACGGTCGTCAGCGAGTCGATGAGGCCGCGCCGCTTGGTATCGTCCAGCTTGACGCGCAGCTCTTCGATGCGCTCGGACGATTCAATTAGCTTCTGCCGCGTTTTCTGGAATTCGCTTGCCAGATGAACCGTGTGCTCACTTATCCGGTTTACCGCGGCGGTCACTGATTTCAGATCGGGTTGCGATTCCAAGACCTCGCGAAACTCGATCAATGCCGCGTGGTAGTTGGATGACCCTTCGTCCACCTCATTCGTTGTTTTCAGCATTTGTTCGATTGAGGCGACAAGGGCGCGGCTCGCGTTCGCCAGATCATCTTGGGAAATCTCACCATCACGACGACCGGTGCCGTCGGCATCCATATCGAGATGATCGACAATCCGAGCGAGCAGAATTTGCCCCTCGGCGGTCTGCACCAACGAGGCGACCATGGTGTCGCACGGCCCAGCCGGGTGGTCGCGAACAACAGGAGCCCTAAGCTTGAATACAAGAGGACCATTGGCATCCGTGGCCGTAGCCTCTAACGCTGGTTCGATGGAGCCAAGGCAGATTGTATCGGACGATGCCAGCTCTGGGGTCGTCGCGCCAGTCAGTGTGCGAAGGCTGCGGTTTGCATAGACAAGCTGTTGCTGCCGGCTGTTCCTCGACCAAAGATGAAGCGAAACCGGAAGATTGCACCGGTCGATCAAATGCAGCAGTAAATCGCAGTGCGGCAACAGCCCGGAAAGCGCCGGTGCCGGAGCTTCTACCGATTCTGGCTCTACGATTTCAGCGGCAGATGAGGCGTCCACAATGGCTTCTTTCTCATGGCGTCGACAGGCAATAGTACGGCGAAATCCTGAAAATTCATGAAAGATCGCCGTTTCAGCCCGCAAACCGAAAACGCTGGAGAAGCCGAAACGGGCGTTTGCTATCTGTCTGAAAAAAAATGCAAATACTGTCGACGTGCAACCCTGGATAGGAATGGTCGTTGGCGCGATCTATCAATAATTCTTTGGTGCGTGCGCGCGGTTCACTGTCGAGCGGCCCTGCCAGCGTCAGGTGAAATTCGAATTCATCCATGACAAACGGGTAGCCATGCTGTTCAAGCAGTTTTCGCTGTCTGGTTGTCAGCCCTGAAGAGACCCGGCGCTGGCGGTCAGCCTCGGAAAGGGGGGCTCGAAAACGGTCCAAGTCAACTACGCAACGCCGATGCAGGGTTTCCATCTGCGGACAGGTGGCGCCAAACGTCAAGGCAAGGTAGCGCCCCAATTCGTTAAGCTTTACAGCCGGTGTGTCGAAGCTCGCCAAGTCATCGGCAAGTAAGCCTGCTGCTTCGAGAAATTTGGCCTCCGTTTGGCCGCTCGCAAGCCGGAAAGGCGCCTTGAGCGTTGCATGAAATCCATAATGGGCCGGAGAGGCCGTTGCCTGGGACCAGAGATCGGCATCTTCGACCCAACTCGGCGGGTGTCGCTCTATCGGATTAAGCCATTCCTGGCCAAAAATGCCGAGCGGGCTGTCTTCCTCTGGTGCGTAGTACACCGCGTAGCGGGCTTCGAGGCTCGCCATCAAGCGATCCTGTTGCCGCCGCGCCAGACAGACTGAATGACCGGAACATCATCCACGATGTTCATGCGCAGAAGGTCCGCCTTCTTGCCGACTTCGATTGCGCCGCGGTCAGTCAGCCCAACGGCTTCAGCAGGCCGCCAAGTTACGGTCGCGAGGGCATCATGGAGCGCGAACTCATGGGGCGGGTGCGTCAGCCGAAGCGCGCCCTGCATCATCGATATCGGAACGTAGTCGGATGCGAGTATGTCAAGCAGTCCTTCATCGGCCAGCTCAGCCGCTGAAACGTTGCCGGAATGTGAACCGCCCCGCACCAGGTTCGGCGCGCCCATGGCCACCGACATTCCCTGCGCGCGGGCCGCTCGAGCGGCCTCGATGGTGACCGGAAATTCCGATATTTGAACCGACAGGTCCGCCGCAACGGCAATGTGCTCAGCAGTCTCGTCATCATGGCTGGCCATGACTACGCCCATGGCTTCCGCCAGGTTGGCCAATGCCGTTCTCTGCCGAGGGGCCAATTGATCCTGAGCGCGCGTTTTGCGCTCGAACATCCTATCGAGATCTTCGTCCGTGAAGCTGGCGTAGGCCTCTCGCCATTTCTTCAGATCACGAAACTGCCGTTGCCCGGGTGTGTGGTCCATGATCGAAAGCATGCGGACCAGCGGATCGCCTGCGAATGCTTCCGCCATACCCAAGATCTCGGGATCGGTAACCTCACAGCGCAGATGCAGGAAATGTTCGGCCTTCAATGCGCCCAGATCGGTGGCCCGTCGCAACCCTTCCACCATCGGGCCGATGATGTCGTTGCGATTGACACCAACACGCCCGCCAACAAAGGCCAGCGCATCGAAAACCGTCGTGATGCCAGCCCCGATAATCTGGGAATCATGCGAAATGGCCGCCGTCACCGGATCCCAGCGGACCTGAATTCGGGGAACATAGTGCTTTTCGAGATTGTCGGTGTGAATGTCGATCAATCCGGGCGTAACGTATGCACCATCGCAATCGATTGCGTCCGGCGCCAGCTCTGCCCCGTCGCCGATCGCGGCAATGACGCCCTCTTCGATCCTGATCCAGCCATGCCTGACCCGGTCGCGTTGGACGACCAGGGCGTTGGCCAATGTCGTGCTTGCAGACATCGCGCTCATTTACACTGCATCACTGGGACATGAACCTCATGAAATCGCCCGAAAATCCGAGGATTGGGACCGGGCGAGACTGGCTTTGATTCCAGGCTGGGAGCCGCCAGCATAAACTGCTCTTTAGCGGTCATCCATGACCGAACGGTGAAATATCTTTTCCGATCGCCTCGCGGACCCATCATTTGCCCCAGCCCTGGTGATATCGGGCAGACAATCGGTTCGTCGGTCGGTATAAGGGCCGGCTTTGGCGGTACGATTGCGGGACGGAACGGGCCCGGTGACGGTTACGGAGGGGGCCTTGCCTCACATTACATTTATTACGAGTGACGGGATGCGGATCGAAGCGGACGGCAAGCTGGGCGAATCCGTGATGGAGGTCGCGACACGGTCTGGTGTCGATATCGAAGCGGCCTGCGAAGGCTCGTTGGCCTGTGCCACCTGCCACCTGGTTGTTGACCCGGCCTGGTTCGAGAAAGTTGGCTCGCCGTCCGAGGACGAGGAAGACATGTTGGACATGGCCTTCAACGTGACGGAGACATCGCGGTTGTCCTGCCAGATCGAGGTGAAGGACGACTTGGATGGCCTGATCATGCACGTGCCAGAGAGTTAATGCGACCTCTACGAAAATTCGACTAACCACTTGTGTTCGAAAGGTTAAGTATGCCGACCTACGTTATCGTCGATACGAAAATCGAAAACCCGGAAGCCTATGAGGAATACAAGGCCTTGGCTCGCCCGATTGCCGAGAAATTCGGTGGTGTCTACCGGGTCCGTGGGGGCGAGATGGACGTTAAGGAAGACCAGCTCTGGCAGCCGACCCGTCTTGTCGTGATCGAGTTCCCCGATCGCGAAGCATTCGACGCCTTTTACAATTCCGACGAGTATGCGCCGGTTCGCGCCAAGCGCTGGGCAAATTCCAAATGCACATTGGTGGCCGTAGACAGTGTCTAGTTGACCTCAGCGAAATGGCAGGCCGCTAGATGATCCTGCCCGACTTTTAGCGGTTTTGGCCTTTCGGATGCGCACTGTTCCTGTGCCAGCGGGCAGCGCGTGCGAAAGGCGCATCCTGACGGTGGGTTGATTGGCGAGGGCGGATCGCCAGTCAGGATCGCCCGCTCGCGCCTTCGGGCCACTTTCGGATCGGGCACGGGGGCTGCCGACAACAGTGCCTTGGTGTAAGGGTGCCGGGGCCGGGAAAACAGGGACTGTGATTCCCCGATTTCGACGACGCGGCCGAGATAGAGGACCATGACCCGGTCGCTCATCATCCGCACGACCGACAAATCGTGGCTGATGAAGATCAGCGTAAGTCCAAATCGCTTTTTGAGGTCCAGCAGCAGGCGAATGATCTGGGCTTGAATCGAGACATCAAGGGCCGAGACGGGCTCGTCGCAAACTACCAGTTTGGGCCGTGTAACGATGGCCCGGGCAATGCCGATCCGCTGCGCCTGGCCGCCGGAAAACTCGTGCGGATAGCGATGTACCATCTCGGGGGTCAGGCCGACGGCCTGCATGATTTCCGCGACACGCCGGGTCCGCTCTTCGCGGGGCAAGGATTTTTCAAAAACGGTCAGGGGCTCGCCAATAATCTGGCCCACGGTCATACGCGGATCGAGTGAGGCAATCGGGTCCTGAAAGATCACCTGCAGGTCCCGCCGTTGACGGCGCATGTCTTCCGGCGGCAGTGAGGTGAGATCACGACCACACCAGGTGACGGTGCCCGCCGTCGGTTCGATCAGCCTCAGGATCGACCGGCCCAAGGTCGATTTGCCGCAGCCGGACTCGCCGACCACACCTAGCGTTTCACCCTCCTTGAGCTGAAAAGAAACATCGCTGACCGCCTGCAGATCGGCCCAGCCGCCGAACAGTCCACCTCGCGGTACGGCGAAGGTGGTCGTAAGGCCCTCAACGTTCAGCAGCAGGTCGCTCATGCCGATGCCGCCACCGTTGCTGGCGTTCTGTTGGCGTGATGGCATGCACGGCAATGCACCAGCCCGTCCACGGTGTCGCATTCCAACGGCGGGTCCGTGGCAACACAGGTTTCGTCCGCCAGCGAACAGCGCGGATGAAAGGCGCAGCCGCGCGGCAGGCGTTGCAGATTGGGCGGACGTCCGATGATCGGTTCGATTGTCTCGATCGCCTGGTCAATCCGAGGGGTGGAGGCGAGCAGCGCTCGCGTATAGGGGTGGGCCGGTTGCTCGAACAGGCGGTCGACTTGGGCAATTTCCACGGCCCGGCCCGCATACATGACCATGACCCTCTCAGCCAGTCCGGCCACCACGCCGAGATCGTGGGTAATCAGAACGATGGCGGTGTTGAATTCGCTGCGCAGTTCGGCAAACAGATCCAAAATCTGCGCCTGGATCGTCACATCCAGTGCCGTGGTCGGCTCGTCGGCGATAAGCAGTTTCGGCCGGCACAATAGGGCGATCGCGATCATAACCCGCTGGCGCATGCCGCCCGACAGCTCGTGCGGATACATCCCGAACCTTTTCCTCGCGTCAGGCAGCCCGACCTTGTCCAGCATCTCTATGGCCTGTTCTCGCGCCTCGGCGCCCTTGAGGCCCTGATGCTTGGTCAGGGTTTCGGTCAACTGCCGGGACAGGCGCAGGCTGGGGTTCAGCGCCGTCATCGGGTCTTGGAAAACCATGGCGATTTCCCGGCCGCGGTAATGGTCCAGCTCGGACGGCTTCATCGCCAGCAAATCGGCATCGCCCAGCAGCGCGTGACCATTCGCGCGGCCGTTGCGGGCAAGCAGACCCATAACGGCGAGAAAGCACTGACTTTTGCCCGAGCCCGACTCACCGACAACGGCGACCGTTTCGCCCGGTGCGACGTCCAGCGACAGGTTTCGAACCGCCTGGACTTCACCCTCCGGTGTGGAAAACCGCACTGTCAGGTCGCGGATGGACAGGACCTGGCTGCTAGACATCTTTGGGATCGAAGGCATCGCGCAGTCCATCGCCAATGAAGCTGAGTGACATCAGCAGCAGGACCAGGAACATGGCCGGGAAAAACAACAGCCAGGGTAGTACCTCCATCACATCCGTTCCCTCGGCGATCAGGGTCCCCAGCGAGGTCAGGGGCTCCTGCACCCCGAACCCGATGTAAGACAGAAAACTCTCGGTAATGATGATCTCCGGCACCGTCAGGGTCGCATAAATCACGACTGGCCCGATCAGGTTGGGTGTGATGTGGCGGAAAATGATGGCAATCGGGCTCTGGCCGGCTGCCCGAGCAGCCTCGACAAACTCCTTCTCGCGCAGGGACAGCGTTTGCCCGCGCACAATTCTGGCCATGGTCAGCCATTCGACCAGCCCGATGCCGACAAACAACAGGACGACGTTTCGCCCAAAGATCACCATCAACAGGATGACGAACAGGATGTAAGGCAGGGCGTACATGATATCGACAAAGCGCATCATGATGGCGTCGACGCGCCCGCCCATATAGCCGGCAACCGCCCCGTAAATCACACCGACGACGACGGACACCGTTGTTGCGACAATCGCGACCAGCAGGGAAACGCGGGTTCCGTAAAGCGTCCGTGCCAGCAGGTCGCGGCCATTTTGATCGGTGCCGAAATAGTGCCCGTCGGCCAGGCTCGGCGGGCTGCGCATCGCGCCCCAGTCCGGATCCTCGTAATTGAAGGGAATGACGGCAGGCCCGAACAGCGCGGCCAGGACCAGAACCGCCAGGATGACCATTGAAACCACGGCGCCCTTGTTGCGCCTCAGGCGGCGGAAGGCATCCGCCGTCAGCGATCGGGCCTCGCCGGCCAACTCGCCCTCATCGATCGTATCGATGCCCGCCGGTTGGACATTGGCGAATTGTTCGACCAGCTCGGCGCGGCGGGATCCGAATATCATTGCGTGCGCACCTTTGGATCGAGAAAGGCATAAGCCAGGTCGACGATGAGGTTCAGCACAATGATCAGCACCATGTAGAAGACCACCGTTCCTAGAACCATGCCGTAGTCGCGGGAAAGCGCGGCGTCGATGAAATAGCGGCCGATGCCCGGCAAGCCGAAGATCGACTCAACCACCAGGGATCCAGTCAGCAGGAACCCGGCTGCCGGGCCGAGATAGGATACGACCGGCAGCAGCGCCGGTTTGATGGCATGGCGCACAACGACCAGCTGTTCGCCAATGCCTTTGGCCCTAGCGGTTCGAACGAAATTCGCGTTCAGGACTTCGATCATCGATCCGCGCATCAGACGGCAGATGCGGGCTGTGTGGGGTAGGGCGAGAACCACAATCGGCAGAACCAGGAACGGCAAACTGCCGTCTCCCCAGCCGCCAACTGGAAGCCAGTCCAGCTGAATGCCGAAGATCAACTGGAGAACAGGGGCCATCAGGAAATTCGGGATGATCAGCCCGATCATCACCAAGAAGCTAAGCGAATAATCGCCCATGCGGTTCTGATAGATGGCGGCCAGAACGCCGGTCGCGATACCGGTGATGATGGCCAGTACGAAGGCGCCAACGCCAATCGTAAACGTGTAGGGCAGGCCAATGGCAATCAGCTCGGCGACGGTAAAATCCTCGGTCGTGAAAGATGGGCCCAGATCGCCTCGAATGGCGCCGCTGATATAGAGAAAATATTGTTCGATCAGCGGTTTATCGAGATTGTAGTGGGCGCGGACATTTTCCAGCACCTTTTGGGGCAGGGGCCTTTCTTCGTCGAACGGCCCGCCAGGGGCCAGACGCAGGACAAAGAAACAGATCGTCAGCGCGATCCACAAGACGGGGATCGCCGACAGCAGGCGGCGAACGGCGTAGCTGAACATCCGGTGCTTTGATCGCTAACGCGGAGTTTGGGGGGCGAATGGAATCAATCGCCCCCCGAACCGCTTGGTGTTCGACTATTCAGTCTTGGAAATCCAACGCGTGCGGTGAATGTCAAAGACGTTGTCGACGAACCCCTGAACCTTGGGGGAAACGACATTGCGCGAGGCGTAGTAGTAGATCGGGATCGCCGCGCTGTCTTCCATGGCGATCTGCTCTGCCTGGCGGAGCAGTTCTGCCCGGGCGGCCATGTCGGTTTCGGTCTCAGCCTGTTCGAGCAGGCCATCGAACTCGGCATTCGACCAGCGGCCGTAATTGTAGTTGATGCCGCTCTTCAGTAGACCCAGGAAGTTTTCGGCATCGTTGTAATCAGCCAGCCAACCGGCGCGGGCGACTTCCGAAATGCCTTCCTGTAGGTCGGCGTAGTGGACCTTGGTTTCGGCGTTGAACAGCTCGACCTCAACACCCAGCGGCTTCCACATGGCAGCAATGGCGATGGCGATGCGCTTGTGGTTTTCGTTGGTGTTGTAGCGCAGCTGCAGGGCCAGCGGGTTGTCGGGACCAAAGCCGGCTTCCTGCAACAGGGCCTTGGCCTGTTCGACCTTTTCGCCATAGGGCAGGTCTTTCCAGGGCACCTCGGCCGGATCGCCGTAGTTGTCCATGCCGGGCGGCACCCAGGAATAAGCTGGCAGCTCGCCGGTGCCCAGGACGTCCGGGCCAATCACCTCGCGGTTGACGGCCATGGACAGCGCCTGACGCACCCGCTTGTCGGATAGGGCCTCAACGCCGGCGTTCAACGTGTAGTAATAGAGGCCCGCGAACGGAGCGACCCGGGCTTCACCGGGATGGTTCTCCTGTAACCAGGCATACTGATCGGTGGGGAATTCCGTCAGAATGTCGAATTCACCGGCGCGATAGCGGCGCAGGGCAGCCGACTCATCTTCAAGGACATAGTAGATGACTTCGCTGATCTGCAGCTTGTCAGCGTCATAATAGGAGTCGTTGACTTCCAAGCGGACCAGCGAACCAGGGACCCACTCAACAGCCTTGTACGGCCCGTTGACCACGATGTTCTCAACCTGAACCCAGTCATCGCCATGTTCTTCAACTACGTGCTGCGGCACGGGGAAGGCGGTGTAGTGGGTGAGGGCGCCCAGGAAATACGGCGTCGGGTTCTCCAACGTGATTTCCAGGGTTTTGTCGTCAATAGCACGCGCCCCAAGCTGGCTGAGATCGGCAATATCACCGCCGTTGATCGCCTCGGCATTTTTGATCGGATACTGCAGATAGGCGTAATTGGCGGCCGTTTCCGGATTCATCAGGCGCTGGAAGGCGAAGACAAAGTCGCTGGCCTTGACCGGCTCGCCATCGGACCAGACGGCATCGTCCCGCAAGGTAAAGGTGTAGGTCAGCAGATCGTCCGAGATGGTCCAGCTTTCCGCCTGGCCGGGAATTGCCTTGGCTTCCGGGTCTTCAGTGACCAGCCCTTCGATCATATCGCCGACGACACGGTTCTCCCAGTCGCCGGATACCTTGTGCGGGTCGAGCGATGACGGATCGCCGCCATTGTGTACGTGCAGGGTCGTGGCGGCGGCCGGCAGCGCAAAGCTTGCCATGGCAGCGACCGTCCCTGCCGCGATGAGTTTATTGAGGCCCATTCGTCTTACCTCCATTTCCTTCTCTCCGTGCGGGTGGCTTTACCCCGCGGTTGGAAACAGGATTGACCATTTGTGGAACCTTGTCCACGCCTGCGGCGGCCTGATTGACGCATTCCTCCAGCTGCCCAGGCGCGGCAGGTCAAACACGAAATTTTTAGTTTGCCATGTTTTAAGGTAAATCTGAAAATAACCAATATTGGAAAGTATTTTTCGTAAATTTATCCTAAATACCGGAAGTATTTGAAGTGTAATTGAAACTGTTTTGTTTGGGAAAATTTGCGAACAATGCTAGATAAATACTCATCGAACAACGCGAAAACTTCGCACTAACACAAAACGAAGCCAACACACACAGGGAACCAACACCATGATCAAGTCCTTCCTCAAAGACGAAAACGGCGCCACCGCTATCGAATACGGCCTGATCGCCGCCCTGGTCGCCGTCGCCGCCATCGCCGCCCTGCAAACCCTGGGTGACAACCTGATCGCCACTTTCACCGAGGTCTCAAACAACCTCACGACGGCCGCCTCCGAATAAGGCGACGCTGGAACTATCCCAGGCCCGCCCAGGACGACGCAGGTTTCTCCCTTCCTGTGGGGTCGCCAGGTGGCGGGGTGCATCCCCCCTTCGCACTCACCGCCACCTGGTAGATCGTTTCTAAGAAGACCAACGAGTTCGCCCCCCTCTCGCCGCGGCTGCCGCCCAGCCGCGGCTTTTTCTTTTTCAGCCAATCGACATGGCCAACCCACCGCCTTGGCCGAGGCAGACCCCTAGGCCGCGTCGGCGCCGTAGTAGAGCGAAACGACGTGTTTTGCTTGGGCAAAGAACAGCCAGCGCTCGACAACGACGCCGGCCGCGGCCAACACCGTTGATATCAGCGCAAGCGCCGCTCCAATCCCAGCAGACGAAAAAAGCGCAACAAGCATCGCGATCATCGGCCCTGCGAACAGCGCAATCAGCACAAGGCGCCGCAGTTTGCCGGCGTGTTTGCGCCCGACCGCGTAACCCATTTCGCGCATCACGAAATTGTCCATCGTGTGCGGCGGATCGAGAACCCTGACTTTGCCGAGCAACTTCAACCCCGTGGCGTCAGCTGCTTCGAGCCCGGGCGGCAAACTGTCGACCTGTTGCCAGTACCGCAGCTTAAGCAACGCCCCGACGGCAAGGGCAAGAAGGCTGGCAAGGCCCGCTTCAAAGGCTGGTTGGCCGAACAGGTACAGCAATACGGTCAGCAACAGACCGCCGGTGGCGAGGCCCAGAACCAGATAAATCCAAGGAACCAGGGGGCGGTTCCACGCCCGGATGGTCGTCAAACTGGCGTAAATCATCCCGGTGCACCAAAGCGTGGCGATGGCGCAAACGATGGCCAGCAGTTCGGCAAGCTGAACCGCGCCGGATTGTCCCACACCGGTCAGCCAGCCCAGTCCGGCGAGGCCGGCGGGAACATAGGTCGCAACGGCGACGACCCCTTCGCGCGACAGCCAGGAGGAACGCCATTGGCTGAACGCGCGCCAGGCCCTTTCCGGCCGTCCAAGATGGAACGTCGAGGAAAGAAGGCCGGCGGCCGTCAAACCCAAGGCGATACCAAACCCGGCAAACCCAAGACCCAGGCCTCGGTCGACAATTCCGAGAAATCCGAACAGGCACAACCAGATTAACAGCCCCAGGCCGGCGCCCGAGGCCGTGGTGAAGAAGATGACGGAGTAGGCTGGATGCATTGGTCGGCTACTCCGCCAAAACCCGGTCGGCCCAAGCGAACAGCTTGTCCATTGCCGAACCGTCTTGCTGCACGGGCTCCGGTGCCGGTTCCGCTTTTGGTTTTTCTCGTGGCGGCAGGTATTTGTTCACAGGCTTGTATCCGAATTCCGGCATCAAGTCGAAACCGCTGCGTTCGGCGACCGACTGGGAAACGGCGCTTTCCGGATCGCCGAGATCGCCGAACGCCCGCGCCCCCGTCGGACAGGCCCTCACGCAAGCCGGCTGGCGATCCTCTTCGTCCAGGGTTTCGTTATAGATTCGGTCCACGCACAAGGTGCATTTGCGCATTACCCCTTCGTCATAGTCATACTCCCGCGCACCATACGGGCAGGCCCAGGAGCAAAGCTTGCATCCGATGCAGGTGTCTGGATTGACAAGAACGATCCCGTCTTCCGCGCGCTTGTAGGACGCCCCGGTGGGACAGACGGTGACGCACGCCGGTTCTTCGCAGTGCAGACAGGATCTGGGAAAATGGACTGTGCGGCCGCTCTCGCCTTCGCCCACTTCGTAACTATGGATCCGGTTCAGCCAGGTGCCGGAGGGATCGGCGCCATAGGGATCCTGATCCGTCAGCGGTGCCGAATATCCGCCCGTGTTCCATTCCTTGCAGCTGGTCGCACAGGCATGGCAGCCGACACAAATATCCAGATCGATCACCAGGCCCAGTTTTTTGCCGCCCGGGGCGGGAAGGGACGTCATGGCTGGGCTCCCTTAAACTGTGCGCCGAACCGAAGACTATCCGGCGCCGCCGACATGCCGGCCGGACGTTTGAGGGGTTCGAAGCGCGGCGCTGACAGCCCGTCCGTCGCGTCCGCCTTCTCGATCTTAACCCGCAAGTCGTACCAGGCCGCCTGTCCGGTGATCGGATCGCTGTTTGAATACCGGTAGCCGCCGCCTTTTTCAGGCAACAGCTCCGAAATCAGGTGGTTCAACAGAAAACCCTGTTCTGCTTCGGGCGCATCATTGTCCAGGTTCCAGGCGCCGGCCCGCTTGCCGATGGCATTCCAGGTCCAAACCGTGTCCGGGTTTACGCCATCCATCACGCGCACCTGGCATTTCACCCGGCCGATCTGGCTGGACAGCCAAACCCAGTCGTCATCGCCTGCGCCGATCTTCGCGGCCAGTGATCGATGAATATAGAGTCGGTTGGCCGCCGTGATCTGCCGAAGCCAGGCATTCTGCGACCCCCAGGAATGGTACATATGCATGGGGCGTTGGGTGATGGCGTGCAGCGGAAAGGCCTGCTCGTCGATCATCGTCTCTTCAAATGGCGCATACCAGAATGGCAGCGGATCGAAGTACGTCTTGATCCGGTCGCGATGGCTTTCGGGCGGCTGAACATCGCCATGGCCTTCGCCGGCCAGGCGGAACTTCTGCAAGGGCTCGCAATAAAGCTGGAAGACGATTGGATCGGCATGGCCGGCAAAGCCCATCTGCACCGCCCAATCCAAGTACCCTTGGTTGGCGTGGCGGAAATAGCGCAGCTCCTCCGGCAGCTCGAACCGCCAATGGGCACCGTTTTCGATATACCGATCTAGCTGGTTAGAATTCGGGGCACCTTTTCCGTGACAGTCGCCCTCTGCACCGCGCCAACCGGCCAGCGGGCCGATGCCTCCCGACCTTTCGTGATGGACGATGTAGTCGGGATAACCCCCGGGATACTTTGGCGTCCCGTCCTGGTTGGCAAAAGCCGGTAGCTGCAGCCGGGCGCCCAGATCGATCAAGACTTCTTGGAAGGGGCGCACGTCGCGGTCTGGTTTGACCACCGGGTGGCGAATGGCATCCGCGGCGCCGTCGGCATCGGAAATCGGCCGGTCGAGTAGGGAGATACAGTCCCAGCGTTCCAGATAGGTTGTGTCCGGCAGGATCAGATCCGCATACGGCACCATCTCCGAGAAGTAGGCATCCGAGTAAATGATCTTCGGGATGCGGTAATCGCCGGTATTCTCGTCCTTCGCCGTAAGCTGGTCGATGGTGCCAGGCACATTCATCGAGGAGTTCCAGCTCATGTTCGCCATGTACATGAACAGCAAATCGATGGGGTAGGGATCGCCCTTGGCTGCGTTGCCGATCACCATGTGCATCAGCCCATGGGCTGACATCGGAGCGTCCCAGCTGAAGCCTTTGTCGATCCGGCCGGGTGTCCCGTCATCACCCAGTAGCAAATGTTCCGGCCCCTTGGGGAACCCTAGCTGCGGGCCGCCTAGCGGATCGCCGGGGCGAGCGGTCCCCGGTTTGCCGTGCGGTAATAGCGGTGGCGGGGTCGGTTTGGGGTAGGGGGGCTTGTAGCGAAACCCGCCGGGACAGTCGATCGAACCTAGCAGGATCTGCAGCAGATGGATTAGCCGGCAGGTCTGAAAGCCATTGGAATGGGCGGAGATGCCGCGCATCGCGTGCATGGCCACCGGCCGGCCCACCATTTTTTCGTGCCGCCGGCCGGCACTGTCCGTCCACGGCACGTCCAGCGTAATCTGCTGCTCGAACGCGACATCCGCCACTTCCGCAGCGATCCGACGTATGTCTTCGGCTGCAACACCGGTCCGGTCAGCCACGGCATCTGGCCCGTAGTCATCGGCCAGGTACCGTTCAGCCATCAGCTCGAAGACCGGCCGCGCCTTACGTCCGTCGGCCAAGGGGTAACGGCCGGACAAGGCGGGCATCGCATCCGTCGCCGATGCGCTGGCGAGGGCCGTTGTCTTGGTATCGAAGACGTACGGCTTCCCATCCGCGTCGCGCGCAAACAGCCCATGATCCGCATCGCCTGGTGCGTCGATCACCAGCCAGGGCGCATTGGTGTAGCGAACCAGATAGTCCAGATCGATTTTCTGGTTTCGCAGAAGTTCGTGGATCAGCGCGCCGACGAACAACCCGTCGGTGCCTGGCCGAATGCCGACCCATTCGTCGGCGACGGCGTTGTAGCCGGTGCGCACCGGATTGACCGACACGACCTTGGCACCGCGCGCCTTCAGCTTGCCGATGCCGATCTTGATCGGGTTGGACCCATGATCTTCGGCCACGCCAAACAGCAGGAAGTACTTGGCGTGATCCCAATCCGGTTCCCCGAACTCCCAAAAAGACCCGCCAAAGGTGTACAGCCCGGCTGCCGCCATATTGACTGAGCAAAACCCGCCATGGGCCGCGAAATTCGGCGTGCCATACTGCATGGCCCAGAACCCGGTCAGTGCCTGGCTTTGATCGCGACCGGTGAACAGGGCCATTTTCTTGGGATCGTCCTGCCGAACCTCGGCCAGCCATTCGGTCGCCAGTTCCAGCGCTTCGTCCCAGGAAATCTGCTTGAAATCGCCAGACCCGCGTTCGCCCACGCGCAACAAGGGAGAGGTCAGCCGGGCGGGCGAATAGTGCTGCATGATTCCCGCAGAACCCTTGCCGCACAGCACACCGCGGTTGACCGGATGGTCGCGGTTACCGTCGATATAACGGACTTGACCGTCGCGCAGGTGCACATTGATGCCGCACCGGCAGGCGCACATGTAGCAGGTGGTTTGCTTGACCTCGTCGCCCACAGGCTGGGAAAGGTCGATGGGCGGTTCGGAAGTCATGCAATGCCGTTAGCGCGAGTGAACAAATGGGTGACAAGCCACTCTATACACGCGCACTAATCGCCCGCCCAGCCTACAGTTTTTGAGACTCGGTGCTCACGGGCATCAGGCCCAATGAATGCAGTTCACTTGTAGAGAAGTTGGCTGGGGGACCTGGATTCGAACCAGGGTTGACGGAGTCAGAGTCCGTAGTCCTACCGCTAGACGATCCCCCAGCGCTTCGGTCGGAAACGCAACCGTTCCCGTGAAGGGGCGTTCGTGTAGCACAAGCCCACGTTACTGTTAAGCCTGTCTCGCCCTGAAAAGACTGGCAATTCACACGGCCGTGCTTGGCGAAAGCCAACTCTGTCATGTAGGGTGAATAAAACGATTAAATGAACAATGAAGGCGATGGGCAGGCGCTTCAAGGATACCGACGGAAAGGTCGACCCCAGACGGCATCGTCCGCAAGGGCGCCGGCCGCCTGAGCTGTCGCGCCACTGTTCCTACGCAGCCATCGACGTCGGCACCAACAACTGCCGCCTTCTGGTCGCTAGGCCTTTCCAAGCCGGTTTTACCGTTATCGACGCTTTCAGCCGCATCGTCAGGCTGGGTGAAGGATTGGGCCGGACGGGAATCCTGTCAGAAGGCGCGGTAGAGCGCACCATCCGGGCGTTGGGGGTCTGTGCGCAGAAGGTTCGGCGCTGTGGCAATGCCCGGATGCGGGCGGTGGCGACGGAGGCCTGCCGCCAGGCTGACAATTTCTACGAGTTCCGGGAACTTGTGCTGTCCAGGACAGGGCTGGAGATCGAAGTTATTTCCAGTACTGAGGAAGCACGGCTGGCCCTGCGGGGCTGTCTGCCCCTGCTGGATGAGAGCGTCGGCCATGCCCTTGTATTCGACATCGGCGGCGGCAGCACGGAAGTCATGTGGATGACGGCGGAAGCTGATTCGCTCGAGTTGCGCGATTGCATCAGCCTGCCGCTGGGCGTTGTCGGACTGTCGGAAAAATACGGGTCTGACATGATGACGGCCGCGGCCTATGAGGAGATCATCTCCGAGGTCATGTCCGGCCTGGACGCCTTCAACCGGCGCAACGATATCAGTGCCACCATCGCGCGCGGCGATAGTCAAATACTGGGATGTTCAGGTACAGTGACCACGTTGGCCGGTGTCCATCGCGGGCTGCCACGCTACGACCGCTCCCAGATTGACGGTTGCTTTCTGCCCGTGGAGATAGCTCAAAAAGTTTGCCGAGATTTGCTGGAAATGACCTTCGATGAACGGGCTGCGGAACCCTGTATCGGACGTGAACGGGCAGGGTTGGTCGTTTCCGGCTCTGCAATCTTGGAAGGCCTGCTGCAGCTTTGGCCTGGCGACGTCGTTCGGGTGGCCGATCGGGGTGTGCGCGAGGGCATCTTGCTGGAAATGATGCAGACTGACCGCGCGTTACGGACGACTGTTGGCACGGCGTAGCAGCGGCCGCGGCTCAAGCGGCCCCACCGGACGAATTGCAGCGCAGCGGGTAAAAAAGGCCCGTGGCCGTAAGATTTCGTCGACGCGCTGGCTTCAACGCCAACTCAATGATCCCTACGTCGCGGAGGCCAAGAAACGCGGCTATCGCTCGCGCGCGGCGTTCAAACTCATCCAACTCGACGACCGCTTTCGGTTTCTCAAGCGCGGTGCGCGGGTGGTCGATCTGGGGGCCGCGCCGGGTGGTTGGACCCAAGTTGCCGCCGAACGCTGCGGTGGGGACAGCCCGGTTGTCGCCGTCGACATCCTTGAGATGCCTGTGCTTCGCGGCGCTTCGATCTTGCAACTCGACTTTCTTGAAGAAGGTGCGGACGACAAAGTGGCAGAGGCGCTAGGCGGGGCAGCCGATGTCGTCTTAAGTGATATGGCAGCACCGACCACCGGCCATGCGGCCACCGATCACCTACGCATCACCGGCCTGGCGGAAGTCGCGCTCGATTTTGCGCGCAGGGTCCTCTCACCGGGCGGAACCTTTGTCTGCAAATTGTTCCAGGGCGGGGCGGAGCGGGACTTGCTCGCTCAGCTTCGCCAGGACTTTGTCACGGTCCGCCATGCGAAGCCGGACGCCAGCCGCAAGGATTCGGCCGAGACTTATCTCGTCGCGACAGGATTTCGGGGCAAAAATCTTTCCGATTGATGACGGCCTTCACATCGTGGGGCCGGAGCGTATAGTGCGCGCCACTTTTCACGGGCGCCTGATTGGCGCCATGTCCGGGATGCGCTGATGATCGAACAAGCCCTTACTTTCGACGATGTCCTTCTGCGTCCCGCCCACTCTCAGGTACTACCCGCCCAGGCCAATACGCAAACGACGCTAACGCGCGGAATTGATTTACAAATTCCGCTTATCTCGGCCGCCATGGACACGGTGACCGGTTCCCCCATGGCCATCGCCTTGGCCCAGCTCGGCGGCATGGGTGTCATTCACCGCAACATGCCGATCGAGGACCAGTCGGACGAGGTTCGGCGAGTCAAACGGTTCGAATCGGGCATGGTCGTCAATCCCGTCACTGTCCGACCCGATCAACGGCTTCGCGATGCGCGTTCGCTGATGGAAGCACACGGCATCTCAGGATTTCCCGTCGTGGACGGACAAGGCCGGCTGGTCGGCATCCTGACCAACCGTGACGTGCGGTTTGCCAACAACCCCGATCAGCCGATCGCTGATTTGATGACCAGGGAAAATCTGGTCACCGTCGGTCCGGAAATCGAACAGGATGAAGCGCGTCGGCTGCTGCATAAGCACCGCATTGAAAAGCTGCTGGTGGTTGACGAGGATTATCACTGCATCGGCTTGGTAACCGTCCGTGATATCGAGCGCGCGCAATTGCACCCGGCGGCCTGCAAGGACGATTCCGGCCGGCTTAGGGTGGCTGCCGCCTCGGGAACGGGCGATGACGGCATAGAGCGGGCCGAGGCCCTGATCGAGGCGGAAACCGACATCCTGGTCATCGACACTGCCCACGGCCATTCCCAACGGGTTTTGGACGCGGTTCGGTCGGTGCGGCGCATGTCGAACGAGGTGCGCATCATCGCCGGCAACATCGCCACGGGCGATGCGGCCGAGGCCCTGATCGATGCCGGAGTTGATGCCATCAAAATCGGCATCGGGCCGGGATCCATCTGTACGACGCGGGTTGTCGCGGGTGTTGGCGTCCCGCAATTAACGGCGGTCATGGAATGCAGCAAAGTGGCGCGTTCCAAGGGGGTACCGGTTATCGCCGATGGTGGGATCCGGGCGTCTGGCGATCTGGCCAAGGCCATCGCCGCCGGGGCCGACTGCGCCATGCTGGGGTCAATGTTCGCTGGGACGGACGAGGCACCGGGCGAGGTCGTCCTGTACCAGGGCCGTTCCTACAAGGCCTATCGTGGCATGGGATCGCTCGGCGCCATGGCGCGCGGGTCGGCTGATCGCTACTTCCAGGAAGAAGTGCGCGATGACCTTAAGCTGGTCCCGGAAGGCGTGGAAGGGCAGGTGCCCTATCGCGGCCCCGTCGCCTCGGTCATTCACCAGCTAGTCGGCGGTCTGAAAGCAGCCATGGGCTACACCGGTTGTGCCACCATCGCGGATCTCCAGACAAAGGCCCAGTTCCTGCGGGTCACGGCGGCTGGCGTGCGGGAAAGCCACGTCCATGACGTAACGGTCACCCGCGAACCGCCGAACTACCGCGCCAACGCCTGACACGATCGCCCTGCCATGAAACCGGCGGCTCGGGTTTCCGAAGCCATAACCCTCCTCGAGCAGCTGGAGGACCAAGGCCGGCCGGCTGATGCGCTGTTCCAGGCCCATGTCAGATCCAGGCGGTACATCGGCTCCAAGGATCGCCGGGCGATTGGTGATCTCTTCTTTGGTGTGATTCGACATCATGCTCGGCTCGCCTGGTATGCTGGTCGCGCCAAATCTCCCGTTACACCTCGTTTTCAGGTCATCGCCTTTCTGCATTTCCTAGGCGGTCAAGACGTCGAGGCGCTGTTCTCGGACACCGGACCGCACGCCCCGGATCCACTGACCGAGGCGGAGAAAACGTTTCTCAAATGCCTTGGGAATTCATCCCTTGAACCTTCGGAAATGCCCCTCGCGACCAGGCTGGAATGCCCGGATTGGGCCGAAGCCGATCTCCGCCTAACTCTTGGAGAGGGGTTTGAGCAGGAACTGGATGCGCTTCTGGGACAGGCGAGGCTGGATCTTCGGGCATTCAGGCGTCGGGGCGGCAGAGAAACGGCGCTGTCCCGCTTGGTCGCTGACGGATTCGAGGCCACGCCAACGGCTCTTTCGCCGGACGGCATTCGCCTGGACGGATCGATTTCGCTGATCAACCATCCGCTCCTCAAAGACGGTCGGGCAGAAATCCAGGACGAAGGATCGCAAATCGCCGCCCTCATGTGCGATGTGAACCCTGGTATGCAAGTCGTTGATTTCTGTGCCGGAGCAGGCGGGAAATCACTTGCGCTTGGCGATATGATGCACGGCAAGGGCCGGATCGTTGCCTGCGACGTGTCGGCCGAACGGCTTGCCCGCGGCAAAAAGCGGTTTGTTCGGGCCGGTTTGGACAATATCGAGCCGCGCCAGCTTAGGGATGAGCGCGATTCTTGGGTGTCCAAGCAAAAGGGCAAGTTCGACCGTGTCCTCATCGATGCCCCTTGTTCTGGCAGTGGAGCTTGGCGCCGCAACCCCTGGGCGCGTTGGCAGACCCCGGATCTTGACGCCCTAACAGACCTGCAATCCCGCATCTTGCACTCCGCCGCGCGTCTGGTCCGGCCTGGCGGACGGCTGATCTACGTCACCTGCAGCCTGCTGCATCACGAAAACCAGGCGCAGATCGAGGCCTTTCTGTCGAAGAACTCAAATTTTCGCCCCATATCAGAGGCAGACTCGCCGCAGGTTGGCGGGTTGACGGTGACGGATGGCAGCTTGCTGTTGACGCCGGGCCGCCATGGGACCGATGGTTTCTTCATCGCCGTCTTAGAGGCAGGGTAAGGTGAGCACTGACATTAAGATCAGACGGGCACGTTTGGCGGACGCTCCGGCGTTGGCGAAGCTTCGCCTGCTCACCTGGCGGGAAACCTATCCCGTCATTCTCCCCGAGGCGGTGCTGACGGCGATGTCGGCCGAAAGACAACGGGTGCGCCTGGCGGAATCGATCGAGTCCGTATCCCCTGATGTCGCGGTGTTTTGTGCCGAAACGGAATCACGGCCCGTCGCCTACGGTATCTGCGGTCCGGCGCGCGGTGGGCCGAAGGGCTTCGGCGGCGAGGTCCAAGAGCTTTACGTTCTGAGCGATTTCTATGGCCAGGGGATCGGCCGGGCGATGATGGCCCGGATGGCCATGTGGCTGGCTTCTCGAGGATACAACGCCCTGTTTGCCGCGGTGCTTCAGGAAAACCATGCGGCGCGGGCGTTTTACCGGCGGCTGGGTGGTGAACGGTGCGGCGAGGCCAAGATCGTCATGGGCGGCAAGGAGCTGCATCAAGAGGCCTTCGGCTGGCGTGATTTGGCGGTTCTCACGGGGTCGCCCACCGATGACGCGGGCCGCCTCTATCCCATTTTGCGCCGACCGGATGAGGATGATTGAGCGGGTGGGGCGGTGACCCCGCGCAGCGGCCTTGCCCAATCCGCTCGTTCCCTCTAGGCAGCGCGTTCGAATCGCCGGATAACCCAGCATGACCGCAGCAGAAAGAGCCGCCGCATCGTCGGCGAAGACCGACCGGATCCTGATTCTGGATTTCGGCAGCCAGGTGACGCAGCTGATCGCCCGCCGGGTACGCGAGGCAAAGGTCTACTGCGAAATCCTGCCCTTCAATTCCGACCCGTCCCGAATTGCTGAATTCGGCGCCAATGGGATTATCCTGTCCGGCGGTCCGGCATCCGTACATGAAGTGGAATCTCCCCAAGCGCCGGACGTGGTTTTCGAGCTTGGCGTGCCCGTTCTGGGCATATGCTATGGGCAGCAGGCGATGTGCGCCAAGTTGGGCGGTCTGGTGGAAGGCTCCGACCATCGTGAATTCGGTCGGGCTACGATCACCCCCCAAGGCAAAAGCCGATTGTTTGATGGCTTGTTCGAAACTGGCGCCGACGTGCCCGTGTGGATGAGCCATGGCGACCGTGTCACCCAAGTGCCGCCAGGCTTTGATGTCATAGCAACGAGCGACGGAGCCCCGATCGCCGCCGTTGCTGACGAGAACCGCCGCTACTATGGCGTCCAGTTCCATCCCGAAGTTGCACACACTCCGGACGGCGCAAAGATCATCTCGCGTTTCGTCCACGAAATCGCGGGCTGCGCCAGCGGCTGGTCGATGGCCACGTTCCGTGAAGAAGCCATCTCGGCCATTCGCAGCCAGGTCGGTGACGGCAAGGTCATCCTCGCCCTGTCAGGCGGGGTGGACAGCGCTGTCGCGGCTGTCCTGCTTCATGAAGCCATCGAAGATCAGTTGACCTGTATCTTCGTCGATACCGGCATGATGCGAATGAATGAGGCGGACCAGGTGGTCAGCCTGTTTCGGGGTCATTTCAACATCCCGCTGATCCACGTCGATGCCTCCGACACCTTCATCGACCGGCTGGCGGGTGTCACCGATCCGGAGCAAAAGCGCAAGATCATCGGCGCGTCCTTCATCGACGTGTTCGACCAGCAGGCCCACGCCATCAGTGCTGTCCGCTTCCTCGCCCAGGGTACGCTCTACCCCGACGTGATTGAGAGCGTCTCAGCCATCGGCGGTCCCAGCGTCACCATCAAGTCCCACCACAATGTCGGCGGCTTGCCGGAGCGGATGAAGCTCGCCCTGGTCGAACCGCTGCGCACACTGTTCAAGGACGAGGTCCGTGCGCTAGGCCGGGAGCTGGGACTGCCCGACTCTTTCATTGGCCGCCATCCGTTCCCGGGTCCGGGCCTCGCGGTCCGCATGCCGGGAGAGATCACCCGAGAGCGTCTGGATACACTGCGCAAGGCCGATGCGATTTTCATCGAGGAACTGCACGCGACCGGCCTGTACGAGAAAATCTGGCAGGCCTTTGCCGTCCTGCTGCCCGTTCGCACCGTCGGCGTGATGGGCGATGCCCGGTCCTACGAATCCGCCTGTGCCCTGCGCGCGGTAACCTCGACCGACGGGATGACAGCGGACTACTACCCGCTGCCGCACGATCTGCTCGCTCGCCTGGCGACGCGCATCATCAACGAAGTCCCGGGAATCAACCGCGTCACCTACGACATCACGTCCAAACCCCCCGGCACGATCGAGTGGGAGTAGGGGGCCCGGAAAACTGTTTGGAAATTCTCTCGCCAGCCTTCTGCGCTAAGCCGCTAACGGCCGCCGAAGCCTGACCCGATGGCAATCCCCTTGAAAATGAAGCGCTGCAGTAAAATGGTTAGGACAAGGCCGGGCACCATGGAGATCGTGGCACCGGCCATCAGGTAATTCCACTCGGTACCTTGCTGGGCTTGGAACAGCGTCAGGCCGAGCGGGATGGTCGCCAGCTCGGGATCGTTTACCACCACCAGTGGCCATAAAAACGAATTCCACTGACCGGTGAAGGTGAACAGACACAGCAACCCCAGCGCTGGCGTGGAAATCGGCAAGAAGATGCTGACCAAAATTCGAAGACGAGAAGCGCCATCGATAATCGCCGCATCTTCAAGCTCCTTGGGGATGTTCAAGAAGAACTGGCGCATCATGAACGTGCCGAAGGAGGAAAAGGCCATCGGCAGGATCAACCCCTGAAACGTGTCTACCCAGCCGATGGTGCTCATCATCAGGAACAGCGGAATGACAACGACCGCCTGAGGCACCATCAGCGTCGACAGATAGACGACAAACAGGCCGCCCCGGCCCGGAAATTTCATTCGGGCAAAGGCATAGCCGGCAAGACAGGATACGATCAGCGTGATGAGGGTGATCGCCCCGGCGACCAGGGCGCTGTTCAGGAAGAAACGGCCGAAGGGCAGAAACAGCCAGGCAGATACGAAATTCTCCCACTGCATGACGCTGGGAAACAAACGCGGCGGAACCGAGAAGATTTCATCGTTCGGCCGAATGGCATTCGACACCATCCAGAAGAACGGGAACAGAAAGATCACCGCGACCAGCGTGATGCCGAGGTGGGAGGCGGCCACGCCGATACGGTGGAGTACAACGTGGCGGGGCGCTTTATTGATCATAATGCACCCACCGGTGTTGGACGCGCAGTTGGAAGGCCGTCAGTGCCATGATGATGGCGAACAGCACCCAGGCGATCGATGAGGCGTATCCCATCTTGTAGGCGGTAAAGCCCGTCTGATAGATCGAAAAACCAAGGGTGGCTGTCGCCGATCCGGGGCCGCCATTGGTCAGCGCATAGACCTGGTCGAAAACCTGCAAGCTGGTGATGGCGGTCATCACGGTGCCGAAAAAAAGCGTCGGCGAAATCAGCGGCAGCTTGATCCGCCAGAAGCGTTGCCAGGGCGTGGCGCCGTCGATTGCCGCCGCTTCCACATAATGCTTGGGCACCGCCTCCAACGCAGCACCGAACAGCAACAGGTTGTATCCGCAGTGAGACCATAGCGAGACGATCACGATGGTCTGCATTGCCAGGTGGGGTTGGGTGATCAGATTGCCGATCGGAAGATGCAAGGTGGCAAAAACCCAATCAATCAGGCCGCCCGGCGTGAACATCAAAAGCCAGACCACCGAGGCGCCAATCAGGGGGGTGAAAGTCGGCAGAAAGAAGATTAACCGAAAAAGGCGCTTTCCCCAGTGCAAGCTGCTGATCCACGCCGCCAGGCCCAGCGCGATGACAATGTTCAGCACTAGATATTCGATGGTGAAGAAAAGCGTATTGCCCAGCACCGTCCAAAAAACCGGATCGATGGTGAAGAGGGTGACGTAGTTTCGCAGGCCGACGAAACTTGCCCCGCCAATGAGCGTCCAGTTGGTGAAGCTCAGGGCCAGCGATGCCACGAGCGGAAAAATCAAAAACGTGAAAAGACCTAGGGCGCTGGGAAGCAAAAACCAGATTGCGGTTCCTAGGTCGCTTCTTTTCTTCCCTCGCGCCGTGCCCGTTGACGCCAATGGCTCAACCAACCGCGCATCGTTGATTTCGGATTGGGCAGCCATGCCTGACTTTCGGTCCGCTATTGCCAAAAGAGTTACCGCGGGTGGCGACCGGGTCGCCGCCCGCGGCACTTAGTTACTGGGAGGAAAGTTGTTGAATTGTCTCCAGGACCTCAGCGGGGCTTTGCGATCCGCTGAAGGCAAGTGGCGCATATTGTTCGAACAGGCTGGAAACCGTGTTCCAGTTCTCAGTTGTCCGGAAGGGCTGTGCATTTTCCAAGGCGACAGCGATGCTGTCCTTGGCATTCAACACGCCTTCGGACGCCACATTGTACCAATCATCCTGGAACGCCTTGCGCGCCGGGAAGGCACGACCGGCTTGGGCAAGGTATTGCTCGGCTTCAGGGCCGGTCAAAACTTGGATTGCCTTCCAGGCTTCTTCCTTGTGTTCCGTTGTCGATGAGATGCCAAACCCGGAACCTGCGCTGAGGGTGACGCTGCCTGCCTCACCTGCCGGGATGGGCGCAACGCCCAGGTCGAATTCGACATTGCCCTTCAGGTTGATCATCGACCACGGACCGGTCAGAAACATCGCGATCTCGCCGGCTGTGAACCGCCCACTGGCTTGCGCGGTGGAGGAGGTGCCGCCCGGTGGGAACAGCGGAGCCACTTCTTCTTCCGTGACCAATTTTACGTAATCCTCAAAAGCGGCAACCAGTCCATCATTGGTCAAATCCAGCTCGCCCGCATCATTGAGATAGGTCGCTCCGGCCGAAAGGGCGAAGGGCAGGAATCCATCCACAACGGTCGCGCCGATGGCATAGGTGTTGTCCACGGATATGGCTCTTGCGGCGTCCATAAAGTCGCTCATGGTCCAGTCCGGTCCGGGTAGCGCGGCTCCGCGTTCTTCAAACAGGTCTTTGTTGTAGTAGACGATCCAAGGGCCGAAATCGTAAGGCAGGGCGTAGAGATTTCCGTCCTTGCTGAGACCGGCGATGATCGACTCGTCGAACGACTCGATGTCGAACCCGTCACGTTCGATTTTCGGATTGAGTGGTTCCATCAATTGGGCGAATCCCGGTGCCCGCATGCTTTGCAGACTGATGATATCCGGAAGATCGTTGGATACGGCGAGTGCCGGAAGTTTAGTCCAGTAATTCGGCCAGGACGCCGTTTGAAATTCGACTGTAATCTCAGGATGCTTCTCCGTCACCATGCCGGCGACATGCTCCCAGGCAGCGACTTCTTCCTCGGTAGCCGACCACATGAACCATGTCAGGTTTACGGTTTCGGCCTGGGCCGGCGCGGCAGACCAGGCTCCCATGGCCAATGCCGCTGTTGCGGCGAGACAGGTAATCTTATTCATCGTCTTTCCTCCCATTTTTATCGTTCACGAAATGACGTGGTCTTTTGCGGCGATTGATCGTCCTGTGATTGAGCCGCTCACTCCTTCAAGAAGATCTCTATGACCGGCACGGTGACCGGTGGTTTGCGCACGGGCAGCATGAAGGTCAGCGTCTTATCGGTGACGGGGATCCGAGTGCTGCCGCCCGGACCGTCGCTGGGTTTCAGCCAGTCGATTTCGCTGCCGTCATGCAGGAACTGGGCGTATTCGACTTTGCCGGCTATCTCGTCGAAATGCAGATGGCGGAATGGCCAGTTGAAAATGTGCACATAAAGGCGGTTGCCGTTTTGGGTCAGCCTGCAATCCGGCGGTGCAGTGTATTGCGACTCCGTGCAGCCATAGATGCTGCGCGCGTTGACATCCATCCAATCCTGATAAGCGCCCAAGGCTTTCACCGCGCGATGGTCGAGCGTACCACGCGCCGTGGGCCCAACATTCATCAACAGGTTGCCGCCGAGCCCGACCGTTCCGATCAACAACTGGATAAGCTGTTCAGGGCTTTTCCAGGTGTTTTCCTCACGGTGATAACCCCAAGAGCCGCTGAAGGTATGGCACGCTTCCCACGTCGCTGGTTTACCATCATATTCCGGCCAGGATCGGGGCGTGTATTGCTCGGGCGTTATGACGTCCGGAGTCAGGCCCGGCAGATCCAGCCGATTGTTGACGATGATCTCTGGCTGCAGTTCCCGAACCAGGCGAAGCAGAGCTTCACTTTCCCAATCTTTGTGCCCCTTGCCGACCAGCTCTCCAACACGCCAGTCAGCGTAGCTGAAATCGAACCACATGATGTCGATCTTGCCAAACTCGGTCAGCAACTCGCGCACCTGCTGCCGCATGAACTCGGCATAGCGTTTGCCATCTCGCCCGACATTCCGCTCGGTCGCATCGGGTGCATTGCGCTGAGGGTGCCGTGGATCGATCGTGAAGTCCGGATGATGCCAATCCAGCAGCGAGTAATAGAATCCTACCCGCATGCCCTCGGCCCGAAAGGCGTCGACAAATGGACCCAGCAGATCCTTCCCATAGGGGGTGTTGGTAACCTTGTAGTCGGTCGCCTTGGTATCCCACAGACAGAACCCTTCATGATGCTTGCTGGTTAGCACCACATACTTCATGCCCGCCTGCCGGGCGCGCTTGGCCCATTCCGCCGGGTCGTACAGATCCGGATCGAAGTGATCAAAATAGGGCTGGTAGTCTTCGGTCGTCAGCTCTTCGCGGTTCTTTACCCACTCATGACGGGCCGGCAGCGCATAAAGGCCGAAATGGACGAACATCCCAAAACGGTCGTGCAGGAACCACGCCTTCTTCTCCTCTGGCAGTGCGAGTGATTGCAGGTCAGGGCTTTCCAAAGACGGTTCCTCCCAAGGATGCTCTTGCGCCGAGCGTTGTTGTAATCGAAACGTTTCGCACGCTAACACGGTTCTTGTCAGTCGGCAATCGGCAAAACCAAGTAAGAATAGTAAAATCGTGGCTAGAAATTTCCAGTATCATTTACTAATCTCCCCGATTCAAATGAGGCTGTTTGTTGCATTCTCATTCGAATCGATTCGTATAAGGATAAATTTTGGCTACGATCAAAGACGTCGCCAAAGCGGCCAACGTCTCAATCTCAACGGTCTCGGCAACGTTTAATGAGAGTGCAGTCGTCCGTGAGGAAACAAGACGCCGTGTTTGGGAGGCTGCGGCAGCGGTTGGTTATTCACCCAGCGCGGTTGCGCGCAGCCTGCGGCTTGGGCGCAGCCGTCTTATCGGTGTGGTCGTCGCCGGTATCTCCAATCCCTTTTGCGCGACCCTGATACGGACGATCGAGAAGCAGGCCTCGGCTGCGGGCTACTCGGTCATTACCTGCAACGCGGAGGATGAAAGCCGCAGTATCGAGGTGCTGGAACAATTGCGGGCACAGCGCGTGGCGGGCATTGTGGCCATGCCGGTCGGCAGATCGCAGGCGTTCATTGATCTGTTGGACAATCCTGGGCTGCCGCCGCTGATCACGGTTGACCAGCGGGTTCCGGGGCTGGCGCGCGACTTCGTTGGTGTCGATAACCGCGCGGCGGTGCGGGTCCTGGTGGAATATCTTGTGCGCCTGGGCCACCGGCGAATTGCCTTTATTTCCGGTGACGAAGGGCTTTGGACGGCGGACGAACGCTATGACGCCGCGATACAGGCGGTGGGCGACGCCGGCATCGATACCGATCCATCGCTCTTTGTCAGGGCGTCCTACCACGCCCGGGCTGGTTACCAGGCAGCCATGGACGTGCTGACGGGAGTCGGTCGGCCGACCGCCATTATCGGTGGCAACAACATTCTCGCCCTGGCAGCGCTGAAGGCGGCGTTCAATCTGGGATTTCGCTGTCCGGACGACATCTCGATCGCAGGCATCGACGATATTCCCTGGGCCGAACTGGTCAAACCGCGCATTACGACGGTCGAACAACCCGTAAAGGACATTGTCGGTCTGGCGGTCGAGTGGCTGCTGCAGCGCATCGATGAGCCCGATGCTGACCTACAGGCGCGCGAAAAATCGTTTCCGCCCAGCTTCATCCCGGGCGATTCATGTGCCCGGCTTTGGAATGAAGACGCGCCCGCCGACCGGTCTTAGAGCTGCTCTAATCCTCCAACGAGGGCGTCCCCTGCCGCGTTGCGGCAGCGGGCCCGGTCCCTCGACGAACGCCGCTGCCATCGCTAGGGCCATTTGACGGCCAGTCGGGCCGGGTGGCGATGTCGCGGCTGTCGCATTGGGAGCAACGCATGCGGGCACCGATATCCGGAACCGCCATCTCCCGCCCCAACCGTGGGATCAACACGTCCAGGCTCAGCACCTGGCTGTGGAAACAACGATTGCACCAGCAGAATACCCCAAGGCCCTGACTCGCCAACTGACCCAGGCGAATCGCCGGCCGCGCGCTGTCTTCTGCCTTGATGGCCTGTTCCTTCAACCGAGACATAGGATTGATAAGCCCATTCGTTCATATTTCGTTCCGTGGCGCGCAAAGAGAACATAGCAAGAACACGCCGCTTGTTCAAGCGCCCGGGCTGGGCATCCGTCCGCCAAATCCGAGTAATTACCTCGGCACCAGATTAGTCGCGGACCAGCCTGGGCCGTTTTTCGAAGATAGACAGCGCATCGGCCAAATTGGCCGACCGTGCGAGACGTCGCGTTGCGTCAAAGACTGAGAAATGCTGGCCTTTGGGCGTTACCGTCTTGCAGATCGAAAAGGCGGGACGTTCGCTGGTTCGGCGAAAAATGCTGAAGACGGCCATGCCCTTTTCATGATCGATCGCATAGTCGCGCCATTCACCCGCCGCAACGCGGGTGCTGTAAAGCGAGAGGAGTTGTGAAAGTTCGCTGCGATTAAAGGAAATCCGCGCCTTGTGGCGCCGACGGTAGTCGGATAGACGGACAATCAAAGACATATGGGAACGGACACAGTCTTGTTGCTCCCTGCATTAGCAGCACGAATAAGCAATACTGGCCCAAGCGGCTGTCCGTCGTCTAGTCCCATCAAACCGCCCGAACGGAGCCGGCGCGGATCACGCGGCTATCAGGCAACATTGTCAATCACCATATGATCGTCTACCAAAACGGCCGATTTTCCGGCGACGTGGTGGTGTCGACGGATTTAGCAGGAACGGAGCCCAACGCCGATCATGGCCGACGTATTTCGTGAAGTAGACGAGGCGCTGCGAGAAGACCGCGCCAAAGTCCTGGCCAAGCGCTATGGCCCCATCGGCATTGCCGCCGTCGTCCTGATCGTCGCCGGGGTCGGCGGCTGGACTTTTTGGCAAGACCGCACGAAGACCCAGGCAGAACAGCGCACGGCCGCGCTGACCGAAGCGATTGAACTGATGGAACAGGGTCCGGATGCCGCCCAGTCCGCGCTGGAGGCGGTCGCGGCGGAAGGGGCCGACGGCCAGGCGATGCTGGCACGCTTCTATCAGGCCCAGATCATGATCGACGAAGGGGATGTCCAGGCCGCGGCCGACATCTATGACCAACTGTCCGGTGATGCCTCGGTCGGTCAGGTTTGGCGGGACCTAGCTGGTCTACGGGCGGCGATTCTTCTGGTGGGGACGGATGATCCGGCGGAAGTCCGCGCACGGTTGAGCCCGTTCACCGGCACCGAGAGTCCTTGGCGTTTCACGGCCAATGAAATGATGGCCCTGCTGGCGCTGCGCGATGGCGATGAAGACCAGGCGGTTGGCCTTTTGGAAAGCTTGCGTGACGACGTGGCCGCGCCGGCGAGTCTCCGTGATCGTGCTGCTCGGTTGATCGACAGCCTCGGTCAATGACGGACTTGCTCACCAACCTGACGAACCGTTCGGCCCCGAGACGCTGTTTCATGGACGACCGCCTTTTTCCTTCGCTGTTGCTAGCTGGCTCGCTGTTGGTCGGCGGCTGTTCGGTGCCAGACTTTCTGAAGGGTGAGCCCGAGGAAATATTGGAGGGCGAGCGTGTCTCGGTACTGGAACTCACCCAGGAACTGTCGCCTGATCCGGATGTCGCCAGCCGTACGATCGTATTGCCGGCAGTTGAGGACGAGCAGGACTGGCCGCAACTAGGCGGGAATGCGCGTCATTTGCCGGGCCACCGCGCCCTGGGTTCCTCGCTCAACCGCGCCTGGACAAGCAGCATCGGTGCCGGCTCGAATCGCAACCGCCGGCTGGTAAATCCTCCTGTCATTGCTGATGGCCGCGTGATGGCGATGGATGCGACCGGCATTGTCGCGGCCCATGATGCCGAAACAGGCAACCAGCTTTGGCGGGTGCGGGCGGCCGATCCTGAGGAGGATTCGGTACCCCTTGGCGGCGGTGTTGCCTACGCCGAAGGGGTTGTCTTCGTCAGCACCGGGTTCGGCGAGATCGTGGCCCTGGATGCCGATAATGGTGGTCTGGTCTGGCGGGCGGAAGCCAATGGGCCGCTTCGCGCCCCGCCGACATTGGCCGGTGGCCGGTTGTTCGTCACGACGGTCGACAACCAGCTGGAAGCTCGGGACGCCGCGAACGGCGAGCTGCAATGGACCCATACCGGCATCGTCGAACCGGCCGGATTGCTCGGCGGATCGAACCCGGCGGTCGATGACAATACGGTCATCGTTGCCTACTCCTCCGGCGAGCTTTTTGCGCTGCGCCTGCAAAATGGTCGGCCTCTTTGGTCGGACAGCCTGGCCGCCATTCGCCGCGTCGGCGCGCTGACCAACCTGGCCGACATCCGGGGCGCGCCGCTGCTGGAAGACGGGCGTGTCGTTGCCATCAGCCAAAGCGGCCGCATGGTCGCGCTGGACCTGCGCACCGGCGAACGGATTTGGGAACAGGCGGTCGGCGGCACACAAACGCCGGTTTCAATTGGCGACTTCATTTATGTGCTGACCAACACCAATCAGCTCGTGGCGTTGGCGGCCGATAACGGATTGATCGCCTGGGTGACGGCGCTGCCGTCTTGGGCCAATCCAGCCAAGCGGCGCGGACCGATCGTCTATGCCGGTCCTGTTCTGGCCGGTGAACGGCTCAGCATCGTCTCTTCCCAGGGCGAGGTCATCCAGTTCGATGCGGTGACGGGCGAAGAGGCGGCGCGGCTGCCGCTCCCCTCGGGCAGTACCATTCCGCCCGTGGTGGCCGGACGCACCCTGTACGTCCTGTCCGACAACGCCACCCTTACGGCATTTCGCTAGACTGATATGACCGAAAGCGGGCCGAAGCTGGCCATTATCGGTCGGCCTAACGTCGGCAAGTCCACCCTGTTCAATCGGCTGGTCGGCCGCAAGCAGGCCTTGGTCGATGACAAACCGGGCCTGACGCGCGACAGGCGGGAAGGGGAGGCCGCCGACCCCAGGCTTGCCGGGCTGACGATCATCGACACCGCCGGCCTGGAGGAAGCCGCCAGCGGCGAGATGGAAGCGGCCATGCGCCAGCAGACGGACCGCGCCGTCGCTGAGGCCGACCTGGTCCTGTTCGTCGTCGACGCGCGCGAGGGCGTGACCCCGTTCGATCGGCATTTCGCGGACTGGCTACGCCGGGCGGAACGACCGGTCTTGCTGGCGGCCAACAAGGCGGAGTCAATCGGTCGATCCGCCACCGGTTTGGCCGAAGCGCACGCCCTTGGATTCGGCGAACCCTTGGGCATCGCCGCCGAACACGGCGTCGGCCTGTCTGAGTTGTGCGATGCCATCGCCGAGCACTTCGCCGACCGGGTCTCGATTGGTGATGAGGAAGAAGAGCCGGGCGACCGCACGATCAATCTTGCCATCGTCGGCAGGCCGAATGTCGGGAAATCGACCCTGCTCAACGCTTTGTTGAAACAGGAACGGGCCGTCACCAGCCCCGTTGCCGGAACGACCCGCGATGCGATAGCCGTCGAATGGACCTATGGCGACCGGTCTATCCGCCTGGTCGATACGGCCGGGCTTCGTCGCCGGGCGCGGATCACCGACCGGACCGAAAAAATGGCCGTTCAGAGCTCATTAGACGCGGTGCGGCTGGCACAGGTGGTTGTGCTCGTGCTGGATGCTGCCGAACCGTTCGAAAAGCAGGATCTGACGATTGCGCGCCATGTGATCGACGAAGGCCGCGCGCTGGTCGTCGCCGTCAACAAGTGGGACGGAGTGGTCGACAAGCAGGCCACGCTGGACAGGGTGCATGATCGGCTTGAATCATCACTAGCGCAGGTCAAAGGCATTCCCGTGGTCACCATGTCAGCATTGAAAGGGCGGGGCCTGGACAAGCTGATGACGGCGGTGCTGGCCATCTACGATACCTGGAACCGACGGCTGTCCACCGGTGTTCTGAACCGCTGGCTGGCTGAGATGCTGGAACACCACCCGCCGCCGATGGTAAGCGGCCGCCGCCTGAAGTTGAGATACGTGACCCAGGTCAAAGCCCGCCCACCGACATTTGCGCTGTGGACGACAAGGGCAAAGGAAGTGCCAGAATCCTACTTAAGGTATCTTGTAAATAATCTGCGTGAACACTTTGATTTACAAGGCACACCAGTGCGCCTGCTAACACGGCAGGGCAAGAATCCCTACATCAAGGATCAGCGTTAGTTCCCAGGCTGCGCCTGCAAGATAGCGCCGTTATTGTCGAAGGCAGTCTCAGCAGCCTCAACGAAAACATCGGTGATCGTTTCCGGCGCGGGATGTGTTCCCTCGGGCTCACCGGGATAGGCGGCATGGCGCATGGCTGTGTCCGTGCGGCCCGGGTCGATGATGGAAACCTTGACGGGGGTTTCAGCCACTTCGCTGGCGTAGAGCGAAGCCATCTTCTCTAGTGCCGTCTTTGAGATCGCATAGGCGCCCCAGAAAGGTTTATCGCGCCGAGCGACGCTGGAGGTGACAAAGATCGCCCGACCGGCCGGCCCGACCTTCAAAAGCGGGTGCAGCGTTTGGATCAGATGATAGTTGGCCGTCAGGTTGAGATCGAAGACCCGCTGCCACAGTTTCGGATCGGAATGGGCGACGGGGCTGAGTGCGCCCAGCAGACCGGCATTGGCCACCAGCACATCCAGCTTGCCAAACCTCTCGTGCAGCATGGGCCCAAGGCTGGCGATCTTGTCCGTATCGGTCAGGTCCACAGGCACGAGGGTCGCTTGGCCGCCACCGGCCCTGATGGCATCGTCGACATCCTCCAGGCCGCCGACCGTTCGGGCAAGCAAGATGACGTGGGCGCCTTCTGCGGCAAAGCGCCTGGCGACGGCGGCGCCGATCCCGCGCGAGGCGCCGGTGATCAACGCCAGCCGGCCGGCCAGGCGGCCGCTCTGTTCGTCAGCCATGGAGTTCTTCAGCCTTCCCAGAGCAAGGACAGTTGCGGATCCGCTTTGTCCATCTGGGCCAAATCGACAAGGGAAATTGGGTATTCGCCCGAGAAACAGGCATCGCAGTACTGCGGGAAAGTGCTGTCCCGGGCGGTTTCACCCATGGCGCGATATAGTCCGTCAATGGAGATGAACGACAGGCTGTCGACCCCGATATCCCGCGCCATGTCTTCGACCGACAGGCTATGGGCCAACAGCTCGCGCTGGGATGGCGTGTCGATGCCGTAATAGCAGGGGTTGGTCGTCGGTGGGCTGGAGATGCGCATATGCACCTCTTTCGCCCCGACGGCGCGCACCATCTGGACAATCTTCCTGGAGGTCGTGCCCCGCACGATGCTGTCATCGACCAGGATGACGCGTTTGCCTTCCAGCAGCGTGCGGTTGGCGTTGTGCTTCAGCCGCACGCCCAGATGGCGGATCTGATCGGTCGGTTCGATGAAGGTGCGGCCGACATAGTGGTTGCGGATGATGCCCAACTCGAAAGGCAGGCCGCATTCCTCTGCATACCCGATTGCTGCCGGCACGCCGCTATCGGGAATCGGAACCACCACGTCAGCCTCGACGTGGTTTTCCCGAGCCAGCTCGGCGCCGATCATGCGTCGTGCCTGATAGACCGATCGGTTCGAAATCGAACTGTCCGGCCGCGCGAAATAGATGAATTCAAACACACAAAAGCGTTGGCGTTGCGGGGCGAATGGTTTCAGGCTGTGCACCCCATCCTCATCCAGGACGACGATCTCGCCGGGCTCAACATCCCGCACCCAGCTGGCGCCAATAATGTCCAATGCGCAGGTCTCCGAACACAGGATCCAGGCATCGCCCAGCCGGCCGAGTACGAGAGGGCGGACGCCCAGCGGGTCGCGGACCCCGATGACCGAGTCTTCCGTCAGGGCAACCAAGGAGTAGGCACCCTCGACCTCTCGCAACGCATCGGTCAACCGTTCGATGACGGATCCCCCGCCGCGCATGGCCATCAGATGGACGATGACCTCCGTATCGCTGGTCGACTGGAACAGGCAGCCTTGTTTGACCAAGCCCTTCCTCAAGGTGTTCGTGTTGGTCAAATTGCCATTGTGGCCCAAGCTGAAGCCGCCGCAGTCGAACTCAGCGAAAAGAGGCTGGACATTGCGCAGGACAGTCGCGCCTGTGGTCGCATAGCGATTGTGGCCAATGGCTGCCTGCCCCTTAAGCGTTGCCATCAACGTCTCATCGCCAAAGGCATCCCCGACATGCCCAAGGGCGCGGTGGGCGTGAAAGCGGCCGTCTTGCGCGTCATAGGAGACGATGCCGCAAGCTTCCTGTCCACGATGTTGCAGGGCGTGCAGGCCTAGGGCGACGTGGGTAGCAGCCTCGGGATGACCAAAGATGCCGAAGACGCCGCACTCGTCGTGAAAATGATCGTCGTCGATAACCGCGCGCTGGGGCTGACTCACGGGCAGCGCCTCTTACTGGGATCCATTGATCAACTGGTCGAGCTGATTGCGGGCTCTATCGGTGTAGTTGGGCGGTGTGACCGGTCCGGATTCTTGCGGAGCCAACTCGTTCAGCTGTTGCAGCTGATCCGCTGCTTCTGTTGCGCCTTCCACCCGGCCTCTGGCCGCATCGATGCGCGACAGCCCGTCCTCAAGCAATTCCTGGGGCACTAGCTCAAGCAGCTGCTGCGCACCGCGTTCGACCATCGGCCGGCTCTTTGCTTCGTAGAACCAGGCCGGCCGGCTGTCCGGATCGGGCACGACCCACACGAACAGCAGATAGGCCAAGCAGATCAGCAAGGCGCCACGCAGCAAGCCAAAGGCAAAACCCAAAGATCGGTCGACGGCATTCAACGCCGAGCCCTGAACGATTTTGGCCAACCAGAAAGAAACGATCGCGAAGATGACCAAGCCGGCGACAAACAGCACGGCAGCCGTCACAAGATCGGCCACCAGTTCCGAGGATATGTACTGCCGTCCATAGGGCCTTGCCGTTGGCAGCAAAAACACGCTCAGCGCCGCCGCGCCAATCCAGCCGCCAATGGACAGTACTTCGCGCACGAACCCGCGCGCGAAGGCCAAGATGGCCGACAGGGCCATGACAATCAGGACCAGCAGGTCCACGGGGTTAATCGGCCAGTCGGCCATTATCGGCTCCGCGCGGTGGCGGGTTGATCGGGGCGGCCGAACAGATGGCTCACTCCTTCCGCCGCGTTATCGAAGAAGCCAAGCACGTCGGCAAGGTTTTCCATTTCGATGGGTTCCACCGTACTCTGCTTGGCACGCTTGCCCGATCGTCGCATGGTGGGCATTAGCGCCCGCTTAAACCCAAGCTTTCCTGCCTCGTTCAGCCGGGCGGGGGACTGGCTGACCCCCCGCACATTGCCCGAAAGACCGATCTCGCCGAACACCACCAGATCGCTGGGCATGGCCCGGCCGTAGTGGGCTGATAGCAGGGCGCAGGCGACCGCAAGGTCCGCGGCCGGCTCACTGATTCGCATGCCACCCGCGATGCTCAAATAGATGTCGTTCGGTCCGATGACCAGGCCGCAGCGCGTTTCGAGCACGGCGACCAGCATGGCCAGGCGCGCGGAATCCCAGCCGACGACCGCCCGGCGCGGCGTTCCGAGGGGCGAAGGGGCCACCAATGCCTGGACTTCCACCAGCAGCGGCCGCGTGCCCTCGATGCCGGCAAACACCGCCGTTCCCGAGGAGTCGGAATCGCGTTCCGCAAGGAACAGCTCAGACGGATTATCAACGGGCTGCAAACCCGTGTCCGACATTTCGAACACACCGACTTCGTCGGTCGCCCCAAAGCGGTTCTTGACCGCGCGCAGTAGGCGAAACTGGTGCCCTCGATCGCCTTCGAAATAGAGCACCGTGTCGACCATGTGCTCCAAAACGCGCGGGCCGGCGATAGCGCCCTCCTTGGTCACATGCCCAACCATCAAAACGCAGGTGCCGCGGGGTTTGGCCGCACGTATCAGTGCATCGGCACAGGTGCGCACTTGAGCGACGCTGCCCGGCGCACTATCGAGCGAGTCCGTGTAGAGCGTCTGGATCGAGTCGATGATCAGGACGTCCGGTGCTTCCTCAGCATCCATCGAGGCGAGGATGTCCTCCAGGGACGTCACGGACGCGGCCAGAACGGCACTACCTGCCAAGCCAAGTCTGGCCGCCCGCAAGCGGATCTGATCCACCGCTTCCTCACCGGAAACATAAAGGCACCGGCCTTGTGCCGCCTGGCTGGCCGCGACTTGCAGCAACAAGGTGGACTTGCCGATTCCGGGATCGCCGCCGATCAAGACGGCCGATCCGGGAACCAATCCGCCCCCACATACCCGGTCAAATTCCGAGAGCCCGGTCTGACGCCGCGCCGGCGGTTCGACGGCCTTGTCGAGCGGCGTGAATGCAATGGCCGTGCCGCGCCTGCTCTTACGCGGGCCTGCGGGAGCAGGTGCCTCCTCGACCAATGTGTTCCAGGCGCCGCAGGCGGGACACTTGCCAGACCATTTAGCGCTGGCCGCGCCGCATTCCTGGCAAACGAACTGATTGCCGGCCCGCGCCATCAGAGCGCCCGAACCGGCATTTGAATGGGGCCTTCGGCCAGCCCATGGACGAACTGATCGACATAGGGGCTTTCGGGATTGTCGATCTGCTCGACCCCGCCAACCCAAATGATCTTGCCTTCATGAATCATTGCCACCCGGTCGGCAATGCGGCGCACGCTGGACATATCATGGGTGATGGACAGGGCTGTCGCGCCCAGATCACGGACGCATTTGACGATCAGCTGGTTGATGACGTCGGCTGTTATTGGATCCAGACCGGTAGTGGGCTCGTCGAAGAAGATGATTTCGGGTTGGGCGGCAATGGCGCGGGCAAGGCCAACGCGTTTGCGCATGCCCCCCGACAGTTCCGCTGGCGACAACTCGCCGACATCTGCCGTCAGGCCGACATTGGCGAGCTTATCGATCGCGATGTCCTTGGCCTTGGTCCGAGCCATGCCGCGCCCTTGGATCAGACCAAAGGCAACGTTCTCCCAGACGGAGAGGCTGTCGAACAGGGCGGCTCCCTGAAACAGCATGCCAAACCGGGCCATCATCTCCGCCTGGTTCAGCTGACGCGTTTCGACGCCATCGATCTTGACGCTGCCGCTATCGGGCATCAGCAGGCCCAGGATGCATTTCAGCATCACGGACTTGCCCGTACCCGAGCCGCCGATGACCACAAGGGACTCACCGGTGGCGACTTCCAGATCGACACCGCGCAGCACATGCTTTGGGCCGAACGATTTGTGCACGCCAGACAGCGCGATTTTCGGCTGGCCGCTCACGAGAAGAAAACCTCGGTGATGATGTAGTTGAAAATCAGGATCAGGATTGAGGCCGAAACGACGGCGTTGGTCGTGGCCGCCCCGACTCCAGCCGCCCCGCCACGCGAGTGATAGCCGTGATAGCAGCCCATCAGCGCCACCAGCAGTCCAAACACGGCAGCCTTCACCAGGCCGGAGATGACGTCGATGGGTTCCAAGAACTGCCAGGTCGACGTCATGTAGGCGGCGGGATGAAAGCCGAGCTTGTAGACACCGACGATAAAGCCGCCGAAAACCCCAATGATGTCGGCGACCAGGACCAGCAGGGGCAACATAACGACGCCGGCCAGCAACCGCGGGCCGACCAAATATTTCATTGGATTGGTCGACAAGGTGGTCAGCGCATCGATCTGTTCGGTGACGCGCATGGTGCCGATCTCCGCCGCGAAGGAGGCACCGATCCTACCGGCGACCATCAGGCCCGCAAGAACCGGCCCAAGCTCGCGCGTGACGGAAAGCACGACCACCGTCGCCACCGCGCTTTGGGCGTTAAATCGCGAAAATCCGGTATAGCTTTGCAGCGCCAGCACCATGCCGGTGAACAAGGCCGTCATGCCGACGACAGGCAGCGAGTAGTAGCCGATATCCACCATCTGACGGACGATCTGCCGGCCGAAATAGGGCGGGCGCAAACCGTGCCACAGGGCAAGCGCCGTGAAGATCACCAACCTACCCAGCCCAGCCAGGAAGTTCAGCGTCGCACGGCCAATGGCGGCCAAAAAACTCATGCCGTTAAGCTCATGCGGTTAGCCCGTGATAGTGGCGGTCATAGCGGTGGCCGAGCGCGGTCAGCACTTCATAACCGATGGTGCCGGCCGTCTCGGCGATTGCGTCGGGTGTGATATGCGGGCCGATCACTTCCACCATCTGGCCCGGTTGCGCAAGGTTTTCCGGCACGTCGGTGACATCAAGCGTGATCAAATCCATCGAGACGCGACCAGCCACGGGCACGGCGTGACCGTTCAGCCACATTGTCCCGCAATTGCTGAGGGATCGAAGCATTCCGTCCGCATACCCCACGGGAATCGTGGCGATGCGGCTGGGACGATTGGTCCTGTGCGTGGCGCCGTATCCGACGATCGCGCCCTTGGGCAGATCGCGTACCTGCACGATCGGGCTTGTCAGCCGCACGGGCTGCCGCATCGGATTCTCGCCCGCCGGCACGGGCGAAATCCCGTACAGCGCGCTTCCAGGCCGGGCAATGTCGAAATGGAAGTCCGGGCCAAGGAAGATGCCCGCCGAATTACACAGGCTCAGCGGCGCGGGCGGAAGTTCATTGGCCGCGGCCTTCAGCCGATCTCGCTGTTGGGCGTTCAGCGGGTGGTCAGGGTCGTCCGCGCAGGCCAGATGGGTCATCCAGCCCATAAGGTCGATCCCATTGAGCACCCCTGGCTTGCCTGCGAGTTTCGCTTGCTCCGATGGCTCCAGGCCCAAGCGGCTCATCCCGGTATCGAATTGAACGAAGGCGGGCAGGGGGCGGCCCGCTTGCTGTGCGGTCTGCGACCAGGCTTCGACATCACCGAGATGGTTCAAGACGGGAATGAGATCATGATGGACGAAATCATCCGCCGCTTCGGGTGGAAAGCCGTTCAAGACGGCAATTCGGGCGTCGGGCAGCAATACGCGGAGCGTCAGGGCCTCTCCTACAAAAGCGACAAAGAACGTTCGGGCGCCCGCCTTCTCAAGTGCGGGTCCAACATGGGCTATTCCCAGGCCATAAGCATCGGCCTTCACCGCCACCGCGCACTCCGGCCCGGTAAAACGACGCTGCAATTTCCGATAATTATCGGCAATCGCACCAAGATCGATCTCGAGGCACGCTCCCCGACGTGGGTCAAAATGCCCCTTGCCCGAGCTTCTAGTGGTCATCGGGCGACCGGTGGCGCTCCAGATCGTAGAAATGCGTATATGGACCGTCGAACATCAGTCGAACCTTACCGGTCGGTCCGTGCCGTTGCTTGGCGATAACGACGTCGGCGAGGTTATGGATCGGCGTGATCTTCTGCATCCATTCATCATGGGCAATCGGATCGTTCTCCGACGGTTCCTCTTGCTCGACATAATACGCCTCGCGGTAAACAAACATGACGACGTCGGCGTCCTGTTCGATTGATCCGGACTCGCGCAAATCCGAAAGTTGGGGGATCGGCGGGGAACGCTGTTCGACTTGTCGCGAGAGCTGCGCCAAGGCAATGACTGGAATATCAAGATCTTTTGCGAGGATTTTCAGACCACGTGTGATCTCTGAGACTTCCTGGACGCGGTTTTCGGCCGACCTCTTGCTGTCATGTTTCATGAGCTGCAGATAGTCGATGACGATCAGCCCGAGATCGACGCGGCTCGCCAGGCGCTTCGCGCGTGTCCGCAACGCGGCAATCGACAGTCCGGCACTGTCGTCGATGTGTAGCGGAATGCGCTGAAGCCGGTCATGGGCATCGATCAAGCTTTCGAACTGATGCTGATTGATGTCGCCCTTTCGCATGGCGTCCGAACTGACCCGAGCCGAACTGGCCAACAGACGCCCAGCCAACTGCTCACCGGACATTTCGAGCGAAAAGAAAGCGGAGACGGCCCCTTCGACGCCGCCCGATTTTTCGTGGGCCAGTGCCGCGTTGTAGGCAATGGTGGTGCTGAGGGCACTTTTCCCCATGCCGGGGCGGCCGGCGATGATCAGAAGGTCCGACTTCTGCAAACCGCCCAACTGCCTGTCCAGATCCTTCAGCCCTGTAGTCACCCCGGTGAGCGGGGTGGTCCGTTTCATCGCCTCCTTGGTGCGCTCCAGCGCCGTCCGAGAGGCAATCGAGATCGGCTGAAACTCTTTCTTTAGGTCGCCGACCTTGTTGAGCTGGAAGACCTCGTCTGTGACCGTTTGCAGGTGATCCTCGGCCCGAGCCCCGACCCGGTCCTGGGCCTTTTGGACAATCTCGTCGGCCAGTTCGATCAGCTGACGGCGCAGAAACAGGTCGATGACCGTGTCGGCATATTCCTCGATATGGCTGGTCGCCACGGGGGTTGCCGCAAGCTCGGCGATGTACTGTGCGCCGTCGATCTGGGCCAGATCGGGATCTTCCTCGAACAGGGTCTTTAGGGTGATTTCGTCGAACGAGCGGCCGCGCTGGCGGAAATTCTGGCAGGCCTCATAAATCCGCCCGTGCAGCGGCGTGTAGTAGTGCGCGGGTGTCAGGTAGTCGGATATCCGGTCCAACGCTTTGTTGTTCAAAATGATGGCAGCGAGGATGGCCTGCTCGGCCTCCTCGCTGTGAGGGGCGGCACGGACATCGACGGCCGATCCCTCGGCCATCGGATGCCTGGTCAGTTCAATGACAGGGTCGGCAACCATCGTGGTCCCAACAAACACCCACACCATCCATCAGGCGAGGCGAATCGCCTGTGGAAAAAAATTATAGCGGGGACAACTCGGCCTTGGTGCCGGCCATACGGTGATCGGTTACTTTGGCTCTTCGTCGGAAGCGGCCGTGTCAGCCGTTTCGCCTTCCTCGGTCTCGCCTTCGCCTTCTTCGGCTGGTGGCGGTTCGTCGAACATGTCTTCGACCAGCGCTTGCGCGGCCGCCTCTGTAGCGGCCCGCTCGGCGGCCAGTTCCTCAGCTTCGAGAATTTCGGCGGTAATCATGCCGCCGCGTTCGGCCTGAAGCTCAGCTTCTTCCTCCGACCGCGCGACGTTTACGGTGACCGAAACACTGACTTCCGGGTGCAGGCGAACATCGACATCGAACAAGCCCAATGTCTTGATGGGGCGCGCGATGGCGATCTGCGATCGGTCGGCGGTATAGCCGTTGTCGGTCAGCGCGGTGGCGATGTCGCGGGCGCTGACGGAACCATATAGCTGGCCCGTTTCACCGGCCGCGCGGATAACGACGATACGGACGCCATCCATTTTTTCGGAAACGGCTTCGGCTTCGCCCTTGCGCTCAAGGTTCTGGGTTTCCAGCTGAGCCCGCTGCTGTTCAAAATACGAGCGGTTCTCATCGGTCGCCCGCAAGGCCTTCTTTTGCGGCAGCAGATAGTTGCGGGCAAAGCCGGCCTTGACCGAAACCACGTCGCCCATTTGTCCAAGGCGCTCGATGCGCTCCAGCAAGATGACTTCCATTGTTCGAACCCCTCCTGGGTTAGACTATGAGTTCTGGTTCGGGGGCTGCACGGCCAGACGCCGTTTCAGCCCCATCCAGGGTTCCAGCACCGCCAATCCTGCGATGAAGAAAACCGGCCAGAACAAGACGGTTAGAAGAATGTAGACCCCGACCAGCACGGGAATGCGTGCCGCGCGGTTCAGCAAAACCGCGTGAATGATCCCCATGCCGTAGAACGTGAACAGAAGGACGCCGACCAACGTCACCGTGGTCGCTGCCAATCCGATGATGCCGGAAAAAATGCTGGCGACCGCGAGCGAGCCGATCAGGCCCAGGCTGGCCCAAACCGGCAGATCGATGTCTGCCATCGTCGGGTTGGGCCGCTGGGCGTTACCCGTTGCCGAAAGCGCTCCCTGCGCCAGGGCGGCATTGACGATGATCAGCAAGATCCAGCTGGCGGCCATGGCGCCCGGCAAAAGCCGCAGGAACGTATCCCTGACCGGTGGGCTGGCCAGCAACTCGAAATAGGGCCCCATCGCGGTGCCCCGTTCGGCTTCCGCCAACTCATCCAACAGGGTCGTCATATCCTGAAACACATCACCGACGAATGCCCCGGCGACGATGCCGAAGGCGATCATCATGACCAGCGCGTATCCCGCTATCCAAAGCAACAGGTGCCCGGGTGGGTACCATTCGACCGACCCATCCGCACCGCTTCGCGAGAGCAGCGCCTGCCGCACGATGAGGCAGCAGGGCAGACCGGTTGTCACGACAAACGCCAGGGCCGGCATGATGCTGCTCGCCAATGCCACGGCCAGCGCGCCGCTCCCCGTCGCGATCAGGCTGGCGGGCATCCCCAGGCTCAGCCCAACTGCGAACAGCGGCAACGGCGCCAGATAGGCAAGGATCATCGCCCCCAGCGATCCCATAAGGACCGACAGGGTAAACATGGCGCTGATCAAACCGGCACCTATGGATATGGCGATTGCCTTGGACATGCTGTCAATCGGCCCTTTGGTCGGCCAGTTGCTCCTAGCGGATCATGTAGGGCAGCAGCGCCAGGAAACGAGCCCGCTTGATCGCGCGGGTAAGCTCGCGCTGTTTCTTGGCCGAAACCGCCGTAATACGACCGGGAACGATCTTGCCCCGTTCGGAGACGAACCGGCTCAGCAACTTGACGTCTTTATAGTCGATCTTCGGCGAGGCATCGCTGGAGAAGGGGCAGGTTTTGCGGCGGCGAAAGAAAGGACGGCGAACGGCACCACTCATGCGGCTTCTCCTGACTTCTCAGTTTCCGATTTCTCGGTTTCCTGTTTCTCGGTTTCCTGTTTCTCGGCTGCTTTCTCAGCCGCCGGAGCGGATGGGGCGGCTTCACCGTCGCCACCACCGGTATTTTCTTTTGGACCGCGATCCCTAGGACCCCGATCCCGGTCGCGATCCCGCGGGCCGCGATCGCCCCGTCCGCCGCGGCGATCATCCCGGCCCCGGCTCTGCATCATCGCCGAGGGGCCTTCTTCCAGCTCGTCAACGCGAACGACCATGCTGCGCAGAACATCTTCGTTCAGGCCCATTTGCCGCTCTAGCTCCTTGACCGCTTCGTGCGGCGCATCAAGGTTCAAAAGGACGTAGTGGCCCTTACGGTTCTTTTTGATGCGATAGGCGAGCGACTTCAGGCCCCAATACTCGTTCTTGGGAACCGATCCGCCATTTTCTTCGATGACTTTGGTGAAGGTCTCGATCAGGGCTTGCGCCTGGGTCGAGCCAATATCTTGGCGCGCAATAAACACGCACTCATAAAGCGCCATTTAGTGCTCCTTATGGCTGTTAGCGGCGCGACAACCGGCCCGAAATGAAAAAGACCCTGCGGAAGATGCAGGGCATTCTGATTCTCTTCGGTTTGTGCTGATCGTCACGCCAAAGCCGGCAGCTCTCAGACTGACGGCAAGGAGGCTATGTCCAACGAAGCGGGGGTTTAGCCGCAAACGGGCCAACAAAGCAAGACCTTTACGCATTGCCTTGCTTGACATCCCATCCCGGCCCCTTATGACTGCCGCCCTCCCGGCGGGACGGACCTCTTCCGAGCCACAGAGTCATACAGTCGATGAGCATTGCATTCATTTTTCCCGGCCAGGGCAGCCAGTTTGTCGGAATGGGCAAGGCACTGCATGAAGGCTCGCCCGCCGCCCGTGCCGTTTTCGAACAAGTTGACGAGGCCCTGTCATCACCGCTTTCGGCGTTGATATTCGAGGGGGCGGAAGACGAACTGCGCCTGACCGAGAACGCCCAGCCTGCCATCATGACGGTTTCGCTTGCGGCCCTGGCAGCGCTGGAGGAGAAAACCGGCAAACCCCTGGCAGACATGGCCAGCCACGTAGCCGGCCATTCCTTAGGCGAATACTCGGCGTTGGCCGCCGCCGGCTCCCTAGGAATTGGTCAAACCGCGAGACTGGTCCGATTGCGTGGCCAGGCAATGCAAAAGGCCGTCCCGGTTGGCGACGGGGCAATGGCCGCCATACTCGGGCTCGAAAGCGATGCCGTTGGTGAGGTGACCGCCCAAGCAGCACAGGGCCAAATCTGCGTCACCGCCAACGACAACTCCTCTGGCCAGATCGTGATCAGTGGCGACAAGGCGGCCGTCGAACGGGCCCTTCCAATCGCCCAGGAAAAGGGCGCCCGCCGCGCCATCTTGCTGGATGTCAGTGCCCCGTTTCATTGCCCGCTAATGCAACCTGCCGCCGACGCGATGCAGGAAGCGCTGGCCGAGGAAGATCTCCGCGCCCCGTCCGTTCCGCTCATCGCCAACGTGACAGCCAAGCCCGTTACCGACCCGGAAGAAATCCGGGATCTGCTGATAAAGCAGGTCACCGGCCAGGTTCGCTGGCGGGAAAGCGTGCTGACGATGGCTGGGCTCGGGGTCGACCGACTGGCTGAACTCGGACCGGGGAATGTGCTGTCCGGCTTGGCCAAGCGTATCGACCGTGGTTTGGTTGCGAAATCCTTAGGCGAACCCGATGCAGTCGATGCCTACGCGGCAGACCTAAACCAATAAGAGAGAGGCGGGCATGCCATTTGATCTGAGCGGAAAGAAAGCGCTTGTCACGGGGGCATCCGGCGGCATCGGCGCGGAAATCGCCCGTCAGCTGCATGCACAGGGGGCGGCCGTTTCGCTTGCCGGCACCCGGCTCGAGAAGCTGGAGGCGCTGGCGGCGGAGCTCGGCGAGAATGCTCACCCCACGCCAGGAAATTTGAGCGAGGCCGATGGCGCCAATGCCGTCCTTTCAGCGGCGGAATCGGCCATGGGCGGCGTCGATATTTTGGTGAACAACGCCGGCGTCACGCGCGATACGCTCGCCATGCGGATGAAGGACGAGGATTTTGCCGCCGTTCTCGAAATCAACCTCGTCTCCGCCTTTCGCCTGAGCCGGGCGGTCCTGCGAACCATGATGCGCCAACGCTGGGGGCGCATCATCGGCATCACCTCGGTCGTCGGGTTTACCGGCAATCCGGGGCAGGCCAACTATGCCGCCAGCAAGGCCGGCATGGTCGGCATGTCGAAATCGCTGGCCGCCGAAGTGGCCAACAGGGGCATTACGGTCAATTGCATTGCACCCGGCTTCATCGAAAGCCCGATGACCGACGCCCTGAACGATGATCAGAAGACGGCGATTATGGGCCGCATTCCTGCCGCACGCTTGGGGCAACCCGACGATGTAGCCGCTGCTGCCGTTTATTTGGCCAGCGACGAGGCCGGCTATGTGACCGGTCAAACGATTCACGTGAATGGCGGGATGGCGATGCTGTGAGCCGTTCTGTCAAAAACATTGGATATGCTTTGAAATTTCGCCTGCTGGTCAGTGCGATTTTTCTATGATATGTCCGCCGTTCGCCGCGCGCCCGGTCGCGCCGGTAAATCACGCGCCTATGCCGGGGTCAGACGCGTCAGTAGTAATCGAAACAACAGGTTCGGATAAATGAGTGATACCGCCACGCGGGTAAAAAAGATCGTCGTCGAGCATTTGGGCGTCGAAGAGGACAAAGTCACCGAATCGGCTAGCTTCATTGACGAGTTGGGCGCCGACAGCCTCGACACGGTCGAGCTGGTGATGGCGTTCGAGGAAGAATTCGAACTCGAAATTCCGGACGACGCGGCCGAAAAGATCCAAACGGTGAAAGACGCCATCGATTTCATCGATGCGGCCAAGTCCTGACACAGGGCAGACAGCGGACAAACCGCTGTAGCGGATAAAAGAAAATGCGTCGGGTAGTCGTAACCGGGATGGGCATGATCAGCCCGCTCGGATTGGGAGTGGATGTCAACTGGCAGCGGTTGGTCGCCGGTCAATCGGGGATTCAGCAAATTGACCGGTTTGACACCAGTGAACTGGCCTCGAAAATCGCCGGATTGATCCCATCTGGGTCAAAAGCCGAAGGCGGTTATGATCCGGATGAGCATTTCGACGTTAAGGTCCGCCGTAAGAATGATGAGTTCATTCTGTATGCGCTGATTGCGGCGCGTGAGGCGATCGAGAATTCAGGCTGGTCGCCTTCGACCGATGAAGCCAGGGAACGGACCGGTGTTATGGTCGGTTCGGGCATCGGTGGCCTTCAATGGATTGCCGATGGGTCCCTGACGGTTGAAAACCGCGGGCCTCGCCGTTTGTCCCCGTTCTTCATTCCGGCGGCATTGATCAACCTGGCATCCGGCCAAATCTCCATCGAGCACGGGTTCCAGGGCCCCAACCATGCGGTTGTGACGGCCTGTTCGACAGGCGCGCATGCAATTGGCGATGCGGCACGTCTTATCATGTGGGACGATGCCGACGTCATGGTCGCGGGCGGTGCGGAGGCGGCCGTGTGCCCGTTGGGATTGGGCGGCTTTGCGGCCGCGCGAGCCCTGTCCACCGCGTACAACGTTACACCGGAGAAAGCCTCACGACCCTACGACGAAGGCCGCGACGGCTTCGTCATGGGCGAGGGAGCCGGTGTTGTCGTGCTGGAAGAGCTGGAGCACGCCAAAGCCCGGGGCGCGACTATCTATGCCGAGGTCGTCGGCTATGGCTTGTCAGGCGATGCTCACCACATCACGGCCCCTGCGCCCGACGGCAACGGCGGTTTCAGATCTATGCGGGCCGCCCTCAAGCGCGCTGAGATGAACCCCGAAGACGTGGATTATGTAAACGCCCATGGCACGTCCACCCCATTGGGCGACGAAATCGAACTGGGGGCCGTCCGGCGGCTATTCGGGGGCGCCATGGATGGCGTCTCCATGTCCTCGACCAAGTCCGCCGTCGGGCACTTGCTGGGCGCGGCCGGTGCGGTCGAGGCTATCTACTCGGTATTGGCCATCGTGAACAATGTTGCACCGCCAACGCTGAATTTGGAAAATCCGTCCGAAGGATGCCAGGGCGTCGATCTTGTTCCCTTGACCGCGCGCGAACGGACGATAAATACGGCCTTGTCTAACAGCTTCGGCTTCGGCGGCACCAATGCCAGTCTGGTATTCCGCGGCCTGACCTGACCGGACATTATCGATGATCAGCGGGGAGATCCCGTGCGCACGATAGCCGCCATCTTTGCCGGCGTTACCGGCTTGTGTGCCCTGGCATTCGCCGTGGTCATGATCATCCAGGCCGCCTTTGATCGGCCCGGCCCGCTGCCTGAACCAACCATCGTTGAAATACCGCAAGGCGGTGGTCTGTCGACCATCGCTTACCGGCTCGAAGGGGCCGATGTCATTTCGGACACGCGCCTTTTCACCCTGCTGGTCACGCTCAGCCGCAAAGAAGGTGCCTTGCAAGCGGGGGAGTTCGAGTTTCCGGCGGGCGTAAGCCCGCGTGACGCGATGGACATCCTGGTGGATGGCCAGGCGATCCAATATGCGGTCACCGTGCCGGAAGGCCTGACATCCACGCAGATTGTCGCCCTGTTGATTGCCGATGATCGCCTGGAAGGCGAGATCGCCGATATTCCGCCCGAAGGCAGCCTCCTGCCGGAGACCTACAACTTTACCCGGCGAACAACGAAGGCCGAGATCATCTCGCGCATGCAAGGTGCGATGGATGATGCGCTGGCTGAAATCTGGGACCAGCGCCAACCGGACATACCGCTGTCCAGCCCCGAAGAAGCGGTCATTCTGGCTTCGATCATTGAAAAAGAAACCGGGCTGGCGGACGAGCGGCCATTGGTTGGCAGTGTCTTCACCAACCGGCTGAACCGCGGCATCCCGTTGCAATCGGACCCAACCACTATCTACGCGCTCACGGAGGGCAAGGAAGACCTCGGTCGGCCGTTGACCCGCAATGATCTGACAGTCGAGTCGCCCTACAACACCTACCATGTGCGGGGATTGCCGCCGGGACCGATCGCAAATCCTGGCAAGGCCTCTTTGCTGGCCGCCGTCGATCCGGATGAGAGCAACTATATTTACTTCGTGGCCGATGGGACCGGGGGCCACGCCTTTGCCGAGACGCTGGAGGAGCATAACCGGAATGTGGCAGCATGGCGCCGCATTCGCGATGGGGGATAGCCCGATGCCGTCAAATGCTGACACGCAAGCGACCGAACGCAACACGGTTACCGCCTACCTCTGCATGAACGACGCTAAGGCGGCGCTCGACTTTTACAAAAAGGCCTTCGGCGCCACCCAATCACTAGACCCGTTCGTCATGCCCGGTGGCAAAATCGGACATGCCGAATTGGAGATTGGGAATTCCAAAATCATGCTTTCGGACGAGTTTCCGGAAATGGACGTGAAAAGCGCCCATTCCTTCGGCGGTTCGCCCATCAAACTGATGCTCAGCGTGCCGGACGTAGACACTTTCGTAGAGCAGGCGGTCAAGGCCGGTGCGGAAATCGTTCGCCCCATCGAGAACCAGTTCCATGGCGAGCGGTCGGGACAGATCAAGGATCCGTTCGGCTATGTCTGGGGTGTCGGCACCCAAGTGGAAGACGTTTCACCCGAAGAAATGCACCGGCGCGCCAAGGAACTGTTTGGCTAAGATCTCAGTATCCGGCTGACAGCACGGCGAATTTCAAAAGAAAATCAAAAAAACGTCGCCCTGTGATGCCGCTCACTTTCTGCTCACGAAAGCGAGAGTACTTGTCGCCGCACGTTGGAACCCGCTGATCTCAGCGGCGAGTCGGTAAGCGGCGACAATCCCTTTTCCTGATTATCCGCCGCCTACCGCACCAACTCCGCAACGGCCCCCAACAGACCGTTCGCCAACGGGCACAACGCCCGATCACTGGCTGGGAAGAAGAAAATCTAGCGCAGGGACACCGAGCCCGGATCGCTGACCGTGAATCGCGTCTCGATCCGACAGGAGGGACAAGAAAATGACCCAGAGGAACGCGTCAGAGGATCATCGAGTTTCGGGCCTGTTTGAGCCCATGGGTAGCTGGGACGGTTTGTTGGTCGAACACGATCCCAATGAGCCAAATGACGGCACCATCGGAAATTTCGTTGCCGACAACCGCGGCGAAGAGGTCGATCCAGAACAGGTTCAACCGCAGGCGCTTCAGAACAAGACATCAGACCCAGGTGACGGCGAGGTACAGCAACTCGACCTAGACGAAGAGTTGACGACCATCGCATTGGCAGGCGGGCCGACGAAGTCGATCGGCAGCGGCAACCTCGAAGACTTGATGGATCATCTCCATCGAGACGGCGAGTCCTGGGGCGTTACGAACCTGACCGTTGCCTTTCCGCAGACGATCTATGATCTGCCTGACATCTGGAAGGCCAACTTTCAGCAACCCGAAGCAAACGGGCTAGATGCGTTCGTCGCGTTCGATTCCGACCGAGTTTCAAACGCGATCAAAGCGCTGACACACTGGTCCAATCTTACCGAACTCCACTTCACACTCGCCGAACAGGGCGAACAGGCCCACATCTATTTCATGGGCCGGGAGTATGTAAGCGAAGACTTGGCTGGCCGTTCTACGGGGGTGGACGAAGTCAACGGCAGCGTCGTCCTGCTCAACACCAATGGCAATTCTTGGGACACGACAAATCCCGGTCAAGGCGGGTATCGCACCCTGTTGCACGAAGTTGGCCATTCGATCGGTTTCGACCATCCCGGCGATTACGATTTCGGCGACAACGCGGAATACGACACCCACGCGGAGTACTATCAGGACTCCAAGCAGTACTCGATCATGTCGTATTTCAGCACCACGGAAACAGGTGCGTCCCTAGGCGACACGGAGATCGTCACCGCCCGTACACATGACATCTGGGTCGCGCAGAAGATCTATGGCGCGGAATGGTCGACCCGCACAGGGAACACCACCTACGGCTACAACGCATCGGCCGAAACGCAAGGAACGGTCTACGAGTTCTGGCCGGGTGCCGACGCCCCGCATATGACGATTTGGGATGCCGGCGGAACAGACGACTGGCTGGACCTCTCGCTCGATGCCAGCGATGTCGTCCTGAATCTCAATCCGGGTACGTTTTCATCGACCCATGGCGCACAGATGAACCTCTCATTGGCCTATGGCCCGGATGAGGCGACGCCAGCCGGTAAGAACTATCTTATCGAGAATGCGAAGGGTGGTTTCGGCAATGACTACCTGATTGGCAATGCCGTCGACAACGTACTCGACGGCAACCACGGCAACGACTTTATGCTGGGTGGCCATGGCGACGACACGCTGTTGGGTGCTTGGGGCGATGACACGCTCTGGGGCGGTTTCGGGCTCGACTTCTTCGACGGCGGGGATGATTTCGACATCGTCGATTTCACCCACTCAAACGTCGATTGGGAGTTCATCCTGAACAACTACACCCACGGCACGGCCTCTAACCAGTTCGGTACGGAAGAGTTACACAACATCGAAGGCATCGTCGGCTCCAACGGCGATGACGTGATGGTCGGTAACAACCAGGCCAACCTGCTCGACGGTCGTGATGGCAACGATACGATCGAGGGCATGTCCGGTGACGACACGCTGCTGGGCGGCGATGGCCATGATCAGATGTTCGGTGGCATAGGCGAGAACGAGCTTGACGGCGGCAACGGCGTCGACACCCTGTTCTACAAGTTCGCCACGGGCGAATGGGACATCGACATGATGACCGGCATCGCCACCAACCAGTATGGCGATGTTGATACGTTCGAGAACTTCGAGAAGGTCATCGGCGGTGATGATGCCGATATCATCGCCGGCGATACAGCCAATAACCTTCTATATGGTTGGGATGGCGATGACCATTTGCTCGGTCGAGCCGGCGTTGACCTGCTCTATGGCGAGGAAGGCAACGACACCCTAACCGGTGGTCCTGGTGATGACATCATGGTCGGCGGCGTGGGTATTGATACGGCCCGCTATCAGTTCGACCTTTCCGCCGTCACGATCGACCTCCTCAACGTCGGTGCCCAGAACACAAATGGTTCCGGCTGGGATACGATCCAGGAGGTCGAAAACATCATCGGCTCGGCCTGGGATGACTTCCTGCTGGGCAGTCATGAAGCCAACCGCATCGAGGGCGGCAGTGGCGAAGACCAACTGTTCGGCCGCAATGGCAACGATGTGCTGCGGGGCGAAAACGGCAATGACATCCTGGAAGGTGGCCTCGGCGACGACATGATCTTCGGCGGCGATGGTGAGGATGCCGTCAGCTACTATTTCTCGGCCAAGGGCGTGTATGTCGACCTTGGCCCTGTAGGCCCCTACAACACGGTCAATGCCGGCCTGGACACCTATTCCAGCATCGAGAACATCTTTGGTTCATTCTTGGATGACGGCCTTTATGGTGATGACGGCAACAACCAGATCGTCGCGGGCTATGGCGACGACTACGTGAACGGTCGGGCCGGCAGTGACGATCTTTTTGGCGGTCATGGTGACGACACCCTGATTGGTGGTGCCTCCAACGATTTCCTAGACGGCGGCGAGGGCATCGACTGGGCGCGGTACGACGGCGCCGGCGATCTGACCGTGGATCTGGCGAACAAGACCGAACAATGGACAGGGGCCGGCACCGACAAGCTTGTCAACATCGAGAACCTGCGCGGCTGGGCCGGCGATGATGAATTGCGTGGTGACAACGCCAACAACGAAATTCAGGGTCTCTCCGGCGACGACACGCTGTATGGCGGCGGCGGTGAGGACACCCTGAATGGCGGTTCCGGCAACGACATCATCTATGCCGGTTTAGATGGTCCGCAAAGACCGGCCGATGACTTCCAGATGAACCCCAACCCCAATGGCGAGCCCTTTGGCCATGGGGGTGGAAACGTAAAGACGCTGGCAAACAATTCGGGCAGCGGAGGTTTCGAAGTGGCCCCGGAGGAAATTGGGTCCTACACAGGACTGATGGACGGCGGCATCATCGACACCGGTATCAGGATCAATACCCAGACCCTGATCGGTATCGGGGATGGTAGCGGCACGCGCCAGTTCAATCCTATCGACGACAAGGCTCAACTGCCCGGATCAGGGCCTGACGTGATCGTCTTCGCTGGAATCTGGGGCGATGACGAGGTCTTCGATTATACGCCCGGCGCTGACAAGCTCGATTTCTCCAACGCCGTAAACGTCGACGAGATGTCCGACCTCTCCATCAACGACACCAACGACGGTGTGTTGATCACAAACGGCAACAACAGCGTCGTGCTGCATGATGTCGAACAAGCGGACCTGAGCGACTCGGATTTCTGGTTCTAACGCCCGCCGGAGAAGGATTTTGATTTTCGGGGCGCTGGACGACAGTTCAGCGCCCCTTTTTTTGCGCATTGCGGTCTTCGTAGGATTTTGTCCGGAACGGACAACCAGTCACAAACTGAAAAAGCCAGGTCACCCTCTCAGGGACCCGGCTTCATTTTAGCGATTGTGCGGAGCTGCGCGGCGAAGAGCTAGACGATTTGGCCCGCAGCGAATTTTTTCGCTCGCGGCGCCTTAGTGAATAACCGCCACGAATGCGACCATCGATAGGCATGTTACCCAAAGACCGGCAGACATCACAAAGGCGCGCCGCGCAATCCGGTCGGCGCGGGTTAAACGGGATGATCCGTGTCCTTTGACTCTTGGGGCAACCATGACGAACCTCGAATATGCGAGAACGGCTGAACCGCCGGGTCGTCGTCGGCTGAATGTCGGCGACGAAGGATAGATAGTCGCAGGCAGTCTGGGCGTCGGTGATGAACGTCACACCGGTTATGGTTTATTTTTCGTTAACGCCGAACAGCGCCGGCTTCCTCGGCATGCGTTGTGTCAGGCGGGCGGACAGCCGGTCGGGCAGCAAGGCCAGCAGCCAAACGACGAAATAGGTCGGCCAGGGAAACGCAATCCGCGTGTGGCCTTTCGACAGGCGGCGTTTGATGATCTCGGCCGCCCGATCGACCTCCATCAAAAATGGCATCTTGTAGGGATTCACGTCCGTTAAGGGCGTGCGAACGAATCCTGGGCAGACGACCGAGACCGTAATTCCCTTATCCGCCAGAACGCCCGCCAACCCCTCGCCATAGACGCGGACGGCCGCTTTGGTGGCGCTGTAGCCGGGTGAGCCGGGCAGGCCGCGAAAGCCCGCCAATGAGGAAACGATGGCCAGGTGCCCTTTGCCACGGGCCATCATTGGCCCGACAGCCGGGTGAAGGGTGTTGAAGACGCCATCGACATTGACGGCGAACAACCGGCGTATCTGGTCATCCTCCTCCGTCCCTTCGCCGCCGCCGGCGGAAATCCCGGCATTGGCGATGACCAAATCCAGGGACGTTTGTTCATCGGCTGACTGGACGAACGCGCTCAGGGCTGTCCGGTCCGTGACGTCCATGGTCGCGACGGTGACCTCTGCGCCCCGGTTCCGACAGGCTTCCGCGACGCTTTCAAGTCGGCCTTGGTCGCGTCCTGTCAGGAACAGATTGGCTCCCGCACGGGCGTATTGCTCTGCCAGGGCACGGCCGATGCCGCTGGTTGCCCCGGTAATCAGGATCGAATTCGGTTCCGGCCTGGTCATGGGTTTTCCAGTTTGCGTGGCAGAATCGGCAAGAAGACTATAAGACGTTGCAGCGTCGGCCCAGCGACGGGCATCCCTAGCAACCAATTGTCCTTGGAATGAGCCAGAATCTCACCAGCATGACGGGTTTTGCCCGCGCCAGCGGACGCTTGGGCAGCTTGTCTTGGGTGTGGGAGGCGCGATCCGTCAACGGCAAGGGCCTGGATATCCGCTTGCGCCTGCCAACCGGATACGAACAGATCGATCAGCCCGTCAGGCAGTCGGTCAAGAAGGCCTTCGCGCGCGGCTCGATCACCCTGCAGTTGACCGTCGAAACCGAGGATGGTGAGGCGAGCTGGCGGATCAACGAAGACCTGGTGGCGCAATTGCGTGACTTTGCCCAGAAGGTCGATGGAGAGGCCGCCAACGCGCTCAGCTTCTCTGACATGCTGTCTGTTCGGGGCGTCGTTGAACAGGCGGCGGCGCAAGAAAGCGATCACGAGGCCGTCGTCGCTGCCGTGCTCAAGGATGCTGATCAGGTCCTGTCCGATTTGGCATCGGCCCGTGGCGAGGAGGGGGCGCGGCTGTCGCCTGTGCTGAACGAACAGCTCTCCCGCATCGATGCCATCGTTGCTGAGGTGCGGGAAGTCGCCGGCAGCCAGCCCGAGCGCATTCGCGAACGCCTCAAGAACCAGCTCGCCGCCATCATGGAAGAGGCACCGGCGCTCCCCGAAGAAAGACTGACCCAGGAAGTGGCTGTTCTCGCCACCCGGGCCGACATAACCGAGGAAATGGACCGGCTGGATGCCCACATTTCCCAGGCCCGCGATCTGCTTTCGGGATCGGACCCGGCGGGTCGCCGCCTCGATTTCCTGTGTCAGGAACTCAATCGCGAGGCAAACACCATTTGCTCCAAGTCGACGGAGTTGGCTCAGACCCGAGCCGGGATGGAGTTGAAAGCCTTGATCGAACAGTTTCGTGAGCAGATCCAGAACATCGAATAAGGCCGTGTTGAACAGGTCCCCACACCCATGAGTTCGCAGACCATTCATAGACGCGGGTTGATGCTCGTCCTGTCCTCCCCATCAGGCGCCGGCAAGACGACGATCACGCGGCGCCTGCTGGAAAAGGACGCCAACATCGATTTGTCGATTTCGGTCACCACCCGCGCGGCCAGGCCCGGCGAGACGGACGGCGTCCACTACCATTTCATCGACGTCTCGGCGTATCAGAAGATGGTCGCCGACGGCCAGCTTCTGGAGAATGCCGAGGTGTTCGGCAATTTCTACGGAACGCCCAGGGGGCCGGTCGATGAAGCCCTCAGCCAGGGCCGCGACGTGATCTTCGATGTTGATTGGCAGGGCGCCCGGCAGATCCGTGAGGCGGCGCCGAATGACCTGGTCTCCGTCTTTATCCTGCCGCCGGGGGCGGAGGAACTCGAACGGCGGCTGCGGGCGAGGGGGCAAGATAGCGATGCGGAAATCGCCAAGCGAATGGCTGTCGCTGGGCAGGAAATCGTGCATTACCCCGAATACCAGTATGTGCTCGTCAATCGCGATATCGATGCCTGCCTGGCCGATGTCGAAGCCATTCTTCAAGCTGAACGGCATAAGCTCGACCGGCAAATGGGCCTCCGCGATTTCGTCGTCGATCTGACCGGAAAACTCGGATGACCAACGACGCGGCGGCGCGTGAGGGATTGCGCGCGAGCCTTAGCGAGTATGATGGCCGGGCAACCACGATCCTGACGGAAGCCGCCGCCCGCTTTTCAAGCGCCCAGACCTATCTCGACGATTTGGTATCCCTGCTTGCCGACCTCGAACCATTGGTGGCGGAGGGGGCGACTTGGCTGGTCAAACATCATTTGGAAAATGGCGAAACCCTTTCGGCCGGGCAGACCAAGGTTTTTGTCGGTGGCACCGCAAATCTCACCACCTGGGGGGCCATCTTGCAGGTTTGTCAAACGGTGCGCTTCCTTGCGGTAACGCCGGATGACGCCAACCGTTTGGCCCAATGGTTATCGGGCCATCTGGATCACAAGCGCCCCTTCATACGCGCGTGGTCGTTGGATGCTCTTTGCGCTTTGGCGCGCAGCCATGACCTGCTTCGGGCAGACGCGGAAAGAGCCTTGGCGAAAGCCAAGAACGACCCGGCCGCATCAGTTAGGGCCCGGGTGCGCCACATCACGCTTTAGAGCAACTCGTTCACGCCGGTCGACCAGGCAGGGTCCGTGTGTTTCTGCCAATAAAGATCGATCAATCGGGCGGTTAGCGCCCCCGGTTCGCCGTCACCAACTGGCGCGCCGTCAATCCTGGTAATCGGCATAATTCCCCCGGCCGTCGAGGTGGCGAACATCTCATCGGCCATGCGGGCATGGGATGCTGGAATGTCTATCAGTGCGACGGGGAAACCCAGTTCGCCGGCCAACTCCAGGGCTGTCCGCCGCGTAATGCCCTCCAGCACACCCTGTCCGGGCGTCGCGATCTTTCCATCGCGCACGGTGAACACATTGAAGCCGGGGCCTTCGGTAAGATTGCCGGCCGCATCCCGCAATATCACGCTGCCCGCTCCTCGGTCGTAGGCGTCGTACAGCCCCATGACGAAATCGAGCCAGTGATAGTTCTTGGCGCGGGGATCGACCGACCCAGGCGGAATGCGCTGAATGTCGGAGATCGCCACCGACAAGCCTTTCGGCCGATCTTCGGGGCGCAATATCCAGCCGAACGGTATAGCAAAGCAGATCAGGCGGTTCACGGCATCGCGCGGATCACGCGAAAATGTCGGCGATAAGCCGCGGGTCAGGATCATCTCGACATAGGAATCCTCAAGACCCGAACGTGAAACGCATTCGGCCAGAATGCGGGAAAGCTCGGCCTTATCGACAGGCAGCGTCAGCCGCAGGCGGTCGATCGACCCGAAAAACCGCTCGATATGGGCATCCAGGCGGAAAAACCGGCCTTTCCAGACATGAACGACATCGTAGGTCGCATCCGAATGCAAAAAGCCCCAATCGAGAACCGGGATCTTCGCCTCGGCAATCGGAACGAATTGTCCTTCGATATAGGCGACACCCTTCAGCATCGCCCCACTACTCGGATTGGCTGTTTGCCAATGACCGTCGCTCGGCAAAGGCCCGGGCAAGCGACACGAAACCATCCACCGGCACGTCTTCGGCACGCAGTTCCGGATGGATTGAGGCAGCCTCCAGCAGGCTCAGCGGCTCGCCTAGCGACTTGAGGGCCCCGCGCAGCATCTTGCGACGTTGGCCGAACGCCGCCGCCACCACCGTTTCCATGTCCTGCCAAGGCACGTCTCGAGGTGCTGCTTTGGGAACAAAGGTAACAACGGCGGAATCAACCTTTGGCGGCGGTGAAAAACTGCCGGCCGAAATGGTGTGGGCATAGCGTGTTTCGGCCACCCACTGGCTCATCACCGCCAGGCGTCCATAGTGTTTTTCGCCAACCGAGGCGGTAATCCGCTGCGCAACTTCTTTTTGGAACATCAAAACCATACGCTCGAACGAGGCGGCATTCTCCAGCCAGTTGATAAGCAGGGGTGTCGCAACATTGTATGGCAGGTTGGCGATGATGACGCGTGGCGGGTCACCCAGATGCGCGACGTCTATTTCGAGTGCGTCGGCCTCCACAACCGTTAGATGACCGGCCGCCTCATCGGCCAGGGCGCGAGCAAAGCGCCGGTCCTTTTCAACGGCGATGACCTGACGGGCGGGGGACTGAAGAATGGCGCGCGTCAATCCACCGGGCCCGGGACCGACCTCGATAACCGTGTGATCTGAGCCAATTTCGCCCAGCGCGACGATGCGGTTCAAAATGCTTGGGTCCAGCAGGAAATGCTGCCCAAGGGACTTCCGCGCCGCCAACTTCCCTTTGCGCAACAAATCTCCGGGGCGGGACAGGGGATCTGAGTTGGTCAACGAAGGCCCGGCTATGGCACCGGCATGGCCGCGCGGCGACGGGCCATCCGATGCGCGATGGTCAGCGCCTGGATCATGCTGGAGGGGTTCGCGATCGCCTTGCCCGCAATGTCGAGCGCCGTGCCATGATCGGGCGAGGTGCGGATGATCGGCAGACCAAGCGTCACATTGACGCCCCGATGAAAATCGATGGTCTTCAACGGGATAAGTGCCTGATCGTGATACATGCAGATTGCGGCGTCATAGGTTCCGCGCGACCGGCGATGGAACAGCGTATCGGCTGGATGTGGCCCATCCACGGCCACCCCGTCGATCCTCAACTCTTCGACAGCCGGCTGAATGATCTCGATCTCCTCGCGACCCAGGGCACCGCCTTCGCCGGCATGCGGGTTCAGCGCCGCCACAGTGATGCGAGGGTGCGAGATACCGAAATCCCGCCGCAAAGCCGCGACGGTCACCCGCGTGCAATGAATGATGGAGGCCGTCGTCAGCTGGTCGATCGCGTCCTTTAGCGATGTATGCACGGTAACTGGCACGACCCGCAGATCAGGGCAAACCAGCATCATCACTGGCGCGGTGCCGGCATCCGTCAGGCTTGCCAGCAGTTCCGTGTGGCCGGGGAATCGGAACCCTGCCTCATACAACACGCCCTTGTGGATCGGATTGGTGACGATGCCGGACGCTTCGCCTTCCAGCGTCATCCGCACGGCTTGGCGGATTGATCCCAGAACGGCTTCGGCCCCATCCGGATTGGGCCGGCCTAGATCGATCGCTGGCATTTGCGACATGGCGACGACGGGCAGCGCCTCGGCGAACACGGAACGCGCATCCAGGCCCGAGGCAACTTCCTTGACCGGCACATCCCATCCCAACCGCCGTGCGACGTATTTCACGCGGTCCGGGTCATCGACCAAAAAGAATTTCGGAATGGCTCTTTGTGCTTTGGTCTGCCAGGCCCGCAGCGTGATCTCCGTCCCGATACCGGCGGGTTCGCCCATGGTGACGGCGAGTGGCAGTTGCCGAGATTTCGGCGGGGGCGGGGCCAGGAAGCGCGCGGTCATTAAAGCCGTACCTCGATGTAGGCTGCGTTGCGCAAATCGCGCAAGTACCGCCGTTGCAATCGGTCAAGCTGTTCGTTGGACAGGTCACGGGCGATCTCATCCCTGTCAGGCAGGTTTGCGCCGGGTATTGTCCTGTCGCACACCATGTAAAAGACGACCCCTTGGGCGAATTCCTGGATGGCGCTGGGCGTGCCAACCGGCAGATCGGCAACCTGTGAGCGCAATGGCTCGCCCAGATCGCGCACCAGTCCCGATCCCAAATCCTCGATTTCGCCGATCTCCAACTCTTCGTTTCTTTCCCGCAGCGCCTGACACCCCTGGACTGAGTCGCGCAGATCCTCGGTCTGAGCCATCAGATCCTGCTTCTCGCCGCCGGATACGCCGGCCGGAAAGGGGACGGCAAACCGGCGCAAGGTGATGGTCGTCGCTTCGGGATTGCCGGACAAGACCCGCCGCTTCTCGCGCATCAGATAGATCGAATAGCCGGCCGTTGTCCGAAGCGGTTCAGAAAGTTGGCCCGGGGACAGGCTGGCAAGGGCTTGTTCGATTTCCGGGGTAAACCCGCCTTCCAGCACCCAACCGAGATCACCGCCTGTATCGGCACCTGCGGCAGCGCTGAACTGTCGCGCCACGGCGGCGAACGAGGCGCCTCCGCGAATCTGCGAGACGATTTCACGGGCGAAAGCGGCGATTTCGGCTTCCTGCTGCCGGTCCGCGACAGGCAGGACAATCTCAGCCAGCAGGTACTCGTTAAGCCCGCGATTGGCCTCGATCCGGGCGAGAACCTCCTCAATATCGGAGTCTGTTACCTGAACATTGCCGCCCAAGCGGCCCGTGACCAGATCATTCCAGGCAAGGGTCGCGCGTACCTGATCCTCCAGTGTGGACATCGGGATGCCGGACTCCGCGAACAGGACTTTCATCCGCTCCATGCCGATCCGGTTCTGGCTGGCAATCGATTCAACACCTTCGGCAATCGCCTCCTCGCCAGGCTCAAACCCGAGCCGTTCGGCTTCCTGAAGGCGTAACCGTTCGTCGATCAGGGTTCTTAGCACCTGAGTGCGGATCCGGTCCCGCGACTGGGGCGAATCCGGCAAGCCGGAGGCCAGCAAGCCCAGCGCGATGCGGCCATCTAATTCCGTAAGGGTGATGGCGTCCTCATTGACCACGGCCGCAATGCCACCCAGCGTCTGCGCGATGCCATTCGATATGCCGACACCGCCAAGAAAAACAAGCGCGCTCAGGAGACCGCAGGCTTTTTTAATCAGGCCGGTCAAGGCGTTCTCTCGTCTGTTCGTCCAGTCATGGCGGCAAGCCTACCGCTACCGTCGTCCCGACAGCAAAGGGGAATTGGTTCACCGCGCTAACGGTTCCTAGCCATCTTCCAAGTGCAATAACATGCCGGTACTCAAGAAAAGGGAAACCATCGTCGGCGACCACGCCGCCACGGCGATTGGCAAGCTGGATGAATATCCCAACGCCCGCACAATGTCCGTCGCGACGAACAGCAGGAAACCCGTAACGGTTCCCGCCACGATCAGCTTGAGCATACCCGTTCGCGCGGTTCGGCGGACCGAGAAGGCAGCGGCAAACAAGACCATGGCAGCCATCAGCAGCGGCTGTGCCAGTTCGATGTTGAAGTACAGCCGGTGGCGAAGGGTCGAAAATCCGTTCTCCTCCAGCGTTCGAATGAAGGCCGGCAAGTCCCAAAACGAGATGGTCTCGGGGTCGGCGAAGCTCTCCTCGATCTTCTCGGGTGTCAGCTCCGTCGCCAGCGAAAAGTGGGAGATGGACCGCGTTGCCTCCGACCGGTCGGTCAGCAGGACCTCATCGAACTGCCAGTAACCGTCGCGCAAGATCGCATCGGCAGCATCGACCCGGGCTCTAAAGGCGTCTTGCTTGTCATAGACAAAGACAGTGACGCCTTGCAAACGGCCGTTCGCCGGTTCCGCGTCTTTGGCAAAGATCACCGATGAGCCGTTTGGATCGGCCTGACGCAGCCAGATCCCCCCACCGGATAGTTCCAGCGTGCTTTCACGGTTGTGGAAGTATCGTGCTTCGAGCTGTCGGTATTCGGAAAACATCGCGGCGCCAACCGGGTTTAACAGGCCGACTTTGGCAAAACCGATGGCCACGGCGACAACCGCCACCGGAAAGATGAATTGCCAGGCGGAAACGCCGCTGGCGCGGATCACAACCAGTTCGCGGCTGCGGGTCATCATGGCGAACGTCGTCATGGCGCTGAACAACACGGCAAAATGGAACAGCTGCTGCGATAGCTCCGGCACTTTCAACAGGGTGAGTTGCAGGGCGATGGCCGGCGTAACCGCTTCGACGCTGGCGCCGCGCCGGATCATTTCGACAAACTCGAACAAGACAATAAGGCCGATCATCAGCGTAAAGAACGCCACGAAGGCGACCAGGAACTGTCGCGCGATATAGCGGCCGGCCGTCGAAAAAAAGAACATATCAGCCCTGCTGGCGTGCTAGCGCGTGCCAGCGCTGTGGCGTGATGTGCATGGCGGCCATGCCGCCGACAAAGGCCAGAACCGGCAGGGCGTACATCATGGGATACAGCCAGCTGCTGGCCCGCGCAGCATTGGATATCGCCAGACTGGCGACCTGCAAACCGACGGCAAGCAACACGGCGACGACCAGCCTTGATCCCAGCCCGCGCCGGTTGGTCTCACCCCCCAGCAGGGCACCCAGAGCAATCCCGACGAACGCGAGCGACATCAGCGGGATGGAAAGGCGTTCGTGCCCGCTTGCGATCAGCCGTTTGGCAAATGCGCGATCGGCCGGATTGTCCATATCGGGATACAGAAGATCGCCGACGAACCGTTCACGGGGACGTAGCCAGCCAGCATCTTCAATCGGTTTTTCCAAGTCGATTTCGAGCGAATAGCTGTCGAAATAGAGAATATCGACCTTGCCGCTCCCCGCCTGGCGCTCCTGACGGTTGCCGTTGAAAATCGTTATGAACGGGCCCGACTCGCCCGCCTGAACGATTCCTTCCTCCGCAATGACCGTGATGGGCGCGTTCGCATTTCGGTTGTCGTGGATCAGGATGCCATGCAACCCGCCTGATCGATCCCGTTCCCGGAAATAAATGGTTATGTCGTCGTCAACGGTATTGAACTGCCCGTCCCGCAGGAAGGCGGTCGAATACTCCGACGTGATGGTGGTTCTCAGCGATGTGAATTGCCGATCGGCCAGCGGCATTAAATAGGTCGTAAAGGAATAGCAGACGATCGTAACGCCCAGGGCCAAAGCCAGGGCCGGCCAGGACAGCCTCAACGGTGACAGACCGGCCGCGCGCAAGACCGCAATTTCCGATTCGACCGTCATGTTGTTGTAAACGAACAGCACCGCGACGATCAGGCTGACCGGCAGGACGACGACCAGGAATTTGGGCAGCGACAGCGTCACCATGCGGAAGAAAAGATCAAGCGGTGCCGCGCTATCGATGATGAACTCCATCAGGTTCAGACTTTGGCTCAGCCAGACGGCAAACGTCAGCACAACGGCCGAAATGACCATCGCGATGATCAGATGGAAGAAGATGTATCTGTCCAGTGAACGCATGTTCCATCAGCCGGTTGCTTCTAAAAGCGGCTGTCCTTGCCCATATGGCTTTATGGAAGTCACCCTCTATACTGATAGTTTGTGTGCGACGCAAAGCGCCTGTGCCACCGGCGAATCCCTCGTCGGCTGGCGGACCAATCCAACTCTTGAGAGATGCCTATGAAGATCAGCTTCGCCGGCTCGCCGAAGGTGAGCGATTCCATCCTCGTCTTGTCCGTTGCAAAAGGGGCGAATCTTGGGCCGTACGCGTCCAAGCTTGACGAGAGCTTGGGCGGCGCAATCGCACAGGCGATCAAAGTCGACGAGAGTTTCGATGGTTCCGCCGAGCAGGTCATCAGCGTCGTCGCGCCGGCCGATGCGAAAATTGCCAAGGTCTTTGTTCTTGGGCTGGGCGACCCGGCGAAGTTGACCGCCCAGGCTGCCGTCAATGCAGGGGGCACGCTGTGTGCCAGCCTCAACGCGGCAAAGGCCAAAGGGGCCTCCGTTCAGCTTGACCTGCCCGAAGGAACGGACATCTCGGACGAACTTCTCAGCGCGAATGTCGCGTTTGGCGCGCTGCTGCGCAGCTATTCGTTCGATCGATACAAGACGTCGAAGTCCAAGGATGGCTCAAAGCCGCGCCGTGTCGAACGGCTGACCATGGCCGTTGAGAAGGCCGCGGCCGCGCGAAAGCTCTATGGCGCGTTGCAGCCCGTCGCCGAAGGTGTCTTCCTGGCACGCGATCTTGTCTCCGAACCGCCCAATGTCCTTCATCCGACCAGCTATGCCGAGCGGTGCAAGGAGCTGACCAAGCTTGGCGTCGAGGTCACGGTTCTGGATGAAAAGAAGATGGCGAAGCTGGGGATGAACGCGCTGTTGGCCGTCGGTATGGCCTCTGACAAAGGGTCCCGCCTCGTTGCCATGCGTTGGAAAGGGGCCAAGAACCCCAAGGGCGTAGGCCCAATTGCCTTTGTCGGTAAGGGCGTCACTTTCGATACGGGCGGCATCTCATTGAAACCGGCCGCCGGCATGTGGGACATGAAGTTCGACATGGGTGGTGCGGCGGCGGTGACCGGGGCCATCGCGGCCCTGGCTGGGCGCAAGGCCAAGGCGGATGTCGTCGGCATCATCGGGTTGGTGGAGAACATGCCGTCAGGCAACGCCCAGCGTCCCGGTGATGTGGTGACCTCGGCCGCCGGCAAGACCATTGAAGTGCTCAACACGGACGCCGAAGGCCGCCTCGTCCTGGCCGATGCGCTCTGGTATGCGCAGTCAAAGTACAAGCCGCGGCTAATCGTTGATCTGGCCACCTTGACCGGCGCCATGTTGGTCGCCCTCGGCCACGAAATGGCGGGCCTGTTCTCCAACGACGACGATCTCTCCGACAAGTTGTTGGAGGCCGGCATTGCGACCGACGAGTTGGTGTGGCGCATGCCGTTGGCTAAATCCTATGACCGGATGATCAACAGCAACATCGCGGACGTCAAAAACATCGCAGCGGGCCGCTGGGCTGGCTCGATCGTTGCCGCGCAGTTCCTGCAGCGGTTCGTCGAAGACGGTACGCCGTGGGCGCATCTGGACATCGCAGGTACCGCTTGGTCGGAAAAGACGGGGCCCACGACGCCCAAGGGCGCGGTCGGTTGGGGCGTGCGGTTGCTGTCGGACTTGGTCAAGGCGTACGAATAGTGCCATGGGCGCCGGCCCGGAAATCAGGTTCTACCACCTGCAAACGCGGTCCCTGGAACAAACCCTGCCGATCCTGTTACAGCGTTGTTTGGATCGACAGATGCGGGCGGTCGTCCGGGCGGGGGATGACCAGGCGGCCGAACGGCTGAACGATCATCTTTGGTCGTTCAGCCAGCGCGGCTTTCTTCCCCATGGCAGCGAACATGACGGCCATGCCGGGCTCCAGCCGATCTGGTTGACCTCGAAATCGGAAAACCCCAACGGTGCCAAAGTTTTGTTCGTCGTGTCGGACGACCAGGACATCGACATGTCCGGCTACGATTTGGTTTGCCACCTGTTTGACGGGCGCAGCGATACGGCCGTTTCCGCCGCGAGGGCGCGGTGGAAGACGCTTCTGTCCGGCGGCCATCACCTGACCTATTGGCAGCAGGATTCAAGCGGCCGGTGGGACAAGAAGCATCAGACCGGCGGAGAGGATTAGTCGGCCAACTGGGCTGCTTCTAATTGCTCCTGGGCGTTCAACCAGGTCTCCTCAACCTCGGCCAGTTGGCGTTCGACGTCCGCAAGTTGCCGCTGAAGATCGCCCGCATCGATAGATGGATCCTCATATAGCGACGGGTCGGCAAAGCGCGACTGCAGCCGCTGCCGCTTGTCGCCCAGGGATTTCATGGCCGACTCTGCCTTGGCGATGGCCTTGCGCATCGGGGCCAGGGCAGCGCGCCGGTCGGCAGCATCCTTGCGGCGCGCCTTGGCGGCGTTCTTGGGTGCCTCGCCGCCGTTTGAACTGGTCATCCCGTCAACGGCAATGGATGGTTTGCTACCCTTCAGCCGGCGCATCAGGCCCTGCCGGTAATCCTCAACATCGCCGTCAAATGGGGCGCAGCCGCCCTCATTCACCAGCCAGACACGGTCAGCCACGGCGTCGACCATGTGGGCATCGTGGCTGATGATGATCACCGCCCCGTCATAGGCGGCAAGCCCCTGGATCAGCGCCTGGCGTGAATCGACATCCAGATGGTTGCTCGGCTCGTCCAGCAGCAACAGATGGGGCGAATCGAGACAGATCAGCGCGAACAGGCCACGCGCCTTCTCCCCGCCCGATAGGTTCCCAATCGCGACTTCCGACCGTTCCTGGGCAAAGCCGAACCGGCCCAAATGAGACCGCAGCAAGGCGGCCGTCGCCAACGGCTTCCGATCGGTTGCCTCCTCCAGCAGAGATTTTGCTGGGTTCAGTTCTTCGGTTTGATGCTGGGCGAAATAACCCACCGTCAGTTTGGCCGGTTTACGCAGCTTGCCGTCCAAGGCCGACAGCCGGCCGGCCAGCAGTTTCATCAGCGTGGACTTACCCGCTCCATTCGGGCCGAGAATGGCGATCCGGTCGTCCGGATCGATGTCCAGTTCCAAATCCCGCAAGATAGGTTTGTCGCCATAACCGGCGTTCACCTTTTCCAACCGCACCAGGGGAGGGGACAGAGGCTCGGGCTTCGGAAAGTCGAACGCAATGGAATGGTCCTCCATCGCAGCCGCGATCGGCTCCATGCGCGCGATCATCTTCAGCCGACTCTGGGCCTGCTTCGCTTTGGAGGCCTTGTAGCGGAACCGGTCGACAAAATCCTGCAGCCGCCGCCGTTCCGCCTGCTGGCGGGTGTGCATGATTGATTGTCGGGCCAACTCCTCCCGCCGCGTCCGCTCGAACCGGTCATACCCGCCGGCATAGCTGCGCAGCCGTTGGGCGTTCAGGTGGATGGTTCGCTTGGCGATGTTGTTCAGCAGCTGCCTGTCATGGCTGACGATCAGGATGCTGCCGCGATAGCTGGCCAGGAACCCTTCAAGCCACAGGGCCGCGTCCAGATCCAGATGGTTGGTCGGCTCATCGAGCAGCAACACATCCGGCGCGCGGAACAGCAGCCTGGCGAGGGAGATCCGCATGCGCTGCCCGCCGGACAGGTCCTGGCAGGGCATGGCGATCTTGTCCTGCCCAAAGCCGAGCCCGGCCAGAATGCTCGCGGCCCGCGCTGGGGCCGAATGGGCGCCGATATCGGCCAGGCGCGTATGGATTTCGCCGATTCTCGCCGGATCATCCGCCGTTTCTGCTTCTCGCTCCAGCTCGACCCGTTCCTTGTCCGCGGCCAGGACGGCGTCAATCAGGCTCTGATCGCCGGCGGGCGGTTCCTGCTCGATCGTGCCGATGGTCCAGCGCGGCGGGACGACGATCGAGCCCGATTCCCAGGTAATCTCGCCCATAATCGCCCGCAAAAGCGTGGATTTGCCGGTCCCGTTGCGGCCGACCAGCCCGACCCGTTCGCCGGCATCCAGTACCGCTGTTGCCTGGTTCAGCAGGACGCGTCCGCCGACCCGCAGGGTCAGTTGATTAATCTGCAGCATTTTGTAACGAACCGGTCAATTGATCGCTGGCGCTGTTGCGGGACGGGTTGGGCGTCTGTATAAGGCCGCCGCACCGACAAACGAACCGTCTAAATGCGGTCCACATTGGGAAGTACTATGGCAGTCGAACGAACCCTTTCGATCATCAAACCGGATGCCACGCGGCGCAACCTCACGGGCAAGATCAATGCCCGGTTCGAAGAGGCAGGCCTGCGGATCATCGCTCAAAGGCGCGTCGCGCTGTCCCGGCAACAAGCCGAAGGGTTTTATGCCGTTCACGCCGAACGGTCGTTTTTCGACGATCTTTGCAATTTCATGACCTCGGGTCCGGTCGTGGTCCAGGTCCTCGAAGGCGAGGATGCCGTGGCGAAGAACCGCGAGATCATGGGCGCCACCAACCCCTCGAACGCCGATGAGGGCACGATTCGCCGCGATTTCGCGGAATCGATCGAGGCCAACTCGGTTCATGGCTCCGACAGCCAGGAAAACGCGGCCATCGAGATCGCCTTCTTCTTCAGCCAGATCGAAATCGTCGGTTAGGCTTGGCTTTTGGTCGCGGGCCGCGTCCTTACCCGCCGGCCCGTTCGACCATCAGAAAATTGCCCTCGACGCCGGTCACCGTCACGTCGGTGCCGGCGGGCATATCATCGCCCCGAACATTCCACCGGCTGTCACCGACCTTGAGCGAGCCGGCGCCGTTGACGATGTCCTGATCGAGCGTAAACCGCCGCCCGACATAGTGCTGGCCGCGGCGGTTCAGGGTCGGGTGATCTGTTTCGGCCGGCATTTTGCGCGCAATCAGCCGCCAGCCGACGACGGTAACGACGGACAGAACGGCAAAGATCAGTCCCTGCGACTGCCAGGAAAGGTCAGGTAGTACCAGCAGGGACAGGCCGACCACCGCTGCGGCCACCGCCAGCCACAACAGAACGAACCCCGGCGCGAAAATCTCAAGCACGAACAGCACGACAGCGGCGATCAGCCAGTGCCAGAACTCGATCTGCTCAAGGAACTCCGGCGGCATCGTCGCTAGCCTTGTTTGCCTTGCTCGTTGCCATCGCCCCAGGGATTGACCGGTTTTGCGGTTGAATCGGACCCGTCGCCAAACGTCTGGCGGGCGATTTCCGCCAAGCCGCCGATTGAGCCGATCACCGAACTTGCCTCCAGGGGCATGAAGACGATTTTCTGATTCGGCGAATGGGCGAACTGACCCAGGGTATCGACATATTTCTGGGCGACGAAATAGTTGATGGCCTGGACATTGCCGTCGGTGATCGCATCGGAGACCGAGCGGGTTGCCTTGGCTTCCGCTTCGGCTTCCCGTTCGCGGGCCTCGGCATCACGGAAGGCTGCTTCGCGCCGGCCCTCGGCCTCCAGAATGGCAGATTGCTTTTCACCTTCTGCCCTTAGAATGGCCGCCTGCCGGTCGCCTTCCGCATCCAGAATCGTGGCGCGTTTGTCCCGTTCGGCCTTCATCTGCCGCGCCATGGCGTCCACCAGATCCTTTGGCGGTGAAATATCCTTGATTTCGATGCGGGTGACCTTGATGCCCCAGGGCGCCGTGGCGTCATCGACGACGTTCAACAGGCGCGCGTTGATCTGATCGCGCTGGGACAACAGCTCATCCAGATCCAGCGAACCCATCACCGTCCGGACGTTGGTCATCGTCAGGTTCAGGACGGCATGTTCCAGATTGCGCACCTCATAGGCGGCCGAGGCGGCGTCCAGAACCTGATAGAACACCACGCCGTCCACCTGGACCACCGCGTTGTCCCGGGTGATAACCTCCTGCGAGGGCACGTCCAGCACGGTTTCCATCATGTTCATGCGGGCGCCGATGCGGTCGACAACCGGCACGATCACATGCAGGCCAGGAGTCAGCGTGCGGGTATACTTCCCAAACCGCTCGATCGTGAATTCATGGCCCTGCGGCACGGACTTGACGCCCATGAACAGCAGGGTGATCGCCAAAACGACAATGGCGATGACAAAGATTGAGAATCCGCCCAGCACGTCCGTCGTCCCATTTGCCCTGGTCTCGGAGGGCCGGAATCGGTGGCTAGACCAGGAAGAAGAACATCCCTAGCAGGATGATCGCTAATACGATGATAATCTTAGTCGAGATTGAGATCGCCGAAGAGTAGGAGCGTTCCCGCTCCTCCAGCATTTGGGTGAAATCGGCGTCAGTGCGCGTGTCGCTCATCAATGACAAATCCTATGCAGCGGCCGTGTGCGCGCCCTTGGTACTGAACAGACATTGTGTTGACAAGCCGAACCCGCACGCCAGTGCACTTAGTCATAATTCGGATTGGCAAAGAAATCTTTGTTCCATGGTGGATCGGCGATGACACAGCGGTCCCCCTCGAACGAAACCATGCCGGCGGCCATCTGGGCGAGGGCGGCGGGGTATAGCCTGTGTTCGACTGCCAGCACCCGGTCGGCCAGCGATTCGGCGGTATCTCCCGGCAGGACGCCAACGGCTCCCTGAGCGATGATCGGCCCGTCATCCATCGCCGGACGGACGATGTGGACCGTGCAACCGGCCAAGCGTACGCCTGCATCCAGGGCGCGCTGATGGGTATCCAGACCTTTGAAGGCCGGCAAAAGGGACGGATGAATGTTCAGAATCCGGTTGTGCCAGCGAGTCACGAAGGCTGCGGACAGCAAGCGCATGAAGCCAGCCAAACAGATTAGCTCCGCCCCGGACTCTCTAATCCGTTCATCGAGCGCCGCTTCGAAATTCGACCGTTTGTCATAGCGCGCCCGATCGATGCAGGCTGTCGCAAGGCCGAGCTTCTTCGCTTTGCTGAGCCCGGCTGCCGCCGGCGAATCTGACGCGACAAGACAAATGCGAGCCGGATAGTCCGGCCCTGCAGCGGCCCTCGCCAAGCTCAGCATATTGCTGCCGCGACCGGAGATGAGAACGGCGACAGCCTTCTTGTCTTGACCCGGCGGCATGGAGGTCAGTTGACTAGGCGCTCTGTGTTCATGATCGTCACTTGCTTGCCCGGATCATCCGTGACGGTACCGATTATCGGGGCATCAATGCCGTGATCCGACAGGATCTCTTGGGAAAACTCGGCATCAGTCTGGTCCATGATGGCGACCATGCCGATCCCGCAATTGAACGTTTCTACCATATCGCGTTCGGTCAGGGCGCCTTCGCGGGCCAACCAAGGAAAGACGGGAAGGCATCGCCAGCAGGATGCGTCCAACGACGCGCCAAGACCATCGGGTAGGGCGCGCGGAATGTTCTCGGTCAATCCACCGCCGGTGATGTGCGCAAATGCCTTCACGCGTCCTGCCTGGTGCAGGGCCAAGGCGGGTTCGGCATAGATGGCTGTCGGCGTAAGGAGGGCTTCGGCCAACGACCGTGATGGGTCAAACGGCGCGGGTTGCGAATTGCTGACGGACTGTTCAGTTAGAATCTTGCGAACGAGCGAAAATCCATTTGAATGCAAACCATTAGATGGCAAACCTAACAGCGTGTCTCCGATTTCAACGGTTTTCCTGGGCAGTAGATTTCCGCGTTCACCCGCGCCAACGGCAAATCCGGCCACATCGAAATCACCGGCGGCATAAAGACCCGGCATCTCGGCCGTTTCGCCCCCGATCAGCGCGCATCCCGCTTGTTCGCACCCGGTGGCAATTCCTTCGATGACCGATTGGGCGACCACGACGTCAAGCCGCGACGTCGCGTAATAGTCAAGAAAAAACAATGGCTTCGCGCCCTGGCAAACCAGGTCGTTGACACACATGGCGACCAGGTCGACGCCAATACCGTCAAGTTGACCCGCTTCCAGGGCCAGTTTCAGCTTTGTCCCGACGCCATCGGTCGCGGCAACCAGGATCGGATCGGTAAACCCGGCTTGCTTGAGGTCGAACAATCCCCCAAAGCCGCCGATCGATCCCATCACCCCCGGTTGCTTTGTCTTTTTGACGGCGGGGGCGATGGCTCGAACGAGCGCGTCGCCGGCGGCAACGTCCACGCCAGCGTTTTTGTAAGCCTTGGCTGTCACACTTGGCCTCAACATATGCTTCATTGCGGCCGGATTGGTGTCGTATAACCGCCCGGTCGCAAACAGACTCGTTTGTGGACCATACTGTATCGAGGCCTCGTGACAATGGCTGGCTGCCGCCTGGTTTCCCTTATCCTCGCTTTCACGCTGACCCTCGGTTCGGGGGGCGCAATCGCGCAGGAAATCACCTCTGAACCTCTTCCTGGCTCGAACGAAGACCAGGAGGCACCTCCGGTCGATCCGATAACCGGCGAAACGTTGAGCGAGGAAGAGCTGGAGGAGGAAGATCAGGGCCCCGTCGACGTCTACACGGTGACCGATATTCCCGTGGATATCACGGCGGCAACGACATCGGCGGCCCGTGAGCGTGCTTTTGCCGAAGGCCAGCGCATGGGCTTGTTGCTGCTGGGCGAGCAATTGGGCCTGCCGGCCTTTGCCTTGACCGTCGAACGCTTGTCTGATGATGACGTTGGTCAGCTGGTGCGCAGTTTTTCGGTGGCGAATGAACGGACGTTACCGGGCCGATACATCGCCGATATGACGTTCGTCTATGAACCTCAAGCCATGCGGTCGCTCCTCCGCGATGGCCGCGTCACGGCCGCTCAAGCCGTGGATAATGACCGGGTGGTGATTATTCCGGTTTTCGATTCGGGGCAGGGGGCCGGCCCCCGCCTGTGGGATCCGCCAAATCCATGGTTCGATGCGTGGTTGGACTATGACCCTGAAAGCCGGGGCACGGAAATCCTTCTCCCCTATGGCGACCTGTTGGATGTTTCCGATTTATCCGTCGAAGCGGCGGTGGCGACCGATACCGCGGCGCTGGCGAGCCTGATCGAACGATACGGCGCAGGCCGCAGCGTGGTGGCCATCGCTCGACCGGAAGGGCGCTCGCTCAGCGTCTCCCTGAACGCCACCAGCCTGACATCGCTTCAGGCGATCGACACCATTGCCGCGCCGATGGGCATTGGCACCAACCAGGCCACGGCCATGCAGCAGGCCGTTCAGCAAGTCGCCGACCGCATCGATTCAGGGCTCTTTCTTACGGCGGCGCCGACGGCCCAGCCTGTTCGGTTTCCGTCCGGCGGGAACGCCTCGACGATCACTATATCGATCCCCATCGACGCGCCTGCCGATTGGTACCAGGTCGTACAGACGCTTAATCAGCTTCCGATCATCGTGGGCGAGTCGCTGCTAAGCCTGGCTCCGCGCGAAGCGATTGTGCGGATCGAACATCTTGGCAGTGAAGATCAGCTTCGCACCGCGTTGGCCGAACAATCCCTGATCTTGCAGGCAGCGGGCGGCGTTAGGGAACTGCGGTCCGCCCGTCCCTAGTCAAGATGGACGCTAACGAAACAGCAACACAAGGGGGACTTCCCGAGCCCTCTGGGCGGCGGCCGCAAACCCCTCGCTGGATCATCGCCACGGCTGCCATCGTCGCCGGCGGCATGCTGCTTTATTTGCTGCGCGGTGCCCTGATGCCCTTCGCCTTGGGCATGGCGATAGCCTATTTGCTGGACCCGGTTGCCGACAGGCTCGAAAAACTCGGCCTCAGTCGGGGCATCGCGACGCTGGCTATTTTGCTTTGTTTCTTTGCCCTAGTGGCCCTGGCGATCCTGATACTCGTTCCGCTGCTCGTTCCTCAACTCATCCGGTTGGTGGAAGAGTTGCCAAGCTATTTTCAACGCATGTCGGAAATGGCTTCTCCCTTGATTGGCCTGGTGATGAGCCGGCTCGATGGTCAGCAGATCGACGGCCTTCAGGAGGCGGCGACAGGGTACGCCGATGTCGTGGCTGGCTGGGCGCTCAATCTGCTCCAGCGGGTGTGGGCCGGTGGGATGGCGATCATCGACATCATCTCGCTTTTCGTGATCACGCCGATGGTCGCGTTCTACCTGTTGCGCGACTTTGACAAGATCGTGGCCAAGATCGGCAGCCTCATGCCCCGGCCGTATTCTCCGATGATCAACTCGCTTGCGTCTGAATCGGATCAGGTGCTTGGCCGGTTCGTGCGCGGCCAGGCGTTGGTGGCCTTGGTACTAGGCGTGTTTTACGCCACGGCGCTGACCGTCGCGGGGCTTCGGTTCGGATTGGCGATCGGTGTTGCTGCGGGGTTGATCAACATGATCCCGTTCGTTGGCAGCATCGTAGGATTCGTTGTGGCCGTCAGCGTTGCCGTGGTGCAGTTCGACAACTGGGTGATGTGGTTGGTGATCGCGTCGATCTTCGTTTTCGGCCAAGTCATCGAAGGGAACTTCATTACGCCCAGGCTGATCGGTGACGCGGTTGGATTGCACCCCGTATGGATAATTTTCGCCTTGCTCGCCGGCGGCCATCTGTTTGGCATCACCGGCGTGATGCTCTCGGTTCCGGCAGCGGCTGTTGCAGGGGTCGTCGTTCGGCGATCGATTGTCCACTATCAAGAGACGCATTTCTTTCAAGGTGACGGTCACAAATGACGGGTATGGAGGTTTTGTCCGAAAGCCCGCAACTGGTTCTCGACCTTGCGCGTCCGGCAGATCTGACTCGCCAATCTCTTGTCGTCGCCAAGTGCAATGCCGTCGCCGTGGCGTGGATTGATCGCTGGCCCGAATGGCCCGGACCCGCGCTCGTCGTTCACGGCCCGCCCAGTTCAGGCAAGTCGCACCTGCTGGGCCTTTGGTCCAACACCTCGGATGCGGAAATTGTTAGCGTTGGCGCGCTGCAAGCGGGGCCCCGGCCTCGTGGGATGAGGTCGGTTGCGATTGATAATGCGGACAAGATTGCTGGCAACCGATCGGTGGAGGAGGCGGTGTTCCACCTCTACAACGACCTCCAGCAATCCGGTGGCAGCATGCTGCTGACCGGAAGATCGCCGGTTGCCCGTTGGCCGATTACCTTGCCTGATCTGGCAACCCGCTTGCGGGCCGCTCCACAGGTGGCAATCGGCGCACCGGATGACGATGCGCTGATTGGTGTCTTGAAAAAACACCTGGCTGACATGCAGATGAACGTGACGGCCGATGACCTCAGATTTGCCATTTGTCACATTGAGAGAAGTTTCGAGGAGGCGGCGCGTTTTGCCGTGTTTCTCAACCGCGTCAGCTTTCGCGATCAGAAAAAAGTAACGCGGCGCTATATCGCCTCGGTCATGGGCGAATTCGTGGCGGCATAGTAGGGGGAGGTTTTGGCAATGGATTTGGGCCTGCAAGGGCGACGTGCGCTGGTTTGCGGGGCAAGCAAGGGCCTTGGCAGCGCGTGTGCGGAATCCCTGTCACGGGAAGGCGTGCACGTCACCATTACCGCGCGGACGGAAGCCGCATTGAGCGATGCCGCTTCCCGGATTGAAGATATTACCGGTACCCCGGTTACAATCGCGGCCGGCGACATTGCGACGGAGGAGGGGCGCAAAGCAGCCCTGGGGGTCTGTCCCAATCCCGACATTCTGGTGAACAATGCGGGCGGTCCACCGCCTGGCAATTTCCGCGACTGGGATCGCGACGATTGGATCGCCGCGGTAGATGCAAACATGCTCGCCCCGATCTTTTTGATCAAAGAAGTCGTGGACGGCATGATCGACCGCCAGTTCGGCCGCATCGTCAACATAACCTCGGGGGCGGTCAAAGCTCCGATCCCAACATTGGGGCTATCCAACGGCGCGCGGGCGGGACTGACCGGCTTCGTCGCGGGATTATCCCGCCAGATCGCTGGCACGAATGTGACCATCAACAATCTGCTGCCGGGTCCCTTCGATACGGATCGTCTGCACCAAAACCTGGCCAACGCGGCGGCGGCACAAGGTAAATCGTTTGAGGAGGTTCGAGACGCGCGCATTGCAGCCAACCCCTCAAAGCGGTTTGGCAGCCCGGCGGAATTCGGCGATGCCTGTGCGTTCCTTTGCGCCGCTCAAGCCGGTTACATTACCGGTCAGAACATCCTGATGGATGGCGGGGCGTTCAACAGCACGTTTTGAATTCTGCCGGCCTAAACCAGGTCTTTTGGCGCGACGAATTTTTCCAAAACCGCCGTGCCTGGCTCAAAGTCGGACCAGGTCTCGCCCTTGAGCGTCAGTTCGGCAAAAGCGCAGGTCGGGACCTTGTCGGCCGCTCTGGCCAGGCTGTCGCCTTTACCCTTGCCCGCGACACCCAGGATCAATTTCTCGATATCCGGGTTGTGGCCGATGATCAGAACTGAGTCCAATCCCGGATCGACCTTTTTTAACCGGTTCAAAAGCCCCGTGGAGCCGGCAAGGTAAAGACCGCGCTCAAACTCCACATTGGGTGCCAAGGGCCAATTTGCCGACAACACTTCCCAGGTCCGGCGTGCCCGCATGGCCGTCGAACACAAAGCAAGGTCAGGCTCTACGCCAGCCTGGGAAAGATATTGTCCCATTGCGGCGGCGGCCCGCTCGCCCCGATGGGCCAAATCTCGATCATGGTCGTCAACGGAGTTGTCCGACCAATCCGACTTGGCGTGACGCAGTAAGAACAGTGATTTCATGGGCCAACCGTTCCCTGGCAGGCGGTTGCATGTGTTGATTGTCTCGGGATCGTAGCTTTATTGCGTTACAACGGTAATACGACGTGTCATTTAGATGGAGTGGCAACGCGGCTGGTTAAAGAGAGCCGCGCGTTATTCCAACCCGCAAGGCTGGTGCGGGTTTCGCACACGGGCAAATTTCGATGATCGAGGAAACGACTGCCCTCAGGGCAAGCGACACCGATTCCGCTCCGCTCGAGGCTGATGAGCCGCAAGACAATGCGTCTGCGGAGTTGTCCATTGGCCCGCAATCTCCGGACCGATTTATCAACCGAGAGCTGTCTTGGCTGTCCTTCAACCAGCGCGTGATGGAGGAATCCTACAACACCAGCCATCCGCTGTTCGAACGCCTGCGCTTTCTCTCTATTTCTGCCAAGAACCTTGACGAGTTTTACATGGTCCGTGTGGCCGGACTTAAGGCGCAAGACTCGGTTGGCGTTACCACACGCAGTCCCGATGGCCTGACCCCGGCCCAACAACTCGACGCCATCAACGTCGAAGCGGTCCAGCTGATGGCCGACCAGCAGACGTGCTGGCAGTCGATGCAGTCGGAATTGCGTGACGAGGGGATATTCGTCGTTCGACCTGAGGAGTTGTCGGCCTCGGATCGCAAATGGGTCGATGGCCAGTTCATGCGGGATATTTTCCCGGTTCTGACGCCCATGGCGATCGATCCGATCCATCCATTTCCCTTCATTCCCAATTTCGGTCTTACGCTGGCGCTGCTGCTCGAAAACCGGGCGGAAGGGGCGATGCGTAACGCGATTGTGCCGCTGCCGGCACAACTGGACCGCTTTATCCGGCTTCCCGGCGAGGTTGCGCGCTACCTGTTGCTCGAGGATGCGGTGCTGATCTGTCTGGATCGGCTGTTTCCCGGCTACTCCGCGCTTGATCACGGCGTTTTTCGGGTTATCCGCGACAGTGAGATGGAGATCGATGACGAGGCACAGGATCTCGTCAAGACCTTCGAAACGGCACTGAAGCGGCGCCGGCGGGGATCCGTCGTCAGGTTGACGGTGAATTCGTCGATGCCTGCGGCGCTAAGCGATGTTGTCCGCAAGGAGCTCGATGTCGAGGCAGACGAGGTTATCGTCCTAAATGGGTTGGTCGGGTTGGTGGATATCGAGCGACTGATCACCAAAAACCGTCCCGACCTGGTCTTTCCGTCTTACAACGCGCGGTTTCCCGAACGGGTGCTCGATTTCGACGGCAATTGCTTTGCCGCGATCAAGGCCAAGGATTTCGTCGTTCATCACCCCTATGAGAGCTTCGATGTCGTGGTCGACTTCGTGCGGCAGGCGGCCCGGGATCCCAATGTCGTCGCCATCAAGCAAACGCTTTACCGGACATCGAAAGACTCCCCCATCATCCACGCCCTGATCGAGGCGGCCGAGGCTGGCAAGTCGGTGACCGCCATGGTGGAATTGAAGGCCCGTTTCGACGAGGAGGCCAACATTCGCTGGGCGCGGGATCTGGAACGGGCCGGATGCCATGTGGTGTTCGGGTTCAGGCACATCAAAACCCACGCCAAGGTTTCGCTGGTCGTCCGCCGCGAAAGCGGCGAGCTTCGGACATACGTCCACTTTGGCACGGGCAACTATCATCCGCTGACCGCCAAAATCTATACCGATTTGAGCTTCTTTACCTGCCTGCCGGAACTCGGTCAGGACGCGGCTGCCTTGTTCAACTATATGACCGGCTATGCCCGGCCGACCGATTTGAACAAAATCTCGATTTCCCCCCTGACGCTGCGCAGGCGGTTGGAGGATGGCGTCCGGGTCGAGATGGAAAACGCCAAGATGGGCAAGCCGGCTCAGATCTGGGCGAAGATGAACTCCGTTGTGGATGAGGAATTCATCGATCTGCTCTACGAGGCCTCCCAGGCCGGCGTGTCCATCGACCTTGTGGTCCGGGGCATGTGCTGTTTGCGGCCTGGCGTTCCCGGCTTGTCTGAAAACATCCGCGTGAAAAGCATTGTCGGCCGGTTTCTTGAGCATTCCCGCATCGTCTGCTTTGCCAATGGGGGCAAAATCCCCTCTAAGCGGACGCAGGTTTTCATTTCCTCGGCCGATTGGATGAAGCGCAACCTGGATTGGCGCGTCGAAACGTTGGTGCCGATCGAAAACGACACGGTGCGCGCCCAGATCCTGGAAGAGATCATGGTCTCTAACTTCAAAGACGAGACCAGCAGCTGGGTTCTGGGGGCCGATGGGCGCTACGACAGGGTATCGTTTGGCGCCGACTCGTTCTCTGCCCATCACTATTTCATGACCAACCCAAGCCTTTCCGGGCGGGGCAGCGCGTTGGATGAGGAAAAAAAACGGCGTCGCCGGGCGACCGGCACCACGCATTGATCGGCTTTGGGATCCGAATCGCTTACCCTGGTCGGGCGCGTTCGAATTAGTTGTGCCGTAAGGCAGCAAAGGGCTCTAATCTGCGCGCCCGAAACGGCAGCTTCGGGATTCCATGGGTACCAATCAGTCGCGGCGACCCGCACTACAGGCGATCTACAGCGGTCGAGGACGGACCCCGCAAGGGAATGTCGCCGTCATCGACATCGGGTCGAACTCGATTCGGTTGGTGGTCTATGATCGTCTTGATCGGACGCCGTTGCCGGTCTTCAACGAAAAAGTCTTGTGCGGCCTGGGGCGCGGATTGGCTGATACCGGCCGGCTGAACCCCGACGGCATCGATATGGCCAAGCGCAATGTCGCGCGCTTTGCCCGCCTGTTGCACGAGCTAAAGGTCGCGCGTGTTGATGTGCTGGCAACCGCCGCGGTTCGAGATGCGGATGATGGGCCGCAATTCGTCTCTGATCTGGAGACGATGATCGGCCGGGACGTCACGGTCCTGCCCGGCGAGGATGAGGCGCGCTTGGCAGCCTATGGGGTGCTGTCAGGAATGCCTGGGGCATCTGGTGTCGTTGGCGATCTCGGCGGAGGCTCGCTGGAACTGGTCGGACTGGATGACGGCGCATTGGAGAAACAAGTGACATTGCCGCTGGGCCCGTTTCGCATGGGACGAAAGCCCAGGTCGGAAACAAAAAGCGCCGTCGATGCCATCCTTTCCCGATTGGACTGGCTTGAAGACTTCAAGGGGCAGGATTTTTATCCGGTTGGCGGTGCGTGGCGTTCCATTGCCAAGGTTCAGCTCGCCTCGTCCCGGCATCCGATCAAGGTGATTCACAACCATGTTGTCGGTGCGCGAGAGGTACGCCGCCTTGTCCGCCTGATCGCGCAACAGGGGGGGACATCGCTTGCCAAGCTGCCCGGTGTTTCGCGGCGGCGGCTAGAGACTCTGCCCTATGCTGCGCTCCTGATGGACAGGCTGCTGGACAGGTTGCGGCCAAAGCGGGTCGTCTTCTCGGCCTATGGATTGCGGGAAGGACATCTGTATTCGTTGCTGCCCGCGGGTTTGCGTAAGATCGATCCCCTGTTGCATGCGGCAGCGAAGATCGACGCCCGGTCGGAATCCTGGACCAGCGGAGACGAAATTCACGCCTGGCTGACCCCCTTGTTTGCCGGCGAGTCAGACGAGGAATCCAGATGGCGGCGCGCCGCGTGCCTACTGTCCGATGTCGCCGCCGGTGAACATCCGGAATATCGGGCCGAACATGGCTTCCTGTTGGCGCTGCGGGCCCCGATCCCGGGCATCAACCATGCCGGGCGTGCCTTCGTCGCAACCAGCCTTTACGTGCGGTATGGGGGCAAACTGGGGTCCGGGCCGACGTCGGCGGTTGTCGGCATGATGGACGAACACAGCCTCGCTAGCGCACAGATCCTTGGCACAGGGCTCCGTTTGGCCCACACGCTGACGGCTGGGGCGACGGGAGTTCTGTCCGATTCATCCCTGGATCTGCAAGCCGGGGCCGTAACGCTCCGTCTGGATGAAGCCGATACGGAACTGGATGGCGAAGTCGTCAGGCGCCGGTTGGACGCTTTGGCCCGTGCCCTCGATCGTCCCAGCGAAACGCAGGTCGGTTTCCCGGCCGCCGCTGAATAACCGGGACGCGGCTTTCGCGCTCAGGGCAGATCGACCGTCTCGATCTGCGACTTTCCGACCGTCAGTCCAATATCCCCGCGTTTGAGAGCCAACGCCTCTTCACCGAATATCTCCGAACGCCACCCGCCAAGGGCCGGAACGTCGGCCTTGTCGCTTGACGCAATCGCTTCCAGGTCCGAGCTGGAGGCGATCAGCTTCGGGGCGACGCCACTGGATGCCGCGCGCGCCTTGAGCAGAACCTTCAGCAGATCAACGATCGCCAGCTGCTTGTCCGTCAGTTGGACCCGATCCTTGCTCTGGGGCAGGGGCGGCGGGTCGGAATCGCGCGCACCCTTCAGCACCTCTAGCAGCTCCTGTCCCCATTTCCCGCGCGCTTGTCCATCGGACAGGCCGCGGATGCGGAGAAGCCCCTCGGTATCCGTCGGCTTATTGGCAGCGATCTCCAAGATCGCCTCGTCGCGCAGAACCCGGTTGCGCGGCAGATCCTTCTCCTGCGCCCGTCGTTCGCGCCAGGCGGCAAGGGCGGCGACGCGGGCGCGAAACCTTGGATCGTTTGTTCGCGTCTTTATGCGGCGCCATGCCGTATCCGGGTCCAATTCGTAAGTTTCCGGGGCGGTCAGCACGGCCATCTCTTCCGTGACCCAGGACGCGCGACCCGATTTGTCCAGCTGCCCCTCAAGTTCCTCGAATATGGGCCGAAGGTGAATAACGTCGGCCAGGGCGTAGGAAATCTGGCGATCGCTCAGCGGCCGCCGGCCCCAATCCGTGAATCGGCTCGATTTGTCCAACTTCTTGCGGGCGATGGTCCGCACCAGTTGCTCGTATCCGACCTGGTCGCCGAACCCACAAACCATCGCCGCCACCTGGGTATCGAACAGCGGCGCGGGGATCGCACCATTGAGGTGAAAGAAGATCTCGATGTCTTGTCTGGCCGCGTGGAATACCTTCAAGACGGACGGATTGGCCATCAGCTCCAAAAGGGGGTGCAGATCCAATCCCTTGGCCAGCGGGTCGATGGCATGGGCGCCGGACGATCCGGCCACTTGGACCAAGCAAAGTTTCGGCCAATAGGTCGAATCTCGCAGGAATTCGGTGTCGACGGTTACGTAGCGTTCGTTGGCGAGCGCCGCGCAAAGGTCTGCGAGCGCGCTGGTATCTTCAATGACGGTCATGAGACGGTTCGTGCTTTGCTGAAGGTCTTCATGCGCAAGCCTCTTCACGGCGCCGGTCGTCTGCCGTAAACAGGCGCGCTTGTACGCCTCGAAGGCGCAGTGACCAGCTCCCCTTGGAGCCTCTTTGGAAAGTGTTTCGAATGCATCCTTATCGCAGCCATACCTGCGGTGCCTTGCGCGAAGACCATGTCGGGCAGACCGTACGCCTGTCCGGTTGGGTTCACCGTAAACGCGATCACGGCAATCTCCTGTTCATTGACCTGCGCGATGCGCATGGGATCACCCAGTGCGTCATTGACACTTCAAGCGCACGCTTTCCGGCTGCGGAACAGGTTCGGGTCGAATCGGTCATCATCGTTACCGGTCCCGTGGTGGCCCGTACGGAAGATACCGTCAACCCGAGCCTGCCGACGGGCAAGGTTGAGGTCTCCATTGAGGCGCTCGAGGTCGATTCGCCGGCCGAACAAGTTCCGCTTCAAGTAAACGCCGATGAGCCGGCGGGCGAGGAGACGCGGCTGCGGTACCGTTTTCTCGACCTGCGCCGTCCGACCATGCAGGCCAAGATCCGTCTGCGGTCGGAGGTTATCGCCTCCATCAGGCGACGGATGATCGACCAGGGATTCCTGGAACTGCAGACGCCGATCCTGACGGCCAGCAGCCCGGAAGGTGCGCGCGATTTCCTGGTCCCCAGCCGCCAGCATCCGGGCAAGTTCTATGCGCTGCCCCAGGCACCGCAGATGTTCAAACAGCTCTTCATGATCGCCGGTTTCGATCGCTACTTTCAGATCGCGCCGTGCTTCCGTGACGAAGACAGCCGGGCCGACCGCTCGCCGGGCGAGTTCTACCAGCTCGATTTCGAGATGAGCTTCGTCACCCAGGACGATGTGTTTGCCGCCATCGAACCGGTCCTTGCCGGCGTGTTTGAGGAGTTCGCGGCATTCACCGGGACACCGCGCACGGTTACCAAGCCTCCCTTTCCGAGAATCCCCTATGCCGAAGCGATGCTGCGCTACGGATCGGACAAGCCGGATCTGCGGAATCCCCTGGAAATTTGCGATGTTACCGATGTTTTCTCACGTGACGACGTAAGCTTCCGTGCCTTCAAGGGCGTGATCGATAAGGGCGGTGTGGTGCGGGCCATCCGAGCCCCCTCCGTGGCCGATCGGCCCCGTTCGTTTTTCGACAAGCTCAATGCCTGGGCCCAGGGCGAAGGCGCACCCGGATTGGGGTACATCCTGTTCCAGGACGGGGTGGGCAAAGGCCCGATCGCCAAGTTCGTTCCCGAGGCGGCCCAAGGCGCCCTTCGCGATGCGGCAGGTCTCAGCGACGGTGATGCCGTCTTCTTCGTCTGTGACGAACCGGACAAGGCGGCCGAATTCGCCGGGCGCGCCCGGACCCGGCTGGGCGAGGAAATGGACCTGATCGCCCAGGACCGCTTTGATTTCTGCTGGATCGTCGATTTCCCGATGTTCGAATTCGACAAGGATGCCGGCAAGGTCGACTTCAGCCACAACCCGTTTTCAATGCCGCAAGGCGGGCTTGAAGCCCTGGAAACGCAAGATCCGCTGACGATCAAGGCATTCCAGTACGATATCGTCTGCAACGGCGTTGAGCTGTCCTCGGGCGCTATTCGGAATCATCGGCCCGACATCATGGTCAAGGCGTTTGAAATCGCCGGCTATGACAGGGAGACGCTGGAAAACACCTTTGGTGGACTGTTGCAGGCGCTTCGCTTTGGGGCGCCACCCCATGGCGGGTCGGCCCCTGGCATCGACCGCATCATCATGCTGTTGGCCGATGAGCCGAACCTGCGTGAGGTTACGGCCTTCCCGATGAACCAACGGGCTGAAGATCTGCTCATGCAGGCGCCGGCCGAGGTCGATCCCGCGCGTCTGGAAGATCTTCACATTCGCGTTCAGCTTCCGCCGACCTTGTCGAAGTCGGCCTAGGGGCGAACACCGTTTGATTGTTGGCGGCGTTCGGCCTTTCTCTTTCGCTTGGCGGCATACAGGGCGGCGTCGGCCTTCGAGATCACCTCGTCGATGCCGGCCCGCCCGTCATAGGGTGCCGCGCCGATGCTCGCGGCGAGGTTGACCTGTGTGTCACCGGTGGAGATTTCGACCTTACCGATTTCCCTTTCGATGCGTGATATCTGTTCCATGCCGCCGACAATGGAACAGCGGGTCAGCCCGATGGCGAACTCATCACCGCCAATCCGTGCGATAATGTCTGTTTCGCGCAGTGTTTTTCTAAGGCGGTTGGCGACGGCGATCAGGGCTTGATCGCCAAAGGGGTGGCCGAACCGGTCGTTGATTGCCTTGAAGTCGTCCAGATCGAACATGGCCAGAACGCCGGTTTCGCCATGCCGGCGCGCAAGCGCCAACTGGCGTTGCATCTGGCTCAAGAAGCCGCGCCGATTGAAAAGCTCGGTCAACTCGTCCGTAACGCTCAGGCGCTCCAGGTGAACGATCCGTTCCCGCTGGACGGCCAGCATCTGCTCGGCTTCGCTTACAAGTTCCAAGGCGCGGCTGAGCAGCAATGCGCTTGAGTTGGGTTTCGATGGATCGACTTGCGAGGACAGAATTTCCAGCGACTTGCGGTAAGCCTCGGCGGTCAATCCCGTTTCAGGTGCCGACGTGCTCGTGAAAGCGTCATCGGAAAATGTGGCGTGTGTCGACATGCGCTCAACCTTCGTAGAGAGCTGGCAGACATTTCCAGCCCATTGGATTTGCGCAGTGCAGTCGGTGTGCCAGTGGCGGAACGGTATAACTTGTTGAAATGGCGGGGTTATAAGGTGCGGTAATACGCGCGATGATCGCCTGATGGGCAATATTGTGCCGCTAAGGGGATAATTTTGCCGTCTTTGCGAGCCCTGTTGTTAGACATCTGCAAAACTAGGCTCATTTGGCGTACACTGGCTTTGCGCCTTCATGTGGATTTTTCGCTCAATGCAGTTTCATCTCGGTTTTCCCTCTCGCGGTCTCGGTCTGGCCATCGCAATCGGCCTTGCAGGACCGCACGCCGGGGCAGCCTTTGCCGCTCCGGACATCGTGCCCCATCAAGCCATCTATGAGATGAGCTTGGGCGATATTCGCAGCGGCGCGGACATCAACGACGTTCAAGGGCGTATGCTGTTCCGGTGGTCGGACGCCTGCGAGGGATGGGAGGTTGAGCAGCGGTACGTCTTGGAGTTCGTGTATTCGGAAGGCGAATCTCTGGCCTTGTCGTCGACTTATGAAACCTGGGAGGCCAAGGACGGGTCGGCGTTCAACTTCAGCTACAAAACGGAAACCAATGGCCGCGCGGACGAGGACATCCAGGGTGTTGCCTCGTTGCCCGGTGGCGATGTCGGCGGAACGGCCCGATACCGGTTGCCGAACCGGGTGACGGAAGATCTTCCTGCCCAAACGTTCTTTCCCACCGCCCACACAGTCGAACTGATTGAGAATGCCGTCAGCGGAATTCGGTTTTTCACCGCTCATATGTTCGACGGAACCGATGTTCAAACCGCGGTCGAGCTGAGTGCCGTCATCGGCCGTCCGGTCGACGCGGCCGATGAGGACAGCAATGCCGAACCAGCCCGAGGCGATGACGTCGACTCACCGCTCATGGACGGGCGGTCGTGGCCGGTAAGGCTGGCCTTTTTCCCGGTGGACGAGCAATTGGCCGAACCGGAATACGAGATGTCGATGCAGGTGTTCGAAAACGGCATTGTCGATAATCTCGTAATCGACTATGGCGATTTTCAAGTTATCGGCCGGTTAGCGACGATTGAGGAAATCAGCGACGGTGGCTGCTGACCGGACAGTTAGCCTCCGCCAGCAGGTGACTTCTGGCGGGTTGCGGTATTCTGGTGATCCTGTGCTTCGCACTTCTCCAAATCCAAAAACGCGCGCAGCCCTTTTCCTTCATCTTCCTCGAACCGGTCGCCAGTGACGGTCAGATCCGCGATGCGGTCAGATCGGAATGTGCGGAAATCCTGCCTTAACTCGCACCAGCCTGAAAACATCCAGCCATCGGTCAAGGTCCAAATGACAAGCGGGCGGACGCGTCGGTCTGACTTCTTGCCGTCACCATTGCGGTAAATGATCTCGACGATGCGCCGCTCGCGGATCGCCTCGCGGACCAATCCGACGTCGGGCAGGTCCGTATTCTTACGGTGAAGGCTGAAGTAAGGAGCATCCGCCAGCTTCCTCTCCTCTGGTTGCGGCATGCTCGCCTGGAGCTTTGCTCGCGCTTCACGCGCCGCGGCTGTCAGCGCTGGATCGCCAGTTCGTTCCACGAAGGACAGGCCCACGGCCAATGCATCGATCTGATCATGGGTGAAGGTCAGGTTGGGAAGATCAAATCCCGGCCGCAGCAGATACCCAATCCCTGCCTCACCCTCTATCGGCATGCCCGACGCTTGCAGATGGGCGATGTCGCGATAGATCGTACTGACGCTGACTTCTAGATGTTCGGCAAGGTCGGTGGCCCGGCTTACCCCCCGGGTGCGCATCTCGTTGACCAGTCTGAACAGTCTTTCCGCACGTCGCATCGGCTTCGCTCGCGGCTCGGATGTTTGGCCTGTTGTATCTCAAACAACGCCGCGCCGCGCAATTCAACCAAGCCGAATTGCCTTTGTTCGTTCTCAATCGGCAGCTGTGGCCTCGATCTCGAACATCAATTGAGGGATCGCAAGCCGCGTAACGCCCAGCAGAGTCATCGGCGGGGAGGCTTCGACCGGGCCGAACCGCGATCCGAGCAGGTCGAAATTCTTCATGGCCTCATCCACATCCGTCGTGAAGATGCTAAGCCGGATGACATTTTTCAGACCCATGTCGGCCGCGCTCAATACGGATTCTAAATTATCGAGGGAAAGCGCGATTTGGTTGCGCATGTCACCTGGATGCTGCGGATTGCCTTCGCCGTCCACGGCCGTTTGACCGGCACAGACGAGTTGTCGGGTGGCTCCGTCGATGATTTCTGCCTGGTTGTAGCCAAGTTTCAACGACCACGGCCAAGGGTTTACAGCGGTTCTCTTCATGGGTGATGCCCTCATCAAATGGTTCGAGGGCGCGAAGGAAACACACGCCTCCTACCACCGTGTTGCTAGGAGAAAGCGGGCGGCGAGCCGACTCCGCCCAACAATCGCAACGCAGCAAATCTGCCGCTAACGTTGTTTGGATGGTCGGCCTTTGCTGTCTGCCTCGAACCCCCGGCCTTTGACGATGGCATCCCTGCCCAGCTTGCTCCTTATCGTATCCATGACATCTTCAACCGCCTTTGATCGGCCCGAATCAGGGTTGAGCAGGCTCGGCGGGTCGGCTTCCTGTCCCGGAGCCAGGGGTTGGGCACCAACACCAATCAGCCGAAACGGACCCCGGTCAATTGTTGATCGCAGCATTGGCTCGGCCGCGGCGAACAGCCGCTCGGCCAGCTGGGTCGGCGCATCCAGGGCGTGAGACCGTGTCAGCGTCTGAAACTTTGCCGTCTTCAGCTTCAGCACCACGCCCGCTGCGGCCAGATCGGCCTTTTTCAGCCTGGCTGAAACGCTCTCACTGAGTTGCCAGAGTTTTCGCCGCAGATCTTCCAGGCGATACAGGTCTTCCCGAAACGTCGTCTCACTAGAAACGCTCTTGGCGCCTCGGTGGGGATGAACCGGACGATCGTCCAAGCCCCTGGCTAAGTGCCACAGGCGAGACCCCATGGAACCGTATCGTTCGGTAAGGTTGACCTCGTCAATGGCTCGGAGGTCGGCAATCGTTCGAATATTGTCGGCAGTCAGTTTCTTTGCGAGGGCCTTTCCGACCCCCCAGATGATCGTGACCGGCTTTTTCGCCAGGAACTGTTTGGCCTCGGCGCGGCCAACCACGGTAAAACCGCGTGGCTTGTCCAGGTCCGAGGCGACCTTGGCTAGGAATTTGTTGAAGCTCAATCCGATGGAAACGGTGATCCCAAACGTGTCTTCGATGTCAATCGCGGCCCGCACCAGTTGCTCGGCCGGGCTCTGACCGGTCAGCGCGGTTGTGCCGCCGAGATCGATGAACGCCTCGTCGATCGATAACGGCTCCACCAACGGCGAAAGGGCGCGTAGGCGCTCTCGGACCTGTCTTCCAACCGCGACATACTTCTCCATATCGGGGCGAATGACGACTGCATCCGGGCAGGCGCGTAAGGCTTTGAACATCGGCATCGCGGAATGTACGCCATGCAGGCGCGCTATATAGCAGGCAGTGGAAACCACGCCCCGCCGTCCGCCGCCGATGATGACGGGCCTGTCAGCCAGGCTGGGATCGTCCCGCTTTTCCACGGCGGCGTAGAAGGCATCGCAATCGATATGGGCAATGGACAGGGAATCCAGCTCTTCGTGCCATAGGGTGCGGCCACTACCACAGGTCGCGCACACCCCGGTTGGATCACGCGATCCGGTTGTGCCGCAATCGCGGCAGATTTTTCGGGCTTGCGGCCCGTTATCGAATTTTTCTGGTGACACGGCGATATTCCTACCGCTAACACAAGACGTGTCGCTGCCGATCACTCATCCCAACCTTGCGATCGCTGGCGGCCCCAAAGAGCCTGAGCCGACCGGACAGTGTTTCTGCCAGGTACGGACGTGCCTGTGAAACGCTGTCTTGAGAGTGAACCGTCGTCATAACCAAACGTGATCCATGGACCAGGACAACAAGAAAACGATCCTGATAGTCGAAGACAACGACCTCAATATGAAGTTGTTTCACGACTTGCTCGAAGCCCACGGCTATAACACGATTGAAACCAAGGATGGCATGGACGCCCTGCGTCTCGCCCGATCCGAACGACCTGACCTGATTTTGATGGATATCCAATTGCCGGAGGTGTCCGGTCTTGAGGTGACCAAATGGATCAAGGAAGACGAGGATCTGCGGTCCATCCCAGTCATTGCCGTAACAGCTTTTGCCATGAAGGGCGATGAGGAGCGAATTCGTGAAGGCGGGTGCGAGGACTATATCGCCAAACCCATTGCCGTTGCGTCGTTCCTGGAGACAATCCAGCGCCATATCGGCTGACCGATGACCGCCCGCATTTTGGTGGTCGATGATGTGCCCGCCAATGTCGCGCTTCTGAAGGCCAAGCTCGAAAGCAGGTTCTTTCTCGTCAGTTCCGCCAGCGATGGCCCAGCCGCGTTGCAGGCCGCACAGTCATTGCGGCCGGATATCATACTGCTCGATGTGATGATGCCTGGGATGGACGGGTTTGAAGTCTGCCGCAGACTGAAGGCGGACGAGACGACCAGCCATATACCCGTCATCATGATCACCGCCCTGTCTGAGCGGGAATACCGTATACGCGGCCTGGAAGCCGGCGCGGATGACTTTCTTACAAAACCGACAAGGGATCAGCCGCTCATCGCGCGGCTGAAGTCGCTCGCCCGTCTCAAGGTGATGACGGATGAATGGCGGGCTCGGCTCTCGACCATTCGCGAGCTTGGGATCGACGTACCCGGCAGCGAGTTCGACTTGCCGGACAAGCCGGGCCATCTGATCATCTGCGAACCGGACGGGCTGGAGGTCGACTCAATGGCCTCGGTGCTCAGGGACGACGGGCACAAGGTGACCATTTTAGACGACGATGCGTTCGATGCAGAGGCCGTATCGGCGGACGCCGCGATCATCGGGCTGTCTTCGGCACCCGCCAGCGGGCTGCGCCTGATCTCCCGGCTCCGGGCGTCAGAAGCGACAAGACAGATGCCCATCCTGGCGGCGGTTCCCGACGGGGCGGATGAAATGGTCGCCGATGTTCTTGATCTTGGCGCCAGTGACTATCTTTCGAAACCGGTTGAACTGGTCGAGCTATGTGCGCGAATGCGAACGCAAATTCGACGTGGGCGCTATCAGCATTTGCTCAGCCGTCACTATAAGGACGGCTTGAAGCTGGCCCTCCAGGATGAACTGACCGGCTTGTACAACCGGCGTTACCTCACCCATCATCTCGAGCGGTTGTTGGTGGAGGCGCGGGAGAGGGGAAAGCCCGTCAGCGCCGCGATGATCGACATCGATCACTTCAAGAAAGTCAACGACGCCAACGGACACGGCTTTGGCGATCGGGTGTTGCGGGCCTTAGCCGAACGCATTGCTGATGGGATGCGCCCCTCCGATACGCTCGCTCGCTTGGGCGGGGAGGAATTCGTGGCCGTCATGCCCGAGGCGTCGGAGGAAGAAGCGCGGGACGTGGCCGAACGGCTCAGGACGTGCATCGTCGAGCGGCCGTTTGAATTTGACGGCCTCGTGACGCCGCTGTCGGTTACGATCAGCTGCGGGATCGCGTGCGCGGAGCCGGGTGACCAGGACACCGATGGTCTGCTGCGGTTGGCTGACCAGGCTCTTTACCGGGCAAAAAAGAATGGCCGCAACCAAGTGGCTGCGGCCAGCGAACTCGACCTGTAGGCGGCCCCAGGGGCCGGCAACATGCCTATTTGATTTTGGCTTCCTTGAACTCAACATGCTTGCGCGCGATCGGATCGTACCGGCGCAAGGTGAGCTTCTCGGTCTTCGTACGAGGATTCTTCTTCGTGACGTAGAAATAGCCGGTGTCCGCGGTGGACGTCAGGCGGATCTTAACGGTTGCGGCCTTTGCCATATCTTATGGCTCCATCTGCGGGCGCCGGGCGCCGGTTGTTTCGGAAGAGCGCTCGAAATAAGGGCAAGCTGTCCCGCTGTCAACCATCCACCGGATCGCCGGCGACCGGATCTTCATCGAAACCGGTGCCGATGGGCGTGGGATGCATGGCGATAAAGTTGCGCCCGGCGCCGTCTAAAGCGCGGGCGTAAAGATCGTCATTGGACAGCAGTTCCTTGGCGACTTGGACATCAAAATCGGCCGGGTGGGCTTTCCACGGGCAAAGCGACCGCAGCTTCTCCAGCGTTGACTCATCCCGCGCGGCCCGCATCCGCCATTCCCAAACCACAGATTGCGACTTGTCGTAGCCATGGTTCTCATCCGTAACCAGGGCATGCGAGTCTTCGGTATCCGTGCTCGTGCAGACCGTCGGCAAGACGCCCTGACGGTGCAGGGTGATGCCGGACGGCGTGTACAGCTCGCTCCAGGTCAGGAACAGCTCGCCATTGTTCGGCAAGCGCGTCACGGTCTGGACGCTGCCCTTGCCATAAGACGACGCGCCAACCAGTACGCCACGGCCGGCATCCTGCAAGGCGGCTGCGACCACCTCCGACGCCGAAGCTGAGCGGCCATCGATCAGCACGGCCAGCGGCAGCCCCTTGGCCACATCATCCGATTTGGCGCGATAGACCTCGATGCTCGCCGGGTTGCGGCCCCGGGTAGCGATGATGTCGCCACTGCCGATAAACAGATCGGCAACCGATACCGATTGGCCCAACAGTCCGCCGGGATTGCCTCGCAAATCAAGGATCACACCATGCAGCCCTTGCTGGCTCTCTTGGCGCAGGCGGCCAATTGTCTGGCTCAGATGTTCGGTCGTGGCCGCGTTGAACCGGGAAACCTGCACCATGGCAAACCCGTCTTCGAGCTTGCCGACAACGGCGTTCGGCACAACCCGGCGGCGGCGCAGTCGGTAATTGCGCTCGGCACCGTCAGGATGGCGCAGTCCAATGGTGACCAAAGAGTTGGCCGGACCCCGCATCATCGCGCCAAGATCATCCAGCGACAGGCCGGACACAGACGTGCCGTCCACCGTCAGAATGCGTGATTTCGCCGGAATGCCGGCATCTTCGGCAGGGCCGCCGGAAAACACTTCCCGAACCTGCGGCTGGCCCAAATCGTCCAGATCGAGCACGATGCCAATGCCGCCATAGCCGTCCCGGTTTGCGCGTTCATTGGCGGCGTTGCTGGGACCGACATACCGGGAAAACTCGTCCAGATCCGCCAAAATGCCGTTGAACACGGCCTCATAGATATCTTCATCCGACGCATCGGCCATGTCCGGCGAAACGGCGCGCAAATCGGAAATGATGCTCGATACCAGATAGGCCCATTGCTGGGCGTCCTGGCGATTCGGCAATGCATAGGTTTCGATGTCGCCGGTCAGACCGCTGACATGCAGCAGATCGGCGTGGCTGTCGAAGAACAGCCCCTCATCGATGGTCCTCAGGCCGGCAAGGCCATCGACGGATAGCTGGTGGAAATCCACCGGATGAAGGTAAACGTCGCGGATGCGTTGATAGCCCACCAGGAACACATCACCGTCAAAGCCCGCCTGCCCGGCGCCCGCGCTTTCGTTGGCCGGCGGCCCGTCAACCGGGAGAGGGGCCGACCCTGCGCACGCTCCCAACGCCATAAAGACAATGGACAAACCAAACGAGCGCAGTTTTTTCAGTGATTTAGAGCGCATTTCTAATGTGAGCTAGTTAATTCACTCTACTAATCGTTGATATGCGGAACGAACGAACGGCCGCATTTCACCCACGGTGAAGGGGAACTTTCGGGTGCGAAAGCGGTTGTGTCAACGGCGATGGCGCTTTACCGCGTTTCTTTTACGTGACTTGACGTGTTTGGGTCGTCGAAGGTCGCCTTCCGTCTGAGCCGTTGCGACAAGCTCGAAAAGGCTGCTTCCCGTCAGCGGATCGGCGTCCCGGATCCGGATGGTCAGGGGATCCCCCAGTGTGAATGTGCGGCCGGACTGGCGGCCAACCAGCTGCTGGCGGGCAGGGTCGAAATCAAAATAATCGCTGCCCAATTGGGCGATTGGAATCAGGCCCTCTGCCATCGATCCATCCAGGCGGATGAAAAGCCCAAATCGGGTCACCCCGGCGATCACGCCGTCGGCCTGATCCCCGATTCGGTCCGCGAGATGGGCAGCCATATACCGGTTCGTGGCATCCCGCTCGGCCGCGGCCGAGCGCCGTTCCGTGAAAGAGATGTGGGTGGCCGTCTCGCCCATCGTGCCGGTTTGCTCGTCAGACAGGCCGCCGTCGCCCAAGCCAAAGGTGCGAATCAGCGACCGGTGAACGACCAGGTCCGCATAGCGCCGGATCGGAGAGGTGAAGTGGGCATAGTCGACCAGTCCCAGGCCGAAATGACCGATGTTTTCGGGCCCGTAATTGGCCTGGGCCTGGGCACGAAGAACGGTTTCGTTGACCAGAGCCATTTCGGACGATCCCCGCGCGCGGTCCAACAGGGCCGTCAGGTGCTTGTTCGTCACGACTCCGGTCTTCGGCAGGCGATAGCCGAAAGGCGCCAGAAAGTCGCGCGTGGCCGCGATCTTCTCCGGGCTCGGGGCGTCGTGATTCCGGTAAAGGCAGGGCCGGCCCCGCCGTCCGAGCGCCTGGGCCGCGCAGACATTGGCCGCGATCATGCATTCTTCGATTAACCGGTGAGAGTCCAGCCTTGACCGGGGGACCACCGCCGCGACACGGCCATCCTTGGATAGCTGGATATGCGGCTCCGTCAGGTCCAGGTCCAACGCGCCCCGCTTCTCCCGTCCCCGCTGTAACGCTTGGAACACGCCATAGAGGGCGGCAATCGCCTCAGCCGGTCCTTCGACATCCGGATCGCCATCGACCAGCGCCTGGACCTTTTCATAGGTAATGCGTGCAGCAGACCGTATCAGCCCCCGGCCGAACCGATGTGCCAAGATCTCCCCGTCGGCGGACAGTTTGATATCGACGAACAAGACCGCCCGGTCCTCGCCGGGACGAAGCGAACACAGGTTGTTCGACAAGGCCTCCGGCAGCATCGGCACGACCCGGTCGGGGAAATACGTGCTGTTGCCGCGTTTGGTCGCTTCCTGATCCAGGGCCGATCCTTCGACGACATAGGCGGAAACATCGGCGATCGCGACAACCAGGCGCCACGCCGCGTCACCACCGGTTTCAGCGGCTTCCGCAAAAACGGCATCATCGAAGTCTCGGGCATCTTCGCCATCGATGGTGATCAGCGGCAGGTCCCGCAGGTCGGTGCGCGCGCCAAGGGCGATCGGTTTGGCTTGCGCGGCTTCATCCAGCGCGGCGGTCGGAAACTCGTTCGGAATGCCCGCGGCATGGATCGCAATCAGGCTGATGGCATCCGGCGAATCTGCCCGTCCTAGAACCTCCTCGATGCGCACCCGCGCGGTCCGGTCTCCACCACGGCGGCGGTCTTGGCTTTCGCGGGGCGTCGGCACTTCAACGGCCTGAACCAAATCGCCGTCGGACAAGGCGGGGTGCTTCACCCCGATCGCCAGGGGAAAGTAGCCACGTTGCCGCCTGTCGGTCGGGACCACATGGAACCCCTCGCCGGGGTTCTGGCGAACCACGCCAACCATGCGGATCCGGTCCACCGTCGGCAAAACCCGGATCGCCTTGGCCTCGTACCCGCCATTCTCTTCGCGGTGAAGCCGCGCCAGAACGCGCGCGCCGGATGCGATCTGTCCACCAAACCGGCCGCTCCCCGATAATCGAATGGTCGGTGCCGCTTCCTCGTGGGGCCAGTTCTCCGGCTCGGCGAAAAAGTCGCCGTCTTCATCGACGTCGCCGACGCTGAGAACCGCCACGGGCGGCAAGGGTTCATCCGCGTTAAACAGGCGTTTGCGGCCCGGGCCGGCAAGCACGCCCTCGGCGCGCAACTCGCGAATGACCTTCTTCAAGGCAATGCGATCGGGGCCCTTGATCTGGAAGGCCCGGGCGATCTCCCGCTTGCCGACGGGCGAAGTGCTGTTGCGCACAAACTCGGCGATTTCTTCCTTTGACGGAAAGGAGCGGCCTCTAATCAGGAAATCCCTTCATTCACTCGGTCACTTGAGCGTCGGTTTTCGCCTTTGCCTTGGTCGTCTTCTTCGACTTGGCGGGGGCCTTCTTGCGCTTGGTGCCCTTGCCTTTGCTGCGCGCGGCCTTGGCGGCGATCAGCTCCAGCGCCTTCTCCATATCGACGTCGTCCGGCTCCACCCCTTTCGGCAGGGAGGCCATGGTGCGGCCATGCTTGACATAGGGACCATAGCGTCCCGTCAGGATGTCCACCGGGTTGCCGTCATTGGGATGCTCGCCGAGGGACTTCAGGGGTTTTGCCGTCGGTCTTGATTTGGCGTCCGCCAACAACTCGACCGCCCGGTTCATCCCGACAGTCAAAACATCCTCGTCGGCGGGCAGGTTCTTGTACTTGTCCCCAACCCGCAGATAGGGGCCATACCGGCCGATCGCTGCCTGAATATCCTGCTGCAGTTCAGGGTGCGTGCCGACCACGCGGGGCAGGTTCAACAAGGCACATGCCGTCGGCAAATCGATGGTGGAGGGATCATGGGTCTTGGGCAGCGACGTCCGTGCCGGCTTCACCCCTTCTGCCGCCTCGCCCCGTTGCGCATAGAACCCATAGGGACCCTTGCGGATGGAGACCGGTTCCCCGGTCTGCGGATCGGCGCCTAACTCGCGTGGATAGGCGGCCGCTTCTTCCCGCGCATCGTCACTGACGATCCCGAGCGGCCTGGTGAAACGGCAGTCAGGGTAGTTTGAACAACCGATAAAGGCCCCGCTGCGCGACAGGCGAAGACCAAGCCTGCCCGTGTTGCACACCGGACAAAGGCGGGGATCGCCGCCTTTGGCGCTTTCCGGGAAAAAGTGGGGGCCAAGCTCCTCATCCAGCGCATCGATAACCTCGCTGATGCGCAGCCCTTGCGTCCCGTCCACAGCCTGGCTGAAGCGATCCCAGAACTCCCGCAACACATCCCGCCAATCGACACGGCCGCCGGAGATATCGTCCAGTTGTTCTTCCAGCCTTGCCGTGAAGTCGTACTCGACATACCGGCCGAAATAGTTTTCCAGGAACGCCGTTACCAGCCGGCCGCGATCTTCGGGAATGAAGCGGCGCTTTTCCAACCGGACATAGTCCCGGTCCTGCAGCACTTGCAGGATGCTGGCATAGGTTGAGGGCCGACCGATGCCCAGCCGTTCCATTTCTTTGACCAGGGAGGCTTCGGTAAAGCGGGGCGGTGGTTGGGTGAAGTGCTGCTCGTCGACAATCTTCTTGCCGTCCAGCCCTTGGCCCGGCTCGACCGCCGGCAGACGGGTTTCCCCTTTGCCGTTAGCCCCGTTTTGATCCCGCTCATCGTCCCGGTCTTCGTCATAGACACGCAAGAACCCAGGGAAGCGAACCACGGAACCGGTAGCCCGCAAATTCGCGTTGGCGCCCGGTTTCTCGCCATTAACGACCACTGCAACCTGATCGAGCAGGGCAGGGGTCATCTGGCAGGCGATGGTGCGCTTCCAGATCAGCTCGTAGAGCTTGCGCTGCCCCTCATCCAGATACTGGGCCACATCCGCCGGCCGGCGGGACAGATCGGTCGGCCGAATGGCCTCGTGCGCTTCCTGGGCATTCTTGGCGGTGGATTTGTAGACCCGCGGCGAATCCGGCAGGTACTGGCTGCCGAATTCCCTTTCGATGACGCCCCGGGCACCGGCAATCGCTTCTTGGGAAAGTTGCAGGCCGTCGGTCCGCATATAAGTGATCAGACCAACCGTTTCGCCATCGATGTTGAAGCCCTCATACAGCCGTTGCGCCGTGCGCATGGTCTGCGTGGCGCTCATCCGCAGTTTACGTGAGGCTTCCTGCTGCAATGTCGATGTGGTGAACGGCGGGAAAGGATTGCGGCGGGCCTGCTTCTTTTCGACATCCGCGACCTTGAAGGTCATGTCCGTCAGTTTGGCGACGGCAGCCTTCGCGGTCTCCTCATTGGCCAGATCAAATCGGTCCAGCTTGATGCCATCCAGGTGCGACAGGCGCCCCAGGAAGGATTTCTCACCCTGTCCCGGGTCCAGCTCGACATCGATGGTCCAGTATTCCTGCGGTCGGAAAACCTCGATCTCGGCTTCCCGTTCGCAGATAAGCCGCAAAGCAACCGACTGAACACGGCCGGCAGACCGGGATCCGGGCAGCTTGCGCCACAGCACAGGGCTGATGGTGAATCCAACCAAATAGTCCAGCGCGCGCCGAGCCAGATAGGCGTTGATCAGCCGGTGATCCAGGTCCCGCGCGTTCTCCAGCGCTTCCAGGACGGCGCGCTTGGTAATCTCGTTGAAGGTGATGCGCGAAAAAGGGCGGTCGATTCCCCGGTCGCCCGCCAGCACTTCCTGGACATGCCAGGAAATCGCCTCGCCTTCGCGATCGGGGTCAGTGGCCAGATAAATCTTGTCGGCCGATTTCGCGATCTTGGCGATCTCGTCCAACCGCTTCTTGGCGCTGCCATCCAGCTCCCACAGCATGGCAAAGTCTTGATCGGGAATGACCGAACCGTCCTTGGCCGGCAAATCGCGAATATGGCCATAGCTTGCCAAGACGCGGAAATCGCCGCCGAGATATTTCTCGATCGTCTTGGCCTTGGCCGGGGATTCGACAATGACAAGATTTGCCTGAGACAAGTGGCGCGACCCTTTGCCTAATGGTGCGGAATGGATGCCCTAGGTAAGGCTGATGCGGTTACCAGGATGCCGGGTTACCTGCCCCGCGATCTCTAGCTCAAGCAGCGCCATTAGAACGTCCGGCGCTGGTAATTGGCAGTCGCGCAGCAGTTCGTCAACCGCAGTTGGTGTGACAGTTAGACGTTCGCGTATCGCCCGATGGGCCGCGTCGGAGCCAGGCTCAGCGTTGTCGGCAGGGCTCGGGGCTTTGCTGTCTAAGGGATGCATGGGGCCTTTCGTTTGAGCACGAGTCTGTGCTCGCAATTCGTCCAAAACGTCGTCTGCATCCCGGACAAGTACCGCCCCTTCCTTAAGCAATTTGTTCGTGCCGGCAGATCGCGGATCCAGCGGAGATCCGGGCACGGCCATCACCTCCCGACCTTGCTCCGCCGCGATCCGGGCGGTGAGCAGTGAGCCTGATCGGCCGGCGGCCTCGACGACGATGACGGCGCTCGACAAGCCGGAGATCAGCCGATTCCGGCGGGGAAACAGCTGTGCCCGCGTCTCGGTCCCCAGGCGCTGTTCGCTGATGGCCGCGCCCTGACTAACGACGTCGTCATACAGCGCGGTGTTCTCCAACGGGTAGATGACATCGATCCCCCCAGCCATGGCCGCCACTGTTCCCGTCGGCAACGCTCCCATGTGAGCCGCCGTGTCAATGCCCTTTGCGAAACCCGAAGCGACGACGAGTCCTGCTTCGCCAAGATCGCGGGCCAGCCGTTCGGCCAACTTCCGGCCGTTCAGCGATGCGTTGCGCGCGCCCACAATGCCGACAGTGGGTTTTTTCAGAAGGTCAGCGTTGCCCAGCACTGTCAGTACAGGTGGCGGATCATCAATGTGGGAGAGGGGTTCGGGATAATCCGCCTCGCCAAGGGCGATCATGCGCGCGCCCAACCGCACAACGCCGTCGAACTCAGCCTCGACATCTTGCTGGGACGGAATCTTTGGGGGTGATGAACGACCGCCGCGTCGGGAAAGACCTGGTAGGGCTTTCAGCGCGGCTGATGGGCTGCCGAAACGATTGACCAGGGCCAAGTAGGTTTTCGCGCCAATCCGCTCCGTTCTCGCCAATCGAAGGGCCGCAAGCCGCTCGGTCTGACCGTCCACAATGATACGCATGGGTGCTTGCTTACTGTTTTGGATCAGGCTTTGAAGCGCCGATCTTCGGTTCCTGGCCTGCCAGCAGCCGGCGAATATTTGCGTGATGGCGCCATATGACAATCAGTCCGATGACGGCAATCATCTGGAAGCGTTGAACATCGGCGAAGTAGCGATCTCCGATCGGTTGATTCGCGAAAAACCACGCGATCGCCGGGCCGGCAAGGCTAGCGACCAAGGCTGCCAAGGACGCCATGCGCCAAATCAGCGCGGTAATCAGCCAGACGGCAAACGTGGCCAATCCGACCGGCCAGCTAAGCAGGATGATGGCGCCGGCTGCGGTTGCTACGGCCTTCCCGCCTTTGAAGCCAAGCCAAACCGGAAAGCAATGGCCGAGAACGGCGCCTAGCGCGGCCAGAACAGCCATATCCTGTCCTAACCGCCAAGCCAGCCAAACGGGCAAAGCGCCCTTTAGCAGGTCGATCAGCAGCGTAAGGGCCGCCAGATCCTTGCGTCCCGTGCGCAGGACGTTCGTTGCCCCGATATTACCAGACCCGATGGCACGAATGTCCCCTAGGCCGGCAAAGCGAGTGATGAAAAGCCCCGTTGGCAGGGATCCGAACAGGTAACCCACCAATAGGGCAACAGGGTAGGGCCACACAAACGCGATACCACCCAGGGGCTCAACCATGATGCTAAGTCTCTATTTGATGGACGACGCGCCCATCGATAAGCGTCATGATTACTTTGCCTGAAATCGGGTGTCCGTCGAAGGGAGTATTTCGCGACTTACTACGAAACGCCGCCGCATCGATCTTTCCGGGTCGGTCCAAATCGATCAGCGCCAGATCCGCCGCCGCTCCCTTTTCCAGCCTTCCCGCTGACAGGCCGAGAATGCTGGCCGGGCCACTCGTCAAGCACGCCAGCGTCTCCATCAGGCCAACCTCACCCCGGTGATAGGGCGACAGGGCCAACGGAAGCAGAGTCTCCAGCCCAACCATGCCCGGCGCAGCCTGGCCGAACGGAACCCGTTTGGCATCGCGATCCTCCGGCCGATGATCGCTTGCGATGGCATCGATCGTGCCGTCCGCCAGACCCTCGACAATCGCCCTCCGGTCCATCTCGCTACGCAGCGGCGGGGACAGCTTGGCGTAGGTGCGATAATCGCCCACATCGGTCTCGGTCATCAGGAAGTAGGGTGGTGCCGTATCGCAGGTCACCGGCAGGCCGCGCGTCTTGGCCCGTCGGATCACGTCAACGGCCGCCGCCGTGGAGACATGGGCCACGTGATACCGGGCACCCGTCATCTCAACCAGGCGAAGATCCCGCTCGACGATGATCACTTCCGCTCGTTGGGAATACCGCTCAGCCCCAGGCGAAATGCCAGCTCGCCATTGTTCATATGCCCACCGGCCGCCAACGTGGGGTCCTCGGGGTGCTGCACGATCACCCGGTCGAAACCGGCCGCATATTGCAGGGCGCGGGCCATGACACTCGATTTCGCGACCGCCCGGTCTCCATCTGTGAAGGCGACCGCGCCGGCATCGGCCAGAAGGCCCATTTCCGTAAGCCTCTCGCCCTCGGCACCGCGCGTCGCGCAGGCGTAGGGATGGATCTTCACCCCCTTTGCCTCACGGGCCCGCCGCGCCACAAACTCGATGGCGGGGACGTCATCGATCGGCGGTTGGGTGTTAGGCAGACAGATCAGGGTTGTGATGCCCCCCGCAATGGCCGCTTGGGCCGCACTTTCGATGGTTTCTTTATGCTCGTCACCCGGCTCGCCAATACTGGCGCGCATATCCACCAGTCCCGGAACAAGGCAATGGCCCTCGCAGTCGATCACATCAGCCAAGGCCGGCAAACCATGCGCAAACACATGGGCGCCAAAATCGACAATTTGGTCGCCCTCGATCAACAGGCTGCCTTGCTCGTCCAGCCCGCTGGCGGGATCGATCAAACGGGCATTGGTAAAGCCGATTTGGCGAGCCAGAACCTGACTCACGCCGCCTCTTCTCCAGTCGTTTGGGTCAGCAAATCCAGGCAGGCCATGCGCACGGCTACGCCCAGCTCGACCTGATCCAGGATAAGCGACCGGTCGATATCGTCTGCGATCAACGAGTCTATCTCCACGCCTCGGTTCATCGGCCCCGGATGCATGATCAGGGCATCGTCCTTGGCCGCCGCCAGCTTGGTGCGATCCAGCCCGAAAAAACGGAAATACTCGCGCACGGAAGGAACCTGGGTGCCCTGCATGCGCTCGTTCTGCAGGCGCAGCATCATGACGATGTCCACGTCCTCAAGCGCCTTGGTCATGTCGGTGAACCGCTCCACTCCCATACGCTCGACGGCTGACGGAACTAAGGTCGGTGGACCGACGACACGCACCCGCGCGCCCATGGTCGTCAACAGCAGGATGTTTGAGCGGGCAACCCGGCTGTGCTTGATGTCGCCGCACATGGCCACCGTCAGGCCGGACAACCGCCCCTTTCGGCGCCGGATGGCCAACGCATCCAACAGCGCCTGGGTCGGGTGTTCGTGGCTGCCATCCCCGGCATTGATCACCGCAGCATGAACCTTATCGGCCAGAAGCTTGACCGTGCCCGCATCCTGATGGCGGACGACCAACACATCCGGCCGCATGGCGTTCAGCGTTGCGGCCGTATCGACAACCGTCTCGCCCTTTTTGATCGAACTGCCATCGACCGTCATATTCAGCGCATCCGCACCCAACCGCCTGGCGGCCAGCTCGAACGACATGCGCGTCCGGGTCGAATTCTCGAAAAACAGGTTGATGACGGTGCGGCCACGCAGGCGGGAAAGATACTTGTCGCGCGGGGTTGAATGATCGGCAAACGCCTCGGCCTTATCGAGGATCGTCTTGATGTCATTCGGAGAAAGCTGGTCGATACCCAACAAATGATGATGGGCGAAGGATGGGGTATCGACCGCTGCGAGACTCATCGTGGGCTCCTTATAGTCCCGCCTGTGCACCGCCGCCAGAGCGCAAGAAATCAATTGCCCCCTGAAGGATGTAGGCCGCCGCCGCACTATCCACTTTCTTGGCTCTTTTCCCCCGGCTCAGATCCGCATCGATCATCGCCCGTTCCACCGCCCGTGTGGACAACCGCTCGTCCCAGAACGAGATAGGCAACTCGATTTCACCGGCCAGTCGGTCGGCGAACTTGCGCGTGGCCTCCGCACGCGGCCCCTCGCTGCCATCCATATTCATGGGTAACCCCAAAACCAGCGCTTCGATATCTCGCCCGTCCATTTCCTGGCGAAGTTGGCGCACATCGCTCTCGAAACCGGTGCGCGCGATCGTCGTGATCGGCGAGGCGATCATCAAAGCGGCATCGCTCACGGCAAGACCGATGGTCTTCGTGCCCAGATCCAGGCCCATAATCCGCCCTTTGGGCGATCTCGCGGTGGCTAGTTCGGCCATATTGCACAGGGGCATGGGCGACACTACTGTTGATGAATAATCATGCTTGTGTATATCGGGTCGAATTAACCCGATCTAACTGGTGAATGGCCGGCGGCAGGGCGAACGCACCCCCGCCGGGCGGAGAGACCTACCCCATGTCCTTGGACAATGCCACCGTCGCCCGGATTGCCCATCTGGCGCGGATCAAAATGCCGGCTGAAGAATTAGAGCCGATGGCCAAAGAGCTGAACGCCATCTTGAGCTGGGTCGAACAATTGTCCGAGCTGGACACCGACAATGTCCCGCCGATGACCGGTGTCGAACATGCTGGCCTGCGTCAGCGCACCGATGAAGTGTCTGACGGCGGCAACGCGCCGGCCGTTCTCGGCAACGCGCCGGATTCCGTCAGCGGGTTTTACGTTGTGCCGAAGGTGGTCGAATAATGGCTAGCCTTTCTTCCCGCGACTTCGCGCACCTGACCATCGCCTCAGCCCTCGAAGGGCTGGGCAAGGGCGATTTCACCTCGGTCGAGCTGACTGAAGCCAGCCTGGCGCGCATCAGCGCGACCGAAGGCATGAACTGCTTCATCACGCTGTGCCCCGACAAGGCGTTGGACATGGCGAAGGCCTCCGACGAGCGCCGCTCGGCCGGACAGGCCAAGCCCATGGATGGCATCCCGCTAGGCATCAAGGACCTGTTCTGTACCGAGGGCGTCCAGACGACGACGGCCAGCCACATCCTGGAAGGCTTCGTGCCCAGCTATGAAAGCACCGTTTCCGCCAACCTCTGGCGGGACGGGGCCGTAATGGTCGGCAAGACCAACCAGGACGAGTTCGCCATGGGCTCGGCCAACACCACCTCCTATTTCGGCCCGGTGACCAACCCTTGGAAGCGGGCAGGGGGCGACAATGCCAAGCTGGTTCCCGGCGGGTCCTCGGGCGGCTCGGCGGCCGCCGTGGCCGCCGCCAGTGTGCTGGCAGCCACCGGTACGGACACCGGCGGATCGATCCGCCAGCCGGCCAGCTTCTGCGGTATCGTCGGATTCAAGCCGACCTATGGCCGCTGCTCGCGCTGGGGCCTGGTTGCCTTTGCCTCCTCGCTGGACCAGGCCGGACCGATGACGCGGACCGTTAAAGATGCTGCGATCATGCTCGGCTCGATGGTCGGGTTCGATCCGAAAGATTCAACCTCGGTTGACCGCCCGGTCCCCGACTTTGCCGCCGCCCTGACCGGCGATGTGCGCGGCATGCGCATTGGCGTACCGGGTGAATATCGGGTCGATAACATGCCAGCCGATATCGATAGGCTCTGGCAGCAAGGCATCGCCTGGCTGCGGGATGCGGGGGCTGAGATCGTCGACATCAGCCTGCCTCACACGAAGTACGCCTTGCCGGCCTACTACATCATCGCCCCGGCCGAGGCCTCCTCGAACCTGGCTCGCTATGACGGCGTCCGTTACGGCCTGCGCGTGCCGGGCAAGGATCTGATCGAGATGTACGAAAACACCCGCGCCGAGGGCTTCGGGGCGGAGGTCAAGCGCCGCATCCTGATCGGCACCTATGTCCTCTCCGCCGGCTACTACGACGCCTATTACAAAAAAGCCCAGCGTGTCCGGACGTTGATCGCCAATGATTTCACGACCGCCTTCGAAAGCTGCGACGCAATCCTGACGCCGACGGCCCCGTCCACCGCCTTTGCCTTGGGCGAGAAGGCGGACGATCCGCTGGCCATGTATCTGAACGACGTGTTCACCGTCCCAGCCTCGCTGGCCGGTCTCCCCGGCGTTTCGGTTCCGGCGGGACTCGGGTCCGATGGTCTGCCGTTGGGCTTGCAGCTGATCGGCCGGCCGTTCGATGAGGAAACGGTGTTCCGCGTTGCCGGCGTGCTGGAGGAGGCGGCCGCCTTCGACGGTTCCCCCGCATTGGAGGCCGCATAAATGGACAGCCAGGCAATCGTCAAAGGCCGCACCGGCGAGTGGGAAATGGTCATCGGTCTGGAAGTCCACTGCCAGATCATTTCCGAGGCCAAGCTCTTTTCCGGCGCCGCCACGGCGTTCGGGGCAGAACCCAATAGCCAGGTCTCCCTGGTCGACGCGGCCATGCCCGGCATGCTGCCGGTGATCAACCGCGCCTGTGTCGAGCAGGCCATCCGCACCGGGCTGGGTCTCAACGCCCAGATCAACCTGCATTCGGTGTTCGACCGGAAGAACTACTTCTACGCCGACCTGCCTCAGGGCTATCAGATCAGCCAGTATCTCGACCCCATCGTCGGCAAGGGCGAGATGATCATCGATCTGCCCGACGGCGTGTCACGCACGGTGGGCATCACCCGGCTGCATCTGGAACAGGATGCCGGTAAAAGCCTGCACGACCAGCACCCGGAACACACTTATGTCGATCTGAACCGTTCCGGCGTGGGCCTAATGGAGATCGTCTCCGAACCCGACCTGCGCGGGCCGGAGGAGGCGGCGGCTTACTTGCGCAAACTGCGCTCCATCGTCCGCTATCTGGGCACCTGCGACGGCAACATGGAGGAAGGCTCCATGCGTTGCGATGTGAACGTTTCCGTCCGCCGCGTCGGTGTCGAGGCCTTCGGCACGCGCAACGAAGTCAAGAACGTCAACTCGATCCGCGCCGTTCAGCAGGCCATCGAATACGAAGCCGCCCGCCAGGTCGCCTTGCTGGAAGATGGCGGCGAGGTCGTCCAGGCCACCCGCTTGTGGGATCCCAACAAGGGCGAAACCCGCCCCATGCGCGACAAGGAAGAAGCCCACGATTACCGCTACTTCCCCGATCCCGACCTGCTGCCTCTGGAACTACGCCAGGAAGAAGTCGATCAGATCCGCGTCACGCTGCCTGAGCTGCCCGATCCCAAGAAACAGCGTTTCATGGAGCAGTACGGCCTGTCCGCCTATGACGCCGGCGTTCTGGTTGCCGAACGGGCGCGCGCCGACTTCTACGAAGTCGTGGCCAAAGGCCGGGATCCAAAACTGTCGGCCAGCTGGCTGATTTCCGAACTGCTGGGCGTGCTCAACAAAACGGGCAAGGATATTTCCGACAGCCCGATCAGCGCCGACCAACTCGGCGGCCTGGTCGATCTGATTTCCGACGCCACGATCTCCGGCCGGATCGCAAAGGACGTCTTCGCCGACATGCTGGAATCGGGCGACTCCGCCGCCGACATCGTCGAGAAAAAAGGCCTCAAACAGGTCACCGATGAGGGCGCCATCACCGGCACCATCGACGAGGTGCTGACCGAACATGCCGACAAGGTCGCCGAATATCTCGGCGGCAAGGACAAGCTGTTCGGTTTCTTCGTCGGCCAAGTGATGAAGAAATCCCAGGGCAAGGCCAACCCCGCCAAGGTCAACGAGATCCTGAAAGCCAAGCTGGCGGAAAAAGCCTGAGCGATGGCGGACGAAAGGTCGGCCGGAAAACGGCCACAGCCGGAAACGCTCGTCGCCCGGCTGGACAATTTCCTGGATGCCAACAGCGGCTCGGTGATTCCGCCGATCTACCCCTCGGCGACCTATGCGCGCGGGCTCGACTACGAGCAGATCGGTGGGCGTGGCTACTCGCGAGATGAGAACCCGACCTACGAACCGGTCGAAGCTGTCCTGAACAAGCTGGAAGGCGGTGCGGCGGCGGCGCTGTTTTCAACCGGCATGACGGCCGTCGCCTGTCTCATCCAGGCGTTGAGGCCTGGCGACCGCATCGTCGCCTCAAGGTCGCAATATTTCGGAACCCCAAAGTTCCTCCGCGAGGTCGCGATCCCCTGGGGCCTACACGTCGATTTCGTCGACACCTCGGACGCCAATGCGCTGGCCCAAGCCGTCCGGTCCGGCCCCGTAAAGTTGATCTTCATCGAAACCCCGTCCAACCCGCTTTGGAGCGTCACCGACATCGCATTGGCCGCCGAACTGGCCCGAGAGGCAGGCGCGGTCCTGGCCGTCGACAGCACCTCAGCCACACCGGTTTTGACCCGCCCCATCGAGCTGGGCGCCGACCTGGTCCTGCACTCGGCCACCAAATACCTCAACGGCCATTCCGACGTGGTGGCCGGGGCCATCATCACGGCCAAAGAAGACGCGCTGTGGGAACGGATCTACAAACTGCGCTACCTGGCAGGCTATATCGTCGGACCCTTCGAGGCCTGGCTTCTCGGGCGCGGTATGCGAACCTTGTTTGTTCGGGTTGAGCGGAGCTGCTCGAACGCCATGGCCATCGCCCGCCACTTCGAACACCACCCTGCCATCGCCCAGGTCTGCTATCCGGGCCTGGAGAATGATCCGGGCCACGCCGTCGCCAGCCGCCAGATGAAGGGCGGCTATGGCGGCATGATGTCCTTTCGGATGAAGGGCGGGGCGGACGCGGCCCTGGCGATGATCGTCAAGCTCAAGCATTTCCACCGCGCTACGTCCCTCGGCGGTGTCGAAAGCCTGATCGAACACCGCCACACGGTCGAATCCCCCGACACGGAAGTACCGGACGATCTCCTCCGGCTTTCAATAGGACTGGAAGCCGTCGACGATTTGATCGAAGATCTGGACCAAGCGCTGGCGAGCTGAACGGCCGGCGATGAAAATCGATCGACAGGGCCTGGCGCAATGATTGACTTCTATACGTGGCCGACACCCAACGGGCGCAAGATCTCCATCGCGCTTGAGGAGATGGGGCTACCCTACAACGTTAAGCTGGTCGACCTATCCAAAGGCGAACAGTTCGAACCGTCCTTCGTCGCGCTGAATCCCAACAGCAAGGTCCCAGTGATCGTCGATCCCGACGGCCCCATCGGCGAACCCTTCACCGTCTTCGAATCCGGCGCCATCCTTTTGTACCTGGCACGCAAAACGGGCCAGTTTCTGCCGGAGGGGGAGATTGAACGGTCGATTGTCGAGCAATGGCTGTTCATTCAGATCACGACGGTCGGCCCGATGATGGGCCAACTCTACCATTTCTCTAAATCCGCGCCCGAGAGGATCGACTACGCGATCAAGCGGTACCGCACCGAGGCGGAGCGGCTGCTGGGCGTCCTCGACCGCCGTCTGGGACAAACGGAATATCTGGCCGGCGACTATTCGATCGCCGATATGGCCACGTTTCCGTGGATCACAGCCTCGAAAATGCTGCTGGAAACGGACCTCTCGTCCTTCCCCTCAGCGAAGCGGTGGCTGGAAGCCGTTGGCAGCCGTGAAGCTGTCCAGCGCGGGATGCAGGCCCCCCGCCGAGACTAAATCCGCCGAGACTAAATCCGCCGGGTCTAAATACACTGAGAATAGGGCAGGTTAGGTCAGCTAAGGACCCTCTACCGCCCGGCTCAGGCGGCGTGCGTCACGGACCGTGCGCTGACCGAGGAATGGGCGATTGCGGCCGGGTTTTCCGCCTGCAGTTCAACCAGGCATTTTTTCAAGATGGCGGCTTCACGCCGATCCTCCCGATCTACAATTTGAAGACAGGAAAGTTTGTTGTGAACCAGATCGGCAAGGGCTTCTCGGCAATGTTTGGAAAGGGCCATTTGAACCTCCTTCAGCCTCGACCAGTGAACGGTTTGATGGTCGAACGATCGTGGTTAACAAATTCTAAGCCCGGACGGTAAATCGACATGCGCCGACGGTGTTGACAATCCGCCGCCCTTTCCCGTATGCGCTGAGGCGGCCAGATTGGAAAGCGAAGCATTCCCGATTGCCACGGACAGGTGGGTGAGTGGCTTAAACCAGCGGTTTGCTAAACCGCCGTACGTTGTAAAGGCGTACCGAGGGTTCGAATCCCTCCCTGTCCGCCAAATCCAAGCAATTGGCGACCCGAGTGTTTAGTGAGAGGTTCGACTGTCGTTCGAACTCTATCGTCGCTTCTGATCCCCACTGCCGGTTTTCTCGAACGTGTCTAGCCGGCCGTCGGACGGCTTCTGCGGTGTCGAACGAACACAAGGCAGGGCAATGTCTGAAAGCGCTCACTCATCCGAAGAGCTGTCTGCCCTGCTTCAGGCGCAAAGGCAGGAGAACCAGCGCCTTTCCCAAGAGCTGGAGAAACTCAGAATTCCGGCCTATGTGGCCTCTCTGACGACAAACTTTTCCATCGTGACGGACCCGAACAAGAAAATCGTCTGGGTGAACGACTATTTTCAGCGCTACACCGGCTACACGATCGAGGAAGTGAGAGGAAGAGAACCGGGCAGCATCCTGCAAGGTCCAAACACCGATCCCGCCACTATTCTCAAGATCCGTGAAGCGCTGAGGCGTCGGGAATACGTTCAAGTCGAGATCGTAAACTATACCAGATCAGGCGAGGAATACTGGATCGACCTGCGCATCTCCCCGGTTTTCGATGAAGGGGGCCGGCTGATCAATATGTTCTCGGTGGCGCAGGACATATCGGACAGAAAAGCAACCGAACTCAAACTCGCCAACGCCAATGCGGAACTTAAGCGGTCCAACCGAGAGCTGGAGCAGTTCGCCTCCGTCGCGTCGCACGATTTGGGGGAACCGCTGCGCATGGTGTCGAGCTTTCTGGACTTGATTGAGCGGCGCTATGGCGATGCCATCGGCAAGGATGGGCGGGAACTGATCGGCTTCGCCACCGACGGCGCCCAGCGAATGAAGCTGATGATGGACGATCTGCTCACCCTGTCGAAGGTCGGCATGGTGGACAAAGATCCGGGCAAAACCGACACCAACCAAGCCGTCGGCATCGCACTTAAGAACCTATCGATCGCGTTGCAAGATGCCGGCGCAAATGTATCGCAAGCCGACTTGCCAGACGTGAGAGTCGATCACTCTCAGCTCATCCAGGTCTTTCAAAATCTGCTCGGTAACGCGATCAAATTCCGGGCAGAGGCGCCGTTGGAAATCAAGATGGATGCCACGGCGGAAGGATCCATGGTTCGCTTTGCCGTGTCTGATAATGGAAAAGGAATCAATCCCAAGCACGCCAACCGTGTTTTCGACATGTTTCGACGCGTGAACCCCCAGCAGGACGAAAGCGGCAGCGGTCTAGGCTTGGCGATTTGCCGGAAGATTATCGAAAACCGGGGCGGCAGAATTTGGGTGGATTCTGAGCTAGGTCAGGGGTCGACCTTTTACTTCACGCTTCCCAGTTAGGGCGGACAGCCGGTCCAGCACGGCCGATGATGAGGTGAACCGGAAGGCCGATCATATTGATTTCGTGCGCCAAAACCGACAATGGTTTAAGAGACTAACGATCAGCTGAATCTTCTCTCGCACTACCTTAAGCAACCACTGCATGTCCAACGCCAGCCCCAAGGTGCTGTTCATTGAAGACAACCCGGGCGATGTGCGTCTGGTGCATGAACTGCTGTCCCAGGAATATGATGGCAAAGTCGTCCTGGTTGACGCGGCCGACCTTGCGACGGGGGTCGAGTATCTCAAGTCCGACAATTTTGACACGATCTTGCTGGATCCAAACCTCCCGGATGCAGACAGTCCGGAATCGATCAAGACCCTGCGCGATGTCGCGCCAAACTGTCCGATCGTCGTCCTAACCGGAGAAAAAGATGAAGCCGTCATCAGCACGGCCTTTCAGTCCGGCGCGGAAGACTATTTGGTGAAGGGCACGATCAACGGCGAGATCCTGGGCCGCGCCTTACGATATTCCATCGAGCGGCGCAGCCTGTGGCGAGCGTTGGAAGAAGCGCGGCTTGACGCGCAGCGTGAGCGAGAATGGCGAGCCATGGAGCGGCTCGCCAATCCACCGACCGTTCATGCAACGGCCGCAAGCTATGGAGAGCAATCCCTTGAAAAGGCCAGTCCGGACCTCTGGGACTTGGTTGTCGTCGAATATGCTAGTCTGATCGAGTCGTCGATCGAAGAAAGGACGTTTCGCGGTGGCAGCGACCATCACAGCCGCGTCCAAAACGCTGCACAGAGATTGGGCGCGCTTCGGGCCGAACCGCGAGATGTCGTCAAAATCCACGTCGAAGCAATCAAGCGGGCGGCGGCAAGCTCGAGCAACAGGGCGCGTCACGCGATAACCGAAGAAGCCCGGTTGTTGCTGATCGAAGTCCTTGGACATCTCGCATCGTACTACCGCGCGTTCATGGGCCCCATTCCGTACCCTTCTCGGTCGGGTGAACTGAAACAGGACACACCGGAATCATGACATCGACCCGCCCAGCATCCACCGTGTTGAAGCTCTATGTCACGGGCAAAACACCCCGTTCCGAGCGGGCAATCAAAACGCTCCAACAGATCTGCGATGAACAGTTGGGCAGTGCCTATGATCTGCAGATCATCGATGTGTTGGAAAATCCACAACTGGCTGAAGATGAGAAGATTCTGGCCACGCCCACGGTAATCAAGTCCCTACCGCCACCGATCCGCCGGATCATCGGGGATTTGAGCGACTCCGAAAAGGTGCTTCTGGGTCTCGATATTTTGGCGCACAGTTAAACTCAAAAACGGGCTTGGCCGATGGAATCCACACTTCAACGCGTCGACAAACGTCCGACTGGTATCCCAGGGTTCGACCAAGTCGCCCAGGGGGGAATCCCAAGCGGTCGCACCACGCTCGTTTCCGGCACGTCAGGCAGCGCCAAAACGATATTTGCCAGTCAGTTCCTGATTAGCGGAATTGAGCAGTTTGGTGAAAAAGGTGTCTTCGTAACCTTCGAAGAGTCACCCGCTGAAATACGGCGCAACATGGCCTCGTTCGGCTGGGATATTGCCAAACACGAACAGAGCAATGATTGGGCATTCGTTGATGCCGCCCCACAGTTTGGCGCGGAAATGGTCGTCGCGGGCACCTACGATCTGGGCGCCCTTCTGGCCAGGGTAGAGCACGCCATCAAGAAGGTCGGCGCGACCAGGGTGGCGGTCGATTCAATCGGGCCCATTTTTACCCAGCTTCCCGACGCTCACACCGTGCGCACTGAACTGCTTCGCTTAAGCGAGGTCTTAAGGGGACTGGGCGTCACGACCGTTATGACGGCCGAGCGAAACGCCGATTACGGCGGGATCGCCCGGTACGGTGTCGAAGAATTCGTCTCGGATGGTGTCGTTATCATGCGCAACGTGTTGGAAGATGAAAAACGCCGCCGAACGGTCGAGATCCTCAAGTTTCGCGGGACCGGCCATGGCAAAGGCGAATTTCCCTTCACCATCGTGCCCGAACATGGGATCGAGGTTATCCCGCTATCGGCCATTGAGCTGACTCAACGATCCTCCTCCACCCGCATTCCATCAGGGGTCACCGAATTAGACGAAATGTGCGGTGGCGGGTTCTTCCGGGATTCCGTCATTCTCGTTTCAGGTGCGACGGGTACCGGCAAGACTTTGATGGTCACGGAATTCCTGGAAGGTGGCACGGCCAATGATGAACGGTGCCTTCTACTGGCATTCGAGGAAAGCCGCGGCCAGCTTATCCGCAACGCCCAGGGCTGGGGGGTGGATTTCGCCAGCATGGAAGAAAAGGGTCTGCTCAAAATCGATTGCTGTTATCCGGAGGTCATGAGCCTTGAGGATCATCTGATCCGGATCAAAGTTGCGCTGGACGAATTCAAACCCCAGCGGGTCGCGGTCGACAGTCTTTCCGCGCTGGAACGTGTTTCGACCATCAAGGGCTATCGGGAATTCGTCATCGGCTTGACCGCGACAATCAAGGAACGTGAAACGGCCGGACTGTTTACCTCGACGACTCCCGCCATCACGGGCGGTACGTCGATCACCGAGGGGCATATTTCGACCATCACGGATTCGATCATCCTTTTGCGCTATGTTGAGATGTTCGGGGAAATTCGCAGGGCCATCGCAGTCCTAAAAATGCGGGGTTCGACCCACGACAAAGGCATTCGCGAATTCACGATCGACAGTGCCGGCATGCATCTGACAAAGACCTTCCGAAATGTGACCGGCATTCTGGCAGGGCATCCGCAAAGCCAATCCATGGACGAAATCGAGAGAATCGAACGCATGTTCGAGAGCTAGCACCACACAAGTGCGGCAATAGGCGCCCGGCGTTAACGACTACGAAAAGAATCTTAACGGCCGGCGTTGGTTACCCTCCTTTAACCAAACCATTCGACCATGGGCAATCTCACTGCGTGGCAGCGCAACTGATCTGGTGCCGGACTGAAACACCGGCCAGCGAAAGATGAGAATTTTGGAGTTGCCCAGAGTATGCCTGAAGGTTTGTTGTTCCCGGCTACGGCGCCGGCTGGCCATGATGCCGATTTCGAATTTGCCGATGCAAACACCGTTCTCCTTATTGAGTCGAACATCGAACAAGCCGCTCTGGCTCAAGCACAAATTGAATGTGCTGAGGGCGACCGTACCTTCGTTATCCATGTGGATTCACTCGCCGCGGCGCTCGTCTGCTTAGCGCGCGACGAGTTCGACGCCGTCCTCGTCAATCCCAATCTTGCTGATTGTCGGGGCGCAGATACGATCATCCTTCTGATGCAGCAGGCCCTCGATGTTCCGGTCATCGCCCTGTGCGATCCCGATGACGAGCCGCTCGCCATCGAGGCGCTCCATTACGGCGTTCAGGACATTGTCGATTCCCGCCGGCTGGAGCAGGAAAACATTCAGCGGATCATCCGCTACGCCCGCGAACGCCATCGGCTTCACGCCAGCATCGAAGGCAAGATCCGGACGATCGACAGTGTCCGCCGCCGGTGTCGTAGCGTTGTCGACGACAATGCCGATGCCATGGTCGTCGTCGATGAGGAAGGGATCGTCTGTTACGCTAACCCTGCTGCCTGCCGCCTGCTGGCCAAGGATACCGAGGATTTCGTCGGCACGCCCTTTGGCCTACCAATCGAGGGCAACAAGACCTCTGAAGTCGATATCGTCCTCCCAGGACAGACGAGCCTTGTCGCCGACATTCGGGCGATGAAGACCAAATGGGACGGCAACCCCGCCTATATCGCCACCATGCGCGACATCACCGCCAAGCGTGAGAATGAGGAAAATCTCAAACTGGCCGAGGAAGCCGCTCGGCAGGCCGCAAAATTAAAATCGGAGTTTTTGGCCAATGTCGGCCATGAGCTGCGCACGCCCTTGAACGCCGTCATCGGCTTTGCCGACCTATTGCTGCTGGGCGTTCACGGCCCGGTCGGCGATCCGCGCTATGAAGATTATCTCACCCACATCAAGTCGGCCGGCGCCACGCTGCTGGACCTTTTGAACGACCTGCTCTTCCTGTCCAAGGCCGAGGCCGGCAAGCTGGATCTCTGCGAACAGCGGGTGGATTACGGCACCATCGTCGCGTCCCTGATCAACGAGCTTAGCCCGGCGGCCGCATCGGCCGGTTGCCGTATCACGACCTCCATCGGCCCCGATGACGTGACAGTCTGGGGCGACCCCGAATACCTTGAACAGGGCCTGCGCCGCGTCCTGCAAAACGCCATGGAATTGGCGGACGGCAAGGGCGAAATCCGCATCGCATCGAACCCGGTCGCCGGCGGTGGTCAGATGATTGCGGTCGAAGATGATGGCGCCGGCATTCCCGCCGAGGATGTCCCGCTAATCTTCGATGCCTTCGCCCGTCTTGACGATCCCTACTGCATCGACGGGTGCGGCGATGTCTCCCTTAACCTGCCGATCGCACGGCAACTGATCGAGCGGCATGGCGGCAGCATAGGGATCGACAGTGCCGTCGGCCGCGGTACGAAAATTTGCCTAACATTCCCCTCTAACCGAGTCCTGCGATCCGACCAGGCCCATCCGCTGTATGTCGTCAACGGCGGCTGACCGAACCCTCCGATTGAAATTTTCGCGCTAACGGTGCGCCAGGAAAAGCCAGGCTTCACATATGGTTAACCGTTAACCGGTTGTTTACGTGTTGAACCGTGTGCTGCCTGTAATGCGAGTTGCCATCTCACGCCGACCCGGCTGAGGAACTCGCAGGGGCAAGGACGTAACCGTGCGCAACCAGGTTTCCGAGCGCCAGATCGGCCCATTGACACCGGCATGCCAAGCGGACTCCCGCGGCAGCTTCGGCGTTGTGGTCGTCTCATCGCGCCCTGCCATCCGCGAGAAAGTCCGACAGCTTCTCGCCGCTAGCCGTCAGCTCTCCGTCCAATGCCATTTCACCGCCGAGATTGCCGCGGCCTCTGCGCTGATCGAGCAGACCGGCACCGCGGCCGTTGTCCTGGAACTGGAGCGGCAAGAAGCCCTCGGCGACTTGCAGCCGATCCGCGCGGCGATTGAAACCCTGGCTCCGACTCCGGTCATCGTAATCTCCGACGCGCCGGAGCAAACAATCGCCCGCGACATCCTCGCCCTGGGCGCCCAGGAATATCTCTGCACCGCCGATCTCGGGCGGGAGGATCTGGGCCGCTGCGTGCGCTATGCCATCGAGCGCCAGATCCTGCATAACCGGCTGGTCGATCATCTCAGCGAGCTGGAGCGCACCAACATGCGCTTCCAAAGCCTGATCACCGACAATGCCGATGCCCTGGTTATCGTCACCGACGAGGGCAGGGTGCGTTTCGCTAATCCTGCTGCCGAAAAGCTGCTGCAACAGCGCGCTGATGAGCTGGTCGGCAGCAATCTGGGCGTCCCCATCGGTGCAACCGACGAAATCGAGATCGATTTCACCGCCCGTGACCGCCGCCGCCTGACCCTCTCGGCCCGCTTCATGCGCACCCTGTGGGAGGGCGAGCGGGCTCACATCGTCACCCTGCGCGACATCACTGATCGAAAACTGGCGGAGCAAGCGCTGCAGCAGGCCAAACAGACCGCCGAAGAATCCAGCCAGGCCAAATCCCGCTTCCTGGCCAACATGAGCCACGAGCTGCGCACACCGCTGAACTCCATCATAGGCTTTTCGGAGATGATCGGCCTGGAGTTGTTCGGCGAGCTCGGCCACCCCGGTTACAAGGCTTACGCCAACAACATCCAGAGCGCCGGTTCCCACCTGCTGGAGCTGATCAATGACCTGCTCGACCTGTCCAAGGTCGAGGCCGGCCGGCTGGAGCTGGAGGAGTCCGAGTTCGACCCGGCCGATATCTGCCGCCACGTCCTCGCCTCCCTCGAACCCAAGGCCAACGAGGCCGACATCACCCTGAGTTTCGCCAACAACCTGTCCGACACCGCCATTGTCGCCGACGAACGCAAGATCAAACAGATCCTGCTCAACCTGCTGTCCAACGCGGTCAAGTTCACCCCGGCCGGCGGGCAGACACGCGTCACCCTCGAACTTGCGCGCGACGAGGTCGCCATCTCAGTCTCCGATACCGGCATCGGCATCCCCGAAGACCAGATCCCTCGCGCCTTCGAAGCCTTCGGCCAGATCAAGGATTCCTTCGTCCGACGCACTTCGGAAGGCTCTGGCCTCGGCCTGGCCCTCAGCAAACAGCTCATTGAGCTGCATGGCGGAACCTTGCAGATCGCCAGTAAGGTCGATCATGGTACGACGGTGACTATTCTGCTGCCTGCCGTTCGAACCAGGTTCGTCCGCTCTCGCCAACTGCTCAAAAAAGCCGCCCGGACAGTGGCGTTACCGGCACCATCGCCTGCATCGACCCGCCGACGGGCCAATGCTAAGGTCGCGCGTTAGCTAACCGCACACGCGGGCGGGGAGGGGACGGCGGCCGCGCCGGTTACCCGTCCTGTTCCAGACCTCAAGCCGGACATCAGATCATGCCTCTCAAGGTCCTGTTCATCGGCGGCACGGGCCAGATCTCGCTGACCTGCGTACAGGCCGCCGTCGCGCAAGGCCACGCCGTAACGGTTTTCAACCGCGGCCAATCGACCGCCACCCTGCCCGAAGGCGTCACCCAACTGGTGGGCGATCTGTCAGACCAAGAGGCCTACCGCTCAGCCGCCCACACAGGTTGGGACACTGTCTGCCAGTTCATCGCTTTCACCCCGCAGGACGTCCGACGTGATATCGAAACCTTCGCCGGTCACACCGATCAGTACATCTTCATCTCGACCGCCTCGGCCTATCAAAAGCCGATCAAGGCCTGCCCGATCACCGAGGATGTACCGCTCGAGAATCCCTTTTGGGAATACAGCCGCCTAAAGGCCGCGGCGGAATCGGTCCTGACGTCCCAGTCCGATTTGCCCTGGACTATCGTCCGCCCCAGCCACACGGTCCGCACCCGCCTGCCCACGGCCCTGGGGGAGCACGACTTGGCCGCCGAGCGTCTGTTAGCCGGCCGGCCCGTCATCGTCCCTGGCGACGGCACCAGCCTGTGGACCCTGACGCGTGTTGAGGATTTCGCTCCACCTTTTGTCTGGTTGTTCGGCAAATCGGGCGCCGTTCGCCAAGCTTTCCACCTGACCGCCGACACCGCCTTCACCTGGGATGCGATCTACCACGGCCTAGCCGAGGCCCTGGGCACCAAGGCGGAGATTGTCCATGTCCCCACCGATACACTCATCCGCTTCCGCCCCGACTGGGAGGGCCCGCTGCTCGGCGACAAGGTCAACACGGCCGTGTTCGACAACAGCAAGATCAAATCGGTGGCGGGGGAGTTTGCCTGCGCGGAAACGCTGGCTGAGATCCTCGAAGACCCGCTGCGCCACTACCGCAACCGGGCGCAGCGCCAAACGAGCGAAACTGCCGAGCTCGGCACTCTCCTGGACGAGATAGCCAGCGCCCAGCGGTCACTCGCGATCTAAGTCGCGGCCTGTTCCGCCTCCACGGTGCGTGAGGCCGCGGCTCCGATGGCTTCGGTGCGTTCGCTCGGGCTCGCATCCTCATTGACGCGGACCGTGACCTCCCGGTTGGCAAACCGGATCCCGGCCTCCTCGAAGGCCGCGCGGATGCGGTGCAGCAGTTCACGCCGAATGGCGAACTGTTTGCCGGGAATGGCCATGAACTTGACCCGCAGGATCATGGCGGAATCTTCCATCTGGATGACGCCTTGGGACTTCGGCGGCTGCATCAGACCGGGACCGACGACCTCATCCTCCATCAGTTCGGCGCCGATCCGCTTCACGATCTTTTTCACCATCTGCGGGTCGGTGTCGAAGGTCAGCCGCAGCGGCAGCTTCATGATCACCCAGTCGCGCGAATAGTTGGTCAGCGCCGCGATATCGCCGAACGGAATCGTATGCACGGCGCCGAGATGATGGCGCAATTGCAGGCTGCGCACCGAAATCCGCTCGACGGTTCCCTTGACGCTTCCCAGATCGATGTACTCGCCGCGCCGGAACGCATCGTCGATCAGGAAAAAGACACCCGACACGATGTCCTTCACCAGCGTCTGGGCGCCAAACCCGATGGCAAGGCCCAACACGCCGGCACCGGCGACCAGCGGCGCGACATTCACCCCCAGGCTGGTCAGGGCGGCGAACAGGCAGGTCAGCCCGATGGCGGCCAGCGCGAAGGACCGCAACAGCGGCAGCAGCGTCGCCGTCCGGCTGGCGCCCAGACCGCCTTCGCCCTCGGCGCCTTCATCGTCGCCCTGGGCCGGTTGTTCGGCGGCAATGCGCATATCGATCAGCGTCCGCACGAAATCCCAGATCGCCCAGCCGATCAGCGCGGTCAGCGCGACGTTCACAGCCGTCAGGACCCAGCGTTCGGCCGACCCGCCAGCCTCCAGCGTCGCAGGGTCCAGCCCCCAGATCCCCAGGGTGATCAGCACGCCCGCGGCGACCAGGATGGCCCGCGCCGTGCGCCGGATGGCCGCTTCGATGGCGCTATCCAAATCCTGGGCACGCAGGTAGTGCACCAGGATCCGGTACCCCATCCATAACCCCATCAGAATCAGCGTCATCTTCAGGTTCATCGCGGCGATCTCATCGACCGCACCGCTCACCATCCCGCCGCCGGCGAACAGCAGCCAGGTTGCCACCGTGGCGATGCCCATCAGCAAGGCCCAATTTCGGGTGACCGCGCTGGCAAAGCCTTTCTCCTCCCGGCTTGGCAGTAGGGTGGAGGTCGCCCGATGCAGCAAATAGACCCCGCTCAGCGCAATCGCGATCCAGACGAAACTGAACAGCAGGCTGACCAGATCCGGCGTCCGTCCCGGCGCCCCGAAGCGCGCCATCAGATCGGTGGTGTTCGCTTCGACGGCCCACAATCCGGAGGTGCCGAGGACCAGCAGATACAAGACGCGCGTCGCTTTATCGTCGATGGCGACCAGGCGATAGACCGGCCAGTTGCGCGGAAACATCAGCTCCAGAAACGACCAGACGACCAGCACGATGCTGACAACGGCGATGTAGCTGGAGGCAAAGATCCTGATATCGGCGTTGTGAAACAGCAGATACAGGGTCGCCATCGCCGAAACCGCGAAGGCCACCACGCTGGACAGGTCGATCAGCAGAAACAGCGCCGCATCCCCGATGGTCGCCAGCGACCCGTACGAGCCGATGCCCACATTGCGCTCGGCCAGGGCCAGCTGCCGTTGAGCGGCCTTGCGCCGCCAGAAAAAGCGCACGACAAACCCGACGGCCAGACTGACCAGCAGGGCCAGCAACGCCAGCCCAAACCCGCCCGCCGCGGCCAACCGCGTTCCGACGGCGGCAAATGCCTGGCCGATCTCCGGCCAATGGGCCAGCAGGTCCCGGGCGTTGGCGCTGAACGTGTCGCCGATGGTCTGGGCGTTGGCCAGCAACCCGCCGCCCGACGCGGGGTCCTCAGCGCGCCGTGCCGCAAACTCGGCAATCAGAATATCCCGCACCTGCTCATCGCTGAGCCGCCCCAGCATGGCCTGAAACTCAGCCTCGGTCAGCGCCGCGCTCAAATCCGGCATCTCGGGTTGGCTCTGCGCGAAAACCGAGAAGTTGAGAAGGAGGACAACCAGTCCCGTCAGCAGCCACTTATGCATTTTTGCCTTTGAGCCCCACAAAGAGCCCGCCCTGTTTTGCCGTCGATCTGAACGAGATCGACCCGGTGCTTGTCCTAGTACATCCATCAGCCCGTTGATATCAGCGAACGGTCACAGCGTCGATGCCGTGTGTCGGTTTGACTGGCGAGCTCACTCGGCCGGCCACTCACCTAACCGCTCGAACGGTAACAGACGGTGGCCCCTGGTAACCGGGCCGTTGGACGCCCGTACCGCACGGGCTGATTGAAAACGGTGTAGCCGAGACCTTGAGGTCAAGGCGAACATTGTCCACCAAGTCACGGACACCCTCATCCGCTTCCGTCTAGACTGGGAAAGCCGGCTGCTCAGCGACAAGGCCAACACGGCCGTGTTCGACAACAGCAAGATCAAGTCGGTGGTGGGGGAGCTTGAGTGCGCAGGAACGTTAGCGAGCATCCTCGAAAAGCCGCTCCATCACTATCGTATGAGAGCGGAGCAGCTGCCAAACGACGAAAGTGACTTTGGAAAGCTCCTTTACAGGATAGCGAATGCTCAGCGTTCACTAGCCGGATAGCGGGTAGGCCAATCGTGTTAGGCCCGTAGTGGCCCTAGCGACTGTGAAAGTGGGGTTGGGAATCAACTAACACTGATCCGCTATGCACTTTCCGCACTTAGCTGCCATCCGATAGTGGTCATCGATGCCGCCAGGTGGCTCGTTGTTCCAGACGTTGGTCGCAAATACACGTAGCCACACACCCCGTGGAAGTAGTACAGGCGCAGCGTCTTTATTTGCTCGCCAAACTCCCTCGCGGATTTCACTGTGGTCAAAGGCCGAGACCAGGATTAGCTTAATCCGGAGATTTAGCTGGAACAACGGAGCTGTTCTATTCTAGATCGTCTCGGTTTTTGTTGCAAGATCTTTACATTTACCAGTTTTGGATTGACGGGAATATATTCATGTCATTGTTCCGGATAATTTTCATTGGGTTCTCTGTTGTTACACTGGCGCTGATTTTGATGGCCTACATTGATACAGAGGAACAGGGTCAGAGAATTGTACAAGGCATTCCCGAAGCACCAGAAATAGAAGTACCGGAGTTTGAGGTGCCGGAGCTTCCTCTGACAGGAATTGACCTGATCGACCGAGCTATCCAATTCGGCGAGGATAGCAATGCGGTGATGTCGGCCCTTCAGAATGAATTTTACACGGTGCTGGAGATGAACGATGGCGATCAGAATGCAGCAATCTTCGCTTTAATCGACGCAACTCGGGCGGTTGACAAGATAACAGATCAAATACGGTTAGCGGAAATCCGGCACCTTCAAAATGCAGTTGACGGTATCCGAGATGAAGTGCAGCGATATCGCGACACAGTCGCGGCGCAGATAGCCTCTGAATCTCGGCTTTCCATGGTTGAGATTCTGGCATTGCTCTTCGCAGGCGTTCAATGCATCGCAGCCGTGGTCGCGTTGTTTTTAACGCAACGCACTTAGCCATTGCTTCGGAAAGCAGTCGAAAAATGTATCTCAACCGCACAGATCGGCCCATTGCTGCCGTTTGCTATCTGTCCGGCGAAAGCCCGCTTAGAGCCCAATCAAGTCGTTGGTGGGCATATCGGAACGGCTGCTTGCGAGGCTCAATCAGTCATTGAATTTCATAACTATTTATTCAGTCTCGTGTCAATTTCCGATATTCTGCACCGGACTTAAGCAACGGCCAAGCCAGTGTTTTTACGGACAGCGAGTGTATGGTACAAAAATCATGACTTTTGTACCAGCCCACCATATTCATCAAATGCCGGTAACGTTTCGAAATCCGAGTTTTGAAATTAGAGGCAGGGACTTTGGCGCATAATGGATAGAATACAGCTAACTAACGGTGAATGGCAGTACGATGAAGGCGACGCTATAGGACAGCCTGGTGGTTTTGGATCAGTATTCAATGGTTTTGGAAAAGAAGGGGCTGTGGCGATAAAGCGACTGCATCTAAGTGCAGATAGCGCCTCGGATAGGGAATTGCGGATAGGCGAATTTTTACTAGAGAATAAATTCAAGCACATTGTTCCAGTATTAGATTTTGGACTAGATAGAAAGTCCAATCACTATTTTATAGTGATGCCCGTCTGTGAGCGCTCACTGCAAGAATATATAGACGATGAAGTTCGAATTGGGCACGAAGAAACAAGAGTAATAATTGAGAATATTGTTGATGGTCTTTCATCAGTTCCTGAGATTATACATAGGGATTTGAAGCCATCAAATATTCTAAGTTTGAACGGAATTTGGATGATTGCTGATTTCGGAATCGCAAAATTTGTTGAAGAAAGTACATCTCTTCAAACCTTAAAGGGATGTTTGACGCCAAACTATGGAGCGCCGGAGCAGTGGCTTGGAGAATCGCCAACTCACGCAACAGATATTTATGCTTTAGGATGTATTTGGTATTCATTATTGAATGGTCAGCCGCCTTTCTACGGGGAAGATAATTTACGCGAAGCGCATATCGGACTTGTTCCAAATCGCCTCAATAGTGAGGATAAATCGGCTTCAGCTTTTATCTCTAGGATGCTTCGGAAAAGACCTGCCGCCAGACCAACACTAAGCGATTGTCAAAATTTTCTCGTTTCTGAACAAAAGATAGTCAATCCAGTTTTACCGTTGGCTGCGGCAAGAGTTGCCGAAGAGAATGCCTCTCGGGAAGCATCTCATATAGAGATGATTAGTGAATATGAAGATAGAAAGAAAATACATGAAGAGGCATGTATTGAAATAGATACTATCAGGAATAGAATTTTTGACGATATTCGTAGAAATTTTGATACATTGCCCTACAGAGGTGTTGGATTAAAAGCTGGAGATGGAATTATAGAATTTCCAGACGCAAGAAGAGTAGATCACCGCAGTAAACCAGCAATATTCAGTGATGAAACGTTCCCTGTCATGCCTTTGGAGAGATCAGGATGGGACGTCGTATCATTTTCATCATATAGTATTAAAGTGCATAGTTCTGATAGGCGCGGTCCTCGCGGAGTAAAGTACAGTTGGGAATCAACGCTAATGTTTGCGAGAAAAAATGAAAAAGAAGGGTTTCGGTGGTTGGAAACTACGTTCTATAGTTTAGATTCTCTACCTGAAAATCGGAATACATGTATTATAAACCCAGATGATGAGGGTTTTGATGTAGCTCTATCAGATGATATGTATGTGATACAAAAAGCATATGGCCCTGTGCCCTGCGATGGGGAAGATGAAAGCGATTTTGTTTGGCGGGTTCTGACAATGTTTTCGGCGGCAACAAATTGGATAATCAATAGAAACAGACCAGCCTTACCTGTCGATCCAGAATACTGGAGATATCTTTCTAAAAAAATAGAGGAAAAATCATAAGCTTATTAAGTGAACTGCCTTAATTTTGCTACGTCTACGGTGCCGATAGGTATTCCCTCTTCTTTCCGATAAGCGGGCATATCACCTTAAACGGAGGTTTGCGACACGCGTGTCGTCAGTGGCGTTTGTTGTGTCACAATCGAAGCTTCCCAAAGCTGGGCAGTGTTGAAGGGGTAGTTCCTCTTAGGGTAGGATCTCACCCTCTCGCAAACTCTCCCTACCAGAGTATAGCCAGAATTTTAACATGTGCGATAGATCGGAATTCACAAAGTCTCGAATACACCGAAGAAACTTTCGCGTTGTTTAGAAACCATATCTGCCTATGCCTTGCCAACCTAATCTGGATTCGCATAACCTGTTCATTATGGAATTGGTTTTGAAGTGTTCGGCAAGAACACATTGGTTAATGCCAAAGAGTAACCCCATGGCCGAAATGGGCAGAAGTCAGAATTCCCTTAATTATTTCAAATGTCTGGTTTCAGATGTGGACTTGCAATTAACCTAAAGCCAGCTTTGCCCGCATTCCGGTCATTGCTCGCAACCGCGGCGAAAGTCGGCTTGCCGCACTTTGTCGCCGTTAGCTCTCACACTCAAGATCACGACTTGGGTGTCGAACCAGTTAACTTACGACAGCAGCACAACGACTTACTTTCATCGCAGCGCTGTAATGACCGACCGTGTTGCCTTATCAGCATCACTTACGGTTGGCTTCAACAGCGCAATGCGATCAAACGCATCCGGCTGGTCATCCAGCGAGCGCCGCAACGCCGCCCCAAAAGCCACACGCAACTCAGTCCCAATGTTAAACTTACAAACCCGGCTTTCCGCCGCAAGCCGCTGACGAACCTCCGTCGGAATCCCGCTCCCACCATGCAAAACCAGGGGCAGGGTGGTCACCGCTTCAATCGCCTTCACCGCCTCAAAATCAATCCCGGCCGATTTCTCCGTCTGTAAATGCATATTCCCGACCGAAACCGCCAGCGCGTCAGCCCCGCTTTCCCGGTCGAACAGCGCCGCCTCATCCGGCGATGTCGTCTGCGATCTGGCCCCCTCGGCATAGCCGACGAACCCAACCTCGCCCTCAACCGAGACCCCGGCCGATTTCGCCCGCTCGACCACCTTGGCCGTCAGCGCAATGTTTTCCTCAATCGGCAGCTTGGACCCATCGATCATCACCGAGGTAAACCCGTGATCCAGCCCCTCGGCGCACTCATCCACCGTGTAGCCATGGTCCAGGTGGCACACCACGGGCACGCTGGCCTGGTCGGCCAGATACCGCAGCATCTTGCCGATCACCGGAACGGGCGTGTGCTTCCGGCAGGCCGGGCCGGCTTGCAGGATGATCGGGATGCCGGTCTCTTCCGCCGCCTGGACAAAGCCGACCGCGTCTTCCCAGCCCAGCACCACCAGCCCCGCGATGGCATAGCCATCGCGCATGGCCGGTTGCAGGACCTCGCTTAGGGTCGCGGCCGTCATTTGAACTTGGCGATCATGTCCTTGATGCCGGGGATGGTTTCAACCTGCCAGGCATGGGCGGGTTGGAAAAACTGCACCAGCGGCCGCTGGGCATAGCCGCCCAGGATGGTGAAGTAGTACATCTCGTACCCCGGCGCGACGACGCAGGGGTGATAGCCTTTTTCCAGCACGATCGTGGAGCCATCCACGATGTGATAGGCATCGCCCACCTTGCCATCCTCGCGCTGCACCAGCTGCATGCCGAACCCGTGGTTGGGCCGAAACCGGAAATTATAAGTTTCGTCATGGTGGCTTTCGTCCGGCAGCTGGTCCGTATCGTGCTTGTGCGGCGGAAAGCCCGACCAGCCGCCCTGGCCCACGGTAAACAGCTCGGAAACCAGCAGCCGCCCCACCTTGTCGGCATATTTGGTGCCCAGGATGTGTTTGATCTTTCGGTGCGTCTTGGTGTCGTCGGATCCGTACTGAATCAGATCCAGTTCGTCCTTGCGCACGGCAAAGGGTTCCAGCGTCTCGTCGAACTTGGCCCCGGCGATAAACACCTCAGCCTCATCGCTCACACAGGCCAGCTCGGCCTTCGCGCCCGACGGCACGTAAACCCCCTCCGGCTCGCCGTCCCACACATCCGTGCCGCGCTCCCCGATCCCGGCAAAGGACACGCCCTCGACCGACACGTCGACCGACCCGGTTGCCGGCACCACACAGGTCTCATAGCCGGGCACAGTGTAATCGAACGCCTGGCCGTTCTTCAGCTTGACGATGTTGAAGTAGTTGTGCGGCACGCGCCCATCTTCGACATCGATGATGGCGGCGTTCCGGTTCTCAAACGGCGGTATGTGCATGCTCGATCCTTTCCGGCCGGGCCGGGGATGGGTGGGTCGCGATGAAGTCGGTAAGCGCGTCTTCGGTCGGCATGGCCGGGGCGCAGCCGATGCCGGACACGGTGATGGAGGCGGCGGCTGAGCCGCGCACGACGGCATCCTCCAGGCTGCGGCCCTTGGCGATGGAGGTGACCAGGGCCGCCATAAAGGCATCGCCGGCCCCGACCGGCTTCAGCGCCTTGGTCGCAAAGACGCCGACATCGAAGGCCCCGTCCCGTGTGTAGGTGCGGGAGCCATGCTGCCCGCGCTTATAGATTGCGACCTGGGCCGAACTCTCGACCGCCTGCCTGGCATAGGCCTCGCCCTCGCCAATCGACCCGGCCAGGACGTCGAACTCCTCGTCATTGCCCACCAGCACGCTGCACAGCGAGGCGGCCTTGCCGCACACAGCCGTCGCGGCGGCGGCCGAGGGCCAGGAGTAGGGCCGGTAATCGACATCCAGGATGGTCGTCAAACCGGCATTCCCGGCCTTTTCGATGGCCATCAGCGTGGATTGGCACGACGGTTCCGCCGCCAGCGCGGTGCCGCTGATAATCAGCCCGCCAAAGCGCGACCAGTCGATCTGCTCGATCTGTGGTTCGACAATGGCGAAATCGGCCGCGTTGTTGCGATAGATAACCGACTGGAAATCCTCCAGCCGCGTTTCGACCACGGCCAGCGACGTTCTCAGCTCGCCCCCCACCTGCCGCACATGATCGGTCGCAACGCCGTACTTACCCAGCTCGTTCAGCGTGAATCGCCCGACGGAATCCTCCGACACGGCCGAGATCAGGGCGGCATGGCCGCCCAGCTTGGCGATCCCCGCCGCCGTGTTGCCGGCCGACCCCCCCAAACTGGCGAAGAACTTATCCGCATGTTGGGCCTGGGCTCCCGGCGGGTCGGCATACAAATCCATGCCGGCCCGGCCGAGCACCAGAAAACTGTTCTTGCGCAGGGGCTCCAGCATGGTCACACGCCGACGCGTTGCCTCTTGCGGCCGTCTTCCCAATCCTTATGGGCCGTCCGCACCTTTTCGCTTTCGGAAACCTCGGGCGTGCCGCATTCCCACCAGGTGTGGCCCTCATTGGTCCAGCCTTCATAGGCATCGACCTTCAGCGAGATGACATAGGTGCGGTCGGCCGCCTTCGCGCGGTCGAAGGCCTCCTTCAGATCGCCAATGGAATGCACCGTCTCCGCCGTCGCGCCCATAGCGCGGGCATGCCCCTCGAAATCCACCGCAAACGGTTCGACGGCCAGGTTGCAATGCTCGATCAGGTTATTGAACGACTCATTGCCCGTGTTGTTCTGCAGCTTGTTGATCACCGCGAACCCGCCATTGTCGCAGACCACGATGATCAGCTTTTTGCCGCTTAGGACCGAGGAATAGATGTCGGAATTCAGCAGCAGATAGGACCCATCGCCGACAAACACGATGGTATCGTTGTCCGGGTGCGTTTCCAGTTGGCCCATGCGGGCGCCCCAGCCGCCGGCGATCTCGTACCCCATGCAGGAAAAGCCGAACTCCACATCGACCGATCCCACCGATTTCGTCTGCCAATTGGCCGTTACTTCCGCCGGCAGCCCGCCGGCCGCCGTCACCACCCGGTCGTTCGCCTCGCACAGCTCGTTCACCGCGCCGATGACCTGGGCATAGGACATGGGCCGGTTCGAGCCTTGCTGGGTCACCGGGCTAACATTCTCGCTGACATAGCTTGACCAAGCCGCCCGTTCCGACGCCACCGTTTCCAGCCAGGCGGCGGGGGCGGTGAAATCGCCCAGCGCGCGTTCCAGGAAGCCGACGGCCAGTTTCGCATCGCCCACGACCGGCAGCGACAGGTGCTTGCCCGCGTCGAACCGCCCGACATTGACGGAGATGAGCCGGGCTTCAGGGTCGAACGCCGTCCAGGACCCCGTGGTGAAATCCTGTAGGCGCGTGCCGATGGCCAGGATGACGTCGGCCTTGTCCGCCAGGTTGTTGGCCGAATTCGAGCCCGTCACGCCAATCGGCCCGCAATTCAGCGGGTTGTCGGCCAGCAGGTTGGCCCGGCCGGCGATGGTCTCGACGACCGGGATTTTGTGTTGCTCGGCAAACTCGGTCAGATCCTTGACCGCGCCGGAATACTGCACCCCGCCGCCCGCGATGATCAGCGGCCGTTCGGCCGATCTCAGCAGCTCGGCGGCGGCGTTGATTTCGTTCAAATCCGGCGCTTGCCGGCGGATGCGGTGGACCCGCTCCTCGAAGAAGGAGATGGGATAGTCATAGGCCCAGCCCTGGACATCCTGCGGCAGGCCCAGAAAGGCCGGGCCGCAATCGGCCGGGTCCAGCATGGTGGCGATGGCCGTCGGCAGGGATTGGATGATCTGGGCCGGGTGGGTGATCCGGTCCCAGTACCGCGTCACCGATTTGAAGGCGTCGTTGACCGAAATGGACGGGTCGCCGAAATGCTCGACCTGTTGCAGCACCGGATCGGGCAGGCGGGTGACATAGGTATCGCCGCACAGGAACAGCACCGGCAGCCGGTTGGTGTGGGCGATGCCGGCCGAGGTCAGCATGTTGGTCGTGCCCGGCCCGGCGGAGGCCGTGGCGAACATGAAGCGCTGGCGCAGCCGCTGTTTGGCATAGCCGATGGCCGCCATAGCCATGGACTGCTCGTTCTGCCCGCGCCACAGGGGCAGCTCCTCGCGGTGGCGGTACAGCGCCTCGCCTAGGCAGGTGACGTTGCCATGGCCGAAGATGCCGAACCCGCCGGCGCACAGCCGGGTGCGTTCGCCGTCGATCTCGATAAACTGGTTTGCCAGGTGCCGCACCAGCGCCTGGGCCATCGTCAGCCGCACCGTGCCTTGCTTGTCGCTCATCTCATCCCCACACGCTCAAACCGAGGAAAAACATAGGGCGCCTTGGAAATCGGCATTGACCCACCTCAAAGCATGCATCATAAACCAATTGCAACCGGTTGCAACCTAGCTTTGCGACCGATATTCGACCGTTATTTACGGGAGCCAGCCCGCATGCCCATTCGCATTGGAAACGCGCCCTGTTCCTGGGGCGTCGAGTTCGCGGACGACCCCCGCAACCCGCCCTGGCGTGATGTCCTGCGCGAGTGCCGCCAGGCCGGCTATGGCGGCATCGAGCTGGGCCCCGTCGGCTACATGCCCGAGGACCCGGCCGAGCTGCGCGACGCCCTGGACGAGCACCAACTCGAGCTGATTGGCGGCGTCGTCTACCGCCCTTTCCACGACCCGGCCGAATGGGACGACGTCCTCGACGGCGCCCGCCGCACCGCCAAGGCGCTGAAGGCCCACGGCGCGGATCACTTCGTTCTCATAGACTCGATTGCTCCCGCCCGAGCGCCGACGGCAGGCCGCCCGGCCGAAGCGGTGCAGCTGGACTCCGCCGACTGGACCGCCTTCGTCGGCCGCATCCGCGACGTTGCCAAGCTGGGCCATGAGGAGTTCGGGCTGACGCCCGCAATCCATCCCCACGCCGCCGGATTCTGCGATTTCGAGGACGAGGTTGAGCGGCTGCTGGCGGAGATCGATTCCGACGTGCTGAAGATCTGCATCGACACCGGCCACGCCCACTACGCCGGCTTCGATCCCGTCGCGTTCATGACCCGCCACATGGACCGCGTCTCCTACGTTCATTTCAAGGACACCGACACGGCCGTGAAAGCGACGGTGATTGTCAATCGTACCGATTTTTATGAAGCGTGTGCCGACGGGATCTTCTGTACGCTCGGCAAGGGCGAAGCGGATTTTCCGGCTGTGCGGCAGCTGCTGTTGGATCGCGGGTTCGATGGCTGGTGCACGGTCGAGCAGGATTGCGACCCCCAAGGCGCGACGTCGCCGATCAAAGACGCCACGGAAAACCGCGACTACCTGACCTCCATTGGATTTGACTGACGGGACGACCGCTGTGGCACGATTGAATTGGGGATTGATCGGCGGGGGCGAGGGCAGCCAGATCGGCCCAGCCCACCGCATCGGAGCAGGGCTGGACGGGCTGTTCACCCTTGCGGCCGGGGCGCTGGATATCGATCCCGACAAAGGTCGCGCGTTTGCCGAGCACCTGGGTATCACACCCGGTCGTGCCTATGGCGATTGGCGGGAGATGTTGACTGGTGAACGCGCGCGCGATGACCGCGTCGATCTCGTTACCGTGGCGACGCCGAACAGCTCGCACTTCGAAATCACCAAAGCCTTCCTTGAAGCCGGCTTCAACGTGCTGTGCGAAAAGCCGATGACCACCACCGCGGAGGAGGGGCGCGAGATCGTCGCTGTTGCCAAACAGGCGGGGCGGATTTGCGCGGTGAATTTCGGCTATAGCGGCTACGCCCTGGTCCGCCACATGCGGGCCATGGTCGCGCGGGGCGATCTGGGGCGCGTGCGCCTGATCAAGGCCGAGTTCGCCCATGGATTTCACGCCGATGAGTCAGATGCCGACAACCCGCGGCTGCGTTGGCGCTATGACCCGGCCCAGGCCGGCGTTTCGGCTGTCTTCGCCGATGCCGGCATTCACGCGTTTCACATGGCCTGCTTCGTTGCCGGGCAGCGAGCTACGGACGTGTCGGCGGATTTTGTCTCCTGCATCGACGGTCGGGCGTTGGAAGACGATGCCATGATCAACATCCGGATGAACGGCGGTGCCGTCTGTCGTCTGTGGACGAGCGCCATCGCGGTCGGCCGGATGCACGGTCTGACTCTGCAGGTCTTTGGCGAGAAGGGCGGGCTGCGCTGGGCGCAGGAGTGGCCCAATCAGCTGTTTTGGACACCGTTGAACGGACGCACGGAAGTCATCGAGCGTGGGGCAGGGGGGCTGTCGCCGGAAGCCGATGCCGCGTCGCGGGTGACCATCGGCCATGCGGAGGGGATGCCGCTGGCTTTTGCGAATTTATACGTGGATTTGGCGGCCGCAATCGCGGCTCAGAAGTCCGGCGCTCAACTCGAGCCCCTGCACAGTCACTATCCGAACGCTATCGATGGTCACCATACCGTCGCCGTTGTCGAGGCTGCTGCTAGATCTGCTAAGGAGCGGGGGGCCTGGACAGAGGTCCAGCCGTCGCCTTAGGTCGGCAGGGGCCGTAGGGTCCCTCGTTCGACAATCGTGCAGGGAAACAGCCTGATTTCAGCGCTTCGCTTGGGATCGTTGACGATCGCAGCGGCCAACTCGACAGAACTCAAAATGATGTCGCGAATTGGTTGGCCAACAGTTGTCAGGTCATACCCATCCCAACCCGACATGGCCATGTCGTTGAACCCAAGAAAGCCAAGGTCGTTCGGAATGGAAAGGCCCTTCCCTCGAGCGGCATCGATGGCGCCCATGCAGATTATGTCATCGCCACAAAAGACCGCTTCGATCTTGTCCATCGCGAGCAAGGGAAGCATGGCCTCCTGGCCGGCCCGATAAGTGTAGTTGTCCGCATAACGAACCTCGGCGACATCTAACTCGTGGCGCTGAGCGGCTGAAAGAAACCCCTCAACCCTATCGCGTGTCGACGTTGCTGAGATTGGCCCCCCAAGGACAGCCACAGAGCGGTATCCCCGCGCTACGAACGTATCCGCCGCCATGGCACCACATCGGAAATTATCGATCCCGACGATGTGCACCCGTTCCGAGGTATCGTACTTGCCAAACGTGTGGATTACGGGAATGCCCGCTTTGCGAAACTCGCTGGCGAACTTTACCGGCAGGGTCGACGTCGCGACGATGACGGCATCGACATTGTATTGATGGAGAAGTTCAACGGATTTCTCCGGTTCGGTCTCGTTGGTCAGGTTCACCAGCAGGGGTCGGTAACCGCGCTTTTGCAACTCGCTGGTGAACAGATCGAAGACTTCCAAGAAGATCGGATTTTGGAAGTTGTTCGCGATCAACCCGATCAGTTTTGTGCGTTTGGTCGCCAAGCTTCGGGCGATCAGCGACGGTCTATAGCCGAGTTCGCCAGCGGCTTTCATCACCTTCTGGCGGGTTTTGGCCGAGACGCTTGCGCCTTCCGTAAATGTCCGGGAAACGGCAGACCGTGACACGCCAGCCCGCTCAGCAACCTCCCGCAACGTAATCGCCACGTCTCACATCCAATCTTTGTGACTGTTCACTTCCGTCTGCCGAGTTGCAAACGGACGGCATCTGAATTGAACCAATTGCACATTATTTTGCAAACGGTTGCAATCATTGATATTCAGTCGGCATTCGTTGTCCGCAACCAAGGGGGCGGCTGTGGGACGGTATTCGGGAAGAAGTACGTGGTTTACGCCGGAAGATTGCCGGCTGGATGAGTTCATAGAGACCGTTGAGCGTGCAACAGATTCCCAGTCGGTACCGCTCGCTGACGAGATTATCGACCGCGTGCCCTTCTACGACGGTAAGAAAGTCAGGCACGCGGCTGGTGATCACGTGGCGGCCAGGCATCTTATGGCTGAATGGAACTACGTGCTGGGCGATGGTCCCGGAATCGTCGCGTTCAAGAACGCCTATCCAGACCCTTCAGTTCTAGATCAGGTCAAGGCTGTGCTAGTCGATATTCTCGAACGCGAGGAGGCCGATCGTTCCCGCGGCGGTGACCATTTCGCGCCGGCGGGGGCCAACAGTCGCCTTTGGAATGCCCATGAAAAACTGTGCATGGCATCGCCGGAGCTGTTCGTTCGGTACAACGCCAATCCCGTTGTCGATCTAGTCAGTAAATCCTGGCTCGGTCCTCGCTATCAGATTACCACGCAAGTCAATGTCGTAAGGCCTGGTGCACCTGCCCAAACTTGCCACCGCGATTATCACATGGGGTTTCAGACGGCCGAGGATCTAGCAAACTATCCTGCCACAGCGCATGCCGTTTCGGCGGCTCTCACCTTGCAAGGCGCGGTCGCGCATATGGATATGCCGACCGCATCGGGACCAACGAAATTACTGCCCTATTCACAAACATATCTTCCCGGGTATGTCGCAACGCTGTTGCCTGCGTTCCGGGCTTACTTCGAAGAACATTTCGTTCAACTAGAGCTGAAGAAAGGGGATGCCTTGTTTTTCAATCCGGCTGTCTTCCACGCCGCCGGTGAAAACACGTCAACCGACATTCATCGCTTTGCCAACTTGATGCAGATCGGATCCGGCTATGGGCGATCCACCGAGCTGCTGGATCGCACACGCATGTGCCTGGCGATCTATCCGGCGCTTTCCGAGATGAAGAAAAAGCGTGAGATCGACCCGATTGGTTTGGACTGCGTGATCAATGCCTGTGCTGAAGGCTATGCCTTTCCGGTCAATTTGGACCTGGATTCGCCGCTCGGCGGCATGGCTCCGCCCAGCCAGCAGGATATTTTGCGCGAAGCCTTAGATGAGGACTGGTCGGCTGAGCGGTTTGCGGACGAAGTAACGGCTCAGGCAGCCCGCAAGCGGACGCATTGAAGATCTTGCAAGAGCATCCATGGTCGGTTGATTTTGAAATCGGTTCCAATCCGGCAAATCGTCAGCAACGTCTAGCTACACAGCAGAATTCTTGACTTTTCTTTGCTTCTGACGCGGCCGTCTACCAAAGAGGGCCTCAAGTGCCATTTGAAAGGTTCTTGCATTCAGTTTCATAGCCGTCATGGTAGCAATGATAGAAAACTATCATTGTAGCGCCCATGGGAAACCGCCCGACGATTTCTGACGTTGCTCGTGAGGCTGGGGTGAGTGTCGCAACCGTTGACCGTGTCCTAAACGGACGTCACCCGGTGCGAGAAGAGACGGCCAAGCGTGTTTACGAGGCGGCCCACCGGATCGACTATCACGCCGCCAGCGTGATCAAACAACGCATGCAAGCGGATCTTCCGGAACTGCACCTCGGATTTGTCCTTACGAAGCAAAGTCAGGCTTTCTATCAGTCGTTTGCCGCGGAAATCAGAGAAGCCGTTCGACTTGCTCCCGGTATTCGCGGGCACGCTCATATCGAGTTTGCGAGTGGCCAGTCTCCATCGGAATTTGCCGACTTACTGTCAAAATTGGGCTCGAAGGCTCAGGCGATCGCCGCAACCAGTGTCGACCATCATGATATCACCGACGCGGTTTCTACCCTTCGGGCCAATGGTATTCCGACATTTTCATTGCTGTCCGACTTTGCCCAGGGTGTCCGGGAAAGCTATGTCGGTTTGAACAACATTAAAGTTGGCAGAGTCGCCGCCTGGCTCATCTCGAAAACGGCCAAACCGGGCAAGGTTGCCATTTTCGTGGGGGGACACCGGTGGCATGGACACGCTCTGAGAGAAACGGGTTATAGAAGCTATTTCAGAGAGTTGGCTCCGCAATTTAGTATCTTAGATACACTCGTAAACCTTGAAACGCGCCAAGTAACTTATGAAGCGACTCTCGATCTTCTCGCCCGGCATCCAGACTTGCGCGGGTTTTATGTTGCCGGCGGCGGGATGGAAGGGGCGATTGAGGCAATCCGCGAGGTAAGCCAACCGGATGCGCTTTCCGTGGTCGTGAACGAGCTTACGGAAGAGTCCCGCGCAGCATTGCAGGAGAGATTTGTCACATTGGTGAAAGCCACACCATTGGCTGATCTTTGCAAGGATCTGATTTCAATGATGGTCCAGTCTGTCGGGACCGGGACGGCGTTACGGCCAAGTCAGCATTTTCTGTCGCCCGCTCTGTACTCTCAAGAGAGCTTTTGAGGGAATACTTTCATTCAGAAATTGAATATCTTGCAGGGATGAGAGTGATTGAAACCGGTTGCAGATTGACCCGCCCGGTTCTTCCGGATCATTCTTTGTGACAAAGAAATGCGCGCGTTGAAGTAATCCATTGCGCGCCCGGGAGGAAGCTGGCCGATGATTGCGCGCACGCAAAAGCTACCGCTAGCGCTGAATCACATGACCGTTCCGGACTTGGCTTTCAGCGACTTGCTGAGCTTAGCCTCCGACTTGGGCTGCGTCGGCGTAGAGCTCAGAAACGACCTATATCAGCCACTTTTTCAAGGTTTGACTGCCGAGGAGGCAAAGGCAGAAGCCGAGGACCGCAGCATGGAGTTGTTAGCGCTGGCGGAAGTGAAGGGCTTCAACAGGTGGTCCGAGGAGACGTCATCATCGGCGGAGTCGCTCATCAAACTCTCTGCCGCCTGTGGCGCGTCAGCCGTCTGTCTTATCCCAGTCAACGATGGAACCGGTTGCGGAAACGGCGAGCGGCAGGCGAATTTGCGCGTCGCGTTGCGCAATCTGAAACCCCTATTGGAAGAGCACCGCGTTATCGGCCTGATTGAGCCATTGGGCTTTGGAACTTGCTCGCTGCGCTACAAGGAAGAAGCCGTCGATGCGATTGAAGGACTGTCTGCCGCCGATCATTTCCGCGTCATCCACGACACGTTCCACCATTTCATAGCGGGCGAGACGGCGTTCTTTGCCAACCATACGGGCATTGTCCATATCTCCGGCGTCGTGGATCCTGCGCCAAGTTCAGATGAAATGAGTGACGCCCATCGGGGGTTGGTCGGACCTGGAGACCGTTTGGACAACTTAGGCCAGCTTGCCGAGCTGCTGAATCAAGGTTTCGCCGGGCCGGCTTCGTTCGAAGCTTTCGCGCCAGAAGTTCATGCGCTGAACGATCCTAAGACGGCGTTGCGGCAATCTATCGATTTCATTGAGTCCCATCTCGCTCGGAAGGCGGCATGACGCCCCTTCAGACAAGGGATCCTGTCCGCGCCGCGGGCATCCGGCGCAACAAAAATTGGGTGGGCCGGACACCTACGACAATCGGAGGAGTGTAATGAGGAAAACGCTTGTAGCCGCGGGGCTAATGACCGTCATGTCCACCTCGGCTGTAGCCCAGGAAATTGGTGCGTCAATTGCTCGGTTTGACGACAACTTCCTGACCGTCATGCGCAACGGTATGGTCGAGTATGCGGAAGGTCTCGATGGCGTGAGCCTTCAGGTCGAAGACGCGACGGACGACGTTGCCAAGCAGCTCGACCAGATCAACAACTTCATCGCGTCTGGCGTTGACGCGATCATCGTGAACGCGGTCGACACATCGGCCACCGAAGCGATGTCGGCGGCCGCGCAGAGCGCCGGTGTGCCGCTCGTCTATGTAAACCGGGAGCCGGTCAACGTGGACACGTTGCCCGACAACCAGGCTTTTGTGGCATCGAATGAGATTGAGTCCGGCACGCTTGCCGCTTTCGAGGCCTGCAAACTGCTTCGGGCGGCCGGCAAGGCTGGTGGCGCGCGCGGCTACATGCTGATGGGTCAGCTGTCGAACCAGGCGGCCATCCAGCGGTCCAAAGACGTCGAAGACGTCATTGGCATGGACATGTGCAACTTCATCACCTTGATCGACAAGCAGACGGCCGAATGGTCGCGTGACCAGGCGCAGGATCTGATGACCAACTGGTTGTCATCAGGTGAGGATTTCGACGTTGTGTTTGCCAACAACGACGAGATGGCCATTGGCGCAATCCAGGCCCTGAAGGCGTCGGGTATCAGCATGGAAGATGTTGTCGTGACGGGCGTGGATGCCACCCAAGACGCGCTACTGTCCATGCAGAGCGGTGATCTGGACGTAACGGTATTCCAGGACGCGCATGGTCAAGGTGCGGGATCGGTCGACGCGGCGCTGGCACTGGTGGCTGGAGAAGATGTGGATCAGAAGGTCTACATTCCGTTCCAGCTCGTCACGCCGGACAATGTCGGCGACTTCCTGGCCCGCAACTAACCAAGGCTAGCGTAGTTTGATCCGGGACGCCGCCGGTGGGTGGCGTCCCGTGATCCGTACCCAGCCCAAAGATGCGCGGATGGCACGAGGAGGGGGATAGAATAAATGGCGGAAGCAACGCACGGCGTCGGTGGCCTGACGTTCGACAAGTCCAAACGGGCGTGGCCCAACGAGATGAACGTTCTCGGGGCCCTGATCCTTATCATTTTGATTTTCGAAGGCCTCGGCGCCCTGATCATGGGGCAGAGCTTTCTGTTCGACAGCCGTGACCGGTTCGACAGTATCTTCAATGAACAGCGCCTGAAGATCATCATTCTCCAGGTCGCGATCATTGGCATCATCGCCATCGGCGTCACTCAAGTCATCATATCAGGCGGTATCGATCTGAGTTCCGGCTCAGTCGTCGGCGCGACGGCCATGATTGCGATGAGCTTCGCGCAGGTAAGCCTGGTCAACGGTAATCCCAATCCGAAGGCAATCTTTGGTCCGGCCTTTTTGGACCTACCTGTCATCGTACCGATCATCGTCGGTCTGCTCTGTGGTGTTGTCGCTGGCTGCATCAATGGGGTGCTGATCGCCTACACCAAAATCCCGCCCTTTATCGCGACCCTGGGCATGATGGTTTCCGCCCGTGGCGTCGCCAAGTGGTGGTCCAAGGGCAATCCCATTTCCTTCCCGACGGACAGCTTTGCCTGGATCGGTTCCGGCATGTGGCCGGTGATCTGGTTTGTTCTGTTGGCAATCCTGTTCCACCTGGTCCTGCGCTACACAGTGTATGGCAAGCACACCTACGCCATCGGTTCGAATGAGGACGCGGCCCGGATGTCCGGCATCAACGTCGCGCGGCATAAGGTGCTGGTCTATACGATCGCCGGCGCGCTCGCGTCTTTTGCTGCGATCGTGCTCAGTTCCAAGAACCTGACGGCCCAGTCTGGCATGGGGCTCGTCTATGAGCTGGATGCCATCGCCATGGCCGTCATTGGTGGCGTTTCGCTCTCGGGTGGTCGCGGGTCCATTATTGGCACCGTGCTGGGTGCCCTGATCTTCGGCGTAATCATCTCGGGCTTCACCTTCTTGAGGTTGGATGCCTTCTACCAGGAGATGGTCAAAGGCATGATCATCGTTGCAGCCGTGGTGCTCGACCAGTGGCGTCAACAGCGCGCCGCGACGAAAGCGTGAGGGAGAGTGTGGATATGAGTGACATCATTCTGGAAACGAAGGACCTCACCAAGCATTACGGCGGGGTCCACGCCCTCGAGGGGGCGAACTTCACGCTGCGTAAGGGCGAGCATGTCGCGATCATGGGGGACAACGGGGCAGGGAAGTCGACCTTCGTCCGTCAGATCACCGGCGTCGAACAACGCACCCGGGGCGACATCATTTTCGATGGTCAGTCGGTGAATTTCGCCGGACCGCTCGACGCTCGCGAGGCGGGGATTGAAACCGTTTTTCAGACGCTTGCCTTGGCAGACGATCTGGACGTGCCGGATAACCTTTTCCTGGGTCGGGAGAAGATCAAGGTCAATTTAGGACCTTTCTCGATCCTCGATTACAAAGCGATGCGGGAAGCGACCTTGGCGGGCCTCGAAAAGACGGCCGTCAAGATCCCGAATATCAAGAATACCATCCGCAACATGTCAGGTGGCCAGCGGCAATGTGTGGCGATCGCCCGAACGGCAACGTTCCATTCAAAACTGACCATCATGGACGAGCCGACGGCGGCCCTTGGCGTTCAGGAAACGGCCCAGGTCGAGAACATCGTCCGTACGCTGAAGGAGGCGGGCGAACCGCTGATCCTGATCAGCCACAATATGCGGCAGGTATTCGATCTGGTTGACCGGATCGTCGTGTTTCGCCGGGGCCGGATCTGCGCCAACCTCAACAAAGAGGATACGGACGGCCAGGATGTCGTCGCCTATATCACGGGGGCGAAGACCGGGGCCGAGTACGCAGACGCGGCCTAGGATTCCTCGACGGCCTTTGACCGAAGCTGGCTGACTGTCTCCCGTTGGGCCCGTTTTAGGCCAACGGGGGGCAGTCCGCGCAGCATCAGGTCCATGTCACCCAGCAACATTGGGCCGATCTGCTTGAAGACATCGTCGATGGCGCCGGCCCGGTGAGCCGAAAGCAAGAACCCGTCCAATCCTCTAACCCGGTGATTGGCCGGGAGGGGTTCCTCTGGCAGGACATCTGTCGCCACTCGAATGTGGCCAGACGCCACGGAGTCCATAAGGGCTTCGAAATCGACGATTGCCGCCCGGCTGACCAGAATCATGTTCGCGCCCTTGGGCATGCGGGCGAATTCCGCAGCGCCCAGAAAGCCTTCGTTGTCCGCCGTGATCGTGGCGAAGATGAACAGATAACGGGACGTCGCCAGGACGTCGTCTAACCCTGCCGCCTTGCAGCCAGCCTGTTCAATCATCCAATCGGGCAGCCACGGGTCGTAGACCGTGATCTGGCCGCCGAACGGGCGGATCAGTGGCAGGAAAGCCTTGGCCAGGTCGCCGAACCCGATGAAACCGATCGGCGCGCGGTGAAGCAGGGTGGTGTCGAGATTGCTCGCCAGCCCCCATTCTTCTCGACCTTCGTGAAAGTCCCGATCGGCGGTGTGAATGCCGCGTCCCAGCGAAATGGCCATGCCAAGCGTCATCTCCGCGACGACTTCGGCAAAGACGGGGCTGATGGCCAGAACGTGGATGCCCTCGCGAAAACAGTATTCGTAGTCGACATTGTCGAGGAAGTTGCCTTCGACATTCAGGATCGCCTTTAGGTTTTTCGCCCGCTCCAACCGCTCCCACGGCATCGCTGTCGTGCCCATCAGGAAGGCCGCATTCGGGAGGTGCTCGTCGACCATCGCGTCAGGCATGTGACGCTCATCGGTGGTGACGAGGGTTACCATCTCTTCGAGCTTGGCCCGATCTTCAGGCGTGAACATCAAATCCAGGCTGCGGGGCCAGGGATCGCAGATAACAGTCGGTTTGGTCATCGTCAGTCAGTCGTTTGCCAGCTTGTGAGGCCCAGCAGTTTTTCGCCGAGCGGTGTCAGGGCGGCCGTTTGGTAACGGGTCTGTTCCCAGTGCCTGGGATCACCCGGAAATGCATCTCCCTGTGGGGTAATCCTGTCGCGCCAGGATCGGATGCGCCAATCGCGCAGTTCAGAGTTGTCCTCGTCCGCTGGAGTCATGGCGATATATTGGGCGATACGGGGACGATCTGAGCGGTTGGCGCGGATTCCGTGGGCCAGAAGGCTGTTCCAAATCAACAAATCGCCGGCTTTGAGCGGGATGAAGGTTGGTGCCAGCGAACCCAAATCGGGCCGCCACCCGTTGCGATCGGGGGGCTGGGAGACTTTCCAAGCATCAAATTCCGCGAAGATTTCCGGCACGCACTGAAAGCCACCGACGTCCTCATCGGTATCGACCAGGGACAAGACACCCTGGGCGTTTATGGGCGGCGGATCGAGCGTTGTGTCGCAATCCCAATGGATGAAACCATCAAAAGGACGTGCGCCACGATTGGGCGTGTTCAGGTTGGCCCGGTCGATGGTGACCCACAAATCCTCGCGGTCCCAGATATCGACAAAGGCGTCGTAGATGCGCTGGCTTTGTCGGTTAGCCCACAGGGTTGGGTGGTTATAGGCCTCGACCATGCCGGCATTGTTGAGTTCGGCCATGCGGATTTCGCGGGCCTGCGGTCGGTCCCAGCTGGCCGGCTCATTGGGATCCATCTCCATGAATTCCCAGAGGAAGTCGACTGTTGCCGCGACCTGTTCGGGCAATATCGCCTGACGAACAACGACGTAGCCATGTGTTTGCCATTGGCGAAACGCGTCATCGGTCAACACGCGAAGCGGCAGCCTCTTCTCGATATCGCACAGTTGGACATCCCGGCTGGTGGCCACGCGGGCCGCTTGGGCGTCGTTCTCGGCCGGTCGGCGATAGGCCGTCATGGTTCTGCCCCTTTTTGCGGGTTGTTCGTTGGGCGCTCGGTGAAGATAGGTCAGGCACGCTGTTGGGAAAAGCGTCAGCCAGCCGGCGTTGCGGATCGCAGGCGGAAGACCTCGAGCCTTGCCGCCTTGCCTTTCACCTCAAAGGCGCCGACATGCTGGGCATGGTCTTGGGATAGGCCGGCTTCGGCAATCGTCTCCGCGCCGACCAGGACCGTAACGTCGTCACCTTCATCGAGATCCTTACCCAGGCTTTCCAGCCGCTCGGTCGCGTTCACGGCGTCGCCGACGATGGTGTAGTTAATCCGGCCTGACGCGCCGATATTGCCGACGACGACGGGGCCGGTGTGGATGCCGATGCGGACCCTGACTGGGAAGAGCCCTTGCTCCTGGCGGCGCCGGTTGTCCACCGCGATCGCCTCAACGATTGCCTTGGCGGTCCGGCAGGCGCGGGCGGCATGATCAGGTTGTTCGTCCGGCGCGCCCCAAAAGGCCATCAGGGCATCGCCGATATATTTGTCGATGGTGCCGCCTTCGGCCTCGACGCATGCTCCGAGCAGCTGGAAGTGATCGTTCAGCAAGCCCGCGGCATCCTGGGGCGACATGCGCTCGGCCATCGAGGAGAAACCGACGATATCGGTGAACATCACGGTCAGCTTGCGCTCCTCAAAGACAAGCTGATTGCCGTCGCCGCTGGCGATCAGTTGGCGCACAAGGGTGCGCGGCACATAGGTCTCAAAGGATTGCAGGCCCGCCAGCATGCGGTTGAAGGCGGTTGCCTGATCCTTCAACTCGCGGATGGAACTGGGCTGCAAAGGTTCGACCGAAGCCAGGTCGAGGTCGCCAACTTGTGCGGCGCTTTTTGCCATGCGGCGAATGGGCTGGGCGAGTTTTCGACCCAGGATAATGGCGGCTAAGACGGAGAGGATCAGCACGGCCACGCCGGCGACACCGGATACCACCAGACGTTCGATTTCAACGCCCACGATATCGGCTGGAATGTAGGCGCCAATCGTCCACGGGACGTCGCCGAAATCCGTGCTCACCGATGAAAAGACGACAAAGTGGTTGTCTCGTCCCAGTTCCAGCATGTCGACCGAGACACCAACCTCGGCCGCCCGTTCAAATGCGTCGGCGGGATAGCGTTTTTCGAGGTTGGCCAGGACTTCATCACCCAGGCGGTCGCGGGCAACCGTCGGACTATCGATGCTCAGGTCGGGGTGGTCGTCGATCAGTTTCTGGTGGGCGAGGACCTGATTGTCGCCATAGAGGATGAAACCCGTCGCGTCGAACAGCCGACCGATGTCGGTCACGAATTGCGAAAGCGCGGGCATCGAAACGATGACGCCGAAAAACCCTTCGTACCTACCCTGGTAGAACAATGGCTGAATGACATTGATATAGGTAATCCGGGCTTCCTCATCGAAGAACAACTCGCCCCAAAACAGCTCGCCGTCGGCCTTTGCGCGAGTGGCAATTTCCTGAAGCCCTTCTTCAGATTCCCCGTCTCCGGCCTCAATACTGACCCGCCCGCTGGGGTCGTCAATTGCGACTTTCTGCCGAAGGTCTTCATCAAAGAACGCGACTGCCTCGATTTGTGGTGCTGCCGCCATGGCACCCAGCAGGACGTCCTGCATCATTTGCTGATCGTCGGTATCGATGGTGCCCAGGGCGACTTGCTGTTCAAAATACTCAGCCTTGTCCAAGGCCGGTTGGAGATAGTCGTGCACGCTCTCTTCGATGGTGTCGACCATCAGGACCGACAGCTGGTTCAACAGGCTGAACGTGTTTTTGCCGCTCGCAAAAAAGCCGATCAAAAGGACCGCGCTAATGCCGGCGGCAACAAGGATGCCGAAGCACAGGGCGAGGACTGTGGCTATCGATAGGGTCGGTCTCTCGCGCCTTGCTCGTCCGATCGAGAAAGCAGGAGACGTGTCTGCTGCTGTGCTCATGGCTACTGCCTCGTGATTTTCACCGCGCTTTTACACAGCCGCAGTTGATCGGCTGACGCGAACGTCCAATAGAGTGTGCGACTCGTCAGACGCCGTTTGGCATCGAAAGTTAATATGGGCCGCCCGATGGATCCAAACACCTTGGTAATCGATGATTTCGTCGCCGATACAATCGGGATCATCGTTTTCTTTGTTGGAATGTACGTGAATCGTTTCATCCCATTCCTTCGAAACTACAACATTCCAGAACCTGTAACGGGCGGCATCCTTGCTTCCGTCGCTGCGCTTTGCGTTTTTTTGGTGGCGGACGTCGAGATCTCATACGATTTGCAGACGCGGGACGAGTTGCTTGTCTACTTCTTCACGGCCATCGGCCTGAACGCTCGCCTGTCTGACCTGGTGTCCGGGGGACGCCCGCTGTTGATCATGTTGGCCCTGACGCTGGGGTACATTGTTCTGCAGAACGTGGTCGGAGTAGGCGCCGCTTTGGCGATCGGTCAGCCGGAGGCCGTCGGTGTCTTGGTTGGCTCCGCATCGTTGATCGGCGGACACGGCACGGCGATCGCCTGGGCTCCGGAAATTGCGGAAAACCACGGCGTGCCGAATGCCCTGGAAATTGGTGTCGCCGCCGCAACGCTGGGATTGGTTGCCGCAAGCCTGTTGGGCGGGCCAATCGCCAAATTCTTGATCAGCAAGCACGGCATTAAAAGCACCGCGGAAGACGGCTTGGTTGTCGGATTGCCGCTCGAAAAGCAGGATACCGAACAGATCAACCACATCAGCATCATGTCCGTACTGCTGGCGCTGCATGTCGCGATCATCATTGGGTATCTGGCCAATCAGGTTATCGAGCAAGCCGGTCTAAAGCTCCCGCTTTTCGTTCCCTGTTTACTGGTTGGAATCGTCATGTCCAACACCGTGCCGCGTTTACTGCCGAGGATAAAATGGCCTGCTAGAACCCGCGCCCTGGCAGTTGTGTCTGACATGTCCCTTGGCTTGTTCATTGCCATGTCGTTGATGAGCATGCAGCTTTGGACACTCGCTGACTTGGCGGGACCAATCTTCCTTCTGTTGGGCTTGCAAACGGTTTGCACGGTGATGTTTATCATCTTCGTGCTGTTCGTTTTGATGGGCAGAGACTATCTCGCCACGGTTCTCAGTGCCGGGTTCGCTGGCTTTGCGCTGGGCGCAACGCCCACGGCAATCGCGAACATGAGCGCGGTGACAAAGAGCCATGGGCCGGCACCATCCGCCTTCATCATCTTGCCGTTGATCGGGGCGTTCTTTGTCGATCTGACGAACGCCTTCGTCATCCAGTTCTTCTTAAGCCTGTGACGTGTTTGCGGCCGGTGCAGCGGCCACAACTACCGCAGCGTTCGAAACCGGAATGCGGAACAGGATCGTGTAGAGCGCGGGCACAAACCCTAAGGTGAAGACGGTCGCCACAATCAGTCCGAACGCAATGGCGCTAGCCATGCCGTAGAACAAGGCGCCACCAAACAGAATAAGTGGGATCAGCCCGAGAACCGTGGTGAGAGTAGCCATCAGGATTGGCCTCAGGCGCGCCAAGCAAGCCGTTGCAATGGCGTCCAAACGATCCCTTCCCGCATCCTCCTCAATCTGAATTCGGTCGATCAGTACAATGCCATTGTTGATCAGTATTCCGGCAAGACTGAAGAAACCCAGCAACACCATGAATCCATAGGGTGCATTCATGATCACAAGACCGAGGGTGCCGCCAATCATGATCAAAGGAATAGTGGCAACGATGATCGCGCCCTTGCGGAACGAGTTAAACTGGCCAACCAACAGCACGACGATGCCGGCCAACGACAAGGGTAACAATCCAAACAGTTTTCCGTTCGCTTCGTTCTGATCCTCGATCTCTCCGCCGAGCTCCAACCGATAGCCTGGCGGAAGGTCCAGGGCATCGATTGCCGGCAATACCGCTTCATAGAGGACTGGAGCAGGCAGGTTTGGGTTGCGTGCTTCAACCGTCAGTGTTCGCTGTTGGTCCTGACGTTTTATGCGGCCAAACCGCCATTCACCACGGAAGCTGGCGACCTGATCAAGAGCGACAAAATCGTTGGACGAGGCGGCATAAACCTGCACGCGCTGGAGTCCGGAAATCGAGAAGCGCAGCGTGTCCTCACCACGCAATACGATGGGAATGGTCTTGTCACCCTCGCGATAGTCACTGATGGCCGTACCTGAAAAGGTCGTATTCAGGGCTGCTGCCACATCGCTTGATGTCACGCCGGCGCGACGGGCTCTCGTCTGATCGACGTCGACGATTAGCGTCAGGATCTTGTTTTCCCAGTCTTGTTCGATCCCGACAGTACCCGGAATGTCATGGAACGCCGCCATGAGCGTTTCACCAAAGCTGGCGAGAACGTCGCCGTTGGGCCCGATTAGGCGTATGGCGACCACACCTGGTTCGGTGCTGCCGAACCACATCCGCTTGGCATCCGCGCGCGCCCCAGGCAGAGCATCGTCGAGAAAAGAATTTACGCGATCGATCAGCGGTCCAACATCGTCAACGCTTCCCGTGTTGACGAGGACGAACGCCCTGTGCGGATCGGGATCGACCGGTGACAAAGCGAGGAAGAAGCGTGGTCCGCCATAGCCCACATAGGCTATGTGGCTGGTGATTTCAGGATTGATGCCACTGTCAGCAAGCCAGCCGGTGAGTTTCCGAAGCTCGGTCTCGGTTTCTCGCACATCGGTTCCTGCTTCGAAATCGAGATAGATGAGGAACTGATTGCGGTCACCGAGCGGAAAGAACTCCGTCTTGACGCGACCCAAAACCTGGATCGAACCGAAAAGAAGAGCAATCAGGACAGCGATAGACACCCATCGCCAGCGGAGAAAGGGTCCGAGAAATCGCCGGTAAACGCTGTACATCAAGCCTTGATAGGGTTGCGTTTCCGACGTCTGGCTGTCAGGCGTGACCTTCATAAACCAGGCGCACATGGCCGGTGTGACGGTCATCGACAGGAGCCATGACCCCAGCAGCAAAAACGCCACGACCTGAGCGAGCGATCGGACATACTCACCGGAGGATCCGTCGACCAACAGCATGGGCAGGAAGGCGAAGATGGTCGTAAGGGATGACGTAAGAAGGGGGACCGCCATCACGCGTCCAGACTCGGCGGCCGCCTGCATGCGCTCGACACCTCGCTCAAGTCGGACGCGAATATCCTCTGCCACAACGATGCCGTTATCGACCAACAGCCCAAGGGCAATGATAGTCGCGGCAATGGACATGCGCTGCAACTCGACGCCGTAAAGGCGCATAACGATGATCCCAAGCAGCATCGTCAACGGGACGAAAAACCCGACGATCAGTCCTGTCCTGAGCCCCAGGAAGATCATGACAACGGCAAGGACGATTACGAGCGTCTGATAAACGTTGGATACGGCGCTTTGCACCGCTGCTTCGATCAAGTCGGGCTGGAAGCTGGCATAGTCGAGGATGTAACCGATCGGAAGATCCAGTTCGATTTCGTCGAGCAACGCCGTGAGTTCAGCGCCGAAAGCGATGTTGTTGGTTCCTTCGACGGTGGAGACGGACAGAACGATGGCCGGTTTGTCGTTGTAGAAAGAGGGGTAGACCGGCGGATCCACGACATCGCGTCTGACGGTAACAATTTCTTCAAGCCTCAAAACCCTGTCGGTGTTTGGTATCCTGAAGACCACATCGGCAATTTCGTCCACGGATTGCAGGTTGCCACTGGGTTCGAGCAGGATCGCCCGACCGTCGGCGACAATTTCCCCACCTGGCTCGATGATGTTCTGATCGGCAAGAGCCCCGAAAATCTCGTACGGAGAGACACCGAGTTCAGCCATTCTGGCGGGTGTCGTTTCCAAATAGACACGCTCGTCCTGGATGCCGAGAATCTCGACTTTCCGGATGCCGTCCAGGGTGTAAATCATGTCGCGGATGTCTCTTGCGACATCCCGCATCTCGGCTAGGGAAAACCCATCAGCCCATAGGGCGATGGTTGCAACCGCGGTCAGGCCTTCTTCATCATTCACATTCGGACCAGACGTCCCGTCGGGCAGGTCGGGGCGGACATCATTTGCCTTGTTGCGGATGTCCTGAAAAACGGCATCGAGATCGGCTACCCAGTCGTGGATCTCAAGGCTGAGCTTCACCGACCCGGTTTTGGACGTCGATTTGATCTCATCGATTTCGGCGATCTCACGCATGGCCGCTTCGAGCGGTTCGGCAATGAGTTCTTCCACGCGGGACGGGGACATGCCGGGATAGGATGCCGTGACGCTGACGGTCCTGATGGTGATCGTCGGATCCTCAGCGCTGGGATAGGAGGCGTAGTTCACCAAGCCCAGCACAACGATCAACGTGATCGCCGCGATCGTGATGCGCGAGTTGTCGAGGGCGAGTTTTGCTAGATTCATGATACCGGCCCCCGGCGCTGCGGCGGGCTCATTCGCCCATCAACCTGACGGACTGACCATCTCTTAGGAAACTGACGCCAGCGGCCGCGATGATATCTCCCGCCCCGACCCCGTCGCTTACTTCGACCAGATTGCCGCTAACGGTGTCTTCTACACGAACGGCCGTGCGGTTTACTTGACCGGCTTCTTGATCGAATTTGTAAACGTATGCCATGGCCTCGTCATCGCCGGGGGCAATTGCGACAAGCGGGACAAGATAGCCCCGGTCTAAGCGTTCATCGGCCAGCAGAACACTAACCTCGACGGCTGTACCAGGAAGAAGCCCGGCCGGATTTTCCAAAATCGCCGCCTTCACGGGAACCGCGCTCGCTGCTCCCGCGACCGTGCCAATTTCCGTTATCCGGCCGGTACACCCGCAGCCTGCAACGGTCCGTGTTTCAAGTGTGACGGGCGTTCCGATAGAGAGACGGCCAACAATCGTGTCGGGGATGGAAAGTTCCGCCTCCAACGCACCTTCTGAATCGAGCCGGAAGACTTCCTGCCCCGAAATGACTTCGACAAAGGCATCAATGGTGCGTTGAGCGATTGCACCGTCGAACGGCGCGTTGAGCGTCGCATTGGTCAAATCACGTTCGGCCAAGCCAAGGCGCGAACGGGACAGGTTCAGTTGCCCCTCGGCGGCGTCAAACGCGGACACAGCCTGGTCCAGCGCCGCTTGAGCGATCCATCCCCTGGCGAACAGCTGCTGCTGCCGGTCGAGTTCTGATTGAGCATTGTCGAATTCAGCCTGGGCGGCGTCCAGTTCCGACTGTGCAGCTCGGACATCCAGCTCAAACGGTTCCGGGTCCAGTTCGGCGAGTACCTGGCCTTCGCTGACTCGATCGCCTTGATTGACCGCCACGGAAGCCACCGTTCCAGAAACAGCGAAACTGAGAGCGGACGTGTTGGTCGCGGCAATCGTACCGGAATAGCGCCGAACATCGCTGCCGGCCGGCTCGCTGACATAGTAGGGCTTTATCGCTCGGACACGTTCAGCCTGTTCCGGCTCGGCCTGATTGCAGGCTGATAGAACGATGAGGGCGAAGAAGGCCGAAACAGCTGCCCGTGCATTGATGCGCCAAAACATGGCGATTGCCTCCACATTGTTTCGGCATCAGCGCTGACACGGCCATCTCGTTAATCAACCGGCGTGTCACCAACCGAGAAATTGAAGATCGAGCTATCGAACGCGTTGTAGTCTTCATAACGAAGCAGATCGTACAGATCACGTCGATGCTGCATCTGATTTATCAGTGAGTTTTGATCGCCGTCGCGCATGATTGTATCCAGCCCACGATCCGCCGCACCCATCGCAAGGCGCAACATCGTGACTGGATAGATAACTAGATTAAATCCGAGCTTTTCCAGTTCAGTAGCGCCCAACAGCCGTGATTTTCCGAATTCAGTCATGTTCGCGAGCAGCGGAACATCGATGGCAGAGCGAATGGCTTCGAACTCTCGCTCGTCCTGCATCGCTTCGGGAAAAATCATTTCCGCCCCGGCATCCACATAAGCTTTCATGCGATTGATGGCCATGTCGAGCCCTTCGACAGCCCTGGCATCGCTACGGGCAATCAGCAGGAAATCCGGGTCCCGCTTGGCATCGACTGCCGCCCGAATGCGACGGACCATGGTCTGCGTGTCGACCATCTCCTTGCCATCTAGATGACCACAGCGTTTCGGATTGATCTGATCTTCGATATGGCAACCGGCGATGCCGGCCTCTTCCATCGTGCGGACGGTGCGGGCAGCCGACATCGGTTCGCCAAAGCCGGTATCGATGTCGATGATCGCCGGCAGGTCGGTAACACGCGAAATCTGTTGGCCGCGTTGTGCAAACTCGGTCAGGCTCGCAAGACCAATGTCCGGCAGGCAAAGATCGGCCGACAGCACCGCACCAGAGATATAGACGCCGTCAAAGCCCTTCCTTTCGATCAGCTGGGCACACAGCGGATTGAAGGCGCCGGGAACGCGCAGCAGTTTGCCAGATTTCAGTTTTGCACGCAGATCTGCACGCTTTTCAGCGGCCAGTTTTTTCGTAAACAGCATGAGGTTGTCCCTCGGCTAGAAGATTCCCGCTGCGTCGTTTTCTCGTAGGTAGCCCATAGGCGCCACCGGGTTGAGCGCGGCGACGTCGTCGCTGTCAAGCTTGGTCAGGTTCTGAACCAGATCCAGAAATCTCTCCTGTTCAGATGAGGCGAGAATACCATCGGTTAACTGGCGGAATTTTCTGATATATTCTGGTCGTCCGAATGGTCTGGCGCCAAGCGAATGGGCGTTGGCGACCGCCATCTCGTCGACAAGTTTGGATCCATCGTCGAAGGCAATCTCGACCCTCGCGCCAAAGGCCTTCTCGTTCGGATCACGGGAATGGTATCGCCGCGTCCATTCAGCGTCCTCGGCCGTTTCGATTTTGTGCCAAAGACGAACCGTGTCCGGCCGTGCCGCCCGATCCGGCAAGTAAGACTGCACGTGATGCCAGGCCCTGTCCTGCAGGGCGACGGCAAAGATGTACGTGATCGAATGATCCAGCGTTTCGCGGCTGGCTGTCGGATCCATCTTCTGCGGATCGCCGGAGCCGGTGCCGATCACATAATGTGTGTGATGGGAGGTATGGATGGTGATCTTGTCGATCCGCTCCATATCGTCAATTTGCGTTCGCATCCTGAATGCCAGGTCGATTAGCGCCTGGCTTTGGTATTCGGCCGAATGTTCCTTGGTGTAGGTGTCGAGGATGGCCCGTTTCGGTTCTCCCGCGACAGGCAGAGGCACGTCATAGCTGGGCTCGTACGGGCTTTCGCCGCGATCACGGGCACTTCTTCCGTTCAAGATCCAGGAAAGAACACTGTCTTCGCCCTCGTAGATAGGCGAGGGGGCTCCTTCGCCGCGCATGGCGCGATCAACGGCCTCAATGGCCGTTTTTCCGGCATAGGCTGGCGCAAAAGCCTTCCAGCTAGATATCTCTCCTTTGCGTGATTGTCGCGTCGTCACCGTGCAATGCAATCCTTGTTGGATGGCCTGGTAGGTGACGTGGGTCGGGAGATTCAGCAACGTGCCGATGCCGCCGGCCGCCGACGGACCGATATGGGCAATGTGATCGATCTTGTGCTCGTGCAGACAAATCGAGCGGACGAGATTGACTTGAATTTCGTAAGCCGTGGCGATCCCGCGGATGAGGTCTTGCCCATTCCGACCGCATTGCTGCGCGACGGCCAACAGCGGCGGAATGTTGTCCGCGGGGTGGGAGTAGTCAGCAGCCAGGAACGTGTCATGAAAATCAAGTTCACGGACGGCCGTTCCGTTGGCCCAAGCCGCCCATTCGGCGCAGACTTGGCAGTCGGCCGGAACCCCAAAGAGCGTGGCTCCCCCTGGCCGAGGGTGCGCCAGCGCCTGGGCACGCGCCGACAGGATCGGCCGGCGATTCAGACTGGCAACGGCAACGGCGGCGTTATCGATAATCCGGTTGATGACCATCTCGGCCACGTCGGCTTCGACCTCAACCGGGTCAGCCGCCACGGAGGCTAGTTTCCAGGCAAGCTGGTCTTCGCGGGCCAGGGGTTCCTTTGAGGGATAGGCCCGTACGGTGTGTGTTCTCACGGTCAGTCGGCGATCGCTTGCGGTTTTTGACGAACGTCGTCAGGAGGAACGGGGCAGTGACGCGCACAATAGTGGCGACCGGCATGCGGTTACGCCGTGTCGAGGATAAAGCGGGTCTTGCGTGACTGAACGAAGGTGGCCACGAAAACCCGCGTTTTTAGTCTCCCTCAGCCACGCCGGCCGCACGCGCGCGCGCCTTACGGGCGCGGTAGCCGGGCAAAAAGATCAGCAGGACGGCGATGGCCAAGAGACCGAGCGTCATCGGGCGTTCCCAGATGAAACTGATGCCGTCATAGAGCTGCATCGCGCGGGAGAAATTGTCCTCCAGCATCCCACCCAGAATGAAACCGATGAGGAGCGGCGCCAGCGGGTAATCGGCAAACCGCAGGATTGTTGCGCAGACCCCGAAACCCACCAGCAGCAACAGCTCGGTCGCATTGTTCTGCCCGATATAAGCCCCCATCAACGTGAAAAACAAAATGAATGGGATCAGGAAGTTCCGCGGGATCGCCAAGATCTTGGCGATGTAGGGAATGAGCGGCAGATTCAGGATCAGGAGGATCAGGTTGCCGATAAACATCGACATGATCACGGCCCAGAAGATCTGCGGCGCGTCGATCATCAAACGCGGACCAGGGGCGACGTTGAGGGCAATCAGGGCGCCGAGCAAGATCGCCGTGGTACCTGACCCCGGAATCCCGAGTGTCAGAAGCGGCACGAAGGACCCCGTGCAGGCAGCGTTGTTGGCCGTCTCGGGTGCTGCAAGCCCTTTGATCGAGCCTTTCCCGAATTCATCCTGCTCGTCTTTAGGGGCGATGTTGCGTTCCACGGCGTATCCCAGGAACGACGCGATGGTCGCTCCTGCGCCGGGCAGAACGCCGATAAAGAAGCCCTGAATGGACTGGCGACCAACGACGGGTGCAATCGATCTTGCCTCGCGACCCGTGATCCGGAGGTCTTTGATTGCGCCGTCTTCGTTTCCTTCGCCTTGGCTGGACCGCATGGGATTCATCACGAGGAACAAAGCCTCAGGCAGCGCGAACATCGCCATGGCGAGCGTGATAAATCCGAAGCCGGATTGCAGGTCCATGATCCCCATGGTGAAGCGCGGCATGTTAAAAAGCGCCCCTTCACCCACGGTCGCCATGACGAGTCCGAGGATCGTCATGGCAAGCGCCTTTGCGACCTGACCGGTGCCTGCAAACGCTGCGATAGCGGACAGACCGACGACCATAAGCGCGAAGTATTCCGCCGAGTGGAACAGAAGCGCGACCGTTGACAGGGCCGGGGCGAAGATCATCAAGAGGATCGCTCCGACTGTGCCGCCCGCGAAGGACGAAATCGCCGCAATCGTCAGCGCCTTGCCGGCTTTGCCCTGACGCGCCATCGGGTAGCCGTCGAAGCTTGTCGCCACTGTCCCTGCCACGCCGGGAGCATTGAGCAGGATGGAGGAGGTCGAACCGCCAAAAATCGCGCCGTAGTAAACGCCAGCCAATAGGATTAGAGCCGCAGACGGGTCACCAATCGAGATGGCGACCGGGATCATGATCGCGATGATCGACATTGGCCCAAGGCCGGGCAGCATGCCGATGAATGTCCCAATCAGGCAACCGCCGATAACCATCGCCAGGTTCTGAAGAGAGAGGGCCGTTTTCAGGCCGATGAGCAGACCTTCCAGCATCTCGTTACGTCCCCATGAAGATGGGCAGGGGGCGCATGAAAATGCCCAGCACCTCCTGCACAAGATACCAGACAAAGCCAGCCGCAACGGCCGAAACGACAATCATCAGCAGCCAGTTTCGCTCCCCGAGTATCACCGAACCAAGGATCAAGAAGCCGGACGTCGACAGGAGGAATCCCGCTGGGCGCAGCAGCAGGGCGTAGGCCACCATCAGCGCCAGTAGAGCAAGAGCCTGCCCAATCTTGTAGTCACCCAGGCGCCGGTAATCGATATCACCCTCTTTCGGTGGCTTTTGCGGACCTTCGAGGCCGATCAGGATAATCAAAAAGGTGAGGGCACCGAGAACGGCTAGAACTTTGGGAAAGGTGGACGGCCAGATCGGATTCTGCCGCATGAACGGCGCGAGGCTCGCGTCCATCGTGAAGAATGCCGCGTAACCATAGGCCGCGCAGATCAGCAACATCACTAGGGCGACCCAACGATCGAGAGCCATGTTCCCATCCCATTCTTTGTTTGTTTTGGTGGACGTGTCGTACCCGAACGATCCCACCTTGATCGTCCGGTCGTGGAAGGGCGGCGGGATCGAATCCCACCGCCCGATCACGTTATAGAAAACCCAGCCTTATAGGAAACCGAGCTTCTTCATGAGATCGCCGATGACCGTCTCTTGCTCTTCGAGGAATGAGCGGAAGTCGTCACCATTGTTGTGGATATTGACCCAGCCATTGCGGGCCCGAACTTCCTCCCACTCGGCGGTTTCGTACATCTTGCTCAGGGTGTCCTGATACATCGCGAGTTTGTCATCCGGCAGACCGGGAGCGGCAAAGAAACCACGCCAGTTGACGAAGGTCGTGTCGATGCCCTGCTCCACCATGGTCGGCGCATCGGGGAATGCATCAACACGGTCATCGGCTGTTACGCCGATGATCTTGACCTCACCCGCGTTGGCCAGGTCCACCGCTTCGGAGAAGCCAGTGGACAGGGCCGCGATTTCGCCCGACAGCAGCGCGGCCATTGCCTTGCCGCCCGCATCGTAGGGGATGTACTTGAAGCCCGTCGGGTCTTCACCTGCCGCTTCCATTGCCATCGCGGCAACAAGATGGTCCATGCCGCCAGGGACCGAGCCGCCACCGATTGCCGTGCCAGCGGGGTCTGCCTGGTAGGCCGACAACAGGTCGGTCATGGAGTTGATATCGCTGTCTTTGCCGACGACGACCGCCGCGTAGTCACCGATGGTGCCGGCGACGAGGGTCAGGTCGCGGAAATTCTGTGGGAAAACGCCCGTCAATGACCGGATCACGATGGGCGTCGAGTTGACCATCAGCGTGCCGTGGTTCGACTCGGCATTTTCAATCAGATAGCCAATGGCTTTACCGCCGCCGCCACCGGACATGTTCTCGTAGGACGCCGTTCCGACCAGCCCGGAATTCGTCAGCGCCTCACCGGTACCACGCGCGGTACCGTCCCATCCTCCGCCGGCTCCACCGGGGATCAGGAAATGGATGCTGTCGACGACCTGATGGCCATCGGCGAATGCCGGCAAGCTAGCGCCAGCCACAAAAGTTGAAGCGGCAATCAGCACGGCAGCGCCGCGCCGGGTTAGTTTGGATGCTCGCATTGTTTCCTCCCAAAAGCACTTAACGTGCGGATATTGCCGGGTGCGGTACTCCGCACCTTGCATACGAAATCCTTAACTGGAAAGCTGACAACAACCTGTCATGGGGAGAATTAGGCAGCGGCCATGCGGTTTCTGTTGGTCGAGGATAACGAAGATCTGGCGCGGTCGGTTCGTGACAGGCTGGCGCTCGACGGCCATGGCGTCGACTGGGCGGCCAGCCTGGCGGAGGCTGAAGATTGCCTCGCCGGCGCCGCCTACGATTTGATATTGCTGGATCTTGCGCTGCCCGATGGGGATGGTGACGAGTTCCTCTCCCATCACCGCGCGGCCCAGCGCGATACGCCCGTGATCGTACTCACCGCCCGCAGTTCAGCCTCCAACACGGTGCAGGTATTGGATAAGGGAGCCGATGACTATCTGACAAAGCCGTTCGACTTTGCCGAGCTTGAAGCCCGCTGTCGGGCCGTTCTGCGCCGGCGTGGCGGTTCGGCACGGAATGTCACGAAGTTCAAGGATCTGGAATTCGACCCGTTGGCCGCGACCATCGCGTTTTCGGGGACGACGCGGGAGCTGCGCAACCGCGAACTTCGGCTTTTGGAAATTCTGATTTCCACACCGGAACAGATCTTTTCAAAAGCGCAATTATGCGATCGTCTGTTTTCCTACGCCGAAGACGCCTCAGAAAACGCCATAGAGGTGTATGTCGCCCGGCTTCGGAAGAAGCTTGAGGGCAGCGAGGCCAGGATCGAGACTGTTCGGGGCATCGGCTATCGGATGACGGGGCCGTGACGGCAGAGTTTCAAATCGCCGGATCTCTGCGCCGGCGCCTCGTGTTTCAGCTGTTCGGTGTCGCGGTCATTCTGTCACTTCTGCTCTATGTAACCGTGCAGGCGGTCGCAAGCAGGGCGGCCGAAACGACGCTGGACAATATCCTGGGGGCGTCGGCATCCTCGATTGCGGATCAGCTCCGATCAGCCGATCAGGGGATTGTGATCGATATCCCGTATTCGGCCTTTTCGATGCTGGGCTCGATCAGTGAGGATCGCGTTTTCTACCGGGTGGTGAGAGATGATCTGACCTTGACGGGCTACGAGGATTTGCCACTGCCTGATGACGGCCGCTCAGGAGATGGACCGACTTACTACACGGTTGATTATCGGGACACGAGCGTCCGCGTCGCCGCGGTTTCTCGCGTTATTCCGATTGAAAACCAGTCGGCGGAGATTCTGGTCCTCGTGGCGCAGACACGGTTGGGCCAAGGTGCGATCACTTCGCGGTTAGCCAACACGGCCGCCGCACTGGGCATTGGTTTCTTTTTGTTGGCCATGATCCTTAGTCTGTTCACCGCAGAAAGCGCAATCCGGCCGCTCCGCCAGGTTGCGGAGTCCGTGGCGCGCCGGGGACCCGGTGATCTTCAGCAAATCCGCAGACCGACCTTCACTGAGTTGGCACCCTGGTCCAATCGCTGAACGGATTCATGGGGCGGTTGCAGAATGCGCTGACGAGGACGGAAACCTTCATCGCAGAGGCAGCCCATCACGTGCGCACCCCCTTGGCGACCGTGCGTACGCAGGCCGAAATAGCCCTGCGCCATGCGGAAGCCGAAGGGACGCGCCAAACGCTTCGTTCGGTCATTCGCGCGGTTGACGAGAGTTCACGGTCGGCGGGACAGCTGCTGGACCATGCCATGGTTACCTATCGTTCCGATCAGCTTGAGCAGCAGGAGGTAGATCTGGCGGATGTTGCAGGCGAGGTGGTTCGGGCGCTGGGCCCGACGGGAGAAATGAAGGATCTTTCGATAAACCTTGCGATCAAAGCAGGAGAGACACGCGTTCCGGGAGATCAGGTCTTGATTGAAAGCGCCCTGCGCAACTTGCTGGACAACGCGATCAAGTACTCACCGCCGGAAAGCAGCGTGCGGGTCGATGTGGAGCCCTCGGCGGGAGGCGTGAAGATATCGTTCCTGGATCAAGGGCGAGGTCTCCAAGGGGCGTCGAAGGAAGCATTGACCGGCCGGTTTTCCAGGGGCAGCAACGTCGGCGATGTCGTTGGCTCGGGGCTTGGTCTGACGATTGTTGAGGAAGTGGCGACAGCTCACCACGGGTCGTTCGAGCTGGTCGGCAAGGAAGGGCAGGGGACATGCGCATCGCTGTATTTGCCGCGCTCCTGATCCTGTCAGTTGGTTGGATCGGCCGCGCCCTCGCTTTCGAGGTGGAAGTTGAGCGGCGGTTTGACGCCGCGCAGGAGACGGCCGAACTGCGCATCATCACGACGACGGATCTGGAACTGTTTGTCCCGCTGATCGAGGCGTTTCAGGCAACGCGGCCCGGCGTCAGCGTTCTCTATACCGTGGCATCAAGCACCGAGATGTTCAGCGCGATCGCAGACGAGGGAACCGCCTACGACGTGGCCATTTCTTCGGCGATGGATTTGCAAATGAAGCTGGTCAATGACGGGTACGGCCGATCCCACTCATCGCCGGCAACCGACGCGCTGCCGGCCTGGGCCCGCTGGCGCGACCAGCTTTTCGCCATTTCGCAAGAACCGGTCGTTCTGATCGTTTCAAAAAGGGGTTTGGAAGGGCTGACCTATCCGGAAAACCGGCAGCAGCTTATCGCCTTGTTGAGGGATAACCCCGAGCGATTTCGCGGGCGGATCGGGACCTATGACCTGCGCGTCTCAGGTGCGGGATATCTGTTTGCAACACAGGATGTCCGCCAGTCTGACACGTTCTGGCGGCTGGCTGAGGTTATGGGATCGTTGGAGCCCAGGCTCTATTGCTGCTCGTCAGAGATGATCGGCGATCTTCGGTCCGGCAAAATCGACATGGCCTACAACGTTGTCGGCAGTTATGCGTTGGCGCAGTTGAACGATGATCTGGACGGCATGATCCTGCCACTGACCGATTACACACATATCGTGCTGCGCTCGGCGCTCATCCCGATCAGCGCGCCGTCACCCGATCTGGCGTCAGATTTTATCGACTTTCTCATTGGCCAGAGAGGCCGGACCTTGTTGAGAGACCGGACGAGCTTGGACCCGATCAATCGGGAAGCGCTGGAAGAACAACAGCACCTTCGGCCGATCAGGCTGGGCCCCGGCTTGCTGGTATATCTGGATCGTTTGAAGCGGCAGAATTTCATGCGCGACTGGACGTCGGCCGTCATCCAACCCTAAGCGCCCATATGCAGGGCGTGATGGGTTCCCTTCAGGGAATAAATCTGTTTGCGGCCGAACCCTTTGACCTCGTGCTCGCCGCAATCCTCGAGCCGAAAATCGTTCTTGATCAGCTCATACATGTCCTCACAGAGGCTGATCTCCATTTCGTCGGAAAATGCCTCCATGCGGGCCGCCAGGTTAACGCCCGGTCCGAAGATGTCGTAGACGTATTTTTGGACACCGACGATCGAGCCGATGACGGTTCCAGAGTTGATCCCAACACGGCATCGCCACTTCTGGGCATGAGACGAGTTACGGCGTTCGAGATATCGGACCATCAACAGCGCCACCTTCGCGATGTTCTGGGCGTGCTCAGGCGTGGCTTCTGGAATGCCTGAAACAGCCATATAGGCATCGCCGATGGTTTTGATCCGCTCGCAGCCGAACTGCTCGGCGATGCGGTCAAAGGCCGTGAAAATGTCGTTGAGTTCCGTGATGATCCCGGCCGGATCTTCCGAAATGGCCATTTCGGTGAACCCGACGAAATCAAGCATCAAAACCGATGCGTCCTCGTATTTTTGCGGCGTGGTGACGCCGAAGGCCTTCAACTCCTCATAGACCGATTTGGGCATGATGTTGAGCAGTAGCTTCTCGACCCGCTCCTTCTCTCGCTCGAGGGTGCGGTTCTGCTTTTCCACCATCTTCGAGTATGATTCGATCATGTACTCGAGTTCTTTGATCTTGGAGATGTTCTGACATTCCAGGATCAGCACCTGCACGTTGTTGTGGATGTGGCGCGAGATTTGGATCGCGAGCGTGATCGACCGGCGCTTTATCTTGATTTCGGTTTCGGTGGTGAACTGCCGGTCGTCTTCCAGCCGATTGCTCAGCTTGCTCAAATCAAGGTTCGGAAAAACCTCATCCAACCTGCGTCCCACACCGGTTTCGCCTGGAAACCACTCAACGAAACGGCGATTGCCGAACAGGATTTCGCGGCTGTCGGTATCGAGGATGGCCAAGCCGACCCCGACTGACTCGAGCAACATCTCATTGAATTTGTCGAGATTCACCGCCGTACTTTCCTTGTGATCCGCAGGCCGCTCAACGCGAAATTATATAGGGCGAGCGGCTGGTCACCTCCTCGAGAATCTTGTCAATGTCGCCTGGCTCTATATCGAAATCCTCCAGGCTCTCTCGCAATAGGTCGGCAACCTCGTTGAAGGCTTCGCGGTCAATGCTGTGTTTGGCATGGACGCTTTGCAGCGCCTCGTTGGAGAAGCTTGTCGGTCCACCCATCACCTGGGCGATGAACTTGGTCTGATGATCGATCAGAGACTTCATGTCGACATCGTCGAAGTAAGGTCCGGCGATGTCGGAATCCAACACCTTGTCGTAGAAGGCCATGACGACTTTGCTGACGCTCGCGAAGCCGCCATAGCGCTCGAACATGCTTGACATGCCTCGTCCTTTCCCGGCCTTGGCAGCCGTTTCTCCCTGCACATCCTAGGTATAGCCGCTTTATTGAAGCGACATAACAAAGTTTCCTATTTCCAGCAGATTACTGGGGCGACAGGAACAATTCCGTGCGGATTTCGTTTAGCACTGGGCGAGTTATAACCACGCCGATACACATCGAACCGTACAGTATCGGCGATCCCTGGGCGCGCGTAAACGCGACGTGCGTACCCCCAGAGATTTGGAAAGTCTATCAGGCGGTTACGGGCGCATTTAAAAGCTTGGTAGTAAGCAACATCGAACCGTACAAGCGTTGGAAACAGACGCAAATCCGCCTCGGTAAATTGGCCCCCGGCAAGGTAGGTAGATCTCGCCAGGCGAGCCTCCAGGAAGTCGAGCGTATCGAACACCTGGACAATGGCTTCGTCGTAGGCTTCCTGCGTTCCCGCAAATCCTGCCCGGTAAACGCCGTTATTTAGATTCGGGTAGATCCGGTCGTTCAGCGCGTCGATTTCATCCCGCAAATCCACCGGATACAAGTCGGGCGCATCGGGAACGAAATGGCGAAATGCCGAGTTCAGCATACGCACGACATCAGCACTTTCATTGCTGACAGCCGTTTCGGTACGCGTATCCCAAAGCAACGGGACTGTAACTCGGCCAGTGTAATCGGGCTTGCCTCTCGCATAGACTTGATAGAGTGCGTCCGCTCCGAACAGCTGGTCCGTATACCCTTGGGCAGGTGAGAACACCCAACCGGACTCGTTACGACGTGGGGCGACAAAGGAAACCGGAATTGCGTCCTCCAGACCCAGTACTACCCGTGCAAGCAAGGCCCGGTGGGCCCAAGGGCAGTTCCACGCTGCATACAGGTGATACCGCCCACTTTCCGCTTGAAAGCCCGCATCGCCCGTGGGACCGGCCGATCCATCAGCTGTTATCCAATGTCGGAAGGCAGCCGGAGTTCGCCGGAAGCGGCCGTCAGGATCCGATTTCGCGACTTGGTCGTCCGCAACCCAGTCACCATTGATCAGCATGCCCATCGTCGGTTCTAGACAGCGTTGATAGTCAATGAAGCGCGATCGTGTGGCGCCTCAAAGTCTAGGAATGCCGGCCCAATTGGAACAATGCGCATCGGGTTGATCGATTCATGGCTTTGGAAATAGTGGCGCCGCACATGATCCATCTCCGTCGTTTGGGCGACACCAGGACGCTGGTACAAATCACGGGTGTAGGCCCAAAGGTTGGGATAATCGACCAAGCGCCGCCGCGAGCATTTGAAGTGCGTGTTGTAGACAGCATCGAACCTGAAGAGTGTCGGAAACAGCCGCCAGTCAGCTTCGGTCGGCGCGTCACCAAGCAGGTAACGGCGGGACGAAAGCCGTTCTTCCAGCCAATCCATCGTTTCAAACAGCGGGTTTACCGCGTTCTCGTAGGCTTCTTGCGTTCTGGCAAAACCGCACTTGTAAACGCCGTTGTTCAGCGTGTTGTAGATGCGGGCATTGATCAGGTCGATTTCCTCGCGATCGTCGTCTGGAAAGAAACGTCCCGGCGTTGCACCCACCTGGTCAAAAGCACCGTCGAACATGCGAATGATTTCCGAGCTTTCGTTCGAGACAATAGTTGCTCGCCTTTTGTCCCAAAGGAACGGCACGCTCACCCGCCCTGAATAGGTCGGCTCGGCAGCGGTGTAGAGTTGGTGGGCAAATTTGGCTCCAACGACAGGATCAGGGATGACGCCTTTGCCAGATTCGAATGTCCAACCATCTTCGCCGGCAAACCAGTGCGTAACTGACAGACCGACCACCTTCTCGAGCCCCTTGAGGGTACGATAGATCAGCGTCCTGTGAGCCCAGGGGCAAGCGTAAGACACATAGAGGTGATAACGGCCCGGCTCAGCCTTGAAACCGCCTTCGCCTGACGGTCCAGGCGCACCGTCAGGCGTGATCCAATTTCGAAAGCCAGCCTCCCAACGCTTGAATGTACCGTCGCTCGTTGTGACTGGCGGCCTATCTTGTTCCCAACGTCCATCTACAAGCAGGCCCATGAACAACTCCGGCTGGTTGGCGGTGCCCTATCGCATGGCCTCGGATTTAGCAACGAGGTCGACGCCCATTTGTTGGAACAACTCGACATAGTCGAGCAGCACCCAATTTTCCATGATGCGGCCCTCGGCACATCGATAAAAATCCATGACCCTGAGGGTCAGCGACTTGTTGGTCGCCGGCACGCCAATGTAATCGCCGCGGTGGGTCATGGTCATAGAAGGCCAGCCGGATACGGCGGCGTAGTTCGCATCGCCAATCCGGCAGTAGTGATTTCCGCCTCGGCGATCGGGGAAGGCCTTCAAGAAATCAGCCCGGTGGTCCGATACAAATCCGTCCCACCGGTAGCTGGAGCCGATTCCGCCAGGGCCGTACCACAGCATGTCAGGATGCCAGTAGCCGTCATCGCCGGTCTGATCTTTCGAACCGAAAGTCTCAGGATCGAACTTGTGCAGATCACGCAGCATGCCTTCGACGATATCCAACGTCATCTCGCCATCGGCACCATCGTTCGGCAGGACACCGTCGTGGGTAGCCGGGCCGGGAAACAGCATCTCGGTTCCCAGCATCCGGGGTAGGGGAAAGCGTCCCGCTTGGCGCATCAGATCAAGCAAATCGATGATCAGCTTTGCCTCAACGATCATCCCGTCTTCGATCCGATAGAACTCACCGGAACGCAAGAAGGCCAGCTTACCCGAGGGGCTGATCCCTGCGAGTGGTCCTGTAAAATTACCGACGTAGTGGGTAACGGCGGCAACCCAATGCTGACCGGGACCCCAACGATTTTCAGCGCCAATAAAGATTTCGTCCCGGCGCCGTATCTCGGACAGCGAAGCGCGCAACGGTTTGAGAAATCCCTCTATGACCGCGTCCCGACCTTCCAGCCGATTGATGGGGTGGGCGATGTCCCAAACGGTATCGGGTGCGAGAACTGTGGCTGCAACATCCGGCAGGTCTCGGTTATCCGCCGTCATTAGTCTGGTCAGCCCGTCAAACGGGGCCGCCCGAAAATCAGTCATTCCAAGGGCCTGTGCGGTTTTTGCAAAGCTTTGCAAAAAATGCTTGCCAGATGAACGACCCCAAGTCTAGGGTTTTGCATACGTATGCAAAACCGCATGTAAGCGGTTCGGGGGGAACGCATGGCCGAAATTCAACTCCGCAACGTTTCCAAGCGCTGGGGCAACTTCATCGGCGTCGACAATTTTAACCTGACCATCGCCGATCAGGAGTTCCTTGTGCTGCTGGGCCCCTCAGGCTGCGGCAAGACGACAACCATGCGCATGATCGCCGGTTTAGAAGACGCAACGGACGGTGAAATCGTCATCGGGGACCGCGTGGTCAACGACCTCGATCCCAAGGACCGTGACGTGGCGATGGTGTTCCAGTCCTACGGTCTCTATCCGCACATCAATGTTTACGAGAACATTCGCTTCCCGCTGAAAGTGCGCAAAGTCGACCCGTCGACCCACGACGAAAAAGTCATGCGAGCGGCGCACATGGTGGAATTGGAACAGTTCCTGCACCGCAAACCCGCCGAGCTGTCAGGCGGTCAGCGCCAGCGTGTCGCCCTGGCACGAGCGATCGTGCGGGAACCAAACGTCTTTTTGATGGACGAGCCGCTGTCCAATCTGGACGCCAAACTGCGGGTGTCCACCAGGGCGCAGATCAAGAATCTCAGCCACGAACTGAAAGTCACGACCGTCTACGTCACCCACGACCAGATCGAAGCGATGACGTTAGCCGACCGCGTTGTGGTGATGAAACAGGGCGTCGTTCAGCAAGTCGGCACGCCGACAGACATTTATGACAATCCGGCCAACACCTTTGTTGCCGGGTTCATCGGCTCGCCTGCCATGAACCTGATGGAAGGCCAGATCAGCGGCGGAACCTTCTCAGGCGACAGTGTCGAAATTCACGGGCTGTCGGCACCTGATGGTCCTGCCACGCTCGGTTTCCGGGCGGAAGATGCCACCGTCGCGGGGCACACGGCCGAGATCAACGCACAGATCTATACGCTCGAGCTTCTTGGCGATGCGACGATGCTGACGGTTCGCGCAGGCGGACAGCTCGTTTCGGTCAAGGCCGCCAAGGATTTCCGGGCTGAGATTGGAGACATGGTCTCCTTCTCAGTCCCTGCGCACATCTGCCACCTGTTTGACAGTGAGTCCGGGGCGCGGATGAAACTTCACTGAGGGATTCGACCGCCGCGGCTGGAAGCGGCGGATGGAGGATCGGCGAGGCTCGATGCAGCGCCAATCATGCACTGGGAGGTTGCAATATGAAGATCAAGACTTTGGCATTGGCGGGGGTTATCTCGCTAGCCAGCACCGGCGCTTGGGCCGAGTGCTCATTCCAGAACGACACGACCATCAAAATGCTTTCGGCGGGCTTTGAAGCCTGGAAAGGCGTTACCGACGCGATGGGCGAATGCGGTAACTTCGAAGCCGAACTCGACCAGGAATTCCGGACGAAGCAGCCGGCCGCGTTTGCCGCCAAACCGTCGCTCTATCACATCGGCGGTGTCTCGAACGGAACGATCACGCCGCTGATCAACGAAGGCACCATTCGCCCCTTGGACGATCTAGTTGCCAAATACGGCCAGGACCTGTCGCCCAACCAGCTGATCAGCATTGACGGACAGGTCATGGCGATTGCCATGATGGTGAACACCCAGCACCTGATGTACCGTTCGGACATTCTGAGCGATCTGGGCATCGACGTTCCGGGAAGCTGGGATGAGGTTTTGGCAGCGGCTGAGACGATCAGCGAAGCCGGCGTTGTCGACTACCCAATCGGTGCGACGACCAAGACCGGTTGGAATTTGGCTCAGGACTTCACCAACATGTTCCTGGGTTTTGGCGGTTGGTTCTATGACGACGCCAACATGCCGACGGTGAACACCGAATCCGGCGTCAAGGCCCTCGAAATGATGAAGGCCATGACCGCCTACATGGATCCGGAATATCTGCAGTCGGATTCGACCTACGTCCAGCAGCAGTTCCAGCAGGGCAAGATCGCCATGGCCAATCTTTGGGCCAGCCGGGCTGGTGCCATGGATGACGAGGGCGAAAGCCAAGTCGTCGGTCTGGTCGAAACGGCCTCTGCGCCGATTGCCATGGAAGGTGGCCCGCCGGCCACGACCATCTGGTGGGACGGCATGGTCATTGCCGCCAACATCACCGACGAGGAAGCCGAAGCGGCCTTCCAGCTGATCGTTGAGGGTTTGGATGCCGACATGCTGGCCACCAATGCGGACGCGGCCATTTGGCTGGTCCCGGGTTATGAGCCGAACCGGCTGGCCAATGGGGCGATCAGCACGTTGAACTCGAGCCCGTCGCCGGCGGCGTATCCTTCGACCTCCGCCATGGGTCTGATGCACACGGCGATCGGCAACGGTATCGCCGACTTCATGACCGGTGCGAAGGACGCGCAGACGGCACTGGCCGATGTTGAGGCGGAGTACCTCACCTCGGCCAAGGAAGCCGGCCTTATCCAGTAAGGGCGGGCAGGGGAGGTGCCATCGGTGCCTCCCCAACACCTAAGAACGAACACCGAAAAACGGGGGAGGCAGCGACAATGAAGTTCAAAACCTTTGCGGCATTCGTCGCGCCTTCGCTGCTGATGATGCTGATCTTCATCGCAGCGCCCCTGATCTCGGTCTTTATTCAAAGTTTCTACAATACCCAGCCGATTTTCGAGCAGGTTGAGGTCGAAACCTGCACGCCGGGCTTCCCGAACCCGAATTGCGTGACGGAAATAAAAAGCCAGCCCGTCATGGGCGATGATGGCGAGATCATCACGCAGACCCGGTTCGTCGGCCTTGAGACCTACGCCAACGTTCTGGAACTAGATCGCGTCGGCGCCGCATTGAGCAACGGAAGCTGGTCTCAACTGATGACCATCGACTTCTGGAAGGCGCTGCGTTTTACCCTGACCTTCACGCTGATCACCCTGCCACTGGTGATTGTCGTTGGCCTGGCCATCGCGCTGGCGGTGAACAACGCCATTCGCTCTCTTCGTGGACCGGTAATCTTTATCTCGCTGCTGCCTTTCATCATCACGCCGGTTATTGGCGCGCTCTCGATCCGCTGGCTGTTCATCGGCGACGGTATCATGACGGCCTTTCTGGAATGGTGGCTAGCGCGCGACATCGCTATGTTCGCCCAAGCCTGGACCATCGAGCTTCTGATGTTGTTCTACCGGGTCTGGCACGTGGCGCCCTTTGCTTTCGTCATCTTCTACGCTGGCCTGCAGACCGTGAACCAAGACACGCTGGAATCGGCGATCATCGATGGGGCCAACCGCTGGCAGCGTTTGACACTGGTGGTCGTGCCGCACCTGATGCCGCTGATCATCTTCATCGCGCTGATCCATCTGATGGATTGCTACCGAGTGTTCGAGGAAATCGTCGGCTTCTCCTCGCAGGCGCATGTGATTTCGCTGCAGTGGCTGACCTATGATTTCCTGGTGCCCGACGATAGCGGCAACCGGTCGATCGGCCGGGCGTCAGCCAGTGCCATGCTGACGATGATCGGCATCATCCTGCTGTTGATCCTGCCCCTGCGCAGAACCTGGCGTGACCACAAGGGGAAGTCCTGACATGAGCAATGCCAAGGCGCTTCGCCAACCCCTTTCGCTCCGGCTCAGCTCGGCCGCGTTCCTGACCTTCTGGTGCCTGCTGGCGGCCTTCCCGATCTTCTGGATCACGGTGATGAGCTTCAAATCGCCAGTGGATGCCTTTGCCTCCAACCCGCTGGCGGTGATCTTCGGTCCCGAGACCCGGCGGGACGGCAACGGGCTCTCGCTGATCGATATCGTCGTCGGCGGGGCTGTCTTGATCTATGCGGGCCGGTTTGCCTTTACCCGCCTGCCGCAGATGGTGGCCCAGTTCACCCGGCCTGGACTGATAGTCGTGGGCTGGATGATTGGGGCGTTGGGTTTTGCCCTGGTCTTTCTGATCCTGTTCTTTGGGATCTTGCCATATGTCCTGTCGGCCTTGAACTACATCACCGGCCCGTTGGGCACGCCGATCCTTGGGCTGACGACCGAACACTATCAGGCGGTCTGGGCGGAAAATCAGTTCTACAGGAATTTCATCAACTCGCTGATCGTCACGGCCGGCGTCGTCACGGTTTCCCTGACTGTCGGTACCTTGGCCGGGTATGCCCTGGCACGATCAGGGTCGAACCTGGCCTTCTGGCTGCTGATCGCTGCGCTGATCTTCAGAGCGCTGCCGCACTCTGTCCTGGTAGCTGGTTATCTGCCGGTCTTTATCAACTCTTCGGAGATACTGCGGCCGATCCTCGGGGCGGCGGCGCCGACATTTTATGGCCAGCCCTACGCCGTTATCGCGGTGCTGGTGGCCATCAACCAGCCCTTTACGATCTGGATGCTGCGCAGTTTCTTCCAGAACATCCCAACGGAGCTGGACGAGGCCGCGCGGGTCGATGGCTGCTCCCATTTCGAAGCGTTCCGGCGCGTGATCATGCCGGTGATGTGGCCGGGCGTTATCACCACAGGCCTGTTCAGCTTCCTGCTTGGCTACAACGACTTCCTGGTGACCTCGTTGCTGTTGGATGCCCAGAACCAAACGATGGTCCCGGCAATCGCGGGCTACTTCAACCGCGAGACCACAACGACCGATCAGGTCGAGGCTGTCGCGGCCGCCGTGTCGATTACCGCGCCGTTGTTCCTGCTGGTTATGGTTTTCCAACGCCAGATCGTCAGCGGTCTGACGGCCGGGGCGGTGAAGGGATGAGGGGCTCGCGTCCTGAACAAGCCGTCCTCAGCCGCGACACTGATCTTAGCAAGACTGAGGAAACCAAGGCCGTCATCGAGGGCTTAGTCGACGGTTTAAACGACCATCGGATCGACGATATCGGCGAGTTTTTTGCCACCGGCTTCCGCTGGATGGGTAATTTCGGCTGCGGACACAAAAAGGGCCTTCGCGAGTTTCAGGATAACTGGCAGCGCCCTTTCCAAGCAGCGTTCTCCGACAAGGTCTGTGTCGACGAAGCACGGCTCTATATGGGCGAATGGGCGGCGGCGTTCGGCCGGCAGGAGGCGACCCATTCCGGCGAGTTTTTTGGCGTTGAGCCGACCGGCAAGCGGGTCGAAATCCGCTACATGGATTTCTGGAAAGTGGTGGACGGAAAGATCGTCGATAATTGGGTGACGGTCGATTTTCCGCATGTATTGGCACAGCTCGGCGTGGATGTTTTTGACGGTAAAGGCTGGGAAGCCTTCGACCGAGGTGAGCGCGTGCCGCCCAAGCCGGAACAGGGACAAACGTAATGGCTATCGACTATCTGAAACGCGGGAAACCGGAGGCCGAGCGCTCGCAGGACAACGAAAAAGTCCGCTTGATTGTCGAAGGCACCTTGAAGGATATCGAAGCACGCGGCGACACCGCTGTTCGGGAACTGTCGGAAAAATTCGACAGCTACTCCCCGCCAGCCTTTCGGCTTTCCCGCTCGGATATCGAAGCGTTGATCAACAAGGTTTCCGAACGGGACATCAAGGATATTGAATTCGCGCAGGCGCAGGTTCGGAACTTCGCCCAAGCCCAGCGGGATTCGATGCTGGATATCGAGGTCGAAACGCTTCCGGGCGTCGTCCTGGGGCACAAGAACATCCCTGTGCAATCGGTCGGCTGTTACGTGCCGGGCGGCAAGTTCCCAATGGTGGCTTCGGCCCATATGTCGGTGCTGACGGCCTCTGTCGCTGGTGTGCCGCGCATCGCGGCCGCGACACCTCCTTTCAAGGGTGAGCCGAACCCTGCTGTGATTGCCGCCATGCATATGGGCGGCGCGCACGAGATCTACGTGCTTGGCGGCATCCAGGCCGTCGGGGCGTTGGCCATTGGAACGGAAAGCATCCAGCCGGTTCATATGCTGGTCGGACCGGGGAACGCCTTCGTTGCGGAGGCCAAGCGTCAGCTATTCGGCCGCGTCGGGATCGATCTATTCGCGGGCCCAACCGAGACCATGGTGATCGCTGACGAAACCGTCGATGCAGAAGTCTGCGCCACCGATCTCCTCGGTCAAGCGGAGCACGGCTATGACTCTCCGGCGGTTTTGGTGACCAGTTCGCACAAGCTAGCAACCCAGACGCTGGAAGAAATCGATCGAATCCTCAAGATCTTGCCGACTGCAGAGACCGCGTCGGCAAGCTGGCGCGATTATGGCGAGATCATCGTCTGCGACACCTATGACGAGATGCTACAGGTCGCGAACGACATTGCATCCGAGCATGTTCAGGTCATGACCGACAGGGACGACTGGTTCCTGGAGAACATGACGTGCTATGGCGCCCTGTTCCTGGGCCCACGCACGAACGTGGCCAACGGCGACAAGGTCATCGGCACCAATCACACGCTGCCGACCAAGAAGGCCGGGCGTTACACCGGTGGGCTTTGGGTTGGCAAATTCCTGAAAACCCACAGCTATCAGAAGGTCCTAACCGACGAGGCGGCTTCATCGGTTGGGGAGTATTGCTCGCGCCTTTGCATGCTGGAGGGCTTCGTCGGGCATGCCGAACAGGCCAACCTTCGCGTGCGCCGCTATGGGCACCGGAATATTCCCTATGGTGCCGCCGCGGAGTAGCGCGTGAGTGACGATGTCCATGCCCAAAACAAGGCGTTGTTGGCACCCCTGCGCCGGGCACAGTACGACTACGACAACGACGGCGTCCGAAAGGCCCTAACAGCCGCGTTTGCCCCTGACGCGAACGTTCGTCTGGCATTTCCATTCGAGGATCTCGATGGACCTCTGGACCTGTTCGAGACGGCCTACCTTCCCCTAAGCCGAGCAATCCCGGATCTGGAAAGACGTGACACCATCGTTATGGCCGGTGACTCCAAACTGGACTCCAATTGGGTCGGGTGCGGTGGCTATTACACCGGCACGTTTGTCGCCCCTTGGTTGGATATTCCGCCGACCGGCCACCATGTCGGAATGCGGTTTCACGAGTTCTACCGCGTTGTCGACGGCCAGATCGTTGAAATGCAGGCGCTTTGGGACATCCCCGAAGTCATGATGCAAGCCGGCGCCTGGCCGATGGTTCCCAGTCTTGGACGCGAATGGCATGTGCCTGGACCCGCGACGACCGACGGCCTCGTGCCTGATCCCCGTGATCCGGAATACGCGGCCGCCAGCGTAAAACTCGTCGGCGACATGCTGGCCGCGTTGGGAGAGTTTTCGCAAGGCGGTGTTGAGGCCATGCGGCTAGAGCAGTACTGGCATCCGAAATTCAGTTGGTACGGACCGTCCGGCATAGGAACGACAAGAGGGATTGTCGGGTTCCGAAACTGGCATCAAATTCCCTTCCTGAACGCCATGCCGGACCGGGTTGGATCGCTGGGTGAGGGCCATCTATTCGGCGATGGCGACTATGTCGGCTTTACTGCTTGGCCAGGCATGCACATGACCATTTCCAACAATGGGTGGCTGGGCATCGCTCCGTCCGGGCAGGAAGTCACGATGCGTAGTCTTGACTTCTGGCGCCGGGAGAAAGGCCTGATCCGGGAAAATTGGGTCCTGGTCGATATCCTGGATGTCTACAACCAGATTGGCGTGGACGTTTTCGCTCGTATGCGCGAGTTCAACAAGGCTCGACAGCCACTCGCGATTGGAAGCGCATCATGACCCCCATTCCCGTCACACCCTCTTTCAGACTCGATGGCAAGAAAGCCCTGGTCACCGGTGCTTCGTCTGGCATCGGTTTGGGGTGCGCCGCCGCAGTGGCCGAAGCTGGTGCACACGTGCTTCTGGCAGCGAGGGGTGCCGAAAAACTCGATCAAGCAGTTGCCTCGATAACTGCCAACGGTGGTACGGCGGAAGGGCACGTGCTTGACGTAGCCGATCTCACAGCGACGAAAGATTTGCAGAAAAATCACGGACCATTCGACGTTCTTGTGAACAGTGCTGGACTGGCGCGGCACACGCCTGCGACGGAAACTACACCCGAAGACTTCGACGCCGTTATGGGCGTAAACCTGCGGGGTGCCTACTTCCTAACCGCCCAGGTGGCCAAGGGTCTGATCAAAGCCGGCCGACCGGGCAGCTTGATCAATGTATCCTCGCAAATGGGGCATGTCGGCGGCATCGACAGGGCTGCTTACTGCGCCTCGAAACACGCTGTCGAAGGCTTCACAAAGGCTATGGCAATCGAGTTCGGCCGGCACAAGATCCGCGTGAACACTGTTTGCCCGACCTTCGTCCGCACCCCCTTGACCGAGCAGACCTTCGATCGGCCCGAACGCGTCAAATGGATTGAAGAAAAGATCAAACTGGGCCGTGTCGGCGAGGTGACCGACATAATGGGCGCTGTCGTCTTCTTGGCATCGGATGCCGCCGCCTTGATCACCGGCACGTCCTTACTCATCGACGGCGGATGGACGGCTGACTGATGCCGGTCGAAAAGGTGACATCGATTGAGGTTGCAAAGCGCGCGGGCGTAAGCCCCTCAGCTGTCTCGCGATGTTACACACCGGGTGCATCGGTCTCGAAAAAGATGGCCGAGAAAGTTCGGCAGGCGGCAGAAGAACTGGGCTATCGGCCGAATGTCCTTGCCCGGTCGCTTATTACCGGACGTACACGGATTATTGGTCTGGTCGTCGCCTATCTTGACAATCAGTTCTATCCGGATGCGCTTGAGAGGCTTTCCAACGAACTTCAGGCCAGCGGTTACCACGTCCTCGTTTTCATGGCGTCGAAAACAGCCGGGAACATAGACGAGGTCGTCAACGAACTGCTGGAATACCAGGTTGACGGGCTGATTGTCGCGTCGGTCGCACTGTCGTCCGACCTGGCGAACAAGTGTCAAGCGGCAGGGGTTCCTGTGGTTCTGTTCAACAGGACACAAGAGGGGCAGGAATTCTCCGCCGTTACATCCGATAACTTCTCAGGGGGTGGCAAGGTAGCGGACTTCCTTGTCAGCGCCGGGCACGAGAAGATCGGTTACATCGCCGGATGGGAGGGAGCGTCCACCCAGCGTGACCGCGAGGCGGGGTTTCTTGCCGCCCTTTGCAATTCCGGCGTCCGATTGCACGCGCGTGAGGTCGGCGACTTTAGGCTCGATGAGGCACGGGAGGCGGCGCGCCGGATGTTCGCTGTCAAGGATCACCCCGACGGCGTTTTCGTCGCCAACGATCACATGGCATTCGCGGTTATGGATGTGCTGCGGTCGGAATTGGGCCTTCGGGTTCCTGAAGACGTATCCGTCATTGGTTATGACGACGTGCCGCTAGCCGCCTGGCCGGCCTATGGCCTGACCACTGTCCGCCAACCTGCCAACCGGATGGTGGCAGAGACAGTTTCGATCTTGCTCGACAGTATCGACGGATATGATTTCAAACCTCGTCGAGTGGCAATTGACGGACCGCTTATGGTGCGATCATCCGCGCGCAAACCCAAAGGATGGGACTCGTGAAAGGTTTCGACAGCAAGTTCAAAGATTTTCCCGACTACATAATCGGTATTACAAAAGAAATCTGGGAAGATCGCCATATCGCGACCCTGCACAATTACTACACGACGGACATTGTCGTTAGATCACCCGGGTCCGTTGTTGTTGGAAATAAGGACGTCATTTCCGCGACCATGGCGACACTCGCCGAGTTCCCGGACCGCGAGTTGCTTGGCGAGGATGTCATCTGGAGCGGGTCACCGGAAGAGGGGATGCTCTCGTCCCACCGCATCATCTCTCGCGCGACCCACACGGGAAACGGTGTTTACGGCCAGGCAACGGGTAAGAAACTGCGTTATCGCATCCTCGCCCACTGTGCCGCGATCGAGAACAAGATCAACGATGAGTGGCTCATCAGGGATCAGGGCGCCATCGTGCGGCAGCTGGGCTATGACCCGGCCGACTATGCGCGAGAGCTGATTGAGCGGGAAGGTGGCCCCGACAAATGCGTCAAACCCTTCACCCCGGCAAACGATCGGCCAGGCCCTTACAAGGGCAAAGGAAACGACAATGACTGGGGACTAAAATACGCGGACATATTATCGCGTGCTATGGCGGCCGATATGGCCGTGATTTCCAAAGAGTATGACCGGGCCTGCCATCTCGAACTGCCCGGTGGCGTGACCGCACACTCGACGGATGCCGCCGATAAATTCTGGATGGGGCTTCGCGCGAGTTTCCCGAACGCAAAGTTCGACATCATTCAGCAAATTGGGCGTGACGATGCCCTTATGCCTCCTAGGGCCGCTATGTTGTGGTCGCTGTGGGGCAAGCATGACGGTTGGGGTTCTTTCGGTCGCCCAACTGGCGCGGACGTCTTTGTGCTGGGTGCCTCCCATGCCGAATTCGGGCCGTGGGGGCTGCGGCGCGAATATGTCCTGATCGACGAAACGGCGATCTGGAAGCAGATTATTCTTCACACGGGCTAGGGTGGCTGAATAAATCTGCGGCCTCCGCTGGTTGATAGTAACCCAGCTCTATGTCGCGTTTGATCGCATCGGGCTTTCGTGCCTGGGGTTTGCCATAGCCACCGCCACCGGGCGTGCAGACATGAACCCGGTCGCCGGCTTTCAGGGGGATGTCCTGTTCCTTGGAAAGGTGCTCGGGCGTGTAGCGGTAACCGTCCCGCCAGACGGTAACCTCGTTTGGCGCGCCATCCGAACCGCCCAGCACACCTTGTGGCCCATACAGGCCATGATCCATTACGAAGCTGGCTCTGGCTGTTCCACGCCTTAGTTCAAGCTCATATTCAAGGCCAAATCCGCCACGATGTTCACCGGCCCCCCCAGATCCTTCACGCAGCGCATAACGGTGATAGAGAACGGGAAAAGCCTGTTCCATGATCTCGACAGGCGGCGCTTTTGAGATCCCAATTGTCGAACAGCCATTGGCCAAGCCGTCATGCCGGGCGTTGCCGCCGTATCCGCCACCGGAAAGCTGATACATGACGTAGTCCCGACCGCGATCAGGATCGTGGCCGCCAAGGGCGAAATTGCCGCTGGTCCCGGCCGGTGCTGCCGTCACCCGGTCAGGCAATGCCTGCACAAGCGCCGCGAACACGGCTTCGGCGATGCGCTGCGACACTTCTGCGGCACAACCCGAAACGGGTCTCGGATAGCTGGCGTCCAGAAAGGTGCCGACGGGCCGCTTGACCTTAAGCGGTTCGAACGCACCGGCACTGATCGGCACTTCGGGAAAGATGTGCCGCATGGCTAGGTAAACCGAACTGAGGGTCGTGGCCAATACGGAGTTCATGGGCCCCATGCAGGGTGGGCTCGAATCCGAAAAATCGAAATTCAGGCTGTCGCCCGTCCGCTCTACCGTCAGGCGGATGGCAAGGGGTTCGTTCACGACGCCATCGCTGTCCACCCAGGCAGTGGATTGGTAGGTGCCTTCGGGGATCATTTGTATGCAGGCGCGCATCTGATCTGAGGCGCGCAGGCGAAGCTCAACAATCGCCTGGCGCACCGTATCGTCGCCATAGCGGTCAAGCAGTGCGTGCAGCCTTTCCTCTCCGACGATCAAGGCGGCGGCTTGTGCTTTCACATCTCCGATCCGCTGGTCAGCGACGCGAATGTTGGAACAGATGATGGCGTAGATCTCGGGGTCCATCTTACCCCGTTTGAACAGCTTGACCGGCGGAAGACGCAGCCCTTCCTGCTCAACCGCAGTGGCCGAGGCGGAAAAGCCACCCGGAACCGAACCGCCAGTGTCAGGCCAGTGCCCGGTATTTGACAGCCAGCAGAAGATTTTGCCTTTTCGATAGAACGGCCGGGCAAACCGAACGTCCATCAAATGGGTGCCCCCAAGATAGGGGTCGTTGACGATGTAAATGTCGTCAGGTTCCGGCTGTCCGGCCTTGCCGTCCGCGATCATGTCAATCAGGACAGCCGTCGAATATTGCATGGTCCCGACGAACACCGGCAGGCCGCCCAATCCCTGAGCGATCAAGGCCCCATCGTCGGCCGAATAAATCCCATCGGAACGATCGTTTGCCTCGGCGATCACCGGCGAAAAGGCGGCGCGCGAGAAGGCCAGATCCATTTCATCGCAAACCTGCTGCAATCCCGCCTGAATGACGCTGAGCGTGATCGGATCGATGCTCACGATCCAGCTCCGACATGGATCAAGATATTGCCGTGCTCGATCCCTTCCGCGCGGTCCTCCGGCTCCAGCAAGATCGTCGTATCCATTTGCTCGATGACGGCTGGCCCGTCACAAGCAAACGACAAAGGCAGGCTCTCCCGCCGGTAGATCGGGGTCGGCCGCCATCCATTTTCGAAATACACCTCTCTGGAACCTGTCTGTGCGGCTTCGATGTTGTTGGCCACCTCGATCTTATCGATCAGGGCCGACAAATCGAACGGCCGCCGTTGACCCAGAACGGACGTGTTGATGTTGACCAGATTTGCCTTGATCTCAGCAAGCTCGACCCGGAATCGGTTGTAGTAGCCGCGCTCGAAAAGCCGCTGCAACGTATCTCGATCAGGTTGTCCGTTTTCCAGGTCGACACGCAGCAAGTGGGTCTGACCGACGAACTGCATATCGACGCTGTGGAGGTGTTTGATCGTTTGGATATCGATGCCCTGCTGTTTGAGCAGTCCTTCTCCGTGCGCGACCTGGTTGGCGATAAGCGCATGGATGTCACCGAAGTCGGCGCTGTCGAGCGGCTCATTGACGGTTTGCACATAGTCATGCCGCAAATCGGCAACGATACATCCAAGGGCGTTCGTTATTCCCGGCCGTCGCGGCACCAGTATTCGCGGAACTCCCAGTTCTTTGGCTAATGCTGATGCGTGCAACGGACCGGCGCCACCGAAGGCGAACAGGGCGTAGTCTCTTGGATCCGCGCCAAGCGATATGGATACCATTCGGATGGCGCCGGCCATCTTTGTGTTCGCCATGCGAATGACAGCCGCCGCTGCCTGGGTGGCGTCCAAGCCAAGAGGATCACCAAGGATGTTGCAAAAGCGTTTCTGCACGTGATCGATCGTAACGCCGCCGTCAATCGAACTCAGTTTTCCTGCGTCCAGCCGACCGAGAAGAAGGTTCGCGTCCGAGATCGTTGGTTCTGTTCCGCCACGGCCATAGCAGATAGGACCGGGCGCCGCCCCTGCGCTTTCAGGGCCGACTTCCAAGAGCCCCGCTGCGCTGACTTTCGCAATTGATCCCCCGCCGGCACCGACCGTTCGCACATCGACCAGCGGAACATGGATCGGCATGGCATATTCCAGCTCAATTTCGCTGGATACAGATGGTTGGCCATCTTTTATCAACGCAACATCCGTCGATGTTCCGCCCATGTCATAAGTGATGAGATTGCCAATCCCAACCGACTGACCGGTGGAAGCCGCCGCCATCACCCCCGAGGCTGGTCCCGACATGACCGTTTTGGCCGCCTCGCGGGAAACGTGATCTGAGGAGACCATGCCGCCATTGCCATTCATGACCAGCAATGTGCCTTCATAGCCACCGGAGTTCAGATCTCGCTGCAAGCGATCGATGTACCGTTCCAGCAAGGGCTGAACGGAGGCATTGACGGCAGCCGTTACGCCGCGCTCAAACTCCCGGCTTTCGGAGAGCAAACTGTGGCCCATCGTGATGTAACGGTTGGGCCAGACGGTCGCTACGATTTCCGCCGCGCGGCGTTCGTGCGCTGGATTTGCATAGGCGTGCAGGAAATGAATGACGACGGACTCGCAACCCTTTTCAAGTAGCGAGCGAGCGGCACGTTCGACTTCCTGTTCATCCAGCGGCACGACAATGTGGCCGTCGGAATCCATCCGTTCGGCAACTTCCAACCGCAAGTTGCGGCTAATGACCGGCACGAACGTTCCCGTCATGCCGTAGGGCTGCGGACGTGTTCTTCGTCCCAACTCCAGAACGTCGCGGAAACCCTTGGTCGTTATCAGCCCCGTGCGGCTGAGCTTGCGTTCAAGGACCGCATTGGTCGTTGTTGTCGTGCCGTGGACGATCAGGCCAACATCATTCAGGTCAGCCTTGGCGACACTTAGCGCGTCCATGACGCCGTGGGCCTGGTTGTCCGGCGTGGATGGCACCTTCGCCAATCTGACCGAATGGTCCGCCGCATCAAGAAGGATGAGATCGGTAAAGGTACCGCCGACATCGACGCCGACGATCTGAGTGCGATCCGTTGAGGTCATGGCTTTCCCGCCGTGGTGCCCTCAACTTGTTAGTATACCAACGATTGGCGTGGCTAGCTTATTCTCAGTTCACGTGGATTGTCGTTGTCGCCGTAACCGGTTCGTCGTCCACGACATAGGCGCGATGATCATTGGTATTAAGCGTGACCCGAACAATGTGCGACCCTGGAGGCAGCGCGCCGACCGCGGCGGTTGAGCTGAACAGCCGCTGGAGTTTGAGGCCGCCAACATAAAGATGGCCATGACCTGTGCCCGGCACGTGCGGCCCGTCGAGCAGGTCTTCGCGGAAGGCGAACTCGTCCGATTGCAGTTTCACGCTCCAGCCTGCTTCCGATGGTTGGGCGGATAGCGCGACGGATGGCGCCGGCTCACCTTCGCCAACGGTGCAGATCCCGCCAAACCCGAACAAGCCGGCAATGAGAGCCTCGCCCGAAACCGATGCATCGGCGAATCGTGCCTTGCCGGAAACGGGGCCGGCTTGCTCAAATTCCAGCGTGACGGGAACGAGCTGGCCGTCATTCAATGAGCCAGACAGACCGGACAGAACGACATGGGCCCCATCGACGGCCAGCGACGGTTGGCTTCTGCCAGGGATTGGAATGCCGTTATCGGCTTCCGGGCTGTAGAGAACCGCTTTGTCGGCCATGGGGGAGCTGGCACCGAGAAGCTTGTCGGGTCCGCCTGCGTTTTCTATGCGAAAGTAAACCCTTACAGAGTCGGGCTGGTCTTCGATCGGAGCGACGACACCATTGGTCACAAGAATGTCGGCGGCACGAGGCTGCAAAAGCCAAACAGCGCCAACGCCTCCTCCGGAGGCCAAGGCAAAAACGAGAATAATCAACGCAATGCGCATTATTGCTCAGACTGTCGTTTATCCGAGGTCCAGGGTGCCATGCTAGCGCGGATCAGGACGACAAGGTACGGCCAGATTTTGCTTAGGGCGACCTCTTTGTTCTTGGCAACAGTCGTTTCCGGCGCCCTTTGCATAGATGCGGCATTCGCCCATGCCGGCGACCAAGCTTTTGTCCTGCTGCTGCCGACAGGCGTGTACACCACCGCTGGGGTTGCCGCCGTCGGCGCGACGGTCCTGGTTTTGGCAATTGTCCCGCGCCTGGGCGGGCAGTCGTTCTTTGCGTCCTTTGCCCTGTTTCGGCAACCGGCGCTGTCGGGTGGCATGGTTGCCAGCCTGTTCAGCTTCATCCTGCTGATTGCGTTGGTTGTAATCGGGTTCGTCGGCTCTCGTGATCCGCTGGCAAACCCGCTTCCACTTGCCATTTGGACGGTTTGGTGGATTGGCCTGGTCTCCTTAGCAGCCTTGATTGGAAACTTCTGGGCCTGGCTCAACCCGTGGACCGGGCTTCACCACGTTCTGGTTTCTCGATCGGTTTCTGCCGCCCCGCTTCGATTGCCGGAAAGGCTGGGCTCCTGGCCGGGTATCTTGGCATTCACGGCTTTTGCGATCTTTCTGCTTGCCGATTTGGCCCCGACTGACCCGGCGAGATTGGCGTCCGCCGTCATCCTGTACGGGCTGGTTACACTGTTCGGTATGACGCTCTTTGGCGCAGATGCCTGGCTTGCTCGGTGCGAGGGGTTGACGATGTTGATGCGTCACTATGCATCGCTGGCGCCGATTGGCGTTCGAGGGGGCAAGATCAGGCTCGGCGCGCCGGGCTGGCAAATCGTTTCCGGTCGATCGCTGTCGATAAGCGGCGGATTGTTTGTTCTGCTGCTGCTTGGCACCGGCAGTTTCGATGGGCTGAACGAGACATTCTGGTGGCTGGCCCTGATCGGCATCAACCCGCTCGAGTTTCCCGGGCGCTCGGCGGTGTTTTGGCAGACCGTCAGCGGATTCCTGATTGCCAATCTCTTGCTCGTTGGCATTTTCGCGGCCTGTGTTTGGACCGGGCTTCGGATAGCCGATGTCTCCGTCGGATTTAGCACCGCCTTCGGGCGCCTGGTGCTGTCAATCTTGCCGATCGCGGTTGGCTATCACATCGCCCATTACCTGACCGCGTTTCTTGTGGATGTTCAATATGCCCTGGCAGCGTTGTCCGATCCGTTTGCAAACGGGTCGGATTACCTAGGACTGGGGACGTTCTACGTGACAACCGGGTTCTTCAAGACGCGCGGTTCCGTACAGCTGATCTGGTTGTCGCAAGCGGGTGCGATCGTCATTGGTCACATCCTGTCCGTGCTCGTCGCCCATGCGATCGCCATGGACCTGCTGAAAGTCTCAAAAAAAGCGGTCATAAGCCTGATTCCACTGTCGATTTTCATGATTTTGTACACGTTGTTCGGGCTTTGGCTGCTTGCGTCGCCGCGGGGGGCGTGAGATCTTCGGTTAACCAAATTTCGGAGGTCGTGCGATGAACAAAAAAACGACAACAGGGCTCACCCGGCGCAACGCACTCAAAACGGCAACCATCGGGGCATCAGCCCTGTCAGGCGCCGCTTTGCTTCCCTGGTATACGCGCTATGCGCAGGCACAGAGTTCCGAGCCGATCAAAATCGGCTTCCAGGTTCATCGAACCGGCATCGGGGCGGCGTACGGCCGTTGGTATGATCGCACGACCCAGGCGGCGGCGAAGCTAATCAATGATGGTGGCGGCATAAACGGCCGACCGGTTGAGATCATCGCCGAAGACGACGGCACCGATCCGAAACGCGGTGCGGAGGTCGTCGAAAAATTCGCCAACCAGCATGGCTGCGATATCGCGTTTGGCACATTGTTCAGCCATGTGGTCATTGGCTCGGCGCCTCGGGCGGGCGAGCTGAAAATTCCCTATTTCGTGGTTTCCGAAGGCCATCATGTCGCCAGCGGCATGCTCAACCGCTACACGCTTCAGCCGGGCATCACGGATGTGAAGAGCCAGGTTCAGGCCATGGCCCCGTATGTTGGTGACAATCTGGGCAAGAAAGTCACCATGATCTTCCCCGACTTCGCCTTCGGCCACGACCACCGGGACTATTTTTCGGAGGCGATCGAAAAGCAGGGCGGTCAGGTTCTGGAGAAGATCGCCATTCCGCCGACCGAAACGTCGTTTACCAAATACTTCCCCAAAATCCCGCGCGAGACGGAAGTCATCTATCACGTCATGGTCGGTCCGGCGGTCCTGACCTTCGTCAAGGAAATGGGCGAATTCTTCGGACCCAGCCGGCCCGAGATTTTTGGCTTTATCGACAGCCTGGAAGCGGTCGATCTCGCCAGCCCTGGCCTCGAATTTCTCGAAGGAACCTATTTCTGGGAGGGCAATCCGCGTTACGCGCAAGCCGATCAGTCAGAGTACGACAAGTTCTACCGCGCGGCTGTAGGGGTCGATGAAAATGGCGCGTCCGTTTCGGATCCGTCGGACGTCTCCACCTATGCCCATATGTTCGGTTGTTGGGAGACGTTGTACATCGTCAAACGCGGTATGGAAGCCGCCGGCTACCAAGGACCACAGGACCGTCCCGCGCTGATCGAGGCGGTGGAAGCAATGTCGGTGATGGACCATTCCAACGAGCACCCCCAGGGCGCCAAGGAATTCAATGGCAAGACCCACCAGGTCTTCGGCCATCAATACATTTCCAAGGTGGAAAACGGGAAGCTGGTGTTGGTCCATACGACATCGATCGAGGACACCTACTATCCGGATGAGGTGGACTATACCCAGCAGCCGTTCTAGCCACGGGACGACCACCATCCGCCGACCAAGCGCCCTGCGGCTTGTCTGAGTCCAATGGACTTCGGACCCTATCTGGTTCTCGCGTCGCTGGAAGGCGCCGTCCAGGCGGCAGTGCTGACGCTGACGGCGGTTGGTCTCAGCCTCGTTTTCGGTGTCATGCGCGTGGTCAACGTCGCCCATGGCGAGTTTTACATGTTGGGCGCCGTCCTGGCATGGGCCGTTGCGACGACCATAGAGGGCCACCCCGCGCTCGGCTTCCTGGCTGCCCTGCTAATCGCCCCGCTTCTGGTCGGTACGCTCGCCGTGCTGGCGGACGTCGCCGTGGTAAAGCGTCTGAACTACGACCCGGAGAACACGATCGTTGCGACGATCGGTATCCTATACGTCATCCAGCAAGTCACCTTGATGACCTATGGACCAGAGGCCCGACCGGTCGAGCCGCCTTTCAATCAGCGGATCGCCATTCCATGGTTTGAATGGGGGGAGAGCGGATTTGCCGTTGTCTGGCCTTGGGGTTTGGGAACCACGACATACAAGTTGGCGGTAATCGGGTTCACGGTTGTCATCCTGCTGGCGCTTTGGTTCATGCTTACCCGCTCGCGGGCCGGGCTCATCATGCGGGCGACCCAGCTCGACCGGGAAATGGCGCTGGCCTTCGGCATTCCGGTCGAGCGTGTTTATGCCGCTGTGTTTGGCTTTGGGGCCGCCCTCGCTGCGCTCGCGGCCGTCCTGATCGTGCCCATTCAACAGGCCCACTATCTGATGGGCGCCGAACCGCTATTGCTGGCGTTCATCGTCGTCATCATCGGCGGGCTCGGGAGTTTGGGGGGCACTGTTCTGGCCGCTGTCTTGATCGGAATGAGCGATGGAATCATCTCGGTCTTTTTCTCACCCACCCTGGCCAAAATTCTCTCAACTCTACTCGTCGCGTTCGTGCTCGTGTTCCGTCCGCAAGGATTGCTTGGAAAAGCACCGGCGTGACGGAAAGACTTCAGATCTACGGCCTTCACGGTGGCGTTGTGTTGTTCTTGCTCGCGCTGCACTTCATCCTGCCGGCCTATGGGCACGGCAACCTTGCCCGCATCATGGTGCTTGCCGTGTATGCCATGGCCTACAATCTGGTGTTCGGCTACACGGGACTGCTAAGCCTTGGGCACGCCCTGTTCTTTGCCGCCGGCATGTATGGCATGGGTCTGTGCGTCCAACATTTGGACTTTTCGCCCGGGCCCGCTTTCGTAGCCGGCCTAGTGGCAAGCCTGTTCGTTTCGACAATCATTGGCATTCTGGCGCTGAGGACGGCGGGCGTCGCCCTCATGATCGTGACGCTCATGTTCGCCCAGGCTGGTTTCCTCGCAATCCTGTACTTTGGGGAGTTTACCAGGGGCGACGAAGGCTTCGTCATCCAGCAGGCCCAACGCGTGCTGTTGGGATTTGATTTGTCCGACGCCGATAATCGATACCTTGTTGCCTGGTTGCTGTTTTCGACGGTTCTGTTCTTGACCCTAGTTTTGGTCAGGTCGCCCTTTGGGCGCGTTCTGGTCGCCATACGCGAGAACGAGGAGCGGGCGAAAATGCTGGGCTACGATGTCGCCCGGTACAAACTTCTGGCCTTTGTTGCCTCGGGCACACTCTCAGGGGCGGCCGGGGCGGCATATGGTTTGCTGTTTGGGTATGTCGGCGCGACGTTCGCTTCCGTGCAGTATTCGATTTACCCTCTCCTTTGGGTTCTTCTAGGCGGTGCCAGTACCATCTTGGGACCCTTCATTGGCACCGCTTTCATGTTCTATCTGATCGACATATCCACCGGCATAACCAGCGCCTATATGATCGTCGCGGGGGTGGCTCTGATCTTGCTCACCCTGTTCGCAAGGCAGGGAATTGTGGGTGAAATCAGGCGGCGCTTCTTACCGTCTTTGCCGTGAGATTGCTTTCGGCAACAGGGCTGACGCGCCGGTTTGGTGGCCTGATCGCCGTGAATCAGGTCGACCTCAATGTCGAAGAGGGAGAAGTGCGTGCGCTGATCGGCCCCAATGGGGCGGGAAAATCGACGTTAGTTGGTATGCTTTGTGGCCGAATATCAGCTACCTCCGGTTCCGTTCGGTTTCTCGACCGCGATATCACGCAGTGGCCCTCTCACCGCCGGGTGACTTTGGGCATCGCCTACACCTTTCAGATCACGTCGATTTTCGAACGCTTAAGTCTTCACGAGAATGTCGCGCTCGGCGTGCGGCGGGTAGTGCGTAAGGATGGACCGTCGGTGGATGTCGCCACCATGGAGGCGCTTACCAAGGTCGGACTGGATGATCGGGCAGGGGAACTGGCTGGCGATCTGAGTTATGGGCATCAACGCTTGCTCGAAATCGCCATGGGTCTGGGCCAAAAACCGCGGTTGCTTATCCTTGACGAGCCGACCCAAGGGCTGGCGGCAAGCGAGATCGATTCATTCAACAATCTGATCCGTTCAATGGCCGGCAATACGACCATACTGCTTATTGAGCACAATATGGATGTGGTCATGGAACTGGCGGACCGCATAACCGTTCTAAACAACGGGGAGGTTCTTGCCGAAGGGTCTCCGACGGAAATCCACGCCAACGCCCGGGTTCAATCCGCCTATCTGGGGACAGGCTGATGCTGCGCGTCGAGGGGATCGAAAGCGGCTATGGCGATGCACAAATCCTTCGCGGAGTTTCGCTGTCGGTTTCAGCCGGCGAAATCCTCTGTCTTATGGGCCGAAACGGCGCGGGCAAAACAACGACACTGAAGACCATCATGGGCTTGCTGCCGCTGCTCAGCGGTACGATTCGTCTCGATGGCGAGGATATTGGTGCCTGCCCAGCACACCGGATCGCGGAAAAGGGCCTTGGCTACATACCACAGGGCCGTCGACTATTTTCTGAACTGACGGTCGCGGAGAACATCGAAATCGGTCTTCGCGCTGGAAAAGGTAAGCGGGGGACTCGAGAGCGCGTTTTGTCTTTGTTTCCCCGCCTGCAAGAACGGTTGGGACAACGCGCAGAAACCTTATCCGGTGGTGAACAGCAGATGCTCACCACCGCACGAGCATTATGTATTGAGCCGAAGATCCTGCTACTCGACGAACCCACCGAGGGCCTTCAGCCCTCCATGATCGAACTGATCCGCACGGTCACGCAGCGGCTACGGGATGACGGTGTCGCGATCGTGCTGGTTGAACAGCGACTCGAGGCCGTTCTTTCCTTGGCAGATAAGGTGACCTTTATCGAAAACGGGCAAAGCCGCGAAACCGTCGATACGCAAAGCCTGCGGGACGATCCGGCCCTGCTTCACAAATATGTAGGTGTCTGATTCGCGAACCACATAGGCGTTCTAAGTTAGCTTCTTCAGCAAACGCACGAAGTCGGCCTTCTCTTTGTCCGCCAATGGTTCAAGAGTGTCGCGGCTGATTTCTAGCGCTGCGCTCACATGCGTGGCGTAGGATTGTCTGCCTGCTTCGGTGAGCTTGACGATTAGTCTGCGCTGATCACGCCGATCCGGCACCGTCTCGATGAGCGCTCGTTTCTTCAGCCGATCAATTACACCCTTGATGGTCGCGGCATCCATGGCGGTTAGTCTGCCGAGCTTGTTTTGCGATGTGTCCCCGCTTTCGTGAAGCTTGGCTAAGGTCGCGAATTGAGTCGGGGTCAGGTCACCAATGTTATCGGCGAATATCGCCAAATGTCTCTGTTGAACGCGGCGCAGGATAAACCCGACCTGATCATCCAGATGATAGTCGGGAAGCCCGCCTTGAGTGTTTTCGTTGTCGATTGTGCACATTCCGTAGGCCAGAGTTTCAACGAGGCGACGGTCAAACCGCCGGACAGATTCAGAAATGCCAATAACGCTATTTGTATACCAACAAATTTGCTAAGCTTGGGCAATTGCCTTATGTGGCAATGGGAGGCGCCATTCAGTGCAGTATTATCGTCCAACCGACATTGGCGATGCGTTGATTTGGCTCAAGGACCATGCCGATGACGGCGCGGTGGTCACAGCAGGCTGTACTGATCTATTCCCCGCAACGACCAAACCGCGCCTTGATGGACCGGTTCTGGATGTCACAGCGCTGGACAAGCTTCGCGGAATTGAAGAACAGGAAGACTATTGGCGATTTGGCGCGGCGACAAGCTGGACAGACATTGTCCGCGCACCTCTTCCATCTGGATTCGACGGGCTGAGGTTGGCCGCACGCGAGGTCGGATCCGTTCAAATTCAAAATGCAGCCACCTTGGGAGGCAACCTGTGTAACGCGTCGCCGGCCGCCGACGGCATTCCGTGCTGGTTGACGCTCGACGCTTCGGTGGAACTTCAGTCCGTGCGCGGGGTGAGACGACTTTCGCTGGAAGCATTCTTGTTGGGACCGAGAAAGACCGAGCTGGCAGCGGACGAAATCATGACGTCGATACTCGTTCCATCCTCAGCGGCGGTTGGAAAATCGACATTCCTGAAACTTGGCGCGCGGAAGTACCTCGTTATCTCAATTGCTATGGTCGCTGCCAGGCTCACCGTTGTCGACGCGAAAGTCGGCAACGCCGCTGTCGCCGTGGGGGCCTGCAGTCCCGTGGCAGCGCGATTGAGGGGACTGGAGGCGGTCTTGGAAGGCCAGCCGTTCAATGTGGACCTGGCCGATTTGATTAGTGACGATTTAGTGGCTGGTGCGTTGTCGCCCGTCGACGATGTGCGGGGAAGCGCCGATTACCGAAAATCGGCTGCGGCCGAACTCGTTCGCCGGTCTATCGGCAAGCTCGTGGAAGCGGTGCCGTGAACATTCAGAGGGCGGGCACGACCATTGTTCTAAATGGACAACCGGTGCAGCTGCAGTCGCATGTGGGTCGCCGTCTTAGTGATGCCTTGCGCGAAGATATCGGGCTGCGGGGGACAAAAGTCGGTTGTGACGCTGGTGACTGCGGCGCATGCACCGTGCTGCTGGATGGCGAGCCGGTCTGTGCCTGCTTGACGCCGCTGATCCAGATCGATGGACGATCGGTCACGACAATCGAGGGGATCGAAGCAGACACGCTTCGTCGTTCATTTTTGAGGCATGGTGCGGCTCAGTGCGGCATATGCACGCCAGCCATGATCGTGGCCGCGACGGCATTGCTGAGGAAAAACCCAAACCCGAGAAGAAATGAGGTTGAGGAGGCCCTCGGCGGTGTCCTGTGTCGGTGTACCGGGTATCAGAAAATTGTGTCGGCGGTTTGCGCTGCAAGTCTACCAGCCGCGCAACATGACCAGACGGACACGACCGCTGTTGGGTCATCTGTCGAACGGCTTGATGGGCCGGGCAAAGTTGATGGAACCGATGAATTCGGTGCTGATGATTGGCCTGAGGAAGCGCTGTTGGTCCGTGCCGTTCGATCGCCCTTCAACTGCGCCAAGTTTACTATTGGCAATGTTGATGCTTGGCGAACCGAAAATGAAGGCGTCACGGCGATCTTAACCGCGTCCGATATTGCCGGGACTAATCAGTTCGGCGTCATTCCAACGTTCGCCGACCAGCCCGCCCTGGCGACAAACGAGGTTCGCTTTCGCGGCGAGACCGTCGCGTTGGTTGTGGGGGAGGCGGAACTTCTTTCGCAGCTGGATCTTTCGACATTCCCCGTTTCCTGGATTGAAATTCCGGAACAAACGGATTTCACAGACAACCATCTACTTGTCGGTCCCCCAATTCACGAAGATCGCCACGACAATGTTCTGGCGTCCGGTCGCGTGTCGGTCGGTGACGTTGACCTCGCCTTGTCGAGCGCCGAATACGCAGCCGACCGTGAAATCGAGACCAGCTACGTAGAGCACGCTTATATTGAGCCGGAAGCCGGCAGTGCCTGGCTGGACAATGGTGTTCTGGTTATCAAGGCGTGTACGCAAGCGCCCTACATGGATCGAGATGACACTGCCAAAATCCTGGGACTGCAACCTGACAAAGTCAGGATCATCCCGACGGCGGTAGGGGGCGGTTTCGGCTCGAAATTGGATATCTCACTGCAACCATTGATTGGTCTCGCCGTCCTCAAAACCGGACGTCCTTGCCGGATGGTGTACTCGCGCACGGAATCGATGATGTCGACGACCAAGCGCCACCCGGCTCGAATGAGGGCCCGCGCTTCTGCGAGTGGTGACGGGACGGTGCTGGCAATGGAATTTTCGGGCGACTTCAACACAGGAGCCTATGCAAGCTGGGGCCCCACGGTCGCGACCCGCGTTCCCGTTCATGCATCCGGGCCATACCGCACGCCGAATTACCGGGCCTCAGCACGCGCTGTCCACACACATGGACCGGTATCAGGGGCTTTTCGAGGCTTCGGTGTTCCTCAAGCGGCCATCCTGCAGGAAGCTCTCTATGATGACCTGGCAAACTCGTGCGGCATCGACAGACTGGCGTTTCGTCTGAGAAATGCTTTGCGCGACGGGGATCGGTCCGTTTGTGGGCAGACGATGGCAGCGCCGGGTATCGTCGAATGTTTGCAAGCGCTTGGGCCGCACTGGAATGCAGCCCTGAACTGGGCGGATGAGGTAAATCGAATTTCCTTGGATCTGAAGCGTGGCGTTGGCATTGCGTCTTGCTGGTATGGCTGCGGCAATACCGCGTTGCCCAACCCCTCGACAATCCGCCTGGGTTTGACCCCAGATGGCCGATTTCGCTTGCATCAAGGGGCAACCGACATCGGGCAGGGGTCCAATACAGTCATCGCGCAGATCTGTGCCGACGCGTTGGGTATTCACCTTGAACAGCTCGAACTTGTCGGGCCGGACACGGCTGTTACGCCGGACTGCGGCAAGACATCGGCCTCGCGGCAGACGGTGGTAACGGGTACGGCAGCGTTGCGGGCGGGGCAGTCCCTTCGTCAGGCAATCCTGCGCCTGTGCAATCGTGGTTCGGACGCAACAGTCTCGATTGTTGGCAGCCGGTTGGAAATCACTGATGCAAGCGGCACGAGCATTATCAAGCCAGGCTCACTGCCTGAACAGGCGAACGGCTATGTCCTGATGGCCGAGGAAACCTACGACCCGCAGACCACACCCCTGGACGAAAATGGGCAAGGTAAGCCTTACGCCGTTTACGGGTTCGGCGCCCAAATGGCCGAAATCGAGGTCGATACGAAACTAGGAACCGTCCGTGTAATGAGGATGGTGGCGGCGCACGATGTCGGGCGGGTGATAAACCCAGTTTTAGCGCAAGGGCAGATCGAAGGCGGAATTGCTCAAGGGCTGGGTATGGCGTTGATGGAAGAATACGTCCCCGGAAAAACGGAAAACTTGCACGACTACCTCGTTCCAACCATCGGCGACATGCCGGCCATCGAGACGATCTTGGTTGAAAAACCGGACCCTGAAGGACCATTGGGCGCAAAAGGTCTGGGTGAGCACGCGCTCATCCCGACAGCGCCGGCAATTCTGAACGCGCTTCACCACGCTTGCGGCATCCGGTTGAGCAAACTGCCGGCATTACCGCACCGGGTCATGGCAGCTATCCAAGAGGCAGATCGGACGTGAGCCAGCGAACTGCCGAAAAGATCCGTTGCGATGCCTGCCCGGTCATGTGCTTTATCGCCGAAGGCCAGACCGGCGCGTGCGATCGGTATGGCAACATCGATGGCAAGATTGTCCGCAGCGACCCGCTGACCATTCTGGACCGCCGAATTGAGGCAGGCGGAGAGATCACGCCTTTTCTTGCCGCCGATTGGACTGATGGGATTACGAGTTACGGAGACATCTTCGTCACGGCGGTGGGCTCTGGTACCACCTATCCTGACTACAAACCCGCGCCCTTCGTCATCAGCCGGAACGTCGAAGGGGCCGATGTGGTCACGGTGGTGACCGAAGCGATTTTCTCGTATTGCGGCGTTAAGGTGAAAATCGATACGGACCGTCACATCGGTTCCGAAGCCGCCACTGTCCGGGCTCAAGGTGAGCCGGTCGGCCACGTAATGACGAGTGAATATGGCTCGCAGATGCTCTCGCTCGGTGGGGTCGATCACTTGACCGGGGGCACAAAATCGGAAGGCCGTGTCACCTGCGATACGCTCATGCGGCTTTGCAACAAGGAAGCTGTCGAGCTGACGATCGATGGTGGTTCAACCGTCGTCGTGCAAGCGGGAGAAGCTCCCATCGTTGACGGTGTACGCGAACAACGGATGCGGGTTGGATGCGGTTCGGCCACGATCGGCATGTTCGCCACTCAGTGGAAGGGCTTGGTCGACGAAGTGGTCGTCGTCGATGATCACATCACCGGAGTCGTTTCCGAACACCAGGCAGGAAAGGTCATTGGGTGGCCGGACACGGGCATCCGGATCGAAGGGAGAAAGTCGACGCCGGGACGGTACTTCCAGGTTGCCCAGCCGGGTTCCGGCTGGGGCGGTACGGATATCGATGACCCGTTGAAGATTCTGGGTCCTTGGAATGCCAAAAAGGGCGCTCGGCCCGGATTGACCCTGCTCATGGTCTCCACCACCGGTGAACAAGCCGCCTACTACGTCCTGGATGAACAGCTCACCCCGATCGAGGAGCCCATACCCGAAACGCTTAAACAGTCGGTCGAGTTGATCAAGGACAACTGCGAACCGTCCATTTGCACCGTTCTTTTCATGGGCGGTGCCGGTGGTTCGTTGCGAGCTGGAACAACGAGGAATCCTGTCCTGCTGACAAGGTCGGTCCATGACCGTAAAACCTCCGTGACTTGTGGCGGTGCGGAAGCCTATGTCTGGCCCGGCGGCGGAATAACACTTATGGTTGACGTGCTGGGTACGCCGGACAATGCCTTTGGGTACGTGCCGACGCCGGCTCTCGTGGCGCCGATTGAGTTCACGGTTTCGCGGGAAGAGTATGAAGTCCTCGGCGGGCATGCGGACGCTGTGCGCTCGGTCGAAGATGTTGTCGAACGCGGAGGCGAGTATGGCAGCGATATCCGTTCCGTACCGCAGCCGGCCAAACGGAAACGACGCTGACATGCAAAAGCCTGCCGCGAACATGCTGCCAGACGGTCGACGCCTGCACCTGCATCATGGCCCGATCGATTTGGTTGTCGAGGCTGTTGGCGATGGCAGAACAGCGGCCTGTCAGCGCATTCGCGATCGGTTTGAGACAGTCCTGCAAGAGATGGTTGACGAGTTGGACGAACTTCGATTGCCCGCGTCGACGTCGCGCCGCTTGGAAGGGGCGATCGCCCGGCGCATGCAGAACGCCGTCCTGCCGCTTCTGCCGACATTCATCACGCCGATGGCTGCCGTAGCCGGGGCGGTTGCTGATGAGATGGTCGAAATTGCGACCGCGGCCAACGATCTGGACAAGGTCATCGTCAACAATGGCGGTGATATCGGATTCTATCTTGGTCCCTCGCGGCGTTTGACCGCGGCGCTGGCCGGTTCAGCGGGTGGCAGGATTACCGTTAGCGCCAGTGATCCTTGGCGCGGGCTCGCCACCTCTGGTTGGCAAGGCCGCAGCCAATCGTTTGGCATTGCCGATTCAGTATCCGTTCTGGCGAACAACGCGGCGACGGCAGATGCGGCTGCCACACTCATTGCAAACGCGGTCGATTTGCCAGAACACCCGCACATAGAACGGACGCCTGCCAGCCAGTTGAGCCCCGACAGTGATTTGGGGGGGCGCATGGTGACGACCAACGTAGGCCCGTTATCATCACTTGAAACGGCCGAAGCCCTGGACAAGGGTGAAGCGTACGCAAAAATTCTGTTTGAACGATCGATCATCGGCGGGGCGGTTCTGGTGCTCAACCATGAAGTGCGCTGTGTCGGTGCCGGTCGCAGGCTCACCAACATCTGCGATGACGAAAAAGCCAGCGGTTTTCAACAGAGCCTAAGTCGATCCGTTCATTGATCATTGGTTGCAGGCGCGAGGGTCGCTCGCAGACAGTCAGTCACCGGCAAACAGTCGTTGGCATCGGTTAATTTCGAGCGGCAATATGCCAAAGACAGCCTATTCCAATAGGGATTGTCGACGACAGACGGAGGAGCCGCCGAAAGATGGACTTCGGGCTGACGCAAGACCAACAGCTCTTTTTCGAAACGGCTTATGCATTTGGCCAGGATGCGATCGCCCCACATGCATACGAATGGGAGCGGGACGGCGCGATTCCAAAAGACGTTCTGCGGGCCGCCGGCGAACTCGGTTTCGCGGCCATCTATCTCGATGAGGATGCCGGCGGTTCCGGATTGAGCCGGCTAGACGCGACCCTCATATTCGAAGCACTCTCGGCTGCGTGCCCGTCGGTTGCCGCCTTCATCTCCATCCATAACATGTGCGCCGATATGATCGCCCGCTACGCCGTGCCGGATCTGCGCGAAAAATGGCTGCCGAAACTTGTGACCTTCGACGCGGTCGCATCCTATTGCCTCACTGAACCCGGGTCCGGGTCCGACGCCGCCGCGTTGCAGACACGAGCGGATAGGACGAACGAGGGATACGTACTGAACGGCTCGAAGGCCTTCATCTCAGGCGGCGGTTATTCTGACATCTATGTCGTCATGGTTCGAACCGGCGAGGCTGGACCCAGGGGCATCTCTACTGTCGTGCTTGAAGACGGTATGCCCGGCCTTTCCTTTGGCGCCAAAGAAAAGAAAATGGGATGGCGAGCCCAACCAACAACCCTGGTTCAAATGGATGATTGCAGGGTTCCGGCCTCGCACCTTCTTGGCGAAGAGGGCCATGGGTTTTCCTATGCGATGCGAGGCTTGGATGGCGGCCGGCTCAACATTTCCGCCTGTTCGTTGGGGGCAGCGCAATCGGCCCTGGACAAAGCCACGGCCTACCTGGGTGAGCGCGAAGCATTCGGCAAATCATTGGACCGCTTTCAAGCCCTGCAGTTCAAGATTGCCGATATGGAAATCGAACTCCAAGCGGCTCGCACGTTTCTGCGTCAGGCGGCCTGGAAACTCGACCAGAATGCCCCTGACGCGACCAAATTCTGCGCAATGGCAAAGTGCTTTGTAACCGACACCGGGTTTCGGGTTGCGAATGACGCCCTGCAGTTGTTCGGCGGTTATGGTTACTTGGAAGATTACGGCATCGAGAAGATCGTGCGCGATATCCGCGTGCACCAGATCCTGGAAGGTACAAACGAAATCATGAAGGTGATTACGGCGCGCGCCCTATTGGACCAGCGAGCCTGAGCGGGGAACAGAAAATGAAAATCGGATTTATCGGGCTTGGCAATATGGGCGCGCCGATGGCTAAGAATCTGGCTTCCGCCGGATATGACCTAGCCGGTTATGATGTCGCTGACGTCGCGGTTACGGGCGTTGAAAATGTAACGAACGCCACTGATGCCGCGGCAGACAAAGACGTCGTCATCACCATGCTGCCGAATGGTGAGATTTTACGATCCGTCTATGCCGAGATCGTCCCCGCTGGTTCGCCTGGTTCCGTCTTTATCGACTGCTCCACTGTCGATGTTCAAAGCGCACGCGATGTTGCCCAGTTGGCAGAGGATTCCGGATTGTTGGCCGTGGATGCACCGGTTTCCGGCGGCACGTCGGGAGCGGAGGCCGGAACCCTGACTTTCATGGCCGGCGGCAGCGACCGCGCCTTCCAGAAAGCCCAACCGTTGTTCGACATAATGGGCCAGCGTGCTGTTCATTGCGGCCCGGCCGGCGCCGGCCAAGCGGCCAAAATCTGCAACAATATGATCTTGGGAATTACGATGATCGGCACCTGTGAGGCCTTTGCCCTGGCGGACAAATTGGGCCTCGACCGATCCAAGATGTTCGATGTGGTTTCAACCTCATCCGGCTATAGCTGGTCGATGAACGCATATTGTCCTGCACCTGGCGTCGGTCCGGCATCACCGGCGGACGATGACTATCGGCCGGGCTTTGCCGCGGAGCTGATGTTGAAAGATCTCGATCTCAGCCAACAAGCCGCAAGGGAGACTGACGCCGCAACGCCAATGGGCGCGATGGCGGCTGAACTTTACGCGGACTTCGTGGCCGATGATGGGCGAGGCAAGGACTTTTCGGCCATGCTGCCAAGGCTCGCGGCGTTGGGTTATGGGCACCGGTAAAGGGCTTGGTTCGGGCTACATCGGAATCATTTCATTGTGAACATTGCGATAGATCAACATACGTGCCCGAAAATTAGGCAGTATCTATAAAATAGTTCATGATCGAAACACGGCGCGAATGAAGATCTTGTTCGACAAAATCGCAGCTCGACCTCAGGGTTTCTAAGGAAAAATCGGTGAACTACTGTGCCTGCGGAAGAAACGTCACTGCCAATTCCACTAGATGGCCGTCCGACCGATTTGTCTTATCCAATGTATGATTTCGCCGCAAATTCCGCGATGGTCTTGCGCTGTGCCGGAAAAACTCAGTATTACGCTTCGGTGAATCCGGTCACCTGTCACTCAAACGGGGTGACCGACTAGAAAATTGGGAGGAGTGTGGAGATGGATCGTCGATCCCTGATCAAGAAAGCAGGAATTGGCGGGGCAGCTGTAGCCGGGAGCACCTTGGCGACACCTGCTCTGTCACAGGGCGTAGAGAAACTCACGATGGTCACGGCCTGGGGCCGCGGCCTGGCAGGCGTGTTCGATGCGGCGCAACGCGTTGCCGACAGCGTGAACGCCATGGCCGGTGGCACACTTGAAATCGAAGTGAAGGCCCAGGGTGAGCTCGTTTCCGGCCTGCCTGCGGTCTTTGATGCGGTGACGTCGGGACAGGCCGACATGTATCACGCTGCCGACTATTACTATGTTGGTCAGCATCCGGCATTCGGGTTCTTCACCGCCGTTCCTTTTGGAATGACCCCCACCGAGTTGCACAACTGGTACTATCACCAGGGTGGCCATGAGATGCATCTTGAGCTTGGCGAAGAGTTCGGGCTCGTCTCGTTCCTGGCCGGCAATACCGGACCTCAGGCCGGTGGCTGGTTCCGTCAGGAAATCACCTCGGCGGATGACTTCGACGGGTTGAAGTTCCGCATGCCTGGTCTTGGCGGCAAGGCTTTGGGCAAGCTGGGCGCATCGGTTCAAACCATTGCGGGTTCTGAAGTGTACCAGGCGCTGGCGTCCGGTGCGATTGACGGGACGGAGTGGATTGGTCCATGGGCTGACGAGAAAGCCGGCTTCCAGGAAATCACCAAGATCTACTACACCTCCGGTTTCCACGAGCCCGGCGCGGGCTTGGCCTTGGCCATCAACGCCGATCGCTGGAATACGCTCAGCGACGAGCATAAGAAGATTATTGAAATCGCGGCCGGCGAAGCCAATCAGTGGAACCTGCACCAGTATCTGGCGAACAACTCAGAAGCGTTGGCTCGCCTGCAGGATGGCGGTGTCCAGACTCTGGAGTTCCCCGATGCCGTATGGGATGCGTTCGGTGACGCATCCGCCCAGGTGATGGAAGAAAATCTGGGCGATCCGCTCTTCAAGAAGGTCCATGATTCAGTAATGGACTCGATGAGAAAGTCGGCGAGCTGGGAGGCGCTGTCTTCCGGCGCTTACACCCGTCAACGGACGCGCGTCCTAGGCTAAGACGCCATCGCGCGGATGAAACGCAACCGGATCTGAAGCTTCTTCAGATCCGGTTTTGCGTGCCCGGCCCGCGCAAACTCCTAGCACTACAAAACAAGAATTCTCGGGGAGCGTCCGATGGAAATTCTAGGACAAGGCCTACTTGCATTCCTAAATGGTCTGCTGAATCTGATCCTGCTTCCCTGGCATATTTTTAACTTGGTTCGGCTGCCAACGCTTAAGGAGCAGTTGGAAGTCATCATTCTGACGGGAATGTCGGTCGAGTTTTTCTGCGTTGTTTTGTGGATCGTGCTGCTGCTGCTAGCCGCGGGGATCTACAACCGATCATTCCTTCGCGGCGCGGTCGACGTTCTGGAAGGGTTTAATGGCCGCGTTGGTCGGATAGCCGCTTGGTTTGCGCTCATAATGGTCGTTCAGCAGGTGCTGATTATTGCCATGGGGCAAATCTTTCGGGGCAATGAGATTATCCTGTCGCCGCTCGGTATGATGCTGAGCGCCAGCGAGCTGCAATGGCTGTCTGGCCAGCTCAAATTCTACAACGCCATTTTGATCGCGGTTGCATCGGCCTACACCTTCATCGAGGGAGGGCACGTACGGGTCGACCTGTTCTATTCTTCGATCAGCTATCGCGCGAAGAAATGGATGGATCTGATCGGAACACTGCTTTTTTTGTTCCCGTCTTCCATCCTGCTCTGGTGGTTTTCCTGGCCAATTGCCGCAAACTCTGTCTTCGCCCAGCGCCCGATGAACATCTGGTCCGACGTGGCGCGATGGCGGGGTATGCGGTTTGAATCCTCAGGTACCGCTGAATTCACCTGGGTATGGTCCTTCAAATTCCTGATCGTCGTTTTTGCCGGCTTGATGTTCGTCGTCGCTGTTTCGTTCTTGTTGAGAAACGTCCTGGCGCTGTTGGAGCCGGATGAGGAGATAGACTCCCACTATTCGTTTGACGGGAAAGATCCCGAAGCCGCTCCCCCACACACTGCTTAAGCCGATCAGTAGGAGTTTATCCCGTCATGCTTTTCGGTCTTTCCGGTGTCGAACTCAGCCTCATCATCGTCTTCTTCTGCCTGTTTGGTTCTATCCTTTCGGGCTATCCGGTGGCGTTTGCCATATCGGGTTCGGCGGTCGTCAGTTTCTTCATCATCGCCGTGCTTAGCGCCAATGGCCTGCTCTATGAGCTGGAGACAATAAACGGGGAAGTGCACAAGGTACCGGTGCTCGCCGAAGGGTGGCAGAAGGCACTGTTATCGACCCTCTCTACCTGGTCCCAGGGTGTGTTTTCCAGGGCCTTCGGCGGCAATGTCGAAACGCTTTTGGCCGTACCGATGTTCGTGTTGATGGGTATCGCCCTAGAACGATCGCGCATCGCCGAGGACCTGTTGATCACCATGGCCAAGCTGTTTGGCACGTTGCCGGGCGGACTGGCCATCGCCGTCGTCTTTGTTGGAACGCTGTTGGCGGCGTCGACCGGCATCGTTGGTGCGACGGTCGTGACCATGGGATTGATCTCACTGCCGACCATGCTCCGGCACGGATACTCCAAGGCGCTGTCCACCGGGGTGATCGCCACATCTGGTACTCTTGGGCAGATCATCCCTCCATCAATCGTGATTGTCTTGCTCGGATCGATCGTCGGCGACATGTACGCGATCGGCCAGGAGAACCGGGCAAAGGAACTGGGCGTAACCGTCCTGGAGATGCTCGGCGAACCCGCCGTCTTGTCGACCGGAACGCTGTTCAAGGCCGCCTTTATTCCTGGGCTGGTGCTGGCCTGTCTTTATGCTGCCTATGCCTTCATCTTTGCGCTGATGCGGCCAAACGAGGCCCCGCCCGTGAACCTTGCGGGCGATAACGAATACCGTCTGTCGGACTATTATGGCGGGTCTGATGCAGCCATGGTCGGCGCCGTGATCGGGCCGCCGATCGCACTTGCCCTGCTGTGGACCCTGTTCGCCAACACAGGCATCGTGGGAGAGCAGGCTGCGATTTCACGCGGTGTGATGGCGGTTATCACGCTGGTAGGCGTGATCCTATTTCTGGCCATGGCCTTGCGGCCCAACTACTCGCGCAATCCATTGCTGGTTGGCTTGGGCGGGCTCGCGGCGCTGGCTGTCGCAGATGCATTGTTTGCCAGCCCCGGCACTTCCGGTGGATTCCGCTTCCTGATCTATCTGCTTCCGGCGATCGCCATTATCTACGGTCTGCGCGTCGCCATCGCCCGTCTGATGGAAGTTGAATCCATCCGAGTGGTATCGCCGCCGGTAATCCTCATCGTCGCCGTTTTGGGATCGATTCTAGGGGGGGGTCACAAACCCGACTGCGGCGGCGGCACTTGGTGCCGCGGGAGCGATCATGCTGGCGGCAGCGCGCCGTTTGTCGGATCGGGGGGAGAAAGGCAGCCCAATCATTTGGGCAGGGTTGGCGATCGTCTTGCTGCTGTTGCTGCGGGCCAACTTCGATCTTCGGATGACGCTTGATGAAATAAACTTCGATGATCGAGTGGCCATTGCCGTGGCCATCATTGCCTATCACATCGCCGTCTTCGGTCTCTTGTATTCATGCTGGATTCTGATCCGGGAAAACATCATGAAGGCCGTCGTTCAGGAGACGACAAAAGTGACCGCAATGGTCTTCGTCATCCTGATCGGTTCACTGTTCCTGAGCCTCACGATCCGCTCGTTCGGCGGAGAGCACTACATCCAAGAATTTCTGCGTTCGTTCGACGACCCGAAGGTGTTGCTGTTGGTCGTCATGGTGGTGCTGTTTCTCTTGGGCTTCGTACTCGACTTCATCGAGATCATCTTCATCGTCATCCCGATTGTCGGCCCGGTGATTTATGCGGCCGATCCAACACTGATGCCGCCGGAATGGATCACCATTCTGATTGCGGTCAACCTGCAGACGTCCTTCATCACCCCGCCATTTGGCTTCGCCCTGTTTTATCTTCGGGGGGTGGCACCACCCGGGATCAGCACCGTCGACATCTATCGGGGGGTCATTCCCTTTGTGATGATTCAGATTGTCGGTTTGGTGTTGCTGTGGTTCTTCCCGCAAATTGTGACGTTCCTGCCGGATCTGTTGCCGCAAGGGTAGGGCGTCACCATTCCTAAGCGGGGCAAGCACAGTCCAAGGTCAATCTCGTTTTTTGCGTATTCGATTTACGCCAAGCGACCCGGCTTAGAAAGTCGGGTCGCATGGATATGTCCGCCGTTTGAGTTTCCAGGTTCGCTTACGCGTAGGATGTATCTCGCCTGATCGACAGGAATATCCGTTCCATTGCTGACTTTAGCGGGACCTTGTCTCCGGCACCCAACTGGGCGCGCAGCTCAATACGGCTCCTAGAGCTTGAGATTTTTTAGAACGAACCATCTTTTTCGTTCGTAGGCATGCACCTTAGCCGCGAGCATCCGTCTCAGTTCTTTTGCCCGAGGATTGTCATGCCGGACGAGCGTGAGAATTAGATGATTGACCGACCGAATATGCGCAGCTTTGGCTGTGAACTTTCAGCCGCCGTCATCGGCGCTTCGGGAGGGATTGGTGCTGCGCTGGCCAGCGAGCTGGATCAAATTGACGGTGTATCGGCGGTCTATCAGCTTTCAAGAACTGCTATGGATGACGGTCGAACAACCCGGATCGACATCACTGATGAGGAGTCGGTTGCTCGTGCGGCAACCCGATTACAGCAGCAGGCTGGAACCTTGCATCTGGTTTTGGTTGCGACCGGTATTCTGCATGACCCAAACGGCATGGTGCCTGAAAAGAGTTGGCGGTCGCTCAGCGTCAGCTCGATGGATCGTGCGTATAAAATAAACGCCATTGGTCCGGCACTGGTTGCCAAACACTTCCTGCCACTACTCGCTCAGGACCAGAAATCCGCTTTTGCCGCGATCTCCGCTCGTGTCGGCAGCATATCCGATAACGAGCTAGGCGGTTGGCATGCCTATCGCGCCTCAAAGGCTGCGTTAAACATGCTGATCCGGAACTTCTCCATTGAGCTTGCTCGCAAGAATTCTTCAGCACTGTGCGTCGGGCTGCATCCTGGAACAGTGGATACACGCCTTTCCGAACCGTTCCAAAGGGGTGTGCCTGACGGAAAGCTGTTCTCGCCGGTGAAATCTGCCAGGTGTATGCTGACGGTACTCGACACGCTTACGCCACAGGACTCAGGGCACTTGTTTGCGTGGGACGGCACTCGGATCGCGCCATAGACAGACTATAGTTGGGAGGGGCTGTAAATTGCGATCGGCTCCGCCAAGCCGCGAAGCCGATGCTCCCCCAGAAAGTCGAGCGGACGATCCAGCCGTTTGGCAACCGGGCCGGTAATCAGAATGGGCCGTTCTAAGGTCTTGCTGAGTGCCTCCACCCGGCTTGCCGCGTTCACATCCTTTCCGATGACCGTAAAGTCGAGCCGTTCAGGGGCGCCGACATTGCCGAAGAACACTGGCCCCTCATGCAATGCGATGCCCGTGCGTAGCGGCTTCCAGCCATCGATTTCTCTCAGTTCCGCCGGCGCATCCGAATTTAGGGCTGCAACCGCGCCACATGCGGCTTCGCTCGCGCGCAATGACGCCTTGGCTGCCTCGTCCTCGGTTTCAAACGCGGCAAACGGAAACACCGCCAGCAACCCGTCTCCCATGAATTTGAGCACCTCACCCCCATGAGCGAGGACGGCGCCAGCCAGCCGTTCGAAGTAGACGTTGAGCAGGGCGATCATCTCATTGCCGTCAAGCCGATCTGCCAGATCGGTGAACCCGCGCATGTCCGAGGCCCAGATAACGGCATCAATCAACGTTCCGCTGCCTCGTTTTATCGATCCAGCCAGCACGCGGCTCGCAGCAGCATCTCCCAGATATGTGTTCAGCACGTTGCCTGCCAACAACTGGGCGATGTGTCGCTCCACATGGAGGGCCAGCAGGCTGAACAATCGGCACAGCTCTGCAAACTGCCCATCGGAGAAGCCACCCTCCTGTTTCGTCGCGAGCGTGGCGGCGTTGTGGTACGATCCACCGGCACGCAAGGGCATGGCGACGTAGTCGACAATGCCCTGGTTCGCCAATTCTGCCATGAGCGGAAATCGTTCGGCAGCGCCAGGATCGCGAACATTTTCACGCACGAGTTCACCATGGCCGATAACGCGATACATCGGGCTGAGCTTGTAGGAGTCGGTTTGGCGCGAGGCATCGTCGATTTTGACCTCGTCGCACAAACCATCTTGACGGTTCCAGTTCCATGCGAAGCCGATCAGTTGCGGATGCAGTGTTCCCACGTGCAGACTTGCGCGATCCAATGGCAATCCAGCAGCGACGAGCCGCCAGACAAATCCCTCAAACAAAAGCAGGAGATCATCTTCATTGACCGCATCAGCCAGCAGCCATTGCTCAATCTTGGCCATGGTCATCGGGACCGGTGAAATGGCGTCTCCCCGGTCTGACCGTCTGCGAAGGTGGACGAACTTGGGGTAGGATCGCGGTGCCGGATCGAGACGTTGAACAAGCATGGGAATTGCTCAGCTCAGCCGGAATCGGTCACGTCAAGTGCGTCCAAATCGTCGTAGTGCTGTCGCGCGCCAACGCAGAGAGAATCGAAGATCGGCTGCATTTGAGCATACCTTTCTGCCCACAGAGGATCCGGTTCGACGGACCGTGCGAACTTGACAAAGCTGCCCACGGCACCGGCGAGATCGTTGAACTGGCCCATTGCGTGAGCGGCGAGGGCAGCGCACCCAACCAAACCGCATTCCGGCTCTTCAGGCACGACGATTTCCAGATTGTAGACACTAGCCTTGATCTTGAGCCAAAGATCCGCGCGTGCGCCACCGCCGGACGCAACGACTTTTTCCAGATCGACAGACGCGTTGGACCGCATTGTCCGCAATTGTTGCGCAACCGCGAAGGCCACCCCTTCCATGACCGCACGGTGCAGGTGTGCATTGCCGTGCCCGGCGGCCAATCCGAAGAACTGCGCGCGCGAGTTTCTGTGTTCGCCAAGCCTCTCACCAACCAAGTAGGGCAAGAAGAACAACCCGTCTGAGCCGACGGGGGCAGATCCCGCGCGCTCCAGCGTCTGCTCGTAGCTGACGTCTTTGTCATGGAACGCGCGCCTTGCCCAACGCACCGCATCGCCCCCGGATTCCAGCAACGTAAACGCAGCCCACCGGCCATCGACGGTTCCGACATTGCAGATGGACGAATCCAGCACGGGCGCGTCTGCAACAACGGAAATGATCGAAGACGTGCCGGCGACTTCGGAAGCCAACCCTGGCCGGTCTACGCCTGATCCAAGCATGGCGAGTGGGTAGTCTCCCCCGCCAACCAACACGGGCGTTCCGGTGCGCAAGCCGGTCTTGTTGGCCGCCTCCGCATTGACGGTGCCAAGAACTTCTCCAGGGCTTCGTATTGGCGCGAGTTTGGCCAGATCCAGCCCCATTTTGTCGATCATGCTTGACGACCATTGCCCGGATTCCGGCTCCATGAGAAAGCTGAGGGCCGCGTCCGTTCGATCGATGGCACGCTCCCCGGTCAAACGGAAATTGACGAAATCCTTTGGCATCAGGACGTTCGTCGCCCGGGTATAGGCGTCCGGATGGTGATCCCTGATCCACTGCAATTTGAACGCGGGCCATGCGGGGCTGGCCGGGTTTGCCGTCAGGTTAATGTACTCGCCTACGGTGTGATTTTTTTCAAATCGAGCGACGTAGTCGAGGGTGCGTTTGTCATTCCATAGAGGCACCGCATCCAGGACCGATGTTCCATCATCGTCAATCAGGACCGTGCCATGCATTTGACCGCAGGCGCACACGGCTTCAATTGAGCCACGTTGATCGTTCGACCACGCAACAACATCGCGGATGACATCGACAACACCATCCCACCAATCATTTGGCCTTTGTTCGGACCAGCCAAAGCGCGGAACGATTTGTTCGTGTTCCCGCGACGCAATACGTCTGACGCGCCCGCTTGTGTCGACAAGGCCAGCCCTTACACTGCCGGTCCCGATGTCGACTGAAAGGTAATACCGCTCGGTCATGGAGCTCAGATCCCACTCATAAACGAGCAAGCTTAGCAGGAATTCGAGCCGATCCCAGGCAGCTATCGGTCAGTTCGACATAGGCTGGGTATATCAGCGCGCAAGGCAGCCAAATCCATAATTCAGCCCCGGGCGGCCTTCTTTTCCCGCACCGGTTTCAACGCTTCGGCCAGCAGTCGCAACTCATCCAACATCGTCGCGACGCTCTTTTCGTGGGTTTCCTTGCCCTCGAACACGCCGTCTTTCAGCAACGGAAAGTAGTTCGGAATGATTACCGAATCGACGATCGGAACCATCCGGAGGGCGACGAGCAGTTGTTTGGAAATCCCGACGGACCTTAGTCCGCCCGAAATGCCGGCATAGCTGACGAAGCCAACTGGTTTGTAGTTCCATTCTTTGTACAAAAAGTTCAAGGCGTTGAGCAGCGATCCGGGTGGGCCGTGATTGTATTCGGGGGTAACGAATACAAAGGCATCCGCCGCATCGGCACTCGCGGCCCAGCGTTTCGTATGCTCTTTGGTGTATTTCTGCTGGCTGGGAAAGTTTGGCTCGTCGAGTAGCGGCAGATCGAACTCAGCGAGATCAACCAGATGCGCATCAAAGCCGCCATGACCGGTCGCCAGGTTGTGAAACCACGCCCCGACGGCCGGACCGGCTCGACCGGGGCGCGTGCTCACGACTACCGTGTTCAAGCGATAAGTCATGACGGTTCCTATGATAATTGTTGTGGGAGATGCTTGCGAGGCACAGCGATTTGAGATGGCAATTTGTGATGCCTGAACTTGTCTTCAAGCGTCAACATGCCCATCGAATCGTAACGGTGTCGTGACGGTCGGCGGTGTCCGAGGTGCCGGTCTAACCGGAGCGAGGCGTTGGCGAATCGGTAATCCTGCTGTACGGCCTGACGCAGGCTGGCTGCACGTGAGAGGGATGAAGGACCACCGATGATCGCCACAAGTTTTGCTGACAAGGACCTGATCGCTCGTACGACGGCCCGGATGCTGTTGGAAATCGAAGCTGTGCATTTTCGAGCGGACGAGCCTTACATTTTCACGTCCGGCCTCGCGAGCCCTGTCTACATCGATTGCCGCAAGCTGATCTCCTATCCGCGAATTCGTTCGACACTGATGGATTTCGCGGTGAGCAGGCTCTTTGCCGAGGCCGGTTTTGAGCAGTTCGATGCCGTCGCCGGGGGTGAAACGGCCGGCATACCGTTCGCGGCATGGATTGCCGACCGTCTGGCCCTACCCATGCTTTACGTTCGCAAAAAGCCGAAAGGGTTCGGCCGGGATGCTCGGATCGAGGGTGCCTTATCAGAAGGCCAGCGGGTGCTGTTGGTCGAAGACCTGACTACCGATGGCGGCAGCAAGATCAGTTTTTGCGATGCGCTTCGTGAAGCCGGGGGTCAGGTGTCACACACGCTGGTGGTTTTCTATTACGACATCTTCAAACAGGCCGCTGCTGAGCTTGCGGAGCACGGTTTGGCACTGCATTACCTGGCGACCTGGTGGGATGTTTTGGCCGAAGCGAAATCCCAAGGCCATTTCGACAATAAGACATTGACCGAGGTCGAACGGTTTTTGAACACGCCCCTGGCCTGGTCGGCTGAACATGGCGGGAAATCGTAGGCGGGGTAGGGCAGTTGCTCTTTGCGGCTGTCATCGCGTATCAACATCTGAAATTGCCGGCGATAATCCGCAAAACTGAACTGGAGAATACAGGTGAGCATGCTGCCTCTCGGCAACGCCCATTCAGCCGTTCCCACTCTCGCGCAAACGATCTGGCCGGACGATGAGACGCGCTTTTTTCGCGCGTTCGCCCTTTTGGTTGTCGGAACGCTGGCGTTGTGGATCTCCGCTAAGGTTCAGGTTCCGTTCTATCCGGTACCCATGACGATGCAGTCATTTGTCGTGGTGGTAATTGGCATGGCGTATGGCTGGAAATTGGGTGGCGCGACGTTGCTTGCCTATTTGGCCGAAGGCGCAATTGGGCTGCCCGTGTTTGCCGGGACGCCGGAGCGCGGTATCGGTCTTGCCTACCTGTTGGGGCCGACGGGCGGCTACCTGTTCGGTTTCTTCCTGGCAGCCACGGCGGTTGGTTACCTTGCAGAACGCAGGTGGGACCGGTCGCTTTTGAAAGCTGCAGCGGCCATGTTCGTGGGCTTTGTCTTAATCTACGCCCCAGGCCTGATCTGGCTCGGCACCGTCATCGGATGGGACAAACCGATCCTCGAGCTAGGGCTGACGCCCTTCATCTGGGGGGCTGTTTTCAAAGCTGGACTGGCCGCGGCTTTTTTGCCGCTGGTTTGGCGGTTCTTGCCGCGTCGCGATCAAGGGTAAAGAGCGCTCTCAGGGCGGGTGCTGGGGATCAGGCGTCTCGGCCCGCCCGGCTTGCCGATCCTCACGGTCGATTTATTTTGCCTCCTAACGGTAGTCCCGCATGCTGGCGAGACACAACAATGGGAGGGTGGGATGCGGATCGTGACGGCGTTTGCTTTGTTGGGTCTCTTGGTTGGCACCGTATTCGCGCCACCACCCGCACACGCTCAATCCAGCCGGTGTGTGGCGATCGCCGAGGGGCTGCCGAACGTTCAGCTGGCGTCCTTCAGGTCCGCGGCCCTGGCCGAGCATGAAGTCAACATCACGTTCGTGGGGCACGCGACGTTCCTGATTGAAAGCGCCTCGGGCGTGCAGATCGCGACGGATTTCGCGGGCTATGCGGGGCCAGGCGTCATTCCGGATATCGTGACCATGAATGGCGCGCACTCGACCCATTACACCGACAATCCCGATCCCAGGATCACGCATGTGCTGCGCGGGTGGGGCGAAAACGGCGGCCGTGCGGAGCACTATCTTCCCGTTGATGATGTCTTGGTCCGTAATGTCACGACAGACATCCGCAGCCTGGCCAGCGGCGTACAGTACAACGGCAATTCCATCTTCATTTTCGAGATCGCCGATTTGTGCATCGGCCATCTCGGTCACTTGCACCACGAGCTTGACCCCGAACACTACGGACTCATCGGCCGGTTGGACGTCGTCATGGCGCCGGTTGATGGTGGCCTTACGCTGGCGCTACCTTCGATGATCGAGGTGCTGAAAAACTTGCGGGCCAGTATTGTCATTCCGATGCATTTTTGGGGCACGGGAACGCTCGCGACGTTCCTTGAGGGAATGTCCGATGAGTTCGAGGTGCGGCAATATCAAAGCCCGACGATAAAGGTCTCTATAGACACACTCCCCAGAACGCCTACGGTCATCGTTCTACCGGGATTCTGATCTCGCCATAGACGCGCCGTGCTTCCTGCGTACGGGCGCCATCACTCGACGTAGGAGGCAATGCTAGGCGGCTTCGCCAGCCGGCACGCGGCCGGCTTCATTCTTGTTACCGTTGTCCTCGATTCCGTGGGCATCGGACTAATCATGCCCGTCATGCCGGAACTCATTGGATCGCTGACAGGCGAATCGATGGCTGGAGCGGCAAGGTGGGGCGGCCTGCTGATCTTCCTCTATGCCCTCATGCAATTCAGCTTTGGGCCAACATTGGGCAGTCTGTCCGACCGTTTCGGCCGCCGGCCCGTGTTGCTGATATCCGTCTTCATGTTGTCGGTCGATTATCTGATCATGGCTCTTGCCCCGACAATCGCGCTGTTGGTCGTGGGGCGGATGCTTTCAGGCATCGCGGCGGCAACCCATTCGACGGCCAACGCGTTCATGGCCGATGTCAGCAAACCGGAGGATCGCGCGAAAAATTTCGGCCTGATTGGTGCCGCCTTCGGCGTTGGCTTCATCATTGGGCCATTGATCGGCGGCCTGCTCGGGGAAATTGGTCCGCGCGCGCCGTTCTATGCCGCCTCCGCGATTGCCTTTGCCAACTTTCTCTACGGCTATTTCGTCCTGCCCGAGACATTGAAGGAGGGTGACCGCCGGCCGTTTCAATGGACCAGAGCCAACCCGTTGGGCGCGGCGCGACAAATCTCCAAACTGCCGGCGGTCTCGTGGTTCGTCGTGGTCTATTTCTTTTTTCAACTCTCCACGTTCGTCTATCCAGCCGTCTGGGCGTATTTCACGATCGAGGCGTTCGGATGGTCGTCCGCTCATGTGGGGTTTTCTCTAGCGGCCGTGGGTTTCGGCTTTGCCGTCGTGCAAGGTGGGTTGATAAGGCCGGTGCTCAAGCGGCTTGGCGAGTTTCGAACGACCCAACTTGGGATGATCGTCTCCGGAATTTCACTGGCCGGCTACGCCTTTGCGCCAAATGGCGTGTGGGTTTGGTTCCTGCTGCCGCTGTCCGCGCTCGGCATCATGGCAAATCCCGCGCTTACCGCCATGATGTCCACCCGCGTCGCGGCGGATGCCCAAGGCGAGTTGCAGGGCCTGCTTGCAAGCGTCATGGCCTTGACGACCATCATCAGCCCAATCGTCATGACCCAGCTTTTTGGTTTCTTTTCAGGGGACTCTGCGCCGATCTACTTCCCCGGGGCACCATTCCTGTTGGCTGCCCTGCTTATGGTGGCAGCGCTGGTACCGCTTTCAATCGGCGTGGCCCAGGCAGGCGACCGGTGAGGTGATGAACCGTCAGCCTTCGCTTTCGATGCGCAGCTGACGGCTTCGAAGCCGCGCCTGTCTGAACTCATGGCTCCACTCGGTCGGTGTCCGGCTACTCCGCTGCCACCTGCGGAACGGACTGCAGCGATTGCTCCAAATCCTGTTCGGCAAAGATATCGTCGGTCAACTTGCCGGCGAAGAAATCGATATAGGCTTGCATATCGAAATGCCCGTGGCCGCACAGGTTGAATAGGATCGTCCGACTGTCGCCCGCCTCTCGGGCCGCGATCGCTTCCTCGAACGCGCCTTTTACGGCATGCGTCGCTTCTGGTGCAGGAAGAATTCCTTCGACCCGGGCAAAGTCGGCACCGGCCTGGAAGCAACTGAGTTGGTCATAAGCATGGGCTTCCAGCAGGTTCAGCTCCTTCAAATGGCTGATCAACGGCGCCATGCCGTGATAGCGCAGCCCGCCCGAGTGAAACCCCGGTGGCATGAAGGCGCTGCCAAGTGTGTGCATCTTTACGAGCGGGGTCATATGCGCGGTGTCGCCAAAGTCGTAGGCGTATGTGCCGCGCGTCAAGGTCGGGCACGCCGCCGGCTCACAGGCTTTGATCCGCACTTTCGCCTCGCCCCGCAATTGGGCGCCAAGATAAGGAAAGGCGATGCCGGCAAAGTTCGATCCGCCGCCGGTGCAACCGACCACGACATCGGGGTAATCGCCGGCCATCTCCATCTGGGCCATGGCTTCCTGCCCGATCACCGTCTGATGCAACAGGACGTGGTTGAGCACGGAACCGAGCGCATAATGGGTATCCTCACGCTGGGCGGCCATTTCGACAGCCTCGGAAATAGCTATTCCAAGCGAACCCCGATTATTGGGATCGTCAGCCAGGATCTTCCGGCCAGATTCCGTCTCATTGCTGGGACTGGCAACGCAACGGGCGCCGTAGGTTTCCATCAGCGCTTTTCGATAGGGTTTTTGGTCAAACGAGACGCGGACCATGTAAACGTCGACTTCCAAATCGAACAGCGATGCGGCAAAGGCCAGGGATGACCCCCATTGTCCAGCGCCCGTTTCGGTCGTGATCCGGCTGATACCCTCTTGTTTGTTGTAGTAGGCTTGCGCAACCGCCGTATTCGGCTTGTGGCTGCCGGCTGGGCTGACGCCTTCGTACTTGTAGTAGATCTTTGCCGGCGTTTTCAGGAACGTCTCCAGCCGGCGAGCACGATAGAGCGGCGTCGGACGCCAGAGCCGGTAGGCGTCCCGCACCGGTTCCGGGATCTCTATGTCGCGTTCCGCCGAGACTTCCTGGCCGATCAAAGCCATTGGAAACAGCGGCGTCAGATCTTCCGGCCCGATGGGTTGGTGGGTGCCCGGATGGAGCGGGGGAGGTAGCGGTTCAGGCAGATCAGCCGCGATATTGTACCAATGTGAAGGGATCTGATCTTCGTCGAGGGTGAATTTGACTACCTCGTCTTTGGCCATCCTGCGTTCCCCCTAGATTTGGTTGTTAGTTGTTGACTGGGGGAACAGTAGCAAACCCTAGGAAAGAACTAGAAGGGGCGATTGCTGGAATCGAGGACGGCCTTCATGGTCGTTTTTGTGTTTTGCGGGTCGGCAGGCGGCATAGTTGGGACAACCTGCTCGCCCCAAGCATGGTCGATCGTGGGCTGACCATCCTTTGCCACGAGTTGACCTCTAACGTAGGTCGCAACGGGCGCCCCCAGACATTCGAATCCTTCAAAGGGCGTGATCTTTCCGTGCGACAGCATCTCATCGGCCGATATCGTGCCGCGCCTCAACGGATCGATCAGGACAATATCGGCATCCGCTCCCGGTCGCAGAGTGCCTTTTTTCCCGTAGATGCCGAACGCAATTGCAGGGGCGACGGCGCTGATCCTCACATAGTCGGTAATGTCGAACTCGCCATTGGCAACGGCCGTCAGCATCAACGGCACGGCATGCTGAACCCCCGCAAACCCGCAAGCGACGTCCCATATGCGGTTGCCGGACTTTTCCGCAGGCGTGTGCGGCGCGTGATCGGTGGCGATCATGTCGATCAGGCCGGATTTTAGCCCCTCCCATAGGGGCTGCTGCTGTTGCCTCTCACGGATTGGCGGGTTCATGCGCATCACCTCGCCACCGGGCTCAATCATCTCTTCGGCCGCCAAATAGAGATACTGCGGCAGCGTCTCGACCGTCATGTCGACATCGCGGCTTTTCCAAAATCGGATGAATTCCAGGCTGCGCGCACAGCTCTCATGGACGATGTGAATTCTTGCTCCCGTCCAATCTGCCAGCAGGCAGGCCCGATTCAGCGCTTCTAGCGCAACGATATCCGTCCGGGCGGCCAGATGGGCAAAGGGATCATTGCGGCCTGCTGCCTGGATTTTGCGTTCACGCCAAGCAACCATGGGCGCGTTTTCCGCGTGGATCGAACAACGCAGTCCCAGCTCGGCAAGGATCTCAAAACCCTCAAGGACCGCGCCATCGTTGGGACAGGACAGCGAACCGGTCGTATTGCCCAAAAACAGCTTGAATCCGATGGCCCCAGCTTCGGCCAAGGGTGCAAGTTGCTCGAGGTTATGTTCACCCAAAAGACCGTAGAGCCCGAAATCGATGATCGATTTCTCGCCAGCAAGCTGCGCCTTAGCGCGCAGGGCGTCGGCGCTGTCAGTTGGCGGATTGGTGTTCGGCATCTCAAAGACGGTGGTGACCCCGCCGACCGCGGCAGCACGCGAACCGCTGGCCCAATCTTCCTTGTGCGTCATTCCCGGTTCGCGGAAATGCACATGGGGGTCAATAACGCCCGGCAGGACATATCTGCCGCTGGCATCGACCGTCTCACGGGCCTCCGGCATGAACTCGGCAGGACCGAGGGCAGCGACCTTCCCGCCCTGAACCGCAAGACTAGCCTCAACGACATCGCTGTCGCTCACGATTTGCCCGCCGTGAAACACGAGATCGGCCATCTGGGTCATGAAGTCTGATCCGCTAGAATCTGTTTTGGAAAGCCCAACTTGGATAACGGATCGCGCGCTTGCTCACCAGACACATCACTCTTCGGATCGCACTTGACGGAAACCCATCAAGCCTCAGCCGAACAATCGCCAGCCCGTGTTGTTGGGCAGGGGGCCTTCGTCTAGCGTCCAGCAGCCCTTGGAGCATCGGACAGCGAGGCCGTTATGAGTCAGCCATTTTTTCCAACCGTAGAAAACGTCAAATTTGAAGGACCGGATACGGAAAACCCTCTGGCGTTCCGATTCTATGAGCCCGATCGGGTCGTCCTCGGCAAGACGATGGCTGAACAGTTGCGGGTCGCAGTCTGCTATTGGCATAGCTTTGCCTGGCCGGGCGTCGACATGTTCGGTGCCGGCACATTTGGCCGGCCTTGGCAACAGGCCGATGACCGGGAACACGCCGCGTTCAAACTCAAGGTGGCCTTTGAGTTTTTCGAGAAACTCGGTCAGCCCTATTTCTGCTTTCACGACGTCGATGCCGTCCCGCTCGGGGAAGATCTCAAGACGGCCGCCAGCAACTTGGATTGGATCGCCGATCAGATGGCCGGCGAGATCGAACGGACGGGCACGCGGCTTTTGTGGGGAACGGCAAACTTGTTCTCGCACCCCCGGTATATGGCCGGCGCGGCGACCAATCCCGACCCCGAGGTGTTCGCCTACGCTGCGGGTCAAGTCCGCAACATCCTCGAAGTGACACAACGACTTGGCGGGCAGAACTATGTTCTGTGGGGCGGTCGCGAGGGGTACGAAACCCTGCTCAACACCGATATGAAGCGCGAACTGGACCAGCTTGGCCGGTTCATCTCCATGGTTGTCGAACACAAGCACAAAATCGGATTCGACGGCACGATCCTGATTGAACCCAAACCGTGCGAACCGACGAAACACCAGTATGACCACGACGTTGCAACGGTATACGGCTTCCTCAAGGCCCACGGGCTCGAAAATGAAGTCAAAGTCAACGTTGAGGTGAATCACGCAACCTTGGCTGGACACACCTTTGAGCATGAGATCGCCACGGCCACCGCTTTCAACATCTTGGGAAGCGTTGATATCAACCGGGGCGACGACCAAAACGGCTGGGACACCGACCAGTTTCACAACAACGTTCCTGAGCTGGCTTTGGCGCTTTATCACATTATGCAGGCAGGCGGACTGGGGCAGGGTGGCTTCAATTTCGATGCCAAAATCCGTCGCCAGTCAGTGGACCCGACAGATCTGTTCCATGCGCATATCGGCGGCATGGATGTTCTGGCCCGCAGCCTGCTGGCAGCGGAAAAGATGATTACCGATGGCAAGTTGTCGGACTTTGTCGCGGATCGCTACTCGGGATGGGAGGGGACGCTGGGTACCTCCATTCTCGAAGGTCACCAAAGCTTGGCTGGCCTCGCGGACGCCGCAACCGACGGCAATTTCGCGCCCAAACCTGTGTCAGGACGACAGGAGATGCTGGAAAACCTCGTCAACCGGTATGTCTGATCGGCGTTGGCACAAGCAGGGACGCCTGGCTGTTTCTGCTACTCGGTGACGAGAGGGCCATCAATAAGATGGATCAGGCCATTTGCGGCCGGAACATCAGTCTGAATGACGCGAGTGCCATTGCCCAACATGAGCTCGCCATGGCCAGCAACCGGTACGGCCTTGCCACTTAACATGACCAGGCTACCGTCGATGTTGTTCAGATCGTTTGCCGTCAACGTCCCCGCGGAAACGTGGTCCGAAACGGCGTATGGTTGAGCGCCGCCGCCTGATAATGGGACGAATACGGAAAACGGTCCATCATTCGACAACGGATCAGTCATTCCGGCCTCAGCCAGCGCGTCCAGGAAATCTGAAAACCGACCGTCTGCACTCAACGTTGCTACGATGTTGGCACTGCCGTCCGATAGCATCGGCGCAGGTGCCGGTGTTTGTTGGACATCACTTGAACTCCTGCAGGCCCATTGAACGGCCGCCAAGCTGACGATCAGAACGAGTTTCGGAAAGATTTCAACCAGCTTCATTCGACGGCTGCGTCGGCCCATGCTTAGGTCCACTTCAACTCAAACCCTATCGAGCACCGTCATACCAGACATATGAGGTAAGCAACCACAGGCAGTCACATTGTCCTTTGCGAGGGATTTGCATAAAATTTTATGCAAATATTCGCCTAATAAAACGAAAACGAATGTATCATTTCTGGGGAGATATTCGCATATTGTTACACGTAATAATAGTGCTTATCTTTGTGCATGTGCTAAATAGACGCCTGTAAATTTGAGGAGCGTTTATGCGCAAACCAACCGTGAACTCAAAGCAGCGCCGTCGCCGCGCCATTAGCGAGTGGTCGACGGCCCTTGGTGTGATCGCGCTGCTCGCGGCGGTGGGCTATTGGTTTTTGGAATCCCACACGTTGCGCGTGGCGAGGGTTGAATTGAGCATGACCTCCGGCCTTCCGGTCGATGTTGTAGGCCAGACGTTCTGCCGGCCTTCTTGCCGGGCTGGTTTGAAGCGCTGCAAAGTCTCAACGGGCGGATTTGCGTTTCAGCAGTCGCGGTGTCAGGAGACCCTCAAGCAATGCCTGATACGCTGCGAAGGTGACAGCTTGCGAAACATGATCTAACGGGCCGGGCGTCAATCCTCGCCTTGGGCGCCTTGCGCCTTTCCACCATCAATGACGCCGACCAACCAATCTGGACCGTTTCCACGCCGGGTTACCGGCGGCGGCTCCTCATTGAGAACATCGACCATGATCTGCGGCGCGTTTCGCTTCATGGCATTGTCCGTCTCGTCAACGTGACCTTCGAACATCGTGATCAGATCCTGGCGATCGGCGATACCGGCAGCCGCCAGATACAAGACAAGCGTAGCTTGAACTTGAAGGATGCCGGTCACCCAGTCGATGATCGGCTGCAAGTCATCTTCATCCATGACGCCGATGTCCCATCACCAAGAAAGATGCGCCGACAAAAGTCGGCCTGTTCGCTTCTAGGATTAGGGCAGAAACATTGATCAAAGAAAAAGAGAAGGTTGCAGGGCGGTTAATGGACCTAATCCGAGTCACTTGTGGTTACGGTTTCCTTCTCGTCCTCACGTAGAACGGCATAGTTGTCCGATCGAAGACCGTTGACGAAAGCCTCCACTTCCTCCTCGATCCGACCGACATTTCGCAGCGCAGCCGCTCCCAGCCGCAAGCTGGCCTCCTCAAGTTCCGGTATCGAGATATCGGCGCCAATTTGATCCAGTGATGCGGCATGTTCATGATCACGGGCTCTGGCGACAATGCGCAGGCCCGGGTTGATCCGGCGCGCGGCGATCACAATTCGCTCTGTCGCGCCCGCCCGGTCAACGGCGACAACCAGAACGCGGGCACGGTCGATGCCGGCGGATTCCAAGATTGGCTGCCTGCCGGCATCGCCATAGAAGACAGGCATATGCTCGGCTCGGCCGAGATTGACATTCTCGACATTCAGATCCACCGCCACATAGGGAATTTTGGCATCATTCAACATCTGGGCGACACTGCGCCCCGTTCTGCCGAAACCGGCAATGATCACATGTTCGGAAATATCGGCGGAATCTGACGGATCGCGCAGGCCGCGACTTACTGGCCCACGGTCGCGCAGCTTGGCTTCGAACCAGCCGCCTAGCGGCGCCAGAACGATCGGTGTAACGACCATCGTGAGGGCCACGACGGTGATCAGGAAACTCGCGAGCGGCGCCGGTACAATTCCCAGAACTGATGCCGACCCAAAGATGACGAAGGCAAATTCGCCCCCTTGAGACAGCAAGATCGCCATATGGCCCGCGACTGACAATGGCAGGCGGACAATCAGTCCCAAGACGACAATGACCGATGCCTTGAGCAGGAGAAGCGCCAGGCTCAGGCTGATGATCGGTAGCCAATCGTTGGCGATCGCCGCCAGATCAACCGACATGCCGACGCTGATGAAAAATAGCGCCAGCAACAGCCCGCGAAACGGTTCGATGTCCGCCTCGATCTGATGCCGGTATTGCGTTTCCGCGAGCATAACGCCGGCCAAGAATGCGCCCAGCGTCATGGAAAGCCCGACTTGTTGGGTAAGAAATCCGACGCCCAGGACCACGAACAAAGACAGGGCCACGAACAGCTCATTGCTATGCGTTGCCGCCACGATCCGATACACCGGACGCAACACGAAACGACCGATCAATATGATCGCCAGGATCGCGGCAACGGCATTGGCGCCCGCCGTCGTCAAGGCTTGCAGACTGCTGCCCGGCCCACCGGCCAGAACGGGCAGCAGTGCCAGCAATGGGATCACCGCCAGATCCTGCACAAGCAAAATGGCAAAGGAACCGCGCCCTGATCGGGAACTCATTTCCCCCCGTTCAACCAGCAGCTGCATGACCATAGCTGTGGAAGACAGGGCCAGACCGCCGCCGACCAGGGCAGAGACCGCGCCGCTGAAGCCCGCATAGAAATAGCAGATCGCTGCAATCAGCAGGGATGTGAAGGCGACCTGGGCCGCTCCGACGACGAACAGCCGGCGGCGAATGACTTTCAGCCGGGCATACGACAATTCAAGCCCGATGACGAACAACAGAAAAACGACACCTAGATCGCCCAGATAGGCTGCGGTTTCCTGATCCTCGAACAGGTTGAGGCCATGTTCGCCGATGAGCGTGCCAGCCACCAGGTAGCCCAGAATCGGGCTGACCTTCAGCCTTTTGAACAGAACGGCGACCAGGATGGCTGCGATAAGAACAATCAGAACGGGTTCGAGCGAAAACGCGTGCGACACGTCAGCCGATCTCCGTTTCCGTTACACCGCTGACCGACGTCAAATTCCGCCGCGGACCTCGTCCACCATATCTTCCAATGCAGCCAAGTCTCGGACGAGCAAGCTGTGCGCCTGGCGTTCGATCAGCTCCAGGCGTGCAAGGTCTCCCATGACGCGCGCCACCGTTTCACGCGTCGTGCTAACCCGGCTGGCAATGTCAGAATGGACAGGAATTGGAGAAATGAGCGCCGTACCATCGCTCTTCTCCGCGCCACGCGCTAGGCGGAGAATTTCCGCCTGAACCCTGTTGTTTGCCGCAAGCGTGCTCAGGTCCATGATACGCTCGGTGGACCGCCGGACGATGCCGGCCATGTGGGCGAGAACGGCTTGGCATACGCCCGCATCCTGGATGATGGTTTCGACAAACACGCCCGCCGGCATCAGGGCCAGCCTGGTGTCCGTAAGGGCGACGACGGTGGCTGATCTGACACCCTGATCAAGGGCAGCGATCTCGCCAAAAAACGCTCCACTATCCAGGTCCTCAAAGCTAATTTCGCGCCCGGAAAGGGAGTAATTGACCACCCGAACCCGTCCCTCGGTGACGAAGTAGACGTCACTATCCTCGCTATCCCGATCGATTATCTGCTGACCGGCTGGCACTTCGCGCCAAGATATTCTCCGCGCCAAATCCGCTCGCCGATCCTCAGACATGGAAGAAAGCAGCGTTACGGAATCAAGGGTGTGCTCAACTGAAGCCATGTTGGTTTGAAAACTCGATTTGTACGGACGATAAGCCGGCGAAAGATCACGGGAACGTTAGTTGGCCAATCGATAATAAGATGTTGCTCACGCAAAGCAATTGCAGTGCCAGGTGGATTTTGGCGTGAACCTTGCACGCCCTGTTTTAGAGCATCGCCATGGTTCGAACAAACGTTGCGCTAAAACAGAGGGGGACTGAATTGCCATGGAGCGGCCGATTTGGATTGAACGAGCAATTCATTGGGCCATATACCTTCCTCGACTGGTTAACTTGATCATGATCAGGCATTGGGCGACAGCATGACGGGCTCTGAACGAGACCCACTTCAAATCGTCACTGCCGCCCGACCTCACCGAAGTCTGGCCGGCCGGTTGCGCGGCTATTTCTTGGCCGGAATCCTGGTGACGGCGCCAATCTCGATCACACTGTTTCTGGCTTGGCAGTTTATCAACGTCATCGACAAGTGGGTCGAGGCGCTGTTGCCGCCGCGCTTCAACCCGGAAACCTATCTGCCCTTCAGCGTGCCAGGCATTGGCTTGCTGGTGGTCATGCTTTTTCTGATCTTCGTCGGCTGGCTAACCGCCGGATTTCTGGGACGTTGGCTGATCCGCACGGGCGAGATGGTCGTTCATCGCATTCCGGCGATCAGAACCATCTACGGCGCGGTAAAACAAATTCTCGAAACCGTTCTGGCCAATCAGTCCGATGCGTTTCGTGAGGTCGTTCTTATTGAATATCCCAGGCGTGGTATTTGGGCTGTCGGCTTCGTCACCGGTGCGACTCAGGGCGAGGTGCAAGGGCGAGTACGCGACGATGTCGTAAATGTCTTTTTGCCAACCACCCCAAACCCGACATCCGGTTTTTTGCTGTTTTTGCCGAGAAACGAAGTGACATTCCTGGACATGTCGGTGGAGGAGGGGATCAAGCTAGTGATATCGGCCGGCATCGTGGTACCGCCAACCGCTGCCGACAAGGAAAGCGAGCTTCCTCTCGGTCCTCGAGAACCAACGGAAGACGATACGCCGGAGAAGCCGGCGAGCATCGTCGACCGACAAGCGTCTTAGCGCTTGGAGAGACACCGGTTCAGAGAGCTGGCAAAACCGCCAGGGTCGTTGATGCCACAGCGCCATCAGCCGGAAGCTGAGGTTCGCCCACTTCAATGGCGTGCCGATCCGGATCGTAAAACCGGAACACGCGCTGACCCCAGGGCTGCAACTGAACCGGATGGATGACATCCAATAGATTGCTGATCCGCCGATACAGTAGATCTACCGCATCATGTTCGAAATAAAGCAGCACATTGCGGCACCCGAACCAGTCGGGTCGCTGCTCATCAGAATCCCAAACTGTGCGCGCCAGCGATTGACCTTCATGGATCGCGAATCCGCCCTCGAACCGGACGAAGTTGGGCTCTTCAAAAACCGGCCGAAATCCAAGGATGTCTTGGTAGAAGGATTTCGAGATCTCCACATCCGCGACAAACAGGATGGGATTCACGAACTTCATGGAGCTACCGAAATCGTTCATGGCCGCACTTTGCCTGTTCCGTGCTGAGCTGCAACGGGTGGGCGGCTAACCCATGCCGATCGAAACCAGAAATTCCCGCTCGGTCTGCCGGGGGTGATCGCCTACGAACTCATACCCTTCAGGCTTCTGATCGATATAGATTTCGCCGACGAGCGGCAGCTTATCTTGATCATCGAAAGATCCTGTACAAACAATATGATGCCCTGACTCTCTAAGACGATAAAATAAGTTGGTCCCGCAGGTCTTGCAAAAGCCTCGCTCGGCCCAATCCGAAGAAACGAAAATGGATATGTTCTCTTCACCGCTGAACTGAATTTTACCAACTGAAACGCCGAAAACGGGACTGCCGGACCAGCGCCTGCACATGCCGCAATGACAAGCATGCGTCTCTTTCTTCACGTCCTCCGCAACAAAGCTGACTGCGCCACACAGGCATTTGCCGGTCATCGACATGATTGTCCAACTCCCTCTTGATTGATTTTCGGAGGCTACCGCCACCCTACTGACAACGTGGTGTCAGCAGCCCAAATATCGATGCCGGTTTCCGATTGGCTCCCTTCGGCGAGATCGTGATTCACCTAACCGGATCGAAGTGTTCGAACAGCCGAATCCTGCTCAAACAAATACAACAATGTTCTGATGGCTTGCCCGCGCTCGCTCTCCAACCCTGGGTCTTTATCCATCAACAATCGTGCGTCGTCGCTGGCCATGCGCAACAGGTCACCATGCTCAGCAATGTCGGCCACGCGGAATTCCGGCAGGCCACTTTGCTTTGTCCCCAGGACCTCTCCCGCCCCGCGCAACTTCAGATCCATCTCAGCGATCTCAAATCCATCGTTCGTCTCGCGCAACGCCTTCAGGCGGGAGCGAGCCGTCTCGCCGAGCGGGGAGGCATAGACCAAAAGACAGACGCCATTGCGGTTCCCACGGCCAACGCGCCCGCGAAGTTGATGAAGCTGCGCCAGGCCGAACCGTTCAGCATGCTCAACCACCATAACGGTGGCTTGCGGGACATCGACACCGACTTCGATGACGGTTGTTGCGACCAGAATGTCGATATCGCCCTGCCCAGCGCCGGCAAACAAGTCTTCATCATCTCCCGGACTCGCGGCAAACGCGTTCATAACGGCATCTTTTTCCGGTCCTTTCATACGACCGTGAACCAGGCCAACCCGGTCGCCAAACCGCGCCTGCAACACAGCATAGCGAGCGGTTGCGTCCATCAGGTCCGTGGTCTCGGACTCCTCGACCAAAGGACAAACCCAGAATGCCTTCTCACCCCGTTCGAGGCAGCGGGCGAGGGCCTCGATAACCTCATCGACACGCTCGTTGGAAACGATGCGCGTATCGACAACACCCCGCCCTGCCGGCCGATCGCGTATCTGGGTAACCGACATGTCGCCATATGCGGTCAATTGCAGTGTGCGCGGAATGGGCGTTGCGGTCATCACCAACGTATCAACGCCCTTTCCCTTGCGCGCCAGCGCGAGACGCTGATGCACGCCGAACCGGTGCTGTTCATCGATGACGGCCAGGGCAAGATCGCGAAAGTGAACCTCATCGCCAATCAGCGCGTGCGTACCGACCAGGATATCGATATCGCCTTCGGCCAGGCCAAGAAGGATTGATTGCCGTTTGCGGCCCGTATCCCGTCCGGTGAACAAGGTGACCCGCAAACCTGCGGGCTGGGCAAGTTCGGCAATTGTCGCGAAGTGCTGGCGGGCCAAAATCTCCGTCGGGGCAAGGAAGGCACCCTGATGGCCCGCCTCCACGGCGTTCGTCAGGGCAAGCAGGGCGACAAGCGTCTTGCCACTGCCGACATCCCCTTGCAGCAACCGTAGCATGGCGGATGTGTCCGCCATGTCGCCCTTTATGGCCTCGATTGCTGATCGCTGTCCCTCGGTCAACGTAAACGGCAAGGCCGCAATGATCTTCTCAGCCTTCTTGCCGGTTCCAGTGATCCCTCGGCCTGGCAACTGACGAAAGGCGCGGCGCACCGCCGCGAGTGCGACCTGTCCTGCGAGAAGTTCATCATAGGCAAGTCTCTCTCGCGTCGGTGCCCTGAACGCGCAGTCTTGCAGGCTCTGCGGTGCATGGGCACACGCAAGGGCCGCTTTCCAAGATGGCCAGGACTGTCGCTCCAGCAGAGATTGGCCGTGCCATTCGGGTAGATCCGGCACCTCCTGAACAACCGTTTGTATGGCCTTTGACAAAACTTTTGGGCTCAGCCCGGCCGTAAGCGGATAGACCGGTTCGATCGTCGCGATCCTTGCTAACTCATCCGGGTTGCCAATGCGGTCGGGATGGACCATTTGCAGGCGGTCGCCGAAACTTTCGAGCTTGCCACTGACCACTTTTTGCTGCCCAACAGGAAAGCTGCGCTGGAGCCAGTCACCACTTTGGTGAAAGAAGACCAACTCCAGCCGTCCCGATTGATCCTCGCAGATGATGCGGTGTGGGCTGCGTTTGCTGGCACCGGCTTGATGGCTCTTGACGGTGACCAAAAGCGTGGCAATTGTCCCGGCGCTCTGCGAAGCGATAGGACCCGTCGCGCGCCGATCCGAAATGCCGATCGGCAGATGCCAAAGAAGGTCAATCGCTCGCGAGCCGGCAAGCTTCGAAATCTGTCCGGCGGTCTTCTTTCCGATACCGGCCAGTGTTTCGACATCGCGAAACAGTGGGAACAAGATTTGCGGGCGCACGATCGTCCTGCGGAAATCGAGTCGAGATGATGAGCAACCATACCAGCAGCCCGGACGAAAGCGACGTTGCGACCCGTGTTCGACGGCTCCGCTTTCGCAGCTGGCATCGCGGCACACGCGAAATGGACCTTATCCTGGGCGGATTCGCCGACAAGCACCTCGACGGGTTTTCAGATGACGAGCTGGACCAGTTCGAGGCCATGCTGGGTGAGAATGACCCTGACATCTACAACTGGATCACAGGGCGCGAACGTCCCCCTGCAAATGCGGATACGGCGGTGTTGAAGGCTGTCGCCGACTATATCGCGGTAAAGGGATCGGTTCGCTAATGCCGCTAGACGAACAGTTTTCACCCCTCATTGACGGCAGCCCGGTCGAAGTCACGCTCGCCGGCGCGCCTGAGGGCCAGGATGCCCGTGTCCTGGCTGACCTGGCGCGTTCGCTCGGCGGAACGCCGTTGCTCCACATCGCCGCCGACGATGCGCGGGCCTCTCGACTAACTGATCTGATTGGATTCTTTGCGCCTGACGTTCAAGTGCTCGGATTTCCAGCCTGGGACTGCCTGCCTTATGATCGCGTCTCGCCGAATGCGGAGATCATATCACGCCGCATCCACACGCTCGGGCGCCTGGGCGAGCCGAGTGACGAGTCCAATCCGAGACTTGTCATCGCCACCGTTGGGTCCGTCACCCAGCGTCTGATACCGCCTGACTCGATTGCCGATGCTCGATTCTCTGCGACGGGCGGTGATCGTTTGGATATGCAGGCTCTTCGGGCCTACCTGTCGCGCAACGGCTATTCGAAGGCTGAAACGGTGCGTGAGCCCGGCGAATTCGCCGTTCGTGGCGGGATTTTCGACCTGTTCCCGCCAGGGCAAGACGAACCAATTCGCATTGACCTATTCGGCGATGAAATAGACGCCCTGCGGACGTTTGATCCATCGACTCAACGTACAACGGGCAACCTGGACCGCTTCAGCCTTGTTCCGATGGCCGAGTTCTTCCTCGACGAGGGGTCCATTGAGCGATTCCGGGCTTCTTATCGCGCCATGTTCGGAACCGTCGTGGCCGATGATCCGTTGTATGAGGCAATATCAGCAGGCCGGCGTTTTGGCGGAGCGGAACATTGGCTTCCTCTCTTTCACACGCACCTGGTGACTTTGCTCGACTATCTGCCCAATTCGCCGATCACCCTGGATACCCAGTTCGACGAGTCGCTCACGGCCCGTGAACAGCAGGTTACCGACTTCTATGAGGCCCGACAGGTCAACGCCACGGCTGCCAAACGCGGCGATCAAGGGGCGTACAGGCCGGTGCCGCCTGAACAGCTTTATCTCTTGCCCGACGACATAAAAGGACTTCTAAGCAGCCGCGCGGTTGCGCGCCTTTCGCCCTTTGGTGCGCCGGCTGGGGCGCATTCACACTTGGACTGCGGGGCTCGCCAAGGCCGAGAATTTTCTGATGTGCGGGCACGCCCGGATACGAACCTGTATGACGCGCTGGCCGGTCATGTCGGCGAATTGCGCAGCGACTCTGACCGGCGCATCGTTGTTGCGGCAACCAGCCAAGGTTCCCGCGAACGCCTGACAAAGCTCTTGAGCGATCACGGCGTCTTGCAGTCCGAACCCGTCCCGTCCTGGTCTGAATGCGAGCGGCTGAACTCTCGCCAGATCGGCATGGCGATCCTCGATCTCGACCGCGGGTTCAAAGCGGCCGATCTCGCTGTCATCACCGAGCAGGATATCCTTGGCGACCGGCTCGTCCGGCCGGCTCGAAAACGGCGCAAAAGCGATCAGTTCATCGCGGAGGTATCGGCACTGTCCGAGGGGGATCTGGTCGTTCATGTCGATCATGGCATTGGAAGATACGAAGGTCTCGAGACGATCTCGGCCGCCGGCGCCCCGCATGACTGTCTTCGCCTCGTCTATGCCGGAGACGACAAACTCTACCTGCCTGTGGAGAACATCGAACTGCTGTCCAGGTTTGGTTCGGCCGATGTGCCGGCAACCCTGGATCGGTTGGGCGGGGTCGGTTGGCAAGCGCGGAAATCCCGGGTCGCCAAACGCCTGAAGGACATGGCTGACGAACTGATCCGCCTTGCCGCCGAGCGTGCCGTACGCCGGCCAGGAACCGTCGAACCGCCCGAAGGCGTCTATCAGGAATTTTGCGCCCGCTTTCCCTATTCTGAGACCGAAGACCAGCAGCGCGCGATTGACGACATGCTGGGTGACTTCAGCTCCGGCAAGGCGATGGACCGCTTGATTTGCGGCGATGTTGGCTTTGGCAAAACGGAAGTCGCCCTGCGCGCGGCATTTGTCGCGGCGATGAATGGCAGCCAGGTTGCCGTTGTCGTTCCCACGACTCTTCTCGCCCGGCAGCACTTTCACACCTTCTCAGAACGGTTTGCGGGCTCGCCCCTCCGCGTTGCACAGCTTTCACGGTTCGTATCGACGACGGATGCCAAGCGGGTGCGGGCGGGATTGGCGAGTGGGGATATCAATGTCGTCGTCGGCACGCACGCCTTGCTGTCCGATCAGGTCAAGTTCTCGAATTTGTCCCTATTGGTCATTGACGAAGAACAACATTTCGGCGTGCGCCAAAAGGAAAAGCTCAAGGCGCTAAAGTCAGACGTCCATGTCCTGACATTGTCGGCTACGCCCATTCCCCGGACGCTGCAAATGTCGCTATCCGGGGTCCGCGATCTGTCGCTGATCGCAACGCCGCCCGTTGACCGGTTGGCGGTCAGGACGTTCGTTCTTCCCTTCGATGGCGTCATAATCCGCGAGGCGATCATGCGAGAGCATTTTCGGGGCGGGCAGACCTATTATGTCTGTCCGCGGATTGCCGATCTCGACCCGGTGCGGGAACGCCTTGAAGCGCTGGTGCCGGAGGTAAGAATAGCGGTTGCTCATGGGCGGATGGGCGGCCGAGAGATGGAAGAAGTCATGACCGCTTTCTACGAAGGCCGGTTTGACGTGCTTCTCTCCACCTCCATCGTAGAATCGGGCCTGGATGTCCCAACGGCGAATACGCTGGTCGTCCACCGGGCCGATATGTTCGGTCTGGGACAGCTTTATCAGCTTCGAGGTCGGATCGGCCGTTCCAAACTCCGGGCCTACGCATACTTGACGACGGACGAACGGCGATCGCTCAGCACCACCGCGCGGAAACGGCTACAGGTCATTGAAAGGTTGGACAGTCTGGGGGCGGGCTTTTCCCTAGCTAGCTATGACATGGACATCCGCGGGGCCGGAAATTTGCTTGGCGAGGAGCAGTCCGGGCATATTCGTGAAGTCGGTGTCGAACTGTACCAGCACATGCTTGAAGAGGCCGTGCAGGAAGCACGGGCGGCCGGCGGTGATGGTGAGTCCCATGTCGGGCAGACTTGGACGCCGCAGATCAACATTGGAACGCCGGTTCTCATCCCTGAAGACTATGTGGCCGACCTTCCGGTCAGGTTGGAGTTGTATCGACGAGCGGGCTCGCTCATCGAGGCCGATGAGATCGAGTCGTTCGCCGCGGAAATGATCGACCGGTTTGGGCCGCTTCCGCAGCCGGTAGAAAATCTCCTGCAGGTCATTGCCCTAAAGCAGTTTTGCCGGGCTGCTGGGGTGGAACGCCTGGACGCCGGGCCGAAGGGCGCCATCGTTACGTTCAGAAACAACCGGTTCGCCAATCCTGACAAGCTCATCGCACTCATCTCAGGGCAAGCCGCGTCGGTCAAAGTACGTCCGGACGAGAAGATCGTCTTCATGCGCAACTGGCCGACGGAGGCTGATCGCGTAAAGGGCGCTCGCAAAATCGCGTCTCAATTGGCAAAGCTCGCCGCCTAGCGGACACGGCGCCCCAGCTTAACGAAAGTCTCATTTTGGCTAGATCGCCTGGACGTGTATTGCATTTGCGTCGACGGCCATCTTACAAGCGTCAAAGCAATCAATGTCGTTCCAGGTGCGTGCGGGAAATGAGATTTCCCGGCATCGGCGGTCGACCAAACTGCTTTAAGAAACGCCTGGAACGTGCTGCTTCCAAAATTCGACGTTCGGTCAACTGGTCTTAAGTTGCGTGTGAAGACAGGCGCCTACCTGATCGGATACCGCGTGGCATGAGCGTCGACAGTGCATTCGACTTTCTGTCGATCATTTGGCTCGACATTGTTTTGTCGGGCGACAACGCACTCATCATTGGGTTGGCTGCGTCCAACCTTTCGCCCGTCCTCCGGCGCCGCGCGATCATCTTTGGCCTGGTCATGGCGACGGTCATCCGCATCGTTTTCGCGGTGTTGACCACGCACATGATGGCTGTCCCAGGCATCCTATTTGTCGGCGGGTTGCTTTTGATTTGGGTGGCATGGCGCCTGTGGAACGAAATCAAGAACCACATCCCAGAAGAAGCCAGCGAAGTTGCTGAGGATATCGGCCATGTGCGCGAGGATGAAGGTTACACGGGTTCGGAGAGGCGGTCCTTCTTTTCCGCCCTTGTTTCCATCACAATCGCCGACTTTTCCATGTCACTGGACAATGTCCTGGCAGTAGCGGCGATCGCGCGTGGCAACGTCCCACTCCTGGTTTTTGGCCTGGCTCTTTCGATTGCACTCATGGGTCTCGCAGCCACCGTCATCATGCGGCTACTCGTTCGTTTCCCTTGGATTTCTTACATAGGGCTGGCGTTTTTGATCTATGTCGCCGGCGAAATGCTGATTCACGGATGGCCGGATGTTGCCCATCTCATCGGCATGGACGCACCCCGAATAGGTCATGGGTGAGATTCAAGCATCTAGTGGACCGGCAGATTAGCCCCAGCATTTCTATCTTCGGTTTCCAGGGCGGGCGTCGGGATGCTCGCGTAGTCGTTTGCACTGCCGAACCAGCCAGCGATCGAAGCCGCATCAAAAAGGGGGAGTAGGGCACTTGGCTCCTGTGCTCCCGAAATCGAAAACCGCTTGTCGATGATCAAGCTTGGAACGGCTTGGATCCCCAATCGTCTGGCGGAAGCATCCCGCGCTCTGACGGTCGCTCGTTCATCGCCGCCATTGATTGCCCGGTGAAGGCGGCCGGCGTCATGGCCCAGCATGCGGCCGATTGCCAACAACTCCTCATCTGAACCGACGTTTCGCCCCTCCGCGCAGTGAGCACGCATCAGGGCCTCGATGGCCGGTTCGACAGAGCCCGTTTCTGCGGCGTGGAACAAAGTAAACTGGTGTGCCTTGGCGCTGTTTGGCGTTGTTCTTATGGCGTCCAGGTCAATCGGCAGTCCGTCGCGCCGAGCGATCTCCGTAATTCCATCGGTGATGCGGCGCGCTCTTGTCATGCTGCCATACCGCATGCGCAGATACGCGGCCTGATCGGTTCCTTGAACTGGCAGTGAAGGGTTCAGCTGGAATGGGTGCCAGACAACCTGTGCGTCAATATCCGGACGATGGGACAAGGCCCGACGAAGCCGATGAAAACCGATGTAACACCAGGGACAAATCAGGTCGTAGTAGACGTCAATTCGCATAAATATGCCGGGGCCGATCATATGGATTCGCTAGCCGCCTAGGGTAGCCCCGGCCGGCCGACGTCGAACCAGCTTACACAAAATTAACCGACCGACCACCAGTGTATCGCTGAGCTGACACATCCTTTGGCGTCTATGCATTCTGCCAGGGGAGGGGAGTCAGCCCCTTGAATAAGGTCTTTGAGCATGGCCGACCAATATGTGGAACGCAGAGTCAAACAGGTAATTCGCAAGGCCAACGGCGACAAATCTGTTGCCGAGCATCTATTGCGGCGCCTGTGCGAATTCGATGGCGAATTGATGAAGCGGCTCGTCACCCCCTATTTGCCCGGGATCGTGGCGCGAACGCTTTCGCCCGCTGAAGATACCGTTTCTCAACGCAAGTCAGGCGCTCAAAAAGGGCGTTCAGCTATCGTTCGCCGTCGCCGCGATCCGCTGCAGCGAAAGAACAGCGAGAACATTTCGGACGTGGCATTGGATGCCGTCGTTGGAAAAATGGCCCAGCACATCGGCGAAACAAGAAATCCACGCGGCATGACGGCACTTGTCCGGCCAGCTGAGAAGCCGGTTTGCAGTCCGCGGCACGTTCAGGCCGTTCAGGCTCTGATTAAATCCTACGAAGTCTAAGGTTTTATCACGAGCTGGAGGCGCCTAGCTGCCGAAGCCGTTCGAACTCCTTCAGAAACTCGTCTTTCGCCTCTTCAGGTGAAAGCGCGGTCAGCGGTTCGGTACGCTGCATTCGCGAATAGCGCAGGACTTTGCGGGCTTCGGCTTCGCCAAATCCGGCTAGATCAACTGCCTCGCTAAACGCCAAGGTTCTGTCCGCAAGTTTTATGATCTTCGTGACTTTTTGCGGCAGCTTAGCAGGCAACCCAAATCTGACGTGAATTGCCTCCAGCAGGGCGCTTTCTATGTCCCGGTAACTCAATCCGATCGCGTGTTTGAATGGTGAGATCAAATCGCCGATCACATACTCAGGACCATCATGCAGCAAGGCTGCTAACCGCCAATGCGGTTCTATCCCAGGCTCGAGTTGAGCCACCAGCCGGCTTACCAGCGTGCAATGCTGGGCAACTGAGAAGGCGAACTCACCCCGCGTTTGGCCGTTCCAGCGCGCCACACGGGCGAGCCCATGGGCGATATCTTCGATTTCAATATCCAGCGGCGAAGGGTGCAGCAAGTTCAGCCGCCGCCCGCTCAGCATCCGCTGCCAGGCGCGTGCCGCCATGCCAGCTTTGGTCCCCCAACAGTCAAATCATTTGCGTTGTCTACATCAGCCTCACAAACGATCAAAGCCGGTGATGGGTTGCTATTCCCGCTGACCAGCTTTAGAGGCCATGCGTTCAACAGTGAAAATCAAAGACAGTATGGGGACTGAGATGGCCGGACGGCTCAATGGAAAAACAGCTTTTCTGACTGCGGCGGCGCAGGGGATCGGCAGGGCCACGGCTTTGGCTTTTGTGGCAGAAGGCGCGAAAGTTCACGCTACCGACATCAATGAGGATGCGTTGGCGGAACTCGCGAAGGAAAACGGAATTTCCACCTCACGCCTGGATGTCACGGACTCCACAGCCGTAAAGACCGTCGCCGCGAACGTCGGTGCCGTCGATATCCTGTTCAACTGCGCCGGCTACGTTCACGACGGCACGATCCTCGATTGCGACGAAGCCGCTTGGGACCGCAGCTTCGACATCAACGTTAAGGGCATGTATTCCGTCATCTCCTCGTTTCTGCCCGCAATTCTCGAAGCCGATGGCGCCTCGATCGTCAACGTTGCCTCGATTGCGTCTTCGATTAAGGGCGTTCCCAACCGCTGCGCCTACAGCGCCTCGAAAGCGGCGGTCATCGGGCTGACCAAGTCCGTTGCGGCCGACTACGTCGCCCAGGGCATTCGATGCAACGCCATTTGTCCGGGAACGGTCCAGACACCCTCATTGGAACAACGGATGGCCGATCAGGGGGATATCGAGGTCGCCCGCGCCGCCTTTGTCGCCCGCCAGCCCATGGGCCGGATCGGAACGCCGGAGGAGATCGCGGCCTTGGCGGTCTACCTGGCCTCAGACGAATCGGCTTTTGCTACGGGAACGACATTTACGGTCGATGGCGGCTGGACGGCCTAAACCCCATCCCCACCGATCAGTTGCAGCGATAGTAATTTTTGTACCAGGCAACGAATTTCGGAAGCCCTTCCTGGATCGGAATGCTCGGCTCGAAGCCTAGTATCTCGCGGCTCTGGCTGATGTCGGCGGCCGTTGAAACCACATCCCCCGGCATCATTGGCTGAGGGTCGATATTGGCCTTCTTGCCGATCGCTTCCTCGAGGACGGAAACGAAGTCCGTGAGGGGCTGAGGGTGACTGTTGCCCAGATTGAAGATGCGGTGCTTCACCGAACTTCCGTTGGTCACAGGCGGCTGATCATTGGCCGCCAGCACGCCTTGCACGACATCGTCGATATAGGTGAAATCACGTGCCATTCTGCCGTGATTATAAAGCGTTATGGGCGTTTCTTCGATTATGGCCTTAGTAAAGATGAAATAGGCCATATCAGGCCGGCCCCATGGCCCATAGACCGTGAAAAACCGAAGCCCGGTCATAGGGATATCATACAGGTGACTGTAGGTGTGGGCGATCAACTCGTCCGCCCGTTTGGTCGCGGCATACAACGAGGCCGGCCGATCGGCGGAATCTTCCAGCCCGAACGGCGCCTCCTTGCTCAGCCCATACACGGACGAGGAGCTCGCATAGACCAGGTGGCGCAGCTGCGGACATTGACGCGCCAGCTCGCAGATGACGACCTGGCCCATGACGTTGGATGACACGTACGCGTAAGGATCGATCAACGAGTACCGGACCCCCGCCTGGGCGGCCAGATGAATGACCGACGAGACGTCGCCGGCGGCCTCGAAAGCGCCTTGCATCGCCTGCCGATCCTCGACCCCAGCCTTGAAAAAGGTGAAGCCGTCCCGATCCGTCAATTGCGACAAGCGATCTTGCTTCAGTCCGGTGTCGTAGTACGGGTTCAGATTGTCGACGCCGAAAACAACCTCGCCGCGGTCAAGCAAGGCCGACGCGACGTGAAAGCCCACAAAACCGGCTACACCTGTCACCAAAACCGTCATGTCGGACTTTTTTTCACCGTCGGTCCCGCCTGGCCAATCGTGATCCACGGCGGTTGTTGCCCGCCTCCCAGTTCAGCCCCTTGTTGCATAGCGACCCCGCGAATGCCAGTAAGCCAGCCAGATCGCTCTTCAAGGTCACAAATTCGAGGTCTTGGGAACGCGCGAAATCAATACAAAGGACGCTTAAAACATGCTCAAAGAATTGGACCCTCTGCTCGTGCCGGATCTGCTTTGGTGCCTGCGGGCGATGGGTCATGGCGATGAAGTGACCATTGTCGATGCCAATTTCCCCGCCGTCTCGGTGGCCAAACAAACCCACTTTGGTCGCCCGATCCTACTGCCGGAGGTCGACACCCGCCGCGCGCTCAAGGCGGTCTTGTCCCTGATGCCGCTGGACAGTTTTGTCGAGCATGCCGTCCACCGCATGGAAGTTGTCGGCGACCCGGTCACAATTCCGCCGGTCCAACAGGAATGCCAGGAGCTGATCGACAGGGTCGAAGGTACGCCAAAGCCGATGGGATCCTATGAGCGCCATGCCTTCTACGAGGCGGCCAGACAGACATTCGCCATCGTCCAGACCGGAGAGCCCCGAGGTTATGGGAACTTGGTTCTCAAAAAGGGCGTGATCCTGTCCGATTGAGCGTTCGGGCGGTGGCAATTGCTGATAGCCGGCTCTGTGCACTACTGTCGCTAAACAGACTTCCCAGAACGTCGAGGAAAATTTGAACCATGGGCGATCCCCTGGCGACGTGTCGCCTAGGCAATAGTGATGTCGAGCTGACCATCCTGGGCATGGGTGGAGCGCCCTTAGGCGATCTGTTTGCGCGGCTGGACAATGTTGACTGCCTGCAAACCATCCAAAAAGCCTATGAGCTCGGCATCCGATATTTCGATACGGCCCCGCTTTACGGACGTGGGCTGAGTGAAATTCGCCTCGGCCTTGGTCTGCACCCCCTGCCGCGAGCGGACTATGCGATCTCGACCAAGGTCGGATATGTCGCCGAGCCGGACTTAACGCCGGAGCAAACGGACAAAGGATTCTGGGCCGGTGGATTGGACTTCCGATTGACCTCTGACTACTCAGCCGACGCCACCGAACGATCATTGTCGGACAGCCTGCTGCGGCTGGGGAAGTCTCGCATAGACATCGTTTTGATCCACGATGTCGATGTCTGGACCCATGGGACACGGGACGCGTTCGAAAGGCGCTACGCGGAGGCCATGTCGGGCGCCTATCCTGCGCTGGCCAAACTGCGAGACCAGGGGATGATCGGGGCCATCGGCGTCGGTATCAACGAAGCCGACGTCGCGGCCCGGTTCGTTCGGGATGGCGACTTCGACTGCGTCATGCTGGCGGGCCGCTACACGCTGTTGGAACAGGGGGCATTGGACGACTATTTGCCCGAAGCGGAAAGACGGTCGGTCGGCACGCTGCTGGCAGGACCGTTCAATTCCGGTGTGTTGGCGGCAAAATCCGATGATGAGGGAACCTACAATTACGCAAAAACACCCCCTGACGTGCGAGAACGCGTTGCCCGGATACGGGAGGTTTGCCGCGCCCATGGCACATCATTGCACGAGGCGGCCATCCAGTTCCCCCTATGGCACTCCAGCGTCGCCAGCGTCGTCCCGGGGATGGTGCGGCCTGAAGAAGTCACGTCGAACGTCGAGGCCGTAAAAAAGGCGATACCAGGCAGCCTGTGGTCGGATTTGAAGAATGAAGGCCTCCTGCGCGACGACGCACCGACGCCGGCATAGATACGGAAACCGCAATGCCCGACCATTCATCAGCCCTGGAAACACTGCCAGGCGATGTGCCAACCGCCGGAGACCTGCGCGAGGTCGCCCCGGGGCTGTTTTGGCTACGCATGCCGCTTCCGTTGGCATTGGATCACGTCAATCTCTGGGTTTTGGAGGACGGACCGGGCTGGTGCATCATCGATACAGGCCTGAATACGGCCGACTTACGGTCCATTTGGACGCAATTGCTGTCCGGGCCGTTGTCCGGCCGCCCTGTTACCCGATTGATCGTGACGCACTACCACCCCGATCACGCTGGGCTCGCCGGCTGGCTGTGGCAGCAATGGCAGCCCGACGAACGGCCAACGGTGGTCATGTCGACAACCGAATACCTGATGTGCAAGGCCCTGCAACTCGACAGTACGGAGGGCCACCGGGACCAGATCGCCGCCTTCTACGAGCAAGCCGGAATGCCAGCCGAGCGCGTTGCGTTCTACCGCCAACGCGGCAACGTCTATCGGCAGGGCGTTCACGATCTGCCGGCGCCGTATGTCCATGTCGACGAAGGACAGGTGCTGGAGATCGGCGCAAGACGTTGGCAGGTCATCAAGGCGGGCGGTCACGCGCTTGACATGATCATGCTGCACTGCCCTGACGACAAGCTGTTCATCAGCGCCGATCAGGTGCTCCCGTTTATCAGCCCGAACGTCAGCGTCTGGCCCATCGCTCCCTATGCGGATCCGCTGACGATATTTCGATCATCGCTTTCTCAGTTACGGTCATTGCCGGGCGATAGTCTGGTGTTGCCCTGTCACGGTATGCCGTTCTACGGCCTGCACGGGCGTATTTCGGAACTGCTTGATCATCACGACGAGCGTTTGGCTCAGACACTGGCTGCCTGCGCCGGGGGCGTAACCGCCGAACAAGTTCTCAATGTTCTGTTCGATCGGCCGCTCGACGATTTTCAACGTCTGTTCGCCGTCGGCGAAGCGTTGGCGCATCTCAATCATCTCGTGGTGGCCGGTCAATTGCTGCGGCATGAAAAGGCCGGTTCGCCATGGATTTTCAGCCCAGCAAACTAATCGATCTCGCAAGGAGTAAGCCCATGGCCGATGCGACCAAAATCACCTTTACCGGCGCTCAGGGAGATCAGCTGGCTGCAAGATTGGACTTGCCGACCGGCCAGCCGGTTGGAACGGCTCTCTTCGCCCATTGTTTTACCTGTACGAAAGACATCTTCGCGGCTAGCCGCATTTCCCAGGGGTTAACCCGGGGCGGGATCGCTGTGCTTCGCTTTGACTTTACCGGCTTGGGGTCCAGTGAAGGGGAATTCGCAAACACCAACTTCTCATCGAACGTTGCGGATCTGGTCGCGGCGGCCAACTATTTGCGGACCCGTGGAACCCCGCCAGATTTGTTGGTGGGTCATTCGCTGGGTGGGGCGGCCGTCCTCGCTGCGGCGGAACAAGTTCCGGAAGCAAAGGCTATCGCCACCATCGGCGCGCCGTTCGACCCCGGACATGTGGCACACCTGTTCGAAGATCGGATCAGCGATATCGAACGGGAAGGCGAGGCAGAAGTCCTGCTGGTCGGCAGACCGTTCAGGATCAAGAAGCAGTTCCTGGAGGATATATCCTCGCAAGATCAAAAGACCCGGATCGGTCGCCTTGGCAAAGCGCTGGCTGTCTTCCATTCCCCGATCGATTCGACGGTCGGAATCGAGAATGCGACCGGCATATTCACCAGCGCCAAGCATCCAAAGAGCTTCATTTCGCTGGATGATGCGGACCATTTGTTGAGCCGCCGGGCCGATGCGGAATACGTCGCCGATGTCCTGGTTGCCTGGGCCTCACGCTATGCGTTGGCCCAGAATTCAGGGCAGTCAGTCGGGACTGAAGGCGCCGTCACCGTCGAAGAGACGGGTCAGGGCAAATTTCAAAATTCCGTGGCCGTCGGTGCGCACCGGCTCCTGGCAGACGAACCGAAATCTTTCGGCGGAGACGACACCGGCCCGTCGCCCTATGATTATCTGCTGGCGGGACTTGGCGCGTGTACGAACATGACCCTTCGCCTGTATGCGGAACGCAAAGGGCTGCCGCTGGAAAAAGTTCGGACTGATTTGAGGCATGAGAAAGTTCACGCTCAGGACTGTGCAGAATGTGAAACACAGGTCGGTAAGGTCGATCGCATCAGCCGGTCGTTGCGGTTCGAGGGTGATCTGGACGCGGAACAGCGTGCAAAACTGCTCGAAATCGCCGACAAATGTCCGGTCCACAGGACACTTCACAGCGAAGTTTCGATCTTAACCTCCGAAGTGGACACCTAAGGCCGTTACGGACCCAGCCTAACTGATTTTGACATGCAGCAGACCGGCCGCCCGGAAAACATCTCGCGCGGGATAGGCTTCGTTGTTCTCGCAATGGCGATCTTCGCCTGCCAGGACGCCATCATCAAACACCTGTCCCAGGACTATTCGGCCATTCAGGTCGTTTGGGTCCGGTTCTTATTCTTTCCCATTTTTGCGTTCGTTATGGCATGGCGGAAAGGATCAATCCTGCGCAGCTTGGTTAGCCGCCGGCCGTTCCTACAAATCTTTCGATGCTGCATGCTATTGGCGGACATGCTGTTGTTCGTCATCGCCGTGCGGGTGCTGCCGTTGGCCGATACCCATGCGCTGCTTGCCTCGTTTCCGCTGATCGTTGTCGCTCTTTCGGCTCTGTTTCTTGGCGAACAAGTCGGGCCGCGTCGCTGGATGGCCGTTGTCATTTGTTTCGTCGGCGTCTTGATCATTCTGCGGCCAGGCTTGACCGTCTTTCAGCCATCGTCGGGCATCGTCCTGCTGATCGCGATGTTCCTGGCTCTCTATACTGTCCTGACACGCGCGGTCAGCCGCTACGATTCTTCGGAAACATCACTGCTCTACCTGGCAATCGTCGGCCTCGTTGTAACCAGCGCGATGGGACCGTTCTTTTGGACCTGGCCGACACGGGAAGGCTGGATTTGGTTTGCCGTGATCTCACTGACAGGCGCCATCGGCCATTTCATTCTCATCCTGTCACTCGAGATGGCGCCGGCCTCAATCCTCCAGCCCTACAATTATGTGCTGCTGCTGGGGGCCACGATTTTGGGATTTGTCTTCTTTGGCCATTTCCCGGATTTTTGGACGGTCATTGGGTCCTGTCTGATCGTCGGCAGCGGTCTTTATGCTTTCATGCGCGAACGTCGGATTGAACGAGCCGATCGCCGAATGGCCTCGCAATCAGCCAATTAGGCTGTTGTCTCTAAGTCCAACCTGCATCGATAACGTGGCTTTGGGCGGTGATCGCGCTGGAATCGTCGCTCGCCAGGAACAACACCAGTCTGGCGACCTCATCCGGCATGACATGCCGTTTTAGGCATTGCCGCGATAGCACTTCTTCCTCGTATTCGGGTGTCAACCACAGTCGCTTTTGGCGTTCGGTCAAAATGGAACCCGGCAATACGGCATTCACGCGAACGCCGTCCGGTCCATACTGACCCGCTAGCGACCGGACCAGGCCAATCACGCCAGCCTTTGCGGTTAGGTAAGCCACTTGGCGGTCAGTTCGGACAATCCAGCCGATCGAACTGATCGAGATGATCGACCCGTTTCCCGCCGCAACCATATCGTTGATCACGGCCTGTGCGGCAAAGAAGTGATGATCCAGATTCGATGCTAGTCTTTCGCGCCAATAATCGGGCGTCACACTCTCGGAATCGTGGCGATCGTCCTGACCCGCATTGTTGACCAGCACGCCGACAGGACCCAGCTCCGCCCTGGCTGCTTCTATCGCGTTTGAAAGTGCGTCCGTATCTCGAAGGTCGCAGGCGCCAAACCAAATCGGCGCGCCGGTTTCATCACGCAGTCGGGCGGCAAGCGCGTTTCCCGCCTGCTCGCTGATATCCAAGAAAGCTGTGCGTGCTCCCTGGTGTGCAAAGGCCTCGACAATGCTGGCCCCGATGCCCGAAGCGCCCCCAGTAATCAAAACTGTTTTGTCCGCCAGCGAGGGATAGCTCGCAGCGTTATCTTTGCCAGACGGCGCCATCAGATACTCCAACGCGATGTTGCTTGTGGCCGCCTCATAGCATTGCGGGTTGTCGATAATCCATGGTCCCGTTTGTCTGCATACAATCCAGACATTGCCACCGAGACAATTCAGCAGGACAATCCATCGAAACTCCACTTCGAAAGGATCCGACAAAGGGGCAGGGCGATGGCAGCACCTGACGATATCTGGACGCCGCATATCGAAGACACCGCGGGTCCGAAGTACCTTCAGATCGTTCACCAACTGGCTGAAGATGTGGAGGCTGGCCGTTTATCGATTGGCGATCGGCTTCCGACGCATCGTGACCTTGCCTGGCGCCTTGGCGTCACCGTCGGAACGGTCAGCCGCGCCTACGCCGAGGCCGAACGGCGTGGTTTGGTTGTTGGTGAGGTCGGCCGTGGCAGCTTTGTTCGGGCCGGTGCGCGTTCCGCTGCCATGGCGGGCATGCCATACCTCGCGGCGCCCGGGATGGTCGAGCTTGGCATTAACGAGCCGCCGGCGTTTCTGACGGACGATATTCATCGAACGATGATGCGCGATCTGGCCCGTGAAACGCGCTTGGACGAACTTCTGAGGTATCAGGAGTCCCGCGGCCGCTGGGAACATCGCAAAGCGGCCCGACAGTGGGTCGGTCAACGCGGGCTGAACGCGGACGAGTCCCGCATTCTTATCACCTCTGGGGCCGAGCATGGGATTTCTGCCGCCTTGGCCGGTTTGAGCAACCCTGGTGATGTGCTGTTGATTGACGAATTGACCTGGCCGGGAACCAAAGCACTGGCCAGCTTGTTTGGCCTGAAGATTCAGGGCGTTCAGGGGGATGAGTTGGGCATGCTGCCGGACGCCCTCGAACGCGCTTGTCGCACAACGGGCTCCCATCTCGTCTATACGATACCAACGGCCCACAACCCGCTCGCGACCACGATGCCGGAAGAGCGGCGCCAAGCCATCGCGTCTGTGGCCAGACATTGCGATTTGACCGTTCTGGAAGACGACATTTGCGGCGCGCTGATTACGGACTGCCCGCTGCCGCTGGCCTGCTTTGCGCCGGAACGGACGGTCTACATCACGTCGATTTCCAAATCGATCTCCCCAGCGCTCAGAACAGGCTTCAGTGTCGCTCCGGATGACCGACTACCGCGCATGATCAGCGCCGCGCGGGCATTGAACTGGATGGCACCGCCACTCGATGTAGAGATTGCGAGCCGGATGATCGAAAGCGGATTGGCTCGGGAAGCGACCAACATGATCGTCGAGGAGATGGCGAGCCGTCATACGATCATGCGCAACGCGTTCAAAGACCTTTCCTATCGGGAGCAGAGAACCGCCTTGCATGTTTGGCTGCGGTTACCCGAGGCGTGGCGTCCCGAACAGTTTGTGTTTATGGCTCGGCAGGCAGGCGTCTCGCTTGCCCCGACCGACATCTTCACGGCGGGTCAAGGCGTGTCGGGACAGGGCGTTCGAGTCTGCTTGGGCGGGGTAAAGCGCCGCGAAATGTTGTCGGATGCGTTACAGCGCCTTGCTCGCCTGTTGGCAGGGCCGCCGGTGCCGGAATTGAGTGTCGCGTAGAAAATGGCCCTGTTGTCGATTCACTCGTCGGTTATCTCCGGCCATGTCGGAAACAGCGCGGCCGCGTTTCCCATCCAATGCATGGGGATTGAGTTTTGGCAGATCCCAACGGTTCTTCTTAGCAATCATCCAGGACATGGCCGTTTCACCGGACAAGCCGTCGACGCCGTCTTGTTGGAACGGCTCGTCGATGGGCTGGCGATGCATGGCGCCCTGGATGTTTGCCGGGGTGTCCTAACCGGGTACTTTTCGGCCGTCGAGCAGGTCGATGCTGCCGTGCAAGCCATCCGCCACGTTCGCTCAATCTCATCCCAGGCCGCCATTCTTTGCGATCCTGTCTTGGGGGACGAGGGCAAAGGTCTCTATGTGCCCCAAACGGTCGCAGAAGCCGTCCGCGACACGTTGGTCTCTGAAGCGGACATCCTGACGCCGAACGCCTTCGAACTCGGCTGGCTCGCCGCCATGCCGACCGAGACTGTTGAACAGGCGGCACACGCTGCCGATGCGCTCAGATCATCAGGCCCTGACAAGATCCTGGTCACCTCGCTTCCTGGCGAGAGGCCAGACGAGACAATCGGAATGCTCTTGGTCGAAGGACGGGGTCACCATTTCATCGAAACCCCGCGTTTGCCCATTTCGTTGAACGGTGCTGGTGATCTGGCGGCGGCCCTGTTTCTCGCCCATCTCACGCTGGGCACACCTGCCATTCAGGCGCTTGAGAAAACCGTCAGCACGATCTTTGCCGTGGTCGAACGGACGGTCGCCCTTGGCCGCAATGAGCTGGCGATCCTCGATTGCGCGACGCTCTATGCAAATCCGCAGGAACGGTTCAGCACTAGAACACTGGACCTGGTTCGTTGACTGCGCTGCCCGAAAGCGATCGTCAATCTGAAGGTTTTGCTCTCGCCCTGCTGATGGTTGCCCCGTTGCTCATGGCCAGCAACCCGGTAATGGGCAGGGCGGCGGTTGAGTTCGTTCCGCCACTGGCGTTGGCCTTTTGGCGATGGCTTCTGTGCTTCATCATCCTGTTGCCTTTGACATGGCGCAGTCTGCGACGACACCAAGATGTTCTAAAGCAGCATGGCGGGCTGATTTTACTGTTGGGGGCCCTTGGAATGGGCGTCAGCGGCGGGTTCGTTTATGTCGGGGTACAATACACCACCGCGACGAACGCCTCGATTATCTATGCGGCGTCGCCCGTCATGATGTTGATCATCGCCACCTTTCTTGACCGGGAAACGATTCAAACCAGGCAAATCGTTGGTATTGTGCTTTCCCTCATCGGTGTCGCGACGATCATCGGCAAGGGTGATTGGCAAGCGCTTTTGGCGATCGAGTTCAACGTTGGCGATATCTGGGTGCTGGGTGCGGCAACATCGTGGGCCTTTTATTCGGTGCTGATCCGCCGTTTGAGCAACCTCGTTCCGACATTCACGCTGTTTGCCGCGATCATTCTGGCGGGCGTGATCGTGCTGGCGCCATTCTATCTTTGGGAGTCCGCGACCGGGCAAACGATGACCTTGAACGGGGCGACCATCCTAAGCCTTGCCGGCGTTGTATTGATCGCCTCGCTGTTCGCGTTCACAGCCTTTCAGAAGGGGATCGCCGTCATTGGTGCCGCCCGAGCGGGACCTTTCATGTATCTCATGCCCGTTTACGGGGCGGGTCTCGCCGTCCTGTTTCTCAGTGAACGGTTTGAGCTGTTTCACGCCATCGGTCTTTGCTTGATCCTGCCTGGCGTCGCTCTTGCAAGCCTAAAGCGCCGCGCAACCTGATTGACCTTTCTCCTTCTGCCCTTTGACCGGCTGCCATTGGCAAGTAACAATCCCGGCTAATGACGGATATTGCTTCGATTATCCTGGTCCTGTCGTTGCTACTGGCCTTGATAGCCCTGTTGCAGCCGGCCTCCCGCGCCTTGAGCGTGCCCCACACGGTTCTTTTGGGCGTTTTTGGCATCGCTTTGGGACTCATGACGGCGGCAACGTCGTTGATTCCGGCGGGTTTGCCGTTCAGCGGGCTGGTCGTCACCATCAACCAGTTCAAGATCGGCGACGAAACGATCTTGTACCTATTTTTGCCGGCGCTACTTTTTCAGACCGGATTGGGGGTGGATGTCCGCAGGGCGTTGGACGAGATAGCCCCAATTCTCACGCTTGCCGTCGTCGCGGTGATCATTTGCACATTCGCCGTGGGGTTGGCGCTGTGGCCGTTGGCACCCGTTGGATTGGTGGCCTGTCTGCTCCTGGGCGCAGTGGTCGCCACAACTGATCCCGTGGCCGTCATCGGGATTTTTCGCGATCTGGGCGCGCCACGACGCTTGCTTGTCATGGTTGAGGGCGAGAGCCTGTTCAACGATGCTGCCGCCATTGTTCTGTTTACCGTCCTGCTCCGCATGCTGGCCCTGTTTGAACAGCCTGACTGGTGGGACGGGGTGCTTTTGTTCGTCAGCTACATGATTGGTGGCGCAGCGGCCGGTTATGCCGGTGCCTTGGCCGCCACATTCTTGTTTCATCCTCTGCGCAACATGCCGATGGCCGAGATCTCGCTGACGGTGGCCTTGCCGTATTTCCTCTACGTTATTAGCGAACGGTATCTCGAAGTTTCCGGTGTCGTGGCCACTGTCACCGCCGCGCTCGTCATCACCTCCGTCGGCAGGACGCGTATTTCGCCGGGAACCTGGACAGGATTGCGGCAAGTCTGGGACCAGATCGGGTATTGGGCGGCCAGTTTGATTTTCCTGTTTGCCGCCATCCAGGTGCCGGCCTTGTTGCGCGGGGCGAACATTCAGGAATTTGGACTGCTGTTCATCCTGACGCTTGCCGCCTTTGCGGCCAGGGCTGTCGTGATTTGGGGGCTGCTACCGGCCCTGACGAAGGTTGGCTGGGCGGAGGCGGTCGACACACCCTTCAAGGTCGTCATGTTGTGGGGCGGATTGCGCGGTGCCGTGACCCTCGCATTGGCCTTGGCCGTTCTCGAGCACCCGCTTCTGCGGCCCGAGGTCAAAAGCTTCGTGACCGTGCTGGCGACCGGCTTCGTGCTGATCACATTGCTGGTCAATGCGACAACGTTGCGATTGGTCATGCGCCTATGGAAGCTCGACAAGCTCCTGCCCGAGGAGGCAGCGATAAGAAATCGGGCCGTCGCGCTGGCGCGTTCGGAGGTTGGCGCTCGAATCGATGAAATCGCGCGGGATTACCGCGTGCATGACCGGCATGCCGCCTCGATCAAGGGCCAGTATGACGTGCCGGACGGCGCTATTCCGGATGGCCAAATGGGCGAAGAGGCGCAACGGCGTCTGGGACTTCTGGCGATCTCGACCCGCGAGGAGCAGCTTTATCGGGACCGGTTTGAAGATGGCCGTCTATCGCGGCGGTCCTTCGTTGCCCTGACGGCCAAGGCCGGACGGCTGAGCGACGCGGCACGTGGCGGGCCCGAGGCCTACCGCGCCGCCGCCGGTGACACCTCACGCGCCAAAAACGTGATCTGGCTGGGTGCGCGGCTCCATCGGCTATTTGGCTGGCAGGGGTTGCTGTCGACGGCTCTCGCCGATCGTTTCGAACAGCTCATCCTGACTCGCCTGACATTGGACGATCTCGACAACCTCAATCGCCGCCGATTGCGGGCTCTGCTAGGCGACCGGGTGGCGGATATGCTGGCCGATTGTTTGTCCTGGCGGATCGACAGCTGCGAAACGGAATTGAGCGCGCTGCGCCGCGCTTATCCCGAATACTCGGACCAACTCGGCGACCGGATTTTGCGCCAGGCCGCCTTGCGGGCTGAGGAGGCCGAGTACAGATCCCTGTTGGCCGAAGGCCTGATTGGCGACGAGGTCTATCGCAATCTCGACCACGACATGCGCGATCAATGGGTCAAACTGGGCGCGCCGCCTCACCTTGAGGTCGGACTCGATACCGCGGATCTGGTACGCGGCGTACCTCTGTTCCGATCTTTGACGCCGGAGCGCCTCCGCGAGATCGCACGCATGTTGTCGCCGCATTTTGCCTATCCGGGCGAAGAGCTGATGCGGCAGGGCGAACAAGGCTCCGTCATGTATTTTGTCTCATCCGGAGAAATCGAAATCATCCGGGGCGACCGCCGCATCATGCTGGGCAAGGGCGACTTTTTTGGGGAGATGGCCTTGCTGCACAAAAGCAAGCGGTCGGCGACCGCGCGCGCCGTTGCCTATAGCCGCCTCTTGTCCCTGTCGAACCGCGACCTGCGGCGCTTTCTGAAGGCCAACCCTGACTTGCGCGATCCCATTGAACGGGAAGCAGACCGCCGCAGGACGTTGCCCGAAACGGATCGCAGCTAAGGAAACAGCGCTGGCGCTGGGAGGGATCGTCTCATCATCATGGTCAACAGGCCCAACAGCTGATGACTTGCTTTGACATTCGTGAGGGAGGCTCGGCCAGCTTGACCGCGCTGGATCGGCTCTACCCGGACGCGTTCCCGGATGAGGAACTGCGTCCGCTTGTCAGAGACTTGTTGCTCGACACGCCGAACGTCCTGTCGCTGGAAGCGGTTAGCGGAAATTCAATCATCGGCCACATCGTCTTTACACCCTGCGGTGAGGGTGAGCTGGCGCTGCTGGGACCGCTTGGGGTCGCGACGGCTTGGCAACGGCGGGGCGTTGGCAGCGCGTTGGTGAGGGCGGGACTGGATCGGCTTCGCGCAGCGCGCGTACTGGTGCTTGGCGATCCGGCGTATTACGGGCGTTTCGGCTTTGAGGCCGAGCAGGCGGTGGGGCCGCCGTACCCGCTGCCTGACGCATGGATGGGAGCCTGGCAGTCGCTGACGCTGGCGAGCGATGAGCCGAGGCCTGAGACAAGGTTGCGCGTGCCGCCCGCTTGGAATGATCCGAAATACTGGGGACCGTAAATATCGGGTTTTTATCGGTTGGGCGGGTGCCGGTCGATCCAGTGGCGCGCAATGTCAACACGGCGCGCGACCCAGACTTTCTCGTGCCCGGTCATGTAATCCATGAACCGCGCGAGGGCGGCCGCGCGTCCAGGTCTGCCGGCCAGGCGGCAATGCAGGCCGATCGACATCATCTTCGGGGTGTCCTGGCCTTCGGCATAGAGCACGTCGAAGCTGTCCTTCAAATAGGCGAAGAACTGATCCCCTGAATTGAAGCCTTGGGCGGTGGCAAAGCGCATGTCATTGGCATCCAAGGTGTAGGGAATAACCAGATGCGGCCGGCCGTATTCGTAGGTCCAATAGGGCAGGTCGTCGGCATAACTATCGCTGTCATACAGAAAGCCGCCCTCCTCGACGGTCAGGCGCCGGGAATTAGGGCTAGCCCTGCCGGTGTACATCCCCAGAGGCCGCTGCCCGGTCGCCTGCTCGATCGCCTTGATCGAGAGGTTCAGGTGATCCCGTTCGGCATCCTCGCTGGCATATTGGTAGTCGATCCAACGCCAGCCATGGCTTGCCACTTCGTGCCCGGCCTCATGCATTGCCTGCGCAGCCTCGGGATAACGCGCCACGGCCATACCGACGGCATAGCTGGTAAAAGGCAGCCCGCGCTCTTCGAACAGCCGCATCAAACGCCAAAACCCCGCGCGCGTGCCGTATTCGTAGATGGATTCCATATTGACGTGACGGACACCGACTAGCGGCTGCGCCCCGACAATCTCCGACAGGAACGCCTCGGAGCTGGTATCGCCGTGCAGAATACAGTTTTCCCCGCCTTCCTCGTAATTGACCACGAACTGCACGGCGATGCGGGCCCCGCCGGGCCAGTCGGCAAATGGCGGGTTTTTGCCATACCCCTTCAGGTCACGCGGATAGTCGTTTGAAATCAAGGTATGTTCCTGTTCGAAGCTTGACGGTTGAACGCGAAAATACGATTGCCTTGTCACCGCATTGCTGCCAAGCAACTGCAGCTCCCGGACGAGGCAAACACTCAGATCGCAATCAGTATGTCCCAGCGCGACATTGATATCGACTACGACGACGAGGAGGACGACGATTTCCTACCTCGAAAGCGCCGTCGTCGCTTTTTCGCCTTTCCCAGGAGTTTCAAGCTCCTGATCTTTTTGCTGATCGTCGGCGCCATCATCGGGTTGATCATCGCCTATCTGGTCAGCCTGATGAACCAAGTCTCGTTCGGTGCGCTGGAGATCGGATCCGGCATCCGCACCGGGCTGACCATCTCGCTGCTGTTCTGGTTCTATATGTCGTTTATCGAACCAGCCGGCTTTCGCGCCTTTCTGAAACGGCGGTCCTTCATCGCATCCGCCATCATCCGGGGCTTTGTCCTACTGGCCCTGATCGTTGTCGGTTTGAGCGCAAGCCGCGTCTTCTACGTTGTCGTGATGGGCGGCGATCCGTGGCCCGACTATTTCCTGGATGGCAGGCTCGTACGGGATGCGGGTCTTTCCGTGATCTTCGCTCTGTGCGTCTTTTTCGTCCTCGATGTCGCAGAACTGGTCGGTCCGCGAGTGCTCAAAAACATCATTCTCGGCCGCTATCACCATCCTGTTGTCGAAGACCGCGCATACCTTTTTCTCGACGTGCGGGGAGCAACCGCGCTGGCCGAGCGGATCGGCGATGAGAAGGCGCATGAATTTCTGACCCGCTTTTTCCTCGACATCGACAAGATCATGCTGCGCTGGAACGGCGAAGTGGTGACCTATCTGGGCGATGGCGTGATGATCACCTGGCCGTATGACGAAGCGATCGACCGGTCGGCGCCGCTTGAGTTCCTGACCGATGTTATGAGCTGGGTCGTCACCAATGCCCCAGCGTACAAGGAAGAATACGGCGCCGTTCCAACCTTTCGAGCGGGGCTGAATGGCGGCGAAGTCGTGGTCGGCGAATGCGGCGGCAGCAAACGCGAAATCGCCCATATCGGCGATGTAGTGAACATCGCCGCCCGGCTGGAACAGGCCTGCAAGCGCACGCGCTATGTTGCGTTGGTCAGCGCGGAGCTGATTCAGCAGATGGTCCTGCCTGAGGGCATGATCGCCGACAGGCTTGGACCGATGCGATTGCGCGGTCGGGAACGCCAGCTAGAGGTCGTGGGCCTGCGGCTGGTTCACGTGCGGCAATAGACGACCGTTATTCCCCCGCGGCGGTTCCCTCCCGCCTGGGATCGGCGCCCCCCAACAGTCCGGCCTCGGTGACCTGGATTCCGTGCAAACCGCTGTTCAGATCGCGGATGTTAACCTCATGTCCCCGCTCGGCCAGCAATTCGGCCAGATCCTCGGCCGCTGTTCCGGCCTCGAGATCCGTCGCCCCGTTTCGGTTGGTGACATGCGGCAAGTCAATCGCCGCCTGAACATCCAATCCCCAATCGAGAACGCCGATGATCGTCTGCGCGACATAGTTGATGATACGGCTGCCACCGGGCGACCCGATGATCAGCTCGATCTCGCCATTCTCATCCAACACGATCGTCGGTGACATGGACGAGCGGGGGCGTTTGCCGGGTTGCACCCGGTTGGCCACGTCCCGGCCATCACTGTCGACCGGCGCGAAGGAGAAGTCGGTCAGCTCGTTGTTCAACAGGAAGCCGCGAACCATCAGCTGAGAGCCAAACCCGGTTTCGATCGTCGTGGTCAGCGAAACGGCGTTTCCTTGGTCGTCGATGATCGACACATGGCTGGTGCCGGGCAGGTCGAGACCGTCATGGGCGCCATAGAGACGGGTTTCCTTCCAGGGCGGCTCACCCGCCGTCGCCGGCGTTTCCATAGGAGTATCCAGGGAAATGAGCGCCGCCCGGTCCGCCAGATAAGCGTCATCCAGCAATCCTTCGGTCGGCATGCTGACAAAGTCGCTGTCGGCCATGTAAAGACCCCTGTCGGCATAGGCGAGCTTTCCGGCCTCGGCGAACAGGTGCCAGGAATCGACACTGTTCGGCCCCATCGATGCCAGATCAAAGCTTTCGAGCATCTCAAGCATTTGGCCGACGGTTAGAGCGCCCGACGATGGAGGTCCCATGCCGCAAACTTGCCGCCCCCGATACCCGGCACAAACGGGCGCGCGCTCGATCACCTCATAGGCCGCGAGATCTTCTTCGGACAGCAGGCCGGGGTTGCCTTCCGCCCCCTGAACCGTTGCCACGATATCCTCAGCGACGGGCCCAGCATAAAACGCACTCGACCCTTCAGCTGCGATGGCCGTCAGCGTCTCGGCGAAAAGCGCGTTGACCAGAAGATCCCCTTCGGCCAGGGCCGAGCCATTCGGGTAGAAATAGTCACGGGTGGTCTGGAAGGTTTGCAGACGTTCGGACACCCGCTCGTTTGCAAGCATGCCTGCCAAACGGGGCGAGACGGAAAATCCACTTTCCGCAAGATCAATCGCCGGCTGCAGAAGGCGCGCCCAATCCAACGATCCATGGCGTTGATGGGCCGTTTCCATCAGTTTCAAGGTGCCAGGCGTACCGACAGACCGGCCCCCGACTACCGCATCCCAGAAGCCCAGTTTCTCGCCATTATCGTCCAGAAACAGCGATTCATCGGCCGCCAGTGGGGCCGTTTCCCGTCCATCGAGTGTCGTTAAGCTGTTTGTCGACGCATCGAAGTAGACAAGAAATGCACCGCCGCCGATGCCGGAGCTTTGCGGTTCGACAAGGTTGAGAACCATTTGAACGGCAACCATGGCGTCAATTGCTGTGCCGCCCTCGGCCAACACATCCGCCCCTGCCTGCACCGCCAGCGGATTGGCCGCGGCCACCATATGGTTTTGCGTGAGGACCGCCTGGCTATCGGCCCGGCCTGTCGCCATCTCAGGCGCCACCGAGGTGTCCTGTGCGAAAGCAGATCCCGCAAGGCAGGCACAAGCCAGTGCGATACCAGCGGTGGGGCCATGTTTGCTCAGGGTCATCGGCAGGCTCCTTTTGTCTTGGCGTTCAGCTCCCACGATAGGTGCTGAACGACCAGGGTGAAACGAGCAGTGGCACGTGATAGTGCGCCGCCGCGTCGGCGATGGAGAATCGGATGGGGATGACATCCAGGAATGGCGGATCGGCAACCCTAACGCCTTGGCTGCGATGATAGCCGGCAACCTCAAACACCAACTCGTACGATCCGGCCTGAAAAGCATCCCCTTCGAGCAAAGGCGTGTCGGTTCGGCCGTCGCCGTTTGTTCTCGCGGAGATCAGGGCGCGCCTTTCGCTGCCCACAACGCGGAACAGCGTTACCGGAATGCCGGCGCCGGGACAGCCATTTGCCGTGTCCAACACGTGAGTCGTCAGCCGTCCCAATTGGTGTCTCCGTTGACTGGTTGTCCGTCCGGTGTCGTCCGTTCGTCAATAACCTCATTGAGACGGAACCGGGCGATCCGGGCAATCTGTTCGAGCGCGGTTTGGCGTTCAACATCTTGCGAGTTTGGAAGACGCTGTTCGAAAGCCCTCAGAATGCTGTCCACCGTGTGGCCACGCACGGCAATGATGAAGGGAAATCCGAACCGGTCTTGATAGTCACTGTTGAGCCTGTCGAACCGGGCGAACTGGTCGTCCGTCATGCGGTCCAGTCCCGCGCCGGATTGCTCCCGCGTGGACGAGTCCGTCAGTTGCCCCGCGCGCGCCGCCTTGCCGGCCAAATCGGGGTGCGCCTTGATCAACTGATCCTGCATTTCCGTCGCGGCAGCCCGAACCGAGGCCACCATCGCATCGTGCATGACGCCGATGGAGGAGAAGGGGCGGGCGCCTGCAACCGATTCAGCAACCCAAGGCGAATGTTCAAAGATTCCGCCAAGCAAGGCGATGAACTCGCGCTCGGGCAGATTGTTCAGCATCGTCAGGGGAATGGCCATTGGCGAACGGTACAGCGGCGGTGATCGAAAGCAAAGTCGGGGCAATGTGCACAATTATTGGCCATGTCGGTATCCATGGGGCACACTCAGCCATTCAAACCGCCACTGGCACACGCATTGCTGACCCAGAAGCGCGGCCCGGTTCTGTCAGCCATGACAAGCCGGGGAGATAACAATGGAGGTATCTGAATGAGCGTTCGTTCCCTTGCGGCCCCGCTAGCCGCCCTGATGGCGGTTGCCGGCATGACCGGATCAGCCCTGGCCCAAACCGACGTCAAGTTTACGCTCGACTGGAAGTTTCAAGGCCCAACCGGTGCGTTCATCCTGGCTGATGACCGCGGCTATTACGAAGAAGAGGGACTGTCGGTGTCGATCGACAGCGGCAATGGGTCGGCCGGTGCCGTCACCCGCGTGGCAAGTGGCGCTTATCAGATCGGCTTTGCGGACATCAACGCGCTGGTCGACTTCACGGTTCAGAACCCGGACCAGTCGGTCAAATCGGTGATGATGGTGTATGACGCGCCCCCATTTTCGATCTTTACACTGACGGATAAGGGAATCGAGAGCCCCGAAGATCTTGTCGGCAAAACCTTGGGCGCACCGGTTTTCGATGCGTCGTACAAGCTGTTTCCCGCGTTTGCGGCCCAAGTCGGTTTCGACCCGGAAGCTGTTCCCCGCGTGAACATGGACCCGCCTCTGCGCGAGACCATGCTTGTCCAGGGTGAGGTCGACTTCATTTCGGGGCACTTTTTCTCGTCCATGCTCGATCTGAAATCGAAGGGCGTGGCCGAGGAGAACATCAAGTACTTCCTCTATTCCGATCTTGGGCTCGATTTCTACGGAAATTCGGTCATCGCCTCCGGCGCGTTCATTGAGGAAAACCCCGATGCCGTTGCCGCGTTCATTCGAGCCACGGTGAAGGGTTACAAGGACTTGCTGGCCGACCCTGAAGCGGCGGTAGAAGCTGTCGCCAAGCGGGACCCGCTGATTGACAAGGCACTTGAAGTAGAGCGCCTAAAGCTGGCCATCGACACGAACATTCTGACCACCCATGTCGCCGAAAATGGCATCGGTGACATCGATATGGCCCGGATGGAACGGTCAATCGAACAGCTGGCCCTGGCCTATGGCCATGAAGATCTCGTGGCGGTCGATTCGATTTGGACGGCCGAGTTCCTGCCACCTGTCGAAGAACGCAAGCTGGCCGACTAACCGGCGGTGTTGAGCCAAAGCGAAACGGTTGGGGCAGCTGGCGCTGCCCCAACCGAACAGGGTGCCCATCACCTTATCGATCTTGACCGTGTTTCACTCCGCTATGGCGGGGAGGACGGCACGCTGGCGGTCGAAGAAGCCAGCCTGAGCGTTGCGCGCGGTTCCTTTGTCGCGCTTGTCGGCCCATCAGGGTGCGGCAAATCGTCCTTGCTGAAAATCGTTTCGGGACTGATGCCGACCAACAGCGGCAAAGCGACGGTCGATGGGAGCGAAGTGACCGGGCCACTTAAAATCGTCGGCATGGCCTTTCAGAACGCCACCCTGCTGCCATGGCGCACGACGCTGCAGAATGTGCTGCTGCCCCTTGAAGTCAGCGAGCGGCATCGGCGCAGATTTCGCCAGGAAAAGCCCCGTCACGTCGAACGTGCCATGGGCCTGCTGGACAAGGTGGGGCTGTCGGAGTTCGCCGAACATCCGCCGTATGCGCTGTCCGGTGGGATGCAGCAGCGGGCCAATCTGTGCCGCGCCTTGATCCACGAACCGGACCTGTTGCTGCTGGATGAGCCGTTTGCGGCCCTGGATGCGTTCACCCGCGAGGAGCTGTGGGGCGTTCTGCAGGATCTTTGGATGGACCGGAAATTCACGGTCATCCTGGTGACCCATGATCTGCGCGAGGCCGTCTATCTCGCGGATCAGGTGCATGTTTTCTCAAAACGGCCGGGGCGCATTGTCGAATCACGCGACATCCGTCTGCCTCGCCCCCGCACGCTTGACGCCACCTTCGAGCCTGGCTTTGTCGACATCGTCCATCAATTGCGCGACCGCATCAGCCAGGTGAGGGGAGAGTGATGACGATGGATTCGCGCACCTTGGCACCCTGGGTTGCGACACTGGCCCTGTTCGTCATCTGGGAGGCGATCTGCCGCCTGTTTTCGGTCCCGTCCTTCATTTTGCCGACACCCAGCGAATCCCTGGTCACGCTTTGGGAGTTTCGCGACGCCATCTGGTTCAATGCCTGGTTCACCTTCTGGGTGACGTTGGTCGGGTTTGCCATCGCAGTCGTCTTTGGATTGGCGCTAGGTGTCTTCATCGGCGCCTCGGCCCTGGTGTATGCCGCGCTCTATCCAATCCTGATCGGGTTCAACAGCATTCCGAAGGTGGCGATCGTCCCCGTTCTGGTTGTTTGGTTCGGGATCGGAACCGTTCCCGCCATCCTGACGGCCTTCCTGATTTCGTTCTTTCCGATCGTCGTCAATGTGGCCACCGGCCTGGCGACCCTGGAACCGGAATTGAAGGATCTGCTGCGGTCCTTGGGCGCTCGGAAGATCGACATTCTGCTCAAGGTTGGGTTGCCCCGTGCCATGCCCTACTTCTTCGCCTCCTTGAAGGTCGCGATCACGTTGGCGTTCGTCGGGTCCGTCATCTCCGAAACCATCGCCGGCAATAAGGGCATCGGCTATCTGATGCTGAGCGCCTCCTCAAGTTTTCGGGTGCCGTTGGTGTTTGCGGGTTTGATGGTCATTGCCGTCATGGGCGTCGGCATGTACGCCATCTTTGCCTTGGTCGAAAAGCGCATGACCGGTTGGGCGTTCCGGGGATCTGAAACAGCGGGGTAGGGGATCGATGTACGCGTTGGTGTCACGGATTCTGCTTGCGGTCGTCTTCCTGGTCTCAGGGTCCGCCGGGGCAAGCGCGCAGTTGAACTTGCTTGATTCAGCCAAGGAAGCGTTGGGCGGCCTGACCGACATACCCGGAGGAGGATCTTCGCTTTCCGATGATGAGATCTCCGGTGGATTGCGCGAGGCGCTGCGCGTCGGGACGGACCGTGTCGTCAGCCAGGTCGGCGCGCTGGATGGCTTTAATGCCGATCCAGAGATCCGGATACCGCTGCCCGGAGCCTTGCAGACCGTTCAGTCCGCGCTTCAGAAAGTCGGCATGTCCGGGTTGGCCGATGATCTTGAGTTAAAATTGAACCGCGCGGCCGAGGCGGCGGCGCCTCAGGCCAAGGACTTGTTTTTCCAGGCGATCAACGACATGAGCCTGGAGGATGTTCAGGGCATCTTTTCGGGCCCGGACGATTCAGCCACCCGCTATTTCGAATCCAAAATGCGGTCGCCTTTGGGTGAACGGATGGCCCCGATCGTCGATGAAAGCCTAGCGGATGTCGGGGCGGTCGCCTCGTTCGACGCCATGATGGCGCGCTACAAAGAGATTCCGTTTGTCCCGGATGTCTCGTCCGATCTGACGGATTATGTCGTCGAAAAGGGCATGGACGGGATGTTCTTCTATGTCGCCAGGGAAGAGGCGGCGATCAGGAACAATCCTGCCAAACGGACGACCGAGATTTTGAAGAACGTATTTGGGTCCTAGACCCTAGCCGCCTTCGGCGCTGGCGCTGTCCGTGTTCGGGCTGCCGACGAAATCGCACCGGTCGGCCGTCACCTCGACGAAGCTTTGCGCGCCTTCGATGACGGTAAAGCGGTATTCGTCCGGCCCGAGAATCAAGGATGTGTGGAGTGGAAGAAGCCCCGATACGGCGGTGGATTCGCCGCCGATGGCCGTTAGGCTGATCGACATTTCCTGAGCCGGATCGAACCAGCCCTCGGGCAAACCGTCGGCGCTGACCGCGTTTTTGCCCTCGCCCGTGACGGTGATACGCCCATCGGCAAACCCGACGGAGGTGTTGGCGCCATCATAGGTGGGCGTCCGCACGATAAACCGCTTTGTTTCAGGCGCATCGCAATTCTTGGGCTCCGAAGCGGCGTTGATATACAGGGCCAACCGCTGGGGGGCGATCCCCTCGTCAAGCCGGCCCGCGACGAGTCCCGCCAGCTGACGCAAAATGCCGCGCGGAACTTCCTTCTCGAACCGGTCCTGCAGCTCGCGATACCGGGCCTCGGCGGTCTGGGTCGTTGCCTGGAGCGAGATGGTGGAGCGTTCAAGTTCGGCTTTGACGTGCTTTAGATCCTCCGTCTCGCGCATCAACTCGCTCTCGCGATCCTTCATCTGCTCCACGCCGATTTGATAGGAAAAGGCGGCAACCACGGCGATCGTGATAATGTAAAAGCCGACCCTGGTCAGGTTGGACCAGAAACGTTGGCGTCTTCGCCGTTCGGAATCGTAAAGGCCAAGGCTCATCGATTGGCGCCGGAATGCGGTGTGGAGGTGGTTGCCTGAAAGGACGGGCTGTCAGCGCATTGCTGCGACGTCGTAGCATTCCAATCCTAAGCTATGTTTACCGTCAATCGCGCCAATGGCCAAGCGAGCCGTTCTACATGAGCCCGAGAAGGCGCGGCCCGATGGCGATGAAGGTCAACCACATCAGGCACAGCAGCGGCAGCCCGCCGCGTATGAAATCGCGGAAACGGTAGTGTCCCGGTCCCATGACAAGCAGGTGGGTTTGGTAGCCGATCGGCGTTGCGAAGGAGCAGTTGGCGGCGAAGACCACCGTCAAGGCAAAGGCAATCGGATCCGCCTCCAGCGCCCAGGCCAGATTCAGCGCGATTGGGGTGAAAATGATGGCGCAGGCATTGTTGCTCAGGACATGGGTGGCGGTGCTGGTAATCAAAAACAGGACGATCGCCGCCAGAGTCGGGTTGCCGCCGACCAGCGGTTCCAGAACCGCCTGAACGATGAGTGCAGCCGCGCCACTGCGCTCCAACACCGTTGACAGGGCGAGGCTGGCGGCGACCAGCAGCAGGATCTGCCGATCGATCGATTGCAGGGCCTGCCGCAGGCTTAGGCAGTCGGTGACCACCATCAGCACCGCGCCAACGACCGCGGCGGCGACCAGGGGCATGAACCCGGCGATGGCCGATCCAATGGCCAGGATGAAAATGCTCAGGGCAACCAGCGTTCGCCCGGTGCGCGGCACATCGGTCGTCGCCCAGGCCAGGAGCACGACATCCCGGCGGTTGGCCAACCGCTCGATATTGCCGCGCTCGCCGACGACCAGCAGCACGTCACCGGCTTGCAGGCGCATGCCCAGAATGCGCTGGCGGGTCATGCGGCCCCGGCGCTGGATGCCCAGGACACGGCAGCCATCGGCGCGTAGCACGTCGGCGGCGGCCACGGTTTGATCGATCAGGGCGCTGGTGGGCGAGATCATCACCTCGGCCAGGGCATGGTCGGAAGAGGGGCGGGCGACCGGCTGATCTTCCTCATCGGGGCCGGCGAGCTGATGGCCGGCATGCTTGGCCAGCAGGCGTTCGAGCGTTGGCCGGGTGGCGGCCAGGATCAGGACATCGCCCTGTTCGAGCGCGACATCCTCAAAAGGCGGCAAGAAGGTCTGCCCGCCGCGTTGAATGAGGCGGATGGTCGCGTCGGACAGGTCTTGGAAATGGCCGGCCGTTGCTTGTTGGCCGATCAAGGGGCTGCCGGCGTGGATATCGATCTCCGCCATGAAATGCTTGCCGCCCGGGTTGATCGTCTGGGCCATGGCGCCCCGGTCCGGCAGGATCCTGGGCAGAATCAGAATGGCGTAAAGCGCGCCAATCATGGCCATCGGCAGGCCGACCGCCGTCAGATCGAACATCTTCAGCGGCCGCTCCCCCAGCTCGGTCAGGGCGCTGGAGACGAGCAGGTTGGTGCTGGAGCCGATCAGCGTGACCATGCCGCCCAGGACGGCAACGAAACTCAACGGCATCATCAGGCTGGAGACGGAAATGGACAGGCGGTTCGCGAGCGCCTGAACGACGGAGATGAACATCACCACGATGGGCGTGTTGTTCATGAAGGCGCTGAGTCCGAGGACGCTGCCCAACGTGCCGGCCAGCGACAGGTGCCGGTGATGCTTGGCCAACCGGACGAACATGCGGGTCAGGACCGTCAGCGCGCCAGTGCGGACCAGGCCCTGGCCCATGACGATCAGAGCCAGGACCGCAATCAGGGAGGGGTTGGCGAACCCGCCCAGAATGTCGCCGACGCCGATCGCCCGGTCATCGGGCGGCCCCGCCGGGAATAGGCCAAACCACAGCAGGAGGAAGGCGATCAGGACGAGGGAGGTCAGCTCGATCTGAACGCGCTCGACCGAATAGGAAACCATCGCGACAACCGCCGCGGCGATCGCCACCCACATGTGGACACCCATCGGTAGGTCTAGCAGAGCGCCGTCCATGGCGATCCAGCCGTTTCCGCCCGTTACAAAGCAGCCAGCCTAGAACCCGGCATTGTCCAGGGCGAGGGGAAGTTGGCCCAGGTGCCGCAGGCCCAGGGTGAAAAACACCGACGTGCCTTCGTTGGTGTTGCGGTTGCGCGTGAAATCGCGCCGCAGAGAGGCGGTGAAGGTCAGGCAATCATCGGCATAGCGGAAGCCGACACTGGCGTTCCGGGTTTCGTTTGCCTGCATGTCGCGCCGGACACTGGTCGTCGCCGACCAGAATTGATTGATCTTCCAGCGGGCGGACAAAGTCAGCTCCTCCCGGTCGATGTCGGAATCGCTGTCGGCGATGGCGTCCAGGAAGGTGTAGTTCGCCGTCAGCCGAAACCGGTCCGTCCCGGCGCTGGCCAGGATATCCTGCCGCCGCGCGGCCAGCTTTTCCTCATCCAGCCGAAACCGCCAATCCAGGTCGAAATACGGACCGGGCGAAAAGGAGACGCGGCCGACCAGATCGGACACATCATCTTCCAGGCCCGAGCCTTCCGGCAGATCCTCGTCATCGGTCAGACGGATGCTTTGACCGATAAAGCCCTCGAAGTTCGAACCGCTTGCGCCGAAATGGCTGAATCCCAGCCCGTAGGCCGCCCGGACGCCGCCATTTTCGCGGTCGATGCCGGGAAAGCGGTTGTCTTCGAACAGGTTCACGTCATCGAATTCGAGATCGCGGCTGTCGTTGTTGGGAATGTTCGTCCCGTTATCGATCTTCGGCGCGGCGGTGAACGACAACACCGGTTCGATGATCTGCTGGGAGTGGGCGCCGTTGCGGACGAAGGGGTATTTCGAGCCGAGTGTGATCCGCGGAATCAGCCGGGCGGCCGTTTCCGTGCGTAATGCCACGGACGGATCATCCGGATCGGGAATGTCGCTCGAATCGAATATATCGCCCCGCAGGGACGTCTCGATGTTGCTGACCAGCCCGAACGGGGAGATCTGTTCCTTCCGCCAGGCGCCTTCGAGGGACAGGCGGCGGGTGTCAACGCCATTGATGTCGCTATCGACGCGCCCCAGATCGTTCGTCCGGCGAATGTTCATGGCCGAGGCGGTGATCTGTCCCTGACCGCCGAAGATGGCATCGGGTTCGGTCAGCAGATCGGCCGTGGCCATAGGCAAGATAACGGGCTGGCGCTGACCTTCGACGCGCAGATCGCGGAACGAGAAGGCCTCCACGTTCACATAGCTGGGACCGTAGAACCCCTCAGCGAACCCGGTGCTGCGCAAGACATCCTCGTCCGAGATTTCGAAGGTTCGCAGATAGGTGTCATCCGAGGTCAGCGCGATGTCGGCGCCGGTTCGCCAGTGATCGGTCAAATCAAAGCGCGCCTCGCCAAACAAATGACCGCGCGCCTCATCCCGCCGAAGGACTTCCGTGTCGTCGAGCTGATCGGTCCGATCGCTCTGGTTGGCGCTGCCGCTCAACTGGATCCGGCCATTTTCGAAACGACGCCGGTATTCCAACCCCGCCAAGAAGCCGGCATCGCGGGTGATCGTTCCCTCAAGCGTGGCGTCCTGTTCCGGCGAAATGTCGATATAGTAGTAGTTCCGCAGGAACGGTCCCATGGCGCTGGTCGAGCCAAATTTCGGCACCAGAAATCCGGTGCGCCGGTCGACGGTCGGATCGACATGGGAGAAATACGGCGTGTAGAGGATGGGCACGCCGTAGAAATCAAAGAAGGCATCCCGGTAATAGACGACCTTTTCCTCGGAATCGTGCGTGACCTGCGCGGCGCGGATTTGCCAGATCGGCGCTTTTCGGGGATTTTCGACACACAGGGCGCAGGGCGAATAGACGGCGCGATCAACAACGGTCTGCCGGCCCTCCCGGCGGACTCCCGAGTTCGAAATCAGCCGGGAATCATCGGCGAACAAGAGGCTGGCGCGCTCGACAAAACCGCGGGTCATCCCCTCATCGAGTTCGGCGTAATCGGCAAAAAGAACGTTGCCGTCGGGTTCAACAAGAACAACATCGCCCGAGGCCGCGGCCACGCCGGTTCGCTGATTGTAGACAATGCGGTTGGCGCGAAGAATGTTCTCGCCATCGATGATTTCGACGGCGCCAGAGGCAATGACGACGTCAAGTTCATCGTCGTAGTTCAAACTGTCCGCTTCGATGAGAACCGGCTCGTTGGTGGTTTGCGCATAAGAAGGAATGATCCCGCCTGAGAGGATCCCAAGCACGCCCGCAAACGCAACAACCAGAAAATGATGCCTGCCGATCACGAGCAGTCCATCCCTACCAAACCGGGGAGTGGCGCGCGCTGTTGATTCGAGACGAAAAACCTGCCCGCCGATGACGAATTCAAAGAGTCCCGCAGGGCAGGGGATAAGTCAACGGGGATAGTCTGTTGTTGGTGCTAATTACGACCGGCGCTTAGCAGGGAGATCCAACCGTATCAGGTCAATCGGCTGGAGGGCTGGCGCCGCGAAGCTTGGGCGTCGGCCGAAGAAGGAATGCCGGCACATGATCGCCCAGACCGACAACCTTGACATCGTCCTCGTCGTCACGGCTGCGGCGGGAGCGCCGCTCGTTCCGCGCGGATTTCGCCTTCGCTTCAGGCTCCTTCGCGCGTGCCCCTTCGGCATCGCGCCGGGAGCGACGGCGGCGGCGCTTGTCTTCGGGCGGACCGGCACTTTCTTCTTCTTGGGCTTCGGGCTCGCCCGTCTCGAGAGCCAGGTCGATGACCGGGATTTTCTTGTCGGTCAGCTTCTCGATGGCGGCGACGTATTTCTCGTCCATTGAGGTGGCCAGCGAATAGGCATGTCCCGTCCTGCCGGCGCGTCCCGTTCGGCCGATCCGATGCACGTAGTCTTCAGCATGGGTCGGAATATCGAAATTGAAGACGTGGCTGAGTTCGTGGATGTCGATCCCCCGCGCGGCGACATCACTGCAAACCAGCAGGTCGATGTCACCGGCCTTGAAGCGCCCGAGCGTTTCCGTGCGCGCACTTTGCACCATATCGCCGTGCAGCTGAGCGGCCTTGAAACCATGCCGTTCAAGGGACCGGGTCAAAACGCCGATATCGCGTTTCCGATTGCAGAAAATGAGCGCGTTCTTGATCGGCTCGCGCCGCAACAACGCGCGCAATGCCACCCGCTTGCCCTTCGGCGCACAGTTCACCAGGCCTTGTTCGACAGTTCCCGATGTCGTCGAGGGTGGCGCGACGGCAATCTCTTTCGGGTTCATCAGGAAGAGTTTGGTCAAGCGACGAATTTCCGGCGGCATCGTCGCCGAAAACAGCAGAGTCTGACGCATCTTGGGCAGCAAGCCGACGATCCGCTCGATATCGGGAATGAAGCCCATATCGAGCATGCGGTCGGCTTCGTCGATCACGAGGATCTTAACGTCGGCCAATAGGATGTTGCCGCGTTCGAACAGGTCGATCATGCGGCCCGGCGTCGCGATCAACACGTCGACCCCACGCTCGAGCTTGCGAACCTGTTCGTCCATGCGCGTCCCGCCCGTCAACAACGCGTATTCGAGCTTTTCGTAACGGCCGTACTTCTCAAAGTTCTCGGCAACCTGCGCCGCCAGTTCGCGAGTCGGTTCCAAGATCAAGGATCGGGGCATGCGCGCACGGGCGCGTCCCTTGGACAGGATCTCGATCATCGGCAGCGTGAACCCGGCCGTTTTCCCGGTGCCGGTTTGCGCAATGCCGATCAAATCTCGGGCTTGCAGGACTTGCGGGATCGCCTGTTCCTGAATGGGCGTGGGAATGGAATAACCGGCATCCGAAAGCGCCCGCAGGATTTCGGCCTTCAACCCAAGATCTTCAAACGTCGCCATGTTGGCTGTGCAAACTCCCAATTCAGCGCCCCTAACGAGGCGGCGCGGACAGTATCTTTAGTTGCGCTAATGTCAAATGAAGTTGTTAGGACGGATTGCCAATCAATACCGGGCAATCAATCGATCCAAGGGCCGCACCATGCGCGCATTGGCCACAAGACGCAACGCCCACGGGGAGATGGCGGCTTGAAAGACGTCACAGACATTGCGAGCCAACGGTCAGATATCCAGTTCCTCGATGTCCGTTGCGTGCTGTTGAATGAAGCGCAACCGGCTTTCCGGCTTGCGACCCATCAGTTCCTCGACGAGCCGGGCCGCCCCGGCCCCGACCTGACCATCTTCCGGCCTGTCCAACGCCACGCGCCACAAGGTGCGCGCTGTGGTGTCCATCGTGGTCTCACGAAGCTGCTTGGCCGGCATTTCACCCAGGCCTTTGAACCGGCTTATCTCAACTTTCCCCCGTCCGGTCAGCACGGAGCGCATCAATTCGTCCTTATGCGCATCGTCCCTGGCGTAAGCGACCGTCGCGCCCTGTTGCAGCCTATAGAGCGGCGGCTGGGCGAGAAACAGATGGCCATTGGTTATCAGACCGGTCATCTGCCGGTGAAAGAAGGTCAGAAGAAGCGCGGCGATGTGGGCGCCGTCGACGTCCGCGTCCGTCATGATGATAACGCGTTCGTACCGCAGCCGCGTCGCATCGAAATCCCGACCGACGCCGCACCCAAGGGCCAGTTTCAGATCGGCAATCTCCTGATTGGCCGCCAGTTTGTCAGCCGACGCGCTCGCGACATTGAGGATTTTGCCCCGCAGCGGCAGAACAGCCTGGGTTTCGCGATTGCGCGCCGCCTTGGCGGAGCCACCGGCCGATTCCCCCTCCACGAGGAAAATTTCGGTTTCATCAGCTCCACGACGGGAACAATCAGCCAGCTTGCCCGGCAAGCGCAATTTGCGGGTCGCCGTTTTTCTGGCCAGATCCCGCGCCTGTCGGCGGCGCAGCCGTTCTTCGGCCCGTTCGACAATGCTGGTCAGCAGATCGGCGCTGGCGGCCGTATCCTCAGACAACCAGTGGTCCAAGGGATCTTTGATGGCGGTTTCGACGAAGCGCGATGCCTCGACCGAGGATAGGCGTTCCTTGGTTTGTCCCTGAAACGACGGATCGCGCAGGAACACCGAGAGGAACACTTCGGCACCGCCAAGGGCATCGTCGGCCGTGATAGACTGGGCGCGACGCTGGCTGGTCATTTCCCCAAATGATTTGAGGGCGCGCACGAAGCCGGTGCGCAACCCGCTTTCGTGCGTGCCGCCATCGGGCGTTGGGATGGCGTTGCAGTAAGATTGAAAGGTGCCTTCGCCATCCACCGGCCACGCCACGGCCCATTCCATGCGGGCACCGTCCTGACCAAGCGGGGCCGTGCCACAAAACGGCCTGTCGCCCAAGATCGCCCGGTCGCCCAGATACTCCTTCAACCGGTCGGCCAGGCCGCCAGGAAAGTGCAAAACCGCTGTTTGAGGAACGCTGTCGTCATCGGCAACATGAACCGGATCGCACCGCCAGCGGATTTCGACGCCGCTGGAAAGGTATGCTTTGGCCCGGGCCATTCGATACAGCCGTTCGGCCCGAAAGGCCGCCCGCTTTCCGAATATCTCAGGGTCGGGGTGAAAGCTGACGCTGGTTCCGCGCCGGTTGGGTGCCGCCCCGGCCGCTTCGAGCTTTCCAACCGGTTCGCCGCGGGCGTAGCTGCGCCGCCAAAGCCGCCGATCGCGCGCGACTTCCACAACCATTTTTTCCGACAGTGCGTTGACCACGGAGACACCGACGCCGTGCAGCCCGCCGGACGTCGCGTAGGCGGAGCCGCCGAATTTGCCGCCGGAATGCAGGGTGGTCAGAATAACATCCAAGACGGATTGTCCGGGAAATTTGGGATGTTCATCGACGGGAATGCCGCGCCCGTTGTCGCTGATGGTGACCGTTCCGTCCTGGTCGAGAAAAATGTCGATCCAGCTGGCGTGACCCGCCACGACCTCATCCATGGCATTGTCGAGGATTTCCGCCACCAGGTGATGCAGCGCCCGTTCATCAGTCCCGCCAACATACATGCCAGGCCGGCGCCGGACCGGTTCGAGGCCTTCGAGAACCTCGATGTCTTTTGCCGTGTAAGACTGTTTTGAGGGAGCGTTGGCGTTGGACACGCCGTTTGCCGCCGAGCCAGCCTTACGCTTTCGCGGTGCCTTGCCCCCATCAGCCGGGGCGGTGTTGCCAAATAAGTCAGCCATCTTGCTTTTCCTGGCAGGCGAAATCGCAGCCGTTTCGCAATGGAGTGCCGCGTGCGTATCGCGAGCCGCCGTGGCGGCGCTTTCGAACGCGCTGCCAGCCCAAAACACAATCGCGAATCATGCAGAAAGATATCGCGACCCAGTCATGTGCCAAATGGTGATCGCAATTCCGCTTTGAAGCCCGCCAGGACGTGTACCAGCCAACCAGCTAGATACAGACGTTACCCATTACCAGGCGACGGGGGTCAGTTACCGCCGACGCCCAACTTGGGTCAATTAATTCCCAGTCCGTGCCCTAACAGGGCGATGGCATAGATCGAGCCGAGCAAGAGCCCAATTGATGCAACTTCGGCTAATAGGGTTGAGCGCATGACCGTTCCTCGTTTGTTCTGCTGGGAGCTATAGGAACAAAAAAGGAACAAGTCTGTCAACCGGTTTTCTTGGACTTGTTGGCAGGAGACGGCGAGAACCTCGGAAAACTGGACCGGTTCCGGCTCAGCATCTGTTCGTGCGATAACTCATCTAGCCGCTACCAAATCCGAAACCAGAGACCGGACACTTCACCCGAGTGTTGTTTGGTCCGAGAAACTCAATTACCTCAACGGTTTATCCAGAATAGTCAAAATGCTAATTTGGCACCTCTAGTACCGGACTCAATTAATAGTAGTGTTACGGGCGCAGAATTCACATCCGAAACGGGCACTGTTATCGAAAATTAAGCTGTTGGTACTATGCCCAAAGCGTAGTCCGCAAGAGAGGTAAAGTTCCGGTTTGGAGCGATGAAAGCTGAAAACAAATTTGGTAAGAAAGTCGAATTTAATCCCAATCGGACAGTGGGGTACTATGGCATTCTGTTCACATTGATATTCGTCGTCATAACCTCACTGTTGATGCTCGCCGACGGCGAGCATATGAAACACTCACTTATATTGCACTGGCTTGTCATAGTAACAGCTCTTTTCCCTGCGGCATGCATGACCATGGGTATAATATTCGGTTTCCCGAGATTAGTGATTTTCCCAGATCACCTGCATTTCATAAATCTATTTGGTTTCAAACGACTTATACCGTTAAAGGGATATGGAAAACCTCATGTTTGGTTCACGAATATTGAACGTCTCTGGTTTCGCATCACCATTCCGGAAATTGGCTTCGTTGAAAGGAAGAAGGAGAAATCAATTCTCAGTGCAGGCAAGCGCGTTACAGCAATGAAATTTGACGCCAGAGTCTCTCTTGCCTTCATCGTACCTCACGACCAAGCAGCCGAAGTTGTGGAGGCCATCGCAGAGGTTCGCCGCAACGAAGCGTAGCATGCTCCGGATGTGGAGCGAATGCGCCACAGCTTTTGGGTCCCTAAACCTCGGTCGCCGTCGCACCGGACACCACTGCCAATTCTGTTATTGCCGGCCACAGTCGCAGACGAGTATTTGTAAAACGCCCCGAGAAGGCTGCGCGCAAGTGCCATAGCTCCTGTCTCTTCAGTGTCCTTCAAATGAGCCGCGAAACGTCGGTCATTGGTTTTGGACTTTCCCCCATCCCGCAAACGCCCCTCCTTCCGTCGGCCTTGCAACCTCGACCGCTCGACTCCACGGCACGCACTATCGTGAACCGACGGGTGTTCGGCAGTTCACTAGCGCCCGCGGGCCACGTTGACGAATGGGTGGGCCCGAATTCCTTTCTCCGTAGCGCAGAATACTCTGTTGAAACTGCGCGAACTGATCTTCAGACAGCGACGACAGACGATCAGTGATCCATTGTCTTCATTTGGAAGTCTTGGATCGCCATTCGCCTCACGACGTGACCGGCTTGGTACGTCCGGAGCCTAAGCGGCTTCCGTAAGTGATTGATTGCGCGAAAGGAAAATGTAATTCTCACCAACGCAGCTCGAGACATTGGAGCTGGCAGCTGAAAGAAAACTAGTTGGAAGAAATATGACAAAGCAGAAATTAGAACTCACGTCTCGGTTTAGTTTTTCCAAAGAAGACAGCAGTCTTTTGTTGAAGATGGCGCGCCTTTGGTCTGATGGCGGCAATGTCGTGGCGTTTGCCAACAAGACCATTTCGAAGCGGCCTTGGGCACAGCGCGCTCGAGATGCACAGTTCGCAGTCGCCAAGGCCTACCCAAAGGTCGACCCGCTGATCCCCGCCTTAAAATCCTACGGTTTTGGCAAGGAAGGGATCGATGCCTTCCAAGCCGTCATGACCGCGCAAAGCCGAGCGGCGGCAACTCACCATTTCATCGACTTGCTGAACCTTGGACCGCCTCGGTTTCGCAATGAGACCTTAGGTGCCGCAGGGATGGGTATGGGTCTGTTCGGGTTCGATGCAGAGCAAATGACCGATGCTTTTGGTATGGCTGGATTTGGTGCCATTCCAATAAAGATTGAGACGTCCATTGGTGACCAGCTTGCCGCCGAGATTTTTTCGACGGGGGGAATAGGTGGGATCATGGAATGCGCCATGACAACCATAAATTTGGCCCCCCGTCTTGAACCGCCTGGAGGTGAGAACCTTCAATGGGGCCGGCTTGGATCTGATCTTGTCTACAATACGTTGTCCGGGGCTGCTGCTGGAACTGCGCTTACTGCTTTAGATCCGGTACCTTTGGACGAAGTTCCCGCGGCGATTGCGGGTGGAGCCGTTGGGTTTACGAAGACGGTGGTGGACGCCTGGTACGGCGAGTACGACGATCCCCCAGATCCGAACGCCGAGGATAAACCACCGCTTGGTGTGGTTAGCGTCGAAGACCCCCCGGATGGCGACGATAACGTTGACCGATCTCCGGGCGGTAAGGGCGCAGGGGAATCTTCGGAAGGCGGGTTTTGGATTCCACCGCAGGAGCGCGATCGGGACGGAGAAAGTGACCCCAATCAGTCTCCCTTGATCCTCGGTGGGCCGCTGCGATAGGCAGGGCGCATCCCTAGACGTTACGGTGAAACCACCTTCGGGGCGCGCGGCAATTTGGACGCCGCGCGCCACCCAAGGCCAGGAACCGGCTCGCAAAATCGAATTGGACAGTGAAGCTCATCTGCTTCTGGTTATTCACCGTTCATTGTCGAAGACTGTGAGCCCGGAAACTGTTCTCTGATCGCGGCGGTCTCAAGCGGGCAGGGGCCGTAGTCCGCGTCTTCTACAATTTCTTTTTCAATAGCGCTTGGGCGTAGGACATAACCCTTGCACGCTAGCCAACGCGTCTTGTGCAAGGCTTCCGACCTCGAACGCCCGACACCTCAACACGCGCAATCGTGAAGCGACGGGCGTTCGGCAGTTCGCTAGGGTCCGCGAGCCACGTCGACGAATGGGGAAATCAATGGGTTTTGAGCGTTTTGGCTGGCTGCCGATCGCCGCGATCCTGGGCAGTGTGCTGACCGCTGGGTCGGCGATTGCCGGCAAGGCCGATGTTCTGGAAGCCGAGGCCAAGCAGGCAGCGGACGGGACTTGGACATTCACGGTAACGGTCCAGCATGACGATGCCGGTTGGGATCACTACGCCGATGCGTGGGTGGTGGTCGGGCCTGACGACAAGGTGCTGGGTGAGCGCGTCTTGCTGCACCCGCATGATTTGGAGCAGCCCTTCACCCGATCCGCGTCGGGCATTCGGATTCCCGACGATGTTGATCGCGTGACCGTTCGGGCCAAGGATTCGGTGCATGGATTTGGCGGCGCGGAACTGACGCTTGAGCTGCCTCGCTGACCCGAGCGGGTATTCGCTAGCCGAACAGAGAGTCGATTTCGTCTTGCGACAGTCCTGAATCGTCTGAGGCCGGGCCGGAGACCAGCTCGTCCGTTTCGTGCAGCTGAACCTGCTGCGGGATCGGGATATCGGCAAAGGCTTCCTTGCCCCAGGCATCGATGATCGTGCGCAGCCGTTCCTCGATGAACTCCAGCGTGGTGACGACCTTGGTAACACGCTGGCCCGTGATGTCCTGGAAATTGCAGGCCTCGAACATCGTGTTGATCCGCGTGATGATGTCCGAACAGGTGGTCTGAACGTCCTCGTCACTGCCCATGAGGTTCATCAGGCGTTCGGCCAGATGCTGAATGCCTTCACCCATTTCCAGGATGGTGTTCGTCGCCATCTCGGTGGTGCTGACAATGGCGTGCAGCTCGTTCGAGGCGGCGTTGACCTGGTTGTCGTCGATTTCAGGATGCTTGATGGCGGCAATCTGTTCCTTGGCCTGAGCCATGGACCGAACCATGCGGGCAATCTCGCGCCGCAGAAAATCATTCTCGACAATGGCGGCGGGCAGGGTCGCAGCAACCCCGTCTGCTTCCTCCTCGGCGTTTTCGCCGTTTGGATCGGCATCGGCGCCTGATTGAATGCCAAGCGCGGCCAGGCTCTTGCCCATTGCCGCAATCTCGGCCCGGAGCGCCCGGACTTCTTCGATCAGCTCACCGGGAGGGACCGACGGGTCGAAACCATTCAATCCCATGTCCTGGGAAGCCATGGAGAGGTCACCTTCGCCCCTCGTGCGCCGCATCTGGCGTTCGATCGTAAATTCCCGTCGCTGCATAACAGGTATCCTTAAGTCGCTCGGGGGTGTGCCCAAGATGGACGGCGCCCAAATCAAGTTTTGCAATTCGATGACAGTTTTATCGTTCACTCGTTAAATCGCCGTGAAACCGAAATTCCAGGGGCATCGGCGGCCGCACTTGACGGATCGTTAAGGCCGGCGAGGCTGATCGGCCGCCGGAGATTTAACTGCTTGTTAAAGCGGTTACCGAATACTCGGTTACGAAGGGAAGGCAGTTCCGAAACCACGTTTCGTGCGGAGGCACTACCATGACCAAAAAGAGTTTTTCATTGGTGCAAGGCGCCATGTTTACGGCTTTGGCCGCGTTGGTCACGGTAACTCCGCTGGCTTCCGCCGATGCGCAGCAACGCAGCGTTTGCGGCAAGCGGGACGCGATCATGGAACGCCTGGAAGCCCAGTATGAAGAGCAACCCGTTGCCATCGGTTTGGACAGCAAGGGCGGGGTGATGGAGATGCTTGCCGGGCCATCCGGAAGCTGGACCATCATCCGGACCAACGCCAAGGGACTGACCTGTTTCATGGCGACCGGTGTCGCCTTCGAAAAGATGTCGCCGAAAGCCTTAGAGCCTTCCGCCTGACCCGGATGATCAGCCACTGGCGATTAGCCATGGGCGATTAGCCACCGGCGATTAGCCATGGGCGATCAGCCAAAAGAAAACGGCCGATGGTTTCCCATCGACCGCTTCCCTGAAACGTCGTTGACTTAGACGCTGTAGTACATCTGGAACTCGACCGGGTGCGGCGCGTGTTCGAAGGCGTAAACCTCTTCCCACTTTAGTTCCATGTAGCCTTCGATCTGATCCTTCGTGAAGACATCGCCCTTCAGGAGGAATTCATGGTCGGCTTCCAATGCCTGCAGGGCTTCGCGCAGCGAGCCGCAAACGGTCGGGACATCGGCCAATTCTTCCGGATCGAGATCGTAGAGGTTCTTGTCCATCGGATCGCCGGGGTGGATCTTGTTCTGGATCCCGTCCAGGCCCGCCATCAGCATCGCCGTAAAGGTCAGGTAGGGGTTGCCCGATGCATCGGGGAACCGAACCTCGACCCGCTTGCCCTTGGGGCTTGAGGCGAACGGAATGCGGCAAGACGCCGACCGGTTGCGAGCCGAATAGGCCAGCAGGACAGGCGCTTCAAAACCCGGGATCAAGCGCTTGTAGCTGTTGGTCGTGGCGTTGGAGAACGCGTTGATCGTCTTGGCGTGCTTGATGATGCCGCCGATATAGTGCAGCGCGGTTTCCGACAGGTCGGAATAACCGGACCCGGCAAAGGTCGGGTTGCCATCCTTCCAAATCGACTGGTGCACATGCATGCCCGACCCGTTGTCGCCGGCGACTGGCTTGGGCATGAAGGTGGCCGTCTTGCCGTAGGAGTGGGCAACCATCTGCACGCAGTATTTGTAAATCTGCATACCGTCGGCGTGGTTCACCAGCGTGCCGAACCGGGTTCCCAGCTCGTGCTGGGCGGGGGCGACCTCATGGTGGTGCTTTTCAACCACCAGGCCCATTTCGCCCATGACACTCAGCATCTCGGCGCGCAGTTCCTGACCGCCATCGACCGGCGGCACGGGGAAGTAGCCGCCCTTGACCGCGGGGCGGTGGCCCATGTTGCCTTCTTCGTATTCCTTGCCGGAGTTGGTCGGCAACTCCTCGGAATCGAGATGGTAGTAGCTGGAGTGCATGCCGGCTTCGAACCGGACATCGTCGAAGACGAAGAATTCCGCCTCGGCGCCGAACACCGCGGTATCGCCAATGCCGGTCGAATTCAGATAAGCCTCGCCGCGCTTGGCCGTCGAACGCGGGTCGCGGCTGTAGCCCTGGCCCGTCGAGGGCTCGATGATGTCGCAGAACAGAACGAGTTGGGGCTGGGCCGCGAACGGATCCATGACCGCCGTGCTCGGATCGGGCATCAGGGTCATGTCGGATTCGTTGATGGCCTTCCAGCCGGCAATGGACGAGCCGTCGAACATGATGCCGTCGGAGAAGACATCTTCATCGATGGTGTTGGCGTGCTGGGCCGTGTGCTGCCACTTGCCGCGCGGGTCGGTAAACCGGAGATCGACGTATTTGACGTCATTCTCCTCAATCATTTTCAGCACGTTGGCGATAGCGTCTGACATTGAACGGGCCTTCCTATTGGTTGGTATTCAGCTGGTTAGCATTCAGCGGCTTTGTCACCGGCTTACGCGAAAGCCGCCAGACAAATCTGGCGGCGCTGCCCGCGCGCGGCGAACGATTGGATTGGGGTGGTTTGATCCGGGCTTTGGGTCGCGTCTAGATGGCTTCGGAGCCTTTTTCGCCCGTTCGGATCCGGACGACTTCCTCAACCGGCGTCACGAAGATCTTGCCATCCCCGATGCGGCCGGTATGGGCAGCACTCTGAATGGCTTCCAACGCCCGGTCGATCAGGCCATCGTCCATGACGATGTCCACTTTGACCTTGGGCAGAAAATCGACGACGTATTCGGCACCACGATAGAGTTCGGTGTGACCCTTCTGACGGCCAAACCCCTTGGCCTCGGTCACGGTGATCCCTTGAATTCCGATTTCGTGCAATGCCTCCTTCACCTCGTCGAGCTTAAACGGCTTGATGATGGCTTCGACTTTTTTCATTCCCTCGACACTTCTCTTACGGTGATGCCAGATGGACAGGCGGCCGCCGGCACCGCTCTGCCATCGACCGTGTGCGTTATAAGCAGGAGCCGTGCCAACGCCAGTCCGGGAAATTCCCCGCGAATTCCAAGCTAGCCGCCTCTCAGACCAGATTTTTGCACATAAAACGGTCTCGCTGCCTAATTTTTCGGCATTTTCTTCATTGGCCGAGTAAGTTTGCCATGCGATCCATCGCGCGCTCTATGTCTTCCAGCGATGCCGCATAGGAAAGGCGCAGGTATCCTTCGCCATAGGCGCCGAATGCCGTTCCGGAGACGGTTGCGACGTTCGCCTGTTCGAGAAGCTGGTTTTGCAAATCGGCCGACGTCCGCCCGGTGCCGGTGACGTTCGGAAACGCGTAGAACGCGCCGCCCGGTTCGGCGCACCGGACACCGTCCAACGCGTTTAGGCGATCGACGATCACGCGGCGGCGGGCGGCAAACGCGTCGACCATCTGATGGACGGAGTCCTGGGGGCCTTCGAGCGCCGCGATGCCGGCGAATTGCGTCGGCGCGTTGACGCAGGAATGGCTGTTGACGGCCAAGCGAACGGCGCCGGCAACGAGCGGCTTTGGCCAAACCGCAAGTCCCAGCCGCCAGCCCGTCATCGCGAATGTCTTCGACCAGCCATCCAGGAGGATGACCCGGTCCGCGATTTCCGGATAGCTCAACAGACTGGTGTGGCGATGCCCGTCATAGGTCATGCGGGAATAGATCTCGTCACTCAGGATGGCGATGTCCGGCCAATCGGCGAGACCGGCCGCCAGTTTATCCAGTTCCAACTTCGGTACCGCGCCGCCGGTGGGATTGGCCGGCGTATTCAGGATGATCAGCCTTGTCTTGGGCGACAGTTTTTCCAAAACCTCGTCGGCGCTAAATGAAAAACCGCTTTCCTCGTGCAGCGGAATGGGGACGGCCTTGGCGCCCGTGTACTGAATGGCCGATTCGTAGATCGGGAACCCGGGGTTGGGGTACAAAATCTCGACGCCCGGCTGCCCGAACATCAGGATCGCGAACCACATCGTTACCTTGCCCCCGGGCACGATGACCACCTGGCCCGGATCGACTTCTACGCCATTGTATGTTTCCAGATAGCGGGCAACGGCCTCGCGCAGCGGCGGAATTCCCTGGGCGTCCGTATAGCCATGATGGCCGTCCCGCAGGGCTTTCACCGCTGCCTCCACGACATGATCGGGTGTTTTGAAATCGGGCTGGCCGATGCCCAGATTGATGACGTCCTTTCCTTGGGCGGCGAGAGCGTTGGCTCTGGCAAGGACTTCGAATGCGGTTTCCGTACCCAGACGTGCCATCCCATCCGCAGGGATCATTGGCGTTCCTCCAACTTGATCGACTGAACCGTGAGCCCGGACCTTCGCCCGATGCTTGACGGCAGAAAGAGGTTGTTCCATACCACCGAACCGCATGGCGGCTGTAGCTCAGTGGTAGAGCCCTCGGTTGTGGTCCGAGTTGTCGTGGGTTCAAATCCCATCAGTCGCCCCATTTTCCTCGACCGTTCTGCGCCGCGGTCAGGTTTGCCGGGCGGTAGAGAATGGACGACGTTGGCTCTCCCCAATCAACGGAACATCCTGAGTCCGAGGCTCAAGAGCCCTCGGCGCCTCCGCCCCTGAATAGCGATCTCGCCGTGCTGACGGTCGCCCAGATGGGGCAGGCCGACAAATTTACGATCGAGCGCGGCTGCCCCGGCAAAGCGCTGATGGCCCGAGCCGGACGGGCCGTGGCCGAAGCCATCTTGTCGCGTTGGTCTCGGCGGCGTGTCCTTGTCTTGTGCGGACCGGGCAACAATGGCGGGGATGGATTCGTCGCCGCCAGGCTGCTGACCGATCTGGGTTGGCCAGTGGATGTCTATGGCGTCACCGAAGATCAAAGCCCTTTGAGCGATGCCGAATGGGCGCGCGACTTCTGGGGAGGCGAGGTCGGCCCGATCGAGGAAGACACCGAACTGGATTTGTCTGACAGCCCGCTGGTGATCGATGCCCTGTTCGGTGCCGGGCTGACACGACCGATCGAGCCACCGATCGCCCCGCTGCTTGAGGCCATTTCCGCCTCCGCATGCCCCGTTGTGGCAGTCGATGTGCCGAGCGGTGTTGATGGCGATACAGGCACGCTGCGCGGACCAGTCGCCCGCGCCGACTTGACCGTCACCTTCTTTCGACCAAAGCCGGGGCACCTGCTGTTGCCAGGCAGGACCATATGCGGTGACCTTGTCGTTGCGCAGATCGGTATCGACGAAACCGCCCTGGACGACATCGCACCCGGCGTTGCGCGCAACGGGCCCGCGCTTTGGCAGGAAGGGGCCGGGGAGATCGATCAGGACGCGCATAAATTTTCCCGCGGCGCGGTCCTGATCTATGGCGGCGGCACAATGGCGGGGGCCGCGCGCCTTGCGGCAGCGGCCGCCCGACGGGCCGGTGCCGGCTATGTCGCCGCCGCGATTCCCCAGCGCGTGCGTTCAACCTATGCTTCCGACTCGCCGGGCCTGGTTCTTCTGGATCGCGGCATGTGGGTGGAATCCCTGCAAAGCGGCCGCTATTCGGCCTTTTGCATCGGGCCGGGGGCCGGCATTGGCGAAGAAATCGCGGGTGCGGTCATCGATGGGCTGGAGAGTGGCCTGCCGGCCGTCCTGGACGCAGATGCGCTGATGTCCTTCGAGCAGGACCCCGACGAGCTCTTTCAGTATCTCGAACCCTTTCATGTGCTGACCCCGCACGAGGGCGAGTTCTCGCGTCTTTTCCCCGATCTGGAAGGCAACAAGCTCTTTCGCGCGCAGGTCGCCGCGGAACTGGCAGGGGCAACGATCGTTCTAAAAGGAGCCGACACCGTCATTGCCGCACCGGACGGGCGGGCCGCAATCAATGACAATGCGCCGGCCCATCTTGCGACAGCCGGCAGCGGTGATGTCCTGGCAGGCTTGCTTACGGCGCGTCTCAGCCATCTTAACCTTGATACCGAGGATTTGGGGCATGCGGCCTTTACGCAAGCGTGCGCCGCGGTTTGGCTGCACGGAAAGGCGGCACAAACCACCCACGGCGCCGCCACGATCGCCGAGGATCTCATCGATCAGATGACAAAAAATGTCACAGGAATTTAACTTGTGCTGCTAAGGCAGCAATTCAAGCAAAATTTGACAGGCTTATTATTAATTATCAATTCTTTAACAGAGTTTTCTAAGTTAGACGCTCATTAAGCAATATGTGTTATTTGTTTGCCGGTCTCACATCAACAATAAGGTTCGGGGACGGCTTATGTTTTCGTGGAGAAGGCGGGTCGAAAACGTTGAAATCGGTGAAACTTATCGCCGGAAGAACAACTTGGGATCAAGTGAGACGGCCCATGTTGTTTCGGTTTGGGACGATGAAGTCGGGATTCCCCATGTCCGCTATCATCGGCGGGTCGGCGGCATTGAAAAGCGGGCCAGCGAGATCGATGACCGAACGCTGGCTTTAACGGCCTTTTTGCAACTCTACCCACAGCGGGCCACGATTTAGCGCCCGAACCCCTGTGAGCGCCGGTTCAATCGCCGGCGCAAATCCAGCCTGAAAATTTAGACTTTATCGTAGCGCAGGCCTGTGCTGTAACGCGCGGCTGCTGGGTCGCACTGCGTTGACGCGCTTTGCGGTCGGAGTCGGGCGGTGCCGTTACCATAGTTTGATGCCGTTCCTGATCAGCAAAACGGATCCCAAGCGGGCGTGGCGGAATTGGTAGACGCGCTGGTTTTAGGTACCAGTGACTTATGTCGTGGGGGTTCAAGTCCCTCCGCCCGCACCAAGCTCTTGGTTCCGTTTGACGCCTAGAAACAAAAGCAGGTCGCCCGATGCCGGTTGGATTGGGCAGCCGGAGGCCGAACCGGGCTTAGGCCATTTGGCAAGATCAAGCGGATAGCCCGCGAAGTCGGAAGAACGCTCAAGGACGATATTCGATGCAGGTAACCGAAATAACCAACGAGGGGCTGCGGCGCGAATTTGCGGTCGTGATCGAGGCAAAGGAGATCGAGGCCAAGATTTCGAGCCGGCTGGATGAGCTGCAAGGCACCGTTCGCTTGCCTGGCTTTCGCCCCGGCAAGGTACCGATCGGGCTGTTGCGCAAGCGCTTTGGTTCGTCGGTCGTTGGCGAAGTTCTGGAGAATTCGGTCCGTGAAACATCGACTGAAGCGATCAATGAGCGGCAGATCCGACCTGCCATGCAGCCAAAGATCGAAGTGACCAGCTTTAAGGAAGGGGCCGATCTCGAATACAAAATGGAGGTCGAAATCCTTCCGGAAATCGAAGCCATCGATTTCGCCAGCTTCACCTTCGAGCGGCCCGTCGTCACGGTCAGCGACGAAGAGGTCACCAACAACATCGAGCGCCTGGCCGAGGGACGCAAGCAATTCGAAGCGACCGAACCGCCGCGCGCCTCCGAAGAGGGCGATCAGATCGTCATCGATTTCGACGGAACCGTCGAGGGCAAATCGCGCGAAGGCCTGTCCGCCGAAGCATTCTCGCTCGAACTCGGGGCCGGCCTTATGGTCCCCGGTTTTGAAGACCAGCTTATCGGCGCATCCGCCGGCGATGAAAAAACCGTCGAAGTCACATTCCCTGAAGAATACGGCGTGAGCGAGTTGGCCGGAAAACCGGCTGTCTTCGAAGTCAAAGTGAAGGAAGTCCAGGCGCCCGTCGCGATGACCGTCGACGATGAGTTCGCAAAGACGGTTGGTGCCGAATCGCTTGAAGATCTGCGCGGCAAAGTCTCCGAAAGCATGTCGGCGCAGTACGCGGACACCTCGCGCCAGCGGGTCAAACGGTTGCTGCTCGACAGACTAGCTGAGGAAAAAGGGTTCGACCTGCCATCGGGAATGGTCGAGCAGGAATTCGACGCGATCTGGAAGCAAGTCGAACATCAACGGGAACATCACCCGGATGAGGAAGAGTTCCAGCGCCCGGAGGAGGAGCTGAAAGCCGAGTATCGCGACATTTCCGAACGGCGGGTGCGCATCGGCCTGATTTTGGCTGACACCGGGCGCAAACAGGAGATTTCCGTCAATCAGGAGGAGCTGGGCAAGGCCGTCATGGCGCAGGCCCGTCAGTACCCGGGCCAGGAGAAGGAAGTCTTCGATTATTACCGGGCCAACCCCGAGGCGATGGAACAGCTGCGCGCGCCGATCTTGGAGGACAAGGTCGTCGACTACATATTGGAGTTGGCGCAGATCGAAGACCGCGAGGTCGACCTGGAAGAGCTAATGCGCGACCCCGACGAGGCGGAGGCAGAAGCGAAGACCAAAGACGCCAAGAAGCCGGCTGCGAAAAAAAAGACGTCCGGCAAGAAAGCGTCAACCAAATCAAAGGCGAAATCGAGCGCCGATGATCAGTCGGACGCGTGACCGATCGAGTGGTGTTCGCCAGCCTGGTGCTGGCCACGCGGAATTCAGGCCCAAAGGAAAGAAGGACGCATGTCGTCGCTTGAAGCACAGATGAACGCGCTCGTCCCGATGGTGGTCGAACAGACCAACCGCGGTGAGCGCGCCTACGACATTTTCTCCCGCCTGCTGAAGGAGAGGATCATCTTCCTGACCGGTCCCGTGGTTGACGAAGTGGCCAGCCTGATCAGCGCCCAGTTCCTGTATTTGGAATCGGATAATCCGAATAAGGACATCTCGTTTTACATCAACTCGCCGGGCGGGGTCGTCACCGCTGGCCTGGCCATCTACGACACGATGCAATACATCCGGCCGGAGATTTCGACCGTCTGCATCGGTCAAGCTGCGTCGATGGGTTCGCTGCTGTTGGCGGCGGGGACGGCTGGAAAGCGGTATGCCTTGCCCAACTCCCGGATCATGGTCCATCAGCCATCCGGTGGTTTTCAGGGCCAAGCCACGGACATCGAAATCCACGCTCGCGAGATCTTGAATGTGCGGCAGCGCCTCAATCAGATCTACGTGAAACACACCGGTCAGAAACTGGATGTGGTCGAGGATGCGATGGAGCGCGACCGGTTTATGGACGCCGACGAGGCATTGACGTTCGGCATCGTCGACGAAGTGGTCACGCAACGCCCGGTTCCCGGCGCAGGCGCTGATTGACTGGCATTTACCAAAAATTGAGCGCTCGAGACCAAGCTGACCGTCCGGACGAGGCCAAGCGATAAAGTCAGTTTTCGTTTATTGGTTTATGAGTTGATCAATGACAACCGTGTGTTACCGTCGTGACACGATTGGAGTCCCTGAGACATTTCAGGTTTGATCAGCATAGTTTGCCAGGGCGAATTCGGTTACATATAGAGTGGTGATTTGCCTGAGCAATGAACCGCTCAAGAGCGTTCATCTTAGGGAGGCAGTGTCGCAGGATTGTCAGGCTGGAAGTGACGGGCCATCGCCCAGTTACTGGCTGTCAATTCAGAGTGCGATGCATGAACCGAGGCACGGAGCGTAGATGAGTAAGTCTTCCGGCAGCGATTCCAAGAACACGCTTTATTGCTCGTTCTGTGGAAAAAGCCAGCATGAGGTTCGCAAGCTGATCGCGGGCCCGACCGTTTTCATCTGCGATGAATGCGTCGAACTCTGCATGGATATCATCCGCGAGGAAAACAAGACCACACTGGTCAAGAATCGCGATGGCGTTCCGACCCCACAAGAAATCCACACCGTCCTCGATGATTATGTTATCGGCCAGGCCCATGCCAAGCGCGTGTTGTCGGTTGCCGTTCACAATCACTACAAACGGCTGGCCCACGGACAGAAGAACGGCGACGTCGAACTCGCAAAGTCCAACATTCTTCTGCTAGGGCCCACAGGGTGCGGCAAGACGCTGTTGGCGCAAACATTGGCGCGCATCATCGATGTCCCATTCACCATGGCCGATGCCACGACGCTGACCGAGGCCGGCTATGTGGGTGAGGATGTCGAGAACATCATCCTAAAGCTGCTGCAGGCCGCCGACTACAACGTCGAGCGTGCCCAGCGCGGCATCGTCTATATCGACGAAGTCGACAAGATTTCCCGCAAGTCGGACAACCCGTCCATCACGCGCGATGTGTCTGGCGAGGGCGTTCAGCAGGCCTTGCTGAAGATCATGGAAGGCACGGTTGCCAGCGTTCCGCCCCAAGGCGGCCGCAAGCATCCGCAGCAGGAGTTTTTGCAGGTCGATACGACCAACATCCTGTTCATTTGCGGCGGTGCCTTTGCCGGCCTTGACCGGATTATCGGCCAGCGCGGCCGCGGCACGTCCATCGGCTTTGGCGCCGATGTGGTCGCCCCGGATGACCGTTCGACCGGGGAAGTGCTGCGCGATGTCGAGCCCGAGGATCTGATCAAGTTCGGCCTGATCCCAGAATTTGTCGGCCGGTTGCCGGTCGTCGCGACGCTGAGCGACTTGGACGAAGATGCGCTGGTTGAAATCCTGACCGCGCCAAAGAACGCGCTCGTCAAGCAGTATGAACGTCTGTTCGAGATGGAAGACGTGAAATTGACCTTCAAGGAAGATGCGTTGCGTGCCATCTCCCAAAAGGCAATCGCGCGGAAAACGGGCGCACGCGGGCTCCGGTCAATCTTGGAGAACATCTTGCTCGATTCGATGTTCGACCTCCCCAGCATCGACGATGTCGTCGAGATCGTCATCAATGGCGATGTGGTGGAAACGGGAGCGGCGCCGGTCAAGGTCTACAGCGATCAGCGCGGCGACATGGCGCCAAGCGCCTGATCACGCCCGATCAGCGGGACACGCCTCCTTTGTGTCCGGTTTCTTAACGAGTTGGTAATATCGTCGCGGTGTCGCTAGACAGGCTGTGGCGTCGATTCTGCCTGTGCTGATCGATTCCACCTTGAAGCGGGCCGATCATGAGCCACTTCTAATCGACCATGGGGCAGGACGGAACCGCCCAACCGGGGGTTTGGTCACTGCTGCCGCCTTAATTCGTGAGGATTGAATGCTGGAACTCAGCCAACAGTCGCCGTTTCCCGTGTTGCCGCTGCGCGACATCGTGGTTTTTCCCTACATGATCGTGCCGCTGTTCGTTGGCCGGGAAAAATCCGTCCGCGCGCTGGAAGACGTGATGAGTAACGACAAGCAAATTCTGCTTGTCACGCAAAAGGATGCGGCGAACGACGATCCAGGGCCGGATGACATTTACGATATCGGCACGATTGGCACCGTTCTCCAGCTCCTCAAGCTGCCTGACGGAACCGTCAAGGTGCTGGTCGAGGGCGTTCGCCGGGCTCAGATCGACCGCTATGCCGACAATGCCGACTTTTTCCAGGCGTTTGCCGACGAGATCCCGGACGAACCCGCTGCCGCCCAGGAAGCAGAAGCCTTGGGCCGCGCCACGATCGCGCAGTTCGAGCAGTACATTAAGCTCAACAAAAAAATCCCGCCTGAAGTCCTGGTCTCGGTCAACCAGATCGACGATCCCAGCAAGCTTGCCGATACACTGGCCTCCCATCTTTCGCTCAAGATCGCAGACAAGCAGGCGCTGCTTGAAACGCGGGCTGTCGCGGCGCGCCTGGAAAAGATCTACGGCTATATGGAAGGCGAGATCGGCGTCCTTCAGGTCGAGAAGCGGATCCGGAACCGCGTCAAGCGTCAGATGGAAAAGACGCAGCGTGAGTATTATTTGAACGAGCAGCTCAAAGCCATCCAGCGCGAACTCGGCGAGAGCGAGGATGGCCGAGACGAGCTTGCCGAGCTGGAAGAGAAGATCGCCGCGACCAAGCTGAGCAAGGAAGCGCGTGAGAAGACCATCGGCGAGCTGAAAAAGCTGCGCAGCATGAGCCCGATGTCGGCCGAGTCGACGGTCGTTCGCAACTATCTGGACTGGATGCTGTCCATCCCGTGGAAGAAGCGAACCAAAATTCGCAAAGACATCCGCCATGCCGAAAAGGTGCTCGATGGCGACCATTACGGCCTGGACAAGGTCAAGGAACGTATCCTCGAATACCTTGCCGTCCAGCAGCGGATGAACAAGCTGAAGGGGCCCATTCTTTGCCTGGTCGGCCCCCCCGGTGTCGGTAAGACATCGCTGGGCAAATCGATCGCAAAGGCAACTGGGCGAAACTTTGTCCGAATGTCCCTTGGGGGGGTGCGCGACGAGGCGGAAATCCGCGGACACCGCCGTACCTATATCGGATCCATGCCCGGCAAAGTCCTGCAAGGCATGAAGAAGGCCAAATCATCCAACCCGCTTTTCCTGCTGGACGAGGTGGACAAGCTGGGCGCGGATTACCGCGGCGACCCGTCGTCGGCCCTGCTGGAGGTTTTGGACCCCGAACAGAACAGCACGTTCAACGACCATTACCTGGAGGTCGATTACGACCTGTCGGACGTCATGTTCGTCTGTACGGCCAACACGCTTCGGATGCCCCAACCGCTGATGGACCGGATGGAGGTTATCCGGCTGGCCGGTTACACCGAAGACGAGAAGATGGAAATCGCGCGCCGTCATCTGATTCCCAAACAGATGAAGGCCCATGCCCTCAAGGACGAGGAATGGTCGATTTCCGATGAGGCGTTGCGCGAGCTGATCCGCACCTACACGCGGGAAGCCGGTGTACGTAACCTCGAGCGTGAACTGGCCAGCCTGACCCGGAAGGCGGTCAAGGAAATCATGATGACCGACGTTGAGAAACTGTCGGTCACCAAGCGCAACCTGCAGAAGTTTGCCGGCGTGCCGCGCTACCGTTTCGGCGAAGTCGAAGCCGAAGATCTGGTCGGCGTGACCACCGGTCTCGCCTGGACGGAAGTCGGTGGTGAGCTGCTTTCCGTGGAAGCCGTCGTCGTCCCCGGCAAGGGCAAGGTCACCACGACCGGCAAGTTGGGCGATGTGATGCGCGAGTCGATCCAGGCCGCGGAAAACTACGTTAAATCCCGGGCGACGGATTTTGGCATCGAACCGCCACTATTCGCCCGGAAGGACATCCATGTGCATTTGCCCGAAGGGGCGACACCGAAGGACGGTCCTTCTGCGGGTGTGGCCATGGTGACCTCGATCGTGTCGGTGCTGACCGGTGTCGCGGTCCGCAAAGATGTCGCGATGACCGGCGAGATCACGTTGCGGGGGCGCGTTCTGCCCATTGGCGGGCTGAAAGAGAAGCTGCTGGCAGCCCTGCGCGCCGGTACCAAGACGGTGATCATTCCGCGCGATAACGCCAAGGACTTGCCGGATATTCCCGACAACGTAAAACGCGGGTTGGAGATTCTTCCGGTGTCGACGCTTGATGAGGTTTTGGCGACGGCGCTCGTCAGCCCACTGGAGCCGATCGATTGGATCGATTCGGGCGATGTCGCCGCCGTCGGATCAGTCAAAGAGGAAGACGGAGAATCAGTTGTCCGCCATTAGGGCGAATACCATTCAATAAAACGGGGGGGAATTTTGCCAATTTCCCCCTTTTTTCCCCAAATTCCCTTGTTTTTTGGGCAAAAAACCCGGATCTGATTGACCCTAGAAAAGCGACTTCCTAGATTTGCCGGCGGTCAGCTGGTGTTAGGGGCCAGAGACGCTTTTGCCTTAAGACGCGTCATCCAAAACGCCTAAATCCAACCATATAGGGGTTCCTGAAGTGAATAAGAACGATTTGGCCGCTTTCGTAGCGGACGCCTCGGGTCTTTCGAAATCTGACGCCGGTTCTGCGGTTGACGCGGTATTTGACGGCGTCACCTCGGCGCTGAAATCCGGTGACGAAGTTCGGATCGTTGGTTTTGGTACGTTCAGTGTCACGGATCGTCCGGCCAGCGAGGGTCGTAATCCCCGCACGGGTGAAAAAATTATGATCAAGGCTTCCAAGCAGCCCAAATTCAAAGTGGGCAAGGGGCTGAAGGACGCCGTGAACTCCTAGGTTTCGGTTGGACACGGTTCCAACATAATGGGCCGGGCATGCCCGGCCCGTTTTGATTTGTTGACGACATCGTCATTGGTCTGAACTAAGCAGCGGTGCGGGGCGATTAGCTCAGTTGGTAGAGCATCTCGTTTACACCGAGGGGGTCGGCGGTTCGAGCCCGTCATCGCCCACCATGTTTCCTGTTCTTGACACACGTTACGCGCTTTGCGACATGAAGGGCCCGATTGTGATGGGTCCTCACTCGTCGCTCGGAAAAATGCGGGTGTAGCTCAGTTGGTTAGAGCGCCGGCCTGTCACGCCGGAGGCCGCGGGTTCAAGTCCCGTCACTCGCGCCACTTTCCTGAACAGTCTCGATCGAAAACCGCCCCCCAGGAGGGCGACCGGTGTTGGCCAAATAATCGACTGTTGGCCTTGAGAAACCGGTCGATCGACCAACCTCTCACGATAGGGTCAGTGGGGCCGGATTAGCCCGGTTTTACTTTCCTTTGGCCCCTTTGAGGCCTATACCGCACAACAGGTTGCGCCTCGATTTGACGCAAGCCGAACCACATCGTGTGAGCATAGATGTCCGACCAAACCTTATTTGCGGATGCGGGGTTGCTTCGCGAATACCTGCCCATCTTGATCTTCATCGTTATCGCCATGGTATTGGCGGCGGCGATGGTGTTGGGATCGCTTCTCGTTGCCCGGCAAAACCCCGATCCGGAGAAGGTGTCGGCGTTCGAATGCGGCTTCGAGGCGTTCAGCGATGCCCGTGAGAAGTTCGACGTGCGTTTTTATCTGGTCGCCATCCTGTTCATCATCTTCGATCTGGAAGTCGCCTTCCTGTTCCCCTGGGCCGTGGCGCTGGGCGATATCGGGCTGTTTGGGTTTTGGTCGATGATGGTCTTCCTGGGCATCCTGACGGTTGGATTCGTCTATGAATGGAAGAAGGGTGGTTTGGAATGGGAGTAGACAGCAAACTCTCAGGCATTGATCCAAGCGAGGGCGTGTCAACCATCGCCGCGGTTCCCGACGGCCCGGAAAAAGACGCCGTCGCGGCCGCCATCGCCGCCGAGGTGAAGGAGAAGGGATTTCTGGTCACCAGCTTCGATTCGCTGGTGGATTGGGCGCGAACCGGATCGCTTTGGCCCATGACTTTCGGACTGGCCTGTTGCGCGGTCGAAATGATCCACGCCTACATGCCGCGCTATGACCTCGACCGGTTGGGCGTGATCCCGCGTCCCAGCCCCCGCCAATCGGACGTCATGATCGTCGCCGGGACCCTGACCAACAAGATGGCACCGGCCCTGCGTAAGGTTTACGACCAGATGCCGGAACCCCGTTGGGTGATCTCCATGGGGTCGTGCGCCAATGGTGGCGGCTATTATCACTATTCCTATGCCGTCGTTCGGGGCTGCGACAGGGTGGTTCCCGTGGACATCTACGTGCCGGGCTGCCCGCCGACGGCGGAAGCCCTGGTCTACGGAATCATGCAGTTGCAGAAAAAGATCAGGGGCCGGCGGGTCATTTCCCGCTAGCCGGCTGACGATGTCCGGACCAGGCTGGTACCGATTGATGAGCGAGACGCGCCCGCATGGCTGACAATGATCTGGCGGAACTAGGCACGTTGATTGCCGATGCCCACCCAAACGATGTGGTGGACACATCAGTCGAGCGCGATGCCTTGACCGTTCGCGTCAACCGCGCGGCGATCGCGCGGATGTTGGCCTGGTTGCGGGACGATTCCCGCACAGATTGCCAACAGCTGATCGACCTGACGGCGGTGGACTATCCGGAGCAAGAACACCGGTTCGAGATTTGCTATCAGCTGCTGAGCCTGGCCCACAACCACCGACTTACGGTCAAATGCCTGACGGACGAGGACACGCCGGTCCCGTCGATTTCGGAGATCTATTCGGCGGCCACCTGGTACGAACGCGAAGTCTGGGACATGTACGGCGTGTTCTTCGCCGATAACCCCGACCTGCGCCGCATCCTGACCGATTATGGTTTCGAGGGGCATCCCCTGCGCAAGGACTTCCCGATGACCGGCTATGTCGAAGTCCGCTACGACGAGGAGCAAAAACGGGTCGTGTACGAGCCGGTACAGCTAAACCAGGATTTTCGAACCTTTGATTTCCTGAGCCCCTGGGAAGGCATGACCCGGCTGCCGGGCGACGAGAAGTCCGAGCCGGCCTCGGAGAGTGAGGGGTAGGGGCATGGCAGAGCAGCAAATTCAGCCCTATTCCATCAATTTCGGCCCGCAGCACCCGGCCGCCCACGGCGTTCTGCGCCTGGTCATGGAAATGGATGGCGAGATCGTCGAACGCTGCGATCCCCATATCGGCCTGTTGCACCGCGGTACGGAAAAGCTGATCGAGGCACGGACTTATTTGCAGGCCGTGCCCTATTTCGACCGGCTCGACTATGTCGCGCCGATGAACCAGGAGCATGCTTACGCGCTGGCGGTCGAGCGGTTGCTTGGCATCACGCCCCCGCCGCGCGGCCAGTACATCCGGGTTCTGTTCAGCGAGATTTCCCGCATCCTCAACCACCTGCTCAACCTGACGACCTTCGCCCTCGATGTCGGCGCCATCACGCCCTCGCTGTGGGGGTTTGAGGAACGCGAAGTGCTGATGGAGTTTTATGAGCGCGTTTCGGGGGCCCGGCTGCATGCCGCCTATTTCCGCCCCGGGGGCGTCCATCAGGATATGCCGGCGGGCCTTGCCGATGACATCGGCGCCTATGTCGACCGCTTTCCGAAGTTCGTGAACGATCTCGAACAGCTGTTGACGGAAAACCGCGTTTTCCGGCAGCGCACCGTCGATATCGGCATCGTTTCCAAGGAGGAAGCCTTCGATTGGGGCTTTTCCGGCCCAATGCTGCGTGCCTCGAACGTGCCCTGGGATTTGCGGAAGGCGCAGCCCTACGACGTTTACGACAAGATGGAATTCGATGTCCCGGTCGGGCTGACCGGCGACTGTTACGCGCGCTATCTGGTTCGCATCGAGGAAATGCGCCAGTCCTGTTCGATCATCAAACAATGCCTGGAGCAAATGCCCAAAGAGGGGCCGGTCAAGGTCAACGACCACAAGATCAGCCCCCCCAAGCGCGGCGCCATGAAGCAATCGATGGAAGCGCTGATCCATCACTTCAAGCTCTACACCGAGGGCTACCACGTGCCGCCTGGAGAGACGTACGCGGCCGTCGAGGCGCCCAAGGGTGAATTTGGTGTTTTCCTGGTTGGCGATGGCACGAACAAGCCCTATCGCTGCCGTATCCGAGCGCCGGGATTCGCCCATTTGCAGGGTCTGGACTTCATGTCCAAGGGGCACATGCTGGCCGACACAGTGGCCATCATCGGGTCCATGGATATCGTTTTTGGGGAAATCGACCGATGAGTTTCGGCAGTCCAGCGCCGGACAGTGTCCAGCCGGACAGTTTCGAGTTCTCGCTTGAGAACCTGGCCACGGCGCAGAAGATTATCGACCGGTATCCGCCGGGCCGACAGGAAAGTGCCGTCATGCCCCTGTTGGATCTGGCCCAGCGCCAGCACGACAACTGGCTGCCACGCGCCGCGATGGACTATATCGCGGGCATGCTGGAAATGCCGCCGATCCGCGTTTACGAGGTTGCCAGCTTCTACACCATGTACAACAAGGCGCCCGTTGGGCGTCACTTCCTGCAGGTCTGTACGACGACGCCATGCTGGTTGCGCGGGTCGAGCGACGTCATGCGGGCCATCGCCGATAAAACCGGGATCGGCAACGGCGAGACGAGCGAGGACGGCGAGTTCACTTGCCTGGAAGTCGAATGCCTAGGCGCCTGCGTCAACGCCCCCATGGTCCAGGTGAATGACGACTACTTCGAAGATCTGGACTATGACCGGATGTGCGCGTTGATCGACGCACTGAAAGCAGGCACGGAATTGCCCATCGGATCACAAACCGGCCGGTCGGGCAGCGAAGCGCAAGCGGGCGCGACCAGCCTGCAACATCTCAAACCGGCGGGCGGTAGTTGACCATGCTTGCTGATCAAGACCGCATCTTCACGAACCTGTATGGCTGGCAGGGCTGGGACCTGGCTTCCGCCCGTAAGCGCGGCATCTGGGACAACACCAAGGATCTGATCGCCAAGGGGCGCGAGACGATTATTGAGGAAGTCAAAACCTCAGGCTTGCGGGGGCGGGGCGGCGCTGGCTTCCCCACGGGTTTGAAGTGGTCCTTCATGCCGAAGGATCAGGGCGAGCGCCCGCACTATCTGGTCATCAACGCCGATGAGTCAGAACCGGGAACCTGCAAAGACCGCGACATTATGCGGTTCGACCCCCACCGGTTGATCGAGGGCGCACTCTGCGCCTCCTTCGCCATGGGGGCGCATGCCTGCTACATCTACATTCGCGGCGAGTTCTACAACGAAGCCTCGAATATCTTTAAGGCCATCGACGAGGCCTACGAAGCGGGCCTGCTGGGCAAGAATGCCGCCGACACCGGCTGGGATTTCGATCTTTACCTGCATCGCGGCGCCGGCGCCTATATCTGCGGCGAGGAAACGGCGCTGCTGGAAAGCCTGGAGGGGAAGAAGGGCCAGCCCCGCAACAAGCCACCGTTTCCGGCCAATGCCGGTCTTTATGGCTGCCCGACCACGATCAACAATGTCGAGACCATCGCAGTCGTTCCAGAGATCCTGCGGCGCGGAGGAGCCTGGTTCGAAGGGCTGGGTCGGCCGAAGAACAATGGCACGAAGCTGTTCTGTATTTCCGGGCATGTCGAGCAGCCCTGTAACGTCGAAGAAGAACTCGGCATTCCGCTCAAGGAACTGATCGAGACCCATGCCGGTGGCGTCCGTGGGGGCTGGGACAATCTGAAGGCCATTATTCCCGGCGGTTCGTCCACGCCGCTGTTGCCCAAAACGATCTGCGATACCGTTCTGATGGATTTCGACAGCCTGCGCGAGGTCCAGTCGGGCCTGGGCACGGCCGGCGTCATCGTCATGGATAATTCGACGGACGTAATCTACGCGATTGCGCGCCTGTCGCACTTCTACATGCATGAGAGCTGCGGCCAATGCACCCCTTGCCGCGAAGGCACCGGATGGCTGTGGCGGGTCATGCAGCGCATGGTCAAGGGCAATGCCGATCCCGACGAAATCGACACGCTGCTGGAGGTTACCAAGCAGATCGAAGGTCACACGATCTGCGCCCATGGCGATGCCTCGGCCTGGCCGATTCAAGGATTGATCCGTCACTTCCGAGACGAGATGGAAGACCGGATCCGCAGTTATCGGGATGCGGCCCACAGCCGTGTCGCCGCCGAATAGGAAGCCGATCAATGCCGACCCTGACCATTGACGGAATGGAAATCGAGGTAGATCCGGGCACGAGCATCCTGCAGGCGTGTGAACAGCTCGGCATCGAGATTCCCCGTTTTTGCTTTCATGACCGGCTGTCGGTTCCGGCCAATTGCCGGATGTGCCTGGTCGAGATGGAAAAGGCCCCCAAGCCGGTGGCGTCCTGCGCGATGGCCTGCGGCGATGGCATGGTCATCCACACCGACAGCGAGATGACGCAAAAGGCGCGTCGCGGGGTGATGGAATTCCTGCTGATCAATCACCCCCTCGATTGCCCAATCTGCGATCAAGGCGGTGAGTGCGACCTGCAGGATCAGGCCATGGCCTATGGCTATGACCGCTCTCGCTATGGCGAACCCAAACGGGCCGTGAAGGAAAAAGACCTTGGTCCGCTGATCAAGACGTTCATGACGCGGTGCATTCACTGCACACGCTGCATCCGCTTCGCCGATGAGATTGCCGGCGTTCCCGAGATGGGGGCAACGGGCCGCAGCGAGCATATGGAGATCGGTACCTACATTCAGCAGGCCATCACCTCCGAGCTGTCGGGCAACATGATCGACATCTGTCCGGTCGGCGCGCTGACCTCCAAGCCTTACGCGTTCAACGCCCGTCCGTGGGAATTGCGCAAGACCGAAACCATCGATGTGATGGACGCGGTTGGCAGCAACATCCGCGTGGATGCCAGGGGCGGTGAAGTCATGCGCGTCCTGCCACGCCTCAACGAGGCCGTGAACGAGGAGTGGATTTCGGACAAAACCCGATTTGCCTGCGATGGATTGCGCCGGCAGCGGCTCGACCGGCCCTATGTCCGTCGTGAAGGCAAGTTGCAGGCAGCGAGCTGGGAAGAAGCGTTCGATGCCATTGCGGCGGGGCTGGAACCACTGTCACCCTCGCAATTCGGCGCCATTGCCGGCGATTTGTGTGACGTAGAGAGTATGTTCGCTCTCAAGACCCTGTTGGATGTGCTGAACGTCCCAAACCGGGATTGCCGGCAAGACGGGACCTATACCGAGCTGGCCTCTCGCGCCGGGTACCTGTTCAACACAACCATCGCCGGAATTGAGCAGGCCGACGCGGTGCTGCTGGTTGGCACGAACCCGCGGTGGGAGGCGCCCCTCGTCAACGCCCGTATCCGCAAGCGCTGGATGCAGGGTGGCCTTTCGATTGGGCTGGTCGGCGAGGATGTCGATCTTACCTATGGCCGCGAGTACCTCGGTGCCGGTCCGTCCGCGCTGGCCGCCGTCGTCGACGGTTCCCATGAATTCGGTAAGATCCTGCGTGATGCCGAGCGTCCGATGGTTGTCTTGGGTCCGGGGGCGTTGGCCCGGCCCGACGGACAAGCCGTCTACGACCTGGCGCTAAAGCTGGCTGCGACGACCCACATGATCGGCCCCGATTGGAACGGCTTCAACGTTCTCAATACGGCCGCTTCCCGGGTTGGCGCCTTGGATATCGGGTTTATGCCGGTATCGGGTGGCCTGGACGTCCATGGCATTTTGAACGGCGCGAGCAGCGGCGATATCAAGGCTGTCTGGCTGCACGGTGCCGATGAAATCGATACTTCCAGGCTGGGTGAGGCATTCGTCATTTATCAAGGCCATCATGGCGACCGCGGCGCCCATCGGGCGGACGTGATTTTGCCCGGCGCCGCCTTCACGGAAAAGAACGCCACCTATGTGAACCTTGAAGGCAGGGCCCAAACCGCCCGTATGGCGGTATTCCCGCCGGGCGAGGCCAAGGAAGATTGGAAGATCATCCGCGCGCTGGCCGGCCGATTGGAGCAGGAGCTTGGCTTTAACAGCCTGCGTGAGTTGCGCCAGGCGATGGCGCAAGCAACGCCCAACCTGGGTGACATCGACACTGTCACCCCGTCGGAGCTTTCGCCTGTTCTCAAGGCCGCGGCCGACCGCGATTCCGGCAAGGTCACCGACCAACCCTTCAGTTCGCCCATTGTGAATTTCTATCAGACCGACCCGATTTCCCGCGCGTCGGAAACGATGGCCCAATGTGTCGCCGAACTGATGGCCGCGCCGGCCGAAGCGGCGGAGTAGGGGACACGCCATGACGTTCTGGTCCGGATACGCCCTACCAACCATCATCATCGTCGCACAGATCCTGGCGATTGTCGTGCCGCTGCTGGTCGGCGTGGCCTATCTGACCTATGCCGAGCGCAAGGTCATGGGCGCCATGCAGCTACGGCAAGGCCCGATGGTCGTGGGGCCATTCGGACTGCTTCAGCCTTTTGCCGACGGTTTGAAGCTGTTCATGAAGGAAACGGTCATTCCCTCCGGGGCCGACCGGACCGTTTTCCTGATTGCCCCGATGCTGACCTTCTTCCTGTCGCTGGTCGCCTGGGCCGTTATCCCCTTCGGCGATGGGTTGGTTCTGGCGGATGTGAATATCGGCATCCTTTACCTGTTCGCCATCTCCTCGCTCGGGGTCTACGGCATTATCATGGCCGGCTGGGCATCGAATTCGAAGTACGCCTTTCTGGGCGCCCTCCGTTCAGCCGCGCAGATGGTTTCCTACGAAGTTTCCATCGGTTTCGTGATGATCACGGTTCTGCTTTGCGTCGGTTCGCTGAACCTGTCGGATGTCGTGCGCGCACAAGGCGAGCACCTTTGGTACTTCATCCCGCTCTTCCCGATGTTCATCGTCTTCTTTATTTCGGCGCTGGCCGAGACGAACCGGGCGCCATTCGATTTGCCCGAGGGGGAATCCGAACTGGTGGGCGGGTACAATGTCGAGTATTCGGCCATGGCGTTTGCCCTGTTCTTCCTGGGGGAATACGCCAACATGATCTTGATGAGCGGGATGACGGTGATCTTGTTCCTGGGCGGTTGGCTTCCGCCCTTGGATGTCGCCCCGTTCAACTGGATTCCCGGTCCGATATGGTTTGCCCTGAAGATCGCGGCCGTCCTGTTTTGCTTTATCTGGGTGCGGGCCACGCTGCCCCGATACCGGTATGACCAGCTGATGCGGCTGGGTTGGAAAGTCTTCCTGCCGTTCTCGCTGTTTTGGGTCGTGCTGACCGCCGGCGTTCTCGTCGCGTTTGACTGGTTGCCGTAGAAAGGTCGATCACCGCTATGTCGTTCATCAACCGCATGGTTCTCGCCGAGCTGGTTTCCGGTCTGTCGCTGACTTTCAGCTACATGTTCCGGAACAAGGCGACGATCAACTATCCCTACGAAAAGGGCCCCCTCAGCCCACGGTTCAGGGGTGAGCACGCGTTGCGGCGCTATCCCAATGGGGAAGAACGTTGCATCGCCTGCAAACTGTGCGAAGCCATTTGCCCGGCCCAGGCCATTACGATCGAGGCCGAGCCGCGAGAAGACGGATCGCGCCGGACGACGCGGTACGACATCGATATGACGAAATGCATCTATTGCGGCATGTGCCAGGAAGCCTGTCCCGTCGATGCAATCGTCGAAGGCCCCAATTTCGAGTTCGCGACAGAGACCCGCGAAGAACTCTTCTACAACAAGGAAAAGCTGCTCGCGAACGGCGACCGCTGGGAAGAGCAACTGGCCGCGAACATTGCGGCCGACGCGCCCTACCGTTAAAAGCCGGCATTCCGCCGACGACTACGCGATTCCTGCCTTAAGGCCACCCAAGCATGATAATCCAAGCCTTGGCCTTCTATGTTTTTGCCGCGGTCGCCATCGCCTCTGGCGTGATGGTGATTTCCGCGCGCAATGCCGTGCATTCCGTCCTGTTCCTGATCCTGGCCTTTTTCAACGGTGCGGGCCTGTTCGTGCTGATGGGCGCGGAGTTCCTCGCCATGCTTTTGGTCGTTGTCTATGTCGGCGCGGTGGCGGTGCTGTTCCTGTTCGTCGTCATGATGTTGGACATCAATTTCGCCGAACTGCGGGAAGGTTTCCTGCAATACCTGCCGATTGGTGGGCTGATCGGGCTGATCTTGTTGCTGGAGCTGGTGTTCGTTTTCGGTGCCTGGTCGCTTGCACCGGAAGTCGACGCGGCCCTGCGAGCGCCGGCCCCGGCCGTCAGTGAGGTGGACAATGTCCGGGCCTTGGGCCGCGTCCTCTACACGGACTATTTCTACCTGTTCCAAGTCGCCGGTCTGATCCTGTTGGTTGCCATGATCGGGGCCATCGTGCTGACGCTGCGGGTGCGCGAAGGGGTGCGCAAACAGAATATCGCCACGCAAAACACGCGGCCCAGAGAGCAGGTCGTCGCCGTGCGGAAGGTCACCACGGGCGAGGGCGTATCATGATGACCATAGGCCTGGCCCACTATCTTGGGGTCGCAGCCATTCTGTTTACGCTGGGCATCTTCGGCATATTTCTAAACCGTAAGAACGTGATCGTCATCTTGATGTCCATCGAGTTGATGCTGCTGGCGGTGAACATCAATCTTGTCGCCTTCTCAGCCAGCCTCGGCGATTTGATGGGACAGATATTTGCCATGTTCGTTCTGACCGTCGCCGCCGCCGAAGCGGCGATCGGGCTGGCCATTCTCGTTGTCTACTTCCGAAACCGCGGCTCCATCGCGGTCGAGGATATCAACCTCATGAAAGGGTAGGCTGAGGTGGAAGCCGCTGCTGTCCTTTTGCCCCTGATCGGCGCCATTCTGGCAGGATCTTTTTCGCTGGCCGGCCGGCGCGACATGGATGCCGTTGCCATGGGCCTGTCCGTCGGCGCCATGGTCATCGCCGCGATCCTGTCTATCTGGATCTTTGTCGATGTCGCCCTGGGTCACGATCCCCGCACGATCATCCTATTTACCTGGATCGATTCAGGCTCGCTCGAGGCCGACTGGGCGCTGAAGGTCGATACGCTGACCGCCGTCATGCTGGTCGTGGTCAATGGCGTGTCGTGCATCGTGCACATCTATTCCATCGGCTATATGAGCCACGACAAGTACCGGCCGCGTTTCTTTGCCTATCTCAGCCTGTTCACCTTCTTCATGCTGATGCTGGTGACGGCGGATAACTTCATTCAGCTATTCTTCGGCTGGGAAGGGGTTGGTCTCGCCTCCTATCTGCTGATTGGCTACTACATGGAACGGCCCAGCGCGGGCGCCGCCTCGATCAAGGCCTTCCTGGTCAACCGCGTCGGCGATTTTGGCCTGTCATTGGGCATCTTCACCCTGTTTGTGATGACCGGCACCGTCAGGTTCGACCCCATTTTCGAAATGGCACCGGAGCTGGTCGATCAGACCTTCTTCTTCTTGGGCCTGGAATTTCATGGGCTGACCCTGGCTTGTGTCCTGCTGTTCGTCGGGGCGATGGGCAAGTCGGCTCAGCTGGGGCTCCACACCTGGTTGCCGGACGCGATGGAAGGCCCGACCCCCGTGTCTGCCCTGATCCATGCGGCGACGATGGTTACGGCCGGCGTTTTCCTGGTGGCGCGCTGTTCACCGATTTTCGAGTACGCTCCCGCGGCGCTAGAGTTTGTCGCGTTCATCGGCGCGACGACCGCCTTCATCGCGGCAACCATTGGCCTGACCCAGTTCGATATCAAACGGGTCATCGCCTATTCGACCATGAGCCAGCTTGGCTACATGTTCTTTGCCTTGGGCATTTCGGCCTATGGCGCGGCGATCTTCCATTTGATGACGCACGCCTTCTTCAAGGCGCTGCTGTTCCTGGGCGCCGGGTCGGTCATCCATGCCCTGTCAGATCAACAGGACATGCGCAAGATGGGCGGCATCGCCAAGATGATCCCGCAAACCTACGTGCTGATGTGGATCGGCTCGCTGGCCCTGGCCGGCATCGGTATACCCGGCCTGTTCGGCACGGCCGGTTTCTATTCCAAGGACATCATTATCGAGGCGGCCTTTGCCTCGCACAGCCCGTTCGGCCCCTACGCCTTTTGGATGGGAATCGCCGCTGCCTTGCTGACGGCCTTTTATTCCTGGCGACTGCTGTTCCTGACGTTCCACGGAACGCCGCGCGCGGATGAGAAGGTGATGGCCCATGTGCATGAGAGCCCGCGGGTCATGCTGTGGCCGCTCTATGTGCTGGCCTTCGGGGCCATCTTCGCCGGCTTCATTGCCTATGAGTACTTCGTCGGCCACGACATGCATGCCTTCTGGGGCGAGTCGCTGTTTGTCCTGGTGGACCCCGACCCGATTGAAGAAGCCCACCACGTGCCGACGCTGATCAAATGGTTCCCGCTGATCGTGGCGGCGGCGGGCATCCTGCTGGCTTATGTGATGTACATCGTCATCCCGGGTATGTCGGAAAAAGTGGCCAATGCCAGCGGGCCGCTGAATAAGCTGTTCTTCAACAAGTGGTACTTCGACGAGATCTACGACGCGGTGTTCGTCAAGCCGGCCTCGCTGTTTGGCGTCAGTCTGTGGAAGGGCGGTGATCAGGCGATCATCGATGGTCTGGGGCCGGATGGCGTGTCCAAGGCGGTGGTCGCCACGGCCAAACGCGCCGGCCGCCTGCAGACGGGCTACGTCTACCACTACGCCTTCGTGATGCTGATCGGCGTGGTGTGTTTGGTCTCCTGGTACCTTTATAGATCGCTCGGGTAGGGCCCGGATTCATGACCAACTGGCCTATCCTGTCGCTGACGACATTCCTGCCGCTGTTCGGGGCTTTCCTGATCCTTGTCCTGGCGCGCGGCACGGAAGAGGAAGTCGCCCAAAACGCGCGCTACACGGCGCTGTTCGCCACGATCTTCACGTTCGTTCTGTCGCTGTTCATCTGGTTCAACTTCAACCGCGATGCCGCAACGTTCCAGTTCGTGGAACAGGTGGACTGGTTCCCGGGCCTGAACATCTCCTACCACATGGGTGTGGACGGCATTTCGATGATGTTCGTCCTGCTGTCGACCCTGCTGATGCCCATCTGCATTCTGGCAAGCTGGGAATCCATCAAGACCCAGGTGAAGGAATACATGATCGCCTTCCTCATCCTGGAAACGATGATGGTCGGCATGTTCTGCGCGCTCGATTACGTGCTGTTCTACGTATTCTTCGAGGGCGTACTGATCCCGATGTTCATCATCATCGGGGTCTGGGGCGGCAGCGAGCGCAAGATCTACGCGGCGTTCAAGTTCTTCCTCTATACGCTGCTGGGCTCGGTCCTGATGCTGGTGGCGCTTTTGACCATGTATTTCGTGGCCGGCACCTCGGACATCGTCACGCTCCTGGAAACCGACTTTGCGCCCGGCTTGCAGAAATGGCTGTGGCTGGCGCTGTTTGCCTCCTTCGCGGTCAAGGTGCCGATGTGGCCGGTGCATACCTGGTTGCCGGACGCCCATGTCGAGGCGCCGACCGCAGGATCGGTCATCCTGGCCGGCGTGCTGCTGAAGATGGGCGGATACGGCTTCCTGCGCTTCTCCATTCCGATGCTGCCCGAGGCGACGGTCTTCTTCACCCCATTCGTCTTCACGCTCAGCGTCGTGGCGGTGATCTACACCTCGCTGGTGGCGCTGGTGCAGGAGGATATGAAGAAGCTGATTGCCTATTCCTCGGTCGCGCATATGGGCTTTGTCACCATGGGCATGTTCGCGCTGAACACCCAGGGCATTCAGGGATCGATCTTCCAGATGCTCAGCCACGGCATTGTCTCGGCCGCGTTGTTCCTGTGCGTCGGGGTCGTCTATGACCGGCTGCACACCAGACAGATCGCGCGTTATGGCGGGTTGGTGGAAATCATGCCGCGCTATGCCGCCATCTTCATGCTGTTCATGATGGCCTCCGTCGGTTTGCCCGGCACCAGCGGGTTCGTCGGGGAAATGCTCGCCCTGGTCGGCGCCTACAAGGTCAATACGCTGGTCGCCTTCTTGGCGGCCACCGGCGTGATCCTGGGCGCTGCCTACATGCTGTGGCTGTATCGCCGGCTGTTCCTGGGCAAGCTGGAAAAAGAGGATCTCAAAACCCTGCTGGATGTCAGCCCGCGTGAGATGGCGATCTTCGCCCCGCTCATCCTGTTGGTCCTGTGGATGGGCATCTATCCGGACAGTTTCATCAATGTGATGGAAGCCTCGGTCGAAAAACTGATCGATGATTTCCAGATTGCCCTCGAAGCCAGCGCCGCCAACGGCGTTAGCGTGGCTCAGCGGTAGGAGCGGCAAGCAATGGAAGTTCAAGAGATCCTGACCATGGCGGCCGCGCCGGAAATCTTTTTGGCCATCGCCGGCATGACGCTGTTGATGGTTGGCGTGTTTCAGACCGCGACCGGTTCCCGCCTGATTTCAAGCCTGACCTTGATCACGTTGGCCATCGCGCTGTTTATCCTGGTGGCCAACGGGCGAGAGCCGGGCCTTGCCTTCGGCGGTTTGTTCCTGGCCGATGGGTTCGCCTTCTTCATGAAGATCCTGATCCTGCTGGGGTCGGGCGCCAGCCTGATCATCTCGCAGAGCTTCATCGAGCGGGAGGGCATGGACAAGTTCGAGTACCCGATCCTGTTCCTGTTCGCGACGCTTGGCATGCTTCTGATGGTCAGCGCCAACGATTTGATTTCCCTCTATGTCGGTTTGGAGCTGCAGAGCCTGTCGCTTTACGTGATCGCGGCCTTCCGGCGGGATTCCCTGCGCTCCGCCGAGGCTGGTCTGAAGTATTTCGTTCTGGGCGCCCTTTCATCAGGGATGCTGCTGTATGGATCATCCCTGATCTATGGCTACACCGGAACGACCCAGTTCGACGGCATCGCGGCCGCGATTGCCGCCGGCCCGGCGCCGGTTGGTTTGATCATCGGCATGGTGTTCGTCACCGCCGCGCTGGCCTTCAAGGTTTCGGCTGTCCCCTTCCACATGTGGACGCCCGACGTCTACGAGGGCGCACCGACGCCCGTTACCGCCTTTTTCGCCGTCGCGCCCAAGATTGCGGCGTTGGCCCTGTTTGTGCGCGTGCTTGTCGGCCCGTTCGGCGAGATGGTTGCGGATTGGCGGCAGATCGTCGTGGTGATTTCCATCCTGTCCATGGCGCTTGGCGGGTTTGCCGCGATCAATCAGCGGAACATCAAGCGGCTGATGGCCTATTCCTCCATCGGTCATGTCGGGTTCGCCCTGGTCGGGCTTGCCGCTGGCAGCGAGGAAGGGGTTCGCGGCGTCGCACTCTACCTGGCCATCTACCTGTTTATGAATGTCGGCACCTTTGCCTGCATTCTTTGCATGCGGGTGAATGACCGCATGGTCGAAGGGATCGAGGATCTCGCTGGCCTGAGCAAGACGCACCCGATGCTGGCCATGGCCTTGGCGATCTTCATGTTCTCGATGGCCGGAATTCCACCTTTGGCCGGGTTCTTCGGCAAGCTCTATGTCTTTATGGCCGCTGTGAATGCCGGACTCTACACCCTGGCGATCATCGGTGTGTTGGCCAGTGTCGTTTCCGCCTTCTACTATCTGCGCATCATCAAACTGATGTATTTCGACGACGTGATCGAGCCATTTGACAAGAAGATTGGTAAGGGCATCACCGTGGTATTGGCCATTTCCGGCGTATTCACAGCTTTCTTCTTCATCTTTGCCAATCCGCTCGTTCAATCTGCCGGCGATGCGGCTTCGGTGCTGTTTGCCGGCGGATAGGCTGACGCAAATGTACCCTGACGGTTGGACGGTTCATCATCATGCAACCGTGGCCAGCACCAACGATCTCGCCGCATCGCTCGCCGCTGAGGGAGCGGAGGAGGGGACCGTTATCTGGGCAGATGCCCAGTCGGCCGGGAGAGGCCGTTCAGGCCGACGCTGGTCGTCGCCAACGGGCAACCTCTATTGTTCGGTTGTCCTGCGGCCGGGCGCTGAATTGACAGACGCGGCAAATCTAAGCTTCGTGGTGGCCGTTGCCTTGCGGGCGGCCATTGCCGATGCCTGCCATGGCCTTTCGCTCGGCCTCAAATGGCCGAACGATATTTTGCTGGCTGGCAAGAAGCTCTGCGGGATCTTGCTGGAGTCAGGGTCCCAAAACTCGCCCTACGTGATTGCCGGGTCCGGCGTTAATATTGCCTCCGAACCGCCGGGATTGACGGGTTCGAGCACGTGCTTGGCGGAACATGGCTGCAAGGTTACTCCTCGCGATCTGCTGTCCAGCTATCTGTTTGCCTTGGTTGACCGTATGGCCATCTGGCGCGACAGGGGTTTTCCAGCGATCAGGTCTGAGTGGCTTGATCATGCCATCGGTCTCGGCCAACCGATCACGGCTCGAACGGAGTCGGATACGACAATCGGCACCTTCGAAGACCTCGATGACGCCGGCGCGCTCATTCTTCGCATGGGTAACGGCCAGCAGGTTAGAATCCTGGCTGCCGATGTCTTCTTCGGCCCGGTCCCGGCAAATGGCGGAGTGGCCTGATGCTTCTCGCCATCGATGCCGGCAATACCAACATTGTTTTTTCCGTCTATGACGGTACGCGAGAGCGGGGCAATTGGCGCATTTCCACCAACGAGGAGCGCACCGCTGACGAGTACGCAGTCTGGCTGACCCATCTGATGCAGCTCAATCAGATCGACACGTCCAGCATCTCGCGGGCAATTCTGTCCAGCGTCGTGCCCTTGGCGAACGAACCGATCAAACGGCTGTGCCGCCAGCATTTCCAGTGTGACGCCAGGAAAATCGGCGACCCGGATTTGGATCTGGGCATCAGAGCGGACATTGACCGGCCCGAAGATGTCGGCGCCGACCGGTTGGTGACAGCCCTGGCTGCAAGGGAGCTGCACGAACCTCCATTGATCGTCATCGACTTCGGAACCGCCACGACATTCGACACGGTCAATGCCGAGGGCAATTTCGCCGGCGGCGTCATTTGCCCCGGTATCAACCTGTCCATGGAGGCGCTATTCAACGCCGCAGCCAAACTGCCGAAAGTCGGCGTTGAAGTGACGGACAAGGTTATCGGCGGCAGCACCGTGGCGGCCATGCAGTCGGGTGTCTATTGGGGCTATGTCGCCATGGTCGAGGGGCTCGTCGACCGGATCAGGGCGGAAGCCGGAGAAGACATGCCCGTGGTGGCGACAGGCGGATTGGCCGAACTTTTCGTGAAAGCGACAGACCGGATCGACCATGTCCATGATGACCTGGTCATGCGCGGATTGCTTTCGGTTGACGCCCGCAATGGCCAGGCAGCCGAGCAATGAGCGATTATCCCACAGGCCTTCACTTCATGGCGCTGGGTGGTACGGGCGAGATAGGGGAAAACTTCTATCTCTACGGGGTTGATGACCAATGGCTGATCGTCGATTGCGGGGTGCGGTTTGGCGACGAGTCGACACCCGGCATTGACGTAATTTTGCCGGACCCCAGCTTTATCGAACAACGCCGCGACAAGCTGCTGGGCATCGTGCTGACCCACGGACATGAGGACCATTTCGGCGCCATCGAACATCTTTGGGATCGGCTGAAAGTTCCCGTGTACGCCACGCCGTTTACCGCCGAGCTACTGCGCCTGAAACTTGAAGATCGTCGTTCGGGCGAGCCGGTTGAGATCATCACGGTCGCGGCCGGCGACCGGATTCCCTTTGGACCGATCGAAGTCGAATTCATCCCCGTAACCCACTCGATACCCGACGCGACTTCGCTGGCGCTGCGAACGCCCTATGGGACGGTGCTGCATTCAGGGGATTGGAAGATTGATTCTAACCCACTGGCCGGTTCGGTAACGGATATCGATCGCCTGCGTGAGATTGGGGACGAGGGTGTTTTGGCCCTCGTCGGTGACAGCACCAACGCGCTCGAACCAGGCCGGACGGGATCGGAGAAAGAGGTTGCAACGGCGCTTGTCGATCTGATTGCCGACTTGCAGGGCAGGGTGGCGGTAACGTGCTTCTCGACGAACATCGCCCGCATTCAGTCGGTTGCCAGGGCCGCGCATGCAAATGGCCGGCACTGGGCCCTAATTGGCCGGTCGCTTCAGCGCGCCTATCGGGCTGCCACCTATACCGGCACGATCGATGTGCCCGAGGACCCCGTGCCAGAACGGGAGGTCGGATATCTGCCGAACGAGCGCATGGTCCTTTTGTGCACCGGCAGTCAGGGCGAATCACGGTCGGCGCTGTCAAAAATCGCCTTCAAGGAACACCGCCACATCACCTTTTCGGACGGCGACACGGTGGTCTATTCGGCCCGCGAAATCCCGGGCAATGAGCGCGCCATCTTGCGCGTGCAGAACCGGCTGATCACCGACGGTGTCCGGGTCATAGACGAGGCAACACACCACATTCATGTCTCCGGGCATCCCTCTCGCGATGATTTGGTCGATATGTATCAGTGGATCCGCCCGCAGATCGCCCTGCCTGTCCACGGTGAACCGAGACACCAGCTGGCCCATAGCGAGATCGCCAAAAGCTGCCAGGTGCCCAGCGGCCTAATACCTCAAAATGGAGAAGTCATCCGACTGGACAAAAACGGCCCTTCGGTCGTCGACCGCATCGATGTGCCCAGCCTTGGCCTGGACGGATCGCGCCTGATCCATCTCGATAACGGCACCTTGCCGGCAAGGCGACGGATCGTTTTTGCCGGTGGGGCGGTGGTAACCCTAATTCTGGATGAAGACGGCGAACTGGCGGCGGACCCCGCGATTAGCCTTTTGGGCGTCGTCGCGCCGGATGAGATCGCCGACCTGGCTGCGGATGCCGCCCTGCAGATCGGTGATTTGATCGATACGCTATCGCGGGAAGAAAAGCTTATCGATGATGAAGTGGAAGAAGCGGCGCGGATTGCGGTTAGGCGGGCGGTGCGTGATGCGACCGGCAAGAAGCCGGTGACCGAGGTTCATATCGTACGCTTGGAAGATCAGATGGACTCTCAATGATTGGCCAACTTAACCATGTCGCGATCGCGACCAATGACTTGGACGGACAGTCTCGTTTTTATGCTGAAACGCTGGGTGGGGATGTCTCCGAGCCCGTTGATTTACCGGAGCACGGCGTGACAACCGTCTTCGTCAACCTTCCAAATACCAAGATTGAATTGCTGGCGCCGCTTGGCGAGGCTTCGCCCATCTCAGCATTTCTTGACCGCAATCCGAACGGCGGCATTCACCATCTTTGTTACGCAGTCGGCGATATCGAAGCAGCCTGTAACGCGCTTGTCGATGACGGCCTGAGGTTGTTAGGCGATGGCGGGACGAAGATCGGCGCGCACGGAAAGCCGGTTGTTTTCCTGCATCCCAAGGATACCGGCGGGGTCCTTATCGAGCTCGAACAAGCCTGAAGATCGAGAATCGACCATGGGGACGCTGGAGCTGGTCTTTGTTTTTATCATCAGTTGGTTCACGGTGATCTTTGCCGTTCTGCCGTGGGGTAATCGGCCTGACGATTCGATGGACCATAGTCAGTCAATGGGCGCACCGGCAAAACCTCGGCTTGCCCTTAAGGCGCTGATCACGACGATAATTGCACTTGCGATAACGGTGGCCGCCCACTTTGTCTTCGCTAGTGGTCTGATTTCATTCCGCGCCTGACGGCGCCAGCATATTCCGTGAGAGACAGCATTGCCCAAAATCGCTGCAGGGCGTGAGTAATTTTACGGCAATGCTCGCCATCTGAATTAGGGCGAATTTGCGGCAACTTATAGGCAAAAAATAAGGCAAGCCCAAACAGTTGGACTTGCCGGCCAGGTCGCGAATTATTTTTATTATTGTTGGGGAGTATTACCCCCCAAACCTATTGCGCCTTTTTTGGCGATCCCTCCCAAGACTCGGGCCACGTTTTTTTTCGCGGTCTCTTTATCAAAAAACCGTAACGAATCGACCGCCTCGTGTCACCCTTTTTTTGATCAATTTGATTGGGTCTCTAAAGGGTTCACGGGGGAGGTGTCAAGGGCACACTGTGGAATGGTTCATAGAAGCGGGTCCTGAAATTGTGCCCTCATTAACACTCCGCTCGAATAGTACGGCGCGAAACGGAAGCCCAACGTCGAACAACGACACGTGCAACGATGCCTCTTATCTGTGCAGTCATCCGCCCGTTGGCGGTCGCGTTAACACTCTTCCAGTGGACCCTTGCCAGTGCCGAGCCGGCGGTCAGAGTCGTCATCGCGGATGCGGTGTGCGGCACACTGGGAGGGGGCAATGATCACACTGACGCCGCCTACCAACCCGGCGTCGACGCGTATGGACGGTCGGTTGTTCCAGCCGATTTGGCACCGGAGCCATTGCGCGTCCCCATGCCCATTACATTTGACGTGAGCATCGATGTGGCCGAGCGGCTGGGCCTGTCGTCAGACATCGAAGCCATGCTCAATGTCGCCCAGGTCAGCGAAAGAGACGGAGAGATCCTGATCAACGGCAGCCCGGCGGGAGAGCTGGGCCGTGATATGGCCCGTGCTGCCTGTCTGGAAGCCCGCTGACCATAATCCGCCGCGCCATTGCCGTCCCTGTCAGAATCGCATGACCGGAAGGATCTTTGATCCTATAGTCCGGCCTCCGCGGGGTCGCCCGCACTTGCAATCACAGATCTACGAAAAAGGGATTTGGCCATGCGCCGGAGCCAACTATTGCTCCCGACGCTGAAAGAGACACCCTCAGATGCTGAGGTGCTGTCCCACCAGCTGATGTTGCGCGCCGGCATGATCCGGCAGGAATCGGCCGGGATTTACGCCTGGCTGCCGCTTGGCTTCCGCGTGATGAAGAAGATCGAACAGATCGTGCGCGAGGAGCAGGACCGGTTCGGCGTCCAGGAAATCCTGATGCCGACGATCCAACCAGCCGATCTTTGGCGGGAAAGCGGACGGTATGACGATTACGGGCGCGAGATGCTGCGCATCACCGACCGCCACGACCGTGACATGCTGTTCGGACCGACGAATGAGGAAATGGTGACCGACATCTTTCGGTCGAGCGTGAAAAGCTATCGCCAGCTTCCCATGCGGCTCTATCACATTCAGTGGAAGTTTCGGGACGAGGTTCGGCCCCGCTTCGGCGTGATGCGCGGGCGCGAGTTCCTGATGAAGGACGCCTACAGCTTCGACATCGACTACGAGTCGGCCAAGGCATCCTACAACGCGATGTTCTGCTGCTACCTGAACACCTTCCGCCGGCTTGGCCTGCAATCGGTTCCGGTACGCGCGGACACCGGTCCCATCGGCGGGGATCTGAGCCACGAGTTCCATGTATTGGCCGATACCGGCGAGAGTGAGTTGTTCTGCGATGCGGGGCTGTTCGAGGCCGATTTCTCCAACAGACTGATCGCTCCGGACGAAGATTGCGCCGCGATCGTCGATCAATGGTCTGGCTTCTACGCGACGGCCGATGAAATGCATGACCCGGCCAACTGCCCCGTGCCGGCGGAAAAGCTGATCAAGCGCCGTGGTATCGAAGTTGGCCACATCTTCTATTTCGGGTCCAAATATTCCGACCCGATGGGTGCGCGTGTCGCCGATGCGGACGGCAATCTGGTTCCCGTCGAGATGGGTTCCTATGGAGTCGGTGTTTCCCGTCTGGTCGCGGCGGTGATCGAAGCGAGCCATGACGATAACGGGATCATCTGGCCTGACTCGGTCGCGCCCTATGACGTTGGCATCATCGACTTGAAGCCCGACGATCCGACCTGCGCCTCAACCGTGGCATCCCTAAAGGAACAACTCAGTAATGCCGGTATGACCGTGCTTCACGACGACCGCGGGGAGCGGCCAGGCGCCAAATTTGCTGAAATGGATTTGATCGGCACCCCGTGGCAGATCATCGTTGGGCCGCGTGGTCTGGCACACGGGAACGTCGAGTTGAAGCGCCGCGACTCCGGCGAACGGCAAGACATTCCCGTCGACCAAGTCGTTGGGCGGCTGGCGGCCTAGCCCGTCTGCCGCAACACGGCCAATATTGGCCGGCATTGCTCGCGCCCAAAAGTCCCGTCAACCGCCAATTGGACAGGCATGTTCGCGCCCTTTGAACGACTGGTTGCCTTGCGATATCTGCGCGCCCGACGGCGCGAGGGGTTTATTTCCGTCATTGCCGGTTTTTCCTTTCTCGGGATTGCGCTGGGTGTTGCGACGCTGATCATCGTCATGGCGGTGATGAACGGCTTTCGTATCGAGCTGGTCGCGAGAATTCTGGGTCTGAACGGCCATGTCAGCGTCTACGGGCTTGCTGGCGGTCTTCCGGACGACACGCCGTTGAGAGCGGCAATCTCGGAAATCGATGGCGTGGTGACCGTCACGCCGGTCATCGAAGGGCAGGCTCTTGTCAGTCACCAAGGCGCGGCAACGGGCGCGGCGGTTCGCGGCGTGGATCCGGCCTACTTTGTCCAGCGCCCAGCGGTGCGGGAAAACCTTGCCATGCTGGGCGATGACAGTTTCGATCGCCAAGATGTCATCGCCATTGGCCGGCGCATGGCCCAGCGGCTTGGCGTTGGCGTTGGCGATCAGCTGACGCTTATCGCGCCGGAAGGCAGCGTGACCGCCTTCGGGACGATCCCCCGCATGCGCGGGTATGAGATCGCGGCCATATTCGAAGTCGGCATGTTCGAATATGACAGTGGCTTCGTTTACATGCCTATTGAAACGGCGCAGCGCTTCTTCCGGCTGCCCGATCAGATTACTGCACTGGAGATCTTTCTCGACAATCCGGACAGTCTTGGCGCCGCCAAGCGCAAGCTGGAACCATTGGTCCTGGGAAGCGGCCGCCTGTGGGACTGGCAGCAGGCCAACGCCAGTTTCTTCACCGCCCTGCGGGTTGAACGGAACGTGATGTTCCTGATCCTGACGCTGATCATCATTGTCGCGGCCTTCAACATTATCTCCGGGCTGGTGATGCTGGTGAAGGATAAGTCTGCCGACGTCGCGATTCTGCGCACGATGGGTGCCACCCGAGGCATGATCCTACGCATCTTCCTGCTGACCGGCGCGTCGATCGGAATCGTCGGGACCGTGGCCGGCCTCATCCTGGGCGTTGCCTTCGCCTCGAACATCGAATCCATCCGTGCCTGGCTCGAAGGGCTTACCGGCACACGCCTGTTCGACGCCGAGATCTATTTCCTCAGCCAGCTTCCTGCCCATATCGAGTGGGTCGAGGTCGTCGCCGTTACGGTCATGGCAATCGGGCTTTCGCTGCTGGCGACCATCTACCCCTCCTGGCGCGCCGCCCGGCTCGACCCGGTCGAAGCCCTGCGATATGGCTGACGGACCGACCCCCGCGATGGCGAATTCAGCCGACGCTGCCCTGGCGATCGACGGGCTGGTCCGCACCTACCGGCAGGGGCGCAGCACCATCGAGGTTTTGTCCGGCGTTTCCCTGCGCATCGAGCCGGGCGAGATTGTTGCGCTGGTGGGTCCTAGCGGCGCGGGAAAATCGACGCTGCTTCATGCGGCCGGGCTATTGGAACGTCCGCAAGCGGGCACCATTCGGATCATGGGCCGTGAATGCGCCAACCTGTCCGATCATGAGCGCACCGCCACCAGACGGCAGACAATCGGGTTTGTCTATCAGGCCCACCATCTGCTGCCCGAATTCACCGCCCTGGAAAATGTCGTGATGCCCCAGCTTATTGCCGGAGGCTCGAAAAAGAAGATGCGTGAGAAGGCCACGGAGTTGCTTGCCGCGGTCAGTCTGGGCGAACGGGTACGCCACCGACCGGCGGAACTGTCCGGCGGAGAGCAGCAAAGGGTGGCCGTAGCCCGGGCGCTTGCCAACGATCCGCATATCCTGCTGGCGGACGAGCCGACCGGCAATCTCGACGAAAACACGGCCGAACATGTTTTCTCGCTGTTATTGGACCTTGTCCGGCGCCAGGGTGTTGCCGCCTTGATTGCCACGCACAATTTGGAGCTGGCAAGGCGCATGGACCGCATGTTGTTGTTGTCCGACCACCGGGTTGTCGATTATTCCCATCCCGCCCAATCCGCCTAGAAAACCGCTCCACACGGACAAGCGAAAACAGGACTGACGATGTCGAACCGAGTCGAAGTAAGCGGCCTTCAAGTCGATTCCCGGCTTCATGCCTTTATCAACGATGAAGCCCTGCCAGGCACCGGGATTGCTCCCGACAAGTTTTGGGGTGGTTTGTCCGCGCTGATCGCCGATATGGCGCCGCGTAACGGCGCCCTGTTGGCCAAGCGGGACGAGTTGCAGAACCGCATCGATGCCTGGCACGTCGAGCGGAAGGGCCAGCCCTTCGACGCCGCAGCCTATAGGTCCTTTCTGGGTGAGATCGGTTACCTGGTGGCGGAAGGTCCCGATTTTTCCATCGAAACGGCGAATGTCGACCCTGAGATCGCCGATATTCCGGGCGCTCAGCTGGTCGTTCCCGTGATGAACGCGCGCTATGCCCTGAACGCGGCGAACGCGCGGTGGGGATCCCTTTACGACGCGCTCTATGGCACGGATGCGCTGGGCGACAGCCCGACCGGCGGCGGCTACGACCCCGAGCGGGGCGCGCGGGTGATCGCTTGGGCAAAACAGTTCCTCGACAAGACCGCGCCCCTGCAAAGCGGCTCCCATTCCGATGTCGCGGCATACACGGTTGTGGACGGCCAGCTCTCGGCAGAATTGGCCGATGGGACGTCCACCGGTCTCGCCGATCCCGATCGCTTTGCCGGTTACAACGGCACGGCGGCGGAACCGTCGGCTGTATTGCTGCGTAACAACGCCCTACATTTGGAGTTGTCGGTCGACCGGGCGCATCCGATCGGCAGCGCCGATGGGGCCGGCGTCGCCGACATCCTTCTCGAATCCGCCATCTCGACCATCATGGATTGCGAGGATTCGGTCGCGGCGGTCGATGCCGAAGACAAGGTCATCGCCTACCGCAACTGGCTCGGGCTGATGAAGGGCGATCTGACCGAGGAGGTCACCAAAGGCGGCAAGACGTTCACCCGCCGCCTGAACCCCGACCGGGGCTATTCCAGCCCGGATGGCGGGTCCATGACGCTGGCAGGCCGCTCGCTGATGCTGGTGCGCAATGTCGGACACCTGATGACCAACCCGGCCATCCTGCATGGCGGCGGGCGGGAGGTGCCCGAAGGGCTGATGGACGCGATGGTCACCTCGCTGATCGCGATGCACGATCTGGCGCAGGAAGGGCGGGGCAATTCCCGCGCTGGGTCCATCTACGTGGTTAAGCCCAAGATGCATGGACCGGACGAGGTCGCGTTCACCGACGCGATCTTCAGCCGGGTCGAGGAGGTGCTTGGCCTGGCGCCGAACACCGTCAAGATCGGCATCATGGATGAGGAACGGCGGACGACCGTCAACCTCAAGGAGTGCATTCGGGCGGCAAAGGCGCGCGTCGCCTTCATCAACACCGGTTTTCTGGACCGCACGGGCGACGAAATCCACACCTCCATGGAAGCCGGTCCCATGATCCGCAAGGCCGACATGAAGGCCCAACCCTGGATCAAGGCCTATGAGGACTGGAACGTCGATATGGGCCTGGCCTGCGGGTTGCGGGGCAGGGCGCAGATCGGCAAAGGCATGTGGGCCATGCCGGATCTGATGGCCGATATGCTGGACCAAAAGATCGGTCACCCGATGGCAGGGGCCAATTGCGCCTGGGTCCCATCGCCAACGGCAGCGACCCTGCATGCGACGCACTATCACCAAGTCGACGTCAAGGCCAGGCAGGCTGAATTGGCCGGCCGCGGCCGCGCCTCGCTGGATGATATCCTCACCATTCCCCTGGCGGACCGTCCGAATTGGTCCGATGAGGAAGTGACGGCTGAGATCGAAAACAATGCCCAGGGCATTCTCGGTTACGTCGTGCGCTGGATCGACCACGGTGTCGGCTGTTCCAAGGTGCCGGACATCAACGATGTCGGCCTGATGGAAGACCGGGCGACCTGCCGGATTTCCTCCCAACACCTGGCCAACTGGCTGCACCACGGTGTGGTGTCGCGCGATCAGGTGATGGAGGTCATGAAACGGATGGCCGCGGTAGTCGACCGTCAGAATGAAGGCGATCCGGCCTACCGCCCGATGGCGCCGTCCTTCGACGGCGCGGCTTTCAAGGCGGCTTGCGACCTTGTTTTCGAAGGCCGGGTTCAGCCGTCTGGCTATACCGAACCCGTTCTCCACGCGCGGCGTCTCGAATTCAAGGGCGCCTGACCTACCTGGGCGTTACACTGGTCTGATTGCCAGGCCAGCGAATCGTCGAGGATCATGTCGCACGCCCAGTTCGTTCATTTAAGGGTTCACAGCGCCTATTCGTTGCTGGAAGGCGCGATCAAGGTGAAGGCGCTTGTCGAAGCCTGCGCCGCGCAGGCCATGCCGGCCGCCGCCATCACCGATACGGGCAATCTGTTCGGGGCGCTTGAGTTCTCGCTGGCCGCGGCCAAAGCCGGTGTGCAGCCGATTGTCGGCATGGTTACCCCACTCCTGCGTCCTGAAGAATGGCGCACCAGCCGATCGGGGCCCGTCGTCCGGCCTGAAATTGACAGGGTCGTGCTGCTGGCCCAGTCGGAGGAGGGCTATCGCAACCTGATGGCTCTCACGTCCCGGGCCTACCTTGCGAGTGATTCCGGGGCCGAACCGTCGCTCAACTGGGAGGATCTGGATCAGCGCACGGAGGGAGTCATCGCCTTGACGGGCGGTGTCGGCGGTCCGGTCGGACAATTGCTGGCCGCGGGCCGGCAGGACCAGGCGGCAGCGGCTCTGGGAAGACTGAGGACGGCGTTTGACGACCGGCTTTATGTCGAGCTGATGCGCCACGATCTGGCAATCGAAGAGCGGTTGGAGCCGGCCTTCATCGATCTGGCCCATGACCACGACCTGCCGCTGGTGGCGACAAACGACGCTTACTTCCTGACCGCCGAGGCCCACGAAGCACACGATGCGCTGCTGTGTATCGCCGGCGGGTCATATATCCGCGAACAGAATCGCCGGCGGGAAACGCCCGAACACTGGCTCAAACCGCCCGAGGCGATGGCGAAGCTGTTCGCCGATATTCCGGAAGCCATTAGCAACACGCTCGCGATCGCCCAGCGCTGCCATTATATGCCGCAGGTGCGCGCTCCGATCTTGCCGGCCTATCCCACCGAGCAGGGCCGGTCGGAGGCGGATGAGCTGGAAGCGCAGGCGATGGAGGGGCTTTCCGGCCGGTTGGCGGTCCTTCCAGAATGGCGCGACCTGGCAGGGGATGAGCGCCCGCAGGCGGAGAAGCCCTACTATGAGCGGCTGCAGACCGAACTCTCCATCATCAAACAGATGGGCTATCCTGGTTATTTCCTGATCGTTTCGGATTTCATCCGGTGGGCGAAGGACAAGGGAATACCGGTCGGGCCCGGGCGCGGGTCCGGCGCGGGATCCGTTGTCGCCTGGGCCTTGGGGATCACCGGTCTCGATCCGATCCGCCTGGGATTGCTGTTCGAGCGGTTCCTGAACCCTGAACGTGTCTCGATGCCGGATTTCGACGTCGATTTCTGTCAGGACCGGCGCGACGAGGTCATATCCTATGTCTGTCAGCGCTACGGCGCCGATCACGTGGCGCAGATCATCACCTTCGGTACGCTTCAGGCCCGGGCCGTGTTGCGCGATGTCGGCCGTGTCCTTCAGCTCGGCTACAACGAAGTGGACAAGGTGGCACGGCTGGTTCCCAACAACCCGGCCGACCCCAAAACCCTGGCGCAATCGCTTGATCTTGTGCCCGAGCTGCGCGACTTCCGGGCCAATGACCGCTACCGGGCGCTGTTCGACATCGCCCTTCAGCTAGAAGGGCTGAACCGCCAGGCCTCGACACACGCGGCCGGCGTCGTGATCGCAGACCGTCCGTTGACGGATCTTGTGCCTCTGTATCGCGACCCGCGCTCCGACATGCCGGCCACCCAGTTCAACATGAAGTATGTCGAACAGGCCGGCTTGGTGAAGTTCGACTTTCTGGGCCTGAAAACACTCACGGTGATCGACAAGGCGGTCGAGCTGGTCCGGGCCACGGGACAAGACCTCGATATCGACCAAATCCCCTTGGACAACAGGGCCGCGTATGAGTTGATGGGCCGCGCGCAAACGACCGGCGTCTTCCAGTTGGAGGGGGCCGGCATGCGGGATGTGCTGCGCAGACTGAAACCTAACCGGTTCGAAGATATCATCGCCCTGGTCTCGCTCTACCGGCCGGGCCCGATGGAGAATATCCCCCTCTATATCGAGACCAAACAGGGTAGAAAGCAGCCAGACTATCTTCACCCCCTGTTGGAGCCGATCCTGAAAGAAACCTTCGGGATCATGATCTACCAGGAACAGGTCATGCAGGTGGCCCAGGTGCTGGCCAACTATTCGCTCGGTCAGGCCGACCTGCTGCGCCGCGCCATGGGCAAGAAGATCAAGGAGGAGATGGCCGCCCAGAAGCAAAGCTTCATCGACGGCGCCAAAGCCAATGGCGTTTCGGCCAGCCAGGCCTCGGGTATTTTCGATCAGGTCGACAAGTTCGCCGGCTACGGCTTTAACAAATCCCATGCCGCCGCCTATGCCCTGGTCGCTTACCAAACGGCCTATTTGAAGGCCAACCACCCGGTCGAGTTTTTCGCCGCCTCCATGACGCTCGATCAGGGGAATACCGACAAGCTGGACGTCTACCGTCAGGAAGTGCGCCGCATGGCCATCCCGCTGTTGCCGCCGGACATCAATCACTCTCACGCGAATTTTGCGGTGGAAGCCAGCAAGAGCGGCGACGGTGAGGAGAAGCGCAGCATCCGCTATGCCCTCGGGGCGATCAAGGGGGTTGGTCTGGATGCCATGCATGCCGTCGTGCGGGAACGGGAGGCCAATGGCCCCTTCAAAGACCTGTTCGAGTTTGCCGAACGGGTCGATGTGCGCGTCCTGAACAAACGCCAGCTCGAGCACCTGGCGGCGGCCGGCGCGTTCGATTCACTGCAATCGAGCCGCGCCCTGGTGGACCGCAATCTCGAATTGCTTTTGCGGTATGCGCAAAATGCCGCGCATGAGAAGGCGTCCGGTCAAACCAGCATGTTTGCCGGCGCTAGTTCCGCGGCCGACCGGCCCCGCCTGGTGAGCGCCGAAGACTGGTCGATGGAAGAACAGCATCGACGCGAGTTGGACGCCATTGGGTTCTATCTGACCAGTCACCCGATCGATGCATACGATCTGGGCCGGCTTGGGTGTCATTCCCTGGATAAAGCGCAGGAGTATTTCGGCCAGGGCAGGGAAAAGGCACGGGTGGCCTGCGTCGTCACCGGCTGGCGGGAACAAATGACCCGCCAGGGCAAGCGGATGTCCTTTGCCGTCATTTCCGACCCGTCCGGCAGTCTTGAGGTCAATGTCTTCGAGGAGCAGCTTCCCCTCGTCCGCCCGGTGGCGGAGCCGGGCTCGAAGGTCGTCATGGGGCTGGAGGCGCGAATCCAGGACAATAATCTGCGCGTCAGCGTCGCCGACGCGCGCGACCTGGACGTCGCATACGCGGAAATCGGGTCCACCCTGGACATTCATGTCCAGGAGAATTTCCAGCCCCAAACCCTGCAATCGGTTCTAGAACGGATCGGCAAGGGTGGCGGGCAGATCGTGCTTCACATCCCCGTGGCGAACGGCCGACATGCGATCGTCGAGCTGCCCAAACGCTATAAAATCAGCCCGAAGGGGCAGGCGGCATTGAAGGGACTTCCCGGTGTCGCCTGGCTGTCTGAACGCCAATCGCAATAAATGCTTACGGCCTTTGCTTGCAATCCCTGAGCGGATGGCGTAAGAGCCCGCTCGCTTAGGCAACTTCACACGCGGGTGCACGGTCGACGGGGAGCGTCGATCGATCCGGTCTCCCCCCAAAAGGGGCGGGGCACTTGCCCGCGGCGGACAAACCGGAAAAGGAAGAACGCATCATGGTTATGCCGACCTTTACTATGCGCCAGCTGCTCGAAGCCGGCGTCCACTTTGGTCACCACACACGCCGCTGGAACCCGAAGATGGCCCCGTTCATCTTTGGCGTTCGCAACAACACCCACATCATCGACCTAGAGCAGACCGTCCCGATGCTGCACCGGGCGCTGGACGCCGTGCGCCAGACGGTCGCCGGCAATGGCCGCGTCCTGTTCGTCGGAACCAAGCGCCAGGCGGCTGAGAAGATCCGCGACGCGGCAAAACGTTGCGGACAGTACTATGTCGATCACCGCTGGCTTGGCGGCATGCTGACGAACTGGAAGACCATTTCCCAGTCGATCAAGCGCCTGAAGCAGATGGATGAGCAGCTTTCAGGCGACACGTCGGGCTTCACGAAGAAAGAGCTGCTGAACCTGACCCGAGAGCGCGACAAACTCGAGCGCGCCCTGGGCGGTATCCGCGACATGGGCGGCCTGCCGGATATTCTGTTCATCATCGATACGAACAAGGAATCGATCGCCGTTCAGGAAGCGGTCAAACTCAACATTCCGACCGTCGCCGTGATCGACACGAATTCGGACCCCGAAGGCGTCACCTTCCCGGTTCCCGGCAATGATGATGCCCTGCGCGCCATCGAGTTGTATTGCGAACTGGTTGCCCAGTCCGTTCTTGAAGGTATCCAGGCTGAACTGATGGCTTCCGGTGCCGACATCGGTGAATCGGAAGAGCCGCAACCTGAAGCAGCCGCCGAAGGCGAAAGCCAGGAGACGGCTGAAGCAACGGGTGAGGAAGCCGCTGAGCAACCGGCCGCTGAAGACGCCCCTGCTGACGAAGCCGCGGCTGAAGAAACCCCTGCGGCCGACGAGTCCACAGCCGACGTACCTGCAGCCGAGAGCAAGGACGACGCATCAGAGGATGCAAAGGCTGAGGACGCAAAGCCTGAGGACGACAACGTCAAAGAGAGCGCTGCCTAAACCAACTGTGCGTAAACGGCGCGCCCAATCCGCCTGAGAGATCTGGAGAGCAAGATATGGCGACGATAACCGCTGCCCTGGTCAAAGAACTTCGCGAAAAGACCGGCGCCGGCATGATGGACTGCAAGAAAGCCCTGGGTGAAACCGATGGCGATCTTGATGCGGCGGTAGACTGGCTGCGTAAGAAGGGGCTCGCCGCGGCTCAGAAAAAGTCGGGCCGGACGGCGGCAGAAGGATTGGTCGGTCTTGCTCTCAACGGGACGGCCGGTGCGGTCGTCGAAGTCAACAGTGAGACAGACTTCGTAGCCCGTAATGACCAGTTTCAAGCCTTCGTTGCTGAAGTCAGCAAGCTGGCTCTGGGCGATGGCGACGTCGAGGCCCTGGCAAAGCAAACTCTGCCGAGTTCAGGCAAATCCGTTTCGGACTCGCTGAATGATCTGATTGCCACAATCGGCGAGAACATGACCCTGCGCCGTTCCGCCGCCTTGTCCGTCGATCAAGGGGTCGTGGCTGGATATGTGCACACGGCGGCAGCCGAGGGGCTTGGGCGGATCGGCGTCATCGTCGGGCTGTCGTCTGCGGCCGATGCAGGTGAGTTGACTGCGCTGGGCAAGCAAATCGCCATGCATATTGCCGCGGCGCGCCCCGAATCGGTTTCTGTCGACGACCTGGATCAGCAACTGGTCGAACGCGAACGATCCGTGCTTTCCGACCAGGCCCGCGCCAGTGGCAAGCCTGAAGAGATCATCGCCAAGATGGTCGAAGGCCGCCTTCGCAAGTTCTATCAGGAGGTCGTCCTGAACGAGCAGACGTGGGTGATTGACGGCGAAAACAGCGTCAAGAAAGTCGTTGAAGCCAAAGCCAAGGAACTTGGGTCGCCGATCTCGATTACCGGCTTTGTCCGTTTCAGCCTGGGCGAGGGGGTCGACAAGGAAGAAAGCGATTTCGCCAGCGAGGTGGCCGCCACGCTTGCAGGCTGACGAACCAAGGTTTATCAGCTAGCGACTTTCATTCCCCGCCCAATTATCCAGAGGTCCCCATGGCGCCGTCCTCAAAGTATCGCCGCGTGCTGCTCAAGCTGTCTGGCGAAGCGCTTATGGGGGGAGGGGACTACGGAATCGAACCGGCTGTCGTTGACCGAATTGCCAGCGAGGTCGCCCAAGTCAGCGCCCTTGGCACCGAGATCTGTCTCGTGGTCGGCGGCGGCAACATCTTCCGCGGGGTCAGCGGCGCGGCGGCCGGTATGGAGCGGGCCTCGGCCGACTATATGGGCATGCTGGCCACGGTCATTAACGCGCTGGCCCTGCAAAACGCTTGCGAGAAGGTCGGCCTGCATACGCGGGTGGTTTCGGCCATTCCGATGCAGACGGTATGTGAGCCGTATGTGCGCAGGCGCGCCATCCGGCACATGGAAAAAGGCCGCATCGTTATCTTCGCCGCCGGCACCGGCAATCCGTTTTTCACGACGGACACGGCCGCCGCCCTTCGCGCCTCGGAAATGAATTGCGATGCTCTGCTGAAGGGTACGCAGGTCGATGGCGTCTACGATTCCGATCCAAAGAAAAACGCCAATGCAATTCGCATCGACCGGCTCAGCTATTTGGACGTGCTGTCGCGCGACCTTCGTGTGATGGATCATTCCGCCATCTCGCTGGCTCGCGAGAATGCCATTCCAATTTTGGTCTTTTCCATCCATCGTCCCGGCGCGTTTGCGGAGCTTGTCGCCGGGCAGGGGACGTTCACGATTATCGACGAAGCCAGCTGATTGGTATCTGTGTAACGTTCGCGCCATAAAACGAGTGTGACGCGAGCGGCGGCCGGAGTATCGTCTGCAACTCTTTAGACGCCAAACCGAAGAAGCAGAAGAGCCAGAACCATGGTAGACGCCAGCCTGAATTCAATCGCCAAACGCATGGATGGAGCGCTGGAAGCCCTTCGGCGCGAACTGGGAGGATTGCGGACGGGCCGCGCATCGCCGGGGCTGCTAGACCCAATTTCCGTGGAGGTCTACGGCCAGTCCATGCCGCTCAACCAGGTCGGCACCGTCAGTGTTCCCGAACCGCGGATGTTGACCGTTTCCGTTTGGGATTCGTCCGCCACCAAGTCTGTTGAAAAGGCCATTCGTGAATCGGACCTGGGACTAAATCCGCAAACCGAGGGAAATCTGATCCGGATCCCGATCCCGGAATTGAACGAGGAACGTCGCCGCGAGTTGGTCAAAGTTGCCGGTAAGTATGCGGAGCAGGCGCGAGTGGCGATCCGCAACGTGCGCCGCGACGGCATGGACACAATCAAAAAGCAGGAAAAAGACAGCGAGATTTCGCAGGACGAGCACAAGACCCTGCATGACCGCATTCAAAAACTGACCGATGAACATGTTGAGCAGGTCGACGAAATAGTCTCGGCCAAAGAAGCCGAAATCATGCAGGTCTAGGCTTATCCACATCAAAACGGCCGTAACAGTCCCTTCCTTATCGAGCGAGCCTAAGTGAGCCAACTTCAATCCAACCCTCCGACCCACGTTGCCATCATTATGGATGGCAACGGACGTTGGGCACGCCGCCGACATATGCCCCGCACCTTCGGACATAGGAAAGGGGTCGAAACCGTCCGCCGCGTCATTGAGACATGTGGCGATATCGGCGTCACCTACCTGACGCTGTTCGGATTTTCCTCAGAGAACTGGACTAGGCCGGAAGAGGAAGTCGGCGAGCTGATGCGCCTGTTGCGCTACTATCTTTCGAGCGAAGTGGTCGATTTGCATGAGCGCAACATACGGCTTCGCGTGATCGGCGATCGCAGCCGGCTAAGTACGGAAATTGTCGCGCTGATCGAGAATGCGGAACGGCTGACCAGCGAGAATACAGCGCTGCATCTGACAATTGCCTTGAGCTATGGCTCCCGGCAGGAAATAACCTGCGCCGCGCAAAAACTCGCCGAAGAAGTCGCGGCTGGCCGGCTAAGACCACAAGACGTGACGGAGGAACGGTTGGGTTCGGCGCTGTTTACCTCAGACCTGCCAGATCCAGATCTGCTGATCCGAACCAGCGGTGAACAGCGCATCAGCAACTTCTTGCTTTGGCAAGCGGCCTACACCGAATTCGTCTTTGTCGATACGCTATGGCCAGATTTTGGCAAGGACGATTTACTGGCCGCCATCTCAGAATTTCACCGGCGCGACCGGCGATACGGTGCCGTCGCCAGCAGCTGACAAATCGGACAGTTTGACCCTCCGGGTCGCGTCCACGCTGGTTCTGGTCCCGCTGGCATTGGCCGCCATCTGGTACGGCGGAGTGCCCTTCATTATTGCCCTTGCCGCCATTGGCGGGCTGGCCGGGTATGAATGGGCCAACCTGATGAACCGGGAAGGCCAACTGACCGAGCTTTGGTGGCCGTCGATTTCCCTGCTTGTCATCATATTCGCCGCGGGGTTCGTTAAGCTGGGCGCTGCAATTGCCCTTGCGGTTTTCGGAGGAATAGCGGTCGTCATTGTCGCAAATCTGCGCCGCGATAGCCGGCCAATTCTCACCGGTACCGGGGTGGCCTATATGGCATTGGCGTTGGTAGCGATGCTTGGGTTGCGCCTACACGCGGAAAACGGATTGGCTTGGAGCCTGCTGCTTTGCGCGGTGGTTTGGGCAACCGATATCGGCGCCTATGTTGCGGGTCGAACCATCGGTGGACCAAAGCTCGCGCCCGCGATAAGTCCGAGCAAAACATGGGCCGGCCTGATAGGCGGTATCCTTGCGGCGGTGGGGGCATCCCTTGTGGTCGTTTCGGCATTCGGCCTCTGGGGGTCGACCTCGATTGCGGTGCTGGCTGTTGCGCTGGCCCTAACGGCTCAGATGGGCGATCTGCTGGAATCGTTCATCAAACGGCGGAGCGGTGCCGGCGATAGCGGTCGTTTGATCCCCGGTCACGGTGGTGTCCTCGATCGGATTGATGGATTGATGCCGGCGGCCATGCTTCTTTGTGCCGTCGTCTTTCTGACGGAGCAGACCCGGTCATGAGCGCGATACCGGCCCAAGCCGTACAAGAGACATCCGTGGCTCGACTGCCGGTGTCAGATGAACGCCGCGTGAGCGTGCTTGGTGCGACCGGATCCATCGGCTCGTCCACACTGGACTTAGTCCGTCAGTCGAACGGCCGGTATCAGGCAGAGGTGGTGACGGCCCATTCGAATGTCGAGAAACTGGCGAGGATCGCCCGGGAGGTAAATGCGTCGCTGGCGGTTGTGGCCGATCCGGCACGCTACCGAGAGCTGCAGGATCAATTGGCCGGAACGGACATCGAAGCCGCGGCCGGTGAAGAGGCGATGATCGAAGCGGCAACCCGCCCCGTTGACATCGTCGTCGGCGGGATCGTCGGTTCCGCCGGTCTTGCACCCTGTCTGGCGGCGCTACGATCAGGCTCAGCTCTGGCGCTGGCCAACAAAGAGTGCATCGTGTGCGCGGGTGAGTTGTTCATGCGCTGCGCGGCACAGTCCCAAGCGCTCATTCTGCCGATCGATTCAGAGCATAATGCGATTTTCCAGGTCCTGGACGGTTCCGGCCGTCAAGCAGTGGAAAAGATTATCCTGACCGCCTCGGGCGGGCCGTTTCGAACGGCCAGTCTGGACCACATGCGAACGGTGGGCCCGGAGGACGCCCTGTCCCATCCAACCTGGGATATGGGGGTCAAGATTTCCATCGACTCCGCCACGATGATGAACAAGGGGCTGGAGATCATCGAAGCGCATTACCTGTTCGACATGCCGGAACCGGCGATCGACGTGGTGGTCCACCCGCAATCGATCATCCATTCGCTTGTCGCCTATTCCGACGGGTCCGTGCTGGCACAACTTGGCTGCCCCGACATGCGCATCCCGATCGCCCACGCGCTGGCATACCCGAGCCGTCAGACAACGGACAATCCGCGGCTGGATCTGGCAAGCATTGGACAGCTGAGCTTCGAGGCACCGGATACAAACCGGTTTCCCAGCCTTGGGTTGGCCCGTGCGGCCCTGCAAGCGCAAAACGGCGCTCCCGCCGTTTTGAATGCGGCCAATGAGGTCGCCGTGGCAGCCTTTCTGGAGGGTCGCATCGGGTTTATGGATATTCCCGCATTGGTAGAATCAACACTCTCTACGGTTGATCGCCATGAACTCAGCGACTTAGACTCCGTCTTCGCCCTCGATGGAGAGGCGCGGCGTGTGGCCCAATCACTTACGGAGCATTCGCGTTTTGACGCGTGACCCCATCAAACAATCGGCACCATAAATGGACATCTTCGGCGGCTACTTCATTCCCTTCCTTATCGTTTTGACGGTATTGGTCTTCGTCCATGAATGGGGCCACTACATCGTCGCGCGCTGGAACAACGTCCGCGTCGAGGTCTTTTCTGTCGGTTTCGGGCCGGAACTGTTCGGCCGCACGGACAAGGCGGGGACGCGCTGGCGCCTCAGTGCCATTCCGCTTGGCGGATATGTGCGCTTTTTCGGGGATGCGGACGCAACTTCGTCAACCCAAACCGATGCAAATGCGATGTCCGAGCAGGAACGCTCGGTTTCCTTTCATGAAAAGTCGGTTGGCCAGCGCGCAGCCATCGTCTTCGCCGGTCCTGCCGCCAACTTCCTGTTTGCCGTGCTGCTGCTGGCTGTCCTTTTCGCCAGCTATGGCCATCCATTCCCAACCGCCGTGGTCGGGACCGTTCAGCCGGGCAGCCCGGCCGAACAGGCCGGCATCCAACCGCAGGACACGATCACCCATGTCGGCGATCGTGAGATATCCCGGTTTGTCGAGCTGCCGTCCGCCATTCAATCGGCCGAACCGGGTGCGTTGACCCTGACGATCGTGCGCGCCGGCACCGAACAGACGTTTGAGTTGACCCCCGAACTGGTCGATGTTGAGGCAACGGACGGTTCGACCGTTCAAATCCGCCGGATCGGCGTGGGTGCCTTGACCGAACCGATGCGCCCCTTTGCGGCGATCGGTCATGCGACCGAGGAAACGTTCTCCATCGCCTGGCTGACCCTTGGCGCCGTTGCTGAGATGATCACCGGCGCGCGCGGCACGGAGGAATTGGGCGGCCCCATCCGCATTGCGCAGATGTCCGGCAATGTGGCCCAGGCCGGCGTGACGCCGCTTTTGTGGTTTATCGCCATTCTGTCGATCAATCTTGGCCTCATAAACCTGTTTCCCGTTCCCATGCTCGATGGCGGGCACCTGATGTTTTATGCTGTCGAGGCGCTTCGCGGCCGGCCCCTTAACGACCGGGCACAGGAAATCGGTTTTCGCATAGGGTTGGCTTTGGTATTAACGCTTGTGGTTTTCACCACCTGGAACGACTTGGATCAACTCAACGTTCTGGATTACATCCGCGGCCTGTTTTCCTGATGATCCGGGCCTGTTTACGGGGGAAAGTTTGTTTCGAACCCTTGGCCCCATTGGCGTTTTGGCGGCTGTCCTGATTGCGGCATCCGCCGCATTTGTCGACTTCTCAGCACCCAAATCCGCCTTTGCCCAGTCGGCGGGCACGCTCGATTCGTCCCTGGCCCAACAGGCTGGCCCCATCGATCAGGTCGTGATCGAAGGCAATCAGCGGATCGATGAGACCACGATTCTGTCCTATATGACTGTGCGGGCCGGTGATGCGTTCGATCAGTCGGCGCTGGATGAGACGATCAAGCGCCTGTTCCGCACCGGATTGTTCGCCGACATTACCCTGTCCCGCGAAGGCGACTCGCTGATCGTGGGCGTCGTAGAAAACCCCATTATCAACCGCATTTCCTTTGAAGGAAACTCGCGGCTGGCCGATGAAGTTCTTTTGGCCGAGGTGCAGCTTCGACCGCGGGTTGTTTACACGCGCACGCGGGTGCAGACCGATGTCGCCCGGGTGGTGGAGCTCTATCGCCGGAATGGGCGCTTTGCCGCCACGGTCGACCCAAAGGTCGTGCGCCTGGATCAAAACCGCGTCGATCTGATTTTCGAGATCGACGAAGGGCCTGTCACGGGCATCGAACGGATCAGCTTTGTCGGCAACCGCGCATTCAGCGACGCCAGGTTGCGGTCGGAGCTGGCGACGAAGGAAACCGCCTTTTATCGGATCCTCAACCCCAACGACACCTATGACCCGGACCGGTTGGCATTTGATGAGGAGCTGCTGCGCCGTTTCTACCAGGCCAGGGGCTATCCGGACTTTCGCGTCGTCTCATCGGTCGCCGAGCTGACCCCGGAACGCGAGAGTTTCTTCATCACCTTCACGGTGGAGGAGGGCGAACGCTATCGGTTTGGCGAGGTCGAGGTGATCAGCCGCGTGCCGGACATCGATGTTGATGAGCTGCAATCGGCCATTACGACGGTTTCGGGCGATGTCTATTCGGCGGACGCGGTTGAGGAGACCATCGGCGCGCTGACTGACCAGGCCGGGGACCGGCAATTTGCCTTTGCCGATGTGCGCCCCGAGGTGCGGCGCAACCGCGATGAGAAAACGCTCGACATCGTTTACTCGATCGGCGAAGGGCGCCGTGTGTTCGTCGAACGGATCGACATCATCGGCAACGTCCGGACCGAAGATCGGGTCGTTCGCCGGGAAATGCTTCTGGTTGAAGGCGATCCGTTCAACCGGTCCAGGCTGCAACGATCCGAAACGAACATTCGCAATCTCGACTTTTTCGAGTCGGTAGAGGTCCGGGCGCTTCAGGGCACGACCCCCGACAGGTCGGTCATCGAGGTTCGCGTCTCCGAAAAGAGCACCGGCGAGTTTGCCATTGGAACGGGCTTTTCCACGACCGAGGGGCCTATCGGCGATGTCAGCGTGCGCGAACGAAACCTGCTGGGCAAAGGCCAGGATCTTCGTGTCGGAGCGACGATCAGCGGCCGCACCCAGCTGATCGATTTGAGTTTTACCGAACCCTATTTCCTGGAACGCGATCTTGAGGCCGGGTTCGATCTGTTCCGTGTGGTCCGGGAGAACTCATCGCGCAGCAAGTTCGAAGAACGGGTGTTCGGCGGTGGCCTGCGCAGCGGTTACCCGCTTGGCGAAAATTTGCGCCATCGGGTCGGGTACACTTACGAAGATCGTTCGATCCGCGACATCGACAGCGATGCCTCGTCGCTCATTTTCCGCGACGAAGGGTCGTCGACCAAATCCTCGATCGATCACGAACTGACCTATGACCGGCTGGACAGCAGGGTCAACCCGACCGAGGGCTTCCTGCTTCGGTTCGGCAATGAATTTGCCGGCGTTGGGGGGTCGACCCGTTTTGTCGAGACGACCGCCGGTGCGTCCTACTATCAGCCGGTTACGGAGAATATCGTCCTGTCGGTTCGCGGCGAGGCCGGTTTCTTGGTCGGCGTGGGTGAGGATGTCCGGATCAATGACCGGTTCTTCATTGGCGGCAACACGTTCCGCGGATTTGAGCCAGCGGGGATCGGACCGCGCGACCTGTCGACCGATGATGCGCTTGGCGGCAACACCTATGCCGTGGGGACGATCGAGCTGTCCTTCCCGGTTGGCCTGCCGGAGGAATTGGGTTTGCGCGGACGGGCGTTCACAGATTTCGGAACCTTGGGCACGTTGGACAGTCCGCAGGGGATTGACGATTCTCACTCCCTACGGGTGACGGCTGGCGTCGGCCTTTCCTACGCGTCCCCCATCGGCCCCCTGCAATTGGATTTCGGGTTTCCCCTGATCAAGGAAGATTTCGATCGGCGTGAGGTTTTCCGGTTCAGCGTCGGCGCGACATTCTAGGCCTGCCATGGGGAGGTTCCTTCCCAAGATATTCGCGTCCTTGACGCCCCTTAGCGTGACTTGCCTTGCGCTGTTGGCCCACGTCTTCATCAATTCACCCAGCCAGGCACAGGACGCCCCGCCGGCCGCCATGGCGGATCCACTCGTCATCATGGTCGTTGATTTCCAGGGTGTGGTGCGCCGGTCCTTGGCTGCGGCGTCAATTCAAGAGCAAGTCGGCGTCGTTCAGCAAAATTACCAAACTCAATACCAGGAGCTGGAAGAGCGGTTGCGCGGCATGGAAAGCGAGTTGGCGGAACTGCGCGCAACCCTCAGCGAAGAGGAGTTCGTCGACCGCCGGCGGGATTTCGAGCGGGAAGTCACCGAGCGGCAGCGAGAAGCTCAGTTCCAGCGAACCCGGCTGGATGAAGCGCTGAACCAGTCCATGGCGCTGGTCCGGTCCACGGCGCTGGAGATCATTGCCGAGTTTGCGGATGAAGCCGGTGCCAGCCTCGTGCTAAACAAGGCTGACATTATCTTGTCTAATCGCAATCTTGATCGCACATCCGATGTGCTGGCTGAACTCAATCGCCGGCTTCCGACCGTCGAAGTCGATGTCGAAGCGCCAGCCGAGCCTGAAGCGGAATAATCCACATGACTGACCTGAAATTCTTTCAACGCCAGGGGCCGATAACTCTCGCGCGCCTGGCCGAAATTGCCGGCGGCACGCTTACCGCCACCGACCGGCCAGACCTTGAGATTACGGATGTGGCCGCTCTCGACATGGCCGGTCCGGACGACATCAGCTTTCTGGACAACCGGAAGTACGCCGACCAGCTGGCCGAAACCCAGGCTGGCGCCTGCATTCTGGCAGAGGAAATGGCCGAATCCGCGCCGGACGGCGTAGCACTGATAATCTGCGACAAGCCGTATATGGGCTATGCCCGGGTTGCCCAAGCCTTCTATCCCAAGCCAAGGACGATTGCGGGCATTCATCCGGCGGCCGTCATTCACACCACGGCGGTCGTCGACGATTCGGCGGCGATTGCCGCCGGGGCCGTCATAGAAGCGGGGGCCAAGATCGGGGCCCGCACATCGGTCGGCCCCAACGCCGTCATCGGGCCAAATGTCGAAGTCGGCGAAGATTGCGAGATCGGCCCCAACGCCAGCCTGTCGCACTGTCTGATCGGATCGCGCGTGCGCCTGTATGCCGGTGTGCGCATCGGCCAGGACGGATTTGGCTTTGCCTTCGATGCGGCGGGCCATGTCAGGGTTCCGCAGCTTGGACGGGTCATCATCGATGACGATGTGGAGATTGGCGCCAACTCAACCATCGATCGCGGCGCCGGACCGGACACGATGATCGGCAAGGGAGCGATGATCGATAATCTGGTTCAGATTGCCCACAATGTTCAGGTCGGGCAGGGAGCCGTCATTATTGCACAGGCCGGCGTGGCCGGCAGTACGACGCTGGGCAGATGGTCGGTTCTGGCCGCCCAGGCTGGGGTCGCCGGCCATTTGGAAATCGGCGATGGGGCCCGCGTCGGTGCGCAAGCCGGTGTCATGCGCGATGTTCCGCCGGGTAACGATGTTCTTGGATCCCCGGCAATGCAGGCCCGGGCCTTCTGGCGACAGATGTCTCACCTGGCCAAACTGGGACGCCCGCAAGAGCGCCCCCAATCCAACCAAGATCCAAACACCAAAACCGAGAAAACCTGATGACAGAACAGGGTATGGAGGCCGATGCGGTAACGATCGGCCAGATCATGGATATGATTCCGCACCGCTATCCGATGCTGTTGATCGATCGGGTGGTGGATATCCAGCCGGATCAATCCGCCGTTGGCATAAAGAACGTGACGATCAACGAGCCGTTTTTCGCGGGTCATTTCCCGGGCCACCCGATAATGCCCGGTGTGATGATCGTCGAGTCCATGGCGCAAACGGCCGCCGTCCTGGTAATTTGCACCATCGGATCCGATTCGCCGGACAAGCTGGTCTATTTCATGTCTATCGACCAGGCGCGCTTCAGGCGGCCGGTTACACCCGGGGATACAATGAAAATCACGGTCGAGAAGCGGCAGAACCGACGCAATGTCTGGAAATTCGATGCTGTCGCCCGGATTGACGACCAAGTCTGTGCCGAAGCGACCTTTGCGGCGATGATCGTTGATCGATAATCCCAGCCGATCCGGTCTCCCCGTCCAAGTTAGAGTGGCCAATGTCTGATATCCACGCGACCGCGATTGTCGATCCGGCCGCAAAGCTCGGCACTGACGTGACAATCGGTCCGTACTGCACCGTCGGCCCGGACGTTGAACTGGGCGACGGCGTTTCGCTTGTTTCCCATGTCGTGGTCGATGGCCATACGAAAATTGGCGCCCGAACCAAGGTCTTTCCCTTTGCCTGCCTGGGCCTGCGCCCCCAGGATCTGAAGTATCGTGGCGAAGCGTCGACACTTGAAGTCGGCTCGGACTGCATGATCCGCGAATACGTGACCATGAACCCGGGCACAGAAGGCGGCGGCATGCGCACTGCCGTCGGTGACAGGTGTCTGCTGATGGCCTGCGTCCACATCGCCCATGACTGTATCGTCGGTGACAATGTAATTCTGGCCAACGCCGTCTTGCTGGCCGGGCATGTCACGATCGAGAACAATGTCATTATCGGCGGGATGAGCGCGGTGAACCAATTCGTATCCATCGGCGCCTACGCCTTTATCGGCGGGATGACCGGCGTTGAACGAAATGTCATCCCGCACGGGCGGGTTGCCGGCGAGCGGGGCGAGCTGCGCGGCGTGAACATTGTCGGCCTGCGACGCAGAGAGGTTGGGCGGGAAGAAATCCAAGCTGTTAGAGGCGTTTACAAAGCGGTATTCACATCGAATCTTTCCATCGAAGAGGCATTGGATTCGGCGGAACAACAGTATGGCGGCCACCAATCGGCCAAGCAGATTCTTGAATTCGTCCGCCAGAACCACGCTAAGGGCTTGCTCGGCGGTCGCGGTGGCACCGACGACTAAACTGGGCATTCTCGCAGGCGGCGGTCTCCTTCCTGCTCGGATTGCCGAGCGCTGCGAAGCAACCGGTCGACCATTTTTTATCGCCGCCTTCGAAAACCAAACCGATCCCAAGACCGTCGACGGGCGACCGCATATGTGGGCCCGTCTGGGCGCGGCAGGCAGCGTCATCGATCGCCTTCATAAAGAGGGGGTGGGTGAGATCTGCATGATCGGGCCCATCCGGCGCCCCTCGTTCACACAGCTCGCCCCCGATGCCCGTGCCGCATCTTTTCTGGCCCGAGTTGGCTTTCGTGCCCTCGGCGACAATGCGCTGCTGTCGGCTATCGCCGATGTCCTGGCCGATGAGGGATTTTCGCTCGTCGGGGCGAATTCGCTGCTTTCCGACATGCTTCTGCAACCTGGTCTGTCTACGAAGGCAAAGCCCAGCGAAACTGCCTTGGCGGATATCAACCATGGCCGCACCATCCTGTACACACTCGGCGAGTTGGATGTTGGGCAATCAGCGATCGTTCAACAAGGCGTGGTCATCGCCGTTGAGGCGATCGAGGGTACGGACGCGATGATCGAACGATCGTCCAGTCTCATCCGTCCTGGACCGGGAGCAGTCCTGATCAAGGCACCGAAGCCCCAGCAAGATCGGCGACTGGACTTGCCCACCATAGGTTCCGTAACCGTGGGAAAGGCTGTCGCTGCCGGCCTTGCCGGACTGGCCGCGGCCGCTGGGTCGACATTGGTGGTCGATACCGAAAGGGTTACCAGCCTGTGCGACGACAATGGCCTGTTCTTTCTCGGTTTCGAGGAAGAACCGCGTGATCCAAAGAACGCGTCATGACGGGTCCTTCAATTTACGTCGTCGCAGGGGAAGCGTCCGGCGATGCACTTGGTGGCCGTCTTATGTCAGCCATAAAGAGCCGGACCGGAGGTCAGGTAACGTTTGCCGGCGTTGGCGGGACAACAATGGTCGAGCAGGGGCTCGAGAGTCTTTTCCCCATGGCCGAGCTGTCCGTTATGGGCCTACTGGAAGTGGTTCCCCGCATACCAAACCTGCTGAAGCGACTGGCCCAGACGGAAGCGGACATCAGGCAGCGCCAACCAGACGTGGTCGTAACGATTGATTCCCCGGGATTCTGCTATCGACTGGCAAAGCGGCTGCAGGGTGCCGGCATACCATTGGTGCACTATGTCGCCCCATCCGTCTGGGCCTGGCGACCGAAACGGGCCGAGAAGACCGCAGCGCTGTTCGACCACCTGCTGACACTGTTTCCGTTCGAGCCGCCTTACTTCATCGAACATGGGCTGGACACGCATTTCGTGGGCCACCCGGCGCTCGAAGACCCTGCGATCAAGGCGGATGGCCCCGGGTTCCGCGTCATGCAGGGCATAGATCCGGATGCACCGGTTCTTTGCATTCTGCCAGGCAGCCGCGCGATGGAGGTCAACCGGCTGATGCCATTTTTCCGGCGCACGGCCGAACGCATGACCGAGGTCATGCCCGATCTACGGGTCGTCATACCGACCGTGGGCACGGTATCCGATTTGGTGCATGGCGGCCTGTCCGCGTGGCCGGGGCGGCCGATTGTCGTTTCAGGCGACGTGCACAGAAACGAGGCCTTTGCGGCCAGTACCGTGGCGTTGGCCGCTTCTGGAACCGTAACACTGGAGTTGGCGAAGGCCCGGGTTCCGATGGTCGTCGGCTATCGCGTGAACCCTTTGACGGCCATAATCGTGCGGCGGCTGCTGACCGTGCGGTATGCGAGCATTATCAATATCGTGCTCGACCTTCCGGCGATCCCGGAATTCCTTCAAGCCGATTGCCGGTCCGAGAAACTCGCCGGCGCCTTGCGCAATCTGATGATCAATGACACGGCACGGTCATCACAGATCGACCTGTGCAAACGCGCGATCGAACAGATGCGTCCCGACGGCCTCAAACCCAGCGAGGCCGCCGCAAACGCCGTTCTTCAGATCATCACCGCCCCTTCGGCCCGCCGAAAGACCGCCTAAAGACGGCGCCTTTTGGTCAGCCGCGGCTCATCAGCGGTTTGAATTCCCGCTTGGCCGGACCGGTATAGAGCTGACGGGGGCGTCCGATCTTTTGCGTCGGATCCTCAATCATCTCGTTCCACTGGGCAACCCAGCCGACCGTGCGGGCGATGGCGAACAACACGGTGAACATGGAGGTCGGGAACCCGATCGCCTTGAGGATAATGCCGGAGTAGAAGTCGACGTTGGGATAAAGCTGGCGTTCGACGAAGTATTCGTCCTCCCGCGCAATCTTTTCCAGATCCATGGCAAGATCGAGCAGCGGATCATCGATCCCCAGCTCGTCCAGCACCTCGTGACACGTTTCGCGCATGACCGTCGCGCGTGGGTCGTAGTTTTTGTACACGCGGTGGCCAAAGCCCATCAGCCGGAATGGGTCGTCCTTGTCCTTTGCCCGCTTGATGAACTCGCCGACATGTTCCCGGCTGCCAATCTCATCCAGCATCTTGAGCACGGCTTCGTTGGCACCACCATGGGCCGGTCCCCAGAGCGAGGCGATGCCGGCGGCGATGCACGCGAACGGGTTTGCACCGCTCGAACCTGCCAGCCGCACCGTGGACGTCGACGCGTTTTGTTCGTGATCGGCATGCAGGATGAAGATCCGGTCCATGGCCTTGGCCAATACCGGATTGACCTCGTAATCCTCCGCCGGGACCGCAAAGGTCATGCGCAGAAAATTTTCCGCATAAGTCAGCTCGTTGCGCGGATAGACGAATGGCTGACCGGAGGAATACTTGTAGGCCATCGATGCCATCGTCGGCATCTTCGCGATCAGCCTGTGCGAGGCGATCATCCGCTGGGTGGGATCGTTGATATCGGTGCTGTCGTGATAAAAGGCCGACAGCGCGCCGGTCACGCCGCACAAAATAGCCATTGGATGCGCATCTCGGCGGAACCCGCGATAAAAGTTGTTCAGCTGTTCATGCACCATCGTGTGGTAGGTGATGGTGTTCTCGAACTTGCTCATCTCCGGGGCGGTTGGCAGCTCGCCGTACAACAGCAGATAGGCGACTTCCAAAAAGCTGCAATTCTCGGCCAAGGATTCGATCGGGTAACCGCGATGCAGCAGAATGCCTTCATCACCGTCGATGAATGTAATCTCACTTTGGCATGACCCGGTCGCCATGTAGCCGGGGTCATACGTGAACAGGCCCGTTTGGGCATGCATTGACCGAACATCGACCACGGGTGGGCCAGCCGTCCCTTCCATAACGGGAAACTCGCCTGATTGGCCGGTTTCGCTGTCGTGAAAGGTGACTGTCCGCGGTTTTGAGGATGTCGCAGCGTCAACCATAAAGTCGTCCTTTCCGTAGCGGTCTAAACGGCCGCGGTTCTACGCGGCATTGGGTAAATGTGAACTTACTCGCCAAGTTCGCCCTTAGCGGCAACTCACACTTCGTTCGGTGTGATAACCGTTATGTGTCATGCAACGGAGCGGGCGCCCTGTCGCAATGCTGACTGTTGGACTGCATCGTCCAGGCGGCCAACGACCTCGTCGCGGCCCAGGGCGAAGATTACCTCGAATATTCCCGGCGATGTCTTGCTGCCGGTCAAGGCGGCCCGCATGGGCTGCGCCAGCTTGCCGAGCTTAAGTTCACGCCTTTCGGCCAGCGCCCGCAGCTCCGCATCTATATCCTGTTCAGTCCAGTTTGATATCGCTCCAAGTACTTCTGCGGTTTCGGTCAGCAACCCTTCGGGCGCTTCATCGACAAGCTTTGTCGCTGCCTCGTCCAAGGCCAAAGGGCGGCGCCGCATAAAAAAAGCAGCACTTTCCGCCATATCTGTCAGTCTCTTCGCACGGGGACGAAGGCCGTCCAATCCGGACCGAAGCCGGTTTTCCTCAGCCTCCGTCGCATCGTGGCCAACGATCTCCTCCACCCGAGGCTTCAGGGCGGACAGCAAGGACTCATCGTCTGCTGATTTCAGATAGTGGGCATTCAGGCTGTCCAGCTTGTCGACATCGAACCGGGAAGGGGACTTCCCGACGGCGTCTAGATCGAACCAGGCGACCGCCTGATCGCGGGAGATGATTTCCTCATCACCGTGCGACCACCCAAGGCGCAGCAGATAGTTGAACATGGCTTCAGGCAGAAAACCCTCGTCGCGATACCATTCAACCCCAACCGCGCCGTGCCGCTTGGAGAGCTTGCCGCCGTCCGCACCATGGATAAGCGGAATGTGCGCGAACTCGGGCGGCTCTGCCCCCAATGCGCGATACAGCAAGGTTTGCCGAAAGGCGTTGGTCAGATGGTCGTCGCCTCGAACGATGTGGGAAATCCCCATATCGATGTCGTCCACGACAACGGACAGCATATAGGTCGGTGTGCCGTCGCCGCGCAGCAGCACCATGTCATCAAGCTGCTCATTGCCCACTTCGACCCGGCCCTGGATGCGATCTTCGATGACGGTCTGGCCGTCCAACGGCGCCTTCAGCCGAACAACCGGATCAACGCCATCAGGTGCCTCGCCGGGGTCTCGATCTCTCCAGCGTCCGTCATACCGAACCGGCCGACCCGCCGCGCGCGCCTCGTCCCGCATGGCCGCAAGCTCGTCCGGCGTACAATAGCAATGGTAGGCCTTGCCCTGGCCCATCAGCCGCTCGACGGCAGCCTTGTGATGGTCGATTCGCGAGGCTTGCGAAACCGCCTCGCCATCCCAATCCAGACCGAGCCAGGACATGCCTGCCAAAATCTTGTCCACCGCCTCCTGGGTGGACCGCGCCCGGTCGGTGTCTTCAATGCGCAGCACGAAGCGCCCGCCGTGATGGCGGGCATAAAGCCAATTAAACAGCGCCGTTCTGGCCCCTCCCAAATGGAGAAAGCCCGTAGGGGACGGCGCAAAGCGTGTTACGACGCTCATTCCACTGCTGCCGGTTGTCACTAAAGAAATGCGAAGACGTTGGCGTTGCCAACGGTCACCAAGCCATCGATCATATGATTATCACATAAATTGGTGCAGTGCACCCACATGCCAAGAAACCGCCATAATTCAGGGCGGGCGTTGACCGAATTGAATGAGAAATTTGCGCCCCTTACTGCTAATTCGAAATTTTCTTTCAGGCCTGGATAGACCCTTTCTTTGGTCGCCGTTTCCGTTGGGCGTTGGGATTGTTGCCTATTTTCAACTGACGGACGAGCCGGGCAGACTTGCTATCGTTCCCTTGGCCATGGCGGCCGTCGCCCTTTTGGCTCTAGCCCTTCACCTTCGCGGCCGGACGCCCGCCGTCGGCATGGGTCTGACTGCCGCGGCGCTGGTCTGTCTCGGCATCGTCGCCGGTTCGATCGACACTGCTCGCCATCAGACTCCGATGATCTCAGAACGGATCGGACCGCTTGTCGTTGAAGGGACGGTGTTCGATCGCGCCGATACAGGTGGCATACCGCGTGCGGTCTTGGCCGATCTCGTGGTTGACGGCTTGCCGCAGGCGCAAACACCCCATCGCGTCAGGATCAGGCTTGCCGGTCAGGAAGACATTGAACCCGATCAGCGCATCCGGGTCCGCGCCGTCCTGACGCCGGCTCGAGGGCCGGCCATGCCGGGGGCCTTCGATTTCCGACGTTACGCTTATTTTCAAGGATTTGGCGCCGTTGGTTTCGCCATAGGAACGGCTGACGTTATCTCAGACAATAGATCCGATAGTTCCATTAACCCGTTAGAATCTCTGAGATACGCCATTGGCGAAAGGATACGGAGCAGTTTGCCCGATGGTTCTGGCGCCGTCGCCATGGCGCTCTTGGTCGGCGAACGTGGGAGAATTTCCAACGAAACGACGGAGGCCCTGCGGGCAGCAGGGCTGGCACACCTATTGGCGATCTCCGGCCTGCATGTCGGCCTGGTCGCCGGGCTGATATTCTTTGTCGTTCGCGCCGGGCTCGCCGCGAGCGTCCATACAGCCCAGCTTTGGCCGATCAAGAAGATCGCCGCCGCCGTGGCCCTGTTCGGGTGCCTGGCCTATGTTGCCTTGGTCGGTTCCCCGGTGCCAACGATGCGCGCCTTCATCATGGCATTGGTGGTCTTGTTGGCCGTGATGATGGACAGGACCGCCATATCGCTGCGCACGGTGGCTCTGGCCGCCATCATCGTCATGCTCATCGAACCCAACGCGGTCTTGGGCGCAAGTTTTCAGCTCTCGTTCGGTGCCGTCACCGCGCTGGTGGCGACCTATGAATGGTTCGCCACCCGTCAGAAGATTGGAGAGCTTTCCAACCGCACGATCTGGGGGCGTGTGGGGCGTTATCTCGGCGCGGTGCTGTTGACGACCCTCGTTGCCAGTCTTGCGACGCTGCCTTTCTCGCTATTTCACTTTTCGCGCTTCACGCCGTGGAGTCTGGCGGCAAATGCCATCGGCGTCCCCCTGACGGCCTTCGCCATTATGCCGCTGGGCATGCTTTCCTTGCTTCTTATGCCCTTTGGGCTGGAAGGCCTGCCGCTCACCGCAATGGGGTGGGCCATTGATCTGCTTGTAGCCGTCGCGACGGAGATTGCCACTTGGCCGTTGGCCGACAGCAGGGTGCCCGCAATGCCATCGGTGGGCTTGTTGCTGGCCGTCCTGGGAGGGCTTTGGCTATGCCTGACGAGCGGGGCAGGGCGGTTGCTCGGCGTTCCACTGATCATCGCCGCATTGGCGTCGCCCGTCCTTGTACGGCCCCCCGCGATCTTGGTGGCCCAGGATCTGTCGCTGATCGGCATCGTCGATCCGGGGGATCGAAAGCTTGTCTTGTCGACCGCCAAATCGGCCCGCTTCGTGCGAAACGTCTGGCTGACCCGGCTAGGCATTCAGGCATTCGATCAATGGCCCGACGCGGAAAACCCGTCACGCTTGGGACGGTGTGACAATGCCGGATGCAGATTTTCCGTGGCGGGCCGCGACATTCTGGTGGCGAACAGGCCAAGGGCCCTGGCTGAGGATTGCGGCAGCGTATCGCTGATCATTCTTGCCCGGGATCGAATGGGGAGCTGCGCCACGGACGTCCCGGTCATCGACAGCACGATGCTTAGGACGCGTGGTTCCCTTGCGCTTTATCCTAAGGACGAGACAAGCTGGACAATCGTCGGTGCCGGAGACCGAGCCAACGGGCGCCCTTGGTCCATGAACTGGCCAGACGAGGGCGGTAGCCCGTAATATCTGCGCCCCTAGTACTTTCGGATAAGCCCAATCAGGCGGCCTTGAATGCGCACGCGGTCTGTTCCGAAAATCCTGGCTTCGTAGTTGGAATTCGCCGGCTCCAACGCGATTGTCCCGCCTTTTTTGCGCAGTCTTTTCAGCGTGACCTCCTGATCATCGACAAGGGCCACGATGATCGTGCCCGTGTCAGCGACCGTGCACCGTTCAATGATCACCGTGTCGCCGTCAAAGATCCCCGCCTCGATCATACTGTCGCCGGCGACCTCGAGCGCGTAGTGCTCGCCATTGCCGAGCATACTGACCGGCACCTCGGTAAAGGTCTCGTTATCTCGCAGCGCCTCGATGGGCGTACCGGCGGCGATCCGACCATAGAGCGGAAGCTGGACGGCATCAGCCGCTTCAGCAACCGGACGTCCGGCAATGGTATCGCCGAAATTCCCATGGATAACATTGGGGGTAAACCCGCGTTTGGGCGGTCCGGTTACCGCCGGACCGTCGGATGAGATATCGCTGGACACCATGCCCGCCGGCAGGCGCAGCACTTCCAACGCCCTGGCCCGGTTGGGCATGCGCCGAATGAAGCCGCGCTCTTCCAGCGCCGATATCAGGCGGTGGATCCCGGACTTGGAGCGCAGGCCCAGCGCCTGCTTCATCTCCTCAAACGAGGGCGATATCCCCGTCTCGGACAAACGGTTGTGCAGAAAGAACAGGAGCTGTTGCTGTTTGGCGGTCAACATGGGCGGCCTAGCCTTGTACAGCGCCCTGGCGGACCGCTGGACAACGAAGACTAGGACTAGAATTCGCGCCACCGGATGTCGCCAAAGCTGGGCGAATCACTGACGTTTCGTAGGCACACTGTTGGAACAAAACAAAAACGTCAAGAAATTGTTCTCGTTTGGTTCACACGTCGCGTCGGGACAAGCCCGCGACCTTTACCCGTGGCAAATATAGGCGGTCTCAGAGATTGGCAGGACCGTCCTGGAACGGCAAAACCGGCACCGGCTCGCCCGCTTCGACAGCGGGCGCGTTGACAGGGCGAACCACCAGCCCGTCCGCACGGGCCAAGGTCGCCACCAGTGAACTGTCCTGATCGTCAAACGGCGCGACGACCATGACTCCATCGCGGCGTTCGAACGTCGCTCGCATGTAGTGTTCGCGGATGCCGTTCTTTGGCAGCGAGAAAGCCGCCGGCATGTTGATAAATCGCTCGTCCTGTGGACAACCCAACAGGGCAAACAGGGCAGGACGCAAGAAAAGCAAGCCGCACAGGTAGGCTGATACCGGATTTCCCGGCAGCCCCAACAGCCGGACAGCACCGGACGTTCCGAACATCAGGGGTTTGCCCGGCCGCATGGCGATCTTCTGGAAGTCGATGCCCGCCCCGTCGGCACCAAGGACATCATGCACCAGGTCATAATCGCCGACGCTCGCCCCGCCGATCGTCACCAGAAAGTCGCAGCCGGCGGCATTTTCCGCAGCTTTGGCCAAGGCGCCCGGTTCGTCCCGTGCAACGCCCAGGACGAGCGCATCGCCACCACAAGAGGAAACCATGGATTCCAAGGAATGGCTGGCTGACCCGATGATCTGACCCTCCGCGAGCGGTTCGCCAGGCATGACGATCTCGTCCCCCGTGGCCAGCAGCGCGATTCGCGGTTTGCGCCGAACGGAAACCCAAGGGATGTTTGCCGCGGCCAAAAGCCCGACATCCCGGCCAGTCAACCGGCAGCCCGCCTCGATCAGCGGTTGACCCGCCGAGAAATCCATGCCCTTGGCCCGGACATAGGTTCTGGGCTCAATGCTGGTTTTTGCCAGAACGCGAACGCCATCCTCCGTCTCGCGGCGCTCGGCATCCTCCTGAATCAGGATTGCGTCGGCTCCCGCCGGCAGATGGGCACCCGTGAAGATGCGGGCGCAGGTACCCGGCTCTAGGTCAACTTGCGAGACACTGCCGGCTGGCAGGTGTTCGACTTCCTTTAGATCGGCACCGAGGCTGGCCAAATCGGCACTGCGAACGGCATAGCCGTCCATGGCGCTGGTATCGGCCGATGGCCGGGTTAGGCGGGCGGTCACCGGTTCAGCCAGAACTCTCCCAGTTGCCTGGCTCAGCGAGACGGTCTCGCTGCCAACCGGGCTGAGGCCATCAAGCAGACGGTGTTTGGCCTCGGCGACCGATATCACCGGGCCGCCTCGTATGTTCCGGATTTGCCGCCACTCTTGTGCAAGAGCCGAAGGTCGTGGATTTCCATGGCCTTATCGGACGCTTTACACATGTCATAGATGGTCAGCGCGGCGATCGACGCGGCCGTCAGCGCTTCCATTTCGACACCGGTTTTTCCAGATACGGCGACTTCGGCCACGATCCCGACCGTTGAGGCCTTCTCGTCCAGGGAAAACTCGATCGAAACACGGTTGAGCGGCAGGGGATGGCAAAGCGGGATCAGATCCGCCGTCTTCTTTGCCGCCATGATCCCCGCCAGACGCGCAACACCCAGGACATCGCCCTTTTTGGCCGTACCGGAAGCAACCAGTTCCAGGGTTTGAGGCGCCATTCTGACCTGACAGGCGGCACGGGCCACGCGATCCGTGACCGCCTTGGCCCCCACATCGACCATGTGGGCGGCACCACTCGCATCAAAATGGGTCAATTCATCGGACACGACGGTGACCTGCCTAAGCGGAATTCGCGACCGCGACAGGCTTGAACAGGGCCTTGGTCGCCCTCTCGACATCCGGCTGACGCATGAGGCTCTCACCAATCAGGAAGCACCGTGCGCCAACCTCAGCCATCCGGTCGAGATCCGCGCGTTCATACAAACCGCTCTCCGAAACAAGGATACGGTCCTCGCCCACTATGTTCGCGAGGTCTTCTGTCGTCTTAAGGTCGACTTCTAGTGTTTTGAGATTTCGGTTATTTATGCCGATGAGTGGGGATTTGAGACCGAGCGCGCGGTCCAGCTCCGGCCGATTGTGAACTTCGACAAGCACATCCATCCCATGCTCGAAGGCCGTCTGTTCCAGTTCCGTGGCCTGGGAATCTTCCAAGGCCGCCATGATAAGCAGGACGCAATCGGCCCCCAGCGCTCGACTTTCGATGATCTGATAGGGATCGAGCATGAAATCCTTACGCAGGATCGGCAGGTCGACGGCGTCTCGGGCTTCCTTTAGGTAGGCATCACGTCCTTGGAAATAGGGCTCGTCCGTCAGTACCGAGAGGCAGGTAGCGCCGCCGGCCTGATAAGCTTGGGCCAGTTTTTTCGGTTCGAAGTCGGCCCGGATCAGCCCGCGGGACGGCGAAGCTTTCTTGATTTCGGCAATTAACCCATAACGCCCCATATCGCGCGCTTGGCGAAGGGCCGAGGCAAACCCGCGCGGCGCCGGCGCTAGTTTCGCCCGGCCGCTAACGTCCGCTTCACTCGCCCAGGCCTTACAGCGTTTGATATGCGCCCACTTGTCGCTGCAAATGCGCGCCAGCACATCGCTCGCGGTGCTGGTCCCGATATTCTGGTTCATGGACAATTATTAGGACGATCTGTTGGTGATCGCCACAAGCTGGTCCAGCTTTTTCAGCGCCCGTCGATCGTCCAGCGCGCCCGCCGCCAGGGAGACGCCCTCTTTCAGGGTTTCACATTTGTCGGCAACCATCAGGGCCGCAGCGGCATTCAGGACGACGATATCCCGGAATGGACCCGTCTCGCCCGTCAGAACGGCGCGAAGCGCCCGCGCATTCTCATCCGCATCGCCCCCTTTCAGGTCCGCCGCATCAGCGATTGGCAGATCAACATCTTCAGGCGAAATGTCGTATTCCCGCACGTCACCATCTTTCAGTTCCGCCACATGGGTTGGGCCGGTGGTCGTTATCTCGTCCAACCCGTCGCTGCCATGGACAACCATGGCCCGTTCCGTGCCCAGCCGACCCAGGACTTTGGCAATCGGCGCCGCCCAAGCGCCGTCGAACACCCCGATGAGCTGACGCTTGACCCCTGCGGGGTTGGACAACGGCCCCAACAAATTGAAGATGGTGCGTGTTCCCAATTCGGCGCGAGAGGGCCCGACGTGCCGCATCGCCCCATGGTGGCGAATGGCGAACAGAAAACTGACGCCCGCTTCGTCAAGCGCCGCCTGAACCAGCTCGATGGGCGCATCCAGGTTGACGCCCAGCGACGCCAGCACGTCGGCGGCACCCGTCTTGCTGGATAGCGCGCGGTTGCCGTGTTTGGCCACCGGCACCCCCAATGCCGCCAGCACGAAGGAAACGGCCGTCGAGATGTTATAGGTTCCGGACGCATCGCCGCCGGTTCCGCAACAATCGATGGCGCCAGGCGGCGCTTTGATGGCGAGCGCCTTTTGCCGCATAACCCGGGCCGCGCCGACGACCTCGTCAACGGTCTCTCCCCTAACGCGCAATCCCATGAGGAAGCCACCAATCTGGGTTGGGCTTGCCTCGCCAGACATGATGACGTCGAACGCTTCGGAGGCCTCACTCTCGGTCAGCTGCTGGCCAGTGCCGATTTTTGCGATGTAGGGCTTCAGGGCCATTTTTGATCAGTCCGTTCGGCTGGGGAAACTGGCTGGCGCTCAAAATCGACTACGCGGCCCTGGGCAGGCCGCCCAATTTGAGGAACCGTTGCAAGAGCGCGTGACCATGTTCGGATGCAATGCTCTCCGGGTGGAACTGAACCCCGTAAACCGGCAAATCCCTATGTGCAACCGCCATAATCTCCCCGCCAACCGCACGGGCCGTGACCGACAGCTCAGTCGGCAGCCGGTCTGGATCCGTCACCAGCGAATGATAACGCGTGGCATCGAACGGGCTTGGCAGCCCTTCAAACAGCCCGGCTCCTTCATGCTCAATCCTGGAGACTTTGCCGTGCATCAACGTAGGAGCAAGCACTGTGCGACCGCCAAACGCTTCGCATATTGCCTGATGCCCCAGGCAGACACCCAATACCGGTACCCGTCCGGCCGCTTGTTTCACCAGATCAATGCAGATACCGGCTTGCGATGGCGTGCATGGTCCCGGCGACAAGACAATTGCGTCATATCCGCCGGCCAACACCTCCCGAACAGTGATTTGATCGTTGCGCACCACCGTGCAATCCGCACCGACATCGCCGAGAAACTGCACGAGGTTGTACGTGAAGCTGTCATAGTTATCGATCAGCAGGATCATTGTTCTTCCAAGCAGATAGTACGCATCAATTCCCGGTCACGAGGGATGGAGAAGGCAAGCTAGCCGGTGTCCTTTCCGACCGCCAGCATGGCAGCCTCAGATTCGTACCGCGTCACCCTCAAGCGCGTAACCCTTTTGTGACAGGGAAAATTCCTGTGGCAAAGTCTGCGTCGGTTCCGATAAGTTGATGAAATCGCTCGGATGAAAGACGTTTGGAACTGGCGTTCTGGGGCCTGCCAGCACCATGTCATGACGTAAACTCGAGAGAAGCAAAGGCCATCGGCGGGAGTAAGCAGCCTACATGCCGCGCTATTGGTTCATAACCGCGCTGGGCTTCGTAATCGTCTTTACGGCGATTATCAATTACCTCAATCAACCCATTGAAATGGCTGTTGATAGTGGGGTTTCTGTTGCAACTGCTCCGGTCCAACCACGGCCAGCGTCGACCCTTGCGGAAACGCCTTCCGTGGCCGATGCCGCATCGCAGGCATCCCTCGCGGAGGCCACTCCCGGCGTCTCGGATGTCAATGTCAACGCACAGCCTACGATCACGCAGGTCCTCGCCTCGGCTGACCTGAGGTCTCCCGATGAATTGGCGGAGGAGGGCGCGGCAGACACCGACGCACTTGTGGCTGTTGGGTCAGAAGCTGCCATTGAGCGCGGCGAAGAGACGCCACAGGTTGAGCAGGTCGGCGGCTTGGCTGAAGCCGCACCGCAAAACCAGCCCGTATCGGTAGCCGCTCCGGCGACCGCGGATGAGACTGGGGTTTCTTCGAGCGAAATTGACGTTAAGGGCGCTGCGCAGGCCGTGGTGGCAAGTGCCGCCGAACCTCCAGCCGAAGACGTGACGGGCCAATCAAGCGGCTGGCTTGTCGAAGCGAGCGGCGGTCTGAGCGCATCGGACGTTGGGCAGCCGGCGAGGGCACCCGATGGTGTCGACACGTTGTTGTCGACCAAGTCGGAGGGCATCGGCCAGCAAATCGAGACTGCCACGCCGGATCTGGGGCAACCCGAACTGCAGGAAGTGAGTTCCGGTGGCGATGATGAAGTCGCCGCAATTTTGGCCGAAACCGCAACGCAAGCCCGGCGCAATCTTGGCTTGCCGGAGGAAGAGCAAGCTGCGCCAGCAGAAGTGGCGGCGCTGAGCGATGGAGAGAGCGTCCAGGCAGAACAAGCCGTGTCCACACAAACTGGGTCAGCCCAAACTGGGTCGGTCCAAACTGGGTCGGCCACGGACTTTGGCTCGGTTAGTGCCACGCCGGGCTGGGAGGCAAGCGCAGCAAATGTGCCCCCGTCAGACGGGCCCATGGTGGCCGTGATCATTGATGATCTGGGTTGGAGTGCCCGACGGACAAGCATGGTTTCGACGCTGTCGAGCGAGCTGACACTGGCGATGCTGACGGATGCGGACGACGCACCTCGGCAAGCAAGTCAGGCACGGGAGCTGGGGCACGAATTGCTCATCCACGTACCGATGCAGGCGACCAGTACGCCCTTGGTGGAGGGCAACCAGCTCGATGTCGGCATGTCGGAAGAAGAACTTCGCCTGGCCATCGATGCCGCCGTTGGCAGCATTGATGGTGCCATTGGCATCAACAACCATATGGGCAGCCTGTTTACGGCGGACGAGACATCCATGCGCATCGTCCTTGATCAGGTCCGCCGCCATGGGTTGGTCTATGTCGACAGCTTGACCACGGCCGATAGCGTTGCCGAAGGAATCGCCGAGGAAATTGGCGTCCCTTATCTGAGACGTGATGTTTTCTTGGACAATGAGAGGGATGGGCAAGCGATCGCGGAACAGTTGTCAAAACTGGAAGAAATCGCTCAACGGCGTGGCTGGGCGGTTGCCATCGGCCACCCCTACATCGAAACGATCGATGCCCTGGCCGCCTGGATCCCCACCCTTAAGCGAAAGGGTATCGACTTAATTCCGGTGAGCACACTGATCCGCCTGCGGCTGCAGGATACCCAAACGGCCGAACGCCCCACAAACGGGTAGCTGCTAGGCCGGGCAGATCGCTAGTCAGCGGGAGGCTCGCCCAGCGCAACTCTCGCCGCGCCGACCAAAGCCCGCGCTTTTTGCCAGCATTCGGCGTTTTCTGATTGCGGGTCACTGTCCGCAACGACTCCGGCACCCGCCTGGATGTACAGCCTCTGGTCTTTGATCACCGCCGTCCGCAGGGCGATACAGGTATCCATATCGCCGTTTGCGCCAAAATAGCCGACGGCGCCGGCATAAACGCCGCGGCGCGCCACTTCCAGCTCGTCAATGATTTCCATCGCGCGCACTTTTGGCGCACCGGAGACGGTTCCTGCCGGAAACCCGGCCATCAGCGCGTCCAAACACCCCGTATCGGCCCGCAATTGGCCGACAACGTTCGAAGAGATGTGCATGACGTGGGAATAACGCTCGACGACAAACTGCTCGGTAACCTGAACGCTGCCGATTTCGGAAACGCGTCCCACATCGTTTCGACCCAGATCGAGCAACATCAGATGTTCGGCCCGTTCCTTCTCATCGGCTAGCAGCTCGGCTTCCAGGGCGGAATCTTCCGCATGGTCCTTACCGCGCCGCCTGGTTCCTGCCAGCGGGCGAATTGTTACCTCGCGGTCCCGCACGCGGACGAGAATTTCGGGGCTGGACCCCGCGACCGAGAATTCGCCAAAGTCCAAGAAAAACAGAAAAGGCGAGGGGTTCAGACGTCGCAGCGCCCGGTAGAAATTGAATGGCGCCACCGGAAACGGCATTGAGAACCGTTGCGAGGGAACGACCTGGAAGATATCGCCGGCACGGATGTAGGCGCGCGCCTTTTCCACCATGTCGCAGTAGGCCTGCGACCCCGTGTTCGATGCGGGCTCAGTGAGGCCGGCACCGCCCACCTGAGACCGCCTGCCATATGGGGGTGCCCGTTCGAAATCGGCCACGACATCGGCCAACCGTTCCCGCGCCTGATCGTACGCCAAGGCCGCCGCCTGGCCCGCTACGGGCCGGACAGGTGTGACGATCGTGACGACATCCGCAACCGTATCGAAAATCGCGACAACGGTGGGACGCACCAAAATGGCGTCGGGAACGTCCAATTCATCCGTATTGTCGTCCGGCAGTTTTTCGATATGCCGAACCATGTCGTAGCCGAGGTAACCGAACAGCCCGCTTGCCATCGGCGGCATACCATCCGGTAGCTCGATGAGGCTTTCCTGGATCAGGTCCTTCAACAGGTCCAGGGGTCGGCCATCCTGCCGTTCGAATGCCTGTGCGTCATGCCGGGCGTTACGGTTGATTTCCGCGGTCGCCCCTCGTGACCGCCAGATGACATCCGGTTTGAGCCCGATAAACGAATAGCGGCCCCGGCTTTCGCCCCCTTCAACGGACTCGAACAAAAAACTGTTCGGTCGTCCTTCGGCCAGCTTGAGCATGGCCGAGACCGGCGTTTCCAGATCCGCGACCAACCGGGTGCTGATGACTTGGGCTTTGCCCGCCTCGTACAAATCAGCAAATGCGTCCGGGCGAGGGGTAACCTCCATCGCCATGGCTAGTGGCCGCCCAGATCCTGCGCCGTATAGAACTGCACGAGCCGGTCACGGTTGAGCTCGACCGGATGTTCGACGGAAAGCGCGTCGGAGAGCTGGTCCGAAAGTTCAAGCCGCAACGTCTCAGACAGGGCATTGACGAGTTGCAGGCGGTTTGACGAGTCCTCCGACTCGTCTGCGGCCTCGATGGAAGACAAGACGACAACCACTTCGCCAACCGGACTTTCGACACGCTGGTGTTGTCCGACCTCCAATTCGAACAGGGCTTGCACGGCCGCGATGGGGAAGGTCTCGGTTCCGACATCCGAGCGTCTGGCAGGGTCACTGTTTTGAACATCAAGGCCGAGGTCAGCGGCGATGGACTGGAGGGTCGCCCCATCATCCAAGCGAGCCACGATCCCGTCCACCATCTCCGCGACGGCGGCCGCTTGGGCTTCGGCTATGACGGCCTGGCGCACGTCGTCGCGCACATCCTCCAGCGCCCGATCGCGCGGCTCGATCAACTCCTCAACCCCAACCGCGAAGTAACCGCCATCAGCGTGTTCCTGCAGCAAACCCTCTTCACCGGCGGCGAGGGCGAACGCCTCATCCAGAAGCGCCTCTCTGAATGGCAATTCAGGGGCTTGTTGTCCCAGGTCGGCACTTCCGTCCCGGGCAACGGGAACGGGGCGGCTGATCTCAAGGCCAAACTGGCTTGCCACCTCATCAAGGGTGGCGCCGCCAGCCCGCTCATCCATAATTTGGTTTGAAACCTCAAACGCCGCATCGGCCGCGGCACCCCCCTTGAGTTCGGCTTCCAGTTCGGCGCGGGCATCTTCAAAGGATGTCAGCCCGCCTTCGATCACGCTCTGCACTTCAAAGACAATCCAGCCGAAGGGGCTTTCGATCGGCTCGCTTACCTGACCCTCTGCCAGCGCAAAGCCGGCATCGGCCAACTCGGGGGTCAACATTTGCGATCTGGTTACGCCCGCCAGCGGGATCGATTGCGGGGCATCCTCGGTCTGTTCCAGCGCCTGCTCCAGCGAGCCAGCGTCAATGGCGCGTTCGGAAATGCTCTTCGCCAGCTCCTCATCCTGAATCACGGCCTGCAGCAGATCCCGCGTTTCATCCCTGGTGAACTGATCGATCCGATCGTCATACAGCGCCTGGAGCTCCGCCTCATCCACGGCGATTTCGTCCATCAGATCTTCCGGCCGCAGCGTCAGGATCGCCAGGCGCCGATATTCCGGCGCCTGATAGGCATCGGAGTTTTCATCAAAATAGGCGCTCAGCGCATCCGCCGTTGGCTCAGGAACCTCAGCCTGATCATCGTTCAGCAGATGGACGAATTGAGCCTGCCGCCGCTCATTGTCGTGGGCATAAACGACCTCGACCAACGTGTCCGGCGCCGCAATCGACCCGGCCGTCGCGTTCAGCAGCTGCTGCCGCGCCGTCTCACGGCGCGTCTGCTCGAGGAAGTCCTGCTCGGTCAGGCCATTGGCAGCCAGAATGTTGCGAAAGATCCGGGCGTCAAACTGGCCGTCCAACCCCTGTAAGTTCGGATTTTGGGCAATCTCAAGGGCGATCGCGTCGTCGGAGGCACGCAGGTTCAAATCTCCGGCCGCCTCGTCCACCAGGGCAACCGCGACGACCTGCCGCGCCGCCGTGTCCAAAGCGCCGAGGGCGATCGCCGTCACCGGCTCGATGGCCGGATCGAAGGAGCGGCGGAGGTTGTCGAGCTGCCCCTGGAAGACACGGTCGATCTCGATAAGGTTTATCGATCGATCGCCAACGGATCCAACCCGCTGGTCCAAGCCTCCCCCACGAAAAATGTCGCCAATTCCCCAAACGGCAAAGCTGGCAATCAGCAGGACAAAGAGGATCTTGATGGCCCAAGAACCAACGGCGGATCGGAGGGTACTGATCATGGTCGCAATCACTTGTTCGCGTGGGCGGCGACTATAGTCAGCTTAGCCGCTAATCTACAATGACAAGTGGTAAGGCCCGTCCAAGGTTGCTACATGGGCTGCCCATCTAATCAGCGCGAACCAAAAGGACGAAAAACGGTGCGGAAACTCATTGCCGGCAACTGGAAAATGAACGGCTTGATCGGAGATGCTGAGTCCCTCACACGGGAGGTTCGCACGCTTTATGGTGATCACCAGCTTTTCGACATGGTGGTTTCCCCGCCGGCAACCGCGCTGTCAGCCGTTGCGTCCCTCTTGGTGGGAAGCCAAATCGGTCTGGCGGGGCAAAACTGCCATGCGGCGCCTTCGGGGGCGCATACCGGTGACATCTCGGCCGACATGCTCAAAGATGTCGGCTGCAGCCATGTCATTGTCGGCCACTCGGAACGGCGGGCCGATCACGGCGAAACTGACGATCAGGTTGCGGCCAAGGCCGCCGCCGCGCACCGGGCCGGAATGATCGCGATCGTTTGCATTGGCGAGACGGAAGACGAAAGGAACAGCGGCCGGACGCTGGATGTTTGCCGTCAGCAGTTGACTGGATCTCTGCCGGACGGTGCAACTTCAGGCAACGTCATCATCGCCTATGAGCCGGTCTGGGCCATCGGCACCGGCCGGACACCCAGCACCTATGACGTCGAGGAGGTTCACGCGGACATTCGTGAGACGCTCAAAAGCACCATCAACAATGCCGCCGCAGTCCGTTTGCTCTATGGCGGATCGGTCAAACCCGGCAATGCGGGCGAGCTGCTGACCATCGACAATGTGGACGGCGCGCTGGTCGGCGGAGCCAGCTTGAACACAGCAGATTTCATGGCCATTGGCCATGCCGCCACTGCCAACGGTTGACCGTCACCCTCAGTGGGAGTAGGAAGCTCCGTTCGGCTGAAGAACCGTGCCTGAAAATGGCGCCGTTGGCCGCAAACCCTCATTCGGAATAGCACTGCCATGCAGCAGGTCCTGCTCATCATCCATTTGCTGATTGCCGTGGCGCTGGTCGGCGTCGTGCTGTTGCAGCGCAGCGAAGGCGACGGGCTCGGCATTGGCGGCGGCGGCAGCGGTGGTGGCGGCAATCTCATGTCCGTGCGCGGCACGGCCAATCTGCTGACACGCGCGACTGCGATCCTAGCGGCGAGCTTCATGGCCAGCAGCATGGTCCTGGCGATCATGAGCAGCCGGCAGAGCGATGGAACCTCGGTTTTCGACAGGCTTCCACTGACCATTGAGCAGTCGGTACCGGCGGAAGGTGAAGGGGCAGGCGACCAGCCGGCGCTGGATACCGAGCCGGCAACAAACGTCCCGCTCGACTAGCAACCAAACGATTAAATGCAGAAAGTTTCTCCCCCGGCCATTTCCGGGGTATCGACTCACGCCCGCTTGGCGTACGTAGAGGGTCCATGACGCGGTTCATTTTCATCACCGGCGGCGTGGTCTCCTCACTCGGCAAAGGATTGTCGGCAGCGGCCCTCGGCGCGCTGTTGCAGGCGCGCGGGTATCGCGTCCGGCTGCGCAAGCTCGATCCCTATCTCAACATCGATCCCGGCACGATGAGCCCAACCCAGCATGGTGAGGTGTTCGTCACCGATGACGGGGCGGAAACCGACCTCGATCTGGGCCACTATGAGCGGTTCACCGGTGTCCCGGCCCGCAAGAGCGACAATGCGACCTCCGGCTGGATCTATTCCGAGGTGCTGCGCAAGGAACGCCGCGGCCATTATCTGGGTAAGACCGTTCAGGTCATTCCCCATGTGACCGACGAGATCAAAGCCATCATCCAACGCGACCTCGATGGCGAGGATTTCGTTCTGATCGAGGTTGGCGGCACCGTCGGCGACATCGAGAGCCTGCCGTTTCTGGAAGCCATTCGTCAGCTGGGCAACGAGCTTGGACCCAGCGGTGCGCTGTTCGTTCATGTCACCTTGCTGCCGTTCATCCCCACGGCGGGAGAGCTCAAAACCAAACCGACCCAGCATTCGGTCAAGGAGTTGCTCTCCGTCGGCATTCAGGCCGGGATGCTGCTGTGCCGCAGCGAGCGCGCCATTCCCGAGGATGAGCGGCAGAAGATTGCCCTGTTCTGCAATGTCAGCCCCTCCCGCGTGATCCCGGCGCTGGACGTGGACAGTATCTACGACGTGCCGATCCGCTATCACGAGGCGGGCTTCGACCGGGAAGTGCTGAGCTATTTCGGCCTCGACGGCGAAACGCGGCCCGACCTGTCGCGCTGGCAGCAAATCACCGAGAATCTCAAATCGCCCGAAGGTGAAGTCACCATCGGCATCGTCGGCAAATACACCTCGCTGATTGAAAGCTACAAAAGCCTGGCCGAGGCCCTGACCCATGGCGGTATCGCCAATAAGGTCCGGGTCAAGCAGGTCTGGCTCAACAGCGAAGTGTTCGAATCCGACGAGGCCGTCAGTGAGTTGGAAGGCGTGAACGGTATTCTGGTGCCCGGCGGGTTCGGCCAGCGCGGCACGGAAGGCATGATCCGCGCGGCAGGTTTCGCCCGCGAACGGCGGGTTCCCTATCTGGGGATTTGCTTCGGCATGCACATGGCGGTGATAGAAACCGCCCGCAGCCTTGCCGGCATGCCGCAAGCCTCGTCCTCCGAATTCGGCCCGACCAATGAACCGGTGGTCGGCCTGCTTACCGAGTGGATGCGTGACGGCGCGGTTGAGACCAGGGCCGAAGATGGCGATCTGGGCGGCACAATGCGCCTGGGGGCTTATGAGGCGGTTCTAAAGAGTGATTCTCGCGTTCAGGACATCTATGGCGGCGCGCCGCAGATCTACGAACGCCACCGCCACCGCTATGAAGTCAATGTGAACTACCGGGATGCCCTGGAAAGGGTCGGGTTGACTTTTTCCGGCCTATCCCCGGACGGATTGCTGCCCGAAATCGTCGAGCTGGAAGACCATCCCTGGTTCGTCGGTGTGCAGTTCCACCCTGAACTGAAGTCCAAGCCGTTCGATCCGCACCCGCTGTTCACCCATTTCATCCGGGCGGCGATCGAACAGTCGCGGCTCGTCTAAGCGGGGAGCGCGGCTTGACACAGCCCAAATCCGTTTCGGTTGGCGGCGTTACGTTTGCCAACGACTCGCCCTTTTCGCTGATCGCCGGCCCGTGCGCGATCGAGAGCCGAGACCATGCGTTAGAGACGGCCCAGGCCCTGGTCGAGCTGACCGGCAGGCTGGGGATCGGCTTCGTCTACAAAAGCTCCTACGACAAAGCCAACCGGACGAGCGCGGAGGCCCCTCGGGGAATCGGCATGGAGGAGGGGCTAACAATCCTTTCCGATGTTCGAGAGAGGTTTGGCTGCCCGGTGCTGACCGATGTTCACACCGCCGAGCAATGCGCGCAGGTGGCCCAAGCGGTGGACATCCTGCAAATCCCCGCCTTCCTTTGCCGCCAGACCGACCTGCTGTTGGCAGCCGGTGAAACGGGAAAAACCATCAACATCAAGAAGGGCCAGTTCCTCGCCCCGTGGGACATGCCCAACGTCGCGGCCAAGGTCGCGAGCACCGGCAACGAGAACATTCTGCTGTGCGAACGCGGGACCAGCTTTGGCTACAACACGCTGGTTTCCGACTTGCGCTCGCTGCCGACGATGGCCGCGACGGGATATCCTGTGATCTTCGATGCCACCCATTCGGTCCAACAGCCCGGCGGCCGTGGCGGCAGCTCTGGCGGACAGCGGGAATTCGTGCCGGTTCTCGCCCGTGCAGCCCTGGCGATCGGTGTTGCCGGCATCTTCATGGAAACGCATGAAGATCCAGACAGCGCGCCGAGCGACGGGCCGAATATGGTTCCGCTGAAGGATATGCCCGCCGTTCTGGAGACACTGGTCGCACTCGACAAAGTCGCCAAGGCGAACCCCATTACTCTCTAGGGCCCTTGCAGGCTGGGCGGCCCCTTGCCATAAACCCGCCGACTGCTCCGATTCCCGCCAATTCTCAAAGATAATGAGGACGTCCCCATGACCGCGATTGTCGATATCCGCGCGCGCGAAATTCTAGACAGCCGTGGGAACCCCACCGTGGAAGTCGACGTGACCTTGGAAAGCGACGCCTTCGGCCGTGCCGCCGTACCGTCCGGCGCGTCCACTGGCGCGCACGAGGCCGTTGAACTGCGGGATGGCGACAAATCGCGCTATGGCGGCAAAGGGGTGAGCCAGGCCGTCGACGCGGTCAATGGTGAGATTTTCGAAACCCTGTCAGGCCTGGAAGCCCAGGAGCAGCAGGCCATCGATCAGATGATGATCGAGCTGGACGGCACGCCAAATAAAGGCCGTCTCGGGGCGAATGCCATTCTGGGCGTTTCCATGGCCGTCGCCAAAGCCGCCGCCGCGGATTGCGGTTTGCCGCTCTACCGCTATATCGGCGGATCCTACGCTCACCTGTTGCCGACACCAATGATGAACATCGTCAATGGAGGCGCCCATGCGGACAACCCGATTGACATTCAGGAATTCATGATCATGCCGGTGTCAGCGGGGACGGTCGCCGAAGCTGTCAGAACCGGGGCCGAAATCTTTCACGCGTTGAAGAAGGCACTGTCTGAAGCCGGTCATGCGACCAATGTCGGAGATGAAGGCGGCTTCGCCCCTGCGCTTGGGTCGTCGGACGAAGCGCTTGGGTTCATCATGGCTGCCATCGAAGCGGCAGGTTATAAACCCGGCGACGACGTGGTTCTCGCCCTCGATGCTGCGTCGACCGAGTTTTACAAGGACGGCGTCTACGACTTGGCGGGCGAGGGGGCCAAGCATGATTCCGCCGGCATGGTCGGCTATTATGAATCCCTCATCTCACGCTATCCGATCGTTTCGATTGAAGATGGGCTGGCCGAAGATGACTGGGATGGCTGGAAAGCGCTGACCGATGCCATCGGTGACCGGGTTCAACTGGTCGGCGACGATTTGTTCGTGACCAACCCCAAGCGGCTTGCCGATGGCATCGCCAAGGGCGTTGGCAATTCCATCCTGGTGAAAGTCAATCAGATCGGTTCGCTCAGCGAAACGCTGGAAGCGGTCGAGATGGCCCACAAGGCTGGGTACACCGCCGTCATCTCCCACCGTTCCGGCGAAACCGAAGACTCGACCATCGCGGACCTCTCGGTCGCTACCAATGCGGGCCAAATCAAGACAGGCTCACTCAGCCGGTCGGATCGGATGGCGAAATACAATCAGCTGATCCGAATTGAGGAAGAACTGGGAACAGCGGCGACTTACGGCGGCCGCTCATCACTGAAGGTCTAGCCGGTAATCTCAAGTATTGTCCTGGCAAATCAAGGTTGACGGCGGATTTCGTCCGTGATTCATTGGCCTATGGATTTGCGTCGCGCAGCAAAGAAGATCTTCCGGCGGACCGCGCTGCCGATTTCGATATGCGCGCTTATTGCTTATTTCGTCGTGCAACTCTATGTGGGCGATTACGGGTTGCCGACCAACCGCGACCTGCGCGCAAAACTCGATGCGGCTAATGTGGAATTGGCCGAACTCCAGGAACAGCGTGAGCGCTTGCAAAAAGATGTCCGGCTGATCGACCCGCGCCGGAAATCGCCGCCGTTGCTGGAGGAAGTCGCGCGCGACAAGTTGAAAGTCGTCGGCCCTGATGAGCTGGTTATCATGCGGCAGCGGTGAGCGCGTAATCACCGAAGCGCGACTTGCATTGATCACCGCACGGCTCTACACCTTGACTTAGTAATTCGCCCCATACCGGGGCAATAATCATCAAATGCTACGCGTGGAGGATGCAGCCCATGGCGACCGGAGCAAAAACCGCAAAAACGGGAAGCCGGAGCCGCAGAAAACCCGCCACGACAAAATCCGCCGCCTCGAAATCATCGACTGCGAAAAAGGCGGGCATTTCTCTTAAAACAACTAAGTTAGACGCAGATACTCTGCTCGCTTATTATCGAGAGATGCTGCTGATCCGCCGATTTGAAGAAAAGGCGGGCCAGCTCTATGGCATGGGTTTGATCGGCGGTTTCTGTCACCTTTATATCGGCCAGGAGGCCGTGGTCGTCGGCATGATGGCCGCCGCCGAACAGGGTGATTCTGTCATAACCGGCTATCGCGATCACGGTCATATGCTGGCGTGCGACATGGATCCACGCGGGGTGATGGCCGAACTTACGGGCCGGGCAGGCGGTTATTCACGCGGCAAGGGCGGTTCGATGCACATGTTCAGCCGCGAGAAGAATTTCTATGGCGGCCACGGCATCGTCGGCGCACAGGTTCCTTTGGGCACCGGCCTGGGCTTCGCCCATAGGTACCGCAAGGATAACGGCGTCGCGATGGTCTATATGGGCGATGGCGCAACCAACCAGGGCCAGGTGTACGAGAGCTTCAACATGGCGGCCCTATGGAACCTGCCGGTCGTCTACGTCATCGAGAACAACAAGTACGGCATGGGCACATCGGTCGCCCGCGCTTCGTCCAACCCTGACCTCCATGTCCGGGGGCAAGCCTATGGCATTCCGGGTGAGCAAGTGGACGGCATGGATGTCGTCACTGTGCAGGATGCCGGCAAACGCGCCCTGGACCGCGCAAGAGCGGGCGAGGGACCCACCATCCTGGAAATGATGACCTACCGCTATCGCGGCCACTCCATGTCCGACCCCGCGAAATATCGCACGCGCGAGGAAGTCAGCGACGTTCGGGAACAAAGCGATCCCATCGACCAGGTGAAGAACACGCTGATCGACCGCAAACTGGCGAGCGAGGATGATCTGAAGGCGGTGGACAAGGAAATCCGCACCATCGTCAACGACGCCGCGGAATACGCACAGCAAAGTCCGGAACCGGATCCGGCTGAGCTGTACACCGATGTCCTGCTGAGCGCCTGACGTGGAATCAAAGCGGCGTTCGACCCAGAAAAACCGGCCCCAAGGCCGGAAAACGGCAACCTGGCACGCATAGCGGCCATCGCTGGAGCAAAAAATGCCCGTTGAAGTTCTGATGCCCGCCCTGTCGCCGACCATGACGGAAGGCACGCTCTCCCGGTGGTTGAAAAAAGAAGGCGATGGAATTTCGGCCGGCGATGTCATCGCCGAGATCGAAACCGACAAAGCAACCATGGAGGTCGAGGCAGTCGATGAAGGAACGCTCGGCAAAATCCTGATCGCCGAGGGAACCGAAGACGTCGCGATCAACACGCCCATTGCCGTTATCCTGCAGGATGGCGAGAGCGCTGGTGACATTGGCACCGCTCCCGCAGCCGCGCCGGCCGCAGCGCCGGCGGCCGAAGAACCGGTGCCTGCTCCAGCGGCGACGCCCGCTCCGGCGGCGGCCCCCGTCAGCGCGGCACCGCCCGCCAGCGATGAAGACAAGTATTACGAAAAAACCGTCCGGCTGACGGTGCGCGAGGCCCTGCGCGATGCGATGGCCGAGGAAATGCGCCGGGACGACTCGGTTTTCCTGATGGGCGAGGAAGTCGCTGAATATCAGGGCGCCTATAAGGTCAGCCAAAACCTGCTGCAGGAATTCGGGGCAGAACGGATCATCGATACACCGATCACCGAAGCTGGATTTGCCGGACTGGGCACCGGTGCGGGCTATGCCGGCTTGCGGCCGATCGTCGAGTTCATGACGTTCAACTTCGCCATGCAGGCGATCGATCACATCATCAATTCAGCGGCCAAAACGTTGTACATGTCCGGCGGCCAGATGGGTTGCCCCATCGTCTTCCGGGGACCGAACGGCGCCGCCGCCCGGGTTGCCGCCCAGCACAGCCAGGACTATGCGAACTGGTATGCCAACATACCGGGGCTGAAAGTCATCGCGCCGTTCGCGGCCGGCGATGCCAAGGGTCTGCTCAAATCGGCCATTCGGGATCCAAACCCGATCATCTTCCTGGAAAACGAAATCCTCTACGGCCAAAGCTTTGACGTGCCGGAAGATCCGGATTTCACCGTGCCAATCGGCCGTGCCAAGATCGTCCGGGCTGGCAGTGATGTTACGATCGCCGCCTATTCGATCATGGTTGGCAAAGCCCTTGAGGCGGCAGAGACTTTGGCAGGTGAGGGCATCGATGCCGAAGTGATTGATTTGCGCACGCTACGCCCCCTAGACGTTGATACCCTGGTCCAATCCGTCAAAAAGACCAATCGCCTGGTATCGGCCGAGGAAGGTTGGCCCGCGGCCGGCATCGGCGCTGAGCTTGGCATGCTGATGATGGAACAGGCGTTCGATTACCTCGACGCCCCAGTGGCTCGTGTGACGGCCAAGGACGTGCCGCTTCCCTATGCCGCTAACCTGGAAGCGATGGCGTTGCCCCAGGCAGCCGACATCGTCCAGGCGGCCCACGCCGTAACCTACCGCTAGCCGCTAAGAGCAGAAAACCGGGAGACATCGATGGCCATCAAGATTTTGATGCCGGCCCTGTCGCCAACGATGACCGAGGGAACGCTCGCATCGTGGCTCAAAAATGAAGGCGACCAAGTTTCCGCCGGCGACGTCATTGCTGAAATCGAAACGGATAAGGCGACCATGGAGGTCGAGTCGATCGATGAAGGCATCCTTGGCAAGATCATCGTGGCCGAGGGCACCGAAAACGTGCCGGTGAATGAGCTGATCGCGGTGTTGCTCGAGGACGGCGAAGATGCGTCCGCCGCAGATGGTCTGACGTCAGGCAATGGTGCAACGCCTCCAGCGGCCGCATCGGAACCGGCACCCGCAGCGGCGGCTGAGCCTGCCGTGGCAAATGCGCCGGCGACGGCCCCGCAACCGGCCGCCTCCGCGGCACCCGGTGCCCGCGTGTTCGCAAGCCCGCTGGCTCGCAGGTTAGCGAAAGATGCCGGCATCGACATCGCAGCTTTGAAGGGCAGTGGCCCACACGGTCGGATCGTGAAATCCGATGTCGAGGCGGCGGTGGCTGGCGGGGTGCCGGCGGCTGCTCCCGCTGCGCAACCGGCGGCCGCGCCTGCGGCACCTGCTGCAGCCCCGGCCGCAGCCGGCCCCTCGGCAGCTGGGTTGGCCGATGCCTTTGGCCAGGCCTACACCGAGGTCAAGAACTCCAACATGCGCAAGACGGTCGCCCGGCGCCTGACCGAGGCCAAACAGACCGTCCCGCACTTCTACCTGACTGTCGATTGCGAGCTCGATGCCCTGCTGGCCACCCGCAAGGAGCTGAACGAGCGGGCACCCGACGGCGTGAAGCTGTCGGTCAACGACATGATCATCAAGGCCGTGGCCCTGGCCCTGCGCAAGGTGCCTGAGGCCAACGCCTCCTGGACCGATGAAGCGATCCTGCTCTACAGCGACGTCGATGTTTCGGTGGCCGTGGCGATCGAGGGCGGGCTGATTACCCCGATCATCAAGAACGCCGATCAGAAGGGCCTGTCGACCATCTCGGCGGAGATGAAGGACCTGGCCGGCCGGGCGCGCGAGGGCAAGCTGAAGCCCGAGGAATATCAGGGCGGCGGGTTTTCGGTCTCCAATTTGGGCATGTTCGGGGTCAAGCATTTCGAGGCCATCATCAACCCGCCCCAGGGCTGCATCCTGGCCGTCGGCGCGGGCGAGCAGCGGGCAGTGGTCAAGGACGGGGCGCTGGCGATCGCCACCGTGATGTCCTGCACCCTGTCGGTGGATCACCGGGTGGTGGATGGCGCCATCGGCGCGCAATTCCTGCAGGCCTTCAAGGGACACATCCAAGATCCGCTCAGCATGATGCTGTAATGCGGGCTGACGAACGCCGAACGGCGACTTAACAGACACGAAAGAACAGGGACATGGCGGATACGGCATTCGATATTGTGGTCATCGGCGCCGGACCCGGCGGCTATGTCGCGGCCATCAGGGCCGCCCAGCTTGGCATGAAAGCCGCCGTGATCGAGCGCGAACATCTGGGCGGTATCTGCCTGAACTGGGGCTGCATCCCGACCAAGGCGCTGCTGCGATCCTCCGAGGTCAGCCACATTCTGCAGCACCTCGACGCCTACGGATTCTCCGCCGACAACATCAAGTCGGACCTGTCGAAAGTCGTGAAGCGCTCGCGCGCCGTCGCCAACCAGCTTTCGGGCGGTGTGAAACACCTGCTGAAGAAGAACAAGGTCACGGTCATGGATGGCCACGCCACGCTTCAGGGCGGGGGCAAGGTCAGCGTGGAGAAGGACGGCAAGACCAGCGAAATCACCGGAAAGCACCTCATCATCGCGACCGGCGCCCGCGCCCGGTCGCTGCCGGGCCTGGAAGGCGACGGCAAGCTGATCTGGACCTATCGCGAGGCCATGGTTCCCGATGTGATGCCAAAGCGGCTGCTGGTCGTCGGCTCGGGAGCGATTGGTATCGAGTTCGCCAGCTTCTACCGCAACATGGGCGCCGAAGTGACCGTGGTTGAGGTCATGGACCGGGTGCTGCCGGTCGAGGATGCCGAGATCTCGGCCTTCGCCAAAAAGCAGTTTGAAAAGCAGGGCATTGTCATCAAGACAGGCGCGACGGTCGAGAAGCTCGACAAGGCCGTCGACAGTGTCACGGCCACCATCGATACCGGCGGCAAGAAGGAGACGATGACCGTCGACCGCGTCGTTCTGGCCATCGGCATCGTCGGCAATATCGAAAATATCGGTCTTGAAAACACCAAGGTCAAAACCGATCGGGGTCATATCGTCACCAACCAGTGGATGGAGACGGACGAGCCAGGTGTTTATGCCATCGGCGATGTCTGCGGCCCACCCTGGCTGGCGCACAAGGCCAGCCATGAGGGCGTGCTGTGCGTCGAAAAAATCTCCGGCAAGAACGACGTTCACCCGCTCAACACTTCCCGCGTGCCTGGCTGCACCTACTGCATGCCCCAAGTGGCGAGCGTCGGCCTGACCGAGGCAAAGGCCAAGGAAGCGGGCCATGAAGTGCGCGTCGGCCGATTCCCGTATATCGGCAACGGCAAGGCCATCGCGCTGGGTGAGCCGGAAGGCATGATCAAGACGGTATTCGATGCCAAGACGGGAGAGTTGCTGGGCGCCCACATGATCGGGGCCGAGGTGACCGAGCTGATTCAGGGCTATGCCATCGCCATGCAGCTGGAAACCACCGAGGCAGATCTGATGCACACGATCTTCCCGCATCCGACCCTCTCGGAAATGATGCACGAAAGTGTGCTGGACGCCTATGGCAAGGCTATCCATATGTAATTCAAGACGTTGACGGCCTGGTTACGCTTGCCCGCGATGATGGACGGGCTGAACGGCCGGCAAGAATGAGTTGCCATGACCATGACTGAAAAGCAGCGCCACCCGGAAAAGGCGCATCGGCCGGACAACCCGCAGCCGAAAAAACCGTCCTGGATTCGCGTTCGCGCGCCGGTGTCGGCGGAATACCGCGACACGCAAAAGCTGATGCGCAAGCTGGACCTTGTGACGGTTTGCGAGGAAGCGGCGTGTCCGAATATCGGCGAGTGTTGGTCCAAGGGGCATGCGACGGTCATGATCTTGGGCAGCGTCTGCACGCGGGCCTGCGCCTTCTGCAATGTGGCGACGGGCCGCCCTGACAAGCTCGACCCTCACGAGCCGGAGCGGATCGGCAAGATGGCGGCCGATCTGAACCTCAAGCATATGGTCGTAACATCGGTCGATCGCGACGATCTGGATGATGGCGGGGCAGGTCATTTTGCCGATGTCATCCATTCGATCCGCATGCAGTCACCGGGCACGACCATCGAGGTGCTGACGCCCGACTTCAAAGGCATGCGCGGCGCGCCGGAACTGGTGTTCGAAGCGCGCCCGGATGTGTTCAATCACAATCTCGAGACGGTCCCTAGGCTCTACCCATCGATCCGTCCCGGTGCGCGCTACTTCACATCGCTACAGTTGTTGGCGGCTGCGAAGGAGCATGATCCGGCTCAGTTCACGAAATCCGGCATCATGGTCGGTCTCGGCGAGAGTGCGGACGAGGTCTATCAGGTGATGGACGATTTGCGGGCCGCCGACGTGGATTTCTTGACCATTGGCCAGTACCTGCAACCCACGCCGAAGCACGCGGCCGTCGACCGTTTCGTGACACCCGACGAGTTCGCGGCTTACGAGAAAGTCGCGCGCGGCAAGGGCTTCCTGATGGTCTCGGCAACGCCGCTCACCCGCTCCTCCTATCATGCCGGCGAAGACTTCGAGAAACTGCGGGCCGCCCGCGTTGCACGGCTTTCCGGTGAAGAACCGGTTGATCTGGTCAGCCTGGCAGGCGCACGCTAAAGCCCATGCCCAAACACACCGAACAGCGGATCCTTCACCACTCACCGCAACAAATGTTCGAGCTGGTCGCGGATGTGGCCCGGTATCCGGAATTCCTGCCCTGGTGTGTCGCCTCGCGCATTGTCAGCCGCGAGGGCAACGTCTTCGTCGCCGACCTGATCATCGGCTTCAAGCTGGTGCGAGAGAAATTCACCAGCGAGGTCACCCTCACCAACGACCGCCGCATCGACGTGCGCTACACCAAGGGGCCGCTGCGCTATCTGCGAAACCATTGGGAATTCCGCGACCACCCCGATGGCTGCCTGATCGATTTCTACGTCGATTTCGAATTCAAATCGGCCATGTTGCAGCAGCTGATCGGCGTGTTGTTCGGCGAAGCGGTGCGGCGCATGGTCACGGCGTTCGAAGCGCGGGCCGACGAGCTCTACGGTACCTCATCGGCTCAGCGGACAGGCGCCCTTACCGGCCAAACCCCTACGAGCTGATTCCTAGCTCAGCCCGAAATGCCCCATCTCCAGCGGCCATTCGGTCCAATATGTCGTTCAGCGCCCAGTGCCGCTCGAGGATGTCGTAGTCGATCGACCGGCATTTGAGCGACGCGAAGGTGCCCAGGCGCTGGTGCCAAAGCTTGCCCACGGCTGGATGCCCCTGGCTCTCCGCCATCGCGGCCAGGACGAGATGGGTGGACAGACGATCCGCGATGTCCGGTCTTTCGGCGCCATGGCGCATCAGCCAGGCATAGAGATCGGGGTGAAAGTTGGAAAAAACCCCGGAAAAGCCTGCGCCTGTAGCCTTCATAGCCGGCCAGGCGATGGCCGCGCTGGCATTGACGATGCTGAGCGGTGAACCAGCGGCAATCCTCGCCCGCCGTTCAACCGTTTCCCTCTCACACGAGACGTCCTTCATGAAAACGAACCGCCCGGATTCGGCGGCGAACCGCACCTGGTCGTCCGTCAGCAACCGGCGGAACGGCTGGGGACATTCGTAAAGTCCCAGCGGGATGTCGCCCGGCAGGCGATCCAGTAACTCCCGCAATGCCGAATCCACGACGGTCGTCTTGGCCTCGGCGTTCGCTGGGAAGCGGTTGGTAACCAGGACCAGGCAATCGATCCCGGTGCCTGCGACCGCCGTCAGCTCTTCTACCTGGTCATCGACGGTGTGGGAGATATGCCCCGAGGCCAGGACGGGCACACGACCGTTCACGCGCTCCACGACGAAGCGCGCCAGCTCAACGCGCTCTCGAAGCGTCAGATGATGCATCTCGCTGGATTGGCAGACGGCGAAAATCGCATCGATGCCGTTCGCCAGATACCATTCGACGAGCCGTTCGCAGCCGCCCCAGTCGATCTCGCCCTCATCGGTAAAGGGCGTCAGCATGACCGCGGTGATGCCTTTGATCGTGTTCACCCTGAATATCCAAGCAGTCTGGGAAGCCAAAGAACGATGCCGGGTACCAGCGTGATCGCTAGTAGCGCGGCCAACAGCGCGATCAGGAAGGGCCAGATCTCGCGGATCATCTCACGCAGGGGCGCGCCGGTCGTAGCATTGATGACGAACAGCAAGATGCCGTAGGGCGGGGTGATCAGCCCGATCATCGTGTTGACCACCGCCACGACCCCGAAATGCACCAGATCGATCCCCAGCTCGCGACAGGCCGGGATGAAGATCGGGATGATCACCAGCAGGATGGTCGCGGCGTCCAGCACGCAGCCCAGCACCAGCAGGATGACGTTCACGACCAGCAGGAAGGCAATGGGCGACAGCTCCCAGCTGCTCAAGGTGCCTGCGACCATGTTCGGGATATTCTCCGAGGCCACGATGTAGTTGAAGATCAGCGCTCCGCCGATCACCAGACCGACGGCGGCCGAGGAGCGCGCACTGTCCGACAGGATCCGGTAGATCCGCCCGGGCCGCAGCGCCCGGTAGAAGAAGACCGCCACCAGGAAGGCATAGGCCGCCGCCACCGCCGCTGCTTCCGTCGGTGTCGTCGCCCCGCCATAGATCCCGAACAGCAGGATCGCCGGCATCAGCAGGGCAGGGAAGGCTCGGAAGGTCAGGTTCGGCAGCTCGCGCAGCGGCGTCGGCGGTTCGGTGGCGAATTCCCGGCGCGAGGCGATGCGGTAGATCATCGTCATCAGCGCCAGTGCCATGATCAGGCCTGGCGTGATGCCCCCCAGAAACAGATAGCCGACCGAGGTGTCCGACACCAAGGCGTACAGCACCATTGGAATTGAGGGTGGGATGATCGGCCCGATGGTCGCCGACGCCGCCGTGATGGCGGCCGCGAAACCCAGCGAATAGCGGCCCTTCTTGGTCATCATCTCGATGATGATCTTGCCGATGCCCGCCGCATCGGCGATGGCAGACCCGGACATGCCGGAAAAGATCAGGCTGGCCACGACATTCACATGGGCCAACCCGCCGCGAAACCGCCCGACGGTTGCCACGCAGAAGGTCAGCAACCGGTCGGAGATCGTGCCCGCGTTCATGATGTTGGCCGCGATGATGAACAGCGGCACGGCGAGCAGGATGAAGGAGGTGTAGAGGCCCTGCAGGATCTGCTCGGAGGCAAGCGCCAGGTCTTGGCCAACCAGGGCCAGATAGGTCACGGCCGCCGCGATCATGCTCAGTGCAATCGGCGCGCCGATGGCCGCAAGGCCGAACAAGACGCCCAGGCAGATGAGAAATTCGGCGCTCACCCGTCGCGCGCCTCCGCACCCGGCCGCAGGGCGTTCACGATCGCCCAGGCAGACCGCAGGATGACCGCCACCGCGAATGCCAGATAGATGGCGAAAACATGGTCGAACCGGAACTTCAGCAGCGAGGTCTTCTCGATCTGCATGAAGCTGATGAAATCGGCCGTGGCGGGCAGGGATAGGCCAAAGGCCGCGATCATGGCCAGAGCGGAAACGACCGCGAATATCCGACGGACGCCCGGTCGAACGGCATCGGCCAACACGGTGAAGCGGACATGGTCCCGCTCTCGCAAGGTGAAGGCGCCCGACCAAAAGACCAGCCACAGCCAGGCAAGCAGGCACGCCTCCAGCGTCCATCCCAGCGGCGCGCGCAGCACATAGCGCGTAAAGATCTGCAGGACGAAGCACAGAAAAATGGCGGTGAGAAGCCCCACCGCCACGCTGTCGGCTCCATGCCGGAGCCAGTTGATCAGGCGTTTCACGCCTTAGACGCCAAACAGTCAGTTGACGGCGTTGATGCGGTCCAGCATGCCCTCCGGCCAGTCATTGGAGAATTCGCTCTCGAGATACATGGCCTGCACCCGCTCACGGAAGGCATCGACGTTCGGCTCATAAACGTCCAGCCCTTCGCCTTTGAAGAACTCGACCAGTTCAGCCTCGTTCGCGACGATCTGTTCCGTCGTCCAGGCAGCCGCATCCTTGGCAGCGGTTTCGACGGTTTCCTGCTGTTCAGGCGTCAGCTTGTTCCAGACATCCAGCGAGAACGCATAGAAGTTCATATCCGCCAGATGGCCGGTCAGCACGATCTGGCTGGTCACTTCGTAGAACTTCTTGTCTTTGTTGGTCGGCAAAGGATTGTCCTGCCCGTCGATGGCACCGGTTTGCAGGCCCGTATAGACCTCGGTAAACGCCATCGGCGTTGGGTTGGCACCCAATGCCTGACCAAGAAACTGCCACGCATCCGTGCCCGGCATCCGCAAGTTCACGCCGCCTAAATCTGCGGGCGTGTCGATTTTCTTGTCTACGCGGAGATTGAGCTGCCTGGTGCCGAAATAGGTAACGGTCAGAAGTTTTACGCCCAGCTTTTCTTCAACCAGCTGGTACATCTCGGCTCCGATGTCGCTTTCGAACACCGCCTTCTGGTGCTCAGGGCCGCGCATCAGATAGCCGGCGGTAAAGATCGACCATTCGGGGATCAACTTGGCCAGTTCCTGGGCCGAGGTGATGGACATTTCCAGATTGCCGCGGGCAATGGCGACCAGCTCGGTGCCTTGCTTGAACAGCGTGTCGTTGTAGTGCGGCTCGTAGGTCGCGAAGTCGCTGATCCGGTCAGCGAATATATCCTGCAAGCCCTGCGACCGCCAATCCGTTTCCGTGGCTGGCGTCGACATGCGGATCTGAATGTTTTCAGCCGAGGCGACGGTGGCCGTCAGGCTTACCGCAGCGATCGCGGCAGCGGCGATGGGCCGAATGAAGTTCATGCTGTTCCCTCCCGATTGGTTTTGATTTGCCGAGCCGCAAACGAGCGGTTGGTCTTCGATGTCATGGATTTGCCAGTGCAATCCAGCGCAACAGTCACTAACATGTCAATGACAGTATACTCTGCGAACACCACGCGCAAGCAGGCCGATTGAATGACGACCCTTCGTGAGGAAGCCTATCGGAAGATCACCGGACTGCTCAGCAGCGGTGCGCTGACGCCGGGACTAGTCGTCAGCCAGCGCGAGCTGGTCGAGCAAACAGGCTCTAACCTGGGTGCCGTGCGGGAAGCCATCCCACGACTAGAGGCAGAGGGCCTTATCATACCCCTGCGCCAGCGCGGCATGATGGTTCCCTCGATCGACGTAACCTTCGTACGCAACGCCTATCATTTGCGTCGCATTCTGGAGCTGGAGGCAATTCGTGCCCTTCCGCAGGTGTTTGGTGGCGCTTCCACAGAAACGTGGATCGAACGGCATGAGGAATTTCTCGCCGTCATCGGAAACGCAAGCGGCACAGAACCGGTGAGCGAGGTTCAAACGATGGATTGGGGCATGCACCAGACCCTGATCGACTCTCTGGAGAACGAGCTGATCAGCAGAACCTACCGGGTCAATGCCATCAAGATCCGGATGGCTAGCCATTCACGACTGCGGGTCACGACCGGGAATGCGCGGCGGATCCTGGGTGAGCATATGAGGTTCCTGCACGCCCTGCAGGCACGCGATGCGAATGGGGCCGCACAAGCCCTCGACCGGCATATCGAAAACTCCCAGACGCTTGCCTTGGGCGGAAGGCTCACGGGCAGCGAGAACGGCGAGAGTTAGAAAAACACGCGTGCTTCCGACCCATCCTCGCTATCGGCTCTTGGGCGCAAATTCATCGGATCACGCGCGGCTTTCCAGGTTGCGAAGGCGGCGAGCAAGGCATCCAATGGATCGCCGTTTGCCATCTCAACCGCCTTGTCCGCCACCGGCGTGGCTAAGTCGACCCCTTCGGATTTGAGCCGGCTGACAATCTCCTGGCGCCGCGAGGCAAAAGCGCGGCCGCGTTTCTTGTACCCAACGTTTCCCCTGTTGCCGTACCAGCGCTTCAGCACGGAAGCCGGACAGGTCTCTATGATCGCCGGCTTTCCTGGTTCATCTTCCATCATGGGAAAAACGACCGCCTGAGCATTGGCAATCAGGGGCGCGAGAAGGCCGGTCACCCCCCAGTAGGTTTGCTTGTACAGCCACAGGTTATAGGGGCAGAAGGGCGTTCCAGCTTCGCGATCGGTCGCCCGTCGCCATTCCTTTTTGTCTGTTTCGGCACGGCAAGCATCTCGAAACGCGTCGGCGCTTCGATGTAGCCCCATCTCCGCCAACAACCAAGATTTCCAATCCCTGCCATGCAGGAGCGGTTTTGGAAGTGAGAACGGAAAGTCGCACCCGGCAATGAGATCTGGTTTGTCGATAATGAACCGCCTGAGCGCAGCGAGGGCCGGCTGCCGCTTTTTCGATCCACCAGGCAAGGCATCGGCACGGACAAGGTGTCGGATGGCAAGACGCCCTCTCTCAACGACACCTTCGGCAACCCAGATTTTCGCGCCGGCCTGTTCGCCGCCGCTGAAGTCGATCCCAGCAATCCGCCGGAATCTAGACCGCGTCACCGCGACAGGTGATCAAGCGCCGCCTGCATCATCGCCGTGACGGCCTGCGCTCGAACCTCGGCCCTATCGCCATCGAATTCGCGGTGAAAGGTGGAAGATGCATCGCCGGGTCCGGCAAGGCCAAACCAGACCAGGCCAACCGGCTTTTCGTCACTTCCGCCATCGGGACCGGCAATTCCCGTGACGGACAGGGTGACATCAGCGTGCGATCGTTCCAATGCACCCGCCGCCATCGCCTGGGCGACAGGTTCGCTGACGGCGCCGTGGCTGGAAATAAGGTCTTCCGGAACGCCCAGCATTTCCTGCTTGGCTTCGTTCGAATAGGTCACGAAGCCCCGTTCAACCACCGCCGATGCCCCCGGCACATCCGTCAAAACGCCAGCGATAAGACCGCCCGTGCAGCTCTCGGCAGTCGCGAGTTTGACGCCCTTGACGACGCAGGCATCGATCAAGCGTTCTGCCAATTCGGTGTTGTCCATCGTCAATCAACCCATCCAAACGCGTAACGCCACCATGAAAGGTAAGGCCATCAGACCCGCCAGCAAGTCATCCAGCATGATCCCCTGCGCGCCGGCTACTTTCCGGTCCGCCCAAGACACCGGCCAGGGTTTAGCGATATCGAACAGCCGGAACAGAACAAAACCGGTGACGTACAATCGCCAATCGAGGCCGGCGGGCAACAGGGCAACCCAAACGCCAACCGCTTCATCGATAACGACATGGCCGGGATCCTTGTCTGCCGCGTCCGCCAGCAGCCGCTGGCATGCCCAGAGACCGATAACGTAGGCGAGGGCGGCGGCAACCAACAATCCCTGCGGTCCTGCGATCCATTGCAGCCAAAAGGCGATCGGAAGGGCGACAAGGGTGCCGACGGTGCCAGGGGCTTTTGGAGACAGGCCAGCCCCGCCCAGCGTTGCTAGCAGAAATGCGGGATCTTTCAGGGTCACCTAATCGCCCGGCACCAGGATCGACGCGCTCGCCATGGCCGCGATCCCCTCGGACCGACCGGTGAAGCCCAGCCCCTCCGTGGTCGTCGCCTTGACGTTTACCCGCCTTGGATCGACCCCCAAAATCTCGGCAATGCGCCGCGCCATTTCTCCGCGGTGAGGGCCGACTTTCGGCTCCTGGCAAATGATCGTCAGGTCGATCAGCGTAACGATCGCCCCCTGATCGCCGGCCATCTGCGCCGCAACAGACAAGAAATGGCTTGAGTCCACGCCGCGCCAGGTCGGATCGCTTGGCGGAAAATGCTGGCCAATATCACCGGCGCCCAACGCGCCCAACAGCGCATCGGTGATGGCATGCAAGGCCACATCAGCATCCGAATGGCCGATCAGCACCTTGTCGAACGGAATGTCGATACCGCCCAACCGAACGACCTTCTTGCCTCTTTTCTTGCTGGGTCCGAGCTTGTGGACGTCAAAGCCAGAGCCGGTGCGCGATTCCAGCCTGTCGGCCAGCAGCCGGGTGACGGCGTCCACATCGTCGGGACGGGTCACTTTGACGTTGTTTTCCTCACCGGCGATCAAGCGAACCGTATGCCCGGCCTCCCGCGCCATGCTCGCATCATCGGTGAATGACTGATCGGCGAACGCGCGGTGGGCGTCCAAGATCACATCGAAATGAAAGGCCTGGGGTGTCTGTACGCGAAACAGACCCTCGCGCCGGACAGCCTCGCCCGACGCACCGTCGACACCGCGAACCAGTGTATCGGTGATCGGCAGGACAGGGGCGGCGGCCACACTGTCATTCAGCGCCGCGTTGGTCCGTTCGATCAATCCGGGGGACGGCAGGGGCCGCGCGCCATCATGGATCAGGACGCGCGAGGGCGGATCGGAAGAAAGATGCTCCAGTGCCGATCGAACGCTTTGTTGGCGGTCAAAACCGCCGGGAACCACGGCGTCGACAGGCAACCCCTTCGCCGCCGCCTCGAACAGATCCTCATGGTCAGGACTGATCGACACAACAACACGACCGATTCCGGAATGGTCGATAAAGCGTTGAAGGGTATGGGCTATCAGGGGCTTTCCCGCGACAACGCAGTACTGCTTTGGCAACTCATCGCCAAATCGGCTTCCCGATCCAGCCGCAGCGACGACTACGGCCGTCTCATCCGGGGCCGACCCTCGCGCCTGCATAGTCGCGGTGATGGAGGCTTTATCCGCCAATTCAAGTCTCGATGAAGCTTGTAAAGATCCAGAACAATGCTACGCTGCCCAAAATTTGGTCAACAACAGGGATTGCCTAAATAATGGGCATATCAGTGGGGGCGATACCGCTCGACTCAGCGGTTTTCCTAGCCCCTATGTCAGGGATAACCGACCAGCCTTTCCGGCGCTTGGTCAAGCAGTTTCGCGGCCCCGATGGTGCCGCGCCGATTGTCGTGTCGGAAATGATCGCCAGCCGTGAAATGGTGGCCGCCGCCAGCCGTTCGATCCGCGCCTCCACCAACTGTGCAGACGAATTTCCCATGGCGATCCAGCTTGCCGGGCACGACCCGGCCGTTATGGGCGAAGCAGCCCGCATCGCCGAGGACAGGGGGGCGGCGTTTGTTGACATCAACTTCGGGTGCCCTGCCAAGACAGTTGTCAACAAACAGGCCGGATCAGCCTTGATGCCGCAGGTAAAGCTGGCGGCTGACATCATTGAAACTGTTGTTAAATCAGTCACCGTGCCCGTCACTGTCAAGATGCGGCTTGGCTGGGATGATGCGGACAGAAACGCACCGCACTTCGCCCGAATGGCAGAGGATTGCGGGGCCGTGCTGGCCTTCGTTCATGGGCGAACACGCTGTCAGATGTTCAAAGGCCAAGCCGACTGGAACTTCATTTCTCGCGTCAAGCACGCTGTTTCCATACCTGTGATCGCCAATGGCGACATCGAGAGCCTGGCCGATGTCGACCAGTGCCTTGCGCAGAGCCAGGCGGACGGGGTCATGGTGGGCCGAGGGGCGCGTGGGCGCCCGTGGTTCCTGGCGCAAATCATCGCCCATCTAAATGGTGCCAAGGCGGCCAACGAGCCGAGTGAGGATCAACGAATATCAATGATGTTAGAGCATTACGACGAAATGTTGACCTACTATGGACGCCAGCTAGGCGTGCGCAATGCGCGCAAGCACATTGCCTGGTCAACCAACGGCATGCGGGGTGCTGCCGCCTTCCGTCAGAAAGCGCAGCGTGAGGACGATCCGGAATGCGTCAAGCAGATGATCGTGGAACTGGGCCAAGGCGCCTTTCTCGAGGAGGCAGCCTGAACCATGGTCACCTCAGTCTCCGCCAGGCGGATCCTTCGTCCATTTCGAACCGCAACGCCGAGGCCGGACTTCAGTCAGGTTCTCGCTGCCTTGCCCGACCCGGTCCTTGTGATCGACGAGAATCTGGTCATCCGCTACGTCAACGAAGGCGCGCTCAACTTCTTTCACATGCCGGAATCGGCGCTCCTGGGTCAGGACATCTCCCAAGTCCTGCCGCAGGACAGCCCGGCTGTCCTGCTCATCCGCCAGGTGCTGGAAACAGGTGCGACCATCTCGGAATCCGGCGTTATCGTTGAGTCCTCGCGCATCGAACGGCAGCAGGTCACCCTGACAATGGGTCCAATGGGCGATAACCCGGCCATGGCCGTCATGACCCTGCACGCCATGTCGCTAGCCCGGCGCATCGATCGCCAGTTGTCCCGGCGCAATGCGACACGATCCGTCTCCGCCATGGCCAGCATGCTGGCCCATGAGGTGAAGAACCCCCTGTCCGGCATTCGCGGTGCCGCCCAGCTGCTGGAACAGACGATTGGCTCGGAAGATCAACGACTTACGAAGCTGATCTGCCAGGAATCCGACCGGATTGTCCGCCTGGTCAACCGCATGGAAGTACTGGCGGATGGCGGGACGATGGAACGAGGGCCCGTCAACATCCATGCTGCGCTCGAGCAGGTGCGCAGCGTTGCCCAGAACGGATTCGGCAAGCATGTGCGCTTTGTCGAACGCTATGATCCATCCCTTCCACCGGTTTTCGGCAACCGCGACCAGCTGATCCAGCTCTTCCTGAACCTGGTCAAGAATGCTTGCGAGGCCGCGCCGGAGGAGGGGGGAGAGGTGACCCTCAAGACCGCCTTCCAGCGCGGGGTAAGCGTCGTCGCCCCCGGCACCCAGCGAACCACGCTTTTGCCGCTGCGGGTCACCATTGCCGACAACGGTCCCGGCATCCCCTCCGAACTGCGCGATCATCTCTTCGACCCGTTTATCACAACCAAAAAAAGCGGTTCCGGCCTGGGGCTTGCATTGGTCGCCAAAGTCATTGGGGATCACGGGGGAGTCATCGAAGTGGACAGCAAAACGGGTCGGACGGCATTTCAGGTGTCATTGCCGATGGCGGAGGGTGCCGATGATCGACTGGCCGACGACGGACAAGGCGGCTAGCGCGCATGGCATCCACAATCCTTGTCGCCGACGATGACGGGGCCATCCGAACAGTTCTGAGCCAGGCGCTGGAACGCAAAGGGCACGAGGTCCGAACGACCGGAAATGCGATGACCCTTTGGCGTTGGGTGGAAAACGGCGATGGCGACCTCGTCATCACCGATGTCGTCATGCCCGATGAGAACGGGCTGGACTTGCTGCCGCGCATGGTCAGCAAACGCCCTGATTTGCGCGTCATCGTCATGAGCGCGCAGAACACGCTGTTGACGGCCGTCAAAGCCAACCAACGGGGTGCCTTCGAATATCTGCCCAAGCCGTTCGACCTGACCGAGCTGATGGATTTGGTTGAGCGGGCCTTAGCGATGCCCAAACCAGCCAATGGCAACGGTGCCCCGTCGCCCCTGCTGGATGGGGAAGATCAGCTTCCCTTGATCGGCCGGTCCGCGGCGATGCAGGAAATCTATCGAGCCATGGCCCGGCTGATCGGTACCGACCTGACCGTGATGATCAACGGCGAGAGCGGAACGGGCAAGGAACTGGTCGCCCGCGCCCTTCACGATTATGGCCGCCGGGCCCGCCGCAAGTTCGTGGCCATCAATATGGCCGCGATCCCCCGTGAGCTGATCGAATCCGAGCTGTTCGGGCATGAGAGGGGCGCCTTCACCGGCGCGACCAGCCGTTCCGCCGGCCGTTTCGAACAGGCGCAAGGCGGCACGCTCTTCCTGGATGAAATCGGCGACATGCCTATGGAGGCGCAGACGCGCCTGCTGCGTGTGCTGCAGGAAGGCGAGTACACCACGGTGGGCGGCCGAACCGCGATCAAGACCGACGTGCGCATCATCGCGGCAACCCACCGCGATCTTCCCGCCATGATCGCCGCCGGCACGTTTCGCGAGGACCTCTACTACCGCTTGAACGTCGTGCCGATTCGACTGCCGCCTCTGCGCGAGCGGACGGAGGACATTGCGGCCCTGGTCACCCATTTCCTCAATCGCGTGGAAGAGGAGGGCTTACCGCCCAAGCGCTTCGATCAGGACGCCATGGCCGAACTGCAATCCTACGCCTGGCCGGGCAATGTGCGTGAATTGGAAAACATCGTCCGCCGTATGGCTGCGCTGTATGCCCAGGAGACGATCGGACAGGCGGAAATCAAGCGGGAGCTTGAGGAAATTCAGCGCAAGCCCTCGAGTTCGGGAACTGAGGGTGCGGAGTCGGAAAGTTTGGGCGACGCGGTCATGCGCCACTTGCAAAACTATTTCGAGGCGCATGGTGACCGACTGCCGGCGCCCGGTCTGCATGACCGCATCTTGCGCGAAGTCGAGCGTCCGCTGATCACGCTCTCGCTCGCGGCCACGCGCGGCAATCAGATCAAGGCGGCGCATCTGTTGGGGCTGAATCGCAATACCTTGCGTAAAAAGATCCGCGAATTGGACATCGAGGTCGTCCGCGGCATAAAATAGCCGTGCGCGATCCAACGATACCGTCAACCCAGCCGCCATACGCCCATCGGGACCTGACTGCTGGCCGGTGATCGTGAGCAAGGCTCGCACGATGTGCCGAGGCGCTTCTTCACACCATGCCAGTTGACAGCCCGCTAGATAGCCCGGAAGCCGCGACGCCCTCGCCCGGGCATCGGCCCGCACGCGGCGCGGTCAGCCGGTCGGTGATCGCGCAAAGACGGGCCTGGCGCGGGTTCGTGGCGTGGGCGTCGCGGGTTCAGTTGGGCAACAAGCTGATCTTCGCCTTTGTCCTGCTCGCCATTGGCTGCGGCGTCGCGACCTATGCGGTCATGACCGCATCCACGCCGCTTGCCGCGCGCGAGCGGCAGCTTTACATCCTGCTGAATATCGATCTGGCGGTCATGCTGGCGCTGGGCGCGCTGATCGCAAGACGCATCGCCGGCGTCTGGTCGCGACGGGGCCAGGCCGGCGGGCGGTTGCACGCCCATCTGGCGGCGATGTTCTCGATCATCGCCATTGCCCCGTCGATCATCGTCGCCGTGTTTTCCGCCCTGATCTTCTATGTCGGGGTGCAAGCCTGGTTCTCCGAACGTGTCAGCACCGCCGTCAACGCCTCGCTATCGGTGGCCCAGGCCTATTTGCATGAACACCAGGAAACGCTTCGGGCCGATGCGCTGTCGATGGCCAACGATCTGAACCGCGAGGCGCCCCGACTGATCGCAGATCCCGATTTCTTCAACCGTTTCGTGACGACCCAGGCGATTTTTCGGGGATTGACCGAGGCGCTGGTGATGGATGGATCGGGCAGGGCGTTGGCCCGCTCCAGCCTGACCTTTGCGCTGCAGTTCGAATCCATTTCCGACGACATCCTGCAGCGGGCACGATCGGGCGTCGTGCCGCTGACGACCGATACCGACGACCGTGTGCGCCTGATCGTCAGGCTCGATCGGTTCGTCGATACCTTCCTGATTGTCGGACGCCTGGTCGAACCCTCCGTGATCGCGAATGTTACCAGTACGGAGGGCGCGGTGGCGGAATATCAGGCCCTGGAGAGCCAGCGATCCAGCCTGCAGATTACATTCACGCTGTTCTACCTGCTCGTCGCGCTGTTGCTGCTGCTGTCCGCCGTATGGATCGGCTTGTCCTTTGCCGATTCGCTGGTCAGACCGATTGGCAGGCTGATTGGCGCTGCCGAACGCGTCAGCGATGGCGATTTAACCGCGCGCGTTCCCAATCCCAGCGCAAACGATGAAATCGGTGCCCTGTCGAGCGCGTTCAACCGAATGACACGGCAGCTGGAAACCCAGCGTCACGAACTGATCGAAGCCAACCGGCAACTCGACCGGCGGCGGCGCTTCATCGAAACGGTGCTCGCCGGCGTCAGCGCCGGGGTGCTGGGTCTGGATGATGATGGCAAGATCAACCTGCCGAACCGGTCTGCCACCGAGCTTCTCGGGCGTGAGTTGCCAGACCTGGTGGGTCAGAAGCTGGTCGATATCTTGCCGGAAATCGAACCGCTTCTGGCAACCATCGAACGCAATCCCGGCCGGTTGGTCGAAGGCCAGCTCAAACTCCAGCTTGGCGGGCAATCGAGAACGTTGCTTGTGCGCATCGTTTCGGATCGGGCAGAAGGCAACCAGCGCGGCTACGTCGTCACCTTTGATGAAATCACCGAGCTGCTGTCAGCCCAGCGCGTTGCCGCCTGGGCCGATGTGGCGCGGCGCATTGCCCATGAAATCAAGAACCCGCTGACCCCGATTCAGCTGTCGGCAGAACGGCTGAAACGGCGCTATCTCAAGGAAATCTCATCGGACAAAGAAGTGTTCGTCACCTGCACGGACACGATCATCCGCCAGGTCGGCGATATCGGGCAAATGGTTGATGAGTTCTCGGCCTTCGCGCGCATGCCATCCCCCGTCATGAAGCCCATCGATCTGGTTTCCATGTGTCAGAACGCGGTCTTCCTCCAGCGCAACGCCCGGGCGGATATCGATTTCACGCTGAACATGCCGAACGAGACGGTTCCGGTGCGCGCGGACGAGCGGCAGGTCGGCCAGGTGATGACGAATATTCTGCAAAACGCGCTCGACGCCATCGATGGCCGCGATCCGGCACCGGTGGGCGCGGAGTTGCCGCGCGGGGCGATTTCCGTCACCACATGGCCGGAGGAGGGCGGGGCGATGGTTCGGGTGGTCGATAACGGGCGCGGACTGCCCACGGAGGATCGCCATCGGCTGACCGAACCTTACGTCACGACGCGGGAGCGGGGCACGGGGCTGGGATTGGCGATTGTCAAAAAAATCATGGAAGACCATGGCGGCAGGCTTTCGTTTTTTGACGGAGCCGAGGGCGGGGCCGTGGTCGAGCTTTACTTCCCCGCCTCGCCGCAACCCGGAAGCGGATCGCCTGCCGACGGGAGCGAACGGTAACAATCGGTCGAAAACGGTGCGAATTTGCAACGTTGCCTGATTGCAACACCGAATAATCTTATATATGCAACACATCTGACCGGAAGTTCCACGAGGGCAGTCCCCCAATGGCACTTGATATTCTGATCGTTGATGACGAAGCGGATATCCGCATGATCATCGCGGGCGTGCTGAATGACGAGGGTTACGAGGCGCGCGAGGCGGTGGATGCCGACAGCGCGTTGGAGGCCATCAGCGCCCGACGCCCCAACCTCGTTATCCTCGATGTCTGGCTGCAGGGAAGCCGGCTCGATGGCCTGCAATTGCTGGATGAGGTGAAAACCAGCCATCCGGATTTGCCGGTAATCATGATTTCCGGACACGGCACCGTCGAAATGGCCGTGAATTCGATCAAACGCGGCGCCTATGACTTTATCGAGAAGCCGTTCAAGGCCGACCGGCTGCTGCACTTGGTCGGCCGGGCGACCGAAACGGCGCGGTTGCGGCAAGAAAACGCACAGCTTCGACAGCTGACCGCGGTCGATGCGGAAATCCTGGGCGATTCACCAGCAGTCCAACTTTTGCGCCAACATATCGAGAAGGCAGCCCCGACCGGCAGCCGGGTCGTGTTCAGCGGCCCCGCCGGTAGCGGCAAGGAAATCGCCGCCCGCCAGTTGCACCGCCTGTCACTGCGCGCCGATGGTCCGTTTGTCGTCATCAACTGTGCCGCGCTTCACCCGGACCGTCTGGAGATCGAGCTGTTCGGTGTCGAAGGCGAGGCGGCCAAGGATGGCGGCGGACGGCGCAAGGTGGGCGTGTTGGAACAGGCCCACGGCGGTACCTTGCTGCTCGACGAAGTGGCCGACATGCCGCTTGAGACCCAAGGCAAAATCGTCCGGGTCTTGCAGGATCAGCGCTTTTCCCGGGTGGGCGGCACGACAAAGGTCGAGGTGGATGTGCGTATCGTCGCGTCCACGACAACCGACCTGCAGGCCGGCATCGAGGACGGCCGCTTTCGGGAGGATCTTTACTACCGCCTGAACGTCGTGCCGATCGATGTGCCCGCCCTGTCCCAGCGCCGGCAGGATATCGAGCTTCTGGCCCGACATTTCCTGGCCCGATCGGCCGACGCACAGGGATTGCCGGTCCGCGATTTGTCCGATGACGCGATCATCGCGCTGCAAAGCTATGACTGGCCCGGCAATGTGCGCCAGTTGCGCAACGTCATCGATTGGGTGCTGATCATGTCGGCCAGCGAGGGGAGCGCTCCCATCCGGGCGGACATGCTGCCGCCGGAGATCGGCGATCAGGCACCGACGTCCCTGCGGTCGGATTCGGGCACGGAGATCATGACCATGCCGCTGCGTGATGCCCGCGAGATGTTCGAACGCGAGTATCTCATGGCGCAGATCACCCGATTTGGAAACAACATCAGCCGTACGGCCGAGTTCGTCGGCATGGAGCGGTCTGCCCTGCATCGCAAGCTCAAGAGCCTTGGCGTCTATTCCTCGGAACGGGGTGCGGAGCGCGCCCGCGCCAAGGAAGAGGGATAGCTTTCCCCGATGAAGGTCATCATCTGCGGTGGCGGGCAAGTCGGCACGAACATCGCGCGCTATCTGGCCAGCGAAAGTAACGCGGTCACGGTGATCGACCAGCGGGCCGAGCTTACGCAAAAGCTGGCCGACACGCTGGACGTTCAGACGGTTGTCGGGCACGCCACCAGCCCGCCGATCCTGGAGCGGGCAGGGGCCGCCGATGCCGACATGATCATCGCGGTGACCCAAACCGACGAAGTCAACATGACGGCCTGTCAGGTTGCCCATTCCCTGTTCAGCGTGCCGACCAAGATCGCCCGAATCCGCAATCAGGCCTTTCTCGATCCGATTTGGGCCGACCTGTTTTCCAGCGACAACATGCCGATCGACGTGATCATCTCGCCGGAGGTCGAAGTCGCGCGGGCGATTAGCCGACGCCTGGCGGTGCCGGGGGCGTTCGAGATGATCCCCATGGCCGACAACCTGGTGCGCATCTTGGGCGTCCGCTGCGATCCGGACTGCCCCATCGTCAACACCCCCTTGCGTCAGCTAACGACCCTGTTTCCAGAGCTGGACATCGAGATCCTGGCCATCGTGCGGGAAGGCCGGCTGATTATTCCCTCCAGCGACGATCAGATGTTTGTCGGGGATGAGGTTTATTTCGTCGCGGCGACCGACCATGTGCCCCGCGCCATGACCGCGTTCGGACATGAGGAGCCCGAGGCCCGCCGCGTGTTGATTATCGGCGGCGGCAAGATCGGCCTTACCCTGGCGCAGGACATTGAAGAGACATTCACCGGCGTTTCAGCCAGGGTTATCGAACACAATCCCAGTCAAGCCCGGGCAATTGCCGAGGAGCTGAGCAAGACCATCGTCCTTGCGGGCGACGCGCTGGATCCGGAAATCTTAATCGAGGCCAATGCGCAGCTGGCCGAAGTGGTGATTGCGGTCACCAACAATGATGAGGTCAACATCCTGGCTTCGCTGCTTGCCAAGCGCCACGGCGCCCAACGTGCCGTCACGCTGATCAACAAGAACACCTACAATCCGCTGATGGGCAACTTGGGCATCGATGCGGTGGTCAATCCCCGGTCGATCACCGCCTCGACCATCTTGCAACATGTTCGCCAGGGCCGAATTCGCTCGGTCCATTCGCTGGGAGACGGGTTTGCCGAGATCATCGAGGCGGAGGCCTTGCAGACGTCCAGCCTGATCAACAAGCCCATCAAGGACGTCAAACTGCCGTCCGAGGTGATCATTGGCGCCATAATTCGCGGCGACGAAGTCCAGATCGCCCGCCCCAGCAGCATCATCAAACCCCATGACCGCGTCGTTCTCATCGCGGCAGCACCTGCCGTGAAGGCCGTCGAAAAGTTCTTTGCTGTGCGGCTTGAGTTTTTCTAGATCGATAGGCCAAACCCAGCATGCCGGTCTTGATACCCGGCCGAGGACCGAAAGGACCCCGATGCCCCGCATCGCTTATGTGAATGGCCGATTTGTTCGGCATGATGACGCCGCGGTCCACATCGAAGATCGTGGCTACCAATTTGCCGATGGCGTCTATGAGGTCGTCACCCTGCATAACGGCCATCTGGTCGACGAACTGGGCCACGTGGACAGGCTGGACAGGTCCTTGCGTGAGTTGTCCATGGATTGGCCCATGGGACGACGATCGCTGGGGCTGATCATGCGCGAACTCGTTCGGCGCAACGGCGTGCGGGACGGCATGCTGTACATGCAGGTGACCCGAGGTGTCGCGCCGCGGGACTTCGCGTTTCCGAAAGCGGCGGCGCCGAGCCTGGTCATGACCGTCCGGCGCGCCGATCTTCGCCATGGCAGGTCGGCCAAGCAGGGCGTTTCCGTCATAACGATTCCGGACATTCGATGGAAACGACGTGATATCAAGTCAGTATCGCTTCTTCCTCAAGTGCTGGGAAAGCAAAAGGCGAGGGAAGCCGGCGCGTTTGAAGCCTGGCAGATTGATGAAGAAGGTAACGTGACAGAAGGCTGTTCGTCCAATGCGTGGATTGTCACCCAGGACGGCGTGCTGACGACCAGGCAGCCCAATCACATGATCCTGAAAGGCATCACCCGCGGATCGATCATGACACTCGCACAGCGTGAAAACCTCTCTTTCGAGGAGCGGCCATTTACGTTGGAAGAGGCCTACCAGGCCCGAGAGGCGTTTTTGACCAGCGCGACAACCTATGCCTTGCCGATCGTCCGGATCGACGAAAAATCGATTGGGAACGGGCAACCAGGGGCGCTGACCCTGCGTTTGCGCGATTTGTACTGGCGGTATGCCGCAGAATCATGAAATCAATCGAAAAAAAGCCTTGGCATAACGCCTGCGTGACATAACTCCTGTAACAGTTGCCCCTTTCGGGGACCCGATGTACCCAGTACAGACCGACTCGGGTCACTCGATTGAATTTGAAGACAAACAACTAGGGTCGATGAGCGTCACCCAAAAAACTCCGGAAAAAAGATGCCTGAAAAGAGCCAGAGCGTTCAGGACGTGTTTCTCAATCACGTCCGGAAAAACAAAACGCCGGTTACAGTGTTCCTCGTAAATGGCGTGAAGCTGCAAGGAATCATAACGTGGTTTGATAATTTCTGCGTTTTGCTCCGGCGCGATGCCCATTCGCAGCTTGTCTACAAGCATGCGATTTCAACGGTCATGCCGGCGCACCCAATTCAGTTGTTCGATCCATCCCAGGCGGAAGAAGGGGCTGGCGACGCCTGATCGGCGTGCCCCATTACCGGCCTGACATGCTCTAGGTAGTTGGCAGCTTGGGCTCGGAAACCGCGTTCGTACTTTTGCCCCAACTTCCGGGTTCGGGAAGGGGGTCAGAAATCCAAAGGTCGGATGATACCCGGCTTTCGGAAGCGACGGGACTCGCCTATGCCATTGGACTGGACGTGCTGGTCAGCGAGGTCGTGCGCGTGTCCCAGCCCAAACCCGGTAGCCTGTTGGGCGAGGGTGCCGTTGCCGCGTTTGCCACCCGCATTGAGCACGACAAGCCAGACGTCGTCATCATCGATGCGCCCCTAACGCCCGTACAGCAACGAACGTTAGAGCAACGCTGGAAAACGAAGGTAATCGACCGAACCGGTTTGATCCTCGAGATTTTCGGCGATAGGGCGAGGACCGCGGAAGGCCGGTTGCAAGTCGAGCTCGCCCATCTTTCCTATCAGCGGTCCCGTTTGGTCCGGTCCTGGACCCACTTGGAACGGCAACGTGGCGGTGCCGGTTTCATGGGCGGTCCCGGCGAACGACAGATCGAACTCGACCGGCGGCTACTGGATCAGCGCATCGTCACGCTGAAGCGTGAGCTTGAGAATGTGCGCCGCACGCGCGGGCTGCACCGACAAGCGCGGGAGAGGGTGCCCTATCCCGTCATCGCGCTGGTCGGCTACACCAACGCCGGTAAGTCGACGTTGTTCAATCGGCTGACGGATTCCGCCGTCCTGGCGAAAAGCATGGTTTTCGCGACGCTTGATCCAACCATGCGGCGGATCGAACTGCCCAACGGCCATGAAGCCATCATGTCGGATACGGTGGGTTTCATCACGGATCTGCCAACCGGGCTGGTCGCGGCGTTTCGCGCCACGTTGGAAGAAGTGCAGGGGGCCGATCTGATCCTTCATGTGCGTGACATATCGGCAGAGGATAATGAGGCCCAAGCGCAAGACGTTGCCGATGTGCTAGCCGATCTGGAAATCGATGTCGCCCATGATGAGCGCGTGATGGAAGTCTGGAACAAGGTCGACCTGTTACCGGCGGACGAACGCGAGGGCCTGTTGAGCAAGATGAATGGAACCCATCGCGCCGTTGCGCTCTCCGCCTTGACTGGAGACGGAATTGAGGCTCTCTACAACCAGATTGAGGCGAACCTGTTTCGCGACTGGCAGGATCTAACCGTTACCGTTCAACACACCGATGGACGGTCCCTGGCGTGGATCTATGAACATTGCGAGGTATGCGGGCGCACAGACACCGAAAAGGGTGCAACTGTGGACGTTCGGGTCTCACCGGCGGAGGCGGGCCGGTTGAAGAAACTGCCTGTTGAATGGCGGCCGACCGCGTCGACCGCTGCCCTGTCCGCACACTGAGTAACTCATCCGGTGCCAACCAGCTTTTCGACCCTCGATTTGGGGCCACATGGCTCGCTTGCCCCCGACGACGTTTCGGCGATCATGGCCGAAATCTGCGCTTCGGAGATGGTGCCCAGGTTCCGCGACCTGGCCGATGATGAAGTGTTCATGAAGGGGCCCAATGATCCTGTCACCGTCGTCGACAGGGCCTGCGAGCGCCTTTTGGAGGCGCGGCTAGGCGAATTGCTGCCGAACGCCAAATTCGTCGGCGAAGAAGCCTGTGCGGCCGATCCGACAAACCTGGACGCCATCGCGAGCTCCGGGCCGGTTTGGATTGTCGACCCGCTTGACGGCACCGCCAATTTCGCCGCTGGTCGTGACGAATTCGGCATGATTGTCGCGCTGCTGGTCGACGGCGAAACGGTGGCGGGTTGGATTCACTTGCCGCTCGAACCACGTACCTACGCAACGATCCGGGGCAGGGGGGCGCTAAGCTCCGACGGTCGGACGCTCACGCCCGCCCCGTCACGACCGATTGCCGACCTGTATGGCCAGTTCAACATTCCCTCTAAATCAAAGAAGCCTGCTTTGGCCGCCACCTTGGGTGACCTGTCCAGGCATATGAAGAAGCATGAAGCAAACCGGTGTTCGGCCTACGCCTATTGCGGCCTCGCTGACGGCTCCATCGACTTCCTCATCTATCAAAATCTCAAACCCTGGGATCATGCCGCCGGCATTCTGATGGTCGAGGAACTGGGCGGCAGGACCACTCATCTCTCAACGGGCGCCGCGTATCATCCAACGGATTCGAAGGGACCGCTCATTATCGGCGGAGCGGCTGACGTCCCCGAACGCGTCAGAAGCCACATCATGGCAGCCGCCGGCTAGAGCCCGTCAGCGACGCTCGAGCAGCTTTGCCTCCTGCCAGGCCGACTCCATCTCTGGTAATCCCACGTCAGACAGGTTTACTCCTTCATTTTCAAAGCTTTGCTCAACAAATCTAAAGCGGCGCTCAAATTTTCGATTGGCCCCTCTGAGCGCCCTTTCAGGATCGATCTCCAAATGCCGCGCCAGGTTCACGACCGCGAACAGCACGTCGCCGAGTTCATCTTCGATCGCCGCAGATTCGTGTCTACTCTCAGGATCGCCCAGTAACTCTTTGAGTTCCAACATTTCCTCGTCAAGTTTTTCCAAGACTTGGCCGACTTCCGGCCAGTCAAACCCAACACGAGCCGCGCGCTTTTGCAGCTTTGTCGCTCTCGTAGCCGCGGGCAGTCCGCGCGTGATTCCGTCAAGTATGGACGGTGCCGCATTTCCCGCACGGGCTGCCTTCTCGGCACGTTCCCTTGCTTTTCGTTCTTCCCACAGAATGTTTACATTATGCGCTTGTCTATTGTCTTCCTTGGAAAAAACGTGCGGATGCCGTGAGATCATCTTGTCAGCATGGGCAGCCGCAATGTCGTCGAAGTTGAAACGATCGTCCTCTTCAGCCAACTGCGCATAGAAAACGACCTGAAACAGCAAATCTCCCAGCTCGTCCATCTCGGCTGCGAGATCGCCGGTCTCAATTGCTTCGGCAACCTCGTAGGCTTCCTCTATGGTGTGGGGGACAATCGTTTCTGCCCGTTGGACCAGATCCCACGGGCATCCATCCTCTGGATGACGCAAGCGAGCCATGACGGTCAGAAGCCGATCAATTCCACGGTCTGAGTTGGCTGCCGGCGTCGCGGACGCGGTGTCGGCTGTTTGATCGATTGATTGGCTGTCCACCACGATCTCCTGAACAGGCTGGGGAAGGAGGCATTGGAGACGATTCGGCGCTTTCCCGCTACCGACCTCTCGATGTGATAATATATATTATGTTAAATAATGGATCACCCGTGATGGGTCGTGCGATTGTGTCGCGGTGTACGCTGGTATTTGGGAAAACACCCGTCGCGAATTGCGCTTGAGGCCGGACTCTTGCAATTGCTTTGAGCCCAAAGGCTTACCGGTTTGTCCATCACCTGCTACAGTCCGTTAACCAGAATTTATTGCTGCGTGCGCCTTGTTGCAGCCTGTTGGAAATGCTTGGTCGCGGTTGTGTTGCTGCGTTCGAGTGCGACCGAGCCGGACAAGACGTGACAATCTAAGATTTCTGCGGTTTGGCCCCGGCAAATCCGACGGCCCGTCGCATGTGGGCCGAGAAAACAACGAGAGCGATGTCCAGCAGTCCCGAGCCACTGCAACTGCTGCCAGCGGACGAATACGAAGCGGACGAAGCCATTGCTCGTCTGACAGCGCTGACGCGCAAGTTGCGTGACGCGCGACGCGACCAGATTCAATCCGGGTTGCGGCTGGATTTGGGTTTTCGCGGCCAGCGCTTCATCGCCCCTTGGAAACGGTCCGAGCAGTTCTTTCGCAACGGCCTTGGCAACACGCCCTTAGAGCTGAACGACCCGGACCTGCAGAGGTTCATGGCCAAATGGGCCGGTGGACCTCTCTGCTATGGGTACCCGTGTTACGTAAATGACGCCGGACATGTCCTGCCGCTTTTGTTTTGCGATGTCCGTCTTCGAATTGGCGGTGGCGGCCAGGTCGAGGTTCACCTGGACCGTGATAGCCGACCGCAAATCAATCAGCGGGTGTTGATCGACCACGGCTTCGATCGATCGACAGCCGATGAGCTCGTGTCGGATTTGACAAAACGCGACTATGACAGTTTCGATGCCTGCTTGTCCCATGTCTCGACACTTCTCGGCGGGGCGGACGATGCAGAGTTCAGAACCGAAAGCCTCGATGCCTGGCCGCTGGAAGACCGGACACCGGGTTGGCGAAACACCCCCATCCTGTTCGCGCCCGTCGAGGAACAGAGCCAGGCCAGTATTTCGGCCGAGCTAGAGTCCATTGAGCTGACGATTAGACAGGCGTCTCGCCACACCAGCCTGCATGCCTTCTTCGATCACGAACCAAGGCCGATCGACCGGGCGGTTGAACCGTTGGCCCCTTTCGTCGCCGACTCTGGCCGGGATCCCGTTCTCAAAACCTGTCTGTCCAGCCCTCTGACCTATCTGACGGCGCCACCCGGGTCCGGCCGGTTGCCGTTGATCTGCAATCTGGTCAGCAGCCACATCGCGACCGGCGGTTCCGTTCTGTTCGTTTCTCCGCATGGCCACGTGATCGATCAAGTCAGCGGCCAGCTCGAAGCCGTTCTACAGCGCGCGGGATGCTGGATACACCGGCTGGAAAAAAAGGGCGCCGGCGACGAGCTGGTGAGATCCTTTGACGATGCCGCCCAGATCGCGGGCGGCGCGCGGCCAATCGGGCAAGTGGATTCTCCGCTCGATCAGCGGGCCAACGCCGCCGCTGACCATTTGGCAGACGTTGAAGGCCGCCTGAGGACACTGCAACAGGCGCAATGGCGCGTATCCGTAGCCCGTACGGAAGCCGCTGAGATCTTCGACACCGTTTCGGAGCAATGGCAGCCCTTGTTCCAGCTTGGGCACGATATCGCGCTAGACCGTCGCAACGCCGAAAAGCTGATTGAACAGGCGGAAAATCTTGTAGAGGCCGGAAAAGGCAACGGACTGCGGCGCATACTTGGCAAGTCCGACGATCGGCCGGCCTTTGATGACATTGTCCGCCAGATCGTTGCCGCGATTAGCGGTGTGCCTCGATCGGTTGCCGAACCGATCGAGGCCGTGCTGTCCAAGGCCGCTCATGACCGGGACATTCCCACTCTGCTGGATGCCGCGCGAGCCCTTGACACCTTTTCTAACTGGAAAGAGGCTGCGGCCCGCGCGGATGGCGCTTTGGATGACATTGGCCACCTGCCCGACATGCGCACGCTGGCGCGTCACCTATCGGCGGCGCAGTCAGCGATCAACAAGGGTGAAAGGGCCGCACTGGCGCAAGCCTGGATCGGCAGAATTGAGAAGGACCTTGCGCAGACAGCAGCGCGCCTGCGCGATTTCATGGCCATTCGGTCCGACCGTCTGAACAAGCAGAAATCAGACGAGTGGTCGGAGCGCAAAATGGCCCAAGCCATGCGCGACATTTATCCCGCCGTCCCATTTTGGACCGGCCGGATTGAGAGCGTTATCGGCCGCCTGCCCTTGGACCCCGCCTTGTTCGACCTTGTCATCATCGAGGATGCGCAAGCCGTCGATGCGGGAGCCCTCTTCCCCCTCCTCTACCGGGCCCGCCAATCGGTCGTAATCGGGACCAGGGCCGCCATCGGCCACCATGAAGCGACGGCGGCTGGCTTGATGTGCGACACCAAAGGTTGCCAGTCGGTCCTGTTGGCTGATTGTGCCCGTGGCCATCCGGCGATCACCTGGGCCATGAGCCAGTCGGCCCATGCCGGAAAGTTGCGGTCGATGGCTAATGCCCAGCGCCTGACCGGTGGGGTCGATCCGTCACAAACCGGCCTGCATTGGCACGAGGTTACCGGTCAGGGTGATCACCTGGCCGACCGCCAGCTCGATTCCGTCCTGTCGCTGGTCGTCAAATGGCATGAACAGGGACTGTTCGAGCTGACACCGCCAAAAATGGTTGGAATCGCCAATTCCTGTCCCACCAAACGCGGCATGCTCATGGCGGGCTTGGCCAACCTGCTGCCCAAATCCATGGTTCTGGAACGTATTGCAGTGGCCGGTCCGGACCGGTTTCACAGCCAGGTCGTCGACTTTCTGATCCTCGTGCCCATCCAAGACGGTGATGCGGGTTCGGACCGTGCCCAGCGTCTCGCTCAAAGCGCGCTGATGTATCACGACGCCGTTGGCGCGGCCAAAGTCGGGATCCATGTCGTGGGCGACCGAAAAAGAGCCAAGGCCGATGGCGGGCTGTTGGCCAAGCTGTCTATCCTGGCAAGACCGCTGAGCGACGCAAGCGACCCGCCCCCGAACGAGACGTCGCCGACGGCTTTGCTTTCGCGGTTGTTGACGGATGCCGGGATCAGCCACCATCCGGTGCCCAGGGGCTTGCTGGCCTTTGGCCAGCTCGGCACCGTTTATGAGTTCATTGTTCCCGGTGGCCGCAAAAAGTCGGCGGATGATCCGCTGGACGGGACCGTCATGAGCCTGGACCTGACCCAGGATGACCTGGTTGAGCCCAGTGCCCAGTTGATCAGCTTCATCGAGCGCCTAGCCTAGCTTCCACGGCCCTCGGACGCACGGTCCGCGCCTTCCCCGCCTAAGCCTCGATTACCAAGCCGTCATAGGCTGGTTCGACGCCCTTGGGCGCAAACGCCAGTAACTCCGCATAGTCCATCGTGTGGTTCATGTGGGTCAAAAAGGCGCGCTCAGGCGCCAGTCGCTCGACCCATTCCAGCGTCTGGTCGAGATGGGTGTGGCTCGGATGCGGTTCCCGCCGGGTCGCGTCCACGATCCAGACCTTCACGCCATCCAAAGCGGCCCAGGCATCCTCATCCAGATCGGAAACGTCCGTCGAATAAGCGACATCGCCGAAGCGATACCCCATCGAATACCCTGCCCCGTGATTTTGGGCGAATGCCTGAACCACCGGGTCGTTTTTCGCCCCATCGAAGGTCAAGGTCCCGGGTTCGATGGTGGTCAGATCGATGATCGGAAAATAGAGGCCGCGATCATACCGGACTCCGGCTACGGCATATGCGAACCGGGCCGCCAGCTCGGCGGCCGTCGGGGCATCGGCGAAGGCTGGAATGGGTTCCTGCTTCTTCCAGGTAAGCGCGCGCAAATCGTCGAGGCCGGCAACATGGTCGGCGTGCATATGAGTGTATAGCACCGCATCAAGGGACTCGACGCCGGCATCCAGCAATTGCTGACGGAGATCGGGACCGGTATCGACCAGCAACGCCGTATCGTCGAACTCCACCAGGATCGAAGGCCGCCGCCGCCGGTTCTTCGGGTTGGTCCGGTCTACCGTTCCCCATTGGTTACCGACCATCGGCACGCCCAGCGAACCGCCACAGCCCAAAATCGTGACCTTCACGAGCCCGTCACCGCGCCTGTTTCGGTGATCGGGGCCGTCTTGTCGAACAGGGTGAAGAAATTCGCGGTGGTCCGGCGGGCAACCTCGTCAGGGTCGAGGTCTCGTTCGGCGGCAAGACGGGCGGCCGTATGCGCCACAAAGGCCGGCTCGTTGCGTTTCCCCCGTTTCGGGACCGGCGCCAGATACGGGGCGTCCGTCTCAACCAACAGCCGGTCGAGAGGCACATCGGCCACAGCCTGCCGGACCTCATCGGTCTTCTTGAAGGTGAAGATGCCGGAGAGAGACACATAGAAGCCGATCTCCATGGCCTGGTCGGCCAGCCAGCGGCTGCCGGAAAAACAATGGACGACGCCCCGCAGCGCATGAGGCCCCTGCCCGGCCGACATTTCCCGCAAGATCGCGATGGTGTCTTCCTCGGCCTCGCGGGTGTGGACGATGATGGGCAGGCCCGTTTCCCGCGCGGCCTGACAGTGACGGCGGAAACTGTCGGCCTGCACCGCGCGCGGGCTGTGATCGTAGTGGTAGTCGAGCCCCGTCTCGCCGATCGCCACCGTCTTATCGCCTGCGGTCAGGGCGATAAGCTGTTCGACCGTGATGTCGCCTTCCTTGGCAGCCTCATGGGGGTGGACGCCGACCGCGCAAAACACGGACTCAAAACGGTCGGCGATTGCCTGGGTCGCCGGGAAACGCGAGGGCAGCGTGCAGATGGACAGGATGCGCGCCACACCCGCGTCGGAGGCGCGTTCGATCACCCCATCCATATCCTCGGCAAAATCGGCGAAGTCGAGATGGCAATGGCTGTCGACCAACATCAGCCGGCCAGCGCCTCCTCGACATAGCGGGGGAAGACGCCTTGCGGCTTGGGCAAGTCGGTTCCCGCGGGCACGGCCTTTTCCGGCGTGAGATCGGCAATCGTCCGGCTCGCCGCATCGACGCCCAGTTGATCGAGCAACTTCTTGGCCGAGCCCGGCATGACCGGCTGAACCAGGATAGCCAGATGCCGGATCACCTCCGCCAGAACCGCCAGGACATGGGCCATGCGCTCAGGGTCGGTCTTGCGCAAGGCCCAAGGCGCCTGGTCATCGACATAGCGGTTGGCATCCGCAATCACCGCCCATTCGGCTTCCAGCGCCCGGTGAAAGGCCTGGTTGGCATAGGCCTGGCGCAGCTGATCGGCCAACCCGCCGGCCGCCGACAGCAGGGCCTTGTCGGCATCGGAGTCCTCGCCTCGGGGCGGCATGGCGCCATCGCAGTTCTTGGCGATCATGGACAGCACCCGCTGGGCCAGATTGCCCAAATCGTTAGCCAGATCGCCGTTGGTGCGGTTGATCATCGCGCGCTCGGAAAAGTCGCCGTCATTGCCGAACGGGACTTCCCGCAGCAGGAAGTAGCGCACCTGGTCCAGGCCGAAACGATCGACCAAGGTCAGCGGGTCGATAACGTTGCCCAAGGATTTGGAGATCTTCTGGCCTTCATTGGTCCACCAACCATGGGCAAAAACGCGCTTTGGCAGCGGCAGCCCGGCAGACATCAGGAACGCCGGCCAATAAACAGCGTGAAAGCGCAGGATGTCCTTGCCCACCATGTGCAGGTCTGCCGGCCAATAGCGCCAATCGGGCGCCGCCGTGCCTTCGGGATAGCCGACGGCCGTCATGTAGTTGGTCAGCGCGTCCAGCCACACATAGACGACATGCTTTTCGTTGCCAGGCACCTGCACACCCCAGTCGAAGGTCGTGCGGCTGATCGACAGATCCTTCAGCCCCGAGGAGACAAAGCTGACGACCTCGTTCCGGCGCGTCTCGGGCAGGATGAAGTCGGGATTGTCGGCATAGTGCTTCAGCAGCTTGTCCTGATAGGCCGACAGCTTGAAGAAGTAACTTTCCTCCTCAACCCATTCGCATTCGGCGCCGCTCGGCGCCAGCATCTTGCCGTCCGACTTGGTTAGTTCGCTTTCGGCGAAATAGGCTTCGTCCCGAACCGAATACCAACCGGCGTAGCTGCCTAGATAGATGTCGCCATTGGTTTCGATCGATTTCCAAATGGCTTTGGTCGCCCGGTGGTGGCGATCCTCCGTCGTCCGGATAAAGTCATCGTTCGAGACGTTAAGCGTCCCTGCCAAATCGCGAAAGTTCTGGCTGACCTGATCGGTAAAGCCCTTGGTGTCCACCCCGGCGGCCTGGGCCGATTTCTGCACCTTCTGCCCATGCTCGTCAGTCCCGGTCAGGAACATCACGTCATACCCGTCCAGCCGCATGAAGCGCGCCAACGCATCGCAGGCCAACGTCGTATAGGCGTGGCCGATATGAGGCTTGTCGTTGACGTAATAGATCGGCGTCGTCACGTAATAGGTCGGACGGGATGCCATCGAACTCTTCCTTTTGGAACCGGCTAGCGCGCCTTAACCGCGCCTTCCACAGCAGCAAATACCTGAATGAGAACCGTGCGCTTGTCCAAATTGGCGCTTTTGGCCGTCGCGAACAGGTCGCGCGCCTTGTCCCACACCTGCAGCAGACGATCAAGCTGGCCCGCATCGCCCGGACCGGCAATCCAGCCAACGGCCTGATCGGCCGCTCCGCGCGCAACCGATCGGATCGCGGATTCCAGGCGGTCTAGCAGCATCTGGACACCCACCTCATACCGCTCCTCAGCATCCGGGCGGGCCAGGGAATCGCTCAACTTGTGGACCGCCGCCCAGTCCATTTGTCCAGGGTTGGACAACAGGCTGTCCAGGACCCGCGCCGTGGCCAACGCATCCTGTTCGATCAATTTGACCAGCCGGCCCGGTGAGCCATTGACCAGGTCGATCAGCCTATCCTTGTCGGTCCCCGTGATCTCCAACCCGCTGCTTTCCAGCCATGCCGCCATGTCCGCGGTCGACAGGCGCTCCAAGGCCAGGCGCCGGCAACGCGAACGGATGGTCGGCATCAGCCGGCCCGGCATCTCGGTTATCAGCACCAGCAGCGTGCGGTCCGGCGGTTCTTCCAGAACCTTCAACAGCGCGTTGGACGAATTTCTGTTCAACCGGTCCGCCTCGTCGACGATTACCACGCGCCAGCCGCCCTCCGAGGCGGCCAGGGACAGGAATGCCGGGATCTTTCGAATTTGGTCGATCGGCAGATCCTGCGGCCGCTTTGCACCGCGCCCACTGCCCTCCCCCGCTTCAGGCCGACGGATGGTCAGAACATCCGGGTGGGCATCGCCCGCGATGAGACGAAAGACACGCGAATTCGGGTCTTGCCCCAGCCCGTTCAGGCCTTCGGCACCCTCACCCATATCGCCTGAAAGCAAATGCCGGGCAAAACGGTAAGCCAAGCTCGCCTTACCGACCCCTTCGGGGCCGCTGAACAGCCAGGCGTGGGCCAGCCTGCCGGACTCGGCGGCGCGGGCCAAGGTTGCCTGGGCGGCACCGTGTCCGACCAATCGGGTCTGGGTTGCCGGCGCGTGGGTGGGCGAGTCAGCGGGGCTCATGACCCGCTAAGGGGGAAGCAAATCCGATAGGGCGTCAAGTACGGCGTCTGCCACCTGATCGGCCTGCGGCGCCGCATCGATAAGGCGAACCCTTTCCGGTTCGGCCTGGGCAATGGCGTGGAAGCCGGCGCGCACCTTCTCGTGAAAGTCCGCGTGCAGCAGATCGTATCGATTTGCCTGTTCCGCCCGGTCGCGAGCCCGCGCCAATGCACCTTCGACCGGCATGTCGAACATCACCGTGCGGTCCGGCCAAAGCCCGCCCTGCGCAATGGCGGCGAGCGCGTCGATGGTTGCCGCATCAACCCCCTTGCCATGGCCCTGATAAGCCCTGGTTGAGTCCGTAAACCGATCGCAAATCACCCACGCCCCCCGCGCCAAGGCCGGTGCGATGAGCGAGCGAATGTGGGCATGCCGGGCCGCGAAGACCAGCATCACCTCCTCGGCACCATCCCAGGAGATGTTCTCGGACGTAAGCAGCAAGTCCCGGATCGCCTCGGCCTCTGGGGTTCCGCCGGGTTCTCGGGTTGTTACAACCTCGATGCCTAAGGATTGCAGGTGTTCCGCCAGGCGGCGAACCTGGGTGGTCTTGCCGGTCCCCTCGCCGCCTTCGAAGGTGATGAAGCGGCCGGTTTTGCGCGATCCGTCCGGGTCGGACGGGCTCAATTCAGCGCCCCAAGGGCCATGTGGCTCAACGCTTGGAACACCCGACCGGCAAACCCTTTGCGCCGCACATCGACCCCGGCATAGAGCGGGTACTCCTGCGGCGGCGTGCTGGGTGCCGTAAGGACCAGGGTCGCCACCTGCGCCCCGCGTTGAATGGGTGCGGTCAACGGTTCTTGAATGCGGATCGAGGCGTCGACCTTGTCATGTTCAGACCGCCGCAAGGTGACGCGCAAATCACGGTCCATCACCAGCGGGATGTCATCGGGCGTCCCCATCCAGGAGGAGGCCGTTTCGAAAGGTTCGCCCGCCCGTTTCAGCAGGAACGTGTCGAACTCCCGAAAGCCCCATTCCATGACGCGCTCGGCCTCTTCGGACCGCTCCGCGACGCTGTTCAACCCGTTGAGCACCAGGATCAGCCGGCGATCGCCGCGCTGGGCCGAGGCCGTCAGGCCATAGCCCGCTTCCTCCGTGTGGCCGGTCTTCAGCCCGTCCGCGCCCATATCCTTGTACAGTAGCGGGTTGCGGTTTGGCTGGGTGATGTCGGCAAAGGTGAATTCCCGTTCGGCATAGTAGCGATAGTAGTTCGGGAAATCCGTCATGATGCGATAGGCAAGCACTGCCAGATCGCGCGCCGTCGAATAATGGTCCGGGTCCGGCCAGCCGGTCGCGTTGCGGAAACTGCTGTTGGTCAGACCCAACTCCCGCGCCCGCTCGGTCATCTGGATGGCGAAGGCCTCTTCTGATCCAGCCAAACCCTCCGCCACGACAATCGAGGCATCATTGCCCGACTGGACGATGACACCGCGCATCAGATCCTCGACCCGCACCCGGTCGCCGACCTCGACGAACATCTTGGAGCCGCCCTTGCGCCAGGCGCGCTCGCTGACCGGCAGCGTGTCGTCCAGGGCTATGCGCCCTTCCTTCAGCGCTTCGAACAGCATGTACATCGTCATGATTTTCGACATCGAAGCTGTCGGCATCCGCTCCTCGGCGTTCTTTTCCAAGAGCACCGTACCGGTCGACAGATCGATCATGTAGGCCTGCTTGGCCTTAGTCTCCAACACCTGCGCCCAGACCGTGGACACCGGCAACCAAATCAAAAGCGCGAGAATCAATCCGGGGATCAGACCCCCTGCCCGCCCACGGCGGACGACGTTCCACTGCATCGCCATTACTGCTGGACCCGATGAAAGCTCGAACGAAAGGTTCTAATCCACCATAACACGGGTATCGTTAATGCCCGCATTGCCAACGGCCTGGGCCAAGACGGTCGCTTCGTCCTGGCTGGCGAAGGGTCCCATGCGCACGCGGTAGATCGGGCCATCCGCCACGTCCAATGCCTGGATTTCCACCCGCCCGAGCGAGGTCAACTGGGTGCCGAGACGTTTGGCATTGTCGTAGTGCATGAACGCGCCGGTCTGCACATACCAGCGCCGCGGCTCAGCCGGCGCCACGGCCGGCGCCAGGGTTGCCCCCTGGGCCGAAGCGAGTTGGACGCCACCCAACGCGGACGGGCGCCCTACCGGGACAGGCAACCCCGCCATGACAGTACCGGTCGGCGATGTGGTGTTCGGCGTTGTGGAGCCTGGCGGTGTCGTGCTGGGCCGGTGCACGGGTGTGAGCGGTCCTGCCCGGTTGGCCGGTTGGTCGGCCCGCGAAACCGGGGGCGAAACGACCGGGTTTTGAGCGAGCGTTTGCGGCTGGTTCGCCGCTATGGACCGGATCCGGGCAGCTTCCCGCACCGGAACGACCGCCAGCGTTTCCTCAGGTAGGATCTGCACCCGAACCATAGCCGTGCCTTGCTTGCGGAAGCCCAGCAGTTCGGCGGCACGTTTTGAAACATCGATGATGCGGTTGTCCGCAAAAGGCCCGCGGTCATTGATACGCAAATCGACGGAACGGCCATTCTCCAGGTTCGTCACGCGCACGACCGAGGGCATCTGCAACGTCGGATGGGCCGCCGTCAGCGCGTTGGAATCGTAGATCTCGCCATTGGGCGTGCGCCGACCATGAAAACCCGGGCCATACCACGAAGCAATGCCGGTCCGGTCGTAGCTCATATCCTCGCGCGGTGTGTAGGTGATGCCCTTGATGGTGTAGGGCTTGCCGACTTTGTAGGTGTCGCGCGGCGCTTCGGGGCGCGACACGGACGCGACATGGGCAGCCAACTGGGTCTGCGCACAGCCGATCAGCGCAAAACAGGCCAGCAGCACCGCCGCCAGCCGGTGAACGGAAGAACCAAAAGAGCCAAGAGCCGAAAGACGTTGCATGCGCTATACTCGATTGAATCTGTTCACGGAATCGAATTCGGCATTGTCCGAATCACCAGTAGGTTTTTTGCCACAGCCCCAAACCAGACGACAACCCGCCTTGCGGAGGTTGTGGTGACGGGCCTCCATCGCGACCGTTCCCCACACACGACCGCCGAAATGCCCTTCAATTGCTATCATATCTCAACGCAATTACCGAACAACCTGTAAAATAAGATATTTTTCGATATCTTGAGCGAAATGCGCTCTATTTCCCACACAGAGCCCGACCATTTCACCCAATTTTCCGATGTTGCCATGACCCGGTCTTCGGCCCTATCACCTCGCGGATCATACAGCGGATGGGTGGCCGAGTGGTTGAAGGCACCGGTCTTGAAAACCGGCAGGCGGGAAACCGTCTCGTGGGTTCGAATCCCACCCCATCCGCCACACCAAGACCAATAATCAAAAGCCGGCGGGTGCCTTTCCACGACAGCGGACCCGGAGCAGATTATCTATAAATTCATGTCGAGCGCGAAAAACGAGCCGGTTGCCGTGCGGATCAGCCGCGAATTGGCCTCCCGCATCATTTCTGGCCAGATCGAAGCGGGTGCCCGATTGCGCCAGGATCACGTCGCCGAGGAATTCGGCGCCAGCCACGTGCCGGTGCGCGAAGCCTTCCGCCGGCTTGAAACACAAGGGCTAGTAGAGAGCGAACCTCGGCGCGGTGTTCGCGTTGCCGGCTTCAGCCACGACGAGGTGCGAGAAGTTGCCGAAATGCGGGCCGCGCTCGAAGTGCTGGCCCTGCGCCATGCCGCGCCGCACCTTACGAAGGCCATTCTCGATGAAGCCGAGCAAGCCAACTTGGCCAGCGATCTCGCCGGCGATGTCCATGCCTGGGAAGAGGCCAACCGCCAGTTCCACCGCCTGATCCTATCGCCCTGTGCCATGCCCAGACTGCTGCGCGCGATCGATGATCTGCATACGGCGAGCGCCCGCTTCCTGTTCTCGGGCTGGCGTGCCGAATGGGAAACGCCGACGGACCGCGACCACCGGGCCATCCTCGCGTCACTGCGTGCCGGCGATGTGCAGGAGGCAACAACCGTGCTAGCGCGACATGTCCGGTCGATTGGCCAGGAGCCAAACCATCAGCTGCGGGAAAGCCTGACACGCTGACCGACGCAATCCCCTCAGCGCCGCCAATGCCCTAGATCCCGTTTTCAGCCCATCCACCGGCGTCGTGCGAGTGATCGCCCTTGCGCCACCAGCGCTGCCGCCGATAACTTTAGCGATAGAATCGATGAATTATCTATAATTTGAAAGGGCATCCGTATGGATATCTCGACCGCCACGCTGAAACACGGCTTCAGCCCGATCGATCCGCAAAGCCGTGCGCTGGGCTGGAAAATCGCCGCGGTGACCTTTGGAAGCCTCTTTCTGACTCTGTCATCCTATATCGAAGTGCCGATGGTGCCCGTTCCGGTCACCATGCAGACTTTCGCAATCGCCCTGGTCGGCGCGCTTTACGGCTGGCGCTTGGGCGGCATCACGATTGTAACTTGGCTGATCCAAGGAGCGATTGGCTTGCCGGTTCTGGCAGGCGGCGCGGCGGGCGCTCATCACTTTGTCGGCCCCACTGCTGGCTACCTCTTCGCCTTTCCCATCGCCGGTATCGTAGTGGGCTGGCTTGCCGAGCGCGGCTGGAACGGACACCGCCCATGGCTCGCCTTCGCCGGCATGCTGATCGGAAACGCCTTGTGTCTCGTCGTCGGCGCGGCATGGCTAGCGGTGCTGATCGGCATCGAGCAGGCGGTCATGACGGGCCTGTTGCCGTTCCTGATCGGCGCTGTCTTGAAAGCCGCATTGGGGGCAGTCACGCTCAGATTGATGACCCGCAAGGCGAAGCGTGCAGGCGGATGACCGTACGCCTGCGCCCGCATCACCTGTTGTGCGTCCTGAGCTATGTGGGCAAGGGCTACAGCCCAGCCTTTACCGCGAACATGACCAGGATTGCGGAACGTCTTGGAGCCCGCGAAGAGGTCGAACTCGTGGAGGGACCGGACGATATTTGTGCGCCGCTGCTCGACGGGCCCAATCCGCATTGCCACCGCGCAAGCGTTGTTGAGCGGGACCAGGCGGCCATGAACGACCTCGACAAAGTCCTTGGCATTGATGTCCGCACCGGAGCTCATTTGGTGCTGAACCAGGATCTTGTCAGCCGCCTACGCGCGGCCTTCGGCTCCGACGATATCCGCTCGGCCTGTGCCGGCTGCCAATGGGCCAGCGTGTGTAACTCCATCGCAGCTAGCGGGTTTGACGGCGCTATTCTGAAGACAAATCGCTTGCGGCCCTGTGCTGACAGCTCTTCAGGTTGATGGCTCAACACTTGATAAAACGGTGAGACGGGACCGAGTTTCGGAAATCGGCATCAACCCGAGAGACGAATGTGCCTTGCGCTTGTAAGGTCAAATCCTTCTCCCGAAGCGCTTCCGTCCTACTGCCTAGCTTGGCGCACGTTTCATCGAGTGGCCGCAGAAACGTACTGTTTTGGCGTAATGCCGTAGATGCGCTTGAAATGCCTGCACAACGCCGGTTGATCAAAGAACCCAACATCGGCGGCGACTTTTGCTAGTGCCGTGCGCTGCTCCAAGAGCGTCCGCGCTCGGCGTACGCGCAGATGGGTCAGGTATGCATGGGGTGGCAAGCCCGTTTCCTTCTTAAAACTTCTGATCAGATGGAACGTGCTCATTCCCGCCAACTGTGCCAGCTCGCTTACGGAAACGTTCTGGTCCAGATTTTCGATAAGGAACTGTCGAACTTTCGAAACAGCCGATTTCTCGTTACCAAGGGCCGGCGGTTTGAACGCTGGGCAACCATGGTTCAGGTACAGACTTGCGACCGCCGAAATCAGCTCGGTTTGCGCATGCAACGCCGTAGCGGAGCGTTCCATGTTCTCGTGAACTGTTAGAAAGAGGCGGCTAAGGCTTCGGTCGTTCAGTTTGTTCGCGGTAAATCGCGTTCGAGCATCCGGCGATAGACCAAGGTCTTCCGCAAATTGGCGCAAGACGCAATCACCGAAGTAATAGGCCCGATATCGCCACCTATCGCTCCGGCCTAGCCAGCTGGAATGCGGTTCGCTTGGATTGAATGCCAGGATAGCTTCGGGTTCGGCGCGTTCGTGAACTCCACGACTTTTGAACTCCGAACCACCGACTTCGGTCACGGCAATCACCAACTCGTCGTGAAAATGCGGGGCGTACTCATGGGTCGAAAAGTCGGCGCGCATCATCAGGAGGCCATCCACGCCGGGCGCTGCCCACATGCTGCTCCGGTTTTTGGTGTCACGTTTTGCCATGGCACCAATCTCAGAGTTGCGGCTCAAGCGACGGAACGCCGGCTAAGGACCATTCTACGGAGAGATGGAACAATCGGCGCAATAGTGTCGACCTGCGCATGATAACCGAGGGGCTGCCACGGGCTGTCACTGCGATAGAAACCCTCCGTCGACGCATAAGTTGTGGCCGACAGTAAATGACGCGGCATCCGATGCCAGCCAAAGAACCGCTTGGGCGACTTCTTCGGGTTGGCCCATTCGCTTTATGGGCAGTCCGGCAGCGACGGCGTCCATGTCCGCGATCTTGGACGCTAACATCATTGGCGTCGTCACCCGACCAGGCGACACGGCGTTTATGCGAACCCCTTGGGCTGCATATTCCATGGCAGCGGACTTCGTCATCGAAATGACGGCTGCTTTCGACGCGCAATAGAGGGCCAGGCCCGGATTGGGGTTACGGATGCCGCTCACCGATGCGTTGTTTACGATCACGCCACCCGACGAAGCCATCGCCCGTAATTCCGCCTGCATCGCCAGGAAGACGCCGCGAACGTTGGTGTCGAAAACAGCGTCGTAGGTTTCGATGGTCTGGTCAACCAGAGCGAGTGAGGTCTCCTGGTGGCCCGCATTGTTGAAGGCGATATCCAGGCTCCCAAATTCGTCCAAAACCGTCGTGATCGCACGGGCAATGTCGGACGGGTTTCGGATGTCTGTCGGCACAAAAATGGCGGTACCGCGCTTGCCCTCAATGGCCTCCACGGCGGCAAGGCCGCGTTCAGAGTTGCGTCCGGCGATTGCAACACTCGCCCCTTGTTCTGCGAAGGCAAGGGCAGTGGCCAATCCAATGCCTGACGTGCCGCCGGTGACCAGTGCAGCCTTACCCGCAAACACCCGCCCACACCCCATTTTCAACTATGTTCACCGTGCTTATCCCAATGATCATCCTGGTTCTTGCCGCTTTGTGTGCAGTAGAAGACTGAACTATCCAAATCTCGCTCGATCATTAGGCAGCATCGAACAGCGCTCTGTATTGGCGAAAATTGATGTGCTGTCCGGTCAAACCGAACTGTCAAACAGAGTAGAGCGTCATTGATAGGCTGACGGTCGTTGCCATTCCAAAACAGAGTAGATCCGTTCTCGCGCCTTCACGCGGTGCCGCAGCGAGGGCTCTTCACCGGCAATCGGGGCATCATCCACGACGCCGAAACGAAATCGCTCAAACATCAGCGATGGGCGACGGAGAGCTGGGTTATCTGCACGCTAGCGCCGCTGCCCGGCCGCGAAGCGCGTCGCGAACTGATGGGCCGCGGTCGGTGGACCGAGCTGTTCTTCCTTGATGACGCCGTCGGGCTGGCCGCGGGGCACCGGCCCTGCCATGCCTGCCGACGACAGGCGGCCAGGGCCTTTCGGGATGCGTTGGGCCTTGAGCGCGTGAGCGCGCTCAACACCATGATCAATGCCGAAATGAAACGCTATCTGCGCGCCCGGTCGCCGGAAGCGCGCCCGATTTGCGATCCGCGCGGTCTGCCCGATGGCGCCTTCTTCGCAGTTGGCGATCAGGCATTTCTCAAATGGCGAGGGGCCGCCCACCCATTTTCCTTCGATGGATATGGTGATCCCCGGCGCCTGCCCGATCGGGCTCTGCGGTTGACACCGGAGGCATCGTGCCGGGCATTGGCCGGAGGCTTCCGACCGGTTCTTCACCCCTCTATCAGGCCCTGAGTTCGGCGCGCCGGGCCGAGCGCGAGGCAGCCGTGGTTGTGGAAACACCGATGCGGCGGTTCGGCGAGGCCAAGGAAGTCGTAACGCTCGCTGTGTTGCTCGCTTCGGACGAGGCAACGTAAATGACCGGGGCGGAGCTGACGATCGACGGCGGCATTCTGTCTGGATCAGCGGCGGCACCGTGACGCCGTCACGCCACATGGCCTGATTGATGTTCGTCTAGCGGTACGTGCCAAGGAATTAGGCCAGGGCGATGCCGGCCGCCTTCAGCCCCTCCCCTAAAGCACCGATCACAGTGTCAGGTGCTCTCCACTTCTTGGCTTCAAGCTCAAAGTCCGCGCTGAAATCGGGATGGGCTTGCATTAGCAATTCCCTTTCCCGGCCGGCCTCCTCCAAACGCCCGAGTTTGGCGCAAATGGCTGTTTTGAGGGCGTGCGACCAGAAGAAACCTTCCATATGGCCGCGCGTCACTTCGGCGAGCGCCTCCTCATACCGGTCGGCCAGGTAGAGGGTCAGAGCCGGGAAATGGTGGTACCAGCCGGGATGTGAGGGATTCAGTTCGATGGCCCGTTCGATCATCAACAGGCCCGTTTCGATGTCGCCGAGAAGCCCATAGCAGGAGCCCAGATCCGCCAGCACATCCGCATGGCCCGGGTTGAGGCGCAGGGCCTCCTCGGCCGATACCCTGAACGCCCCGTCATCGCCCTTGTGGAAATGGGCGCAGGCGAGGAACTGGTGGGCCATAGCGCAGGTCCGGTTCAGGCGGACGGCGTGGGCGGCGGTCTGCAACGCCCGATCCAGCGCCGGCTTGTCGTCATCGCGCCGGTTGAAGCCAAAGCGGTATTCATCTAGGTGGATCGCGGCCAACGCCGCCCATGCATCCGGAAAACTGGGATCGATGGTGACGGCCCGTTCCAGGGCCTCCCGGGCCTCGGCATGGCCCTGTTCGGTGTGCAGGGCGTAATTGTCGTAGAATTTCAGAAGCGCCGCATAGGCCTCCAGCGAGTGGGTGTGCGGTTCGGCCGCCCCAGCGCCAACCCGGCCCAAGGGGCCGTAGCGGTCGGCGATACGGGCCGCGATGGCTTCGGAGATGTCGTCCTGCACCTCGAAGATGGTTTCGGGTGAGAGGGCTCGATCGAAGGTCGCGGCCCAAAGATGGGTATCGGTCGCGGCATCGATGAACTGCGCGGTCGTCCGCAGCGAGGTCGGTGACCGGCGGATGCTCCCCTCGAAGACATAGTCGACGCCCAGCGCCTGCCGCAATTCCGGCACCTTGACGCCGCGGTATTGGAAGACCGTGGTGCGGGAGATGACCGACAGATCGGAAAAGCGCGTCAGCGTGGCGATCAACTGTTCGGTCAGGCCGTTGGCGAAGTAATCCTCCGATTCATCGGCTGAATAGTTGTCGAACGGCAACACGGCGATCACCGGACCACGGGCCTTGGTTCCCGAGGGTTGAGCCGAACTTGTCCTGGCAATCTGCCGGATGGAAAAGGCGGGCACATAGCCCCCGGTCGGCAGGGAAATAACCAGGGAATCGTCGGCCCCCTCCCCCGCATAATAGCTGGTCAGGGACTGGCGCAGCCGCCGGGCTTCCACACGGACGATGGTTTCCAAGGTTGGATCGAAATCCTCGGGTCGGTCGAATACATCCAGGCCGATGGTGTAGCCGCTCAACCGGTCGGCCCTGCCTTCCAGGCTTTCCCCGACGACGTAACGCAAAAACCGCTGCAAACGGTCGGTACGGACGAATGGCTTGCTGGCCAGCACACGATCCAGCGCCGCCCGGATTTCAGCCGGCGGAATCTCGACTTGATCGCTCTGCTCTCGAACGTCCACGTCCATTTGAGCCAATTCCCAAAGCGCATCGCGAATGGCGCCTCTCTGTTTAGCACGGCCACCGTCTCACTGTGACTCACTTAACGCCAGACGGCCCGCCCGGCAGGGTCGCACCAGCTAAACCGCGCTTCAGGGAGAAAGACCTATGTCCATTGCACAATCCGACGGCCGCGCCGAAATCCGCGCGGAAAAGAGCTTCTCCAACCGGCTGATGAAGAAGCTGAGCGACCTGCTTGGCCTGACCACGGGGATTGGCGTCGTCGCCTGGGGAACGTGGAGCCTTCTGATCACCGTTGTTCTGACGATCTATGAGCGGTCGGGTCTGACACCCCTGCAAGTTCAGATCGAGGATGCCTTCAATCAGGGGCTGCTGCAAAGCGCCATGCTGATCGCATTGGGCGCTATCATCCTCGAGCTGCGGCGGATTTCGGGCCGGTTGAGCGCCGCCAAGTCCGATGGTTGAAGCGATCCAGGCGATCAGGGCGGGAAAGGCCCGTTTCGTGCTGCTGCTCGCCGCCTTGTTCGTGCTGTTGGTGGTCGGACCGCTGTTCGGCACCGACCCCGGCGCGCAGGCCGAACTGGCGGCGCTATTCTCCCTGATCGTGCTGTGCCTTGCCACAACGTCGTACCGCACGGCCCTGGCGCTGGCGCTTTCGGCCTTCTGGATTATCCTGACCTGGACCGAACCGCTGGGCGCCGGTGCCATCGGCGAGGCGTCCGAAGATCTGGCCTTGGTCGGGTTGTGCGGTCTGGCCATCGAAAGCGCGTTGCGGCGGGCGCTGACAGCCGACTTCATCGACAAGGAGGCCTTGGCCGCCGCCGGCTGTGCCTATCTGCTGCTCGGTGTCGGGTGGGCCGCCATCTATACGCTGATCGAGGCAGTCCAGCCGGGCGCTTTCCACCTTTCAGCACAAGAGGCCGGGGAGCCGTGGAGCCCCCTGCTCTATTTCAGTTTCGCCACCCTCACCACCCTTGGATATGGCGACGTAACCCCGATCGCCCCGGTCGCGCGTGGCTGGGCCGGCGTGCAGGCCGTGGTGGGTACGCTGTTCACCGCCGTGCTGATTGCCAGGCTCGTCAGCTTGTATGGGAGCCGGAACGATGGCTGAGCTCGGCGAGAAACCGGAAAAGGCGAGGATCCATCTTCGCATCCTGTTGGTTTGTGCGATTACCGGGCTTGTCGCGCTGGGCGTAATCGGCGCGACCGCGTTGCAAGTGCAGAGCTTCCGCCAGCACTCAAAAGCCGAGGCCATCCGCGCGGTGGATAAAGGCGCTCGCGCAGTGCTGGCGGAAGTCAATGCCCTGCTCGCGCCGGCTCATGCGCTGGTCGACTATTTCCAGGCCCGACCGGTGAGCGATATCGCCGGGCCGGCACCAGAAGGCCGGGCCCATCATTTTGCGCATTTCACCCGGTCTGCGGAAATCGTTGCCGATCAGGCCGGGCACCTGTCGACGGCCTATGTTGGTCATTCCGATGGATCGATCGTGGTGCTGGCCCGTAACACGCCCAAACTGCGGTCGATAATGAAACTGCCCGATCAGGCAGCCTCATCGCTATTGATGGCTGAACGGGACAGAACCGACGACCGCACGCCCAGCATCTGGTCATGGCGCGAAAATGGCAGGTGGAACTCGGTCGAACGGCCGCACCTGGACTACGACCCCAGAAAGCGCCCCTGGTATCACCTGGCGGAAGGAACCTCGGGGCCCGCATGGACCTCGCCCTACCGGTCGAATGTCGAAGGCGACATGCGCGTGACGCTCGCCTCAGCACTGAGAGACCGCAATGAGCGCGTCCTGGGTGTCCTGGGCATCGACATCACGCTCGACAATCTGATCAAGTTCGTGCGCGAGCTTGAGGTCAGTCCCAACGGTTTTGCCTTCATCGCGCGCGAAAACGGCACCCTGTTCGCCCATGAAGGGCTTCAGCCCGAAAATCTGGGAGATGCGCCAGGCTCGAACACCGCAACCTTGTTCGACGTCGCCGGTGAAAATCCCGTCGAAATCCGGGTCTTTGAAGCCTTCGCCGGTTCGCGGGATGCCCAGGTTCAGATTGAGGTCGAGGGTCGAACGATCGTCGCCCGGCGTTTGCCGGTGGAGATGCCGGGTTTTGACGCCAACCTCTATGTCGGCGCGCCGTTGGCCGATTTCACGGCGGCCGCTGACGAAGCGCTGCTCTGGGCCATCACCGTGACCGCCATCATGGCCCTTTTCGTGGTTGGGTTCGGCGTGTTGATCGCGCGGGCGGTGACCAAGCCCATTACCCGGGCCGTTAACGCCATGCAGGCCGTGGCAAGGCTGGAGCTTTCCGACGCTGAGCGCCCGCGACGCTCACCATTGGTGGAAATCCATGCCCTGAACGGGTCGGTCGAGGTGATGCGCAGGGCCATCCACAGCTTCTCCAAATACGTTCCGGTGGAGCTGGTGCGCGATCTGGTTGCCCTGCGCCAGCCGCTGGAGCCCGGTGGTCAGCGGCGAGAAATCACGGTCATGTTTACGGATATCGCCGGTTTCACCCGCATGACCGAGACAGAACAGCATGAGCAGGTCATCGAAGATCTGGCGGACTATTTCGAGATTCTGTGCAGCGTTATCCAGAGCCATGGCGGGACGGTCGACAAATTCATCGGCGATGGGCTGATGGCTTTCTGGGGCGCGCCGCGAGATGACGATGACCACACGCGGAACGCCTGCGCGGCCCTGATCGAGGCGCAGCACAAGCTGAATGAGCTGAATGAGAAACGCCTGGCGGCTGGAAAGCCGCCCCTGCACACGCGATTTGGACTGCATCGCGGCTACGCCTTCGTCGGCAACATCGGATCGCGCGAACGGCTGGCCTATACTGCAATGGGTGATGTGGTGAACACGGCCGCCCGGCTGGAGGGCGCCAACAAACAGCTTGGCACCCAAGCCCTGGCAACCCGTGCCGTACTGGCCAACGCGGGGGTTGGTTTCAACTTCAAGTCGCAAGGAAAGATCGAGTTGCCCGGAAAGCAGGAAACCATCGAAGCTTTCGAAATCGTGGATGCGGAGGAACACAGGCCCGCGAAGAAGATTGAGCTAATTTCGTCCCGCTGCGCCTAGGCAATCCGGCTGAAAATGGCAGGCTCCAAACCCGACGCCGCGTCGACTTGAAGTAACGCTAGATCATTCAGACTGCGGAATAAGTCTGGAAATTGGACCGCACTTCGTACAACTGGAAGTCGCTGGCTCGGCAGGCTAAAAATAGTTAGACTGTTCATCATGAGTGTTTGAATAGTCAGCCGTCCTGATCCATTTATTTTGATGGTCAAATGAGCCAACTTCACGCGGTTCACATAGCCGACGACACCCCCGAGAGCGCGGTTGTGTTCGTGCACGGGTTGGACGGGCACCCCACCGCCACATGGCAGCTTCGCGATCTGTCGACCTTCTGGCCGGGCTGGTTGGGGCAAGATCTGAAGTGCTGCAACGTCTATTCCCTGGAATACGACGCCTCGTCCTCGGGTTGGTTCGGATCCGCCATGGCCCTACCCCAGCGGGCCGCCAATGTCCTGGCGACGCTGGACGTCGAACTTCCGGATAAAGTCCCGGTCGTGTTTGTCTGTCACTCCCTTGGCGGGCTGGTCGTCAAACAATCCTTGCGAAAGGATTGGGACCTGGCGGGACCTGGCCGCAGTTCGCTGGCCCAACGCACAGCCGGTGTCGTTTTCATCGCCACACCGAATGCCGGTTCCCGGATTTCCAGCTTGATGACGGGCTTGAAATCCGTCTTCCGCATCAACGCGCCGGTTGAGGAGATGCAGCATGCGGCCCCCCATCTGCTTGATCTAAGCGATTGGTATCGCAGCAAGGCCGATGATATCGGCATCAAAACGCTCGTTTTTGTCGAAACGCAGCCGACAAAGGGCGTGACGGTGGTCGACGCCGCCAGCGCCAACCCGGGGCTGCGATCGGCTGAGGTCGTGCCAATCGATGCCGATCACATCAGCATCTGCAAACCGACCAACCGGGACGCGACCCTTTACAAGAAAGTGCGGCAGTTTGCCGAACAGGCGCTGCGGGAAGGGGCGCAGAAACAAAGCAAGCTGGCCCAAAAGGCGATGCTCGGACCCTCGCCAAAGCGGTACGATGTCTTCCTGAGCCACTCGTCCGCCCAAAAGGAATGGGTCGAAGCCCTGGCACAAAACCTGGATCGTGCCGGCAAGAAAGTGTTTTTGGACAGTTGGTGCCTGGTGCCCGGACGCGACTTTGTGGACGGGCTGAAACGCGGCCTTAGCGAGTCCCGAAGCGCGGTGCTGGTTGTCAGCCCCAACAGTTTCGATTCCGGTTGGGTACGTGAGGAATTCGATGCTCTCAAGCGCCGGCAGCAGCGCGAGCCGGATCTGAACATCATTCCCGTGATCCACAGCACGGTGGAAGGCAAATCCTTTTTCCCGGACAACACGCAGTGGGTGGATTTCCGCGCGTCTGGGGAAGCGGCCTATCGCACCGCGTTCGCCCGGCTTCTTTGCGGCCTGGAAAACCGGGCGCCTGGGCCAAATCCGTCCTACACCGGAAACCTGACCATCCCCGTGATCGATGAAATGCCGACATCGGATGCCTGCGTCGGCGAGGTGGTCGAAGACACGTTTTCCAAACTGTTCAACGCCAACACCGTCATCATCCTGAGCCAGGATGGCTGGCATTTGAGCGCGGTGACAAAAGAAGTGCGCGACCGGGCCAAGGAACGCTTTGGCGATGAGAATGTCGGGCTTGCCGTCTTAAGCCATACGTCAACCGACGATAGCGAGGCGGACTATTTCTTTGAGCTGGCGGACCAGTTGAACATCGAAACGGAGGTCACCTCAGCCAGCGCGTTTCGCCGCAGTCTCGGTTCCCGGGTGCGCAAGCTTGGGAAGTATTGCCTTATCCTGAGCGGGGTCGAAAACAGTCAAAAGGACATGCTCAATCTGCTGGCCAGCGTCCTACGCGTGCTCAGCGACCGAAATGATGAGTTCAAGGTCATCATTTGCGGCGGCGAGAAACTCTGCGACCTCAAATACGCCGCCGGTGACCATTCCTACCTGAACCACGCCACCGAAATCCGCTGGCCTGAACTGACCGCCCGCGATGTCCAGCATATCGCAAGCGGTTCCGGTCTAAATGGGCTGGATGAAGGCCGGATCCAGCGCATCCTTGCGGCATCTGGGGGCCATGCAGCCGTTACGCGGGAACTTTGTTTTGAACTTCAGAAACGCGACGAGGCGCCTCTTGAAGAAGCGATCGCAACCAGCCCATCGCTTTGGAATGCATTCGCACCGCTTCGCAGGCAGGAAAACCTGGTCTCGGAGATAAAGGACCTGACCCAATCAAACAGTCTGGGGCCTTACCATCCCTATTTCACGGACAAGGCCGTCCGCAAACTCTACTGGATGAACATCATCAAGCGCCAGGATGATGAGTTGCGGTGGAGATCGCCGGCTATCAAATCGGCTGTCGTGCGAATCCTAGACGCTTTGTGACGCAACCGCTGTTTCACCGGGCATGAGACATCGACGAGATCCTCTCGCAATGGCAGGCATCGCGGTTCTCAGCCTGCTTTTGGTCCTTCTCAACGCGCCCGCCTTTGCCAAGGAAGCCGGGCCAGTTTTCGCGCACGATGGAGAGCAATTCTCGAATTTTGATGGGCTGCTCCGATTCCTGAAGATCGGCCAATCCGGTGTTGGTGAGGTCGCCTTCTCGCCCGATGGCGTTCATGTCGCAACCGCCGGTGGCGACGATATGGTGCGGATCTGGGATGCCACCTCCGGAGAGCCGTTGCTGGAACTGTCGGGGCACACCGACAACGTTCGGGGCTTTGCCTATTCGACCGACGGAAAGCGCCTTGTCTCGGCCTCCAGTGACAATACGGCCCGCATGTGGGACCCGCTAACCGGCAAGCACCTATTTACGATGGAGGGACACACGGCCCCCATTAACGGGATGGCGATTTCGCCGGATGGTCAGCTGGTCCTGACCGGCGCCAACGACAAAACGGCCAGGCTTTGGAGCGCGAAGACCGGCGAGGAAAAAAGAGTGCTGCCGGACCATTCGGGATCGGTGCGCGCGGTGGCCTTCTCGCCAGATGGCAAGCACATGGTTACGGCGGCGGACGATGAGACCATCCGGTTCTGGGAGGTTGAGACCCGCAAGCCTGCCTTCATCCTGACCGAACATGCCAGCCAGGTTCGCAACATCGCCTTCTCGACAGACGGGGGCCGGCTTCTCAGCGGTTCGAACGACAACACGGCGCGTATCTGGGACCTTGAGAGCAAACGGCAGTTGTTGCGGCTGGATGGGCACACGGGGCCTGTCTACGCCGTCGCCTGGTCGCCCGACGGTACGCGGGTTCTGACAGGCTCCGAAGACAACACCGTACGTGTTTGGGATGCCAGAAACGGCGCACCCCTACATGTCTTCACAGATCATGTCGGAAGGATCTGGAGCGTTTCCTGGTCCCCCGACGGAACGCGCGTAATGAGCGGTTCGGGCGACCAGACCGCGCGGATTTGGGATGCCGACAGCGGTGCAGCCGTCCTGACGATTTCCGCCAAAACCCAGCGCACAAATGGCTTGGCGGTCTCAAGCGATTCAAAGCGCATCGTCACGGCTGGCAGCGATGGGATCGCCCGTATCTGGGATGCGGAAACCGGCATCGCGCAGCTGGATTTGGTCGGCCACAAAGACGAAGTGTCCAGCGTGGCGATATCCGCCGACGGCGACCGTGTGATCACCGGTTCACTGGATCAAACCGCCCGTATCTGGGATGCCCAAGACGGATCATTGCTGTTCACGCTGGAGGGCCATACGGAATCGGTCACCAGCGTTTCCTTTTCGGATGACGCGACGATCGCGGCGACCGCTTCCTTGGACGGCACGGCGCGCCTGTGGAACGCGCAGACCGGTGTGCAGGTTCCGTGGAACGCTGAAGAAGCGCAAACGATCCTGTTCGCACAGCTTTCCCCGGACGGAAACCATCTGGCCACGACGGCCCATAGTGGGGATGTACTGGTCTGGGGACGGAATACTGGGCAAATCGAGCAGCGGATCCCGGGCGAGCCGAAATCGGTCGCCAATTTCGCTGTGTTCTCATCGGACAGTCAGTGGCTGTTGTCAGGATACACCGGTGGCCGGGCGAACATTCTGGACATCCACAGCGATCTGGCGGTTCTGGGACTCCCCGGTCAGGAAACCGCCGTCTGGTCAGGCGCTTTCTCAGCCGATGGAACACGGGCGATCACCGGGGCCCTGGATGGCACGGTCCGAATCTGGAGTGTGTCCAACCGGCGCATCATCGTCGCCCTGCCCGATCATTCCGCCCGCGTTACCGGCGTTGCGATGTCGCGTGATGGCAAACGCGCCTTTACGAGCGCCGCTGACGGCATCACGTTCATCTGGGAACAGGAAGATAACCGGTTCGATTGGTCCCACCTTCTGGTGAGCGGATCCGGCGGTCGCTGGTTGAGCTGTTCACGCAAAACCAACAGATGTGTTCGCCACGATGACGGCCATCTGCTGGGCACGATCGATGGCAGCGACGTCGATACCGTTCCCGCTCCGGCGATCAATCAGACAGATTTCACAGCGGAGGTCTTTGGCCTGCCTGAGGACGGTAGATACGTAGCCGGTCAACCCGTCGAGGCAGTTCTCTCCATCGTCAACTATGGTGGCCCAGTATTTGGGCCGCGCATTCGAGCACTGTCTGAAAAAGCCGACGAGGAAACAGGCGCGGACAGCGCTGAGCCTCAGTCGAACGGCACGGACGAACCGGCGACGGGCGATCAGCCATCAGCTTCAAGCAACGCCCGGTTCACGCTGGCCAATGCCCCGACATTGCCGCACCTGCCCGGCGCGCGCGACGGCGTTCCGGAGACGACTGAAATTCCGATTACCATAGTCCCGACAGCCGATTATGCCGATCCGGTACCGACCTCCACCAATCTGACCCTGAGCCTTGAACATGCCGGCGGCGAGATCGCGGTTGCAACCGTTCAGGCCAAAGTCGACGTTCCGGAACTATCGCTGAAAGAGGCGGAATACGATCCGGCCCAGAAAACACTGAGGCTCGCGCTTCACAACATCTCGGAAAAGGCGTCCACCGGCGAATTGGCCGCCCGGGTACGGTTCCATGGGGGACCGACACCTTTGGGGACATCGTTGTGGCAGCAGAACATCGGCACGATTGAACCCGGTACTACGGCTGAACAGCTGATTTCATTGGTTGGGGAGAGCGACCAAGATCTGGCGACGGTCGACGACCACCTGCAGAAGAAGACCCTGCAACTTTCCCTGTCGGTCTTTCCGTCTTCCCAGCTCAACCTGGATGTCGAACCCGACGCATCGCGCGGTGATGCCGCAGAACAGGGTCACGATCCAGAGGCCGCCGCAAGTTCGCATCCGCGCCCCTTCCATCGCTGGGACTTCTACGCCCAAGTGACCAATCCGCCCTTCGAGTTGGGGTTGGCGGCAACCTGGGCGACCTTTGCCACGGCTTTACTGCTGGCCGGCAGCGTTTGGTATTGGTGGCGACGAGATCCGATCTTGCAGGCATTGCTCGACGCCCCCGAAAGCCTGCTGCGCTACGATATCGGCGCACTGGACACGGTTCGCGACAGTCTGGTGAAGTCCCGACACCTGAAGAAGCTGCTTTCCCTTGCGGATGTCTCGACAAACAGGTTTGACGAAGCGGCGGATTTTTCCGCGGCCACGCCGGCGCACCGCCTGCACACCCTTGCGGCCAGGCTTGAGCTTGTGTCGCTGAAACCGATTGAAACCGCATCCGGCATAAACGCCGTCGACGCGGACACGCCACAACGCCTCTTGCTCAACCTGCCAACCTTGACGTTGGCCGAAGCCCTGCCCGGTCTGAACCCCCGGGAGTTCCTGTTGGAACTGACGAACGCCGGGTCCCAGTATGATCAGTTCAAGGTGATCGCTACCACGACACCGGCGGAATTCTCCGAATTCCACAACGCCATCGAAGGAGGCGATTTGACGGTGCCCCTGGCCCCGTCCGATGTAACCGAAATATTGCTCTCGCCCGACCCGCTGGTTCCCTTTACGCGGATCATTTCCTCACGGGTCGAGATTGCACGCCTTTCCGCCTATCAGCGCGGCGGCGGTGTGAAGCGGGCTGCCGGCTTTTTTGGCCGCCATAAAGAACTGGGCCATATTCTCAATCGCGAACCGGCAAACTACTTGCTGGTCGGCGGCCGCCAGATGGGAAAATCGAGCCTACTGAAAGAGGTTCAGCGGCGGCTGGAAAGCCGCGACGGATTCGAGTGCATCAGCGCCACCTTGCAAGACGATGATGTTGTCGAACCGTTGGCCGATGCGCTTGATCTGCCCTTGGATGCGACGATCGACGATGTGATCCGGGCGCTACGCCGCCAACCGGGAGCACCCCCCAAATTCGTGCTGGTGGACGAGGCCGACACTTTTGTCGCCAGTGAGAACGAACGGGGATACTCGAACCTGGCCAAATTGAGACGCGTCACCGAAGAAGGGCATGCGTATTTCATCTTTGCCGGCTTTTGGGAGATGTATCGCTCGATAACGCTCGACTATGCCTCGCCCATCCGCAATTTCGGCGAGATCCTGCATCTCGGACCACTGGACGATAACGCGGCCCGCAGGCTGATCACCGACCCGACGAGTGCCTTGAACATCAGCTTTGCGAGCGATGATCTGGTTTCCTCGATCATCGATATGACGGGCGGGCGGGCCAATCTGATCGCAATCATCTGTGATGAGTTGGTGAAGGGTCTGGGCCAGTTCGAGAGAGTCATAACGGCCGGGATGCTGAACACGGTCAGCAAGAGCATGTCCGTCCGCGACGCCCTTGGGGGGTGGCAAGCATTGTCCGGACGCGGGGCCAGTAGAGCCAATCGGGTCGATAGGATCGTCATCGCCGCCTCGGCCGACGCGGCTTCGTTCACAGCCCAGGATATCGATGCCGTATTCGAGAAGGCCGCCATCCCCTACACGATGGAAGAAATCCGTGAATCGATCTCACGGTTGGAAATCGCCTATATCATCCGGCGAACTCCACAGGGACATTACGAGTATTGCGTGCCTCTGTTCGTCGACATGATCCGGGAACAGAACTTGCCCCGCACGCTGGAGAAGGCCTTGGAAGCGGCCTAAACGGGCCCACATCACCGGCGCGCCGGTGCCCTGTTTCGGTTTGATCTTGGTCAATCCGCGACGCCGAACAAAGGCCTATCATCAAAAGACTCTGTCGAAAAAGCGGTGCGACCGACGTCGCCGCCGCAGATGATGGTATTGCCATGGGAGGCAATTGACATGCCCAAGAACATTCTTGTTCCGATCGATCTGGCCCAGAAGGAAATCGGCGCCGACGCCCTGGCTTTTGCCCGAACCCTCGGGGCGGCGCAGAATGCAGAAATCACGCTGCTCTATGTCGCTTCGCACATTCCCGACTATGTTGCCGCCCAGCTGCCAGCAGAAATCGCTGAAAACTATGACAAAGTGGCTGTCGGCGATCTGCTGAGCTTTGCCGACGATCATGGCGGCCGCGAGGGCATTGGTATCCAAGTGCGCAGCGGTCATCCCGCGCGCGAGATCTTAGAATACGCCAAGAACCACAAGGTCGATATGATCGCGATCGCCTCGCACGATCCCGGCTGGGAAGATCTGCTGCTGGGGTCGGTGGCCGCCAATGTGGTCCGACATGCCCACTGTTCCGTGCTGGTTGTTCGGGAGCACGTCAACAAATAACGTGTTAGCCGGTTAAAGCACCCGCAGATAGTCGATGATCGAGTCGATCTCGGCCTTTTCCAGCGAAAGGTCGGGCATAGGGTCGTGCGGTGCGGACAGCCAAGACCTCAACGCCCCGTCTGTCCATTTGGGATCGGCGGCGATAATGGCAAATGGCGGTGCCGCGTCCGATGCTCGGGCGGGATCGGCCGTCACGGCATGGCATTGGGCACACCATTGTTCGGCGATCCTTTGGCCGGCATCAGCGTCGGCCAAGGTTGCGGTCGGCGAGAGAAGGATCGTGGCCGCCAATGCCGCCCAAATCGCCCTAGAAATCATCCAAAACCCATCCGCGCATCAGTTCCGGCACATCGGTCTCTGAAAGCTTGCTTTGCTCGTCTGCATCGGATTCAAAGGCGGCCAGATCGGCGATCTGCTGACCGGTCAGCTCGATCTGGTAGCCGAATTCCGTTGCCTGCAGGTCGGCCATGGCCTGCGCGCCGGTCCACATGCGCGCGGCAAAATCGAGCGGATCGACAGGTCCCGCATCGGCCCGCGCATCGAGCGAAGGACCGGCTGTACCACCAACACCATTGACCGAGTGGCAAACGACACAGCCTTTGACGACATAAAGCTCCCGCCCCCGCGCCGCATCAGGTATGGGCAAGATCATCTCGACGGGGGCGCTGTCTGCGTCAGCAGCCTGAGAGGTTGGCGCCAGAGCAAACATAGCGGCGGCTAGGACGAAGCTGCCGGCCCGCGGTCGCGGCGGCCAGGCAGCAAAAGACGTCGGATTTTTGCGCATGCACCCTGTCTGCCACCGGCACGGCCAGACTGCATTGATTGAAATCAAACCATTGTGCCGCAGCGGATCAGCGTCTTCATGCCGGTCGGGTTTCCGGTCAGATCGGCGAAGGCGTCGGCGATCTTTGCAAGGGGCTGAATATCGGTGATCACCTTACCGGCGTCGATGACACCGGATGAGACCAACTCAATCGCTTGTTCATAATCCTCCGGCTCGTACACCCGGGCTCCAAGCATCTCGATCTCGGCTGCGAAGAATCGGTGCAGGTCTACCTCCACCTTGCCGGCGTAAATCGCCACCATGACGATCCGCCCGCGCACTGCGGCCGCTTGGGTCATCAGTTCCGCCCCGGGTTGCGTGCCCGAAACCTCAAAGACGACATCGGCCCCTTTGCCGCCGGTCGCCGCGAAGACCTCTCCCGCGACATCAACCTCCCTGGGGTTCAAGCAGGTCACGCCCAGCGTTTCGGCGATGGCAATGCGGTTGGGGTTGATCTCACTCACCGTGACGTTGGCGCCAGCCGCCTTTGCGACCAGGGCCACCAAGATGCCGATGGGTCCGCCACCGATCACCAGGGCATCCTCGCCCGCCTCCAAACGGCCCCGCTCGATGTCATGGCAAGCCACAGCCACTGGTTCGATCAGTGCCGCGTGGTCCAGGGACAAATCGTCGGGCAGGCGATGCAGGGTGTAGGCGGGCACAACGCACCGGCTTCGAAAGGCACCGTCCAGATCGACACCCACCACTCTCAGATTTTGGCAAACATGGGGATAGCCCCGGTTGCAGGCCGGACAGCGGCCGCATGGCACCAATGGCCGCATCACGACCCGGTCGCCAACCGTCCATCCGGTCACGCCTTCGCCCAGTTGAGAAATCACGCCCGACATCTCATGGCCGATAACGCGGCGCGCACCGACGCGCTCATCCAGATCACCCAGATAGATATGCAGATCGGTGCCACAGATGCCGCAATAGGCGGTGTCGATCTGAACTTCGCCCGGTCCAGGCTTGGGGGCCGAAAGGCGTTCAACCGAAAAGGTTCGATTTCCGGTGTAATAGGCAGCTTCGGTCTGCATCTGCTTCCTCGTGATCGGACGGCGCCGGACAAATCACCCGGCGCGGCCGATCATGAGCAGCAGGCAATCCCCGATCAAGCCAGCATCTCAAAGCCGGCATCTCAAAGCCGGTTGGCCAGCCTATCTGGTTATGATCTCGGGTCCCATCATCATCGTCGGCAGGAAGGTCGACAACGCTGGGATGTAGGTGACCATGATCAGGAAGATGAACAGGATCCCAAGCCACGGCATCGCAGCTTTGACCACGGACATCATCGGCATGCCCGCAACCCCTGAAGTAACAAACAGGTTCAGCCCGACCGGTGGCGTGATCATACCGATTTCCATGTTTACGACCATGATGATACCCAAATGAATGGGATCAATGCCCAGCTCAATGGCAATCGGGAAGACCAGCGGCGCGACGATGACGATCAAGCCCGAGGGTTCCATGAACTGACCGCCGACCAGCAGGATCACGTTCACCACGATCAGGAACATGATGGGCCCGAAACCCATCTCCAGCATCGAGCCGGCAATCGCCTGCGGAATCTGCTCCTCAGTCAGCACATGCTTTAAGATCAACGCGTTGGCGATGATGAACAGCAGCATGATCGTCAACTTGCCGGCCTCGAACAGCGCGTGCTTGTTGTCCTTGTGCACCAGGCAGGTAACCAGGCTCTGCGGATTCTTGAGGAAGGATTTCTTCTCATCCCCCTCGCCCGCCAACGGGCCCATATCCTTGTAGACGAAGTTGGCGATAATGAAGGCGTAGACGGCGGCAACCGCGGCGGCCTCAGTTGGGGTGAAGACACCCCCGTAAATGCCGCCCAGGATGATCACGATCAGGAATAGCCCCCAACCCGCCTCCCGTGCGGAGGAAAGGATCTCCATCCAGCCGGCCCAATCTTGCGCCGGTAATCCTTTGATTTTGGCCGTGATATAGATGCCGATCATCAGCATCAGCCCGGCAATCAACCCTGGAATGACACCAGCCAGGAACATGCGCCCGACTGAGACATCGACCGAGGCCGCATAAACCACCATGACGATCGAGGGTGGGATAAGAATGCCCAGCGTACCGGCATTACAGATCACGCCGGCGGCAAATTCCTTGGTGTAACCCACCTGCCGCATCCCGGCGATGACGATGGTGCCGATGGCCACAACCGTCGCCGGCGAGGAGCCGGACAGGGCCGCAAACAGCATGCAGGCGAAAACCCCTGCAATGGCCAGCCCTCCCTGAAAGTGACCGACGCAGGCAATCGCAAACCGGATGATCCGCCGCGCCACCCCGCCCGTGGACATGAAAGTCGAAGCGAGGATGAAGAAAGGAATGGCCAGCAGCGTGTAGTGGCCGGCAAAGGCATTGAACAGAGTCTGCGCGATCGAGCCCAGTGAGGCTTCGGAATAGATCAGCAGGAAGATGATCGAGGACAAACCCAGCGAAACTGCGATCGGCACGCCGATCAGCAGAAAGCCGATGACCATCGCGAAGAGAAAGGCGACATCCATGGTCTAGCCCTCCTCTCGCGCTTTTGCCGAGGCTTCCTCGACCAGCTCTTCAGCTTCGTGGCTTGCGATCAGGCGATCGGTCTGTCCAGTCCAGACCTGCCACGCCGCCTGCAAAAAGCGCACGGTCACCAGGAACATGCCCAACGGCAATGCGAAGTAGGGAATGAAACGCGGCAGCTTCTCATACGGCTCGCCTTCATTGATGGCGTCCTCGAGAAACTTCAGAAAACCGGGCATTGGAATGTCGTTCACTTCGTACCAGACATTCTTGCCGGCAAACGGCGCCCAATACTGCCAGGAACCGGCCAACAGGAGCAGCGCAAAGGCGATGCAGGACGCCACAGCAATCAAGGCCAGCTTTCTTCTTGCCGGCGGTGACAGGGCGTTGATGATGACATCGACCCCCAAATGGCTGCGCGTTTTTATGCAGTAAGACGCGCCGATCAGCACCAACCACGCAAACAGAAACACGGTGGTTTCCAGTGCCCAGAGGATGTTGCTGTTGAAGACATAGCGGGCGATCACGTTGGCGAAGGTGATCACCGTCATCAGGCCGAGGATGATCGCGATCAGCGATTCCTCGATTTCGTTGATGATGCGGCTGAAACCGCTTTGGGCTGCCGGTTGCATTGTCTTATTGCTTTTCCCGGTGGGTGCGCCGGCTGAGGGATTTCAGCCGGCGCTGGTCCCGATTAGTTCGAGGCGTTGCTCGAGAGTGCCAGATCGATCAGATCTTGGCCAATATCTCCGGCGAACTGATCCCAAACCGGCCGCATTGCTTCGACCCACTGCTGGCGCTGTTCAGGCGTCAGCTGCCGAACCTCAGCACCGGCTTCGATGACGTAAGCCTTGTTCTGCTCGTTGACGGCAGTCGACTCGGCATTCCGCGTGTCGGTGACTTCGCCCAGGATGGTCAAGAACTGCTCGCGCACGTCCTCCGGCAAACCGTCCATGAAGTCCGTCGAGGCGACGACCAGATAGTCGAGAATGCCGTGGTTCGACTCGGTGATGCCGTCCTGAACCTCGAAGAATTTCTGGCCATAGATGTTCGACCAGGTGTTTTCCTGCCCATCGACAACGCCGGTTTGCAGCGCGCCATAGACTTCAGAAAAAGCCATCTTCTGCGGATTGGCGCCCAGCGCTTCGAACTGCGCCTGCAGCACGTCCGACTGTTGGATACGGAACTTCAGACCGTCGGCATCGGCCGGAACCATAAGCGGCTTGTTGGCCGACAGCTGCTTCATGCCATTGTGCCAGAAGGCTAGACCGATCAGACCGCGGCGGGTCATCGATTCCTTCAGCGCCTGGCCACCTTCGGAATTCTGGAAGCGATCGACGGCGTTCACGTCCTCGAACACGAACGGCAGATCGAAGATGCGGAATTTCTTGGTGAAGGTCTCGAACTTGGAGAGCGACGGGGCAGCAAGCTGCACGTCACCGGCCAACATCGCTTCAAGAACCTGATCGTCGTTGTACAGGCTGGAGCTGGGGAAAACCTCCATGCAGGCCTTGCCATCCATTTCGGCATTCACCCGCTCTTCCAGCAGGCTGGCTGCAATGCCCTTGGGGTGTTTGTCCGTGTTGGTAACGTGGCTGAACTTGAAGACGATTTCGCCATCGTCACATGCAGCGCTGGCCACACCGGCCGGCAAAACCAAGATCGCTGCGGTCGCAAGTAGGGTGCGAAGTTTCATAGCACTCTTCCTCCCGTAAGGTTTGTTGGACTAGTTCGGATGTGCCAATCCGAACCATGACTTGAGCGCACCGAACGCCCGCTCCGTTGAATTGACAACCATCACGGGCAAATTTTTTTCGGCTCAAGGCCAGGTTTTTTCGGATTTGTTTCGAACCCTGCCCAGAATGCAGTCAAACGTGGGTGGATTTCGAAACACGGCCTTACTCGTCGACGAAATCCTCTCGCCGAAGTCCATGTTTATGCATTTTCTCGTAAAGGGTTTTCCGCGAAAGACCCAGGGCTTCGTAGGTCGATTTCAGATTCCCGGCATTGGCAACCAGCGCTGCGGCGATGGCAGACTTCTCGAACCCGTTGATCTGATCGACCAGGCTGCCATTGGTTGCCGGCGGCACGTCGTCCTCCAGCCCCAGGCCCAGCACATACCGGTCGGCCGCATTGCGCAGTTCGCGCACATTCCCCGGCCAGTCGCGCCCGGCGATCCGCGCGAGCAGGTCGGCGGGGATCGAGGGCGGATCACGGCGATACCGAAGAGCGGCCTGGTTCACGAGATGCTGAAACAGCCGCGGGGCGTCATCCATGCGCTGGCTCATCGTCGGCAGGGTCAAACTGACAACGTTCAGCCGGTAGTAGAGATCATCGCGGAACCGGCCGGCCTCGACGGAGTCGGCCAAGCTCTCCTTGGATGAGGCCAAAAAGCGGACGTCGAGCGGGATTCGCTCGTTCGAACCCAACCGCTCGATGACCCGGTTTTCGATCACCCGCAACAGTTTGGCCTGCAACGTCAGTGAGACTGCGCCGATCTCATCCAAGAACAACGTCCCGCCGCGCGCATGTTCGAATTTGCCGACCCGCGACCGGTGCGCATGGGCGAACGCGCCGGATTCATGGCCGAACAGCTCGCTTTCGATCGTGTCCTCGGGCAATGCAGCCATATTGATCGCCACGAACGGCTTGTCTTTGCGTTCGGACAGCTGGTGGAGCGAGCGCGCGGCCAACTCCTTGCCAGTGCCGGTTTCGCCCAGGATCAACACATCGGCATCCGTCACGGCGATTGCCCGGATCCGTTTGCGCACCTCCACCATGGCCGTCGACCGACCAACCAGGGCAGCCTCGAGCACATCGCGCTGTTCAAGTTGTGAGCGAAGGTCGCGGTTCTCGAGGGTTAGCCGCCGCTTCTCGGTCGCCCGCGTGACCGCATCCAGCAAGCGGCTCGGATCGAACGGCTTTTCCAGAAAGTCATAAGCCCCGGCCTGCATGGCCCTGACGGCCAGCGGGACATCCCCGTGGCCCGTTACCAAGATAACGGGCAAATCAGGGTCGATTTCCCGCACATCGCTCAGCAGGCTCAAACCATCTTTTTGCGGCATGCGGATGTCGGTGACCAGGACACCTTCAAAGCCGTTGCCGATCCGCTCGAGCGCCCGGTCCGCGCGGGCAAAGCACTCGACCTTGAAGTCCTCCAGCTCAAGCTTCTGTCGCGTGGCGAGGCGCACATCCTCCTCATCATCGACCAGGATGACGGCCCCCACTGTCATTCGGCCGCCCTCCGATGGGGCTCACTCGCGGCCTCATCATCGGCCAACCGAAGGAGAAGCGTGAAACGGGCCCCACCGTCATCTCTGTTTTCGGCGCCCAACGACCCGCCGAAGTCTTTGACGATGTTGAAGGAGATCGAAAGACCCAACCCCAACCCTTGCCCCACTTCCTTGGTGGTGAAGAACGGGTTGAAGATCGCGTCCTCCTGGCCTTCCGGCAATCCAACGCCATTGTCTTCGACGATCAGGTGTGCCGCCGTTGCGTCCGCATCCAACAGTATGATGAGCCGTGGCCGTTCGAGGTCTGCAACCGCATCAAGCGCGTTGGTAATCAGGTTCATGATCACCTGCTGTAACCTAATGTGGCCGCCCAGCACCCAGACTTCGCCATCGGGTGCGATGATCTCAGGCTCCAGACCGGCTGAATCGAACCGCCCTTTAAGAAGTTCAAGGGTCTCGTTCAGCGCGGCCGTCAGCGAGATCGCCCGAACACTCTCCTGGGGTTTCCGGGCAAAGCTGGACAGATGTTTGGATAACCCCGCCATGCGCTCGGTCAGCGCGACGATTTGGCTGATATTGCCCTTTGCATCTGTCTCCCGACCGCGCTCCAACAGGATTCCGGCATTGTCGGCATAGGTGCGGATGGCGGCGAGTGGCTGGTTGAATTCATGACTTAGCGCGGCGGACATTTGGCCAAGCGCCGCCAGTTTACCGGCCTGGATCAACTCATTCTGCGCCCGGCGCAGATCGTCTTCGGCCTGTTTGCGTTCCTTGACCTCCGCCTCCAGCTGCAAATTGCTGGCCTTCAAATCGGCGGTCCGCTCGCTAACTGTCTGCTCAAGCAGGACGCCGGCCCGCTTCCGTTCGGCCAGCTGTTCCACCAAACGCCGCCGCCTTTGCCAGATTACCGTCGCGATCAAGGCAATCCCCAACAGCAGCGATCCGACCAACAGAACCAGCGTGATCGTCTGGGCCCTGGCGAAATCCGTATTCACCAGAATATGCAGCCGCCACCGTTCGTTGGTCATCGGCATGGATAGGTGGAGAAACCGCTGGGGACCCAGGGAAATCCGGTTTGGGCTGGCGGTCACAACCTGGCCGTCGCCTTCGACCAGATCGACACCGAATTCGCCAACCGGCCACAATGAATCCAGATCGAACTGCCGATTGACGCGAATGCGGCTTTTCGCCGCATCATCGAGTGGGGCCAATGTCTTGAGCCGCCAATCCGGCAACCCAGCCATCAGAATGACGCCCTCGCCATCGGTGACGAATACTTCGTGCGGGCTGGTGAACAGTTCGGTCTCTATCCGATCGACCCCGACCTTTACGACCATGACGCCGAGGATTTCAGGGCCCGACCGCACCGGATATGAAAAGTAATAACCCCGCTTTTCCGAAGCGGTGCCGAGGGCGAAGAACCGGCCAAGCCGGGTTTGCATCGCATCCTTGTAATAGGGGCGAAAACTGTAATCGTTGCCGACAAACGTGACCGCATCGTCCCAGTTCGACGCCGCGATTGCGACCCCGGTCCGGTCGAGTAGATAGGTATCGGCGGCACCATTCAACAGGTTCCATTCGCTCAAGAACCCATTCACCGTGTTCGTTAGAACCTCGTTTTCGGGGCTGCGCAGAAGCGCTCTGACATGAGGGTTCGTGGCATAGATGCGCGGCAACGCCTGATATCGGGCGAGTAATCCGCGAATGTTGTCAGCGTGCAGGTTCAGGGACGCCCTGCCCTGTTCGGCCGTTTCAGCTAGGAAATAGCGCTCGCTGAAGCGATAGGTCGCCCAAAGGCTGGCCAGGGCAAATGCCCCCAGCACGGACACCAAGAGAATTAGCTTGTTGGAACGCACGCTCGCCGACTCCGGCGCTTAATCACGGAAACGCCGGCTAGTATACCATGCTTCGCCGTATATGACGCGTTACGGCGGATCCTCCCCGCAACGCACCGAACAAGCGCGTCGACTAGATTTTGATAAAGGGTTGGACCAAGCGCGGCAGCAGACCCCGGAACTTCAACGGTGCATCCGTTGCGGCCAAACAGATGCAGTCCTCGCCCTGGTCAGCCACGGGCGCATGGGCATGGTCATCGTCGCGCACTTCGATGTCACCGCGGGCGAACCGTCCAAACTCATCGGTAAACGCGCCCTTCAACACCAACGTCATTTCAAGCCCGGCATGGCCGTGATCCGGCACGGCCGTGCCACTGGGGATATGCAGCAACCGCGCCGTGGCGTCACCCGAACACGGCAAGATCGCTTGTTTGACGCCACCCCCAATCGATTTCCAAGCGACTGAGTCCGGGCCCTCTCCCGCAAAGCGCTGCAAGGGCTCGGGGAAAACACTGTCGTTGGGCATCTTGCGCGCGGGTTTGATGGCCAGCTCACCACTATCGATCAGCGCCAAGGTCCGCGCAAAGGACTCGGTTGAAAGATCGGCTTCGTCCAGCCGTTCCAACAGCGAGCCACCCAGCGCATCGAAGCTTTCGACGGCGGCGCGAGAGTCGTCGCACAAGGAAACATGACAGGCGACGACCAGGCTGAATGCCTCGGGCAATGTCCCGGCCGAATAGGCGAGTAGAACATTGTCAGGCAGTTGGTTTTGCAAAGGTCGTGTCATTTCTGGCTCGATGTAAGCTCGTAGCGCAGTCGTTCCAATCCAAGACGAATGCGCGATTTGATGGTTCCCAAAGGAAGACCGGTGATGTCCGCGATCTCGCGGTGGCTAAGCTCGCCGTAGAATGCCCGCTCGATCACCTCTCGTTGCCTTCCCGGCAGTTTTGAAACGGCTTCGCTCAACCGCTTCTGTTCCTGAGTCGTTTCCGCGGCGGATTGAGGATCACCTGGATCACTTAATCCCCACGGCAAGTCCTCGGGTTCTGGCCGGTTTATTTTTCGCAGCGCATCGAGCTGCTTGTTTCGGGCGATCGTAAAGATCCAAGTTGCCGCGCTGGCGCGCGTCGGATCGAACTGACCCGCCTTGTGCCATACGATTGCCAGCGCTTCTTGCATCGTTTCCTCGGCCAAGCTTTCCCCCGCGCCGGAGCGCATCAGGTACGACTTCACGCGAGGCGCGAAATGGCCGAACAGAGCTGCAAACGCCCGACGGTCCTGATCGCTGGCGATACGCAGAAGGGCCGTTGCCCACGGATCTTCTCTTCTTTGCACGTCCAAACCGATGCCGGACCTTCTCCCGCTCCAACCTGCGCTCGCGCGGCTTGGCGGAGCAGCAATTATTGGTTCAGCAACAAGTGCTCGTTGAACTTTCATGATCACTATACGCGCGCATCAGATGCGCGGATCAAAAATTGACGACTGTCGAAACCCAGAATGATCCGATCAGAGAGGCCACGCGTAACCGGGCGTAACAAAAATACACTGGAGTCTGCGCGTGCCGTTCGAATTCACTCCCCCCTGCCGTGTCGCTATCGTCGGGGGAGGCATTTCCGGCCTCGGCGCAGCCCATGCGCTGTCCAAATGGTCCTCCGTAACCCTTTTTGAAGCGGCGCCCCGACTGGGCGGCCATGCTCGAACCGTGTTAGCCGGCAAGCGCGGCGACGTTCCGGTGGACACCGGCTTTATCGTTTTCAACTATCCCAATTACCCCCACTTGACCCGTCTGTTTGCCGAACTCGACGTCCCAATCAAGAAGAGTAACATGAGCTTCGCCGCCTCGATCGGTGACGGCTGGATGGAGTATGGCCTGCGTGATCTAAACGCGATCATGGCCCAACGCCGCAATCTCGCCCGGCCAAAGTTCTGGCGCATGCTGGCGGATATTCTGAAATTCAACCGCCATGCGGTGGCCTTGGCCAACGATGCGCATGTCCCGCTGGGGGAATTTCTGAACCGGATGTCACTGGGCGACTGGTTCCGGAACTACTACCTCTTGCCGCTATCCGGCGCGATCTGGTCTTCGACACCCGAACAGATGGAGTCCTTCCCTGCCCGATCGCTGGTCCAGTTCTTCCACAACCACGCCTTGCTCACGACCAACAACCATCAGTGGCACACCGTCGACGGTGGTAGCATCGAGTATGTGACCCGCTTGGAACGCGCCATTCGCAAGAATCGCACGGAGATCAGGCTTGGCACCCCGGTCCACGGTGTCCGTCGCGACGAACGGGGTGTCTCGGTTAGGATGGCCTCCGGCGAATGGGAACGGTTCGACCATGTCGTGTTTGCTTGCCATTCCGATGATGCGCTCGCCATGCTCGAACAACCAACCGAAGGCGAGCAGCATTGTCTGTCGAACCTGCGCTATCAGTCGAACCAGGCGTTCCTGCATCACGATGCCGGTCAGATGCCAAAACGTCAGCGTTGCTGGTCCTCCTGGGTTTTTCAATCGCCGGACGATAAGCCGAGACCATCCATCGGCATCACCTATTGGATGAACCTGTTGCAGGGCATCGACCGATCGGACCCGCTATTCGTCACCCTCAACCCGGTCAAACCGATTGCCGACGAGTTGATCTACGACCAGACCGAATTCCGCCACCCCATCTTCGACATCGCCGCCATCAAGGCCCAATCGGATCTGAAAGCCATCCAGGGGCAAAACAACACCTGGTTCTGTGGCGCCTATACCCGCCATGGGTTTCACGAAGATGGGCTGTCCAGCGGCCTGGCGGTCGCAGACAAAATCGAGGAGATGGAGGCGGTGGCGTGACCCCCCAGCTCGTTCGCAGCCACACCTTCCACAAGCGGCTGGAAGGCTCGGGCAATGCCTTTCGCTACGCCGTCGACTATCTGCTGATAGAGCCGGAAGCCGAAACACAGCGCATTGCCCTGTTTTCCCGAAACCGCTTCAATCTCGCCGCCATTCACGACCGGGATCATGGCGGCGAGCGGGGAAACGGGCGCGGCGTATCCTGGGTGCGTGAAACCCTGCGCGAGCGCGGGCTGACCCAGTTGGCGGACATGCGCGTTCTGCTGCTCGCGCAACCGCGCGTTCTGGGGCACTGGTTCAACCCTGTTGCCTTTTGGCTAGTCTTGGATGACAGCGAGTGCCTTCGTGCCGTGATCGCCGAGGTCAACAACACCTATGGCGACAGGCACAGTTACCTTTGCCACCGCGACGATCTGGGGCCGATCGGCCCCCAGGATGAGCTACGAGCGGACAAGATTTTTCACGTCTCCCCATTTCTACCTATTGCGGGCTCATACAGCTTCCGCTTCGATCTGCAACCCGATCGCATCGCCTTTTGCATTACCCTGCGCCACGGTCAGGATGGCGGTGGCGGGCTGCTCGCAACCCTAACCGGCAAGCGCGAACCCCTGACCTCGCCGGCGCTGTTCTCGACAGTGATTCAGCGGCCTATCGGGTCCATCCGGGTCCTCGCCCTTATCCATTTGCAGGCGATCAAGTTGAAACTTGGCGGCGCACGCTTTCGGTCTCGGCCCGCACCGCCGGCAACGGAGGTCTCGTCATGATCCGGATGGTCCTCTTCTGCTGGTTGGTCGCCTTTGCGACAGCGACCGCCGCGCAAGGCGAGAATCCCCACGCTGAAATCGCCCAGCAGCTGGATGGGCCGCAGATGTTGGGGAGCGCCGACGTGCGGGTGCTGGGCTTCAACCTCTACAAAGCCGAGCTTTGGACCGAGGAAAAGGCACCCTTTGCCTTTGAGCAGCCATTTGCCCTGTCGCTGACCTACAAACGGTCTTTCTCGGCCAGTCAGCTCTCGAGGTCCTCGATCAAGGAAATGGCGCGGATCGAAGATAAATCCGTGCGGGATCTGGAACCCTACGGCTCTGTTCTGGAGAGCTGTTTTGCCGATGTGCAAGAAGGCGACCGCATTACCGGACTAAGCGACGGCGATAACGGCGCGCTGTTCTTCGTCAATGGGCAAAGAAGCTGCGAGATCGACGATCCCGCGTTTGCCGACAGCTTCTTCGCCATCTGGTTGAGCGAGCAAACCCGTGACCGGAGGTCTCGCGCGAAGCTGTTGGGCGAGCGCCGGTGATCCTCCCGCGTTACGCGCTCTTCGCCGCCATGCTGGCGGCGGCCGGTCTGCCGATTTATCTGCACGCCCCGAAAGTCTATGCCGACGAGTATGGCGTCGGGCTGGCCGGGCTCGGTTTCCTGCTGTTCGCGTTGAGATCCATCGATCTTGTCCAGGACCCCGCGCTGGGTTGGCTCGCCGGCCGTCTTCGGCGGTGGCGTGCGTTTGCCGCGTTCGGCGGGGTTTTTGGGCTGGCGCTGGGTATGGTCGGCCTGTTCGCCATCACCCCTCCCATCAGCCCGATTGTTTGGATGTGCCTTTGCCTGGTGCTGTTGTTCACCTGCTATTCCTTCCTCAGCATCCTGTTTTACGCACGCGGCATCGGCCAGGCGGAGGCCATGGGCGGAAATGGGCATGTTCGATTGGCAGCCTGGCGCGAGGTGGGGGCGCTCTTAGGCGTTTCTTTCGCCAGCATGGCACCGGTTGCCCTTGCCTCCTCCGGACTGGCAAACCCCTTTGCCTTTTTTGCGCTTTTGTTCGCCGGCCTGGCCCTTGTCGCCGCTGCGTTCATGCATCCGGTCTGGCCGGGACAAAGCGTCGTCCACAGCACCGGCTTTGCAAGCCTGCTGCGGGACAAGCAAATCCGCCTGTTGCTGCTGGTCGGTCTGGTGAATGCGGCACCGGTTTCCATCACCGCCACACTGTTTTTGTTCTTTGTCGAATACCGGCTGGAACTTCCGGATCTCTCCGGCCCGTTCCTGTTGGCCTTCTTCACGGCTGCCGCTGTTGGCGCGGCCGTGTTTTCGGCGGCGGCCAGGGCCATCGGCACCATCCGCGTCCTGGGGATTGGCATGGCCCTGTCTATCGCGACGTTCGTGTTTGCCTTCACCTTGGGCAGCGGTGACGCGCTTGGCTTCTTTGCCGTTAGCATCGCCTCCGGTGCCGCGTTGGGAGCCGATATGGCCCTTTTGCCGGCGCTGTTCGCCCAACGGGTCGCAACCATCGCCGGCGATGGTGGGCAAGCCTTCGGGCTATGGAATTTTTGCGCAAAACTTGCCTTCGCTGCGGGGGCCATCGTGCTTGCGGTTCTCGATGCGGGAGGGTTCAGGGCCGGTGCCGAGAACAGCCCCGAAGCGCTCACCCGTTTGGCCGCGCTCTATGCCCTGCTGCCCTGTGCCCTCAAGCTCATCGCGTTGAGCTTATTGCCCTTCGTTGCACGGGCAGGGAGAAGCTGATGTTCGGAATGGTTGTGGTGTTTCTGTGCGGGCTGGCGGTTGGATTGCTCGCCTGGTGGGCCCGCTCCCGCTTCTTGTCCTTCAGGGCCCAGCGCGCTTCGGATTACGCAAAAGAAAAGCCGCTATTTGATATTCGATCCGAATTAAACGGGCCAATCCGTTGCCAAGGCGTGATTTTTGATGTGATGGGTCAGGCGTCGTCTCGTTTCACAGCTGACATGAACGGCCAGTGGACAAACGAAGGCGGCACGCTGACGGAACAATTCACCTATCACAGCGGGCGGACCCAAGATCGCTGCTGGTCACTCAAAATGGGCAATGACGGCGCCTTCACCGCGACGGCGCCCGATGTCATCGGCCAGGGGGTTGGCCAGCAATGCGGCCCTGCCGTTCGACTCGCCTACCGAATCAAGCTGCCGGAGGATGTGGGAAACCACATATTGGACGTCGTCGATTGGATGTATCTGGCCGGCGATGGCGTCATCCTGAATCGGTCCGAGTTCCGCAAGCATGGCATCAAAGTGGCCGAACTGTTCGCGACCATGAAACGGGTCGCCTGACCCTTGCTCGCCGGCAAGACATACTGGCTGATCGGGGCCAGCGAAGGCCTAGGCCGTGCCTTGGCAGAGGAGCTGGACCGAGAGGGTGCCGACCTGGTCCTTTCCGCGCGGTCCGGTGACCGGTTGCAGGACCTGTCCGCCTCCCTTTCCAGACCGGCAAAGATCGTCCCATGCGACGTCTCCTCCCGCGACTCCGTGATGGCCGCCTGGCAGTCCGTGGGTCAGATCGATGGACTCGTCTACCTGGCGGGGCTGTATGAACCAACCCGTGCGCAGGATTGGGATGCCGCGCAAGTCGAAGCCATGTGCGACGTCAACTTCATGGGTGCGGTCCGCGTGCTTGGTCTCGCCCTCCCCTCGCTCGTTTCGCGCGGGTCCGGTCACATCGTCGTCATCGGATCGCTGGCCGGTTATCGTGGCCTGCCCGCCGCGGTTGGCTATGGCGCCAGCAAGGCCGGTCTGATGCATCTGGCGGAAAACCTGCAAGCCGATCTGTGGCAAACCGATATCCGTGTTCAGCTTTTTAATCCGGGTTTCATTCGTACCCGGCTGACCGACAAGAACCGCTTTTCGATGCCCTTCCTGATGGAATCAAATCAGGCCGCCAAAGAGGTCTGCCAGGGAATGAAAAGCCGGTCGTACAAGACTGATTTCCCATGGTTGTTTTCACTCGTATTTCGTCTGGGACGCCTGTTGCCGACATCGCTCTATCTTCGCCTTTTCTCCCGAGGCTAAGCAATGTTTGTCATTTTGCGCCAGTCGCCACCTTGACATCATCTGGGCGGCTGCGCACGAATACAGCGCGATACGGACCCTGAAATCGGGCGAATACCTGGGAGGAAAATCAATGATTTACGCATCTCGCCGATTCCTAATGGCCACCGCGGTGTCGGCTGGCCTTGCCTTTTCCGCAGGCGGCGCGTCCGCCCAGGACACGACAATTCTGACGTCGGTCCCTAGCCTGGGCTTTCCCTTCTTCGTCCACATGATGAAGGAACTGAAGGACGAGGCTGACACGTTGGGCGTGGCGACCATCGAATCGGATGGCCAGAACAGCACGCCGAAACAGACTGCCGATGTGGAAGCCGCCGTCATTCAGGGCGTGCAGGGCATCGTCATCAGCCCCTCAGACGTCAATGCGATGGCACCGGCCATTCAGGCTGCGGTTGAAAACGGCGTTCCGGTTGTCACCATCGACCGCCGTGTCGACGGCGTTCCCGGCATCCTGGCGCATGTGGGCGCTGACAACGTCATCGGTGGCGAGGCCCAGGGCCGTTTCATCATGGAGCAGTTCCCCGACGGGGCGAGGATCGTGAACCTGCAAGGTCAGCCCGGCGCCAGCCCGGCCATCGACCGCAACCAGGGCGTCCACAACGTTCTCGATGGCAATGACAAGTACGAGTTCATTGTCGAACAGACGGCCAACTTTGCGCGGGATCAGGGCCTGAGCGTCACGGAAAGCATCCTGGCCGGTTTGGACTCACCGCCGGATGTCATCGTTGCTGCCAATGACGACATGGCGCTTGGTGCCGCCGAAGCCGTCAGCGCCCTTGGCCTGCAGGATGAAATCCTGATCATCGGCTTCGATGCGCTGCCGGAAGCCTTGGCTGCCGTGCAGAATGGCTCGCTGGCCGCCACCGTCGAACAGTTCCCCGGTGGGCAAAGCCGCAGGGCCATGCAGATCATGGTCGATCACGTGAAAAATGGCACCGCGCCGGAAGCCCCGGTCGTGTTGCTGGAACCGATTGCCATCACGGCTGAGAATATCGATCAGGCTGAAAGGCTGGGCGAACTGAACTAAATCAGCCTTTTCGATTTTCGAAATGGCAGACCCTTTGCTTCGCATGTCCGGGATAGCCAAGCGCTATCCCGGCGTGCAGGCCCTCAAGGATGTTTCCCTCGAGTTGTCCGGCGGCAAGGTGCTGGCCTTGCTGGGTGAGAATGGCGCCGGCAAATCCACGCTTTTGAAAATCCTGTCCGGCGCGGAAACACCGGATACCGGCAGCATCACGCTTGATGGACAGCCGGTCACGATCCAAAGCCCGATCCATGCCCAGGAGTTGGGCATCGTTACGATCTACCAAGAGTTCAACCTGATCCCGAGCCTGTCGATCGCCGAGAATGTGCTGCTTGGCGCGGAGCCGCTGCGTTTCGGCTTTGTCGATTGGTCGACCTTGAATGCCAGGGCCCGGGAAATCATCGCCCAGGTCGGATTGGAACTGGAACCACGACGCCTGGTCGCTGATCTTTCGGTCGCCGAACAGCAGATGGTCGAAATTGCCCGCGCGGTTTCCATGGAAAGCCGTGTCATCATCATGGACGAACCGACTTCCGCCCTTTCGGAAGCGGAAGTCGCGCGCCTGTTCGAACTCGTCGCGGATCTCAAGGCACGCGGCATCGGCATCATCTTCGTCACCCACCGGCTGGAAGAGGTGATGCAGATCTGCGATTCCGCCATCGTGCTGCGCGACGGCCAATATGTCGGCCAGGGTGCCATCGCCGATCTTTCCGTTGAGAAGATCATCGACATGATGGTCGGACGCGAAGTCGATCGCCTGTTTGCCCACCGCGAACGGTCCGCCTTCGGCAACCCCATGCTTGAGGTCAAGAACCTCAACAGCAGCGGCGATCCGATGGATCTGCACGCGACCAAACTCAACGATGTCAGCGTCACCGTTCGGCAAGGCGAAATCGTCGGGTTGGCGGGCCTCGTTGGAGCCGGACGAACCGAACTGGCGCGAGCCGTTTTTGGCGCAGACCCGTTTGATTCCGGTCAAGTCCTGATCGATGGCGAGGCCATCAACCCACGCTCGCCAAAAGATGCCATCAAATCAGGCATCGGCCTGGTTCCAGAAGACCGAAAGCAGCAGGCGCTGTTTCTGAGCCTGGCCGTGCGCACCAATCTGACGATTGCCTCGCTCGACAGTCTGGCTCGAGTCATGGGCTTCATCGATGCCAAGGCCGAGGATGATCTGATCGCCCGCTACGGCAACCGCATGGCCATCAAGATGGCCAGCACCGAGCAGGAGGTGGACAACCTGTCCGGCGGTAACCAGCAGAAGGTCGTGCTCGCCCGCTGGATGGCCCTTGAACCCAAGGTCCTAATTGTCGACGAACCCACACGCGGCATCGATGTGGCCGCCAAATCCGAAGTGCACCAGCTCTTGTTTGAACTGGCGCAAAGCGGAATCGCGATCCTGATCATCTCATCCGAATTGCCGGAGATCATGGCGGTTTCCGATCGGATCGTGACGATGCGCGAAGGACAAATCACCGGCGAGATGGCGGCCGACGACGCCACCGAAGAAGGCCTGATGTCACTGATGTCCATCGGACGCCAGGCAGCGTAGGACCATGAGCAGCACACAGCCGACAAGCCCAGCGAACAACAACGCCAACGGCATTGATATTTATAGCTTTTTGGCCAAGTTCGCGCCGTTGATCTTCCTTCTGGTGCTGATGGCCATTTTCGCCATCCTGCAACCTCGGTTCCTGTCATCGCTGAACCTGTTCAATGTGATGCGGCAGGTCTCGATTTTCGGCCTGCTGGCCATCGGCATGACCTTCGTGATCCTGACACGGGGGATCGACCTGTCCGTCGGCTCGTTGTTGGCCTTTGCCGGGCTTGTCGCCGCGGCGGTGGCCAAGGGTGGCCTGGAAAGCCGCTTCGCTATCGGCGCCGAAGCGGAAGCCGCCGGTTTTGGCTGGCCGCTGGCCCTGCTGGCCGCCATTGGCGTTGGTGTCGCCGCAGGCGCCTTGCAGGGTCTGGCGATCACCAAGCTGAAGGTCCCGCCCTTTGTGGTGACGTTAGGCGGCATGTCGGCCTTTCGAGGCGCGGCCCTGCTGTTTGCCGGTGGGGGTCCAATCAGCGGGTTTGATGAAGCCTACCGTTGGTGGGGTCAGGGCTATGTCGGGGTGGTCCCCGTGCCAGTCATCATCTTCGTGTTCTTCGCCATCGTGGCCCACATCGTCCTGCGTTACACGCGCTTTGGGCGCAGCGTCTATGCCGTCGGCGGCAACCCGGATGCCGCCCGCCTGTCGGGCCTGAACGTCGACCGCGTGATCATGCAGGTCTACATCATCATCGGCTTTATGGCGGGGCTTGGCGGATTCGTCCTCTCGGCACGATTGAATTCAGCCGAGGCCGTCGCCGGCCTGACTTACGAGCTGACCGTCATCGCATCGGTGGTCATCGGCGGAACGTCTTTGTTCGGCGGTATCGGCACCATTTTCGGAACCGTGATCGGTACCTTGCTGATTGGCGTGCTGCTGAACGGTTTGGTGCTGAACAACGTGTCGTCCTACATCCAGCAGATCATCATCGGCGTGATCATCGTGCTGGCCGTCGCCTTCGACACGTTCGCCAAATCGCGGCGAAAACGGCTCTGACACACTAAGAGAGGGCCAGCACCGACACCCCTGCCCGCGCGGCCCAACCGGCAAGCGCCGCCCGGTGATCGCCATAGGCGAAGGCGTAATGATGCTCCAGCCCCTCGCCCATGATCGTATCCATCGCCTGCTGGGCTGAACAATCCAAACGCGCCACACCCGATGTGCCGCCAAAGCTGTTGGGCCGTGCCAACATGTCCCCCGCCCCGATCATGAGCCGTATCTGGCCACGCGATTGGCTCAGCCGCGTGATCGTGATCCGGCCAGGCTTGAGTGGAAACTCATTCAACAGCGGCTTTCTGCGGTTTGAGTGAAGGGCGGCCGCCGGCGAAACAGCCGGATCGGCCAGCGAAACCGGCGCCAACCCGCAATGCCAAAAGACGACGGTATTGTCCGCCACATCCACATCGACCAGATCCGCCAGAAAGGGCGGGTCTTCAGCGACGGCTTTGAGCATCAGCAGGCTGGCCGCACCACAGACATCCGCCTCGCAGGCACAAGGTGTTCCATCCTCGCCCAGCATGGCCATGGCGCCGCACGCCGCACAGCCATAGTCCGTGAAAAACTCCGGCCAACAACGGATGGCAAATGCATGGATTTTCTCAGATTTCGCCTTCTGATGCAGCGCGGCGTAGCTGCGCAAGCTCTTGTCCAGCGGCTCGGCTTCCATACTGCCCAAGCCGCTCAGCGTACGATCTGCCGACGCGTGCAGTTGTGAAACGGTTTTGGCACCGATGCCGGCTGCCGAGGAAAATAACGATGGCAGATCGCTGTTCGAGACATCCAATCCAGCAAGCGATGCCAGCTGCTCCGCGTCGAACGCGCAGGTGTGAAACCCTTCGGGATGCTCACCGATCAAGCCAATTCTGGCCGAGGACAGGGCGTCTGCGATCTTTGTGCCGCCTGCCGGGTCTGGCGCGACGGAACCCACAGCGGGCTTGGCCGATTCGTGCCCACCCAGCACATCCACCAAGGCAGATGCCACCCCACCGTTCGACGGGGATTGAAACAGATAGCCGTAGGAAATGCCGGCCTTTCCAAGGGCATGGCCAGCCAAGTTGATGCCGCAGAACGAATTCAGCCGCAGCCGCCCTCCGGTCCGCTCCTCGGGAAAGGCCCAAAGGACGATGGGCGCCTTGACGGCCTGCGCCAGCACGACCGTCATCGCCGCATCCGTGAACGTCGCCTGGATGATGATCAATCCATCCAACGGTTCCGCCGAAAGGGCTTCGATGGCGTCCTCAGCCACTTTCTTGTCGAACAACAGGGACTTCGAGCCAATCAGGGTCGCACCGGTGCCCTCCAGGGTGGCTATGGCGGCAGCTGCCATCTCCTCCGCAAAGGGGACATCGAAGGTGGGACGCGCCAACAGCGCAATGCCCAAGCGCTTGCCGGCCAGGTCCATCAGGCTGCTCCACCAAAGTCGGAGTAGGCATGGCGGAAACCCGGACCCCTGTCGGCGAAATCGGCGCCATCGGGGCCATAGCAGCTATGGTTCTGCCACGCCTGGGCCCGTTGATCGGTCAACCCGTTGAGCTCGCGCATGTATTCGGCGCCGTCGGCAGAAAGTTCGACCCTCATCGCCTCCAGGTCGGGGTAGTGCTGGAAAGCCGGCCACCAGATGGCGCGCCCGGCGAGATAGCCACTGGCACCGGCAGCATAGGCGTAGCCCAGCACCCGTTTGAATGCCGCCTTGTCGGCACCGGCCGACAGCATCACCCACGGACGTCCCGCCAGGGCCCCCATGCGCTCGAACAGGGCCAGCGTCGATTTTCCCTCGGGCCCGTTCGGATCGGGCAAATCCGCCGCCGGGACGGGGCTTTCCAACTTGAACAAATCGACCCCGAATTTCGGGTCGGCAAACCGCTCCACACTCTCGATCACCCGGTCGGGGTGTTTGGCGCGGTGCTCGACATAGTCGGTCGTCTGATCGGATTCACCGGGCAGCGGATAGACCAGCAGCTCGAAAACGAACGGTATATCGTAGGTACGGCAGGCATCGCCGATCTCTTGCACGAAATCTTCCTGAAACCGGCAGATATCTGGGTCTCCGTCGGGTCGATACCAGGCCAGGACCTTCACCCCGTCGGCGCCGATGCGTTTGATCTTGGCCACGCTCCAATCATCGATCTGGCTGCTGCGCCGGCCACCGGGTGTTTGCTCGAAAATCGAGTCCTCCAGCGTCGCGATCAGCCCCTTGGAGGCATCGACGGCATCGGCCGCGGCCGGATAGGCGCCATGGGGATCCATCAGCACGGCAGACGCCTCGCCGGATAGGCATTCGGTCAATGCCAGCTTGACCGCGGCCACATCCTTGTCCGGCGCCGTGTCCTGCCCAAGCACTTCAGCAACCCGGTTCTTGATGGGCGGCCGCTGATCGACGGCCAACATCTTGAATCGGCCGTTTTTGTCCGCCATTCGCCGTAATCCACGCCATTTGCCGGCCGAGAGTTTCATGGTGCGTTTTTCCCCATAAATTCCGTCAGTTCTTCATCGTTTGGGATGCCATCACGGCCGCCCTTCTTTGTGCATTTTAGGGCGGCTGCTGCGCTGGCGTACCGCAGACTGTCTTCTTCGCTTTGGCCGCGCGCCAGGGCCAGGGCGAAAGCGCCATGGAACACGTCACCCGCCCCCGTCGTGTCCAGCGTGTCCACCTCAAAGGCGGGAATGGCTTGCGGACGACCGTCATCCAGCCAGGTACAGCCATTTTCGCCATCTGTCACGGCGACAAAGGCTCTAAATCGATTTTGCGCCTCTCGCAGGCCATCGACCAAATCGTCCATACCTGTCAATCCCGTCAGACCGGGCCGGGAAAACACGATATGGCTGGCAAGGCCGAGCGGACGGTCAGCGGCCTTGTCGTCCGTCGTGTCGGCATCCAGAACCCGTGGAATATCCCGTGATGCTGCGTGCTCAAAGACGGCGGCGCTGGCCTCCGGCCAGCGAAGATCCGCCAGAATTGCGCCTACCCCGTCAATCAGCGGGATGGGCACGTCTTCCACATCTCGAGACAAGGTCGGGTCGCGGTGATTGACGATCATCCGTTGGCCTTGATTATCCACCAGAACAGCCGAGACGGTCGATTGCCCATCGCGGCGTAGGACCCCGGCGGTGTCGACCCCCTCGTCGTTCAGATCACAGATGATGCGCTCTCCGACCCGGTCGGTCCCAACGCGCGATATCAGAATGGCGCGGCCGCCCAATCGCGATACCGCGACGGCCCCCGTCGCGGCTGGACCGCCCCCTGCCTCGGTGTAGCCCGTGGCGAAGTTCTTTCCATCGCCGCTTGGGAAGGTCTCGACCGTGAAAACATAATCATGGACGGCGGCGCCAACGCACAGCACCGCCGCATCGTCCGGTCGCCTGCCAGCATGACTGGCCTTCATGCGTTGAGAGCGGCGAGAACCCGATCGGCAATCATGGCGCCCACCCGTACGTTGCTTTCATCCGTCACCCCCGCAATGTGAGGGGTCGCAATCAGGTTTGGGCAGCCGGACAGCGGTGATCCCGCCGCCAGCGGTTCTCCGGCGAACACGTCCATCGCCGCGCCGCCCAGATGGCCATCCCGCAGCCGTTCGGCCAAGGCGCCCTCATCAATGATGCCACCCCGTGCGGTGTTGATCAGGACCGCCCCTGCCCGCATACGCCCTAGTGCTGAGCCGTCCAGCAGGTTTGCCGTATCGTCGGTTAGCGGCAGATGCAGGCTTATGACGTCCGAAGCAGCCAAAATGTCATCGAGGGATTTGGGCGTCACATTCAGCGCCTGCCAGGCGGTTTCGTCAGCCGGGACAAAGGGATCATATGCCGCGATCGTCATTCCCAACGCATCGGCGCGTTTGGCAACCTCCCGTGCGATCGACCCGAACCCAAGCAGTCCCAGCGCGCGGCCACCGATCTCCCCGCCGATCATCTCCTGCCGTGGCCAATCGCCCTTCAGCACGCGTTCGCTGAACAGATAGGCGGGCCGGGTCAATATCATCGCGGCCGCGATAACGTACTCAGCAACCGCAGCCGCGTTGGCGCCGGTTGCCGGAATGACCTCGATCCCCCGAGCCTGACAGGCAGGAACGTCGATGTTGTCGAGCCCCACTCCCAGGCGGCCCACAACCCGCAATTTGGTGGCGGCCTCGATCAATCCGCCGCGCACTTGGGTACGGTTGCGGACAATCAGCGCATCGGCATCCGCCACCGCGTTTAACAGCGCGGCCTCGTCGTCGACCAGGTTCGGATCGAATGTCACGTCCGCTCGCGATTTCAGCGTCGCAAGCGCATCCGCGTCGATGAATTCGGAAATGATGATTTTGGTCACGGCCGACGGGCAATTTCGCGATGGGCTCTACCGCGAGGGTGAATGCCTGAACACTCTAGATGACAAGCCTACCCCGCGAACTCGATTCGGCCCGAAGGCACGGCCAAGTAGATTGCGCCCCTGCCCCGGCTGGGGCAAGGCGCAACTCTGTGACTGGATTAAGCGGCGTCGGCCAGAACGTCGCGGAAATAGTCGATGGTTTTGGCCAAACCGTCGTTGAGCACGACTTTCGGCTCCCAACCCAGGCTGGCTTTTGCGCGGGTAATGTCGGGCTGGCGCTGACGCGGGTCATCGCCCGGCAACGGCATATAGGTGATTTCCGAATTCGAGCCGACCATGCTGACCACCTGCTCGGCCAACTCCTTAATCGTGAACTCGCCCGGATTGCCGATGTTGATCGGCCCGGTGACGCCATCGCGCGATTCCATCAGCGCCATCAGCGCGTCGACCAGATCATCGCAGTAGCAGAAGGACCGGGTCTGGCTGCCATCACCGAAGATGGTGATCGGTTCATCCCGCAGCGCCTGGACGATGAAATTGGAAACGACCCGGCCATCATGGGGGCTCATGCGCGGACCATAGGTGTTGAAAATCCGCGCGACCTTGATGTCGACGTTGTTTTGCCGGTGATAGTCGAAGAAAAGCGTCTCCGCACAGCGCTTGCCTTCGTCGTAGCAGGCACGAATGCCGATGGGATTGACGTTGCCTAGATAGTCTTCCGGCTGCGGATGCACGGTCGGGTCGCCATAAACCTCACTGGTGGAGGCCAGCAGGATGCGGCACTTCACGCGCTTGGCAATACCCAGCATGTTGATGGACCCCATGACCGAGGTCTTGGTCGTCTGCACCGGATCCGCCTGGTAGTGAACCGGCGAGGCTGGGCAGGCCAGGTGATAGATCTTGTCCACCTCGACATAGAGGGGGAACGTCACATCATGGCGCATGAATTCAAAGTTTGGCGCCCGCAGCAGGTGGGCGATGTTCCGCTTCGACCCCGTATAGAGGTTGTCCACGCACAAGACGTCATGCCCTTCGGCGACCAAGCGATCGCACAGATGGGACCCGAGAAAGCCGGCACCGCCGGTCACCATCACTCGTTGCATTACAGTGGCCCTAACTTCTCATTGCTTGTTCGTGGGCACGCCTTTCGACTGACGGCTCCAGCAGGGTGGATCACAGTTTAGCCGATCAGACTAAACAAATTGCGACCAGAACGAGGAAAACCGTGGCTGGACATCCAAGACAGGCGCATTGATACAACTACATTCCGCAGGCGGTCTTTCCAAGTCGCACAGCCCGCATATTATGTGAAAATCACAGTGCAACAGGTAATTCTAGCTGATTCTGCGTCAAGAATCGACTTGCGGCGACCCGATTGAAGAGCATGGCCGATGGCCGACTCGCCGCGATATCGGCCAAGGATCCGACCGGCACCGATAGGAAACTATGAGAAAAATCAACCTCAACGCCGATATGGGTGAAAGTTTCGGTCCCTATGAGATCGGCGATGATCAGGGCCTGCTCTCTGTCGTGCAAAGTGCCAGCATCGCTTGCGGCTTTCACGGCGGCGATCCGACAGTAATGGCCGGCACGATCCGGCTGGCCAAGGACAAGGGCGTCAGCATCGGCGCCCATCCCGGCTTTAACGATCTGTGGGGTTTCGGCCGCCGCCGAATCCAGATGAACACGGCAGAGTTGGAGAACCTGATTGTCTATCAAGTAGCCGCGATTGAGGGAGTTGCGCGGTCACTGGGGCATCCAATCACGCACGTCAAAGCCCATGGTGCCTTGAACAACATGGCTTGCGAGGATCCCGCCTACGCCGATGCCATCGCGCGGGCCGTGAAATCGGTCAATTCCGAGCTGATTTTCGTAGCAGTTGCTCTATCCGAACTTGTTCGTGCCGGCGAGCGCGCGGGACTGACCACCGTCCTTGAGGGATTTGCGGACCGTACCTACCGCGATGACGGCATGTTGACGCCCCGTAGCCAAGCCAACGCCCTGATCCGAGATCCTGAACAGGCTCGGGATCAGGTCTTCTCCATGGCGATCGATCAGCGCATTCCGACGGAAACGGGCGGATATATCGAAACGCCGATCCACACGATTTGCCATCATGGTGACGAACCGACCGCCGTCGCCGTGGCCAAGGCGGTTCGGGAGGCGGTCGATGCCAGCGATACACTCAACCTGGCGACATTGCCTGAGATGGTTGCCTGACAAGGATGGGCGTCACTTATCCCCGTTTTTGCCCGGCCGGTGACACGGCCGTGATGGTCGAACTGGGCGCCGGCATCGACCGATCGGTCAATCAGGCGGTCATGGCGTTGAATGCACAGATCATCGCAGCCGACCTGCCCGGCGTGATTGAAACCGTGCCGACGTTCCGATCGGTGCTTGTCAGCTATGACCCGCTTGTTACGGTCGGCGAGTCCGTTCGTTCCGCCGTCCTGGAACTGATGAATGCCCCCGCATCCGAAACAGCCGGCGACAAACGCCAATGGCACCTGCCGGTTTGTTACGATGGGGATGATTTCGCGCCGGATCTGGAGGATGTCGCAAGCCGAACCGGCCTTGACCGCGAGGACGTCATCTCGCGGCATTTGGCGGCGGATTACCACGTCTACATGCTGGGCACGTATCCGGGATACGGTTTTATGGGCGATGTCGATCCGGCCCTGTCGCTTCCGCGGCGAACCAATCCGCGCTTGCGCGTGCCGGCCGGTTCGGTCGCGATAACCGGCCAGCTGACCGGCATCTACCCATTGGACGCGCCCGGCGGCTGGAACCTCATCGGCAGAAGTCCAGTCAGGCTGTTCGATGAAAGGACAGATCCACCCGCGCTGCTGCGCCCTGGTGACTATGTTCGGCTCCATCGCATCGACCGTACAGAATTCGAAAGCACCGCGCAGGCCGTGGCGGACGGCGAGTGGGCCCCAGTCTGCAAAAACCTTTTGCTGCCATGAGCGGCTACCTCAAGATTGACCGTCCCGGCCTGTTTACGACCGTCCAGGATACCGGTCGGATCGGTTATGCCGATGTCGGGCTGACGCCTAGCGGCGTGTTGGACCGGATCGCCCTGCGCCTCGCCAATGCCCTCGTGGGTAACGATGCCAGTGAGCCGGCGCTTGAGATGTTGCATGTCGGCCCAAGTTTTACCGTAGAAGCGGACACCGTCCGCATTGCCCTGGTGGGCGCGACGCCGCGCGGCAACACAACCCTTTCAGACGGCAGCCAGCAAGGGCTGCCATCAAACCGCTCCATCAGGCTTTCCCGTGGCGATCGCGTTGCCATCGACCAGATCGAAGGGGCCTCTTCGTGCATCATCGCGGTGAGCGGCGGATTTGACGTGCCGTCCGTTCTGGGTAGCGCAGCGACGTACACCAAGGCGTCGATTGGCGGCTGGGACGGGTGCGCCTTGAAGGCAGGCGACCAGTTGGCCCTGCGCGCTCCGGAACCCAACGGCCAAGACCGCGGCCTTCCAAGTGACCCGGAGGACCTTTACGGATTTGGTCCAATCAGAGTCGTGCTTGGCCCGCAAGATGACGCCTTCTCTCCTTCAACCTTGGAGACTTTCCAGACGGTCCCCTACACCGTCGGCCGGGAATCGGATCGGATGGGTCTCCGCCTGGACGGGCCCGAATTGCCGCATGTCGGCGCGTATGAAATCCCCTCCGACGGCATCGCCCCCGGGTCCATTCAGGTCCCCGGAACCCGGCGTCCGATCGTGTTGCTGGCGGAGCGCGGGACGGTCGGCGGGTACACGAAAATTGCGACCGTCGCATCGGCTGACCTGCCCCGGCTGGGCCGACTAAAGCCCGGTGATACCTTGCATTTCACTGCGGTCTCACAATCAAAGGCCGAACGCCTTCGCCGCGAACAAGAGGCTCAAGTCCAGATGCACATCGCGGGCATTCGAGAGGTTCCCCCCTTCGGCACGCCCGACTACTCGCTACTGGGCGGTGTCAATCTTATCAGCGGAATCTGGGGCTCCGACCGAAGCGACTAGCCCGGTTTCGCCCGCGCTCCGCTTGATCAGCGATCGCACTAGCAAAATGGCGGCCAGCAAGGCGATGGCCAGCGTCAGCCACATGGTCCACGGCATGCGCATGGCCTGATCACCCATCGTGACCAAAGCAACGGTCATGGGAAGAATGCCAATCGCCGTAACCCAATTGAACGTCCACAGCCGCATGGACGCCGCGCCTGCGATGTAATTAACGGCAAAAAACGGAATGATCGGAATGCATCGGGCGATCAGCAGCACGACCGTGCCATTTGCATCGATGGCCCGGTGAAAACGGGCCGCCTTCTCCCGGCCTATCCAGCGGTCGATCAGCGCCGGACCAAAGAAACGCGCCAGTCCGAACGCGATGTTGGCGCCCAACATCGCGCCCGTCCACGTCACGAGACCACCAACCCAAGGTCCATAGATCATGCCGTTGGCCAGCGCCGGCACCTCAGCCGGAAGCACGGTGAGCGCACACAAGATCATGACCACGCAAGAGGCGAAGACCGCACCGGCGCCAAAAGACTTAATCCATGTCGTGATCGCTTCCGGGCTCAAAGAGGCCAACGTTCCGGACGATCCTAGCCAAACAGCCCAATTGACCGCGATGACCATGGCAATAGCAACCAAGGCAAGAACCAACAGCCGTCCAACTTCGGTTCGGCGCCGCCAGGACGGTGCCTGGACATGATTGGGCTTGTTGGACATCGGTGCATTATCGCCTAGCTGCCGTCCATGATGTTAGCCGGCCCACCAATCTGGTGCCCGCAATCCCGTTCACCATGGCGTGAGCATCGAAATCAGCGCAAGGATTTGCGGCGGTTAGGGCTTTGTTAAGCGCAAGGCCCAACTCTCTGTCCACCCTTCGCTAGCGAACGCCCGCAGGCCGTGCCCAGCAAGCCTTACCAAATCCTTCTTATTGAATCCGACGAGCTGAGTTCCGAGAGGATCGCGGCAAGTTTAGCCGATGCCGACAAGGGCTTCTGCGAGGTCCATGTTGAAAAGAGTTTGCCAAACGCGCTTACCAGCATCGGGTCGGCACCCTTTGATCTGGTTTTCCTGAGCGACCGTTTGCCCGGGGCCCGAAGCGACGGTGCCGTTAAGGCGTTTGCCAATCATATCCGGCACATACCCGTTATTCTGCTGACGGACGAACAAGGTCCCGCCTACGCCTGCAACGCCGTGCTGCTTGGCATTCAGGATGTCCTAACCCGCGATCAAGTGCAGACGAGGGTTCTGATGCGGGCGATCTGCATGGCGATTGTGCGTCAGAACCACCTGGTCTCTCTGGATCAGCGGATCTCAGAACTCGGCGCCACCTGTTCGCGATACCAGGATGTGTTGAGCGACAACGAAGCGGCGCTGCACACCGCAGAGCTGATGGCAAAACGGGCCGATTTCGTCAAAACCCGTCTTTTTGCGGGGATGAGCCATGAGCTGCGAACACCGCTCAATTCCATCCTCGGATATGCGGAGGCCATGAAGATCGGCCTCTTCGGTCCCCTCGGCTCCCATCAATACAGCAGATACATCGATCACATTCACACGTCCGGTCAGCATCTACTGGAATTGATCGACAAGCTGATGGACCTGTCACAAGTCGGCAGCGACACGGTCGAATTGCGGGATGAGGTGGTCGACCTGGTTCTGCTGGTACGCGCCGCGATCGGCGTCCTAGCCCGCAATGCCAGCGAAAAGCTCGTTTCGGTCGAATTTGCACATGATCAGGCGCGCCTTACGGTGCGCGGCGATGGTGCACGACTGCTGCAAGTCCTGCTCAGCATCCTGTCTAACGCGATCAAGTTCACCGAGCCTGGCGGGGTGGTCACCATTGCCTTGGGTGACCGGGGACCACAGGGCGTGGCCTTGACGACGACCGACACCGGTATCGGCATTTCGGAACGCGACCTGCAGACGATCTTCGAACCGTTTACCAACCAAGTCGACGGCAGAACTCACATTCTGCAGGGCGCTGGACTTGGCCTGTCCTTGGCCAAGAACATGATCGAGCTGCATGAAGGAAGCATCCTGATCGATAGCCATCTGAATGTTGGGACGGTCGTGACGATATCGCTGCCCCGTCATCGAATTCTCGAAAAAGATATCCAGGACGAAAGCCGACTGACGGCCTGATCCACGGGCTCTGCCGCAATCAGATCGGCGCACATTGCCGTTATCCCGACCCTGCGATATCACAAAACTCCTATCTTCAGCTCGTTGTGCGGTGAATCACAATGGCGGCGGAGAATGTCTGTGAGATTGATGCCTGGGAGAACAAAGATCATCACCATGGCGGTCAGCCTGATTGGAACCGCTTTGTTTGCCATCTCGGCGGCGGATGCAGACCGGAAAGCAGGACCCGTTGTCGTCGAGCTGTTCACATCGCAAAGCTGCTATAGCTGCCCCCCTGCCGAGGCCTATCTTGGTGAGCTCGCCGGCAACCCAGATATTGTCGCCCTGGAATGGCACGTCGACTATTGGGACGATCTTGTCTACGGGTCAGCCGGCCGATGGAAAGACCCGTATTCCGACCCTGCATTTACCGAACGTCAGGGGCTCTACAACCGGACGATCCGTAGAACCGGCAGTGTCTATACGCCGCAGATGGTCATCGATGGGGCGATCGAAGCCGTAGGATCTCGGCGGCAAACCGTCAGGGCGGCAATTGAGAACGCCTCAAGCTTTCACAAACCGGCGACGGTCAGTGTTTTCCCCGACGGCGCCGACCGGCTTTCGGTCCAAATCGATGGCACGCCAAGCGGTCCGACGGCCGTTTGGCTTGTCCAGTTCATCCAATCGAGCACGACGGACGTTCCACGCGGTGAAAACCACGGAAAACAGCTTGTGAACCACAATATTGTGCGCGAGTTGCGCAAGCTGGCGACCTGGTCCGGCGGGCCCGTTGCCTTGTCAATCGATGCCCCCGAACCTGGCTTTGGCTGCGCAATCCTCGTGCAGCGCGAACCGGGCCAACCGATCGAGGGAGCGCAGTCTTGTGGGCCGTTTCAAGGCTCCTAGCCTTCTGCGACGATGGCAGAATGTCCACATTCAAGATGTAAACGGGGGAAATTCTTAGCGATCTAATTTGTTGCCTCGCCGATTTGGTTGTAGGGTGATGGCGTGATTTTCGGATCGCCGAACTCATTCATGACAGCCGAATTTTTGAGGAACGCGATAGTTGCGCTTGAATATACATTGGGCGGTTCTGATGATCGCCGTACTGGCCTTACAGCTATTGATCTGGCCGGCACCTTCAACGGCGCAGCAGGACGACCAAGACAGGATCGGTATCATCAAATCGGCGACCGGCACGGTGTGGGTCATCCGAACAAGCGGACGCACTGAGGTGAAGGCTGGCGATCCGTTGTTCCGGGCCGACAGCCTCGAGGTCGATGACGCCGGCACAGCCAGCGTAACCCTTCTGGATGGAACCAGACTGTCAATCGGCGAAAGCTCGACCGTTTGGTTGGATCAGTTTGCCTATGAACCCCAGAATGGGTTGTTGGGCATCGTTATCCGCCTTGTTCGCGGCAGCATGCTGTTCGTGACCGGGGAAATCGGCCGTCTTGCGCCGGAGACCATCCGTATTGAGACGCCAAACGGAAGTCTGGGTGTTCGCGGAACCCGCTTTGTCGCGAGGACGGCCCGGTGATTGACCAACCGACTCCCCTAAAGTGGGCCCAGATTGTTTTCTGCTCGCTTGCGATGGCGGCTTGCTCCGCCGTTCCTCCACCGCAGGAACAGGATGCCGCCCTGGTGCAAGACCTCGCGCTGCCGGATCCCGCGTTGGCGACGTTCCTCAACCAACTGACCACGGACTATCGGGACCTTGCCGAAAGCGAGGAAAATCAAAGCGATTGGCAAGACGCCCGGCTATTCGCCGGCAAGAGCGAGTCCGCCGCAGCTGGCATTCTGGTTGAACCCGATCAGGTGGATGGCCGAATGGTTCCCGAAGATCGGATGGCGGCATTGTCCTTGGCGCGGGAACGTTTGTTGGACGCTTTCGATCGGGGCGGACGGGAAGTCGCCGGGGTTCCAGCTGCCCGCGCGCAGAGTTTTTACGACTGCTGGTTGCAGGAGGCCGAAGAGGATTTTCAAGAAGCCGACATAGCCGCCTGCCGAACGGGATTTGAGCAGTCGTTCTCAACGCTGGATGCCGCGGTTGACCGCACCTTGGTCGTGCTTCTGCCAAGTGACGGCGCAAGCGCTGTGTCGATCGAGATCGCAGGCCAATCCGCGACATTGGATGAGCCCTATCAGGCAATTTCGGGCGATAGCGCCGGCGTCGAGGCCGTCGCCCTGAGTGAACAGTCGGTTGACCGGCTTTTCAGTTCCGAATTGGGGGCAGAACCATTGCCGCCAGCGGAATTTATCGTCACATTTGAGACTGGGGGTTCTGTTTTGACCTCGGCAGGTGAGCGCCAGTTCACGTTGGCGGTCGAAGAGATCGGTCGTCGGCAAAATGCGGATGTGACCGTCGTCGGCCATACTGACACTGTCGGATCCGCGGCCGTCAATGTTCGCCTGGCCAGGACTCGGGCGGCAGCGGTCGAGCAACTGCTTCGAGCGGAAGGCGTGGCGCCGCGCTACCTGTCGGTCGACTCGTTCGGCGAGGCCGACCCGCTTGTTCCAACCGGCGACAATGTTGACGAAGAACGCAATCGCCGCGTTGAGATCGTTGTTCGATAGCGAATTGCGGTGACAACCAGACCAGATCGACCCGGTTCGGCAAACACAAAGTCCAGACCAGCGACGCGGAAACGCCTTCCATCGTTCCTCCGCCTTGCCCTGCTTTATCTGCCGATCGCAATCCTGTTGGCCGCCCGCTTGGCAGACGTTGGACCCATCCCATCCCTGCGGAATGTCTGGACCGACACGCTAGCCGCCGTCTTCCGGTCATCCGCACCGCCGCGAAACCCGGTTGTTATCGTGGCGATCGACGACAAGAGTTTGGCCGATGTCGGACGGTGGCCGTGGAGCCGGGGAATACTGGCGGATTTGCTTGAGGTAACGACACGGCAAGACCCCGTCGTTGTTGGGATCAATCTTCTTCTGGCTGAAAACCAAACTGATGACGAAACCGGCGACCAACGGCTCGCTGAGAACCTTTCAACGGTCGATACGGTGTTGGGTTCGGAAGTCATCGGCTCAAATGGCACCGGGTTGCGCCAAAGCCTTCTGTCCCCCCTGCCACAAATGCGTCGAAACGCCGCAGCCGTAGGGTTTCTGTCGGCCTTTCCGGACGACGATGGCCAGCTTCGAGGGCAACCAGCCGCGATGGCCGTCGAGGATCAACTGATCCCGTCTTTCTCCACCGAGATCATTCGGACCTTCAGCGGTATCTCGACCTTGGAAATTGAGCCTGGTCTTTTTGGCACGCCGGCTACGGTGGCGCTGGCCAACGAAGCGCTGCCGCTGGATTGGCAAGGACGCCTTCTGCCCGATTTTGGCGCCCTTTCGGTTGCCGAACACATCTCAGCCGTGGACCTGCTCAACGGAACCTTCAATCCCACCGACATCGCCGGACGGCTGGTTCTCGTCGGTGTAACGGCGACCGATCTAGGGGGTAATTGGCGTGTTCCGGTGCAGGGCGTCCTTTCCGGGACGGCGGTTCAGTCGCTGTTCGTGCAAGCGGCTTTGACGGGAGCGGTCCTTCGAAGACCGGCGCCTCTGATTGCCATCGAACTTGCCGCCGGTATTTTCCTGGCCGGTTCGACCCTGGCCGTTGCGCGGCGGAGACCCAGGCGAGGGTTGACCCGATGGATCGTCGGCAGTGCCATCTTGCTTCTGCTAGCCGGGGTTGGGGCGTACGGATTTTGGCGTCTTGTCGCGGACATCACGTGGCCGGGCCTCTGCCTCGCGTTCGGGACCGGTTTGGGCGCATTGGACCGGTTCGTGTTTTTGCGGCGGGAGGCAGACCGGTTGCGCGAATTCAACGCCCAACTGATTGATCAGGCCGGCGATATGATCGTTACACTCGATGAAAAGCAAAAAATCACGTCGGCCAACGCCAGCGCCGCCCGCATATTCGGATCGGACCCCGAGGAACTAGTCGGCCGATCAATAAGGGATTTTCTGACGGAGCTGTCTCCCACTGAACACGGTCAGGGATTGGGGACTGGCACGCAGTCATTCGAGGCAAGCACGAAGGTGCCCCCTGCCAAATGGCTGGCGAACATCGAGATCCATAGAAGTGCCCTGACAGGCATGGAACCCACGGTTTCGCTGCTCGTCGGGCGAGATACAACGCGGCTTCGGTCAGCGGAGCGACGCTTGGATATCACCAGCGAGCGGCTGCGGGCCATTCTCGACACCGTACCGATAGGTGTCGGATTGTTCGGGTCCGATCGGCGGTTGATGGCCAGCAATGTCGCGTTTCGCGATCTCCTCGGCGTGGAGACCGGCCAATCCAACCCCACCTACGAACAGATATTGGACGACTGGCATCCCCTGACCGAAGGAATGACCGGCCCGACGGAGGATCAACCGCCCTCTCCTGCCGATTGGAAGGTCCAATCACAAGCGAAGTCGATCATCCACTTGGGCAATGAACAAGAACGCTGGATTTGTTTGCATCTCAGCAGCCCCCGGGTCGGCGGGCTGCTTGTTGCCGCCTTTGACGAGACCGATACCAAGTCCCAAGCCCTCGCCCAAAACGAACAGATGAAGCGAGCCCTGGCTGCCGAAGCGGCCAAAGGCGTCTTATTGGCAAATGTCAGTCATGAATTGCGGACACCGCTCAACGCCATCCTGGGCTTTAGCGATATCATGCGGCTTGATGCCGACTCTCAAATGCCGCAGCGCTACGCGGACTACGTCGATCATATCCACGAATCCGCCTCCTACCTTCTGTCGCTGGTGGATGACTTGCTTGATGGATCGCCGTCCGAGGCGGCGGATTTCGAGGAATCCCAGTCGAACTGCGACCTTGCAAAGGAGGTCGAGAGCGTTGCCACCAGCCTGCGTTCTTTTGCAGCCAGCGCGGGTGTTCAGTTGGACTGCACCGTTCCTGGCACTCCTCTGTTTGTCAGGATGGCCCAGCGGCACGCCCGTCAGATCGTTTCAAACCTTCTGACCAATGGCATCAAGTTCACGCCGTCCGGGGGGGCGGTCATGATTGAACTCGGCACGGTAGATAGTGGTGAACTCGTTCTGATTGTTCGGGATACGGGGGTTGGTATGTCCCGGGGCGATATGGATCACGCAACGCGGCGCTTCGCTCAAGCCCGCAGCGGTGCCCGTGGCGAGAAGGGATATGGCTTGGGATTGGCCATCGTAAACTCCATCCTGCCGATTTACGATCTACAGCTGGACATTGATACCGAGGAAGGATCAGGCACAACGGTGACGGTGTCCTATCCAGCAGACCTACAGGTCAATCAGTCGGACCAAACAGATGCCCGGTGAGTTTGGCCGTTAGCGCTTGGACACGCAGTCCACACTTTGGAGGATATCCAGGGCGCTGGTGGTCAGCTCGATATTCTTGGCCGAACCCGATATGGCCGCCTGAACGTCCCGGCTCATCTGATTGAGCTTTTCCACAATGGATTGGTGCGCCGGCAGATCTTCCGAAACCTTGAGCGATACGTGGCCGACGTTTTCCGTCACCGCCCTGACCGCCGTTTCAACTTCTGACTGAAACGACTGGTAGTTTTCCGTCTCGGCGACGCCTGTTTCGACGTCCTGCCTCAGAAGGTCGATTTGGGCCAGGACACCATCGACTTGGCCGGTCAAATCCGCCACAAGGCCGTTTATGCTGTCGACAGACGATCTTGCCGAGGCAGCCAGATCTTTCACCTCGGCCGCCACGACGGCGAAACCGCGGCCGGCATCACCCGCTCTCGCGGCTTCGATCGTCGCGTTCAGCGCCAACAATCTGGTTTTGTCCGCAATTGTCGTGATGGATTCGGCTGTCCGATCTATCTCCAGGAAGTTCTCTTTGAAACTGGACAGAGCCTGATTTACCTGCGCCACCGCCTTCGCTCTCTCATTGGCGCGTTCCAGGGATCTGGATGTTTGCTCCCCAATCTCGTTCAGACGGCCACCGAGCCCGACAAGGGCGTCCTTGCCCGCCGAAGCGTCATCTCTGATTTGTTCAAGATCGTCCGCCAATGTCTTGGACACCTGCACCAGATCGTCGACGAATGCCGCTCTCGCCTTGGACGACTTGTTCACCTTTGTCGCGTTCTCGCGGATGACGCCGATCGCCTCGGTCACTTGCGCTACGGCGTGCCGGCTTTCGCCGGATTCCAATACCTGACCGGACTCACCTAGCTGACCTGAAACAGCCGGTGCCGTCCCATCATCCCGATCCGGCATTGGCGTGACGTCCGGGAGCGTGCCGACCTTTTTTTCCGTTCGCCGGTCCGCGACAGCGAGCCATGAGCTGACAAGTGAGACGGTAAACGGCACCAGGAACGTCAGCATGGTTTTGACGACAGACAACTCTGCCGCACCGGTCAGTGCTTCCCACTGATTGATGGCGGTTAGAATGGGCGCGACGACGGCCGCAACAAGGATTGCCCGGATCAGCATTTGTCTATTGATCACGGATAAAACGCTCATCTGAAAAAGCCAGCTACGTAGAGGTCCGTATGCAGGCCAATGGTTAACGGGCCAATAAGGCTAGGCCCAATCGCTCTCACGATGGCAACGAAATCTCGTGAGCGGCCTATCCTCGGCTCATCAATCTACGGTCCAGCCGTTCCAGATTGCGATCGAGTATTCCCCGGATTGCCCGAGCCTTTGCGTTGCGAACGATCGATCGCCTCAAATTCTGAACGTGGATTTCGAACGCGCTGGCCTCATCGGTCCCGCCGGTATCGTTCACGGCATTTCTGGCTTGGCTCAACCAAGCTTGCACAGCTGGCTCTTCAAGGTCGCACGATTCCAATTCAGGGGTATCGGCACGAAGTTGGCTAAGCTCCGTGTGCAGTTCGCGCGCTTTTTTTTGCTCGATCATCCCGGGCGTCACCCGTTGCGGAACGGTCAACAGGAAAATAAAGCCAGGCACAAACGCCGCTGACAAGCCCGGCGAAACAGAAGGCGCGAGCCGACTGACATCGAGGATCAATCAAAGCGCCACAACTGAGCGCTTTGGGCGGTTGACCTGCATCAAGGTCAATGCCGGCTGCGATAGCCAAGCTACCCAGTACTGCCATCTCAGGGATCTGATCTTGTGAAGGCAATGGTATTGCAGGCTCCGGGACACCCCCTCGTGGCCGCCGATCTCGACCGCCCGGACCCGGCGGCGGGCGAGATTGTCATCCGCGTTACCGCTTGCGGTGTTTGCCGCACAGATCTGCACATCGTCGATGGGGACCTGCCGGGTGCCCGGCTGCCGATCGTCCCCGGTCATGAAATAGTCGGTCGAGTCGCGGCTATCGGCCCGGCCGTCGAGCGGTTCGCGATCGGAGACAAGGTTGGCATTCCTTGGCTCGGGCGAACCTGCCAGTCCTGTCGCTACTGCCAATCCGGTCAAGAGAATCTGTGCGACGAGCCCAGTTTCACTGGCTATCAGATCAATGGGGGATTTGCTGAATACGCCAAAGCGGATTCCCGTTTTTGTTTCCCAATCACCGGCAGCTATGACGACGCTGAAGCTGCCCCCCTGCTTTGCGCCGGCCTGATCGGTCATCGGTCGCTCAAGATGGCGGGCAACGCAGAACGCATTGGAATTTACGGCTTTGGCGCCGCGGCCCATATCGTTGCACAGTTAGCCCGTTACCAAGGTCGGGACGTCTACGCCTTTACCCGTCCGTTCGATCAGCCGGCTCAGGATTTCGCGCTTTCTCTAGGGGCGGTCTGGGCTAGCGGATCGGATCAACCGCCGCCGGTTCAACTCGACGCCGCCATCATCTTTGCGCCTGTCGGCTCATTGGTGCCCCGGGCCCTTAGGGCCGTGCGAAAGGGAGGGACAGTTGTCTGCGGCGGCATCCATATGTCGGCCATTCCATCCTTCCCCTACGAAGTTCTGTGGGGTGAGCGCACGGTCAAATCGGTTGCCAATCTGACACGCCAAGACGCGGAGGAGTTTTTGAGCCTGGCTCCCGATATCCCGATCAGGACGAAGATCAATCGGTTTGACCTAGCCGACGCCAACATCGCGCTGACGAAGCTGCGCGAAGGTGAAATTACAGGGGCGGCCGTTCTGGTTCCCTAAAGCCGCTCAGCCTTAGCTCGCGAGCTCCAATGCGTCATCGGAGAGTTGGTCGAAATCGGGAACGACGATGCGACGCTGGCTCAACATGCGGATTTTGCCTTCCCGCTTAAAGCGGCTCAGCGTGCGGCTCACGGTTTCGACCGTCAGGCCCAGATAGTCTGCAATGTCGGTTCTGCTAAGCGGCAACTCGATGGGTTCGGAAGGGTCGTTGTTCATATGGCGGGCAAGCAGGGCCAGGACATGGGCCACCCTTTCCGTCGCCGTCTTCTGACCCAACAGCATGATCTGATCTTGAACGGCGTCCAGTTCCTTCAGCACCGTGTCGCGGACCAGCTGGCGCAGGCACGAGACCTGATCGACCTGGCGATTGAAGTTTCCACGGTGAAAGGCGATCACCGTCAGGGGGGTCACGGCTTCGGCTGAATAGGGGTAACGATCGGTGCCGGTCACGGCGATCAAGTCGCCGGGAAATGCAATCCGGTTGATCTGGCGGCGGCCGTCGGCGGAAAGTCGGCAGGTTCGCGCGATACCCTCTTTTACGAGGTAAAGATGATCCGCGACGTCATCCTGCCAAAACAAGGTATCGCGGGCCGCAAGGTGTTGCGTCAGCCCGATTTCCTTCAAAAGGGGGCAGCGATCGATTGTGCAGGCGCTCGGATTGCAGTCCGCATGGCCGCATTTACCGGACCGCTCGCTCGCCGAGACGTCGACGGTATCGTCTGAGTAAGTGAATTCCGGTTCAAACATACCCACCCCCGTTTTGGTACGGCTGATTTGTAAGAGCGAAGTTATCTAATGATAGCCTTCGATTCCCCGCCAACATCAGCCGGGAAACTACGTATAGGTGTTCTCCCTTACCTCGGCTTTCCCAGCACCGGGCAGGGTGATTGCCATGCGCAGTGCGGACAGCAGGCTCGCCTCCTCGATTGGCTTTTCCAGCACCATCAGGGCACCCAATTGCCTTGCCCGCGCCTGAGAGAGGAGTTTTGGGCTGGCCGTCATGAGGATGACGGGCGGTGGGTCACCGGCAGCCTTCAGCCGCTCAAGAACGCTGAACCCATCCATGTTCGGCATCCGAATATCCAGCAGGATGCAATCCGTCAGAAGGGATGGAAACTCATCCAAAAAGCGGACGCCATCATCAAAGGTGCTGACCTCGAAACCGCCGATCTCCAGAAGGATGGCGAACGAATCGAGAGCCGCTTCGTCGTCATCGACGACGGCGATTGTCGCATTCCGCATATCGCTCGCTCGACCGGTCAACCATGCCTACCTGTACGGCTGGCGCGGGAATTCACGCCCACCTCTATCATGGCGTTTCCGGTGACAAGGAATATAGTTCGTAATTGTACCTAGTCAGAGCGCTCCAGTTCCGCGTCGACACCCGCCGCGATCGCCATGCGAACCAGGTGGGACAGGGATTGGGCTTCGGTTTTTTCCATCACGCGCGCCCGATGGATTTCGACGGTGCGCGGGCTCAGCCCCAGCTCACCCGCGATCACCTTGTTGGGCCGGCCCAGCACCAGTTTTTTCATCACTTCGGTTTCTCGGCTGGTCAGACGGGACAACCGGTCCTGCGCCTGATGAGCCTCCGCCAATTCCTTGGAACGGCTTTCCCCCGCGCCCAGGGCTGCTTGGACCGTCTCCAGCAGGGAATCGGGCTCGAACGGTTTTTCCAGAAAATCCCAGGCACCAAGACGCATGGCTTTAACGGCCATCGGCACGTCGCCGTGCCCTGTCATGATGATCACCGATCGCGCGAACCCATCGGCAATCAGCTGCTGAAAGACATCCAGCCCATCGGCGTCCGGCAGGCGCACATCCAACAGCAGGCAGGAGATCTCCTCGCGGTCGCAGTCGTTCCGAAACTCCGTTGCACTGGCGAAACATCTCGTCTCGTGCCCAGCTGCCAACAGCAGCGCGTCGAGCGAGTCTCGAACGGCGGAATCATCATCGAGGATGGCTATGGTGCCCGTCGGTGTCATGGTTCGTGTCAGCTGTCGCTCACCGGCAGAACAACCCGAAATGTCGTGCCGCCCGACGGACGGTCAGGCACGGTTATGCTGCCGCCGTGAGACTCGACAATGTTTCGACAAACGGAAAGACCAATCCCCATGCCATTGGGCTTAGTGGTCACGAAAGGCTCGAACAAGCGCTTTTTCACTTCCAATGCTAATCCAGGGCCGGTGTCTTCCACCAAGATCTCGACTTGGTCCGCCTGCTGGCTGGCGACACGCACAAGGATGTTCCTGGCCCCTCCCCAATCGACCATCGCATCGACGGCATTCCTTACGATGTTTTGGATGACCTGTTGGATCTGGATGCGGTCCATCATGACCTTGGGGAGTTGGTCGGCGGCCTCGATCTCGAAAGCAATGCCGTGGGATCCGGCCCCGACCATCCCAAGGTGCGCGGCCTCCTCGACCGCTTTGCGGATGTCGTGCCAGGATCGTTCTGTCTCGCCCCATTCTATGAACTGCCGCAAACGCCGAATGATCTCGCCAGCCCGCAGGGCCTGATCGCTGGCTTTCAGGAGCAGGTCCACCGACCGCGCCCGATCCTGCTCACGCTGACCATCCAGCAGGCGCCTTGCCGCCTGGGCATAGTTCGATATCGCCGTCAAAGGCTGGTTCAATTCATGAGCCAACGCGGAGGCGAGTTCACCCATTGCGCTCAAGCGCGCCACATGGATCAACTCGTTCTGTAGCTCCTTGACCTGCAACTCCGCCTCTTTGCGTGCCGAAATATCTTCAATCATGCCCGTAAACAGTCGACGGTCGGCCAATGTCACCTCACTGACCGTTAGATCGACGGGAAACGTCTTTCCATCCCGCCGCAGCCCGACGACCTCACGCCCGAGGCCGATGATCTTCCTTTCGCCGCCGGCGAGGTAATCCCGCAGGTATCCGTCATGGGCGGTTCGATAGGGATCCGGCATAAGCATGCTTATGTTACGCCCAATCGCCTCCGATGCCGAATAGCCGAACATCTGTTCGGCCGACGGATTGAAATCCTCAATGATCCCCGCCTCGTCGATCGTGATGATGGCGAAGACAGCGCCATTGATGATGGCCTCAAGACGGAAGGCTGCTTCTTCGGAGTGCTGCAACGGGGGTTGATCATTCGACATCGGGTGACACGTGCTGATCTTCCTGGAAGCCCGCTAAAGCAGGCCCATCTGAGCGTTTTTCGAGACGCCAGGGGCGTCATTTCCCGGAGTTGTGTCAAACCGGAAGAGGCGTTGTCATGGGCGACACGTCGTTCTTGCAGTCCGTTCTGGGCAAATCCGGAGAAAGTGGCGATATCCTTGGCACGCTTCATAAAGAAGTTGACCAAGTTTTTCACGATTTTCTCCGCGGTGTCGGCTGGTCGATGCGCGCCCCTTCCGTGGCGTCGCAAGCTCGAAACTGCAGAAGATTGATTGTTATCAAGGTCTGATCCTCCGGGGCCCACCATGATCGAACCCGTTACGACGCAAATACACGGCGATTGATCAGACGGTGCACAAGGCTCTCGGTATGGCAGTGAATGGCTCGGCAGCCAGGACGCTTTCCCAGAATGACGTGATCGCATTCCTGTCCTCGCCAGACACGTTCGGCGGCCAGCCCGTTGATCGTGTGGATACCCACCTCTCTCACATCTTCCTGGCCGGCAACCGCGCCTATAAACTCAAAAGGTCGGTCACGCTGAATTTCGTTGATTTCGCCACCGCTGAGCTGCGGCGGACCGCCTGCGAACGCGAGGTTCGCCTGAACAAGCAAGCGGCGAACGACCTGTATCTGGGTGTCGTTCCGATCGTGCTTCGTCAGGGCCGCCTCAATCTGGGCGGCGACGGTGCTGCTGTCGATTGGGTCGTCGAGATGGAACGGTTTGACAGGCGCCTGGAATTCGACCGCCTGGCCGATGCCGGCCAGTTGACCGAAGCCCTCATGCTCGACCTCGCTGATGTCGTTTCGGAACTGCATTTGGCGGCAGAGCCGATCCCCCGGTTTGGCGGGCATTCCGGCGTCACAGCGACCATTCGGCAAATCGCTGGCGCCCTGCGCCCAGCCTTGCGAGGAACTCCACTCCAAAACCGCCTGACCAAGTGGGAAGAACGAGCGCTGCAACAGGCGGACAAGTTCGGCCGACTTTTGGACCGCCGGCGAAGCCACGGCTGCGTGCGTCATTGCCACGGCGATTTGCACCTGGCCAATATCTGTCTGCACAATGGCCGGCCCACGCCCTTTGATGCCATCGAATTCAGCGACGAGATGGCAACGACCGACCTGCTTTACGACATTGCCTTCACCGTCATGGACCTGCTGCACCGTAACCAGCAGCCATTGGCGAACACGTTCATCAACCGCTATTTGAGCGCGACACGAGACTATTCGGGCACCGAGCTTCTCCCGCTGTTCATCTCCATGCGGGCGACCGTTCGGGCCATGGCAAACGCCCTCGTCCACGATCCGCGCACCGAATTGGATGTTGCGGAACGTTTCCTCAACCGGGCCGAAACGGCGCTTAGCGACAATCCGGCACCGCGTTTGATTGCCATCGGCGGACTGTCCGGGTCGGGCAAATCGACCATTGCGAAAGCAATTGCGCCCCATCTTTGTCAGGGGCATGGCGCCATCGTTCTTCGGACGGACGTTACGCGCAAAAGACTGTTTGGCGTCAAACCGGAATGCCCCCTTCCTGAGAATGCCTATCATCCCGGCGTCTCGGAGACCGTTCACCGCCGCTTGTTCAAGGATGCGCGCCGCGCCCTCGCCGCCTCTCAAACAGTTATCCTCGACGGGACTTTCCTGCGCGCGGAACATCGCGCCATGGCGGCGCGGCTGGCTGAACAGGCAGGCGTGACCTTCAACGGCATCTGGCTTTCGGCCAACGAAGACTTGCTGAGCCGCAGGATCGACGACCGGCAGGCAGATCCGTCCGATGCCACCGCCGAGGTGATGCGGCGGCAGTCGCTGTTGGACACTGGCCCAATGACCTGGACGGAAACTGATGCCGCCGGTTCGATTGACGGCGTCAGTTCGGCGGTGCTCAACGCACTGATAAAAAGAGACTGATCACCAAGCCGGAAAACAGCCTGTTTATCTCTGCGCGCAGACGATATCGACTAATTTTACTACCTGTCATGAACCGGCACGACCATTTACCTTTAATTTTCAAAAGCATCATAGCCTGCGCGCTTCGTTCTTGCAGTAAGTGGGCCTCATGTTTTCGATCCGTAACCTCCTACTTAGTTCCAACGCGCTCATTGCGGTGGTGTTCGCCGGGTTGCTCGGCCTGATGATGACCCGCGAGTGGCGCGATCTCAAAACCCTTGAAGGCGCATCTGAAGCCGTGACCGTTGTTGGAACCATGGCATCTGCAACGATCGAGTTGTCCCTTGAGCGGTCGCTGACGCAGGTTGCCATTAACCTAGACGATCCCATCGCGCCGCAAATCCGCGATTTGCTCATGGAACAACGGCGAAAGTCTAACGCGCTGTTCGAACGGACCCTGGCCGAGCTTGCCGCTGCGAAACGCATCTCAGCGCGTGAGGCGATCGTCAGCCAACTCAATGGCTATCTTGTGGAGATTGCGGACCTTCGTGCCCGGGCGGACGAGATGATCGCCGTACCGATCAACCAGCGCTCGCCTGTCGACATCAAGCAGCTTCCCGACGATGTCAAGGCAGCCGTTTCGAATTTGGACAGGCTTCTTGGTGAGATCAGGCTTCTTATGCGACACGCGCCAACCGACATCATTGCGACCGATCTCGTGGTTCAGCGCGCCTGGATGATCCGTGAATATGGCGGCCGCGAACGCACCTACTACGCAATAGCCACGGCCAGGCAGGATCCGATCTCAAGGGACAACCTGGCCTATATGTTCGAAAATCATGGCAAAGCCCTTCAAGCGTGGGAGTTGATCAACAAAGCTCGGAACAGCACCTTGCTTGATCAGGACGTTCGGGACGGGATTGCCGAACTCGGAAACCGCTACTTCACTGTCTATGATCGGTTACGCAAGGACCTGATGGCAGGTTCGGAGACCGGGCAGTATTCCGTCGATTTTGGAACGCTCTTTGCGGATTCCGAAAACGCCCTTCAGGCTGCTATCCGCCTTCTGGAAGCCGCCGTCGCCAGCAATGCATCGAAAGTCGATGCTAAGGTTTCGTCCGCGCGCACCAAACTTATCGTTGAGAGTATCGTCGCGGTTTTCGCCATCGGGCTGCTCAGCTTCGTCGCCTGGTTCACCATCGCTCGCGTCGCAAACTCCATTTCCACCATGACGTCAGATATGAACGCAATCAGCCAAAAAGGCGATGTGACGGTCAAAGTCAGCGGTATCCAGCGAAAGGACGAGATTGGGGAGATGGCCCGCGCCCTGGAGGTGTTTCGTGCGAACGCGGAGCGTGTTGCCACGTTGGCGGATGAAGAAAAGGTCCGCGATGAGCGCCTAGCGGCGGAAAAAGCGAAGTCGCTGGAGGATTTGGCCCGCCGTTTCGAAGAAAGCATCACCGAGGTGGCAGAGCAGGCCGCGAGTTCGGCCGACGCGATTTCAACGGTCATTTCCGATGTTCGCCGACAGATTGAACATGCCCGAGACACGGCAACAATCGTGAACACGTCGGCTGACCGGGCATCGGACAACGTGCAATCCGTTGCGGCTGCGGCCGAACAGCTTTCTCAGTCCATTGGCGAAATCGGTTCGCAAGTCTCCGCCGCCGCGGCGATCGCGCAGCGGGCGGTTAATGAAGCGAAGAGCACCAGAAGCGACGCGGACGCTTTGGCCAGCAACGCGGCGGAAATTGGGGCGATCGTCAATCTTATCCAGGACATTGCGGAACAAACGAACTTATTGGCGCTGAATGCCACCATCGAGGCCGCTCGCGCCGGTGACGCCGGCAAGGGATTCGCCGTCGTCGCAACCGAAGTGAAGTCACTGGCCGAACAAACTCAAAAAGCGACGGAACAGATCGCAGATCAGATAACGACCATACAGACCGCAAGCGGCCGCATGGCCGACTCGACGGAATCGATCGGCGCGACTATCGAGGAAATCTCGACGGTTGCCTCCTCCGTCGCAACGGCGGTCGAACAGCAGAATTCCGCAACAGGCGAAATCGCCCAGTCGATTGCCGTCGTATCCGATGAAACCCAGCAGGCCAGCCAGGGAGTCGGAAGCGTTACCAGCGCAACGACATCAACGCTGGACAGCGTTCGGTCTCTCTTGGAGTCAGCCGATGCGCTGCGTCAGAACTCGGGTACGCTACGCGATCGCGTCGACGAATTCGCCGCTGAAATTCGGGCTGGGTAGCGCTCAGCGCTTTTCGTCATCGTCATCGAATAGGATGCGGTGCGCGGCGCCATCCAGATCGTCGAACTGCCCGCTGCGCATCGACCACAAGAAGGCGCCAAGCCCCGCAAGTCCCAGCAGCAAGGCGACGGGGATCAGGATCAGAAGCTGGTTCATCGCAACGTTCCCTTTTCCGGCGACCAGCGGGCCAGCCGCAAAGAGTTCAGCACGACCAGGATCGAGGAGGACGACATGGCCAGCGCCGCAATCAGCGGCGTCACAAGTCCTGCCACCGCCAGTGGGATGGTCACGACATTATACGCAATCGACAAGGCAAAATTCTGTTTGACCAGCCGATCAGCCCTGTGCGCCACATCCAGGACCCACAAGACCGGTTGCAACCTGTCCCCTTGAAACACGACATCAGCCGCGGTTTGCGCGATATCCGTGGCACTTGATGGGGACATCGACAGATTGGCCGATGTCAGCGCCGGCGCATCGTTCAGGCCATCGCCAATCATCAAGACGCGGCGGTCTCCGCTTTCAAGCCTGCGAACGAAATCGACCTTCTCATCGGGTTTCTGGCCGCCCAGATATCGTTCGATGCCGGCCTTCCGCGCCATGTAATCGACGGCCGCCGGCCGGTCTCCCGACAAAAGCAGGACATCATGTCCGGCCTTGTCCAGGGCGGCTACGGTTTCAACCGAATCCCGCCGCAATTCGTCGGCGAAGGCAAACCGCACCGGCTTCTTGCCTGGTCGGGTGAACCACAACTCCAGTTCAGCCTCACTGCCTGCCATACCCTCGGTGACACCACACCAGGCCGCGTTTCCCAAACGGGCACGCCCTTTTTCGAGCCCGCAACCGGGCACTTCGGCAACATCGCCCGCCGGAACGATGCCGTCTTCGCCCAGTCCGCGAACAAGGGCCCGCGCTAACGGATGCCGGCTATTTGCAGCCATCGTTGCCGCTTCGCGCAAATCATCGGGATCGTGAGAGTCCGCTGCGATCAGGTGCGGCCGGCCAACCGTCAAGGTTCCGGTCTTGTCGAGAACAACCGTATCGATCAGCCGCGCCCGCTCCAGCGCCGTGCCGGACTTTAGCAACACACCCCGGCGCAACAGCGCGCCGCTGGCAATCACCTGCACCGCTGGAACGGCCAACGCCAAGGCGCAGGGACAGGTGATGATCAGCACCGCCACGGCGTTGCGCAACGCAGGCTCCCAGCCATTGTTGCCAAGGACCAGCCAACCAACGAACGTTGCCAGGGCAGCGATGTGGACGACCGGGGCATAGGCGCGGGCAGCCCTGTCCGCAACGCCGACCAGCGCCGCCCGTCCCTTCTCGGCCTGCTCCATCAGCCTGACGATTTGGCTCAGCAGCGTCTGGTCGCCCGCCTTGTCGACGGTGATCTGCAGAACGCCATCGCCATTGACCGATCCGGCATGCACAGACGCACCCGGTGAAACCGGTTGGGGAACCGTTTCACCGGTAATCAGGCTGGCATCCAAATCGGACCGCCCTTCCAGCACCGTGCCGTCTGCCCCGACCCGCTCGCCCGGTGCCACCAGCAGCACCATACCATGACGGACCATGCTGGCAGCCAAGCGATGGGTCGAACCGTCCGGTTCCAACACCGTCACCGCGCGGCGGGTGAGAGCCAGCAGACTGCGGGCCGCCGCATGTGCCTTGCCCCGCGCCCGGCGGTCCAAAAACCGGCCGATCAGCAAGAAAAACACCAAAGTGATGGCGCTGTCGAAATAGGCGTGCAGCCCCCCGGCCATCGTTTCCTTGATGCTCAACGCACAGGCCAGCAGGACGGCCAGAGAAATCGGCACATCCATGTTGAGCCCGCCAGCCCGCAAGGCCTTGTAAGCGGATGAAAAGAAGGGCCGCCCGGCGTAAACGACGGCCGGCAAGGCGATCAGCGCGGAAAACCAGTGAAGCAGATCACGCGTTGCGGCGGTCATCCCTTGCGCGTGCCCTGCCCAGACGGAAACGGACAGCAGCATGACATTGGCCGCGGCAAAGCCGGCCACCGCGAGCGACCGCAACAGGATCGCCTCTTCTTCGTCCCGACTGTCATCTTCCTCGGTCAGCGGGGCGACGCGAAACCCTAAACCGGTAACCCGCTCTCCAACCGCCTGCGCAAGCGCGGATGCCCCGGTCCAGCCAACCACCAGCCGTCCGGTCGACATGTTGACCCGTGCATCCCGAACGCCCGACATGCCTTTGACCGCTTTTTCGATCTTGGCAACGCACCCTCCGCAATGGATGCCATCGACAAGCAGGGTCAGCCGATGTCCGTCTGGCCCTTCCTTCGTCGCGAAAAGGGAAAGATCGTGGTCCAGCGCCCCACTCGGTGAGGCGGAACCGCCATCAGATATGGCGTGTGCGCCCATGGATCACCGGATAAAGAGCCGCTGGTCCAGCCGGTAGCGCTGCTCGCCCGACACGACCACCAATCGTATTTCCCAGACACCCGGCTGGGGCCATTCGATTTCGGCCTCATACAGTCCGCGGCCCGTTTGACGAAAGGCCAGATCGAAATCCAAGCCCTCGCTGGTCGGCCGCCGGCCACTGGCGCTTATCTCATCCACGGCAACCGGCAGGCCTTCCTCGTCCAAGGCGGTCAGCGCCGCCGTCCAGACACCCGCGGTGGCCTCAGTGACCGTGAGATCGATCTGCCAGCCCAGCGCATACTGCGCCTGCACCTCCGCCAATGTTTCGTTGTAGCTCAACCCCCGGTCATAGGCGCCATCTATCGAAAGCCCGTTGAAGCTGCGCAACGCAAAGGTCAGCATGACTGCGTTGACCGCGAACACCACCAGGAAGAACCCAACAAACGCCCAGGGGATCCAACGGCTACGTTTGGGGTTTGAGTCCGTCATTGGCCAATCGGTCATTTTTCCGGCCCTCGAAATACGTTGCCCTGAACCGTTCGCTCGCCATCCGCCGTCTCGGCGACAAAAGTAATGGCCGCCTCACCATCCGTGAGCGCTCCGGACGGAGCAGTAACATGCGCGACGAAGGTCGCAACACCATCACCCGGCGCATCGAGCGTTATGATACCGCCTCCACCGGGCTGACCAACAACGGATAGCTGTGCGCCGTCGATGCCTTCAACCGAGAGTGTCACGGTCTGTGGCTGGCGTTGCTTGTTGAGAATCTTGACCTGATAGCCATTACGGACCGATCCATCCGACAACATCACGAATAGCGGGTTTCGGTCATGATTGACCGTCACGCCCAGGCTTTCGCGGCTAAGCAAGCCAAAACCCATCAACCCGGCCACTACCAGCAGGATCCCGATATAAACGATCGTCCGCATTCGAACCGGCCGGAACACACGCTCTTTGCCGATTTCACTGCGTTTTTGGTTGGCCTCGGATGTGAAGGTAATCAGCTCTGGCGGCCGTCCGACCTTGGCCATGATATCGTTACAGGCATCGATGCACAGCCCGCAGCCGATGCACTCCAACTGTATGCCGTCCCGGATATCGATGCCTGTCGGGCAAACGGAAACGCATTGCTTGCAATCGATGCAGTCGCCCCGATTGTCCCAGCTTTCGCCTTTCTTGTGCTTACCCCGAGGTTCGCCGCGGCTCTTTTCGTAGGAAACGACCAGGCTTTCCGGGTCCAACAGCGCGGCCTGGAACCGAGGCCAGGGGCACATATACGTGCAGACCTGTTCCCGCGCCCACCCGGCAAGAACGTACGTCGTCGCGGTGAACAGGCCGACAAAAAAGTAGGTGCCCACCCCCGACTGGCCGGTGAAGAATTCGACGACAAAGGTCGGTGCGTCCTGGAAATACATGATCCAAGCGCCGCCGGTTAGCAGCGAGATCAACAGCCAGGCGCTGTGCTTGGCCGTCTTCTTGGTGATCTTCGCGCCCGTCATCGGCGCCTTGTCCAGACGCATGCGCGCCGTCCGGTCGCCTTCGATCTGCCGCTCGACCCACATGAACAGATCCGTCCAGACGGTCTGCGGACAGGTAAACCCGCACCAGATGCGGCCGAACAGGCTGGTCACCAGGAACAGGCCTATAGCCCCCATGATCAAAAGCCCGGTCAGGTAGTAGGCTTCCTGGGGCCAGATCTCGATGAAGAAGAAATAGGCACGCCGGCCGTTCATATCGATCAGCACGGCCTGATCGGGCGCATCCAACCCCCGATTCCAGCGCAGCCAGGGCGTGAAATAATAGATGCCCAAAAGGGCTATCAGCACCGCCCACTTGTAGGATCGGACCTTACCGGCAATCGCCTTCGGATAGACCTTGACCCGCCCGCTGAACAGCGGGTGTGCCTTCTGCTCGTCGCGCGATAGGACATCATCGCCGAGCGTGGGGTGGATCAACCCCCCAGAAGGCCCCCCGTCGGGCATGTCTTATTCTCCACCGCCCAGCGAATGAACATAGACGGTCAGCATCTTGATGGTCGAATCGTCCAGTCGGCCGCCCCAAGCCGGCATAACGCCGTGACGCGGATTATGGATCTGGGCGATGACTTCTTCTTCCTCGCTGCCATAGAGCCAGATCTGGTCATTCAGGGCTGGTGAACCAAGGGTTCGATCGCCTCCGCCATCGGGCCCGTGACACGCCACGCACTGCTCCTCGAAGATCACGGCCCCACGCGCTTGCGCGTCGGCATCGCCTTCATGTCCGGAAAGGCTCAGGACATACTGCGTCACATCGGCGATGTCCTCGCGCTCCAGGATCCCCAAGGCGCCGAAGGCCGGCATTTCGGAATACCGCGTATCGTCCGGCTCGTGCCGAATACCAACGACCAAGGTTTCGTAGATTGCGTCCAGCGTGCCGCCCCACAGCCAATCATCATCGGCCAGCACGGGGTAGCCGCCTGCCTGTCCGGCCCCACCGACAGCGTGGCAAGGGGCGCAATTGTCGGCATAGGCGGCCCGACCACCATTGATGGAGAAGTTCAGGAGCAGCGGATCGGCCTGAATTTCTTCCAGCGAGGCTTCTTCGATTCCGCCGAAGAATTCCCGCTGGCGTTCGGCTGCGCGTTCTATCTGCCGGTCCAGGATTTCACGCTGTTGTAGGCCAAGGACACCGCCGAAATAGCCGTTCAAGCCCGGAACCGACGGATAAAGAATGAACCAGACGAAGGCGATGGCGATGCAGGCATAGAACACCCAGAGCCACCAACTCGGCAGCGGATTGTTCAGTTCCTTGATTCCATCCCACTCGTGCCCGGTCGTCTCGCGGCCGGTCAGGGCGTCTTTCTCAACCTTTGTTGGCATCGGCCGCCTCCCCTTCATCAACTTCCAAGGGGATGCGTCCCCAGCGGTCCATCTTGGACTGGTTGGAGGGCCAGACGGCCCAGATCACGATGCCCAGGAACAGGCCCATCAGCCATAGAACCCAGAGCGAACGAAGTATTTCTGCAAGCTGTTCCATGGCAGGCCTACTGGATCAGGTCTTCGGTTGTGTAGTCGGCGAAATCGACCATCCGGCCCAGGATCTGCAGATAGGCCACCATGGCGTCCATCTCCGTCACCTCGGCGGGATTGCCGTCAAGGTCACCGACGACGGCCCTGGGATAGCGCTCTTCCAGATCGCCGGTGCTGGCCTCCGGATCGGCCTGGCCCATCAGGTCTGCCTCGGCCGCTTCGATCATCTCATCGGTGTACGGCACACCTACCACCCGCAGCGCGCGCAGGTGATCGGCAAACCCTTCGGCCTTGAGCGGCCGCTCGGCCATGAAGGCGTAGCCCGGCATGATCGACTGCGGCACGACGCTGCGCGGGTCGATCATGTGCGCGACATGCCAGTCGTTTGAGTATTTGCCGCCGACCCGCGCCAGATCCGGACCGGTCCGCTTGGACCCCCATTGGAACGGGTGGTCGTACATACTCTCGGCCGCCAGACTGTAGTGACCGTACCGCTCCACCTCATCCCGGAAGGGCCGGATCATCTGACTGTGGCAGTTGTAGCAACCCTCGCGGATGTAGAGGTTGCGGCCCGCCAGTTCCAGCGGGCTGTAGGGTCGCACGCCATCCACCGGCTCGATGGTACTTTCGATGGTGTGTAGCGGTGCGACCTCAACGATGCCGCCGATCGAAACCGTGATCAGCGTCAGGATCATCAGCCAGATGGCGTTGCGTTCGGCAAGACGATGCAGGTTCATGTGCCCTTACTCCGCTGGCGCCAGGGCCGGCGCTTCATTGCGCTCGTGGCCGGCAATGGTGCGCGCCAAATTGTAAACCATGATCAAGGCTCCCAGCAGGAACAGCACCCCGCCCAGCGCCCGGATGACGTAGTACGGATGCATCGCTGCGACCGTCTCGACGAACGAGTACTGCAGGAAGCCCAGCTCGTCGTAGGACCGCCACATCAGGCCCTGCATGATCCCCGACACCCACATCGCCGTGATGTAGAACACGATCCCGATCGTTGCGATCCAGAAGTGGTATTCCACCAGCTTCAGCGAATAGAGGCCCTTACGGCGCCACAGGATCGGCACCAGGTGGTAGATCGCGCCGAAGGAGACGAAGGCAACCCAGCCCAGGGCGCCGGAGTGCACGTGCCCGACTGTCCAGTCGGTGTAATGGCTCAGCGCATTGACCTCGCGGACCGACATCAGCGGCCCCTCGAAGGTGCTCATGCCGTAGAAGGCGACAGCCACGACCAGCATGCGGAGCACCGGATCGGTGCGCAGTTTGTCCCACGCGCCTGACAGGGTCATGATCCCGTTGATCATGCCACCCCAGGACGGCATCCACAGCATCACGGAGAAAGCCGCGCCCAGCGTCTGCGCCCAATCCGGCAGCGCCGTGTAGTGCAGGTGGTGCGGTCCGGCCCAGATGTAGAGAAAGATCAGCGACCAGAAGTGGACGATGGACAGCCTGTAGGAATAGACCGGCCGTTCAGCCCGCTTGGGCACGAAATAGTACATCATGCCCAGGAAGCCGGCCGTCAGGAAGAAGCCGACGGCGTTGTGGCCGTACCACCATTGGGTCAGCGCGTCTTGCACGCCTGAGAACAAGGAGTAGCTCTTGGCCCCGAAGAAGCTGACCGGCACCGCCAGATTGTTGACAATGTGCAACATCGCGATGGTGACGATGAAGGCCAGGTAGAACCAGTTGGCCACATAGATATGCGGCTCTTCACGCTTCAGCAGCGTGCCCAGGAAAACGATCAGATAGACCACCCAGACCAGGGTCAGCCACAGATCGACATACCATTCCGGCTCGGCATACTCGCGGCCCTGGGTGACGCCGGTGACATAGCCCAGCGCGGCCATCACGATAAACAGCTGGTAGCCCCAGAACAGGAATTGGGCGACCGCCGGGCCGCCAAACAGCGATGCCTTACAGGTCCGCTGCACCACATAGAGCGACGTGGCGAACAAGGCATTGCCGCCAAAGGCAAAGATCGCCGCCGAGGTGTGAAGGGGGCGGAGGCGGCCGAAGCTCGTCCATTCCAGCCCGAGATTGAGCACCGGGTAGGCGAGCTGCAGGGCGATGACCACGCCCACCAAAAAGGCCACAACCGACCAGAAGATGGCGGCAAGCGTGAAATAACGAACGACTTGTTCGTTGTAGCCGACGGCCGCGCCGTCCGATGTGGCCGCGCCCGGCCCATCCATTGTCATCACGGTCATACGCCGCCCTCACCCATGAAAGTAGTCGACACTGAGGTCACGAGAAAGTATTCGCCCCTGACGTAACGCATGGTTAAGTCGGAACATTGACATAGATCAAGGGCGCATCGTTTGCGCAAAGGCATGGAACTAAACGGTAAACAACGAGAGCCTATGAGAGACTCTCCTGAGCTATGCGGGTTTCTCCTTAGGAGCGAGGGTAAACAATGAACGCTGCAAGCATTTCTGATGGCCAGGCGGGAGGGCCGTCCTTTCCGGAAACCAGACGCGTGCGCATCGAGCGCCCGTGGAGCTGGTTGGCGCAGGGTTGGTCCGACCTAAAAGCAGCACCCGTTTTGTCTTTGATTTATGGCGGCTTTTTCGCGGTCATTGGCGCGATCATCAGCTACTACGCCTGGACAGGCGGGGCCTATTACCTCGTTTTTCCGCTGATGGCCGGCTTTCTGCTGATCGGCCCTCTGGCCGCTGTCGGCCTCTACGAAACGAGCCGCAGAATCGCAAATGGCCAAGAGCCGAGCCTTTGGGCGGCCCTGACCGCTTTCCGCTCCAACCCGACTCAGATCGCCATGTTCGGCGTCCTATTGTTGGTCATCAACGTTGCCTGGGTGCGCCTGGCCGCGTTGATCTTCATGGCCGCCTTCAGCCAGGACCCGCCGCCGATCGATCCGATCGGGTTCCTCGACCACGTCGTGCGGGTCGAAAATCTTGGCTTCTTGATCTTCGGCAACCTGGTGGGCGCCCTGCTGGCCTGTGTGACCGTTGCCGTCAGCGTGGTTTCCATTCCGCTCCTCCTGGATCGGCCGGATGCGAACGTGTTTCACGCGGTCGTCGCCAGCTGGCGGGCCTTCGACCACAATAAGGCCACCGTTATCTTTTGGGCCGCTATGATCGCTGTGCTGATGGCGATCGGCTTCGTCACGGCCTTCATCGGTTTGATCGTCGTGCTTCCCTTGGTCGGCTACGCCTCCTGGGCGGCCTACAAGGACATCGTCATCTGGAAAAACAGCTAAGACCCTAAGGACTCTGAAAAATGGACCGCTGGATAACCGCCATTGGCACGGCCGTGCTCGCCCTGCTGGGCCTCCTGATGGCAAGCCGGGCCGCCGATGGCATGACCTATTTTTTTGGCTTGCTGCTGTTCCTGTTCGGTGTGTTGTTCAACTTCTACATCATCCACCGAAGCACGGGCGAACAGCCTGACAAGGTGAGCTAGACTAGCTGCTCACGGCCCTCTGGCTAGCGGCCAGGTGGCGGCGAAAGGCATCTTCTAAGAAATCGGCGGTGTTGGAGCCGGCCAGGATGTCCAGCCGGCGGCCCTGGCCGTCGAACAGGACGAGCGTGACATGCTGCACACCGTGTGCGGCGGCCAGTTCGCGTCCTTTCCCGGTTTTGATATCGGCCACGATGTACTGCAACTCGCTCTCGTCGAATGCCGCCAGGGCCTCGCGAGTCTGGCGTTGCAATTCCCGGCAAAGCGGACATCCGGGGTCATGGATTTGAACCACCGCCGGAATGCCGTTGCCGATTCGGGATAGGTCGTACTCGGCAAATCGGCTACCGACATGGTCGAGCGCATACCAGCCGGCCCCACCCACAAGCGCCACGACAATCCCATAATCGCGCAGCTTCACAAGCGCCGTGCGGCGACCGACAGCCGACTGGTCATCCTCGGCCGGCGCGGTCGCCCGTTTTTGCCGGCCGTCGTTGGCCTTCGAACGGGAGGCTTGCTTGGACTTTCTGTTTTGGCGCTTCATGTCATCCTATTCCGTGTTGAGGGGGTTTCTTGATCGACGATCAACCGACACCGTAAAGGCGCCGCATCAGGGAACCGACCGCCGATGTGGAGGTGCTTGCAACCAATCCAAAGGCCAGATCCCGGTCGCGCCAGAACGCGCCGGACGCCATACCGTCGGTTAGCAGGGCCGGGGCATCGGCCCCGGGAACCTCTCTTTCGCCGTCCAGGGTCAGGCCGCCGGAATCGGCAACGTAGAGACAGCTGTGGGCGCCTTTCCTGTCCAGATAGATGGCAGCCACCCGGCGGTCCAAAAGCCAGCACAGACGCGCGCCCCGCAGCCCGACACCCGCCATGGCCGGCAGGTCCGGCAGGGCAAAGGGCACCCGCGTCTCGAACCAGGCCATGACAGTTTCCAACCTCGTCGCGGACAGATCCAGCGCCCGATCCGCCGCCAACCGCGTGGAGAAATCATCGAACAATGTCGGTGCCATCGGCGGTTGCTCGTTGGACAGGGACAGATAAAGCCCGACGGCGCCCAAACCCGCCGCCATCGACGCCGCCCCGATCAGGTTGCGCCGGTTCATTCGGTCACCAAACGACCGCCTCTGAGACTGATCGTCGATCCAGCCCGTCAGCGCGGCCGGTGCCCCGACCTGGCGGGCCCCCTGCAGCACCGCGCGATTGACCAGATCGATGGCGGCCGCCTCTTTCGCGCAGTCGGGACAGGACGCGACGTGCCGCCCAATGGCATCCAAATCGACGCAGCTATCGCCGTCGCAATAGGCGGCAATGGCGTCTTGGTCCGGACAGTGTTTGGTCACGGCACCCTCCGCAATGGAATGACATTTTCAACAGGATGGGCCCCGGCAGCGTCTGGTCCCTCGGCCAAGGCGCCCGGCAAAGCATCGCGTAGCGTCCTTCGCGCCCGGTTCAGCCGGGACCGCACGGTCCCCACCGGCACGCCGGTGATGTCGGCAACCTCGCGGTAGCTCAACCCCTCGACCACGACCAAGGTCAGGGTTTCCGCGTCGATTGGCGGCAATGCCTCCATGGCTTTCGAAACGTGGCTTAACGTCTCCGACGTCAAGACTTCGCTCTCGGGCGTGCGGCTGCTCCACCCCGAACCGCCCAGCTCACCTGCATCCGCATCGAACCGGTCGCTCGCCAGCATCGACCGCCGCGCCGCACCCCGCTGCCGGTCGACGCAAACATTGCGCAACACGGTGAATAGCCAGGCCTTGGGGCTGTCTAGGTCGTCCAGCCGGTTTTTGCTGCGCCGAAGCTTCACGAACGCATCCTGGACGGCATCCTCCGCCTCACCAGGATCGCCCAACATGCGAATTGCGGCCCGGTACAGCGCATCCGCATGCTCGCGAAACAAGGCGGCGATGTGCTGGTCTCTGCCCGTCACCGAAGGACCCCAACGCCCGGCCGACGTGCCAGGTTCGCCGCTGCCCAAAAGCGGGAAGTAACGATAGCCATGCGCCCCATTCGCCCGTCCGGCTGTCCACCCGAAAATCCCATGTTCACAAGCTAAGACGCCGGACAGCAAAAAAGGTTCACGCTTTCACGCACCCGTGAACACGGAAAGGCAACCCGTGAGGTGCGGCGACCGACCCAGGCGCGAAGCCAACCCAACAATCGCGCCCACGCTAGCCGGGCACTTTGCATGTCCACGGATGGTCGCGCAAAGTGCGCGACAAGGTGGACGAACCACCGCAAACAGCGTGGAGAGGATCATGCCCAACGACCTGCTTATCGGCATCACCGAAGGCGGCATCCTGCACACGGACGCCGACCCGCCTTTGGACCTGGAATCCAAATTTCGGATGGCCAGTGAAACGGGCGTTTACGACTATTTCGAAAAGACCCCACCCGCCGATCAGGTCGCCGACTATGCCAAATGGGCGGACAAATACGAGCTGCCGGTCCTGGCCGGTGGTTGGTTTTACAAGCTCGGCCGCGACGAAGCGCTGTTGGAACGAAATCTCCGCATCGGCGGCGAGTTGGGCAGCATCGTCCACAACACCCAGATCCTGATGGACCACGCCGATGGCCACTTGGTGACCGATCAGGAGGTGGCCGAGGCCTATCTCCGGGCCCATGATATCGGGGCCAAACTCGGCTGCCAGCCAACGTTCGAAGTCCACGTTAACATGTGGTCGGAGGATTTCAGGCGTGTCCTGCCGGTTGCCGAACTGGTGTCCAAGCGCGGCGTGCCCTTCCGCATGACGCTTGACCACAGTCACGTCATCTTCAAGATCGACAATCCCCGCGAACAGGCTGTGCTGGGTATCGACGGCGCGATTGAGAGCGGTGATCTGATCCTGGATCCCTTCGCGGACGGCAACATTTGCCAGCAATGGATCGAAGCGGGGATCGTCGGCCACGTACACGCCCGTGCCGTTGCGCCCAACAACCCGCGCAACATCTGGGCCCATCACGAAAGCCTGGATGACGTGCCCTCATCCCAACACCCAAGGGATACCGTGGGCCGGGGCATTCAATACCCCTTTATCGAGCCCAAAGCCGGCGAATGGCACAGCCCCTGGGACGAGAATCAGCTGGAGCCTTGGAAAGAGGTGGTTCGCCGCGCGCTGGCCTATCATGCGATGTCCGAAACCAGCCCCCTGCGAACCCTTTCGACCGAGTTCATCCCCGGCACGGATTATGGCGCCGGCGCGAAGTACTCGATCTTCGATCACTCGGTCGCGTGTGCCCGTTGGGTGCGGGAGGTTTGGAGCAACGCAGCGGCCCCAAAGCCGGCTCAGCCTCAATGATTGGTCGTCAGGCGTAAGCCCACCGCACCCACAAGAATGAGCGCGATGAAACCGTAATGGTGGGGCGCAAGCCGATCACCGAAGAAGATCAGGCCCAGCGCGGTCGCGCCAATGATCCCAACCCCGGCCCAAATGGCATAAACAAGGCCGACTGGCAGGATCTTCAGCGCGGGAGCGAGGGCGATGAAGCAAACGGCGTAGCAAAGGATCGAAAGCGACCCCCACTGCCATTTTGCGAAGCCATCCGACAGTTTGAGGAAAAACGTCCCCGCGATCTCAAGGCTAATTGCGATCGCCAGATAAATCCACGCGTTCATACTTCCTCCCGGATGGTCACCATGCCGCCTGGAAAACTGGCACACAGCATCGCCCCAGCACATGGGCTGCGCCAGGCGGTGAAACGTAAATTTTACTGAGACCAAGTGGCGACCCCTACGGGATTCGAACCCGTGTTGCCGCCGTGAAAGGGCGGTGTCCTAGGCCTCTAGACGAAGGGGTCGTATGGAGGTCCGAAGCACTTACCGGGCAAGCTGCTGAAAATCAAGCGCTATGGTGCGATTGATGGACCGCAATGTCCTCAATGTGCATTTGAACCCGGGATTGGCCCCGAAATTCGTCCGCTTTCAGCCGTCCGATCACATCGAACCGTCGGCCCCCACTGTTCAACAGAGCCTTTCCGATCTCGGTATCCGCCTGGCGGAAGGCGATTGCTTGAAGGCGGCCGCCATTGAGCCCGGTCAGCTGAACGCTGACATGGTTGCTGCCAACGATTCGGGCGTGGGATACCTGCAGGCCATCGGCGGCCAGCAGCGGTTCCGCATTGCCCGGGCCGAAGGGCCGCAATCGATCAATCTCGGCCGTGAGATCCGCGTTCATCGCGCGGGCGGAAAGCCGGGCATCGATGTCGATACTCGGTTCCGGCACCGATCCTTGGGCCGCGGCCCTGTCCGCCAGAAAGTCCCGCAGCGCGTCGATCTTGGCACTCTCCAGGCTCAACCCGGCGGCCATGGGGTGGCCACCGCCAGTCAGCGTTATATCTGCCCGGCAGGCCTCCAAGATGGCATCACCTAGATCGTATCCCGTTACCGACCGGCCGGACCCCTTGGCGATCCCGTCGTCGCCAATGCCAAGCGCGATGGCGGGGCGGTGAAACCGATCCTTCAGCCGGGCCGCGACGATCCCCAAAATACCGGGATGCCAATCCTGGCCGGCCACCACGATCACCGGGTCGGACTGAACCCCACCATCGGCTTCGATTGCGGCGAGGGCGGCCGTCACCAACTCGCTCTCCAGCCCCCGGCGTTGAGCGTTCAAATCATCCAGCCGCTGGGCCAAAGCCATCGCCTCTCCGGGCTCCTCGGTGGCGAGCAGCCGCGTTCCAAGCGTTGGATCGGATAGCCGTCCGGCCGCGTTGACGCGGGGGCCGAGCTGAAACCCGTACTGGCCCGCCCCCGGCGCGCCGTTCAGGCCCGCCACGCTGGCAAGCGCCTTCAGGCCCGCGTTGGCCCCGCCGGCCGCCACCCGCAGTCCCTGGGCGACAAGCGCCCGGTTGGGCCCCTTGAGCGGTACCACGTCACAGACCGTCGCGAGAGCCACCAAATCGAGCAGCCCCATCAAATCGGGCAGCGACTCCCGGCTCTGTCCGAACTCCTCCCGCAGGAACTTGTTTGTCGCGATCAGGGTCAGGAACACCACGCCCGCCGCCGCCAGCATCGACAGCTCGTCCGTCCCGTCCGGCCGGTTGGGATTAACAAAGGCGACGGAAGCAGGCCGCCGTCCCTCGCCTGCATGGTGGTCCAGCACGATCACATCCAGGCCCAACGCCTTGGCATGGTCCAGCGGCTCGAACGACAGGGTGCCGCAATCCACCGTGATCAGCAGGTTCGCTCCGCGTTCTTTCAGCGCCGTGATGGCCGCACTGTTCGGCCCGTAACCTTCTTCGATCCGGTGCGGGATATGGACATCGGCCTCAAGCCCGAACCCGCGCAGATAGCGAAGCAGCATGGCCGTTGAGGCTGCTCCGTCCACATCGTAGTCGCCCAGGATGGCAATTCGTTCGTGCTTCTGGATCGCTGCGGCCAACCGTGCGGCGGCCCGGTCCATTTCTTTCAGTTTCAGGGGATCGGGCAGACTGTCGCGCAGCCGAGGTTCCAAAAAGCGCGTGGCCTCGTCCGCGTCGCCAACCCGCATGGCCAGCAGTCGCGAGGCGATGTCCGATAACCCAAGCCGCTGCGCCAGGGTGCGAGCCAGGCGCTCATCGACCGTTTTTTCCCGCACGACGCGGCCGGAAACCGTCCGTTGCGGTTCGGTGTCCTCCAGAACGCTTGCCTGCGGGGCAGCGGCGCTCATTGGTCCATCGGCGCGAACCCGACCTTGCGATGGAAGTCATGCTTGGCTTCAACCAGGCGCACCGTGCCGCTTTTTGACCGCATGACGATGGAATGCGTCGTCGCCCCGCCGGCGAAGCGGCGCACACCGCGCAACATCGTCCCGGTCGTCACCCCCGTGGCGGCGAACATCACATCGCCGGATGCCAGATCCATCAGCGTGTATTTCTGGTCCAGATCGGTAATGCCGTGGCGCTTTGCCCGGGACTTCTCATCATCGTTGCGGAACAACAGACGGCCTTGCATCTGCCCGCCGGTGCAACGCAGCGCTGCCGCCGCCAACACGCCTTCCGGCGCCCCGCCGCTGCCGACATACATATCCACCCCGCTGTCGGGCTGCGAGGTCGCAATCACACCGGACACGTCGCCATCGGAAATCAGCATGATCCGGGCGCCGGCCTCACGCACCTTGGCGATCAGCTCCGAATGGCGCGGGCGGTCCAGGATGCAGACCACAAGGTCGGAAATCGTGCAGCGCTTGGCCAGGGCCAAGGATTTGAGATTTTGCGCTGGAGTGGCATCGAGATCGATCAGCTCCTCGGGCAGATCGCCACCGACGGCGATCTTGTCCATATAGACGTCAGGCGCCTTTAGAAATCCGCCCTGGTTTGCCATCGCAATCACGGCCAGGGCGTTTGGCCCGCCCTTGGCGCAGATGGTCGTGCCTTCCAGCGGATCCAGCGCGATATCGATCTGTGGGCCATCGCCCTGCCCAACCTTCTCGCCGATATACAACATCGGTGCTTCGTCACGCTCGCCCTCGCCGATGACCACCTCGCCATCGATCGACAGGCTGTTCAACGATTGGCGCATGGCATCGACCGCTGCCTGATCCGCTTTGCGTTCGTCCCCCCGCCCCATGGTCAGTGAAGCGGCCAGCGCCGCCGATTCGGTTACCCGCACGACCTCCAGGGCGAGGTTGCGGTCCATCTGCGGCCCGGGTTGTTGAACGGTATCGGCCATGGGGCGCTCCTGAAATTCTCGTTTAGGCGGGGTGGTCAGCCCAAGGAAGGTTCGATTCGAAAGACCGTAGGTGGCTGTAGCACACTATCGATTGCAGTAATTTTTGCCATAGCCCGGCCGATCGCCGCCTCACCCACATCATGGGTGACGATGACCAGGGCCACCGGCTCGTTGGACGAACGGCCGCGTTGGATCAGACTTTCGACCGAGACTTGCTCGTCCCGCAGCACAGCGGACAAATCGGCCAGCACACCGGGACGGTCGATCACCTGGGCGCGGACATAATATGGACCGCACCGCTGGTCGATCGGCTGGATGGCCATATCGGACAAGCCGCTCGTCGGAACCCCGAACACCGGTGAGGTCTGGCCTCGGGCAATGTCCAGAATATCGGCCACGATGGCCGAAGCAGTCGCCATACCCCCCGCGCCGGCGCCGACCATCATGATCCGGTCGGCGGCATGGCCATCAACGACCACGGCATTCAGGACGCCATCAATTCGGGCCAGCGTTCCGTCGCGCGGTACCAGCGCCGGGCCCACCCGAAGGGCGAGTTGAGGATGGGACTCCCCATCGATCCGCTCGGCCAGCCCGATCAGCTTGATCCGGTAGCCCAACTCGCGGGCGAACATGATGTCCGCCGCGGTGACGGACCGAATACCCTCGATGGTCAATGCCTCGAATTGGATGCGGGCATTGAAGGCGATGGCGGCCAAGATCGCCAGCTTATGGGCCGCGTCCACCCCATCGACATCGAAGGCGGGGTCGGCCTCGGCATACCCCAGCTCCTGGGCCTCAGTCAGAATATCGGCAAAATCGCGCCCCGTTTCTTCCATCCGGGTCAGGATGTAATTGCAGGTGCCATTCAAGATGCCGAACACGGTGCTGGCCCGGTTCGCACCCAGCCCTTCCCTAAGCCCCTTTACGATCGGGATGCCGCCGGCGACCGCCGCCTCGCAGGCGATGGTCCGGCCGGCCTTGTCGGCCAGCGGCGCCAATTCCTCGCCGCGCAGCGCGAGCAGGGCCTTGTTGGCCGTGACGACATGCCGACCGCCGCTCAGCGCCGCATCACAAACTTGTTTTGCCTTGCCGTCCGATCCGCCGATGACCTCGACGACCAGATCGCACGGTGCTTGGCCCGCCATGGACGCCGCATCGTCAAACCAGGCATAGCCGCTCAGATCCAGCCCGCGATCGCGCGTTCGGTCCCGCGCACTGACCGCAACGACCTCAAGGGGCCGGCCCGCCCGGTCGGCCAGCATATCTCGTTCGTCCTGCAACAGACGGACGACTTCCAGGCCGACCGTCCCCAGGCCGGCAACAGCAATGCGAAGCGGCTCGCGCATACTGACTAAACTCAATGCTAAATGGCGACGGCGCGGATCCCGCCATCGATGGATTGGCGGTCGAACCCCGCCAGGAAGGATTTGATGTTTCGGCACGCCTGGCGAATACGCTGGCGATTCTCGACCAAGGCAATCCGGACATGCCCATCGCCATGTTCGCCAAAACCAAGGCCCGGCGATACGGCCACATTGGCGTGCTGCAGCAGCAGCTTGGAAAACTCCAGCGAGCCGAGATGGGCGAAATCCTCCGGCAAGGGCGCCCAGGCGAACATGGTCGCGGCCGGGCTCGGCACGTCCCAGCCCGCCGCCTTCAGCCCGTCGATCAGCACGTCCCGCCGCTCGCGGTAGTGGGTCCGAATTTCCGAAACACAGTCCTGCGGCCCGTTCAGCGCCGCCGTCGCGGCGACCTGGACCGGCGTGAAGGCGCCATAGTCCAAATAGGACTTCACGCGCGCCAGGGAGTCGATAAGCCGGGCGTTACCCGCCGCGAAGCCGACCCGCCAGCCCGGCATCGAATAGGTCTTGCTCAGCGAGGTGAATTCCACCGTGATATCCTTGGCCCCCGGCACCTGCAGGACCGAAGGCGGCGGATTGTCGTCGAAATAGATCTCCGCATAGGCCAGATCGGACAGGATGTAGATCCCGTGCTGCCGGCAGAAGTTTACGACCTCTTCGTAGAAGTCCAGGGTCGCGATCTCGGCCGTCGGGTTGGCCGGATAGTTCAGCACCAGGGCCGTCGGCTGGGGCACGCTGTGGCGAATGGCCCGATCCAGCGTGACCATGAACTCCTCATCCGGTCTCACCGGAATGCTGCGGATCGCCGCCCCGGCGATGATGAAGCCGAACATATGGATCGGATAGCTCGGGTTGGGCGACAGGATGATATCACCCGGGCTGGTAATCGCCTGGGCCAGGTTCGCCAGCCCTTCCTTCGAGCCTATGGTGGCGACAATTTCCCGGTTCGGATCCAGCGAAACGCCAAAGCGTCTTTCATAATAGGCTGCCTGGGCCTTGCGCAGCCCCGGTATGCCGCGCGAATTGGAATAGCGGTGGGTTTTCGGGTCCTGGACCGTTTCGACCAGCTTTTCGACGATATGTTTGGGGGTCGGGCCGTCGGGATTGCCCATGCCGAGATCGATCACATCCTCGCCCCGTGCCCGGGCAGCCGCCTTCATGGCATTGACTTCGGCGAACACGTAAGGCGGCAGGCGCCTGATTTTATGAAATTCCGACTCGTTGCCCGGCATGGCGAACGTCCAAGATTCCCGTTATCGACGTATCGGCGACCGATTGACCGCCGTTAAGGCCGCTGTGTTTACCGGCCCGGTGTGGCGGAATCGAGGTAAATCTCCACCCGGCGGTTATAGTCCATGTCCGCATGGAAATTATTGGGCGAGGCGATCTCCGATACGATCGATTGGCTCGACACGCCCGAGGCCATCAAACCGGCAATCACCTCCTGCAAGCGCCGCCGCGCGGCATCGGCCGGATCGCGATCACCGGGCAGCCCTACCGCGTTGCGATGGGCCACCACACGTAAACTGCCGCCGCGAGAGAACAAATCCGTCGCAACGGCGTGGGTGATCGGCCGCTGGGTTTCGGAAACGGCGATCTCACCGGGATTGAAATAGATCACACCCAGACGCGGCAGCGATGGCGGTAAGTCGGTCGTCAAGGAGCCGGCCGGTATGGCCGCCACCCGCACCGGCGCATCGACAAATTCACCCGATTGGGCGAACCGTTCGCGGAAGATCCGAATGGTTGGATCGATTGGTCCAGTGGCAATCGCGACCGCTTTTTCATCGACCGCCGTCATCGGCTGTTCATCAGGAATGTCCAGGTCGCTCGGCAACGCAGCGATCTGCTCGCTCGGGGATTGTTGTCTGGCCGGCAATCTCTCCTGGGCGATCAGCGGTGCCGGTTCGGTGCGTTTGGGACTTGCCGGGATTGGCGGGCGGGCCACAGGCAGCGGCGATACCGCGGCCACCTGAGTTTCGGCCAAGGCCTGAGCTTCCCTGCCTTCACGAGCCGCGATCAGCGCACGCGCCCGCTCCTGACTCATCGGTACATTGGCAGGCAGCACATCGGCCAGGGGCCCATCGGCTGGCGGCCCATCGGTTGGCGGCCCATCGGTTGGCGGCCCATCGGTTGGCGGGTCCAGCGGCGCCTGGGCGATCTCCGCAATTTCCGCGTTGGTCGGCGCGGTTTCAGTCGAAACCCTCGCCACCGGCACTTCCTCAATCCGAACGACTTGCGTGGCTTCGGCCCCTTCCTGGGGGGCCGCCGCGCTGTCGGTGGCCAGATCAGGATCATTTGAGGAAATCTGCGCGATAACGACCCGCTCGGCCGGCTCATTTGCCACGGTTACAGGAGCGGCCTCGGGCGCACCGTCAGTTTTACGCCCCTTTCCGCCAAACCAGCGGGCGAAAAAGCCTGGCTTCTCTGCGACCGGCTCCGCTTCTGCCACCTCCAATTCAACCGGCTCGATTTCGACCGGCTCGGCCTCAATTGGCTCTAGTTCAACGGTTTCCAACTCAACCGGCTCGATCCGCGGTGCCTCGGCGACGACCGGCGGTTCTTCAGGAGCGGCCTCTTCCGCCTGTGGGAGCAGCAGTTCCTGATCGGCCGCCGCCACGACCGTCTCTTCGACCGCGGCCGGCTGTTCGCGCTGGTCGATCATCAGCTCACCGCTGGTGGCAACGACCGCAGGCTGGGTTGCGGCTTCTGGTTCCTCCTGTTGCGGAATCAGCAGCTGGCCATCGCTTGAGGAAACGGCCTCCGAGGCAGATGCCGGCTCTTCGCTTTGTGGAAGCAAAAGCTCGCCATTGGAGCGTTCGTTGACACGGGCGACCACGACCCTTGGCTGCTCGGTCTGTGGTAGCAGCAGTTCCGCATTCGGATCGGGGGTAAGGCGTTCAACGGCATCAGCGCTGCTTTCACCTACCGCTGTTTCAGCAACGGCGATCTCGGCGCCAGGCGCCGCTTCGTCGACGGCGGCATCGTTATCCGATCGCGGACCGAACAGTCGAGCGAAGAAACCCTGCCGTGGTTTCTCCTCCTCGGTGCCTTCCGCAACCTGGTTTTCCACCGCCTCGTCAGCCGTGGCGGCCTGTGCGACCGCAACCGGTCGGTCCTCAAGCGTCTCCCGCTCCAAGGGCTGTGTCTGCTCGGCCATCCCCTGGGTGTCGACGATCAGCGGCCCTTCCGCCGGAGCATCGATCCGCTGCCCTGGCTCCTCGCCGCCCCTCGGTTCGGGTGACAGCGCCTCGGCAATGGACGGGGTGGTTGTTTGCTGGCTGCCGCTCGCAACCAAAGGCGGAGCGCTGGCAACGTCGGCCAGATCATCGGCGATCACGGGCGTCTGCGCCGTGCCGATCGCCTGCCCTGCGTTTAGATCTTCCTGCAGCGCTTGCCGGCTCGCCGCACGCTGGGCGGCCGTTGGCAGATCGTCGGGCCGTGCGGGCACATCCGCCAGGTTTGGATAATCGCTGGGCGATGCCGGCCGGACGGTGCTGGGTTCGATATCGCCTGCATACGGCGCCGATGACTGGGCGGAAAACGGTCCGCCTCCCGCGCAGGCCGATAGCAGGGCGACACAGGAGCCGGCCGCCATGAGCCGAGCCCTTTGAGAAGCGTTGACCGGGCGAGGTGCACGGGGTTTCATATTGGCAATCTCACATAGGGCGCGGTATGTGCCGAAAGCACGCAATCAACAAACGGGCGCATTGACCAGGTTTTGCGTCGGCCAAGCGGGAAATGTGCGCCATTTATAGCGCGTTGACCCGGTAACGACATGGTTAACACTCGATCAATGCTGGCAAGCAATGGTTAACGAGCGGTAATAGGCCCAATCAGGGTCGGAGCTGTCAATGCCGCCGACGGACCTGGGGCTCTGGGAGACAGACGAGATTATGACGGAAAACATCACCACCCGGTCGACGGGCAATCGGACCAGTGCGTCGGGTTCCGCAAGCGAAAGCAATGAAAACAAGGCGCAAAACGGCGCGGGGCCCGACATGGCCGAAATGAGCGAGGCGATGTCCGACATCGCAGAACGCAGTCAACGCCTGGTGGCGGACTTTCTTGCGCGCCATACCAGCGGCGAAACCCCTGCCGGAAATCTTGATCCGCTGAACATCGGCAGCGCCTTTTTTGAGATGACCGCGCGCCTGATGGCCGATCCGAGCCGAATCGTCGAAGCCCAGTTGGGGTTTTGGAATGACTATGTCGACCTTTGGCGGCACACCACCCAGCGCATGATGGGCATCGAATCCGACCCCGTCATCAGCCCGGAAAAGGGCGACCGGCGCTTCAAAGATGCCGCCTGGGACGAAAGCACCCTGTTCGACTTCATCAAACAGTCCTATCTGCTCTCGGCCCGGTGGATGCAGAAGACGACCAACGATGTCGAAGGGCTGGACGCGAAAACCGCCCAGAAGATCGACTTTTATACCCGTCAGTTCGTCGATGCGATGGCGCCATCCAATTTCGTGGTTACAAACCCCGAAGTGCTGCGCGCCACCTTGGAAAGCGGCGGCGAAAACCTGGTCAGCGGCCTGCAAAACCTCCTTGAGGATCTTGAGCGGGGTGAAGGCCAACTCTCTATCAAGATGACCGATACAGACGCCTTCGAAGTCGGCGAAAACATCGCCGTCACGCCGGGTAAGGTCGTTTATCAGAACGAGCTGATGCAGCTCATCCAGTATACGCCGACGACCGAGAAGGTGTTCACCACGCCGCTGCTGATCATCCCGCCCTGGATCAACAAGTTCTACATCCTGGATCTGAAGCCGAAGAACAGCTTCATCAAATGGTGCGTCGATCAGGGCCTGACCGTTTTCGTCATCTCCTGGGTCAACCCGGACGCCAAGCTGGCGGAAAAAACCTTCGAAGACTACATGAAGGAAGGTCCGCTCGATGCCCTGGACCAGATCGAGAAGGCGACCGGCCAAAAACAAGCCAATGTCATCGGCTATTGCTTAGGGGGCACGCTGTTGGCGTGCACCTTGTCCTACATGGCGAAAAAGGGCGATAAGCGTTTCAAATCCGCCACTTTTTTCACAACCATGACCGATTTCTATGAGGCGGGCGAGCTGTCGGTCTTCATCGATGAAGAACAGCTTATGGCCCTCGAATCCAAGATGATGGATCGGGGCTATCTGCACGGCTCTGAGATGGCCACGACCTTCAACATGTTGCGGGCGAACGATCTGATCTGGTCTTTTGTCATCAATAACTATCTCCTGGGCAAGGATCCCTTCCCGTTCGATCTGCTGTACTGGAACAGCGATTCGACCCGCATGCCCGCCGCGATGCACAGCTACTACCTGCGCAAGATGTACCAGGAGAACAAACTGATCGAACCGGGCGGTATCCAGCTGGATGGGGTGGACATAGAACTGTCCGACGTCGACCTGCCGACCTTTATGCTGTCGACCCGGGAAGATCATATCGCGCCGTGGAAATCGACCTACGCGGCCACCCAGCATTTCAGTAGCCCGGTCCGCTTTTGCCTCTCCGGCTCAGGCCATATTGCCGGGGTCGTCAACCCGCCGGCGGCCAACAAGTACGGCTACTGGCTGAACGACGAGACACCGAAAAACCCCGACGCCTGGCTGCGCGGAGCCACCCAGAACGAAGGCTCATGGTGGCCGGAATGGCGAAAGTGGGTTGCCAAGCACAGCGGCCGGAAAATCGCAGCCCGGCAGCCCGGCGACGGCAAGCTGAAGGTGATCGAGGACGCCCCGGGCGCCTACGTCAAGGTCAAGGCCAAGGACGAAGACTAAAAGTGGATTTGCCGTCGGTTAAGGAAACAGGGCGACTTGGTTAAGCCCTGTATCCTCCGGGAATCCGCAAATCAGGTTCAGGTTCTGCAGCGCACCGCCGGATGAGCCCTTGACCAAATTGTCGATGGCCGAAATCACGATGGCACTGTTCGGCCGCCGGTCGGCAAAGACGTTGATATGGCAATGGTTCGAACCGCGCACACTGCGGGTGGCCGGCACAACGCCCTCGGCCAGCAGGTGCACGAAGGTTTCGTCCTCATAGCACTCGCCCAGCACCCGCCGCAGATCGCCGACCTCGCAGCCATCCGCCAAATTGACATAGGCGGTGATCAGCTCGCCCCTGTTCATCGGCAAAAGATGGGGGGTGAAGCTTGGCGTCAGCGGCTTGCCGGCCGCCTTTGACAGCTCCTGTTCCAGTTCCGGCATATGGCGGTGATAGCCGACACCGTAGGGGTGGCAGCCCTCGGCAACTTCGCCAAACAAAAAGGCCTGTTTGACGGACCGCCCCGCCCCGGTGACGCCGGTCTTGGCGTCGATGATCATATTGTCACTCGACACCACGCCGGCGGCGACAATCGGCTGCAGCGCCAGCAAGATCGCCGTGGGGAAGCACCCGGGATTGGCCACCAGCCTGGAGGCGGAAATCGCCGGCCGGTTCAACTCCGTCAGGCCATAGACGGCGCTGTCCTGCAAATGCAGCGCCCGATGTTCGTGACCATACCAGGTGGCATAGGCCTGCGGATCGTCCAGGCGGAAATCCGCCGAAAGGTCCACAACCTTGATATCGCTTGGTAAACCGGCGATGACCTCCTGCGTCGTACCATGCGGCAGCGCACAGATCGTTGCGTCGATCTTGTCCCAATCGACATCGTCGATCTTCACCAGATCGGGGATGTCGTACCCGCCCAGGTGGGGAAAGACGGCGTCGATCGGCTCGCCGGCATGGCGGTCGGCGGTGACGGCGGCAACGCGTCCCAACGGGTGACCCAGCAGCAATCGCACGGCATCGGCACCGGTGTAGCCGCTTGCCCCCATAACCGCGATGTTCAGCTTGTTTGTCACTGTCCCGCTCCCTCGCTGCGAGTCTCTTGCCTCAATGCAGTGGCCGGGCTGGAATGCCGACCGCTGTTACGTTTGCATCAATGTCCTGCGTGACGACCGCACCGGCGCCAATCGTCGCCCCGGCCCCTACCGAAACGCCGGGTATGAAGATGCACCCTGCCCCGATATTTGCCCAGGCCCCGACGGAAACGCCGCCCGCCAGATGCGAGCCGGGCCCTATCTTGGCGCCGTCACTCAGCTGGTTGTCGTGGTCGACGGAGGCCCCATGATTGATGATGCAGCCCCGTCCGATGCTTGCATCGATGGCCACGATGGCACCGGGCATGACCACCGTCCCATCTCCGATGACGGCATGCGGTGAAACCACCGCGGCCGGATGGATAACCGTCGCCAGGACAAGCCCTGTCTTATCCATGGCCAACATGGTGCGCCGCCGACCGTCCTGGCGCCCGACGGCCGGCAGGAAAGCCAAAGACGCGGCATCCGCCGCCAATTCGGTTGGGTCATTGGCGATGACGGCGCAGCCATGGATCCGACTGCCCTTCTGCGCGGCGGAATCGCAAAAGCCGGCAACGGCCCAGCCGGCCGCCCGTGCCATGTCCAGACACACGCGGCCATGGCCTCCGGCGCCATAGATCACCAACTGTCTTTCGTCGTGGTTAGGCATGTCGTCAATGCCGCCTTGTTGCAGTCGTTCCTTCGAAAATTCGGCCAACTGACCGTAGCAAAAAGCAAAAAGGGCTTGCCGATCTTTCGGCAAGCCCTTCGAAAATCTTGGGGTCGCTGTGGCCCCGATGACTTACCGCTTGGAGAACTGGAAGCTCTTACGAGCCTTCGCCTTGCCGTATTTCTTACGTTCAACTGTTCGGCTGTCGCGGGTCAGGAAGCCCTGTTTCTTCAGCGCCGGCTGAAGCTCCGGTTCGAAGTTGACCAGCGCGCGGCTCAGACCGTGCCGAACGGCACCGGCCTGGCCCGACAGACCACCACCTTTGACCGTGCAGTAAATGTCATATTGACTTGTTCTTTCAACCACTTGCAGCGGTTGATTAAGAAGCATCTGCAACACGGGGCGGGCAAAGTACTTATCGTAGTCCTTGCCATTGACGATGATGCGCCCGGCACCGGGTTTGATCCAGACCCGTGCGACGGCATCCTTGCGCCGGCCGGTGGCATAAGCCCGGCCATGGGCGTCCAGCTGCTGCTCGCGAACAGGCGCCGCAACCTCCGGGGTCACGCCGGTGGCTTCACCCAGATCCTGCAAATCGGTTAGCGTTTCGGCCATCGGGCTTACCTTTTATTCTTCGGGTTCATCGCGGCGATATCGAGCGTCTCGGGCGATTGCGCCTCATGGGGATGCTCGGGGCCGGCATAGACTTTCAGTTTGCGCATGACCTTGCGGCCCAACGGTCCCCGGGGAACCATGCGTTCTACGGCTTTGTACAGAACCCGCTCGGGGTGGTCTCCGGCCAGGATCGCCCCCTTGGAACGGCCTTTGATGCCGCCGGGATACCCCGTGTGCCAGTAGAAGATATCCTGATCGGCTTTGCGGCCGGTCAGTTTCACCTTCTCGGCATTAACGACGACGATGTGGTCGCCGCAATCCATGTGCGGGGTATAGGTTGGCTTATGCTTGCCGCGAAGACGGTTGGCAATCAGACTCGCGACCCGTCCAAGCACCAGATCTTCGGCATCGATCAGATACCATTTGTGCTCGATATCGGCCGGTGTTGCAGAATAGGTTTTCATATCTCACGTCCTAAGTTCCGCCGACGACGAAAGCGGGTCACGTCGACCCGTTTCCAGGCTGTCGGGGAAATTTCGGCGGGCTAAATACGCCCACTCGCAGTGGCTGTCAAAGCAAATTTCGGTTTAATTCCAATCATTTTCATTGGTGGTAAAATAATACCGCAAGATTGGATGTGCCCTTGCCGATCACGCAAACGGCGCGCCATTGTCAGGTACTAGCCATTGCCCCGCCCGGCCCGGACCGCCACATTGGGTAGGGAACTAAGTGAGTCGCCTTTCCCGGAAAATCGGGATCGCAAGGGCACCATCGCACGGAGAGATGCATGACGGCGACCCGTACTGCACCGGTACTGGCCTCCGCCAAGCCAGGTGAGTCCAACTCGACGGCCAGTCAGTTGCTGCGCGACCGAAGCGCGAAGGGCGTGGCGACGCTCACGCTCAATCGGCCCGATAACTACAATGCGCTGACGATCGGGCTCGTTAAGTCGCTTATCGATGCGCTGGAGGAATTGTCTGAAGACGATTCCATCAAAGTGATCGTGCTCGCGGGCGCCGGATCGAGCTTCAGCAGCGGCATCGATCATGGTGAGCTGCGAACCGGCAAACCCGACGACAACCGGGCACAATTCTACCGTTTGATGACCAGCTTGATGACGCTGATAAAGCAGGTTCCTCAGCCCATCATCGCAAAAGTGCGCGGGATCGCGGCGTCGGAGGGCTGTCAGCTCGTCGCCGGCTGCGATTTGGCCATCGCTGGCAGGTCAGCCCGGTTCACACTGCCAGACGTCGAGGCCGGGCTGGTCTGTTCTCTCCCACTGGTTTCTATAAGCCGCGCCGTGGGGCAGAAACGGGCCCTAGAACTTGCGCTGACGGGCGCCGTCATCGGCGCACAACAGGCCAGCGAAATCGGGCTTGTCGGTTCGGTGGTTCCCGATTTCGAGTTGGATCAAACCACGGATGAGCTTGCCGGGCGCATCGCCGCGATGCCGCGTTCGGCCGTCGCTCAGACGAAGGAAGCCTTCTATCGCCAGATCGATCTGCCGGCGGCTGAGGCGTACAAGACCGCTGCCGAAGCGGCGATGCGGCGTACCGGTAAGCGGGTCACACGGACCAGTGAAGGGGTCTTTCAGGCGCGACGCCTGGGGGCATAGAACCCAAACTTAGCTTTCGATTTGCATTGGGCGGGCCTGTGGTGTCAAAACCTGCCTGCCAAAAGCCTTGCCCGCTCCAACTAGAACAAAAGCCGGTAAAGCTCTGACAACTTGCACCTCGCGGAGACAGACAAGCCATGAGCGACCAAGCGTTCGAAACCCGTTCCATTCACGCAGGCGCCGCCCCTGACCCGGCGACCGGCGCACGCCAGACTCCCGTCTACCAGACCACCTCTTATGTTTTTGAAGACTCCCAACATGCAGCCGACCTGTTCGCGCTGAAGAAGCTGGGCTTCATCTATTCGCGCCTGACGAATCCGACAGTCGGCGTTCTGCAAGATCGGATGGCCAGCCTTGAGGGCGGCATCGGGGCGACGGCAACCTCCTCTGGTCACGCGGCCCAATTGCTGGCCCTCTTCCCCTTTATGGAGCCCGGCGCTGAATTCTTGGCGGCCAAGCAGCTTTATGGCGGGTCCATCAACCAGTTCACCGTTTCGTTCCCGCGCGCCTTCGGGTGGAACTCGACCCTGGTTGATGCCACCGATCCCGAGAATTTCCGCAAAGCGGCCAACGACAAGGTCCGCGCGATCTTTATCGAGAGCCTCGCCAATCCGGGCGGTATGGTGATGGATATCGAAGCCATCGCCGCCATCGCCAATGATCTTGGTGTGCCACTGATCGTCGACAACACGATGGCGACGCCCTTCCTGTGCCAGCCTATCGAGCACGGGGCACACATCGTGGTTCACTCGACCACGAAATTCCTCAGCGGCAATGGCACGTCCATCGGCGGCGTCGTGATCGACAGCGGCAAGTTTGACTGGGCGCAAAGCGACAAGTTCGCCGGCCTAACCGCACCCGAGGGCGGCTATCACGGTCTCAAGTTCCACGAAACCTTCGGGGAGATGGCCTACACCTTCCACAACATCGCCGTGGGCCTGCGCGACCTCGGCGTCAATCAACAGCCGCAGAATGCCTTCCTGACCTTGCTGGGGATCGAAACCCTCGCCCTGCGTATGGAACGGCACTGCGCCAACGCCCTGCGCGTTGCCGAATACCTGTCCACCCGACCGGACGTGACCTGGGTCGAATATGCCGGGCTTGCCAGCTCGAAATATCATTCGCTCGCCAAGAAATACACGCCTAAGGGCGCGGGTTCAGTCTTCACCTTCGGTCTCAAGGGTGGCTACGACGCCGGCAAGGCGCTGGTGGATTCGGTCAAGATGTTCAGCCATGTCGCCAACATCGGCGACACGCGCTCGCTGATCATCCACCCTGCCTCCACCACCCACAGCCAGCTCTCACCAGAAGATCGGGAAGCGGCAGGTGCCGGACCGGATGTCGTGCGACTATCCATCGGCATCGAGGGTGTTGAGGACATCATCGCAGACCTCGACCAGGCGCTGGCCGTGGCTGGCGGCACCGGCCAACAGGCCGCCGAATAACGCCTGTCTCTGGATAGGGTCGGGCTCAAGGCGAGTCCGGCCCCCCGATTATGCACGGCATCCCAACCCTATCCCTCGGCTCGATTTCACCTGAGGAATTTCTCGCAACATACTGGCAGAAAAAGCCTTTGCTGATCCGGGGCGCGGGCACGCCCCCGTCTGGCATCGACAAAGACTGGCTGCTAGAGGCCTGTTTCGACGAGGATGCCGACTCCCGCCTGATCACCGGCGATGGGGCAAAGTCGCCCTGGCATCTCACCCATGCGCCTCTGGAATCGGACGATATCCCTGCCGACGACGACCAGACACCTTGGACCGTTCTGCTACGCCATGCCGAGGTTCGTCAGCCTGCCCTCACCGCGCTTCAGGAGGCCCTGTCTTTCATCCCCGCCTGGCGCCATCAGGACGTAATGGTCAGCTATGCCACGCCAGGGGGCAGCGTCGGACCCCATGTCGACCGTTATGACGTTTTTCTCTACCAGGGCCAGGGCACGCGGAACTGGGCCATCGATGAGAAGGCGAGGGATCGCACCCTTGAGTGGCAAGATCACTCCGATCTTCATCTTATCAAAGACTTCCAAGCGACGGCTGACTATCGATGTGAACCAGGTGACCTGCTCTATCTGCCGCCCAACGTCCCCCATTGGGGCGTCGCAGACAACGCCTGCTTGACCTACTCGATCGGCTTCCGGACACCGACCACAAGCGAACTTTTTCTGTCCCTCGCAACAGTTCTCAGCGAGCGCGGAAACGACCCGGCCTATGCCGATGCGGATCTGCGTGTTGACGAAGCCGGCACCGCCATATCGTCAACGGCAACGGCGAGAGCGCGCGAGCTCCTTCAATCCGCATTGACCAGCGAGGACCTGCTCGATCAAGCCCTCGCCATGTGGGCAAGCGATCCAATCGGTGAGTTTGAGCCAAGCGGGAGCGATCTAAGAGCAGATGTCTGGCAGCGGACTCCAGGATCTCGCTTTGCGCTGGCCGCGGACGGAACCTTGTTCGCCGACGGTGCGCCCATATGGCCCCGCCCCGGCGCCGCCGGCCTGGCCCGCGACATCGCGGACAACCGGCAATGGTCCGGCAAAACGGGTGGCTGGTCGCAAGACGAAAAAGAGCTGTTGGAACATCTCGCCGAAATCGGCGCTGTCATCGAACCTGATGACATCGATTGATTGCCGCCAAGGCTCGAATGGTCGGAGCGGCAGGATTTGAACCTGCGACCCCCAGTCCCCCAGACTGGTGCGCTAACCAGGCTGCGCTACGCTCCGCCAATCACGAGGCGCGGACTATAGGTACGCCACCCCAACCTGGCAACGGGATATGCCACCAAAATCGATCTGAAAACCCATACGGGTCGGATTATCGCGCATCCCCTGACAGGGCGCGCCGCAGGTCCCGCAACTCTTCCAGCAACGCCGACAGCGTCGTCCGCAAGGCGGGGTCCAGCCCGTCAGGCGATTTCGCCAACGCGGCGCTTGCCATCTGCAAGCTATCGGGATCGGCGATATCAACAATTGCCTCGCCGGCTCGCCGCTCCTTCAGCAGCTTTTGTACGCCCTTGATGGTGTAGCAGTCGCGGTGCAGCAGGGTTTTGATCTCCCTGAGCAGCTGCACATCCTCTGGACGGTAATAGCGGCGACCGCCCCCCCGCTTCATCGGGCGAAGCTGGCTGAACTTGGTCTCCCAAAAGCGCAGCACATGTTGCGGCACATCCAACTCTTGCGACACTTCCGAAATGGTGCGGAAGGCCGACGCGGACTTACGCGAGGCTCTGGCGCGCGGCGCAGCAGGCGCCGGTGCTTTCTGGCCGGCACCGGAAACCGACGTCGCCGTGCCTCCCGCCGGGTCCTGATCTACCTGTTGATAGGAATAGGCGCTCGATTGCCGACTGCTGCCGCTGGCTGCCATTGTCTTATGCCGTCCGGTGGTTGATACGGTCCTTCAGCACATGAGAGGGGCGAAACACCAAGACCCGGCGGGGCAAGATCGGAACTTCCTCGCCGGTCTTCGGGTTACGGCCGATGCGCTGACCTTTCTGACGGACGGAAAAGCTGCCGAAGGACGAAATCTTGACGACTTCGCCGCGTTCCAGCGCGTCCGATATCTCATCGAGCAGGGATTCGACCAGGTCGGCCGATTCGTTGCGTGAAAGCCCGACTTCTTCGTAAACCGCTTCGCTCAACTGCGCGCGCGTTACCGTTTGTCCTGCCATTTTTTCACTCCGAGACCAAAGTGTGGCGGCCAATCGCTTAACCAACCCCCAATGGCAAGTGCATCAAGGCACTAGCCGTTAAATCTTAAATTGAGGCAGAAGGTTACATCCGCGAAATTTTCGCGTCAATTCCAAAGGGTTGCGGAATCTTTCTAAACTAACGAAACGTTCGCCTGGGAAATGCCCAATATGATCAGCCGGATCAGCCGATTTAATGCTACCAGCGCAGAAGCGCGGCGCCCCAGGTCAGGCCGCCGCCAATGGCCTCCATCAGCACCAGATCACCGGGCTGAATCTTGTTTTGCGCGGTCGCTTCCACCAGGGCCAGCGGGATCGAGGCCGCAGACGTATTGGCGTGCCTGTCAACTGTTTTTATGACCCGATCTTCCGGCAGGCCCAGCTTGCGGCCCATGGCGTCGATGATGCGGATGTTTGCCTGGTGCGGAACCAACCAGTCGACATCGCCGGTGCTCAGACCGTTGGCCGCCAGGGCCTCGTCGACGACGGTCGCCAGTTTGTCCACCGCGTGACGGAAGACTTCGCGCCCGACCATCTTAATGGTCCCCGAGGTGCCCGTGCTTCCGGCCCCGCCATCGACATAGAGCAGGTCGAGGTGGCGTCCGTCAGCATGCAGATGGGTGGAGATGACGCCGGGACGGCCGTTGTTGCTCTCTGTTTCCTGCCCATCGCTCGCCCGCAGCAGCAGGGCCCCCGCCCCGTCCCCGAACAGCACGCAGGTGCTGCGATCCTCCCAATCCAGGATGCGCGAGAACACCTCCGAGCCAATCACAAGCGCGCATTTCGCCTGCCCGCCTTTGATGAACTGGTCGGCGATCGAAAGCGCGTAGACAAAGCCCGTACAGGCCGCCTGCACATCGAAGGCCGGACCGCCGCTGATGCCCAAGGCCGCCTGCACCTGCACCGCCGTGGCGGGAAACGTGTGATCGGGTGTGGACGTCGCCAGAACGACCAGATCGACGTCGCTCGCATCGATCCCCGCATCGGCAATGGCCCGCCGGCTGGCTTCGATCGCCATATCGGATGCGCGTTCGCCATCGGCGGCTATGTGACGCTGGCGGATCCCCGTTCGCCGCGAAATCCATTCGTCGCTGGAGTCGATTCGTTCGGCCAGCTCGCTATTGGTCAGGATGTTGGCCGGCAGATAGGCGCCACACCCTATCGCCCTGGAGCGGATGTCAGACATTTGCGTTTGTGAAACTCACATCAAGAGGAGCTGGCCCGGATGGACGCCTTGCCCTCGCCGATATCGATCAGCGTGCTCGGCGCTTCCTCGTCACCAAAGGCTTGCAGTTCGGCAACAAGCTGGTCATTGAACCGGTTGCGCACAAGATCAATTGATACGTCGATGGCATTGGCGAAGCCTTCGCCATCCATACCGCCGTGGCTCTTGACGCAAATGCCGCGCAATCCGACGAACATGCCGCCATTATACCGCCGAGGATCCATGCGCCGGCGGAAATGCTTAAAGGCCCCGCGCGCCATCAAATAGCCCAGCCGGGCCAACAGGCCGCGCCGAAACGTGTCCTTCAGCCAATTTGTGTACAGCCTGGCGGTTCCTTCCGCCGTCTTCAGCGCGACATTGCCGGTAAACCCATCGGTTACGACCACATCGACCGTACCGGCCGGAATGTCATCCCCCTCGACAAATCCCCGGAACTGACCGGGCAGCGGCGAGTCCCGCAATTGCGCGGCCGCTTCCTTGACCACATCGTTGCCTTTGAGCGCCTCGGCGCCGACATTGAGCAACCCGATGGTCGGTTCGCCCAATCCCAATACGGCCTTGGCATACAGGGCGCCCATGATGGCGAACTGAACGAGGTTTTCGGGCTGGCAATCGGTGTTTGCGCCCAGATCCAGCAGGACGCTTCGCCCGCGCGTGGTCGGGAAAAAGGAGGCGATGGCTGGCCGGTCGATCCCCGGCACCATCTTCAAGACGAACCGCGCCATGGCCATCAAGGCGCCGGTATTGCCGGCGGAGACCACGCAATCGGCCTCGCCCTCGGCGACGGCGTTGACGGCGAACCGCATGCTCGATTGGCGGCCCGACCTTAAGGCGATCGATGCCCGCTCCTCGTTCGAGACGATATCAGGCGCGTGGCGGATGACGGTGACGTTGGCCAGTTGCGGCCGTTCCGCCACAAGACGGTTCAACTGGGCTTCATCGCCAAACAGCAAAAACCGCACATCCGGGTGCCGGCCTAGCGAAATGGAAATGCCATCGATAACCGATTGAGGGGCATTGTCACCCCCCATCGCATCCACTGCTATTGTCGTTTTTCGATCTTCAGACACGGTCCCCGGCCTACCGCCTGACCGCCGGCAAGTCTAGAGCAGATCTTGCCCGCCTTGTCAGACCGACGGGTTACTCGGCAGTGATCTCGATGACTTCCCGTTCCTTGTAGTAGCCGCAGGCGCCGCAGACATGGTGCGGGCGAACAAGCTCACCACAGTTCGGGCACTCGGCATACGCATCCGACCCAAGGGCGTGATGCGACCGACGCATATCGCGCCGCGACGGCGTTTTCTTCTTCTTCGGTACAGCCATTAGAATGATTCCTTAAGACGCAAAACGGACGGCTCGCAAGGCGGCCGTCCTCGTCCGAGGCGGTTGCATAATCGAATTCCGCGTGGGGGGCAAGGATTCTCGAAGGCCGTTCAGCATTTCACGCCTTCCCCCCTTTCAAAACCGCAAGTTTGGCAAAAGGACCCGTCGGCTCATCCAGGTCAGCCCGGGCTTCAGTTTGCTCCTCGGCATCCGGATGGCGCGGATAAGGATCAAGCGCCAGCGAAAGGTGCTGGACGGCGATGTCGGCAATATCCAATCCCGTTTCAGGAATTACGTCGAGGTCCAGTTCCTCGTCCACGCTGACGAGAATCTCATCATCCGTCTCAGCCGGTTCCAATAAATACCTTTCAACAAAAGAATAATCGATATCCGCTGAGACAGGCTGCAAGGTGACGACGCATCGCTGGACGACCGTCGCGATCAACCTGCCCGCCAGGCGCAGCGTCTCGCCCGCCCCTTCCCAGCGTAGATCAATATCGGCGGTGAAGGCCGGCAGATCGACCAGTTCCAGACGCTCGGCAATCGCTCCGAGCTGTTCGGTGCCCGGCTGCAGCCGGGCGGTTCGCCCCTCCCTGGCAAGGTTTTCAGGCGCGATGATCATCGAAAACTCGGTCATGCCCCGGCCTCTTCCGTAGCCGCGACGCCTTGCGGTGCCGGACCGAAATCAAGTTTTCCCACCAACAGCTGTGCAAGCGGCTGCTGGCGGAGCCGGGCGGCAATGTCACGCACATAATCGGCCATGGCCCTCACCTGTTCCGAGCTGGGTTCAGCGGTCGCATAGGTGTTCCGCCAAACCGTTTCTTCCAAGACGCTGGCATCCGGATTGGCCAGGGCCTGCTCCAAGGCCACCGCACGGCCATGAAACGACTCAGCCATACCCTTTACCTTCTTACCGACGCGCAGGTCACCAACGCCCAGCTCGCGCAAGTTATCGTCGACATCGGTGAACAGCGCGTCGAAAACCGCCTGATTGACCGCGTCGGCCTGCTCGCCCTGATCCTTAAGACGGTTGATCAGCGCCGCGCCGTGGAGCATGAGCACTTCGAACCGGCCATCAACCGTGTCCGGCACGCCGAGGGCTGCGAAAAATGCCGGCTGCCGGGCTTGGGCCACAATTGCGGCATACAGGCTGGTAGCGGCAGCCTGTTCTTGGGAAGGCTCAGAGGGCACCAAACGTCGAAAAAGGCTGGCGAGCATGGTAGAATTCCTGATAAGGCGCTTTGCAGCACATCAACATGGCAGGTAGTTGGGTTGAAAATTAAGGCGTTTAAAGCCCTGGTCAAACCGACGACCCTGGTTGTCTTGGCGGCCGTCCTCACGACGGCGGCCTGCGGCCCGGTCGTCAGGACGCGCGGGAACTTGTTGACGGACGATGTGCTGGCACGTGTCACCGTGGGCCAAAGCACCGCCCAGGATGTTGCCGCCAGCCTGGGCCCCCCGTCCACGACATCCACCTTCGAGGACGGCGTCTGGTACTATGTCGGCCAGCGTACTGAGAAAAAGGCCTTTCTGGCGCCCGAAGTTGTGGAACGGCGGATCGTCAAGATCGCCTTCACCCAAGATGGCCGGGTCGATTCGATCGAAGAACTCGGCTTGGACGAGGCGAACGAGATCCTGGTGGTCGAACGCGAAACACCCACGCTCGGCCGTCAGATCACCTTCTTCGAGCAGTTGTTAGGCAACCTGGGCCGGTTCAACACCGCCGGCAACTAAGGCAACTTCAACACATAGAAAAGCCCGGCCGAATTGCTTCGGCCGGGCTTTCTTCGTTTGGCGTTTAGTGCGCCAGCACCGCCAGCATCAGAAGCGCGACGATGTTGGTGATCTTGATCATCGGGTTGACGGCGGGACCGGCCGTATCCTTGTACGGATCGCCGACCGTATCGCCCGTCACGGCAGCCTTGTGGGCTTCCGAACCCTTGCCGCCGTGATTGCCGTCCTCGATGTACTTTTTGGCGTTGTCCCAGGCACCGCCGCCTGCCGTCATTGAGATGGCGACGAACAGGCCCGTGACAATCACACCCAGCAGCATCGCACCGACCGCTGAGAAGGCGGCCGACTTGTCCGCCAGCAGCAGCACGACGACGAACACCACGATCGGCGCCAAAACCGGCAGCAGCGAGGGGATGATCATCTCGCGAATAGCCGACTTGGTCAGCAGATCGACGGCCCGGCCATAGTCAGGCTTGGTCGTACCTTCCATGATGCCGCTCATCTCGCGGAACTGGCGCCGGACTTCCTCCACGACCGAGCCGGCCGCGCGGCCGACGGCCGTCATCCCCAAGGCGCCGAATAGGTAGGGCAGCAAACCGCCGATCAGCAGCCCGACCACGACATAGGGGTTATCCAGCGAGAAGTTGACCGAGACATCGGCGAAGTAGGGATACTCCTCCGGACGTTCCTTGAAGAAGGCGATGTCGGACGTATAGGCCGCGAACAGGACCAGCGCCCCCAGGCCAGCCGATCCGATAGCATAGCCTTTTGTGACCGCCTTGGTCGTGTTGCCCACCGCGTCCAGCGCATCGGTCGTATCGCGCACGGAATCTTCCAGATCGGCCATTTCGGCAATGCCACCGGCATTGTCCGTCACCGGACCATAGGCGTCCAACGCCACAACCATGCCGGAAAGGGCCAGCATCGCCGTAACCGCGATGCCGATGCCGAACAGGCCGGCCAGGTTGTAGGCCGCGATGATCGCCGCGCAAACGATGATAGCCGGCACGGCCGTGGCTTCCATCGAGATGGCAAGCCCTTGAATGACGTTCGTGCCGTGACCGGTTGTCGAGGACTGAGCGATCGACTTGACCGGGCGGTATTCGGTGCCCGTGTAATACTCAGTCACCCAGATCAGCAGCCCGGTTACCAGCAACCCGATGATCGCACAGACAAACAGCTGGAAGCCGTTGAACGTCAAATCGCCCACCGTGAACGGCGAGGTGAAGCCGAGCAACACCAGGGTCACCAGTCCGATACCGATCAGCGACAGAACGGCCGAAACGATAAAGCCCTTATATAGGGCACCCATGATCGAGTTGTTGGCGCCAAGCTTGACGTAGAAGGTGCCAATGATTGAGCAGGGGATGCAAATGGCGCCGATGGCCAGCGGATACACCATGACGGTGGACAGGTTTTCCGTACCGGCGAAGAACAAATAGGCCAGCACCATGGTCGCCACAACCGTAACGGCATAGGTTTCGAACAGGTCAGCGGCCATACCGGCGCAGTCACCGACATTGTCACCGACATTATCGGCAATCACGGCCGGGTTGCGCGGATCATCCTCGGGAATGCCTGCCTCGACCTTACCAACCAGGTCGGCGCCGACATCGGCTCCCTTGGTGAAGATACCGCCGCCCAGACGGGCAAAAATGGAAATCAGCGACGCACCGAAGCCCAGGGCGACCAGGGGATCAATCAGACCGCGTCCTTCGGCCCCGAACATCAGCAGAATGGCGTAATAGCCGGCGACCGCGAGAAGCGCCAAGCCGGCCACCAGCATGCCGGTGACGGCGCCGGCCCGAAAGGCGATGCTCAAACCGTGGGACAGCCCCTTACGAGCGCCTTCGGCCGTCCGGACATTGGCCCGAACCGAAATATGCATGCCGATATAGCCCGTCACGCCGGACAGAACCGCACCGATCAAAAAGCCAAAGGCGACGGAGAACGTAAGGAGGAGCCATACAACGACGAAAATCACGACGCCAACGATGGCGATGGTCCGGTATTGGCGGTTGAGGTATGCGCTTGCGCCTTCCTGAACCGCGGCAGCGATTTCCTGCATTCGGTCACTGCCTGCGCTTTCGGCCAGGACTGAGCGAGACGCCCAAATTCCATACAAAACGGCCGCCAAACCGCACAGCAACGCAAGGATAAGCGTCACGACGGGCATGTTGATTCCCTTATTCTGCTATGAAGTGTCCAAGGTACCGGTGCGCGACAATCAGCCTTCCGTCTGAAGCCCGCCCCGGGTCGAGCCAGTCCAAAAAAGGGGGCTCGGGGCCGGGAACATGCCAGAAGGTTCGCAGCGAGGCAATCCACTGTGGGAATTGGCTTTATCTCTGCGGTTTTTCGGTCAGACGGCGTTGGCGGCCCGCACCTTCCGATAGGTGATGGCGACCGCGGTCCCGGCGACCAGCAGAGCGGGGATCATGGCCAGATTGACCGCGGACCAACCGATCCAACTAAACAGCAGCCCGGACGAGAATGATGCCACTGCAACTGAGGAAAAGACGATAAAGTCATTTAAAGCCTGAACTTTCGCTCTCTCAAGGTCCGTATGACATGTGGTTAACAATGCCGAGCCACCGACGAACATGAAGTTCCACCCTAGCCCCAGGCAGAACAACGCCATCCAGTAGCTGACGACGTCGGTGCCGAGAACACCGAAGGCGACGCAGGCCGCATTGAAGAATATGCCGGCATAGATGACCCGGCGCACGCCAAGCCGCGATATCAGCGTGCCGGTAAAGAAACTGGGGGCATACATCGCCAGCGCGTGCCACTGGATCACAAAGGCCGAATCGTCGAACGAATGGCCATCATGGCTCATGGCAAGCGGGGTCGATGTCATCAGCAGCGCCATAACGGAGAATCCAACGGCACTGGTCGCAATCGCCCCAATGGCATCCGGCTGCCGAATGATCTCGGCCAGTGGTCTTGCTCCGCTGGCATTTGGCGCCTTCCTCGGCAAAGGGATTTGCACGAAGGCCAGCAGGCTGATCGTCGCCAAGGCCATGACCGCGACGAATAGATAGCACCCAGCATATAAAATCGGGTCGAACATGCCGCGACCGATCTTCGCGAATTCGGGTCCCAAAAAGGCGCCGACGATGCCGCCTGCCAGACACAGGCTAATGGCCTTGGGCTTGAAATCCGGCGAGGCAACATCGGCCGCGGCAAAGCGATAATGCTGGGTGAAGGCGGCAAAAGACCCTACGGCCGCCGCGCCGACGCAAAACAACACAAAGTCGGCCCGCATGACGGCAAGGAATTGAATGGAACCGCCGATGATCCCGGCAAAAGACCCGACGATCAGGCCCGGCCGGCGCCCGATCCGCCCCATCAAAAGCGAAGCGGGCGCGCTGGTCACCATCATGGCCAGGAAATGAATGCCCAGCGGCAATGTGGCCAACGACTTGTTGGTCGCCAGGCTGAAGCCAACCAGCGCGGTGGTGACCATGATGATGGCCATGCATGTATTGGCCATCGCCTGCGCACCGGCCAAAAGGGCGACATTGCGATGGGCAGGATCATCCAGGCGAAGGGAACGCAGGCGGCCGAACGGTCGCGCGGCAGGCGGATGGGTCTGAGTCATGCCCCCAGCCTAGTCTGGGTTAGACGATAACCGCAATCGAGCTGACCGGAAGAATTGCGGTTTATTGGCGGCTCGTGTCGCCCGGAATATAAGGCGTCCGCGATCGTTGGCCGATCGCCTGGACCAGCACGTCGCTGACGATACCCTCACCCAGCACATCGTTCGATGCCCGCAGCACCCGGGCCTTTACCAGCCGCATGTCCAGCGTTCCGTTCTGGCGCTTTTCCTTTTGAACGACGCCGTAAAGCACTTGCAGGAACGCATCGTTCAGGCGGGGTGAATAGAGAACGACCTGGGCCGCTTCGATATCAGACGGGGCCTCCAAAGCCAGCGAGACGACATAGGTCTCCTCGACATTCTCCGGCCCCAGCACCGGAATCTGTATCGGGTTGAACTCGACGAACACTGGCGGCGGTGGTGGCTCTTCGATTTCAGCCGCGTCAGGGTCTTCTTGCATGAAGAAGTACCAATAGCCGCCGCCTCCCCCACCCAGGAGGAGCAGTGCAACGACGACAAGGACAATCTTCATCATGTGCGAACAGGCTGGTCTCAAGTGCGCTAGAGCGAGAGATCAGTCTGCCGCCGTGCGGTTAACAATCCCTGGAACTGCGGCTCTAGAAATGCCGCCATCCTGCCGGCAGGGACATCGCTTCGCCTTGGCCATTCGACATCGCGACACCGGTTCCATCGCTCGTCTGGCCGATTCTGGTAATCGTAACGCCAGACTGCGCGGCGATTGTTCTAATGGCCGGTGACTTGCTCGGCGGAGCCGTCAGCGCCAGTTCATAGTCATCCCCACCGGCCAGCGCCTTAACGCGCAATTCCGGCTTGATTGAGATGGCCAAAGCCGCTTCCGGCGAAAGCGGTATGGTCTCAGCGTCCAGGTTGATGCCCAAACCGCTGGCCCGCGCAATATGGCCGAGATCGGCCACAAGCCCATCGGAGATATCGACGGCCGCATTCGCCACGCCAATCAACGCCTGACCAACCTCAACCCGTGGCGTCGGAGCGTCATACCGCTGCTTCAAAGCCGCCTGAGCGTCATCCGGAACGCCGGCCAACTCACCCCGCGCCGCCATCAGACCCAGGACACCCCCACCGATCGTACCGGTGACATACACATCATCGCCCTTGGCCGCGCCCGAACGGAGCAGGGCCTCACCGGCGGCCACCGTTCCCATCGCCGTTATCGATGCACTGATCGGCCCGGCGGTCGAAACGCTGTCCCCCCCGACGAGATCGATACCCCATCGTTTCTGAACCCGCGCCAGCCCTGCCGCAAATGCCTGCAGCCAGATCTCACCCAATCCGGTCGGCAGCGCCAACGTCAAAAGGTAGCTATGCGGCCGCGCCCCCATCGCGGCCAAGTCCGAAAGGTTCACCGAAAGCAGCTTTGCCGCGACCGTGTCGGCTGGGGTACCGGGCAGAAAGTGAACACCTTCGACCATCGCATCCGCTGTGGCTACTAACTCCCTGCCCGGTTCGAGAGTTAGGATCGCGGCATCATCAGTCAGCGCAAGCGCGCCTGCCTGGCCGCTTGCCAAAGGTTTGAAATACTTCGCAATCCGCTCGAATTCGTTCATCGGGTGCCGTCAGGTTTTACCCGTCGTCGCGCAGCTCTCGGCGCAACCGATCCAAGACCGCGTTGGTCATCGCCGGTTCCTTGTCGGCAAAGAACGCGTCCGTCATCTGCACATAGTCGGCAATGATGATCGGGGCATCGACGTCCGTGTTGGCCAGAATCTCCCAGGCGCCAGCCCGCAGGATGGCGCGCAGAACGCTCTGCAGTCTGGCAAGTGGCCAGTCGCTGGCCAGCGCGCCGGAAAGCATCGTATCGAGATCTTCGCGACGATCCTCTACGCCGCGCATGATGGCGGAAAACAAGGCGGGATCCGGCGTCACATACTCCTCGCCCTCGATTTCCTGACCGAACCGGTGGGCGGCGAACTGGTCGATCAAACTGATGGCGGTACCGCCGGAAACTTCCTGCTGATAGAGCGCCTGAACCGCCGCAAGCCGCGCGGCCGTTTGGCGGGCAATCCGCGATGGTTTGCGGGACATGGCGTCAGCCCGTCGTAAAGCGCTGCTTGATGGCCAGCATCGCCAGGCAGGCCTGGGCGGCGTCCGCCCCCTTGTTCTTCTCGGCGCGGCGCGCCCGCGCCATGGCCTGGTCCCGGCTTTCAACCGTCAGGATGCCGTTCCCGATGGCCAGCTCATGCTCCAAGGCCAGCTGCTGCAAGCCGCGGGCGCTCTCACTGGCCACGATGTCATAATGGCTGGTCTCTCCCCGAATGACGCAGCCCAACGCCACGAAGCCGTCAAAGCCGCCCCTCATGGCCATCCGGACGGCACCGGGTATTTCGAGCGCGCCAGGGACCGATAGACGTTCGACGACAGCGCCGGCCTGCTCCAGCGCTTCGCTCGCGCCGGCCGCAAGTTCATCGGCGATGTCCTCATAAAACCGTGCCTCGACGATCAAGATACGGGGGGAAGTCATGAACGTTCTATTCTCCTGGGCGTCGGGTGGTAATCGGTATTGTCTCAACGATCTTCAGCCCATGCCCATCCAGCCCGATGACGGTCTTGGGATTGTCGGTCAGCAGCGCCATTTCACTGACCCCCAGATCAGCCAGGATCTGGGCACCGACGCCGTACTCACGCAATTCCTGCCCCCCCTTGGGCGGTTCCTGTCCGGCCTGGCGTGCTTGCAGGCGGCGGGTCAAACTATCGGGGTGTGCCTCCCGGATCAGCACAACGACACCCCGGCCGATTTCGTCGATCCGCTCCATGGCGGCGCGCAAGCCGGGGCTGCTGCCTGATCTGGCCTCACCGAGGACATCTTCCAGAACATTCAGCGCATGCATACGGACCGGTACGGCTCCCTCGCCCGACACATCCCCTTTGACCAACGCGATATGCTCGGCATAGCTGACGGTATTGATATAGACGACCAGTTTCCACTGACCGCCAAACTCGCTGCGGATTTCCGTTTCCAGGCTGCGCTCGACGATCGTCTCCGTCCGCCGGCGGTAGGCAATCAGATCGCTGATCGTCCCGATCTTCAATCCATGCAGCTGGCAAAAGGCAAGCAACTCCGGCAACCGCGCCATGCTGCCATCATCATTCATGATCTCACAGATCACGGCGCTCGGGTTTAGCCCCGCTAGCCGAGCGATATCGACCGCCGCCTCCGTATGCCCGGCTCGCACCAGCACACCGCCTTCGCGTGCTTGCAGCGGAAAGATATGTCCAGGGACGGCGATGTCTTGCGCCCCCTTGTTGGGATCGATGGCCACCTCGATGGTCCGTGCCCGGTCACCGGCCGATATGCCAGTCGTCACCCCTTCGCGCGCTTCGATCGACACCGTAAAGGCCGTTTCCAGGCGCGAGGCGTTTTTGTTGCCCCCCATCGGCGGCAGGTCGAGCTGCCCTACCCGCTCGCTGGTCAGCGCCAGGCAGATCAGGCCCCGACCATGCTTGGCCATGAAATTCACCGCATCCGCATCAGCCATCGCCGCCGGGATAATCAGGTCACCCTCATTCTCACGGTCTTCCTGATCCACCAGCACGAACATACGGCCCTGGCGGGCCTCTTCGATCAGTTCCTCTGGCGTCGCCAGAAAGGCGAGATCCTCCACGATCATCCACGAACCTCCAGGATCCGCGCCACATAACGGGCCAGCATATCGACTTCGATGTTCACCCGGTCGCCTGCTTGCAACGATCCAAAATTCGTCTTCTCCGCGGTGTGGGCGATGATGTTCACCCCGAACAGCGATCCTTCCACCTCGTTGACCGTAAGGGACACCCCATCGACCGCCACCGAGCCCTTTGGCGCAATATAGGCGCTCAGCGCCTCGGGCACACGCAGGCTGAACCGAAGGCTGTCGCCCTCCGGCCGGCAGGCTTCGATGGTTCCCACGCCATCCACGTGTCCGTAGACCAGATGGCCGCCGATTTCCGCGCCCAGGGACAGCGACTGTTCAAGATTGATCGCCGTTCCTTCTTGCCAAGCCCCCAACGTCGTTATCGACAGTGTCTCCGCGGACGCTTCCACCGCAAACCGTCCCTCACCCTTCTCGACCACCGTCAGACAGACGCCGTTATGGGCGATGGAGGCCCCGACGGTGATCGAATCCAGATTGTATGTAGTGCCGATCCACAGCCGCGTGTCGCCCTTCTTCTCGATGGCAACAACCCGCCCTATGTCGGTGATAATGCCCGAAAACACGTCTTGTCCTGACAGGAATTGGAAAGAGTGCCGGCCCGACCTGCCAGCCGTTACTCGGTCGAAATTTCCCTAAGTTGACCGATGAACTCGTCAAAGTCGCCCAGCTCGCTGAAATCGCGATAGACCGACGCGTAGCGAACATAGGCGACCTTATCCAGCGCGGCCAGCGCCTTCATGGTCATCTCACCGATCGCCTTCGACGGAATTTCCGTCTCGCCTGAGCTTTCAAGCTGCCGTACCAGGGAGTTGACGGTTCTTTCCAGCCGGTCCTCGCTGACATCCCGTTTGCGCAGGGCGATGCGCATGGACCGCAATAACTTATCCCGCTCGAAGACTTCCTTCTGTCCGTCGGATTTCACCACGGTCAATTCGCGCAGCTGAATGCGTTCGAACGTCGTAAAGCGGGCACCGCAAGCCGGACAATATCGCCGGCGCCGGATGGCGGAGCTATCCTCCGTCGGCCGGGAATCTTTCACCTGGGTATCGTCGTTGCCGCAAAATGGGCAGCGCATACGCCCTCCTCCGCCGGCTTTGGGTCACACCTCAATGGTCGCTGGCGCAGGGCGCAAGCGAATCACCAAGTGGCGGAGTTTAGCTTCAGTCCGCGTAAATGGGAAAAGCTCGGCAAAGTTCGGCCGCTTCCGCCCGCACCCGCTGTTCGACCAGGGTGTCGCCCTCGGGGTTCTGGCTCAGCACATCCAGCACCGTGGCGATCATCTTGCCGACCTGTCGGAACTCGTCCTGACCGAAACCGCGCGTCGTTCCAGCCGGCGTGCCGAGCCGGATCCCCGAGGTGACGAAGGGCTTTTCCGTGTCGAAGGGCACAGCATTCTTGTTGCAGGTGATGCCGGCCCGTTCCAAGGCCTTCTCGGCGTTCTTGCCGGTGACCGACTTTGCCCGCAGATCGGCCAGCACCAGATGGGTATCGGTGCCGCCGGAAACGATGTGCAACCCATGATCGACCAACGTTTCGGCCAGGGCTTTTGCGTTGTCGATCACCGCTTGGGAATAGCCTTGGAAATCCGGCCGCAGCGCTTCGCCAAAAGCAACCGCTTTGGCAGCAATGACGTGCATCAGCGGGCCACCCTGCAAACCGGGGAAGACGGCCGAGTTGATCTTCTTACCCAAATCCTTGTCGCGCGACAGGATCATGCCGCCGCGGGGCCCCCGCAGCGTCTTGTGGGTCGTCGTGGTGACGACATGCGCCCACTCGACCGGATTGGGGTGCGCCTTGCCCGCCACCAGGCCGGCGAAATGGGCCATATCGACCATCAGATAAGCACCGACTGAATCCGCAATCGCGCGCATACGGGCGAAATCGATCACACGCGGATAGGCCGATCCCCCGGCGATGATCAGCTTCGGCTTGTGCTCGTCCGCCAGTGTCGCCAGCGCGTCATAGTCAATCAGCTGATCATCCTGGCGAACCCCGTAGGAAACCGGGTGAAACCACTTTCCGGAAAGGTTCGGCTTGGCACCGTGTGTCAGATGCCCACCATGATCCAACGACATGCCAAGGAACGTATCACCCGGCTGCAGCAGCGCCAGGAACACGGCCTGGTTGGCCTGTGCGCCCGAATGGGGCTGTACGTTGGCAAAGTCGCAGTCGAACAGCTGGCAAGCCCGCTCGATAGCCAGTGTCTCGGCCTGATCGACATGCTCGCAACCGCCATAGTACCGGCGGCCGGGATACCCTTCGGCGTACTTGTTTGTCAGGACCGATCCCTGTGCCTCCAGGACGGCCCGTGACACGATGTTCTCGCTGGCGATCAGCTCGATCTGATCCTGTTGGCGAACGAGTTCTTCGCGGATCGCGCCGGCCAGAGCCGGATCCCGCTCGCGCAAAGATGCCGTAAAATAGTCAGAGGGTATGGACCCCGCCGCAGCGGTCACCGTCTCATTCTTGTGGGCCAAGGACATGGGCGCAAAGATCCTTAGTAGCGTCAGGAATCGGCGAGCATTTCTGCTCGCTCTCAGCCGAAGCGGACTGTTTAGAGATTGCCGCCGTCTTTTTCTACGACCGACTGGGAAAAGGGCTCAGTTTTTTCGGCCCATCAGTTCATTCGGCCAATCGCCGGTTCCGTGACTGAACACTCTCTGCAACAAATGGACGGCACCGCCTTCTCGGCGATGCCATCCATCGGAACTGTTAGAGGTGGTTGCGCCAACTATGCTGCGGGTTGAAGCCGACCAGTTCTTTGGCCTTCTTGTTTGAATAGAACGTCTCCGACACGCCGAGATCCGCCACCGGCAGACCGTCATAATATTCAGCGATCAGCTCAGATGTGGTCTTGGACACGGAAAGATCATCGTTGGAGACGTTGAACACCTGGTAGCCCAGCCCATCGGTGCGCAAACAACAGTCAACCATGTGCCCCAGATCCCGGGCATCGATATAGGCAAAGATGTTGCGGCGCCTCAGTGAGGCATCCTCCATGTAGGCGGGGAACTTCTCAGCATATTCGTGGGGCTCGATAACGTTGTTGATACGCAGCCCATAGATGTCAAAGCCCGTGCGCCGCTGAAAACTGCGGGCGGTTGCCTCATTCACCACCTTCGACATTGCATAGCTGTCCTCGGGCACCGTCGGATGCTTCTCGTCGACCGGCAGGTAATCGGGCTTGCGCACGCCATCGGCAAAGCAAACGCCATAAACCGTTTCCGACGACGCGAAGATGATCTTCTTGATGCCGTACTTCACGGCCGCGTCGATCACGTTGTAGGTGCCGATCGTGTTGACGCGATAGCACTCACTATCCGCCGTCAGCAGCAAGCGCGGGATGGCAGCGAAATGCACCACGGCATCAAAGCGTGGCACACCGGTGCCCGGCTCGAGCTCGTCGAACCCCGCGTAGCTCGCCAACACATCAAAGACTTGCCCAGCATCTGTGATATCCGCGATGCGGTTGTCGACACCCGGAAGGTCGAGCGGCCTGACATCGAGATTTAGGACCCGGTGCCCCTTTCCGATCAGATACTCGACCGAATGGCGCCCCGCCTTTCCAGACCCACCTGTAAACAAAATACGCATCTTCAATCTTACTCCTCGTAACGGCGTTCACTAGACGGACCGTCTACATGGTCCAGCGCGGCAAGGGATCCCAGGGCTAAAAGTTCGGCACCAGCCGGCCGGCCGGCACCAGACGATCTACGCCAGCTTCTCAACGCGCCGAGCGTGCCGCCCCCCCTCAAACGCCGTTGAAAGAAAAACGTCGACACAATCCTGAGCTGTAATTGTTCCGATCAACCGGCCGCCCATGACCAGAACATTTGCATCATTATGTTCCCGGCAAAGACGCGTCGAGGTCACATCATGACACAGCGCCGCGCGAATATGCCGATGCCGGTTTGCCGCAATTGAAATGCCGACACCGGTTCCGCAAATCAAAACCCCGAAACCGGCTTTGCCTTCTTTTAAGGCATCGGCAACGCGGTCAGCAAAATCGGGATAGTCGACAGAGTTTTCGTTAGTGGGGCCTAGATCTAGCACTTGCCGGTCTGCGTTCTTTAAATGCTTAACCAAGTACTGCTTAAGCGCAAACCCCGCATGATCGGAGGCTAGTGCGATGCGGTTTTCCACGTTGTACCTCTGGCTCGACCGCTCCAAGCGGCCGGTTTGGGAGAGTTGATCACCTGTTCTAGCGCAATTGCGCCAACATACAACCACCCTCCGTTTACTCTAAAACCTGAGGTAGAAATTGGTGCTTTTGTCAGGTCGATTAAAACCTATGTTGGAAAACTTGAGAGATTTTCTGGCAAACCAAGATTCGGAAACATCATGAACTGTGGCCCTCGTTTTCCGAAACTGAAAACCCTAGACATCAACTAGAAACGCTAGTCAGGCATAACAATCTTCGACCGGCATTGAAAAGGTCGTGTAGGACAAATTTAAAAACAATTCGAATTTTTTATTGCATCGTCATAGTGGTGACGGTAAAAGGCGCCCGTATTTTCGCTGAGGGCACGATTCGAAATTGAACCTTTGCGGATTTGCATCTCCAATCACACAACATATTTGCGGGAACCTAATGAGCGAATTGGCAGAAGCCCAGGAAACGCGAGACGACTCAACCCTTCTTAAGATGACGGCCGAAGTCGTTGCTTCCTACGTTGGAAACAACCCTATCAGCCATGAACAGTTGCCGGAACTGATTACAGCGGTTCATCGCAGCTTCCAGAATGTTGACGGCGGCCCCGCGGCCGAGCCGGAAGAACCAAAGAAACCAGCTGTTTCCATCCGCAAGTCAATTACGCCTGAGTACTTGATTTGCTTGGAGGACGGCAAGAAGCTGAAGATGCTGAAGCGCCATCTTCGCACGACGTACAACATGACGCCGGAAGAATACCGGGCAAAGTGGAACCTGGCACCGGATTATCCGATGGTAGCTCCCAACTATGCGGCTCAGCGCTCGCAGTTCGCCAAGAAGATTGGCCTGGGACGCCGTCCTGCCGCCAAAACGACCAAGCGTCGTCGAGCTTCAAAGTAAAAGTTGGGTCAAGGTCCCGATCTTACCAACTTGAGACAAGGCGCGGTGGATACTCACCGCGCCTTTTTTCTTTGCCTAGCGGGTTTGCAAAGATCTTATTTGTTGCAAGTGACCGGGGCTGCGACTGTCCGTTTGCTGGGATTGCTTACGAATAACATAGACCAGCTTATTGATTGCATTGCGGCGCAGTGTTTCTTCACTGGCCCAAACAGGTCCAACGATCGATGCTTCGATGTAACTCACCGGATCGATCGCCGTTACTCGAACCGAATTCCCACTTTGGGCAAACTCGATAAGAACTTCACCCCCAAGAAGAACGTCATCCATTCTTTGGCGGCTTCCGCGTTAGTGAACTAGGCGATCAAACAAGGGCCGGCTGGTCGGTCTAGGCAACCGCTGTCATTGGCGAGGTCGCGAAGCCCAACCTGCTAGTCCAGAACCGCTCCAGGCGCGCCAGATCCTTGTTCAGGCGGTCGAAGGTGTCAGCCCCCAGATCGGCGTCATTCAGGCGCGAGATGTGATCGTCGAAGATCTCATGGATCGTGGCCCGCAAGGCTTGTCCCTTGTCCGACAGACGCACGCGGGTCGACCGACGGTCGTGCATGGACCGCTCCTGAACCAGATAGCCGTTCTCGACCATCTTTTTCACATTGTAGGAAACGTTCGATCCCAGGTAATACCCGCGCAATGTCAACTCGCCGACGGTCATTTCATCGTCGCCGATATTGTACAGGATCAACCCTTGAACGTTGTTGATGTCGAGAATGCGCCGCCGATCGAGCTCCGCCTTAACCAGTTCAAGGAAGTGACGATGCAAGCGCTCGATCAACAGAATGCTGGCGTAGTAGGGATGCGAGGCCATATTTAATGTCGCCTTCCTGTCCGTGAGACCGTTTCGGCATCGCGTTTCGACGCCAATCGCCAACATTATCCATAGCTTCGGTTAAGCGACGGTTTATCCTCTATAATATTGATCTATGTGACATTCCCCGTGACCTGGGTTCGACGAAATGGCTGACTTTCCTGGACAGTTCCCGACCACGCGATTGAGGCGCACGCGCCGCACCGCTTGGCTAAGGCGCATGGTTGCCGAAAATGTCCTAACGATCGATGACCTGATCTGGCCCCTGTTCGTTGCCGATGGCGGCGGCGAACCCGAAGCGGTCGACGGCTTGTTCGGTGTCCGGCGCTTGCCGATCCCCCATCTGATCGATGCGGCAAAACAGGCGAGCCAACTCGGGATCCCGGTCATCGCCCTGTTTCCGTATGTTCCCGACGACCGGAAATCTCCGGACGGAGATGAAGCCGTCAAACCGGATAACCTGGTCTGCCGTGCCATCGCCGCCGTGAAAGCGGCGGTGCCCGATATCGGCATCATGACCGATGCCGCCCTCGATCCGTACACGACCCACGGGCATGACGGCCTGCTGCGCGATGGCGAGATCGTTAACGACGCCACCATCGAGCGCCTGACGGAAATGGCGCTCCTGGCGGCCCAAGCCGGCGCCGATGTCATCGCCCCCTCGGACATGATGGACGGCAGGGTGGGCGCCATCCGACAGGCCTTGGACGAAGCGGGCCGTCAGGACGTGGCGATCATGGCCTATTCCGCCAAATATGCCTCGTCCTTCTACGGCCCGTTCCGCAGCGCGGTAGGCAGCCGCAAGGCCCTGACGGGTGACAAGAAAACCTACCAGATGAACCCCGCCAACAGCGCCGAAGCCCTGCGTGAGGTCGCTCTCGATTTGGCTGAAGGTGCCGACATGGTGATGGTCAAGCCAGGCCTGCCATACCTGGACATCATCCGATCCGTCCGCCAGGAGTTCGGCGTACCGACCTTCGCCTATCACGTCAGCGGCGAATACGCGATGCTCAAGGCTGCGGCCAAAGCTGGCAGCCTAGACTACGATGCCTGCCTGCTAGAAACGCTCATGGCCTTCAAGCGTGCAGGCTGCGATGGGATTCTCACCTACGGCGCATTTGAAGCGGCGGAACTATTGAACGACTGATCTCTATCGGTCCGGCGTCTAGTCGCCGATCAGCGCTGATGGCACCGAAAAAACATGCGACTAGTCGTGGTTCGTCTTTGCCAACTAATCTGAAAACATGAATTCTGGCATCGAACTATTCTGCCGATGATCGCGCAAGGGTCACTGGCTGAAAATTTGCGCCTCTTCGTCAAACTCGACGGCAGTAATGCCAGTAAGAGACTGCACTGACTGCAATTGTTCTGACGTTATTTCCGCATTCAAAATACCAAGTGAAGCGCTGTCCTTTCCGGTAATTTTAACACCAGTTTGGGCAAGCGCTTTCTCAGCCAGTTGGCAGTTGTCCTCACAGACAAGCAGTACGGGAACGGGCGATGTGCCTGCTTCTTGCAGCTTTTCCAACAATAGTGGTTGAACGTCAGTCATCGGATCGCCCCCTGCCATTGCCGTAAAACCAATGACCGATGAAATCGCCACCAGTCCCGTGATCTGTCTGACAGTCATTTGATAGTTCCAACACTCCCGTTCAACACGGCAATCACTCTTACACTTAGATTAACATTGAGATAGCCAGATTGCCCCCAAAAACCACGAGAAGGCAATCTGGCCACTCACTCATCTACGCTTGTGATTATCGAACGGCTCGATAGGCATTCACTTGTCCATACCCAAATAGCGGATCGCGACCCGGCGATCCCAAATCGATCGCCGTTCGCATCAAATGGACGCGGATAGCCGATCCCGACCAGGTCGGACGGCGCTGTTTCACCAACGCTGCGACCCCCGCAACATGGGGACAGGCCATGCTCGTACCGTTGAGCTTCCGATAACCGTTCGGCGGATAGGTCGACCAAACATCAACGCCCGGAGCGCAAATTTCCACCTGGGGACCATAACTGGAAAACGCAGCCCGTCGGCGCGCGCAGTCAACGGCTGAGACAGCCATAAACGAAGGACAGCGTGCGGGATTTCCGACGAATGGCCGGCTGGTTCTGCCCGAATTTCCGGCCGCTGCAACAGGCAGGATCCCTGCTCTCCTCAACCGACCGCCGGCAGCTTCGTAGGCCCGACTGTAATTCGAAGGGTCATGGGTAGTTGCTGGTGAACCAAGGCTCAGGTTGACGACATGCATCCTGCGTCGCAGGCACCATGCAAGACCGTTCAAGATCCAGCTGGTTCTGCCACGTCCAGCTCGATCAAGCACCTTCACTGCATACAGAGACGCCCGAGGGGCAACCCCAATCACGCCACGACCGTTTGCCAATGCGGCAATCGTTCCTGCCACATGGGTTCCATGACCTTGATCGTCATTCCACGACCCTACGCCGGGTACGAAGCTAACGCCGCCGCGGACCCTCAGGTCGTTATGCCGCATGGCAATGCCGGTATCCACGACCGCTACGCGCACGCCGGCACCTAGGCTGTACCGCCAGGCATGTGGGGCATAGATGATCCTTAGTCCGCAGGTGATGTAATCACGCGTAGCGGCAACTGCGTCGGAAGAAGCGGGCAACCCTGATTGTGCGAGCAGCTCGCTAATCTTGTCATCGCTCACCTCATTCACTTTTCCGTCGAAGACATCAATCGCGCACTTGATCACGCATTTGGCGAGTTCAAAGAGTTTGTCGCGCGGGATGCCTGCCGCCTCGGCCCTTACTGCCTCGTCAACATCGAGATCAAACACCCTGCCTTCGTCGTCGAAGTCGACGTTGTCGAAACCCTTTGGTTCATATTGTGCCGCGAAAGCTGCATCTTCGGCGGTGTACTCTGTGTCGTCGACGTAGGCCTCGAGTATTTCCTCTTGCATCGAGTCAAGATCGGCCTCGGCTTCCGGATCTTCGTCGAACAGATCATCGACGTCAGCGTCACCCTCAGGTCCGACGCCACCCGGGCCATTGCCAAACGCAAAGACGACTTCATCGTCTTCGACAGCCAAAACCCCAGGTTTATCTTCCAATCGCTTTGCTTCAGCATCCGTGAGTTCAGCCTGAACAAAGTTCAAGGTGTCCTCGAACAACACAGATGATGGATCCGGAATGTCCGTGCCAGCCATTGCACTAACCGAGTCTACGACGTTGGAAGATTTCACTGCCGACGCAACCGTGTCCTCGGCGACTTGTTTGGCTGAAAAATCATCGCTGACGACAATAATCTTACTATGCCTCTCTGCCATAGCGGCCTCCATAAATTTATCTAAATAAATTCAAGGGATATCAGTAAAATTCCGAATCCCGATCTTTGTGAAAAAAACTCATAATCAAACTAATTAGATTATTAATCAAATCACCATTCATGGTCAATACAATATCCTGCATGAATTCATGAATATTGTTATGGCAACTTAGTTGCCATTTTTAGTCAGTCTGGCAACAAGGTGGTTGGCGCTGACGCTTGTTTTGGTCAAGGGCTGTCGCTTTGCCCAAGGACCGTCGATACCTTCCACACCTCTTGAGGCAGGTCAGTTTCCTGGTTCTCAAGGCATCCAAGGGCCCGTCAGCCGCGCAACCCGATGCCGATTGTGGCGAACCCTCTAGTCCCCAATCAGAAACCGCGCTGTCACATCGTCCGCCCAGGTCTGCCCCATCCCGCGCGCATGATACCCGCAATGCCCTCCCTTCTCGCTCAGCACTGGCACCAACACTGGGTTTTCACCCCATCGCTGGCGCCTGTACATCTCGATCGGGATGATCGGATCGTTGTTTGCCGCGATCAGCAGCGTCGGGCAGGCGATGCGGCCGAGATAGTGTTCGGCTGAATTCGTCTCATAGTAGTTTTCCGCGGTGCCAAACCCGTTGCGCGGCGCGACGAACTGATTGTCGAAGTCGAAAACCGTCCGGGCTGACACAATTCGCTCTCTGTCCTCGGCACTCACTTCGCTGATCGGCTCCAGGGCTTCGTTCTTCATGCGCTTGATGAAGAACCGGTGATACAGCCAGTTTCGCGGCTGCATGATACGCCGCTGCGCGGCGGCCAAGTCGAACGGGGCGCAAATCGACACGGCGGCCGTTAGCGGGCAATCAGCGGCATCCTCACCCAGCATTTTCAGCAGTGTGTTGCCCCCCAGCGAGAAGCCGACCGCGACCACGCCGTTGCGCACCAAACTTGGATCCAATAAATCGATTACAGCGCGAATATCTTCCGACCGGCCGGCATGGTACTGAAACCGGCAGAGTTTTCGTGCCGGGCCCGCCCCACGCAGGTTGAGCCGCAGCACGGGCATCCCGCGATCCAGCAGATGCAAGGCCTGGTCGAGCACATAGCGGCTGTCCTCACACCCGGTCAGGCCGTGAATGAGCAGGGCCAGCGGTCGATCCTTCCCACCGCCGGGCGGCTGTGAAAGCGCCCCGACCAGCCGGTCGCCGCTACCGTCCAGCATCTCGAATTCCAAGCGGTTGGCCCCGGCGAGACGCTCCGCCCCGACCCGGCGCAGCCTGTTGCGGATGGTCTGCAGGTCGCCCCCCAGCCAAGGCCATTCCTCCTGAAACGGTTCGAGCGTCTTGGCAAAGTCCCGATTTGCCCCAACCGGCTCGATTGCCTCGATCCAGGAGACGACCGGTTCAATCTGATCCTGGCTCATCAGCGCAGGCGCATGGCCGCACCCAGCCATCGTAACGATCCTGGTTGGAGCCGCTCGCGTCGCCATGCGTTCGGCTGTTTCAGCCAGCAAAAGATCGGAGGATTCGCCTCGCACCACCAGAACGGGGCAGCCGACCTTGTCCCACTCCCCCCACAGATCGATATCGGCCGTGATCGGGGTCTTGAACGGCGCCGCAATCGCCGGATCGTAGGCCAACCCGAACCCGCCATCATCGAGCGACCGGGCGGTGTGGCGGGCCAGGTGGACCCACTGACCATCGGTCAGATCGCCGAATGGCGCGTGGATCAGCCGCAAATGAGCCTCCACCTCCGCGATTGTTTCAAACCGATGTTCCTGGCCGACATAGGCTCCTATGCGCTTGAGCGCCTCCGCCGGCACCAACGGGCCGACATCGTTCATCACAAGGCTGCGGATCGCCGCCTTCTGTTGTCCGGCCAAGAGCATGCCGATCAGCCCACCCATCGACGTGCCGATCCAATCCACCGGACCGCAATCCAGCCGCGCCAACAGCGTATTGAGGTCGGCCAGGTACTGCGGATAGCCGTACAGCATGCCATTGGATAGCCAGTCACTGCGGCCGCGGCCCACGACGTCCGGGCACACCACCCGCCAACCCTTTTCGGCCAGCGCCATGGCCAACGGGTCGAAGTCGCGGCCGTTGCGGGTCAGGCCATGAACGCACAGCACGGTCCTTTCGGCACGCACCGGACCCCATTCCATATAGGCCATCTCGTGGGATCCGGCCGCGTTCAGGCAGGTGACGCTGCGTTTGCGCATGACAGCTCGCTGATCTCGTCTGGTTAATTCGGTCTGGTAGGTCGATGGTCAGGCGGGTAAGTGTCGGACGCCATTCGGCCAATGTCCGATCATCGGGGACCGCACCGTTTTGTCCATGAGAATCCGTATCCGTGCCGTCCTGTTGTCTTTGGCGGCCTTGCTAATAGTGGTCGCTATCGCGCTGGGTCTTTGGTTGCGCGGCTCCTTGCCCGATTTTCGGGGCAGCTTGCGGGTTCCGGGCATCGAAGCGCCGGTCAACATCATCCGCGATGCCAACGCCGTGCCGCACATCTTCGCGGCCCGGGAACTGGATGCCTACTACGCCCTTGGTTTCGTTCATGCCGGCGACCGGCTGTGGCAGATGGATCTGATGCGGCGCCTGGCTGCCGGCCGGCTGTCTGAAATCTTCGGCGAGCCGGCCCTGTCGACCGACAAGCTGATGCGAACCCTCGGGCTGCATGCCTTGGCCGGTCAGGCGGCCGAACAGGTTACGCCGGCGGTCAGGAATGCGCTGGATGCCTATGCTGCCGGCGTCAATGCCTGGCTGGACCATGGCGAACAGTCCCTGCCGCCCGAGTTTCTGGCCCTGCGCTACCGGCCTGAAGAATGGCAACCGGCGGACAGCCTCGCCTGGGGCAAGCTGATGGCCTGGCAGCTTGCCGGTGACATGCGGCAAGAAATCCTGCGCGCCCGCCTGGCTGAGATCTTGCCGCCGAAATCGGTCGACCAGCTTCTGCCGTCCGGAATCGGTCAGACCGAAGAACAGCGTGCCGCGCAGGCCCAAACATCCGCAGCCCCTTCGCCAACCTTGTCAGGACAGCAGGCGCGCGCCTTCTTGGATCTCCTCGGGCCGGGCTTCGACAGAGCGTCCGCCTCGAATGTCTGGGCCATTGGCCCGGAACGCACCGCAACCGGCGGCGCCATTCTCGCCAACGACCCCCATCTGGGCTTGAGCGTCCCGATCCCCTGGTATCTCGCCCGCATCGAGTCGCCCAAGCTGGCGGTTCGCGGTGCCACGGTGCCTGGCGTTCCGTTTATGGTCTTGGGCCACAACCGGCATATCGCCTGGGGCATCACGAATACCGGGGCCGATGTTCAGGATCTGCTGATCGTCGGCCTTGATTCCGAGGATGCGACGGTTGTCCACACCCCGGACGGGCCCAGCCCGGTGACCAGCCGCGTGGAACGGATCGACGTTCGCGGCGGCGACGCGGTTGCGCTGACGGTCAGGGACACGCCCTTCGGCCCGATTATCTCCGACCTGCTCGACTCCGTCGACGGCCTGGCGGACGAGGGCAAGGCCATAGTCCTGGCCTTCACAGCGCTGGTTGCCGAAGACCCGACTTCGGCCAGCCTGTTCGCCATCAACCACGCCGCGGATTGGCCGGAGGTTCAGCAGGCCGTCGCCGACTGGGTCGCGCCACCGGTGAATCTGGCCTATGCCGATGTCGAAGGCCGCATCGCTTTTGCCGTCATCGGCAACATTCCCAAACGCCTGCCCGGCGACGGCATGGCACCGGCCCAACGCGGCCCTTGGCGCGACTACATCGCCAAGGACGACATGCCGGCCGATCACCGTCCGGCCAAAGGCTGGATTGGCAATGCCAACAGTGATCCCTCCCCTCCTGGCTATCCCCATTGGCTGGCCAGCGGCTTTGAGGAAAGTTACCGACAACAGCGCCTTGAACAGCTGATCGGCCCGATCGAAGACCACGCCCTGGCCGACAGCCTCTCGGCCCAAGCCGACACCGTCTCGCTGGCGGCGCTGGACCTGCTGCCGTTGATGATGGCCATCAACCCCCAGGATCCTGTCGAGGCCGACCTGTTCGCCGATTTGCGCCTGTGGGACGGCTCGATGGACCGCGACCGGTCCGAACCTCTGGTTTTCGTCCATTGGTTTCGGGAGCTGACTCGCGTGCTGTTCGAGGACGAGCTAGGCGAGGCCATTGACCGCTACCAGGCCCTACGCCCGTCCGTCATCCGTGCCGTGCTCACCGACTATCAGGGCTGGTGTGACGATACCCAGACCGAGGCGCAGGAGACCTGCCACGACGCGTTGCGCCTGTCCCTGCGCCACACGCTGCTGCGCCTGGAGGAAAGCCATGGCTCCAACCGGTCCGACTGGCGCTGGGGGAACGAGCATGTCGCCGCCCTCGCCCATCCGCTCTTTTCGCGCATTCCCATGCTTGGCTGGCTCGGCGACCTCTCCCGCGCCACCGATGGGGGACCCTTCACCCTCAACCGGGGCGACACGCCGGTCTGGAATGACGAGGCCCCCTTCCGCCACACCCATGGGGCCGGGTTTCGCGCGGTCTATGACCTGGCGAATCTCGACCAGTCCCGCTTCATCATCGCCACGGGCCCGTCGGGCAACCCGCTGTCGGCCTATTACGGCTCGATGGTTGATCAATGGCGCGATGGTGAGAGCGTTCTGCTGTCCGGCTCTCCGGAGGACCTGTCCCAGTCCGGGCTAGGCCTCTTCACCTTGCGGCCCGATATCGACTAGCCGGGAATAGGCGCTGCGGTGGTGGACCAGCGGCCGGCCCTCGATCGTCGTGACGCTCGTTACCAGAACGACGACGATCGCATGGTCGCCGCCCTGATGAACCGTCTCGACCGTTCCCTCGATATGAGCAAGGCACTCCGCCAGCCGAGGCAAGCCGCCGGGGTCTTCACGAAAATCCGCTTGGCCCCAATCGACCGATTGGGCGGCGAAGGTCCGCGAGACCGGTTCCTGATGTTCGGCCAGCACATTAATCAGGCAACGCCCCGTCTCTCGCACCGCCGCCAGCGTTTCCGATCCGTGGGTTAGACAGAACAGAACCAGCGGCGGTTCCAGCGAAAGCGAGCAAAAGGCGCTGACGGTCACGCCCACGCGCTTGCCGTCACCCGCCCGCCCTGTAATCACCGTTACGCCGGTGGCAAACCGAGACAACGCCTGGCGGAAACTCGAGGCATCGACCGGACGGGCCTCTTGATGTTCGCCTGTTGGACCGGGCTGGTCCTTTTCCGTCAGCATGTTCCTCACCGCCGCTGGGTTGTTCGCGTCCATTGCGATCTCATTGCACATTTGGTTGGCATGGGACATGCTTCCGTTAACATCGAAGAAACAAAATAGATTTTTGGGGGAGCATATGGAGGGGGCGCAGAGCCCGCTGACCAATTTTGAGAGCTATCGGTCCGGCGGTTTTTTTGACGAGCTGTACGGCGCGCCTGGTCAGGGGGATCGGCGGGTCGGCGATGTCATCAAAAGATTGTCGGGCTTCAGCCTCGACGACCTCGAAAGCCGGTCCCAGGATGCCGAGCGGGAGCTGTACAATCTCGGCATCACCTTCCTGATCTATTCCGATCAGAAGGCCATTGACCGGATTCTGCCCTTCGATCTCATTCCCCGCATCATCACCTCCGACGAGTTCGACCAGCTCCAGCGCGGCATCGCCCAGCGTGTCCAGGCCCTGAACCTGTTCCTCAAAGACATCTACAACGATCAAAAAATTCTCAAGGACGGCATCATCCCAACCGACCTGGTCCTGGGCAATTCCAACTTCTGCCAGGCGGTCGAGGGGCTGAAGGTTCCCCACGACAGCTATGTCAACATTCTCGGCGTCGATCTGGTCCGCGACGCGGAAGGCACCTTCCGTGTGCTGGAGGATAATTGCCGCTGCCCGTCGGGCGTGTCCTATGTGGTGGAAAACCGGCAAATGATGCGCCGCATCCTGCCCGAATTGATGCGCAACCTGCCCATCGCCCCGGTCGAAACCTACGGCGCAAAACTGCAGGAGGCGCTGGCCGAAATCGCCCCCGAGGGCGTGGATGATCCCCGTGTCGTCCTGTTATCGCCGGGCACCTACAACTCGGCCTATTTCGAACATGTCTTCCTCGCCCGCGAAATGGGCGCTCCCCTGGTCGAGGGGCGCGATCTGATCGTCGAGGATGACAAGGTCTATATGCGCACAACTGGCGGCCTGTCCCCCGTGCATGCGATCTATCGCCGCATCGACGATGATTTCCTGGATCCCAAGGCCTTCCGGCCAGACAGCATGCTGGGCGTGCCCGGCCTGCTGGGCGCGGTGGCAAAGGGCAATGTCGGCCTGGCGAACGCCATCGGCACCGGCGTGGCCGACGACAAGGCGGTCTACGCCTACATGCCTCGGGTGATCCGCTACTACCTCGATCAGGACCCCATAATTGACAGCGTTCCCACCAATATCTGCCGTGAGGAGGAGGGACTGAAATACACGCTCGATCATCTCGACGAGCTGGTGATCAAACCGGTCGGCGAAGCCGGCGGCTATGGCATCACCATCGGCCCCAAGGCCAGCAAGGCCCAGCTTGCCGAATGCCGCGACAAGTTGATTGACGACCCAGCCAACTATATCAGCCAGCCCCTGGTCAGCCTGTCCGTCAGTCCCACCTTAACGGACGAGGGCGTCGCCCCGCGCCATGTCGACCTGCGCCCCTTCGCTGTCACCGGCAAGGATACCTGGGTCCTGCCCGGCGGCCTGACGCGGGTTGCCCTGCGCAAGGGCGCCATCGTGGTGAACTCTTCCCAAGGCGGGGGATCGAAAGACACATGGGTGCTGGGATGAACCAGAACAGCCACGGCTCACAAACCCTGCTGTCGCGCTATGCCGAGGCCGCTTTCTGGCTGGGTCGGTATATCGAACGGGCGGAAAACCTGGCGCGGATCCTGGATGTGAACGAAACCTTCGCGCGCGACGATCATTCGGCCGAAAGTTGGACATCGATTGTCCAGCTCAACGCCGATGCGGATCGCTTTACGTTGAAAGACGATGATTCCGCCGCCGAATCCGTCATTCGGTTCTACACGCTCGATTCCACCAACCCGACCTCCATCATCTGGTCAGTGAAGGCAGCGCGGGAAAACGCGCGGACCGTCCGCCCCCTGATCAGCACGGAAATGTGGAGCCAGATCAACCGCTTCCACAATCACCTCATCGGCATGACCTGGGCCGACGTTTCCCTGCCCAAACTCAACGCCTTCTGCCGCTGGGTGAAGGAGTCCTGCCAAAGCCATACCGGCATCGTCGAGGGCACCTTCTACCGCGACCAAGGCTGGCTTTTCTATCACATCGGCCGGTCCATCGAGCGGGCTGATCAGACCACGCGTCTGGTCGATGTGAAGTACCATATCCTGCTGCCCTCGCCCCAGGATGTTGGGTCCTACATCGATGCCAGCCAATGGAACGCCGTCTTGCGCTCGGCCGCCGGCTACCACGCCTTTCGCCGACGCCATCCGCGCGGCATGGCGCCCGATCGGGTGGCCGATTTCCTTCTGTTCGATGGCTTTTTTCCGCGTTCGCCCACCACCTGCGTGCGGCAGGTGGCTCAACTTCTATCCATGCTGCAGTCTCGCTATCGCTTAAGAGGCGGCAACGGCGCCTTGGAACAACTCGATGAAATTCAAAGCCTTTTAGCTTCTCACACCATCGACGACGCGATCTCGTCAGGGTTGCATGAATTCCTGGACAAGCTGCAACAGGAACTCGCAATTGTAACTGACCGTATCGCAAAGTCGTTTTTTGGTTACACTGGGACTGCGAGTCAGGACCAGTCGCAAAGCGCTTAACAAAAAGGGGCCGGCGCCCAGCATCGATGTCGATTATCAAGTCACCTTTGAGCGGGCTGCACCCGTTCTTCCGTTCCGGCCCCCTGCCCTGCGCCTATTTGGAGGGTCGTATCGAGCGCAAACTGTTTACGCGCCTGTCCGGCCCCCAAGCCGCCACGCTCAATTCGGTCCTGTCCCAAGCCGGATTCCGGCGCAGCCATGACATCATTTATCGCCCGGTCTGCCCCGGATGCTCTGCATGCAAGCCCGTGCGCATTCCGGCCAACCGGTTTGTACCCGGCCGAACCATGCGGCGGCTGGAACGCCTCAATGGCGAACTCAGGTTGGTTGCCCGGGCGCCGACGCCGACCAATGAACAGTTTGACCTGTTCAGCCGCTATCAGGCTGATCGACACGCGGACTCCGAAATGGCCCGGATGAGCGAGGGTGACTTTGCCGCCATGGTCGAGGATGGCGCCGAAAGTGCCGAGATCCTTGAACTCCGTGATCCGGGCGACGACCGCTTGATCGGTGTCATGCTGGCCGACCGGCTGAGCGATGGATTTTCCGCCGTTTACAGCTTTTTCGATCCTGCCGACCAGAAGCGCAGCCTGGGTACCTACATGATCATGCGGCTGGTCGACGAAACGCTGCGGCGCGGCCTGGACCATGTCTATCTCGGCTACTGGATCGCCGGTTCGCGCAAGATGGCCTACAAGGCCCGCTTCCAACCGCTGGAGCTGCTCGAGGACGGCGTTTGGCGGGATCTGACCGCCGATGAAAGGCAAGTCGCCAATTCACAACTCGGCTAGGGACAGCGTTCCCACAGGCCGACTTCCTCTCGCCGAGCGGTAGTCTCCAGGTGAACAAGGTTTCGGCCATTCTGCGCGGCTCGGCTAAGGCTCTGATCCTTGTATTGGTGCTTGCCGTTCTGCTGGCAACCGCCGGTGCCCTCATTCCGAAAAACCCGGCCAGCCCGTCCGCCGATCCCGATACAATACAAACCATCTATGTGGTTTCAAATGCCATCCACAGCGACATTGCGCTTCCAGTTGACGGCCGGCTTCTGGCAAAGTTCGGATTTCTTGCTGAAGCCGGGTTCGATCTCGCTTATCCGGGAGCCAACTGGGTCGTGTTCGGCTGGGGCTCCCGCGCCTTCTACATCAACACGCCAACCTGGTCGGAACTGAAACTGGGGCCCTTGCTGACGGCACTCACACTAGACCGTGAGACAGTCATGCATGTCATACGCATCGGTTCGGTCAACGCTGACTCGCCACAGGTCCTGGCGATCGACTTGACACCCGGCCAGTACGACCGATTGTTGTCTTCGATCGCCGGCACCTTCCTCCCTGGGAAAGACGGGGCGGGCGCGCAACTCATCGAAGGCGCTGGCTATACCCCGAACGATGCCTTCTTTGCGGCGCGCGGCTGGTTCACAGCTCTGTATGGCTGCAACACCTGGACCGCGCGCATGCTGCGCGAAGCCGGGGTGCGCACAGGCATCTGGACCCCCCTGCCCCTGACGCTCCTATGGTCGCTGCGGATGCATAACAACCTGGCTTAAAAAAAAGAGGGCGGCGCCTCGGGTGACTATGCGCATAAACACCCAAGACCGCCGCCCTACGGCAGGAGGCGCCCGCTCCTACACAAAATCAAAAAAGCCGGTGTCGAATTCCGTGTTATCGATCCCGCGAATGAGGATGGTTAGGTTGCCGATCGTCACTTGGCTATCAGCCCCCAGATCGTTGTAGCCAGCCAGGATGTCGGCTTCCGTGGCACCCCAGTCAGTCAGATCGATGCGGTCACCCTCGCCTGGGTTCACATCGAATAGCTGAGCGAACTGCGTCCCAGTTCCCGTACCGCTATAGTCAATGAACTCGAAAATGTCCGTACCGCTACCGCCGCCCGCCTGAACGGAGGGGCCATTGATGATCAGGTGATCATTGCCGGCGCCGGCATTGAGCGCATCGGTCAAACCCGTGGTGACGTCGCCACTGGTCAACGTATCATCACCGGCATTACCAATTAGGTTATCGCGACCGGCACTTCCAACGATGTTGTCGTTGCCCGATCCACCCTGGATGTTTTCAATCCCGGTTATCGACGTTGTCCCCAGGGCATCACCGACGATGTCGAGCGTGCCGGCGCCGATATCGATGTTTGTGTCGGACGTTGTAGAAACGAAAAGCGTATCGTTCAGATCGTCTCCGCCATCTATCACATCCCCGCCGTCGGCGATGAAGATGCCGTCATCGCCATCACCGGCATTGACCGTGTCATTGCCCGTGCCGACTTCGATCCGGTCACCGTTGGCACTGCCCGTGATGTTGTCATTGCCTGCACCGGTGCGGACCACTTCGATCCCTGTCACTGTCCCGGCCAGGCCCAGTACGCTGTGTGTCCCGGCAGCCAGGTCAACCATAACGTCGTTGGCGAGATTGAAGCGCATGGAGTCGAAAGTCCCGGCCCCACCGTCGATGAAGTTCCCGCCTGCATTCATGTCGATATTGTCGTTACCATCGAGCAGCGAAATCGTATTGCCCGTCCCGCGAACAAAGAAGTTATTGGATGTATCGGACCCGCTGACCGTCGCCCCACCCGCGCCAAAGATGTTGGCGCCCTCGAAATTCGCAAAAGTGCCGCTTCCACCGCCCCCGACCAGGCTTGCCGCACCTGTCACGAGATCGAAATTCACGCTCTGCGAGAAGTTGAACAAGACATTGTCCAAGCCGTCACCACCGTCGGCGGTGTCGCCGTTCAGATCGTCGATGGCGAATAGATCGCTTCCCTCGCCGCCAAACCCTTGGTCAACGCCGGTTCCGGCAAACAGCAAGTCATTTCCGATTCCGCCTGTCAGCGTGTCGTCTCCACCTCGGCCCGCCAGCTGATCGTTGCCTTCGCCGCCATCAAGAAGATTGTCATCCTCATCCCCCGTGAGCGTGTCATCGCCGCCACCGCCAACCAGCGCCTCGATATTCAACAGTTGGAAAGTTGGACCGCCGCCAATGGATCCGGCACCACTCAACAGGCTGATTTCGGCGTCATCGCCGCTTTGGATAACCAGCGTGTCGAAATCGGTACCGCCATCGACCAGATCGCCGGCGCTTACCTCGCCCAGTTCCAGAAAATCGTTCCCGGCCCCGCCGTTCAGCGTGTCATCCCCGCTGCCGCCCGAGAGGGTGTCATCGCCATCGCCACCGTTGATTTCGTCATCGAGAGAACCGCCAATGACCTCGTCATTGCCTAGGCCGGCGTCAAAAACCGTCCCGACGACGTATCCCGCATTGGCGGCGGCGGCGGCATCGGCCGCCAGCGTAACGACGTCATTTCCATCCAGCGCGTCGTACTGGCTTCCTTCGATGTAATCGCCAGCCGTCACCGCGTTGAAATCGACCGTATCGTCATTGCTGGTGAACAGCCCGGCGCTGGTCGTCTCGAACAGGAAATCGTCGGCATGCAAGTCAGCAACCGACAGGTTCTTCAGGATCAGCTTGTCGCCGTTGCCGAAACTGATGTGCACACTGTTGCCGACGTTGCTGGCCAACGACAGCACATCGGTGAAATCTGACGCCTCGGTGTCGCGAAACAGGATCCTGTCCGGCGACCCGGCGCCGGCTCGAAAGTCGATGATGCGGTCGGTCCCGAACCCGGCAAGGAAGACGAACAGATCGTTTCCCCGCCCGCCGATCAGCTTGTCGTTGCCGGCCCCACCGATCAGCGTGTCATCGCCCCGGCCGCCGACCAGCAAATCGTTTCCGGCGCCGCCATCGATTTCGTCATCGCCGCTGCCGCCAAATAGCAAATCCCAACCATCGCCACCGTCGACGACGTCGTTTCCACTGCCGGCATAAACCAAATCATGACCGGCTCCCGCCGCGATCGTGTCGTCGCCACGCCCGCTGACAATCAGATCGGACCTATCGGAACCGTTTAGGGAGTCATCGCCACCCGTACCAAAGACCACGCCCATCGCAAGCCGCCTCCTGTTTGCCGGCCCGACACGGTTTTTTGGATTAAGAAGGGTGCCAGACCGAATAGTTGAAAAGGCAGGCTTTCATAGTCGTTCTGGTCCGACAATCGGCACAGCTAGTACAGCTGTACTAGGTGACCGCACTTTTGGAACGACCGTTGCGATTTGAACCTTTGTTATCGATAGGGATCGATCAATCAGTTGCGAAACAAAAAAAAACGAGTCAGTATCGGACGCATTCCTTAGTAATCGGGTGATCCATAGCACCTCGATACGAAAATTCGCATTGACTTTACCAGATTTTAGAGCCTCAAAGTATGCCGCTAGATGTCGGAAATACAGACGAAGTCCTTAGAGTCCGCGAAGAAATCTCAGCGCATTCACCTAACGCCAATATTACCAATCTGCACGCGAATTTCTCTAAATGGAAAATTTACAAGGGAAGAAATAGCGCAAAATATCGCCTAAAATATACGAATTCAAAAGACGATGAATGCGCTGGCGGATACTACCTAGCCAACCTCATCTTGCAAGGTGGCGGAACCTTGGGTCTCGCCCATGCGGGATTTATCACAGGCCTGGAATTAGCAGGCTATCGATTTCCCGCTATCGCCGGGACATCGGCTGGGGCGATTGTAGCAGTCGGCGCCTTTGGTCTGCGCGGTAACGATATCACAAATACCGTCGGCGACGAATTGACCGAACTCGTTAGCGATGTGCCTATGGACACATTTGTTGACGGACCCCGAAACATTCGAAGGCTGATAAAACGCATTGTTGCGGGCCGAAGCTATGCCAAACCGCTTTACTGGGACGGCCTGATCTCCGCTGCATACCGCCTATTAACCGCTCGTGGTTTGAACAGCGGACTGGCATTTGAACTTTGGATGAACGGTAAGCTGAGCGAATACAAACTCGACACAACCGGTCGACTGTTCGACCTCATGGCGCAAATAACCCAAGATTTGATCGACAGCGACGTTGAAAACGCGTCTAAGGAAAAAAACTCGCCAAAAGCCGCAAACGAGGGAAGAGCCAACAATCAATTTCAAAACCCGTTCGCGAATTGCAAGACATTTACCCCTAAAAAACCAGATATTCTAAAAATGATCGCAATGGCAATGCCAACGGGGACGAAATTCAGCCTGCCACACGACCTCTATTTGCTCGACGAAGAATACCTACAGATCAGCCCTGCTCGTTTAGTGAGAATGTCTATGTCAATTCCCTTGTTCTTCGAACCGTGTGTCATGCAGACAAACAGAAAGACGTGGCCCGACTTTGTCGCCAAAAACATGTCGCCATTCGTTTCGGATCGCGATGCCTGGGAGATGGAAGAGCTCCGCCGCTTAACGTTTTTGGACGGAGGATTGTTCTCCAACCTTCCGACAGATGAAATCGTTGAGTCCATGCCCGAAGAAATCGCCACCATCTCCGTTCCACTTGTATCTTCTAAATCAACAATTTCCATAACAAACCGAAACAGTGTCCGCGCGCTCATTTCGGATTCTGCGGCCGTGCTGAACGCCGTACGCCTTCAGAGAGACCGAGACGCACACAGGCGAATGACAAAGAATCCTCAACACGAAAACAAAAAACTGATCAAAATTGACACTGGATTGGCCAATTGGCTCAACTTCACCATGTCGGACACTGAAAAAGAAGAATTGTACCTAGCCGGACTAAAACGGGCCCGTGATTTTATACTCACAGGAGTTTGATATGTCGGAGTCAACAAACTTCGAAACAACCAAAGAACTATATAAGTACCATGCAAATTCAATTAGAAAATTGGAAATTGAAAATTTCGTGCTACAGAATTCCATTCATGACATTAACGCAGAAAAATCTAATTGCGTAAAGGACGCACGTCAGCTCGAAAAACAAAAATCCGACATCCAGCACAAGCTTTCTGCGATAACTGAAGAAAATAAAATCGATGACCATTCACGAGTTGGTTCTCCCGCGAACATTGATAATGACGCAACACTGAATCATCAACTGGAACACGTCGATCAAAATTTGCAACGCGTAAATGATCAAAAAAACGCGCTTGAAGCCTCACGCTCTGAAAAAGAAAAGAAGATTTTTGCCAACAATCTTAATATTCAGGATCACATTGACAATCTATCAGAAATTTTTGAGATGCTCATTTCGAAGTATGAAGAAATAGATGAAAGTTCGTTTACAGCACTAGATAATGCACTAACGAGACCGAATGTCAGTACAAAATCTGATCAGCATGTCGAGGACTCCGACAACAATTCCTCCCACAGCATTTTTCTCCCGTCTCAAAGCGTGAGCGCTGCTGGATTCCTAAAATTTCGATATAGAGACGTCCGAGCAGATGATCGACGACTGCACACCCGACAGATTGAAATGGTTGAAATCTGTAGCGATGAACTTGAGCACAGAATTCAGGAACTACTCGATCATCTTACCTCCCGACGCATTGCCGAGGAAATGGACACCTCGACGTACCTCCTCCGATTGAACAAGTTTTTTGAGCGCGCGGCAAAGAGGGCCCGTAAGTTGGGCGAAACACAAGTCGACTTAGTTTTTAGGCACTACAAAGAAAGCGATCCTAATATTCCCGTAGACAATTTACACACAGAAATAAACGAATTTGTTGATTTTACAAAAAATTTATCATCGTTGGAGGCGGAAGTTCCGAAATGGCGTCGCCGTAACGATAATAATCGGGATCAATTGAAAGGTAAATTCAAGGAACTTTTCAACGCAACTCGACGTATTGGCGAACGACTATCGATGTTTGAATTAGATGTTTGCAATACTCAAACCATTTCCGATATAAGGCGGATTTCCGGATTTGTGTCCGGCAAAATTCAGTCTTCGAGAGTATTTCAATTCTGGCCATTTGCTTGGACCGTTTTTTCTACGCTGGGAGTGAAATACGCACTATCTCTAAGTAGGTCATCGATTGTTGTCGATTTTTATATTGCTATTCTGATTTCGTTCTTCATTTCCGCATATTTCATTTCGTGTTGGTTTGGTCGCCTCTATCGTCGCGCAATCATGAGCCAAGTAGAAGATAGAGTCAGACGACGCACCTTAGAACTGCTCTCAGAGCCCGCAAAGGGCGGTTTTATGCGTCATGCACTTTTGTGGATTGCAAAAGCTGTTTGGGGGCGTTCCGTCACTGAATCTCAACGTAACTTTGAATTTCTTCCCATACCCACAAGTTCATTGATTAATGAGAGTTTGAGTAATCACAGGGTGCGGTTTAGCTTTTGGAAGATTAGGCTTGGCCCACGCGTTGGACTAATCGTGAGAAATGGGATACTCATTTTGTTGCCAACGGTGGCGCTTGGTTCCCTGTTTTCCATAGCAAATATCCAACCAGGGCCGTATTTCCATTCACAATTCGCTAGCGCTGACCCAACCGGCCCAAACTTAGCAGCTACATCACCATCAAAAAAGCGCTCGCGTGTGGAGCGCAACGCATATGAGCAGTTACCGTTATTGGGCCCCGTGCTAGCGAAACAAAATCCACTGAATGAGGCTTGGTCGACATTCGCCCAACTCAATGAGGTAGAACCCGAGGAAGTATTCATCGGCTCCTACCCCGACGGCAGCGATTGCAAACTCGCCACTGGGCAACTCATCTATTCAAGTGACGACAGTTACTTTGTCCTCGCGGAAGGTACCCGCAGAACGACCGCCGGCTTAATCTTCTTCCCTGAGGCTTACGCCCGACGGCTTCGGAAAGATGAAACTCGCAGGGTAAAGCACACAAGCCAGTGGGCGGCACTAGACGAGTGTGCACCTTTTGAGGCGTTGAACACGACGCCACCAAGCACTCTCGTTTCAGTCTTCTCACACGAACACAATCCAGAACCACCGGTGGCAATCAGTGCCCGAGATATGCTTTTGCTGGAAAACTCGGTGCTGGAGCTCAAGATTGATCTTCTGAAGTTCATAGCAGATCAAGATCAAGCCTCCATTGAGCAACCTCCCTCCTGTAGAGATACTGGACAGCATTCGGGTGAGAACCAAACATGTATAGACTCTGTCAATGTATCTGAGTCGCTAACTAAACTCGAAGAATCACTCAACCTTTTCAAGGTTGAGATTGGTGAATCTCGGCTCGCGATGCAATTTGCGTTCGAAGCATTATCCGACAGCGACTACGAACTTAGTTCAAACCTAAAGAAATATTTTCAGACAAACATTCAACTTGTGAATTTGATCGATGACCTTCAGGAGCGGATGAGCACTCCTGAAGCGGATTTGAACACTTTAATTAATGCGGTAGCTGCGCTGGATACAACCATTGCGGCGATCGAGGAGCTAAACGTTTCTTTTGGTGATATTACTAATGAGTTGAAGATCATACTTCCATCGAATTGGCCACCATCCATGACTATATTTGTTAATGGTGTCAAAGAATATGAGACTAGCAATTCATTACTTCTACCCTTTTATCCTGACCCCGTTCTTGGAACGAAACGCGACGTTGACGAAGCGTTTGATCATGGACGAAGAAATTTTAGAGATTTGATATTGAAAGACTTTACGTTCATGGACGAGAAAAACCGTGGTTCCGGTAATAGCGATAATGATGACGCCCGAATTGAGCGAGTGGTGCATGTTGAAGGAACTGACAATGGCGTAATTTCGAATAGTAGAAGCACCTATATTGGCTATTTTGTGGAGTCTATTAAAGATAACCTTGAGAAACGATCTGTTTATGAAGATCGGGAGGGACAAGAACTATTGGCCATTCAACTAGACATCATTGGATTTGCTTCGGAAAGTTGGAAATTGGATACCACAGATAATGAAAAGAGTAATCTCAATCACGCGTTGGCAGAGGGGCGTCGAGCTGGTTTAATAGAGCTATTGAAAACGAGCCTCGACACCGTTTTAAGTCAAGTCAATATTGTGTCTCAAAACGATCAAGCACCAATTTGCTTGAGAGATTGGAAGATGCCGGATGAGGTTCAGTTCGAAGAGGAGAAAAATGGCACCTATGTTCGTTTTAATGGTCCAGCTGATTTGGACAAGTTTAGGAGAGATTTTTTTGTAGACGCAGATTTATCTGATCATCCATTGAACGAATTCCTGAAACGCTCGGTTTTAATTCGAATAAGTTACGGTGAACGTATTTGCGATTCTTAATATATGTCGGTTTTGACTATTTGGCTGAGTTGTGACGGCCGATAGGTTGGTGATTATTTATACCAATGAAAGAAAATACATGGTTTGTTTTTCATATTTAAAAATTATATTTTCGATTGCATTGAATTTATATTCCAGCGGATAACTAGTTGTATTTTTGTTCAATATAGGTGTGGAAAATTTTGGGTCTACTTATTAGTGCCTAACGATCTTGGTTGGATAGATGGATTGCTCAATAACCTTGGTGACGATCCCTTAACTTGAGTAAGCGTTGCGATTTGAATCTTCGCAATCGAAGCGCGTATAATCTACCTAGGCTTAGCGATAATAATAAGCGGGAGGCCGAAGTGAGTGCGGTCGATGTGCATGCTACGCACGAACGGCTTCTTGCTGCTGCAACCGGTGATATTCCCTTCACCAGTGCCGTCGACTCGCTGGTTGGCCTTTTTGGCGGTGAAGGCGGTGTGGTTTTCGAACTGAACCGCAAGACTGGTGCGATCAGCAACTGGGTCAGTTCCAACCTGCGCGCCGGTGACGACGAGTACAGCGCCCACATCAACGCCATCAACCCGCGTATGCACTATTCGCTACGGCATGCGCCCGGCCACATCGTCTATGAGGGCAAATTCATCGATGAACGGTCGATGGATCGGCATGAATTCTATGACTGGCTGTCCGGCGTTCCCGACATGAGTCTTCGCTATTTTCTGGGGTCCCGGGTAAGCGATGCTGGCGATACCTCGCTGTTTCACTCAGTGGAGTTTTCGCCAGAGCACGGACACGTTGAACCCGACAAAATAGCGGCGTTCGGCCATACGTCACGGGCGATCGGTCATGCTTGGAAACTAGCCAGACGGTCGGCAGCGCCTGGACGGTCGTCTGGCGGCAGCCCTTGGACGCCGGATCATCTACCCTGGTCAATCTACGCGTTGTCATCCTCCGGCCATGTGGTCGAAACGAATGCCAGGGCGCAGGACCAGTTGGCGCGAACGACCGCGCTTGGCCTGCACGATGGGCAGCTTCGGGCGTTAGACAGACAGTCCGACCAGGCGCTTGATCGATCCTTGCGCGCGGGATTCGCGGGCGACAGCTCAGAGACACTGATTTCGACTGGCGAGAATGGCATCCCGCTGATCGCCCAGATTGTTCCCGTCAGCCCCTCCGGTCTGACCGGCCCCAACCGGATTGCGGTGATTGTCTATGTCTGGAACCCAACCGAAAGCGGCCGCGATTTAGACCGCGTTCTGTCAAGGCTTTGGGGCTTTACCGCCGCCGAATGCCGCTTGGCCAACAAACTGGCCAACGGGCAGGATCTCAATTCAGCCGCCGACCACCTCGGTGTCTCTCGCAACACCGCCAAGAACCACCTGCAGAACATGTTTTCCAAAACGGGCACCCATCGCCAGAGTGAGCTTCTCGTGCGGCTGCTGGGCTTGCTGGCTACGTAAACTGGCAATAAGTTTTCCCCCTCACCGAACGAGAGGGGCGTGATGGCCAAGAAATCCTGGCACGAAAAGCTCAACAACCCGGCGCCGCCGCAGATCAAGCCGGTTCCGTCGGACATGGTCGGCATGAAAAAGGGACAGCAAATGCTGATTCCCACACCACGGATGATCGATGCGTTCGTCCGCTCGCTCCCCAGTGGCGAGGGCCTGGACATGCGGGGATTGCGTGGCGCGCTGGCCTCCCAGGAAGGCGCCGAGGTGACGTGCCCCATCACCGCCGGAATCCACCTGCGCACCGTCGCTGAAGCCGCTTATGAACGCCACCTGCAGGGGGCCTCATTGGCCGACATCACCCCCTTTTGGCGGGTAATGGACGAGAAGGCGCCGGTCACCGAGAAGCTCGCCTGCGGCGTGGAATTTGTGACGGCACAGCGAGAGCGGGAGGGGTTGGCGCCCTAGCGGAACAATCCCGAAATGCTCGAGCCGTCATGGATGGCCTTGATGGCATCCGCGAACAGACCGGCCACCGAACAAACCTCGATCTTGTCGATCTGCTTTTCTTCCGGCAGCGGGATCGTATCGGTCACCACAACTGACTTCAGCGGTGACTCCGCGATCCGGCTCACCGAATGGCCCGACAGCACCGGATGCACCGTCGCCGCCTCAACCGAGACCGCCCCGCGATCCAGCAGAAATGCCGTCGCCTCCATCAACGTGCCGCCGCTGGCGATCTCATCATCGATCAGCAGCGCGCGCTTGCCCTCCACATCGCCGATCAGATTGACGGCCCGCGGTTTCTCGTCATCCCCGTCCCGGCGTTTGTCGACCACCGCGATCGGCAGGTTCAGCCGGTTGGCATAGCCGCCGATTTCCTTGGCCTCACCAACATCGCCGGCGACCAGCACATAGTCCGATAAATCGCGGGTCTCACGCAGGTGATCGCACAGGATCGGCGCCGCAGCCAGCTGGTCGCTGGGGATGCGGAAGAAGCCCTGCACTTGCGGCGAGTGCAGATCCATCGTCAGCACCCGGTTCGCCCCCGCCGTCTCCAACAAATCCGCCATCAGCCGGGCCGAGATGGAAATCCTGGGCCGGTCCTTCTTGTCCGACCGCACATAGGGGAAGTAGGGCAAGACCGCCGTGATCCGCCGGGCCGAGGCGTGTTTCAACGTGTCGATCGTTATCAGCAGCTCGACCAATCCGTCCGAGACAGGCGGGCAAGACGGCTGGATGACGAAGACATCGGTCTCCCGCACATTCTCCCCAATCTGCACGAGGATGTTCTCGTTGGAAAACCGCACCACCTCTGTCTTGCACAGGCTGACGCCGATCTTCCGGCAGATCTTCTCGGCAAAGGCGGGGTGAGCCGACCCGCTGATGATGCGGATGGCGTTGGTCATGGGCAGTCCTGAGGCGAGTCAGCAGCGGGATGAGTCGCCGCCCTTATAGCCCTTGCCCAATGCCCTCGCTAGGCCGTCAGCTCGGCGGATTTGCCGGGGTGATTATCCCCAAAGCCGCCCCGGTCGGGTCCTTGATCACCGCGATCCGCCCGACGTTGGGCACGTCGAAGGCCGGCATGACCACCTCGCCGCCATTGGCCGTCGTCTTGGCAATCCGCGCATCGACATCATCGACCGACAAGTAGGACAGCCAGTGCGGCGGCACGCCTTCGAATTGTGGGCCGTCCATGCCCATGATCCCGCCGATGGGCTTATCGCCATCCACCGCCACCCAATAGGTGCCGTTATCCATTTCCATGCCGGTGAAGCTCCAGCCGACGGTTTCGGCAAAGAATTTCTTCGCCCCTTCGACATCGCGGGTGGCCAGCTCGTTCCAGTGGAAAAATCCGTGCGGGGTCATCTCAGCCTCCTGGTTTCAATTTGAGGCCGAAGCATACCGCCGAAAAGATCGCTTCACCAGTTGGTTAAGTGTGAAATTTATCGGTCACTCAAAGCGAAGCTGCTTGGGAAAGCCCTTTGGCGGCAGACGTCCCGCCGCCGCTCGCCGGCCCTCATAGGCCGCCAGTTCCTCGCCCGCCAAGGTCCGCCGTCCCCAGGAAAGCCCCTCGGCCTTCTCGAACACCGCCACGTCGGCCAGTTTGGCATCGCGATAGCGCTGCAGGATGACCCCCCTGCCCTTGGCCATTTCCGGCAGTTCGGACAGAGGGAAGCAGTTCAGCTTCCGCCCGGTGCTGAGTACGGCCACCATGTCGCCCGCCACGGGTTTGGCGACAACGGCCTGCACGCCCTTGGGCAGGCTCAGTACCGCCCGCCCGGTCTTGGTCTGAGCGATCAGCGCCTCGGCCCGCGCCTGGAACCCGCGCCCATCCTCGGCCGCCACCAACAACACCAGATCCGGCCGGTGGGGCATCAGGCACAGGGCAGAGGCGTCGTTGGGCAAATCGATGCTCAGCCGCACCGGTTCGCCATAACCCCGCCCGCGCGGCAGCTTGTCCGCCCCCAGCGTGTAACAGCGCCCGTTGGAGGCAAACAGAAGCAGCTTGTCCGTCGTCTCGCAGCGCAGAACGAACCCCTCGCCGTCACCATCCTTGTATTTGACGTCCGAGACATCCTCTTGATGCCCGCGCACCGCCCGGATCCAGCCTTTCTTGGACAGGAACACGGTAATCGACTCGCGCTCGATAAAGGCCTCATCCGGCACATCGACCACCGGCGGCGCCTCGGCGATTTCCGTCCGCCGTGGCCCCTGCACATGATCGGGCCCAAACGTCTTGGCCACCTCGGCCAACTGCTTGCCGATCAGCTTCTTCTGCTTCTTCGGATCGGCCAGCAGCGCCTCGACCTCGGCCTTTTCCTCGAGCAGGGCGGCATGCTCGCTGCGGATCTCGATTTCCTCGAGCTTGCGCAATGCTCGCAGCCGCATGTTCAGGATGGCCTCGGCCTGGGCCTCGTTCAGCGAGAACCGCGCCATCAGCTCCTGCTTCGGCTCGTCCTCGTAGCGGATGATGGCGATCACTTCATCGATGTTCAGATAGGCGACCAGATAGCCCGCCAGCACGTCCAGCCGCTGTTCGATCTTGCCCAGCCGGTGCCGCTTGACCCGTTGCAGCACTTCCTGCCGGTGTTCGAGATACGCCGACAACGCCTCTTTCAGCGACATCACCCGCGGCACCTGATCGCGGTCCAGCACGTTCAGGTTCAGGGAAACCCGCACCTCCAGATCGGTCGCCTTGAACATCTGCTCCATCAGCAAGGCGGCATCGACGTTGCGCGAGCGCGGCTCCAAGATCAGGCGCACATCCTCGGCCGACTCGTCCCGCACATCGGCTAGCAGGCTCAGCTTCTTGGCCTGCAGCAGCTCGGCGATCCGCTCGATCAGCTTGGCCTTCTGCACCTGATAGGGGATCTCGGTGACGACGATCTGATACTGGCCCTGTGCCAGCTTTTCGGACTCCCAGCGGGCGCGCAGGCGAAAACTCCCCCTGCCCGTGGCATAGGACTCGGCGATCGACTCCGCCGGTTCGACCAGAATGCCCCCGGTCGGCAGGTCGGGCCCACGCACATACTCCATCAGATCGGCGATGGTGCAGTTGGGCCGTTTAAGCAGGTGGATCAGCGCGCCGCACAGCTCGCCGACATTGTGCGGCGGGATCGAGGTCGCCATGCCCACCGCGATGCCGTGCGCCCCGTTTGCCAGCAGGTTCGGAAAAGCCGCCGGCAAAACAATCGGCTCCCGGCCCTCTTCGTCATAGGTCGTGCGGAAATCGACGGCATCCTCGTCGATGCCCTCCAGCAGCAGCTCTGCCACATCGGTTAGGCGCGCTTCGGTGTAGCGCATGGCAGCCGCGCCATCGCCGTCGATGTTGCCGAAATTGCCCTGCCCATCGACCAGCGGATAGCGCGCGGCGAATTCCTGGGCCAACCGGACCAGCGCGTCATAAACCGCCTGATCGCCATGGGGGTGGTACTTGCCGATCACATCGCCCACGACCCGTGCTGACTTCTTCGGCGCCGTGGCGGGCCCCAGGCGCAGCTCGCGCATGGCATAGACCAGCCGGCGATGCACCGGTTTCAGCCCATCTCGCACATCGGGCAGCGAGCGGGCGGTGATGGTCGACAGGGCGTAGCTGAGATACCGTTCACTCAGCGCCCTGCCGAAATCGATGTTCAGAATCTTATCGTCAGGCATCAGCGGATTTTTCGAGGGAATCACGGTGATTTTGGCCGAAGACCTTGCGATAGCTCTCCAGGTAGCGCAAGCGGGCAGCCGGCATCGGCCGGTGCACCTGGCCCAGCAGATAGCGTTCCAGGAAGTATCCGGTCATCGCCAACCCGTCCAACACGGCCGCCGGTTCGTCCCCGCCACGCCCGACAAGAAAGCCAGGCAGCGGCAGCAGTTTTTCCCGATAGGGCATGCCGGCTGAAAGGCTGACGGCCCGCCCCGAACGCGGGCTGACAAAGGCAAGCTGGTCATTGCCCCCCGCCGCGCATTCTTCCAGCGACAGACCAAACCCCAGTGCCGACAGCAACCCGACTTCCCATTGCACATAGGCTGCCGCCCAATGCTCACCCGGCAGCGCTTCGATCAGGGCTTTCAGGCCCGCATGCAGCGGCCCCATCGGGTTTCGCTCCGGCACACATTGGTCAACCAGCGCACAGGCCGATGCCAAGGCAGCCAAAGGCAAGGGCTGATCGATCAAGTCCCCGATCAACCCGCCTTCTCCTTCAATATCCAGGGTGCCCAACTGGTCCGCCAGCCGTGCCCGCCAACGCGCTGACACGATGGTGCCGGGTTCCAGCGTGATGGATTTGCGTCGGCCCGGAACCAGGCCCGCATATCGGCCATGCTCGGCGGTCATCAGCGAAACGATAAAGCCGGTCTCGCCATACCGGCGGGCCGACAGCACGATGCCCTCGTCACGCCACTCGATGCTCATGGGCGCCCCTCGCGGCGCCGATCACGCATCGTATTGCAGCCCCCAATCTTCATAGTGCTGCCGTTCTTCCATCCAGCGCTCGCTGACCCGTACGAACAGGGAGAGATGCACCTTGCAATCGAGCAGATCCGCCAGCTCCTCTCGGGCGGCACTACCGACTTTCTTGATCATGCGCCCGCCCTTGCCCAGCACCATGCCCTTATGACCCGCTCGGGCGACATGAATAACCTGGCCGATCCGCAGCGATCCGTCCTTCAGCCGCTCCCAGATCTCATTCTCCACCGTCAGCCCGTAGGGCAACTCCTCATGCAGCGACAGGAACAGTTTTTCGCGGGTAATTTCCGCCGCCAGCAACCGATCGGAGATATCGCTGATCTGATCTTCGGGATACAGCCACGGACCGGCCGGCATCGCCTCGGCAAGGTAGGTCAGAAGGTCGTCGACCCCGTCGCCGTTGAGCGCGCTGATCAAAAATGTCCGGTCAACCTGTCCTGTCTTGTCCAACCGATCGATCAGCGGCAACAGCACCTCCCGATCGACCGCATCGATTTTGTTCAGCGCCAGGATCGGTCTAGCGTCGCCCCTGACCAAGTTCTCCAGCATTTCCGCCATTTCGGCAAAGCCCGCCTCGCCGGCCCGGCTTGCCCTACCCGCATCGATCAAGGCCACGATCCGGTCGGCATCACCGGCTGCCTGCCAGGCAGCCGATACCATTGCCCTGTCCAGCCTACGCTTGGGGGCAAAGATGCCCGGTGTGTCGACAAAGGCAATCTGCACCTCATCTGCGGTCCAGATACCCAATATCCGCGTTCTAGTCGTCTGCGCTTTGGGTGTAACGATGGCGACTTTGCTGCCGACGATGCGGTTCAGCAGCGTGGACTTGCCCGCATTCGGCGCGCCGACGACGGCCACGAACCCGCACCGGGTGTTCTTCTGCCCTCGCGGATCAGTCATGGCTGTCAACAGCCGTCAGCAGCGCCGCTGCTGCCCGTTTTTCGGCTTGCCGCTTGGTATCGCCTTTTGCCGACATAGGTGGCCAGCCGCTTATCGAAGCTTCCACATGAAACTCCGGCTTGTGCGCTGGTCCGTCCCGGCCGATGACCCGATAGGTTGGCAAGTCTAACCCGCGCGCCTGGGCCCACTCCTGAAGCCCAGTCTTAGGATCTCTCGGCGGCCCCTCGGCGTGGTCGATGTGCTTCTCAAACAAAGGGAACAACAGGTTGCGCGCCGGCTCGATGCCGCCATCGAGAAAAACCGCTCCTGCCAGTGCTTCCATGATGTCTGCCAGAATAGCCGGATTATGTCGGCCGCCAGCCGCCTCCTCAGACGGCGACAGAGCAACGAAGCGGCCGAGGTCGAGATCCTCAGCAATGATGGCCAACATACGCCCGCGCACCAAATGGGCGTGGCGCCGGGCAATGGCGCCTTCGCTTTCTTTGGGGTGTTTCTGCAGCAGCCATTGCGCCGCTAGAAGCCCGATCACCCGGTCGCCGAGAAACTCAAGCCGCTGGTAGCCGTGCGGCGCGCCGCCGCGATCCTGGGGATTGATGCTGGGATGTAGCAGCGCCTCGGCGAGCAATCCCGGATCCTTGAACCGGTATTTCAGGGCCGCCGTCAGATCCCCACTGTGGCTTCCGCAGTCTCCATCGCTCATTGGCCAAGGATCATCTGTCGGGGATCATGAGATATCGCGCAACAGCCGCCCAAAGCGCAGACGCGTCGGCCAATGCCAGACCTGCCAGAAGCTGGCATCGCGCAGCGAGAACCAGATGATTTCCGCACGTCCGACCAGGTTTTCCTCCGGCACAAAACCGACGATCGACATCACCCGGCTGTCCTGACTGCGATCCCGGTTGTCGCCCATCATGAAAAAGTGGCCATCGGGAACTTCATATTCAGGCGTGTTGTCCAGGTGATCGGAATCGCTGGCCTCCAGGATCATATGCTCCGCACCACCGGGCAGCGTTTCGACATACTGATTGACCATCACTGTCCGGTCGGCCGCGATCGGCACGGCAAAATCCGACACGCGTCGCCGCTCGACCATCTCGCCATTGAGGTAGAGGCGGCCCTCGATCATCTGCACCTTGTCGCCGGGCAAACCAACGACGCGCTTGATGTAATCCTTCTTGGGATCGGTCGGCAGGCGGAAGACGACGACATCGCCGCGCTCGGGGCTGGCGCCCCAGATCCGACCACCAAACAGCGGCAGCCCAAACGCCAGCGAATAGCGCGAATAGCCATAGCTGTATTTGGAAACGAACAGATAATCCCCGGTCAGCAGGGTCGGCATCATCGAGCCAGAGGGGATATTGAACGGCTCGAACGCGAACGTTCTCAGCGCCAGGGCAATCAGAACGGCATAGACGATCGTCCGGATGTTCTCCCCCAGTCCGGATGATTTCTTCTTACCCATGGATTTCGTCTGAGCCATCAAACAGGCGCCCTTCCGACCCCACTTCGCCGGCCCACAAGCGCATGGGTCCAGGGCGAATGGCGTATTGTGTGTTTTCGCTAACCGTCGCCGGCGTCGGCCACGGCGGAAATGATAACAATGGCCTGTGCCGTCGGGCCATCGTCGGTCATCGTCAAATGCAGCACGGGCCGCATACCGCAGGGCGTAAGTTCCTGCAAGCGTTGAAGCGCCCCACCAGTCAACTCGAACGTTGGTTGACCGCCCGGCAGATTGACAACGCCCATATCTCGCCAATAAACGCCGCGCGAAATTCCGGTGCCCAACGCCTTAGCGCAGGCCTCTTTGGCCGCAAAGCGCTTGGCATAACTTTCGGCACGCCGTGCCCGCCGGTCGGATTTGTGCCGCTCAATGTCGGTAAACACCCGGTCGGTAAACCGGTCGCCAAACCGGTCAAGGGTTCGCTCGATCCGCCGCGCATCGATGATATCGTTGCCAATACCCAGGATCACAAGTCTGTGTCCGTGCTACCGGTCAAGCGCTGATCGAGCCCGTTTCGTTGGCCCGGGCCTTATCCATCAGCGACCGCATGCGGCGAATGGACGAGTCCAAACCGCTAAAGATGGCTTCACTCACCAAGAAATGCCCAATGTTCAGCTCGACGATCGTTTCGATCGCTGCCACTGAACCGACCGTATCGAATGTCAATCCATGCCCGGCATGGCATTCCAGCCCGATCTTGTCGGCATGGGCTGCGGCTCTGACCAAACGGTCGAGCTGCATATCTCTCTCCGGTCCCGGTTCGGCATCGCAATAGGCGCCGGTGTGCAACTCGACGACCGGGGCGCCGATCCGGCGCGCCATATCCAGCTGTTCGGTATCGGGATCGATAAAGATCGAAACACGGATGCCGGCATCGTTCAGCCTGCTCACGGCCGGCGACACGATGTTGTGCCCGCCGATCACATCAAGCCCGCCCTCCGTGGTGACCTCTGTCCGCTTTTCCGGCACCAGGCATGCGGCGTGCGGCAGATGCTCGAGCGCGATATCGAGCATTTCGTCAGTGACGGCCATTTCCAGGTTAACTGGCAGCCGAACCGCATTCATCATCCGTTCGAGATCGTCATCCCGGATATGCCGGCGATCTTCGCGCAGATGCAGCGTAATACCGTCGGCACCCGCCTTCTCAGCCGCCAGCGCGGCACGCACAGGGTCAGGGTGCTCACCACCGCGCGCGTTACGAATGGTGGCGACGTGATCGATGTTGACGCCCAGCCGCAAGCGGCGATGTGTACCTAGTCCGCTCATGTCATTTTTCCTCGTTCAGGCGCTTTCAGGGGCACTAACCGGCGTGAGCCCGATCAATCGTCGAAATCACCGGGGTTGCCCGAAGCGCCGCGATAATATTGTTCAGATGTTTGACGTCGTCGACCTCGATGTCGATCAGCATCTCGAAAAAATCGACACTCCGGTTGACGATCTTGAGATTGCTGATGTTGCCGGAGTTTTTGCCGATAACCGTGGACAGCGTGCCAAGGCTGCCCGGTTCATTCGCCAGAACGGCGCTGACACGGCCGACAAAGCGTGTATCCGGCGCATTGCGCGTATCCCAGCTGACATCAAGCCAACGTTCCGGAGATTCCTGGAAACTCTCCAGCGTTTCGCAATCGATCGTGTGGATCGTCACGCCTTTGCCCGAGGTGATGATCCCGACAATCCGGTCCCCTCTAATCGGGTGGCAGCAGCGGGCGAAATGCACAGCCATGTTGGGAATGAGACCCCGGATCGCGATGGTCGGATCGCCGGCCTTGCGATTGCGGGACCGGCTGCGCTCGAACGGAATGACGGTCGCACCGTCTTTCGGCTGTTCCCGATTGGGCTGACTGCCGCGCGTATGGTCTGGGAATGCCGTCGAAAAGACATCCCGCGAGGCGATCAGCCCGGCACCGACGTTCGCCAGCAGATCGGTCACGCTCGGCGACCGAAATTCCTTGAGCACGCGCTCCAAGGTTTTTTCGCCGAACTCATACCCTTCCTGCCGGAACAACTTCTGCATAATCTGCCGGCCAACTTCGGAATACTCGTCCCGCTGGCGGGTTCGGATAAACCGGCGTATGCGGGCTCTGGCCTTGCCTGTAACGACAAATCGCTCCCATTCCGGGGACGGCGTTTGCGTTCGCGATGTCGCGATTTCAACCTGATCGCCATTTTGCAGGACATGCCGCAGTGGAACGTGCCGGCCGTTGACTCGGGCACCGACACAGGTGTCGCCGATATCGGAATGGATGGCATAGGCGAAATCGACCGTGCTCGCGCCCTGCGGCAGGGTGATCAGCCGGCCCTTTGGCGTAAAGCAGAACACCTCGTCCTGGAACAGCTCCATCTTGGTGTGTTCCAGAAATTCATCGGCCCGCTGGGTGTCATCCAGAATGTCCAGCAATTCACGCAGCCACTGATACTCCGGCCCGTCCTGGCGGGGTTGGCCTTGCTTGTAGGCCCAGTGGGCGGCGACCCCGTATTCCGCTATCTGGTGCATGTCACCAGTGCGGATCTGAACTTCGATGCGCCGTTTTGACGGCCCGATGATGCCGCTGTGAATGGACTGGTAGCCATTCGGTTTCGGTGTGGAAATGTAGTCTTTGAACCGGTCGGGTAGCGAGGCATACCGATCGTGCAAGATGCCCAACGCCTGATAACAATCGATCTTCTCGGCAACGATAACGCGAAAGGCGATGATGTCCGAAAGCTGTTCGAAGGCCTGATTCTTGTTCACCATTTTGCGCCAGATCGAATAGGGGCGCTTCTCGCGGTAAAGCACGTCGGCTTTGACCCCGCCGTCGGTCAGGCAGGCTTGCAGGTCCTTGCTGATTTGTTCGGCGCTGTTTCCCGCTTCCGTTCTTAACTGGTCCAAGCGGGCGACGATTGATTGGCGGGCATCGGGATTAAGATGCAGGAAGGCCAGATCTTCCAATTCATCCTTGATGGAATTCATGCCGATCCGTTCGGCAAGCGGGGCGTAGATGTCCAGTGTTTCGCGGGCGATGCGGGCGCGCCGGCCTTCGTTGGGGATCGCATCCAAGGTGCGCATATTGTGCAGCCGGTCACACAGCTTCACCAACAGAACCCGGATGTCCTTGGACATTGCCAGGACCAGCTTGCGGAAATTCTCCGCCTGTTTTGACTGATCGTCCCGAAGTTCAAGTTTGGTCAGCTTGGTGACACCATCAACCAGCTGGGCAACTTCGTCGCCGAACTGCTCGCGCAGCTCCTCAAGCGTCGCGCCGGTATCTTCGACCGTGTCATGCAGAAGACCGGTTACGATCGAACCGGTATCGAGCCGGAAGTCCGCCAGAAGGCCGGCAACTTCCAAGGGGTGCAGGAAATACGCATCGCCCGACGCGCGGGTCTGATTGCCGTGCGCCTTCATCGAATAGACATAGGCTCGGTTGATCAGATCCTCGTCCGCACTCGGATCGTAAGATTTTACTTTTTCAACAAGTTCGTATTGGCGAATCATCGACGGCCCGCAGCGCCCAACTCTCTAATGGCTAGAGTGGGCGGTGCCGGCGTCAAACGCAAGATGTCAGCGACGGAAGTCAGGCCGCGTCAGCCGATCTCCGGATAGTCTTTCTCCGGGGCTGGCGTGTCGATGCCCGGGATCACATCATTATCCGGAATGATCGTATCGAGACCGCCAATCAGCTCATCCTCACCGGACATCAGATCGATCTCTTCCTCGTCGGAATCATCGAACATCGTCATCTTCTGATGATCGCGGATCAGAGCCTCTTCGATGTCGGGTACGGAAATCGCGTCATCGGCGATCTCCCGCAAGGCCACGACAGGATTCTTGTCATTGTCCCTGTCCAGCGTCGGTTGCGCGCCGGACGACAACTCCCTTGCCCGCTGCGCGGCCATCATCACCAGTTCGAACCGGTTTTGAATTTTCAGAACGCAATCTTCAACGGTGACCCGTGCCATTCACACATTCTCCAAAAGAAACCAGTGGCTTTGCCCAACACGCTTTCGGCGCCGTGAGCGGCGCGCAAAAACTGTTACGCCACCGAAGTCGGCGAACATAGCCAAGTTCGAATCAATTTCAACCCGTAACAACATATGGGCGTTGATATCCACGTAAGGTTGAAGCAATACCAATTAGTTAATAAATGATTAACCAGAATTAACTTGCACATTAGTTTATTTTACCCATTTGCCGAACTTGTCACGCTGTTTTTGGTTGCAGCAATCGCGCAATTGAGTTTCTACATACGTATTCGAAGGCGCGAATCTGATCGCAGCTGGACAATTTATCCGCCCAGACGAGCATGCACAGCGCGTCCATTGGCATTCATTTTAGAGGCGCCCCAAATGGTGTTCTATAAAGACGAACGACTGGCCATTTTCATTGACGGAGCAAACTTGTACGGAACCGCACGTGCACTCGGCTTCGACATTGACTACAAAAAACTGGTCGACCTGTTCTCAAAGCGTGGCCGTTTAATTCGGGCTTATTACTATACGACTTTGCTAGAAGATCAGGAATATTCACCCATCCGGCCGTTGATCGATTGGCTCGACTACAACGGTTACACAATGGTTACCAAACCATTGCGCGAATACACTGACAGCCAGGGCCGGCGACGTCTAAAGGGTAGTATCGATATCGACCTCGCAATCGATGCGATGGAAATCGCCGATCGGGTCGATCATATTCTCTTGTTTTCCGGCGACGGCGACTTCCGCCGCCTTGTCGAAGCCTTGCAGCGCCGCGGCGTTCGCCTCAGCGTCATCAGCACGGTCAAGCTGCAGCCACCCATGGTTTCGGATGATTTGCGGCGCATGGCCGACAATTTCATCGATTTGCTTGACCTCGCGCCGCACATCCAACGCGCACCGATCGATTCCAGCGACGATGGATCTGAGGGTGACGAGGGTGACGAGGTTGAACTGAAGGCGGCCGAGCGGGCGTAACGCCGCCCACCCGTCGTTCATTCGCGTTATTGAAAATCCAGCACCATGGCGGCCGTGGACGTGCCGGCGGGGGATTGCGCCTTGTGCGGCCGGCTCGCGGATTTTCGGCACGAAAACCAGCAATGCTTTCCCGACTTTTTCAACGCGCCTGTTCCCTCCTTCGGTAGCTTGCAGGCGCGGCTTCTGATCGTTGGCATGGCCCCCGGCTTGCGGGGGGCCAACCGCACCGGCCGGCCATTCACGGGCGATGGTGCCGGAAACTCGCTCTACCCTGCCCTGTTAGCGGCGGGGTTGGCGCGGGGCCGGTTCGATCTGGACGGCGATGATGATCTGACGCTCGTCGACACGCGCATCACCAACGCCGTGCGCTGCGTGCCGCCGAAAAACAAGGTCACCGGACCGGAAATCCGCACCTGCGGCCAGTTCTTGAGATCGGAGATTTCCGGGATGCCGAACCTGGCCCTGATCCTGGGACTCGGGCTTGATGCGCACAAAGCCGTCTTGGCGGCACTTGGCGAGCGACCCTCGCGCCACAAGTTCATCCATGGCGCCCAGCATCCGATGGGGCGGGTGACGCTGGTCAACAGCTATCATTTCTCCCGCTATAACACGAACACCGGCCGGCTGACCCAGCCGATGATCGACCGTTTGTTTACCGATATTTGCGGTGCGCTGGCGCGCTAACCGCGCTCGCGCAGCAGCCGCGCCTTGTCGCGCTGCCAATCCCTGTCCCGCTCGACCCGCCGCTTGTCGTACTGCTTCTTCCCGCGCGCCACGCCCAACGAAAGCTTGGCGATGCCCCGTTTGTTGAAATAGATCGCCAGCGGCACCAGCGTCACGCCCTCGCGCTGCACCGCGCCCGTCAGCCGGGCGATTTCCTTTTTGTGCAACAGCAGCTTGCGCGGCCGCGTCGGCTGATGATTGAAGCGGTTTGCGGGCTTGTATTCCGGGATGTGGGCGTTGATCAGCATGATCTCGCCGCCCTCCTCGGATGCATAGGATTCCTGGATGCTGGCCCGGCCCTCGCGCAGGGATTTGACCTCGCTGCCCGTCAGCGCCAACCCGGCCTCGATCGTGTCATCGATGAAATAGTTGAACCGCGCCTTGCGGTTACGCGCGACCGTGATCGAGCCGTTGTCTTGTTTTGCGGCCATGGCGCGGCACCCTCGAACGCCCGACTAAACGAAGATTCCGGCATGTTCCATGGCCGCGCGAACCATGGCCTTGGAATCATCTGAGATCTCGATGATCGGCGCGCGAACCGTCGGGGCGCAATGACCCAGCAGCGAGGCGGCGTATTTGGCCGGACCGGGGCTGCTTTCGACAAACAGCGCCTTGTGCAGCGGCATGAGCATGTCGCGAATGTCGGACATGGTCTCAAGATCGCCGGTGCGCCACGCCTCGTGCAAATCCGCGCACAATTTCGGGGCGACATTGGCCGTCACCGAAATGCAGCCGTGCCCGCCCTGCGCCAGAAAAGCGGTCACGGTCGCATCCTCCCCGGACAGCTGACAAAACTCGGGCCCGACCGCGAGCCGGGTGGCCAGCGGGCGCGCCAGATCCGCCGTCGCATCCTTGACCCCGGCAATATTCGAGATGACCGCCAAGCGCGCCATCGTCTCGACGGACATGTCAACCACAGAACGGCCGGGAATGTTGTAGATAATCAGGGGCAGATCAGCGGCTTCGGCCACCGCCTTGAAGTGGCGGTAGAGGCCTTCCTGGCTGGGCTTGTTGTAGTAGGGCGTGACCACCAGCGTCCCATCGGCCCCGGCATCGGCGGCGTGCTTGGCAAATTCGATGGCCGTCTCGGTCGAGTTAGACCCGGCTCCCGCGATGACCGGAACGCGGCCCGCCGATACTTCGACACATAATGATACAATCCGTTTATGTTCGTCGTGGGATAGTGTTGGCGATTCTCCTGTGGTGCCGACCGGGACGAGACCGTCGGTACCCTGTTCGATCTGCCATTGGCAGAAGCGTTGAAACCCATCCTCGTCGATCCCGCCATTCTTGAATGGCGTGATCAGCGCGACGTACGAACCGGAAAACATGTTGCGAAACCCCAGACAAGACCGAGCGCTAACAATGGCCCGGCTTTTTTGCAAGGCGCGGAGCCTAGTGACCCGCGCGCGGATTGCCAAGAGGGCTGCACGACAAATGGCAGCCCTTTGCGTCCTTGCCGTCTGTTTTGCCGCACCATCAGACGCCTTTGCGCAGAACGCAGTCTGCCAACCAAGCCCCCGCGAGGACCGGGCCTTCGCCCAAGCCCTGGTCGCTTTGGACGCCGGTGACTACCGTCACGCGCTAACGCTGGCCTCAATGACCTCCGACAGTCGACTGGCCGATATTGTTCGCTGGTCTAGTTATGCCGATGACGGCGCCCCGGCCACATTCGAGCAGATCGCCGAACTGATCCGCCGGCGCCCGGACTGGCCCAACATGGGCACGTTGCGGTTGCGAGCGGAAAAACTGCTGCCCGCCAATGCGGCCCCGGCACCACTGGCCGCTTGGTTTACCCAGTCGTCGCCCCAAACCTTCGACGGGCTAATGGCCTTCCTTGAAGCCTTGCGGACCATCGGAGATCGAGAAGAATTCGCGCAAACGGCGCGCAGCTACTGGCGCGACTATCCGATGCGAGCCGACCAGCAGCAGGCATTTCTCGCGCTGGCCGGCGAACATCTCGACGCATCCGATCATTGGCGTCGCGCCGATCGCATGGTCTGGCAGGATAGCCTGTCTCAAGCCGAGCGGGTCGCCGCCCTACTTCCCGCCGGGCAGCGAGCCCTCATCAAGGCCAGAATTGCCTTGCGCGATCGCACATCGGGCGTGGACGCCGCGATCGAACGGGTACCGGCCGACCTGCAAGACGATGAGGGGCTGATTTACGACCGGTTGCGCTGGCGTCAGCGCCAAGGCTTGGAACGCGGCGCGCTGGAGATGTTGCAACGACAGCCGACCGACGTGCGCTATGCCCGATCCTGGGCGCGTGTTCGCATGGTATTGGCCCGCGACACATTAGAGGCTGGTCAGGCTGAGCTTGCCTATTCCCTAGCAGCCAACCACCGGCAAACCGCAGGCGTCAACTATGTCGGCGCCGAATGGCTGGCGGGCTGGATTGCGTTGCACCATCTCGGCAAACCCGGCCCAGCCGCTGATCATTTCGCAAGATTGCTAGAGGCCTCCTCCACGCCGATCAGCCGATCACGCGGCGCCTATTGGCTGGGCGAAGCCTGGGAAGCGATGGGAGATCGCCAACAAGCGATCCGCTGGTGGCAGCAGGCATCGACCTATCCCACCGCGTTCTACGGTCAACTGGCCAATCAGCGGCTTGGGCAGATGACACCCTTCGCCCCGACCGAGACGGCCATGGTGGCGCCAGCCGCCGGTGCGCATTTCGGAGAGACCGGGTGTCTTGTTCTAACGCTGGCGCGCCTTGGCGCCGGGGATCTAGCCGAGCCTTTCCTAAATCTGATCGCCCGGCGATCCAGCACCTTAGATGATTACCGTGCTCTTGCGGGCTTATCCCTGGCGGTCGGCGATATGCCGTCGGCTGTCCATGCGGGCAAGCAACTGGTCAACCGCAATGCCTGGCTACCTGTTGCGGCCTATCCACAAGTTGCTCTGCCGACCTTCGCCGGCGCGCCGGAGCCTGCCATAAGCCTGGCGATCATTCGGCAAGAGTCCTTGTTCGATCAGCATGCCGTCAGCCGTGTCGGCGCCCGTGGCTTGATGCAGTTGATGCCTGGAACAGCAAACGATCTGGCGCGAGAGCTTGGTCTGTCCGTATCGACCGCCGACCTGACGAAAAACCCAGCACTCAATCTGCGGCTTGGCACCGAGTTCCTTCGCCAGATGCTCAATCGTTATGACGGTTCCGCTGTTCTGGCGATGGCGGCGTACAATGCCGGCCCGGGGAATGCCAACCGCTGGATCAGGCGGTTTGGCGACCCGCGCGATCCAAATGTTGATGTTCGTCATTGGATCGAGTCGATTCCCTTTGCCGAAACACGCAACTACGTTCAGCGCGTACTGGAAGCCGCGATTGTCTATCGCCGGCTTGCCGGCCACGGCGGTGGCGCGGCGGGCATTGCCTCTCTTCTCGATCCGCGACATCCTGGTTAGACCCCGTCCGGGACGATTACCAACCAGGAGTTTAAGCGATGCCGGCACCGAAACTGTTTGTCTTCGATGCCTACGGCACGTTGTTCGACGTGCATGGACCGGCACGCCTTCTGGCCGACGAGCTAGGCCCGGTTGCCGAACAGCTTTCTGAGATTTGGCGCGTCAAGCAGCTGGAGTATTCCTGGCTGAGGGGACTGATGGGCCGCTACGTGCCGTTCAGCGAGGTCACGCGTGAAGCCCTCAGCTTTGCCTTTGGCGCTTGCGGGCTCGCGGAAAACCGCCCCCTCGAGAAAAGACTGATGCAGGCCTATCAGAGCGTTCCTGCCTATCCGGACGTCGTTCCCACGCTCGATGCGCTGCTCAAGGCGGGCCGCAAAACCGCCATCCTAACAAATGGCAGCAAGAACATGATCGGCTCAGCGGTCAAGAACGCCGATCTCGAAAGCCGAATTACGGCCATTTTGTCGGTCGACGACGTGAAAACCTTCAAGCCCCATCCCTCCGTTTATCAGATGGTGCTCGACCGATTTGCGGTGGAAACATCGGATGTGTGCTTCATCACGTCGAACGGCTGGGACGCCGCCGGCGCAGGAGCATTCGGCTTTCGCGTGGTTTGGCTGAACAGATTCAACAGAACACCCGAAACGCTAGGGCCGTCCCCAAATGCCGTAGTTTCGAACATGACGTCGCTGCCCGGCTTGTTTGCCTAAGGGACCAACCCGCCTCACCCCCTCTGTTCCGCCAGCCATTTGCTTGGGCTTGTCGCGGTCACCCGCAAAAACTCGCGATTGAAATTCGACTTGGTGTTGAATCCGGACGTGAGCATGGCGCTCGTCACCGTTTCGCCCGCCAACAATGCCTGCTTGGCTGCCTCGATCCTCGCGTTGTTTACAAACCTCGACACATTCCCCCGTGTCGCGCGATTGATCGTTGTGGAGAGCGTCTTGGCGGGAATGCCAGTCTTCCGCGCAAGCCTGGAGAGCGTCAGATCAGGGTCGAGATAGGGACGATGGTCGGCCATGTATCGCTCGACTTGGTCCCAAACCTTACCGTCGGGCTGTTGGGACTCGTGCTTTACGTCGTTGTCAGCCTCCCCTGAATCGGCTTGCAGATGGCCTGATAAGCAGCAGGCCCCGATCACCAAGAGGTTTCCAACCGAATAGAGGCTGACGATCCAGGGCTGAAGATGCCCGGCCCCGGCAGCTTGGGCTGTAACGATCAATACGTCACTAAAGGCAGACGCAACCAGCGCGGCGCCTATCAACAGCCAGATGCGCGACGGCAGATCGCCGCTTTCCAAGTAGATCCTGGGCTGTGCGTCCGGTCCCTTGAGCGACTGGATGAGAACTGCAAGGCCATAGAACAGAAAGGCGCCGGGGATCAAAACATCCAGGAACGGCGGAGCGGTCAGCAGCGCTGCAATTGCCGCGACCGGAATCATCGCGTGAAGCACATCGGTCTGGCGGACTGGGCGAACCGACGTGGTCAGAAAGGCGAGCCAAGCCATCGGAGGAATCAGCGTCGCGGTGATCGGCTGAAGGGTGCGGGCGCCCGGCACCGAATAGTGCTGTGCCAAAGCGATAATCAGAGCTTGGACCGCACACATTGCCACAAGGATGCCAAGGGCGCTGATCCGCCTTTGAACGCACCAAAGCCGCAAAAACAGAAACAACAAAACGAGGGCACTGAATATGGGGATGGGAAGGGTCGGCATAGACGTATCTCTGACAGATCATCGTCCGTTTTTGGTTCTGAAACCGGATTCTGACGACCTAAATCCGGATCTAGGACGCGAGCGCGGTGCGTTTTCTCCATCAGTTGGCCACAGCAACCAACTTTTGGAGAACAGAAATGATGAAGACGGCAACCGTGGCGGCTCTACTGCTCACCTCGCTATGGACGCTAGCAGAAGGCGCCATGGGAGAGCCGGCGGGCTTACGCCTGACGACATTGGCGATGCCGCACCACGAAGAACCCACAGACATTTCGATTTGGTATCCGGGTGGCGGCGGCGGAGACCGGACCGTTTTTGCGCAGAACAGCGTTTTTCATGGCGTGGACGTCTCCACCGGAGCCGACGTGCCCGAAGGGAAGCGTCCCGTCGTCCTCTTTAGCCATGGTTTGGGCGGCACCATCCGGGCGCAAGCCTGGCTGGCAGCCGGGTTGGCACGGCGTGGCGCGATCGTTGTCGGGGTCAATCATCCGAATTCCACCTGGGGTGATTTCGACATGCGTGACGGGATCAAACATTGGACCCGTGTCGCTGATCTGAGCGCCACCCTCGACGTCCTGCTCAACGCCCCCGAATTCGAAGGCCGCATCGATCTGTCCCGGATCATGGCCGCTGGATTTTCCTACGGTGGTTGGACAGCGCTTTCGATGGGGGGCATGACCGGCGATCACGAAGGCTTCGTGGCCGCATGCCAAGACCATGTCGCCGCCATGAGCGCTTGCGACCTGCTTCTGTCAGAAGATGTCGATATGAAAGGCATCGACCCAAAAGTCTGGAATACAAGCTACGCCGATTCAAGGATCACGCACGTGGTCGCAATCGATCCTGGTTTCGTTTGGGGATTGGATCCTTCAAGCGTGGAGAACCTGGTCGACAACGTCGTGATGATCGGGCTTGGCGGCGCTGATGACCGAATGCTGGATACCAATTTCGATGCCAGCGGTCTGGCCGCAATGATGCCGACAGCGCGCATCGAACGGCTGGAACCCGGTTTTCACTTTACCGCCATGCCGCTTTGCAAACCCGAAGGTGAGGAGATTTTGAAGGAGGAGAAGGACGATCCGGTCTGTACGGACCCTGAAGGAACAGACCGCGCCGCCGTGCACGCAGCAATCATAGAGATCGTGGCTGGGGAACTGGGCCTATGACAATCACCGGGCGCCGGGCGTCAATCGATAAGTGGGCCGCCGCCGGGTTTCTAAGGTGTCGGGAGACTTGGCTGCTTCTGCTGTTTGTTTCCGGCAGAGCAGAGATGGCTTAAACGGCTGCCGGGCGGAGACACAAATCACCGCCCGGCAAGCAGCATAAGGCTAGGACTTGACGCCACTCGCGGCCGTTGCGCTGGTGCCGGCGGACCCGGCGCCAACGGGTTTCTTGTCCTTTTCGAGATCACCGACGACCACATTCATCTTTGCCTGGCGGTTCTCGTTCTCGACCGTCTTTGCGGTCGGCATGTCTTTGAGATCTTCCTGTTTGATCATGCCCTCGACATAGGCACCACGGGCAACTTCGAGCGACTCGTGCAGGATGTCCCCGCGCACCTTGGCCGTTTCGAGCACGGTGACGTCGCGACCGCGCACGCGCCCGTTGACGTTGCCCCAGATTTTCACGACGTCTGAGAAAATCTCGCCGTTAATCACCGCGGTTTTTCCGACGCTCAGCGTCTTGGCATAGATATCGCCCTCGATATTGCCGTCGACCTGAACGTCGCCTTCGGTACGCAGATCGCCCGATATCTTCATATCGGAACTGATTATCGATGGTGTATTTGACACGGCGGGTTTCTTCTCCTCCGTTCGTGCAACGGGTTTTTCCTCGGCCGGCTTAGTTGCCGCCGGCTGTTGCTGTTGCTTCGAAAACATGCTCACCAGCCTCCAAAAAGCTCTTGGGATCTACGGGATCGCCGTCAACTCTGACTTCGTAATGCAAATGGGTGCCCGTGCTTCGGCCGGTGCTCCCCATGTAACCGATAACCTCGCCCTGAGCGACGTTGTCGCCTGCCTGTATGGCCAATTTCTTAAGATGAGCATAGCGGGTCGTTAAACCAATTCCATGATCGATTTCGACCATTTCGCCGTAGGCGCCATTGCGTCCGGCAAAGGTCACTACACCAGCTCCGCTGGCCAGAATTTCCGTACCTGGCGCGCCCGCAAAATCGATCCCTTCATGACGCGATTTACGCTTCGTCATCGGATCGATACGCAGACCGAAATGGCTTGAAACCCAATGTTCCGCCACGACCGGTCGATCGATCGGCAACCGGCTGACAAGCGTGCGCAGGCTTGCGGCGCGGCCGACCATGGAGATGAGGTCCATGGCGTCGTCCCAAAGCTGTGCATCGATCGCATCGTCATTGGGTGGCAACAACGGTCCGCCCTGGCCCTGGCCTTCCGCTTCATCGATCTGTTCGACCATCTCGTCGATCATTGCTTCGATGTTCAGACCCGTCATCGACAGACCAGTTTCGATCCCGTCGATGAAGGCCGAATTTCTGTTGCGGAGCGAAGCGAAGATACGGGTTTGACCTTCCCGCACGGCAGCCAGCTGCTTGCCGATCCGTTCAACCTGGCCAACAAGCGCGGCGTTTTCCTCGCGCAGGTTCTCATTGTCCTGCGAAAGGACCAGCGACCGTCCTTGAGCGGCGTTCAATCGGTCCTGCAGGACGCGATTTCGGTCGTTTGAGACGACAAGCGCGGTATCCAGTTCAACGCGTTCGGCGCGGAGGGAATCCCGTTCATCGGCAACCGCCCCGATTGTCGCATAGGCCTGCTCGACAGCAGTGGTCAGTTCGTCAATCTGCTTTTCGAGTGTCTCACCCCAGGCTTCGGCCGCCCGCAGGCGATCATTTTGCTCAGCGATGTTCGCGTTCAGCCTGTTGCGCTCCAGCTCCAGTCCGAGACGCTGCTGATCAAGACCGGAAACGGCCTCGGACACCTGAGACATTTGAGCTTCCAGCGTCTCCCGCCGCGTGATCGATTGTTCGAGATCACCGGTGAGAAGTTCTACCTGACGGGCGAGCGCCTGCCATTCACTCTCCACCCGCGCGTAGTCTGCCCGCGATGTGACGAGCAATTGATCGCGCTCGGCCAAATCCTCCTCCAGCGCACGGTTGCGATCGAGGATATGGGCGCTCAAGGATTGATGGTGGTCCAGCTGCTGCGTGACGGCCGCGACCGAGCCGCGCTCGTTCGCAAGGTCCACGATGAGACTGGCATAGCCAATCTCAAGGTCCCGCACTTCCTGTTCGCGGCTGGCAAGTTTGAAGACCGAAACACCGAAGGCCATCGTTGCCCCGACGGCCCACAGAACGATTGCACACAGGACCGTGGCCATGACAGCCTGCCCACGCCATCCCCAAGTCGTGTGCCTGGCACCTTCGTCCGATCGAAAGATGACCTGCCGGTCACGGAAGATTCGACGGAGCCAGAATCGCACGCGAGAAGCGATGGGATGTATTTGTCGTGGCAGCATTTGTCCCGTCGGTTTGGCCTCACATAGCCGGAACGAACGCTCCAGCAGAACCGGAAACTGAACAAACACGACCCTAGACGCTCCAGCTTTGCGGAACGTCGTGTTTTGGCCCGAACCCTATTCCGGCGTCTGTTGCCAGGCAGCCATCTACGCCAGCTTAAGTCGCCGGCCTGCGGCCTTAGTCTATGGTAACGTCTATCCTCGAGTGCGAGCGTCACCAGTTCAGGGTCGGGAAATCGATCTACTCCGCGGTCGCGGCGTTGCATGTCTCCGGACGCAAGATCATTAACCGACACTGTCGCTAATCGCAATTAGTTGGTTAACGTAATGGCAACTCTTTTTTGCCATGGCGCCGCCGCATTGTCGCCACGAACGAAAATGGCGGTTTTGAGGGGCTGATCAGGGCCCCGAACGGGTCATCCGTGGATTGATCGACCTTGCGGGATGGCAAAGTAGCTGGCGGCCGACATCCCGCTAAAGCCGGGTCCCTGCGAGATTGGCGAATGCGCTAACGGACAACAATCAATCTTCATTGATTCTCCAATTCTTCTTTATCGATCGAATCGTTCGTTGCCACCGACCAGTAATCGAACACGCTAATTTCGTTGTGAACGCCGCCTCACAGTTCAGCGCAGCGCCTGTATTTGAGACAATTTTGGGACTTCTGCTTCATCGACTTGGTTAACGCGCGGAAAAGATGGAGGATCTCATTTGAGCCAGCCCAAAAACGTTGGCTTTCTGCGGCAAGCAATGCTTATAAGAGGCTTAGCAGCAAGGAAAAACCTTCGTTATCACAAGAAACGAACGAAGGACGAGTTACCCTCCTTGCAAGCCGTCGATTGCGGGACGTGAGTCCCCGGTTTCGGCGGACAAGGCAAAGCGCTCTGCGGACGTTGCGCGCTGCCGGACGGGGAAAGTCCAGTTGATCTGCGCTTTTTCGGTGCACTGGACTTGGACATTAGTGGGCAAAGTGGGGTAATCCTTACCATGGCATGGCGTTACCAGGCGGCTGGGACGGCTAGTATTCATTCCGAAAGACCCAAGGCTCTCATGCCTGCGGACGATTCGGACGCGGTTGAACACGAGGTTGAACACGAGGACGACCACAACGATCTCGGCACGAATGAAGCCGAATCACGCGACAGTGCAGTCCTGCCTTCCGTTCGCGCATTGATATCGGCCGAACTGGCCAGCGACGTCGATGTGCCGCAGGGTGACCAAGCAGACGACATGGAACCAACCAACAAAACAGCCATTCGGCATGATGACGGTGAAAAGATGATCGATCTTGAAACACTTCAATCGCGGGTTGAAGCGGCAAAGCGGCGTCGCGGCCAGGCCGGCGAGCAACTGCGTCGCGAGCGCGAGCGGCTTCGCAAGCTCCTGGACCTGACGGAGCGACGGTTTGCGGAAATGCGCACAATCGTGGCCCGCTATGAGGAGGATAATCGCCGCATCCTGCGCGAGAACGAGCAGCTTCGCAGCATGCTCAACGCTGTCTTGTCCGTTGAGGAAGACGACAGCTTCTCAGAGGAAATGGAAAACCTCGTTTCTCGTCTCGGAACGATTGTGTCTGACGACGGCGGCACCGCACCCATTGGTGGCACCGCCCCCATCGCTGCTGCTGCGCCCAGCAAACCGGAACCATTGGCTCCGGTCGCGCCGGAGCCGACGGCAGCCGTTCGTCGTATTGATGAGAACCGGCCCCAGGAGTCTCGTCCACTGCCGACCGACGCCGGCAAAGTCGCTGCCGCAGCCGTTGCAACGGCGGAAAGCAAGCCAGCGGCCGAGGCTGCACCTGCTGCAGAAGAGCCGATCGAAGTGGTCGATATCGCCGATGCCAAGGCACGCATTACCGAGGCGTTGGCGGCTGTCGACCGCGGCGAAGAGAACGCCTCGCCTGCCCGTCGGGCCGGCTTTGGCTTCTTCCGCAGGGGGCAAGAGGAAAATCAGCCTGCCTCGAAGCCCGAATCGTCATCGGAAAGCGGTGTGTCGGCGAGCGAATTTGCCGATGTACTGGCCGAGCTGGAACGGTCTGAAGCGGAAACCCAGAACGATTCCGATTCCTTCCAGTACAATCTGCGTCCCGGGCCCCGTTCGGGCAGCTAACCGCAAGGCCGGCGCAGCGCCGGCTCGAGGGTTGAAAACGGGGCGCTTGTGCGTCCCGTTTTTGTTTGGCTTTACAGTTAGGCCGGTTGTGTCCAGCAAGGATTGGCCGATTATTCGGCGGCGGGGGTGTATTCCTCGGCTAAGTCGGCCTGTTCGCCGTCGTCTTCGGACTCGTTGCCATAAGCGCCACGAATTTGACGCAGCTCAAAGATCACCATGTTCAACCGCGTCGTGATCTCGTCAAACTGTTGCGCCACGGCTGTCCCGGGCCGCCGCCGGGCCGATCTGAGCAAGAGCGTCGCCTGAACCACAAGGATGGCCAGCAGGACCGCCACCCATTCAATTGGTTCCAGGGTCCGACCGATATCCCAGACCTGCTGAACCAGGCTCCGCACCCAATCGATCTGATCCACCGACGTCGCTCCTCAAGAAACGAACCGCGGACGGCATCCGCAAGCCCCATGCACTGCTACCGGTACAACTTTCCCGTTAAGGACCGGTTAGGGGGCGAGGTCAGCCAGTTTTGGCGCTGCACTGCACAATAAACTTGTTCTCAAGGCGCAGGCTGATAGCCTCGTTCGTTGGCAATTCGAACGACGCATGGCATCCCCAGATTGGCCAAATGGGCAAACTGACCGACAAAGATCTCATCCGGATCCAGAAGTTGCTGGAGATCAGCCGATCCAGCGATTTTCCCGGCGAGGCAGCCAATGCTCTAGCCGCCGCCCGGCGCATTGCGGCCGAGGCGGGCTATGATTTGGATGAGCTTATGTCCATGGGCCGAAGCGAGGCCGAAGAATCGCTGCATGCCAAACGCGATCCGTTTGGTTGGCGGCAAACCAAACGGGCCGAACCGTACGTCCAATTCACCACGGTGATGTATGCGGCCGAACAAGCGGCGAAACTGGCGCGCGACCGGGAACGGATTGCCGCAGAGGCACGGCGCCGTGACACCGATCGGCACGCAAAGCGCCCTACGGCCAGTGGCCGACCCAAAAAAGACATCCCGATGCGCGATCTGTCCTCGCCAATCCTGCAACGGTATCGGAAAAGGATGTCCCAGCTCCGCTGAACTTGCGAAAACGGCCGTGGCTTGCGCCGGCGCAGGCATGGCGCGCGATGAACAATTCCCTTTGGCCCCATACAATTTTTGCGGACTTGCGCAACAAACTTGCAGCCGGTAACGATGGATGGTCGGCGGCATTGCGGCGCCGGAAAAAAACAAGCGTCCGAAGGCGGCCCGGGGGTCGGTAGATCGCCCATTGGCCGTCCGAAAATGGCCGTCGGAGGATCATGGAGTATTTTCTTCAGCAGCTCATCAACGGGCTGACTTTAGGCGCAATCTACGGCCTGATCGCCATCGGCTACACGATGGTTTACGGCATCATCGGCATGATCAATTTCGCCCATGGCGATATCTATATGATCGGTGCCTTTATCGCCCTGATGACCTTTTTGCTGCTCGGGTTCGGGAGCGGATCCGTCATTGCCATCCCGATTGCGATCCTGATCGTTCTTGCCGTTTCGATGGTGTTTACGTCGGCCTATGGGTGGACGGTCGAACGAATAGCCTACAGGCCCTTGAGAGGGTCATTCCGTCTGGCACCCCTAATTTCGGCGCTCGGCATGTCGATCTTCCTGCAAAACTACGTCCAGCTGCTGCAAGGCGCGCGTGTGAAGCCTCTGCCCCCCGTCATTCAAGGCTCGGTCCAGCTAACCTCCGGCGGTGAGTTCGACGTGAATATCAGCTATCTGCAGATGCTGATCATCGCCATGACGCTCGCGCTGATGATCGGGTTCACGCTGCTGATTCAACGAACAAGTCTTGGCCGGCAGCAGCGGTCCTGCGAGCAGGACAAACTCATGGCCTCGTTGTTGGGGGTCAATGTCGACCGAACGATTTCATTGACCTTCGTGATCGGTGCCGCGTTGGCAGCCGTTGCCGGGACGATGGCGGTCATGTTCTACGGCGTGATCCATTTCTTCATCGGGTTCCTGGTCGGGATTAAGGCGTTCACAGCCGCCGTGCTAGGCGGGATCGGTTCGCTGCCCGGCGCCATGTTGGGCGGCTTGCTGATCGGCCTGATCGAGGCATTCTGGTCCGGCTATTTCACGGTCGAATACAAGGATGTGGCCGCCTTCTCCATTTTGGTGCTCGTCCTGATCTTCAGACCCAGCGGCCTGCTTGGCCGGCCCGAGATCGAAAAGGTCTGATCCCGTGAGCCAAATCTCCCAGGCCGGACACGCCGGACAATCGATGGATGTCCAAGCGCTGTTCAAGGAAGCGGGCCTTGCCGCGCTCGTAGCCCTCGCCCTGTCGCTCACGATGGTTGGCTTGAACACTGTTTCAGTGCAAAGCCAGCTAACCGTAGAGACGAGGTTTCTCGCGGTCGTGTTGGCCGTGGCGCTGGTGTTTGTCGGCAGGCTGGCCTTTGGTCTGATTCGATCCGGTTACGCTCTACCGGGATTGATCGGATCGCTGGCGGTTTGCGCCGGCGGTTACTTCATTCAATCGGATGCCCCGGCGGTGAATGTCATCGCGATCGGCGGCGGTGCGATCCTTGCCATCCAAGCCATCGCCGTCCTCTTCACCGGACCGGTGACGGCGGACAGTTCCAAGCCGCCGCTGATGGACAGCGTCGCGGCCTGGGTCCAGCGGTCCAACACGGTCGTCGCACCGCTTGCCATCGCCTTTGCCGTCGCCCTGCCCATGATTTTCAGCGACCGCTACACGGTGGACGTCGCGACCCTAGTCCTGACCTACGTCATGCTGGGCTGGGGCTTGAACATCATCGTCGGCCTGGCCGGTCTGCTGGATCTCGGCTACGTCGCCTTCTACGCGGTCGGGGCCTATTCCTACGCGCTGCTGGGCACGACGTTCGGCTGGAGCTTCTGGATCTGCCTGCCGTTAGCGGGGATCCTGGCGGCGTTGTCCGGCTTGTTGCTCGGGTTTCCCGTCTTGCGTCTTCGGGGTGACTATTTCGCCATTGTCACGCTGGGTTTCGGCGAGATCATCCGGATCATCCTGCTAAACTGGTATCCGGTAACAAAAGGCCCCGATGGCATCGGCAACATTCCCCGGCCGAGCTTCTTCGGCATCGCCGAATTCGGGCGCACAGCCGAAAATGGCGGCATGACCTTCCACGAGCTGTTCGGGCTCGAATTCTCCGGCATGCACCGGGTGGTGTTTCTCTATTACCTGATCCTGGCCTTGGCCCTGGTGGTCAATGTCGTCAGCCTTCGCCTACGCCGCCTGCCGATCGGCCGATCTTGGGAAGCACTGCGCGAGGATGACATCGCCTGCCAGTCACTCGGCATCAACCGGCGCAACATCAAGCTGGCGGCCTTCATGATCAGCGCCATGTTCGGCGGCCTGGCAGGCTCGTTCTTCGCCACAAGACAGGGCTTCATCAGCCCGGAAAGTTTCACCTTTTTGGAGTCCGCGATCATCCTGGCCATCGTCGTGCTGGGCGGGATGGGCAGCCAAACCGGTGTTGTGATTGCCACCCTGCTGCTGATCGGCCTGCCAGAGGTGTTCCGCGAGTTGGAGCAGTACCGCATGCTGGCATTTGGCGGAGCGATGGTCTTCATCATGGTTTGGCGACCGCGCGGACTTCTCGCACACCGCGATCCGTCGATAAGGCTCTACGCCCGAGGCGAAACGGCCCCTGACCCTGGCGGCGGCGTACCCCGGCGGGCGGGAGCGGCTGCCCAATGACCGCGCCAGCCCTCCTTCAAGTCGACCATTTGACCATGCGTTTCGGCGGGCTTGTGGCCATTGATGATGTTTCGATCGCGGTCGATCCGGAATCCATCACCGCCATCATCGGCCCCAACGGCGCCGGTAAGACAACCGTCTTCAACTGCCTCACCGGCTTCTACAAGCCGACTGAAGGCATGATGACCCTCACCCGGCCGGACACGGGCAAGCAATTGCTGCTTGAACGCATGGAAGGTCACGACATCGCCCATGTCGCCGGCGTAGCCCGGACGTTTCAGAACATTCGGCTGTTCGGCGCGATGAGTGTGGCGGAAAACCTGTTGGTCGCCCAGCACCATAATCTGATGCGCGCCTCGCGGCTCAGCTTCGCGGGCATTCTGGGCCTGCCCGGCTACCGCAAGGCTGAGGCCGAAGCGCTCGATAAGGCAAGATACTGGCTGGACAAGATACGCCTGTTGCACCGGGCGGACGAAGATGCCGCCAATCTGGCCTATGGCGATCAGCGCCGCCTGGAAATCGCCCGGGCCATGTGCACCGATCCCGTCCTGCTGTGCCTCGACGAGCCCGCGGCTGGGCTAAACCCGCGAGAAAGCCAAGATCTCAACGACTTAATCTGCTTCATTCGCGAGGAGCATAAGGTATCGGTTCTGCTAATCGAACATGACATGAGCGTGGTGATGAGCATTTCCGACCATGTCATCGTGCTCGATTACGGACAGAAAATTTCCGACGGCACGCCGGAGTTCGTGCGCAACGACCCGGCCGTGATCCGTGCCTATCTCGGTGAGGAGGAAGACGAAGAGCTGCCGCCAGAAGTGGCCGCCGACCTTGCTTCCTCAACCAAAGGCGATGAGCTGGGGGACGCTCGCTGATGCTCTCGGTTCGCGGTGTCCATACCCACTATGGCTCGATCGAGGCCCTCAAGGGCGTCGATCTTGATGTTTCAGAGGGCGAGATCGTCACGCTGATCGGCGCCAACGGGGCCGGCAAATCGACGTTATTGATGACCATCTGCGGCACGCCCCAGGCCAGTGCCGGCGAGATCGTGTTCGAGGGCGCACCGATCACCCGGATGCCGACCTATCAAATCGTCCGCAAAGGCATTGCCCAGTCGCCGGAAGGCCGACGCATTTTTCCGCGCATGACGGTGGTCGAGAATTTGCAAATGGGCGCCCTGACGGCGGATCCCGCCTTCTATGAAGAGGATCTCGACCGGATCCTGGGCTTATTTCCGCGCTTGCAGGAGCGGCGTAACCAGCGCGGCGGCACCCTGTCGGGCGGCGAGCAGCAAATGCTGGCCATAGGGCGGGCGTTGATGAGCCGGCCGAGGCTGCTGCTGCTGGACGAGCCCTCGCTCGGTCTGGCGCCGATGATCGTCAAGCAGATCTTCGACGTTATCCGGGAAATCAACGAGAAACAGGGCGTCACTGTCTTCCTGGTTGAGCAAAACGCCTATCACGCGCTGCGGCTCGCCCATCGGGGCTATGTGATGGTGACGGGCAACGTCACCCTGTCGGGCACTGGCGCCGAGCTGTTGGCCAATCAAGAAGTGCGCGCGGCCTATCTCGAAGGGGGGCACTGATATGGCTGGGCGCTTGTGGACCTTGCTGACCGCCTGCCTGCTGCTGATTGGCTTAAGCAGTATGGCCAAAGCTCAGCTCGACGGCCTGACGGGTGTCTGGTCTGACCCGAACGGACAAATTCAGATTGAGTTCTTCGAGGGCGGGACCTACGCCCTGACCGGCGTTTCAGGAATAGAGGTTGAGGAGGTGACAGGGCGTTTTGTCGTGCCGCCGTCCAACGACCGCATCGTCGTTCGGCTGAACGAACTTGGACGTGGCGCCGTCTTTGCCCTCGTTGAGGGTGACGAGGGTCTCACCCTAGCCAATGACGAGCTGTTCGGCGGCGAAATCACCTTCGAACGCCCAACCAGCATTTGGCTGCAATTGGGGACAACACCGCGCGTCCTGATCTTGCTGACGTTGGTGTTTTTCGGCGGCGCAGCGTTGCTGACAGGCCAAGCACTCGCGAACGGTTGGCAGCCCCTTTGGAAGTGTGTGCCATACGGCATCCTCTTAGGGTTGGGTGACCGGTTCCTGAACTACGCTCTGTTCCAAGGCCCGCTCCTATCGCTGCCCGGTTTTTTGGTCAGCTCGGTGTTGATTGTCGGCTTTACGATCTTTGGCTATTCGCTTGTAAAGGCGACAAAAATGACAACTCAATATCCTTGGCTCTATGAGCGAAGGGGCTTATTCGGCTGGCGGTCAAAGGCAACGGCAGCCGAATCTGGTGGACAGTAAACAGTGCCGCTTGCCCTTGGAGTTGAACAGCAAAGTTCGTTGCAAGCTCCAAAGTCGATGCTTAATGTCCATCCCAACGTTGGCGGGGCGTCAAATTCCCGCCACTAATCCGATAAAGGATAACCCACACAAACTGTTACGCAGGGGAGTTTGTAGAGAATGAAAGCAGCGAAACTTGCTCTGTTGGCTTCGGCCGCAGGGCTTGCGTTTGGTATTTCCGCCGCTCAAGCGGAAATCGTCATCGCCACCGCAGGACCGATGACCGGCCAGTACGCCTCGTTCGGTCAACAGATGAAGGCAGGCGCCGAAAAAGCCGTAGCGGACATCAATGCGGCCGGTGGTATTTTGGGTGAGCAGGTCTCCCTCAAGGTCGGCGACGATGTTTGCGATCCCAAACAGGCGGTGGCTGTGGCCAACCAGATGGTCAATGAAGGCGTGATCTTCATGGCCGGCCACTTCTGCTCCGGCTCGTCAATCCCGGCCAGCCAGGTCTACACCGAGGAAGGGATCCTGCAGATCTCACCGGCCTCGACCAACCCGGCACTGACCGATGATGGCGGCGACAACGTGTTCCGTGTCTGCGGTCGCGACGATCAGCAGGGCAAGATCGCTGCCGAATATCTCGCCGGCAACTTTGCCGACAGCAATATCGCGATCCTGCACGACAAGACCGCCTACGGTAAGGGCCTGGCCGACGCAACCCGGTCCGAGCTGAACAATGCCGGTGTCATCGAGGCTCTGTACGAAGCCTATACCGCTGGCGAAAGCGACTATTCGGCGCTTGTCACCAAGCTGAACAATGAATCGGTCGATGTCGTCTATGTCGGCGGCTATCACACCGAGGCCGGCCTGATGGTTCGCCAGATGCGCGAGCAGGGCATGGACACCCAGCTGATCTCCGGCGACGCGCTGGTGACCGACGAGTTCTGGTCGATCACCGGTGAAGCCGGCGAAGGCACGCTGATGACCTTCGGTCCGGATCCACGCAAATTCCCAGAAGCCGCTGAAGTCGTCGCGGCCTTCGAGGCCGATGGCGTGAACCCGGAAGGCTATACGCTGTACACCTATGCCGCGATCGAAGTGTTCAAGCAGGCCGCGGAATCGGCCGGCTCGACCGACCTGGACGCCGTCATTGCCGCGTTGCGCGGCGGATCGTTTGAGACCGTCCTGGGCGAGCTGACCTTCGATGACAATGGCGACATCGAACAGCCGGCTTACGTTTGGTATAGCTGGTCGGGTGGCGGGTATTCCGAGTTGAACTAAACTCGTTACAGCCCAAATGGTTAAGGGGTCTGGCCAACTGGCCAGGCCCCTTTTTCTTGCTCGGTCGTAAAGGTCAAACAAATGGGTCATTTCAGAAGCGCATTTATCGCCGCCTTCACTGCTGCCGTTATGCCGATGGCCGTAGCCCACGCCCAAGCGGACACGGTTTTCGAAAGCGAGGACCATCGTTTTGCACTTGAGACCGTCGTCAATGGGCTCGAAAACCCCTGGGGGATGACCTTCCTGCCCAATGGCGACATTCTCGTAACCGAGCGGCCGGGCCGGCTTCGGCTGATTTCCGATGGGCAACTCGTCGATCAACCGATTGATGGCTTGCCAAGCATCCGTGCGCAGGGCCAAGGCGGCCTGCTGGATGTCGCGGTCGACCCGATGTACGAACAGAACGGCCTAGTCTACCTCTCCTACTCCGCGGGCAACATGCTTGGATCCGGCACGACCGTTTCGCGTGGACGGCTGGATGGCATGGAGCTGGTCGAGCTGGAGGAAATTTTTCGCGCGGAGTCACGGTCCCGAGGCGGCCGCCATTTCGGCTCGCGCCTGCTGTTTGACGATGAAGGGCACCTGTTCATCACGACCGGTGATCGTGGCTCGAGGGACTATGCCCAACAGCTCGACGACCATCGCGGCTCGATGATCCGACTGATGCCGGACGGATCCGTTCCGCTGGATAATCCATTCATCGGCCAGTCGGGCGCCTTGACCGAAATCTTCAGCTATGGCCACCGGAACATCCAAGGCATCGCGCTCGATTCTGATACCGGCATCCTATGGGCCCATGAGCACGGTCCGCGTGGTGGCGACGAAGTCAACGTCATCAAACCAGGCCTTAACTACGGCTGGCCGGTCATCACCTATGGCGAGGAGTATTCCGGCGGATCGATCGGCGTTGGCACGGAGGCCGACGGGATGGAACAGCCCGCGACCTATTGGGTGCCCTCCATCGCGCCGTCCGGAATGGCGTACTATGACGGTGCCGCCTTCGAGGGCTGGCAAGGTAACTTGTTCGTGGGCGCGCTCGCTGGCTCCCTGCTCGTGCGGCTCGAAACCGATGGCGAGCAAATCACCCATGAGGAACGGCTCTTGGAAGACTACGGCCGACGGATTCGGGACGTCAAAACTGGACCCGACGGGCTGTTGTACCTGCTGATCGATGAAGCGCCCGGCCCACTGCTCAAAATGGTCCCGGCGGAGTAACCCAAACCGTCACAAAACGGCAATGCACCCTGACTAAGCCTGTTGCCAAATTGTTAACTGGCAAAAGTGGCGGGGATGGCCGAAGAGTCTCGCAACGTTCTGTTTCTGTGCACCGGTAACTCGGCGCGTAGTATCATGGCCGAATGCGTGCTGCGCCGTGAAGGCATGGGTCGCTTCAACGCGTACAGCGCGGGCAGCAAACCGGCAGGCCAGGTCAACCCATTCGCGCTCGACCTGCTACAGCGCGAAAACCACAAGATCGATGGCCTCCGGTCCAAGGACTGGGCCGAATTTGCCACCGCTGGCGCGCCTGAAATGGATTTTGTCTTCACCGTCTGCGACAACGCCGCCAACGAGGTCTGCCCGGTTTGGCCCGGTCAACCGATGACGGCCCATTGGGGCATCCCCGATCCGGCCGCCGCCGAAGGTGACGAGGCGGTCAAAAGGCTGGCTTTTGCCGACGCTTTGCGCATGCTGACCAACCGCATCAGCATCTTTGTTAACCTCCCGCTGACCTCGCTCGACAAGCTGAGTTTGCAGAAACGCCTGTCTGAAATCGGCCAAAGCTAACAACCTCCGACTTTAATCCGTGGCCCAAACCGAGATTACCAAGCGCCTTACGGCCGAAGCAGTCGGCACGTGCCTGCTCGTCGCGACGGTTGTCGGGTCTGGCATCATGGGGGACCAGCTTGCGGGCGGGAACGACGCGATAGCCTTGCTGGGCAACACCATCGCCACGGGGGCCATCCTCGTGGTGCTGATTTCCGTTTTTGGCCCCGTTTCCGGGGCCCACTTCAACCCCGCTGTCACCCTGGCCTTCCGTCTTCGCGGCGAGATTTCGACCGGCGATGCCGGCCGCTATGTCCTGTTCCAAATCGTCGGCGGCATTGCCGGAACGATCATTGCCCACATCATGTTCGGCGAGGCTGTGATCTCATTTTCACAGACGGCAAGAACCGGGGCCGGCCAATGGCTTGGGGAACTGGTCGCCAGCTTTGGGTTGGTTTTGACGATCCTGGCCTGCCTGCGGCACAGGCCGGAGGTGATCCCGTTTGCCGTCGGACTGTTCATCACCGCCGGTTATTGGTTCACCTCCTCGACATCTTTCGCCAACCCAGCCGTGGCGATCGCCAGGACGCTGACGGACACGTTTTCGGGTATTCGGCCGATCGATGCTCCTGCCTTCATTATCATTGAGCTGATTGGCGCCAGCCTCGCGGTCCTCTATGTGCGCTGGCAGTTTGGCCAGCAAGACGCCTAGCGATACCGTGTGCTAGCCTTTGGACCCGATTCATTTCCAAAAGGCCAGTCAAGTGAACATTCCCACTGAAGCAGTGGGCAGCGTGCCGCGCCCGCAATTTCTTATCGATGCATCCGGCGCTTTGGCGGCCGGCCAGCTCACCGATGACGCCTACGCAAAGTTGGTCGATCAAGCGCTTTCCGAAACAATCGCTGAGCTGGAGGCGACCGGATCGCCCATCATCACCGATGGCGAACAATCGAAATCCAGTTTTGTTACCTACCCACTCGACGGGCTGACGACCCTGGCGCCAGGAGGCGTCGTTATTCCGTTTGTCGATGGTCATACCCGCCAATTGCCCCGCCTGGCCGTCGGACCTTTTCGGTATGGCGGGTATTCAGGCCGATTTGTGACCCACGCCAGAACCCACACTTCCCTGCCCCTGAAACAGGCCGTCATTGCCCCCTCCGCCCTCAGCTTGCTCTATCCTGAATCCGGTGTGGCGGGCTATTCCCAGGAGCAATTCATCGCGGATCTGACGGCCGAGAGCGTTAAGGACATCCGTTCCGCCTTCGAGGCTGGCGCCGAGGTTGTGCAAATCGACTTCACCGAGGGCCGGCTGGCCTGCAAGCTAGACCCGTCCCTTGGCGTGCTTCGGCAGTTCGTCGCGCTCAACAATGCCGTGCTGGCCCAGTTTTCCGACGATGAACGGGCGAGGATCGGAGTCCACACCTGCCCAGGCGGTGACCAAAACTCGACGCACTCCGCCGATGTCGATTATGCCGAACTGCTGCCCGACCTGTTTCGGATCAATGCCGGCCGATTTTACGTTCAGATGGCGAGCGAGAAAGACCGTCCGCGCGTGCTCGATATCATCGCGCGCGAACGCCAGCCCAACCAGACGGTTTTCGTTGGCGTGATCGACCCATGCGACTCGGTTGTGGAATCAACCGATACCGTCTGCGATCGGATCCTAGAAGCCGCCGATCACCTTAAGGGTGAGCGGTTTGGTTCGACGGATGATTGTGGGTTTTCGCCCTTTGGCGATGATGTCGCGATGGCCCGTGACATAGCCTTTTCCAAGATTCGGGCCCGCATCGAGGGTACGAGAATGGCAGAAGCGAAGCTTTAGGGGCGCCTTGATCGCTCAAGCGCGTCCAGCCGAAACGATTGTCTGTGCATCGATGGGCACGATGTGCTTACTCGTCGGATGTCAATTCAACCCGAGACTGGAACCTTCGGACTGAGAACCATGACCGTCACATCGCCGGACTCGCCAGAATTCACAGCGTTCAAGCTGTCGGTCGAGCAAACCGCTCCGTCTGAAAGTCTGAGCCCTGCCTTACAGGCCCTCTGGTATGCGGCCAAAGGCGACTGGGAACGGGCCCATGAACTCGCTCAATCCGATCCCTCGCAAGAGGGATCATGGGTCCACGCCTATCTGCATCGGGTGGAAGGCGATCTCAGCAATGCCGGCTACTGGTACAGGCTGGCAGGCCGGGACAAGCCTGACGGCTCATTGGACGAAGAGTGGACCGAGATAGTCAAGGCGCTGACCTGATTCTCGACAGAGAAATCTCAGATATCCACCTGAAATCATTTACCTAGTGGCCGAAGGTGATGACGTCATGAAGCTGGACGAATTCGCCCACTGGTCGCGCAAGGCCGCTGATTGGGGCGTCGACTATCGACGAGGACTGTCGGATAAGCCGGTGCGCGCGCAAACCGAACCGGGCGAAATCGCAGCCCGTATTCCATCCAGTCCGCCGGAAGAAGCGGAGCCGATGGAGAGGATATTTGCCGATTTCGAGCGCGACATCGTGCCGGGAATGACCCATTGGCAACATCCGAAATTCTTTGCCTACTTCCCGGCAAATGCGGCTCCAGTTTCCGTCGTCGCCGATTACCTGGTAACGGCCATGGCCGCCCAATGCATGCTTTGGCAAACCTCGCCGGCGGCCACCGAGCTGGAAGGCCGCATGCTCGACTGGTTGCGTCAGGCCCTAGGCCTCAGCGACGCCTTCACCGGCCTCATCCAAGACTCGGCCTCAACCGCAACCCTCGTCGCCGTCTTGACGATGCGCGAGCGGGCCTTGGGCTGGCACGGCAACCAATCGGGTCTGGCCGGGCAAAAGACGGTTCGGATCTATTGCTCGGATGAGGTCCACACCTCCATCGACCGGGCCATCTGGATCGCCGGCATCGGACAGGAAAACTTGGTCCGCATCCCGACGGAAGGACCAAATCGGTCGCTGGACATCAAGGCCCTCGAACAAGCAATCGAACGCGATCTGGCCAATGGTCTGGTGCCAGCCGGCATCATCGGCTGTGTGGGCGGCACCAGCGTTGGCGCCGTGGATGACATAGCATCCCTGGCCGAAACCTCTCGCAAATACGGGCTCTATTGCCACATCGATGCAGCCTGGGCCGGTTCAGCCATGATCTGCCCTGAATTCCGGACGTATTGGCTTGGCGTGGACGGTGTCGACAGCATCGTGCTGAACCCACACAAGTGGCTCGGCGCCCAGTTCGACTGTTCGGCCCATTTCCTGCACGAGCCCGAATTGGTGGCCAAGACGCTGTCCATCCAGCCCGACTATCTCAAGACCCATGGGCGCGACGGCGTGGTCAACTATTCCGAAATGTCGGTCCCGCTTGGCCGGCGATTCCGTTCATTGAAACTGTGGTTCCTGATGCGGGCTCACGGCCTGGAAGGTTTGCGGACGATGATCCGCAACCACGTCGCCTGGTCCGAGGCGCTGGCGGAACGGCTGTCCAACGAGCCTGATTTCGAACTCGTGACCCAGCCTATGCTCTCGCTCTTCTCGTTTCGCCACCTGCCAGCAGCCGGTGGCGATCTCGAAGACCACAACCTCTCCCTGCTGACGGCCATCAACGATGCCGGGGAAATCTATCTCACCCCGACAAAGGTCGACGGCCACACGGCCATCCGCTTTCAGGTTGGCCAGTTCGACACCACCCAGGCCGATGTCGATACCGCGTTTGATGTAATCACGCGGACAGCGAGGACGCTGGGATAAGGCGGCGGCGTTTGGCCGGTTAGATATCGCTTTCCGACAGGCTGTGATAGTCGGGCAAGCGGTAAGCCTCGACAGCAGTCTTGCCGAAAATCGACTCTTTCTCGCCATCCGATAAACCGGCCGTGGCAGTCTCCAAAGCCTGTTTCACCGCGCTATAGCTGCCGGCCAGAGTACAGACGGGCCAGTCGCTACCGAACATGCAGCGATCGGGGCCGAAAATGTCAATTGCTTCCTCGATATAGGGGCGAAGGTCTTCTGGCTGCCAGCTCTCCCAATTCGCTTCCGTCACCATGCCGGAAAGCTTGCAATAGACGTCACCGGCCTGGCCTAGACGACGGAGGTTTTGCGCCCATGGCTCCCACGCCTTGTTCGCAATTTCGGGCTTGGCAATGTGATCAACGACGAAGCGCATATCCGGCATGGCCTCGACCGTCTGGATGGCTGCCGGCAACTCACGCGGGCGCAAAAGCAGGTCATAGACCAAACCATCGCGCTGAAGGGCTTCCAGCCCACGCCGCACATCCGGCCGACAGAGCCATTCCGCATCCGTTTCGTCATGGACCAGGTGTCGGATACCGACCAGGTAGCGGCCGTCCGAACGGATAAGGAGATCCGCCACTGTCTTCGCAATGGCTTCATCCGTTATGTCGACCCAGCCAACGACCCCGGCAACGAAGTCCACATCATGGGCTGTTTGCAAGTATTCGTGGGTTTCCTGGATCCGGTGCTGGGTTTGCACCAGGACCGTGGCATCCACCCCCGCCTCGGCAATCAGCGGGCGGAGATCCTCAGCCGAAAAGATGCGCCGCAGGGGTGCGACCTCGTCGGTCATCCAGGTGAATTCCCCATTGTCGGGGTCCCAAAGATGGTGGTGGGAATCGATAACTGGCATGGGTCCTCATTGCGGGGCGCTGCCCGTCTTTTGTGATTGGTCGAATTGAGATGGGCATTTGGCCCTATCGGGCCCGGCCGGTCGAGGGGCATTTTTTGGCCAGGCTGAAGAAAACCCATCAGGCACGCATGGGTACGCACCCCCAAAGCCCGTCGTCGAAATTGGCGCGACGGCGATTCAATTTCCTTGCTCCGGCGAGCGATTTAGCTTCAGAGTTTTCAGTCGCAGTTGCTGTACGCACGACCCCGATCAAGGAGCATGGGCAATGGCCGCAAACAATCAGACTTCAGGTGGCGGATTGATGGAACGGCTGGCCGCTGGGCCGGTTATTTGTGCCGAGGGATATTTGTTCGAGCTGGAACGACGCGGCTACCTGCAAGCTGGTCCGTTCGTTCCCACGGTCGTGCTTGAAAATCCGGAGGCCGTGCGCCAACTCCATATCGATTTCGCCCGCGCCGGATCGGACGTGATGGAAGCGTTCACCTACTACGCCCATCGGGAGAAACTGCGGCTTATCGGGATGGAAGACCAGCTCGAAACCATCAACCGGCAAGCCTTGCAGATTGCGCGTGACGTCGCCGATCAGACAGGCACGATGCTGGCGGCCAATATCTGCAATACCAACCAGTTCGAACCGGGCAACCCTGAAACGCATAGAGCCGCGCGGGCGATCTTTGACGAGCAGATTGCCTGGTCGGCCGACTACGCGCCGGACCTCGTCGTGGGCGAAACGTTCTCGTTCACAGCTGAAGCGCTGATTGCACTGGAGGCATGCAAAGCGCTCAACGTGCCCAGCGTCATCACCATGGCCATCCACGCGGTCGGCAAAACGCTAGACGGCCATACACCAGAGGAAAGCTGCAAAATCCTGGAAGATGCCGGCGCCGACGTGGTGGGGCTGAATTGCGCGCGCGGGCCGGACACGATGTTGTCGCTGCTGGGCAAAATTCGGGAGACCGTCTCCTGCCCGGTCGCAGCGCTGCCCGTCCCCTATCGGACGACAGCGGAACAACCGACTTTCCAGTCATTGCGCGACCCAGGGTGCACCTGCATCCCGGACGACCGCCCCTTCCCGGTCGCCCTGGATGCGCTGACCTGCAACAGGTACGAAATCGCCGAGTTCGCCAAAGACGCCTACGGGATGGGGGTCAACTATATCGGCGTTTGCTGCGGCGCCGGGCCCCATCACATAAGGGCGGTCGCCGAGGCACTGGGCAGACCTGCGGAGGCAAGCAAGTTCTCGGTCGACATGTCAAAGCACGCCTTCTTCGGCACAAACGAAGCGATCCCCGATACCTACAAGGGTCGATCCGCTCACCTCTAGTCCGTCAGGTCAGGCGGAAAGCGCGGGTTCGGGCTCTCCGGTCAATAGTGGCTGATCCCGCGCGATGGCATTTGCAAAATAGGCCATCAGCAACTCGAGCCGCGCCGACCGCCGATCCGGGTGGGTCGCCACCCAAATATTGGTTCTCAGATCCTCGTTGAAGGCGGGGACACGGATAAGGTGGTTTGACACATCGCCGAGATAGGCGGGCAGCATGGCCAGCCCCATCCCTGCAACGGCGGCGTCCCGCAAGGCCAGGAAGGAATTCGAGCGAAAGACGATGCTGCCTCCCGCGACCTCCCGCATCCATTGACCGGCCGGGGAGCGTTCGAGCCTGTCCAAAAGCCCGAGCCAGTCATGGTCTTCCGGCCGGGGAGATGCGTTCTTGCCCAAATAGCTTCGGGCGCCATAGACACGCAGGCTTAGTTCGCCCGCTTTTTCGCCGGAAAGATCGCTCGGTTGGGTCTTTGCCGGGCGGACGGTGATGTCGGCGTCCAGCTTGGACAGGTCGAGATGGTTGTTGTCCGCTCGCAGATCGACCAAGACTCCTGGATAAAGCTTCGCCAGATCCCGCACATGATGGACCAGCACGGCCTCACATAACGAGTCGGTGGAAGTTAGGCGGACTGTTCCTTGAATGTCTGTCGCCAGCCCGGAGATCGAACGCTCAAAGCCTTCAACCGATCTCTCAACAGAGCGCAACATATCCATGATATGCCAAGTTTCCGCCGTCAGCTCGTAACCATTGGGCGTGCGCCGGAAGATCGAAATTCCAAGGGTCTTCTCAAAGTCGCGCACGCGGCGATGCACGGTCGCATGGTTCACGCCCAGCGTGCGGGCCGCGCCGGATAGCGTGCCCTGCTCCGCCACTGCGAGTAGGAATCGCAGATCGTCCCAGTTGAACCTGTGCATTGCCGCACAGATCATGGTGGGTTTTTGACGAATTGCTAGTCGAAAACGCACAGCGCACACTGTCCGCGCAAGCTAATTCACAGCAGCGGGGGAATCGACATGAGGAAACTAATAGCGGCTGGTGCCTTGGTAGCGGCGTCAGCGGCCGCTTTGACCAGTACTGCCCTGGCCGACGGGCATCTCGACGGCGCCATCAAAGCGCGCAAGGCCGTCATGACACTGTACGGCGCCAACCTCGGCCCACTTGGCGCCATGGCCAAGGGCGAGATGGACTATGACGCGGAAGCAGCCCAGGCATTCGCGAACAATCTGATGGCAGTGGCGAATATCGATCAGCGGGCCATGTGGCCGGAAGGCAGCGATAGTGCCGCCATGGAGGGCAAGACGCGCGCCCTGCCTGAAATCTGGTCGAACTATCCGGAAGTCGCGCAAATCTCGAAGGCTTTGTCTGAGGCATCGGCTGGCCTGGCCGACGTGGCAGGCACTGGCCTTGATGCCTTGCGGGGCGGACTAGGCCCTGTCGGCAAGACTTGCGGCGACTGCCACGAATCGTTCCGCGCGGAAAGGTCCTGACAAAAGAACCAAATCCCACTTTGAAAACTGATCGCCAACCGGCCTTAATGGGCCGGTTGGCATTCTTTTGAACGGGCAGGCTTGGGATGATTCGGCGGCTAATTTTGCGGCTAGTTCTTCTGGCCCTGCTGGTTGGCGCGATCGGCGGCGCCGGTTTTTGGGTCGTCTCCGCAGCCGAGACGCAGCTGCCGTTCGCGCTTCCGCAAACCCCCGGCGATCCAATTGCCGGCGAGACCGTTTTCCACATCAGCGGATGCGCCTCATGCCACGCTGAAAAAGGGGCCGAAGGCGACAAACGCTTTGAGCTTGCCGGCGGACGGGCCTTCGAAACGCCGTTCGGCACCTTCCACGCACCCAATGTTTCGATGGATCCGACGACAGGAATTGGCGATTGGACGCTAGAGGATTTTGCGCTGGCCATCCTGAACGGCGTCTCGCCTGACGGTTCTCACTACTATCCCGCCTTTCCCTACGCGTCCTACGCGCGGATGACGGGCGAAGATGTGGCCGATCTATGGGCTTTCATGCAGACGCTGCCAGCAATCGAACGCGCTAACGTGCCCCATGAACTGGGCTTCCCCTTCAACGTCCGCCGGGGGCTGGGTCTGTGGAAACGGCTCTACCTGTCTCGTGACCAGATCGCGGAAATCGAAACCAGCGACCAGGCCATCGCCAGGGGGCAATATCTGGTCGAGGGACCGGGACACTGCGGTGAATGCCACACACCCCGATCGGCCATGGGCGGCCTTGACCCAACCCGATGGCTGGCGGGCGCCCCCAACCCGGACGGTGACGGACGCATTCCCAACATCACGCCCGGGGAGGGTGGGATCGGCGGCTGGTCGCAGGCCGATATCGCCGAATACCTGCGGTCCGGCTTTACGCCAGAATTCGATACGGCGGGTGGTTCGATGGTCGATGTAATCCGCAACACGTCACAGATCAGCGATGCCGACCGGCAAGCGATCGCGGGCTACCTCAAGGCCTTACCCGCCGTTCCTTAAAGTCAGGAGTCAGCCAACAAACAGTCGTGGAACGTCTCCGCCATGGCTTGGATCAGCTCAAAATACTGATCAGGGCCAGGAGTTAGGTCGAACCCAAGAGGGTCGAGAACGCCGGTGCGTGCGTTGGTGCCCTCAGTCACGACATCCACGAGATCCGGCTTGAACTGCGGTTCGGAAAAGACGCAGGCCGCATTTTCCTCGACCAGCTTCTCCTTGATCTCGACCAGTCTTTTGGCACCCGGCAGAATCTCGGGGCTGACGGTGATCGAACCCGCCGCGGTCAGTCCGAACCGGTGCTCGAAATACTGATAGGCATCGTGGAACACGATGAACGGAACATCTTTCACCGGTTCCAGCTTGGCTGCGACCGTATCCGATAGCTCGCCAAGCTTGGCGACGGTTGCCGCAGCGTTTGCCGCATAAACGTCGGCATTGGCAGGATCCACCTCACTCAAGACCCGCTGAATTTCCGCAACCATCAGTTCAGCGTTTTTCGGGTCAAGCCAGACATGCACGTCATGGTCTGAGTGATGATCATGGCCGTCATGCGCACCCGCGTGTTCGGCGTGGTCATCATCGTGGGCATGATCATCATGGTCAGCATGGTCATCGTGATCATGCTCGGCGTGGTCGTCGTGATCGTGATCGTCATGGTCAGCATGGTCGTCATGATCTTGATCGTCATGGTCACCGTGATCATCATGATCGCCGTGATCGTGGCCTTCGAACGCCCCGCCTTCCCGGAAATCGTGCAAAATCAAGTCCGGCGCCTCGGCAAGCTCGACAATCGTCGCGCCTTCGGCCAGGGTTTCCAGCCGGTCGGCCAGGAAGCTCTCAAGCGACTCGCCGACCCAAACGACAACCTCTGCATCCGAGATCAGTTGGGCCTTCGACGGAGTCAGCGAATAAACGTGTGGGGACTCTCCCCCCTCGATGATCAGGCCAGGTTGCCCGGTATCACCCATAACCGCCGCAACCAGCGAGTGGATAGGTTTGATCGTAACGGCAATAGGGCCGGTCTCGGCATGGGCGGCGCTACCTGCCAGGAAGACGGCGGCGGCCAAGGATGTTTGAATTCGATTCACGGTGGTTTTCTCATATGTAATGTTATTACATAACTCGCGGCAAACTATAGCGCTCGCCACCGCATCGCAAGGCCAGATAATGGATGTGACCCTGGAATTGGCAGACATGCCAACCGAAGACAGACAGAACAAAAACGAACAGTTGGTATGCCTTGAAAATCTCGGCGTTGAGCGCGGGGGTCGATGGCTAGTTCGAGATGTGACCTTCTCCGTCGGCGCCGGAGAGATCGTGACGCTGATTGGCCCCAACGGGTCAGGCAAAAGCACGACCGCCAAGGCGGCGCTTGGCATCACCAAACCCAGTGAAGGCCGCGTTGAGCGCAAAAGCGGGCTTCGGATCGGCTACGTGCCGCAGAACTTGGCAATCGACTGGACGTTGCCTTTGACCGTCGAGCGCCTGATGACGCTGACCGGTCCACAACCAGACCAGGCGATCGAAACAGCCCTTACGGAAGTGGGTATCCAAGGCTTGCGCAGGGCGATGGTCAAAAATCTCTCCGGCGGCGAGTTTCAGCGCGCCTTGCTTGCCCGCGCCCTGATCCGCAAGCCGCAATTGCTGGTATTGGACGAACCGGTACAGGGGGTCGACTATCCCGGCGAGGTGGCGCTGTACGACCTGATTGGCGAAGTCCGTGATCGAACCGGCTGCGGTATCCTGTTGATATCCCACGACTTGCACGTCGTGATGGCCGCGACCGATACCGTTATCTGCCTGAATGGTCATGTGTGCTGCCGGGGCAATCCGCACTCCGTCTCGCAAAACCCGGAATATGTCCGGCTGTTCGGCGCCCGCGCGGTCGAAACGCTGGCCGTATATCAACACAAGCACGACCACACTCACCTGCCCGACGGCCGCGTTCAACATGCGGACGGGTCGATTACCGATCATTGCCACGAGCATGACGGACATCACGAGCATGATGGCAATCATCAACCGGGCGACCACGAGGCGGAGCAGCGCCGTGCTGGATGATTTCTTCGTTCGCGCCATCTTGGCCGGCATCGGATTGGCCATTGCCGCGGGTCCGTTGGGCTGCTTCATCGTTTGGCGCCGCATGGCCTATTTCGGCGATACGATGGCCCACTCCGCCCTGCTTGGCGTCGTGTTGGCTTACATGTTTGAAATCAACCTGATGGCCGGCGTTTTTGTCATCTCGGCGCTGGTATCGGTCGCCCTCATCGCCCTGCAGAGCCGCGGCGCGTTGCCGTCCGATGCCTTGCTGGGCATCCTGTCGCATTCCACGCTCGCCCTGGGACTGGTCATCCTGGCTTTCATGACCTGGGTGCGCGTCGACATTCTGGGATACCTGTTCGGCGATATTCTGGCCGTCTCCAGGTTGGATTTGGCCGTCATTTACGGCGGGGGCATCTTCGTCCTGGCTGCCATCGCCCTCCTGTGGCGGTCGCTGTTGGCCGGAACCGTCAACACGGAACTGGCCGAAGCGGAAGGGTTGAAGCCGGAAGCGGCAAAATTCGCCTTCATGCTCGCACTGGCGCTGGTGATCGCCATTGCCATGAAGGTCGTCGGCATCATCCTGATTACCGCCCTTCTCATCATTCCCGCGGCGACGGCGAGACGCTTTGCACCGACCCCGGAACTGATGGCGGTCTTGGCGTCTATCTTTGGCATAGTGGCCGTTGTCAGCGGCCTGTACGGGTCGCTGCAATTCGACACGCCTTCCGGTCCATCAATTGTCGTCGCTTCGTTTATCCTATTCCTGTTCAGTTTGATTCCATTTGCCCAGGCTAGGAGCCGTCAAACATGAGTCTTCCCCACCCTGCCCTGACGAAGAATCAATCGCTGGTGCTGGCGACCCTGGAACAGGCTACGGCTCCGATGAGCGCTTATGCGATTCTGGACGGCCTGCGCGATCAGGGGTTCAGGGCACCGCTCCAAGTCTACCGCGCATTGGACCGGCTGCGCGAACAGGGGTTGGTCCATCGGATCGAAAGCCTGAACGCTTTCGTCGCTTGCAGCCATGCCCAATGCCACAGCAATGGGATCATCTCATTCGCCATCTGCGATACGTGCGATAGCGTGTTGGAGTTCAGCGACAATGTCCTGACCGAACACCTTGGTTCCTGGAGCGAAACAAAAGGATTCAAGCCGACCAGCACAAGCATTGAGATCCGAGGAACGTGCCAGTCCTGCCTGGCTGGATAGACAGCCGCCCCTAGTTGGCCGCCTGCCTCGCCAGCAGCGTCTGCTCCAGATTGGGCGTCGCCGCCAAAAGTGACTGTGTGTAGGGATGCTGAGGATCGCGGAATACCTGTTCTGTCGGCCCCTGCTCGACAATCTTGCCTGCGTTCATAACAAGCACCCGATCAGTGATCGACCGCACGACGGACAGGTCATGGGATATGAACAAGTATGACACGTGCAGCCGGTCGGAGAGCGAGGCCAGCAGGTCAAGGATCTGCGCCCGGATCGAAACGTCCAGGGCGGAAACCGCTTCATCTAGGACGACGATCTCCGGTTCGGTGATCAGGGCCCGGGCAATGGCAATCCGCTGGCGCTGACCGCCGGAAAACTCATGCGGAAACTTATCGGCATCTGAACCGGTTAAGCCGACTCTCTCAAGCATTTGCTCAACCCTGCGCCGACGCTCGCTGGCGTCCGGCATCTGGTCGAACAGAAAGAACGGCTCGGCCACCAGCCGCTCGACCCGGTGCCGGGGATTGAAGCTGCCGTACGGATCCTGGAAAACCACCTGAATGCGCTGCCGGAGCTGGCGAAGGGTCAAGCCGGACGCCGCCGACAGCGACTCCCCATCGAGCCGGATCTCTCCCCCCTGGATCGACTCAAGCGCCAAGATCGCCCGCGACAAGGTCGACTTGCCACAACCCGACTCCCCCACAAGCCCCAAATTCTCGCCGCGATGCAGATCGAATTCCACGTGATCCACCGCCCGGAACATAGGCCGCTTTGCGAAGATCGACGGGCGCGGAAGCGGATAATCCCGAACGACCTGCCGCACCGACAGCATTGTTTGATCGGCCGGCTTCTCGTGCCTTGAGCGCTGCGGCACGTGCGTTGATGCCTCCAGCAGTGATTTGGAGTAGTCGTGCCGCATGCTGCGAAATAGGGCGAGGGTTTCGCCCTCCTCCACCACTTCGCCCTGGCGCATGATGGCGACCCGATCGGCCATGCCGGCGACGACGGCCAGATCGTGGGTGATCATGATCAGGCCAAGCCCATCTTCCCGAACCAGCCCCATTAACAGGTCCAGCACCTGGGCTTGGGTCGTGACGTCCAGCGCGGTTGTCGGTTCATCGCAAATCAGCAGTTTGGGCCTGAGCGCGATGGCCATGGCGATAACGACCCGCTGCCGCTGTCCGCCGGAAAGTTCGTGGGGATAACGGGTTAGCGGAAACTGTTCAGCGGGTAGGCCAACACGGTCCAACATCCTGCGCGCGATGGCGGCCGCCTCCGCCGTACTGGCATCGGTATGAAGGCGAACCGTCTCCGACACCTGGTCGCCAATCGTCCGAACCGGGTTGAGCGCGGTCATCGGTTCCTGAAAGACCATGCCCATATCCCGACCGCGCAGTGCGCACATTTGCGCCTCGGAAAAGCTGCCCAGCTCTTGGCCCTCCAAGCGGATGGTGCCGGAAACCTGGGATTGCCGGGGCAGAAGCCGCATCACCGATAACGCTGTCATCGATTTGCCAGAGCCGGACTCACCCACCAACCCGACCACCTCGCCCTCGCCGACTTGCAGAGAAACGGACGACAGGATCGGCGTGGCACCGATCGTCACGGATAGGTTTTCGATTTCCAGCAGGGCCATTATCGACGCTCTCGGCCGATTTTGGGGTCCAGCAGGTCACGCAAGCCGTCCCCCATCAGATTGAGCCCCAGCACCGTCAGGACAATGGCCAGGCCAGGGAACAGGGCCAGGTGAGGCGCGAAGGAGATCATGGTCTGAGACTCGTTCAGCATCCGGCCCCAGCTCGTCAGCGGCGGTTGGGCGCCAAGGCCGACATAGGACAGGCCGGCCTCCGCCAGGATACCCAGCGAGAACTGGATCGTGCCTTGCACAATCAGCAAATTCAGAATGTTAGGCAGAATATGTTCAACGGAAATGCGAGCGTGCCCCTTCCCGGCAACACGCGCAGCCAGGACAAACTCCCGGGTCCATAAGCTCAGCGCCGCCCCCCGGGTCAGGCGGGCAAAGACCGGGATGTTGAAGATCCCGATAGCGATGATGGCGTTGACCGCCCCAGGACCGAACACGGCCGTGATCATGATGGCCATCAGCAGCGCGGGAAAGGCGAAGACCAAATCGTTGACCCGCATGACCAGCTCGTCCAACAACCCGCGCCGAGCGGCGGCAAGCAGGCCGAGGGGCACGCCGATCACGATGCCGATCCCGACGGCAATCAGGGCGATGGCAATTGAATTCCTGGCCCCGACCATGATCATCGAAAAGATGTCCCGGCCGAAATGGTCGACCCCGAACCAATGATCCGCCGACGGCGTCTTCAGCTTGTTGGTAATGTTCAGGGTGGCGATGTCGTAGGGCGTCCAAAACAGCGAAACAGCGGCCGCCAGGACGAACAGGCAGGTCAGCGCCGCCCCAAGCAGCAGGCTCGGCGAACGAAACGCGGTCACGACGCTGCCTTGCTCCGCAATCTCGGGTCGGCCAGCGCATAGGCAAGGTCGACCAAGAAGGTCACGGCGATGACCGCAAACACCAACAGGATCAGAACACTTTTTACAACGATCAGGTCGCGCTGGACGATGCCTTGAAAGACCAGACGGCCAAGCCCGGGCAGGAAGAAGACATTCTCGATGATGATGGCTCCGGCCAGCAGAAAGGAAAACTGCAGGCCGACGATCGTCAACACAGGGATCAGGGCGTTGCGCAAAGCATGCCGCCACAGAGCCTGTCCGGTCGTCAGCCCCTTGGCCCGGGCGGTTCGCATGAAATCCTCATGCAGGGTGTCCAGCAGGGAGGACCGCATGACACGCGCGAGGATCGAGGCTTGCGGCAGCGCAAGGGCAATGGCGGGCAGCGTTAGCGCCTTCATTCCCGCCCAGAACCCCTCGTCCCAACCGGGAAACCCGCCGGCCGAAAACCAGCGAAACCCGGTGGCAAATACCAGAACCAGCAGCATGGCAAACCAGAAATTCGGCACCGCGATCCCAAACTGGGTTGCGCCCATGATGCCGACATCGGTCGCCCGCCCCCGGTTCGCCGCCGCCAGAATGCCAACCGGAAAGGCGATCAAACAGGACAAGGCCAGGGCATACAGCGTCAGCGGCAGGGAAATCCAAAGCCGGTCGGCAATCAGCTCGCCCACCGGAACCCGGTAAGTGTAGCTGATGCCAAAGTCCCCGGACATCAGCCCGGACAGCCAGGACACGTACCGGGCGGGCGCTGGCGCATCCAGGCCGAGCTGAGCGCGCAATGCCGCCACCGTATCCGGGGCGGCGTTCAGGCCAAGCATGAACGCCGCCGGATCGCCCGGCACCACCTCGATCACCACGAAGATGACTAGGCTGGCAAAGGCCAGCGTCACGCCCAGCGATGCCAGGCGCCCAAGCAGATAGCTGGCCATGCGCTAACGGGGTCGGGTCAGTCCACCCAGCGCACGTCGGTCAGATCGTTGGCCTGCACCGGCGAGTTGGCCCACAACCCCTCGATCTTGGCGTTCCAGACGCCGGACTTGGCCAGCTGGAACAGATAGGTGTTCACCGCATCGTCGGTGATCTTGCGCTGGGCATCGCCCATCAGCGCCGCGCGGGCCGCCTCATCCGTCGTTTCGTTCAGCGTTGTCATGATCGCCTGGAAATCCGGATCGGCGTACTGGAAGTAGTAATCGTCCCGGCCATAGATGCCGATATCCATCGGCTCGGTGTGCGAAACGATGGTCAGATCGAAATCCTTGCCCCGGAACACCTGTTCCAGCCACTGGGCCCATTCGAGATTGGTGATCTCCAGATTGATGCCGACCTCGCGCAACTGGGCCGCAATGATCTCACCGCCACGCCTGGCATAGGTCGGCGGCGGCAGCTTCAGCGTGGCTGAAATCCCATCGGCGTGGCCGGCCTCGGCCAGCAACTCCTTGGCCCGCTCCGGGTCATAGGCGTACTGGCCTGTCAGGTCGACATAGGCCGGATTGTGCGGCGCGAAGTGCGTGCCGATTGGGGTGCCATAGCCGAACATGGCGCCATCGATGATCGCCTGCCGGTCGATGGCATGGGCCATGGCCTGGCGGACCAGCACGTTGTCAAACGGCGGCTGTTGGTTGTTGGTCGCCAAAATGGTCTCGCCTTCGGTTGAGCCGATGACGACGGAAAAGTTCGGATCGGCCTCCAACTGCGGCAGATTCTCCGGCGCCGGGAAGTTAGGGAAGGCATCCACATCGCCGGCCAAGACTGCGGCTAGAGCGGCGGAGGGGTCGGAAATGAACTTGAAGGTTGCTTTCTCCAGTGCGACGGGCTCACCCCAATAGTCAGGGTTGGCGACGATCTCGACCGAGTCGCCCTGGTTCCAGTTGGAAAACTTGAAGGGTCCAGTACCGACAGGGTTGGTGGCGTTGTCGGCCGCCGACTCCGGCGCGACAATTACCGCATCACCCCAGCCCATATTGAACAAGAAGGACCCCGTCGGGCTTTCCAGCGTTATGGTCACCGTCGTCACGTCCGTCGCTTCGACGGATGCAATGGGGGCGAACAAGGCCTTCTGCGCGTTGGTCGACTCCTCAGCCACGGCCCGTTCGAAGGAGAATTTCACATCCTCGGCATCCAATGCGGTGCCATCATGGAACGTCACGCCCTCTTGCAGCGTGAAGACATAGGTCAAGCCGTCGTCGGAGATCTCCCAGGATTTGGCCAAGGCCGGCAGGACGCTGCCGTCCGGCCCAATGCGGGTCAGCCCTTCAAAAATGTTGGCGTAGACAACCTCGTCAATGGCCGCCGCCGCCCCACCGGTGGGATCTAGGTTCGGCGGCTCCAGCGCCATGCCGACCGTAATCTCGGTTTCCGCTGCCCACAGGCTGCCGGAGACGGTCAGCATGGCCGCCACCGCGGCCCCATTGCGCAAAATCCCTGTCATCTCGTTGTTCCTTCCGATGGTTGTTTAGGTACCGCCCGTCAGCAGGCTGTGGGCCGCCAAGGCCATGACCTTGGCCGATTTAACCATGTCATCGATGACGACATATTCGTCCGGCTGGTGCGCCAAGTCGAGAATGCCCGGCCCATAGGCGATGCAGTCTTTCAGCCGGCCAATGCGGTCGATGTGTTTCTGATCATAGGTGCCCGGCGACATGACGAACTCGGGATCTCGCCCAACCACCGAACGGATGGCTTGCTCGACCGACTTGGCGACCGGCGCATCGCTGCTGGTGACCGTCGGCGGGACCTCGAAGATATCCCGCATGCGGTAATCGAACCCCGGCCTTTCTTGCGCCAGCTGTTCCAACAGCGCCTGGACTTCGGATTTGACCCCGGCGGCATCTTCCTCGACCAGGTATCGTCGGTCGATCACCATTCGGCAGGAATCCGGCACGCAAGCCGATGGAAAGGCTCCCTCATGCCATTCCTCCAGGCCGCCATGTATCGAATTGATGTTGATGGTCGATTGCCGGGCGCCTTCGGGCACAACCGGCATGGATGTCCTTCGCTGGGCAAGGGTCGGGATCAGATCATGTTCGATTTTGTCCAGCACAGCGCCCATATGGCGAACGGCACAACGGCCCAGGAACGGCATCGAGCCATGAGCGATGCGCCCCAAGGTCTCGATTTCCGCCCACCAGACGCCGCGATGGCCGATGCAGATGCGGTCGACATTCAGCGGTTCGGGAATGATGACATGGTCGACCCGGGGCGGCGTGAAGTAACCGCGCTCGGCAAGGTAGGCAACGCCGCCGTAACCGCCCGATTCCTCATCCACCGTGCCAGAGATTTCAAGGGCACCGGGCGGGTTCAATCCGCTGTCCAGCAGCGCCTCGACCGCGATAATCGAAGCGGCCAACCCTCCCTTCATGTCGCAAGCGCCGCGGCCGTAGACCTTGCCGTCGCGCACGGTTGAGACAAAAGGGTCCAAAGACCAGCCCTCCCCGGCCTGGACGACATCGATGTGGCTATTGAAATGGACGCAAGGTCCAGGCCTGGCGCTTTCAAACCGCGCAACAACGTTGGTGCGGGGATACCGCTCGCTGTCGCCGGGCGAGCCGAAACCGCGAACATAGGCGATCTCGAAACCACGGGTGGCCAGTCGGTTGCCGATAAACTCGGCACATTCGGCATATCCCTCACCGGGCGGGTTTACGGTGGGAAAGGCAATCAGCGCGCGAGTCAGATCCACCAACTCGTCCACCCGGTCGTCGATCAGGGAATGCAGCCTGTAAGGGTCGTCCAGCGGCATACGTCACCAAATCATTCGCTCAACAGATCATAGCATCCCTACCCAGCCGGTCGAGATGGGCTTATGTATGGCAGACGATGACCAAGCTTGCCCCCTATCGATCCAGGCGCTTTGCCGCTGGGCTGCTGGGACTGTTGGCCCTGTGGTTCCAGACAGTGGCCCTGACGATCAGTCCCGCTGCCGCCCATCAGACGGACGGATTGGTCATCTGCACGCCGGACGGCCTGGTAGTCGTTGACGGGGACAGCGGTGACGAGCGAGCACCGCTCACCCACCACGCCTGTGTTTGCTGCTTGTCGGGTGGCTGCGCCGGTTTTTGTCCGCCACGCGTCTGGGTTTCAGTCGACCTTATCGGCCAGTGGCAACCCGCGTTCCGAATAACCGCGCACGATCAGGTTGTTTTTTCGCCGGCAGCAATAACTAACCGCAAGCCTCGCGCGCCGCCTCTTCTCACCTGAAACTCAGCAAAACGAAGGCGCGAATGCGCCTTTCAGCAACAGCATTTCAGGATGACCATCGATGAGATCCCACCTCTTCGCAGGTGCGGCGTTGCTCGCCGCGCTCGCAACCACCCTTCCTGCAACCGCGCAGCACAATCACGGCGAATTTGCCGTCGGCGATCTGACGATCGCCCAGATCTGGGCCCGCGAAACCGCACCCACGGCCAAATCGGGCGGCAGTTTCATGATGATCGTGAATCATGGCTCGACCGATGACCGGCTGATCGGCGCCAAAGGCGACATCGCCGAACGGATCGAACTGCACACCCACTTGATGGATGATGGGGTGATGAGAATGCGTCCCGTCGAGGCGATTGAGCTGCCGGCCGGCGGCGAGGCCAGGCTTCAGCCTGGTGGCGACCATGTCATGTTCATCGGGCTGACCGAACCGCTGGTCGAAGGCAGCGAAGTTCCCGTTACGCTTATCTTCGAAATAGCGGGCGAAGTCGACGTTATGGTGAAGGTCGAAGACATCGCCCATGGTGGCGAGAGCCATCATGACGGGCACGGGGATGGCCATGGGGACGGCCACGGTTCGTCGCACGGAAGTTAGACGCGGCTGGGCCGGACTGCTGGGTTCAACGGTTGTCCGGCCCAAATCGCATTTGACCATTTAATGGGCTGATATATCTATTTGAAACAATGCCGTAACGATTCATTTTCTCATGGCGCGCCAGTGCCGACACGCACAAAAATTGTCCAAGGTATAATCAGACACACAGCGCAAGGGGGTGGCCGTCCGGCGCTGACCGAATTTCTGGGCGGAAATGCGTTGCACGTTGAGCGTTTGCTCGAGTCCGGTCGAACAGAGTTTCCCGCGCAACATCTGCAGACCGTCTACAACTTCTGGCTCGATCTCCCAAAGGTTGACGGCGTTGCCGATACTGAAAAAATCGACCCCAACGAATTGGTTTCCGCCCTGGGATATCTGGCGTTGGTCGATGTCTTAGAGGGAGATGACTATCGCTACGCCCTGTTTGGCAGCAAGATGGCCCGCGTTTCAGAGGTCGATATGACGGGCAAAACCCTGTCGGACTTCGAGACGACCGACGACGTAAAAACATTTGTTTGGGCCTGCTATCAGGTAGCAACCGAACTTCGCCAACCGCTTTACACAATCCACCAAGCGCCACCGGAGATCACCGTCAGTAGATGGCACAGGGTGATCCTGCCCCTTGGAAAGGGTGGCCGGATCACCCGGTTTCTGGTCTGCAGTATTCCGATTACCGCCGACGGCCAAATCCGCTGAGGTTCGTCGAAAACGCTAATGGTTGTCGCGCGGAACCCCTTTGGTTTTGGCAACGCGCTGATATTTGACCGCCGGCTTCAGGACCATGCCCTCATCGAACTGACCCACGATGTTCCGTTGAATTTCCTGCCAAGGCGTCTGATGGTCGGGATAGGCAAACCCGCCGTTCTCCTCCAGGGCCGCCCGCCTGGCCAGTAATTCATCCTCATCGATCATGATGTCGGCCGTTCCCTTGCCGAGATCGATCCGGACCCTATCCCCCGTCTTCAGGATCGCCAGGCCACCGCCGGCAGCCGCCTCGGGCGACGCATTAAGGATGGAAGGCGAACCCGATGTTCCGGACTGACGTCCATCACCGATACAGGCCAGCGACGAGATCCCACGATTAAGCAGGGCCGCAGGCGGGCGCATGTTCACGACCTCAGCACCGCCAGGGTAACCGATGGGACCCGCACCGCGGATGAACAGGATCGTCTGCTCGTCGATCCCCAGCGAGGGGTCCTCAATCCGGTCATGATAATCCTCGGGACCATCGAACACGACCGCCCTGCCCTCGAACGCATCGGGATCATCGGGATTGGACAGATACTGCGCCCGAAAATCGTCAGAGATGACGGATGTCTTCATAATGGCGCTATCGAACAGGTTGCCCTTGAGATTGATGAACCCGGCTGAGGGCAACATCGCCGTGTCAACCGTCTTGATCACATCTGCCTGAACAATTTCCGCCGATCCGCAATTCTCACCGATCGATTTGCCGTTGGCCGTCTTCGCATCCGTGTGCGGAAGCAACCCCGCCCGCATCAGCTCTCCCACCACGGCCGGCACCCCGCCCGCACGGTGGTAATCTTCGCCCAAAAAATCGCCGGCTGGCTGCAGATTGACCAGCAGCGGAACATCGTAGCCAATGGCTTGCCAATCATCATTGTCCAGCGGCACCCCCAAATGGCGCGCCACGGCGTTCAGGTGGATCGGCGCGTTGGTCGAACCGCCGATGGCAGAATTGACGACGATGGCATTTTCGAAAGCCTCTCGCGTCATGATGTCGCTGGGCTTGAGATCCTCCCACACCATGTCGACGATGCGCCGCCCCGTGGCATACGCCATCTGTCCCCGTTCGCGGTAGGGCGCGGGGATAGCGGCAGACCCTGGCAGCTGCATGCCCAAAGCCTCGGCCAGCGAGTTCATGGTTGTCGCCGTGCCCATCGTGTTGCAATAGCCGGTCGACGGTGCCGAAGAGGCGACCAGTTCGAGGAACCCTTCATGGTCGATCTCGCCAGTCGCCAGCAGCTCACGCGCCTTCCAGACGATGGTGCCCGACCCGGTCCGCTCTCCCTTGAACCAGCCGTTCAGCATCGGGCCGACCGACAGGGCAATCGCCGGAATGTCCACCGTGGCTGCCGCCATCAGGCAAGCCGGGGTCGTCTTGTCGCAGCCGATGGTCAGAACAACGCCGTCAATCGGATAACCGTAGAGCAGCTCGACCAACCCCAGATAGGCCAAGTTACGATCAAGGCTGGCCGTGGGCCGTTTGCCCGTTTCCTGGATGGGGTGGACGGGGAATTCGAAAGGAATACCACCGGCTGCCTCGATCCCGGCCCGTACGCGTTTGGCCAGTTCCATATGATGGCGGTTGCACGGCGACAAATCCGATCCGGTTTGGGCAATGCCGATGATGGGCTTGTCGGAGCGCAACTCCTCCATCGTCAGGCCGAAATTCAAATAGCGCTCAAGATACAGTGCCGTCATGTCCGTATTGTCGGCATTGTTGAACCACTCGTGCGAGCGCAGGCGTTTGGACGATTTGCCCCCTGACATCGGTACTTTCCTTGTTTTTTGAGGATGGCCGCGGGTGGGTTAGACCGGTTTGCGACTGATCACATAGCTTTCGTCATTGAACCACAAGCCGCCATGCCGTTTCAGCACATCCTTGGTCGCCTCAAGATAAGTCTGTGAGGCCAGCGCGTCTTCCAGATGCCGATCATCCACTTGCGCCACATAGGTAGCCGCGTTCCAAGCCGCGAGAACGGTGGACGTGCCGATTGCATTGGAAATCTCGTTTGGCAGCGTGTGCATTTCGTAGCGGAACACGGCGCGGCTGTCAGGTGCTGCGCGAAAATTAAACCTGCGCGCTTCGGATCCCAACTCTGCCTTTGTGGCATCCAGAATATCATGGCGGTCGGTTTTGAACGGATGATAGTCCGGCCACACCCCATGGATGATTTCCATGCCCGGGTCGTTCCCTATGGAATGAACCCCTAGCAACCGGCCGCGTGGGGCTAGCGCGCGGACAAGCGGCTCAACGACATTGCGCGCTTTCGCTTTGGCGGATGCCGCCGCGCGATAGGGTTGGGAGGCCACGATCAAATCGAAATCGGCTTTCGGAACACCCCGCTTGGGCATGATCTGATCCAGCAGAAACCGGTGATCTTCCCGATACAGGACCAACACCACGGGCCGGTCATAGACGGGGTTGCCGGACATCCCGATCCGGGCCTGCCAGTTCTCGGCCAGGAATGGTTGCAGATCCAAGATCTGCTGTTCGAAGTCGTGAGCGGAGTCGCCCCGCAAGGCCGCCTCATGCCAGATGAATCGGCTGGCCGCTTCGGCGGAGCGCGTGGTTAGCCAAGGCGCTTCGGCGTAATACAGATTGGTCAGCACAGCGACGCTGGCCGGATGCTCGTAAAGCCGGTCCGGCAGCTTGTCCAAGGTCAGCCGAATGTCTTCAAGGCTGACCTCCTTTCCGGCGATGTAGAAAGGGAACGTGGGAAACCTGCGGTGCATCGCCCGCCATGTACGGGACAAAATCGTTCCATCGCCGATGCCCGCGTCAAAAATACGGATCGCCGGCGGCGTTGGGCGCAGATTCTCCAGCTCCTGAGCCACCCGGTTCGAAACGACCCACTTTTCAGAGCAGGTGTTGACGAACAGCAGATACTTCTGCCGGTTGTCAAAGAAACGAAACGCCCTGTTGTCCTCGGCCACATTCGCCCCCGGGACGGTTATCGAAACCCGAATAGAAAGAGTCGATCCGGCGACTGATATTCGCGACCGCGAGCAAACCGGTGCAATCCGACTTGCCTTTCGGGGCACCACTCTTCCGCCGAACCGTCATCTGAAGCACTGCCCCGCCTGTAATATCGCAACGGTCACCAGGCGACAATTGTGAGATACGGCCAAAAACGCGCGACTGAAATCTGCAAGAATTTACAGTAAAAATCAAATTAACCTTAAATATACGAAAAATTTTTCTCAAATATTACTTAAATTACATTAGATTTGAATTGAAAGAAATCCGATAAAATGATAGAAAAATCCCAAGCGAATACGAGTTAAAGCACAGGAAACCGGCCATGGTCAGACGTTTGATCGACGATGAAAGTGGCGCAACGGCAATCGAATATGGCTTGATCGCCGCGTTGGTGGGTGTCGTGTGCATTACAACGTTGCAAACCTTGGGCGACAGCATCATTGCGACATTTGAAGCCGTCGCGGACAGCTTGGGTTCCTGAGGGAGCGCATAGGTCAAGCGTGGAGTACGAAATGGTAGTGGACTTCTTGAAGGACGAAAACGGCGCGACGGCCATCGAATATGGGCTGATCATGGCGCTGGTTTTCCTTGCCGCCGTCGGCGCGATCCAGGCCTTTTCCGACAGCGTCATCGGCATTTTCGGCGCCAACAGCGCGGCGGTCGACAATGTGATGGGCGGTGGTATCGCGGAATAGCCGCCTTCGTCCGGCTGTTCTGACGATCCAGTCTGGTTGTCATAGTTTTCAGACATGATCCGAACTCGGTTCGGCATGGTTGGAGACTAAATTGAGTAGAACGTTCAGGAATGCGTCCGCGCCGTTAAAGGCGCTGGGCGAAATTGCCGTTGAGGCCGGCAACATTGCAAAAAAGGGTCTCAAGCGCTGGAGGCCCGATCAGATGGTCCACAAGGCGGCGCGAGATTTTCAAACCGACAGCGATGTTGCCGTCGAACAGTTCATAGCCGGCGAGCTGCGGCGAAGATTTCCCGATCACGGCATCCAGGGTGAGGAGGCCGTCGCCAACACGGCCACGCCAGATGGCCATCCGCGCTTTTTCATCGACCCGATCGACGGTACGACCAACTTCGCCTGGGGCATTCCCCATTTCGGCATTGTCATTTCACGGGAGCGCGGCGGTGTGATCGACATGGGGGTCGTCTACGACCCTATGCAAGACGAGCTGTTCAGTGCAGAGCTGGGTCACGGATCCTACCTCAATGGTGAGCGGCTGCAGGTTGCGCCAACGGGCGAAATCGTCAACACGCTGATCGGCGCCGGCCTGCCGCTTCCGGGTCAAATCACATCGATTGCCGAGGAGACCTATCATGCGGTTCTGCGCGACCTGATGGATCTGACATCAGGTGTCAGGCGCCTTGGTTCAGCATCTTTGTCCATTGCCTATGTGGCGTGTTGCCGGCTGGACGGCTTTTTCGAAGATGGTTTGTCGCCGCATGACTATGGCGCTTCCGCGCTGATCGTCCGCGAGGCGGGCGGATTGGTGACGCGGTTCGATGGTTCCCCCAATGCAGGGAAGGGGTCGGTTCTCGCGGCAGGTCCCCAGATGCATGCCTGGTTGATGGATCGGCTAGCGAGTCGTTAGCCCAACAATTTCGAAAGCGTGCGCCCGTCGCTCAGTTTGCTGCGACGGCGCCAAGCGCCGGTCGCCCGACATCGGCTGCGCTGGCAGAACGAAAGGCAACCTCACCGTCTCGAAACACGATGTAGCGGTGGGGAAACAACGCCACTCTTTGCCCATCGGCAACGTACTCGTCCGGCCCCACCATCGCTTTGATGCGCTGATCGCCATTGATCGTGACATCGACCATGGAATGCGTGCCGAAATCGACAGCTCTGTGAACCAGCGCGGCATCAGCTCTTTGACTTGGTTCGAGCCCCATCGCTTCGGGCCGGACCGCGAGAATTGCAGGACCATCTGGGATCGGTGCGCCAACGTCTAACCATGTGTGTTGGAACCGCCCACTTCGAACCTCACCTGGGATCATGTTCATTGTTCCCACAAAACTGGCAACGAATGGTGTTTGCGGCTCGCGATAGAGCTTGTCCGGCCTATCGACTTGTTCGATCCGACCTTCGTTCATGACCACGATGCGATCGGCCAAGGCCAAGGCCTCGTCTTGCCCGTGTGTCACGAACAGCGCGGTGATTTTCAGGCGCTGTTGAATGTCGCGAACTTCCTCGCGCAGACGCTCGCGAAGATGTTGATCGAGACTCGCGAAAGGTTCGTCCAGCAACAGGATCTTTGGTTGCAGCACCAACGACCTGGCTAGCGCAACGCGCTGTTGCTGTCCGCCCGAGAGATGATCTGTCCGACGCCCGCCCAGACCGTTCAATCCGACGAGATCGAGCGTTTCCTCCACTCTCTCTCGTATCTGGGCTCGGGAAAGCCGCCGCAAGCGAAGTCCAAAAGCGATGTTGCCGAACACCGTCATGTGGCTCCACAGGGCGTGCGATTGAAAAACCATGCTTGTCGGCCGACGCTCAGGCGGTTGGCCGCCAACGGGATCGCCATCGATCAGGATCTGGCCGCCGCTTGGCGTCTCGAATCCACCGATCATGCGCAGAACGGTGGACTTGCCCGATCCCGACGGCCCCAAAAGGCAAATCAACTCTCCATCGGCAACCTCGAGCGAAAAATCGTCCACCGCACGGGTTGTCAAGAACACCTTTGACAGACCAACAAGGCTTAGCTGCGCCATACTCGCTCCTTACGCTCCAAGCCCTCGGCCCAGCGCTTGTGGCCCTAAAAATCGACGGGCAAACAGCATTGCGATGAACGAGGGCACCCACAGCATGACCGACAGCACCGCCCCGTACTGAACGACGAGTTGGTTGTTGATGAACGAGATCATCAGGATGGGCATCGTCCGCACATGCGGCGCGCCGATCAGCCACGCGCCCTCGGTCTCATAAAAGGTCCCAACAAAGGTCAGCAGGATCGCCGCAATGATGGCCGGCGCCGTTTGCGGCAGCGTGATGGAGAAAAACACCCGCACCGGCGAGGCTCCCACATCCCGCGCGGCCTCCTCCAACCGCCGGTCGACCGACTGAAACGCTGCGACCGGGATCCACACCATGAACATCAGCGTATTCACCAGCTGGATCAGCACCACGCCCCAAAACGTGCCGATCAATCCCAGACCCAGGAAGATCGTCGCAATCGTGATGTACAGACCGAATTTGGGAAAGGCATGCACCGTCAGGAACGACATGAAAAAGACGTTCCGACCGGGAAAATCCAATCTGGCAAAGGCATAAGCGGCGGGCAGACAAATCACGGCGGAAATCACGGTGACGGTGGCCGAGAGCCTCAGCGAGATGGATAGCGACGTCCAGACATCCTGTCTGGCCAGCGTCGCTTCCCAAAACCGCAGTCCCATCTCCTGGGGGATGACCGAGGGATAGCGCCAAACCTCGGAAAAGGCCCAAACGCCCACGACGAAGAGCGGGCCGAGAACGACAATGGTCAGGACGAAGGCAAAGCCTATTCCCACCCAATCGATCTGGCGGTCGGGCACGGCCGCGTGGGAAATGGCGCTCACACCCCCCTCGCCTTCCGATTCTTGGCAATCGAATGGACGTAGAACAGGCCGGCCGCTGCGCAAAAAAGGAAGGTAATCACCGCCTGGGTTCGCGCCTGAACCGGATCGTACAGAATGCTGAAGGTCCGCTGCATGAACGGCCCCATCATCTCAGGCGCAGCCGGCCCCAACAGGTAGGGGAAGGTAAAGGCCGAAAAGATCCCCAGGATGACGAAAGACAGCGCCACCAGGATCGACGTCCAGATCCTGGGCAGAATGATGAATCGGAAAATCGCAATCGGTCCCGCGCCGACATCGCGGGCGGCATCAATGCTCGCCGTCGTCACATTGGCCAAGCCGGACAACAGGATAACCAGCGTCAGGGGGATGTTGTCCCAGACCAACCCAATCACCGGGCCCCAGGGCGTTAGGTAGGGCGAACGGATCTTGGGCAGGCCGACCGCGTTGAGCAGCGTATCAACCGTGCCGTTCGGCCCAATCGTTCTGATCAGCGCATAGGCCAGAATGATCGAGGGCACGAACAGCGGGAACACCGCCAGGCTTTGCACGTAGGCCGGCAGACGCCCGGTCGAAAACCGAAGGTAGATCGCAATGGGCAATGCAATGGCCAGCAACAAGCTGGCGCTCACAGCGGTTGTCCACAAAGTTACCCACAGATTTCCGAGGCTATAACCGTCGGAAAAGAAAAAGATGTAGGAATCCAGGCTCCAGCGAGCGCCGCCCTCCTCCGTTTCCAAACGCAACGTGCTGTAGATGGCCAAAATGATCGGCCAAATGATCAGCCAAGCAACGAGTGAGACGGGAAGAGCGACAAGCAGGAGGCCTTTCAGCCCCGATCCTCGAAACAAATCGCGATAGATCGGGGCCTCAAACAGGCGGCTCAGATCAGCCTCTTTCCAAATTCGGGGCGACCTGACGATACCAACCGTCGTTTACGGCGGCGCCCCAATCCCCACCTGGGAAGGTCGGGATGGAGGTCGGCACAACGTCGGCATACCGTTCTTGCAGATCGGTCGGCAGTTGATCCCAGGTCACACCGGGGAAGCCGCCGATGACCGACACGATGCTGGCCTGGATTTCCGGCGTCAGCATGAAGTCGGCCAGCTTGAGCGCCGCGTCGCGATTTTCCGCATTGCTAGCAACCACGGCCTGGGCGAATCCGCCGGCAAACGCCAGGTCGGTAAGCTGCACCAGGCCCGTGTTTTCGGGCAGGACGCCCTCAATGATGGCCTGCAGAGCCATGTCCGACCAGGCCGGGACCATGGTCACCGCGCCTTGGGCCAGCAGCTGGATGGACTGAGCGTTGCCCGAGCTGTAGGCGCCGCCGTCGTAAAGCGAGGGTGCGAGATCGTTCAAAATCTCGAACCCGCCAGCCAACATGCTTTCAGCCGTGCTGGCATCGAAGTTGTCGATCTTGAACAGGCTTGGGTCCTGGCCGTTTGCTTCGTGAATGGCGCGCCGCACAAAGTTGCCGCCCGAACCGCCTTTGTCCGGCCGGTTATAGATAAATTGGCCTGGGTTCGCTTTGATCCAGGTGACCAGTTCGGTGAAGGTCGTCGGGACGTTTTCCGGCGAAAGCTTTGTCGGGTCATAGGCCAGCAGAACCTGGGAACCGCGATAAGGCAGCCCATAGGGCGTTTCGATGCCCAGCGGATTGACCGTCTCGTAGTTGGACAGATTGGCTTCCTGAAAATTGACCCACAGGCCCTCGTCAATGCCGCCGGCGGGCAGGAGTGGATCGAAGGACTCGATCATGTCGAGTTGAGGGCCGGCGCCCGATCGAAGGGCAGCCAAAGCGCGATCGGCAACCGTGCCGGTACCGCCATCGCGGGCAATCACGACGTTGATTTTGATGTCCGGATTGGCCGCTTCGAAGGCGGGATTGATCGTGTTGGTCCAGAAGTCCGAAATATTGGAATCCGAACTGGTGTACATGTTCAGCGTTGCGGTTTGTCCGAACGCAAGATTCGGCGCGGCGAGCGCCCCCGTTGCAGCAGCGCCCGTCAGAACGAAATCCCGCCGTTTCATGTGTAATGCTCCCAGAGGTTAGGGTGTAGTCCAATCTCTGGGTAGCAACGACCGATGACCTATCCGTCGCGGAAACATGACGTACAGATGAAGGTCTTTTGACGGTTTTGCTCGAACCGATGCTGCTCGCGGCGTTCGGAATCGGCCGACCGCTAAGGCCGCGCACAAACCTCCATTCCGCGCTGTACTGCCGGCCGCGCCATGCAGCGATCGACCCAGGCAATCACGTTCTCGAACTCTGCGACGCCCAGCAGATCGGCCGCATCGTAGAAGCCGCTCAAAACCTTCACCCAAGGGAACGTCGCGACATCGGCAATGCTGAATTCGCCGCCGGCGAGGTAGTCACTACCGTCGAGACGAGCGTTCAGCACACCCAGCAAACGCCGCGACTCGTTGCGGTAGCGCTCAAGCGGATAAGGATCCTTACAGGTCTCACGCGCGAACTTATGAAAGTGGCCAAACTGGCCAAACATCGGACCGACCCCGCCCATTTGCAGCATCAGCCATTGAACGGCTTCCGACCGCCCCCGTGGATTTCCCGGCAGCAGTTTGCCGGACTTCTCGGCCAGGTGCAGCAAGATGGCTCCGGATTCGAACACCGCCAACGGCTTTCCGTCCGGGCCGTCCGGATCGATGATGGCCGGGATCTTCGAATTTGGGTTGATGGCCTTGAACGCGTCGGTGTGCTGATCGCCCTGGCCGATATCCACAAGATGGGCTTCGTAGGGCAGTTCCATTTCTTCCAACGCAACACCGACCTTCTGGCCGTTTGGCGTTGCTAACGAATAGAGCTGAATTCTCTCAGGGTGCTGGCTGGGCCAACGCTGATTCACAAGGTCTCGGGCGGCTTGTTCCATTTTGAAAGCGTCCTGGGTTGAAGGCCGAATGGGCTATGCGTCAGTCGTAATTAATAACCGATCGTTCCAAAATCAATGCGCAGGCGTGCGATCGGACGGAAGGGGCGGTTATCCGAACTCCTTGAGAGCGCCCCATACGCCTTCCGGATCGTCCGTTGTAATCTGATCAGTCCCAAGCTGAATCAGGCGCCGCAAGATGGGCAGCGTTGCCGGCGTCGCTCGACCGATCGTGTAGGCATCGACCGTCTTGCCAGCATCGTGAAAAGCGTCGATCAGACTGAACCCATCATCAGCAACACCGCAGACAAGCCGATGATGGAGGTAGATCATGCCGGCGCGGGGCATGGCGGACACCACATCGCCGGCAAAGCGGTCATAGGCTTTGCGCTTCGCAAGGCCCAACAGCCGAGTATCGTAACAAGGGTCGAACCCGACATGCATGTCTGGAATACCGTCGGCCAAGCGACCGACGGCATCGGCATCGCCACCTGACAGGACAATCGCGCCGGCGACGGGCAAGACCGCCTTTGCAAACGCCTCCACGTCCCTTTGTTCCAGGTCGTTCGATCCGTTCTTGAGGTCAAGCTGCAGCCGAGCTTCGGGGTGTGGCGCGTCCTTGGCCAGCAAGGCCGCTAGATCTTCCAACAACATGAGGGATTCAGGGCCCACGTCACCCTCGTTGCTCCGTAACCTAAGGGTTCGCAGTTGGTCGCCACTGTGCGCCGCGACAGGGCCCGTGCCGCTGGTTTCCCGATCAAGGGTGGCGTCGTGCAGGATGGCGAAACCGCCATTGCCATGGCGTTGCAGATCGACTTCGACACTCGCCCCTAGACGCATTCCCTCAACGATCCGGCTGCCGGTAAACACCGTGTCGGACAACCGTTTTCGGGCCCGATGCCATTTGAGAAATGTCTTGCGGCCGTCATGGACGACGGCGACGGCCGATTGATGGGCGGCGCACTCGGGATCTTGCATCTTGGGAACTGATTGGTGACTGGCAATAGGCCCTGGGATAATCGCCTTTGTGGCACTCAGCGCGTCTAATGGAAAGCGAGGATAACCGCCGAGCCGAAAGCTAGGACCAGAAACCAACAAGTCTGCCCGCGTCAAACATCAACCTAAGAACCGATGAGACCTCCGGGAGAAACAGATCAACAAACCAAGAAATAATTGGCAGAATTGACGCCAATGAAATGAACCCAGCCGACGCGGCCCTCATTGGGAACATGGGAAGCCGATGTATTTTTTCTCTGAACTCAATCCGTTCCTTTAACTTCAAAGAAGACTGCGAAAATTCTTCGACTTTTATTTCCGACTTCATCCTACTTTTGATCATTTCTATTTCGTGTTCAATCTGACCTGAAAACGCATCCTGAAGTCTGTTCCTTGCCTCCTGAAATCTGATCGAAATGACATAGGCCGGACTAAGAACACCTAAATAGAGACTGGTCAAAGCAATCAACAACAATAGATAGAAACCGTAGCGCCAACCTTCATACTGAGGAAAGCGGTCGAAGTTCAGGCACCAAAAAGTCAGCCAAAGCACCGGTATCAATACCAGCATCGCTTGAATGGTGAGAAATCTGCCGAGTGCCAAGGCCCCGCCGGTATCATCGGGATGGTCCGGCACCAAGTGAAACTGCGCACGGTTGACGAACAAGACGACACCGAGATGGCCATATGCCACGATTGAACCGAGCCGGTGGCCAGCAATCGCACCAAGCAGCCAGGCGCTTGCAAAGTATTCGAATCCTATTGATCCAGCTGGAACTCCTTCATAGTAAATTAAATAGGTCGGGACCATCACCAATAACACAATAATCGCGACACCCCACCGCGCATACTTGCAGAACACCTGGATAAAATTGTGATTTCTCTCAATTTCTTCCGGCTCAATTGAAAGTACACGATCTGAAATGATTTGCCGGACTGCGGCGAGGTAGCGGCCATCAATTGCCAGCGACAGCCAGATTGCAATGAGAGCGGCGGCGTAACCAGAAACCAACATTGGGTCAGCGATGCGGCCATCGTGATCAAGACGAATGAGGTCCGCACGCCTCAGCCAGATCCCATATGTCATGGCAGCCATCGTGAGAAGCAGCAAACCAAGCTCAAGATTATGGATTGCGGTTCGTCGGATTCCGCTCCGCTGGCCGCTCGCGAACGGGTTGATGGCCAAACCGATTTCAGAAAATAGTCTAACCAATGATTTGTTGAATACAGAACCAACTCTCAGTAATTCGGAAGCCCCTCTTAAACTATGTTGAGGCATTGTCAGTTCTCCCAATAAATTTAATCAAACCGCAAATGATCGTTGGGCAAAAATCTCTATTCGCACGCATTATGAACTTAAAAACGGGTTATCCTTATCGCTCGACGGTAGGAACATTGACGATCTTGCCTAACCGCAGGAAGTTCAATTTTCTCGGCGCTATCTTCCTCCAAGCCAATCCAACCGATCTGCCGGGATCCGAGTCTATGGATTGGTCCTTGTCCCGCGCGTCGACAGGCGCGCTCGTCTCAGGCAACAACGTTACGCCCATTCCCGTTGCAACCATATGGATAATCGTCGACGGGCTGGCGCCGCCCATGGCGCCGATTGCATCCGGTTAGCCCATTAGGCAGAACGCCAACGCTTGGTTGCGTAGACGGTACCCTTCCCTACAGCAACCGACCGCGCGCGGCCTTTTTTTCAAGACTTGTTCTGCCGTTATGTCATTTCGAAGCACAGAACGCTGATCGCCCGGCGATATCCGATTTCAGCGGGCAGGACTTCGTGTGGGATACAACCGCCTAGCAGGAGGACCGATTGTCCTTCGGCCATCTGAATGTCCCGCCCTTGGTGGCCCGCATGGACATCGTTTAGACCTGCTCGGACAGCCGCCGGATACACCCGTAACGCGCCGCTTGGACGGATGCCATCGACTTTCTCAAGGCAGGTAATCAACGTGACGTCGCACCGCTTGATATCACGGTGAAGTCCAAGAAAATGGCCTGGCCGGTCATAGTATGAATAACTGCCTTCCTCGCCCGTCTGGCGCACAGGGCGGCCTGTGAAACGGCTGAGTTTCTTGGTGAGACCTAACTCGGCGTAAATCTCCGATTGCACGGGACCGGCTTTTCCGGTGGCGAGAAATCTGGCCGGATTGCCCGACCGCCATTCTGCGCCATCGCGTTCGTTCTTTCGCTGCTCGGTGGCGTTTTGCCGAGAACTCAGTCCCTCATGGCGAAGCGCCGCGAACCAGGAAGGTGCGAACAAATCGTCCAGGACAAGCGCTCCCCCTGAGGCAATCAATGGAGCATGCTTCTGACGCGACGCCATGGCCTTTAGAAGTCGGTAGGGCCGAATGTCGGCGGCTCGTCGAATGCCATTTCGGCAATTGACGCGCTGACCGAACTGGGCAGTGATCCCACGGGAATCGTCCGCGTTAAAGTGACGTTTTCCGAACCGGTCGACTTCTCCTGTACGAAGGCGCCATCGGAACCGACTTCGACGACGATGTCGAACGTGTTTTCAAAAAGCGATGGTTCGGCAATTACCAGAAGTGTCTCGGCGGAGACGATCTGCGTTTCGAACCCTCTGGATGCGAAGATATCGACGACAGCGTCCGGCTGCCCCCCCGATACCAGTATGACGACAGCGGAAATCACGCTCATTTGCATTGCTACCCCTTCAGTTACGCCACCGCGCGTTGCTCGGCGATTGGTTCGCCCCTACTGAGTTGGGGGGACCGTTTGTTGACGGCAAGTGCAAGGTATTTCCCGTTCTTGGATATCATGATCCCCAAGTCGACCCAATAATCCAGCAAGTTTTTGACATCTGATTCCTTAAAGCGGCCAAGTTTCAATTTCTCCAGGTCAGAAGAAACCTTCGAGACCGTCGTAATTTCATCGGCCAGCAGATAAATTATTCGATCGATTTCCCTGATTTCATGACATCGAGTGTCCTTGTCGCGCTTGTCGAATACTCTCAGCAAAGTTCCGTCATCTTCCGCCCACAAGCTCGAAGGCTCCGCAGATCGCCATTGCTCGATAGCGCCCAACAGCCGCTCAACCATCGCGGGGCTGGCGCAGGTGGCTCGCTCGTAGTCCGCCTCGAAGTAGCAAGCGATTTGCGCCTGTGTTTGTTCGTCAAAGGGGTATAGGTGGCGGAAGACGGGCAGCGGCCGCAGCTTCGATAGGCCAAACTCTTCGGGCGAATTGAAATAGGGACTGAACCGATCGACTCTCACAGGCCCCGCCCCGGATGGCGGCTGAAGATGAGAGAGCGCGGGAAACATCCCAAGCATCTCTTCGTAATCCTTGTCGGTCTCGCCGGGAAACCCGTACAGGATGTTCCATTCAACCGAAACGCCGTGTGCCCGGCACCATTTGAGAAGCTGGATATTACGCAACGCCGTCGTACCCTTGCGCATGAGTTTCAAGATCCGGTCAGACAGGCTCTCGATACCCGGTTGAATCGTGCTGACCCCCGCTCGCGCAAGAAGTTCGACTTGCTTTCTATTGAGATTTGCCTTGGTTTCAAAGAAAATCATATGATCTGATTTTAAATTGGCCAGTCTCGGAAGCACACTTCCAAAATATTTCATATCCAAAATATTATCGACCATTGACACAACTTGCACATCATGTCGCGTCACCAGTGAGTCAAATTCCTCGATGACGCGATCCGCGGATTTCGACCGAAATGCCATTCCCTGACCGTTCAGACCGCAGAAGGTGCAATGGTGTTTTGCCCCCCACCAGCAGCCCCGAGAGGTTTCCATGAGAAGTTGGGGCGAGACATCGGGTGCGCTGCGCCCATGCATCTCAAAGAAATCGTCAAAATCCGGAATCGGCAGACTGTCCACCCTTGTTACGGGTCGGGCCGGCATACTGACCCCATCGCGGGACAAAACGCCGTTCACCGCGCCCGCATCGCTGCCTGACACCAGGGCATCGACCAGATCGGGAAAGCTTTCATCGGCCTCGCCCTGGCAGACGTAATCAACGAAGGGAAAGCACTCGAACAGTGCCTGACCCATCTTGTCTTCCCAGTTTGCCCCACCGAACACGATCGAGATTTGCGGATGGCGTTCCTTCAGGCGCTTTGCCAGGGCCAGGGAGGCGAGGTTCTGAACAAATGTGGAGGTAAACCCCACAACCTCGTAGCGATGCCAATCGTAATTGCGCAGGCAATCGTCCAAAAACGCGTCCACATGGCTTTTGATTTTCAGGACCCGATGGATATCGGCCTTTTTCATTGCCCAGGTCTGCAACAGGATATCGTGAACGTATTTCCAGTCCTCCTCCGGACGCGGACCATAGAGAGCCTCAGCAAAGCACCAATCGCCCGCAAAACAGGTGTAGGGAACCTCGTCCGCTAACCAGCGGTAATCGGCAGTTCCGATGCGGTGGACGAGCAACTCCAGCGCATAGGCGATGTCGCAAGCATGGCCGCGACGAACCAGGCCCGCTTTCAGCAGTGAAATGCCTAGAGCGGGCCGATCGATGGCCCCAAACGGCATCGAGATGAGGAGTGTCCGCATAGGATCGGTGGTTTGGGAGGCTGGCGCTGACCGCCAGCCTCCCAAGGTCCTTTAGATATCGCTCGGGTCGGCCTGCCCCTGCTTGACCATGTCCTCGAGCGTATCGAGTTCCTCCTCGGTCAAGTCGGCGCCCGGCGCATCGGCGGCGGCATTGGGGTCCTCGCCCGCCGATTCATTGACCACCGGGCCGACTGGCCGGATTGGCCGAACCGGGTTGATCGGCTGAACGGGTCGCACCGGTTGGACAGGCCTGACCGGACTGACGGGCTGCACCGGTCGGATCGGACGCACCGGCTGAATCGGCTGTACGGGGCGCACCGGCTGGATCGGCCTGATCGTGCGGCACCGCAGCCGTGCCATCAGAGAGGCGCGGTGGGCATCAACCAGACCATGCCCGGTCGCCAGATCGGGACCGACCGTTGCCGCGTTGTTCTGATTGGGATGACACCTGCCGGTGGTTACGTCACGGGCGGTATCCATCAGCACATCGCGGATTTGCGCCGGCGTCAGACGGGGACATGCCTGTTTGACGAGCGCCGCCGCCCCGGCAAGCTGTGGCGCTGCGGCTGATGTGCCGGAAAAGGCCGCCCAGCCGTCATTGCTGGCCGTTTCATCCCCATTCGGATGCGAGCCGCCGGCATTGCCAACATCGATGCTGTCGCCCGGTTCGACCGGCAACATGATGTTCATTGCCCGCGGCCTCATGCCGACGATGCCGGACAGGTCCGGTACGTTGCGTCCGGAATAGATGTTGGAGGCAAATCCCGACGAGTAATCCGATGCCCTGAGGTTGTTGTTCTCATCGAGGTAAACACCGCCGGCCGAGATGACGTCGGGATGCTGGCCAGGAAAACCGAAATGGCCATTGCCGGCGCTGAAGATGACGGTAATGCCCGAGGCGACTGCCGCAGCAATCGCATTTGCCAAAGCGATGTTTGCCGCAGACAGCGGCCCATTGCGGATGGATGACCCCCAAGAGCAGGTAATGATGTCCGGATTCAGGCCCACGGCGGCGTTGAACGCCGCAATCGAGTTGGCAAAATTCATCTTTACGGGACGCAGCCGCACGTCAGGCGCCACGGCAAAGATATTGGCACTTTCGCCGGTTCCATGTCCGCTTTCATCGGCCGCCGGGTTCGATGCGCCAGGGCCCAAGATCGCGGTATTCGAACGATAGCCGCGCGCCGTAAAAAACGGATGCCGAAACCAACCGGAATCAACCATGGCGACCGTGACGCCCTTGCCGGTGATGGCAGCCCGATGGGCTCGGTCCGCATTGCAGCCCAGCGACACGCCGGCCGGAACATCCAGATGCCAATAGTCGGCAATCGGTGCAAAGGGGTTCGCCGACATGTAGTAGCGCGGCTCTTCCAGGGCGATCCCTTCGATCAACCCATCGAACTCGGTCCCGCGCGCCGAAATCAGCCCCTTCATCTCGCTGTTCGGGCAATCGAGAAATTCGGCCTTATCCTCAACACCGAACTCCTTGATGACGTCCTCCTGATGGACCGTAATCGGCGCACCAAACGCCTTCTCATAAGTCTTAGGCGACCCCGCAATGTTGATGGTCGACTCGCTGGCTTGAAGAATTTCGAACCCCGCCTCGGTCAATCGGGCGGCGGCAGATTGGATCAAGCCTTCTTCTGATGTGAAGTTCGCCGCTGACTCCGCGACGACGTCGAACCCGGCATCGAACATCGAAACACCGCCGACGGAGTGCGGTGACACCTGCGCGAAGATCTTCGGTGGCGGTTGCAGCTCGCCACCCCGGCGGGATGATTTCACCACTCCAGGTTTTGCAAACTCACGCTTACTGGAAGCGCTCTTACGGGAACTTTTCTTTCGAGGCATAGCATATTCTCCAAGTATTAATTTCGACTACAATCTGCGCAACTATAAATGAAAACCGCAGATTGAAAGTATAGCTCAATAGTCAGACAGCTCAACACCTGACCGGCAAATATCCGCCAGCATCAAGCCCGCGCCCCGATTTCCGCCAATCGGGGCGCAAGCAAGATGAAAATCAACCTATTGGATTATGATTGCTGTGAAACAGTTCACCGTGTCGCCGCTATTTCGGCGATGTCCGCGATTTGCTTTGCGCCGAAGACAACCGCGATCCGACGCACCGTACGGCCGCCCTGGCGTCAAGCAATCGCTCTCTCGTCCACGGCACCAAAGACAGCGTCGACAGCCGCATGCAGCATGCCCGTGTCGTTCAGCAGGTCGAGCATCGTATAGCGCGTACGGATAAATCGCGCGGCAAGCGTGGTCGCTTTGTGCCTGGATGCGGAAACGCCGATTTGTTTGGGCTCCGTAGGGGCGCCCGCCGTTGCAAGCAATGCCTGCATCTCGTCAGCCGTCATCAGATGGCGGCGCAGTTTTTGCCTTAGGTCAGGCCAGGTCGATGCAATCATCGCCAACCTCTCCCGGTGCTGCTGTTCATCGACGAACTTGCCGCCAAGCTCCTTCTTTGCGCGGGCCGCAATCTGCGGATCGGCAAACGCGATATCGATCGCCCGTTCTTCCGACGCTAGGTCGGCGCGCGACGCGATGACCGCCTCTGGATCGATCGTGGTGAGATCCTGTTCAAGCAACCAGTCATAGAGTCGCAGGACGGTCATGCAACCAATGGAAACGCACGCGCCGTGAGAAACCCTCTCCCCCTCATGAACGAGTTTTTCCATTTCCCAGATGTGGGCCACCTGATGATCAGCGCCGGAGGCGGGGCGAGAATTGCCGACAAACTCCATGGCCAGTCCCGCGATGGTCAACCCGGCAAACAGGGCAGCTGTCGCCTCGGGGGCCCCTTGCGCGATGCCACCTGGGTTCGACAGCCAGTCTCGCAGATTGTCCTGAACCAGCGGCCAGGCGACGGAATCGATAGGCTCGATGCCCAGCGCATCGGCGATAATCCAATCCCCGGCTGCCGGCATCTTGCCCGCGAGATCGCCATAGCCCCATCCTGCCATGGCTTTGGGCGCGGCGGCGATGATATCGAGGTCGGCCAAAATGACCTTGGGCGGAACACATTCGATGGTTTTTTTAAAGCCGTTGTCGACCAGCGGCGACCCGGAGGAGGAATAACCGTCCATCGAAGCAGCAGTCGCGACACAAAAGTAAGGTTTGCCAATCTGATAGGCGCCATACTTCACAAGATCGTTGATCACGCCTGAACCGACTGCGATCGCCGTTCCGCCATGGTCAGACTGGATGGCACGCAGATCCTCGGCCAAAACGCGATCGGGTTTCGGACGCGGATCGGCCGGCAAGATGTGTCGAGATGCCGCGATTCCCGCGCTTGCAAGAAGACCGTCCAGCGCCTCCCCGGCGGCGCGCCAGGTGTTCTCATCGGCTACCAACAGCGCCCTCTCATCCGTGAAGTTGCGCCGATAGACAACCGCAGCCTGTTGGATGGCACCCCGGTCCACCAGGATTTCCGAAACGGATGCCGAGCGTGCGACGGCGGGCGCGACGATCGCATCCATACGAATCTTCCAGTCGGACATTTTCCTGGTCTACCTTTGCACTGTACGTAAGTTTTGGAGCCGCCAGACCTTTCCCCGGTCTCGGCGTAAGGATCAACCCAAAATTTTCCGACAGGAGACCCTTGATGCATTTGGGACCGCAGCCATGCGCCCGTTAGCCGAATTCCCAGCCGCCGAGCGCCAGGCGATTGAATGGGTATTGACCGACATCGACGATACGCTGACCGACGAGGGTCTGCTGCCGGCGGCAAGCCTGGCCGCGCTGGAACGGTTGTCAGCCGCCGGTCTCAAGATCATCCCGGTTACCGGCCGCCCCGCCGGCTGGTGCGATCACATCGCCCGCATGTGGCCTGTCGATGCAGTCGTCGGGGAAAATGGTGCCCTGTGGTTCGCCTACGACCGTACTGAGCGGAAGATGCGAGCAGGCTTTGCCAAGACGGCCGAGGAACGGGCAGACGACCGCCGGCGGCTCGAAGCGCTGCGAGAGGAGATCCTCCGGGAGGTTCCAGGCTCCGGCATCGCATCGGACCAGGACTACCGCATCGCCGATCTCGCCATCGATTTCTGCGAGGACGTCGACCCGCTGCCCAAGGAAGCCATCGATCAGATCGTCAGCCATTTCGAACGCGCCGGCGGCGTGGCGAAGGTTAGTTCTATCCATGTGAACGGTTGGTTCGGGTCCTACGACAAGCTGACCATGACCAAGCGCTGCCTGAAAGATCATTTCGGCATCGAGTTTGAACAGATCAACGACGCTTGCGTCTTCTCCGGTGATAGCCCCAACGACCAGCCGATGTTCGCATACTTCACCCACGGCGTCGGGGTGGCCAATGTGCGAGATTTCGAGCTGACGACCCCGCCGGCCTGGGTAACCCCCAGCCGAGGCGCGCATGGCTTCGTCGAACTGGCCAACGCCCTGCTGGAGGCCCGCCGATGACCGACCTGCCCGAGATCGTCGATTCCCACCACCATCTGTGGAACCTCGACCCGGTCGATCCCGGCATCGGCTACAGGTGGCTGCGCGCCAAGGGTGTCAAACGGCCGTTCGGCGACCCCGCCCCAATCCAACGGGACTATCTGATCGACGAGTTGCTGGCCGAACCCACCAGGGCCAAGATCGTCGGCTCAGTGCACATTCAGTGCGAGGGCCAGCTCGACCTACCGGTAGACGAAACCCGCTGGCTACAGTCGGTGGCCGATAGGGTGGGCATGCCGAACGCCATCATCGGCCTGGTCGATTTGAGCAAGCCAGGTGCCGAGGCCGTCCTGGCCGGCCACGCGCAGTTCGCCAATTTTCGCGGCATACGTCAGATCATTGCCCGCCTGGACGACCGGCCGGATCTCGCCTTCGCGCCCGAACATTTCCTGCGAAATCCCCTTTGGCGCGAGCAATTCGCGTTGCTTGAGAAATTCGGGTTGAGTTTCGATCTTCAGTTCTACCCGGAGCAGATGGCCGAGACAGCCGAGTTTCTAGGCAAACATCCCAACATTCCCGTGGTTATCGACCATGCAGGCAGCCCGTACGACCAAACCGCCGAAGGCTTGCAACGATGGAAACAGGGATTGGCCACCCTCGCCGCCCTGCCCCAGGTCTGCATCAAACTCAGCGGCTTCGGCATGTACGACGCTAACTGGACGGCAGAAAGCACTCGCCCGATCTACGAGGCCATCATCGAACTGTTCGGCCCCAAACGGTCGATGTTCGGCAGCAACTATCCCGTCGACAAGCTTATGGCGACATATGACGCAATTCTCGGCCATCTATTCGCTTTGACAGACGACCTAGGCGTCTCCGACCGCAACGCCATATTTGCCGACACCGCCAGGCGCTTCTATCGGATCTAGGTCACTTCCTACCTCACCTGGCATTGCCCTTGCATCGACGTTGGCATAACGCGCCTAGGGTTCCGGCGTAGCGGGCGTCCGTCCGCACGCGTCTGGTCCGAGAGGTGCACTCCCACGGGGGCACATCCCGTGGAGCCACGGCGGGACAAAAACCCGGGAGACTCGGACGGCAGGCGCCCCGCCCGCCACTGACGAGCTTCCGCACCTGCCGTCCGGGTCCCCAGCAGCGACATGGAGGACCTTATGCATCGACGTCCCAAAATTTTGGCAGTCATTGCCGCAATGTTAGTCGCCGGCGCTGTCAGCCTGGCTGGTGCTCCGGCCCAGGCACAGGAAAAGACCAGCTTCCGAGTTGCCTGGTCGATCTATGTCGGCTGGATGCCCTGGGGCTGGGCCGCCGATGAAGGAATCGTCGACAAATGGGCCGACAAATACGGCATCGAAATCGAGGTCGTGCAGATCAACGACTACATCGAGTCCATCAATCAATACACGGCCGGCGCCTTCGATGGCTGTGTCATGACCAACATGGACGCCCTGACCATCCCGGCCGTCGGCGGTGTCGACAGCACGGCACTGATCGTCGGAGACTTCTCCAACGGCAATGACGGTATCGTTTCCAAAAGCGCCACTGATGTTGCCTCTCTAGCCGGTGAAACGGTTAATTTGGTTGAACTGAGCGTGTCGCACTATCTGCTGGCCCGCGCCTTGGAGAGCGCCGGTTTGGCCGAACGCGACTTGACCGTCGTCAACACCTCCGATGCCGACCTGGTCTCGGTCTTCACCTCCACCGATGATGTCCAACACGTGGTCACCTGGAACCCCTTGCTGGCCGAGGTCGCCGAATTTCCGGAAGCCAACAAGCTGTTTGATTCCAGCCAGATCCCGGGAGAGATCATCGACATGATGGTGGTCAACTCCGAGGTGCTGGAAGCCAACCCGAACCTTGGCAAGGCCCTAGTCGGCGCCTGGTACGAAACCATGACCATCATGTCAGGCGATGACGAACAGGCCATCGCCGCCCGTACCGCCATGGGTGAAGCGGCCGGCACAGATCTGGCGGGCTACGATATGCAGCTGGCCAGCACCCAGATGTTCTACGAGCCCAGCGATGCGGTCATCTTCACCCAGAGCCCGGAACTGGTCACCACCATGGACAATGTGCGGATCTTCTCGGACTCCCATGGCCTGCTTGAGGGTGGTGTCGATTTCGTCGGGATCTCCTTCCCGAACGGCGATGTTCTCGGCGATGCGGACAATGTGAAGCTCCGCTTTACGGACGAGTACATGGCCATGGCCTCGGAGGGGCTGCTCTAGCCAGAAAATCGGAAATATCCTGACCGGACGCAGCATGCGCCGGCTGATCAACCAACGACCAAGCGAACGGACAGGGCTGCTGCTGGCCGCCCTGCCGTTCGTCCTGTTGGTGATCGTCTACCTCATGGCCTCGAACGCACGCCTGGCGGAAAACCCCAAGGACAAGCTGTTGCCGGCCCCGTCCAGCTTCGTGACGGCCATGCAGCAAATGGCCGCCCAACCAGACCAGCGCAGTGGCGACTACCTGTTCTGGAAGGACACAGCAGCTAGCCTGTGGCGCCTGGCCATAGGGGTGGGCATTGCCGCCATCTTCGGTCTGGTCTTTGGATTATCGATCGGTCTATTTCCGTTCGTTGACAAAGGGTTGAACGCCTTTGTTGCCGTGACTTCTATGATTCCACCCTTGGCCATACTGCCCATCTTGTTCATCACGTTCGGCTTGGGCGAGCTGTCCAAGGTGATGCTGATCGTCATCGGCATCGCGCCCTTTCTCATTCGCGACGTTGCCTTTCGCACGCGCGAACTGCCCCAGGAGCTGATCGTCAAGGCGCAAACCCTGGGCGCCTCAAGCTGGCAAATCGTCGCCCGTATTGCCGTGCCGATGATCCTGCCACGCCTAATCAGTGCTTTGCGCTTATCCCTTGGCCCGGCATGGCTTTTCCTCATCGCCGCCGAGGCGATTGCGGCGACAGAAGGGCTAGGCTACCGCATCTTCCTGGTCCGCCGGTTCCTGGCCATGGATGTCATCCTGCCCTATGTCGCTTGGATCACCTTGCTGGCCTTCGCGATGGATTGGGCTTTGGCCCGCACCTCCCGCCGGCTGTTCGCCTGGGCCGAAACATGAGCCGGGTTCAGGTGAACAAACTGTGGAAGACCTATGATGGCCGTCCGATCCTGGAGGGCATCGAGCTGGAGGTTGCCTCAGGCAGCTTCGTCACGCTGGTTGGCGCCTCGGGCTGCGGCAAGTCGACCTTCCTGCGCCTGCTGCTGGGACAAGAACAACCATCGCGCGGCGCCATCCTGGTAGATGGTGAGGAACTGCCCCCCGAACCGGGCCCCGGACGCGGCATCGTCTTCCAGCGCTACTCCGTTTACCCCCACTTGACGGTTATCAATAACGTGCTGTTGGGTTTGGAATTCCAAGCCTCGCCCAAGCTTGGAAAACTGTTTGGCTCAGCCCGCCGCGCCGCCCTGGACTCCGCCGAACAGCTGGTCGAGGCCGTCGGCCTATCCCACGTCAAAGACGCCATGCCCTCCGCCCTGTCCGGCGGCATGCAACAGCGCCTCGCCATCGCCCAGGCCCTGGCCTTGAAGCCCAAGATCATGCTTCTGGACGAACCCTTCGGCGCACTCGATCCCGGCATCCGCATGGACATGCACGTCCTAATGCGCCGCATCTGGCGCGAGACGGGCATGACCGTCTTCATGGTCACCCACGACATCAGCGAGGCCTTCGCCCTGGGCACCCGCGTGCTAACCTTCGACAAAGTCCGACACGACCCCCAGGCGCCCGAAGCCTATGGCGCAACCATCACCTACGACCTACAGGGCCATGGCGCCCGACTAGCTACTGAGACCGACTAGTTTCTGAGACCGAGGAGGATCCTTCCGATGCCGAACTGGCACCGAACAGCCAGACCGAGCCATCACCGCCCACCGCATGAACGGCGCGCCCATCACCCCAGTTATGACAAGCTGAACAGCCAGGGCTGGCGCGCCGCCGAGGCCGAGGGCGAGCTGCCGTCCAGCGGTTGGCGGCGCGAACAGCAATGGGCGCTCGATATGGGCCTGCCCGGTGCCGACAGCATCACCGACAAGACGATCCCGACCTTCGCGCGCGGCGAGCTGCCCCACTTCGCCGGTATCAACACCTTTCTCAAGGCGCCGTATGTCGAGGATGTCCGAAACGTCGGAAAATACGATGCGGCTGTCGTCGGCATTCCCTTCGACAGCGGCACCACTTACCGTCCCGGCACCCGTTTCGGACCCCAGGGCATCCGGCGCATCTCCGCTCTCTACACGCCGTACAACTACGAGATGGGCGTGGACCTGCGCGAGCAGATGACCCTGTGCGATGCGGGCGATGTCTTCACAATCCCGGCCAACCTGGAAAAGAGTTTCGATCAGATCAGCCGAGGCGTCTCCCATATCGCTTCCTCCGGCGCCCTGCCGGTCATGCTGGGCGGAGATCACTCAATCGGTTTTCCCTGCGTTAAAGGGATCGCTCAATGCACCTCCAAAAAGATCGGTATCATCCATTTCGATCGGCACATCGACATCCAGGAAAAAGACCTGGACGAACGCATGCACACCACGCCCTGGTTTTGGGCAACCGAACTGCCCAACGTGCCCGCCAAGAACCTTGTGCAAGTCGGTATCGGCGGTTGGCAGGTACCGCGCGCCGGCGTTGAGGAGGCACGAAAGCGTCAGACCAACATCCTGACCATTTCCGACATGGAAAAACTCGGGATTGAAAAAACGGCCGAGATCGCATTGGAGCTGGCCTGGGATGGCGTGGATGCCGTCTATATCAGCTTCGACATCGACAGCGTCGATTGCGGTTTCGTTCCCGGCACGGGTTGGCCGGAACCCGGTGGTTTCCTCCCCCGCGAGGCCCTCAAACTGTTGGGCTTGGTTGTTAAGGAGGGCATTTGCGGTCTTGAGGTCGTCGAGGTCAGCCCGCCCTACGACACCTCCGACATCACCGCCTTGCTGGGCACCCGCGTGGTGGTCGAAGCCCTGGGCACCCTCGTCGCCCACGGCAAGATGGGCAGCCACAAATCCATCATCGACAAACCGATCGCGTATTAGGAGCCACCGCCATGCATCGGCATTTTCATCACCACCACCACGGCCCCGGCGAGGATCACCATCACCAGCAAGACGATGGCCATGACCATGGCGGCATGGGCCACAACCACCCGGACGGCGGGCCCGTACAGTGGCAGACCCCGCACCTACCCCATCACCACCATGACGGCGAAGCCGAAGAAATCGAACCGGACATCGATCTCGTCGAGACCAGCTTCATCGAAGGCTTCAGCTCGTCAAGCGATCCGACCAACTTCCTACGCCTGGCCGGCATTCCACTGGAAGCCGAGACGAATGATGGGAAGCGCTTATGCCTGTTGCGAGTGGAGCTGGATCAGCGAACCGATATCGGCTCCATCACCCCGCATATCGGCGGCCAAACCTTTCGCTACGACCCCCTGCCCGCCCGCATGATCTCAAGGCGCAAGGGCCTGCGCTTCATCTATCATGATGGGGGCGAGCTGGTGCCCCTCAGCTTCACAACGGCGCGCGCCTTGGCTGGGTAAGGTGCGCTCAGCGCTTGAGGAAGAAGCCCGTATGCATCGGCGCAAAGCTGAGGTTGGCCCCGGACAGTTTGTTCGCCCAGTCGCTCTTTAGCGCGTCGTCCCAGTCGGCATAGATCACTAGGTCGGTCGGGGCCGCCAGAATTCCGTCATTTAGTTTTGAGATGTGCGCAACCACGGGCGGGTTGCTGAGATGGGCGTCCAGCGCCGCGGCATTCTCGAACACCTCCAGCCAGCGAAAGACCGTCTCGCCCCCACTTTCGGACGAAGTGGTCAGGGCGTGGACCAGCATGCCCGGTTCGGTCTCGCGCACCTGATCATCGATCAGGTTGCCCATCTTCAGATATTCGGCCACCCGGTCGTTGTGGACATGCTCGAACGCCTCCAAGGCAAAAATGCTGTCTCCACTCCCGCTCATCTTCAGCCTCTCCCTAATCCGACTCTTTTCTCAAGTCCGACAGCCTAGGCAAGAGCCGGCGCCAATCAACCGCGATTGTCCAGGCGAGGTCGATCTCTGACCGAGCACCATCTGGACTTTGCGGCAACAGCTGGTGTCTAACTCCCCTTAAGCGACGCTAAAAAATGGGTCGCACCGTCGATAGGGAGAGGACAAACGTGTCCGACAATTCAGGCGTCGCCATCCTCGGCATTTTCGTTGCCGATACAGCCTATCTGGCCAAACGCATGCCGGTGATCGGCGAGACGCTGACGGGCAGCGGCTTTTCCGTCGGCCCTGGCGGCAAGGGGTCCAACCAGGCCGTCGCCGTGGCCCGTGCCGGGGGTGAGGTGCACTTCATCTCCAAGATCGGCAACGACACCTTCGGCAACCTGGCGCTCGACACCTATCGCGAGGTCGGCGTGACGCCCGAGCTGACCGTCATGGACGATCTGGCCACCGGGGCGGCGTTCATCTTCGTCAACGACAGCACCGGCGAGAACGCCATCATCGTCTATCCCGGCGCCGCCGGCTCGATCACGGTTGAGGATGTGGAGGCCAAGCGCGCGGTCATCGAAGGCGCGACGGTTTTCGTCACCCAGCTCGAACAACCAGCCGACGCCGCCTTGCACGGCCTGCGCATCGCCCGCCAAGCCGGCGTCCAGACCGTTTTCAATCCCGCCCCCGCCGAACCCTTTCCGGACGAAATCTTCGGCTTATGCGACTTCATCGCTCCCAACGAGACCGAGGCCGGGGCTTTGGTGGATTTCCCGATTTCGGCCATCGACGATGCCAAGCGCGCGGGAGAGCTGCTTGTTGACCGAGGTGTGGGTACGGCGTTGATCACTTTGGGCGAAAAGGGTGTCTATGTGCATTCCGCCAGTCAATCGGTCCACGTCCCGGCCATCTGTAACGCCCCCGTCATCGACACGACCGGCGCCGGCGATGCCTTCGTCGGCGGTTTCTCAGCGGCCTTGTCATCAGGCAAAGAGGTGATTGATGCCGTCCGGTTCGGTTGTGCCACCGCCGGCATATCGGTGACCCGGCGCGGTACGGCCCCTTCGATGCCGACACTTGAGGAGATCTCCGCGCTTCTTTGACGGGAATTCGCGCCGGCTCAATCGGAGTGGGCTGGCACAATTTGCAAACTATCTCCGATTTCACATGAGCAAATTGCAACGAAATTCTATTGATCGAATGCGACATCAGAGTGCCAGTCTGCATAACTTGATCCCCTTCCCGGTTAGCTGTAACCTCTGCGAATAAGCCTTTTCTAGAAGTACAGATTTCTGAATTATTTTTTTGAGGAACTGTATCATGTTTAAATTGCCTGCCGTTGTTACAATAGTAATATCGACTGTTTCTCTTCTTTCAGGTTGTGGATATTTGGACGATACATTTGGTGGATTTGAAGAACCTTTTATTGGCAAAATAGATGCGGTCGCGCCCAGACCTGTTTTGCCCCGCGGCAATTTCGAGCAGATCGATATCATCCAGCTTCTTACTCCGGGCGACGATCCGCCATTGACGGAGTACGCGTCGGATGCTGAAGAAGCTCGTGCCCTTGAGAAAGCTTTTCGAAGCTTCTATGCCGCTGACCTGGATCTCGAACGGCGTCGCAATCGAATTCAGGAACGTGTTTTGGGCGCATCTGCACTACGCTGCGGAATTTTCGAAGATTATCTCAAAAGGAAGGACGTCACATTCAACCTCCTGTTCGGAACACTGACCACCGTTACAGCCGGATTGGGTGCCATACTTACGCCCGCAAGTACGGTTCGCGCACTCGCGGGGACGGCGGCAATCTCGAGCGGGCTGCGCGCCGAATTCAATGACGCATTTTTCCAACAGTTGACCGTCCAGGTAATTACCAACGGCATCCGTATCAGGCGGGCGCGGATCTACAGTTCAATCACGGGACGGCAAGGCGAAACCATCACCGCATATCCCGTCGAGGCCGCACTTCGCGATGCAATCGAATATGACAACGCGTGTTCGCTCGTGGTTGGACTAGAAGAGTCCGCCCTGACCATTGCGCGCGTATCTGACCCGGGTCTCAATCGTCTGGTCGACGTAAGATCTGCGATTGCGTTGGCATCAACACCAATCATCCCATCGGTCGATACTGCAACCGTTCGTGCGCTGGACCGACTTCCTTCTGTGAGTTTCCAAAGCGCACGCGAAAAATTCCCCACATTTGTAGCGAAATCAGAAGAGCTTGCAAACATCAGCATTGAAAACTTAAACCAGTTCGTTCGACCAAATTGTAATGTCGATGACCCCCCTGCTTCATGCAACATTGAGAAAGAAATTGTGTCTTTCGACAACACCAAGAAAAATCTAGAAGAGAGCTTGGAATTAATAAAAAATAGCAACGCTTACGCCGTTCTTCTTAATGAAGCGGAATGGAAGTCAACTGAAGACGCCCTAATTCAGAAAGAGGACATGATCGTTGCCCTACAACGACAGGTTGTCAAAGCCGCTACTGATGGCGATGCAAATGACCTTCTTTCAGCACAGCAAGCGCTTTCAAGTTTGATCATTGACCTACAGGGTGACGATCAAGACTATCGGCTATTTGTTGACCGAGCGCGCAGTTTTGAAAATTCCGTGACTCGTCTGTCAATGCAAGCAGAAGCGATAGAGTCAATGATTGATGCAGAGGTTCAGAGAAACCAAAACAACTAGCTGTGTTGATTAACCGGGGTTCATTTCGCCAAATCGTAGGCAGCCTCTAAAGTCACTCTTCCTTTAGTAGACGTGTTTGACAGGCATTTCGCGTTTTGCGGTAAGGCGCGCCTAAAGGTTTGTTGGCATCGCGGTGGTACTGGCTGCACCACCAGACGAACGCAACGCGGACCGGAAGCGCGGAATGCCGGCCTTCGGTGGGCCAAATCAGCCCATCCGCTACGTTGCGGCGCTCCACCAGATTTCACGGGCGTGGTGCGCTGCATCACGTAGCGCACCGCGCCTCTAAAACTTAACGGTGACGGGCTGATCCGATTTGACGCGATCAAACGCTTCTATCTATGTCGGATGAACTCTAATAGCTCTTGAGCACTCGGATATAATTTGCGCGCTCAAAAGCGGCTGGATCGGTGACATGTCTTTGACTCATGGCACCGCGCAGTTGGTCTATGTGATCATAGCCTTTGGCTGCCATCCAGTCCGTTAGACCTTCGACCAATTCGGCCAAATAGCTCGGTCCGTTGGAGAGCAGGGACGAGGTGGTCATCACGACGTCGGCACCGGCCAGCAGGTACTTTATGACTTGTTCAGCAGTCTGAACGCCGGTCGTCGCCGCGATCGACGCATCGACTCGTCCAGACAACACCGCGATCCAAAGTAAGGGCAACCGGATTTCACTTGGCTGACTCAGCTCAAGCGTCGGTGCGACGTCCAGGGCATCCAGATCGAAGTCCGGGCGATAGAACCGGTTGAACAACACCATCCCGTCCGCACCGGCATCGGAAAGTTGCTTTGCCATCGCGCCAAACGCAGAGAAATAGGGGTTGAGCTTTACAGCAACCGGAATGTCGACAGCCGTTTTGACGCTCGAAACCACATCGATGTACCGCTGCTCGACCTCGGCACCGGTCTCCTCCAGGCTTGCCGGAATGTAGTAAACGTTCAGCTCGATGGCGCTCGCTCCTGCCTGTTGCAACAGCTTGGCATAGTCAATCCAGCCTTCATTGCTAACACCGTTCAGGCTGGCAATGATTGGAACATCACAGGCCTCGACAGCGCTTCGAACCAGATCGAGATACTCGTAGGGGCCAACGTCTCCACTAGCTACTTCCGGGAAATAACTCAGCGACTCGCCAAAGCTTTCGGTTCCGGCGCTCAACAGCGCTTCGGCCATCGCGTTCTCGTGGCGTATTTGCTCCTCGAACAGCGAGAACATGACGATCGCAGCCGCGTTCGCATCCTCCAACTGACGAATACCATCGAGCGTCTGCGAGATCGGTCCAGCTGATGCGACGATCGGATGCTTTAGCGTCAATCCTAAATATTTTGTGTTGAGTTTCATGGCATCACCCGCCTGCCGCCGGCGCCGCCGCAGCGGCGCTCGCAAGGGCAGGATGCTCGCCGCTTGTCGCCATGACTTCGTAGAGATCCCACTTGCGGCTGAGATAGGCCTCGGCGCGATCCATCAACTGGTCGGCCTCAGCGGGATTGGTCTGTTTCAGGATGCGATAGCGCAGCTCGTTCTGAGCGTAATCCTTGAACGGTCGGCTTGGTCTCAAACTGTCGAGAACGAACGGGTTTTCGCCCGACCGCCTTGTATCGGGGCTGTAACGCATCAACGGCCAGTACCCGCTGTGGGTCGCCAGCTGTTGCTGCTCCAACCCCTTTTGCATGTTGATCCCATGCGCGATGCAATGGCTGTAGGCCAGGATCAGGGACGGACCGCGATAGGCCTCGGCCTCTCGAAAGGCCTGCAGCGTTTGCTGCGGGTTGGCGCCCATGGCGACCCGCGCGACATAGACATTGCCATAGGAGATCGCCTGCAGTGCCAGGTCCTTCTTGCCGACGTGCTTGCCGGCGTTGGCGAACTTGGCCACGGCCCCCAAGGGCGTCGCCTTGGACATCTGGCCGCCGGTGTTCGAATAGACCTCCGTATCGAGCACCAGGACGTTGATATCGCGGCCGGTCGATAGGGCGTGGTCCAAACCGGCTGAGCCGATGTCGTAGGCCCAGCCATCGCCGCCGATCAGCCAAACGGATCGGCGCACCAGGTGATCTGCAACCGACAGTAAATGGTTCACCGCCTCATCCGCGTCGCTCTCGGCTAGCTTGCTGCGCAGCTCGGCAACGCGCACACGTTGTTCCCGAATCTGGCTTTCGGTCCGCTGTTCGGCGGTTAAAATGTCATCCGCCAGCTGCCGACCCACCCGATCCGCGAGCTTGGACAGCAGATCGACCGCCACGGCATGGTGCTTGTCTGCCGCAAGTCGCATACCCAACCCGAATTCCGCATTGTCCTCGAACAGCGAGTTCGACCAGGCTGGCCCCCTGCCCTCTTCATTCTTGGCCCAGGGGGTTGTCGGCAGGTTGCCGCCATAAATCGACGAGCAGCCTGTGGCATTGGCAACGAGCAGACGGTCGCCGAACAGCTGCGAGACCAGTTTCACATAAGGCGTTTCGCCGCACCCGGCACAGGCGCCTGAAAATTCGAACAGCGGCTCGAGAAACTGGACACCGCGCACGGTTGAAAAACCGACCTTCGACCGGTCATTAACGGGAAGGGTTTCAAAGAATGAGACGTCCTCGCGGGCCGCCTCAAGGATCGGCGCCTTGTCGGCCATGTTGATCGCCCGCGCGCCGCTGCGTTCCTTGTCGGTTACGGGACAGGCTTCGACACATAGGGCGCAGCCGGTGCAATCCTCGGCATAGATCTGCAGGGTGTACCGAGTCTCAGGAAAGCCGTGGGCATTGATCGGCGCCGACCGAAAACCGGACGGCGCTTTGTCCAACGCCGTCTCGTTGTAGAACTTCGAGCGAATGACACCGTGCGGACAGACGAAGCTGCAATTGCCGCATTGGATGCAGATATCAGGTTCCCAGATCGGGACAGTCGAGGAGACATTTCGTTTTTCAAAGGCGGACGTGCCGGTTGGGAACGTTCCATCCACCGGCAGCGCGCTGACCGGCAGCTCGTCACCGCGTCCGGCGATCATCAATCCCGTTACGTCGCGCACGAAGTCCGGCGCCGAGTCCGGAACTGGATGTCTGAGCCCCTGATCGCTCGACGCGTTGGCCGGGATCCTGACCTGATAAAGATGGGCGAGCGCTTGATCGACCGCTTCGAAATTCTGGCGAACGATATCGCGGCCTTTCTTGCCGTAGGTTTTCTCAATCGCGTTCTTGATTTTCGCGATCGCCTCATCCTTGGGCATCACCCCTGAGATTGCGAAAAAGCAAGTCTGCATTATCGTGTTGATGCGGCCCGTCATGCCAACGGAGCGCGCCACCTTGCCGGCATCGATGACGTAGCAGTTTACCTGTTTTTCGATGATCTGTTTTTGGACCACCAGCGGCAGGTGATCCCAGACGTCATCGGCAGCGTGCTGGGTGTTCAACAGCAGTACCGCACCTTGAGCAGCGTGGCCCAGGACATCGATTTCCATCAGGAAATTGAACTGGTGGCAGCCGATAAAATTGGCATGGGGGATCAGATAGGGGCTCTTGATCGGCTTTGGCCCGAACCGAAGATGCGAGACCGTTCGCGAGCCTGACTTTTTCGAGTCATACACGAAGTAGGCCTGCGCATTGATCGCGGGGTCTTCGCCCAAAATTTTGATCGAGTTCTTGTTCGCGCCAACCGTTCCGTCTGCCCCCAGTCCGAAGAACAAGGCGCGGGTGACGCTTTCGTCCTCGATATCGAAGTCCGGATCGAAGTCGAGGCTGCTGCCGCTGACATCGTCCTGGATGCCGACCGTGAACTGGCGCTTAGGCTCCGGCTTGGCCAGTTCGTCGAACACGCCCTTGACCATGGCCGGCGTGAACTCTTTCGACGACAACCCATACCGACCGCCAACCACACGGGGGCTGGCCGAACTAGACTGGAGGGCCGCGACGACATCGAGAAAGAGTGGATCGCCGGTCGCGCCGGGTTCCTTGGTGCGGTCCAGCACAGCAATCGATTTGACGCTTGGCGGCAGAGTCGCCGCCAATTGGTCCGCCGGGAAAGGACGGTAAAGCCGGATTTGGAGAACGCCGACGGGTTCGCCCTGATCTGCTAGGTGGCGTGCCGTCTCGGCCGCTGTTTCGGCGCCTGACCCCATGATCACGATGACGCGTTCAGCCTTTGGCTCGCCGACATATTGCACCAGCCCATAGCGCCGGCCTGTGATGTCGGAAAACTTGGCCATACAATGTTCGACAATGTTTGGCACGGCGGCATAGAACGGATTCACCGTCTCGCGGGCCTGGAAATAGATATCCGGGTTTTGCGCCGTTCCGCGCATAACCGGGTTGTCGGGATTGAGCGCACGGCGGCGGTGCGCGAGCACGAGATCATCATCGATCATTGCCCGGATCTGATCATCGGACAAAAGCGCGATTTTATTGATTTCGTGTGAGGTTCGAAATCCGTCGAAGAAATGGATGAAGGGAACCCGGCTCGCTAATGTTGCCGCCTGAGCGATCAGCGCCATGTCATGGGCTTCCTGCACCGAAGCAGAGGCCAGCTGCGCAAAACCCGTGGGGCGCGTTGCCATGACGTCTTGATGATCGCCAAAGATCGAAAGTCCCTGGGCGGCCAGGGATCTGGCGGCAACATGAAAGACGGCCGGCGTCAACTCGCCGGCGATCTTGTACATGTTCGGGATCATCAGCAGCAGGCCCTGGGAAGCGGTAAAGGTGGTCGTCAGCGCGCCCCCTTGAAGAGCCCCGTGCAGAGCGCCCGCCGCTCCTCCCTCGCTTTGCATCTCGATGACATCGGGGACCACGCCCCAGATGTTCGGCTTGCCTTCAGACGACCATTGGTCGGCCAACTCCGCCATGGGCGAACTGGGCGTAATCGGATAGATCGCGCAGACCTCGTTCACCTTGTACGCAACATGGGCGCAAGCCTCGTTGCCGTCCATCGTTGCCATGACGGGAGCGCTCATGCCCTTGCCTCCGGGATCATTTCAATCGCGTGGCAGGGACACTGCTCAAAGCAGACCGCACAACCGGTGCACAGGTCGTAGTCGTACTTGTACCGCTTGCCGACACCCAGCTTGATGATGGCGCCTTCGGGGCAAGCTCCATAGCAGCCATCGCATTCGTAGCAGTTGCCACAGGACAGACAGCGGCTCGCCTCATACCGGGCTTGGGGTTCATCCAGACCGCCGACAACTTCATCAAAGCCCTTAACCCGCTCCTCAACAGTCAGTGAGGGTCCGGCCTGCTGCACATTTTCCGTGTGATACCAAACGTGCAACCGATCGAACCCGACGACAGGATGCTTGGCAGGCGCGGTGTAAGCCCCTCCCTTGAGGAATGCATCGATGTGCCGCGCCGCCTTCTTGCCGTGACCGACCGCGACCGTGACCGTGCGTTCGGACGGCACCATATCGCCTCCGGCGAATAGGCCGGCACGGCCCGTCATCATGTTTGGGTCGACAATGACCGTCCCGTCCTTTTCGAACTCGATGCCGTCTACAGACTTGAGAAAGCTGGTGTCCGTGTCCTGGCCAAGCGCCATGATCAAATCGTCTGCTTGCAAAGTCTCAAATTCGCCGGTGGGGTGCGGCCGGCCGTCATCGCCTATTTCCATGATCTCGACGGTGATTTCGGTTTGATCGATGGACTTGATCGTGCGCAGCCAGTTGATCTTGACCCCTTCCGCCAGCGCTTCATCGGCCTCAAAGTCATGCGCCGGCATGCGTTCCCGGTCGCGGCGATAAATGATCGTCGCCTCCGATGCCCCAAGACGCTTGGCCACGCGGGCCGCATCCATCGCCGTGTTGCCACCGCCATAAACGGCGACACGCCTGCCTAACTTCGGCGCGGTGCCATGCTCGACATCTTTGAGAAATCCGACTGCGTCGAGCATTTTCCCGGCGTCTCTCGCGGGAATGTCGATGCGTTTGGAGAGATGGGCACCCACGGCGAGGAAGGCGGCATCGAAACCGCCATCGGCAATTTCTCTTTCGATGTCGTCGACCCGGTGTTCCAGCCGGATCGTCACCCCAAAATTTCGAATGCGGTCGATCTCGGCATCCAGGATATCGCGGGGCATGCGGTAGGCCGGAATACCGACATGGATCATCCCGCCCGCCAGCGGGCCGGCGTCCGCGATCTCAACCTGATGTCCGAAACGGGTCAGATGATAGGCGGCGGAAAGGCCGGACGGGCCGGCACCGACCACGAGCACGCGTTTGCCGCTCGCCTCCGTCTTGCGCTCGAACTGCCATCCGCGTTCGAGCGCAAGATCGCCCAAATAACGCTCGATGGCGTGAATGCTGACCGCGCTGTCCAGGTCCTTGCGGTTGCAGCTGTCCTCGCACGGGTGATAGCAGACGCGGCCATGAACAGCCGGCAGCGGGTTGTCCGAGGTTAGGATGCGCCAGGCTTCTTCATCTCGACCGGCCTGCACCTCGGCCAACCAGGCCTGAATGTTCTCCCCTGCCGGACAGGCGTTGTTGCAAGGCGGCAGGAGGTCGACATAAATCGGCCGCCGGGTGCGGATCGGTCCCGTCCCGCGCTCATGATCAAGATCCGGCACGGCCGTCAGATCACTGGACGTCTCAGTCATCGCGCTACCCCAAGTCGGCATTAACCAACGGCTTTTCACCACTCTCAGAGTGGCGGCGATAACCAGCCATGATGCAGATCAATTGAAGATGAGGACGAACGCCGTCCTATGCGGCAGGCGACTATTTAGGCCGCGTCGTTGCCGCTGGGAGCCGGGTGGCGCGCGCGTAAAAACTCACCGAACCCGCGACAAGCATCGATCCAGGTGAAGATGCCAGCCAACCGCCCCTGTCTGGTCACGATCGCCGATCCAATGTGCCTCTCCGCCATGGTCAAAAGCACGTTCTCCATGGGCTCCTCGAGGTCGACGATGTAAACATCGTTGATGCAGACATCGCGAACAACCAATGGCTGCTGCCCCTTCTTAGTCGGCGCGACCGAGGCCAGCTCTCGGGTCGTAACGATTCCGACAATCTCCCGATTGTCCGTCACCGGAAGGTGGTTGAACTCGTGTTTGGCAATCAGATGTTCGGCTTCCTTCAAGGAAGCATCCGCCTCGACCGAGTATGGAAAGGGTGTCATTGCCGACTTTAGGCTCGGCGGCCGATCATAAGTCACGTCAGTAGATCCAATATCGCTGATGACCTGAAACACGCATGCCGCATGGTTCCATCGATGGTCGGCAAGCCGTTTGATGCAGGTCAAAACCGACTTTTGTCAGGAATTTAACAACCGTAATGACACGATCTGCGGGTCTACCGGCGTCATGAAAGCTCGATTTGGCGAGACGTGCCGGGCTTCAATTCGAACACAGCGTCCTTGCAGCCGATCTTGATGGGCAGGGCCGGGAAGTCCGTGCTCGCGACTTTGACTTTGTCCGGGCTGATTTCGAGTTTCAGCTCATTGCCACGATAGCGCAAGAACAGGGTCATCTGCTTCAGATCATGTGGTAGGTTGGGTTCCAGCCACAAAACGTCCCCTCGGGTTTCGACGCCGGAAAAGACGCGCAAAACGGCATCCACCGTGGCGGCCATTGCGCCCAGGTGAACGCCCTCGGCCGTGGTGCCGCCCTGAATATCGGCCACGTCGCTGTACAGCGCCTCGCGCAACAACCGCCAGGCTTGTTCCCTGTTCGACCGGTAGAGTACCCATCCATGAACCACCCCGCTCAGCGTCGATCCATGGGATGTACGCTTTGAATAGTAGTCAATGGTCGCAGGAATGGCATTGGCATCAAAATCGTAACCCAGCTGTTCGAACAACGCCGCAAGCTCCGTCGATGAGAGCAGATAGAACAGCATCAAAACGTCGGCTTGCTTGGAAACTTTGTAGCGGTTGGCCGTATCGCCTTCCGCTTCTAAAATTCGGTCAAGCCGTTGAATGTCATCGTACTTCTCGCGGTAACCCTTCCAGTCAAACTCCTTGAGATCCTCGTATCCCTCGAACTGGCTGATGATACCGTCGGCATGAAACACGACCCGCATCTTTTTGCTGACGTCACGCCACTGCCAAATCTCATCCAGTGTAAGACCAATCGCGCTGTAGATTTCGTTCAGACGATCCGGCGGAAGCCGCTCGACGATTTCGACCGCCCGGCCAAGGCACCAGGCCGCCATGACATTGGTGTAGGAATTGTTGTCCAGGCCCGGCTGGTCGGCATCCGGATAGCCGTCATGATATTCATCCGGCCCCATGACGCCCTTGATCTCATAGCGCGACAAATCACTGTTGTAGCTGGTTAGAGAAACCCAGAACCGCGCGATCTCAAACAGCATCTCGGCGCCGTAATAGGCCATGAATTCAAGATCCTGGGTGGCCTGAAAATACTGCCAGATATTGTAGGCAACCGCGGCGCCGACATGTCTTTGCAGGTGGGAGTTATCCGGCAGCCAGCGCCCGGATTTCGGGTTCAGATGGACCTGCTGCGTCTCTTCCCGGCCATCGCTGGCGCTTTGCCACGGGAACATCGCCCCCGCCAATCCAGCGGCTTTGGCCGCGAGCCGCGCTTCGTCCAGCCGACGATAGCGATATTTCAACAGCGACCGGGTGATCGCCGGGATGCGCAGATTGATGATCGGGAAAATGAACAGCTCATCCCAGAACACATGACCGCGATAGGCTTCACCATGCAGACCACGAGCCGGGATACCGATGTCCCGATCGATTACGTGAGGCGATGCCGTCTGCAAAAGATGAAAGGTATGAAGCCGCAGGATACGCCGGGCCTCGAGATCCTCTTCGCCATGGTCGTAATAGACGAGATCAATTTCAAACTGCCGCCACAGTGCCTCCCAGGCGGCGGCATGACTTGCCAAAAGCGATGAAAACGCCGGCGCGCGCCGAACGGAATTCGACGCCGCCAATGTCGGGCTTGCGATGGCATCGTCCCGGGACGTATGGATTGAGACAGTTTTCTCGACCGTGAGACGATCGCCGAGTTCGAGATTCACCGAGAAGGAGTCGGCAATGAAGTCCTCTTGGCGTTCGGTCTGGTGGCCGACATCTATTCTCTCGCCATTCAATTCGGCATGCGTCCGGGCTGCCTGGGCAATCTCGATATTGGATTGGCTGGTCCGGGCCGACAGCGTAACCACGCCATCCTCAAGTCTCTGCGTGCCGAGTGGTACGAGATGTTTGTTGCTCAGGCTCTGGTAACGGGCGACCCCACCATTGACGACCCGGCCGTCAAGGCCCGACTTGATCTCGACCTTGCCGGACCAGTTGACCGCTTCGATCATCGTTTCCAGCGCCGCAAGATGGGGGTTCGCCATATGGACGATCCGCCGTTGATCGATACGGGTTTCCTGTCCTTTGGCGTCGCGGAAATGGGCCCACCGATGGAGGACACCGTGGCGGAGGTCGAGCTCTTGGCGGTAGTCCAGGATTTCCACCTTGTTCAGGTCGAACCAACCAGCCCCGTCAATCCGGATCGACAGCAACAGCCAGTTGGGCAGGTTCACGAGATCTTCGTTCTCGATCAGCCGTCCCGATATCTCGCTCGTTAGCCGATTGTATCCGCCCGCCAGATAGGTACCGGGGTAATGGCATTCATTCGCCGGGCTTTCAGGCACGGCACCGCGCGTTGCGAAGTACCCGTTGCCCAGGACGCAGAGCGCCTCGCGCAGGCCTTCCTGGTCAGGATCGAACCCGCTGAAGGAATACGACCAATCGCTCATGCCGAATTGCCCAGCCGTTCATTGGCATGCTCAAAGATCGCTTCTAGCAGATCGGCCACTTCATTGGTGTCAGCCGCTGAAAAACTGGCCCAGGTCGATCTTTTTGCGCCCTTTACCACAATACCGATCCCGGTATCACGCAGCTCAAGGAACGCATCTTCGTCCGTAATATCGTCACCGATGTAGATCGCAAGGACGTCATCATGATTGAGGTCCAACGTGCCTAGAAGGGCACGCACCGCCTTGCCTTTGTGCCAGTCGATATCGGGCTGAAGGTCATAGACCATTTTTCCCAGGGTACGGCGGAGCTCACTGTGGGTTTCGACGACTTGATCCGTTATCTCTTTGACTTGCGCCCGATCATCTTCGGCAACCAAACGATAGTGGACCGCAACGCTTAGATGCTTGCGTTCGACCAGAACGCCATCGATGCCGGCAAGACGGCTTCTTAGCGCTTGCTCGGCCGCATCGAGCGCCGGCAGATATTCCGTTCCGTGTTCCGCGGGCGCGTCGGAAAGCGTCGGCCCGCCAACTTCAAAGCCATGGCTGCCCGCATAGAAAAGCTGATCGAGAGAAACCAGGCGCCGCAGGTCAACCAAATCACGGCCGCTAATGATTGCCACTGTCGCGACGTCCGACAGCCGGTCCAAGATGCGCCGCATCCTATCAGATAACAGGGCCAGCTCTGGGCGATCGACGATGGGCGTCAGCGTACCATCGTAATCGAGGCAGACCGCCAGCCGTTTGGCTCGCGAGCCGGTCAATATCCCAGCAATCGCAGGCAACGCAGGTGGCAAGTCGTCGATGGGTAACGCGCCGTGGAGGGCGATGGGTACGTCACTCAGCCGCGAAACCACCAAGTGGGCGCCAGCCGCGGCCAGCGCTTCGGGGTGATGGGTGCGGTCAACGCCGATCACCAGTCCGAACAGGCCTCGCACACCAGCCTGAACGCCCGCAATCGCATCTTCTACGACAACCGCGCGTCCGGGTTCGATATCCAGCTTTTGCGCTGCGGTCAGGAACATGTCCGGCTCGGGCTTGCCATTCAGCCCGCTGATCAGAACATCCTCGCCATCGAGCCAGGCATCAAATCGATCGGTCAACCCAACCTTATCGACGATGGCCCGGCTGTTCCTGCTGGATGAAACCAGCGCCGTCTTGAAACCGGCCTCCCGCACATCCTCCAGGAACGTCAACGCGGCAGGAAAGGTTGCGATCCCCTCCTCGTCCAGTGCCTTGAGAAACAGGCCATTCTTTTGCTGGCCCAGCCCGTAGACCGTTTCATCGGAGGTATCCCCGGCCGCGCCCTCCGGCAGCGATATGCCGCGCGAGGCCAGGAAACTCCGAATGCCATCATGCCGCGGCTTGCCGTCGACAAAGCCGCGATAATCGGCATCCGCGTCGAATGGCCGAAAACCGTCCCCATCCCGACGCCGCAGAAATCCGTCAAACAGCTGCTTCCAGCTTTTGGCGTGCAAGGAAGCACTGTCCGTCAGCACGCCGTCCAGATCGAACAGCACAGCATCAAAATGGTCTGGGCCAATGGGCAAGAGCGACATGGGGGTGGCTTTTGGCTGTGAGAATGACGACCAAGACGACGTATCTTGTGAATACTTTCGTTCGGGCGCCCTTCCCTTGACTTCGATCAACCAACTGCGATCCGCCTCATGGTTTGATCTGAATTCCCACCACGGTGACACACTTGAGAGGATCTCATGGCTGGTCGATACGTCCGTTGGTTTGAAGAGTTGGGCTTGGCTGACGTTCCCCTCGTCGGCGGCAAAAACGCGTCCCTTGGTGAGATGTATCGGGAGCTATCGGGACTCGGTCTGAAGGTTCCCAATGGATTTGCCATCACGGCGGACGCGTTCCGCGATGCGCTGACCACGGCGGGCGTCTGGGACGAGTTGCACGAGCTGCTCGACAATCTGGACAAAAACGATGTCCGCCAGTTGCAGGCCGTGGGTGCCCGCGCCAGGGAGCTGGTTTACAAAGCCGGCCTGCCTGAGGCGGCCGTTCCGGAAATCCTAGAAGCCTATGAGCGATTGCAGCAGGAATACGGTGCGGAGATGACCGTCGCCGTGCGCAGTTCCGCCACGGCCGAGGACCTGCCAACCGCCAGCTTCGCCGGCCAGCACGACACGTTCCTCAACGTCCATGGCCAAACCAATCTGCTGGAGACCATCCAGCGGTGTAACGCATCCCTGTTCACCGATCGGGCCATCTCCTATCGCATTGACCAGGGGTTCGATCATTTCAAAGTCGCGCTGTCCGCGGGCGTCATGAAGATGGTGCGGTCTGATCTCGCCTCCAGCGGTGTCATGTTCTCCATCGACACTGAAACCGGATTTCGCGATGCGGTTTTCATCACCGGCGCCTATGGCCTGGGTGAAAACGTGGTCAAGGGCACGGTCGATCCGGACGAGTTCCACGTCCACAAACCGACCTTCCGCGAAGGGTACAGGTCCGTCCTGCGCCGGCATCTAGGCGACAAGCAGATCAAAATGATCTACGCCAGCGGCCATACGCGGGAACCTGTCACCAATATTCCAACACCCAAGGCCGACCGCCGTCGGTTCTGCATCGGTGACGAGGATGTGCTGTCGCTGGCCGATCAAGCCATCAAGATCGAAGACCACTATAGCCGAGCGGCAAATACTTTCCGGCCCATGGATATCGAATGGGCAAAAGACGGGATCGATGGAGAGCTTTACATCGTGCAGGCGCGCCCCGAAACCGTGATTTCTCAGCGGTCGGCCGTCGTCATGGAAACCTACTCGATCGAGCCCGGCGGCAATGTCGTTGTCAGCGGCCGCGCCGTGGGAACCAAGATCGGCACCGGCAAGGCCCGCGTCATCAAGGACGCCCACAAGTTGAGCGACTTTGAGCCCGGTGAAGTTCTGGTGGCGGATATAACGACGCCGGATTGGGAACCGGTGATGAAAACGGCCGGAGCCATTGTCACCAATCGCGGCGGCCGGACCTGTCATGCCGCGATCATCGCCCGCGAGCTGGGCATTCCCGCGGTGGTCGGCGCTGAACACGCCACCGAAACCTTGAAGACCGGTCAGGCCATTACCGTCAGTTGCGCCGAGGGCGACACGGGCCGCGTCTATGACGGCACGTTGCCGTTCGAGCTCAAAACGACCGACCTCAGCACGATCAAGCGGCCTTCCACCCACATTATGATCAATCTCGGCAACCCGGATTTAGCCTTTCAAACGAGCCGATTGCCGAACGACGGCGTCGGGCTGGCGAGGATGGAGTTCATCGTCAGCGAGTCGATCAAAGTCCACCCCATGGCGCTGATCGAACCCGAACGGGTCGAAGATCCTGACGAGCGAGCGGAAATCGACCGCCTGACGGCTGGGCATGACTCCCCGACCAGCTACTTCGTCGACACGCTGGCGGAGGGCGTCGGCACCATCGCGGGGGCGTTCTATCCCAAACCCGTCATCGTCCGCATGTCGGACTTCAAGACAAACGAGTATGCGGCCCTGATTGGCGGGCGCTGGTTCGAACCGGAAGAAGCCAACCCGATGATCGGCTTCCGGGGGGCCGCCCGATACGCTCACCCGGCCTACGAGCCCGGCTTCGCTCTTGAATGCCAGGCCATGCGGCGGGTTCGGGACGATATGGGGTTGAACAACCTCAAGCTGATGATCCCGTTCTGCCGCCGCATCGATGAGGCCAAGAGGGTCATCGACGTGATGGCGCAAAACGGTCTCAAACGCGGCGACAACGGGCTTGAACTCTACGTTATGTGCGAGATCCCGAACAACGTGCTGCTGGTCGACGAGTTCTCCGACCTGTTCGACGGCTTCTCGATCGGCTCGAACGATCTGACCCAGCTCACTCTGGGCGTCGACCGCGACTCGGAAATGGTGGCTTTCGAATTCGACGAGCGCGATCCGGGTGTCTTGGCCATGCTGAAGCTCGCCGTCGAAGGCGCCCAACGCAATGGCCGCCATTGCGGCATCTGTGGCCAGGCTCCATCCGACTATCCGGAAATCGCCGAGTATCTCGTTCGTCTTGGTATCGAGTCCATGAGCCTGACGGCCGACACTGTGATCGAGACGACACTGTCGGTGCTGGAGCTTGAGGAAAAGCTGGGCCGGTCACCGCGCGAGGAGGCCGCTTAACCGGCCAACCAGTCTGGGACGTTCAGCAGATCTGAGGACGTTACGACCTTGGTCTGCTGAACGTTATAGCCAGTTCAATCTTCGACATCGATGCTCTCAAGCACGATATCCTGGGCACGGCGGTCGCTCAGATCGTCGGACACCGTGACGTCAAGCTGCGCGTTCTCGGCAACCGATCCACCGGCCACTTGTTCGAAATGCTCGGCGAAATGTTCGGCCGACATGTGGGATAAGGCCCCGCACCAGACCCTGACTTTCGTCACCCTCTGCGCGCCTTCGGCCCGGGCGATGTTTTCGATCTGGGCCATAAGACCGCGCATCAGGGATGATTCATGCATGGCGCTGCTCTTCCGTATCTTCCGGCCGGCTGATGGTGATGGTCTGGATGATGTCGGCGACGACCGCCTTCGCAGCATCCGCAACTTCCGGCGACAAATCATCGCCGGCTTCGAAGGATTTGCCCTCAATCGCATAGACCACGCAGCGATCGGGCAGCGCCCCCAGTGCGCGCGCCAGTTCTATGGCTTGGGCAAGTCCGAAGCCGTGCGAGGAAACCTCAGCGAGATCGGTCGGCATCTGCCCCTCGGCGGCATCAATCCGCCGGTAGGTTCCAGGTTCAGCCTCCGACAAGGCGGCATCGACGAACACGACCGTCCGCCATCCGTCCATGGTCGAAACCAGTGACGTCGCTTCGCCCCAACTTTCGATCACATCGATTTCCTTGGCACCAATATAACTATGTAGAAAGTTATCAAGCTGCCTTGCAACAATCGGACCGACCCCGTCATCCCCCCTATCGGGATTTCCAACGCCGATGATCAATAGGTCTTTGGTGTCCATTGGATCAGATCAGCCGCGGTCGATGTCCATTTTCAAGAAGTGCGTCGCGCACGAGATGCACGGGTCGTAGTTACGCACGGTCTGCTCACACCGCCAGCGCAGATCGTCATCGTTCATGTTGAGCCAGTTGGGGATGAAATCGGTCAGATCGTCCTCGATCGTCGCCTGGTTTTGCGAGGTGGGCGGAACGATAACTGCCTTCTCGATCGTTCCGTCCTCGGCCAACTGATATCGATGATAGAGCATGCCCCTGGGCGCTTCGGTGGCAGCGTGGCCAATACCAGCGCGCGGTTCTACGGTCACCGAAGGCTCGTACGGCTCGCGATAGTCGCGGACGATCCTCAAGGCTTCTTCGAACGCAAACAGAATTTCCACGCTGCGAATGATGATGCTCTTGTAAGGGTTGCGGCAGGTCGGTCCCAGCCCGACCTCCGAGGCGATCTCCTTGGCAACCGACGGGAGCTTGTCAAAATTCAGGTTGTAGCGGGCCATCGGCCCTGTGAAGTAGTGACCCCGTCCAATGATCCGGCTGTGAAGCGCGGTCGATTGGGGCATATGGAACTCTTCGAAAATCGATGGATAGTCGGCGGCAGCGATATCCAAGCCATCGCTGGAAACAATGCGGCCTTCGTTGAAGGGGTATTCGTCGGGATGGCTCAGGCAAACGAACTCGTAGTTACGCTCCACATCGGGAAAATCGAAGCCGGCAACCCAGCGCACAGTTTCCGCCGCCGCATCGCGCGCCTTCTCAAGCACGGGGATCAGCTCTCGCAGGGACTTTTTCGACGGTGCTTTGTAGAAGCCACCGACCTTGACGTTGATCGGGTGAATTTCGCGGCCACCAACCCTGGCAACAATATCGTTGCCGGCCTTCTTCATCGCCAAACCGCGTTTGACGATGTCAGGCTCATCCTTAGCCAGCTCGATGGCCCCCTGATAGCCAAGAAAATCGGGTGCATGCAGCATGTAGACATGCAGCCCATGGCTTTCGATCCACTCGCCGCAATAGAGCAGCCGGCGCAGCTCCCTGATCTGGGGCGTGATCTCGACACCGATGGCGGCCTCCATCGCGTGGACAGCGCTCATCTGGTAGGCGACAGGGCATATGCCGCAGATCCGGGCTGTAATGTCCGGTGCCTCGGTAAAGGCGCGTCCTTCCAAGAAGGCCTCGAAGAAACGCGGCGGCTCAAAAATGTTGAGTTCCGCTTCTTTCACCTGGCCGTCACGGATCGTGACTTTCAGTGCCCCTTCGCCTTCGACCCGTGCAAGCTGACTGACTTTGATCGTCCTACTGGTCATGGCGCTGGCTTTCGCTGCGGAACGGTTCGGCGTTCACATTGAACGTTCCATAAAGTTGGCTAAGGGCCCGGTCATCCATGCCCAGATTCTGCAGCCACGGACGAAGCGCCTGGGTGTTCGGGCTCTCCATCGGTCCGAAACAGCCGTAACACCCGCGGTCGAAACTCGGACACAGGGCGCCGCAGCCCGCATGGGTCACCGGCCCCAGGCACGGCGTGCCCTTGGCCACCATGACGCAAACATTGCTCTTGAGTTTGCATTCAACGCAGACGCTGTGGTTCGCGATGCCTGGCTTTCGCCCAGCCAAGAAGGCGGCAAGCACCTCCAGAAGTTGAGCCTTGCTCACCGGGCAGCCGCGCAGTTCGAAATCGACTGGTACGTGCTCGGCGATGGGCGTGGATGTCGCGAGTGTGTCGATGTAGTCCGGCCGGGCGTATACCACGCTCACGAAGTCATCGACGTCTCGAAAATTCCGTAACGCCTGTATGCCGCCGGAGATGGCGCACGCGCCGATAGTGATCAGAACTTTGGAATTCCTTCGAATTTCCTGGATCCGCTCCGCATCGTGCGGGGTGGTGACAGACCCCTCGACCAATGAAACATCGTAGGGCCCGTCCATCTCGGCGCGGGTCGCTTCCAGGAAGACGGCGATGTCAACGGCGCCGGCGACCGCCAGGATCTCGTCTTCGCAGTCGAGCAACGATAGCTGGCAGCCATCGCAAGATGCGAACTTCCAGACAGCAAGCTTGGGCTTTGCTCCATTCGCTCCCACGTCACAGCTCTTTCATCGTTAGCAGACCATCCAGGCGGTCAAAGCTGAACACCGCGCCATCGCGGCAAATCAAAAACGGGCCGTATTGGCATCGGCCGCAGTGGCCGATGGCGCATTTCATATGCCGCTCCATGGAAAGGTGGATCGCGTTGTCGGCAACGCCCACGTCATGCAGCGCAATGGAGCAAAATCGCATCATGATCTCGGGACCGCAGACAAACGCCGTTGTCTCATCCGGATCGAAATTGGCCCGGCGGATAAGGCTGGTGACAACACCGACATTGCCATGCCAGTCCGTATCGGCGTGATCGACGGTGACCTCGACCTGAATGTCGAGATGCTTCCGCCATTCGACCAACTCATCGGCAAACAACAGGTCGCTTGGCCCGCGGGCGCCATACAGGATCGCGATCCGGCCGTAGAGGTTCCGATTTGTCAGAACGTGGTAGATGGCAGGGCGCAGCGGCGCGAGACCAAGACCGCCGGCTAAAATAACGACATCCCTGCCCCGCGCTTCGTTGACCGGCCAGGCAGTTCCAAACGGGCCGCGCACCCCCAGCTGATCGCCGGGCACGGCGTGGGACAACGCGTGCGATACCAAACCGACATCTCGAATGGTATGGATCAGACGGGTTGCCCCGGCAGGATCACCGCTTACGCTGATTGCTGCTTCGCCAACACCAAAGGCGTACAGCATGTTGAACTGGCCGGGCTGGAAGGCGAGGACCGATGTGTCCTCCACGTCGAGTTCGATTGTCCAAACGTCACTGAGTTCCTGGCGGCGATCCACCACCGTGGCGACACTGGGAACCGCAGGATCCGTGCTGACATCTACGGTGGCGGTGGCCATTTCCATCGCGCTAAGCCGGTTTGCCGTAGAGATCGAGAAGCTGGAGCCTGGTCGAATGCAGCCGATCGGCCAGGGCCGGCACAAACCGCTTCATCAGCTCATAGCCCAAACGGTTGTCGGTTTCGCATTTGCCGCGCAGGCAAGTGGCATCCAGCGAGATGGCACGGACGAGATCCAAGGCCTTTGCGTCGTAACTCCACTGATAGGGTGGGATCAGCCAGGAGATGCCGACGATGTCGCCCTCATCCGCCGTAAGGAACCGCATGGGCAAGCGCCCGGGCGCCTTGATTTCCAAGCCAACGCGGCCATGCCTGATCAGGAAGAACTCGGCGGCCTCATCCCCTTCATGAAACAGGTACGATCCCGCCTCGAACCGGACATTTTTTGCACATCCCGCAACAAGCTCGGAAAACTGGGTATCCAGCCCTTTGAAGAACTCATGCTCTGAGATGGTGGTGTCGAGTCCGTGTTGTCGCATGCCCTTGCCTAACCCGCCTTGCTGTCCTGAATTGCGCCAACCTCTTGGGTGATATCGATCCCCACCGGGCACCAGGTGATGCAGCGCCCACATCCGACGCACCCGCTTTCGTCGAACTGATCATGCCAACTCGCCAGCTTGTGGGTGATCCATTGGCGATACCGCGAACGGGCGGAATGACGCACGCTCCCGCCGTGGATGTAGGAGAAATCGAGCCCAAAACAGGACGCCCACTGTTTGGTCCGGGACGCGATGTCATCGGTCAGATGGGTATCTTCATCGATCTGTGTGCAAAAGCAGGTCGGGCAGACCATGGTGCAGTTGCCGCAGGTCAAACAGCGCTCGGCCACATCGTCCCACCGGGCGTGCTCCAAATTGTCCAACAGCAGGTCTCGGACTTGGTCTGCCGGCATGTGCCGGCCCATGCTGGCCGCAGTTTTTTCGGAAAGCGCGTCCGCGACGGCCAGATCTTCCGGCTTTGCATCACGGTTGGGCACGCGACTGATCAGCGACTGCCCCCGATCGCTGCCGATTTCCACCAGAAACCTGTGATCGCCGCTAGGATCAAGTTCGGTTAGCGCCAGATCGAAGCCGTGATCCGCCTTTGGCCCCGTCGACATTGACGTGCAAAAACAAGTGTTGCCCGCCTGTGTGCAATTAACGGCGACGATGAATGCACCTTTGCGGCGGTCCTGATAGGCATGGTCGATAAACGCGCCTTGTTCAAAGACCCGATCCTGAATTTCCATGGCGCGAATATCGCAGGATCGGGCGCCGATGAAGGCAAAGGGTTGAACGGCGCCGTTCGGTTTTTCGAAGCGGATACCGCTCTCTTCGACTTGTACGCGCCAAAGCGGTTGTGTGGGCGGATGGAGAAAGCGCTTGAGGCCTTGCGGCCCCACCACGTAGCCAAAAACCGCGTCGTCATCCCGCCTTTTCAGTCGATAGTGACCGCCCTCATGCTCATCGGTCCAGCCGACCGGCAAATCGGCCGCCGAGTCGATGTCATCGAAGACGATTGCGCCGTCGCGAGCGGTCGGGCCCACGACGCGAAACCCATCGGCCCCCAGCGCGTCGATCAGTCCCGCCAGACCCTCGACGTCCAATACCGCATGATTTCGTTGGCTGGTCCGGCTCATCCCGCTTCTGACAATTTGTTGGAATTGCCGGGGCAACGCTCCTTCCCCGTATCCAGGGAACGTGCGCTTCGAACAGCCAAAAAACGTTGATGTTAATCAATTAACCGACGTGATGATTACCTAATCAACGTTTTCCTGATTAACATCAACAACTTAACGAGCCTTCATTTTGATGTGCCGAGCCAATGTCGCGGCCATTGACGCTTTGAGTTTGACTTAGTGCAGACTTTCGAACGCCAGGGCGATCCCTTGGCCACCACCAATGCACATCGTCACCAGGCCATACTTCCCGCCGACCCGCTCCAACTCATAGAGCGCCTTGATCGAGATGATTGCGCCGGTTGCGCCGATCGGGTGGCCAAGGGCAATGGCCCCGCCATTCGGGTTCACCTTGTCGGTGTTTAGCCCAAGGCCGGCATTAACGGCACAGGCTTGAGCGGCAAATGCCTCGTTGGATTCGACAACATCGAAATCATCGACCGACATGCCAAGCTTCTGAAGCAGCTTGGTCACCGCCGGAACCGGCCCGATCCCCATGACCTCATGCCTGACGCCTGCATGCGCGTACCCCAACAAGCGGGCCCGTGGTTTTAGCCCCGCCTTGTCAGCCGCGTCGGCTGATGCAAGCACGATGGCAGCGGCACCATCATTGATACCCGACGCATTGCCTGCCGTTACCGTGCCGTCTTTCTGAAAAGCTGGACGCAACTTGGCGAGGCTTTCGACGGTCGTACCCGCCTTCGGATGCTCATCGGTGTCGAAGGCCACCATCTCGCGTTTGACCTTCACCTCGATGGGCAGGATCTGATCCTTGAACCGGCCTGCTTCGATGGCCGCCGCTGCCCGCTTCTGGCTTTCGACGGCGAAGGCATCTTGTTGCTCTCGCGTGATCTGGTTTTCCGCCGCAACGTTTTCCGCCGTCACCCCCATGTGACCAACGCCGAAAGGATCGCTCAGCGCACCGATCATCATGTCCGCGAACGACACATCGCCCATCTTCGTGCCCGTGCGGATGCTTTGAGTGGCGTGGGGCGACCGCGACATGCTTTCGGCGCCACCGGCAAGCGCGTAGTCGACATCGCCCAGCATGATGTGCTGAGCCGCCGATACGATAGCTTGCGCACCCGAACCGCAAAGTCGGTTCACGGTCAGACCCGGCGCGTCTTCCGACACGCCCGCCTCGACCGCGGCGACCCGGCCCAGATACATGTCCCGCGCCTCGGTATTGATCACATGGCCAAACACCGCGGTCTCGATTTGTCCCGGCTCCACTTGCGAGCGCTTCATCGCTTCCTTGGCGACCGCCGCAGCTAAGGCAGTTGGCGGTGTTCCGGCGAGCGATCCGCCAAACGTTCCAATTGCGGTGCGCGCACCGTCCAGAACAACGACATCCTTACTCATCTTTGCTTCCCTCTTTCTTGTTCCGAATTAGGCGGTTTGCTCGCCAAGGCCGCCTATCCGGTCGGCGATGGCATCCAGGATTGCCGGATCGTCAATGGTGGCCGGCATTTTCCACGGTGTTCCGTCGGCAATGGACACCATCGTGCCCCGCAGGATCTTGCCCGAACGGGTTTTCGGCAAGGCATTGACCACCAGGCATTTCTTGAACGCTGCGACCGGTCCGATCTCCTGGCGGACAAGAGCCACGCATTCCTGTTCGATGTCTGCTTCCGCTCGGTCAGCCCCGGCGCTTAGACAGACCAGACCAAGCGGCAACTGCCCCTTGAGCTTGTCCCCAATCCCGATGACGGCACACTCAGCAACGTCAGGATGGGAGGCCAGCACCTCTTCCATCGCCCCCGTTGAAAGCCGGTGCCCCGCGACATTGATCACGTCATCGGTGCGGGCCATGATGTAGACGTAGCCATCTTCATCGACCATGCCAGCATCCCCCGTCTCGTAATAGCCAGGGAACGTGTCGAGATAGCTTTTCTGAAACCGCTCCTGGGCATTCCACAACGTCGGCAACGTCCCCGGCGGCAAAGGCAGTTTGATGGCAATTGCCCCAAGCGTGCCAGGCGCGACCGGGTGGCCCGCATCATCCAAAATCTCGACCTCATAGCCCGGCATCGACACGGCCGGTGAACCCAGTTTCACCGGAAGTTTTTCGATGCCCAGTGGATTGGCAGCGATGGCCCAGCCCGTCTCCGTTTGCCACCAATGGTCGATCACCGGCTTACCCAAGTGTTTTTCAGCCCACTTAATCGTGTCGGGGTCGGCACGCTCGCCCGCCAGGAACAAGGACTGCATGCTCGAGAGATCATATTTGCCAACATGGGCTGCATCGGGGTCATCGCGCCTGATCGCCCTGAGGGCCGTTGGCGCCGTAAACAGCACGTTGACCTTATGCTCTTCGACAATGCGCCAAAAGACCCCGGCATCGGGCGTTCCAACCGGCTTGCCCTCAAACATGACCGTCGTGCAACCCGTCAGGAGCGGCGCGTAGCAGATGTAGCTGTGACCAACAACCCAACCGACATCCGAGGCCGCCCAGTAGACGTCACCGGGTCCCACATCATAGATGTTCTGCATGGTCCAAAGCAGGGCGACCATGTGGCCGCCATTATGCCGTACGACACCCTTAGGCTGGCCCGTCGTGCCCGACGTGTAGAGGATATAGAGCGGATCGGCGCCCCCAACCGGCGTGCAGCCAACAGGTTGGGCCTTTGCCGCTTCCTCGGCCCAATCGAAATCACGACCCGCGATTAGGTCGGCAGTTAGTTGCGGTCGCTGCAGCAAAAGGGTGAAGCCGGGCTTGTGGTCCGACTGGGCGATCGCGTCGTCCAACAGCGGTTTGTAGGCAATGACACGGCTCCCCTCGATCCCACAGGATGCACTGAGAACCGCTTTGGGGCGCGCGTCGTTGATGCGGACAGCCAGTTCGTGCGCTGCGAAACCCCCGAAAACGACCGAATGCACGGCGCCGATCCGGGCACAGGCCAACATGGCCACAAGCGCTTCGGGAACCATCGGCATGTAGATCACCACGCGATCGCCCTTGGTAACCCCGCGCGCCGCCATCACGCCTGCCAGGCGTGAGACCGCGTCCAGCAGATCGGCGTAGCTGATTATCGTCTTGCTGTTGGTGACGGGACTGTCATGGATGATCGCGGCCTGCTTGCCCCGCCCTGCCTCCACGTGCCGATCGACGGCGTTGAAGCATGTGTTGCATTCCGCATCAGCAAACCAGCAATAGGCAGGGGCGTTCGAGGCATCGAGTGCCTGGCGCGGCTTCTTGTTCCAATCGACGGCCTCGGCTGCTTTTAGCCAGAAGGCCTCCGGATTGGCTTTCCAATCGGCAAACACGTCCGCATAGGTTTTGACTTGATTGTTCATGGCGTCCCTCCTGCTTGTTGGGGCCGCGCGGCGCGAACGGCCTATTCCGATGGCGCGCGGCGAATTCAGTCGACCTTCCTGGTTCCTCCTCTAGGGCCTAAGTCCAGGGTGCATCAGGCAGAGATCTGCCGAGCTTCTCGGATCAAGTGCAGTACCTCGCTAGCGGCGCTGGGGATGTTCGTCCCAGGGCCGAAGATGGCGGCCACACCATTTGCCTTGAGGAATTCATAGTCCTGGCTTGGGATGACACCGCCGCAAACGACCAAGACGTCATCCGCCCCAGCGGCCTTCAGCTCCTTCACCAAGGCTGGGGCCAGTGTCTTGTGGCCGGCGGCTTGCGAACTGATCCCGACGACGTGCACGTCATTGTCTATGGCGTCCGACGCAGCCTCCTGGGGGGTTTGGAACAGGGGACCTATGTCAACGTCAAAACCCAAATCGGCGAACGCCGTTGCAATGATCTTCGCGCCCCGGTCGTGACCGTCCTGACCCATCTTCACCACCAGCATGCGAGGCCGGCGGCCTTCGTCGTCCGCAAAACTCTCTATTTCCTTCTGGATAGCGGCGAAGCCATCGTCATCATGATAGGACGAGCCATAGACGCCGGAGATCGAGCGGATCTGGGCGCGATGCCGGCCGAAGACGCGCTCCATTGCATCCGATATCTCGCCAACCGTCGCGCGCGCCCGCGCCGCCTCGATGGCAAGCTCCAGCAAATTGCCGTCCGACCGCGCCCCCGCCTCAAGCGCCTTCAACGCCGCATCGCAGGCATTCTGATCTCGCGATTCACGGATTTCTTCCAATCGAGCGACTTGCGCATCGCGCACCGCCCGGTTGTCGATCTCAAGTACTTCGACCGGATCCTCCGTGGTGGGCCGGTACTTGTTGACGCCGACGATAACCTCTTCGCCGCGATCGATGCGGGCCTGCCGGAGGGCGGATGCTTCCTCGATCCGAAGTTTCGGCATGCCTGAAGCGACTGCCTTGGTCATGCCGCCTTGGGCTTCGACCTCTTCGATCAGCTTCCAGGCCTCTGATGCCAGAGAGGCGGTTAGGTTTTCGACATAGTAGGAGCCCGCCAGGGGGTCGACGACATTCGTCACGCCGGTTTCATGCTGCAGGATCAGTTGCGTGTTGCGCGCGATGCGGCTCGAAAACTCCGTCGGCAGCGCGATCGCTTCATCGAAGCTGTTGGTGTGCAGCGACTGCGTACCGCCCAGGGCCGCCGCCATCGCCTCATAGGCCGTCCGAACGATGTTGTTGTAGGGGTCCTGCTCCTGCAACGAGACACCGGACGTTTGGCAGTGGGTCCGCAACATCAGACTCTGCCGCTTCTTGGGCTCGAACTCCCGCATGATCCGCGCCCACAGCAGCCTCGCGGCGCGCAATTTGGCGGCTTCCATGAAGAAGTTCATGCCGATGGCGAAGAAGAAGGAAAGCCGCCCGGCAAACTTGTCCACATCCATTCCGCGCGCGATGGCCGCCCGTACGTACTCCCGCCCATCGGCCAACGTGAAAGCCAGCTCCTGCACCAGGTTCGCACCCGCTTCCTGCATGTGGTAGCCGCTGATCGAGATCGAGTTGAACTGCGGCATCTCGTGCGCCGTGTAGTCGATGATATCAGCCACGATCCGCATCGAAGGTTCGGGCGGATAGATGTAGGTGTTGCGGACCATGAACTCCTTCAGGATGTCGTTCTGAATGGTTCCGGAAAGGTCCGCCGTTGCGCATCCTTGTTCCTGGCCGGCAACGATGAAACTGGCCAGGATCGGAATGACCGCGCCATTCATGGTCATCGAAACGGATATGTCCTTAAGCGGGATGCCATCGAACAGGATTTTCATATCCTCGACACTGTCGATCGCCACGCCGGCCTTTCCGACATCTCCAATTACGCGCGGGTGATCGCTGTCATAGCCACGGTGGGTGGCAAGATCGAAGGCAACGGAAACGCCCTGCTGGCCGCTGGCCAAAGCCTGGCGGTAAAAAGCGTTCGATTTTTCCGCCGTGGAGAAACCGGCATACTGGCGAATGGTCCAGGGGCGGCCGGTATACATCGTCGCACGCGGTCCACGCGTAAAGGGCGCCAAACCGGGTAACCCGCCAAGATGCTGCATATTCTCAAGATCTTCGGCCGTGTAGACGGGTTTCACCGCGATGCCCTCGGGCGTGTGCCAGGTTAGATCGTCCGGCGAACGGCCCTTCAGTTCCTTTTCGGCAAGCCGCCGCCATGTATTGAGATCGTTTGTGCCCATCATTCGAACTCCATGATCACATCATCGACCGCTAAACTGTCGCCCTGGCTGGCCTTTAAGGCCTTCACAACACCTGGGCGCTCTGCCCGAAGAATGTTCTCCATTTTCATCGCCTCGACGGTGGCGAGGGCCTGACCTTCTTCCACGTTTTGCCCTTCCTCGACCTCAATACGAACGACCAGTCCAGGCATTGGGCAGAGCAGTAGTTTCGAAGTATCGGGTGGTGCCTTGATCGGCATCAAGTGGGCAAGTTCGGCGGCGCGTTCGGGCCGGGGCACTGCGATCAGATCCACACCACGCCAGCGCAGCCTCCAGCCTTCGGGCGCCGCATCGACCTTAACCGTCATTTGCAATCCATCAAAAGACGCTGCGGCGAGGCGTTGTCCCTGTCGCCAGTCAAGGCGCATATCCATTTTACCATCGCCGACAAATCGGATCAGACCATCCTCACTTGTAGCGACCTGAATAGGGATATGGCTGCCGTCAATCGTGACTTCCCAGATCCGAGGAAGCGGACGAGGGGCACTGCGGAGCTGGCCGGAAAGACCGGCAAGCCGGGTCCTTGTCTTCAGCGCAAGGCCGACCGCGATAAAGGCCAAACGTTCGCGCATAGGGGCCGCGAGCGTTGCCCCTGAGAACCCATCGGGAAACTCCTCCTCGATGAAGGCCGTCGAGAGCCGACCCTCATTGAACCGTGGATGGTCCATGACGGCCGCGACGAACGGCAAGTTATGGCCGATCCCTTCGACTTCGAAAACGTCGAGCGCGCCGCGCATCGCCTCCACCGCGCCGGCCCGATCCGGTCCCCAGGTGCACAGTTTTGCGATCATGGGATCGTAGAACATCGAAATCTCGGCACCTTCCTCAACGCCGGTGTCGTTGCGCACGATCGTGCCGTCCTGCCCCACACCCTCCTTCGGCGGACGATAGCGCGTCAACCGACCGATTGAGGGCAGGAAGTTTCGATAGGGATCCTCGGCGTACAAGCGGTTCTCGATGGCCCAACCCTTCAGCTGAACATCCTGCTGGCCAAAGGGTAAGGTCTCGCCGGCGGCCACGCGGATCATTTGCTCCACCAGATCGACGCCGGTGATCAACTCCGTCACCGGGTGTTCGACCTGAAGTCGCGTATTCATCTCCAGAAAATAGAAATTCCGGTCCGGATCGACGATGAACTCCACGGTGCCGGCTGAGCAGTAGTCCACCGCCCGGGCCAGGGCGACCGATTGCTCGCCCATCGCCCGCCGTGTTTCTTCATCCAGAAACGGGCTGGGGGCTTCCTCAACGACTTTCTGGTTCCGCCGTTGGATCGAGCATTCCCGCTCACCCAGATAGACGATATTGCCGTGCGTATCGCCCAGCACTTGGATCTCGATATGCCGCGGCTGGGTGACGAACTTTTCGATAAAGATACGGTCATCGCCAAAGCTGGCGGCGGCCTCATTCTTGGACGCCTGATATCCCTCTTGAGCATCCTGCGCGTTCCAGGCGATGCGCATTCCCTTGCCGCCTCCGCCGGCGGAGGCCTTGATCATCACCGGAAAGCCGATCTCCTCGGCGATGCGAACCGCTTCCTCGGGGCTTTCGATCAATCCCATATAACCGGGTACGGTCGATACGCCCGCTTCGGCCGCAAGCTTTTTCGAGGTGATCTTGTCACCCATGGCTTCGATGGCGCCCACAGGCGGGCCGATGAAAGCCACTCCGGCTGCGTCCAGCGCTTCTGCGAACGCCGCACGCTCGGAAAGAAAGCCGTAGCCGGGATGGACCGCCTCCGCCCCCGTGCTACGGATGGCGTCCAGGATCTTGTCAATAACGAGATAGCTCTCTGCCGCCACTGGCGGACCAATATGCACCGCCTCGTCCGCCATTTTGACATGAACCGCGTCAGCGTCGGCATCCGAATAGACGGCGACCGTCGCGATCCCCATCTGCTTGGCCGTCTTCATCACCCGACAGGCAATCTCGCCCCGGTTTGCGATCAGGATTTTGGAGAACATCTTGATCGCTCCCCCTAGAGCGGAATGTTGTCGTGTTTTTTGAACGGCAGCTCGACATGCTTGCTGCGTAGCGCGGCAAAGGCGCGGGTGACCCGCCGGCGCGTCGAGTGCGGCATGATCACCTCGTCGATAAAGCCGCGTTCGGCCGCAACGAAGGGGTTGGCGAAGCGCTTTTCGTATTCCTTGGTGCGCGCCGCGATCTTCTCAGCGTCATCAAGTTCCGAACGGTAGAGGATCTCGGTTGCGCCTTTGGCTCCCATCACCGCGATTTCCGCCGTCGGCCAGGCGTAGTTGATGTCGGCGCCAATGTGCTTGGAGGCCATGACGTCATAGGCGCCGCCATAGGCCTTGCGGGTAATGACGGTGACCATCGGAACAGTCGCTTGGGAGTAGGCAAACAGCAACTTGGCACCGTGCTTGATCACACCGCCATATTCCTGGGCCGTGCCCGGCAGGAAGCCGGGGACATCGACGAAGGTCAGGATGGGGATGTTGAAGGCATCGCAGAAGCGCACGAACCGGCCGGCCTTGCGCGAGCTGTCGATATCCAGGCAGCCGGCAAGCACCAGCGGCTGGTTGGCGACGATCCCGACGGTCGACCCTTCCAGGCGAATAAAGCCCGTCAGGATGTTCCCGGCGAATTCGGCCTGCATCTCGAAAAAGTCGGCGTCGTCCGCGACCTTCGTGATCAGCTCCTTCATGTCGTAGGGTTTGTTTGGGTTGTCCGGAACCAGCGTATCCAAGCTGTCTTCCATCCGGTCGGCATCGTCCTCGACAGGCAGAACAGGCGGCTTCTCACTCGCCGACAGCGGCAGGAAATCGACCAGCCGCCTTGTCTGCGCCAGCGCTTCCAGATCGTTTTCGAAGGCCGCGTCTGCCACCGAGGATTTGCGCGTATGGGTGCCCGCTCCGCCCAACTCCTCAGCGGTGACGACCTCGTTGGTCACCGTCTTCACCACATCCGGACCGGTCACGAACATGTAGGAGCTGTCGCGGACCATGAAGATGAAATCGGTCATCGCGGGCGAGTAAACGGCACCGCCGGCACAGGGACCCATGATGACAGAGATCTGGGGCACGACGCCCGAGGCGCGGACGTTCCGCTTGAACACCTCGGCATAGCCTGCCAGCGAGGCGACGCCTTCCTGGATGCGCGCGCCGCCTGAATCGTTCAATCCAATGACCGGTGCGCCGTTCTGCACCGCCATATCCATGATCTTGCAGATCTTCTGAGCATGCGTTTCCGACAGGGACCCGCCGAAGACCGTGAAATCCTGGCTGAAGACATACACCAAGCGGCCGTTGATCGTGCCCCATCCGGTCACGACGCCATCGCCGGAGACCGTCTGTTCGGCCATGCCGAACTCCGTGCAACGGTGGGTGACGTAGGTATCGAATTCCTCGAAGGACCCTTCGTCCAGCAAGAGCTCCAACCGTTCCCGGGCGGTCAGCTTGCCTTTGGCATGTTGGGCGTCGATCCGGTGCTGGCCACCGCCGAGACGCGCCTGCTGGCGACGGGCCTTAAGATCGGCGAGAACTTCCTGCATTGGGACCTCCGTCAGCGCCTGAGAATACGGTTTGCCGCCGTGACGCCGAACGCCGCGAGCAAGGCTTTCGTCAAGTCGCCAAGCACGAAGGGGTAAAGGCCCCATTCAAGGATAGGCTTGTCCCAGCCGAACAGGACCCCCAGCTGCACAAGGCCGGTCGGATAAACCAGCGCCGCGCCAAACAGGGCGACCAAGCTTATCCCTAACAGACCTTTGGTCCAGCCGCGATTATGCGCCCAGCCGCAAAACACCACGGCAAGGGCAAAACCAATCAGGTACCCGCCCGTCGGTCCTGCCAACACGGCAAGCCCGCCCTTTCCGCCCGCAAACACCGGCAGGCCCAATGCCCCAAGCGCCAGGAAAGACCCGATCGCCGTGGCGCCAAGCCGCAGCCCAAGAGCCAGGCCGGTGCCCAAAACAGCGATTGTCTGGAGGGTCATCGGAACCGGGTAGAAGGGCACTTCGACATAGCTGCCAAGCGTAATCGCCAGAACGGCAGTACCGACAAGCGCCGCGTCGCGTTTAAGCGATCCGTTTGATACCGAGCCGGCTTCTAGACCGATTGGCTGCATGGCGTAACCTCCGTTCGCTTCTGAAGAACTTGCTTACTCTGCATTGGGGCCTAAGCCATGCGCCTGAATTTGCGTTTAGAAAAGGACTAGACAGGCAATGGCGCAAAATGTTGCAATAATTGAATTGCAAACTGCAAATTTGCGAACAGATTATGCAAGGACGAAAGCTATTCGCCGGAGCGCCTTTAAGAAACCTGCGCCAATCGGAGAATCTGACCCAGCGGATCTTTGCCGATCGGCTGGGTGTCTCGGCCAGCTATCTCAATCAGATGGAGAACAACCAGCGGCCGATTTCGGCAGGCGTAATCCTGGCGCTGGTCGAAAATTTCGACATTGATATCAGCAGATTCGCCAGCGATGGAGGCGACCGGCTGGCAGCTGATCTGCACGAAGCCCTGGGCGATCCGATCTTCGGCGATCAGCGACCGTCTCGCCAGGAACTGAAGATCGCCATCTCGAATACGCCCGACTTTGCCAAGGCCTTCCTGGCCCTGCATCGAGCCTATATCGGTTCGAAGTCGCACCTCGCGGCCATGGACGATGCCCTGCAGCAAGAGAATGTGTCGATCCAGACGCCGTACGAGGAGGTGCGAGATTTTTTCCACTACGCCGACAACTACATCGACTGGCTGGACCGAGGGGCCGAAACACTCGCCGCGGAAACCGGCGTTTCGGGGGACAACCACCTGGAATGTGCCGTAGCGCGGCTATCCGACCAGCATGGGATCACGGTGTCGTTCGAACGCCAGACGCTTGATGCGGACCTGTTTCGCGCCTTCGACCGCAAACAAAAGCGGCTGCTGGTCAATGCGGATGCCCCCCATCCAACCCAGAGCTTTCAGCTTTGGCATCAGATCGCGTTGCTCGAAGAAGGCGAGCTAATTGACAAAATCCTCGACGATGCCCGGTTCGCGTCGGACGAGGCACGGTCCATTGCGCGGATCGGCTTGTCGAACTTTTTCGCAGGCTCGGCGATGCTGCCGTACCGCGCGTTCCTGTCGGCGGCGCGGGAAGTTCGTCATGATGTCGAACTGCTGGCCGACCGGTTTGGCGCGAGCCTCGAACAAGTCGCGCACCGGCTGTCGACACTTCAGCGTGCCGGGGCTCGGGGCGTGCCGTTTTTCTTCGTCCGGGTCGATCGCGCCGGCACCATCACCAAACGGCACAGCTCGACCCAACTACAATTCGCCAGATTCGGCGGATCCTGCCCGCTTTGGAACGTGCATCAGGCGTTTGAGCGGCCGGAGGAAATCGTCCGCCAACTGGCTGAGACGCCCGACGGCCAACGTTACATCTGCATCGCCCGGACCATCACCAAGCGGGGCGCCGGATACCGGGGTCAGATCCGCCGCTATGCCATCGCACTCGGCTGCCCGGTCGCCCATGCGGGTGACATGGTCTATGCCGACGATCTGGCGATCGACCAGCCCGATGCCTATGACAAGGTCGGTATCTCCTGCCGGATTTGCGAACGGGCCAGTTGCCCGCAACGCTCCATGCCGCCGATTGGCCGTAAGATCTTCGTCGATGACGAGGTTCGCCGGACAGTTCCCTTTGCCATCGGCTGAGCGGGCGGACACGCTCATTGTCGGTCAGATTTGCCTACGGCTTGCCTGCTTCCTTGATCAACGCCGTCAGCCGATAAAACCCGTGCGCCATCTTGGTAAACGGCGTCAGCAGGAAGAAGCTCAACACCGCGCCGAGATGGATCGCCAGCAGGGCCGGCATCAGCGTGGTCGCACCGAGCCAATAGAGCGCCAACCCGCTGACAGCCACCAAGAACAGCAACAGGATAAAGGCCATTTCGCCGCCCCAGGCGCTCTCATCTCCCAACTGCCGGTCAGCGCGCAGCTTGAGGATCGCTAGCCACACCGTTCCGCCCGCCAACAGCAACCCACCCGGCACGCCAAACAACTTCGGCAGGGACCAGAACGGGTACGGCGCCGGCATCTGAAACAGGTAGTGAAGAACGGTACCGCTGGACGTCGATAGGAGGCAGAGCAGGAAACCGTACATCACCGCCTGATGTGCCAACCGGCGGGCATGGGAGAAACGGTCTTCGTCTTCGAAGTTGCAGCCATCGCCGTGACCACCCGAGAGGTTTCTCATCCGGGCCGCCGAACCGAACGCTGACAGGATATCCGCCAATCTTAGATTTCCCCCGCCCGTGGCACGCCAATAGCGGCGCAGACTGACGGCAAGGCTGGCAAGCGGAAATAGAAAGGCCGGCAGGAAGATTGCCACCATCGCGTTATGAGACATCACCGCGTAAAAGCCGTCTCCGTAAGCAGGCCCCAGCGCCCGCATCGTCAGGAACAATGCCGCAAACCCAACGATTACGGACATCGAAACGGCGACGCCGCTTTTGTGAAACAGGCGCGCCACCGGCTGTGGCCAAGCGAAATCCTGCCAGCTTGACTGGCGCAGTTCGGCCAGCGCTTTTGGCAGGTTCAGGTCGAATTCGTGCGGCGCCGTGTACTGACAGGCGTAGTAGCAGCCGCGGCAGTTGTGACAGAGGTTCGCCAGCTGGGTCAGGTCGCCGTCCGAGAAAGCACGTTCGCGATGCAAGGCCGGAAAGACGGAACAATAACCTTCGCAATAGCGGCAAGCGTTACAGATCTCGGCCTGGCGCCTAGCTTCCTGGATCAGGTCAATTTGCATGGTTGGCCGCCTCCCGTCCGGCGATGCGTCCGAACACGGTGCCAATAGTCATGCCAAAGCCCGCGAGATAGCCCTGGCCGAGGATCGAACCTGCCATCGTCTCACCGGCGGCCCACAAATTTCGGATCGGGCCAGCCGCGGTGCTGCATTGGGCGTTCTCATCGACCTTCAAGCCCAGATAGGTGAAGGTCACCCCGGTGCGCAACGAGTAGCCATAAAATGGCGGTTCGGCGATCGGGCGGGCCCAATTCGTCTTGGGCGGGGTCAGACCGCTCGTGGCAACTCCGTCCAATTCCGTTGGGTGAAAGGCTGAGGTATCGCCGCAGGCCGCATTGAATTCATCCACGGTCCTGCGCAGCCCGTCGGCTGGCAAACCCATCTTGCCCGCCAACGCCTCGATGCTGTCGGCCTTTGTCGGCGGGAAGACGGAAGGCATGAACAGGTCCAGCGATGTCGCATCGATGATCACATAGCCCACCTGGTCGGGCTGGTTAGCTACCAGGCGGCCCCAGATCGCATAGCGCTTTGGCCAGACATCCTCCCCCTCGTCGTAAAACCGCTCGGCATTCTTGTTAACGACAATCGAGAAGGGCACGCAGTCCAGGCGCGTCACGATGCCGCCATCGAACTTCGGCGCGCGCCCGTCGATGGCAACCGCGTGGCACTGGGTCGGATCGCCCACCGATTGAACGCCTTGCTCAAGAAGATCGGCCAGCACGACGCCGCGGTTATACGGCGTGCCCCGGATGAGAAAGTTTTTGGCGGACGGTCCCCAGGCGCGGGTCAGCCAGTCGATATCAGCCTGGAACCCGCCGGATGCGATGACCACCGCTTTCGGCGACACCCGATGCGTTGCCTCCTGATGGGTGTAATCGACCCAATCGACCCGGTCCTCAACCAACTCCAGATGGGTCACATTGGCCTCATAGAGAACATCCACGCCCAGGCCGGCGGCGGTGCGGTAATAGGCATTCACCAGCGATTTGCCGCCGCCCATGAAGAACGCGTTCGTGCGGGCCAACGACAAGGTGCCCGACAAGGAGGGTTGGAACCGCACGCCATGCTCTTCCATCCAGGGAAGGCATTCTTCGGACGTTTGGATAGCCAGTCGGGCGAGCGTCTGGTCCGTCTTGCCGTCGGTGACCTTCAGCAAATCGGCCAGATATTCATCCTCGCCATAACTGTCAGTTAGGGGACCAAGGGGTCCGCGATGCATGCAGCGAAAGTTGCGGGTGTGGCGTGAGTTACCGCCCCGGTAAGGTTTGGGCGCGGTTTCAAGAACGAGCACCTTTGCTCCAGCTTCCGCCGCGGTGATGGCCGCGCAAAGCGCCGCGTTCCCACCGCCGATCACCGCTATGTCGTAACTGTTATCCATTGGCCGCACCCTTGTCGGATCAATCGGTATCAAGGTGCGTTTAATTTGACCAATGCTCGTTTTCCGATAATTATTGCATTATGCACATCAATTACGATTTTGCCGATCTGCAGGCTTTTCTCGCGGTCAAGGAAACCGGGTCGTTTCATCTGGCTTCAAAGAGGCTGAACATGTCCCAGTCGGCGGTCACTCGGCGCGTCCAGAAGCTTGAATCGGCATTGGGGTCCGCGCTGTTCGAGCGAACGACCCGAATGGTCCGCCCAACCTTGGCCGCGAAACGCCTGTATCCCAGGGCCGAGGCGATCCTGGAAGATGCCAGGGAAACCACCCGAGCCTTGCAGGACGAAAGCGTCGCCTTTTCCCATCAGCGGGGCCTGGTCGTCACGGTGGCGAGTATCCCGACGGTCGTTACCCGGCTGATGCCCCCTGCCCTTCACGCCTTTCGCGCGGCCGGCCATGCTTCGCGCATACGAATCCTCGACTTCGCCGCCAACGAAGTCTCCGAAGCGGTCGCGCAGGGCGAAGCCGATTTCGGCATTTGCTCGATTCCCACGCTCGAACCGAACACCGAATTCGAAACACTGTTCGAAGATCGCATGGTTTTGGCGCTGCCAGCCGATCATCCGCTTACAGCGTGCGACGGCGTCCGCTGGAGACAATTGCAGGGACAGGCGTTGATCCTGCCAGCCCGGGGAACGGGAAATCGCATGCTGATCGACGAAGCAATCGCTCGGGCGCGACTATCCTTGAAGTGGACAGTCGAAGCCGGACGTTCGACGACCGGATTGGCGCTGGTTTCCGGTGGGTGCGGTGTCGCCGTTTTGCCCTTGTCGGCCGTTGAAGCTGTTCATGACAACCGCGTTACCTGGCGTCCTCTCGCCGACCCCGTCATCGCGCGGCCGATCGGGCTCCTTACGCGCCTCGGCCAGGCAAACACCGTCGAAACAATGGCCCTGCAAGATGCCATCCGCACAGCTGCCTAAAACGACCGCCATAAAGACTGTCGCTAGTTCAGATCCTCCAGCAGGCGGCCATGGCTCTTTGCCGCGTCCGTTACGTCACCCACGGTTGTCAGCGATTTGCCTTCCAATAGGGGCAGCAACCTGACCAGTGCCTCCGCCGTGGCAACGGCGTCGCCTAGGGCGCTGTGGCGCATCTCAGGCTCGATGGTCACCGCCAACCGATCGCACAGGGCGTCAAGCGAATGCTCCTCTGTGATGCCAAAGGCGATTGAGGAGATCAGGACCGTGTCGAGCACCGGGTTATTCCACGTCACCCCCATCTGTTGTTCGAACCGGCGGAAAAAGGCGAGATCGAAGGGCGCGTTATGGGCAACGAGTACCGCATCGCGTACGAAGGCGTGGAAGGCGCGTCCGGCGGTAATGAAATCGGGCGCCCCCGCGACATGCGCATCCGATACCTTGTGAATCTTTGTCGACGCGGGCGGGATCGGTCGGCCGGGATCGACATAGGTGTCAAAAACCTCCCCGTCGATAATGCGGCCATTCAGGATGCGCACCGCGCCGATCTGAACCACATGGTCATCGCTGGTTGAAAGCCCTGTCGTTTCCGTGTCGAACACGACGAAGCAGGCGTCACTAAGCAGGGTATCACGGGCGGCACTCGCCCCGGCGGCATTCAAAAGATCGAAGTCGTAAACCAGCGGTCGAGCGGCGACCCGGCTCGTCCGCGTCTCCTCAGCATCTACAATCAACATATATCCGCCCGCATCCAAGCGGTTCAGCCGCGCTTCGAACGATCTCGTTTTCCCGATATCGGCCAGCTTGAACGAGACTTCCGCTTCCGATTCCAAAAGGCGAGCTTTCGCATCATCGAGCGTCGCGATATCGAAGTATTCCGACAGTGGCGCCTTGAGGCGTGGCGGCGAAATGCCGGAGAGGATTTCGGCCGCCTGACCGTCGTACAGGACGATTTCATCCGCCGCATTGATCATCATGATGGCGACCGGAATTTCCGTTAGCATCGCCGTCAAGCATTCCGACTCCGCTTGCAGCTTTTCCGTCTCCCGCGCGACATGCGCGGCTCTGTCGACGACATTGGTGCTGAGCGTGGCGGACACGGCGTCGGCCGCGGGAGCGAGATCGCCAAGATATTTCGCCGCCTCGGTATCCAAGGACTTTTCAATCCCGGAATGGGCCCGCAGGCGCAGATCAGCGGCGAGTTTGTCAATCGGCTTGGCCACGTTCTCGTCGAACAACAACCAGATAAAAGCGGCCAACCCGGTATTGAGAAATGCAAACACGAGGAACGCGGTGACGAAAGGCCCCGCTTCAATGGCATTTCCCGCCCGCGACCAGCCGAAAACCAACGCCCCGCCCGCCAGCGCCGCCCCGCCCAGTGCCAAAAAGCCGAAGAACAGGAAGATGCGCAGGCGAAGGCTGAGGCGGCTGAACATGTCAGGTCTCGCAAACCATCTTTAACACCGGATCGGTTGGCGACATTGCCTGCCAGTCCGCATCCGTGACGGTGCCGTCATCACCGAATGTCGCCCCATCGATGAGATTTGCTGATTTGGCTGCGGCACAGTCGAAAAGCATCGGCGCTTCCGTCACCGGTGACCAGCGACCGAAAAAGTAGACGCTGATTAGTCGCTGATCGGGCAGGCTATCGTTCTTCTGCGCGGAGTCCGTGTCAACCGCGACGAACCTCTTGATGTAGGGTGCAAGCTGGGTCCACGGACGGAACCAGCTCTGCTCCTCCACCGTCATGGCGACGGTAACGCCGTCCGGCAGGCGGGCTGCCGCTCGGTCGTACCACGTGTACTCGTTGGAGATTGTCACGCCCAACATGCCGATTCCTGCGGCGATTGGCGTTACCCATTTGGGCAGGCGGCGTCCGACGGATATGTTGATCAGCATCGCCAAACCGGCACAGGCGATGCCGGCAACGAACGTAGCGATGAGTTCGACGAACATAGGCTTACACCAGCATGCCTTTGCCTGATCCGATAGCCGATTGCAGCGTGCGGACGACCACGAAGGCATCACGCAGGTGGCTGCGCTCGAAATCCGAAAGATCTGACGGATCGAGGTAATTGTTCGGAGCCTTGCCCGCTTTCACCTGGCGGGCCTGGTGTTCCAGGCGCATGGTCGAGATCAGGTCATAGGCATCCAGCAAGTCAGCGCCGCCCGAAGCCGAAAGGTTCTTGTTCGCGACAGCCGCCTCGATCCTGGCGCGTGTGTTGGCTGGGGACAGTTTCCCCTGCAAGGTATAGACGCGCCCCAGATCGACGATGGGGACCACGCCGTTGAGCTTCAGATCGAGCTGATTGCGATGCTCGCCCGAACGGATCGTCGCAAGCCCGCGCAGGAGCCCGAGCGGCGGTTGATGCTTCAGCGAGTTGGCGATCATGTGGGCGACGAAGATCGAGTTGCCCGAGGCCTTCTCCAGCGTTCTCTCTTTGAGATCAGCGAAAAGGCCATGATCGCCGCCGATAGGCCTTAGATCGAACATGACCGAGGCGAGCATTTGCGACTCCGGGTCAGGTTTGGCGATCCATCCGTCGAAGTAACGGCGCCACACTTTCAGCGGCTGACACCAGCGAGGATTGGTCGCCATCATCTCGCCAGGGCAATAGACATAGCCGCAGGTGTTGAGACCATCGCAGACGAATTTCGCCAGCGAGGCGAAGTAGGGCATCTGATCGTCGGTAACGTCGTCCGACAGGATTAGGCAATTGTCCTGATCCGATACACCCGTCTGTTCCTGCCGGCCTTGCGATCCGCAGGCCAGCCAAAGATAGGGCACGGGCGGCGGACCGAGCTCGGCTTCGGCCAGTTTCAGATATCGGCGGGTGGCGGCGTCGGCGATGTCGGTTATCAGGCGGGTGATGACCTCATGGCGTTTGCCGGTCCCGACAAGCTGCGCCAGGAACTGCGGGATCTCAGCGATAGCGCGGGCCATGGCCTGCTCGTCTTCCGCGTGCGAAACGCGGCGTACCAGGTCGGCCGACGAAACTGCTTGAGCCCGAGTCAGGTCGGTTTGGGTGACGATGCCGACAACGTGGTTCCCCTCGACGATCGGCACGTGCCCGATACCACGTTCGACCATGATGTGCAGCACATCGGTGCCAAGCGCCGCAGGACCCAGCGCCAGCGGATCGGCCGTCATGATCGAAGACACGGGCCCGCCCGTGTCGCGCCCTTCGGCGACGACGCGGCCTGTCATATCACGGACCGTCACGATACCCCGAAAACCATCGTCGTCTTCCACGCAGATCGACGAAATCGAGGCCGATTGCATTTGCTCCGCCGCCTGGCGGATCGTCGTTTCCGGCGTGCAGCAAACCGGATTGCGCGACATGAGCTCGGCAACCGGCAGCGTCGTCAGATCCTTCCGATCGGTTCGGGCCGGGCGGCGGCGGTCAAAAAAACGGGCCGCAACGAGGCTGTTCTCAATCAGGTCGAAAAGCGCGCTGGAAGGCAGCAAAATCAGGGTTGTCTCGGCGCTCGCGGTGGCCACGCGCTGTGCTGCGTCACCGCGCAACAGCGCGCGTTCGCCAAACGAGTTGCGTGGGCCCAGCAGAGAGATCTGGACGTCCGCGGTGTCCCTGATCTCGATCTCACCGGTGAAAATGATGAACAGGTCGGTGAGGTCGTCACCGATCGAAAAAATGGCCTCGCCTTTGGCGTACTCCCTAACTGAACAAAGCTCCGCCAGGGAGGCGAGTTCCCCTTCGGCCAGGCTGTCATACGGATGGACGGATGCCAGAAATTGGGTCAGCTGCGCCGAAAGGGGCATCGTGGGGGACAGCCTTCTATTCGCAAAAAAAGCCCGCCAAACGGCGGACAAATCCAGGAAATCAGCGACGCACCGGCGCGCAAGTGCCGATGCGTCGCGTGATCATCAGTGGCCGGCTGTCGCCGCGCCGGCACCCCGTGGGATGCGGACGCTTGCCACCAGGTCCTTGATCTCCTGCGGGGTCTCCTTGGTGATGCCCGAAACGAAGTAGGCAACCGCGAAGTTGACCGCCGCGCCGACCGCGCCGAACGAGGTCGACTTGATCGGGCCAAGAAGCGGATCGGCATCCGTGAACGTGTTCGTTCCCGGAATGAAGAACCAGCCCTTGTGCAGGAAGATGTACAGAAGCGTGACCACCAGGCCGGCGAGCATGCCCGCCACGGCGCCCGAGTCGTTGATGCGGGTCGAGAAGATGCCCATCATCAGCGCCGGGAAGATCGAGGCTGCTGCCAGACCAAAGGCCAGCGCCACTGTCTGGGCGGCAAACCCTGGTGGGTTGAGGCCCAGGAAGACGGCAACCACGATCGCCGCTGCCATCGAGATCCTCGCGGCCAACAGTTCGGATTTCTCCGACATGCCGGGCGCGATCTGACCTTTCAGCAAATCGTGCGAGACAGCCGAGGATATCGCCAGCAACAGACCCGCCGCCGTGGAGAGCGCTGCGGCCAGGCCGCCCGCCGCCACCAGGCCGATCACCCAACCCGGCAGACTTGCGATTTCCGGATTGGCCAGCACTAGGATGTCACGGTTGAAGTTGGTCAACTCGTTACCGGCCCAGCCATTGGCTTCCGCCTTGGCCTGCAGGTCGGCATTGCCATCATTGTAGTACTGAATGAGGCCATCGCCGTTCTTGTCTTCCCAGTCGAGAAGACCAGTCTTCTGCCACGTGGCCATCCAGGCATATTCGGCATCGTTCTCGATCTGTTGGATCGAGACCGCCTCGCCTTCCGTCCCATTCGGCCACATCAGCTCGGAAATGTTGAGCCGCGCCATCGCGCCCACGGCCGGGGCCGTCAGGTACAGGATGGCGATGAAGACCAGCGTCCAACCGGCGGACCAGCGCGCGTCGGAAACCCGAGGCACCGTAAAGAACCGCATGATGACGTGGGGCAGACCCGCCGTACCGATCATCAGTGACAGGGTGAACAGAACCATGTTGATGGTCGATCCATGGGCCGCGGTGTATTCGGCAAAGCCGAGATCCCGCACGATCTGATCAAGCTTGACCAAAAGCGGTTCGCCCGAAGCGGTGTGTTCACCGAACAGGCCAAGGGCCGGGATCGGGTTGCCCGTCAGCTGCAGCGAGATAAAGACCGCCGGAATGGTGTAGGCGGTAATCAGAACGCAATATTGCGCGACCTGTGTGTAGGTCACCCCTTTCATGCCGCCAAACACGGCATAGGCGAAGACGACGCAAGCCCCGATCAGCAGACCGGTTGTCGCGTTGATCTCCAAAAAGCGGCCAAAAGCGATACCGACGCCTTGCATTTGTCCGATCACGTAGGTGATCGACGCAACCAAAAGGCAGATGACCGCGACCATGCGGGCCGTGGGGCTGTAGAAGCGCTCGCCGATGAATTCGGACACGGTGAACTTGCCGAACTTGCGCAGATAGGGCGCAAGCAGCAGCGCGAGGAGAACGTAGCCGCCGGTCCATCCCATCAGGAACGAGGAGTTGTCGTAGCCGGTAAACGCAATCAGACCGGCCATCGAGATGAAGGAGGCCGCCGACATCCAGTCAGCCGCCGTGGCCATCCCGTTTGTCACCGGGTGAACGCCGCGTGCGGCAGCGTAGAATTCCGACGTGGAGCCCGCACGGGCCCAAATCGCAATGCCGATATAGAGCGCGAACGATCCGCCCACGAAAAGAAGGTTTAGCGTAAATTGATCCATCGGACTTATTCCTCGTCAACGCCGTGTTCACGGTCGAGCTTGTTCATTCGCCAGGCATAAAAAAAGATCAGCGCCAAAAAGACGATGATCGATCCCTGTTGTGCGAACCAGAAACCAAGGTCGGTTCCGCCGACGGATATGCCGGATAATAGTGGGCGTAGAACAATCCCGAACCCGAACGACACCACGGCCCAAATTATCAGGCTGATGACGATAAGGCGTATGTTTGATTGCCAATAGACATTGGTGTCGTCATGGTTTTGGTGCATTGCTCGACTCTTCCTCCAGTTGCTTGTTTCTCGCCCATTTCGGCGATTCTCTTTTGCGGGAATTCTGTCCAACGACCCCTGATACGACAACACTCAAAGCGGTTGCCACATCTTTGATCAACGCCATAGCAACGATTCTCGTTCGTGTAGTTACAAATCTGGCACGGGCCAATTAGCTTGCCGGTGTGTATTCGTGGCACCGTTTAAGTCACGGTTCGAAAATGCTCGAACGCGGAATTCCGATCATCGAAAACGGCAGGGAGGGTTGCCTTACCAACCTGACTGCCAGATATGATCCAGGTCAATTCGCAGTTTTTTTTCAAAGATCTACGCCTGCACATTCGTGTGAAAGCACGTCGACCAACATTGGATTCGTTCAGGGCAGCCGCGCTAAAGCGCCATTCGCTGAGCAATCCGGACCCGTGAAAATTTCATCGCAAACGAATGTCAGCGATGTTTGATAATGGCCGGGCGCTGACGGCGGCGCACAGCAGCGCAGACCTTTGGAACCGAGACCGCGACATGACCAGCTACCCCTCCGCAACCGAGCGCACGATGTACTTCATCGGCGTTACGACCGGAAAATCTTCGATCATGAGGGTCTTTCCGGCCTGGTCCGACCATCTGGGCCTAGCCGCAGTTTTGCGCGGGATCGACTTCCCCCCCGGGGCGGAGCCTGAGCGCTACCGCGAAGCCGTCGCCTTCATTAATGAAGATCCTCTCTCCCTCGGCGCCCTGGTCACCACGCACAAAGTCAATTTATTGCGTGCTTCAAAGGACTTGTTCGACGATCTTGATCCATACGCGCAGGCCCTGCACGAGATCAGCTCGATCTCCAAACGCGGCGGCCGCCTGATTGGCCACGCCAAGGACCCGATCACGGCAGGGGCAAGCCTCGAAGCCATCGCTCCCAAGGACCATTGGGCCAGAACCGGAGGACACTGCCTGCTGCTCGGTTCGGGCGGATCGTCCCTGGCGACCACACTTTATCTTCACAACAAGGCGAAGGATGGCGGCGACGTGCCTGCACGCCTTGTTGTCACAGCCCGCCGCGATGCCAGTCTGGCGGAGATGCGAACGGTCCATGCCGATATCGGCTTCGCCATTCCGATCGACTATGTGCTCACCCCGACCCCCGAAGAGGCTGATGCCTGCGTCGCAGCGTTGCCGCCCGGTTCACTGGTCGTCAATGCTACCGGTCTGGGAAAAGACGCGCCCGGATCGCCGACATCGGATGCGGTGGCTTATCCCGAAAACGCCCTCGTCTGGGAATTCAACTACCGCGGCGATCTGATTTTTCTCGATCAGGCCAAGGCGCAAGCGAAGGCGCGACATCTCACGGTCGAGGATGGCTGGGTTTACTTCATCCACGGTTGGACCCGCGTCATCGCCGAGGTGTTTGACATCGACATCCCGATGTCCGGACCTGCATTCGACGAGCTGAGCCGGATCGCAAAAGACGCAACGTCGTGAGATGTCGTCGCGCGCAAACCAAGCGGCCAGCACACAATCTACGAGGCGAATGGGCAGCCCCCTATCACTGGCAAACGGATCCTGAACAATGGCGCATTTCACCACCCTTCAAGATGCCGTTGCCACTTGCCTGGAGGACGGCGACACCGTCGCGATGGAGGGTTTTACCCATCTCATTCCCCACGCGGCCGGACATGAAGTCATTCGCCAGCGGCGCGAGGATCTTACGATCGTTCGGATGACGCCGGACCTTATCTACGACCAACTCATCGGGATGGGGTGCGCCAAGAAGCTCGTCTTCTCTTGGGGCGGCAATCCCGGTGTCGGGTCGCTCCACCGTTTTCGCGATGCCGTTGAGAACGATTGGCCCCATCCTTTGGAACTTGAGGAACACAGCCACGCCGCCATGGCCAATGCCTATGACGCCGCGGCCGCCGGCCTGCCCTTCGCCGTTTTCCGCGGTTTTAGAGGGGCTGATCTGGCCGCGGTTAATCCGAACATCAAATCCATCACCTGCCCGTTTACTGGAGAAGAGCTGGCGGCCGTGCCGGCGCTTGCGCTCGATTGCGCGATCATTCACGCGCAAAAGGCCAACCGCGCGGGCGATGTTTTGATCGAAGGCATCATCGGCGTTCAAAAGCAGGCTGTTCTTGGCGCCCGCAAGTCCGTGGTGACCGTGGAGGAAATCGTTGAGGATTTTGGCGATGTCTCCCCCAACGCCTGTATTCTGCCGCACTGGACCGTCACGGCCATCGCCCATGTCCCGGGCGGCGCGCACCCGTCATTTGTCCACGGATATTCCAGGCGGGACAACGCCTACTATAAACTGTGGGATTCCATCGCCCGCGACCGTGAGGGCTTTACGCGTTGGATGGAAGACAATGTCCTGGCCGCCTCGCCCGGCGATTTTGCCCGGTACGCGGTAAGCTGATGCCACAAGAACGGTAGCCGCCATGGCCGGATACACCCCCCTTGAGTTGATGACCGTCGTCGCCTCCCGCGCGCTCGAAAACGATGATGTGTGCTTTGTTGGGATCGGCGCGCCGTCGGCCGCATGCAATCTTGCCCGTCTAACGCGGTGCCCGGACATAACGTTGATTTACGAAAGCGGTACGATCGGCACCAAACCGGATGTGCTGCCCCTGTCCATTGGCGATGGCGAGCTGTGCGAAACCGCGCTCACCACGGTCGATGTGCCTGAGATGTTTCGCTATTGGCTGCAGGGCGGCCGGATTACCAAGGGCTTTCTGGGCGCGGCGCAGATCGACCGTTTCGCCAACATCAATACGACCGTCATTGGCGACTATCGCAATCCCAAGGTTCGCCTGCCAGGCGGTGGCGGTGCGCCGGAGATCGCGACTTCTTGCGGTGAAATCCTGATCACCATGCAGCAGTCAAGACGAGCCTTTGTCGAACAGATCGACTTCGTCACCTCGATCGGCCATGGCGAAGGCGGCGATCATCGCTCTCGCCTGGGGATCGCTACCAAGGGTCCGACAAAGATCGTGACCGATCTTTGCATCATGGAGCCGGACCCCGACAGCAAGGAGTTCATGGTCACCTCACGCCACCCGGGCATCACCGGCGAACAAATCACCGAGGCGACAGGATGGGACCTAAAGTTCGCATCGTCAGTTGCTGAAACGGCGCCGCCAACGCCGGATGAGTTGGCCATTCTGCGCGCGCTGCATGCGCGAACGGCCAAAGCGCATAGCACACCGAACCGGGGAGACGCCGCGTAATGGCCGAGGTTTACATTTGCGACTTCATACGAACGCCCATAGGCCGGTTCGGCGGTGCCTTGGCAGGCGTTAGGACGGACGACCTGGCGGCCATCCCGCTGAAGGCATTGATCGACCGGCAGGCTACATTCGACTGGACCGCCATCGACGAGGTGATCTTCGGCTGCGCCAACCAGGCGGGCGAGGACAACCGTAACGTCGCGCGTATGGCATCGCTCCTGGCTGGTTTGCCTGAGACCGTTCCCGGCACCACGATCAATCGCCTGTGCGGATCCGGAATGGATGCCCTGATCACCGCCGCACGCGGCATAAAGGCGGGTGAAATCGACATAGCCATCGCCGGCGGAGTCGAGAGCATGTCGCGCGCACCTTTTGTCGTGCCAAAGGCGGAAAGCGCCTATTCACGCCACGGCGAAATCCACGACACGACGATCGGCTGGCGCTTCATCAACCCGTTGATGCGCGACCAGTACGGCATCGACTCCATGCCGGAAACAGCTGAGAATGTGGCTGAAGAATTCTCTATAAGCCGCGAAGATCAAGACGCTTTTGCCGCTCGATCTCAATCAAGGACAGCGACCGCCGTGTCAACTGGGCGCTTGGCAAAGGAAACCACGGTCGTAACCATCCCCCAGCGCAAAGGCGATCCACGTAGGGTCGCAACCGACGAACATCCGAGATCCGATACGACGCTGGAGAAGCTCGCTGGCCTGCCTACACCATTTCGCAAGGGCGGCACGGTGACGGCCGGCAATGCGTCCGGGGTCAACGACGGCGCGGCGGCCATGGTCATCGCCTCCGCCGCTGCTGTCGAGCGGCATGGCCTGACCCCGATTGCCAGGGTCGTGGGAGGGGCAACGGCCGGCGTTCCCCCCAGGATCATGGGCATCGGACCAGCACCGGCGACCCGAAAACTGCTGGAACGGATTGGTTGGGCGGTCGGTGAGATCGATGTGATGGAGCTGAACGAGGCCTTCGCCAGCCAGGCATTGGCCACGTTGCGCGATCTCGGACTGACGGACGACGCCGACCACGTAAATCCTAACGGCGGCGCCATCGCCCTTGGCCATCCGCTCGGCATGTCAGGCGCGCGCCTTGCCGGAACCGCTGCATTGGAGTTGTGCGAGAGAGATGCGCAACGGGCCATCGCGACCATGTGCGTCGGTGTCGGCCAGGGCATCGCCGTCGCGCTGGAGAGGCCATAACCAAGGAAAAAGAACGCGTTACGACAAGGGTTTCAGCGCTCACTCAACAACGCTGTGGGTCGTCCAGCGTTGGTACGGCCTTGATCCACGTCGCATATGGCTCAGACGTAGCCCGGACCAACAACGACCGAAGAACAACGAGCGGCTGTGCATCAAAATCGACTCGCAGATCAAGCGGTGGTGAATCGCGCGTAACGACCTTCAGGGCCGCGGACATCGTACCACGGGCGTCGCTGCCAGCCGAGACGCCCGCTTCCAGAACAGCGATCAGACGTTGGGCGAACGTCTCGCCATTTTGGCTCAGGCCGTTCTGATACGCCCGCTCCATTCGCTTCAACACGTCAACCGACGTCAGCCAATTGCCGGCAATCACATAGCCATCGCCCTGCAGATGCCCTTTCGCAGACGAGTTCTCGTTTCCGGTCCAAGCGGCTGTTTCTCCGTCCCGATCAAGCGCACTTAACTGGCGATATTCCCGCCCGGCATCCGGACTGACGATCGCATCGATGGCAGACGGTGCGGACTGACCTTGACGCAGCAGACTCAAGCAATCGTCGCCCCACAGCGGACTGACCGCATGCCCCTGGGTTGCGACGGCGCCAGCATCCGCCGCCGCCCGCAAAACCCAGGCGCCGACAGCGAGATTGCCCGTTGCAGCCGCGCATCCGATGGCCCCTGTCTCGTGATCAAGCGCAAGAATCGAAAAAGTCATACCCGAGTTTGTTTCCAATCAATGCCGAACACGACGGTAATTTATCATGATGAACTTGTCTATCGAAATTCATCATGATAAATAGGCCTCTGTACCAACCGGGAGACCGATATGAGACAGCTCTTTACGAACGGGCTCGGTGCAGCCCTCGTTACCGTCACCATCGGGGTCGGCGCGGCAATGGCTCAGACACCCCCTGGTGTCTTGGTCGTCGGCCAGATTGCCGAACCGAAATCGCTTGATCCGGCGGCCGTTACGGCGGTCAACGATTTCCGCATCTTGATGAACATGTATGAGGGCCTCGTCCGCTATAAGGACGGCACGCTGGAGGTTGAACCGGCCCTGGCGGAAAGCTGGACAATCAGCGACGACGGGACCGAATACACGTTCGATCTGCGGGACGGCGTCACCTTCCATGATGGCTCGGCCTTCGATGCGGAAGCTGTCGTCTTCAACTTCGATCGCATGCTGGACGAGGAACACCCCTATCACGACACCGGGCCGTTCCCGTTGAGCTTCTTCTTCTCGGCCATCCAAGACGTCGAAGCGGTCGACGCCGACACCGTAAAGTTCACGCTCGACGCTCCCTACGCGCCGTTCCTGTCGAACCTGGCCTACCCAACCGGCCTTATCGTGTCGCCTGCGGCCGTGATGGATCACGGCAAGGATTTTGGCCGCAACCCGTCGGGCACAGGCCCCTTCACCTTCGCCGAATGGGAATCGAACGCCAAAGTCGTCATTACGCGGAACGAGAACCATTGGTCGACCGTTCCCGCTCTTGAGGCCGTGGTGTTTCGTCCGATTACGGATGCCAATACCCGCGTTGCCGAAATGCTGTCAGGCGGTATCGATGTGATGGTCGAAATACCCCCGGATTCGGTCGCGAACTTCGATGGCAACGGGTTTGTCCTGCATGAACAGGCTGGGCCTCACCTCTGGTTCCTGATCTTGAACGCAAAAGAAGGTCCGTTTGCCGACAAGCGCGTCCGCCAGGCGATCAACTATGCGATCGACAAGGAATCGCTGGTCAATGAGATCCTGCAAGGGACAGCGGAAGTCGCCTCGGGCCCGACGCCACCGGCCTTCTCCTGGGCTTACAACGATGCCCTTCAGCCCTACCCCTATGACCCTGAAAAGGCCAGAGCCCTGCTCGATGAGGCCGGCTTTGCGGGCACATCGTTGACCTTCTACGTCACTGAAGGCGGGTCGGGCATGTTGGATCCGGTGCCGATGGGCGCCGCCATTCAGGCCGACCTTGCGGAGATCGGACTGGACGTGTCGATCGAGACCTATGAATGGAACACCTTCCTTGGCGAGGTTAACCCGGGGCTCGAAGGCAAGGCCGATATGGCGCAAATGGCCTGGATGACGAACGATCCGGACACCCTGCCCTATCTTGCCCTGCGCACCGAAGCGTTCCCCGACAAGGGTGGGTTCAATTCGGGCTACTACTCCAACCCCGAAGTCGACACGCTGTTGGAAGCCGCGCGTTCGGCAACCGATCAGGCGGAACGGGCGGACCTGTACAAGCAGATGCAGGAAATCGTCTATGACGACGCACCTTGGGCGTTCATCGCCAATTGGAAGCAGAATGCCGCGACCTCTGACCGGGTCGAAGGTTTCAGTCTGCAGCCGTCCTTCTTCCTGATCTTGAAAGACGTCAGCAAAAGCTGACACCTTTAACCCCACCGGACTCAAGGACGGGGCCCACCGCAGCCCCGTCCGATTTTCCAAGGGAGGTCGATGATGCTCGCCTACGCGCTAAAGCGGTTGGTGTCATTGATCCCCGTTCTGTTGGGTCTGACCGTCATCGTATTTGCGATTATGGCCCTAATTCCGGGCGATACCGCGACGGCGATCCTGGGGTCCTTCGCAACCCCGGAAAACGTTGAGAAACTCAACCGGGATCTCGGCCTCGACAAGCCGCTTTGGCAGCAATATCTGATCTGGCTTGGCAACATGCTGCAGGGCGATTTCGGCCGATCCTACAGCTTGAACCGGCCGGTGATCGACGAAGTTTTCGAACGGTTTTCCGCCACGCTGATCTTGGCGGGCGCATCCCTCATCCTGTGCACGATCTTCGGCCTGCTCATCGGCATTTGGACCGCCGCCCGTCAGTATGGCTGGACGGACAAGATCCTGACCTTCGTGGTTCTGATCGGGATTTCCATACCGTCCTTCTGGCTGGGCTTGCTGCTGATCCTGCTGTTTGCCGTCAGCCTCCGCTGGCTTCCCGCATCCGGTATGTTCGCCATCTATGGCGGCGGGGGACCGCTGGACCTGCTGACCCATCTGATCATGCCGGCTACGACATTGGCCGTTGTGGCGACGGGCGTGATCGCACGGCTCACACGTTCGGCCATGCTGGAAGTTCTGCGGCAGGATTTCATCAGAACGGCACGGGCGAAGGGGGTTACCGAACGCGACGTTCTCTACCGGCACGCCTTCAAGGCCGCCCTGGTCACCATCATTCCCGTGATCGGAGTTCAGGCAGGCTTTGTTCTCGGTGGCGCGGTCTATATCGAATCCGTTTTTCAATGGCCAGGCGTCGGCCGCATGCTGGTTCAGGCGATCTCGACGCGCGACATCCTGCTTGTTCAAGGTGGCGTCGTCATCGTCGCGGCCTTCTATGTCCTGTTCAACCTGCTGGCGGATCTTGCGCAAAGCTGGCTGGACCCCAGGGTCAAGACATAGAGGGGCTTGGCCGTGACGACCCTCAACCTGATCCTGCGCAATCGCCTGGCTGCATTTGGTGGGCTTGTCCTGCTCATCGTGATCGCCATCTGCCTGTTGGCACCGTTGCTGCCACTTGCCGATCCAGACATCACCGATCCGGCAAACCGACTAAAGCCGCCGTTCGGCGATGCGGGCTTGCTCGGGACCGATCATCTCGGACGAGATCTGCTGTCCCGGCTGATTTGGGGCACCCGCCTGTCGCTGGTCGTCGGAATTGCTGCCGCCGTCATCGCCGCCTTGATCGGCTCCACGATTGGCATCGTCGCCGGATTCTACGGCGGACGCACCGACGGGGTCATCATGCGCGGCGTCGATATGTTGATGGCCTTTCCCTACATTCTCCTCGCGCTCGCCATTGTCGCCGTGCTGGGGCCGGGCCTGCTCAACGCGCTGATCGCCATCGCTGTCGTCAACATCCCCTTCTTTGCGCGCAATATTCGCGGGGTCGCCGTCGGCATCGCCCACCGCGAATTCGTCGATGCCGCGCGCTTGTCCGGCATGTCGAACACCCGGCTGATCATCTCGGAGGTACTGCCGAACGTCCTACCGGTCATCGTCATCGCCATGTCGACCACCATTGGCTGGATGATCTTGGAAACGGCCGGACTCAGCTTCCTCGGTCTCGGCTCGCAACCGCCTCAGGCCGATTTGGGCTCGATGCTCGGCGAAGGACGAAAAGTCCTGATCAATGCGCCTCATGCCTCCGTCGTTCCGGGGGCCATGATCTTCGTCATCGTCATGAGCGTCAATTTGCTGGGCGACGGTATCCGTGACGCGCTCGACCCGCGGCTTCGATCAGGGGCTTTGTCGCGTCCGGCAGCCGCCACACGCATCGAGCGCAAGGAAATCCCAACGCTACCAAAAACCGACGCTTTGCTGGATGTCGATAGCTTGCAAACCGAATTTCAGGTCGGACCGCGTACCTACAAGGCGGTTGGCGGAGTCAGCTTCCAAGTCAACCAAGGCGAATGCCTGGGCATCATCGGCGAAAGCGGTTCCGGCAAATCGGTGACGGCCCTGTCGCTGCTGGGTCTGGTCGCCTCGCCCCCCGGCGTCATCACCGGGGGTTCCGTCCAGATTGGCGGAGCCGACACGCTGTCCATGGACGGCGAAAGCTTGCGGCAGATCCGGGGACGGCGCGTCGCTTATATCTTTCAAGATCCCCTGGCAACGCTGCATCCTCTCTACCGCATCGGCGACCAATTGGTGGAAGCAATCCGCGTTCACCGACCGGTTTCGCGGCAAGATGCGTGGAACCACGCCGTTTCGCTGCTCGACCAGGTGCGCATCCCCAATGCGGCCGCAAGGGCGCGCTCCTTTCCCCACGAACTGTCTGGCGGCATGCGCCAGCGCGTCGGCATTGCCCTGGCCCTGGTCAATGACCCGGAACTGATCATCGCCGACGAACCGACGACCGCCTTGGACGTCACGGTGCAGGCCCAGATTCTGGCGTTGCTCGACGATCTCCGAAAGGCCAAGAACCTCGCGTTGATCTTCATTACCCATGATTTCGGCGTCGTGGCCCAGCTCTGCGACCGGGTTGCTGTCATGTATGCCGGGCGCATCGTCGAGACGGGTCCCACGCGGGACATTCTTGAAAACCCCCAACATCCCTACACGAGCCGCTTGATCGCCTGTGTACCGGAACTGGGCGAGGGACAGCGCAAGCTGGAGGCCATTCCCGGTCTCCCGCCACCGGTCGACGATTTGCCGCGCGGCTGTGCCTTCGCGCCCCGTTGTTCTCTGGCGCGGGCAGTCTGTCAAACCGGGGATATCGACTTGGAAACCGCTGGCAACCGAGCCGTTCGTTGCCTTCATCCTTTGGGGGCGTCGGTATGACTCCCGCCCTTCAAGTGAAAGACTTGCGCAAGACATTCGGCGGCGGCCGTTCGATCCTCGGCCGGTCAAAACCAGCCGTGCACGCGGTCCGCGACATCACCTTTTCGATCCAGCCGGGGGAAACTCTGGGCATCGTCGGCGAGTCCGGCTGCGGCAAATCCACCCTCGCCCGCATGCTTGTCGGCCTGCTCGAACCCAGTGAGGGCTCCATCGCCATCGAGGGCAAGGATTTGTCGGACCAAACCGGCGACCCGGCTGCCTTCGGTCGCCTGATCCAATACGTCTTTCAGGACCCGATTTCCTCGCTCAACCCACGCAAGACCATTCGCAAAATCCTTGAAGCCCCCCTCATTCATCTGCTCGGCATGGACGAAAGAGCCCGCAAAGCCCGCATCGCCGAGCTGTTCGAGGCGGTCAACCTTCGGGCGGAGTTCCTAGATCGCTATCCGCATGAGTTTTCCGGCGGCCAAGCGCAGCGCATCGGCATCGCCCGCGCCCTGGCCGCCAGCCCGCGCATCCTGGTGCTGGACGAGCCGGTCTCGGCCCTGGATGTCTCGGTGCAGGCCCAGGTCCTGAATCTGCTGTCCGAGCTGAAGGCGGCGATGGGCCTGACCTACCTGTTCATCAGCCACGATCTGGCCGTCGTCGAGGCCGTCAGCGACCGCGTGGCCGTTCTCTATTTCGGCCGCCTGGTTGAGCAGGCCCGCGCAAATGATGTATTCAGCCGCCCCCGACATCCCTATACCAGCCTGCTGGCCCAGAGCGCGCCCGTCGTCGGCCGCCCCCTTGCCAAGGCCGACCAGGCGGCGGCCGAGCTGCCCGATCCCTTCAACCCACCCCCCGGCTGCGCCTTTGCCGCCCGCTGCCACCGAGCCGCCGCCGATTGCCGCGTGGATGCGCCACCGCTAAGAGCCCTCGAACCCGATCATGAAGCAGCCTGCTATCATCCAATCGCTTGACGGCGAGACCGCGACACGCCGCGGCCTCAACCGGGCGCAATCCGTCGCCGAGACCATCAAGGACTGGATCATCGATCGCGGCCTGGCGCCCGGCGACCGCCTGCCCCAGGAACCCCAGCTCATGGCGGAACTGGGCGCCAGCAAGGGCACCGTGCGCGAAGCCCTGAAAGTATTGGAAACCCAGGGTCTGATCCGCATGCGGACCGGCCCTGGCGGCGGCGCTTTCATCACCGATGTCGGCGATGATCTAGCCAGCGCATTGCTCGCCAACCATTTCTTCTTCAAGCAAGTCACCATCGCGGACATCTATCGCCTGCGCATCCTGCTGGAACCCCAGCTGGTGGAGGAGCTGGCCGCCCACATCACGGATACGCAGCTGGACAGTTTGCGCGATTGCATGAGCACCTATCGCGACCCGCCCGCCTCCATCGAGGAGGAGCGCGAACAGCGGGCGGCCGAGCTGGAGTTCCACGAGGCCCTGGCCGGCATGTCGAAAAATCCCCTGCTCGGCTTCACCTGCGGCTTTCTGGCCCGGCTGCTCAAGGATCTTGCCGTCTGCCGGCGCATCTACGACAAGCCCAACCCCGAGCTGCGGGAGAGCGGCCTGTCCTACCAGGAACTGCTCATCGAGGCCCTGTCGGCGGGCGACGGCGCGAGGGCGCTGGTGGTGATGCGGGACCACATGCGGACGGCGCAAACGATCATGCTGGCCCAGGAGGCCGAAATCACCCGCGCCTTCCTGAGCGTCAACCAAAAGCCCTGACGGCTTCCTGTTCGCCCGCCCCCGGTTCGCCCGCCCCCCATTCGCCCGCCCCCTGGTCGCCGCTCATAGTTTCCTGGTAATCTGGCAAATCACCGCCAGCATCCGTCGTGACAAGTAAGAGCACCCCCTAACCCATGGCCGTCATCGATCGCGTCGAGATCTGCATGGTCGACCTGAAGCCCAAGGTCGTGCGGACCGACGCCATCCAATCCTTCGTCAGCCAGGAAACCCCGATCGTCCGCATCACCGACAGCGAGGGCGCGACGGGCACCGGCTATTCCTACACCATCGGCCAGGGCGGCCCGGCGATCATGTCGCTGCTGCGCGAGACCCTGGTCCCCCAGCTGCTGGGTCAGGAGGCGGAGAACATCGGCGCCCTCTGGCGCCAGCTGCTGTTCAGCACCCACGCCACCAGCGTTGGCGCCATCACCTCGCTCGCCCTGGCCGCCATCGACACCGCCCTGTGGGACCTGCGCTGCCGCCGCGCCAACCTCCCCCTGTTCCGCCTGCTGGGCGGCGCCAAGGAGAGCGTGCCGGTCTACACCACCGAGGGCGGCTGGCTGCAGATCGAAACCCAGGCCCTGGTCGACGACGCGCTGGCCGCCCAGGCCCAAGGCTTCACCGGCTCCAAGGTCAAGATCGGCCGCCCCCACCTGTCCGAGGACCGGGCGCGCCTGGCCGCCGTGCGCGACGCCGTAGGCCCCGGCTACGACATCATGGTCGACGCCAACCAGGCCTTCTCCCGCGCCGAGGCCACCCGCCGCGCCCAGGTGCTGGAGGAATTCGGCATCGCCTGGTTCGAGGAACCCATGCCGGCCGACGACGTGCTCGAACATGCCCGCCTGGCCGCCGCCACCTCGGTCCCCATCGCGGTGGGCGAGAGTCTCTATTCCCTCAGCCAGTTCAAGGACTATCTGGCCGCCGGCGCTGCCTCCATCGTCCAGGTCGACGTCGCCCGCATCGGCGGTATCACACCCTGGATGAAGGTCGCCCACCTGGCCCAGGCCTTCAACGTCCCGGTCTGCCCGCACTTCTTGATGGAGCTGCACGCCAGCCTGGTCTGCGCCATCCCCAACGCGCCCTGGCTGGAATACATCCCCCAGCTCGACAGCCTGACCCACACCGGCCTGCGCATCGAAGACGGCCACGCCTGGCCCAGCACCGAGCCCGGCCTGGGCATCGATTGGGATTTCCAGGCCATCCAGGCCCAATCCGTCGAAGGCCTAAGCTGGCAAACGAGTAACTAACGAGAGCACATTTGATAATTGCCAGACCGTTTGACCGGTTTTTCGCGTTCTCCGGCAAGGCGCGTTCGTCGCGGTGGTGCTGGAGGCACCACAAGACGGACGCAACGCTGTCCGGAGGGCGCGAAATGCCGGCCTTCGGTGGGCCAAATCAGCCTATCCGCTGCGTTGCCGCCCTTGCCCGATGCGCTGCATCGCGCTGCGCACCGCGCCAGACGGACTGACCTGATTTGGCGCCATCAAACGGTCTGGCAATTATCAAATGTGCTCTAACTCAAAGGGAGACCCCGCCATGCAACGCATGGGACACGTCATCGGCCTGAAGCCGGAGAGCATCGAGGAATACAAGCGCATCCACGCCGATGTCTGGCCCTCGGTCCTGAAGATGATCGCCGACTGCAACATCCGCAACTACACCATCTTCCTCAAGGAGCCGGAGAACCTGCTGTTCGCCTATTGGGAATATCACGGCACCGACTTCGCTGCCGACGCCGCCAAGATGGCCACCGACCCCGAAACCCAACGCTGGTGGACCCTGACCGACCCCATGCAGGACCCGCTGCCCACCCGCAAGGAAGGCGAGCACTGGGCCTCGATGGAAGACGTCTTTCACACGGACTAGGCGGTGAAGTTCTTACTTAACCGCCAAACCGGTTAAGTCGGCATAAACATCAGATCGCCAACCACCAGCGCCCCACCAACACACGCTCACCGCCACCAGGGCCCACCACCATGTCCCTGCCCCGCCTCTCCACAAACCTGCTCCCGGACATCGCCTCCACCGTCCAGAGGCCGCGATACGACCGCACCGCCGTCACCTCGGGCATCGTCCATATCGGCCTGGGCGCCTTCCACCGCGCCCACCAGGCCGCCTATATCGATGAAGTTCTGGCCAAGTACCCAAGCTGGGGCATCACCGGCATCTCACTAAAGCGGCCGGACACCCGCGACGCCCTCCGCCCGCAAGACGGCCTCTACACCCTGGCCAGCCGGCAAGACGACCAGGCCAGCCACCGCATCATCGGCAGCGTGATCGACATTCTGTACGCCGGCGACGGCCTCGCCCCGATCCTGGACCGCCTGGCCCACCCGGCAACCCGCATCGTGAGCTTGACGATCACGGAAAAAGGCTACTGCCTGGACCCCGCCTCCGGCCGCCTGGACGAAACCCACGCCGACATCGCCGCCGACCTGAGCAACCTAAACCCGCACAACCCGAGCGCCCCCAGATCGGTCCCAGGCCTAATCCTCACCGCCCTGCGAAAACGCCGAGAGGCCGGCACGCCGCCATTCACCCTACTGTCCTGCGACAATCTGCGCCACAACGGCCGCCTGCTGCGCACCGCCATCACCGACCTCGCCGCCCTGACCGACCCGGACATGGTCCCCTGGCTAGAGGACAGCCTGGCCTGCCCCTCGACCATGGTCGACCGTATCGTCCCCAAAACCACCCAAACCGACATCGACACCATCGCACAACAATGCGGCTATCAAGACGCCTGGCCCGTCGTGGCAGAGCCCTTCGGCCAATGGGTCATCGAGGACAATTTCCCTTTGGGACGCCCACCCTTCGAAACCGACGACATCAGCTTCGTCCAGGATGTCGGCCCCCACGAAGACATGAAGCTCCGCCTCCTAAACGGCTCCCACTCCGCCCTGGCCTATGTCGGCCTATTGGCTGGCCATAGGTTGGTTTCCGAGGCTATGGCTGATCCCAACATCGCTCGCTACCTCGGTCGCCTGGGCGATGAATTGATCCCGACTGTTGAAGCGCCAAAGGGCGTGGACCTGACCACCTACCTCAAATCCGTCCACCAACGCTTCGCCAACACCGCCATCCAGCACGAACTAGTCCAAATCGCCGCCGACGGTTCGCAAAAACTCCCCCAACGCCTTCTTCCAGCTGCGCGATTTCATGCGGCGCAAGGCTCAAATTGGGAGGCCATCGCAAAGGCAATCGCGGCCTGGATCGCTTGTTGGCAGCGCGCGGCTGGTAGAAGCTGGGTTATCTCTTTGACCGATCCGATCGAAAGGGAATTATCACGCGCAGCCGCGCCGTCAACTGACGCCTACGCCGCCGTCCAGGTATTCTTCACCCAAACCTCTGTTTTCGAACCAGGTGACGCTTGCCTACTTGAACCAGCCATTTCGCGCCAACTGATGCAACCAAACGCGTGGCCAAGCGAATTCCCGTGATGATTCCGATAATATTTGCAAGGGTAACTCACGCGCGCTGGGAGAGGTCCGGACTGAAAGCTAGAGATTGGCTCATTCAGAAGCCTTTAGCAGGTAGCAGGAAGGATTGAGATAACGCATACTTTGGACAGCCAGAATGTCCCAATACGACCTCACCCGCCTGTTCGTCGAACATAGGGCTTCGAAGCACAATCGGTCCTACAGTTGCAGAGATTTTACCGCCAAGGCTGCACGCGAATCGCTGCAGTGGTCGGCGGTTCTAACCCGGTTCACTGAGCCGGGATCAGATTGGGATAACGGACTCAATGAGCCCTTCTACGACAAGCTGCATGATGAGCGGCTCAACATTGAGATCTCTTACTCACTGAAGGAAGCCAAGATCCTTATCGAGGCCTAGCGCCGGCACTAAAACACCGTCCGAACCCACTCGGCATTGGGTCATAGACCACCGTTACCGCACCATCTTGCCTCACCCTTTCCTGCCGACCTGCGCTACGCTCCGTTCCGCACAACAGGACGACCTCAACCGCCCGTCTCTAGCTCAAACGCTGGAGCATCTTCTCGAGACGTGTCATATGCCGTTTCAGTTGGGAAACCTGATCTTGAAAAGTTTATTTAGGACGCGCTCAATTGTTTGACGATAGTCTTTAACTTGTTGATCAGTAATTGCAACAGTTGCTCGTTGGTGGATCAGATTGTTTCGAATTGCGTAATAGTAATTTACTTTATCTAGTAGTTTCTGCGGAAATTTTGCATGATTTTGAACTTCATTGATCACATTGGATCTATTACTGAACAAATTTGAAATATGTTTGTTTGTATATTTATGTGGTGGGAATAATTTTTTACTAGATACGATAAATTCCTTGAGTGAGATTTCAAAATTACTGTCGAGGAGGATGAGTGCTGCACGGTTTTTCGTCTCAAATTTCTGACGCCCAATAAGCTCTACCATGCTCATGGCCTCAACTAGCCCCAACGTCCAAGGTTTATCATCAATTACCTTGTTGTTCATCAAACGTAGTTCGTCGGCGTATTTTGGATTTCGTGTACTCGGTGGTTTCGGCAACACCTTTTTCTTGTCGGAGAGAACCTCCAATGGGTCCACTTCGACAATCTTACCATCCCGAAATGGGAAAACCTCGTCCTCCCAACTCCGTTTTAGTGCCCGGGAGAGCTTTGAATAGAAGGAGGCGAACTCGATGACTCTTGATCGGATCTGAAGGAAGGCTGGATGATTAAAATTGATCCCGCTCTTGCTACTGTTCCAAGGCATGAGTTCCGCCGGACCAACATACTCTACTATAGTTCGCCCAAGCGATGCGTCTGGGTGAGGGACTCCCGCTTCGGCTGACACAAAATATCCAACTTCCCGTTGTTTAACTTCCTTCATAATGAGGCGATGATTGCATATGAAATATGCACCATAGTTATCCGCCTCTGGATCACGATCGCCAATTAAGCCCGCTGTAAGCCGAACATTGAGCTTCTGTCCCACCTCCGGCTCTATATCAAACTCGCAGGTTCGAGGTGGGTAATCTCGCGGAAAGGACCAAGTTGCAAAACTTATTGGATCGAGCGGAACTCGATTCACAGTCAATCTGCAACCTTGCTCAATGAACCAACCATAAGTCTCTGCAAGGTGGTGCCGCAAATCTTGAATATCATCGTCGTCAAAGCTCTGTCGAACCTTCGAGATTTCGACATCAGTGGTGCCTGGATCAATTTCAGGTATCTCAAAAACGTCCAGGTCCCAGTTGGGCGACTCAATCCAATCCTTGGTCAGATCGACCTGAATACTTGTGCCCTTATGCGATCGGGTTTGAATTTCGATTAACTCACCGAGTGCAATTCCGGCGCGCTTTCCTCCAACGCCAAATATGCCAATTAATGCTTCACCGACATCGTTTCGGCTTGCACCGGGGGCAATTAGTAGTTCAGCCTGGTTTGCATCAATTCCGCCAGCGTTATCCCGAACCTTTATTAGTTGCCGGTCAGCATCAAGCGTCACATCAATTGTGAGGTTTGCTTTTCGCCCTTGGCCGACCCATAAGTCGAGCGCATTGTCAACCAATTCGCAAACGCCCGTCTTCAGATCGTAGTCACTGATGATCGAGAGGAACAGCCGCTTTTTCGGCGTTCCATCAACTGTTGTTAAGAGACTTTTCTTAGAAACTTTCGCCATTCGACACCCAGTATTCCAATATCATATAACAAAAGTTTCGTGATATCTATTCGGGTGTTACAGATTTTCTGGAGCTTAGCGCTTAGGTTCTACGCTTGTTAAAGGTTATGAGCAACTGGCTACCGGAATCTTCTGGCCACTTCGTCTGCGTTGTCGCCTTAGCTAATCACCGATGCAACAAACAACACTAGCATTGGCAGTTGGGACTTTGCAGCACCATGATACTTTTTATCGCCAATGTCAGGTTTGAGCTTAATGGTGTCATGGGTTGGCTAGCACACAAAATTGACGCTCCTAAGCAGCTAACATCCGCGTACGCAGCATCCCCCCCAGGATCAACCCCATAATCCGCTTACTCACCTCGTCACAATCCCGCGAATTGTCGAACCCGCCCAGCATGCGGTAATCGCTCATCACCATTATGCGGTCGGCCATGGTGATCATTTCGGGCATGTCGCTGGTGATCAGCAGCAGGGTGGTGCCCTGGTCCGACAGCTCGCGGATCAACTCGTGCAGATAGGTCTTGGCCTTGATGTCGACGCCGACCTAAGATTGCAGCCGACTGGCATATTATACGACGCCAGATTACGGTCGGTGGGTGCTGCGGTATTTAGTCGCCTATTCGATAGTTGATTACGTCAGAACAATTTTTAGGAGTGAATTCTATGGATAGGAAATCTGTGCAAGAACTTCCAATCCGTGAAGCGTTGCAGCATATCAATTCAATAGACTGGCGCAAATCAGGGTTTGAAATAGAAAAGGCGTTTGTTTGCGCCCTATTTTCGGAATTAACTTACTATCGCATTCCTGATTTCGAACTCAAACAAGCGGATCGGGTAAATGTAGTCCCTTGCTTCGCTTATCAGCAGGCCATTCGAGACGGACGCAGGCTTGACTTTGATGAAATCATGCGATCTCTCGAATTTGGTGAGTTTTTTGTCGTTATCCGTAGGTATGCGATCGTCGTCGGAGTTCGCACGCCGAGCATGATTATTGTTGCAATACGAGGCACAAAGTACCTCTACGACTGGCTAGCAAACCTGCGCGCCACTCGCTTCTCACATGAAAGTGGCGCAGGTAAAGTTCACTTTCACATGGGATTCTTCCGGGCAATTTCTGCCTGTTTAGAGCCCGTCAGTCTTGAACTTCAAACTTTCATCCGTGGAAATACCGAACAAGTACCAATCTATGTAACAGGTCATTCTCTTGGTGGGGCAATGGCAGCTATTATGCATGCAATTTGGGGCATGACGGTCTCTAGCGAGTTCGTTCAGGAAGGACTTGTCCGCAACCGGCTAACAACCCATGCGGGATACACTTTCGGCATGCCTCGCTATGGAGACGCAAGAGCCGTCACGGCTCTTCGTGAGCCGTATCATGTTTATAACGAGTTGGACATCGTACCAACTGTGCCGCCTAAGTGGCTTGGGTTTCAAAGCTGCTTCAACGAGTTCATGCTTGATGGAACGTCATTGGAGAACGCTCAGAATCGAGAAAGTCTGAAATTCTTTAGCTGGATATCTCGCCTTGTTTCTGGGAAGGGCATCCAGAACCATTCGATGGAGGTCTATAGAGAAAGGCTTGCACAGAACATCTAGGACCATTTAGACACAATATTCTTGACCGCCACAAACGGTAGGATTGACCGAGCTGTTAACTTCGATAGGAACAACAATTTTTAGCCGCATCGAAAATCTACTTCGAAATACCGCATTGCAGCATGCAGAATTCGCCCAAACGTTTGCCAATGGTCGAGTGCCACTTTCGGCCCGATTGGACGCTTCATTCGGCACCAATAGCCGACAACCGGCTACGCAGCCTCCTCCCCCTGGATCAGCCCCATAATCCGCTCGCTCATCTCATCATAATCCCGCGAGTTATCGAACCCGCCCAGCATGCGGTAATCGCTCATCACCATGATGCGGTCGGCCAGGGTGATCATTTCGGGCATGTCGCTGGTGATCAGCAGCAGGGCGGTGCCCTGGTCCGACAGCTCGCGGATCAGCTCGTGCAAATAGGCCTTGGTCTTGATGTCGATGCCGACCGAGGGCTCGTCGATGATCAGGATCTGCACCTCGGCGGCCAGCCATTTGGCCACGCTCACCTTCTGCTGGTTGCCACCTGACAGGTTGCCGACATGCTGTTCCAGCGAGGGGGTACGCACTTCCAGCTTTTCGATAAACGGTTCGGTGTGCCCGCGGATGGTCCGTTTGGTCAGCAGCGATGCGGCCTGCGACAGCCGGCGCCAGATCGGCATGCCCACATTGTCCAGCACCGAATGCATCAGGATCAGCCCCTCGCTCTTCCGGTCCTCGCTGACATACCCGATGCGATAACGCCCCACCGCATCCGCCACGCTGCCGATGGTGGCCGGCGCGCCGCCCACCTCGACGGTGCCGCCCGTCACCTCGAATTTGCCCAGGATGGCCTTGGCCAGCTCGCTGCGGCCCGCCCCCACCAGGCCGTACAGGCCGACGATCTCGCCCTTATGCACCGTCAAATCGACGCCCGTGTGCCCCAGCTTGGTCGAAACCCCCGCCAGCTTCAGCGCCACCTCGCCGCCTGAACGGTCGCGGGCCGACCAGTCGGGGATCTGCTCGCTGCGGCCGATCATCAAGCGCACGATGTCCTGCCGGCCCAGCCCCGCCATCGGTCGGCTGGCACAGGCATTCCGCCCATCGCGCAGCACCGTCACCTGGTCGCAGATCTCCTGCACCTCCTCCAGCTTGTGGCTGACAAAGATCAGGCTGACCCCATCGTCGCGCAGCCGCCGCAAAATGCCGAACAGCGTGTCGGTCTCATGCGGGGTCAGCGAGGCGGTCGGCTCGTCCAACAGCAAGATGCGGGAATTGAGCGACAGCGCCTTGGCAATCTCGACCAGCTGCATCTTGGCGACGCTCAACCGGTCCACCGGCGTGGCCGGGTCGGCGTCGATTTCCAGCATCTCCAGCCAGCGCCGGGCATTGTCGAACAGCTGGGTGTAATCGATGCGGGCCAGCGGGCGCGTGCTCAGCTCCTCGAGAAAGATGTTCTCGCCGATGGAAAAGCGGGGGATCAGGTTGCGTTCCTGGTGCACCACGCCGATGCCGCTGGCGATCGCGTCCCGCGTGCTGTGCGGCTCAAACGGCTTGCCCTCCAGCGTCATGGTGCCGGAATCGGGGCGGTAGACGCCGGTGATGATCTTGATCAGGGTCGATTTGCCGGCGCCGTTTTCGCCCAACAGGGCGTGGATCGAACCGTGCGACAGGCTCAGCGCCACCTCCTCCAGCGCCACCACGCCGGGGAAGGTTTTGGTCACGCTCTCTGCGTGGAAGACGGGGGTTTTACTCTCGCTCATGTCGGCCGCGCCGCGCTCAGCTGGTTGGCCCGGATCTCGCGGAACCGGTTGATGCCCACCGCCCACAGGATCAGCCCGCCCAGCACGACCTGCACCAAAAACGGATCGATGCTGAACAGCACCAGTACCTGAGTGATGATCGCCACGATGGCCACGCCCAAAAACGTGCCGGCCACACTCACTTGCCCGCCCGTCAGGATGGCGCCGCCGATCACCGGGGCGGCGAAGGACAGGATCAGCCAGTCATCGCCGATGGTGGGCTGGCCCAGCTGTAGCCGGCCGACCAGCATGATGCCGGCCAGGGCGGCCAGGGTCCCGGAAATCGCGTGGGCGACGATGACGATGCGGCGCACCGGAATGCCCGACAGCTCCGCCGCGTGCGCGTTACCACCCACCGCCAGGATCGACCGTCCCAGCGGCAGCCGGAACAGCATGTACCACAGGGCAACCGCCACCAGGCCCGCCGGCAGGATCAGCCAGGGCAGCGGGTGCAGGAACGTCTCGTTGCCCAGGGACTTGACGACGTCGGGGATGTTGTAAAAGGGCTGGGCCTCGGTGATGCCCAGATTGATGCCCTTGAAGACCGACAGGCTGGCCAGGGTGATGACGAAGGCCGAAATGCCGGTCAAGGCGACCAGAACGCCGTTGGCCAGTCCGCAAAGCAGGCCGATGCCCAGGGCCAGGATGGCGGCCATGGGCCAGGGGATGCCCCAAACCTCCATCATGCCGGCAAAGGAAATCGCCGCCAGCCCGCCGATGGCGCCGACCGACAGGTTCATCTGGCCGATGGCGATGATGATCATCTGGGAAAAGGCGACCATCGCGTTGACGGAGATCGCCAGCAGCAGGATCTGGATGTTGAAGGGCGACAGGAACGCCGGGTTCAGCGCACCGACCACCACGACGGCCAACACGGTCACCAGCAGCGGGCCGAACCAGTCGTTTTGCCAAAACTTGCCGCTCATACCAGCTTCCGCCGCTCAAGATAGGATCGGCGGGCCAAATCGATCAGCACCGCCAGCAACAGCAGCAGGCCCAGGAAGGTCTGCACCCAAAAGGCGCCGACCTGCAGCAGCAGCAGCCCTGTCGTCAGCATCGTCACCAGAAAGGCGCCCAGCAGGGTTCCCAAAACGGAAACTCGTCCGCCGGTCAGCAGCGTGCCGCCCAGCACGGGGCCCAGGAAGGCGGGCAGCAGCCAGTCTTGCCCCAACTGCCCGGCCATGGAGGGGATGGCGGCCCCGGTGCGGGAAACCAGCATCAGCCCGGCGATGGCCGCCAGGACTCCGGACAGCATGTGGCAGTAGGTGATCATCCGATCGACCCGAATGCCCGACAGCTCGGCCGAACGTTGGTTGGCCCCGGCCGCCAGCATCTCTCGCCCCAGCGCCGTGAAGCGGAATAAAACGGACAACAAAATCCCCACCGCAATCGTTGTCAGCAGTAGGGGAGACAAGATGTCCAGGATCTTCAGCCGCCCGAAACTCGTGAACGTCGCCGATATTTCCCGATAAGATTCGGCGCGCGTCAGGAAAATCATCACGCCGAAGAAAATGCTCATCGTCGCCAGCGTGATGATGAAGCTGTGCAGCCCCGAACGCACGATGATGATCCCGTTGATCGCCCCCAGCAGCGCGCCCATCGCCAGCCCGCCGATGATCGCCGGCACCCACGGCAGCCCGAATTGCTGCATCAGCCAGCCGCCGAACATCGCCGAGGTCACCCCGATCGCGCCGACTGACAAGTTCAACCCGCCGGTGATGATCACCACCATCATCGAAAAGCCGATCATGATGTTCACCGCCGCCGTCCGCCCCAACGCGTACAGGCTGAAGCTCGACAGGAAGGCCGGCGATAGGGCGGCAAAGACCAGGGCGAACAGGATCACCAGGACGAGCAGGCCAAACTCGTTGCTCAGCAAAAAGCGCAGCGGCGCGTGCGCTTTGGTCTGCTGTTCCTCGGCTAGGTCAACCATCGGGACTCACAATTTGGGCGGCGGCGAGGACCTCTGCCGCCGCCCGAGAACTCTAGCAGTCCAGGTACGTCGCTTCGAACTCGTCGAAGAGAACCTTGGTGATCGACTGCATGGAGGCGACATAGTTGTCGACATCATCGACGCCGGCGAAGACCGTGCCGGAATCAACGAACTTGTCGGTCAGCGCGTTCGATTTGAACGGCGCGTCCGCCTTGACCGTGCAACCCGTGCGCAGCTTGTTGGCCACGAACGAGCCGATGTAGCCCTGGCCGTAGGGGTTCTGCAGCATCGTGCCATGGACGTAGCCATCCTTGATGGCGCTCAGCACCACCTCGTCATGATCGATGCCGACCATCTTGATCCGCTTGTCGCCGATCTTGCGAAGCGCGTTCGAGGCCACCACGGCCGGCACCCAGGCGGTGGTGATGATGCCGTCGACCTCATCGGCGTGGGCGGCCAGATAGGCGTTGATCTTTTCCTCGGCCGGCTCCGGCGCGTCGATGTCGGCGATCACCTGGATCACCTCGGCACCGCCTTCGGAGGCCGCTTGTTCAACGGCGTCGATCCGCAACTGGGTGTTGGGGTCGACCAGGAAGCCGGTGAAGTGCGCGATCTTCGCCCCGTCGCCCAGCTCCTTCAGCAGTTCCTGCGTGCCGAGATAGGCCGAGTTGCCCGTGTCCGTTCCCATGCAGAACTTGGCGTCCGAGGGATCTTTCAAGCAGCCGGCCAAGGCCATGACCGGCGCGCCGGTTCCGGCCAACTCATCAGCAATCGCAACCGTCCCCACCGGATCGCCGGGGAAAATCAGAAACGCGTTGTAGCCTTGGGTTACAAGGCTCTCGAGCATCTGGTTCTGCAGACCCAGTTCCCACTTTTGCGGGACCTTGTAATCTGCAGCCCCGAGGCCAAAATCAGCCGCCGCGTCGACCCCGGCCTGTTCCCATGCCGCGAAGTAAGGATGAGGACCGCCCGGCACCAGCGCCACACGGGTTGATGAATCGGCCAATGCCGCAACCGGCACCATGCCCACCGCTAGCGCCGCCGCAATCAAAGTGTTCTTCTTAAGCATCTTTTCCTCCTCCAAGTTGTTGATGGTTATCGTCTTCATCCTCGCCGATCGTCGGCAACAGGCTGTTGCACGCCGACTCGAAATGATCGTGGATGGTTCCCAACGTCGCCTTGAGATCACGGGCCTGCAACGCCGCAAGAATGTCCCGATGTTCGCTGTCAGTCTCGGTCGCCCGTTCTGGACGCGTGGCGTAAAGCCTGATGAATTCCGTCTGCGACATCAGGCGGCGGTACCAATCGATCACGATCGAATTGCCACTCAGCCCAACAATCAGGTAGTGCATCGCCCGATCCGCCTCCATCGCCTTTTCGATGTCGATGAAGCGGCCATTGGCAACGGCTTCGGACAGCTCGCTGACAGTCCTGCCGACGGAGCTCAGAAACTCCTCGGTGATGCGGTCATTGGCAAACCCATCGCGCAGCGCCCAGGTTTCGATCATCTCACGCGTCTGGAACAGCTCGACCGTATGACGGCGCGACACCCGCCGCACGACCGTCCCGCGCCGCGGAATCGTATCGACCAATCCTTCCGCGTCGAGACGCAGGAACGCTTCCTTGACCGGGGTCTGACTGACATGCAGGTCCCGCGCAATCTCATCCGGTCGCAACCGCTCACCGGGGCGCAACTGCCCGGTCGCGATCCGTCGGCGCAGCTCCGAAAAGACCTGCTCGCTGATCGTGTTGCGGACAATCGCCTGCGCCGTCATCCCCACTCCTTGGTCACGGGACAAGACGATAAGTTCAAAGATCAAAATTGGAAATAGAAAATTTTTTATTTTTTGCCGTTAACATACATAGATACGTCTGCCGGCACTGTGTCACACGATCGGAACCAAAACCGGTGGTCAGGTCAGCTCGCAGATCGTCCAGAATTGTCGGTCAAAGACGCTTCTTCAGGACATACGTTTCCATAAGCCAACCATTGGCGGACCTTGCCTCGCGCCGAACGTTGACAATGTCTGGGCCGATTTCGACCAACTCGCCCTTTAAGGCTATTTCCTCAGGCATGCCCAAATAGGCACCCCACCAGATGTACAAGTCGGGCTCGTTGAGAGTTGCGAAGCTTGCCTCACCGTCCAGCATCACGACGACCGTATCGGTGTCATCGGGCCAGCCGCTTTCGCGCAGACGACGACCTGTCGTGATGTGCACCGCTCCCGCCAGTGAGTTTAGGGGGATGCCGTGGGCCGCGGTCAGGGCTTGGATGGCAGTCACGCCTGGAATGACGCGAAGGCGCGGTCGGGGCTCCAGCCGGTCGGCGATACGAATGGTGCTGTCGTAGAGCGCGGGATCGCCCCATACCAACAATGCGACCGGACCCGTGGAATTGGTCTTGTCGACCGTCTCCTGCCAGCGTAGGGCGATTTGATCATGCCAGCGCTCGACGCGCTCCAGATAGGGAAGGTCAGCATCTCGAACGGGGTAGTCGAAATTCAGGACCTCCCCCTTGAAGCCGGCTTGCTGGATGATTTGATAGCGCAACCCGGCAAGGCCTTCTTTGCCCTTCCCCTTGTTGGGAACGAGGATGATCGATGCATCGCGGATGGCCTCTAGGCCCTGCAGCGTAACGTGTTTTGGCGAGCCGGTTCCGATGCCTATGAGCCACAGATCCTCGATCATTATGAAACTTTCGAACAGGTTCTCAGTCGTCGGCCAGCGGCCCAAAGAGGATGATGGCCGGCAGGCTTCCGATGCTCTTTGACAGACCGTCGGCGATGTCCGCGATCGTTCCGCGTGTGATCCGTTGGTCGGGGGTGCTGATGCTTTCGGCCAAGATTGCCGGGGTGTTCGCGGGCAGCCCTCTCGCCACAAGGGCCTCGACGAGGCGCGCGAAGGTGCGTTTGCCCATGAAGACCGCCGTCACGGTGGATGGGTCGGCCAGGGCATCGAGATTGAGGTCGGCCGGAAGCTCGCCATCGACATTGTGACCGGTGACAAACTGCACGCGGCGCGCCGTGAGGCGACGCGTCAGCGGAATTCCCGCGGCGGCGGCGGCGGCACAGACAGACGGAACGCCGGGGACGATTTCATAGCCAATGCCCGCCTCGTTTAGGGCGGTGATCTCTTCCTCAAGCCGTCCGAACAGCCCGCCATCGCCGGACTTCAGACGCACCACCCGTTTGGCCAGTTTGGCATAATCTACCAGCAGGCGGCTTACATGGCGTTGTTTGGGGGAGGATCGGCCAGCGCGTTTGCCCACGCCGACAAGGTCGGCACCCTCACGCACGTGATCGAGGATCGGGCCCGAAGAGAGGTCGTCAAAGAGCACCGCGTCCGCACGCTGCAGGCGATCGATGGCCTTCACCGTCAACAGGTCCGGATCGCCTGGACCGGACCCAACGAAACTCACGAACCCGGTCATGCACTCGTGTCTTCGGAAATAAGGTGAAAGAAGGTTCCGGTGACGTTGCCCCGGTGCGACCCCGTTTCGGGGACGGCTGTGCCATCGGCATCGGCAACGTGGGCCAGCGCCTCGTCGGGCTGGTCGAGAATAGTTGAATAATGAAACTCGTGGCCGCGCAGCGCGTTGCCCGCGTCATATCCCGGGATCGGCGCATTCAGAGTCGCCCGGCGATAGCCAAGATGGAACTTTCGTTTTTCGTAGCTGGTTACGAGGCCGAGCAAGCCGGCCATGCCGTAACGATGCCCTTCCTTGTCTACCAGCGCCTGGCCGAGAACCATGTAACCGCCGCATTCGCCATGGACCGGTTTGGATTCGGCGTGGGCTCTCAGACCTGTCTTGAAGGTTTCCGCCGAAGCGAGTTTTCCAGCGTGAAGTTCGGGATATCCCCCCGGAAGCCAAACCACGTCGGCATTCGTGTCGGGCGGCTCGTCGGAAAGCGGCGAGAAGGGAAGGATTTCCGCGCCGGCGTCGCGCCAGCCCGCCAGAACATGCGGGTAGGTGAACGAAAACGCCTCGTCCTGGGCCAGGGCGATCCGCTGTCCGGGAGGCTTGGGAAGGCGGCCGCTGCCAAAGGCGATGTCGTGTCCAGCGGCGGCCGCTTTGATCGCGTCGATGTCGACATGATCCTGAAGGAAGGTGGCATAGCCGACGATGGCGGCCTCCAAGTCAGGATGTTCGACGGCTTGGACCAATCCGAGATGGCGTTCCGGCAGGGTCAAATCTCCGCGCCTTGGCAGCACGCCGAGGACGTTGACGCCGACCTTGTCCATACCCAAGCGGGCGAGTCTCTCGTGCCGTGGGCTGGCGACACGGTTGAGGATGACCCCTGCGAAGGGCAGATCGGGATTGTAGTGCTGAAAGCCCAACGCGGTGGCCGCGGCGGATTGCGCTTGCCCGCCGACATCCACGACGAGCACCACGGGCCAACCCATAAGCGCGGCCGTCTCGGCGCTGCTGCCGAACCCAATTTGGCCTCGGGTTGCGACACCGTCGTATAGGCCCATGGAGCCTTCCGCGACGCAGATGTCGGCGCCTCGCGCTTGTGCGGTGATGGCGGACACCAGCGGTGGCCCCATCGCCCAAGTGTCGAGGTTGAACGACGGTCGGCCACTGGCGGCGCGATGAAAGGCCGGGTCGATATAGTCAGGCCCGGATTTGAAGGGCTGAACGGCCAACCCCTTGTTGGCAAGGGCCCGCAACAGCCCAAGCATGACCGTGGTCTTGCCGGTGCCCGAGGCAGGGGCGGAGATCATAAGCCCAAGCAGACTAGCCACCGCCCTGCCCTTTCTCTTGCCGAGAATCCCAGTTAGCCCAGGGGCTGTCGGCGGATTGGGGGCGGTATCGCCTGTCGTAATGGTCGGAATAGAGGCGGCTTTCGGAAAAGCCTTCGCCGGCGAGCGCCGGACCGACGAGGATCAAGGCCGTTCGGCTGATGCTCGCATCCACCTTCCCCTGGATGTCGGACAGCGTGCCCTGGATGACTTGCTGGTCCGGCCAGCTAGCCCGGTAAACGACGGCGGCCGGGCAATCGCCGCCATAGACCGGCGTCAGCTCGACGACCACCTCCTGCAGCTTTTGGATCGACAGGTGGATCGCGAGCGTTGCGCCGGTTTTGGCGAAGTTCTCGAGGCTCTCCCCCTCCGGCATGGGCGATGCCCGGCCAGGCGTTCGGGTGAGAACGACAGACTGCGCTAGTCCGGGGAGTGTCAGCTCTGCCTGCAACGCGGCGGCGGCGGCGGCGAAGGACGGCACGCCCGGTGTGATCGTGTAGGGGATGCCTTCGTCCCGGAGGCGGCGCAGCTGTTCGCCCATCGCCGACCAGACGGACAAGTCGCCGGAATGGAGGCGCGCGATGTCGTGATCGGCGGTGTGGGCGGTTTTGATCTCCGCCATGATCTCGTCCAGGCTCATCGGCGCCGTGTTGGTAATCCGCGCACCCTCCGGGCAATGTTCGAGCAGAGCCTCGGGGACAAGCGAACCGGCATAGAGGCAAACCGGACAAGCGGCGATGATGTCGCGGCCTCTCAACGTGATGAGATCCGGCGCACCGGGGCCTGCGCCAATGAAGTGGACTGTCACGAGGCGCCTCCAGATCCGAACTTGGCAATGGTCATAACGTGTGGCTCCACTGCGTGATCGGATAAGTCGCCTTCCAGCCAGTGCGCGGACCGATAGGGGCAGGCTGGCTTATATCGACGCGGGTGAGATCGCCCCCTAATTCGGCGTGTGCGTGAATGAGCAGCGCCTCGCTTTCGAGCGTCACGGCATTGGCGACGAGCCGGGTGCCAGCTGGAAGGTTTCCCGTAAGCCAATACAACAGATCGCGATTCAACCCACCGCCGACAAACACGGCATTCGGGATCGGACGGCCTACAAGCGCGTCGGGTGCTCTGCCATTCACCAATTCCAGCCGGTCGGCACCGAGGCGTTGAGCGTTTTCGCGAATACGATCTGCCCTGGTTGGATCCGCTTCAATAGCTGTGGCCGTGACCGTCGCGTGGGACAACAGCCATTCAATGGAGATGGACCCGGAGCCGGCGCCGATGTCCCAGAGATGCTCAAATGGGCCGGGCGCGAGGGCCGAAAGTGTCAAAGCGCGAACGGGGCGCTTTGTGATCTGGCCATCATGATCAAACCAATCGTCTGGGCGTCCGCTGGCCACCGGAAAGACGCTGCCACTGCCGGCGACATCAATCGCCACGCAGACCGGATGAGCATAATCTCGCTCGGGGAGTGTGCTTGCGGTCGCTTGTGTCATCCGTTCGTGCGGACCACCCAGGGCCTCCATAACCCAGATGTCGGACTCACCGAAATCATTGTCGGATAGGTACGATGCCAGCTCGCGAACCGCCGCGCCGTCTCGCACCAGCACGATAATTTTGCCGCCTGACACAAGTTCGGTGCGCAGCCTGCCGAAAGGGGCGGCGTGAAGGCCGAGCGTGGCCACTGTTTCCAACGGCCACCCCAATCGGCTCGCGGCAATTGAGAAGGTTGGGACCGATGGGAGCGCTCGCCATTCGCCGGGACTTAGGTGCCGGGCGAGCGTGCTTCCCGCGCCGAACCAGAATGGATCGCCCGACGCAAGAGCCACGACGGCGCGACCGCGATAGTCCAAGAGCTTTGGGATCCCATCGGCAAACGGCGCCGGCCATTCGATCCGCTCGGCACCGAATCCCGGAAGCAGGTCTAGATGCCGTGGCGGTCCCATAACGATTTCGGCATCTTCGAGTGCCGCCCGGCTTGCGGCGGACAGCCCGGCCAGGCCATCTTCGCCGACACCGACAATCGTGAGCCAAGGGGCATCAGCCATGGCACCCAACGTGCTGATACTGGGCGGAACAATGCAGGCCACCCGGCTTTGCCATAGGCTGAGTGAGCTTGGGGTGCAGGGCACCGTGTCCTTCGCAGGCCGTGTCGAACGGCCCGTTCCGCAGCCCTTGCCAAAACGGATCGGAGGCTTCGGCGGGGTGGACGGGCTGGTGACCTATATGAAGGCCGAGAAGATCACCCACCTGGTCGACGCGACCCATCCATTTGCCACGCAGATGAGTGCCAACGCCGTGGCCGCTTGTGCGTCTGCCGATGTGCCGCTGATCGCCTTTACGCGGGCACCCTGGACGCCGCACGCCAAGGACAATTGGATCAGCGTTCCCGACACGGCCGGAGCCGTCGCAGCCCTCGACAGACCGGCGAGCCGCATCATGCTGGCAGTGGGGCGCATGACCCTGCCCGCCTTCGAGGCCAATCCCCAACATTTCTACCTCTTGCGCCTGGTGGATCCCCCCAAGACGACGCCGGGATTTCCAGAACATCACGTCATTGTCGCGCGCGGGCCGTTCACCGTCGATGGCGATCTGGCGCTGATGCGGGAATACGGGATCGAATTGGTCGTCTCCAAGAATTCCGGCGGGACCGGCGGTGTCGCCAAAATAGACGCGGCGCGGAAGCTGGGTTTGCCCGTCGTCATGATCGAGCGGCCGGCGCTTCCGGATCGACGGGAGGCGTACGATCTCGAGGAGGTCGTTCACTGGATGACTCATGCGTCCGCCGATCTTGGCGTGTAGACGTAGGGCTCGCCATCTCGATGGATGACGCGGGTCGCCAACGACCCGACGATGACGACCGTACGCATGTCGGCAAAACCCGGATCGCAAGTGCGAAGTTTTTCGACGCGGATTTGCTCCTGCGGTGTGGAAACCGCCCGCGCGAAAATGATCGGGCGGTCGTCGGTAGAAGCGGCACGGAGGATTTCCAGCGCCTGGGCGAACCGTTCCGGCCGTGCCTTTGACCGGGGATTGTAGAGCGCGATTGCGAAATTTGCCTCCATGGCAAGGCGCAGGCGTTTCTCGATCAGGGCCCAAGGCTTCAGGTTGTCGCTCAGATTGATGGCACAGAAATCGTGACCCAGGGGGGCACCTACCCGCGCGGCTGCCGCCAGCATGGCGGTGACGCCGGGAAGCACTTGGATATCGAGGTCCCGCCAGATGTCAGGACCATGCTCAACCGCTTCGAAGATGGCCGCCGCCATGGCGAAGACGCCGGGATCGCCGGAGGACACCACCACGACGCGCCTCCCCTCAGCAGCGAGGTTCAGGGCGTGTCGCGACCGGTCGAGTTCTTCTCGATTATCGCTGGCATGCCGGATCACCCCTTCCTGTGACGGCACGCGCGCTACGTAGGGGGCATAGCCGACGATGTCGGTGGCGGCGTCCAACGCTTGGGTGACCTCGGGTGTGACCAAGTTTTCTGCGCCAGGTCCCAGTCCCGCGATGGCGATCGAGCCGGTCATGGGCGGCGCCCCTGGCCGGGGACCACGACGATTGAGAAGTAAGGCGTGACGCGGCAATCGGCTTCGCAGAGCTTTTGAATTCGCTGACCGGGCATGCTTGCGTACTCGATCAGCCAGGCATCTTCATGCCGGTTCGCCGATTGCAGGGCGCGGCAGATCTTGTCGATGTTTCTGCCAACTTTCATGACGACGAGCGCATCGCTGTTCTGCATGTGGCCGACAAGTGCTTCTTCAGGCAGCGTCCCTGTGAGGACGCACAACACGTCATCGCCCCAGGTAACCGGTTGACCGGTTGCCGTCCAAGCGGCGGACATGCCGGTGACCGCAGGAACCACCTCGATTGGGATATCGTCCTTCAGCCGTGCGTATAGATGCATGAAGGAGCCGTAGAAGAACGGATCGCCCTCACAGAGGACAACGACATCGGCCCCCTCGGCGGTTAAGGCGCGCAGCTTCTGCGTGCACGCCTCATAAAAGCTCGACAGGATCTCGTTGTATCTCGGATCGGTTAGGGGGATTTCCGTCGTGACCGGGTATTCCATCGGATACTCGACCACATTGTCAGGCAAGATCGTATCGACGATCTGCCGGGCATGACCGGGCCGCCCTGCTTTTCGGAAAAAGGCACAGTGGCGCGCATTCCTGAGAAGCCGGTCGGCGCGCACCGTCATCAGGTCCGGATCGCCGGGGCCGACGCCAAGCCCGAATACCTTGCCCTGGCTCATTCGGCGCGACTCGCGATGGCGTTGATGGCCGCGACCGTGATCGCGCTCCCGCCCAGCCGCCCCTTTACGATGCAACACGGAACCGGTTGGGCCGCCCACAAAGCATCCTTGCTCTCCGCCGCGCCAACAAAGCCGACCGGACAGCCGATAATCGCCGCCGGCCGAGGGCATGCGGGGTCTTCGAGCATGTTCAGCAGATGGAACAACGCGGTGGGTGCGTTGCCGATGGCAACCAGCGCGCCGTCCAAATGCGGCCGCCACAGTTCAAGGGCCGCGGCGGATCGGGTGTTGGACATCTCCGCAGCGCTTTCGCGTACGCCGGCGTTGTGGAGAGTGCAGATGACTTCGTTCGCTGCCGGAAGGCGGGATCGGGTGATCCCTTCGCTGACCATGCGGGCATCACACAGGATGGGCGAGCCCGTTTGAAGGGCAGCGCGGGCGCTCTGGGCGAAGGTTGGCGTGAAGCGAATATGCTCCTCCAACCCGACCATCCCCGATGCGTGGATCATGCGAACGGCGATCTGTTCCTCGTCGGGCGAAAAACCCGCCAAATTTGCCTCGGCCCGAATGGTGGCGAAAGACTGTCGATAGATGGCGGCGCCGTCTGTTTCGTACTCGAAAGGCATCGGCCTTAGACCACCCGAGACTCAAGGATGTCGCCTAAATCAATAGGGGACCTCTCCTGCGGAAGCGCCCCGCCTTCGAGAAGTACCATGCGCCATGGCGTCAGCCTGATGGCCCGCGCGCCGCTCTCTTCAATGGTTTCGGTCAGCATCGTTGCGGGGAAGGGCTGCGGCGGAACTTGAGTCAGGAAGCCCATGTCGTGCAACCCTGACACGACGGACGCGCGTTCGGGAACCGGCGGGGCGTCACTCCAAGCTTGCGGCAGATTCTCGTGGCCGACCACCTGGGCCATGCGGCGATGCTCCGCTGTCCATCTCTCAGCGAACCAATGGCTCATATCGACGACAGCATCGAGGCAGGATTCGCTCGTGACAGGACGCCCCTTCTCCGCCCCGTCAGCCCGGACGATCAATCCTTCGGCGCTGCGTTCGACGCGGATATCGCCCGACGCGTTTTGCATCAACGGCTCGGGTCCGAGGTCGATCACAAAACCGAACTTGGCAGGCAGGTCGGGTAGTTCGTGCAGGCGCTCGATCAGCGCGCTGGCAAAAAGCTGCGTCTGGTCGCCCTGCCGCCAAAACGGGTTGACGAGAAGGCTCCGCCGCTTTTCGGTTTCCTCATCCGGATCGAGGAGGTTCAGCGCCCGTAGCCCCTCAATAAGCCTGCCATGGCTGTTGCTGGTGACCCCACGGATCTGAAAGTTCGCTCGGTTGGTGATCTCAACCAGGCCGTTCCCGCACCTGTCTGCCAGTGTGCAGAGGCCGAGCGCCTGGTGTTTTGTGAGGCGTGCGAGCGGGGGGCGGATACGTGCCAAGAGGCCGTCTTCGACCGGCATTGGCCGATAGGCGCTGGGGCACCATCCCATTGGCTCACGCACGGTCAATGCGCCGCCTCCAAGCTGGCCCGGATCGAATTGCGGCGCGTGCGCCACAAGCCCGCTTCCAGCAATTCGGCAAACCGTGCCTGCATCACTGCATGTGCCTCGGGGTTGGCGCTTTCCAGGAAGGCATCGGTTTCCGGATCGCCCAGCGTCGCATCGTGGAACATGTCGAACAGCTGCGGAGAAACAGCCCCCGCGAGGTGAGCGAAGGCGGCCATATGGTCCAAGGTTGCCGCGATTTCCGCCGCGCCCCGAAACCCGTGATCGCGCATGCCGGCAATCCAGGCAGGGTTTGCGGCACGGGCATGGACGACGCGGGCGATCTCCTCCGACAGGTGCCTTGCGCGCGGGCGTTCGCGAATCGTGCTGTCCAGGTGGTAAAGCGCCGCTTGGCCGCCGGTCACTTTCTGAGCAGCGGCAAATCCCGCTTCGTGGGCGGCATAATCGGCGGCAAGCAGTAGGTCGGTTTCCGGCAGATCCTGGAGGTGGACGAAACTGTCCGCTTGGCGGACGCGCCTTTCCAGACCCGCCCGATCCTGCTGAACGTGATCGCCATCATGGGCCCAGGAGCTGGCAGATAGCCAAGCCTCCCCAGCGGCGTGCAAACCCGCTGGGGAAAAATCCTCGGCAGCGGCGCCCATTGCCAAGCCAAAGCTGCCCGGCGCTGGACCATACACGCGCAAAACGTCGTCTCGGCCTGCGAACGGGTTCCAATCCGCCGCCTCGTCTCGCCGGCTGAGAACACGAATGGCCTGGCTGTAGAGCGCTGATAGTGTGGGGAACACATCGCGAAACAAGCCGGAGATGCGCAAGGTCACATCGATGCGCGGGCGGTCGAGTTCGGCGATCGGGATCACTGTAATGCCCGATACCCGCTCGGTGCCCTGGTCCCAAATCGGTTTGACGCCGAGAAGGTACAGGGCCATGGCGAACTCCTCGCCCGCTGTGCGCATCGTGGCCGAACCCCAAAGATCGACAATCAGGCGCTTTGGCCAATCCCCCTCCGTCTGGAGGTGATGACGGACCAGCTCCTCGCCGAGCTTGCTTCCCTGGGCGTAGGCCGACCGGGTGGGAACCGCTCGCGGGTCCACCGAGTAGATGTTCCGACCCGTCGGCAGGACGTCGGTACGGCCGCGATAGGGGGAACCGGCGGGGCCGGGCGCGATCCACTTGCCGTCCAGCGCATCGAGCAGGGATTGGCGTTCGGCTTCTATCGAGTTGGTTGTTTCGAAACCGGCGTTCGCTTTCGGTGACCGGCCCCAAATGTGCAGCCCTTCGCCAAACAGACTGTCCTTCACGTCGCAAACAAAGCGGTCGATCCGGGTGATGGCCTCAGCTGCGCAACCGGCACCGTCCAGACCCAGTTGATCCTCCACACCGAGGGATTGGGCTTCGAACCGAATGTCGTCTTGCAGACGCTCGCGGCGTTTCGGATCGAGCCCGTCGGCATTCGAAAACTCGTCGAGAAGGGATTCGAGACGGACAAGGCGTTCCGGCGTTCCCCCCTGCTTCATCGGCGGAGGAATATGGCCAATGGTGACGGCTCCGAGCCGCCGCTTGGCTTGGGCGGCCTCGCCCGGATCATTGACGATGAAGGGATACAGAACCGGCAGAGAGCCAATCAAAACCTCTGGCCAGCATGCCGCCGAAAGGGCAACCGACTTTCCCGGCAACCATTCCAGCGTTCCATGGGCGCCAATGTGGATCAGTGCGTGGCACTGGTCCTGTAGCCACAGGTAGAACGCGACATAGGCGTGGCGGGGTGTGCGGGACAGGTCGTGGTAGTCATCGACCCGGTTTTCCGGCGATCCGCGTTCGGGTTGAAGGGCGACGATGCTGTTGCCGCGCATAATTGCTCGAAAGCGGAACTCCCCAGACTCAACATCCGGGTCGTTTTCCGGATCACCCCAAGCAGTCTGCAAATCTGTCTGTAGGGACACGGGAAGGTCGGCGAGTGTCGACTTGTAGCGCTCCAAAGCCCACGAAACTTCCATCTTATTGAGGGCTGTCTCGAGCGAGCTGAGAATTGGAGGAACGGCGTAACCTGCGCCGCTCAGATCTTCGAGAATCGCCTGGGCGGAGGCCAGAGCGTCAAGGCCGACGGCGTGACCGAAATTCCAATTCTTGCCCGGATAAGTGGAGAGTACCAAGGCGACCCGCCGGTCAGCCACAGGCTTGCTGGCAAGGCTGAGCCAGCCATGGACGCGGGCGGCAATGGCCGTTACCCGATCCGTCGCCGGCCGGTGTGCGAAGCGGGAAAACTCCAGCGCTGGATCTTGGGTGCCGGGTTCCTTGTGCGAGACGAGGCCCGCCAGAACGCGCCCATCCACTTCGGGAAGTACGACATGCATGGCCAGATCCGCTGGAGACAGCCCGCGATCAGATTCCGACCATGCTTTGCGGGTGGAGGTTGCCAGGGCCACCTGGAACACGGGGACACCGCCCGCATCGAGGGGGGATGTTCCGTCGTCGCCTTTACCGGAAAAGGCAGTCGCATTGATGATGGCCGACGGGGCCAGGATCGCCACCTGTTCCCGGATCCACCTGGCGGCCTTGGGGGCCTTGAGCGATGCGGCAAATAGCGCGCTGACCTCATAGCCTAGGGGGCGGAATGCTTCGAACAGGGCTTTGATTGGGGCCAGATCCGCCGCGACCAGATAGGACCGGTAGAAGACGATCAAGACGCGCTGGGCACCCTCGCCCGCGCTTTGAGGCAGGTCCGGCGAGATGCCCCTTTCCGGTGCCCATGCACCGTAGGCTGGCACGCCTTTGAAACCAGGGACCGGCTTTGCGTACAGCCCTGTCGCGATGGCCATTTGGGCGAGCGCCGCCTGGGCCGCAACGGCCCCGCCTTGATCGCACAAGGAGGCGAGCTGACGAAGGGTCGAGACCGGGAGGGTTGAGTAGTCGTCCAGTCGCGGATCCGGGCGCCCGTCGGCCGGCAGGACGGCCAGGGCGATGCCCTTTTCCTTGCAGAGCTGAAGAACCTGCTGCAGCCCGTACGTCCAATAGGGAACGCCGCCGATCAGCCGGATGAGAATACCCTTCGATGCCGACAGGGTTTGCTCGATATACGTGTCGACGGACAGGGGGTGTTTGAGGGCGGCCAGGTTCGCGAGCCTTAGGGTTGGAAGATCTCCATCAGGGCCACCACCTTTGTGCCAAGCTTCCGCGAAGGCTCCGAGGTCGCTGTCGGAGAACGAGAGAAACACCAGGTCCGATGGGCTTTGGCCCAGATCGGTCGGTGTCTCCGTTTCCTCCAGACCGTGGTTTTCGCGAAAGATGACGTGCATCTATGTCACGCAGCGGCTGTTTGACCTGCGGCGCCCAGGGCGGCCTGGATGATCGAGGGCTGGATGTCGTCATGTTCGGCAATCACCACCAGGCGCCCGATGCGTGGCTCTGAGGGTTGCCAAAGCCGATCGAACTGGTGGCGCACCCGCGATCCGACGGCTTGAACGAGCAGCCGCATCGGCTTGCCAGCGACCGCGGCGTAGCCCTTGACCCGCAGGATGTTGTGATCCTGCGCCAGGCGTTCGATTCCGGCCACCAGATCTTCGGGGTCGGTCAACTCCGGGATCTCCACGACGATCGAATCGAAGTCTTCATGGTCGTGTTCATGATCGCCATCATGGTGCGATGGGCGGGCCTCCAGGTCACTCTCGGCCGCCGCCTCAAGCCCGAGGATCACACGAGGATCCACCACACCTTCCATCATTTCGATCACCGGCAGCGGGCGAGGTGCCTCGTCCGCGATGATCGATTTGGCCTTCGCCGTGCCCGCCGTGCCAGCAAGGTCGGGCTTGGTCAGCAAAATGATATCCGCGCTGGAGATCTGGTCTTCGAAGACCTCGGAAAGCGGGGTCTCATGATCGATGCTGTCGTCAGCTTGTCGCTGAGCCTCCACCGCCTTGAGGTCGGGGGCAAAGCGGCCCGCCGACACGGCCTCGGCATCCGCAAGGGCAATCACACCATCGACGGTGATCTTGGAGCGAATATCCGGCCAGTCGAAGGCCTTCAGCAGCGGTTTGGGCAACGCCAATCCGCTGGTTTCGATCAGGATGTGATCGGGCCGTGGGTCCAGTGCCATCAGGGTTTCGATGGTTGGAATGAAATCATCGGCGACCGTGCAACAGATGCAGCCGTTTGCCAGCTCCATGATGTTTTCCGCCGGACAGTCGGGGATCGCGCAGCCCTTCAGAATGTCACCGTCGACACCCACATCGCCGAACTCATTGACGACGACAGCCAACCGCTTGCCGCCGGGATTCTGCATCAGATTTCGGATCAAGGTCGTCTTCCCGGACCCTAGAAAGCCGGTGATGATGGTGACCGGCAGTTTGGCGACGTCAGTCATGGGCGGATTCCGAACTTTGCAGTGGGGGGATACGGGCGACGCAATTGCGTTTGAAATGTTCTGGGCGCTTGCGCCAGGGAATGATCCCGTCGGCCGCGGCATGGTACTGCGCGGCGCCGGTGAGCAACATGTCCTTGTGGGTTGCTTCATCGACATTGCCGAAGACATAGGTCCAGCGCTGGCCGCCGCGCAGGACAACGGTGCACCCGTTGTCGCAATTTTGCAGGCAGCTTGCCTCGACCACGCTAACGCCATCGGGGATTTCGCTTGCAGCAAGCGACTCATAGAGAACCCGGCCGGGCCGCGGATCACATTCCTCATCCTCTGCGCTGCCACGTCGGCAGGTCACGCAGACGATCAGTTCGGTCGATGAGAGTGCGGGCGATGAAACTGCGGGTTGGTCCGCCATACGCGTTGCCTTCAATCCGGGCTACGGAGGGCACGCGCGGGGTCGCCACGAATGGCAATGGTCCCGACACCGGTACACCCCGTCCGGTTCAGTTATCCTGTGCTGGCAGGTCTCCCGGCTTTCGGATCTCAGCTCCCGGAAGGTCTCTTCCGGTGAGCTTGCGGCTGCTTGTCCTTCCCGATCCTGATGAAGGATCAGTGGCCCCAAGCATCCTCTCCGCATACGGTCGCGGGGGCGGCTGTGCTCGCACGGTCATTCGACCGGCTGCACATTCCCTTTTCACCTGATTAAATTGGCACCAGCATCACCTGAGATGCGCCGCAATTCTGAGCAATGTCAAGCAAGAGAGACGCGCATGAGTGAGGACATCAACACCCGCCACGCCGAAAAGATGCGCAAAATCAAAAGGGCGCGGGACGAGATGATGAAAACCAAGACCGAGGAGAAAGGTCTCATCATCGTTCATACCGGCGCGGGGAAAGGAAAGTCGTCCTCAGGCTTTGGCATGATCATGCGCTGTATTGCCCACGGCATGCCTTGCGCCGTCGTGCAGTTCATCAAGGGAACCTGGATGACTGGTGAGAAGGAGTTTCTGCGCAAGAATTATCAAGACGAATGCCAGTTTATCGTTTCGGGGGAAGGATTTACGTGGGAAACCCAGGACCGCGAGCGAGATGTCGCGGCGGCCCAGGCTGGATGGGCCAAGGCCAAAGACCTGATCGCCAATCCGGACATCCGATTCGTCATGCTGGACGAGATCAACATCGCCTTGCGCTACGATTACATCGATATCGGCGAGGTCGTCGATTTCCTCCTCACCGAAAAGCCATTTATGACCCATGTTTGCCTGACCGGGCGCAACGCCAAGCCCGAGCTGATTGAGGCGGCAGACCTGGTCACGGAAATGACCCTTGTGAAACACCCGTTCAAAGAGGGTGTGAAGGCTCAACAGGGCATCGAGTTCTAGGCAAATGGGCCGGGCGCTTATGCTTCAGGGCACCGGCTCGAATGTCGGGAAGTCCATGATTGCCGCAGGGCTGTGCCGAGCAGTGGGCCGACGAGGCCATTCGGTTGCGCCTTTCAAACCGCAAAACATGTCCAACAATGCCGCGGTGACCGTCGATGGCGGCGAGATCGGCCGTGCCCAGGCGTTGCAGGCAAGGGCCTGCGGATTATCGCCGCATACCGACATGAACCCAGTGCTGCTAAAACCAGAGGCTGGAATGGGCTCGCAGGTGATCTTGCAAGGCAAGCGTGTTGCGACGGTCAAAGCCAAGGACTATGCGGCGCTGAAACCGACCCTACTGGACGCCGTTCTCGAGAGTTTTGAGCGGCTTAAAGCGTCTCATGATCTGGTAATGGTTGAAGGCGCCGGGAGCCCGGCCGAAGTCAATCTTCGCACGGGCGACATCGCGAACATGGGTTTTGCACGAGCTGCAGACGTGCCAGTGATCCTCTGCGGCGATATCGATCGAGGCGGCATCATTGCGCAATTGGTCGGCACACAGGCGGTGATCGACCCCGACGATGCGGCGCTCGTACAGGGGTTCATCATCAACAAGTTTCGCGGCGATCCGCGACTATTCGATGACGGGTACAGATTGATCGAGACACGGACCGGCTGGCCCGGGTTCGGCGTCGTACCCTGGTTCGATGACGCCTGGCGTTTGCCGGCGGAGGATGTTCAAGACATCGCGCATACGCCCCGGCAATCAGGCTTTCACGTCGTGTGCCTTCGCTTATCGCGGATCGCCAATTTTGATGATCTCGACCCGCTCTCCCAGGAACCGACCGTCCGGGTGACCATGCTTGAGGCCGGTCGGCCGATACCGGCGGATGCGGATCTGGTGGTAGTTCCGGGGTCCAAATCGACGAGAGGTGATTTAGCCTTTCTGCGCGAACAGGGATGGGACATTGACCTGATCGCCCATCACCGGCGTGGTGGGCGGGTGCTGGGCATCTGCGGTGGTTTTCAAATACTGGGCCGAAGCGTGGCGGACCCCGACGGAATCGAGGGACCCGCCGGTGAGACAGAGGGTCTGGGTCTGCTGAACGTTCGGACGGTGATGGGCGGGGACAAGACGCTGCGCGAGGTGCGGGCCAGCCATGCCGAGCTGAACCAGCCTTTTAAGGGATATGAGATCCACATCGGTGAGACCGACGGGCCGGATTGCCAAAGACCGTTTAGCATCATTGACGGTCGCCCGGAGGGGGCCGTATCCGCCAACGGCCGGGTCGCGGGCAGCTATTTGCACGGCATGTTCGCTGATGATGGGTTTCGACGCGCCTGGCTCGAAACCCAGGGCACGTCTGGGTCCGATCTCGCATATGAAGCAGCCGTAGATACCGCCCTGGATAGGCTCGCCAATCATTTTGAGGAAAACCTCGATGTTCCTGGTCTGCTGGCCTGCTGTCGCTAAGAGGCCGTGCCCACCGCATTGATCGCGTTGGATAGCTGGTCCCACCGATCCTGGGGCGGTAGCCCGAGCCGTAGCCACGTGTTCGAGTAGGGAAATATGCGCGACCAAATGCGGGCGCTCGCCAAAAACTGCTGAGCCTCCGCTGCGTTCGGCGTCTCGTAGGTTCGGAACAGCGACGTTCCGCCCAGGAGGGTCCAACCTGCCGAGCGGGCCAATTCGTCAAGCCGTTGTGCATCGCGCGTTAGGCGCCTGCGTGTGGTTTCTTGCCAGTCGACATCGGCAAAGGCCTTTCTGGCGATTTCGATGGCGGGACCCGAGATGGGCCATGGGCCGGAGAGATTGCTGAGTCGCTCGGCGACCTGCCCTTGGGCGACGGCGAAACCCAGGCGCAATCCAGCAAGGCCGTAGAATTTTCCGAACGATCTGAGAGCCACCACATTAGGCGGAACGTCCGGAAAGTGGGAAGCGATGGATAGTGATGAGTCGGTTTCGACAAAGCTCTCATCGACGATTAGCAATCCGACCGTGCCGGATAGATCGATCAGCGATAGCGGATCGTATCTCTTGCCATCGGGGTTGTTGGGATTCACGACAACCGCCAGGTCAGCCCCGTCTAGGTCGCCGATTTGGGCAACTTTCGCGACCTGCCAGCCATCATTTTCCAAGGCGGCCCTATGTTCGTTATAGGTCGGCGAAATCACACGTGCGCGACCGGGATCACGCAATCTCGGAAAAGCTTGGATCGCGCCTTGTGCGCCCGGGAATGGGATGAGGCTTGCCTGGGTGCCGTAAGCTTGTTTCGCCGCCTGCAGGAGCGATGCCAGCCGCGTTTCGGTTGGCAATTCCGCCCAAGCTTCGGCGGGAAGCCACGGCACGGGATACGGGGTCGGATTGATCCCTGTGGACAGGTCCAGCCAATCGCTGCGCTCCCCGCCATATTGGGCGATCGCGGCATCGAGGTTGCCGCCATGATCTCGCTTGGCCGAGCTCTCAGTCATCCGCGACTTAGATCAAAGCGAGCCCCAGCAAGACAAGGGCGAATATCGCCAGCGAGCATTTATACAGGGACAGGGCGGCAAAGATTTCGGTCGCATCGGGGTCTTTCGCCCCGGCGTTAAGCCAAGGCTCGTCGACCACCCGGTCGGCATACTTGCGCGGGCCGCTGAGCCGAATGTCGAGAGCGCCCGCGACCGCGCTTTCCGGCCATCCTGCATTGGGGGAACGGTGGTTCCAGGCGTCGCGCAAGGTCACGCGCATACAATGGATGGCCTTTGGGCCCGCCGCCAGGGCGAAGAAAAGCGCCGTGAGGCGCGCTGGTATCAGGTTCACGAGATCGTCCAAGCGAGCGGCGAACTTGCCGAAGAATTCAAAGCGCTCGTCGCGATGCCCGATCATGGAATCCAGCGTGTTGATCACCTTGTAGGCCACGATACCGGGCAGCCCGGCGACAACGCCCCAGAAGATCGGCGCCACCACACCGTCGGAGCAGTTCTCCGCAAGGCTCTCGATGGAGGCGCGGCTGATGGCAGCCGTGTCGAGCGATGCGGGGTCGCGGCCAACGATTTTTGAAACCTCAACCCTTGCCACCTCTGTGTCACCCTGCTCGAGAGGGTCGGCCACGGCTTTCACATGGTCGTGGAGTGATCGAGCGGCGATCAGCGGCCACGCGATAATGCCGCCGATCAGCCAACCTAGCGGTCCGGCCGGAAGCAGAAATTGAGCGATGACGGCGGGAGCCAATGCGACTCCCAGGACGATTATCACGGTTGCAGCTCCCATCGCGACCCGCCGTAACGGGCGACCATGGTTCAGCGTTCGCTCAAACCCGTCTATGAGGCGGCCCACCCACGTGACCGGGTGGCTGATGCGCTCGAATAGCCAGGCTGGCCAACCGCAGAGCGCATCAATCAACAACCCAACCAAGAGCATCGCCGCGAAGGTCAAGGGAGGTTCACGCCCCTTATGGAAACCGGGCCGGTGGGACCTGCTCGGAGCCATGTCATCGAGAGATTATCGATCTCAATGCTCAGCGCAGCCGCGCGGTTTCCCAACGCCATGCCAAGGGCGGCGCGGATGGTTCCGGCGTGAGCAACCAGGGCGATCCTCCGTCCTTCGGCATTTGCTTGGCCGGACCAGTGCTTGATCGCGACAGAACATCGGGTGCATAGGTCGTCGAAGCTTTCTCCCCCCTCTGGCCGATAAGTCAGAAGCTCATCGTTGGATTTGACCCCGATGTCCGGAAGTGATTCGAAGCGCACGCCTTCCTGCCGGCCAAAATCCTGCTCCCACAGACGTTCGTCCTCATGCAGATCTTGGCCGGGCCAAAGGGCATTTGCCGTTTCAACGCACCGTATTGCTGGGCTTGTCACGACTTGCGAAATGGTGGGTAGATTCTCGTTCAGGCGGGCAATGTCGGCATTGTTTATCCGTGCCGAAACGTCGGTGCGACCAACAAGATAGCCGCCTTCGAGAACTGGTGCATGGCGTATGAAAACCAGCTCGCCCTGGCCTGTTTCATCACTGCGCAAATCGGTCGCTACCTTCTTGTCTTTTGCCCGGGAAGCTGCTTTTCCACGCATCCATGGAAAAATCGATCCTCATCACCGGTGGAGCCCGGTCAGGCAAGTCCAGCCTTGCCGAGCGAATGGCACTGCGCCCTTCAGGACGGGCGATCTATATAGCCACCGCAGAGCCTTTGGACGAGGAGATGGTTGCGCGGATCGAGGCGCATCAGATGCGCCGAGGACCGGAATGGATGACGATCCAAGCCCCCCGCGACATTCTATCGGTTCTGCGCGAAACGGACGGGAATGCACCCAGGTTGGTTGATTGCCTGACCATTTGGTTGAGCAACCTGATGCTGGGCGGAGAGGATTGGCGGCAGGCCGGGGAGCGACTGGCGGGCGCGCTTGCCTCCCAATCGGCGCCGGTGATCTTTGTGACCAATGAAGTGGGCTCGGGGATTGTGCCGGAGAACAAGCTGGCGCGGGAATACAGGGACGCGGCTGGATGGCTCAATCAGACGATGGCGGCGGCGTGCCAAGAAGTGTGGCTTTGCGTTTCTGGGTATCCCGTCAGGGTGAAGCCGAATGACCATCGTTTCTGACGTCAGCGCACTGAGCGAAGTTGCGGCGCTTGCGACGAGAGTCCCGGAGAATGACCCGATCGCTGCCGAAGCCGCTCGGAGCCGCCAGGATAGCCTTACCAAGCCACCAGGTGCGTTGGGCCGGTTGGAAGAGATTGCCATTTTCATGGCCGGCTGGCAGCGAACCGAACAACCGAAACTCGAAAGCGCGCAGGCAATTGTCTTTGCGGGCAATCACGGGATCTGTGCCCAGGGCGTTAACCCGTTCCCGCAAGCCGTCACGGCGCAGATGGTGGCGAATTTCGAGGCAGGCGGTGCCGCAATCAACCAGCTTTGCGATGTGTCAGGGGCCGAGCTGACTGTCATCCCCATCGATCTCGACAACCCCACTGCCGACTTTACCCAGGGTCCTGCAATGTCGGAACAGGAATGCCTTGATGCCATAAAGCGGGGCGCGGATGCCGTGGATCCTCAAGCGGACATTCTGCTGCTCGGTGAGATGGGGATCGGTAACTCAACAGTGGCCGCCGCCACGGCCTTTCTTGGGTTTGGCGGTTCCGCGAAAGATTGGGTGGGTCGCGGAACAGGGGCGGATGACACTGGCATCGCCCGAAAGGTGGGAGCCTTGGATCGCGCTGCTGCAGTGCATTCCACGGCCAACGGCCTGGATATCCTCCGGGCCATCGGAGGACGTGAACAGGCGGCGATTTGTGGAGCCATTCTGGAAGCGCGGGCGCGCTCCATTCCCGTCTTGCTAGACGGTTATATTTGCACGTCGGCTGCCGTGCCGATCTATCTGAGTAACGACCGTTTCCTGTCCCATTGCATGGTGGGGCATGTCAGCCGCGAGCCCGGCCATGCAAGACTTCTGGATTGCCTGAAACTGGAGCCAATCCTGGCGTTAGACATGGCCCTTGGCGAGGGTTCAGGCGCCGCGGTTGCGCTGAGCATCGTGCGCGCAGCGCTCGCCTGCCACAATGGCATGGCAAGCTTCACAGAAGCGGGCGTTTCCAGCGCATGAACGTGGCTATCCGGCGATTTCAAGAATTTAGGGTTGCACTGATGTTATTGACGCGGCTTCCCGTTGGCCGCGTTCCCAAGCCCATCCCAACGATCGGCGATGCGCAATGGGCTTACCCCTGGGTGGGCCTATTTGTCGGTGCCATTTGCTGGGGCGTTTTTTCCGCATTCCTTGCAATTGGTGCAAATACGTTCATTTCCGCGACATTTTCGTTTGCAGCCCTGGTCTTCGTTACGGGGGGACTTCACCAGGACGGTTTAGCGGATTTCGCAGATGGTATCGGTGGCGGCCGTGACGCCACGCATTGCTTAGAAATCATGCGCGACAGCCGGATCGGGAGTTTTGGCGTCCTCGCCTTGATCCTCGCGGTTCTCGTTTGGATCGGTGCTGTGGGCGAAATCGGCGCCGATGCTTCTATCGGTATGTTCCTCACTGTCGCCGTTGTGAGTCGCGCTACGATGATTGTGCTGCTGATCGCCCTAAGACCCGGACGTTCGGACGGGCTGGGTGCTCAAGCATCCAGCGGTGGCATGTCTGGTATCTGGTCTCTATTGCTGGCAGCGGGCCTTGCGGTTTCAATTCTTGGTAGCCAAGGAGTTTTGGTAGTTTTGGCCGCTGTCGTTTGCACGGCTACCGTCGGATACGTAGCCTGGAAACGGATCAAGGGACATACCGGTGACGTTTTGGGAGCTAGCCAATTCCTGTCAGACACATTCTGTTGGCTGTCAATTTCGGTTAGCCTATAGAAATCGGCCCTGAAAAACCTGATGATCATCATTACCAGTTTAGTTCTGTTATTTGACGATCTACAATAATTTGCGGATATGAAATCGGTTCTAGGGGAATAAATCACTATTTTGATCAGGGACTATGCCGCTCTTCGTCCCAACGCCGTTTCGATATTGAACGCCGAACTGCGTACTTCCGCCGCCAATCGGTCAGCCTCAGCCCTAGCCCTCGTTTCCGGCAGCACGATGGAAATGGTCGCCACGCAAGCACCGGTCTCGTCACAGATCGGCGCGGCAATGCAGGCGACAGCAAATTCCGATGCACTCATCTGCACCGCCAGCCGCTCACGAAACTCAGTGCCCGCCAATTCAGACAGTTTCTTCGGGTCGGTTTCCGCCCGTCCCGTGGTTGAGGGGCGCGCGATCTCACGAAAGATACGCACACGCTCTTCTTCATCCAGATGGCCCAACAGCAGGCGCCCTGAAGCCGTCCAGTTCAGCGGCACGCGGGTGCCGACTTCTGAGGCGACGTTGAAGTGATCCTTGCCGCGCGACATGCCGATCACGGCCATCATGTCCTCGTCTCGCGCACAGATCTGGATGGTCTCGCCCAGCCGTTCGGCCAACGCCTCCATTTCACGCTTGGCCTCGTTGAACACATCCATGCGGGAACGATAGGTCAACCCATACCGCATCAGGCGCGGGCCCAGCCAAACCCCATTCTCGCCTAGACGCGACAGCATGGACCGTTCCACCAACTCATCGACGATCTTGTAGATCGTGGACACCGGCGCACCAGTCTTCTGCGCCAGATCATACGCACTCATCGGGCGCTGAGCATCCGTCAGCACATCGAGAATCTGCAGCGTTCGATCAATCGCACCTACGCGTTTTCTCTGGGCGGTAATCACCGTCTCTCCCATGAAAAACATTCCCTCATCTGTCCGGCCATACCGGGCGAGTCGATCCCACTACACGTTGCTTACATCACGCAGCTTGACGGGATCACATGGCGACAATACCATAATTAAAGCACATATTACACAATAATGGAGGTCGCGATGAGAAGCAAGTTCACAGGCAAGCTACCCCTGCTTGCCGCATTGATGGCCGGGAGCGCGCTCGCCACGTCCGCCCCCTTGGCCCTCGCTCAAGATACAACGCTTGATGTTGCCATCATCGGCGAGGCCGACACGTTCGATCCGATGATCTCGACCAAAGATGTCGTCTCGATCGTCACCCAACACTTTGTCGAAACGCTCTACACCTTTGATTCCGGGTGGAACATTGCGCCGCTCCTCGCGACCGATTTGCCGGAAATCGGCGACGACGGACTCAGCTACAAAATCGGCATTCGCGAAGGCATCACCTTCCATGACGGTTCCAGCATGGATGCCAACGACGTCGTCGCCTCGCTGAACCGCTGGCTGGAAGTTGCCACCCGCGGCAAGGGCGTGGCGGACAAGGTCTCGGGTGTGGAAGCGACCGGCGACTACGAAGTCACCATCACGATGAACGAGCCCTACTCGCCACTCCTGTCGTTGCTGGCCTTCTCGAATTCAGCCGCCGCGGTTTATCCTGAGGAGATCATTGCCGAAACGATTGAAACGGTCGTCGGCACCGGTCCCTACATGATCGCCGAGCACGTACCGGACCAGCATCTCCAGCTGGTGCGTTTTGACGGCTATGTCTCCCGCGCTGAGGAGGCTAACGGCGCCGCCGGCAAGCGCGAGCAAATCGCTGATGAAATCCGCTTCATTCCCGTTCCCGATCCCAACACGCGGGTCGAGGGTCTGTTGTCCGGTCAGTTTGACTTCGCTGACGGCCTGCCGGCTGAGAGCTATGCCAGGCTTGACGAGAGCGACGTCGCCGATCCGCTGTTGCTCAAGCCTTTCGGCTGGCCGATCTTCGCCATCAACCATAAGGATGGCCTGCTGACCGACAAGACAACCCGTCAAGCCCTCCAGGCAGCCCTGCCGGTCGATGACATGCTGTTCGCCGCCTTTGGCGACGACAACTTCTTCATCACCGACGGGCCGATGTATCCGGAAGGTTGGGCATGGCGGAATGACTCCGGCGCCGACATGTTCAATCAGAACGACCAGGGCAAAGCGTCCGAGCTGCTCCAGGAAGCCGGTTATGAAGGAACCCCCCTGCGGATCCTGACCTCCCGGCAGTACGAGTTCCACTTCAAGATGGCGGAAGTCGCCAAGGTGGCACTCGAAGCTTCGGGCTTCACCGTCCAGATGGACGTGGTCGACTGGGCAACGCTCGGCCAGCGCCGCAACGATCCGGCCTTGTGGGACATCTACATCACCCACTCGCCCTTCCTGCCGGAACCGGCTTTGACGTCGCTCTACAATAAGACCTCCCGCCTGGGCTGGACGAACCCGGAGAAGGACTCGATCCTCGACCAGTTCACCGCCGAGACCGATACGGAGACCCGCAAAGCGCTCTTTGCCGATCTCCAAGCACAGGTCTTCGAAGATGTCGGCTTCATCAAGATCGGCGCCTTCAACGCCCTGCAAGGCAATCGCAAAGGCCTGACGGGCATGTCCGCGACACCTTGGCCGTACTTCTGGAACGCCAAGGTCGAATAACGGCGACGAAAAGGGGGCTGCCAGCATTGGCAGCCCCACTTTCCAAGCACTTCTCGGGAAACGCGGATGACGCGCTATATCGTCAAACGACTGGTGGGTATGGTCGTCGTCATCTTCTTGGTGCTGACCATCGCCTTCCTGATCGTCCGCCTCGCGCCTGGCGATCCAGCCGCCTTGATGCTGGGACCGGATGCAACGCCCGAAGATGCGGTCGAACTTCGGGCGCAACTCGGTCTCGACCGCCCCATCATCGTTCAGTATTTCGCCTTCATCACCAACGCTGTTCAGGGCGATCTAGGCAACTCAATCTTTTTCCGCCAACCGGTTACGCAAGTCCTCGCGGCTCGGGCCGAACCGACGATTTTCCTATCGCTTTTTTCGCTGGGTATCGCGCTGATTATTGCAACGCCAATCGGCATCTACGCCGCCTACCACAGAGGCTCCCTGCTCGACCAAAGCGCGGTAACAACGGCAATGCTGGCCGCGTCGGTCCCCAGCTTTTGGACCGGCCTGATGTTCCAGCGCTATCTCGCCACAGACCTCGGCTGGTTTCCCGCCTCTGGCTATGGTGGGCCGGACGCCAGTTTTTGGGAACGCATGGGCTACCTCGTTCTGCCCTCCATTGTGCTCGGCATTGTCAATTCGGCCTTGATCCTCCGTTTCACCCGCGCCTCCATGCTCGACATTCTCGGTGAGGACTACATACGCACCGCCCGATCCAAGGGCATGGGTGAAAGCCGTGTCGTGCTGCTGCACGCGCTTAAGAATGCCGCTATTCCCATCATCACCGTGGTTGGCCTTACCTTCGCCCTGCTCGTGTCCGGCGCCGTCGTCACCGAGCGCGTTTTCAACATTCCCGGCATGGGCAACCTCGTGGTCAGCGCCGTGCTGCGCCGTGACTATCCCGTTATCCAAGGCGCCCTGATTGCCGTGGCTACGCTCTATGTGCTGATCAATCTGATCACCGACCTGCTCTATCTGACCGTCGACAAGCGGATCCGGTACTGAGATGGCAACCGCGACCGCCATCGCCGAGGAACCCAAATTCCTTGCTCTCTTGTTCTCTCGCCGCTCGGTGCTGATCGCGCTGACGGTGTTCCTCGTGATCGTCGTACTGTGCGCGTTCGCCCAGTTCGTCGCGCCAGCCGATCCGGCGAAGATGTCTGTTCGCGCCCGCCTCACGCCACCGGGCCCAGACTTCCTATTGGGTGCAGACGCGTTTGGACGCGACGTGTTCTCCCGCCTGCTCTACGCCGGTCGCGTGTCGCTGACGATCGGGCTCGGCGTCGCCGCGCTGGCATCGGTGATCGGCATTGCCATCGGCTTGCTCGCTGGGTTCTTCCGTCATCTCGATGCGCCCATGTCGCGCTTGATCGATGCCATGATGGCTTTCCCTGACATCTTGCTGGCCATCGCACTGGTTTCGATCCTGGGCGGGTCGATGATTAACGTCGTAATCGCCCTGTCCATTGTCTATGCGCCGCGTATCGCCCGTATTGTCCGCGCCTCGACGCTGGTGATCCGCGAGCTGCCTTACGTCGAGGCCGCCGTCGCACTTGGCTCGTCCACTTTCACCATCATGACGACCCATGTTCTGCGCAACATCCTCTCGCCCATCATCGTGCAGGCCACGTTCATCTTTGCCTACGCCATGCTGGCCGAGGCGGGGCTGTCCTTCCTGGGCGTCGGCATCGACCCCTCGACACCCAGCTGGGGTACGATGGTGAATGAGGGACGGCAATATATCGACCAGGCAGCCTTTCTGATCTTCTTCCCCGGTGTCGCGATTTCCGTCTCGGTGCTGGCCCTGCAGCTGATCGGCGATGGATTACGCGACGCCCTAGACCCGCGCCTCGCCAAGGACCTCTAAGTTATGGCGCTGAAACTTACCAACTTTAGACCCATTGGCTTCGATGATGCCCCGGGCACTATCTCGGTCGGCGACGACGGCATCGTCGCAGCCGCCGATGTACCCGGCGCCGACATCATCGATTGTAAGGGCGCCTGGCTTTCGCCCGGCTGGTGCGACATTCATGTCCATGTCTGGCACGGCGGAACCGACATTTCCGTCCGTGCTTCAGAAGCCGGTCGCGCCACCGGTGTGACCGCCATGGCCGATGCCGGATCGGCCGGCGAGGCAGCCTTCCACGGCCTGCGCGAGTACGTCATCGAGACGCAGCAGGAAACGGTACAAGCCTTCCTCAACATCGGATCGATCGGTCTAGTTGCCTGTAACCGGGTACCCGAGTTGATCGATCTTCGCTCCATCGATGTCGACCGTACATTGGCGGTGGCCGAGGCCAATCGCGACGTGATTTGCGGCATCAAGGTCCGTGCATCCGGCGTTATTGTCGGCAGTTGGGGCCTCACCCCGGCCAAGATAGCCAAACGGGTTGCCGAACTTCTCGATCTGCCGCTGATGGTCCATGTCGGTGAACCGCCACCCCTGATCGACGAAATCTTCGACATCCTCTCACCCGGCGACATCATCACCCACTGCTTCAATGGCAAGAAGGCGGGTTCGATCCGCGGCACCAAGGCCCTGTTCGAACAGGCAAAACGCCTATCAGACAATGGCGTGCGTATGGATATCGGGCACGGCCAGGCCTCCTTCAGCTTCGACACGGCACGCGACGCCATTGCCGACGGTTTGCGGCCCTGGTCGATCTCAACCGATCTGCATCTGCGCAATATCGATGGACCGGTTCACGACTTGGCCACGACCATGTCCAAACTTCTGGCCGTCGGCCTGCCCTTCGAAGAGGTGATTGCAGCAGTAACCGAACGCCCACGTCCCGTCCTGGGACTCGGGTCCCGCGACGGAGCAAAGCCAGGTCAAATAGCCGACTTCACCGTATTTGATCTGGACGACGCCAATGAAGGAGCCGTCGACAGTCACGGTGGTCGGCTGACACTGTCAAAGTTCTTCGAACCGCGCCTGACCGTAATGGGGGCATCGGCCATGCCGGCGGAAAGGAGGATCGGGTGAGTACTTCGATCCTCGATGTCAGCGGCCTTCGCGTTACCTTCCGCTCGCAAAGATCGACGGTTACCGCGCTGCGTGAGGTCGCCTTCACGCTCCACCCTGGCAAAACACTAGCCTTGGTGGGCGAAAGCGGCTCGGGCAAATCGGTGTCCTCCCTCGCGGTTATGGGTCTCTTGCCGAAGAATGGTTCCATTGAAAGCGGATCGATCCACTACCGGAACTCAGATGGTCAAACGACCGACTTAGCGACGGCATCCGAGAACGCCATGCGGGCGCTGCGTGGCGCCGAAATCGCCATGATCTTCCAAGAACCGATGTCCTCGCTGAACCCTCTGTTCACCATCGGTGATCAGATCGGCGAAATGCTGCTGTTGCACAGTGACCTCGACGCAGCGGCAAGGCGCCAGCGCGTGCTGGAAATGTTGGATCTGGTTGAAATTCCGGCCGCCAAATCGCGTATTGCCAATTACCCGCACGAGCTTTCCGGCGGCATGCGCCAGCGGGTGATGATCGCCCTGGCGATGATCTGCAACCCTGCCCTGCTCATCGCCGATGAACCGACCACCGCCCTGGACGTTACCATCCAGGCACAGATCTTGGACCTGATGCGCCGGTTGCAAAAAGAGCTGGGCATGTCGATCCTGTTCATTACCCACGACATGGGCGTGGTCGCCGAAATGGCTGATGACGTTGCCGTCATGTATGCCGGCGCGATTGTCGAACAGGCCAGTGCCCGGGACCTCTTTGCCCGGCCGAGCCATCCCTATACGCAAGGCTTGCTCAACTCGATTCCGATGCCGGGGCGCACCGAAACCGGCCGACTGACATCGATCCCCGGCACCGTCCCGCCGCTGCACGCCATGCCGCCGGGATGCGCCTTCGCCCCACGCTGCGCCCGAGCCGATGATGCCTGCACCGCGCCAGTCGCGCTGAGCGACTATGCGGCCAACCATCGCGTTGCTTGCTTCCACGCGGGTCACGAGGCGGCCCATGCCTGACCCGCTCCTGCAAATCCGCAACCTTTCCAAGCGTTTCAACACGCCGCGCGGTGCTGTTCACGCGGTCAGCGACGTCACCTTCGACATTCCGCGCGGATCGATCACCGGCCTTGTCGGCGAAAGCGGATCGGGAAAGACCACGTTGGGCCGCACCCTCCTACGCTTAATCGAACCCAGCGAAGGCGAAACCATCTTCGATGGTCTTGACCTGAACACACTCGACGCGGCTGCTATGCGCGAAGCCCGAAAGCGCATGCAGATCATCTTTCAGGACCCGGTTTCCTCGCTCAATCCGCGCTTGCGCGTCGGCGACATCATTGCCGAAGGGTTGCGCGCCCATCGCGTCGGCACAAAGCAGTCCAGGCGGGATACGGTCGCCGCGCTTCTGGAAGAGGTGGGGCTTCAGCCAGACCATATGAGCCGGTTTCCGCACGAGTTCTCCGGCGGTCAGCGCCAACGTATCGGCATCGCCCGGGCGCTGGCTCTCGAACCGGAATTCATCGTCGCCGACGAAAGCGTCTCCGCACTCGACGTGTCGATTCAGGCCCAGGTGCTCAACCTGCTGCTCGACCTACGCGAACGCCGCAACCTCACCATGCTGTTCATCGCCCATGACCTCTCAGTCGTGGAGTATCTCTGCGACCAGATCGTCGTGATGTATCTCGGCCGGGTGGTGGAGATCGGCCCCTCGCGACCGCTTTACACCGATCCCTCACACCCCTACACACGCGCGCTGCTTTCGGCGATCCCGGTGCCGGATCCTACGCTCCAGCGCAGCCGAACCATCTTGAAGGGCGATATTCCCAGCCCGCTCGATCCACCCTCGGGCTGCGTGTTTCGTACCCGCTGCCCTCACGCCATCGATATTTGTGCGCAGGGCGCGCCCGAACCCATCGTGACGGGTCCCGCCCATCAAAGCTACTGCAAGAGAGCGGAAGAACTATATGCCCCTGCCTGATCAGAAAAGCCGCGAAACCATCGCCGACCGGCTTGCCGCCCTCGGCATCGACCTCCCCTCCGCCGCGCCCACCCCAATCGGCGCCTTCTGCAACGTCCGCCAGACGGGCCAGCTCGCCTTCGTATCCGGTCAGGGCCCGGTGCAGGCCGACGGCACCCTCCTTCGGGGCAGAGTCGGCGATACCGTCAGCGCCGAGGCCGCCCGCGACCATGCGCGGCTTGTTGCCATCAACATTCTCGCCACCCTGCGCGATCATCTGAACGGGCTGGACCGCGTCTCCGGGGTGATCAAGCTGTTGGGCCTGGTCAACGCCACCCCGGATTTCGAGCGTCACCCCTTCGTCATCGATGGGGCGTCCACCCTGTTCGCGGACCTGTTCGGCCTGGATGGCATTCACGCCCGTTCGGCCTTTGGGGTCGCCTCGCTTCCCAATAACATCACGGTCGAAATCGAAGCCGTGTTCGAGCTCCACAGCTAACAAAGACCAACAGCAATGCCAGAGACTGACGACGCCATGTGGGCATGGCACGACGCCAACGGGTGCAAGCGATTGATCAACGTCTCAGGCACCATGACCGGCCTCGGCGCCTCCATCGCCAGCGAGCAGGTACGCCAGGCCACGGCCGCCGCGATGGGCGATTTCGTCTCCATGCACGAACTCCAAGCCCAGGCGAGCATCGCCATCTCCGACCTAACAGGCGCCGAAGCCGGCTGCATGACCGCCTCCGCCAGCGCCGGCATCTCCCTCTCCATCGCCGGCTGCATGACGGGCATGGACCCCGGCCGCGTCGAAGCCCTGCCCAAGTCACCGGGCGAAAAGAACGAGGTCGTCGTCCAACTCGGCCATCTCTGCGGCTACGGCGCCCCCGTCTCCCAGGCCATCGAGCTGACCGGCGCCACGGTGCACCCTATTGGTCAATCGACCCACGTCATGGACTATCAGTTGGAGAGCGCCCTAACCGAAAAAACCGCCGCCGCCCTTTACGTCGTCTCCCACCATGTCGTCCATTACGGCCAGATGCCCTTCCCCCGCTTCGCCGAGATCTGCCGAGGCAAGGGCGTGCCCGTCATCGTCGACGCAGCCTCCGAGTACGACCTGAAAGGCTTCATCGCCGACGGCGCCGACCTGGCGGTCTATTCCGGCCACAAATTCCTCGGCGGCCCGACCTCCGGCCTCATCGCCGGCAAGCGAGACCTGGTCCGCGCCGCCTATCTGCAAAATATCGGCATCGGCCGCGGCATGAAGATCGGCAAGGAGAGCATCGCCGGCGCCATCGCCGCCCTCCGGCAGTGGCAAAGCCGCGATCACGCCGGCATCCGCGCCCAGGAACAGGCCGCCCTGGATCTGTGGGTAGAAGCCCTCACCGGCATCGAGGGCATCACCCCCCAAATCGTCCCCGACCCCACCGGCAACCCGCTAGACCGCCTGCAGGTCAACATCGACCCAGCCAAACTGGGCACCAGCGCCGCCACCCTCGCCCGCGCCCTCGGCGAGCAGGACCCCGCCATCATCGTGCGCAATCACGAAGTTGAACTAGGCTATTTCCAGCTTGATCCCTGCAACCTCAAGCCCGGCCAAGCCGACATCGTCGCAGAAACGCTTGAAATGGTCTGCGCTACCGCTACGGGCCTCGAGGCGACGGGAACGGATGAGGATGCGGCGCGCAACGGCGGGGTAGATGCTTACGTTGGGTGGCTTGCCCCGTCTGCGTGATTGCAAGGAAGCTTACAGGCCCTCAGTCTGCTAAGCCGCGTTCCAATGGGAAACAGCTTCGATCGGCGGAACCGCATCAATCAGATCAGTGACATCCTCGATCGTGCTCAGATCGACAAGTTGTGTGGCGTGGCAGACCAGGTCATCACCAAATTTCCCGGCCCCAAGTAGGTATCCAGATACTGAGTAGGCCAGATCCAGACTAAGCAACGCCAAGCCAGACACCAATCGTAAACAGCGTCCGGTTGGAGAAATCCATTTACCTCAATGGGTTATCCTATCGGCCACGGTTCCGAATACTTCCCCCACTGGTCGGCGCTCATCCACTAATCAAGAACGAACGGAGGGGAAGGACCAACGCCGGCGGCGTCCAAGATCGAACGACAGCGCCGAACCATTCGTTCAGCTAGCTCATAGGCCTTGTCAGCTTCAGTTTGCCGAAACCCTTGTTCGCTCGTTCGATTATTCACAATGCCCCAAACCCTGGTATTATTAAATTCGTCAAGTAATTCCGCGAGTTGCGCCACTTTCCTCACCATCGTGGCATTGACGTCCGCGAGAAATTCAAATGAAACCTGGAGACTTAGTTTTTCTTTTTGGACATTACTTATCATTTGGGCATGATAACTTGGATTATCTGAATTATTCATTTTGGTGAGTAAATTGCTCATATCATTATGAATTTTCTGGATGATAGGAAGTTGCCGGTTGAGGGCATCCTGAATGGTAGCCTGATCCTCCTGTTCGCGAGTTATTCGATCGATTTCTGCCTGCTGTGCGTCGATCGTACGCTGTCGATCTAGAGCTTCATTTATTTTTTCACCGAAAGCCTCTGCAAGTTGTTGCTGATCGTCTCTTGATTGAAGAAGTTCGAGTATCTTTTCAGTTTTACCGTCGATGCGCGTTACATGGTTTATTAGGAATGCTTGGGTATGAGGCATTAGGTCTGCAAATATCACATGTTTCATTGGCAGTATTCTGTAGAAATCTGTCAGAATTCTTTGCAAACTAGGCCCCATTTCAATCATATCAAGGCCGGTAAAACTTGTCTGATTCATCAGTTCCGCGACGACTGAGTTAGCATTTAATTGGTGATTATGTACAAATGACTTTTCATCTGGACCAAACAGGTCGAGCAGTCGGGTAGCCTCGATCTGAACCGCGATCTGCGCGCCGATATCGCCAGGCAGCTGGCTCTCAAGCTGTCCCACGATAGAGCTACAAAGTTCACTGATTTCTTGCTGCCGCCGGCGATCGTCGCCGTCGAACACCAGAGCAACCATCTTCTCGATAGGTAAAGGAACACCAGAGAGAAGCGCAACTGATCCAGTCTGACCCAGCAACGCCGCAACGCCTACCACCACAGTGGTGCTGATCGACGAATTGTCCGCCATTGCACGCAGCCTCTTATCCTAGAGATCTAGAGATCAACGTTAGCACGGCCATCGAGAACATGGATTACCCGTGCTAACAGATTTGACAGTGTTCGTGACACGCCGAATGGGCGGCTCAAAATCCCCACGTCCGACCGGATGGAATCAGTAAGCCTGCCCGGTAATGCAAGGAGCCATCACCTCCAAGCACCCCCAAAAATGGAACGGAACATAAACAGAACCTGACTAACCTTGGCAAAAAAGGTGGCTAACCTTCCTGTTGCGACCGATTAGCAACCGGGAAACACCAACAACATCAAAGGGATAAATGGTGAGCCCACGGGGGCTCGAACCCATGACACCCTGATTAAAAGTCAGATATCACAAAAATTCATTGAATACGGTGTGCTACGCCGAGTTACGATATTCTGTTTAATTTCAAACGGTTAATATCGCCGATTGACCGACAGAGTACCGTTCAATACCATTCCTGATGCTTACCTAGCGCTTACCTGAATAAGTCAGCTCGTAGATGAGATTGATGGCAGGGTGTTTCCAAACTGCGCCACCACGGCAGACTTTCGAGCTAACAAAGAAAGTGGAGGCCGTCTGCTGTCCAAGCCGTCCAATTCGGGGAAAACTTGTCAGATCAATCGAATACGACCTGGGCAAACTCCGATTGCGTGAGTCCGCGCCGCAAAATCAACTCAGCGATTGGAGTTGTCCTCGATGAAACTGACTAAGCGCTCAGTGGAGGCAATCGAATCCGCAGATAAGGATGTGCTCGTTTGGGATGGCGAGCTTGCCGGTTTCGGTGTCCGAGTTAAGCCGTCGGGCGTTCGCTCCTACGTGGTCCAGTACCGAAACGGTCAAGGGCGCTCTCGGCGCTATACTATCGGCCGCCACGGCATATTCACGGCTGATCAGGCCCGTAAGGAGGCAGTGCAACTACTTGCGGATGTTCGCAGGGGCACGGACCCCGCAGCAGAGCGCGACGCGGCGCGCAAAGCACCGACCGTCAATGAACTATGTGACCGCTATTTTGAAGAACACGTGGCAGTTCACAATCGGCCGCGGACTGCTCACGAAATTCGCCGTCTGCTCGACAAGCACATCCGCCCGTCACTTGGAAAATTGAAAGCTGCCAGCGTAACGCGCCATGACGTGATCAAGTTTCACCAAGCATTGGACGCCACGCCACGCTTGGCGAACCACGTTGTCGCCGTGCTCTCAAAGCTTTTCTCACTCGCCGAACTGTGGGGCATCCGCGCCGACGGGTCCAATCCTTGCCGCCTGGTGAAGCGATTTCCCGAGAACAAACGGGGACGCTTCCTTTCCGAGGCAGAGCTCGGGCGATTGGGAAAGGCTCTGGAAGAATCCGAGAGAAACAGCTCCGAAATGCCAGCAGTGGTGGCGGCTATCCGTCTGCTTGCTTTGACTGGTTGTAGACTAAGCGAAGTCGTGAACATGCAGTGGAAGCATATTGATTTCGACGCCGGCTTCTTGTTGCTGCCCGAAACCAAGGTCGGCGACCGTGTTCAACTGCTGGGTAGCGAAGCTCTTCGGCTGCTCAAGAGCACCCGGTGCGACGACGGTTCCCCTTTCGTACTGCATGGTCGAGATCCATCACGGCCTCTGCGTGGCAACACGGTGCAACAAGCTTGGCGTCGAATTCGGATCCGGGCGGCCATCCAAGATGCAAGACTACACGACCTCCGACACACGGTGGGCACCTACGCTGGTCACGCCAACGCGAATGCCTTCTTGGTTCGGGATATCATGGGACACAAATCGCTCGCGATGACTGACCGCTATGTGGCTCGCGACAACAAAGTACTGCGATCCCTGAGCAACCGCGTACAGTCACGGATCTCTCAAGCGATGGACGATAATGTGAAGTCGTAACCGCGATTGGCTCGGACCACAACGTGCCGCACGATGGCGGACGAAAGAGACCATGTACCTGGTCAACACGCAAAACGCTGTGGTGTAGCCAGCGCATCTCGCTGTACTGATGCTTGGTTAGTGAGGGGCGGCTACCAGGTGCACTTCGTCCAACGTCGAGTAGTTCGTCCACCCACCAGACGACGCATGCGTTGGATGTTCAAGAATTCAATAAGATAGTATCGGAGGCCGACTTCTAGTGCCTAACACTGTCCGACGCGTGAACGACCAAACGAAATGAAATCTGATCAGCAAACATAACCCGGCCAAAAACAACGCATCCGTAGCCTATTCAAGGAGTAAGACGTCGGGATGAGAAAGCAAGTCGCAGTATCGTCTGAGGAATCGAGCGGCATCGGCGCCATTGATGACCCTGTGGTCATAACTGAGGTCAAGCGGAACCATGGGAGCGGGAACGAAAGCCTCCCCCGTCCATCGCGGACGTATCTCGGTACGGGTGATACCGAGGATGGCCACTTCGGGTGGGTTCACGATGGGCGTGAAAGCCTCGCCGCCGATGCTGCCGAGATTGGTGATCGTCATGGAGGCTCCGCCCATATCCTGTGGGCGAATCTTGCGGGCTCGGGCACGGGTGGCCAGGTCGCGGAGTGTCGATGAAACTTCGGGAATTCGCAGGCGATCGGCGTCGCGGATCACCGGAACCGAAAGGCCATGAGGCGCGTCAACGGCTATGCCGATGTGGATATAGTTTTTCAGGATCAGGGAATTGCCATCCGCCGAGAGAGAGGCGTTGAAACGCGGAAACTCTTTAAGGCAGCGGGCAAGGACGGCCACGTGAAACGCAAGGGCGGTGGTGTTTTTGCCTTCGGCCTTTAGCGCTGCACGCGTTGCATCAAGTCGAGTGACGTCGGCGCTGTCATGGTGGGTTACAGACGGGATCAGATGGTGCGCGGCAGTAAGGTTGGCGGCGGCGACTTTCGCCGGACGGCTCAGCGTCTCTTTTGTGAACGGCCCCCACTGGCTGTGATCCACGTCCCAACACTGCGTGGCGCCAACCGGCGTTGCCGTCGCGGTTTGCCCTAGCACATCCTCGCGTGCGATGGTTTCGCGCCCCAACTGGCGGGCAAGGACGTCGACATCGATGCCCATGTCACCTGCGAGTTTTCGGACAGAAGGGCTGGCGATGGCTGACATCTTACCACTCGGTCGAGATGTATTGGGTTTCCTGGAACTCGCGAAGCCCCTCCTTGCCGCCTTCCCGGCCAAGACCGGATTGCTTGACCCCGCCAAACGGAGCGGACGGGTCGGATACGAGCCCCCTGTTTAGGCCGATCATGCCGAAATCCAACTGTTCCGCGAGTGCCATGCCCTGTCGCATATCACCGGAATAAAGGTAGGCCACCAGCCCATATTCCGTGTCATTGGCCCGGGCGATAATGTCGTCGCCATCGCCGAAGGATTCGATGGCGGCAACGGGACCGAAGATCTCGTCGTGCAGACACTCCGCACTGTCTGGAACATTGGTCAGAACCGTTGGCGGGTAATAGAAGCCAGCGCCATTTGGCCGCACACCCCCAAGGACAACATTGGCGCCTTTGGCAACCGCGTCGCGCACGAAATGATCCACCTTGTCGCGGGTATCCGCATTGACCAGCGGGCCCACGTCGACGTCCGGTTCCAAACCGTTGCCCATCTTCAGGGCGGCCATTTTGGCCGTGAAGCTTTCGACAAAGGTCGATTCCACATCCTTGTGCACATAGACGCGATTGGCGGCTGTGCAGGCCTCGCCTAGGTTGCGCATTTTGGCGACCATCAAGCCATCGGCGGCGGCTTCGATATCGGCGTCCTTCATGACGATGAAAGGCGCGTTACCGCCCAGTTCCATCGCCGGTTTGACGATTTTGTCGGCTGCGGCGTGCAACAATTTCCGGCCCACTTCGGTCGAACCGGTGAAGCTGACGACCCGCACGCGGGGATCGGCCAGCATCTCGCCGACGACAGCGCCCGAGGATCGGGACGGCAGCACGTTGACCACGCCAGGCGGCACGCCTGCTTCTTCCAGGATATCGGCCAGCGCCAGCATGGTCAGCGGCGTTTCCGAGGCGGGTTTCACCACCACCGGACACCCTGCCGCCAAGGCCGGCCCAATCTTTCTAGTGCCCATTGCGGCGGGATAGTTCCAGGGCGTGATCAGCACCGAAATGCCCGCCGGTTTCTGATGCACCAGAACCCGCGCGCCGGTTGCGGGAGCATGGCCCAGGTGCCCCTCGGCGCGGACGGCTTCTTCAGCATACCAGCGGAAGAATTCGGCGGCGTAGTTCGCCTCGCCCATGGCGTCGGCTCTGGCCTTACCGTTTTCCAGCGTGATCAGGCGCGCGATGTCGTCCATTCGAGCGGTGACTATCTCGAAAGCCCGGCGCAAGATCTCGCCTCTCTCGCGCGGAGTTTTTGCGGCCCAGGGGGCGAAAGCAGCCTCGGCGGCATCAAGGCAAGCCATGGCATCCTCGACCGTGCCCGAGGCAACGCGGGTCAGTGAGGTTTCATCGGCGGGGTTCAAAACCTCGAAGGTAGCCCCGTCCGAGGCATCGCACCAAGCGCCGCCGATATAAAGCTTGTTCAGATAATCGGCCATGTTCGTCACTCACAAAAGCTGGCGGATAGGATCTTCGACCCTTGCCGCGACGGCGTCGAGGAGTGCGATGGCAGTGGCCAGCGGCAGGGTGCTTTCGCTGAACGAGAGCGTGAGCGCATAGCCCGCGCCGTCCTTTGCCATGGCCAAGGTGATGCCGCCGCTAGCTGGCGAATAACCACCAAGCCGGGTGTCGCAAAGATCGATCAGAGAGAGTGCCGGTGCCGTGGCGTTTCCGGTGCCACCCCGGTCGGGGTTCGCATGGATGGTGCACGTGCCGTCCAGGAAGATGCTCTGAATTGCCACCTCGTTGGTGGCGAGCACCGCGCGACACGCACCGGCGGCGAATGCCACGAACAGCATCGTGCGGTCGGCATTTTCGGAGCGTGACAAGAGAGCGTCCACTGCTTCGCCGTCAACCGCGGCGAAAAGCTGCGACTGGCCACCGGTTTCTGCGCCCGGAAGGTCGGCGGCGTGGATCGGTTCGACAACACCCTGAGACCTTAGATTTTCAAGATTGATCCTGCGCTCGCCCGCAAGCCGCTTGGCAAGGGGGGAGGCAAGAACCTTGGTCGAGACTTGCGGAGGTAGCGTTTCGTCTGTTGCCTTTGCCGCCTGTCCCGGTTCGGCAGGCGGTTCCGGCGTTTGCTCTGGCTCGAAAGCTGCAGCTGTGCCGTTCTGGTGGTTCCCAACCTCGCCGTCGCTGTCCACGATAAGTGCGATCAGATCGCCGACCGGCACATCGTCACCTTCGTGCGCCACGATCCCCGCAAGAAAACCGTCAGTTGCGGCTTCGACCTCCATGGTGGCCTTGTCGGTTTCGACCTCGAAGATCGCTTCGCCCTTGGCAACTTTTTCGCCTGTCGACTTCAGCCACGAGACGATGACGGCGCTGTCCTGGTTCATGCCCAGTTGTGGCATCTTCACTTCATAGGGCATGGATCAACTCACCGCCCGCGATCTTGCGAGCTTTGTCGGCCACACCTTCGGGCGTCGGCACCGTCAAGTCTTCCAGCACCGGGCTGAATGGCACGGGCACATCCATTGCGCCCATGCGAATGACAGGCGCGTCGAGATGGTAGAAAGCTTTTTCGCTGATGCGGGCTGCGATCTCGGCCGTGGTCCCGAAGTTTTGGTGACCCTCGTCGACCACAATGGCGCGTGAGGTTTTCTTGACACTCTCCAGGATGGTCGCCTCGTCCAACGGCGAGATGGTGCGGGGGTCGATCACCTCGGCGCTGATGCCGTCTGCCTCCAACACCTTTGCCGCGCCTTCGCAAACCTGCCGCATCGAGGAAGTGCCGATCAGCGTCACATCACTGCCTTCCCGCAGGATATTTGCCACACCGAAGGGGATCAGGAGCTCCTCCTCCGGCACCGGGGCCTTGTCCTGGTACATCAGCTTGTCTTCGAAGATCACCACCGGGTTGTCGTCCCGGATGGCGGTTTTCATCAGCCCCTTGGCCTCGTAGGCCGAAGACGGCATGGCCACTTTCAACCCCGGAATATGGGCGACCAACGCGTGCAGGCTTTGACTGTGTTGGGCCGCCGACCGCCGGGTCGCGCCCAGATTGGTGCGCAGGACCAGGGGCACGTTTAGCTTGCCTCCAGACATATAGTGCGTCTTTGCCGCCTGGTTGCAAAGCTGATCCATCACAAGAAACAGGAAGTCCCCGAACATCAGATCGACGATGGGCCGCGCACCGGTCATCGCGGCGCCCACAGCCAGCCCCATGAAGCCAGGTTCGGCAATCGGTGTGTCGATCACACGACCAGTACCGAACTCCTCGACCAGCCCGCTGGTGACTTTGAAAGGCGTTCCTGCCTCGGCCACATCCTCGCCGATTAGGAATACAGCGTCATCGCGGCGCATTTCCTCGGCGATGGCTTCGTTGACCGCCTGCGAAAGCGTGATCGACCGAGTCACGATGCATCCTTGAAGACATGGGCATCGACTTCTGCGCCGTCGGGGTATGGTGCCTGCAGCGCATAGGCCACCGCGTCGGCGGCCTCGGCCGCAATGCCTTCGCGAAGTTTGGCCAGATCATCCGCGCTTGCGACACCTTCCTTTTTCAGCCAGTCACCGAACAACGTGATCGGATCGCGGTTCGTCTTCCAGTCGGCCTCTTCTTCTTTCGCGCGGTAATAGGCGCGGTTGATGTCGCCCACGTGGTGACCGTGGTAGCGGTAGGTTTCCAGTTCGATGAAGAACGGCCCTTCGCCTTTTCGCGCGCGGGCGACGAGATCGGTGGCCAAGGTGTTGACCGCCAGAACGTCCTGCCCGTCCACTTCATGGGCTTCGATCCCGAACGCTCTTGCGCGGTCGGTGATCTTGCCTGCCGCGATCTCGTCGGTCCTGGTGTATTCGGAATAACCGTTGTTCTCGCACGCATAAATGACCGGCAACCGCCAGAGTGCCGCCATGTTCATGACCTCGTACATCAGGCCCTGCGCCGTGGCACCGTCACCAAAGAAACAGAGGGTGACATCCTCGGACCCCTGCATTTTGGCGCGGAGCGCCGAACCGGTGGCGATGCCCATGGAACCGCCAACAATGGCGTTGGCACCGAGATTTCCGTTCGACTGATCGGCGATATGCATGCTTCCGCCCTTGCCACGGCAATAGCCTTCTTCCTTGCCCAGAAGTTCGCAGAACATCTCCTTGAACGCGGCCCCCTTAGCCACGCAATGGCCGTGGCCACGGTGGGTTGAGGTGATCTTGTCGGTGACTTTCAGCGCCTCGCAAATGCCGACGGCAACAGCTTCCTCGCCCGAATACATATGCGTCAGGCCCGGCATCTTGGCGTCGAGGTACAACTGGTTGGCGTTATCTTCGAATGTGCGGATGCGCACCATTTGGCGGTACATCCGCAGGTAGTCCTCGGTATTGTTTTTCGGTTTCCCGGCCATGGTGCCGTGATCTCAATACCGATTGGCGATCGGAAGCTCTTCCGCAGGGAATAGACTGATCACCTCGCAACCGGTGTCGGTCACGACGACCTCCTCCTCGATCCGCGCTGCCGAATAGCCGTCGGCCGCCGGACAATAGGTTTCCAGCGCGAAGACCATGCCGGTCTTAATCTCCATCGGATGATCGAGGCTGACCGCGCGGCTGATGATCGGCCGTTCGTGCAGCGCAAGGCCAAGTCCGTGCCCGAATTGCAGACCGAAGGCCGCATCCTCGTTCGGAAAGCCGATCGACTCGGCGGTCGGCCAGACCTCGGCCACCTTGTCCGTGGTCACACCGGGTTTGATCATCTGGATCGAGGCATCCAGCCACTCGCGACATTTCACATAGGCGTCGTTCTGAACAGGCGTGGCGCGTCCGACGTTGAAGGTGCGGTAATAGCAGGTGCGATAGCCCTGATAAGACTGGAGAATATCGAAGAACGCCTGATCGCCCGGACGGATCAGCCGGTCGGTGAAATTGTGGGGATGGGGGTTGCAGCGCTCTCCCGAGATCGCGTTGATCGCCTCCACATCGTCGCTGCCCATCTCGTAGAGCATCTTGTTTGACAAAGCGACGATGTCGGCTTCGCGCACCCCCGGTTTCAGTTCCTCGTAGATCATATGATAGACGCCATCGACCATCGAGGCCGCCTGCGTCAGAAGCTGGATCTCGTCCCAGTTCTTGATTTCGCGCGCCGCCAGCATGATCTGCTGGCCGTCGACGACGTTGATGCCTTCTTCCTGCAGCGCGTGAAACATGGCGGTTTCGGCGTAATCCACGCCAACTGGCATGTCGGCCATGCCCGCATCGCGGATCAGACCCGCTATTTGCTTGGCATACTTCCGCATCAACCCGAACTCGGGCGGGATGGTGCCGCGCATCCCGACGACGCCGGCCAGGCAGTGATCGGGTTCCAGCCAGTCGGAGTACTTCTGGTGATGCACGGCGGCCGAGCCGAAATCCCAGACATAGGGGCTGTCGTCGCCGGTCAGAAGACAGAAGCGGCACATCTTGTCCCGCTCCCATTCGCCGATCTTGGTGGCCGAGACATACCGGATGTTGTTTACGTCAAACAACAGAAGCGTACCCGCGTTCGAGGCTTGCAGGGCCTGCCGCGTACGCGAAAGGCGATAACGCCGCAACCGGTCGTGATCGACGCGACGCTCGAAATCAACCGAGGTGTGACCCCAGGCAGGAAGGCGCCCTTCCCATTTCCAGTTCGGTTCAAGGTCCTGAGGCGTCAGGACATTCGGCATCAGAGCGTCCATGGTGGTAATCCTTCTTTGTCACTGGCAGCGAACGGAATTCACAACGCATTGCGGTCACTGCATGACGATGCCGCCGTCGATCATCATCAACTGGCCGGTCATGTAATCGCTTTCGTCTGAGCACAGGAACGCAGCCGTTCCCATCACGTCTTCGGGCGTCGAAAGCTTCTGCATCAGGATCATGCTCTCGCGGAGGGATTCGAGTGACTCGCCCTCTTTTTCGAACATGCCGATCTCGACAAGATCCTTGTCGAGCTGCTTCCACAATTCGGTATGCACCACGCCGGGGCCATAGCTGTTGACGGTGATCTTGTGTTCCCAAAGCGCCTTGGCGCCGCCCGTAACCATGGCCAGAACGGCGTGCTTGGAACAGGAATAGGGAATAACGTCCTTGAAGGCGGCGCGCGACAGGATCGAGCCGACGGGAATCAGCTTGTAGGGATGGTCATCCATCGGGCCTTGGGCGATCATCTGGCGCGCCGCTTCCTGCATCCCCAGAAGAACGCCCTTGGCGTTGATGTTCATGATGAAGTCCCAATTCTCCTCGTCGATGTCCATGAACATTCTGGGCTTGTTCACACCGGCGTTCAGGTTTGCCACGTTGATAGATCCGAAGGCTTCGACCGTTGCGGCAACGGCGGCGGCGTTGTCAGCGCGGTTGGTCACATCCATCTTGACGGCGACCGCCCTACCATTGCCGGCGGCGTTGATCTCGGCGGCTACGCCTTCGACACCTTCCAGATTTATGTCGCCAATACAGACGTTTGCACCCTGCGCGGCGAAGTGCTTTGCGTTCGCGGCCCCCATGCCCTGCGCAGCACCTGTGATCAGGATGTTCTTCCCTGCCAAACGTTGCGTATTCATATGTGAACCCTCCCAAGGCGCAGATGCATGTTGATTTTGTCGAAACATGCACTTGCCCACTAAGGCTGCACATATAGATTTCGTCCAACTTGGACGTAATTCATCCAAACTCGACCAAATTGCTCATCTTCGCTCCGCACAAATTTGAGACGATGCCGCCGACGAATACGTAGAATCGTCTAAAATCCAAGAGGGAGGAGACGCAATGACCTATTTGGGAAAGATCATGCGCGGCATGGTCATTGGGGCTTTGGCGATTGGCGCCATGACCACCGCTTCGTTCGCACAGGACAAACCGTCAATCATTTCATTCAACGGCCCAGCCGGAGAAGCCTATATCGGGCGCTTCATCAAGGGCATTAAGGATACGGCCGAACTCAAGGGCTTCGACATCCAGGTCTTCGAAAACCAATTCAACCAAGCTGAGCAGGACCAGCAGGTGCAACAGGTTCTGGCCGCGGGCGTGCTGCCTGACGTCTTCATCTGGTGGCCCTCGGATGCAGTTGCGGGCCTTGGCAGCCTTCGGGCTCTGGCCAAAACAGGAGTGCCCGTTCTGAAGATCAACCAGCTCCCGAACGAACAAGACGAGCAGTACATCTTTGGTTACGCGGGCCCCGATGACCGCCTGCGCGCCCGAAATGCAGGATACATGATGCGCGAAGCTGCCGCTGCAAAGAAAGCAGCCGGAGGCGAGGGCTATAACGTTCTGGTCCTGTCCTATCCGCACAGCTATGGCGGCTATGGGCTTTCGATCAATGCCTTCAACGAAGCCATTGCGGGGTCTGATCTGACCATCATCGGCGACGTAGACGAAGGTTTCGGCCAGGCGAACGGTTACAAGGGCGCTGCCAAGGCCATAGCTTCGCTGCGCGACGAGGGCATCCACTTCGTCTACGGCATGGACGACGCGATTCTCACCGGCGGCATCAAGGCGCTGGAAGAAGCGGGCTACAAAATGGGAGAAGATGTGATCGCCGTCGGCACCGTCTGCAACGGCGACAAGCAGTTGATCGAGGAAGGCAAGCAGTTCGGCACGACGCTTCAGTCGCCGCTCCACGAGGGTCAGCTTGCCATCGCCATGGTGGAGGAATACCTCGAGACCGGGGAGCTGGAGAATTATATCAACTTCACGCCGAACCCCGCTGTCACCGCCACCAACATGGAAACGGTCGCGCTGCGCGGCTTTGACGGCAAGCTCTATGGCATCGACGAGCTTTGCTCGGGCGCCTGGGGCGGCTAAGCCAAACAAATAAAAGGGCGCCCGCACAGCCAGGGCGCCCTTTTTCAATTAAGAACAATAATATCCAATCCGGATCAGGGAGAGGTCCATGGCGGACGAACCGCTGCTTCGGCTTACCGATATCAGCCGTCACTATGGTGCGATCCAGGCATTAAAGAATGCAAACTTCGAAATCGGCCGTGGCGAGGTCATGGGGCTGGTTGGCGAAAACGGGGCCGGCAAGTCCACCATGGTCAAGATCATCGGCGGTTTCGATACGGGCTTTTCCGGCGAGTATTTCTATGACGGCGCGGTTCGCCACTTCCCCAGCCCAACGGCTGCTGAGCACGAAGGCATCTCGATCGCCCAACAGGAACTGAGCCTGATCCCGACGATGAGTGTTGCCGAGAACATCTTTCTGGCCGGTGATGGCGTGCCGCAAATGGCGTCGCGCAAGACGCTTGCCAGGATGGCCAAGCCGTTTCTCGAAGAAGTCGGTCTTGGGCATATCGACCCCTTGCGGTCCACGACGCGGTTGTCGGTTGGTGAACAGCATCTGGTCGAGGTCGCGCGGCTGATCGCGCACAATCCGCAGGTGTTGATCCTAGATGAGCCGACCGCAGCCCTTGGGGAAACGGACTCGATCCGCATCCTGGATATGGTCAACCGGCTGAAAGAAAACGGTAAATCCGTGATCTATGTCAGCCACCGGATGGATGAAATCTTCAAAATTTGCGACCGCATCACAGTGCTGCGCGACGGGGAAAGCCAGCCGCCTCGCAGGGCAGCAGACATGGACGTGAACGCGCTGGTCGAAATGATGCTGGGGTTTGAACTGGGCGATATGTATCCCGTGCGGAGGCCCATCACGCGGGACGAGCCGGTCCTACAAGTTCGCAATCTCTGGCCAGATGGGATCATCGAACCCATCAGTTTCGACGTCTATCAAGGTGAAATCCTGGGCCTTGCCGGTCAATTGGGCTCGGGAACATCGGAGATCTTGGGCGCTATGGCGGGTTCGACCAAAACGCGCGGCGGCAGCTTGACCTATAAAGGTGAGGATTTCCTGCCCACCCGACCGAAAGACTCCATCCAGCGCGGCATCGCATATTGCTCGGAAGACCGCAAACATGACGGGCTGTTTTTGGGCCGCCCGATCATTGAGAACCTGTCGGCGCCCTCGCTGGAAACGATCTCGAACCATGGGTTTCTGAACGGCGCGAAAGAGCGCGCCGCCACTACCGAAAACGCGATCAAATTCACGGTCGATCCGAAACGCCTGCCACAGGAGGCGGGGGTTCTGTCGGGCGGTAACCAGCAGAAGGTCGCACTTGGCAAGTGGCTATCAATCTCGCCCGAAATCATTCTGGTGAACGAACCGACGCGCGGCGTTGACGTCGGCGCGCGCGCCGAGATTTATCAGATCCTGCGCGATCTGGCCGATCAAGGGGCCGCTATCGTCGTCGCCTCGACCGACATTCAGGAAATCACCAACCTGCCCGACCGGATCGTCAGCTTTTATCGCGGCGTCCAGATTGGCGAACTGGCGCTTGAGGACATGACCTCGGCCAACATTTTGGAACAGATCACCGACCCCTTCCACGAAGCAGGCATCGCCGTGTCGGAAAAAGCCTCATGACCGACGCAACCCTGAACAACAGTAACGATCTCAACATCATCCAACGCATCCAGCGGGACTATTCGCCGCTGGTCATCGCTATGGTCTGCTTGTTCCTGATCGTCTTCGTCGCGGGCGCCGTGTTCACAGATGACTTCCTGACTTGGTTCAACGTCAAGACGATCATCCGCGATGCGGCGCTTGTGGGCATCATGGCCATTGGGCTGACCTTCGTTACGCTGTCGGGCAACTTCTTCCTCTTGTCGATGAAAGAAATCGCCGCCCTGTCCATCATCTGTTTCGCAACGCTTATGAGCGCCGGCTGGAACCAATGGGGCGCCGCCGGAGCCGATCCGACCCCATGGTCGCTGACGATGACATTTCTTGTCGCCTTTGCCGCCACGATGGTCATTGCCACTATTGCAGGTGCACTTCAGGGCGCACTCATTGGTCTTGGCGGCAATCCCATCGTTGTCACTCTCGGGGCGGCGGGCCTGTTCTTCGGCATTGGCTCGTGGTGGTCGGACAACCTTGTCGTCAGTTACCGCCGCCCACATGGGGCGGAATGGCTGGGCACCGGTTCGTTTATCGGGGACATTCCCAATATCACCGTCGCTTTCATCATCATCGCTGTCGTGGCCGAGTTGACCCTGCGCTACACCACCTTCGGCCGTAAGGTCTATCTGGTCGGCGCCAACCGCGCGGCTGGCCGAGCCACAGGACATGAAAACTTCGGCATGGCCATCAAGTGCTGCATCATCGCATCGGTATGTGCCGCCTTCGTTGCGATTGCCTTTTCCGGCCAGGTCTCGTCAGCCCACGTCAACTATTTCTCCTCCGAATTTGGATCCTCTGGTGACATGACAATCATGGTGATCGCCATCGTCATGGTCGGCGGCAATTCTATCATGGGCGGCTATGGCTCGACGTTGCGCACCTCGCTGGCAGCGATCTTCATTTCCAGCATCGACAACATGATGGTGCTGAACGGCTTCAACTCCGGCGCGCGGGTTCTGGCCGTCGGGTTGATGATCGTTTTCTCGATCATTGTCTTTGCCCTTGTCCGCCGTGGCAGCCGCGCCGTGGAATAGGAGGACTCAATGGAACGCATCAAAAACTGGGTCACTGAGAACCCCGATTTGAGCTTCGCGATCCTGCTGGCGGTAAGCGTCTATACTTTCTTCGCGATTACCGAGCCGTTGTTTTTCACCCATCGGACCGGATTCGCCATTATGGAGCGCTTTGCCGTCCTGGGCCTTGTCGGGCTGGCCCTGACGCTCTGCATCATTGCAGGCGAGATCGACCTTTCCATTGGTTCAAACGCGGCGCTTTCGGCAGTCATCACGGTGCGCTTCACCGACAGCCTTGGCGCGGTGAACGCCCTTCTGATCGCGCTCGCTATCTCGACCACAATCGGCATCATCCAGGGCTATTTCATCGCCTATCTAAGGATTCGAGCCATTGTCCTAACTGTGGGTACTCTCATGTTGCTACGCGGTGTGGCGCTGTTCGCGGCCGAAGAGAAGACGGTGATGCTGACCGATTTCCGCATCCCCGACTTTATCTCGACTAAGATGCTGGGCTATTTCTCGCCCGCCTCGCTTCTGGTGATCGCGATGTTCATCGTCGTGGGCCTGTTCATGACCTTCACCCGCTATGGTCGCGAGATCTATGCCATCGGTGGTGCCCGAAAAGAGGCGTTGGCCTCAGGCATCTCGCTTCAACGCCCGATGATCATCGTCTTCGCAATCTCTGGCTTCTGCGCTGGACTTGGCGGGGTGATAATCGGCCTTCGCTCAGGCACAGCGCAGGCGCTTGGGCTTCAATACTTGCTACTGGCAGGTACAGTGGCCGCCTTTATCGGAGGCGTTTCGATCCTTGGCGGCAAAGGCGGGGTCATCGGCGCAGCCATCGGAACACTGACCGTCAACTTCCTGAACACCGGGCTTGTCTTCAACGTGACCCCTGCCTTCATGGTCCAGCTCTACCTTGGTATCCTTCTTCTGGTCGTCATCATGTTCCAAACCGGGAGCCGGATTTTTGATGAGCGACAACGAAGACATCAGCTTCTGACAGACGTCGACCGACGACGCGGGGTATTGGCGGACAAGATCGCAGCTCTGCGACGGCCATCGGGTTAGCCCCGCGAAACTGGAAGAATGTCCAAAATGGACCTAGTCTGACCCTGCCACGAGGAGGGTCGGACCATAGCAGAACTGCCGGAAGCCCTAAGAGAGGTCATGAGTCTGCAACGGGGGCGCCCGCATGCAAATCCGGAAGGCCCTTTTGAAAGCGGGGATACTCCGATCGCGAGGGGGATTTCCGGCGAGGAGTTTTTACGCTTCCTCGATTTCATCGACGCCCTTGGAACCGAAGCCGATCAGGTTTTAAGCCTGAAGCGCGGCTATGACGAAACACGACTGATCACGACGCTTCTGCGCAATCATCTGCAAGGCAATCAGACCACTACCAGCATCCTGGCCGATGCCAGCGGCCTGAGCTATGGCACTGCCATTCGCGCGATTGCTGCCATCGAGGAACGCGGGCTCTTAATCCGCCGCCCGCGCACGAAGACGGGCAAGAGTTTCTCGCTGCATCCTTCGGACAAACTGCTGAGCGAGTGGCAGGAGTACGCCCGCCGCGTGCGGGGAACGATCAGTTCCACTTTGGGGATCAGGTCGGCCGTCAGCGGTGACATCGGCGGCTATTTCTTCGGTTCCTCCTACAGCGACAGCCAGACGATCCCGCCGCCAACGCCGATGCAGTCGAAGCTGGACCTTCAGAATGAACTGCGTGTTCTCGTACATGCAGATCCGACGTTCATGGCGATGAATGTTCTAAAGCGCCAGTTCGAGGAGTTGTTTGGCGTGGGCATCAATAGCCGCGCGCTGTCGATCGACCGCTTGCGGGATGAAATCTTGAGCAACGCGCGGCTGAAAACCTCGCGCTATGACTTGATCGCCTGCGATTTGCCGTGGTTTGGCGAGCTTGCCGAAAAACAAGTGCTGCTGCCCATCAACGACATGCTGCAAGAGAGCAGTGTCGATCTTGCCGATTTTCATCAAGTTGCCTTAGCATCCGCGCGCTATCGTGGCGTTCAGTACGGACTGCCCGTGCAGACCACGCCAGAACTGCTTTGTGTTCGCCGTGACTTGTGTAACGCGGCAGGAGTCGGCCTGCCATTCACGATCTCTGAAACGCTGGAAACAGCGCGACGGTTGCACAACCGGGCGCAGGGACGCTCGGGCATTGCCTGGAACGCGGCACGGGGAACGCCTCTGGGGCACACCTTCATGTTTGTCATGGGGGCCATGGGGCGGCCTTTTTTGAACCTTGCGAGAATAGGTGACGACTTCGATGCCGAATGGCCCGAGGGCGAGGACTTGCGCCCCATGCTGGACACCGACGAGGCGATTGCCACTGCCGAATATCTGCGCGAATTGTTGGACTTCTCGCCGGTGTCGATCTTGTCGATGTCCTGGTACGAACGCGCGCGCGCCTACGCCGAAGGCGAAGCGGCGATGGCCTATTGCGCCACCCTTCTAGCCCCGCTTTTCGAATTGAACGAAACCTCGCCGGCCTATGGCGTTACCGACTTTCTTCCACATCCCTACGGGCCGGGCGGCAAGCCGATCGCGCCGGTTGGCGGATACGCCTTGGCCATCCCCTCGAACATCGCGGAGGATCGCGTGGGCCCGGTCTGGGAAGCGCTCAAATCTCTGACGTCTCCTGAAACGATCAAGCTCTACATTGAAAACGGCAGCCTGGTGACGCCGCGCTTCAGCGTTAGCATGGACCCGACTGTCCGGCGCGTGTCGCCCGTTGTCTCAATTGTCGACGGCATGGCTCGGGCCGGAATCCTGCAATACTGGCCCCGCCCCCCCGTGCCGGAAATCACCGATCTGATCGAGATCATCGGAACCGAAATGCACGATATGCTGCAAGGTGCAAAAAGCGTGGGTTCCGCACTGGCCGACGCTCAAAACCGTGCGGACCGACTGATGCGCGATCGTGGACATATTCAATAGAAGACGTAGTTGAGCGTCTGCTCCAGGACGTTCACTGCGTGGGCGAATTGTGGACCCTGGATATGTCCGCGGTGCGGATTTTTGCGACATTCGATTTCTGAGCTTCGCTGACGCAACATTTGCTGGCCGATACAGCGCATATCACCGAACCGGTCGTTCGTGAGTGCCGAACTGGCTCAACCCAAGACTGCAATTTCGCCGCAGCCCGGACAGACAAACGAGGCGCGGAGAACAACTACAATTGGCCGAAATGGTGTTGACCTGACGCTGCCGTTAATTCGGGCTTTTCGCAAGAGTAAGGGGTTTGTCTTGGAGTTGAGGCACCCCAATAAATCGAACTCGCAGCGGCCCGTTACTCATTAGATTTCGGCCAGTTTGATTCCTACAGCGTTCGAGGCGCATGACCGCGCTTCGGGCGGCGTCAATTTGACCCAACATTCCTGTTTGACTTGTTTATCTTTGGCAAAACAGAGAAGGGGCCAGCATGTCCGAGATTTTGAAGAACCCGTTTCGTGGCACCGGACTGCCCGATAGCGGTACACGACCGCTAAGCGATGCGGGTGCCGTCGGGCAGCTTTTGGCGCAATGTCCGGCCCATGGTGAAACGCCCTTGTTGGATCAGGCCGATCTGGCGGCAGAGCTTAACATCGCGCGGCTGCACATTAAGGACGAGCGTGGCCGCATGGGGCTGGGCAGTTTCAAGGCGCTGGGGGCCGCCTTTGCCATCGCCCGCGAGGCCGCAAATGCCAAGCAAGGCACCGAACCGGAGGATTGGGCTACCGCGCTTGACGGGCGCACATTCGTCACGGCGAGCGCCGGCAATCATGGGTTGTCCGTCGCCGCCGGGGCACGGGTTTTTGGGGCCAAGGCCGTGATCTATCTGGCAAACACCGTCCCCGAAGCCTTTGCCGAACGGCTTCGCGCCACCGGCGCCGAGGTTGTGCGCGCCGGGGCCAACTATGAAGAGAGCATGGCCGCCGCAGCGACCGCCACCGATACGTCTGGCACCTTGCTGTCAGATAGTTCGTGGCCAGGCTATGAGGAGATGCCCGTGCATGTCATGGAAGGTTATCTTCAGCTTGCTGCCGAAACTGCCGCGCAGATCGATTCCGCGCCCACACATATCGTTTTGCAGGCCGGAGTTGGCGGGTTGGCGGCGGCTGTTGCGTCCCATGCCCGGGCGGTCTGGGGTGATGTGCCGACGATCATCGTCGTCGAACCCGAGGCCGCCCCCGCCCTAATCGAAAGCATTCGCGCCGGCGCACTGGTAACAACCGAGGGGCCGGTGTCGAACATGGGCCGGCTGGATTGTAAAACACCGTCAATGATCGCGCTGGCCGGACTATCCAGTGACGCTGATCTATTTGTCACCATCACCGAGCAGGACGCCGCCGAAACAGTTTCCAAATTGGCTCAATACGGACTGCAGAGCACGCCGTCGGGCGTCGCGGGGATCGCCGCGCTGTTGTCCGGCGTCGTCACTCTTGGCCCCGAGCACCGCGCTCTTGTGATCCTCAGCGAAGGACCAGAAGTTGTCTAACGGGTCGCTGGTCTTTCCCGCCAAAGAATACCGCCGCCGAACCGCTGCGTTGCAGGCCGCGATGCAAGACCGGAATCAGGACGCTCTTTTGCTCACCACGCCCGCGGATGTGTTCTATGTGACAGGCTTCCTGACGCGGTTCTGGGAAAGCCCGGCCCGTCCGTGGTTCGTTGTCCTACCCGCCCGTGGCGCACCCGTCGCGGTTATTCCCTGCATTGGCGCCGATCTGATGGGGCGTACATGGATCAGTGAAATCCGCACCTGGAATGCGCCCGATCCGGTGGACGATGGCGTCAGCCTTCTGGCTGACACATTGGGCTCTGTTGTGCCGGAACAGGGACGCATCGGCGTGGCCTTGGGCCTTGAGACTCACCTGCGGATGCCTCTGGGTGATTTTGCGCGAGTGACCGACCAAATCGCGCCGCGACAGTTCGTTGACGCCACCGAGACCGTCCAGCGGGTGCGTGAGATCAAATCCGAGGCCGAGATTGGCAAAATCCGTGCGATTTGCGGTATTGCCGACGTCGCCTTTGACCGGGTCTCCGACGTTGTCGCTGTTGGCACACCATTGGATCAGGTGTTCCGAGACTTACAGATTGTGCTGCTGGGAGCCGGGGCAGATTGGGTCAGCTATATGGCGGGCGGCGCGGGTCAGGCCGGGTATGGTGACGTCATCTCGCCCGCCGATGATACTCCGCTAAAGCCCGGCGATGTTCTGATGCTCGACACCGGTGCGGTGCGCGACGGATATTTTTGCGATTTCGACCGGAATTTTGCGATTGGTGCAGTCGATACGACGGCGCATCGCGCCCACGAGGCCCTGTTTGCCGCCACGGAAACCGCCCTGCAAGAGCTGCGCCCGGGCATGGCCGCCGCCGATCTGCATCGAATCCTGACAGGCGCACTGCGAGCGCAGGGCGCTACCCCTTGCGATGGCCGTCTGGGGCACGGGCTGGGGCTAACATTGACCGAATGGCCCTCGCTCACCCCAAAGGACAACACCGAGCTGCGCGAGGGAATGGTGCTGACACTGGAACCCAGCGTCCTTGTCGACCCCGAAGGGCGTCCGGGGACGATCATGGTGCACGAGGAAAACATCGTCCTGCGCGCTGACGGACCAGAGATGCTGCACAGGCGGACTACGCCGGAATTACCGAGGATCGGGTAGTGATCAGGTCATACAAGTTTGCTGGTCCCATTGGTGGGAACGCCAACGCTCTGCCTGATAACGCTTCAGGTTGACAAGGCAATCGAGCAGGATTTTCGCCGAATTTTTATCGACCCGGAAGTCGCGCACTATGTCATCCCCATTGCCTCCGGCGCTGAACTGACACCGGAAACAATCGCTCCAATGAACTGCTCGAAAAACGCCCATTCCGCGTCTTCTATCAACAATCGAGCCAACCACACTTTTCGGACAGGCTCTCAGAGAACGACCTCATTCAGTTTCTTCGGATGCTCTGTAACGCTCTCGTACCCGTCCGCAGTGATAACAACGCTGTCGCCGACCTGAGCGCGAAAGCAATTCGTCGAGACCGAACCATCGACGGCCAACACCATGCCGGGCTGAAGAACGGTGGCATCGCCTGTTACAAGCTGCGGGCTTTCCAGGAAGCTGTATCCGGTGGCGCGCCCGCAACGGAACGGATAGTCATGACCCGCGGCCTGAATAACCTCGGCATAGGCGGCGTGCACGCTCTCCGCGGTCACTCCGGGGCGCAGCGCATCCAGCGCCGCCTTTTGGCTAGCCAGCGCGACCTCGTATACGTCCGCCTGGGATTTGTCCTCAATCTCTCCGATCCAGAATGTGCGGTCGAAACCCAACTTGAAGCGGTGGAAATTCGTCATGCCGCAGAAGCAAAGGAACACCGGTTCGCCATGTCGCATGATCCGCGTCGTGGCGCGGTGGTGGGTTTTCGTGATGGTATCGCCGGAGGCCATGATCTGCAGGAAATGTGTGTTGGGCGACATATCGGCATCGTCATAGTGAGCCGCCAGCAATTCCGCCGCCTTTCTTGTCCCGGCCTGCGATGTCGCAAGAGCGACCTCGTATTCCGCAACGCCATCGCCGATAGCTGAACGCCCCGCATTCATCATCGCATTCGCGACTTCTCCGGCGTGGCGCGCAAGCTGCAACTCTTGCGCCGATTTGATCATCCGCATCGAGGCGAGGATCGGTGTCGCGCTGGTCAGGCTTGCCGGATCGGCCAGCTCATCCACGACGGCGCGCACAAGAGGTGGCATGTGGTCCGGCTCGATGGCGATACGTCCGGCGCTCTTCAATGCGCCGGGCAGTTCGGCGCGCCATTCCTCGCCCATCCCGTCGTTCCACGGCGCGATCCGGTCGACCCTTGCCGCTGCTCTGGCGGTGTTGAAATCGATGGTGGGTGTGATCAGCAGGCTCTCGCCACCGCGGGATACGGCAAGAATAGTCGGTCGCCCGAACTCCATGTGAAGATAGTCGTAGTAACCCGTAAGATAGTAGACATTGTCGTCGTCGGTGATCAGCGCGACATCTATGTCGGCATCCGCCAAATGGTGGCGGAACTCCTCCATCCGCGACGAAAACATCGTCACCGGACTGCACCGTCGCGGACAGGCAGCCGATCGCGGACAATCTCGGTCCACAGCCTAGTGCCGATTGGCAGTAATTCGTCATTGAAGTCGTAGTCGTTCGAATGAAGCGGCCGGCCGTGGGCGCCGGCCTCACCATTGCCAAGCAGCAGAAAACAGCCGGGAACCGCAGCGCTGAAGTGGGCAAAGTCTTCCGAGAAACTCATCGGCTGCCGGTCGGGTATCGTGTCGAGACCTGCCTTCCGCGCGGCCCGGATTACGGCTTTCGTGGGACCGCCGGCATTGATGGTTTCGATGAACTCGGTGTTGAAATCGAAATCAGCCGAAACCCCGTGCGCCGCCGCGACGCCATCGACCATCTGGCGCATAAGCGCCTCAATCGTTTCACGATCCTCCGGACTTCGGGTGCGCACATCGCCCTTCAGTGTTGCCGCGCCGGGCAGGACGTTGCGTTGCCCATCGGTCAGAAACTCGGTCACGGAAACGACGGCTCCCGCGCCGGGCGCGAGCTTGCGCGATACGATCGTTTGAAGCGATTGCACCATCTCAGCGCCAATGGTGATCGCGTCCCGCCCGGCCTGGGGCATCGATGCATGGCCGCCCTGTCCGTGGATCGTGATTTCAAACAGGCTTTCCGAGGAACAGATCAGGCCCGGTCGAGTCGATACCTGACCCATCGGTGCACCCGGCAGATTGTGAAACGCATAGACCTCTTCAACCGGAAAACGCTCCAGAACGCCTTCGTCGATCATTGCTTGCGCACCAAGCCCGTGTTCTTCGTTCGGCTGGAACAGAAACACCACTGTGCCGTCAAAACCGGGATCAGAGGCAAGGGTCTGCGCAGCGCCCAAAAGCATGGTCATATGCCCGTCATGGCCACAGGCATGCATGATTCCCAAATTTTGCGACGGATAGTCGTGAATGCTTTTCTCATTGATCGGAAGTGCATCCATATCTGCGCGCAATCCAATCGCCCGGTTGCCTCGTCCAGCGCGAAGGATGCCGACCACACCCTCTCCCTCATGAACCTCAAGTCCCAGACTGCGCAGGTTCTCTGCAATCTTTTTCTTTGTCTGCTCTTCCTGAAAACCCAGTTCGGGGAAACGGTGAAAATCCTGCCGAATTGCCGGCAAACTCGACAAATCAATTTCCATTCGACCCATCCTCGAATGCCGCTCCTATTCATACGTACCCAATCAGGGAAACGAGAAAAATACGCCGGTGATTTTAGTGAGTGCTTTTGTACACCTGCCTGCAAATCCAGAAGACCAGTTGATAGGAGCCTTGATCTGCGAGCCTTCGAGGCAGCGTCCGCTCGACCTGCTCCACCAGGCCAAGACGAAGTTCCCGGATCCCAACCATCTGACGTCTGGGTACATGCGTTGGCCGTTACGCGAGCCCCCGGGCAGTTATTCCGGCAAGACGGCACACACTGCCTCTCTCATCTTGCTCACCACTTCATCCGCCTCATCGCGGGTCAAGCAAAAGGGCGGAGCAAATCCGATGATGTCTCCCTGCGGCATGGCTCGGCCGATGACGCCACGGCTGAGGAGTTTGGCGGCCACATTGAGGCCGATTTTATCGGCCGGGTCGAACCACGACCTAATCTCCCGATCGGCCACCAATTCGACGGCGCAGAGCATGCCCTCGCCCCGAATGTCGCCGACATTGGGATGTGCGCCCAGTGCTTCATGCATCGCCGCGTTCAGGTAGGTACCGACCTGACCGGCATTTGCAATGAGACCCAACGCATCGAGCAACTTCAAGTTGGCGATACCCGCTGCCGCGCCGATGGGGTGTGCGGAGTAGGTCCAGCCGTGACCGATGGGGCCGTTTTCGTCCGTTCCCCGCTCCAGCACCGACCATACCCGATCGCTGACGATCGAGCCGGACAGGGGCGCGTAGGCCGAGGTCAGGCCCTTGGCGACGGTGATGATGTCAGGTCGGATGGCATAGTGATCAGAGCCGAACATCGAACCGAGGCGCCCGAAACCGGTCACCACCTCATCGGCGATGAGCAGAATGTCGTGCTTGTCTAAGACGTCCTGGATCGCCTGCCAATAGCCGTCGGGCGGAGGCACGATACCCCCTGTTCCAAGAACCGGTTCGCCGATGAAGGCCGCAATGGTGTCGGCTCCTTCGCGCTCGATCAGCTCTTCAAGCTGCGCGGCGCAATGGGCCACGAACTCCGCCTCACTCTGGTTCAAATCGGTGCGCCGGAAATAGTACGGCGCTTCGGTGTGAATGGCCTGCGCTAGAGGCAGGTCGAACTTCTTGTGAAAGAGGTCCAGTCCGGTCAGAGAGCCGGTCATCAGGCCGGAGCCGTGATATCCGCGCCAGCGCGAGATGACCTTTTTCTTCTCCGGCCGGCCAAGGATATTGTTGTAGTACCAGACGAGCTTAACATTGGTCTCGTTGGCGTCCGAGCCGGAGAGCCCGAAATAGACCTTCGACATATGGTCCGGCGCTCGGTCCAGCACCATTTTCGCCAGCGTGATCGATGCCTCGGTCCCATGCCCAACATAGGCGTGGTAATAGGCCAGTTCGCGCGCCTGTTCGGCGATCGCCTCGGCAATTTCCTGCCGACCATAGCCGACATTGACGCAATAGAGCCCGGCAAAAGCGTCGAGCAGGCGGTTGCCGTCGCGGTCTTCGATATGGCTTCCGCTGCCGCCCGTCACGATCCGGGAGGGGGCATCCCCGCGCGCATGCTGCGCGAGGTGTGTTGACGGGTGAAAGAAATTCTCACGGTCCCAGGCGTCGAGTTGATCGTTTTTGAGCATGGCTCACCTCATGTCACGGGCGAAACGCCGCCGGTTGATATGTGAACGGGAGCCTTGATGCGCGAAGACCGAGGCACTGCTTCGTATCGGTCGAACGGGACAGCTCCGCTCAGCCCAGGCAGCAGCGCGCAATGCCTTTATTGCTCGGGTCAGTGATTTGGATAAAGGATCACAGTTCGGATTTCCAGACCGTATCGGGCGCGGCCGAGCCGGTCAGATGACTGTCGGACCCATCGGCGTTTTCGTTAGAACTTCGGCGCCGTCCGGTCCGAGAAGCACGCAGTTCGACACGAAAAAGTCGCCCCGGCCGGTCTCGGTAAACCAAGACATGGCGTGGAAGGTCATGCCTTCGCGGATTTCGAGATCGCTATCGTGGCGCAGACCGGTCACTTTGTTTCCGCCGGTCCAGCTGGGCGGAAACCCAATTCCGACCAGGTATCCGCAATGGTGGCGGCGATAATGCTCCATGCCCGCCGCATCAACCACGGCCTGCCACGAGTCATAGACATCGCGTGCGCGGACACCGGGTTTCAGGCCATCGATGATGCCCTGAAATGCACGCTTGGCGATCTCCGCCATCACGGCATCCTCATCGCGGATCGCGCCGATATGGACCAGCCGGCCCGATGGTGCGTTGTAGCGCGAGACACATCCTGCGATTTCGAGCATGACGCGCTCGCCGCTCTTGTAGGTGCCATCGCCCCAGGTCGTATGCTCTTCGGCGATGCGGTGATCGGGACGGATGAATGGGCCAAACCCCGGCGGCGTGCCTCCCGCACGTGTCATAGCCGCGAGACATTCGGCGGCCACATCGGGCTCTCTCGCGCCGTCGTGGATCGCTGCTATGGCGGCTTCCATACCCGCGTCAGTGGCCACGGCGGCAGCGCGCATGATTGCTTGCTCCTCGCGTGATTTCACGTGGCGCAGAGTATCCACGACGCCCGTCACATCGATCCAGTCGACATCTTCGAGCTGGTCTCGAAGCGCGGAGCCGAAGCCGTACGAATGCCCCGCGGACCAGGTTTCGATCCCGACGCGGCTCTGGTTACCAGGTAGTGCCTCGATCGCGGCTTCGGCTTCCTCCGAAGCGGCCGATTGCCGCCGTTGTGCCGTTGGGCGGGCCTTCAGGTGCCGTACGGCGAGGTCGGCTGCGGTCTCGCTGTCGGAATGTCCTTCGAAAAGCGCGTTTCGAACCTGGTTCTCAATCGTGACGCGCTCCATTGCGCGGGTGATGAGGACCATCTCGCTTTCGAGCGGTACAAGGAGGATGTGCGGGGCGAAGTAGCCCCAATGGTCGAGGCCGGTGAGGTAGTAGATGTTTTCGGGTGTGGACAAGAGCAGAAGGTCGAGGTCGCGCGCTTCAATTTCGCGCCGAACCGCATCGACACGGCGTGCCAATTCTGCGTCGGAAAAGGGGTTCTTGAACATGGTTGGAGACCCTCAAAGTTTCACGCAGTCGCGCAGGTAGGGCAGCCGTTTTTGTGCCGCGCGGCAGGCGGCAGAACTCACTCTAGCAGTCACCAGCTCTTCGCCCTGGCCGGCCTTCGCTACGATCTTGCCGTCCGGGGCCACGATCCGGCTGCCGCCGAAATAGCGATAGGACATTTCCCATCCGCCATGGTTGGCATAGGCGACCCAGATGCCATTTTCGAACGCGCGGGTCGGCACCATCTGTTCGGCCACGACCGGCCAGGCATCGATGAGGGCCGTCGGGACCACAATAAGCTCTGCGCCAGCCTGCGCTGCTGCGCGCGCGGATTCCGGAAGTTCGAACTCATAGCAAATGACGATGGCAACCTTCATGCCCGCGATATCGGTCTGCACCGTACCGTCACCATGGGCAAATGACGTCTCTTCGAAACTGCCTGGCGATGGCAGGCGCTTTCGGTGATTGGCAAGAAGTTGCCCATCCGGCCCGACAATGGCCGCGCTGTTGTAGGTCTGGTCGCGGTCGGCCTCGGGGTAACCAAAGGCGATGGCCGTTCCATTCCGACGCGCCAAATCGGCAAACCCATCAAAGTATCGCCCCATGGCCGGCTCCGCGAGGTCGCCATGTTTACCGTCGATGTGGTACCCGGTCGCGAACAGCTCCGGGCAGACGACCAGGTCCAGGTCTCGACCATCTAGCGCCGCGCCAAGCCGTACAAGTCTCTCATCGAAGTCGCTTCCGCCGCATGCCGCTTGGAAAACGCCAAGCCTCATGTGCGAATGACCGTGCCGGCATCGCCAAGGACTGTGTGGACGTGGGTCGCGATGGCGGTGTCTTGCGCGCCTGTGCCCGTCAAGTCACAGATGGTGATGTCATCCGCGTTTCGGCGCCCCGGTATGGTGCCCGAGACCACCTCGCCCAGTTCTGACGGTCGGGTGCCGGCTGACCAAACCCCTGCGGCAAGTGCCGCTTCGAGTTCACCAGAGTCGATTACCTGGCTTGCTCTGTCGGCGACATAAAGATCCGCTCGGGCAATGGCTGCTGGTTCAATCTCGTTCTTGCCAGCCTGATCAGACCCCATCGCCGTGATGTGCAGCCCCGGGTGGAGCCAATCCGCCTTCAGCACGGGCTGGCGCGACGGGGTGGTCGTGACGACGAGCTGGCTTTGCGCCACCAACTCGGCAGCGTCGACGATGACCTCCGTCTCTATGTCCAGCACCGTTTGCAGATCCTGGGCGCACTGCGCCGCCTTTTGCCCATCACGACCCCAGACCAGAAGGCGCCTGAACGGTCGCACCAGATGCGCCGCTTGCATTTGCAGCCGTGCCTGCACGCCGGTGCCGATGACACCAGCCGTTTTGATCTCAACCGGTGCCAGGTGACGCGCGGCGACAGCGCCCGCGGCGGCCGTGCGGATGTCCGTGAGATAGCCGTTGTCGAGAAACACGGCCTCGACCAGCCCTGTCTTGGCCGAAAACAGGATCATGAGACCGTTGAGGCTTGGAAGACCGAGCTTGGGATTGTCAAAAAACCCCGGCGAGACCTTGATCGCAAAACCGTCGAAGCCAGGGATGTAGGCTGTCTTGACGTCCACCTCGCCGTTGGCCTCGGCGATCTCCATCGACAGGATCGGGGGCATAACAACTTTACCCGTGGCAAGGGCCGCGAACGCTCGTTCGATCACATCAACGGTCGTGAGGTCGAGCTTGACGGCATCGCGCAATCCGGCCTCGGTGACGATCCGGATATCATGTGCCATAGCGTTTGCCCTTTAAGACGGTATCTCCAAGCCGAATGTCCTCGCCAGCCATGACCTGATGGAACATGTGCATGTCGAGGTTCCGACCGGTGATGATCGTGGCAACCGGCCCTTCCGGTACCGGAAGCTTGCCGGCCAACGTTGCCGCGAGGCCCACGACGCAGGCGCCTTCCGCAACGATCCTGTCTTCGAAGAATAGGACCTGCATGGCATCCCGGATTTCTTCCTCGGTGACCAGCACAGTGTCATCTAGATATTTCTGGCAGAGCGGGAAAGACAGCTTGTTGTTCATCCCGATCCCTCCGCCCAGGGAATCCGCGAGGCTCGTTACTTCCTCAACCTCGACCGGATGACCGACGGCGATCGAGGCATGCATTGCCGCGCCGCGATCCATCGTGATGCCGATGACCTTGACCCGAGGAGTGGTCGACTTGGCGGCGACCGCGACGCCGGCTGCGAGGCCACCGCCGGAAAGGGGCACGAGGATCGTATTAAGGTCTGGCCGTACCTCCATCATCTCCAGGCCGATGGTACCTTGCCCAGCAATCACGAAAGGATCGTCAAAGGGAGAAATCTCGACAAGTCCTTCGGCTTCCACCAGCCGCTGGCTTTCGGCCAACGCATCGTCCTGGCTGGTGCCGCAGATCTGTACCTCTGCCCCCAGGGCCTTGATCCCATCGACTTTCGCCTGTGGCACGAGAGAAGACATGCAGATCACCGCGCGCATGCCCCGCCGGGCGGCGGCAAAGGCGACACCGCGCCCGTGATTTCCCGTGGAACAGCAAGTCACGCCCTGCGTGCCTTCGGGGAGGTTCATCACGGCGTTCAGCGCACCACGCAATTTGAACGCGCCGATCGGCTGCATGTTCTCGAGTTTCAAAAGAAACTGCTGACCGCAAGCGCTGGTCATAAAGGGCGAGGGGACAAACGGCGTGCCGTCAGCCACGCCTCGGATCACTTCGCGTGCGGCTAAGATATCGGCAAGGCCGAAATCCACCCTAGTCTGCCGATTTCACCGCACTCAGAAACTGTTGGGTGCGTTCGCGCTGCGGGTTTCCGAACAGTTCCTTCGGCGTACCTTGCTCCTCGATTCTACCAGCGAAGAAGAAGCACACCCGGTCCGAGATATCGGCGGCAAACCCCATTTGGTGGGTCACCATCATGATGGTCAGGTTGTGTTCGGCAACGAGTTTCTTGATGACCTCCGTAACTTCGCCGATCACCTCGGGGTCGAGTGCCGACGTGACCTCGTCGAGCAGCATGACCTTTGGGCGCATCGCAAGCGCGCGGGCGATCGCGACACGTTGCTGTTGCCCGCCGGAAAGACGCGATGGGTGCTGATCCTTCTTATCGATCATGCCGACCATGTCCAACAGCTCTTCTGATCGGTCCCTGGCCTCTTGCTTGGACAGTCCAAGCACCTGCACCGGGCCCTCCATGCAGTTTTCCAGTGCCGTGAAATGCGGAAACAGGTTGAAATGCTGGAAGCACATCCCGATCGGCTCACGCACCTTGCGCAAATAGCCGTCCGAGGCGGGGGTGAGTTTGCCGGCCTTGACCTCGTGGGTCAGCGGTTCGCCATCGACATAGATTACCCCGCCCTGAATCCGCTCGAGCATCAGCATCCTCAGCACCGTCGTCTTTCCCGAGCCGGAGGGTCCGATAATCGACACCATCTCTCCCTCGGCGATATCGAGGTTGAGATTGTCGAGCACAGTCAGTGACCCGTACTGCTTGGTGACATTCTGGAACCGCACCATCGGGCGGTCGGCGCTGTCGAGGCGCAGCGGGTGCGCGGAAAGATCGTCCATCAGCTCATCCCCAACTTCTTGCGGACCCACGCTTCGAAAACGCGGATAAACCCCGCCGACGGCAGGGAGATGGCCAGGAAGATCAGCCCGACCAAGGTATAGGGTTCAAGAAAACGGTAGCTTTCCGATCCGATTGCGTTGGCAGCGTGCATGAGTTCGGCGACTCCGATCACCGACAGCATCGGGGTGTCCTTGAAGATTCCGACAAGATAGTTGCCCAGGCCGGCAATCGCGGGCGGCAGCGCTTGCGGAATGATAATCCGGAAATAGGTATCGCGGGTCGACATCGACAGCGACCGACAGGCCTCCCACTGCCCCTTCGGCACGCTCTCGATCCCGCCGCGATAGACCTCGGAGAGATAGGCTGAATAGTGCAGGCCGATGGCAATCATGCCGGCAACCCAGGGGCTCAGCCGGATGCCGAACTGCGGGCCGACGAAGAAGACGAAGAAGATCTGCAACACCAGCGGCGTGGAGCGAATGAATTCCACGAACTCCCGAACGATGAACGTGATCACGCCATAAGGTGTGCGCTGCGCGAGAGCGAGCGCAAGGCCCAGGACAAGGGCAATCGCGTAGCCGATACCGGCGGCAAGAAGTGTGTTGCCCGTGGCGACGATCAATCGGGGCAGCACCTCCCAGACGAATTCCCAGCGCCAGTCGAACATTCTCAGGCCCTCCCGAGCTTTCTCGCCATCGCGCGCTCAAGCCAGCGCATGAACGGGGTGACGATGAAGCGCGCGAACACGTAGTAGATGATCAGCGCCGTGCCGAACGCTTGCGCGGATAGGAACGTTGTGCCGTTGATCTGCCTGGATACGAACATCAGGTCGGCCACCGAGATCAGAGCGACAAGCGCGGTCCCCTTCAGCAATTCGATCAGCAGATTGCCCCAAGGTGGAAGCATGTTGACCAGGGCCTGAGGCAAGATGATCCGCCACATGCGTCTGGCCGGTGACATCGATAATGAATATGCGGCTTCCCATTGGCCTTTCGACACCGCCTGTATGCCGCCGCGGACAAGTTCTGCCCCATAGGCGCCAAGGTTCATGCCCACGGCGACAAACCCGGCGGTGAATTTTTCGAGCGTGATGCCAAAAAGCGGGAGAACGAAAAAGATCCAGTACAGCTGGACCAGAAGCGAAGTGCCTCGGAAAATTTCGATATAGACAACCGCGATGCCCTTGATGGCCGGGTTGTCGGAAAGCTTCATGAGTCCTGCGATCAATGCCAGGACGATGGCAAGCACCGCGGCGAGGAAGAATTGGGCGGCCGTGATCAGGGTGCCATTGATAAAATCCGAGCGATACTCGGCCAGGAACTCCAAATATGACAACTGCGCCCCGCTCCCGCCGAATGTCGTGCTTCAGAGATTGTCCGGGCTGCGGCGCGGCCGCAACCCGGGCACTCAAGTGTCAGCGGTTTTCGCAGACCCAGGATGTTTCCATGTCGCCGGGAAGCTGGTCTTGTGTGTAGCCGTATTCGGCCACGGCTGACAGCATCGCTTCCGAGCCGATATATCCGGACTGAGCAGCGTTGAAGCCATCCAGGAAGTCCTGATCTTCCGGGCGGAATCCGATGCCCACCCAATTCAGATACTTCTCAGGCAGCGCCGCGGGGTTCGTTACGTCGATATCGCCACCGGCTTCCTCGGCAAGGTTGCGCGCCGTGAAGTAGGTCACCGCGCCAGCGTCCGCGCGCCCGGCCCGTACCGCAGCTAGGATTTCGGTCGGCCCAGGCACCTGCATGATGTTGCCTTCCGGAACGCCCTCATTCTTGGCTGCTTCGACGGTGTTATAGCCCGCCCCAGTGACCATGGTTCCGTCCTTCTCGATGAGGTCGGCATAGTTCTCGATGCCCTTGGGATTGCCGGCGGGCACGATAAAGGCGTCACCGAAGATGCCCATGGGCTCTGAGAAGTTGATGTTCTCGCAGCGGCTCGCCAGGATGTACATACCGCCGGTAATGATGTCGAAGCGGCCCGCCTTAAGGCCGGGAATTAAACCGCCCCAGTCCGTGACTACGGGTTCAATGTTGTCGAGCCCCATTTCCTTTAGGACGCCTATCGTGTGGGCGTTTGCGAAGCCTAGGGGCTCGTTTCCCTCGCCCGGATACGCCCATGGAACCTCGTTGGCGAAACCGAGGCGGATGGTGTCGCCGGCGTCGATGCGGTCTTGAAGCGGGCCGGCCAAGGCCGTCGCCGCAGACGCCGCGAGCGCTACACCGGCACCGATCAGGGATTTCAAACTCAGCATTTCGATCTTCCTCCTGTTGGTCCTTTTCGTTGACGCGTTGCGCGGCAAGTCTTGAATGTTGTGTACAACACCACGGTGCCAAAGATACTGTCAAGGAAGCACGGGCTCGTTGGGTTGGCCTCTTACTGGGATGGCGTCGTGCAAATCTGATTGGTGGCGGTTTGTTGTATACAATAGGAGTTGCGTGTGCCGATCGAAAACGCGCCTTTCTCACAAGCCGAGTATGATCGCCGGATCGCAAAGGCGCGCCGGGCCATGCAGGTCGCCGGGATCGACCTGCTTTATTCAGCGGACCCGTCCAACCAAGCCTGGCTTACCGGGTATGACGGCTGGTCGTTCTACGTGCATCAAGGCGTTCTTCTCGGACAAGGCGGCGACCCGATCTGGTGGGGGCGCATGCAAGACACCAATGGCGGGCGCCGCACGGTCTGGATGGCGGACGAACAGGTCCAGGGCTATTCGGATCGCTATGTTCAAAATCCCGTCGAACACCCGATGGAGGATCTAGCCCGACGAATTGCGGAGCTAGGGTGCGAGCGATCGCGCATCGGCGTAGAGATGGACAACTACTACTACTCGTCCAAGGCGCATGCAGTTCTGACCGACAGGCTGCCAAACGCCTGTTTCGTCGACGCGACGGGACTTTTGAATTGGCAAAGAGCGGTGAAGTCGGACGAAGAAATAGTCTTCATACGCAACGCCGCCCGCATCTCTGAAAAGATCGTGACGCTCGCATTGGAGAAGGCACAGCCCGGGCTGCGAAAGAACGAGCTGGTCGGCGATATCGTGCGGGCGGCATTTCACGGTATCGACGATGTCTGGGGAGATTATCCGGCGATCGTGCCTTTGACGCCGTCAGGGGCCGATGCGTCCGCTCCGCATCTGACCTGGAATGGAAATGAACTTAAACGCGGAGAAGGAACTTTTTTTGAGCTTTCCGGTTGCTATCGCCGCTACCACGCGCCGCTCTGCCGGACCGTTTTTTTGGGCTCGCCACCACAGAAGATGATTGACGCTTCCCAGGCACTGGTCGAGGGGCTTGAAGCCGGGATTGAGGCGGCGCGCGCCGGCAATGTCGCCGGTGATGTCGCCCGGGCGATGAATGCCGAACTCGCCAAGGTCAGTATCGATCGCGACGGGCGGTGCGGATACCCTATTGGCGTCAGCTATCCTCCGGATTGGGGCGAGCGAACCTATTCCATTCGCCCATCCGACGAAACGGAGCTGAAACCGGGCATGACCTTTCATTTCATGCCAGGCCTTTGGATGGATGACTGGGGCCTTGAGACAACGGAAACATTGCTTATAACCCCGTCCGGGCCGGCAGAAGCGCTTTGCAACGTCGACCGGAAACTCTTCGTCAAGGACTGATGTGATTGGCCAGCCTGAGTGACACCACAACCCTGCTCGGGACTCTGATCGCCCACCCGACGGTATCGAGCCAGAGCAATCTCGAGCTCATCCACGCGCTCGCCGAGCGTCTGGACGATGCAGGTGCGCGGGTCGAACTCCAGACATCGCCGGATGGCCGAAAGGCAAACCTTTTTGCCACGCTCGGTCCCGAGGAACCGGGCGGCATCGTGTTGTCGGGCCATTCCGATGTAGTCCCGACGGAGGATCAAGCATGGACGAACGACCCGTTCAAAATGGTGGAACGGGACGGCAGGCTATTCGGGCGTGGTGCCTGCGACATGAAGGGGTTCATCGCCGCCGCCGTTTCCAAGGCACCCGATTTCGCGGCAAAGCCCATTCGACGCCCGTTGCACTATGCAATCACCTACGATGAGGAAGTTGGCTGCCTGGGCGCCACTGAGCTTGCGAACTGGTTGGCGGATCGGGAGATCTTGCCACGCGTCGCGATCATAGGCGAGCCGACGAACATGACCATCATCGAAGGTCACAAGGGGTGCTGCGAATACGAGACCCATTTTCGCGGGTTGGCTGGTCATGGGTCGACTCCGGATCGCGGTGTCAATGCGGTCGAATATGCCGTGCGCTACGTCATGCGCCTTCTTGAGATTGGCGAGGAACTGAAGTGTCGCGCTCCTGCGGACAGCCGTTTCGATCCGCCATGGACGACCATCAACACCGGCGCATTGAATGGTGGCGTGGCCCAAAACGTGATCGCGGAGAATGCCTCGGTCGCCTGGGAATTCCGCCCCGTTCAATCAAGTGATTTCCACTACGTCAAAGCCGAGATCGAAGACTATGCCGAAAAAGTGCTCCTGCCAGCCATGAAAACGGTGAGTCCTGACGCGGCCATTACGACCGAAGTAATTGGCGAAGTCGCTGGGTTGCAGCCAGCGAGCGTGAACGAAGCCCGCGACATTGTTATGGAGCTGACCGGCGGCAACTCGAGCGACGTCGTACCGTTCGGAACGGAAGCCGGCATCTTTGCGACGCTGGGAATGTCGGCGGTCGTTTGCGGACCGGGCTCGATCAAGCAAGCGCACAAGGCCGACGAGTTTGTCACCCTCGACCAACTTGACACGTGTCTTGCCATGTTCGATCGGCTGGCAGACAAGATCCATGGCTGACATCGACCTCTTGCCTCAGGAACTGGTGGTCGAGGCTATGCCGGCCTCAGCGCGAGCCCGCTATGCGCGAATGTACGAGGAGATTCGGCGGCGCATCTGTCTTTTGGAATTCGCCCCTGGAACTCGGTTGTCGGAGGAGGTGCTAGCGGCTGAATTCGGGACCAGCCGCACGCCTGTCCGTCGTGTCCTTGCCCGGCTCGAAGATGAGGGTCTCGTCAAATCGGTCCACGGGGTCGGTACGTTTGTCACCGATGCCAACATCCACGAATTGCAGCAGGTGTATCAACTCCGTGTCGAACTTGTCGAACTGACCGGCAAGCTCAACCCGCGAAAACCGGACGCATCGCTGATGGCTGAGTTCCACGCGCTCGCCGAGCGCAGCAAAAAGATGATGCAAACGGGTAATCCAAGGGCGTTTACGCAGCTCGACATGGATTTCTTTCAGGCGCTGATGAAGCTGACCGGAAACCGGCCGTTGCGGGAAATCTGCGAACGGCTCTACTACCGAACCAAACGGATCTGGATCAAATCAGCGCTCGCGGCCGAGATCGACCTCGACGAGGAATTCTACATCTTTGATCGCGAGGTCGAGGACGTCATCGCGGCTCTTGAAATCGGCGACCTCGAAGCCGTGGCCAATATTCAAAAAGCCCACATCTCGATGAGTTTCAGACGACTGATGAGCGCAGCCGAGAACCTAGAGGATAGTAAAGCGACCGTGCCACAATCTCTAGATTATTCGACAAGTCGGGAAAACGTCTCTAGCCGATCTTCTTGACTGCCGTTTCTTTCCCGTCATGCAGGCGCTCGCCTACCACGCCCGGATGTCGGTTTCCGTCCTTGACAGCGGCGTTGTCGCAGCGCACCGAGGAACCGCAACCCGCCCGAAGCCGCATCGACCCGAGGGCGAGTGACAGCTCTGGGATTATCGCGTCTGGTGCAGGTATCACGAGTTATGCACCACCGCCAAAACCCTAGGTGATAGACTCACAAGATCTGAGCCAGATACGCAGAAAGGCGAGTTGGACGGAGGCTAGGAAGTTGTCATCTCGTTTGTCATATCGCGTTGCCACGGCTCGGAAGTGTTTGAGTTTGTTGAAGAACCTCTCAACGAGATTACGTTGCCAATAAACCCAGCCGTTAAAGACGGGGTGGCGGATGCGATTTGGCATGGGCCGAATGTTGGCCCAGACACCGCGCGCTGCCATAGCTTCTCGCAGTCCGTCGCTGTCGTAGGCTCGGTCGGCGATTAGGATGTTGCCGTCGCCCAGCGTGGCCAGCATATCAGCGGCCGAGCGTCCATCATGGGCCTGGCCGGGCGTGAGTTTAAGCTGGATCGGCCGTCCCTCGGCGTCGACCAGGGCATGGATTTTGGTCGTCAGCCCGCCGCGCGAGTGACCCATGCAACGGGATCGGCCGTCTTTTTTTGGCCGTTGGCACCATGCTGGTGAACACGGATCGATGAGCTATCGATCATCTGGATGTCGCCATCGTAAGCTTCTGATATCGCTTCCAAAAGCATCGACCAGATGCCTGCCCTGCGCCATCGATTAAAGCGGTTCACGCAGGTCGTGTACGGCCCATAGCGTGCTGGAATATCTGCCCAAGGCGCCCCAGTCCGCAGACGCCAGAAGATGCCGTTCAATACCCGGCGATCATCCACCCGCTTCACACCGCGTGACTTCTGCGGCAACAACGGCGCGATCACCGACCACTCGTAATCAGTCAAATCAAAGCGAGCCATCGACCTCTCCCCTGTTGCTCACAAGGGAATCAGATCAAACCCGATTCGGGAATCCTCTTTATGGGTATGTGACCTAGGGTTTCTGCGTTGTGGATATGGTGCAAGTCCGCGGTGCAAATCATTTCCTAAAATGCTGGGCTGGATCCCATGGAAATCGGTTACGCCAGGGTATTCACAAAGGGGCAAAACCTCGATCGCCAGGTCGCCGTACTGCGGGGAGCCGGAAGAATGTCGGGCCGTTCTCCTGGCACTCCCGCCCCACCTGCTGCCGACCCTCGCGCTGATCATGTTCACCGGGCTGGCCCCGGTGGATGCCCTTGGGCCCAGGCGATCCTGCTATCGCAACGGCGCGATCGAGACGCGGCGATCCAAGACCGGCCGCGAAGTCTTTACCGAGGTGCCGGATATCCTGGCCCTGATCCTGGAGCACGCACCAAAGCATGACGCGGTGACGCTGGTCGCCAACAGTCGCGGGCTGCCATGGACGATCAGCGGATTTCGGACCTCCTTGCGCAAGCAGCTGCGCCCGCTGGAGGAGGCAGGCACGGTCCGAAAAGGCCTCACCGCATACGGCCTTCGCCACATGGTCGGCACGGACATTAGGGACCTGGGTTTCGACGAACGGGCAGTCGCTGACGTCCTCGGCCAGACGTCGCTATCGATGGGCCTTCACTACTCGCGGCGGTTCAAACGACGCAAACGATCGATGACGATCATGGCCGCCCTCAACGAGGCTCAGAACGAACGCTTCGCCGACGTGTCCGACACCATCGTCACCAGGCTCCGAAAGCCCCAAAATAAGAACGGAACATAAACAGAACCTGGCTAACCTTAGCAGAATAGGTGGCTAACCTTCCTGTTGCGACTGATTTGCAACCGGGATCATTCAACAATATCAAAGTGATAAATGGTGAGCCCACGGGGGCTCGAACCCCGGACACCCTGATTAAAAGTCGTGGGGAACACGCGAGGTATCAATGACTTAGCCAGACCGCGACTGGCTAACCCTCAATTTCTGACAACAATTTAAAGGGTCCATTTGGCTAACCGATGGTCCGGTCAACCACACTGGGACTCCGGTGCGATTAAGTGAAAGAATTCTCACCTTGACTGGTTGACCGGTTGACTGCGAGCACAGCCACACTAGACCAGGTCAGCACCCACAGGAGGCAGCTAATGTTAACCTCGCTGTTGAGCGACACTGCAGTTTGGACATTTGTGACAACATCACTTGGCGCGATCGGGGGAGCCATTATTGCTTACACGCCAAGCCGATATTTGCAACTACTGCAATTCGAGGAACAAGAGCGTCAGAGAAATGCTGACGAGAAAAAAAGGAACCTCGAAAAAGCACACTGGTTACTACACGATGTATTGTCCCAATGTTTCCGTCTCGAGCTTGCACACCGAACGAAAAACTATGAAGAACTTTGGTCTGCCGACCCGTACAATATGTCCAATGATATATACTTAGCCTACACAATAATCGAAATTCATAGCGACCCAAAACTGGGGATCGCCAATAGACTATCAGAGATCATTGAATGGAGTAACGCAATCATGGCGCAAACAATGATGGACAATAAGTCTGAGATCGAAGAACAAGGTGGCTTGTCAGAGAAATTGGCAGAGAAATCGAACGCTTCCGCGCTGAAGATAGTGCAGAAATGGAATGTCGATCTCGTAAAAATCAGGCTTTCACTACAAGCGGAGCTGTGGCCAACTCAAACAGCGGCTATTTCTTGAGATTACTCCACTCGATTACAAGCCCAGTCACACTTATCGAGCCCGTACTCATTGTGCTCGAATATTTGATCCTCGGTCGCCTCGGTCAGTCGATCATCTGGATCGAGGCAGATCGGCTTCGCTACCAGGCAAAATCCGTCAGCGCTTTCGCGTCCATCGGTTGCGCATGCGCTGACGGTCATCGCCATCAGCAGCATGCACACGTTGATCGGTCTTGTTCCGAAGTTCGACATCGGCTTGCGTCCTTTCGTAGCGCTTGATTTTCTCGCGAACGTGCTGGTCCGCCCGCCCTTTGCCATAGATCCCCAGCCCCTTGAGGAACCGCAGGATCGGGCCGATCCCGATGCTGGTGATCAGCTTTGTGATGAAGCTCAGCATCAGGCCAGGCGCCGCTTGCGGGCATCGTCAATCTTTGCCCAGACAGCGCCGCCGATCCCGATCATCGCAGCCGCCAGGAACATGTACAGCAGCGGGCCGTCATAGCCGGAGGCCTCGCGAACGGCGTCCTGCACCATGGGCACAGTCGAGACCGCCGCCCCCACCACGCTGGCCGCTGCGCCACCTGCGCGAGCCACGGTTCGGCTGGACGCCGGCGTCGGGATCCTTACGGGTGGCTCGATGCCGGCCAGCATCAGGCCCTTATCAATCGTCTCGCGGTGGTAAGGTTGGGATCCGTTCTCATGCATGATCATCGCCTCAATGATCGGATAGGCGATGCTGTAGCGGTGAACATCGATCTCCTGCTTTGGCTCCAGGTCGGCCGCGTTACACACGGAGGCAACATAGGCCTTCGTATTGTTCTCGGTTTCGGGCGCCCAACGGGTGATGATGCCGGCAATTGTTCGGGTATCGTAGCCGTGGTTTTCCAGGTGCTCCTTCCAGCTGTCCTGATAGCTGATCAGGACACGGGCAAAGGCACGGATCCCCCATTCGGGCGCCTTAAAGACGCAGAAGCGGTCCTCCAGCTGCTGTAGCTCCGTCATTTCCCACGGTTTGGCGAGGCCCTGCCAAGGCGTGCCATTGTTCTCGATGTTGCCGGGGTTGTGATTACGGATCCCGCGCGGTGGTAATGCCGACATGGCTTGCGACTCCTCTATCGTTTGAAAATGAACTGGCCGAAGTTCGACCAGGCGAACCAGGCGACCGTGCACACGACGGTCCCCACGCCGATCACGACCTTGGCGCCGACCTGGTAGCGTTCGATCTTGGCGGTCAGCGCAACGTTGCTGGCTTCCAGGGCCTTGAGCGCTTGCAGGATCTCTTTGTCCCTGGCATTCAGCGCATCGATCTTGGTTTCGACGACTGACAGACGGCGCTCGACATCCAGGTCGTGGTCATCGGCCATTGTCGCGCTCAGCTTCCTCGGCCGCCGGCAGCGGCAGCTGCAACGGATCCGGCGACGGAATGACGCAATGCTCGCCGTCCTCGATGGCGATGATGCTGAATTCATGCGTGGCCGGGTTGATGGCCAGCCAGACCCATTGGCCGTTGACCCGGATCGGCTGAAGCATCGGGGCCTGGCCCCAGCTGTCGGTCAGCGCGATGGCCCGCGCCCGGCTGGAAAAGCAAAACGCCTCGGCCGAGACCGAGGCGTTTGCCCAAAACAAAAAAGCCGCCCCCAGGGCGGCCGCCACTAAGCGCATGACCAACCCCCTAGGCGTAACCCCGCGTGTTGACGTAGCCGACGCCGATCAGCGACCGATCGACCATCTCGATCGGCGGCCGGCCGACCAGGATTTCCCCGGTCACATTTGCCGTGTCGAAGGTGATGACATCGCCGGTTCGCTGGGCGCCGTTGGTCTGCCCTTCCTTCGGCCAGACCGCATGATCCTCGGCACGCTGATCGTTCTTTTGATCGCACCAGACATCCGGCCCCAGCGTGATACCGCTCGGATGACCGGCATCGCCAAACCAATACAGGTACCGAATGTCGCCATTGTTGGGGTTGGTGTACCGCAGCTCGACCCGTTCCAGCTCGATCTCGTCAACCGCGTTGTTGCCCCAATCGACATCCCGCTTGGGCAGGAAAAAGCCCTGATAGTCCGTGACCCCGACCAGCTCAAAGATCCTGATCTTGGCGACCCTTTCCGAGCCGACCTGCAGCACATCCCCATGCTCGCCGGCATTGCCCGTCACGCCGGAAACATAGACGTTTTGTATCGTCACGATCGGCGCCGAGCTGGCGTGCCCCCACAGCTGGAAGGCGTCCTGCAACGGGGCCGGCTCGACATCCAGCCCCTCAATGATGATTTCGTGATGAATGTCCAGCGCCCGGATCGCCCGGTCCCAAACCTTGGTCGCCGGCTTGAAGTGCCCGCCTTCGAACACCACCGTTCCGGCACCCCCGATCGACGTTTTGTTGGCCGTGCGAATCCCCCCCACTGGCCCCTTGACCAGGACCTTGTCCAGCGGACCATACCCGTTGTCGTCAACATCGCTCCCCTGATCGAGCTGCACCGTCGTGAAGCCCGACAGGTTCGGCATCGCATACTTCAACGGGGCCGAGCTGGGCTGATCGGAAACCTCGATCGACAGGGCCGCGCTGGCCCGGCCGAACTGTTCGTTGGTCACCTCGATCGAGCCGGTCACCGTCGCCGGCGCCGCCGGCAGCGCCGCCTTGATCTTCACCGCCGCGCCGTCCAGCTCGAAATAGGTCAGCGCATCGCCGCCCAGCACATAGCTGTCGATCAGGCCCTGGGCGGCGATGGTCCCGACCGTGTCGCCGATCGCCATGCCGGCGTGGGCGTTCAGCGTCTGGTCCTCGATCGTCGGCATGAACGGATCCAGCGCCACCAGCGACGGCCAGCGGTATTTCATGACGTTCAGCATGATCGCCTGTTCGGCCAGGGCCGGGTTGGCGCCGACAAACGCCATGGTGAACAGCTCGCCCTGCAGGGGGCGGTCCTTGCTGTTGTGCAGGCGGTTGCCGATGCAGATCGACTTGCCGCTCAGGTCCAGCGGATTGCCCGCCGAGGGCGAGCCATCGCCGGCGTAGTTCATCTGCAGCTCGGCCCCGTCCAGCCGGATCACGGGCTTGGCGCCGGCGACAGGCGAATAGCCGACATACAGATAGTGCAGCTCGTTGGCCGTCACCGGTGCGTTGGCCGAGACCAGCCACAGATCCTTGGAATCGAACCGCCAATAAAAGCCGATCCGGTGCGCGGTGCCGTCCGGCCCGGCCTGCAGGTGGGCATAACCGACTTCCTCGATGGGATCGCAGATCGAATACAGCCGGCCGAGCCGGGGCCCCGGTCCCAGATCCGAACCGACCCGAAACACGACGCCCCCCGCAAAACCCGAACCGTTGAACCCCTCGATCACCGGATCGTTGGCGATCACCATGTTCACGTCCGGGTTGGTGTTGGCATCGAACAGCGCGCCGCCGCGGCTGTCGGCCGCCAGGGCCTTCCAGACCGGCTCCTCGCCAACGGCCGCCAGGGCATCGCGGCCGGCCGGGCTTAGGTCGGCCGTGGCCTGCAGCTCGGTGTTGTTCAGCGTCTGGTTGCCCGGCTCGGCGAAATCGATCACCGCCGCGATGCCGATGATCGAATAGAGATAGTCCAGCGTGTACTGCACGCCCGGCTCGACCGGGTCCGGCTCGGTGCCGCCGCCGATCTGCAAGGCCCATTGCGAACCATGGGCCGCCCAGCCGCGCGTCGTCAGGTTGGCGGCCGAGGCCTCCGGCCCGCCGGACCAGTCGGCCGCCCGCGATCCGGCCGCCGTGCCGGCCGCGTGATCGCCGCCCAGCGCCACCCGGTTCGGCGCGTTGACCGTCTCGCCCCGGTTGCCCGGCGCGGCCTGCCAGGTGCTGCCGGCATCCGGGCCGCCGGCGCTGCCGCCCATGATCAGCTCGGTGCCGGCGATGCCCTCGATGCCCCATTGGCTGACCCGGCCCGGCCAGTGATCGGTCAGGTTTTGATCGCTGCCCTCGGACTCGCGCTCGGTCACCCCGAACGCGGCCAGGCAAAACTGGTGATAGGTCAGCAGCTTTTTGCCGTGGCTGGCGACGACCTGGTTGGCGTCATGCCAGTTGAACCCGGTATAGACCGCCGTGCCGTCGCCACCGAACATCGCCGGCACCTTGGGCGGGTTGGCCCCATCGGCGATGATCGCGCCATGGATCGAGCTGCCGGCGGCATGCTCCACCGCCAGCGGGTTGATATCGACCCAGCCGACGCCCGGCACCTTGGCCATGCCGTCCGGCTTGGGGCAACGCGGCCGCCAGTCGACATCCCAGATCGAATGCGCGTTGATGTTCGGCACGCTGTCGATGTTCAGGTTGGAATCGGCGAAATAGAACCCGCCGACCATCACGCATTGCGCGGCCGTGAAGCCGCTCGGCGCATCGTCATCGGCATCGGCCCGCAGCACGCCGTCCTCGCACAGGAAGATGTGATAGGCCGTGCCCGCCACCGGCGCCGGCACCTCGACCGGCGTCTCCTCCTTGAACTGGTACAGCTTGGTCTTCAGGGGAATGACGCTGCCGGCCTTGATCGAGATCGACTCGGCCCCGGTCTTGACGAAGCCCACCGAATGCGGATCCGCCTTGCCCAGCGGCAGGTGCGCCGAGATAGGTTGCCCCGTGGCCAACCGTCCCCAATACAGGCCCTGGTCGGTCGTGATGCCGGCCGGCGCATCGTTGATGCAGCCGAACACGTTGCGGCCATCGGACACGGCATCGTACCGAACGTAATCCTCGGTCAGCTGATGCTCACCTTTCCATTCCCAGATGATCGGCCCTAGATCTTGCGAAGGCATCGTCGGTCAATCTCCTCTATGCACAAAAAAAGCCGCCCTAAGGCGGCCATGCGTTCCACGCGCTGCGTCAAATGCTTGCTGGGCGCTAGTTCGGGTGCGCCCGGCTGTCTTCCCTTACCGCTGTAATCGCCACGCGGGCGCCCGCCTGGCGCGCTTCCAGCTTGGTCACCCGGTAATTGTCAGCCCAGCCTTCCAGCCCGGCCCCGAACGCGAAATAGGTCCGCTCCTCGTCCCCGCCGGTGTAAGGCTCGATCGGCAGGGCCGCCTGCGGGATGACCTGGTCGGCCTTCGGCCCGGCCGTCACCAGCACCTTGCCGGCCACCGATCCGTCCCGCGCCCGCAGCGCCAGGTAATGATCCTCGCCCTCGGTAAAGCTGACCTCCTCCGACAAGGTCAGGATCCCGGCCTCGGCGTCCCATTCCGTCACATCGCCGCCGATGCCCCGGCGCAGCAGCTCGGCCGTCACCGCGATCTCATCGCCATAGGTCGGCAGCATGCCGTCCATCTCGGTTTCGAACTCGCTCACCACCCGGCGATAGCGGTGATCGTGCGCCATGGCCTCGGCCTCGCGCAGGGCATGGGCGCGATCGGTGATGAACGGCATCGTCACATCGGCCAGCTTGCTGGCCGCAGATCCGGCGACCATCCCGGTCACCTCGTCCCATTTCCAGGTCCGGGCGTTGAAAAACCGCAAGGTCACCGCATCGGTGGAATCATCGTCCGGCAACATCCAGGCGACCTTGAAACTGCCATCGATGATGTTGCGCGGCCCAAACATCGCCGTCGGCACGGCCTGCGGTTCGTCGCGGACCAGGCGCAACAGCCCGCCCGGTTGCGTCGGCACCGCCCGGCCGCAGCGCGCCACCGTGTGCAGCGCCTCCCACACCGTGCCCGCAGCATCGAACCGGCCGTTGCAGAAATCCGTGCGTCCGGCCAGCTTGGCATCGAGGGCAGCGAACTCCTCCAGCGGCAGCCGGCTATCGTCCAGCTCGCCCGCCGTCTTGGCGATGTAGGCCGACGCCCAGACGATCGAGCTGGTGGCCTGCGGCGCCGTCCAGCTCTCGGTTTGATCGTCCCAGACCGGCAGCTTGCGGGTCGCCGTCACGTTGACCAGGCGCGAATTGCTGCTCGACAGATTGTCGGTCGCCCGCATCTTGACCATCAGCAGCGTGACATCGGCGAACGTGTCCGGCCCGTCGACAAAGGCCTTCAGCCCGGACCAGTAGATCTGGTGCCGCGCCTCCGGCGCGGTGTTGCGCGAATTGGTGCGCCGGCCCCGCACCTGGAAACGGTCGCCGGCCGGCAGGGTATAGGTGAAGGTCTCGCGGATCGCCGTGAAGTCGTTGCCTTGGATGTTCTCGAACGGCATGGCGATCCAGGCCCCAACCGGCTGATCGTCATCATCGATCTGCTGCACCTCGAACCGGAACCCGGCCGTCAAGGACGTGATGACGCCGGCATCGGCCAGGCCCATGCCACCCGGCGCGATCACATCGACCTGCACCTGGTTGGCCACCGTGTCGACCGGGTTGAGGATGAACGGCCCCAGAAACTCCTCGCCGCCTGCCTGTTCGTTGGTACCGACCAGCTCCTGGCCCGTCACCTCCGGCCGGGGAATCACGTTGACATCGAACAGCGCAGCCGGTTGGCCCGGCGCGACAATCTCGGTCGTGATTTCCTTGAAGTTGGCAATGTCTGTATCGGCGATGCGGACCTGCTCGATATCGAACTCGCCAACGCCCATACAATGGGCCTGGTGCAGGAACTGTTCGTTACCGACGAACTCGGTCCAAGGCTCGCGGGCGATCAGGTCGGGAAAGACTTTCACCAGCCCGAACTGTTCGGGGATCACGGCGCCAAGCCGGGCCGAATTGCCCTGACCTTGCAGGGTATAGGTCGGGCTGGCCGCCGGCGGCGATCTCGCATCCGCCAGGCTCGGTGACGGCGGCGGCACCAGCGCGCTGACCAAGGCGCTGCCACCCGCCACAATCAACCCGGTCAGCAAGCCGCCGGCGACCCTGGCGAAGGCCGTCTCGCCCAGCGCCGCCGCAAGCGCCCCGCCCGCCACATTGCCCGCCACCAGCACCGCGATCGTCAGCAGCGCCGCGAAGGGGCTTTTCTTGCCGCCGCCATCCAACGGCAACGCCATAAAGACGCAAACCACGTTCGGCCCGATCGTGGTCAGCGCCCACTCGTCCCGCATCACGCCGACGCCGTTGATGATGCAGACGGTCGCCTGATCGAACTCCTCGATACCGTTCAGGTCCAACCATTGCCGCACGGTCAATCGATCGGTCACCCGCTCGACCCGCCGGTCCTGAAACGGATCAAACGGGTTTTTGATATGGACGACGGCGCCGGCCGTCATGACGCGGCCGCCCCGGCAAACCGGTGATAGCTGACGATCCGACCGCCCAGCAAATCCAGCGCCCGCCGGGTCTGACAGACCACGCCACAGGTCCGGGCGCAATGCAGCACCTTGCCGCCATCGGCGTCGACCCAAATACCGACATGGCTGGGATCCCGGCCGAACCGCAGCAAAGTCAAATCCCCCTCTTGCGGCCGGCCGACCCTCGGCCAGCGCGCCGCTTCCGGGTGCCGGTCGAACAGCACGTCCAGCACCTCCTCGCTGTCGGGATAGGGAATGACCGGCACCGCCACCCCGAACTGCTCGGCCAGGACATGGCGTACGAAACTCCAGCAATTGAACGCAGCCGGCCCCTCGCCCAACCGGTCCCAGCCCAGGCCGATGTAACGCGCCGCCCAATGAGGCGTTACGCCTGTCACAGCATTGGTGACATGAGCAGCTGATCGATCGCACAATCTGTCACCAATATAGTTACTCATGTCGCCAGCGCCGGGAACCGCGCGGCCGTGTATTCCAGGGCCGGGAACTTCTTGCGGCTGAAATTCAGCAGCCTGGCCCGGCCCCGCACCTGCAGCTCGTCCGCCTCGACCTCGGTCAACGTGAACGTCATGGGCGGATCCCATTGCGGGCCTTGAATGTCTGTCGAGGCATAGGGCCGAAACGTGATCTGCACCCGGTCCTGGCTGATCGCCGCAGCGGTCAGCGCATCGGTCACCTCCCGGCCGACATTGTCCATGGTCAACACGACCTCCGGCACCGGCTCGGTATCGACCGGCGGCAGATCGACCTCGAACCCCATCGCGATCCAGGCCACCATCGCGCCGGGATCGACCGGCGCACTGTCTTCCAGCCGGGCCACCAGGCCGACCAGGTCGCGGGCCTCCTCGCTCAGCCCGTCCAGCACGGCCTGCACATCCGCATCGCCCATCGCCAGCCAGGTTGCGATATCGGGATGGTTGCGCACCACGCGGATCGGCTCGGTAAAATCCGGGTGCCGCAGCTCCAGCGTCGCCAACAAAACCATATCGACCGGCGCGACCGCATAGGCCTCTTGGACCGCTGCCGTCAGCAGCGGGTTAGGCACGGCCGCCGCCCTTGGGCTTGACCGCCCCCGCCTGCCGCACCTTGCGCTCCGCCTCGCGGTCCCCGGTCGCCTTCTCGATCGTCTCGCGCCGCTTGGTCGCCGCCCGCAGGTCCGCCGCGATCCGCGTCTTGCTCAGCTTGGCCCGCTCCGCCGGCCCCGGTTCCTCCTCGTCCTGCCAGTCCGGCGCGATATAGCCGTCATCGCCCGGCTGTTTGGACAGGTCATACCCATCGGGATAGGCCGCCTGGTTCCGGCGAATCTTGCCGGCCCCTTTCAGCCGCCGCAGAACCCCTTCCTCGTCCGGGCTGCCGGCCAGCCGCGCCAGGTCCGCCGGCGAATTGATGATGTGCCGCCGTTCCATGATCAGACCCTTTGATGTTCGGCCACGCCGCGCGCCCCGAACGTGCTTTGCGAGGCGGCCGGCTGGTTGTTCCAGGCCCCGGCGCGCGATCCGCTTTGCGTCGCCGCGTTCCACGCCCCGCCCAGCAACACCGCGTTCGGCTGATTGGTGACCGAGCCGCGCCCCTCGGTGTTAGCCGCCGGCGTCCCGCCCGAATCTGGCCCCCCGAAATCATTGCCCCATTGCCAGACAACGCCGGTGATCTGTTCCAGCCCCCACTTGCTGACATGGCCGGCCAGGTGCCCCGTGGTCGCCTGGGCGGATCCGGCCGATTGCTGCTCGGTCACGCCAAAGGCCATCAGGCTGAATTCTTCGTAACTCGGCAGCCGCTTCTCCCAGCTGCCCATCACCAGGGCCGCGTGATAACAGGTGAACGCGCCAAAATCGCTCGACCCGTTGCCGCCGAAGATTTCCGGGATCTTGGGCGGGCTGGTGCCGGTGGCGATCGGCTCGCCCGCCTTGGACGTGCCGATCAGCTCGGAATGATGGTTGATCCCGCAGGGATAGATATCCGCCCAGAACCGATCGGCGACCAGCGCCATGCCGCGCGGATCGATACAGGCCGGCCGGAACAGAGTGTCCCACATCGAGAACTCGTTGATGTGGGGCGTCGCATCGATGTTCAGGTTCGCCAGGCCATAATGAAACCCGCCGATCCGCCGGCACTGCGCCGGGGCATAGGAGGCCGGCGCCGAAAAACTCACATCGGCCCGCACGCTGCCATCGTCGCAGACGAACACCGCGTAATCGGTGCCGGCGACCAGCGTGGCGGAATTGGTGACCGGCGTGGCCGCCGCGAATTCGATCACCTCGCCATTGACCACCACCGCCGTCTCGGCCTTGACGCTGATCGTCTGCGGCCCCGTCTTGCTGAACACCACCGCATCGTGATCGGCCTTGCTCAGCTGCGGCAGCGCCCCCGGCGGCGTGCCCTGCAGCGCCAGAATCCAATAGGACCCGTTGCTCGGCGAAATGCCCTTGCGCACATTCTGGCTGGCCCAATAGAGCGAGTTGTTCCACCGCGTCAGCTGACCGAATTTGTATTCCTCGTCCGAGCTGTAAGGCCCCCGGAACGCCGGCGTCAGGGCAGCAAGTTCAAGCGTCGTCATAGCTGGTTCGAAGCCTCCAGATACCCGGTTGCATGATTGATCGAAAAGACGCTGCTGCCCGGCAGCAGGATCGAGGCGATGTACAGCGAGCTGTCGAACGAATCGCCGCCGGATTCGACGATCAGGTTGCGCCCCTCCCGCCGAAAGCCGAACGGCGTATAGGTCAGGAACTGCGCCGAGGCCTGCGCCTTGACCGCCCAATGAAAGGCACTGTGCAGATCGCCGCCCGGACCCGACGTAACCGGATCATCCTCGGCCTTGCTGGCCCAATCCCGCGCCTCGTCCAGCTTGGCCGCCACCTCGGCCAGGATCCCCGACTGCGAATAGGACGCCTCGATCTGCGCCCGGTGCATGGCGACGCTCGGCTGCTGGCCCTGTTCGTTGGTCCAGGTATCGTTCGGCCCGCCATGCACATACTCATGCAGCAGCTGGACATCGAGCCGCAGCGCCGCCGCATCCTCCAGCAGCTGCTCTTGAATCGTCGACATCGCCCCTTAGCTCCCCCCGCTCACGCCGTCGCCGCCTGCCGCCAGGCCAACGCCTTGGCCCCGGCATAGATCCTGATCGACCGGATCGGCCCGCCATAGCTGCCGCCGCCGCTGTGGCTTTGCCCGCCGTTCAGATCGGTCAGCGGGTCCGCGAACAGACCCCCGCTCAGATCGGTCCCGATCTCGGCCCCGTTCACGGTCAGCGAGAAATTGTCGGTATCGGCCACAACGCAGGCCTTGGCGCTTTGCCCGACCGCCGGCGCCGGTTCGGTGATCGCCCCGGTGTTCGACCCGCCGGCCCGCGTATGGAAAACCCAGTCCCCGCCGGCGTTCAGGTACAGCCGCACCTGTTCGGCGTTGCCGCCATTGTCCAGCGAGAAGATGTATTGCGTCCCGCCCAGGGCCGGAATGTCGACATCGACCACCACGGTCAGCGGCTGCCCGGCCGGGAAGATCGCGCCCAGCCCTGTCGTCTCTCCGGGCAGCGAGGGCGCCGGCACGGCCGCCACGACCGAACCGTTCCATTCGCGATAGGTGCCGGCCTGGTAATCATACTCCAGCCGCAGATCGGGATCGCTGTCGGGCACATCGGTCACCGCGATGGTGACCACCTGGTCGGTCGCGTTCACCCCATCGCTGGCCCGGACGGTGATGACATGGCTGGTCTTGGTTTCGTAATCCAGCATCTTGCCGGCCTGCAGCCGTACCTCGCCGCCGGCCGAAATCTCGAACAGATCGTCGGGATCCGCGATCAGCGAGAACGTCACCACATCCCCGGCATCGGCATCCAGCGCCGTCGCGGCATAGACCACCACCGTATCGTCGATGTTCTCGGCCACGCTGACGGAATCGCCCGAGGTGAACACCGGCGGGTTGCCCAGCACCGGGGCGGCCGAGGGTTCGCTTTCCGCCGCCGCCCAGCTGGTGCTTTGCGCCCCGGCCCAGATCTCGGCCCGCTTGATCGTCGCGCCCCATTCGGTCCCGGCCAGCCGGCCGACGCCGTGCCGCTCGAACGCCATCGCCACCGCCGGCAGTTGGCCCAGCGGGTACAGCCGCACCAGCACCCCATCGATGCTAAGCGAGAAGTTGCCGGCATCGGCGATCGCCACGATCTCGGCATCGGCGCCCGGCGTCACGGCCGCATCGATATCGACCTCCTGCACCCCGCCGGCGAACACCGAATAATTCAGCGTGGCGTGATCGGTCATGCGCAGCACGATGCGGTTGTCATCGGTCCCGTCATCCAGCTGCAGCAGCACCGCCTCACCGGGCGAGCGCAGCGGGAACCGCGTCTTGACCGAAATCGTCAGCGGATAGCCGGCCGGGTACAGCAGCTCCGCCCCGGTAAAGTGCAGCGCGTCCGGCTCGACCATCACGCTGCGCGCAAACTCATCCCGCAGGATCGGCGGATCGTCCCGCTGGCCGGAATGCAGCCAGGCCCCGATCACCGTGATATCGCCGCCGATATCGTTGGTCTCCGGCCCGACAAAGATATCGGCGTTCTGCGTCACCGCCGGCGTGTACTGCCCACCGACGAACCAGTAATCCCCGCCGATATTGGCCGCCACGAAATTGGTGATCGTGTTACCGCCACTCTCATCCACCCCCGGCGCCTCGAAATCCCCGCGCAGCCTGGTCCCATGGCCTTGCGTGAAGTTATAGATCTGCGCCCGGAACGCCCCAGACGATCCGGCCTCGACCAGCGCCGCAAAGCCGTATTCGGTCCCCGCCTCGATGTTCAGGATGCTGTCGCCGGGGCTGATCGCGTGCCAGATAAAACCGCCGGAAACCACCCGCGCCGCGTTGGAAAACGCGCCGAAGAAACTCCCCGGCTCGGCCAGCACGATCGGATCGCCGGACTTGGTCCAGTCATCAAACGGCGTGCGCAGATCCTGGGATTCGCGCTCATAACCCCTCCCCGCGAAATAGCCCAACGGCAGCCCGGTCAGCAGATCGACCACCTGGTCGCGCGGCTGCCCAGCCGCCAGGGATACCAGCACCGGCAGCGGCGATCCGGCCCGCCAGGCCTCGCCCTGCCCGGCCCGGCCATAGACCAGGTTCGGCACGGCCAGCAAATCGGGCTGGCTGGGCATGCTCGCCCCGGTCCAACGCCGGTAATCCCGCGTGCGGAAATCCAGCACGCTCCGCAGGTTCGGCGCGTCGGTCACATTGATGGTCACATCGTGCGCCGTCACGTGCACCTGGTCGGATGCCTCGATGGTGATCACGTGGCTGGCCACGGTCAGCGCATCCAGGATCCGGCCCGGCGCCAGGCGCACCTGGCCCGACACCCCATCGATGACGAACATGCCCCCGGCATCTGCGCTCAGCGAGAAGGCGATCGGCCCGCCCGTCACATCGGGATCCAGAACCGTCGCGGTATAGAGCACGTCCTCCTCGCCGGCATCGTCGCCGACCGAGATTTGCACCCCTGAGGTGAACACCGGCGGCCGATCGTTGCGGTCCAGCACGGTCAGCGACACGGCCCGATCGGTGACATAGGTGCCATCGGCCGCCCGTATCGTGAATTGATGGCTGGCCGCCGTTTCCCGGTCCAGCGACTTGCCCTCGCTCAGCCGCACCTCGCCGGTGCCCGCATCGATGCGGAACAACCCGGACGCGCTGTTGGCCAGCGAATAGGTGATCCCGCCCGTGCTGCCATCCTGGTTGGTCGCGGCCGCGATATGCAGCACGCTGGCATCGTCCACATCCTCCCAGGCCTCGGCGATCGCGGCCGAGGTAAACACCGGCCCCACCGGATCGAAGGACAGGAACACCGGCAGCTGGACATGCACCAGCCGGTGCAGGGTTGCCATCGCCCGGATCAGCCCCTTGATCGGTTCGATCTTGCCCAGGGCCAGGATGCCCGCATCCAGCAGCGGCCGCTTGCGGGCCTCCATCACCGCCTGGACGATCCAATAGCCGCCGCGATGGGGCACGGCGCGATAGGCCGCCCGGCCGCGTCCCTTGAACCGCACTTCATGGTCGACCATGCCCAGCGCGTTCAACAGCTGCAGCGTGAAATACGCGGCCCCGGCCCGCGCATCCTCGAAGAACCAGCCCTCCCAAACCGCCATGTCCCAATTATCCAGCCGCCATTGCAGCTGGAAGTCGGTTGGCCGGTTGGTCGTGGTCTCGCGCTGACGGGCCGGCCCCGATTGCATGTTGGTCCGCAGGATCGTATCGACCGGCTCGACCACGAAGCCGTCGAACAGCGGCTCCGGCAAGGTGGGCGGATAGCTAACCAGCATCGCCTACCGCACCCCGTACCGCCCGGCCGGCGCGCCCCGCCCATCCAGCGCCTTGCTCAGCTGGCCCCGGCCGATGCTCACCCGGCGGCCCAACTCGCCGTCGATTTCGTCGATCAGCAGATGGATGTTGACCCCGCCATCCGGCCCCTGCCCGACCTCGGCATCGGCCTCGGCGACCCGCGCCGCGTTATTGGTGATCGTGACGCGGACCTGCGGCGCTTGGTTCGATGACATCGCGGCCAGGGCGGCGATGGTCTGCGCCGTGTTCGCCTGCTGCGCCTCGGTCAGCACCCGCTCGCCGCGCTGCAGGATGGTCGGCACCTCGTCGGAAACCAGCCCGCCGCCATGTAGCCGGGGCGCCCCGACAAAGGCCAGGCCGTCCACGGTTCGGGTCGGTCCCGGTGCCCCGACCATCCCGCCGGCATGGCTCACCGCCGCCGTTGTCGTGCCGCCGCCGCCGAAGATCCCGCCAAAGGTGCTGTCCAGGATGGAATCGACCAGCCCGCCCACCGCCCGGTCATAGATGCGACCGGCGATGCGCCCGGTGATGTCGTTAAAGATACCGTCCAGCGCCTCGCGCGCGCTGCGCCCCTCGGCGACGATGCCGACAAACGCGCTGCGGAACGTCGAATTCATTCCAGTGATGTCGCGGTCCCAGGCCCCCGCCACGTCGGCGGAGGCATCGCGGATATCCAGCAAGGCCCGCTGCACCCCGTCCGCCGCCTCCCGGCTGGCATCCAGCTGCGCCCGCGTGGCCTCCTGATAAACCCGGCTCGCCTCGGCCGCCGCCGCGATCGCCGTTTCTTCGCTGATGACCTTGGCGTCTTGCAACTCCTTGATCTCGCGCAGCGCATCGGCCCGGATCTGTTCGGCGTTGCGCAACCGTTTGGTCATCGCCTCGCCCCGGCGCAGCTGATCGGCGGCCTCTTTCTGGGCCTCTTTCTCTGCCTCGACCTGTTGGACCAGCGCGGCGATCGCCGCCGCCTCATCATCGGCCGCATCGATGTTGGCCCGCCGCAGCGCCGCCGCGATCTGGCGTTCCTCATTGGTCCGGCCCAACTGTTCCAACTCGAACGCCAGGGCATCGCTGACCGCGCGAATCTTGTCGGCCTGGGCGGCGGCCGCCCGCTCCGCCTCGGCCTGCCGGCGTTTCGCTTCGGCCTCGGCCTCGCGCTCCGCGTCGGCCGCCTCCTTCTGGGCTTCCTTCTCGGCCTCGATTTGACCGACCAGGCCCGCGATCGCCGCCGCCTCGTCATGGGCCGCATCGATGTTGGCCCGGCGCAGCGCCGCCGCGACCTGGCGCTCTTCATTGGTCCGGCCCAGCTGGTCCAGCTCGAACTCCAGCGCCTCCCGGACTTTGCGGATTTGCTCGACCTGCTCGGCCGCCACCGCCGGGTCCACCGCCGGCGCGCTGGCCGCCGCCGGATCCTCGGCCGGCTCCGCCGTTTGGCCAAAGCCTTGGCCGACAAACAGACCGGCCTCGCCGATCCGGCGCAACTGGCCTTCCCGGCCCTCGCCCAACCGTTCAAGCGCATCTAGGAAGTCGGCAGCCGACCCGGTCAGCCCGGCGAAGGCCTCCTTCAAGTCGATCAGCAGCGGCACGAATTTGACGCGGATTCGGTCGCTGTTCGCCTCGATCACACCATCAAGTTTGGCAAGCTCGTCGGCCGCATCGGCCCCGAATTTCACGACCGACTCGTCGATGACCTTGCCCAAGGATCTGGCTTCGTCAGCATATCGCTGAATTCCGTCAGCGCCTTCGTCCAGCGCCTTTCTCAGCAATGGTCCAACATCGTCACCGAAAATCTGTGAGGCCAGCGCCGACCTCGTCGCCGTATCCTCGAAACGACCCAGCGCTACAACGATGTCATCGAACACGGCTTCGGAGCTGCGCACCCGACCGTCGGTGTCCCGAATGGCGATGCCCAGCTGTTCGAACGCCTTCTTGGCTGGACCACCCCCGTCTTGCGCGAACAAGCCGATGCGTCGGGTCATTCTGCGCAGCGCGGCGTCCAACTGGTCCATTTCAACGCCGGCCTGGTCAGCCGCATAGCGCAGCTCCTGCAGCCGCTCGACCCCGAACCCGGCATCATTGGCCGCATCGTCCAGCGCATCGAACCGCTCGGCTGCTTCGCGCGAGCTGCGAACCATCGATCGCAGCGCCAGCACGGCCGCGCCGATCCCGGCGGCCGCCGCCAGGCCGCCCGGCCCCATCGCGGCCATGGCCCGTCCCGCGACACCGGCATTCTGCGCCAGGCGGTCCAGCTCTTGCTGAACGTCTTGCGAGACCTTCGAGACGGCCAGCAACCCGCGCGAAGCCGGCTGCGCACTGCGCTCGATCTTGTCCAGCGCCTGTTGGCCCTTGGTGCCCAGCTTGCCAAAGGCCTGTTCGAACAGGGCACCGTCTATCAGCCCGACGCGAACCCCAACGTCAGCTCGTCTCGATGTCACGATGGTTCGTCTTTCTGTTTGGCGTCGTCTGTCTGTTTGGCGTTCTTGTTCAGGGCCGCCACCAGCCCCGCCTCGCCATAGGGCAGCAGCTCGGCGGCCCAACGCCGGTCATATCCCAGGGCCTCGGCCATCCTCAGCGCCGCGCCCAGATCCAGCCCGATCACCCCGCCCATGCCGGCCACCCGTTGCTGACCGGCCACCTTGATCAGCAGGTCCCAGGCCTCATGGCCTTGCCGGGTCTTTAGGCTGTTTTCGTGGTAGGGGCAGAACTTGCCGTTGAGCCCTGGCTGTCCTCGCGCGCAGGGGCGGGCTTGCCTTTTGCAGATTTTGCAGTAGCCCGGCCCGCCGCCGTCTGCGAAGTGCCATTCGGCGCGGGCCTTGATCCGTTTCCCTCATCGGCCGCCGCCAGAATGTCCTTGTGGTATTTGACCGTGAAGGCATCCGACATGCGGTGATCGGACATCAGCTGGCCCATCGTCTCCTCGGTCAGCGGCGCCACCGTTTCGCCGCCCACCTCCGATGTGACGCCCCGCCAGCTTTCCGTCGCCTCGCAGGCCAGGCAGACCACATAGATGAACCGCTCCACCCCCTTGCGCCCGGTCTCGGTGGACAGGTCCGGCAGCGCCTCGATCCGCCCGCCCAACAGCTTGACCGTGCTGTGATCTTCCAGCAACCGCTTGGTCAGCGTCTCCGATCTGGCCCGCGCCGCCGTGAATATTGGTGTCGCTGGCGGCCTAACGCGAAATTCTACTCCAAGTAGTAAAGGCATCCAGAACAGCTCGCCCGGCGTTTTTAGTACATACATCAAACAACCCTTTGACTACTTATTGTTATTGCTCAAATCATTCGCCAATAGTTAGGAATTATGATTCCCTTACTACTAGCACTATACACGCTTAGGTATAATCGGTTACATCGTTCTTCAATGTGATTTGTGTCAAATGTCCGGCGGTTGCGTCCCGCGCCCCGCGCCAGTCGTAACTGGACTGGATGCCGCCGACCCCGCTGATCGACTGCCGTGTCCTGGGAAGGAATACCCGAGGCAGGGCGAACGTCAGACCGTATCCCTCGGCCCCCGGCACGGTCAGCAGGTAATCCATCGCCACCGGCGTTTCCGCCTCGGCGGGATCCGTCAGGGTTGTGTCCGCGCCGTACCGCACCTCGACCGATCCCTCGGCCGTCCGCTCGGTTTCATCGACCCCGCCGATCAGCCCGTCGGCCCGGATCGTCGGCACCGGCTCCAGCCCGTTTGACAGGGTGACCCGGCCGCCGGTGATGTCCCCGACATTGGAGCCGCCCACCTGGATCCCGCCGCGCTTGCGGTACATCAGCTGCGGCGCGGTTTCGTCCGGCGTACCATCCACGCTGGTCGCGTTGGGATCCGCCTCGCTTTGCCCGATCAGCTCGATCGTCGCGGTCGCCAAACCGGTCCGGCCCATATCGAAACTGATCGACCCGGCCTTGATCCCGCTGACCATCTGATAGCGCGGCGTCGTCAGCTTGGTATGCCCCAGCTCCAGGGAAAACGACGGCAGATCCTTGCCGGTCGTGAACACATGATCGTACGGCCCGGTGCCCGTGGTGACGGCATCGCCGAACAGCGCCTTCAGCCACCAGCCGATTTCGCGCAGATCGAACGGCACGACCACCCGGCCGCTCGCATCGATGGCGTCATAGTTCGGATCCTGTGCCTCCGGCCCTTTGCCCAACAGCGGCTGATAGCCCAGCGGCGATTCCGCGCCCAGCTCGATGCTTTCGAACGCCAGGCGCTTGTACGCCCCCGTCGCCGGCGACGTGCCATAGGTGGTTTCGAAGCCCAGCAACAGCTGTGTATCGGCGCCAAGCGCCCGTTGTTTCGCCATCGTTTTCCCCTCTCTGCCGCTAGCCCAGCGGCGATTCCGTTACGTAGGTCAGGATGATCGGCACGATCAGGGCCTTGATCGTCGGGCTGCCAAGGTCCCATTCCTCGCCAACCGCTTCCGGCGCATCCGCTTCGACCAGGTCGACCGCCCCGCCCAGGGTGACATCGGCATCCAGCGCCACCCCGATCGCCTGCAGGATCCCGTCCATCGCCGCGTCACGGCTCGCCGCATCGCTGCCCTCGATCAACACCACCGCCTCGGCCCGGTGGAAATAGAGGGACCGGCTCGGCGACATCAGCTCGGTCGGCTCGCCGGCCTCCCCGTCGCGCAGCACGATCGTGCCGCCGTCGGCCACATCTTGGGTTTCGATCTCGTTACGCTTGACCGTCGCGGCCGGCACGGTCTGCAGTGCCGCGAACAGGGCCAACAGCGCGGTCTCGCGTGTGCTAGGCATCGATCCCGTCAATCCGCCGTACGATGTTTGCCGCCAGCCGGTCGACGGCCTGCGCCGCCGGCCCCTGCACGTTGAACCGTCTGGGCAGCCGGACCTGCGGCACCAGGATGAACATGACCACCGTCGTCACCCCCTTGCGCAGTGTGCCTTTCTTGGTCACCCCGCCATCCTTCAACCGCCGGCCAACCCGGCCGGATTTGGTGATGCGCACCCCCTCGACCACCAGCAGCGACGGCGCCCCGCGCCGATAGATGAATTTCAGCCGCCCGAACCGGTGTTCGGGAAAGTTGGACGGGTTGATCCGCTTGCCGCCCACGCCCTTCTTGGGCGCGTTCGCCGTCGGGATCGCCAGGAACAGCCCGTCCCGGCTCTTGATCAGCTCGCCCTCTGAAAAGGCCTTGATGATCTTCGGCGCCTTGCTGCGCACCAGCGCGGCGGCGCGGTAGCTGTAAACCCCGCGCCTGGGATAGGTATCGGCCCGCCAGGTCCTGGCCAGCCGGCTGCCGAACCCCGCCCCGGTCACCTGGTCGCGCAGCCGCTGTTTCAGCCATTGCGCCGTATCGCCGACCGCCCCGGTCACTTCCTTTTTGACCGCCTTGGATTTCCGGGCGATCACCTCTTCCAACCGCCCCTCGATCGCGACCTGCAGCTGCACCGCCCAACACCTCCGTCACGCCTCGACCAGGCCGGCTTGCCAGACCAGCCGGTGGGCGTCGCGCTGCGGCTTGCCGTGCACGACATAGCTGCCGGCCGCCGGCCCGGCGCCGATCACCAACTGATCGCCGGACCGGGCCTCGGCGACCTGCGCGATCTGCAGCTCGACCACGACCGAGGCCTCGGCCAGCGAGATATCCAGCACCTCCATCAGATCGTCAGGCGCGGAGACCACGACCCGCACCGGAATGGCGGCGCCCCCCTCAGGCGTGAACACGCCATCGACCGCGCCGTTCGGATCGTCGAACAGCGCGGCCATGCCGGCGGCAAACACGTCGCTCACTTACGCTACCGTGCCGATCTGTTTATTCAGGATCACGTCGACCGTTGTCGCGCCGGCCCCGGCGGCGGCGGCGGCGACGCAACACTCGGACACATCCCCCGTGGCCGGCGTATGGGCGGAATTCTGGAACGCCCCTTCCGAGGCATCCCAGATCACCGCCTCGCCCTGCGTGACAACGGCGGCCGAGACCTTCGGGGCGGTGACGATCTGCTCGTCGATGAACACCTCTCCGGTTTCCCCGTTGGCGATATCGCCGGTCGCCACCCCCATCAGCCGGCCGACGGTAACCACCTGGTCGGATACGACATCGCTGCCGGTCCCATTCGTCCAGGTTATGACGCGGCCCCGCTGTTTGAGATTTTTCATCGCTCTTCCTTTCCTTCAAAAGCGAACGGGCGCCACCGGGGCGCCCGTTTCGCTGTCCGCTATGGATGATTACCGACGTTAGGCGCCGGGGTTTCTGTAGAAGCCCCGGTGATCCAGCACGTTCACGCCGGTGTCCTGCGAGATCTTGAACTCCGTGCCGTCCACCGTCCAACCCTGGCGGTTTTCCAGCCGAGGCGTGGTCTGCCCTTCCAGGTAGCTGACCTCGATCGTGTCGGTCGCCATCGGATCGGCGACGCCATACCAGGCCGTGGTCGAGGCCGTATCCAGCCGCGCGTCGGCTATGATCTCGACCATGTTCCGCGCCTTGTTCGGTAACCGCTTGTCGCCGGCATTCGTGTCGAATTCCGACTGCAGCACGACCGTCGCCTGACCCTCCAGCGTCACCGGCACTAACCCGAATTTCGGCCGGATGTTCAGACCGCCCGTCGCCTTACCGTCGGGATCGACCTGCCGCGCCATCGATGTCCGCATCGCATCGAAGGAATCCGAACTCGGCGCCGCCGGCGTTTCCGCCAGATTGCCATGGCTGGCATGGAACAACGGGGTCGTATGGCCGGGCAGCGGTTCGTTGTTGATGAGGGTATCCCAAACCAGGTTGCCGATCGTCCGTTTCGCCGCCCGGCCCATCCGCGCCGGGATCCGCGTAAACTGGCCCAGATCGTCATTGATCACCGCCTGGCGCGAGATCTTGAACAGTTTGCCGTAGGTGGCGATCCGCACCGTGATCCCACGATCGCCGATCGTCCCGTATTTGTACTCGCCATGCTCGCCGACCGGGTCGAGGGAGTCGAACAGGTTCAGATCGATCCGGGTCTGCGGCTGGAAGTTCGGCAGCGTGCCGGTCGACGTCCAGCGCTCGAACGTTTCATCGGCTTCCTCATACCCTTTCAACACGCCTTTGTTGGCAACATTGATCAGGATCCAGCCAAAGTCGGACGTGCCATGTCCGCCGGCATCGCTGCGCGGCGAGAAGGTCGTGAACGCCGTGCCGACCAGCGTCATGCTGTCCATGCCGCGCGTCTTGACGCCCTGCTGTTCCAGGCACAACCGCGCGATCTCTTTCAGCGAATAGCCGGTGAACTCGTTTTTCTCGCCGCCCTCCCATCCGGCCCGCGCGACCAGGGCCAGCCCGACGCCCTTGACCAGCTTGTCGCGGCTATCCGCGATCAGCTGCACCGAGCCGATCTGATTGCGGGTCTCCCCGCCCTCTTCCTTGGCCGCCCAGGCATCGATGATCGCGGCTTGCGCCTGTTCCAGCGTCACGCCCTTTTTGATCAGCCCGGCCGCAAAGGATGCCGGCAACTTGGCCTTGGACACCGCCGCCGTGATCGCGGCCGCCTGTTCTCGCGCGGCGTCGGCGGCGGCCGTCACGTCGTCGGTTTCGGAGCCGTCATCCTCCTCGGATCCCGTCGCCGCGTCCTGCTGGTCTTCGGCATCTTCGACGGTGTTGTCGTCGGCAGATTTTGGGTCCACCGAGCCCTTGGTCTTGGTTCGTGCTCTAGCCATCGTCTCACCCCTTTCTGGATGCTCGGCGGCACCTGCCGCCACCCGCACGAGTCCACCGCGCGGATTCTTCTTGCCCGGCGCTTGAAACCGCTGCGCTAGATCGGGCACGTTCTGAAAAATCGAAAGATCGAACCGCATCAGATCGGCCGGTTCGTCGCCGTCTGTTTCTTCGTCGTCATCCTCGCCGACCGTCTCATCGGCAAAGCCCAGCTCGACCGCTTCCTCGTCGGTCATCCAGGTCTCGTCCGCCATCATCTTGGCGATCTCGATCGGCGAGAGCCCGGTATGCTCGGCGTAAAGGCCGACGCATTGCCCCTGGATCTTTTCCAGCACATTGGCCGTCTTGCGCAGATCGTTGGCATCACCCCAGGAGAACGACCACGGGTTGTGGATCATCATCATCGAGCCGGTGCCCATGACGATCCGATCGCCGGCCAAGGCGATCATCGAGGCCATCGAGGCGGCCAGGCCGTCGACCTTCACGGTCACCCCGGCGTCGTGTTCGACCAGGTGATTGAAGATCGACATCCCCTCATGAACCAACCCGCCGGGGCTGTTGATCCGCACGACCAGCTCGTTGACTTCGCCCAGCCGGTCGATGTCCTTGACCACCGTTTTGGCGTCCAAGCCATCCCACCAATCGCCGATCACGCCATACAGCAGGATCTCACCGTTTGGCCGCACAGCAGCGGCGCGCGGGCCTGACCGGTCCGCCCGTTTCTTTGCCATCGTCACGCTCCTTTACGCGGGGTTTTCGCTGCCTTCCGGCCTTGCGTTCGTCACACCGGCCAGCGATGTCTTGCGGGCATCGGAATCCAGGAACAGGTTGAACGCATCGATCACGTCACGATCGGCCGCCAGCTCCTCAAAATGCCGTTTCGGGTCCTTGCCCATGGCCCGGATCTCGTCAGACCAGGTCGACAGCCCGGCACGGATCGCGTTGCGCTTGGCCGGCACCTCGACGGCCAGGTCGATCATCTCTCGGCGCGGTGGCGTCCAGCTGACCGACACATCGCCCTGCACATTGGCCCCGATCGCGGCCGCCTCGATAAACCAGCGGCCGATCGGCTCGCACAGTTGCGGAATGAAGATGTTCCGCTGCCAGGCCGAGATCGAGCGCTGGAATTCCAGCCAGCCCATCCGCCCGGACGAATAATTCACCCCGGCCAAATCCCCGGTCAGCAGCTCATAGGTTACGCCCAACCCGGCCGCGATCGCCCGCAACTGCGACTTGGCATAGGCGTCATACTCGCTGACCGTTGGTGGGTCGGGAAAGCTGACCTCTTGGCCATATTGCATGTACTCGATTTGACCGGGCCGGATCGTCTCCTGCCGTTGGTCGTCTTCGTCGACATCGACGGCCGGTGGCTCGATATCCGGGTGCTGTGTGACAAACACGCTGAACGCCGCCGCCACCTTCTGCTTGACCAGGGTAGCGTCTTCGTAGTCCGCAAAATCGCGCACCCGCAGCATGACCGGGGCCAGCCACGGCACACCCCGAACCTGACCCGGCCGATCCTCGCGAAAGACATGCGCCACCTCGCCCGCTGGGATCCGCCGCGACTCCGGCCAGGACAGGACGGAGCTGCCCCCCGGATGGGACCGGAACAGATGATAGGCAACGCGCCGGCCGATCGCGTCGAACTCGATGCCCTGGATGATCCGGTGCCCGTTACGCAGCTCGCCATCCTTGGACTGGTCGATAAAATCCGGCTCCAGCACTTCCAACTGGAAGGGCAGCGGCAACCCATCCTCGGCGCGTCGCCGGCGTCGCCGCACCAGCACCTCGCCGGACAAGGCCACCGTCCGCGCCGCCTCGATCTGAATGCCCGCCAGCGTCTTGGTGCCGCCGGCATCGATCGCCGTCGTATTCAAATGGGCATCGCGAAGATCGCGCAGCCGATCGGTCGCGGCCTCACTGCCAGCGGTGAATTGCGGCAGGATCCCGGCCCCGATCACGTTGTGGGCGATCCCATCCAGGCCGCGCCGGGCGAACGGATTGTTGCGGTCCAGATCCCGCGCATTGTCGCGCAGCCGCCCCAGCGCCCCGGCCAGCAACTCGCTGTTGGCATCGGTCGACACGACGTTCCAGCCCTTGCTGCGCCGCCCGACCCTCGCCCCGTCATAGACCGCCCGCGCTTTCTCGTACGCCTTGATCTGCGCCCGCGCCCTGGCGCGCTGCGCGCCCCATTGCGGGGCCAGCTCGGCGATCACGCGATCCAAGAAATTCATGGCTTCTCAGTCACTGCCCCATACCGCGAACCGGCGCACCGATCCGCTCGATTTCCCACCCCCGGCCAGCTCCCCCTCGACCTTGGCCAAGGCCTCCCGCATGTCGCTGATCGAGGCATAGGTGATTTCCGATCCGTTGGCGTATTTGACCTTCAACACCCCGCTGGCGATCTGCCGGCGCAACCGGCTCGCATCGGCTTCCGTGTAGTCCGTCACAGCGGCCTCCCAGCCTCAGAAGAAATCATTCGACCGGTCGTCAAAGAACCCGCCGCCGCCAGATCGCGACCGCTTGGCCTTGGACCTGGCCGCCGGCGCCTGATCGGCCGCCCGCGCCGCCGCTGCCTCGGCCGGCGCCCCGTTCATCACCGCCAGCAAATCGCCCTGCGCCGCCGCCGGCGGCACCCCGCGCGCATTGGCCCACTTGGCCCACTCCTGCTCGCCCATCAGCCCGACGCGCAGGTGATGGGCCGCCGCCATGGCGTAGATCCGGCAGTCGTGCCAATGGTTCGGCCCGTCAGCCACCCACTCGCTAACCTGCCGGCCCTTGCGCTCCTTCCGCTGGATCCGCTCGGCCGTTAGCTGCTTTAGGTAACGATCGTCATGCAGCTGCTCGGTCAAATGCACAAACCCAGGCGGATCGGTGTCCTCCCCTTCGGAAACGCCCATCGTCCGCAGGCTGGCATACAGCTGCGACTTAAGCGGCCAGGTCCCCACGCTCCATAGCCGCGCACCCCGCCGTTTGCGCTTGCCGCGCGTGTTGATGTCGACCGCTGAAGGTACCGAGGAAATCGCGGCCGCATGCCAGCCCGGCGCGCCCTTGATGGCCATGGCCTTCGGCCTGACCCGGCACCACTCGTAAACCGCGTTGGCGTTGAACCCGGAATCGACGGCGAATCGGTCGACCGACCACTGCCCGCCATAGGCGTCCGGGTAATGCCGGTTGTAGACCTCGTCCAATTTCCGCCAAACTGGATTTGAAAAGTCACTGGTGTCCCCTTTCAGCCAGCCGACGTCGATCGACCAGGACTGTCGATCGAACCCCCAAGCCACCACCTCGTAGTAGATCGAGCGTGCCTGAACATCCGCCCCCCCGGTCAGGATCACCCCACCGGGCGGAATCGTCCGCCCGGCATAGTTCTCCCGCCGAGCGAACAACCGCTCCCACTCCGGCGCATCCCCCCGTTCGTCCCAAACTTGGCCAAGCCACAGATTGACGAAGGTTTTCAGCTTCGCCGGATCATCCTTGGATGAGCAGAACTCCTCGGCGATCTTGTCCCAGGTCGTGAACAGGCTGATCAGCGTGTCGACGTGATAGCTGGGATAGCGGCCAGGCCCTGGATTTTCGGGAACCCATCTGCCGGCCTGAACGATGGCGCGCTTTTCGTGATGCTGGATCACACAGCCATTGTGGCGGCAGACATAGTGCGCGTCGTACGGCCAGACCGTGTTGAACTTCAGCCCGAAATCCGACTCCTTGTCACCGAACTCCAGCCGCTGCTCCTCCCCGCAGTGCGGGCACGGCACTTGCCAATAGCGCTGGTCGCCCGTTTCGAACCGGCCGTTGATGCGCGAGCTGCCCGCATTGGTCGGCGAGGATCCGTCCAGGATCTTGTAATCGCCGGTGGCATGGTGCGCGACCAGCCGACCGTCGATCATTTTCATCGGATCGCCCTGGCCATCCAGATCCAGCGGAAACTGGTCGATTTCGTCGCGGGCCACGTTCTTCCAAGTCTTGGCCCGCAGATCGGCCGCCGAGTTCGCACCCGTCATCAGGATCGAGCCGCCAGGGAACCGCTTGCGCTGGCGGGTCGAGGCCTGCGCGGAACGGCGGCCCTGTCGGCGCACCTTGCGCTCCAGGATCGGCGTCACCTCGATCATCGGCTCCAGCTTGTCCCGATTGAAATCCTGGACTGACTGGACGGTCGGATAGACCAGGCCGGTCTGCGCCGGGGCCTGATCGATGATGTAGCCCATCCAACATTGCAGACACATCGTGAAGCCGACCTGGATCGACTTCTTTACGGCGACCTCATTGGTCGGGCTTTGCGTGCCCATGTTGTCCAGCGGCTCGCGCCAGAACGGTGCTTCATCGAACGTGTACCGGCTGCCGGCATGCGGCCCGTCCGGCACGACGATGTTCTGTTCGGCCCACTCCGACGGCAGCAGGGTTTTTGGTGCGATCGCCTCGGCCAGGGTCGCAAAGACCAGGGCGATTGCCGCGTTACTGACTGTCACCGATCCCCACCGTCAGGCTGTTCGAAATCGTTTGCTCCAACTCGGCCACTGCCTTCTTCAACACCCGCCGCACCCCATCGATGCCGCCATCCTTGGCGGCTGCGTGGATCTCGTCTGCGAGCACCGGCAGCCGATCCAGATCGCGCCGGATCATCTTGCCCGCCTCGGCCATGGCATCGGCCACATCGCCGGTCCGCAACAGCTCGCCCCGCAGCGCGGCCAGCTTGATTTCCTTAAGCTCGGCCTCGGCCCGCTGCGCGCGCGTCCGCTCTTTCTGAAACGTCGATCGACCGGCATCGGCCGGCGGCTTCGGATCCTCGTTTTGAGCCGGCGTCTGCCGCGCCGGATCGGCAGAGTCCCTCAGCGCCTGGTCGGCCTTGGCGAAATCGATCAGCCCGTCCGCCCCGATCGGGATCTTGCCGGCCTTGACCTTTTCGTGGACGGTCTGCCGCTTCCAGCCACGGTACCGCGCATATTGCGACTGGTTCCCGATCAGCAGCTGGCCTGTCGCACCCGCTCCGTCAGAACCGGTGTCAGGCAAAGTGTCAGGCATGTCAGGCTTGCTCAAAATTCCCAAAACTAGAAACGCATCGCGCTCAAGCCACCCGCATACGTTCTGGCCCAGACAGGACCCAAAGACGGGGCCGGATGGCGATGGAGGGGTGGGGCCGTAGGCCGCGCGGTTGGCTGGAAGCCAAAAGCGCGCCCACGGCCCCTCGGCTCCCTGGCAGGTGGCTAACTCAACAAGATGATTTCCAAGGTGCCGGGCGGATCGCCGGCGGCGTGGGCGACGCCGACATGCGCGCCGCCGGCGACACGGCGATCCGGTTCCGGGCCGCCGGGTACGATCGTCTCTTTCAGCTCGGCCAGCACCGGCGCTTCCTCGGCCTTGGCCATGACCTTGCACACCGCGTCGGTCTTAAGCCGGATGGCCTGGACATCGTTCGGCAGCTGGATGGTGGCCACGGCATCGGTGAATGGCAGTTCGATGACGCCTACGACAGCGTACGGCATGTCCGGCTCCTCGTTGTCTTTCGATCGATCATAGTGTTTGCGAAATCCCCCAGGCCTCGTCCTTCACGCCAACGCCGAGAGTTTGGTTCCGCACCGTCGTGTTCGGCTGATAGTCGCCGGCCAGGTCCTGCATGACGCCGTAATTGCCCAGCGCCACCGATGGAAGCTGAGGCGGCGCGGCGTCCAGGTCGGCGATCACCCCGTTCAACGCCATGAACGATCGCGCGCTGTTAAACGATACGGCCAGCTTGGCCCGCTCCCCGCCGGCCGGGATCGCGAATGTGTGCAGCTGCCTCTGCTGCTGACCACCGGCCCAGACATCGGCGAGAAAGCGCGGCCCCGATCCTGAATTGTGCAACAGCAGGCGCATGAAATCGTCCGGCCCGGCATAGAGCTGGCCGACATACATATCCTCGCCAGCCTCAGGCAGCCGGTCTGGCATGACCACATCGGTCACCAGATACGGATTCGCCCCCGCCGGGAACTGAGAGCCCAGCCCGGTGATGGTCTGATCATCCTTCTGCCGCACCACATCGACGGAACCGGGATCAAAGACGATCGGCGAGGTTGGCGTGGGAGCCGTTTCGATCCAGCCGCCGCCCGCGATCACCGTCTGGTCGGCGACGGTCGAAAAGGCCCCGATCCCGAAGTTGACCGGGCCGGTAAAGTTGGGCGTCCAGGTGAAGGTGATGACATACCCGCCGCTGGGCAATGCCGTGCGGACCAGGTTGGTGATCGGCCCGCCGCTTTCATGGTCGACCCAGACCGAGCCGGCATTGCCGCCAACACCGGCCGAGGCGGTGCCCGTGACGATGACCAAGACCCGGCCCGACGTGCCCGGCGCATAGACGGCGACACAGGTCAGCGGCACACCGGCCGTGACACTGCCCCCGGTGCCGGCGTTCGCCCGGTGCCAGGTCGCCCCGCCCGACGGCACCACCGCCGCATCCGTAAAGCCGGGGTAGATTTCCAACGGCGAGGCCGTCTTGGTGCCGCCGAAGTTCAGGCCCCAATTCGTCATCGGCGTGTTGGGGAACTTCGAAATCCGCTTGCTCAGCTGCTCGCTCAGATAGCCCAGCCCCTCGCCGGTCAGCGGGTCGACCACGATCCGGGGCGCGTTGGCCGCGAACTCGGCCAAGCCGATCGTCGCCCCCGGCTTGGTGTACCCGTTGGCCAGGCTGGCGCGGCTGAACGCGCTGCCCGGAAGCGCCCCCAACGCATGGCCGACCAGGACCGTACCGTTGTGCAGGGCATAAACGCCGTTGACGAAGTCCAGCAATAGCCGGACATCGGCCGGATAGATCGCATCGACCTGCGGCCACCAGGTTTTGCCCTGCGCCAAGGCGAAGGCCTGCCGGGCCGGGGCAAGCGCGCCGTGGCTTGTCCCCAGCCGCTGATTGATCCAGGCCAGCTGCCGCGCGTGGAAATCGCCCGGCCCGATGCCCTCGGCCTCGAACATCGCCTGCCAGCTGGCATGAAAGCCGAGCTGCTGCCCGGTTGCGGCCTGCAGCGAGCTGTGCAACGCGGCGATCGGATGGGCCATCAGGCGGCCGCCTCTATCGACCGGCAATTGACGAAATGGGTCGACCGGTGCCGCGCCCGCCCCGATTTGCAGTCAAGGGCATGGCAATACAGCCATTCCTCGTCGATATCGGCCAACTCCGCGACTTCGCGCCGGGCTCTTGCCCAGGGGCCATGGCTGTCGGTCAGGAACGCCAACGCATCTCGGCGCTCCAATGGCCTCTTGCCGGCATACAGACCGAATGCATCATCCATGGCCAACCGGATCACGGCCCGCCACAACGCGATTTCGTCCAAATCGGCAGCTCCAAAAAAAGAAACCGCCCGGAGGCGAGGCCGGGCGGTTTCAAAGTCGGGTGGGAAACGCACCTTTCGGCACGCCGTTACGAAAAAGGCCCGCCCCCGATTCCTCGGTGCGAGCCCAATTCAACATGCGGGGGTCTAGTCAAGTTTCTATCGTACGTCAAGACGCTAGTGGTCAGACTAAGAAAACTCGGTCCGGTGCTTGAAGCGCCCCCATTCTTCAACCGGCGTAAACTCAATGAAGTCTAGAGGTTTCGGCCGATCATTAAAACTCCGCGCTGGTCGCCACCGAACAATGGGCAGCTGGTCTCGATTTCCCTTTGAATGATCAATTACGCCAATCCAACATTCGAATTGCTCATTTTCAGCATCAAAAACTGTTCGATACCGAAAAACGATCTTGATATTTATGTAGAGAAGAAGAAATTCTCGTTTCTTTGTGGGAACTAACAGACTTTTCATCTTTTCGAAGTGAATATTTGATCTATCAACGAAAATAAACCTTAGATTTCCTGTAATTTCATTCTTTGACCCTATATGTTGATTAACATCTATCCGCAATGGACTAAATTTAACCATTGCAATTTCCGACCAATTTGAGTCATCAAAGATGGAATCATCATTATCTAATGCAACCAATTGCGCCTGCGCTTCCACGGAAACTTGTGACGCCAACGTCTCCCCACCGTTTTTTATAGTAATTTCCCCCCTTACAGTGGCTGTTTTTCTAATATTTGCGATGTTGGGCGCAGTCAATTTCTCAATATTTAAATTAGCTGAACTGGCTATTCGATATAGCTCGTTGTTCTGTTCAGCAGCCTCCGTCGTCCGTCTTGCCTCTTTGAGCGTTTCAGACGTTTCACTCAGTGTGAGCCGCAACAAGTAGACGCCAATCGCGGTTAGCAGCAGACTGACAACAGCCACTCCGGCTGCGATCGTAGCGGCGCGCGCGGTCTGCACCTGGGAAATGAGCGCCCGTTCTTCGCGCCACTCCCCTCGATCCCAAGGGGGTGGGGTAAGTCCAGTTTCCGCCAGCTCGCTGGTGATCAACGGAACCGGGGATACCATCCCACACTTTTCGACGGAGGGGGAGGCGAGACAGGCCAGCTTCCGCTGGTGATTTACGCCGCCGACGATCGCCAGCATGAGAGCAACAATTATGAGAATCCAGAATAAGGGATTCGGCTTCAAGGCAGACGTTTTTCGATCGTCCATAGCTCGGCTAACTATCCATTCTTAAAAGCCCGATTCTGTCTCACCCATGCCGGTCTATGCAAGTTTTGCGGGTGGGTACTACCTAGACGCCAACCCATGGCTTTTCCGGCGCAGCTGGACCTGTAACGCGATACTCAGCCAACGCACCAAGCCCCTCGGCCAAATAGGCCAACGCATGCCACCAGGTACGGTAACGCTTGCGCACCGAAGCGAGATAGTCCGGGTGGTTGATCACCTTGAGCCAGACTATGACTGGATAGTTGCGGCAACGGCTCCACTCTACCTTCGGCTTCCCTTTCCGCGTCACATCTCGCGGCAGGATCTGCGTCTCGGCCCCTAACAGAGCATCCGGCCTGGTCCCTGCCCTGGCATGCTCGACGATCAGTGCCGCCAGATCTGGCCCCATCGCCAGGACCGCGTCGTGAACGGCCTGGGCATCGGCATGCACCGCATCGGCCCCATACCCGGCCGAGCCGTCGCAATCGACCCGCACGCCCTGCAGCCCGATCCGCTGGATCGCCCCCATGTTCGACCGAGCCCCACCCGGCCGCAGCGCCCGCCGGCCCCGCCGTTCGGCCTGATCGACCTGTTGCCGCTGATAGGTCCAGATCAGCAGCTGCTCGACATCGATCGACCGCCGTTGGCCATGACGGATCGATGACACAATATGTGACGTAACCGAGAGCGTCATAAGTTCTGTTTTCTTCCTATTTTTCAATAAGATAGATACTTAATCCCTTAAGCGATGACGCAATGACGCAATATTCCGGGTCGGACTCACACGCGCACCAGCGCGGATATGCGAAGGGTCGGAAAATTGCGTCATTTACGTCATTGCGTCATTCCGCCCATGTTTTCAGGCACTTAGCCATGACGCATTCGTGACGCAATGACGCAATCCAGCGGCTAGCCATCGGCAGGCCCGCCCGGTTCGAGGGGATCGGGAATGTTGACCAGCGTGACGTTGACGTAGCTGCGGCGCTGTGACTGACGGCCGCGTTTCAACCCGCGTTCGGTCAAGGCGCGGCCGAAGCCGTTCTTGCGGATCGGGTCCTCGCTGTTCTCCCGGCACCAGCGCGTATAGACCTCGTACATGTACTGCGCCTCGACCGCTTGGCCCTCCGACTTGGCCACACAATCGGCGATAAAGCGTCGGACCGGATCGGAACTTTCGCGATACTCGCCGGTGGCCTCGCGCACGGGTTCGGGAACGACCAGGCCCTTCTCCCGCCAGGTCCAATAGCCGTCCAAGGCCCAATTCAGCAGGCCGCTCCGCTCCTCCGCCCAGATCCGATCGACCAGACTGCGGTCTTCCTGATTTTCGGGAATGATCACCCGCCACGGCACCAGCAACAGCCGACGCCAGATGCCGCGATCGCCGCCGGTGACGATGGGCAGATGATTGCCGGACAGCATCAGCTTGAACACCGGGTGCAGATCGAAGAAGCCCTTGCTCAGATGCCGTACCGGGAACGGTTCGCCGCCGGTCAGCTGTTTGATCAGCGCCTCGGCGAACTTGGCTCCTTTTTCCGGTTCCGAGGCGCGCACCATGCGCACGCCCGGCAGTTTGGCCAGGTCCGGCGTGGCGTCCGCGCCCGACCGGGCCGACCGGTCGCGCACCAGGCTCTTGAAATCCAGCTGGGCGGAATACGGGCCTAACAGCCGGGCCATCAGCTCGACAAACACGCTCTTGCCGTTGGACCCGTCGCCAAAGAAAAAGACGAGTTTTTGTTCCTCAATACTTGCCGAGAGCGAGTATCCAGCCCAAGCCTGCAAGAAAGCGCGCATGTGCGGATCGGGCTGGACGTGCGTCAGAAAGGCGATGAATTGCGGGCATTCCGCCCCCGGCTCGTAGTCGACATCCATGACCTTGGCCAGCAGATCGGCCGGGTCGTGATCCTTGATCTCGGTGCGGTCGCCGTCCAGCAGCAGCGTGCCGTTGCCGACGTTCAACAGGTTGGGATCGGCATCCATGGCCGAGGGTGGCTTGGAGACATAGGGGGCTGCGCAGGCGATCATGGCCTTGAGCCGCGCCTGGTTGCCCGACGCATAGGACCATTTTCGCAGCTTATCGATCCGGCCCTGCCAGTCGCGCTCGGCATCCTTGGACTCGTCGCGCGGCCCGGCCCGTTCGATGGCGGCCGCCTCGTTCAGGATCAGCCGGGCCGTTTCATGCGCCCATTGCTCGATGCGGTGCTCGGCCCCTTCATGTTCCCAATGTGAGCCGGTCCAGATGTGCCAGCCGACATCGCGGACAAACAGCATGTCGCTGTCCCGCCGCAGCAGCAGCCGGTCGGCATTGCCCAGATCGTTGCGCTCGCGCCGCGCCAGCTCGGCATCGATATCGCCGCCCCCGCCGCCGACCGGCAGGTGCACGACATCGGCTTCGGACAACGCGTCTTGCATGGACTGCTGCCCCTCGCCACCCGACATCGGCCCTAAACCCCATGACAGCGCGAAGCGTTCGAACGCACCGCGTCAAATGCGCCAGCAGCGCAATGCCGGCCCCAGGGTGCACCGGTCCTACCCGGCCGGCCTGCGGCGGCGCTGTGAGGCAGGGTTTTTCGCGTCGTCACCGGTTGACAAACTCCAGGGCGAGATCGGTCAAGCCAACACCTCCGCCTTGATCAGCACCGCCTCGATCGGCTGGTCCTTGCAGCAGGGGCCGATCAGCTGGGCGGATTCGACCCGGCCGTATTCGGCGACGATGTCGCCATGATCGTTGGACCGGCACCGCATGACATCGGCGAGCCGGTAGAACCGCTTGCCGCGCAACCCGACCGCCTTGCCGCAGATGGAACAGTTCAGCCGCCGCCGGCGTTTACTGGAAGCTGCGGTCACCCCGTCCCTCGGCAATCCGCTTGTTGCGGGCTAGACGGCGGGCCCGCTTTGCCTCGGCCGCTTCGAACCGGGCCACATCGCCGGCATCGCTCGGCCGGTGCAGCTCGGTCAGCGCGTCGACCAGCTCGGCCGGCAGCCGCGTCCCGCGCGGCAGCTGCAAGCGTTGTTTGGGCGTCAGCATCAGCCGGTGCCTCCCATCCAGTCCACGAAAGTCCGATGTTCTGCGGGCGGCCGCATGACTTTGACCTCGCGCCGGCCGCCAGCCAGCCGGGCAGCTGCCCGGTCGATCTCGGCCCGTTCAAAGGCCGTGTCGGCATGTTCGGCGCAGATCACGACCGATTTGACGATCGGCGGCAGCACGATCGAGGCCAGGTTGCCCAGCCCGCCGGTCGCCCAGACCGGCATCCCGGTCACCGCCCGGATCGCCAGGGCCGCCTCAGGGGTTTGCGTCAGGCCGAGCTGCGCTTCGGCCGGATAGAGCCGGCAGGCCCCGCCGACCGGCGCGCCGAAGATCATGCGCTGGACCGGCACGTTGGCCAAACCCGCCCCATCCGCGTCCAACCAGGTGGCATGCACGCCGACCGGCCGGTCCTCGGCATCGCCCAGATAGGCCAGCATCAGCGGAAAGACACAGCGGCCCGGCCGCCCCAACTTGCGGTACAGCGCCGCGCGATAGCTGCGCAGCCGGCGCGGCGGCCCGCCCGGCAGCTTGGCCAGATCGATGCCCAGCCCGGCCAGGAACGCATCGGCGGCCGAGGCGCCGAGATCGTCGGAATTCATCCACATAAGGCAGGCCGCCTTGAAGTCTTCCTCGGCCTGGATCTCGGCATCGGCCAGCAGATCATCGCCGGGCGCGCCCGGCGCGACATCGGCCGCCCCGATCGACAGCGCCATGGCCTAGCCCTCCCCAAAAAAACGGCCGGGGACACGGCGGCTTGATGTGCCCCCGGCCAGGTTCAGGGAGGAACCGGACATCATCGCGATTCCGCCTCAAGGATCGCGACCAGACCCTTATCGATGCGCGCCAAGACCTCTAAGGCCTGGCGAACTTCCTCGCGCAGCTTTTGATCGATGATTTCCTGGGCCGTGATGCGCTGATCGTCGGCCAGGGCTTCGCCCAGCTTGCCGATCACATCGCCCACCTCGCGGGCCAGCGCACCCAGCGCGGCAACCCAGCGGGCATCGCCCTCGGCCGGCGGCTTGGGCACCAGGATACAGCCGGCCAGATCGGCCAGCGCCGTCGTCACCGGTGCGCTGCCGGCGTCCCTTTCCAGATCGGCGATCACGTCGATCGGCGCGTGCGTCGGCTGGTCGGGCAACCCGAACCGGCTCAACAGCTGGTGATTGCTGCGCGTGATCGAGGCCGCCGATTCCTGCCCGCCGCACCGCTTGACCAGCTGCCGCACGGCCATCTTGAGCGCCAGATAATCGGTGTCGGCAAGGACTCGGCCGGGCATGGCAGGCTCGGTCATGGGCAAATTTCCTCGGCCTGCCCCTCGCCAGTTTCTGACGGTTCGGGCAATGTCCAGTCATGGAAATCGAGCAGATCGTTCGGCGTGATCGCCCCTTCGGTGGCGCGGTAAACAGCCTCCGCCAGGGCAGCATCGAGCGGCCCGCAACCGACTGCCAGCATCAGCACGCGCCACTCGTCCAGCCCGACCGCCCGGCCGAACTCGGCATAGCCAAGGCCCTGCTCCTGCAGCCACAGGAACAGCTTGGATTTGGGTTTCACCCCTGCGTTGGGGTCGCCCGTCGGCGGCAGGTAGAGATCGGAGGGGCGGATGCCGAGGGCCTTCGATATCCGAGCCAGGTTCTCCTCGGTGAGCTTCGTACGGCCGGTTTCTATCCGGCTTATCGAAACCTCGGTCAGGCCGATCTTTTTGGCCAACTCAGCCTGGGTAATCCGCCCTGACTCGCGCCAGGCTTTTACGTAGTTCGCCGGAGAGAACTTAGACATCACTCCTCCTATCGATCAGCCCGACGCATCGCCTTCGTCGCGCGATCAGGAGCGTGCGATTTCTGGGGTAGAGTCCAGTTTTCAACGCCAAACAACCCATTTGGCGTTACTGCGCCGCCCGTTTCGTCATACACGCGCCTGCTCGTTGTGCGGTCCTGACAGGAACAGTTCCGAGCCATGCGACGAACAGTCCAATATGACTTGCCAATACGCTCGCCAAACTCAGCGTATCCAACGTCATTCGCGTCCAACCAAGCCTGCAAATCCATGCCAAATTTTGGCATATGCTGCCAATTCAATGCAATATTTTTTTTCAGCGAGTCATGTAGTTTGACACGATGACCGAAGTTGAGAGCAAGAAGCACTACATCCGAGAGTGGCGAAAAGCGCGCGGCATGGTCCTACAGGATATCGCCGACGGCATCGGTCGCGACGTTTCAGTGGTTTCAAAAATTGAAAGGTTTGAAACCAACTTAACCCAGGCCAACCTGACCTCTATCGCTCGCTTCTTGAACGTAACGCCGGGCGCTCTGTTCTTTCCCCCGCCCGACGGCACACGTCCGCTGCGCGACGACGAGGCCCTCCAGATTGGAAACATCGCTGTTCCCAAGTCAGCTGCCGAGGCTGACAGCGTCAACATTCCGCACCTGGAAGTGCCCGTTTACAAGACCAAGGCCGGACCGAACGTCGCCATGCTGCTGGCCTTTGAGGCTGTGGAAGATATTCCCCGACCCGGCCCCCTGTTTGGCGTGCGCGATGCCTTTGCCGTCTATGTCGTTGGCCGCGACATGGCGCCCACCTACAAGCCTGGCGATTTGATTCTGCTGCACCCAGGCAAGCCGTCCGATATCGGCGACGATGTGCTGATCCTGTTCGGCCAAGAGGGTGACCAATACCAAGCCGTAATCCGCGAGATTATCGACGGCACAACCAACAGCTTTGTGGGCAAGGCCCATGGCAACGGGTCGACCGAAACCTACACCTTGGCCGAGTTGGACGGAATGTATCGCATCGTTGGACGATTTCACGGCAGCTAGCGATGCGCCTTGACCTGGGAACGACGTTCGGTCAAGCGCTGATGTCAGCGAGAAAAGCGATCATCCAGCACTATCGCCACAGCACGTGGCAAGATTTACGCGGAATTGGCAATCATCCAGCGACAAGAGCCGCCCCACTGATTCCGCTGATTGGCTATTTCATTCTGCTCAGTGGTGAAATTGCACCTTACATCATCGAACTAGCGCCAGAGGTTGCGATCAACGATCTCGGCCTCTCGGGCGCGGCGCGGCTTCAGTCCACGTACTATGGGCTAATTACGGTCTCTATCGCATCGGTGTTGTTTGGAATCGCGTGCCCCCGCGTAGTGAAAAAACACGGCGATGCGCAGGACTACATCAACAGTGAAGGTTCAACACATTCGATTAGATGGACAAATCAAACCACCACTAGCTGCCATCGACACCGAGCAATCGCATTGCACGGCAAAGAACCTGGGCTTACTTCACGGCTCGTTTTAGGACTCAATGCACGCCTAAATTCTTTCTATTTCTTTTATAATGCCGAAAAAGCAGCCCAAGGCGGCGATACTCTCAAAGGCGAAATATTTGAGAGCTTAAGTCAAACATTTATTTCCGCACGAATTGAGGAAACAGATTTCTATCAGAAATTCAAAGAAACTCACGGACTGAAAGCCACCGAAGATATATTGCGTGCGGAATTAAGATACATCCAGAGACTTCTGGAAGAAGAAAACGAAAGAATGTCCGATTACTACATGTATGAAAGCTCTGATCGCAAATGGGCGATTATTGCATGCCGTACTTTATTTGACCTTGGGATATTTGCACTACTCCTTCCCGCTTTCCTTGTATTTCTTAGCGTAGTAGGCACAACGTTGGGATTTGGAGGCCCGCAGGTTCCAACAAACTGTTGATCCCTAGACAATGCGCCGCTATCCAGCTTAGCATGGGGTAGAACAAATACGGAACAAGTGGCGTGATATGGACGCACCGGCCGACCTGGAAAGACACCCACTCCCACGCCACCGATCGCCTGATCTGCATCGACGGCCGGGACGTGACGCGCGTTTATCAGGTTACCCATGGGCCGGATAAGGGCAGCTGGAAATGGTCCGGTTTTTGGGGCGGTGACATCAGCAACCACGGCATGACGCTGACAATGGCCGAAGCCCTCGCCCAGGCCCGCAGACACTACGAACAGATCCTCAACAAGGACCCGACGCAGATCAGCGGTTACGCTGGGTGAGCGGGTGAATCAAAGAGTCTAATTTGCCTCGATAGCGGCACGGGTCTGCCAGTACCAATCAATGAATTCAGAAAAATATGGCTCGACAAATAGAATAGTAAAATTCAGAACGATCAGCAAAATAAGATTTTGGACTACAATAAATGTAATTCGCCAGACTTTAAACACAACATAAACAATCAACTTGAGAAAAATCATGATCATTAATGCAAAAAGCAGCAACTGTAATATTGACAGCTTCGATGGAAGAAATCCTAAAAAATTCATTGAAGCTATAGCAAAAATCGACACCATGAATCTGGCAATACTATCCTTTATTAAATAAGTTAGACCAGTTTCTTCAGACGAGTTGGGGTTAGCGCTATATAAATAGAGGCCATATGTCAAAACGATGACAATAAATGAAGAAAAATTAGCACCAGTCAGCAACGTTACTATTACGCCCACCGGCAAACAAATAAAAATTGACTCCATAATTTTTTGATATTTAAACTCACCCGAAAATATTCGAGTTGGTATTACTTCCAATTTATTCAATATGATGGATCGTATCGCAATTATTGAAAAAAACAATATAGAAGGAATAGCACCCAGAAACAGCGGGCCTACTTCAAAATCAAGATACTCGATCAACAGATCACTAATCACAGATATGAAAGCAATATTCCAATCCTGCCAATATTGAACGAAATTCACCACCACATCGGCAAGCGGTAAACGACCACCTAGACCCTGGACGAAAATCTGAATTGCTGGCGGGATCGCTAAGATCTGCCACCAGATGTCGTCCACCCGCAATGGCCAGTTCTCAAAGTGTCGATCGATAAAGCGCTGAAATATCCGCATTCTCAATACATCCGCTCAATCACGGGAACCGATCAACAATAGCCTGGTCGCTCCCGGCAGTCACACGGCCCCTACGGATCGGCTTCAATTTCCATTCTCGTCTGCTGATACCAGTCGACCAGTCCGCCATAAACCGGCTCAATCGCCAAGATCGAAAAATTCACCAAAACAAACAGCACAACATTCATCCCGACTATGAACTGAATTCGCCAATTTCGATATAAAACAAAAATCGCCATTCCATAATATCCAATAAACGCAGCCAGCCATTTTGTCGCTTCCTTTAGTGTGAATAATAAATTTTCGTTCTTCCAAAATAACAAATAAGCTGCCATCAACAAAAAACATGCGCCACCGATTACCACTACTCTGTTAACCAAGGCCCTTTTTCGACTATGGCTAATAAATGTTGCAAATGCAAAAAATACTATTGCTGAACTCAGAAAACCTAGTTCCAGTCGAGCTGAAACAATTAGTATTACTATTACAGTAGGAACAGATGACAGAAACATCGCTTCAATTAATTCGGAAGCCTTGGGGTTATCTACTCTAATTATCTTGTGAGGAATTGGTTCTATCTTTCTGTATATTTCAATTCTTGCGATAATTGGCACAAATAATATTACAAATGGAATGAAAGCAGCAAAATAACTGCTCAAATTTACATAAACATACGCCTCCAAGACAGCTACGATGTCCGACGTGATTGCGGAAACCCAAGAACGCCAATAGTAAAGGAAATTGGCAACAGCATCTGCCAGGTAAATCCTGTCACCTAGCCCTTCGGAAAATATGTGAATTGCCGGTGGAATGGCCAATACCTTCCACCAAATCTCGCCCCTTTTTATAGGAGCAGTCACAAAACAACGATCAATCAGGCGCTGAAATATCCGCACGTTTGCCAGGTCCGATCAATAATTGGAGCCTATGGACACTCATCAGGATGACATACATCGCGCCAAATTTCTGCCCAACGTATTTTGCCATTTCGATGCCTCTGCTTGGCACCGTCGCGGGTTGATTAAACGGCCCCGCGCTGGCGCCTGGCAATCAACTACCTGGCCAGTTAGCGGTCAGAGCGCAAATCGTATTTGCACGGTGTGCCAGTTTGATTTGCAATTTTTGCCGTAATGTGCATGATATGCCAATTCCGTTGGCTGGAGTTGGCATGAATAACCTGGCGAGACCCCGAAACCGCGTCGAGGCCCTGGCCCTTATCCGCCGGCATTGGCGCGCAGCGGCGCTGGCGATCCTGGCCGATACCGCTTCGACCAGCTCGCAGCGCCACATCGCGCAGCTCTTTCTCCGCCAGGACCGGGTGCGCGCCTGATGCTGACCCGCCTGACCGCTCCGCCCCGCCGGCGCCTGCCGGTCCGGCCGGGCCTGTCCAACGAGACCCGCCGCACCATCGCCTGGGCAGTCCTCCTGCAACTGGCGCTGTTGGTTCTGCTGTACATCGGTTGGGGCCGCTGGTGATGGCCGGAAGCAATCGCAAGTCATCCGTCCATGCGCCGCGTAACCTGAACGCCGAGGCCTGGTGCCCGACCGTGTCCGGCCGCGGCTGGAACCTGCTGCAGCCGACGCCGCTGGATGTGCACTGGCCCGATATCGCCGAGTCCCTGGCCAAGCAAGCCCGGTTCAACGGCCACACCCCCGGTTACTTCTACAGCGTGGCTCAACACTCGATCCTCGTAGCCGACCAGCTGCCGCTGGACTATCAGCTGATCGGCCTGCTGCACGACGCGCACGAAGCCTATATCGGCGACATCACCAGCCCGGTCAAAACGGCACTGACGGCCTTGGCGTCGGGTTGGGCGATCCAGCGCCTCGCCGATTTGGCTGACGAGGCGATCTTCGAGGCGGCCGGGCTAATCTGGCCGATCGACACGGAAGCCTTTGAAGCCTTGAAAGAGGCCGACCTGCGCATGCTGGCGACCGAGCGGCGCGACCTGGTCGGGCCGACCGATCATCCTTGGTCCGGCCCGCCGGCCGCCCCCTACCCCTTCCGCATCAAGCCCTGGCCATGGGCCGAGGCGATGCAGCGCTGGACCGAGCGGCTGCACACCCTGCTGCCCGCCGCCGCCGACCAGGCCGATCCGGCCAACCACGGCGGCGAGGATCCCAACCCCTACCGGGTGGATTGAACGATGGCCGCTTCCAGCGCAACCGCGACCAACGTCATCCCATTGAGGCCGATCGGCAAACCGCCACGCCAGGACCCCAAGTTCTGCGACTGGTGCAACCAGCCGTTCTGGCCCCGGCGCGAGGATCAGCGCTTTTGCAAGAAGGCGTGCCGCCAAGGCCACCATCACCAAAACGCGGCACGCGGTGCGGAAATCCTGAAGGCCGCCATGGCCTGGCGAAAGACCCGCGCCAAAGGCGGGCTGACCGCCCTGCAGCAGCTGACCGACGAATTCGTGCGCGAGGATCGGGCCGCCGAGAAGAAGCGCGAGGCAGACATCGCGGCCTATCGCAGGACAACCGGCGCCGGCTGCCGATGACCGAGGATCTGTTCCATGTCCCCGCCGTGCTGGTCCGCGTCGGCCCCGATGGCTGGACCGTCCGCCACACCGAGACAGGGGCCGAGGCCGAGCTGCCGTTCCTGACCGGCCTGGTCTCTCTCTACGACAACGCCGTCCTGGCCCCCGCCCGCTGGCTGGCCGAGCAGGGCTGGCCCCGGCCGACCGTCGCCGCCAGGCACCGCCAAACCTTCCGCATCTACCAGTTCCCCAACCCGAAAGGAGAGTGAGTATGAACAAAGCCGACAAAGAGGCAGCCCGCCTCGCGCTGGCCAAAGAGGCGGACTTGGTCTCCCTGGGCGGCCTGGTCACCCGGCAAGGCCAGATCGGTCAGCCAGGCACCGGCGGACTTCCGGGCAAGGCCGTCGAGTACGGCCAGGACTTCGCCAAGGCGTTCGAGGACAAGTTCGGACTGACCAAATCGCCGCTGATCGAAGCAGCGCCGATCGATGGCACGGTCGGCCTGACCGCCGAGGATATAGACGCGCTGGCCGAAAAGGCTGGCAGCGCGTTCGGCGAGCAGATGGCGGCGACGATAATCATGCTGTCCGCCGAACCGCCCGCCACCGACGACGAACAAGAGCCGGCCGAGCCGAAGGACAAGCCGGCCAATGACAAGGCCGAGGCGGCCAAGGACGAGCCGGCCGCCCAACCCCAGGCCGAGCCGCCCGCCGGCGAAAGCGCCACCGGCAAGACGAAGTCCGCCGGCGGATGATCGTCCTCAAGGTCCTGGCGGTCCTGGCGATCGTGATGTGTGCCGTCGGCGCCGCCGGCGTCGCCTACACCGGCCACCAGCCGCCGGGACCGCCCACCCCCTGACAGCAGCGTCTAACCGAGAGGATCCATTGATGGGGAGCGCAAAGCCTACCTTAGGTTACCCGAGTCGGAAGGCCGCAGCTGTGGCACTTCGTGATGCCGGCCATTCCACCGATGAAATCGCTGAAAAACTGTCGTGCGATCGGCAGCGAGTGTATCAGCTGCTGAATGCCGCTCAGCCGAAGGACCGCAAGACCAGAAAGAAATCGACGGCGCCCGCGCCGACTGACGACCACCTTCGCGAGATCCGGGACGAAACCTTCGACGCGGTCAGCGAGTTTTGCGGCAGCCACATCCACAACCTGAACAAGCTCGACCCGAATTACCTGCAGGACGTTCAGTCCTACATCGCTGCGGCGGCGATCCTTCGCCAGGCCCTACTCGACACATCACCGGATCGTCCGGCTGCGCTGCCCGCGCCCATCGCCGCTGCCAATGCCATTGATCTGGGCGAGGATCTGCGGATCGCCTTGCGTCAGCCGGCCAATACGCACGGCCGATCGGTCACCTGCCTGGTCCTCGATGTCATGCGCATCCTCGCCGGCGACCCGACGCTGCTGGCCAACATCTTGGACGATGACGAGGTCCCAACCTAATCCATGGGCGCCGCTGTCCTGTGCATATTGGGGATCGCCCTGCTGTTCGCCGTTTTCATCACGGTGCTCGGCTGGGGCCTCTTCGCCTCGCTTTTCGCCGCCCCGGTCGTGTTCGCCCTAGTCGTCACCGCCGCGATGGTGCTGGGCGGTTACGCCAACCAATGGTGGCGGCGGAGATGACCACAGCGTTTAAGATCATTCACAAGGATCAGCGGCTCAAGAGCGAGGCCGATGCCGCCCACTATTGCGGCCTGACCATCCCGCTGTTTCGCCGGCTGTGCCCGGTTCCAGGCACCCAGCTGGCCGACGGCAAGACCGTCCGATGGGACACGGTGGACCTCGACGCATGGATCGATATGCTTACGGGCAAAGCCAACGACGATGATCTTGGCGACGAGCAACAGGAGATGCTTGACGCATTGCCCGGATGAAGGACGATCCCTGGTTTCCCAAAAATCCAAACGACCGGCCGCCAGGCTTTCATTTCTTTCGCGATCGGTACGGCAATATGCGGTGCTACCACCGCCGGCTCAGAGAGCCCATCGACCTAAAGCAGTTCCCGCAAAACTCGTTCGGCTTCATCAAGGAAGCCAACCGCCTGATCAAAAAGGCGCAAGACCAGCGCGCGACCGCCGCCGCTGACAAGGCCAACACCCTCGGCCGCCTGGTGAAGCTGTTTTGCGCCGGCGCCCATTGGCAGACGCTGAAACCCCGCACACGCCAGGAATACCTGCGCGTCTTCGACTATCTGGAACCCGCGTTCGGCACGCGGCTCAAAGTCATCAACCGGCCGTTGATCTTCAAAATCCGCGAGAAGGCGTTCAAGGCACACGGCCGATGGTTTGCCAACTACACAGTCACCACGCTGCAGATGCTGTTCAATTGGGCCATCGATCAGGGGCACCTAACGACCAACCCGACGCTAACCGACCAGGGAAAATCGATCCGGCCGCTCGCCAAACCAAAGAACGAACCGGAAGCCCACGCCCCTTGGGAACCGGAAGAATGCCGAGCCGTACTATTGGCCTTGCCGCCACACCTATTGCCGACACTGGCCCTGATCATGTTCACCGGCCTGGCGCCCGTGGACGCCCTCGGCCTAAGCCGATCGAGTTACCGCAACGGCGCGATCGAAACGCGGCGATCAAAGACCGGCCGTGAAGTCTTCATCGACGTGCCGGATATCTTGGCACTGATCCTGGAGCACGCGCCAAGGCATGACGCGGTGACGTTGGTGGCCAACAGCCGGGGGCTGCCATGGACCATCAGCGGATTTCGCACATCGCTGCGCAAGCAGCTGCGCCCTTTGGAGGAAGCTGGCACCATCCGAAAAGGCCTCACCGCCTACGGCCTCCGGCACATGGTCGGCACCGACATAAGGGATCTGGGATTCGACGAACGGGCGGTCGCAGACGTACTCGGCCAGACGTCGCTATCGATGGGGCTGCATTACTCGCGAAGGTTCAACCGGCGCAAACGCTCGATGACGATCATGGCCGCCCTCAACGAGGCACAAAACGAGCGCTTCTCAGACGTTTCGGCGGCAATAGTGACCAAGCTGCGCAAGCCGGATTAAGGATGCAGTATCGATCCTTAGGGAATCATCTTCCAGATGCCCGCCAGCCGCTTGCCTACTGACGCTACGATGTAAGCGATCACCGTTAAACCAAGATTGGAGTGATCGCGCACAACAATCCAACGCCGACGCCAAATCTGATCTTGAGCGCAAGCCTCAATGTATTCCTGACGCATGTCAGCAATCGCCTGAGAAAAAACGCCTTCATATGCTGTTCTCGAGAACAGAAATCTCAATAGAACTTCAGGCGTTTTCCCAGGTGACGAATATAATCTTGCTGTTTGGCGATTATTCGACCATCTTGCCAATCTTATTGTATATGCTAATGTTGGTCGCGGATTTTCTGGGGGAATTTCAATTGTTCTTTCAAACCTCCCCGAACTACTACTGCCATTAGATATTCCCACCCCTTCTAAACGTGAGAAATCTTCCTCATTACCTTTTTCCACACCATGAACGGTACGAAAAAGTTCATCTAGTTCATAAGCCTCTTCAGATTTTTCGTCGTCGATGTGAATAATCAATCTTCCGAAACGAGATTTTCCGCTCTTATCAACGGGCATGAGCAAGCCCTCCAGACGAAGCTTCAAACGCAGCCGCATCTGCCACGCGCAAAGCCCGGGCGCCCTCACCCGTTATCGAGTAGAGGCGCCGAGGCAATCCCGGTTCTATTGGATCTCTTTTCTGATGTGATGTGAGGTAGCCCTTCTCACACATACGATTTAGCGTGACGTAAACGGTACCTCGCTTCAGGTGCCCTCCACTTTGCTTAACCATTTCGAGACCGTACCGCTTGGAACCGGTCCTAAGCATGTCGAGGATTAGGTATTCTTTTGGTGAGAGACGAGGGAATTCCATGGGTTCTGTCCAGCACATCCAATTCTGAGTCTTACAACATGTAAGATATCTGAGCATCCGGTCAAGGCACACCCAAGTACTGGGTCATGATCGCCCGCAAAAAAGCTGCGAGTTTTTGGGTAAGTCAGGCCACTGACCGACTGGATTTGGCCTCGAAAGAGAACGGAACATAAACGGAACCTGGCAAACTATTTCAAAAAGTTGGCAAACTTGGGCGTTGCGATCTATTAGCAACCGGGATCATTCAACAATATCAAAGGGATAAATGGTGAGCCCACGGGGGCTCGAACCCCGGACACCCTGATTAAAAGTCAGGTGCTCTACCAACTGAGCTATGGGCTCTTGCAGCGCGCGGATTTGGCGGGTGCAAAAAGTGGCGGGACCATAAGGGCCGCCTTTGGTTCGGTCAACAAAATCAAACGGGTCGGCGGGCATTCGCCGCCGATGGTCACTTTGCGGTCGACTTGCCCGCCGGGTCCCCTACTCCGCCAACGCGGCGGCGCCCTGTGGGACGGCGGCCCCGGTGGCAAAGCCGTGGCGCAGCCGTTCCGCAACGCGCGGGCTGACGAAATGGTTGATATCCCCTCCCAAGGCGCCGATTTCCTTCACAAAGCGGGAGGAAATGAACTGGTGGCGATCAGACGCCATCAGGAACACCGTCTCGATGCCTGGATTAATCTTGGCGTTCATACCAGCCATTTGGAATTCGTACTCAAAATCGGAAACCGCGCGCAGGCCGCGGATGATCATCCTGGCCCCTACCGTTTCGGCAAAATGCATCAGCAGATTGTCGAACAGCATGACATCGACTTTGGCGCCGTTGGCCCGGTCGCCCAGCTCAGCAACCTCCGCGCGGACCAACTCCACACGCTCGTCGGCCGAAAAAAGCGGGCCTTTGCCGGCATTGCGTGCGACCGCGATGATTAGCCGGTCCACAAGCTTCGTCGCTCGGGCGATGATGTCGGTATGGCCGTTTGTAATCGGGTCGAAGGTGCCCGGGTAAAGGCCGGTTACTTGAGTCATGAGGCTTGTTCCCCATCCTTTTCGGCTGTGCCGGAAGGGGCGTTTCCTGCCTGGTTTTCCGATGATTCTTCGTTAGTTGACTGATCGTCGGCCTCGTCTTCGGCGTCGTTCTCATCACCGGGATCGCTGATGGCGGCGACGGAGACGACGTGCTCGTCTTCATCGACGCGGAAAATGGTCACGCCTAACGTCTTGCGGGCAGCGATGCGGACCTGGTTCACGGGCGTACGGATGACCTGTCCACCATCAGTGGCCAGAATCATTTCCTGATCCTCGGAAACCGGGAAACAGCCAGCGACGGCCGAATTGCGGTCGCCCATTTCCATGTTCCAGATGCCCTGCCCGCCCCGGTTGGTGCGGCGATAAGCATGGCTGGAGGAGCGTTTGCCAAAGCCTTCCGCGCTGATGGTGAGGATGATTTCTTCCTCTTCCATCATCTCGGCAATCCGTTCATCGGATAAGGCCGTCTCAGCGTCTTCGACGGAATCGGTTCCATCGTCTTCCACGCCTTCTGCCTTACGCTGGGCGTTGACGTGCTTGAGGAAAGCGCTGCGCTCCTCGGCATCGGCGGTCGAACCTTTGAGGACGGACAGCGAGATGACCTCGTCGCCATCGGCCAGCCTGATGCCGCGTACGCCGGTTGAAGTGCGGCCGGAGAAAACGCGGATATCGCTCAGCGCAAAGCGGATGCATTTGCCCAGCCGGGTGGCCAGCATGACGTCTGCCTCGTCATCGCAGGTGCGCACGCCGATCAGGCTGTCGCCCTCGTCCAGCTTCATGGCGATCTTGCCGTTGCGGTTGATCTGCACGAAGTCTGAAAGGCGGTTACGACGCACGCCGCCGGAACTGGTGGCGAAGACGACGTTCAGGTCGGCCCAGCTCTCCTCATCCTCTGGCAGAGGCATGACGGTGGTGATCGTTTCGCCCTGTTCGAGCGGCAGAAGGTTGACGAACGCACGGCCGCGCGCCTGGGGCGTGCCGACCGGCAAGCGGTAGACTTTCAGCTTGTACGCGATCCCACGGCTGGAGAAGAGCAGCAGCGGGATGTGGGTATTGGCGACGAAGATGTCGGTGACGAAATCCTCGTCCTTGGTCGCCATGCCCGATCGACCCTTGCCGCCGCGCCGCTGGGCACGATAGGTGTCCAACGCGACCCGCTTCACATAGCCCGAGTTCGTGACGGTGACGACCATATCCTCGCGCTTGATCAGATCTTCGATGTCGGCTTCGAATTCGACGTCGCTGATCTCGGTGCGGCGCGGGGTGGCGAAGCGTTCCTTGATCTCGACCAGTTCCTCGCGCAGAACGCTGAGCATACGCTCCTCGCGGCCGAGAATGTCCAGATAGTCGGCGATCTGATCGACGATAAGCTTCAGGTCTTCGCCGATCTTGTCGCGCTCCAAACCGGTTAGGCGGTGAAGTCGCAGATCCAGGATGGCGCGCGCCTGGGCCGCGCTCATCCGGTAGGTGCCGTCTTCGGCGACACCTTTGTCCGGCTCGTCGTCGACCAAAGCTATGAGCGGCGCGACATCGCCTGCTGGCCAAGGCGTTGACATCAGGCCAGCACGGGCTTCTTCCGGGGAGGCGGAACGGCGGATCAGCGCCACGACCTCATCGACATTGGCCACCGCGACGGCCAGGCCGGCCAAGATGTGCGCCCGTTCCCGAGCCTTGCGCAGCTCATAAGCCGTGCGGCGGGTAATAACCTGGCGGCGGAAGACCAGGAAGGCGTCGATCACCTGCCGGACATGCAGCAATTCCGGCCGGCCATCGTTGAGGGCTAGCATGTTGACGCCGAAGGAGGTTTGCAGCGGCGTGTAACGGAAAAGCTGGTTGAGAACCACGTCGGCGACGGCATCCCGGCGCAGCTCGATAACCACGCGCACGCCATCGCGGTCGCTCTCGTCTCGCAGATCGGAGATGCCCTCGACCGTCTTGTCCTGTACGACCTCGGCAATACGCTCGATCATGCGGGACTTGTTCACTTGATAGGGGATCTCGGTGACGATGATGGCCTGGCGGTCCTTGCCGAACTCCTCGATGTTGGTCCTGCTGCGCATGACGACGCTGCCCCGACCGGTGGCCAGCGCCGCACGGATGCCGGACCGGCCGAGGATGATGGCGCCCGTTGGAAAATCAGGACCCGGGATCAGCTCGATCAGGCTTTCGAAATCGATGTCCGGGTCGTCCAGGACAGCGCAACAGGCGTCGATGACCTCGCCCAGATTGTGGGGCGGAATGTTGGTTGCCATGCCGACGGCAATGCCGCCCGCGCCATTGACCAGCAGGTTGGGGAATCGGGCCGGCAGGACGATCGGCTCGCTTTGGCTTTCGTCGTAGTTCGGCTGGAAATCGACGGTTTCCTTGTCAATATCCTCCAGCATCGATTCGGCAGATTTGGCCAGGCGCGCCTCGGTGTAACGCATGGCCGCCGGCGGGTCGCCATCCATCGAGCCGAAATTGCCCTGGCCTTCGACCAGCGGCAGGCGCATGGAAAAATCCTGTGCCATGCGAACCATGGCCTCGTAAATCGCTGCATCGCCATGGGGGTGATACTTACCCATGACATCACCGACGATACGCGAGGATTTCTTGAAGGATTTAGTGGAGTCGTAACCCCCTTCCTTCATCGCATAGAGAATGCGGCGGTGAACCGGTTTCAGCCCGTCGCGCACATCGGGCAGCGCCCGGCTGACAATCACGCTCATGGCGTAATCGAGGTAGGAGCGTTTCATCTCCTCCTCGATGGTAATAGGCGTGATGTCGTAGCCGCCAGAACCTGCGGTCGCGTTCAAACGCTAACCTCCAATCAAAATCGAAAAAGGCGCCGCTCCTTATTCGTGCGACGCGCTCAAAAGATCATCAATTGGTAACATTTTTTGCAGGTGCGAACAACTTTTCACCCTGCGAGCCGGCTTCGGCAGCCGATTTCCGCCGATCGGCGCGGCTTAGCAAGGCAATTCGCAGACATTGCAGGCCAACGGAGATAATGCTCGCGATGATCGCACCCTCGAACAGGCCGGGCAGCCCACGCCCCATGGGAATGGCCAAAAACCAGGTCAGGGGCAACATGACGACGCCATAGCTGAAGGCATGCAAAGCGGTGGGAATCCACGCATCCCCCCTACCCCGCAGCGCCCTTACGGCGACCACCTGGCCGCCATCGAACGGGATCATAATCCCACACAGGACGATGATGGGAACGATCATGGGAATCAGCGCCATATCGTTGGTGAAAAGTCCGGCGATGAAGGCAGCGTTCAAGGCCACGATGAGGCCGACGATCGAGGCAGCGACGAAGTTGAAGGCCAGGCCCACCCAACTGGCGATGGCGACATCGCGCATATCCCCGCGGCCGTTGGCGATCCCGACGCGAATGCCGGTCGAGATGGCGATGCCCAAGGAGACCATGAAGATCAGGCCCAAGACGCGAAACGCGACGGAATAGGCCGCAAGCTCGTCGGGACCAAGCCAGCCCGCGTAGATCGTCAATGCTTCAAAGGCGAAGGCTTCGACCAACATCCCGGCTGCGAACGCCGTACCGATCTTGCGCTGAAAGGCGCTGTCGCGCCAAAAGCCGGCAACGGCCTCCGCCGTAAACGCCGCGGCGACTCGGGCGCCCACGCGGTCCAGGCCAAAGGCTCGACGATCTACGATCAGCGCGATACAGATCACCATCGCCGGGACAAAAAGCCAGCGAACGATCACGGTCGCCCAAGCCGATCCCGTCGCCCCCATGGGCTCAAAGCCAAGATTTCCGTAGATCAGGACCCAGTTGGCAAAGACGTTGACCAAGTTGGCCAACAGAATCATCAGCATGCCGGCAATCGGCCTGCCCAGGCCGTCCAAGAAGCCCGCACAAGTCACGCCAAGCAAGATGGCCGGCAATCCAAGGCCTAAAATAGCAACAACTTCGCCGCCACCCTCGGCAATTTCCGGATCTTGACCAAGCGCTAGGAGGATCGGGCCACCGGCCAGGCAAAGGAACGTGCCGACCAAGCCAAGCGCTAGAGCGACCGGGACGGATAGCCACAAGGCCCTTCCACAGCGCCGCAGATCATCCGCGCCATAGGCGTTGGACACGGCCACCTGCGTGCTTTGCATATAGCCGATGCCGCAAATCAGCATCGGAAAGACCACCACCGAAGCAATACCCTGAAAAGCGAGCTCCAAGGTGTCGAACCGGCCGACCATGATCGTGTCGACCACCTCCATCAGGAGCACTGCCGTATTGCCCACGACAATGGGGCCGGACAACCGGGCAATCTGCCCGGTATGCCGGCGAATGCGCGCGCCAAGACTTGTGCCGCCAACCGGTTGAGGCGGTGCCGAGATGGGTTGCATGTGATCGATCCGATGCCGGCCCGTCTGGCCGACTGCATACGAAAACGTCGAGACCAATCCCTACGCTAGATTGAGACCCTTGTCGCTGGGATTTCTCAGCTTCCCTTTGCTCATCGCCCCTAAGCAATTGAGGGAGATTGGCCTTTGGTTATTCAGATCCGACCAGCGGTTGGCCACCTATGTAGAGGCGCAGGGCCCTTACTCGACCGGAATTTGAGACAGCAATCTCCATTTCGGTGGTGCGACCGTCCTGTTGGCGAAGAACATCATCTGCCGCCTTTGCGAGCGTTTCATCAAGATAGAAACGCTGACCGACCAATAAGGACGATTCTTCCCGCCCTGGAACTGGGTTGGCGATCAGGAGAGCCTCGCATTGATCGACCGGACTCCCATCCAGCACCACGGTCGTGGACAGAGCGCCCGACGAGGTCCGGTGGAGACAAAGGCGGCAATCAGCCAGCAAGCCTTCGCATCGGTCTATCTCAGATGGAGACAGTGACCAATCATAGCGAAAGCGCACATAGTGCCCGCGGATCGGGTCCCTAGGATCGAAACCAACGATTGGTATGCGCCAGACTGTGTGATCGGCCAAGTCGCGTTCCAGGGCAAGTACCTGCCAACCCAGCACGATCAGTGGCAAAAGCACAGTGGCAATGCGAATGGAAAGCCAGGTCATGCCGGGGTCCTCCTTCCCCTGCCAAGGCGTGCCTGCGCCCGAACGGCGGCAAAGGTGGTGGCGACGACGACAACGCCAGACACGATCAGCCCCAACCCGGTTTGGATCAGGGTGCCGAACACCTCCGCATAAACGATCAGCAAACGCAGTGCGATCAGTCCAATGGCCAGCCGGCCCACCCAGACCATGCCGGAAACAACGCCTGCCCAGCCGATAACGGCCCAAAGGCCGATTACCAAAACCACCGCAGCCACACGAAATTCAACCGGTGCGAAGAGATAGGGCACCACCCCAACTGCAACGCAGCTTGCCAAGACAAACGCCAGAATTCGCCGCTGTTTGACATCCATCGAATGGCGGACAACTGACCAAGCGGCAGCACCAACCCCCACCAACCAGATGGCACAGAGTAGACGCGCCGGCAGCGATCCGAACTCTACTGCTCGTTCAGTTCCGATGTACCAGATGAACTGACTGGCCGATGCCGCAACGATGATCAGAGCCAAGGAAATCCCGATAATCACTCGCTTCATAGTCGCGGTCTGAGGTCGACTTGGGATGATTCCTCCGACCGCCAAAAGCCCGGAGAGATAAGCCCCATAGATCGCGACGGCGACAGCCAGCCAGTGCGGTCCAATCCACTGCTGATCGCCGAGCCATTCGGCCAAAGGTTCAACCAGAGAGCCAGCCGCAACCTGCATGGCCAGCAACCAAACGGCGATCACAAACATCCCACGAGCAAACACGAGGACAATTGGACTACCCAGGACAAGCCATGTCGTCAGGCCAGCCCAGAGCGGCGATTGGATCTGATAAACTTGTCCAATCAATGCAATAAGGCTCAGCGTTAGGCCAAAGGCGATCAGCGACAACAACTCAGTCGCAACCCTGTGTGATCGGGCCTGGACAACGATCAACGCTAGGCCGACTGCCAGGCTTAAACTGAAATGGGCAACGAGTTTGGCGGTGGCCGGAATGGCGCTCCAATTGGCGGCAACCAACGCAATGATGCCGATCGTGATGGCAAAACCGCCCAATATGTAGGCCGCCCACGCGAAAAACGGTTTGTGCTTTGCGGATTCGAAGGACCGGATAGCGGTTGCCGTGTCTCCGTCGATGAATCCGCGCTCTTGCCATCGCACCAGAGCTTTATCGAGATTGACGCGCATTCACGGGTCCGTCTGACTTTTAATCCGAGACATTTCGACGTGTTTCAGGCCACACCCGGTTGGTTTCGCGTGCCCGCCGGCGGGAAGCCCTATCGATTCGTGCTAAATCCAGCCCTATGGTGCCAGGCGATTGCAAGAAGTTGGTTATGGGCCAAACACCATGAAACAGCCGTTTACCGCCAACCATTTGCTAAGCTTACTGATTATTTTTGCCGTGTTTCTGGCAGCAGCACCACTGCACGCGCAGACCAACGCGCGCGACGCCATCTACATTATCTATGACAGCTCCAACTCCATGTGGGGTGAATTGCCCGATGGCTCACGGAAGTATGAGGCGGCCCGCACAGCACTTAAGGCGTTGGTCGAGGAAGATATCGGTAAACGCGAACTGGCACTGCGTATGTACGGGCATTCGAGAGCCGACGACTGCAGCGACAGCGCGCTTGTCGTTCCATTTGGCGAGCCTTCTACAGTTCGCCGGTTGGTCGTCGAGGCTATGGAGTCCACACGACCGACCGGGCGCACGCCGATTGACCGCAGCCTGAGGTCCGCGCTGGCGGATTTTGGCGATAGGAGCGGATCAATCATCCTGATATCCGATGGAATAGAGAGTTGCGACGCCGACCCGTGCGCCCTGGTGCGTGAATGGCAAGACCGAGACATTTCCATCAGCGTGCATGTCGTTGGTCTGGGATTGCAGGGCAAGGATCGCGAGGCGATGCAATGTATCGCCGAAGCGGCCGGTACGGAGTATCGCGATGCCTTCAGTGCCGATGAACTGATTGCCGGAATTACAGCAGCCGTTGCCGCAGAACCGCCGCCCCCAGCCGGGTCCGAGCCGGAACCGCAAGAAGACGCACCGCCAGCTTTTGTTTTGATCGTCACGACGGCAGATGGCGCTGAGCAGAAGGGCGCCGGGACCCTGCTTCCCCGGGCGAGCGGCGGCCTCGCCATGTCGGTCGGCACGCATAGTCGGCACGTGACCGCACCGGGGATCTATAGCCTGACGGCGGGTGTTTTGACCCTTGATGGATCGATTTACCGCCCGATCAGCCAGCCGGTTGAAGTTGGGCAGACCGGCGAAACGATTGGCACGGTCGAAGCGCCGACGCCACCGCGGGTTTCCGCCAAATTCTTGATGGACGGCACCGATGTGCGCCCCAGCCACGTAGGCGTTTATCGTGATGGGCTTGAAGTCGGCGGGTTCAACGGTGGCGGTCCGGCCTTCATTGGCGAAGGGACTTATGAGTTTCGCGCAACCATCGCCGATAGCACGCAGGAAATCTCGATTACTGAGAGATTTTCGCACGGCGACGACAAGGTTTTGACGTTCGAGGCCGAGGTGGAAGTGCGGTTGACCGTCAATGTGACGGCCCAGTCGACCGGCGAGAAGCTCAACGGATATCCAACAACTGAACTTTGGCAAGACGATGTGCTCGTCTTCGAGATTAACAACGCGTCAGGCGGACTTGTTCGTCCAGGAGATTATAGGGTTCGCCTGGATGACCAGCTCAACCGTTTCGAAGCGCCACTGACCGTTTCAGACCAACCGATCCAAACGGCTGAATATCGCGCGAGAACGGCCGCTGTAACGGTGCGATACCTGGCCGCTGACGGAAGCCCGATGCCCCCTAAACGGGTTTTTGTTCAGCGCACGACAGACCGGTCTCGCGTGACGCGCTATTCGGACGAACCCTTCGCCGTCACCCCCGGGGCATTTGTCATCGTCGGTTGGCCAGCCAGTGATGGCTATGCAGATACGCCGATAGAAGTGCAGGCCGGCGACGAGCTAGAAATCATGCTGCAGGCGGCCAATTAAGGCCAACGTCAATCAAGTCGGCTTGTGTGAAATCATCTCAACCGGCGCGATCCGGCCGGCACCAATGTTCTCGACCATGTTGGCCACTTTAACGGGTGCCGTCTCCCCCATGGTGATGTGAAGGCCCAGCGGTGGCGGCCCTCCAGCGGCCGCAATGCGCTTGGAGAGCGTTTCGAAGAACTCGACGGCAAAGGCATGACGGTCTCGTTCCACGCTCAGCTTGAAGCCAGAGCGCGCAAGGGCCTGGCGATAGTCTTCCGGCGGCGCGAGCGCGTTTGTGCCCGGTTCGCTAGACCACGGGACGGGGTACGTTAGGTCCCCCTCGCCAATGCGCATGACGTCGAAGACGCCGAATGTTGCTCCGGGCCGCAGCACCCGAGCCACTTCGGCGAAAAGCCGCACCTTGTCGGCGATGTTCATACCGACATGCAGCATCATTGCACCGTCGAATGCACCATCGGCAAACGGCATGTCGAGTGCACTACCGTGGTGAAGGTCAATACGGTCGCTGAGACCGACCCAACGGGATAGTTCGGTGCCGGTTTCCACGAATTCGGCGGTCAGGTCGATGCCCGAGACGCGGCAACCCTTTGAACTGACAACGAGCCTAGCGGTACCGCCCATGCCGCAGCCGATGTCCAGAACGTGGTCGTCCGCCGTGATTCCCAATTGCTCGATAAAGTCGAGGGAAGCCTTGCGCCCGCCGATGTGGAATTCATCGACTGGCGCCAGATCTTCGATGTTGGCTGTTTCGGGCGTCTTGCCCGCTTTTGCGAGCCCGGCCCTGATAGCTTCTGTCAGATTTCCCTGTGCATAGTGGCTAGCGACCGCTTCGGGACCTGACATAGCCGTCCAGCCTAGAAGGGAATTTCGTCGTCGAGGTCGTCGGGGCCGCCATAGGCTGATGATGGTTGTCCGCCTGACGGCTCACTTGGGCCAGCAGCAGGGCCGCGATAGGGATCATCGCCAGGCGGGCCGCCACCCTCGCCACGGCCATCGAGCATGGTCAGCTCACTGCGGAACGGGCGCAGGGCGATCTCAGTCGTGTAGCGTTCCTGGCCCTGCTGGTCGGTCCACTTGCGGGTTTCGAGCTGGCCTTCGACATAGACCTTGGAGCCTTTGCGCAAAAAACGCTCCACAACGTTGACAAGGCCTTCGTTGTAAACGGCAATACGATGCCATTCGGTGCGTTCGCGCCGCTCACCGCTTTGACGGTCCTTCCAATTCTCGGACGTTGCCATAGTGAAGTTGGCCACCCGCCCGCCGTTTTGAAAGCTTCGGACTTCGGGATCGCGGCCTAGATTGCCGACCAGGATGACCTTGTTGACGCTGCCTGCCATTGTTTTCAAATTCCACGTTGACGCCCCTTGCGGCGGGGGGACTTAGTATCATCTGGACAAGGACGGCGCCAGCCCGCCAAGTGCAAGCAACAAGGTGCCGATTTTCGCATCTTTGCGCTTGCAACGCACGGCAGAATAGCTAAAGAACATAGCATGAACAAGCAGATTTCCGTGCGCGGCGCGCGCGAACATAATCTGAAAAATGTCGATGTGGACTTGCCGCGCGACTCGCTCGTGGTGATCACCGGGTTGAGCGGTTCGGGCAAGTCTTCCCTGGCATTCGACACGATCTATGCCGAGGGCCAACGCCGCTATGTCGAGAGCCTGTCGGCCTATGCGCGCCAGTTCCTGGAGTTGATGCAAAAGCCCGATGTCGATTCGATTGAGGGCCTGTCGCCAGCCATTTCCATCGAGCAGAAGACAACGAACCGCAACCCACGCTCGACCGTCGGCACGGTCACCGAGATCTATGACTATATGCGGCTGTTGTGGGCGCGCATCGGCGTCCCCTATTCACCCGCAACGGGGCTGCCAATCGAAAGCCAGACCGTCAGCCAGATGGCCGACCGCATCCTGGCAATGGAGGAAGGCACACGACTTTACCTGCTGGCCCCCATCGTGCGCGGGCGGAAGGGCGAATACCGCAAGGAATTGGCCGACTTGCATAAGCGCGGGTTCCAGCGAGTAAAGATCGACGGAGAGATTTATGAAATCGACCAAGCGCCAGCGCTGAACAAGAAGGTCAAGCATGACATCTCGGTAGTAGTCGACCGGGTGATCGTGCGGCCTGATCTGGGCAATCGGCTGGCGGACTCTCTTGAGGCAGCACTTGGTTTGGCCGATGGGCTGGTGATCGCGGAGGATGCGCGGTCGGGGGAGCAGACGCTGTTCTCGGCCAAGTTCGCCTGTCCGGTTTCGGGATTTACGATCGATGAGATCGAGCCACGGCTGTTCTCCTTCAACAACCCGTTCGGGGCCTGTCCGACTTGCGATGGGCTGGGACAGCGGCTTGATTTCGACCCGTCGATGGTCATCCCGAACGAAAGCCTCAGCCTGGTTGAAGGCGCAGTTTCGCCTTGGGCGAAATCGAGTTCCAAATATTACGATCAAACCTTGGATGGGCTGGCGAAGCATTTCTCCGTCAGCACGCGCACGCCCTGGGAAGAACTGCCGGAGAAGGTGCGCAACGGTATCCTGTTCGGCACCAAAGAGCCGGTTACCTTTCGCTATGACGACGGGTTGCGGCAATACAAAACCAGCAAGCCGTTCGAAGGCATCATCCCGAACATGGCCCGGCGGTTACGCGAAACCGATTCGAGCTGGGTCCGGGAAGAACTGGGCAAGTACCAGGTGGCCAAACCCTGCCCATCCTGCGAGGGCCAACGGCTCAAACCCCAGGCGCTGGCGGTTAAGATCGCCGGCAAGCACATCACGCAAGCCGCTGAAATGTCTATCGGTCAGGCGCGGGATTGGTTTGTCGAACTGGAAGAAAACCTGTCCGACAAGGAACGGGAAATCGCCACCCGGATCTTGAAGGAAATCAATGAGCGGCTGGGCTTTCTTACCTCGGTCGGGCTGAACTACCTGACGCTTAGCCGGACGGCGGCCACGCTTTCGGGCGGTGAAAGTCAGCGGATCCGGCTAGCCTCGCAGATTGGCTCGGGGCTGACTGGGGTGCTGTATGTGCTGGATGAGCCCTCGATTGGCTTGCATCAGCGGGATAATGACCGGTTGCTGGCGACGTTGCGGCGACTGCGCGACCTGGGCAATACGGTCGTTGTCGTCGAGCATGACGAGGATGCCATCAGAGCGGCCGACCATCTGATCGATATGGGCCCTGGGGCTGGAATCCACGGTGGGTCGGTGGTGGCCAACGGGACTCCTGGGGAGGTGATGGCCAGCACCATGTCCCTTACGGCCCAGTATCTCAGCGGGCGGCGTTCGATCCCCGTGCCGGCCAAGCTGCGCAAATCCTCCAAGAAACGCGCGCTGAAGATTGAGGGCGCCAAGGCCAACAATCTCAAGTCCGTGACGGCTCACATACCGCTGGGTACCCTGACCTGCGTGACGGGTGTTTCGGGCGGCGGCAAGTCCTCGCTGGTTATTGAAACCCTGTACAAAGCCATTGCGCGCCACCTAAACGGTGCGCGGGCCCAGCCGGGTGAACATGACCGGATAGCCGGTGTCGAGTATCTGGATAAGATTGTGGATATCGATCAGTCCCCAATCGGCCGAACCCCCCGATCGAACCCCGCCACCTACACCGGCGCCTTCACCCCGATCCGTGATTGGTTCGCGGGATTACCGGAGGCCAAAGCGCGCGGATATGGGCCGGGACGCTTTTCCTTCAACGTTAAAGGCGGCCGCTGCGAGGCCTGCCAGGGCGATGGCGTTATCAAGATTGAGATGCATTTTTTGCCCGATGTATACGTGCAGTGCGATGTTTGCGCGGGCAAGAGATACAATCGAGAGACGCTGGAAGTTCTCTATCGTGACAAAACGATAGCGGACGTTCTTGATATGACAGTTGAGGAAGGGGCGGAGTTTTTCCGGGCTGTTCCCTCCATCCGCGACAAGATGGAAACGCTGCGGCGCGTCGGGCTTGGCTACATCCATATCGGGCAGCCCGCCACTACCCTGTCAGGGGGTGAGGCGCAGCGAGTCAAACTGTCTAAGGAGTTGTCCAAACGCGCCACCGGGAAAACTCTGTACATCCTCGACGAGCCGACGACAGGGTTACATTTCGAGGATGTGCGTAAGTTGCTCGAAGTGCTGCACGAACTGGTCGACCAGGGCAACACTGTCGTGGTCATCGAGCACAATTTGGAGGTGATCAAGACGGCCGATTGGATCGTCGATTTGGGCCCCGAAGGCGGTGACGGTGGCGGCGAGGTCGTGGCCGAAGGGCCGCCCAAAACCATCGTCGCAGCCGAACGCAGCTATACCGGCCAGTATCTGGCACCCTATCTGAAACCGGCGGAACGGCAGAAAGAGGCTGCTCGTCGGTCGGCATAACAATCGATGGACGAAAGCTCCCCTGCCCGATTCGATTATCAGGCCCCGGAACATCACGTTACCAAACGCGATGGGCTGCCGTTTGGCATCAGAGAAACATTGCTGGAAAGCACGCGCGACGAGTGGGCCAACCACCCTCGATATGGCGGGATGGCTTCGTTCCTCTTGGGCATTCACCGTGACCTGCTGAATGGCGCGGCCCTGGCGGCTGAGCGAGCCCAGGCCCTTCTTGACACCCCGGAAAGCGAGTTGCGAGACGCCCTGTCCGCCAGCCAACTTGGTCCCGTGGCCAATCACCTTGTCAGCTTTGCCCACCACCATCACACGATCGAAGATCGTGAGATCTTCCCGCAGGTGGCCTTGATCTATCCGGCAATGATCAATGCCATGGCCCTGTTGGACGGCGACCACCATGTCTTAAATGCGGCGCTGGACGATGCCGGCACGGCCACGCGCACGCTGATGCCCGCCAATCCCGATCGCGATCAGATCGGGCGCATTCACGAAAGCTGCCTGACGGTACAAGCCATCATGAAGCGGCATATCTGGGATGAAGAAGAAATCATCATCCCGATATTCCTCAAGCATTCCTAACTAACGCGTTTACCCCGCCTTCCCGGCAACAAAGCGATTTAAGAATCCGGTTCGCTTGTTGGGCACAACGACTGGCTTTGTGGCTGCGAGCAGCAAGATTCCACCGACCGTCAGGGCCAGCGCCGCCGCTTGCGGAATGCCAAACGGCTCACCTAGCACGAGAACGGCGACACCCGCCGTCGCGGCAGGACCAAAGCCGCCGACCGCACTGCTTAAGCCGGGTCCGATTCGAGCAATAGCCTCGGAGATCATGAAGCTTGGGGCGATCGTGCAGCCTAGCCCCAGCGCAATGCCGTACCAGAGGATGTGGGCGTTCATTGGTGGTGCGCCACTGATCGAAACCCCAATCGAAAAATGGATAAGGATGGCTGCGGCGGCCGTCGCCATGGCGATCGAGGTAAACAAAACTGACCCCAGGGCTGTGATCACAGGTTTTGCAGCCGTCACGTAAACTGCAAACAGCACGGCCGCCGCAAAGACCAGCGCCGCCCCTAAACCGGCATTCGGTCCGAAATCCTGCAGTTCATGACCAAACAGAATGGCAACACCAGCGTAGGACAGGACCAGCGCAAGACAATGACGCACCGTCAGGCGACTGCCTAAAAATGCCCAGGCCAATAGAGCTGTCACGGTCGGATAGGAGAACAGGATGAGCCGCTCTAACTGGGCGGATATGAAGCGGAGGCCGGTGAAATCGAGCCACGTACAGACGTAATAGCTCAGGAAACCCAGCGCTGCAGCCACGGCCACCATCCGCGCGCCAATGGGTTTGCCGCGAGCTCGAAAAACCAGGATGCCGATGACCAAGTAAACGGGCAAGGAGCTTCCCATGCGGATGGACATCATCTGCTCAACCGTTGCCCCCTGGGCAAAGGCGAGCTTCATGATCACGCCCTTTAGGGAAAACAGCGCAGCACCGCCGGCGCCCAGGGCCAATCCGGAAACATGTCTGACATCTGCCGCGGACATCGCAGGCGCTCCTTAGCTGGGTCACTGCGGAGCGCAAAAAAACCGGCTGGCGGAGCGTCCGCAGCCGGTTGATAGCAAAACCCATCCGACCGCCCTCAAACGAGGAGCAGTATCCAAAGTCGAATTGTCGGGTTCACGTTCATGAGCGGGACCTTAGCGCAGCGCCCAACAGTAGGGAAGATCTATCACAATGAGAGGCGCCTAAGGGCGAAGGTTCACACAATCCAGGCCGTCGCTGTTCGCTGGGCAAAGACCGGTTCCAATATCTGGCTCATCGCATTCCCCATCACCGAAGAATAGGCAAGCACCGGGCTCCGCCTGCGCAGGGTCGGCTGGCTTGAGGAGGGGTTTCTCCCCACCAACGCCACTAGGCCGCGACAGTCTTTCACCAGGCAGGGCGCAATCCCAACTGTCCGTACCGGCCTGGCAATTGCCCGTGCCGATGCTCGGCTCGTCGCATTCGCCATCGAATGCGTATTGGCAGCTATGTTCGAATGAAACGCCCGATCCGGTCGTCGTTCCGGACAAGGTGCCGCAATCCCGTGGGTCGGTTCCCGCATCGCATAACCCGGAGCCGATGCCCGGCTCATCGCACTCGCCATCCCCCGCAAACGCGCAAACCGGGCCGTTCGACTGATCGTTCTGGCCCAGCGATATGCCTTCGCAATCGGCGGTGTCCGTGCCGGCAGGGCAAGACCCGGTGCCAATTTCCGGCTCATCGCACTCATCATCATTGGCATAGCGGCAGTCATTGGGGCCCAGCACCGTGACCGGCCGGCAGTCTGTGCTGTCGCTGCCGATGGGGCAGGAATCGGGCTCGTCACAGCGGCCGTTCCGGGCCAAAGCGCAGGTGTCGAATCCGATCCCCGCGCAATCGATGATGTCGGTTCCTAACGGACAGGAATCAGTGCCGATACCCGGCTCATCACACTCCCCATCCCGCTGGTATGCACAGGACTGGGCGTGGGATTTACTGGGTGCGACCGAAAGGGACAACACGATCGCGAGCATCGCAACTGCCCACCGCGCATTGCTGGCTGACACCAATTAAACCTCTTGTGATCAGACGCCGTAGGAGGGAACACGAAGAAGATGTCTAACGGCCAACCGGCCGAAAATTTTTTTATGCCCCGGCCGCGACCGAGCGCCAATAGGCCCGGTTCAGTTCGGAAACGAAGCCGTCATGGTGCGACCAAAGACACGTCTCGGCAGGCAGCAACCCGTTAATGTCGCTGGCGCAGCGGGCCAATGCCCCTTCTACCATGCGCAACGACACTTCCGGTATGTCGGCCTCTGCCAGGGCCGCCGACTTTACGAGTGCCCACTTGGCATCAACGTCCGCCCCATTGGCATCAGCCATCAGCTTGGCAATTGTGCGGGCGATTAGTTGGCCGGCGAATAACCCTGCTTGATGATCGGGACCCATGGCGGAGAGAAACTCGACAGCCCCTTGAAAGCTCAGCTGCGATTTCGGCACGGCCGCGCCTTTGGCAACCGCCAATTCGTCATCAATTGCCTGGCCTACTGCGGTACGCGTGATGGAGACCGTTACCTGTTCCGTACCCAAGCCGGCCCCAAGCAGTGTCGCTTCCGGGATGCTGAGCCTGACCCTTGAATAACCGCGGTCGGCAAGAATGCGAGCGACATCCAGCTGATCAAATGCCACGTCTTTGGTTTGCGTGTCGGGACTTTTGAACAGGATTGCCCGGCCCTCACCCTCAACAAGGGCGAATGCCTGCTCTGGCACCGGCAAGGGACTGTACTCATCCAGGCTGATGGACGACAGGGTGGCGGTGCATTCGCCATCGGAGCACAAAAGAGGAATCGGTGCCACCGTTTCAAGGATAGCGATGGGCTGGCCCGCTGGAAGCAGCTTGGGCTCTTCCTGCTGGGCTGCAGCGCCGCGCGAGAGTGAGACGACCAACAGGATGGCCAATGAAATCATGCTCGCCGCCGCCCACAACAGGCGATGGGAATGCAGGGAATGGTATTGAGAGTTGGCCATGGCGCGAGTCTTAACCGGGGTGCAATGATTGTTAACCGCATGCCTGGACAGGTTCATGCCGCACCTTTTCACGACCATTAATGTCAAAGAGGCCGACACTATACAAAAAAACTTCGTAAAGTCAACAAGTTAACCAATATTAATTCGAGTGCAACGTTAACCATTCTGCCGGGCACCCTCTGCCTGTCAATCCAATGACTTGCGGAAGATCGTTGCCTCTTGAAGCAAAGAGGACCACATGCTGCCCTCTGCGAGTTCAATGATTAACGGCAAACGCGATATGACCCAGAAACCGGTTCACATCATCGGCGGCGGCCTGGCGGGCAGCGAGGCGGCCTGGCAAGCGGCGCAGGCGGGCGCTGCCGTCGTGCTGCACGAGATGCGGCCAGAACGAGGCACCGATGCACACAAGACAGATGGGCTGGCCGAACTGGTCTGCTCGAACTCGTTCCGGTCGGACGATGCCGAACAAAACGCGGTCGGCCTGTTGCATGAGGAGATGCGGCGGTGCAGCTCGTTGATCATGGCCTGCGCCGACCGGGCGAAGGTGCCGGCCGGCGGGGCGCTGGCGGTCGACCGGGATGTCTTCAGCCAGGATGTGACGCGCCACATCGCCGACCATGATGGGATCGAAATCCGGCGCGGGGAAGTCGCGGGCCTGCCGCCATCAGATTGGGATAACGTGATTGTCGCGACGGGCCCGCTAACCTCCCCCGCGCTGGCTGACTCCATCGCGGAGCTGACTGGTCAGGAAGCCTTGGCGTTTTTCGATGCCATTGCCCCGATCGTGCACACGGATTCGATCGATATGGACAAGGCCTGGTTTCAGTCACGCTATGACAAGGCCGGACCGGGAGGCACCGGCAAGGACTACCTGAACTGCCCCATGGATGAGCGGCAATATGAGGCGTTCATCGACGCCCTGCTCGCCGCCGAGAAGACCGAGTTCAAAGATTGGGAACAAGAAACCCCCTATTTCGAGGGCTGTCTACCGATCGAAGTGATGGCCGAACGCGGGCGAGAAACACTGCGGTTCGGCCCGCTTAAGCCGGTCGGCCTGACCAACCCGCATACGGGCGGCCCAGCTCATGCGGTCGTACAGCTGCGCCAGGATAACGCACTGGGCACGCTCTATAACATGGTCGGATTTCAAACCAAGATGAAGTACGGCGAACAGACGCGGGTATTCCGCCAAATTCCAGGGCTGGAGAATGCCCGATTTGCCAGGCTGGGCGGCGTTCATCGCAACACGTTCGTCAACAGCCCGAGCCTGCTGGACGGCACTTTGCGCCTTAAGGCGCAACCCAGGCTGCGCTTTGCCGGGCAAATTACCGGGGTCGAGGGATATCTGGAAAGCGCTGCAATAGGGTTGCTGACCGGCCGCTTTGCCGCTGCGGATATCCAGGGCCAATCCATCGCCACCCCGCCGATCACGACCGCGCTGGGCGCACTGCTGGGTCACATCACCGGTGGTGCGGATGCGGAAACCTTCCAGCCCATGAACATCAATTTCGGCCTTTTCCCTCCGCCCGAGCCGCCAGGTAAGGGGCAAAAAAAGCTGAAAGGCAAGGACAGGCGGCGGTTTTACACCAGCCGCGCCCTGCAGGACCTCGCGGGCTGGCTGGACGGGACCAGAGCCGCGGCATGACCGATCAACCGCTTGATGGCGTCAACCGGCCTGGCGAATTCTGGGACGCAAAATATCACCGCACGGACTATTTCTATGGCGTTCGGCCAAACGCGTTCCTGGCCGATCAGGATTACCGGTTCGACCCGGGTTCGCGCATTCTGTGCATTGGAGACGGTGAGGGACGCAACGGTGTCTGGTTGGCCGAACAGGGCCACAATGTCACTTCGGTCGATGTCTCACCGCGGGCGCTTCAGAAGTGCGCGGAGCTGGCCATGCAAAGGGGCGTTTTTCTGAGGACGGAATGCGTCGATCTTCGCGACTGGGACTGGCCTGTCGAACGGTTTGACGCAGTCGTCGCAATCTATCTTCACTTGCTGCCGGACTACCGGCGCGCGGTCCATCATTCGGCCATCGGCGCCCTCAAACCGAAGGGCCTGTTCCTTCTGGAGGCTTTCCATAAGGGCCAGCTCAGCCACAATTCAGGAGGGCCGAAGAAGTCCGAATTGCTCTACACCGCGGAAGAGTTGACGGCAGATTTTGAGGGTCATACCGACGTGCTGCTGGCAGAAGACATCACGGTCGATCTGGACGAAGGACCCGGCCATTTCGGTCCCGCCGCCGTCACCAGGCTGCTGGCGCGAAAACTCTAAACGCGTCCTCGCATAGCCGCCCACAAAAGCGCCAACGGCCGGTTGGCGTGAATGCGCTGCACCCGACCGTCGAAGACGTCGAATTTGGCCTTTCTGATGCTGCGAAGGTACTGTCGGGCGAGAACAGCGGGAAACCGCGCAGCCAGGAAGGATCGCGACGTATCCTCTCGTGCCAATTCAATTTCCTGCCGCAAGGGCGCGCAGAGGCGCTCGACCGCTTTCGCCAGCGCCGTATGGGGCCGTAGCTCGAACAGGTCGCCCATGTCGACGGCAACTTCCTCCACCAACGCGGTAGGCAAAAAGGTTTGCCGGCGCTGTGCCTGAAAGGGAATGGCCCGGATGATGCCAGCCAGCGCATAGGCACCCCCTGCCGCGGCTGCCGCCCTTGAACCGGATCCGCCGAGAATTTGCTCTGACAATTTCGCGAGCGCACCTCCTGTGCCATCGACATAGGCCATCAGGGCATTCAGATCAGCCGGCGCTGTTCCTTGCAGATCCTGCTCTCGGGCATCGATCATTGCATCGAAAAGGGGTTTGTCGAGGCCATGTCGAAACACGGCAGCCGCCAGAGGTTCGACGACTTCGTGTCGGCGTGGCATGCCTGCATAAAGTTCCCCGATTGCCTCACGCCACCATTGCAGGCGGATATGGCCCAGCATTGGCTCGTTGACCACCTCAGCCGTCTTCGCCACTTCAAGGTTAAATGCATAGAGGGTGAACAGATCCTCTCGAAAGGCCGACGGCGCAAACAGGGCCATCAGATACCGATCATGATCAAACTTTCGAACCTCGGACTGGCAGTAGGACTCAGACAATGAATCAGGCGCCTTAGCAGCAGTGACGAGGCAGATTGGCTGCCTCACAAAATAGCCTGCGGACTTTACGCTCCATATAGTCGAGAGGCTCAACCAGCCCTTCACGAGGCAGCCCTGGCGCCCTATCTTTAGACCACCGCGACCCCGCCCGTCCTGGGCGTTCCACACAACTCAACATGACCGAGGCTCAACCATGGCTTTCGAACTGCCTGACCTGCCCTATCCCAAGGATGCGCTTGGCCCCTTTATGTCGGCCGAGACGCTGGAGTTCCACCACGACAAGCATCACGCGACCTACGTCACAACGCTGAACACCCTCTTGGAAGGCAAGCCCGAGGCAAATGCCAGCCTGGAGGATGTGGTCAAGGGCAGCTACGGCGAGGCCAGCAAGCAAGGCATCTTCAACAATGCCGGCCAACACTGGAATCACATCCATTTCTGGAAATGGATGAAGCCCAATGGCGGCGGATCCATCCCCGGCGCGCTGGAAGCCAAGATCAATGAAGATTTCGGCAGTGTGGCCGCTTGCCGCGATGCCTTTGTCGAAGCAGGCAAAACCCAATTTGGTTCGGGCTGGTGCTGGCTGGTTCTCGACGGCAGTAAGATCACCACGTTCAAGACACCGAATGCGGAAAACCCCCTAGCGCACGGCAAGACGGCCCTGTTGGGCTGCGATGTGTGGGAGCACTCCTATTACATCGACTACCGCAATGCCCGCCCGAAATACCTGGAAGCGTTTTTCGACAGCCTGGTGAACTGGGAATACGTGGCCGAACTTTACGAGGCCGCCAGCTAACGTTCGTTAGCCAATCGGGGTCAGCGCCGCGGCAACGCGGCGCGATTCCCCGATCAAGACATTGAAGGTACGGCAGGCGGCACCGGTTTCCATTACGTCCACGGAAAACGGGAGACCCGCGAACGAGGCGCGCAGGGGTGCCGGCAACAGCAGCATCTTCGGGCCGCACCCGATCAGCAATACCTCGATATCTTTCGCCGTTGTGGCGATGTCGCTTAAGTGCTCAACCGCTAGATCGGCAATTTCCGATACAGGCCAGCCCTCGACCCTATCGGGCGTGACGAGCACAGAGCCCTCGATCTCACTGCCTGATATCGTAAATCCGCCCGCTCGGTAGGAATGGATGAACGGGCGGTCACCTGGCTTAAGGGGCTGAAACTCCACGAGGTCAGGCGGTTTCCGCCTCCGCTTCCTGCGTAAGCTGACCGGAGCGGCGAACCCGCAGGTAGAGCAACAACGGTGTGGCGACGAAGATCGATGAGTAGGTCCCGATCAGCACGCCCCAGATTAACGCAAACGCGAAATCGCGAATGATCGCCCCGCCCAGGAAATAGAGCGACAGCAGCGCCAAAAGCGTTGTGATGGAGGTCATCAACGTTCGGGCGAGCGTCTCGTTAAGCGACCGGTTCAGCAAATCGGTCAAAGACGTTTTTTTATACTTTCGGAAATTCTCGCGCACGCGGTCATAGACCACGACCGTATCGTTGATCGAATAGCCCGCGATGGTCAGCACGGCTGCAACGGTGGCCAGATTGAACTCATGCTGAATGAGCGAGAATAGGCCAGCCGTGGACAGCACATCGTGGACAATCGCGATGATGGCCCCTAAGCCGAACTGCCACTCGAACCGCATCCAGATGTAGAGCAGAATCGCCCCCGTCGCGAGCAGCATGGCGGTCAAACCCGCGCGGATCAATTCGCCCCCGACGGTGGGCCCAACGAACTCCGTTCGGCGGTATTCGAACGTGTCGCCCAGCGAAGCGCGAATCTGTTCAATGGCAGCGATTTGAGCCGTCTCATCGCCTTCTTGCCGTTGAACACGGATCAGGAACTCTGTCGGTTCGCCAAATTCCTGGATGGACGTCTCGCCGAGTCCAAGATCGCCCAACTGGGTGCGCAGGCTCGAAATCTCCGTGCCGATCGGCGCCCGAACCTCCAGCAAAATGCCGCCTCGGAAGTCGATGCCGAAATTCAGTCCGCGAACCACCAGCAATCCGATGGACCCGAGAAGTATGATCATCGAGATCACAAAGGCGATCTTGTGAAATCGCAGGAAATCGATGGCTGTGACCTGCGGAATAAGACGGATGGGTTTGAGCATGGTTCCGTCCTCCTCAGATCGGCAGCATGGCAGGCCGCGTGCGGCGCAGCCAAAGAACGACCATCAAGCGGGTCAGCATCAGCGCCGCGAACATCGAGCTGACGATGCCGAGCGACAGGGTGACGGCAAAGCCCTTGACCGGTCCGGAACCCAACGCGAATAGCAGCACCCCCGCAATCAGGGTTGTCAGGTTCGAATCGATGATCGTTGTCAGCGCTCGGCTGTACCCGGCATCGATGGCGGAAATCGGACTTCGGCCGTTTCGCACCTCCTCCCGTATGCGCTCGAATATCAGCACGTTCGCATCGACGGCCATGCCGACCGTCAGAACGATACCGGCAATGCCCGGAAGCGTGAGCGTTGCCTGGAGGATCGAAAGGAAGGCTATCAGCAGGCTGAGATTGACCAGCAGCGCAATCGCCGCCATCAGGCCAAAGAGGCCGTAGATCAGGATCATAAAAATGATCACAACGACCAGACCAACCATGGAGGCCAGTTGTCCTGCCGCGATTGAGTCAGCGCCCAGACCGGGGCCAACACTTCGCTCTTCCAAAACAGTCAACGGTGCCGGCAGCGCACCCGAACGCAGCAGCAGAGCAAGGTCGGTGGCCGACTGAACAGTGAAGGATCCGCTGATGATGCCGTTGCCGCCGGGGATAAAGGAGCGGATCACGGGCGCGCTGATGACTTCGCCATCCAACACAATTGCGAACCGCCGCCCAACATTGTCGCGGGTCGCATCACCAAATTTGCGCCCCCCGAGTGAATCGAAGCGGAAGGAAACAACCGGCTGATTGTCCTGGAACGTCGGTTGCGAATCGATCAGGGATTCGCCGCCAACGATGACATTTTTGCGGATGACGTAGTGCAGCTCAGCTCCCGGACCTGCTTCTTCTTCGCTCGCAGGCATCAATTCGGACCCGGGTGGCAAACTGCCCGCCAGCGCATCGCGCACAGGTGTGTTTTCGTCCACGAACTGGAAAGTCAGCTTTGCGGTCTGGCCGAGCAGGTCCTTGACCCGCTGCGGATCGTCGATGCCCGGAAGCTGCACCAAGATGCGTTCTTCGCCCTGGCGCTGAATGTTGGGCTCGTTGGTTCCCAGCTCGTCGATGCGGCGGCGCACGATTTCAATTGACTGCGTAATCGCGTTGTCGCGCAGCAGCTCCAGCGCCGGCTCTGTGAAGATCACGCGAACGGCACCGCCATCCGAAACTTCTGCCGTCACATCGGTGTCGATATCAGCCAGAATGCCGTTGATCTCACCGGCACGGCTCGGATCACGCAATGTGAAGACGGCCGCACTATCGGTTACGCCGAGTCCAGTGTAGCCGATACCCGCGGTGCGCAAGGCACGCCGAAGTCCATCGACAACGGCCTGCAATCGCTCGCCTTCCAAGGTTTCCCAACCGACGCGCAAGAGCAGATGGGACCCGCCTTGCAGATCGAGACCTAGATTGACTTGCTTGACGGGAAGCCATTCAGGGGCCGCCTGGGCCCAACCGGAAACGCGCTCGCGATCCAGCACATTCGGCGCCGCATAGACGATGCCCAACAGGCTGGTCAGCAACACAAGCACCGTCATCCAGCGCGGGAAATGAACCATGATCGCTTACTTGTCCGTTGACGCGGGCATTCTCGACTGACCGCGCATATGGGGATTGGACGGGTAGGTTTTTATGGGCCTACTCGTCCTCGTCCCCATCTTCATCTTCGTCGTCGTCTTCATCCTTGCGGGATTTGGCCGGCTCGGTCTTGGCCAGCACGTTCGAGATCGTCGACCTAAGTGCCTTGACCCGAACTCCATCGGCGATTTCCACGGTCAGCTCGTCATCCTTACCGACCCGCGTGACGCTGCCGATGATGCCGCCGCCCGTGACAACACGATCACCCCGGCGAATGGCTTCCAGCATCGCCCTGCGTTCCTTGGCGGCCTTCTGCTGAGGACGGAACAGCAGAAAGTAGAACACCACGAAAATGAGGATCAGCGGCAGAAGCTGAACAAGGATATTGGTTTCTTGCACGGCCTGGTTCCCTTTATTATCGGCAGCCGGACGCCGGGAGAGTGCAACTCGCCGGATCCGATCCCCTCAAAAAGGGGAGTGTCCCGTGCTTTTTGAAGGAGCGCGGCACTATACCCATAAGCCCATATGGCGCAACAAAGACCTGCGTTTTTGGGCACTGCGTTGAGAGCAATACACCTGACAATGCCAGGAAAACTCCTTTCTGACCCGCTTGGCGAGGTCGCGGGCTCGCTGCAAACACTGGAACGGATCGCCCAGGCACTGGAGCGCGCCTATCCCCCTCCCCCGCCTGCGCTCGAACTGGACGCTCCGGACGGGGCGGACGCTTTCAGCTGGACGGCGCGGCCAGGCCATTTGCGCCCTGTTGAGCAAGTTGCGCGCGTCCCGCTTGCTTTGCTGCGGGGCATCGATCTGCAAGTCGATTTGCTGTTGGACAACACTCGGCGATTTGCCCAAGGCCTGCCAGCAAACAATGCCCTGCTTTGGGGTGCACGCGGCATGGGTAAAAGCTCGCTGATCAAGGCTGCCCACGCAGACGTTTGTCACGACGACGCTATCCAGGGGCGCCCGGCGCTGGTTGAGATTCACCGTGAAGATATCGAGAGCCTGCCAGATCTTCTGGCGATTTTGCGCGATGTCCGGCGGCGTTGCCTGTTGTTTTGCGACGATCTCTCCTTCGATGCGGCCGATACGAGCTACAAATCGCTTAAAGCCGTCCTTGAAGGGGGCATTGAAGGCAGGCCGGAAAACGTATTGTTTTATGCGACATCCAACCGCCGGCACCTTATGGCAAGAGATGCCATAGAAAATGAACAATCGACCGCTCTGATGCCCGGCGAGGCTGTTGAGGAAAAAGTGTCGCTATCCGATCGGTTTGGGCTGTGGATCGGTTTTCATCCCTGTAACCAGGATGTCTTTTTCTCGATGGTTGGCGCGTATGCCGAAGCCCTCGGTCTCGATGTGCGGGAGGAAAACCTCCAAGCTCAAGCCCGCGAATGGCAAGTCACCCGAGGTGCCCGGTCAGGGCGTGTCGCCTGGCAGTTCATCCAGGACCTAGCCGGCCGGTTGGGCAAACAAACCAAGTTCGACCAATAGCCCCAGCGAAGCCAGCCACCCCGCCAGCGCCGCTTAGAGCGGCATTGGCGGCAGATGGTTGGACGGATCGACGGCTTCGGTGCCTTTGCGGATCTCAAAGTGCAGCTGGGGTTCGTTGACCGCGCCCGTCGTGCCAACGGTGCCGATAACTTGCCCAGCGCGCACGAACTCGTCCTTGTCAACCAGCATCTGATCGGCGTGAGCGTAACCCGTCACCCAGTTGCCCGCATGACGGATCAGGATCAGATTTCCGAACCCGGCCAACTCGTTACCGGCATAAACGATGAAACCGTCCTGGGCGGCGAGAATTTCCGTACCGCGATTGGTTCGAATGTTGATGCCGTCATTGGCGCTGGCCGTTTCTCCCGCACCAAAGGTTGAGATGATCTCTCCCGTCACGGGCCAACCGAAATCGCGTTCTCCAATCGGCGGCAAATCGGCCACGCTCGTTGGGATGATTTCTGGTTGCTCAGGTTCAACCGGCGCGACCGGTTCGGCCGTGTTTGCAGGCACGTCCGCTGGGAGGTCCGGCACAGGCACGGGATCCAACGTAGGGGCAGTTTCCAATTTGGGAGCCGGCTTCGGCTCTGGCACGGCAATCGCAGCCGTTTGCACTGGTTTAGCGGCAGGCGCGGGTGGTGCCTCATTCGCCACATCCAATGCAGGCGCGGCTGGTCGGGGGATCGGGACCGCCGTCTGGATGGGGGCAGTTGAAATCGTGTCCGGAACATCTTGGACACCTGGCGCCGGCAGGCTGGCAACCTGTTCTCCCTGAGCGCGAGCAGGATTTGCCGGTTCAAGGACTTCGATCGTCCCTGGCGCTGGCGGCGTTCCAACTTCATTATCCGGGTTCAACCAAGGTGTTCCGCCGTTGTCGGCCGTCTGAACCGGCGCATTAGTCGGTTGCGTCGTCGTCGAAACGGAACTCGGCAGATCGGCAACATCCACCGACCCGTAAAGACCGGGTTGGCTATTGCCTACCGTAGCTTGGGTTGGCGGGGCCAATACCTCGCCAGACACGGAACCGGATGACATTGCGCCTGTTGTAACCGGACCACCGGTTATAGGCCTTGGCGACCCTGTACCGACGGCCGGGCTCGCAGGAACGGCGACGTTATTCCCCGAGTAGGCCACGTTCCGGTAGCGCAAGTTCGGAACTTGCAGGCGCTGTCCAATGTAGATCTGATACGGAGGCTGAAGGCCATTTGCCTCGGCGAGCATTTCGACCGGCACATTTTCCTGGCGCGCAACGTCATACAGGCTCTGCTGTGGCAGCACCGTGACCCCAGTGACCGGCACTTGAGCTCCAGAATTTTCCCACCTTGAGGGTGGAACGAAGTTGCACGCTGAAAGCGCGGCAATGATAAGCGCGCTTCCAAACAAGATTCCAAAGTTGTAAAACCTTTGAAATTGCTGTGTTTTTAAGTCGACCAGCGTGAAAGAACCCATTAAACCCCCTCTCGGCCGTTTGCCGGACCCTTGACCAGGGGCACGAATCGAACAGCAAACAGCGCCGTGGTCTCAAACGAATCACCAGTTCGCACGACGCGGTAAATATGCTGCATATGTCGTTGATCTTCAAGAGGAATGATCATGATTCCCCCATCGGCTAGCTGGTCGAGCAAATCTTGGGGGGGTGATTCGGTTGGATGAGCGGCTGTCACGATGATTCGCTCGAAGGGTGCCTGTTCGGGCCAACCGGCCGTTCCATCGCCGGCTTTTGCCGTTACATTTCGCACCCTTAGCCCTTCCAAGCGCGTGAGCGCCTGGTCAAGCAGCGGCTTGTGCCGCTCGATCGAATACACCCGCCGGCACAGGCGAGCGAGGATGGCCGTTTGATAGCCAGAGCCGGTCCCGATTTCCAAAACCTTGTGCCGGTCGCTGAGCTCAAGCGTTTCGGTCATACGCGCAACCACATAAGGCTGGCTGATCGTTTGATCCAAGCCGATCGGCAGCGCCATATCCTCGTAAGCTTGATCGAGGAAGTTTTCCGGAACGAACGCTTCGCGTGGCACCCGCTCAACAGCGGCCAGCACTTTTGTATCGCTGATGCCAGCCTGGCGCAGCTTCATCAGCAGGCGGATTTTTCTAGGGTTCTCCTGCTCTTTGAGGCTGGCAGGATCGATCATTAGGCCATCGCCGTCTTCAATGGCGCCAAAAGCTCGCGATGGGTCAGATCAAGATGGATCGGCGTGACCGACACATAGCCGTCCGACAAGGCAACGGAGTCGGATTCCACCGGCGCATCATCGGCCGAACGCGTATAGCCGATCCAGAAATAGGATCGACCACGCGGATCCGTCCGCTCCAGCAATTCGTCGCCAACCTTGCGCGGACCCTGCGGAACAACCTTTATCCCCTTCACCGCGTCGGCCCGGCAGGCGGGAAAATTGACGTTGACCAACACTTCCGGCGCCCAATCGACGGCGATTGCCCGTTCGATGACCTTGGCCGCCCAATCCCGCGCCGGGGCGAAATCGATGGGCCGGCCAGATTCATAATCCTGGCTTAGAGCGACCGCCCTGACACCCAACAGCGTTGCCTCCATGGCCGCCGCGATCGTTCCCGAATAGGTGACATCCTCGGCGATATTGCAGCCATGATTGACGCCGGAAAGGACAAGGTCCGGCGGGTTGTCCTTCATCAAATGGTTGATTGCCAAAAGGACGCAGTCAGTCGGCGTGCCGTCGCAGGCGTAGCGCTTGTCATCAACTTTGCGAAGGCGCAATGGTCTGTGGAGTGTGAGGGAATGGCTGGCGCCGCTCTGCTCGCTCTCCGGCGCACAGACCCAAACATCATCTGACAGCGCGCGCGCCACAGCTTCGAGCACGCCAAAGCCCTCGGCATGAATGCTGTCATCGTTACTCAAGAGAATACGCATTATGTCAACCTGCCGGTTCCAACCGGTCCCGACCGGCCATGTAGGGCACCAAGGCCGATGGGAGTCGAACGGTCCCGTCGGGCTGCTGGCCGTTTTCCAAAACGGCGATCAAGGCGCGACCGATCGCCACACCTGAACCATTCAAGGAATGTACAAACTGGGTAGCCTTTGCCCCCGTCGCCCGGAACCGACCGTTCATCCGGCGCGCCTGAAACGCGCCCGCGTTCGAGCAGGAGGAAATCTCGCGATAGGTCATTTGCCCCGGCAGCCAAACCTCGATGTCGTAGGTCTTGTGCATCGAAAAGCCGAGATCGCCGGTGCACAGCGTGACGATGCGATAGGCCAACTCAAGCCGCTGCATCACGGTCTCGGCACAGCTCAGCATCCGCTCATGCTCGTCGGCCGATTTGTCGGGCGTGGTGATGGAGACAAGCTCGACCTTGTCGAACTGGTGCTGGCGTATCATGCCAGCGGTATCCTTGCCGGCCGCACCCGCCTCCAAACGGAAACAGGGGGTCTTGGCCGTAAAACGCATCGGCAACTCATCGGCATCGACAATCCGGTCGGCCACCAAATTGGTAAGTGGCACCTCGGACGTCGGAATGAGCCAATGGTCGCTGTTCGTCCGGAAAGCTTCATCGGCCATCTTGGGCAGTTGCCCCGTGCCGAACATGGCATGCTCGCGCACCAACAGCGGTGGGGCGACTTCGAGATAACCGTGCTCGGTGGTGTGCAGATCGAGCATGAACTCGCCCAGCGCACGGGCCAATCGAGCGACGTCGCCCTTCAGAAGTACGAAACGCGCACCGGAGAGCTTGGCCGCTTCCTCGAAATCCATGCCGTTGAGAGCGGCCCCGATTTCGGTGTGGGAGGCCGGGTTGTTCAGGCGCGGGGGGTCGCCCCAACGGCGAAGTTCGACATTTGCGCTATCGTCGGGACCCTCGGGCACGTCCTCAGCCGGCAGGTTTGGTAACGCCGCCAAATGCTGGTTGAGGGAGTTCTCGAAATTGCGCGCATCCTCTTCCAGCTGGGCCATCTCGCCTTTGAGTGCTGACACTTCATCCTGCAGGGCTTGGGCGTCGCCCCCTTCCCGCTTGATGGCACCGATTTGCTTTGAGGCTTCGTTGCGCCGCTGCTGAATTTCCTGAAGCCGGGCGACCGTTTCCCGCCGCTTACGGTCCAAGTCCAGCACGGCAGACGATTCGGCAGGCAGCCCACGGCGGGCGAGCGCAGCATCGAATGCGGCCGGATCCTCTCTAATCGCGCGTATGTCGTGCATCGGCTTCAACCGGAATCTGGGTATGGTGTCCGGCCGCGAATCACCCCATGGCCGGACAAGGCGGCTTTATAGGGGCAGTGTGTTTACGAATAAAGCCGGTGACGGGATGACGGTTCTTTACCGGGGTATTGCTCGAAGGGTATGTCAGCCCCGATCAGGTGACCGGGCGGGCGCCCGATCCCCCAGCGATGGTTCGTCCCTCCATCGCAAAACCGTGCGGAACCGCCAATTGACATTCGAGCATCGCAGCCTGACATAAACGCCTGAACACGACGCATGCCAATCCCATGGCATCACGCTTTCCTCACATGCCAGGAGCAATAAGAATGTCGATACGCATCAACGATGAGGCCCCGAATTTCACGGCCGATACCACGGCGGGCGAAATTACCTTCCACGATTGGATTGGCGATGGCTGGGCCGTTCTGTTCTCCCACCCGAAAGACTTTACGCCGGTTTGCACCACCGAGCTGGGATACATGGCCGGCCTGCAGGACGAATTCGCCAAGCGGAACACCAAGATCATCGGCATCTCGGTCGACCCCGTGGACAACCATCACAAGTGGAAGCAGGACATCAAAGACGTCACCGGCAACGCGGTCGATTACCCGCTGATCGGCGATCCTGAACTGAAGGTGGCGAAGCTGTATGACATGCTGCCTGCCGATGCCGGCGACAGCTCGGAAGGACGTACTCCGGCCGACAACGCGACTGTCCGTTCGGTCTTTGTCGTCGGACCCGACAAAAAGGTGAAACTGTCCCTGACCTACCCGATGACCACGGGGCGCAACTTTGATGAGATCCTGCGGGTTATCGATTCCATGCAGCTGACCGCCAAGCATAAGGTCGCAACGCCAGCCCAATGGAAGCCCGGCGAGAACGTCATCATCACCCCGGCCGTTCCTGACGACGAAGCGCGCGAAAAGTTCGGCGACTTCGACCAACCCAAACCGTATCTGCGCTACACGAAACAACCCAGCGCGTAACCGGCCAGCGGACCTGATCCGTAAGAAAAGCCCGCCGCCCATTGAATTGGGTCGCGGGCTTTTTGAGTCTTTGGGCAGCCACACAGCTGTCATCAACTTGTTAACGGCGTCCCCTATCGTCGCGTCTCCTTCATCACGCCTTTGGAGACGTCCCTATGATGCTGCGAGCGATGTCAGCTGCTTTGATGCTGTCGGTTTCTGCCCCTGCCCTGGCCCAGCAAGCCCAGTTCGACGCCACCCTGGCAGGCCATGCCATCTTGCCGGCACAAACCCTGATCCCCGCCCCTGGCGATGCGCCGGCGGCCCTACAGACATCGGGCAAATTTACCGAACGCGGCAATCCGGTTCGCCTGACGGCGGCGCCCAGCGATGGCGAGACCCTGCCCTTCAATGGCCAGCCAATGCAGGGCTTTTCCGGTATCAAGGCCATCGGTGACGGCAGCTATTATGTGCTGACCGACAATGGTTTTGGCTCAATGGCCAACTCGCCCGACGCCATGCTGTTCTACAGCGTCGTTCGCCCGGACTTCGAAACCGGCGAGGTCGCCATCGAAAGCACCACCTTCCTGCATGACCCCGACCAGATCGTCCCCTTCGTCACCACGATGGAAGGCACGGAAAAGCGCTATCTGACCGGCGCGGATTTCGACATTGAGGGCTTCCAGATCGTCGGCGATGAGATCGTGATCGGCGACGAGTTCGGCCCCTATATCATCGTGGCTGAGCTGGCGAGCGGCAAAATCACGGAATTCCACGACACCGTGGTCGATGGCGAAATCGTCCGCTCGCCGGACCACTACGATGTTCGCTTGCCCAACCCGGATGGCGACTTGCCCGAATATACTGCCAAGCGGTCCCGCGGGTTTGAGGGTTTTGCCGCGTCGGTGGATGGCTCGGTTCTCTATCCGCTGCTTGAGGGCCCGCTGTGGGATACGGAGGCTAGCGATTGGGAACGGGTTGCAGACGGGCGCGCAGGTCTGCGGCTGCTTGAAATGGAGGCGGCCAGCCGCGAATGGACAGGTCGGTCCTGGCTGTATCCGATCGAGGATGACGGTCACGCCATTGGCGATTTCAACATGATCGACGAAACCCGCGGTCTGGTCATCGAACGCGATGGCGGTCAGGGCGATGCGGACCTGGCCTGTAAGGGCGGCGCGACCGAGAACTGCTTCAATCGGCCGGCCGGGTTCAAGCGGGTCTATCTGATCGATATGGCCGGTGTGGAACGCGGAGAAGCGGTACACAAGGTCGCCTATATCGACCTGCTGGATATTCAGGACCCCAACAGCGTTGCGCGCCAGGGTCAACGCGACGATGGGCGCTTTACCTTCCCCTTCGTCACCATCGAGGATGTCGACCGGGTGGATGAAACCCACATCATCGTTGGCAACGACAACAACTTTCCCTTCTCGATGGGTCGTGCGCTGAACACCCGCGACGATAACGAGCTGATCCTGCTGGAAGTTGGTGACTTTCTGCGGGCCTCTGCAGATGGCTAATTTAGGAGGGGCGGCTGTTTGAAACAGCCGCCCCCATTCAGGCCCGAACCATGAGAGGGCCTGCCGAAATAGTGCGCTAATCACGCTTTAGTCGGCCAATACCCAGCGATATCCCGCTTCGGTTCCCACACTCCGCGCATCTCAGCTTATGATGTAGTTCGGCAATGCGCATGCGGCCCGGCAAGCGGGCCAGAAGCGTCTTTGGGCTGATGACCGCACGGTGCCGGCATTTTGGGCAGACCACCTCTAATCGGTGCCAATCGCGCAGATCCTCCAGACGGGCCGTTTTGCGTAAACCAACGGCAATGTTCTCTATTTGTTCCATTCATGCGTTTTATCCCACGGCGCCAGGCGAGTCCATCTGACACTTGTCATAGGGCGCCATTTGAGACGAAGCTGGCCGCATGTGTAACGCTGAACGGCTAAGGACCACGCCCGACGAGTTGCGGCGCTGGTTCGACGTACAACTGACCTTCGATTTCACCGGTAACCTGCAAGGGGGGGATGTCTTTCCGCGCCAAAGCCGGCCTGTCATCCGGCAACGCCCAAGCGGTCAGCGTGAAGCCGTTATCATGGAATGGGGATTTCCCTACATCCGGAAGGAGCTGAAGAAGGATGGGACGCCCTATGCGCCTAAGCCGACGACAAATGTCCGGCACCCGCATTATCCGATGTGGCGCGAATGGGCCAAGGATCCTGCGCACCGGTGCCTGGTGCCGTCGACGGCCTTTGCCGAACCTAACCCACGGGCGAAGGAGCCCGGACAGCCAAGAAATATCTGGTTTGGAATGAAGGAGCCGGCCGAAGGGCTCTATGCTTTTGCAGGGTTGTGGCGAGGCTGGGACGGTGATTGGAACAAGCACCGGGCTGTTTCTGAAAGCAGCGTTTACGCGATTTTGACCTGTGATCCCAACGCGCTCGTTGCGCCGGTCCATCCGAAGGCAATGCCGGTCATCTTGCGCCCTGAGGATTACGAGGCCTGGCTAACGGCGCCTTGGGACACGGCCAAGTCTCTTCAAGCGCCACTGTCGCCAGAACTGATGGCGATTTATCCGTCCGAGGAAGAGGAGAAGATCGGCTCGCTTCTCTGAGAGGCCTCTGTTCAAGCGATCTAGTCGGCAAAGACCATCGTATTGAGCGTGTCGGTGTCATTTGTAACCGTCGCACGGACAACTGAAAGGTCGCACCTTGCCCATAACCGCCGCCTATGCGGGGCTGTTTGCCCTTTTCTTTGCGTTTCTCAGCCTGCGCGTCATCAATTTCCGCCGGCGGGGGTTTGCTAGGCCGGATCATCCGGAAACATGGCGCCTGGAAAGGGCGATCAGGGGACATGGCAACTTCGCCGAATATGTACCGCTGATTTTGCTCCTGATGGCATTCGCGGAACTCAACGATGCCAACGTGTTTGCCATTCACGTCATTGGCGTCGTTTTGCTGGCCGGTCGGCTCTGTCATGCGATCGCTTTCTCAACCGAGAAGGGAGTCTTTCAGTTCAGGACCATCGGCACAGCCATGACGATGACGGCGCTCATCAGCGGAGGGTTGCTCAACTTGCTAGGAACGGCATCCCTATTGGGATAGCGACACGACTGTTAGTCGTCGGCTGCCTCTAACGCGCGCCGCTTTTCGACCATTCTCGCCAGCACGATGGACAGCTCGTAAAGAGCGAGAATTGGAATCGCCAGACCAACTTGGCTGATCAAGTCAGGGGGGGTCAGGATCGCTGCGGCGATGAACACCAGAACAATGGCGTACTTTCGGCGCTTGGCCAGCATGGCGCTGTCGATGATGCCGACACGGGCCAGAAGGGTCAGCGCCACCGGTAGCTGAAAGGCGATGCCGAACGCGAATATCAGCTTCATTACCAGATTGAGATACTCGTTAACCTTGGCTTCCAGCTGGATAGGAAGCGACCCATCGGTCGGCATGGTCTCGAACCCGGCAAAAAATCGCCAGGCAAGCGGCATGATCAGGTAGTAGACCATCGCCCCGCCGATGAAGAACAAGACGGGTGTGGCGATCAGAAACGGCAGCAGCGCCCGCTTTTCTTTCTTGTAGAGGCCGGGTGCGATGAACATCCAAACCTGATTGGCGATTATCGGGAAGGAGATGAACGCACCAGCAAAGAAGGCTACCTTGATGTGTGTAAAAAACACCTCGGTCAGGCTGGTGTAGATCATGCGGCGGTTTTCGCCTTCCAGCACGTCCGACAGCGGCCGAACCAGAAAATCAAAGATATGCTGGGCGACGAAATAGCAGGCGATGAAAGCGATCAGCAGCGCCCCGGACGAGTACATAAGGCGGGTCCGAAGCTCAAGCAGGTGATCGAGCAGCGGCATTTCCTTATCGTCGATCTCGTCGTCCTGGTTTGACGTCGAAATCGCCTGATCTGTTTGGCTAGTCATCGGGAATTAGGCATCCGTAGGCGCGTCTGCCGTCGCCGCCGCTTTGGGCTTTCGAGCCGCCGTTGAGCGTTTGCGAGGCGCCGCCGGCTTTGCCTTCGCTGTGCTGGTGCTTTTGGTGCCAGTCGATTTTGAGGCGGTTGCCTTCGGCTTGGCCGCCGGTTTTGGTTTTGTTGCAGGTTTTGCTGGTTTCGCTTTGGCTGCAGATGTCGGCTTGGCAGGAGCCGCTTTGTCCGGAGTTGCTGCTGGGCTTTCGCTACCTTCAGCTTCTTTCTTCAAGGCCCCGTTCGTCGCTGCGGGCTTCGTCGGCGATGCGAGTGCCTGCGTCGGCTTGGATTCATCTTCGTCCAGGCGGCCACTAACGGATTTGCGCAGGGATCCATCGGGATCGATGGTGTTCTCGATGGCCGACCGAACATTGGTCGTCCGCTTGAGTGTGTTGACGCCGTCCTTCAATTCGCCCAGTTCGGATTCGCGAACCATGTCGTCAACATGGCGCTGGAATTCGCGGCTCATGCGCCGCGCCGCGCCGACCCACTTCCCGATCTGATGCAGGGTTTTGGGTAGATCGCGCGGACCGATCACGATCAACGCGACGATCAATACGATGGTAAATTCAGGCCAGCCGACGCTGAACATGTGCTTCTCAAACCCCGGATCGTCCAGGCCGCATCGACCGTGCCGTCCCGATGATCGGTCAGCTGGCCCCCGGCGCTAGATGCACCTTCCGGTCCCCGCACGGGAACCGGCGACATAACGGCTAGCCGCTGGCTGCCTTGTCTTTGGTGGTGTCGCCCGCCATTGGCGCCGTTTCATCTTTGGCAAGCTTGCTGGTCTCCGGCGAGGATTCTTCATCCTTCATGCCGGCCTTGAAGTTTTTGACGCCCTTTGCGACGTCGCCCATCACTGAAGGCAGCTTACCTGCCCCGAAAATGATGACGACGATGAGCAGGATCAATACAACCTGCCAAACCCCTAGGCTCATAGCCTGTCCTTTCTTCCACCCGAACTTGTCTACGGGCTGATGTGGCGACGGGAGGAGGAATTCCAAGCCCGTATCAGATAACCACCATGTAGCACCGCGCCCTGTTGGCCGGGACTATGACAAAAACACCCTTCACCCGCAATGGCAGCCGCCGACAACTTATACCTCGTCCACTAAGCGTTGTCGGTAGGGAACACCATGGCCTCGTCAAGGTTTGGCAGCACGGCAAACCGGTCACCCACGGTCGGCGGAAGACCGCCCTGCAGACGAACTTGAACCATAAGATCCGCCCCTTCAGACGTGGGGACAGTCAATTTTGCCAGACTGGCGCGACCGACAAAATGGACTTCAACCACTTGTCCGATCGCCGCTTCGGAGTAACCGCCGATGGGTGCTAAGTGAACGGCCTCCGGGCGGATTAACACATCCACCCGCGTGCCGTTTTCACGTCCCTGTGCCGAGACCGAACCGAATGGCGTGTCAACGGATCCATCGGCAATCATCCCGGAAATGCAGTTCACATCGCCAAAAAAACTGGCGATGAATGCACTGGCCGGCCGGCGGTAAACCTCGACAGGGCTGCCTACCTGAACGATTTTGCCCTGGTCCATCACCCCGACGCGATCCCCCAGATAGAGCGCCTCTTCGGGGTCATGGGTCACGATCATCGTCGCCGTCCCGACCTCCCGAAGCAGTTTAAGCGCCTCATCGCGAACGGCAGCGCGCAGATTCGCGTCCAAGCCGGAAAATGGTTCATCCATAAGCATAACGCGTGGCGACGGGGCCAAAGCCCTGGCCAACGCGATGCGTTGCTGTTGTCCGCCGGACAATGTGTGCGGATAGGCATTGGCGTACTTGGACAACCGCACTTGTCTGAGCAGGCGTTCGACGGTTTGTGACCGTTCCGCACGTCCTCCCTCGAGACCGAAAGCTATGTTTCCGGCCACGTCCAAGTGGGGAAACAGGGCAAAGTCTTGAAACATCAGTCCAACCGCACGGCGTTCCGGCGGCACATTTATTCCGGACGATGCAACCAAGATGTCTTCCAGCAGGACTTCGCCGGCTTGCACCTCCTCCAACCCGGCTGCGAGGCGCAGCAGCGTCGTTTTGCCGCATCCTGATGGACCAACAAGCGTCAGGATTTCGCCTGGCATTACCGCCAGATCAACGGAATTTACGGCCAAAATATCGCCGAAACGATGCGATATGCCCGTCAATTCGAGTGCAGCGGTAACGTCCGCCTCGGGATCTGGGGCGTGTGCCAATGACATGTGTTACGAGCCGTCCGGCGTCAGAGTGGCGTCCAATAGCTGCGAACGACTATCATTGGCCTCAAGCGATTGCCAAGCGTTGGTTTCTACGAAACAGGGTTTGGCGCACCGATTAGTCAGCTCCGTTCAGTGCTAGTTTCGCCGTCCTCGTTTTCTCCAACTTCGGATCTGGTGTCTTCGGACTCGGTATCCTCGGCCATCATGTCGGCATGCCCATCTTCCGGATCGGTTTCAGATTCGTCATCCTTGTGGCTGAACCCATCCAACGTGTCTATTGCGGCACGCTTGTCCAAGAACCCAGCGGCCCTCAGCTCTTCGATGCCGGGAAGATCGTCAAGGGAACCGAGGCCAAACTCATCCAAAAAACGATCGGTCGTAACCCATGTCAGCGGCCGGCCCGGGCTCTCACGTCTCCGTCCGGGTTTGATCCAACCGGCCTCAACCAGCTGATCCAAGGTCCCTTTGGAAATGGAAACACCGCGGATGTTCTCGATTTCGGCCCTAGTCACCGGTTGATGGTAGCTGACGATGGCAAGCGTTTCCACGACGGCCCGTGTTGGCTTCTTCGGAACGATGCGTTCGACGTGCAACGATTCGGCTAGATCGGGCGCGGTGCGCATCGCCCATCCACCGGCCACTTCATGCAATTGAACGCCGCGCTCGGCATAAAAGGCGGTCAACTCGCTCATGATCCGGCCAAGATCCGCATCGTTTGGCAACCGCGCCTGCAGATCCTCAACGCGAACCGGCTCGGCAGAAGCAAACAAAATCGCTTCGACGATTCTCACATGGCGCAAATGGCCGGTTTCCCGCTCGGTGCTGAGATCGAATAGCTGCGCGGTGGCTTGCGACATGTTCTTAACCTTGTTCAGCCGACTGGCCTTCATTCAACGGATTGCCTTTGGACCGAACCTCAATTTGTCCAAACGCTGCCTGCTGCCTTATCGCGATTCGCCCCGACCGGGCCAGTTCGAGCGAGGCGACAAACGTTGCCGCGACCGCCGACCGGTCCAGCAGATCCTTTGGCCCGCCCCGATGATGATGGGTCAGTTGCCACGGGACAAAGCTCCACAAACCTTGCCAGTCCGTCACGCTGCCCAGCATCTCAGTCAGACGCTGTACGGCTTGATCGACGCTAACAAATCGGCTGGGTTCGATATGCAGAACTGTTTCCCGCAGCCGCTTTTCGCGGCGGTGCCGGCCATAGGCCGAGAGGATGTCGTATAGGCTGAGCTCCAGGATAGAGGAGCGCCGTTCGCCCAGCCCTTCGGGCGCACCACGGGGGTGCCAATCCACACCAAGGCGCGGTCCGTTGAACATCTTTTCCCCGGCTCGGCGGATGGCATCGAGACGGCGAAGCTGAAAGGCTAGCGCTTCGGACATTTCGGCCGCCGTCGGCCCCTCTTCATCCTCTTCTTCGGGCAGCAGCAGCCGGCTTTTCAGGTAGGTGAGCCATGCTGCCATGACCAGATAGTCGGCGGCCAGCTCCAGGCGAAGATCTTGGGCCCGCTCGACAAAGGCAATGTACTGCTCGGCCAGCGGGAGAATCGCGATTTCCGAAAGGTCGACTCGCTGTGCCCGCGCTTGGTCGAGCAAAAGATCGATCGGACCTTCGTAGGCGTCCAGTTTCAGCAGAAAGGCGTCTGCTGATTGTTCGTAGGCCGGAACCTGGTCTTCTTCGAAGGCGGGGTCGTCCGAACCGAGTCGCTCTTGTTCCATCGCCGGACTCTACGCACTTGCCAGCGCTTGGACAATCTCCGCGACTTCGTCAGCGACGTGTAGTGTGGTCGGCCCTTCAGATCTGCTGCCGGCTAGTCTCGTGAGGCTGGCAGCCAGCCTATCACCTGCTGAAAAGGTGACTTCACCGACCAGTTCGGCGACCTGCTGCATTTCCGTCATCACGCCGTTGCAATGCACGGCAACATCGCAACCAGCATCAAGTGCAGCGGCCGCCCTTTGTCCCACGGCGCCGCTCAACGCTCCCATGGAAAGGTCATCGCTGAGCAATAGCCCGCCAAAGCCAAGGCGTTCGCGTATCACTTCCTGAATCACTCTCGCGGAACAGGAAGCCGGCAATCGGTCGTCAACTTTTGAGATGAGCAGATGTCCCACCATGCCCCAAGGACAATCACGCAAGGCCAGAAATGGCGCAAAATCGGACCCATCAAGGGTTGCAAGATCGGTGTCGATAGCAGGCAGGCCAACATGGCTGTCTACCTGCGCTCGACCATGGCCTGGCATGTGCTTAATCACGGGCATGATACCACCGGCCATCAACCCATCGATTACCGCACCACCAAGCCTGATAACCATTTCCGGGTCGCGGGAATACGCTCGCTCACCAACCACCGCGCTGGCGCCAGGATAGCGTAGATCCAACACCGGTGCCGCGTTGGCGCTGAACCCCATTTTGCTCAGCTGGCACGCCTGCGCACGCGCGGCCCGTCGGGTCAAGGCGACCGCCGTATCGGGCGCTTTCTCGGCCGCCGCGCCAAACTTTTCGGCTGCTGGGAAATCGGGCCAGGTTGGCGGGCCAAGCCGCTGCACCCGGCCGCCTTCCTCATCGATGAGGATTGGCGCCTCCGGGCGGTCAACGCTGGCGCGCAAAGCAGCCGTCAGATCTTTAACCTGTTGCGAGTTCTCGCAATTGCGTTTGAACAGAATGAAGCCCAGGGGATCGCAATCGGCGAAGAACCGAGCCTCATCTGCGGATAGCCTAGGGCCGGAACATCCGAACAGGACCGCCTTGGGACGGTCTTTGAGACTACCGTTCGTCAGGGGCGCACCAGCAGACAATCTTGGCCACGTTCCTTCAACTGCTCGCACAGTTGAACCGCGCCGGCTTGATCCAGTGGCCCAACCTGCACGCGGTAGTAGGTGGAACCACGGACTTCAGCTTGCTGAACGGTCAAGGTCAGAGCGCTAAGCAGGTCCGGATGCGCATCTTTCAAGGCCGACCAGCTTTGCTGAGCTGAATCCCTGGACTGCACGGAAGACATCTGTACGCGAAACCCGCCCGACTCAACGGGAGAGACCGACGGAACATCCTCGACTGCTGGCGTTGCCGCAGTCTCGGTCTCACCCGTTTGCGCAGTTTGGTCTGCTGGAGCCGATGGAGAGTCCGATTCCGCAACGGGCGTCTCAGCAACCGGGGCTTCCGCAGCAAGATCTTCACTGACATCTACCGCAGTCGTCCCAGCATCGCCCACAGTTTCCGCTTCGGCTGGAATTTCGACGATGCGGGCTCCGCCGGTGGAAGCCTCGGCAACTGTTTCCTGAGGATCCGCAACTTGCCTGGACGCATCCTCTGCCAATTCGGCCAGCTCAGGACTTTCGGTTTCCAACGCGTCTGCCAAATCGTCACTGCCTTCTAAGGAAAGCGCGTCTTCCAACGGCGTCTCAACGCCGCCCGCCTCCGTATCGGCACCATCCTGACGTTCGATCAGTACGACCGGGCCGTCACTTGCATCAGCGGCCTGTTCGGCAACTGATGCAACTTGTTCCGCTGCATCTTCTGCCTCGGAAGCCGTTTCTTCAACGCCGGCTATCGCTTCGACACCAGCATCCGGTTCGCTCAAATCGGAAACTTCGACCGACCCGGCGGAGACACCCTCGCTTGGGCCACCCAGCTCAGCAAGCTCGGCAGTAACGTCATTCGTCGCCTGCGTCGCTGCCTCAGCCGCCGCAGCCAATTCGCTTTCAGCGTCCTGCGCGACCTCCGAGGCGCCATCGGCCGCGTCCGCGACTGCAGTTGCAATCGCTTCAGCAGCTTGGTCGCCCGCTTCGGAAAGGTCCGCCACATCGCTGCTGCTGTCGATGTTGAGCGGGATGTCGGAAATCGGCACCGTTCCGTCAGCCGAACCTGTCTCGCCGGACACGACCGCCTCATCAACTTCGCCGCGCTCCAACAGCACGCTGTCCTGATTGGGAATCGTCAATCCGCCAGGATCTTCGGGTTCCTGAGTAACTGGCGTCCGGTCCGCTCTAATGACCGGCACATCAGCCGAACCAGGGGCAGAAAAGCGCTGGAAGACATACCAGGCCGACGTGGCGAAGAGTCCGATAACAGCAATCAGGATGATCACCGGCGTCAGGCGCGATCCCGACTTTTTCTCCGGCCTTGGTGTCGGCGAGACCGAAAAATTGTCCGCGGTCAGTTCGTCGGGCGTGCCAGGGTCGTTGTCCGCCTCCACACCACCTGTCGGAACGGGATCATCCCGCCCTATGCTTTCCAGTCGCCAGCCGGTCATGCTGTACCCCTATGTGCGCCGCAGCGCGGTTGGCGTTTGTTATTGAGCCGGCCAAAGAAATCGCGATCTAGGCCAGGTGAAGCGGCAATTAGAAACCGCATCAACCGCGAATCGCCTTCATTTTTCGCATGGTCTAGCATCAACGTTCAACCGATCTCGCTGACTACCCGTCAAAGTTGAAACAAACGACGGTGTTCAAGGATAGCGTACCGGTCGGTCATACCGGCAATGTAGTCGCAAATGACCCGTGCCCGCCGCTTCTCATCCCGTCCCGCAAAGCGCGCTTGCCATTCGGGAGGCAGGCATCCTGGTTCATCCATCAATAAGGCAAACAAATCCTGAACAATCCTGCGGGATTTGCTGGTTTCACGATTTACAAGATAGTGGCGGTACATGCGTTTCATCAGGAATTCACGCAACTGGCGATCACACTCAGTGAACGACTCGCTGAAGGACGCCAAGGCACGGCCGCATTGGCGCACAGCATTGGCATTGTCCGGATCTTCCTGGTTCAAGTTATCCTGCGTTTCGCCGATCAAGTCGCCAACCATGTGATCAATCAAGCGGCGAATGACCTCATGTGTCCGGCGCCGGGGTTCCAGAACCGTGTAGGTCGAGTCGACCTGTTCGACCATGGGACCAATCAGCGGCAGGTCCCGAAGCTCGTCCAGATCGAAAAAACCGGCTCGAAGACCGTCGTCGATATCATGGTTGGTGTAGGCGATATCGTCAGAAAGGTTGGCAATCTGCGCCTCAAGCGAGGCCTGGCTTGCAAGTTCCATCGGCCATTCGCCATCAAGATCAACGATCACGGGCCCGGCTTTGTCCTTTGATACCGGCCCGTTGTGCTTGACCACACCTTCCACCGTTTCCCAGGTGAGGTTCAGCCCATCGAACTCAGCATAGCTGCGCTCCAGCTCAGTTAGAATTCGAACTGTCTGGTCATTGTGCCGAAAACCGCCATAAGGCTGCATGGATTCATCCAGCGCGCGCTCCCCGGCATGGCCGAAGGGTGTATGGCCCAAATCATGAGCAAGTGCGACAGCTTCGGCCAAATCCTCGTTCAAACCAAGCGCCCGGCTGACCGAACGGGCGATCTGCGCCACTTCGAGGGAGTGGGTCAGCCTCGTGCGGTAATAGTCGCCCTCATGATACACAAACACTTGCGTTTTATGCTTCAGCTTGCGGAAGGCGCCGGAGTGAATGATACGGTCGCGATCGCGCTGGAAGACGGATCGCGTGTTCGATTCTGGTTCGTTGTAAAAACGACCGCGGCTGGCTGACGGATCGCTGGCGTAAGAAGCAGGCATGATTCGCTTCTGATTACCGACAGGTGCCCGTCCCGGCAAGCATGGCGGCAGCACAGGTTGCTTTCATAAGGGGCATTGCGCACCATATGAAAGCTGATTTGGCACAATTGGCTAGGCGATCCGAAAACTGGATCGAAGTGAGCGACGGCAATGGGTGAAAACGTCATCGAAAGCGAAGGTCTGCGCATCAGCGAGAATGCGGCGAAAAAAATCGCAACGCTGATGACTGAGGAAAACAAGGACGGGTTGATGCTGCGCGTCGCTGTGAGCGGCGGGGGCTGCTCCGGCTTTCAATACGCCTTCAGCTTCGACGATACGATCAACACCGACGATCAGGCCTTCGAACGTGGTGGCATAAAGGTGCTGGTCGACGAGATGTCGCTCGACTTCCTGAAGGGGGCCGAGTTGGACTACGTCGAAGAAATGATCGGCGCGTCATTTCAGGTTAAAAATCCCAATGCGGCATCGTCCTGCGGCTGCGGCTCGTCATTTTCCGTCTGATGGCCGACGATCAGATCACTGTCGCCACGTGGAACGTAAACTCCGTCAACGCGCGCCTTGAAAATGTGACCGGCTGGCTTGAAAAGCGCCAGCCCGATGTCGCTTTGCTGCAAGAAATCAAATGCCAGGAGGAGAATTTTCCGACGTTGGCCTTTGAAGCGCTTGGCTATAAATGCACGATCGTCGGCCAGAAGAGTTACAACGGCGTCGCGCTGCTGTCCAAGCAGCCGGCAGAAGATGTGCTGACCGCCCTGCCCGGCGATGCCGAGGACGATCAGGCACGCTATGTCGAAGCACGGGTTGGGGATATTCGCGTTGCATCGATCTATCTGCCCAACGGCAACCCGTCGAACGGTCCCAAATACACCTACAAACTGGCCTGGATGGATCGGCTGCGCGACCACGCCGGAACACTGCTCGACTCTGAGGAGACGGCGGTTCTTGGCGGCGATTACAACGTCATTCCCGCTGAAGAAGATTGCTATGACCCGGCTGACTGGCGCGACGATGCGCTGTTCAAGCTGGAGACGCGGCAGAAATTTCGATCAATCCAGAACCTTGGTTACACGGAGGCGTTCCGCGCCCTAAGCGAAACGCCGCACGTCTACTCCTTCTGGGACTATCAGGGTCGCGGCTGGGAATCGGACAAGGGCATTCGGATCGATCACTTCCTTCTGTCGCCTAAAGCCGCCGACCGTTTGGAAGCTTGCGAAATCGACCGGGAGCCAAGAGGGCTGCCAAAAGCGTCGGACCACACGCCGGTCATCTGCACACTTTCGGCCTAACGTCGGTCAACCGTCAGCGATCTGCTTTCGATCGCAAATGATAGGTCAGCCCCATCGCAATGCAGTGTTTCAACGGATCAGCGGGTAGCGGTTCCGAAACAGGGATCGAGATGGCTCGGTTGCCTTCGAAATCGAACTGGTCGCCGTAAATCTCGCGAAACGTTTCCACCAGCCTCGTCTGGCAATGGAAAAACACCGCCACTCGGTCCGAGTCGCCCTTAAAACCGCCGAGTCTGACGGTGCTGCCGACCCGTGGTTTTGAGGGCAGGTAGGATGGTTGCCCCCACTTGAGGGTTTCCACGAGACCGTCCATCTCGTCGATGCTTCTTGCTGACTCGTAGACCAGGTCACGAAGCTGCAGGAGCTTTTCTCGCTGAGCATGCGGGTATTCTTCAAAGGCCGCTTCGACAGCGTCATCGGGAAACGGATGACGGTTGTTCATATTGAGCCCGACCTTGGCCATCGTCGTTCAGCCACCATTCAGGTCTCGAACATAGTCGGCTAACATTGGCACGTAACGTTCCCCCTGCCCCACCGCTTCAGCACCAGCAAAATAGTTCTTTACAACGGCACCCATGGGATTTAGCGCGCCTGCCTCGTTCGCCATCGAAGCCAGATAGCGCATGTCCTTGTGAGCATTGGAAATAGCGAAACGATGGGCGCTTTCATCATGCTCTAGCGTCCACTTCATAAAGGTCTCGTAAAACCCGTTGGCCATGCGCCCGGAACCGATAACGGCATCGAAGGTTTGCGGGGAAATCCCAACACGGTTGGCAATGGCCAGTGCCTCGGAATAAAGCGAGGCGTAGCCCATGGCGATGAAGTTATTGAGCAGCTTCATTTTGTGTCCATCGCCGACCTTGCCGAGCGGCACGATGTTGCTGGCCCAGGTAGAAATGATCGGTTTGACGCGTTCGAAGAGTTCCGGCTCGGCGCCGACCATGGTGTCCAATGTCCCTGCTTCCGCCTCCTTCGGGGTACGTGATAGGGGGGCATCGACGAGCTGTGCGCCGACCGCCGCCAGTTTGTCGGCCAACACCATGGTGGATGTCGGATCCGAGGTCGAAGCGTCGATGACGATGAGCCCTGCGCGGGCGCCAGCTAGAATTCCGTCCGGCCCATCCATGATCGCTTCGACCTGGGGCGAACCGGTCACACACAAATGGATGATGTCGGCCCTTTCAGCCATTTCGCGCGGAGTTTCAACCTCTTGCGCGCCGCGATTAATCAAATCTTCAAGCGGCGCCCGGTTCCTGTGCGCCATAACCAGCAATGGGTAACCTTTTTTGACAATGTTCTTGGCCATGCCATGCCCCATAAGGCCCAGGCCGATAAATCCGATGGTTTCGCTGGTCATGCTTCCGTTCCAATGCAATCAAGACTCCCTCTGTAGCACTCATCCGCGCCCGTTCGACAGGGCGCGAGCAAATTTGATGGCGGCAAAGCGGGCGCTTGAATGCGCCGACAGCCACCTCATTTCCTGTCGACCCCAAACAAGGACCTGAATGCTCCTATGACGCTTCGTGGTTTGCTTGCTCCAGCCCTGATCCTACTGGTGACCGGCTGCGCGTCCGGCACCTACACGCCACCGCCGCCACCCGTCGTCGATATTGAGCGCGTCACCGGACAGCCGTTTACTGATGTTTGGGCGGCCATTCTGAACGGCGCGCCAAGCTTGGGATATGAGGTGCGGGAAACGAACCAGGAGGCTGGGATCATCACCCTCGGATTCGGAGAGCAAAATCCCGCCAAATACGTGGAATGCGGCGACTTTTCAGGCAGCACGGGTAACACCAGCTTTACGGGTAAGTGGATCAATTGGGTGACGACAAGCCGCCAGGCACGGCTGACTGGTCTGATGCAAGTGCGGCTGGAGGCGTTGGCTGAGAGAGAGACCCGCATCGCTGTTCGTGCCGGCTACGCCCTGACGCTGCCGGCCTCCGTTGCCCCCGGATTTGCCGGGGCCGACTTCTCGTTTGCGACCGACAGCACCGATACAGTCGCCGTACTCAACTTGCTCGCCGGGGGACAACCAAATCGGACATGCGGCCCCTCTGGCGTGGCAGAAAGAGAAATCTTGGATCTGATATAGTCGGTTGCGACCGATCAATTGCGCGGCCCGCCCGGCCATGGCAGGTAGAAGGACAACCCAGCCAAACCCCAATTCCTTTGGAGCATGACCGATGGCCGACTGGACGGTTTATCTATCAGGAGAAGTTCACACCGACTGGCGCCAACGGATCGTCGACGGAGCGGCATCCGCCGGTCTGCCGATTAGGTTTTCAAGCCCGGTTACCGACCACGGCGCAAGCGACGACTGCGGCGTTACCATCTTGGGCGACGAGCAGAGCCGGTTTTGGAAGGACCACAAGGGCGCTCAGATGAATGCTATCCGTACGCGCACCCTGATCGGGCAAGCCGATGTCGTGGTCGTTCGGTTCGGCGACCAGTACAAGCAGTGGAATGCCGCCTTCGATGCCGGCTATGCCGCCGCGCTAGGCAAGCCGCTGATCGTCAATCACGCCCCCGAGCTTGGCCACCCGCTGAAGGAGGTCGATGCAGCCGCGCTGGCCGTGTGTGAGACGCCCGAACAGGTTGTGGAAACGCTCCGCTATGCCATCACGGGCACGCTGCCAGCTAGGACTGGCACTGCCTGAGGTGGGTTGAGGCGCAAGGAACAATGGCCGAAACGGCGATGCAACGATCTCCGATCGCTCGCGCGTTTTGGCTGGTTGGCGGCCTGGTCTGTTTGGGATTGGGCTTGCTCGGCATCCCCCTGCCGTTGCTGCCGACCACACCATTTCTCTTGCTGGCTGCGTTTTGCTTTGCCCGCGGATCTGACCGTCTGCACAACTGGCTGATCAACCACCCTCGCCTGGGTCCTCCCATCGAGAGCTGGCATCGAGAAGGCGCGATCTCCAAATCCGCAAAAAGAGCATCGATGGTAGCGATCGCCCTCGTTTTCGGTGTGAGTATCGCTCTGGGCGTGAAACCTTGGCTTCTCGCCGTTCAAGCGGTGGTTCTGACGTGTGTGGTGACCTTTATCTTGACCCGCCCCCTACCGTCCAGAGAGCGGGACTAAAGATCACCTTCGGCTCGCTGAGCTGAGCCTAGATGTCGCCGTAGATGTGGGTTTCGGCCTTGCCACCCGGGTGGGTGACAGCGCCCTTTTCCGCATCGCCAACTTGTTGAGCGAATTTCCAGATCGCTCCGGACTGATATTCATGCTGGCGCGGTTTCCAGGCGGCCTTGCGTTCGGCGAGCTCCGCGTCGGTCAGGGCAACCTCGATTGTCCCGGCATCGGCATCGATGGAGATCATGTCGCCATCCTTGAGCAGGCCGATCGGACCGCCCACGGCTGCTTCGGGGCCAACATGGCCAATGCAGAAGCCACGTGTGGCACCGGAAAAACGTCCGTCCGTGATCAACGCAACCTTGTCACCCATGCCTTGGCCATAGATTGCGGCCGTGGTCGCCAGCATTTCGCGCATGCCAGGGCCTCCGCGGGGTCCCTCATAGCGAATGACCAAGACTTCGCCTTCGCGATAATTGCGGTTCGACACGGCAGCGAACGCTTCTTCTTCTGAATCGAAGCAACGGGCCGGGCCGGTGAACTGGACGTTCTTCATGCCCGCGACCTTCACAATCGCCCCTTGAGGCGCCAGGTTGCCTCGCAAGCCAACGACACCGCCGGTGGGGGAGAGCGGGTTGCTGACCGGGTAGATGACGTCCTGATCGGTGGGGAAGTCCACATCGGCAAGGTTTTCTGCGATGGTCTTGCCGGTCACGGTGACACAGTCACCGTGTAGATAGCCACCGTCCAACAGCGCTTTCATCAGAACAGGCACGCCGCCGATTTCGAACATGTCCTTGGCAACATATTTCCCGCCCGGCTTCAGGTCGGCGATATAGGGCGTGCGCTTGAAGATCTCGGCCACGGCGTGCAGATCGAAATCGATGCCGATCTCATGGGCGATGGCTGGCAGGTGAAGGCCAGCGTTGGTCGAACCGCCGGATGCAGCGACAACCGTTGCGGCGTTTTCCAGCGCTTTGCGGGTGACAATGTCGCGTGGGCGGATCCCCAACTCCAGAAGATCCATCACGGCCCGGCCGCTGGCCTCGGCATACTCGTCGCGGCTCTCATATGGGGCTGGCGCGCCGGCGGAGCCAGGCAGCGCCAAGCCGATGGCCTCCGACACGCAGGCCATTGTATTTGCCGTGAACTGGCCGCCGCAGGATCCGGCCGACGGGCAAGCAACGCATTCGAGCGCGTGCAACTCGTCTTCGGACATCTTGCCGGCCGAATGGGCACCAACAGCCTCAAACACGTCTTGGACAGTGACGTCGCGGCCTTTGAATCTGCCTGGCAGGATCGAGCCGCCATACATGAAGACCGATGGCACATCCAAGCGAACGATGGCCATCATCATACCCGGCAGCGATTTGTCGCAACCGGCCAGGCCGACCAGCGCGTCGTAGCAGTGGCCCCGCATGGTCAATTCGACCGTATCGGCAATCGCCTCGCGGGAGGCCAGTGAGGACTTCATGCCGGCATGGCCCATGGCGATGCCGTCGGTGACGGTAATGGTCGTGAATTCGCGCGGCGTCCCATCCGCCTCGTTCACGCCCTTTTTGACGGCCTGCGCCTGGCGTGAAAGGGCAATGTTACACGGTGCTGCTTCATTCCAGCAGGTGGCCACGCCGACGAATGGTTGGGCAATCTGCTCGTCCGTCATGCCCATGGCGTAGTAGTAGGACCGATGGGGCGCCTTGTCCGGCCCGATGCTGACATGCCGGCTGGGCATCTTGGACTTGTCGAAGGTGCGTTTTTTCTCGTCGAGTGGCATGTCGGCGCTTCCTGTTGATCCTATAGGGTGACCGTTGGCCTTAGTGCCCGGAAAGGGAATTGTCAAAGCGCCTGTGCGCAAGACTGCTATGACATCATCATCTGGCGCGTTTGGTCATCTGCCGGGAACATCAGTTCGATACGCAAGTCAGCCAGAGCGATGTCCTCGGCCGTTCCGAACTGGGCGATGGTCGTGAAGAAGGACAGCGTGGCCTCGCCCGTCCTATATCGCGCTGGGGCCACTGCAGGGAGCTGATGGTCCGTCGCAGGCAATTCGCGTTCAAGCTGTCTTGCCATGCGCTCTGCGGCCGCATCCAGCACGGGGTCGCCGCCATAATGGGCGCTCTCGGTTCTTAACCGCACAATGATGTGCTGAGCGACTTCGTCCCAATTTTCAATGGCTGCCCCCAGTGGTTTCGTCCGATCGAAGGCATCCAGCAACCGATCGCCAGCAGACACACCCACGGTACCTAGAAGCCCGGCGGCGGGACGGTTTGCCCGGACAAGTGTCCAGTACCTGTCCAGGGCCATGGCCGGAAATGGTTCATGGCGGTCGAGGGTCCAATCCACGGCTGCCTTGACGTGCTTCATATCGTCATCGTCAAGGGTCCGGGTGCGATAGGCATTCGAAAACCCGGCCGCGCTCAACAATCCATTCCGTGCCCGGCGAGGTACGTTGAGATGATCGCACAGGTGCAGAACCATCGTGCGGCTAGGGCGCGAGCGACCGGTCTCCAAGAAAGAGATATGGCGGGCGGAAACATTGGCCGCCAGGCCGAGGTCTAGCTGGCTGACACTCCGTCGGCTCCGCCATTCTTTGAGGGCCGATCCAAACGCATTCTGCACAGGCTGATCCTCCACTGCGGCCATATCTGCCAACCATAGGGCATCATCGACCTTCTGCACTTACCTGCGAGGTAATTGTTCACCGTCACCTGATGGCCCAATTTCAGCTCTCCGACATCAGTTAGGAGGACAGTGATGCAAGCGACCGGCGCTCAAACATGGCTGAAGGCACTGGCCATTGTTCTGATCGGTTTTGGCGCGATAACCGCCATAGCCGCGTTCCCTCCGCTGGCCGGTCCCGGTTTGCTGCTCGTCGATCTGATCTTCTGGCCAATCGATGCATCGCAAAGTCTAGCAGCGCCGGAAACACGGCTGTTATGCGCGATCAGCGGGGGCGTTTTGGTCGGTTGGGGGGCCACGTTGTGGATCATGGCGACGCGGCTTCTAGGCAAGGACCCCGCCTTAGTTCGCACGATCGTTTTGGCCAGCGTTGGGTCCTGGTTCATCGTGGACAGCATCGGTTCGGTCGCCGCTGGAGCCCCGCTCAACATTCTCTTTAACGTTGGATTTCTTGTCGCATTTTTATTTCCCGTGTGGCGACAGCTGCCAGCGGCTGCGCCCGTGGCCGAGCGCTAGAGGCCCACTCTCTCCAGCGCCGCAGTTAGGCGCTCGCGGACGGCTTGCGTGTCGGCAAGCCGTTCGCGCTGTTCCGCCACGACCTCGGCCGGGGCGCGGGACAGGAAGTTCTCGTTGCCCAACTTGGCTTGCAGCTTGCCAATCTCACCATCGGCCTTGGCCACTTCCTTCTTCAACCGAGCGGCTTCCTGGTCGAGGTCGATGACGCCCTCAAGCAACAAGATAACCGTTGCGTCGCCAAGTATGGCTTGTGCCGTGCCTGAGGGGATGTCGCCTCCCAAGACCGACAGGTCTTCCAACCTTGCAAGGCGGAGGATCAGGTCGCGATGGGTGTCCATCAAGGCGGCATGCGCGCCTGGATCCTTGATAACGCAACCGATCTTTGCCCCTGCCGGCACGTTCATCTCAGCCCGAACCGTGCGGATCAGCGAGATCAGCCGAACGACCCAATCCATCTCCCGACTGGCAGCGTCATCGCGCAGCGACTCGGCATAGTCCGGCCAGGGCGAACGGATCAGGGCGGCCTGACGTTGTATGCCCCCCTCTTCGGCCAGCTTGTCCCACAGCTCTTCCGTCACGAACGGCATGTGCGGGTTGAGGAGGTTCAGGATTTGGTCGAGAACCCAACCAGTTGTCGCTTTGGTTTCACTGATCGCCGCAGCGTCTTCGCCGTTCAAGATTGGCTTGGTGAACTCCAAATACCAATCACAGAACGTGCCCCAGGCAAATTGGTACAGAGCCGATGCCGCGTCGTTGAATCGGTACTCTTCGACAGCCACGTTCGATGTCGTGGCGACTTCCGAGACGGCACCGATGATCCAGCGGTTGACGGTCAGTTTAGCGCTGGCGGGATCAAAGCCGTCGACAGGATGACAGCCATTCATCGCGCAGTAGCGGGCTGCATTCCACAGCTTGGTCGAGAAATTGCGATAACCCTGAACCCGGTCGTCCGACAGCTTGATATCCCGGCCCTGAGCCGCCATGGAAATGAGGGTGAACCGCAACGCATCGGCGCCGTATCGGTCCACCAGTTCTAGCGGATCAATGATATTGCCCTTGGATTTGGACATCTTCTGGCCCTTACCATCACGGACCAGTGCGTGGATGTAGACAGTCCGGAAGGGAACATCGTCCATCACATACAGCCCCATCATCATCATGCGGGCGACCCAGAAAAAGATGATGTCAAAGGCGGTCAACAGAACGTCTGTTGGGTAGTAACGCGCTAGCTCCGGTGTTTCCTCGGGCCAGCCGAGAGTTGAGAAGGGCCACAAAGCGGACGAGAACCAGGTATCCAGCACATCCTCGTCCCGTTTGAGGTCGGTCGGATCGCCGTAGTGGGCCATTGCAGCGGCGACGGCCTCTTCTTCCGTTTCCTCTACGAAGATCGTTCCGTCCGGGCCATACCAGGCGGGAATCTGATGTCCCCACCACAACTGCCGGCTAATGCACCACGGTTGGATGTTGCGCATCCATTCGAAGTAGGTGCGCGACCAATGCTCTGGAACGAACTTGGTACGGCCATCTTCTACGGCAGCAATGGCCTCTTTAGCCAATTCGCCAGCATTACAGTACCATTGATCGGTCAGCCATGGCTCGATGACGACCCCCGACCGGTCGCCGTAGGGAATCGTGTGACGGTGTTCCTCGATCTTTTCGAGCAGCCCCCGGGCCTCAAGATCGGCGACAATCCTCTCCCGCGCGGCATAACGCTCCATCCCGCGATAGGCTTCCGGAACCTCATCGTTCAGGTGGGCGTTCTCATCGAAGATGTTGATCATCGGCAGGTTGTGACGGCGGCCGACCTCGTAATCGTTGAAGTCGTGGGCCGGGGTCATCTTCACCGCGCCACTGCCCTGTTCAGGATCGGCATAGGAATCCGCGATGATCGGCAGTCGGCGCCCGACCAGAGGCAGAACGACGTGCGAGCCAATCAGGTCGGCATACCGTTCATCATCGGGGTGAACGGCGACCGCCGTATCGCCCAGCATCGTCTCCGGCCGCGTTGTGGCGACGATAATATGCCGGTCGGGATCGCTTTCCAGTGGGTAGCGCAGGTGCCAGAGGTGGCCATCGCTTTCGCGGTTCTCGACCTCCAGGTCTGAGATGGCCGTGTGAAGCTTGGGATCCCAATTGACCAGACGCTTGTCTCGGTAAATCAGGCCGTCTTTGTGGAGTTTGACAAAGACACGGCGGACAGCGGCTGATAAGCCCTCGTCCATCGTAAACCGGCCACGCGGCCAATCAGGCGTGCAGCCCAGACGGCGGGTCTGATCCTCGATAATACCGCCGGATTCCGCTTTCCATTTCCAAACAGCGTCGATGAAGGCCTCTCGCCCTAGATCGTGCCGTGTCTGGCCCTTTTCGGCCAGCTGACGCTCGACGACCATCTGGGTGGCGATCCCGGCATGGTCCATACCTGGTTGCCACAACGCGTCCCGGTCGCGCCGCCGGTGATACCGAGTGAGCAGGTCCTGCAGCGTGTTGTTCAGGGCATGGCCGATATGCAGGCTGCCCGTCACGTTGGGTGGCGGCATCATGATGGTGTAGGGCTGCTTGTTCGAGCGAACGTCGCAGGCGAAATCGCCGCGTGCTTCCCATTCCGTATACCGCCTGGACTCGATGGCCGCCGGGTCAAATGTCTTGTCGAGCATAGTCATTGTTCCGCTGCAAACGACAACGGCGCCCGCCTAGAAAGCGGACGCCGTGTTGATTTAGAGAATTTGGCTGGGCTGTTCTAGCCGCGTCCGCGATAGGTTCTGGAGAGCCTTTGTACTTCTTGCTCTACCGCGTGTTCCACGATGCCAGGAAGATTGGCGTCCAACCATTCCTTCAGAAGCGGCCGGAGGAGTTGGCGGACGACCTGATCGAGGGTTTCGGAATTGCCGATGCCAATGTCGGTTGAAAGCGTCGCAACAGCGGCCGGCGCGACGGATTCCGACAGTTTCGAAAGCGAGCTGGCGGCTTCCGCCTCCGTCGCGCTTGAAACCAGACCTTCGTCAGAGCCTTCTACGGCGGGGGCTGCCGCCTCTTCATCGATGTCGTCGGCCAGCTCGGTTAGTTCCAGCACGTCTTCCTGCTCTTCTTCGGGTTCAGCCGTTTCTTCGACAATATCTTCGACGGCCTCGACAATCGGCTCCTCGGCAGGCTCTTCTGAAGATTCTGCCTCTGGTTCGGTTCCGGAAGACTGTTCAATGATGGCCTCGATTTCGCCATCGGGTTCCGGTTCGGCCTCAGGTTCCGGTTCCGGCTCCGCCACGGCGACTTCCGCCTCGGCTTCGGCCGATTGTCCACCCCCCGCCTCGTCATCCTCGGAAATAATCCGGCGGATTGAGGCGAGTATTTCTTCCATTGATGGCTCTTGTTGAGCCTTCGGATCGCTCATGATCCCTGCCCTGCCGTTTTCGGCCCGATGTTTACATGACTATGGCAAACTGGCGCGACGGGTCCAATATCGCACAAAGCCATCGGTTAAGTCGCCCTGTCTTTCCGGCTATTCGATACCGGTCCCGATGAAGCGGCCGTCGGCCCGGTCATAATCTGCGTCGATGTCGTAGATCTCGACCGGAAGGCTCAGATCTTCCGCCGTCAACATGCCAACCGACGACAAAAGGGCGAATGCAGCCACCACTTCGTCGCGCCTGGCAGTCACCAGATTGACTTGCGCATCGAGAAACTCCTGTTCGGCATCCAGGACATCCAACACGGTCCGAGAACCGACCAGTGCCTCCTGCTGTACACCGTCCAGCGCAACACGCGTAGCTTCCACTTCCCGAACAAACGATTCCGTGCTGGCCTGGGCTGCCTGATGATCTTCCCAGGCGCTGATCGCCTGCTCGATGGCCAACCGGCGGCTCTCTTCGATCAAAACCCGTTGCTGGTTGGCAACGTGCTTGGCCTCCCTAACCCGCGAATAGACGCTGCCCGATTGGTACAGAGGCACGGTCAGTTCAGCCCGCACCGATGCATCCGAAGAACGACTACCATCGACGGAACCGTCGATCGAGCGCCGAGCCGAACCCACGAGATTGATCGTCGGTAGCAATTCACCGCTCGTCAGATCAACCGAAGCGTTGGCCGCCCGTTCGTTGGATTGGGCCGTAATCACCGAAGGGTTACGCGCCTCGGCCATCGTGATCGACTCGTCGAGGGTGCTGGGCAACGGCGGCACCATGTCGGGAAAGGCCAAGTCTTCCGGTGTTGCGCCGATAACGCGCTCATAGGTGGCGATGGAGGAAGCGAGATTTCCATCTGCATCAATACGGGCCGACGTTGCGCGCGACAGACGGGAGATCGCCTGACTAACGTCAGTTCGTGTCACCTCGCCAACATCAAAGCGATCACGTGTTGCCTGGAGTTGTCGCTCGAGGACCGACTCGTTGTTGATGTTCAGGTCAAGAACTGAGCGTTCCCGCACAACGTTCATGTATGCCGTTACAGCATCCAACAACACGCCTTGTTCTGTCGCTTTCAGCACACCGCGCTGAGCCTCAATGACGTTTTGCGCGCGTTCGATGTCCGCCAAGGTCCGGCCACCCCGATAGACGGGCTGGACCAAGTCGATCCCGATAGAACGCGGGTTCAGCGTATCGCTATCTCCATCGACGCCAGGTCTGTCATCGTCGGAATAAGCGATGCCGATGTCAGCCGAAGCTGAGACATTGGGCCGAAAACCGGATTGAGCCTGTGCCAATTGTTCATTGGTGGCCCGCAACGCATCAATGTCCGCCGCCAGCGTCGGGTTTGTCTGGTAGGCGAGTGCCAGCGCCTCCTCAAGTGACTGGGCGTGCGCCGTCACCGTTGCGCCACTTGCCAGGAATGCGGCCAAGCCAGCGCAGGTCAAACTTTTCAGCGCGGCGCGCGCCGTTTCACGCATGTTCGTCATGTTTCTTTGTGTCCCCAAATGAACCGGGCGATCCGGGCGCGGCGCGCCCACGCATGCAATCCGGCGCTTGGTCTCCCCAAACCGGTGTAAATCCTACACTATTGATAGCTCATACCGCGTTGCCAGAACAACCGGCATATCAGAACTCAAAACTTGCGACCGGTTCGAACTCAGGCAACATCGGGATGCTGGCATCGAACATCGGACGGTGGGACGTCACGTCCCCGATTCGTTGGTATAGCATGGCTTGGCCGGTATGGGCGGTTCGTACGACGGCAGCCAACCGCCCGCCATCCGCCAATTGTCCGATAATAGCTTGCGGAACTTCAGATACGGAGCCACCAAACAGAATAACGTCATAGGGCTGCTGCGGCGCGTGACCTTCGGTCAGCTGTCCTTCAATGATGACAGCATTGTCATATCCGAGATCTAGCAACCGCTGAGTTGCCGTGGCTGCCATCGCCGCGTTCGATTCCAACCCAACGACAGTTTCAACCAATCGAGACAGGATGGCCGTTGAATACCCAGTGGCGCAGCCGACATCCAAGGCGATGTCACCTTGTGAAGGATGCAATTCGTTGATCAAGCGAGCCAACACCATCGGTTCCATCAAATGGCGACCCTCGCCAAGGGGCAAGTCTTCATCGACATAGGCGATGCTTTGGGATTGTCGATCGACAAACCGCTCTCGCGGCACGTCTGTCAGCGCTGCCAACAGTCGTGTATTCGTCACTTTGTTAGGTTTGATTTGCCCATCGACCATGTTGGCGCGAAGAGCGGCAAAATCAGTCATTGCTGGATACTCGCAAAATAGCGCTGCCCCAGGCTGAACGATCGCATGGCGCCGCGGCGACATTGTGTATACCGGCGGCTTTCACCAACGACAATGGCCTAGGGTCGAACCGAGCTGCGCCTCTGAGCCGTTGACCGATACCGGCACTGCCGCTAAGGGTTGCCGCCTGCCGCTCAGAGGTTTGACCAATGCTGTTAACAGCATGCGGTGGCACATTAACGAAGGCGCGGTGGCTGAGTGGTTAAGCAGCGGATTGCAAATCCGTGAATGCCGGTTCGATTCCGGCCCGCGCCTCCAACAACCGCTTGATCGCGCAGCACGCTACTTTTCACAGCGTGAAATAATCGGGGTAGCAAGCTGTCAACCACTTTGCTATATCGCCTTCCCTCATCTGATCCCCGGTAGCTCAGTTGGTAGAGCAGGTGGCTGTTAACCACCCTGTCGCTGGTTCGAGTCCGGCCCGGGGAGCCAAAATCAGGCGTTGTATCGCCAACGAAGCGACATACGCTCCGAAATTGCCGCACCACTCGCCACCTGACGCGACGGTGCGGCAATTTTTTTCTTGCGGTCGATCGCCGGAACTGTGGAATTGCCGCCCAGTTTACGCGGCTTACAGATCGACTTGCCAACCGTCGAACAGACCGTCAGCCCATGAAATTCTGACGGTTTTGCAGGCTGCATTCCCGGCAGGGCAACGCCTGGTTCGCAGATGGGCAGCACACCAGTGTTACCGATCAAACTTTAGCCTGTTCATTCAGCAACAACCCCGCACCCAGCTTGACGCCCCACTGACTGCCGCCGATAATCGGTTAACGATTCCTCTCAGGCCTGCCCCACCAGACAAGAATTTCCCACGAGACTAGATTATGAATTTTCTGCTGGTTATTTTAGTTTTTTTTTCGGGTTATTTCTAAATAGCCAATTCATAGCGACAAAAGAAATACCACAAAAGAAAAGCAGCATAAATTTAGAGTTTTCCGTTCTTCTCGATCCTGATGAAGGGCTGCCTTTGGGCAGCTTGTTTGAATTTATCGACCGCCGTGGCACGCCAATGATGGGGGCCGGATTTGGTTTTTATAACAGCACAAGCATCTCATCGAATAACAAGGTCTTAACGACATTTGCAGGCATCGACAACGGCGGACAAAACCGCATTGTCGATTTGGGAAGACCGTTTGAACCTCATTCATCTTTTGGATTGATCGTTCTTGACAATCGCTTAGTTGCCAAGACCTTTGCAAATGACACGCCTCCAAGAGTCTTTGATTCACAGCGACAGACTTGGGAACCTCTTCCATTTCCCATGGATGAAAATGTCGGCTCACTACGTGTCATCGATAATAAGGCGTTAGTTTTACATAGCGATCCCATGGGAATTTACTATAATGGAGTCGAAATAAAAACAAATTATGACTGGGATAAATTGACTGGAATTTCAATTTATTATTTTGATGAGCTAATTTACATCAACACTCAAACTAATGATGATCAATCCAAAGGGATAATGTTTGTCTGCCCTTGGAAACCCGGCCAACAGAACGTTACGGATTGCACTACCCATGAATTGAATTCGCCAACCAGGTATTACACGGTATTTCCCAAGCAATCCGGGGACGCCGCAATATTTGCTGATGCTGTCGGCAATATTATGGAGATCGGAGCTCACAGCCTAGTTTTTATAAGGCGCAGCGACGGAACCAGCTTTAACTTCTACGGTTCGATGGCGTATCGCGATGGCATCGTCGCCGGGCACTATCCGACAGGCAATGTGTTTGAGATTGATTCCGAAATCGTGGCGAAACCGATGTCGCCACCTGTGGGGCGTCAGGACTGTAGCTCACCCAATCAACGGGAAGCGCAGTCTCTCGTCCTTTCCTCAGGAAAGATGACCACGGGCGTTTGGCCGTTTGGTGAAATCTGGCAAAGAGATACAGACAATGAGTGGCAGCTCCTGATGAGAGCGTTTGCGGGGCCTGAACCCTGTGGTGAAGCACCGTACACAGAGCGCGTATCAGATGGTGGGTTGGTCCATAACGCTCTCGGTCAACGAATATACGGGTTCGCGAACTGGGGTAATGGACTTGCCTTTGCGACGTCGCTGAAAGGGCAAGATGGCGAGTTGGCTATCAATCTGTTGGATGAACAGGAAGCCTACAACTACGGCCGCGTCATGCTCATTGACGACAAAAAGGAGGTGTCATGTGAACTGTTCGGGTCCGGATTAATGAAGATATCGATCGAAATCAGGCATCAACGTCTCACTGTTAAGAAGGATCAACAAGAGATCTGTTCGCGACCGATCCAGTTTGATCCGGTTATCTTCTCTGACTGGAAGTTGGTTGTCGGTAATGGTCCCTGGGGAGAATTTGCAGGCGAGATACTAAGTGCGGAAGTTGAATACGCAAAATGACTGGACGGGCTTGCAAACGACTCGACTAGGCAGAAAAGACTAAGCACCAAGATTTACAATCGTTGTTTTTTCTCGCGTAAAGCTTTGCAGCATACTCTCAAGAGAGGTCTCACTACCAAAGCCAGAGGCCTTAGTCCCAGCATATGATAGCCCGGGTAGCATTACTGCATTTTGATTTATTTGGACAAATCCGACATCCAGCGATCTGGCGACCCTCAGACATTGTGAGACGTCGCGCCCCCAAACACTGGCCGAAAGACCGTAGTCAACGTCATTAGCTTTCGAGATCAGTTCGCTTTCCGTCTCGTAGCTGAATACACACATAACCGGCCCAAATATTTCCTTCTGCACGATCTTGGCGTCATGAGGCGGGTTCACATAGAAATGCGGCCGCATAAACGAACCGTTTTCCAGACCATCGCCTGACGGAAGTTCGCCACAAACGAGGGGCTCCATTCCCTTTAGTCGGGCATCTTCGACAAATTCCATCACCCTTGCGTGCTGTTTTGCTGACACGATGGAGCCCGTATCTGTCTCCAAATCCAGTGGGTCACCGATACGCAGCTCGGCAGCCTGTGCCAGAACGTTCTCCATAAAGCTGTCAAGAACGGAAGACGGTAGGTAGACCCGAGTGGTTGACGTGCAGCTCTGTGCCTGGCGAGTGAAGCGGATACCGGCGATCGCCCCTTCAACCGCAACACTCAAGTCGCAGTCGGGCAAAACCAACATGGGCGACTTACCACCCAATTCCAGATTGACCTGTTTGAGGTGCTTCGCGGCAGTCGAGTAAACGGTCCGCCCAGATCGTACCGATCCCGTGAATGAGATTTTCCGAATGTCCGGGTGCTCAATCAGCTCCGTCCCCGTGCTTTCACCACGCCCCACCAGGACGTTGAAGACACCGGCTGGAAATACCTTTGAAAGCAAATCTGCAATAAAGAATATGGTGAAAGGCGCGGTTTCAGGCGCTTTGAGAACAACGGTATTGCCCGTCAGTAACGGTGCCGCCAGTTTGTAGCCCAAGAACATGAGCGGCATGTTCCAGGGAATAATTCCGGCAACGACACCCAGTGGCTCACGCGTGGTGATGGCCAGGATCTCCTTGCGGAACGGCACTGAACGGCCTTTCAGTTCTGATCCTAGATTGGCGAAGTACTGTAGTATTTCGACAATTATGTTCACCTCGCCGACGCATTCCGTGCGCAACGCCTTCCCTGTTTCAAGCGCAAGCAGCATCGAAATGTCATCTGCGTTCGTTCGAATGATATCCGCCGCCTCGCGAAGCAATGCACCCCTCTGACTGGGTTCGAGTGACGACCAGTCTGGAAAGGCCAGTCGAGCCGCCTTGACGGCATCCTCGATCTCAGCGCTGGTGCAATTCGATGTCCTGCCAATCTCCACCTGCCTGGCCGGATCGAAGACAGCGATTGCCGGCCCGCGAGAACGTTGGAGTTTTCCAGCAAGGTGAAAGCTCTCAACGTACTGCTGCGCAAGTTGATTAGCCTTTTGACGGCGATCGTTTGGGGTCAAAAAAAGTCTCTAAGAACTTGTCTCGAAAAGGGTTGAGTCGTCGCGATTGACGTGCTTCCAAACGGCGGTCGCCGCCGAATCTGGACCAATCATGTTTATCCCAACCAACCAGAGGCAGCATAGCCACGATGGGTTGTACTGTGAAACGGTTTTGAGTGGCTGGGACACGTGCCTGTTGCAGTCATACTTGACGAAACCGGGCCAGGTTTGCCCCAGTCCCACCCGCTCCCGGCGAGGGGGCCGTCAGTACCAAGTTCTACTTCCCCACATACGGGATGTCCGGCGTCAACTTTCAAGCGAGTCCAAGTTTTGGTGAGCGTTCTTATATGACGGAACAGACGGGAGGCAAAAGTGCCCATCACAATACGGCCCACGCTCTTTGGACCGCTCTCGTAGGTCGGGAGGAAGCCGTTTGTTGCCGTTGTGATGGCGACATTTACTCCAGAGGCGCCTTCAGACAAGCGATCGCCGATCGTCGCAGATCGTTCGCCGATCGTGGCGTGGGGGAAGCGTCCCGGGTCATTGTTGTCTCGGGACGCGGCAGTCTGTTTTGGATAGATATGCTGGCAACATGGTCTTTAGGGGGCATCGTAGTCCCGCTTGGACCGGACTTGAGCGAACGGCATGCCGCGGAAATTCTGCGGTCTGGCAAACCGGAATTCTGCGTTGGAAGCTTTTCAGCCACGCTCCCTAGTTTCTCGGAACTTCAGAAACTGCCAGAGACTTACTCCCAAAACTGGGCGGGAGCAGAGGTCGGGTTAGAAATTGAGGCGGTTAACACCAGCGACCTTGCGGCCCTTTGCTATACGTCTGGCACCACCGGTGTTCCCAAGGGCGTGCGTGTTCGTCACGAAATGATCTCCGGCAATATGTTTGCAACGCAGTCACGCATCCTTTTGCGACCGACTGACCGGCTGTTCATCGCCATTCCGTTTCGCTTCATTTCATCAATTTCGCATTTTCTGGTCAGCATTCTGGCAGGCGCTGCATTTCATGGGACTGAAGCCACGCAAATGCCCAGAGATCTGCTCGCCACCCTCGAAGACCTGGACATCACCGCCTTCGGAGGGGCGCCAGTTCAAGTCCGCAGCGTATCCCAAGTGGCGGCCAACCGTTTGCCGGCATTGCGGTGGGTCATGTCCTCGGGCGACCATCTTTCCCCCGACGTCATTGAAAGCCTGCGCGAAACACGTCCAGAAATAGCGATCAATACAGTCTATGGGCTGACCGAGGTTGCGGGCCGCCTGTGCACCCTAGCCGCGAGCCTTATTGGAGAGGCTCCGGGCGCCGTTGGAACACCGATCCCGGGGATGGAAATTCAAGTGAGGCGCGATGATGGCTCGGTTTGCTCGGTGGGTGAAACGGGGCACGTCTATGCACGGGGTCGATATTGTTTCGACGGCTATGTCGGGAATGATGCCGCTACGGAGAAGGCGCTGGGACCCCATGGATTTCGGACCGGCGACCTAGGATATCTTGACAGGAACGGGCAGTTGTCATTGGCCGGCCGGTCAGACAGCGTGTTCAAACGGTCTGGTATTAAGGTGTCGTGCCTACCAATAGCCGATGCGTTAATGGAAACCAGCCTGTTCAAAGACGCGACCGTTATGCCTCGGGATGACGACCTAAGCGGCGCCGTGCCCGTGGCTTACGTGGTCCTGAAAGACGGCGTTGAATTTAACCGCGGATCAATTATGAAGACGTTGCGGTCCATGCTGCCCGCAAATCATCTCCCAGCTGATTTTGTTCAGGTGGAACAAATTCCTCGCACAGGATCAGGGAAAGTACTGAGGGGAGAATTGCTGGAACTCTCGAGCTAGCCCCCGAAAAATCAGGGATTCTTTGAGTGAAACGTCACGCGATACAAAAATGGATCGTGCTCGCTTCCATTTGCGCGATCGTCATCTTGTCCGCCGTGATGGGATCTTCATTGCTGCTCCAATCCCACTGGTTTCAGCGGTACTGGTACGACAGGAACTGGTCGCAAGAGGAACTGCTAGCCGGTGTCCGCATACGTGAAGCGGTGATCTATGGCCCGCCAGGAGAGCCGGTCGGTACGACGCTTACCTGCGGTAGTCTGCATTTATTGGACAGCTACCATCCGATTTACGCTGAAGTGGCTGAGTTTTGCGATCCCGCCCAACAGGCGTCAGATGACCTGAACGGCGAGGATGACATTCGCCTTTATCCCGAGAAACTGGCCCACGATGTTGGGGCCGATGTAACATTCAGAGTGGCGGCCACCGGTGAATCGAAAGAAATTGCCGTAAACGGTGTTCAACTGACGAACGTGACCCACGGCTGGACGCAATCTTTGGACCACCAGAGTCTTCTTCAAGTCGTTCAACCGGACTTCTGCGAGTCTTTCTTTGGTCTAGGGTGTAACTTCGATCAGTCATTTACAGTGTCGCAATCGGAAAACTTGCAACCTGGATTTTACAGAATTGAACTATTTGGGCATACTGGTGAAAAAGGTGTCTCACATTTCATAGTTCGGGATCTCGAGTCTCGCAGCGACTTGGTCTTGGTTGTTCCTGATTGGACAGTCCACGCCTACAACACTGTCGGTGGCGGGTCACTTTACAGGGCTGTCAAAGACACCATCGAATTGGAAGGCGTTTCCGATCGGCATTTGCGGGTTAGCCAGATGCGTCCCGTGCAGCATCATTCGGAAGATTGGTCCACACATGTTTATGAGACCTATGCCCAGTTCTCATCTTGGTTGGCAAAACGAGGCTTCTCGGCGCAAATCGTCAGTATGGGGGACCTGCATGACGGTCTGGTCAATTTGGATGAGTCCCGAAACCTCATCTTGGCTGGGCACAATGAGTATTGGAGCCTCGAACAGGTTGACGCCGCATTTGATTTTCTGAAGAGAGGCGGCGATATCATCAATGTTTCCGGCAACGTCATGTGGTGGCTGGTTAGGCCGGAAAACAACGAACTATTTGTCTACAAGCTAGGCATACCTGAAAAGAAGCTGAATTACCTCTACATCAACTCCGGCATTGCCGATCGTTATCGATCCATCGTCCATCTAGCTGGCGCTTCCTATCGTCAGGGAGGTTACAGTCTCAAGCGCCTCAAGCATCGGTTCCCGGAAGCACCGATTACCCCCCGACACACCGGCGTCGTCATTACGTGCGATCATCCCATAACCCGAACGGCCGGACTGGATGTCGGGGACCTTGTTGGCGCGTCGTCCGACTTCATCCACTACGAAGTCGATGGTCGCGCCCTGGACGACGCCGACCAGTTCATATCCGATTCGCCAATCGATGAGGGCACGAGAACGCGTATACTTGGCACGACCAATGTGGTTTCACCTCTTGTTGAGGCCGGCGATCAAGAAGACCCATCCCATCGAATTGCGGTGTTTGTTGAGAACCAAGTCGAAGGTTACGAGGGCCGCACCGTAACGATCGGATCAATGGGAATATTAGGCTCGGTACTGAATGGTGATAGCAAAGCAGCAATGCTGGTGGAGTCTGTCATTCACTATTTGAAGGACGATGATTACAAAGCCGAACGTGGCGATGTGGGCTGTAGCTGGCAATGAGATCCGAGACAGGAACCAGTTCCCGCACGCGCATGTGGGGTAGAAGGATTGCATTGGTCCTTCTGAGCTGTCTGCTTGGCTATCGCGTGTTTGCATCCGAAAGCCCAGATTACAGGTACGCAACGCAGCCTTGCGTCTTCAATCTCATCTATGGGGACCGCGAGGAAATTGACCTCATCGGCATCGGGGGATCTCGGTTGCTTACGGCATTTGATGCACATGACATTCAAGACCAGGCAAGCGCCCGCAATATAGAAGACTTTGTTGTCTACAATGCCTCTCACAGCCATTACTTCATTGAAAAAGAGTTTGTCATCGCACGCGACCTTCTCTCCCGACATCGTGTCGGGAAGATGGTCGTCATGCTTCAGCCCAGGGAATGGGTGACCCCACCAATTTCACAGGACATGGCCGAACTGGCCAAATTTTCCGATCTCGTCAGAATAACCGCCTACTCGCTTTCAGCGGGCGAACTTGAAGGCGCTCGCGCCTTCTTCTCAGCAATCCTCAAGCGCGCCGTAACGGCAAGAACGAGCGCCAAGGAATGCTCGATTGGTACCTGCCTACCTCTGCCCGTTCCAGACTCGCGTTCAAAGAATTGCCATCCTGGTGACGCACGACATAACCTAGCCAGTCTTCAGTCGTTGGAGTTGTCTGCTGAGCCATCTCTCCATCGGTCACTTGATTGGAACTTTGGATCATTTTCCCAGGCCTACCATGATCGCTTCGTGAAAGCCTTCGTCGACCTGGCGCATGATCATGACGTGGAGTTGTACTTCATCTATCTTCCGCGCACCGATCAGCCAAGGCCTGATCCAGTCGTTTTCGACCAGTTCTATGATCGCTATGGCGTGCAGTTGATCATGCCTCCCGAGCACATAAGAGCCCGCCTTTCCTACTCTGGCCGGCGAGACGGGACGCATATGACGGCTCGAGGGCGGATTTATTTCCTGCCTTGGCTATTGGACGCGCTTGGGTTCGAAGAGCAGAACCTGGCAGAAAAAAGGGACTAAGAATGGATCAACCACCCGCCGAGCCGGCAAGCAGCAACGAGAAAACGTTGGTAACTCCCTCGTTGAGCAGTCAGGTGCTGCGATTTGCTGGCCTCGCCGCAACAAATCTGTTTCTAGCTCTTGCCATTATCTACTTTCTGAACCATTGGCCACTGGCTGGCATTACTGCCGTATACGAAGGTTACTGATGAGATGACCAGCAATCCAACCGACGCCGAGATAAAAACCGCGATCGCGAATTACCTTGAAAATCGGGTCGGCATCGACGCCAACGAATTGGGTCCCTCAGCTGCTTTGTTCACGTCAGGCTTATTGGACTCTATGGAGGCTGTTAATCTCATCCTTTTTCTCAAAGATGAACTTGGAGTTTCGGTCGACCCGCTCGCGGTAGGTTTTCAAGAACTCGATACCATGGACAGGATTTTTGAGCTTTGTCGATCCTCGATGAAATAAATCCGAGAAGGCTGGCGATCCACTTGGCGCCGATTGTTCTGTTAGTCCCCGCATTTTGTTTGTTGTTTTCTTGGTTAGTTGGCTCTGGAACTATTTTTTCAATATTTCCGGACACCTTCTTCAAACAAGAGAGGTTCAACCTGCACCACAGCGTCTATGCCTTTTCACAAGGCGAGACTGGCACTCTCATCATCGGCGATGCTCAATTCATGGAAGATTTCCATAATATGGATCAGGCCGATAGCGTGTCGTTGGCCATAAATAGCTTAGAGATTCAAGATATCACTCAAGCGATTTCTGTATTCGAACAGTATCGCGAGTCTCTAAAATATGAACCATGTCGATATGTCCTGCAGCTCTCACCGCACTTCTTGGTGAGCTTAAGATCAAGAGGCGTTGCTCAAGATACCCGCTATCTCGATTTTATCTTTTCGCCTCAGACATTTCGCCTCGATTGGCTCCACCCAAATGCGCTTACGAAGAGCTTCTTTGACATCGCCATCGACTTCGGAGCGTGGTTGGTTGACAACCAAACACCAAGCGCTGTTAACCGGCCAACACGCCTGCCGCCCGCATTGGCAGAACCTGACCCCAGGCTTGCCGACTGGCGCGATCTGCATGCAAAGATAAGTCAAATGCCGGCGAGATTTGTGCTGGTTCCCGACTCGCGCGGTATCGGATCTGCCGACGCTCCTGCACTTAAAAGCTACTTTGAAACCGACTTTCAAACCGCACTGGAGTCGGGTGAATTTCACCTGCCCAACGTTACGGTCGCCGAAATCGAATTGGCTCGGCGTTCAGCCGCAAGTCCCTGCCGCTGATATCGCCCAATCATGTTATCGAACCTGGAGCTTTACCTGTCGGTCCTGATTGTCTCTAGCGCTGTCTATTGGCTAATACCGGCAACCGGCGCAAGCGCACGAACCAATTTCTTGATCGGCGTATCTGCCTTGCTGTTGCTGGTCATGGCGCCAGCAGGGTTCGTTTCCGTCAGTTATTTCTGTTTGTTGGCAATCGCGTCAAACAGGCTATTGAAACGAAGATGGCTCATGGTTTGGCTCGGATTGTCGCTTCTTCCGATGGTATTAACCCGTGTGGTTGGCGACCTCGGCCCGATTTATACATTCGGAATAGCCTTTACGACCGTCAAAACAATTGGCGTCCTGCTTGAAAACGCGTCCCGGCCAGGTCGCTTCAGCAACCAACAAATCGCCCTGTTTCTATATTTTTTTCCGCTGATCACCATTGGTCCGGTTGAACGCCCTGAGACGTTCGCATCGTCGGACAATGGCAAGTCATTGCAGGTCGCCCCGATCACGATCGGACTGCTGCGCGTCGTCGGCGGCATCTTCGTCGTGCATTTCATCTGCGATGGTCTCATTCAGCAGCAACTTGCGGCATCTCGGTTTGCCCCAATAACCAGCGCCGAAGCCACGACGGCGTCGACCGCGTGGATCTTTGTTGCGTTGAAATTCCTGTTTACGTACTTGAACTTCGTGGGATTTTCGGAGATCGCGATTGGTTCATCTGCCGCGTTCGGCTACCGAGTGCTGGAGAATTTCAACCGCCCGCTGGTGGCAACCAACATTCAGGAGTTCTGGCGCCGCTATCACATATCCATGGGTAACTGGATTACGCGCTACATCTTCTTTCCCATTGTTGGTCTGATCAATAGGAAATGGGCGACGTATTGCGCGACATTCTGCGCATTCGTAATATTTGGCGCTTGGCATGCATTCACGCTGAATTATTTGTTCTGGGGTGTAATGCACGGGATCGCGCTTGTTTGCTATCAGTTCTATTCGAAAAGAATCCACAAAAACGTTAGGCTTTCTCCACCAATTTCTTTGGGAGTACGGGGAATATCGACTTTCGCGACTATTGCATACGTTGCGTATCTGCAAACTTTCGCGAACCTCGACAACGTGGATCAGGGCATTGCTTTGTCATTTTCTCTGTTTGGTATTCCATGAGGTCCAAAGCGCGCGATCGCTACTCTTGAGAAGCCGACTAAGATTGGGCGCATGCATTCTGACCTGATGCAAAATGGGCGCCGAAGATTTTCCCGCGGATCGAATCAACAAGGACCGGGACAAGCCGACCTCGACTGACAGATCGCCAGCCTCCGGCACACAGATACAGGGCTGGCGCCTGTTGCAAAACCATCAAAATACGGTGCGAGTGCCACACCATTGTGACTGGATGGTTTAATGACGAAGGACTTCGCGGTAATGTGCTGGACTAATGACGCACTTGGGAGGCGTTTGCTTACCACTATGACACGGCTGGATGGAGTTTGTGTGTTCCTTAGAGGCCGTATCGATCGCCAGTTTTCCGTCAGTTGTCAGAAACCAAGTCACGTTGAATAACCCAGAGAGATATAAGACGCGAATCTCGATGATTCTAACCAAGCCTGTGGCAAACATCTTAGCCGGCCATCTTTGGGTTGGCTGTAAGAGCGATACGTTGGCTTAGCGCCGCCGATCGGTCCGCCGCCTGATGATAAGGCCAAAAAAGGTTTCCCAAATCGACCTGAGGGCATTGATTGTCATTTTCAGCACGGTGGCTGCCCTAACCGTGTTGGTCCTTTTGGGAGGCTGGCTTCGGTTCAGGTACGAGGAAACACTAAGCGACGCAGCCGCGACCGCGGAAACGCTGGCGAAGTCTGCGGAAATCCACACCACGCGGACGTTGCTGAGCATCGATTACATGCTCGTCGGACTCATCGAAGCGATGACGAACGCGCTATCTGGCGAGGCTGACTTGACGGCAGGTGTGGCACCCTTATTGCAGCAGACCAGTAAGCAAAGCTTGCTGGTCACCGATCTGTTCCTGGTCGATATGACAGGACTCAGGGTATTGGGCACAGACAGCACCGAGGGAAGATCATCTTACGCCGACGCCCCTTTCTTCAAAGCTCAGCAGAACGGAGAGGCGGTTTCCCTACTCGTTGGCCCTCCATACAGAAGTTCGGTAACGGGGCGCTGGTCGGTGATCATGAGCCGCAAGGTCAGCGGTGATCGCTTTACCGGCGTGATCGCCGCCGAGGTTCCCACCGATGTGTTTTCCGAGTTTTTCCAAGCGATCAACCGGGACAATAGTTTTGAAATCTTCCTTTACCGGTCCGACAGCACTGTTCTGGCGACAGAGCCCTATTATGAGCAGGTGATCGGTAGTCGACTGGACAGCCAGGCTTTGTTCGCAGAAGGGCTCTTTGTCTCTGGGCAGGGTCAATATGGCACGGTTAGCCCGGTTTCCGGAAAACCATCACAAGTGGCCTTTCGCGCGGTTCCTGTTCGTCCGCTGTTGGTCACGGCTGCCTTCGACGAACCTGCCGTCCTTATGGAATGGCGGAATCACTTAAAACTCGCCATCGGTTTGATGGTCGCGATCGGGTTAATGATCCTGCTGTTCACCATCGCCCTCATTCGATTGCTGGGAGGGCAAAGGCGGGCCGAGGCCGCTCTCCGTGAGGCTGAGAAGAACTATCGGAGTATTTTCGACAATGCTCCAATCGGCATCTACCGTTCAACGCCAGGCGGTGATTTAAGGAAGGCGAACCCGGTTCTCACGCGCCTACTAGGCCACACAAACGAGACCGGTCTGATTTCCGCGCTACACCAAAGCGGACGGGACATATACGTCGATCCAAAACGTAGAAAAGTGTTCACCGACCTGCTGCAACGGGACGGCGTCGTAACTAATTTCGAGTCCGAAATCCGACGCGTTGGGGCGGAAGATGCGGATACCATTTGGGTTAGCGAGAACGCCCATTTGGTGCGAGATGATTCAGGCCATGTGCAATTCTTCGAGGGAACGATCGAGGATATCACGGCCCGCGTTGAAGCGGCTAAGGAACTGAGCCGATTTCGGGTCGTCGTCGATGCCTCTCAAGAGGCAATCGCGATTGCGGGACTCGACGGTATGCTGATTTACGCCAACAGGGCCCATCAACAGCTCTTTGGGCATCCACCCCTCAGCCGCAAACCCCGACATTGGTACGATTCATTTCCTCCATCGGGGGTCAATCAGTTCGAAGCGGAAGTCTTGCCGGAACTCGAGCGTAACCAAGGCTGGGAGGGCGTGATGGACGCCGTCGACAGCATGGGCAAACATTTTTCAATCTGGGGACGAACGGACACGATCAATGATGAAAATGGCGTGCCCCAGCTCGTGTTCGCGCTAATGCATGACTACACCAGCGAAATCGAGATGCGCAACGAGTTGCGAGAAGCCCGTGATCGCGCCCAGGATGCAAACAAGGCCAAGTCAGAATTCTTGGCGACAATGAGCCACGAGCTTCGTACGCCGCTGAATGCGATTTTGGGCTTTTCCGACATCATCAGGAGCGTGGATTTCTCGAGCAAAGTCAGCGCGCAGAAACTGCCCGAGTATGCGAACGACATTCACACCAGTGGCACGCAGCTTCTCGAAATGATCAACGACATTCTCGATATTTCAAAAATTGAAGCTGAAACTCTGCAGATCGCGCCTGGCGTCGTCGAAATTCACAAGGTCGTCGACGAAGCGATCAACCTTTTGCGGACCAAGGCGGACGAGAAGGAAATTGATCTGAAAGTCTCTTTGCCGCGCGACCTGCCAACCATGCATGCCGACGAAAGAGCACTACGCCAAATCGTCATCAACTTGCTCTCGAACGCGGTAAAATTCACGCCGACCGGCGGAAAAATCAAAATCGAAGGTGCGTCAGGTGATGACGGCTTCCTTCTGCAGGTTGCCGATAGCGGCATTGGAATTCCCGAACGCGAGATACCGCGCATCATGAAGCCCTTTGAACAGGCCGATAATCGCTATATGAATGCCAAAGGCGGTACCGGCCTGGGTCTGCCGATTGTTAAGGCGCTGATCGAATTACACGGGGGCCACCTTAGCATCGAAAGCAAAGTCGGTTCAGGCACGACCGTTACGGTAAGCCTGCCCAGCATTGCCAATGCAGCTTAGCTGACCCATCACCGTCACTGTAGCGTCACCAGTTGCCCAAGCTCCGCCGCATTGTTTGCCTAGGCGTGGCATCCTTTCTGAAACGGGGATTTAGTAGCCATGATCAAGACCTTTGTAGCAACCGCCGCATTTGCCGGCATTCTCTTCTCTGGCAGCGCTTTTGCCCAAAGCACCCCAGGTGAGGAAACGTTCTTCGAGTTGAACAAAGCCCTCGCGGCGTCTCAGCGGTGCATCGGAGTAGATCTATCTCAGGATCAGCACAACTCGATGCAAGCCCATATTGCTGAAGCAGCGGGCGAACCAATCGGAGCGGGACGTCGTCTGGAATTGATCCTTCAGGCCAAACAACGCATTCAAAAACTGGCCTTGGCCAAGGGTTGCAGCCAAGCTGAGGTTGCCGAAAGTGTGGCCCTGTACGAGTCAGATCTGGCCGGCCTGCTCTAACCAATCGTATTCCGGCCTAACCGACCCAGCGTCTTGTTGGGCCGGAATCGACGTGAATGAAGCCGCTCTTTCGGTATAGGCCGACGCCGCCAGGGACCAGCTCAAGGCAAGCCGCTTCCAATTGCCGATAGGACTTTTCGGGGCAATGGATGTCAACTGCCATGCCTCTTAGATGAAAACTGTCCCTGGCAACGCCTGTTACGCCCGAACGCGCCAGCGCCTCATTTGTCTGACGCGTGCGAAAAGCAGACAGGACACGGAAAGCAGGGGCAGCCCCCTGCCCTGCTAGTCGTTTCTGGACCGCCCAAATCGTGTCCAGAAGGGAAATCGATAGGGGTGACGGGCGGGATTGCCGCCAATCGCGAAAGAACCAACCCAACACCGATTTCGCGGACTGATCGAAACGGCCTTCTTGCCAATAGACGAGATCGAGCTGCTCTCCGGTATGTGCATGTCGGAGCCAAATCCGTCTTGTTGGTTCTGAGGCAAGCAACTCGCTGATTTGCCCGGCCCGAGATCTGTCCCATCGTTGATTGGGTCGAACGATGCGAACTCGATTTCTCGCAGCGTTCTCGCCAGATTCAGGCTCGTCTCCCCCAGATCTCGAACCCCGGATGACGCGCACTGCCGCGGCTGCTGGGTCAGCCAGGGCCAGGCCGAGGCACGCCGAAACCAGTTTTCGCCGAGAAAGGGTAGCGACTGATGACATGCCCGGCACCCTATCCGGCACCGGACAAAATCGGGTTAATCGTGCGTTACGTTATTCGGCCGCCTGACGAATAACGGGTGGCACATCGAGCAAATCGTCTATCGGGATATGGCACCGTATCTGCTGACCAGGTGCTGGCTCACGGACTGGCGGCGGTTCATTTTCACAAACGGAACCGAGTTTGCGCGGGCATCGTGTGGAAAACGGACACCCTTTGGGCGGATCAAGCGGGCTCGGCAGGCTGCCTTCCAGAACAATACGGGATTGATCGACCGACGTATCAGCGATCGGAACAGCCGACAGCAAAGCCTCGGTGTAGGGATGATAGGGCGGAGCGAAGACCTGCTCGGTACTTCCCTGTTCCATAATCTGACCGAGATACATGACCACGATGCGATCAGCGAGGTAACGCACAACCCCCAGATCATGGCTGATGAACAACAGTGTCGTGCCAAATTCGCGCTGGATATCCATTAAAAGATCGGTCACTGCCGCCGAGACGGACACGTCGAGGGCGGAAACAGGCTCATCGGCCACGACCAGCTTCGGATTGCCCGCAAACGCTCTGGCAATTCCGACACGCTGCTTTTGCCCGCCAGACAGTTGGCGCGGTCTACGGTAGAAAAAGTCGCGGGGAAGTTTGACCAGATCAAGCAGCTGGAATACACGCTCGCGGACTTTCAACCGATCCGACTCGACACCGAATTTCCGAATGACCCGCCCAATTTGTCCACCGACGGTGATTGAGGGGTTGAGCGTATCGTTCGGGTTCTGGAAGACCATCTGCACCGAACCAAGCTGTTGCGGCGACCGCTTGTGGGTCGGCGTTTCCGCAATTTCTTCCCCGTTGAACGTCAGCTTACCCTCAGTCGCCTGTTCGAGGCCCATAAGAACCTTGGCGAATGTCGACTTACCGCAGCCGCTCTCCCCGACGATGGCCACCGTCTCGCCTTTGCGCGCCAGAAATGAGATCGCTTCGTTTGCCTTGACGTAGCGAACCGATTTGCCTGACAGCATTGCCAAGACTGAACGGTCGAAAACGGGGTAATACTTTCGCAGATCGTCGACGGTCAAAACGACTTCGCCACGGTCGGCCTGTACCAAATCGGCTTCCGCCGACACCGCCTCAACCGAAGCGTCAATTTCATCAAATCGGTTGCACCGTACCCGGTGACCATCCTCGCCTCGTACGGCGCGAACCGGAATGGCGCCCTGGCCGCATTTTGAGGCGTCGAAATGATCGCAGCGCGGACCAAAATTACATCCCTTGGGCCGTTGGTGCGGCAGCGGCAACTGCCCAGGGATCGCAACCAGCGGAGAAGAATTCTTATCCCGGCCTGGAGTGGGGATACATCCGAACAAACCACAGGTGTAGGGGTGGCGGGGAATGTCGAAAACCTGGTGAATCGTTCCTTCTTCGGCCACCTCGCCGGAATACATGACGCAGACCCGGTCGCAGGTCTGAAGGACGAGCCCTAGGTTATGGCTGATGTAGAGCATTGATGTACCGAACCGCGATGAAATGTCCGCGATCAGTTCGACAATGCCCGCCTCGACTGTAACGTCCAAAGCAGTGGTCGGTTCGTCCAGCAGCAGCAGGTCGGGATTTCCAAGCAACGCCATCGCAATGACGATGCGCTGCTGTTGCCCACCTGAAATCTGATGGGGATACGAGTCACAGACTTGTTCAGGTTCAGGCAGCTTAACTTCGCCCAGCATGTCAATGACGCGAGATCGTGCTTCAGCTTGGCTGATACCCGGCTCATGAAAAAGTGGAACTTCCGATAGTTGCCCACCAATCGTCATCGTTGGGTTTAGAGCTGCCATCGGTTCCTGGTAAATCATGGCGATGGACGAACCGCGGATCTTCCGCAACTCGTCGTCCGACATATCCGCCATGTCCTGGCCCTTGAAGCGGACGGACCCGCCGACAATTGCACCGTTGCGGCCCATATAGCGCATGATGGCCATCGCCACCGTCGATTTGCCACAGCCCGACTCGCCGACCAAGCCAACGGCTTCGCCCTTTTTCAAAGTCAGATCGAAGTCAATGACCGCCGGAATTTCACCTGCTCGGGTGTAATAGGAAATGTTGAGGCCTTTGATTTCGAGAACCGTGTCTGCTTCAGTCATTCAGCGAAATCTCCCGAAGGCCGTCGGCGAGAAGATTCAGCCCCAAAACCAGCGAGGAGATGGCGACGCAAGGCGCAATCGTGGAATGCGGATGGGTCAGAACAACATCCTTGCTCTCTGCGATCAGATTTCCCCAATTCGGATCCGGCGGTGGTAACCCGAGACCCAGAAATCCGAGCGTTCCAATGGTGATGGTCACGTAGCCAAGTCGTAGACAAAGATCGACGATCAAAGGTCCGCGCGCGTTGGGCAAGATTTCGACGAACATGACATACAGGCTGCTTTCGCCCCTGGTCTGAGCTGCCGCGACGTAGTCACGGTTGCGTAAATCGAGAGTCAGTCCGCGCACAATCCGCATAATCGCGGGCGCTGATGCAAAGGTTATCGCCAGCATGATGTTCAACGCCGATGCGCCAAAGGTCACGATGATGACGACGTAGAGGACCAGTACCGGAAATGAGAGGATGACGTCCGAAACTCTGCTGAGCACGTCGTCTACCCAGCCTCGCTTGTAGCCGGCAAGCAGGCCAAGGATGATTCCAACCGCATATGCAAGGCCCGTCGCAAGCGGCGCGTATATCATCACCGATCTCGCACCCCAGACGACGCGGGAAAGTACGTCCCGGCCAAGCTTGTCGCCGCCAAGGTAGTATGTGCCGGTGACTTCCGTGCGCTGCATTCCCTCATCAGTGAATTGTGTCAACATGGTTCCGGCGGGCACCTCGGTTCCAAGCGGTGCGTTCTGCATCTCCTTGAGCTGCTGTTCGGCGGGGAATGGCGCCACGACCGGAGCCAGGATCGCAACGAGCACCCAGAAAAACACGAGCCCTGCGCCGATCATGCCGACGATGCTTTCCCGCAGCAGGCCGATCGCATAGATCACGGAAAGTATCCGGCTATTGCGATGCGCGGGCGCGTCAGGAGTCGCCGATGATTCCGCAGCGCTCATGTAAACCGGATCCTTGGGTTGAGATATGCGTAGCCGATGTCAGAAATCACCTGCGTCAGAACCGCGACAAACACCGATACCAACGCCGCCGCTTGGACAAGGTAGACATCTTGGTTCAATGCACCTTCCAAGAGCAACGCCCCGAAACCCTTGTAGGCAAAGAAGGATTCAACGACGATAACGCCTGACAACAGCCAGTTGATCTGCAAGATGATAACCGTGAACGGTGCTACGAGGGCGTTTCGCAACGCGTGGCTGAACACGATGCGCCGGTAAGGCAGGCCCTTCAGCGTTGCGGTTCGAATGTACGCGCTTTGCATCACTTCGGCCATCGAAGCACGCATCATCCGGGCGACATAGCCGAAAGCATAGATCACCAGCACAGCCACAGGCAGCACAATCTGCGACCACTGGAAACCACCAATCATCGAGCTGGTTCCCGGCAGCCATTTCAACGTGAAGACGAAGATCACCGAAAGAAACACGGCGCTGGCGAATTCCGGCACGGACGTCGTCAGGACGGAAAACAGGGTAACGACACGATCGCGCCAGCTGCCTTCGGAAACACCAGCCATGACACCCAGGACGATACCCAGCGGCACCATGATCGCGAAGACTAGGCCGCCAAGGATGGCCGTGTTCTTTAAGCGGTCCCAAAGGATGTCGCTGACGGGAGCCTTAAAACGGATCGACTCGCCAAAATCCCCTTGCAGGACGTTGACCAGCCATTCGCTAAATCGAACATAAGCCGGCCGTAGATAGCCATTTGCTTCGAGCCAAAGCTGGCGTTGTTCTTCGGACGTGTATGGACCAAGCACACGGATTGCGACCGCCTGACCATTGACTTCCAGCAACAAGAAGACGAGCAGAGAGACCACGAACATGGTCACTGCCATGAAAAATACGCGCCGGGCGATAAAGACAATCATGATTTCAGATCGGGTCTCATGGGGCCGACCCTCCTTGTAGGAGGAGAGTCAGCAGAGCCATGAGAGCTGGCAACATCAATCCAGCTAGGCGGTCATGTATACTTGGTTGAGGTGCTGTTCCCGCGCTATGTGATAGGCGTAGCCCTGTACCTTCTCATTTCCGGCCGTGAAGATTTTCTGCCAGAACGGAACGATAATGATCGCATCGTCTTGCAACATTTTTTGGAGTTCCAGGACGAGCGCCTTGCGTTCCTCAACATCGACGGTCGCTTCGGCTTGATCGAGGATCGCGTCGAATTCCGGGTTGTTGTAGTTGGTCTCGTTCCAGGCCACGCCGGACCTATAGGCCAAGGACAGCACCTGAACACCCAAAGGCCGAGACGTCCATTGCGTGACGCTGAACGGCCACGACGTCCACCGGTCCCAATAGGTGCCTCCCGGCAAGATTTCGACTTCCATATCGATGCCGGCCGGCTTGACCATTTCGGCGATTACCAGGGCGATCTCGCTTTCCCACTTCGGGTCACTGATCGTCTGGATCTTGAAGCTCAACCCATCGGGAAAGCCCGCTTCAGCCAATAGGGACTTGGCCTTCTCGTAGTCGACGGGCGGCGGCGGCAGTTCGGTATACTCGGGGTGAATCGGAGAGACGTGATGATCCTCGCCTGGCGTTCCATTGTTTGAATAAGCCAGCTCCAAAATCGCGCTGCGGTCGATGCAGGATTGGATCGCCTTCCGCACCAGCTTGTTATCAAACGGTGCTTCCGTGATCCGCATCCGAGCCACGCCCGTAACGGCGGTCAGCTTGTCGAACACCGCGAGCCCTGGCGTGCTGCTGGCCTGCTCGACCAGATTAACATCCAGCGTGTAGAGCAAATCGACCTGGCCGGAAGCCAAAGCGGCAAAATGTGCTTGCGGGTCTTGCCCCAAATCGATCCATTCGATCCGGTCGATATAGACTTCCTCGCCCCAATAGTCCGCTGCCGGCCTCTTCACGGCCGCTGCAAATTCGCCAACGTTGAGAGCCTCTAGCGTGTAAGGACCGGTGCCGATGGGGTCGGTCATGAAGCTGCCGCCACCGGCCAATGTCTCGCCCAGGCTCCGATGGGTGATCAAAGCGGGATAATCGCCCAGACTTTCTGGGAACTGCAGCATCGGCCGCGACAGATTGAAGCGGACTGTGTGATCGTCGATCTTCTCCAACGCACCGGGCGCCGCTTTGGTCGTTTCGCCTTCCGTCACTGTAAGCGCCGAAAAGCGACCCTGGTTTGAAGAGCCGGTTGCCGGATCCAACCAACGCTCAAAGGTGGCAATTACGTCATCGGCGCCGAAGTCGTCGCCATTGTTCCATTTGACGCCCTGCCGAAGCTTGAAGGTCCAGACTGTAAGGTCTTCATTCGCTTCCCAGCCTTCGGCGAGATAAGGGCGGGTGATGTTATCCGTGCCGACCGAAGCCAGTGGTTCGATGACCTGCCGTGCGACGTTGCCCTTTTCCGACCAGTCAAAGACGGCTGGGTCGGCAATTTCCATCACATTCATTTGAATGCGGAGCGTGCCACCATAGGTGCCGCTTTGCGCTTGCGCCGGCTCCACCAAACCGTCGCCGACGATCTTGCCGCTCAAGGCATAGGCCGCCGCCGAGGACAAGCCTAGCAGGGTCGTCGTACGCAGGAATTCGCGCCTATCCAATTTGCCATCTTTATGATCCTCGACCAGTTTTGGGATCGTCGGATGCACTCGCGACAAGTCGTCATGCTTCATTGTAGCTTCCCCTTGTGGATTTTTCTGCTGATTGCTGGCATATCGCACAGCTCTACGACCGCCAATACTGCGGAACTATTTGCGCAATGCGCAATTGTTCGTTTTTTATCTTTCCACAGATGATTGGGTCGCCAGCGCAATTCTGTCGTTGAGCCAGTATGCCCCCTTGAGTAGGAATGTCAAATTGTATGCCCTGGCAGAAGCGAGGGTCGAAAGGCTGAGGTTTGCAATTGCTCTCGGCTGCTGAATGCGGGAAAGGAAAGCGGCATACTGTCCAAAGGCGGGCCCCTGGGCCTGCAATGAATTTCTTACGATAGCAACGCAGGCAATATGACTTCGTATCCCCCTCCAATATCACCGCCGCCGATCCGTACTGGGTTTGTCGAGGCCGTCGGAAATACGCCAATGATTCGCCTCAATCGACTGTCCGACGAAACGGGCTGCGAAATCCTGGGAAAGGCAGAGTTTCTGAACCCCGGTGGATCAGTAAAGGATAGAGCAGCGCTCGCAATCGTGCGCGACGCCGAAGCCAAGGGTGCCTTGCGTCCAGGCGGCGTAATCGTCGAAGGAACCGCCGGCAACACAGGCATCGGACTTTCCCTTGTCGGCAACGCCTTGGGCTACCGCTCGGTAATCGTGATGCCTGAAACCCAAAGCCAGGAAAAGAAAGATACGTTGCGATCGGTTGGCGCCGATTTGCGCTTGGTCAAAGCCCTGCCTTACAAAGATCCTGGCAACTACGTGCGGTACTCGGAGTCACTGGCGGCCGAAATCGACGCCGCAGAACCCAATGGCGCAATCTGGGCCAACCAGTTCGACAATGTCGCAAACCGCATGGGTCACTTTCACACGACCGGTCCCGAAATCTGGGAACAGACTGGCGGCAGGGTCGATGGTTTTACCTGTGCGGTCGGAACCGGCGGTACGCTGGCCGGTGTCGGGATGGCGCTGAAAGAACGAAGCCCGGACGTAAAAGTCGTCCTGTCGGACCCCATGGGATCGGGGCTCTACAACTATTACGCCAATGGAGAGATCAAGGCCGAAGGGTCTTCCATCACGGAAGGCATCGGCCAGGGCAGAATCACCGAGAACCTAAAAGATGCCCCCATCGACGCGGCCCAGCGCGTAACCGATGACGAGGCCATGGCCATGGTTTTTTCTTTGATCAAGGATGAAGGCCTTGTGATGGGCGGGTCGACCGGCATCAATGTTTGCGGCGCCGTGAAGTTGGCGAGAGACTTGGGCCCCGGACACACGATCGTCACCATCTTGTGCGATTGGGGTAGCCGCTACCAATCCAAGATTTTCAACCCTGTTTTTTTGCGGGAGAAGTACCTCGCCATCCCCGATTGGTTTGCCAGCGCTGTCGAAAGCTGATCGACATGACATCATGACTGAAGAACTTTTTCGCGAGGATGCCTACCTCCGCCAATGTGAAGCAAGCATCGTTGCCGCCGATGAAAGTGGTGTCATCACGGATCGGACGGTTTGCTATGCGATGAGCGGCGGCCAGCCGGGAGATTCCGGAACCCTGAGCTGGAATGGCGGTGACATACCCATCTTGGACACCCGAAAGACAGAGCGGGGAATTCTGCACATCCTCTCCCCCGACTATGGTCAACCTTCAATCGGCGGGACCATTCAACTGTCGATCGATTGGGAGCGGCGGCATCGCCATATGCGCATGCATTCACTGATGCACCTGCTCTGCTCGTCAGTCGAAGGGGACGTTACCGGTGGCCAAATCAGTGAAACCAAAAGCCGCCTGGACTTCGACATTCCGGCAGGCGCCGTCGATAAAGAGGCACTGACCGCCCGATTGAACAGTTTGGTTGAGGCAAACCACGCTATTTCCACGCGTTGGATTAGCGAAGAAGAACTGGAGGCCAACCCTTCACTCATTCGAACCCTATCGGTTAAGCCACCCAAGGGGGCCGGAAAAATTCGGCTGGTTTGCATCGGCGATCCGGAGAACCCGGTCGATCTTCAGCCTTGCGGCGGAACCCACGTGGCGCATACGGGCGAGATTGGCGCGGTGCGTGTGGGCAAGATCGAAAACAAGGGCCGACAAAATCGACGCATAAACCTGCTGTTCGACACGCCGTGACGCAGCCGCTCACCCTACCGAGCCCGCTGGTCGATACTGATTGGCTTGCGCAACGCCTTGACCATCCCGATTTGCGGATCGTCGACGCCAGTTTCTATCTGCCGCATTTGCGAAAAACGTTCGATGAGGAGTTCGCGGCAGCCCGAATCCCCGGTGCCCGGCCGTTCAATGTCGACTTGATAAGCCGGACCGATACCGACCTGCCTCATATGTTGCCTGAGCCCGAATCATTTGGGCGCGCTGTCAGTGAATTGGGAATTGGCAGTGATCACACGGTTGTTGCCTATGACACCATTGGTTTGTTCAGTGCGGCCCGCGCATGGTGGATGTTTCGTACGTTCGGCCATGACTCAGTAGCCGTGTTGGACGGTGGGTTGCCTGCCTGGCAATCCGCCGGGTATCGGATCGAATCTGGCCCAGCCGGAGTTTGGCCCCCCGCTGCCTTCTCCCCTCTCCTGAAGCCGGACATGGTCAAATCAATCGACATAGTGCGTGACGTGACAATCCGTAAGGACATGCAGGTGGTCGATGCACGGCCGGCAGACCGGTTTTCCGGTGAGGTCGCAGAATTCCGAGAAGGCGTTCGGTCCGGGCATATACCTGGATCATTGAACCTACCCTTCATGGACTTATTTGACCCCGAAACTGGTCTTCTGAAGCGGGGAAGCGCGCTGATCGAGACATTGGAAGATGCAGGCATCGACCGATCTCGTCCTGTAATTGCCAGCTGTGGCAGTGGTGTGACGGCCTGCCTGGTTGATCTTGCGTTGATCATGAGTGGCGATGAAGGCGCATCGATTTATGATGGTTCTTGGACGGAATGGGGCTCCCGCCACGATCTACCCATTGCAATGGGAAAGAATATGTCAAACACGTCGCGTGAGTAGAATTAATGAATGACACGGACGACGACATCGTCCCGCCAGGCAAAATTCGATCGACGATTACCCGCTTGGCTATGACCAGCTACCAGGCCAGGGCCGTTCCACCGCCGCTAGGAAAGGCCGCCGTCTTGGTCGCAGAGAAACCGACCTGTTCCTTCTATCGCTATCTCTACAACACAGTCGGCGAACCATGGTTGTGGTATGAGCGGCGTCAATGGTCGGACGAAAAGCTTAAGAACTGGCTGAACGATCCGGATGTAACTCTTTATGTGCTTTACTTGGCAGGAGTTCCCGCAGGGTTTGCCGAGATCCGGCGAAACAAGAAGTTCGCGGGCATCCCCAAAGATATGTCCGGCAAGCAAATTGCCCTGCTAGCATATTTCGGATTGTTGCCGGAGTTCATCGGCCGCGGCCTGGGCACCTTCTTCCTTACACATGTGGTCAAATCGCAATGGGCCGATGTCTTGGACGGTATGGTCGTTGACACGTGCGACTGGGATCATCCGAAGGCCTTTATCACCTATCAAAAGGCTGGCTTCGAGCCAGTAGCCCAGCAGCGCGTGCTCGTCGATGATCCAAGGTTAAATGGAACGTTGCCCCGCCATGCGGGTCCACAGATACCAATCGGCCAGTAGCAAGCTAAACCGACCTCAGATCATGTCTCGCACAAAGAAAACCAGCACAATTCTCACCCATGCCGGGAACCGGCCAGACGCAAACTACGGCATCGTCAATCCGCCAGTATACCATGCCTCTACCATCCTGTTTGACGATCTGGAAACGCTAGAAAACGCCGGTTCCCAAACGCTCAGCCCGACTCCGGACGCTTATGATTATGGGCGGATAGCGACCCCGACCAGCGTTGCATTCGAAACGGCGATCACGGAACTGGAGGAAGCATTTGGGACCGTTTCCGCGCCTTCAGGCCTTGCGGCGATAACCACGGCACTGCTGTCGTTTGTCGAAGCGGGTGATCACATGTTGGTCGTCGACACGGCATACTCACCCACCCGGCGTTTCAGCACAGCTATGCTGAAACGCCTGGGCGTCGAGGCTGAATTCTATGATCCGCACATTGGTGCCGATATCGCGTCCCTGTTTCGCGACAACACGCGCGTTGTGTTCATGGAATCGCCGGGTTCTCTGACGTTTGAGATTCAGGATGTTCCGGCAATATCAGCCGCGGCGCGCGAGGCTGGTATTGTTTCAATGGTCGATAACACTTGGGCGAGCCCCCTGTACTGCAAGCCTATTTCCTTGGGTGTCGATGTTTCAATCCAGGCGGCGACCAAATATGTTGGCGGCCATTCAGATGTCATGATGGGCACAGTCTCACTGGCCGACGAAAAACTTTACAGGAAAGTTAAATGGGCGGCGGTCGCGCTTGGCAACGCCGCAGGCCCAGACGACCACTACTTGGCGCTACGAGGGTTGCGAACAATGGGGGTTCGGCTGGCCCAGCATCAGGAAAGTGCCCTAAAGGTTGCCCGTTGGTTGCAACAACGACCGGAAGTTCAGCGTGTTTTCTACCCCGCCTTGCCCGACCACCCTGGTCACGAAATCTGGGCACGTGATTTTACTGGCGCAAGTGGACTGCTGAGTGTGTTGCTAACACCCGCGGATGATCGGGCGTTCGCGGTCTTCGTTGACGGGCTCGAGCTGTTCCCTCTAGGCGCGAGTTGGGGCGGTTATGAGAGCCTTTCGATTCCAGGCGATCCGGCAAAACTGCGAACGGCCACGTCTTGGACAGAGTCCGGCCATCTTCTGCGTCTGCATATCGGGCTGGAAGATGTAGGGGATTTGCTAGCCGATCTGGAAGCAGGATTGGACCGTTTTTCAGCAGCCGTTAAGGCAGCCTAGCGGCTTCCGCATGAAAAAGTCCCTGCGCATCGCCATGCTGTGCTGGGGCTTGCCGTCGGCGTGGTCACCTGCGATCGCGGATGGCGAAACTATCGTGGTTTTCGCGGCGCAGAGCATGGCCGACGCCATTGCCGAGATTGCGGAACAGTATGCGGAGGAGACTGGTGTCGAGGTGCAGATTTCCCTTGGCGCCAGTTCGACGATGGCGCGACAAATTGAAGCGTTCGCGCCAGCAAACCTGTTTATTTCAGCCAATCGACAATGGGCAGAATACCTTCTGGACCGTAACGCACTATCAGTTGAGACGCTGGTTGAAGTCGCCGGCAATGAGTTGGTTCTAATCGTACCGGCACACCGAACCGACATCGTTTTGTCGGAAGGGTTGGCCAGCTTGCCGGCAACGCTCGGCTCAGAACGCCTCGCGCTCGGGGATCCGGCCCATGTGCCGGCCGGCCTTTATGCGGAAGCGGCTCTTCGCGAATTGGGTGTGTGGGATCAACTTTCTGATCAGCTTGCGCCGGCGGCAAATGTCCGGTCGGCTTTGAGGTTCGTCGAAGAAGGGGCCGCGCAGTTCGGGATCGTTTACCGAACAGATGCAATAGCGGCAAAAAACACTCGGATCGCCGCCGAATTTCCCGAGGAATCCCATCAGCCCATCTCGTACGTGGCAGCCGTCGTCGTCGAGAATGACACTGCCTCGGCGCGAGCCTTTCTGGCATTCTTGCAAAGCGACACCGCCGCTGATGTGTTTGGCAGGTTCGGCTTCCTACCCCCGCCCGAGGCTGCCAGTTGAGCGATATCGAAATCCAAGCCCTCGTTCTCAGCTTGCGGGTCGCTGTGCTGTGTGTTTTGTTCAGCCTACCGCTGGCTTTGGCCGTTTCGTTCTTGCTGGCCAGGGGCCGGTTCCCAGGCCGCAGCCTGTTGGAAGCACTGGTTCAGGTTCCGTTGGTCGTCCCGCCCGTTGTGGTCGGTTACCTGCTTCTCGTCAGCTTGGGGCGTGGCGGTTTTATCGGTGGCTGGCTATTCGACACGTTCGGCATCACGCTGGCGTTCACGTGGCAGGGAGCGGCCGTCGCTTCCGCCGTGATGGGATTCCCGCTGATGGTGCGGGCAATTCGTCTGTCGATCGAATCGGTCGATCCGAAACTTGAGGCGGCGGCGCGCACTCTTGGCGCTGGCAACGTCCGAGTTTTTCGAACGGTCACACTGCCACTGATCACACCCGGAATTGTCGCAGGCATAGTGCTTGGTTTTGCCCGGTCACTCGGTGAGTTCGGCGCGACAATCACCTTTGTGTCCAACATCCCTGGGCGCACACAAACACTTCCGCTCGCGCTCTACCAGGCGGTCCAGACGCCGGACGGCGAAGCCCTGAGCCTGCGCCTGGCCTTCTTGTCCATTGTCTTGGCCTTTGCCGCAGTCATCGTCGCTGAATGGCTCAACCGTGCTGCCTTGGCCCGCGTGAAATCATGACCATCACCGAATTTGAAGCAGGGTCGGGCCTTGCGGTCGACGTAAACTTATCGGTTGGCAACCAAACGATCACAGCCGCATTTCAAACACCACCTGCAGGGATTACAGCACTCTTCGGACCATCAGGCGCGGGCAAAACGAGCATCTTGCATGCAATCGCGGGCCTGATCCGTCCAACAGAAGGTCGGATCACCTTGGGCCATGTCCGGTTGTTCGACAGCTTTGCGCAAACGGACATACCGGCGGCACAGCGCGGTGCCGGTGTCGTCTTTCAAGATGACAGGTTGTTTCCGCACAAGACTGTGAAAGGCAACCTGCTTTACGGTGCGGGGCGGCTGCGACCGCAAGCGAGACAAGGCACCCTTAGCAAGATCGCCCGTTTGCTCGATATCGAGGCCTTGCTTGACCGGAAGCCAATCGGCCTGTCAGGAGGCGAGAGGCGAAGAGTTGCAATCGGAAGGGCTCTTCTGTCAGCGCCAAAGGTTCTCCTCCTCGACGAGCCGTTGACTGGCCTGGACGCCGCCCGACGTGAAGACGTTATGGCCTATATCGCCCGGATCGCGCACAGCGAGCAGATCCCCATCCTCTATATCACCCATGGTCTGGATGAGGTCCTCAGGCTCGCCGACAGGATGGTCACTCTGGAAAATGGGGCGGTTAGCGCCGATGGTTCTGTTGGAGACGTTCTAAATGAAAGGGCGATCAGTGGCCTGATCGCTCCCGACGAACGCGCAACCGTCGTCGAAGGGCTGGTCGAGTCGGCCGGCGGCAGAGACGGCCTCAGCGTCATCGCGACATCGATGGGCCTCGTTCAAGTTGTTGGGCTAGCGGCGCCCCAGCGAGCACGCATTCGACTTAGGTTAAAGGCGGCTGATGTCGGCCTGGCACTTAGTGAGCCGCGTGATATTTCCATCAACAACGTTTTGCCAGGCCATGTTGTATCCATCGCTGATGATGGACCGGCAGCCTGCCTTTTGACCCTTGACTGCGGCGCACCGCTGTTGGCCCGCCTGACCCGCCATTCGGTTCAGCGGCTGGCACTCCAACCCGGTTCCCGAATATTTGCCCTCATCAAGGCCGTCGCCGTCGATCGAGTTTCAATCGGCACCCTGTTTCGAGAGCCGATCGACTAAGTTCAGGCGGCACGCCCCGACCTTCTGGCTGGCCGTTTTTTCTCAACGGCACGCGTCGCTTTCTTGGCAGAAGCTCGCGCTTTCAGGGCAGATTCCTTCCGATGCTTTTCAAGAATGTTCTCAGCCGTTTGATTGAGGTCCTTGATCAACTTCGGCAGCTGTTTGACGGGAATTGCAAGCTCGCCCGCGGGATCAAAATCATTGTCCCCATTTAATGCGACCATGCGAATGCGTAAAACACCGTTGGCCATGGAAACGTTGGCAATTCGATCGGCAAAAATTCTTTGAACTCCGGCCTGCATAAATATTGTCCGTCATTTGTGGGTGGTTGGCGGCGCAACACAATCAGCGGGCCGATGATCGCGTTGCTATCGATAAGGCTTCGTTAAGACCAAATCGGCGTGACGACTTGTTCGTGAGCCAAGAGCAGCATCGCTCGGTTGCTCCCGTCAGCGTAATCGCCTAAAAGCCGGATTTAAGTCGACCTGTCGGGGTGTAGCGCAGCCAGGTAGCGCGCCTGCTTTGGGAGCAGGATGTCGGGAGTTCGAATCTCTCCACCCCGACCACGGCCGACTTGGCCACTCGTTCGACGAAGCGGATAATGATTTAGGCAATGGCCGAAGCACGCATCTACCAGCCGTCAAAAACCGCTATGCAGTCCGGACGCGGAAAGAGCGGTTCTTGGATTTTGGATTTCGAACCGGCAACGCCACGCCGTCCTGAACCATTGATGGGTTGGGCGAGTTCCGGCGACACCCTCAATCAGGTGCGGCTGACTTTTGCGTCGAAGGAAGAAGCCATAGCCTTTGCGGAGCGCAAGGGGCTGGCATATTCCGTCGCGGTCACCAACGATCGTCAGGTCAGGCCCCGCAACTACGGCGACCGATTCAAAGCACCGCCGCCCAAGTAGATCGGACTTCCCAATCAAATCGGCTGCCGGCTGAGGCGATTGCCTCGCCGGCTCGCCGTTCTGTCTTCCGGTGACCCTCTTCCTGTAACTCTAGTGATTGATGACCAGACGGAGTGCCTTACGCGCCATCGACTTCCCGCCTAGGCGGGTGCGCCACTCAAAAGGCGTTTTTCGGCGCAAGCTACGGTTGAACGCAGCGTACTCCTGAACCGTATGAGGCGAACCCACCAGAGCTGGGTCGCGCATTGCGGCTTTCCAAACCGAATTCCAGTACAAGATCAAATTATTCATCGTCATTCCTCCTTTTCGGAATGAGGAACGGGTTGCGCGATTTTGCGCACTCAGTGCGCTCTTGAACTTGATATAGGCGCACACTGTGCGCATTACAAGTTGATTATTTGTCTATCCGCCGTTACGCAGTCCGCTGCGCCGGCGATGCCGGCCAAAACCGCCGATGACGACCGAACCTGTGCCGATTGATGAGCAAGCCTGGAAAAGATCACGCCCGTGGCAAAGGCATGTCGCCACACGCTTTCAAGAAGTGGCGAAAATCGCTGCATTTCTCACAAAAGGAGGCGGCGCACGCTTTGGGGTTGAAGCGTCGAATTTTGCAGTATTACGAAAAGGGCGAGCGGGACGGCGAGTCTGTTGAGATCCCCTTGACGGTTCGTCTGGCATGCTACGCCTTAGCGCAGGGTCAATCTGACTATTCCGGGCCTGAAGACACTTAAGCGGCGGATCTTGCTTTCACCTGGACAGCAGGTTCGCTAAACCGGCCTAAGTGGCCCCGTAGCTCAACTGGATAGAGCACCGGCCTTCTAAGCCGATGGTTGCAGGTTCAAGTCCTGCCGGGGTCGCCAGTGTGCTCGGTTAGAATATGATCGGAATAGAGCACGCCGCGAAAAGGGACTTTTTTGGTTGCTCGGCCAACCCTTGCGATGATCGTAGTCTTCTAAAGGGCATCTAGATGGTCGACAAAGCTCCGACCGGCAAAAAACGAATGCGATCACGCTTGCGCCGGCCGGGACCGAGCCGGCGCGCGGAATCGGATGCGAGTAGCCCAAGCCCCCACGACGCCAGACCGCGGAGTGCATACGCAGCTCGAACCGGACGGCGCAATATCCCAGCGGAAAAACCGCGCGTCCGGCTGGGCAATGCCGTGGCCGTCGCGGCCATGGCTGGCGCGATGATCTTCATGCTTCAGGGCCCTTTGGTTGAGAATGCGTCTCCGCGCGTTATTCACGCCATGTCCATGGCAATGGTGTTGATCGCCTTCTTAACATTTTGGGCGACCCGCTATGCGCGCCCGATGAAAGCGGCGACCGTCTACTTGGTGATCATCGCCTGCACCGGCCTGCACATGAAGTTTCGAGTGCGGGATTATCTGGATACAAGCGTCGATTTTGTTATCATTCTGCAAGGCATGATTTACCTCGGGTACTGCGGCCTTGCCTTGTTCGCGCTGCTCGGAAGACCGTTCAAATTCAAGCGCCCGGCCATCATTAGCATGGGCATCCTGGCGGTCCTTTGCCTGGTCTCGATTGTTAACGCCCCTGATCCCCAATATTCGACGGCCACGGCCGTAGCCATGATTGCCACCATGGTTTTTGCCGCCCACTACGCAACCAATGTGCCTTCCACGGACATGGCAGCTACGTTGGCCCTGGCAACAACCCCGATCATCGTTTTGAGCTTTGTCGTGCTCGTATTTCCCGGCCTTACGGGCGACAGTCTTTGGGTTTATGACGCCGGTCCGAACACGCGACTGCAAGGCGTTGCAAACAATCCGATCGGTCTAGCCCTGTTTTCTGCGCAATTGATCATCGGTCTGCTGGCAAAGACAGTATTCAACGAACGACGTGAACCCGTTTGGATCCTGGGGGCCTGCATCCTCGTGCCAATGGCACTTGTCTGTTTGTGGTTCAGCGGGTCACGTGGTCCATCGGTCGGGCTAGTTGCCGCAGTTGTTCTGGGTGGTCTGTTGGCCCTGCGACCATTCGGACGAAAAACAGTTCCCGTCTTTTTTGTCCTGTTCGTTTTGATGCTGCCGCTGGTCTATTTCACGGTCACGGAGGCCATGACCAACGATAGCCTGTCGGTGATCGCACGATCCGGGCGAGCGGAAGAGGTGGCGACGCTTACCGGGCGAACGAATATCTGGGCTTACACGCTTGGGCTAATACCCTCGCATTTCTTCTTAGGACATGGACTTGGCTCACCACTGCAGCTTTTTGCCGACATCCCCACCGATGTGTCGGCAAACAACATCGTTGAAGCACACAATATCCTGCTGCATGCCGCACTGATGATCGGCGTCCCCGGCGCGCTGATCCTGGCATGGATGATGCTGCATGGAGCGATGCAGGCATATGCTAAGCGAAATGCGTTCGCCTTGTTGGCTCTTATCTTTTTTATCGTTACTGGAATTACTGAAAATTTCGCCTTCTCCAATAGGCCCGGTTGGCACACGTTGGTCTTTTTTGCAATTCTGCTGTCGGTCAGCAGACAGAAGCAAGGCCGACCATCCAGGCGCTCCTCCGCAACGCGCCAGAGGCCTGGGCCGGTCGAACAGCCCATAGAGAACGCCTCCGCCGCCTAGTCCTGATTCATCAGCGGCGTGAAATGGATCACTGCGCTGAACGGGTGCTAGGGAGAGGTTTGAGGCATGGAAAATCCGTCGCCACGAAATCGTGAACCTGGAAACCGTTTCGGGCGTACCGAGATCTGGGTGGCTGCCTTCGTCGCCCTAATCGTCTCGCTAAGCGTTACGATTGCCGTCCCCAATATCAGGACAATTACCAGCGGGTTGCCGATCAGTGGTCAAGGCGAGTTCCTGACTATTCCAAAATTGGCCGCAACTTTTTTTGCGAACGACGTGCCAGTCGTTGGCGAAGAAGAGATTGGGCCGGACTACTGCAAAGCCGACGCCCTTAAGTTTGCCGAAAGACACGAGTTGGAAGAACGCGGTCTTTTCGAGCAGGCGAAACTCCCCATCGGTGACAACGTCATCCCGATCGACGAGTTGAAGGAAACAATGATCCTGACGCCCTCGCGCATGAACAGCTACAGCTTGACCGAGGCGCCGGAAAATTTCGTCGGCTATTTTGCCCAGCGAGGATCCTTCTTCAGCACGCTCTCCAAAAAGGTCGCGCACATTGAGGTGCTGTCGACATTTATCCTGAAGGACCAGGACAAGGCACGCCGGTCATTCACGGAATCGCTGCGCAATGGCGTTGGACCCACACACGGCATATTTCACATTGATTATCAGGAAGCCGGCAGCATGATCGGCAACTGGAAAGGCTATACCAACAGGCATGGAAGTATGGTCGGGTGTTTTGAGTTCGCCCCGACCGAGATCAACGGACGCTCGGTCGCCGGGACGGGCCGCTATACCCAGGAATTCAGCGAGAACGACACAACTATCGTTACCTGGGGATTTGATGCGCTCTACATGTCCGAAGGACTGCCTGGCGGACGCTGACAAACCTCGATCGCTTCCCGAATTTGCTCGCGTATCGGTCCATCGTTTGGAGGATCAAGCAGCGTTTCGAACCAGCGATCCGGCGGGTTCCGCCCTGCCGCGCGGTCCCACGTCAGGCCCCTTAGAACGGCTTGGCTTTCTTCACCGATTTTCATAGGCAGATCGAGACCGTTCAAGCTCCCCCAGACGCTGGTCCATGCCCGTGCCACAGACCAGGGATTGTACCCACCGCCGCCAAGGACCAGCAGGCGATCGCACAGCCCCGAAAGTTTTCTGATCGCGGACGCAAGCGCGCCGTTCGAAAGCGCCAACCTACTAAGCGGATCGTCCCCCAGACTATCGGCGCCGGCCTGAACGACCAGTACCTTCGGACGAATGCTTGTGATTATCGGCAACACCAGCAGATCCATGATCAGTGCATGCTCACTGTCATTCAAACCACTGGGAACGGCCAGGTTGAAGGTATTTGCCCCTGCGCCCTTTCCGGTAGGCCCCGATCTTGGCCAACGATCGGCTTCGTGGATGGAAAGCGTCGTCACGCGGTCATCTCCCGCCATGGCATCCTCAACGCCATCGCCATGGTGGGCATCCAAATCAAGATAAAAAACCGGTTCGATGCCGCGATCCAGAAGCGTGAGAATAGCCAGAACCGGATCATTGAAATAGCAGAACCCGCTCGCACGACCCGGCCGGCCATGATGGGTTCCGCCCGCCGGGCTGTAGATCACACCAGGGCGGCTCGCGAGTGTTTTCGCTGCCAAAATTGACGCCCCGCTGGCCGTCGCCGGCCGCGAGAATATCTCGCCAAAGATCGGATTCTCCACCGAACCCAGATTGTACCGCTCACGCAATTCGGGGGACAAATCCTGGCTTTCTTCCGCCTCCATGACCGCGCGCACATAGTCAGCATGGTGAAACCGGGTCAGTTGCTCAAGCCTGGCCATTGGGCTGTCAACATAGTTGTCATCCCGCAGCCATCCGAGCGCCCGGCACAGATCAATTACCGTTGAGACGCGCGGGATAGCCAGCGGATGCTTGGATCCGTAGCTTGAGCGGCGGTAGATCTCGCTCCCTATGAACAAAGGTGGGAAATCAGACAAGTTCGGTTGCCTCATGGCAAAACCAGGTAGTGGTACGCATCCAGTTGGCGATGCACAGGCGATTGACCCCGCATGGACCACGAGGCTATGAAACGATCCACTCTTCCGGGGGTGCCTCAGAGCGAGGCTGAGAGGCGGGCGCGCCAACCCCAAGAACCTGATCCGGGTCATACCGGCGGAGGGAAGGAAGAAGCGCCGATGGAACGTCCGATTTCACGTCGTCTCTACCCCCTCCTCCGGACCGGCAAATTGGAGGAATTCGATCGATGCGACGCGCTTTCGGGGCAACTGCCGCTTTCCTGACGTTAATGGGCGGCCTTTCCGGCCAAACGGTCTCCGGCCAGGAAAAACCAGTTTTGACCATCTACACTTACGATTCTTTCGTGTCCGATTGGGGACCCGGCCCACAGGTTGAGGCTGCCTTTGAACAACAATGCGACTGTGACGTCCAGTTGGTTGGTGTCGAGGACGGGGTCGCACTTTTAAGCCGGTTGCGCCTGGAGGGTAAAAATAGCGGCGCCGACTTAGTGCTCGGCCTCGATACGAATTTGACAGCCGAAGCGGCTAAAACCGGTTTGTTCGCCCCCCATGGGATCACGCCCGAAGGGTTGACCGTTCCAATCGCCTGGGATGACCCAAATTTCCTACCCTATGATTGGAGTTACTTTGCCTTCGTCTACCGGACCGATCTCCTGCAAACTCCACCTTCCAGCCTGAAAGAGCTGGTGGAAAACAGCGACGTCGAGTTGCTGATCCAAGACCCACGCACGTCAACCCCAGGGCTAGGTCTCCTTCTCTGGGTCAAGCAAGTTTACGGCGACGATGCCGCCGAGGCCTGGAGCCAACTGCGGCCGCGTATCGTTACGGTCAGTGCTGGCTGGTCGGAATCCTATGGCCTGTTCCAGGAAGGCGAAGCTCCGATGGTGCTGAGCTACACCACCTCGCCGGCCTATCACATCATTGCCGAGGAGACGGACAAGTATCAGGCCGCTGCCTTTGAGGAAGGCCACTACATGCAAATCGAGGTGGCCGGAAAAGTCGCCTCAACCGATCAGAGCGAACTGGCCGACGCGTTTCTGCGCTTTATGTTGAGCCCAGATTTTCAAGAGATCATCCCCACAACCAACTGGATGTATCCAGCCGCAATGCCAGCAGATCAACTACCTGAGGCCTTCGCAACGGCCGTAAACCCGGAAACCGCCTTGCTCTACACCCCGGAGGAGGTATTGGCGAGCCGGTCGGATTGGGTCAATGAATGGCTGGCGGCCATGAGCCAATAAGGCCGGGAAACCCCTTAGCAACGACCAAACCTGAAATGACCTTTTTGCCGGCGTTGGTCGGCCTGAGCCCTCTTCTGCTTCTATCGGGTATCGCTTTTCTCGGCTTGTACAGTGCCGGTGGCGGCGTGGACGTCAGTGGAGTTCTGGCCGACCCCTACATTCGAGGCATCGTCAGGTTTTCTATCGTTCAGGCTGGCTTATCCGCGATAATCAGCTTGGCTCTCGCGTTTCCCGTCGCGCGCGCTATCGCGCGGCAGCCCAAGTTCCTCGGCCGCACTCTTGTGATCCGCTGTCTGGGACTGCCGATGGTGGTGCCGGTCATCGTCGCCATACTGGGCCTGGTAGCACTCTATGGTCGATCCGGCCTGTTAAATGATGCCTCAACAGCTGCTGGGTTTGACCTCCAGATCGACATCTATGGCTTAGGTGGCATTCTTTTGGCGCATGCCTTCTTCAACATGCCCATGGCCGTGCGCCTTTTCCTGTTCGCCCTGCAGTCCGTTCCGCACGAAACCTGGCGATTGGCAAGCCAATTGGATATGGGCCCCTGGGCCTTGTTTCGGCTAATCGAATGGCCGGCCGTTCGCCGCGTCATTCCTGGCGCTGGGCTTTTGATATTTCTCCTGTGCTTTGCCAGCTTTACGCCGGTTCTCGTCCTTGGGGGCGGCCCCCCTCGAGCAACAATTGAGGTGGCCCTGTTTCAAGCACTGCGTTTTGACTTCGACCTTTCACGCGTCCTGAGTCTTGGACTGATTCAAGTTGCGATCGGAGCCCTTATTGCGGGAACGGTGCTTGCCCTTCTGCCCCCCCTACCCGCCGGTGACACGACGGGAATTGCCGCCCCGAGGCGCGATGGCGAAACCGCCGGGGCAAAAGTTTTGGATGCCACCGTTATCGGAGTGGCAGCGGTCGCGGTTCTCAGCCCTTTCGCCGTTGTTCTTTTTGATGGCGTGACCGGACCATTTGTTCGCGTCTTGGCAGATGGTCGAACATGGCAGGCCGCTTACCTGAGCCTAGTGATCGGCATCACCGCCGGATCGATGGCCGTTATTATGGGCTGGCTTATGATCCTGACCATCCGGCAACTGTCTAGCGTTCCAACCATGCGGCCGCTGGCCGAAGCGCTTGAAACGGCTGGCTCCGTCATTCTCGTTATTCCGCCCTTCGTCCTTGGTGCCGGTCTTTTTGTGGCGTTGTCAGCCTATTTCGACATCTTTTACATCGGGCCAGTTCTCGTTGTGATGATCAACGCCATGATGGGGATACCCTTCGTTTTGCGCATCATCGGACCTTCTGCACGATTGGCTCAAGAACGTCAGGGCCGCATGATTGACAGTCTCCGGATTTCAGGGTGGAGCCGGTTCTTCCTGATCGACTGGCCGATGTTACGCACCCGCTTTGGGCTTGCGCTGGCTCTGTGCACGGCGTTGGCGGTTGGCGATATGGGCGTGATTGCCTTATTCGCCTCTCCCTCCACAGAAACATTGCCGCTGCTGCTCTACCGACTGATTGGTGCCTACCGATTGGATGAGGCAGCGGTAGTGGCACTGGTGCTCGTGTCCTTGTCCTTCGCCCTATTTTTGCTGATAGAGCGGGTTTGCGCGGGGCCACAAAGGCGCTCGACATGACTGGGCAGATTTCGCTTAACGGCGTTCGAGTGGGCCAGGGGGATTGGAGCGCAAACTTCGATTTGACAATCCAGGCTGGCAGTTTGACAGCCGTGATCGGACCGAGCGGTGCGGGCAAGACGACGTTGCTGCAGGTGATTGCCGGATTCATTCCACTGCGAACGGGCACGGTAAGTGTTGATGGAAGCGACATTTCGAAGCTTTCCCCTGGCAAGCGCCCAATCGCCATGTTGTTTCAGGAAAACAACTTGTTTCCGCACCTGTCGGCCGCACGCAATGTCGCGCTTGGCATCCACCCAGGGCTCAGGCTTTCCCAACGAGACCTCGAGACTGTCGAACATGGATTGGCCACCGTCGGTCTTGCGGGCTATGGCAACCGGCGGCCTGGCGAGTTGTCCGGTGGACAACGCCAGAGGGTCGCCCTTGCCCGCGCGTTGGCGACCAACAGACCAATCCTGCTATTGGACGAACCATTTGCCGCTTTGGGACCGGCCCAAAGACTGGAGATGCTGACCCTGGTGGACAGGTTGAGGCGCGAAAGGAATCTAACCGTCCTGCTCGTCAGCCACCAGACCGACGATATCGCCGGCTTGCAAGGCAGGGCATTGTTCATCGACGAAGGACAGGTGAAGGCCGACGCCAGCATTGAAACCATGATATCCGAACCCCCTGACGCTGTACGAGGCTATCTCGTGATGCGTTGACGCTCTAGCATCAGTCGCAAAGCGGACTTGTGGCGCCATGGGACCGAGATAAGATTGAAGCCAAATCAACGCATCTGTGCACGGGTGTCCAGGTTCCTGGACAAACCCATCAATAGGGACAAGGCATAACACCATGGATATGACCGGCGAATACCGAATTGACGCTCCGCGCCAACGGGTGTGGGAAGGCCTGAACGATCCCGAAGTGCTTAAACAGTGCATTCCCGGGTGCGAGGAGATTGTTCAGAAATCTGATACCGAGCTAAGCGCCAAGGTCACGGCAAAGGTCGGCCCGGTTAAGGCAAAGTTCGCTGGCGATGTGACCCTGTCCGACATTAATCCGCCCGAAAGCTATACCATCAGTGGTGAAGGCAAAGGGGGCGCTGCCGGATTTGCCAAAGGCGGTGCTAAGGTTCATCTGGCAGAAGACGGCGCAGACGCGACCCTTCTGACTTACGAGGTAGATGCCCAAGTCGGCGGGAAACTTGCTCAGATCGGTGCCAGGCTCATCAATGGAACAGCCAAGAAAATGGCCGATGACTTCTTCGGCAAGTTCTCTGAACTCGTGGCCACCCCAGTCGCAACGGTAGAAGCGGCGGCCGCCCCGGCCGAAAAGGCAGCACCTGAAACAGAAGTCGAAACGGTTACCCCAACCGAAGAACCGCAGGCTGTAGGAGAAGCAGCCAACGTCACTGAAACGCTGGCGCCGTCACCAGATGAGCCAGAGACACCATCACCTGTACCGAACGCTGTAGCCGGTCCAATTGCAGCTTCTCAGAAGGTTATCGACGATGTCGAGGCCACCATTCAGAAAGCTGGAGGATCCGGTGGCATCAGCCCGATCACGTGGGTCTTGGCGATAGTCGCAGTGATTTTGATATTGGTCAGCTTGTTCAATTGAGCGGCAACCTCCTCTTCATCACCCATCCTGAGGTCGTTATCGATCCAAATGTTCCGGTGCCGCAGTGGCCGCTGTCGGAGAGGGGCATCGAGCGAATGGAGGCTTTCGCATCGAGCAGTGCCGTTGCGCAGGTGGGATCGGTCTATTCAAGCGACGAGCAAAAAGCCAAAGACGGCGCCCGGATTCTAGCCAGCGTACGGGGGATCGAGCCAAAGATCCTTTCCGAACTTCACGAGAACGATCGATCGGCAACCGGCTTTTTGCCGCCGGACGAGTTTTGGCCTGTAGTAGAGACGTTTTTTGCCCGACCTGAGCAAAGCGTGCGCGGCTGGGAAAGGTCGATCGACGCTCAGCGCCGAATAGCAACGGCCGTGGAGCGCATTAGGCGCGATGAACAAGCCGCAGGAGACATTGCCATTGTCGCCCACGGTGGTGTCGGTGCTTTGCTGCTGTCCCGCTTAACCGAGCAACCGATCAGCCGTCGGTTCGAACAACCTGTGGGGACGGGCGGTTGCTATCTGACCATCGCGCGCGCCACCGGGACGCTGGTCGAAGGCTGGCGGCCCATTGATTAGGGTGACGATTTCCAACTGAAGGAGCCCCCAGCACCTTGCCGATGCCCCTCGGCTGAACTACCCTTCTTGGTGATCCAATCAACAAACACGGTGCCCCATCCGGGCGGCACCAATTCATGATTTGGGAGGAATGGAATGGCGAGCGTTAGCCTCACCGTTAATGGGAAGTCCGTGACCCAGGAGGTCGAAGGTCGGACGCTCCTGGTTCAGCTCATACGCGATCATCTGCGTCTGACGGGCACGCATGTCGGCTGCGATACCAGCCAGTGCGGCGCCTGCGTCGTGCATGTAAACGGCAAATCGGTCAAATCCTGCACAATGCTGGCCAGCCAGGCCGATGGCGCAGACGTGGTGACCATCGAAGGCTTGGCGAATGCCGACGGCTCGCTGCACCCGATGCAGGAAGCCTTTCGGGAAAATCATGGCCTGCAGTGCGGCTTCTGCACGCCCGGCATGGTGATGAGCGCGGTTGATCTGTTGAACAACAATCCCAACCCCAGCGAAACCGACGTTCGGGAGTGGTTGGAAGGCAATATCTGCCGCTGTACCGGCTATCACAACATCGTCAAAGCCGTTCTGGATTGCGCCCAAAAATCCGGCGCCAGCGCTTAATCACATCCCAGCAAACACGAGCCCTACAACAAGAAACAAAAAACGTTAGGGCCTCCGAGGAGGACCGAGAAGTATGGCACCCGATGGTGGAATTGGCGCCCCGCTGCGCCGCAAGGAAGATCGCCGTTTTCTGACGGGCAAGGGCCGGTACACGGACGACATCAACCGGCACGGCCAAGTATATGCGTTTTTCGTGCGTAGCCCGCACGCCCACGCTGAAATCAACAGCATCAACAAGGCATCCGCTGAATCAAAACCTGGCGTTTTGACTGTTTTGACCGGCGAGGACTATGTGGCCGCTGGACTGGGCAACCTAATCTGCGGTTGGGCGATTACGTCCAAAGATGGATCGCCCATGAATATGGGTGACCACCCCGCCCTGGCGGTCGGTAAAGTCCGCTATGTCGGCGACCACGTGGCCGTCGTCATTGCGGAAACCTATGCCCAGGCTCGCGACGCGGGCGAAGCGCTAGAGATCGACTACAGCGAACTGCCCGCCGTGGTTTCACCGGTGAACGCGACGGATGCCGGTCAACCACAAATCCATGCCAATGCGCCCAACAACACCGTTTATGATTGGGAATTGGGGGATGCCGCCGCGGCAGATGCCGCCATCGACCAGGCGGCGCACGTGACAGAGATCGAACTGGTTAACAATCGGCTTGTACCGAATGCCATGGAACCCCGTGCCGCGGTCGGCGAGTACGATTCCGGTTCCGACAGCTACACGCTGTACACAACCAGCCAAAATCCACATGTGGCACGGCTGGTCCTCTCGGCGTTCCACCAGGTGGCGCCCGAGCATAAGCTGCGGGTCGTTGCGCCGGATGTGGGCGGCGGTTTTGGATCGAAAATCTACATTTATCCCGAAGAGACCGTCGTGACCTGGGCCGCCAAAGTGGTCGACCGCCCGGTCAAGTGGGTGGCGGAACGGTCGGAAAGCTTCTTGGCTGACGCCCATGGGCGAGACCATGTCACCAAGGCGAAGTTGGCCATGGACAGCGAGGGCAAGTTCCTTGGCCTGAAGGTCGAAACGATCTCGAACTTCGGCGGGTATATGTCGCTGTTCTCCAGTTGTGTCCCGACTTACCTCTACGCCACGCTGCTCTCCGGACAATATGCCATTCCGGCAATCTATGCGGAGGTTCTGGCGGTCTACACGAATACAGCCCCGGTGGACGCCTATCGTGGGGCCGGACGACCGGAAGCAACTTTTTTGCTGGAACGGATTGTCGAAAAAGCTGCGGGCGAATTGGGAATCGATCCGGCCGAACTGCGCAAGCGCAACTTCATCCGCGAGTTCCCCTACCAGACGCCGGTGATCATGCAGTATGACACGGGCGACTATGAGGCTCATCTCAACAAAGCGATGAATCTCATTGATTACAGTGGATTTTCGGCTCGCAAGGCAGAAGCTGAAGGCCGTGGCAAGAAACGCGGTATCGGGTTCTCTTGCTACATCGAAGCTTGTGGAATTGCCCCAAGCCAAGCGGTCGGATCACTGGGTTCTGGCGTTGGTCTGTGGGAAAGCGCGTCCATCCGGTTCAACCCGACCGGACAGGTGATGCTCCACACGGGCTCGCACAGCCACGGCCAGAGCCACGAGACGACATTTGCTCAACTGGTCGCCACCCAACTAGGCGTCCCGGAAGACCAGGTCGAAGTAGTCCATGGCGACACGGCAACCACGCCGTTCGGCATGGGCACCTATGGCTCACGTTCTTTGGCCGTTGGCGGGTCTGCCATCGTCAAAGCTTCCGAAAAAATCATCGCCAAGGGCAAGAAGCTTGCGGCCCATCTGATGGAAGCGGCCGAGGATGACGTGGTCTTCGAAGCCGGCAAATATACGGTGGCTGGGACAGACAAGGAAAAGACGATCCAAGAGATCGCCTTTGCCGCGTATGTGCCGCACAACTATCCCGAAGGGCTGGAGCCGGGGCTGGAGGAAAACGCCTTCTATGACCCGGTCAACTTCACCTTCCCTTCCGGCACGCAGATTTGCGAGTTGGAGATCGATCCGGAAACCGGCACGACGGAAATCGTCAACTTCGTCGCGGTGGATGACTTCGGTAAAATCATCAACCCGATGGTGGTCGAAGGTCAGGTGCATGGCGGCATCGCGCAAGGTGTTGGCCAGGCGTTGATGGAAAATTGCGTCTATGACGAAAGCGGTCAGCTCGTGACCGGCTCCTACATGGACTACACCATGCCGCGGGCCGACGATCTGCCTAGCTTCCAGCTTGGCCTGACCGAAACGCCCTGCACGACCAATCCGCTAGGCGTTAAAGGCTGCGGTGAGGCAGGCGCTATCGCCGCCCCGGCCGCCGTCATGAACGCCGTGATCAACGCTGTCGGCAAGGAAGTAGCCATGCCGGCCACCGCCGAACGCGTCTGGCAGGCCCTGCAAGGCTGACCGGACAGAGAAGAGGACAAGAGATGTACGCATTCAATACGCACAAGCCCTCGACCGTCGCGGAGGCTGTCGCGGCCCTATCCGGCGCGGATGACGCCCAATTCCTGGCTGGGGGACAAACATATATCCCAACACTGAAACAGCGGCTGGCGATGCCCTCGGACCTGGTTGACCTTTCGGGCATTTCCGAGTTGGCCGGCATCAATTCAGAGGGCGATACGATCGTCGTCGGTGCGATGACCCGGCATGCCGAGGTCGCGGGTTCCGATGTCGTCAAGGGCACCATCCCGGCCCTGGCGAGCCTGGCCAATGGCATTGGCGACCCGCAGGTTCGCAACCTGGGCACTATCGGCGGCTCGATTGCCAACAACGATCCGGCCGCCGACTATCCTGGTGCCGTGGTCGGCCTGGGTGCCACGGTTCACACCAGCAGTCGGACGATCGCCGGGGATGATTTTTTCACGGGCCTTTTCGAAACGGCTCTGAACGAGGGTGAGCTAATCACCGCCGTTTCCTTCCCGAAACCTCAGAAAGCGGCCTATGCGAAATTCCCGAACCCAGCCAGTCGCTACGCGCTGGTTGGCGTGTTCGTTGCGCAGACCGCCAGCGGCGTTCGGGTCGCGGTAACGGGGGCCGGTCCGACCGTATTCCGCGTGCCGGAAATGGAATCGGCTTTGGCCAGCAACTTCAGCGCTGGCGCACTAGACGGCATTTCAGTCTCCGCCGGAGACTTGAACGCCGACATTCACGCCTCGGCCGATTATCGCGCCCATCTGGTGACGGTGATGGCCAAACGCGCGGTGGCTGCCGCCGGGTAAAGGCGACCAAACCAGAACTGATCAAAGGGGTCCCAATGGACCCCTTTTTTCTACTGGCCAATCTTCGCGCGCCCAGTGCACCCGCGCACGGCGATTTCACATATTCTCGACCGAGACGCACAGCCAGTGGCCTTCGATCTATGCTGCGCTCGATACCTAAGAAAACTGCCCCGCGCCCCGAAGCTCCACCTTGCCAGTCGGCTCGCGCGCAACAGTTCACAATCCACTGCATACATCATTTGCGTTACCCTGGTCCCATCATGCCGTTTTAGGAGGCTCCGATGATCGAAACCCCAAATATCAGCAGACGCACTGCCTTGGCTGGCGGTGTTTCCATTGCTGCCATTGCTGCCAACCCGGCATTGGCCAAAGCACCTTTGACAGGCCCGATCCGTCCAACCATACGACGGTTTAGCCTTGGTGCGTTTGAAGTGACTACCATCCTCGATGGAGCCAGGAACGCTGAGTCCGTCCACCCGATCTTTGGCGAGAATGTCGAAGCCTCTGAGGTGGAATCCCTCGCGGCTGACAACAATTTGCCTGGCCTTGCTAGCCAGTTCACATTCATCCCAACCGTGGTGAACACGGGTGAAGAAGTCATCCTGTTCGATACCGGCAATGGTGCTGGCGGGCGGCCAGATGCCGGCAATCTGCGCAGCGCCCTAGCTGAATCCGGCATTGCCCCGGAGGCCGTCGATGTCGTCGTCATCACCCACATGCACCCAGATCACATCGGCGGAATGCTGGAAGATGGCGCCCCAGCCTTCCCTAACGCCCGGTATGTAACCGGCGATGTGGAGTACAATTTCTGGTCGGCAGAAGAACGTCTGTCAGGTCCGACAGAACGCGTTGGCCAAATGGTCCAGCAAAACGTGGTTCCGTTCGCGGAGAACATGACGTTCATCGCGCCTGGCGACGCGGTCGCCTCAGGCGTCGAAGCGGTCGATGCGATGGGCCATACGCCTGGCCACCTCGCCTACCACATCGAAAGCGAGGGCAAGCGCTTGATGATTACGGCCGACACGGCCAACCACTTCGTTTTCTCGCTGCAACGCCCCGACTGGCATGTCCGGTTCGATGCCGACAAGGAGAAGGCGGCGGCGGTTCGGCGCGAAATCTTCGGTATGGTCGCGGCAGACAAGATCCCCTTCATCGGCTACCACATGCCAGCACCAGGCATCGGATATGTCGAAGCAAAGGGCGACGGGTTCGAGTTCACTCCGGCCGCTTATCAGCTCGAATTCTGATCACCAGGTTGCCAGCGGCCTTTTCGTTGGGGAGGGCCGCTAGCTTCCCTGCCCACCTTCGAACCACTCGCGCGCCAACTCCGCCCAACCCTGGGGCAAGCCGTGGCCACCGTCATGCAGACAGAACTGGATGTCGTGGCCGCTGCCGCAGCCTTGCCAGATGCGGCACTGGAATTGATCGCCCATCGTGATGGCCGTTGGGTTCGTGCGGCACGCGTTCGTCGCCCGCAGAAGTGAGAGCGATTCAAAAACATCGCCCTGGTGCCAGTCGCCAATCCCGCGCCCCTCGAGCGGGACTTGGGCATCCGAATAGCCATGGATGTGCATCATCCGCACTGGACCGGCCGGACAAACCTCGTCCGGTATTGGCCGCCGGAGCGCGCCCGCGACTGTGGCAAACCCGGCGAAATGCTCACCCTCATAACAGGCCATCATCCAGGCCATCGAGCCGCCAGCTGAAAATCCGGACACCAGCACCCCATCCCTTTGCAACGGCACGCGAGCGGCGACATCGCCCATCACGTCCAGGACAAACGACACATCGTCCCGCCATTGGCCTGGCTCCAGGGGCCGAGCCGGCCAGCGGCGTGTGTTGCGGCCTTGGATTTGCTCTCCATTCGGGGCGATTAGCAGATAGCCATTGTCAACGAACACGCGGCGCAAGGTCCGGCTTTTGAGCGCACTTTGGCCTGTCGAATTGTGCCCATGGAAAAAGACGATGGCCGGCAACGACGATACGCCATCCCAACTCTCGGGGAACGCCAGATAATATTCGCCACCATCGATGGCGCACACATCCTCCAGACCACAGGGCCTATCTGCCTGGGCCGCCAGCAAGCTTGTTGATCCCAACCAACCTGAGGCCAGAACAAGAGCCGTAATGATCGATCTGACGCCCATCGCCTACTCCATAGTGTCGGTCATCGATCGATCTTATCGCTCTCATCCGTCCGACCGCGTCACATTGCGTTTACCCTTGCGTGCTCGCCATGGGATGACGAATGCGATTGAGCGACCTATCTAAGCTTCTGCCGCGCCCGGCATTGCGTCTCGGTCGGCCAACAGGCAGAATCGCAGCCTAAGCTGGGAGCAATTTCTTGACTGACCAAACGCTCAACTCCATCGACGACGTGGCTGGACTGCTGGCCAACGGCGACTATGTTTGCGATCGTTCGCTGGCGACTGCCCTATTTCTTTCGCTGCGGTTACACCGCCCACTGTTTCTCGAGGGCGAAGCGGGCGTGGGCAAAACCGAAATCGCCAAGGTCCTTTCCGACGTGCTGGGCCGACGGCTAATCCGCCTGCAATGTTATGAAGGGCTGGACGTGGCCGCGGCGGTTTATGAGTGGAACTATCCCCGGCAAATGCTGGAAATCCGCCTGGCTGAGGCGGCCGGTGATACCAATCGTGCCAGCCTTGCCGGTGACATTTTTAGCCGCGAGTTCTTAATTCGGCGGCCTTTGCTGGAAGCGCTGGAACCGGGAACCGATGGACCGCCCATCCTACTGATTGACGAGTTGGATCGCACGGATGAACCCTTCGAAGCATTCCTGCTGGAGGTCCTGTCGGACTACCAGGTCACGATCCCGGAGATTGGGACCGTGAAAGCATTAGACCCGCCGATCGTCATCATCACATCCAACCGCACACGCGAAATCCACGACGCGCTGAAACGCCGGTGTTTCTATCATTGGGTGGACTATCCCGACCGCGACCGGGAAGAGCGTATCCTGTCGATCAAGGCTCCAGGCGCCGGCGCCAAGCTGTCGTCCCAGGTCGTCGGCTTCATTCAGAAATTGCGCCAGGAAGATCTTTTCAAAAAGCCGGGCGTCGCTGAAAGCCTGGACTGGGCCCAGGCGCTGGTCGAGCTGAATGCCGTCGAACTGGAACCAGAATTGATCGAAGATACCCTCGGTGCCTTGTTGAAGTATCAGGACGATATTGAACGCATAAGAGGATCCGAAGCCGGACGTCTTTTAGCGGACGTCAAGAACGAGCTTGCCGCTGTGTGACGACGCGATGGACACGATCCTTCCCGACTCACCGCCAGATGACGACCCTTCTCCCGAAGGTCGCATTGCGGAAAACATCCTTCAGTTCTGCCGAGCACTACGTGCCGCTGGGCTACCCGTCGGTCCGGGTCAAATGCTTCAAGCCATCGAAGCGGTTGCGGCGGTCGGCATAGGCAACCGGGAGGATCTTTACTGGACCCTGCATGCCGCGCTGATCACCCGACAGGACCAACGCGAGGTCTACGACCAAACCTTCCACATCTTTTGGCGCAACCCGGATCTGCTTAAACGCATGATGGGCATGATGCTGCCGACAGTCAGCACGGATCGGGAGGAGAACAAGAAAAAGATCTCCCGCCGTGTTGCGGAAGCCATGAAAACCAACAAGCCAAGCAAAAACCAGTCGGGCCAGGAGAAGCCGCCCGAAATCGAACTGGATGCAACGCTGACCGTTTCGGAACGGGAAGTCCTGCGCCACCGCGATTTTGAGGATATGTCGACGGAGGAGTTAGACAGGGCCAAAAGGGCAATCGCTAGGATGCGGCTGCCCGTACCAGAAAGACGCACCCGCAGATTTTCGGCCGACCCCAACGGACCGACCATCGATATGCGTCGCACCCTTCGCCGGTCGCTACGCGGCGGCGGTGCCGCGATCGACCTCGCAAAAAGGCGCCGACGCACACGTCAGCCGCCACTTGTGGTCTTGTGCGACATCTCAGGCTCGATGAGCCGGTATTCCCGCATGTTGCTCCACTTTCTGCACGCCATTACCGATGATCGTGCGCGGGTTCACAGCTTCGTCTTTGGAACAAGGCTGACGAACGTGACCCGTATGCTGCGACGACGCGATGTTGATGAGGCGTTGGACGATATTGGGCAGTCAGTCGAAGATTGGTCCGGCGGAACGCTGATCGGTCGCTGCCTGCACGACTTCAACAATGCCTGGTCGCGCCGCGTGCTAGGCGACGGTGCCGTCGTGCTGCTGATCACCGACGGGTTGGACCGGGATGCCGGCACCCATTTGGAACCGGAAGCCGAGAGGTTACACAAGAGTGCCGGCCATCTGATCTGGCTGAACCCGCTGTTGCGCTATGAACGCTATGCACCCAAATCAAAGGGTGCACGGATCCTGATCCGCCATGTCGACGATTTTCGCACCGTGCACAATCTCGACAGCTTGGAAGGCCTCGTCGACGCTCTAGGCACGGCGCAGAGAAGTGGATCAGCAGGGTCACTGGCATCTTGGCGAATGCTGGCGGGAAAGGACGAGGCGGCCTGAAATGCAAACGGACAATGAGGATATTCTGGGTGCCGCCGCGCAGTGGCGGGATGCCGGCCGGAAAGTGGCCTTGGCGACTGTCGTTTCGACCTGGGGTTCTTCTCCCAGGCCTGTGGGCAGTCAGCTTTTGATCGGCGACGGTGGCGAGATGCTTGGTTCCGTCTCGGGTGGCTGTATAGAAGGAGCCGTCGTCAGGGAAGCACTGGAAATCATGGACGGTGCTCCGCCCCGGCTTCTCAGCTATGGCGTTACCAATGAGCAAGCATGGGATGTCGGCCTAGCGTGTGGCGGCAAGGTTGACGTTTTTGTTGAGGCGGTGGACTGATTGGAATGCAGCGAGCCCTTCTGAATTCGCTAAACGCGGCTCGGACCGCCCAACGACCAATTGCACTCGCCACTGACATCGGATCGGGCGAGCAATCGATAATCGAAAATGGCGCCGTTGTCGCTGGCACACTGGAAATCGCGCAACCAACTCTAGCCGCCTGTTCCGATGCGCTTCGGTTGGACAAAGGGACGGTTGTCGAACAAGGCAGCAGGCGCATCTTTCTACAGGTATTCAACCCGCCACTTCGACTGATCATTATCGGGGCCGTTCATATCGCCCAGCCTTTGGCGCATATGGCCACGCTTGCAGGTTATGGGGTGACGGTCGTGGATCCGCGTGGCGCGTTCGCCACGGCTGAGCGTTTTCCTAACGTGGCACTCAACAACGAATGGCCGGACGAAGCGGTAGAAGCCCTGGCACCAGACGCACGCACAGCAATTGTGGCCTTAACCCACGACCCCAAACTGGACGATCCTGCCTTAACACTAGCAATCCAATCACCTTGCTTTTACATCGCTGCCCTTGGCAGCCGGAAAACACATGCGGCGCGGCTCGACCGGCTGGCCGATCAGGTGGCCGATCCCACAGCCCTTGATCGAATTCACGGCCCCGCCGGCTTGTCTATATCCGCCAAATCGCCGGCAGAAATCGCCATTTCGGTGATGGCACAAATGACCCAAGTGTTGCGGGCGCCGAAGGACGATGGCGCTGTCGGGAAAGCGGCCTAACCGAACATGGAATTCGGCGATATAGCGGTTGAGAACGCGACCGGGGCGATCTTGGCGCATTCGGTACGTGTTCAGGGGTTGTCGCTCAAAAAAGGGCAAACCTTGACCGAGGACCACATCGACAGCTTGCGAGCTGCTGGTGTCGAGACAATCATCGGCGCTCGTCTTGGCGATGACGACATTGATGAAGACAGTGCCGCCTCAAGGCTCGCCGCGAATCTCACGGGCACCAACATCCGCGCCGCGATCGCTCACACGGGTCGTGTCAATCTATTCGCCGAAACCAACGGTATCTTGCAGTTGGACCGAAGCCGAATCGACGCGCTCAATCGCATTGACGAGGCCATCACGATAGCGACGTTGGAACCGTTTGCCGTTGTCACCAACGGGCAGATGGTTGCCACCGTCAAGATAATCCCGCTCTCCGCACCGGCGAACGCCTTGCATGCTTGTGAAGCCTTGGTGGCAGACGCAGGCGAGGCAGACGTTCTCTCGCTCGCACCATTTAGGCCGCGTTCGGTTGGACTTATCCAGACAAGGGTGCCAGGCACCAAGGAGAGCGTGCTCGACAAAACCAGGAGCGTCACTGAAAAGCGCCTCGCATCGTTGGGTATGACGATTCGAGACGAAAGGCGATGCCCTCATCAAACCGATGCGGTACTGCGGGAAATCCAAGCATTGCAAAGTGATGAGTGCGAGCTTCTGCTGTTGGTTGGGGCCAGCGCTATCATTGATCGTCGCGATGTATTGCCGAGCGCCGTCACCCAGGCGGGAGGCATCGTGGAACGTTTTGGGATGCCTGTCGATCCTGGGAACCTGTTGATGTTGGCCCACATTGGGAACGCCCCAGTTTTGGGCCTTCCGGGCTGCGCGCGTTCAATCAAGCTGAATGGATTTGATTGGGTGCTTCAGCGGCTTGCGGCAGACGTTCCGGTGACAGGTGATGACATTACGGGCATGGGGGTCGGCGGTTTGCTCACAGAAATTCCAACGCGACCGCAACCGCGTGAAGAGATCTCAATGCCCGACAAGCCGCGCATCGCAGCCATCATTCTTGCAGCCGGACAAAGCCGGCGCATGGGAGCCCAAAACAAGCTGCTCGCACAACTTCAGGGAAAGCCGATGGTTGCACGGGCCGTCGAGGCAGCCCTCGCAAGCACCGTCGATGAGGTGATCGTCGTCACCGGCCATCAGGCCGATGCCGTGAAGAAGGCCCTGGCACCTTACAATGTACGGTTTGTCCACAGCGCGGAGGCAAGTAAGGGCCTCGCTCGATCCCTGCAAAGCGGGATTGAGGCTCTCGACGGCAGCGTCGCAGGCGCCGTCATCTGTCTTGGCGATATGCCGTATGTCCGGGCGGCCGGCATTGATGCGCTCATCGCCGCTTTCGCCCCAAAGGCGGGACGATCGATCATTGTCACGACCCATGACGGCAAGCGCGGAAACCCGGTTTTGTGGGACAGGCGCTATTTTTCGGAGATGGCCAGGATTTCAGGCGATGTCGGCGCCAGGCACTTAATCGGGCTTTACGAGGAAGCCGTCACCGACGTGCCGGCCGAAAGCGCACAAAAACTGGTCGACATTGACACACCGGAAGCTCTGGAACTGGCCCGCGCAGAACCGCTGGCTGCCAAACGAGCGGTGTGATGTCCGCCGACCTTTATCACCAGCGCATTCTTGAACTGGCAGCCAAAGGGAGCGTGGAGATCGAAGACCCGCACGGGACGGCCCGGATCGATAATCCGTTGTGTGGCGATCGCGTGGATGCCCAAGTTCGATTGGATGGGCAGGCCATTGAGGCAGTCGGGTTTAAAGTGCGGGGCTGCCGCCTGTGCGAAGCGGCAGCGGCAATGATGGCAAATGCGCTCCCGACAATGGAATTGTCAGACTGGCAATCATTCGCCCAGGAATTTGAAGCTATGATCCGCGAAGGTGGCCCCACCCCCATCGAATTGCCCGATTCTGAAGCATTTCGGCCCGTTCAGGAATATAAGAGCCGACATGACTGCCCGATTTTGCCGGTTCATGCTGTCACGGCGGCGATCGCCGCTGCAAGAGATACCTAACCGTTAGGTCGGTCTGCTCTCACACACCGCCAGTGCGGGGGCCGATCCAAAATCGAACGAGCCGCGCATAGCAGAAATCCCGCAAGCAGCAGCGCATTGATAACAAATATATCGGTGCCCATCGTTCCCACTTTCTTGCCTCACCTGTCTTGCCAGCGTTCTATGCTGTCAATATCGACCTTTGTCTTGACGAACTGAGCTGCGAAAAACGGGCGCAATTGGCTCGGAGTGAGGATTTCTCTGGGCAAAGAGACCACATTTCAGCCGAATTTGCTGAATTGGGTTGAACCGGTCTGCTTAAGCGTTGATCAACGGATGTCGGGCAAGTTCAGCAGCAAGGGTTAATTCTCAACCCAAATCAACGCAATTGGCCGTTGGACGTGGTTCAGACCTACGACTTCAGCAGCATCTCTGTGATGATCTTGGAAGACAATCTGTTCATGCGACAGCTTGTCCGAAAGATGTTGCATGGCTTCGGTGTCCGAAACCTGATGGAAGGTTCTGATGGCTCCGAGGGGTTGGAGATCATGGGTCGAGACCATGTCGACATCGTGATTTGTGACTGGCTGATGGATCCCTTGGATGGGTGCGACTTCACGCGAACGGTAAGAACAGCCGGCGACAGCCCGAACCCGGAAATTCCGATAATCTTAATCACGGGTCATACTGAACCCTGGCGCATTCATTTTGCGCGCGATTCGGGAGTCACCGAAGTCCTGGCAAAACCGATCGCCGCGCAAACTTTGATGCACAGAATGGTGCATGTTATCGAAACGCCGCGCCGCAGTGTCTCGTCACTCACCTACACAGGGCCAGACAGGCGGCGACGCAGCGTTGACTACAAGGGTGTCGACCGGCGCAAGAGCGAGGAAAGCCAAGCTGCCGCAATGGGCTACGATACAGCCGAGGAAGTTGAAGAATCAACTCTGAGCAACGACGATGTCGATGCGCTCTTTACGAACATGAACACAGGATAACGTTGATCGGTGCGACGATGCACCGACCGAACTGGACCGAAAACCATGCCGAACGACACCGAACTGAGCGAAGCTCAAAAGCGCCTCAAGGAAAAGGTTGTCAACAATGGTCGCGGGATCACGATAGAGCAGGCCGTTACTCGCTCGACAATGGCCGTCAAGGCGCTCAAAGCTGATTTCGCCAACATCGGTCAGCGAGACTTGGGACGCATGCGAGAAATTGTGTCAGAGATGCAGGGCGACAGCGCTGACCATACTGACCTCACGCAAAAACTTTATGAGGTTTGCCACGAACTACGGGGCACGGCGGGGACATTCGGTTTCCAACTCACGTCAATCGCCGCGAACAAACTCTGCCACATGCTGGATGGGAACCGAGAATTGTTCGATGCGGGTGACAGTCGGGCCGTATCCGCCGCAAAAGTCCATGTTGACGCGATCGGACTTGACCTTACGCACGGCCCCTCAACCAACCTGGGACAAGCCGAAAATCGCATGCTGGATGGACTGAGCGCCATTGCGAAGAAGCTGCAAGCAAACAAAGCGGCACCAGCACCGGGATAGCCTACTGGTGTCGAACTAGCCGGTTTTTCCCCCGAGGATTTTTTTAAACCATTGCTGGCAGCGATTGGAGGGCTTGCCTAAACTCGCCGACATCACAAATGCGTGGGAGCCCGTGGCCCCTCAGGAGGATTGTCGATGAGTAAGATCCATACCTTTTTTGCCTCAAATCAAACGCGGAATTCCTTGGCGACAGTCGCCGCCATCGCGTTGATCGGTGGTGCCGCAAGCGCCGAACCGCTCTCTGTCACCATCTTACACGTGAATGACCTCGACCGGATGGAGGAGGATGACGGCCGCGGCGGGGTTGCAAAACTCGCGGGGCTCATCGCTGAGGAAAAAGCCAGTAATCCCAACGTGATCGTTACCAACGGCGGGGATGCCATCTCACCCTCGCTGATGTCCGCCTTCGATCAGGGCGCCCACATGATCGACCTGTACAACTCGGTCGGCTTCGACGTGATGGTCCTTGGAAATCACGAGTTTGACTTTGGCCCCGATGTGCTCAAGGAACGCATCGCGGAAGCCAACTTTCCAATGCTCGGCGGCAATGCCATCGACAGCGACGGTGAACCGGTCGACGGTGCCATCCCAACCTGGACCGCCACCGTCGGTGATTACACCCTCGGCTTTTTGGGTCTGACGACACAAGGCACGGCCGTCAAATCGAGCCCGGGCAGCGTGACCTTCAGCCCCATCGTTGAAACAGCCGATGCGTTGGCCAATGAACTGCGCGAAGGCGGGGCCGATCTGGTGATTGCGCTGGCCCATACGGATGTCGCCGAAGACCGCGAGTTGGTTGAAGCTGACGTAGTCGATCTAGTCCTCTCGGGAGACGATCACCTGCTGACCGTGCTCTACAACGGCGACACCGCGCTGGTTGAAAGCTATGCCCAGGCTGAATATGTGACGGCCGTGGATCTGACTCTGGACCGGGTCGAACGCGGCGACAGCACACGCTTCGTCTGGACCCCCAGCTTCCGGTTGATTGACACGGTTTCAGTGGACGCTGATCCAGAAGTGCTATCGAAGGTCGACGACTACCTTCAGCTTCTTTCTGATGAGCTCGACATCGAAATCGGCGCAACGGAAACAGAGTTGGACAGCCGCCGGAGTACTATTCGCTCACAGGAAGCGGCCATCGGCAATCTGATCGCTGATGCAATGCGGGAGGCCGTCGGCGCTGACATCGCCATTACCAATGGCGGCGGCATCCGCGCCGACAAGATTTATGATCCCGGAACCGCGCTCACCCGTCGAGACATCCAATCCGAATTGCCTTTCGGCAACAAGACGGTGTCGATCGCCCTAACGGGGCAAAACATCGTCGACGCGCTGGAAAATGGCTTCAGTGCCGTTGAAGATGGCAGCGGGCGCTTCCCGCATGTTTCGGGCCTTTCGGTCACCTACGATGCATCTGCCGCACCGGGATCTCGTGTTCAGAAAGTCATCGTGGGTGACAAGGAAATTGATCTCGGCGCGGTCTATACCGTGGCGACCAATGATTTCCTGGCCAATGGTGGGGACGGATATTCGGTGTTCACCGGCGGCAAAATGATCATCGATCCCACAGCTGGCCGATACATGGCAGCCCAGGTCATCGAGTATATCGAAGCAAATGCGCCGGTCGCGCCGGTGATCGAAGGTCGGATTAACACGGCCAACTGATTACACTGCTGAACAATTGCGCCGGCGCGAGTCGCTCGCGCCGGCTATTTTTTTGACCGAACCGCGCCACCTGTAGCTAGAGCAACCGCGGCGGCGCACATAACCATGCCGCCAATCTGGACAGGCAAGAGTGTCTCACCGAACAACGGCCAGGCGATCAGAGCTGTAACGGCGGGCACGAGATAGAAAAGCGACGCAACGCGAGCCACCGACCCCTGCCGAATGAGGATCATCAACAGCAATATCGCGCCGATAGAAAGCACCAAGACAAGCCAAGCCAAAGCAAAGATCAACTCGCCATTCCAATCGAACTCGAACCCTTCATAGGCCAGCGCATAGATCAGGCATGGAATGAAGGCCCCTACATACTGGGCGCAAGTGCCCGTTCGCAGGTCGGTGTCTGTCACAAATCGCTTTTGATAAACTGTCCCTAGCGTTGCACCCAAAACCGCCATGGCACAGGCAATTATGTTCGGTGACGTCACCCCACTGCCGATGACATCTAGCTTGGGCAGAAGAACCAGCCCAAGCCCTGCCAGACCGACGCCGAGCCCGATCCAGTGGCGCAGGCTGATATTCTCCCCCAGAAGAAACCCTGCAAGGATTGCGGTGGCAAGAGGTTGCAACCCGACAATCATGGCCGATAACCCCGCCGGCATACCGTGGTCAATCGCCCAAAACACGCAACCCAGATAGACCCCGTGCAGCAGGGCACCCACGACCATTGAATGAAGGAAATGCCGCCCCTTTGGCCACTGCGCCCCCATCAGGAGAGCCAACGAAAGTAAGATGCCGCTGGCAATCGCGAACCTTAAGGAGAGAAAGGCAAGCGGCTCAGCATGCGGCATTCCCAACCGGGCTCCAATGAAACCGGTTGCCCACAACACCACGAACAGTGCCGGGAATGCAGGTGCGTAGGTCACGATTTGCTGGTCTTTCGCAAAGCCGATAGTCAATCGAACGGCGCGCGGTAATATCCAACACCCGCTTGGCCGGCTAGGAGTATTTTGTACCCTAACAATGCGGCACACGCGATCGGCTCGCCTTCATTCCAAAGCTGACCTACAAACCGTCATTCCCCCATTTCGGTCGCCGAGTATTGTCCTTGTCCCCTCGTGAACAGCATCTGAGCCTATGGCACCCAGCCAGCCACAAGGCGGTCTGGCTTTTGGCCGGACCTTTGATGATCTCAAACGCAGCGGCACCCCTGCTGGCGCTGGTCGATACGGCGATCATCGGGCGACTGCCTGAACCGCATTTTCTGGGCGCTGTTGCTGTCGGCGGGATGGTCATGACGTTTGTGGTAAACGCGTTCAATTTCCTGCGTATGTCCACAGGCGGGCTGACCGCGCAGGCTGCCGGGGCCGACGATTGGCCCGAACTTGCCGCCGTCCTGGTTCGGGCGCTCATCCTTTCGATCGCCTGTGGACTGTTGCTCGTGGCGCTTCAGCTTCCAATCCTGAACGTTGCCCGTGCCCTGGTTGATGGTTCGGATGCCGTCGAGCGACTGACCGGCACGTATTTTTTAACTCGGGTCTGGGGCTCTCCGGCGGCGCTGGCCAACTTCGTTCTTGTCGGCTGGCTCCTAGGTAACGGCCGCGCGGTGACGACGCTGGTGCTGCAGCTTGTCTTAAACGGGCTCAACGCAGCTCTGAGCATCTGGTTTGTGCTGGGCCTCGAGTGGGGCGTATTTGGCGTGGCGCTGGCTTCCGTCTTGGCCGAATACACGGCCATGTTCTTGGGTCTGGGTGCAGCCTGGCGGGTCGGGGCCGGACGGTGGTCAGTGCTGCAAGCCAGCGTGGTCGCTCGCCTGGAAAGCTTCCGACGCTTGATGACGTTGAATGCCAACATCTTTCTGCGCACCTGCATGCTGTTAATCGCTTTTTCCTACTTCACTGCGCGCGGCGCATCACAAGGCGATGTCATTTTGGCAGCCAACACGGTGTTGTTGCAGTTCTTCATGTTCATCGGCTTGGCGCTGGATGCGTTTGCGGATGCCGCCGAAGTTCAGGTCGGCAGAACGTTCGGCTCCAATGACCGGCCAGGATTTGTCCGCGCCGTTGTGATCACGGGATTTTGGTCGCTTGTGGCTTCGCTTGGGTTCGCGAGCGCTTACGTTTTGGGTGGAGGTTTGATCATCGATACGCTGACGACACTGGAGGAGGTTCGCCTGACCGCTCGCAACTATCTGCCCTGGGCAGCAGTCCTGCCAATTGCGGCAGCGCTCGCCTTCTCCTTCGACGGTGTCTACCTGGGGGCAACACGGGCCGATATCATGCGGAATGCGACGGCCATAGCGGCCGCCGGATATTTCCTTTCAGTTTGGTCCATGATGGCGATTTGGGGGAACCATGGCCTTTGGTTGGCCATGATCGTCTTTATGCTCCTACGGACCGTCACGCTTGGGCTGGCCTTGCCAAAGCTATACGCCTCGGTAACCGTTCGCGGGGCAGATTAGGAAACCCGGTCCGCCTTGGCTGGAAACGATGCCTGACGATATGCACAGCGAGCAAAGCCGCAACCATCAGCCCCGCCTGGGATTGGCGCTGGGCGGAGGTGTCGGGCGTGGCTGGACTCATATCGGCGTAATTCATGGTCTGCAGGAGGCGGGGCTGAACCCCAACGTCGTGGCAGGCACGTCGATCGGCGCGGTGGTTGGCGGCTGTTACGCAGCGGGCGAGCTGGCGGCGCTGGAAGAATGGGCGCGCGAGCTGACACCGCTTCGCGTTGTGCGCCTGATGGATTTTCGCATGCGTCAGCCCGGAGTTATCGGTGGAAAACGGTTGGAGGACCGGCTGCGACAGCAGCTGGGCACCACGCGGATCGAGGAGCTACACACACGATTTGCCGCTTTATGCACAGACCTTCTAACCGGGCACGAAGTTTGGCGGAACCGGGGCGATATGGTCGAGGCCATAAAGGCGTCATATGCCCTGCCCGGCGTTTTCCCACCCGTTCCTTATCGCCACCGGCTTCTGATCGATGGTGGGCTGGTCAACCCAGTGCCGGTGTCGGCCTGCCGAGCGCTGGGAGCCGATGTCGTGGTGGCGGTGAGCCTGAACACCGACATGCTGGGCCAGGCCCGCAAGCAAAACAATCAGCTTCCGGTTATTCCGGGGCTGGAGCTGCTGGACAATGGTGTCTCCAATGGTAGTTCCTGGGCCAATGTGGCGCGCCGGCTGCTGCCCTGGGATACCTCGGTGCCGAGCCTCTTCAGCATCATGTTCTCCACCTTGCAGATCGTGGCAGACCGGCTTTCCCGCGCCCGCCTGGCGGCCGATCCGCCGGATGTGCTGCTGGCCCCGCCGCTGCAAGATATTGGCCTTTTGGAGTTCCACCGGGCCGACGAACAGATCGAAATCGGCCGGCAAATCGCCAAGGACCAGCTGGAGGAAATCCGTATGGCCTTGCAATTCGCCGGAGATCTGGCTGGCCGAATTTCGTAGAACAACGCTCCGCCCCGCTTGTGCCTGACGCGGCGGCGGCGCATGCTCGCCCTCACGACGTATTAAATCCAAGGGAGCGGCAGGGTATGAGCATAGTTCGCGGCGGTCTAATTCAGATGAGCCTGAAGGCATCGACCGATCTGGATCCGGAGCAGATCAAACAGGCGATGATCGAGGCTCACTTACCGCTGATTGACGAGGCGGCCGCCAAGGGCGTCCAGGTTCTGTGCCTGCAAGAAGTGTTCAATCAGCCCTATTTCTGCCCCTCGCAGGATTCCCGCTGGTACGCGGCTACGGAGGCGGTGCCGGACGGGCCGACCACCAAGCTGATGCAGGAATACGCCAAAAAGCACTCGATGGTGATCGTGGTGCCGATTTACGAACAGGACATTACGGGCGTCTACTACAACACGGCGGCCGTAATCGATGCCGACGGCGGCTATCTGGGAAAGTTCCGCAAGATTCACATCCCCCAGGTCGCGGGCTTCTATGAAAAGTTCTTCTTCAAGCCGGGAAATCTGGGCTACCCGGTGTTCGAGACGGCCTATTGCAAACTGGGCGTTTATATCTGCTACGACCGGCACTTCCCCGAAGGCTGGCGGGCGTTGGCCCTAAATGGGGCCGAATACATCGTCAATCCGTCGGCCACGGTCGCTGGCTTGAGCCAATATCTGTGGAAACTGGAACAGCCGGCCTCGGCCGTGGCAAACGGCTGCTATATCGGCGCGGTAAACCGGGTCGGTACGGAAGAGCCTTGGAACATCGGCCGGTTTTACGGGTCTAGCTACATCGTCAACCCGCGCGGCGAATTCCTGTGCGAGGCGAGCGAGGATCAGGATGAGCTGATTACCGCCGACATGGATATGGAAATGGTGCGCGAGGTGCGGAACCTGTGGCAGTTCTTCCGCGACCGCCGCCCGGAAACCTATTCCGAACTGGTGCGCCCCTAGGCGACGGGTTTAGTGACCAGGCCGGCTGGGAGCCCCGTCACCCCTGCTCGGTCTGAACGTCCGGTTCAAGCAGCCGGTGCAGGTGGCAGACGAAGTAGCGCATATGCGCGTCATCCACGGTGCGGCCGGTCGCGCCACGCCAGGCGGCCAGGGCGGCCGAATAATTCGGGTAAATGCCGACGATATCGAGATCTTCGGTGTCGACAAAGGTCATCTCGTCTGGACTGGTCAATTTGCCGCCAAAGACGAGATGCAGAAGCTGTTTGGGTTGCTCTTCGGACATGGGTGACCCCCTTTTGCGAAGCGGCCGTGAAGGGTCAACGCCCTCCCGGGGTGGCCCGGCCGAACGACCGGTTCCGCCACCTTTAGAGCCTTCCACCTAAGGATGAAAGGCTCTAACGGGCGATCGCTCGGTGTTTGCCACGACGATACAATCGCCCCATGCTCCGCTGAAAGGCAGGCGCGCCTGGCCGGCAGTGCCGGCCAAGCACGCTAGTGATAGTCGTTGCTGACGGCAAAAACCGTGCTGGACCGTTCCTTGCGGCGGTAGTCCTGCAGGCGCGTCGTACGCAGGCCATCCGGCCCGTGACGATGTGCCCGGCCTTTCCAGGACGACAGCTCCTCGGCCGACAGGTTGTACCGTTCGCTTGCCTCTTCCAGCGTCAACAGGCCCGCTTCGACCGCATCGACGACCGCCAGCTTGCGATACTTTGTCCAGCGCACCGTATCCGGCGCCGGCAGATCATCCAGCGAAGTAATGGCTGGCCGTCGATTGTTCCGACGCTTGTTGCGCACCGACGCGTTCGACAATGGCGCGAACGCATCGGTAACCACGTTTGACATGATACGACTCCCGTTTGTGTTTTTTTTGGTTATAGAGCGGGAACGCTGCCATTCGGTTAATCACACAAAGTAACGAGACCACATTACATAACGTTACTTTGGTAACTTTTAGATTCATAAAATCTCAGATAAATGTATCTTATCAGTCTATTGAAATTTTACTTTAAGCTGCGCGAAATTCAGGCTGTTTTTGTGCATCCCTGACCTTAGCGAATGCTTGAACAAGGACTTTGGAGTCGGCGTCAGGCAAGTGACTGTTTTCCGCCAGATGGCGCCGCCAGGCCCTAGCGCCTCGTTGACCCTGAAAGAGCCCATGCATATGGCGCACGACGGAGTGCAGGCGGGTGCCTTTTTCGACCTGCCGCTGAGCGTAGGCACCCATGCTATCCACGACCTGAGCCCTGTCCAAAAGTTCGCCACCGAACAGATGCGACTGAATCTTGGCGAGAACGTACGGATCCTGGTAGGCGGCCCGACCCAACATGACCCCGTCCAGCCGATCCAATGCCTGATCCACGATTTCGAGGTTCTCGATGCCGCCATTGAGCACGATGGTCAGATCCGGCCGGCGCTGCTTCAGTCGGTAAACCCGATCATAATCGAGCGGCGGAATGGTCCGGTTCTCCTTCGGGCTGAGCCCGGTCAACCAAGCCTTACGAGCATGGATGATGAAATGGCGGCAGCCGGCAGCAGCCACAGTGTCGACAAAGCAGTCCAGCGGCTCATCACCCTCCATCTTATCAATGGCAATCCGGGTTTTGACCGTCACGGGTACGTCAACCGCCTGAGCCATCGCCGCAACGCAAGCCGCAACCAGATCCGGTTCAGCAAACAGGCACGCCCCAAACCGCCCTTCACGTACCCGGTCCGAGGGGCAGCCGACATTCATATTGATTTCGTCATATCCCCGCTGAGCGCCGATCCCGGCGGCCTGGGCCATAAGGCCGGGATCGCTGCCGCCAAGTTGCAGGGCAACGGGGTGTTCCGCCGGATCAAAGCCCAGCAGTCGGTCCCGGTTGCCATGGATTACGGCCTGGGCCGTGACCATCTCGGTGTAGAGACGCGCTTTGGGTGAGAGCTGACGGTGGAAGACCCGGCAGTGACGGTCAGTCCACTCCATCATGGGGGCAATTGAGAAAAGATGATCTACCGAAGTCAACGGATCGCCAACGTCGTCCACTAGTTCCAGTGCCACTTTGATACACTGAGCAACGAGCACTGCATATGCAAACGATCACTCATCTCACATCTAAGGCCTGTGACGTCGTCAGTGCAAATGGAACAGTGCGGGCTGACTGCTCAGAGGAGAATTTCCAGTTCTCCGCAGGACCCAGCCCCTTTGAGCGCAGCCATGATTTTCCCACAGTGTGAAACAGCCTGGCACCAATTCGGAACCGACCCATGGCTACGAACAGATTTGGGAGCGCAATCGAGGGCAGCGACAATTCATCATGTAAAATATATTAAAATCAACTAATTAGTGAGCGCATGCGATTCCCCCAGTGCACAATTTTTGGCCAGTCCAGCCTGCTGAGATAAGTAGCTGTTTGTTCCTAGGAGATGGGCGACAACCTCGAACCCAACCGTTTGTCGCGTGGATAAACCGGCCGTTGGCGCCGGCAATAGGCACGCCACTGTCGGATTGGATGGTAATGACGATCACATCACTATTCAGATTGAACATGGTCAATGTATCAATCGTTTATTTCGTGTTGTTTCGAACAATCGTTCATCCAATCCTGTTTGGTGTTTACTAGGAGATTGAAGTCGTTGACGTCCTACACTTCACCGTCCAACCCCGATCTTTCTAGCCCGCGCTACACTGGGCTAGCGACCTTTATGCGCGCCCCGGTAGCCGAGACACTTCAGGGGGTGGATGTTGCGATGGTGGGGATACCCTTCGACGGTGCCCTAACCAATCGTCCTGGTGCGCGTCATGGACCGCGCGAGGTGCGTAATCAGTCGAGCCTGATGCGGGCAATTAATCACGCCACGGGCGTCAATCCCTATGAGCTTTGCCGCATCGCCGACGTGGGCGACGTTCCATTCACCTCGGTGTTCGATATCGAAAAGACCCATGCCGAGATCACGGCATTCCTGAGTGCTGTCGCTGAGGCCGAGGCCCTGCCCCTTTGCTGCGGAGGAGACCACTCTGTCAGCCTGCCAGTGCTGCGCGCCTTGGCGAAGGAGCCGGTGGCACTGATCCACATCGATGCGCACACCGATACCTGGGACAGTTTTCAAGGCTCGAAGTTCAACCACGGCGCTCCCTTTCGGCGCGCGCACGAGGAAGGCCTGATCGACGCCACAAAGACGGTGCAGATCGGCATTCGCGGGGCGCAGAACGTGTCTGAGGGATGGGATTATTCTCGCGAGAGCGGGATGCGGATCATGTTCATCGAGGAAGTTCAGGCACGGGGTGTTGCTGAAGTCATTGAGGAAACAAGACAAATCGTCGGTGACGGCCCAGTCTATCTGACCTTCGATATCGACAGCATCGACCCCGCCTTCGCGCCTGGAACCGGCACGCCTGAGATTGCCGGCCTAACGACGCCCGAGGCGCTGGCGCTTGTGCGCGGCTTTCGGGGGCTTGGCTTCGTCGGGGCCGACATGGTCGAGGTTTCGCCCCCCTTTGATGTCGGAGGCCTGACAGCCCTAACCGGCGCGACGGTTATGTACGAGATTTTGTGCTTGCTGGCGGAATCCCGAGCGCAAACCGGTTGATCCGGGCAATGGGCAAAATGATGGCCAACACTGCTGAAAACATTGCCGAAGCCGGCGGGCTGTCGGGACACTATACGCCGATGCCAGAGCTCGAAGCACGAGCCGTTCTCGGTGATTTGTACGGCTTGAATGGCAGGCTCAAACGGTTCGACACCGAAAAGGACGACACCTTCCGGGTCACGACCGATGATGGCACGCGGTATATCCTGAAGATCGCCAATCCTGAAGAAAGCGCAGAAGAGCTGGACTTTCTGAATGGGATCATGGCGCAGGTCAGCCAGGCCGACCCCGGAATTCCCATTCCAAGGGTCATCCCGGCCGCAAGCGACGAGATGCGCCCGCTGATCACCGATGCGAGCGGACAAAAAAGGTTCGTCCGGCTGCTGACCTATCTGGACGGCACGCCATTGTGCGACACGACCTCAACCCCGGAAGGTCGGGAAAAAATCGGAACGTTGCTGGCGCGGTTGCGGCTGGCGACAGCAGGTTTCCAGCATCCGGGCCAATGTCGCAAGCTCGCCTGGGACGTACAGCATCTCACCTCCCTCGATGTTCTGCTGTCCCATGTCGATGACGCGGAACAGCGCTTGGTGCTCATTGCCGGTTTGGAGCGCTTTATTGAGGTTGAGCCCCAGTTGCGGCGCTGCCGGCGTCAGGTTCTGCACAATGATTTCAGCCAGTCCAACATTCTCGTCGATCACGACAACCCCGACTTCGTGACAGGCATCATCGATTTTGGTGATGCCGTAAAAACGGCGATCGCCATCGATGTGTCGACCGCGCTGCTCAATCAACTACCCCGAACCCCGGCCGATGATCTGTTCGCGGCTGGGCGCGACGTGGTCAGGGGTTATGTCAGGGTGGCCGATCTTCAGGAGAACGAGCTGCGCCTGATCCCGCATTTGGTGATGGCGCGGGTTGTCGCTCGGGCATTGTTGACCATTTGGCGCGCCGAGCTTTTTCCCGAGAATGAGACTTACATCCTGCGCAACACCGAACAGGGCTGGCACCAGTTGGATTGGTTCCTTTCCCGATCGATGGATCAGGTTTCCGATCAATTGAACGAGTTTCTCTGACATCAGGATCGTCCGATGACAGCAATTGAGCGACCGCGCAAGCGGGGCAAGATGGTCAACGGGTTCGACCTGGCCAATGCCGACCGGCTCGATTCCCATACACGCGATTTGGTTGACCGGCGCGCGGCGTTGCTCGGTCCCGCCTATCGGCTTTTTTACGCCAACCCCGTCCAGATCGAGCGCGCCGCGGGTGCCCTGATGTATGACCGGGAGGGCAACGAATACCTCGATGCCTACAACAATGTCGTCTCGGTCGGTCATTGCCACCCAAAGGTGGTCGAGGCGATCCACGAGCAGATGCAGACGCTGTGCACCCACACGCGCTATCTGCAGGACGGCATCCTGGCGTTTGCCGAACGGCTGCTGGCAACTTACGAGCCGGCCATCGGCCATGCGATGTTTACCTGCACGGGCTCGGAAGCCAATGACCTTGCCCTGCGAATTGCCAAGTACCACACCGGCAATCGCGGCATCATCGTCACCTCGGAGGCCTATCATGGCAATTCCGAACTGACCGCCGGCTTCTCACCCTCGATGGGTGATAACTCACCGTTGGGCGCCTTTGTCCGCCGCGTGCCAGCGCCGGACACCTACCGCGTCTCGACGGCGGATATGGGCGCCTGGCTCGCGGGCGAAGTCGCCAAGCAGATCCATGATCTGAAACGCCGAGGCGAAGGTCTGGCCGCCTTCGTCGCCGACAGCCTCTTCACCTCGGATGGCATCTTTGCCCATGCCGGCGACGTCCTCGGCCCCGTTGCCAAGGTTGTGCGCGAGGCAGGCGGGCTGTTCATAGCTGACGAAGTGCAATGCGGGTTTGCACGAACCGGTAGCCATTTCTGGGGCTATCAGCGTCACGATCTGGTGCCCGACATCGTCACCATGGGCAAACCCATGGGGAACGGCTATCCGGTCGCCGGCGTGGCGCTGCGTCCAGATGTCGTCGCTGCCTTTGGTCATGACATGCGGTACTTCAACACGTTCGGCGGCAACACGGTCGCCATTGCCGCTGCATCGGCGACTCTATCGGTCATCCAGAACGAAGATCTGGGCGCCAATTCCGCCAAGGTCGGCAAGATCATGAAAGAGGGCTTGAACGACCTGGCGACGCGTCACGACCGGATCGGTGATGTTCGAGGAACCGGCCTCTATCTGGGGGTCGAGTTGGTCAATGATCGGGCCGAGAAGACGCCGGATGCGCAGTCGGCCCTTGCCATCGTCAACGCGATGCGCGAACGGCGGGTGCTGATCTCAGCGACCTCGTTCAATGCCAACGTGTTGAAAATTCGCCCGCCGCTTGTCTTCACACCAGCCCATGCGGATCGCTTCTTGACCGAGTTGGAAGGCGCGCTGCACGACACGGCCTGACGGGCAGCGCGAAAGCGCGCTGGGTCAGGCTTTGCCCACCAGCTCATTGGGAACCTGGATACCGGTTTGATAGGGCAGTGTATCGACGCGCGCGTCATACTCACCGCTCGAACGCACGGCTTGGATGTGCCGGGCGATTTCCTCCAACGTGGCGAACCAGACCGATCCGCTGGACCGCATATGCTCGATCATCTTTTCGACCTGGCGCCAACGCGATAACCGCCCGCTGACGAAGGGGTGCCAGACCCCGATCCACAACCCGCCGGGATGGTCGATCATGGCGTCGAATTCGGCCATGAAGACCTCCGCCGCGCGCTGGGGCGGCAGGATTTGGAAGGCATAGTTCAGGTCGAAGCTGTGGACATAGGGCGGCCAATCGTCCGTTGCCCAACTGACCGGTAACTCGACCAACTCGCCCTCCCCGGTTTTCAGAATGTAGGGCACATCGTCGCCCATCAGGGAACTGTCGTAGAGGAACCCTTCCTTGGCGAGCAGATCTGGCGTCGCATCGGACATGTGATAGAGCGGCGAGCGGTTGCCGCGCGGACGCTGGCCAGTGTGGCCTTCAATGATCTCGATCGACCGGCACATCCAATGATGTTCCTGTTCAACCGACAAGCTGTTCGGGGCCTCATGGATATAGCCGTGGAATCCAACCTCGTGCCCGCCCGCCACAATGGCATCGACCGTCTCGGGATAGGTTTCGATGCACCAGGCCGGGATGAAGAAAGACTGCTTTAGGTCCAAGCGGCGGTAGGTTTCCAGGATGCGCGGCACCGCCACCTCCGGCCCATAGCGCAGCATTGATGCCGTGCAGAGCTTGTTGTGGGCGTCGGTCGGGTGATGGATATGCACCAGACTTTCGGCATCCATATCGAGCGTGATGGCACAGGCGATCCGCGCACCATTCGGCCAAGGGACGGGGCGTTGCAGCATGTTTGACTTCCTCTGGCGCGCGGTCAGACCATCGCCGCGCCGCCGCATGGGCTCAGCGTCTGACCGGTGAAGAATCCTGCATCGGGACCGGCGAGAAAGCGCACTGTCGCTGCGATTTCCTCCGGGGTGCCGACCCGTTTCAGGGGGATGTCCGTCTCTTTTTCCCGCCATTCAGGCGACATGGTCTCGAGGCTCAGCATTGCCGTGTCGACCGGCCCTGGCGCAACGGAATTCACCAAGATCGCCGGTGCCAATTCGCGGGCCAACGATTTCGTTAGGCCGACCACGCCCGCTTTGGTGGCGCAATAGGCGGAGAAGTCGGCGCGGCCAAGATGCGCCAGTTCGGAGGAGATGGTGATCAGGCGCGCCTGCCCTGGGGCGATCGGGCCACCCTCTTCGATCAGGCGGACGGCATTCTGCAGCACCAGGAAGGTACCCCGCAGATTGACTGAGATAATGCGGTCGAATGCCTCCAGGCTCATCTCCGTCAGTTTCGCCTCGGTCAGAATACCGGCGGCCGTAACCACGATATCCAATCCACCAAAGACGGAACGGTGGGTGGAGAAGAGTGCCGAGACGCTGCTGGCGTCGGCCACATCGCATTGCGTGGCCAGCGAACTTCCGCCCGCGGCATCGATCGCCTGGGCGGTTTCGTCCGGGGGCAAGATATCGGCGACATGCACGGCGGCGCCCGCCTCGGCCAGGGCCTTGGCACAGGCCGCTCCGATGCCGCGCGCCGCCCCCGTCAACAGCGCTCGCCGGCCGTCGAGCGGACCTGTCATTGCATCAGCTCCCCACGGTCGACGGTGAAGGACTGGCCGGTGATGTTGTCCGCCGCCTCGCCGGCCAGAAACAGGTACATCTGAACCATATCGCTAGGTTCCATCAGGCCAGGCAGCGCCTGGGCCGCTACGATTTCGTCCAGCATATCCGCCTCGGTTCGGCTCTCGCGCGAAGCCATGAAGCGAAGCGAGCGCATGGAGGCCAATGTCCGTACCCAGCCCGGGCACACGGCATTGACCGAAATCCGGCGCGGCGCCAGCTCTTGAGCGAGCGAGCGTGTCATCCCGATAACGGCGTGCTTGGAGGCACAGTAGGCGCTGAACTCGGCGACAGCGGTTTTGCCCCACATCGAGGATGTATTGATGATCCGTCCGCCGTCGGGGATTTTGCTGAGCAATGCCCGTGTGACCGCGAAAGTTCCCACGACATTGGTCATGACTACCCGCTCGAACACTTCGTCGACATGAGGCGACGGATCAGCGATCGGTGTGATGTATTCGAACCCTGCATTGTTAATCAGCACATCGACCTGATCGAACGCCTTGCCAAGGGCCTCAACATGAGAACGATCGCAAACATCGCAGACGATCCCGCGGACCTCGGTATCGAACTTGCGGGACAAATCCGCCGCGACGTCGCTCACATCGCTCTCCAGGGCCGAAATTGTCAGCGTCGCGCCGGCCGCGAGAAATCCCTCGGCCAATCCCAGGCCGATGCCCCGGTTAGCACCGGTGATCACGACGTTCTTGCCGCTTAGGTCGACGGCCATGGGGCTAAGCGTACTCTAGGGTGTGGCGGTATTCCTCGCGAATGATCGTGAGGATTTCGGCCCGCAGATCGAAGAAGACCTGCATGTCTGCGTTCCCTTCCCGCCGATCCTGGGGCGAAAGCACGGCGTTGACATCGATTTCCTTGACGATGCGCGCCGGGCGTGAGGAGAAGATCACAATGCGGCTGGCCAGCAATATGGCTTCTTCGACATCGTGGGTGACGAAGATCGTCGTCTTCTTCTCCCGCCGGTTGATGTCCATCAGCTGGAATTGCAGGAATTCGCGGGTCTGGGCATCGAGCGCCCCGAACGGCTCGTCCATCAGAAGAACATCGGGGGATGATGCCAGTGTGCGCGCAATGGCGACCCGCTGCCGCATGCCGCCGGATATCCGGTTGGTGTAGAAACCGGCGTACCGGGCGAGCCCGACCATGTTCAGATAGCGGTCAGTGATCTCGTCCTTTTCGGCGGCGGAGATGTCCTTGCGATAGCGGGTCCCGAACTTGATGTTCTCGCGCACCGTCAGCCAGGGAAAGGACGAGTAGGACTGGAACACCATTCCTCGGCGCCGGTCGGGACCGCTTAGTGTTTCGCCCGCCAGGGTGACCTCGCCCGTATCCTGGGTTTCCAGGCCACCAGCGATCCGCATCAGGGTCGTTTTGCCGCAGCCGGACGGGCCCAGGAACATGACGATCTCGCCCTCAGCCGCCGATAGGGACATCGGGGTGATGACCGGCGTTTCGGTTTTGCCATCGTCGGACCAGAAGGTCTTCGAGATATTCTTGAAGCTAAGAAAGTCTTGCATGGCCTAGCGCTTCAAATAAGAGAACAGCCGCGCATGGGCGAAGCGAAACGCCTGATCGGTCAGCAAGCCGATGATGCCGATGGCGATAATGCCGGCCATGACTTCAGGCGTTTTGACAAAGCGGCGTAGCGACCAGATCACATGGCCGATGCCTGAATTGGCCGCCACGATCTCGGCGACAATCAGATAGGTCCAGCACCAGCCCAAGGTGATGCGCAGATTGTCGACCATGTTGGGCAATGCAGCGGGGATGATGATGTGGCGCATGATCTCGCCACGGGTCGCCCCCAGCGTGTGACCGGATTCGATGTATTCGGACGGCACGCGCTTGGTGTCTTCGGCGATCAGCAAAATGAGCTGGAAGAAGGTGCCCATCCAGAGGACGGCAATCTTCGAGGCCTCACCCACGCCGAACCAGATGACCAATAGCGGCACAAGCGCCGGCACCGGCAAGTATCGAACGAAATCGATGAACGGTTCGAAGAACGCACCCACCGCGCGATAGGTGCTCATGAAGAGCCCGAGCGGTACCGCAATGATCACGGACAAAAAGAAGGCAAACCAAACCCGGCCGACACTGATGACAATGTCCGTTGTGAAGTCACGCTCAGTGAAAAGGCGCACGAAGGCCTGAGCCACTGCGGCGGGCGTGGGCAAGAATTCCGGCCGGATGACACCGGAGGCCGCCGTTACGTGCCACGCGCTTAGGAAAAGCGCGAAGCCAAATATGCCGAGGGAAATTTCGGTTCGCCTTGGCAGGCCTTTTCGGAAGGCGAAGAGCGAGCGCACGGCGTGCTTGTTTCCTGTTTGTCTAGAACGTCAGGGTACCCCCGCCGCCATTCGGCGCACGGCGGGGGTTGCCATGTTAGCGCTCGTGGCCGTCGAACAAACCTTCGAGGGCCGAACCATCGACAAATGGCTGGTACTCAAGCGGCGCGTCCTGCAGATCCAGCGACATGTTGATGCCGTTGAAGGCGTCGAAAACCTCCTGCAACTGGCCGCCGCCATCGGCAGACGGCAGGTAAGCGACGCTTTCCTCGTAGGAGGTGTATTTCACCCCTTCCAATGCCTCTTTCATCTCGGCATCCGGAACGTCGAACGCGGGTGCCGACAAGGCGATGAACTTGTCAGGATCGGTGTTGTACAGATCGATCGCCCGATAGATGCCCCGCAGGAAGGCGCGGTACTTGTCAGGGTTCTCAACATAATCCTCGGTCCGAACGATAATGACGTCCGTGATCAGCCCTTCATAGTCGGCCGAGGTCAGTAGCAGATGGGCGCCGTCGCGGGAGGTGGTCCGGACGATGGTGCTCATCATCGGCTCCCAAGTGGCGACCGCCGCGACATTCTTGTCTTCGAACACGGCGGCTGAATCATCGGTGGCAATCAGCTGGATGTTCACGTCGGAAATGTCCTTGCCCATTTCCGCCAGGGCGTGCTGAACCAGCGTCGTGCCAGGGTGATTGATCTCGCCAGCAAAGGTCTTGCCGATCAAATCCTCGACGCTTTTGATTTCCGGACCCGCGACAACGCCATCGGCGCCGACGGAGACGTCGATCGTACCGATCACCGTACCGGTGGTGTCGGCCGTACGAGGACGGGACATGGATTCGCCAATCGTGCGCATCGTGCAGTCGGTCGAGCCGTTCGCCATGGCGGGCAGCACGTTGGCTCGGTCATTGTCGAACGCCGTCGTGACCTCAAGATCTTCGCTTTCGAAATAGCCCATCTCCTCAGCAACGAACACGGGCGCGAAGCCGAACCAGAAGGGAAAGATGCAGCGGATCTCATCGGCTGCCTGTGCCGGCGTCGACAGTCCCGCGACCAGCAGGGCGGCAGCAGCGGCTCCTTTCATGCCGGACGGCAAATGCCTAAACGATGTTTGAAGTGTCATAGTAGGCCTCCATGTTGGACGAAAGACTCTCAAGCTTCTGTGGCCTGATCAGGATCCGCAATCGCGAATATCGATTAAATCAAGCGTTTGCGCATTATTGATCTACCATCGTCGATATTTGCGGTGCCCTGCCTCATCGATGTGCAGTTGCGAAAAAACATGACGAATTAATTGGCACAGCATGCTCATTACCGGGTGCGGTAGTGTAGAATTCGACCGATTAGGTTCATCAGCAACTGAGCCGCCAGGATCGCGGTGCTGCCTGTCTGGTCGTAATCGGGTGCCACCTCGACCAGGTCAAGCCCAACCACATCGCCCTGTTTGACCAACCCGTCGAGCAGCTCGAGCACCTCGTAGTACAGGAACCCGCCATGACTGGGGGTGCCGGTGCCGGCGGCGATAGAGGGGTCGAACCCGTCGATATCGATCGTCACGTAGTACCGGATGCCTTGCGGAATGCGCGCCAGCACCGCTTCGGTCCCCATGCGGCGCATTTGCCGTACGCTGATGATGTCAGCGCCCATGGCGCGTGCGGCTTCGTAGCCTTCCTTGGCGGTAGACGAGACGTTGCGAATACCGATCTGCGTGAGGCCGGAGACATAGTCTTTCTCGGCTGCCCTGCGCATTGGATTGCCGTGGCCGAAGCGCACGCCGTGGCGCTCATCCACGAAATCGAGGTGGGCATCGATCTGGACAATGTGGATCGGCCCGTTCGTCGCACAGTCCGCCTCAAACCCATCGATGCAGGGAATGTTGACCGAATGATCCCCGCCCAATACGACCGGCATAGCAACAGCCTTCAGGCTCTGGCGAACCCCGTGAGCGATGTTGGCGTGGCTCTTAATCGTGTCGGTGTGAACGATGTCGGCATCGCCCAGATCGACAATTCTCGTTGTTTCCGCCGGCAGGTAGGTGATGTCGTCCTCATGGTCGTAGGCGCCGCCGTGACCGAAGGAAAACAGCGTCGACGCCTCGCGGATCGCACGCGGGCCGAACCGGGCGCCGGGCCGAAACTGCGTGCCGAAATCGAAAGGTGCGCCAAGGACCGCGACGTCAGCGTCAATCGCGTCCCAGGAAGGTTGGTAAGGGTATTTGCCGAAGGTCGGAATGCCGACAAAAGGCAGGTTCAATCGGCCTGTTTCGTAGCCGTGGCTGCTCATTGGCGATCTGCCTCCCTTGGGCCGTGCGGTTGCGACGAAACGCCGTCCCACATCCGATCGGCGGCACTCCATTTTTGAGCTAATGCAGTTTTTGGGCCGCCAGAACAGATCGTTCGATCTTGCTTACCGCTATGCAACATGTAATTAATGATCGTTACATCGACTACTATCAAAGGAAACGCCATTCTCACTGCCATTTCGGGCCCGGACCTTCATCTTTTGCGCGTTTTCCTGGCCGTGACGGAGGCTGGCGGGTTCTCGCAAGCGCAAATCGCGCTCAATGTCAGCCAGTCGACGATCAGCACGCAGATGGCCGATCTCGAGACCCGGCTGGGCCTAAAGCTGTGTCGCCGCGGGCGTGCGGGATTTGCCCTGACCGAAGACGGCAAAGCGGTCTATGACGCGGCGAAGGAGCTTTTCTCAAGCTGCGAAACCTTCGCCGAGAAGGTGAATGCGCGTCGCGGTGAAATTACGGGCGAGCTGCGTATCGCCACCGCCGATGCACTGGTCGACCATCCCGATTTTCATCTCGACGACATGATTGCTGAGCTGCGCCGCCGGCTCCCAGCCGTGCGGTTGAACATCAGCACACTCGACCCGCTGGAAATCGAGCGGCTGGTACTTGGCCAGAAGCTACACGCGGGGATCCACACCTTTCCCAACCACGCGCCGGGGCTGCGGTACGTGAAGCTGTTTCAGGAAAAGCAGACGCTGTATTGCGGCAAGGGCCACGCTTTGTTCGCAACGAAATCACAACCCTCGATCGACGAAGTCGAGCAGTACGACTACGCGGCGCGGACCTATTACGGCGGCATGTTACGCCCTGGCGCCTTTCGGCCGGCCAACGTTGTCGCACACAGCAGCAACATGGAAGGGATCGTGGCGCTGATCCTGTCCGGCAAATTGATCGGCCATTTGCCGGCCCATTTTGCCGAGCCTTGGGTGAAATCCGGCCGGCTGTGGACCATCCTGCCAGACAAGCTGTCCTATAGCTCGCAATTCGAGTGCATCTATCCGGTCGGTGCCCAGATGTCTCGCGCGCTAAGCGTTTTTGAGGATGTCGTCGCGGGCATGGCCGGATGAACTGAGGGCTTGTGCAGTTGGCGAACCTTCTTCGTTCGAATGCTGAACCTACACGGCAAGCGGGGTTTTCGAGTTTTGTGTCCCCAAAAATCTTTGAGCAGCCCTGCCTAGACAGTGTTGATGCCGAGCATGAGAAGGTGATGAGAGTTTCGGCTGTCCAAAACGCGAATGCCGTCGTCGATACACTGAATAAACGCCGATGCTGCAATGAGAGTATCAAAGCCTGGAAATTATTTGATCTCTTGGCACATCGAAGTTGTATGAGTCAGCATTCAATGCATTGGTATTATTGAGTTTTTTCTGCTATCCGTTTTAGGCACGATGGTAAGTCTGTGCCTCGAAGCATGCAGATCCCCGACCATCGTTGCCCTGGCACTGCCGCGTCCGCACGCGTTCATGACTTTAACCCAACGCGCCTTGCCTTAGCAGCAGCGGCTCTCCACCGACACGGTAGCGATCACACAGCAGAACCGCGAGTGTGCCAAATCAACAATCCGACCGGGCAAAGCGCGTGGCCGCATCCAGAAAATGACAATTGGCTGCCGTTCATGTAGCGGCTTTAGATCACATGGGCGCAAGACGAGGCTGGGGTACGGGTGTCCATATTGCGCCCGCGATTGAGATGGTCGTCGATCTCCGCCGCCGAACCGACCATCCGACCGTATAGAAAGACGGTGAATGCCGCCGTTTCTAAGTTGCGCTTGGTCAGTTTTCCGGATTGATAGTCCTTCCAGAGCAACGCCAGAAGGAGCGCGGCGATGACCGCATCGACATTGACGCAGAACACGTAGCGGCTGGCGCCAACGTCATAAAGCGCCTGGACGAGCTCGCAGTAGAACGCGTGGAAGACGTTGTAATCGCCGCGTTTTTCGAGAAACTCGGCAATGAAGCGTTCGCGCGGATCATAGTTGACGGGCTTGCCTTTGAACACCGGATGATGGACGCCCGGAAGCGCGCGGACCTCCGAGCCGATCTCCTTCGCACTGGCCTTCTCGGCCTTGTATTGGAGCGCGAAATCAGTGGCGATTTGCTTGAGATCAAGGCCATGGTTTGGATCGGTCGGATCGGTCAGCCCCGTGCCCTCGAACTGCTCGAGCAGGAACGCCATACCTTCAAACCCATTGCCGCCATGGCTGTAGCCGCAATGGCTTAGGAAGCCGAGCATCGCTTTGTTGATCTGAACGCGTTCGGGCGTTTGAGGTCCGTCGGCGGCAACCGCACCCTTGGCGCCCTGGGCTGAGATCGAGCCCGGACCGTTGGAGATCAACAGCCCGACGAGGATCTGCAGCGGCATCGCCTCTTCTGCGGTCGGTTTCTTGCCCGTCATGGCCAGAAAGCAAAGATCGGCCATCGTCCAGGTCGAAAAGCGTTCGCTGCGCGGAATGCCGCAAAGCGAGCCAGGCTGATGATTCTCACCGGGTATGGTCGCACCAACCATGACACCATAGAGCCGCAGGTACCATGGCAGGGTCCGCGCCGTCAGTTTGGTGATCCGCTTGCGCATAAGCGGCCCCCAGGAGATGGTGAGCGCAATCGCGGCGAGGATGGCATCTCGGTTCAAGCGCGTGTCGAAGGTGCCGAGAAACTTGAGAAACGCCGACTCGCCACCGCGTGCCGCAACGGCGTCCAGCATCGCTTCCGGACGGGGATCGTCCGCCTCCTCCGGCGTTGCGCCGAACAGTGCATGCACATCCTCGTTGATTTTGATGTCCTTGAAATCGAAGTCCTCGTCACGCCCGTCGCGCAGCCCAGAATGGGCGAATGCCTCGATCAGCACGTCGGTGCAGGCAAGGACCCGCTTGACACGGTTCGGCCCGACGATGGCAGCCGCTGCTGCCATGACCGCATTGGGCGCATTGCCGGCGTCCCTGGCTGCATCCGCTGCCACAAGGATGGGATCGCCGACCAGATTGACTTCGGCGGCGACGGCCACGTCCAGGAGAGCGCGATCATTTTCGGTTGCGATTTCGTGGACAAGCGGCAAAGCGAAATTCGCTTCGAGCGGTTCGAGCGCTAAGTCGAGCACCGAATGGCCGTGCACGCTGGTCACTTGGGATTTGGGATCCATGACCGATGCGCCAGACTTGTCCTTCATCGTTTGACGGGCAACGACGGCACCGATCTGATCCTTGAGCGCTGCGATTTGGTCGTTATAGGGCGTAAGCGCGCGGACCGTGGGCAGCGATAGGTTGGTAGGCAGGTTAAGCCCCTGGTCGTTCGCGACCCAGGGCTTCAGCGCGAGACTTCCCGTCGAGTCAAAGTCCGGTGCGATTTCGTTCAGCGCCATCACCGCCGTAAGCGCCGCCGGGATGTCGGCAATGTTGGTCACGACCGCGCCCCGGGCGGAGGCAACCGGATTGTCCGGCGTGAACAGCCCGTCAACGCCGAACGCATCCATGAACCAACGCTCCTTGTCCTCAGCCCTGTCGCCGGAGCCGGCCATAGCGCCAGCATGGCCAACGGCGCGGGTCAATTTGGACTTCCAGCGTCCGACAACACAGGCGACCGTCGGTTTCGGCCAGTCGATACCGTGCTCGTAATAGCCGCCAGGTTCGACATAAAGGACCGCCGCACGGGTTCGATCGTCATGGGCCAGCGCATGCGCGAAGTCACGCGCTGAATAGTGGATATAGACATCTTTGCCGCTCGAAATAAGCGTCGTGGTACCCCAACCTTCCGTCGCCAGATATTGAGCGATGGTCGTCGTGAAGCCGCCTGAATTGGAGAAGATCGACACCGATCCTTTCAGCAGCGATTCCTCGGGGTGGTCTCCGCCGAGCGCGCCACCGATGCGAACCCGGTTCCAACTGTCGGCCACACCCAGACAGTTGCCGCCAACAATATCGACCCCGTTCGCCTGCGCAATCGCACGCACCTCGCGCGCATCATGCACTGAGATCTTCTCGGTGATGATGACGATCTTCTCCAGCCCATCATTGACGCGGATCAGTTCGGCGACACCGTCGCGCACGCCCGATGGCGGCAGATAGACGACACCGACATTGAAGCCGTGCCCGGCATTGATCCCCTCCCGGACATTGTTGAAGACCGGGATGTCGCCGGCCGGTGTCTTGAGCACCGACCCACCGCGCCCCGGCGAGGTGCCGAAGACGACATTGCCGCCGGAAAATGCATGGCTTGTCGGTGTCACCTGACGCGATTCGCCGCCCAGAATGTTCAGGACGCAGACCCGGTCGTCACGCGTTGCCATCTGGCTGAGCGTGCCAATGCCAAGATAGTAGGGAAAACCCTCAATACCGTGTTTGTGCATATCAGTCCCCTCCTCAGGCCGCATTCCGGATGCCGAGACGCGCGGCGATTTCGTCGCGTCCACCGGCACGCATCCACTGGTCGATCTGCTTGGCATAGTTGACGACCTCGGAAATCGCGCTGTCGAAACCGAAGAACCGGTAAGGTAGCCCCAAGCTGTCCAACGTATCGGCGAGATTGCCGAAACCCCGTACAAGGTTGGGACCACCACGTCCGACCACAACATAAAGCGGAACCGGGCCACGGGTCGCGAATTGCTCGCGCAGGGCGTCGCCCATACCGCGAAACGTTTCGTGAATGTCGGTGTTGTTCGACTTGCCGCCGATGATGAACAGGACGTTTGTCTGGGGCAGGAAATGCTTGTAGCAAATTGAGGCCACCGCCTTCATTTTCTCATAGGGGGGATTGCCGCCGAAGTCCGAGGAGATGATGGCGGCATCTCCCAAAACCTCGGTCACCAGACTGTTGGCGCCGCCTCCGAAGGTCGGCGCGAGGATGGTCCCATTCTCGTTGATCACGAAAACGTCCGACTGGCCCTGATGGGTGCGTAGCTGGTTAACCTCCTGCTCGAACGCCGAGATGTCGGATGCAAATAGCTGATCGGGCAAACCAAGCCGAGACACGCGCGGATCGTCCCGATCAAACCCGCACTTGAAGTCGCAAGCGATGGGCGTCAGCCGGCCATTCGCACCAGCCCGCATGCGGATTGGATTAAGCTCCAGCGTGGTCATACCGTAGTGGTGCATCAGCTCCCACAATTTGGGCAGCTGCTGCACCAGCGGAGAGATGATCTCGCGCGGGGCACCGATATCGGTCAGGGCGTTGGCAACGACAAACGCCTTCAGCCCGGTCAGCGCATCGAACGGCACCGTTGCTATGTCAGACTTTTCCAGCTCCTCGATATCCACGCCGCCACGGTGGGTCAGAGTCATCGTCGGTGCGCGATACCGGCTGTCGTCGGTGATCGAGAAATAGACCTCGTGCTCGGCGGGGACGCCGGCTTCGAAGGTAACGCCGTTCGCTTTGGCGACGGCGTTGCCGTGGCGATGTTCGGCAAAGTAGAGCCGTTCCTTTTCGGCCAGCGCCGATTGCAGATCACGCACCTTGCCGACAAGGCCAGCCTTGCCTTTCTTGCCAACGCCACCCTTGAAGATCGGTTTGACGAAGACGAGGCCGTGCTTGCCAATGAAGGCCCTGATGTCGTCTTCGCTCGCACCCGGTCCGAGCACCTCCGAACATGGGAAACCAACATGCTTCAGAAGCCTTGAGCCGTGCAGTAAACCCGTGATCTGCATGGAACCATTCCCCCTCTGTTCTCAGCGGCAAGCTGAGTTGATTGCTCGGGAGAGTAATGGTCGAAGCTTTCACCTAGCTGTCGGCGTGCTTTTCTTTTGCGCTGCGAGACGAATACGACGTCTTTTAGAGTTCTGGCGTTGGTTTAGAACTAATCGACACCGCGTTCCTGCCAGCATTGGATGCGAACATAGTTCGACATAAACGATTGATACGGCTCCCACTTCTGCAACTCCCTTGTCCATCGGCAAGGGTCTGGCGCAGCGTGAAGAGCCAAGAAATTCAGGGACAGCTCGAACAGGGATACCGGGCCAATCACCACCGGGCAGCAGGAGTCACCGTGAAGAAATCGGGGTTGTCGGCCGTCGCACCTAGTGGCTCAGCACCTGATCGAGAAACTCTCGGGCGCGGTCGTTTTGCGGGTTGGTAAAGAAGGTTTCGGGATCGTTCTGTTCGACCACTTCCCCCGCATCCATGAAGACGACACGGTCGGCCACCTTGCGGGCAAAGCCCATTTCGTGGGTGACACACACCATTGTCATGCCCTCGCGCGCCAGTGAGACCATCACGTCGAGCACTTCACCGATCATTTCCGGATCGAGCGCCGAGGTCGGCTCGTCGAACAGCATGATGTCCGGCTGCATGCACAAGGATCGGGCGATTGCGACGCGCTGCTGCTGCCCGCCTGAGAGTTGCGCGGGATATTTGTCGGCCTGGTCGGCAATCTGCACCTTGGAAAGATAGGCCATGGCCCGGTCTTTCGCCTCGGCCGGTGTCGCTTTCTTGGTGCGGATGGGCGCCAGCGTGCAGTTCTCCAGAATTGTCATGTGCGAAAACAGGTTGAAGTGCTGAAACACCATGGAAACCTTGCGGCGGACCGACTCCATATGAGGCGCCTCCGCCCAGATCTCCTCACCATCGATCTCGATCGTGCCGGACTGGTGTTCCTCGAGCTGGTTGATCGTGCGGATCATGGTCGATTTGCCCGAGCCGGAGGGGCCGCAGACGACCATTTTTTCGCCTTTGGCCACCGAGAGGGTGACATCGCGCAGGGCATGATGGTTGCCGTAAAACTTGTTCACGTCGCGCATGGCTATGGCCGGGACACTGCTCATCGCATCGCTCCTCAATCCTTGACCGCAGCGGTGACGATGATCTCCACCTTCAGCGCCGCCCGGGCGAGTTTTGCTTCGCCACAGGCGCGGGCCGGGGCATGCCCTTCCGGTACCCAGACATCCCAGACGGCGTTCATCTCAGCGAAATCGGCCATGTCGGCCAGCCAGATGATCGCTTGCAACATATGCTCGCGGTCCGACCCCGCTTCTTGCAGGAGCGCGTCCACCCGCGACAAGCAATCGGCGGTCTGCTCGGCGACCGTGTCGCCATTGCCGACCTGTCCGCACAGATAGACGGTGCCATTGTGCTTGACGATCTTGCTCATGCGCTGGCCGGTGTGCAGGCGTTCGATCATATCTTGGTCCTATCCTGTCAGGCCACGGGCCTTCAGCGCCGCGGCGATATCGTCGAGGCTCGCCGGATCATCGATGGTGGCCGGCATCTGCCAGTCCACCCCGTCGGCGATCTTTTGCATGGTCCCGCGCACCACCTTACCTGAGCGTGTCTTGGGCAGGCCCGGCACGGCCATCGCCGTCTTGAACGCGGCCACAGGTCCGATCTTGTCGCGCACCAACGCCACAAGCTCCCGCTCCAGATCGGTTTCACCGCGTGCGACGCCGGCATTGGTGACGAAGAAGCCGATGGGTAGCTGCCCCTTGATGGCGTCCGCCATGCCGACCACCGCGCATTCGGCGATATCGGGATGGCTGGCGATCACCTCCTCCATAGCGCCGGTGGAGAGCCGGTGGCCGGCGACATTGATGATGTCGTCGGTGCGCGCCATGATGAAAACGTAGCCGTCTTCGTCCATGATCCCCGCATCGGACGTGGCGTAGTAGCCGGGGAACTCGTCCAGATAGGCGCTGCGAAACCGCTCTTCCGCGTTCCACAGGGTCGGAAAACCTGAAGGTGGCAGGGGCAGTTTGCAGACGATGTTGCCCAGCGTCCCGCGCGGCACCGGGTGACCAGCATCATCGAGCACATCGATGTCATAGCCGGGCATGGGCAATCCGGGTGATCCGGGCTTGACCGGCATGAGGCCCAATCCGACCGCATTGCCGGACATTGGCCAACCGGTTTCAGTCTGCCACCAGTGATCGACAACCGGCCTGTCCAGTTTTGCCTGCGCCCATTGAATGGTCGCGGGATCAGAGCGTTCACCGGCTAGGAACAGGGTGCGGAAAGCGCTCAGGTCATAGGCGCCGATCAACTCGCCGGCCGGGTCTTCCTTTCGGATGGCGCGAAATGCGGTGGGTGCGGTGAAGAGTGCCACCACCTTGTGTTCGGCGATAACGCGCCAAAAGGCGCCGGCATCCGGCGTGCCGATGGGTTTGCCTTCGTACAGCACGGTCGCACAACCGTGCAGCAACGGCGCGTAGCAAATATAGGAATGGCCGACGACCCAGCCCACATCCGAGGCGGCCCAGAAAGTCTCGCCGGGCCGGACGTCATAGTGGTGGTCCATGGTCCATTTAAGCGCCACCATGTGACCGCCGTTGTCGCGCACGACACCCTTGGGCTGGCCGGTGGTGCCGGAGGTGTAGAGGATGTAAAGCGGATCAGTGGCCTCGACCGGCACGCATTCCGTCCCCGCACCAGTGGCAAGCGCCGCGCCGACCGTTTCGGCATAGTCGAGGTCGCGGCCGGGTATCAGATCACAGCCAAGCGCCGCGCGCTGCAGGATCAGGCAGGATTCCGGTTTGGCCGACGCCATGGCGATGGCCTCGTCCAGAAGGGGCTTGTAGGCAACCACGCGGTTTGGCTCGATGCCGCAGGACGCTGAAATGATGAGTTTGGGTTCCGCATCGTCGATGCGCGTGGCCAGTTCGCGCGCGGCGAACCCTCCGAACACCACCGAGTGGATCGCCCCCAGACGCGCGCAGGCCAGCATGGCGAAGATCGCCTCGGGCACCATGGGCATATAGATGATCACCCGATCGCCCTTGCCGACACCCTGCGCCCGCAGCACGTGGGCCAGCGCGTTCACCCGCGCCAGAAGATCGTCGTAGCTGAAGCTCTCCCCCGTGCCGGTGACCGGGCTGTCATAGATCAGCGCCGTGCGATCCCCATGGCCCGCCGCCACGTGCCGGTCCACACAGTTGAAGCAGGTGTTGCAGGTGGCGCCCGCAAACCAGCGGCCATAGGCGCCCAACTTCGGCTCGAAAACCATCTTCGCAAGCGTGAACCAGTCGATGGCCTCGGCCGCGTCGCGCCAGAAGGCGACCGGATCGGCCTTCCAGCGGGCATAGGTCTCGGGGTAGCGCGACGGCGTCATCGGGCTAGCACGTGTAGTTCATGCCGATGCGCCCACCATCGACATAGATGGTCTCACCGGTCACGTAGCTCGCCTTCTTGCTGGCCAGGAAGGCGACCACGTCGCCGATCTCGCGCGGGGAACCGACGCGCTGGAGCGGGGTGCGCGACATGACCATTTTCATCGCCTCCGGGTTGGCGTTGACGCCGGCCATCATCTCGGTGTCGATGGAGCCGGGCCCCACCGCGTTGACGCGGATATTGTATGGCGCGAGCGCCAGCGCCGCAGCCTTGGTGAGCTGCATGACGCCGCCCTTGGAGGCGCAATATGCCGGAATGGCAGGGATCGCCACCTGCGCGTTGATGGACGACATGTTCACGATGGCGCCTTCGATCTTTGCCGCGACCATGGCTTTGGCCGCCCGCTGTGTTGCCAGGAACACGCCGCGCAGATTGATGTCCAGCACGCGCTCGAAGGCGGCGAGGTCATAGGTGAGGAAGTCGCCCGGCATGGCAACACCGGCATTGTTGACCAGGATTTCCACCGGCCCGTGCTCGGCTTCGAGCGTGTCGAACAGGGCGTTGATCTGATCGACGTCACCCATGTCGCAGGCCATGCCGACGGTCCCACTGCCGAGCCGTTTCGCCGCCGCGTGTACACCTTCGTCGTTGATATCGGCCAGAATCACCCGTGCGCCGTCTTCGGCCAGGGCCTCGGCGCAGGCATAGCCAATCCCTTGCGCGCCGCCGGTGACCAGCGCCAATGGTGTGTCCGTCATCTGCCTTTCCCCTTACTCATCGTAGCCGTAGTCGGCCTTTGCCTGCTCAGGCGTGATCATGCCCGCCGCCAGGTCGGCGGCGACCCGGCCCCTGTCGCGTTTCATCGGATCGCCATAGCCGCCCCCGCCCGGCAGGCTGAGCCGCAGGCGCTGGCCGTTGCCAACCAGTTGTCTGCCCTTGGCCTTTAGGGGTGTACCGTCGGCCAATTCAACGCGGCCCGCGCCACCCGGCCCACCGCCATCGCGGCCGCGCGCGGCGTTCATCACCCGATCGAACATGGCGTTGAACCAGAAATCATAGCCCTGGCGCGGCTCGATCTCGATCGTCTGCCCCAGCCCGCCGCGTTGCGCGCCGACCCCGCCGGAGCCCTCGCGCAGATCCTTGCGCCACACGGTAATGGGGCCGACATGCTCAGTGGCCTCCACGCTCATCGTCGAAACACCGGAGGGGAATGCGGTGGCTGACAAACCATCCGTCGCCGGCCGAGCGCCGGTGCCGCCGGAATTGAACATCAGCACTTCGCGGTTAGGCAGCCCACTTGCCGCATCGCTGGGGCGCGCCGAAATCTGGATGTTCCACAGCGCGCTCGCCCCTTCCGCCGGTACCGTGCCGGGCAGCGCCTGGTGAAGCGCGCCCAGCACCACGTCGGGCACCAGATGGCCGAGCACATGGCGTACCGAGACAGGCGCGGGGCGTTTGGCAGCAAGGATGCAGCCTTCCGGCGCGGTAATCTCGAACGGTTCCAATGATCCCGTATTGTTGGGCACCTGCGGGGCGATGGCGCATTTCAGCCCATAGCAGGCATAGGCGCGGGTATAGACCTCCGGCACATTGACGCCGAAACGGCTCATGCCCGAGGTCCCAGTGAAGTCGGCGGACAGCCGATCATCCTGCACCGTGAGCGTGACCGCCATGGTGACCGGCGCGTCGTAGCCATCCACGAGCATGGTGTTGCGATAGGTGCCGGCGGGCACAGTGCCGATAGCCGCGTGGGTGGCCTTGCGGCTGGTCTCGATGATGAAATCGGACAAGCCATCCAGATCGCTGATGCCGAATTCGTCCAGCATGGCTTGCAGGCGGCGGTCGCCGATCTCGTTGCACGCAGCCAGCGAATACAGGTCGCCCACCACCTGGTCCGGTTCGCGCACATTGGCCCGCACGATGCGCAGCAACATGTCAGCCACCTGACCACGCTCGGCGAATTTCATGATCGGGATCAGCAGGCCTTCCTCATAGACTTCGTTGCCGTCCGGCCCGAAGCCGCGCCCGCCTATATCCACCACATGGGCAGTACAGGCGAAAAAGCCGATGTGAAGCCCGCCCCGGAAGATCGGCGTAACAACCGTAAAATCGTGCAGATGGCCCGTTCCCAACCAGGGATCGTTGGTGACGAAGACGTCGCCCTCAAAGGTGTTCTGCGCGCCGATCTCGCGGGCGAAGTGGGTTACGCTCTCTGCCATCGCGTTGACATGGCCGGGCGTGCCGGTCACGGCCTGCGCCATCATGCGGCCCTTGCGGTCGAATAAGCCCGCCGACAAGTCGCCCGCCTCGCGCACGGAAGTGGAAAAGGCGGTGCGGATCAGCGTGGTGGCCTGCTCCTCGACGACCGCAATGAGGCGGTTCCACATGACCTGATAGTCGATACTGGTGGGCGCCACGTCTCAGCCCTCCTTGCGCGTCAGCAACAGGCTGCCGTCACCCTGCGCGATGGCGCGAAAGGCCGAGGTGACGATGGTGGAGGTCTCGCTTTCGACAATCACCGCCGGCCCTTCTACGGCGATGGCAGGCCGCATCGCCGCGCGCTCGACCTCGCGCGCTTCGACCATGTTGCGTTGCGCGGCATCATAGAATGATCGGTTGCTTGAAGGGGCCTCCGCCGTAGAGCGCAAATGACGTTGCACCGGCGCGACCGGCGGAAGAACCGAGCCGACGACGAGCGACCAATTGGTGATCTCGATAGCAAGGCCGTCGATGGTGCGCCCGAACAAGGTCCGATAGGCGGCTTCGAACGCCCGTGCGATCGCATGGACATCGGCGGCGGTGAACTGCCGGTGTTCAAGCGGAACGGGAATCTCCCACCCCTGCCCGGCATAACGCATAAAGGCCGTCAGCCGCGTCGTCGTCGCGGCGTCGCCCGCCCCGGCTTTTACGAAGGCCGTGGCCTCATCTTCCAGCGCCGCCAGCGCGATGTTCACCGCTTCGGTGTCAAACGCATCGAGCCGTTGGAACAACCCCTTGGTCGCTTCATAGCTGAACGGCGCTCTCAGAAAGCCGATGGCTGATCCGACGCCCGCACCGGGAGGAATAAGCAGGGCGTCGATGCCCAGCTTTTCGCACAGGCGGCAGGCATGTAGCGGCGCGCCGCCGCCGAAGGCGATCATGGTGAAATGCTCGATGTCGCGGCCGTTCTCCACTGTGTGGACGCGCGCCGCATTGGCCATGTTTTCGTCGACCATCTCGGTGATCCCGAAGGCAGCGTCTCCGACCGAAAGGTCGAGCTGCGCGGCGAGCCGGCTTGTTACGGCATCGTCTGCGTTGGCCGCCGACAATGCGATGGCGCCGCCGGCGAAATTGTCGGGATCGAGCCGACCCAACAGCAAGTTGGCGTCAGTGACGGTCGGTTCCGTGCCGCCGCGCTGGTAACAGGCCGGCCCCGGTTCGGACGCGGCCGAGCGCGGCCCAACCTGAATGCGTCCCATCGTATCGATCGAGGCGATCGAGCCTCCACCCGCGCCGATCTCGACCATCTCGACGACCGGCGTCGAGACGATCATGCCGGACCCCTTTTTGAACCGGTAAGTTCGGGCCACCTCGAACGTGTTGGCGGTTTTGGGCTCGCCGTTCTCGATCAAGCAGATCTTGGCCGTCGTGCCGCCCATATCGAATGACAAAAGCTTGTCTAAACCATGCGCACGGGCAAAGTCGGCGGCGAAGATCGCCCCGCCCGCCGGCCCTGACTCCAAAAGACGCACCGGTTGCTCAGCGGCCGTTTCCACCGAGATCAGCCCGCCGCCCGAATGCAGCATGAAGACCGGTGAGTCGATCCCCGCACCACGCAGCCGGTCCACCAGCCGGCCCAGATAGGCGGCCACCTGCGGCCTGACGTACGCATTGGCGATGACCGTGTTGAAACGCGGCAGCTCGCGCATCTGCGGCGAGATGACCGAAGAGAGCGAGATGGACAACTCCGGGGCATGGCGGCGCAGCGCCGCCTCCATGACACGCTCGTGGTCGGCGTTGGCGTAGGCATGAAGGAACCCAATTGCCACAGCCTCGTAACCCTCGGCTGCAATGCGCCGCGCTAGCGCGTCCGCCTCGCCCGGATCGAGCGGCAGCAGAACCGCACCGTCAGGACCCATGCGCTCGTTAACCGTAAAACGATCCTTGCGGGCGACCAGCGGTTTGGGAAGTTCGAGGTTGAGATCGTATTGCTCAAACCGGTTTTCCGAACGCATCTCGACAACGTCGCGAAAGCCTTCGGTGGTTACGAAGGCCAGCTTTGCGCCGCGCCGCTCGATCAGCGCGTTGGTGACCAGCGTCGTCCCGTGAATGACCTGGCCGATATCGTCGATCGGCACGCCCGCTAGGCCCGCCGCCTTGGCGATGCCGTCGAGGATCGCGCGTTCAGGTTCAGCGTAGTCGGTCAGCACCTTGGCCGTGGAGAGGCCGCCCGCATGTTCGAGCGCCACATCGGTGAACGTGCCGCCAATATCGACGCCAACCCGGATCAAACGATTGACCATGGCCTAGACGCTCTTGATCAACTGATTGGCGGTGAACGCCACCTGGTAGATGCGTGACATCAGCGGCGCGCTGGCCACACCGCTGACGCGGCTCATCGGCAGCGGCAGGTTTTCCGGCCCCTCGCCCGTTAACAGATCGGCGATGGCCCGCCCGAAGATCGTGCCGGTGGTGATACCGCGGCCGTTGTAGCCGATGGGCGTGTAAAGGTTGTCCGCCAGCTGGTGGATGCGCGGCAAATGGTCCGGCGTCATGGCAATGCGCCCATGCCAGGCCTCGTCGAATTCGACCGATCCCAATGACGGGAACAGGCGCGCGATCTGCTTCTTGGCCCAACGGTGCGAAAGGCCCTTGCCGGCACTGCCGACGACGGTACCCATCGAGCCGATGATCAACCGGTCATCCGCATCGCGGCGTAGACTGAACATGATCCGACCGGTGTCCCACAGGCCCTGGCGTTGAGGCAAGATATGCGCTGCATCCGGGCCGAGCGGCTTGGTGGCGAGCTGGAAATAGTGAATCAGCGTGAAGCTCCGGCTCAGACCGGGCCACAATTCGTCGGTATAGGCGTTGGTGCCCAGAACCACCGCCTTCGCCGACACGGCACCCCGATCGGTGACAACGCGCCAGAGCGGCCCGTCCCGCTCCAGCTTTGCCACCTTGGTGTCTGTGCTGATCTCAGCCCCGGCGGCGCGGGCAGCACGGGCAAGACCGCGGCAATAGCCCATCGGGTTGATCGTACCGGCGCGATGGTCCAACAGCCCACCATGGAAGACGTCCGAGCCGATGAGCTTGCTCACCTCCTCGCGCGAGAGCAGGTCTACCGGCTCGCCAAGCCGGTCCCATTCGGCCTTGCGACCCTTGAGTTCCTCGAACCCAGACGGTCCGTGCGCGGCGTGTATCGTGCCGGTTCGGGTCGTTTCGCAGCGGATCTGGTACTGCTCGATCAGCGAGAACACATATTCCGGCGCGCGGCTGAACTCGCCGACAAAGCGACTGCCGTGCTCATCACCGAGAACCTCGCGCACTTTCTGCGGCGGCAGCCAAGCGGCGGCGTTGACCAGGCCGACATTGCGGCCCGATCCGCCAAAGCCGACCTGCTCGGCCTCCAGGACATGGGCGGAAAGGCCCTTCCGACTGCAATGAAGCGCTGTCGACAGGCCTGTATAACCACCCCCGACAATGGCAACATCGACCGTCCCGTCGGCGCTGAAGTCACGCTGAAGGTCGTCTTCTTGTGATGAACGATCCCACAGCGAGATCGTCTTCTGCCGCGTCATATGGCGTGCGCTCCTGTCTCGCACCGGGACGTTTGGTGCGCAGTCAACTGTTGCCTCGCCGCGTCGATCGTGTCAATATTCGAAATAGATGTTCTACATAACAGCACAACTGCTCATGCCCCAACTGAAGACGACGGTCGCTTCGATGGTGGAAGCCGCCCGCGCCCGCATCGAGGAAGTGGAAAGCAAGGACCTGATTGAAAAGGTCGACGACCCGGATGTGGTCATTGTCGATATCCGCGACATCCGCGAACGTCAGCGCGCCGGCTTCATCCCAGGTAGCTTCCACGCGCCGCGCGGCATGATCGAGTTTTGGGTCGATCCGGAAAGCCCTTACTTCAAAGACATATTCGGCCAGGACAAGAAGTTTGTCTTTCATTGTGCGTCCGGCTGGCGCTCTGCGCTCACAGTCGCAACGCTCAAGGATATGGGGTTTGACGCCGCCCATCTGCGCGAAGGTTTTTCAACCTGGGCGGAACAAGGCGGGCCGGTCACCTTTCCCGATAAGAAAAGCTGAGGAGCCCGCCGGAAGTCAAAGAAGCTTCAACCGGCGTGAAACGCTTTGTGCGGCGTCGGCAACCAGGCCCCCGAGGTACTGTTCGGTCCCGTCATTGAGTTTGTGCGCGGGAATGGAGATGCCGATCGCCGCAACCGCCTCGCCGGCCGGCAGCGTCACCGCGGCGCCGAAACTCAGCCCACGATCGCGAAACTCGCCAGTGTCGAACGCATAGCCGAGCTTGCGCGTCCGGGCGACATCGGCATCCATCGCCTCGACATCGGTGATCGTGTGGTCGGTGTAGCGCACGAGGCTATGCTTCACCGTATCGCGGAGCTCATCGTAATTGGCGGCCAAAATGGCCTTGCCCGTGCCGACGCAATGAATCGGCGCACTGCCCCCGATCGGGTTCCAAGACCGGATCGGATCCGAACTGTCGATCTTGTCGATATAAACGATCTGAAGATGCTCGGGGACGGCAAGATAGATCACTTCGCCGGTTTCGGCAGCCAAATGCTGCATGACGGGCCGTGCCACTTCGCGCAGGTTGAGGTTTTCGACGCTGGCCCGTCCGATCTGCCATGTCTTCAGGGTGGCCGAATAGGACTTGTCTGGATTGTTCTTCACATAGCCGAGCGCACACAGCGTCTGCAGCAGCCGAAACGTGTTCGACTTGGTCAGGCCGAGTTCCCTGGACAGTTCCGTGACTCCTTTCCCCCCACGGTGGGCGGTCAGCGTTTCCAGGATCATCAGCCCCTTCGAAAGGGTCGAATCCAGTTTCGGCGCGGCCGTTTTGCGCGCTTCTTCATTCTGGGCCAAGAATTCCCCTCCCGATTCACCGGTCTCGTCTTGCCACAAATGGCGGCGGATCGAAAACCGTCACAGCCGGCACCGGCTCATCAAACCGTCGCATCATCACTAAGGCCGAGTGCGCAGCCGGCCCCTGCGCAAGCGATGAGGTGCGCAGATCGTGGGTCAGAACGTTCGGATTACCATGGCGATCACGGTGGTCGGCGTCGTCGAAATCGGGATCGTACCAGGCGCCCGTCCACAGGAAGAGGCAGCCCCTGGCGACATCATCGGTCACCCGCGCACCGGCAAGGCAGCGGCCCCGGTCGTTAAACAGCTCTACCACATCGCCATCTGCCACGCCGCGCGCGGCGGCATCGTCGGGATGGATCAGCACCGGCTCGCGGTCCTTGATCTTCATGCTCCGGCTGTGCGCGCCATTGTCGAGCTGGCTGTGCAGCCGCGTGCCCGGTTGGCCGGAAATCAGATAGAAAGGGTGCGAGTCCGCTTTGCCGGCGGCGATATCGCGCGGGGCAAGCCATGTCGCATGGCCGGGGCAGTCCTCAAGCCTGAAATCGGCAATGGTTTGGCTAAAGATCTCGATGCGGCCGCTGGGTGTTGGCAGCGGGTTGCCGTCCGGATCGGCCCGAAAGTCGGAGAGAAAGACCTGAGCGGGCGCGGGGTCCGGCACCTCAACTACGTCGCCGGCGATGAAGGCATCCCAATCCGGCAATTCGATACCCGCCTCAGCGCCCCGCTGTTGTGTAAAATCCCAAATGGCGCGCAACCAATCCTCAGTCGATTTACCCTCGGTGAACGCCTCCGAAGTACCAAGACGCGAGGCTAAATCGCCGAGTGTCTCGTATTCGGTGCGCGCGTCGCCAGGCGGTTGCACCAGCGCCGGCATCGGGATCAGCCCGTTGTCCGACTTGCCACCGCCGAAATCCAGACGCTCCCCAGGCGCTGCGACGGGCAAGACAAAGTCGGCGTGGCGCGCGGTCGCCGTCCAGTTCATCTCATTAACGATTATCGTCTCGGGTTTTTGAAATGCGGCGCGTAGCCGGTTCAAGTCTTGATGGTGGTGGAATGGGTTACCACCAGCCCACCAGACCATCCTTACATCTGGGAATGTCCTTTGCTCGCCGTCGAAGCTGTAACCTCCGCCAGGATTGAGCAACATCTCACTGGTCATGGCGACTGGCACGAAGTCGTCGACCGGGTTCTTTCCTTGCGGCAGGCTGCCCCAGCCGAACAGGCGCTGCATGTTGCCGATATTGCCGTTGACCCCATAGCCGACCGTGTAGCCGCCGCCGGGTAAACCGATCTGGCCCAGCATGGCTGCCAGAGTCACCGTCATCCAAAGTGGCTGCTCGCCAAAATCGGCGCGTTGCAGGCCCGCCGCCATGGCAATCATCGTCCGGCCCGCCGCCATTTCACGGGCAAGATCGCGAATGCGGCCGGCGCTGATGCCAGACTGCTGCTCGGCCCAGACCGCATCCTTGGCCGTGCCGTCCGCCTCGCCGTTGAGGTAGCTGGCGAACCGCTCAAAACCAATCGTGTAGCGGTCCAGGAATTCCCCATCGTGCAGGTCTTCCGCGACAAGCGTGTGCGCTAGCCCCATCATCACCGCCGTATCGGTGCCCGGGCGCGGGGGCAACCACTCGGCATTCAGGTCCGACATCCCGTCGCTGCGAAGTGGGCTGAGGTTGACGAACCGGACACTGGCTTGTGCACAGGCGCGCAGATTGTCATACCCTCGGTGGCGCGTGATCCCGCCATCGCCGACTTGCATGTTGCGGGGTGCCACCCCGCCAAACATCACCACGAGATCGCTGTGTTCGGCGATTATCGGCCAACGCGTCGCTTGTTCGACCTGCGCGCGGTAATCCATGACGATGTGCGGCATCAAGACCAGCGCCGCCTGGTAGCTGTAATTACCCTCCGAGCGCACGAAGCCGCCGATGGTGTTCAAAAACCGCTTTAGCTGGCATTGCGCGTGGTGAAACCGTCCGGCGCTGGCCCAGCCGTAGGATCCGGCAAAAATGGACCGGTTGCCATGCTTGTGGCGAACCCGGTTGATCTCGGCAGCCAGCCGATCGAGCGCCTCGTCCCAGGAAACTTCGACAAACGCATCACGACCACGTTCGCCCCGCGGTGTGCCGGCGCTCCCTTCCAGCCAGCCTTTGCGGATCGCCGGACGCAGAACGCGTGCGCGCCCATTCAAACTGCCCGAAATATTACCATTGATCGCCGAGCCCGCCGGATCGGCCGGATGGGAGTCGACATTGACGATGCGGCCGTCCACCACCGTCACGATGCCCGGTCCCCAATGGTTTGATGTCAAGTACTTGTCCATACGTCCTAGGCAGATTGTCTCGCTATTCGATACATATATTCCATATATTGACACAACAATTGTAGGCTGTCATCGTCGTTCGGAGGTCTGGTAGGAGCATTTCGGTTTGGCAAGAACCGACAGCAAACTCAAAGATGCCCTTGTCCAGGCCGGCAGGCCGGACCGGGTCGAAGGGCGTCATGTCAATATGCCGGTTGAGCTTGGCTCGACCATGGTGTTCGACACACTGGCCGCCTTTGAGACGGCGCGCGCGAACCGGTATGAGCCTGGCACGCTCTACTATGGCCGCTACGGCAATTCGGCCAGCTTCAAGCTGGAAGTTGCCCTCCGCGAGCTTGAAGGCGCACCGGTTGTCACGCTGACCTCCTCCGGCGTTGCGGCGATCGCGTTGACCTTGCTGGAACTGACGGCGCCGGACACCCATCTGCTTGTTGCGGACAATGTCTACGGCAATACCCGCGCTTTCTGTGATGGCGTGCTCAGCAAGCAGGGCGTCAACATCGAGTATTTCGACCCGATGGTTGGCGCCGACGTAGCGGCGCTGTTCCGGCCCAGTACGGCGGCGGTCATGTTCGAAGCACCAGGGTCTGGCACGTTCGAGGTCTGCGACATGCCGGCAATCGCGGAGGCCTGCCGCGCCCATGGCGTGGCGAGCGTCTTCGACGGCACCTGGGCGACACCGGTCTTTTGCAGGCCGCTCCAGCTGGGCGTCGACGTATTGGTTTATTCGGCATCCAAATATCTCTGCGGCCATTCGGACTGCATGCTGGGCGTCATCGCCTGCTCGGACACGGACCTTGCGATGCGCATCCGTAAATGCGTCATGGCGGTCGGCGACAAGACGGGCGGACAGGAAGTGATGCTCGCCCTTCGCGGCTTGCGCACCCTCGATCTCCGCATGAAGGCAATCGATACCGCAGGCCGCGAGGTTGCCGGCTGGCTGGCTGGCCAACCTCAGGTCAAGCAGGTGCTGCATCCCGCGTTCGAAAGCTGCCCTGGGCACACATTTTGGAAACGCGACTATTCCGGCGCGGCGGGGTTGTTCGGCGTCGTCTTCCACCCGTGCCCCGATGACGATGTGCGCGCCTTTGTCGACGCGCTGCATCATTTCGGCATCGGCGTTAGCTGGGGCGGTTATGAGAGCCTTGCCTTGCCGGTCAAGCCGACGCGCACCGCGCGGCCTTGGGACACGCCGGGGCAATTGGTGCGCTTCAACATCGGGCTCGAAGATACGCTGAGCCTGATCGACGACCTTGCTGCCGCACTGCCGATGCTAAACAACAAACCAGAGATTTAGTCATGCGCAACTGGATCGATCATTTCGCCATCGGCGCCGCCAGTCTGGACCAGGGCGTTTCCGCCCTACGGGCGAGGCTTGGTGTTGAGGTGCCGCGCGGGTCCAAGCATGACGCGATGAGCACCCATAACTGCGTGATGCAGGCCGGCAATGAGAGCTTTTTTGAACTCATCGCCATCGACCCCGATGCGCCGGACCCGGGCCGCGCACGCTGGTTCACACTGGACGATCCGGCAACGCAGGCACGCCTCGCGAAACGACCGCGCGCCCTTTGTTGGGTGGTGAACACCAACGACCTCGATGCCGTGATGGCGGCCAGCCTGGTCGATCTTGGCGAGGTGGTCGACTTCCGGCGCGGCGACCGCACTTGGCGCCTGACTGTGCCGCGCGATGGATCGCTGCCTGAGGGCGGGCTGATCCCCGCATTCATCGAATGGTCACCGGGGCCGCACCCTTCAACCAGTCAGCAAGACCTGGGCGTGCGGCTGAAGACCATCAGGCTGACCCATCCGAACCCGGAGAATTTGCGCGCCGTGTTGGAAGCGCTTCACGTCGATCATCTGGCGGAAATCGAGCAGGGCGATTGTGCGCTTTCCTTCACCCTGGACACGCCGAGCGGAACGACATTTGTCGACTGACCCCCGTCCATTAGCCCGTCAGCGGTGGCCCACCTTCATGCGGTCCTTCAGATATTCGCCATACTGGCCCAGCGAAAAGATGAACAGCCAGTAGATGAGACCGACGAAGGCGTAGACCTCGAGATAGTAAGGCGCCCAATCGCCGGTTCCGAAAGCAGCGCCGGCCGAGGCCAGCATCTCAAAGAAACCGATGATGATGACGATCGCCGTCTCTTTAAACGTGAGCACGACCATGTTGATCGTGGCCGGCAGCGAGTGGCGGAACACCTGCGGCATGATGATATCGGATAGGATCGAGAACTGGCTGAGGCCAAGCGCCTTGCCCGCCTCCCATTGGCCTTTGGGGATGGCCTGGAAGCCGCCACGGAAAACTTCGGCCTGATAGCAGGCAAAAAACAGCGCGAAGGCCAAGATCACGCGCCAAATCTTGTCGCCCTGCAGCCACTCCGGCAGCAGGATCGGCAAGATGACGGCCGCGGTGAAGAGCGTGGTCAGGAGCGGCAGGGACCGGACGAAATCGATGATCAGCGTCGCCGCCAGCCGCACCACCGGCATGGTCGATCGGCGCATTAGTGCCAGGCCTAGTCCCATCGGCATACCGAGCAGGACGACTGACGAGAACAGGAACAGGGTTAGCGATAGGCCGCCCCACTGGTCGGTCGTCACCTGCGGCAGGCCGATCAGGCTGCCTTCCATCAGAAGATAGTAGGTCGCGAACCCGACGATCCAGAGCGTGATCAGCCGCCGGGCGGTCCAGAATGCCGGAATGCAGGACAGAACGACGGTTGCGATGATCGAGACACAAGCGGCCGTCGATCGCCAATGCTCCTCGTAGGGATAAAGGCCGAACAGGATCAGGCGGTGGCGGGCATCGATCGCCGACCAACAGGCCCCTGCCCCATCGACCTTGCACTGTTCCACCGCTTCAGCCGACCAGACGGCGCGGATGAACGCCCAGTCGACAAGCAGCCAGAGCATGTAAAACAACAGCGAGAACACCGCTATCGAAACGACCGCATCCGCAGGCGTGGCGAACGCCCGGCGCTGTAGAAAATGCACTAACCGACTAAGGCGGCTGGGCGCTTGGACCGTATCAACGTCGGGATGGGTGCTAGCGACCGCCATGTCAGTGCGATTTCAATTGCATACGCTGGTTGATCAAATTGACGAGTTGCGCCAACGCGAAATTGATCAGCAGGAATGCGCCCATCAGGATGGCGATCAGTTCCAGTGTCTGCCCGGTCTGGGTCAGCGAGGTCGAAACGATCATGAACAGATCGCTGAACCCGATGGCCACGCCGATGGTGGTCGCCTTCATGACGAATATCCACTGATTGCCCAATGGCGGCACGATGCTGCGTAGTGCCATCGGCAGCTTGATCCGGCTCCATATCGTCCGGCCGTTGAGGCCAAGCGCCTGACCGGCTTCGATCAGGCCGCGCGGCACCTCGGCAAGGCCGCCGCGCACCACCTCAGCGATGTAGGCCGAGCTGTAAAGCACGATCGCCACGATCATCGCGACAAGCTCGATGGTCATCTGCATGCCGCCCTGAAAACGCAGTCCCTTGAGTTCGGGGAACGAGACGACCGGTTCGCCCGCCGGCACGAACATGATCACCGAGACGGCGATAGCCAGCAATGTGCCGGCCGCCCAAATACCGATCGCCCGCACCACCGACATGCGGGCGAACAGAAGAATGACACCCAACGCAATCGACAGCAGCAGCAGGATGAGCGCCAACTGGCCCGACAGATTCAGCGCCGGCAGCATTAGCCCGCGATTGGAGAGAAAAAAGGCCTCGGCAAGGGAATAAGACTGTCGCGGCCCAGGCAAATGGATGAACACCGCATACCAGAACACCAGTTGCAGAATCAGTGGCAGGTTGCGGAAGAGCTGCACATAGACGCTCGCGCTGGTCTGCAGCGCCAGATTTGTGGAATCGCGTATGCTGCCGATGATGAACCCAAAGATCGTCGACAGAACGATGCACAGGGTGCCCAGGAACAACGTGTTGACGAAACCGATCGTCAGCGTGCGCAAATAGGTGTCATCGACCGCGCGCGGCAGCAGCGAGAATGAGTAGCTCCAGCCGGTAGCGCGTTCGAGGAACGCATACCCCCCGGTGATACCCAGCGCATTCAGATTGGTCTGTGCCGTGGTAAAGGTACTCCAGACCACCACAACAGCGGCGATGACAATCAACGCCTGGATCAGCAACCGTCGGGTCTGTGACGGTTTGCGGGATCGCGCTGTTGCAGCAACCATCGGCGCCACCGGGTCTGGAATTGGAAAACAGGCCCGGCGCCATGCGACGCCGGGCCACTGGTGTCAAATCAGTCGATGATGGGCGTGTACAATACCCCGCCATCCTTCCAGAGCGCGTTCAGGCCGCGCGGCAGCTGGTAGGGCGAATCCTTGCCCAGATTGCGGTCATACATCTCGCCGAAATTGCCGATCTCGGCGATCACTTCACGCGCCCAGGTGTCGCGGAGGCCGAGCCGTTCGCCCATGCCAGGGTCACTTCCGAGCAGCCGAGCAACGGTGGTGGAGGGCGGTTCGGCCGCGATCTGATCCACGTTCTCGCTGGTGATACCCAGCTCCTCCGCCTTGATCAGGGCCGCGATCAGATAGTTGACCAGATCGACGAACTCCTCATCGCCTTGGCGCATGGCGGCTGAGATTGGGTCGGTGGAGAGCTGGTCCGACAGAATCACATGCGCTTCTGAGTCATCGACTTCGGTCGCCCGGATCACCGCCAGGTTGGGCCCCCAGCCGGCGAACGCATCGCAGCGTTTGGCCAGATAGGCAGCGCGCAGTTCGGCACCCTTCTCATAAGACACCATGGTGTGCTCGATATCGTTCGAGCTTAGAAAATCGCCGGCAATACGCTCGATGGTCGTGCCAGCCTCGACGCAAATCGTGCCGCCATCGAGTTCGGCGGCTTCGGTCACGCCAAGTTCGGAATGGGCCATGAACTGGGCGGCGCCGAGAAAGTAAGGAATTGAAAATTGCAGGCCCAGTTCAGTGTCGCGGCCCATCGTCCAGGTTGTTGCCTTGATGATAAGGTCGACATCGCCGGACTGGAGCGCCGGGAAGCGCTGCGCCCAGCTGAGCGGCACGATCTGCACCTTGTCCGGATCGCCGAGGATCGCGGTGGCAAGACCGCGGCACATATCGATATCCAGCCCCTTCCATTCGTTGCGATCGTTGACCTCAACAAAGCCGAAGAAGCTGCCATTGTGACCGGTGCACAACAGCGTGCCCCGGTCGATGATCTTCTGCGTCGTGGGCGCCGGATCGGCGGCACTGGCCATAATGGGTGCAGAAGCGGTTAGGGCGGCTAAGGCAAGTTTCCCAACGGTTTTGAGCATCGCTATCTCCCAACGAATGTTCCGATATACAGCACATATGTTCCAGTATTGAGAATGGGCGTTTTTTGGTGCTAATGTCAATAGAACGGCGCGAATGGATGCATTCGCCCTGACTGCAAGAGAACGGAGCGAGGGATTTGCCGAGCGCGTCGACGCAAACGCCGACTGCGGCCCGCCTGTGGCGGCACGCACAGGAACGACCCGAGGCACTTGCCGTGCGCGACGGACGTGTGTCGCTGAACTACCGGGATCTGTGCGCCGAGATCGACGCGCTTACCGCACAGCTGCGCAAGCATGGGATCGGATCGACGAGCCGTGTCCTGTTCCTGCCCGATGTTTGCGCCGAGTCGGTCATTGCCTATTGGGCGTTGCGGACGGTTGATGCCGTGGTGACTGTCGGCGATCCCAGCAGTCTTGAGCACGAGCGTGCCCACTATGTGGCGCGCACGGACGCGACCCACGCGCTCGTGGGCAGTCGCGCGGCAGAGACGGCGACGCCATCGACTTTCTGCTTCCAGCTTGAATCCAACGGCATCGGCGTCCGCCGGTGGATGCCGGATGATGTCGAACCACCGGCAGCACCGGCGACGACCAGCACAAAAGACGATCAGCCGGCCGTTATCCTTTTTAGTTCAGGAACGACGGGACAGCCCAAGGCCATCGTTCACACCGCGGCGAGCGTCGAGGCACTGCACCGAACCCTTTTGGCTACATGGCAGCTTTCGCCTGCGGATCGCGTTCTGGGCGCCCTGCCCTTTCATACGATCTATGGCCTTATGTTCAGCGCCGGCTCCGCCCTGTATGCCGGTTCGGAGCTTGTTCTGCTTGAAAGATTCCGTCCGCGCGAGGCGCTGGCAGCGATCGATGCACACAGAGTGACGACCGCTGCGTTGGTGCCAGCCATGGCACTCATGATCCTCAATCTGGACGACCGGGACTCGTTCGACGTGTCCTCGCTCCGCGCGCTTTACACTGCATCCGCGCCGATCAGCGAACATGACATCGCCCGTTTCAGCGCCTTCACCGATGCGCCGGTAATCGCCAATTACGGTCTGACGGAGATTCCGGGCGCGGCTGTCGAACGCGCGGACGCGCCACACCATGTGGGGTCGGTAGGCCGGCTGTCCCCCGGCTTTGAGGCGGTGGCGCGTGACGATGACGGCGCGCCGCTGCCCGCTGGCGCAACCGGCGAGATCACCCTGCGGGGGCCGACGCTGATGGCCGGCTACCTCAATGATGAAACACAAACCGCCCAGCGTGTGCGTGAGGGCTGGATCTACACCCAGGATATCGGCCATGTGGACCCCGACGGGCGCATCTTCCTGTCCGGCCGCACGTCCGACATGATCATCCGGGGCGGGCTGAACATCTCGCCGCTGGAGATCGAGGCGGTCCTGTCGGTCCATAAGACAGTGGTCGAAGCGGCGGTGGTCGGCAAGCCCGATCCGATACTGGGCGAGATCGTGGCCGCCTGCGTGGTCCCTGCCCCGTCAGCAAACCCGGCAACAATAGCCGCCGACTTGATGGTTTATTGCCGGCAATCCTTGTCGGCGCCAAAGGTGCCCGCCGAATTCCACCTGGTCGATGCGCTGCCGCGCAATGCGGGCGGTAAGGTGCTGCGCAAGCAATTGGCGCGACAGCTGGAAGATTGGCCGGCCAATGATCAGGCAGTCGATCCAAGACAGGCACGCGCCGGATGACAGACGGAACCATTGAGATCGGCTATCCCCGGGGCGGCGTCGCGCTGATCACCATCAACCGGCCAGAAAAACGCAATGCGATGACCCCTGAGATGATCGCCGCGTTGCACGACGCGTTCGATCAGGCTGACGCTGACAACTCCATCCGCGCCATCGTGTTGACCGGGGCCGGCACCACCGCGTTTTGCGCCGGCCACGACATCAAGGCGATCGCACCGGGCGATCTTGGCCACCTCTACGAAGAAGAGCATATGCGCGTGTTCCTGCGACCGCGCGACACGATGAAGCCGGTGATCGCTGCCATAAACGGGGCGGCTTATGCTGGCGGGTTCTGCCTGGCCATCGCGAGCGACATCCGCCTTGCGACACCCGAGGCCACGTTCGCGGTGCCGGGGCCGCGGCTCGGCATCGTTCCCATTGCCGGGCAATCCGCGCGCTTGCCTCATCTTCTGCCGGCCGCAATCGTCAACGAGATGGTGATGACCGACGCGCCGCTTACCAGCGCCCGTGCGCATCAATTCGGCTTCGTCAATGACATCGTGGCGAATGACGAGCTCGTCGACCGCGCGTTGGCCATGGCGGCGTCGATGACGAAATTGTCGCCGTTTTCCCTTCGATCCTACAAGCGTATTGCACAAACAACGCTGTACCAAAGCGTGCCCGAAGCCGATGCCATGGAATACTGGCTGGCGATGGCAGCGGGACAAAGCGACGACGTGCGCGAGGGTTTGGCTGCGTTTGCCGAGCGCCGCGAGCCTCGCTTTGCCGACCCCGAGGGGGACGCACCGTGAGCCTATTGACGCCGGACGTCATGGCCTGGGTCGGCCGCACGATCACCTTTGAAAGCGACCCCATATCGACCAGCGAGGCCCGGCGCTTCATCGCCGCCTCGGGCGACGACAACCCACGCTATGCCCTGCCAGAGCCGGGGCATGACCTGGCCGGCGCGATCGTGCCGCCGATGCTCTATTACGGCGCCACCAGACCGCTTGCATCGGCTTTGCAGATGGCTGAGGACGGCACCGTCGAGGAGCATCGGCCGATGGTCGGGACCGGGCAGACCATGGGCGGCAGCGTCGAGATGGAGTGGCTGCGCCCATTGAGGGTCGGCGACCGGTTGAGCGGTGTCCGCACCCTCACATCGCTCACCGAAAAGCAGGGCAAAACCCGCCAGTTCGTGATCGCCGAATGGGAGACCGAGTATCGCGACCCGTCAGGACAGTTAGTGGTGCGGGAACGCTATGAACAGCTACTGTTCTGACTCCGCCTTAACAATCGACACAGCCAAACCCGGCGATGCGCTGGTCAGGCTGGTCAAACACCCTACCAGCGTTGATGTGGTGATGTTCTGTGCGGCCATTCGCAACTATCACCGCTATCACTACGACCATGCCTATGCGCGAAGCCAGGAGATCGACGGCATCATCGTTCCGGGCTTCCTGATGGGTAATTGGTGCATTGAGGCCGCCTCGCGCGCTTTTAATGCACCCGTCCACATCCGCCGGCTGCGCTTCAGAAACACGGCCGTCGCCGCTGTCGGCGGCACCTACTCGATTGAAGGATGCGTGGTTTCGATTGACGCGGATGAGGCCGGAGGCCGCCTCGTACATTGCCGGTTTGAGGTGAAAGGCGATGACGGGCGGGTCGTGACGACAGGCACCGTTCAGCTTATGCCGGCGGCAGCCATGGATTGCGGTTGAAAGGGTTCCGAAAGAAAGCGAGTTAGAGCGCCACGGCCAATTCGCTGTCGCTGGAACCGATGGCCGCATCGGCAAATCAATGAGATCCTCGCCGACACTGATCCAAATGGGCACAGCGTGTTTCGTGCCGCGTGAGCATGTCATCCAGGCATTGCAGGAGACAGTGGAACTCGAGGCTCGTTCAAATCCAAACAACGTGCCGCCACTCGCTTTCGCTGGCAAAGCAGCAGTTTGCCCGACTTCTTAGTGGGCAGGCTATGAAAAACCCGGCTATGGTAACAAGCTCATATCAGTGAGTGTCAGCTTCTGCGGCCCTAGACAGACAATCCGAAGACGGACGATTCGACAGGTCGTTGGGCGAACATTTCGTTAGGGAGGAAAGTATGAGGACAATTACATCGGTGATCGCTGCTGCCGCCGTCTTGGGATCGGCTCAGGCTGCTTATGCAGCGACCGAGATTCAATTCTGGCATGCCTTTACAGGTCGCCTAGGTGAACTCGTGGCCGAACAGGTCGATACATTCAATGCCAGCCAGAGCGACTACTCGGTGGTGCAAAGCCATAAGGGCAACTACTCAGAAACCCTGAACGCAGGTGTTGCCGCGTTCCGCGCTGGCGAACAGCCCCATATCCTGATGGTTTTTGAAGTGGGCACGGCCACGATGATGGCGGCCGAAGGCGCGATCAAACCAGTCTACGAAGTTATGGGCGATGGGTTCGACCAGTCCAAATACATCGGTTCCGTCAAGGGCTATTACACCTCACCCGACGGAAACATGCTGTCCCTGCCGTTCAATTCCTCGACCCCGGTTCTGTGGGTTAATCGCAACAAGCTTGAAGAAGCCGGGATCGATCCGAACGTCGATCTGTCCACGTGGGAAAATGTCGGCGGCGTTCTGGATGAGTTGAAAGCGGCGGGTGTCGGTTGTCCGATGACCACCGCCTGGCAGAGCTGGATCCACCTGGAAAACTTCTCCGCCTATCACGATACGCCGTTCGCCACCCAAGATAACGGGTTTGCCGGGACCGACACGGAACTGGCGTTCAATGGCGCGGCGCAAGTGGCGCACATCTCGGCCATGGGTGCGTGGGCCCAGGACGGAAAGTTCATTTATGCCGGTCGTCGGAACGAAGGCGGTGCGAACTTCCGTGCGGGCGAATGCGCGCTGTTCACCGAGTCGTCGGCAGGTTATGCCGGCATCAAGGCCGAGGCGGAGTTCGAGTTTGACGTGCGTCCCCTGCCCTATTGGGCTGCGGTTGCCTCGGAACCGCAGAACACCATCATCGGCGGCGCTTCGCTGTGGGTGATGGAAGGCCATGAAGAGGCCGAGTATGCCGGTGTCGCAGCGTTCATGGATTTCCTGTCGTCGGCCGATATTCAGGCCAAATGGCACCAGGATACCGGTTACCTGCCGATCACGTTGGAAGCCGGCGAAAAGACCAAGGACATGGGCTTTTATGACGAGAATCCGGGTACGGATATCGCCGTCATTCAGATGACCGCGAAAGAGCCGACCGCGAACTCAAAAGGCCTGCGTCTTGGTTCCTTTGACCAGATCCGCGGCATTATCGACGAAGAACTCGAAGCCGTTTGGTCAGGCGATAAAGACGCACAAGCGGCGCTCGACAGTGCTGTGGAACGCGGCAATGTGCTCCTGCGCCGGTTCGAACAAACCGCGCGCTAACGGTTAGAGTAGCCGGGCCGCCCCGCGTTTTCGGGGCGGCCCATCACGCAGATGGAAAAACGCGTTAGATTTAAAGGCATCTGGTTGCCGCTACTGCTGGTCTTGCCGCAGATTCTGATTACGGCGGTCTTCTTCTTCTATCCAGCCGGACAAGCGATCTGGCAGTCGCTGTTCATCCCCGACCCGTTCGGGCTGTCGATGAAATGGGTTGGGCTGGGAAATTTTGAATTCCTGCTGTCAGACCGGTTTTACCGAGCCTCGTTTCTGACAACCGCGATCTTCTCGATCCTCGTTACCGTTGTCTCGATGGGGGTGGCGCTTTACCTGGCCGTACTAGCCGATCGGTTGATCAAGGGATCCGGCGTGTACCGCACCCTGCTGATCTGGCCCTACGCGGTCGCACCGGCGGTCGCCGGGGTGTTGTGGCTGTTCATGTTCAACACGCGCGTTGGCGTCGTGACCTGGTATCTCGGCCTTCTCGGTTACGACTGGAACCATGTGCTGAACGAAGGCGAGGCCATGGGCCTTGTCGTCGTCGCCAGCGCTTGGGGTCGAATAAGCTATAATTTTCTGTTTTTCCTAGCGGGCCTTCAAGCCATCCCGAAATCGGTGATCGAAGCCGCCGCGATCGACGGCGCCCGGTTTTGGACCCGATTTCGCACCATCGTCTGGCCGCTGCTTAGCCCGACCACATTCTTCTTGCTGGTCGTCAATATCATCTACGCCTTCTTTGAGACCTTTGGCGTGATTCACACGATCACCAGCGGAGGTCCGCAACAAGCGACAACCATCCTTGTGTACAAAGTCTACTCCGACGGGTTCGTCGGTCAGGATTTGGGGTCCTCAGCCGCGCAGTCCGTGATCCTATTGGTGATCGTTTCGCTGCTGACCGTGATCCAGTTCAAGTACATCGAGCGGCGAGTGCACTACTGATGGCCAATCGAGACGGCATGGTTGAAAAGCGTGGAGCCGGCTTGCTGTTCACCCATCTCGGGCTGATTGTCGGCATCGCCTTCATCTTTTTTCCAATTTGGCTGGCCTTCGTCGCTTCCACTGTCGATCAACAAGATATCGTTCGCCCCCCCATGCCATTGGTGCCGGGCGACAAGTTCTTTGAGAACTACGCACGCGCGCTGACGTCCGGCGTCAATGCCCCCGTTGCGACCATGTTGATGAATTCAATGATCATGGCGCTCGGGATTGCGGTCGGGAAAATCGCCATCTCCCTCATATCCGCCTTTGCGATCGTCTATTTCCGGTTTCCGGGGCGAAACATCTTCTTCTGGTTGATCTTCCTGACATTGATGCTGCCTGTCGAAGTGCGGATCGTGCCAACCTTCGAAGTGATCGCGAGTTTCGGGATGCTGAACAGCTATTCCGGCCTGATCCTGCCCCTTGTCGCTTCGGCGACCGCAACGTTTCTTTTCAGGCAGTTCTTCATGACGGTTCCGGACGAGCTGGCGGAAGCGGCACGTGTCGATGGCGCAAGGCCGATGCGCTTCTTTTTCGACATTCTGCTGCCGATGAGCCGGACGAACATCGCCGCCTTGTTCGTGATCCTCTTCATCTACGGCTGGAACCAATATCTTTGGCCGCTTCTGATCACGACCGATCCCGAGATGAACACCATCGTCATGGGTATCAAACAGATGTTTCCCAGCGGAGACGATTTCGCCCATTGGCCGACCATCATGGCGACCTCGATCCTGGCGATGGTGCCGCCAGTGATCGTTGTTGTCGCGATGCAGAAGCTGTTTATCCGCGGCTTGGTGGATAGCGAGAAATGAGTAAACCACGGTGTTTCGTAACAGTGGCCGGACGGTGAACGCATGTGCGTCGGAAATGCAGCCCCGGCAGCCGCAATGGGTCATTCTTTTCTTGAATTAGGACACGCTCTAAATGGCGACCGTCACGCTCAATAATCTCAAAAAGTCATTTGGCAAAACCGATGTCATCCACGGTGTCGATATCGATATCGAAGATGGCGAGTTCATCGTGATCGTCGGTCCGTCGGGATGCGGAAAGTCAACCCTACTGAGGATGGTAGCGGGCCTTGAGACCGTTACGTCGGGCGAGGTGAAAATCGGTGGTCGACAGGTCAACGATACAGAGCCGATGGACCGCGATATTGCCATGGTCTTCCAGAGTTATGCGCTCTACCCGCACATGTCGGTCTTCGACAACATGGCCTACGGGCTGAAAATCGCGAAAACCCCAAAGCAGGAAATCGCCGAGCGCGTTCAGAGCGCCGCCAAGCTGCTGCAACTAGAGCCCTATCTTCAACGCAAGCCGCGTGAGTTGTCGGGTGGTCAACGTCAACGGGTTGCCATGGGCCGCGCCATTGTCCGGAAACCCGCGGTTTTTCTGTTCGATGAACCGCTCTCGAACCTCGACGCCAAACTTCGGGTGCAGATGCGTTTGGAGATCAAGGCGCTCCAGCGCGAGCTTGGCGTAACGTCGCTCTATGTCACGCATGACCAGGTCGAGGCGATGACGCTGGCGGATCGTATGATCGTGATGAATGCTGGGGTGGCCGACCAGATTGGGGCGCCTTTGGACGTCTACGCCAACCCGGCAACAGAGTTTGTAGCAGGGTTCATCGGCTCACCCCCGACCAACTTCATTGACGGTGCACTGCTGGGCGAACAGGAAGGCCGCATCGGCGTAAGGCCGGAACACATCCGCATTTCCGACACTGGCGTCCTGACGGCGACGGTCGGTTATGCCGAAGCTTTGGGTGCCGAAACTCTGGTCCACCTGCGCGCCGAAGATGGATCGCAAATCACCGTTCGCCAGGATGCATCGCTTCCCATTCCGGCTGAAGGCGAAACACGCACACTGACTTGGGGTGAGGCCCATATCATGCGCTTTGGCGAAAATGGAATTCGCCAATAGCGCTCGCGCTGGAGAAAGCCAAACAACAAGCGCCAAAACATTCCGTGAACGAATTCTCCAATTGCTCACGTAATCGGTAGAGCCGCAAATCCTTGACGGCCATTCGCGTCAACGCGACCCGAATCTCACTATCTCCAAAAACTGTAATCCGGCTGTTTGGTAGCCGTCACCGAACCAGTCTACCAGCGCCGCACGGATAGCACTTTTGGGAGTTACAGTAATGCTGAAATTCGTGGTCTTGAGCGACCTTCATGTTGTGGCCGAGGGAGAGCGGTCGCTGGGCCTGGATACGGGCCATCGTCTAAGGCTGGGGATTGAGGCCGTCAATGAGCGCTACGGAGATGCGGATTTCTGCGTGCTGGCCGGCGACCTGACCGATCAGGGGGATAAGGCTGCCTACGAGAACTTGCAGGATATTCTAGCGGAACTGAAAATTCCCCTGCACATGACAATCGGCAATCATGACGACCGGGCGACGTTCCTGGAAATCATGGGCGCCGACCTTGTTGGCGAGACCGGGTATGTCGACAAGGTGATCGACGCGAAGGATCAGCGGGTAGTATTGCTGGACAGCGCGGAGACGGGACAAGTCAGCGGGTTTGTGCAACCGGGACAACTGGACTGGTTGAAAGCCCAGCTCGATTCAAGCGGGGACCGACCGGTGATCGTCGTTGTGCATCATCATGCCAACCCGCTTCACACGGCGGTCGACCGGATCATCCTGGAAAACGGGGCCGAACTGGCCGCCTGTCTTAAGGGGCGCAATGTGCGGCAAGTGATTGCCGGGCATGTCCACTACACATCGACCGCGTTGTGGCACGGCATCCCGTTCACGACCCTGGCGGGCAGTCACTATAATGTTTCGATACCCCTCAAGAACGGCGAGACAGAACCCGTGCAAGCGGACCGGCTGTTCGGACCGGCACAAATCGCCGTCGTGCTGAGCGATGAGGAGCAGACGCTGGTCCATTTCGACAATTATCTCGATGGCAACAGCGCCCTGTAGGCCATCGCAGAACTGACGCAGCGTCGTCATCAATTCGTAGTCAAAGGATAGCCAAACCTTCGCAACGCCGCAGTCTAGCGGAGATATGGGCACTGTACCCGTTGGACCGTTCGCGTGCCTTCGCGTGATCGATCCAACGGAGACCTTGATGAAGATCCTCAAAGCCAGCCTGATTGCGATGACTGCCGTCGCAGCCGCAGGCACCGCCACTGCGCAAGAGCGCATTAAGTTTGAATATTGGTACGGCCTGTCCGGCCAGCTCGGCGACGTCGTCGCCCAGACCTGCGACCGTTTCAATGCCAGCCAGGACACATACGAAATCGTCTGCATTGGCCAGGACGGCTATGCCAACGCCGTGCAAAACACCATCGCCGCGTTCCGCGCCGACCAGCACCCGACGATCGTCCAGGCCTATGACGCCGGAACCGCCGATCTGATGATGTCGGGCGAGTTCTATCCCGTATCCCAGATGATGGCCGATTTCGGCATCGAGATCGATTGGGACGACTACTTCCCGGGCATCGCGAACTACTACGCCTCCTCGACGGGCGAGCTGTTCTCCATGCCTTTCAACTCGTCCACGCCGGTTCTGTATTTCAATATGGAACACTACGCTAACGCTGGCATCGAAAACCCGCCCGAAACCTGGGAACAGTTTGAAGAAGCGCTGGTGGCGCTGAACGCGGCCGGCCAGGAATGCGAATACGCCTATGCCCCGTCGACCTGGATCGACCTGGAGCAGTTCTCCATGGCGCACGGCATTCCGATCGCGACCAACAACAACGGCTATGATGGGTTGGACAGCGAGCTGGTTTACAACACCACGTTGCACGTCAAGCATATGGAAAACATCAAGCGCTGGCTTGATGAAGACCTGCTTGAGATCCGCACCAGCCAGGGCGGCCTGAACTCCCGCGACAGCTTTAGCCAGGGCGAATGCACGCACTATTTCGGTTCGATCGCTTCCCACCAAGCGGTGACCAACCTGGTAGATGGCAACTTTCAGTGGGATGTGACGATGATCCCGGTCTTTGAAGGTACCGAGCGCATGAATACCGTCGTCGGCGGCGCCTCGCTTTGGGTGCTATCGAAGAAGTCCGACGAGGAATATCAGGGCGCCGCGGAGTACCTGAAATTCCTGGCGACGATTGAATCGGAAAAGTTCTGGTCCGCGAACACCGGCTACATTCCGGTGACGAAAACCGGATTCGATGCGTTGATGGCCGAGGGCTTTTACGACAACCCGCCCTACAAAGGTCGCGAGATCGCCCTGGAATCCCTCACCTACACCGAACCGGGACCGCTGACCCGCGGCATCCGTCTTGGTGGTTTCATCCAGATCCGCAGCGAATGGGTGAACGAGGTCCAGGCAGCCCTGCAAGGTGAAAAGACCATGCAGGAAGCGCTCGACACCGCAGTTGAACGCGGCAACGGCATCCTGGCGAAGTTCGCCCGCACCTACAGCGGCAAAGAACTGCCCTAACGGCCAGATCCGACCGTGCCCGGCCCTGATTTCAGAGCCGGGCACTCGGAGTTGAGGAAGCCGCGTTTATGCGTCGAGCGTATTTCAAGAATAACTGGATCGCAGCGCTTGTGGTCGCCCCACAGCTGCTGATCATCTTCGTCTTTTTTTACTGGCCGACCAGCCAGGCGCTGTATTGGGCCTTCACGCTCGAACAGCCTTGGGGTGGCGGTAACACGTGGGTCGGGTTTGAGAATTTCCAGACCATTCTGGCCGATGACCGCTACTGGGACTCTGTCTGGGTTTCGATCGTCTACGCGCTCGCCACCACCGCGCTAGCCATGGGCATGGCCCTGGTCCTGGCGCTTTTCGCCGATCGGCAGTTGCGGGGATACAAGTTCTTCCGGGTGGGGCTGATTTGGCCCTATGCCGTCGCCGCCCCAGCCGTTGGCCTGGCCTTTCGCTTTATCTTCAACCCCTCGGCCGGGGTCGCCAGCTACCTAAACTATGCCTTTCCCGAGATCTGGAACCCGATCATGAACGGCGATCATGCCCTGTTCATGGTCGTCATCGCCGGATCGTGGAAGCAGGTTTCCTACAGCTTCATCTTCTTCCTGGCGGGATTGCAGTCGATCCCGCGCGGATTGATCGAGGCTTCAGCGATGGACGGCGCACGGCCGCTGCGCAGGATGTTCGACATTCAGCTGCCACTGCTGACGCCGACTTTCTTCTTCCTGCTGGTGATCAACATTACCGACAGTTTCACCGACAGCTTCGGCATCGTCGACACGATGACGTCTGGCGGTCCCGCCCGAGCGACCGATCTCATGGTCTACAAGATCTATGAGGATGGCTTTCGCGGGCTGGATTATTCCGGCGCGGCCGCCCAGTCGATCATCCTGATGTTGCTGGTCATCCTGCTGACCTTCGTCCAGTTCCGCTACATCGAGCGGCGCGTGCACTACAGCTGAGTGGTTACAAGATGATCGAACGCGCACCCTGGTTGAACATCACAACCCACATCATCCTGTTTTCGGGCCTGATCATCCTGGCCCTGCCCATCTACCTGACTTTTGTTGCCGCCAGTCAGACCCTTCCGGACGTGATGGCCATTCCGGCGAAGCTGCTGCCGGGAGATCAGCTTTGGGTCAACCTACAAGCGGCTTGGACCGAGGCTGATTTCGGGACGAAGTTTTCCAACACGATTATCCTCGCCACAGGTGTGGTGGTCGGCAAGATCGTGATCGCGGCTCTTACGGCCTTCGGCATCGTGTTCTTCAATCACCGGCTGCGGATGCCGATCTTTTGGATGGTGTTCATCACGCTGATGCTGCCGTTGGAGGTTCGGATCGTCCCGACCTACGCCGTGGCAGCCAACGCGCTTTCGCCCTTCCAAACGATCTTCGATATCATCGGCATTTCCTGGCTGTTCAACGCGCTTACTGGAATCGAGCTGACGCTCAACTGGAACCTACTAAACAGTTATACTGGACTGATCATGCCACTGGTCGCCACCGCGACGGGCACGTTCTTATACCGCCAGTTCTTCCTGACCGTCCCGGATGAGCTGGTAGAAGCCGCCAAGATGGATGGCGCCGGCCCCTTTCGCTTTCTGTGGGACGTGCTGATCCCGCTATCGCGAACCAATATGGCGGCGCTCGCCACGATCATGTTCGTCGTCGGCTGGAACCAGTATCTGTGGCCTCTGCTGATCATCACCGACCCGAACTATGCGGTGGCAGCGGTTGAGCTGTCGCGCATGGTCCCCAATCAAAACACCACCGGCGGCGACATCCCCAATTGGCATTGGGCCATGGCGGGCACCTTGATCGTCATGCTGCCGCCCGTTCTCGTGGTCATCGTTATGCAGCGATGGTTCGTGCGGGGACTTATTAATACCGACAAATAGGAGACCGACTTGGCCGACATCTCTATCCGGAACGTTCGAAAGTCCTATGGTAACGACGAGGTCATCCACGGGGTCGATCTAGAGATCCGGAACGGCGAATTTGTGGTGATCCTCGGCCCTTCGGGCTGCGGAAAATCGACACTGCTGCGTATGATCGCCGGTTTGGAAGCTATCACGGCCGGCGAAATTCGGATCGCGGATAAAGTGGTCAACGAGCTTGAGCCGCGCGAGCGCGGCTGCGCGATGGTTTTCCAGAACTATGCGCTCTATCCGCATATGACCGTGGCGAACAACATCGGTTATGCGTTGAAAGTAGCGGGTGTCCCGAAAGCCAAGCGTTTGGAGAAAGTGCGAGAGACCGCCGCGTTGGTCGAATTGACCGATTTTCTGGATAGAAAGCCGGGTCAGTTATCTGGCGGACAACGCCAGCGCGTTGCCATGGCCCGTGCGATCATCCGGGAACCGAAAGTCTTCCTGTTCGATGAGCCGCTGTCGAACCTGGATGCAAAACTACGCGTTCAAATGCGCCACGAGATCAGGCGCATCCATCGCCGGATCGGTGCAACGTCAGTATTCGTCACTCATGATCAACATGAGGGGATGACACTGGCAGACCGTATTGTGATCATGAATCAAGGAACGATCGAACAGATCGGAACTCCGGAAGAGATATACGAGCGGCCGGAGTCGGTTTATGTCGGCGGTTTCATCGGATCGCCCGCAATGAACTTCCTTTCCGGCCGGATCGCCACGGATGGTCGAGCCATCGAGCTTTCGGATGGCGCCCGGCTTACCCTCGGCGCGGTGTTCTCAAACGGCCACCAAGGCAGGCCGGTCAGCGTCGGCATCCGCCCTGAAGTCGCTACGCTGGCACCACCCGAGCACGGCTCATTGCGTGCCACCTTCGAGTTCGCGGAGGAACTCGGCTCAGGTCGCCTCTATCACTTGCGGCGCGACGATGTCCCGTTTTCGGTCATCTCGTCGGACAAGCACGCCTTCGATGAAGGACAACCGCTCGGCATTGCCATTGGGGCGGGCGCAACGCACGTCTTTGACAGCCAAACGGGACGCCGGATTGTCGATGGACTAGCAGGTCAGCCTAGCAACGCCGCCGCAGCGGCGGAATAGGGCGGAAGCTCGCTGCCATCAATCGCGTTTCTCGTTGAACGGCCGCAGTCGACCAGCGATCCGACATGGTCGATAAAGCGGTGTACAGCCTGGCGGGAACCCTTTCGATTCCAAACCGCCTGGGTTTCAACCCACTGGTCGCAATCCCTTATTGGAATCATGCGCACGCGCTCGTCGCCATAGGGTTTGAGGTTCTCGGTTTGGATTGTCACGCCCATGCCGCAGGCAATTAGTCCGACAATGCCTTGGGTATCCGGCGCGCGCTGCACGACGTTGGGGACGAAGCCGGCTTCACGGCAAAACCGGTACAGAAGTTTGTGGTAATAGAACCACTTATCCTCGGTTCCTAAGACAAAAGGTTCATCAGCCAAATCGGCGATGGCAATTGATCGCTGGCCGGCCAGCCGGTGTTGTGTTGGCAAGATTGCGACGAAGTGGTCACCCTGGACAGCTGCGCTCTCATAATCCTGACAATCAACGGGTCCCGTCACAAACCCGACATCGATCTCGCCGGAGCGCAGCAAATCGTATTGCACTTGGGTACAGGCTTGGCGCAGGCCAACGGCGACATCAGGGTGGGTGCTTCGGAAGGACCGGACGATTCCGGGCAGCCGACCGGATATCGCGATGTCCGTATAGCCGATTGACAGCGTGCCCGCCTCGCCATTGGCCGTTTTTCGTGTACGGCTTACTGCCTGATCCAACGCACTAAGGGATTGTTGGCAGCCATCGCGGAACACCGCGCCCGCTTCGGTCAGCAAGACATTCCTGTTGTTCCGTTCGAACAGCGGTACGCCCAGTTCTTCCTCTAATTGAGCAATCGCACGACTGAGGGCGGGCTGGGTCATGCCGAGCTGATCGGCCGCCCGACGGAAGTTCAGACCGTCAGCCAAAACCAGAAAATAGTGCAGCCGGCGCAATCCTGTTTTCATGATGCCCATTAGGCATCAATCCCGCCGGAGTTTCAATTATCGATTATGACTGCCCAGCCATATGCTGACCTATGAAAAAACCAATTACCGGAGGCCCTACAATGCACAACGGTGTCAAAAGTATCCTGGCCAGTGCCAGCGTTTTCCTCGCACTTGGCGCAGGCGCCCATGCCGCTGACGTCACGTTGAACCTCGGATGGGCGACGCCGTTGGAGTCCAGTTACGGCGATCTGGCGACCAAGTTCGAGGAGCTGACCGAGGAATACAGCAACGGCACGATCGATGTGAAACTGCGCTGCTGTGCCCAGATTGCCACGGAAGATGACGCCTTCAAGGCGCTGCAGCTCGGCACCGTCGATGCCTACTTCATCAGCCAGAACAACGTCTCGCCGCACTGGCCGCTGATGGACGTGTTTGTGCTGCCCTACATCTTCCAGAACAGCGACCATCTGGTCGCCGTTGCCTCAGGCCCGGTTGGCGATCAGATTCGCGAGCAGCTCACAGCCGATACCGGCGTCCACCTGCTGACGTTCGGCGGCCCGAGCTATCGCGACTTCTTCAATTCCAAGCGCGCCATCAACACGATGGACGACATGGAAGGGCTGAAGATCAGGGTGCCGAAGAACGAAGTGATGCTGGCCACCTTCGAGGCGTTCGGCGCCGAGCCGGTGCCGCTTGCCTGGTCGGAAACCCCGACGGCGCTGCAAACCGGCACCATCGATGGCGGGGATAACGGCACCTCCGTCATCCAAGAAATGAAGTTTTACGAATTCGCCAAGCATCTGGTTATCCTGGACCACTTCGCGGGCTTTGCACCGGTCTTCGCCTCTGACCGGTTCATGAGCAGCCTGACCGATGAACAACGCGATGCCGTGCTGCGGGCGGCCGCTGAAGCCGGCGAGTATCACACCGCGCTGAAGCTTGAAGAAATCGAGGGCATTCGCGGCTGGTTGTCGAGCGAAGGCGGCATGGAAATGACCCGTCCCGACCGCGCGCCGTTTGTGGCCGCGGCCCAGGAGGTCCAACAGTCCTTCGCGGCCGATCGTGGGCAGGAATTCACCGATCTGGTGAACGCCATTCAAGCGGCGGCTGAATAGCGTAAACCACGGGCGGCGGGGATTGGCTTCCTCTGCACTTCTCCGCCGCCCTCCCCGTTTTTCCGGATTGATCTGACATGGGCGCTCTTCACTGGCTGGAACGCCACCTCGAAGAGACCATTTGCTGCGTCAGTTTGAGCGTTGTCGCCACCTGCGTCTTTTTGCAGGTGATCATGCGGTACGGCTTCAACACGGCGTTGCAATGGAGCGAGGAAGTCGCGGCGATTGCAATGGTCTGGGCCGTCTATATGGGCGCCTCCCTGTGCGTCCGCGAGCGATTCCACATCCGCATCATGGCCGGCGTCATGCTGTTTCCGCGCCGGATCGCCCAGGCCATCATCATCCTGGCCGACACGATGTGGGCCGGTTTTTCGGTGATCATGCTGGTGGTCGGCTTCGATTATCTGAGCGTGCTTTGGAAGTTCACCTCGCGGACGCCCAGTTTGGGCATCAACGAGCTGTATCCCCAATCGATCATCGTCATCGGCTACGCGCTGATGCTGGCCCGCCTGATCCAGATCTATGTGCTGTGGGCGCAAGACGGGATGCGCAGCATGCCGGGCATGCGTCCTGAACACGACATCGATATCGAGACCGGGTTGCCACGATGAACGAGTTGGTTCTTCTCGGCATCGTCTTCACGGTGCTCACCATCCTGGGTATGCCGCTGTTCGCGGCTGTGGGCCTTACCACGGCCCTGGCCCTGTTCATGATCGACATCCCCTACACGCTTCTGGCGCAGACGGGGTACACGAGCCTGACGCCATTTCCCCTGCTGACCATTCCGCTGTTCGTACTGGCCGGGCGGTTGATGGAAGTGGGCGGCATGGCCAACCGGCTGATCTCGATCGCCACCAGCCTGGTGGGCGCCTATCGCGGCTCGCTGGGGCTAGTGACCTGCTTTGCCTGCATGTTGTTCGCGGCGCTGTCCGGATCCGGGCCGGCGACGACGGCGGCCATCGGGTCGGTGACCATTCCGGCCATGAAGCGCGAGGGTTATGACGTCCCCTTTGCCGCGGCCATCGCCGCCTCGGCTGGCGCGTTGGGCAGTCTGATCCCGCCCTCAAACCTAATGATCATCTACGGCCTGGTATCGGAAACTTCGATCCCGCGTTTGTTCCTGGCCGGCGTCCTGCCAGGGATCATCGTGACCGGCCTGTTGATGATCACGACCTACATCATCGCCCGCCGGCGCGGTTATGGCGGGGATGGTGAGCCGTTTACATGGAAACCCTTTCTGGACGCGGCCTGGCAGGGCAAATGGGCCATCGGTGCGCCTGTGCTCATCCTGGGCGGCATTTATGGTGGGGCTTTTACGCCGACCGAGGCCGCATCCGTCGCCGTCTTCTATGCACTGTTCGTCGGGACGTTCGTCTATCGCGAACTAACGGTGCGCAAGATCATCGAGTGCCTGCGCTTTACGGCGTTGATGGCCGGCCTGCTGATCCTGCTGACCCCGACCTTGGCCTTCGGTCAGCTCTCGGCCTTTTACGACATTCCGACAGCGGTTGAGCAAGCGATCACCTCGTGGACCAGCAACGTTGTCGTGGTGATGATCCTGATCGGAATCTTCTACATCATCATCGGCACCTTCATGGAATCGCTGGCGCAGATCATCCTGTTTACCTCGGTCTTTCTGCCGCTGGTAACGGGCCTGGGTGTGGACCCGGTGCTGTTCGGCGTGTTCACCGTGATCACCTGCGAGATCGGCTTCCTGACGCCGCCGCTGGGCGGAAACCTGAACGTCGCCTCGCGCATTTCCGGCATCACCATCGAGCAAGTCTCGGTCGCGGTCCTGCCCTTCATCATCGCCTACTCGCTGGGCCTGCTGATCCTGATCTTCTTCCCCGAGATTTCCCTCTGGCTGCCGGACCTGGTCTATGGCGAAGCCAAGTATTGAGAAAGGATGGCAGCCATGCTGGACGTCGTGATCGCAGGCGGCCGGGTCATCGATGGGACCGGAAAGCCCGGAACCATGGCCGACATCGGTGTGAAGGACGGGCGCATCGTCGAGATCGGGCGCATCGAGGGGAATGTAGACGTTCGGCTCGATGCCAGTGGCCTGGCCGTCTCACCAGGCTTCATCGATTTGCACACTCATTCGGACTTCACCCTGGCCGCCAATGGCCGAGCCGAAAGCCAGGTTCATCAGGGGGTTACTACTGAAGTCGTCGGCCAGTGCGGGGTATCCTGCGCACCGGCCAGGTGCCATGCCGATGTGGAGTTGATGGCCCCCGGCTTTACCGACGGGGCTGTGGACGTCGATTGGCTATCCTTCGGCGACTATCTCGACCATCTCGACCGGACGCCGCTGGGCGTGAATGTCGCCGCCTTCGTCGGTCATGGGACTATTCATCGGGCCATACTGGGCGATGCGCTTCGCCCAGCTGATGAAGACGAAATGGATTCCATGGCCAAGCTGCTGGAAGAAAGCATCGAAGGCGGCGCGATGGGCTTTTCAACTGGGCTGGAATATTGGCCCGGCAGTCTGGCCTCGCCGGACCAACTGGCCGATTTGGCCAAGATCGCGGCGCGTCACGACATTCTCTACGCCACTCATGTGCGCAACCGGGACCTGTTCTACGACCTCGGCTTTGGCGAGGCGCTGGCGACCGCTCGCGCGGCCGAGGCGCGGCTGCAAATTTCGCACATTCAGCCGAAATTCGGTGCGCCTAACTATGCCATGGCCCACGCCATTGAGATGTGTGAACAAGCCCGGCGTCACGGCGTCGATGTCGCCTTCGACGTCATCCCCCATGACTGGTCGCACACCCGCGTCATGGCGATTCTGCCGCAATGGGCCCAAGAAGGCGGCGTTGAGAAAGTCACCAAACGCCTGAAGGATGCCGACACCCGCCAGCGCATCAAGCGGAATCCCCGTCCGATGTGGCGGCTGGTCAGCGCCGGCAAGTGGGACAAGATCGTCCTGATGCACTCAGAACAGAATGCGGATTTGGTGGGCCTGCCGCTTTCCGAAATCGGGGCCAAACGCGGGCTCGATCCCTATGACGCCGCCATGGATCTGCTGCTCGAAGAAGCGGAGAACATGACCCATCTGATGTGGACCTCACAATCATTCTCCGATGCGGATATCTCGCTGGCGCTGGAGCAACCGGATTGCGCCGTGATTTCCGATACATTGGCTCTGGCGCCCTATGGCTGCCTGAAGCACCATATCGGATCTTTGTCCGGCTATGGCTGGGCCGCTCGGTTCTTGCAGCATTATGTGCGGGAACAAAGTGTCATCAGTCTGGAAGAAGGCATCCGCCGTCTGACGTCCTTGCCGGCCGATCGACTTGGCATGACGGACCGGGGGCAACTTGCCGTCGGCCTGCATGCGGACATTACCGTGTTCGATGCGGACGCAATCGCCAGCCATTGCGATGTACAAAACCCCCGCCGCTATGCAACCGGCATAGCCCATGTTCTCGTCAATGGCGGAATCGCGATGCGGGACGGCGAAAGAACCGATGCGGATACGGGCCGCGTGCTAAGGCACTAAGAACCGTCAACGTGCGCCGGTAGGCAGACCTGGCTTTCCAACCGACGGTGATCGAGGTTAAGGAATCATCCTGATTACCCCTTGAGTCCCGATTTACCGGATCCCCAGTTTCATGCGCGACCTATTCCTGGGCATTGACGCGGGCTCGTCTGTGTTGAAGGCAGCCGTCTTTGATGTGGATGGGAACCAGGTTTCCCTGGCTCGCCAACGAACACCGCTAAGCCGTCCCCATCCCGGTTGGGTGGAAACCGAGCCCTCCGCCTGTCTGGATGCATTGTTTGACGTGATCGCAAAGGCCGCCGAAAAGACCGGCGATCCAGGAGCGGTTCGTGCGATCGGGATATCCGGTGCGATGGTCGGTGCTTGGCTGGTCGATGCGCGAGGTGTCGCAGTTCGACCCGGAATCAACTGGGAAGACAGTCGAAGCCAACCGTTGATCGATGGGCTGATCGACGAAAGGCCTTTCTTCTTGTCGGATGTCTTTTCAATTTCCGGCTCCGCCTTGCAGCAAGGATGCACCCTGCCCGTCCTGGCCTGGCTGAACAGGCACGAACCGGAGACGCTGGATCGAACGGCCCATGTCCTGACGTACAAAGATTTTCTGCGGATGCATCTAACCGGCGTGGCGGCGGCCGATCGAAGCGAGTCGGCGGTTCTGCCAGGCAGCGCTCGGAACCAGGCGCGTAGCCCGGAGCTGTTCGAGATGTTTGGGATTGGGTCTCTGACAGATCGGTTTCCGGAGATCTTAGATCCGCAGGATGTTGCCGGGCATCTGACCAACGACGTTGCATCACGGACTGGGTTGCAGGCGGGCCTGCCAGTCGTTGCCGGTGCAGGCGATGTGATTGCCAATGTCATAGGTGCCGGCGGGCTAGCGGCTGGGGCCGCAACTGGGATACTCGGCACGACCTGTATGGTGGGCGTCTGCTACGACGAGCCGGTTTTCACCCCGCCGGATCTGGGGCTGTTGTTTTCGCTTCCCGAGCGGCATTGGTACCGGTCAATGGTCAATGTCGCCGGCACGCTCAACCTGGACTGGGCCCTGCGCACTTTCGCGCCGAACATCACCGAAGAGGCGGATCCGTTTGGCCAGGTTACGGAGGCGGTTCGCAATGTCCCGGCCGGGGCGAATGGGGTCACCTACCTGCCCTATCTGAGCGAAAGCGGCATTATCGCGCCGGTGGCCGATGCGCATGCCCGCGCGCAGTTTTGCGGCCTGCATGCAGGACATGATCAAGCCGATTTGCTGCGCGCGGTCTATGAAGGCGTCGCGTTCGCCATCGCGGACTTGATCGAGTTGTTGTCCTTGCCCACCGGATCGCCGCTGGTCTTGACCGGTGGCGGGAGCCGCAGTCCGGTCTGGTGCCAGATGATTGCCGATATTTCCGGCTGTCCGATCGGCATCCTGGAAGGGTCGGAGTTCGGCGCAAAGGGCGCCGCGTTGCTGGCAGCCACGGCGCTTGGCCATCACGACAGCGTCGGCGCGGCATCGCAACGAGCCAAGACGGTCCGCCAGACGTTTGAACCTTCCTCAAACGCCGGCACCACTTGGGCAAGCGCTCGGGCACGGTATTTGGACTACCGCGACCGACTGATCGGCTGACTGATCAGGCGTACCGAACATTCCATCGACATTGTCCGGTGACGAAAAGCGATTGCCAACGCGCATAGTGGTATATACCATTAGCTGGTTGGTATATACCGTTATCGGTTGAGCTATCTAGGAACGAACGGCGCCCATGCCAGAGCCCTTTCAGGCACGCTATCGTCAGCTTGCATCGGCGATCGAATCCGACATTACGGTCGGACGGCTCAAGGTCGGCGACCAAATCCCGTCCGAGCGGGCGATGGCCGAGCGGATGGGCGTCAGCCGGATGACGGCCCGCAAGGCGCTACAAGAACTGACCAGCCGCGGGATGCTGGAAACGCGCGTCGGGCAAGGAACGTTCGTGAGCGCGCCCGTTATTCAGCAGGAACTCTCTTCCCTTTCGGGTTTCACCGAGGAAATGGAGCGGCAGGGCCGGCAGACCTCGAGCATTATCGTGGAGGCCGAGCGCCGACCGGCCACGGCAGAAGCGACCAGGGCGCTGGACTTGCCGCCGCTGGCCAATGTTTATCGTCTGACCCGCGTGCGTCTGGCCGATGGGACCCCCGTTGCGCTTGAGCGTACGGAGATCGATGCACGGCTTACGCCCGATCTATTGTCAAAAGCGGATTTTGCGAAGGCCTCGCTCTACAAAAACCTCAAAACGCACTTCGGCATCCTGCCAGCGACGGCGGAGCAGACGCTGGAAGCGGCGGTGGCCGATCAGGAATCCAGCCTTTCGCTGCACGTGCCGATCGGCGACCCCATCCTGCGCCAAACCCGCCTGACCCGCGATGCGAATGGCATCCCTATCGAATTCGTCCGATCGACCTATCGCGGGGATGCCTTTGTCATGAAGATCAAGCTGTCCATCGGTTCGGAGTCCGCGCAATGAATCAAGTTGCCGATGCCTATTTCGACGCGCTGTGCGACCGTTTGTCGGACTTGAAGACAAGGGCGGCCGAGCCGGTGCGCGCCGCCGCCGATGCGGTGGTTCAGGCGGCCCGCCGCGACAATCTGGTTTACGTGTTCGGCACCGGCCATTCGCACACGCTGGCTGAAGAGGTTCACTATCGCGCCGGCGGGCTGGCCCTGGCCGTCCCAATCCTTGCGACGGCAACCATGCTTCACGAAGGCGCGGTGGCCTCGACGGCGATGGAGCGGACTGAGGGCGTCGTGGGCCCGATATTCGACCGCTATGGCATCGAGATGGGCGATATTCTGTTCGTCATTTCCAACTCGGGTGTCAATGCCGCCCCGTTGGAGGCTGCGCGTATCGGCCGGGAAATCGGCTGCACGGTCATCGCCATAACCTCGCTCGCCTATTCGACGTCAAGCGCCAATGGCCGCGAAAAGCTGGCCGATCTGGCGGACATCACCATCGACAACGGAATACCGCCCGGCGACGCAATCGTCGGCCTGCCCGGGACGGAACTAAAGTCCGGCCCAGCCTCGACGGTGATCGGCGCCGCGCTGATCAACGCCGTCTTTGCCCAGGCGGCCCACCACCTCGCCGAAGACGGCAAACCGCCGATTTATCTGAGCGCCAACATGCCTGGCGCCAAGGAGGTCAACAAAGCGCTGGTCGATCGCTACCGCGCGAGAAACCGGCATCTCTAGATCAAAGTCAGAAGGGGGAGAGTGAGATGAAGAAGACCGTGAAAAGCCTGATGGCAGGGTCCCTGCTGTTGTTGCCCATCCCAGCCATCGCCGCCCCGGTGGAAGTGACCGTGTGGCACATGGAACAGCCGCCGCATCGGGTCGACCGGATCCAAACACTGATTGACGAATTCAACGCGCAGAACCCCGATATTCAAGTCAGTCAGGAACCGCAGAACTGGGGCGAAATCTATGCGAAGGCGCCGGCCGCCTTTGCGTCGGGCACCGGACCCGACATGCTGTTTGCCATTCCCGATTTCGCGCCAATCTTGAAGGATGTCGGGGCCCTGACGTCGGTCGCGGACTTCGTTGAGGAGCTGGACGGCAAGCATGACTTCGTGGACAGCACGGTTGAAGCCTACAGCTATGATGGCGGCGTCTGGGCTGTTCCGCTTTACAATATGACGATGAATCTCTGGTACCGAAAAAGCGTTTTTGAACAAGCCGGTATTGAAGTTCCTTCAAGCTGGGAAGAATGGCGCGTCGCTGCCGAAGCGCTGACCACCGACGACCGTTTTGGCATGGGATTACCGGCGAACCGGCAGCTATATACTGATCAGACCGTCTATTCGATCATGGTCAATGGTGGGGCCTCGGAAATTTATAACGAGGATGGCTCGCTTCGGTTCGATAATCCCGAAACCGTCGATGCGTATGAGTTCTACAACTCGATGATGGCGTACTCGCCGCCCGATGCGCCGTCCTGGACTTGGGGCGAGGCCGAGGCCTGCTTTGCTTCGGGTAGCTGCGGCATGGTCATGCAGTTCACCGTAATCTCAACCTATGAGAACCAGGCCGAGGGCGATGCGAGCGACCTGGGCGTCGCCGCCATCCCGACCAAGGACGGAAGCGGCGAGAACGCGACGATCGCCTATGCCAACGCCGTGATGCTGCTGTCGGCGGAAGAGGAAAAGCGCGAGGCGTCCAAAGAGTTCATCCGCTTCATTCTCGAGCCGGAGAATTATGGCCGCTTCCTGAACATGGAGCCGGGCTTGTTCATGCCGGTGACGGCGGACGGCGCCACCGCGGAGTCACTGTGGAACGATCCGATGGTTCAGGAATACCGTGATCAGATCGAAGCGATCATCGCCAATGGCCAGAACGGCAAGCTGTTCGGCTTCACCTCGGGCCGTGTGTTCCCGGCGATTGCCGCGATTTCCGGCCAGAACGTGCTGGCGGAAACGCTGCAAAGCGTTGTCGTGACCGGCATGGATTCGGCCGAGGCGGTCACCCAGGGTCAGGCGCGCATGACCGACCTGTCGCGCTGATCATCAAACGAAGGTCGGCGTCGTGGCACGAAACCCAGTCCTTGCGGCCTTTTTCGTTGCCCCGGCGCTGATCTTCTTAGCGGCGACGCTCGCCTGGCCCCTGCTGTCGGCGGTCATGCTGAGCTTGCAGAATGTTCGCAGCGTTGGCACGCAAGGCACGTGGGTCGGCTTGGAGAATTATCGCTATGTGCTGACCGACGGCGCGTTTTGGAGTTCGGCGCGACTGAGCCTCGTCTGGGTCGTGGCGAACGCCGTCGTTCAGACCGTGCTTGCGCTGGCTGCAGCCCTGATCCTCCACCAGAAGTTCCCAGGCGTCCGCATCGCGCGCACCTGGATCATCCTGACCTGGATCGTTCCGACGGTCGTGGTCGTGATGATCTGGCGTTGGTTGTTTTCGACCTCGGGCGGAATCGTCAATCCGCTGTTGATCCAGTCCGGCCTGCTAGACCGGCCGATGGGGTTCTTCGCAACGCCGGAGACAGCCTTTGCCACGCTGGTCTTCATCAACTCCTGGCGATGGTTTCCGTTCATCGCATTGATGATGCTGGCGGGCCTGACGCGGATCCCGTCCGAGCTGTACGAGGCCGCCCGGATCGACGGAGCAAGCCCATTCCGGCGCTTCACGCGCATAACCTGGCCCTTGCTGGGACCGACGCTGACGGTGTTGCTGACAATTGGGACCCTGCTGTCGTTCAATGTGTTTGACATCATCTGGCTTATGACCTCCGGTGGCCCGGCCGGCGGCACCCGCACCCTGCCCGTCCTAATCTACGAGACCGCCTTCCGCGGCTATCGCATGAGCGAGGCGGCCTCGATTGCCGTGCTGGCAACGATGCTGTTGATGTCATTTGCCATCATCGCCACGCGCGCGCTTGCCCGTCCCGGGGAAGAGCGATGAGGCGCAGTTTGAGATGGAACGCCGCGCTGGTCGCCGGCCTGGTGTTTTTCACCGCTATGATCGGGCTGCCGTTCTGGTGGGTCGTCTCCGGATCCTTCAAGCTCCCGCAGGAGATTATTGCCCGCATTCCGACGATGATCCCCCAATCCTTCACCCTGCAGCACTATGAAAAGCTGCTGTCTTCCTCGGACTACGGCACCTATCTGATCAATTCCTTGGTGGTGTCGGGGGCGTCGGCATTCATCACGCTGGTGCTGGCCATCCCGGCGGGATACGCGTTCTTTCGGCTGCGGTTCAGGGGGCGGGAAACCTACTACCGCATCATCCTGCTGGCTTATGCATTTCCATCGATCGTCGTGCTGATCCCGTTGTTCGGGATGTTCGCCAAGCTGGGGCTGGTGGACACGCGTTTGGCCCTGATCATCGTCAGCGTGACCTTTGCCCTGCCCCTGGCCATTTGGATGTTGCGGTCGTTTTTTGCTTCGATCCCGTCGGAGATCGAGGAGGCAGCCCGGCTCGATGGAGGGCCACCCTTGATTGTCCTGTGGCGGATCATGATCCCCCTCACCGCCCCCGGCATCGCGGCCGTGGCGATTTTCGCCTTCGTCACGTCGTGGACGGAATACGTCTTCGCCTCGGTCATGGTTCTGTCGGACGCCAAACGCACCATTCCCGTCGGGTTTTCCGGGATCATCGGCCAATACCAGGTCGATTGGGGGCTTCTGCTGGCCGGTGCCAGCCTGGCGATTTTGCCCGTGGTTTTGGTGTTTGCGCTGATCGGGCGGTGGTTCGTCACCGGGCTGACCGAAGGCGCGGTCAAGTAAGGGCACATGAGGAATAGCCGATGGCCGTGACAGAACTCCGCCAGGTGAGCAAATCCTTTGGCGCCGTTCGCGTGATCGAACCCTTAGACCTGGCCGTCGAGAAGGGTGAGTTCATCGTCATCGTCGGCCCCTCCGGCTGCGGTAAGTCGACGTTGCTGCGTATGATCGCGGGGCTGGAGGAAGTTTCTGACGGTTCGATCCACATCGATGGGCTGGATGTAACCAACGTCGAGCCATCCGACCGGGGCGTGGCTATGGTTTTCCAGTCCTACGCCCTCTACCCGCACATGACCGTTCATGAGAACATGGCCTTCGGGCTCGAAATGGCCGGTATTCCCAAAGTCGACCGAGAGGTGCGCGTTCGGCAGGCGGCAGAGACCCTTCAACTGGAAGACTATCTGGATCGCAAGCCAAAGCAGCTTTCGGGTGGGCAGCGGCAACGGGTTGCGATCGGCCGCACCATCGTGCGCGATCCGAAGGTCTTTCTGTTCGACGAGCCACTATCCAACCTTGATGCAGAACTGCGCGTGCAGATGCGGATTGAGCTTGCGAAACTTCACCGCGAACTGGGCGCCACGATCATTTACGTGACCCACGACCAGGTCGAAGCGATGACGTTGGCCACGCGGATTGTCGTCCTTCGCGACGGGCGTATCGAGCAGGTCGGAACGCCGGCCGATCTCTATGAGGATCCCGATAATGACTTCGTTGCCGGCTTCATCGGGTCACCAAAGATGAACCTGCTGGAGGCCACCATTCTCGGCAACGGTGGCGATGAACACTTGTTGGTTGATGTGCCGGCCCTTGGCTTGCTCCAATTCGCTGCACCGGCTCGAAACCCATCGTCCGCTCAGCCTGGCAAGGCGTTGTTCGGTGTCAGGCCCGAGGATCTGGTATTCGCCGACACGGACGAAACACCTGATCTGAGTTTGACGTGCGAAGTGGTCGAGAACTTAGGAAGCGACGTGTTCCTGTACGACGCAGCGAGCCGAGAGCAGGCCATTGTCGCAGAGTTACCGCGGGGTGTTCTGCCGCAACAGGGGCAGAAAGTTCCATTTAAGATCGTGCGAGAAGCATGCTGTCTGTTCAGCCAGTCCGGCGCCCGCATTTGACGTTCTCGCAATGACCAGTATCTCTTTTTTGCATACGTTAATGGTGCTTTTCTAACAAGATAGTTGAAGAATCGCCTTTTAATCGCGTCTTCATCGCACAGCTAACTGACGCGAATTTGTGCCGCGTTTATCAACGCCATTAACTAGGGCGTGGTATCACTGCGTGAATGTCCCGCGTTTAGCCGAAGTGCGGGGATCGTCAACGCCAGCCTCCAAATCACGATGGAAAGGTGAGTTCGCATGGTCAAATACCGTCTTGGCGCCCTGGCGCTCCTGGCGTCTGCCTGTGTGTCGGGCTCTGTAATGGCCCAGGATTTGGCAGCCGGCGAAAAAGTCTTTCGGCAATGCCAGGCCTGCCACGCAGCTGGCGACGGCGCCAAGCACAAGGTTGGTCCCAATCTGAATGGTGTGATTGGTCGAACGGCAGGGACGGCCGAGGGGTTCAAATACTCCGACGCCATGATCGCTAAGGGCGAGGAAGGACTGGTTTGGAATGCTGACGTGCTGACTGAGTTTCTGGCCGCGCCGCGCGACTATGTCCCTGGAACCAGGATGGCATTTGCCGGCCTGCGTAAGGACCAACAGATTGCGGACGTGATCGCTTTCATCTCACAGTTTTCACCTGAAAGCTGATCGCCTGACTGAACGTTCAACGGGCGCCGCGGAAGGCTCTGATCTGCCTGATCCAGCTACCTAAAGTCTATCCGCGCGCCAGGCGACGTGGTCACCCATATTCCTGATGACGAATTGATACCGTCCCATTCGGCGATGCCTGGGCCGTGAGTACTGGGGCCGTGAGTCTTAGATTGTCGCTGCCAGTCGCAGCGCGAGGGGGTATTCCGCAACAATGTTGATGTCAAAGTCGATTTCTAATGCGGGCTTGGTTGATTCTTAGCGAGTTGCCAAGTCAATGCCGGGCCGGCGTTGCAATAGCCAAAAAACGTCAGCGAAGCGACACCGACTTAGGATGGAATTAATCAATCTGGGCTCTAACGAATTCAATGTTAACGCGAATACTAATCGCAAGTATGAATCGAGCGCAGGAGGCATCCGTGCCCAGACGGAAGACGCTATTGCTTTACGTTGTCGCCCTCTTTCTGGGGCCGATAACAGGGTCCCATGCACAGACTGACGTACCCGATCCGCATCGACTGATCGACGCCCAGTTCATTGAACAGACCCGCCAGTGGCTTTCCAACCCAATCGTGAACATGTCGGTTCGGGTACAGTCCGAACGCCATGCCGACCTCGATCAGAACGCCATCGACTCCTTGGATCAGCAATGGCGCAATGAGCGTGGGACGGAGGATCAACCGCTCATCGCCGCAACGCTCTCGAGCCCGCTCTCGTCTTATCTGACGCGAATCCAAGCAGGCTCCATAGGTCTCTACACCGAGATTTTCGTTGTCGATGAAAAAGGTCTGAATGTCGGCCAAAGCGCGACGTCTAGCGACTATTGGCAGGGCGACGAGGCAAAATACCAGCAAACTTTCTCAGTAGGGCCCGACGCGATCTTCATAGATGAAGCTGAATGGGATGAGGACCGTCAGATCTGGCGAGCGCAACTGAACCTCAGCATACCAAGCGAAGACGGTAGCGAGGCGATCGGCGCGGCGACGGTCGAGATAAATCTAACCGAGCTTCAACGGCGCACCAGCGCCGGAATCTAGTTTGCGTAACTGGGGGCAATTATGATCAACAACCTGTCCGTATCAAAGAAAGGCGCCTTTGCCTTCATCGGATTATCGCTAATCGCCGCGCTATCGGGAGTTTTGGTTTTCCTGAGTGTGTCTCAGGGCCGCGAAGCCACAGACAAGATGTACAGCGCCAATCGCTTTGTCAGCGAAGTCGAAGTCCTCCGAGCAGACATCCTGATCCAAGTCCTGGCGGCACGGTCCTTTATTCTGACCGGCAATCAGGCAATGAGAACGCAGACAAACGCCATCACGACAACCATTGAAGCTGACATTGAAACGCTTGAAGCCAAAGGGGAACAGTTTGGCGGCGCCTTTGTCGCTCATATCCAGGACATCCGAACGGCTTGGAAATCATGGCTGGAAGAGCACACACAGGTGCAATTCGATTACATGCGGGAACCTTTAACGGTGGACCTGGCGCGTGCCATGGAAACAACTGGCCGAGGTGATGCCAGTTTAGGTCGGCTGTTCGATGCCTTTGACGCGCTTGCCGAGGACGCAGCTGCGCAGAGCGCAAACATGCTGGCCATTAAAGACGCAGCCCTAGACCGCGCGGTCCAAGCCTCGGTTGTCGGTGGCGGCCTTTTGGTTGTCCTTGCCATCCTGTTCGGTTTTCTCAACCACACACTGATTTCATCGCCACTCGGACGGCTGGCGTTTGCGACGGAAACGTTGGCGTCCGGAGACACGGAGCAAGAGGTCAGCGTTGGCAACCGTGGCGACGAAATAGGGGCATTGGCCAAAGCGCTCGGAACCTTCCGGGAAAACCTGATAAAGACAAATCAGCTTGAGGCAGAAGCCGAACGGTCACGCGAGCAATCCCAGATAGAGCGCAAAGCCATGCTCGACGATCTGGCTGAGAGGTTTGAGGTTACCGTCGGCGGTATCATCCAGGGGGTGTCGAGCGCGGCAACGCAGCTGCAATCCGCAGCAGAGTCGATGTCCGTCTCAGCTGAGAAATCCACGAGCCATTCGACGGCCGTCGCCGCCGCATCCGAGGAAGCGACTGTCAATGTCCAGACTGTCGCATCGGCCGCTGAACAAATGTCAGCATCGGTTCAGGAAATCGGCCGGCAGGCGGAAGGCAGTGCCCAAAAGGCCAACGAAGCGAAAGGCGAAGCCGAACAAACCGTTGGCGAGGTTCAAGCGTTGACCGACGCCGCACAAAAGATCGGCGTCATCGTCGACCTCATCAGCGATATTGCCAACCAAACCAACCTCCTAGCCTTGAACGCAACCATTGAAGCCGCCCGAGCTGGAGAAGCCGGCAAGGGGTTCGCGGTCGTTGCGTCCGAGGTCAAGGGGCTTGCTGCCCAGACGGCGACCGCCACATCGGAAATCGCCAGTCAGATCGAAGCGATCCAGCGCGCCACGGAGAAGTCGGCGCAATCGATCAACTCGGTTACGCGGACGATCAACGACCTGAACGATGGTGCCGGACAGATCGCCGCAGCGGTCGAAGAACAGAGTTCCGTGACAAGGGAGATTACCGAGAACGTGCAGCAGGCCGCCCAAGGCACCCAAGATGTGACGGCCAGCATCGAAACGGTGTCACAGGCGGCTGGAGATGCTGCCTCGGCCTCCTCGCAAGTTCTGTCGGCATCCGGAGAACTCTCGCGCCAAGCCGAAGACTTACGCTCCGAGATGGATAAGTTTCTTTCAACCGTCCGCTCGGCCGCATAGGCCGGGCCTTCACGCAAGCCTCACCACCCAATACCTGCTCCCGCGCCCAGAGTTCGGCCGACACTGGCAAAACTCTGGGCCGGTTATCTCGACTTCGTCGGGAACGCTTTACCCAAGGCGTTTTGAGAATACGGACATGAGCCCGGTCAGCCTGCGCCGCAGGAGGCTCTGAACCTCGCGTTGCCGTTTCCTAAAGGCGATCAGCGTGCCAGGCGATGTGGTCACTCATAAAACTGGCGACGAAATAGTATGAATGGTCGTAGCCCGCCTGCATACGAAGTGTGGCAGGCGTCTTTGAATCGGTAATCGATGACGCAAGAGTTTCAGGCTTCAACAAGCCTAGAAACTCGTCTTCGGTTCCCTGATCGACCAGCAAGTCAGAGCCCCATCCTTTGCCGCGGAGCAGGATCGAAGAATCGTGGTTCTGCCACACCGTTTCATCGTCGCCGAGATAGGCCGAAAGCTGCTTGCGCCCCCAGTCGCTCGCCGCCGGATTGGCGATCGGCGCGAAGGCTGACAGCGACCGGTAGAGTTCGGGATTTCGCAGCGCGAGCGTGATGGCGCCATGGCCACCCATCGAGTGGCCGGTGATCCCCTGCCGATCGTCTGCAATCGGGAAGTTTGCCGTAACGATGCGCTGTAACTCGTCGGTGACGTAGGAATACATGCGAAAATGCGGCGACCAAGGAGACTGCGTCGCATCGACGTAGAAGCCGGCCCCCTGCCCCAGATCATAGGCATCGTCATTGGCAACGCCCTCACCGCGGGGCGAGGTATCCGGAAAGACCAGCGCTAAACCAGCCTGCGAGGCCCAGGCCTGGGCCCCCGCCTTCGTCATGGCGTTCTCATGGGTGCAGGTCAGCCCCGAAAGGTACCAAAGACACGGCACCTTCTCGGTCTTGGCATTCGACGGCAGGTAGACGGCAAACGTCATATCGCAGCCCGTCGATTGCGCCGCGTGACGGTAGACGCCCTGGACGCCGCCGAACGCCTTGTTCTCCGATACTGTTTCCATGTGGCGGATTAGTAGGTCACGACCGCCCGGATCGACTTGCCTTCGTGCATCAGATCGAAGCCCGAATTGATGTCACCCAAGGCAAGCGTGTGCGTGATCATCGGATCGATCTCGATCTTGCCGTCCATGTACCAGTCCACGATTTTGGGAACATCCGTCCGGCCCCGGGCGCCGCCGAACGCCGTGCCGCGCCAGACGCGCCCTGTAACCAGCTGGAAGGGCCGGGTTGCGATTTCCGCTCCCGCCGGCGCGACGCCGATGATGATCGATTCGCCCCAGCCCTTGTGGGCGCACTCCAGCGCCTGGCGCATGGTCGTGACATTGCCGATGCATTCAAAGCTGTAGTCGGCGCCGCCGCCCGTCAAATCGACGAGATAGGGGACGAGGTCACCCTCGGCCTCGTTGGGATTGACGAAGTGGGTCATCCCAAACCGTTCGGCCATCGGCTTCTTGTCCGCATTGGTGTCAACGCCGACGATCATGTTAGCGCCGGCGAGCCTGAGCCCCTGGATGACATTCAGCCCGATGCCGCCCAGGCCGAAGACGACGCAGTTCGAACCGGGCTCGACCTTGGCCGTGTTGATGACCGCGCCAATCCCGGTGGTGACACCGCAGCCGATGTAGCAGATTTTCTCGAACGGCGCGTCCTCTCGGACTTTCGCAACTGAGATTTCGGGCAAGACCGTGAAGTTCGAAAAGGTCGAGGTGCCCATATAGTGGAGGATCTGGTCGCCATCGAGTGTGGTGAAACGCGAGGATCCGTCGGGCATCACCCCTTGCCCCTGGGTGGAGCGGATCTTCTGGCAAAGATTCGTTTTTGGGTTGAGGCAGTATTCGCACTCGCGGCATTCCGGCGTGTAGAGCGGGATGACGTGATCGCCCTTCTTGACTGACGTTACGCCAGGTCCCGTATCGACTACGATGCCCGCGCCTTCGTGGCCAAGAACTGCGGGAAACGCACCCTCAGGATCGGCACCGGATCGGGTGAATTCATCCGTATGGCAAATGCCGGTCGCTTTGATCTCAACGAGGACTTCGCCTTCCTTCGGACCTTCAAGATTGACCTCGGTAACTTCGAGCGGCTTAGCAGCCTCGAATGCGACCGCTGCACGGGTTTTCATCTTTGGCATCCCTTATTTTGTTTTGAAACGGGCCGCTAGACCGAGCCGCTCCGAATTAGTTGGCGCAGACTAGCAAAGCCGCTGCCCGAACGTCACGGCCTGAGGTGGCCGATAGAAGAGTTAAATGTCCAGCCCCTTACGGCCCAACTCAAAGGAACCGGAGAGGAAGGTGGTCATGCCATCTTCGATGTCCGGAAGAGATAAAACTTCTTCGCCTGTCGCAATCGCCCCAACGAAACCGGCGGTGTGCCAATGACCGGGCGGCGGCAAGTCCGGCAAGCCTTTGGCCGGGAGGTGGGGCCATGGATTGATGTAAAAGTAGGGTTGATCATAGCTTTCATCCCCCGGCGAGAGGCCCATCCCTATCCCACGCGCGGTTTCGAAATCGCCGGCTTCCAGGCTGACATAGGTTGCAATATCGAAATGGTGCGGCCAGCAGCGGACCGCACTGGGTCCCGGCGAGACCCCAGCCAATCCATGCGCAACGTTAGAAAGAAGGCGATCGGCCAAACCGTACCATCCGGCCAAAACGTCGAGTTCGCTTGACAGATTGGCCGGCTCGAATCGCGCGATCCCGTTAACTTCATCCGGCAGTTCATACGGAAGTGCGGTTCCGGATATCTGCTTGAGTTCCGCGCGCGCCAAAACAGAGTCGAACCAACCATCGGTCTCCCGGACCGACTTGTCGGCTAGCTCAAACCTTTCCTGATTTCCGTTCCCATCTGTCAGTGCAAGGGTCAGTGGGGCTAGGGAAACAGTTACCGACCATTTGCCCGCACGACCTTCGATCGGGTGTGAGACAAACGCCCCGGCCGTCGAGTCCCACCCCAAGTTCGAATGACTGTCGTCCGTTCTAGCCGCCAAGTTTGCTCTCGCGGCAAGTGTTGGATACTGAACAGCCCTATGGGCGATGGCCCTAGCCGCACGCAGCGAGGTCGGCGATACGATGTTCAATCGTTCAATCATGTTCCCGCACGTCTCCACATAGGTTAGGCCTATACCATTTGAGCGACCACGTCGCACAATGACAGTGCTGCGCGACACTTTTGCAGTTCTACAAAGCACTGAATCGCCGATCAAACGTGCTGATCAGCTCGCTCGACATTTTGAACAAAAAACTTCAGCCATTGCTGCCGCTTACTAAAGGGTAGGCCTAACAAAATCAGTTTTTCAATCAGCACCGATTTCTTAAAAATATCGTTCAGCTAGTCGCTTCGAAAGAAAATATTCAATAGTTCAATTTTTAGGAAAAGAAGAGCACTTTAATAAAACAACAAATGCGCTAGAATTTCGCATCCCAAGCCACGGCACTTGTGAACGCGGATTTTGCGGATTGTCTTGAAATTCGGCCCTGTGTCTGCGCTAGACTGCGATATCTGCTCATGGCGACTGCCAGGGAAGCAGATCGAGATCGACGTTGCCGCCCGTCAAGATCACGCCAACCCGCTTCCCTGCAAAAAGCACACTGTTCTTCAAAATCGCCGCCAACGCAACGGCGGAGCTGGGCTCAACGACGATTTTCATCCGCTGCCAAATCAGACGCATCGCCTCTATGATTTCCCGTTCGTCAGCAAGCAAAATGCCCTCCACGTGGGACGAGACGAAGTGCCACGTCAAATCTCCCATTGACGTTTTCAATCCATCGGCCACCGTGTCAGCGGCATCTTGAGCGATGATGTGCCCAGCCTTGAGCGAACGATGGGCATCGTCTGCGTTCTGAGGCTCCGCAGCAAAAACTTTTGTGCCAGGCAGCTTAGCCGACACGGTCAGGCAGGTTCCCGAAATTAGTCCGCCACCGCCAATCGGGGCCACCAGCGCGTCCAGCCCATCGACATCCTCAATCAACTCCTGCGCACAGGTCGCCTGCCCCGCGATGACGTGAAAATCGTTGTAGGGATGCACAACGGTGCCGCCCTTATTCGCGACAAAATCTGCCAGCGTTGATTCACGGGCAGTTTGCGTCGGTTCGCATTCAATAACGGTTCCACCGTAGCCAATCACCGCATCTCTTTTGGTCTTGGAGGCTGTGGTTGGCATGACAACCGTGGCCGGTATGCCGCGTCGAACTGCCGCATAGCACAGCGCCGCGCCGTGATTGCCCGAGGAATGGGTCGCAACTCCCTCTTCGGCTTGTGAGTTCGCCAAGCTGAAAACCGCATTCGATGCGCCCCGGACTTTGAAAGAACCGGCTTTTTGAAAGCACTCGCACTTGAAATGGAGATCGGCACCTACGCGCTCGTTGAGGTACGCTGACGTCATCACCGGTGTTCGATGAACGTGCTTGCGAATACAACTGCTCGCGTTCTGGACGTCCGCGTAGGTCGGGTATTGGGCTATCATTCAATCGGCCTGACCACCTATTCGATCACCTATCTAGACAGAAATTTATCCTATTGCGGCAAAGGCGGCCTGAGGTGTCGGTCTGTGGTATTGAGCTGCATTGCATCCATCACTAAGCCAACCATCAACCTAACGTTGTGGGTTGTTTTGATCGGACTGGCATCGCCGCTCAACTCCTAACAAAAAGGTGCCATCGGCGACGGCCATAGCCTGTTAGAACCTTACCAATTCCGATGTCGAAGCGCGACTCTGGATCCAGCAGAGGAATTGCCGCCATTAGCCAGGGCGATGCCACGCTACGGGGGTAGGGCAGCCATGGTTCCGTGCAAATGACGCGTGGCCAGCTAGCCCCAACAAAATTGAGCCGAAACTTGCGGGCTCAGGGACACTCAGAATATGCTATTGAATATGGGATATTGCATAGACAGGTATGGGTTCCGGCCGATCGGTAGCCGGCGGCCCGTATAGGGTATCGGAAAGCGCCAGAATGTCATTGCGCGATACTTTTGCATCGAACCTTGCACAGCTTTGTGCCAGCAAGCCCAGTATTGCGGCTGTTTGCCGCGAAACGAAAATCAACCGCCAGCAGTTCAACCGGTATCTGTCAGGCGCCGCGCTGCCAAACGAAAAGAACCTTAGGAAAATTTGCCAGTGTTTTCGTATCGATGAGTCTGCATTGTTCATTGACGCGTCGGAATCGCCGGCTAAGGAACGCGCCGCGGGCGCATTTGAAACTGTGTCATCCGATGAAATTGAGCACGCGCTGGGACTGATCGCTTCGGGCGGCCCAACATCAGTCTCACCAGGATTCTACTACGCCCATTTCGCGATACCTCACGACCCGACCAGCATTGTTCGCTCCATGATGGCCGTTAGGCGAGACGGCGACTATTCGACTTTCCGGCGCATGACCGGCTTGTCTGAAAAGAGAGGCTCTTGGTGGTCTTACTTCCACGGTGATCACAAGGGCATCATTCTCGAACGTCGCCACTTGCTCTATTTCGTGGGTATTAATGCCGTAGGGTACAAGGATCCAACGCAACTCGTTTTACGCTGGGTACCCAACTCTGCCCCAATCCTTGGCGGGCATGCCAATATTCTGACCCCGATAGGCCCGACCGTGACCGCCGTCGTCATCACCCCCTGCCCGCCAGGCACAACATTGCGGACTGCGATCCGGGGGTCCCACGTCTATTCCGTCAACGACCAACGGATCGAACCAATTATTCTTGACGCGCTCGATCAAGAATGCCGATCGCTTTTGGGAATGGTTCGCCGCTTGGATCTGGATGTAAAACCGATCGCAGCCGAAGAAGATCAGTTGAGAGAGCGCGGCGGACGGGAACGCGGAGACAAATTCGAAGCTTCTTTCTCAGCAGCCTCAAGCAAGTAATTCAATTGGTCCAAATCTTGACGCGGTTGAGATGACAGCATGACCCGCAGGCTTTTGAGCATGGACGCTGCATAGGAGGTGACGTCTGCGGAGGGCACAAGATCCTCCGAAGGATCACCTGGCTCTTCCAACGATTCGGCAGCGGAGCGGTCAGCCTCTATCGCCGGCCAGAAATGGGTAAGTCGTTCGTCGCTCACGCGCATTTCCTTTTACGCAATCAGTTGGGACAAGGCGCTATATTGCCCCAATTGAGCTACGCTGAAAACACGACACATTCGCATTTTTCGCGAAGCATTCGCGAAAAATGCGAATGATGGTTATCGAAGAGTGTCAGGCAGCCCAGCGATACGACGCAACGCCAGCGAATCTCGCGACTTTCGCTGCCTTGATCGACCCCATTCTCGGGATTTCTCTAGTCGTCGGGATCGTCCTGATCCCGTTCACAACTCGAACCTGGAGACTTCTCATGAAAACCAACGACAAATCAAAAACTAGCGCACGTCCGGTCGATCTGTCGGTGAAGCCGGTTGGCAAAAAGGGTCAACCTTTCGTGACGCCGGGCATGATGTTCAACAAAGCCTAACAGCCTCGGGGTTGGGTCGCCCGAAGGCGAGACCACTGCGCGTCGGGCGGCCAACCTCTTATTCATACCGCAAGGAACCCGATGGCTATGAAACATCTGATACGTCGGATTGAAGGATGGGCAGACATTTTTTCGAAAGCTCGATCGTCCAATCATCTCGTCAAGCCGGTTGGCCGGCGCGGTCCAACCCACGTTTCAGCTGTTTTACCATGATGCGAAACAACGATCGAAAGGGCCCTGTCAGCAGCCCGTTTGATGCCAGGTCGCTGGGAGCCCGAACCTACAGCCGGGCAAATCCAATGCGAATTCGTTCGTCTAAGACGTTGGTGTTTTCGCGCGACGGCGATGAAGTCGTCGCCTACAACTACCTGGCAAACAGTACGTTTTCCTGCAGTCCCGATCTGCTGGCGTTCCTGACCCGATTTGACGACTGGGCAACACCAGAAGAGGTGGCCGAGTTTCTTCCCCTAATGGCGGCGGACGACATTTTCGAAACGATCGAGAACCTCGTCCAGGTCAACGCCATAACGAAAGAAGGCTCGTCCAGGGCAAAGGCCGAAGACAGTTTTGCGGATGGGTGGAAGTGGGGCTTGCCCGCGGCCCTGTTCCATTTCAGCCTTCAGGACAGAACGTTGATGTCTTTGGAGCAGATGGAAGATTTGCAACGCGCCAAATTGGAAGATGGCCCTCAGCCGACTCTTTACCTCGAACACGGCCCATCGAACGCCAACAGCATCGACCTGCCATCCGGATTGGAGCGGAACGACCTTCTGCAGCTGATGGCCCAACGACGGACTGTGCGCTCAGCTGAACAAGCGCCAGTATCGTTAGAACAGCTTTCAGACTGCTTGTTCGCTGGATTGGGAATCACAGGCAAGACCACCAACTGTGTTGGATCGCTCCCGCTGGGCATGACCCCGTCAGGCGGCGCGCGTAACCCCTATGAAGCCTATGTCTACGCCCGCAGCATAAGCGGACTGGAGCCTGGATTTTATCACTATGCGGCAATCGATCACTCGCTCGCCCGCTTGGATAGCAACCACGCGCCACAGCCGTCAGAGTTGTTGGGCGGCCAAGAATGGGTCGATGAGATGCCGTGCGTTATCATCCTGTTCGCTATGTTTGAGCGCACCATGTGGAAGTACGACGATGCAAACGCGTACCGCGTCGTTTTGATCGAAGCTGGACATATCGGGCAAAATGTCATGCTGGCGGCGACGCGACATGGGCTTAGTGCCTGCCCTTCCGCGGCCTTGAATCATCATCGAATCAACGAGTGCCTAGGCCTGGGCGAAAGCCTGACGCATTCGCCGATCTACGCCCTGACCCTCGCCCGACCTGGCGAACTACCGACTTGAGTGAGCCATCCGCGGCGCATTTATTCTCATCGGTTGCGGAAACGGCAGAAATAACGGAGGAAAATCCAGGGTTCGCGAAGAATTTTTTCTTCTCGGGAACTTAGATTTTCACAATCTCCATTTGAAAGCCCAACCTTAACAAAACCAAATGCAGCCTATGCGAGGTTGGTGCTTGCCGACACGATATTATCGGCAACTTGTAAGATTATTGCTCAAAATAGGGCCTCATTACCGGGGTTGAGCGAAATTAGCGAAACCTGTGGATACCCGACGAACATAGGAAATTCGTTGACGTTTTCACCAAAGCGTCAACGACGCGACACCAACTAACCCCCTACAAACAGTATGAAATTTTTTCGCAGTGACATTGGTCACACCACTTTGATCACATTTGTGCTCAAACAAATTTGTCCAAGATGTCTTGGCATATAGGCCAACAGTTATGTCATAATGCGCGAAGTCGGATCGACCGCCGTCGCGCGCTGCGTGCGGGGTTGCGCGAGTTCAAAACAGGTTCGGAAAAATAAGAGGGTTCGATTAATGCGTAAGCCGCACCCGGTAGATGCCCATGTGGGTAAGAAACTTCGAATGGCACGGTTGTCTCTCGGCAAGTCACAGTCTGAACTTGCGAATGAAGCAGGCGTTTCCTTTCAGCAGGTACAGAAGTACGAGAAGGGCACCAACCGTATCAGCGCCAGCAGGTTGTTTGAGTTTTCGAAGTTGTTGGGCGTCGATGTGGCCTATTTCTTCTATGGTGCCATGGAAAATGGCACGGAGCAGCCTGAGAATGAACGAGACTTCGACACAATCGACATCGAGATCGCCCGAAGTATTTCGTCCATAAACAACGTAAAAATGAAACGGGCCGTCGCCGACTTTATCGGCAGTCTCAGTGACGCAGAAATGTAACGGCTGGGGCCGCAAATCGGCCTTCTCATCTCCCCTCGCGCGCAGGCCTTTAGCTAGTTTCGCCGCACGCGAGTGATCCAAGGCCAGCTGCGGTACGCCTGATTCTTCATTCAGATTTGGCGTTGGCGTCAACGTCTACGATGACGTTGCCACGCTCCACGTTCGGTGCGAGGCTACTCGCCATGCTTTGAGCTAGGCCTCTGGCCTGGTCGGACAGCGGCTGGGGAGAGTTCGTTATGTCGACCGATACGCGCCTGTTGGTTGGGACGAAGAAGGGCCTCTTTATCATCGATGGCAGCCCGAAATCGCATGATTGGTCGTTTCTAGGCCCCTACTGCGAAGCATGGCCAATCAATCACGCCATCGCTGACCCGCATACTGGCATGGTTTTCGCTGGCGGCGGGAACGAGTGGTTCGGCCCGGCGGTTTGGGTATCGCCGGATTCGGGCAGAAGCTGGACCCATTCAAGTGAAGGCTTGGGCTATGACGCGGGACTGGAACCGGTCAAATCAGTCTGGAGCTTGTCCTTCGACGGACGGCGGTTGTTTGCCGGCGTTCAGCCCGCCGGCCTTTTCCGAAGCGATGATCGCGGCCAGCATTGGGTTCACCTTGATGGATTGCAGTCCCATCCTTCCAGGAACGAGTGGCAACCGGGTGGTGCCGGCCTGATCCTGCACCATATCGTGCGTCATCCCAGCGATCCCGAAAGCATCTGGGTGGGGATCTCGGCCGCGGGCGTGTTCCATACCAGCGATGGGGGCACATCTTGGGAGCCGAGAAATGCCGGCACGCGGGCCGATTTCGCCCCCGAGGATCAGCGCTATCCAGAATTCGGACAATGCGTTCATTCCCTCGCGATTTCGGCCGATCAACCAGATCGGCTGTACCAGCAGAATCACTGCGGCATGTATCGAAGCGACGATGCCGGTAAGAATTGGACGAGTATTGAACAAGGGCTTCCATCGAGTTTTGGATTTCCTGCAGCTGTCCACCCGACCGATCCTGAAACGCTGTACCTCTTTCCGCTCAATGGCGACGCTCAGGGACGATACGCCCCCAATGGCCAGGCCGCCGTCTGGAGAACCCGCGACGGCGGCCGGTCATGGACTGCACTGCGCAATGGTCTCCCCCAGAAGAACGCTTATCTCACTGTCCTACGGCAGGCCATGGCGACGAATGCGACTAACCCCGCCGCCATTTATTTCGGAACGACCTCCGGTGAAATATACGCTAGCGCCGACGAGGGCGAAAATTGGGCATGCATTGCTAGACACTTGCCCACAATCTCGTCCATCGAAGTAACCGCTGTCCCGCCATAGCGGTCGCATATGGTGAACAAAGCCAGCTCAACCATTCGCGTGGTCCTTCCCCGCGCCCTGTTGACCCTGTTTAAGGACGCTCAGGTGGCCGTCGACGTCGAGGCCGCAAGCGTAAGCGGATTGATCGACGTGTTGGACGCCCGTTGGCCGGGCATGGGCGACCGGCTTAGGGACACGTCACCGGCCATCAGGCGACACATCAATGTCTTTGTCGATGGACGTCGGGCAAAGTTGGAAACCACGCTTGCACCGGGTGCAAAGGTCCATATCCTGACCGCAATCAGCGGTGGGTAATCGAACAGCTTGTGGGCACACCAGCGGTGATTTCCAAACTTGAAAACGGATTGACGATCGTAGAGGACGATTGGGATGCGGCTGGCACGATCGAAGCCGAACTGCTTCAATCGCTGCGCGCTGAGTTACCGCAATCAAAGAACCTGTCGGTTGTCCTCACGATACGGAATGACACCGGCGATTTGATAGGAGGCCTGACCTCAAGCACGTCCTATGGATGGATGTTGATCAAAACCCTATGGGTGTCCGATCGCGAGCGGAACAAGGGTTTTGGCCGGGTCCTGATGGCACGAGCCGAGATCAAGGCGCAGGCGATGGGCTGCCACGCAGCGTGGCTTGACACCTCCAGCCCGGCGGCACATCGGTTCTACACACGGCTTGGCTACCAAACGTTCGGCCAACTGCAAAATGCCCCTGGCCGTAACCCTCCATCTCACCGCCGCTGGTTCATGAGAAAAGAGCTTACCTAGAGCACTTTGCCTAGCCCAAGCGGTTTGCTGCGATATCCGCCCCGGCCCGTAGCGTACCCAATTTTGCATAAGCGATTTCCGGCGCGACAGCACCAAATCCAGCGAACGTTCCGAACCCGCAATCGGTGCCCGCGATGACACGATCGGCACCCACGATTTCGGCAAACCGCTCGATACGCTGGGCGACAAGTTCAGGATGCTCCACAAAGTTGGTCGTCGTGTCGATTACGCCGGGCACCAGAACCTTATCATCCGGGATTTCGGCCCGCCGGTCTCGAATGACCGTCCATTCATGGCCATGCCGGGGATTGGCCGTTTCGAACAGGACGTAGCGCGCCTTGGCCTTCATCAGGACGGGAAACACGGACTCCAAGCTGACGTCGCAGACGTGCGGGCCTTCGTAATTTCCCCAGCAAATATGCACCCGAACCTTGTCCGCCGGCACGTTTTCGAGAGCATAGTTGAGCGCATCGATATGGGCTTCGGCTTCCTTAACGAACTCGGCATCGGACAGATCGTTGAACAGCACATGCCGTGATAGGGCCAGGTCCGGGCAGTCGAGCTGCAAGTCCAATCCGGCCGCTACGATTGTTTCATATTCACTCCGCATCGCGTCGGCCAGCGCCTGCAAATAGTCGGCGCGGCTTGGATAGTATTGGTTTGGCAAGAACTGAGAAATAACGCCAGGAGACGCGGCGTTCATGAAGCCGCGCCCAACGCCATGTTGGTCCATAGCCGCCTTGAGATTGGCGATGTCCGTTTGCAGCTCACCCTGACCCTTCGATTGCACGGGGCCAGTGCAAAGCGGACGGGCGTATTGCGGCGTACCGCCAGATTTCGCCAACCTCTCAAGGAAATCAGGGAACAGCTTAAGGTCGGCTGGTGCGTTGCGAGGGCTGTCGCCCGAAAACCCGGTGTAGCGGTCCTTGACGTAGGTGGAGTACGATATCTTCGACATCTCACCATCGGACACGATCGAGACGCCGGCTTCGACCTGGCGGCGCACCGCCTCGTCAACAGCGGCCGTCATGGCAGCTTCGAACTCGACTTGATCGTAGTCCTCGCCGCGTTCTCGCGCGAAGATGAAATCGACTGTTTCTTGGCTGCGCGGCAGCGAGCCGACATGGGTGGTTTGGATGCCTGTCATTGCCTTATTCTTGCTTTGCCCGCGTTTGAACCCTCGTTCGTGCCCGCATCGGGACAGGGCGTCAACGGTCCAGCGCAGTAGCCGGTTCGAGCTCTTTTAGCGTCGAACCTTCTCCAGCATGGAGAATCGGTCGGCACCATCAACTTATGCTGGCCCAATTCCACCGTTCACCCCTATCTAATGCGCGGCATCACCAGCCCACCCCGCTGACTGATTGAACAACGGCAGACAGAAGTCTCGTTGCTCTGGCCTGCGATCGAAAGGAGTTCGCATGATCCGAAGCATGCCGGTGCTGCAAGTCGCTGACGTACGGCAAAGCGAGGCCTTCTACCGCGAGGTGTTAGGGTTCCGATCCCACGGATTTTGGGGTGACGGCCCGGATTTCTGCATCGTTCAGTGCGGCCGGGTTACGATTGCTTTAGACAGATCCCGAGACAATGCCCCCATCCCAGCCAACCAATACTGGGCCGCGTATGTCTATGTCGAAGACGCCGATGCGTTGTGCGAGCGCTTCCGCCAAGCCGGAGCACAGATCGTGCGCGAGCTGGAGGACATGCCTTATGGGCTCCGCGATTTTGACGTCCGCGACCCGGACGGTCATCTGATTGCGTTTGGTCAAGACCTTGACCCAGGAGAAACTGAACCAGGACTGATGCCCCTCTCGACAAGGGAACAATAGACCGATGCAGTCCAGCGAGGTCGCCGAGCGCGATCCGCAACTCGAGCCGAGCTTCGGGCAAGCATTCCGAATTTGGTTTAAGATCGGGGTCCTTTCGTTTGGCGGACCGTCGGCTCAAATCGCCCTGATGCATCGAGAGATCGTCGACCGGTTTGGCTGGCTATCCGAACGGCAATTTCTAAGCGCCTTGAGTTTTTGTATGCTGCTGCCTGGGCCAGAGGCCATGCAGCTTGCCACCTATGCCGGCTGGCGACTACACGGCATTCGGGGAGGACTTGCAGCCGGTCTGATGTTCGTGCTGCCGGGCGCCCTGGTCATCCTGATCCTTTCGATGATTTATGCGATCTTCGGGACGGTTGTGCTGGTCGAGACTCTGTTCACCGGCATCAAAGCGGCCGTTCTGATCATCGTGATCGATGCCCTTTTGCGGATTGCCGGTCGGGCTCTTTCCGAAGCCCAACACTGGATCATTGCCATCCTGTCGTTCATTGGGATCTTTGTGTTGGCGCTGCCGTTTCCGCTTATTGTCTTTGCTGCTGGGGTTTTTGGATATCTTCGCGGCCGTGGCCAGGCTGATGCCGGCCAGGCAGCTCCGCCCAGTACGAACTTTGGCACGACAGCAGGAACGATTGGCGTTTGGCTCGCGGTTTGGCTGGTCCCCTTAATCGCCCTGTTTGCGGCGTTCGGCGCAGATCATGTGTTTAGCGAACTTGCCTGGTTTTTTTCCAAGCTCGCTGTTGTGACCTTCGGCGGGGCCTACGCCGTGTTGGCCTACATGGCCCAAGATGTCGTCGGTCACTATGGTTGGCTGAAACCGGGCGAGATGCTCGATGGGCTAGGCCTGGCGGAGACGACTCCAGGCCCACTGATCCTCGTAACGGAGTTCGTCGGCTATCTAGCAGCTTATCGCCATGGGGACGAGCCAGCCTGGATTGCCGGTTTGTTTGGCGCAGTCATTACCCTTTGGGCCACCTTCGCACCCTGTTTTTTGTGGATATTTGCAGGTGCACCCTACATCGAATGGATTGCGGCTCAACCGGCACTCAAAGGGGCGCTATCGGCAATAACCGCGGCGGTTGTCGGCGTTATGCTGAACCTCGCGGTTTGGTTTGGCCTGCATGTTTTTTTCGCAGATGTTTCGAATGTGCAGTATGGACCGTTTTCGGTCTGGCAGCCGAACTTTAGGACCGTCAATGCAACGGTGCTTGGACTGGCCCTCCTCAGCGGTTTTCTGTTGCTACGGTTTCGGTTTGGCGTACCGTTGGTGCTGACCGCAAGCGCTTTGGCAGCCCTAGGCTTGCAACAAGCCGGCTTGTGATCGCTAGATCTCCGCTCAGAGAACATCGAGCAGTGGCGTCGCGAACGTTTTTTGGATCTTCTTCATACGCCGACCACGGGATTTCGGAACGAATGGGAATAGAGCCGGCCGGCGCTGACTCAGTCTGATTTACGTTTGATCCGATAGACCGAGGCGGGCGGAACATTGGCCAAGGCCGTACCGATCCTGGTTGCCTTGAGATTTAGCCGATCGAGAATACGATCCGAAATTGGGCAAGTCAGCCCGTAGGTAAACTGGTAGAATGCCGCCCCCTGCCCGAGCACGCTGAAGGCTTGGCTGAGAACCTTGTATCGGCAACGTGGTGAGAAAGATAAAAGCGGTAATCCGCTAACCACGGCCATCGGCGCCGTATCAAATCCGAAATCGACCGAGGCAAGCTGTTCCGCCTTCACCTGGCGGACTTTGGCACTTGGATAAGCTGTCCGGAGCCGCTCGCAAAAACGCTCATTTAACTCCACCAAACCAAGGCGGGTTTCGGGCACACCCCGTTCCAGAAGTGCTTGGGTGAAAACGCCAGTACCAGGCCCCAGTTCAATCACAGGTCGCGAGAAACCCTGAAGTTCAGCCGTCATCAAGGCGGCGAGTGTTTTGCTCGACGGCGCAACGGCGGACACGGATTGTGGCGACCGAATGAGTTCGCCCAGAAACAGCAAGGTGTTCTTGGTGGTGCGATCGCCGGTTCTGGCGTAACGGCTGAACATTTTTCCCCTTATACCCGCCGAAAGCCGGATCGACCGATCACCCCAGCCTCTACGGGAGGAGTGGATTTGACCATGAAATATGACAGTTATTTGACGACCCGTCGAGGAAGTGGAAAATCCATTGAGTTACAGGGGATCGACAGTCGGTCTCCATCGACCGTCGACACATACGGCCTCCTCCTCCCCCGGCCAAGGCGGCATGGTTACAGCGAGGGCATCCAGTGGCACGCTGCCCACATTCTTCAGCTGAAATCGCATGCCCAAGGGGATCGCAAAGCTCGTACCGGCTTCAAGCGACAACTCTTGTTCTCCACCCTCTTCGTCCGCCAACCAGATGACGCCGACGCCAGCGAGGATGTACCAGAGTTCTTCGACGGTGCGATGCCGGACCGCTCGACCGGTTTTTCCGGCAGGCATGCGAAAGTGGGCCATGGATCCGCCGGGGCGACTTGGCAAGATGCGAACTTCCATGCCGTCCGACGCAATGGCATCAGGCTCTTTGTCGGTAATGGCCATAACGGGCAGATCAAATGGAACCAGCTTCCACCATATAGTTGTTCGCCGTGCACATGGCCGCGTCGTCCGACGCCAGGAACAAGACCATGCGTGCCAGATAAACTGGTTCGATCAGATCCGGCAGGCACTGGTTCTTTCGTTGTTGTTCCAACGCCTCCGGCGTCGCCCAGAGCGTTTTTTGCCGTTCAGTCATCACCCAACCTGGCACGACCGTGTTAACCCGGATCCGGTGCGGCCCAAGGTCTTGCGCGAAGGACCGGGTCATGCCGTGCACAGCCGCCTTCGCGCTCGTATAGACCGGCATACCGCCTGCTTTCTCCCACCAGGAGTTTGAGCCCATGTTTACGATCGACCCGCCGCCTGCCTCAATCATGCCGGGTGCGACGGCCTGCGTGACGAAAAACATGTGCTTAAGGTTGGTTGCGATCCGCTCGTCATAATAGTCGGGCGTGACGTCTTGCCAGCCGTGACGATCATCCCGGGCCGCATTGTTGACCAGTACTTTCGCAGCCCCTAACCCGTTATGCAGTTCCTCAACAGCCTGTCTCAGCTGGTCGATGTTTCGCAAATCGCATGATTGAAACTGAACTTTGGTTCCGGATTTCGCCAATTCGTCTGCAAGGGTTTGTCCCTTCTCAGCATCGATATCGATAAATCCGATGCGCGAGCCTTGATCGGCGAACGCGCGAACGATCTCCTCGCCGATGCCGGATGCGCCACCGGTAACGTAGACGGTGCGGTCAACCAGGCTGGGGTAGTTCGCAAACTTGGTCATTCGGTTCGGCACTCCAAAAAACAGCGTTGGTTTGCAGGATCAAAAGATGTCTGGTTCGGGGATTGGGGCGCCGTGATCGGTTTCTAGGAAATCGAAATCACAGCCTTCATTCGCCTGCTTGATATGACGCGCGAACATCCAGCCATAGCCCCGGCCGTAATAGGGCTTCGGTTGCACCCATTCCGCCCGCCGGCGTTCCAGCTCAGACTCGTCCACCAGCATGTCGATCGTTCGGTTCGGCACATCGAGCTTGATCATGTCGCCGGTCCTTACCAGGCTAAGCGGGCCGCCAATATGCGATTCCGGCGCAACGTGCAGAATACAGGCGCCATAGCTGGTCCCGCTCATGCGGGCATCGGAGATACGGATCATGTCGCGCACGCCCTGTTTGACCAGCTTTTTGGGAATCGGCAGCATGCCCCACTCCGCCATGCCCGGACCACCCTGAGGCCCTGCGTTGCGCAACACCAGAACATCGTCGGGCGTGAAATCGAGTGACTCGTCCTCGACCATCTCCTTCATTTCCGGATAGCTGTCGAAGACCCAAGCCTTGCCCTCGTGGGTCAGCAGGTGTGGCGCGCAGGCCGATGGTTTGATGACGCACCCATCCGGCGCGATGTTGCCCCGCAGCAGCGCAAGGGCTCCTTCGTGATAGATCGGGTTGTCCAGGGGGCGGATGACATCGTCGTTGATGACTTCTGCCCCGTCCAGGCCTTCGCCCATGGTCTTGCCCGTCACTGTAGTGACCGATCGGTCGAGCTTGTCGCCCAGCGAATTCATCAAAGCGCGTAGGCCACCTGCGTAGAAGAAGTCTTCCATCAAGTAGCGGTCACCGCTGGGCCGGATGTTGGCGACCACCGGGGTGGTGCGGCTTAGTGCGTCCAGTTCGTCCAATCCGAGATTGATGCCGGCGCGCCGTGCGATGGCCAGCAAGTGGATGACGGCGTTGGTCGAACAGCCAGTGGCCATGGCGACGATCCCAGCATTGCGCACCGCCGCCTCGGTAATGATCTGCGAAGGTAGCAGATCTTCCCAAACCATCTGAACGGCGCGACGCCCTGTGGCAGCGGCCATCCGAATGTGGTTGGCATCGGGTGCGGGGATGGAACTGGCGCCTGGCAGGATGAGACCCAGCGCCTCGGCGATGGCCGTCATCGTCGATGCCGTTCCCATGGTCATGCAATGGCCGTAAGACCGGGCAATGCCGCGTTCGAGTTCCTGCCACTGATCAGTGCCGATCGCCCCAGCTCGCCGCTCGTCCCAGTACTTCCAGACATCTGACCCGCTACCGAGATATTCGCCCCGATAGTTGCCGCGCAGCATCGGACCAGCCGGCATGAAGATCATCGGCACGCCGGCACTGATCGCCCCCATGATCAGACCCGGTGTCGTTTTGTCGCAGCCGCCCATCAGAACGGCGCCATCGACCGGGTGCGAGCGGATAAGCTCCTCGGTCTCCATCGCCAGGAAATTGCGGTAAAGCATCGTCGTTGGCTTGACGATGGGTTCGGACAGCGAGATGGCTGGGAACTCGAGCGGGAAGCCGCCTTCCTGCAGGATGCCGCGCTTAACGTCTTCCACCCGTTGCTTGAAATGGGCGTGGCATTGGTTTGCGTCCGACCAGGTGTTTATGACGGCGATAATCGGGCGCTCGGCCCAATCGACCGTGTCGTACCCCATCTGCATAAATCGCGAACGGTGTCCGAAAGAGCGCAAGTCATCGTGGGCAAACCAGCGCGCGCTACGCAGGTCCTCCGGCTTTTTCCGGACACCGGTCATGTCGTTACCTCGATTTTGACTACTTACTGTGCGCCGAGTGGGGCAAGGCACCGTTATTACCGGAAGCGACCGTGAAACCAACAGAAAGCCTCGGTTGCGCACCTTGGCGATGACGGACTTCCTGCAAAAGTGCGTATCCGTCTTATCTTCATCCCTTCACGGACCCACCATAGCTACCGCGCTCGTCATCATTCGCTCTCAACCGAAAGTCGAGACGCTAGGCGTGTCCCTACATCTGGAAAATCTCACCAATTGGCGTCACTTCCCATGCGGCGCCGTTGCGCCTGATCGGGAATGCGAATAGGCACTAGACCACGGGCGACAGCAAATCCTCGCCCGCGAAATGGGCACGCAGATTGCTGATCATCAACTGGCCCATGGCCTTTCGCGTTTCCAAGGTCGCTGAACCCTGATGAGGCTGTAACAGCACGTTCGGCAGGTCAAAGAACCGCTTATCGATGTTCGGTTCATTCTCAAAAACATCGAGCGCGGCATACCCCAACCGGCCGGTCTTGAGCGCATCGATCAGCGCCTCTTCGTCAACGGTTGACCCGCGTGAGACGTTCACCAAAAGCCCATCCGGTCCGATAGCATCGATCACCTGTTCGCTGACAATATGGCGCGTCGCCGGCCCACCCGGCAGCATAACGACCACATAGTCCGCCCATTCCGCCAGCTTCACCGGATCGGGTTCAAAACGCCATTCAACGTCCGCCGCCTGCGATCGGTTCGTATAGGCGACCTCCATATCGAACGCGGCACAACGCTTGGCGATGGCCTTTCCAATTCTGCCAAGGCCGATAATGCCGAGCTTCTTGCCGTGCACGGGTCGTTGCAGCGCGAAGGCACCTTCGGATGCCCATTTACCGCTCCGCACCCATTGATCGCCACCGACGATCCCGCGCGCTGCGGCAAGCAGCATGGCAACACCGAAATCGGCAACCTCGGCCGTCAACACATCCGGTGTGTTGGTGACGCGGACATTCCGCGACCTGGCGGCCTCGACATCCACCCCATCATACCCGACGCCGTAGACGGCAACGATCTTGAGGTTCGGTAGCGCTTCCATGAAGGACCGGTCGACGATCAATTCGCCCCTCGTCGCGACGGCTTGAAGCCGATCTGCTCTTTCAGCGATGTAGGTTGCCTTGTCGGCATCCGGCACCTCGAACAAGCGGTGCATCATAAAATGTTCGGCGAGGGCTTCTTCGTCCCAAGGGGAATAAGCACCAATCTGCAAGACGTCCGGCTTAGACACCGCGTAATCCTTCTTAGCTCAACAAATCCAGCAACATGAGCGCGACGACTTTGGTCGCCTTGCGCAATTCTTCTAGTGGCAGTCTTTCATCCGCCCGGTGGGCGTTCGCTTCCTCGATCGATCGGGGACCGGCCCCAAACAACACGACCGGAATGTTCGCCGCCGCATACAGCCTGGCGTCTGTGTAGAGCGGAACGCCATGGGCCTCAATCGGCTCGCCCATGATCGCATCACCGTGGCGTTTGAGCGAGTCGACAAGCCGCTCGTGCCCTGGCAACGGCCGCAAAGGCTCGGACAGCAGAACCCGGCGAAGCTCGACGGTTGCCCCCTCGGTCGCGTAGACGGCTCGCTCGACGATATCCCGCAGGTTGGCTTCAACAATCTCGGGATTTTCCTCAGGGACCATCCGCCGGTCTAGCCTGAACGTGATCTTGTCAGGCACGACATTGGTATTGATGCCACCGGAAATGAGGCCCACGGTTAACTGTGGCGAACCAATGCCCGGGATGTCGGACACAACTGAAGGTAGCCTTGCCCGTTCCGCGTAGAGCGCCGTCAATACGTGGTTTGATACCTCTAGCGCATCGATCCCTGTCCAGGGTTTTGCGGCATGGGCCGAGCGCCCGCTAACCGTCACCTCCAAGTGCAGGCAACCGTTGTGGGCCGTTACAATGCCGTAGGAGAAGCCGGCGGAAAGCGCCAGATCAGGCTTCGATATTCCTTGTTCGAGCAACCATTGCGGCCCGATCCGACCGCCGGCTTCCTCATCATAGGTGCCGTGGAATTCAACGGTTCCCCTTAGGTCGGCACCTGCCTGCTCGACAGCAAGCATTGCGTAGAGATAGGTGGCAAAATCCGACTTTGATACAGCGGCGCCGCGTCCATAGAGCCATCCATCATTGATCGTCGCGCCGTAGGGATCAGTCGTCCATCCCTCCCCGGGCGCGACGACATCGCCATGGGCATTCAAGGCGACGACAGGCCCGCCGGCAGCATAGGTTCGGCGCACGATCAGGTTCGTGGCCGAAACCATGCCGTTTTCTCTGACCAGATCCGTCGGGACGGGATGCCGGTCGACATCCAGACCGAGCTTTTCGATCAGGCCGGCCGCCACCTCACCATGGGGGGCACAGTCACCAGGCGGATTGTCCGAAGGCGTTCGCACAAGGGCGGACAGAAACGACACCTCGTTGTCGAAATTGTCGTCGATCCAACTGGTTATCCGTTCCTGTGCGGATGTGTCGTTCATCGGGCGTCGGGGTCGGTCAGTCAGCCCTGAACGACGTCTTGTCGCTGGCTGCCGAGGCCTTCGATCCCAAGTTCAACCACGTCGCCGGGTTTCAGGTAGACCTGCGGATTTTGCCCCATCCCCACGCCAGGCGGCGTGCCGGTGCAGATCACATCGCCAGGTTCGAGCCGCATGAATTTCGACAGGTAGGCGACGATGAAGGCAACCCCATAGACCATCTTGTCCGTGTTGCCGTCCTGGAAGCGCTTGCCGTTGACTTCAAGCCATAGATTAAGCTTTTGCGGGTCGGCCACCTCGTCGCGCGTCACCATCCACGGCCCGATCGGGCCGAACGTATCGGCGCTCTTACCCTTGTCCCAACCGCCTGCCCGCTCGATCTGAAACTCACGTTCGGACACGTCATTGACGACACAATAGCCGGCAACGTGATCGAGTGCATTGGCTTCCCCGATGTATTTTCCGCCCTTGCCGATCACGACCCCAAGTTCGACTTCCCAATCGGTCTTGGCGGAGTCTCGAGGAATTTCGATCGTGTCATTGGGTCCGACGATGCAGCTGGTCGCCTTCATGAAGACAACCGGTTCCGGTGGCACATCAAGACCAGACTCGGCGGCGTGATCGGAATAATTCAAGCCAATCCCAATGAGTTTGCGGGTGCCGGCAACACACGGTCCCAAGCGCGGAGAACCGTCGACAACCGGCAGGCTCTCAACATCGATCCCCGCAATCTGATCGAGATTCGCCAATAGGTCGGGGCCGATATCGGCGACCTTGCCGGACAGATCCCGGATCGTTCCATTTCCATCCGAAATGCCAGGTTTCTCGGCGCCGGCTGGGCCGTATCGCAACAGCTTCAACTCAATGTCTCCCTGTGGGTAGAGGGGTTGTCATCGGTACGATCAGAATTCTGGATAGAACGCGCACCGCTTGGTAGGACCACTTCTATGGCAGAAAACAAGCCCGCCACAAAGTCCTGTTGCCCAATACGGTGATTGGTTCCTCTCAACCGACTGCCGCCCATCTTGGTCAGGCAGAACCATAAAGACCGCGAATTCGAAACGGTTAACTCAGGGTGGCGCGTCCACAGAGGACCATTCTTTTGAAGGAGTTAAGCAAACCAAACCCTGGGCGAGAGGACGCAACGTCGCTAGACGCTGAACCTTTCGCGCCATGTGGCAAGTTCTTCCAGCGTGACATTGCCACCGCACAGCACCAGCCCAATTTGAGCGGATTCAGGCAGCTTTCCCGCTATCAGACGGGCGGCGCTCAGGGTGCAAGAAGCAGCCGGTTCACACAGAAGTTTCGCTTCATCCAACAGCACCAGCATGTCGCGCACGGCATCAGCATCCGGGATGAGGAAGACCTGTTCGACAAAGTTTTTGGCAAGCGCCAGCGTTCGGTCGGAAACTTTTGGCGCGCCCAACGTCGTCGCAATCGACGTAATCTTCACATCGATCGGGCGATCGGCTTTCAGCGCCAGGTTCATCGCATCGGCGCCGACGGTCTCGACACCCCAGACACGGATATCGGGCCGGCTGGACTTGATGGCAGCCGCGACACCGCCGATCAGTCCGCCACCGCCAATGGACACCACCAAATCGGTAATGGGAATGTTGGCGTCGAGTAGTTCCAACCCAATCGTCGACTGGCCGGAGACCACATCCAGATCATCGAAGGGGTGGACAAAGGTTCGGCCTTCGGCAGACGCCTGTTCAGCGGCCGAAAACGCCTTGGCGACATCCTCGCACAGGACCAAATCGGCATTATCGGCTCTTATTCGTTCGACCGATCGAGCCGGGGCCGATTCAGGCATGAAAACCTGGGCTGGAATGCCAAGCTTCCGCGCGGCCGACGCCACCGCCAGGCCGTGGTTTCCGCCACTAACCGCGACGATACCGGCCGAACGCTCGGCCTCCGACATCGCCATCAGCTTGGAAAACACCCCACGCACCTTGAACGACCCGGAAGGTTGGAGCAGCTCAAGCTTAAGGTACACTGACCTGCCAACCAGATTCGTCAGGGACGTGCTGTGGATTAGGGGGGATGGATCGACTTGCCCACGAATTCGATGCCGAGCGGCTTCCATGCGCTCGCGGTCGAGACCTGTAACACTCAACGTGCAACCAACTCCTTCTCAACGGCATGGCAGGCGACGTTTGAGGCACCTGCGGGAAGCAAGTCCGGCATGGCAGAACGGCACCGGTCAAACGCCAACGGGCAGCGTGGGTTGAAGGCGCAGCCTGGCGGCGGATCCATTGGCGACGGTAACTCACCGGTCAGCATGATCCGGTGCCGCTTGGCAGTTGGATCGGCCACCGGCGTCGCCGACAGCAACGCCTGGGTATAGGGATGCTGCGGATTCTCAAAGATCTCGTCACGAGGACCCTGTTCGACCGGTTTCCCCAAATACATCACCATCACCTCGTCGGCTACGTGCCGAACGACCGAAAGGTCGTGTGAAATGAACAAGTAAGCGAGGCCGAAACTGTGCTGCAACTCGGTTAGAATGTTCAGAACTTGCGCCTGGATCGACAGGTCGAGGGCCGAAACCGGCTCATCCAGAACAAGGATATCAGGTTGCAGCATCAGTGCCCGCGCGATCGCAATCCTTTGCCGCTGACCACCGGAGAACATATGGGGATAGCGATCAAAATGTTCCGGGCGCAATCCGACGCGTTCGAGCATTGACCTGGCCCGATCATCTCGCTCGTCCTGGTTATGGGACGTGTTGATCTTGAGTGGCTCGGTTAAAATCGCGCCCACAGTTTGCCTGGGATTCAACGATCCGTAGGGGTCTTGGAATACGATCTGAACGGCTCCCCGCAATTTCCGAAGCGTTGTGGTATCTGCGCTTACGACATCCGTCTCGCCAATCATCAAAGAACCAGCCGTCGGCGGCTCGATCATTGTCACAAGTCTGGCCAGCGTGGATTTTCCACATCCTGACTCGCCAACGACCGCGAGCGTTTTGCCCGACCTCAATTCAAAGCTCGCGCCCGCCAACGCTTTGAGAACGCCGGGCCTCACAAAAGGGCCACGAGAGACAGAGTAGTCTCGGCAGAGCCCCTGGGCCTTCAGGACGACCGCGCCGTTCATCTCGCCGCCTCCAAATCCATCACCTGTCCTTCACGAAGGGGCGTGTGACACCGGGCACCGCCTAGTTCCGAGGTGGAAAGCGGGGGCGGTGTCGACCGGCAAAGATCGGTTGCAAATGAACATCGTGGTGAGAACAGGCAGCCCGTTGGGCGATCGAAAGGCCCTGGAACCACTCCAGGTATCGAGGGCAAATGCCGTTCCGTCGCGCGTTCGGGCAAGGCCGCCAGCAGAGCTGAGGTGTAGGGGTGATGCGGATCGGAGAACAAGTCCTGAACCGGCTGTTCCTCAACCTTCTGGCCCGCATATTGGACCGAGACGCGGCGCGCGGTTTCGGCCACAACGCCCATATCGTGGGTAATCAGCACCAGCGCCATACCGGTTTCGCGCTGCAGCTGCAGCAACAGCTCCAGAATTTGCGCCTGAATCGTGACATCCAAGGCTGTCGTTGGTTCATCGGCAATCAGCAATCGGGGTTTGCAAGCGATTGACATCGCAATCATGACCCGCTGGTTCATGCCACCCGAAAGCTGGTGGGGGAAAGCGCGCAGACGCCGTTCGGGTTCCGGTATGCCCACCTGATCCAAAAGCTCGATGGCCCTCGCGCGGCGCTCGGCGCTCGTTCCATCGATGTGGGCCTTTAAGGCTTCGGTAATCTGAAACCCGACTGTGAAGCAGGGATTCAGGCTGGACATTGGCTCCTGAAAGATCATGGCCAGATCCTTGCCGATGATCCGACGCCGTTCGCGTGGATGCAGCGACAGCAAATCCTGACCGTTAAACTCAAGCTGATCGGCCGTCACCGTCGCCGTCCACGGCAGCAGGCCCATGACGGCCAACATGGAGACCGACTTGCCGGACCCGCTTTCACCGACGATGGCCAGAATATCGCCTGGATCGATCGACAAATCGACGCTATCGACCGCTCGGAACGATCCGGACGAGATCGAGAAATCGACAGATAGGTTGCGGATAGTCAGCAAGCTCATGGCCTCAGCTTCGCCTGAGCTTGGGGTCGAGCGCATCACGCAATCCATCGCCCATCAGGTTGATGGCAAGGACCGTGATCAGGATCGCCAGCCCCGGAAAGGTGACAACCCACCAGGCCCGCAAAATAAACTCGCGCGCTTCGGCCAGCATGGTTCCCCACTCGGGCGTCGGCGGCTGCGCGCCCATGCCGAGAAACCCAAGAGCGGCCGCATCGAGAATGGCGGTGGAAAAGGACAGCGCTGCCTGAACGATGATTGGGGCCAGGCAGTTGGGCAGCACGGTGACGAACATCAGACGAGGCAAACGTGCACCGGCAACCCGTGCAGAGGTGACATAGTCCTTGGGCAACTCGTTCATCACCGATGCTCGCGTCAGCCGCACATAGTGTGGCTGCAGGACGATGGCGATGGCGATCATCGCGTTGATCAGGGATGGCCCGAGAATTGCCACCAGCACCAAGGCCAGCAATAGCGATGGAAACGCGAGGATCACGTCCATTACCCGCATTACGATCGTATCGACCCATCTGGGCGCAAATCCGGTCAGCAATCCGATGATCACCCCGCCCGATGCGGCAACGGTGACGACGATGATGCCAATGAAGAAGGAAAAGCGAGCGCCGTGCAGCAGCCGCGACAGCATGTCCCGGCCAAGCGGGTCAGTCCCGAGCGGGAAGGCCCAGCTACCCCCCTGCTGCCAAGCCGGCGGTATCAGTGTGTGCTGGCGAAATTGTTCGGTCGGGCTGTGAGGCGCCAGCACATCGGCAAAGGCGGCGACGGCGACGAAAGCTACGAAAACCCATAGCCCGATGACCGCGCCGTGATTTTCCCGAAAATAATACCAGAACTCGGACAACCGACCGGGCCGGCTGTGGTTTTCCCGCGGGGTCTCAACTGAGACACTTGCCATCAGCGTCTCCTAATCCGGGGATTGATCAGCCCATACAGGACATCGACTGTCAGATTCACGATCATGACCAACACGGCGATCAGCAACAGGCCGCCCTGGACGACGGGGTAGTCGCGTCTGAAGATGCTATCGAGCATCCACTTGCCAATTCCGGGCCAGCTAAAGATCGTTTCCGTAAGGATTGCGCCCCCCAACAATGTGCCGACGGACAAGCCGATCACCGTGATAACGGGAATAAGGGCATTGCGCAGGGCGTGCAGGCCGTTGATCCTTGCCGGCGACAGCCCCTTAGCCCGCGCGGTTCGAATGTAATCCTCGCCCAACACCTCCAGCGTTGCCGAGCGCGTTTGGCGGGCAATCACCGCTAATGGAATTGTGCCGAGAACAATAGACGGCAACACCAGGTGGCGGACCGCCGATGCGAACGCGCCATCCTGACCCGACAAAATACTGTCGATCAGCATGAAGCCCGTTACGTCATCGAAGAAGAAGAGCAGCTCAATGCGCCCGGAAACCGGCGTCCAACCCAGGTTTCCGGAAAAGACGATGATCAGCAAAAGCGCCCACCAGAAGATCGGCATTGAATAGCCGACTAGGGCCGAGGACATCAGCGTACGATCGAACAGTTTTCCCCGATTCACGGCCGCAATAACTCCAGCCGGCAATCCAAGAACAACTGCGAAGATCATCGCGCACAGGGAAAGTTCAAGCGTGGCCGGAAACAGGGTGAAAAATTCGTCCCAAACCGGGCGTTTGGTGACGAACGATTCTCCCAGATCACCTTGGACGATGCCGACCAGATAGTCCCAATACTGTTGGATGATTGGCTTGTCGAAGCCGAACTGTTGCACCAGCTCGTCGTAGCGCTCGTCCGACAGCCCCCGTTCGCCGGCCATGACGATGATCGGATCCCCCGGCAGGACACGAATGAAAGCAAAGGAGATCAGCGTAACGCCAATAAAGGTCGGCAAGAACGTGACCAGGCGGGTCAGGAGATAGCGCAGCATCAGCAGCCCACCACGGTCAGGTCTTTCGGGAAACTGGTCAGCGACCGGCAACCATTGTGGGTCACCAGCACATCATCCTCGATCCGAACCCCGAAATTGTCGATTTCGTAAAGGCCCGGCTCGATGGTGAAGACCATTCCGGCAAGCAGCTTTTCATCATTGCCTCGCATGATGTACGGCGCTTCGTGCACTTCACGACCCAGCCCATGGCCTGTCTTTGTACGAATGCGGTCGGCAAAGGGCGAGGCTTCAAGGACACCGATCACCGCATCGTCAACGTCATGAGCCGACACACCAGCCCGCGCCGTGGCGTGACCGACGTTATTTGCCTGTAAAACCGTCTCGTAAACAGCTCGGGCTTCGTCCGTGGCGTGGCCGACGAAAACTGTGCGGGTAATGTCAGCCGCGAACCCACCCCAGCGCGCGCCAAAGTCGATCAGCAACGCATCGCCATCTTTGATGAGATAGTCGGCGCGGGCGCGGGCATGGGGGCGGGCTGAACCATCCCCGGCGGCAACCAGGGGAGCAAACGAATGGTCCTCGGCCCCTTCGGCAAATAGGGCTTGGGTCAGCAAGCTCTCGATCTGCTTTTCGCTTTGACCTATGCGAACCTGCTCGAGGGTCCGCGCTAGGGCGCGTTCGGAAATCTCGACTGCCTTTTCAAGGCGTTCCACATCGTCCGGCGACTTGACCGTCCGCAGGCCGGATATCGCTTGCTCGCCGTCAATGATCCGGGTCTCGGGGCTGGCTTCCTTTAGCGCATGGTGGACAAAAACGCGCATCACCTGCCCTTCCACCGCCAGGCTCTGTAGCGGCATGTGATCGGCCAGGGCGTTGAACGCGGTCTGATAGCCGTCCTGATCGCGCCAATCGAATACGGCGCCGGCAAAATCGACCAGATCCCAGGACCGCAGTTCGAGGTTGGGCACAATGGCCGCAGGGTCGCCTTCGGTCGGAATAACCGCCAGGAATGGCCGCTCATGACTCATGAATGGCTTGCCAAACGCACGCGTAAAGTTCGGCCCTGGAACCAACGCCACAGCCTGTACGTTCAGCTCACGCGCCACGGCGCGGTACTCGGAAAACCGGTCCGTCATGAAGTAACGCTAGGCAACCCGGCGCCGCAGAAAGCGGCCCCGGTGCCAGGACCTTACTGTTCCAGGCTAACGCCGTAGAACGGGTGACCGCCGAACGGGTCGATCGTGTAGCCTTTGACTTCATTGCGCATCGGCATGAAGACTACCGAGTGCGCGATGGTCGCCCACGGTGCCTGATCCTTGAAGATCACCTGCGCCTGTTCATAAAGCGCGGTCCGTTCAGCCTGATCGGTCGTGATCTTGGCTTGCTGGATCAACTCTTCAAACGGCTCGTGGCACCATTGGGCCCGGTTGGAATTCTCGCGCCCATCACAGCCCAACAGGGTCGCAAGGAAGTTGTCCGGATCGCCATTGTCACCGGTCCAGCCGAGCAGGATGGCTCCGTCGCGGTCCAAAGCCCGCGAACGGGAAAGATACTCGCCCCATTCGTAAGAAACGATCTCGACCTCGACACCGATATTGGCGAAGTCTTCCTGGATCAGCTCGGCCATCCGTCGCGCATTGGGATTGTACGGACGTTGGACGGGCATGGCCCAGACCTTCATCGACAGGTCGGTGACTCCCTCGGCTTCCAACATCGCCTTGGCGGCCTCGGGATCATAGGGATCATCGACGATGTCGTCGTTATAGCTCCACATCGTCGGCGGGATCGGATTCTTGGCGATCTGCCCCGAACCCTGGAACACGACATCGATGATGGCCTGCTTGTCGATGGCCATGTTCAACGCCTTGCGAACATTGGCATTATCGAACGGTGGGATCGTCGAATTGTACGCCAGGTAGCCGACGTTCAGCCCTTCCTGCTCCATCACATTGATGTTCGGATCGTCCTTCATCGCCTGGATGTCAGCCGGATTGGGATACGGCATGACATGGCATTCGCCTGCCTGCAGCTTTTGATACCGGACGGACGCGTCAGGCGTGATGGCGAAAACCAGGTTTTCGATCGCGGCTGGCTCTTTCCAATACCCGTCATGACGCGCATAGCGGATGACAGCATCTTTCTGATAGGCCACGAAGCTGAACGGCCCCGTGCCGATCGGCGCCTGGTTGACCATCTCAGGCGTGCCGGCATCCATCATCGCATCGGCATATTCAGCGCTGAGGATGGAGGCGAAATCCATGGCCATGTTGGCAATGAATGGCGCTTCCGGCCGAGCCAGCACGAACTTGACGGTGTGATCGTCGATCTTCTCGATCGAAGTCACCAAGTCCGGCATCGACATGCCGTCGAAATACTCCCACGTACCGCCCGACACCTGGTTGTACGGGTGGTCATCCAGCCGTTGACGTTCAAACGAATAAATGACGTCGTCGGCGTTGAAGTCCCTGGTCGGCGTGAAGGAGTCGTTCGAATGGAACTTGACGCCTTGCCGCAGCGTGAACGTGTACTCCAGCCCATCTTCGGATGCTTCCCAAGATTCGGCCAAACCCGGAATGACGTTGGTCGTTCCGATCTCAAACTCGGCAAGCTTGTTGTATAGGTGACGCGACGACGCATCGAATGTCGTACCGGCCGTATAAAGCGCCGGATCGAAACCCTCGGGCGAGCCTTCCGAACAATAGACAAGCGTCTGGGCCGATGCAGCCGTTCCCCACAGTGCAATCGCGCCCACCGACGCGACCAACAGCTTCTTTTTCATTTGCCTCTCCTTGATCCGGCTTTTTGCCGGCACGCGGCCGACAGCGGCCGCTCTTGAGGGCACGTTAGAGCAAGAACGGCGAGCGGACAAAGGCTCGATGACGTGTTCCCTGACTTAGATCATAGATACGCCATCGTGCCGACGTAGATGAGGCGGGCACCGATGACAAACAGCGCCACATAGCAAATGCCATAAAACAAGGGTTCGGAAATCTTGTGGTGCAATCGGACGCCCAGATAGGTCCCAAGGGGCGCAAGCGGAAGCAAGATGAGTGAACTGGTCAGATTGGCGCCTGAGAACTGGCCCAACAGGCCATAGGGGATCAGCTTCACGTAATTGACCACGCTATAGAAGATCACCGTCGTACCGACATAGATGGTCTTGTTCAGGCGCAGGGGCAGCAGATAGATGCTCAATGGCGGCGAGCCGGCATGGGCGACAAAACTCGTAAAGCCCGACACGGACGCCCAAAAGCCGCCCGAGATGACCGACGGAGAGCGCGGTTCGGGATTGCCGCTAAATCGCTTTCGGACATAGTCCAAGGTGAAAACAACCGAGATCGAACCGATGATGATCTGGATGAGGGGGGCACTCATATACCTGAATGTCAGGGCGCCCAGCACGATGCCCACAATTGCCGCCGGCACAATCAGCTTAAGGATCTCGCCGTCCCAGGTCTTTCTGTAGGCCCACAGGCCAACAAGATCCATCGCGCAAAGGATCGGCAGCATGATCGCCGCCGCCGTAATGGGATCGATGGCCAGAGACAGCATCGGCACGGCAAGCATGGCCAGCCCACCACCAAAGCCGCCTTTCGAGATGCCGACAAGCAGGATCGCCGGCACCGCCAGCGCGTAAAATACCGGATCGGTAATCATGGAATCGCCTTCAGGAGGATCCGGCTAGGATTGCACGCTAGCGCGCCTCCGCAAAGTCCAAGCGCATCGATTGGCCACGCGGCCTATTGGAATACGCAGCCCCTTAGCTCCAGGCATTTGGGCGTTTGGTCGTAATACGCGGCATTCGTGTCGACCGCTGTCGCCCCGATCATGGCGCCGATACCTGCGCCCGGCACGCTTCCGGATAGAAAGCCGAAATAGGCACCGGTCGCGGCCCCGCCAATCGGTTGGGTGGAGTTGCATCCGACGGCAACAAACAGCATTAAAATCACCAGACAGAGGCGCACGGATCGGCTCCAAAAAGTTCGGCTCGGGCGGACCAATGCTATCGTGATTACGCTTAACGAAGCGTTGGGCTTAATTCGGAAAGGCAACTGAACGGCGGCGATGAGCGATACCCCTAGCCAGAAGACAGTTCCGGCGTCCTCGGGAACAGGGCCAGCGCGCATAGAGGGCATCGATGCGCTGCGGGGCATCGCCCTGTATGCGATGGTGCTGTACCATCTGGTCTGGCTGCTCAACCTGTTCGGCTATACCCGGTTCGAACTGTTTACCGATCCGTTTTGGCTGGCCGCACGAACGGTGATTCTGTGCAGCTTCCTGTCCATTTCGGGTTTGGTAATCGGCCTTGGCGGCCCGCGCCCGAGATCATGGCCCCGCTATTGGCGTCGGTTTGGAATTCTGGTAGGCGCCGCGGCACTCGTCACGCTCAGTACCTATTGGACATTCCCCGATGCCTACATTTTTTTCGGGGTGCTCCACTGCTTGGCTGTCAGCTCGATCCTCGTTCTTGCCTTCATGCGATTGCCATGGTGGGCCGTCGCAGCGATCGCGGCCGGGTGGCTGGCCATTCCCCACCTGCCTGCGGCACCGACAATCGATCACCCTTGGTTTTTGTGGTTGGGATTGGTGACGCGGCTGCCGGTAACAAACGACTACGTGCCTTTGTTTCCCTGGTTTGGGGTCGTCTTGGTGGGATTGGCGGCTGGCTTGCTTGCCCGCCAGCTTGACGCGTGGCCAAGACTGGCCGCCGCAATTCCAGCACCAGCCTATCTTCGCTGGCCGGGTCGGCACACTTTGCCGCTCTATCTAGCCCATCCACCCGCCATCTTGGGCGTGTTGATGCTGGTGGCCCAAGTCATTCCGCCACCGGGGGCCGGTCAGGACGAAACCGCCGCCTTTTTGAACCAATGCATGACCGGCTGCCGGGAAATCGAGCAATCGGTCGGCCACTGCACGACTTATTGCGGCTGTGTCCTGACGGAGTTGCACGGCGAAGGGCTATGGCCGGCGATCAGAACGAATGGCATTAGCGAGGAAACCCAGGGCCAACTAATTGACATCATGCTTGGCTGCCAGCCGGAAGCGCAGCCCAGCACGCCACCACTTCCTGGCCTGCGACCAGTACCAGGACAGTAAGCAAAAGCAGTTCAGCGACTAATGAGTCCCGTTCTTGCCGCGCGTGCCGGAGCGGCACTTAAGGATCTTATGCAACGTCGCGGGAGAGATCTCGGCCCCCATGAGGTTTGAGCGCCAAAGATCGGCCCCGGACAAGTCGGCACCTGTCAGACGCGTCTCGCGCAGGTCAACATCGCTCAAATCAGTGTTGCACAGTTTGGCGCCACGCAGATCGACCCGGTGCAACTCGGCCCCGGCAAGGGTCGCGCCGCTGAGGTCGACACCCTTCATGTCCGCGCCAGACAGGTCCGCCCCGGACAGATCGGCATTTCGCAAATCGCAATCGGATAGCGAAACGCCTTGCAAATCGACATGACTGAGGTCGGCCCGTTCGCCTTCCGGGTCACCCTTTAACCAAAGATAGTGCGAATTGAGCACGCGAAGGAGGCCACGCATCTTGACGGACCGCGCACGGTTTTCTCGCTCTTCCCGCGCCTTGCGATCAATGATCTTGGTGCTGGTTGGCAAGCTTGCGCACAGGTATTTGACACGCAACTGGCGGCGTGCGTCTGCTTCATCAACCGCCTCGATCTGTCCGCGCTCCATGGATTCGGAGCCCTCGGGGGTCAGTTCGAAGTCAAAAATGCGGGTTGCCATCTTCACCTTCCATCTACGCTGGGACCCTAGCGGTTACGCCACAATTCCTTGCCGACTGGTTAGCGAAAGGCGGTAAATCGTCAAAACTTATGGATTCCTCGGCACGCGACTTGCTTAAATCCCGGTAAACAGGGTGCCGGACAACCGGTAGCCAAAACCGTCAGCAACAGGGATTGTTCCGGGCATGAACAGCGAGCGCGAGGACATAAAGGCGATCTACCGCGGATTCTTGGACATTGGCGCAAGCGAATCGACCGCCGTGTACTGCACCGCTGTCCGTTATCGCCGCAAATTCCCGGAAAACGATCATTCGATGGCGATCGCCGACGTGTTCAACATTCTGTTTCCAGATGTTTGCCGCCCAACCTTGCGGGTTGTCGGAGATGTCACCGCGACGCCGATCGACGCCGACCAGGATGTAACGGCCTCACGTCTGGCAGATGCCTAGACCATTGGCAGATGCCTAGACCAATGAATGCCGCTAGTTTCTAAGCCCACTGGCTAGGCGCACGGCGACGCGTTTCGCAGGGCCAGGGCCACTCCGTAGACAGCCGGCCTGTCATATTCCGCATCATTTTCGATTGCCCAGTCGATAAAGATTTGGCGCATTTCCTGGCTGTCGAGGGCGTCAGGACAAATTCTCCAACCGGCCGGAATGAACTCGAACGCTTGATACATCGCGTTGGAACCGGCCACACCTTCGATCATTCCCAGACAAAAGAGTGTCGATGACGGTGAGTCTGTTTCACATGACGCTTGCAGGTCGCCAACCGTCACGAACTGTTTGGCCTGCCCAGCCGCCATTTGGCTGGTTCCGGCGACGGAAAGAGCCAAAACAGTCACGATCAGTGTCGATCCCTGACGCAGGAACCTGGGAACCGATCGAAAGATTTTGAGATCAGCGATGCGGCGCGGCATGGACATGGCAGAACCCCCGTGTGCCCGCCCCTGATCGGCCGATATAGTTAAGGAATGGCTAAATGCGCCCTTGAGTATCGCCGGCCCCTGAGGGAGACTGGTTCAAGTTAACGAATCGAATTTTCGCCTAGCGATTGGGTTTTAAGGTTCGCAGTATTCAGAATTGTTTGGGTATGCGACGAACAATGGGTTTTTGAACTTTGTTTATGACAATCTTTTATGCGCTGTTGGCAGTCTGGTTGCTGCCTGTTGTTCTATTCGCCGCGCTAGCCTGCTATTTCGGAGCCCGACCGGCGATTTCCGCTTTGGGCGGCCAAATGACGAGGCCTACGCGTTCAAGCAATCGATCAGTCGATAAAGGGTGAGGCGTCCTTAGAGTCGCGAGACGTCGATCACGTCCAAACCAATCTTGATCGTACCCCCTGCGGCCTGACCATCGACATTTTCCGCCTCGCGGTGGATGTTCGGCAAGCGATCGACGATGGACAACCCGTCGAACCCAAGGCGGATCAGCTGCTCCCGAACCGCGCTAATCGCTCGCGCGGCGCTTTGCATGTCGGTTGCTGGACCAGCGTCAACTGGAAACAGGCCAACGAACTGCCCATCCGCCAAATCCGTTGCGATGGCGGACAAACTAGTCAGTGACGCCGGATCAACTGTCCAACTGTCCGAATTCACCAGGAACCGGTTGGCCTGCCCCCAATTTGCCAGCTCACTGCCAGGACCTGTTGCATCGGGGCCCATTGCAGGGGCAACTTGGGCAGCTAGGCGTCCCAACCTCTCAGTTTGCGTTCGACGCCAGTCCGAGTCGGCGCGTTCACTATCTGCGACTGAACTGGCCAATAAAGAGAGCTCCTGACCAAGCGAGCGGACATCAGATCCGAGTTCCGCCATGACCTCTGCAACGGGCCTCTCGTCTGTACCAAGCCGATCCGTCGACAAGATGCCAAACATCCTGACAACCGGATAACCGGTCGTTCGCGACAGGGATTCGACGACGCTGTCCGCGACGAACTTGTTGGGCATCAGCCCTTGCAGAACGACATGCTCGGTCGCACTGTCGAACTCCACCGTCACAGGGTATCCCAGCAAATCCGGATGCCCCTCAACAACGGAAACAGCCAGTCCTTCGATTGAGCGGGCCTGAAAGGCGCCAACTTGCCACGCAATCAGCCAGGCGGCCCCCACCAATACGCAGGCGATGACTGCCCACCGCGAAAAACGCTGGTGCACATTTGGACTGCTGGGCGCTTCTTCTGTGTCGCCGATGCCAGCCATTTGCGCCCGCAAATCGCGATTAAGGGCGCGCTCGCGATCGACAGGTAGCGGTCCCGCAAACTGCCGAAGCTCGCCACCCCACGTTCGCTCAAGCCACAGCCCCACCTGGTCGAACCGCTGCCCTAGCCCCGTCTGCCCCTTGCCCGCATAGCTAAAAGCCAATATGGCGTCGAAATCGGCACGTATCATCCACTGGCGGTCGCCAAACGAAAGAACCGACGGCCCCCCCGGTTCGCTAGGCGGATAAGCCCGCCGCACAAATGAGACGATAGCCCCTGTGGCTTCAGTGATGTAAGCAGCATCGACACTGCGTCCTTGATCGATGCTTATCGGTTCTCGCGAGACTAGTAGTCCCGTCGCACGATGAATGACGAGGACATCGCGAACAACGAGCGGACTGTGGTCTTGTGTAAGCTGCGGCTCAGCACCCTTCAACCCAAACCAGCGCCATGGGGAAACCATCAACCGGATCGAGTTTCCCACGCTGGAAAGCGCGCCTTCCGCAACAGACGACAGCGAATCCAACAGTAGCCGACCGGCCAACGGTCGCATCGTACGCGCGACACTTTCGGGCGAGTATCGAATTTCGTCGCGCAATGCCGTCATAATTGCAGGAGCCAGGATTGCTGCCATTTCCTCGGGGCGTCCTGAGGAGCATTGTCGAAGAGTTTGTGTCAGCACCGCTTCCACGTGGCGCTGTAGCGCTGCATCGCTTCCGACTCGGTCTTGCAAATAGTCGACCCGGTCCCGCAAGCGATCGAGTTGCGAATCACCGTAAGGACGCAGAAACGATCTGCTTTCTGCTTCGGGCTTGTTGGCCGCCGGCGCTGAACTCACGGTCTATCGATCTCCGCACACACGGCCGGTCATCGCGACAATCGTATGCTAGTTGAGGCTGCCAAAAAGGCTCGTGGCTGCGCTAACACGACCAGTACCTTTTCCTAATACCGTTGATGGCACTCATACCGACGGCAGCGCGAACGCTTTCATCCTGCGTTAACATAGCGAACGAAGCACCTGCTCGGAAAGCCATGCCCCGATCTTGTCATACTAATTAACTTTGAGGTCTACGCGTCCTGATGCGGGTCCAACGGCCACACAACGCGGGCGCATCGATCAAATCGACAGTCGGCGCGTCAGCCCTTACCGATAGCGGGAAGCCGTTGAACGGTTAAACCATCGTGGTTTTGAACGGATTGGTCGCGCGTCTGCAAATCGGCGTAGGTGTTTGCGTGTAGGACCATCAACGCGTACATGATCACCAATTCCGGGTGACACTCACGTTCCAGGGGTGCCGAGTACCGTCTTCCAGGGCAACCTGCAACAGAGCAAAAAACAATATGGTTATAAAAGCGCGTCCGCCACAAGCTGCCAGCCTCTCATTCATCCACGACCTCGTGATGACGGCGGCTGCTTTCGTATTGGCCCTTTACCTGCGCGTTGGCAATGCAGCGTTCAGCGAATATTGGCCATCATTGGTGTCCGGCTTACCGATTGTCTTGGCAATCGCCGCAATCATCTACCAAATCTTCGGACTGTATCGGGCAATGTGGCGTTATGTTTCGCTGGCCGATCTAGTCCAGATCATCAAGGCAGTGACAACAGTGGTGCTGGCCTTCGTATTGGCCATGTTTCTTTTGACCCGCTTGAACGACTTGCCCAGATCCCATCCGCTAATTCTGTGGTTTGTCCTGATCGTTTTGATCGGCGCTCCACGCTTCATTTTTCGCATTGCCAAGGATCGGGGACTGGATCTTTCGGGCATGGATAGGTCAGCCAACGCCATTCCGGTGCTGCTCATCGGGGCTGGGAATGGCACTGACTCATTCCTGCGTTGGCTGGCTCGAGAACGCCCGACTCCCTATCATGTTGTTGGGATCATTGCTGAAGAGAAGGATCGCGTAGGTCGTGCGCTACACAGCGTACCGGTCGTGGGCACCGTCCAGGACCTGCCTGCCGCCGCGAAATGGTTGAAGCGCCGAAAACTGTCTCCGCAGCGCGCCATTCTAACGGAAAGCAGCGGCTCATTCGACGGCACGGATATGCGAGAGATATTCTCCTGGACCGACTCTTTGGGCATGAGCCTGTGCCGCCTTCCCCGCCCCGTTGAATTCAAAAAGGCAGATCAGGAGCATCGACTTGAGGTTCACCCCGTCGACGTTGAAGACCTGTTGCACCGACCGCAAACGAAGTTGGATGAAGGCGCCCTTGGCGATCTGCTTTTAGGTCGCCGCATTGTCATTACCGGGGCCGGCGGAACAATTGGCAGCGAGTTAGCCCGCCAGGTAGCCTCCTATGGACCCAGCAACCTCGTTCTGATCGATAACTCCGAATTCAATCTGTACCGGATCGACGTTGACCTCGGCCGTGAGCACCCGACGGTGAAGCGGCAGGCGGTGCTGTGCGATGTGCGGGCGAGCGATCGCCTGAACGACCTGTTTGACTCGGCGAAACCAGATCTGGTCTTTCACGCGGCCGCGCTGAAGCATGTTCCCCTGGTCGAGGCAAATCCGGCGGAAGCTGTTTTGACCAATTGTATTGGCTCGAAAAACGTAGCAGACGCGGCATTAGCCTGCGGATCACGGGCCATGGTCCTGATCTCGACCGACAAGGCGGTCGCCCCGACCAGCGTTATGGGCGCGACAAAACGGATCACCGAACGGTACTGCCAATCACTCGACTGGGCATCGAGACACAACCAAGACGGCGAAACGCCCCCTACCCAATTCATCACCGTCCGGTTTGGCAATGTGCTGGGGTCGAGCGGTTCCGTGGTGCCATTGTTTCAAGAACAGCTGGCGAGCGGCGGTCCAATCACGGTCACTGATCCAAAGGCCACGCGTTACTTCATGACTGCTAGAGAGGCGGTAGAACTCGTACTACAGGCCTCGGCCCACGCAACGACGAACAGCGAAGATCGTGGCCGGATCCTGGTGCTGGAAATGGGCGATCCCGTCAACATCGTAGACTTGGCCAGGCAAATGATACGCCTTCAGGGTTTGCGGCCTGGGGAAGACGTTGCAATCTCATTCACCGGTTTGCGGGCGGGTGAAAAAATGCATGAATCGCTTGTGGACGAAGACGAAGAGCCCGTCCCAACGGCATGCGAAGGTGTTATGGCTATCAGCCCGGCGGTTGCAGACATTGCCGTGATGCGGCAACGGCTAGAAGACCTAAAAATGGCCGCGTTGACCCGCCATGCACAACAAATGCAGGATATCATCCGTGCTTTGGTTCCCAACTTCGCGGGCCAAGTTGCGGGATCGGGTTCAAGCGTTGGTCCGGACACCAAACATCAACCCATTGCCGATGAAAAAGCGGCAGCCAAGGCTGTCCGCCTTGTCGGCCGTTGATAATGTGCTGTTAGGTTTGCGATGAGTGCCAAACAAGCCGATGTCTGATCAAGGAAATGGCGTGTTGGACAGCATCAAATCTGTGCTGTTCCCAATTCACCCCGCTGGCTGGCCCTTCATAGCCGCCTTTGCCGTCGTTTCGGTGGTTCTAGGTATGTTCGCGGACTTCCTGGGATGGATCGGTCTGATCGCAACAGCCTGGTGCGTCTACTTCTTTCGCGATCCAGTGCGCGTAACGCCGCAGCGAGACGGATTGATCGTAAGCCCGGCCGACGGCGTGGTGCAGATGATCGCCCGGGCGGTGCCGCCGGCGGAACTTGGTCTAGGGCCTGATCCGATGGATCGCGTAAGTGTTTTCTTGAGCGTTTTTGACGTTCATGTAAACCGCATCCCCGCTGACGGCACAGTCAAGCGCGTGGAGTATCGACCCGGCGCATTCTTCAGCGCCAATCTGGAGAAAGCGAGCCAGGAAAACGAACGTTGTGCCGTGCTCATGCACCTCGAAGACGATGCGCCCTTGGTTGTCGTGCAGATCGCAGGCTTGGTCGCTCGACGTATCAAAACGGACATACGCCCCGGACAGGAGGTGCAGGCTGGTGACCGGTTCGGCATCATCCGATTTGGCAGCAGAACTGACATCTATCTGCCTGAAGGGACGAGCATCTTGGCCATTGAGGGCCAGCGGATGATCGGTGGCGAAACGGTGATCGCGGATCGCAATGCCAGGGAAGGATCCAGGATTGGCAAAACGATCTGACGGGCAATCGAAGCCAACCGAGATACCAGGTCGCCGCACCAAGCGTGCTGGCCGCAAGCCATTTCGGGGCATCTCCGTCAACAAGCTGATCCCGAACGTCATCACCATTGCGGCATTGTGTTTCGGGCTGAATTCGATCCGCTATGCGCTGGATGGTCGCTGGGAAGCGGCGATGTTGATGATCCTGATCGCCGGAATCCTCGACGGTCTCGATGGCCGGATGGCCCGCTTGTTGCGCGCCTCAAGCCCCATCGGCGCACAGTTGGATAGCCTTTCCGACTTTGCCTGTTTTGGTGTTGCGCCGGCCATGTGCCTTTACCTCTGGACGCTTGAGGATGCCGGCCGGTTCGGCTGGGTCGCCACGCTGGCTCTCCCGGTCTGCGCCGCCTTACGGTTGGCGCGGTTCAATGCCGGGCAGGAAGAAGCCGATGCAAGACCAATTTCCGGGAACTTCTTTCAAGGCATCGCTAGCCCTGCCGGGGCGGGACTAGCCATACTGCCTCTCATCATCAGTTTCGAATTGGGGACCAGTATCAGGGATTATCCCCATATCATCGGTCTTTGGGTGATCCTCGTGGCGCTCGGGATGGTCTCGCAAATCCCAACTTACTCGTTCAAAAAGGTGGGTATTCCGCACGAATACAAAAGTTTTGCGATGGTTGGAGCTGGGCTGTTCATGATTGCTCTCGTTTCGGCGCCATGGCCGACACTGATCTGTGTCGGATTTGCCCAGATAGCATCGCTGCCGTTCAGTTACCGCCACTATCGCCGGCTGGAACGTGATGCTGCTCTGGCCAATGTCGAAGCACTGCATGGCGATTTGGATCGCGGGCCTGATCGCACAAGCGCCTTGTAAGCCATGGATTTTCGCCAATGGATTTTCGACGGCGGCTGTGCTTAGGATGCACTCTCTCCCAACAATCGAGAACTAGGCCGATGCGAATTCTCCGCGCAGTAACGCTGTCCTTTGCGCTGCTGTTTTTCGCCATCCAACCCTCAGGAGCGCAGGATTTGGAAAACACACTCTACCTTGAACTGAAAGATGGGCGCGTGACGATTGAGCTGCGGCCGGATCTTGCCCCCAAACATGTCGAGCGGATCAAGGAGCTGGTTCGGTCGGAGTTCTACGATGGCATCGTCTTTCACCGTGTCATTGATGGCTTCATGGCCCAAACGGGCGATCCGACCGGAACGGGTACGGGCGGTTCTGGTCAGAAAATTCCCGCTGAGTTCACGGACGAACCGTTCGAACGCGGCACGCTGGGCATGGCGCGTGCGCAAGATCCCAACAGCGGCGACAGCCAGTTTTTCATCTGCTTCGTCGACACGCCGCATTTGAACGGTCAGTACACCGTTTGGGGCAAGGTGACCGAGGGTATGGAACATGTCGATGCCATCAAACGCGGGCAGCCGCCTAGCGATCCCGACAGCATCGTCACGCTAAGAGTCGCAGCAGACGTCGACGGTTAGGGCGACGAAAGGGGCCGCGGCGACCGCGGCCCCGTGTTTCCGCATTTTATTGGAGAGTCGAGAGCGGGTCGCCGCGTGGTCTGAATACTGAGTCGTGGTAGATGTTGTTTCCCGGGTCGAGGAACTCCGCGAACAGGAATTCGAAGTCGTACTCGACCTCTGTGACGATCACGTTCTCGCCATCCACCAAAATCATGCCGTTCCCAAGGGTAGCCGTTCCGCCTGGCGCACCGATTTGGCTCGACATTCCGCTGGCGCCAACCTCAGCAATTTGCCAGTCGACCCTGGCCGCCTCGCCCGGCGCCTTGGAAACCGAAGTCACGATGATTCCGCCATTGGCAGAAAAGTTGAACGGGCTCATCACATGATCTGCCGCATCGATCACGTTGGTGACTGAAGCCGTGCTCACGGTGTTGAGCCGGGCGACCAGATCGCCCACCGTCGTCGCGGCGCGCTGAGATTTCTGATGGGCCAAAATGTAAAGGCCAACATCCACCAGCGAGATGATGACCGCGATCAAGATGGGCAGCGTCACCGCCGCCTCGATCAGCACGGACCCCCGCTCATCGCCGCCGATCCTCCGCTGGCGAAGACCAAAGGCAGATCGGTTCAACCCTTTGATATGGGAAAGCACTGACGTCATATCTCGCCTCCCTTTTTCAGGCCGTTCACGCAACGCATAACGCCGCTAGAACGGCTCGTTTCTAATGGCCACGCTTGCTTCAAGCTCGATCAGCCCATCTTCGCCCATCAGCGGAGCGAACAGGGGTGTCAGGGCAGCCCACTCCGCATTCACGCGATAAAGCACGATCTCATCCGACCCGCCTGCCCCAGGCAGACCCATATCAGCGTCCCACTGCCCGTTTCCGTTGGCATCGTCGTAGACCTCGCCGACGTCGTATTCTCCGTTGAAGGGGGCCTCGTCCGTAAAGGTTTCCGGTTGGCCGATGTCGGAGAAGTTCTGATAGACAAACGTTTCGATCTGATCTGCTTGCAGATCGACCAGGCCCAGTGTCGTGTCGCGGACCGTTTGGATAATCTGTTCCTCACGGGTGAGGCCGCCGTCTCCAGCCCGTCCGGTTAGACCGAACCGGGCCGATTCGCGAATTCCGGCCTCCAACAGCACACTGACCAAAATCATCATGGCAACTTCGATGAGCCCGATGACGGTCAGCAGGAATACCGGACCGACGATGGCGAACTCGACGGCTGCCGCCCCGTCTTGATCAGCGGCCAGGCGACGTGCCCGACGGCCGAAAAAGCCGCGACGCTTTGATAGCGCAACGTTTGACATGGTCGCTCCCTAAGAGGTTCTATGCCACTCTTCGTAAGCACACCTTGGCGAACCGCTCTCGTGAACAGCTCCCCGGTTACTAAATCTCGGCCCTTGCCGCTTCTGATGGCGTGCTTGGTCGTTTGCCTGATAGGCGCCTGCACCACTGCGGCACCCGACACCGCTGACCCTGGCTCCCAAGAAAGCACGGCCCCCGCGACGGACGGGCAAGGCCCCGAAGCGCTGGTCCGTATGGGCGATTTCGCACGCGACCGGGGCGAGACGGATTCGGCGATCTCGTTGTATCGCCAAGCTCATGCTGCGGCTCCCGACGAGCCTGCGCCCTTGCTCAAGCTCGGCCAGGCCTTGGCCGAAACCGGTCGGTTCCAAGAGGCAGCGGGCGCTTTCCAAACGGCCCTTACGCTGCAACCTGCTAATGGCGAGGCGTTGCGGGGCCTTGGCAATGCGCAAATCGGTCTTGGCCAGCCCGGTGCCGCGCTCGAAACGCTTGAGACCGTCTCGGGCAGGGAAGAAAATCCCAGTGTGTTGAACAGTATCGGCGTCGCCCAGGATATGCTGGGTCGCCATGGCGAGGCGCGGGCAACCTACCAAAGGGCCCTGGCCCTGGCGCCGGCCGATCTCGATCTGGCGAGCAATCTGGCCCTTTCCAACTCGCTCTTGGGCAACCATACCGAGGCCGTCACCCAAATGCGCCGCACGGCGGCGGCACCCCTGGCGACGGCGCGTCACCGGCGCAATTTGGCAATGTTGCTGTTCTTCGCGGGCAACGAGGCGGACGCGCGATCCATACTTGAGCGTGATCTCAACACGGCTGAAACTGCGGCGACGCTCGAACGGTTTGCGCGCTGGAACGCCATTGGCAACAGTGGCGCCAAAGCTGCAGCGATCGGCAGCGGTCAATAAACCATTGGGGGTGGGCGACCGCATCGGTCAGATCCCCGACAGTCCATCGATGGACTTCAAAATCGCCGGCCCGATCAGAACGATAAAAAGCGGCGGCAGGATGAAGACGATCATCGGAACCGTGAGAGTCGCCGGTAGTCTCGCAGCCTTCTCCTCCGCCCGCATCGTCCGTTCGTGACGCATCTCGGCAGACAAGACGCGCAAGGATTGGGCCAACGGTGTCCCATAGCGCTCGGTCTGCATAAGCGTGTTGACCAGGCCGCGCGTGTGCGGAAGGTCGGTTCGCGTTGCGAAGTTGGTAAGGGCCTGTTTGCGCTCAGGCAGGAAACCCAATTCGACCGACGTCAAACTCAACTCGTCCGACAACTCCGGGTAGCCCTTGGCCAGCTCGCTTGAAACGCGCATCAGCGTGGCATCGAGACTAAGCCCCGCCTCGGCACAGATCACCATCAGATCCAATCCGTCGGGCATGGCCTTGCGCAACTGGTTCTTACGTTTGGAAGCGCTGTTTTTGACGTAGACGTCCGGCGCGTACAGACCGAGGAAAACACCGGCTATCGTCATGGCTGCCACGGCAAGCTGCGGTCCCTGATAAACCCTTAGCCCATAGAGGAAAAAGACCGCGAGCCCGCCTCCGACGAACGGCATGACGAACTTACAGAACAGATAGGCGATCAGGGCTTCGCGGCTGCGGTAACCGGCCTGAGACAGTTTGATCTTGACCGCGCTGGTTCCCTTGCCTCGCACCAAGTCGAGCTTGGTGACCACTTGTTGCATAAAGGTGGCCGTCGTTCCCGCCTTGGCCCGCTGCTTCGGGGCGATCGCGGCCGCCTTTAAGGCATCGCGCCGTGCCGTAAGGGCCTTTGCCCTGGCGGCCAGGGGGTCGCGCGGCGTGAAGGCCAGCCACATGGCCGACAGCATCATCACAACGGCGATTCCAGCCATTCCCGCGATGACCAGTTCCGGATTTATTGCCGGCGGAAGCAATTCGAACGGGTTCATATCTCGAACCTGACCATTTTTGCCATCGCAGCGAAGCCGGTGAACAGCCACATCAAGCCAATGGCCAGCAGGATGTTGCCCCGCGGGTCAGTGATCAAAAACATCACATATCCCTGGTTCACGAAAAATAAGATGCCGAACATAATGAACGGCAGAGCACCGATGATCAGCGCGCTCGCTTTCGCCTCGCTCGACAGTGCCTTGATTTTCAACTTTGTCTGCCTGCGCTTGCGCAAAACATCAGCCAGATTTTCAAGCGTTTCCGCAAGGTTTCCGCCCGTTTCCCGCTGAACCGACAAGCTGATAACAAAGAACCTGAATTCGGGAATATCGAGCCTTCCGGCCGATTCCCACATCGCCTCTTCCAGAGTCTTGCCGAGCGCCAGGCTGTCGGCAATCCGCCCGAACTCATTGCCCACCGGGGCTCCGATTTCCGAACTGACAGTCTTGATCGACTCGGTAACCGGCAACCCCGATCGCAGCCCGCGAACGATCAGGTCGATAGCTTCGGGAAACAGGGTAATGAAGCGTGCATAGCGCCGCTTGATCATCATCCCGATGACGATGTGCGGCAGCCCAACGCCCAAAAGCAACCCGATCAACGCAGACGTGGCAGGCGAAAGCCCGGTTAGGAAGATGGTTAATAGGGTGAAAACCAAGATAAGTGCCACGCAAAGCATGACATAGCGGCCAAGCGCAATCTCCCGCCCCGTTCGCTCCAGCCGGCGGGCCATCAGCTCCGGCTTGGGCGTTATGCGCTTGATGGTCTGGTCCAGAACGGCGGAACCAGTAGAACCTTCCTGCCGGCGGACGCTGGATGATGGTGCGGCCTTTTTGCTTTCGGTCGATCTCGCCAGTCCGCGGCGAGCGAGTGATTGGGAAACCTGTTTGGACCGCCTGCCGGAATCGAGCGCACTGTTGATGGCCAGACCGATCAACAGCACAGCCGTCATTACTCCGCCGCCTGCAATCAGGACCGGCAGAGGCAGTCCGAACAGCTCGGCCTGCATCAGACCGTCCATCAGATAGCCTCCAATAGAGTATCCCCCAGACCGTAATATTGCGCACGATCGGTAAAAAATGGACGAACGCCGAGGCTTTTGAAGTTGTTCTTGAGGCTGCCGTGGTCGTCTTCGCCCACAAAAACGAAAGAAAACAGCTCCTGCGTGACGATGACGTCCCCTTCCATGCCGATTACCTCAGTCACTGATGTGACGCGGCGCACGCCATCGCGCATGCGGCTAACCTGGACAATCAAGTCTATGGCGCTGGCAATCTGCGTTCGGACCGCCTTGCTGGGCAGGTTGATTCCAGCCATGCCGATCATGTTTTCAAGGCGGGTCAGGGCATCACGCGGCTTGTTGGCATGCACGGTTGCCATTGAACCGTCGTGACCGGTGTTCATGGCCTGAAGCATGTCCAACGCCTCCTCGCCACGCACTTCGCCGACGATAATGCGGTCCGGACGCATGCGAAGGGCGTTCTTGACGAGCGAGCGAATGGTGACTTCACCCGATCCTTCGATATTTGCTGGCCGCGTCTCCAGCCGGACGACATGGGGTTGCTGAAGCTGAAGTTCCGCCGCGTCCTCGATCGTCACGATACGTTCACCGTGATCGATCATCTGCGAAAGAGCATTCAGCAGAGTTGTTTTCCCGGACCCCGTCCCGCCCGAAACCAGAATGTTCAGGCGCGACCTAGCGGCGATCTTCAAAACGGTCGCCATCGGTTCGGAAACGTTGCCGCTGACCGCCATATCATCCAGGGTGATGGCTCGGCGGGAGAATTTACGGATGGACATACTGGGACCGTCGATCGCCAGGGGCGGTCCAACGACGTTAATGCGGCTGCCATCCGGCAGCCGGGCATCGCAAATCGGGTTTGATTCATCAACGCGGCGGCCGACTCTTGAGACGATGCGCGTCGCGATGTTCAGGACATGGGCATCATCCTGAAAGTTGATATTCGTCAGCTCGAGCTTGCCGCTTCGCTCAACATAGACCTGACGCGGCCCGTTAACCATTATGTCAGCGACAGAGCTGTCGGCCAGCAAGCTTTCGAGGGGACCGAACCCGATCATGTCGTCGACCAGCGCCGTCAAAACGGCACTAAACTCGTTCGCATTGAGTTGTAAGCCCATCTCATCTCGGATTTCGGCCACAACCTCACTGAGTTCGAGTACCAACGTTTGATGATCGAGATGAGAGGCAGCCGTTACATCGATGCGTTCCATAACCAATGGCTTAACCTTAGCCTTGGCATCGGTCACCGACGTGCTTGACCCGGAGCGTGCGTTCGTCGGCGCGGTTGTTGGAGGTGTCGGATCGAGTGACGTCGTTCCGATTGCCGGCATCGGTGTCGGCGGTCTATCGATGATTGGCGGCGGCGTCAGTGGCCCTTTCGCTGGCGGCGGTTCGATCGCGTCCGATTCAGCATTTTGTTTGGGTTTCTCGGCGACAGGATCGCTTGCCTTTTCAGCCGCCAGCACGTGATTGATCAACAGCGTAACGAGATTACGCTGGTCCAGTAGATCAAGATCCAAGCATTCGGCATCAAGAAACGTAATCAGTTGATCGGTAATGCGCCTGGCAACTTCCCCTCGGGGTAACCGGACTGCCACCGCAGGTTCCACCCAACGGTCGACCAGCCCTTTCAATTGTTCGAAAAGCTGCTCGACCATGTCAGGATCGCGCGAAAGCCGGGCGTTGGGGGACGCCGATACCAATGATGGCCCGTCGCCCGGCGCGGAGATGGGCCCGTTCGCCACCGACGGTCTCGGCGGATCCGCGGGCTCCTGTTCAGCTGACCCGTGACTTGTGCCGGGACGGATCAGGCGCAATTTGGGCAAACTGCCTGTCGCCTTTGGCTTGTTCGGCGACCGTGGGCCGTTTGTTCCATCGGAATGATTGCCGCTCATATACCTTTAGCCGGCGCGAGACAGGCGCGGAATCTTGGCTGCCTCGAAAACCTTGCGCGGCAGCCACCCCTTAGCCTGACCGGCCTCCCCTGTGTCGAGCCCGCCGAGTATCGCGGCTAACGCCGGAATGGTCAGCGGAACCTTGCTTTTTGCTGTCTTCGGATCGAAGTTTTTGCCCTGCAGCAAGTTTTTCGCCGCCCCGGCATCTTCCAAAAACGCGGCATCCAGCGGATCGCCGAGCGTTTTGCTGAATTCCTCGATATCCAATTCGACATGTTTGGCAAAACCAATGCGATTGGCGACGAGCATCGGTTTGCGGCCGGGCTGGGCCTTTGAAATCACGTCACGCAAACGCATCGTGTCGCGCAAGCCCGCAAGCGAAAGGTCGCTGACGACGGCCGCGGCATCAGCGGATTCATAGATCGCTTGGCTATAGGGGACCAGGTGCCGCGGCACATCGACAATGACGAAGTCGAAGATGCGGCGAAGCTCTTCGATCAAGGCAACAATCGCCTCTGGCTGGATGTAGATTAGATCATCCAGCGGCTCTTCACCCCCGAGAACAAACAATGTGTCTGAAACGTTGACCAACGCGCTGGCAACAAAAAGAGAATCGATCCGATCCGGATGTTCCAATGCATTGCGCAAGCCGCGACCCGGTTCGAGATCCAATGACAAGGCCAGCGTCCCGAAATAGACATCCAGATCGACCAGCGCCACTTGCCGCTTGCTGCCGGTGGAAAGAGTTTGCGCAACGCCGAGTGCAATGGCCGAACTGCCCGCGCCTCCTCTCGTTCCGGTCAGCGTAATCAGGCGCCCGTTCGGTTGTGCATTTGAGCGGCTCTCGGTTGTCTCTGCCGCAACCAGAGATCGTCGAAGATCCTGCGCATCGACTGGCTTAACCAAATAGTCGGTTACGCCTATACTGACCAAGCCACGATACAGTGAGATGTCGTTCTTCGCGCCAATTGCCACGACCGTACACGCTGGGTCCACAGCCGAAAGTAGTGCCGACATCGGCGGAATCGGTGCATCGGTGTCGGAGATGTCGACGATCAGCAGCGTCGGATTGACGCCGCCTTGAACGGTCTCGATTGCCGTTGAGATTCCGCCCTCGAACAGCTCGACACCGCGCTTCAGACCAGGCGAAACGCTCGAGACCGTCTTTAGCGTGACCTCGTCAGAAACAAAGGCAAGTAATGTTTGACCACCGGATGAAACTGCCTTTTCAGGCCCGGCGGAAGGTTGAGCACCGTCCATGGCAATTAGTTGCCCGTTGTTGTTTCTTCTTGGAGCGGCTCGATCTCACCTGCGCGGTACGCCTCAATACCACGTGAAAGAGCTTCGCCATCGGCAGGACCAAGCGGTTTGCCGTGTACCAGATCCTGCGGATCGACAACCATTCGCGCGAGGTTGTGATCGTTGGCACATCCCGGCAACTGAAGGTTCTTGCCTTCGATCGGTTCGGGCAAATCGCCAGGCCGACAACGGCCGGGCAGATAGTTCGGCCGTTGAACCAGCAGAACCACGGCATCCGGTGCGGTCAGTCGATCGGCAACAACGCGGGCACTAACACCCCGGCTGGACAAGGCATCCAGAACGGCCGTTTGCCGCACCGCCGCCAGCTGCCCCGTCGCACTGATGGACACGATGTCGTCGACACCAATTCCGGCACGGGAAAGGAAGGAGTCCAGGCGCGACAGCTCCAGCCGGTCGTAATCCGTTGAACCGCGCGCAAACCGGAACTCGTGGACCTGATTGAACGTGTCCACGACATACAATTCTTCATGCGGGGTACTGACAGGATTCTTGGCCGGCAGACACCCGCCGATCGAGAGCACCACCGTCCCGGCCGCACATATGCAAGCAAGCCGGCGTAGGGTGAAGGGACGCAACATCAATCCTACTCCGCTACTTCAAAATAAATCCTGAGCGCTCTGCCAACATGCGCGAGGTCGGGCGATCAACTTGCGACAGCGGTTGCGGCGGCACGTCGTCTTGCAATGGTGCAGGTCCACCAGGCGCGCTACGCGATGCTCCGAATATCGGGTCAGTCGGAAGGCTCAACGACCCATCGGAAACCGGTTGCACGATGTACGGCGTCACGAGAATGACCAGTTCCGTCTCATCGCGCTGAAAATTGACCGACTGGAACAAGCGACCGAGGATTGGCAGGTTGCCCAATCCGGGAATGCTCTCATCCGCCCGATCGAACGTGCTCTGAAACATGCCGGCGATGGCAAATGATTGACCGGAGCCCAACTCGACCGTTGTTTCAGCTCGGCGGGTTATCAGCGATGGGATGGTGATGTTGACCCCATCCAGATCAAGCGAGTTTGCGCTCGATAGCTGACTTACTTCCGGACGAACCCGCATGGAGATACGGTTCGCGTTCAACACGGTCGGCGTGAAGTCAAGCGACACGCCGAATTCCTTGAATTCGACGGTAATACGATCGTTGTCGCCGGCAACGGGGACCGGGAACTCGCCACCTGCCAGGAAACTGGCCGTTTCACCTGACAAGGCAGTCAGGTTTGGCTCCGCCAAAATAGTGACCAGACTTTCCGTTTCGAGCGCGTCCAGCAACACATTGATGTTCACATTGCCGGTGCGATAGGTCCCCAGATAACCATTGCTGGCAAGGACGCCCGTATTCGTGACGTCCGGAAAGACACCATTGCCGGTTAGAAGCCCGATTTGGAAATTACCGACATTGGAAAGCGCATTCCAGTTGATGCCCAGCCTTTGCACGGCGGACCGTTGGACCTCGGCAAACCGGACGCGCAGGTTAACCTGGGCGGAACCGGTGATCTGCGTTCTGTTCAGGACAAGTGCGGGATCGGGTACGAATCGGGCGGCCAATGCTTCGGCGTTGGCAGCATCCTGGGGCGTTTCGACATCGCCTCGAAGCTCGATGCCCTCGCCCACCGCACGGGCTGACACCTGGGCGTCCGGTACCGCACGGCGGATCATCGGATTTAGCGGACCGAGATTTTGCTGAACCGTCAGCACCACGCTAGCAACGACGTCGTCATTATCGTTTACGGCATAAAGGTTGGTTTGGCCGACTTGGCGCGCGAATACATAGATGAGCCGCGGCGACATAACCTCGATGTCGGCAACGTCTTGATCGCCGATGAATACGGATGACGCAGGCTGATCAAGCCGCAGAAGCTGACCTTCGCTGATCCCTAGCGAAAGGGGCGTTACGCGATCGCTGACAATATCGAGCGCGCTTGCCGGGCGAATGCCGATCAGGACGAACGCCATGATCAGCGCGGAAAACGTGGCCCGAACACCGGCGACGATCGCCCGGCGTTCCTTCCAGTGGCCAGTTTCGCCGTGGCCGCGACTTTGATGACAATGCACGAGCGTCTCTCCCAGCCACCAACAGGCCCGGCACCCTAGGAACTGTCCTTGGCGCTCCCTCGGATGACCGAAACCTCGTCGCGGATGTCCAGCACAAAGCTGGCGACCACCTGTTCGTTGCCATCAACGGCATAAAGGGTGGTTTTTCCCACTCCGCGGCCATAGACGAAGATCATCTTCGACGACATGGCCTGGGCTTCGGCAATATCCGAGTCGGCGATGAACACCGAGGACGCCGGTCTATCGAGCCGGATCATCTGTCCCTTGCCGACATCGATTTTCAGCAGCAGGGAATCCGACTTGATGACGTCCGCGGCATAAGCCGGGCTAACGGATACACAGTGCAGGAGCAGCGGTAAGAATAGGGTTAATTGGCGGAGATATGCGAACATCTGGCTGTCTTTCTTGATCTGCGCAGGCCGGACGAAACCAGGACTACTCTTCTGGATCGCTTCGCGTTCCATGGAAAATGGCGATTGTCTCGCCGGCGAATGCCGGAACCGGCAGCAGCGATGAAACATCACTATCCAGTGTGTAGGTCGGATAAAGCGGCTCACCGCTGTCCAGATGCCCCTCATTCCCAGGTGCCTTCGCATCGGACATCGTCCGCGTCAAAGCTCCCGCTACGCCCTGTTGGGCGGGTTGTGGAGCATCGGCCGCAAGATCACCTGGTCCGTCGCCACGCATAGGCTCCTTGACGGGTTTTTCCGCGGCCATTGGCGTTTCCGCCACTTGGTTTTCTTCGTCACCCGGGATGAGAGGTGGCAGATCTTCCTCGCGCTCGGCAATGCCGCGCAGGCTCAAAGTAAGCGAACCAAGTCCCAACAATACGGTGACTTGCTCAACCTCACGAGGTGTCAGCTCCAGCGTTACGTTGTCTGCCACCGCAGGTTCGTTCGCCAGGTCATCCACCATCTGATCGATGGCCAACACGCGCCGATTGGTGAGCACCGTCTCGCTTACGGTGCGCTTGGTGGCCTTCTCTTCGGTCTCCTCAACAACACCGTGGGACAGGATCAAATCAACGCGGTCCCCGGGAAAGACAAGGCCGGCAATCCCCGTCGTTTCATTGACGGGCACGGACATTGCTCGCATGCCGGGCGTCAAGACACCAGCAAGGAAACCTCGATCGCCCGGCCTAACGACACGATTGGACGTGATTGGCTCACCGGCATTCATGCCGCTACGCACAACCGCACCGACCAGTTCTTCAAGCTGAACGTCTCGCTCGGTAAAATACTGCTCGGAAATGGCTTCCTCTGGCCATTCCTGCCAGCGCAAGTCGCCGGCGCGGAGAAAGTGGCCTGACGGCATATCACCGGCTGTGACCAGAACGCGCGATACGGCCAACTCCGGTGCGGGCTCATCCTGTTGCAAGGCCGTCAGCGCGTTGCGTTCGCTCTCCAGCCAGTTACGCGCAAACTGAATGGTCCCAAATCCCAGGCCAACGGCAAGGACTAGCAAAAGAAGAACGGGGGCACGCATTGCGCTTTTCCCTTTCATTTCGAACAAGCGGTCGGTTGTCCGACCCTGTCAGTTCGGCCCGCGCGCCCCGTATTTGCCCCCTAGGTGGGCAACTTCAGGATCACCGCGATGGCACCCAGGGCAATAGCGATTCCGTAGGGTACCGGTTGCGCGCCGACGGCGCGGATCGTCGCCCAGCGGGCGTTTCGCCAAACCTGCTCACGACCACAGGCATAAAGGAAAATCGTTAATGCAAGGCCACCACCGACGATCGCGGTGAGAAGGGCGAATTCGGCAACGAATTGAGGCCCGACCCAAAGGCCGACCGCTGCCATGAGCTTGGCATCACCACCGCCCAAGATGTTGGTTGCGAACAATCCGAAGCCGATCGCCAGCATCAGACCTCCGGCCATCAGCCCTCCTAGAGGATCCGTTCCCGGCCAAGTCGCCAGGACCCACGCCGGATATATGCCAATTAGACCAAGGGAGATTTTGTTCGGGATGATGAAGGAACGCGTGTCCGACCACAGGGCCCAGCACAGGAAGCCAACGACACATGACTTCAAGATGTAAATGGTCGCCACGGTGATCATGTCATGCTCGAGTTTTGGTTTTCCGATTGCCGCAGGCGGATCCAACCTAAGAATGCTTTACGCCCGGTTTTCGATGTGCGGGTAAGTGAGAGTGGTAGGGTGCGCGGCCTGCCGCCGCGCACCCTGGTGCTCTGCGAATGCGACGCTTCTTTCCGAAGCAGCCAATAATCGCTAGCGCTCGTGGTTAGGTGGTGCCGCCGGTACCGCCGGTACCGCCCGTGCCACCCGTACCACCACCGGTAACGGCGCCGTTAAGCGTCGTCGACACGCTGGAGAACATTGAGTTCAGCGAGCCGCCCATGGCTTGCAGAGCGGCAATTGCCGCGACCGAAACCAGCGCGGCAATCAGGCCATATTCAATGGCTGTCGCGCCCCACTCATCGGCTACAAAGCGCTTGATAGTGTGCTGCATGTTGTCTCCCTTCACCCGGTTGATACCGGAACTATCCCGCAAATAATCCGCCTCTAGCAGTTAATATTGAATTAATACGAGCGTTGATACTTACGCCAATCCCAATCTAAACGAAAGAAATCCCATAAATAGCTAGAAAAAATGTCTACCAAATTTTATTAAATCTCGATTTGCTATTGATGATAAAGTTGGACACATCGCGAATACCTATTTTTGTTTTGAATTTTCAAAAAAACGAACACGATAGTGCAGCGATTATTTTCAGTTTTCGTATATATGGGACTGGATATTTTAAACCAAGCTTGCCGTTCGCACCCAGAAAGAAAGGTGCGAGCGGCAGCGATGGCAATGTTCGGAGGCGCGTCCGTGATCAACTTGCTCAAGAGCGCACGCACGGCATTCAGGCAGTGGACTCTCAACCAGCACGGCGCGAGCGCTGTTCTAGTGGCGACAGCACTGGTGCCGATCGTCGGTTCAATGGCTGTCGCGACGGATGTTGCTCGCGGCTACCTGGTCAAGAACAGGTTGACGGAATCGCTGGACGTCGCTGGACTGGCCGCTGGCCGGCAATTCGACGAAGCGCAGCGTGAAGCCGATGCTGACCGGTTCTTTTGGGCCAATTATATCGACGGCTATTTGGGCACCACCGTCGATGGGCCTCACCTTCAAGCCGGTCAGGACGACACGGTAATTCTCACGGCCACAGCACAGATGCCGACGACGTTTTCGGCCATGCTGGGTGTTGAACAGGTCGCAATCAGCGGTCGCGTCGTCGTACAGCGCAACCTGCGCGGCATGGAACTGGTTCTGGTCATGGACAACACCGGATCCATGCGGTCGAGCGGTAAAATGGAAGCCATGAAGGCGTCCGCCCAAAAACTGGTCGATATTCTTTACGGGGATCGCGAAACCGTCCCTAACTTCTGGGTTTCCCTCGTCCCCTATGCAGCCAGCGTCAACATCGGCGCGCATCGTACGAACTGGTTGAACGCATCGTTCGATTCAAGCGACTACAATCTTGATCCCAACGGCTGGAAGGGGTGCGTGGAAGCCAGGCAAGGCGGTCTGGACATGACGGATGATTTGCCGTCGACCGCGCCTTGGCAAGCGCTGCTGTGGAACAGCGATGATCCCAGTTCCCACAGCGCGTCCAACAACTATTACAACGTCTGGCCGACCGTAAAATGGGAAAACTATCACCAAAACAGCGGGCGCGGCCCTAACCTGGGGTGTGCACCGCCAATCACGTCGCTGATTGAAGAGAAAAGCACCATTAAAGCCCGAATTGCCGAAATGCAGCCGTGGCACCGCGGAGGTACGATGGCGCACCTCGGCTTGGTTTGGGGTTGGCGGGTCATATCGCCGAGTTGGCGGGGACTTTGGGGTGGCGGCACACCGGCCAGCATGCCGCACGACTACAATAACCCTGATGTGGACAAAGTTGTCATCCTGCTCACCGACGGCGTCAATGAATGGTACCAGGACGACTTCACCGCCTATCGCCGGCTGAGCGAGGGATTGCTGGGAACGACCAGTAAATCGGCGACCACTTCGATCCTGAACTCCAGGACTGCCCAGATCTGCAGCGACATGAAGGCTCAAGGCATCGAGATCTACACGCTAACGTTCAAGCTGAACAACAACACAACAAAGCAGCTGTTTGAAGACTGCGCGAGCGAACCATCAGCAGAGCATTATTTCGACTCGCCCTCGAATGCGACCCTTGAGCAAAACTTCGAAAAGATCGCCGAAAAACTCAGCCGCCTTCGCATAGCCGAATAGGTGGCACAAGGTAAGGCCGGGGCCGCCAACAGGCGCCCCGGTAATTCCTCGCATTGCATAAAAATCATATAAAATTTTAGCCAAATTTCTCAGTAATTATAAATAAATTCAAAACGGTTATTGTATTTTGCAAAACTTTTCTATGTTACTTTGAGCGTCAATTAGTTGTCAGCCGCGCTTTATTTAACAATAAGAATTGCGCGTGCGAGGGTTCACCAACCAGGGCAAATGCAATGATTGTCAGTGTTTCCCAGCTGACCGGCACCATCATCAAGTTTCGGAACAACAACCGGGGTGCCGCTCTTGCCCTGGTTGCGATGGCCGCCGTCCCCATAATCGCGTCGATCGGTATCGCGTCTGACGTTGCACGGGGCTACCTGGTCAAGAATCGCTTAACGGAAGCGGTCGACGCGGCAAGCCTAGCTGCAGGCCGTCAACCCGATGCAGCCCTGCGCCAAGGTGATGCGGAGCGTTTCTTCTGGGCCAATTTTGGACAAGACTATCTGGGAACTACGATTACTTCAGGACCGATTGTCGTAAGCGACGATGATGCTGGAACGGTAACCGTCACCGCAACCGCCGACGTTCCAACCACCTTCATGAGCGCGGTCGGCTACAACGAAGTAAGCATCGGTGCCCGCGCCGTGGTCAACCGTCAGCTCAACGGCATGGAGCTGGTGCTGGTTATGGACAACACCGGCTCGATGGGGAACGACGGCAAGATCAGCGCAATGCAGCAGGCGGCCAAGGATCTGTTGCAAATTCTCTATGGCGAGGCCCAGACAATCGATGATGTTTGGGTTGGCCTTGTTCCATATGTCACCATGGTAAATGTCGGCAGCGCACACACCAACTGGCTGGGCGCCGGCTTTGACATAAGCCAGTACGATCAGGATCCGCGCAGCTGGATGGGCTGCGTAATTGCCCGGCCTGGTACAGGCGATCGGACGGATGACCCACCGTCGGTCGACCCTATCGTCAACTATTTCTGGCCAAGCGACAGCGGACAACCGCATTGGAACGATTGGTACAATCGCTGGCCGGCCGTTGTGACCGACGAAGGTGCCCCGTGGTGGAGCCGCGATGCCCGCGGACCAAACCGTGGCTGTGTCACGCCCATCACCTCTCTCAGCCCGTATCGAGATCGGGTGGAGGCGGCCATCGACCAGATGCAGCCCCATAACTTTGGCGGCACGATGATCAATATCGGCCTCGTCTGGGGGTGGCGTGCGATTTCGCCCCGATGGCGCGGCCTGTGGGGTGGCGATACGCCCGCATCCCTACCGCTGGATTATGACGAACCCGACATGAACAAGGTCATCATCCTGCTTACCGATGGGATGAACGTCTTCAATTCCGTCGACTACACCGCCTATCGCAAGCGATCCGAAGGCGTGCTCGGAACGACCAGCTATTCTGCAGCCACTGCCGAGTTGGACAGCCGCACGGCACAAGTCTGCTCTGCGGTGAAAGCAGCCGGTGTAGAGCTGTACACCATCACATTTCAGCAGAACGATCCAACTGTGCAAAACTTGATGCGCAGCTGCGCAAGCGAGCCCCACGACGAACACTATTTCGACTCGCCAACCAATGAAGTTCTCGTGGAGAACTTCAAGCTTATCGCCGGCAAGCTGAGTAAGTTACGCGTTGCCGAGTAGACTAACCTTCTAGGTCGGTGAATCCTCTGACAATCTGATTGCGAAACTTGCTCATCGGGAAAATCGATCCCCGCTTTTCCGGTCGGAGCCCATCTCGATATCCGGCCTCATAGAAGGGGCCTAGGAGCAAGTTGTCTTTGGCAAAAACGTGGATTGGCACCTTAGGTGACGCTCCCGGTCCGGTCACAATCGGTGCTGGTTGGTGGTCACCCATGACGATAACCAGAGTCCTTTCGTCGACAAATCGCTCGACATAGGAACCGATGACGGCCAACACATAGTCCAATGCTTGGGTAAAGTGGTGGCGAACCAGATTTGGGTCCGACCATACCTCGGCCGGACTAGGCCCTTGCGTTGCCATGTCATTGAAGATCATTCCCCCTTCATCGATGTCCGCCCAATCAACGAGACCGGCGATCGGCGTCCATGGCGCATGGCTGCTGATGAGTGCGATTTTCGCAAAAACCGGCTTCCTATCGGATTGTGGCAGCGACCGTTCCATCCTTTGGAAGGCACTTAAGGTGAACTGGTCGGGCATCGTCACCCAATTGAATGGGGTACCCTGATAATTCAGATCTACTGCTTTGTAGACTTGATCATATCCCAGCGCCTCGCCCTCCGGCCACGGCCATATAATGGCCGGCATTACGGCGACGCTACGATGACCTGTTCGTTCGAACAGATCGATCAGTGTCCTACGCTCTCCGATCGCGAGCGCTTGATATTTGGCATTGTTGTCCACCCACAACCCGCTAAGAACACTCCCATGGGCCAGCCAAGATTGTCCACCGGCGGTCGGCGACCGCAGCCAGGCCGAGGCCATGTCAATTCCGGCACTATCCAGATCCCGTTCAATGCTGCGTAGCCGCGGTTCAATCACCGAGGCAAACGGCTCGGCTTCCAGGGCATCCGCCCCATAGCTTTCGACAAAGATCAGCAGTACATCGATGTCGGTCAGGCCTGGGATCGAATATTCATCTGTGCGCAGATCATCTTGCGCCATCTCAAGCCGAAATTCTTGCTGCTGCCGATATGTCCTGACAGCCATTCGAGCTTGCTCAACGACGGCCCTGTTACCAATTCCGGAAAGACTTGCCTTGGTCCATCCCGGCCAGACGTTGAGGGATAGGACGCTCCCCAAAACCGCCAGAACCACACCAGCCGATAGGGTGATGGATGGGTGCCAATCAACGGCGATGGCAGACATTGCAGCCATGCACCGGACGAGAAGCCAGAATGTCCCAAGTATTGCGGCAACACCGACAAGGCAGACCAAGGTGCCGACGACATTGCCGAATGTCCCAAGACTGAGATCGAAAACAGAACTCAGCAGGACCCAGTCCAGAGCCAGGTTCAATGGCCGGTCAAGCGCCAGACGCACAGCTGCGATGGCGAGTTTCAAGAGCAACACCGCCAACACGACGATCGCCAGGAGAATTGCCACGAGACGGCGCTTGAACGTCGGGAGCAACCCGGAAATCACCATCAGGCCAGACAGAAACAATGCCTCGACCGACAGTCGAGGCGAAGGTGGATAACTGGCGGCCTGCAATGGCAGCATCAGCACCAGGTTGATCAAAAGGAACCCAGCCAATGCCTTTACGATGGCCAGGCGTGAGATCGTCACCTTGGCATTCTCAGTTCGATCACCTTGACCCGATACGCGATCTGTCACCATGCCGAGGCAAATCCATGAAAGAACGGCGTTCGAGCCCGCTTTCGACACGGCGGATAAAGGGTTACGATAGCCGATGGATCAAAGTGCAACTCTAGCGGTCCCGGCAATTGGGCATGGCAGCGAATCACCGACTCTCCACTGATGTTTGGGTCAGGGCGCACATAAGGCGCTTGATCGCCAGTGCCATTCCGGCCACCGTTGCGCGCAAGGGTGCACCGGAAAGCGGCACTGTCTTGTTGAAAGTCAATTTGCTGGGAGACGGTGTCAAGGTCCTCTCACAGGTTCGCGATATTCAAGGAAGACTGGGCTGGCTTGCGGCTTTTGAAGGCCGTGCGGTCAGTGAGCCGGAAGCGGATGCCTACCTCGATCGTCAAGTTTCGGTCGACCCAGACGTTTGGATTATCGAGATTGAAGATCGTGAGGGGCGGCATGGTTTTGATGGACCGGTTATGGCATGAGCGGCTACTTTGCCGTAACAGTGGCGACAAGCCATAAAGCCATGCCAATCGGTGGAAAGGCCGATACGATCAAACTAATCGTATTGGCCTCACAGACGACTGACAAATCGGGCCGGGACTCATGCATCTGGCAATCGTAACGCCCGTCTACAACGACTGGGACTCGTTTCGTCAGCTCGCCTCAGCGATTGATACCGTCATCACGCCTCACGAGCTGAGTGCGACGATTCTGGCGGTCGACGACTGCTCGATGGAGGAACAGCCCGACCTAGAGCCGCTATTGGCCGATTGTGAGGCAGTTTCATCCATTGAAGTTTTGCGCCTGGTCCGCAATCTGGGGCACCAGAAAGCCATCGCCATCGGGCTGTCATACGCCCATGAGGAGATAGACTGCGATGGGGTTGTCGTGCTGGACGCAGATGGCGAAGATCGCCCGCGCGACATCACGCGGCTAGTTGGCGCAGCCGAAGAGACGGACGCCCCAATCGTTGTTGCACAACGTGGCAGCCGGACGGAAAGCTTCACATTTCAGGTGATGTACTTTTTCTACAAACTTCTCATTCGCCTCTTCTCAGGCCAGAGCATCGACTTCGGTAATTTTTCGTTTTTGCGTCCAAAAGCTTTGGCAATGCTTGTCCAAATGTACGAACTGTGGACACACTTTCCGGGAACCCTATTGAGGTCGCGCCTGCCAATTCACAAGGTTGAGGTCGATCGCGGGCACCGCTTTGTCGGGCGATCGAAGATGAGCATGGTCGGCCTGGTCGTTCACGGCATGCAGGGCGCCGCTGTTTTCAGGGACATCATCCTGGTCCGCGTTGCCGGAATGGTGATCGGCTTGTTCGTTGTTCTAGGCGTACCGCTAGTTGCCGTACTCGCCTACACAACGGACTTGGGTGGAAACTGGCAGAAATGGGTCGCGGCCGGCGCCTTTATTATCCTGGCGCAGGTCACTGTCACCAGCATAACCGCGCTTCTGACGATATTGGGGGGCGATCCGCGGGTACAGATGCGCCCTATCGCACACTTTCGGCCCCTGATCGGCAAGGTGCACCAAGTGCGGGACAGCCGTCCCAATGCCAGGTCGGTTCGATCTGATCAGCCGCCGGCCGTGGCAAAGATCAACTAAGAGAACGGGCGAAACACAACCTGTCGGGTTAGGACAAACGTAATTGCAGCCGAAATCGCAGTGGCTACGATAAACGGAACGGCGTATGTCCAGCCCAATGTGTCTCCCATTACATACATCAACCCCGCATGTAACGTCATGACGACGCCGTACACGATGACGAACATGCCGAATCTGGGGACGTGTCGGCCAACCGCCGCAAAGGTGAAACGATGATGGCCGAGATAGGAAACGACGATTCCCACGCACGTGCCCATCAAGGTTGCGACCGTAAGGCTTGCCACTTGAAAAATATGAACTGCAGCGGCAAGCACCAGAAAATGCGCACCCGTCGCCCCCAGGCCAACCAGTACAAATCGCTTAGCCTGGCCCATAATTGTGCCAGGGCGATTGTCGGTGGCCGCTTCATGCGGAACCGGGCCGCCGTCGGCCGTTGACTCTTCACCGACAATCATAGCGGAACTGAGTGGTGAGGAACGTCGCAAGCGGCGCCGTGCCGGACGACAAGGCTAACCAAGTGCACCAGGGGTATACGAACCGGTACCAGCAGACCGATCTGCTGGGCGGCCCCTCCTCCTTGTTTGCGCTTTTGTTGTTGCTCTCGGCACATGCCGCACTGTGGACTCTGGTTCCGTTTCTTCGCAACCACAATCTGCCGCTGGATGTCATTGAACACCTCGCCTGGGGACGCGAATGGCAGCTCGGCTACCACAAACATCCGCCAATGGTTTCATGGCTGCTCGAAAGCACCGTTTCCGTCTTTGGACGTCACGATGTTGCTATCTACGCCTTGAGCCAAGCGTGCATTGCCCTTTCATTCATACTGACTTGGCGCTTGGCCAGATCAATGCTCGCACCGTTCCCGGCGCTAGCGGCAACTATCATAGGTGTGGGCGTCATTTATCACGGCTTCACCAGTCCTGAATTCAATGTGAACGTTGTGAGCCTGCCTTTCTGGTCCCTCGCGATTTGGCTGGCGCACAAACTGTATGCGAGCCCCCCAAGTGGCTGGAGCGTCGGTTATTGGATGTTGCTGGGCTTCGCCGCCGCTGGCGCGGTCTTGGCAAAATATACAGGCGCGATTCTCGTACTGTGCATCTTCATCCTGTTCGTAACGCCGCCAGCTTGGATTTGGTGGCGCACGCGCGGCCCATATCTAGCCATCTACGTCTTTGTCATGGCCCTACTCCCCCATGGGATTTGGTTGCTAACGAACGACTTTCCGACTTTCACCTACGCGTTGGCGCGTGGCGACGGTGCCCCTGATGGTATGGCCGGGCATTTGTTAGCACCTGTTGGATTCATTGCGTCGCAGCTGCCCGCCATATTGCCGGCTGCGGTGATCGTTGCCATTGGTTGGCCGTGGCAGCTGCGCCGGTTTGCGGAAACAGATCGGCACGATTTCGTCCTGCTGGTGCTTGGCATCGGACCGCTCGCAACCCTACTGATAATTGCGCTTATTTTCTCGCTTGAACTTAAGTCAATGTGGGGAACGACGCTGTTCCTCCTATTCGGAACGATGTCGGTACGCTGGCTTCGTCCCGCTCGTGACGTTCCCTCCGCCAAGCGCTTGGTGGCGGGATCCCTGGTCGTCCTCGTTCTTGGTCCTCTCGCTTACGTGGGTGAGCCCGCCATAGCCAACACCCTTTTAGACCGACCCAAGAGGACGCAATTTCCTGGGATCGAGTTATCCCGCGTTGTCGAGCAAGCCTGGCACACAAGGTATGACAGCCCATTGCCTTTCGTCGTCGGCGACGAATGGCTTGCTGGCAACGTGTCGTACTACGCTGATGATCGGCCTAGCGCTTTTATCAACGCCGATGAAACCCAGGCGCCCTGGGCGAATTTGCAATCACTCGCACAATCAGGTGGGGTCGTCCTTTGGATGTCGGACAAACATGGCCGCCAGCCAATGCCGCTGACGGAAAGCAGATTTTCAGCGCTAACAGATTCTCAGCATCTGGTCGAACAAGCACCGATCATCCTGCCTTGGGCCACGTCAAGCCAATTGCCGCAAGTGACCGTCAACTGGGCCATCATTCCGCCGCAAGAAGCCGTTAGCGGTTCAGCAGGTCTGGTGCCGGTTGCGACGAGGGTTCACTTGCGGCTACAGGAATGGAATGAAACTATTGATTTGCACTAATTCTGTGACATGCCGAATGCTTCGTCTCACAATACTGGCTATGTGTGCCGTTATTGGTGTAGCACAGCCGCCGATTGCATCGGCGCAGGGTTCGACGGCTGATCCACAAACCACCGGAGAAGCGGGCGCAACCGAAGACGACGGCGAAAGTCAGGTACTGGACGTCGACAAATTGCTTGGGGTGCCGCCTCAACCGGCGAATCTTATGGGCTTGACCCCGGCAAACGTACGGGAGTTGTTCGGTGACCCGATGCGCATCGACGACGTGCCGCCGGCCTTGTCCTGGCATTTTGTCGAAGCAGACTGCGCCATGGATCTGATTTTTTACGAGGCGGTAACGACCCGAAACCTGCGGGTTCTGACCTACGAGGTGACGAGTTCCAATGAGGCCGACGATGCCGACGCAAGCTGCTTACGCCAACTCCTCGCTAGGGACGGATAGACTGCGACTTTCAAGTGTCGCTATGCTTGCCGGTGACGAGAGCCAGAAAATGAGCGAACAACCCGCCAAAGTTGCCGTTGTCGATGACGACGATCTGTTTAGGGAAGCCCTCGGCGCCAACCTCGCCGACGAAGGCTTCGAAGTGTCGTCCTTTGACTGCGGTGAGGATGCCCTCCGCTTTTTCTCAGATGGCGGACGGGCTGATATTGTCCTGTTGGATTGGCGTATGCCCAATCTGGACGGCCTGGAAGTCCTACGCCGCCTGCGGGCCCATGGCCACGCTGTGCCCGTGATCTTCCTGACAGTCCTGAGCGACCAGATTTACGAAGAAGCCGCGCTTGCCGGCGGTGCGATCGACTTTGTCGAAAAGTCTCGTAGTTTTCCAATTTTGCTGCACCGCATGCAACTGATCGTCGACGGGCGCAAGCTCAACACCGAAGGGGGCGACGTCAAACAGGCGCCAACTTTGGTAAAGCAGGGCGAGTTAACGCTGAACATTCCCAGCGGCACGGCCGAATGGCAGGGCGTCCGGGTCGATCTGACCCTGACTGAATTCAAGATCGTGGCGCTGATGGCCCAACGGGCAGGCGAAAACGTCTCCTACCGGGAAATCTACGATGTGGCGCGGGGCACGGGTTTTGTGGCCGGTTTTGGTGCCATGGGTTATCGGGCCAACGTGCGCGCCTTCATTAAGCGCATTCGGCAGAAATTCCGCGCGCTGGACGAAGAGTTCGAAACGATAGAGAATTACCCGGGTTTCGGTTACCGCTGGCAGCCCGTGGATGACGACCGCAGCAATTGATGACAAGGCTTCCGAAGGCATAAGGGGAACGCAACGGCGTTTTTTCAACTCCCTCGCCCTTCGATTCACGATTCTTGTCATCGTCTTCCTGACCGTACCACTGCTGATTTACCAGCAGTTCAATGCGGCCGACCGCGAACGGCAGACCCTGTTGTTGCGCAATGCGCAGCAGCAAGGAGAGCTGATTGCGCAGGCATTGCTGTCGCGGCTTACCAGCGCGACTACAGGGATTCCCATTGGGCTGACCGCTGATCTCGAGCGGTTGGTGGGCGATGATTTCCGGGTGAAACTGCTGTTGCGGCCAGAACAGCTGCCCATCGACGATGGGTTTTTCTATGTCGCTTTCGCGCCAAGTGTTCCTCGCAGCCTGCTTGACCGGGAACGCGAGCAGCTCATTTCGGAAGGTATTCTTGGACGCCTGACTCAGACCTGCAGTGGTAACTTACCGCTCGCCCTTCGCATCCGATCCGAAGAAGGCGATCAGGAGCTTCTGACGTCAATCACGTCGATCAATACTGAGTTGGGCTGCTGGGCCGTCGTTACGTCTAACCTGACCGACGAGATCATCGGCTCCACGCTGGACGAACCCTATTGGCGAAGCCCGGAAGTTCGAACCGCGGGTATTATCTACCTCGCCATGGCGGCGCTGATTCTGGCGATCTTTTTCGGCATTCTTCGCAATCTGAGGCGGTTTCAGGAGCTGGCCAGGCAGATCCGTTTCTCGCCGGGCGGTGCGGATACGTTCGCGACGAACAACGCGCTGCCGGAGTTGCACGATGTTGCCGAGGAGTTTGACCAGTTGGTGGACAGCCTCCGATCGTCCGCCGACAGCATTCGCCGCGCATCGGAGGACAATGCCCATGCGTTCAAGACCCCGATCGGCGTCATTCGGCAATCGGTTGAGCCCCTGAAGCGGCTGATCGGCCAGGATCCCAGGGGCGCACGGTCTATCGACATGATCGAACAATCCGTACACCGGCTGGATAATTTGGTTTCCTTGGCACAGCGGCTTGACGAGGCCTCTGCCGACTTGGTCAGCGCCGAGCGCGGTGTCGTCGGGATCAAGGAATTCATTCCGAACATCTTGAAGGGGTACGCCCACCTCGAAAGCGAAGGTGTCGTCCGCTTCAGGTCGTCGATTCCCGAGAACTTCTTGGTAAGCATCAACTTCGATCAGTTCGAAACCGTAATGGAAAACGTGATCGAAAACGCGATCAGCTTTTCGCCGCGCGGCGGCCTGGTTTCAGTCACCGCCCGCCGGAAAATGGGACGTGTAGAGATTCTGATCGAGGACGAAGGCCCAGGTGTCGATCCCGCCGATCTGGAGCGTATGTTCGAACGGTACTACTCAAACCGTCCGGATCCAGAAGGGGCTGATTCTGACGATAGTTCTGAGGTGTCTGGCGAACCTCACTTCGGCATTGGTCTTTGGATTGTTCGACAGAATATCCGCTCGGTCGGTGGTCGCGTTTTTGCTGAAAATCGCGAGCGTGGCGGCCTGAGAATGTGCTTGTCGCTGCCAATCCATCGACGCCGCTAGACGGATACCCCACGCACGTATTTCCCAGTCAGTTAGCGTACAATTCGAAACAATTTTTGTTGTGATATCACAAGATTGCTACAACCGGCGTGTCCGACCGACCATATATCGTCATAAGTTGCGATGGAAAGGTATGCGCGTATCCCAAGCAGTCAGTTGCGATCGCCAGGGGAAACGCCAATACGAACCGGTTGGGTAGATGGGCAGAAGCTAACGTGAGATTTATTCGATCTCCAATATCAGTGTCTAGGTGGCTTGACCGCCGGAAGGCGCGTGTCATCCCGGCCCAGCGGGACGCTGTTCATCGCCTGGATACGGTCCGTCCCGATATCGGGGGTCCATTGACAGGCCTCGATGCCTCGCTAGCGGACCGGTTGCAGCGAGAAACCGCTAACTTACATCCCAGCATCGGCAGGCATCTTCAGCGCACAGGAATTTATGCCTCAATCTTGGCCCGCACCCTGGACTGGTCGCGCGAACGGGTTGAGATGATTGGCACTGCGGCCCCACTGCATGACGTCGGCAAGCTGGGCATTAGTGCCGAAATCATCAACAAACCTGACAAATTAACCGACGAAGAGAAGAACGAGGTTCGCCGTCACACGCAGATCGGCCACAAGATGCTGTCGTGGGGTGAACATGCCATCATGAAGATGGCGGCATCGATCGCCCTGTCGCACCATGAACGCTGGGACGGGACTGGCTACCCGTTCAAACTGCGCGGACCGAGCATTCCCATCGAGAGCCGACTGGTCGCCGTGGTCGATAGTTACGACGCGTTGCGCATGCGCCGAAGCTACAAGGACGCAATGAGCCACGATGAGGCGATCGACAAGCTGCTAAACGACGATGCCGAGCACTTCGATCCCGAGATTCTGTTGGCGCTCCGGGACGTTCATCCCAGGTTTGCACTTACCTATGCCTCAATGCAGGTCGAAGACACCTGACCGCGTCGGGCAGCTGCGAAACTGTTCGGCTACTCAACTTTCCTCTAAAGACGCCAGCGACGCGTTGCCTCCTGCCGCCGTCGTGTCTGTCGAGATTGTTCTTTCGGTCACGAAGCGCGACAGGTAATGCGGCCCTCCAGCCTTTGGTCCGGTTCCAGATAGGCCCTGTCCGCCGAAGGGCTGTGAGCCGACGATCGCACCTATGATATTGCGGTTTACGTAGACGTTGCCGGCCTTGATCCGGCTCGACACGTGCTTGATTGTCGCATCGATCCGGCTGTGGATGCCGAAGGTCAGGCCAAACCGCCGGGCATTGATTTGGTCAACCACTTGATCGATCCGGTCGGCCGGATAGCGCAGCACATGCACAATTGGTCCGAACACCTCGCCTTTCAACTGGTCGAGACTGCTCAGTTCATAGAGCGCTGGGGCAACGAAATTCCCCTCTTCATCACCAGATGACAGCTTCCCTTTGGCCAGACATTTCGCCGACCTATCCATCTGATCGCAATGCTCGCGAAGCGACCGCGCAGCGTGCCCATCAATGACAGGGCCGATATCCGTCGACAGCAAGGCCGGATCGCCAAGCCTTAGTATGGAGATTGCCCCGACCAGCATGTCAATCAGCCCATCTCCCCCCTGTTGAGGCACGAACAGGACGCGCAGAGCCGAACAGCGTTGCCCGGCCGATCGAAAACCACTCATGACCACGTCATCGCAGACTTGTTCCGCCAAAGCCGATGAGTCCGTGATCATCGCGTTTAAGCCGCCCGTTTCCGCAATCAGCGGGACAATCGGCCCATCACGAGCCGCCAGCGCACGATTGATGAGCTGGGCCGTCTCCATCGACCCGGTGAACGCGATCCCTGACACCCGCTCATCGCGGCAAAGGGCCTGGCCTACGATTTCCCCCCTGCCAGGCAACAAGTGAAGGACATCCGGCGGCACACCCGCCTTCAGCATAAGCTGAACCGCAAAATGGGCAATGAGCGGCGTCTGTTCTGCCGGCTTCGATATAACTGTGTTACCGGTTACAAGAGCTGCAACGATCTGTCCCGTGAAGATAGCGAGGGGGAAATTCCAAGGGCTGATACAGGCAAAGACGCCCCTACCCTCCAGCACAAGCCGATTGGTTTCGCCCGTGGGCCCAGGCAAGTCCCATGGTTCATGCTCGTCGCGGGCAACCGATGCATAGTACCGGCAGAAGTCGACCGCTTCACGCACCTCCGTCAACGCGTCAGGAATCGTCTTCCCCGCTTCGCGAATGGACAACGCCATAAGCTGCTGCCGATTCTGTTCGTAGAGATCGGCAATGCGGTCCAGCACCGCGGCCCTGTCGGACGGACTCGTCCCATTCCAACGTTCGAACCCGCGGACCGCCGACGACAGTGCCCTATCGACAAGCTCCGTATCGGCTTCCTTGACCTGGCCGATGATTTGATTGGGATGGGCCGGGTTGGCAATTGGCGTTATGGCTCCTGCCGCGGGAGCAACCGTTTGGCCGTCGATTATCGACGCAACGCTCACCATGGGTTGGTCCTCTGATAGCGAACCGACCAGGGTGTCCACCGCCAAGGGATCGCTCAGGTCGATCCCACGCGAGTTGGGCCTTTCCGGTTGGAACAAGTCAGAGGGAGCTTTGATGCGCGGGTGCGGTTTGCTTGCTCGCGAGGTCGTTTTTTCGATTGGATCGGCGACAACATCGTCGACCGGCCGGCCATCGTCGCGAATACGGTGGATGAAGGACGTATTGGCCCCGTTTTCCAGCAGTCGGCGAACCAGGTAGGGCAAGAGGTCCCGATGCCCACCGACCGGCGCATAGACGCGACAACCAACGCGCAGTTCCTGGGCCTCCTCGACAATCGAGTGATAGAGGGGTTCGCCCATGCCGTGCAGGCGCTGAAACTCGAATCCGGCCGTTCCGCCTGCCTGTTCCAGGATCCAGGCAACAGTATGGGCATTATGGGTTGCGAACTGCGGATAGAGGGCATCGCGTGCCTCCAGCAGGCGCCTGGCGCACGATAGGTAGGAAACATCGGTCGATGCCTTGCGTGTAAAAACGGGAAAGCTGTCCAGCCCGCGCTCTTGAGCCAGTTTGATCTCGCTATCCCAATATGCCCCCTTGACCAGCCTGACCATGAGGGGCCGACCGCACCGACGGGCCAAACCAACAACTGCATCGACCACAGCCAGCGCCCGGCGCTGATAGGCCTGAATGGCCAGACCGAACCCAGCCCAATCCCCAAGCTCTCCTTGCGTCGCGACACCCTGGAAAATGTCGAGCGACGGCTCAAGCCTGTCTGCCTCCTCGGCATCGACCGTCAGCCCGATGTCATGGTGCGCGCAAGCCCGGGCCAGTTCCGCCAGCCGGTCGATCAACACCGGTACGCACCGGTCCCGTTGGGCAAACTCATACCTTGGGTGAAGGGCGGACAGCTTTACTGAAATTCCCGGGCCTTCCTTCGGCCCCCGGCCGCCAGCCGCCTTTCCGATGGTCTCGATGGCGTCGCGATAGGCATCGAAATACCGATCTGCGTCAGCCTGTGTTCGGGCGCCTTCGCCCAGCATGTCATACGAATAGCTGTAACCGCGCGCTTCCGTCTCACGTGCCCTGTCGAGCGCACGTTCGATGGTGCTGCCCATCACGAACTGATGGCCCAACACGCGCATGGCTTGGCCGACACTGGCCCTAACGACCGGCTCGCCCAACCGAGTCAGTACCTTATCGAGCAGCGCCGCCTCGGGCTTTTCCCCATCCCGACCAACGATATGTCCCGTCAGCATCAATGCCCACGTCGAGGCATTCACAAAAATGTCGTCCCCTTGGCCAAGATGGGAGCGCCAGTCCCCCTTGCCGATCTTGTCGCGGATAAGCTGATTGGCCGTCTCTGCATCGGGGATACGCAGCAACGCCTCCGCCAGGCACATCAGCGCAATGCCTTCCTTGGTGGTCAGTCCATAGCTCTGCAGGAATCCATCGATCCCTCCGAACCGAGAGCGCGTCTTGCGCATCGCATCGACGAGGGATGTTGCCCGTTGGCGCACCCGTTCCTTCGCCTCGGCACCGATGACGGCAATGGCACAAAGGTCTTCCAAACAGGCTTCTTCCTGCCGCTGATAGAATTTCGCGATGGCCAAGCGCTCATGATCTGTGAAACCAGGGGTCGTTTCGTTTTGGGTAGAACGGCGGGTCGACATCAGGGATCCTCTATCGCTTCGCTGTCGGCTGTCAGCCGGAGGCAACTTCTCACGCTCACATCGGATTCAAAAGACACAAGGATGGGCCGGGGATTCTGGGCAGCCAAGAACATCATACTATTGTATGATCTGATGATGCTTCGTTAACTTTACATTCACCGCACCGATTGAAAAACTCAGGCTGTTTCACGCAGCACGCAAAATGACCGAACGCCAAGTCAAGGCGCACCTTCGGGATAAGGACCAGCGAGATGACAGATCGTTCCTTGAGCTCAGACGACACCACGCTAGTAGCCCAAGCCGGCGAGACGGTTTTGACCATTGATCCGGACTCGGGTGAAGGCCTCGTTTCTGTTCAGTCAGGACAGACCGTCGACTTGAGCGCTTTCGAACTGGCCGGCTCTTCAATTGCCGGTGATGGGGGCGAACTGCTCGTCACCACTCAGGATGGGACAGTGCTGCGAATTGCGGGCCTGGGGGATGAGCCCATCAATTTTTCCGATGGGACGATTGATGGAGAGACACTTTCGTCCCTTGCGGACATCCAATCTGGCACACAGACGCAAATAGCCGCGATCGACAGTGCCAACGGGCCCGTAACGATCGCGCTCAGCCCAGGTGAACCGCTCAGTCTATCAAGCGCGGGTGTGTCCAATGGAGACGCGTCCTTAGTCGATGGCAATCAGGTCGCGCTCGATATCGGCGGACGTGAGGTACTGCTGACCGAATTCGCCGGCCAGTCGGTGAACTTCGCGGAGGGAACACTCAACAGCGGTGAGTTGGTTGCCTTGCTGGCAGCACGGCGAGCGGGCCTCGGTCAGTCTGACCTCGAAATCGATCTCAGCGATGGGTCGGCCGACATTGAGGTGATGTCTGGCGTACCCGTCGATCTGTCGGCTATTTCGACCGAGAGCATCGCCATCGAACAGGTAAGCGATGGTTTCACGATTACCCTGGCTGACGACAGCACAATCAACATTCTCGGGATTGGCAACGAACCGGTGGTGTTCGCTGATACCATCTTACGCTCCGATGGCTTGATCGCCCTTGCCCAACCGGGCCCGGCCGCAACAGACGTCGCAGCCGCCGTGCCAGACAACGCTGTCGTCGACGCCGATACCGGTGCCATAACCGTTACCGTTGAGCCTGGCGAGACAGTGGACCTTTCCGCATACCCCCTGGCTGACTCGACGGTCGTGCTGGACGGCGAGGATGTTGTCATTACCCTAGCCGATGGCCAGGTTCTAAGAATAGTCGGCCTAAGTGGCGAGACCGTCGAGTTTGCAGATACAAGTCTACCTGGTCCCCAGTTTGCGGCACTCGCCGCTGATACGAGCACCCAGCTGTTGGCGCCGGCTGCCGGACCGGCGGCTGGACCGGCCGCACCAGCACCGACAGGCCAGGCTGGCGACCAGCAAGGTGGCGGGACGGTTATCGCCGCTCAACAACAGGGCGCGCTCGGAAACCCGTTACCGCTCAGTGATTTGATCGATCCGACTGAGCTGGCGTTCTCTGGTATTGAGCCTGACCCTGGTTTGGGGGATGACGGTGACGATCCTGCGGCAGCGGGCACAGGTGGTCCCGGCGACGATCCCGGCGACGGCGGCGGTGGGCCAGACCCTGACGATCCAAGCCCGATTGCATTTAACGCACAAATACCGGTCACTGATGCCCCCGTCGCCCCACAAGTTGGCAGCGGCGCTTCGGCAAGGGTGCCGATCGATATCGGCGACGATGGGCCAGGTCCCGGCACGACAGCGAGGGCAGATCGGGACACCAATGAGATTGGCAACGAACTCGTCGGAATTGACGATAATGATGGCCGTATTCTGGATGGGCTATTGGTCGTCGAACTGCCGCGTTTCGGCACATTGCTGTTTGATTTTGATGACGGAAATGGCCTGACGCCGATCACGGCCGACATGCTGCTGAACGGCGCGGATGAAACCGTGTTCCCGATCGAGGCTGGCAACGACTTCGTCTATCAGGCACATGGCGTGTATGGCGATGGGGCGGCAACCTGGCAGCGGGCCATCGAAGACGGGATTGTTCAATCAATCACAGCCAACTCCATTGGCGGTGACGATGTCTTCACCCAGGCTGAAGTCTCGAATGCCGATGGCGCTGGAAATTTGAATAATACCAACGCATTAGGTGTCGTTGGTAATACAACCTATCAAGATCGCGTCGATATTCAGCTCGGGCATGACTCACGCGCTGGCACGGGAAGCGATCTCAATGTCAGCACCGAGGGTTTGCGCATCGACTTCGCCGTCGATATCGCGCAGATGAACTTCGACGTCACCCGGCTGTTCTCGGATGAATTTCTCCCCAGCGGTCAACCGGCCGGTGACGAGGTCGGACAATGGACTGTCTTCAACGTGGACGCGAACGGCGACGCCACGGTGGTGGCGACGGATACGTTCACGGGCATTGACCCTGTAAACAACAGCCAGACACAAGGCGCTCTTCAGATTCAGATTGATCCGGGCCTTACGTTCAACCGCATAGAATTCACGGCCTTGCCATATTCAAACGCCCCGGACGTCCAGCAACCGACCGGCCCGAATAACTACGAATCCTCGGACTATCAGGTGAACAACATCAACGTTCTGCCGGCGGATGGGGACTCATTCCAATACACGACGTTTGTCGACAACAATGCCAATGAGGCCTACGACCCGGCGATAGACGATATCGCGCCAGAAACGGCGACCGTCTATCTGGACACAGAGATCGTCTGACGACGCTGGCGAACAGGTTCAATACGGTTACGAACTGTCGCTCTAGCTCTCGCGCATTCCAAAGCGGACCGTATCGATCAGCGGGCCGATCAAGTACTCGAAGGCCGTTTGCTCGCCGGTTGTGATCATCACATCGGCGGGCATGCCTGGCGTCAGTTCAATATCCGGGTTGATCTCGTGAAGGTCGTTTTCGTCGACCTCGATCCGTGTGCGAAAAAAGCTGGTCCCGGACGCTTCGTCTATGATCGCATCGGCTGAAACCGAACGAACCGTCCCTGTCAGCCGGGGCATATTCCGCTGATTGAACGCCGATAGCACAATCTGTGCTGGCAGACCTGGCCGGACCGAATCTCTATCCAACGGGGAAACGCGAGCATCGATCAGCAGTTCCTCGTTAACCGGAACGATATCCATGATTGGCTGGCCTGGTGCGATGACGCCGCCCAGGGTGGTGATTTGAGACTCGACCACTGTACCGGTCACCGGCGCCGTAATTTCGGTACGCGTCAATATGTCCTCGCTGGCACGGAGTTGCTCCTGCAGGGACGAAATCTCGGCCTGAACCCGAACCTGTTCCTCATTGATGCGGTCCAGCCGCTCGGTGTCGAGATTGATGATTTCGATGTTTGTCTCGCCAATCGCCTGGTCGATCCGGGCGATCTGTGAAACGGTTTCCGCCCGTGCGCCTTGAATCTGCGCGGCGGCGCGCTGTAAGGCCAGCAAGCGCGGCTGTCGTTCCAATCCCTTGCTCAACAGCTCTTGGACACCGACAACTTCTTTTTCGATCAGCCTGGCCTGCTCCGACAAGCTGTCGACCTGAGCATCCAAACCGGCAATCTCAGCCTCCTGCTGGGCCAAGCGTTGGCTCAGAATGGCAATTCGGTTCTCATGGGCTTCTTTGCGCGTACGAAACAAATCGACTTGCGCATCGATGATGGACTTAACCTCTGGAACATAGATCTCGTTCAACAGCCAATCTGGGAACTCGATCTCCTTGGCATTCGACTGCTCCGCACTCAGTCGGGACCGAATGGCTTCAAGCGTGCGGAGCTGGCTCAGTAGATCTTCGAAGTTTGCGCGCGCGCGCGTGTCCTCCAAGATCACGAGCGACTGACCCTCGTAAACTTGGTCGCCATCCTTCACCAAGATATCTCGGACAATACCGCCTTCCAGATGCTGCACCGTGCGCCGGCTGCCATCCGGGCTAATGATACCGGTGGCGATCGCAGCGGAATGCAACGGCGCGGTGACGGCCCAGCCGCCCAGACCGAAGAAAAAGAGCCCGACAATAACGGCGCCAAGCCAGACCGACGATCGGGTGACTTTTTGCAAAGGAACCGGCGCCTTGCCGCCATCCACGGTCGGACCCGGCATCGCAGGCAGGCCCGGCTGCTTCACAGTCGCCAGATCTCGACCCTGACCGGAATTTCTTGGCGATAATTTAGGTGGTCTTGCCATCGCGTGACTCCTCACCCAAGCCGTTGGGTCGCGGCAGCGGGAACCCTGGCCGCCGGGTCTTGCGCAATCGGCCTGGCGGTACGGCCGCGGACCTTGAGGTTCTCCGCCACTTGGTCCCGTGGTCCGAACATTTCAACCTGGCCATCACGCAACAACAGCAGCTTGTCCACAAAGGAGACCATGGACGGCCGGTGGGCGACCAGAACAATGGTTGATCCCCTTTCCCGCATCGTCATCAACGCCTTGATCAGGGCCTGCTCGCCGTCATGGTCCAGATTGGCGTTCGGTTCATCCAAGATGATCACGCGCGGATTGCCGAACAGGGCCCGCGCGAGGCCAATGCGTTGTCGCTGTCCGCCCGACAAGGTGGCCCCATAGGGACCGATCTGCGTTTCGTAGCCTTCGGGCAGGTGCAGGATCATCTCATGAACCCCTGCCAACGCGGCCGTGCTGACGATCTCGTCCGAGGAAGCCTCGCGCATCCGCGAAATGTTGTCTCGAACGGTTCCGGCAAACAGCTCGACATCCTGTGGCAGGTACCCGACATGCTGGCCCAGGTCGTTGGGGCTCCAGGCCCACATGTCTGCCGCATCCAGTCGGACATGTCCGTTGGTTGGCCGCCATGTGCCGACCAACAGACGGCAAAGCGTGGATTTGCCGGCCGCCGATGGACCGATGACGCCAAGCGATTCGCCTGGTTCCAGCTCGAAAGACACGTTCTTGATGATTGGCTTGTCGGACTTGGGCGGGATGAACGAAACCCGATCCACCGAGAGATGACCGACCGGCATCGGCAACGGCATGCTTTCTGGCTGCTGCGGCAGGTTGGACATCAGTTTTTCCAACCGATTGAAGGCTTGCCGGGCGTTGAGAAACCCTTTCCAACCGCCGATGGCCTGCTCAACCGGAGCCAATGCTCTTCCCAGCATGATCGATGCGGCAATCATGCCGCCGCCGGTTAACTGGCCCTGCAGCACCAGGTAAGCGCCGATGCCCAAAATGCCGATCTGGACGAACATGCGGATAAACTTCGAGAAACCGCCCAGCGCCCCGGCCCGATCCGAGGCGACCTGTTGTTCGCCGAGGGCCTTCTCGTTCTGAGCATCCCAGCGCTTGAGCAATGGTGGCAACATACCCATCGCCTGCACGACATCCGCATTGCGAATCGTTGCCTCGGCCTGGCTGTAGGCGACAACCTGCACCTGCCCCGCCCGTTTGAGCGGATTGCGGGTTGTCACGTCATTGGCAATCGCCAAGCCGAATAGGATCACCGCCGAGACAAAGGCAAGGATGCCCAGATACGGGTGCATCAGCCAGATCACCAGCACGAAGATCGGGACCCACGGCGCATCAAACAGGGGAAAAATACCCTGTCCGTTCACGAAGGAACGAACGTTGCCCAAATCACGCAAGGGCTCGGAACCTAGTGAAAGGCCCCGCAACTGGCCGGTGACAGACGAGGCGATCAATTCGGCGCTCAAACGATGATCAAGCCACGTGCTGATCCGCGTCAAAACACGCTTGCGAACCATGTCAAGCGCGCCCAGCACCAGAACGGCCACGCCCGCAATCACGGTCAACATGATCAGCGTTTCGATTCGGCCGCTGGAAAGCACGCGGTCGAACACCTGCATCATATAGATGGGCGAGACCAGCATCAGTAGGTTAAGAAAAAAGCTGAAGACGCCCACGGCAAAGAAGCCTGTCCGTGCCTCGCGAAAGGCAGCGCGTAGAGCGGTTTCTTGTTCAGTCTGGCCAACCATATTCGGTGTTCGGCAGCTTTCCAGTTGGTAGGGCGCCGGCCGCTAGTCGGCCCCGGCAAAGCGGGTTGCGTTCCGCTGGCACTGAAAACACGTGTTTCGTGTGTTCGCCCGTTCGATTGTTATATCCCAGGGTGCGACGACCGCCCAAACAAACCATCGGCTCCCACAAGTGGCCGCCAAGGTTCCGACAAGACCAGCAAAGCATCGCTCCGCGGTCGTCAGTCGGCTTAGCACTTGTCGAAGATTAACACACCCGGGATTTATGACACTCTAACGAAGGCCCGGATTGGATATCGGGCCGGCCAATGTGGTCGAAATCATTCTAATAGACATCGTCAGTTTTCATAAGCGCAAACGGCGTTATCAAAATGATGTACAGGTCTAGCCAGATCGACCAGTTGCGGATGTAGAACAGGTCATATTCCACCCGCATGATAATCTTGTCGACGGTCTCCGTCTCGCCGCGCCAGCCATTGACCTGCGCCCAGCCTGTAAGGCCCGGTTTGACGTTGTGCCGCGCCGCATAATCGTCAACCACATCTTCGAACAGGCGGCCGGCGGCCTTTGTTCCCACGGCATGGGGGCGCGGACCAACGATCGACATGTCGCCCTTCAGAACGGGCAGCAATTGCGGCAGTTCGTCCAGGCTGGACTTACGCAAAAGACGGCCAATACGCGTAACCCGTGGGTCATCGCGGGTCGTTTGCCGTTCCGCATTCCAATCGGTCATTTCCGTGTACATCGACCGGAACTTGTAGACCTCGATCAGCTTGTTGTTGAACCCATACCGCTTTTGCCGGAACAGCACCGGTCCTTTGGAATCGAGCTTGATCAGAATGGAGATGATGATCATCAGCGGAGCCAGCGCCAAAAGCACGCCGCCGGCCAAAAGCCTGTCTTCCAGCACCTTTATGAAACTGCCCCAACCAGATATCGGCGTGTCGAGCACCTGCAACATCGATAGGCCGCCCACTTCCGACGACCCGCGATTTGTAAAGGCAAAGGCGGCCAACTCGGGCGCCAACAGGATCTTGACCGGCACCTGGCTCAATTGCTGAACGATGTTGCGGATGCGCTGTTCGGCGTTACCCGGCAACGCGATGATGACTTTGTCGACCTGGTCTGCCCTGATCAGCTTGACCAGATCATCCAGCCCGCCCAGCAGGTCGATATTGACAATTGTCTTGGGAACACGGGTTGCGCGGTCGTCGATCAGGCCGACGATTTTTGTCGAGATATCGCCATTGGCCGCCAAATGGGCAATCACGCGCTCGCCATTCAATCCAGCTCCAATCACCACGGTCCGCTCGGCAAACCGCCCTGCCCTGCTCAACCGATCCAGGAAGGAGAGGCTGACCACGCGCCCGATAATCAGAAGGGCCGTGCCGAACAGGAACCAGGCGCCGACCCAAAGGCGCGAATAGTCGCTCGACACCTTGAAGATAAACGCCAGCGTGATCAGCATGGCAAAGGCGGCAATCCACCCCGTGATCGACTTGCGAAGGGCGGCGGCCTTGGATGTCAGCGTTTCGGCGGTGTAGTTGCCGGCCAGATGCATGCCAAAGGCCGTGACCAGCAAGCCAAGCAGGATCGCCACTTCATATTCGGCCTTCTCCCGGCCCGGTGTCCCCCACATGATGAAGAAATCGCAGATGACGCCGGCCAGGCCGACCATCAAAAGGTCGACGACCCGAACGCCCAGCGTGATGGCATGAAGAGGGATCGGCTTGCTCGCCGGAACAGGCGTGGAAGTCCCCCTAGATTCAATCTGTTCAACCGCACTCATATGTCAGAAAGCGCCAACCAAGTGTGTGCCGGAACAGCTGCCCCAATGGCTGCATCCCGGTGTCATCGCATGTGTTGCCAGGCCTTTTTTGCCAAGCTTGTTAGCCCCACACAAATGGGCCGATGGCATTCGCCGCCGGTCCGCTTTGAGCTACATACCGGTTGGGCATTAATATCGCCTTGAGGCCAAAAAAAGACAATCACCGTCTTCTGGCTAGAAAACTTAGCCTACTAACGCCCATAATGCCTTGGGCAACAGGCAAAAAATCACCTTTGTCTCCAAAAGGTTTCACCACCCCACCAATCCGATCGGACCCGCTTTAAGCCTTGACTAAGCCCTGCCAAGCTAAGGTAAGCAACCCATGCGGCACATCGCGCTAAGTCCGCGCACCTGCGTGCTTCTTCTAAACCCGACATTCGGTGTGTACCAAATGCAACAGCGTCAACCAGGGCGAGTGATCTGACGTGAATGCCATCGCCCAACGCGTCATGACGCTGGCACGCAAGCCGTTGGCCGTCCGGTCGGCGTGGGGCCTGATCTTTCGGGTTAGCCGCCTAGGGCTAGTCTTTTTTGCCAGCCTTATCTTGGCGCGCCTGATGTCGCTGAAGGACTACGGCACCTATCAGTTCGTCATGAGCATGGCGACACTGCTGCTAATCCCCAGTCTATTCGGGCTGAACCGCCTGCTCGTTCGAGAAATTGCGGCCAACCAGACCAAGGAACGGCCGGATCTGGCGCGCGGGGTCATGAAATTCGCCATCACCGGCACCTTCGTGATGGCCTGCACCGTGGCGATCATCGTGGCACTGATCGTCACCGTGCTCGACCAGCAACAGCCATTCGGCATCGAAAACGCCACGCACAATGGGGCAGTCTATCTGGGCCTCATCGTCCTGGTTTTGCTGGCCATGACCCAGGTTTTTCAGGGCGGCGCCCAGGGGTTTCACCATACGACCACCGGACAGCTGCCCGAGCTGGTCATCAATCCGATGGCGCTTCTGTCCATCGTCAGCCTGGGCTGGCTCGCCGGGATTCCGCTGACCGCCAAACTAGCGCTTAGCTACCAGATCGCCGCCGCGACGATCGGCGCGATCGCGGGCCTGATCTTCCTCATCAAGGCCATTGCGCCAGAAGTGAAAAAAGCGGTCAGCACATCGACACCGAAGACCTGGGTCGTGACGGCGCTGAGTTTCGTGTTCATCAACGGCATGTACACGATCAACACCCAGGCCGATGTTTTCATGCTCGGCATCATCAACGGCACCGAATCGTCCGGTCTCTACTATCCCGCAAGCCGTTATTCGCAGCTGGTCAATCTGGGCCTGCTGGCCGTTTACATCCCACTGTCTCCCATCATTTCCTCTTTGTACACCAAAGGTGATATCGCTGGGGTCGAACGGACGGCGCGCTTTGCCGCCTATCTCGGATTGCTGTGCGCGCTGCCGGCAGCCGCGCTCTTTTGGATCGCGGGACCTTTCTTCCTCAACTTCTTCGGCGCCGAATACATTGCGGCCAATGCCGCCCTGTCCATCCTTTGCTTCGGACAGATCTTCACCGCCTCGATGGGCCCATCGGTCAATTCGCTGACGATGACCGGATTCAGCCGATACGCGTCCATCGGTCTGTTGAGCGGCGCGATCGTGAACGTGGTCTTGAATGCCGTTCTGATTCCGCTGATGGATGTCCAGGGCGCGGCCATCGCCACCAGCTGCAGCACAGTAATGTGGAATATCGTCTGCTTGTACTACATCGTCCGGCTGCTAGGCATAAATCCAACCGCATTCGGGCCATCTCTCAAAAAGGCGAAGGGTTCCGCAAAATGGTGGGACATTCGCGCCCGTCTAAAGGGCGAGTGACGAACGGCCACCAGGCCGGAATTTTGACAAAAATCAATGTTGTTGTTGCAAATATGAGGCAAATAGCAAACCGCTCGCCACGAGCCGGAGATATCGAGGCGTGTAACCAAATATCCGCGATATGTTGCTATAATGCCGTTGAAACGTTCGGCCGGCCGTCAATTGGCCAAGTGTATGAGTTTACCTGAGCTGAGGGTGAAGCGATGTCCGCACCGGCAAAGTTGATTGTCATTGGCCTCGATTCCGGCGACCGAGACCTGATTGCGCAATGGTCGGCAGAAGGGCATTTGCCGACGTTCGCCAAACTGATCAAAGAATCAACGACAGGCCAGGTAGGTAATCCTCACGGCATGGAGGCAGGATCGGTTTGGCCTACCTTCCACACCGGCGTGCAGCCGGCCAAACACGGCCAGTATGACGGCGTCCGCGTGTTCGATCCCGAATTGTACGATCACCGCACGATGCGGCCTGATGAAATGTCACCGCTGTATTTTTGGCGGCACCTGAAGAAACATGGTCTGAAGGCCTGCCTCATTGACGCGCTTTACATGCGCATGCCTCCGGAAGACGAGTTCGACGGGGTCATCCTGCACGACTGGGGCGTGCATGCCCCGTCTGACGGCGGTGCACTGCTCGACTTCAAAACCTACCCGCCGGAATTGGCCGCCGAGGTTGAAAAAAAATACGGCCTCGACCCGCTCGAAGGCCAAATGTGCGACCGGCACAATCCTAAAACCCTGGAACAGCAAACCTGGTTCCGCGACGCCCTGATAGATCGCGCCACCAAAAAGGGCGAAATCGCCCTTGATCAGCTCAAAAAGGGCGGTTGGGACTACTTCGAAGTGGCGTTCGGTGACGTCCATTGCGGCGGTCATCATTGTTGGCACCTCCACGACGTCACAGATCCCGAACATGATCCGGAGGTTCTGAAGGGCCTCGGTGGCAATCCGCTTCTGGATATCTACATCGCCACGGACAAAGCGGTCGGCAAGATCATTGACGCTGCCGGCCCCGAAGCCATGGTCTTCGTCTATTGCAGCCACGGCATGGGCGCTGAACATTCGGGAACGCGCATGCTCGATCGGATGTTGGTCGGTTTGGAAGGCGAAAAGCCCCGCAACTACCGCAACCCTATCCTTGATGTCGCTCGGTCGGCCTGGCGCGCCATGCCCAAAGGTCTGCGCCGCGGGTTAAAGCCCATGCAACGCAAAGCTTGGAACGCCATGATGAACGACGGCTTCCAGCCAAACCGCCGGACACGCAAGTATTTTGAGGTTTATCTCAACAACCGTTCGGCAGGTGTCCGCATCAATGTCAAAGGCCGAGAAACCCAAGGCGTCGTCCAACCTGGTCCGGAGTATGACGCACTGGTCGATGAACTGATGACTGACCTGCTGACTTTTACCAATGTGGAAACTGGGGAACCGGTCGTTGAGGAGTGCGTACCGCTTATCCGTGAGGGCGACGGCCTGCATGTCGGCACGTTGCCGGATATCGCGGTAACCTGGAACACGCGCCATCCGATCCGGCGCGTTACCTCACCCAAGACCGGCGAAGTCGTAAACGAAAAGCTGTCGGTTCGGAGTGGCGATCACCGCCCAATCGGTCAGTTCTACGCCATTGGGCCGAACTTCGAATCCCGCAACCTCAACCAACCGGTGGAAGCGGTGGACTTCTCACCGACCTTTGCGTTGCTGCTGGGATTGCCGGTCCCGGAATCAGATGGCCAGCCTATTGAGGTTTTGGCCGGATCGGCCAGTTCGGTGGCAGCCGAGTAATTCAGCCCAACCGCGGCAAGAGGACCGAAGCGGCAAGACGACAAGCAACGACCCATTTCAATACTGCGCCGACCGACGCGATGTCGGCGCGGTGTCGAAAGTAAACCGGCAAGACTTGGCCGGAACAAACAGAAATCGACAACAGACCAACTTGACTACGGAGCCGAGGAAATTCGGAATGACCGCACCTGCAAAAGTCCTTGTAATAGGAATAGATTCCGGTGATCGTGGCCTGATCGCCAATTGGGCGGCTGAAGGGCATCTACCAACCTTTGCCAAACTGATCGACGGCTCGATGACCGGCCAAGTCGACAACCCGCATGGCTTGGAGGCCGGCTCCGCCTGGCCGACGTTCCACACCGGGGTCACGCCGGCCAAACATGGTCAGTACGAAGGAATGCGCGTCTTCGATCCGGAGCTATACGACCACAGAATCCTGCGCACCGATGAGATGTCGCACCACTATTTCTGGCGTCATCTGGAAAAGAACGGCAAACGCTTTTGCCTGATCGACCCGGAATACATGCGCATGCCGGAGGAGGATTTTAACGGGACCATCATCGCCGATCTCTCTGCCCACGCCCCGTGCGACGGCGGGACATCGCTCGATTTCAAAACCAAACCCGCCGAGTTGGCCGTCGAGATCGAGCGCAAATACGGTACCGATCCGCTTGAAGGGGTTATGTGCGACAACCACAAACCCCGAACGCTGGAACAACAACGCTGGTTTCGTGACGCGCTGGTCGAAAGAACGCGGCGGAAAGCCGAAATCACGGTCGATCAACTGGCGCTGGGCGGTTGGGACTTCTTTGAGGTGGTTTTCGCCGATACCCACTGCGCCGGTCACCACAGCTGGCATCTCCACGACCAGACGCATCCGGAATATGATCCGGCGATTGCAGACGCGTTAGGCGGCGATCCGTTGCGTGATGTCTATGTCGCAACAGACAAGGCGATCGCCCGCATCATGGAGGCCGCGGGGCCGGAAACGAAAATCATCGTCTACTGCAGTCACGGTATTGGCGCCGAGTATAGCGGTACGAGAATGCTGGACCGCATTCTCGTCGCGCTTGAGGGCAAGCAACCTGTCAATTACCGCAGCCCGGCCCTCAACACGGCCCGCGCGGCCTGGCGCGGTTTACCGAAAGGCATGCGCCGCGCACTCAAACCCGTCCAGCGCAGGGCTTGGACGTCGATGATGACCGATGGGTTTCAGCCGAATCGGCGCAACCGCAGGTTCTTTGAGGTTTATCTCAATAACCGCTCGGCCGGCGTCCGCGTCAACTTAAAGGGCCGCGAACCCGATGGGGTTGTCGAGCCTGGCGATGAATACGAATCGCTGGTCAGTGAGTTGATCGACGACCTACTGTCTTTCACAAACACCGAAAGCGGCGAACCGCTGGTCGAAGAATGTGTTGCGGTCGCAAAGGAGTATGCTGGCGAGTTGCTGGACACGCTGCCGGACGTGTCGGTGACGTGGAACACAAAACATCCGATCCGCAAATCGACATCGCCCAAGACCGGCGAAGTGATCAACGAGCAGCTTTCGGGCCGCAGCGGCGATCATAGGCCAACTGGCCAGTTCTTTGCGGTCGGTCCGGGCATCGAGCCGCGCCTGTTGAACCAAGCAGTCCAAGCAGTCGATTTCGTGCCCACATTTGCGGCAATGCTGGACATTCCCTTGCCGGAATCAGATGGGAGCCCGATTGAACTGTTGGCCGGATCGGCCAACTCCGTAGCCGCTGAATAAAGCATCACAAACCGCAAACGTCGAACGCGTCGTCAATCTTTGGCGACGCGTTTTTCGATTCTTCGCATGAACGTCAACGTGAAGGTCGCCGCGAACCCAATTCTCCTGCTCAAGAGCCGTCCTCACCAGTTGCTGCGCGCTCAACCCGCTTGATCCAGGCGCTCTTGCAATCCGTGTAGGCATGACTGTCTTCTGGGTGCAAAGCCCGACACCGACGCTTTTCGGCTTCATACTCTTTCGCCAATGCGGGATTGCTGCGCAGGCAATCGCGAAATGCCAGGTGCCTGCCAATCTCTGACGAACCGTCTTGGTAACAATGCAGCTGGAACAACCGACGCCCTGTTTGCTGGTCGTTCTTGAAACAGTATCGACGGCCGGGAAGTCCATGTTCCCCCCGCCAGCCATATCCTAGGGCTTCAACAGGCTGTCTGATTTCATCCAAACACGCCAGGTTCCGCACCACGGGCATCAAATCGATTACTGGCTTTGCGGCAATGCCCGGAATTGCCGTTGACCCGATGTGATGGATCTCGATCAGATTGGTGCCAATTATTATCGCCAGAAGGTTGCTTTCTTCTTCTGCAATTGACGGCCAAGACGGATCGTAAGGGGCTAGATGAACTTTGGTCGGCGGCGGCATGGTTCATTCCCGGGCGATGACAACCCAGCCGTTTCGGTTTGGATCCTGGCACCTAGTCGTGCGCCACGTCAGTCGGTCGCCACACCAGTCCAGTTGAGATTACGGTTTGAGCTGCGGGATTTGGCTAGACCATCAAGGCATGGTGGTCCAAAGAAAAAGGGCGGCGCTGGTTAGTCAGCGCCGCCCTATTTACTTGGCGGAGGCCGGTTCGGCCGACCTCTTGTCGATCGCTAGACCCAGTAGTCCCAGTTCTCCTGAAGTTCGTCGTTGTTGACGCCCTCCAGCGTTGCGACTTTGGTCGATCCGGCCATCACATTCGTGTCGGCACCATCCTGGACGAAGCTGATGTTCTCAGCGCCAACCTGGCTAGCGACACCCCGCAGGTCCAACACATCGTCACCGATGGCAAAGTCGGAAACGGTGTCACCGTCCGCCCCGGCATCGTCGAGAGAGTTGAAGACGAAGATGTCGTCCCCCTCGCCACCGGCCAGCCAGTCTGAACCTTGACCGCCGATCAAGATATCGTCGCCGCCATAGCCGCGGACCTGATCATCCCCGATGCCGCCCTCGATCTGGTTGCCCTGCTCGTTACCCCGAACATCGGAGCCGTCATCGCGGTTGACGATCAACCCTTCGACATGGTCGCCAAGCGTGAACGATGTCGAATAGCTGATAACGATGTCGAACCCTTCGCCGGCGCGTTCGACGACCTGATCGCCGGAGTGGTTGACGATATAGGTATCATCCCCTTCCCCACCGATCGCGACGTCACGGCCACTCCTGCCATTCAGGAAGTCGTTGCTGCTCGTGCCGAACAGATTGTCGTCTTCGCTTCCGCCTTTGATGTAGTTGCGCAAGTTGGCTGACTGCAGGAACGAAGTATCAATCGGATCCTTTGGCGCACCGTCACGTCCACCAGCACCCTGGTCATCGCCGGAGCCTTGGTCGTCACCCGTGCCCTGATCGTCGCCGGTACCCTGGTCGTCGCCCGTGCCCTGGTCGCCGCCCGTGCCCTGATCGTCGCCCGTGCCCTGGTCGTCGCCCGCGCCTTGATCGTCGCCCGTGCCTTGATCGTCGCCCGTGCCCTGATCGTCGCCCGTGCCCTGATCGTCGCCCGTGCCCTGATCGTCGCCCGCGCCTTGATCGTCGCCCGCGCCTTGATCGTCGCCCGCGCCTTGATCGTCGCCCGTGCCCTGGTCATCGCCAGTGTCTTGGTCATCGCCAGTGTCTTGGTCGTCGTTTGGCGCCGGGGTGCCTTCCGGGATGTCGACGTTCGCGTCACCCGCCCACACATCGCGGCCATCAACCAGCGAACCGGCCTCGGTATTCTTCAGGACAGCGACCGTCCGCCCATCGAGCTCGACGACTGTGTTGTCGCCGTCCTGGCGGAACACAAGGGTCTCGCCGCTGCCGGCAACGCCGCGCAAGTCCAGCGTGTCGGACCCGGCATCGAAGTCACGGATAAGGTCACCGCCCTCATCGAATGTCCGGATGACGAAGATGTCGCGATCGGCACCGCCGATCAGTTCGTCAGCACCCAGACCACCGATCAGGAAGTCTTCTCCTTCCTCGCCGCGAAGCGTGTCGTCACCGGTACCGCCGACAAGGGTGTTGCTAATCCGGTTGCCGTTGCCTTCAGCACCGCTGCTGGCCATGATTTCGAGGTTCTCGACATTGTCGCCCAACGTGTAGGACTTGGTCCAGCTTTGAACCCGGTCCGTACCACCACCGACTTCCTCGATAATGTCGTCGCCGATTCGGTTGACGATGTATGTGTCGTCCCCATCGCCGCCGCGCATCACGTCCGCGTCGCCGCGGCCGTTGATGAAGTCGTTGCCCGATGTCCCCGTCAGGTTGTCGGAACCATCGCCACCCCTGATGTATTTGCTCGATTGGGTGTCCGGGCTCGGAATGTCGACGGGATCACGCAACACAATATCGACGTCACCGCCGCCGGAGCCTTGATCGCCCGAGCCCTGATCACCGGAACCCTGATCACCGGAACCCTGATCACCCGAGCCCTGATCGCCCGAGCCCTGATCGCCCGAGCCCTGATCGCCCGAGCCCTGATCGCCGGAACCCTGATCGCCGGAACCCTGATCGCCAGAACCCTGATCGCCAGAACCCTGATCGCCGGAACCCTGATCGCCGGAACCCTGATCGCCGGAACCCTGATCGCCGGAACCCTGATCGCCAGAACCCTGATCGCCAGAACCCTGATCGCCAGAACCCTGATCGCCGGAACCCTGATCGCCGCCGGCCCCCGGATCCGAAACTTCTCCAGAGCTTTCGCCCGGCAGAAGGCTGGCAAACTCCACCAAGGACGACCCACCATTGGCTTCCCAATCGGCCTTCATTGCCTCGGCGTTGACGTCCTCGAGCGTGACCAGCTTCTGCCACCGCTCATTCCCGTCGGCATCAATGTAGACCACGGTATCGTTGCCGGACTGAACGAACAGAAGATTGCCGTCGGGCGCGTCGTTTTCTTGTTCCGGCTCCGGATCCGGCGTTTCAGCGGGTTCCGGTGCATCGAGCGAATAGCCGATTCCAACACTGCTGGCCGGTACAAACCCGTCAGCGGACGGCCGCCCGACATTGACGGTGCCAGAGATATGGCTGTGCGACCAAGAGATCTCGTCGCCATCCCGTCCGGTTTTCGGCCAAACGGCATTGGATTCCGGGGCGCGGCTTCCTTGCTGCGTTACCCACACGTTTTTCAGTTCGACAGACTGTCTGGATGCGGAATCGTCGAACCAAAGCAAGTATTGCGACCCGTCGAATGGCCCATCGATGTGTCGAAGGTCGACATTTTCCAGCTCAATGTGCCTGGCCTTGCCGCCATAGCTTTTGTCCTGGTAATCCAGGAAAAAGCCTTGATAGGAGGTGGCGCCGGTCAGGTTGAATACTTTTAAACTGTCGACCGGTCCCTGGGGCTGGATGACGTCGCCATGCTTGCCCGATCGGGTGCCACCAATATTGTCGACGCGCACGTTCTGAATCGTGACGTCAATGAAGTTGCCGCCCGGACCATTCAGGACGATGCCATCGCTGCCGAACGAGTTCTTATTGTCGATATGGGCCCCTTCGATGTAGACGGAGCCCTTGATGTCGCGGAACACCATCGCACCGGTCTTGGCCCAGCCGTCCGACTGAGGTTGGTATTTTCCGCCCAGAATAGCGATGTTGTTGCCGCCTTCGACCTTCAGCCAGGACGTTGTCCGCACATCGTCCGCACCCAAGAACAGTACGTTTTCGTTCGATCCGAACTTGAAGGTCGTCGTGCTGTGATAGTCATCCAGGTCAATGACCCGGTAGCCTGAAAAGTCGGGGCGGTCATACTTCAGTTGGCCCGGGGCAATGGCACCGCCATACCCGCCGCCAGCCCCCGGCACACTGTCCGCGACAGCGGCTTTGGGAATGAAGCTGTCGCCGATCGAGTCGAAAATCGGAGTTAGGTCAAGCTTATCGACACCGACTTCGAAATCCAGAATGCGATCGCCGGAATCATTCGCCGACGTCATGACAAAGACGTCGGAGCCCAGCCCACCGCTAAGAATGTCAGCGCCCTGCAGGCCGATCAGGAAATCATCGCCGGCGCCCCCAGAGATTTGGTTGTCGCCGCCTTGGCCGAAGATGATGTTGTCGGAATCGTTGCCGTAGCCATCGCCATCCGACCGCATGATCAACAAGTGTTCGACATCGTCAGCGAGCGTATAGGAGTGTGCCCAGCTTTCTACGGTGTCGATGCCCGCATCGGCGTTTTCGAAAATGACGTCAGCCGTTTCGCTGACAATGTAGAGGTCATTGCCAAGGCCTCCTTCATGATAGTCAATGCCGTCACGTCCATTGACGAAATCATTCAGGTCCGTGCCAAAGACCTTGTCCCCACTGTTGCTGTCACCGCCCGGTAGTCTGTTTTCGACATGTGCGTAATAGTCGAAGACGTACGAATTGACCATCTGACCTCGCCCAACCTCGGTGTGATTGTTTGGCGGCATTGAGTGTTCGCCGCTGAACCGCCCTTGGGCTGGATAGATATATTCAAAAACTTGCGGAACATTTAAGTAGACAAGCCTGATCTAGACCAATGCTATTAAAGGATTGATAAAAGACGTGACAATTATCACAGCGAAAGTAATTGTGTGGTATTACTCAAATAAGTAATCGGAAAATTTTGCTTGCTTTCGACATAAATTGCCACTTCCCGGGCAGATTTTGCCTTTGCCGCACGTGCCACAATGCGGCCATTCCTGGGCGCTAACATGATGTTTAGGGTTAGCGCCCATAAACGTTAGAGAGAGACTCAAGCGGCAGATGCGGGAAAGCTCACGTTCTGGTCCGATTTTGACGTGATCGGGCAAAACCAATCATTGGACCAGTGGCTTGACGCTGTTCCAAGCCAGTGAACACCATGGGGCGGCCCAGGCTCTTCTGATGGGCCTACGCGAGCGCAACTCATTGACGGCGACTGCCTTTCGACCAACATTGTCGGCTAGACGGGCCATGGCAAATACATCTAGATGTTACCGGGAACGCGCTCGGCCGAATCTGCAATGCCTGTGCGCGGTTCGGCCTCAAGGGCCGAATTTCCTCAAAATCCGCCTCCCGGCGGAAGGGGCGCCATGGCGCCTCTCGCAACTGAACCCCTAACTCCCTCACAGTGCCGATTGCGACGTGAAAAGGCTCTTTTCAATTTTTTCTCAGCCCGAGGTCGATGACGGGGTCCCTGTCGGACGTGTGCCCGAACAAACACGTATCTACACAATCGGCGACATCCACGGCCGCTTAGACCTATTGACCGAGATGCTTGGCCTGATTGTCCACGATGCGGGCGACGCGCCACATTTGGACAAGCACATCATTTTCCTGGGCGATTATGTCGATCGGGGTATGGAATCGAGGGAAGTGCTGGACTTGCTGGTCAGCGACCAGCCCTACGGTTTTGAAAAGACCTTCATCAAGGGCAACCACGAAGACGCCATGATCCAGTTTCTGGACGGCGAAACCGACGGGTCGATGTGGCTGCAGTTTGGTGGCATGGCCACGATGGCCAGCTATGACGTGTTCTTGCGCGAAGAAGGGACGCGTGAACAACAGTTGGTCAATGCCAGCGAACGCCTTCGCGAACGACTGCCAGACGATCATCTAACGTTCTTGCGCCTGCTTGAACTATCAATCAGCTTTGGCGATTACTTTTTCGCTCATGCGGGTGTCAGACCTGGTGTTCCACTTGATGCACAAACGCCGCAGGATTTGATGTGGATCCGGGAAAGATTTCTGAATTCGCCCAACAATCACGGGAAAATAGTGGTACACGGCCATACGATAAGCGAATCACCGGTTGTCCGGTCCAATCGGATCGGGATCGATACGGGCGCCTATGCGTCGGGGTGCCTGACGTGTCTGGTCCTTGAGGGCGACAGCATGAGGTTTATCCAAACAAATGCCCAATCAGTCTAGACGTACGGGGCATCTCGGCCCTGTTTTTGCACTGCAAAACCGAATAAAGTGCGTAGCAACTCACCCGAAGTACTTTCCCACAAGTGTTGGTGATGAAGGCCATGAGTAATTGGAGACCCACGACAGTCATTGCCGCGTTGGCAATTGGTATCGCCGCGTGCGCGCCGGTTGATCCGCTACAACCGGCACCTGAAATTCCGCCGCTTGATATCGGTCAGCTCACGAACGACGGCCCCTATCTTTTGGGTGCCGATGATGAAATCCGCTTGATCGTTTTTGGTCAGCCGGACTTGTCCGCCAACTACAAGCTGGACGATTCAGGGCAGATTTCGGTTCCACTGATCGGCGCCGTCGATTCATTGGGGCTGAGCGCTCGGCAACTTGAAGGCAGGCTTGCGCAAAAACTGTCGGAAGGCTTCTTGGTCAACCCAAGCGTCAATGTCGAGATCGTTACCTACCGCCCCTTCTTCATTTTGGGCGAGGTCGGCAATTCCGGACGTTATGACTTCCAAAACAACATGAACGTCGTCTCTGCCGTTGCGATCGCGGGGGGATATACCGAAGATGCCGTGACGTCGATCTTCAAGGTGACACGAACCGTCGACGGCGTGGCGGTAACCGGACGCGCTTCCCCTACCACGGTTATTGAGCCTGGTGACGTCATCGAGGTGTTCAATCTCCAGGCCGTTCCGCGGGATATCCTCAGCCCCGAGGAATTGGAGCGGATCGGTAACAATTCTGGCGAGTTTACGGACCGGGTTGTGAACCCCAACCCAAACTAGGCCAAACCGACGACGTGACCGGCCGCCGCACAGCGTTCGCGGCCGGCCACAGACCCTCGACCAATCACTAGGTTAAGTTGTTAGGTAGGGCGCGTGGAAGCGGCCCGCGTCAGTAGTTGCCGTAAGCAACGTAGCCGTAGTTCTTTGACGAAGCCCTGAATTTATTGATGACCAGGCCGTCAACATGCACCTTGAATTGCTCAAGTGACTTTAGCCCGGTCCGAACGGCCTCGCGCGGCGTTTCGTCGAACTGCACGATATAAATGACGGTCGTGGCCGCTTCGGCCAGGATTGCCGCGTCTGGGGCGGCCAAAGTCGGCGGCGTGTCGATGACAACCGCGTCGTACCCCTGCATCAGGCTGTCGATCTCAGGATGACCCATGATGCGCCGCACGACGTTTTGCGGATCATCCACCGGCGCGCCGGCACCGATGAACTCGGCATCCGACAGCTTATCCAGGTGCAGGATGTTTTCGAGCCCGATTTTCCCGCGCACCAGTTCGGTCAGGCCTTTTACGCGAACGCCGCCCAGCATCTCCGAAATAGTGCCGCGACGGATATCGCAATCCAACAGCAAGACCTGACGGCCGGAGGATGCCAAGGACCGCGCCAGGGCTGCGGAAAACGCTGATTTCCCTTCACCCGGCAACGAAGACGTCACCAAAATCTTGGCGACATCATCTTCTCCCCGCAGCAGGTCGATGGCGAATTGGGCCGATTTAACGGCCTCGGAAAATTGGCCGTTTGGCCGGTCGATAACGGCGTCCTGTGGCCGCTTGCGCAATCGCCGCACTTCCACGACAGGAACAACGCCCATCACCTCAAGCCCGGTATCCTTGTTGAGCTCGTCGGCGGACCCATACCCTTTGCGGGACCATTCCAGGAAGAAGACCAAAAACAGGCTGAGCCCGCCTGACCCGATGAAGGACACGGCCACGAAGGCCAGCTTCTTGGGATAGGAGGGTTTGTTGGGTGGAAAGGCTTCGGAGATGATGCTGGCGCCCGGATCCTCGACATCGAGGCGGCTGACCACTTCATTGTAGTTGACCAGAAAGCTCTCCAACAGCGTCGCCCGGGTGTTTGCCTCATCCTCCAGCCGGCGCAGTTCCAGCAGCGCGGCATTGGAGGAAGCCGCTTGGCGCGAGCGTTCCTCGATCTCCGACTGCAGCGCCAGCTCACGCTTGACCAGCCGGTCGCGGCCCGTCTGCAAGGCCAGCAGGATTTCCTGATAGCGGCCGTTCAGCTCGGACCGCACGGTGTTGAGCTGGGCCTGCAGCCTGATGACGTCCGGATGACCCGCGCCCAGGCGGGACTGCAGATCGGCGAGTTCGTTGGCAATCTGGCTTTCCTGCGTGCGGCGATCCTGCAGCTCCACATTGTCGGAAACGAAGTCCAGACCCGAAGGGCTCCGCCGGTTGGCGAGCACGGCATTCATCTGCTCAACCCGCGCATCGGCATCCTCAAGCTCGCCGCGGACGGCCACCAGCTCGTTGTTGAGTGCCAATAGCTGTTCGGCCAGCAGGCTTTCCTCGCCGGCGGTCAACGGCGCGAGATTGGCTTGTTCGCGATACTTCTGAACTTCGGCGTTGGCGCGGGCAACCTCCTCGCGCCGCTCGGCGATCTGGGCGGAGGTCCAGTCGGTGATACGGTTGATTTCCTCGAGCTTGGCCCCGAGTTTGGCATCGATGTAAGCGCGGGCCATGCCGTTCGCAACGGCGGCTGCGCGTTCGGGATCCACCGATGTATAACGGATTTTAACGGTGAACGAGGCGCCGTCGTTGAGCACATCCAGGCCATCGTAGAAGACGCGCATCGTGTCGTTGACGACTGGCTGCGGCCAGTCCGTCGAAACGGAACGATCGTTCAACAACGGCCCGTTGTTCGGCAGTGCGGCAAACTGGCGGTCATCTTCGGTGCCAGCCTCCGTGCCGGCGGCCGCCTGCCCCGCTTCCAAGCCGATCAGTGGCCCGACGGTCGCAATGGCTTTGGCGACCAGCTCTTGAACCTGTTCGGCAAGGGTGGGCTCATCGACCAGCATGCCGTTGAATTCCTCTTCGCCAAACAGGCGAAGGGCGTCCATCACACCGCGGACTAGCTGAGGCGATCTGATCAGGTCAACTTCACTGACAATATAGGCCGCCTCAAAACGTGGAATCGCCAAAAACCCTTCATTTTGAATGATTTGTGACGTTTGCGATCGGAGGATCAGCGTCGTTTCAGCGGTATATTTTGGCGTAACTCGGTCGACGACCAGGTAGGAGAAGACCGTAAACGAGCCGACCAGCGCGCAAATCATGAATTTGCGCCGCCAGATCGCCGCAACGATCTTCTTTATGTCGACTGCCCTTGTCGTCGTCTCGGCCATGGTCGAGCGCCGGCTCCGCTCACATCACGCGATCGACCGTGCGCAAAAGCGCATCGCCCGTCGGTCCGGCTGCCGCCCCGTCGGAATTCGTTCCACAGAAAAGTCGGCCACAGTTAGATCGGGCACGCTTGGCAATCCCACGCTCTCAAACCTGATAATGTCCCACAGCCCCCAAGGGGACCGCAGGTAGCTGGCGCGGAAAGACGGTCGCCGCCCTTCCGCCCGCTAATTTAGCCCGGAGATCCGTGAATATCCAGTTACGCCAAAACGGTTTGACACGGATGTCACACCGCAACTCAACTGATTGAATTGTTTGGCGTTGAATTTTCCGATGCTACCCGCTGCTGGCCGCCCCGGCCGTGGCAACGCCTGAAGGCGGCCGGATCAACATGCCAGCCATTTTCGACACCCGGTACCAGCGGATCTTGAACAGCACCGAAACAGCCCGAAACCGCTGCGAGAGCGACTCAAGCTTGGTCGAAAGCAAGATCTTGAACATGTCCGGAACGGGTGAGATGGAGACGATCGCCATCATAAGCAGCCACTTGACCATCCACGCCTTGCGTTCAGTGTACGCAAAATACAGGTGCATGATCGATCGATCCCACTTCTTGGTCAGATCGGACCATTCACGCCGAGCCGGATGACGCGTCACCGCTTCAGGAACATAGGCCAGCCGATAGCCCATGTTATAGGCGCGGTTTCCCCATTCCTTGTCTTCGGGAAAATTGCCGTTCAGGCAGGGCCCGACGTGCTCATAGACATCCTTGCGCGTGATGAGGCTCGCGCCCGCCGTGAAATTCTTTTGCGTGATGTACATTTTCTGGCGGAACGCAAAAACCTGTTCAAACAGCTCAACGTCCGTCGGATTTTCCTCGTCCTGGGCAAACAGCTTTATGTCGCCGCCAACAACGTCGGCCCCGCCGCCTTTGACCAGCGGTTTGTAGGCGTTCGAGATCCAGCCCTTGTCCGCGATGCAGTCGGAATCGGTAAAGGCGATGATCTCGCCCTTGGCTATGTCGACACCATGATTACGCGCCATGCCGCAGCCCCGTTCCCGTTCAACGGAAAACCGGACATGGGGGAAATCCGCCATGACATCGTCCAACGGCTTGGTCGAGTTGTTGTCGACCACGATGATTTCATACCGGTCGGACGGATAGTCCTGGTTGCTCAATGCCGTAAGGCTGATGCGCAGCCTTTCATGATCGTTAAAGTGAGGGACGATCACACTGACGAAGGGCAGATGCATTCACTACTCCTGTCTGATGCCTGTGTACCGCGCCTGTCGGCGGGCACTCTTATTTTTTGACATTCGAAGACCAATTGGGCCCGGCGCCCTCTCTCGCCCGAACCCTGGTCGCGCTTCCCGTCGATACATCCCGGAAAGTCTCATATTTCTTACAGAAAACCGTTGAGAATTTCGATATCGCAGAGTTAGGACATCGCTTCGATCACGCATGATGATGCGAATTGGCAACAGTTGATGAATTCCGCTCACATCCAACTTACCCGGTTCGGCCGCAGGTATGCGAGTTGGCCTCGTTCGATTAGATAACGAAGGCAATTTCATTTACGAGACAGGCCTATGATGAGGACGGTTTCGTCCTAGGGACGGCCGACCCTACCGCTGCTCCGGAAGGTATGATGCGAACTATCTCACGCAGAGACGCCGTAAAATCAGCGCTGGCAACGAGCCTGGCGGGAAGTGTTGCCGGGATGCCAAATCCGGCCGCCGGCCAGAACGCCGGCAGCCTGGCTGACGCCGCAGGGGCCAAGGGCCTGCTTTTTGGCAGTGCGATCAATGACAACGGCCTTGCCGATCCAGAATTTGCAGCGATCGCCAAGCACGAATGTTCCGCCGTGGTGTCGGAAAACGCCATGAAATGGAAAGCGTTGCGCCCGCGCCAGGACAAATTCGACTTCGAGCGCGCCGATCGTCTGATGGCATTCGCCGAACAAAACGGCATGGCGGTTCGCGGCCACACGCTGCTGTGGCACCGCAGCCTGCCTGATTGGTTCGAATCAGTTGCCGACAAGTCCAACATCGGTGACTTGATCGTCGAACACATTCAGACGGTCGCAGGTCACTATGCGGGACGGATCCATTCCTGGGACGTGGTGAACGAATCGACCCAACCGGGTCATGGCCGCCGAGACGGATTGCGCGAGACCCTGTTCTTGGATCTGCTTGGCGAGGACTACATCAAGCTGGCGTTTGAGGCGGCGGCGGATGCGGACCCAAATGCCATGCTGACCTACAATGATTTCTGGTTGCCATATGACTGGTCGGATGAGGTTAAGCGCAAGAAAGCAATCCCACGATTGATCGAGCGGGCCCTGTCACGGGGCGCCCCCATCCATGCCTTTGGCCTGCAGGGTCACCTTTGGGCCGGGCGTAATGACTTCGATGAACGCGGCATGCGGGCCATGTTGTCGGAGATTGCTGACATGGGTCTGAAGATCATGATCACAGAAATGGACGTTCGTGATCAGAAACTGCCGTCACCAGACCGCGTTCGGGACGTCTATGTGGCTGACGCCTATCGCCGCTTTTTAGATGTCGCGCTGGAGCAACCCGCCACGATCGCGATTCTGACTTGGGGTCTGTCGGATCGATACACATGGTTGAACGGAAGCTTCCCGCGCGAGGACGGCCTGCCGCTTCGCGTCTTGCCTTATGACCGTGACATGCAGCAAAAACCCATCGTCTGGAACGCGTTCAACGACGCTTTCGCCGCGGCAAAAGCCCGCTAACTGACACGAAACCGTCGGAAAACGCCCTGGTCGTCCGATAGAGATTGACCAGTCAGAAAGAAAAATCGGGTATGTTCCGAAAATCTGTTATCAGGTCTAGGCGTGGTCCCATGCCCACTAATCTCGCTTATTCAAATGTCGAAATCGAGAATACCGTGCCTGAACGGACGTCGGTAGTTGAGAGCATCCAACAGCACCCCACGCCCGGAGCCGGGCGCAAGGTGCTGATCATTGTCGAGAATCTACCTGTGCCTTTCGACCGACGCGTGTGGGAGGAAGCGACAGCCCTGATCAATGCCGGCTATGAGGTTTCAATCATCTGCCCAAAGGGCAAGGGATTCGACAAATCCTATGAAACCATCGATGGCATCAACATCTATCGCCACACGCTTTGGGAAGCATCGAGCACGGCCGGTTACCTGGTCGAGTATCTATGGGCGCTTGCAGCGGAATTTTATCTTTCACTGAAGGTCCTGCGACGCCACGGATTTGACGTCGTGCACGCCTGCAACCCACCGGATTTGCTGTTCCTGATTGGCGGCTTCTACAAGCTGTTCTTCCGCAAGAAGTTCGTTTTCGACCATCACGACATCAACCCCGAACTGTATGTGGCGAAGTTCGGCCGAAAGGACTTCTTCTACCGGCTGCTGCGTCTGTTTGAACGCTTAACGTTCGCCACCGCCGATGTCTCCTTGGCGACGAACGAACCCTTTCGCGAGATCGCCAAGAGTCGCGGAAACATGCGCGATGAAAATGTGTTCATCGTCCGAAGCACGCCCAATCTGCAACGCATGTATCGCGTTGAAGCCAATCAAGCCCTGTTCAACGGCAGAAAGCACGTGATCGGCTATATCGGCATCATGGGCAGCCAGGACGGCGTCGATTTGCTGTTGGAGGCCATGCGCGATCTGGTCTTTGAACGAGGTCAGAGCGATGCACAGTGCGTCATCGTCGGCGACGGACCGGAGTACGACAACCTGGTCAAGATGAGCCGCGATATGGGCCTGCAGGATCATGTCACCTTTACCGGATATCTCGGCGGCGAAGAGCTTTTGGCCGCCCTGTCGTCCTTCACCATCGGCGTCATTCCGGACCCTGCCAACGAGTACAATCGCAAAATCTCAATGAACAAGAATTTCGAGTACATGGCGCTATCCATTCCGGTCGTTCAGTTCGAACTGGACGAAGGGCGCCATCTGTGTGGCGATGCGGCGCTTTACGCGACGCCCAATGAACCGGCGGATTTGGCTGCTAAGATTCTGGATTTGCTTGATGATCCCGCCAAGCGTAAGAAAATGGGCGAAATTGGAATGTATCGCTCGCACAATGAGTTCCCAGCAGAAAGGGACACCGAGCGGCTTCTGAATGCCTACGACAAGGCCTTTGCGCGCTAGCCGCGTAACAGGTTCCCGCAGGCGCCAGGGGCACGGAGGAAGTACCGGATGAGCCCACGCGTATCGGTCGTCATGGCGGCCTACAACTCCTCTCGGTTTATCGAGAGAGCCATTCAGTCCGCTCTCGATCAGAGCATGTCCGATCTTGAGCTGATCGTCGTTGACGATTGTTCGACCGACAAGACGTCCGAAATTGTCGAAAAATTCGCGAACAGTGACCCTCGGGTCCGGCTGTGTCGTTTGGAAGAAAATGGCGGGCCGGGCGCAGCCAGATTTCGCGGCGTCAACGAGGCGAAGGGCGATTGGATCTCGGTCCATGATTCCGACGACCGAATGTTGCCAAATCGCCTTGAAACGTTGCTCGGCATTGCCGACGGGAACAGCTTCGACGTCATTGCCGACAACTTGTTCTACGTAAACGAGGATACGGACGAGCGATTCGGATCCGGTTTACCGCTGACAGATCGCGGCGCAATCAGGCTCATTACGCCCGAAGAATTCGTTCTGGCAAACCTTCCTGGCGAAGCCGGTTTCAAGCTTGGGTTTCTCAAACCGGTGATTCGCCGTTCGATCCTGCTGGACAACCAGATCAACTATCAGGAAGACCTGCGTGTCGCAGAAGACTATCAGTTCCTGTTCGACATTCTCGTTTCCGGCGCGCGCTTCGGCTTTGTCAACGAATGCCACTATGACTATCTCATTCGGCCGGATTCGGTGTCGCACACTTATTCAGAACAGCAGCTTCTGCAAATCGCCGAAATGAGCCGCGAGAATGTCAAGGACCCGCGTGTTCAGGCCAACCCTTCAATTCTGGCCGCCGTTGAAGAGCGACAGAAATACTGCGATCGCAACGCCGCTTACGTGCGCGTTCTGGGCCGAATTCGAGAAAAAAATCCGATCGCCATTCTCACGGCAATGGGCAAGGAATACGCCTATCTGCCCTATGTCCTATGGCGAGGCGCCCGTGTTCTGCGGGACGGCCGTGTCTGGGGTAGCGGCAAGGATGCGATGCGGAGCAAATCGGGCACGTCGCTGGAAGACGCCGAACAGCCGTCACCCTGACAAAGCAGTTTCTCGCAATCTTGCCACAGAGCTTGTTCGGATCAGTTCCGACCGAATCACCAGAGGCGATTCTCGTACGTCAGCTTGCCTTGGTTGTTCGGCCAGGTCGTAGTTCGCGTTTAACGGGTTCGCCGTTCTCGGACTGTTCTGCCTGAGATTCTTTTTTGCCAGGTGGAAGCGTCAGCGCGACGGCCAGGCTCCAAAACAGGAAATTGCCGTCCGGAAGGTTGTTGAAGAATGACGTTTCCGTAATGCCGTACACCGTCAGGTAGATGACGACGTAAAGCGGAAAAGTTCGCTGATGGATCACGGCAAGCTGCGTTTGGAGAAGCAGAGCGCCGAGCAGCAGGACCAAACCAACAACACCCAAGCACAGCAATACCTGGAAATAGAGGCTGTGAGCATGGACCAGCGACCAGCCCTTAAAGCCGGTTAAGAGAATTGCCGGACCCGCCCCCTGGCCATGGCCGATGATGGGAGCATCCGCGACATGAAGCATCACGAAAGCCCAAATTTCCGAACGACCGGAAAGCGTCAGGATTTCCTCAGGCCGTCCAGACCGGCTGATCATCCGCAGCACATCTTCGGAAATTATCTGATCTACACCCAGTGCCAACATGGCGAGCGTGAGCAGGATTATCGGCAAAGCAACGAACGGCGTTGCGATACCAAACATCTGTCGCCGGATCAGAAAGGTTAGTGTTGTCGCGGCAATCATGGAAAGCGCCGGCATGCGGGACTGAGTGATGATGATTGTCACGATTGCCGCGGCAAGCAGTCCGTATCCTAACGACCGTGATATCCAGCGCCGCTCGATGACATAGACCAAACAGATCACGAATTTTGACGACAGCGACGCCAAGGCAACTGGATGGCCCGTCAAACCGCGAATTCGATCCAACTCGCCGGTGCTGCCCTCGCTGATGCCACCAAGTGACGTTGTGAAAGGTGAGATCGCCAGTGACGGGATCACAAGACATGCCATACCAATCATAACGGCCAGCACTGCCCACCGTTCACCCAAATGGGCGACCAGCACCAGGGCAAAGCCAAAAATGAAGATGTGAAACATGCCCGAAGACAGGGCATAGATCGGATCGACAGCCCACGCTGCCGACACCGGAATAAGGGCTACAAATGCCGCAGCGACCGCGATGTGAGGGTGCTTGAGATAGGGTAGGATCTTCGGAAGATTGACCAGCGCAATGCCACCGGCGGCAACCCATACGCCAAGTTTCGCAAGAACTTGCCAGTCTATTGATTGGTCATCCCAACCTCGAGCCCGAAAACTGCCATCCATAAAGGCGATCAGGCAGCAGACAAAAAAGACCATGGGCGCCCGTTCACCATTTAGAACGGTGATCCCCAAAGGCGTTGCCCACATGAGCGCGACCAGACCCAAAGGCACTGCAAGCGCTAACGCACCGTCCATCTGGCCGGCCAGCGCAATGAACATGGCGTACACACCCACCAGTCCAATCGCTACGGCCGGACGGTACAGATCCGGACTAAGTGACGCGGTCAGAAGTCGCATGGTCTCGTTCGATTGTTGCCTTTAGAGCACTATGCTCAAACGCCAGCTGTTCGCCTACCATAGAGCATGTTTGGAACAAACAAGTTCATTCGCGCAATCCTTTGCGATTCCATCGCCAACAAACGCTACGTCAGGCGACCTTTCGGCCAATCCGGAAGTCAAGCGCCAAGTCGGTCATCATCGCCGTCTCGCCGCATGTCGGGCATTCTACCGAAATGCTTGAACGAGGCTGGGAAAATTCGGCTCCGCAACGGCACGCGATATGGAAACGCCTGCCGTCCCGTGTCTGGCTGAGGATACGAAAACTGCCGATATTGCGCGCGCGCTTGGTCATGGTGCGCATTTCACCACCCCTGTTCATGAAAAGCTGGCTATTGAGGTCTGTCGCGCCGCTCAGGGAGCGTTGAGCAACCGCGTGAAATCCGCGGGCGACAGCCCACCAGTGGAAGACGGTGGCGCAGATTTCCGGTCGATATTGGGACGGGCACGCGCACACAATCCGCAGATAGCAAACCCTTCTTCAGCGTCCGCCAACGCCGACTCTCGAAAACTCGTTGCGGCCAAGTCTTGTTGCTTTATCGAGAAGTCAAGCGCCATCGATCAATCTCAGTAATCGTTTGTGCGAGCAGCGATAAGATAACAAATGAGCCAGGGAACATTCAACAAATTACTATGGTTAACAAAATAATTCGTAGAATTACTGAAAATTGCTCATCGTTAATCTTAATTTGCTAAAAATTTAACACTAAAAGATAGACACTTCACTCAGACCGATACGTCGGCCGGACGCACCACCACAGCACGGCGCCCCTCAATTGCGGGTGTCACGTGGGCCAGTTCGACCGGCGTCGCAGCCTCCTCCGGAATGACAAACAAGCCCATCCGGCGGCAGATCGGCCCAACAGCCGGGTGACCAGTCAACATTGTCAGCGGAACACAGCCGAACAATCCGGCGAGAACGGGGACGATCCACCAGATCTGCCCGGGCGCCAACCAGGATGTCAGTCCCAACAGCAATACGCCAGCAACCGTCTGTGGCAGGTGAAAGCGCAATGCGGCTCCCAAGTCGATCTTGCGATCATCGCGAATGGCTGCGTCCCAGCCGATACGGCGTCCCAGCACAACCAGGCTGATGAACAGCGTGTGGAAAACCATAAGTATCGGCGCCCGAAGCACGGAATAGAGGGCCTCAAGAAGTGCCCCAATCAAAAGGGCCAGCCGCGCCTCCCAGCCACGGGGTATTTGCCGGTCAACCATCAGCAAGGTGAGCCCAAGCACCTTTGGCATGAAAAGCAAAACCGCCGTGACCATGAGCAGAGAGAAGAATTCGTCGGAGCGGTCCATCGGCCAGGTCGGGAACAGCGAAAATCCATCGGGGAAGTAAGTCGGATCAACCTTGAGCGAGGCGCTGGCGGCAATGCCCAAAATAATCAGGAGCAACCACCAGACTGAGGCAACATAAGAGGTGATACCGATGAGCAGATGAAGCCGACTGAGGGAACGCAATCCCGGCGTGCCGAGCAACCAGGCATGCTGCAGATTGCCCTGGCACCAGCGTCGGTCTCGCTTTGCATGATCGAGCGCATTTGAGGGGCACCCCTCGTAGCTGCCTTGTCCGTCGGGGATGAACCAGATCTCATAACCAGCCCGCCGCAGCATGGCAGCCTCGACAAAATCATGACTCATAATCTCGCCGGATAAAGGCCCCCGTCCGGACAGCCGCGGTAGTCTGCAATGTTCGCGGAACGCGCCCATGCGAATGATGGCGTTGTGTCCGAAATAGTTGCCGTCCGGCCCTTGCCAGAACGCCAGGCCCAGCGCCATCACATCGCAGCACAGCCGGTACCCGAATTGTTCCAGACGGCCGAACAGCGTGTTCTGGCCAACCAGGCGGGGCAGCGTCTGAATGATCCCCGCTTCGGGGCGAGCGTCCATCAGGCGCGCCAGGCGAACAATGGCCTCGCCAGACATGATGCTGTCGGCATCCAGGACGACCATGTAGTCATAATCACGGCCGCGGTTTTGGCAGAATTCCTCGATGTTGCCGGCCTTCTTGCCGATGTTGTTCTCACGTCGGCGGTAAAGCAGCGCGTCGGAACCACCGTGGCGGGCACGGAAAGCCTTGACGCTGATCTCCTCGGCCCGCGCCAGGTCGGGGTCGCGCGTGTCGCTAAGCAAAATGAGATCAAAACGCCGGCGATGGCCTGTTCGTTCCAACGAATTTTGCAGAGCCTCAAGACCCGCAAACAGCGGGGCCGTTGCCTCGTTGTAGGCGGGCATGACGATGGCCGTGCGACCGGTTGGAGCGCCCCGCGACCGGTCGAGATCAATAATCGGGGCCGCCGTCGCTACGGGCCGCGCGGCAAACAGTTTCAGGCAGAAGCCGATGCAGGCTGTGACGAACGCGCCGGCAATCCAGGCAAAGTTCACGGTGAACACCGCCAAAATCGCAAGCTCAATGGCCGTGGTGCCGCCATCGGCCAGCAGATCACCCAGCCGCCAAACAGCGGCGACGGTGATCGTCAGCAAAACCGTGAAGAACACCAGACGGCGAAGCGTCCAGTTGGTCTTCGGCAGCACAAGCTCCGCGACCTTGCCGCCCGCAGGTGCGCTATCCGGCATCAGGCTGTCCAAAGGTAGCTCCAGGTTTCGGAGAGAGCGTGCTGCCGCATGCGCAGATAGCAGCGCAAATCAGCGCTCTGGGCGCCATCGGGGAAGAAATCGAAGAAGGCCCGCCAGCCGCCGGTTTGCGGATTCTTCTGGCAGAATGAGGGCTTTGTGTGGCCAACGGAGGTGCTGGCGATGGCCTCAACCGGCTGGTCGGCCGCCAAATGCGGCAAATCGCCGCCGTTGAAGTCGATGACGAAAAGGCGGGCATCGGGGGCTATCTGTTCCGTCGAGCCCGGCCGGGCCGCGGTGCCGATGCGGGTCGCCTCGACTCGGCCGCCCGGTGGCCAGTTGGTCTTGTCGGAAAACGCGTTCAGGATGTAGGCGAATTCCAGATCGTCGCCGGCCTCGACCGGGCGCTCCGGCACCCAATAGGAGACGATATTGTCGTTGATCTCGCTGTCGGAGGGGATCTCGACCAGCTCGACCCGGCCCTCGCCCCACTCGCCAACGGGCTGAATCCACATGGACGGCCGCTCGTGGTAGCGGGCCTCGAGATCCTGATAGCGGGCGAAATCCCGGTCACGCTGGACGAGACCGAAGCCGCGCGGCTGGCTGCCGGCATAGGAGGAGACGGTCAGGGTCTTGCGATCGGCCAGAGGGCGCCAGATCCACTCGCCGGACCCGGCATGGACCATCAGACCGTCTGTGTCGTGGACTTCGGGGCGGAAATCGTCGAACCGGCGCTCGCTATTCTCGCCGAACAGAAACATGGAGGTCAGCGGGGCGATGCCCAGTTTATCAATCGGCCGGCGTGGGAAAATGCGAGCGCGGACGTCGATCTGGCTCTCGGTGCGAGGGCGGACGACGAAGCGGAAGGCGCCCGTGCAGCTTGGGCTGTCCAGCCGGGCATAGACCCGCAGGGCGGTGTCGTTTGGCGCGGGTTTTTCCAGCCAGAACTCGCTGAAATAGGGGAATTCCTCGCCCTTTTGCGAGGCGGTGTCGATGGCCAGGCCGCGGGCCGACTGGCCATAGCCGTGGCCGCGCCCGACCAGGCGGAAATAGCTGGCGCCCTGAAAGACCGCGAACTCGTCGTGATAGGCCGGGGTGTTCAGCGGGTAGTGCACGCGGAAACCTGAAAAACCGATATCGGGCATCGGTACGTCGGGCTCGAACGTGTTGAAGGTGAACATGTCCGGCGCGTAGTGCAGCGGCTGGGCATGGCCCTCGACGATCTCGTTGACCTTCACCGCCCGGTCGAAATAGAGGCCGAGATGGAAAAGCTGGATCTGGAAATCGCCCTCGTCGCGCCAGACGGACTGGTCGCCATCGTAATTGATCTGGCGATACTCGTCGAAGGAGATGTTCTTCCAATAGTCGGGGATCGGGGTGCGGTTGTCGCGGTAGGGCCGCTTGGCATCATCTGCCGCCTGATCGACCAGCGCCTCCCAGGAAAAATTCCCGTCATTGGCCCAGGCCGTGGGGGCTGCCAGCAAGCCGCTCAGCGCGGCGTGTGCCCCGCCCGCGCCGAGAACCGAATTCTGTATGAAACGCCTGCGCCGCATGCTGCGTGCTGCCACCCTTGTTGTTAACCTTAGTCCAGGCATCCGCTTGCCGCGGCTTGCTGCCCTCATAGTGGCGATCTCGCGGGTGCAAAACGATGCCCATCACGCAATCGCGAGAATGATTTATCCTTGCCGTCTTGTGCGCGCCATTGTCTATCCTCATCCCTCCTGGTGACGCGAACCGGGTGATCCCACAGCCAGATTGTGGCGATCGCAGGGGCGCGCAGTGAGAAAACTGAGACAAGACTGAAACCGCAAGGCGACCGCGGGATAGCGCGAAGTGTCTGAACAAGCAAATGACGGGCCGCTGGCCGGCCTGCGCGTGCTGGATCTGAGCCGGATCCTGGCAGGGCCGACCTGTACCCAGCTGCTGGGCGATCTGGGGGCGGATGTCATCAAGGTCGAAAAGCCCGGCGCGGGGGACGATACGCGCAAATGGGGGCCGCCCTTCCTGACGGACGCGGACGGCAAGGAAACGGCCGAAAGCGCCTATTACCTGTGTGCCAACCGCAACAAACGCTCGGTCGCCATCGACATCGCCAAGCCGGAGGGGGCGGAGCTGGTGCGGCGGCTGGCGGAAAAATCGGACGTGCTGATCGAGAATTTCAAGGTCGGCGGGCTGGCAAAATATGGGCTGGATTACGCCTCGCTCGCGCCAAGAGTTCCCACGCTGATCTATTGCTCGATCACTGGCTTCGGCCAGACGGGGCCGTATGCCAACCGGGCGGGGTATGACTTTTTAATCCAAGGCATGGGCGGCATCATGAGCATCACCGGCAGCCCGGACGGCGAGCCGATGAAAGTCGGGGTCGGCATCGCCGATGTGATGTGCGGCATGTATGCCTCCAGCGCCATCCTGGCCGCCCTGCGCGAGCGCGACAGCTCCGGCCAGGGCCAACATATCGACCTCTCCCTGCTCGATTCGCAGGTGGCCTGGCTGATCAATGCCGGTCTGAACTATCTGACCAGCCGGGACCGACCCCAAAGGCTGGGCAATGGCCACCCCAACATCGTGCCCTACCAGACCCTGCCGGCGAGCGACGGGCATTTCATCCTGGCCGTGGGCAATGACAGCCAATTCGCCCGTTTTTGCGAGCTGGCCGGGCTGGAAGCGCTGGCAAGCGATGAGCGCTATGCCACCAACGCCGCGCGGGTGCGCAATCGGGACGAGCTAGCAGCCCTGATTAGCGCGGAAACGGCAAAGAAGCCGAAAGCCTTCTGGATAGAGGGGCTGGAGGCGCATGGCGTGCCCGGCGGGCCGATCAACGCCATCGACGAGGTCTTCGCCGACCCGCAGATCAAACACCGCAACATGGAAATCACCATGGAGCATGAGAGCGCCGGCAAGCCCGTCTCGCTGATCGGCAACCCGATCCGCTATTCCCGCACACCAGTCAGCTATCGCCGACCGCCCCCGACGGAAGGCCAGGACACCGAAGACGTGCTGGCCGACCTGCTCGAGCTGGACGGCGAACCGCTGGACGATCTGCGTTCGGCCGGCATCGTCGGTGGCTGACCCCCCTCCCCCTCATTGATGATTTAGAGAATGGCCGCGACCCAAAAACGCCAGCGCGACCCCAGGCTGGATTTCTTCCGAGGCCTGGCGATGCTGATCATCTTCATCGCCCATGTGCACGGCAACCCGTGGAAGCTGTACATCCCGGCCCGGTTCGGTTGGAGCGACGCGACGGAAATGTTCGTCTTCTGCTCAGGCTATGCGGCGGCCATCGCCTTTGGCGGGACGTTTGTCCGCGCCGGGTTCTGGATGGGCACAGCGCGCATCCTTTATCGCTGCTGGCAGATTTATGCCGCCCATATCGCCATGTTCTTCTTCATCACCGCCATTGCGGTGATCGGCACGCGGGTGCTGGAGGGCACGAACTATATCTCGCGGCTTAACCTGAACCGGTTCTTCTCGCTGACGGCCGACGCCATGGTCGGGATGTTCACGCTGAGCTATGTTCCGAATTATTTCGACATTTTGCCGATGTACATCGTGGCGCTAGCCCTGATCCCGGTGCTGATGGCCATCGCCAAACTGAGCCCGGGCCTGGCCATAGCCACCAGCATCGGCATTTACGCCGCCAGCTGGATCGCCAAGATCGATTTCAGCCAGTTCAGCATGGCCGAGTTCTACATAATCGAGTGGCAACGCCGCTCGCCGATCAACCTGCCGGCCGAGCCCTGGTCGGATCGGCCCTGGTTCTTCAACCCGTTCTGCTGGCAGTTCATCTTCTTCACCGGCTTTGCCCTGTCGCGCGGCTGGGCGAAGGTGCCCCGACCGCGCCTGGATCTGGGCCTGCTGGCCCTGGCCATCGTGATGTTCGCGATGGTCACCTCCTACCGCCCGATCTGGTCGGAATTCAGCGAGCTCGACCCAATCCGCGAGGCCATCCGCCCCTACCGCAGCAAAACCGACTTCGGCATCCTCCGCTGGATCCACTTCCTGTCCGCAGCCTATTTGATGCACTGCCTGTTCGCGAGCCGGCAATGGCTGCTGACCACCAAATGGACCGCCCCGATCCTGACGGTCGGCCAACAAGCCCTGCCCGCCTTTCTGTTCAGCATGGGCGCGTCTTATGTGGCCGGCATGGCCCTGGACCAACTCGGCCGGCCGAGCAGCAATCTGGATTTGGCCATCGTGAACATCACCGGGCTGCTGCTGGTGATCCTGCTAGCCCATGTGGCGGCCTGGTACAAGTCGACGCCTTGGCGGTGAAGCTAGAGTGCCCTGAAAGACTATTCACCTGAAAGATGCCGCACCACAGGTTGCCTCTTGGAGACGTCGGAATAGTCAAGATCCAACATTATGCTGGTGATCATCGCCTTTTCTGTTCAACTAACAGACCGGTTCAGGTGATATTTCCTTTATCAATTTGAACAACTGTTCATTAGTTAACACTCCCACTCTCGCACTGGTGTAGGCTCATCTTTTGGACTGCCAAGGCAGACCTTGAATGGGCACTTCAATCTCGAGCGTGTTGCATGCAACCAAATAAGTGTCGACTTCGAAGGCTGAATGAACACCATGCGCGTACCGACTATGGGCTTGATCTGTTTTGCCGGTGCACTGCTAGCGTCTGGAACCGCCAACGCGGAGCCGAGCGAAAGCGCCATTAACAGCTGCTACTTGGAAATTCAGTCTACCTTGGGGTTCTTGGCGATCATTCAGCATGAAGGACAAACAGTTTCGAGCGAGGTATTTGACGATCTGTTTAGAGCTGCCGCCTATCTAGAATTTCTAGCGGATGATTTAGGATATACTGAGTTTTCTGAAAGTTCCGGCCTATTTTACAACCTAAAGTCACAGGCAAGCGTGATGGTCGATGAAAAAATTGAATACGCTCGCAACAAAGGTAATAATTTTGCTTGGAATGAGTATCTTGAAAAGATGAAAATTTGTTACGCAGAGGTCACTAAATAACAGAGTATATTTTAACTATATATGACGAAATCTATTTTTTACATTTCACACAACCATTCTTCTAATATTATCTCATAAATGAGTTAACCAATACAGCAATGTGGAATACTTAGAACAATGCACTAGTTTCAGTCATCGGATTGTGCAACGAGCTTAATCGAACTCGTCTGGCCAGAGACGAGCGGCGTGGCGGACCGTAAGGATGGTGACTTGGTTTGGCTCAACCTTGTAGGCGGCGATATAGGATCGTGCGACGAGCAATTCGCGGGTTCCAGACACCCTGCCTGGCCTGCCCCGATTTGGACTGTCGGCGAGGGAGCGAAGGGATTGGATAACTTGTGCGACTAGGTCGTTTGCAGTACCCGGGTTGTCCCGCGCTATATAGTCAGCGATCGCGACCAAGTCGGATTTGGCACGCGCCGAAACGGCGATCTTCATGGCCGTTTTTTCGCGGCCTTCTTGACGGTTTGCTCCAACACCGCCTGCACATCATCAAGGGTGTACACGCGGCCAGCGTCAGCGTCTGCGAGCCCTTCGCGCACGGATGCGATGAAATCTTCTTCCTCGGCAAGGTAGCGTTCCAGCGCCTCGTTGCTGAGGTAAGATTTCGAGCGCCTTGTGGCGGCCGCCAACGCCTCTAGTCGTTTTTTGTTTTCCGGCGTCGTGTGGAAGGTGACTGTAGCCCGCTCAGACATGTCATTGGTTCGTCAATTGTATCCAACGTGTTCAATGTACACATTGGATATACACTGCGCAATTTACGGACGTTGAAAGGAGCCCGGCGCACTTCTCGCAGCGTGTCCTTCAGACCGTCCCTACTCAACAAGCTTACTGATCTGCGGCCACTCAATTGCGCCATGTCCAACCGCCGCCGTCTGGTTGGGCAACCGGTGGGCGATGCCCTTGTGGCAGTCGATGCAGGTTTGCTCACCCGTAAACAGGAACCGCTCATGGGCCTCCGCCGCGCGGGTGCTTTGCAGGGTTATGTCCATGCTGTCGGCGGAGTGGCAGTTGCGGCATTCCAGGGAGTCGTTGGCCTGCATGCGGGCCCATTCGTGCTGGGCTAGGGTCAGGCGCTTGGCCTCGAATTTTTCGGGGGTGTTGATGGTGCCGAAGATCTTTCCGTAGACCTCTTTTGTGGCGGCCATCTTGCGGGCGATTTTGGATGTCCAGTTGTGGGGGACGTGGCAGTCGGCGCAGGTGGCGCGGACGCCGGATTTGTTGGTGTAGTGGACAGTCTGCTGCAGCTCGGCAAAGACGTTGTCGCGCATTTCGTGGCAGCCGATGCAGAACTTCTCCGTGTTGGTCACCTCCAGCGCGGTGTTGAAACCGCCCCAGAAGATGATGCCCATCAGGAAGCCGCCGATGGTCAGGAAGCCCAGCGAGTAATGGGTACTGGGATTGCGGATGATGGCCCAGGTTTTGGAAAGAAGGCCGCCCATCAATTTTGGCCCTCGGAATCCTGGATATGGTCGATGGCGGAATCGACATCGACGAACATGTTGACGATGGGCGGGCGGGCCTCGGTGGCCGGCACGTGGCACTGGGTGCAGAAGTAGCGGCGCGGCGAGGCCGTTGCCAGGAATTGGCCGTCCCGATCCATGAAGTGGGTGATCGAAATCATCGGCGCCTGGCTGACCTCGATCGCCGTACGGCTGTGGCAGGTCATGCATTGGTTGACGTTCAGGTCGATCTGATAGCCGTCGATCTTGTGCGGAATGATCGGCGGCTGTTCGGGGTAGTTGCGCACCTGCCTGATATCCGTGTTGACGGTCTTGGCGATCGGCGGGGCGTCGTTGCTCTCATCGAGCGGTGCCGGGCCGCGCAGGTTGGCGATCTGGTTGTCGGCGATGGCGGTTCCGGCGAGCAGGACGGCGGCGGCCGCGGCGAGGATTATTTTGTTTTTCATGACGCCCTCACACCGCCTCAATCTTGACGGCGCATTTTTTGAAATCGGTCTCTCGCGAGATCGGGTCAGTCGCATCCAGCGTGACCTTGTTGATCAGCTGGCTGGCGTCGAACCAGGGGACGAAGACCAGGCCGCGCGGCGGCTTGTTGCGCCCTCGGGTTTCGACGCGGGTGACGATGGAGCCGCGCCTTGAGGTGACGCGGATTTCGGAACCGCGCCTGAGGCCCAGTTCGGCCGCGTCGTCGACATGCATGTAACAGAGGGCGTCGGGCACGGCGGAATAGAGCTCGGGCACCCGCTGGGTCATCGAACCAGAATGCCAGTGTTCCAAAACGCGGCCGGTCGATAGCCAGAAGGGGTATTCGTCATCGGGGCTTTCAGCGGCCGGCTCGTAGGGCAGCGCGAAAATGACGGCCTTGCCATCGGGCTTGCCGTAGAATTGGACGTCGCTGCCGGCCTCGACATAGGGGTCGTAGCCTTCGCGGAAACGCCACAGCGTTTCCTCGCCATCGACCACCGGCCAGCGCAGGCCGCGATTGCCGTGATAGGTGTCGAAATCCGCCAGGTCATGGGCCTTGCCGCGGCCGAAACCGGCATATTCCTCGAACAGGCCCTTTTGGATGTAGAAGCCGAAATCTTCGGATTCATGGTTGCCGTAGTCCGGGTTCATGTCCGAAAGCGGATAGGCATCGACCTGGCCATTGGCGAACAGCACCTCGAACAGGGTCTTGCCCTTGTATTCAGGGTGGGCGTCTAGGATTTCCACCTCCCAGACATCTTCCGTCGTGAAGCGCTTGGAGAATTCGACCACCTGCCACATGTCGGACTTTGACTCGCCCGGCGCCTGGACCAGTTCGTGCCAGAACTGGGTACGCCGTTCGGCATTGCCATAGGCCCCTTCCTTTTCCACCCACATGGCGGTCGGCAGGATCAGGTCGGCCGCCTCGGCCGTGACGGTTGGATAGGCCTCGGAAACGACGATGAAATTGTCGGGGTTGCGATAGCCTGGATAGCCCTCCTCCATCATGTTGGGGGCGGCCTGCATGTTGTTGTTCACCTGCACCCAATAGCAGTTGATCTTGCCATCCTTCAGGTGCCGGTTTTGCAGCACGGCATGGGCGCCGACCTTTGCCGGGATGGTGCCGGGCGGCAGCTTCCACTTTTCCTCGGCAATCTCGCGATGGTCCTCGTTCATGACGACCATGTCCGCCGGCAGGCGGTGGGCGAAGGTGCCGACCTCGCGCGCGGTGCCGCAGGCGGAGGGCTGGCCGGTCAGCGAGAAGGGCGAGTTACCCGGTTCGGAGATTTTGCCGGTCAGCAGGTGGACATTGTAGAGCATGTTGTTCACCCAGACGCCGCGGGTGTGCTGGTTCACCCCCATCGTCCAGAGCGACATGACCTTGGTGTCGGGATCGGCGTAAAGCTTGGCCAGCTCCTCGAGCCGGTTCGCCGGCACGCCGGTCGCCTCGGCGGTGTGGTCCAGCGTGAAGGGTTTTACGAACTCGGCGAATTCCTCGAAGGTGATGTCGGCGGCGCCGCCGGCCTTGTCGTTGTTGGCGGCGGCCTGCTCCAGCGGGTGTTCGGGCCTGAGGCCGTAGCCGATGTCGGTGTTGCCGCGTTTGAAGTTGACGTGCTTGGCGACGAAGTCCTGGTTCACCGCGCCGTTTTCGATGATGTAATTGGCGATGTAGTTCAGGATCACCAGATCGGTCTGCGGGGTGAAGACCATCGGGATGTCGGCCAGATCGAAGCTGCGGTGTTCGAAGGTCGACAGGACGGCAACCTTGACATGGGGGTGGCTGAAGCGCCGGTCGGCCAGGCGGGTCCACAGCACCGGGTGCATCTCGGCCATGTTCGAACCCCACAGCACGAAGGCATCGGCATGTTCGAAATCATCGTAACAGCCCATGGGCTCGTCGATGCCGAAGGTGCGGATGAAGCCGGCAACGGCGGAGGCCATGCAGTGGCGGGCGTTGGGATCGATGTTGTTAGTCCGGAAGCCAGCCTTGAAGAGCTTGGCTGCCGCGTAACCCTCCCAGACCGTCCATTGGCCTGAACCGAACATGCCGACCCCGTCGGGACCCTTTTCCTTGAGCGTGGCTTTCCATTTTTCGGCCATCACGTCGAAGGCCTCGTCCCACGACACGGGCTCGAAATCGCCGTCCTTGGCGTAGACGCCGTCTCGTTTGCGCAACAGGGGCGTGGTGAGGCGGTCTTCGCCGTACATGATCTTGGATAGGAAGTAGCCCTTGACGCAGTTGAGGCCCCGGTTGACCGGCGACTGGCTGTCGCCATGGGTTGCGACGACACGGCCCGCCTTGGTCGCCACCATGATCGAGCAACCCGTGCCGCAAAACCGGCAGGCTGCCTTGGACCATTTCAGATCCGTGAGGCTGGCATCGGTGACCAAGGACTGCGCTTCGGCCGACAGCGGCAAGCCTGCGGCCGCAGCGGCGGTGGCGACGGCCTGGGCCTTGATGACGTCTCTGCGGGTTGGTCGGATCATTTTCCGAGTTCCTCGTTCTCAGGCTTCAGCCGGGATGGCGGCGTCGGCCGTTACGTGGTGGTAGACAAGGGCGGCGCTGGCCACGCCGGGCAGGAGTTGAATGTCGGTCAGCGCCTGAACCATGGCGGCCTCGCTCTCGGTCTCGAGCGTGACGATGAGCTTTCCCGAGGGATCCCGGACCGCGATGTCGGCGATCGGGATTTGTCTGATTTCACCGACCACGAGTTCGACCCGCTGCGGGTCGGCGGTGACGACAATGCTTGAGATGTGGATGGGCTGGCTCATGACCGGCCCGCTATCGGTGGATCGACCGAAATGGCGTTGACCGGACAGACGGAAACGCAGCCGCCACATCCCGTGCAGCGATCCAGATCGATGTGGATGGAGCCGGCAGGCCCCGACCGTAAGTCAAAGCGCAGCGCGGCTTCGTCGCAGGCGTCGGTGCAGGACTGACAGGAAACGCCGCCGGACAGCAGGCAGCCATCGGAAATTGCGACCCGGATATCCCACGGGACCGATTGCCTTGCCGCGAAGACCGACCTTTCACAAGAATCGGCACATGCGTAGCAAAAGGTGCAAGGACCGCTCTTGAAGTCGATAGTCGGTGTGCCGGCGGGCCCGGGAATTATGATGTTCTCCGGACAGGCGCGAATGCAGTCCCCACAGGACGTACAAAACTCCCGGACCCTCGCCTGATTTGTCCAAGGCGGGCGCAGCATAGAATGCTCGAGTGAGGAACGGCGGCCGGCGAGCAAACTGCGCCTGGTTTGCTTTGTCTCGCTCGCTTGGCCGGCTCTACCCATGGATCGCTTCAGTAAGCCGGGGGGCCGAAGACGAGTTGGGAGATCCAGATTGCAAAGCCATAACCCCCTACCAAGACGACACTAATGATCGGGGCGAGAAAGACGGCAAGAAGGATGAAAACCCTTCGTTCTTCGGCTTTCGTTACGGCGAGGTCGGGCGTTCTGCCGGTATCTGACACGTGATCGGTCCTTGCTAGACCCTGTTGGTTGGGACCTATCCGATCCTCAACGCTGAAAGCTTAGCCGCGCAAATCGTTCACTGCCTTGACTTTGGTTAACCCGACTAATTTTGAGGCTGCTCCTCCACCGCCAACCTCTCTCATTGACGGCATTCAAAATTTGGCATACCAAATATCGATCAGGTGTGCATCCTGCAACAAGCCTGACGAAGGGAGGATTTCCGAGATGATTCCATTTGGTACCCGACGGACTTTTGTGGCCTTGGCGACGGCCGTCATGTTGCCGGCGCTTGGCGCAACGGCGCTGGCCGATGAGTTTCCGTCCAAGACAATCGAAGTCGTGACCCACGCCGGCAATGGCGGCGGAACCGATGTGACAACCCGCATGATGATGCTGCGGGCACGGCGCGAGCTGGGCCAGGATATGGTGGTCGTCAATAAGCGGGGCGGCGGCGGTGCGGCTGCCATGGAGTATTACAAGACCGTTCCAGCCGACGGATACACCATCCTGACCTTCACGGTCGGCCATGCGGCGGTGATGGCCAAGGGCCAGGGCGGCATGGTGATCGAGGATCTGCGCCCGATCGCGCGTGGTACCGATGATCCGCAAATCCTGATGACCAAATGCGGTACCTATGACAGCGCCGAGGACTTTGTCGCTCAGCAGAAAGAAGCGGCGATTACGTACGGCGTGACCCATCTGGGCAATATCGATGATGTCTCGGCTTTCATGTTTGCCAAGAAAGGCGGCATGCAGACCCCAAATATGCTGCCGTTTGATGGCGGTGGTGAGCTGGCCACCCAGCTTGTGGCCGGTGCGGTCGATGCCGGCGTGCTGAACCTGGCCGAGGCCAGCGCCCAGATCGATGCGGGTGAGATCTGCCCGACAGTCGTTCTGGCCGATGAGCGTATGTCGAAGATCCCCGACGTGCCGACGGCCAAAGAGCTGGGCATTCCCGTCAGCTTCTCCACCGTGCGCGGCTTTGCGGTGCATGCCGACACGCCGCCTGAGATCGCCGAAAAGATCGAAGAAGCGCTGATCGCTTCGATGAACCACACGGTCTATCAGGGCTTCCTGACCTCAGTCGGATTGGACGGGACCTCGGTTGCCGGTTCAGACGTTTGGGGACCGCAGATCGTGACCACGGTGAACGAGATGTCGGCCGCTCTGAAAGAGTTGGGCTTCATCGAGTAACGATGGCAGGGGATGCGGCGGTCTAGGCCGCCGCATCCACGCTTTTTCGGACGATTTGCACCCTATGTTTTCGCGCCCCGAGACCCGCGCCAGGCTGGAACGCTGGCTGGTCACGGCCCTGATCGTCGCCTTCTGTCTGGCGGCGTTCTGGGTTTCGACCACCTTCAAGAAGATGCCGCCGATCCTGAAGCGTGGCATTCAGCCATCGGACTTTCCGCAGCTCTTGCTGGTGCTGCTGATTGGCCTGACCGTGGCGATGGCCTGGTTCGATCCGATCCGGGTTCGCGAGCGGCTGCACGGCACGACGGTCAAGACGATGGGCCTGTTCGTTCTGTTCCCGCTGCTGACGATGGTGGATCTGTTTCTCGCGCTGGGGGTTTTTGCCGCCGGTCTGACGCTCGTATGGGGTGAACGGCGGATTCATATCCTGGCCGTGGTCGGGATCGTCGTGCCGGTGTTGATATTCTTCTTGTTCGATCAGGTTTTCGAGATCCGCTTTCCGCGCGGGCTCCTGACCAACCTTTGGTACGGCTGAGCGATGGAAGCCTTCATCAACGGGCTGCTTGCGCTGAGCGATCCTTCACTGCTGTTGCTGCTGTTGGCGGCGACGTTGGGCGGTGTGGTGATCGGTGCCCTGCCCGGCTTGAACGCGACGACCGGGGCGGCCTTGTTGCTGCCCTTCACGCTGACGATGGAGCCGGTGCCGGCCATCGCGATCCTGACGGCGATCTATTGTTCGGCAACGTTCGCGGGCGCGATTACCGCCATCCTAATCAATACGCCGGGGACGGCAGCCAGCGCGACGACCTGCCTGGATGGTTATCCACTGGCCCAGCGGGGTGAGGCCGGACGGGCCTTGGGGATGGCGGTGGTGGCCTCGACGTTCGGCGGTATTTTCAGCGTCATCTGTCTGATGCTGGCGGCGCCGCTGCTGGCCCGGGCGGCCTATAATTTCTCACCGCCGGAGTACTTCGCGCTGACGCTGTTCGGCCTGTCGATGCTGGCGACCATCGGCGATGGCTCGCCGCTGAAGAACCTGATCGCCGGTGGGTTCGGCATCTTCTTCGCCATGGTCGGGGTGGACAATCTGACGACCGTCGAGCGGTTCACCTTCGGTTCCTATCAGCTTTATGACGGCATCGGTTTCGTGCCGGTGATGATCGGCGTGTTCGGGATTTCAGAACTGCTGGTGCAGTCCTCTCAAGTCGACATCAAGCGCGAGCGGATTTTGATGAAGTCGGTCAAGCTGCCAAGCCGGGAAGACTATCGGAAAGCTTGGCGGGCAATCCTCCGCTCGTCGGGGATCGGCACCTTCATCGGGATCTTGCCGGCCGAAGGGGCCACGGTCGCCTCCATGATCGGCTACAACGAGGCAAAGCGCTGGTCGCGCACGCCCGAGGAATTTGGCAAAGGGGCCATCGAAGGCGTTGCGGGCTCGGAGGCGGCGAACAATTCGGCAACCGGCGGCGCGATGGTGCCCACGCTCGCGTTGGGCATTCCCGGCAGCGCGACGGCGGCGGTGATCTTGGCCGGGTTGATGGTGCATGGGCTACGGCCGGGGCCAACCATGTTCACCGAGCAGGCCGATTTCGCCTACGCCATCTTCTGGTCGATGATGCTGGTGAACATCCTGTTCTTCGTCGTCGGCCTGCGCGGGGCCAAGGTGTTTGCACGGGTGACGATGATTCCGGTGCCGGTGCTTTGGCCGTGTGTCTTCGTATTTTCCATCGTTGGCGCGTACGCCCTGGATCAGTCAATGTTCGATGTCTGGGTGGCGTTGATATCAGGCGTCCTCGGCTACTTCATGCGGCGCTACGGGTTTTCGGTCGTGCCGCTGGCCATCGGCCTGATCCTGGGCGGCATGCTGGAACAGCGGCTGGGCCAGTCGATGGTCATGCTGGATGAGCAATGGTGGCTGATGTTCAGCCGGCCATTGACGTTGTTTTTCTTGGTTTTGACGGCTCTGGCGCTGTTCGGTCCGGCGCTCTGGGGGCGTTTGTTCAAACAGCGCCAACCGCTGAAGTCGACCGGAGAGTAGGTGATGACGAAGATCAAATCCGTTCGTACGCGGGTATGGAATTGGACCGGTCCGACGGTCCCGCCGCAGGGGCATTTCTGCACGAACGCCTCGGACGCCTTGTGGGAAACCGGGGATGCCATGGCGTCCTTCCGCTTTCACCAATGGCTGACCTGTGAGGTGGAAGCCGAGGACGGGACAATCGGCATCGGCAATGCGGCCCTGGCGCCGACGGTCGTCAAGAGAGCCATCGATGACTGGTACGCGCCGCTGGTGATCGGTGAGGACCCGTTTGATTACGCCTATATCTGGGAGAAGATGTATCGCCGAACCCATGCCTGGGGCCGGAAAGGCATCGGCATGACGGCGATTTCCGCCATCGATATCGCCGTTTGGGATCTGATGGGCAAGCTGGTCGGCAAGCCGGTCTTCAAGCTGCTGGGGGGCCGGACCAAGGAGAAGATCCCGGTCTACTACTCCAAGCTTTATGCCGACGAGATTCCGGCCATGCAGAAGGAGGCGGAAGAAGCCAAGAAAGGCGGCTATCTGGCCTTCAAATCACGCTTTGGCTTCGGGCCGAAGGACGGCATGCCGGGCATGCGAGAGAACCTCAAGCGGGTTGAAGCGCTGCGCGAAGTCTTGGGCTACGACGTCGATCTGATGCTTGAATCCTACATGGGCTGGAACGTCGACTACACCAAGCGCATGCTGCCCAAACTGGCCAAGTTCGAACCTCGCTGGCTGGAAGAACCGGTCATCGCCGACGATGTGGCGGGCTATGCCGAACTGAATGCCATGGGCATCGTCCCGATCTCAGGTGGCGAGCACGAGTTTTCCGTCATCGGCTGCAAGGACCTGATCACGGCCAAAGCTGTCAGCGTGCTTCAGTACGACACGAACCGGGTAGGCGGAATCACGGCGGCGCAAAAGATCAATGCGATCGCCGAGGCCCATCAGATCCCGGTCATCCCCCATGCCGGTCAGATGCATAACTATCACCTGACCATGTCCAATACGAATTGCCCGATCAGCGAATACTTCCCTGTCTTCAATGTCGAGGTCGGGAATGAGCTTTTTTACTATATTTTCGAAGGTGATGCCGAGGCGGTCGACGGGTTCCTGCAGCTCGATGACGACGAACCGGGACTTGGCATCAAGATAAGCGACAAGCATCTGAACCATTTTGAGATCGTCGAATGAAACCATACAGCGGTATCTGGCCCGTCGCCCCGACGGCCTTTCACCCCAACGGAACCCTGGACGAGGGCGGCAACCGCCGCGTCCTCGACTGCATGATCGATCAGGGTGTGGACGGGATCTGCATCCTGGCCAACTATTCCGAGCAATTTCTGCTGTCCGATGCAGAACGAGAGCGGCTGACCCGGCTGAGCCTGGAGCATGTCGCCGGGCGGGTGCCGGTGATCGTAACCATCAGTCATTTTGCGACCGACATCGTGGTGGCTCGCGCGGAACAAGCCAAAAAGATGGGCGCGGACATCGTCATGATGATGGCGCCCTATCATGGTGCGCTGTTGAAAGGCACGCCCGAGCAGACCTTCGAGCAGTTCGCACGCGTGGGCGAGGTCGGCATTCCGATCATGCTGCAAGACGCACCACTGTCGGGTGTCGAGCTTGGCGTACCGCTGCTGGCCAGGATGGCGCGTGAGATTGAGATGCTGAAGCTGCTGAAGATCGAGAGCGTCGGCACGGCAGCCAAGCTACAGGCATTGATGGCCGAGGCGGGTGACGACATCGATGGGCCTTTTGACGGCGAGGAAGGCATCACGCTGATGGCGGATCTGGACGCCGGCGCCACCGGAACCATGACTTCGGCCACGATCCCCGACCAGATCAAACCGGTTGTCACTCACCATCTGGCCGGTGACCGAGAAGCCGCCCTTGAGGCTTATGCGCGCGTACTGCCGGCAATCAATCATGAGAACCGCCAATGCGGGTTTCGGGCTGCCAAAGTGGCGATGGCAGAAGGTGAGGTCATCAAATCGGCCTTTTGCCGCCACCCGATCGCCCCCCTGCCCTCGCTTGCCCACGAGCAGCTTCTGGAGTTGCTCCGCCCGCTCGACCCAGTCGTACTGCGCTGGGGGACCTGAATGGCTGAGGCGAGCTGGGCAGACGAGCTACGGGCGCGCGGGGCCATCCCGCCACGCCGGTCTCTCGCCGAAGAGGCCGCCAACACGCTGCGCGAGTTCATCCTATTGGGCAAACTGGCCCCTGGAATGGCGGTGCCCGAGCGGGATCTGGCTGAGGCACTGGGGATCAGCCGCACGCCGCTGAAGGAAGCCCTTCGCATTCTGGAAAATGAAGGCCTGGTGGTCTACGGGCCTACGCGGCGTCCGCGTGTGGCCGACCCCACCTTGGAAGAGCTGGCGCAGAATTTGGCGGTGCTCGGCGTGTTGGAAGCCTTGGCCGGCGAATTAGCGTGTGCCAACGCCACCGACGAGGAAATCGACCGCGTCACCGAGCTGTGCGAACGTATGTCCAACGCGCCGATCGGGACCGATCCGCTTGAGTTTTTCAAATGGGACATGGAATTTCATAAAACCATCATCCGGGCGGCCCGCAACGCACCCTTGTTGGAGTCCCATAATCTGTTCAATGCCCGCCTGTGGCGCGCGCGGTTCATCTCCTCAAAACTGCGCACCGGGCGGAACAGCACGCTGGGGCAACACGAGGATATCGTAGACGCGCTACAGCGACGGGACGCAACCGCCACGGCCGGCCATCTACGCCGCCACCTGGAAACCGCCGTCAGCAATATCGCCAAGGCAAAGGGCCAGATTGATCAGAACGCCGATGAGAGATGAGATGAGCAAAAAAACCTTAGCGCTGATCCAGGGTGACCCTGGCGGTATCGGCCCTGAACTGTTGGTAAAGCTGCTGAGCGACCGGGAGGTCAGGGATGCGGCGAATCTGATTGTTATCGGCGCCCCGGAGGTTTTCGAACGAGGCGAGGATCAGGTCGGCGCGGTCGTCGAAAAAGTCCGCCACGTTCCCTCAAACAACGGCATCACGATCACCGATGGTGAGGTCTTGCACCTGGATCTGCCTATCGAGGGTATCGGAGAGGTGCCGGTCGCCCAGGTTTCGGCCGCAGGCGGACAAAGTTCGATCGATGGCCTGCGCAAGGCGTTTGAGCTGGTGAGCGACGAGCTGGTGGACGGCGTAGTCTTCATGCCGTTCAACAAGGAATCGATGCATCTGGGAGGCAACGAGTTTGCTGACGAGCTAGGCTTTGCAAGCAACTTCTTCAAGCTGACGACCAGGGCCAGCGAATTCAACGTGGCGGACGGGATGTGGAACGGTCGGGTGACCAGCCACGTCGCCATGAAGGATGTGCCGAGCCTTTTGACGGTCGACCGGATCGAGGAGAGCATCGTGCTGGCCGACCGCACCCTCAAAATGGCGGGGTATCAGCGCCCCCGCATCGTGGTTGCGGCCTACAATCCCCATGCTGGTGATGGCGGGCTGATGGGTGATGAAGAATCCCGGGTTATCCGACCGGCTGTCGAAAAGGCGAAGCTAAAGCAGATACATGCGACAGGACCCCTGCCAGCCGATACGCTGTGGCTGAAAGTTCGCGACGGCGAATATGACGCGGTCGTGACGATGTATCACGACCAAGGTCAGATCGCGATCAAGCTGCTGGGCTTTGACAAGGGCGTATCCGTTCTGGCCGGCCTGCCGATGCCGCTGACAACCCCGGCGCACGGCACCGCATTCGATATCGCCGGTCAGAACGAGGCCAACCTTGTTCCCACCAAAAACGCGTTCACGATGTGCCTGAACATGGCGAGCAACCGGCACGCGGCCGATGGGTTAGTGGCAGCTGAGGAAGTGGCGTAGAGCTCAGGGAAAGGTGGGATTTCTACCGTTCGGCAGCGCTACCACTCAATTGCCTGTCGGTCCCGGAAGAAGCCACCGGTCGGTCCATTTTCTGGAAGCATTGCCAGCCAAACTGCCGTGTCCGCCCCTTCCGCCGGTGAACGGCTCGCCCCCGCGCCACCCATACGCGTGCGGACCCAGCCGGGGCACATGGCGTTCACTTTCACGGAGTTTGGAAGAGAGCGGGCCGCCGACACGGTCAACGCGTTAAGCGCTGCTTTTGCAACGCCATAGGCTCCCGGCCCTGCAACCCCGTCCGAGAAAGCGCCCCATCCGGATGAGACGTTTACGACTCGGCCATATCCACGAGACACCATGGTCGGCGTCAGGTGGCGCATCAGAAGGTAGGGTCCATAGACCATCACCTTCATCGACTGCTCGAAATCCTCGGGGTCATTCAAGACACCGCCTGAACCTAGAATTCCGGCATTGTTGACCAAGACATCAACGGGCCCGGCAGCTTTCACAGCTTGGGAAACACTCTCACGGCTGGCGACGTCCACGTGAAGCGCTGTGGCGCCAACTTTGACGGCCGCGCTCTCGCCTGCCTCCAGGTTGCGGGAGCCGATCAACACCTCGTAACCGTTGCTGATCAGGCTCTCGGCAATGGCAAGGCCGATGCCGCGGTTGCCACCGGTTACGAGTGCGCGTTTCATTGGCCCCTAAAGTCGGCGACCATAGAAATTCGAACGACGATGCTATCCAGCCGTGGCCTGTTCCGCGATCGTGGCGAATATATCGTCCAACTCGCGGGCCATTTCAGCCAGTTCGTCACCGGCATCATAGGCGCCGAACACGGCGCTTGGCTGACGGTAGGTAAGCTTCGTCGTGCCGTCCGGCTGTTCCGTTAGGTAGAAGATCAAGGGCGCTTCCAACCCGGCCGGGACGCTGGATTCCAGCATGCGGACGGCGAAGTCATTCCGATAGACCCCGAAGACGCCATTGCCGGGAATATCGATGCCCCGCCCGGCAGCACCACGGCTGGCACTGGCCTTGTAAAGCAGCAGCATCTCGGCTTCCTTGATGGCCGCCTCGAGATTGGTCCACAGCGTGTCGAAATCATGGGCGCTGTCGATTTCGATTACGCCCTCATAGGGGTAGTCGCCCTCGGCCAATGCCGGAGCGGGCCCCGCGAATATCAACGTCAGGGCGAGAGTCAGGGGGGCAAAGCCGAAAAAACGGCGCAGTCTTTGCGACAACATGGCAACGAACTCCCTGGAGGAACGTGACTTCCTAGGCGATTGCCGATGCCGAGGATCTGTTCGTCCCGTCGATCGGCGCTTCGATCTTACTTAAGCGTTTCCGAGCCCAAACATTGTTCGGCCGACGGGCGAGCCTTTCATGAAGCAAGCCCGATGCAGCAACAGTGTTGCCTGCACGTAGAGCAGCCTCAACGAGCATCTGCTCGAACACATCTCGCTGAGCGTGACTGCCGCCGATGGACGATATGCCGGTCCGGACGGAGGCCAACGCCTCCTGCGCCACCTCGTAACGGCCCGAAGCGAACGCCGCAATAGCTTTCATCAACGGCTGACAGAATCGGCGCATCATGGCCGCGCCATGCCCTTCACCCTCGGAGGCGGCTTTGACCGACTCGAGCATGTCCGCGACCGTTTCCGGACGCCCAGCGCTGGCCAGGGCCATCATGTAGTGGGCATCGGCGAAGGTAAGGTAATGGTCGGTCAGGTGGCCGGCGGAGAGATCAGCCAGCTCTTCCCAACGGGACCCGACATCTATGCCATCGAATTCAAGGCGCATGAGAAGCGAGGCGCCGTTGGCAATGTCGCGGAAATCGTCCGTCATGTCGGCGCGGATGCTGTTGTCGTAGAGCCGGAAGACCTCGTCGGTCTCCCCCATCTCCAGATGGAACAGCGCCCGGTGCCAGAAGACGTGATAGGCGAAATTGTTGACGTTTGGCAGACGGTCCTCGAAGGCCTTCAACCAGACAATTCCTTCCCGCGCCCTGCCCTGCATCTCCATGACATGGGCGACACCGTGCCAGCCCCAGGCATCATCAGGGGCCAGTCCGACGCCCCGACGGCCGGTTACCTCGGCCGCGCGATAGTCGCCGGTTTCCTCCAAAGCAAAGCCGTAGCAGCCAAGGATGTAACCATATTCCGGCGTCGATTCGTTCCAGGCCGGCAGGACGGTTTCCAGGCTAGACCGCATGCCATTGCTGTGGCCCAGCATGAACTGCAATCCGTGGCTGATTTTTATCGATAGAGCATCGAGCGGCTGGCGCTCGATATGTCTGTTCAAGCGCTCAACCCCGGCCGCCGGCTGGTCCGACAAGACGTCTTCCAACGCGGCGATCAGTACAGATTCCCGATCCGTCGCGCCGCGTCTTTCAGCACTGGCCTTTGCCTTGGCCAACGATTCCCGGGCCGCCCCTAGGTATCGCCGCTGGCCCAACAGGGCGCAAAAGAAGCCGCGAGCCGTATGGGCAAGCGTCAGATCCTCATCGGCATCGAAACAAGCGCACAGGGCTGCCTGGGCAGATTTGCTGTGGGCCAGAAAGCTCCGTGTCAGCGTGTCGAACCGGTCGACCGCTTCTTGGTTGGCGGCCGTGACAGCCAGATCTCGGCAGTCAAATCGTTGCAAGGCCTGTCCCCGTTGTCATTTATCCTGGCCCATCGACACCTCGACCCGGGCCCGCAATCCACATCGCAGGTTTACAGGATGGGGGGGAACCCCTTGGATGACCATGGCTTTCACACAAATGATCTCACACAAGCGTTCACGCTTACGCGAGCGTGATTGGCTGGATTTTCGTAACCTCAGCCGACTACACATTTGTCAACTGACCGAGCGGAGGCCAAGTCCGCCGGGCGCCAAGTTTGAACGCGAACCCCGTCATGTCTGAAACCACCGCAACCGCGACGAGCGATCTGTCTGTTCCTTGGCTAACACGGCGCAATATCATCGTGGTGCTGGCCGGTGCGGCTGCCTTGCTGGCCGGGCATCTGTATCTGAGCGCCGAATATGGCTGGCACCAGGGGGCCCTGTTTGTCGTCGGCGGCGCGCTGGGCGTTACCCTGTATCATGCTGCCTTCGGGTTTACGGGATCTTGGCGAAATCAGATTTTGTCGGGCAAGGGTGGCGGCGTCCGCGCGCAGATGATCATGCTCGGCTTAGCCGTTTGCCTGTTTTTCCCCGCCCTGGCGGCGGGATCGCTGTTCGATCGGTCGGTGGGCGGGTTCGTCGCCCCGGTCGGGATATCCGTGGCGTTCGGTGCCTTCGTTTTCGGGATTGGCATGCAGCTGGGTGGCGGGTGCGGCAGCGGCACGCTGTTCACCGCCGGCGGCGGCAATTTGCGGATGGTGGTGACGCTGGCTTTCTTCGTCGCCGGCTCGCTGATCGGCACCGCCCATATGCCGTTTTGGACGCAAACGCCGAACATCGGAGGCGTGTCGCTGGTCAGGCACCTTGGGCTGCCGACGGCTCTTGCGGCCAACCTGTCGATCTTTGCCCTGATATTCGCGGTCAGCTACGGGATTGAATGGCGCCGCTACGGACGGCCGCACCTGTTTGGCGGTCCTCGCCCGCCACAGCCCGGCAGCAGCCCGCTGGCCAGGCTATGGCGCGGTCCCTGGCCTTTGGTTTGGGGCGCGGTTGCCCTGGCGCTGCTGAACTTCGCAACCCTTTGGCTGGCGGGACGCCCCTGGGGTATCACGTCCGCCTTCGCCCTTTGGGGGGCCAAGATTGCCGACACGGCGGGCCTGCCAGTAGCGGAATGGGCCTATTGGCAAGCGCGATCAGGCGCGCTGGAGGCCAGCGTTCTCCGAAACGTTAATTCGGTGATGAATTTCGGGATTATCTTGGGCGCATTTACGGCAGCGGGGCTGGCCGGCCGGTTTGCGCCAAGCCTCAGAATTGGCTGGGGGCCGCTTGCCGCCGCCATCGTAGGCGGGCTGATGATGGGATACGGCGCGCGATTGGCCTACGGCTGCAATATCGGCGCGTTCTTTTCAGGCATATCCTCAGGCAGCCTGCATGGCTGGCTGTGGCTGGTCACGGCTTTTGCCGGAAATATCATTGGTGCCCGGCTGCGGCCGGCCTTTGGGATGGCGTAACTCACCCCGATACGGCCGGCCGCATGGGAAGCGGGATTACCGCTGGGCGAAGCTGCGATCGATCCCGATCAACTGGTTGACCCGGGGTTCGACCATGTCGCGGGACTTGTCGAAGACGTAAACCGGAATGCCGAGTTCCGGCGCATAGTAGAAATACTGGTAGCGCCAGGGATATTCGATGTTCCGGCCGTTCAGGCACAGGATCTTGTACGTGTCGAAATTCCCAGCCGGCACCGTGATGTTCTCCTGGCCAAGAACGCGGCACATGCGCTCGCCATCAAAGCCTTCCGGACTGATTTCCGAAACGCCGGTGTAGCGTACGGTGGCTTCCTTACCGACCTTCAGCGGGAAGAGCGGCGACATATCGCCATCGTTGGTTCTGGTACCGGAATCGCTCGGTCCGCTCCAGGCGACCAGGGGCGAAATAAAGTCCGCCTGCGTCCATTGCCAGGAGCCGTCCAGATGTTCCCACGTCTCATAGCCGCCGGCCGTCGAGATCAGGCGAACCTGCCACTGATGCGTACTGCGGCCCCAGGTGACGATGTAGCCCGTCTCCAGTTCAGGCCGAGAGGCCGGAGGCAACGCTTCGGCCACCTTCGTGGTTTCGACATCCGGTTCGAGCAACTCTTCCGGCAGTTGTGAATAGGGGTTCGGTGCAATCGGGTTACCCGTCTGGCACCCGGCGAGCAGCGCAAGCGCGGCGGCCGCAACAAGGATTTTGTTTGGCATGTCCACGGTTCGTCGTTGTTGACCGCGCCAAAATGCGGCGGCCGGCAAGGCCTACGCTGAACTGGCGCTCGGATGAGCGCGACACTAACCGGACAAGCATGAATGCTTGGTAACCAGCCGACACTGTTTTGGCTTGTCGAGGGTGTTGGCGCTATTCGACCAATTCAAGGCACCCAGACTGTCGGTTGCCTCAATTTTGTCACAGCTACATGCCTGCAAAGGCTTGAGAAAACCGATGCAGGTGGATTTCGTAGGTTTTGAGGGGTCAGTTTTTCAGATTATCAGGCGGGTGAGTTTTCGGCGCCTTCCGGCGGATCGTCCCAATTTACCCGCGGCCGGCGCGGGGCGCGTCGCCGAACGGGTTCGCTGGGCGTTTTGCTGCCAAAGGCCGATTTTGGCCCAAGCTGAGCGCATATGCCTATCGCCGCGTACAGGAAGAACGTCGTCATGTTCGGCCGGTTGTTGGCATAAACAGCCTCGGTAACGCCCGCGACCAGGAGCATGACAACGAGGGTCGAGGCGAACATCGAACCGTACTTGAACGACCGGTAGACCATGATGGCAAACGCCGTGACCATGAGCAAGCCACCGACCACCCCGGTCGATAAGGTGAAATGCAAAATGGCATTGTGGGAATGCATTACATTCATGGTCGGATCGGGAAAATAGGGCAAGATCACAGCGGCGCCCGAACCCACGCCCCACCCCAAGACGGGGCGTTCGGCGATCTTCGACACCGCGAATTCCCAAATCAAGCTGCGCCCGGTCAGTGACAGGATTTCCTTCGCTTCGCCCGATCGCGATAGGCTCGCGAGAATCTCAGCCGGGACGATGTACTCCAACCCCGAAACAGCGGTAACCAACGCAAGGACCGCGACCAGAACGAAAATCGGTCCAGAGGCCGGGCCCAACACCCTGAGCCGGTAGGCCGGGACCGCCACGCAAGCAAACATGGCGGCGACCAAAGGCATGCGCGACTGCGTCAGAATGATCGTGGCGATCGCAAACCCCATGAAGACGAGCGGGAAGATGCGTGATCCCCATTTGTTGTAGAAAATCGAGACCGAGCAAATCATCAACACGGCGCACATGACGGCCAACGCAATGGGGTGGCCCGTCACGCCACGGAGGCGGTCGAGAGCCGCGGTCCCTTCACCCGTAACTTCAGCAAAGCTGTAGCGAAACGGCGACATGGCAAGAGAGGGGACGACGACCATCAAACAAGCGATGGTGATCACCCACACCATTTCCCGTTCCGTCAATTTATGCGCCACCGTAAAGGCGAACAAAAAGAACATGACATTCAGGGCCGCCGACATGGCCGAATAGGACATGGTTGGCGACCAAAGCGGCGAGACGACGATCAGCGACAGCATCGCAAGAGCCGTCAGAACCAGGAAATCATTCGACCGGTTCAAGATGATCGGCAAGTTCAAGATTCCGAGCAGACCGCCATAGGACCAGAACGCGAATTGCAGCAGGATCTGCAGATCCAGCGAGGTGTCGGAAAAGTCGCGATTCCGCCAGACCGCAACCGAAACGAAGATGTAAAAGGCCGTGAACGCCATCAACAGGCGTTTGTTGTTGGATACCGCAACGGTGACGATCGGCAGGGCGACCATCGCCATAAACGCGATCGCAGGGGCGACGAACAGATCGACAAACGCGCTGTCAGGAACGAGCGCGGACAGCAAAATCGCCCAGAGCGCCCCCAGGGTCAGCAAAATCAGCACAACGCGGAGCCAGTTGCTGTCCCAGCCAGCCCAGCGATCCATGACACCGATGGCGCCGGATGATTTGTGAATTCCCGCCACGAACCGAGTATCCCTTACCCTGCCACGTTCACTCCGCAACGATCGAAACTGGCAAACCGCCCGACAGACCGGGGCACTAACCCTACCATCGCCGACAGCGGAAGATCGCCTGCCCCATCTGCTTACCGCACCCAACCCATGCGATCAAAAGGAACGAGTTGTCCACAATCGCAAGCCGGCCGAGCCAAGGCACCTGCCGGTCGAACACCTATCGCCATTCCGTTAACAAAACACGCCGTTCGCGCCAACCGGTTCCGAAAGGCGCCGAAGACCCGTGCAGTGGACAGAGCCGCCAATAACCGGCAACCGTTACCGTAAATCGCGCCGTTGGGGTCAAATATGTGATGGATGTCATAGATTTGTCGTCATTGGCGGGCAATCCATACTCGCCAACGTGAGTGCATCGTGGTCTATTGTCTTGGTTAACGGTTGATTTGACGCGCCGTGAACGACGAACTTTCAATATGGCGGTGCGCGACGAAGTGGGGAAAATCGCGGCCATAAGGCTGTGGGTTCGGCCAACGCCACAACCGGTTTTGGTTAACCTGTGGCAGGGGCGCACCATCAGTTGGACCCGATTGCCCATACTGGCGGTTGGGTTGGCTTGGTTACAGAATATTCAATAGATAGAGGTATAAACGGCGTCTCTGCAGATCCAAGAGCTCTATCGAAGAGCCGCATTCGGGAGCACGACCGGAAATACCCAATGACGTGAGGGTTGCGGGTCCCAATCGCCAGATGACCGAACGTCGGCCAACCGGTGCATTGGTTGAGTAGAGTAATCAAGCGCGGCAGTCGATAGCTGCGCAAACAGGGATAACGGCCAGTCGCCGCACCAGCGGCGCGCTTGGCGAATAGGAGCGAAATAGGCCGGCACATGTCGAACATGCACAACGTAACCCCCATTTCCCGCAACCGCGGCCCGCAGGATTACCGCGGCGGCGATGCGGGCGCCGACTACTACCGGCCGCCGGTCGGATCGGACGAAGAATTCAACCCGATGCAGCTGGGTGCCCTGGCCTGGCGCAACAAGGGCGTGATCATCGGCACGACATTGCTGTCGGTTGCCTTGGCGATGTTCGCCTACACGCAGATCACCCCTCAATACACCGCGTCTTCTCAGATTCGCATTGAAGAACAGGTTCGCAACGTTGTTGCCCTGGACGCCGTGGTCGCGGCCAATAGTGGCGATGTGGACAGCATTTTGAGTGAGGTCCAGGTCATGCGGTCGCCGGAGCTGGCGCTGCGCGTGATCAACAAGCTGGACCTGCGCAACAATTCGGACTTCAACGCGGAACTGCTGCCACCGACCCGGTTCGACGCGATCAAAGGCCGGGTGGCGAGCATCCTTCCGTCCAGCATCGTCAAGTACATCCCTGGCCTGAGCGATGCTTTGCCGGAGGAACCCGTCCAAACGGGCGGCCCCGTGACTGCCGAAGATGCCGATCTCGCCGGTTTCAGCCCCGCCGATGTCGGTCATCTGAAAGCGTTCAGAAGCGCGCTATCGGTCTTCGTGGTCGGCAAGTCCCGCGTCATCGAAATCGACTTCACTTCACCGAACGCCGCATTGGCGGCCGAGGTGGCCAACGCCTTGGGCGAGACATACATCGAGGCCCAGGTTGAAGGTAAATACCGGGCAACCCAGCAGGCGAACAGCTGGCTGAACGCGCGGCTCGAAGAACTGCGCGAACAGGTCGCGGTCGGCGAACAGGCCATCGAAGACTATCGGGCCGAGGTTGGCCTGATTAACGCCGATGCGGTTACCCTCGCCTCTCAGCAGGTGGCCCAGCTCAGTGAACAGCTGATCACCGCCCAGGCGGACAAGGCGGCCATCGAGGCCCGGCTTGAAGAAGCCGAGGCGCTGCTGAATTCGACGGGCGCCAACGCCACGTCCGATGTTCTCAACTCGCTGCTGATTTCCCGCCTGCGTGAGCAAGAAGCGACACTGATCAAGGAAATCGCCCTGCTGCGCCAGAATGTCGGACCGGGCCACCCGGATATGGTGCGGGCCCAATCGCAGCTGGCCGGTTTGCGCGGCAACATCAATGCCGAAATCGGCAAGGTCACGGACGCGCTGCGGAACGAGGTGAATGTCGTCAACGCCCGCATCGCAACGCTGGAGGAAGAGCTGCGGCGGCAGAATGTCGAAGTGGCCGAGTTGGGCACCTCGGACCGCCAGGTTCAGGCCCTACAGCTCGAGGTCGAAGCAAACCGACGCCTGCTTGAGGTGTTCTTGCAGCGCGCCAAGGAAACCGACGTTCAGGAGGATTTCCAGCAGGCCGACGCGACGATCATTTCACGGGCGGCAGCACCGGCTGACCCATCCTTCCCGAAGAAGTCGCTGTTCGGCGTTGCCGGCGTCGTGCTGGGCATGATTGCCAGCATCGCCATCGTTTTCGCGCTGGAGCTGAGCGACCGCACCTTCCGCAGCATGGAACAGCTGCAGCGGCTGACCGGCTACCGTGCCCTGGGTTTGGTGCCGCGTGAACGCGCGGCCGAGAAGAGTGTGCTGCGGTTCGTGCTGGACAAACCGTTCTCAACCTTCGGCGAGGCCATGCGACGCCTGTTCACCAAGATACAGGTGATGACGCAGGACCCGCGGGACAACGTGATTGTATTCACTTCAGCCATCCCCAACGAAGGTAAATCTTCGACCACGGCGGCCATGGCGGCCGTTGCGTCCAGCCTGGGCAAACAGGTCGTCATCATCGACTGCGACATTCGCAGGCCGACGATCCATCAGCTGTTTGGATTGGAAGCCAATGTGGGTCTGGTCGACTACCTGCGCGGCGAAGAGGATCTGGAAGACATTATCCAGACCCACCAGAAGAGCGGCGTGCATGTCATCGCCCGTGGCGCCAAGTGCGACAATCCGATGGAGCTGATTGGCTCCGCCGATATGGAACAGCTGCTGCGCGCCCTGTCGCAAACCTATGATTTGGTCATCATCGACACGGCGCCCGTTCTGGCGGTGACCGAGACCCAGAACCTGATCCGCATGACCAACAAGACGGTCATGGTAGTCCGCTGGGGCTCAACAAACCGCAATCAGGTCATCGCTGCCCTCAACGAGATCGAAGACGATATCGGCGAAGGCATGGGCATCGTGCTGACCCAGGTCGATGTGAAGAAAAACGCCCGCTACGGTTACACGGACAGCGGCTATTACTCACAGGCACTGAAGAAGTACTACTCTAGTTAAGCGGGTCGATTGACCGGCAGACCGGCGTCGCTCAAACCGAGCGGCGCCGGTTTTTCTTTGCCCAGTTGCGGCGCTGTCTGACCGTCGTCAGACGTGTTGGCCGCCATTGATGTGAATTTCCGCACCGTTGATGTAGGCAGCCGGCTGCGAGCACAGGAAGTAGATGGTCGCCGCCACCTCCTCCGGCCGGCCAAGACGCCTTAAGGGTATGGTCTCGACGATCTTTTCCGTGCCCGGCGACAGGATTGAGGTGTCGATCTCGCCGGGTGCGACAGCGTTGACCCGGATCCCCAACGGCCCAAAATCCGAAGCCATTTCTCGGGTCAAGCCAGCCAGCGCTGCCTTGGACGTGGCATAGGCGGAGCCGGCGAACGGGTGTACCCGGCTACCCACAATGGAGGAGATATTGATTATGCAGCCCTTGGCGGCGCGCAGCGGCTCGATCAATCCGCGCGCCAGCAAGACAGGGGCGAAGAAGTTGACGTTGAAGACCGTTTGCCAAATGGCGGGGTCCGTTTCCAGCGTGTCGAGACGATGGCCATCCTCACCCTTAGGCGAAATTGCCGCGTTATTGACCAGTGCTTGCAGCCGCCCATCGGACAGACGGCTACGCAGCTCCTCGACCCCGTGCTCAATACTGGCGATCTCTGACAGGTCGAGTTGAACATGATCCTGTTCACCGCCTTCCCACGGACAATCTTCCGGGAAGGGCTGGCGAGAAACGGTGATGACACGCCAACCGGCGGAAGAAAAGCGTTTGACGGTGGCGTGGCCGATGCCCCTGCTGGCACCAGTCAGGATCATCGTTTTGCCGTCTTCCTGCACCAGAATTTTGACTCCATGAGTTTCATGCAACGTTACGCCGACGACTTCCCCTTTGCGAGGGCAACATTGGTCTTTAACACCGGCCAAATTTAAGGTTAAGAATTGAGAAAGAGATTTCGCTGAGATTTCAGCAATTAGTCACATAGAGTGAATATACTATCTCAATGCCAGACGATAGCGCGCTTCTTTCAACTGACACGCCAGCAGAAATCGATGACTCAGTCGATACTGCCCTGAGCGATGCCTGGAACTGGCCCCAGGCGGCGACCGGTGCAGGCACCATCGACCGTCATGCCTGGGCTGCCCAACGCGCAGTTCGGGAAGTCGAACACGCGCCAAATTCTCCCTCGCTCAGCCTCAAACGGAGGGTTGGCGAGATCTCAGCCACATGGATCAAGTGGGGCATGAACCTGTCAGGCATGGCCGCCTTGGGCAAACGCAATGCCAAATCCATCGCGCTGTCGACACAATCAGTCCACCAACCATCGCTGGCTTCGGAGCTTGATGGCCTAAGAATTCTGTTCATCTCCGACCCCCATTTTGACAGCATGCCCGACTTTGCTGACGCGCTGATCGACCGGGTGCGTGGCCTGCGGTGTGATCTGCTGATTGCCGGCGGCGACTACCGCTTCGGCAATGGCGGAAAATTCGTCGAACAGAACACCATGGATGCCCTGTCCCGCATGCGAGAAGCCATTCATGTCGGACTTGGCAGCTTCGCCATTCTGGGCAACCACGATTGCGCGGACATGGCCCCGCATATCGAGCGCGCCGGCTTCCGCCTGCTGATCAACGAAACGGATGTCGTTCCGGTCGGTAACGCCACGGTTGCCGTAACCGGCCTGGACGATGTCTATACCTACGCCACCGGCGCCGCCGAAGATGCCCTGGCACGGGGGGCGCTTGTTCCCGCCGACTATTCCATCTCGCTGGTGCATTCACCGGAACTGGCGGAAGAGGCCGCCGCCGCTGGGCACCATCTCTACCTGTGCGGCCACACCCATGGCGGCCAGGTTTGCCTTCCAGGGGGCAAACCGGTGATCATGCCGCTCCACCGGAACCATGATTTGGCCTCAGGACCTTGGCAGAAGGGATCGATGCAGGGGTATACGAGCCGTGGGGCGGGCACATCCGGGCTGCCCTACCGGTTCAACTGTCCCCCAGAAATTGTCGCCCTGACCCTCAAAAAAGTCTGAAGTTCGTGCCTGTACGCATGTTCCTGCTGGCGGGTCTTGTCCTGCTGGTAACCCAAGCCTGTGCGCAAAATCCTGTCTCCCGCTCGCCCAACCCGGAACAGGCCCCTTTCGTCCTGACCGAGTTGGCCAGCCTGTCACTGCCCTTTGGCAGCGGCGTGCACGGAATATCGGCGTTGGCGGCCGACGACGCGTCGAACAGGCTCATCGCTTTTTCCGATCAAGGCCGTGTCCAACTGCTCGAACTTGGCTTTGCGGACGATGGGACACTGATCGCCGCCAACACCCTAGCCGATCAGCCCATGTCGGCGGACGACGGATACCCGGGTGATATCGAATCGGTCACCCGACTGACGGACGGCGGGTGGCTCGTCGGGTTCGAGCGGCCGCACCGCCTCGTACACTATCCACCTGGCCAGTTTGCGGTGTTTTCTCAACGTCCGGACGATTCCTGGTCTCCACCCGATAGCTTGTCCTCGTTCCGCCCTAACGAGGGGATCGAGGCCATGACGCAACTCGAAGATGGTCAAGTTCTGATCATCAGTGAGGGCAAACGCCAGGAAGGTCACGGTCTGTGGATCGGGACCGACGGCCAATGGTCAGAATCCCACTATCAGACGGAAACGGGGTTTGCACCCGTCGAGGCAATTCGACATCCATGCGGCGGCGTTTTGGTGCTGGAACGCGCCGCCAACGCGATCCGAGGTTTGACGGCTCGGCTTGTGCACCTGTCGGAGGCCCAAATCCAGAAGGCCAAATCTGGCGAACTGGTGGTCACCGCCGCCATTGGACCCGTCGAGCCCACTGTGGGTCGGGGTAATTTCGAGGGCATGATCCTTCGGCGTGTGTCTAAAGTCGACAGGGCTTGTCCTAGGGATATCGACTTGCTGTTCGTGACCGACGACAACAAGCTTCGTTTGCTGCCCCGGATCCTGGCGCAGTATCGCCTGTCCAGTCGGCCTTAAGCCGCCGCTGCCGTCATGCCGGCCGTCTTGGTGTAAAGGTTGGTCAATGCCTCAGCGACCAGTTCTCTGGTCAACACCGGGTCCTCACCGGCAAACTTGCAGGCGGCAATTACCTGTTCGACGATGAATTTTGGCTGATAACAGGCGAGCGGCTGACCTGAGGCGACCTGCAGCTCCTCGATCACGAAATCGAGCACCCCAGGGGCGATCGAGACGCCGCGCTTGCCTGCCACAGCCTCGAAGATGACCCGGTAGCTGTCTTCCGACGGGCCGGGGATCTCCAGCTTGTAAGGGATCCTTCGCAGAAAGGCGGGATCCATAAGGTCGTCGGGTTCCATGTTGGTCGAGAAGATCACGATCTCGTCGAAGGGGATCATGAAGCTCTTGCCGGTATGCAACTTCAGATAGTCGACCCGGCTTTCGAGCGGCACGATCCAACGGTTCAGCAGGTCCGTAGGCCTAACAAGCTGTCGACCGAAATCATCAATGATGAAGGTCCCGTTCAGGGCCTTCAGGTGCAGCGGCGCTTCGTAGAATTTTGCGTCGGAGCTGAATTGGAGATCCAGCATCTCGAGCGTCAATTCACCCCCCGTGATGATGACCGGCCGCTTGCAAGGCACCCATCGACCGTCGAGCTGTTCGGTTCGGATTGAACCGATGGCGGCGGCCGTTGGTGGGGGTTCGATCGTTTGATGGATCGAGGGATCGAAAATCTTGATGATCTGGCCTTCGACCTCAATGCAATACGGGATGTAGACAATATCAGGAAAGATTGCGCCCAAACGTTCGGCAATGGAGGTCTTGCCGTTGCCCGGTGCGCCGTACAGCAGGATCGAGCTGGACGAGTTCACGGCAGGCCCGAGCTTGCCGATCATGTTGTCCGTAATGACGAGATCGGCAAACGCCTCGACGACAGCACCCCGATCAACCCGTTCGTTGGCCATCCGCTGACGCATGATCTGATCGCTATAGTCGGACAGGCTGACCGGCGTTGGTCCAATATACTGATTCTGGGCCAGCGCTTCGGCCGCCCAGTTGCGGCCCTGGGTGGTCGGCACGAACCGTTCTTCCGAACTGTTCGCAAGGTTGGACGGCCCGAGATTTTCAACCAGCCGTTTGTCGACCGCATCCTGCAGGATCGCCAAGACGATGTTGGCACTGAGCTTGAGCCGCTGGGCCATCTGGGAGGGAAGCTCGATACCATCAACTGTTATGGCCTTGAGCAGCAGGCGCAGCAGCTGATTCATGCTGATGCCCGTCTCGCTGACGGTGCGGGGTGTTACCGGCAGCTTGGCCATCACCGCACCGATCGCATCGGCGCCAATCAGGCCGAGTTCGACCAAATGCTGGTCGAGCTTTCCGCCATTTTGGCGTTGATGGTGTACGGCTGATTGAACGTCCTCGGCCGACACCAGCCCGTGGGCAACAAGAACTTGGCTAATCTGCATTGCTCTGACCGACAAATGGATGGTCGACCGGGTGATCCTAACGGCTTGGCGTTAATTCACGGTGGACGGACAGGAAGAATGAGGGGGCTCTCAGCGCCCCAGAAAACTTTCTTGATAGACCGTTAATGCTGTTAACCTTTTGTTAACCATATGATCCGAAACTATTTTTGTTGCATGAAGTCTCCCTGTTGAATTCGAGACCACTAGGCCCCGGCTTGTCCGGGGCCTCTTTGTATCTGCAAAGTGTTTTTCGGATCCGAAGCAGACTCTGCACAGTCTTAGCTCGTTTCCTCGCCATCCATTTCTTGAGAATCATCGTTCGGCATGGCCGGTTCGCCGATTTCCGTCGCTATCTGTTGGCAGTTCTTTAGAATTGGGCCGACAACTGAGGCACGGTTCGGCGATGAGAACTGCACAGCGGGAAACGTTTCGACCTGAACCGTCACTGCCTCGCCGCCGCTGAACGATTGCAGAAACTGTTCGACGAAAACCGCGCGGTCGGTGAAAACCCTGAGTTCCAAATCGGCGGCGACAGAGAACCAGGGAACCCGGCGAGGAAGGTCGTCATCTACCCAATGGGTCACCCGCACGATACCGGCGGCGCTTTCATAGCCGGTCAATACCATTGAGATGAAAACGGTTCCGGTTTCCGAACAACCGAAGCTGAGCTTGGCCGCTCCATCAAGGGACAACGCTTCTGCACGCCTGGGCAGATTCGCCCGGCGTTCCGCTTCGGCGATTTGCCAGGCTTGAAGTGCTTCCATTTCCCGCTGCTTTGCCTCGGCCTCGGCCTTCTCGCGCTCGGCGCGTTCAACGGCCGGTAGATCGAGCCAATCCGGTTCCGCCATCATGGGCCCTAAGATGCGCCACTCGGACTGTGCCGGGCCGGGAATCAGGTTCAGCAACATGAGCGACATGGCGAATGCCGCCGATCTCAGCGGCGCGGGCCAAAGAGTTCGGAAATTTTTTGCCCACGCTAAGGTCAAGATAAAACGCCCTTTTTTCGATCGGCGGTGGAGCGGCGAACGATAGCGCGCAGCCTTTAACGTTCATTTAACCCTCGGCGCATATAGCGGCAGTACACCATATGATGTGGGTCGGAACGCTTAGGGGGGCATATATTGTGGAAAACATCAAAAAAACTGTGGGAAAATCCATATTTGATCTTGACACCAAGGCACCAAATGAAAATTCACGCGAGTCAGGTGGCCCCGGAAGTCCCTACCTGAACCTGCCCGTCCGATCGCTGGACCAGGCGGTCAATGACCTTGGTATCGACCGGCATGGCGACCTGTTGAGCAAGAACCAGCCACCGGCCAGCACCCCCGCCGCCTTGCCGGTCAAACCCGCGGTCCTCGTTCACCTAGCGAGGACAAAGATCGCAGGCGCAACGGCCCCAGCCGTGTCAGCACACTTCCCGCAGACCGACGCCGCCATGGGGACGATGCGCCGTGTTGCTAATGCGAAATAGAAAGAAAGTTACGTAATCGGCTCATATTGCTTTGATAAATTCCGATATTGCTCGCCGGTTGAAAACCTGAACGATCATTCAATTATAACAAATTGATATATATCGCATTGACCCCAGCCTCGTGATGCTGTAGTCGAAACTCGCCCTCCCTTGGGGAAGGCAAGTCAAAATGGTGTGAAATAGCCGTAGATCATGGACGCAAAAACGTTGTGCCTGGGCGTGCTGAGCAAGGGGCCGGCCAGCGGTTACGAAATTCGCAAGGAGTTCGAGGAGGGGCCGTTCGGCCACTTCCAGGATGTCGGTTTCGGATCGATCTATCCGGCGCTGAAAAGACTTGTCGATAGCGGCCTCGCGGAGTTTGCCGAACAGGACCGCGACGACCGGCCAGACAAGAAGATGTACCGCATCACGGCTGCGGGCCGACAGGCGCTGTTCGATCAAGTCAGTCGCGACCCGGCGGCCGACAAATACCGATCTGATTTCCTGTTCGTCCTGATGTTTTCGGAACTGTTGGAACCGCGCCATCTGGACGAGGTGATCGCCAGGCGGATCGCGTTCCACCGTGAGCGGGTCAAGGAGATGCAGAACTGCGGAAGCCAGGACCCGCAGTCGCCGGGGCACCAGTTCGTCCACGGGTTCGGCAAGGCATACCACGAGATGGCCGCGGACTATCTGGATTCGAAGCGGCACGAATTGATTGGAAACCTGCTGCGGCAGGAAATGAGCAAGACGGCCGCTGAGTGACGACGCGACGATCTGTCATGACGCTGGGGTAAACCGGCAGGGCATTTGCAACTGAGAGCCCTGCGCAAGGTGGCCAAATATGGCCGTCGAGATGTTTGGGGATGATACTAGTATGGATAGCGATCAGCCTGGCCTTTTTAGGCGCTTTACGAGGGCTCTGACCAACACGTGGTTTCTTGCGGTGGTCATTGCGATCGCGGCGGTCGGCTGGATCGCCTCTGGCGTCTTGGCCCCCTCCCCCGCGACGGGTGACGAGGTCACGGCCCAAAGTGAGTCAGCCGCAGAGGCCGATTTGCCGCGGGTACGCGTGGCCACCTTCACATCAGAAAAGATATCCGACTCGCTGAGGCTACAGGGTCGCACGGAAGCCGATCGCCGGGTAACGATCAGCGCCGAAACAAGCGGCACGATTGAAGAACTGTTCGTCGAGCGCGGCACGACCGTAACCGAAGAACAGGTGATCGCCCGCCTGGACGTCGATGACCGGCAGGCGAAGGTCGCCAGCGCTCAGGCACTGGTGGTGCAGCGGGAAACTGAATTCGAGGCTGCGCGACGGTTGAATGCCAAGGGATATCGCGGCGACGTCGATTTGTCGCAAGCCCAAGCAGCGCTCGATGCCGCACAGGCCGAGTTGAAACTGGCGAATATTGAGCTGGAGCGGACGATTGTTGCGGCGCCGTTCGCCGGCGTCATGTTCGAACGGGATGTCGAACTCGGCGACTTCGTCGATCGAGGCGATCCGATCGCCTATGTCGTCGACTTATCCGTCGTCACCGCGGTCGGACAGGTGTCGGAGCGCAATCTCGGCAACATCCGTCTTGGACAACCGGCGCAGCTGCGTACGCTGACCGGCCAACTGATCGACGGTGTCGTGAGCTATGTCGGTGCCGTCGCAGATAGCACAACCAGGACCTTTGCCGTTGAGGTCGACGTGCCTAACGGCGATGGCACCCTGATCGAGGGCGTGACGGTCGAGCTGAATATTCCGATGGAGCAGTTGACCGCCCACAGCATCACCCCGGCCATTCTGACGCTCGCCGACGACGGAACCTTGGGCGTTCGGGCGGTCGATGAGACCGACCATGTCGTGTTCTATCCGGTTCAGATTTTGCAGGACGGCTTGGATTCCGTGCTGATCGGCGGGTTGCCCGATGAGGTTCGCCTGATCACGGTCGGGCAAGAATTCGTTCAGGACGGTCAGCAAGTGATCCCGATTGATGAAGGCGGGACTACTGCCGGCTCGACGGGAGAGTTGAGCTGATGAACGCTATTATCGATGCCGCCGTCCATCACGCGCGCACGGTTCTAACCTCGTTGGTCTGCCTGCTGATCGCGGGCATTTATGCGTATAACGCCATCCCCAAAGAGCGGGATCCGGACGTTAACATCCCGATCATCTATGTCTCGATGCACCTGGAGGGCATCTCGCCCGAGGATGCCGAACGCCTGCTCGTCCGTCCGATGGAAGAAGAGCTGCGCAGCATCGAAGGGACGAAGGAAATGAGCTCCACCGCCTATGAGGGCGGGGCCAACGTGTTGCTGGAGTTCGATGCCGGTTTCGATCCGGACGTTGCGTTGGACGATGTGCGGGAGAAGGTGGACACGGTTCGTCCCGACCTGCCCGATGACGCGGACGAACCATCGGTCAACGAGGTCAATATCTCGCTGTTTCCGATCCTGGTGGTCACCCTGTCAGGCGATATGCCGGAACGGACGCTGGTACAGATTTCGCGCGATCTGCGCGACCGGCTGGAAGGCATTGCCTCGGTCCTGGAAGTCGCCATCGGTGGCGATCGTGAAGAATCGGTCGAAATCATCATCGATCCGCTGCTGATCGAAAGCTACGGGTTGAACGGCTTGGATGTTGTCAATCTGTTCAACCGGTCGAACCAGCTGGTGGCGGCCGGCACGTTGGACACGGGCAAGGGCCGGTTCGCGGTCAAGGTGCCCGGACTGTTCGAGTCGGTTTCCGACATCATGAACATGCCGGTGCAGGTGTCCGATGACGGGGTCGTGCGCCTGAGCGACATCGCAGTCATTCGGCGCACCTTCAAGGATCCCGAGGGGTTTGCCCGCGTGGATGGCAAACCGGCGGTGGCGCTTGAGGTTTCCAAGCGCATCGGATCGAACATCATCGAGACCATCGAAGCGGTCAAAGAGATCGTCGCCGAAGAACAGCAGTTCTGGCCCGACACCATCGAAGTGAATTTCAGCCAGGATGCCAGCATTCAGATCCGCTCGATGCTGGGTGATCTGCAAAACAACGTCACCAGCGCCATTCTGCTGGTCATGATCGTCATCGTCGGCGCGCTCGGACTGCGCTCGGCGGGGCTGGTCGGCGTCGCGATTCCGGCCTCGTTCATGACGGGCATCTTGATGCTCTATGTCCTGGGCCTGACGTCCAATATCGTCGTTTTGTTCTCGCTGATCCTCGCGGTCGGGCTGTTGGTCGATGGCGCGATCGTCGTGACCGAATATGCGGCCCGTCGCATGGCCGAGGGACAGCCAAAGATTGAAGCCTATGCCGAGGCCGGCAAGCGGATGGCCTGGCCCATCATTGCCTCGACAGCGACGACGCTTGCCGCCTTCGTCCCGCTGCTGTTCTGGCCCGGCATCGTCGGCGAGTTCATGAAATATCTGCCGATGACGCTGATCGCGGTGTTGTCGGCCTCGCTGGTCGTGGCGCTGATCTTCGTGCCCACTCTCGGCGCCGTGTTCGGCAAGGCACCGAAGCCCGGCGACAACACGGATGTCATCGACCTGGAAAAAGAAGGCGCCTTGGATATGTCCAAGCTCAAGGGGCTGAATGGGCGGTATGTCCGCATGCTGTCGGCCGCCCTGCGCCATCCGGGTAAGATCCTGATCGCAGCCTTTGCGGCCTTGATCGCCATGCCGATGGTCTATGGCACCTTTGGCAAGGGCGTCGAGTTTTTCCCCGATGTGGAGCCTGAGCAGGGGATCGTGCTGATCCACGCCCGCGGCAACATGTCGATCTGGGAGCAGGATCAGATCGTCTATGAAGTCGAACAAGAAGTCCTGAAGCTTTCCGATGAGTTCAAGTCGATCTACACGCGTACCGGGGCTGGCGGCGATGGTGATGACATCGCCGAAGACGTGATTGGCCAGATCTCACTCGAGTTCGAGGATTGGGACAACCGGCGCCCGGCGGCTGAAATTTATGAAGATATTCGCGCTTTGACGCGGCCATTGGCTGGCATCTATGTCGAGGTCCGATCGCCCGAAGCCGGGCCGCCAACTGGCAAACCGGTGCAGGTGCAGCTGACCTCCCGCTTTCCTGAAATACTGCCCAGCGCAATCGATAAGGTCCGCCGCTTCTTGGAGACCCAGGAAGGTGTCCTTGACGTAGAGGACAGCCGGCCGATTCCCGGGATCGACTGGAAACTGGATCTCGACCGCGCCCAGGCCCTTAAGTTTGGGGTGGATACGACCTCGCTGGGGGATACGGTCAAGCTGGTGACCAGGGGTCTGAAGGTTGGTGAGTATCGGCCCGACGATAGTGATGAGGAGCTGGATATGATGGTGCGTTATCCGGCAGCCCAGCGGTCGATGGCTCAGCTCGACGAGGTGCGGGTCGTTGTCGATGGGCCGGCTGTGCCGATTTCCAACTTCGTCACGCGCTATGCCCAACAGAAGACCGGCAACATCAACCGCATCGACGGCAAGCGGGTCATGGATGTCCAGGCCAACGTCGCTGACGGCGTGCTGCCGGACGACATCGTCTCCAACATCCGCCAATGGTTGGACACTGAGGCCAATCTGGATCCAAGGATCGATGTGGTCTTCAAAGGCGAGGATGAAGAGCAGCAGGCGGCCCAATCCTTCCTGATGCGGGCCTTTGCCGTAGCGCTGTTCATGATGGCAATCATCCTGGTGACCCAATTCAACAGCTTCTACAGCGCGCTGCTGATCCTATCGGCGGTCATCATGTCGACCATCGGGGTGCTGATGGGGTTGCTGATTACCGGTCAGCCCTTCGGGATCATCATGACCGGTATTGGTGTCATCGCGTTGGCCGGGATCGTGGTGAACAACAACATCGTGTTGATCGATACGTTCGACCGGATAAAGAAGACGGCCGCCGATCATCGTGACGCCATCTTAAAGACCGGCGCCCAAAGGCTGCGGCCCGTGTTGCTGACGACCGTGACGACGGTATTGGGTCTGATGCCGATGGTGTTGCAGATGAACATCGATTTCGTCAATCGATCCATCTCCTATGGCGCGCCCTCCACCCAATGGTGGGTCGGCCTGGCCACTGCTGTGGTGTTTGGGCTAACGTTCGCAACGGTGCTGACGCTGGTGGTCACCCCCTGTTCGCTGATGCTGCGCGCCAATGTCCAGGGTTGGTTTGCCAAAAGACGCGCTGCCAAGGCAGATCAAGCGACCGAAGCGGAATCCAGTCAAACGCCATTGCCCACACCCCTACCCCAGGCTGCTGAATAGAGCGTGGCCTTAAGGGCTGGACGAACCGCCGTCGAACAGTTGGCGGGCCATATGGATCCGGCCGACGGTGGTGATAAGGCACATCGCGGCGAATAGGCCCGCGAGCAGCGTGAAGTTTTCGGGAAACAGGCACATGGCGCAACAGAACAGGATGGACTCCGTCCCTTCGGCCAATCCGGCAGCGTGATAGAAGGATTTGCGGCCACGCTGTTCGGTTTCAATCCCTCGTTTGGTGGCCAACACCGCGAAGGTCAGAAATGAGCAGCCCGTTCCGACGAAGGTGGTGATCAAGAACGCGGCCATCAGCGCGTGTTCGGGGCGGCCGAAAGCAAAGGCAAAAACCAGCCCCGAATAAGTCAGCATATCCAGCAGGATATCGAGAAACGCACCGTAATCGGTAGGCGAGAGCTGGCGGGCCAGGGCGCCATCGAGACCATCGAATAGCCGGTTAGTCAGGATCAGCGCCAGGGCGATCCAGTAAGCCTGGACAGACAAAGCGGCCATGGCGCCGAGGCCGATGGCAAACCCGCTCCAGGTCAATGCGTTGGCGCTTACGCCGGTTCGTGCCAGCCAAGCCCCCGCCGCGTTGAGAGGCGGGTCAATCGCCTGGCGTGCCAAGGGATCAAGCATGACCCCCTTCTCGTCAGCCTAGTCAATCCTGAGAGGTGCTCTAACCCTCTTCCTGCTCGTCGGGCAAGACAAAGATCTGTCCGGGATAGATCAAATCTGGATCACGGATTTGTTCGGCATTCGCCTGATAGATGATGGTGTAGCGGATACCCTGACCGTAAACCCGCCGGGCAATTCGCCACAGGCTGTTGCCTGGCTGAACTGTCACGGAATCCGGGGCCGCGGCCACCTGTTCAGCCGGCGCGCGGGTGAAAGGAATGGCGGCCCGCGATTCAACCGCCCCTTCGCCATCGACCTGATCGACCCGCAAGGTGTAGTCGCCGGCGGCGATATCCTGGTCTGGTTCCACGACATACCCGCCGCTGGGATCGGTTTGGGCGCTACCGGCGAGTTGATCATCGACATAGAGCCGAACTTCGGAATCCGCTTCCGCCTGGCCAGCGATGACCACTGCGCCCTTTTCGTCATAGTCGATGGTATTGATAGCCACTTGGACGGGCTCCGGCGCTTTGGCGGCCGGCGGCACGGGCTTGTCAACTGAGTCAGCCGTCTCAGCAACCGCTGGTTTTTCTTCAACCTCATCCGCAGCCGGCTGATCCTGAACTGCTGCGTCGTCTCCTTCCACTGTGGTGCCCTCGGCTGGCGCCGTCGGGGCCTGGAGAACCCGGCTGGCATCAAGCTCATCGCGGGAAACCAACAAGGCTAACGAACCATCCTCATCTAAACCTTCGGATTCCTGACCGGCGATGTTCTTGCCGCGCTCAGGAACCACAAGAACGATGGCCTCGTCGGATTCGCGGGACTCAACGTCGTTGTCGGCCCGGATGGTCAGCTCATAATTGCCGGGCTGCAGGGCGCTTTCAGGCAGGAATACCCAATCGCCCCGCGCATCGGCAACCACGGTTCCGACCACCTGCTGGCCGTCCAAGATGGTGACGGTGCTGTTCGGTGCCGCCTGGCCGGCTACGACAAGATCGCCGAACTGATTGACGCGCAGGGCATCGAACTTGGGTGCCGGAACAGTCGGTTCGACCGGCGTTTCCGGGTCAGCGGCAGGTTCGGTTGGCAGGGCTGCCAGTTGAGAGACCCCTTCCGCGATCCCCTCGGCGGCAGTTTCGGTTCCATTATCCGCAAGCGCGTCTGGTGTCTGGGCCGCGTCATCCGAAGGCGTTGTGCCAGCCCCCGCATCTGAAAGGGCGGTTTCAGTCGGCCCCGCTGCACCGTCATCCGTAGCCTGCTCTGCAAGTTCGGCATCGGCGGAAGGGACCTCGCCCGCGGCCGCATCATCAGCATTCCCCGTGAGGGCCTGGGAAACCGAACTTGCCAGCGCGCCGATCGTCTCCTTCGTCTCTTTTGCCGCGTCGGCTAGTTGCGAAACCGCATCATCGGCGGCCGGCACTTGCGCAACTTGACCTGCTTCCGGGGTTTCTCCCGTCACCGCGATTTCATCCGAAACGTCCCCGGCGACCGATTGGGCAAACGACTGTGTTGCTTGTTCCGCAGTCTCGGCCAGTGCATCGGTAGCCTCATCGGCTGCGCCAGCCACTAGTTCCGCAGCACCTCCGGCCGCTGCCTCGACTTGATCAGCAGTGGCTTCAACAACGTCCTTTACCTCCGACCCAACGGTATCCGCCTGATCGCCAACTGCGTCGGTGACAGCTTCAGCCTGTTCTGTGACGATTTCCGCTTGCTCGGTGACCGTTTCCGCTACAGCAGCCGCCGTATCAGAAGCATTTTCAGTCAGCACTTCAACCGCCGCTTCCGCCTGCTCGGCAGTTGTGTCTTCCAGATCGGTGACGGCTTCAGTCACCGCAGCCGCGCCATCGGCCAGACTGTCCGTCTGATCGGCTAGCTCGGCTTCGGTTTCGTCAACGGCCCCCTCAGCATCGAGCGTCTGGGCCGCCTCATCGGTCTTGTCGACTGGCCTTTCTGAACCGGTTTGCTCACCTTCGGCGGTCTCGACATCTAGTTCGTCGGACACGGGCTGGCTCTGTTCGTCGGTGACCACTTGTTCGGTAGCCTCCGCGGCGTCAGCGGCGGGCGATCCGGCAACCGGTTCGGTCTGTGTCCAGGGCGGCTTGTCGGCAATCCACGTTCCCAGACCAACAAGGCCCAGAAGCACCGCAATAGAGAGCGTAATGCGACCTTTGGTCATGGCGTTATTCGAAGCTCGAACTGTGTCGATTCTTGTTGCATACTGGACCGTAAACCCGCATCGGGTCGGCAGGCAACCAAGCCTGTGGACAAGTTACGGTCGTGCGAACCCTTCCTTAGGTCGCAAAGGCGCCTATGGGCATTGATTTCTTTGGGATAAAGCCCCTGTTTTGATGCCTTAGCAAGCGCAGCAAAAAATAGCTTACCTTCCAACCATTTGGTGTTGCCAGGATTTCAATGCAAAACATTTCGTCTGTATGCGTTTACTGTGGCTCTTCAGGTGCAGTCGACGAAATCTACAGAAGCGCGGCCAAGGAAATTGGCGAAGAGTTGGGTCGCCAGGGAATCTCGCTGGTGTATGGCGGGGGCCGGGTCGGGCTGATGGGGATCACCGCCGATGCGACACTGGCCGCCGGCGGCCAGGTAATCGGCATTATTCCCGAGCACATCCAGTCGCTGGAAATCGAGCATACTGGGCTGACCGAACTCCATATCGTGGAAAACATGCATACCCGCAAGGCGATGATGGCCGAACGGTCGGACGGGTTCGTCATCCTGCCCGGCGGGCTGGGGACCTTGGATGAAACGTTCGAGATTCTGACCTGGAAACAACTGAAACTGCACGACAAACCGGTTGTCGTGGTCGATATCGGCGGCTATTGGAGCCCGATGGTGGAGATGATTGACCACATCATCGCCTCAGGCTTTGCCAAACCGGCCCACAGAGACCTTTTTACCGTGGTATCCAGCGTCAGCGAGATTTTGCCGGCCCTGCGCGCCGCGCCACAGCCGGTGATCGATCCGAAACTCAAATGGGTTTGACGCGCACGACGCCGACGAGCCCGATCTCACCTTTAGGAAAACGCGAAGGATCCTATACAAATGAGTAAAATCAAGGTCGCCAATCCAGTCGTCGAATTGGACGGCGATGAGATGACGCGGATCATCTGGCAGTTCATCAAGGACAAGCTGATCCTGCCCTATCTCGATGTCGACCTGATCTATTTCGATTTGGGCATCGAATCGCGGGATGCCACCGACGATCAAATCACCATCGATGCGGCCAATGCGATCAAGCAGCATGGCGTGGGTGTAAAATGCGCCACGATCACGCCGGATGAGGCGCGCGTTGAGGAATTCAGCCTGAAGAAGATGTGGCGCTCGCCCAATGGGACGATCCGCAACATTCTGGGCGGCACGGTGTTTCGCGAGCCGATCATCTGCCGGAACGTGCCGCGCTTGGTGCCGGGTTGGACCCAGCCGATTGTCATTGGCCGTCACGCCTTTGGCGACCAGTATCGCGCCACTGATCTGGTTGTTCCCGGCGAAGGCACGCTGACACTGACCTTTACTCCCAAGGATGGCAGCGAGCCGATGGAATTCAACGTCTTCGACTTCCCCGGCGGCGGGGTGGCGATGGCGATGTACAATCTGGACGAGTCGATCCGGGGGTTTGCCCGCGCCTCGTTCAATTATGGCCTGCAGCGCGGCTATCCGGTTTATCTGTCGACCAAGAACACGATCATGAAGGCCTATGACGGACGCTTCAAAGACCTGTTCCAGGAAGTGTTCGACGCCGAATTCAAGGACGCGTTCGCCGAGGCCAACATCGTCTATGAGCACCGGCTGATCGACGACATGGTTGCCAGCGCCCTGAAATGGGATGGCGGTTTTGTTTGGGCTTGTAAGAATTACGACGGTGATGTGCAGTCTGACACGGTTGCCCAGGGCTTTGGCTCGCTGGGTCTGATGACCTCGGTGCTGATGACACCGGATGGCAAGACGATCGAAGCCGAGGCAGCCCATGGCACGGTGACCCGTCATTACCGGCAGCATCAGCGGGGCGAGGAAACCTCAACCAACCCGATCGCCTCGATCTTTGCCTGGACGCGGGGGCTGATTTATCGCGCCCAGTTCGACAACACGCCGGATGTGCGCAGCTTTGCCCAAGCCGTCGAGAAGGTCTGTGTGGAGACGGTCGAGTCGGGCAAGATGACCAAGGATCTGGCCATCCTGATCGGACCGGACCAGCCTTGGCTGACGACCAACCAGTTTCTGGAAGCGCTGGACCAGAACCTGAAAGCCAAAATGGGCTAAGCTGACGGGCAACACCCAAGCAACAAAAAACCCGGCCGCATCGGCCGGGTTTTTTTATTGGATATTCAGCGGATTAGAAACGGTTATTCGCAACCCGGTTCTGCTGGCGCTGATCGTCGTCGCGCCGGCGGCTTTGTGGGGGTTGGTAGGCCATTTGTGCATGTTCGGAGCAATAGGTGCTGCCGGCTGCGACCTTGCGGCCGCAAAACTTGAAATCCGACGATTTCGGATCGCCGATGGGCCAGCGGCACATGCGCTCGGTCAGATCGAGAATGCCGGCGCCGATGATCGGGCCTTCGGCAATGAAGACCGGGCGCGGTTTTTCGACCGGGGCGCGCCGCCTGACGACCGCAGGCTTGGGCTTGGCGACGGATGGGGTGGAGGACGATGTTTTGGGCCGGCCGGACAGACCGAGGCGATGGGCCTTGCCGATCACGGCATTCCGGCTGACATCACCAATAATGCGGGCTATTTCGCTGGCGCTGTGACCTTTTCCCCAGAGTTGGGTAAGAATTTCGACTTTCTCGTCGGTCCAAGCCATAATTTCGATTCTCCTGCTTCTGCGCGCCCCGCCCCTGACGACTCAAATCGTCCGTCTAAAAACGATCGGGGCCACACGAGATCCTGATGAATATTGGGAACCTGCTACAAAATCTGGTGTGATGCCACTGATTTCGACTACACCACAGTTTTATCCCCAACATATTGGGGTTATTCACCGCTAGCGTGAAGTTATCCGCTGAATTGGGCTCCATGGAGCCCAATTTCGGAGGTCAGGCGGCCGCGCCGTCCTGCTGGAGGGCTTGTTCCACCGCGCCGAGGGCTTCAGCAGCCTGGTCGGCTGACGGGCCGCCCGCCTGGGCCATATCGCGACGGCCTCCGCCGCCCTTCCCGCCCAAGGCAGCGGAGGCGGCCTGGACCAGGCTGACGGCGTCGTAATTCTCGGTCAGGTCGCCTGTGACGCCGACGACGACGGAGGCCTTGCCTTCGTTGACCGCGATCAGCGTAACAATGCCTGAGCCGATCTTGGCTTTGATGTCGTCGACCATGGGTTTGAGTTCGCGCGGCGAGATGCCCTCGATCACGCGGCCTTCGAAGGTGACCCCGTTGATCTGCTTGGTCGCGGAGCCGGCGCCGCCGCCTTCCCCGCTGGCCAGCTTACGGCGGAGTTCCGCCGTTTCCCGTTCCATCTTGCGGCGTTCGTCGAGCAAGGCCTGCACGCGGGTTGGGATATCACTGGCCGGCACATTCAGGATCGCGGCGGTTTGTTCGATCAACCCCTCGCGCTCCGCCGCCCGTTCGACGGCCGCGGCGCCAGCCAGCGCCTCAATGCGCCGGACGCCGGCTGAGACGGCGCTTTCGGCGACGATCTTGAAGGCGCCGATGTCTCCGGTCTGCCCGACATGGGTGCCGCCGCACAGCTCCAGCGAATAGAACTGATTGCCGTCGCTGCCCATGCCGACGACGCGGACGGTTTCGCCATATTTCTCACCGAACAGAGCCATGGCGCCCTCCTCGATGGCGGCCTCTGGCGTCATGGCGCGGGTGACGACAGCGGCGTTTTCGCGGACGCGTTCGTTTACCTCCGTCTCGACGATGCGCAGATCCTCGTCGGTCAAGGGCCGGGGTTGGCTGATGTCGAAACGAAGGCGGTCGGGGGCGACGAGCGAGCCCTTCTGGGTCACGTGGTCGCCAAGACGGCGGCGGAGGGCTTCGTGCAGCAGGTGGGTGGCCGAATGGTGGGCCCGGACTGACGTCCTGCGGCTGGCATCGACTTGAAGATCCAAGGCTGTTCCGACGGTTAGGGTGCCGGCCACAACCTTCGCCCGGTGCGCCCAGACACCGCCCGCGCGCTTTTGAACATCGCTGACTTCCAGCTCTACGCCGTCCGGCCCGACTGCTCTACCATGATCGCCGACCTGGCCGCCGGATTCGCCATAGAAGGGCGTCTGGTTGACGACGAACTCGATCTCGCTGCCGGCAGCGGCTTCGGACACTTCAGTCCCGCCGCTGATGATGGCGGTGACTTCGCCTTCGGCCTGTTCGGTTTCGTAGCCGAGGAATTCGGTCGGGCCGAGCCGGTCGAGAATACCGAACCAGACAGCCTCGGTCGCTGCCTCGCCGGAGCCGGCCCAGGCGCCGCGCGCCATTTCACGCTGACGCTCCATGGCGGTGTCGAAGCCGTCGGTATCGACGCCCCTGCCCTGCCCGCGCAGGATGTCCTGGGTGAGGTCGAGGGGGAAGCCGTAGGTGTCGTAGAGCTTGAAGGCAACCTCGCCCGGCAGCGCCGCACTGTCGGCCAGTTTGCCGGTTTCATCGGCCAGGATTTTTAGGCCGCGATCGAGGGTTTCCTGGAACCGGGTTTCCTCGAGTTTCAGGGTTTCCGAGATGAGGGCTTCCGCGCGCTCCAGCTCGTGGAAAGCACCGCCCATCTGGCCGACCAGCTTGGGAACCAGCTTCCAGATAACGGGCTCGCGGGCGCCGATCAGGTGGGCGTGACGCATGGCGCGGCGCATGATGCGGCGAAGGACGTAGCCGCGTCCCTCGTTGGAGGGCAGGACACCATCGGCGATCAGGAAGGACGTGGCGCGCAAATGGTCCGCGATGACGCGGTGGGATACGGAATGCTCGCCATCGGGTTCGCTGCCAGTGGCATCAGCCGAGGCTTCGATCAAGGTGCGGAACAGGTCGGTTTCGTAGTTGTCGTAGGTGCCCTGCAGAGTTGCGGAAATCCGTTCGAGACCCATGCCGGTGTCAATGGACGGCCTGGGTAGGGAAATACGCTCGTCGGGAGTAACCTGCTCGAATTGCATAAACACGAGATTCCAGATCTCGATGAACCGGTCGCCATCCTCATCCGGCGATCCTGGCGGGCCACCGGGAATATGCGGGCCGTGGTCGTAGAAGATTTCCGAACAAGGGCCGCAGGGTCCGGTATCGCCCATCGACCAAAAATTGTCCGAGGTCGGGATGCGGATGATTTTGGAGTCCGGCAGACCTGCGATTTTCGCCCAGAGCGACGCTGCCTCATCATCCTCCGAAAACACGGTGACGAGCAGTTTGTCAGCAGGCAGCCCGTAGTCGCGGGTAATCAGGTCCCAGGAAAACTTGATGGCATCTTCTTTGAAATAGTCGCCGAACGAGAAATTCCCGAGCATCTCAAAGAAGGTGTGGTGCCGGGCCGTGTAGCCGACATTTTCGAGATCGTTGTGCTTGCCGCCGGCGCGCAGGCATTTTTGCGAGGTTACGGCCCGGTTGTAAGGGCGTGTTTCGCCGCCGGTAAAAATGTTCTTGAACTGCACCATGCCGGCGTTGGTGAACAGCAAGGTCGGGTCATTGCGCGGCACAAGCGGGCTGGACGGCACCTCTTCATGGCCCCGTTCCGCAAAAAAATCCAAGAAAGTGCGGCGTATATCGTTCGTTGTCGGCATGGGTTCGTTGACAGCAGAAATTTCGCAGCCGCTTTGCGCCGTGAGAGGGCCCAGGGCAAAAGCCGCGCGACTATGCCGACAAGTGTCGCCCGCTTCCAGTCCGATCTTTTGCTTTTAGGCGGTGGCGGCGCAGCCGGGATATCCCAGGACCACGCCGACCTGTGAGGTAGCGGCTGGCTTACTCAGCCTCGGCCACCTCTTCCTCGGTTTCCTCGCCGCGCATCATCTTGTCGGACACAAGGCCGGCATTCTCCCGGATCTTGCGTTCGATGTTGTCGCAGATCTCGGGATTTTCGAGCAGGAACTTCTTGGCGTTCTCGCGGCCCTGACCGATGCGCTGCCCATCATGAGAGAACCAGGCACCTGATTTTTCGACCACCCCGGCCTGGACGCCGAGATCGAGGATCTCGCCGGTCTTGGAGACGCCTTCGCCATACATGATGTCGAATTCGACCACCCTGAACGGCGGCGCCAGCTTGTTCTTGACCACCTTGACCCGGGTCTGGTTGCCCGTCACCTCGTCGCGATCCTTGATCGAGCCGATGCGGCGGATGTCCAAGCGGATCGAGGAATAGAATTTCAGCGCGTTACCACCGGTCGTGGTTTCCGGGCTGCCGAACATGACCCCGATCTTCAGCCGGATCTGGTTGATGAAGATGACCAGGCAATTGGACCGGGCGATCGAGGAGGTCAGCTTACGCAACGCCTGGCTCATCAACCGGGCTTGCAAGCCAACATGGGTATCGCCCATCTCGCCTTCCAATTCGGCCCGCGGTACCAGGGCTGCGACCGAATCGACGACCAACACGTCGATGGCGCCGGATCGGACCAGCGTGTCGGCGATTTCAAGCGCCTGCTCGCCGGCATCCGGCTGGGAGATCAGCAGCTCGTCAATGTCGACCCCGACCTTGGTGGCATAGGCCGGGTCCAAGGCATGTTCGGCATCGACGAAAGCACAGGTGCCGCCGATCTTCTGGGCTTCGGCAATGGCATGCAGGGCCAGCGTGGTCTTGCCGGAGCTTTCAGGGCCGTAGATTTCAACAATCCGGCCGCGCGGCAGCCCGCCAATTCCGAGCGCGATATCCAGGCCGAGAGAGCCGGTGGAGACAACTTCGACGTCCACCTGTTCGCGGGCACCCAGCTTCATGACCGAGCCTTTGCCGAACGCGCGCTCGATCTGTCCTAGCGCGGCATCCAATGCCTTGTTCTTGTCCATCGGATCCTTGTCCACCAGGCGCAATTGTGCGGGATTCATCTCTCGCCTCTCTGTCTGTCACACTCGTTGGAGCCATGCAATAGAGCGGCAATGTACACGTTTTGTTCTCATACGCAAGGGCGCATATGAGCGAATCCCCACGCGACAACAGCACGGGAACAAATCAAGATCAAAAACTTTCGCGGATTGCCGAGCGTCAGGCTTGTAGGACGACGTCCTTCACCTTGGTCGCAAGCTGTTGAAGGCTGAAGGGTTTTGCCAGGAAATGGACAGGGGTGCCTTCGATGTCGGAGGGGCGAAACCGGTCTTCGGTGTAACCGGATATGCAGATGACTTTTAAATCAGGCATTTTTTCGCGGGCCCTGGCGATGAGCGTCGGACCATCGATTTCCGGCATGACCACATCGGTGATCAGCAAGTCGATGTTTTCCGCCCGTTCTTCCAGCTGTTCCAAGGCTTCCATGCCCGAGCGGGCCTCGATCACGGCATAGCCCTTGTTGCGCAGGGCGCGGGCGCTGAACAGGCGCACAGGGTCCTCATCCTCGACCAGCAGGATGTTGCCCATACCGGTCAAATCGCGGGCGATCGCGGCCGGTGCCGCCTGTTTTTGATCGTCCTGAACGGCGGTTTGAGCGACCGGCAGGTAGATTGTGAAGTCGGTCCCTTCGCCCAGCTTGCTGGCCACCCCGACATAGCCACCGGTCTGGCGCACAATGCCATAAACCGTGGAGAGGCCAAGCCCGGTTCCCTTGCCGACTTCCTTGGTCGAGAAGAAGGGTTCGAAAATCCGGTCCAGATGTTCGGGGGAGACGCCGACGCCCGAATCACTGACGCGGATATAGACGTAATCGCCGGGCGGCATCTCGTCATTGCCATGGCGCACCGGCGCGGTGGTCGAGAGGCTGCCAGTCGTGATTTTGAGCTTGCCGCCGTTGGGCATGGCATCGCGCGCGTTGACGGCCAGGTTGATGATCACCTGCTCGAGCTGGCCGGCATCGACCATGACCTGGCCCAGATCGCGGCCATGGATCATCTCCAGTTCAATATTCTCGCCGATAAGGCGGCGCAGCAGGTGGGACAACTCGGCCAGCGGATCGGTAACCGTCAACAGGCGCGGCTGCAGGGTTTGCTGGCGCGAGAAGGCCAAGAGCTGCCGGACCAGATTGGCGGCGCGATTGGCATTCTGTTTGATCTGCATGATGTCGGTGAACGAGCTGTCGCCGACCTTGTGGCGCAGCAGCAGCAGATCGGAAAAACCGATCATCGCCGTCAGCAGATTATTGAAATCGTGGGCGATGCCGCCGGCGAGCTGGCCGATGGCCTGCATCTTCTGACTTTGGGTGAACTGCTGTTCCAGGCTCTTCTGTTCGGTCTGATCGATAAATTGCAGGATAACGCCCGGCGCCCCGGTTTCGGCGCTATCAAGATGGCGCAGAAAGACGGCGGCGGACCGGTAATCCTCACCCGGCGTGTGGAACTCGAACGGCGCGTCGATGTCGGCATGGCTAACCGAATCCCGCAAGCGATCCGAAAAACCTTGCTGGTACTCCTTGGCCATCAACCGGGCCACGGGGAGCCCGGATTCGATCTCAGCGATGCCGGTGAACATGGTCTCGAAGGCCGGATTCCATTCGTTCAAACGGCCCTCAGCATCGACCAGAGTCAGCCCGATCGGTGCGGCATCGAAGAAGCGTTTGAAGCGCGCCTCGGAAACCCGCAACGCCTCTCTGATCTGGCGCATATGGGTATGATCGCGCACGACGGACCGTGTCCAGACCGACCCATCATTGGGATTTTGCACGACATCCTGGGCAATCGAGACCTGAATGACGCGACCGCTGCGCGAGCGCATGGCGGTTTCGACCAATTGCGAAAACGGGTTGGCCGCATCGATGGCAAAAGGCGGGGCGCCGGTCGGCGGATCGACCAGGAAATCGTGCAACCGGTGTCCGCCATGAACCAGATCGACGGAATCAAGGCCAAGCCAGCGGGCGAAGGTGGCGTTGACGAAGTGGAAACGGCCATCCTCGTCAATGGAATAGAATCCAACCGGTGCCCGATCCATAAAGTCGGTGAGCTTGGCCTGTTCGGCCCGCATCACCGCCTCGACTTCTCGGCGCTCCGTCACATCCTCGATGCGCCAGTGGGCAACCTCGCCATGATTAGGCAGCGGCCGGACGAAGATCTCGTAGCTGCGGTGGTGGGTGCCATCGAACGCTTCGACTTCCCCACGATAGGCGCGGTGATGGACCGCTGCCGCCCGCAGGCGGGCGAAGGTCTCAGCGGATTCTTCATCCTGCATTTGTTCGCCAAACGCATCGATGCTCGCCCCTCGCGCCAGTCCAAGGAGCTTTTCCGCCACGCCATTGCCATACCGGATCGTGCCATTGACACCGGTGATCAAATGAGAAGCCACCGAGCCGTCATAGGCATCGCGCACCATCTCGGCCCAACGCATGGAGGTGCGATGGCTAGCCAGGCGCCGCGCCTGCCAAACGATGGCGCCGACCATCAACATCAAGCAGGTCACCACGACACCGAGGCGAACAGGCAGCTCCAGCAGCGGGCCAGCCAGGGCGACGATGGCGAGTACGGCGCCGAACCCAGCGATCAGGGCGGCCGGCAACCAACCATATTGTTTATCAGTGCGAACGGATGACACCTTGCCGTCTCATCAGGTGAATGCCACGAACAGTTCGAAAGCAAATCATCAAAACCACATAACGCCTTGTTTTCGATCAGTTCAAGTGGCGTCGCTGCAAGCGGAAGACATAGGAGATGATTTCGGCCACCGCCTTGTAGTGTTCCTCGGGAACTTCCTGGTCGATTTCGATGGCCGGATAGAGGGCGCGGGCCAGCGGCGGGTTCTCTATCACCATGATGCCGTGCTCCTCAGCAATCTCACGCATTTTCAACGCCAAATTGTCCTGTCCTTTGGCAACGCAGATCGGTGCGCTCATCTCGCCCGGCTCGTACTTCAAAGCCACGGCAAAGTGGGTCGGGTTGGTCACGACCACATCCGCATCCGGGACATTGGCCATCATGCGTTGTCGGGCGCGCTCGGTCCGGATTTGCCGGATACGGCCCTTGACCATGGGATCGCCTTCGGTCTGCTTATACTCGTCCTTAACCTCCTGCATGGTCATGCGCTGCTGCTTCATGAAGTCGGCGCGCTGAAAGGCGAAATCGACTGCCGCGATCAGGCTCATGATGGCGAGAGCAGCAGCGATGATCTTGATGGCAAGAAGCCAGTAGCGGTCGGCCAGGATGGTAGGATCGATGCCGATCAAGGCATCCAGCCCCCCCAAATCAGGCATCAGCACGATGGTGCATACAACCCCGACCAGTACGATCTTGAAGACACCCTTGGCGAACTCCACCAGGGATTTGAGCGAGAAAAGACGCTTCAAACCGGCCAGCGGGCTGATTTTCGACAGTTTGGGAATGATGGGTTCGGTGGTGAACAAAAGGCCGGTCTGCAACAAACCGCCTGCCAGACCCAGGATCAAAAGGACGGCAATGGGGATCATCAGCGCAAGGCCGGTCGCCGACAACAGCTCCAACCCGATCCGGCCGATGCCGCCCCGATCCATCGAAAAGGTGTGCAGCCGTTCGAAATAGGCGCCAAACGTCTGGGTCAGCTGTTGCGCACCACCGGGCGCAAAGACACCGATGACGATCAATCCGCCCAACAGGACGAACCAGTGCTTAACCTCCTGCGAGAGCGGAATCTGGCCCTTCTCGCGGGCTTGCTCGAGTTTTCGCGGGGTCGGTTCTTCGGTTTTTTGGGCGTCGTCCTGATCTTCCGCCATCGGCTCAGAACCCCGTCAGGCCGGTGGACAGGGCATCCTGAAAGCGTGATAGCCAGAAGACCAAGATCGAGGCCACAACGGTGAACAAGACCGCCATGCCGCCGATAAGCTGAAGGGGGATACCAACAAAAAAGATCTGAATCTGTGGCATCAGGCGGGCCAGCACGCCCAGACCGGTATTGAAGACCAAGCCCAGCAGGATGAAAGGTGCGGCAATACGCAGGGCGATGGAGAAGGCATACGCAACGGCACGCGCCATGGTGTCGGCCATATCGGCCATGGGCGGCGGTTCGCCGATCGGCACCAGACGGTAGGTGTCAGCCAAGGCCAGGATGATCAGGTGATGGGTATCTGAGGCAAATACGACCACCAAAGCCGCGATGGATAGAAAACTGCCGATGATCGAACCCTGGGTCGCCATGGCCGGATTGAAGGCCACGGCGTTCGACAAGCTCATCTGAAAGGAAATCATCATGCCGGCGGTTTCGACCGCGGCGATCAGGGAACGCGCCAAAAGGCCGAAAAACAGTCCGACAATGATCTCCGTCGCTATCGGTCCGATCAGCTTGATGATGTTGTCCGGCATCGCGGGTGGCCCGTCCGGCATGGTCGGCGCGATCGCGACCGCCAACAACAGAGCAAAGGCCAGTCTAACCCGCGGAGGAACGAAGACTTCGCCAAACCCAGGCAACACCATGAGAGCCGCGCCAATACGGCAGAATGTCAGCGCATAGGCGTACAGTTCGCCTTCAAGAAGGTCTGCCAGGGTCACGCCGTCAGGCGCCGCCTAGGGCGATGATGCGGTCAAACATGCTTTCCCCGAAGGTCAGCATCACCGTCGTCATGTAGGGCAGCAGGAAGATCAACGTGATGAAGATGACGATGATCTTCGGCACAAAGGTCAGCGTCATTTCCTGGATCTGGGTCAACGCCTGAAATAGCGAGATTGCCAGGCCGACTGCCAGGGCAACCCCCATCACCGGCACGCCAAGCTGGAGGGTCACCCAAAGGCCCTGGCGCGCGATGTCGATGGCTTCCGCCGTATCCATGGGTGCTGGCCGCTAAATCGGCATACGCGCGACTTCCTGGTAGGCCTCGATGACCTTGTCGCGCAGCGTGACCAGGGTTTGCAGGGACATCTCGGCCTGATTGACGGCGAGAACCAATTCGTTGATATCGGCGTTTCCGGCCAAGGCCTGAAGACTGACATCTTCACCCTGGCTCAGCGCATCCATCGCGTCGGTACCCGCCTGCTGCAAGATTTCCGCGAAACCGCTATTGCCCGCCTGGTCGCGGGCGTCCATCGGTGCGGTAATCTGTCCGGTCTGGCCAGCATTGGCGTAGGCGGCCGCGGCCGAAATGGAATTCACCATTGCCTGGATCCTTTCGCGTTAGCTGCGCAGTAGCTCGAGCGTGCGGCTGATCATGGAGCGCGCCGATTCGATGACGTTGAGGTTGGCCTCGTAACTGCGCTGGGCCTGGCGCATGTCCATCATTTCGACCAAGCCGTTGACGTTGGGAAAAAGGACGTAGCCTTCCTCATCGGCGCTGGGGTGTCCGGGCTCGTACCGGCGGCTGAAGTTGGACGGATCTTCCTTGATCGAACCAATGCGCACCGTCTCGCCACCCAAAGACCGGTCCAGAACGTTTTGGAAGGTCACGACCCGGCGACGGTAGGGCAGATCTTCGGGTGTCTGGCCAGTCGATTCCGCGTTGGCCAGATTTTCGGATATCACCCGCAGGCGTGTTCCCTGCGCGCGCAGGGCGTCGGCGGAAATCCGCATGGATGAGAACAGGTTACTTCCCTCGCTCACTGTATAGCCTCTTGTCTGTCGTTGCGGTTAGCCGCGGCGGCCCGTAAGGGCGATGCGGAACAGGCCCATCGTTTTGCGATAAACCTGGGTGGCTGTTTGGTGTTCCAGACTGGCTTCACCGACCTTCATCATCTGTTGTTCGAGAATGACGGTGTTGCCGTTGGGCGCGGCCTCGTAAGCCTCGTCCCGTTCAACTCGAACGCTGCGATTTAGCGGCGCAACGGAAATGTGGCGGTCATGGGTGGCGCGTAGGCCGGGACCACGTCGTGTGCGGTGGGACAGCGAGTCGGCAAAGCTTTCAACCCGCTGGGCCTGATAGTCAGGCGTATCGGCATTGGCGATGTTGCGCGCCAGCACGTCCTGTTTGGCGGAAATCCAATTCAGGCGCTTGCCGACCAGATTGAAAAGAGCAAGTCCACCCTGCCCGTTCGACATTGCGCCACCGTCCCAATTCGTTGAACCGGAACCATGGTGGTCTTCGGTCGCTTAAATTTGCGTAAAAAGCGATCTATCTCGCCGAAAGGCCGTTCGAAGGATCGTGAACACCGTTTTGGAAAACGGATTGTTAAGCATCGGCGGCACATTTTGCCCACCAGAATCCCGAACAACGGTCAGGCTTCAACTCCGGTGACACGCCCCCCTTCAAAACGCCCAATCGCCGTGGCCCTGCAGGAAAGTGGGGAAGAGAGCAAAGCGCCCAGTGTGGTCGCAACCGGCGAGGGCGAGGTAGCGCAGGCCATTCTGGATGTTGCCTTCGCCCTGGGTATCAAAGTCCGGGAAGACGCCGATCTGGCCGAGATGCTGAGCGTGGTCGATTTGGGCGACGAAGTACCGACACAAGCGTTCCACGCGATCGCCGAAATCCTTTCCTACCTTTACCGGGCCCAAGGAAAACTGGAGCCCACGGAGAGTTTCAAATGGACCTGACGGACGCCGATCAAGCCCTTGCAGGAAACGTTCGGCATCTGCTCGAAGGACCGATCGAGCAGAGGTTACGGGCCTCGCTGGCTGCCGTTGGCCAAGCGGAGGCAGACATCGTCAAAGGCCAGATCGTCGATTTGGGACCGCTAGCCCGGGCGATTGCCGTGCTGGCGGGCGATATCCAAGCCATGCCTGCAGAGGATGGAGCCCGTTTAGCCCCCTCGGTGTCGCTGTTGTCGGACGGGCTTGGGGCTCTGGCGGGCGGCTTGGCCGAACGGGTTCGTAGCGCCAGCCCACAGCTCTAGGCGGGTACGCCCCTCGTGGATCCGACAACCTACCTTCGGTTTGCCATCGCGCTGGCGCTGGTGTTGGCCTTGATCGCCGGGGCCGCCTGGATCGTTCGCCGCCTGGGACTGGTTGGCGTCGCTCCGGCCGCCCGCGGAGGGCGGCGCCTTGGATTGGTGGAAAGTCTGGCCGTCGACACCAAGCGGCGGTTGGTGCTGGTCAAGCATGACGACGACGAACACCTGATTTTGCTGGGACCGACGGGCGACATTCAGATCACGTCTGCCCATCGGGCTAAGGAACGAACCGAGCCATGATCGCGCGTTTCGCGGTGCTTTTGGCCCCTGCCCTCCTACTGTTGCCCTCGCAGGCCTTAGCCCAGAGCATGACCATCGATCTGGGCAGCGCGGCCGGCAACTCGACGACCACGGCGCTTGTCCAGATCGTCGCCCTGATCACGGTCCTGAGCCTGGCGCCGTCGATCCTGGTGACGGTCACCTCCTTCACCCGGATGGTCGTGGTGTTATCGCTGTTGCGCAGCGCCCTGGGCATTCAGCAGACGCCGCCCAACGTCGTGCTGATCAGTTTGGCCCTGTTCCTGACCGGCTTCGTGATGACGCCGATCTTCACCCAAGCCTTCGATGACGGGATCGCGCCCTATCTGGACGAGCAGATCGATGAAAGTCAGGCGTTCGAAGCGACGATGGAGCCGTTTCGCGGTTTCATGCTGGAACATGTCCGCGAGGAGGATCTGGGACTTTTCCTGGATCTGAGCGGTGCGGAGCCGATCGCCAGCGCCGAGGACGTTCCGCTGAAATCCCTGATCCCCGCCTTCATGATCACCGAGCTGAGGCGGGCCTTCGAGATCGGTTTTTTGCTATTCCTGCCCTTCCTGATCATCGACATGGTGGTCGCCTCGATCCTGATGTCGATGGGCATGATGATGCTGCCGCCGATCATCGTGTCCCTGCCCTTCAAACTGATTTTCTTCGTGCTGGTGGATGGCTGGTACCTGCTGGCCGGCAGCCTGGTTAAGAGCTACGGCGGCGGATAGCCCGCCTTTGGGCCCAAACCCTTAGATCCATAATCAGCCGGCCGGCCCGTCTCACTGCGAACCGGCCCACCAAACCGTTTACTTAACAATCCTTGCGATTTGCGCTGATTTCGCAAACAGTGGGCGATCATAACAACATGTTAGGGAGTTCAAATGGGAACCGCAGCGAAAGCCGCTCTGGCGACCGTAATCGTGGCGATGGCGAGCCCGGCGAGCGCCGAGACACTTCGGTGGGCGCGCGCGGGGGATGCGTTGACCTTAGATCCGCATTCCCAGAACGAAGGACCGTCGCACACCATCCGTCACCAGATGTACGAGCCGCTCATCATCCGCGACACGACCGGCGCCTTTGAGGCGGCCCTGGCCACCGAATGGGGCCCCAGCGCGGATGATCCGAATGTCTGGGTGTTCAACCTTCGCGAAGGCGTGACGTTCCATGACGGCGCCGCTTTTACAGCTGAAGACGTGGTGTTCAGCTTCGAACGCGCCCAGCAGCCCAACTCGGACATGAAGGAGCTTATCGGCTCCATCACGGAAGTGCGGGCGGTCGATGACTATACGATCGAGATGGTCACCGACGGACCGAACCCGATCCTGCCCTCGAACCTGACCAACCTGTTCATCATGGACAAGGATTGGACCGAGGCGAACAACACCGTGAATGTGCAGGATTTCGAAGGTGGCGAGATCACCTTTGCCACCACGAACACCAACGGCACCGGCCCCTATAAGCTGGTCAGCCGCGAGCCTGACATCAAAACGGTGATGACGCGCAACGATGCCTATTGGGGCGCCGATCAGTTCCCGATGGAAATCACCGAGATCGTCTATACCCCGATCCAGAACGCCGCGACCCGTGTCGCCGCCTTCCTGTCGGGCGAGGTGAATTTCCTACAAGACATGCCAGTCCAGGATCTTGAGCGCGTGGACAGCGCTGAAGGCCTGGTCGTCAAGCAGGCCCCGCAAAACCGGGTCATCTTCTTCGGCATGAACCAGGGCCCGGACGATATCGAGGCCGATGACGTATCCGGGGCCAACCCGCTGGCCGACGTGCGTGTCAGGAAAGCCATGTCGATGGCCATCAACCGCGATGCCATCAAGCAGGTCGTGATGCGCGGCCAGTCCCAACCGGCCGGCATGATCGCCCCGCCATTCGTCAATGGCTGGACCGAGGCGATGGACAGCGAAAGTTCGACCGACGTCGAAGCGGCCAAAGCCATGATGGCCGAAGCCGGTTATGGCGATGGTTTCTCGCTGCGGCTGGACTGCCCGAACGATCGCTATATCAACGATGAAGCGATCTGCCAGGCAGCCGTCGGCATGCTGGGTCAGATCGGCATCACGGTGAACCTGGATGCCAAGCCCAAGGCACAGCACTTCCCGCTGATCACCGATGATCAGACCGACTTCTACATGCTGGGTTGGGGTGTCCCGACCTACGATTCCGAGTACATCTTCAACTTCCTGGTTCATGGCCGTGAAGCTGATATCGGTACCTGGAACGGCACGGGCTTCGACAACGACGAACTCGATGCCAAGATCAAGTCGCTGGCCTCGAACACCGATCTTGAGGCGCGCAATGGCGACATCGCCGACATTTGGCGGGTAGTGCAGGATGAGCAGCTCTACATCCCGATTCACCACCAGGTCCTGAATTGGGGCATGGCGGATAGTCTTGGGATCGAGGTCGATCCTGAGGATCAGCCGAAGGTCAAGTACATCACGATCAACTAAGCCAGCTTGCTGGACGCGGTTTTCGAGCGGCCCTGGGGACAACTCTTGTCCCCGGGGTGCGTTCGGAACCAGTCCATAGCGCCGACGTAAAGGCGACATCGCCCCATGCTGGCCTTCGTCATTCAGCGGATCGGTCAATCGATCCTCGTCTTGCTGATTGTGGGACTGGTCGCCTTCGCCATGTTCCGCTTCGTCGGCGACCCGATCGACAATATGCTCGGTCAGGAACGGACGATTGAGGATGTCGAGCGGCTGCGCGCTCAGCTCGGCCTCGATCAACCTTTTCCCATTCAGTATTTCAAGTTCCTGCAGGAAGCCGCCCAAGGGAACTTCGGGGTCAGCTACCGGCAAGGCCGACCCGTTTCGGAAATCATTCTCGAACGGGCACCGGCAACCCTGGAACTGGCCGCCGTCTCAGGGATTTTTGCGATTGTTCTCGGGATCATTCTGGGTGTCTACACAGCCATCCAGCGCAACGGCGTGACGGCGAATGTCATTATGGCCACCTCGCTGATCGGGGTTTCCCTGCCAACCTTCCTGATCGGGATTTTGCTGATCTACCTGTTTTCGGTGGAGCTTGGCTGGCTTCCGTCCTTTGGACGCGGGGATACCGTCAGTTTAGGGGGCTGGTGGACCACCGGGTTTTTGACGGAAAGCGGGTTGAAGGCGCTGATCCTGCCGGCGATTACGCTTGGGCTGTATCAGATGACCCTGATCATGCGCCTGGTCCGGTCCGAGATGCTGGAGGTGCTGCGGCAGGACTATATCCGCTTTGCCCGGGCGCGCGGCCTGAAGGAGCGCGCCGTCAATTTTCGCCATGCCCTAAAGAATACGATGGTGCCGGTGGTCACGGTGATCGGCCTGCAGCTTGGTGCCATCATCGCCTTCGCCATCATCACCGAAACGGTGTTTCAGTGGCCGGGGGTCGGGCTGCTGTTCATCAACGCCATCCAGTTCGTCGATATCCCGGTGATGGCCGCCTATCTGATGCTGATTTCGGTGATGTTCGTCGGGATCAATCTGATCGTCGACGTGCTTTACGTCCTGATCGACCCGCGACTGCGGTCTGACCGGTCGGGGGCGCACTGATGACCGACACACCTATCCAGACCACCCCGGCGCCGGCTGCCGAACGGGAAAAGGGGCAGATACAGCTTTTTCTGGAAAGCGACTTTTTCTACGCCTTCAAGCGCTCCCCCGTGGCGATGGTGTCCTTCGCCGTTGTTTGCATTCTGGTGCTGTCGGCCGTTTTCGCGCCGTTGATTGCCCCGACCAATCCGTTCGATCCATCGACCCTGAACTTGATGAACGGCTTCACCCCGCCCATGGAGCCGAACGCCTTTACCGGCAACAGCTTCCTGATGGGAACGGACGATCAGGGGCGGGATGTGTTTTCAACCATCCTTTACGGCATGCGCATCTCGCTGTTCGTAGGGGCCGCAGCGGTACTGTTCGCCATGGTGCTGGGCATCGTTTTAGGACTGGTCGCAGGCTATTTCGGGGGCTGGGTCGGAACGATCGTCATGCGGGTCGCCGATGTGCAGCTGACCTTCCCCTCGATCCTGGTTGCCATGCTGATCTTCGGCATCGCCAAGGGGTTCACGCCGGTGGAATATCGGGACCAGATGGCGATCTGGGTGCTGATCTTTGCCATCGGCCTGTCCGACTGGGTGCAGTTCGCCCGCGTGGTAAGGAGCGTGACGCTGGTTGAAAAGAACAAGGACTACGTGGCCGCCGCCCGGCTGATCGGGCGGAATCCCTGGGCCATCATGATCAAGCACATCTTGCCCAATGCCCTGTCGCCGGTGTTGGTGATTGCTACGATTTCCCTGGCGCTGGCCATCATCGCCGAGGCGACGCTCTCTTTCCTTGGTGTTGGCGCACCACCGACCCAGCCTTCGTTGGGAACCCTTATCCGCATCGGGCAAGGGTTCCTGTTCTCCGGCGAATGGTGGATCCTGTTCTTCCCGGGCTGCACGCTTCTTGCCCTGGCGCTGAGCGTGAACCTCTGGGGCGACTGGCTCAGGGACGCCCTCAACCCGAGACTCCGTTGACCGATCCCGTCCTTTCCATCCGCAACCTGTCGGTCGACATCCCGACCCGTGACGGCGTGGTCAAGCCGGTCGATGGCGTGAGCTACGACATCGGCAAGGGCGAAATCCTGGGCGTTGTCGGGGAAAGCGGCGCGGGAAAATCCATGGCCGGCAATGCGGTGATCGGCCTGCTGAACCGGCCCGCCCATATCTCGGGCGGTGAGATCTGGTTGAACGGCGACCGCATCGACCAGCTGAGCACCGAGGAAATCCGGCGCGTACGCGGCAAGGATATCGGCATGGTCTTTCAGGACCCGCTGACCTCGCTGAACCCGCTGCTGACCATCGGGGACCAGCTCGCCGAAACGATGCTGACCCATTTGGCCATCGGGCGGGCCGAGGCGGAAAAACGGGCCATCGCCGCCCTGGAGGAGGTGGGCATCCCCGGCGCGTCGGACCGGATCAACAGCTATCCCCATGAATTTTCCGGCGGCATGCGGCAGCGCGTGGTCATCGCCTTGGCGCTGTGCGCCGAGCCTAGCCTGGTGATCGCCGACGAGCCGACAACGGCGCTCGATGTCTCCGTCCAGGCACAGATCATCGCGCTGCTCAAACGCCTGTGCCGCGAGCGGGGCACGGCCATCATGCTGATCACCCATGATATGGGCGTCATCGCCGAAGCCGCAGACCGGGTGGCGGTGATGTATTCCGGGCGCCTGGCGGAGCTGGGGCCGGTGCGCGATGTGCTGTCCCAACCCGAGCATCCCTACACCCACGGGCTGATGGCCTCGACCCCACTGGCCGCTCAGGGGCAAAGACGGCTTCACCAGATCCCCGGCGCCATGCCGCGCTTGGATCAGCTGCCGGACGGGTGCGCGTTTCATCCCCGTTGCCCAAGCGCCCAGGACAAGTGCCGCCACGCCCCCCTGCCCGACATGCAGGGGGGAAGAACCGCCTGCTGGTACCCCTTGCTGGCGGAGGCTGTGGGATGACCGCCCATGTCACCGTGCGCGGGCTGACGCGCATCTTCGATGTCTCGAAACCCTGGCTGAACCGGGTGTTGGAACGGCGCGACAAAGCCTATCTGACTGCCGTATCCGATGTGAATTTTCAGGTCGAAGAACGCACGACCTATGCGCTGGTCGGGGAAAGCGGATCCGGCAAATCGACGATCGGCCGCATGCTGGTGGGTTTGCTGAACCCGACTGATGGTGACGTGGAAGTGGAAGGCGTCAATCTGGTGAAGGGTGATGGCGGTCAAATCGCCTCGGTCCGTTCGAACATCCAGATGATCTTTCAAGACCCATACGCCTCACTGAACCCACGGTGGCGGGTGCGCGACATCATCACCGAACCGGTGGCGGCAATCGGTGGCGATACCAATGGGTTGGCGGAAAAGCTTCTGCAACAGGTCGGTCTTCATCCATCCGATGCCGGTAAGTTTCCCCATGAGTTTTCCGGCGGGCAGCGCCAGCGCATCTGCATCGCTCGCGCGCTTGCCTCCGAACCGCGCTTGATCGTCTGTGACGAGCCAACGTCGGCGCTGGACGTGTCGGTCCAGGCCCAGGTTCTGAACCTGATGAGCGATTTGAAGGACGACCTTGGCCTGACCTATCTGCTGATCACCCACGATCTGACGGTGGTGCGGCATATGGCGGACCGGATTGGCGTTCTCTATCTCGGACGTCTGGTTGAAGAAGCCGATCCGCGGTCGTTGTTCGAGTCGCCAAAGCACCCCTACACGCAAATGCTCTTGGATGCCGCGCCTCGGATGGACGCCTTCGGCCGGGACGTACCGCCGCCAAAGGGTGAGATCCCCAACCCCATCGATCCCCCTACGGGCTGTGCCTTTCACCCGCGTTGTCCAATCGCTGGCGAAATCTGCAGCCGGGAACGGCCGTCAATGCGAGAGGTCGACGGAGCTGTCGTCGCCTGCCATTTCGCCAAGCCAGCGGATGGAGGGTAGGAAGGGTCAGACCTTTCGGCGAGTCACAAGGCTCCAGACGCGTAAATCCACCATCACTTTTGCCGCTGCGGCCACAACCAACGCGCAGAGCACTGCTTTCGACACCGTGCCCATGGTGCCTTCGATCAGCATGGCGTGAACGACGCTGCCGACAATGACGACCGACGCAAGACTTACGTGACATACGCGCCAGAGGGCCGGCTTCAGACCCAACCGTTTGCGGAACGTCGCCAGGAAAGCAGCGGCGAACACCGCCCACATGGCCAGAACGCCCCAAACGGAAAACGGCGTTGGCGAGCGGAAGAGAAGCACGTCAACGACATCTGGTGGGCTGGTGATCCACAGGGCCAAGACATGAACACCCACCGCAACGACCAGCCCGAGACCAACCCAGAAGTGCAGCCGCCGCCCGCGCCGGGCAGGCAGGCCCGGCAGGTATCCCGCGACCAACAGCGGTTGCAGGAGAAGAAGCGCCATCGCGATTACCCCGGCAAAGCCAGCCGCGATGTAGATCGGGTCTCGCCAGGCAAGCAGCGGGCTTACCCCAGCAACGGCAATGGGCACAGCGATGGCGGCCGCAAGGACCGTCCAAATCAGCGCTGCCCGGGCCCAGCCCATCCAGGTCGGACCCTGTCAGGTCAAACGGGCTGCAGTACGAATTGGGTGCTAAGGCTGGTGTCGCTTGCGCTGGGCATGATGGGGCGCAGGAAGACGGTTTCGAACCCGAAAACGTCGTAGTCGGCATCGTAGGCAAGATGACCGTGCGGTTGGCCAAACGCAGGAACAATCTGGGGCATCTCCAACCGGAAGACGCCGTCGGCGTCGGTTAGTGTGGCCCCATGGCTCCGTTCCTCGCGCTCGTGCCCCTCGGTCGTGTGCGCCCAGATCTGGATGCGAATACCTTCCAACGGGGCGCCATCACCCGCCCGCTTGACGGTTCCCGACATCCAGAAACCGCCACCGCCAATGCGGTCGACGATCGGGGCGCCGGGTCGGTAGTTGTTTGCGCCGCCCCGCATCGTGGGCGTCGGGGCGAGGCCCTGCGCGTGCGATGGCATGATCAGGCCGGTCGCCCCCGTCGCCAGCGCCGCGCCCGCCGTGGTGGCCCCGGCCAGTAGGAGGGTACGGCGGGTCTTCGGGCCTGAAGTCATCTCGATCTCTCCTGTTGTCGCAGTGGACTAGCGTGACCTCTCAGCCGCGCTCAACTTACCCTGCGACGCCGATTGCGGCACTGCTGCTCGATCATCTACCTGATATAGTTACTGGCGCCGCATGATAAAGCGTGCTCACAGATTTGAGAGGGCGACTTTCGTTCGCGACGCCTGACACGGCTCGAGTGAAATCCGCGTGTTTGAGTCGCGAGCCCGGTAATTGACCAGCCCAATGGTATCCGGACTAACCCTCGGTCGCCGCCACCGTTGTGGCAGCTTCGCGATAACCGTCCAGAAAGTCACGAAACAGCTCGATTTCCGTCGTTTGGCGGCGGACCGCAGCCAGGTCTCGGATGGGTTGTAGCGGCGCCTCCCCCCTGGTCAGGATGCGGAAGACGGCGGCGCGGTCAGTGGCTTCGATGGCCGGGCCGAAATTTTCAGCCAGCGCGGTCAATCCCTCGCCGTCATCGGCCAGGGCCAGGGCAATTCCGTAGTTGATCACGGTGTCCGCTTGCGCCTGGGGCATTGGTTCGTCCCCATCCGGCGGCTGGCCGATCAAGTCCGCCAGCGCCTGGCTGGCTTGCTGCCAGAGTCCGGCTTTCCACGCGATATTCACCCGTGCCGCCGCGGCCAAACGGGAATTCTGATCGGAGAGCACGTCGAGGGCGGCTTCGGGTTGTTCCAGGCGCGCGAGGGAATCGGCCCGCAACAGGCGCCGTTCGGACTCAATGTCCTGGGGGGCACCCGTGGCGGCCAACACGCCCTCGGTCCAATCCAAAGTTTTGATCGCCGCGTCGGGCTTATCCTGAAGCAGGTGCAAGCCAGCCTCGCGCAAGGCCGTGCGGACGGCCGTTTCACCCTGGAGACGGTTGCGCGTCAGCTCCTCGAGCATCTGGCTTGCCTGGGCGAGCAGGTCGATGGAGACAAGCTTGTCGACCACCGAAAGCGCCACCTCGATCCCCCGCTCGCCGTCGGGAAGCAAATTCTTAAACTCCGAGTACAGGGCCGAGGCGCGCAGGGGGTTGAGCCCGCCATCGGCCCTGGGCTGAACGATCAAGTCAGCCAAACGGCCTGGTATGGCCTCGCCCAAATCGATGGCCGGCATATGATCGGGAAAATTGTCGACCGCCCGTTGCCAGTTGGAAACCGCGTCGTGATAGCGCCCGATCTCCCAATATTTGTCACCGAGCTTTTCCGAGATATCGAACTCGATCTCGTCGCCCCGCCAGGCAAACCTCAGGCTTTCCAACTCGTCCGCTGCCTGTTCAGCGGTCAGCGTACCGCGCGCGGTTCCCTGGTCGACCAGCGCCAGGCTGGCCAGGATATGGATCTTCGGATCGTCTGATCGTGCGGCCCGTTTGAGCGACGCCTCCGCTTCGGCCAGATCGCCGGTCTCCAGCGCAATCATGCCTCGGAAATAGTCGGTCATCGCCCACTCGTCGGAAGCCTGGTCAGTGGTGGAGGACAGAAGATCGATCATGGCGCCCAGCGCATCGAACTCTTCCATCTCAAGGGCAGCCCGTCCGGCACGGAAGTAAAAATAGTCGGCAAAGGGATCCGGATAGGCGGCCAACAGGGGGCGGGCGAGCGCGAAATCCTCATTGGCTGCCGGCCAATCGGCGAGGTCCGCATGGGTTGCCGCCCGCCAAAGGGCGATCTCCTCCCGATCGCGCAGCTCGGCATGATCGAAGGCATCCAAGGCTTCCTGGGTGTCACCGACCAGCAGTTTGGCGACACCATCCAACGCCCGGAAATCGGGTCGGTCCGGCAGCGATTCATCGGCTGTACGCATCAGTCCGAGAAGCCCCGAGGCTTCCGATCCGTAGCCATGGGACACGTAAAACCTCGCAAGGTCCAGGCGCGCCCTGGCCAGGTTTTCGTCATCGGCGACGGCGACATTGCGTTGCAGTGCCTGACGCCGCTTGTTGAACTGTGCCGGCGGGCCTTGCCAATCTCCGATGCGCAATAACGAATCGGGGATCGGCGCGCCAAAGGTATTGACCGTTGAGGCACGCCGGTCACCAAGCGGCGACAGGATCAATCCATCGCTTGTGGTGATTTCCACACCCTGCCGGACGATGCGCATGGTGACGGAATCGGCCAATAACTCGGCGACCAGACCCTGGATCGAGGGCAGCAGGCGGACTTCAACGAACCGTCGCTCGCGCGCCAGCCCCATGGTGGGAACCTGAAGCGGCGCGACGACCAGTACGTCGCCAACTTCGGGATCAGCCACGCGGACGAGACCTTGCACGCCTTCCGCTTCGACCAGCACGCGCGGGCCGAGGGGGAATTCGGGCTGGGGCACGACCTCGACAAGACGGCTGTGGGCTTGCGGCTCGTCGATCAGACGGACGATCCAACGTGTCCCGTCGAGTTCGACCGTCGGGTGCAACGCCGGATCGACGACATAGCGCAATGCCGCCCCACCATCGGCCGCGGCGATTTCCGCAGGGCCAAAGCCGACGCTTCCCTGCGCCGCCAATACGGTGGGATCGAGCGGCGTTTCCGCGCCAATCACGACCCAAAGCGCATCACCCCGGCGGAAGACGGACAGCAGACTGGCAACCCCGGGATCGAAGACCGCCTGCTGCTGAACCAAATCCGTTTCTAACCGACCGGCGGGGACCGCCTGAGGCGCCGGTTCGGCGATCTCGATCTCGTCCGTTGGGGGCGCCGGTTCGAGAGCGGCGGTTTGTTGACTTTCCGCCTGCGCGCCTTCCGCCTGTTCGATTTCCTTTTCGATGACTGCCAGGGCATCAACGGCGTCGTCCTCGATTGCGCCATTTTCCCCGGTTGGCGAGGCGGCAACCGTTTCGGCAGCCTCCTGGCCCGATTCCTGGCCGTCCGTTGAAGGGGCGAGTTGATCGATCAGCCGAGTATCCGAATCGGTCGTGTCCTGCGCCGATTGGTCGGCCGCTGGGACTTCGGTGTCCGGATTGGTCTCGCCATCAGCGATCTCAGCGACCAGGGAATCGGTACTGGCTTCCCCTTGCTGGCCGGCTGGAGCCGCTTGCTCGCTTTCTGCGGATGTGGCCGTGGCTTCACCGGCAGGCCCATCTTGGCCGTCTTCGGTCCGCACATTGGCGGTTTGCGTTGACGTCGGATCCGAAGAACCGTCCGCCGTGGGGGAACCCTCGGCCGCCTCGCTTGAGTTCACGTCCTCCTGTATCGCTTGCTGGGATGGCAGATCGGCGACAAGCTGTTCGGACGGTTCACCCGCCGAGGGAGCGGCCGTTGGCGAGGCTGCCTCGTCCTGCTCTTGGTTTTCGCCGACGTCCGTCTCGTCCGACCGGTCCGCTGCGGTCTGAGCGGGCTCCAACTCGTCTGAGTCCGTGGGTTGATCGCCAACAGCCTGATCTGTCAGGTCTGCTTGCTCGGCTTCCTCCTGCTCCGGCGAAACTTCACCCTCGGTCGCAGGTTCCGATGCGGGGGTGTCAGCAGTCGACGTCAGATCGGCGGATTCAGCGGCGTCTTCCGCATCATCGGATGCCTGCCGGGCGCCCGTTTCGGATGCTTGCTCGCCTGCCTGGGCGGGCGCATCGCTGGAATCCGGATCCAACGCCTCTGCCGTGTCGGCTATTGCTGGTCCAGGTTGCGCCGGGTCGTCGAGAACATCGACGACGAGCTTTGGTCCGAGGTTGAAATCGCGAATGCGCGTGTTTTCGGAAATCGTGATGGCGATGCGAAGCGGCTGGCCTGAACCGCTGATCTGCTCAAGCGTCGCGATGTTTTCCAGGATTGCGGGGTTAACTAGACGGTAGTCGGCATCTCGCACTTCGTCGAAAGAGACGACGAGCCGTCCGGGACCGGCGCTCACCGTGTAGGGAACCGCGGTTTCCCAATCGAAGACGATACGGCTGTAGTCGCCATGCTCACCGCCCCGGATGGACACGGGTTCGGACGGCGGCTGGTCGTTCTCCTGTTGAGCGGTCGCATCAAATGTCGGCAGGATGACCGACAGGGCAACGCCGACCAACCAGGACGATGGGCGGATTAGGCCTCGCAATCGGGAACCCCCAAGCAACTCTCAGCAAGAAACCGCTAGCGTATCACCGCTGGCATATCCATGCCGCGAATGCGGCACGGACACGATCAACGCATGATCTTAGCTAGAATATCGGCAGAACAGAGGCTGTTACGCAACCTGCCAAACGGTTTCGAGACCAGCTTAGTGGTTTTGCCCCCAGGATTTTACCGTTGGAAGCAATAATTGGGCGCTTTCAATCAGAAAGCGCCGATAACGGAGGTCAATTTCGTTTTCAGGGTCGCGGCGTTGAACGGCTTGACGATGTAGTTGTTGACGCCGGCCTGCGCGGCGGCGACGACATTTTCCTTCTTCGATTCTGCCGTGATCATGATGAACGGCAGACTCTTCAGGTTTTCGTCGTTGCGCACTTCCTTGAGAAGCTGGATGCCGGTCATCGGTTCCATATTCCAATCGGAGATGACCAGATCGAATTTCTTTTCGCGCAGCTTACCCAGAGCTTCGGATCCGTCCGATGCTTCATCGACGTTTTCGAACCCGAGTTGCTTGAGCAAGTTTCGCACAATCCGCAGCATCGTCTTGTAATCATCGACGATCAGGATCGGCATAGACATATCAACGGCCATTAGAACCCCCGTCTGCCGCCTTTGCGGCGCCCGGCTAATTAATCCACTTCATTGGCCAAGCGGCCATGTGGGCTGTTCTAGAGCAAACGACTTAAGGCCAGGTAAAGTCAGGACAAACTTTATGCATGCCCAAGAGGTGGTTGATCTGACCCAGGCGTTTATTGGCAAAGAACTCGAAATGTGGGAAAAATGCTGAATGTTTTCAGCTGATTATCCAGCCAAAACAACGGGTGATTTCCGGGCGGGAAACAGGATCGGGTTCGAGGAAGGTCAACCCTAGCTTTCGGGCAGATCGGGTAATCGACGGCGCAAAGCCAAGTCCGCCGTCAGCTCGCGGGCCAGAGCCGGGTTCATGCCTGCCATGACGGGCGCAAGCTTACGCTCGCTCATCCGTTCCATAACTTGCAACAGAACGTCACGTTCCAGACCGTCAAATATTTTCGCAGCCTCGGCCGGTTTCATGATCTCATAAACCTGCACCAACCGCGCCAGCCGGGCTTCCTCGGCCTCGTCCAGCTTTCCAATCAGCAATTCGATCTCGGCCTTGGCCTGATCGAGTTCGGCGACCTTCTCGTCAATGCGCATTTCGGCCGCGCGCAGCAGGGCTTCCCGCCCATCCAGATCCGCCTCCCGCTCCTCCAGCGCCCGGCGGCGCTCGGACAAACTCATCAGCAGATCGATTTCGCCTTCGCTAAGCTCTTCGTTCCCCAGGGCGCTTTCTTCCCGTTCAACCTGTTCCAAAGCCTCCTGGGCCGACATAAGCGCCACTTCTTCGCCAGAGGCATCTTCCATCATCGCCTCTGCCGGTGGCGTGCCATCCTCCGCGGCCATCGTCTTTTCCGCCATCTCCGCCGGCGCTTCGGCGACGGTTGCATCAGGTTCGGCTAGCTCGGGTTCAGCTGCCTCGGGTTCAGCTGGCTCGTCGACCACGTCCTGGGCCATCAGCGGACGACCGGGTCCAAGATCGACACCATCGCTGGAAAACAGGGATGACGGCCCATCGGCCCGCACGAAATCGGCTAGCCGCAACCCGCCCGCGGTGATGGCCGCTAGGATCAGGACGGGAAGAATTCTCGGACGTCGGCGCGGGGCCGGCTTGCCCTTTGCGTTTGACGGTTGCTCTGTCATCTCGGGTAGGGATGTAGAGGCGCTGTGGTCGGTCGAGGTTTCCATCGCTACTTCAGCTCCTCCAAGGCCGCCAGCAGGTCGGCAAGATCGCCCCCCGGCGCGACCGGGCCGTCGCTGGCCGCTTGTCCCGAGAATTGCCGGTTTGCCACTTTGCGCGCCTTGGGCGTGTCATCGGCAACGTCGTCCAATACCAGCGGCATATCCTCGGCCGCCGGCCTGCGGACGGAGGCCGTTCGCGGCCGCGCGCTCGGTCGTTTTACCGGCTTGGCCGATCTGGCGGCCGATCCCGCTCTTTCGATCAGGTCGCCGAGCTGCTGGCTAAGCGCGCTCGCCCGATCGATCCGCTTCTGCAGGATGCTGCCCGCCCCTTCGGCCGTGGATTTCAGGCCTTTCAGGTTCGAGTCCAGGCGTAATGCCGCTTCGGCAAATCCGCGTGACGCGGCCTCCAGCTCAGCCCGGCCGCCGCGAAGCCTGGCAAGCCGGCGATTGAGGATCGCGGCGTAGATGATGGTCAAGACCAGCAGCAAGATGATGATGCCGTCCAGCAGCAAGCGATAATCGACCGCCATCACATCAGCTCCTTATGTTCCATGAGGACGTCCTCGACCTGAATGGCGATATTGTCCTTCAGTCGGCCCAGCCGCCCTTTGAATTTGGAGGAGTCCCCGCAACGCAGCTCCACGAGCCCGTCGACCTGCTGGTCGAGGGTGATGTGGCTGCCGACCTGCCATTCAAGAACATCGCCCAGCGGAAGCGTGACTTCATCCAGTACGGCCCGGATGTTGACGTCGGTCATCCACAGCTCGCTGGCCAGATGGCTTTCCCAAATGGAATCTCGGCCGAATTTCTCACCCATGAACATCTGGAGCAGCAGCTCACGGACGGGCTCGAGCGTGGCGTAGGGGATGAGCAGTTCTAGCCGGCCGCCACGATCTTCCATATCGATGCGCAACCGGGTCAGCATGGCCGCGTTGCCGGGGCGGACGATGGTGGCGAACCGGGGATTGGTTTCCAGCCGGTCAAACCGGAATGTAACGGGCGACAACGGATCGAACGAGGCGCTGAGATCGGCCAGAATTACCTGAACTAAGCGTTCGACGAGGTTTCTCTCGATGGTCGTATAGGGCCGGCCTTCGATCCGCATGGCCGCCGTACCGCGCCGCCCCCCAAGCAGCACGTCGACGATCGAATAGATCATCGCGCTGTCGACCACGAGCAGGCCGTAATTGTCCCATTCCTCTGCCTTGAAGACGGCCAGCATGGCCGGCAGCGGGATGGAGGACAGATAGTCGCCGAAGCGGATCGAGGTGATCTGATCAAGGTTCACCTCGACATTGTCGGAGGTGAAGTTGCGCAACGAGGTGGACATCATCCGGACCAGCCGGTCGAACACCACCTCCAGCATGGGCAGGCGCTCGTAGCTGACCATGGCGCTGTTGACGAGCGCCATGATGCCCGAGGTATCCGACAGGCTGACCGAATCCGGCTCAAAGCCCAGAAGGCTGTCGATTTCATCCTGGTCGAGAACGCGGTTGGACGAGCTTGTGGCATCGCTGAAGGACGGATTGCTCTGCTCGTCCTCCATCATGGCTTCCCAAGCGGCCGCCATGGCGTCGTCGACGTCTTCCTCCTCGTCGTCTCCGCCGTCGATTTGATCTTCCATCATGTCGTTATTCTCATCTCGACCGGTTGGACCGGAGCACTATTGGACCAGCATCTCGCGGAAAAGGACGTCGCGCACCTCGATCGGACGGGCCGCGACCGTCACCCGCCGCAACAGCTCTTCGCGCAGGCGATGCAGGCCTTGGGAGCCGCGCAGATCGTCGATCCGCAGCTCGCGCAGATAGAGCTGAAAGTTGTCGATGATCCGCGGCATCACCTGATCGATCGCATCGACATCCTCGGGACTGTTCAGCTCCAAGCTGATTGCGAGCTTGAGGAAGGTGGGCTTCCGACCCGTTTCCCGGAGATTGACGATCAGGTTCGGCAAATCGTGGAAGTGGCCGACGGGGAGAGGCTCAACGACCATCTCCTCCTCCATCATATCGTCGGATTTGCCGAGCAAGGGGTCGAGCACGCCCAGGAAATAAAGGACCGCGCCAACGATCAGCAGCAGGAGGATCGGTCCCGCGATCAGGACGATCATCTTGCCGCTGAATTTTTTCTTCGGCGGATCCTCGCCGGCGCCTTCGGCTTGCGGATCGAGTTCAGCGTCGGCAGTCGTATCGCTGGGCATGCGTTTGGCCGGCTCCCAAATTTACCAATAAATCTGACGGCCGGACTCTATGGATTTCAGCGTTAATAGTTAGTTTCGTCCGCCGACTTTGCCGGACACCGGCAGAGATTGCCCGGCGCCGTCCGCTTCTGCCTAGGCAAGATCGGCAATTAGCCCGAACCGGCACAGTTAACCCATTGATATTCCAAGATTTAGCGCCTGGCATAGAGCCTGCTAGTAACCCTGGGCCGTCCGGCCGACGCCCGGATGGCAGTGGCCGAACAGGAAGGCAAGCATGGAAAACACGATTTATGCAGGGCTGTCGCGGCAGGTGGTGTTGTCCCGCGAGCTGGGCATCATCGCCAACAACATGGCCAATGTGAACACGCCGGCCTTCAAACTGAATGCGCTGGTCCAGACCGAACATGTGCGCAAACCCGACAGCCCAGCCCTCATGCGCCTGGCCCCCCTATCAATGGTCGCCGATCAGGCGGTAGTTCGCGATCCCAGCCAAGGCTCACTGAGCCGCACGGGAAATCCGCTGGACATTGCCTTGCAGGGCGAAGGGTATCTGGTGGCTTCAAGCAACGGTGGCCCGCGCTACACGCGCAACGGCCATCTGGCGATTTCGATGGACCGGGAGTTGGTCGATATCAACGGCTTGCCCGTCCTGGACACCGGCAATGCGGCCATCACCATTCCCGACGGCGCCGGACAGATTTCCATCCACAAGGATGGCACGATTTCCGGAGACAACGGCAGGATCGCCCAGCTGCGGGTCGTCAAATTTGCCGACGAGCATGGCGTGGTGCCCTTGGGCGGCGGTCTTCACACCAGCAACGACGTCCCGGAAGAGGCGACCGACACCCAGATCGTGCAAGGCCATCTCGAGCAATCGAACGTGAAGGCCATTCTGGAGATGACCCGGCTGATCGACGTAACACGGTCCTACCAGTCGGTCGCCAGCTTTTTGAAAGACGAACAGGAACGCCAGCGTACGGCCATCGAACGGCTGAGCGGCAACCAGGGCGGCTAGTCCTAATAACTGGCCAAGCAAAACGAGGGAACGGAATATGCGGTCACTAGATATCGGCGCGACGGGGATGCTGGCGCAGCAGCTCAATGTCGAGGTGATCTCCAACAACATCGCCAATATGAACACGACGGGATTCAAGCGCCAACGGGCTGAATTCCAGGACCTGCTGTACCAAAGCATGCGCCGGGTCGGGTCGACATCCACCGACGCGGGAACCATCGTTCCCTCGGGCGTGCAGGTCGGCGCCGGTGTTGAAGCCGCCGCGACCTATCGAATTCACGAACAGGGCAACATGATCGTGACCGACAACCCGTTGGATCTGGCGATAAACGGTGATGGTTTCTTCAAGGTGAGCTTGCCGAATGGAGAGACCGCCTACACCCGCGCCGGCGCGCTGCAAATCGACCCCAACGGAACGATTGTCACGAATGACGGTTTCCCCATCCAGGGGCCAGGCGCCATTCCGCAGAACACCGTTGAGATCACCGTCAACGAGAGTGGCGAGGTGCAGGTTTCCATCGATGGCCAGGATACACCGGTCAATGTCGGCCAGTTCGAATTGGCGAAATTTCCCAACAATGCCGGTCTCGAAGCCATCGGTGACAACCTGTTCTTGCAGACCGCCGCATCCGGTACCGAAACGTCAGGTTCGCCTGGGGCCGCCGGCTTTGGCCGCATGAAGCAGGGTCTTTTGGAGACCTCCAACGTGAACATCGTCTCGGAAATCACCCAGCTGATCGCCGCGCAGCGGGCCTACGAGATGAACTCCAAAGTGATCACCGCGACCGATGAGATGATGCGGTCGGTGGCGAACCTTCGCTAACGCCGGCAGCGCAAGAGGATTTTACAATGATCGCTACCCTGCCCCGCTGGCTCATCGTCGGCCTGTTTGCCCTTGGCCTTTTGCTCGGCGCCCGGGAAGGCTCGGCGCGGGAAATCATTGTGGACGACGAAGTTGTCCGGTTGGGCGATCTGTTCGTCGGATTGTCCGGATCACAGGCGTTGACGGCCGTGGCCAAAGCGCCCGCGCCAGGACAGGCGGTTACCGTAAACCCGCGTTGGCTGGCGCGTCTGGCACGGTCCCATGGCGTGCCATCCGACGAATTGGTTGCTCAAGCGGCACTGACGGTGCGACGTCTGGGCACGACCATCTCGGCCGCCGAGCTGACAGCGGCCGTCAAGGCCGCGGTGATCGAGCACACCGGGTTGACCATGGCGGAGATCAAGTTGGACAGCGGCACCGACCCAATGACCCATGTCGGCAGCGGCAGGCCAATCATCACCGTGCAGGATCTGCGCTTCGATGTGACCGACGGCCGCTTCTTTGGCTCGCTGGTGGCTACCAGTGAAGGTCAGGAGAAGCATCGCCGAACCGTTTCCGGCCGGGCGGTCGTCATGGTCGAGGTTCCCGTGCTTGCCAGAGCATTGTCCGCCGGGACGCAGATTGGGCCGAGTGACGTGACCACCATCGCCATGGCGGCAGACGCCGTCGCGCCGAACGTGCTGACGGACGCAGATTCCCTTGCCGGCAAGGTGGCCGGACGGTCCTTGCGTCCCGGCCGTCCGATCCTGGAGCACGAGATCAGCGAACCGCTGATGGTCGAACGCGGCAAGCCGGTCACCATGCTGTTCCGCCACGGTGCCTTGGTCATCAGTGCGCGCGGAAGGGCGCTCGTCGATGGCAGCGAGGGTGAAATTGTCCGGGTGCTGAATATCGATAGCGGCCGCACCGTGGAAGCGACCGTCATTGCCCCCGATACGGTTTCTCTAGACGCAAATGGGCCGGCGCGGCCGACGACCACCGCGCTGGCTCGCTAACCGAAGGTGAGAGAGTTGCCCGTCATGTCCTCGTTCGAACTTGCTGGCGCCGGTTGGCGCGCCGTTCGGCTGATGATCCTCGGTATCGCCGCGATCGCCGCATCGGGATGCAATATCGGCAGCCGCATCATGAATATCGGCGACCAACCGCATTTGAGCCCGATCCAGAATCCGATCGACAGCCCGAATTACCAGCCCGTGCGTATGCCCATGCCGGCGCCGCAGATAGCCGAACGTCACTCAAATTCGCTGTGGCAGTCCGGTTCTCGTGCGTTTTTTCGCGATCAGCGCGCCAACGATATCGGAGATATCCTGACGGTTGCGATCTCGATCGACGATAGTGCATCGATCAACAACTCGACAACGAGCAGCCGAAATTCCGCCGAGGATGCGGAACTACCGAGTTTATTGGGATTTGAAGGTCGCCTGGATGAGATTCTGCCCAATGAGGTCAATCCCTCCAGCCTGATTGATTTCGGCAGCACCAGTTCGAACACCGGATCGGGTCAAATCACGCGCGGCGAAGAGATCGAACTTCGTGTCGCGGCCATCATCACCCAGGTGCTGCCGAATGGAAATCTGGCGATCTATGGCCGGCAGGAAGTTCGCGTGAACTACGAGGCACGCGATCTGGAAATTGCCGGTGTGATCAGGCCGGAGGATATCAGCTCGGAAAACCAGATCCGCTATGACCAGATCGCCGAGGCGAGGGTCTCGTATGGCGGCCGCGGATTGATCAGCGACGTTCAGCAACCGCGCTATGGTCAGCAGCTCTACGACATAATCTTCCCCTTCTAACCCCTATAGGCAGGTTGAACCCGCCGCCAATTTTGGTTGACAGGGCATCGGCCAATCCGACATTCCACGCGGGTTTTTTGCGGGCAGCCCTGGCCCGCACCGTGTGAGAGGGTAAGGATGGCCGAAATCGGCGATAGTGCGGGCCGGCATGATCCGTTGGCCGGCGCCGTTTGGATGATCGCGGCAGGCGCGGCCTTTGCCGCCGTCAATTCGCTGACTCAGTACGCGGCAATCAAGCTGAACGTCCCGTCGACCCAGGTCGCGCTATGGCAATACGCCATTGCTTTCGTGGCGATGCTTCCCTGGATTGCCAAGCTGGGTTTCAAAAGCCTGAGATCCAATCAAATCGGCCTACAGGTGCTGCGCGTGGTGTTGGCCGCCGGCGGCGTTTATTTCTGGCTCAAGGGATTGGCCCATCCCGTGCCAATTTGGCAGGCCATCGCGTTGATCATGACCTCCCCGTTCTTCGTAATCGTGGGTGCCGCGCTCATCCTGGGCGAACGGGTGGGCGCAACCCGCTGGATTGCCACGGCTGTCGGCTTTGTCGGCGGTATGATCATCCTGCAACCGTGGGCGGACGATTTTGAAAGCGCAGCGCTGCTGCCGGTTGCTGCGTCGATTCTGTGGGCCGCTTCGTCATTGTGCGTTAAGCGACTGTCGCTGACGGATAGCCCCGCGACGATCACAATCTATCTGCTGGTCTTGCTGACGCCCTTCAACCTGTTGCTGGCGATCCCTGAATTTACGCTGCCGTCCGGGAATGCCTGGTGGGCGTTGATCGCCGCCGGCATCGTCACTGCCGGAGCCCAAGCCTTTCTCGCCCTCGCCTATTCTCGCGCGGATGCGGCTTATGTGCAGCCGTTCGACCATTTGAAGCTGCCACTGAACGTTGCAGCCGGCTGGTATGTCTTCGGTTGGGTGCCGCCTGGCAATCTATGGTTCGGTGCTGCCCTGATCATCGGCGCCTCGCTCTATGTCGCCCAAGCTGAGATGCGCAGCACGCAACAGAAATCGGGCAACAGCAGCTAGTTTTATAGTGAATGATAAGTAAACAGAGTTGTATTGGTTAGTAAATATTTAGCGTTAATTTCTAAATTCTAAATATTTACTTGACACGAATTGAATTTCGTGAGATGTTACCGATAGTAGCGGAGTAATTTTTTCTGCGGGAACTAAAGCCGTGTCGCTTAATGGGGTTTCAATAGCTGGGCCGACGGCCGCCGGATTTTCTCCGGTTCCCCGTCAGCGCGAGCCCGCTTCACAAGAAGCGGACAGCGGCGCTGTACCCTATGTCAGCCCCGTCCTGCGCATCGACGTCGACCAAGGCGGGCCCGTGATGGCCTACCGTGATCGGCAAACCGGCGAAGTAACCGAGCAGCGGGCAGCCCGGCTGGACAGCGTGCGCGAGGCAGCGGACGAAAGTCCCGTCGCAAAGAGCGACCCCGAAGACCTGCCCGTGGGTTCCCAAGAACCCGGCCCTCCGCCGCGCGAATTGCTGGAGGCGGCCAATTCGGCCTATCAGCAATCAGCACAGAACGCGGTCGGCTCGGCAGAGCCTGCGCGCCCCACTGCCCTTTCTTTCGAAGCGTAAACCCGACGTTCGACCCGCCAGATGCTGGCCCAGATGCTGGCGACGTCAGGCGAGGATATCAACGCTGCCTGAATGCGCGCTTCCGGCTGGTTTACTCGCTTCGATGTTTTGTTCGATGATTCCGAGAAGGCTGCGTTCGGCTTCGGCTGACTTCTTCATAATGCCGGCCATTGCATTGGCTTTGCCGACTGCATTCTTGGCGCTCAGCAGGCTGGCGGCAGCGGCAATGTCCATGAAAGCACCTCGTTAACAACTCAACTGGCAACGAACTTAACGAGGCGCACCTTACAGATCAGGCTCTAACAACTGGTGAACCGATCCGTGTCCACACAGCAGTCGGAAAAAATCAATCGTCGCGTTTGGTCCGCTCCAAACGCTCGTGGCGCTCCTGAGCTTCCAGACTAAGGGTGGCAATCGGACGTGCTTCCAGCCGGGCGATGTTGATGGGTTCGCCCGTTTCCTCACAATAGCCGTAGGTGTCCTCCTCAATCCGCTTGAGCGCTTCTTCAATCTTGGAGATCAGCTTGCGCTCGCGATCCCTGGTCCGAAGCTCGAGAGAGCGGTCGGTTTCCACGGAGGCACGATCGGCGATGTCGGGCGAAACGCTTGATTCTTCCTGAAGGTTATTCAGCGTCTCGCTTGATTCCACCTGCAGTTCAGTCCGCCAGGTGATGAGCTTCTGGCGAAAATACTCCCGCATCGTCGGGTTCATGAACGGTTCGTCGTCACCCGGCCGATAATTCTGGGGGAGAATTGGAGAAGATAAGTCACCCGGCATGGTCGTACTTTGTCATCCCTCGTTTAGCGTGACCGCCCGGTAAAAAACCAGTGCGGCGCGGCGGGAGTATAGTGTCGAGAAATCGGCTCGACAATCACCGAAATCATCTTTCCGCGTTCTTATAACACATTGAAAAATAACAATATTATCGGCGGCAGCCGATTCGCAAGCAACAAGTAACTCTATGGTTACGGCTATCGTTGGGCTGCTGGAACGACGACACCCAGTTTGGCCAGTTCGACATGGGCGCGAAGGTCCACATCGTCGAGCAGCTCGGCCAGGCGCGGATCATCGACCCGCTCGCGCGCGCTGCCCAGCGATTCCACGATTTGTTTCAACCGAGGCACAGATACCCGCCCGGTGAGAAGATCGACCCGAAGTTCCTCAAGCCGGTCCAGGATGCCATGAGCCCGCTGCTTGGCCTGACGGTCACGTTGGCCCGGGTCGTCGACCGACTGCAATGACAGCAGGGCATCGAGGTTACCAATGGATCCTGCCCCCGATATTGCGGGTGACGGCCCGCTATTGCCTGCATCTTCCACGGCTTTGGCAAACCCGCTGCCGGAGGCAGCCGGCTTGGCTGCAGACCGACGGCCATGGGTGCGTAGGGTATGTGAGGTTTCGACCTTCATAGGCGATCCCGCTCCATTCCATCGATCCGTGCAATCCGCCGTTGCCCACCGATCCATGTCACGGCAGGTCCCCAGGGGTCCCGAACAGTCGGCTCAGCCGGCTTAAGGAGCGGTTAACCGGGCAGCCAAGGACACAATTTGGCGGCGATCTTGCCGGATTGCCGGCAGAATTTTCCGCATGCTTGGCCGGGAAAAACCGGCGCTTGCCACGAAAAGCCAGGATTTTGCCGGTTTTTTTGCCCGAAGGGCGTGGCACGCAAATCGCAATCGGTTCCGTCCGAAAGGCGCGCACCAACAGTGCCCGTCCGTGAACGAGTTTGGCGGCCATGTATAAAATATACAGTCTCCCGATGCTGAATGTTGCTGCCGCGCGCCTGATGCGACGGGTCATCGTGATTCTTGGCATCCTGTTGCTGCCGCTTACCGCCCATGGCGAGGCACGCATCAAAGACATCGTCGATGTGGAAGGCGTACGCGACAACATGTTGGTCGGTTACGGTCTGGTTGTCGGCCTGAACGGTACCGGCGACAGCTTGGGCGGATCGCCGTTTACCGAACAAAGCCTGATCGGCATGCTGGAACGGTTGGGCGTCAACATTCGCGATGATCAGGTCAGCACCGAAAACATCGCGGCCGTTATGGTGACGGCCACCCTTCCCCCGTTTGCCCGACATGGCTCGCGCCTGCCCGTGACCGTCTCTTCGCTGGGCGACGCCGAGAGCCTGCTGGGTGGCCAGCTGCTGGTGACGCCGCTTCTGGGCGCGGATGGCGAGGTTTATGCCGTCGCCCAGGGCGCCCTTTCGATCGGTGGGTTTTCCGCCGCAGGCGATGCCGGAACAATCACCCAAGGTGTCCCGACCACCGGTCGGGTTCCCGATGGCGCTATCGTCGAGCGCGAGGTGAACTTTAATCTCGACAACCTGCAACAGGTGCGCCTCGCCCTCCGCAACCCCGATTTTACGACTGCCCGGCGGATTGAAACGGCCATCAACCAGTTCGCTGGAGCAACGATAGCCTCCGCGACCGATCCCGCCACCGTGCTGGTTCGCCCCTCGACGGGCACCGTGGTTGACCTGCTGACCGACATCGAGCAGCTGCGGGTCTTACCGGACTCCCCGGCCCGGGTGGTTATCAACGAACGGACGGGCGTGATCGTCATGGGTGAAAATGTCCAAATCAGCACCGTCGCCATCGCCCAAGGTAATTTGACCATCCGGGTAACTGAAACGCCCCAAGTCTCTCAACCCGGACCGTTCTCGCAAACGGGTAACACCGTCACTGTTCCGCGAACACAGATCGATGTCGATACGGGGGCCAACAATCAGCTGGGTATCGTGGGCGAAAGCGTCAGCCTGCGCGATGTCGTGGAAGGACTCAATTCTCTGGGCGTCGGTCCGCGCGACATGATTGCCATCCTGCAAGCCATCCAAGCGGCTGGTGCCCTGCAGGCCGAAATCGAAACGATGTAAGGCCACACCGATGATCGAATTGACGACAAAACCCGTGATCCCAGGATCGCCGCCACATGACCGGACCCAGCCGAACCTGCCGGACGGCGTTACGCCTGAAGAATACGAGGCCATACGGAAATCGGCGACTGAGTTCGAATCCATGATGCTGGGCGAACTGCTGTCGCCCATGTTCGCAGGTTTGGAAACGGACGGACCCTTCGGTGGTGGTCAGGCCGAAAAGACCTGGCGGGGCTTAATGATCCGCGAGTACGGCGCGGAAATTTCCCGGTCCGGCGGCATTGGCATCGCTGATGAGGTCATCCGCCAACTATTGCGCGCCCAGGAGGGAGACACCCCATGAGCACCCTGCGCGATCGATGCGCCGATCTGATCGGCACGATGGACAAGCTGACCGAAGCGCTCCTTGCCGAAAACAAACTGCTCGGCACAATCGAACATGGACAACTGCCGGCCATCGATGCCTCCGACAAACGGCAGCTTGCCGGCATATATGGCGAGCAGATGAAATCCATTCAGGACCGGTTGAAGTCGGGCGAAAGCCTGGACCGTGCGACCAGCGACCTGCTCAATGATGCGCATGCGGCCCTGACCTCGCTTATGGGCGAAAATCGCGCCTTGCTGCGACGCGCCCATCGCGCCACAGGGCGGATGGTCGGCCTGATTGTCGATACCGCCCGCCAGCATATGCCGAAGGAGACACCCACTTATGGGGCTCCAACCAGCAGACCTGCAAAAGTCGGCCAGGCAGAACAGTCTTTGGCGCTGAACGTTACGCTCTAAGTTTATGTCCTTATAGACGGTTAAAAAGGCTGCTGCGGCAGCCTTTTTCGTGTTCAGCGCTGGCAATCTCGCATCGGAAAAATCTAACCCTACCGACCGGCAGAAATTCCCTCCGAAAGGTTTTTCTACCTAGCATGTCAATTGACCACCAGACAAAAACCTATTGTTTTCAACGTGCTATAATATTTCGAGCATTGGCCTGCCGTTTGCTAACTCCCTGAGACCATTACGAATGCCGGGAGGAAAACAGTGACTGAAGCAGTGCTCTTGCAGATGATTGTCCCGTCATCTGCGGCCCAACTCGTCGGCAAGCAGGTGCAGAACTCCACGGCAACCTCTGACGTGCAGAATCCTGATGCGGCGGATGCGGCAACCGTTGGTGCGGTTTTTGCCGAACTGCTGGTTGTCGAACCCGACGATCTCACCCAGCAGCCTACACAGCCGGAAGCAACAGCCGAGTTGACCCTACCGGTCGCAAATCCCCTTTCGGCAACGACCGTACTCGAGACCATTTTTGACCCGCATGACGCGGCGGTGGACCCGGTCAATCCGCTTATCCAGGGCCAAAATCCAATACTGCAGGATCTACCGCCAGCCATTGCGGTGACGGACCAGGGGGACGTCTTCACCGGTCTGTCCGAAGTTCCCGATTTGGCGCCCACGGAGCCCATCTTGCCTGAAACCGGCCAAGGATTGGTATCCGAAGCCGATGCCAATCCTGTCGCGAACGGTCTTCCGGTTGCGGAGACGACGGAGCAAGACGGTCAGCCGTTACCCGGTACCATCGCGAAGGCGGAGGTCGTCGTTGCCGAGGATACCCCGGCGGCCGCGCCGAAGCCCACTGGCCAATCCGCCCAACCGCTCACCGAGCCGGTCGACAATCCACGGGAGAACACCCCGGAAACCGATCTGGTCGACCAAGCGGGACCGGCACCTGTCACCGAACCCGTCGATGTTCTGCCTGTCGATGAGCCTGCCATATCGACCGGCAATACCAAGCAAACTGGAACCGAAGACCTCACCGGTGTCGCACACGAGACCGACGTTGCGGCAACGTCAACTGCGCCTAACGTCAATCTCGAACAGCCCAAAACAGCGGGCGCGGTGCCGCAGAACCAGTCCTCGCCATCGTCGGCAGCTCAGGGGGCCCCGCCGGTCCAGAATGCCGATGCCTTGCCTGACGACCCGGCTGAGGCCACCGCACTGAAACCTGTCGATACCCCGGCCAAGCCAACCCAGACAGATGACCGCCGCGCCGGGGGCGATGCGGCCGCCGATCGCGTGGCGTCCGATGCGGCCAAATCAGGTCAGTCGTTGGACCAGGGCGGCCAGTTTTCCGATGGCCGCGGTGAGGATCGCCGAGGTCAACAGAACCCTCCCCTGATTTTCACGGCCGGCAGGGAAGGAAGCGCTGAGGCAAAGCCGACCATGACGGGCGACCGCAGCCAGAATACCGGATTTGCGAATGCCCTTCTGGGCGGCGGGCAGACGGCCGAACTCGATTCCACCTACGATCAAATGCCGGCTCGCTTGCGTATCGCCGTGGCCAACGGTGTCAAGCAGCTGACCGTCCATTTGCAGCCCGCCAACCTAGGATCGGTCGAAGTGCGGGTGGATGGCACCGAGGATGGCGGGCTGCGCGCGACATTCCTGGTTCAGCGACCGGAGACCCTCGACCTTTTACAGCGCGACGCTCGGATCCTGGAACGGGCTCTGGGCGATGCGGGCGTATCGGTCGATCGAGACAGCCTCAACTTCTCGCTGTCGGACCAGGGCAGCCGCGATGGCGGGCTTGCCGACGATAGCGAGCATTCAAGGTCAGGCCTGACTGATGGCCAGACGGGCGATGCGTCCGGCCCGGACGACGAGTCACTCGAAACAGACATTCCCCTTGATACGGCGGCGATCATCGAAGCCGGCCGCATCGACGTGCACATCTAAGCGGAGCCAGGAACCGATGAGCATTTCCAGCATAGGCAACGAGCCGCCGCCCCAGCCACAGACCGAGTCGGATCGGGCGCAGCTCAATGAAACCCTCGACAACTTCCTGCTGATGCTGACGACCCAGCTTCAGAACCAGGACCCGCTTTCGCCGATGGACAACACCGAGTTCACCAACCAGTTGATCGGCTTTTCGACGGTTGAGCAACTGATCAACCAGAACGAAAAAATGGACCAGTTTCTCGAGTCTCAGTCCAATTCCGAAATTAACGCGCTAATCGGTTATGTCGGGCTCGATGTGGAATCGCCGGGCAGCAAGTTCGACTATGCCGAAGGCACGGCGGAGTTGAGCTACGAGTTGCCGAACAACGCTACCAGCAGCGAAATCTCGATCCTGGATGAATTCGGCCGCACCGTCTGGCGCGCCATCGGCAGCAGCCAGTCCGGCAAGCATGATTTTGATTGGGACGGACAAAGCCTTTCCGGCCAGCCCGCAGAACCGGGAGCCTACCGCATCCGGGTGACCGCGCTGGACGGCGAAGGCGAACGGTTCGACGTAAAAACCTACACCACCGGCCGCGTCACCGGGCTGGAGACGACCGACAGCGGCGTGCAGTTGCGCATCGGTGATCAACTCGTCTCCGCCGCGGATGTGATCGGCGTTCGGGAAACCAAATCCGCCTTGGAGGACGCCCTGGGAATCTAGGGCAACCGACGACCCATTCTGACCGACGAAAAATCGCCGGAGGCAGCGGCCAGGCAAAGCGCCATGGCCCAACAAACCCGCGGAGCTGAGCCCATCATTCGGCTCCGCCTGAAGACCACCTGATTGAGAGGACATGCAACATGTCAGTATATGGCGCGATGATTACGGCGATTTCGGGCTTGAATGCTCAGACGGCCAAGATCGGGCACATCTCGGACAACATCGCCAACGTCAACACCGTCGGCTACAAGAAGATCGGCACGAATTTCTCGTCACTGGTCAATCAATCCAGCATCAGCCGCCATTCACCAGGCGGTGTTCGCGCGACACCGCAGTTCAACGTGTCCGTCGAGGGACCGATCGAAAGTTCCGAGGTTGGGACCAACCTGGCGATCAGCGGTAACGGCTTTTTCGCGGTTACCAACTTTTCCGACCTCGATGCGGCAGCGGCCGGTCTGAACACCCAGACTTTCTATACCCGCAAGGGCGATTTCCGGGTCGACGCCGATGGCAATCTGACAAACTCCTCAGGCTATTACCTGCAAGGACAGCGCTATGCGACCGACGGTCAGACCATCGCCTCACAGGTCATGACGACGGTCAATGTCGGTAATTTAAGCGGGTCGGTGCAACCCACGACCAGCGCCGTGGTTGGCCTGAACCTGCCATCAGATGCGACACCGATTACGACCGGCAACCCGACCAGCGTGGCCGGATTCCCGACCCTGGTTGCCGGCGATATTTCGGTGGCGCAGGTCGATACGGTCAGTACGGTTCCACTGGCTACCGGTGAGACGGCGACCTTCACCATCGGCGGTACGACCGTGACCTATACGGCAGCGGGCCTGGAGACAGCCCAGCAGGCCCGCGATGGTCTGTTGGCGGCGATCAATGCCAACGCCACGCTTAACACCATCGTTGTCGCGACCAACGGCAGCAACCCCAACCAGCTGCTTGTCACGGCTCTGGCAGCGGGAACACCGTTCACGGCAACGGCGGGTGGCACGACGACCGGCGAGATGTCGTCGATTGCGACCACCACCGCCAACGTCGCAGCGGTGGCTCAGGTCGATACGGTAACGCTTAACGCCATAACGACGGGTCAAACGGCGACCTTCACGATCGGCGGAACAACCGTAACCATCGACGATAACGGCGGGGCCGGCCGCACGGCGACCCAGGTCCGCGACGCCATGGTTGCGGCCATCAACGCCAACCCAACCCTGGCCGCCATCTTGACGGCGGCCAATGGCGGTGCGGCAAACGAATTGACGGTCACATCGGACACGGCGGGTACACCGTTTACGGCGTCGGTCGGTGGTGCATCAGGTCCGGCGATCGCCAACACGACGCCGAACGGCCTGCCGACGGCACAGGTGGATACGGCAAGCTTCGATTACATGGCACCCAGCCAGACCGTCGAGGTGACCATTGGCGGCTTCCGCGCCTCCTACACGGCTGGCCCGACGGGGGCGACCCCCCAACAGGCCCGTGACGGGTTGGTGGCCGCCATAAACGCCAGCACGGGCCTGTCCGGCATCGTGACGGCGGCAGCCGGGGTCAATCCCGAAGATTTGACATTGACCGCGAATTCAGCCGGCACCGCCTTCAGCGCGACGATCGATTCAACGACGGCCAGTTCGTCCCTGCAGAACACCATCGCCAACACGTCCGGCTTTGAACCCACCAATGACGGAACGCAGACGGGCGACCTGCTGATCGGCTATTACGGGCAGACCCGAGGTAGCCCCTATTTCACCGAACAGGTCTATTACGATGACCTTGGACAGGCCCATACGGTGCGCCTGGAATGGTTCAAGGACGACACCGATGCGTCGAAGTGGGTCGCCCGCGCCTTCCGCATCAATGACGATGGCGGCATCGATGCCAACTCGGCGCAATACATGGACGTCTTCTTCGCCCAAAACGGAGCGTCCGCCGGCACGCTCGATCCAACTCGCTATGCCTCGGGCGGCACGCTAGCGCCCGGGACCGGCGGGTTTGCGGGATTGGATGCTGAGGGCAGCGTGAACTACAACTTCTCGCTGCTACTGCCCGACGGCACCTCGCAAACCATCGCCTTGAATCTCGGTAAGCCGGGCGAACCTGTTGGGATTACCCAGTTCGCCAGCGAGTTCGCCGTCTCCACCTTGCAGCAGGATGGCCTGCCCTATGGCCAGTTCGAAGGGGTGCAGATCGACGAGCTGGGCGACGTCTATGCCAAGTATGGAAACGGCGCTTCACGGCGGATCTTTCAGGTTCCCGTGATAACGTTCTCCAACCCTGACGGGTTGCAGAGCATCGATGGTGGCGCTTACCGCACCTCGCCTTTCTCCGGTGAACCGATCATCACCAGCGCCGGCGTCGGCGCGGCGGGCGTGTTCGTCCCCGAAGCGCTAGAGGGTTCGAACGTCGACCTGGCCACCGAGTTCACCCAGATGATCCAGGCCCAGCGCGCCTATTCGGCCAACAGCCGGGTGATCACGACGTCGGATGAGATGCTCGAGGAACTGATCAACCTGAAACGGTAAGCGCAAGCAGGAGCAGTTGAGGCCGGAACACCCTCTCGCGTTCCGGCCTACTGAGGCAGGACGATGAGTCTCACAAACGCCCTAAACAATGCCGTCAGTGGCCTGCGTGCCACCCAGGTTGGCGTGCAATGGACCTCGCAGAATGTCGGCAATGCCGACACGCCGGGCTACACGCGCAAGGTCGTCAACCTGGAGAACAACCCGACCGGCGGGGTCAACGTCGCGTCGGTGACGCGCCAGGTGAACGAGAGCCTGTCCCGCGAAGCCTTGCGCGAGCGCAATACGCTTGCCGGACTCGACGCGTCTAACGAGTATCTGTCGCGCCTGGCGGAATTTCTGGGCAATCCAAATGATGGGGGCCGGCTGACCCGCAATCTGGGCGGGTTGGCTGACGCGTTTGAGGAACTGGCCCTCGCCCCCCGCACGCTGGAAAATCTGACCCTTGCCCGCGACCGCGGCCGGGACGCCGCTTATGAGCTGCGAGCGCTGAGTGATGAGATTCAGGATCTGCGCACCCAGGCAACCCAGCAGGTTTCCGTCTCCATCAAGACGATCAATGATGCCTTATCGGAAATCGACCAGCTCAATGCCCTGATTGGCCGGCGGAATGCCGTCAACCAGCCTTCCGGCGACCTGGAAGATCAGCGCGACCTGGCAATCGAGCGAATTGCCAAGGAAATCCCCATTGAAGTTCGGCAAAAACAGCTTGGGCAGGTTTCCATCTTTCTGAAGTCCGGCCAGTCGATCCTCGATGGCGGACCTCGCCTGCTGGCTGAGCAGGCCGAAATCACCCAGGTCACGGCGGTGATGGAGTTTCCTTCCCTCACGCGGGTCAGCTTCGCCAACGACCCGACCTCCGACTTGACGTCCAGCCTCACCAGCGGCCGGTTGGGCGAACTGGTCAATTTGCGCGACAAGACACTACCGACATTCCAGACCCAGCTTGACAGTCTGGCCGTCGAACTGCGCGACGCCGTCAATCAGGTTCACAACCGGGGGACACCCTCGCCGCCGCCGCAGACCATCACCGCACGACACGAATACCATACCAACACACGGTTCAGCTTTACGGATTCCACCCGGTTCATCGTCTTCGACGCCAACGGCGATCAGGTTGGCTTCAGCGACTACTCAACGCTAGGTGTTGCCAAAAATATCAGTGATATAGCCACCGATCTTAATGCTCTTTCCGATATTTCAGGCGGGGCGAATCTGCCGCAGACCGACCTGATCGACACGGTTGCGCTGACGACCGGTCAGACGGCTACCTTCACGATCGGCGCCACCACGGTGACCTACACCGCTGCCGGACGAGAGACGGCCGAACAGGCGCGCGATGGCCTGATGGCGCTGATCAATGCGGACGCGGCCCTAAATTCGCAGGTCGTCGCCTCCGCCGGTCCAAATCCCAATGAAATCCTGATTACCGGATTGCAATTGGGTGTGCCGTTTACCGCGACAACGGGCGGAACCGGCACCAGCGATGCCGCGACCCTGACCAACAATGTCGCCAATGTTGCCGCCGTGGCCCAGATCGACACCGTTACGATGATTGCCATCGCCACGGGTCAGACCGCGACCATCGACATTGGCGGCACGACGATCACCATCGACGATAACGGCGGCGCCGGGCGAACGGCGACCGAAGCGCGCGATGCAGCCGTGGCGGCAATTCTGGCGGATACGACGCTCTCCGCAATCGTAACGGCGGCCAATGGTGGTGCGGCGGATGAACTGACATTGACAGCGGTTACGGCCGGCACGCCGTTCACGACGACGGTTGGCGGCACCGCTGCCCCCGGTGCCGCGACAACAACACCCAATGTTGTCCCGGTCGCTCAGGTCGATACCATCGATTTGGATTATCTGGCGCCCGGACAGGCGCTCACCTTTTCCATCGGTGCGGTCAGCGCGATCTACACGGCGGGACCGAACGGCGCCAGCCCAACCGAAGCCCGCGATGGGTTGATAGCTGAGATCAACAACAATCCGTTTTTGGCGGCACGGGTTACAGCCTCGGTGGGGACGGCCGATTCGATTACGTTGACGGCTGCTGTTGCGGGAACGGCCTATACCGGCACGGTCGCGGCGGCGCCCGCATCCATCGGCAGCCAAACAACGCAAGAATCGAGCCTTGCAGGCTCATTGGGTCTGACGGCGTCGGTAACGGACGGCAAGTTATCGATTTCGGTCGCGGACGGATATGGCTTGGCCATTCTGGATATGCCGGCCGACGGTGGCCGCGACATCGCCATCGACCAATTTGCCGATGGCGTTTTGCTGACGGACCAGAAGCAAGGGTTTTCAAACCTGTTCGGGTTCAACGATTTCTACGAAATGCCAACGGGTGGCCCCGTACAGGCGTCCACCTTGTTCGCCTCGACCAGTGTCGGGATTGATGCGAACTTTCAGATCGTGACACCGACCGGCCGTACCACCATCACGGGTAACCGGACGCTGTCCGAAATCGTCGAGCAGATCAACGCCACCCAGGGGCTGGACGCGACGGCGAGCCTATACAGGTTGGGCTCGCAGTGGGGCATTCGCTTGTCCGGCAGTGATGCGATTGCCGTACAAAATCTGTCTGGCAACAAGGTGCTGTTCGATCGTCAGGAACTCGGCGCCGCCCAGCGCATCGACCTTGTCGAGGAAATCGACAACCGGCCCGAGCTGATCGCCCGCGGAAGGCCGATCACCACCCCGCCGCAGAACGACACCTACCGGCTGGAAACGGCCGATGGTGCGATCGCGGGTCAGATGGCCGCGCTGTTTTCCGGAACCCACAGCTTTCCGGCCGTCGCCGGCCTGCCGCTGGTCTCCACTACCTTCACCCAATACAGCGCGCAGATCGCCGGTCAAATCGCCGGTCAGGCCAGCGAGGTGAAGGCTGAGTTCGAATTTCAAACCGATTTCACGGTGCTGCTGGATCAGCGGATATCAGCGGTCAGCCAAGTCGATATCGATCAGGAGCTGGCCAACTTAATTGAGCTGCAGAACGCCTATTCCGCCTCTGCCCGTGTGATCGACACGGTCACCCAGCTCTTCGACATTCTCAACAGCACGGCCCGATAGGAGATCCGTCATGTTGCAGGGAACCAGTTTTCGCGCCAGCCAGCTGCTGCGCTACATCACCGACACGCAAAGCCAGATGGCTTTGCTGGAATCGCAGATCGCCTCCGGCAAGAAGGCACAGACCTTTCTCGAACAGCCCGAAGCAGGACGCACCGTCACCTACGAAGCGCTGCTGTCGCGGCGCACCCAGTTCATCCGGAATGCCGAATCCGCCGAGATCAAGCTCAGCATTGCCGACACCGTCGTCAAATCGGTCGAGGAAATCGGCGTCGAAGCCCGCCGGTTCGAGCTGTTCACGGGCTACGACCCCGACCGGGCCGGAACGACCCAGGCAACCAGCGCCAACTGGCATAAGAACGTCCATAGCTTTCTGAACAGTCGGACCGATGAGGGCTACTTGTTTGGCGGCCTGGATACGCTGACCAAACCGGTGGAGTTTCCCTTCGAAGTAGACGATGCCGCCTGGCTGAATGTTTTCGGCACGGATGACGCACCCGGGGCCGCAACGCCGCTGAACGCCAACGACGCCGAGGATGTCGCGGTGTCGCAGGCTGTGACGGCCAGGACCTTTGGATCGCGCGCGCCGGATGCCACACCACGAACCTTCACCGTGACTGCGACAAAGCGGTTCGACGCCGGGGTTCAAGACAACGGCACCATCGTCAATTCCAACGGCAACGCCCTTCCCGGCATTGATGCGACGGTTGTTGCCGCGCACAACCACTTCGGCGATACGAATTATCAGATCGACGTGGTCGATACTGGCGGCGGCAATTTCGACGTCAGGCTGTTCGATGTTGCCGACCCGGACAATTTCGACGTGACGGTTGCAATCGGCGCAGGCAGCGGAAACATCACGCGCGATTTTGTCGATACGGATACCGGCAACACAATCACGCTGACCATCGACGATGCGGGTTTGTCGGCAGGCGGCGATATCGGCTTTTTCACGATCACCGCCCCGCCGCTTAACGATGTTTACCAGTTCACGGTCGACGATGGGGTCAATCCGCCGGTGACCGATCCGACCCTGTATTCCGGCCAAGAGGAAATAGAGGTCAAGTTCGCCAGCGACGACGTGACGTTTGCCCTGACGGTGAACAACACCAACAACTTGGCCGATGGCGGCCAGGTTACCTTTACGGAAAACCCGCTGCCCAACGGCTATTTCAGTTTCCTCGAGCAGCCATTTGACGAAGCGACAAACCCGCCAACCGGGTTTGCCGCCACTTACCCGATCAGCGCCCAGGAATACCGCGACATTTATTACAAGGGCGGGCTCGGCGTCGGTGATGACGGCGAAATGGATGAGGCTCTGATGGCTCGGCTCGACACCGATCTGGATGTGCCGACGGGTTTTTCGGCCGGCGAGAGGCCCTTCGAAAAACTGATGATGGGCCTCCAGATGGCCGCGCTGAATCGCATTCCGGAGCGACCGGCGATCCTGGACGAGACGCCGTGGCTGGACGATCCCCAAGATCCGCAGAAAATCGAGAGTTACGTCAACGAACAGGCTGCTTGGGAAGAGGACAAGCAGCGCTATGTCGACTGGATGGAAGAAGCGCACCGCCTGATCCGCGAAGGGTCGGAGGCGGTCGACACCGTCAGGGTCCGCGTTACCAGCGCGCAGATCACCATCGACAACAACAATCAGCTGATGGTCGAGATGCAGACGATGGAACAAAATCTGCTGTCTGGATTGCAGGATGCGGACCCGACCGAGGCCGTCGTAAAGCTGCAGACCCTCCAATACCAACTGCAGGCCAGTTACGAGATCACCAGCCGCGTCAGTGAGTTGACATTGGTTAACTTCTTGTAAGGACGCATCTTTCCAAACTCTCGCTTGAAAATATCCGACGAGCCGCCGTTAGACAGTCGTTAACCACGAGCGTCCTAGGCTCGCCTGGATTCAATTGCCCGCCGCGGTGGCGGGCCTGACTGCGATGGAAAATTTGATGACCTATGCGCAGGAAAACATGTCGGGTGAAATGAGCTCGGCACCCCTGCCGGCCGGTGCGCCAGCAATGATCGACGGGGGACTTACAGGCGAAACTGCGGTCGCCTGGCTTTCCGCTTGGGGATACAACGCCGAACTCGCGACCGGGGCGGAAGGATCCCCCCGGATTCGTGTTGCCTTGAATGGCGCGAGTTTCGATATCGCGTTCTTCACCGGCAGCGAAGATGCGGACGGCAGTTATGAAAGCCTGCAGCTGATCGCGCTGTTCGAGCTGGATGCGCCGATCGGTCTAGAAAGGATCAACGACTGGAACACCGAAAGCGCTTCGGCACAGCCGCGTTGGTCGATCCGGAGAAAGTGTTCGTCAAAATGGACATCCAGCTTGATGGGCTTTCCCCGCTCGCCTTGAAGGACAATCTGGTTCTTTGGCAGGCCGTCATGGTCGAGTTTATGCGCTTCTTCAGCGCCTAGTCTGCCGGCATTGAGTACGCAAACCGGTTAGACCGATCAGATGAATCGTAAACAGCGGCGCGCCGCGCAAAAAGCTTCAAAACGGCCAATCAGTCCGGTCTCGGCAGGCCAAACCAACGCACACCCACAACCTCATTCCGTCGTTGCTCCCCTGTTGGCGACGGCCGTTGCCGAATTGCAAAAAGGCAACCATGCCGGCGGCGAACAAATGCTTCGCCAGGCCGTTGAGCAGGAACCCAACAACGCACAGGCGGTTCATTATCTGGGCATGTCGCTCTACTACCAAGGCGACGCCGCGACCGCCTTACCGATTGTTGGCCGGTCTCTGACCCTGCGGGATGACGATCCATCCTTTCACTCGAATTTCGGGGTCGTCGCCTATGCGGCCGGGAACCTCGACCTGGCGATCAGTTCTTATGAGCGGTCGCTGGCGCTGGATCCGGTCAATGCGGATGCGTTGACCAACCTGGCGGCAGCCCTGAACGACAAAGATCAGTACGCTGAGGCGAAGGCCGTCTCGGAACAGGCCATTGCGCTGAATCCAAACGGTAGAGGCGCCTACCTGAACCGGGGCAACGCCCTAAAATCCATGGAGCAGATCGACGAGGCGATTGAGGATTACAAGAAATCCATCTCAATCGATCCCGACTATGCCCATGCCCACACCATGTTGGGGCATGCCTATGATTTGCTGGGCCAACTGGAACTTGCGGAAAAACACTCCCGCAAGGCGGTTGAGCTGTCCCCGAATATGTTCGAAGCGCACAACAATCTTGCCACTGTCTTGATGCGCCTGGGCAAGAAGCGCGAGGCAAACCTGCACCTTGCCCGGTCGCAGGAAATGAACCCGAACGCAAAAACCTTGTGGAACATGGCGCTCAATCTGTTGGACATAGGCGACTTCCAACAAGGAATTGGTCTCTACGAATTCGGTTTTGACGCCAAGACGCGCCAGCCGGCCCGAAAGCCGCCGATGCCACGTTGGCAAGGCCAGGACTTGGCTGGCCGATCGATCATGATCTGGCGCGAGCAGGGCGTGGGTGACGAGTTACGCTTTGCCGAATGGTACCATGATGTCATCTCGCTTGGCGCTCGATGCATCATCGAGGCAAAGCCGAAACTGGTTCCTCTGTTCGAACGGTCTTTCCCGGACGCGACGATCCTGCCGGAAGATTTCAGCCGGGATATCGGCCGATGCGATGCGGACTTTCAGATGCCAGCCGGCGACCTGCCCGCGTTTTTCGGCCTGCGGTCAAATCCCGAAGAACGGTACGCCTACTTGCAGCCTGATCCCTTCCGGGCCAAAGGCTGGCGCGACCGGATCGGTGGTCTGGGCGCCGGCACCAAAATCGGTATCTGCTGGCGGTCAGGCATGCGCAATGCCCGCCGCAACTTCGCCTATGCGGATCTGGATGACCTGATACCCCTGTTCGAGTTGCCGGACACCCATTTCGTCAGCTTGCAGTACGACGACTGTTCCAAGGAACTGGCCGAATTCGAGGCGCGGACAGGCTTCCACATCCATGATTTCAAAGAAGTCGATCAGTTCGACGATCTCGATGAAACGGCCGCGATGACGGCAGGTTTGGATCTGGTGGTGACGGCCGGTACCGCCGTGGCGCAGATGGCCGGCGCCCTGGGCGTGGAGACCTGGCGGTTTGAAGCGCGCGGCTCCAAACCGGGGCAACCGCCCGTCGCCCATCCCTGGCTGCAACCAAACGGCGTGCTTTGGTATGGCCATTGGAACGAACCATGGCGCGACGTGATGCAGCGCATGGCTGTCGGATTGGCCGAACGTCTGAATGAGATGCCACAAGAGGCGGTCAATGCCAGCTGAGTATGGCCCAACCGTCACGCCGATCATTGTCCAGGCGCGCATGAGTTCGGCCCGCCTGCCGGGTAAGGTGCTGAAGCCGGTCGCCGGTCGACCGCTGCTGTCCTATTTGATCGAAAGTTTGGGACACTGCCGCAATGGCGGCCCGATCGTTGTCGCCAGTTCTGCGGAGCCCAGCGACGATCCCATCGCCGCTTACTGCGAGGCCGTCGGTATTCAATGCGTGCGCGGGCCGCTCGACGACGTAATGGGACGGTTTTTGATGGCCGCCGACCATATCGGCGCGGCGCAATTCGTTCGGGTCTGTGGCGACAGCCCCTTGCTGGATCACCGCCTGATCGATCGCGCGATCGAGCTGTTTTGGAAACGCCGTCCGGATCTGGTCACCAACTTGTTCCCAAGGTCGTTCCCCGCCGGTCAATCGGTGGAAGTCATCAACACCGCCTGTTTTCGCGAAGCCGTCAGCAGCGCCTCCACGCCGGAGCATCGGGAACACGTGACCCAGTTTCTCTATGCCCAGGCGGATCGCTTCGACATCATCAATTTCGAGGCGGATGAAGATTGGTCCGCCTACAAGATGGCGGTCGATGAGCCGGCCGATCTGGACCTGTTCGCCGACCGGTTGAACAGCCTGCCCGGACCGCATTGGACGATCCCGCTGGCCAGCCAGATCGGCGGGCTGCCAGCCATCAACGCGGCGTGAGGCGCGCGTGCTGAACGCGGCGATCATCGGGCTGGGGGTCGGCGAGCGACACATCGAAGGATACGAGGCCAATGCGGCCGCGCAGGTCGTCGCCCTGTGCGACATCGATGAGCAGAAGCGCGACATGGCAGCGCGGCGCTATCCCGGCCGGCGGATCACCGCCCACGCCGAGGAGGTGCTGACCGATCCCGATATCCAAGTTGTGTCCATTGCCAGCTATGACGATGCCCATTTCCCGCAAATCATGGGTGCGCTCGATGCCGGCAAACATGTGTTCGTCGAAAAGCCGATGGTGCTGTCGGTCGAGCATGCGCGGGCCGTGCGAGAACGGCTGGCGAACCGCCCCGACCTGCGCCTGTCCTCCAACCTGATCCTGCGTAAAGTGCCCCGGTTCGTCGATCTGCGAGCCCGCATTCAGGCGGGCGAGCTGGGCCGGGTTTATGCGCTCGAGGCCAGCTATCACTACGGCCGCTTGAGCAAGCTGATCGAAGGCTGGCGCGGCAGGATGCCCGGCCATAGCGTCGTGCTCGGCGGCGGCATTCACATGATCGATTTGGCCATGTGGCTGACCGACGATCCGATCATCGAGGTCTCGGCCATTGGCAACCGCATAGCCGGTGAAGGATCGCCGCACGCAAATTTTGACTGCGTGACCGCCAGCGTGCGGTTCAAGAGTGGGGCAATTGGCCAAATCGCCAGCAACTACGGCTGTGTCCGGCCGCATTTCCACGCCCTGTCCGTCTTTGGAACACAAGGCACCTTCTTTAACGACCCGGGACCGGCTGCCCTCTACCGCAGCCGCGATCCCGATACCGAACCCGACCGGCTGGACACCCGATATCCGTTCGCGGCCAAGGGGGATGCCATTCCGTCCTTCGTGGCCTCGATCCAGGGCCAGGGCGAACCGTCCGTCAGAGTGGACGATGTCTTCCGCAGCCTGTCCGTTTGTTTTGCCATCGAACAGGCCGCCCATCAGGGCGGCACCCATCCGGTTGAGTATTTGTAGCGGGGGAATCTTTGTCATGGGCCTCATCGAAAAGCGCGTCTCCATCCCCTTCGGCCGGCCAATGCTGGGCGATGAGGAAAAGCAGGCCGTCATGGACGTTCTGTCGGGCCATATCCTGGTCCACGGGCCCCGCGCTGCCCAGTTCGAGGAGGCGTTTTCCGACTTTGTCGGGGGCGGTGAGGCGATCAGCGTCAGCTCCTGCACCGCCGGCCTGCATCTATTCCATTTCGCCCTGGGGCTGAAACCCGGCGACGAAGTTATCGTGCCGGCCCAAACTCACACCGCGACGGCTCATGCCGTCGCGCTGACCGGCGCGTCACCCGTTTTTGTCGATGCGGAACCGATTACCGGCAACATCGACATCGATCTGATCGAACCCGCCATCACCGAGCGCACAAAGGCCATCAGCGTCGTCCACTACCTTGGCATGCCGGTGGACATGGACCGGGTAAACGCCATTGCGAAGAAATATGACCTCAAGGTGCTGGAGGACGCGGCACTGGCGGTTGGCACCCGCTACCGCGGCGTGCATGCCGGACTGCTCGGCGACGCGGGCTGTTTTTCGTTCTACCCGGTTAAGCACTTGACCACAGCCGAAGGCGGCATGGTCACGACCAATGACGCGGCTTTGGCGGAAGCATTGCGCGGCCTAAGGGCATTCGGTGTGGACCGCACCCATTCCCAGCGTCATGTTCCCGGTCAGTACGACGTGCCGCGGCTGGGATTCAACTACCGCATGAACGAAATCTCCGCCGCGATGGGGCAAGTGCAGGTCGGCAAGCTTGAACAGTTCCTGGCCACCCGTCGCGCAAACTACGAAGCTCTCGAAAAGGGTCTGCGTGACATCGATGAAATCACGCTGTTTCAATCGACCCACGGCCCCTTCCAGAGCAGCTATTACTGCCTGTCCGTGATGCTGAATGAAGAATTGATGAATGACCGTTCAGCCATTATGGAATTTCTTAAGAATATTGGAATTGGCACCAGTATTTATTACCCTGGACCAGTTCCTAACTTAACTTATTATAAGTATTCGCTGGGCGAAAAATGGCAGCCATACCCGGTGGCCCAGTCGATCAGCGAACGCTCTATCGCGCTCCCCGTAGGGCCCCACTTAACCGAGGACGATATGGCGATGATCGTCCAAGGCTTGAAAGAGGCCCTTATTCATGTCCGAAACCATCCAAGCACGAGCCGCTGACCGCAAATCTCTGACGGGAAAACGATATCTTCTGATCGGCGGCGCCGGCTTTATCGGTCACAACCTGGCCCTGGATCTCGCCTCGCGCGGCGCGCGGGTCACGGTCGCCGATGCGCTGATCGTTAACAATTATTTTGAGTATCAGGCGCGCCAGGCCAGCGATACGAACGCCTCGCGTTACTTGAATTTCATTGCCCAGCGGTTGGATCTGCTGGCCGCAGCGGGGGTCGAGCATTCTCGGCTTGATGCGCGGGAATATCACGATGTTTGCGCCTTGATCGACCAGATCCAACCCGACGTGGTCGTTCAACTGGCCGCCGTCGCCCATGCCAACCGGTCGAACAAGGATCCCTACTCAACCTTCGACCATTCCCTCAGGACGTTGGAAAACGCCCTGGATGCCAGCCGTTCCTCCAACGCTTGCGTGCAGCGGTTCGTCTTCTTCTCTTCCTCCATGGTCTACGGCAACTTCAAGGGTGCCGAAGCCCATGAAGATCAACCTTGCGATCCGATGGGCATTTACGGCGCCCTCAAGTTCGCCGGCGAAAAGATGGTCAAGGCCTATGGCGAGGTCTTCGGCCTGCCCTACACGATCATCCGGCCTTCCGCCCTTTATGGGGAGCGCTGCGTTTCGCGGCGGGTTGGCCAGGCGCTGGTCGAGAATGCGATGCAGGGTATCCCGCTGACCATCAATGGCGATGGCTCGGACAAGCTGGACTTCACCTATATCCGCGATCTGGTGGACGGGGTGCGCCTGGCCATCGAGAGCCCCAAAGGCGAGAACGAGATCTTCAACATCACGTATGGCGGGGCCCGCTCCATCATGCAGATGGCGGAAATTCTGGGAGAAATCCTGCCGGACGTCGAGATCCGTCACCGTGATCGCGACAAGCTGATGCCCGAACGCGGCACGTTGTCGATCGACAAGGCACGCGACCTGATCGGCTACACGCCCTCCTGGGCGCTGGAACGCGGCTTCCCCGAATATGTCGGCTGGTACTTGAAGAACTGGGGATTGATGAACCAGCCGCCGACGGAATTCATCGAGGCATCGGACTTCAAACCGGAGAGATCGCTGCGGCTCGTGACGGCCTGATTGGAGCGCTCGCCATGAAAATCGGCTCGGCCTCGCTCAGCAAACAGGTCTTCGTGATCGCCGAAATCGGCAACAATCACGAAGGCGATTTGAACGTTGCCCTTGATCTGGTCCGGCTGGCCGCCGAGGCCGGTGCGGATGCGGTCAAGTTTCAAACCGCGAAGGCCGACCTGTTCGTCAGCCCGGCAGATGCCGCCCGCCATGAGCGCATGAAGCGGTTTGAGTTGGGCGAGAACGGTTTCCTGACGCTACGCGATGCCGCCCATGATGCCGGACTGGCCTTCATTTCGACACCGCTGGACATGGAAAGCGCCCGGTTTCTGGGCCCCATCGTCGATGCGATAAAGATCGCCTCCGGCGACAACACCTTCGTGCCGCTGCTGCGCCATGCCGGTGCCTGTGCCAAGCCGGTCATCCTGTCGACCGGATTGGCCGACCTGGGCGTCGTTCGGAAAGCGGTGGATGTCATCGAAAAGGCCGGCCGGTCGGCCAAGGGCACTCATCCGCTGGCCATTTTGCATTGTGTGTCCTCTTATCCCACCTTGCCCGGTGACGCCAATTTGCGCGCAATCGGCACCTTGGCTGCCAGCTTTGACTACACCGTGGGGTATTCCGATCACACTCTTGGCATTGCCGCCCCGGTGGCAGCCGTCGCCGTTGGCGCGCGGATTGTCGAAAAGCATTTCACACTCGATAAGGCCTATTCGGATTTTCGCGATCATGCGCTTTCCGCCGATCCCAACGAGCTGGCTGAGATGGTCGCCTTGATCCGGGCAACGGAGGTCATGCTGGGCGATGGACGCAAGGAACCCCGGCAAAGCGAGTTGGAGGCGGAAACGGCCATGCGCCGGTCGATCGCCGCTGTCCAAGACCTGCCGGCCGGCCACGTGATCGAGGCTGGCGATTTGATGTGGATCCGGCCTGGATCGGGCATGGCGCCCGGCGACGAGGAGTTGATCATCGGCCGTCGCCTGACGCGCCCCGTTAAGAAGGCTGATCTGTTCGATGACTCTCAGTTCGAAAGCGCTGCCGCTTAGGCGCTTACATCAGCCTCACACCGCTCCTTAGCCTGTCGTCTTCGCCTTCGATCTTGTATTCGGCAGCCAAGATCGCGCCCGACTTGCAGATGATGTAGGGTCCCTCGCCCTGCAACCAGACGACCCGCCCTGGGACACCGCCCATATCCAGCGGGGCAACCGCAGCCTTCCAAACTCTGACAACTTGTCGCCCCCAGAAAGCGAACGCTCCGGGGTAAGGTCGCGTGATCGCTCTGACCAGGTTATGTGCGTCAGTTGCTGTCATGGAGGAGAAATCCAGCCGGCCGTCGGCGGGGATCCGCTGATGCCAGTAACGCGCCTGCCCTTCCTGGGCCCGCTCGGTCAGGTTGCCGTCAGCAATTTCTCCCACGCAGCGCGCCGTCAACTCGGCAAATCTCTGGTTGGCCGATGCTTGCAGGTCGGTGATATCGGCATCCGGCGGAATATCGAATTTCGCCTCGGCCAGGATCGGTCCGGTATCGATGCCCTCGTCCATGCGAATGACGCTAATCCCGGCCTGGGTCTCGCCATTGATCACTTGCCATTGCAACGGTGAGCCGCCGCGATAGGCAGGCAGGCGTCCGGCATGCAGGTTGATGGTTCCGTGCCGCGGCAGTCCGATCAGTGATTGCCGAAAAATGGTTGGAAATCCCGAAACGATCGACAGTTCGACGCCCTGGTGGGACAGCAGATCCAAAAAGACCGGTGAGTTGATATTTTCCGGCGAGCTTAAGTGGCAGCCGGCCCGCTTGGCGAGTTCGGCCAGCCCGGGCGGCGACGACCCAGGTGGCACCACAATGCTGGCCACCTCGTGACCGTCGGCCAGCAGGCGCTCGACCACCGCGACACCCCGCTCGCCCGTCGCAAATACGACAATCCCCTTCATGAACCCGCCGTCGATTCGTTCGTTTTTGAAGCGAAACCCAGGTTCTGGTGATCTTTGTAAACGAAGTGTTAACGAGCCGCGTGCTGAAAAGAGGGGTGTTGCCGGCGTGCCACCAAGTACGGCAACGGCTCAATTCGAAGAACCCCTAGGGAGGCGCATCATGGCTCGAACCGCTCAAGCTCAGCAGACGACCGTGTATCTCGAGCATGACCGTTTCGAAAAACCGAAGGAATCCTTCAAGCAAATAGCCGATCTGATCGACGAGGCTGGGCTGGCCGGCGAAGGCAAGGTGATCGGCGATGTCGGCTGCGGCACCGGCGAATTTCTCTATTACCTGGAAAACCGGTTTGAAGGTCCGGAATATCGCGGGTGGGATATCCTGCCGGCACACATCGAACGGGGAAAAGACCGCCTGACGAAATCATCCCTGTTCATCGGATCGGCACTCGATCACGAGCTGATGGAGGCGGATAGCCTGGACGTCTCTCTCTATCTTGGCGTCCACAGCATCTTCGAAGACATCGACCCTTGTTTCGAAAACGCGCTGAACTGGACGCGGCCCGGCGGCGCCATCTACTTCTTCGGCGTCTTCAACCCCTATCCGGTCGATGTTTGGCTGCAATTCCGCCGGTTGGGACGTCCGCCCGAAGAACGGGAAATCGCCTTCAACACTTTCGCCATTGAACGTGTGAACGCTTATTTGAACACGCGTTTGGGCGTGGGACGTCACCGTTTCATCCCGTTCGAGATGCCGTTCGAACTGGAACCCGATGTCAGCGACTCGGTGCGGACCTGGACCTTCCGCGACGAAGCCGGCAATCAGCACTTCACGAACGGGCTTGGTATCCTGCAATCGCGTTGGATCTTGGAAATCCGGCCCTAGGCTCAGACGAGAGTCAAAAGGGTAAGTCCTGCGAGCCGTCGAGCCAGAAAAGCACGGTTTGCCGTTCATCCCGGCAATAGGCGTCAAAATCGGTCTCGTGGCCGTTTTCGACCAGCATCAGATACAGCCGGCCCTGTTCGTTGCGAACCAGCGCCGGGCGTAATCCACATTGCGGTAGCCGCCCGTTGAGTGAACCGGTGGCGTAGAACCCCCAGGATTTTCGAGCGACGTCTGTCTCCGCTCCACCCTCCGTCCGAAACGTGACTTGTTCGTCCGGGGCCAAATCGATGTCGGCCATGTGACTTATCGTAACTGATCCGCCCTGCCCGACTGCGAATTTGCGAGGGGGGTCTATCGGCTTCATCTTCATGGCAGTACGGAACCCGCTGCTAGGGCTAGGCGACCAGACGTTCCTTCTCGGGTACGCGCTCCGAGCCTCGGCTGTCCAGGAAAAGCCCCGCCGAAATGGTATTGAACAAGAACTTCTGAACGCTGTTCGGCCAAGATGCTTCCTTCAGGAGGGCCTCGACCGCCGACCGTTCGACGACATCGTAGATGCCCTGAAGTGACAAGATGCGGTCCCGCGTGCGCGGATCTGCCGGGTCGAGCAAGTTGGCGAGCGACAGGTTGAATCCGTATTTCCGGTTGTTGAGCCGGACATCGTCGACCAGGAACCCTTCGGCCGCCTTGCGCAACAGCCATTTGGGTAGCCCGTCCCGAATGAGATAGTCGCTCGGAACCGTAAACAGGAACTCTGCCAGCCCTCGGTCGAGGTAAGGCGCCCGGTTTTCCACTGACCAGGCCATGAAATTGGCATCGCCTTCCTGCAACATGACGGGAACGATCTCGTCACCAATCTCGTTCAGCATGCGGTTACGCAGGGTGTCGGTTGCCCAAGCCCGTTCGACAAACGGCTCGCTGAAGGGCTCGCACAGGTAAGAGGCGAATGTCTCGGCCCCAAGATAGATATGGCCGCGCTGACCCAGATCGTTCGCCAACGCTTCGGGATCACGAAGGTACGGGTTGCGGACATGGGCACCGTAGCTCTCGCGCCAATCGGCCAGCAGTCCGGGAAAGATGACGCTATCGGCCCGCTGAGCCAGCCAAAAGGCGTAGTGGTCGTAGTAACCGGTGAACAGCTCGTCGGCGCCGACACCTGTCAGGGCGACCTTGAAACCGTGGTCGGCGATCGCCTCCGCCAGATGGTTTTCCATGTAGGCGCTAAGGGTGACCACAGGCCGCCCACGCTCGGTCACCAGGCGGTCTAGCCTGTCGAAGAAACCGCTCCGGTCTGGCTGAATGCGGGTGACAGGGCAACCGAGATCGTCCACGACTTTCCCGATGTTTTCGGCTTCGGCGTAGCGCGGGTCTTCATCAATGATCGAGAAGGCATGCGTGTCATAACCGAAATGGCGTAGGGCAATGCCCGTCAACGTCCCGGAATCAACCCCCCCGGACAGGCAGAAAGCGACTGGCACATCGGCGCGAAGCCGCAGACCCAGCGCTCGGATCAACCGTTGGCTGGTGCCTTCGGCCGCTTCTTGCTCACTCATCTGCTCTGGCACGTGGGCAAGGCGCCAATAGGGTTCAGGGTGTACGACATCGGGATTGCGCACGATGGCTTGATGCGCAGCCGGCATGTCGAGCACATCGGTGAAGAAACTGCGTCGGGCCTTGTTGATCGACTTGTAGCCGTTGACCAGAAGGCGCCGGATCTGCGCGCTATCGACCGTTGCCGCGGCACCATCCAGCGCTTCAATCGCACCAAGAGTGCTGCCGAAGGTCAGACCACCATCGGCTTGGCGGTAGCGGAAAGGTTTCTCGCCGAAACGATCACGGGAAATGAACAATTCGCCGCGCGGAATGTCCGCCAAGGCGAAAGCCCACATGCCTTCGAAACGGTCGACACACCCTCTGCCCCACCGGCGGTAGGCCTTCAGGATCACTTCCGTATCCGATAGGGTGCGAAACCGGTCACCCAAGGCTGTCAGTTCATCGCGCAGATCGGCGTGATTGTAGATCTCGCCATTGTAGGCGATGACCAGGCCGTCATCTTCGAAGGGCTGGTTCGCCCGGGGGTCGAGATCGACGATAGCCAGGCGGGTGTGGATCAGCGTCAGATGATGGTTACCCAGCCGGCCACGCCAGACACCTTTTCCGTCTGGGCCCCTTGGCCCCAGCTTGGCAAGCGCTGCCTCAACCCTGTTGTCCGCAGGCGGGCGATGCCCTAGGTAGCCGGCAAATCCACACATGCCATCAATCCCAGCTCAAAAAACGTCAGACGAACAGGTCCGTCATGGCACCAAGCAGCTTGTCCGTGCCGCTTTGACCAAGAGGTGGCAGGTTCCCGAAGAACGCCAGTCCTTCGTTCAGGCTGTCCAGCAACTCAGTCGTGGCACCCGAAGCTTCCAGAAATGACGCTGGCTGGGCATCCGGGGCAAACGGTTGTTCGACGGTGTCGAAGTCGTTTTTGAAATCACCCTGGCTAAGCGAAAGGGCGTACTGGATTTCCTCTTGCCCATCATCTTGTTCCGCCCGCGACACCTTCACCACATAGTTGCCGGCATCGGCTTCAAACGTCCCCTCTGCCAGCTCGGCGAACGCCTTTCTCAGCTCGTCGGTGTCGCCTTCATTGTCCGCAATGAGCTTGCGGCTCTGGGTGTAGAGCTGGATCCGAAAATTCACCGGCTCTTTCGGAACCGCTTCATCGATCGTGGTGAAGTTCCTGGAATTCGACACGCGGATGAAGACTTCCTCGACATAGGTATTGCCGCCCGTGTCCTTGGCTCGTACACGCAGTTTATGGACGTTGTCCTGGTCGGTGGAGAGCGTGTTCCCGGCCTTCAACTGGATCTGATCATCGACAATCTTGAAATTCGAATCAGCAACCGGATCGCCCTTTTCATTGACGATCGCATAGGTGAACGAATCGCCCTGGTCTGGGTCATCCGCATTCAGCGTTGCGACGACCGTGTCGTCCTCGGCATACCGGTAAACCGTCCCGCCGCTTAGGGATATGTCAGTAGGCGGTTTCTCGGGCGCGTCGATCTGAAAATCTAACTGGCTAACCGATTTGAGCTTCAGTTCGCCGCTCCTGGTTACACGGAAGCTGAAATGATCGGCCTGTTCGTCCGCCTGGAAGTTGGTGATGACGTTAAGGCGGGAGTTGTTCTTGATCAGAACACCGATATCACGGGACAGCAGGACGCTGTCGTTGATGACATCCGACGTGTTTTTTTGGAAAACAAAGACGTCCTTTGCCTCGTCTTCACTTGATTGGCCGGTGTTTCGAAGATCATCCGACAAGTCGGAGATCTGCTGACTGATGGACGACAGGAGCGAAGCTGAACTCGTTGAAGAGATGTCACTCATGTCGTTTTCTCCAACGCAGGCCGGTTAGACCGAAACGGTCACGCCGGTCGCGACATTGCTGGGGGCGACCTGGACGGGCTTGATCGGTTCCCCGGATTTCTGGCTTTCCCGGAGGGCCGCCGCCAAATTGACGTTGATGTCGACTAGAATGCGCAGCTTGCTGGCGTCTTGATCCACAAGCCGGTCCATCGATTGTTTGTCGACGTAAAGCGAGAGCTGAAGGATGTTCTTGCGCAGATCGAGCGGCATCGCACAATTCTCGCCGGACACATCCGCCTGAAAGATGGTCCATAGGCGCTGGTTGGTGCTGATCGCTTCCTGCAGGGCCGCAATGTTGGCCGGCTCGTTCATCGCAGCCATCAGTTTGGACGCCGCCTGGCCAAGGGCCCAGGCATCGATTTCCCTGGGATCGGCATCGGGACTCGGCCGTCCCGCGCGCGCCGCGGCGCTGGCGTAAGCTTGACTCGACACTAAAGATGCCCCTCCGTCAGCGACCACCGGACGGATGGATTCAGGCGACTTCGGGAAGTTGCCCTTTCACCAATTTTCCGGCGAGTTTCAGTGCATTATATAGCCGGCCTTCGTTAATAAACCGCGCAATGCGATTGATTTGTTCGTCCATATCCGGGTTGGCGGATGCCAGGTCGGCCAACAAGCCGGGCAGCGTATCGGCGGCCTTGTCGGAATCTTCGGGGAACAAGTAAAGAAGCTGAATGGCGAAGTAGAGCTTCTTTTCCAGACAGTCGATTTCTTCTTCTTTGATGATCTCGCGCGCCCGAAGGATCTTGGCTTGATTGAGGATCAGCAGGTCCGCGCCTTTGCCCCGCGGGCGCACGGCGAACACCGCGCCGTTAACCACGACCTTCTCGCCTTCCTTAAGCTCGATCTTCAACGCCATAACAGGGCCCGCGCTTGATTTGGTCCGAGCCCACGATGGCCGTTGTTGGTTAGCGGTTCGCTAATCGGACAGAAAAAAACCGGGTGGCGGAAGGTCCGCCACCCGGTTCGAAGTCGCTAAGCCTGAGAGGAGGCTTAGAATAGCCGCAGGATGGCCTGCTGGCTCTGGTTTGCGATCGAGAGCGAGATGGTGCCCAACTGCTGCCGCGTCTGCAGCGACAGGAGCTTGGCGCCTTCCTCGTTCTGGTCGGCCAGTGTCAGTTTGTCGGCACCTTCTTGCAGCACGTTCGAGAACTCGACGGTGAAAGTTTCACGCGTCTGAATGATGTTCAGGTTCGTACCGAAGGAGGCGGCCGCCGACCGCAGCTCGCTGCGGGCGAAGTCCAGGTTGGCCAGGGCCTTGTCGATGTCCGAGAAGTCGCGGAACTCGTTCGCGGCTTCGTCGAGACGCAGACCCAGACCGTCGGTCTGGATGTTGACCGATTCAACGATGATGTCGGAGGTGTTCCGCTCGTTGAACTGGACACGGACGTTGTTGGCCGTCGAACCGCCGACAAGCTGGGTCGAGGTCAGGACCTCGGACCGGCCCGTCTGGGCACCCACGACGTCGAACCGCGCCGTGTAGGCACCATTGGTGCTGTCACCAGTGGTCGCACGGCCAAGTTCGGCAATCGACAGATCGAGGGTTACCGCCGTAACGCCGTCACCAAACTGCGTGGCGACGTTCGGATCGACAACCTCGTTGACCAGGTCTAACGTCCCTGTCGACGCTGAGATCGCACCGATGGCGGTTCCCGCCGTATCGGACACCAGCTCGATCGAGAAGCCGTTGGCGCCCACAGAAGCGGTAACCGTCGGACCAAGCGTCGCGTTCGCGTTAATCGCCGTAACCAGGGCTGAGGCGATCGCAACACCGGACAGTCCGGCCGTGGCGGCTTGCGCCGTAACCGTCGTTCCACCAATCGTCACCTGGGCAGTCTGACCACTTGTCAGGGCCGCCTGGGTGTTGAAGCTGAGAACATTCCGCTGCGCCTGCGGCGAGCTGAACGTCACATTCTGGATTCCCTGGCCAGAAACGCGTTTCTGAACCGTGGAGTTTCCATTGGTCAACGACACATCGAAGGTTTCTTCCAAGTTGACGATGTTGGAAGAAGCCGTGAACCCCGTGCCGGCTGTGACAGCCGTCAGGGAGATCGTGGCAACACCGGCTGAGGTGACGTTCGCTGCCGCGGAGACAACGCCCGTCTGGCCGATGGTGACCTGATTGGCCAGGCTGGTCAGCGCGGAGGACAAGGTGTCGGTAGACGATACCGTGTACTCGTAACTGGTGCCCTCGACGATCAAGCCGATAATCTCACCTTCTTCGGCAGAGCCAGTGTAGGTGAACGTATCGACCTGCGCGGTCGCAGCGACTGGCGCAACGTTCGCGGCTGTCTGTGCGATCACAGCCGATGCCGTTGTCGTTGTGCCGCCCAAGCTCGTTCCAACGGTAAAGTCGGCCGAGCTGACGTCGGAGATCAAGGTGACAACACCGTTGGTCGCCGATGCCGTGATCAGACCCGTAAAGGCCGTCGTGGCATTGATCGCCACCGCAAGAGCGGAAGCGACAACAGCGGAGTTGGCACCGCTGTTGACGGTGACCGTCGTGCCGTTGATGTCGAGCGTCGCCGTGTTACCCGTACCGACACCACCGGTGATGGAGACGGTAAAGGTCTGGAACTGCTCAGCAATCGCGGCGGCATTGTCGGTCGTCGCAGCCCGCGTCGCGGCCAGATCGTCAACACCGGCGACACGCTCAGCGGTCAACGCATAGCTTTGCGAAGCCCCAGCATCGACGGTGCCCGTCAAGGTGGCCGCGCCGACGATGGCGGCGGCGCCATAGTCGTACGAACCGCTGACGGAAGACGAATAGGTCGAGGACGTCAGGATCGTGCGCTCGTCGATGTCCAGTCGGACGGTCGAGTTGCCGAACACGAAAGCGTTCTCGCCATTGGCCAGTTTGCCCGCACCAAGCGCATTCGTGGCGTCACGATTTATGACCCGCGAACCGGAACTGGTGGTGGCGTTGTAGCCTTCCTGCACTTTCACCTGCAGATCGACTTTCTTTTCGATCAGCGAGGTGCCTTCACCAGCCGTTTTCGGAACCGCCTCGATCTTTGTCAGGTTCACGTCAAACGTGACGTTGGTCCCTGATGCGAAGGAGTAGGAGAAACGACCGTCGGCATTGAGCAGGTCAGCCCGTGAGAACACCTGAGTCGAGGATTCATCACCCTCGGTCACGGTGATCGACTTGTCCTCACCAGCACCGCCGAACACTTCGATTTCGATGTCATCGAAGTTGCCGCTGGTGGCGGACTGGAAGCCGGTGATCGAGACCTGGCTCAGGCCACGTTCCTCGGCTGCCTTGGCGATGTCATCGGCATCACCGGTGATTTGACCGGTGCCCGTGACTTCGATGTTGTAGCTGTCGACCTCGGCAACATTGGTCACCCGAGCGTTGGAAACACCGACGATCGAGTTGACCGTGTTGACCGTGCTTTCGTCAGCACCCAGCACCCGTCCGTTACCGATGGTCAGGTTCCGGCCGGCATAGCTGGCATCTTTGGTCAAGTCGTTGACTTGGGAGATGATGGCGTTGAACTGATCCGACAGGCTCTGACGTTCGGTCACCGCCGCTTCGTCATCCCCTTGCGCGTTACGAGCCGACTGCGCGATACCGCGAGCCTGCTCCACCAGTTCTTCGATCGCCGTCACGGCGGCGTCCGCAGCGTTAATCGTGCTGATTGCCTGACCCAAGCCGTCCTTCAGGAACAACAAGTCCCCTGCACGCTGGTTCAGACCCTGTGCCGCAAAGAAGCTTTGCGGACCGTCGATCGCGCTGTTGATCTTATTACCCGTGGCCAGTCTGGTCTGGGTGCGATCAATCGAGGTCTGAGTGTTCTGCAGAAGAAGCAGGTTGGTCCTTACAGACGAAGTAAGGGAAACATCCGACATTTGGTAAACTCCGTTTAGAGTTGGTTAGCGACATGTTTCATGTCCAACCCCCCATTTCGGGGAGCCGTGCGCAGGCGCTTTCACCTGCGGGGGCCAAAGGGTCTGCAACCAACATGCCCCCCGAGCCGCTGTCGGAGACGGCCGGAGAGGCAGGCGTTCAAGACGCCAGGGAATTGCTGCCTTTTGACGTGCAGATTTTTCCCAATGGACGGAAACCTTCTACCCAGTTCAGCCGCCGGCTGGTCTGGTTTGATGGGAAAGATTTGCCGAACTGGGAAAATACTGCCGACCGTCGGCAACTAATGCCCGGCAAATTCAGCCGGCAGATCCAGCCACCCAACGGAACCGGCCGATGGAAAGCGCTGGTTTCATTGGTCTTTCCTTAACCAAGACAGCGGCAAAAACGACGCCCAAGGTAAACAAACGTCGCCACCGCCCGGTGGCAGCACGGAGCGTCAAAGATGGCCCTTGCCAGCGTCAGCATCGCCGAGAAACACGATCGGTCGGATCGGCCAGCCGTCACTTGGTGTCGCCGGTGCGTTCTACCCGATACCAGGCCAAACCTGATCATCGGCCCGGACGGAGTCTGCAACGCTTGTCACGCCCATGCCAGCAAGCCAACCATCGATTGGGCCGCCCGCGCCGAAGACCTGAAAGCGGTGGCCGCCAACGCCAAGGCCAGCGCAGGCGGCTATGATTGTCTGATCCCGGTCAGCGGTGGGAAAGACAGCACCTGGCAGGTTGGAGAGTGTCTGAAGCTGGGACTAAAGCCGCTGGCGGTCACGTGGAAGCCGCCATCGCGGACGGAGATCGGCAGGCGCAATCTGGAGAATCTGATCTCGCTTGGGGTCGACCATATCGACTACCAGATCAGCCCCAAGGTCGAGGCGAAATTCCTGCTCAAAGCCTATGAACGGTTCGGCGCCACCGGGGTGCCGATGCATATGGCCCTGTTCAACATTCCCTTGAGCATCGCGGTGCGGTTTTCCATTCCGTTGATCGTCTGGGGCGAGAACAGCGCGTTTGAGTATGGTTCGACCGACGAGGCGTTGACCGGCTTCAAATTGGATCGGGCTTGGTTGAACCGACACGGCGTGACCCACGGCACAACCGCTGCCGACTGGATTGACCGGGACCTGTCAGCCAAGGATTTGGTTGCCTATTTCGGCCCCGATGATGCGACTCTCGAGGCCAACGGTGTGCGGGCCGTTTTTTTGGGGCACTATCTCGAATGGGATCCCCTGAAAATCGCCGAAGCCGCGAAATCCCTTGGATTTCAAGCCAATGACGGCAAGGCACGAACCGGGCTATATGATTTTGCCGATATCGACGATGACTTCATTTCAATCCATCACTGGCTGAAGTGGCACAAGTTCGGCTTCACCCGACTGTTCGACAACCTGTCGCTTGAAATCCGCAACGGAAGGCTTGACCGGGAAAAAGCGATCGACATCGCGCGGGACACGGGGGCATCGCCGCCGGTCGCGGACATCGAGTCGTTCTGCGGATTTACCGGCATTACCACCGACCGGTTCTTCGAAATCGCCGAAACATTCCGCAATCCGGACATCTGGGAAAATTCCGACGGTGTCTGGCGTTTGCGCGACTTCCTTGTTGAAGGGTGGGACTGGTCATGAGTCTCGCGCTGGCGGAACACTGCTTCTGCGGGGGCGAAACCTGGTTGCCCACCCTCTCATACGCCGAACCGCCACAGGGCGAGACCCCCTTCCCGCTGCCGAAGGAATCCTATCGGAGGGCCTATTATCAGTGCCCCGCTTGCGGGCATTTTCACGGCTGCCACGAAATCGATCTAGGATTCCTTTATGATGGCGCCTACGTCGAGGCGACCTATGGCGGCTATGAGGGCATCGCGAAAACCTTCGACCGCATCAAGGCGCTGAAACCGGAACAGTCCGACAATGTGGGCCGGGTGACGCGCATCGCCGACTTCGCAAGGCGAACCGGCCGAACCGGGCGCCCCCTTCGCCTGCTGGATATCGGGGCCGGCCTGGGTATCTTTCCCAGTGCAATCAAAGAGTTAGGCTGGGCGCCATCGGCCATCGACCCGGATCCCCATGCCGCACGGCATATGCGCGAACGCTTGGGCATCGAGGTCATTGAAGCCGATATCTTCAAAATCAAGGACGGTACGATCGGACCGTTCGATTTCGTCACGCTGAACAAGGTGCTTGAACACGTCGTCGATCCAGTCGCGCTGTTGCAACGAAGCGCGAGTTTCCTGGACAAAGGCGGGGTCATCTATTTCGAGGTCCCTGATGGACCAGGCGCACTTTCCGAAGGAGCGCACCGGGAAGAGTTCTTCATAGAACACCACCACGCCTTCAGTCTGGAATCGGCCCGGTGCGTCACCCGCGCGGCCGGCTTGAAACCGTTGACGTCAGGGGCGATCGTCGAACCCAGCAGCAAATATACGATCTTCATTTTCGCCGAACGATGATGAGATTTCTTACGATTGATTTATGTTTCATTTATGATCATTAAAATTCGCGAATTGCATTGCAAATAAAAATTGGAATCGGCAGCCGCAATTAGCCCTTTTTCAAGACGCCACACCTATCTAGGTCGGACTGCTTCACCCGCGCAGCCGATTATCGATGTCACGCCCAAAGAACATCCGCTCGACATCCGCCCCGCAAAGGGGCGGCACTCCTGATTTCGACGATCTGCCGCCGCCGAACACCAAACGATGGGTCGGCCGGCGCAAAGCAGCCGTTGTGGCCGCCGTACGGTCCGGCGTGTTGACGCTCGAAGAAGCTTGTGAACGCTACAGTTTGACGGTTGAAGAGTTGATGTCGTGGCAACGGCTGCTGGACCGCGGCGGAACGGCAGCCCTGCGAACGACGCGTCTTCAGTCGTTTCGTCCTGCCTCGCGGCGCCCCCGAATGCCGGGCGATTTAGCCCCCGACCGAAAGGTCGACTAAGATGGTCGATCACCCTGTTCAAATAGGCAAATTCTGCCGGGCCGCTTAACCCTCTTTTCACCCTGCGATCCTTATCGTCGCTGATGCAACACGCGTAACTGCGTCGGTGAAATTATTAAGGATAATTAAGGGTTTGACGGCGCTTTCGGAACTTATGGAGAGATTGGGACCTGTGCGTCTCGCCATCCTTGGCGGGACGAGCGTAATCCTGATCGCGTTCTTCATTTTTATCATCGGCCGCATGGGCTCAACCCCCATGACGGTGCTGTACCGAGACCTTGATCCCTATGACAGTGGACGGGTCGCCAGCCGGTTGCAGGAATTGAGCGTTCCCTTCGAAATCGGCGCCGACAGCTCAACCATCATGGTTCCCGATAACCGTCGAGACGAGCTGCTGCTGGCCCTCGCTTCGGATGGGCTGCCGACCAACGGAACCTTCGGCAACGAGATCATCGACCAGTCCAGCAGTTTCGGCACCACCAGCTTCGAACAACGATTGCGCCGCGTTCGTGCCCTGGAAGGCGAACTGGCCCGTACAATTGGCAGCATTGATCAGGTTCGTTCCGCCAGAGTTCATATCGTTATGCCGGAAAGGCCGGTCTTTGCCCGCGAGCGGCGTACGGCCACCGCCTCGGTACTGCTACACTTGTCGGGTCGCGATATCGCCGACGAACAAATCTCCGCAATTCAACATATTGTCGCCCATGCCGTTCCTGAACTCGATCGGCAGAACGTCTCGGTCACCGATCAGTTCGGCCGCATCCTGACGCCACGCGCGGGAACCGACGACGACGTCGGTGACTTGCGCGATACAGAGGGCATTAGGCGCGACCTTGAACAGCGGCTGGAAAACAAGATCGAATCGATCCTTGTTCCCCATGTGGGCAATGGTCGGGTGCGGGCGCAGGTCACCGTCGATATGGATTTCGACCGCGTCACGCTCAATGCCGAAAGCTATGACCCGAACGGTCAGGTCGAAATCTCCCGACAGACCGTAAACGAGGAGAACTCCTCAGAAGATGGTGAGGGTGGTGGATCGTCCGTCTCGGTGGATGAAAATCTGCCGGAGCTAGAGCCCATCGATGCCATCAACGAGGCTGGCGCGGCCTCGTCATCCCGGAATTTGGCCAACCGAAGCGAGGAAATCACCAACTTCGTGGTGTCCCGCACCGTCGAAAACACGGTGCGCGAGCGGGGCATCGTGAGGCGCCAGACCATCGCTGTCCTGATCGATGATGTGCACGCCGTCAGCGAGGATGGCGCGCCGGTTTACACGCCTCGCAGTGAAGAGGAAATGGAGAAGCTGCGCGCGCTGGTTGAGCGGACGGTTGGGTTTGATGTCGGCCGCGGCGATGAGATCGAAATGGTCAACATGTCCTTCGATCGGGCCGACCAATTCGAAATCGGTGACAGCCCCATACTGTTGGGCCTCAGCAAGCCGGAGTTGTTCCGGATTATTGAAATGGGCGTGCTGGGCGTCGTCGCCCTGCTGACAATTCTGTTGGTGGTCCGCCCCCTCGTCGGCCGGTTGCTGGACGGCGAAGGTGATGCCGAATCCGACTCCGAGACGCAGCTCAACAAGTTGTTGACCGATCAGAGCCAGGGATTGCAGCGCGCGCTCGCCGGACCGTCCCTGGATGAGGAAGGGTTGGAAGGCGAATCGCCGGATGCCGGCGCCCTTATCGACGTCAACCAGGTAGAAGGGCAGGTTCGCGCATCGGCCATACGCAAGGTCGGCGAAATTGTGGAACAGCATCCTGAAGAATCGGTCCAAGTCCTGCGGGTCTGGCTGACTCAGGATGTGTAGCGTGGCGGGAGCTTGGTAGATGGCTGAGTCAAGCGTTCGCGAAGACTACCGCGGCCTAAGCGGCCGCGAAAAGGCAGCGATTTTGATGTTGGCTCTGGGCGAAGAACATGCCGCCCGGCTGTTCACCTTCATGGATGATGACGAGCTGCGCGAAATCTCACAGACGATGGCCTCGCTAGGCGCGGTTTCGGCGCCGATCGTTGAGCGCCTCTGTCTGGAATTTGCCGATCAGATGACCTCCAGCGGTGCCTTGACCGGCACGTTGGATTCTACGGAACGCCTGCTGTTGAAGGTACTGGACCAGGATAAGGTCTCGACCATCATGGAGGAGATCCGAGGTCCGGCCGGTCGTAACATGTGGGAAAAACTGGCCAACGTGAACGAGGCCGTTCTCGCCAGCTATCTGAAAAACGAATACCCGCAAACGGTCGCGGTTGTGCTGTCGAAGATCCGATCCGACCATGCCGGCCGCGTCCTGAGCCTGTTGCCGGAGACATTCTCCATGGAAGTCATCATGCGCATGCTGCGCATGGAATCGGTGCAAAAAGACGTGCTGGAGGATGTCGAGCGAACGCTGCGAACGGAATTCATGTCCAACCTCGCCCGCACGGCGCGCCGCGATTCCCACGAGATGATGGCCGAGATTTTCAACAATCTCGAACGCAGCGTGGAATCGAAGTTTCTGGCTGCCCTGGAGGAGCGCAACCGCGACAGTGCCGAGAAGATCAAGGCGCTGATGTTCACCTTCGAAGACCTCAACCGCCTGGACCCGGGTGCGATCCAAACGCTGTTGCGCCACATCGACAAGGAAAAAATGCCCCTGGCGCTCAAGGGTGCCTCAGACGGCCTGAAGGAACTCTTCCTGTCGAACATGTCCGAACGCGCGGGCCGGTTGCTGGCCGACGACATGGACGCAATGGGACCGGTCAGGCTGAAGGACGTCGACGAGGCCCAAGTCGCGATGGTCCAGGTCGCCAAGGATTTGGCGGCCAGCGGCGAGATCGTCATTTCCGACGGCAAGGACGACGACCTTGTCTACTGACACCCTGCAAAACGGCTCGTCGATCTTCGACCAGCGGCGCTTTGACGAACATGAGGGCGCCTTTGAGCCACCGCCGCCACAACCGGACGACCCGTTCGAACCCTATTTGACCGATACGCTGACCGATCGGTCGAACGCCGAGGTTGACGAATTCAAGCCCCTTTTTGTCGATGGCGCGATCGCTGGCTCAGCCTCTTCGGCCGCCGACGGGACTGATACCCAAGCCGATGACCTGGCAGCGCCCGATGGCGAGCCAGCCATGGACGACGGTGCCTCAGAGACCGAGCCGGCTGACGAGGCGGCCGCGACGGACGAGAACGGCGATTCGTCGGCGGAGGAAACACCCCTTCACGAAACCGAAGAGCCACCCCCGACCTTTGATGAGGAGGCCGTTGAAGCCGCCCGCAAGGCGGGTTTCGATGAGGGGATGGCTGCGGGTCGGACGGAAGCCGAGAGCAGCGCCGAGACCCAGACAGCCCAATCCCTCGAGAAGATCGCCGACGCGCTGGCGGGCATCGATCGGGATCGCAACGATGAAATTGCCGAAGCCGCCTCAGATGCGTTGGGCATTGCCATGGCCGTGGTTCGGAAACTGTTTCCGACCTTGCGAACCAAGCTCGCCGAAAAAGAGATCCGCGCCTTTGTTGCCCAGCGCCTGGGCGATGCGGGTGAGGCAAGGATGCTGAAGGTACAGGTCCACGACGATCTTTGCGAATCGATCACCACGCAAATGACGGAGTTGGCCAAACAATCGGGATTTAGCGGTACCGTTTCGGTCCAAGGCGACCCAGAGCTGGACCTGGGCGATGTCCGCCTGGATTGGCGGGACGGTGGCGTTGAGAGGATTTACGAGACCCTTTGGACTGGGCTTGAGGCAGCGCTGACCAGGTCGATCGGCCCCTTGGACCCTTCGGCCAAAGCCACAGCCGCACGCCCCGTCAAAAAGCAGAAACCACAAGCTGCGTCAGCAGCCAAACGGCCAACCGAGACACCGGCCTCGCCGACGCAATCGGCCCCACAGACCGCGTAGGAAGAAACAATGAGTGATGAAACGGCCGATTTCGGCGAGTTGGAGATGAACACGTCCGAGGATGACATCGTCGGACAACTCGCAAAGGCAACCGAACTCGAAGCCATTTACGACATTCCCGTCAAGATATCGGCGGTTCTTGGAACAACGGACATGCAAGTCAACCAGCTCTTGAAGCTGGGGCGCGGCGCCGTCGTCGAACTGGACAGACGTGTCGGTGAGGCAATCGACATTTATGTCAACAACCGCCTGGTCGCTCGGGGCGAAGTGGTGGTTGTCGAGGAAAGGTTGGGCGTGACGATGACCGAGATCATCAAATCTGAGCGCACCTAGAAGACAATTTGGAAAATGATCTCCAACGCTCATCTCGAGGAACAAGGGTAGATACATGCGACTTCTGATCGTCGGTACGCTGAATGGCCATATCAGCGCGGCCGGGAAAATCGCGGTCGAGCGTGGCGCCAAGGTTGCCAACATCGACACGACCGAAGGCGCCATCGCCGCGCTGCGGGCCGGACGCGGTGCCGACTTGGTCATGGTCGATGTCAATTTGGACATCAAACGCTTTTGCGATCAGGTCACGGCAGAGCGCATTCACGTGCCGGTTGTGGCCTGCGGGATCGGCACCGATGCGGCGTCGGCGGTTCGCGCCATCCGCGCGGGCGCACAGGAATACATCCCCCTGCCCCCGGATGCCGAACTGATTGCCGCCGTTCTCGCTGCCGTTGCCGAAGACAGCCATACGATCCTATCGCGCGACCCGGCGATGGCGAAGGTGCTGCAAATGGCCGACAAGGTCGCCCCATCGGATGCCTCTGTCTTGATCACCGGCGAAAGCGGCACCGGCAAGGAACTGATGGCTCGCCACATTCACCGAAAGAGCAAGCGATCATCGGAACAGTTCATAGCCGTCAATTGCGCCGCAATTCCCGAGAATTTGTTGGAGTCCGAGTTGTTCGGCCATGAGAAAGGCTCGTTTACCGGGGCGATGGCACGGCGCATCGGCAAGTTCGAGGAAGCCGACGGTGGAACGCTGTTGTTGGACGAGATCAGCGAGATGCACCCTCGTCTCCAGGCCAAACTGTTGCGCGCCATTCAGGAGCGGGAAATCGATCGCGTCGGCGGCAGCCAACCGATCAAAGTGAATGTGCGGATTTTAGCTACATCCAATCGCCATCTCGAGCAGGAAGTGAAATCCGGCAACTTCCGTGAGGATCTGTTCTTCCGGCTCAACGTGGTGAACATCGTGGTGCCGTCTCTGCGCGACCGCCCCGACGATATTCCGTTGCTGGCCGAACACTTTTCGAAAAAATACTCGGAAGCCAACGGTTTGGCGGATTGCGAGATCAGCGAAAATGCCATGACCTTGCTGCGGCGCCATACCTGGCGAGGCAATGTGCGCGAGCTGGAAAACACCATGCATCGCGCCGTGTTGCTGGCTGCGGACAACCGTATCGAACCGGAATCGATTCTGTTGACGTCGCAGATGACCGATGAAGCAGCCACTGCCGATGCGGGAGTCGTCCTGGCAACGGCCGAAGCCAGCGGACAGGCCGACCGGCCTACCGCCGATGCGGGCAATCTGGTGGGCCAAACGGTCGCCGAGGTCGAACGCTCCCTGATCCTGGACACGCTGAAACACACGTTCGGCAACCGAACCCATGCGGCCAATATCCTCGGAATCTCGATCCGAACGCTGCGCAACAAGCTCAAGCAGTATAGCCAGGACGGTGTTTCGGTACCGCCGCCAGGCGACCTGGAGCGGATCCTGGGTTGAGCTTTCTGACTATTTAGACGGTTGGAATTGAACGCGGCGGAGTACCGGTTTCTTGGCTGATCAGACTAACAGCCCAGCCATTCAAGGCGGTGGACAACGGCTGACGGACGTCGTCCAGCTGCTGGGCGGAAAGTTGAGCGAGCGCGGCGACATCGCGCTGGCGCTCGGTGTCGTCGGCATCCTGGTTGTGCTGATTCTGCCGATGCCGACTTGGCTGTTGGATTTCAGCCTCGCCGTGTCGATCACCTTTTCCGTTCTGACCTTGATGACCGTGCTGTTCATTGCGCGGCCGTTGGAATTCTCGTCGTTTCCGACAATTCTGTTGATCGCAACGATGCTGCGCTTGTCGCTGAACCTGGCATCGACCCGTCTGATCCTGTCGAACGGCCATGAAGGATCGGATGCCGCCGGCCAGGTCATCGCCGCGTTCGGCAACTTCGTCATGGGCGGCAACTTTGTCATCGGGATCATCGTTTTCGGGATCCTGGTGATCGTCAATTTCGTCGTGATCACCAAGGGCTCGGGCCGTATCGCAGAAGTCGCGGCGCGATTCAGCTTGGATGCGATGCCCGGCAAGCAAATGGCGATCGATGCAGATCTGTCGGCCGGGCTGATCGACGAGACCGAGGCCCGCGAGCGGCGTAAGGAGCTCGAGGACGAAAGCAACTTCTTCGGCGCCATGGACGGTGCCGCAAAGTTCGTCCGGGGCGATGCCATCGCTGGCTTGTTGATCACCTTTATCAACGTGATCGGCGGCATGATCATCGGCACGGCCCAGCAGGGCATGTCGATGGGCGATGCCGCCGCCAGCTATACCTTGCTGACCGTTGGCGATGGGTTGGTCAGCCAGATCCCCGCCCTGGTCGTGTCCGTCGCGGCCGGCATGCTGGTCTCCAAGGCCGGCGTCGTCGGATCCGCCGACAAGGCGGTCTTTGGGCAGCTCTCCTCTTATCCCAAGGCGTTGGGTCTCTCCAGCGTGCTGATGGTCGCCCTGGCCGTCTTGCCTGGCATTCCGATGGTGCCGTTCCTCTCCCTGGCCGGCGTGTCGGGCGTGCTTGCCTATTACTTAGGGAAGCGGGATGAAACCGAAGGTGAGGAAGGGCCCGCCGCGCCCGGCCGGCCGGCTGGAGCCGCCGGGGGCGAGGCAATGGCCGGCGAGGCCCCTGCCCCGGTCGCTGAGGAGCCGATCACCACGGCGCTGCATATCGATCAAGTGCGGCTGGAGCTGGGCTATGGCTTGCTTGCTCTGATCAACAGCGATTCCGGCACGCGGCTGACCGATCAGATCAAGGGCTTGCGCCGTCAACTGGCGGCCGAGGCAGGCTTTGTCATGCCCTCCGTCCGCATTCAGGACAATCTGCAGCTGCCGGCCAGCGGCTATGTCCTGCGCGTCAAGGAAATCGAAGCCGGCAAGGGCGATGTGCGGCCGAACATGCTGCTGGTGATGGACCCGCGCGGCGAACCGATCTCGATGCCCGGCGAGGCGACCACCGAGCCCACCTTCGGCCTGCCGGCCACCTGGATCGAACCCTCGATGCGCGAGGAGGCCAACTTCCGCGGCTACACGGTCGTCGATGCCCAGACCGTCATCACCACCCATCTGACCGAGTTGATCAAGGATCACATGGCGGAGCTGCTGTCCTTCGCCGAAACCCAGAAGCTGCTGGATGATCTGGATGGCAACCAGCAGAAGCTGATCGCCGATCTGGTGCCCGGGCAGATCACGGTCGGCGGCATTCAGCGGGTTCTGCAGAATCTGCTGGCCGAGCGCATCTCGATCCGCGACCTGCCGACCATCCTGGAAGGCATTGCCGAAGCCACGGCCTTCACCCGCAATGTCACGATCATCACCGAACATGTGCGCACCCGCCTGGCCCGGCAGATCAGCTATGCCTACTGCGATCCCGAAGGCGTCATCGCGCTGATCGTGCTGTCGCCGCAGTGGGAGCAGGCGTTTGCGGAATCCATCGTCGGCGAGGGCGAAGACCGCCACCTGGCCATGGCGCCGACCCAGCTGCAGGAGTTCATTACCTCGGTCCGCCAGGCGATGGAACGGCACGCGATGGAGGGCGAAAACCCAGCGCTTTTGACCAGCCCGGGCATTCGGCCGTTCGTCCGCTCGGTGATCGAGCGCTTCCGGCCTTCGACGGCGGTGATCTCGCAAAACGAGATCCACACGAAGGCCAAAATCAAAACCATCGGTCAGATTTAGCGGTCGGGTCGGAAGATGAAATTACGGACATTCGTCGCCCCAAACGCCGCGGAGGCCATGGGGCAGATACGCCGGGAGATCGGGGACGAGGCGATCATCGTGGCGACGCGCGAGCACCCGAACGGCGGGACGGCGGTGACGGTCGTCGTCGAGGACGCGCAGCCGCAAATATCGGCGGATAACGGGCCCGCCATGGTCGAGGAGGAGGCGTTCGTCCCGGTTTCCGCGCCAAATGCCCGGCCCTATCTGGTGCCCGAGCCGGAAAAAACGGTGGAAACGGAGCCGGCGCCGTCCTTTTCGGTCACCGAACCCGATAGAGAGACCGTCGCGGAGACCCTGTATGAGGCCTTTCGCGCCCACCGGCTGCCGGCGGCGATCGGCGGCCGGCTGATGGACCTGGCCACCCAGTACGAAACCGGCGACGCCGTGACCGCGCTGGCGGCGGCCCTGCACCAAACGTTTGACTTCTCGCCCGTGGAAGCGAGCCACCTGGCCGGCCCGATCATGGCCGTGGGCCCGCCGGGCAGCGGCAAGACCCAGAGCCTGGCCAAGCTGGCCGCCCGGTCGGCGATGGCGGGCCGCAAGGTCACGATGATCACCACAGATGTGGAGCGCACCGGCCGCAGCGCGCCGTTCGCCGGGTTCGCCGCCAAGCTGGGCTGCGTCCTGGTCGAGGCGCCGGACCTGAAAACCCTGAACCGGGCGGTGGCCACGGCGGTATCGGCCGATCTGGTGGTGATCGACACGCCGGGCGCCAACCATTTCAACCCCCATGAGCTGGACTATCTGCGCGACTGCCTGATCGACGGGCTGGTCGAGCCGCTGCTGGTCGTGCCGGCCGGCATGGACCCGGTGGAGGCGGCCGAGGTGGCGGAGAGCTTTGCCGGCATCGGCGCCCAGCGGGCCATCGTCACCCGGCTGGACCTGACCCGCCGCCTGGCCGGCCTGCTGGCCTTCGGCCACGACAAATTGCTGGCGCTTGCCCAGTTCGGCGTCGGCGAAAAAATCAAGGATGGCCTGCGCGATGCCAGCCCGAAGGCCCTGGCCCAGGCGCTGCTGACCAACACAACCCTACCCGACAGGCAGACCGGTTTTTCCACGGTCGACAAGGAAAGAGCAACAGGATGACGCCCGCACAGTTCGCGACCGTAGAGCGCCTGAACCACGATTCCCGGGCCGGCCGCCTGATCGCCGTGGCCAGCGGCAAGGGCGGCGTCGGCAAGACCTGGACCGGCGTTTCCCTGTCTCAGGCCCTGGCGGAGAATGGCCGACAGGTGCTGCTGTTCGACGGCGATCTGGGGCTGGCCAATGTCGATGTGCAGCTGGGCCTGATGCCGAACCGCAACCTGGCCCTGGTGCTGGCCGACCAGATCCGGCTGAAGGACGCGATCATGTCGGTCGAGCGCGGCGGTTTCGACGTGATCGCCGGCACCTCGGGCAGTGGCGATCTGGCCAGCGTCGACCCGCAGATCCTGGCGGCGACGGGCCGGGAGCTGAAGGATCTGGCGCGCAACTATCATCACGCCGTGCTGGACTTAGGCGCGGGAATCGGGCGGTCGATCCGGTTCCTGTCGGTCCTGGCCGATACGCTGCTGGTCATCACGACCGACGAGCCGACCTCGATCACCGATGCCTATGCGCTGATCAAGATCATCAGCGCCTGCGCGCCGGGATCGGACATCCGCATCGTGGTCAACATGGCGGCCAGCCTGGATGCGGGCGAGCGCACCTATACGGCGCTGCTGCGCGCCTGCCAGACCTTTTTGAACGTCTCGCCGCCGCTGGCCGGCGTCATCCGGCTGGACAGCAATGTGCGCAAGGCCATCCGGGCCCAAACGCCGCTGCTGGACCTGGCCCCCGAATCGCCCGCCGCCCAGGATATTCGGCGCATGGCGCACCGCCTGGACGGCGCCGTGTAGGCGTCTTTTCAGGCGGGCGCGCGGCATGATCCCCACGGCCCCCAGCCCGCCGCCTGCCCCGCCGGCGGCCGGCGGCGCCCAGGCCGCCATCCCGGCCGAGGTGGTCGAGCTACCCACCGCCGTGGCCAACCGGGTGGCTGCCAGCGCACGGGGCCTGACCCTGAGCGGCACGGTGACCGCCAGCACGGCGGACGGCACGGTGACGGTGAAGCTGCCCGAGGGCGAGGCGGTCATCAAACTAGCGCAGCCCGCGCAGGTGGGCCGGCCGATCACGCTGATCCTGAGCCTGCCGCAAGCCCCGCCGAAACCCGCGAGCCCACCGGCGCAGCAACCCGCCCCACTGCCGCAATTGCCCGGCGGTGCCAGCGTTGGTCAGGGGCGGCCGACCTCGATCCAAGCCATTGCCACCGGGCCGGCCTTGACGGCTAAACCCCAGGCGGCCCCGCCGCCGGCCGCGAGTCCGGCGGCAGTTTCGGCCACCCGGCCGGCCCCCGTGCCAGCGCCACCGCCTGGACCCACGGCTCAACCGGCCCCTGCTCCAACGACGGCACCGCCGCCGGCCAATGGCCCGCCCGCGCCCCCGACCCAGGTGGCAACACCGCAAGGGTACACGGCGACCGGCGGCGCCCAGGCAAGACCCATCGCGAGCACCCCGGCGGTCTCGGCGCCAACGCCAGCGGCACCGGGCAACCCGGCGCCCGCAAACGCAACGCCCGCAAACGGGCCAACCGGCGGGGCGGGCCAAGCGGGACCGTCGGTCGGCGCCGCCGGACGTCCCGGTGTGCCGGCCGCGCCACCCGCGCCATCCCTGGCGACCGTGCAGACGGTTTCCGGATCGGGGAGCCAATCGGTTTCGGGAGGAGCGGGGCCGGTTGCCGGTGGCGGCGGTTCCGCAGCGGGCTCCCCCGTGCCAGCACCAAACCCGACACTTGGCGCGGCTGGGGCCAACCCGTCCGTAGGACCCCCTGCCCCGCAGAGTGCGCAGGCATCGGGCAATCCGGCCCCAACGCAGCGAGTGGCGGCAGAGCCCTCTGCCTCCGGTGGCCAGCGGGTTGCGGTGCAAGGCCCTTCGGTCGCCGCGCCCAATGTTGGTCAGACACCGACCGCTCAGCCGTCGTCGCCAGGGGGACCCGCCAGCCAGCCGAGCGGCAGGCAATCCGGGAATTCGCCGTCGCCCCAGGGACCGGTCGCGGCAACCGGGGCCGGCGGGGCGCCGGCGGGTCAGGCCTCAGAACCGGCGCTCGGACGCGTGTTGCCGCAGGCACCAGCCGGCGGGGCGGCCCGTGGACCCGCTGCGGGCAATGCGGTGGTTCAGGATACGAGCGTTCCGCAGCCCTCGACGCCCCAGGCCGCCAGCAATGCCGGTACCGCCAAGATCTTCGATCTGCGCAGCGCGGTGGCGAGCCTGGCGGCGCGTCTGTCCGACTCGGCTGGGGCGGCCAAACCCTCGCTGCCGGTCGCTGGGTTTTCCGATGCGGTCGAGCCTCCGACCCTGAAACTGTCGACCGTGGCCGAGTTGATCAGCACCGCCACGCAAGTCGACCCTAGCGTTCTGACGACCGGCCGGACCCCGACGATCCCTCAGCCGGGCCAGCAATTGACCGCCTCGCTGATGTTTTTTGTCGCCGCCCTGCGGGGCGGCAACGTACGGACCTGGGTCGGCGACCGCGGCGCCGCGATGCTGGAGTCCGCCGGCTCGATCGACCTGCTGGCCCGGCTGACGGCGGAATTCAGCGGCACGAGCCGGACGATGGCGGAGCCCCCGCCGGGCGATTGGCGCTCGCTGTCGATCCCGTTTCAGCATGGCCATCAGTTGAGCGAGCTGGCGGTCCACTATCACGGCGATCACCCCGGGCGCGGCGAGGGTGATGACGAGGACGGCGGCGCCAAGCGGATCATGGTCGATTTCACCCTGTCCCGCAGCGGCCCGATGCGGCTGGACGGCCTGCTGGGGGCCAAGCGGTTCGACCTGCTGGTCCGGTCCATGACCGCGCTACCGGATTGGATGCAGAATGACGTGGTGCAGCTGTTTTCCTCAGCCTGCGAAGCCAGCGCGCTAGCCGGGACGGTGGGGTTCCGCACAGGGCGTGAGGGGTGGGCGACGGTTTCGAACGCGAAGAGTGGGCATTCGGGAGTTTCGCAGTTGGCTTAGGGCCAAAACGCCCATGCAAAGAACTGCCGACGACAACTTTTTGTGCGTTGGGAATGTTCATGTTGATGGGCACTTATCGACAATAAAAGCGACTAGTAACCGCGATCGGCCATTTACCTGAAGTGGATGGGAAGTGGACGTTTGCCCTTATCCGTTCAAATAGCCAGTTTGGACGGCAGATTGCTAGTTAACCAAATCTCCGGGCGGCAGGCAGCCCCTGACTGACCTGTACCATAAAGGACTGTATCAGATAGCAGATGGGTCCGACGGCGCGGGTTCGTCACGTGAAATGTCCCAAAAAGGGTGTTTCGGGATTGGCTGCTTAGATCGCCAGGAATTCCGGGCCTTAATGAGCGCATGACGCTGTTCGATTTAGGATGTGCCCTAGACTGAATAGTGGTGCATGTCTCACGAGTTATGCACCACCCGTAGAAACCTAGGATTTCTGCGCTGTGGACATGGTGCGAGTCCACGGTGCAAATTGGTCATTAAAATGGTAGGCTGATTTGCATGGAAATCGGCTACGCCAGAGTGTCCACCAAGGGGCAAAATCTCGATCGTCAAATTTCGGCATTGCGAACCGCCGGCGTCGAGAAAATCTATCGCGATAAAGCGTCTGGAAAGGCGGTGCGCGGGCGGCCTCAGTTAGAGAAGGCCATTGACGCCCTCGGCACGGAGGACGTGTTGGTGATCGCAGAATGGGATCGCGCAACCCGATCGATGATGGATGGTATCGACATCATTCAGCGCGTGGCCTCTCGCGATGCTCTGGTTAAGGCGCTCGATAAGCCGTGGCTGGATCTGACATCGGTGATGGGAAAGGGCATCTTGGCGTTTCTGTCTGCCCTGGCTCAGGATGAACATGAACGGATCCTGCGAAGGGCGGCTGAAGGCCGAACGATCGCGCGGCGCAACGGTGTGAAGTTTGGGCCTAAGCCCAAGCTGAGCGAGCATCAGCAGGCCGTGGTCCTTGAACGCCTGGCCGCCGGCGATAGCTGCCGCTCGATCGCTCGCGATATGGGCGTTTCACATTCGACGATCTCACGGCTCAGCACTGTTTCGTTAGAGAAGAAGCGAAGTGTTTAGAAGAGTAAATACACCCGCTTTCTGGGGTGTTACATATATCCTTGCGGTTCCCCTATTTGCCTCTTTGTTCTGGTTTAATTCATCATCTTTTATATTTTCTAATATCCACTCTAGTGCAGAGATAATTCAACTGCGTGGACAGGTCAGCCGGATCATACTTGATTTAGCTCGTCCTTCTCATTCTATGATTTGCCCTCGATGCGGTTCCAACATTGATCTATTCACAATAGAACGAATTGAACCGCATCGCATATCAGGACATTTTACAGTTAGGGATACTTATAAAAATCCTATTAGTGGAAAAGAGAGTGATACATGGAAATTTGGCGCGTACTACATAATTCATTTTCATCAAAATGATGAAGGGTTCAATGCCCTATTTATGATATCTGACGATCACAATCACAATATGGAATGGCAGGCCGGCTCATTCGGAGAAACAAGTCGACAAATAGTTCGAAATTCCAATGATGCGCATGCTATCAAGCGACTACTTGATAGTAGTAATAGTGTTTTCGAAACGACGCGCCCCAGTTACAGTAATTTCCTATATTTGAGTATTGTGACGATTACTACACTTGGATATGGTGACATTGTACCAATTAGTAGTGCAGGTCGAGTATTAATTGCGATTGAAAGTTTAACAGGAATTGTACTCATGGGATTTTTCTTGAATGCCGTTGGCAGGAAAATTCGCAATAACTAAGGAAAAATGCTAGTTTGTTACACTTCCCATGCATTCTGGTCGTCCCAATGAGGTCAATGGGTTAGCTGCATCCGGGGCCTGAATTTCGATGAAATCGGCCCTCAATCTGCGACGCTCTACTACATTCTGTAACAGTGGCGCTTCCAAACGCCACTTTTACCTTTACTTTATTCACCTATCGGTTTGGTTGCTAGCCGTACCCGCGCTTGTAATGGCGACCATCAACCTGTGTCCCGCTTCACTTAGCCAAAATCTATCTGAGCCGGTCAGGCTATCTGCATTGTGCTCAACAAGCCCTCGATCTCTCAATTGCCTTAGGTTACGTTTCAAGCCTTCCGCCGGAGAGTATTCCTTAGCATGGTAAATCGTCATTAGTATTCCCAAATCATGGGGCGCCATACCGTGAATCAATGCCTGATCTTTCTCCGGTAGATTTTTGAAAACGGAATGAATGCCGTGCTCACCAAGGTTTATTTCGACCCTGCCAAATTTTGCGTTCGTTGCACTTGCCGCTAATCTACGAAGATCTTCAATCACTCGAATAGTATGAAACCTGTAGAACACTGCTCCTGCTGCACCAAAGCAAAATACTGCTACGAACTGAAGCTGTTTATGAACGGCGAAAATAGCTAGGCAGATTGCCATAATTACCAGAATTGTATCCTTGGTCTTCACGACTGTTGAATTTTCCTATGTCGTTTGAGCTGATAGGCTTACCTCGAGCTTCATTGTGACCTATCTTATCACGAACGGCGCCGGTGCGGCGAATCTCAGAGCAGAATGCCCTGATACCAATTACATTGTTCCGTAACATAAACCTCGAAAGCTGGCTGAAGCACTCGCCTAGTTGGAGCAGTTAGCCTTTACCGGATGTATCTGTGCTCTGGGTACGCTCGATTGCGGGTAGTATGAGCCCCACCCTGCCGCGCCATCAAAATGGCTTTATTCCAAAAAATGAAACGGCGCGCTTTATGGCTTCAAGCATTGTGTTGTGTTCATGGCGCTTGACCATGAGACAGGCCATGGGCCGAATATCGATTTCCGCAATCCTAATCGGAAAGCTGCGAAATCCGTCAGCGCAGGGTTTACCGCTCTGGAGTCGGAAACCAAATCGGAGCATTTTCCGGTCCGTGAAGTCTTATCACTTCGCTACCACCACGCACGCCCAATAGTTCGCAAGACGTCCCTAAACCGACACCCGCGCAGCCGACCGCCGGTGGTGGGCCACACCGGCGATCTCGTCCAGTTCGGCCTGTTCGAGTTTCTTCTCCTTGGCCGCTTGGCGGGCCAGGGCTTTTTCGAGGGCGGTTTCGGCCTGCTTCAGGGCCTCGAATTCGATGGCGATCAGGTTTTCGGCCTCGGCAATCTGGCCGTCAATTTGGGTAATACTTCTAGAAAGTTGTGCGCGTTTCTTGATTGTTTTGTTCAGATATTCGGAGAAGCCCGGTGAGGGGATTTCCGATTGGGCGACGAAATTGCGTTCGCGTTCCAGTTCAGCGTCCAGGGCGTCGGCGCGGCCGCAGAGTTCGGCGCGCAGGCGCTGGAGTTCCGCCAGGTCGCGGCGGCGTTCGTCCAGGCTCCATTTTTTCAGCCTGATCAGGCTTTCCAGCTCTTTCATCTAATGCATGTCCACCGTTGAACCATGGGCGGGGTTTTAGGCCGCCGCGGAAGTTTTAGGCTGCGGGCGCTTTAAGCCCCAGGAGCTTCGGCCTCGTCGGGCGTTTCGGGCCCGCCCGGGATTTCGGCTCCGGTGGGACTTTCGGCCCCCGTTGAGGCTTCGGGCCTCAGGCCCAGAATGTCGGCCAAACCGGTGTATGTTTCCTCAATACCGGTGTGGTCGTACTTGTCCTGGTTCAAAAATTTTTCGATGGACGGGGTAAAGCGGATGGCCTCGTCGACGACGGGGTCGGTGCCGACGCGATAGGCGCCCAGGCGGATCATCTCCGCCATGTCGTTATAGGAGGCCAGGTGGCCCCGGGCGGTGCGGATGACCGCGTTCTCCCACTCGCTGTTGCAGTCCGGCAGGGTTCGGGAGACCGAGCGGAGGATGTCGATGGCCGGGTAGCGACCGCGCTCGGCGATGGAGCGGTCGAGCACGATGTGGCCGTCCAGAATGCCGCGGACGGCGTCCGCGATGGGTTCGTTATGGTCGTCGCCCTCGACCAGCACGGTGAACAGGCCGGTGATGGCGCCGCCCGTGTCGCGGTCGCCGGGGCCTGCCCTCTCCAACAGGCGGGGGAGTTCGCCGAAGACGGTGGGCGGGTAGCCCTTGGTGGTGGGCGGTTCGCCGGCGGACAGGCCGATCTCGCGCTGGGCCATGGCGAAACGGGTGATGCTGTCCATCATACAGAGGACATGGCGGCCCTGGTCGCGGAAACATTCGGCGACCGACATGGCGGTCCAGGCGGCCTGGCGGCGGACCAGGGCGGGCTCGTCGGAGGTTGCGACGACCACCACGCTGCGCTCCAGGCCCTGTTGGCCGAGATCGTCCTCGATGAATTCCTGCACCTCGCGGCCGCGCTCGCCGATCAGGGCGATGACGGCGACATCGGCATCGGCATAGCGGGCCAGCATGGACATCATGACGGACTTGCCGACCCCGGAGCCGGCAAAGATTCCCATGCGCTGGCCCTTGCAGCAGGGCAGAAAGCCGTTCAGGGCGCGGATGCCCAAATCGATCTTGTCGCCGACCCGCCCTCGGCTGTGGGCGGCGGGGGGTTTGCCGCGCAGGGGGCGGTCGATCGGGCCGGGCGCGATGGGGCCGCCGCCGTCGATGGGCTCGCCGAACGCGTTGATCACCCGGCCCAGCCAGGCGTCCGAGGGGGCGACGGAGGGGGCGGTGGGCACCAGCTCGGCCCGGCCGCCCAGGCCGATGCCATCCACCGATCCCATGGGCAGGGCCTGGGCCCGGCCGCCGCGAAAACCGACGATTTCCGCCGAAACGACGCTGCCGCTGCGGTCGGTCAGCAAACAGCGGTCGCCGATGGCCAGGGCGGACTCGACCCCGCCGATCTCCACCATCATGCCTTGGACGGACGCGACGCGGCCATAGCGGGCAAAAGACGGAATTTCGGCCAGTTGTTCGGTTACGTCCTTGATATCCGGCAAAATTCGAACCCTAACTGGTTAAGCAATACGTTGATTGCTTATGATTGGCCGCTGTAAAGTGAAGGCGAAGCGCGCCCGGTTGGGCCCTCAAATTCCGCCGGCTGGCCTTAAGGCCGGGTAAAGCCGGACGCTGAGGCACTTAAGGGCATGTTAATTAACTCGGCTTAAGTCTGGTTAACGTCTAAAGCGTTCTCCAGGGCCGTGGCAGATCAAGCCGGTTCTCGAGGCAACAACCGGTCACTAACTAAGGTGCGAGAAGAGTCCATGCGGGTACTTTTGGTCGAGGACGATTCGGCGACGGCAAAAAGCATCGAATTGATGCTCCAGTCGGAAAATTTCATCGTCGATACGACCGATTTGGGCGAAGACGGTCTCGAGATCGGCAAGCTCTACGATTACGACATCATCGTTCTTGATCTGATGCTGCCGGATATCGATGGCTATGAGGTGGTCCGCCGCTTCCGGTCGGCCCGGGTCGAGACGCCGATCCTCATCCTTTCCGGCCTGAGCGAGCTCGATCACAAGATCAAGGGGCTGGGCATCGGGGCGGACGATTATCTGACCAAGCCGTTCGACAAGCGCGAGCTGGTGGCGCGGATCCATGCCATCGTCCGCCGCTCGAAAGGCCATGCCGACAGCATCATCCGGACGGGCCGCCTGGCGGTGAACCTGGATACGCGCACGGTCGAGGTCGATTCCCAGCCGCTGCACCTGACCGGCAAGGAATATGGGATCTTGGAGCTGCTCTCGCTGCGCAAGGGCACGACGCTGACCAAGGAAATGTTCCTAAACCATCTCTATGGCGGCATGGACGAGCCGGAGCTGAAGATCATCGACGTCTTCGTCTGTAAGCTGCGCAAGAAGCTGTCCCAGGCGACCGGCGGGGACAATTACATCGAGACGGTCTGGGGCCGGGGCTATGTCCTGCGCGACCCGCAGCCCATCGAGGAGCCCGAACCGCAAGCGGCCGTGGGGTAACAGCCCCAGCGGTTCTGCCGCGGACCAAACGCGAAAACGCCGCCCGTTGGGGCGGCGTTTTTGATTCCGGGACCGGTGTTTTTTGAGAAGGAGTGGCGCTAGGCGGCGCCGCGCATGGAGCTGGCCGGGTTCGCGTCGCTGGCGTTGGCCAGCCGGTAGGTGCCGCGCTGGCCCTCCATCGGCTTGAATTTTTCCGTGATGCCCAGCACGGTTTCCGCGCCGCCCAGGAACAGCAGACCATCGGGCGGCAACAGGCCGGCCAGGCTGTCCAGGACCTTGGTCTTGGTCGGCGGGTCGAAATAGATCAGCACATTGCGGCAGAAGATGACGTCGAATTGGCCGAGCGCCGCCGGGCTTTGCAGCAGGTTGAACTGGCGGAACTTGACGTAGGTCCGCAGCTCGTCCTTCACGCGCCACTTCTCGCCATCCTGGTCGAAATATTTGACCAGCTGGGCGATCGGCAGGCCGCGCTGCACCTCGAACTGGGTGTAGACGCCTTCCTGGGCCTTGGAGAGGATCTCGTTCGACAGGTCGGTGCCGAGAATGGAGAAGTTCCAGCCGGGGAACTTGGCCTTCTCCTCGGCCAGGATCATCGCCAGGGTGTAGACTTCCTGGCCGCTGGAACAGGCCGCACTCCAGATCCGCAGGCTGCGCTGGCTCGAGCGCGCGGCTGTTATCTGGGGCAGCACGGTCGTCCGGAACGGGTCAAACGGCCGCTGATCGCGGAAGAAGGAGGATTCGTTGGTCGTCATCGCCTCGGTGATGTCGACCAGCAAAGCGTCGTCCGTCATCGGCCTTACCTTGGCCGCAAGATCGTCCAGACCGCGCAGATTGTGCTTGCGCGCGACCGGCATCAGCCGCGATTCGAGCAGGTAGACCTTGTCAGGCGAGAGCACCAGCCCGGACCGCTGCATCAGCAGGTCCCGGAACATGTCGAAGTCTTCGCTTCTCATGCCGTGCTCCTCGCCGGTGTACCGCGCGCCGCCGCAAGGCCGGCATATTTGGCAACCTGCTCGCCCATCTTGTCTATCGGCACAACGCCGTGGCAAAGCCCCGCGGTCGCGACCGCGCCGGGCATGCCCCAGACGACGCTGCTTTCCTCGTCCTGGGCCAGCAACACGCCACCCTGTTCGACAATCGCCCGTCCGCCATCGCGGCCGTCATAGCCCATGCCCGTCAAAATGACGGTCAGGACATGCTTGGCGCCGACACTGCTGACCAAACTGGTCAGCATGGGATCGACGGCGGGCTTACAGAAGTGGACCGGCGGCCCGTCGCTGAGATTGGCTACAAACTGGCCATCCTTGGCGGAAATGTGCAGGTGCTTGCCGCCTGGGGCGATGTAGCAGTTGCCGGGGACCAGCTGCTGACCGTCTTCGGCCTCGGCGGCTGAATAACCGCATTTCGAAGAGATTTGCTGGGCCAGGATTTTCGTGAACATCGGCGGCATGTGCTGCGTGATCACGATCGGCAACGTCAAGTGGTAGTCGCACAGGTCCGTCAGCAGCTTCATCAAGGCCTGAGGGCCACCGGTCGAACTGCCGATGGCCAAGATCTTGGGCCGGAAGACCGGAGGCGCCGAGCGCAACTGAACGGCAGAGTCCCCGAACAGGCCGGCCGATTTTACCGCGGTTGCTGGCACTGGTTTGTTGTCCACTGGTGCGCGCGTAGCAGTGCCTGAGGGCCGGGTAGCGCTGCGCCGTCGCAGCGACCGGGCAGCGCCGCCGAGCGCCTTGACCTTCGAAACGAGCTCGCGATTGAATTCCGTAAGAGACAGGCCTTCGCCGGTTGCAGACGGTTTGGCCAGATAGTCGGCCGCACCGGCCGACAGCGCGTTGACGCTGATTTCCGCGCCCTTGAGCGTCAGTTTGGAGGCCATCAGGACCTGAATGCCGGGCGCCGCCTGCAGAATCTTTGGAAGCGCCGTCAGCCCATCCATGGTCGGCATCTCGACATCCAGCACGACTACGTCGACGTCCAGGCGCGAAACCGCGTCAACCGCCTGCTGGCCATCCCCGACCGCTTCGACCACCATTATCTCGGGATCGCTTTGCAACGCTTTGCTGAGCATGCGCCGCAAGACGGCGCTGTCATCGACGACCAGCACGCGACATTTCGGTGAACCCGACGGGTCTGACGTTTGGGAAGCCATTTGCCTCGCCGGGACCGCACTCATCGCCAAACTCTCCATCTGCCCGTAAGCCGATCCTGCCGGTTAAAGAAGCCCCACCTGGGCAAACTTGGTCTGAATAATGTCGCTGTCGAACGGCTTCATGATGTATTCATTAGCGCCAGCCGACATCGCTTCCTTGATGCGTGCGAGATCGTTTTCCGTGGTGCAGAAAACGACCATCGGCGAGGTCCCGTTTTCCATGCGGCGCAGGGCCCGCAGGAATTCGATGCCGTTCATCACCGGCATGTTCCAGTCCAGCAATATCGCGTCGGGCATAGCCTCCCGACAAAGAGCAATCGCCTGTTCGCCGTCTTCGGCCTCATCGCAATCGAAGGCCATCTCCTGAAGAATCTTGCGTGCGACCTTTCGGACTACCCGCGAGTCATCGACGACAAGACACTTTTTCATGGTTTCCTCGTCAATTGAACGCGCTCCCACCTCACCGACAGCAGTCGACCCCCAGCCAGCTACGCCGCGGCGTCTGCGGCAAAGTCGAGGAGCCGTACAACATCCATAATTACCAGAAGACGTCCTTCCAGCTGGTAAATGCCGGCAGAAACAGATCGCCAGAGCGGATCCAGGGTCGCTGGGTTCTTGTCGAACGCGTCCACGGGCATGGTCATGACCTCGCCAACCTTGTCGACAACCAGGCTGTAAAGCTCGCCCTTGTGATCGACCACGACGCTGATCTGCTGTTCGGCCGGGTCGCGGTCAGGGAGTCCCATGCGCCGCCGCACATTGATCGCGGTCACGATCCGTCCACGCAGATTGAGCGAACCGGCCACCTCCGGCGGCACAAGCGGAATGCGTCCGATGGATTCGTGCCGGAGGACATCTTGAACCTCGAGAACGGGGATACCGAAGAGCTGATCCTCGATCATCACGGTCACATAGTCGGCAGTCTCGACGTCCCGACTGGCCTCAGCCCGGGCCAATCGGCCCGATTTCGACTGTTCAGTTTGAGTCTCGCTCATGCTGCACCTTTAAGATCGGACATCGTTTCGTTCAGCGCCATGACAATGGCATCACGGTCTGATTTGGATACGTAGTCGGCAAACCCGACGCTCCGCCCGCGTTCGATGTGGGATGGGGAGGCATGGGAGGACAGCGCCACAATCGGCGTATTTGCCCATGCGCTGCTCGCCTGAACCATTTCAGCGAACTGGAAACCCGTGGTACCGGGCATTTCGATGTCGCTGACGATCACGTCGAACATCTGGCCCTGTTCACACAGCTTCATGGCTTCGTCGGCGCTGGCAACGGTCGTTACTTCAAAGCCGGCAATGCCCAACATCGGTGTAATCATGTTGCGGAAGAACGGGCTATCGTCGACCAACAGCACTTCCCGGCGCTCCCCACCACCCTGGTTCTCGCGATCCGCGCTGAACCAGTCCTGGAACGCCATGGTCAGATAGTGGCCCGCATCGACGACATCGGTGGCCCGATCGGCGATGATCGCGCTGCCCAGGACGCCTTTGTCCTCGCCGGCCAGATCGACATGCATTGCCTGTTCGACGATATCGACGATTTCGTCGACGATGAGGCCCATCTGATGCGCCCCGTCGGCGAAGACCAATACCGGGAAGCTGCGGCGGCCGTCGGCTTGTTCGGCCTTGGCTTTTGCCTCCTCGACATTGAAGCTGCTGTCGTAGGGGATCAGCGGCATGAGCTGGCCGCGATACTGTACGACAATCCCTTCGTTGGAGACTTCCATGTCCGCCACCTCGACGTCTTCGAGGCGGGCAACCAGGGCCAGCGGCACGGCTTTCGGCGCGCCTTCGCCTGCGTTGAACAACAGCAAAGCGACCTGGTCGTCGCTCGACCGGCCAACCGCGCTGTCGATTTCACCCTCGACATTATCGCCGACGGACATTTCACCCGTTTCGGTGGCAATACCGTTTGGATCGAGGATCATGATGACGCTGCCATCGCCCAGGATCGTGTTGCCTGAGAAAAGCGGCACATTGCGAATGATCGGGGCGACCGGCTTGACGACAATTTCCTCGGTGTCGAACACCCGGTCTACGATGATGCCGAATGTGTAGTTGCCGACCTGGGTAACGACGATAAAGGCATCTTCATCCTCGCTCCAGGTATCAATGGCGTCTTCGCCCTCGACAATTTCCACCTTGGAGTTTTCGCCCAACCTAAGCTGATGGCGTAAGCTAACCAGAGGCAGCAATCGTTCGCGAAGCCGCAGAACCGGCGTTCCGTTCAACCGCTCCACCGAGTGCTCGCTCTGGCTGCCGCCAGCCCGAACCAGCTCGACCACACTGATCTGCGGGATGGCGAACCGTTCGGAAGCACATTCGACGATCAGCGCCGACACAATCGCGAGCGTCAGCGGTATCTTGATCAGGAACGTTGACCCCTTGCCTGCCTGGGAGGTGAGTTCCACCGTGCCGCCAATGCGTTCGATGTTGGTGCGGACCACATCCATGCCGACGCCGCGGCCGGACACGCTGGTGACTTTGGCCGCCGTGGAGAAGCCGGCCTTGAAGATGAATTGCTGGATTTGCTGATCGGTCATCCCGGCCAGCTCTTCCCCAGTCGCCAACCCGTTTTCGACGACCTTTGCCTTGATCTTCTCGATATTGAGCCCTTTTCCGTCATCGGTGATTTCGATGACGATGTGCCCACCCTGGTGGTAGGCGTTCAGGCGGATGGTGCCCATTTCGGGCTTGCCGGCCTTGCGGCGCTCGTCCAGCGTTTCAATGCCGTGATCGCCCGAATTGCGGACCATGTGCGTCAGCGGATCCTTGATCAGCTCGAGCACCTGGCGATCGAGTTCAGTGTCTGCGCCCAGCATCTCCAGGTTGATTTTCTTACCCAATTCCTGGGAAAGGTCTCGCACGATGCGGGGCAGTTTGGCCCAGGCGTTGCCGATCGGCTGCATCCTGGTTTTCATGACGCCTTCCTGCAGTTCGGAGACGACATGGTTCAAGCGCTGCAGGGGACCGGTAAAGTCACTGTCCTTTTGCTGCCGCACCAACTGCAGAAGCTGGTTTCGGGTAAGAACGAGTTCCGAAACCATGGTCATGAGGTTTTCCAGCAACTCGACATTGACCCTGATCGACTGGTTGGCGACCGAGGGTTCCTTGTGTTCGCTGGCGCCTTTGTCCTTGGCAGCCTTGGCGGCGGGAGGCTTAGCCGCGGCTTGTGCCTCAGGCTCCTTTACATCCTCTTCTTCGGGATCGGCCGCCGCTTCTGCCGTCGCATCATTGGCCGCACCGTCGCCGCCTTCCGCGATTGCCTGATCGGAAGCTGCGTCTGCGGCCTCGACATCCGCCTGCGCCTCATAGTGCATCATCTCCGCCCGAGCCGCGTCGAACAGAGCCTGTAATTCTTCGTTGTCGCCACCCGGCGCGCCGCCACCACCAGCATGGTCGGCTGGCTGTTCATCCGAACCGCCAGCGGTTTCGACGGGCGTCGCCGCGGCGGGCTTTTCCTCCACGGCGGATTCTGCCGCGGCTGGGGTCGCTTCCTGGGCGCTTTTACCTTCGGCGGGGGCCTGGCTCGTCTGGCCTTCACCATTGGCCAGCGCGTTCAGGCGGGCAATCAGATCCTTGTCGTCGCCTTCGGGCTCTTCTTCGGTTTCCTCGAGAATGCCAACGAGGTCCTTAATCTTGTCGAGGGATTCGAGGATCAACGTTACGGCGTCGGGCGTCACCTCAAGATCAGCATCGCGGAATTTGTCGAGCACGTTCTCGGCCGCGTGAGCAACAGATTCCAAACGCGGCAGGCCGAGAAAGCCGCACGTACCTTTGATTGTGTGAAACAACCTGAAGATGTTGCCCAACAGGTCCGGATCGTTGGGATTTTGTTCAAGCTGAACAAGTTCGACGTCAAGGACGGCGAGATTTTCGCTCGTTTCGGTCAGAAATTCACTGAGCAAATCATCCATTATCTTCTGATCCTGCGATGTTCCTCGCGTCTCGCGACCGCGCCTGGAGGCGCAGGTGCGGACGACAACCCGACTAGAGGTTCGACGAAGCTGGCAGGTAGAAATTAAAAAAGATGTAACACTGGCTTAGTGAAAAAACGCGTTAAATTTCAGTGTGTTATAAAGTCATTCAACGTACACCGTTAATCGTGTTTCGTCCTGCTTTTCAACCCGCACGTTGCGGCCCGAACGCCGGGTCAGCAAGCCCGTCATATAGGCATGTACTGACCGCGCGGTGACGTCATCCGGCGACGTCTCCCCGACCAAGGCCGCCTGATCGGTATCGTTCAATTCCGCCTTGCGGCCTTCGGCAGCAAGCGCAAATCCGGAAACCTGTTGCTGTTGGTCGAAAAACAGGCCTTCGGGTTCCAATCGGATTTGGCCCCCGTAAATCAGACATGATTCCAACAGGGCGACATGGTTTAGGAAGATTTTGCCCAATCCCTCGGGTAAGACCGCCATACCCTGCCCTTCGGGCATGGAAAGGTCGGATTTAGTCCAGTTCAGGTAGGAAGAGGCGAGCTGTGTGATCTCGTCCAACGACATGGCAACCTGACCGCCCGCAGCACCATAGGCCGTCCGGAAGAATTTGAGCCGGTCCGATGCCATGCCGGCGCTTTGCGCAATGAGTTCCACGGCATCGCCTGCACCACCCCCGGACTCCTGCAAGAACTCAACGCCATTGCATATCGCCCCGACCGGGCTGACCAGGTCGTGGCAGAGCTTTGAACACCATATCTCGGCAAGGGAAAGGTCTATCGTGCTGGACATTTTGGTTCCAATGATTGCCATTTAGGGCAGTTTACGGATGATTTGCCCCGAAATAGGGCGACGTTGAGGGTGATCGGACACTTGATTGGCACAATGGTTAACGGTGCATTAAGCAGGCGGCACGGGCTCAAGAAAGGTGTAATTTGTCAATCCTGGCAAAGGACGGTGCCATAATGGAATTCGATCCCCGGCTTGTTCCGGGTGCTTGGGTTCGGCATCCCCAACAGCCGGACTGGGGGTTGGGTCAGGTGCAATCATCGGTCAAAGGCCGGATCACAGTCAATTTCGAGGAACGCGGCAAAGTGGTAATCGATGCCACAGAGATCACGCTTGAGGTCGTCGATTCGGGCGCAATATAGACTGTCGTACGTCTTGGAATCAGGCCTGCGCGGACGCATGTAGCGAAAGTATGATGAAGAAGACGGTGAATAGATGCAGCCAAGGGCTGGTGCTCGTCCTGTTGGGCGTGATCGCCGTGGCATGCACGACAGGCTCCACGGCCTACCAAACCGACCAGGGCAGACCGTCTTCGCAAGCGGCGGTGGAGGTCGACAGCGCCCTTGTCGGAGAACTGCTTATGCGCGGCGCCGAGGATGGCGAAAACGACGTCATCCGGTTTGCGTTGGCCTCTGGCGCTGACATCGACGCACGGGACCCGGCGAGCGGCAAAACCCCACTTATCCTGGCGACCGAGCGCGGTCACGTCCGCACTGTCGCGATTTTGATTGAGAATGGCGCCCGTATCGAACGTCGATCCGCGGAGGATTGGACACCGCTGGTCTATGCGGCCGCGCGGGGCCAGCCTGACGTCGCCCGGCTGCTGATCGGTGCCGGCGCCGATATCGAGGCCAGGGAGCCTTCGGGCGGCTATACGCCCCTGCTGATCGCCGCCCTGCTGGGGCAGGCCGATCTCATCGCGCCGCTGATCGATGCGGGCGCCGATGTCAATGCGCGCAGCGAACAAAGCGGGGCGAGCGCCCTGGCGATTGCCGCCGCCGGATCCAGCAACAGCCTATTGGATACGATGGCCGAACTGCTGATCTCCGGCGCCGCCCTGGAAAGCCGGGACAATGGCGGGGCCACACCGCTGATCGCCGCCGTGAAGGCGAACAACACCGATGCGGTGAATTTGTTACTTGCCGCCGGGGCTGATCCCATGGCGGTCGACCTGGCCGGCGTGTCCGCGGCGGACGTCGCCCGGGACCAGGGCCGGGAAGATATTCTCGCTCTGTTGGACGCGGCAGTCTAATCTGCCTGGTCAGCAGTCAAAGATGGAACAAGCAATGTCCGAAAACAGTGAGGCAAGTGTCGGCCAACCGTCTCTCGATGCGGCGGGGCCAACGCACCCGCTGATCGATCCGTTCGGCCGGACAGTCAGCTATCTACGCGTTTCGGTCACGGACCGCTGTGACTTCCGGTGCGTGTACTGCATGGCGGAGGAAATGACCTTTCTGCCGAAGGCCGATCTGCTGACGCTGGAAGAGCTGGACCGCGTCTGCTCAGCCTTTGTGCGGCATGGGGTCCGCAAGTTGCGGCTGACGGGTGGTGAACCCCTGGTCCGCAAAAACATCATGAGTTTGATCGAGAGCCTGTCGCGTCATCTGCGCAGCGGCGCGTTGGATGAGTTGACCCTGACGACCAACGGCAGCCAATTGGCGCGCTTTGCCGAGCCGCTGGTCGAGCATGGCGTGAAGCGAATCAATGTCTCCCTGGACACGCTGGATGCTGAGAAATTCCTGGCCATCACCCGCTGGGGCAAGTTCGACAAGGTGATGGAGGGGTTGGCGGCAGCCAAGGCGGCTGGCCTTGCCATCAAGATCAATGCCGTCGCGCTGAAAGGCGATACGGAAGCCGAGGCCGACCGGATGATCGAATGGTGCGGCGAGCAAGGCTTCGATCTGACCTATATCGAAACCATGCCGATGGGCGACATCGGCGGCGAAACGAGACTGGACCAGTATCTGCCGCTGACGGTCTTGCGGCGGCAATTGGAACAGCGCTGGACGCTGACACCGTTGGATTATTCATCGGGCGGCCCGGCCCGGTATGTTCGCATCGAGGAAACGGGGCAGAAGTTGGGTTTCATCACCCCGATGACGCATAATTTTTGCGAATCCTGCAATCGCGTGCGCCTGACCTGTACCGGGACACTGTTCATGTGCCTGGGCCAGGACGACGCGGTGGATTTGCGCGCACCCTTAAGGGCGAGCGAAGCGGATGACCGATTGGATGCGGCCATATTCGAGGCGATTTCGCACAAGCCCAAGGGCCACGACTTCGTCATCGACCGGCGGCGCAATCAGCCGGCCGTCGCCCGCCATATGAGCACGACCGGCGGCTGACACCGCGCCTTTGCGTTACTCGATTTCGTATTGGTAGCTAAAGGTCGATCCGTTCGTGATCGTCAGCTCGGTGAACCCCAGCAGCTTCAGCAGATCGAGGAAAGTGTAGTAATCCTCGACGCGGTTTTCGACGAACAATGGCAGATCGCGGGAAATCGCGGTCATCTGCGCCAACAGGGCCCGAGCCTGATAGATGTTGACGATATGATCCTCGTACAGGGAGACGATGATCATTTTCTCCGCCTCGCCCCCCTTGGCGTACATGGCGTAAGTCGGCGGATAATCCCGCGTCATCTGCCCTTTCGTCGCCCCGACGATGAAGCCCAACCGGCGCGATTTGCTGGTATCGGGCATCGTGTCCGCGCGCGCCGGATAGACCTCGCTCCCCGTCAGGGGGGGGTAGTAGTAGCCTTCGTGCCGGCTGGTGCCCTCGTTGTTTTCGGTGAAGCCCCCCTCCTGGGCGGCGGCGCCCCCGACGGCCACAAGCAGGGAGAGCAGTAAGGCGACAAACGCGGCAGGCGATAGGTTTGGCATGATCTGTCTTTCGCTGTTGGCAGTCCTGATTAGCGGTTGTCGGCGTTCACGAGAAGCGCAAGGTTTCGCGAGCCATGCGAGTTCGCCTATTCTGAGCGCGATGTCCTTGCCAGCGGGCAGTAAGCGCCAGACCAACATTCAGCAAAACGGATCAAGATGAGCACGGCAACACGGCAAATCTGCTTTGTCGCGTCCGAAACGCCCGAGGCGACCGCCGCGCGCGCGCGCCTGGCAGCCCGATATGGGACCTGTTCGGAAGCATCGGCCGACGTGATCGTCGCGCTGGGCGGGGACGGCATGATGCTGCAGGCCCTGCACAGCCATTTGCACAATGGCGCCCCGATCTTCGGGATGAATTGCGGGTCGGTCGGGTTTTTGATGAACGACTACCGCGAAGAGGGGCTGATCGAACGGATCATGGATGCGGAGGAGGTGGTGGTTCACCCCCTGCGCATGACCGTCACCGACCGGGCCGGCAACGAGCATCAGGCGCTGGCCATCAATGAAGTCTCGCTGCTGAGGGAAACCAGGCAGGCCGCCAAACTGCGCATCACCGTCGACGATGTCGTCCGCATGAACGAGCTGGTCTGCGACGGTGCCCTGGTTTCGACACCGGCGGGCAGCACGGCCTACAACCTGTCGGCCCACGGACCGATCATTCCGCTGCAGGCCGGTGTGCTGGCCTTGACGCCCATCAGCGCCTTCCGGCCCAGGCGCTGGCGCGGCGCCCTGCTGTCCCACACGGCAGCGATCCGGTTCGATGTGCTCGAAGACGAAAAACGGCCGGTCAGCGCCACCGCGGACTTCACCGAAATCCGTGACGTGGCCAGCGTCGATATCCTTGAGGACCGGTCCATCTCCCTGCGCCTGTTGTTCGATCCCGGACAGTCGCTGGAAGAACGGGTGATGAAGGAACAGTTCACCCCGTGAGCGGACGACCATCTCGACGGACCAAAGACGGCGCATGAGCGGCTGGGCGTCACCCGGGCCGCGCATATTGCTTTCCCTGGCGATCGGCACGGTTGGCGGCGCGGCGTTCGCCTATCTGGGCTTGCCGCTGGCCTGGATGCTTGGCGCCATCGCCGCGACGAGCCTGGCCAGCATGGCGGGCCTGAAGACCCATGTGCCCCGCCAGGCCCGCATGGCCATGCTGGTGGTGATCGGCGTGCTTGTCGGCAGCAGCTTCAGCCCCGATTTGCTGACCTCGATGGGGGACTGGACGGCCTCGATGATCGGCCTGTTCGTCTGCCTGATCGTTTCCGTCATCGCCGCCATCGCCTACCTGCACATGGTCGCCAAGTTCGACCCGGTAACGACCTATTTCGCCAGCATTCCGGGCGGCCTGTCGGAGATGGTCAGCGTCGGCGGCCAGAATGGCGGCAACGAAGCCGAGATGGTGCTGGTGCATGCCGCACGGGTGATGATGGTCGTCTTTGCGGTGCCGCTGGCCTTTCAAGCCGTGCTGGGCGGCATCGGCAGCGTGCCGGTTACCGCAAGCGGGACCGCCGGGCCGATGACAGCCATGGATGGGGTGTGGCTGAGCCTTTGCGCCGTCTGCGGGCTGGTCTGCGGCTGGCTGGCGCTGCCCGCCGGCCACATGCTGGGCGCCCTAATCGCCAGCGCGGCGGTTCACGCGCTTGGGCTGACCCATGTCAGCCCCCCTGCCCTGCTGGTGATCATCGCGCAAATCGTGATCGGGTCGTCGCTCGGATCGCGGTTTGCCGGCCACCGCTGGACCGCGCTGTTGCGGATGCTGCTCATCTCGGCGGGGTTGACCCTGGTTTTCCTGGTTGTTTCGGTGATCGCCGCCCTAGCGGTGGCCAGCGTCTCGGACTTCTCGGTCGCCTCGCTCATTCTGGCCTATGCCCCGGGTGGCGTGAGCGAGATGAGCCTGGTCGCGCTGGCCCTGGGAATCGATCCGACGATGGTATCCGCCCACCACCTGATCCGCATCTTTGCGATCGTCGCCTTCGCCCCGGCCTTTCTAGGGCTGTGGCGCAGGTTTCTTGCCTGGAGCGCCTGACCGGGATATTCAGGTCGGGTGTGCGGGCGTGGCGGAATCGGTAGACGCAACGGACTTAGACGAAACGCTGTTTGAGTGCGCCTTGGGAAACCGGGGACGTAGAACTGCTCAAATTCGGGGAACCCTGTGACATGGCGATCCCGAGCCAAGCCCGTCCGGTGGGCGGGAAGGTGTAGAGACTAGACGGGCAGCACCTAAGGCCTGGCGGCTAGGGTGAAGGGATAGTCCAGACCACGAACGTCGGCCTGAGGGCCGGGGGCGGCGAAAGCCGTAGCTGGTACGAAAATCCGTTTGCCGTATGGCAGTGGGGGTTCAAGTCCCCCCGCCCGCACCATTAAAGTAATTGTCCGGTGTAACTGCTCTGCCGACACGACGGCCATTTACCCAAAAAGGTGAAAAAGAAGCAGAGGAACTTACAACCTTCGTGCTGATTGCCGGAAGCAGGTGATCCGGTCACACAGTCGAATACTTGTTGTCTAGAGACCTACCTCAATAGGCACATCACTGTGTCGCCGGTTGCTCAACCTCGGCAGGCTGGTCTGCACCGTTGCCCTGTAAAACCCGCTGGTCGCCTGTTTGCCCCGCCGCCGCTTCGGTGTCTGTCGCCCCTTGTTCAACGTCGGGCGACTCGGCAGCTTGAACCACTTCTTCCTCCTGAAGCCCGTTATCGATCGGCTGGGTTGGTTCACCAATTTCCACACCAAAGTAGAACCCGACAATCGTTCCAAAGACGCCTATGAGTGTAGCAAGCACTTGCTTACCCATGTCGAAACGCTCTTTGATGTCCGGCCCACTACTTGTAAAAGCGGCAATAACTAGAAGAATAGAAACAGCAACTGTCGCAATTCCAAAAAGAAAAGTGATTAAACCACGCGTAACCGTAATATCTGAAATTGTGGTCAAAAAACCATCCTTGCCGCCACTGCCAGATGTCAAAAAACCACCAAACAATGCCAGTATCAGCACTACTATGAAGAAAAGTAGCATGATGAGCATGAAAACAGACAAAGCATTTTCGGCAATCGTTGCCACAAACCGTTGCCATTTTGTCATTTGCAGTACTTGATCCACTGGGCTCGAAAATCGATCCCACGCCTTACCAATCGCCATAAACAACTGAGTCTTGTCTTGCACACTAAGACTTGTATCAGAATCAATAAGTTGCGCTGCGTCGCCCTCAGTAGAAACCGCCGCCCAAGCACCAGCATTGCCGCTCACGAGCTGTGCCAGTCGCGCCAGGCCTGGATCACTATGATTTTGGTCTGTCAGCCATTTAGCAAAACCATCCATTGAACAACCCCAATAAAATACTGTTAAGTCAAAAAATCAGATTAAACTTAAACGGTCCCCGACCACCAACAGCGCCTTGCCCCGGTCAACAGCGCCTGCCGCTTAGTGGTGGGGCGGCCCTTGCGCTGTAAGCTGGGCCTTGCAAGTTGCTTTTATCCGACATTCGCAAGATGGGCCCGGATGATAGACAAGGTTTCCATACTGCAACCATGGGTGTCAATTCCACACCCCGAACCGGGCTTTCGGTCACCTGAGCGGCCATTGCAGCTGCTGATGGGCCGGCGTCATGTCAGCGACCCACGACGACCACGACCTAGATGCCAAATGCCGGCTTTCGGCCGTGGGAAAAAAGATTGATAGGCTGGCGGCGCTAAATGCGGAAATCCTCAGAACGCTTATGGACCTTCAGGAAAGCCACATCGCTCTGAGTAACAAGGTCGACCGCTAACAAGTCAGCGGAAAAGCCGTCATCGCGATTTGCACCATCTTGCGCAGTATTGCTTGGTTCCTGTGGTCACAATTCGGCCACCGACTTCTCAAACGTGGTTGAGTTCTCCTCTGCGAAACGAAATCGAGATGCAAAACAGCAAATACGCCTTGTTTTCGAGGACAGCCCACCAGGCATTCTGATCCTCGTCACGATGCTCGGGATCTTGGGATATGAAGTCTCATGGAGCGATCAGGTCGAACTGCTAGCCCACACGGACAAACTGATTGCGGCCGCGCTGGGCATGAGCGTGATTCTAAGCCGCAATGACGCGGAGCTGCGCGTCTGGTGGTTCTCTCGAAATGATTCGTAGAATAGATACAGGACGACTCTTGTAAAAGAGACTGGACTTCCTCGCGGGACACACGCCTAATCCAATTACGAATCGCTTTTCGCAAGTAAAGAATCAATCCACAGACCCCGCCAATGGTCACGATAATTGGCGCAGTCATTTGAAATATCGGCACAATTTCTGAAAACGTCGGCACGTATTTGTCCTCCGATTTCGTAAATACATCGTTCTATAGAGACCAATGTGTTTCCGGTGTCCTTTATAAAGGTTAACATACCCTCACTTGCATCGTGATTGCAGCCGCTCAGTTGCACGAATCGAGGATGGCAATAGCGAAGAAGGTCCTGGAGCAATTCAGGCTATCAGGCATACGCCTAACGCGCGTGTCGAAATGGAACGATCACCCCGGGGACTAATTACAGAGCCCATCATCGTACCCTTCCCAACCCTTCGACTTCATTGCCTCTGAGAAGGTCCGGCCATCCGGTAACCAAACGTCCGCAATCACCCGGTCCTAGTCCTTGCGAAACGGCCCGGTGAGTGTGACGGTCACTCCCATCACCAGCTCGGCCGCATCGTCGGTGGCTTCATGGAAGCCTTCCTCGCCCACCTCGGGCGTGTCGATGCATCTCGGCCGGATACACAGATCTCCCGCACAGAACGTGTCGCCATCGCGCATCCTGTCGATGGTGATACCTTGGAAGTCTTGGGCCGACGCCAGCGAGAGAAAAATTGTGACGGCGCCAGTGAGGGCCAGCCATCCCAGCGCACTCGTTACGGTGGTTGATTTCGCCATAGAATAGATTTCTAATCCGCACTTCTTAGCTGCAATAGATCCACCAATCTTATGCGTAAGTGGCACTTTCACAATACACGCCTATCAGCTGATCGCGGTGACATATCTGTTCTCGCTATTTGTGAAACACTTATCGCTATTTCTGTGTATGTGTGGATTGTAATTGCTTTCGATACATTCCTCCATATAGCGGCCGCCGCCTGCATTGCCCCGACACTACTACTACAATCTAAGAGATCCCAACTAATTGGCCAGCTAATTGCTGCGAATATATCGAATCGGATGGATTCAATAATACGACGTATGAGATTTTTCTTGGCTCCTCGCAAGGTTGCCGAAGATATAAACAGTGGAATTAGAAAGTATGGTCCACTTTCGTTAGCCGGTCGTCACATTCTTTCAGTTTTGAAAGGAATTTTATTATCTCTTATTTATCCACTTCTCCTTATAATCATCTTTACTATTGCAAAGATCGCCGCCACATTTTTTGTTCTTGGTACTCGCCCTCTTAAGACAATTAGTTTAATTCCCGTTAACTGGAGAAAGTTCGTATTTTCAATTGATATCTCAATTATACCCGAGGCTCTTCCGGGAATTGAAAGATCTAATCGGGTCGCCAACAAATTGGAACATAGTCTAAGATTCTCAACAATAGTCAATGCGGCAAAACATTTCGTATATCGTAGAGGAAAAATCAATATCTACGTAACAATTGCGTCCATAATAATATTTACCGTTCTATTCTTGCCTAGCATTATTTACCGATTCTCAATTAAAGGCACTTCTATTGTGCTCTCTCCTTTGTTGTGGATTTCATCAAAAGTCGCGACTGTAAGAGAAATTAGATACGTACTATTGATAAACCGCTATGATATATTGAGTATTATTGTTGTTATTTATTCTGCCTTTGTAATTATTTCTTTTTTTATTAGAATTTACTTCACATTTGCGCTCGACAACATGGAGGTTGTTGCGTTTTCGGAAAATTGGATTAATTTATTCGTTTCGATCGACGTAATTCCTGTTTGGCAGATTGCAGCTGCCGTAAATGGCATTCTAGCAATAGTTCTTTTTTTGAGGTCGCAAAGGCACTTGATTGCAATAGAGGCAAAACGCGATGAGGAAATAAATTTCAAATATATCAGCTATGAAATATCCACAATTCAAGTTATCAGAAGCATCATGACGTTGTATATAATAATATGCCTTTTTTATATTACTTGGAAGGTCGCAATAGACTTAGAATGGCCAGCCATGGAGTTCGTCATGTTTCCTTGGGGGCGGCCCGATTAGTGCTCCTATCTTGCGTCGAGTCATCTTGAAAGCTCTTCGAGTGCCGCATCGCGAGCAACGTTAAGATCCGCCATCATCTCGTCCGAACCGCCCGCATCAGGGTGACGCTCACGAGCGAGCCGCTTGTGCCTGGAAGCGATCTGTTCGCGCGAAACGAACTCGCGCTCGCCAAACTGCAGGACAACCCGCCAATCAGCCTTGCCTGGCGGCGGCAACGCCTCGAATCCCGAAAACGCCTGGTCGGTCAGCGTCGATCCGCCCCAACGCTCGATGCCGCGCAGCGCCTCGATCGTCTTGCCGACGGCATGCAGATTGTCGTGAGCCTTCCGGTAGTGATCGCAGGCTATGCATTGTGGCGTGCCCTTGCGCTCGAAATAGACGGCAACGCCAGGGTCGACTGGGTTCGATCCGCTAACCTTGGGCTCACCGCGAATAGTCAGTTCCATGTTGGTCGAGATGACGACGTTTCTAGCGCCCATCAGCTCGAGCTGTCGATACAGATGATCGCGCTGTGAAGCTGGCGACATCTTGAAGCGGGAGTCATCACGCCATTTGGAGCGGGGCTTTCCATCTGGCCACTGAATTGGATATGCGAGGGTCATATTGCCGGCCCTCGCCGTTCCGAAAACGTGGGACACCCAGGACGTAACCCATTGATTCTATTAGAGCGGATATCGCCCCCGCATGGGACAGCACGACACTGATTTTGTTGACAAAATCGCGCTTCTAGCGTCCCCCCGCCCGCACCATTTCACAATTAGGCTCAACGGCACCTAGTCGTCGGCAGCGGCCATCGCCTGTTTCAGTCCGTCCGCTTTGTCCCGCTGCCGCTTTACGGTCAGGTAGATCATCACCAAGAGCAACAGCACGTTGACCGCCACAAGCGTTGCCGAGACCGGGCGATCCAGAAAGATCCAGTACCCTTCCCGCGAAATCAGCAGCGAACGGCGCAAATTGGTTTCCAGGATCGGCCCCAGGATCATCCCGATGACAATCGGCGCCAGCGGATAATCCGCCGCGCGGAACAGTATGCCGATCAGCCCGAACGCCAGCATCACCTGAAGATCGAACACCGACGCCTGCAAGGCGAACGTACCGATGGAACAGAGAAGCAAAACGCTGGGGATCAGATAGAGTTTGGGAATTCTCAGCACATAGACAAAGACCGGGGTCGCCAGAATGCCCGCGATCAGCAGCATGACGTTCGACGCCAGGTAGACCATGAAAATGCCGCCGACGATGTCGGCCTGCTGTTCGAACATGACCGGTCCCGGCACCAGCCCGAGGATCAGCAGAGCGCCGAGAAGCATGGCTGAAGACGCATCTCCGGGTATTCCCAAGGCAAGCGTCGGAACAAGCGTTCCGCCGACGGTGGAATTGTTGGCCGCTTCGGTCGCCACCACCCCGCCTTCCGCCCCCTCACCGTACTTCTCGTCCGGTTTGGACCACGCCTTGGCGATCGCGTAGCTGGTGAAAGAACTGATGACGCCGCCTGCGCCCGGAATGGCGCCGAAGAAGGTCCCAATGGCAGAGGAGCGGATCAGGTTCCCATAATGTTTCAACGTCAGGATGATCGTGCCGAAGCCCGGCCGGGCCACTTTCACATCCGGCGTCTTCAACAGGTCTCGGCCGAGCATCTGGGTGGCCATTTCCGAAATGGCGAAAAGGCCGACAACGACGGCGACAATGTGAAATCCGTTGAGAAGGTTGTGCGAGCCGAATGTGAAGCGGAAGCCGGTCGAAAACTCATCCGTGCCGACCGTTGCGATCAGCAAACCGAAACAGCCGGACAACAGGCCCTTGATGATCGATCCGCCGGAAATCACGGCGATGGCGAACAGCCCGGTGATCGCCAGCATCGTGTATTCGGGGGGCGCGAATCCGGCGGCGAATGAAGCCAGGATCGGGGCGCAGAACACCAGAACCAACCCACCCAGCAGCCCCCCGATGGCTGAGCTGGTAATGGCGATGCCGATCGCGTCCGAGGCCCGGCCCTTCTGCGCCAACGGATAGCCATCGAACAGGGTCGCCGCGGCAAGCGGCGTACCGGGTATCCTGAGCAGAATGGCCGAGATCGATCCGCCGCACGAGCCGCCGACGAAGATGGCGATCAGGAACCCCATGGCGGCGACGGGCGGCAAGCCGATGGCAACCGGCAACAGCAGGATGATCCCCATCAGGGGCCCAAGGCCCGGCATCGCGCCGACCAGCAAGCCGATGAGTATCCCAATGCCCGTCAATCCAACGGCAAGGGGAGACAGGAACAGGTGCAGCCCGGACGCGATGGTTTCGAAAATCATCTGGCTTTCACCACGGCACGAAGATGTTCCACAAGCCCAAGGGAAGGACCACGTTCAGGAACTTTTCGAAGATGAAGGCGAATGCCAGGGCCATCGCCGCGGAGGCGAGCGCCATGCGCACAAACCGGCGCGCGCCACAAATCCACATGATCGCAAAGATCATGGGCGCCGTCGCAAGGTGGTACCCGAGCGTGGTCAGGACCATCAGGTAAACGGCGAAGACGACCAACATTGCCCCCGACCGAATCAAATCCGTCCGACTGACCGCATGGCCATCCGATTTCGCCGTAGCGTTTCCGATAAAGCCGGAAATAACCTGGACAATCACCAGGATGCCGACAAGGACTGCAACCGCTCGCGGATATGACGCTGCATTGTCATAGGGACCGCCGCTGGCGATCCCCTGACTTTTCATGGATGTCTCGATCTGAAAGAAAACAAGAACGACGACACCCGCCAAAAATCCGGGAACGGCAAGTTTCAGGAGCCTGGAAAATGCCATTTCCCCGTTACCTTAAATGGCTAGTTGAGCTTTTCGAGTTCCTGGTTTTCCCATTCCAGCGCGTTGCCCATCGCTTCGAGCTGACCGCTGACCGGACCGACAACCTGTTCATATTCGGTGTGATCCCATTCCAAGGGAACAAATCCGACGGCTTCGATGGCTTCGACCACGTCAGGGCGTTGCATGGCCGCGGCCATGGCATCGCGCAGCTTTTGAGCGACATCGTCGGGCGTGTCCTTGTGCACGATCCACCAGGTCCAACCCATGGGGGCCAGGCCAGACAAGCCAAGATCGATGCCAAGATCGGTAATGGACGGCGCGCCGTCATAGGAGGCCTTCGCCCCCGGAAGCTCCGACAGGACCAGCATGATGTTAAAGGCGGACGGCTCGGCCTTGTAATTTCCCACATTGATGAATGAGAAATCCAAGACGCCTGACTTCAGGTCTTTCACGGCGTTGCCGTCTTGGGTGTACGGCACGTTCTGTGCGACGACACCGTAAGACTGCAGCACCTTTGCAATCACCATATGCGGCAGGTTGTTGCGCGAGCCCGAGGAGTACCGCAATTCACCTGGATTGGCTTTGCCGTATTCCATCATTTCTTCAAAGTTGGACCAGCGGGTTTCATCGGGCCGTCCGCCGATGGCGAATGCATTGGACACCGCGGCATTCAAGGGTTTGAAGTCGGCGAAATTCCAATCGGCATTGCCAAGGACGGGCTGCAACACCAGCGGCGCGACATAGCCATCGAAGATGGTGTAACCGTCAGCAGGCTTACCCATGGCGGTGATCTGCGCCTTGGTACCGGCGGCACCCGGTGTGGAAATCACGGGCATGTCGACGCCAAGCTCATCGCCCATTGCCTTCGCAATGACCTGGCTGACGGACATCGCGTTGCCCGGCCCCCAGGGGTGGATCAATTCAATGTTCCGTTCGGGGAATTCCGCCAGCGCCGTGCCGGCGGTAAGGGCGAGAGCGCAGACGGCGCCTATCGCGGTGCTAAACTTGTTCAACATTGCTTCCTCCCATTGGGTTTCGTTTTCGTTTCAGGGCTGTTCGCCTCAGGGGCTATTCGCCGGCTTGGGCGAACGTTGCTTGCGCCAAGTTGAAGTGCGCATAGAGCTCTGGCGGGCAATCGTGCATGGCGAAATGGCGGACAATCTCGGCTTCCAGAGCCTCGACGACCGCAGCATCGTCGAGTGGAGCCTGCTGGCGCGGATCGGTTTCGACGTTGAAGAGAACGGTCACACAATCTTCGAGCGACTGGCCGTCCTGTCCGACTTGCGTGTTTTTCGCGTCGAGCCGCACACGCAGTGTCGGCACCCCCTTGGTGAAGTCAAACGGCGGCGCCAGTTCACTGGTCTTCAGCTCTTCAATGTCGAATAGATCGATCATATGGGCCGGCATCAGCGTGTAGAGATGGAGGTTTTGGCCCGACAGGTCTTCGGGATAGCGGTAGTAGCAGTGGGTGCCATCGGTGATCCCGACCGGCCCGCCGAACATGCCGAAAATGACACTCTCGCGATGGGGTGAGTCCGCAGCCAGCAACGCCAGCACAGACTCGCCCGTAACGGATGCGGGAACCGGGCAGCCGTGCAATTCCAGAAACGTGGGCATCAGGTCGATGGTCTGCGTCAGGGCCGACCGCCGTTCGCCGGCCCGGGCACCATGGTCCGGATGCCAGACCATCAGCGGAATGTGGCTGATCTCCTCGTAATAGGGCATGCGGTTCTTTGCCCACCAATCGTGCTCGGAGAGCAGAAAGCCATGATCCGTGCTGAGCACCAGGGCGGTGTCTTTCCACAGGTCGTGCGCATCGAAATAGTCAAGCAGCCGGCCGAAATACTCGTCGCACATCGCGACGAGCGCGGCGTAATTGCCCCGGATGGCGGCAATCTCCTCGGGAGAATTGGCGTTCTTTTCATACAGCGGCCAATCGAGGATCTTGCCGTTGTAGCCGGTGTCATAGGCCGCCCGAAACCGCTCCGGGGCGATGAATGGCTCGTGGGGATCAAAGCACTCAAGCTGCAAGAACCAGTCATCCACGTGACCGTTGTTCTCGAGGAACTCGAAGGCTTTGGCGAAACATTTTGCCGTCGGGAAATCGTCCTCGTCGGTCATGAAATCCCGGGCAATGGCACTCCGCGACCTCTTCCAGGCGATCTTGTTGGCATTGCCCCGCGTTATGGCGCCCGACTGGGGAAGCTCATCCAGCGGGTAGTGCCGCTCGTCAAATCGCTCCTTGTATCGTTCGAGCGGCGGGCGCACCAAAACCTGCAAGGGGTCGTATTCCTGACCGCGTATGAAGTCCCAGCTGTCGAAGGCGTTCGCATAGCCCCAGCCGCCATTCTCGAAATAGTGCAGATGGTCGGAAATCAGATGGGTGTAGACGCTGTTCTCACTCAATATCCGGGCGAAACTCTCATCGAACGGTTCGAGCGGCCCCCAATTCCGATGAGTGAAATTCAAACGCCCTGTGTGCATGTCGCGCCGAGCGGGCATGCAGGGCAGCGATCCAACATAGTGCTTGTCGAAGGTCACCGCCTTGTTGGCAAACCGGTCGAAATTCGGCGTCGCAATGGCGGTTCCGCCATAGGTGCCCAGTGCCAGGCGATTTAGAGAATCGAAAAGCACAAACACCGTTTTCACAAGGTCCTCCCAGACTCACCCATTGCCTTTTGTTCATGTTGAGCTTCCAGTTCAATTCTGTAAAATGCCAAATATTCCCTTTATTATCACTTATTGGAATATCACATGGATAGGCGTCTCAATGCCTTTTTGGCCGTCGCACGCCATGGAACGACGATCGCCGCCGCCACCCATCTGCGCATCGCCCAATCTGCGATCACCAAGCGGGTTGCCGCTCTCGAACAGGAGCTGGGCACGGCACTGTTTCTGCGGGATCGCAGAGGGATGACCTTAACCGAAGCGGGCGAGCTGTTTCTGAGGCGGGCTGTGCGGATCGAACGAGAATATCGCGACGGTCTGGACGAGGTCGCGGCCATCGCGTCCGCCGGCCTGGCTGAATTGAAGATCGGCGCAGGCCCGGTCTTTCATCTGAACTGGGCATCGGGTCTTTGTGATGCGCTGCTGGCGCAGTTTCCCGATCTCAAGCTGGATCTGCAAACACTGCACTATGTAAATGCCGGCGACAGGCTGATGTCAGGCGAGCTTGATGTTTACCTCGGCATCATCCCGCCGGAAAACCTGGACGATTCGGTCTTCGTGACATACGGCCTGTCTGTTGAGCACGGGATCGTCATGCGGGCGGCGGACCCCAATTCGACCGGCACGACAATCGACCCTGCACGCCTTTCAGATTATCGGTGGGTCAGTTTCGTCGTCGACCCGGTGACGGAACGTTCCATCGAGCAATATACCCTGCCAAACGGCACAAACAGATCGCCAATCGACATCCGGACAACCTCGTTCGCCACCGGCGTGCAGCTGGTCAAAACCGGAAAGTTTGTGATGTCGGCGCCGCTGCAACTGGCGGACATTGTGGCGAACGACGGTCTTGTTATCCGCCCGGTCCAAACAGGCATGCCGCGGCGCGACGCCGGCATACACGCGCGCAAAAGCGCCATGGGGTATGGGGCAATCAAGGCTGTTTTCAGCTACTTCGAGTCCATCCTGTCCCCACAGTTATCCTGACAGACTGCCTGAATATCGGGGGGCGTCCGGCGTGCGGAGACGGTGTTGTGTCAACGCGCAGCAACAAGGAAGGTCTCGTGCAACGACAGGGCATATTTCGCGCCCTTCGGCCGGTCTTTGTTCGCCAAGCCGAGATGGTGGTTTGTGAAGTTGGCGGAAAAGGCGAGCCACGCTTCCGTCCCGGCACTTGAGACGAACCTGGACGGAAAGTTGAGAAAATAGCCCTGCTCGCCAAACCGCTCCATCCAGGTGACCAGCGACCATGGGCCGGTGATCGATGGCGCCTCAAGGAGGTAGGAATTGTAGGCGGAGATCGTGTCGCGCCCGTCGGTGACGCACATCAGATAACGGCCTAGGCCCGGTATCCAGGTGGCCGTGACGTGGCCGACCCGGCCCGGCCAATGGATGATCGGTTTGGATTCGGTCACGCATTCGACCCAGACGGATGCGCCGCTTGCATCGATCCCGGCAAAGAACGTCCAAGCCGCGGGATCGTTCAGCCAGTCGGGTTTGGTCGGATCGGGCCGCGCGCGGGCGAGCCAGGCGCCGTCGCCGCAGATCCACGCCGCACGGGCAGCCGGGTCGTCCGTGCCGTGTCCCACCAGATAGGCATAGCCGTCGGGCGCGTGCGCCATGTTCTGTCCGAAATCGACGAAGTGGGGCACGCCCATACGGACTTTCGCGCCGTCCTTGCCGCTTTCGCCAAAGAGCGGGCTGTTCGGGCTGTGCGGGCACGGCGCCCAGCTTCGGCCAAAGTCGCGCGAAATGCGGAAGCCGACGAAGGGGCCGAGAACGTCCCAGTTGAAGGGGCGGCCCTGCTCGTCCGTGCGCCCCGTTTCGTCCACGCAGTAGGTGCCGTAGTACCAGATATCCTCATGGACTAGGCTGGCTGACGGATAGCGGCCGCCATAGGGGGCCGAGGAGGCGTAGTCGATGCCAAGGTTCTCCAGCTCGAGCGCCATCGGGTCGTCGCCGATAATCTTCGCATGGCCGGTTCCCGCAAGACCGGGATGGTCGCGGTTGGCGTCATTGCCGGTCTGAGACGAGCAATCATGAGGGAAGGTCAACTCCGGGCCGAAGCTGCCATCGGTCCAGGGGGAATAAAGCGCGCCGTCCGACGCCCAGGACGGGTACCAGGTGTCCGCACTGGTGTAATTGCGATGGCGGCCGGTGAAGCCAAGACCGCGCCAATGTTCCGACCGGGGAAACGGGCAGTCTTCAGGGGGCGTGTCGGACCAGATCATGGTCAACTATCCTGGGGTAAGGGCAGAGCGGTTTTGTATTTCACCTGCTTGAGGGCGAAGGAGGAGCGGATGTTCGAGACACCGGGAATTGTCGTCAGCTCGGAAATGATGAACCGCTCCAACGCGGCGATGTCGGGGACGACCAGGCGGATCAGATAGTCGCTGTCGCCGGTCATCAGATAGCATTCCATCACCTCCTCATACCGGGCGATGCGGGCTTCGAACCGTTCCAGGGACGCCTGGACCTGCCGTTCGAGCGTGATCTGAATAAACACGTTGATCGACAGGCCAAGGAAGTCCGGATTCACCAGCGCGACCTGCCGGCCAAGGATGCCGCTTCGGCGCAGCGCCTTTACCCGCGCCAGGCAGGGAGACGGTGACAAGCCGACGCGCTGAGCCAGTTCGACATTGGTCAGCGCAGCATCTTCCTGCAGGTGACGGAGGATTCGAATGTCGATCGGATCGAGCGGTTTTGTCGTCATGTGTGACGCATAACATGGCCTGAACGGCATTTCATGCTGAAATCAGTCGATATAGCAGCATAAATCGGCAGAAAATGCCGATAAGAACGCCCTATGAATGGTGGGCGGATTCGCAGAACGCCGGGCTCGGCCGAGGATACGAACATGGATCGCCTAAAGGCTCTCAAAGACATCGAGGAGCGGTTGCTCTGGCTGGCCTGCTGGACCGTCCACAATGCTAACCACCTACGCAGCAAGGAGGATGACGACGTCAAGGTCGGCGGACATCAGGCGTCCTCCGCCTCGATGGTGTCGATCCTGACGGCGCTCTACTTCACGGCGCTACGGCCGCAGGACCGTGTCGCGGTCAAGCCGCATGCCTCGCCCGCTTATCATGCCATGCAGTACCTGATGGGTGGGATCGACCGCGAGCGGCTGGAACGCTATCGCGGCTTTGGCGGGGCGCAGTCCTACCCCTCGCGCACCAAGGATGTCGACGATGTCGATTTCTCCACCGGATCGGTGGGGCTGGGTGTTGCCATCACGGCGTTTGCCTCGATCATCCAAGACTATGTCCACGGCCATGGCTGGGGTGGCGATTGGCCGGAGGGTCGGATGGTTGCCCTGGTTGGAGATGCCGAACTCGACGAAGGCAATGTCTATGAGTGCCTTCAGGAAGGTTGGAAGCATGATCTGCGCAATTGCTGGTGGATCGTGGATTACAACCGGCAGAGCCTCGACGGGGTCGTGCGGGAGGGACTCTGGCAGCGGATCGAGGCGATATTCGAGGCGTTTGGCTGGCGTGTCGTTCGACTGAAGCACGGCGCGCTGCAAAGGGCCGCGTTTGCAGAGCCGGGCGGAGAGGCCTTGAGGGCGTGGATCGATTCCTGCCCCAACGATCTGTATTCGGCCCTGATCTTCAAAGGCGGTGCCGCGTGGCGGGACCGACTGATGGAGGATCTTGGTGACCAACCGGCGGTGGCTGCCCTCCTCGACAGCTATGGCGACGATGAGCTGAGCGCGCTGATGTCCGATCTGGGCGGGCACTGCATAGAGACGTTGTCCGACGCCTTCGCCGCCGCTGATGACGACGTGCCGACGGTCTTTATCGCCTACACGGTCAAAGGCTGGGGAACGCCGCTGGCAGGCCACAAGGACAATCATGCCGGGCTGATGACGGTTCCGCAGATGGAGACGCTGCGCGCGCGCCTTGGCGTCGAACCCGGCCAGGAATGGGAGCCGCTGGCGACGATCGAGGACCCCGACGCGATGCGCCGCTTCTTGTCGAAGGTGCCCTTCTTCGCGGGCGGGCGCCGCCGGTTGAGCGCGGACAAACCGCCTGCACCCAGCCCGAGTTGGATCGACGACAAGATTGGCTCGACTCAAGCGGGGTTCGGAAAGCTGCTCGATGCCCTCAGCCGGGCCGGCGGACCGCTGGCGGATCGAATCGTCACCATGTCGCCGGACGTGACGGTGTCGACCGGGCTTGGCGGATGGGTCAATCGCCGGGGACTGTTCGCCCGGGATACGCGCGGCGACACGTTTCGCGATCAACGCATTCCCTCGACCCAGAAATGGGCGTTCTCGCAACAGGGTCAGCATATCGAGCTGGGCATTGCCGAGATGAACCTGTTTCTCGCCCTTGGGGCCGCCGGTTTGTCGCATTCGCTGTTCGGTGAGCGCCTGCTGCCCATCGGCACGGTCTATGACCCCTTTGTCGCGCGCGGGCTCGATGCGCTGAACTACGCCTGTTACCAGGATGCGCGGTTCATCATCGTCGGGACACCCTCGGGCGTGACGCTGGCGCCGGAAGGTGGGGCGCATCAATCCATCGGTTCGCCCCTGATCGGCATGAGCCAGGATGGCTTGGCCAGTTTTGAGCCGGGGTTTCTCGATGAGTTGTCGGTGATCCTGAATTGGTCGTTCGACTATCTCCAGCGCGACGGCGAGGGCGATCCGGACGAACGAACCTGGCTTCGGGATGAGACCGGAGGGTCGGTCTATCTGCGCCTATCGACCAGACCCATCGAACAAATGCGCAGCGGCCGGGACGAGGTCTTTGCGCAAGGGGTGATCGATGGCGCTTATTGGCTTCGGGCGCCAGGGCCGAACACCGAAGTCGTGATTGCATACCAAGGGTGCGTCGCCCCAGCTGCGATCGAAGCGGCCGGCGTCATTGGCAATCAGCGGCGCGACGTTGCCGTTCTGGCTGTTACCTCTGCTGATAGGCTGAATGCCGGCTGGACGGCCGCACGGCGGGCCCGGGCGCGCGGGGTTTCCGCTGTTGGCCACGCGGAGGCGCTGCTCGGCGATTTGCCCCGTCATTGCTTGCTTGTGACGGTTGTCGATGGTCACCCGGCCACCTTGTCGTGGCTTGGCGCGGTCGCCGGCCACCGGGTCGCACCGCTTGGTGTGGAGCATTTCGGTCAGACCGGCAGGATCGATGATCTGCACCGGCATTTCCAGATCGACGCGCAGGCAATCGTCGCCGCGGCCGAGGCCTTCGTACCCGGTCCGCCGATCCAACCGCACCGAGTCTAACCACGCGTTTCCGCTTGACAGGAGGGCCGCCCCTGCCAGACTTTGTCATATGTCAGACATCTTACATTCAGCCGGTTTTCCGGCGATGTGACCAAGAAGCAAAATTCCGGTCGAGAACGGCCAGATCACCCGTAACGACAACGAGGAGGAGGGCGCATGAAAACGCTCAAAACACTTGCTACCTGCCTAGCGATGACGATGGCCACGCCAGTGGTGGCGCAGGACATCGTCTTTCCCGGCGACAACACGTCGGGCACCTACATGGACTATATGAAGACCGTGTATTCGCGGGCGGGCTATCCCGAAATCGTCATGCTGCCCCTGACCAGCTTCGACAAGGACTTCAACCTGCACGGCCTGGGCGCCGAAAGCTGGTCGCAGTCCGAAGACGGGCTGACCTGGACCTTCAATCTTCGTGAAGGGCTGAAGTATTCCGACGGTCACCCGCTGACCGCCGAAGACTATGTCTTCGCGCTGCAACGGGCGGCGACAACCGGTTATGACTTTGCCTGGTACTGGGATTTCGCCGGTGGTGTCGCGGGTTGGTCGGACGTGACGGCGGGTAACGCCGATGCCGATGCCCTGGGCATCCGCGCGGTCGACGATCAGACCATCGAGCTGACCACCACCACCCCCCGCCCCTATCTGCCGAGCGTTGTCAGCCTTTGGTACCCTGTGCCCAAGCATGTCCATGACGAGTTGGGCGACGACTATGCGGTGAATGTCGACACGCTGGTCGCGTCCGGCGCCTATATGGTCGAAAGCTGGGAAAAGAACGACAACACCATGACGTTCGTTCCCAACCCGGAATACACCGGACCTTGGCCTGCCACGCTGGACCGTTTCGAAGTGAACACCAGCCTGGGCACGCCCGATGTCGGTCTGCCGGCCTTCATGGCGGGTGAGCTGAACATGGCCTATCTCAACCGTGGACAGATCCCGTTCATGGAACAGCGGATGGGCGACAACCTGCGCCGCAACGCGATCTTCGCGGTGTCCTACATCTCGTTCGACCTAGATGCCGAGCCGTTCGACAATCTCGATGTGCGCAAGGCGCTTTCCTACGCCGTCGACCGTGACGAGATGACCGAAACGGTGCTGGCCGATCTGGCCATTCCGGGCCGGTCGCTGCTGTCGCCGTCCTATCCGGGCTATAACGAAGACATCGCGGCCCAAGCCGTCTTCGATCCCGAAAAGGCGCGTGAGCATCTGGCCGCCGCGGGCTATCCCAACGGCGAGGGCTTCCCCGAAGTCGAAATCTGGTACCGCGACCAGGGCGGCTATAACGGCGCGATCACCGCACCGATGCTGCAGTATCTCCAGGCCGAGTTCAAAGAGCATCTCGGCATCGAGATGGGCATTCGCGTGATGCCGATCCAGGATTGGATGCAGGCGCTGACGGAAGAGACCAACAATCTGTTCCTGTCGCCGTACGAGTACGACTATGTCGATCCGTCCAACTTCTACGGCATCTTCTACAATGGCGGCCGTCACGATCACCGGTTGGCCGAGTATGACGAGCTGGTCGATTCGGCCGGCGCGGCATCTGAATGGGAAACCCGCCTGGATTATTACGAACAGGCCGAACAGGTGCTGATCGACAATGCCTCGATCATCCCGCTGGTTCACCCGATTCAGACGTTCGTCTTTGCAGACGGTGTCTCGGGCGAAGCGACGGTCCCGACCGAAAACGGTCTTTCCGCATCTAGCCGCCTGACGCCGTATTTCTACACCCACCTTTCGGTGGAGTGATAGAGATCGGACAGGCGTCCTCCCCGGTCCCGGCGGCCTAGCGCCGCCGGGATTTCGTCTAGGGGCGGCCCTTGTGCCGCCGGGACTTCGTCTAGGGGCGGCCCCGCGTCGCCGGGAATTCGAATAGGACGACACGGCGTGATGACGGCAACTGCCGAACGGCAGGTGGACATCCGCGACCTGCATGTGAGCTTTCCGCAGTTCGATTCTGTGGTTCAGGCCGTGCGGGGCGTAACCCTGCATCTCGACCCGGGCGAAAGCCTGGGGATCGTGGGTGAAAGCGGGTCCGGCAAATCGGTTTCCTGCATGGCGGTCATGCGGCTGCTGCGCACGCCGCCCGCCGTCATCAAGGCCGACCGTCTGATGCTGGAAGGGCTGGAAATGACCAGCGCCGGCACCGACGATCTGACCAAGGTCAGGGGGCGAACCGCCGCCATGATCTTTCAGGATCCGATGACCGCCTTCGATCCTGTCTTCACAATCGGGGATCAGATCGCCGAGACGATCATGATCCACCGCAATGTGCGCAAGAAAGAAGCCCGGGCCGAAGCGCTGGACCTGCTGCGCCGGGTCGAAATTCGCAACGCCGAGGCGGTGCTCAATAACTATCCCCATCAGCTGTCCGGCGGCATGTTGCAGCGGTCCATGATCGCCATGGCCCTGTCGTGCAACCCGCGCGTTCTGTTTGCCGACGAGCCGACGACGGCGCTGGACGTGACTGTCCAGGCGCAGATCCTGCAGCTGATCAAGGATCTTCAATCCGAGCTGCATATGGGGCTGATCATGATTACCCACGATCTGGGCGTGGTGGCCGAAACGGTCGACCGCGTGGTCGTGATGTATGGCGGCAAGGTGATGGAACAGGCGCCGGTCGAAACCATCTTCGGCGATGCGCGCCACCCCTACACCCGTGCCCTGCTCGATTCCATTCCCGGCCAGGAAGGCGGCCGGCGGCGACTGACCGAAATCCCCGGCGGCTCACCCGACCCATCCAACCCGCCAACCGGCTGCCCGTTTCACCCGCGCTGTCCCTTGTCGGATTCATCCTGCGCGAACGCCGAACCGCCGGCGGTCGATATCGCCGACGGCCATGTCGCGTCCTGCTGGAAGCTGGCGGGATGACCGCGCAGGCCGACATCGCGGCCCCGGTCCCGGCGCTGGAGCTGCGCGGGATCAGCAAAACGTTCTTGCTGCGCAAAGGGTCCTTCTTAAATCGCCAGGTGACGCCGCTGTGGGCGGTGCGCGGCGTGGATATCGTGCTGCCCCGAAATGGCATTTTAGGCCTTGTCGGAGAAAGCGGGTCGGGCAAGTCGACAACCGGCATGATGGCGCTGCGCCTGGTGGAGCCGACCGAAGGGCAAATCCTTCTCGAAGGCGAGGATATCACCAACCTGGCGCCGCAAGACCTGCGCCCGTTTCGGCGGCGGATGCAGGTTGTGTTCCAGGACAGCTACTCGGCCCTCGATCCGATGTTCACTTTGCAGCAAATCGTGGCGGAACCGCTTAAGATCCACGGCGTCGGCGATGCGCGATCGCAGGCCAAGACGGCACTCGATTGGCTAGAACGCGTTGGGCTGCACCGCAGCTTCGGCAGCCGCTATCCCCATGAGCTTTCCGGCGGACAGCGGCAGCGCGTTGCCATCGCCCGCGCTCTGATCCTCGAACCCGCCGTTCTGATCGCGGACGAGCCGACCTCGGCGCTGGATGTTTCGGTCAAGGCGCAGATCATCAACTTGCTGCAGGACCTGCAGGACGAGATGGACCTGTCGATCCTGTTCATCAGCCACGATCTGTCGGTCGTCCGCTCGCTGTGCGACCAGGTGGCCGTCATGTTCAACGGCCGGATTGTCGAGCAAGCGGTAACCGAGGCGATTTTTACGGGCGCGCGGCACCCCTATACGCAGTCACTTCTGGATGCGATTCCAGTACTGGATCCGCGCCGCCGTCGCCGCCGCGAGTTCCGGTCGCGTGACGAACTGGAAAAAGAACAGTTGACGCTAGACGCCTCGCAGCTGTTCGCACCGGTGGCCGCTGGTGAGGGCGCGCGCCTGGTCCCCGTCGGACCCGATCATCTGGTCGAAGCGGAGGTACGCGCATGAGATCAGCCCCGCACAGAAGGATGGCTAGGCGATGATCGGCTATATCCTGGTCAGGCTCGTCTCGGTCGCGGTGACGTTTTTCATCGTGTCGATCATCATTTTCCTGATGATGCATGCGATCCCCGGCGGGCCGTTCGATGCCGGCGACATGCCTGTTCCCGAAGCCGTGCGCCAACAGCTGCTTGCGCAATACGGGCTCGATCGGCCGCTTTATGTCCAATATCTGAGCTATATGGGCGGCGTGCTGCGCCTGGACTTCGGGGTGCCGTTCCAGAGCCCCGGCGAGACCGTGTTGGAGCTGCTTGGCCGGGCCTGGGTGCCGTCGTTGGTGCTGGGCGGGCTGGGCGTGCTGATCGGGGCGCCGCTGGGCATTCTGCTGGGCATGGCCGCCGCGCTCAGGCGCAATAGTTGGGTCGACTACCTGGCATCGACCCTCGCGACGCTCGGTCTAACGGTGCCGATCTTCGTCGTCTCGATGCTGTTGATCCTGGTCTTTTCCGTCTGGCTGGGGTGGCTGCCCTCGGCCGGTTGGGGCGAGCCGCAGCGTTGGATCCTGCCGGTCATCGCCTACGCGACCATCCCCCTGGCGACCTATGCGCGGTACACCCGCTCAGCGATGCTGGACACGCTGAACAAGCCCTTTGTGACCGTCCTACGGGCCAAGGGTCTGCCGGAACGCCTGATCATCTTTCGCCATGTTCTTAGAAACTCCGCCATCCCGCTGGTGACGGTGTTCCTGCCGATGTTCATCGGCACCGCGACCGGCTCGATCTTTGTCGAATCGATGTTCCGTGTGCCGGGGCTGGGCAGCTTCTTCGTGTCATCCATCCGCACGCGCGATTACCCGCTGGAAATGGCGCTGATGCTGATGCTGACGGTGATGTTCTGCCTGGCCTACCTGCTGTCGGACATCGTCTATGCCTGGCTGAATCCGCGCATTCGACACGGGGATGGCAAAGAGTGACCGTGTCGGCGAACGCAAACCCGTCTGAGGCGCCGCAAGTCGCCCAGGCGCCCACAACCCGCCAGCGCAGCCCGCTTTGGTTTGCCTGGCGTCGGTTCCTGGCCAATCGCGCGGCGCTGGTCGGCGGGGTCGTTCTGGGCATTGTCGTGCTGATGGCAATCTTCGCGCCCTTGGTGACGACCGGCGCCCCGAACGAACAGGCTTTCCTGGCCAGCGCGCTGGCCTTCCCCTCCGCCGCGCACTGGTTCGGCATCGACGATCTGGGCCGCGATTTCTTTACGCGGATCGTCTATGGCGCACGGATATCGGTGACGATCGGCTTTGTCGCGGCGGCCTTTTCCGTGCTGATCGGAATCCCGCTGGGGGCAGCCGCCGGCTATTTCGGTGGGCGGACCGACTGGATCGTGATGCGGGTCATCGAGGTGTTTTCGGTCGTGCCGCCCTTGCTGGCCGCGATGCTGTTGGGCGCCCTGACCGGCGGCGGGTTCTGGATGATCGTCTTCATCGCCGCGCTGTTCGGCTGGGTGCAGGTCTGCCTGCTGGTGAGGGCGCAGATAAAGGCCTTTAAGGAGAAGGAATTCGTCCGTGCGGCGCGGGCGCTTGGGGCCGGACCGGGTTACATCATCTACCGTCACCTGATACCGAACTCCGTCTCGCCGATCATTGTCGGCTTTGTCCTGGCTATTCCTCTGGCAATGATGCTCGAGGCCTCGCTTAGCTTTCTTGGCGTCGGGGTGCCGCCACCGACGTCGAGCTGGGGGCAGATGATCAATAACGGTTTGAACTTTATGTATTTCTACTGGCATCTCGCGGTCTTTCCGACGGTGGCGTTGGCCGTGACTGTGCTGGCGACATCGCTGTTCGGCGATGGGTTGCGTGACGCGCTCGATCCGACGATGGAGAGCCGGTGACATGACGGACCAGGCATTGCGCGAGCTGTTTCTTCTCGACCCCGACATCGTCTTTCTGAACCATGGGTCGTTCGGCGCCTGCCCGGTGCCGGTGTTTGAGCGGTACCAGGCCTGGCAGCGCCAGCTTGAGCAACAGCCTGTCGCCTTCCTTGACCCCGACAGGGGCTATGGCCAGTGGATGGCCGACACGCGCGAGAAACTTGCCGCGGAAATCGGCGCCCAGCCCGACGACATCGTCGGCGCAACGAACGCGACCCACGCCCTGAACATCGTCGCGCGCTCGCTGCCGCTGAAGCCTGGTGACGAGATCCTGACCACCGACCACGAATATGCAGCGCTTGAGAAAACCTGGGCCTTTGTCGCGGCCCGAACGGGTGCGCGGGTTGTTGTTCAGAAGGTGCCGCTACCGCTGGACAGTGCCGAGGCGTTTACCGAGGCGATGCTTGGCGCGATGACCGACCGCACACGTGTGCTGTTTCTCAGCCACATCACCTCCCCCACCGCGCTGTTGCTGCCTGTGGAAGATCTGGTCGACGAGGCGCGCCGCCGCGGCATCTGGAGCATCATTGACGGGGCCCATGCGCCCGGACACATCCCGCTCGACCTCGAGACGCTGGGTGCGGACTTTTACGCCGGCAATTGCCATAAATGGATGATGGCGCCCAAGGGAGCGGCCTTCCTGCATGTGCATGATCGCCACCAGACGATGATGGACCCGTTGGTCATCTCCCATGGTTGGCAACCCGACCGCGCGGCGGAGTCCGGCCCGTTTGGCGGCACGGCCTTTGTCGACGCGATGGAAATCCAGGGGACGCGCGATCCGTCAGCCTGGCTGTCGGTGCCTCATGCCATCGCGTTCAGACAATTGCTGGACTGGCCGACGCTTGCCAATCAGTGCGTCGAATTGGCCCAAGACGCCTCGGTGCGTCTTGCCGCGGTGACGGGGCTGCCGCCCTTGGCGTCCCCTGAGTTTTGCGCCCCGCAGATGGTGGCGCTACCGGTTCCACACTGCGATCCGGCATGGCTAAAGCAGGCACTATACGATCAGCACCGCATCGAAATTCCTGTGATGGAATGGGGCGACATGACGATCGTCCGGCTCTCCGTCCAATGCTACAACACCGCCGACGAAATCGATCTGTTGCTCCAATCGCTGGTCGACGTGCTGCAGCTACCGGCGGCGGCTTGAGAACCGGCGTTTGCGATGGTCGATAGCCCACTAACCTATCTCGGCCGGATCGAAACGCAGACTCGTGGCGATGCGATCCTGGATGCGCTTGCCGAGATGGTCACCCTGTCGGGCCTGACAATCGGCGACAAGCTGCCACCGGAAATTCCCCTGGCGCGACAGTTGGGTGTCGGACGGTCGACTATCCGCGAGGCGTTGAATCGGTGGGAAGCGCTTGGCGTCATTCGCCGGCAGCGCGGGGTCGGTACCTTCATTGTGGCGCCCATTCCGGCACCCGGAGGTCCGGTCGATCCAAATACCCGGTTAGAGGGTGAGGCGATCCTACGATTGCTTGAAGTGCGGCGGACGTTGGAGGCGGCGGCAACCCGGCTGGCCGCTGAGCGCGCGACGCCTGAACAGCGTAAACGCATCGACAGGTTGTGCGCCGAGTTGCTTGAGGTCGTCGCGCGTGGGGAAAACTATCGCAAGGCGGACATCGCCTTTCACACTGCGATTTCCGAAGCGTCAGCCAATCCGATGTTCACGCAGATCCTGACCTATCTGGACCAGGTGTTCGAGAAGTCGAAGGAGTCGCCCTTCGAACGCGCAGGCTTCGGGGTTGAGAGCTTTACCTATCACCGCGATCTGGCGGATGCCGTCATTGCTGGGGATGGCGACGGTGCGGAAGCCGCCGTAGAGGCGATCATCTCGTCCGTTCAGCGCGAAGTGGAACAGATCATCCAGTCGGACGCGAAGTCCGACTGAACGACAATACTCATTTCTCCATCGGACCGCGCGATCGATCGTCGACTATCCGAGCAAAGGCAACAATTTGTCCATGCTGGACTTAGCATCCCCGTAGAACATCCGCGTGTTCTCCTTATAGAATAGCGGGTTCTCGATACCTGAGTAGCCGGTGCCCTGGCCCCGCTTTGACACGAAGACAGTCTTGGCCTTCCAGACCTCCAACACCGGCATGCCGGCGATGGGAGAATTCGGATCCTCCTGCGCCGCCGGGTTCACGATGTCGTTGGAGCCGATGACGATGACGACGTCCGTTTGCGGGAAGTCGTCGTTGATCTCGTCCATTTCCAGCACGATGTCGTAGGGCACCTTGGCTTCGGCCAACAGCACGTTCATGTGCCCGGGCAGGCGTCCCGCGACCGGGTGGATGCCGAAGCGCACCTCCTTGCCCGCTGCGCGAAGCCGCTTGGTGAGTTCCGAGACCGACTGCTGGGCCTGGGCGACGGCCATGCCGTAACCGGGAACGATGATGACGCTGTCGGCATCGTTCAGCGTGGCCGCGACGCCATCGGCATCGATGGCAACTTGCTCACCCTCGATTTCCTGCGCCGGTCCGGCAGACCCGCCGAAGCCGCCCAGGATGACGCTGATGAAGGCCCGGTTCATCGCCTTGCACATGATGTAGGAAAGGATCGCGCCGGACGAGCCGACCAGGGCCCCGGTCACGATCAGCAGGTCGTTAGACAGGGTGAAGCCGATCGCCGCCGCCGCCCAACCAGAATAGGAGTTGAGCATGGAGACGACCACAGGCATGTCGGCACCGCCGATCCCCATGATCAGGTGGTAGCCGATGAAAAACGCCAAGATGGCGATCAGCACGATCGGCACCCAGCCGCCATAGGCCAGGTAGTAGATAGCCAGCAGAAAAGATAGGACCGCGGCGCCGGCGTTCAGCATATGCCCACCGGGCAGCTGCTTGGGCTTGCCATCGATCGTGCCGGCGAGTTTGCCGAACGCGATGACCGAGCCGGTGAAGGTTACGGCACCGATGAACACGCCGAGCACGACTTCGATCTGAAGGAAGGTGATTTCCGGCGGCGTCTTTGTCGCCACCTTAGCGGCGAAAGCCGCCAGCCCTTCGAGACTTTCCCCAGCGGCTTTGAGCGCATCGACGCGCAGCCGCTCCACCTCCGCATTCAGGCCGACGAAGACGGCCGCAAGCCCGACGAAGGAATGGAGCGCCGCCACCAGTTGGGGCATTTCCGTCATTTCGACGCGCTTGGCGACGCCGACGCCGATCACCGCGCCGATCACCATCATCAGCAGCATCAGCCAGAAGTTGGCAATGCCCGGACCCAAGGCCGTGAAGACGACCGCCAGAGCCATGCCGACGATGCCGAACCAGATCGCCCGTTTGGCGCTTTCCTGGCTCGACAAACCGCCCAGGGACAGGATGAACAGCACGCTCGCCGCGACGGCGGCAGCCGTAACCAATTGACCCGCAATCATAACTGGCTCTCCCGCCCTTAGGATTTCTGGAACATCGCAAGCATGCGACGCGTCACGAGAAAGCCGCCGACGATGTTGATCGTCGCGATGAGGACCGAGATCGCGGCAAGGATGACGATAAGGATGTTACTGGAACCGATCTGCAGGATCGCCCCCAGCACGATAATGCCGGAGATGGCATTGGTCACCGCCATGAGCGGGGTATGCAGCGCGTGGCTGACATTCCAGATGACCTGGAAGCCGATAAAGCAGGCGAGCACGAACACGATAAAATGCTGCATGAAGGAGGGTGGCGCGACCAGACCCAACAGGCCCATCAGCGCGACACCGATCGCCAGCAGGGTCACCTGCTGTTTTGTCTGTTTCTGGAACGCCTCGACTTCCTGGGCCCGGCGTTCCTCGGGCGTCAGCTCCTTCGGTGCCTCCTTCTTCACCGCCGCAATCGCCTGGACCTTCGGCGGTGGTGGCGGATAGGTGATCTCCCCCTCAAAGGCGACCGTGGACCCCCGGATGACGTCGTCTTCCATGTCATGAACGATCTTTCCGTCCTTCTCAGGCGTCAGATCGGTCATCATGTGGCGAATGTTGGTGGCGTACAACGAGGAAGACTGGGACGCCATGCGGCTGGGAAAATCGGTATAGCCGACGATCGTCACGCCATTGTCGGTGACGATCTTCTTGTCGGACTCGGTTCCCTCGGCGTTGCCGCCCCGTTCGGCCGCCAGATCGACGATGACCGAGCCGGGCTTCATCGAGGCGATCATGTCCGCGAGCCACAGCTTTGGCGCCGGCCGGTTGGGGATCAGCGCCGTGGTGATGACGATGTCGATATCGGGGGCCAGTTCGCGGAACTTGGCCAGTTGGGCCTCGCGGAATTCCGGCGAGGAGACGGAGGCGTAGCCGCCCGCCGAGGCGCTGTCCTGCTGTTCATCCTCGAAATCGAGATAGACGAACTCCGCGCCCATCGATTCCACCTGTTCGGCCACTTCCGGCCGAACATCGAAGGCATAAGTGATGGCGCCCAGCGACGTGGCGGTACCAATCGCAGCGAGGCCGGCCACGCCAGCACCGATGACCAGCACCTTGGCCGGCGGTACCTTGCCGGCCGCCGTCACCTGCCCGGTAAAGAAACGGCCGAAATTGTTGCCCGCCTCGATGACGGCGCGGTAGCCGGCGATGTTGGCCATGGACGACAGTGCATCCATTTTCTGCGCACGGGAGATTCTCGGCACCATCTCCATGGCGATGACGTTCGCGCCGGATGCTTTCGCCGCCTCCAGGCCTTCCTCGTTCCCGGCGGGATTGAACAGGGAAATGAGGGTCTTGCCCTTGCTGAGCTTTTTGAGTTCGGCATCGGTCGGCTGGCGAACCTTGGCAACGACGTCCGACGATTTCCACAAGGTGGCCGCCGTCTTGACGATTTCGACGCCCGCTTCCTCATAAGCGCTGTCCAGGAAGCCCGCCGCCTCGCCGGCACCGGCCTGAATGGCGCAGCTGTATCCAAGCTTTTGCAGTTGCTTGGCGCTGTCCGGTGTCATCGCCACACGCGCCTCGCCGCCTTGGACTTCTTTTGGCGTACCGACCTTCAGCCCCGCCTCGCTCATTGTATTCTCCCAAACTTGGATATTGGCCGCCGATCTAGCCCGCCAGCGCGCTCTCTGAAAACATGTTTAGCGCCAATGCGCAAATGTCTTGTTCGGCGGCGGCCGCACCGGTGCCGTTGGCCGCGGCGGATTTGGTCGTTAGGGAGAGGGTAGATTCGGCGCCCATGGATATAGGCGGACCGATGGCGACCGCACCCGCCGTGAGGCATCGAGGCGTGAGAGGCGAGCAGACCCTGGTCCGGCAGCCTGGACAACCGGCCGTTGCTGGCGGGATGATTGCGGCGGCGGGATCTGTGCTGCGGTTGCGTGTGCGCCGCAGTTGGCCGCCTCCCGAGCTGGCGCTTCACGCCGCCCGGGAGAATCGAGGCCGAACGTTACCCAACCACGGCGAGTCGCGGCCCGGCTAGGCCGCCTGGTGCCGCTTTGGGTCGGGCTTCGGGCAGTCGGGATGATCGGCGAACGCGGCCGGCACGTTCGGCGTTGGCACAGACGGTTGCGCCATAACCTCGGCAGACGGCGCGGCGAGCCTGGTGCCGATGCTCTCCCACTCGTTTGCCTGGTAGATGGACTCCAGATCGGTGTTTGAGCGCCTCAGGATATAGTCCTCAGGCTTCGGCAGCTGGTCCGAGAACGTCCAGCGGAACGGCACCTCCTGGCCTTCTGGGCCAACCTGGATGTAGCCATCTTCGGTGACGCGGCCCTTCATGGCGCGGATCATATCCATGACGGACACATCCTGGCCGTTTTCCAGGATCACGCGGGTGCCAAGACGAATGCGGCCAACTTGCGTTACGTGCAACTGGTCATCGGCCTGCTGGTCCCCGACAACGGCAATGACCATCCGATCGCCAGCGGACCCGACCGGGCAGCCCGTCGCGGCGCGGATCAACTCACCCTTGGCATTCGCGACCGCGCCATCTGTGCGCAGAATATCCATGATCGGCACATGCTTGCCGCGGAACTCACCCTCGGCGCACAGATAGGCATGGCCCGGGGTGACGCCCGTGCCCCAGAAGTCGAGGATGTGGGTCGGGTATCTCTCAAATGCTTGCGAAACACGTCCTGGTTTGAGATTTCCCGCCTTATCATACGAAAGTACAATGTCACCCGACGCAACTTCTTCTATTGGCTTGAGCCAGACTTTCGAACCTACCAACTCTTCATCATAACAACCTTCCGCATTGGGCTGAATTGCGGGGTCCCTAGGCCACATACTAACTAAAGTACCAGCGAGAAAACACTCACCGGGCGTGTACGTGAATCCAGACGCCAGATCCCGTGCCGCGCCCGGACTTACGCTCCTAACTATTGTGTCCCCCATTTGCGTTCCATTGGGAGCGAACATAGTTATTTCGGCGCCCATTGCTTGACCAGGTACACCCGGATGGCTCGCATAAAAAGTAGTTCTTATGACATTGCCCTCTGGGGTGATCGTCACACGCTCTTGAGGAAGGTTTGTCTCTGTATCAGCCGGCAAATGAGTACCAACTGAGATACTGCTCAAGCCAGTCCCAAGCGTCGCACCCACTCGCAGACCAGTTAATTCTCCGTTTGGATCGAATTCCAACACAAAATCTGCTGGTCCCGGCGCTGCATCGACACTTACATCTCCAGTAAAGTAAATATCCGTTCCATGTTGCCCGCCCCGGTCGATACGCAAAGAAACAGGTCCAAGCGAGACCTCATCGGGTAACTTTCGAGATGATCTCCAACCTCCTGAACCAGTTATTTCGTAACTCCAAGTCTGCTCCGGGGTAGTAATATCTATGTACCCATATCCCGCATTACCTTTTACTTGCTTCATAACGACGGTTCCATCTTCGCTTACCGTCATCGTTACCAGATCGGACATTTAAAGTTCTCCCATTTTGTCAAAGCAGCTTGCGTGTCGCATACAAGTTGTCGTGTCAAGACCTAGGATAGAGGTCATTGCGTAAATTGAACGCACTGGCTCTTCCAATTCAGAAATTGTTACGGTGATATTTGTCCCGTCAATCTCCAATAATTCACTTGACTGTATCAACGGGCCCTTTGGGCCATTTGGGTAAATCTCTTCTTCAATTTCCATTTTACTTCTGTGCCGGTCGATAACATCAAGTACTTCTGGATATAAATTACTTACAGCGTAGAGACACGAAACAATCGTGTCGTCAATAGGTGGAGAAAGGTAAATTCTTATCGATGAAATATCGCCTTGAATTGGTATTTCATTGAGAGCCATTTCTGGTGGGGCGACATCAAGTATTCTTGCCAAATTCAAGTAACGTTCCGCGCTAATTTGATCAAAATTTGTACACACGACCACGTGTGCTGCTGCCATATTTGACCAACATGACAACAAACCAATAATCAGCAAAAGGTTTTTTTTAGACAAATTCCCTCTCTTCTTGCGATTGGTCAAATCTCAACGTCAACTTGATGCCAACCTTTACAAGCCTGATTCAACTAGCGATTGATCATTATCACCATTCTTGAGGCGCCGAAGTCTCTGACAACCCCCGTAGACTTGGGTGCCACATATCCGAGTGAATTACTTATGAGCATGTCTTTGCATTCTTTACACGATCCATAAATCAAACCCGATATCTAGCTCGTCAGGGGAAGACACACCCATGATGGTAGCAAGCGTTTCGTTAACTCCACTGATCGAAACTTGGAGCTCAACAGCGTCGTTACTTCCATTGCCGTCGGTATCAATGGCTGAAAGTGTGACGTCGCTGGTTGATAGACTGAGCTGCCTCAAATCGATGCTGTCGGTTCCGACGTCAAAATCCTCGATGATATCGCCGCCCTGCCCCGATGCGAGGTAGACGAACACATCCGCGCCCGTCTCGCCTTTCAGCGTATCTGCACCAATGCCGCCAATCAGCCAGTCATCACCGTCACCGCCGATCAGCCCGTCGTTCCCATCTTTGCCGTCTAGACGGTTATCCAGCTGATTGCCGGTCAGCACTCGTCCATTAGAAGACTCAATCGAGCCGGTCTCCACGTGATCGGGGAGCGTGTAGTCGACCCCGGCTCTGATCCGGTCCGTACCCTCGCCGGCCTCCTCAACCACGACATCACCGGCGCTGTAGACCATGTAGACGTCGTCGCCCAATCCGCCGATTGCCGTGTCGGCCCCTTGTTTTCCGTTAAGGTAGTTGTTGCCAGAATCCCCGGTGATCACATCGTTGCCGGTACCGCCCTCGAAACGCGAGCCCCAGTTGGTATCCACCATATCGGGCAGCGGACGGGGGGTATTGGTCTTGGGGCCGCCTGGCGCACCACCGGTCTGGATCAAGTCAACGTAGTCCAGGCGCATGAACTCGCTGTTGTGCCGCTGGGCCATGATCTCGATCACATCACCTTGGTTAATGGTGATCCCGGTTCCCGCCGACAAACGCGTGGCTGACAGCGGGCCTGCCCCATCATCGCCGGATGTCTGGTCCAGCACAGTATTCAACGTTTCAACACCGTTGATTTTCATCACGAGCTGGCCGGCACCATCGTTTTCGTCATAGGCGCCGAGCACGACATCGAACACGCCGCTGGGGCCGTTGTAGGTCGTGCTCATATTCACCGGCGCCAGGGTCGTCGTGTTTTGGACAAGCTTGCCGGCGGACGCCCCAGAGTTGTTCGCAATGGCCACATCCGGATCCCGCACGTCGAAATCCTCGACTTCAATCCGGATCGGATCGAGTACATCGACCGTGAAGGTCCCTTGCGAGCTGGAGCCATCGCTCGAGCTTGCCGTGATCACGATGTCCACACTCGGTTCCGTCACCGCATCGAACGTCGCGCCACTGGCCACGCGAACAACGCCGTCAGCGTCGACGGTGAAGCGGGTGTCGTCAACGCCGAAGCTTACCGTATCGGTCGGAGTCGGGTCAGTCGCCGCAGCCACGATGCCAACCACACGACCTGCGGCCTCGTCTTGTGCGATCTGATCCAACGAAGCATTACTGTCGGTCACCGGACCAACAGCGTCGTTCGGGGACGGCGGCGTGCCGCTTTGCCCAGTCCAAATGTCGGTCCCGAGCGTGAGAGAGGCTGCATTGACACCGGTCAACCGTATCAGATCAACGCTGCCGCCCGGTCCCGTTCCATCCGCGTCGAAAGCGATCACTGCATCGCCACCGTTGTCCGAGATGGAGATGGCATCGGCTGCGGAAATGCCCGTGGGCAGCTGATCGACCAGCAGCCGCACGTCGACGGCATCCTCGCTGACCGCGAAATCACTGACCACATCGCCGGCTTCGGAAGCCGCATCGATGACAAACACGTCAGCGCCGGCACCACCAGACAACTGGTCCGCTCCATCACCGCCGACCAGCCAGTCTCTACCTGCCCCGCCGGACAAGATGTCATCGGCGCCATTGCCGATCAGAAGGTCATCACCAGCCGCGCCATCGATGGTATCGACCCCTGTGTGGCCCTTGATGATGTTGTCTGAGCTATTGCCCGTAACGTTGGAGCCGCCTGCCCGCTTGATTTCCATCATCTCGACATTGGCCGCATTGGTCCCCATGTCGAAGTTTCCCGTCCACAACTCAATGGCGTCTTGGCCTTCACCGGCGTTTTCAACAAGCATATCGCCAGTGGAATCGACGATGTATTTGTCGTTATCGAGCTTGCCGATCATGGTGTCGCTGCCTTGCTTCCCGTTCAGGAAGTCGGCGGACGCTCCATTCTGATCGCCGGTGAGTGTGTCGTTGCCAGTCCCCCCGGAGGTGTATGTTGTCGTGTTAATGCTGGTGTTGTCGTCAGGACGCTGGCGCCCACCACCACCGTTTGTATCGCCTCCAGATTGCGCGACGCCGTCGGTGAGTAGAATGTCGCGTCCAAACTCAAGGCCCGATGCATCAATACCGCTGAGGCGCGCGATTTCGACGCTTGTTCCTGCCCCAGTTCCGTCCGCATCAAATCTGATCAGTGCATCGCCACTATCATTCGCAACAGTCACTGCGTCAGCTAACGCAACACCGTCGGCTAGGTGATGGAACAGCCCTCGCAAATCGATCGTATCTATTCCAACTGCAAAGTCTGACACCAGATCGCTAGTACCGTTTGGATCGCTGAAGACAAATACGTCATCGTTCGAACCTCCCGTCAGCGTGTCTGCCCCGAGACCGCCGTTCAAAGTATCACGGCCGCGACCTCCTTCCAGCGTGTCGGACCCTTCACCCCCAATAATTAAGTCAGCGCCATGCTCACCTTTGAGAAGGTCATTGCCGCCTCCGCCGAACATCCGATCTGCGCCTTGGTCGGACATCTCACCAAGGACGACGCCGGTTCCGTTAGGACCGAAGACCACGGCATCTGCAATTCCATCACCGTTGACGTCGGCAATCCTGCGTTCATGCTGTTCGGCCCCCAAACCGATGTCAGCATCCATACTCTCAGAGGCTACGAACGAGGGGCCAAAAGTTCCGTCGCTCCTCCCGTAAGAGACGACCGTGGCGCTTTGACCAAATCCAATAACATCGGCATAGCCATCGCTGTTAACATCCTCGACACGCCGCTCGTAGGCTTCGTTGCCCCAACCGGTGTTCGATCCAAAGTCGCTGGTAGCGAGGTACTTTAGTCCAAAATAGCCAGTTCCATAGCTCAGCGACACGTACGTTCCGTCTGCCCCAAATCCGATCAGGTCCGCGTACCCGTCGCCATTTACGTCACCGACTTCTCGCTCGTATTGCTCATTTCCCCAAAAATAGGGAACCGAGTCGACGCCGCTGTAATCAGTGACCGTCCCAAACTGATCTGTACCTAGTAGTGGGTACTCGAACGTTCCATCAGCAGCGCCGAAACTTGTGTAAACGCCCGTATTCCCAAAAGCGACGATATCTGCCCGACCGTCTCCATTGAAGTCGGCCAGCCGGCGTTCGTACTCCTCCCGGTCCCACGTACCGGTAGTTCCGTAATAGTCGGACGCCACGAATGTCCCGCCAAACGTTCCATTCGCTTGGCCTAGAGAAACATAGGTCTTGGAATACCCGAAACCGACAATATCATCACGGCCGTCGCCATTTACGTCTGCTACACGCCGTTCATAGCCTTCATTGCCCCAGCCATCATCGATCGAGCCAAAGGCACTAGTTGCAACGATTGCCCCATCAAGTGATCCATCCGCCTGGCCAAGGGCAACGTAGGTGTCACTGGCTCCAAATCCGACGGCATCGATGTACCCATCACCATCGACGTCACCGATTTCTCTCTCCCAGCGTTCGTCCCCCCAGCCGCTGTTTGAAGCAAACTGGTTGGGACTATCGACGAGAACATTAAACTGGATTTGATCGTTCAGATTGACCTTTCCGCCAGTTATCACATCCATTCCGTCGCCACCAACCAACAAATCCGAGCTATATCCACCTTCGATGCGGTCACCCCCAGCACCACCAATGATTACATCGGCATGTGGACCACCAGTGAGATTGTCATCTCCGCCTTCGCCATAGATTTCCAAGGGCGCCGCTACGCCAGCTCCACTGATAACATTTGCACGGTTGTCACCTACCGCCCCGTAGTAGCTTGTATTAGCAAGCAACAGATCTGCTGCTTCGCTGCTGGTGATTTTATCGATGACTTGGGTTTCGCCAGTTTCCAGTGTTCGCGTAATCGCCGCATCCGTTTCAACGGACGTGGAACCACTTGCTTCATAGGCGACTGAAATATCACCAACGCCACCGGTGACTGTTGCTCCATTGCGAACATAAGACGCCGAACCGTAGAGCGTACTATCGAAGATGGTGACGTCATTGCTTCCATCAGAAAAACTTGTGCCATCATCGTATGTCAGCGCAATTTCGCTTATCCCCAATTCATTCAGCGTTCTCAGCTCACCACTATCGACGACACCGTTGGTATTAGCGTCTTGCCAAACTCGAAACTCGGACCAAACCGAATCCTGATTGCTAAGCACGCCATCATCGTTACCGCCCATTTCGGGCGATTGATCAAATAGCCCGAGAGCCTGAAGGTCGGTGGCACCGTCCCATTCTAGCCATTTCGCTAGCACCACTTCTTTAGTTTGATCGATCTTTCCATCACCGACTCCACGGCTGCCATCAGCATTGAGGTCTAGGACCAAAAACGCGTCGTCGGCGCCAACCCAATTCGTCGTTTCCAGGAATCCGTCATCGTCCATGTCAAAACTGACGCTTCCATCAATGGATAACTCAACACCATCACCATCAAGGTCCAAAATAATTGGCTTGGCAATGTCCCACCCTACGCCATCATTACTATCGTTACCGCCGAAGATTGATGAAATGGCATTGCCAATTCCTCTGGCTACTTCCCCAATCGCCTCAAAGACACCCACGACAACTTCCTTGATCGCGGTTGCTATGCCGATGCCAATTTCGGCGATGCCGCCAATGATGTCACCTTGCTGAAACTTCTCGAGCCCGTTTCCAAAACCATTGGCAACGGCCTGCGCAGCACTTGACACGCCACCAAGGAATTTACCCGCCGCATGGAAGGCACCGTTGACAAGGTCTCCAATGGCATCACTGGCAAAACCTAGCTTGTCGAAAAACTGATTGTCGAGCGTATCCCCCACCTGGCCGAGCCAAGTCGAATCGTTATGAACGCGAATTCCATCTGCCACGTAGGTATGATGTCCTTCGACTTCGAAATTGTGGGTCTTCCAAGCAACTTTACTGTCCATTACGATTAGATTTCCCAATAGTATTCACGCGTTACCCAGTTAGATTTCCTTCTCGAACTCTGAGGCACGAGCATCTCAACTACAGAGCCAACAGATTGCTCACGACTGAGCGGACGAACGCGGCCCGTTAGACCTGAGAGAAACGCGCCTTGCATGCCTATGTGTCTGCGCCAACTCTGGCCTGCCTGAGTGTGAGGAAAGAAACTCTGAGACTGCCCTGCACGCCTGTTCGCTGAGACCGGCGAACGTCGTCGGGACAGCAAACCATTCCTGGACGCTTCCTCGCTCGCTTTGACTTTTGTCAACTTCAGGTAGAATAAATGCGAGCAGAGGTTTGACGCCCACGAGAACACCATCGGTCAGGCGATTGAGGAAGTTTACGGACTTATCTCGCCTGGACATGAATAGAGTCGAGCGGATTAGATTCCGAAAACTCTTTGCACTTTTGGTACGTTGGCTGGGTTTGACTTGGCGAAGATGGTTTCCTTTGGGGCAGCAAGCTGCAACCGCTACTTTTACGAGAGATTTGATTCTAATCTGATTCCGACGAGAGAGTTGAACAATCGAGATTGATCTGACATGCTCAACATAGCTGCAAAAATTATGCCGAAAAAGCTTCATAATTCGCTGCTTTCAGTAAATAAAAATTCTCTTTTTTACCCGATATTTCTCTTAATTTAATCCAGAAAAATGAGAATTTCGGAAAAATAACTGTGTCTCTCCAAAACAATATTCCCAACATTTTCTAACGCATGCGACAATACCGCCATTTTTACTTCTGCTTTGCTTCATTTTTGGTGTGATACCACCGATCACGCTCGTTCACGTTTAGTTGATTGGCCAGAATGCTGTCAACTCAAATTATTTAGAAAATGCTCGCTCCGCGGGTGCGCGCGACCGGTTGGACACGTTCAGAGAATGGGCTGGAATTGCTGGCTGCAATACGGGAAATATGGTTCCAACGGACCTTATGCTACGCGCGCATTGTGCGGTTTCTCCCTAGGCACTAAGTGACATTAGTAGCTGGCGCCGTGTTCAATCCCATCGATCTCCCCTCGCCCTGCTGCCGCCCGGTTGGTAGAACTAGCGGGACCTGATCCACATGCGGAGCTCACCCCATGGCAGCCGAAGCTGGCGTTGAAATCACCTGTGTCGTCGACAAGGGCGCGAAGGTTGGTGAGGGGGCCGTTTGGGATGGGCGGGATCAGCGGCTTTGGTGGGTGGATATTCCGGAAGGGGAAATCTATGGCTTCGACCCGTCGACCGGTGAGAATGAGGTTTTGGACTTTGGTGAGCCGGTGGGCTGTCTGGCCGTGCGGGAGAAGGGCGGGCTGGTCGTGGCCGCCAAGTCGGGGTTCTACTTCTACGCGCCGGAAACCGGGCATCGGTCGCCGATCAGCGATCCGGAGGCGGATAAGCCGGATAACCGGTTCAATGATGGCGGGACGGACCGGCAGGGCCGGTTTTGGGCCGGGACCATGAAGGATGGCGGCGATCCGGCGCCCGAGGGCAGCTTCTACCGCCTCGATCACGATCTGTCGGTGCACCCGCAGTTCGACGGCATCTACACCACCAACGGGCTCGCCTTCTCACCGGATGGGCGGACGATGTATTTTTCGGATTCAAACAAGGAAGTGCGCACCATCTGGGCCTGCGATTACGACCCCGATGACGGCGTGCCGACCAACCGGCGGGTCTTTTTCGACACGCGCGAGGTCGATGGCCGGCCCGATGGCGGGACGGTCGATGCCGATGGCTGTTATTGGATGGCAGGGGTCAGCGGCTGGCAGCTGGTGCGCCTCACGCCCGCGGGCAAGGTTGATAGGATCATCGAGATGCCGGTCGAGCGGCCGTCCAAACCGATGTTTGGCGGACCGAACCTGGATACGCTGTTCGTGACATCCCTGTCGGTCGGGCTGATTTCCAGTTTCAGCCAGCCTTGCGCGGGCGGTTTGTTCGCCGTTGAGGGGCTGGGCGTGCAGGGACTGCCGGAGGCGCGGTTCCCCGCTTAGTCCTCATAATGGCCGGCGGCCGCGAAGCCGCCGCCCTGGAACAGGACGGCCGGGTCGGTCGGGTCGGGGATTTCGGTTGCCGCTTCGACCTCGGCGCGGAACGGTTCTGAGGAGTCCTTTGGCTCCCAGCCCAGATAGGCAGCGTGGCTGTTGTCCCACCATTGCTCCTTATTGGCCGAGGCACCGTAGACCATGGTGTACCCGACCCGCGGGGCTTGAAAGACGGCCTTGATCAGGGCGGTGAAATCATCGCCGCTGAGCCACGTCGCCAGCATCCGGCGGTCCCTGGGTTTGGGAAAGCAGGACCCGATGCGCACGGCGACATTTTCCAGGCCGAACTTGTCGAAATAGTAGGACCCCAGCAGTTCGCCATAACATTTGGACAGGCCATAGATACTGTCCGGCCGCATGGCGGAATCGCCGTCCAGCCGCGTCTCGCGGGTATGGAACCCGATGGCATGGTTCGAACTGGCAAAGATGATGCGCGGCTTGCCCGCTTTGCGCGCCGCTTCGAAGATGTTGTAGGTGCCGCGAAAATTGGACTCGAAGATCTCGTTGAAAGACCGTTCGCCGGAAATGCCGCCCAGATGGATGATGCCGTCGCAGCCGGCAACCAGATCGCGCACGGCGGCCAAGTCAGCCAGGTCGCACTGAACCACTTCCTCCCCCGCCCTCGCGGGTTCCATCTCGGCGATATCCGAGACGCGCAGGTTCGGCACGTACCCGGCGAGCTTGTCGCGCAACATAACGCCGAGGCCCCCGGCGGCCCCGGTCAACAACACCCGCTTCATCGGACGCATCCTCTTTCTGAACAGCCGCTTTGGTAGCCGGCGCAGTTTTTTCAGTTTTGAGCGTATCAACTCAGATTACCTGGACGTGGCGCATTGAGTTGGTAAACAACGCCGCAAACATGGTCTATAAGACCCTTTCATCGTCGCTGAGCCGCCGCAAAGGCTGGCCTAGGCCGACGATCATGACAGGCGACAAACGTGACAAACAGGGCTTGGCGGTCGCCAAGCCCGAACTCTTTGAACACAGGCGAGACGGAACGGGCAATGGCATTGCATCAAAACCTGATTGACGGCGAATGGGTCGGCGGCGAGGCGATCATCAACATCAATCCCTCTAACACCGAAAACGTGATCGGTGAATATGCCCGCGCGACGGTCGAGGACACAAAGTCCGCCATTGCGTCCGCCAAACACGCGGCACCGGCCTGGTCGCGTTCGGGCCTGCTGGAACGCCACGGGATCCTGCGCAAAGCCGCTGATGAGATCTTAGCTCGCAAGGAAGAGCTGGGGCGCCTGCTGTCCGGCGAGGAAGGCAAGACGCTGGCGGAAGGCATCGGCGAGACCGTGCGCGCCGCTCAGATATTCGATTTCTTCGCCGGTGAGGCTTTGCGCCTGACAGGCGAGAACGTTCCATCGGTTCGGCCGGGTATAGGCGTCGAAATGACCCGCGAGGCCGTGGGCGTCGTCGGCATCATCACGCCCTGGAACTTCCCCATCGCCATTCCCGCCTGGAAGATCGCCCCGGCGCTTTGCTACGGCAACACGGTGGTGTTCAAGCCGGCCGAGCTGGTCCCGGGCTGTTCCTGGGCGATTGTCGATATCTTGCACCGCGCCGAGCTGCCGAAAGGCGTGTTGAACCTGGTAATGGGTAAGGGTTCGGTGGTTGGACAGACCATGCTGGACAGCCCGGACGTTCGGGCGATCACCTTTACCGGGTCGATCGATACGGGCAAGCGGGTCGCCGCCGCCTCGGCCGCGCATCTGCGTAAATTCCAGCTGGAGATGGGCGGCAAGAACCCGCTGGTCGTGCTGGACGATGCGGATCTAAACACGGCGGTCGAATGTGCGGTCAACGGCGCCTTCTTCTCCACCGGCCAGCGTTGCACGGCCTCCTCCCGCCTGGTGGTCACCGAGGGGATTCACGACCAGTTCGTAGCGGCGGTTTCCGAACGGCTGAAGCAGCTGGTGGTCGATGATGCGCTGAAGGACGGCACCCATATCGGCCCCGTGGTCGATCAGAGCCAGTTGAGCCAGGATGAGGACTATATCGACATCGGCCGCAAGGAAGGGGCCAACCTGGTCTTCGGCGGCGAGCGGCTCGAGCGAGACAATCCGGGCTTTTATTTGCAGCCGGCGCTGTTCACCGAGTGCACCAGCGAAATGCGCATCTCCCGCGAGGAAATCTTCGGCCCGGTCGCGGGCGTGATTAAGGTGAAGGATTATGACGAAGCGCTGGCCGTGGCCAACGATACGCCGTTCGGACTGTCCTCGGGCATCTGCACCCAAAGCCTGAAACACGCCACGCACTTCAAGCGCAATGCCGAGGCGGGCATGGTAATGGTCAACCTGCCGACCGCTGGTGTCGATTTCCACGTGCCGTTCGGCGGCACCAAGGGATCGAGCTATGGCTCCCGCGAGCAGGGCCGGTATGCCGCGGAATTCTTCACGACAGTCAAGACCGGGTACACGCTGGCCTAGCACCATGACCGATCAATCCATGAAAGCGGACACGCGCCAAAAGCTGATGGGCGTCGCCACGCCGACGCTGTGCACGGCGTTGTACAAGCGGGGGCTGCGCAATCAGTTCATCCAGGATGTCCGGCCGGTTTCGCCCAAAGGGGCGAACATGGTCGGACCGGCCTTCACGTTGCGCTACATCCCCGCACGCGAAGATCTGAACCAGCTGGAAGTGTTCAGGAATCCTGAACATCCGCAGCGCCACGCGGTCGAACTCTGCCCGGAAGGGTCGGTGTTCGTAATGGACAGCCGGAAGGACCCGCGAGCAGCCTCAGCCGGGTCGATCCTGATCTCACGCCTGATGGTCCGCGGCTGTGCCGGCGTGGTGACCGATGGCGGGTTCCGCGACTCGCCGGAGATCGCTGAGCTGGATATCCCCTGCTATCACAACCGCCCTTCCGCCCCGACCAACCTGACCCTGCATCAGGCGTTGGACATCAACGTGCCGATCGGCTGCGGCGATGTGGCGGTCTGGCCGGGCGATGTGATCGTCGGCGACCGGGAAGGTGTGGTCGTTATCCCCGCCGATCTGGCCGATGAGATTGCGGCCGAGGCGGTCGAGATGACCGCCTATGAGGATTTCGTCACCGAGGAAGTCCAGGGGGGCCGGTCGATCATCGGCCTGTACCCCGCCACCAAGGAACAGAGCCTCAAGGATTTTGAGGCCTGGCGGTCGAAGAACGGCCGCTAGATCACCGACAACGATCCACTGATTGAGAAAGCAAGGAGCACGTCCGTGGCTGCCGAAGACCGTCCGCTGAATTGGGGCATCATTGGGCCTGGGAATATTGCGCAGGCTTTTGCCGGCGGCCTGAGAAACTCGCGAACCGGGCGCCTGGCGGCCATCGCCTCACGGCGCGCCTCCGATCCGAAGCTGGCCGAACAGTTTCCCGGTGCGCGCATCCACCAGGGATATGATGCCCTGGTTGCCGATCCGGAGATCGAGGCGGTCTACATCTCGACGCCCCACCCGTTCCACCCCGAATGGGCCATCAAATGCGCTGAGGCCGGCAAGCACGTCCTGTGCGAAAAGCCGTTGGGGATCACGTCGTTCGAGGCCGATGCGATTTTTCATGCCGCCCGCAAGGCCGGGACCTTCATGGGCGAGGCCTATATGTACCGGCTGCATCCGCAGACGGCCAAGCTGCTGGAGATTCTGAAATCCGGCGCCATCGGCGAGGTGCGACTGATCAAATCGGCGTTCGGCTTCGCCATGCCGGCGTTCAATCCCGAACACCGGCTTTATGCCAATGACCTGGCCGGTGGCGGCATTCTGGATGTTGGCGGCTATCCGGTTTCGATGACGCGGCTGATTGCAGGGGCGCTGGCGGACAAACCACTTGATGAGCCGGTTGATGTGAAGGGCACCGCCCATCTCGGACAAAGCGGAGTCGATGAGTGGGCCTCGGCCGTGCTGCGGTTCGAGTCCGGGATTGTTGCCGAGGTGTCGTGCAGTGTGTCGCTGCAACAGGACAACGTGCTGCGGATCTTCGGCAGCGGGGGGCGCATCGAAGTGGCCGATTTCTGGTATGGCGGCGGTGTCGAAGGCGGCGTCGGAAAGATCGAGATCATCAAGCGCGATGGCAGTACAGAAACGGTCGAAGTGGATGAGCCGCGCTGGCTTTATTCCTTCGAAGCGGATGCGGCCTGTGAGGCGATCCGCGCCGGCAAACAGGAATTCGACAGCCCCGGCATGAGCTGGGACGACACGCTGGGCAATCTGCGTGTCATGGACAAGTGGCGGGCCGATGCCGGGCTGGTCTATGGCATCGAAACGGCCGCCAAACGGACCAACACCCTGCGCGGTGATAGCCTGTCTGCCGGGTCGAACCCGATCGAACGGCGGCAAATTCCGGGGCTAAGCAAGCCGACCTCGCTGGTTGCGCTAGGGTTTGAGTATTTCGAGAGTTTTGCGAGCGCGGCGATCCTGCTGGATGCCTTCTTCGAACGCGGCGGCAATCTGCTGGATACCGCGCACATCTATGGCAATGGCCGGACCGAGCGGATCCTTGGAGAGTGGATGACCAGCCGGGGGGTGCGCGAGGAGTGCATGATCATCGGCAAGGGCGTGCATTCCCCACTTTGCTATCCCGATCAGATCGGCAAGCAACTGGCCCAGACGCTGGACCGTCTGCAAACCGGCCATGTCGATGTCTATTTCATGCACCGCGACAATCCTGACGTGCCGATCGGGGAGTTCGTCGACGCGCTGGATGCGGAAGTTCAGGCAGGCCGGATTCGCGGACCCATTGGTGGGTCGAACTGGACGCGCGAACGGTTCGATGCGGCGAACGCGCATGCCGAAGCCAACGGCAAGACCAAGCTGGGCGCGCTGTCGAACAATTTCTCGCTGGCGGAGATGATCAATCCGATCTGGGCGGGCTGTGTCGCTGCCTCGGACGATGATTGGAAAGCCTGGCTGAAGCAAAACAACGTGCCGAACTTTGCCTGGTCGAGCCAGGGGCGTGGCTTCTTCACGCCGGCCGCAGGACGGGACAAATTTGACAATGAGGAAATCGTCCGCTGTTGGTATTCCGAACGGAACTTCGGCCGTCGCGACCGGGCGCTGGAGTATGCGGAACGGATCGGCCGTTCACCCATCCACGTGGCGCTGGCCTATGTCCTGGCCCAGCCCTTCCCCGTGGTGCCGCTGATCGGCCCGCGCCGGCTGGTCGAGCTTGAGGACAGCCTGTCGGCGTTGGACATCAAGATCTCGCCCGACGACGTGCGCTGGCTGGAAACGGGGGCTTAAAGGCCCCCTCCCCTATTTGACGGCTCCTAACGTCAGCCCGGCGATGAAGTGCTTCTGCATCAGGAAGAACATCGCCACCGGCGGCAGGGCAGCGACGATGGAGCCGGCGCTCATCAGGTGATAAGCGGCGCGGAACTGCGCGTTGAAGGACGTAATGCCCGCCGTGACCGGCTGGCTTTCGACCCCCTGGGTCAGCACCACGGCCCAGAAGAAGTCGTTCCAGATGAAGGTGAAGATCAGCACGCTGAGCGCAGCGACCGCCGGCTTCATCAACGGCATGACCACGTGCAGGAAGATCTGCCATTCGCGGACACCCTCGCACCGCGCCGCCTCGATCAGCGGGAACGGCAGGGCGCGGATGAAGTTGCGCATGAACAGCGTGCAGAAGCCCGTCTGGAAGGCGATGTGGAACAGCACCAGGCCGGTCTTGGTGTTGTAGAGGCCTAGATCGAGGGTGAGGTCGCGAACCGGGACCATCAAGATTTGGAACGGGACGAAATTGCCGGCCACGAACATGAAGAAGACCAGCAGGTTGCCGCCGAACCGGTAAATCCCCAGGGCAAAGCCGGTCATGCAGGACAAGATGACCGCACCGATTGCCGTTGGGACCGTTATCAGCAGCGAATTCAGCAGGTACCGCGGCATGTCGGATTCGAGAAAGACCCTGCCGTAATTCTCAAAACCAGCGAATGACGACGGGAAACTCCAATAATTACCGCCTGAGAAATCTCCCTCAGGCTTTATCGAAAAAAGGGCGACCGCGATGAGCGGCAGAAGCCAGAAGATCAGCGCCACGGGCAGCATTGACTGGTAGGTGAGCTGCCAGCTGCGCGGTGATTTTTCGATGGGAGTTGGGAACATGTTACGGCCTCCTCTCCTCTTGGTACATCGAGTAGAGGAAGTACGAGATGAAGCAGAGCATGATGAGGAACAGCACCACGGCGATCGAGGCGCCATAGCCCATGCGGAACCCGTATTCCGACAGCGCGACCTCGAACATGTAGAAACTGAGCACCCGGCTTTCGCCGAACGGCCCGCCCTGGGTCATGATGGAGATCAGGTCGAATGACCGAAGGGCACCGATGATCGTCACGACAAAGGCGATGAAGGTGGCCGGTTTGAGCTGGGGAATGATGACGTACCACAGCATGGACCAGCCCTTGGCCCCGTCGATCCTGGCCGCTTCGACCTGTTCAGGATCCACGTTGTTCAGCCCGGTCAGATACAGGATCATGCAATAAGCGGTCTGGGGCCAGATGCCGGCGGCAATGATGCCGTAGGTGACGAAGCGTTCGTCGCCAAGCACGTTGATCGGGCCTAGGCCGACCAAACCGATGATGGCGTTGAAAAGGCCGAACGTCGGATCGTAGAACCAGGTGAATACAAGGCCGACGACGACCTGGCTGATCACGAACGGGAAGAAGAAGAGAGACTTATAGAGTCGAATGCCCGCGACCGTCTGGTTCAGGAACAGAGCGATGAACAGTCCACCCGGGATGGCCAACAGGTAGAGAAGCAGCCAGATGAGGTTGTTTCTGAGCGACACATAGAACGCATCGTCGTCCATGAGTTCGACGTAGTTCTGCATGCCGATATATTCGGCTTCGCCCAGGCCGTCCCAGCTGTAGGCGGAGATGCCGAAGCTCTGAAATATCGGAAAGATGACGTAGACGAGGAAGAACAGAACACCAGGCAACAAGAACAGCCATGGCGTAATCGCAATTTCATTGCGTTGGAACCAGGTCCGATGCCCAACGGGATCTACGGCGTCACCGACTGTCTGGACAGCCATGTCGACAATTCCCCCCGGTCTATGTGCTTTTGCCGCCGAACTTGTTAGCCGGCTTGAAAGTCAAATTCGCGCGCAAACGAGCGCGAAAACCTTGGGTGGGCGAGGCCGCAGCCCCGCCCACCAACGCTGTTACTTGTAGATCCGCTCGCGGGCCTTATCGAGCCGCTCCAGGATGTTGTCCAGATTGTCAGGCTTGACCATGAATTCCTGGAAGCCTTCCATCGCGATCTTGGCCATTTCGGCCGGTGCATCCCGGTCGAAGAACTGAGCCAAGGCATAAGCTTCGTTCAGCATGTCGAAGCCCTGCACCACGAACTTGTCGTCCTGGGCCACCGAAGACTGGTTATTGACCGGCAACTGGCCCAACTGAGCGTTGATGTCCGTCTGCACGTCGGCCGAAACAACAAACTTCAGGAATTCGCGCGCATTGTCCTTGTTGGTGGCATTGGCGGGAATGTGAAGCGTATCGGTCGGCGCGTCTTCGGCCAGCGGGACCCCTTCGGTGATGACCGGGAACTGGTAGAAGTCCAGCTGGTCATCGGTCAGGCCACCATCCTTGAGCGGCGCGACCGCGAAGTTGCCCATCAAGTAAGCCGCCGCATCACCCTGAACCATGAAGGGTAGCGCTTCCTGCCAGCTGTAGGAGGTGTGGTTGTCGACATAGGCGCCCATGTCGATCAGCTCGCGCCAGCGGCCGAAGGTGTCCTTCACCCGGTCATCGGTCCACGCGACCTTTCCGGCGGTCAGGTCCATGTGGAACTCATAGCCGTTCTGGCGAAGGTTCAGGTAATCGAACCAACCGGCAGCCGTCCAAAGGAACTTGGTGCCGATGGTGAAGCATTTGACGCCGTTATCCAGCAGGGTCTGGCAGTTGGCCTTGAACTCTTCCCAATTGGTCGGCTCGGTCAGGCCATATTCATTGTAGATGTCCTGCCTGTAATAGACGCCCCATTGATAGTAGGAATAGGGCACGCCCCATTGCTTGCCATCGATCGTCATCGCGGTCTTGGTCGAGGCGAGCTTCTCGCTCAGCTCCCCTTCCCAAAGATCGGATACATCTTCAAAAAGGCCGGGTTCAACATAAGGAAGCATACGGTTGCCGGCATACCAGCTGGCTACATCCGGCGCGTTGGCGGTCAGAAAGTTCCTGATCTGCGTTTTGTAGGCTTCACGATCGATGATCGTGGTTTCGATGTTCAGATCAGGGTGCAATTCGCCAAATTGAGCGATCAGGCCCTCAAACGTCGCCCGCGGCGCAGGGTTTGACGTATCGAGGAATATCTTGAGATCACCACTTAGCGACTGCGCCTGAGCACCTGAATAGATGGCGGTGCTCATAGCCGCCACTACGGCCAGACGGCCGATTCTCTTAAGAGAAACCATACTACACTCCCAGGATGTTTCCATTACTTGCAGTATTACTTTGACTACTGCAAAGCTGTTCTGATTATTAAAAATACTGTTTCTACGCTGGGGAGTTGTCAACAGTTTCGTTGGCCCTGGCACGCCAAGTCGCCCGCAAACACGCAACCGTGAGCGGTGACATCGGTGACATGGCCGCAGAGCGGCCAATAATGAGACTCAGCGGGTCAGGAGGCCGTTTTGCGCCTGCGAGACGGGGCCGGCTTGCGCTGGCTGGCCGGTTTGGACGTGACTACCGGTTTACTGCTGGTCGACGGTTTCCGTGCCGCAGCAGCTGCCGTTTTCACCGGAGCTTTCTTTACCGGGGCTTTCTTCGCCGGGGCTTTCGCCGCTGCTGGGGGCTTAGCCGTCGCAGCGGGTTTCGCCGTCACGCGCGCTGCCCGTTTGGGGGCGGCCGCTGATTTGGCCTTCGGCGCGGGTTTCTTCGCCGCAGCCGGTTTTGCCGCTGCCGCTGGCTTAGTCGATGCGGTCGGCTTGGCGGCTGCCGCAGGTTTGGCTGATGAGGCGGGCTTGGCGGTCGTCGTTTTTGCCCTTGTCGCTTTCTTCGCGGCGGCGGCCGGCTTTGCAGTGGTCGCCGGCTTTGCGGCGCGGGTTGGTCTCGCGCTGCGGGTGGGCTTAGCGGCGCGTGTTGTCTTTGCAGTGCGCGTTGATTTCGCCGGAGCAGCCGCCGATTTGGCGACAGGCTTTTTGGCGGCCGCCGCCGGTTTGCGGCTGGACGTCGGCTTCTTGTTAGCGGCGGGTTTCTTGCTAGCCGCCGGTTTTTTGCTGGCCGCCGGCTTTGCGCTTGACGCTGTCCTCGGTGCTTTGGCGGCTGTTTTCGCCTTGGGTGCCGACTTGGCTTTTGGTGCTGAGCTCGGCTTTGCGGCGGGCTTGGTTTTGGAGGCCGCCGCTGCTTTTGGTGCTGCCTTGGCCTTGGCAGTGGTTTTTGCCTTAGTCGCGGGCTTTGCCTTGGTTGTTGTTTTCGCCTTGGTGGCCGCTTTTGGTTTTGGCGCCGACTTGGCCTTTGCCGAAGAGGCGTCTTGCAGCCCATAGCTGCCCATCGATTTGGCCGCCTCGTTCACCGCCGCATCGGACAGGATGACCGGCCGGCCAACGCTGAGAGAGTAATAGTATTGGCGCGCCAAGGTTTCGAGTTCGACCGCTGACCACATTGCCTTGTCGAGGTTCGAGCCGGTGGCGATCATGCCGTGATTGGCCAACAGGCAACCGGAGCGGTCCTTGAGTGCGGCTAGCGCATGTTTGGACAGGGCTGCGGTGCCGTACGTCGCGTACGGAGAGCAGCGAATTTCGCTGCCGCCAAACGCAGCGATCATGTAATGGCAGGCGGGAATGGGCTTGCGCAGGATCGACAGGACCGTCGCGAAGGTCGAATGGGTATGAACGACGGCGCCGACGTCGGGGCGTCCTTTAAGAATGTCCAAGTGAAAGCGCCATTCGCTCGACGGCATCTGCGGGCCATCCCACGACCCGTACTTGCCGTTGATCGGCATGGACGCGATCATTTCAGGCTTCATCGCATCGTAGGCGGTCGCCGTCGGCGTGATCAGCATGCGGTCTTCGTAGCGCGCGGAGATATTGCCGGATGTGCCTTGATTCAGGCCTTTGTCGTTCATCCAACGGCACTTTTCGATAATCGCCTTACGCAGCTCCAGCTCGGCCTTTTTCACGGGGGCGGTTCCTCAGCAAGGGTTCAAGGGCGGTTCGCCATCGAGATGACGGCGGATTTCATCGGCAATCCGGCGCGCCGCAATCTTGACCGTCTTGCGCGACGCCCCGGCTATGTGGGGCGTCAACGTAACATTTGGAAGCTTAAGAAGAGGCCAATCTGCGGGAACCGGTTCGATACCGAAGGTTTCGAGCATAGCACCACGTAGGTGGCCGTTTGAAAGGCTTTCCGTCAACGCCTCGTAATCCACCATCGGGCCGCGCGCCGTATTGATGAAAATCGAGTCCGGCTTCATCGCCGCAAACGCCTCCGCGTTGAACATGTTGCGCGTCTCGTCGGTTACTCGGGCGTGCAAGGTGACCACGTCGCTTTTGTCGAGCAGTTCTTCAAGACCGACCAGGCGAACACCGTCGGCAATGTCGGACGGGCTAAGCTGTACATACGGATCGGCCACCAAAACCCGGCACCCGAACGCCCGCAGCAAGCGGACGACCCGCGTGCCGATTTGCCCATAGCCGACGACACCGACCGTCATTTCGGACAGCTCGTCGCCGGTGACATCGGCGCGGTACAAATCGCCGCGCCAGTCGCCCCCGCGCAAGGCGTCGTGACCGCGGGTGATATTCCGGGTTTCAGCCAGGATGGCCCCGATCGTGAATTCCGCCACCGCCGAGGCATTGCGGCCCGGCGTATTGACCACGGTCACCCCCCGTTCGCGCGCAGCCGTCATATCGATGTTGACCGGGCCACCGCGAGAGACGGCAACCAACTTAAGGTCCGGCATCTGGTCGAACATCGTCGCCGACAGCGGCGCCAGATGGGTGACCAGGATGGGCGCGGACCCGATATGGGCGATCACCTCGTCGGCCTCGCCCATATATTCCTTCAGCCCGTCCATGCCGGCTTTGGCATAGCCATGTTCCATCGGTTCGTCGGGCCAGGGGAAATCCATCGACCGACAGGCAACGCGGTCGCCGCATTCTTCCTGGATCGCTTCCTCGAACATGGCCGCTTCCATGAACCGGTCGCCGATGATGGCTATCTCGGTCACGACACTTTCTCCCGCCGCGCGGCAACCAAGGGCGACCAGAGGGGCGCCATCGCTTGCCGGGTTTGCTGGTAAATCTCAAATAGCTTTTTGTACTCGTCCGATTGGCCGGGATCCGGTTGGACCGCCTCGCCAGTGTGGGGGGCCACCCACTCCTCGGTGCAGGTATCGACATCGGGGTACAGGCCAAGTTGCAGGGCGGCGATCATTGCCGCGCCGGCCGCGCCGGTTTCCTGACGGTGGGTTCCGCGCACAGGGGAGCCGAGGACGTCGGCCATGATTTGCTTGATCTCGTTGGACCGCGCGGCGCCGCCCGTAACCCGCACCTCGCCCGGAACCGGGCCCATGGCCGAGTAACAATCGCGCGCGGCAAAGGCCAAGCCTTCATAGACAGCGCGCATCATGTCGAAGAAGCCGACGGACTGATCCAAGCCGGTAAAGCTGGCGCGCGCATCCGGTTCGACAAAGGGGCCGCGTTCACCGGCTGGGGAGATGTAGGGGTGGAAGATGGCCGAGCCCATCTTGGCATCCCGCACCCGGTCATCCATAGCGGCCAAGATATCGGTCCGATTGCGGTCGACGCCCTCGCTGGCCAACACCTCGCGGGCCAGGTCGGTCATCCAGTCGATGGTCAGCGTGCCGGCCATGTTGATCTGCATCTGGGCATAGGACCGGTCGGGGAACGGCATGGTGTAGCCGGTTGGATGAGGCGGCAGCTGAACCGCATCCACGTTGGGGGCGAACCGCAAATGGATCGCCGTCGATCCCACAACCGATAACCCCGGTGCTTTGGCCATGTCGTGCAGACCCGAGGCCAAGGCCGAACACATGACGTCGACATAGCTGAGCGTTACCGGCAGGCCTTCGGGCAATCCCGTTGCCTTGGCGGCTGCGACCGTCAGCCCATGAGCGGTCTTGGCGCCATCGACCATGGGCGGAAGCAGGTGCTGCAGATCCTCCAATTCCAGCGCGCCTAGGACATCATCGCTGTAGTTGAGGGTTCTGAAATCACCGAATGTGAAGGTCCCCTCGGTGGGATCGGTCGCACGCTCGCCGGTTAAATTGAAATAGAGCCAGTCCTTGCAATGGAAGGCGGTTGCCGCTTGGTCCAACAGCTCCGGTGCGTGACGTTTGATCCAGCGTAGCTGGGTCCGCATCTGACAGACGGTGACACCGGAGCCCGTGCGATCAAAGACGGTCGCCAAGCCATCGCCGCCATTGATTTCACGCGATTCCTGGACCGCTCGACCGTCGAGCCACAGCCAGCCATCATGCACCGGCTCGCCCGCCGCATCGATCAGCCAGGTGCCATCCCCCTGCCCCGTTACCGACAAAGCCAAAATGCGCGAGGCGAGATCCGGAACAACGTCAGACAGTTCGCGCAGGACGGTGGCAGTGTCTGTCCAGGTGCGCCGCATATCCTGTTCGACGCCGCCGTTGGGCAGATTAACGTAGCTGTTGGGACGGCTGGTTTGGCCGAGATCCTGGCCATCGGCCGTAAAGGCGACCGCCTTTATCACCGACGTACCGGCATCGAGCCCGACCAGGATATCCCGCTTCATGGCCGCCCCCTCACGCCAAGGCGCCGCCGTGGGAGAGGGCCTTGCCACTCTCGGCATCGAACAGGTGCAGATCCTTGGCCGATAGGGCGACCCGGATTTCATCCCCGGTCCGAATCGTCAGGCGCTCATGTTCCACTGCGACAAGGGGGGAACCCGCGAGCGTGGCGGCAATGTGGGTTTGGTCGCCCAGCCACTGATTGGCCGTGACACGGGCCGGCACGCCGGTTTCGGCCTGGCGAACCGCGTGAGGGCGAATTCCCAAGACAATGCGGTCGCGTTTCAAAATGGCCTCGCGCACCGGTTCGGAAAAATCTCCCTGGGCGTAGTTAACGACCACCCCGTCGCCAAAGGAGAAGCGGATGCTATCCCCTGCCCCTTCTGTCCCGACGGTGAAGACGTTCATTGGCGGCTCGCCGATGAAGCTGCCGGTAAACAGGTTTGCCGGGCTGTCCTTGAGCGCTTGCGGCGTGGCGAATTGCTGGAGAACGCCATCCTCCATGACGGCAATCCGGTCAGCCAGGGCATTGGCCTCGGTCTGGTCATGGGTGACCAGGATGGTGGTCAGGTTGCGTTCTTTCAGGAAGTGTTTGATCCGCCCTCGAAGCACCGCGCGCAGTTGCGGTTCCAATTGGCCCATGGGTTCGTCGAGCAGGTAGAGATCGGCCTCGCGGATCAGGGCACGGCCCAGGCTGGCGCGCTGTTGCTGCCCGCCGGAGATCGAGGTCGGATAGCGATTCAGGATTGATTCAACGTCGAGCAGCTTGGCCATCTGGCCGACCCGGTCATCCACCTCGGACCGGCTTAGGCCGGCGGACCGCAGCGCGAAGCCGATATTCTCCGCGACGGTCAGTGGCGGGTAGAGGGAATAACCCTCGAACGCCATGGCGACGTTTCGCTGGGCCGGCGGCAGGTTGTGGACCTCCCGCCCGGCGATCTGGACCGAGCCGCTGGTCACCTCCTCGAACCCGGCGATCATGCGCAGGGTCGAGGTTTTGCCGCAGCCGGAGGAGCCGAGCAGCGCGACGATCTCGCCGCGATTGACGGTCATGTTGAAGTCTTTGACCGCGTGAACCGTACCGCCATAGATCTTGTTGAGCTGCTGGAGAGACAGCATGACCTCGCTCATGCGGCTTCTCCCTCAGTCTTGTCGGACCTGGCAGCGTTACCCGAATCGATCCGCTGGCCAGTCGCCTTGTCGAACAACAAGATGCTGGCGCTATCGATGGCGATCTGGGCCGGCCCGTCGATCGGTCCCGGGGTTCCGACGGGGCGCGAGACCAGGATCTCGCGGCCGCGCAAGGTCGTCACCAAGGTCACGGTCTTCTCGTTCAGGGGCGTTTCGGCCTCGACGGTGACAGGTATGGCGCCCTCTGTGCCCTCGCCGACAAACCGCAATGTTTCGGGGCGAAGACCGGCGACGCAGTCGCGGCCAACCGCGCTTTCCAACCCGGCCTGAATCGGCACACGGACATCGGAGAACCGGATGCAGAGTCCGGCAGCATCGGATTCAGGTGTTACGTCCAACAGATTGATGGTGGGATCGCCGAACAGGCGGGCGATTTCGATATTCGCCGGGGTCAGGTAAATGTCGGCGGGCGTGCCTACTTGCGTCAGCCTGCCCGCATCCAAGACCGCAATGCGATCGCCCAGGGCCATTGCTTCCTTATAGTCTTGGGTGACGTAGATGACTGTCGCGTTTTGTTCGGCCAGCAGGCGCGGCAGTTCCAGCCGCATTTCGAAGCGCAGCTTGGCATCGACGTTACGCAGGGGGTCGTCCAGCAACAGAATCGAGGGAGTCGCCGAAAGCGCTCTGGCCAGCGATGTCCGCTGCTTTTGCCCGTTCGACAGGGCGCGCGGCAGGTGGCCCAGCACATGGTCAATCTTGAGCAAGCTCGCCACCTTCTCAACGCCGGACTTGATGGTCGCCTTCCCCGGCCGCCCCGCTTCAAGCGGCGAGGCGATGTTGTCAAAGGCACTCATATGCGGAAACAGGGCGAAGCTTTGAAACGCCATGCCGACGCCGCGATGTTCCGGCGCCACGCCGTCCATGTCGTGCCCGCGCAGGGAAACGGTGCCGCCCTCGGGATCGATGACACCGGCCAACAGGCGCAGCAGCACAGTTTTGCCAGCGCCCGATGGGCCGAACAGGACGAGGGTCTCGCCCTCCTCCACCGCCAGGGTCAGATCATCGAGGACCGTCTCGGTCTTGAATTTCTTGACGACGTTGTTGAGTTCGATGGCCGCCATCGTCCTACCCCTTCACCGCGCCGAGGGACAGGCCTTCGACCAGATAGCGCTGGGCATAAAGGGCGATCGCCAGGGTGGGAGTGATCGACAAGACGATGGCCGCCGCGATCTGGCCGTACTGAATGCCGGAGGCCGTCACGAAGGCCAATGCACCGACGGTCACCGGTTGTTTGTCGGCCGAGGCCAGCACCAAAGCGAAGATGAAATTGTTCCAGGCGAAGATGAAGGCGAGCAGACCGGCCGCCGCGATACCCGGGCGGGCAAGCGGCAGGGCGATCTTGCGGAAGGTCGCCCACCAGGAATGGCCGGCGATGCGGTAGGCATATTCGACATCAACGCTGAGATCATCGAAGTAGCTGCGCACGATCCAAAGGATCAGGGGCAGGCAGATGAGCTGATAGACCCAGATCAATCCGACATAGGTGTCCGCCAGACCGATCTGCTGGAAATAGAGAGTGAGCGGCAGGAGGACCAACAGGGGCGGCGCGAAGCGGAAGGACAGCAGGGTAAAGGCGATGTCCTCGCTGCCGCGAAACTTGAACCGGGAGAAGGCGTAAGCCGCCGGCACGCCAAGCAGGAGCGCAACAGTGACCGACCCAACCGATAGCAGGATCGAGTTACCCAGATTGCGCATGAACGCGATGTCCAGGGTGCCGGCCTGGGTTTCCAGCTTGCCGGTGATCAGGGCCGCATAGTTTTCCAGCGTCGGCGTGAAGACCATCGAGGGCGGCGTGCGCAGGATGGTCTCGTTCGTCTGGAACGACATCAGGAAAATCCAGAAGATCGGGAACATGAAGAAGATCACCACCAGGGTGATCGCGATCCCGCGCAGCCAGCTTTCTAGCTTAGACGTATGCTCCATCTTAGGTGTTCCCGTGGGCGCGCTCGCGCAGGCGCAGCCAGTTTTTGATGAAGATGTTGGACAGGACGAAGGTGATGGCCCACAGGATCATCAGCAGGGCCGCCGAGCGCCCGACATTGGTCGATTGGAAAAAGTTCAGATAGGCCTCGACCTGGAAGACCATCAGCTTGTCGCCGGGCCCGCCCTGGGTCATGGCGTAGATGATGTCGAACTGTTGAATGGAATCCAGCATGCGGAACAGCACAGCCGTCAGGATGTAGGGGCTGAGCATCGGCAGGGTGATGCGCAAGAAGACAAAGCTGCGCGGCACGCCATCCACAGCCGCCGCCTCGAAGGGCTGTTTTGGCAGGCTGCGCAAGCCGGCGAGCAGCAGGATCATGATGAAGGGCGTGTAGACCCACATATCAACCAGCACGACCGTCAGCAGCGCCGTGCTGGGATCGGACGCCCAGCGCATGTCTTCCAGACCGATCAGGCTGGCGCCATAGCTGAGGATGCCGAAATTGGGATTGGTCATCAGCTTCCACATCAGGGCGGCGAGAGCCGGCGCCGTCATCAATGGCATCAGAAGCATGATGGAGACGAAATTGTTCAGCTTGGTCGGCTTTTGCAGCAGCAGGGCAATGGCAAGGCCGAAGACGAGCTGTAAGCCGACCGTCAGGCCAGCATAGACCAGCGAGATGGTCAGCGTATTCCAGAAGCCCGGATCGCTGAGGAAATTCAGATAATTCTCGCCCCAGTTCATCTGCCGCGCCCAGGGCTGGGACAGGCGATAGCGCTGGAGGGAGTAGAAAACCGCCGTAAAGAACGGGATCAGAATCCCGATACAGACCAGCAAGGCCGGGAGGCTCAACAGGTAGGGCAGCGTCCGCTTGCCAACGGCAAACCGCCGGCGCACAGGCGCAAAATTCTCGCTCGCCGCAGTCATGGGCGTTCCCGACTCACTGATTGTCGTAAACTTGTTCTAGCGCAAATGGCCGGCCCGCGGGAGGCTCGCGGGCCGGCCTGTGCGCCACCGGTCTAGCCCAGACCGGCGTCCTTCAACTGGGCGTTGACGCTGTCGGCCAGCTGGTCGAGCCCCTCATCGACCGGCACTTCGTTCGAAACCATCTTCTGCAGGCTGGCGGCCCACTCGGTGGTCAGATCGGAGAACAGCGGTTGGGCCGTGAAGTAGATCTTGGCACCCGGTGCCGAGACGTCATGCTGATTCACATAGCCCGGATAGCTGTTGTCGATCCGGTTGCGGAAGTCGGCGTTGTCCCAAATCGACTGACGGACCGGGTTGACGAAGTCCATCTGCGTCGCGCCGAACAGGCCGTGATCGGCGCCCGTGGCCCATTGCAGGAAGTTCCACGTCGCATCCTTGTCGGACGAGAACTCGGACATGGATAGCGACCAGACCCAGATGTTCGGCGTCGGGGCCGAGGCTTCCGGATTGGCGGCAAACGGGGCGTAGCCCAGATTACCGGCCTCGGCATTGTCGCCGCCATTCATGAAGTAGCCGAGAATGTCGGCATCATAAATCATGGCCGAGGCGCCCGCACCGAGATCGGTTCCAACCTGGTACCAGGTGTAAGTGGCCCAGTCGGCCGGTCCCGAATCTTGGATCATTTTGACCCATTGGGCGTGGAAGGCCTTGGATTCCGGCGTGTTCATGGCGGCGGAGAGTTTGCCGTCATCGCCGACATTCAGGTCCTTCTGACCGAAGTTCGAATAGGCCGACAGGAAGCCCGGATGGATCGTCGCCCAGGAGCGCGAGCCACGCACACCGATGCCGTACGCGCCATCGATATCGGTATTCAGCTTGGCCGCGACTTCGACCAACTCTTCCATATTGGTCGGGATGTCGACACCGGCCTGGTCGATCATGTTGCGGTTGTAAGCCAGGTTGTTCAGCTCATAACCCCAGGGAATGCACCATTGCTTGGCATCGGCCGAGCCGAGTTCGCCGCCCGGTTGGCCGTTCCATGCCGTTGAGGAACGCAGCCCAGGCAACACGTCTTCCCAATTATATCCCGGGGCCGTTTTGGCCGGATCATTGATCCATTCGGCCAGGTCGGTGATCCAGCCGGCGGGACCATAGGTCCAGGTCATGTAGGCGCCGGTCATGAACGCGTCGTATTCGCTGGAACGCGATGACAGGGCGGCGACAACCTTGTCGAAATAGACATCTTCGGGGAAGACGTCGTAGGTGACATCCATGCCCGTCAGGCTTTTGAAATTGTCCAGGTTGGCGATCATCGCATCGGTGTAGGGATGCTTGTTGAGCAGCAGCTTGATTGCCTTGCCGGAATGCTGTTGCCAATCGAAGTCTTGTGCCAGCGCCTGGGTCGACGCGCCATTGATCAGGGTGCCGGCCGTCGCAGCCCCGACGCCCATTTTGCCCAACCGTCCCAGCAGGGTACGGCGGTCAATCTTGCCCGCCATAAAGGCTGCGACCAGATCCTTTTCTCTCTCGTACATGCGATCACTCCCTAGATCGTCAGTTGCTCGCGTGCTTGGGACGTTCGGTCGAAGCATTCGCTTCGGCGAGCATCGCGACGAGACGGCGAGCTGTCGCCTCGTCCGTTATCAAACCTGTCAGAAAGCCACTTTTGAGCGCGGCCAGGATGGCTTCGCTCTTGCCCTCGCCACCGGCGATCGCCACCACCTCCCGTCCGGTTAGTGAGGCGAGATCGGGCGCCATGGCCCGACCATCGAACCGGGTCGAGAGGGTTGCGCCGTTCCCGTCCAGGAACTGGCCGAGTATTTCCGTTTTTGCCCCCCGCCGGCGCAAGTCGACCAGTTCGGCGTCGTGGTTTTCCATAAACCCGGCGCCCAGCGTGCCGTGGATGTCGATCGCACCGATGCCGACCAGGCAAAGGCTGGTTCCGTCCATCAGCTCTAGGATATGGCCCATGCCGGTCTGGCTGAGGATGACCCGCTTATCCTCGACGGAGTTCGCGAACAACGGCGCCGGCAACATGAAGACTTCGGCCCCCGATTTATCGGCGAGACGGTGGATCACATCGAATGGGTTGGCGGCATATTTCCGGGTCAAGCCGCCGAGCATCGAGACGAAGCGGGTGTTCCCGGCCTTGATCGGCGGCAGGGCGTCGATGACCGAGGACAGGGTTCGGCCATGGCCGACACCGATCAACCCGTGGTCCCGGCCTTCCAGCACATTCATTAGAAAGCTGGCACCCGACAAGCCCAGCGCCCGAAGCGGCAGCGGCCCCGGTTCGACGATTTCCGGGGCGACGCGGCACATGGTCAGGCCGAAGGTGCTGGATATCTCGTCTTCAAGCAGGACGCAGCCTTCGACCCGCGCATCCACAAAGACGCGGACGAGTCCATCCCTTACGGCGCGGGCGATCAGACGGTGGGCTTTTGTCGTGGGAATGCCGAACCGCTTGGCAATCGCGCTCTGGGTCAGGCCGCCGGCGTAGTGCAGCCACGCGGCGCGGGCGACAAGCTCATCGCCCTGCGTTAAGCCCGAACTGTCGAGTACGCGCGTCCCCACTCTCTTAGTCGCCCCACCCATATTGAAAAATTTTATTGTAGGTGAATTATTTTTCAAACCATGGGGTGAGTCAAGGTTTGATGGCAACGGTTACGGTCGCTCGATGGTTCGCGTTTAACGCCGGTGTTGGTCGTCAGTTGTTGGTTGTCAGTGTAGGCACAGATGGTCCTGCGTCTGGCCATCGTTGGCAGGATGGAACAGGCGCGCCGGCAGCGGCTGGTTCCGTTCAATCAACATGTTCGCCAGACCGCCCACCGCGCCAAGCGTCAGAGTCGCTGCTGAGGGTGACAAAAAGGCGGACAACATCATTTGCGAGACGTCCACTTGCTGGTGTTGATGACAAGAAATCGCCGCGAGCAGCAACAGCTCGTCTTTTGAGACACCGTCGCAGTTCGGGCAAAGGATCGCGACCGGCCGGCTGGCGGCCACGGAGATGTTGTAAAGAATGCCGTTCAAGCTGTGAGCCGCTCCCGGCAGAGAACGGGCGGCGAGGTAGTCGTTGATCCTGGCAAAGGGCCCCTTCCGACCGGCCTGACCCCTGACCTTGTATTCGTCCACCCAGAGCCGGGCGGCAATTACGATGACTCGCTCACTATCCAGCAGTTCGTGAAGGCCGATCGAACTCAGCTCGTCTTTTCCGGCGATTTGCGCAGTCTGTTGGACAGACTCCTCATGCTCATTCGCGGCAGGTTCCAGTTCCAGATTTGAAGGCGCCCACATGTGCTCGCGCAGCAACGAGGCGAACACTGTTAGTGCATTGATGACCTGCCCTTGCGCGCCCGGGGCAATCAGCCACTCAACCAGCATCGCCGCGCGGGCTACATCGCCGCGATGAAGACAATCGACGCATCGGGCAATCGTTTTCTCGTCATTTGTAAGCGACTTTTTGGAAGCCGTGTTCAGCGAAAGCGGGCGGCGGCTTTCCGATGCCAATGCTTGCATCAGTTCGAGAAAGGCCACGAGCCCACGTTCAAACCCGGAAATTCCAAAGGCCCGCAGGAAGCCGTATTCCAAGGCGTCCAACCCGCCAGGCCCGCAAAGCTGATGGCGCAATGCGTGCACCAGGAAGACACCTGCTTGCGATTGCCTGTCCACCTGCCCGATGGGTGACGCAAACCGTTCACCGCTAAGGTTCTGCGTAACCGTCGTTCGCACTGTCATGAGAAATGCCTGGTGATGAATTCGCCGAAGGATGAATTGGATCCGCGATCAGGAGGGTGACATACGGATCGAATGGGACTCAGTTGATAATGATAATGACTCGCAATTGCAAGACCGTTAAGCGGTGCGAGCAGATCGGCGATCGCGGATTAGAAAAATCGTGTCAGATCGGCAACAAAGGGCGGTGTCGCTAGACCGGCGGGCGGCACCCTAGGAAAGGCCGAAGATCAGGCCGTTTTCGTCAATCCCCATATCCATGGCGGCGGGGCGCCGGGCCAGACCAGGCATGGTCATGATGTCCCCGCAGACCGCGACGACAAACCCGGCACCGGCCGCCAGGCGGGCTTCGCGAACGGGCAGTACATGCCCTTCCGGTGCACCCTTGGCGTTGGGATCGCTGGAGAAACTGTATTGGGTTTTGGCGATGCAGACGGGCAGCTCGCCATAGCCCAGCTTTTCAAACTCAGCCAACTGGCGCGACGAGGGTCCCTCCAAAGAAATGTCGGTCGCGCCGTAGAGCTGGGTTGCCACAGTTCGGATCTTGTCCGCCAGCGGCAACTTATCTTCATAGAGCAAGGTAACGTCAGGCGACGGCCCGTCGAGCTGGTCCAGCACGGCTTGCGCGACATCGGTTGCGCCAGCTCCGCCTTCGGCCCAATGGGTGGCGCAAATGGCTTTGCTGCCAAGGTCCTCGCAAAGCTGTTCTATGACGCTGATCTCCTCATCGCTGTCACCGGTGAAGCGGTTGATCGCGATGATGGGCGACAAGCCGAATTTCTGAAGGTTGGCGATATGGCGACCGAGATTGGCGGCCCCGGCCCGCACGGCGGCCGGATCGGGTTCAGCGAGTTCCCCTTTCGCCTTGCCACCATGCATTTTCAACGCGCGAACCGTGCAGACCATGACGACCGCGTCCGGGCGCAAACCGGATTTGCGGCATTTGATGTCCAGGAACTTTTCGGCCCCCAGATCGGCGCCAAATCCCGCCTCGGTCACCACGACTTCGTTGAGGGCGAGGGCGGCCTTGGTCGCGATCACCGAATTGCAGCCATGGGCGATATTGGCAAAGGGACCGCCATGGATGAACGCGCTGTTGTGTTCCAGGCTTTGCACGATGTTTGGCGCGATGGCGTCCTTGAGCAGAATCGCCATGGCGCCATCGGCCCCGAGATCCCGTGCCGTGACCGGTTCACGCTTGCGATTGCGGCCAACGATGATGTCGCCCAGGCGGCGCTGCAAATCGGCCTGATCTTCAGCCAGGCAGACGATGGCCATGATCTCCGAGGCGACCGTGATGTCGAACCCGGCTTCGCGGGGCACGCCGTTGGTCGGACCGCCCAGGCCGCACAAGATGTTGCGCAGGGCGCGGTCGTTCATATCCATGACACGGCGCCAGGAAATGCGACGCGGGTCGAGATCCAGCTCGTTGCCCCAATGCAGATGGTTGTCGAGCATGGCCGACAGGAGATTATGCGCGACGGTGATGGCGTGGAAATCGCCGTTGAAATGGAGGTTGATGTCTTCCATTGGCACGACCTGCGCGCGTCCTCCCCCGGCCGCGCCGCCCTTCATGCCGAAGCAGGGGCCGAGCGACGGTTCACGCAGACAAACCGCAGATCGACGGCCAAGCAAGTTGATGGCGTCGTTCAATCCGACGCTGGTGGTTGTCTTGCCCTCGCCGGCCGGCGTCGGGGTGATGGCGGTGACCAGCACCAGCTTGCCGCGCGGCCGATCGGCTAGCTTGGCAATCGCCTCCAAGGAGAGTTTTGCCTTGTAATGCCCGTGCGGAACCAGATCTTCGGGCGCCAGGCCCATGCGCTCGCCAGCCAGATCCAGGATCGGGCGCATTTGCACCGCCCGCGCGATTTCGATGTCGGGTGCTCCCGGTGGCGGCAAGTCGGTTTTCTGATTTGTCGGGGTTTCGGTCACGATTGCTTCTCTTCTTCTTGGGGCGCACGCCAGCCGTTGAAGAACGCGGCTTACGCCTTTTGTCGGGCGTGATCCAGCCATTTGGCGGTCTGATCAAGACCGCCGAACGGGTAGAGGTGAATGCCGGCGACTGCCCGGTCTGGGCTCGCATGATTGTGTTCGGTCAAATCCATTATCAGATCGTCCGGAGACCAACGGTTTAGCAGCTTGCGGGCACTGCTTTTTTGTTCGGTCAAAAAGCGCAACGAGTTACCGACGCCGCAGCGCATGGCATAGGCGACCAGCGTATGCAGCTTGGCCGGCCCGGCCATACCGACGCGCACGGGTAAATCGATGCCTCGGCCGCGCAGCCAATCGATCCACCGGATAACCGGGTCTGGCGCGAAAACGAATTGCGTGACGATCCACATCTCAGCACCCGATCGCGCGGCGTATTCGGCCTTGGCATCGATCGCACGCTCTACCTCGCCCGGCTTGGCCACAGCCAACCCATCCGGATGGCCCGCAACTCCCAGCGAGTCGAATCCGTAATCGGCCAGCAAGCCTGTGGCGAGGATGTCCAACGTGCTGGAAAAGGGACCGGCCGGTTGCGTCATATCGCCGGCAATCAGCAAAAGCGACCGTGCCCCAGCATTTGACAAACCACCCAGCCGATCCTTCAACTCGTCGGTTCCGGTCAAAGAGCGGGCGGCAAGGTGAGGAATGGGCGTAAATCCAGCATCGACCAGAAGGCGACAAGCATCGGACGCCAGGGTTGGTTTCGATCCTGGAATCGACGGCAGGTAGATGCTGGTTCCCTTTGGAACAGGGAGCACACCTCCATCGGAAATCACGGCCTTGGGCAAGGCTTCGAGCGAAAACCCGGATAGCAGCTCAAGCTGGCTGACCGGCACCGGTGCGATGTTGGGCTCCACGAACGATCCTTTCGCCAACGGCTGCCGATTTAGCCGTAAATCCAAAGGGTTTCACGGCATAATTTAGGGATTGCTTCCGCCCGAAAAAGGCTCGCGTGCGTCAGATCATCTTCAAAAGACGACTTGACCGAGGGCAAAAGAACTATTATTCTAGTTTTATAGTTTGGAGAGTGAGAATGAGCCTGTCGATCGAGGAAGCCGTCCAGGGCTTTGCCGCCGCGGGGTCTGAACCTCGGCTAGAGGTTCTGCTGGCGCTGGTGCGGGCCGGACCCAATGGCTTGACGGTGAGCGAAATTCAGGAACGGCTTGCGATGCCGGCGTCGACGCTGGCGCATCACTTGCGCTTCCTGGCGGCTGGCGGCCTGATCGAGCAGCAAAAGAATGGGCGGACGGTGCACAACCGCGCCGCCTACGACGCCATCGAGGGGCTCGCGAATTTTCTGTTGCGCGAATGCTGCGCCGATGCGGACGACCAGACAGCCCCCGGGCATAGTCACGCCCATATCACGGAAATAACCCGATGACCGACATAGTTTTGCGACGCGTCGCCGGCCTGCAACGGCTTGAATGGCTGCGGTCCGTCTGGGCGCTGATCGGCGCAATCTGCCTGGCCGTGGCCCTGCTTGATCCGGCACGATTCTGGCTGGTCATGTCCATCGCGGCGGAAGCGTTGTTGGGAACGCTCCCCTACATTGCGGTGGCCGTACTGATGATCGCCTGGCTGAAAGCCAGCGGTGCCGAAGGGGCGATTTCGCGAGCCTTTGAGGGCCGAGAGCATCAGGCAATCCTGATGGCTGCGCTGATCGGCGGGCTTGCGCCATTCTGTTCCTGCGAGGTGGTCCCTTTTATTGTCGGGCTGTTGGCGGCCGGAGCGCCTCTTTCCGCGGTAATGGCCTTCTGGCTGGCCTCGCCGCTGATCGATCCGCCGACACTGGTCATCACAGCCGGTGCCTTGGGCTGGGAGTTCGCCATCGGCAAGACGATTTCCGCCGTCAGCATCGGCCTGTTGGGCGGTTACGCGACATGGGCCATGGTCAAAGGCGGCCTGTTCGACAACCCGCTGCGCCCCGAGCTGGCCGGTGGTGCCCCTTCCTGCGGTAGTGGCTGCGGGTCGTCGTCTTCCGCGCTGACAAAGCCGGTTTGGCGCTTTTGGGAGGAAAAGGACCGGCAGGCGACCTTTATCGAACAGACCCGGCACAGCGCGCTGTTCCTGCTGAAATGGCTTACCTTTGCCTACCTGCTGGAAGCGCTGATGATCACCTACATCCCGGCAGAAGCCATCGCCACGGTCGTTGGCGGACCGGGCATCATGCCGATCGTTCTGGGCGCCTTGGTCGGCGCCCCGGCCTACCTGAACGGCTATGCCGCCCCGCCGCTGATCGCTGGCCTGATGGAACAGGGCATGAGCGCGGGGGCGGCCATGTCCTTCATGGTGGCCGGCGCGGTGAGCAGCATTCCCGCGATGGCGGCAGTCTTCTCCATTGTGCGTAAACCGATCTTCGCCGCCTATGTCGGCTTCGGTTTCGTCGGGGCGGTGCTGTCAGGCCTAGTGTTCGCGACGGTCGTTTAGGCGACCTCCTCCATCGGCGGACAGGTGCAGACTAAGTTGCGGTCGCCAAAGACATTGTCGACCCGGCCGACCGGAGGCCAGTACTTGCTGGCCGGGGTCACACCGGTTGGGAAACAGCCCAGCTTGCGCGGATAGGCGCGGTTCCACTCATCCACCGCCAGATCCTCCGCGGTGTGCGGCGCGTGTTTGAGCGGATTGTCATCCGCCGTCCAGACGCCGGTTTCGATTGAGCGGATTTCCTCGCGGATGGCGATCATGGCCTCGCAGAACCGGTCCAACTCGACCTTGGGTTCCGATTCCGTCGGCTCGACCATCAGGGTCCCCGCCACCGGCCAGGACATGGTCGGGGCGTGGAAGCCGTAGTCGATCAGCCGCTTGGCGATGTCCTCCACGGAAATGCCCGCCTTCTCAGTCAACGGCCTGACATCCAGAATACACTCGTGGGCGATGCGGCCGTTGTTGCCGGTGAAAAGAATGTCGAAATGGCCTTCGAGCCGCTTGGCGATGTAGTTGGCGTTCAGAATGGCCATCTGCGAGGCGCGCTTTAGACCAGCCCCACCCATCATCCGGATGAACATCCATGAAATTGGCAGGATGCTGGCGCTGCCATAGGGTGCCGCAGCCACAGCACCCTTTTTGTTGCGGGCCGACCAGTGGCCCGGCAGGAAGGGCTCGAGATGGGCCTTCACGCCGATGGGGCCGACGCCCGGCCCGCCGCCGCCATGGGGGATGCAGAAGGTCTTGTGCAGGTTCATGTGGCAGACATCGGCGCCAAAATCGCCGGGCCGGGCGATGCCCAGCATGGCGTTCAGATTGGCGCCATCGAGATAAACCTGCCCGCCAGCCTCATGCACGATCTCGCAGATTTCCCGCACCGTCGCTTCGAACACGCCGTGGGTCGAGGGATAGGTGATCATGCAGGCGGCCAGATTGTCTGCGTTGGCCTCGACCTTGGCCCGCATGTCGGCGACATCGATATTGCCCTGATCGTCGCACCCGACCGGTACCACGCGCAGCCCGGCCATTTGTGCGCTGGCGGGGTTGGTGCCATGGGCTGAAGTCGGGATCAGGCAAACATCACGATGGCCCTGGCGGTTTTTCTTGTGATAGCTGCGAATGGCCAGGAGGCCGGAATACTCGCCCTGGCTGCCGGCATTGGGTTGGAGCGACACGGCATCGAAACCGGTGATTTCGGCGAGCCAATCCTCCAGCCCATTCATCATCGCGCGATAGCCCTTGGCGTGAGCGGTCGGCGCGAAGGGGTGCAAGTTGGCAATGCCGGGCCAACTGACGGGCATCATTTCCGCCGCCGCGTTCAGCTTCATCGTGCAGGAACCGAGCGGGATCATGGCCTTGTCCAGGGCAAGGTCCATGTCCATCAGGCGGCGCAGGTAGCGCATCATTTCCGTTTCGGAGCGATAGGCGTGGAAGGCCTCTTGGCTAAGGAACCGGCGGTTATCGCGGGCAGATGGCAGGCGAACCGATCCTTCCGAGGGAGCCCCAAGACCCAGACAACCCGCCAAACTGGCCAAGTCGGCGTCGGTGACCGTCTCATCAAGGGCGACCGATAGGGTATCCTTGTCGACTTGGCGCAGCAGGAACCCGCCTTTGCGCGCGGCGGACACCAACTTGGCTGCCTGGCCGGGCGTGCTGACAGTGACTGTGTCGAAGAAGGTGTCGGCAGCCAAACTGAAACCCGCCTTCTCGAACGCCGCCGCCAGGCCGGTGGCCTGACGGTGAACCCGCTCGGCGATTTCGCGCAGACCCTCGGGGCCGTGCCAGATGGCATAGGCCGCCGCCATGTTGGCCAGCAGGGCCTGGGCCGTGCAGATGTTCGAGGTGGCTTTCTCGCGCCGGATATGCTGTTCGCGCGTTTGCAGGGCGAGGCGGTAGGCAGGCTTTCCAGTCGCGTCGATCGATTGACCGACCAGCCGCCCCGGCAGCAAGCGGGTAAGTTTGTCCGTCGTGGCGACATAGGCGGCATGCGGCCCGCCATAGCCAAGCGGCACGCCGAAGCGCTGGGCCGAGCCGACGACGATGTCCGCCCCCCACTTGCCAGGCGGTTCCAGCAGGCAGAGAGCGAGTGGGTCCGCCGCGATGATGACAAGGGCTCCGGCCTGTTTTGCGGACTCGACCAGTCCAGTCGGGTCGTTCAGGCCGCCCTGCGTGTCCGGATACTGAATGATCACGGCGGCGGTTTCCTGACCGGGGTCCGCGTCCGTGACCTTAAGCCCGAGCGGCTCGCAGCGGGTTTTCAGAACGTCCATGCTCTGACGATGAAGGCCGCCGGCCACCATGATGCGCGTGCGCTTGCCGCGGTGATGGCGGAAGGCCATGCCGGCTGCTTCAGCAACCGCCGTCGCCTCATCCAACAGCGAGGCGTTGGCCGACGGCAGGCCGGTCAGCTCGGCGATGAGGGTTTGGAAATGGAACAACAGCTCCAGCCGGCCCTGGCTGATCTCCGGCTGGTAGGGCGTGTAGGAGGTGTACCACCCCGGATTTTCGAACAGGTTGCGCAGGATGACGGGCGGTGTGTGGCAGCCTTGATAGCCCAAGCCGATCAGCGGTTTGGCGACGACATTTTGGTCGATCAATGCCCGAAGCTCCTCCAGGGCCGCCTCTTCGGAAATACCATCGGGCAGGTCGAGGTCGCCGTTGAGGCGAATATCGTCGGGGACCGTCTCGGTGGTCAGCGCTTCCAGGGAAACGCTGCCGACGGTGGCCAGCATGCGGCGCTCTTCGTCGGACCCGGGGCCGATGTGGCGGGCGACGAAGGGGGAGAAGCTTTCTGTCATGGAGCTGCCGTCTCGCATCAGTCGGTGAGGGCCTTGTAGGCGGCTTCGTCCAACAGCCCGTCGAGCTGGGAGGGATCGGACGGCTTGATCTTGAACAGCCAGCCGCCGCTGGTCGGTTCCTTGTTCACCAGGGCCGGGTCATCGACGACGGCCTGATTGACGTCGGCTATTTCGCCATCGATGGGGGAATAGACATCGGAGGCCGCCTTGACGGATTCGACCACGACGATGTCTTCCTGCTTGGCGACGGTCTTGCCGACATCGGGCAGCTCGACAAAGACAAGGTCGCCGAGCTGTTCCTGGGCGTAGTCGGTAATGCCGACAATGGCGACGTCGCCCTCAAGACGGATCCATTCGTGGTCTTCGGTGTAGCGCACTGCGGACATGAGACTTCCTCGACTAGATGATTAATGCTTGTAGCGATGGGGGACGAAAGGCGGTTTGACCACGGCGCACGGCAGTTGCTTGCCACGCACATCGGCCATGACAGTGGTGCCGGGCTTGGCGTGCTCGAAGGCGACGTAGCCCATGGCGACGGGACCACCGACCGTGGGACCGAACCCGCCGGAGGTGACCTGACCGGTGGGCTGGCCGTTCTCATCGGTCAAGGCAGCACCGCCGCGCACAGGCGCGCGGCCTTCGGGTTTCAAGCCCACGCGCGCCCGTTTACGGCCGGCCTCGCGAAGGGATCTGAAGGCGTCCGCCCCAATGAACGTGCCGGCCTCGCGGATTGGCTTGGGCACGGCCCAAAGCAATCCTGCTTCAATGGGTGAGATATCTTCTGTAAGATCTTGACTGTAAAGGCAAAGACCCGCTTCTAGTCGAAGGCTATCCCGTGCCCCGAGGCCGCATAATGCGACCCGCTCGTCGCCCAGCAGATCCTCCGCGAACTCGGCCGCACGCTCGGAAGGCAGCGCAATCTCGAACCCATCCTCGCCCGTATAGCCGGACCGGCTGATCAGCCAGCCCGGTTCAGGCTCGGTGGTTTGCATGAAGGACAGGCTGGACAGATTGAACCCCCGATCGGCCAGAACGGCTTCGGCCTGCGGACCTTGCAGAGCCAGGAAGGTACGGGGCAGCACCTGGAATTCGACGCCATGATCCTTTGCCACCGCCCCGATATGGGCCAGGTCCTTGTCCGCACAGCCGGCATTGGCAACGATCAAATAGCGCTGCCCGCCCAAGCGGCTGATGATCAGATCATCGATGATCCCGCCACCCTCGTTCATCATGAAGGTGTATTTGGCTGAACCGATGTCCAGCGCGCCGGCAGAAACCGGGCACAGCCTGTCCAGACAGGCAGCGGTTTCGGCGCCTTGGAGTTCGATCTGCATCATGTGGGCGATGTCGAACAGCCCTGCCGCTTGGCGCGTGTGCAGATGCTCCTTCATCACGCCCAGCGGATAAAAGAGCGGCATCGACCAGCCGGCGAACGGGCCCATCTTGGCGCCCTGCCCAACATGCAGGTCATTCAGTGTGGTCGTCTTGAGGTCTTCCGTCGCGTTTTCGGTCATCTCCCCGCTCACAGCAGTGCCGGCCGCCGCATGACGGCCCTTCGCACCCCTCTGTCAGCAGCCTGAGAGACTCGCGCCATAGGACGACCTGGCGCTTACACCTTCGGCGGGGACGCGAAACGTCCCACTTTCCAGAGTGCCGATCCCCTTGGCGGTCCTTTTGCCTGAGAGATTCCGGGCGGTTTCACCTTCGGCGGCCGGCAGTCCGTCACACGACCCCGGCACTCTCCCGTCAAGGAGTCGGGTGGCTCGCGCCACCCGCTCGGCTCAACTAGCATAGCGACAAGGATCGGCGCCGTCACCCCGCGTTGAGCAGGGCGATTTCGAGCAGCATCTTGCGCAGCATCGCCTCGCTGAACGCCTCGGGAGTCGCCGCGTTGTGGACGAAAGCGCTGGGACCGCCGATGACGTTGCGTTCGAAATACCGGCGCAGAACGGCAACGGCTGACCCTCGTCCCATCGTCAGGGCGTTGATCACGACCCCCTCGCCCACCGCCTTGTCGCGCGCCACGTTTGGGACGTTGCCGATGTTCGAAATGCCGTCGGAGATGATGTTGATCACCTCTTTGATCGGGCGATAGGGGGCGTTGCGCAGCTCATGATTGGCGGCGCGAATGCCAAGCGCGAGGTCGGTCTGCGAACCGTCGACCAGGATCGGCGGATCATCCAACAGCTGCTCCAGCGTCTTCGCCAGGCCCATCACGTCAGACCGGTCACCCAGAAGGGTCCAGGGAATCAGCAGATCGGACTTTCCGAAGCTGGACCAGGTGACGACCGAGACAGCGATACGCCCGTTCCAGCCTGAGGTGACCGACGCGGAAAAGCGCGGATCGCGTAACGCGTGAACCAGGCCGACCACTTGTTGAGCTGCTTCTTCGAGGGTGATCGATTCAGATCGATCAAGGGCGACGACCATATTGATATCTGTTACAGGGCGATCATCAGCCCGCGCCGGCCCACCAATCGACACGGCCAACAGAACAACCGCCAAGAACCGAACGCACCTGGTCCACGTCATCGCAGTGCTCCGACTGCGTTTCGCCTACAACAATCTTATCGTAGTTCCAGTGAAGCGCAATGAATGCGACACGCCTCACAGTTTTCAAACGGGTCCATCCGTTCTCGGCGGCGGTCTAAATTAAATAATAGTTCGGGATGGAATAAACTCACTTTCAGCCCGTTGTTGTTGCATCTGCCGGCAATTGTCTGTCCGGCGCCAACAGCGAGAAACGAGGCCGAAGCATGCCGCACCGACCTGTAGTGAAACTGTTGACTGCTCTCACCCTTGCGCTGAGCCTTTGCGCAACCCCGACAATGGCCCTTGCCCAGTCGGACGATGAGGGCTCCCGCAACGGGCTGCTGCGCCTGTTGTTCGGCGACAACGCCGACGATGGCGAAAGAGATGAGGATGACCGCGACCGGGACGATGACCGCGATGACGACGATCATCGGGACGACAGGGATGACGATCGCGAAGACGATGACGACGATGATGATGACGATGATCGCGATGACGACGATGACGATGACGACAACGATGATGACGATGGAGATGACGACGACGGCGATGATGACTGACCGGCTTTCACCGGCCGGTTCCTAGCCTGGTTTTTCACCCCAAACCGGCGTTCCGCCCAGGTCGACCATCAATGACGCGACTTGATCGGCAACACGGGTGACCAGCGTTTCATCGTTCCCCCTAACAACAATGCTCGTTCCGAACTGGCCATCGCGGTAATAGGGATAGCTGCCTAGATCCAAATCCGGGTTGGCATCCTGCAGGGCCCCAAGCCCGACCGCGATGTCCCCCTCCCGCACGGCGGCCGTTATGGTGCAGGAGACAAAGGGCCGGCCGCCTTGCAGCGTCGGCAAGATCCCATCCAGCATCGCCTGCATGATCTTGGGCACGCCGGCCATGACATAGACATTGGCCAGTTTGAACCCCGGTGCCTTGGATACCGGATTCTCGATCAGCTCGGCGCCGATGGGGATATCCGCCATCTTGAGCCGAGCCTCGGTCAGCTTGGCCGGATCGTCATAGTGGCTGGTCAGCATCTCCAGCGCCCGGGCGTTGCGCTCCAACGTGGTGCCGAACGCTTTGGCGACGCAGGCGGCGGTAATGTCGTCATGAGTTGGCCCTATGCCGCCTGTGGTGAAGACATAGCTGTAGGTCGCACTGAGCGCGCGGATGGCGGCGATAATCTCCTTCTCGATATCGGGAACGACCCGCGCCTCCCGAACCGGAACACCGATGGCGCCCAGTTTTTCCGCCAGATAGGAGAGGTTCGCATCCTTCGTCCGACCGGACAGGATCTCGTTACCGATAATCAGAAGGGCGGCTGATGGGTTTGCGGTGTTTGCCATTCGCTGATCCGACCGAACGCGTGACAAGAAGCGGCAAGTCGGCCATTCCGTTGTAGAAATTGTATCAATCAATAGAGCGAAGTCCCGCACATGCAACTCCCGCCCCTTAAATCCGGTCGGCTGATAAAACGGTACAAACGCTTCCTGGCCGATGTCGCCCTTGATGAGGGCGGAGAGATTACGGCCCACTGTCCCAACCCGGGATCCATGCTAGGGCTTGCCACGCCGGGGATGCGTTGCTGGGTATCGACATCCGACAACCCGAAGCGAAAACTGCCCCATACGTTCGAGCTGGTCGAAGCCGACGGGACGATAGTCGGCATCAATACCGGCATTCCCAACGGGCTGGCGGCCGAGGCCATCCAGGCGGGTACCATCAAACCGCTATCCGGATACCGCAGCCTTCGGCGCGAAGTCCGATATGGCGATAACTCCCGGGTAGATATTTTCCTGGAAGATCATCCGAACGACGACCGGCCCTGTTATGTCGAGATCAAGAATGTCCATTTGCGCCGCCCTGATGGCGAACACCCGACAGCCGCCGAATTTCCCGACAGCGTCACCGCGCGGGGGACAAAGCATCTTCACGAATTGCGGCGGATGGTCGAAAGCGGGGCGCGGGCGGTTATGCTGTATCTTGTGCAGCGCGCCGACTGCGACCATTTCAGGCTGGCCGCAGACATTGACCCCGTTTATGCCCAGGCCTTTGCGGAAAATACACGAGCAGGATTGGAAGCTTACTGCTACAATTGTTCGGTCAGCACCACGGAGATTTCGGTCGCCGGCCCGCTCGACATCATGATGCCAAGCTGAGTCAGATGGATAAGTCGAAAAGCTCTCTAAACCCGTTTTCCGAAGCCGCCTATGTCGAGCCGGATATCACCATCCATGGGCCGGAGGCCTTTGTTGGCATGCGCGCTGCCGGACAACTCGCAGCCGAAACGCTGGACTACATCACGCCACACGTCGTGCCAGGTGTTTCGACCGGGGAATTGAATGATCTTTGCGAGACCTTTATTCGCGATCACGGCGCGACGCCTGCGCCGCTCAACTACCGTAGCTATCCCAAGGCAACCTGCATTTCGCTGAACCACGTTGTTTGCCACGGCATCCCAGGTGACCGCCGGTTGGCCTCGGGCGACATCCTGAACATCGATATCACGGTTATCCTCAACAGCTGGTATGGCGACACCAGCCGGATGTTCATCGCCGGAGACAACGCCCCGGTCAAAGCGCGCAAGCTGATCGACGTGACCTACGACGCCATGATGCTGGGCATCGAAGCGGTCAAGCCAGGCGCGCATCTGGGCGATGTCGGTGAAGCGATCCAGACCTTTGCCGAATCGCACCGCTTTTCGGTGGTGCGCGACTTTTGCGGCCATGGGCTGGGCCAAGTTTTCCATGCTCCGCCGAGTGTCGTTCACTACGGTACCAAAGGAACGGGTGTCGAGCTGAAGCCCGGCATGATTTTCACCATCGAACCGATGATCAATGGCGGCCGGCACGAGGTCAAAATCCTGTCCGATGGCTGGACGGCGGTGACCCGCGACCGCAGCCTGTCCGCCCAGTTCGAACATTCGGTCGGCGTGACGGAAGATGGGGTTGAGATTTTCACCCTGTCGCCTGCCGGGTACACCAAGCCACCTTATGACCGGCCGTGACGGCGGGCAAATCTGCACCCGCCCCCGCTAAGAAACCGAACCCTCACCATACCGGGCATCGCGACCGGCTAAGGCAACGCTTCCTGGATGCCGGCGAGGACGCGCTGGCTGACTATGAGTTGTTGGAGTTGATCCTGTTCGGCGCCATCCCGCGCCGTGACGTCAAACCCCTGGCCAAGGAGCTGATCGCCACGTTCGGCAGCTTCGGCGCGGTTTTGACCGCACCACCCGACAGATTGGCCAAGGAGGGCGGCTTGGGCCATGCCGCCATCGCCACCTTGAAGGCGACCATGACGGCGGCGACCCGGCTCTTGCGTGAAAGGGCAGCCGACAAGCCCGTGTTGGGATCCTGGCAGGCCGTGCTGGACTACCTGACCGTTGCCGTTGGGTATGAACAGGTCGAGCAGTTTCGCCTGCTGTTTCTGGATGCGAAGAACGGGCTGATTGCCGACGAGGCGCAGCAGCGCGGTACGGTGAACCATACGCCTGTCTATTCCCGCGAGGTGGTTCGGCGCGCTCTTGAGCTTCATGCCAGTTCGGTCATCATGGTCCATAATCACCCATCGGGGAATCCCGCCCCCTCGCAGGCCGACATCGCCATGACCAAGGAGGTTGAGAAGGCCACCGATGCCGTCGGCATTGCCCTGCACGACCATGTCATCATTTGCCGAACCGGGCATGCCAGCTTTCGCGCGCTCGGACTGATCGGCCACTAACCCTTACTGGAGTAACCGCTTCGATGATCCCCCGTTACAGCCGTCCGGAGATGGCGCGCATTTGGGAGCCGGAAAACAAGTTTCGCATTTGGTTCGAGATCGAAGCCCATGCCTGCGATGCCATGGCCGAGCTCGGTACCATTCCGGCCAGCGCTGCCAAAGCCGTTTGGGAAAAGGGCAAGTTCGAGGTTGCGCGCATTGACGAGATCGAGCGGGAAACCAAGCACGATGTCATCGCCTTCCTAACCAACCTGGCTGAGCATATCGGACCGGATGCCAGGTTCGTGCACCAGGGAATGACGTCCTCCGACGTGCTGGACACCACCTTGGCCGTGCAGCTGACCCAGGCGGCGGACATCCTGCTGGCCGATCTGGATGGCCTGCTGACGGCTCTCAAAGCCCGGGCGTTCGAGCACAAAGACACGCTGTGCATCGGCCGCAGCCACGCGATCCATGCCGAACCGACCACCTTTGGGCTGAAGCTGGCGGGCCATTACGCCGCCTTTGCCCGAAACCGCGATCGGTTGGAAGCTGCCCGCGCTGAGATTGCCACCTGTGCCCTGTCCGGAGCAGTTGGGACCTTCGCCAACATCGATCCGCGCGTGGAAGCCCATGTGGCGGAAAAGCTTGGCCTGACCCCGGAGCCGATTTCGACCCAGGTTATTCCCCGCGACCGGCATGCGGCGTTCTTCGCCACCCTGGGCGTGGTCGCCTCCTCCATCGAAAATCTGGCGGTCGAGATCCGCCACCTGCAGCGCAGCGAGGTGCGGGAAGCGGAAGAGTTTTTCTCCAAGGGTCAAAAGGGCTCGTCCGCGATGCCGCACAAGCGCAACCCGGTCCTGAGCGAGAACCTGACCGGGCTAGCGCGAATCGTGCGGGCGGCCGTGACGCCAGCGCTGGAAAACGTAGCCCTGTGGCACGAGCGCGATATCAGCCATTCCTCCGTCGAACGGGTGTTCGGCCCCGATGCGACGATCGCGCTGGATTTCGCCCTGGCCCGAACGACCGGGCTGGTCGATAAGCTCGTCGTCTATCCCGAGGCCATGCGGGCAAATCTCGATTCGCTGGGAGGCCTGGTGCATTCCCAGCGCGTTCTGCTGGCCCTGACCCAAGCGGGAATCAGCCGCGAAGATGCCTATGCCGCCGTTCAGGAAAGCGCCATGAACGTGTGGGAGAATGGAGGAAGTCTTCTGAACAATCTGAAAGAAAATCAGACAATTACAGCTAATCTTTCAGACATTGAGTTAACAAATTTGTTCGACGACGCGTATCACACCAAGCATGTGGACACGATCTTCGAGCGGGTGTTCGCTGAAAGGTAGGTCTGTTTAGACCTCATCGCGAATCTGCTCGCGCGCGGTCACGGACAACTCTTCCATCTTGCGGCGGATCATGTGCTCGGACATGTCGACATTGCGGGCAGCAAAATCCGCCGAGACCTTGTTGAACACGTCTTCTTCGCCCGGTTCTTCGAAATCCGAGGCGATAACCTCTTTGGCATAGCTTTCGGCTTCATCGCCCCGCAGGCCCAACAGGTCGGCAGCCCAAAGGCCGAGCAGCTTGTTCCTACGGTTGGTGACTTTGAACTGAAGTTCCTGATCGTGCTTGAACTTCGCTTCGAACCCTTTTTCCCGTTCGTCGAACGTCGTCATGTGCCCCACCTGCAAATCAAAAAAGCGCCAATCGGCTTCAGCCCTATACATACGGATTGGACCGGCCGTTCGCTAGGGCTGAGTGTTGGCGGACGGACTGTCACACAATGATAAAAATCGCCGTCGGCCCCTCAGCAGTGATTGTGGGCGGAACGGCACGTTGCTATATCGCTTAGTCCGGGTAGCCAGGAAGATTAGACCGGTCAGACCCATCATTATCGAGGCTTAGGGATATGGCCCGACGCCGCCTGATATACGAAGGCAAGGCAAAAATTCTGTATGAAGGGCCCGAACCCGGAACGCTGATCCAGTATTTCAAGGATGACGCGACGGCTTTCAACAACCGTAAGCACGCCGTCATCTCCGGGAAAGGGGTCCTGAACAACAGGATTTCCGAATATCTGATGACCCGCCTGAACGAAATGGGCGTGCCGACCCATTTCGTGCGTCGGGTGAACATGCGCGAACAACTGGTTTATGAGGTGGAGATCATCCCCATCGAGGTGGTCGTCCGCAACGTTGCCGCCGGGTCGTTCGCCAAGCGATTCGGCACGGCGGAGGGCACGCCCCTGCCCCGCTCGATCGTCGAGTATTACTACAAGTCCGATGAGCTGGGCGATCCGATGATCACCGAAGAGCACATCACCGCCTTCGGCTGGGCCTCGCCACAGGATCTGGACGACATCGTCGCGCTGAGCCTGCGCATCAATGACTATCTGTCCGGGCTGTTCCTGGGCATCGGTGTCAAGCTGGTCGATTTCAAACTGGAATTTGGCCGGCTTTACAACGAGCAAGGCGACATGCGGATCGTCCTGGCGGACGAAGTGACACCCGATTCCTGCCGGTTGTGGGACGTGCAGACCAACGAACGGCTCGACAAAGACCGGTTCCGGCACGATCTGGGTATGGTCTCTGAAGCCTATCGCGAGGTGGCGCGCCGCCTGGGCATTTTGCCGGAAGGCGAGCTGGTTGAGCTGAAGCCGCAAGCCGGAAAGGAAGCCCGGCCGTTTGCCCCGAAAAAGGCCGGTGAAGTGGTCAAGGATTCAGGAGCCTCGTCAGCGTGAAGGCCCGCGTAAACGTTTCGCTTAAACCCAGCGTCCACGACCCCCAAGGCCAGGCCATCGAAAGAGCGCTTAAGTCCCTCGGTTTCGAGGGCGTTGATGGTGTGCGCCAGGGCAAGATTATCGAGCTGGAATTGGCCACCGATGATGCCGAGACGGCGCTGGCCCAGGTCGAGGACATGTGCGCCCAGCTGCTGGCCAATCCGGTAATCGAGACCTATTCGGTCGACATTGTCGGCTGATCACGCGGCGAGTGCCGTGGCCATTCGTGCCGATATGGAGGCGTTGGCGGCGGAGCACGCCCCCTTCAGGCGCGCCCTGGAGGTTGGCGGGGAGCGGCAGGTTGTTCTGCGCGAACCCGGGTTCCCCTGCCTGATCAAACTGATCCTGGAACAGCAGGTCTCCCTCGCTGCCGCAGCGCGCATGTTCGAAAAGCTGAACGCGGCCTGTAGCCCACTAGAACCCGAGAATTTCCTTCGTCTGGAAGATCCCGTCTTGAAAGACTGCGGTTTTAGCCGGCCAAAAATGGTCTATGGCCGCGGGGTGGCGAAAGCCATTGGTGACGGGTCAATCGACTTGCTGGCCGTAGGCACCTTGCCCGACGATGAGGCGGTCGAAAGGCTGTGCCAACTGAAGGGAATTGGTCCTTGGACGGCGCAGAACTATCTGCTTTGGGCTTTTGGCCGGCGCGATATCTTTCCCACCAACGATCTGGCCCTAATGATCGGCTGGCAGTGGCTGGCAAAGCTGGAGGAACGCCCCACGGCCAATGAGCTGACGGACGTAGCGCGATCCTGGCACCCCCGGCGGACGGCGGCCGCTTTTTTGATCTGGCATTTTTATCTGGCGGAAATCGACAACCGCCGCGCCGCTCGCTAAACGGACGGCCATGCGCAGCATTGTGATTCAGTTTCCCGATTCCAATGGCGATCGGGACGCCGTGACGGGAATCGAGGCCGCGACCGGCCATCGGCCCAGCATGGTCTGGTACCAGGACACCGATCTGCCACCAGCGGATCTGATTGTCCTGCCGGGCGGGTTCTCCTTTGGCGACTATCTGCGGGCGGGGGCCATGGCCGCCCAGGCCCCGATCATGCCGGCCGTCAAAAGAGCCGCCGACGCCGGCGTGCCGATCATGGGCATCTGCAATGGCTTTCAGGTCCTGACGGAAAGCGGCCTTTTGCCCGGCGCCTTGATCCGCAACGCCAGCCTGCGCTTTGTGGCGCGGGACCTGGACATCCGCGTGGAAGGCCTGCGCTCGCCCTTCACCGATCATCTCGACCGGGGCACGGTGCTGACCCTGCCTGTCGCCCATATGGACGGCAATTATGTGGCCGATGCCACGACCCTGGCCCAGCTGGAGGAACAGGAACGGGTGGCCTTTCGCTATCTCGACAACCCCAACGGTTCAGCCAACGACATTGCCGGCATCTTGAGCGAAAACCGGCGGGTATTAGGTCTGATGCCCCATCCGGAGCGGGCGGCGGATCCGGCGCTGGGCAAGGCCGATGGCGCCATTCTGTTCAAAGGATTGCTCGAGGCGGTGGCGTGACGGAACAGGTCAATCAGGCCGTGGCGGCCGATCATGGGCTGACGCCGGACGAATACGCCCAAGCGCTGGAGTTTCTCGGCCGCACACCGACGATGACCGAGATGGGCATCATCTCGGTTATGTGGTCCGAGCATTGTTCGTACAAAAGCTCGCGCCGCTGGCTCAAGACCCTGCCCACAGAAGGCCCGCAGGTCATTTGCGGCCCTGGTGAGAACGCCGGTGTTGTTGATATCGGCGATGGCGATGCCGCCGTCTTCAAGATGGAAAGCCACAACCACCCCTCGTTCATCGAGCCCTATCAGGGCGCCGCGACCGGGGTGGGCGGCATTCTACGCGACGTGTTCACCATGGGCGCCCGGCCGGTTGCCAATATGAACGCCCTGCGTTTTGGCGATCCCGACCATCCGAAAACGCGCCATCTGCTGGCCGGTGTGGTGGCGGGCATCGGCGGTTACGGCAACTGCATCGGCGTGCCGACGGTCGGTGGCGAGGTGAATTTTCACCCGGCCTACAATGGCAACATCCTGGTGAACGCCATGACCGTCGGCGTAGCCCGGACGGACAAGCTGTTCTATTCGGCGGCCAGCGGCATCGGCGCGCCGGTGGTCTATGTCGGCTCGAAGACGGGGCGGGACGGCATCCACGGCGCGACGATGGCCTCAGCTGAATTCAGCGACGACGTGGAAGAAAACCGCCCCACTGTGCAGGTGGGCGATCCGTTCACCGAAAAACTGTTGCTGGAAGCCTGCCTGGAGCTGATGGCCACGGATGCCATCATCGCCATTCAGGATATGGGCGCGGCAGGCCTGACCTCCTCCTCCGTCGAGATGGCCAACAAGGGCGGCTGCGGCATCGAGCTGGACCTGGATGCCGTGCCGCTGCGCGAGACCGGCATGACGGCCTATGAGATCATGCTGTCCGAAAGCCAGGAGCGCATGCTGATGGTGCTGCGGCCGGAGGCGGAAGAGGCGGCGCGGTCGATTTTCGAAAAATGGGGATTGGATCTGGCCGTGGTCGGCCGGGTGACCGATACGGGCCGGCTGGTCGTGCGGCGCGACGGCGCGATCAAGGCGGACATGCCGGTCGATCCGCTTGTCTCCCTCGCTCCCAACTATGACCGTCCCTGGATTGAGCCCCCTGCCCCGCCGCCACTGCCGGCCACATTGCCCGACATCGATCCGGCCGAGGCCCTGCTGATGCTGCTGGGCTGTCCGGACTTGGCCAGCCGCGATTGGATCGCCGACCAGTATGACGGCACGGTCATGGGCGACACGCTGGCCGGACCCGGCGGGGACGCGGCCTTGGTTCGGGTGCACGGCACCGACAAGGCGCTGGCCATCACGACCGATTGCACCCCGCGCTATTGCCAGGCGGATCCGGTGGAGGGCGGCAAGCAAGCCGTAGCCGAGGCCTGGCGCAACATCACCGCCGTCGGCGCCACACCCCTGGCCGTGACGGACAACATGAATTTCGGCAATCCCGAAAAGCCGGAGATCATGGGCCAGTTCGTCGGCGCCATCCGGGGCATGGCCGAAGCCTGCGCGGCGCTGGACTTCCCCGTCGTCTCGGGCAATGTCTCGCTGTACAACGAAACAGACGGTCAGGCGATTTTGCCCACACCCGCCATTGGCGGTGTCGGGCTGATGCGCGATCTGTCGGCGCGGGTCGGGAGCGGCTTCGCGGCCGAGGGGCAGGATATCGTTCTGATCGGCGCAACCGCCGGACATCTCGGCCAGAGCCTGTACGCGCGCGAGATCGCGACCCTCGAAGCCGGCCCGCCACCGACGGTCGATCTGAGCGCGGAGCGGCGCAATGGCGACTTTGTCCGCGCGATGATTGCCGACAGGTCGGTTACCGCCTGCCACGATCTTTCTGATGGCGGCTTGGCGGTTGCCCTGGCCGAGATGGCCCTGACCGGCGGTATCGGTGCGAGCCTTTCGATCCCCAACGGCCCGCAGCCAACGGCCTGGCTGTTTGGCGAGGATCAAGCCCGCTATCTGATAACCGCCACCGACGGAGAAGCTCTGTGCGCACGGGCCGCCGCAGCCGGCGTTGAGGCCGAAACCATCGGCCAGACAGGCGGCGATGCGTTGACAGGCCTGGGCACCCGCGCCATATCGGTTGACGAGATGCGGGCCGTCCATGAGGGCTGGCTACCCGCTTTGATGGCTTAAACCGCTTCGGGAGACGCCGATGGCAATGGATCCCGCCGAAATCACTCGGCTGATCAAAGAAGGCATTCCCGATGCCGAGGTTCGGATCGAGGATCTGCGCGGCGATGGCGACCACTACGCCGCTTACGTGACCAGCGCCGCCTTTGAGGGCAAGACGCGGGTGCAGCAGCATCAGATGGTCTATCAGGCGCTGCAAGGGAACATGGGCACCGCCCTGCACGCCCTGGCCCTGCAAACCTCCGCTCCCAGCAGCTAGACGACAGCGAAACGCAATCCGCCGACCGCGCGCGACCGGTCAGGCGACAGAGATAAGGAACCAAAGAGATGAGCGACGCTCAAACGATCAACGACCGGATTGGCGAGGCCGTCGCCGCCCAGGATGTGGTGCTGTTCATGAAGGGCACCCCGACCTTCCCCCAATGTGGCTTCTCTTCCATGGTTTCCCAGGTGCTGAACCATCTGGGTGTGGTCTATGTCAGCCATGACGTGCTGCAGGACGCCGACCTTCGCCAAGGCATCAAGGATTACTCCAACTGGCCGACCATTCCGCAGCTCTATGTGAAGGGCGAGTTCGTCGGCGGCTGCGACATTGTGCGCGAGATGTTCGAGGCGGGCGAGTTGCAGGAGCTGTTCAGCTCCAAGGGTATTGCGGTACGAACCGAGGCTTAACCCCTAGGACACTCCGGGTAATGGGCCCCAGGCGACGCGCATCCTCTAGGACTACCTGACGACAGGATGGTTCCACCCCGACGGTTGGAACCGCCCTAGTCGTTTCAGCGAAGCGTTGACGGCTCCTTCAGCAACGCCAGACGGTAGGACCCGTTCAGGGTGAACCCGATTGCCGTGTAGGCTTTCGCCGCCGCCAGGTTGTCGGTGAACAGAACAGCCTTCTGCACCCCTCTTGAGCGAACTTCGGCAAGGGCAGCGGCCAGCACCGTTCTCGCATTCCCTTGGTTTCGGTGCTCAGGCGGCGTCCAAACCGGGCCGATTTGAACGATGTCGGGCAAACTTGCGTTTAACCCGCACAAGCCGACGGGTGTGTTTCCAGCCCACAGGGCCCAGTAGTTTGGTTCGGCGGACATTTCTTCCGCCCGTTCCGTAACACGCTTTTCCTGTTCTGCTCCCTCCGTGGCGCCCAGGGCTTCGATTTCATAGGCCCGCAACCATTGGCGGAGGAGATGCTGGGATAGCGCCGCTGCCGGCGTGACCGTGCGACCATCCATCCCCTGCCCTTTGGGCGCCACAAGATCGGACAGATTCAGGACATAAAGCCCTTCGGACCGGTTGATGGCGAAATCCGCATCATCCACGTTCAAACCACGGATCGTGGTTCGGGCCTGGACGTCGGGGCCGAGGACGCCCCCGACCGGACGGCTTGCCGCTGCACGAAACCTGGCGATTAACGCCTTGAGCAGCGCCTCCTGCGGCGCTTGCACCACGATGTTGCCGTTCCAATAGTGGGCGAGCACACCGCACAATCCCCCGCCATCGGCATAGGCCGCGAAATACTCTCCCTGATAGGGCTCACCCTCGTAAGCCAGACCGGCGCGGGCCATGTTGCTGCGCAGGAACATGCTGGTTTCGGCGTGTTGGACGAGAAAGGCCTCGAGATCGGCCTCAGCACCGGGTTCTAAGCGAGCTGTACGCATGGTTGGTTCGGTCGGCTACGGCAGGCTATTTCGTGGCAAATGCGCGGTCAGTCGGTCAAATCGATGTGAAACCCAAGCGAGACCGCCGCGCAACCCTTGATGACCCAACGGGCGCGTCTACCTACCTGCCATGGCACGAAAAGACCGATTGCTCCGTTTTGTAAGCCCGTCGCGTCGGTTGTTGCTGGCCGCTGCGCTGGTGTTTCCGCTGGCGGTGGCGGCAGCCGGGCCGACGCACGCAACGGCCCGGTATGACGATTTCCTGACGCTGTATGACGGGTTGTTGGAAAGCCATGTGCGGCCGGCGGAATATCGCGGCATCCGTTACAACGGGGTCGACTATGACGCTTGGGCGGCTGACAGGCGCCACGCGACGGCCCTAAGGGCGCTGCTTTCCGCCGACCCAGGGGCCTTCATGGACGACAAGGGCCGGCTGGCCTTTTGGATCAATGCCTACAACTTCCTGACCATCGATCTGATCGTCAGAGAAGGCGAGCGAGAGAGCATTCGCAACCTGGGCACCCTGTTTCGAACGCCTTGGCAAATCCACCGCTGGATGGTCGGCGACCGGATGCGCACTTTGGATGATATCGAGCATGGCATCCTGCGGCCCATGGACGAACCGCGCATTCACTTTGCCATCAACTGCGCCGCCCTGTCCTGCCCCAGCCTGCGGGCCGAGGCCTATCGCGCGGAGCGTTTGGATCGGCAGCTCGACGAGCAGGTGAGACTGACCCTGGACGATCCGACCAAGGGGTTCACGGTTGACGACAGTCGAGACCAGGTGATGGTCTCAAAGGTGTTTCAATGGTTTGGTGAGGATTTCGACGACGGCGATCTGCGTGGCTGGCTGCAGGCATACAAGCCCGAACCTTTCGGACCGAACACGCACATCAGTTTCATTCGCTATGATTGGGGGTTGAACGATTTGATGTTGGAAGGGTCCTAAGGGCGAACGACGCCAACTCTCGACCTAGCAAAGCCGGACCAAATTGCCGGCATGAATGATGTGGGCGATGCTGCCGCCATCCAACGCACTTGCCAGCCGGCCACGGTCGACCGCGCCGGCGAGCCGTTCTTTTGACTCCTCAACATACTCATCGCTGAAGATCCCCAGGCTCATTGCCGGGTCGACCAGTTCGAGAAACTCTTCCTGCATCAGACCCAACACCCGCTTTTCCGAATAATCACCGCGCTTTTCGATTTTGGTATCGCCTTTGAACACGCTTCCGCTGGTTGGCACGTCGTCCAGATAGTCTCCAATCCGCGAACAGTCCTGAAGGTGTTCGCTGCCATAGCTCTTGGCCTCATCATCAAAAGGAACCATCAGCAAATCCGGGCTGGTATTGGCAATGATGTCGGAAATCACCTGACCGTTATCGAGCCTTTCCTTCCCGGCGCTGTTGGAGGCGGTCTTCAATGAAACGCTCGACAGCGGGGAAATCGCGTTAAGGGCCAACGACCGTCTGCCCGCGTGAAATCGTTCGCGAAAGTTTCTGTAATGGGCGACGACCGGGTCGACGCCGCGTTCGTCACCAAAATCCAGACTCTTCAGATCGGTCAGCACATCGTCGCGAAAAACATCGAACAAACCCTCATCGCGGAAATGGCGTTTCGCCGTGGAAAGAAGTTTTTCGACCGTCTGGCTGGAGTAAAAGGCGCGGTGCGCTTCCCCCCCTTCACCGCCTAACCAAAGAACCGACGATGTGCGGTGATGCCTTGGGAAGAAAACCAATCGATAGGTCCCAAGAAACATCGATTTCCAAAGCTCGTAAGACTCTTCGAAACCAAGACGGTTGCCGTTCAGCGGCATGTCGCCGGGATCACCCAAGGGGACACCCATCGCCTGGGAAACCAGCTCGGAAACCTCGAAGTCCTTAACGGCCGTACGCCGCGAGTTTATGTAGACCCCCTCCAATTGGGGATTTCCGACTTTCTTGCCGGCAGCACTGAGAAGGGCCAGGACCGCCCTGGAATCCCGCCCGCCGGTTATGTCGCAGATGAGCTGGACGTCCGAATTCATCAAACCGACGAGACGGCCCGTAACTTCGGTCAAGTAGCCTCTGAGCAGGTCTTCGTACTTGCCGGATGGCTTTTGACTGTCTCCGTCGGGTCCGTTTTCGATAAACGAAAGCTTGTTCCCGATATCCCCATACTCGATTTCGATCGAAACCCTGGATGGGACGAGCTTTATTTGGTCAATCGATGTGTGCAATGACGCCAGCTGGCTGCCCAATGTTTTCGGGATAAAAAAGTTGGACAGATGCGGCAGGCTGATCGTTCTTGGCCGGCCGGTCTTGCTGGCATACCGCGCCAGTTCAATAAAAGAATTCGAAATCGCCCAATAGTTGCCGTCGCTGTATACGAACAGCTTGCAAAAACCATTGTAGTCCGTGCCAATTTTTATAGATCTGCCGAAATTCTGCAGGGTTATATAAGAACCATCACAGCCAGGCTGTATTTTCCTATGATTTTTGGCCTCGTATTTCTCCCTTCCCTGATCCTCGATTATCAAATCCGGACCAACAAACGCATATCCAATGAATAAGCTCTCCGGAATTTTTTGTTCCGAGTCGATCAGGAAGGTTGGCGCTTGGGCATTTCTGGGTTCGTCATTGTTCATGGTTGGTACACCAGATGCCGTTTTTCGTGATTGATCGAGATCGGGCGAGTTATCGAACGAGCGAGCTCTCGGCCCGTTAGAATGTCCACAGGCCAGCATTGCCCAATCTCACAAGGGCGAATTTGGTGGGTGGGGAGTCTAACATATGTGCACATCGATACGGCGATTTCACGTCATGATCGAAGATGTCTACCCTGACATTCCGCCCGCCCGGGCCGGCCAGAGGGGTCAGTGAATGCCAACGGAACCCCTGAGGGGGGACCGGGTCAGTATGTGGGAATTTTCCTTAGATACCACAAACGCGGCTGCGCCGCTCGAGCAGCAGGACGTCGCGCCACCGGCCATCGCTGGTTCGCCCCAGGCGCTCGCGGCGGCCCAGCGTTCGGAATCCGTTGGCCTGAAACAGGGCCAGGCTTCCCTGGTTTTCAGGAAAAATTCCCGCCTGCAGGGTCCAGATACCCGCTTGTTCGCTTTGCTCGATCAGGGCGAACAAAAGACGGGACCCGACGCCCTGGCGCTGGTGGTTGCGGCTAACATAGACGCTGGCCTCGGCGACGCCGGCATAAACACACCGGTCGGAAACGCCGGAAAGGCTAGCCCAACCAGCGACCAGGCCATCTGATTCCGCCACCAAGCGGGGTTCTGCAAGGCGGTCAGCGTTGAAATTCGACCAGTCGCCCGGATCGGTCGCGAAGGTCGCATCGCCCGTGGCAATGCCTTGAGCGTAGATCTCGCATACCATCGGCCAATCGCCTGCCGCCATTTGGCGGATAGCGATGGCCGAAAGGGCGTTGTCCATGCGCGCTTAGGAACGCCTTAGCGCGAGTAGAATTCGATGACGAGGTTGGGTTCGATCTGGCTGGCGTAGGGCACGTCGACAAGCTTGGGCTCGCGCACGAAGCGGCCTTTGAAATTGTCGACATCCACGTCCAGATAATCGGGGATCTCGCGGTGCGGCTGGATGGCGGCGTCCTGCACCATCGGAATGTTGCGCGCCTTTTCCTTGACCTGGATTTCGTCACCATCCTTGACCAGGTAGGACGGGATGTTGACGCGCTGGCCGTTGACCGTGACGTGGCCATGGTTGACCAGCTGGCGGGAAGCGAACACCGTCGGCGTGAACTTCATGCGGTAGACGACGGCATCCAGGCGCCGTTCGAGAATGGCGATCAGGTTTTCGCCCGTGTCGCCGCGCCGGCGGACAGCCTCAGCGTAATATTTGCGGAACTGCTTTTCGCCGATGTTGCCGTAATGGCCCTTGAGCTTCTGCTTGGCCATCAGCTGGGTGCCGAAGTCGGTCGGCTTCTTGCGGCGCTGGCCGTGCTGGCCGGGGCCGTATTCCCGCTTGGTGATCGGGCTTTTCGGCGTGCCCCAGAGGTTTACACCCAGGCGGCGGTCGATTTTGTACTTCGAATGCGCGCGTTTGTTCATGGCGCTGTATCCTGTCTTGCAGTTTGTCCCGATAGGTCCTGCCGGCACCATCAGCACCGCGGACGGGGCAAAGGCCTTGCCGGCCAAAACTGGCCAACAACCCGAATGCCCGCTTTCTCAGGAATGGCGCGGTTTTATAGAGGCGTTGCCAGGCTGTCAAACCTTAAGCTGGGCAACCAGAAAGTCGGTCACGCGCTGGCGCATGAGCGCTGTTTCCGCATGGCCCGAATCCGGCTCCACGACCAGCGTCCAGTTTTCCGACGCGCCGGCCGCCGCATAGGCGGCCTTGAGCGTTCTGTCGACTTTCTCAACGGCGGCTGGAGGCGTCAGTTCGTCCTTCATGCCGACACAGGAAAGGTGCGAGCGGGGCGCGATCAGGGCCGCGATGTCGCCCGTATCGCAAGCGTCGACCAAGCCCGGCACGACCATGTACAGCGCATGGTTATCGTGGGTACCGGCCTCAACCAGCATGCCGATATCGGCCAGGCAGCAGAGACTGGCAACCGCCCGCACCCGGTCGTCCAAGGCCGCCAGCCACCAGGCGTGGGTACAGCCCATAGATAGGCCAGCGGTGGCAATGCGGTCGGAAAGGACATCCTCGCGCGATTGCAGATAATCGATGCCGGCCGCCAACTCGTCCATCATCAGGCCGAACAGGGTTTCTCCCCGCCAAAGCAACGCCTTGGCGCGATGGGACTCTCCCGGCTGCTGGCGGTCCTCAAAGCAAGGCATATCCAGGCAAAGGGCGGCGATGCCCTTCTCAGCCAGCATCTGGGCGTAGGGTGGGTTTTGCAGCGAAGATCGACCGTCGATCAGCTCGCACTTGCCCAGGGGATAGCGCCCGCCATGGGCGTGGCAATAGAGAACGGACGGCCAAGGCCCACCACCTGCGGGGTGGGTAAACAGGGCTGGGATGGACTCCGCGTCAGCGAATCCAGGGGTGATGACAAGGCGTTCGAGCCGGTAGCCCTCGCGCACCTCGGCCGATTGGACCTTTGCTCCAACAGGATTGACGCGGGGCCTGCCAGCGCCCGTAAGGCGACGCAGCGTGGCGCGCAGATCCTCTTCAGGCATCCTTAGTCGAACTCGGTCGGGGCGGCCGGGTCGTAGTAGAGTTCGTGCATGCGGTGGATTTGGCGTTCGGTGATGCGACCCGCCGAAAGCTCCGGCAGATTGTCGAGATCGAAGAAATCGACTTCGGTCGTTTCCATGCCGCCGGTTGCTTCGCCGCCAATGATCTCGCAGGCGAAGAACAGCTTGTACATGTGGAAGGCCGAGTGGCTGTGGCCGTGGCGGGCCCGGTCGTAGACGGCCAGCAGCCGGTCGGCGCGCACCTGAAAGCCGCTTTCCTCGACCATCTCCTTGACCACGACTTCGGCAGCCGACCGGCCGACATCGGCGAAACCGCCCGGCATCGACCAGCACCCGTCCAGGATTTCCTTGACCAGCAGGACCTTATCGTCGCGGAACACGACGCCCCGGATATCGACCTTTGGCGTGGCATGCCCGGTTTGTTCGAGAAAGATGCGCTTGAAGGGGGGCGGCGTGCCGTCGGCCAGGGCCGCCATCATGTCGGCGGAGATGGCGAGAAGCTGTTCGTAGCGTTCCTTATCGAACTCGTCGCGCTGCCAGTGGAGACCGCTTTGACCGATGGACTGGACTTCGCGGGCCCAGGTAAGCCAGGGATCCTCGGCCTCGGTCAAGTTGAGGCGGTCGGGCACTTGCGGCGGCGCTTTGCTCACGCGGCGTCATCCTTTTCGATCCGGCGGGCCCGGCCATCCCGGCGCAGATCCGACAGGGCGGTGACGATGCCATGCAGCATCTTGACCTCCTGTTCGCGCAGGGCGGCACGGTGAAGCAGGTTGCGGATATTCCGGATCATCGAGGGCTTCTTATCCGGCGCGGTGAAGAAGTGCGCCTTTTCCAGCGCCCCTTCCAGATGTTCGAAAAAGTTGTGGAGTACCGCCCGCGTGGCTTGTTCGCCGGCCTTGCCTGAGAGTTTCGTCGGCGCCTGTCCCAAATGAGCCATCCGCCATTCATAGGCGACCAGCAAGACAGCCTGAGCCAGGTTGAGGGAGGAAAAGGCGGGATTGAGCGGCGCCGTGACGACGATGTCCGCCAGGGCGACGTCGTCATTGTCCATGCCCGAACGCTCGCCCCCGAACAGAACGCCGACCCCTGCCCCATCGGATTTGTAGGCTACCATGTCGGCAACGGCCTCTCGCGGGGCCATTTCCGGTTTGATCATGTAGCGCTGACGGGCGGTGGTGGCGTAGACGCGGTTTAGATCCTCGATGGCCGCTTCGGTGGTGTCGAACAAACGCACCTTGTTCAGCACGGCATCGGCGCCGGAGGCAGCGCGCTCAGCCTTGATGTCCGGCCAGCCGTCGCGGGGGCGCACCAGGCGCAGATCATCGAGACCACAATTCAGCATGGCCCGGGCGCAGGCACCGATGTTTTCGCCCAGTTGCGGGGCGATCAGGATAACCGCCGGCCCGCCAAGGGGTAGCGGGTTATTGCTGGTATCGGTTCCCGCCATTACGCGGCGTGGCCATTGGCACCGGAATGGAAGAGCTTGTAGGTAAAGCTGTCGTCCAAGGCGTTGAACGAGGCTTCGATAATGTTGGTGGACACACCCACCGTGGACCAGCGCGAGCCGTCCCCGTTCATGCTGTCTATCTGCACGCGGGGCATGGCGCCGGAGGCGTCGCTGGCCTTCAGGATGCGGACGCGGTAGTCGACCAGGCACATATCGTTCAGCGCCGGATAGATCGGCTCCAACGCTTTACGCAGGGCTCGGTCGAGCGCGTTGACGGGGCCGTTGCCGTCGGCGACCGTGTGCATTTCCTCATTACCAACGCGCACCCGCACGCTGGCTTCGGATTCGGTGATGAGCTGGCCACGGGCGTTGTAGCGGCGTTCATCCGTCACTGAAAAACGCTGTAGTTCAAAGTATTCGGGCACCTGGCCGAGGCTGCGCCGGGCTAACATCTCGAAGCTGGCCACGGCCCCGTCATAGGCATAGCCATCGAATTCGCGCCGCTTGACCAAGTCGACCAGTTTTTCCAGCCGGCTGTCCTTGGGATCGACCTCGACGCCCATTTCACCGAGCTGGGCGAGCACGTTGGATTTCCCGGCCTGGTCGGACACCAGCACATGCCGCCGGTTGCCCACCAATTCCGGTTCGATATGTTCGTACGACCTCGGGTCCTTGGCGATCGCCGAAGCGTGCAGCCCCCCCTTGTGCGCAAAGGCGCTGGCGCCGACATAGGCCGCTTCGGTGCGTGGCGCCCGGTTCAGGTGCTCGTCGAACCAGCGGCTGACTCGCGACAGTTCGGCCAGGCCTTTTTCCGAGATCCCGGTTTCGTAGCCCAGCTTGAGCATCAGGGTCGGGATCAGCGAGATGAGGTTGGCATTGCCGCAGCGCTCGCCGATGCCGTTGAGCGTGCCCTGAACGTGCCGGACGCCTTCAGCAACGGCCGCCAGCGTGTTGGCAACCGCGTTTTCGGTGTCGTTATGGGTGTGAATGCCAAGACGGTTGCCGGGTATTTCCTTCGCCACCGTCCGGACGATCGAAGAGATTTCGTGTGGCAACGTGCCGCCGTTGGTGTCGCATAGCACCACCCAGCGCGCCCCGGCCTCATAAGCTGCCTTGGCGCAGGCCAGCGCATAATCCGGGTTGGCCTTGTAACCGTCGAAAAAATGTTCGCAATCGAACAAGGCCTCGCGGCCGTCCGCGACGATGGCGCCGATGCTCTCGCTGATTGAAACGAGGTTTTCCTCGCGCGGCACCTGAAGGGCCACATCAACGTGGAAATCCCAGGTCTTGCCCACCAGGCAGACGGCCGGTGTGCCGGCATTCATCACGCCAGCGACGCCCGGATCGTTGGCAACGCTGCGTCCGGCGCGCTTGGTCATGCCAAACGCCGTCAGCTTGGCGCTGTTCAGCTGCGGGGGATTGCCGAAGAAGGCTGAATCCGTGGGATTGGCGCCGGGCCAGCCGCCCTCGACATAGTCAAGACCGAGTTCATCGAGCATCTGGGCAATAGCGATCTTGTCCGCCACGGAGAAATCGATGCCCTGGGTCTGGGCCCCGTCTCGCAGGGTCGTGTCGAACAGGTAAAGCCGTTTGTCGTCGCTCATTGCCAGATCTTTATGGGCCAAGCTTTGCAGGCCGAATACTGAGTGGTTTAGGTGTTTGCCGCCTCAAGCGGGCGCGCACCATACTCCCTCAACCCGCTCGGCGCCAGATCGTGCCCGATCCGCTGTCTTCCAGGACGATTCCAAGCTCGGTCAGCTCGTCCCGGATGCGGTCGGCCTCGGCAAAGTCACGGTCGGCCCTGGCCTTGGCCCGGGCGGCAATCAGGGCATCGACCTGCTCAGCGGAAACGCCTTCATCAGACCCAGCCGTCGTCTTGAACCAGGACTCGGCATCGTCCTGGAGAAGACCGAGGACCGCCCCGCTGGCGACCAGTTTGGAAGCCAAGGCAGCCTTCTCCGCAGGATCGTCCGTCTTGTTCAAATCACCGGCCAGCGCGTGTAGGGCTGAAACGGCCCGGGGCGTATTCAGATCGTCTGCCAGGGCGGCCAATACCCGATCGTCGGGCGATCCTCCAGGTTCGACGTCCAGGCCGCGCAGCGCGCCGTAAAGGCGGTCGAGCGCCGCTTTGGCGGCACGCATGGTCTGTTCCGATATATCCTGCGGCTGGCGGTAGTGGGCGGACAACAGCGTAAGGCGCAATGCCTCGCCCGGGTGTTCGGCCAACAAGTCGTGGACGACCAGAAAGTTGCCCAAAGATTTGGACATTTTCTCGCCATCGACCGTGACGAAGCCGTTGTGCATCCAATAGTGCGCCATGCAGGGCTCGCCATGGGCGCACCGGCTTTGGGCGATTTCATTCTCGTGGTGGGGAAAGATCAGGTCCATGCCCCCGCCATGAATATCGAACCGCGTGCCAAGATGTTCAGCCGCCATGGCCGAGCATTCGACATGCCAGCCCGGACGTCCACGCCCCCAAGGACTGTCCCATGCGGGTTGATTGCCCAAGCTGGGCTTCCACAGCACGAAATCGGCGGGATCGCGCTTGTAGGGCGCCACCTCAACCCTGGCGCCGTCGATCTGGTCTTCCCGGTTCTTGCGCGAGAGCTGACCGTAGTCCGGCATCGAGGGCACATCGAACAGCACGTGTCCGTCGGCGACATAGGCATGGTTGCCCTCGATCAGCCGCTCGATGATGGCGATCATCTGCGGAACATACTCGGTGGCCTTGGGCAGCACATCGGGCGGCAAAACACCGAGCGCGGCCCAGTCCTGCAGGAGAACATCCGTCATTTCGCTGGTCAGTTCAGCGATGGGGATGTCCCTCTCCTCCGCGCGATCGATGATCTTGTCATCAATATCGGTGATGTTGGAGGCGTAGGTGACACGCGGATAGATCAGGCGCAAAAGCCGGACGAGCACATCAAATATGACGGCCGGTTTGGCATTGCCGATATGGGGGTGATCATAGACCGTGACCCCGCAGACATAGACCCGCACATGGCCCGGATCGATGGGCTCGAAGGTTTCCAGGCTGCGGCTGAGGGTATTGTAGACCCGCAGGGGAGGCACGGTCGGCGCGCCGTCCCCTAGTTTTTCTTTTGTCGTTTGCATATCGGGCGCACCGGTCGGTCCGGGTTACTGTTTATTCCACCAGCCGCCCTTCTTGGGGCCCAGCGGTTCGGTCACGACGTTTTCATAACGCCGCGCGGCGGCTGGCTCTGATTCCGGTTCGGGTTCTGGCTCTGGCTCGGGTTCTGGCTCTGGCTCAGGTTCTGGCTCTGGCTCCGGCTCAGGCTCCGCATCGGCCACGGGTGCCGGTTCGGCCTCCAAGCTCGATTCCGGTTCAGCACTGGCTTCGAGTTCGGGTTGCTCAGCGGGATCATTCTGATCCGCCGCAACATCCGTTTCAGCGGATTCATCAGCGGCCGGCTCGTCTGCCGTTGCTTCGGGCGCCGGTTCAGCCTCGCTCTCCGGGCTCTCAGGCTGCGAGTCGGCAGCCGGTTCAGCGCCAGCCGGATCAATGTCATAGTCGAAGCCGAGGCTTTGCAGCATCTCCAGGAATTCTTCGCCGCTGGTCGCATCGCCGTAGAAAACGACCGACCAGTCCTCCGGCCGCAGAAAGGCGCCCTGCAACATGCCCTGCAAAACCAGCTCGCGGTCATGCAGATACATCAGATCGTCGATGTCGCTGACCGTTGGTTTGAGCCGGACCGACCATTCCAGGGCCTTTTCGGCGGAACGGTCGACGGACTCATACAGCTTGTTTTCCCACAGCAGCCGTTCGACGGCCGCCACTTCCTCTCGCGTGAAACCGTCAAGCTTTTCAACGGTTTGGTCAATCAGATTGTTGCGTGTAAAGGGCTCGCTGCTTCCCGTCGCAACGCCGTGCAAGGTTTCAAGGACATCGGTCTGACGCGTGACCCCCAGGAACCCGATGGGCTCCGACGCCAAGGTCTTGTTCATCTCGTCTACCGTGGTGAACGGACGCCCTGCCATGACAGCCTTCAGGCTGATCCGGCGCGGCAGATGAACCTCGAAATGACGACCCCTTTCGGGCTGCCGGGTCAGCATCGGGTGCGCGTTGACGAACCCGGTCACGTTTTCAAAACCATAGTCTTCGAGCGTGAAGGACGGCTCGATACGGGTCATCGCAGCCACAAAACGGTTGCCCGGCGGGTGATAGCCCGGTCCGTTCCGTGCGCACAGCAATCCGATGATGGGATCGGCGTGGCTCAATTCATGGCGCGCGACCAACCCTTCCTTGGCCTGCTCATCGAATGTCCCGCCTTCCGAAGGCGACCCGCCATCGCGCGGATCATCCATCGACAGGGCAGCGGCGCCCTCTCCCGTGGCGGGGCGTTTCGACCGGCTGGGTCGCCGCCGGCCGCGCCCACGAAGCACAAGATCGCGATGTTCTTCCGGTGCGATCGATTCATAGTCGACGAATTCGTCGCAGGTTTCCCGCATCGCCTGATCGACGAGCTGACCCCAACCGATCCCGACGACGCGTTTTTCCCGCCGCTGCAGCGCGCGGACGAGCGGCAGAAAAGTCTCATCCGAGGATACCAGATAGACGGATTCAACGCCTGGTTGTTCAGCGACGCTTTCGAGCGCATCAACCGTAAGTTGCTGATCCAGACCGGACTTGTTCGGGGCGAGATGGCTGGACTGCACTTCGACGAAGCCCGCATCCAGGAAAGTCTCACGGAGCACCGAAAATCGCGACCAATCGGCGTAAGCGTTCTTGATTAGAGGAGACGACTGGCCTTCGATTGTGCTGACGATACTGGCTAGATCGATTTCGATCGTTTGCCTTCCATTTGCCGCCAAGCTTTCCAAATCGACAAAGACAGCGGACTGCGCCTGGCCCGCCTCATTCGAACTTCCCACTTCCTCGATCCTTCGTACTCATCAATGCGGCTCCGATTCGATTGGCTAAACAGTTGGGTATGGCCGCGATTGATCTGAATGAAAAAACCCTGGGGGCCGGATACCCCCGTTTAGCTGAATTCACACACTTAGCTACACATCGTCTCGGTGGTGTGAGTCGTCAACTGTTGTCGCAAATATTGACCGCCGAACCGCACCGAAATCACTACCGTTAAACGGGTTCAGGCAGACCGTCCCAACAACCGCGCTTCCGCCCTTAATCGACCAATCAATGGCAGCAGAACCGCCAATTCCGGCCCATGTTCCTGCCCCGTCAGCGCGGCGCGAAGTGGCAAAAACAGATTTTTACCCTTTCGACCGGTCGCATCCTTAACATCTGCAATCCAAGAAGACCAAGTCTCGGCCCCCCAAGGCTCAGGCGGTAACAGGCGGGCAGCCTCGGCGGCGAAGTCTGCATCCACGAGGATCGGTTCGACGGCTTCATTGGCAATGTGCCACCAATGGCGGACATCGTCGACGCGCGACAGATTCGCCCGAACCGCCTGCCAGAATTCCTCGTCGACAGCGCCGAAACCCTGATCTGCCAGGCGTTCCTTCACCGTATTGAAGTCCAGATCGTGCACTAGCCTGGCGTTCAGGCGGTCGAGGGCCTCGGTGTCGAACCGGGGCGTTGCGCGGGCAAATTTCTCGAACGAGAAGGACTTGATCAGCGGCTGTTTGTCGGCAAAGGGTTCGATCGGGTCCGATGTTCCCAGCCGGGCCAACAGGCAGAACAGCGCCATTGCTTCATAGCCCTCGCCACGCAAATGCTCCAGCGACAGGCTTCCCAGCCGTTTTGATAGGCCCTTGCCGTCGCTATCGACCAAAAGCGGCGTGTGGGCAAAGCGCGGCACTGCGGCGCCGAAGGCCTGAAACATCTGGATGTGGGCGGCCGTATTGGCCACGTGGTCCTCGCCGCGAATGACGTCGGTGATGCCCAGCGCGGCGTCGTCGATGACGGAACACAGGTGGTAGAGCGGCTGCCCATCGGCACGGATGACGACCGGATCGGACAGGTCGGCACCCTGAAAAGCAGTCGGACCGCGCACCAAATCCGTCCATTCGATGGGCTCGTGATCCAGCTTGAAACGCCAATGCGGGGTGCGCCCCTCGGCTTCGAGCTGTCGTTTTTCGTCGGCATCAAGCGACAGAGCGCCCCGGTCATAGATCGGCGGTAAGCCGCGCGCGAGCAGGCTTTTGCGTTTGAGTGCCAATTCCTCGGGCGTTTCGTAGCAGGCGTATAGTCGGCCCGAAGCCTTGAGCCTCTCGATGCCAGCGTCGTAGTCGGCGATCCGGTCGCTCTGTCGGACTTGTTCATCCCAATCCAATCCCAGCCACGCCAGATCGCGGCGAATGGCGTCAGCCAGTTCAGGGCGTGAGCGCTCTGGATCGGTATCGTCCATGCGCAGCAGGAAGGTGCCGCTCTCACGCCTGGCGAACAGCCAGGCGACAAGCGCGGTACGGGCATTGCCGATATGGAGAAGCCCGGTCGGGCTAGGGGCAAAACGGGTTTTCATGGTCAATAACCGGATCGATCAGGTCAAAAGCGCGGTGACGGCATTTGTGATGGGGTAGCGCCGATCCTTGCCAAAGGCACGGCTTGTCAATTTGACCCCCGGGGGCGCTTGCCGGCGTTTGTATTCGGCCCTGTCCAGCATACGCCAGACCCGGGCGACGGTTTCCTCCTTATGGCCGCGCGCGACGATCTGATCGATGCCCATTTCGTGCTCGATCAGGCATTGCAGCATATCGTCCAGCTCGTCATAAGGCGGCAGGGTGTCCTGATCGGTTTGATCGGGCTTCAGCTCGGCCGTAGGCGGTTTGGTGATGATGCGCTCGGGGATCACGCGCCCTGAAGGCCCCTTGGCACCGGGCGGCAGGGACTGGTTCCGCCAGTTGCACAGGGCGAAAACAGTGGTTTTGTAAACGTCCTTCAGGACCGAATAACCGCCGCACATATCGCCATAAAGCGTGGCATAGCCGACCGACATTTCCGATTTGTTGCCCGTCGACAGCACCATGTGGCCCTTCTTGTTCGACATGGCCATCAGCGTGACGCCCCGGCTGCGCGACTGGATGTTTTCCTCCGTCACACCTGGGGCGGCGCCGTTGAACAACGGCGTCAGCATTTGATCGAACGCCTGCATGGCGGGCTCGATGGATACGCTGTCCAGCCTGATGCCCAGCAGGGAAGCCAGTGCCTCGGCATCCTCCAAACTGTCGGAGGAGGTGTAGGGCGAAGGCATCATCAGGCAATGAACCCGGTCGGCACCCAGCGCGTCGACGGCAACGGCGGCACTGAGGGCGCTGTCGATCCCGCCAGACAAGCCCAGGATCACGCCGGGGAAACCGTTCTTTTCGACATAGTCGACCAGCCCAAGACACATGGCCTGATAGGTCGCCTCCAACCCCTCAGCCGGGGGCGCGATGGGGCCTGGATCACAGATCAACTGGCCTTCACCGTTTCTGGTCCAGCGGGTCATCAGCACGTGTTCGGTGAACATGGGGGCCTGGGTGACCAGATTGCGTTCGGAATCAAGGACGAATGAGCCGCCATCGAAGACCAGCTCGTCCTGCCCGCCCACCTGGTTGACGAAGGCCAGCGGCAACCCGGTTTCGACCACCCGCGCCACGGCGACGTTCATCCGCTGATCGTGTTTGTCGGATTCGTAGGGGCTGCCATTGCTGACGATCAGGCATTCGGCCCCGGTTTCGGCCAGGCATTCAGCCGTCTGTTCGAACCAGCAATCTTCGCAAATCATTAAGCCCAGACGAAAACCGCGGAAACTGATGGGCCCGGACGGCGTTGCGGCCGAAAACACGCGCTGTTCATCGAACACGCCGTAATTCGGCAGCTCGACCTTGAACCGCTGGGTCTTAACCTCGCCGCCGTCCAGCAGAAGAATGGCGTTGTAGCATTTGTCGTTCTCGCGCCAAGGGGCGCCGATGATCAGGGCCGGGCCGCCATCTGCCGTATCTGTGGCCAACTCACGCACGGCTTGCTCGACTGTGTCGAGAAAGAACGGCTTGAGAACAAGATCCTCCGGCGGATAGCCGGAGACAAACAGCTCGGGAAACACGATCAGATCGGCTTCCGTCGTTTGTTCGCGAATTCGCCTGGCCAGCGCGATATTGCCGTGAACATCGCCCACAGTCGGGTTTACCTGTGCCAGCGCAATGGTTACCTGATCCATTCCCGTCGCCTGAATTCAATTGATGGCGCAAAACGAAAGCAGTTCATACATGGGAGGGATGCCGTCGTGACACCCCATATTTCCGCCGCCAAGGGCGATTTTGCCGAAACCCTGCTGCTGCCCGGCGATCCGTTGCGCGCCGAATGGATCGCAGAGACCTTTTTGACCGACGTCAAATGCGTTAATCGCGTCCGGGGAATGCTGGGATTTACCGGCATGCGGGGCGGACGTCGGGTTTCCGTGATGGGCAGCGGCATGGGCATGGCCTCGCTGTCGATCTACGTCCATGAATTGCTCGATCTCTACGGGGTGAAAACCATCATCCGGGTTGGGAGCTGTGGCGGCATCGCTGAGGATATCGCCCTGAATGATGTGGTGATCGCCACGGCGGCGTCGACGGATTCGGCCATCAACAAGCAGATCTTTGGCGGCATCACCTACGCCCCCGCCGCGAATTTTCCCTTGCTGAGGGCGGCGGTTGACGAGGCAGAGCGGCGGCAGGTCAAACATCTGGTCGGGACGATTTTTGCCAGCGATCGGTTTTATGTCGAGGAGGAGGGCTATCTCGACCAGCTCAAGGCCCATGGCGTTCTGGCGGTGGAGATGGAAACCAGCGCGCTGTACACGCTGGCGGCCCGGTTTGGCGCAAGGGCGCTCACCGTGCTGACCGTCTCGGACGTGATTGGTCAGGAAGGGCAGCTGACCCCCGAACAACGCCAGGCCGGGATGGCGGACATGGTTGAGATCGCGCTGGCGGCGGACGCGAATGCCTGAAGCGGAGAGTAGCCGTCTCGCGCGCATGATCGCGCGGTTGTCAATTCAACGAGCCTATCTCGATCATGCGGCAGACCTGATTGCCGATGTCCCAGGGCCGGTTTTTGAGATCGGCCTGGGCAAAGCCCGAACTTACGACCATCTGCGACATCTGCTGCCCCAACGCGAGATCTTTGCCTTTGACCGGTCGGTCCACTGTCCACCGGCTGCGGTGCCACCGGACGAGTTTCTGGTTCTTGGCGATTTTCACCAGACACTGGCGGAGGCAAAAACGCCGTTTGAAGGGAAAGTCGCCCTCGCCCACTGCGATACGGGCAGCGAAGACCAGGCGCGCGATGCCGCCCAGGCGGCATGGTTGGCCGACCTCGTCGAACCGTTGGTTCGAACCGGCGGCATTGTCCTGTCAGACCGGTCGCTAGCCTTGCCCGGCACCTGGGAGGCAATTGAACTTCCCCGAAGTTCGTTTGCGTATTTTGGGTGGGTCAAAGCGTAAGTTGGGCAGGACCAATCCGAGATTTTGTGGTTAATTTAGCAAACTTGGTTACAAATTATTTCATTAAAAAGGTAATATTGCTTGGCAAGAAAAATTAATATCTAATTAATCGCAATTTTGGCTGTGTGGAAAATGATCCATCAAATTCGAATAAATTGGTTAATGATTGCAACTAGTTCTGCGTTTTTATTGGCATTTTCCCTGTTTTCAGCCACTTCATTTGCTCAATCAAACAAAGACACGTTGAATTCCGATGGCGTTTTCTCTGTCAAACTCGGTGACTATCCGCATGCCCGAACGTTGTTCAAAAAGGCCTGCGAGCTGGGTAACCCGGTTTCCTGCTACAACGTCGGCGCGCTTTTGTATGAAGGTCTTGGTGGCGAACAAAACCTCACCGATGCGCGCTCGATGTTTGACAGGGCTTGCGTGGGCCAGCATGCGGCCGGCTGTGCGAACCTTGGGATCATGCTGCATCTGGGCGAAGGCGGAGACCGCGATAGCACGGAAGCCGTGCTGGCTTTGAACGCCGCTTGCGAGCTTGGCGACCCCCAAGGCTGCTACAACCTGGGGTACATCTATGCCAATGGCGAGATCGGCGTGCGCCAGTCTGACGCGGCCCGTCGATCCTTTGATCGGGCTTGTTCCGCCGGCAACGCTGCGGGTTGTACGAATTTGGGCGTGATGCTGACCGAAGGTGAAGGTGGTCCGCAGAACGATGCAAAGGCGCGGACGATGTTCGAAAACGGCTGCGACGGCGGCGACCCGAACGGCTGCTATAAGCTCGGTTTTTCATACCTCTTCGGCCGAGGGGGCGAAGAAGAGCCGACCAAAGCCCGCGAGGCTTTTGACAAAGCCTGTTCGGCCGGTGAAGGGCCCGGCTGCCGTGCCCTGGGGCAAATGTTCGAGCAAGGTATTGGCGGCCAGACCGATGGCGAAGCTGCTGAAGCGCTTTACCAGAGGGCCTGCAATCTGGGTGATGCGAAAGGCTGCGCTATTTCCGGCTAGGCCGGTTTTGAAGCGTGGTCGCGCAGCAGGAACTCGCGGCCGACTTTGACACGCGGCACGCCGTCATATTCCACGACATCAGCCGTCGCGTAAGTTTCCGACCATTTCTCGGGTAGGAAACTACCGGTACCCACAACATCGATGGGCGCCTTGGCCAAGGCCATGACGCGGCATTTGGCCGGGCTGAAGCCGCTGGAGGCGACAATCTTGGTGTTTTCGAAGCCGGACTCGTTCAAGGCGTCACGCAGATGGTGGATGGCGGCCGCCGAGACGCCCGTTCCAATCATGTGGCGAAGTTCCGTTTCATCGCGATACCCGCGAATGGCCTCGGGCGTATGGCGTTCAATGGCCGCATAGGATGCCTGGGGGTCCAGACCCTCGATATAGCGGCCGCCGCCGGTATCGACCCGCACGGCCAGATCGCCCCGCGCCGCCAGTTCCGGAAAGCGGCGGCAGACTTCGATGGAATCCGAGATTTCGCGGCCGAAATAGTCGACCAGGACCGTGAGTGCCTGGTCGGGATAGACCTCGTGCAGCATTTCGGCCGCGCGAACCGTCGAGCCGGCATAGCCGATCAAGGCGTGGGGCATGGTTCCGAGCCCGTGGGCCTGGCCGAAATAACCCGCCGTCGCCTCGGTCGCGTTGCCGACAAAGCCGACCGCACCGTCCTTGCGCTTGGCCCGGGCACCACCGACGCTGGCGGCATAGGCCATTTGCTGAGCCATTTCCAAGCCGGCGCAATGGCGGGCATCCATGGCCAGGAAGGCCGCTTCCCGCAGCTCGGCGCACATCAGGTAGGCGTTGTATGCAGCCACACAGGCTGGACCGAGTTTCTGGAGCAGCAGCGTTTCGGTATCGACGAGCTGGCTGAGGGGACCGGAGATGTACATCAGCGGATCGCCGGCGCCGACCCACTTGCCCTCCGCATAGCGAAGATCGATTTCGACTTCGAAACCGCGGCTTTCCGCAACCGACTTCAGCCAGTCGATCGCCAAGCGCGGCGCGCAGACCACGGGACGGCGCATGAAGACCGCATAGGTGACGATCGATTCCCCAAAACGCTGCACCGTTTGCTTGGTTTTGAGAAAGTAATGGTCTGTCCAGTCGCTTATGGCGTCGGCACTTGGTTCCGCCGCCGCGGCGAACGCGCTATCGCGAACATCATCCACCGGTTGTTCCCCCGCTTGGGCGGTCAGCTATTCCGCCGCGACCACGCGCGATGATTGCGCCGCTCGTTCCGCCTTCAGGTTTTCCGCAATCAGGAAGGCCAGCTCGAGCGCCTGGTCGGCGTTCAAACGCGGATCGCAGGCCGTGTGGTAGCGCTCGGCCAATAGTTCGTCGGTGATCTGATAGGCGCCGCCGGTGCATTCGGTGACATCCTGGCCGGTCAGTTCGAAATGAACGCCGCCCGGATGGGTCCCTTCGGCCCTGTGAACATCGAAGAACTGTTCGACTTCCGCCAAGATCCGGTCGAACGGCCGGGTCTTGTAACCGCTGGTCGATTTGATGGTGTTGCCGTGCATGGGATCGCACGACCAGATGACCTTGCGGCCCTCGGCCTGCACCCGGCGCACGAGCGGCGGCAGTTTCTCGCCGACATTGCCGGCGCCCATGCGGACGATCAGCGTCAGGCGGCCCGGGTCATTCTCGGGATTGAGCGCGTCGATCAGCTGAATGAGGTCGTCGGCTTCCAGGGTCGGCCCGCATTTCAGGCCGATCGGGTTTTTCACGCCGCGCAGGAATTCGACATGGGCGTGGTCCAACTGCCGCGTGCGGTCACCGATCCACAGCATGTGGGCGGACACGTCGTACCATTCGCCGGTCGTTGAATCGACACGGGTCAACGCCTGCTCGTAGGGAAGGAGCAACGCCTCATGCGAGGTGTAAAAGTCGGTTTCCCGCAGGGCCGGCGCCGTGTCGGAATTCACGCCGCAAGCGCGCATGAATTGCACCGCTTCGTCGATGCGGTTGGCCAGATCCTCGTAACGGTGCGAGGCCGGGCTGCTGTCGACAAAGCTGAGGTTCCACTGATGCACCTTCGTCAGGTCGGCATAGCCGCCTTGAGAGAAGGCGCGCAGCAGGTTGAGCGTCGCCGCCGCCTGATTGTAGGCCTGGATCATACGGCCCGCATCGGGCTTGCGCTCGCCTTCCTGAAAGGCGAATCCATTGACGATATCACCGCGGTAGGACGGCAGCGTCGTGTCGCCAACGGTTTCGTTTGCCGACGACCGGGGCTTGGCGAACTGACCCGCCAGGCGACCGACCTTCACGACCGGCAGCGCTCCGCCAAACGTCAAGATGACGGCCATCTGGAGCAACACGCGAAACGTGTCGCGGATTTTGTCGGGGTGGAATTCCGCGAAACTTTCCGCGCAGTCGCCGCCCTGCAGCAAGAAAGCCTCGCCTTCCGCCACCTTGGCCAGCGAGGATTTCAATGCGCGCGCCTCGCCGGCAAATACCAGCGGCGGGTAATTGCCGAGGGCTTTTTCGACCGCGTCCAATGCCGCGGCGTCTTGATATTCCGGCATCTGCTGGGCGGGTTTGCCGCGCCAGCTTGCAGGTGACCATCCCTGAACCATTGCCTGTGCCTTCACCGTTTTTGAGCCGCCATTATGCGGGCTCAGCCCCCCTCATTCTTAGGGGATGTTTTTTCGGAGGCACCGCTATACGCGCGCCCACGCGGATTTTCCAGGAATTATGGGTCAATCGTTAGTGGTTGAAGCGAACCGGCGCCGCAAACCGCAATTCGGCTGCGGCAACGGTATCTCATGAAGGGGAATCGATTTCTCACGTCCATTTGAAGCCGCCGTCAATGGACGTTATTCGATTAGTCCGCGCGTTTTTGGCAGACTGTAAGTCCGGTCGAAGACTGCCGGCCGGGCAGCAAACTAAGTGGGAAGAGACTTCGGGGTAAAACGATGGCTGATGCGAAACTGGCGTCAATGACCGCTGCCGCTGCATTGGCCGGCGCGGTTTCAATGGCCGCCCTGGCCGTATCGGGCACGGCTGACGCCGCCAGCAAGGAAAAATGCTACGGCATTGCAAAGGCAGGCGAAAATGACTGCGGAAATGCGGCCGGCACCCATTCGTGCGCGGCCCAGTCCGTGATCGATTTTGACGGCGGCGACTGGAAGGCCGTTGCATCGGGAAGCTGCATTGAGATGGGTGGTCAACTCGAGCCGTTCGAGGGCGTCAATCCCAACATGTCGTGAGCCCTGGCTCTTGGCCGATGGATGCCGGCGCACCTCAGGAAACCGGCATTAAGGTTCACCAGCGACCGAACCATCAGCGCATTCCCGCCAAGGCCGGCATTGGGCTCCGTCATCCGCATGTGGATGCGCTGATCACATCCAGCCCGCCTGTCGCTTGGCTGGAAATTCACAGCGAAAACCACCTCTGCCAAGGTGGGCCGCGCCTTTCGGCATTGGAAGCCCTGCGCGAGCGCTACCCGATCAGTTGCCACGGTGTCGGTCTTTCCCTTGGGTCGGCCGAGGGGCTGGATGATGCGCATTTGCGGCGGCTGCGAGCTTTGTTCGACTGGCTCGATCCCGGGCTGGTGTCAGAGCATGTCGCGTGGTCGGTTACCGAGGGAACCTATTTGAATGACCTGCTGCCCCTGCCCTACACCGTGGAAGCGCTTGAGGTGCTGTGCCGAAATGTCGACACCGCGCAGCAGAGCTTCGGTCGTCAGATTCTGGTAGAAAACCCCTCAAGCTACGTCACGTTCGAAGCCTCGACATTTTCAGAATGGGATTTCCTGACCATGCTCGTACGCCGAACGGGCTGCGGGCTGCTGCTGGACGTCAACAACATCTATGTCAGTGCCCAGAACAAGGCCTACGACGCCACCGCGTTTCTCGCAGGTATCCCGCTGGAAGCCGTGCGCGAGTTGCATCTGGCCGGTCACGCGGCCCAACAGGTCGGTGAAGACACGGTCCTGATCGATGATCATGGCGATGCCGTCAGCGATGAGGTTTGGCAGCTATTCGCCGAAATCTCAGCCAGAACCGGCCCCGTTCCGACGCTGATCGAATGGGACGCCAATATCCCCGACCTGCCGGTCCTGCTGAGCGAAGCCACCAAGGCTCAGCGGATTCTCGACAGTGCCGACAGCCCGGCACGGCGAGGGGCGCGGAATGCTGCGTGAACTTCAGCGGTCCCTTCGTCAATCGGTGCTGGGTGGGCCTGCGGATGGCGTGCCGGGCACCGGCGGCCAAGCTAGGCTGGCGATCTATCGCCGAAATTTCGTCGGCTCGCTCATCGAGGTCCTTCGAACCGCCTACCCCGTTTCCGAACGGATTGTCGGCGCCGCGTTGTTTGCGGAGGCGGCTGGCAGATTTGCTACCACTTATCCGCCGACGGAGCCCGTGTTATCGCGCTACGGTCAGGGCTTTGCCGACTTCCTGGCCGGCGTTCCCGCCACCGACGCCATCCCCTACCTGCCCGATACCGCGCGGTTGGAGTGGGCGAGGATCGACGCCTATTTCTCAAAGGACGAGGCGCGGCTGGATGCCGAGACCTTGAGAGACATGGAGCCCGAGGCGGCCGCCCGTCTGACTTTCACCCCGCATTCCAGCACACGCATTGTGCGCTCGGACTATCCCATTCATCGAATTTGGTCGGTCAATCAGCCCGAACAGAAATCCATATCCGCCGTGGAATTTTCGAGCCCGGAATCCGTTCTCATTACGCGACCGGGCAACACCGTATGGATGCGGTGCATGAGCCCGGCCGAACACCATGTGCTGCAGGCGCTGTTTGACGGCCAGTCCTTGGGCAGCGTGGCGCAAGCGCTGCCGCCGGAATTCAAAGGCGAGCTGCAGACGGCCCTGGCCGCGGCACTGAGTCAGGGCGTGTTTTCCCGTTGCCGGCCTTCATAGCCGGCCGGACCAGTCGGAGGGTAAGATGGCAGGGGCTGTTGATCACCGCGAAGCGATTGATGCCGGCCCGATGGGCTTGCTACGGCGGCTCGTGCGTCCAGGCATCATCGATAACGAGTTTGAATCCATCATCGCGCTTGGCATTCGCCTGTACATCGCGCAGATTTTCTACCGCAGCGGCATCCTGCGCGTGAACAGCTGGGACAGCCAGGAGTTCATGTTCACTGACATTCATCCGGTGCCTTTCCTGCCGCCCACCATAGCCGCCCCTGTTACGACGCTGGCTGAGCTTTGCTTGGCCATGGCCTTCGCCTTCGGACTTCTCGGCAGGATCTCAGGCATGGGCTTATTGATCATGACGCTGGTTATTCAGCTGATCGTCGCCCAAACGCCCCAGGGCGTGGAAAACCACATTGGCAACAGCGTGCACTATTTCTGGATGCTGCTTTGCCTGATGGTTGCCATCAACGGACCAGGTCGGATGTCAATCGACAGAATGATTTGGGAACGCATTCGGTAACGCGCCTGCGCTCAGGTAGACGAGTTTTCAATCAGCTAGCGAGGGCGACGGACTCTTCAGGGAAACATGTTCAAATATCAAAGTTAAAATGCCGGCTTATTATAGTCGCTTGGTCGATCAACGTGTCTTCATCCGCTAAGGCTGGATTTCGATCCTGCTAAGTCCTCACCCTGCCCAACGATGCAGGGCCTGACGTTCTACTCCGCCGCCTCCCGCATTGGCGCGGCCGTTTCGACCTTGGTGCGCATCGTGACGAATTCTTCGGCGGTGGTCGGATGCAAACCGATGGTTCGATCGAACTGCGCCTTTGTTGCGCCGGCGGTGAGGGCCACCGCCAGGCCTTGAATGATTTCGGGGGAGTCGCGGCCAACCATGTGACATCCCAAAACCCGATCCGATGCCCGGTCGACGATCAACTTCATCATGACCTTTTCATCCCGCCCCGACAGGGTGTGCATCATCGGCTTGAAGGTCGTCTTGTAGATATCGATCGCGAATCCTTCCGCGCGGGCTTGCGCCTCGCTCATCCCGGCGCTGCCGGCTGGTGGGTCCGAGAACACCGCAGAGGGTATCGTTGGGTAGAGCACCGCCCGCTCGTTATCCGCGAACAGCGCGTCGGCAACCACGTGTCCTTCCGCTATCGCGACGGGGGTCAAGGTGACCTTGTCGATCACATCGCCCACCGCAAAGATATTCGGCGCGGATGTCCGATAATCGCCATCGACCATGATGGCGCCTTTGCCATTGACCTCCACTCCGGCTTTGTCGAGCCCGAGATCGTCGGTCATCGGCCGTCTGCCGGTTGCGAACATCACGGCATCGGCGCCGATTTGCTCGCCGGTGTTGAGCTGGACGGTAAGACCGTCGCTCGACCGTTCAATGGCGGTGATGGTGCTGGGGATATGGAGATGGATGGGCGATTTGGTCAGCGCTTCGGATATGGACAGGCCGATATCCTCATCGAATTCCGCCAGCAGTTTGGCGCGGCGATGGATGAGATGCGTCTCGGCACCGAGCCGGCTGAAAATGCCTGCGAATTCAAGCGAAATGTAGCCGCCGCCGACCAGCACCATGCGCTTGGGCATCTCATCGAGGAAGAACACGTCGTTCGAGGTGATGGCGTGTTCGGCGGCACCGGGGATATCCGGCAGGCTTGGATGACCGCCTACCGCGATCAAGATCTTGTCAGCCGTGACCGTGCGGTCGCCAACCTGAACGGTGTGAGCGTCGGCTAGGCGGGCGCGCGCCTCGAATATCTCAACGCCCGCATTTTCCAACAACCGGCGGTAAACGCCATTGAGCCGCCCGATCTCGGCGTTCTTGTTGTCGATCAGCGTTTTCCAATTATGGCTCGACTGACCGACCGACCATCCGTAGCCGGCCGCATCCTCGAACCCGCCGGAATAACCGGCCGCATAGACCATCAGCTTTTTCGGAACGCACCCGACATTTACGCAGGTTCCGCCCAGGTGCCATTCCTCGGCGATACCGACACGGGCGCCATGGCCCGCAGCAATGCGCGCCGAACGGACCCCGCCCGACCCTCCGCCAATGACGAAATAGTCGAAATCAAACGCTGACATTGTCTTGCCTTTTATGTGGGGACCGTACTTGGGGGCGGGAAACCGCCATTCAAGAACGCTACTCGACGGTCACGCTTTTTGCCAGGTTGCGCGGCTGATCCACATCCGTGCCCTTAACCACCGCGGTGTGATAGGCAAGCAACTGTACCGGGACTGCATACAGGATCGGGGCGACGAAGGGATCCGCCTCCGGGATGACGACGGTCGCCTCGGCAATGGCCGCCAGCCGGGCTGCCCCGGTCGCATCGCACAGGGCCATGACGTGGCCATTGCGTGCGTGGACTTCCTGGACATTCGAGGCGGTCTTGTCGAAAACAGGATCGCTGGGCGCGATGACGATGACCGGCACGGCATCGTCGATCAGGGCAATCGGGCCGTGCTTCATTTCGCCAGCGGCGTACCCTTCGGCGTGGATGTAGCTGATTTCCTTGAGCTTAAGCGCCCCTTCGAGCGCGATGGCGAAACTGGTGCCCCGGCCGAGATAGAGCACGTCTCGCGCTTCGGACAGCCGCTGGGCCCATTGCCGGAGCGTGGCGTCGTGGTTCAACACACCGGCGATACGGCTGGGAACCTCGCGCAAGGCAGCGACCATGGCTTCCTCGCCTGCTTCATCAAGCTCGCCACGCGCTCGCGCGACGGCGACCGCCAGACAGGCGAGGACAGCAAGCTGGGTCGTGAAGGCCTTGGTCGAAGCCACCCCAATTTCCGGACCGGCCAGGGTCAGCAAAACCGCATCGGATTCCCGGGCGATTGTGCTTTCCGGCACATTGACCACGGAAACGATGCGTTGCCCCTTACGCCGGCAATAGCGCAGCGCCTCGAGCGTATCGAGGGTTTCGCCGGACTGGGAAACGAAGATAGCGACACCACCGGGGGGCAAAGGCGCCTCTCGGTAGCGAAATTCCGACGCGATATCGATCTCGCACGGAATCCGCGCGATGCTTTCAAGCCAGTATTTGGCAATCAGTCCCGCGAACGAGGCCGTGCCGCAGGCGACGAGCGTCACCTTGGGAACCGCGGTCCAGTCGATGTCCAATTCCGGCAGATCGACCCTGTGCGCGGCGGCATCAATATAGACGTCGAGCGTTTCGCCAACGACCTGCGGCTGCTCGTAAATCTCCTTGAGCATGAAGTGCCGATGGCCGCCCTTGCCGATCATGCCGGCTGTGACGGAGGAGGTTTGAACCGGCCGTTCTACAACGGTGTCCTGCTCATCATGGATGACGGTTCCGTCGGTCGACAGCTCAACCCAATCGCCGTCTTCCAGATAGCAAACCTGATTGGTCAGCGGGGCAAGGGCCAACGCATCGGAGGCCAAGTAGGTCTCACCATCACCATAACCCACGGCTAACGGCGTTCCGCGCCGGGCGCCGACCATCAAATCGTGGCGGCCGGCAAAAACGATGGCCAGGGAGAACGCCCCTTCCAGACGCCGCAGCGTCAGCGAAACGGCTTCCGATGGGGAATGCTGCTGGTCGAGATAGTGCGTCAGCAGGTGAACGACGGTTTCGGTGTCTGTCTGCGTTTCGAAGGTATGGCCGGCTTCAGCCAGTTCGGCCTGAAGTTCCTGAAAGTTTTCGATGATGCCGTTGTGGACCACCGCCACCCGATCGGAGGCATGGGGGTGCGCGTTGACTTCGGTCGGCGGGCCATGGGTTGCCCACCGGGTGTGGCCGATACCGATCGAGCCGGTCAGGGGCGAGGTGCCCAGCAATCCCGCCAACCGATCCAGCTTGCCCTCCGCCCGCCGCCGGTCGATATGGCCGTTGACGACCGTGGCGATCCCGGCACTGTCATAGCCGCGATATTCCAGCCGCCGAAGCCCATCAAGCAGGCGCGGTGCGGCCGGCTCCCGACCAATGATCCCGATGATCCCGCACATCGAGCGCTACTCCTTTCCTGCCGCCAGTTCAGCCGCCTTGGCGTCGGCATTGCGCTTTTTGATCCGCTTTCCCGTTTCGGGTTTGTTGCTTTGCGAAGATCGTGCCAAGGCCAGGGCGCCCGGTTCAACATCCTCGGTTATCACGCTGCCGGCGGCGATCAGCGACTCATCGCCGATGGTGACGGGGGCGACGAAGGCCGTGTTCGACCCAATGGACACATCGGCGCCAATCGTCGTGCGATGCTTGCGCGAGCCGTCGTAATTGCAGGTGATGGTTCCGGCGCCGACATTGGTTTTTTCCCCAATCGAGGCATCCCCCAGATAGGTCAGGTGATTCGCCTTTGCGCCGTCGCCCATGGTGACGTTCTTGGCCTCGACGAAGTTGCCGATATGAACGTCGTTGCCGAGCTTCGCTCCGGGCCGCAGACGGGCGAATGGGCCGATTATCGCCCCATCGCCGATGGTTGCCCCCTCAATATGGCTGAAAGCACGGATAACGACACCGTCGCCGATCGCCGTGCCGGGGCCAATCTCGACACAGGGGCCAATCTCAACATCCCGCCCGAACACGGTGTCGGCCGACAGATAGGTCGTTGAGGGGTCGGTCAGCGTGACACCGGCATCAAGCGCCTGGTTTCGGAGGCGATTCTGCAAGGCCGCCTCGGCCTGGGCCAGATCGCGGCGAGAGTTAACACCCATCACTTCCTCCTCCGGTGCCTCGGCAACGGCCACCGCATACCCTTTCGACCGGGCGATGGAAACAGCGCTGGTCAGATAGAATTCGCCTTGCGCGTTGTCGTTATCGATGGCGTCCAGCAGTTCGAACAGCCGGGAGCCATCGAAGGCTTTCAATCCCGCATTGCACAGCGTGATTCTGCGCTCATCCTCGCTGGCATCGGCGAATTCGACAATTTTCGTCAAACCACCCTGTTCGTCCTGCACGAGCCGGCCATACCGGCCGGGATCGGCGGGCCGCATACCCAAAACGGACAAGGCCGGATTTTCGGGACGATGCAAGGCCGCAACCAAGCGCTCGATCGTCGGCCGCGTGATCAGGGGCGTATCGCCAAACAATACCAAAACCGGCCCGATATGCCCTTCAAGGGCTGCGCGTGCCTGCCGGACGGCATCGCCGGTTCCCAGGCGATCATGCTGGGTGACCATCTGCCAGTTGCCAGGCAGCAGGGGCGGCACCTGCATTTCCGGGCCGGCGACGATCACACCCCGATCGATATCGAGGCCCGCAGCCGCCCGGCACACATGGGCCAGCATTGGTTCATGTGCCAGCGTGTGCAGAACCTTGGGCCGGTCCGAACGCATGCGCGTTCCCATTCCGGCTGCCAAAATGATACAGGCAATCGAAGATGAAGCCGACACGGTTACGCAAGCCACCGCACTGTTTGGAACTGTCTACAAGGCCCGTGGTTTGCCATGGGCATTCTGGCATCCGGAAATAATAATGTGTGACGATCTATTACCGGCAAAATCGACGCTGGATCGGCCGGCTGGCAATCCTATCCACCGGTGACTTGGCCCGGAACCGGCTCATCCTCGAGCGTAATGTCGTCCGCCGAATCATCTTCGGAGGACGCCGGGCCCGATGTCATGTTGTTCAAATGGATATAGAACGGTCCATAACGGCCAAGCCCTTGCAGCTTAACGGGCACTGGCGGGGATCCCTCGCCCAGAACCGGCGCTAGCCACATGTCGATTTGCCGTTCGGCCAGCGCATCCTGGTACCAGAAGCTTGACCGGTCCTCCCGGTCGAAATCGCCGGCGATCGGATCGAACTGGAGCCGACAGCGGATCGCCTGCCCTTCAAAAGCCGAAAAGCGGGTACCCGGCAGGTCGACAATCTCGGATTCAACGAACTTGATGTCGAACCGCCGGCGGCCATCATAGACGGGGAGATCGGACGGGCAGCCCCCGGACATCGACGCGCCACGAATTAAGGCGACTGTTGCGGAAAGGGGATCCAGCGTCCCCTGTTTTTCATCCGGCGGGACGGGCAGTTTGAGCACCTTCGGCGGATCGTGAATTTCCTGGATCGGGCCCTGATCATCATAGGCAATGCGGAAGCGACGATCCCGGTTGCGCCGCAAATGTTCGGTTTCGTGTGCCAGGGGACGGGTTCGGTTTCCTTCCAGCACGCCGGTCGATTTGGCGCCATATTGCCAGCGCGTCAGCAAGGCAATCAGGCCACGGGGCTGAGAGGCCAACTCAATCGCATAGGCACCCGGATCGAGCGTCAAATTGACCACACAATCCGCGACGCGCAGACCGCTGGCATAGATCGTGTAATCGAGCAGAACATCGACCATGGCCCCATTGGCCGCATTGGCGGATCGGGTCGGCACCGAAATGCAGATAACGGTGACGGCAATCGCGACCGCCCTGAGGGCCCATCGTGTGTGCTGCATACTAACGCTGTCCTCAAACCAAAATCGTCACTTACGGCGATTTGCCGCGCCAACTTGACAGATGATCGCGCCCTTGCCTATTCACTCCTGCTTCCGATCCGAAAGTGGCAAGACGTGGGCGATTAGCTCAGCGGGAGAGCACTCGCTTCACACGCGAGGGGTCACTGGTTCAATCCCAGTATCGCCCACCACGTCTACAACGCCCCGGCGCCCTCCCTATTCCGATCAAACTGTTTTTTAGGCTTTTTCCAGTAACCATTAACGCTGGATACGGCCAATGCGAGGCATGCGCGGTTAACCGAACGCGCCAGCCGGCATGGCCAACGATAAGTCGAAAACAGGGGCTTCGATGGATCTCGCAACGATACTCGGCATCGTTATCGGGTTCGCGGTCGTTATCGCCGCCATCTTCATGGGTGGCAGTGCCGGCGTTTTCGTTAACATTCCTAGTTTCCTGATTGTTGTCGGGGGCGCCCTGGGCGGTACGCTCGTGCGCTTTCCCATGGCGGACGTCGTTGGAACCCTCAAACTGGGTTCCTCCATGGCCTTCAATCAGGAAAAGGTCACGACCAGTTCGGTCATCACTGAAATCGTCAACCTAGCGCAGCTCGCCCGTAAGGGCGGCGCCCTGGCCTTGGAGTCGGCCGAGATCGACTATCACTTCCTGAAAAAGGGCATCACGATGTTCGTGGACGGCCAGGACGAAGCCTTCGTCCGGCAGGCCCTTCAAACAGACCGGGATCTGGCGATCGAGCGATACGGCGACGGCGCGCGCATCTTTCGGTCCATCGGCGATGCGGCGCCCGCATTTGGTATGATCGGGACCCTTGTCGGGCTGGTGCAGATGCTGAGTTCGTTGAGCGATCCCGCCGCGATCGGTCCCGCCATGGCCGTCGCCCTGCTGACCACGCTCTATGGCGCCTTGATTTCCAACATTATCGCCCTGCCGATTGCCGACAAACTCGATGCCAAACTGGAAGTCGAGACCGTTGTTCGAACCATGGTGATCGAAGGTGTCTCGCAAATTCAGGCCGGTCTGAACCCTGAAGTGCTGACTGACTATCTGCAATCCTTCATCCCAGAGAAGGATCGTGGCGAGGTCGGCGGCGGCGGCGAGCAGGCCGAGGCCGCCTAGCGCAGGCCGGCAAAGAGACCTCAGATGGAAGAGAAGTGCAAATGTCCACCGCCAGGCGCGCCAGGCTGGATCGTGACCTTTGCCGACTTGATGTCGATCCTGCTGACCTTCTTCATCCTGATTCTGTCCTTTTCGGTTCAGGACGAGAAGAAATACTACGACATGGTCGGTTCCATTCGTGAGGCGTTCGGCACCCAGGAAGACCTGATCTTCGCCGGCATGGTCGAGCTGTTCGGCAACCCCTACAACGAATTCGCCGTAACCATGGTCCCCGTGCCCATCGCCACGGTCAGTTTGCCCGATGTCGGCGAGGGCGCAGGCCATGGCGACCAACCGGTCGACGATGAGACAACCGTCGGCAACCCGCTGGTCGAGCGGGAGGATATGCCCTCAGCCCCCTTTGCCGAGGAGCAGGAAGACAGCAACCCGCCAGCCGACCCTGAAAGCGATCAAATGCTGTTGGTTCTGCAGCCCGATCAGCGCTTTAGCGAAGAAAGGCTGTTCGATCAGGAAGGCACCGACGCCCAGAGTGAAGCCCGGGCCGAAAACGACCTTGGCGAAATGGAGGAAGACGCGGCGCTTGATGAAGAACAGCAACTCGCGGCTTTGCCATCAGATCAATTCGTCGCCGGTGCCGCCGATTTCGACCGCGAGGCGGCAGAACAACAAGCCGCCCTGGAACAGCGGGCGGCAGACGTGCGGGAGAAACTGGCGGCCGCCTTGGCCAACGAGCTGGCGGGCAATGTTCTGTCCATCGATGGCAACAAGACCGAGATCACGATCAGGTTTCCTGATTCAGTTGCCTTCGGATCGGGCAGCGACAGTTTGAAGGACACGATTTCGCCGTCCATCGCTCGGCTGGCGGACGTGCTTGCCGAGACGGAAGGGGAAATCCTCGTATCGGGTCACACGGACAGCATTCCGATCTCGAATGGCCGATTTCGGTCGAACTGGGACCTTTCGACGGCCAGGGCCGTATCGGTGATCCATCAACTGCAACAAAGCGGCAAAATCGGCATCGGCCGGCTGGCGGCCATCGGCTATGCCGATACCCGCCCGCTGGCGCCGGAAGATACGGCGGAAAACCGTGCCCTGAACCGTCGGGTCGAGGTGACCCTGCGGATGGTCGAAATCCCACCGGCCGATGGCGGGCAGAACACGCTGCCCTAGGCGTCTAGCCGTCTAGCCGTCGGCGGCACCAGACAAAACACGCTGCTGCCGCCAAACCCAAGGCCGCTGCGCCCGGCCGGCCCACAGCCCCGCACGCCGCTTTTGCGCTTTCGATTCAGACTTTTCGTACCGGTTGGAAATGCCGCGCTCGGAGAAGGCCCAGCCATTTTCGACATGCAGCATGGCGATGTCCTGGTCACCATAACGGCACAGGCCCGAGTGGCGCTGGCCTTCGATGGCGGCGAACAAGGTACAGGTCAGGTTGCGGGTTCCGATCATGTTTTCCAGAGCGAGACGCGAGGCCTCCCCACAGTCGAAAGGCCGCCCAGAAGGTGCCTCGCAGCGCTGCCCCAATTCCGGGGCATCGATGCCGTACAGCCGGACGACGGATCCGCCGACGCTGACGAGATCGCCTTCGAGCACACGGACGACGCCCTCAGCCTCGCCGAAAGGCAGGGCTTCGGTCTGCGCCCCGGCCATCGAGGGCAGCAAACCGCCAATTGTAAGAATGGCGGCAAGTCGCAGGTTCACGGCAAAAGTCCTTTCCCGAGGAAGTGCCACTCTGCCCCGTCAAAGATTTCCTCTTCGTTAGGCCAGACTTGATATGCGATGCCGGCGCTCGCACATTTTGCCCGATTGTCTTTTTGCCCCAGCGTTAGGGAAGCGACCCTTTGCCAGATCATCAGCTAGCCACATCCGAAGAAGCCGACGACACCCAGGTTGAGACGGATGTTATCGTCATCGGCGCCGGCCCTGTGGGCCTGTTCGCCATTTTCGAGTTGGGCCTGTTGGATATGCGGACCCATCTGGTCGATATCCTGGACAAGCCCGGCGGCCAGTGTGCCGAGCTTTACCCGGAAAAACCCATCTACGACATTCCCGGACTGCCGGTCTGCACGGGCCAGGAATTGACCGACCGGCTGATGGATCAGGCAAAACCCTTTTCGCCAACCTTTCACCTGAACCAGATGGCCGAATCGCTGGAGAAGATGCCGGACGGCCGTTGGAAGCTGGTAACCGACATGGGCAAGACGCTGATCGCGCCGGTGATCGTTATTGCCGCGGGCGGCGGCAGCTTCATGCCCAAAAAGCCTCCGATTCCGGGGATCGACGCCTTCGAGGGCACTTCGGTGTTCTATTCCGTGCGAAAAATGGCCCAGTTCGAGGGCAAACGGATTTGCGTGGCCGGTGGCGGCGATTCAGCCCTGGACTGGACCATCAATTTGCAACCGATCGCGAACGAAATGGTGCTCGTCCACCGCCGCGACCAGTTCCGCGCGGCGCCGGCCAGCGTGAATGAAATGCGCCGGCTGGTGGATGAGGGCAAAATGCGCTTCGAGATCGCCCAGCTTTCCGGCCTGAAGGGCGAGAACGGGCAGCTTGAAGCCGTCGTCGTCAAGGATGCGGACAAAGTCGAACGAGAGATTCCCTGCGACACGCTGTTGGCTTTTTACGGACTGACCATGAAGCTGGGGCCGGTGGCCAATTTCGGGATTGGGCTGAACGAGAACCTCATCCCGGTCGACACGGCCAAGTTCGAAACCGACACGCCGGGCATTTTCGCCATCGGCGATATCAACACTTATCCCGGAAAGCTGAAGCTGATCCTGTCGGGTTTTCATGAGGCGGCGCTGATGGCACAGGCAGCCTATGGCTATGTCAATCCGGGCGAAACGCCGCGCTTCCAGTATACGACCTCCAGTTCCAGCCTTCAGAAGAAGCTGGGGGTCAACTAGGGCTCTTTCCGGCCCCAAACTTCGTACAGAAATGACGCAGCCGGTGACGTTGACCGGCCCAAAGCCGCCTCCCTAAAGTCGCAGATAATTCATAACCGAAGCGACATTCTGGGAGGCAGAAATGGTCGCCGGACATCGACTGCGCGGCGGAGCAAAATTGCTGTGCGCCTTGCCCTTATTGCTGGCCGGCTGTGGCGGCGGCGGTGGAGGGGGCGGCAGCGGATCGGGGCTGAATCTCAACGGTGGTCCGGCGGCCCTGTCAGAACCCGCCTTGGGATCATCGGCCGCAAACTGGCTGACCTCGGAATTCCTGGCGGGCGGCGGCCTGGGTTACATGAACGCGGCCGGCGGCTATGCGGCCCGGACCGGCGGTTCGGCAGGGGGCGCCGGTGTGCGCGTCGGCATCATCGATTCCGGCATCCGGCTGGACCATCAGGATCTGCTGGTTACGCAAAACTTCGTCATCGCCGATGGCGAACCAGGGCCGACGGCCGATGACCACGGAACCCATGTAGCGGGCATCGTCGGGGCCGAACGCAACGGCTGGGCCGTCCATGGCGTGGCCTATGATGCCAATATCATCGGACTGCAAACCAACGCGCCGGTCACCAACTTCCTGGATCCGGACACCTTTACGTTTGAGGATCTGGCATTCGCCATCGGGTCCGGCGCTGGGCTGAGCAAATCCTACAACGGCGCACCACGCCTGACGACGCCCGCCGCCGAATCCGACATCCTGAATATGAGCCTGGGCGGCGGAGCCACGACGGCCTTCGTCCAAGAGGCAATGCGCGATGCGGCCGGTCAGGAAAAGATCATGGTCATCGCCACGGGGAACGACTCGTTGGCACAGCCCGACTTTCCGGCCAGGGATGTGATCGATGCCGCTGTCGTCGGCTATGGCATTGCCGTCGGCGCCCTGGATCCGACCGACGGATCGAACACACCCAGGGCCGGGTTTTCCAATGCCTGCGGTGTGACGGCGTCTTATTGCCTGTTTGCGCCTGGAGTCAGCATCCTGTCGCCCACCTCCGGCAGCCCAACCCAGTTTCGCTTTTTCTCCGGCACCTCCATGGCGACGCCGCATGTCGCGGGGGCGGCCGCTGTGTTGATGGCGGCCTTTCCGGCGAAGACGCCGGCCCAGATCGTCGATCGGCTGCTGACGACGGCCCGGGATCTCGGCGCTGCCGGTGTTGACACCGTGTATGGCCGAGGGGCGCTCGATCTGGCCGCGGCCATGAACCCGGTCGGCTTTACCGCAATCCCCGCCGGTCCCGGTGGAGGCGCGCCCATCGATTTGGCGGGAACCAGTGTCAGCCTTGGGGCGGCCTTCGGCATGCCGGCCGGCATGGAAAAGCTGAACAATGTGCTGGTCTATGACGAGCAGCAATTCCCCTTCTATGCCGATCTGACGGGCAATATCGAGACCGCCTCTCGCCCCAACGCGGTCGAGAGTTTTTTGCGTACCGATCAGCCCGATATCCTGAGTTTCGATTCCGATCCGGGCGCGCGCTGGTCCTACAGTTTCGCGGCAACCGACCCGGCCGAGAAATCCGCCGGCGAAAGGGCCCTTATTCAAGGGCTTGAAAACGATGAACAATCCGGCCTTGTCGAAGGCTGGCGGGTCGGATTTGACGTAACTCCCGGACTGTCGTTTACAGCCGCCTCGCAGCCGAGCTACGCCGCCGCAACGGCGTCCCACCTGCTGTCGGCGCAATCGATCGACCTGGCCTTGGACACGGACACGATGATTTCGCCCTTCGCCGGACTGGTCGGCGACGGCATTGGCATAGGCGGCGATTTTGCCCTGAATGACAGCCTGTCTTTTGTCGGCGGGGTTTACACCGGTGATGGCGAGGTTGATGAAAGCCCGGCCGATCTCGCCTATGCGGGATTCAATCAGCGGCTGGGAGATGGAGGCGGCATGCTGAGCTTCTCCGCTGGTGTGTTGGGCGAGGATGAACGGCTGCTGGGGTCCAGCTTTTCAGGCGGCTTTGGCCAGGATCTCTCAGCGGAAACCCGGTTCGTCGAGTTGGGGCTGACCGTTCCGGTGACCCAAAAGCTGTCGCTTTTCGGGTCGGCCTCTCACGGCTGGAGCGATATCGAGGGCGGATCCGGCGCGTTTTCCACGGATTGGTCGACAGTCCGGTCAACGGCCTTCGCGGTCGGTGCCAAGTTGACCGATCTGTTCGGTTCGGACGAGCTGACCGTCACCATCGGTCAACCGCATCGGGTCGATAGCGCCACGGCTGGGTTGTCCATTCCCATCGGCGAAACGGGTGACGGGCAGATCATCCGATCCGGGGAAGACTTGGATTTCAGCGCGGACGGGCGGGAAACGGTGGCGCAGGCCGTTTATTCCCGGAATGTCCTGTCAGGCGCTGGTCAGGTGTCCGGCGGGCTTTTTGCCCGGTTCGAGCCCAACCATGTTGCAGGCGCCGACCCCGAGTTCGGCATCGCGGCCCGCTTTTTGATGAGGTTTTGAGGCCATGGCGATCGCTTGCCGCACCATCGCTGTCCTGGCTTGTGCAACGATACTGGCCGTCGCCTGTCAGCCAGGTGGAGATCAGACCTTGAGCAACGATGCCGAGCCCCCCTCGACAGCGGCTGACGTCCCCGAGGGTGCGATCAAAGTGACCGACAAACTGTACATGGTGCCGGTTTCAATGGACGAAACCGGTTGCCAGCAATATTCGGCCCATGCGGTCGGCGGTTTTGCGCCGACCGTGATCTATTACCGCCGCGCTGACGGGACCTTTACCGAGGACCGAGCCGAGGCGGACTGCGGCTAGCCCCTACCAAATAATGCGCTCGATTTCGTGGAAATCGATTTGCGTGCCGTCATTCAGATTGATCGTTCCGGACGAATCCTGAGTCAACTCGACCGAAGAGCCTGTCGTGCTCGCTTCACCACCCGAGCTGAACGTGATCGTCCAGTCGGTGCCGTAAATGCCCGGCGAGGCGCCACCGCCCGACAGGTCGACCGTGTCCGTCCAGCCGCCACCTGCGCCGCCGTAAAGCAAATCGTTGCCCTCGCCGGTGCCGAAGATGAACAGGTCGTTGCCGTCGCCGCCGTACATTGTGTCGACGCCGTCGCCGCCTTCCAGCGTGTCGTCACCATCTTGTCCCCAAAGAAAATCGGCACCATCACCCCCTACCAAGGAGTCGTTGCCTTCTTCGCCCCTCAGGGAGTCGGCACCGGTGCCTCCAATGATCGTGTCATCGCCGGCGTCAGCCCAAACGGCATCGTTACCAGCACCCATATCGATGTAGTCGGAACCGTTATTGGATCCTGACTGGGCACCGTTGTCGTCGAAGACGTCATTGCCATCACCGGCATAGATCACGTCATCGCCGAGACCGCCGGAAATCGTATCGTTGCCATCGAAGGTGTAGATCACATCGGTGCCGGTCGATCCGGTGATGTTGTCGGCGCCATCGGTGCCGAATTCGAAGGTGACGTCTTCGCTGTAGGTGTTGCCGCCAGCGTCCGTTACCTCGACGGTTACCGTTTGGCCGCTCGGCACGGAGGTGTCGTTGCGGAAGTAGTCAATGGTGCCGTCTTCGGCGCCGACCACCAAATCCAGATCACCGTCACCATCGATGTCGGCAAAGGTGGGGTCTGAATAGGTGCCGACATCATAGCCATTGAACGGGTTGGCCGACCCGGTTCTCTGAACAAAGCTGGCGCTCGAGGCGCTGCCCGTGTTCTCGAAGTAATTCAGCGTGCCGTCGGTTTCACCCACGACAAGGTCGTAGTCGCCATCACCATCGATATCGGCAAACGTCGGCGTTGACCCAGAACCAATGTCGACTCCATTGAGCGGATTCGACCCACCGCTGATCACATTGAAATTGGCGCTAGAGGCGTTGCCATCATTCCTGAAGAAGTTGATGTTGCCGTTGGACTCCCCAACAAAAATGTCCAGGTCCCCATCATTGTCGATGTCGACAAAGACGGGGGAGGCATCGGAGCCCACATCAGCGCCGCTGTCATCGCCGCTTGGGTAACCAAAGACCGAATCGGAAACGGCAGCGAAGCTGGGCGAAGATGCGGAACCGTTGTTCCGGAAAAACTCGCTCCAACCGTCATCCTCACCGAGCATCAGATCGAGGTCGCCATCGTTATCCAGGTCGGCGAATTCCGGCATCGAATAGCTACCGACATCAACGCCGTTGAGCGGGTTGTTACCCCCGGTCTGCAGCGTGTAAGTCGGGTTCGTCGCGGTTCCCGTATTGCGGTAGTAGTCGACCGTGCCGTCATTCGTCCCAACGAACATGTCGAGATCGCCATCATTGTCGATATCGACGAACTCCGGCGAAGCGTACGTGCCGATGTCGATGCCGTTGAACGGATTGTTTCCACCGGTCTGGGAGGAGAACGTCGGATCTCCACCCACCGAGGCGATGCTGATGTCGCCCGTTGACGAGTTGATGCTGAACAGGCCACCGGCGTCATCGGTCAGCGTGTAGGAATGAGTGTCACCCGAGTCGGGATCGACGACTGAGGCAATACTGGCCACCACGTCGCCAGCGTTCAGCGACGCCGCATCCGGGATACCGGCTCCATTGCCGACGAACATGAGGTCGGTGATCGCTTCGTTGACGTCCGTTACCGAGATTGAGACGACCTCGTCGTAGGTCTGCCCACCCGAATCCGTCACGCGGACGGTGACGTTCATCGAAGACGCGGTTTCGTGATCGAGCTTTGTTGCATCGGCAACCGTAATCAGACCGGTATTAGCATCAATGGTGAAGGCACCACCGGCGCTGTCGGTCAGGCTGAAGGTGTGCGTGTCGCCGGAATCAGGGTCGACAACACTTTGCACCTGGGTGATCGCCGTACCGTTGCTGGCGTTTTCGCTGACCAGGTTGGCAGCGGTTGTCGACAGGGCAATGTCATCGAAATAGGCGTTGCCGCCGGTGCCGGCGTCATACAGCTCGATGCGCAACGCATCGCCAAAGTTGGCCGAATAAGCAGACAGTACATCGGATGAAAGGCTCAGCGTTCCTTGTACGAACGTTCCGGCGCCGGGGTTGAAGTCTGCATTTGAAACGCTTCCGAGCAATTGAGCGCCCGCGTAAAGCCGCACTTCCCAATTGGCGTCGGACTGGCTCGCCTCCTGACCAACATCGAAGGTCAGGGAGTAGCTTTGGCCCGCTTCGAACGTCTCGCTGAGGGTTTGCGAAACAGTTCCGCCTTGGTCAATGAAGGCAACATTTTCTCCGTCAGGCGCCTCTGATCCGAAGCTACTCGTCGTCGGATCCCACACACCGGTTTGGCCACCTGTTTTATCCCACCCCGTAATTGTGGTGTAGTTGGCACTACCATTGCCTAAAGACTGAGATTCAAAGCTGGCGTTCGTGATGCTGACCGAATGGCTGGTCGGCATGACGATATCGGTCGGGCCTTCGTTCACGTCCGATACGTTGATCGTCACTGTGTGGTCAGTCGTGTTGGTCCCGTCGGACGACCGGATGGTGATGTTGTGGCTGGTGGCCGTTTCATGATCCAGGCTCTGGCCATTGACCAAGGTTACCTGGCCGGTATTGGCATCGATCTCGAACAGACCGCCGGCATTGTCCGTAAGGCTGTAGGTGATCGCCTCGCCGGTGGTGTCGGCGTCGGTCGTCGTCGCCGTGTAGACAACCGTCGTGTCGGAGACGTTTTCGGCGGCCGTGGCGATCATTTCCTGCAGCTGGATGTTGTCCAGCAGCGCGCCACCGCCATCGTCGTCCTCAGCCGTTTCGCGGAATTCCAGCCGGTCGGAACCGCCCGTGCCCATGACCTGGAAGGTGAAGGTCTGGAAACTGGTTGATGACGGATCGACCGTATCGACCAACTCGCCATTCCAATAGATCTCGACCGTGTTGGACGAGGCGCCGTGGCCGTTGCGTTGAGCGACGTCAAGGCTCAGTTGGTAGAGCTTGCCGTCTTCGGTCGAGATGTCTTGGTAGACGCTATCAACCGATGAACTGTTCGCATCCAGCTCGAGCCACTGGCTGCCGTCCGACGCCGTCTGGCCGTTGAACGTGTCCTGGATCTCAAACGCACTGCCCCCCCGGCTCCAACCGGTGATGCTCGAGAACGTTCCTATCGAGCCCGTCGTAACTGCATCAGCTTCGAAGCTGCCGTTGTTGACCAGGTTCGATCCGAGTGTCGGTGTGGCACCGAACGAGAAGACCTGACCGACGTCGTTGGTGTCGGTAACGTTGATGGTCACCGAATGGTCGGTCGTGTTCGTGCCGTCCGAGGAGCGGATCGTGATGTTGTGGCTGGTGGCCGTCTCATAATCGAGGTTTTGGCCATTGGCCAAGGTGACCTGACCGGTGTTGGCATCGATCTCAAACAGGCCACCGGCATTGTTGGTCAAGCTGTAGGTGATCGACTCACCGGTCGTGTCGGCATCGGTTGTCGCTGCCGTGTAGATGACCGTCGTGTCGTTGACATTCTCAGCAGCGCTCGCGGCGGTGCCGGAGGTGAAGACCTGACCGACGTCATTCACGTCGGTTACGTTGATCGTCACCGAGTGGTCGGTGGTGTTGGTCCCATCCGAGGATCGGATGGTGATGTTGTGGCTGGTCGCGGTCTCATAATCGAGGCTTTGGCCGTTAGCCAAGGTTACCTGACCCGTATTGGCGTCGATCTCGAACAGACCACCGGCGTTGTTGGTCAAGCTGTAGGTGATCGACTCACCGGTCGTGTCGGCGTCCGTCGTCGCAGCCGTGTAGATGACGGTCGTGTCATTGACGTTCTCGGCGGCCGAATCGGCCGTGCCGGAGGTAAAGACCTGACCGACGTCATTCACATCGGTCACGTTGATGGTCACCGAATGGTCGGTGGTGTTGGTACCGTCCGAGGAGCGGATGGTGATGTTGTGGCTGGTTGCCGTCTCGTAATCCAGAGACTGGCCATTTACCAACGTCACCTGCCCCGTATTGGCATCGATCTCGAACAGGCCACCCGCATTATTGGTCAGGCTGTAGGTGATGGCCTCGCCCGTCGTGTCGGCATCGGTTGCTGTCGCCGTGTAGATCACCGACGTGTCGTTGACATCTTCCGCCGCGCTGGCAGCGGTGCCAGACGTGAAGACTTGAGCGGTGTCGTTTTGATCGATGACGTCAATTCTAACCGTTTTATCGGTTGAGTTAACGCCGTCCGATGCACGAATGATGATGTCGTGAAACTGTTGGGATTCGTAATCGAACGATTGGCCAGAAGCCAGTTGCACGATGCCCGTATTCGAGTCGATGACGAATTTGCCGCCCGCGTCGTCAACCAGCGAGTATGTTATTGCCTCACCGGTCGTATCGGCATCCGTGGCATTGGCATCATACAGATTGTAGCCACTTGGCAGCGACTCACCAGCGCCATACGAGTTGGCCGATGTGAAAACCGGCCCGACATCGTTCGTGTCGGTGACACTGATGGTAACGCTGTGGTCGGTGGTGTTCGTACCGTCCGACGAACGGATAGTGATGTTGTGGCTGGTGGCCGTCTCGTAATCGAGGCTCTGACCGTTTGCCAGGGTGACCTGCCCCGTGTTGGCATCGATCTCGAACAGGCCGCCAGCGTTGTTGGTCAGGCTATAGGTGATGGCCTCGCCGGTGGTGTCGGCGTCGGTCGTCGTCGCCGTGTAGATGACGGTCGTGTCGTTCACATCCTCAGCGGCGCTCGCGGCCGTGCCGGAGGTGAAGACCTGGCCGACATCGTTCACGTCGGTGACGTTGATGGTCACCGAATGGTCGGTGGTATTCGTGCCGTCCGAGGAGCGGATGGTGATGTTGTGGCTGGTCGCCGTTTCGTAATCGAGGGACTGACCGTTCGCCAGGGTCACCTGCCCTGTGTTGGCATCGATTTCGAACAGACCGCCGGCGTTGTTGGTGAGGCTGTAGGTAATCGCCTCGCCGGTGGTGTCGGCGTCGGTGGTTGCGGCCGTGTAGATGACGGTGGTGTCGTTTACATCTTCCGCAGCAGAGGCAGCGGTGCCAGACGTGAACACCTGGCCGACATCGTTCACATCGGTGACGTTGATTGTGACGTTGTGGTCGGTCGTGTTGGTGCCGTCCGAGGAACGGATGGTGATGTTGTGCGAGGTCGCCGTCTCGTAGTCGAGGGACTGGCCATTGGCCAACGTCACCTGACCGGTGTTGGCGTCGATCTCGAACAGACCGCCTGCGTTGTTGGTCAGGCTGTAGGTGATCGCCTCGCCGGTGCCATCGGCATCCGTGGTCGCGGCGGTGTAGATCACCGTCGTGTCGTTCACATCTTCAGCAGCACTTGCAGCCGTGCCCGACGTGAAGACTTGGCCAACGTCGTTTTCATCGGTGACGTTGATGGTGACGTTATGGTCAGTCGTATTCGTGCCGTCCGAGGAGCGGATCGTGATGTTATGCGATGTGGCCGTCTCGTAGTCGAGGGACTGGCCGTTCACAAGAGTTACTTGGCCTGTGTTCGCATCGATCTCAAACAGACCGCCTGCATTGTTGGTAAGGCTGTAAGTAATTGATTCGCCTGTCGTATCGGCATCTGTCGTAGTCGCGGTGTAGATGACAGAGGTGTCGTTGACATTCTCAGACGCCGAGGCAGCGGTCCCCGAGGTGAAGACCTGGCCGACATCGTTCACATCGGTGACGTTGATCGTCACCGTGTGGTCGGTCGTATTGGTCCCATCAGACGAGCGAACGGTGATGTTGTGCGAGGTCGCCGTCTCATAGTCGAGGTTCTGACCATTGGCCAACGTCACCTGGCCGGTGTTGGCGTCGATCTCGAACAGGCCGCCTGCGTTGTTGGTCAGGCTGTAGGTGATCGCCTCACCGGTTGTGTCCGCGTCCGTGGCTGCGGCCGTGTAGATGACCGTCGTGTCATTCACATCCTCGGCGGCAGACGCGGCGGTGCCAGAGGTGAACACCTGGCCAACGTCGTTTTCATCGGTGACGTTGATCGTGACGGTGTGGTCGGTCGTGTTGGTGCCGTCCGAGGAGCGGATCGTGATGTTGTGCGAGGTCGCCGTCTCGTAGTCCAGGCTCTGGCCGTTGGCCAGAGACACCTGGCCCGTATTGGCGTCGATCTCGAACAATCCGCCGGCGTTGTTGGTGAGGCTATACGTGATCGCCTCGCCTGTGGTGTCGGCATCCGTCGTGGCAGCCGTGTAGATGACCGACGTGTCATTGACATCCTCGGCAGCTGTGGCGGCCGTGCCCGAGGTGAAAACCTGAGCCGTGTCGTTGACGTCGGTCAGGCTGATCGTGACGTCCTCGGTGTACTCGTTCCCGCCGGCATCGGTAACCTTGACCTTCAGCGTGTGGCTGGTGGCACTTTCATAGTCCAGGGACGAGCCGGCCTTGACCCGGATCTCGTCGCCGACGATCTCAAAATTGCTGTCGGCGATCGGATTCCCGCCGCCATCGACGATCTGGTAGGTGAAGCTGTCCCCAGCATCGGCATCGGTAGCGGACAGGGTGGCCGCGACCGTTCCAGTCGAAGCGCTCTCCGCGATCGAGCCGCCGGTAACGCCAATATCGGTCGGCGCCTGGTCGAATGCATTGGTGACGTTGATCGTGACCGTGTGATCGGTGGTGTTGGTGCCGTCCGACGAGCGGATCGTGATGTCGTGGCTGCTGGCCGTCTCGTAATCGAGGCTCTGACCATTTGCGAGGGTCACTTGCCCCGTGTTGGCATCGATCTCGAACAGGCCGCCGGCATTGTCGGTGAGGCTATAAGTGATCGCCTCGCCGGTCGTATCGGCATCCGTCGTCGCGGCTGTGTAAATGACGGTCGTGTCGTTAACCGTCTCCGAGGTGCTCGCGGCCGTGCCGGAGGTGAAGACCTGACCGACATCGTTCACATCGGTCACGTTGATGGTGACCGTGTGGTCGGTGGTATTGGTCCCATCCGAGGAGCGGATAGTGATGTTGTGGCTGGTCGCCGTCTCGTAGTCGAGGTTCTGACCGTTGGCCAGCGTGACCTGGCCGGTGTTGGCGTCGATTTCGAACAGACCGCCGGCGTTGTTGGTCAGGCTGTAGGTGATTGCCTCGCCAGTGGTGTCAGCATCCGTCGTCGCCGCCGTGTAGATGACGGTCGTATCGTTCACGTCCTCGGCCGCACTCGCGGCGGTGCCGGAGGTGAAGACCTGGCCCACATCATTGGTGTCGGTGACGTTGATTGTCACCGCATGATCGGTCGTGTTGGTGCCATCGGACGACCGGATGGTGATGTTGTGGCTGGTCGCCGTTTCGTAGTCGAGTGACTGACCGGTGGCCAAGGTCACCTGGCCGGTATTAGCATCGATCTCGAATAAGCCGCCGGCATTGTTGGTCAGGCTGTAGGTGATCGCTTCACCGGTCGTATCAACATCCGTCGTCGTGGCTGTGTAGATGACGGTGGTGTCGTTCACACTTTCAGCGGCGCTGGCAGCGGTGCCGGAGGTGAAGACCTGCCCAACATCGTTCACGTCTGTGACGTTGATCGTCACCGAGTGATCGGTCGTGTTGGTCCCGTCCGAGGAGCGGATGGTGATGTTGTGGCTGGTCGCGGTTTCGTAGTCGAGGCTCTGGCCGTTGGCCAAGGTCACCTGGCCGGTGTTGGCATCGATCTCGAACAGGCCGCCGGCGTCGTTCGTCAAGCTGTAGGTGATGGCCTCGCCTGTGCCATCGGCATCCGTTGTCGTGGCCGTGTAGATGACGGCGGTGTCGTTCACGTCTTCGGCGGCTGAGGCGGCCGTTCCCGAGGTGAAGACCTGGCCGACATCGTTTTCATCGGTGACGTTGATGGTCACCGCATGATCGGTCGTGTTCGTGCCGTCTGAGGAACGGATGGTGATGTTGTGACTGGTGGCCGTCTCGTAATCGAGCGACTGACCGTTGACCAACGTCACCTGACCGGTGTTGGCATCGATCTCGAACAGACCGCCGGCGTCGTTCACCAGGCTGTAAGTAATTGATTCGCCTGTTGTATCGGCATCCGTCGTCGTGGCCGTGTAGATGACGGTCGTGTCGTTGACACTCTCCGAAGCGGATCCCGCCGAACCAGAGGTCAACACCTGACCGACGTCGTTCACGTCCGTGACGTTGATGGTGACGCCATGATCGGTGGTGTTGGTCCCGTCGGACGATCGGATGGTGATGTTGTGGCTGGTCGCCGTCTCGTAATCCAGCGACTGTCCGTTCGCCAGGGTCACCTGACCGGTATTTGCGTCGATCTCGAACAAGCCACCGGCGTCGTTCACCAGGCTGTAGGTGATCGCCTCGCCGGTTGAATCGGCATCGGTCGCCGCCGCCGTGTAGATGACGGTTGTGTCGTTAACGTCTTCGGCTGTCGAGGCGGCCGTGCCGGAGGTGAAAATTTGTCCGACATCGTTCTCGTCCGTGACGTTGATAGTCACGGAATGGTCGGTCGTATTGGTCCCGTCCGAGGAGCGGATGGTGATGTTGTGCGAGGTCGCCGTCTCGTAGTCGAGGCTCTGACCGTTGGCCAGAGTCACCTGGCCTGTATTGGCATCGATCTCAAACAGGCCGCCGGCGTTGTTGGTCAGGCTGTAGGTAATGGCCTCGCCCGTTGTGTCGGCATCCGTCGTGGTAGCTGTGTAGATGACGGTCGTGTCATTCACATCCTCGGCGGCTGAGGCGGCTGTGCCAGAGGTGAAGACCTGGCCGACATCGTTCACGTCCGTCACGTTGATCGTGACGCCGTGGTCGGTCGTGTTGGTTCCGTCCGAAGAACGGATGGTGATGTTGTGGCTGGTCGCCGTCTCGTAATCGAGGCTTTGACCGTTCGCCAGAGTCACCTGGCCTGTATTGGCATCGATCTCGAACAGGCCACCGGCGTCGTTCACCAGGCTGTAGGTGATGGCCTCGCCCGTCGTGTCGGCGTCGGTCGTTGCTGCCGTGTAGATGACAGTCGTGTCGTTCACATCTTCGGCGGCCGAGCCGGCAGTGCCAGAGGTGAAGACCTGGCCGACGTCGTTTTCGTCGGTGACGTTGATGGTCACCGTATGATCGGTCGTGTTGGTGCCGTCCGATGAGCGGATCGTAATGTTGTGGCTAGTCGCCGTTTCGTAATCGAGCGACTGGCCGTTGGCCAAGGTCACCTGACCGGTATTGGCATCGATCTCGAACAATCCACCAGCGTTGTTGGTGAGGCTGTAAGTAATGGCCTCGCCGGTCGTGTCGGCATCGGTCGTCGTCGCGGTGTAGATGACTGTCGTGTCGTTGACATCTTCAGCAGCCGAGGCAGCCGTCCCGGAGGTAAATACCTGACCGACATCGTTCACATCGGTGACGTTGATCGTCACCGAATGGTCGGTCGTGTTCGTGCCGTCGGAAGACCGAATGGTGATGTTGTGCGAGGTCGCCGTCTCGTAGTCGAGTGACTGACCATTGGCCAAGGTCACCTGGCCCGTGTTGGCGTCGATCTCGAATAGGCCGCCGGCATTGTTGGTCAGGCTGTAAGTGATCGCCTCGCCTGTGGTGTCGGCATCCGTCGTCGCGGCCGTGTAGATGACCGTTGTGTCGTTCACATCCTCAGCGGCAGTTGCAGCCGTGCCGGAGGTGAAGACTTGCCCAACGTCGTTCTGGTCCGTGACGTTGATGGTGACGTTGTGGTCCGTCGTGTTCGTGCCGTCGGAAGACCGAATGGTGATGTTGTGCGAGGTCGCCGTCTCGTAGTCGAGCGACTGGCCGTTGGCGAGGGTCACCTGACCCGTGTTGGCGTCGATCTCGAACAGACCGCCGGCATTGTTGGTCAGGCTGTAGGTGATGGCCTCTCCGGTTGTGTCCGCATCCGTGGTGGCGGCCGTGTAGATCACCGAGGTGTCGTTGACGTTCTCGGCAGCATTCGCCGCCGTGCCAGAGGTGAAGACCTGGGCCGTGTCGTTTATGTCGGTCAGGTTGATCGTGACGTCTTCGGTGTATTCGTTGCCACCGGAATCCGTAACCTTTACCTTTAGCGTGTGGCTGGTGGCGTTCTCATAGTCCAGGGACGAGCCGGCCTTGACCCGGATCTCGTCGCCGACGATTTCGAAGTTGCTGTCGGCAACCGGATTCCCGCCGCCATCGACGATTTGATAAGTGAACGTATCACCGGCATCGGCATCGGTGGCCGACAGGGTGGCCGCGACCGTACCCGTCGTGGCGCTTTCGGCAATGGTGCCGCCAGTTACACCGATGTCGGTCGGTGCCTCATCGGCGGCATCCGTGACATTGATGGTGACCGTGTGGTCGGTCGTGTTCGTGCCGTCCGACGACCGGATGGTGATGTTGTGGCTGGTGGCCGTCTCGTAATCGAGCGACTGGCCGTTAGCCAAGGTCACTTGCCCGGTGTTGGCATCGATCTCGAACAGGCCGCCGGCATCGTTCACCAGGCTGTAGGTGATCGCCTCACCAGTGGTGTCCACATCGGTCGTCGCCGCCGTATAAATGACGGTGGTGTCGTTCACGTTCTCGGAGGCAGTCGCAGCAGTCCCGGAGGTGAAGACCTGGCCGACATCGTTCACGTCGGTGACATTGATCGTCACCGAATGGTCGGTCGTGTTCGTGCCGTCCGACGACCGGATAGTGATGTTGTGGCTGGTCGCCGTCTCGTAGTCGAGCGACTGTCCGTTCGCCAGGGTCACCTGCCCTGTGTTGGCATCGATTTCGAACAGGCCGCCGGCGTCATTTACCAGGCTGTAGGTAATGGCCTCGCCCGTGGTGTCGGCATCTGTCGCTGCCGCCGTGTAAATCACCGCGGTGTCGTTGACGTTCTCGGCAGCGCTCGCGGCCGTGCCTGACGTGAAGACCTGGCCGACATCGTTCACATCGGTGACGTTGATGGTGACGTTGTGGTCGGTCGTGTTGGTCCCGTCAGACGAACGGATGGTGATGTTGTGGCTGGTGGCCGTCTCGTAATCGAGGCTCTGACCGTTCGCCAGCGTCACCTGGCCCGTGTTGGCATCGATCTCGAATAGGCCACCGGCATTGTTCGTGAGGCTGTAGGTAATGGCCTCGCCGGTCGTATCGGCGTCCGTCGTGGCGGCCGTGTAAATCACCGCCGTATCGTTGACGTTTTCAGCAGCGCCCGCCGCCGTGCCTGACGTGAAGACCTGACCGACATCGTTTTCGTCGGTGACGTTGATGGTGACGTTGTGGTCAGTCGTGTTGGTCCCGTCCGACGAGCGGATGGTGATATTGTGGCTGGTGGCCGTCTCGTAGTCGAGGGATTGGCCGTTCGCCAGGGTCACCTGCCCCGTGTTGGCGTCGATCTCGAACAGGCCACCGGCATTGTTCGTCAGGCTGTAGGTAATGGCCTCGCCCGTCGTGTCGGCATCGGTCGTGGTGGCCGTGTAGATCACCGTCGTATCGTTGACGCTTTCGACCGCCGCCGCCGCTGATCCCGACGTAAAGGTCTGGGCCGTGTCGTTGATGTCCGACAGGTTGACGGTGACGTCTTCGGTGAACTCGTTACCGCCGGAATCCGTGACCTTGATTTTGAGCGTGTGGTTGGTGGCGCTTTCGTAGTCCAGCGACGAGCCGGCCTTGACCCGAATTTCGTCGCCGACGATCTCGAAGTTGCTGTCGGCAATCGGATTCCCGCCGCCATCGACGATTTGATAGGTGAAGCTTTCGCCCGCATCCTCATCCGTCGCGGACAGGGTGGCGACCACCGTTCCCGTGCTGGCGTTCTCTGCGACCGTGCCGCCGGCAACGCCGATATCTGTGGGCCCTTCATTGACGTTCTGGACGTTGACCGTGAAGCTTTCGGTCCGCGTCAGCCCACCGGCATCGGTGACCCGCACTTCGATCGCGTGATCGGTATCGGCCTCGAAATCGATGTCGGCACCGGCTTTGACCCGCACTTCATTGCCAACGATTTCAAACAGTTCGCCGGCCCCGCCGGTCACCGGCGTTCCATCGATGGAGATCAGAGAGTAGCTGTGGCCGGCGGCGTCTCCAGCGTCAGGATCGGTCGACGACAGGGTCGCGACGACGGTTCCGGCCGCGCTGTTTTCGTCCACCGACAAGCCAGCGGCAGCGATGTCGTCGGGATTGTCATTCACCGAGGCGACGGTGACGTCAATCGTTCCGTTGGTCGTGGCGATATCGCCGTTCGAGCTTTCCGTCGCCGTTGCCGCGACGTTCAACGTAAAATCGCCGTCATCATTGGACGGCGGCGTGATCGTCAACCCGGCAATGTCGCCGGGCGCAAGGGTCCAGGATCCATCGCCGTTGTCCACACCAGCAGACAGCACGGCACCGGTTGGTACGCCGGAAATCGTCACCGACAGAACCTCTGAGCCATCGGTGTCGACCAGGGCCGGTGTAATGTCCAGGGAGATCGCCGTATCTTCGTTACCCGAGGCATCGTTCAACGCCAGGGTCGGCGCATCCGCCCTAGCATCGAGCGTGACGGTCAGATTTCCGTTGGTCGTCGTGATGTCGCCGCCCTCGTTACTGGTCAGCGTGACGGTCAGCGTAAAGTCGGTATCGCTGTGTGCCGGCGGTGTGACCGTCAAGCCGGTCAGATCGGCGACCGACAACGACCAGGTGCCATCGCCATTGTCCGTCCCGGCAGACAGCGACGCCCCGTTGGGCACATTCGAGATCGTGATGTCGTGGGTCGCCCCTGGCTCTAGATCACCAAGTGTGATGGTGAGCGGCATCACGGTGTCTTCGGTGCAGGGCGGAATGCTTAGGGTGAGGCCGCCGGCCTCGGTCTGATCATCGACGGTGACCGTGAAACTCTCGGTTCGGGTGAGCCCGCCTGCATCGGTAACGCGAACCTCGATGGTGTGATCGGTGCTCGTCTCGAAGTCGATATCCGCGCCGGCTTTGACCCGAACTTCGTCGCCAACGATTTCGAACAACTCACCAACACCGCCGGTAACCGGGCTGCCATCGATGGAGACCAGCGAATAGGTGTGGGTCGCCGCGTCACCTGCATCGGGATCCGTTGAGGTAAGGGTGGCAACGACTGTGCCGCCCGTGGCGTTTTCCTCAACCGACAGGCCAGAAGCCGAGATGTCGTCGGCCGCTTCATTAACGTCGGCGACGGTGACCGTAAAATTTTCCGTGTGGGACAAGCCGTCCGGATCGGTGACACGGACCTCGATCACGTGATCGGCGTCCGCCTCGAAGTTGATGTCGGCGCCAGCCTTAACCCGGACTTCATTGCCGACGATTTCGAACAGCTCACCAGCCGCACCCGTGATCGGGGTGCCATCAACGGAAAGAAGCGAATAGGTGGCAGCGGCTGCGTCGCCCGCATCGGGATCGGTGTTGGACAGAGTCGCGACGACGGTCCCGGCCGCGGCGTTTTCGTTAACGCCCAGACCGGCAGCCGCGATGTCGACCGGCGCTTCGTTGATGTCCGTCACATTGATGGTGACGTCTTCTTCGTAGCTCGCACCACCCGCATCCGTAACGCGGACACGGATTGTGACATTGGGCTGGGTGTCGTGATCCAGGCTGGCCCCGCCCGCGACGCTGACGACGCCGGTTGACGCGTCGATTTGGAACAGACCGCCCGGATTGGTGGCCAGGGCATAGGTCAGGCTGTCGGCCGCGTTGGTATCGCTGCCGGACACGGTGCCGACGACCGTACCGCCGGCCGAATTTTCCGCTACATTGTTGGAATCAATAGCAAGATCGCCCGGCGCGACATTCAGAATGTCGGCTTCCGGCAGCGTGATATCGGCAAACTGATAGGTTTCGACGCCGTCGACGACGTCGATCTGACCATCGATTTTGTTGGTCAGCTGATAGGAACCAGCGCCTAGATCGACAATCGTGTAGTCTGACCAATTGCCAGTAAAAATGGCCGTGTCGTTGCCTGCCCCGCCGGAGATCGTGTCGTCACCAGCACCGCCGATGAAGGTGCCGTCTTGGGCGTTGGCGCTGGCGTTCACGTCGTGGTCGGAGACCAAGGCCGAGGCATCGACCGACGCAATGTTGTTCAGGTCGAAGCCGTTTGTCAGGCCCGCAAAGGTGAAATCGCCGGCGATCAGCACTTGGTCGCCCGGGTGATTGCCGTTGATTGTGACGCTCTCGATATCGACTGCGTCGATAAAGACGCTGCCATCATCGGTGGTGATGATCACATGGTCGGATGCGCGGGATTCACCGGTTCGGGCGTTGTAAGTCGCCGCATCTTCAATGCGATAGAGCTGCGCATAGTCCGCTGAACCGGTGACGGTGACAGTATCATCGCCCGCGCCACCATCGACCGTGTCGCTGCCATCGCCCTGATTGTAGATGATTTGGTCATCGCCGGCGCCGCCATCGATGACGTCGTCGCCCTCATCACCGTGCAGGACATCGGCCCCGGTACCGCCTTCCAACGTGTCGTTGCCGGCACCGCCAAACAGCGTATCGTCACCGCCATGGCCGCGAACGATATCCATGCCATGCAGTGCGGTGAGAAGATTGTCGGCCGCATCGCCGTCTAGGGCCTCGACGACATCCTTCAGCGTGATGGCGAAATTCTTGGAGATCGTGAAGCCGGAGGAATCGCGCGCGAGCACGGATACCGTGTGTGAACCAGCGGCCTCGAAATCCAAGATGCTTGAATTCGCAACTCGAATGTCACCGGTCGATGAATCGATCGAAAACCGGCCGCCGGCGTCGTTGGTCAGTGTATAGGTGATGGAGTCGCCATCGGCATCGTCCGCGTGGACGCGCCCGACCAGGGTGCCGGAAAGAGAGTTTTCCAGGACGCCTAGAGTGCCGGCCAACATGTCCGTCGGGGCCGACCCCAGATCCGTCTCGTCACCTTCCTCCCGCGTGGGCATCATGGAATCGGTGGAACCATCGGCTCCCTCGATTGCCATCATCTCATAAGCTTCGCTTTCGGGATCTGCGAATTCGCCTTCGCCAAGAACGACGGTGCCAATCAGGCCATCACCAAACGGGTTGCCCAATGTCAGCTCGACACCGGTGTTGGTGAATTGAATGGCCTCCACCCGGACGATGCTTTCCACACCGTTCCGCATAATCTCCAGAACGCGGTCGACGGAGATCAGCCCTTCTTCGACCGCGACGGCCGGAAGCTCGTCAGAGCCCAGGCTGAAGACATCATCCAGGCGAACGGCGGCCGTGGAGGGCGAGGAGATGATCAGATCATCACCATCGCGCGTAAATGTCAGGTCGGTAATCGAGACGGTCGGGGCGACAAAAACCGTGGTCGCGCCAATGAAATAGACCGTGTCGTCGCCTAGGTGCCAATAGGGTGCGTCGCGCAGGACATTCAGCCGAATGTCACCGCTCAGATCTGCGTTTTCGACACTGCGAAGCCTGTCGGCGCCTTCGGATCCCGGCTTGCCGCTATCCAGTTCAAAACGCGCAAGGGTCTCGTTGTCGCCGCTTGTGACGCCAGTCCGCGGTGTATTGCCCTTTTCGGCCATTCCCGCATGCCTCCGGATGGACTTTGTTAGGCATGCAGTATGGCAATTCGTCCTAACTATCCCGTTAATGGACGGTAACCAAGTGTAACGGTCAAAATTGCCGTTTCGTTTACATAAATTGTCGGCAAAAATGCGGAACCCAACAGGAGGAATGATGCTCATGAAAAAGTTGCTGACCAAGGGCGTGGGCGCGCTGGCCGTCGCCACGACCTGCCTTGGCTTTTCGCTGGGCGGCGCCCAGGCCGAACCGGTCAAAGTCGGGATGATCACCACCTTGTCCGGTGGCGGGGCGAGCCTGGGCGTGGACGTACGCGACGGTTTTCTGCTGGCCGTCAAGATGGCCGGCAATGCCGACATCGAGGTCGTCGTCGAGGATGACGCCCGCAAGCCGGATCTGGCCGTTCAGATCGCCGACAAGTTCATTCAAGCCGAAAAGGTCGATATTCTCACCGGGATCATCTGGTCGAACCTGGCCATGGCCGTGGTGCCCAGCGCAGTCAACCAAGGGGTCTTCTATCTGAGCCCCAATGCCGGGCCATCCGCCCTTGCCGGCCAGGGGTGCCATCAGAACTATTTCAACGTTGCCTGGCAGAACGACAATCTGCATGAGGCGATGGGTGGCTATGCCAATACGGCAGGCTATGCCAACTCCTTCATCCTGGCACCCAACTATCCGGCCGGACAGGACGCCCTAACCGGTTACAAGAGGTTTTTCGAAGGCGAGTTGGCTGGCGAGATCTACACCCAGCTTGGTCAGGAAGATTATGCGGCGGAGATCGCCCAGATCCGTGCCTCCGGTGCCGATAGCGTGTTCTTCTTCCTGCCGGGCGGGATGGGCATTTCCTTCATGAAGCAGTATGCCCAGTCCGGGGTGGATATTCCCGTATTGGGGCCGGCCTTCTCCTTTGACCAGGGAATCCTTGGCGCGGTGGGCGAAGCGGCTCTCGGTGTGAAGAACTCATCCCAGTGGAACAAGGATTTGGACAACGCGGCCAATCAGGCCTTTGTCGAGGCATTCCAGGCCGAATATGGCCGCCTGCCCTCGCTGTATGCCAGCCAGGGGTATGACACGGCGAATCTGATCATCTCAGCCGCCGCGACGGCTGATGTGGGCGATGCCGATGCCTTTCGGGAGGCCCTGCGCGCGGCCGAGTTCGAGTCCGTCCGGGGTGACTTCGAGTTTGGCCCCAACCACCACCCGATCCAAGACATTTATGTCCGCGAGGTGGTGATGGAAGGCGATGTGCTGACCAACAAGATCGTCGGCGTTGGCCTGGAAAATCATCAGGACACCTACGCGGCAGATTGTCAGATGTAGTTGGAATGGGGCCGCCGGACAGGCGGCCCCTAAAGGTCTTAGTCAATGACAATTGCCCTGCTGATTGAGCAGCTGCTCAACGGCATTCAGCTTGGCGTGACGCTGTTTCTGATGGCCGCCGGGCTGACGCTGGTCTTTGGAGTCATGGGGCTGATCAATCTCGCCCATGGCTCGCTGTTCATGGTCGGCGGGTTCTTCTGCGCCTGGATTTCCGGGGTTACCGGGTCTTTCTGGCTGGGGCTTGTCGGTGGGCTGGTAACTGCCGCACTCGCCGGGGCGGTGATTGAAATGGCTGTCATCCGCCGGCTGTATGACCGGGATCATCTCGACCAAGTGCTGGCGACGTTCGCGCTGATCTTGATCTTTTCCGAGGCTCTGCGCTGGTGGTTCGGCCCGCAACCGCTTTATCTGGACATTCCGGACCTGCTGTCGGGCGTGGTGATCTTGCCCGGCGGAATTCCCTATTCGCTTTACCGGTTGGCCATTATCGGCGTCGGAGTCCTGGTGGGGCTGGGGCTTTATTTGCTGATCTCCCAAACCCGGTTGGGAATGCAGATCCGAGCGGGCGAGTCGGACCGTGAGATGATCGGCGCACTGGGTGTGGATATTCGAACTCTCTACACGGTTATATTTGCACTGGGCGCCGCTCTTGCGGGGCTGGCGGGAGCCATGGTTGGAGCCATCCAGTCGGTCCGGGTCGGCATGGGCGAGCCTGTGCTGATCCTGGCCTTCGTGGTGATCGTTGTCGGCGGCATCGGCTCGATCAAGGGGGCGCTGGTCGGGGCCGTCCTGGTCGGTGTGGTCGATACGATGGGCCGCGTGTTTCTACCCCAGCTGTTCGGGCTGTTCATGCCGGCATCGGAGGCGACGACCATTGGATCGGCCCTGGCCTCGATGGCGATCTATCTGGTCATGGCCATCGTCCTCGCCGTCAAACCCAAAGGGCTGTTTGCCATCAATGCCTAGGCTGGGACGCGAAGGCTGGGTCAACTTTACCCTGATTGCCTTGTTGCTGGGTCTGCCACTGGCGGCCAATGCGGTGGGTGAGCCGTTCTACGTCACCCTGGCGACCCGGGCGGCGATTCTGGCACTTGCCGGTGTGGGCTTGAACTTCGCGCTGGGACTGGGCGGGATGGTCAGCTTCGGGCATGCCGCCTATTTCGGGCTTGGCGGCTATGCGGCAGGGATATTGGCCCACCATGCTGCCAGTTATACGCCCGTGCTGACCTGGCCGATTGCGGTCGCCGGAACGACAAGCATGCCCGCGATCTGGCTGGTGGCTGTACTGGTTGCCGGGCTGATCGCCGTGCCCATCGGCGCCATCAGCCTGCGCACCTCAGGTGTCTATTTCATCATGATCACCCTGGCTTTTGCCCAGATGATCTTCTTCCTGGCCATCTCGCTGCCGACCTATGGCGGCGAAGACGGGCTGCCGATCTATCTGAGGAACAGCTTCCCGGGGGTGAACACCTTGGCGCCCCTGCCTTTTTTCCTGATCGCTTATGGCGCGCTGTTAGTGGCTCTGGTGGGCTTTCACATTGTCCGGCACTCGCGGTTTGGTACGGCGCTGCAAGCCATCCGGCAAAATCCGGACCGGGTGGCTGCCATTGGCATCGCGCCCTTCCCTATTCGCCTGACCGGTTTGGTTATCTCAGCCATGGTCACGGCCCTGGCAGGGGCGCTGTTCGCCGACCTGAACCGGTTCGTCGGCCCCACGATGCTGTCCTGGCACACATCGGGGGAAATTCTGATTTTCGTTATCCTGGGCGGCGTTGGGCGGACCTTCGGGCCTGTGGTAGGGGCCGGGCTGTTCATCGTCCTAGAATTCTATCTCGGCGGGCTGACTCAGCATTGGCAGTTCTTCCTGGGCCTGATCCTGCTCGCCGTGGTGCTGTATGCGCGCGGGGGCGTGATGGGCTTGCTGGCGGGGAAGGCGCGTCATGACTGAACCGCTGCTTGCCCTGGAGCATGTGCACAAAAGCTTCGGCGCGCTGAAGGCGACGAATGATGTCAGCCTGGATCTTCGCCCGGGCGAGATCCATGCGCTGATCGGGCCGAACGGAGCGGGCAAATCCACCTTGGTCCATCAGGTGACCGGATTCCTGGCGCCGGATTCCGGGTCCATTCGGTTCCTGAACCGTGACGTGAGCCACATGACCGTGGCGCAGCGTGCCCGAGCCGGGCTGGGGCGGACGTTTCAGGTCTCCTCGCTGATCGGCGAGTTTTCCGTGCTGCGCAACGTGATGCTGGCGGCGCAAAGTGTTTCAGGGTCGAGTTTTCGGTTTTTTCGCCCTGCTGCCGGCGACCAAAGCCTGCAGGACCCGGCGCGGGAGGCGTTGGCACAAGTCGGCCTTACGGCGCGGGAGGATGTGCAGGTTGCGGCCCTGTCCCATGGCGAGCGACGGCAGCTGGAATTGGCCATCGCCCTGGCCCTGAAACCCAAGGCGTTGCTGTTGGACGAACCCATGGCGGGGCTAGGACCCGAAGGATCGCTAGAGCTGACGCAGTTGTTGGATGGCCTGAGGGCTGAGGTGCCGATTCTGCTGATCGAACATGACATGGATGCCGTGTTCAGCCTGGCGGACCGGATTTCCGTGCTGGTCTATGGCGAGATCACCGCCAGCGGGTCGGTTGAGGAGATCCGCGCCGACCCCGCGGTGCGCGCCGCCTATCTGGACGAAGACGATGCTTGAGGCGCGGGACCTCGAAACCTTCTACGGCAGCGCCCAGGCCTTGCATGGGGTCTCGCTGTCGGTCGAGGCTGGCGAGATGGTCGCACTGATGGGGCGTAACGGCATGGGCAAGACCACGACCATCCATTCGATCTTTTGCCTGACACCGCCTGCCCGGGGCTCCGTGCGTTTTGAGGGGCGGGAGATTACCGGGCTGCCAGCCCACAAGGTCGCGCGCCAGGGTCTGGGCCTGGTGCCCGAGGGGCGGAGGATCTTTCCGAACCTAACCGTCGAGGAGAACTTGCTGGCGACCGCCAGGCCCGGAGAATGGACGGTGGAGCGGATCTTCGAGCTATTTCAGCAGCTTGACGGGCGGCGGGAACAGATGGGCGGCACGTTGTCGGGTGGCGAGCAACAGATGCTGGCCATTGGCCGGGCTTTGGCGACCAACCCGCGACTGCTGGTGCTGGACGAGGCCACCGAGGGGCTTGCGCCGACCATACGAAGAGACATCTGGCATGCGATCCACGTGCTCAAACAGCAGAATCTCGCTATCTTGATTGTCGACAAGTCTCTGAAGGAACTGCTGGCGGTCGCTGACCGTTGTGTGGTGTTGGAAAAAGGCCGAACCGTGTGGACTGGAACGGCCAGCGCGTTGTCCGAAAACCGTGACCTGCAAAATCGCCATTTAGGAGTGTGAGCCGCCAATGATTGCGACCGTTCGTCCCGTAAAAGACTGGGACGTCGCCTATGCCAACCGGGATTCGATTCCCGGCGCGGATGGCATTGTGGATCGCTGGCCGATCGATTCCGAGCAGTTTCGGTCCCAGGCTAATGGCCGGCTGGATATCTCCTATGGCAATGGCGAGCGGCACGCGCTGGATTTGTTCCTGCCCAAAGAGGGTGAACCGAAGGGGCTACATGTTTTCGTACATGGCGGGTACTGGCTGCGGTTCGACCGCAAGCCGTTCAGCCATTTTGCCGCCGGAACAGTCGGGAGGGGCTGGGCGGTTGCCCTGCCCTCCTACGATCTGTGCCCATCAGTGACCATTGGGGATATCGAACAGCAAATCGCCAACGCCATCGCCGAGGCGGCCCGCCAGGTTGACGGGCCGATCGTCCTGTCGGGTCATTCGGCCGGGGGGCATCTGGTCACCATGACGGCCTCCTCCGCCGGCTCGCTGCCTTCAGGGCTATATGACCGGGTCAAGCGGGTGATCTCAATCAGCGGGGTTCATGATCTCCGCCCACTGCTGGCCACCGCGATGAAGAGCGATCTTGGGCTGACCCTGGAAAACGCCCGACGTTGGAGCCCAGCGCTTTACGAGCCGGGGTTTGATTTCGAACTGGTCGCCTGGGTCGGGGCGGAGGAGTTGGGGGAGTTCCGGCGGCAGAACCGCCTGCTGGCCGATGCCTGGACCGGGTTGGGGCAAACGACGGTAACGTTCGAAGCGCCGGGGCTGCACCATTTTTCCGTGATCGATGATCTGCGCGACTCCCAGGCGGGACTGACACGGTTGGCCACGCTCGATGACTGACGCCGTTCGACAAACCGCCGTCGATGATTGGGACGCTAGGGCCAATGCGCTGGATACCGGCGATCCGCTGGCCCCCGCGCGGGACCTATTCGATCTGCCCGACGGCGTGGTTTACCTGGATGGCAACTCGCTGGGCCCCCTGCCGAAAACGGTGCCGGCGCGTCTGGCCCAAGCCGTGGAACAGGAATGGCGCACCGATCTGATCCGTAGTTGGAACACGGCCGGCTGGATCGATCTGCCGGTAAAGATCGGGGCGAAAATCGGCGGCCTGATCGGGGCCGAGCCTGAGACGGTGGTTGCGGCGGATTCCACGTCCACCAACCTGTTCAAGGTGCTGAGTGGTGCGCTGGCGCTGCGGCCGAATCGGCGCAAAATCATTTCCGAACGGCAGAATTTCCCAACCGATCTGTACATGGCAGAAGGGGTGATCGGGCAGCTTGGCCAGGGACATGAGTTGGTTCTGATCGACTCGCCCGACGAGCTGCCAGGCGCCATCGACGACCAGACGGCCGTGGTGATGCTGACCCACGTCAACTACCGCTCCGGCGCGATGTTCGACATGGCGGAGGTCACCGCCCTGGCACATCGGGCCGGCGCCTTGACGGTATGGGATCTGGCCCATTCGGCGGGCGCGGTTCCCGTAGACCTGTCGGCAGCCGCGGCGGACTTTGCCATCGGCTGCGGCTATAAGTTTCTCAATGGTGGGCCGGGCGCGCCGGCCTTCTTGTATGTCGCGCCAAAGCACCAAGAAGAGTTCAACCAACCGCTGTCGGGCTGGATGGGGCATGCTGCGCCGTTCGCCTTTGAACCAAGCTATCGGCCGGCGGAGGGAATCAGCCGCGCACTGTGCGGAACGCCACCGGTTTTGGCCATGGCGGCGCTGGATGCGGCCATGGACATCTGGCAGCAGGTCTCGATGGCGGAGGTGCGGGCCAAGTCGGTGGACCAATGCGCCTTTTTCATTGACGCCGTGGAAAGCCACTGCGCCGGCCATGGGCTGCAACTGCTGACGCCAAGGGCGTCAGCGCACCGGGGATCGCAAGTTTCATTCGCCGCTGCCGATGGCGGGTTTGCCATGATGCAGTGCCTGATCTCGCACAACGTCATCGGCGATTTTCGCGCGCCGGATATCTTGCGGTTTGGCATTACACCCCTTTACACGCGATATACGGATCTGTTGGCAGCCGCCCGTTGCCTGGCGGATATCCTGAACAGCGGCGCATGGGATAATCCCGCGTTTCACCGACGCGGAAAGGTGACTTAATGAGCAGCGATCCAACCCAAACCAAGCGCGATGATGAACATGCCGCCCATCTGGATATGTCGCGCGACATGTCCTATGGCGATTACCTGGGCCTGCCCACCCTATTGAGCGCGCAAAACCCGGTAACGGGTGAGCATGATGAGATGCTGTTCATCATTCAGCACCAGACCACCGAACTTTGGCTGAAGCAGGTCATCCACGAATTGACGGCCGTTCGTGATCTTGTACAGGAAGACAAGCTATCGCCCGCCTTCAAGATGATGGCACGGGTGGCGCGGATCTTCGAAATCCTTGACCAGGCGTGGACGGCGCTGGCGACCCTGACGCCGAATGAGTATCTGCGGTTCCGTGACAAGCTGGGTAAATCCTCGGGCTTTCAGTCTTACCAATACCGAGCTGTCGAGTTTCTGGCCGGCAACAAGAACGCGGTGATGGTTCGGCCGCATGCCCATGTGCCGGATGTGAAGGCATTCCTGGACGATCTGCTTCAGGCGCCGAGCTTGTATGATGAAGCCCAGCGGCTACTGGCTCGGCGCGGCTTTGCCATCGATGAGGGACATTTGCAGCGCGACCTGACAAAGCCCTATGCGGCCAATGGCTCTGTCGAGGCAGCGTGGTCGGCCGTCTATGGCGATGTCGAAACCCATTGGGATCTGTACGAGCTGGCCGAAAAGCTCGTCGATTTCGAGCACATCTTTCGCAACTGGCGGTTCGCCCACGCCACCACCGTGGAACGCATTATCGGCCTGAAAACGGGAACCGGCGGCACCTCCGGCGTGGGCTACCTGAAGCGGATGCTGGAGGTTCAACTATTCCCCGAATTATGGTCCATCCGCACCAGCATGGCTGCGGCGACCCACGCGCTCTAGGAGAAATCGAATGCGCGCTTTCTTTGTTCACATCAAATGCGAATTGGGCAAAACCCACGACGTGGCCACGGCCATTGCAGACAAGGAAATTGCCTCGGAAATCTACTCAACCGCAGGGAACTATGACTTGTTAGTGAAGTTTTATCTTAAGCCCGATGAGGATGTGGGCCTGTTCATTAACAAAGAAATCCATTCCGTGCCGGGTATTCGGGATACGCAGACGTTGATTACGTTTAAGGCGTTTTAGAGTAGTGGAAGTCTGTTGATCACGTGCTGTCGGCATCCAAGTGCCTAAACATACGCGTGTTCCTTTTCACCATTCAATTCAAACGCCGGCTCCTCTATCAACTACCGTCACCTGTTTGACTCTTCAGAAGATTCATAACTTGCACTCTCACATCATTGGGAAGCGCCCTAAGATTAACCGTTTCCTGCTCTTGCTCGGTTGATTTTCGAAGGGCCTCAGGCTGGATTGTCGCCACTCGCCCATAGCCCTCGGACAGAGCATCCAGCAATGCAATTGAATCCGCCTTACCCTCCTTTGTTTTCAGCATAGATACCTTTAGACGCCAATACGCATCATAAAAAACACTTGCCATCCGGCCCGGCTGAACAAATGAGACGACACCAACACTAACTGCAGAAATAATACCTAGGTACTTTGTTTCCAATGAGAAAATGGTAGCGTCGGCCGCTATCAAAGCCCCTAATAAAACCCCAATAATTCCTAGAAAAAAGTGGATTGTAAGGAGTATATGATAATATCCACTCCACCATGTACAAACATTTTCACAATGCTTCCAAACATCTGTATTTTCCATTTTTTCCCTCATTACCTTGAATATTGCGCTTCAGAAATTTTCTTCCGGCCAAACTGCGACCTAAAAAACTCGGGCTTAAAGCGATATACGAATGGAAAACCCAAGCGTGATTAATGTAGTCTATTGCCCCGCTACCAACATGTCAAAAATAAATCCTAAACTCTTACAACGGCCTCCATACTATGAAAGGCTGTTTTCTTACATCGCTACTGGGCCCAGTCGTTTGATTTTCTGGGCATCTATGAATCAAAAATTTTATCGGATTTGAGTGTAGATTATTCTGTGCAGCGTCGGTTATCGAATCTGCTGAGGTATCTCTTTCGAATAGCTAATCCCTTTCACCAGCAGGCCACTGAAAAGTGAGCGTTGGTATCGTTTGCGATGGTGGAATAGTCACCCAGCCCTCCTGGAGATTTTAGTTTGCTTCCAAGTGAGAGCGAGAAACCATCTTGCCTTCTGGCAAACCAATTCAAACGGTAGTTAGTTCGTTCGTTTGCGGTCCTTGCTAGAGGCAAGCAGCCTGGACTCATCAATCGCGATTTGGATCCTTTATCCAATGCTATCGATCATGAGCCGACTGCAAACGGTCAAGAATCACCGTCAGGCGGCCATGAGCTGCGGTTACGTCCTCCTCCTGCTGCCGCATCGCATCCTTTACAGCGTTCGCCACAGTGACGTCGCAATGGCCAAAACGGTGGCACTCTTCTGACATTGCTTGGAGAACGAGGGCCAAGGCGCAGCCGGCCGGCATGCATTCTGCCAGGGCGTTGTCTACGACCGTGGTGGGATCTTCCGGCAGGGTTGTGAGTGCGTTCGCCAAGAGCGGTCCTACCTCTTCGAGTTCGTAGCGTAGCATGATTGCCCGTGCTTCCTGGGTGATGTCAGGGCGCTCGCCGCCAAGGTCGAGGGCGGCTTCGATCGTCTCGGTCGCGTCGACTGCCTCGCCGATTTGAGCAAGGATGCGGGCCCTTTGGATGAGGACATCGGGGTTTCGCGGATCATGGAGCAAGGCCTGTTCGGCATGCATGAGGGCAGCGGTTTGACGGCCCAGGCGTAAGGCCCCGCGAATGGACTTTTTGTTGGCCTGACGGTGGTCACCATTCAGCTTCAGGACACGTTGATAGTCTCGCCTTGCATCGTCAAACCATTCCAATCGTTCAAAGAATTCGGCCCTGATCATTCTGTATGCGGGTACTTCCCACCCATCCAGGGCGGCCGCGAAGCGGAGCGCTGCCTCAGCAGGGCGCTGATTCTGAGCCAGCTGGACTGCGGCGATCATGTCGATCTCTCGCCTCAACGCGGATGAGGCCGGGGTCTCAGCGCCGCCGAATTTCTGCGTCACCAAATCCGGATCCAAGTCGGCCAACTGTAGCGATCCGTCCCGCGCCTGGATCCACCACCGTTGGGCGCGTAACAAGACCGACTTGGGATTGTTCTTCAGGCCGGCTTCAATGAACTCTTGGGCAAGAGAAAGACTGTCGATCGATCGGACCGCCGCTGCATATGCGATCACGCAATCAGGGTTAGTGTCGATGGCCCTGTTGAACGGGGCGAGAACCTCGTTTGGTGGAGTGTCGCGGTCGGCCACCGATCCGTACCGCAGGACCATCATGTAACCGCGCTGCAAACCGACTGCGGTCAGCGCATGACAGGATGCCGGGAATGCCTCAACCCAGCGCTCCAGTGCCGACTCGATCTCCGGATCGGACGATGTCGTTTCGACCAGCAAGTCGAGCAGCGGGCGAGCGGATCCTCTCGCCTGCATGGCCGATTTGGCATACGCGTTCAGGCTGTCGTTCAAGGCGGCAAAATCTTCGGATCGAAGCAGGTCGTGCACGTCTTTGAACGTCTGGTCAGGCTCCATTACCCAAGCAGATAACGTGGCGCGACCGCTTTGGTGCGGGGCGAAGGCTAGGACGAGGGTGACGCAGATGGCGGCAAGCGTTCCGGCCACCCGCCGCATGATCATTCGAGCCGTCATGATCTTCCTCCGGTGGCACCGACACTTGCGGCGGGCACGCATTGATCGCGAAAGTATCGACGCGACTCTTCGCCATTGGTCGCAAAGGCCTTGTCATCTTCACTGCAAGCGCCCCTTACGCTGCAGACAGCCGCGTAGTGCGAAATGATCTGCTGGATCTGATCGTGCGAAGCGCAGTCCGGCAATCCGGTGAGCATGCCGACGGCCCGCCTCATGATCGGGATATCATCAGGATAGAGTTCCAGAGCTCGGCTTAGCGCGTATTTGCCGCGCCGCCTGGTGCCTTCCTCGCGCACGAGGACCTGGCTGACAAACATCAAGATGCTGCGATCGAAGCTGCCATAGATCAGCGCCCTGTCTAAATCGATGACCGCGAGGTCGCGCTGGCCATTCTCAAGGTAGAACTCGGCGCGGTTCACGAGCATTCGCGGATCGAGCGGGTCTAGCTGCAGGACCCGGTCGACATAGCGTTGCTGTGCATCCTGCGCCGGCGTTCGGGACAGCAACCAGGCGACCCCTTTGAGTGCGTCGACACTGTAGGGATCGAAATCGAGAAGGCGCGCATAGCTCAGGAGCGCATCACCCCTTCGATCGCGCCTCCATTCGAAATCGGCCTTGAAGGACAAGAAACTGGCGCGAAGCCGTATCGCCTTGTCAAACTCGTCGAGCGCGCGTTCGGGATCGCCGTTGCGAACAGCCATCTGGGCTGCATCAAAGTGCATCCAGGCTTCGATGGACCGCATCTCAGGGTCATCGGGGTAATCCTCCCTGAGCTGGGCGATTTCCGCCCGTTGAGCCCGGAGCGACCCGCCCCAAGCCGGTGACAGGATCCTTAGCCATGCCTCGCGCACCGCGGCAGACCCGGGATCAATCGCCACCGCCTTTTGAAACGTCGAGACGGCCTCGTCGCGATATCCGTTGGCGTTGAGTGTCCAGACAAGAAGGCTGTGGGCCACCATGGCCTTGGGCCTGAGCGTGATTGCGGACTTCAGTTCGGCCACCGCGAGATCGAGATGAGTTCGCATGGCGGTGAGACGTTCGCGGTGGGTTTCGCGAACCGTGCCGGTGCCGCGATGGAGCCATGCAACATGAACATGGTGGCGTGCTAGCGCCAGATAGGGAGCGAAGCTGTCGGGAAATGTCTGTTTCCAGATGGCCGCTTTGTCCGCTATGGCCGGGTCGGTGCTCGCAAACGCACGGAAAGAACGGTCGACCAAGTGTTCTGGAACAATCCCGGCCTCGGCAGCCGTCTGCTGTTCCAACAATATTCGATTAAGGGTTGCAATATCTCCTGAACGGAAGAATTCAACTAGCTCAATTCTACTGGGCGTAGGAACGTCCTCATAAGCTGGGGTTTTATGAACAGTTGAAACATTATTTTCCAGTTCTTCGGCTGAATAAGGATTGATTAAATATACGAACGTGGCAAAAGAAATGGCCGCCGCGAAAATTAACCCTAACAACAGATTTTTCCAAATGCCTGTCATTCGAGAACCATTCCAATTATTCTTCGACTTTTGGCAATCTAAACCAGCTGCCTTAAATATCTCTTGAACGGTGGTGGTGGCCTAACTGGCGCATGGCTATGGGGAGCTTGCGGGCAATTTCGCGTTTTTTTGCTTTTGCAGTCAGCGCCCGCGTCGACGGGCTGGCGGAAGACCATTGTCGCTTAGGTGCTGACCTAATGGCCCCATCGCGCATTACTGGGGCAATTTCCCAATAAAAATCCAGAAATAGACAACCAAATATGTTAGCCAGTTTTACAACCGAACCAAATTTCGCCACAGGACAACCTAAAATAGATGCCTGATGCACCGAGAAAAATTGATAATTTATTTGGATTCCTTTAGACATTGTTGCCGCCAGAGGAGGCACACCCTTTACAGTAATCCTAGCTTGGACTATCCTACGTCATCGAATTTTATGCGTTCTTAGTGGTGCGCGCCGTGGAATTTGCCATCGGACTTTTCAAATATTCTATTCTGGTTTGGTTCGTCGTTCTTGGCGCACTGGTGGTGCGCGATCTGCTGGTGACCCACGGGTCCCTGCGCGGTTTGCTGGCGACCCGGGGCAGTGGGGCGGATCCGGAACGGATCGCGCTGTTCATGTTCACCATTGGCTTTGCGCTCTATTACGCGATCACCACGGCGACGACACCATTGCCGACGAATTTGCCGGATGGGGCGAACTATTCCCTGCCGGACATCCCCAATGAGGTGCTTCTCGCCCTGTTTGGGGCCGAGACCTCCTACATTGCCGGGAAACTCATGCGAACATTCAACTGGGGCAGCAAATGAACCAACAAAAGAAGAATGACTATGGGCCCATGTTCCTCGTGCTCATCATTGTCGCTGTATTTTTTGTCGCGGTGAGTTGGGTGGTTCATGCGGGTGTCTTGCAGGCCCATGATATCGCCATCGTCGGCTTTGTCGCATTCGGCGCGGTGATCATCCTGTTTGCGGCGGCCGTTCTGTATCAGATCGGCACCGGAAGCATTCCGCTGGCGGGCATTATCGCGGAGCCGCAAGATGGACCGCAACATGAGGACAAGCCGAAGGCCTCGCTGTCCCGCTTCCAATTTCTGATCTTCACCTTCGTGGTCGCCGGCCTGTTCCTGATGCTGTCGATCGAGGCCGGCCGCATGGTCGATATTCCCACCAACGTGCTGGTTCTGATCGGGCTGTCGGGCACGGGATTCCTGGCGGGCAAATCGATCAGCAATGCGGACACGGCCGCCAAGAACGGCAAGGGAAATGAAGGCGAGGAAAAGCCAGCAGAAGAGAAATCTAAATGAGGGGCACCGAGCGATATCTGGCCACGCTGATCTTTAGCGCGGCGATCGGGTTTAACGGCGCCGCTCTTGCCCACAGCGCCGATGGCAAACCCTGCCCAGCGCCGGAGGAAATCGATATACGGTCCGACATCGAGGAGGCCATTGGTCTTCCGTTGCTGCACGACGGCACGCTGGACAACACCAAGATCGTCACGGGCTGCGAGGATCGGTTTTGCTTTGCCCATAGCGGCGAAACGAAAGCGCCTATCTGGGTGGTCGAGAAAATCACCCGCGCGATTGCCTGCGGCGACAACGAAAGACCCAGCGGTTGGCGCCGGGCGGATGTGGAAGGCGCCCGGGCGAAGAACAAGGATTACACCCATTCCGGCTATGCGCGCGGCCACAATGCCGCTTCGGATGATTTCAAATCATCGACTGAGTGGATGAAGCAGACCTTCACTTTTGCCAATGCGGTGCCGCAAATTCAGGACGGTTTCAATGGCAGCTACTGGCGCTTTCTGGAGGAGGATGTGAAGCATCTCGCGCTGTCCGGGCACGACCTGTACGTCATCACAGGGCCGATCCCCTTGAAGGACGACGGGGAGCGCCTGACGATCGAGCCGACCGGTCAGTCCTGCAAACACCCGATCACAATCGCCGGTTTGAGGGACCTCAAACAGCCATCCATCTGCGGCGGCTCAAAAGAAGAAGGCCCGAACCAGGAGTGTCCCGCCGGCGTCGAGGTGCCCGCGGGGATGTTCAAGATCATCTATCTGGCCAAGTTCGGCCGCGTCTTTGCCTATGCCGCCTCGAACATCGACCACCGAACCTCAGCGGACGAGTTCCCGCACCATGACGATTTTATCGAAACCTGGCGCGTCAGCGTGCGCACGGTCGAAGAACTGACCAACTTGAAATTCTTTCCAAACGTGGATAAGCGCCGAAGCGAGATGGACAAGAACGGCTGCATCCCGACCCCAACGCATTGAGGGCGGGGCCGGGCGCCAATCGATTTCGATCTCGATGCCAGTGAAATGCCGGTCCTGATCGAACCGGACGATCGTCTGGTGGTGTTGGCGCGGACGATTCACGCGCCCGAGCCAGCACTCGAACAGGCGCTCAAAGCCGATGCGCTCAATTCCGACCGCTTTGGCGAAGCCTGCCTTGGGCAGACGCTCTATCGGCACCGGACCGTCTATCAGAATACCTCGGACGCGCCGGTGTGGAGCCATATGGCCCTCAGTTATTTTCGCAACATCGTTCCGGCCGATGCCATCGCTGAGCTGGTGGAAAAACCGCAACCGGCGGGCGCCGGTCTGCTGCGCGCGGAAATTCTGCTGACCACCCCCTGCTCTTTCATTCTGCCGCGCGACTGGCAGGGTTCGACCGACCGACCCCACTGGAACGTGTCATTGGAATTTATCGACGTGCATCCGCCCCATCTCGATGCGTATCGAAAGGCCATGCAGAAGTTTTGCGGCCCGGCGGCCGCCAGACTGGTCCGGGCAACCCGGTTTGGCACGTTTCGGGCGATGGAGACGGCTGCGGTGCTGCATCACAATCCGGAGTTGAAGATCGGCTGGAACCAGATTCACTTGTGCGAGCTGGATCCGAGCGGTTTCGACGGTTTTGGCCCGGCGTTCGAGGCAGCCCTGCGCGAAGACCCCCCGAATGGCGCGGAATTCGAAGGCGCATTCGCCGGGCTCGCCCGCATGCGCACCGTACCCCGCTGGACCTTCAACGATGCTGTGGTGGAAGCGGATACCGCGGTCGCACGGCTGAAAAATTAGTGAACAGCCTGGGAGAACCCGGTCACCTTGTCCCGGTCTCCCTACCCTGGCCACAACTGCGTTTCAGGATGGAACTGCGACCAGGCGAACCAAAAGGCCTGGTGGCTGCCAAGGTCTGAGCCATCCGCATCCACCGCCCGGATGCCGCCGGCATCGAGCTTTAGGCGGACGTTTTCGACCGCAATCTCTTCGCCATTTTGCAGAGCGACGAAGGCCTTGCTGCGCTGGAAGGCCACCGGCTGGCCTGAGGCGGTTACGACACCGATGATATCCTCATGCACCGGCAGGCGCGGGTCGACGTCGCCGACCGGGAAGATCGGGCCGTCGGCATCGCGGTTGTTGCGAAAGTCAAAATCACGGCCCAGGGCGAGCGGTTCGATCAGCACCGTCGTTTCGGGGTGGGCCTCCTTCCACCGGCCCCAATCGGTGGTCACGACCGTGGCTTGGTCCAGCTGTAACCCCCTCTCCGCCAGAGGCCCGGTCACCGCCTTGCCCAGGAACGTGTCGAACACCGAATAGGTGGTGATGTCGTACATCACCTTGTTGGATCGGATGAGCAGGCCCGAAGTACGCAGGATCGGCCGCTCGATCCCTTCGGGCAGCTGATCGGTAAAATAGGCCTGAGCCGCTCCACATAGGGTGCAGTAGGGAATGCCCAGATCCCGGCCGCCCAGCGTGTCGTTGACCATCTCGCGCACTTCCATGATGCGCCGCGGATAGGCCCGGTACTCGCCATTGACCTCGATGCCGAAGACGATGTCGTCATCCTTCAGCCAGGTGGCCTCCTCCGCGCTGCTGACCGGGGGATTGTCGGCAGCGGGAATGCAATTGCAGCGCTGGTCGGTCGTATCGTAGGGACGGCTGTCGATCAGAACCCCACCCCAGGAGACAAGCCGCCAATCGATATCGCCTTCGACAAATATCCTGTCCCAGCCGGGGACGATGGTGGTGAAAATGGTGCGTTTGGCCTGCAAATAGTTCGGCGGCGCCGGCACATCCCAGGCGATGAGGTAATCGGTCACCGTACCCCAATGGTGGGTTCCCTCGAACTCTTTCCCCAGCAGGGTAGCCGCCGCATTGGCGAGTTCGGTGTGCAAGGCGGGCTGAGTGACGAACCGCATCATGTCGCTGATCAGCCACGCCACCCGAGGATCTTTCGAGGCGGCAATTTCCTCCAATGCCCGGATCTGCTCACTGCCCCAAGTGGACTGGACGATGCTCTCGATCAGGGCCGTGTCGACGGCGGCTTGCAGGGATTCCGATAGCGGTCCGTCGGGGATGGGGGGTGGTTGGCCGAACTCTTCGATGACGTAGTCTGGCAGGGGGGCCGTGTTCTGTGCGTGGGCGTCGAACCAGAATAGGGTGACGATTACAAAGGACGCGATAACGACGAGGCGGGCTTGCAGGCTGATTGCCGATGCCATGAGGGAGCCTTTCGAATGCCTAATTCATCCTACGGCGCACAGGTCTTCACGAACCCAACTGGACCTTACCAACGGACCACACCGCCTTCGGTAAATTTGACCGCCAGCTTCTTTGCCGCCAATCACGATCACATCAGCGCTAAGTGAGCTTTGGAGTAAACTAGCTTGCTCGATTGCTCCCGTCGGCGCCCGGAGATGTGCGTTGTCATGGCCGATTTTGAGTTCGCCTAGCATCTGTGCACACTGGCTGATCCATCCGCGCGGAGGTTTGAAGATGAGACTCGTGCTCCATCGACTTCGAGTTGCTGTCGTACTACTCGCTGGCATCGCGGCTATCTCAACGTCTGCAAATGGCACGGAGTGGCCGGATCGCACAGCTCCAAGGCCGCTGACGACTGATGGTATTCCCCACATGCAAATGGGTGTCGAGCCGGTGCCGGAGCTCTCGGCCGATCTGCTCCGCCGGGTTGAAGCCCTACCCGATGTCGAGGTCCGCCCGACCGTTGTTTCCCTGCCTGGCGCGCAGGGTTTCTGGTTGGCGGATGGGCTTCCATTGGAGCGCCCTGAGGTAATTGTCGGGGGGCGGGAGTTTGCGCATGTTCACCCTGACGGAAGCCTGCATGCCTCGCTCGATCCAGTCACAGCGGTTGCGGCGATTGAGGCAGGGTGGGCAGTCGCTCACCCCTGGGCGAAGCAGCGGCCGGGTTGGGAAGGGTTCGTAATGATCTATACGCCCCTCTCGGCCGACGAATTGGACGTTGTGTTCGATCTGGTCTTGGATTCCTACAACTTCGTTACCGGACGCGACTTAAGTGCCGATCGGTGATGCCGATGTGATTGGCTAACCGCCGGGTCGCCCTCTCTCGCCCACCCCCAAGGCCAAAAAAAACCCGCGCACCGGTTGCGGCGCGCGGGGTTGGAGTTGGGAAGGGTGGGGTTATTGGGCTTTAACGCTCCAATGCGCCAACGCCAGAAAAGCGGAAAGCTTCTTGTTCGAGCGCGTCGATTTCCTCGGCGCTCAGCTCGTCATGGGCGACCGTGATGCGGCCCAGGAAGACCAGCGGGAGTTCTTCGGACCGGCCTTCCATGTCGGCCTTGATGGCCTCGGCCGTCGCGGCGCCGACGTCATCGCCCATGCGCATGGGGGAGGCATCCAGCTCGCCCCGGCGGATGGCATCCAGCTCCAGGCCCGTACCGCCCCAGCCGGTGGAGAAGATGTCCTTATGCTTGTCGGCGGCCACCTGCGCCTCGACCGAGCCCATGGACATGGCGGTGTTGGCGTTGTGGATGATCGTGGCCTCCGGATAGGCCTGCATGATCAGGTTGGTGCCGTCAAAACCGCCTTCACGCTGGTATTCGCCGTAATGTTCGTAGGCTAGCGTCCAGCCGCCCTTTTCCTGCACGCATTCGGAAAAGTCGCCCGAGCGCTGGTTGTCGGTCACGCCGGGAATACCGCGGTTGAGGGCATAGGTCTGGTTCTCGCCCAGCCGTTCCAGCATGTAGTTGCAGATGACTTGCGCGCCGTAGGCTGACGAGAAGTCGAACCACACTTCCGGTTGTTTGCTGAGGTATTTCAGCGGGGTGTGGAAGGCCCAGACATAGCTGACGAAACCGTCGGTGTTGGCCAGCTTGTCGATGTTATCAGCCTGGGTTGCCAGCTCGGACGGGCCGAAGATGACATAGTCGTAGAGATCGGCATCCTGGACAACCTGTTCGGTATAGGTCGCCTGCAGGGAGTGCTCGATTTGGCGCGAGGCGAACTCGGTCGTTTCATAGGCGATGCCAAGCTGCTCCAGACGCTTGGTCAGGGCCAGATAGTTGCGGGCCCAAAAATCGGACACATCGGCCGAGGGATAGATCAGGGCGATCTGAATCGGGTCGTCCTGGGATCCGGTGAACGGTACGGCTTCGCCGCCAGTGGCCTCCTGAAGGGCTTCGAGTGTACCATCCTGGTTTACCTGCTCAGGCAGCCAGTGATCGCGGTCGGCATCGTCTGGCAGTGCCTTGAGCGGCAAGTCTTGCGCCATGGCCGCCGATGTCAAAAACACAGCGCCGGTCAGGGCAATGGTTGTCTTGGTTAGGGTCATTGGTTCTCCTCCCATTGTGAAACTTGTGTTGGTTGACTAACCGCTGGGTACCGGTTCGCCGGCGAACAGGAAGCCCAGGGCAAACAGCAGGATGACGGCGCCCAGGATCGCGGCAGTGAACCGCAACAGGCGGGCGTTCTCCGGGGTGGCCAGCGAGGCGACGATGCCCTTGGCGCCGTCGCGGTCCTTCTTCTGAAGCCAGGTGTAGAGCGCGACCGAGGTGATGATCACCACGCCGGAGCCGACCGATTGCCAGAAGAATTCGATGCGCAGGGTGACCAGCGCGTTGATCATCATCGAGAGCAGCAGGACGCCGGCGAAGGAGCCCAGCAACGAGGCCCGGCCACCGAACAGGGACGTGCCGCCGACGACCACCGCCGCGATGACGTGCAGGTTGAAATAGGGCGCCGAGGTCGCCTGGATGGCGTTCAGCTTGCCCGTTAGCATCACCCCGGCCAGACCGGCCATCGCGCCCATCAGGACATAGGCGTAGATCTTGTAGCGGTCGACGGCGATGCCGGTCATCTCCGCCGCTTCGGGATTTGAGCCGATGGCGATCGAATAGCGGCCGACATGGGTCCGGCGCATCAGCAGATAGCCGGCAAAAAAGGTCAGCAGACCGATGATCACCGGGATGGGCAGGAACCACTCCAGCCGGCCCCGGCCGATATTGGTGATCAGATCGGGGAAACGGGCCAGGACCAGCCCCTTGGCCAGGACGAGGGCGAAACCGCGATAGACCAGGTCCATCGCCAGGGTGCCGATCAGGTCCGGCACCCGGAACTTGGTGATCACCAACCCGTTGACCAGACCCAGGGTCGCGCCGAGCGAGATGGCCATCAGCACAGCGGCCCAGGCGGGAAAGCCGTAGCTCTTGATCATGAAGGCCATGATGATGCCGGTCAGGGCCGCGACCGATCCGATGGACAGGTCGATGCCGCGCTGGGTGATAACGAAGGTCATCGCCATCGCCATCGGCATGTAGAGCGCCGCTTCCAGCAGGATGATGTTGAGGTTCGACAGGCGGAAATAGCGGGCCGGTTCCGTCACGCCCATGAAGGCGGCGATCATCAGGATCATCGCCAGCGGCCCGATGACCGCCATGTAGGGATCGAGCCGTTCCTTGAGGGTCACTTGTTGTGTTGCTGTTGCCATCGTCCCTGCCCCCTATGCCGCCACGCTGGCGCCGACGATCAGGCCCAGCACTTCTTGCCTTGTGCTGTTGGCCGTTTTGACAACGCCGGCCAGGCGGCCCCGGCGCATGACCTGGATCCGGTCCGAAATCGCAAAGACATCATCCAGCGAGTGCGAGATGATGATCACCGCCAGGCCCTGATCTCGCAGGGTCTCGATCAGCTTCAGGGTGCGGGCGGTTTCCTGGGGGCCGAGGGCGGCGGTCGGTTCGTCCATCACCAGCACGCGCAGGCCGGTGTGGTAGATCGCTCGGGCGATGGCCACAGCCTGGCGCTGGCCGCCGGAGAGGCTTTCGGTGGCCGCGTCCATGTTCGGCAATCGAACGCCGAGGCGCTCGAACAGCACCCGCTCGGCCTCGCTGCGCATCTTGGCGTTGTCGAGGAATGGGACGCCGAGGATCTTGGTGGTCAGCTCCGAGCCCAGGAACATGTTGGCCGCCGGGTCGAGGTGGTCGGCCAGGGCCAGGGTCTGGTAGACGGCATCGATACCCAGCGCGATGGCATCGGAATGGCTGTTCATTTCCAACGGCTGGCCATCCATTTCGATGGTGCCGCTGGTCGGCTGGTAGACGCCTGTCAGGATCTTGATCAGGGTCGACTTGCCCGCGCCGTTATCCCCGACGATGGCCAGCACCTCGCCGGCATGGGCGTCCAGATCCACGTCTTCGAGGGCCGATACGCCGCCGAAGCGCTTGGAAATGCCCCGCATCGCGATCATCGGATGCTGTTCGGCCACCTGACCCTCCCTTTGATTTTCCGGCTCGCGCTTGCGGTTACCGGTAACGTTTTTTGTGTGCACCGCCCGCCTGTCCGGAACGCAACCGGATTAAGGAGCGAGAAGCTTTGGCTTATTGGATGCTGGGGGAGCGATGGAAACCACCGCCCCGCCCGGCAACCTGTTTCAGGGTCGGCTTATTTGCCCCAGATCTTGGCGTATTCGTCGCGATAGCCGTTTTCCGGATCAAAGATGTTCCGGTCACCGCCGTCGTAGCTGATGTTGTCAGCCGTCACGACATGCAGCGGCGAGGTGTAGCCGGACCATTCTTCGCCCTGCATAGCGCGGTTCAGCTCGTCCACCAGTTGCCAGCCCTGTAGGTTGAGCGGCTCTGCCACCGTCACCGACTGGTACTGCGCACCCCGGATCCGCTGATAGGCGCTTTCCGAGCCATCGCCTGCCGCCACGGCCTTGGGCTTGGAATCGCCGGCAATCCCGGCCGCCGCCAAGGATGGGCCCATAAAATCGAAATAGATGTCGTTGATGGCCAGGCTGTGGGTCCAGTCATCGCCATAGCGCTGCAGCAGCGCCGTGGTCAGCGTCGGCATCCGGTTGGAGGTGTCGGCAATCGGCGTGTCGACATATTCCAGCACCGTGCCGCCCAGCGCCTCGATCGTCTCCTTGATGCGGTCGGCCTTGGCGATGGCGATGGCGTAGGTCGAGTCGGTGAAGATCACCACGCCCGGTTCACCCCCGGCATCGGCAAAGGCCCATTGGGCGGCGGCAGCGGACACTTCCATGGCGTCGGTCGAGACGTTGGCGAAGACGCCATTGTCGGGATCGGGACCGATAACCGGCGAGGCATGCCAGCTGACCATCGGGATGTTGGCGTCCCGGGCCTGGGCCATGGAGGCCTGCTGTTCGACCGCGTCAAAGCCGTTGATGATGATGCCGTCAGGCTTCAGCGCCAGGGCCTGGCCGAAGGCGCCCGTTCGACCGGAAACCGAGCCGGCGCCGTCGATGATCCGAACCTCCCAGCCGATGCGCTCGGCAGCCTCCTCGACGCCGTTGGTCACGCCCAGCACGCCGCCATTTTTCATATCGGCGGCCAGAACGACGATGGTCTTGCCCTCGGCGGCGGTCGGGCCGCTGGTCGGGCCGTCCCAGGCATCCTTGCGGCCGGCGTGTTTTTCCACCTCGGCCATGGCATCGGAAATCGCATCCGCGTGGGCCGGCATGCTGAGCGGCAAGGCCAGCAGGGCGGCTATGGACAGTTTTTTCAACATGGCTTCCTCCTTAGACTTCTCGAATGGCTTATTTTTTGGCCGCGCCCTTGCGGCGCTGGGCGTAACCGGCAATCCCAATCGCCACCAACAGGGTGACGCCGTTGAACATCGGTTCGACCCAGAAAGAGCCGCCGATTTGCTGAATGCCGGAAATTCCAACGGCCAGGATGGCGACACCGACGATGGTGCCCCAGACATTCACCCGGCCAGGTTTGATGGTGGTCGATCCCAGGAACGCGCCGACCAAGGCCGGCAGCAGATATTCCAGCCCGACGCTGGCCTGACCGATCCGCAGTTTCGAGGCCAGGATGACGCCGGCCAGTGCCGTCATCAGGCCCGAGGTAACGAAGGCACCCATGACGAATTTGCGGGTTGGAATGCCGTTCAGCTCGGCCGCGCGCGGGTTGGCACCGATGGCATACAGGTATCGGCCAATCGGCGTGTACTCGAGGATCAACCAAAGCGCGATGGTGATCGCCAGAACGTAGTAGCCGGTGATCGGCAGCCCGAAAACGAAGGTGCCGTTGATGGCGTAAAAGCCATCCGGCAACACGCCGACCACCTGTCGGCCGCCCGTGTGCCATAGAGCCAGGGCGTACAGAACGGTGCCGGTACCCAGGGTGGCGATGAAGGCATCGATCTTGGCCACCTCGACCAACAATCCGTTCATCAGCCCAACGAAGGCGCCCATGCACAAGACCATCAGCACCGCGATGGGCCAGGGAATGCCGAACAGGGTCTGCAGCGAGATGGCCAGCACGTGCCACAGGACGATGCCGTAGCCGACCGTCAAATCGATGCGGCCGGCGACCATTGGGATCATCGCGGCCAGACTCAACAGCGCGATGATCGCCTTGTCGGAAATGATCGCCCGCAGGTTCAGCAGCGTCGGAAATGTGTTGGGCAGTAGGATGCAGAACAGCAGGGTCAGGGCGAGCGTCAGGATGACCAGCCCATAGACCGGGGCCAGCCTGATCAGGCGGCTTGCCAAGGAAAGATCCCTGAGCTCGGCGCGGGTCGGTTCCAGCGCGTTCGACTCAATGGACTGCATGGACGCCCTCCGCGGCGCTGGGTGATTTGGCCTCGCCGGCCGACGCGGCTTGGATCAGACTTTCGGTCGATAGGGCAACGCCCGAAAGCTCGGCCACGACCTTGCCGCGGCTGAAGACGATGGCCCGGTGACAGATCGAGGCGACTTCTTCGAAATCGGTCGAGACGACCAAGACGCCCATGCCGGACGCGATGGCTTCGAACAGCAGGGCGTAGATTTCCGCCTTGGCGCCGACATCGACACCGGCCGTTGGATCCTCGGCGATCAACAACTTTCGCTGGGTGGCCAGCCAGCGGCCGACGACGACCTTCTGCTGGTTGCCGCCGGACAGCGCTTCAATGGCGAGGGTCGGGTCGTTCGGTGAAAGGCCGACCGATTGACCCAGTGTTTTGGTCTCCGCCTCCTCGGACCGGGTACCTTTAAACGAGAACAGCGGACGGCCAATGGCCGGCGGGTTCATGTAGGCGTTTTCGCGGATGGTCAGCGACGGCGCGATCGACTCGACCACCCGGTCGCGGGCCAGCAGGCCGATTCCTGATTCCATGGCCGCACGGGGCGAGGACAGGTCCGGCACCTCGCCGATCAGCTCGACCTTGCCGGAGTGCGACAGCTCGCCGAACAGGCTGCGGCCGATGTCCTCATGACCAGCACCGCGTAGGCCGACCAGCCCAACGACCTCGCCCTGGCTGACAGTCAGGTCGACGGGGCCGACGTCATCGGTTTTCAAATCGGTGACCGACAGAACGGGCGCGCCTTCATCGGCTTTGGGCCGGTCGAATTCGCGAGTCCGGCGGCCGACGATCAGGGTCACCAGCTCTTCGGGGTTGGTGTGCTTGATGTCGCGCATGCCGACCATCATGCCGTCGCGAAGCACGGCGACCCGGTCGGCAATGCGGAAAATCTCGTCCAGCCGGTGAGAGACGTAGATCATCCCCACCCCCTTGTCGCGCAAGGGTCGGAGAACGGAGAACAAGCGCTCGACCTCGTCCGCCGGCAGGCTGGCAGTTGGTTCGTCCAGAACCAGAAAATCGCAATCGACGGCCAGGGCCCGGGCGATGGCGACCAGCGATTTTTCGGTGCGGCTGAGATCGCTGATCCGGGTGGTCGGGTCGAAGGTCGCTTCGACCTTGGCCATGGCGGCTTCGGCCTGCCGTTCAGCCGAGCGCCAATCGATCAATCTGTTCTTTAGGGCATAGCCCTGAGCGAGGGCCATGTTTTCGGCAACGCTCATCCATTCGATCAGGCCGAGATCCTGGTGGATGAAAGCAACCGCCTGACGGTGATTGAGCTGACCTGGTTTGTGCGCATAGGGGATGCCGTCGATCAACACGCGCCCAGCATCGGCATGGTGGATGCCGCCCAGGATCTTGATCAGCGTGGATTTACCCGCCCCGTTCTCACCCAGCAGCGCGACGATCTCGCCCCGGTTTACATGCAGGGAAACACCGCTCAACGCCTGGGTCCCACCAAAGGACTTGGCGATGCTGTCGAAAAACAATCCGCTTTGGACTGGCGGCGTCACGCATTCCTCCCCCGGCTTACCTCAGTGCTTATCGCACGCTTTTCACGGTCATTTCGCCCGCGTTACCGGTAACCTATGCTTGAGCTTAAATCGTTGGCTGCAAGCGTCAAGATTTTTGTGTTATCGGTAACGTAACGAAAAATTGCACGGGAAAGCGGTAGAGTTCGATGGTTGAGTCCGCCGGCAAAACGGGCGTTGTGACCCTGGCGCAAGTCGCGGAAGCGGCGGGTGTTTCCAAAATGACAGCCTCACGCGTGCTGCGGAACGCCACGGGGTTTTCCCAGGACACGCGCGACAAGGTCATGCAGGCCGTGGATAAGTTGGGCTATGTGCCCAACCGGCTGGCGGCGGCGTTCGGATCGGATAAGTCCTCGACGCTGGTTGGGGTGTGTGTACCTCGCCTGACCAGCGGCATGTATGGATCGGTGCTGGACAGCATCGATCACGCCATGTCGCGCTTTGGCTATCAGACGATGATCGGCTCGCACGAACATTCCCCACAGACCGAGGAGGACTGGCTGAAGGCGCTGCTCTCCTGGCGGCCGGCGGGGGTGATTTTGAGCGGGCGTCGGCACACGCCCGAAGCCATCGAGATGATCAAGGCCCAAGCCATCCCGGTTGTCGAAATCTGGAACCTGAACACCAGCCCGCTGGATGTGTCGGTCGGCTTCAATCACTATGACTGCGGATACGAGATGGGCCGTTATATGGCCAGCCGAAACCGCAGGCGATTTGCCTATGTTGGCGCGGAACCAAAGCCGCAAGGCACCGGCTCGATCCGCCTTCTAGGTTTCGAAGAGGCGCTGAAGGCGGCCAACCTCGATCTGGTGACCCGTGAGATTCTGAATGACAAACCGGGATTCTATGCTGGATTCTACGGCACCGAAACCGTGCTCAACCGGTCCGGTGAGATCGATGCCATCTATTATCAAGACGACGCCATGGCGGTGGGTGGGCTGTTTTACTGCCAGTCAAAGGGATTGAACGTGCCCGAAGATATCGCCATGGCGGGCTGGGGCGGCATGGAGGTTGCCTCGGTGCTGCCGCAGCGGCTGACCACCACCAGCGTGGCCACGCAGGCTCTCGGGAAAACCGCCGCAGAGGCGCTGATGGCGCGCCTGCGCGGTGAGCCCTGCGAAGATGTGATCATCGTGCCGACCCGGCTGATTCCGGGTGCGACGGTTTAGGTCGCTTCTTCGACGCTCAAAATTCGTCGAATTTCATCCGTTTTGAATCCCAGCGCCATCGGGCGGGCCGCCCCGGGCAGAACCGCGACGTCATAGAGTTCCCGAACGCCGCCTTCGAAGCGCAACCAGTGGACCATGTCGCCGCTTTTCAGATCGACGATGACGATGGCGCACCACGGCGTTGCGCTTCTTTCCGCCATGCGATCCTGTAACGGCAATCCCTGGAAGGTGTCGGTTCCATCGCGCGGCGCCGACAGGCCGATCACGGCGAATTGGTCGATGATGGCCAAACCGCGCGCGTATCCCGGCAGCCATGTGACTGGCTCGAATTTGCCCGACTCCACGTCAACGGTCCCAAGATCGCCGGTTCCGGAGTTCAGCACCCACAAGTTATCGCCCGCCAAGCGCGGGCTATGCGGCATGGACAGTCCCTGGCAGACAGCTTCTCCTGTCGGGACGTCCAGAACAACCCCGCCCGCTTCACGGTGTCGGCGCCAACCGTCGGCCACGTCACTGACCCCGATGGCCGTCACAAAGGCGGGGGCGCCACCGCGCATGGCCAGGCCGTTCAGGTGGCAACGATCCTCTGCCGCGATCTTGGAAATGAAGGGCGGCTTCCAGATCGGTCGAAAACTGCGGGTTTCCGATGGGGCTGCCAGGCAGGAAAATGCCGTCGTTACGAAAACCGGCCGTGATCTCTCGTCCAACCCGATGTCATGGATATCGATGTCGCCGGTCGTGTAGGCCAGTTGCGGCACGTACAATCGATCATGGCCTTCGTGGAATTCACCGGTGTCGAGCACGTTTTCGAACCGCCAAAGCTGGAACAGCGATGAGACCCACAGCGTTTGGTCATCGCCGACCAAACCCATGGTGCGGTTGAGCGTGCGGGCGAACATGGAAAGCCGGCCATCGGGCGCCAGCCCGATCAGGACAAGCTTTCCCGTCTGATAGGTGGTCAGAGCGAGTGAGACCTTGCGCTCGGCCAACCAGGCCCTGAACTGGCGTGACGTGCTTACGCCGGGTGCGGGCGATTCAGCCTCTTGCATGACTGGGTCCGTGTTCTAGGCGGGTTGGCGAATGCTGCGCGGTTTTTGGGGTATCTTAGTATTCCCGGTTACTCGCGTGGCGGATGGCCTTCAATTGTCAACATGCGACGGATTTCATCGGTCTTAAAGCCGAGAGCCATCGGCCGGCGCGAGCCAGGCAGAACGGCAACATCGTACAGCTCGCGCACGATCCCCTCAAACCGCAGCCAGTGGACCATATCCAAGCTCTTTAGATCCACCACCACAACCGCGCACCAGGGAGAGGCGTTTTTCTGAGCCATGAGGCCGTCAATCGGCAACCCTTGGAATGTCTTGCTGCCGTCGCGCGGGGCAGACAGCCCCACGATTGCGAAGTCATCCACGAACGCCAGCCCTCGGGCATAGCCTGGCAACCACACTTTCGGCTCGAACTTTCCTTTTGCCAGATCAACCGTGCCCAGATCACCGGTGCCGGAATTGAGGATCCAAAGTTCGTCCCGATGCAAACGCGGACTGTGCGGCATGGAAAGACCGTCACAGACAATTTCACCGGAGCCCGCGTCCAACACGATCCCGCCCCATTCCCGCTGATCACGCCAACCGTCCGCCACGTCGCTGACGCCCACTGCCGTGAGATAAGCCGGCTTTTCCTCACGCATGGCCAGACCGTTGAGGTGACAACGGTCTTCACCGGCTAGTTTCGTGATGAAAGGTGGTTGCCAGACCGGACGGAAGCTGTGCGTGTCGGATGGCACGGCCAGACAAGAAAACGCGGTTGAAACAAACAGCGGCCCGCCAGTTCGGTCCAGCCCTATATCGTGAATATCGATGTCGCCCGTGGTGACGCCAAGCTGCGGGACGAACAGGCGGTCATACCCATCGTGCGACTCGCCCGGCCCAAGCGCGTTTTCGAAACGCCAGAGCTGGTATAGCGAGGAGATCCACAAGGTCTGATCGTCCCCCACCATACCCATAGTGCGGTTGAGCGTGCGCTCGAAGACCGAGAGCCGCCCATCCGGCTGGAGGCCGAACAGAAAGAGCTTGCCACTTTGGTAGGTCGTTACGGCAAACGAAATCTTCCGTTCGGCGAGCCAGGCGGTGAGCTGGCGGGAGGTGTTGATCTCCAGTGACGGGCTTTCGGCCTCGAGCATGCTTGCAACTCCGGTCCTTTATTCAAGGACTAGACCTGCCACAGCGTGCCGTCATCGACCAGATCGTTCAGCGTGTTGCCCGCCAAATCCACGCCGATCAGGCTCAACGTGCCTTCGCGACCAACAGCCGAGAAGTCCCCTGCCCCATCAGCATCAAAGGTGAACAGCGCATCTGGTCCGTTAACCGACAGGTCGACAAAGTCCGAAAGATCGGCCGGCAGGACGTTCGTGAACAGCCCTTCCAAGCCGATCATGTCCTGGCCGACGGTGAAGTCGGTGATGGTGTCGTCGCCCGCGCTGATGACAAACCGGTCATCGCCCGTCAGGCCCGTGAAGCTGTCGTTGCCGAGCCCGCCGACCAGAAGGTCGTCGCCATCGGTGCCGGTGATCGTCTGATCGCTACCGTCGTCGCCGAAGATGATGAAGCTGGAACCACTGTCGAACACGCCTCCGGGTGAGTTTCCGTAAGTCCCAATAATGGCATCAGCGATGCCGTCGCCGTTCACGTCTCCGGCTCCATCGACGGAAATGCCCATAATCAGAGTGTCCGACTCGACGCTGACTCCATTGGTTCCGTCGAGTGAATTCAGCGGCAAACTGGCATCGAAGCTATCCGTGCCAAGGAGCAAGAACGTTTTCCTGGTGGCATAAGTGCCAACAATGACATCATCGAAACCATCACCGTTGACATCGCCCGCGCCGCTCACAGAAAAGCCGAGGCCATCCCCTTTCTGGATACCGTCGATGCGAACACCGTTGCTGCCATCCAGCGATGACAAGTCGAATTCCGCGGCAAAACTGTCGCCGCCCGGAACATTCTGGCCGAAGACGATGTAGGCCTGATCGACGATGGTGTCGCTGTTGTCCGGCGCACGGGTCGCACCAATGACCAAGTCTTCGACGCCGTCATTGTTGACGTCACCCGCTGTATCGACTGATGTGCCGAGGTCGTCGCCCGGCCTTAGACCAGCGATATGGAAACCGTTGGCACCATTCAGCGAAGCGACATCAACTGTTGCTGTAAAGCTATCGCCGCCAGCAACATCCCGGCCGAACACCACGAAGACATCACCGGTCAAGCTGTCCGGCGAGCCAATGAACAGATCATCGATTCCATCGCCGGTGATGTCACCTCCCGCGCTACTAGGCAGGTCGCGAGCCAATCCACCTTGCGCTCCGGCGTTGACGGTAAAGCCATTCGACCCATCCAACGTCGACAGATCGAGACTGGCGGCAAAACTGTCGCCACCCGGAACGTCTCTGCCGAAGATGACTTTGGTTTCATTGGCCCCCACGGTGATGACGTCGGATATGCCATCGCCATTGATGTCCACACCGCCATTGACCGACTCGACAGTGCCGTCAAGGCGGAACCCCGTAGTTCCATCCAGCAAGGAGACATCGACGCTCGCGGCGAAACTCGCGCCTCCCGGCACGTCGCGCCCGAACAGGATGTGGGCATCCGTGTCACCATTGCCTCCAATGATTAGGTCAGCAAGTCCATCATTGTTAACGTCACCCGCCTCGCTAACGGATCTGGCGCTTCGGTTCAAAGCGAAGCCGTTTGTGCCATCTAGCGACGCCAAATCTAATTGAGCGGCAAAATCGGCACCGTTCTCAGTGTCCCGGCCGAACACCACGTAGCTTTGCGTCGCGGTACTGTATTCAGCATCGGGATCGGTTCCGACGATAACATCATCAATGCCATCGCCATTGACATCCCCCACAGCGCTGACGGAAAAGCCGGAATTCTCACCCTCTTGGGATCCGTCGAGACGGAAGCCGTTGACCCCGTTGAGGGCATCGACATTAAAGCTGCCTGACGCGAACAATCCATCGGCGGCATCGCTAACCGCGACGGTAACCGTCGAGCGGGAGATATAACCTTTTGCGTCCTCCGCTTCGATGGTGAGAACGTGGGATGCCATCAACTCATGATCGAGCGGGCCGGTCGTGGTGATCTGGCCGGCATCATCGATGGCAAAGAGGCCATCTTCGTTGCCGCTGGCGAGGGAGAGGCTGAGAGCGTCGCCATCGGGATCGAGGGCATCCACCGTGCCGACAACCGTGCCCGCCGCCAGGTTTTCGGCAATCGCGAAATTCGCATCCTCAATGGTCGGCGCCTGGTTGTAGCCGGGGATCGCCGAGCCAGGACCGGCAGGGCCGCCAAAGATGATCTCATTGCCAACGATGACGTCTGCGAAGCCGTCATCGTTAACATCACCCACGCCGGCAGTCACGCCGTCGGATGCAACGCGATAGCCGTCGCTGCCGTTAAGGGCCGCAAGATCGATTTGATCGGCAAGATCGCTCCCGCCAAACAAAACAAACGTTCGATCCCCTTGAGTGAATGAGCTGGAATTGACGATAAGGTCGTCGATCGAGTCTCCATTCACATCCATGGCGCTATCAAAGCGGAATTCGGCGAACTCGGACTGCGAGTCGAAAAGCTCTATGCCCTCGTCGCTGTCGAGGGACGACAGGTCGACTTCGGCTGGAAAGCTTCCTCCAGCGGCGAAATCTCGACCGAAAACGATTAGCGCGCTGCCGGGTCCCGAGATGATCACATCATCGATGCCGTCATTGTTGACATCGCCCGCACCGCTGACAGTGCGGCCGTACTGGCCGACAATGTCCTCATCGAACGGGATGCCGAGACGAAAGCCGTTCGTGCCGTCCAGCAGGGAAAGGTCGAGGTTTGCCGGGAACGGCGTGCCGCCATTGCTGCCAAAAACGACGTAGCCACCGCCGGGGCCAAAAAAGGCCGGATCGCCTGCGCCGTAGGCACCGATGATGATGTCGCCGATCCCATCGCCGTTCACATCGCCGGCATCGCCGATCGACAGACCGGTCCGGTCATATTCATCGATGCCGTCAATTCGGAAGCCGTCCGTACCGTCTAAGAATGACAGATCCAGGTCGGCGGCAAATCCGTCGCCACTGGGACCGTCGCGGCCATAAAGGATATAGACCTCGCCCGGATTCTGATTGCCGTCTTCCCCATCGGAATCCGGCCCCGTTTGAGGCGCGCCGAACATGACATCGTCGATGCCATCACCGTTGATGTCCCCGGTTGAGCTGATGGATGCCGCAAAGCTTCCGAATTCGTTCGGCATGGTGACGCGGAAGCCGGTCGAACCGTCCAGCGAGGCCAGATCCACTGTCGGAGCAAAACCGTCGCCCCCTGGCTGATCACGGCCAAAGACCACGTAGGCTTCTCCGCCGACATCTGAAAAACGATCGGCCCCGACAATCAGATCATCGATGCCATCATTGTTAATGTCGCCGGCACTGCTGACGGTGCGACCCGCCTCGTCGAATTCATCCACGCCGTTGATGCGGAATCCATCCGAGCCATCAAGGATTCCAAGATTTATTTCTTGAGGGTTATCCTCGCGGCCAAAGATGACAAAGGCGCTGCCCGCATCGTCAAGTCCCGCCGAATTCAGTTTGGGCACACCGACGATCAGATCCAAGATCCCATCATTGTTCAGATCCCCGGCGCCGCTAACGCTAAAGCCCTGCTCGAAATCTTCCTCGAACCCAGTAAGGCGAAAACCGCTAAAGCCGTCGATCTCGTCCGGATTGAACGCCACCGGAGGGGCATTGGGTGGCAGGGGGCCGGCTGGGATCAGATCGACGTAGTCCAACCGAACGAATTCACTGCCATCGCGGAAGACCGTGATCTCGATCTCGTCGCCCGTTTGGACAGCCAGATTCGTCGCGATGTTCCGGTCGACGGCGGTGCCGGCATCGGGGCCGCTGCTGCCGGGGTTTTGGTCCAGGCGGAAATCGGCGACTTCGGTACCATCGACACGCACGACGATGCGCGAATTGCCATCGGCCTCATCGAAGGTCCCGAGCTTGAGATCAAACACCCCGTCGGGGCCGGTGTAGGTCGTGCTAGTGGTGACCGGCTCACCTTCGGACGGCCCGCCCTGGCTGCGGTATTGGACGGTTAGGGCTTCGTCGGACGAGGCGACGCCATCGAGGTTTTCGATGCGGAATGTCGAGGGGCGAACGTCGAAATCTTCGACCTCCAAGCGGATCGGATCGGCCGGCGGTTCAGACCCGTCATCGGTCACCGCAATTTCGAACGTTTCCTCGCTGTCCGAACCATCGCTTGAGGTTGCCGTGACCGTCAAACTGACGGTCGGTTCCGCATCGGCATCAAAGCTAGCGCCAGCGGCCACGGTTACGGTACCAGCGGCATCGACGCTAAATCGCGGGTCGTCGACGGAGTAAGTTACGGAATCGCCGGCATCGGGGTCAGTGGCCAGTGCCGTGATCCCAACCGGCGTGCCCGGCGCGGCATCCTCGACGATGGTGTTCGGAGAGGGATCGTCGTCACCAACGGGGCCGATGGGGTTGCCGGACGTGCCGGTCGGGATCAGGTCCACATAGTCCAGGCGGACATATTCACCATCGTCGCGGCGGACGATGATTTCGATCTCATCGCCATTGCTGATGGCCAGGCCTGAGGCGATATCGCGTTCGACGGCATTCCCAGCCTCAGGGCCGGCACCGCCGGGGTTTGCATCCAGTCGGAAATCAGCAACCTCGACCCCGCCGATGCGCACGACAATGCGCGATTCACCGTCCGATTCATCAAACGCGCCCAGCTTGACATCGAACGTGCCATCCGGGCCGGTGTAGGTCGTGCTGGTCGTGACCGGCTCGCCTTCGGAGGGGCCGCCCTGGCTGCGATACTGGACGGTCAATGCCTCCCCCGAGGAGGCGACGCCTTCGAGATTTTCGATGCGGAACGCGGCAGGCCGGTCTTCGAAATCCTCGACTTCCAGACGGATCGGATCGGCCGGCGGTTCGCCCGTGACCGCTATTTCGAACGTCTCGTCGCTGGTCGACCCGTCAGTCGATGTGGCGGTGACTTCGATGGAAACGACGGGTTCGGCATCGGCATCGAACGCAGCGCCCGGGGCGACCGTGACGACTCCTGCCGCATCGACGGCAAAGCGCGGATCATCCACCGCGTAGATGACGGTATCGCCGGCATCCGGATCGATCGCCTTGGCCGTGATGCCGACCTCAGTGCCCGGTGCGGCATCCTGGGCGATGGTATTGGCCGCCGCGTCGTCATCGGCCACGGGTCCCACCGGGCCCGTTGCGACCACCGGAATGAGATCGAGAAAATCCAGGCGCACATATTCACCGCCATCGCGAAAAACGGTGATCTCGATCAGATCGCCGTTTTCGACAGCCAGGTTAGCGGCGACATTGCGCACAACAGCGTTGCCCGCATCCGGCGCGGAGCCGCCCGGATTTTGATCCAGCAGAACATCGGCAACGTCGTTGCCGGCAATGCGGACGATGACACGTGAATCCCCATCGGATTCGTCGAAGGCGCCCAATGCGATGTCAAAATTGCCGGACGGTCCGGTGTAGACCGTGCTGACGGTCGCTGGTTCACCCTCCCTGGGGCCGCCCTGGCTGCGATAGGCAAGCATCAGCGCCTGGTCGTTCGAGGCAAGGCCGGTTAGCGTTTCGCTCCGAAACTCGTTTGGACGATTGTCGAATTCTTCAATTTCGCATCGGGTGGAATTGTCAGCCATGATTTGTGTCCTGCCGTTTGCAATAGGTTCGACTATGGGTTCGACGAAAACTCCCAGTCCCAGCCGCCTTTCCACGCCGTACATTTCGGGCCGAACTGCCTCGACTTTTGCCTTGAACACGATTGGAATTGACGGGTTTGGGTGTGCTCACTCTCCTTGGTTCAAGCGACCGATTGGGCGCCTTCGCGAGAGGGGCCGTGCGACCGCAACCTGCGCCCTCGCGATGTTGTGAATGAGAGTTAAGCCTTGTGACAAAATTAGGGCTTTCGAGATAAAAATATCACGCGCCGGATTTAGGAATTAATTTTTTGTGCGGCCCAAATTTCTTACGGTCAATTTCTGTTTATTTTTTAAAGAGTTATGCAAAACGTGAACGAATCTGAGTTTGAGTCCTATCTGCAACAATATTTTCACAATTGGGATTTATGTCACACCTTGATTGTATAGAAACTTACTTTGCACGCCAGAATGGGGCGACTGGCCACAATTCAACTTCTGGCAGAAAGTCGAGTTTTCCCCACTAGGAGGCGTTGGCAGCAGCCCGGTTGCTACTGAGCGTTCTGGGAGCCGGACTCAGACTGAAGAATATTCGTCTCAACGTATGAGCGAAGCTGGCCGGCGTAATCTCCAATGCGCGAAGCGACCTGCTGAACGCTCCAACCACTCTCGCCAACCTCAAAAGCCGGCTGCACTTCCTGCTTGGTGGCCGTGATTGTCTCGGCAAGTGCAGAGTCGTTGATCGGCTGTTCAACACCAGTGGTATCGCTGGACAACCCAGCGATGGAAACGCCCGTCACGCTTTGCGGTCCATAAGACAGCAGAGCAAACACGGCACCGGCGGTGACCAGCGCCATGAGAACGGAGAAAAACCGCCCAGGAATCCCCCTCGTTCGAGAACGAAGGGCATCGATGTCACTGTTCAGTGCAACGACCCTTTGGCTCAGATCCGCAACTTCGCGGCTGAGGTCCGAACGGGTCGTGTCGAGTTGCGCAACCATGCTATCCACATGGGAAACAAGGCGTGTCTCCATCGCATCGATCGCACGGACGACATAGTCATCTTCATCTTCGCGCTTGAGCGATGCCTCCACCGCGTCGAGGGCGGTTACCAGATTTTTGCCGTCGACAGGTTTTTCAGCCGGTTCGTCATAGCCTTCGTCGAGCGACTCCTCCTGCTCGAAAGGTTCCTCTTGCTCGAAGGGTTCCTCTCGCTCAAAGGCCTCCTCTTGCTCAAAGGGCTCCTCTTGCTCAAAGGGCTCGATAAAGTCTGCGCCAAGATCTTGGTCTTCGTTCGGTGGTTCGACGCCAACGGCCGCCTCGGCTTCGGGCAGCTCAGGAAGCAAGATCTCCGGTATGGCCCCGACCCCGTCGACGCCTTCATCTGGAAAGCTGTCTGAAGGAGCACTGGATCCATCTGCCGCGGTCTCCCCGACGGGAGCGTTTGCACGTGAAACGCTTAACGGCACGCTGTTTTCGGCAGTTTCGTCGGCCTCGACAGAGCGGATCAATTCGGCGAGCTCGTCGAGTTCTTCCTCCCACGCCGTCGCCTCGTTCTTGATCGTAGTCGCCATAATGTCTACGGCCCCGCTTGTTTGCCTGCTTGTCTGATTGATTGTGCGGCTGCTTGAAAACACGGGATCACGCCTGACGGTGTTCTTGCCCATCGTCTCTGCTGCTCCGTTCGCGGCCACACTTGGCCAATCTATTTGACTGTTACGCGTTCGTTGCTTGATCTCCGGCCAATACTATTTGTGGTTCACCGCTTCTGTCGTGCGGTTTCGGCACACTACTATTTGACGACCAAGCCTACCCCCTGGGGTCGGGCCTGTGCCAAACATTTTTTGCCAAGTCACGGAATTATCTTAAGATAGAGGAGGATACGATGCTCACTTCATCCAGCATCGCACAAACGACGCCTCATGTTGAAGGCAATCCATAGATGTAAATCTAATGGTCTAGGCAGTTCCGAGCGGCAGTTTCAGGTAAATACAACATCAACAATGGGGCAGATGGACTGTCTAACAATTGCCGCTTGAACGATCTGATCTGGGAGAAGGCGGTCCGTGCAGACCAACAGAAAGATCGTCATCACTGGCGCGAGCGGGTACCTGGCAGGTCTGCTGGCCAGTCACTTCTCCACACATGACGGCTATGAGCTTGTCCTGATTAGCCGGTCTGCAAATGCCCAACGGGATATCTCCATTGCCGATGTCGGCCACTGGGAGGAATCTTGGACATCCTTGCTACAGGGTGCTCACACGGTGGTGCATCTGGCTGGTTTGCGAGAGAACAGCATCAGCTGGGCACAGATGCAGCGAGCCAACATCGATGGAACGCTTAATCTGTTCGAAGCTGCCAGGCTGGCAAAAACCGACCGCGTGATCTTTGCCAGTACGAGCTGGGTGCTGGGCGGCTATTTCGGGACCAATACCCGCCTGACGCCCGATTTGGACCCAAGGCCGACCAGCCATTACGCCGTCAGCAAACTGGCGGGTGAGTCAATCGCGCGACACTATGCCGAACGCCATGGGCTGTCCGCTATCTGCTTTCGGATCGGCACGTGCCACAAGGCCGAACAGGACCCCATGACGATTGCCTATGGCCGGCAGCAAAAGTGGCTCAGCGCGCGCGACTTTTGCCAAGCCGTCCAATGCGCCATCGAGACCAAGGGCATTGATTTCGCGACCCTCAACCTGACCTCAAGGATCGAAGGATCACCCTGGGACATCAGCGCGACCGAGCGGCTGCTCGGCTACCAACCGCAGGATCGGCACAGTCCCAAACAGCGGCCGCTACACAAGCGGCTTGCAGGACGCTTGAAACGCGTGTTGCGGAACAAGACAAACCGACCCCTATAGGGCGTGGAACTCCCTGTCAGGCACGCCCCTTCCAGGGAACCAGCCAGCGCTCGCCCGCCCGCATGAGCATGTCGATCCCATAACCGACGACGCCGATCAGGATGATGCCCATGATGACGATGTCCGTCAGCTGGAACTTAGACGCGGCGATGATCATCATGCCGGCCCCCTTCTCCGCCGCGACCAGTTCGGCCGCGACGACGGTTCCCCAACAGACACCCATGGCAACCCGCGCGCCGGTAAAGATCTCCGGCAGCGAGTTGGGGACGATCACGTAGCGCAGGATCTGCCAGCGGGACGCCCCTAGTGAGTAGGCCGCGTGCACCTTGCTGATGTTGACCCCGGAAACGCCCGCCCTGGCCGCGATCGTCATGATCCACAGGGCTGCCAGGAACAGCAGGATGATCTTGCCGGTTTCCCAAATGCCGAACCAGATGATGATCAGCGGAATCAGGGCCAGCGGCGGCACCGGTCGCATGAACTCGACGATCGGGTCGAACCAACCGCGGAACCAACCCGAAAGGCCCATCGCGTAGCCTAGCGGGATACCGATGAGGCTGCCGGCGACGAACCCGGCCACGACGCGCAACAAGGACCAGCCCAAATGTTCGAGTAGCGTAAAGTTCTGGTAGCCAGAGCCGGCGATCTCGATAAGCCGGCTCCAGACCGCTTCGGGAGGCGGCATCCAGATCGGTTCCATCTGCCAGCCGGCATGGGGTTTGAAGTTCAGGGATCCGCGCGGTGTCAGCGTAACCGAGCCGTTCTCGACCTCGACAACGCCGTCCGTGGCAATGGCTTGCCCGTTGACGGCGACGACGCCGTAGCCATCCACATCGTTTCCGTCGTCATTTCGGACGACCCGCAACAGACCGCTGCGCCAAGCCCCAACCTTGCCTGAGTCGTTCTTGGCAAAGCCATCACCGGGCTCGACCTCAGGTTCCGGCACATCTTCATCGACCTTGTGAACGATGACTGAGACCGTAGCGTCGTCCTGGTCACCGTCCGCATTTTGGGCGGTGTAGGTAAAGCTGGTTTCACCGACGAAAGGCCCTGGCACGTGGATGGGCATCAGTTTCGAGCCGGTGAAGGCGCCCCAAATGAGAAAGATCGCCACGATTGAAATGATCGAGGCGCTGCGATCGGCTGTGACCGCGCTTTCGTCACCGAAAGTGACCGTTTTTAGACTGGTAAAGTCGGTTCTTTCGGCAACCTGCTTGGTAACCGTTTTGACGACGATAAAGGCGACGATGAAGATCGCGATGTATATGAGAAGGACCGTCATGCCGAGCCCTCCACGCGGCCCATGATTTCCTCTTCCATCTCCCAAATCATCGAGAGGATTTCTTCCCGCTTGGCACTGTAGTCGGGCACTTTTTTCACTTCGCGAAGATCGGCATTCACGCCCATCTCGGCGAAGGGTAACCGGTATTCCTTGTGGATCCGGCCCGGCCGGGGTGCCATGACCAGCAGGCGCTCACCCAAGAGCAAGGCCTCTTCAACGGAGTGGGTGATCAGGATGATGGTCTTGCCCGTCTCTTTCCAAAGCTTCAGCACCAGACCTTGCATCTTTTCCCGGGTCAGTGCATCCAGCGCACCGAGCGGTTCGTCCATCAAAATAACGTCGGGTTCATTGGCGAGGCAGCGGGCCAATGCAACGCGCTGCTGCATGCCGCCCGATAGTTCGTAGACCGCTTTTTCTTTAAAGTCCTGAAGGCCGACGGTTTCGAGCAAATGGTCGACGATCTGGTCGCGCTCAGCCGCTGGCATGCCCTTCATCTTTGGGCCGAAAGCAACATTCTCGCGGACGCTCATCCATTCGAACAATGCGCCTTTTTGGAACACCATTCCCCTCTCGGGGCTTGGTCCGACGACCTGTTCACCGCCGAGTTCGACGGTTCCGGATGTGGGCGCCAGAAATCCCGCTACGATGTTCAGAAGCGTTGTCTTGCCACAGCCCGACGGGCCGAGCACCGACATCAGTTCGCCCTGAACCATGTTCAGTGAGACGTTTTTCAACGCTTGAACGGATGTGTTGTTCGGCAAGTCGAACCGCATGGAGATGTCGTTAATTGCCAGTCCAGCCATGCAGTCCTCAACCTGTTGTTATGGGGCCGGGGGCGGCATGATTGGGCCGCCCCCGGATCCGGTTCTTGTGGTCTTACTTAGCTTTATCCGCCGAGGTGCGATGCGTCTACGGCAGTTTCGTATGAATCACGCGCCTGAGGCACGTTGCCGGTCTCAACAAAGAAGTCGGCCACGTTCTTCAGGAAGGTCTGGGTTCCCCCGCCCAACCACTTGTCGGACAGCTGGTCGTCGACCGACGGGAACTTGAACGTTGCCATGGTGGCTTCAGTGGCATCGACATCCATGCCGGCGTCCTGGGCGATGACTTCGAGCATGTCGCCGCGATCGCCGCTGTTCCACTTGTCATTGGCTTCCGCCGTTACCTTGAGGAACGCCGCAAGAAGATCAGGCTCTTCCGCCGCGAAGTCGGCCGGAACCGACGTAACGTCAAAGACCTGGATGCCGAGCTCCTCCTTCTCCGCACCCGTCATCAGCACGTTGCCATGCTCGAGCATCCGGCGCAGGGCACCACCCCAGCCACAGACCATGTCCAGGCTGCCCTGGGCAAAGGCCGCCGCGCCATCGGGCGGGGCCATGTCGACGATTTCCATCGTCGAGGTGTCGATGCCGAAATGCTCCATCTGGCGCAGGAAACCGTAGTGGGCTGCCGTGCCGATCGGCACACCGGCTTTTTTGCCTTCCAGATCCTTGGCACTGCTGGCATCAATCTCGAGCGCTTCGGCAACGACGCAGTTGTCATTGTCCGAATAGCTGACGGCCACATCGACGATCTGAAGGTCCTGGCCAGCCGATGTCGCGACGACGAAAGGCGGCACACCCTGGCTGACGGAGATCTGCACATCACCCGACGCCATCGCCGCAGACATCGCCGTGCCCGTGTCAAAAGCGCGCCAATTGATGTCAACGCCCATGGCCTCTTCATACATGCCGTTTACTTTTGCCCACTGAAACGGCATCGGCCATTCCAAGAAATAGGCAACAGTGATTTCCTGTGCGGCCGCCGTCTGCATGCTGCCGGCAACGGCAAGTCCTGCGACTGTCATCAGCAGCTTTGACTTGAACTTCATTTGGTTACTCCCCTGTGGTGTAGATCGACGCCTAAGCGCCATTTTGGTTTTGACACTTTATAGCGGTGCCCGCGCTTCCTCCTGCTCCTCTGCTGCAGTGGGCTCCGTCTTCGGGTCAATCAAGCTAGCATGGCTCTGGCCATGACCGGATTGAAATCCAACGGAGCAAAATTCGTGCCTGTTGCGGTTCTCCTCAGGCGCTTAGTTGTAAGAATGGGTGAACTGAACCTGCCAGCGATAGCTTGCCGATGGCCTTTGACGTCGCGAATGCGACGACCCCGTCCGCAAGAACATCAATCGTGTCGATGACTTTTGGATCAGACCCCATCGTGTCGGCAACGACGGAAAGTTCCGAACAAGCGACGAGCAGCAAGTCAGCCCCCTGACCGGTTAGGTTGCGCGCAGCCTGGTCTAGTGCCCGCCGTGCTTCCCGTTTGTCCTTGCCTGTCTTTACGGCATGGATGCCTGCCAAGAGCGCATCTTGATCATCTGGATAAACCATCGTCGCCCCAAGTGGCGCGAACGCCTGGTCAAAAAGACCAACTTTTTGGATAGCAGGTGACCCAAGGACACCGATCCGCAGTGCCGCATTCGGCCGCGCCGACACCGCCCGCACCGTGTGTTCGATCATGTCGATGAAGGGGATGTTTACGGCCGACCTGATGAGGGGCGCATAGTAGTGTGCTGTATTGCAGGGCAGTGCCAAAGCCTGGGCGCCGGCGGTTTCCAACCCTCGGGCCATGCCAACCAAAGCCGGGCCTGGATCTGGGCCATCACCATCGATCAGCGCGCGGATTCTCGAGGGAACCTGTGTGTTGTTGTCGACAATCAGCGGAACGTGGTCCTGATCGTCCTCAGCCTGGGTGCGGGCAACGATGCGGGACATCAAAAGGATCGTCGCCTCGGGGCCCATACCACCGAGAATACCCACGCGCCGTAGGGTACCAGCTGGATCCATCAGGCCGCTCCCTTCAGTGCCAAGCCCTCGGAACACGCGACAATGATGTCCGCCAGGTGCCGGCAATCCTCGAGAGTGAAGGTCAGGGGAACCCGCATATCGAACAGGCTGGATAAGACACGGTCGGTCTTTGGCAATGACTGCTCGGACATGTACTTCCAGCTGTGATGGTTGCTGGTGAAAGCAACCGGTTCCTCAGCGCCAAACCATTTGAGTTCAACCCCAAGGTCGCGGTTCGCTGCAATGAATTCTTGGGCCTCGTCTGGACTTATGCCGGGGATCAGAAACTGGATTGAGCTGCCGACATAGCGTTCTTGTGACGGCCGGATCGGCAGCTGAAGCGCCCGTGCCGAACCCAGACGCTGTTCGATCATCTGATACCGCTCGTTCCAACGGTCGATGTTGTTCTCAAGCGCGGCAAGTTGCGACAACAAGATAGCGGCGCGCAAGTTGTCCATCCTCCCGGAACAATTCGGCGTTTCCAGCCGAATGTCGGAAAATGCCGACCGATCAGGGGCTGCGCCGTGGCGTTCGTAGAGCATGTAGGAGCCAGACAGAACTATGGCCCGAGCCATAAACGCCGCGTCGTTGGAGGTCAGCAGACCGCCTTCGCCCGAGTTGAGATGCTTATAGGTCTGGGTGGAGAAGCAGCCCGCTAGTCCAAAGTTGCCGCTCTTCTTACCGTCCCATGCAGCGCCCATCGTGTGCGCACAGTCTTCGATGAGCGTTAGGCCATGTTCGGCGACGATATCAGTCAGCCGGCCCATATCGCCGATATGGCCGCGCATGAGCGATAAGAGCAGAAAACGGGCACCCGATGCGGCTGCTTTGGCCCTCAGGTCGTCCAAGTCGATAACCAATTGATCGTCGGTCTCAACAAGGACTCCAGCACCCCCCACCGCCGCAATGGCGCCCGGCACCGGAGCGAGTGTGAATGCATTGGACAGAACTCGATCACCCGGCTTAAGTCCGGCCGCACGAAGAGCGAGTTGCATCGCATACCCGCCGGATGCGCAGGCTAGGCAATAGCGTGTGCCCTGATAGTCGGCATAGGCGCGTTCCAACGCCGCCGCAGCGGGAACCTCGTCCCCCGCGATGTTGTATCGGTGAAGGCGCCCTGTGCGCATCACCTCAACGGCCGCCGCAATCGCCTCCTCCGCGATGGGCTCCTGCTGCGTAAAGCTGCCGGTAAACGGCTTGATTGCCATGTAGACCGTTACCGCTTGTTGTTGTTCTCAGGCCGCGAGTTTGGCAAATCGACCGCCTTCGTCAAAGGCAGAAGTGTAGCCGAACAGTGCGGCCGAACCACCGGTGTGCAAAAACACGATCCGTTGATCCTTTGCGAAGTGGCCCTTACGGATCAAATCGATGAGGCCAGCCGCGCCTTTGCCGGAATAAACGGGATCGAGAAGGATCCCTTCCAGCCGGGCGAATATTTCGATGGCTTCAAGGGTGCCTTCGGTCGGAATGCCGTAGCCCTGGCCGACATAATCGGTATTGGCGACAACGTCGTCTCGTCCTACGACCCCGGAGCACCCCAGCTTTTCAGCCGTGGCTTGGGCGAGGGAAAAGACGCTTTCTTCCTGCTTTGGTTTTGGCGCCCGGACGCCAACGCCAAGCAAGGAAATATCAGCGTTCATGGCTCGTAAGCCGACGACCAAGCCTGCCTGGGTACCTGCGCTGCCCGTCGCATGCACGATTGTGTCGATGACTAAGTCTCTCTCATTGGCCTGGGCAATCAGTTCAATGGCGCAATTCACATACCCCAGGGCGCCTGTCGGGTTCGAACCGCCACCGGGAATGGCGTAGACCTTCTTTCCAGATGCTCGCACCCGGTCCGCGACCGATTCAAGCTCGACGTTCATGTCTAGACCCGGTCCACGCGATTCCGTTGTGGCACCGTGCAAGTGGTCTAAGAATACGTTGCCGTTTTTCTTGTAGTTGGCGTCGTTCGAACCGGTCCTGTCTTCGAGAATGATGTGGCAGGCCATGCCAAGCCGGGCGGCAAAAGCGGCGGTCTGGCGGGCATGGTTCGATTGGGTGGCGCCCTGGGTCATGACCACATCGGCGTTCTGCGCTTGCGCCTCGGCCATGAGAAATTCGAGCTTGCGGGTTTTGTTGCCGCCGGTGGAAAGACCCGTGCAGTCGTCGCGCTTGATCCAAATTTCCGGCCCACCAAGCTCGGCAGACAATCGATCCAGCCGCTCCAACGGCGTCGGCAAATGGGCCAAGTGAATTCTTGGAAACCGGGCCAGATGCATGGCGGCGTTCCACTCCTTTAAGATGCACGATCCCTATGGTCAGGCTTTTTGCGCCTTGTTCAATTGCAAAAAATCACCCATAACATGCGATTATTGCATGTTATGGGTGATTTTTTATGCGTTTGGAATGGCTTCTGGATATATTGGCGATTATTGAGACCGGCTCGATGAGCCGGGCGGCCGAGGAACGGCTTTTGACTCAGCCGGCCTTCTCACGGCGCATGCGGGTAATCGAAGAATATGTCGGGGTCGAATTGTTGGACCGGTCCCGCAAACCGGCGCAGTTGAAACCGTCCGTTCGCGACAGGCGCGCCCGTATTCAAGAGCTAGCCACAGGGCTGCGTGATCTGGTGAACGAGCTGAAACGCCAAGACCGCGAAACCCAGAACCGGATCGTCATCGCAAGCCAGCACGCGATCACCACCTCCTTCGCGCCGCCTTTCGTCAAGCATCTTGCCGCCGAGGATGACATTTCGATCCGCCTCAGATCGGCTAACCGGGACGAATGTCTTGCGCTGTTGATGACCCACGAGGCGGACATCGCCTTGCTCTACCGATCCGAGGCGGTTCAAATCGATTCCCAGGACGAATATTTGGAAATACGAGATCTGGGCGAAGAACGGCTGGTCCCCGTCTTTGCGACCGACCAACTCAATCGGCTGGAAGAAGAGCGTACCCGAGGCGGCGTACCCGTTATTTCCTATCCAGCCGACGTCTTTTTGGGACAGTTGGTCAATCAAGAAGTCTTCGTAAGCATTGGCACGCAAGCCTTTGTCCGAAAAAAAGCCGAAACGGCGCTGACCTTGGCGGCCAAACAGCTGGCGCTGGCCGGCGTAGGGATCGCCTGGCTGCCGGAATCCCTCGCCGGTCAGGAAATGACAAGTGGAACCTTGACGAACTTGGACTACGCCTTCCCCTCGCCGCCCATGCGGGTCGTCGCTATCCGCCTGCCGGGCGAGAAGTCAAACGCGGAGGATCAGGTTTGGTCCGCCATCGCCGCAACAAGCGGCAGCGATGTGCGCCGCAAACGTGCTACTGTCGTGCCATTGGCCTAGGCCGCCCGCAGCCATTTCAACCATTCGGCAATCTTCGCCGGCCATTGATCCCCAGCGGAAAACCAGTTGGAACAATCCCGTGACGCACAAATTTCACTTTATCTCCGGCCTGCCCCGCTCCGGTTCGACCATGTTGGCCGCGTTACTTCGGCAAAACCCAAAATTCCACGCCAGCATGTCGGGACCGGTAGCAACCTTGTTCGACGGCATCGTTGCCCAGGTCTCGGCCGGGTCGGAACTGTCGACCATGGTCAGCGAGGAACAGCGGGCCCGCATTCTCAAATGGGTCTTTCACGCCTATTACGCCGACCGTCGGGAAGAGGTGATCTTCGATACCAATCGGGCTTGGACGGCCAAGATGCCCGCGCTGATGCAGCTGTTCCCCGAAGCCAAGCTGATTTGCTGCGTCCGCGACATCGCCTGGATCATGGATTCGATGGAGCGGCAGTTCCGGCGCAACGCGTTTGAGAACACGCGCTTGTTCAACACACCCGGTGAACGGGCAACCGTCTATACGAGGCTGGAAGCGCTGGCAAATGCTAACCGGCTAGTTGGTTTTCCCTATCATGCGCTACGCGAGGCCTGTTGGGGAGAGCATGCGGAACAGCTGATCATCATCGATTATGATTTGATGGTCGCGCGACCGGCCGAAGTCATCCCGCTGATTTACCAGTTCCTAGGTGAAGAGCCGTTCGAGCATGATTTCGAGAACGTCGACTACGACGAGCCGGAATTCGATTCCCAACTGGGGGTCAGTGGCCTGCACAAGGTTCACGCCAAGGTCGCCCCTCGCCCGCGCCAAACCATTTTGCCGCCCGATCTGTTCGAGCGGTATTCCAACATGGCGTTCTGGCGCGACCTGCAGAACTGCAAGGCCTTCCGGATTGTCAATCAGCCGACGCCGGAACCCGATGAAGAAGGCGCTAAGCCAAAAGCCGAAGAACCGGCCAAACCCGCCAAGAAGCGCACGAGAAAAACGGCTGAAAAGGCCGCCGCCAGTTAACCTGACGCCTGCTGGGCGGGTTGTCTCGGGGTTCGTCGGAAGCTGACATTGAAGCTCATCGACACGCGCGGTTTGTCGCCGCGGTTGGGCTGAACCGCGTGCTGCAGCCAGGATGGAAAGATCAGCAACAGCCCGTCCCGCGCAGCATACTCGGCTGCCTGGGCATTGATCGGCTTGTTGGTCTTAATCGGATAGGTCGTCATCAGCCGCGCCGGCACCGGGTCATAGAACTCAATATTGCCGCTGCCCTCAGGCGCCGAGACGTAATAGGCGCCCGATAGGATCGCGTTGGGGTGGATGTGGGCTCGGTTGAAGTCGCCAGGGCCGTTCTTGTTGAGCCACATCTCGGTGATCACCAGCTCGAAATTGTCGAAATCGAATTCCATGAAAGTGGCGCAACCAACGCAGGTCCGGCCGATGATTCGGCGGATTTCGGCCATATCCTCGCGGTGATGCAGGTTATCCGGGCTGTGCCAACCACCGACATTCGATCGGCTGATGGACGGGGTATCTTTCTCCAGCTTGTCTAGAATCGCCAGGATTTCCGCGTTGATGCGCTGATGTTCGACCACTTCCCGCGACCAGACGGGGGTGTGGAACCAAACCTCCGGTGAAAACCCCTTGGACTGGGGCTTGGTTTGCGGGCCAGCCTGTGGCTTAGGCTGTTGGTTTGTTTGAGGGTTTAGCTGCTGGGCGACCTGAGGGGTTACCTGCTGGCCTTCTTGACCTTCCCCTGCCTGCTCTGCCGCCGGTTTGGCTTGCGTTTTGGCCCTAGGTTTTGCCCGGCGCGCGGGCTGTTTTTTGGTTTGTTTCGCCAACGTGCATTCCCCCCGGATCAAACCGCCCAATTCGTGCTGCGTTTGCAAAACGTTACGCGGCCATGAATTGCGTTTGTGACAAATTTTAGCACAATTGAGAATGTTGGCACTGCCGGCTAAAAAAAGTCTCTAAGGGTGGAATCCGCGTGCGCGTTCTGCGTCTGTGACAACCACTTAAAATCATAAAGACAGCGAGGCATGCGGGGCAATCCCTGCGGCCTCATTTGGAGCGCAGGGTAAGCATGGCAACTTTTACCGTTACCACTCTCGATGACGAGCTGGACGATATTGATACGCTCGGCACGATCTCCATCGCGAATTTCGGTGGCCTGAACGACATCTCCCTGCGCGAGGCGATCGCGCTGGCTCAAGACGCGGCCGGTGACGACGATATCAATTTCGACGCGGCGCTCGCTGACGGTACGATTGTTTTGTCGCTGGGTCAGCTGCTGATCAATGGCAATGGGTCGCTGACGATCAACGGCGATACCGATGGCGACGGCAAAGCGGACATAACGGTAAGCGGCGATGACACCAGCCGCATCTTCAACGTTGATGTGACGGGTGAGACCGTTTCATTCGAGTCGCTGACCCTCATCGATGCCAGCGACATAACGGCAGGCGGCGCCATTTTCGGAGCGCCCGGCAGCACGATCGAGCTGCTGAACAGTACAATTCGTGACAGCGACTCAAACGCGCAAGGCGGCGGCATCTTCGGTGAGACGCTGGTGATCGCCAACTCGACGTTTACGAACAACGAAGGTTCGAGTGGCGGCGGCATTGCTGTCGGCCCTAACGGAAGTGGCACGATCACTAACACGACGATCGACGGTAACACGGCCACGACGAGCACGGGTGGCGGGATTTACGCAGCGCCGGGCGCGGGACTCACGATTTACTCCAGCACGATCACAGGCAATGTGGCTGAAACATCGGGTGCGGCAATCCTGGTCCGCGGCGGCAGCCCGCTGACCATCCACAACTCCGTCATCGCCGACAACACAACCAACCTTCTGGGTGGCGAGATCATCGCCGAGCTCGGCGGGCTGGCGACCATTACGGCCGGAAACACCTTCTTCGACGGGACTGCCTTCGATTTCGCCATCACCAACGATCTTGGCGACAACATCATCGACGAAGGCGGCGACCCCGGTCTCGACCCGTTGGCAGACAATGGCGGGGTCGTCGAAACCCGGGCCATTCAGGATGGCAGCCCGCTTTTGGAAGCCGGCAGCGAAACGCTGCTGCCGACCGAGGTGCAAGCAGGTCTGGATGTCGATGGCGATGGTACCGTTGAGAACACGGTGATCGATGTCGATGGCCGTGGCGCCGGGTTCGACCGGGATGTCGACAGCAACGGCATTCCTCCGACACCCGATATCGGGGCGTTCGAAGTCCAGCTTGCCGCCGACTTTGTCGTTACGACGAACTTGGATGAGGCCTTTGACGGCGGTGATCTGGCCACCGAGCTGGCCGATGGCGACGGCCTGTCCCTGCGCGAAGCTTTGGGTCTGGCCAATCTCGACCCGAGCACGCTGGATTCGATTACGTTCGATGCCGGTGAGTTTGCCGGCGGCCTGGACAGCCTGATCCGACTGGACGCCGCGCTGGGCGAGCTGGTCATCTCCGGCCAGGTTTCCATCGATGGCAGCACCGGAACGGATGTCGTCATCTCAGGTGACACGGCGGGCGATGACGATCTTGAGGCCGGTACGTTCATCACCGATGTCGATGCAAGCGCGGGTGCGCTGAGCGACAATGTCCGCGTCCTGAACATCACGAACGTCAATGCAATGACGTCGCTTAATGATCTGACGATCACGGGCGGTTACACGACGGCGGCCGGAGACGACGGCTCGGGCGCCGGCATTCGCACGCTTGCAGCGCTAACCATCGAGAACAGTACAATTTCCGGCAACGCCGCCACGGGGCTGAACACCGATGGTGGTGGCATCGGCAATGTCGATGACGGCTCGGACGATGTCGATATCTCCGTTACCAACAGCACGCTAAGCGGCAACCGCGCGACCGATCGCGGTGGGGCCATCGCCAACACCAACGGCGACATCTACGTCACCGGCAGCACCATAACCGATAACGAGGTTAGAGGTTACGACGCCGAGGGTGGCGGTATTGGCAACAGCGAAGGCAATATCACCATCACCGACAGCACGATCACCGACAACCGGGCGATCGGCGTGGCCAATGCAGCTCAATCCAGTTCAGTCGACGCCGAAGGCGGCGGCGTCCGCAATTCCGCCGGCGATATCACGATCACCGACAGCGTGATCAGCGACAACTTGGCCCAACTCGACGGTGGAGATACCGTCAATTCTGGCGACGCCGAGGGTGGCGGGGTTCGCAATTCGGGCGGCAACACGATCATCACCGGCAGCACGATTTCCAACAACCGAGTTGTAGTCGACGGCCAAACCACCACCGGACTTCTTGATGCAGAAGGTGGGGGCATCCGGAATTCGGGCGGAACGATTACGGTCACCAATAGTGCTGTCACAGGAAATTCGGTCTTCGTCGCCGAAAGTTCCATCGGAACGACCCTCGAAGTCGAGGGGGGCGGCATCCGTATTTCCGGCGGTGACATCACGGTCATCAACAGCACGGTGGCGCATAACACGATCGACGAGGGCGCCAATACAGTCGGCACAACGACTGAGATCGAAGGCGGTGGCTTACGCACCTACGGCGGCACGATTTCCCTGACCAACTCGACGATAACCGGCAACTATAGCGCCGGCGTTGGCGGTGGATTGGCGGTCGCAGATGACACGGGATCGCTGACTCTTGCCAATGCCCTGGTCTTGGGTAACGGCGCCGGAACCTCGGACAACGAGATTTTCATCGACCCCCTCGCGACACAGACCGAAAACGCGCCCTCGCTGGTCGGCACGACGCTGTATGACGGCACCGGCGGATCCGCGGTTCTGCCCGGCACGGTCGCCGATGTGGCTCAGGATGTGTTCGTCGCGACCTCCACCTTTGCAGACGTCAACAACAACGGTGTTCAGGACGGGCTGGAACCGACCCTTGGCGCCGATATCGAAGGCGGCGTCGCGGGCAACAATGGCGGCACTGTTCTGACCGCTGCTATCCGGGCCACTGGTGCGGCGATGGATGCCGGCGACCAGACCGAGGCGTTGGACGATGGCGGCCTACCCCTGACCACCGATGCGCGGGGCACTGGCTTTGCCCGAGTCGATGGTGCCGATGTCGATCTGGGCGCATTTGAGGAACAAGCTGCCGATAGTGACGGCGACTTTGTTGTCACGACGGAGATGGACGAGGCATTCGACGGCGGCACCTTGGCCGCCGAGATGGCCGACGGTGACGGGCTGTCTTTGCGCGAAGCATTGGGTCTGGCCAATCTGAATCCGGCGACGCTGGACACGATCACGTTTGCCGATGGGCCTGGCGAGACGTTTGAGCCTGGCTCATATAACGCGATCGAACTGACGCTGGGCGAGCTGTCGATAGCCGGAAGCGTCGATATCCAAGGTACGAACAGCATAAGAATCGAGGGTAACGACGCGAACCGTATCTTCAACATCGATGATGGCAATGACGGCGTAAACAGCACCGTCACCATATCCGGACTGCGTTTTACTGACGCGAGCGATGTCGGTGCGGGCGGCGCCATACTGAGCCGTGAAGATCTCAGCCTTTCCGATGGCGGAATTTTCGATCCTCGCCTTGCCGGAGATTCCACCAACATCTATGGCGGCGGCATCGCGCATTACGGCACCGGTGATCTGACGATTACCGATTTCGAAATCTCGGATGCCGATGCGAACGCGGGCGGTACCGGCGGTCGGGCATTCGGCGGCGGCATCGCGCATCTTTCGTCGGGGACGCTGACGCTCGACAATGTTGTCATTCGTTTCAGCGACGCCCGCGGCAATAACTCAGAAGGCAACGCCTACGGCGGCGGCTTGTTCTTCAACGACGGCGACGTGGTCATTGAAGACAGCATCTTTGAGCGAAATACGGTGGAATCCGAGGATGAGTCCTTTGGTGGGGCGATCAGCGGACAGGGCAATTCGATCTCCATCACGCATTCGACAATCTACGAGAATGAGGCGGACAGCGGCAGTAACCGAAGCAGCTACGGCGGCGGCCTTTCGCTGAACGGCGGAACGGTCAACATCAGCTACACCACCATTCGTGACAACATCGTCACCGGTGGTGACGTAGGCTTTGGCGCCGGCGCGTTCTTCTCAGGAAGTGATGGATTTACCATCGAGCGCAGCACGATTAGCGGCAACACCGCGATCGGCAATCTCGAGGGCGGTCGCGGTGGCGGCATCCTAAGCGACATGGATGGCCTGGCCGTTCAAAGCACGATCAGCAATTCCACCATTTCCGGAAACGAGGCCAATTCCTTTGGCGGAGGCGTCCTTAATTTTGGCGGTTCGCTTTCGGTCACCAATTCGACAATCACCGATAATGACGACGGCGTTTCGTCCGCCAGCGACGGCGCGACGATAAGCACCGAGGTGACATCCTCGATTGTTGCCGGGAATACGGAAGGCGATGTTCAGGATATTAATGCCGGCGGCACGCTCTCGTCCGGTGGCAACAACCTGATTGGCAACGGCGACGATGGCAATGGCGCCTTTGTGGACGGCGTCAATGGCGACATTGTCGGCACGGCAATTGCGCCGGTCGACCCGCTGATTGGGCCGCTGCAAATAAACGGCGGGCCCACAGAAACCCATGCGTTGCTGACGGGCAGTCCGGCACTGAACAACGGTTCGAATCCTGAAGGCTTTGTCTCTGATCAGCGCGGCGCGGCCCGCGATGATGGCAACGGGACCGATATCGGTGCGTTCGAGCAACAGCCGGCCAATCCGGGCCCGTTGGTCGTCACCACGCTGGCGGACGAAGACTTTAACGGGGGCACACTGGCCGACGAAATTGCTGATGGCGACGGTCTGTCCTTGCGTGAGGCGATCGCCATTGCGAACACCGACAATGCCGTCGTTAATTCGATCCTGTTTGCCGGCGATGTGGACGATGTCTCGGGTGAAACCCTTCTGGCGGCCGACGGCATTACCGATGTCACCGGTGTTGGCGGCACCATCAATCTGGCCTCGGATCTGGACGATATTCTGATCGCCAGCTCGTTGAGCATCGATGGCGATCTGAACAATGACGGCACCGCCGATGTTACGATCGACGCCGACTCTGCCGACGGGCTGGATGATGCCGACAGCCGCATCTTCACCATCGACAGTGGGACATCCACCCAAGGCACAACCGTCTACGGCGTGCCGGTCGAGGTCGAACTCAATGGGCTGACGCTACGCGACGGATTTGCCGACGATGAAGGTGGCGCGATCCTGCTGGAGCGAGCAAATACGCTGACAATCACCGACAGCATTGTCAGAAACAACTTCAGTGAAGGCGAAGGCGGCGGCATCTCCGGCGAGCGGCTGTCGCAAATTTCCGTCTCCAACTCGCAGTTCATCGACAACGAAGGCGACGATGGCGGCGGCATCGAGATCGAGGATGGCGGTATTCTCACCATCGTAGGCTCGACCTTCGACGGCAATATCTCCGGCGATGATGGCGGTGCCGTGTTCCACGATGGCAATGCGGGCGATGTGGCCTTCCCTGGCTTTTTGACCATCGTCGACTCTGTCTTCACCAACAACGTTGCCGGCGGCAACTACGGCAATGGCGGGGCGTTCGAGGCAGAGGACCGGACGGTTGTCAACGTCATCGGTTCGATTTTCGACAACAACTACGCCGCCGATGAAGGGGGCGGCATTTACCACGATGGCGGGGCGTCCTTCCAACGCGGCGTGCTCAACATTTTCAACTCGTCGATTACCAACAACGGCGCCGGAGATGTTGGCGGCGGGATCGGCATGGGCAACCAGATTGATGTCCTTCTTGTCAACACCACGCTGGCCAACAATGTGACGCCAGAGGCCGGTGGCGGAATTTACTTGATCGACAGCGCGACCGCGACAATCGTCAACTCGACGATCACCGGCAATCTGGGACGCGACGGCGGCGGCGTCTATGTCGACGCCGAGCCGGGCGATGGCGGCACGCTTACGGTGGCCAACTCAATCATCGCAGGCAATGGCGCGCTCTACGACGGCGAAGATCTGTTTGCCGCCGATGAAGCCGCCACCCTGATCGGTGACGGCTTCAGCATCCTGGGCTCAATGCCGGTTGGTTTCGGCGAAGACCTCGGTGCCAACGGACTGGTTCTGGGCGATGGCAATGCCTTCACCCTGGCCGACATTTTCGACACGGTGGTTGGCCTCGACCCGGACGGCATCCCGGCGAGCGGCGATGAATTCGACGCCGGCCTGCTGGCCGATAATGGCGGCCCGAACGGCCTGTCCGTCCTGCTGAACGGCAATGAAGGCAACCCGGCCTTGGATGCGGGCGTCGATACCGTCGCGCTGGGCATCACGATCGACGAGACGGAAATCGGCTTCGACGTCAATGGCGACGGCGACGCGACCGATACGATGATCGACGATATCGGCGACTTCCTGTTCGACCAGCGCGATGCCGGGTTCGACCGCTTCTCCGACCAGCCCGGTGTGGCCAACAATGGTGCGAACACCATCGATCTCGGGGCGCTGGAAATTCCAGCCGCCGTTGTCGCCGGCCCGATAGAGCTGGCGCTGATCGACACCGACTCCGATACGGTCCTGGCCATCATCGAGGATGGCGACGACATCCCGCTGGCCCTGGTCCAGGGACGCAACGTCACCCTGTCAGCCACGGTCCCGGCGACCAGCCCACTGTTCGGGCAGGTCGAGAGCATGTTCCTGAACTTCAACAATGGCGATGTGACGCGCGGTGAGACCGTCGAGCCTTACGCCTTGTTCGGGGACGACACCAACGGCGACTTCTTCGACGGCACCATGCTGGCGCTGGGTGGCCAGACCATCTCGCTGGATCTGTTCTCAGACGACGCCCGCACCAACCTGCTGGATACGGTCGAGATCAACTTCAACGTGGTGGATGCGCCTAACGAGGCGCCGGTGATCACCAGCGCCGACGACCCGGCGGTGGATGAGAACCAGACCCTTGCCATCGATGTTCAGTCGACCGACGACAACGACAGCGAAGGCAACGGCCTGACCTACGAGATCTTCGATGGGTCGGATGCCGCCGCCTTTGACATCGATCCGGACACGGGCGTCCTGAGCTTCAAGACCGCGCCGGACTTCGAAAACCCGGGCGATGATGACGGCAACAACGTCTATGAGGTCACCGTCAAGGTCACCGACAGCGACGGTGAGATGGCGACCCAGGCGATCAACGTCACCGTCGAGGACGTGTTCGAGGCGCCCAACGAAGATCCTGAGATCGTCAGCGCCGACGATCCGTCGGTGAACGAGAACCAGACCTTTGCCATCGATGTTCAGTCGACCGATGACACTGACAGCGAAGGCAGCGGGCTGACCTATGCGATCACCGAAGGCGCCGATGCGGACGAATTCGACATCGATCCCAACACCGGTGTTCTGACCTTCAAGACCGCCCCGGACTTCGAAAACCCGACCGACGAGAATCTGGACAATGTCTACAACGTCCAGGTTACCGTCACCGACAGCGAAGGCGGGGACGACAGCCAGATCATCAACGTCACGGTTGAAGATGTCGACGAGACGGTTCAGCCGCTGATCGAGCTGGCCCTGGTCGACACCGACACCGATCAGGTGATCACCACCGTCCAGAATGGCGATGCGATCCCGCTGGCCTTGGTGCAGGGAAGGAATGTCTCCCTGTCGGCCACGGTGCCCAACACCAGCCCGCTGTTCGGCCAGGTCGAAAGCATGTTCCTGGACTTCAACAATGGCCAGGCAACCCGCGGCGAGACCGTCGAGCCCTATGCCCTGTTCGGCGACGACACCAACGGCGACTTCTTCGGCGGCACCATGCTGGGGATTGGCGGTCAGACCATCTCGCTGGATCTGTTCTCCGACGATGGACGAACCAACCTGCTGGATACGGTCGACTTCGACTTCACCATCACCGATGGCCCGAACCTGGAGCCGGAGATCGTCAGCCCCAACGCCAACACGGTGAACGAGAACCAGACCTTCGCCATCAACGTCCAATCCGACGACGACCGGGACAGCGAGGGCAGCGGGCTGACCTACAACATCATCGGCGGCGATGATGGCGGGTTGTTCTCCATCGACGAAGACACCGGCGTGCTGAGCTTCAACGACGCCCCGGACTTCGAGAACCCGACCGACGACAACACTGACAATGTCTACAACGTCCAGGTCGAGGTGGTGGACAGCGGTGGGCTGAACGACACCCAGACCATCAACATCACGGTCGATGATGTGGACGAGACGCCGCAGGCCATCGCCGAGGTCGGCATCTACGACACCGACACCAATGCCCTGGTCACGCTGATCCAGGATGGCGATGTCTTCCCGGCGGGTCTGTTCAACGGCAATGAGGATGATCTGACCATCGGTGTGGTCATCCCCAACACCAGCCCGCTGTTCGGCCAGGTGGAAAGTGTGTTCCTGGATCTGAACGACGGTCAGGCGACCCGGACGGAGAATGCCGAGATCTATGCCCTAAGCGGCGACTTCAACGGCGACTTCTTCGATGGCCGGGATCTGACGGGCGACAACACCATCGAGCTGGACTTCTACTCCAACGATGACCGCCGCGGTACCCTGCTCGAAACCCTGGAGATCGACTTCACCATTGACGATACGATCATCACCTGATCGAGCCCGATCAGGGACGTCGAGGTTACAACAGAGGCGAATTCAGGCTTCCGCACGGATCATATCCGCCGCTTTTTCGGCAATCATGATTACCGGCGAGGCCGTGTTGCCCGACGTGATCTTCGGCATGATCGAGGCGTCGACGATGCGCAGGCGGCCTAGCCCCTTCACACGCAAGGTGGGATCCACGACAGCGTTGTCGTCGGCCCCCATTTTGCATGTTCCGACTGGATGAAAAATCGTCGTGGCAATGTCGCCAACCGCGCGCACGAGATCTTCATCGCTCTCCACGTTCGGTCCGGGCAAAATCTCTTCGGGCGCATGGCGGGCAAGTGTCTTGGCCGACATGATTTGCCGGACTTGGGCAATCGACTTGACGGCGACATCGCGATCTTGATCGGTCGAAAGATAGTTCAAGCGAATATCCGGCTGGGTCGCGAGATCGGTTGACTGAAGATGGCATGAGCCCACGCTTTCCGGCCGCAGGTTGCAAACCGAAACCGTGATCGCCGGAAAGGGATGCAGCGGGTCGCCGAGCCGATCAGTCGACAAGGGCTGGACATGATATTCCAGATCCGGCGTCGCCTTTGAGGGATCGGATTTTGTGAACATGCCAAACTGGCTGGGCGCCATGGACATCGGACCCGATTGGTTCAGCAAGTACTGCGCCCCGATCCGCATTTTTCCCATCAAGCTGTTGGCGATGGTATTGAGCGTCTTGGCGTTGCTGACCTTGAAAACCGTTCGGATCTGCAAATGGTCCTGCAGGTTTTCCCCAACGCCAGGACTTTCGTGAACGACATCAATGCCAAGGGAACGCAGACGGTCGCCCTGCCCGACCCCTGAGAGTTCCAGCAGCTTGGGCGTGTTGATGGCGCCTGCGCACAGGATGATCTCTTTGGTCGCGCGCGCTTCCAGCGACTGCCCCTTGTGACGGTACCGGATGGCCTTTGCGGCGCGCCCTTCGAAGGTCAGCTTCTCGGTTTCCGCGTGGGTGATCACGCGCAAGTTTGGCCGCTTGATGGCCGGCCGCAAGAAACCCTTGGCCGTGTTCCAGCGCACCCCATCCTTTTGATTTACTTCGAAAAATCCAGAGCCTTCGTTGTTACCATCGTTGAAGTCCTGGCGCGGCATGATGCCGAATTCCTTGGCCCCCTCCTGAACGGCCTCGAGAATGTCCCAGGACAGGCGTTGCTTTGACACTTTCCATTCACCGCCGCTGCGGTGCACTTCGCTTGTGCCGGCATGGTGATCCTCAGACTTCAGAAAGTAGGGCAATACATCGTCCCAGCCCCACCCGGCGTTCCCAAGCTGGCGCCAATGGTCATAGTCGGCCGCCTGTCCGCGCATATAGATCATGCCGTTGACCGACGAACACCCGCCCAAGACTTTGCCACGCGGGTAGACGAGCGAGCGGCCATTGAGCCCCGGCTCCTCGGCCGTCTTCATCATCCAGTCGGTGCGCGGGTTACCGATGCAGTACAGGTAGCCCACCGGGATGTGGACCCAGTGGTAGTTATCCGAGCCGCCCGCTTCCAACAGCAGCACGCGGACACCGGCATCTTGAGTCAACCGGTTGGCGAGAACACAGCCCGCGGTCCCTGCCCCGACGATGATGTAATCGTAAGCGTCTTCGATGCCCTGAATGTCGGTCATGGGTCCCATAGAGCTTCGCGTTTTGTCATAGATCACGATGGCCATCATGATCCGCCAACGTTTGGCATTGTCGCTCTTATCCGATAGCGGACCAGTCGAGTTTCGGCAATGCGCCCCTGGATCGCCTGACGCTTTCAAAGCGCAATTGGATGGGCTATCGAACCCAGCTTGGAGATGACAAAGTGACGGCACATTGAAAAGAGTTCGCATCAGCGATATCGCCGCCAAGGCGCGCGTTTCCAACGCCACCGTGTCCTACGCCTTGAGTGACAGCGGACGCGTATCCCGGGAAACGAGAGACCGAATCATCAAAATCGCCGATGCGATGGGGTTCATCCGGGACGATGTCGCGGCCCAGCTTCGCACCGGGCGGTCCTCGCTGATCGGCGTGATCCTCAACACGATCGTGAACCCGTTTTTCAGCGAACTCGTGGCCTCCCTTGAAGTTGCAGCCTATGAGGCAGGTTACCTGACCCTGCTGGCGACCGCGCAAAACGATCCGGTCAGACAAAGCCAACTGCTGTCTTCAATGGTCGCTCGCGGAGTGGCGGGGGTCATTGTCAGCCCGGTCCATCAAACCAAGGCCGATCTGGTCGACGCAGCCGTGCAGCTGGGCATCCCGACCGTCGTCGCCGTTCGCGACATACCCGGCAGCAAAGGGGTCTTTGTCGGCGCGGACGAGAAGAAAGCGGGGTATCTCGCGGCAAAGCACCTAGTCGACTGCGGGCATACGGCTTTCAAGTTCATTGGTGGCTTTGAACAAACGACAACCTGGCAAAGCCGCCGCGACGGGATGGCCCAGGCGCTTTCGGAGGCCGGTATTGCGCCGGATCGCATGGACATCGAACCCGGCGCCTTGCTGCCGGAATTCGCCTATCGGTCGCTGACCAAATCGCACCAGGACGGCTTGCTGCCAAGCGCCGTCATTTGTTTCAATGATGATCAGGCCAGCGGCGCCTACCAGGCAGCGCGGGATAAGGGGCTGCAGGTTGGGAAGGACATCTCCGTTGTCGGTTTTGACAACATCCCGCAAAGCAAAACATTGACCCCCGAATTGACCACGGTAGACATTCATCCCAGCTCAATCGGCCGCATATCAGCCGAGCTGATCGGGCAGATGCTGGTGGACAGCCGCCGGCGATTTGAGCCTGTGGTTTTGGAACCATCCCTGGTGTCGCGCGGATCGGTTGTTCGTGTGGCATGATGTTGGACGAAAGTGAAACGATTAAGCGGCCAGGTCGACGTGGCCTGAGAACAATGGAATACGATTACGATGCCATCAACGGAGTTTGACTACATCATCGTCGGCGGCGGGTCTTCCGGCTGCGTCATCGCGACTCGTCTGAGCGAAGACCGGCAGGCATCGGTCCTGCTGCTTGAGGCGGGCAGCCGCGACCGCAACCTGCTGTTTCACATGCCGGCGGGCTTCGCCAAGATGACCAAGGGCATTGCCTCTTGGGGCTGGTCGACCGTTCCGCAAAAGGGGCTGAATGGCCGCTCGCTCTGGTACACCCAGGCGAAGGTGATCGGCGGCGGATCATCGATCAACGCCCAAATCTACACCCGCGGCAACAGGGGCGACTATGACGCCTGGTCCGACGATTTCGGCTGCGAAGGCTGGAGCTATCGCGAAATCCTGCCCTATTTCAAGCGCGCCGAAGCTAACGAACGGTTCAAGGATGACTATCACGGTATCGATGGCCCGCTAGGCGTTTCGATGCCACGCGGCGCCTTGCCGATTTGCAGCGCGTTCGTCCGCGCGGCCCAAGAATGGGGCATTCCGTACAACCACGATTTTAACGGCCGCATCCAAGCCGGATCCGGATTTTATCAACTGACTCAGCGAGACGCCAAACGCTCCTCAACAGCGCGGGCGTTCTTGAAGCCGGCAGAAAGCCGGGCGAACCTTACAGTTTTAACCGGCGTAGAGGTTAGTAAGATCGCGGTTAAGAACGGCCGTGCATATGGAGTGACGGTTGCCCAGTCCGGGCAGAAAACGACCTATCGCGCAGCCAGGGAAGTCATCGTTTGCTCCGGGGCAATCGGGTCCCCGCGCTTGCTCATGCTTTCCGGAATCGGACCAGCGGATCACCTGCGATCCGTCGGCGTCGACGTCGTCCACGATTTACCGGGCGTCGGCCAGAATCTGCAAGACCATATCGATCTTTGCACGATATCCGAATGTACCGGCCGCCATACCTATGACGGGACCGAGAGAATCGATCGAACCGTTTTGGCCGGTTTGCAGTATTTTCTGACCAAGACCGGCCCGGCGACGGCATCGCTATTTGAGACCGGGGCATTCTGGTACGCCGACCCGGACGCACCCTACCCGGACATGCAGTTCCATCTTGGCCAGGGGTCCGGCATCGAAAAAGGCATCGTCAAGATCGATGGCTGGGGCGTCACGCTTAACAGCACGTTCTCCCGCCCCCGTTCTCGTGGCTCCGTCACGCTGGCCTCAAGCAATCCCCAAGATGCCCCGCTGATCGATCCGAATTTCTGGGGTGATCCTTATGACCGCGATATGTCCCTACGTGGGCTGGAAATGGCACGAGAGATCATGGCGCAGCCGGCCCTCAAGCCGTTCGTCAGAAAAGAGGTCCTGCCCGGGACCGGAAAATCCGACCAGGACGTTCTCGAGTATGCTTTCAGCATCGCCAAGACCGACCATCACCCGGTGGGGACTTGCAAGATGGGCTCTGACAGCCAGTCCGTCGTGGATCCCCAATTGCGGGTGCACGGCTTGGAAGGGCTTCGGGTTTGCGATGCCTCGATTATGCCGGCGATCAACTCGTCGAACACCAATGCCCCAACGATCATGATCGGTGAAAAGGCATCCGACATGATCCGCGGCCTGGATCCGCTGCCCGCTGTCGTCTTCGCCGAAGAACGGAACGAGGTCCAACCGACGCTGGCTTAGGCCAGGCGAACCACCGGCGTTCTAATTCTCCTTGACTAAGTAACTAAACAGTACGTTAATAAGCATAACAACGTCGAAGTTAATCGATTAAGCACGCTTTTTGGGAGGGTGTTTCGGTGCAGGTTCACGGGATGCAGCATATCGGGTTTACGGTTCCCGATATCGATCAAGCCGTTGAATTTTTTGAGTCAGTCTTTGGCGGCGTGACGGTGCTCAGCACCGGCCTGATCGATGTCGATGACGCGTTCATGGTCAGGAAACTGGGTGTTCCCGGCGACCGCCGAATCCGCGATATCAAGGTTCTGCGGGTCGGTCGCGGAACAAATCTCGAGATTTTTGAATACGAGAATGAACCCGGCGCCGATGAGCCCTTGAAGCTGAACAGCCAGCCCGGCGGCTTCCACTTAGCCTTTGAAGTCGATGACGCGAATGCCGCCGCCGACCGCCTGAGAGAGTCCGGCGTCGACGTCTTGGACGGCCCCACCTTCATCGACGCCGGGCCGATGGAAGGCCTTACCTGGGTCTACCTCAGGGCCCCTTGGGGACAGTTTCTGGAACTTGTCAGCATGGATGGTCCGCTCGGATACGAACGAGGCGGTGGTCCAAAGGCGTGGTCGCCGGTGACCGGCGACTAGGCATATGTACCCACGAAAGGTGCCATCGTTTCTACGTTGCTTAATCGTTTCATCAACCACTTAAAACCACTAGCGGAGGAGAAAGAATGAAACCGGTGAAAATGGCGGTCATGGCAGCGGTCGCTGCTGTATCGCTGACGGCCACGGCCCAGGCGCAAAAGGAGTTCGACGGTGTCGAACTTAAGATGCTCGCCATCGGCGACACGTCCGTCACCCGTCTCGCCCCCATCGTCGGTGAGTTTGAGGAACTGACCGGGGCGACGGTGCAGATCGACATGTTCCCCTACCCGGGCCTGATCGACAAAATCGTCATCGAGGCCAGCGCCAACAGCCCAAGCTATCAGCTCATGTGGGTGGACAGCCCCTGGGTCGGCGTTTTGGGTGAGTCCGGCGCGTTGGAAGATCTGACCGATCTGGTCAAGCGCGATGCCGACGAAATCAATCTGGACGACATCATTCCGATCCAGTTGCAGGAGAATACCTGGCAGGGACGCCTGTTGGCTTTCCCCGCTTCCGGCATGATCTGGCACGTCAACTATCGCAAGGATCTGTTCGAAAACGCCGACGAGCAGGCCGCGTTCAAAGAGAAGTACGGCTACGACCTCGCGCCCGCCAAGACGTGGGAAGAGTACATCGATATTGCCGAATTCTTCACCCGAAGTGCAGGCGACACCCTTGCCGGCGCGACCTTGGAAAAGGACTTCTACGGCAACGCCCAGGCTTACAGCCGGGTAGCAGGCGCCATCACGCATGACTTCTTCCCGATCATGCGCAGCTTCGGCGGCAATTACTGGGATCCGGAAACGGGCCTCTGCGCCATAGACGGCGAAGCCGGCCTTGCGGCGGCGGACGTCATGAAGCGCCTGGTACCTTTCAATCCGCCCGACTATCTGGGCCTGATGTGGGATATCCGCACCGGTTACATGGAGCGGGGCGAGGTTGCCCAGTCCGGCTACTGGTCGGTCCGTACCGTCCGCCTGACCAACCCCGACGAAGCCATCCTGCCGACAATCGGCGAAGCTGGCTACTCGCCGAGCCCGACAGGCGATGGCGGTCCCATGGAAACCATGACCGGCGCCTTGAGCTTCGGGATCAATTCCAAGGCCACCGACGTTGAAAAACAGGCGGCTTGGGAATTCATCAAGTGGGGTACGTCCCGCGACATGATGCGGCGGTTTGCCGAAGAAGGATCGGGCGTTAGCCAGTTCCACAAATCGATCCTGTCGGACCCGGCGTTGCAGGAAAAATATCCCTACTATCAGGTTCTTCTGGAAACCCAGGAGACCGCGCAACGCCGCATCTTCCACCCCTTCTATGCGGATGTGGAGGAGATCTTTGGTGTCGAGCTGAACAAGTTCATGGCCGGTGAAACCGAAACGGCCGAAGAAGCCCTGACCAACGGCTGCACCAAGATTAACACTCGGCTGAAAGTCTTCCCGGAAGACATGCGGCTTCGGTGGATCAACGACGCGCCGGCAGCGATTTTCGAATAGCGGCACGTCCTCGATTGCCCCGGCACCTCCCTGCCGGGGCAGTCTTTTCAGCAAGTCCTGGCAACCAATACGAGATAAGAGACCGCTAGACCGATGGCCTACATGCGCAAACGGAACAGCCGTGTCTTTCTGATATTCCTGCTTCCGGCAATGCTGGTCCTTTTTTTGACCACCATTTATCCAATGATTTATGCCGGATATCTCAGCTTCCGGTCCTATGACTTGGCCAAGATCTTCGTTCCGCGAATATTTATTGGCTGGGCAAACTACCGCGAAATTCTAAGCTCGAGCGAGTTTCTCCACACACTCAAGATCACCTTCCAGCTGATGGCGATCACGCTATCGGTCCAACTGGTGCTCGGCGTTGGCATTGCGCTGCTGGTTACCCAGCGCCTGCCTGGAATGGGAATCGCCCGCACGCTGCTGCTGATCCCGATGATGATCTCGCCGGTGATCGTCGGCTTGGTCTGGCTGTTCCTGTATTTCCCCGAGCTTGGCTACCTCAACTATTTCCTCAGCTTCCTGGGTATCGGGGCCATCGCCTGGATTACGTCAACAGACTGGGCGCTTTGGGCGATTGCCATCGCCGATATCTGGCAATGGACGCCGTTTGTGATGATGGGCACAGCTGCCGCCCTGACGAACCTGTCCCCCGAACCCTATGAAGCCGCGCGCATAGACGGCAACACACGCTGGCAGGTCTTTCGCTACGTCACATTGCCGCAAATTAAGCCAGTGCTCGTCAGCCTGATGTTCCTGCGCGCCATCGATGCGTTCAAGATTTACGACATCATCTTCGTGCTGACGAAGGGCGGTCCGGGCGATTCCACCGAAGTTCTGTCGCTGTTCATCTACCGGCAGTCCTTCACCTTCTGGCGGATGGGATTTGGGGCCGCGGCGTCCTTCGTCTCCCTCATCATCATCGTCGTGCTGATTACCTTCTTCTTCAAGTCCCTCCAGCGCGAACCGGCTTGAGAGAGGCAGTCATGAACAAACCCAGCACCCAACAAGCCATCCTGGTCTACTCCCTCTTGGGCATCGTTTTGATCGTGTTCATGACGCCGATCTATTTGATCGCCTCGTCATCGATCAAACCCAGCCCGATCATGTTCCAGAAGCCGCCGGCCTTCTGGTTTTCCCCCACCTGGGATCACTACATCGATCTCTTCACCCAGCGACCGTTCGGCAAATTCATCGGCAATAGTTTGATCGTCGCTTTGGGATCGACGGCGTTCAGCCTGTTCTTCGGCACGATCGCGGCCTATGCGATCAGCCGCATCAAGCACAAGCGCATGAACGACATCGCCTTTTGGATCCTGTCCATGCGCATGTTCCCGCCGATCACGGTGATCGTGCCCTATTACATCATCTTTCAAACCGTCGGCCTGCTGGACACCCCGCTGGCCCTGATCATCGTCTATTCGACGGCCAACATTCCGCTGACGGTTTGGCTGATGAAGGGGTTCTTCGATGAAGTCCCGCAGGCGCTCGAGGAGGCGGCGGCGGTCGATGGCTACGGACTGATCTCGATCTTTTGGAAGATCACCCTGCCGCTCGCGGCGCCAGGCCTCGCCGTTTCCGCGGTCTTCTGCTTCATCTTCTCGTGGAACGAGTTTCTGTTCGCCTTGATGCTCACCGGCTCCTCGGCCCAGACGGCGACTGTAGCTGTCATGTCGTTCTGGTCGTCCGACGCGGTGCAGTGGGGCCGCATCATGGCTGGATCGTTCGTCATTCTCATTCCAGGCGTCATCTTCGTCCTCACCTGCCAACGGTGGCTGGTGCGTGGGCTGACGATGGGCTCGGTCAAGTAGAGGGTTAGATGTCCGCCATCACACTGCGCAGCGTCGTCAAACGCTACGGAACCACGCAAGTCGTCCATGGCATCGACCTGGATGTCGAGGAAGGGGAATTCGTCGTCCTGCTGGGTCCATCGGGTTGTGGCAAGACCACAACGCTTAGGATGGTTGCCGGCCTGGAAGATGTTTCCGACGGAGAGCTGTCGATCGGCGGGCGCGTGGTGAACGACGTGGCGCCCAAGGATCGCGGCGTGGCGATGGTGTTCCAGAACTACGCGCTCTACCCGCATATGACCGTGCGTCAGAACATGGAATTCGCGCTCAAGCCGCTCGGGATCAGCACCGCCGAGACGTCGTCGCGGATCGAAAATGCGGCCGGCATCTTGGGCTTGGGCGAGCTCCTCGCCCGCCGCCCCTCGCAACTTTCGGGGGGTCAACGCCAGCGTGTCGCGATGGGCCGGGCGATGGTGCGCACGCCCAACGTCTTTCTGTTCGACGAACCGCTATCGAACCTCGATGCCAAGCTGCGCACACAGGTTCGGTGGGAGATCGGAAAACTCCACCAGCGCCTCGGCACGACGGTGCTCTACGTCACCCATGATCAGGTCGAGGCGATGACCCTCGCCGACAAGATCGTCATCATGCGCGACGGGCATATCGAGCAGGTTGGAACGCCCGAACAGGTCTACGCCGAGCCGAACAACACCTTCGTCGCGACATTCATCGGCTCACCGGCGATGAACTTGATCGACGCCCGTTTCGAAGCCGGCCGATTGCGGGCGGATCACATCGAGCTGCCCCTGCCCGATCGGTACGACGGCGCCCTCGCCGATGGCCGCAATGTCACCCTTGGCATCCGGCCCATCGGTGTGTCCCTCGTCGACTCGGCAAGCCCCAGCGCCATTCCAGCGAGGGTCGAGGTGACGGAATTTCTCGGCAACGAGGCGCTTTTGGATCTGCGGGTCGGCTCGCAGGAGCTGATCGCGGAAGTTCCCGCCCAAGACCGGCCACAAGCGGCTGACGACATCGCCATCGCCCTCAATCCCCAGCAAATCCATCTGTTCGATGGGCAAACCGGTCTGGCGATCACCCCCTAAAAATGCGGAGACCAACATGCCCCAAGAAATAGTCTTTCCCTCGAAAAATCGGTTCGAACTGGCGGACTACGAAGATGCTCCGCTTGGGGAAAATGACCTTCGTGGTCCCACCGTCTGCACGCTCGTCAGCCAGGGCACCGAGCTCGCCTGGGCCAATGGCGACGATTTTCCCATCCGTCCTGGCTATGCCGCCGTGTTTCGCGTCGAGGAGGTTGGATCGGCCGTCGATGGCGTGAAGGCCGGCGACCTGCGATTTTGCATGGGCGCCCATCGCAGCACCCAACAGTATGAGGCACGGTTCACCCTGCCGGTTCCGCACGGAATGGCACCGCAAACCGCCGTCCTGGCCCGACTGATGGGCGTGTCGATGACGACTCTTATGACAACTTCTGCCCGGCCGGGAGACAAGGTCGTTATCGCCGGCGCTGGCCCGGTTGGATTATTGGCCGCGCACAATTTCAAGATCGGTGGTTACGATGTCGCGCTGGTCGAACCGGACCAGCAAAGGCGGGATCAGGCCAGTTCCACCGGGATCAACAAGACGTTCGAGATGATGCCGGATTTCGACCCGAGCTATGCCAAAAAAACCGCTTTGGTCGTGGACTGTTCTGGCCATGAAGGCGCCGTGCTGGACGCGTGCAACATCGTCCGGCAAGGGGGCGAGGTCGTTCTGGTGGGCGTGCCCTGGAAGAAGCTGACCAACGTTTCCGCCCACGAAATTTTGCAATCGGTTTTCTTCAACTATGTCCGCCTACGCAGCGGCTGGGAGTGGGAATTTCCCATCCTGTCCCGCGGCTTTGTGTGGGAAGAGCTGCTCGAGGGCTACAACAACGCCCCTTATGGCATTTTTGATGGGTTCAGCCGCGCGCTTGATTGGTTGAACAAAAAGATGGTGCCGGTCGACGAGCTGATGACGACGCGAACGGCGGAAAGCCCACATACCCTGTACACCGAACTTTCCAGCAAACTTATTGACGAGCCATTGGTGGTCATCAATTGGAACACCGGATAGCAGGATCGATCACGGGCTCTACCCTGCCGCCAGGTGCTGCGAAGTGTCGGCTGAAGCGCAGTTCTTCAAGATGTCCAGGGTGTCTGTTTCAGTCATCGGCTTTGAATAGAAGAATCCCTGTGCGTAATCGCACCCCAACTCTTTCAGAATTCTCACCTGGCTTTCCACTTCGACGCCTTCCGCAACAACGTCGATGCCCAACTTGTGCGCCATCTCAATGATGGACTGGACGATTTGGAAGTTGTCGTTTTCCGTTTCGATCATGTGAACAAAGCTTCGGTCGATCTTAATCGTGTCGACCGGGAACTTGTTGAGATAGCTGAGGTTTGAATAGCCGGTGCCGAAATCGTCAATGACGATACTCAAGCCCATTTCCTTGCATTTCTTAAGCGTAAACGCGGCGAAATCGGGTTGATTGATCAACAAGTTCTCCGTTACTTCAAGTCGAACCTGTTTTGGATCGACCTGCGTCTTGGTCAAGATCCTGCGAATGACGTCGGAGAATTTGGAAAACGAGAAATCGCGTGCCGAGAAGTTCACGGACACGGCAGGACCCGAAACGCCGGGGCGCGCCAACGAAAGCGCCCGGTTCAAACGAACATGCGCATCGCAAGCTTCCTCCAGCACCCATTGGCTGATGGGTACGATCAGGCCGCTTGCCTCGGCGGTTGGAATGAATTGGATCGGCGGAACCATGCCCCGGTCCGGATGCTGCCAGCGAATGAGCGCTTCCAGCCCAGTGAGCGCGCCATCCCCGAGGCGAATGATCGGTTGATAATGCAGAACGAACTGGCCGTTTCGAATGGCCTGCTTCAATTCTTCTTCGAGCTTTATCTCACGCACCGCTGCCGAGTGAGATCGCGCGCTGTTTCCGCCATCAAATAGATCGCTGTCCCCTGTCAGCCGCTCTATGTGGTCGATGCCGCGGAGATTCTGCAATGTGGATCTGAAGCGCTCGAGAATGACGTTCAGAACCATGCGCAGGACGGGGTCTGAGCCCTGTAGCCGATTGGCCAACTGCTCACGCGTGATGGGTAGCAGGCAGCACGGCCCGAGGGTGGTTACGGTGGCGGATCGCGGTTCGTCGTCGATGATGGCCATTTCGCCGAAGATCTCGCCGACACCGCGCCGGGCCAATGTCACTTTACGGCCGTTTCGCCAAACCGAAATCTCGACCTCGCCTTCCTCAATGAGAAACGCGCAGTCACCGCTATCCCCTTCCCGGAATATGACCACATCGCGGTCGACGTACCGGCAGCTGCCGCTCTCTTTGCGGCTTTCAGAACTGGCTTCGATGCCAGCCGCTTGCGCGTGTAAGTCGTTCTGATCTAACGGTTGCATCAAGGCCGCGCCGGAATACACAGATGGTCAGCGATCCTTATAGCGCGCGGTCGATAACAACGGATTAATCGCCAAAGTAACAATCCGATAAGGAAATCCCAGGAACTAAATCTCACTCACTCTACCGTTCAATTACCATTACAGTTTCCTGCAAATATGTTCAGCGAATTAACCCTAATTATTGTGCAGGAATATTGAAAATTGCCGAAAATTCGAGATTAATTTCTCGCAAAAACTGTGTATACTGAAGTAATCAAATATTTAACTGATTTAGCTGCATAATAGAGCTTCGTTGTCTATCCGAAGCTGGAAGCCTGCCGCTACCGTGACCGACTTTCTCAACCTGACAATGCCCGTCGCGGATATCCTGACAGTCTATCTGCTCTTTCGGCTGAAGCATTTTATGGCCGACTACCTGCTGCAGACGACGTGGATGGCCCGCGGCAAGGAAAAGGAAGCCGGCTGGGCGGCTGCCCTGTTCGCCCATGCCGGGGTTCACGCAATCGGAACAACGGCCATCGCCGCGATTTTTGCCCCGTCGATGATGTTTCTGGGCGCCGTCGATTTGCTCGTCCATGCGGGAATCGACAAGACCAAGGCGTCAATTCGCCGGTTCCAGCCCAACCAACCCGCCTTCTGGTGGGCGCATGGCGTTGATCAGGAAGCCCATCATCTAACGCACTTTGCCTACGTTTTGGCGATCGTCCTCGCCTGAGGGCCACCACCAATAAAAAAGACGATCAAGATTTCGTCTGATCAAACAGGAGGTGCTTGTGTCGGAATTCGGGACTGACCAGATGTCGCAGCCCAATGCGGCCGCCGATTTCGAACCGAAAAAGTACGTCGCGCACGGTCCGCAGATGACCCTGCCCGAAGATGTCGGTTTTCTGCATGCTGAGTTCGCCCGCAACGGCGGGGATCTTTTCATCGGCGGCGCCGACCGGCCGGCTTTGGTCATTCTCGACTATTTCAACGTCGACCAATCCCCCGACCTGGCCTCCGTTGGTGGGGCTGTTTTGCCTGCCAAAGTTATTAAGAAACTTGCCGGTCCCGACCTGGCGACCCAATCCAGGCCATCCGGTGAGCACGAGGAACCGATCGGCCATATCGAGCAGGTTGAGGGCGAAGTCCTGATCACCAGGGCCGATGGTACCGTCGTGGTTGCCAAGGAAGGCACACCCCTCTTCCAGGATGACGTGATCACGACCGATGCCTCCGGCTCCGTCGGCCTGCGGTTCATCGACGGCATGACCATGTCGCTCGCCAACGATGCCCGCATGGTGCTGGACGAATTCAGCTACAATCCCGAAGCTGGCGAAGGCGGCGGCATTATCGAGGTCATTCAAGGCCTGTTCTCATTCATCAGCGGTGAAGCAGCGAAAATGGGGCTGGATTCGCTGGTGATCGAAACGCCGACGATGACCATCGGCGTGCGCGGCACGAAGGTGGTGGCCAACGCGGCGGCCGAAGGCGAGACGACCCAGGTTGTCCTGTTGCCCGAAGATGACGGCACCATCGGCAAGATCATGATCAGCACCGATGCCGGCCAGGAGCTGCTGGAAGAGGCATTCGTGTCGACCACGGTGACCAGCCGTTACGTCGCTCCCACGGCCCAAACCATGGTCACACCGGACTGGGTCTATAATCAGTACAGCAAGTCCTTGAGCGCCTTGCCGAAAGTCGACTATGGCGATCAGGACGACGATGGCGGCCTCAACCGGTTGCAGCAACGCGACGGACGACCCGACTTCGATAGCGACGGCGCTGGCCGTGATCTCGGTTCGACCATCGACCGGCAAGAAAGTCGGCGCTCACTACGGCCGGAATTTGAGGAAACTGCCCAAGAGGCCAGTGCCGACAGGCTGATAGAGCCGACCCTGGGCGAGGCGGTTGAAGAGCCGGTGGAAGAAGAACCGCCAGCAACCGTCACGGTCGCCGATGCCGTTCTGGCGGAACCGGAAACGCCACCGGTGCCGGAGTCCGTGCGGGCGACGGAAGAGGAGGAAGATCCGTTCGCCGATCTGCCCCCGCCAGCGGCCGAACCCGAAACGCCGGCACCACCAGCCGCGCCTAATACAGCGCCAACCGTAACCGGTCCCATCGCAAACCGGGCGACCGCGGAAGATGCGCCCTTTACCTATGATGTGTCGGGCAGCTTTGCCGATGCCGACACCGCCGACGGCGATACGCTTAGCTTTACCGCCAATCTAAGCGGCGGAGCAGCCTTGCCCAGCTGGTTGAGCATCGATCCATCGACGGGCGTCCTATCAGGCACGCCGGCGAATGGCGATGTCGGCAACATCGATCTGGAAGTTCACGCCACCGATAGCGCGGGCGCCCGCGCCACCGCCAACTTCCAGATCTCAGTCAACAACACGAACGACGCGCCGGTTGTCGTCAGCCCGCTTTCCGATACGGCGACAAACGAAGCGGCGGATTTCAGCTACGGCACCAGTGCAGCGTTCGCCGATGACGACGGCATTCACGGCGACACTCTCAGCTTCAGCGCCACGTTGAGCGGCGGAGGCCTACTGCCGGCTTGGTTGTCTATCGATGCCAACAGCGGGATCCTTTCGGGGACGCCGGTAAGCGGCGATGTCGGCGTGCTGACAGTCGATGTCAGGGCAACTGATGGCACCGGAGCCAGCGCGGTTTCCAGCTTTCAGCTGACGGTGAATTTCCAGAATGACGCGCCAGTTGTGGCGACACCGATCGCTAATACGAGCACGGCAGAGGACGCGGTCTTTTCCTATGACGCGTCCAATAACTTCTCCGATCCAGATGCTACCCATGGCGATACGCTGTTGTTCGCCGCCACACAGAGCGGTGGCACGCCCCTGCCCAGCTGGCTGAGCATCGATCCAAGTACTGGCGTTCTGTCAGGTACGCCGACCAACGATGATGTTGGCGTTCTAACCATCGACGTTCGGGCCACCGATACCAGTGACGCCAGCACCGTCGCCAGCTTTCAGCTGACGGTGACCAACACGAACGACGCACCCGTCGTCGTCACGCCAATCGCGAACACCAACACGGCTGAGGATGCGACGTTCAACTACGACGTCTCAGGCAACTTCAGTGATGTCGATGCGGGCGACACGCTGAGTTTCAGCGCCACACTGAGCGGCGGTGGCGCCCTACCGTCCTGGCTGAGCGTCAACCCGACGACTGGGGTGCTGTCCGGGACGCCCGACAATGGCGATCTGGGGGTCTTGGATATCGATGTTCGAGCCACGGATGGCAGCGGCGCAAACATCACCTCAAGTTTCCAATTGACGGTGACCAACACGAACGACGCACCCGTCGTCGTCACGCCAATCACGAACACCAGTACGGCTGAAGACGCGGTCTTCAACTACGATGTTTCCAGCAATTTCAATGATATCGATACAGGCGACACGCTGACTTTCAGCGCGACCCTGAACGGCGGCGGGGCCTTGCCGTCTTGGTTGAGCCTCAATCCAACAACGGGCGTCCTGTCCGGCACACCGGGCAACGACGACGTCGGGGTGATCGACATCGATGTGCGTGCCACCGACGGCAGCGGTGCGAACACCACCTCCAGCTTTCAGCTGACGGTGAACAACACAAACGACTCCCCTGTCGTTGTCACGCCAATCGCGAACACCAGTACGGCTGAAGACGCGGTCTTCAACTACGATGTTTCCAGCAATTTCAATGATGTCGATGTTGGCGATACGCTGACGTTCAGCGCGACATTGAATGGCGGCGGGGCCCTGCCTTCCTGGCTCAGCCTCGATACGGCGACCGGTGTGTTGTCCGGCACACCCGGCAATGACGATGTCGGCGTGATCGACATCGATGTCCGCGCCACGGACGACAGCGGAGCGAGCATCACCTCCAGCTTCCAGCTGACGGTGAACAACACCAACGACAACCCGGTCGTCGTCACGCCGATCGGTAACACCAGCGTGGCGGAAGCGGCGGCACTCAACTATGACGTCTCCAGCAACTTCTCTGACATCGATGCGGGCGACGCGCTGAGCTACAGCGCCACATTGAGCGGCGGCGGGGCCTTGCCGTCCTGGCTGAGCATCAATCCCACGACGGGCGTGCTGTCTGGCACACCGGGCAATGGCGATGTCGGCGTGATCAATGTCGATGTCCGGGCCACGGATACCAGCGGCGGGAACGTAACCTCCAGTTTTCAGCTGAACGTGACCAACAGCAACGATGCGCCCATCGTCGTTACGCCGATTGCGAACGCAGCGCCGGTACAGGACACGCCGTTTTCCTATGACGTGTCAGGAAATTTCGATGACGTGGACATCGCTCATGGCGATAGCCTGACCTTCAGCGCCGAGCTGGCAGGCGGAGGTTCCCTACCCTCTTGGTTAAGCATCAATGCGTCGACAGGCGTGCTTTCCGGTACGCCCGGGGCAGGTGAAGTCGGTGTCGACTACACTGTCGAAGTGACAGCTACCGACGGCAGTGGTGCTACGGCGATGTCCAGCTTCCAGGTGGCGGTCGACAGCAACAATGACGCGCCGGTGTTGAATGTCACGCCGACGCCAACGCTAACCAGTATTGCCGTTAACTCTTCCAATTCGACTGGAAATACGATCGCCGAGATCGTTGTTGACGGGTCGATCACCGATGCCGATGGGACGCCGGCCGAAGCGATCGCGCTGACCGGCGTCAATGACGCAAACGGAACCTGGCAGTACTCCATCAATGGTGGGACGAGCTGGTCCAATGTCGGCGCGGTTTCCGACACCTCGTCTCTGCTGTTGGACGCGGCCGCCAAGCTGCGGTTCGTGCCGGACGCCGACTACACCGGCGGGGCGACCTTCACCTTTCGAGCGTGGGACCAAACGACCGGCAGCAACGGTCAGACCGGGGTCGATGTTTCGACAAATGGTGGATCGACGGCCTTCAGCGCCCAGTCCGACACCGGTTCGATCAACGTTCATTCACCCGACCCTGTCCTGAACCTACAGTCCGGCTCGGAGTTTCAAGTCAACACCACGACGGCCAAGGAACAGAAGTTTCCGGATGTCGCCGCCTTGTCCGATGGTGGCTTTGTCATTGTTTGGCAATCCAACGAACAAGATGGAGCCAAGGAAGGTGTGTTTGGCCAACGCTATGACAGCAATGGCAGCGCCGTGGGTTCAGAGTTCCAGATCAACACCGAAACATCCCAGGAACAGGAGAACGCATCGGTCGCGGCCCTGGATGGTGGCGGCTTCGTCGTCACCTGGGAATCGAAGAACCAGGATGGCAATAACACCGGGGTGTTCGCTCAACGGTACGATTCCAATGGGAACGCTGCCGGTTCAGAATTCCAGGTCAATACGGAAACGCATCACGAACAGGAAGACTCCTCCGTCACCTCGCTGAGCGAAGGCGGCTTTGTCGTGGTTTGGGAATCGAAAAACCAGGATGGCAGTCAGCGTGGCGTCTTCGGTCAGCGGTTCGATAGCGCCGGGTCCCCGGACGGTGTCGAATTTCAGGTAAACAACGAGACTAGCAGCGACCAAGAAAATCCGTCGGTTGCTTCGCTTTCCGGCGGTGGCTTTGTGGTCACGTGGCAGTCAGAAGGTCAAGATGGCGATGAATCCGGCGTGTTTGGTCAGCGTTATGACAGCTCGGGCGCGCCGGCCGGCGGCGAATTCCAGATAAACACGACGACCACCGAGGAGCAAAAGGAACCGTCCGTCACCGCACTGGCCGATGGCGGGTTCGTCGTTGCCTGGCAATCCAAGGATCAAGACGGCGACAGCTGGGGCGTTTACGCCCAACGGTTCGACAGCGCCGGTAATCCGGCCGAGTTTGAATTCCGGGTGAACACCGTGACAACCAACGAACAGCAGGAGCCATCCGTTGCTGCCCTTGCTGATGGTGGGTTCGTCATAAGCTGGCAATCCAAGGATCAGGACGGTGACAGCTGGGGTGTTTTTGGCCAGCGCTACGACACCCAAGGTGATCCCATCGGTGGCCAGTTCCAGATAAACACAACAACCATTGCCGAACAGCAGGCCATCGACATTGTCGGAACCGATGATGGCGGGTTGATTGCCGCGTGGCAGTCGAAAAACCAGGACGGTGATAACTGGGGGATTTTCGGTCATCGCTACGAGGGCGAAGCCCCAACCCCATCGGCAACGCCGCCGGAAGCGGCTGCGGCCAATCAACTGTCGTTCAACGGCAGCAGCGGCTACGTCGATGTCGGTACGGACGGGGCGTTGAACCCCCAACAGGGCGACTTCACCATCGAGGCCTGGTTCTACTACAGCGGTGCCGATGGCGTTCAAACCATTGTATCCAAAGGGGCATCGGACAGCTTCGATGCCGGGTACCGCCTCTATCTGGATGGGTCCGACCTGGTCGCCAGGGTGAATCCGGGCTCCATCACGCCCAGCGAAAGCGCCGCGACAAGCATCTCGCTCACAGACGTCGGTTGGTACCATGTCAGCATGGTCATTGACCAAGAGTCTGGCAGTGAAGCCAGCAGCGTCACCGGCTACCTGAACGGTTCGGCCAGCGGCTGGACCGCGGGCCACGGATCCATCAGCGAGAACACCTTTACGACTGGATCCAGCGGTGTTTCGCCGGACGATCGACTGCTGATCGGCGCGACGGACGAGTTGTTCGGGCAAAGCGAATATTTTAACGGTCCAATATCCGATGTGCGGCTCTGGGATACGGCCCGTACCCCAGAAGAAGTCCAGGCAGATTTGGGCCGCACGCTGAATGGTGACGAAGATCATCTGGTTGCCAATTGGCGTTTGGACGACGGGTCAGGCACCACGGTGACAGACAGCGGACCCAACAGCCTGGACGCGGAGGCTAAAGGGACGACCACTTGGCAAGACACCACCTCGGTCACGACGGCCGCCAATACCGCTGTGAGCGGTCGTGTCAGCGCGACGGACCAAGAGGGCGACACGCTGATCTACAGCCTCGATACCGAGGCCAACCACGGCACGGCGACCATCGACACCGAAACCGGCGCCTGGACCTATAATCCGGACGCCGCCTACACCGGTGCCGACGCCTTCAGCTATCAGGTTTCGGACGGGCTGGGGGGTACCGACACCGTGACTATCTCGGTCACTGTCACGCCATGAGTCTGACGGCCGCCATCGATGGCCTCGAGGAGGCCGGTCGGCGGCGGCCGGGATTGGGTCCGCTCACCCGGGTCATCAAAACCCGGGTTTGGCGGCTGTTAAACCCGTCAGTTCGGATTCAAGCCAGTTTGGTGTTGGCGGCGCTGATCATCCTCCGGCTTTTGGACCCGCAGCCCGTCGAATCGCTGCGGCTTCGCTATTTCGATCTTTTGCAATCAATGCAGCCGCCGTCAGCCAGCGTGGACCAGGTGGTCATCGTCGATATCGATGAACGAAGCCTGGCGCAAGTCGGTCAATGGCCATGGCCAAGAACGCGGGTTGCCGAGATGGTCACCACGCTGTTGGAGGCCGGCGCAACTGCCGTCGGGTTTGATATGCTGTTTGCCGAGCCGGACCGGATGTCGCCCGCCCGCTTTGTGGCGTCCACCCAAGGACTTCCCCGGCAGTTGACCCAGGCCCTGTTGGCCGCGCGGGACAATGACCAGGTTCTTGCCGAACGGCTGTCTGACACCCCCGTCGTGCTGGGAGTCAGCGCCACCCATGAAACCGATCATCCCTATGCCAATCGACGCCAAGCCCGTACGCCCGTTGTCGAAGTGAACGGCGATGCGCGGCCGCACCTATTGGCCTACGGCTCGGTCATCCGAAACTTGGACGTGCTGGAGGCCGCGGCCCAGGGGCGCGGCATGGTGACCCTCAATTCCGAACGAGATGGCATCGTCCGGCGCATCCCGGCAGTCTTGCGCAGTGGCGATGCCCTTTATCCCACCTTGTCGGTCGAACTGGTACGCATCGTTGCCGGCCGGGAAAACTACAGCCTGGTCGCCAACGAAAATGGCGGCGGCATCGACGGGTTGCGGATCGGCCCCTACGACGTGCCAACCGACATGAACGGGCTGGTCTGGTTGCGGCATCGCCAACACGATCCTGGCATGTACATTTCGGCAACCGACCTGGTGGATGGCGATTTCGACCGCGCTGCGGTCAGAGGAAAAGTCGTCCTGGTCGGGACATCGGCCGTGGGCCTGCGGGATCTGCGTGCGACACCTGTCAACGCCGCGATCCCGGGCGTCGAAATTCACGCACAATTGCTGAACAGCATATTGGGTCAGGACTTCCTCAGCCGCCCCAATTTCGCGCTTGGCCTCGAACTGACCGCAGCGCTGTTGTTCGGGATGCTCGTCATTGTCACGGTCCCGCGAGCTTCGGCGCTTACGAGCCTGCCCATCATCGTCGCTGTGTTGGCAGCGACGGGCGGCACGTCTTGGTATTTGTTCGGTGTGCGTTCGCTGCTGATCGATGCCAGCTTTCCCATCCTGTGCACGGCCGCGCTGTTTACTATTTTGATTTACGGCAATTTTTCGCGCGCCGAGGCGCAGCGGCGACAGGTCAGGACAGCTTTTGGCCAGTATCTGGCCCCCGCGCTGGTGGAAAGGCTTGTAGACGACCCGACAAAGCTGGAACTGGGCGGCGAACAAAGGGAGATGACCTTCCTGTTTACCGATATCGCCGGCTTTACGGCGTTTGCCGAAAACATCGACCCGGCCGTCCTGACGCGAACCTTGAATGCCTACCTGGACCAAATGTGCCAAATCGTCATGGCCCATGGCGGTACGATCGACAAAATCGTCGGGGATGCCGTGCATGCTCTGTTCAACGCCCCCATCGACCAACCCGATCACGCCCAGCGGGCGGTCACCTGCGGGCTCGCTCTGGACACATTCGGCCGGGAATTTGCCCAGCAGATGCAGGCCGAGGGTTTGAATTTCGGCCATACGCGTATCGGGATCAACACGGGCCACTGCGTGGTGGGAAATTTTGGCGGCAGCCAGCGGTTCGATTACACCGCGCATGGGGACGCCATCAACACGGCGGCCCGGCTGGAGGCGGCCAACAAGCATCTGGGAACGACGATTTGCGTTGCCGGCACGACAGCCGATCAATGCCGCGACATTCCGTTTCGCCCAATCGGTTCATTACTGCTACAGGGTCGGCAGCGAGGGCTGGACACCTTCGAGCCACATTCGGCGCTTGAAGGTAAATCTCAACAATTTCATGACTATAATACCGCCTTCGCGTTGATAAGCGCGGCGGCGCCGGAAGCGCTGAAGGCGTTTAGCAACCTAGTGGCGCGTTACCCGCAAGACCCTTTGGCGGCCCTGCACTTTCGCCGCCTTACCGATGGTCAAGCTGGTACCGAGTTTCGCGTTGAGAAATAGATGTCTAACCGTTGGCTTAGTGTTCATTCGGGGCGATTGGGTTCTTTACGCCTCAAAGCGGCCGCGCTTGCCGAACGGCTAACGCCCTGTGAACAAAAACCAGTCGGTGAGCCAGACAATTCCCGAAGCCAGGATACGCCAGCGGGAGAACAAGGCCGCAAACTTCCTACCGTTTTTGACCTTGCGGTTCGGCCGTTGGCCCACCGGTTTTTCGAACTGGCCCTTCTATCCTTCGCCATCAACATTCTCTCGCTGACGGTCCCGATCTTTGTGCTGCAGGTTTATGACCGCGTGGTTTTCCACAGCGGTCTGGTGACCCTCGCCGGGCTCTTTATCGGCGTGCTTGCCGCTTTGACCTTCGACTTTGTGCTGCGTCAGGCCAGAAGCCGGCTGGTGCAGATGATTGCGTTGCGGGTGGATGTCGGCATCATTCGGGCGCTATTTACCTGCCTCAGCGACATGCCTCTGCGGCGCATGGAAGGCCAAAGCGACGCCGATTGGCATGGACTGTTGCGCGATCAGGAAACCGTGCGCGACACGGTCGCAGGGCCCGCCACCGTTCTTTTGGTCGACCTGCCCTTTGTTCTTCTCTTCATCGGCGCCATCTGGCTGGTCGCACAGCCAATTGCCTGGCTCCTGATCACGCTTATTCCCGTCTATGTCTGCGTCGCCGTTATCTCGTCCGCCGTAATTGGCCGTGCAAGCCACAAGGAACAGGCGAGCGCCGAAGGCCGGCATGTGATGGGCTCGCAGCTTGTCGCCGGTCGCCTGACCGCCAAGGCGTTGGGATTGGGCGATGCGTTGAAAACGCGTTGGGAAACGGCCCAGGCCGATCTCATCGACCGGTCGGTCAGGCGCGGCAGCATGGTCGATGCCTTCAGCAACCTCTCTGTCGAGCTGGCTATGCTGACAACGGTGATCATGACATCGTTCGGGGCGCTGGCGATTGTCGCGGGCGAGCTGACCATCGGTGGTCTGATCGCGGCGAACATGCTTGCCGCCCGGGTGGTCCAGCCGATGGTCCAGCTCATTGGCATGTGGCGGGTCGTATCCCGGTTGCGCGACTCGGCAAAACGGCTCAACCAAGCCATGCGTCAACCGATTGACCGAAAATCAAGCACCGTTGGCCGGGGCCGTCCGCGAGGCCTGATCACCCTCGAAAACATCGACTTTCACTATGAAGCCGAAGAAGAGCCGACCATCAAGGGGATTTCGGCAACGTTTGAACCCGGCGGGATAAGCGGCATTTTCGGCATGAATGGCGCAGGCAAAACAACCCTGTTGAACCTTGTTCAGGGTTTATACACGCCGGATCGAGGGCGCGTTCTTTTGGACGGCGCCGACGTTCGGCAGTTCGGCCGAAACGAGCTTTCCCAATGGATCGGCTATGCCCCCCAAGAAACCTATCTCTACGCGGGCAGTATCCGGGACAACATCTGCAAGCTGCGCGACGACATCAGCGATGCCCGAATCCTGGCGGCCGCCCGACAGGCTGGCGCCGATGGCTTTGTCATCGACCTTCCCGAGGGCTATGAGACCGAGGTTGGCGATGGTGGACGGCGCTTTTCAACGGGGCAACGTCAGAGAATAGCCCTGGCGCGCGCGCTGATCGATAACCCGCCTGTCGTTCTGCTCGACGAGCCGAACGCCCATCTGGACGCGAAAGCAACCAGCGGGCTGATCTACCTGCTCCGCCGTCTGAGCCGTGAGAGAACCGTTATCGTCGTTACGCACTGCCGCGAGTTGCTGGAGGTTTGCAGCAGTGTGTTCGTCTTGGATGACGGCAGTATCGCAGCGTCCGGGCCAGGCCGTGAAATCGTGCCCCGGCTGTTCGGCGCGCAACGATCGGAGGTCGCGGCATGAGCCCACTCGACAATTTACTCGACCGGTTTCCCGTTCCCACCTGGCGGCCGCTGGCATGGTTCGTCGTCGCCATCATGCTGGCCTGTTTCACCTGGGCCGCAAAAGCCAACCTGGAAGAAATCGTAACCGCGAACGGGGTTGTCGTTCCCCAAAGCCAGGTGAAGGTCGTGCAGCACCTGGAAGGTGGCATCATCACGGCCATCCATGTGCGTGAGGGCGATCAAGTAGAAGCGGGGCAACCCCTGCTGCAACTCGACCTCGGCAGCGGCGGCACAAATGCCGAGGAACTGCAGGTTCGCCTGGACGCCTTGGCCCTTAAGCGGGCTCGCCTGAAAGCGCAGCGCGATGGAACGGATTTCAGTCTGCCCAGTCCCGAAAGCGCCCGCCAACCGCACATCGCCGCTGCCGAATCCGCGACCTATGACAGCCAACGGCAACAGTTCGACAGCGAGTTAAAGGTCATCCGCAAACAGATCAGCCAACAGGAATTCGAAGTAGCGGCCATCTTCGAACGCCGCCAGTCGGTTCAGCGACGCCTGGAGTTGGCGCGCGAACAGCTTGGCATGATCAAGCAGCTGTACGATTCCGAAATCATGCCGCGCATGAAACTGCTCGACCTGGAGCGCGAGGTTGAGCTGATCAATGGCGAGCTGCTGCGGCTGGAGGTCGAATACAATCAGGCCGGTGAGGCTCTCCTTGAGGCCCAGGAGCGCGAGCAACAGCAGATCGCCGCCTTTCGCAGTCAGGCGGCGAGCGAACTCAATCAGGTCGAACTGGAGTTGAGCCGAAATCGGGAAATTCTGACGGAGGCCAACGCCCAGAAAGAACGCAGCGAAATCGTCAGCCCGATCAACGGCGTCGTCAAACGCAGCCGGTTCAACACCATTGGCGGCATCGTCAAGCCCGGCGATTCCATTATGGAGATCGTGCCCAGCGAAGATGTCCTAGTGGTGGAAGCCCGTCTTTCACCGATAGATGTGGGCCATGTGGCCGAAGGTCAGCCCGCCCTGGTGAAAGTCTCGACGTTCGACTATCTGCGCTATGGCGGCCTGCAAGGAACCGTGGCCCAGGTCTCGGCCGATAGCAGCGCCGATCAATCGGGCCAGCAATACTTTAAAGTGATCGTCCAGACGTCTAGTAACCGGCTGGGCAACGGCGCCGGTGACCACGAAATCACCCCAGGCATGGAAGCCATGGTCGATGTCAAAATCGGCACGCGATCGGTTCTTTCCTACCTGATCAAACCGGTGCTGAAGCTGAAGAACGAGGCGTTCCGAGAACGGTAGGTCCGGAGAGCCAATTCCTTGGAACTGGCGTCCCCGTTCGAGCAAAGTTCGAACCGCCCTTTACACAAGAGGGGAGCCATTTCCATAGAAATGGCGTCCCGTACGGGAGTCGAACCCGTGTTGCCGCCGTGAGAGGGCGGTGTCCTAGGCCTCTAGACGAACGGGACGCAACCAAGCCGTCGATGTTGGCACGCAGCGCCGGTCTGTCAACCGGCCGGCGCCGCGTGCAAACTTCGGGTGCTTATGGGGCCGAGCCGTATTTCTCCACATGCAGGTCGTGGGCCTGTTTGGCCCACTCGTCGCGCCGGATGCGGTCGGGGAAGGTGGCGATGTTGGCCGACACCCACTCAATCCCCGCATCGTCCAGTTTGGCGACCTGGCGAAAATGATAGATCCCAAGATCGTTCAGCGTGCGTTCCATCACCGGACCCACGCCTTTGATCCGCTTGAGATCGTCTGCCTCGCCATCTGGAGCATCAAGCAGCCAATCCGGTTTGGGCGGTGCGGCCTCGGTCGCGCTTTCTGCCGGGGCGGCATCGGCCGTTTCCATCGTCGGCGCTGACGTCTCAGCTTGACTGGCGGCAGCGAGTTGCGCCTCCAGCTCAGCAATGCGGGCCTTCTGCGCCTCGGAATTGGATACGCAGTCCGCGTGTTGGGTTCGCAGGCTGTCCAACTCTGCCTGCACGCGATCCAGGTTTGCCTGCAACTCACCGGTCGCCGCCCCGTCGTTTCCAGCGCCTTCCTGGGCCGCGCTGAGCTGGGATTTGAGGCGTTCGATTTCCGCATCCCGGTTGCTGACATCGTTCAGGGCGGTTGCCAGCGCGGTTTCCTTCTCGCGAACCGATCCAACCTCGCCTTCCAACGCCCCGAATTTCTCGCGTTCGTCATTGACTTCGCGGCGGGTGGCTTCGAGTTGCTCGCGCAGCCGGCCGATTTCTGCCTGATCTTCCTCGATCTCTTTTGTTAGATTGGCTGCCTTTGCTTCAGCGGCTTCTAGTTGTGGTTTGAGGTCGGTTTCGAGACTTGCCGCTACACGACCGCTGCGCCGCAAAAACCACCCGATCAAGAAACCGATGACCGCAGCAATCAGCAGCAGCACGATCATCTCGACAATCAAATACCCCACTTGCCAAACCCTCCCGTATGCCTACCCGTTTGTCTATCGCTCGACTTTGAATTCGATACGGCGATTTTGCGCGCGGCCTTCCTCGGTATCGTTGCTGGCAACCGGCAAGGTTGGGCCATAGCCAAATGCCGAAAGACGCGCGCGATCAATCCCTAAACCAACCAGATACTCCATTACAGCCTCGGCCCGTGCGAGGCTAAGGTCGATGTTTCCCTGCAACGGCCCCGTCGAGTCGGTGTGGCCCTCTATCGCAATTATCGTGCCCGAGCAGCGGCCGGCGATCTCGCCCAACTCATTGAGCAATTCGTAGCTATCGACGCTGATGACGGCGCTGGCGCTAGAAAACTGGATCGCGCGCTGAGCAAGGAGAGAGTCAAATTCCGCCTGACATTCCTCGGGCGAACCCAGCGGGCTCAGCGCGGCCGTTGCCCCATCCCCAGAAGCAGTTTCCGCCGCGACCGATGTGTTGTCGTCGCCAGCTGTACCGGCTGATTCCGGTGAGGAGTTTGCCCCATCACCATCGATCGGTGCATCGGTGGTTATGGGTGCCGGTTCGTCCACGATGATAGGTGGGGGTACATCGAACTCAGGCTGGAACGCGTAGGACGGCGGCAATCCGGCGATCAACGCGCTTTCCAATGCGGCTGCTTCTTCCTCGCTGGTCAGCGACCCCGAGAGGGAAAGGGTGGTGTCTTCAACGTTCAGCGCCCCGTCGCTGAGGCCCACCAGTTGGTCAAGCCCGGCTGCGACCGCGTCTCCCCACGCCTGGTTGGGTACGCCGCGCGCGATGATCGTTTCGTCAATGACAGGTTCTCCGATCGCCGCTGCGCGCTCGGCAAGCGCGGACTTCGTTTCCTCATCGGGCACAAATCCTTTGAGCGAAACACCATCATCGCTGACGGTTGCCGAAAATGTGAACGGGCTGACCGGCGGATCGAGAACGGTCATTTCGTCGCGTACAAGCCGGACGCCCCACAGCGCATGGGTCAGGTCGACGACTTCCTCGCGGTCGGCATCGCTGGGGGCAGCACCGGTTACAGTCACATCGCGGCCATCGACACTGATGTCCACGAAATCCTTACCCGCTGAGGCCAAAACCTGTGCCGTTCGCTCGCCGATATCGGATTCCAACCGCGGGGCGAAGATCATGGCCGCAAACAAAACGAGGGCGGCCAGGCACGCGAGTCCGACGATCAGCACGGTTCCACGGTGCATGGGGCCTACTCCGAAAAGAACGTCAAGTTATGCCCAGGAGCCGGGCTTGCTTTATTATCAACATACTGGCTGCCGCTTGTTTTGCCGCGGCCGCACGTTAGATACACGGTCAACCATTAATTTAACACGACAAAATCCTTCGTGTCGAAGCACGCTCAACAGGATCGACAAGCCAGGCGCCCCCACCCGGGACCGTCACCCCTAACCGTGAGGCTAACGGAGCGACGGTGGCCGGTTCTCTGGGCGATCGCCTTGGCCGGTGCCGGGCTGTTGATCCTGCAGTCGGGCTTTGCCATCCGTATCGGCGAGGCGCCGCTGGCCATCGTGTTGGGTATCGTCCTTGTCCTGGTTCTCGTTTTCGACCAGCGCGACCTGCGGGAAGGTGGGTTCGGCGCGGCGAACGGCATCACGCTTTTCAGGGGAGTCCTGACCGCCCTTCTGGCCGGATATGTCGGTGCGGCCCACCCCAGTTATGCTGCATGGCTTGCCTCGGCCCTGGCAGCCGCCTGCCTGGTTCTCGATGGCGCCGATGGCTGGATTGCCCGCCGGTCGCAAAGCATGTCGGCCTTCGGCGAGCGGTTCGATATGGAAACCGATGCCCTGCTGCTGCTGGTGCTGTCCGTGCTGATCTATCAAGCGGACAAAGCCGGGATGTGGGTCCTCGCGATCGGGCTGATGCGATATGCGTTCGTCGCGGCGGGCTGGCTGTTGCCCGCCTTGCGCGGATCCCTGCCCGCCAGCTGGCGCCGAAAGGCGGTGTGCGTATTGCAAGGCATCGCCCTGGCCGCTTGCCTTGCCCCCATCTTACCCCCCGCGGCAAGCAGCACAATCCTGGCGCTCTGCCTGCTCTGTCTCACCTGGTCCTTCGCTGTTGATTGCCGGTGGCTGCTCAATCGCGCAGGCCGCCCGTTGCATAGGGAGCATTCCGCAGCATGAGAAAAAAACGCTGTCTTACGAGGACTCGCAGCGCCTGTCCGCTTCGATTTGGCAGATCACTGATTCTGGGTTTTGGGTTGGTGATCGCCTTCACCCTTCGCCCCGCCGCTGCGGAACCGGTAACGTACAAACTGGATCCCGAACACCTGACGGTGGCGTTCCTGGTGGACCACATAGGTTATGCGAAAACGCTGGGTATCTTCCGCGAGGTGTCGGGCAGCTTCGTCTTCGATGACGAAACCGACACCGTCAGCGACGTCGAAGTGGTGGTCAGAACAGCCAGTGTCGACACGTTTCACGAACGCCGCGACGATCACGTCAGATCGAGTGACTTTCTCAATGTCGAGCAATTTCCCCAGATGGTTTTCTCAAACCTTCAGGCCGAAACCGATGGGCCGGATTCAGGACGGGTGACCGGCGATTTGACGCTGCTTGGGGTAACAAAACCTGTCGAGTTGACGGTCGTCCGCAACAAGAGCGCCCCCTACCCGTTCGGCGCCAATCCGCCGAACACCCTGGGCCTTTCGCTACGGGGGCAGATCAACCGCAGCGACTTCGGGATGACCTACGGTGTCGGAAACGGGTTGGTCGGCGATACCGTGGAGCTGATCATCGAAGTCGAGGCGAACGCACAATAGCCGGGTGCCCGCACCATGCTGGGCATCGCACGATCGCTGGCGATCTACTACGGAAGGCCGATCAGGTTGGCGAAGTTGGTCGCCTTCTATCGGCGCCTTTTGCCGGAGAACGGCCTTTATTTCGACGTCGGCGCCCATGTGGGCCACAGAGTCTGGGCGGCAAGAAAAGCCGGCGCACGTGCCGTGGCGGTAGAACCGCAACCGGCCTGCCTGTCGGTCTTAACCTGGCAATTCGGACGTGATGCCGGCGTTGCTATCGAGGCCAGCCCCGTCGCCGACCGTGCTCGGCCAGTGACCTTGCAAGTCAGCCGCCGGCACCCGACCGTCGCATCAATCAACAAAGCCTGGGTAAATCAAGTCGGCCGGACCGCCGGTTTTCGCCGCGTCCGCTGGTCCGAGCAGGTCGATCTAACCGCGACGACACTGGACGCGCTGATTGAACGGCACGGTCAGCCTGATTTTTGCAAAATCGATATCGAAGGCGGTGAGGCTGACGCGCTCGCAGGGCTGAGCAGGCCGATCGGCCTGATCAGCATCGAGCGTCTTCCGCAAGCCCAAGCGGATTTCGAGACATCCCTGGCCGCCCTGGAATCGCTGGGGGACTATCGCTTTAACTGGTGCCGGGGCGAGAGCCCGGAATTTGCCTCGCCAATCTGGCTGACTGGCCCGGATTTGCGGCAAGTCATGTCACAGGAACGCGGTGTTTGCGATGTGTTTGCGGGCCTTCCGACTGTCACCGCACGCTTGTAAATTTCCAAGCTGTGACAATTTTTAGACCAGGGGTGAACTGGATCACATCATCCACTGCGAAAGAGTTCCTACGTTCAAGGGGTCAGCGCATCCAGCGACACCTCGCCGATCGTTCCGGTCGCGGGGTCCAATATCCGAACGAACTGCGTCCCCGATGAATCTTCAAGCACGAACACCACGTGATCCCCTGTCCCTGCCATGTGGACGATCTTCGGCCCGGCGATGGGATCGGCGACCTGGCTTCCGCTTGTTGCGGCGCCCAAATCAAGGACCAGCTTTGCCGCAATCACGACAAGCCCAATGACTATGAGGATCGCCATGACAATGACGGAGGCCTTGATCGCCACGAGGGACCGTGGGGGTTTTTTGGATGAATAGTCTGCCATATCCGGCGGATGCAGGTTACGAGATGGATCCCATGCTAGCCCGTGAGCAGGACGCAGACCAGATGTCCACCGATGCATCCATCACGCATCGACTGCTTGTTGAGTCGGAAGGCCGCCTGGACAAGATCGTTTCCGATCAGATCGACGGCTTGTCCCGATCACGGATTCAGGCCCTGATTGAAGGCGGTCATGTCGTGGTAGACGACAAACCTGCCGATGACCGTTCCACAAAAGTCCGCCCGGGTCAGATCATCGTCGTCTCGGTGCCAGCCCCAAAACCGGCCAAACCGGAAGCCCAGTCAATTCCTTTGCTGATCGTCTATGAGGATGACGACATCATCGTGCTGAACAAGCAGGCTGGCCTGGTGGTTCATCCAGGTGCCGGCAACCCTGATGGCACGCTGGTCAATGCGCTGCTGGCCCATCTCCAACCGGCATCAGGGGCGCTTTCCGGGATTGGGGGTGTCCTTCGGCCGGGGATCGTGCACCGACTGGACAAGGATACGAGCGGGTTGATGGTCGTGGCCAAGAACGACACCGCCCATCACGCCCTGACCCAACAATTTGCCGATCGGACCTTGTCCCGCACCTATTTGGCGATTGTCCGCGGACGACCGATGCCGCCAAAGGGCAGGATCGAAACGTCGATTGGCCGCAGTTCGCGCAACCGGTTGAAAATGGCTGTCGTTTCCCGCGGCGGTAAGCCAGCCACCACCGACTACCTCACGGTTCGGTCATACGGTGTTAGCGGCGATTCAATCGCCGCCAGCCTAATTGAATGTAAGCTAATGACCGGTAGAACCCATCAAATCCGCGTTCACATGGCCCACCTGGGATGCCCAATCCTGGGCGATGCGCTCTACGGCGCGGGTGCCATAAAATGGCTAAAATCAAATCATATTAGTGGGGTAACTAGACAGGCTTTGCATGCCTGCGCCTTGCGGCTGAGCCACCCGACAACGGGCGAATCCATGGCTTTCGAATGCTCTCTGCCAGCGGATTTCAGATCGCTAAGCGATCAACTAGAGGCGATCAGCTGTGATAATTCTTGACTAATTTAGTCAGGTATTGCAGATTATAGTTTAGCGGGTACCACGTTAGGGTACCTGATTTTCTGAGGAGTGATGATTATGGCAAGAGCGCCCAGCGTTCCCGTGCTTGGTGCCGAGACCAATCTTTCCCGGTATCTCGACGAAATCCGCAAGTTCCCGATGCTGGAACCCCAGGAAGAATATACGCTCGCCCGAGACTGGCGCGAGAAAGAAGACGTCGAATCCGCCCACAAGCTGGTGACGAGCCATCTACGGCTCGTGGCGAAAATCGCCATGGGATATCGCGGTTATGGTCTGCCGCTGGCGGAACTGATTTCCGAAGGCAATGTCGGCATGATGCAGGCGGTCAAGCGCTTCGATCCTGAGCGCGGCTTCCGCCTGGCGACCTACGCCATGTGGTGGATCCGGGCCGCCATCCAGGAATACATCCTTCATAGCTGGTCGCTGGTGAAGATGGGGACCACCGCCGCGCAGAAGAAGCTGTTTTTCAACCTGCGCAAGCTGAAAGGCCAGTTGCAGGCCATTGAAGATGGTGATTTGCCGCCGGAAACGGTGACGGAAATCGCCAAACGGCTGAATGTGCCCGAGCAGGACGTGGTCAACATGAACCGCCGCCTGGCGGCGCCAGACCATTCGCTGAACGCCCCGCTTCGGGCCGACAGCGATGGCGAATGGCAAGATTGGCTGGTCGATGAAAGCGCCAGCCAGGAAGTGCTGCTGGCCGATCGCGAGGAACTGAACAAGCGACAGGTTCTTTTGCGCGATGCGATGAAATCGCTGAACGACCGTGAGCGCCACATCCTGACCGAGCGCCGCCTGCGCGAAGATCCGCTGACGCTGGAGGATCTGAGCAAGGAGTACAACATCAGCCGCGAGCGGGTGCGCCAGATCGAAGTACGCGCGTTCGAAAAGCTGCAAAAGGCCATTCGCAACGCCGCTTTGAAGGAGCGGTTGACCGCTGCATAACCCTTCGAGTTGTTAGTAATCTGCTGAGAGGGCGCCCCGCTTCAAAATGAAGCGGGGCGCTTTTCTTTTTTGTCGAGATTCGGAATGCCACGAAGCCGTCCGAATGAGCAACGCAGTCTTTGCAGTGCTTTACAGCGGCATTTGCGCCGAGCATTAATTTCACGTAGCCAGTCTCATTGGACTTGACGTGAGAGGAAATGGACGTGGACGCCACTGACACGACGAACCCGGAGTATTTTCACAAGGTCGTCGACTGCCAGTATGCTTGTCCGGCGCACACGCCGGTTCCTGCCTATATTCGGCTGATCTCGCAGAAACGGTATACGGACGCCTACTTGATCAATTGGGAAAGCAATGTCTTTCCCGGCGTGCTTGGCCGTACCTGTGACCGCCCCTGTGAACCCGCATGCCGACGCGGCCGTGTCGAAAAGGAACCTGTTGCGATCTGCCGGCTGAAGCGTGTCGCGGCGGACTACAAAGATGAAGTTGCCGGCATGCTGCCCAAGGCTGGTCCAGCCAACGGCAAAAAAATCGCGCTCATCGGCGCGGGTCCAGCCTCCCTCACCGTTGCCCGCGATCTCGCGCCGCTTGGTTACGAGTTGCATCTTTATGATGAGCAAGCCAAGGGCGGCGGGTTCATGCGCAGCCAGATCCCGTCGTTTCGCCTGCCCGAAAGCGTGTTGGACGAGGAGATCGGCTACGTCCTCGATATGGGCATCAAGACCGTGTTCGACACCTACGTCGACAGCATGGCCGAGATGCTGACCAAGGGATACGACGCGATCTTTGTAGGCTCCGGTGCGCCACGGGGCCGCGATCTGCCCAACCTGCCTGGCCGAAAAGAGGCCGACGCCAATATCCATATCGGGATCAGCTGGCTGTCCAGCGTGGCCTTCGAGCATACCAAGAAAATCGGCAAGCGCGTCATCGTGCTCGGCGGCGGCAACACGGCGATGGATTGCTGCCGCACCTCGCGCCGCCTGGGTGGCGAGGATGTCAAAGTCATTGTTCGAAGCCCCTTCGCCGATATGAAGGCCTCACCGTGGGAGAAAGAGGATGCCATGCATGAAGGCATCCCGATCCTGGACAATCATGTGCCGCTCGAGTTCGTGGTTGAGGACGGCAAGCTTGTCGGCATGACGTTCGACAAGGTTGAACCGGTCTATCACGACGATGGACGGCGCGAACTGGTCTCCACCGGAGAGGATCCCGAATTCGTTCCCTGCGATGACGTGCTGGTCGCCATCGGGCAAGAAAATGCCTTCCCGTGGATTGAGAAGGAAACCGGCATCCGTTTCACCAGTTGGGGGACGCCGATCATCAATGATGATGAGACGTTCCAATCCACGCGGAAGGAAGTTTTCTTCGGCGGGGATTCAGCCTTTGGTCCCTCGAACATCATAACGGCCGTTGCCCACGGGCATAAGGCAGCCGTTTCCATCGACTTGTATTGCCGGGGCCAGGATCTATCAACAAGGCCGCCACCGAATGTAACCCTGGTCGGCCAAAAGATGGGCATCCACGAATGGGGTTACGATTCCATCCCCATCACGGACGAACGCAAGATTGTCCCGCTGGAAGACCTCAAGAAATCCCTGAACGACCGTAAAGTCGAGGTCGAATTGGGCTTCGATGAGGAGGCTGCCTTTATCGAGGCAGAGCGCTGCTTGAACTGCGATGCGCAGACGGTGTTCACGGATGCCAACTGCATCGAGTGCGATGCCTGCACCGATATTTGCCCAACTAGCTGCATCACGTTCACGCAAAACGCGCCCGAGGACGAGCTGCGCAAGAACCTGATGGTGCCGGCTGAAAACAAGGACCAAGACCTCTATGTCTCGGGCAGATTGCCGACCGGACGCGTCATGGTCAAAGACGAGGATGTCTGCCTGCACTGTGGCCTTTGCGCCGAACGCTGTCCGACCGCAGCCTGGGACATGCAGATGTTCCTCTACAATGTGACGAAGGCGACGCCCAACCTGGTGGATTTCATCAAATGAAGCAGATTACGGGCATCAACGATTTCGTCGTTAAGTTCGCCAATGTGAACGGAACCGGTTCGGCATCAGCCAACCATCTGTTCGCAAAGGCGATTTTCCGTATGGGCATCCCGGTAAGCCCGCGCAACATTTTTCCATCCAACATCCAGGGCCTGCCAACCTGGTACGAGGTGCGGGTCAGCTCCAAGGGCTATCTCGGCCGTCGGGGTGGTGTGGATCTGATGCTGTGCGTCAACGCGCAGACAATGGACGATGATGTCGCCAGCGTCGAACCTGGTGGGTACTTCATCTACGATTCAACCAAACCGCTGGCAGCTCACCACAAGCGCGACGACATCAGCTATTTCGGGATTCCGCTAACGGAAATGTGCATGCGCGAGTTCAAGGTCGCGCGGCTGCAACAGCTCCTGAAGAACGTGGTCTATGTGGGCGCACTGGCCGCCCTGCTGGACGTCGATTTCTCGATCCTGAAGGATTTGCTGAACGACCAGTTCAAGGGCAAGGAGAAGCTGATCTCGCCCAATGTGCACGCGCTGGAAATGGGATATCAGTTCGCCCGTGACAATTTCACGTGCCCCTTGCCGATCCGGCTGGATCCCAAAATCAACGATGCGCCGCATATCCGCGAAAGCGAGCATATCCTGATGAACGGCAATACGGCCGCGGCGCTTGGGGCGATCTACGGCGGGGCGACCGTTGCCGCCTGGTACCCGATCACCCCCTCGACCTCCGTGGTGGATGCGTTTTCGAAATACGCCGAACGGATGCGGATCGACGCCGGCACCGGCAAGCGGAACTTCGCCATCGTTCAGGCGGAAGACGAGCTGGCGGCGATGGGCATCGTGGTGGGGGCAAGCTGGAACGGCGCGCGGGCCTTTACGGCGACCTCGGGTCCCGGCCTCTCACTGATGAGCGAGTTCCTGGGCCTGGCCTATTTCGCCGAACTGCCTGTCGTCCTGATCGACGTTCAGCGGTCCGGGCCATCGACCGGCATGCCGACCCGGAGCCAGCAGTCCGATATTCTGGCCGCCGCCTATGCTAGCCACGGTGATACCAAGCATGTCCTGCTGTTCCCGGCCACGCCGCGGGAATGTTTCGACATGACGGTGCAGGCGTTCGACCTGGCCGAGGAGCTGCAGACTCCCGTGATCATGATGTCCGATCTGGATCTGGGCATGAATGACTGGATGTCGCCGCCGCTTGAATGGGACGACAGCTACGAAATGCGCCGCGGAAAGGTTATGGACGCCGAGGCGCTGGATAACGCGGAGATCTGGGGACGTTACCTCGATCTGGATGGCGACGGAATTTGCTACCGCACCCTGCCCGGCACGCACCCCGACAAGGGGGCGTTCTTCACCCGGGGATCATCGAAAGACGAAATGGCGATCTATTCCGAGAAGGGCGAGGATTACGTCAAGAACGTTGATCGTCTGTTGCGTAAGTTCGAAACGGCAAAGTCCTATGTCCCGCAGCCCAAGGTCCACGACCCGATCCCGGTGAAGGATCCAAAAACCGACCTTAATCTCGGCGCCTTGTTCTTCGGCACCTCGGCGTCACCCTCGTATGAGGCCGTCGAAATCCTGGCCGAGGAGGGCTTTCCGATCGATGTTATGCGTATCCGCGCGTTTCCATTTCACGAAAGCTTGGATGCGTTCGTGCATGACCACGACATCGTGTTCGTGATCGAACAAAATCGCGACGGGCAGATGCGGCAACTGATCATGAATGAGTGCCACATCGCGCCTGACAAGCTGACCTCGGTTTTGAACTATTCCGGCACGCCGATCACGGCGCGCTCGATTGCCAGGCAAATTCGTCAGGCGCTGAACACCAAAAGCGCCGACATCGTCAAGCTGCATCCGGTGACCGCCTAATGTCCTATTACAAGCCGAATTTCCGCCACCCGAATCTGCCGACAAACAAACTTGGCTATACGGTCGCCGATTATGATGGCTCGATCTCGACCCTATGCGCGGGTTGCGGACATGACAGCATATCAGCGGCAGTACGGAATGCCTGCTTTTTGTCCGACATCCCCCCGCACCGCATCGCCAAGCTTTCCGGCATCGGTTGTTCATCGAAGATGCCCACCTATTTTCTGGGCAAGAGCCACGGGTTCAATTCCGTGCACGGGCGCATGCCTTCGGTGGCCACGGGGGCAAGCGTCGCAAACCGCGATCTGATCTATCTTGGTGTGTCGGGCGACGGCGACACGGCCTCCATTGGAATGGGCCAGTTCGTCCACCTGATCCGGCGTAACGTCAACATGACCTATATCGTTGCCAACAATGGCTGTTATGGGCTGACTAAGGGTCAGGACAGCGCCACCGCCGATCTGGGATCGGTCAGCAAATACGGCGGCGAGAACCGGTTTGATGCCATCGATCTGGCTAGCCTGGCGGTCTTGCAAGGCGCAAGTTTCGTCGCACGCAGCTTTTCCGGGGACAAGGAGCAGCTGGAACCGCTGATCCGCGCTGCGATGGCGCACAAGGGCTTTGCCTTCATCGATGTCGTGTCGCCCTGCGTGACGTTCGCCAACCATGTCGGCTCCACCAAGAGCTATCAGGCGACCCGCGAAAACCTGGATGCCATGCCGGTTGATTTTGTGCCGATGTATGACGAGATCCGAACGCAGTACAAAGAGGGGTCAAGTCAGGCGGTAACCTTGCATGACGGTTCGATCATCCACCTGCACAAAGCGAGCAAGGATTACAGCCCGGACAGCCGCGAAGACGCCCTGATGGCCCTACAAGCTGCCAATGGCGCCGGGAAGGTTCTTACCGGACTTCTATACCTCGATCCGAATTCGCAAGATCTCAATCAGACGCTGGAACTTGCTACCAAACCCCTGAACAGCATGGGCAAAGACGACCTTTGCCCCGGTAGCCGAGTTCTCAACAGTATCAACGAAGGGCTGCGGTAAGCGAACCAACACGCCGCAAGGCGAAAATCTGCCATCCGTTGACGGCCCTCCTTGCCTCGAGCGTTGCGGCGGCTGTTTCCCGCGTAGATCGCAACCAACGTCAATCCAGCGAGGATCTCTTGTCCTTTGCCATGGCTTTTCGGTCCAGGATCGATTGGCCCCATTCTTCCAGGATGCGTTCCTGCGTGCCGCGATATCGGCGGAGAGAGCGCTGGCCTTGATAAGTCATCGCCGCCTCGATCATCTGCGGCAACCCATGATAGCAGGCCGAGCCAACGGCCGAAGCCCCCAGGATGAACAGAAGTGAAAAGGGCTCGAACAGGATATCGAGCGCGTTGCCTACCGTATGGCCGGTTCGCCAGAGGTCGAAAAGCGGTGGCAACAACCCAACCGCGTTCAGGGAACCGACCGACAGGGCCGCCATTTCACGGTGCCGCCGTTCCGTCAGCATGGAGACGAATGTCGGCAGCATTCCCAGCGCGACGAGCAAACCTGTGGCGGGCAGGACAATGGCCACGAACGCAGCAAGCATGATGATGCTGACCATTCGCTGTTTGGCTTTTCGCTGCTTGGCTAAGTTTGGTCCCTGGCCTTGCTCTGTTGCGCTCATCTGACGAATGGTCCCTGTTTACATCAAGCGCTGCAAGACGACGGTGGCCAGCGTTGTGACTGCCAGCAGTCCCGAAACGACGACGGCATACTGATGGCCTGCCGTCAGCGCAAAGTCGCGGCAGTTCTTCAATTCATCCTCTTTTCGCCGCGCCATTTCTTCGTTCACCCAGTATTCACGTTGAGCGGCGGCGAAGGCGGCCTTGTCCCCTACGATGACTTCTTTGTTGCGAGCGGCAACCAGCATTTCGGGAATACTGCCACGCGAGGCGCATTCGAGAAGCGCGTCTTTGGTTCTGGTGCGCAACTTGTGGCTGAACAACTCGTCAAGAACCGGTTCCAGCTGTGAGACGACCCAGTTGGCCAAGTTGGGCAGGAGCTTGATGCCAGTTTGCCTTTGCAGGTCGGCGAATTGTGTCAAAACAGCTATTCCGCGTTCGGCAGGGCTGTCCGGGTTCGATAGCTGGCGAAGCGGAAGCGAGGTGATCCGGGGGTTCCTGGATAACATAAAGGCCGCAATGTGGCGGTCGATGAGGTCGGGCGGCCGTTCAGCACGGCTCGCAATCTGTTCAAGGGCCCTGACCAGATCCGGAACGTCCGGTACGTAGAATTCGTCTAGAAGCGGACTCTGACAGGTTAGATCCGGATTCAGGTCATAGAGCGTCCGTTCGACCCCCACGCCGAGCGACTGGTCCAGAAGGTTGCTTCGATGACGCTCGAACGCCTTGCACCAGGCAATACGGTTGGCCCGTTCCTCGCCTTGACTTTCGAACCAGGCGACGACCAGACCACTTTCAATAAAGTCCGCAATTTCATTCAGCGGCCGGCCTTTGACGTGCGCCTCGGCCATTGTCCAGCCAATGCCATCGGGCATCACTGAGCGGCCGCGATATCTGATCGGCCCCTCACCATCCAAGACAAAGGAAACCCGGGCAACCCGCCTTTCGTCCCTGAAGGCGCGGGAGCCGCCGACGGTCGAAACATTTTCGACGCTTTCAGCCAGCTGCTCGTCACCGATGGTTCGTCTGATCCAGGCATCCAGCCGGCCGTCGTCCAGCAATTCGATCGCCGCCGGCACGTCGGACGACAAGGCATCTGCCAGCGACTTGACCGTTGAATGAGATTGATCGCCAAACCGGATCGGCCTGCTGGCCCTGGTCGGGGTCGTCGCCTGTTTGGGGCTAAGCCGCCGTCCGCTGAGCCAAAGACTCAGATCATCCAACTGCCAGCGGGCGGCTGCGTCGTCGGTCAATAGACCCCGTACCGGCTCCATCAGCTTGGATGGGATGCGTTTCTGGCCGATGAGGGCCGCGTAGGTGCCTTTTGCCAGCTTCTTTTCGACAATCACCTCGGATGGGAATTGCGCGAAAGGATCCTCACCTAAGCATAGAACCGCGATGGAGACACCAAGAGCGTACAGATCATCGGCGATCGTCCCGGCGCCTTTGCCGATTGGATCGGCCATGCAACGATTGATCGTTTCGAATGCCAGCGGTTGGTCATAGCCCGGCGGGCCGGCGATGCAATCGCCAAGCTGGACAACGCCGGTCTGGCCCTCGCGCCGAAACATGTTCGCCGGGTTGATTCGACCGTGAAAGATACGCCGATTGCGCAGATCATCCAGGGCGTGCACCATCGGCGTGATGACGTCGCGGATGATCAAGTCGTCCCTAAGCGGCGCAAAGGGTATTTCGGTGCTTTCCACCAGGGGGTTGCCCTTGGGCCGCAGGTAACAAAGCGCCGGAACAGGCTTATCGTTCTTTGGCTCGCGAACGGCGCCAGCCTCGAGCAGCGGCAGGATGTAAGTTTTGTCAGCCGCGCGAAGGGCGCTCGCCAAATCCATCCTGAAGGGCATACCGCTCGTGCTGACGAGCACAACCACGTCGCTGCCCATGGCGGATTCGTGCCAGCCGGAATAGGCATCAGCGAAAGAAGTGTCGAACTCGTACAGGCGCGCGTTTCGGTCGAACGTGATTGTGTCTTGCCAAACAGGGGGTGCGTCAATCTGCCCTACGCGATCTGCCTGGGCGTCGCCGGGGTCATCGTTAGACGGGGGCGCGCCGGGGTTTGGCGACTCGCTTTCTGCCGCGCCGGCGGGGCCTTCACCCGCTATGAAATCTGAAAGCGACTCGTCGGTCATTGACTTGGTGTTTGGCGGCCATCTGAAGTGATGGATCCGTTAAAGCAAACACCAAGAAACGAATGGTTAAGCTCTCAGTACGGAAACGCCTAAGCGACGAAGGGATCCTGCACCAGGATCGTGTCCTCCCGCTCAGGACTGGTCGACAACAGCGTTACAGGCGCTTCGATCAGCTCCTCAATGCGGCGGATGTATTTGATGGCCGCGGCAGGAAGCTGCGACCAGCTGCGGGCGCCACGCGTGCTGTCCGTCCACCCCTCAATTGTCTCATAGATCGGGGTTATGGCAGCCTGGGCCCGGTGACCGGCTGGAAGACGGTCCATCTTCTGGCCGTCTGGCCCCTCATAGGCGACGCACAAACGCAGATCGCCGATTCCATCCAACACATCGAGCTTGGTCAGGGCAATTCCGTGGATCCCGGACACTTTGATCGCCTGGCGCACCAAAACCGCATCAAACCAGCCGCACCGCCGCCTGCGTCCCGTGACTGTTCCGAACTCGTGACCGCGCTGACCGATGAGTTCGCCAATCGGGCTCTCCTCCTCAGTTGGGAACGGTCCGGCACCGACACGCGTGGTGTACGCCTTGGTGATGCCCAGCACATAATCGAGCGCCGCGCTGCCCATGCCGCTGCCGGCCGCCGCATGGCCCCCAACCGTGTTTGAGGAGGTGACATAAGGATAGGTACCATGGTCAACGTCGAGCATCGCACCCTGGGCGCCTTCGAACAGGATTCTCTTACCCGCCTTACGTAGGGTATCGAGTTTCTGCCAGGCGACCCCGCAATAGGGCAGCACACGGTCTGCAACGGACAGCAGCTCCGCATGCATGGCGGCAGCATTGGCCTGTTCGGCACCAAAGGCTTTTAGCAACGCATTGCGGTAGCGGAGCAGATGGTCCAGCTTTTCGCGAAGCGTATCGGGCTCAGCCAAATCACATAGGCGAATGGCGCGCCTTGCCACCTTGTCTTCATAAGCAGGCCCTATGCCGCGGCCCGTCGTGCCGATCGGCTGGTTTCCCCGAGCCCTCTCCGATGCCTGATCGACCATCCGGTGGACCGGGAGAATGAGGGTGGCGTTCTCCGCAATCACCAAATTATCGGGATTGATCGTCAATCCCTGCGCCGTCAGACGATCGATTTCATCGAGCAGAGCCCAGGGGTCAACGACCACACCGTTGCCGATGATCGATGTCGTACCAGGTCGCACGACCCCGGAGGGCAACAGGCTAAGCTTGTAGGTTTCGCCGTCGATGACAAGCGTGTGGCCGGCATTATGCCCCCCCTGGAAGCGCACCACGACGTCCGCGCGTTCGCACAGCCAGTCGACGATTTTGCCCTTGCCTTCGTCACCCCACTGCGAACCGACGACGGTTACATTGGCCATTTTTAGCTAACCTTCTACTGGGTGGAGTTGACCGTCCGCAAAATAGTGGCTGCAGCCCTGGTCACGCGCCAAATCCGGGCCTGGCTGCGATCCGTCCAACACATGGATGGTCATCCAACCTTGGGTATGAAGTCGTTCCGCCTCGCTGACCGGCAGATCTCCCGGCACGAGCAGTTTCCTGTCCGATGCGGATTCTGGCAAGCCGCGCAGGATCGAGTCCATGAACAGGCTGACACCGGTGGCGGGCTCGGAATGTCCGAATTCCAGCCCCGCCTGATAGCTACCGCCGCGACCGAGCTCCTCCCGAAGGTTCCGGGCAAACAGGGTAAAGCCGATGCCAGTTTGATATTCAAAGCCTCGCCGCTCAACAAAATCGACGGTCAGAACGATGTCTGGGAGGTGCTTCAGCAAGCCATCTACCGTCGTCGAAAGCCGGTCGAGCATTGCCTTGCCCTCGTCCGGAAGCTTAAGGCGGCGGACGACCTCAAGCGCCTCCGACGCCGGGCCGCTTGAATCGATCAGCGCCACCAGCAGATCGGCTGCCGACCCTGCAAGATCTGCAACGGCGCCGACATCCTTGCCTTCAACGGCCGCAGCAAGGGGACTGGTCCGGCTTTCGGGATCTGCCAGGTCAGGCGCAACCACGCCGACAAGCCCGGGCAGCGTCAGATCGACGCTGACCCCTTCGATCCCCGCCCGCTCAAGCGCCTGCACGGCAAGCGCGATGATGTGGGTATCAACCTGTTTGCCTTGGGCACCAATGATTTCGGCGCCAAGCTGGGTGAACTGCCGTTCAGGTCTCACCTGGCCGGCCGTGACGCGCAATACCTGACCGGCATAGCTAAGCCGCAGCGGCCGTGGCGCGGATGCCAGGCGGGAGGCCGCCATCCGGGCGATCTGCACCGTCATGTCTGGCCGGATGGCCAGCATCCGGTGGCTGACCGGATCCATCACCCGAAAGGATTGGTCCCGCTTGGCCGCGCCGATCCCACTGAACAGCGTTTCTTCAAATTCGACCAGCGGCGGCTTTACTTGGAGGAACCCGTGCGCCGCGAAATGCCCCAGAATGCTCGTGACGGCCGCCGCCTCGTGACCGGCATGCGGTGTCAACGTATCGGAAAATCCGGGCGGCAACAGCGCCCGGCTGGGAGTTTCACCCAAGTCACTCACACTTTCTTCCAGTGGATCGCCTAAAACCGTAGTGCGTGAACTCGCACTACATTCGGCAAGGCGTCAACCTGTTCAATAACATCGCTGGGTACCGGACCATCGACGCTGACCAGGGCCAGGGCATCGCCGCCAACTGATTTTCGTCCCAGTCTGAAGTCGGCGATGTTGATCTCGCTGTCGGCAATGACGGTCCCCAGGCGACCGATAAGGCCCGGCCGATCCTGGTTGCGCACGAAGAGCATATTCGGGCTGAGTTCCAGCTCCATCGCGATCCCTTCGATTTCGACGACGCGAGGCAGCTCGCCACCAATTAACGAACCCGCCGTCGACCTGGTGCGGTTCTCGGTTTCGACGGTCAACCGAATGAGCGTGTGATAGTCGCCCGCGCTGTCGCACTGGGATTCGACGATACGAATATCCCGTTCCCGCGCAATGACCGGCGCCGACACCGCGTTGACGGTTTCGAGCGAGGGACGCAACAGGCCGGTCAGGATCGCCCCCGTGATCGGTTTCATGTTGAGTTCGGCAGCCTGACCGCAGCATTCGATCGTCACGCTGCGAATGGCGCTTTCGGTAATCTGACCTGCGAGACTGCCCAACTGGTCCGCCAGCCGCAGATAGGGCCGCAGCTTCGGCGCCTCCTGCGCGCTGACCGAAGCCATGTTGAGGGCGTTGGTCACCGCACCGGTCAGCAGGAAGTCGGCCATCTGTTCGGCAACCTGAATGGCGACGTTTTCCTGTGCTTCATTCGTGCTGGCACCGAGGTGGGGCGTGCAAACGACATTGTCGTAGCCGAATAGCGGGTGTTCCTTGGCCGGTTCTTGGGAGAATACATCCAAAGCGGCGGCAGCGATCTGCCCGGTATCGAGGGCATCCTTGAGGGCCTCTTCATCGACCAAGCCGCCGCGTGCGCAATTGATGATGCGCGCACCGCGTTTCATCTTCGCCATCGTTTCGGCATTGACCACGCCGCGCGTTTCATCGGTCAAGGGGGTATGAAGCGTCAGGAAATCCGCCCGAGTGAACAGCTCGTCCAGCTCGACCTTCTCAACGCCGATCTCTGTCGCTCTGGCAGCAGAAAGATAAGGGTCGTACGCGATAACCTTCATCTTCAGGCCAATAGCCCGGTCGGCGACGATGGAGCCGATATTGCCGCAGCCGAAGATACCCAGTGTCTTGCCAAACAGCTCAACGCCCATGAAGCGGGATTTTTCCCATTTGCCGTCATGGGTCGAGGCATTGGCTGTGGGGATCTGACGCGCTACCGCCATCATCATGGAGATAGCGTGCTCGGCCGTGGTGATGGAGTTGCCGAAGGGCGTGTTCATCACCACCACCCCCTTGGCCGTCGCGGCCGGAACGTCAATGTTGTCAACGCCAATGCCGGCCCGGCCGACAACCTTCAGGGATTTGGCGCGGTCGAGAACTTTGGGAGTCACCTTGGTCGCGGACCGGACGGCCAAGCCGTCATAGCCGCCAATGATGTCGGCCAACTCTTCCTTCGAAAGACCGACCTTTACGTCGGCGTCAACGCCCCGGCTGGCGAAGATCTCCGCGGCACGCGGGCTTAGTTTGTCGGCGATCAGTACGCGCGGCATGGATTGTATCCTTGAGAGGGACAAAGTGCCCCACATGTAAGTCCTGTCAAAGGGTTAGGCGGCTTTGGGCAGCTCGTCGCAAACAGTCCGATAGGCCCAATCCAACCACGGCAGCAGCGCGACGATGTCGGACGTCTCGACTGTCGGGCCGCCCCAAATGCGCAAGCCTGGCGGGGCATCGCGGTGGTTTGAGATGTCGTACGCGACGCCCTCTTCATCCAACAGCGACGTAATGCGTTTGGGAACCGACGCGACCGTCGCGTCGTCCAATCCGGTAAGCGTTGGATCGACAATCTTTAAACAGATTGACGTGCTGGACCGAATGGCTGGATCGGCGGCCAGGAAGTCGACCCAGTCAGTTTTGGATACCCAGTCGGCGACGGCCGACAGATTGTCCATGGAGCGCTTCTGCAACGCGGGCAATCCGCCGATCGACTCGGACCACTTCAAACCGTCCAAGGCGTCTTCGACGGCGAGCATGGAGGGGGTATTGATCGTTGCGCCCTTGAACGTCCCTTCAATCAGGGCGCCTGCCTTTGTCAGGCGGAAGATCTTTGGCAGCGGCCGGTCCGCGGTATGGCTTTCGAGGCGGTCCACCGCGCGCGGGCTCAGGGCCAGCATGCCATGCGCCGCTTCACCACCCAGGGCCTTTTGCCAGGACCAGGTGATGACATCGAGTTTTTCGTACGGCAGGTCCATGCCGAACACGGCCGAGGTGGCATCGCAAATGGTCAGCCCTGCTCGATCCGCAGCAATCCAGTCGCCATTGGGAACCCGAACGCCCGAGGTCGTCCCGTTCCAGGTAAAGACGACATCACGATCGGGCGATACGGCGCCAAGATCCGGCAGCTCGCCATAGGGCGCCGCCATTTCGCGGACGTCGTTCAGCTTCAGCTGCTTTGTGATGTCGGAAATCCAACCCTGGCCGAAGCTTTCCCAAGCCAAGACATCGACACCGCGCGGGCCGAGCAGCGACCAAAGAGCCATCTCGACCGCGCCCGTGTCCGAAGCTGGTACGACGGCGAGGCGATAGTCGTTTGGAAGACCGAGCAGCGTCTTGCTGCGGTCGATCACCTCGGAAATTTTGGCTTTACAGGGTGCGGAGCGGTGTGAGCGGCCGACATGGGCGTCGGCAAGGGCTTCGATCGTCCAGCCAGGGCGCTTGGCGCACGGGCCGCTAGAAAACTCCGGCCGCGCGGGCCGGTCGGTCGGCTTTGTCATTCAGCCTATCCCTTCCAGAATAGAGCGCCCCGTTGGGGGGGCGTGTCCCGGGCGGGAGGTTTAGTGGAAAGCCGGTTCCGGTCAACTGATTTTTTGGCAGTGCAGCAATTAGACGGCGACCGGTTCGTCCACCGCCGGCCGTCGCCGGGCCATGATGTGCATGGCTTCGCAGGTCAAAACGATCTCGCCGTGCTGGTTGACCGTCTCATATCCCAGCCGGCAAGTGCCACGGTCCGGCTTCGAACTTGAGGGCCGCTGCTCCAATACCGTCACGGTCGTGCGCAACGTGTCTCCTGGGCGAACCGGCGCCGGCCAACGAAGCTTGTCGATCCCGCGTCCGCCCAGACTGCACGCCGCCGTCGCGCCCGTTTGCATGAACATGCGGAAGCTGATGGCCAGGGTTTGAAAACCCGAGGCGATTTGCCCGCCATAGATGGATTTTTTCGCCGCTTCCACATCGATATGGAAGGGCTGCGGGTCGTAGGAGAGGGCAAATTCGCTGATCAGCCCAGCAGTTAGGGTCACGCCATCAGCCTGAAAGATCCGACCGACAGTGAAATCCTCAAAGTAGAGATCTTGGCCGCTCACCCGCGGCTTTCCCGGCCAAGGGCTTCAATCGCGCCTGCAATATCGGCAACGACAGGATCGATCAGGCTCGGATCGTCGGCCTCGGCCATGATGCGGATCAGCGGTTCGGTGCCGGATTTGCGCACCAGTATCCGGCCGCCAACCAACCGTGCCCGGCCGTCCTCGATCGCCTGGTTGACCGTCGCATCGGCCAGCGGATCGCCGATATCAGGAGCAAATCCGATATTGCGCAGTTTTTGCGGTACCGGCTCAAAGACGCGGCACAACTCGCTTGCCGGCTTGTCATTGGTGCCAAGCAGCGCCAACACCTGAAGCGCCGCAACCAACCCATCGCCTGTCGTCGCATAGTCGCGCAGGATCAAATGGCCGGATTGCTCGCCGCCAACATTGAAGCCCCATTGACGCATTGCCTCGACCACGTAACGATCGCCAACGGGTGTTCGATGCAGGTTTAACCCCTGCCCTTCCAAATGGCGTTCCAAGCCCAGATTGGACATGACGGTTGCGACAAGACCGCCGCCGGCCAGCGTTCCGGCGGATGCCCAGCCCCGCGCAATCAAGGCCATGACCTGATCGCCGTCGATCCGTTGTCCTTTTTCGTCGGACAGGATCAAGCGATCGGCGTCGCCATCCAAGGCGATGCCGATATCCGCCCCGTGCTCAATCACGGCAGCTTGCATGCGTTCAGGCGCCGTGGCGCCGCAACGGTCATTGATGTTTGTGCCGTCGGGTTCAACACCAATCGACACGACGTCCGCGCCCAGCTCCCACAGGACGGCGGGCGCCACCCGGTATGCGGCGCCGTGCGCGCAGTCGACGACAATCTTCATGCCGTCAAGGCGTTGTCCGCGCGGAAAGCTACCCTTGGCGAATTCGATATAGCGACCGGTCTCATCATCCAACCGCCGCGCGCGCCCAAGGTCGGCGCCGGTCGGGCGCTGCAATTCGGGGTGATCGATGCGCGCCTCGATCTCCGCCTCGACCTCATCGGACAGCTTGTAGCCGTCCGGGCCAAACAGTTTGATTCCGTTGTCGTCGAACGGGTTGTGCGAGGCGGAAATCATGACGCCCAAATCGGCCCGCAGTGTGCGCGTCAAAACGGCAACGGCCGGGGTTGGCATGGGTCCAACCAGAACGACGTCCATACCCATTGAGATGAACCCCGAGGTCAACGCCGGCTCGATCAAATAGCCGGACAGACGCGTGTCCTTGCCGATAACAACGGAATGCCGATGGCTGCCGTTCAGGAAATAGTCGGCTGCCGCGCGGGCGACAGACAAGACCTTTTCGGGGGTCATCGCTCCGATGTTGGCTTTGCCCCGAATGCCGTCTGTGCCGAATAGCTTGCGCGCCATTTCTGGCCAATCCTCGAGTGAAGTTCAGACAAGCGGCATATCCGCTTTGCCCGTCTGACTACCATCGATTGAGATACCGACCAAGCAATGGGCCTGTGACCTTGATTGGACACAAACCCCGCGAACCAGGCGGACTAGTAACCGCCTGGCCGGTGTTGCGAGTGCTTGAGGCTCAGGTGCCTTGCGGTTCAGGCCCTATGTTGCCCTTGCTGGCACCGCCCGAGGGAACCGAGGTGCGGCGGCCCTTGCTGGCGCGTGGCGGAGGTGGCGGCGCCGGCGTTTCGGATTCGGGCCGGACAATCTCCTCACCGCGCAGGAGAGCGTTGATCTCGTCGCCGGTCAGCGTCTCGTACTCCAGCAGCGCCTTGGCCAGCTTGTGCAGTTGTTCGATGTTGTCGAGCAGGATCTTGCGGGCCAGTTCATAGCTTTCATCGACAAACCTGCGAACCTCGCCGTCCACCAGCGCCTGGGTGGTATCCGACATATTCTGGTTCTGCGAGACTGAATGGCCCAGGAAAACTTCCTGCTGCGGTGCCGCGTAGCGAAGCATGCCAAGCTTGTCGCTCATGCCCCATTCCATCACCATCTGAGTGGCGATTTGGGTGGCCTGTTTGATGTCGCTGGACGCCCCGGTTGAGATCTTTTCCTCACCGTAGATGATCTCCTCGGCCAGGCGGCCACCGGCAGCCACGCAGATATGGCCGAGCAGCTGTTCCTTGGTGTGGGTCGTGTGATCCCGTTCCGGCAGGCGGACCACCATGCCGCCGGCCATGCCGCGCGGGATGATCGTGGCCTTGTGGATCGGATCGGACGCCGGCGTGTGAATGGCGACGATCGCGTGACCGGCCTCGTGATAGGCGGTCATTTCGCGTTCTTCGTCGGACATGACGGCCGAGCGGCGCTCGGGGCCCATCATCACCTTGTCCTTGGCTTCCTCGAACTCGAGGTGCGTCACAACACGCTTGTTCTTGCGGGCGGCGAGCAGGGCCGCCTCATTGACCAGGTTGGCCAGATCCGCACCGGAAAAACCGGGCGTGCCGCGCGCGATGACCTTCGGGTCGACATCGGCAGCCAGCGGCACCTTGCGCATATGAACCTTGAGAATCTTCTCGCGGCCCAGAATGTCGGGATTGGGAACGACCACCTGGCGGTCGAAACGGCCGGGACGCAGCAGGGCCGGGTCGAGCACGTCGGGACGGTTGGTCGCGGCGATCAGGATCACGCCCTCATTGGCCTCGAAGCCGTCCATCTCCACCAGCAACTGGTTGAGCGTCTGTTCGCGCTCGTCATTGCCGCCGCCCAAGCCAGCGCCACGATGGCGGCCGACTGCGTCGATTTCGTCGATGAAGATGATGCAGGGGGCGTTCTTCTTGCCCTGCTCGAACATGTCGCGGACGCGGCTGGCGCCGACACCAACGAACATCTCGACAAAATCTGAGCCGGAGATGGTGAAGAAGGGAACGCTGGCCTCGCCGGCCACGGCGCGCGCAATCAAGGTTTTACCGGTACCGGGAGGACCCACCAACAGCACGCCCTTGGGGATTTTGCCGCCCAGACGCTGGAACTTCTGCGGGTCCTTGAGGAATTCGACGATTTCTTCGAGTTCCTGCTTGGCCTCGTCCACGCCGGCCACATCATCGAAGGTCACACGGCCTTGCTTTTCCGTCAGCATCTTGGCTTTGGATTTGCCAAAACCCATGGCCTTGCCGCCGCCACCCTGCATCTGGCGCATGAAGAAAATCCACACGCCGATCAGCAGAAGCATCGGGAACCAGGACAGCAGGATGCTGAACAGCGACGGGACATTGCTGTCATCGGGCGCTGCGGAAACGCGGACGCCGGCGTCCGTCAGTTGCGTGACGACGCTGCTGCCATCCGGAAGATAAGTGGAGAAGCTGCGCCCATCGGAAAACTGGCCGCTGACCTGCTTGCCCTTGATGGTGACGGCGCTGACTTTGCCCTGTTCTACCTCGGCGACGAAATCGCTATACGGAATCGACGCTTGCGGGCCACGGCCACCGGAATTCTGGAACAGATTGAACAGGGCAACCAAAAGCAGCCCGATAATGATCCAAAGAGCGAGATTCTTACCAATGTTATTCACGGAGCCATCGCCTCGTCATACCGCCCTGTTTGGGTCATAGACCAATCGCCAAACCTACCAGGGTCGGGTTGAGAGTTAGATAATGTTGCCTGTCCGTCAAACAACGGGAGCTTTGTCCACCAACTAGGTGCCCACCCAATCAACTGCGTTTTTCGTGACAGATCGACGCGGGAGCCACAAACAATCAAATGATGCCAAGTTACCCGCGAATTCAACCCGATCATGAAAAGAAAACTGTGGCAAGGCAACTATTTCTCCATCTCGCCAGAGCGCCGGCAGCGTTGCCGCGACCCCCGGCGGGCAATTCCAGACTTTCTTGAGAGCCTGCCCGCCGAGTTCGCCAATCGGTGCCAGCCTGCCGTCACGGCTGGATAATCGGTTCATTTCAACGCAAAAACGCCCATCCCATGTGATGGAGTCTTCTTGGCCGATGGTGACTTCGGGAAGATTTGCGGCTTCCCGACAGAACAGGAATCTTAAACGTCCTGCTGCCTCACGTCCCCGCCGCACATACACCCGCCCCACCGTCATGCCGCGTGATTCTTTATCATTTGACCGCAACCAGTCTGCAAGATCGTCAACGGGTTGGCCGCGCAGATAGTCGGCACCTCCGACAGTTTGAAGGAGGCGTGACAACATGTGATGGATGCGCAGGGGCGTAACGCCCACCAGGGCCTGCTTATCAAGCCACGCATAGCCCTGGGGTCTAAACCGGAGGGCTCCCTTCGCAAGACGTCTGGCTTGGCAGTCGATTCTGGCAGCAATTCCGCCGGCCCGCCGCACGGAGGCGGCAAGGCCAGCCAGGGTCGAGACGTCCCGGTCCTCAAGCAGGCGGCGGAGTCCCGATCGATCGAACCTTCCATCGAGGTTCGTCGGATCCCGGACGGGCGACAATCCCGCCACGCGGCAGGTGTCTTCAAGCCGGCTTTTCGACAACGACAACAGGGGGCGCAATAAACGAACGCCATGACGCACGGTGATGGGCTGCATGGCCGCCAGTCCCAGCGGACCTGACTGCCGCTCCAGGCGTTGAAGGAGTGTTTCGATCTGATCGCCACGGTGATGACCCAGCAGGAGGTGAATGGCGCCGTCCTGCCGGCACGCCTCCACCAAAAGCCTGTACCGTGCATCCCTGGCCGCTGACTGACCGGCCGCATCATCCAAACCGCGCCGCCACGGCAAAACGCGATGTTCGATGCCGCGTTGCCGCAGCATGTCTCCCACGCACCTGGCCTCATCCGCCGCTTCCGGCCGCAGACCGTGATCCACGGTGTAGGCCAGCAGCCGTCCAGAACGCGCGGCAGCCCAGCGCTCGGCAAGAAGAACCAAGGCCAGACTGTCCGGCCCGCCCGATACGGCGACCGCCACAACGGTGGATTTTGGAAATGGTCCCAGCCGGCCCATCAGGCCGGCAAATTCGCTGTCGTCAACCGCGCCGGCCGACGCTGAACTCATCAACGGAAGGGGCTTGCCAGCGTCACCCGCACTGGAGCCGGTCAAGTTCCTGGGCGACCCGGCGGCGGACCCCTTGCGGTGCCGCGGGGAATTCGCGCCCGATCTGGCCAAGGGTGGCGCAGGCATCCTGGCGTTGCCCCATGGCGGCAAACGTCATGCCCAGCTTGACAAGACTGTCCAGCGCTTTGGCCCCGTCCGGATACTGTTGGTAGCTAAGAGCAAAGGCGGAGGCCGCTTCCTTGAATTGCCCCTGGGCATAATAGGATTCGCCGATCCAGTAGCGGGCATTGCTGGCCAAGGCGTGCTCGGGAAAGGTGTCGACAAAGCTCGTGAACGCCGCGCCAGCGGCCGTGTAGTCGCGGTTCTGCAACAGGGCGAACGCGGCGTTGTATTGCGTTGCCACCTGGTTCTCAGGACTGGCGGGAACGGCGGCCACGGCTTGCTCGCCGTCACCGGCCTGAGCTTGATTGGCGATCGGCCCGTCGGGCGATCCGGAACGCGTGATCGTTCCCAGAACCTGCGGCTCGCCAGCCTGGAGTTGCGGATCGCTGGCAGGGGCGGCACTCGGTTGAGCGGCAGCGACCGGCGCCTGCGCGGCACCTGCCCCCGTCGCGGCCGCACCATCTGTCGTTTGCGGCAACGGCTGGCCGCCTTCCAGGCTGGTTAGCCGAAACTCGATATCCGTCAGAGCACGCTCAAGCCGATCGTTCGCCTGGCGCAGATCAAAGCTAAGCCGCTCGATCTGGCCGGTCATGGTGCGGATCTGCCGCTCGAGCTCGGAAATCCTGATTTCCAAGCGAGCGACATTCGCAGCGGAGGTGTCGGTCTGGCTCCAGGCAGTCCCAGCCGCGAGCCAAACGACGATCAGCACCGACAGCGCGCTAAAGGGTCGCGTAATCGATCGCAGGAAGACGTGCATGGGTTCCCCCTGGTTTTACACGGGCCGAAGACTGACCACGCATCGGGGCAAGAGGATGGCGTTGTTAGGCCTTTGGAGGCTCCAGCCCCGGCTTAATGAAAGCGCATCGACGACATAAATATGGCGGGCAGCCCGAAAGCTGCCCGCCCTTTAGACACTAAGCTTCCACTTACGCTAAGGCAACTCAGGTCAGTTGATGACCGAGACGCCCCGGCGGTTGCGGGACCAGGCACCCTCATTACTGCCGACAACGGCCGGGCGTTCCTTGCCATAGCTGATCGTTTCGATCCGGCCGGCATCAACGCCGAGGGCTACAAGGTAATTCTTGACGGCGTTGGCCCGGCGCTCGCCCAGGGCGAGGTTGTATTCGCGCGTGCCGCGCTCGTCGGCATGGCCTTCAACCAAGATCGAAGAGCTGGGGTAGCTTGCCAACCATTCGGCCTGGCGGGACAAGGTGTCCTGGGCTTCCGTGGTAAGGTCGTAGGCGTCGTATCCGAAGAAGACGCGGTCACCCACTTCCACGATGAATTCTTCTTCCGATCCCGGCTCATAGCTGGGGCCGCTTGTCTGGGCGGCATCGGATGAAACGGCTGAGACCTGGTCACCTGACGTGCCGCACGCGGCGAGCAGCAGAACGGAGCCAAGGATTGCGACGAGCTTTAGGCGCATAATTCTTCCCCTGAAGCTTGGTTGGTTGGGGCGCGCATTTCCCTCAACCCAGAAAGGCCGGACGGCCGGTGAAAGGACACGGTGGTGTGGACGTGTGACCGCCTCTATTTAGGCCCATATCCTTACAGAACGCTAACAACAACGACCACCGAATCAGTTTGTAACATAATTAATCGTCCCTGCCTCAAGGAAGCAAGGGCGACCAGGCGGGATCGGACCCATCCAATGGGGTTGAGACCTGCCAACCATGCTGACCCGTAAGGTCGATGGCCGCCAGGCGAACGACTTGGGAGCCATTCTCGCCGGTTGGCGATTGCGTGAAATACATGATTGCACGGCCGTTCGGCGCCCAAGTCGGCCCTTCGACATGAAAGGCGTCGGCCAGCAATTTCTCCCCATTGCCGTCCGGACGCATGACGCCGATGTAAAATCGGCCCCGGAAGATCTTCGTAAAGGCGATCAAATCGCCACGCGGAGACCAAACCGGCCCGGCATACCGGCCCTCGCCAAAGCTAATGCGCGTCGGTTGCGAGCCGTCGGCGTTCATCACGTAGATTTGCTGACTGCCACCACGATCGGACTCGAAACACACCTGGCGCCCGTCCGGCGAATAGGACGGCGAGGTTTCGATCCCAGGTTCCCGCGTCAGTCGGCGGAGCTGCCGGGTTGGCAGATCCATGGTGAAAACGTCGCTGTTGCCCGATTCCGCCATGCTCATGATCACGCGGGCACCATCGGGCGAGAATCGCGGGGCGAAGGACATGTTCGGGAAATCGCCCAACACTTCCTGACGGCCCGATTCGATATCGAACAGGTACACGCGCGGTTTGCGGTTGTAGTAGGCCAGATAGGTGATCTGCTGCACGCGGGGCGAAAATCGCGGCGTCAGCACCAGGACACTGCCGTCAGTGAGGAACCGGTGGCCCTCGCCATCCTGGTCCATCATGGCCAGACGCTTTGTGCGCTGGTTGGCCGGGCCGGTTTCGGAAATATAGACAATCCGGGTGTCGAAGTAGCCCTCGTCGCCCGTCACCCGGCGGAAGATGGCATCGGAAATCTGGTGAGCGATCCGCCGCCAGCGATCCTGGTCGGACGACAGGGCGAGGCCGACAAGTTGCGTTTCCGCGACCGCGTCCCACAGCCTGAATTCGACGCGCGTGCGGCCATCGGCTTCGGAATCCACCCGGCCTGAGACCAGCGCTTGGGCTTGATAGGTGCGCCAAGATGCGAAATCCGGACCGGCCTGCAGCGCTTCGGGGCTTTGGATAAAGTTCGAGCCGGTGATGGGCCGAAACAAACCCGACCGTAGCAAGTTCGAGGCAATAACCGCCGGAATCTGTTGAGCCAATTCGACATTGGCTTCCGCGCCAGCAAAGAATTCCGGAATCGCAATCGGCAGTGGGTCGAGAATGCCCTCATTGATGTCGACGCGAATCTCGCCCTTGGCCGGACCGGGAATGAGGCCGGTCAGCCCAGCGCCGCCGGCCAACGCCAATAGGGAACGCCGTGGCAGCGGGATAAAGCCCGATACCGCACTTTCCAGCGGCCTCAAGGGCTGTATTGCAACTCGGTTATGTTGGCTTGTCATCATCTCGCTTTGTGACCGAAACATCTGCGATGTGTTGGCCTAGCCGTCAAGCGTTAACACATCGTCGTCACGCATCAGTCATCAGAACATCGTCGCCGGATCAAAATTCAAAACCATTACGCCACCGCCCTCATCGAAGCGTTCAGCGGTGAGGGGGAAGGGCTGGCATTCCGGGTTTCGAACCGCCCGTAACGCCCGATCTGCAGCAGACCGGAAATTTGCGTCAGAATTATAGCGGCGTTGGTCAACCACCTCGGCTGACTGAACCGTCAGGTCGGGATTGAGTTGCGCCCGTATTTCGACGGCCTCCGGCCTTGCCGCATTCGGATCGACGTTCCAGCATTGTTTGATGGCAGCCTTGATCAAGTCTTCCTCGCCGCTGGAAAGGCGAACGGTTGGTCCGCCATCCGGCCGTGTCGGCGCCGGCTGATTGGCGGCGATCGCCCTGTTCAACAGATCCTCGAGCGGGTTGGATTCCGGCTCTTCTACCGGTTCAGGCTCGGGCGCCGGTGGTGGTTCCGGTTTGCGCTGGGGGATCGGCGCCTGTGCAACCTCTTCCGGCTCCGGCTCCGGCTCGGGCTCAGGTTCAGGTTCCGGCTCTGGCTCCGGTTCCGGCTCTGGCTCCGGTTCGGGTTCCGGCTCGGGTTCAGGTTCTGGCTCAGGTTCTGGTTCTGGTTCAGGTTCTGGTTCTGGTTCTGGCGGCTCGGGTTCCGGCAGCGGCTCAGGTTCCGGCAAGTCCGCTTCGGGCGCCAACTGCGCCGTCAGCGTCTCGTCGGGCTCGAGCGCCTCGGTGGCGACATCCTCCAGCTGAGGCGGTTCGGGCTCCGGTGGTTCCTCGGGCGGGGGGATATCCGGTTCGGGTTCTTCAACCGGTTCTTCGGGTTCAGGGGGCTCAGGCAACTCGGCGGCGAAATCGGCCACATCGGTCGTGATTTCGCCCTTAAGGAACTCCGACACCTCCGCCGGCGAAACCAACTCAACGCCCACAGCGGGGCCGAATTCAGGCAGTTCCCGACGCCCCAATGGCAAGCCAACGATCAGCGAGGCCGCGATCGAGGCATGCAAAAGACAGGAGAGCGTCAGTTCTTTCCGCATATCCGGGTCGCTTGGTCGGATCGCCGCGGAAGGGCGATCAGACAAGGAGCCTTACTGGGCTTCGGCCGATAGGGGTTCCGCGACCAACGCAACACGGTTAAAGCCCGCCGCGTTGACGGTTCCGATCACCTCCATCACGGTCCCGTAGGCAATCGTCCTGTCGCCTCGCACAAAGATGCGGACATCTGGATTCGATTCCGTTACCGCGACGAGCAAGGGAATCAAATCGTCCATCGCAACAGCGGTTTCCTGCAAATAGACCTCGTTGTTTTCCGTCACCGAAATGACCAGCGGCTCGTTTTGCTCGCTGATCGGCTCACCAGAGGTCTTTGGCAGATTGACCGGCACCCCGACCGTCAGCAACGGCGCGGTCACCATAAACACAATCAGCAAAACCAGCATCACGTCGACAAAGGGTGTGACGTTGATTTCAGCGACGGGCCGATAAGCCCGCTTGCCTCGAATTTCGCGTTCGGCCTGAGTCTGGATCAGAATTGCCATGAGCTACCCCCGTTCTTCGAGGTAGCGGGACAAGATGGCGGAAAACTCGCCGGAAAATGTCGACATTCTGTCGGCGTAGCGGGAGAGGTCTGAGGTAAATTTGTTGAATGCCGCGCTGGCCGGGATGGCCGCAAAAAGACCCAGCGCCGTTGCGAACAGCGCCTCGGCAATACCTGGCGCAACAACGGCCAGGCTGGTGTTCGACGCCTCGGCGATGGCGGTGAAGGAATTCATGATCCCCCAGACCGTGCCGAACAGGCCGATAAACGGCGCCGTCGCCCCAACCGATGCCAGGAAGGTCATATTGCGCTCGAGCTTGCTAAGTTCGCGCGACTCGGTCACCTGCATCACGCGGTCGATCCGCTGTTGAAGGCCGGCCCGCATATGGGCGGTCGCGGTCATGCCGCGCTCGCTAGCGTGGCGCCATTCCTTCATGGCGGCGGAGAAGATGGCCGACATCGGGTCATCCGGCTCTGCTGAGACGCGATCGTAGAGATCCTCCAGCGACCCGCCCGACCAGAAGCTGTCCTCAAAATCGTCGGCGAGGCCGCGCAATTTCCGGAAGCGCACGATTTTTTCAAAAATGATCGCCCAACACCAAATGGAGGCGACGATCAACATGAGCATGACGACTTTAACGACCGGGTCGGCCGAGAGGAACAGCCCCCAAAGCGTGATGCTGCCGCCGCCGACCGCCCCTGGAAGCGATTCGATGACCGATGTTTCCATACTTCTGATCCCGCTGCGAACGTGGGCCCAAGGCCCGATCCCGGTTTGGCTTGTGGCAACAATGGCACCCGTGTCTTCAGGACGCCGCTACCAGCAAACGAACCGATTGGTTAACACGGTTCGTTAAAGAACGAACTAACCAAGTGCATCAAGCACAGGGCGCGGTAACCGAACAGCCCGTCCCCGGCGATTGACACACGCGATTTGCAAAATAAGGCGGGTTAGGAGAGTTCCGCCCCGTTGTACGAGTTGCTCAAGCCAAACACTTGCGCCCCCCGTTTGGTTGATTTTTGTGACGACTTCAAGGCTTTCTCCAAGCCGGGCCGGCGAGACGAACTCAATCTCCATCTTCCGAACGGTCAGCGCAAACCCGTCCTGCTGCAAAAGCGCCCATTGGTCGACGCCGCGTTCGGTCAACATTTCCGACCGCGCCCGTTCGGCAAACTGGAGATAGGCCGCGTGGTAGACAATGCCGCCGGCGTCCGTATCCTCCCAATAGACCCGAACGGGAAATCGATGCTCAGCCATCTGGATTTTCATCCAGCAGATCGAGTTGCTTGGCGGGTTTCGGTTGCTGTTGGCCGATCGCTTCGTAGCCCAGCCGCGCCAGAACACGCCCCCGCGACGTGCGCTGAACAAGCCCACGCTGGATGAGATAGGGTTCGATGACGTCCTCCAGCGTGTCCCGCTCCTCAGAAAGTGCAGAGGCCAGCGTCTCGATGCCCACTGGCCCGCCGCCATAGTGTTCAGCGATCAACGCCAAATATCTTCGGTCGAACGCATCGAGGCCGGTCGCATCGACATCAAGCCGCGCAAGGGCCGAATCGGCGACAGCGGCATCAATGGTCGTGTGTCCTGCAACGCCAGCAAAATCTCGAACGCGCCGCAGAAGGCGGCCGGCAATCCGGGGCGTACCGCGAGCCCGGTGCGCAATCTCTCGCGCACCTTCCGGCGACAACTCACAGCCAAGCTTTGCCGCCCCGCGTGCGACAATCCGCGACAGATCGTCCGTATCGTAAAAATCCAAACGCAACGGAATACCGAACCGGTCGCGCAGCGGCGTTGTGATCAACCCCGATCGAGTCGTCGCGGCCACCAAGGTGAAGGGTGGAAGATCGATACGCACCGATCGAGCTGCCGGTCCTTCACCGATGATCAGATCGAGCTGAAAATCCTCCATGGCTGGATAGAGGATTTCCTCCACCGCCGGGTTGAGACGATGGATTTCATCGATGAACAGCACGTCCAGGGGCTGAAGGTTGGTCAAAATGGCCGCCAGATCGCCAGCCTTGGCCAGAACCGGCCCAGAAGTCGCCCGGAACCCGACCCCCAACTCCCGCGCGACAATCTGGGCAAGCGTCGTCTTGCCCAACCCCGGCGGGCCATGAACCAACACATGGTCCAACGCTTCGCCGCGCGAGCGGGCTGCCGCAACAAAGACGGACAGGTTTTCCGTCACTTCCCGCTGGCCAATGAACTCAGTGATCGTGAGAGGACGCAGGCTCACATCCGCAGCGTCCTCAGGCTTTTGCGTGCCTTCGATAAGGCGATCGGCCGGGTTCAGCTCGCTCACCGTCCCAGCTCCTTAAGCGCTGCCGGCAGAACCGCATCGAGATTATCGGCATTATCCGCCGATAACGCTCCTTGAGCTTTGCTGACCGCGCTCATGGCCGCCGATCGGTCAAAGCCGAGATTGACTAGGGCTGAGACCGCTTCGCTGACGACACCGGCCGGCGCCGCCGCCACGCCGGGTGTTTGGGACACAGGCGAGAGGGTCGCCGCCCCTGCCCGGTCTTTCAGTTCGCTGGTAATCCGACTTGCCAGCCTTGGTCCAACGCCATCGGCGCGCGTCAAAGCACGCTTGTCCTGCGCAGCGATGGCCAGCGCAAGCTCGTCAGGTGCGAGGACCGACAAGATCGACAGCGCGACCCGACCTCCGACGCCTTGGACACTGGTCAGCAACCGAAACCAATCCTGCTCCGCTGCGCTGGCGAAGCCGAATAGGTGAATGTGATCTTCGCGGATATGGGTTTCGATCAACAAGCTGGCCGCACTACCCGCCGACAATCCACGGCTGGTCACCGCTGAGGCAAACACGACATAGCCGACGCCGCCCACATCCAAGATCAGGCCTTCTTGCGTAACCCGATCGACTGTTCCCGTAAGCTTTCCAATCACGCGGCCGGGCTCCGCACCGACGCGGACACACGGCGATCGGTTTCCCGGTGGTGGCCATGACAGATCGCCACCGCAAGGGCGTCGGCCGCATCGCTGCCGATGTCGCCGCAGCCCGGCAACAGGTGGCCGACCATCGCCATCACCTGCTCTTTCGAGGCATGCCCGGCTCCGACCACCGAACTCTTGATGTGGTTTGCCGCGTATTCACCAACAGGCAGGCCGGCTTTCGCAGGAGCCATGACGGCGATGCCCCGCGCCATGCCCAGCTTCAGCGTCGATGTCGGGTTTTTGTTGACGAAGGTTTCTTCAACTGCCGCTTCGTCGGGATCAAATCGGCCTATGATCTCTGATAGGCCTTCATCCAGCGCCAGCAAACGACGGGCCATGGGTAAGCGGGTATCCGGCGCTACGACCCCATGGGCGACGTGGCTTAGTCGCCCAGATCCAACTTCGATTACGCCCCAGCCAGTGCGGACAAGTCCCGGGTCTAACCCGAGAATGCGGATGGCATCCCGCCGTTTGCCCGCCATGGCATCTGTCCCTCGCTATGCGGTCAGCTTAGCCAGGACCGCATCGTCAACTTCGAAATTCGCCGAGACCCGCTGCACATCATCATTATCGTTCAGCACGTCGATCAGCTTAAGCACGGTCTCGGCCGTGCCCTCGTCGATTGCGACCGTCGTTTGCGGCCGCCAGGTTAGTCCGGCGCCGGCCGCATCGCCGAATCGCTGTTCAAGAGCATCGCGCACCGCGGAAAAATCGTCCATGGCCGTGATGATGGTATGGCCGTCATCCGTCGATTCCACATCCTGGGCACCTGCTTCCAGCGCAGCCTCGAACATATCATCCGCATCGGCGGTTTCGGCCGGATAGCTGACCTCGCCCAGCCGGTCGAACATGAAGCTGACCGAATTGGTTTCGCCCAGGGAGCCGTTGAACTTGTTGAAGGCGGACCGGATTTCGGCAGCCGTGCGGTTTCGATTATCTGTCAACACATCCACGATGATCGCGACACCGCCGGAGCCGTAGCCTTCGTAGCGTACTTCCTCGTAGGAATCGCCACCATCGCCGCCCTCTGCCTTCTTGATCGCCCTGGCGATATTGTCCTTGGGCATGTTGGCCGCCCGCGCGGCCGCGAGAGCCGAACGCAGCCTCGGATTGCTGTCCGGATCGGTGTTGATCTTGGCCGCGACCACGATTTCGCGGATCAGCTTTGTGAACACCTTGGCGCGCTTGGCATCCTGCGCGCCCTTCCGATACATGATGTTCTTAAATTGGGAATGTCCTGCCATCGTCGTCGTCACATGATTGGATCGAGGTCGGGGCGCAATGTCACCCGCGACCGTTGCGATTGTCTAGAGCACTTTCAACAATTACCGGCTCGTTTGATGGAGCCAAATCAGGTCATTCCGTCAGGCGCGGTGTGCAGCGCGATGCAGCGCATCGGGCAAGCGCTGCAACGCAGCGGATGGGCTGATTTGGCCCACCGGAGGCCGGCATTTTGCGCCCTCCGGACAGCGTTGCGTCCGTCTTGCCGGAGAACGCGAAATGACGGTCAAACGAGCCGGTAATTGTTGAAAGTGCTCTAGCCGACACAGCCGCGCCTGGCCAGCCGTCAGCCCGGTTCTGCCGCCAGACCCTTGGGCCAAACCTGCTCAAGAACGCCGCCCAATTGCAGCCGCTCAGCCCGGATTGCCTGGCCCGATTTCGCATCGGTTTCGATCACGACACCACAGAGCGAGGCTACCCCCTCCGCCGCGCTCAACCGCTCACCAGGAAGCTTTTTCACAAACCGGTCGATCGCTGGACCTTTCTTCATGCCCAGAACGCTTTCGTAATCGCCGCACATACCTGCATCAGATTGATACGCCGTTCCACCTCGCAAAATTCGCAAATCGCTGGTCGGCACATGGGTGTGGGTGCCGACAACCAAGCTGACCCGGCCATCCAGATAATGCCCCATCGCGATCTTTTCCGATGTCGCCTCGCCGTGGAAATCGATCACGGCACAATCCGCCTCGCGACCGAGTTCCAGCCCATCCAACAACTGGTCAACACACGCGAACGGGTCATCTAATGGGTCCATGAATAGGCGCGCCATAACATTGGCAACGAAGACACGCCGCCCATCCGGCAAATCATACAGGCCGGCCCCCCTGCCGGGTGTTCCGGAAGGGAAATTGGCCGGACGCAGCAGCCGAGGTTCATGATCGATGTAAGAAAGAATCTCCCGCTGGTCCCACACGTGGTTTCCGGTCGTCAAGCAGTCCGCCCCGGACTCGAAAAACTCCCGCGCGATGGTGGATGTCACGCCGAATCCGCCAGCCGAGTTCTCAACATTGATAATGACGAAATCGAGTTTCAGCTCGCGCCGCAACCGGGGCAGCGCCTCATGGACCGCCGTGCGACCACACCGACCGACGACATCGCCGAGAAACAGAACCCTCATGCAGTCCCCGTCACCGACCCGCGCTGTTCAAACCAGGCGAGCCCATATTCGGTAAGCACCGCGTCGAGATGTTGGTCCGTCGCGTCCATCGGCACGGCATCGACTCTTTGCCCGGCATAGGCAACACCAATCTTCAGCGGCGAGGTATCTGACAACCCCGCCAATGTTCGGTCGTAATGCCCAGCCCCATAGCCCAAGCGACCGCCTGCCAAGTCAAACGCCAAAAGGGGAATGAGCATCAGGTCCGGGACAACGACCGGCGAAGTATCCGGCGGCTCGAGAATGTCATGGGCCCCCGAAACCAAGTGGTCGCCCGGTACCCAAGATCTGAAGACCAGTGGTTTGTCTCGCCCGATGGTCGTCGGCAGGCAAAGCGGTTGTCCGCGGCTTCCAAGTGATGTCATCAGCGGCATGACGTCCGCTTCGACACCAATCGGATGATAGCCGGACACGGTGCGATCCGAAGGCAGCGACTTCTTGGCCCAGTCCATGAAGTTATCGGCAAGCCGCGCGCCTATGTCGCCCACGGACCTGTGGGCACCGGCCCGTTTGGCCCTCGCCAGGGCACGTAGTTCGCGCTTTTTTTGCGTGATCGTCATGAAAGTGAGTTGAGTGGAGCCGCGCCGGCCGTCGGATTGAAGATACCTCGTGGGACCTGCCTAAGCAGGTGGGCGCCATATACCGAAACCTCGATTCCGGCAGGGACAGCTCCCGAGAGGTTGAGAAAGGCCCCCGGGCTCTTGCTACCTAACGCACCGCGCAGCCCCACGCAGCCATAATTGGGACATGGGCGGCTTGCTTCCAAGCCCTGTTTTGCCACAGAGCAATCAATCAGCGATGAATGATCAATTATGCCTTGCCGTCGATGCGGCTGGTGAGGCTCTCAACCTGCCCCGTTAGACGGGCGATCATGCCCGCAAGTTCCTGATCGTCGCCGACCAGCCCGTCCTTGATTTGCTCGCGCATGTCGAACAACTCGTCGGCCAGCAACAGGCTGGCCATGACAAGCAACTGGGTGTCGCTGGCGTGGACGGCGCTGGCCTTCAATTCGGCCAGGCGGCTGTCGACAAAGGCGGCGACGGATCGGACACGGTCTTCCTCCCCGGCTTGGCAAGCTACCGGATAGCGACGACCGTTCAGCGATATTTCTATTTGTGGCAAAGTTTTCGGGCCTCCAATCGGACCGATACTGAGCAATTCGCGTTCAACACTAAGCAATTCTCGACCTGTTGCCAAGAATTGCAACGGGTTGGGCGATTATGAACAGGTTCTTGTTGAGGATAACCGTTCAATCAACGGCATTTTCTTAAGCGTATTTCAGCCTTGAGCGCGCTCACCCAGCAACATTTCAAGTTGCTCAATGGCTTTGTCTACACGTTCTTCGACCGGTTTGGCCGATTTGGAGATTTCCGCGTAAATCGCGCGCCGCTGCTCGCCAGCGTCGGGCGCAGGCTTGGCCCCTTGGGCGGCCACAGCCTTTTCCAATCGATCGATGGCTGCGGCAAGGCGATTTATCTCCTGGCTAACAGCGGACATTCCATTCTCCTAGACTCACGATCGGTCAACCTACTAGCGCTAGTAGCTGGCCGTCGAGTCCGTTAGCCGTGACAATTCCCTGGAGCAGGTATCTCGATCTGCCGGTTGACGGGCATTGCCTTCGATTGCAAGGTCCCGGCGCCGCGGCCTGCGGCCTATTCCTGAAAAATTGCGTAAAGACCTAAGGGGACATTCATGGCCAGTGCGACCAGCGAGGCTGTCGAAACCGAAAACAGCGTCAACGGCCAGGATATGGCCAACGCTATTCGCGCCCTGGCAATGGATGCGGTGCAAAAGGCGGCAAGCGGCCATCCGGGCATGCCCATGGGCATGGCCGATGTGGCTACTGTGCTGTTCAGCCAGTTTCTGAAATACGATGCCAGCAAGCCTGAATGGCCCGACCGCGACCGCTTTATCCTGTCTGCCGGCCACGGTTCGATGCTGATCTACGCCCTTGCCTATCTGACTGGCTACGAGCGTATGACGCTCGATCAGATCAAGAATTTCCGCCAGATCGGCTACCTAACGGCGGGACACCCCGAAGTGGATGTCGAGTGCGGTATCGAGATGACGACCGGACCGCTGGGCCAGGGAATTTCCACGGCGGTGGGCTTCGCGCTGGGCGAGCGGCTGATGAATGCCCGCTTCGGCGACGATCTGGTCGATCACCACACCTATGTCATCGCCAGCGACGGCGATTTGATGGAAGGCGTCAGCCACGAGGCCTGCTCTCTGGCCGGCCATCTGGGGCTCGACCGGCTGATCGTCCTGTACGACGACAACGGTATCTCGATCGATGGCTCCACCGATCTGGCCTTCTCAGATGACTCGGTCAAGCGGTTCGAGGCCTATGGCTGGGAGGCTCGGGTTATCGATGGCCACGATCACGACCAAATTGCCGAGGCCATTCAGGCGGCCAAGGAAAGCAACAAGCCTTCCCTGATTTGCTGCCGGACGACCATCGGGTTTGGCGCGCCAACCAAGGCCGGTTCGGCCAAATCCCACGGCAGCCCGCTGGGAGAGGAAGAAATCGAAGGGGCCCGCGCAGTCCTCGGCTGGCCGCATGCCCCCTTCGACGTTCCAGCCCCCATCATGGATGCCTGGCGTCAGGCCGGCCAAGCGGGCAAGGAGGCACGCGAAGCTTGGGAGATGCGCCATTCGACCAGTCCGGCGGAGCAAAAAACCTCCTTCGACGCCTCGCTGGCCCGCGCCTTGCCGACCGATCTTTCGGAACAGGTCGTGGCCTTCAAGTCGGCGATGATCGAGGAACGGCCAAAGCTGGCAACACGGGCGGCGTCGGGCAAGGTATTGGAAACGCTGACGGCCATCGTACCGGGTATGATTGGCGGGTCGGCGGATCTAACCGGGTCGGTGAACACATTGGTGCCCGGTATGGAGGACGTGGCTGCCGCGAACTACGGCGGTCGGTACATACGCTATGGCGTGCGCGAGCATGGCATGGCGGCGGTCATGAACGGCATGGCGCTGCACGGTGGCACAATCCCCTATGGCGCGACGTTCCTTCAGTTCTCCGACTACGCCCGGCCCTCGATCCGGCTGGCGGCGCTGATGGAGATCCCCAGCATCTTCATCATGACCCATGACTCGATCGGTCTTGGCGAGGACGGGCCAACCCACCAGCCGGTGGAACACCTAGCCGCCGTTCGGGCCATTCCGAACCTGGCCGTCATGCGACCCGCAGATATCGTCGAAGTCGCCGAGTGCTGGGAAATCGCGCTGCGGTCGAAAGACCAGCCGACCATGATCGTGTTGTCGCGCCAAGGCACGCCGACCCTGCGCCAAGAAGCTGGGTCCGAAAACCTGTCCGCAAAGGGCGGCTACGTAGTGATCTCGGAAAAGGCGGCCCATCAGGTAACGTTGTTCGGTACTGGCACCGAACTGGCTTTCGCAGCGGAAGCACAAGAAACCCTGGAAGCGGATGGCATCGGCACCCGCCTTGTATCCCTGCCCTGCTGGTCGCTGTTCGATCAACAGGACGAAGCTTATCGCAAATCCGTCATTGGTGAGCCGTCCGTCCGGGCGGCTATCGAGGCCGGCAGCGCGATGGGCTGGGAGCGGTATATTGGCACTGACGGAGTGTTCATCGGCATGAGCGGCTTTGGGGCGTCGGGCAAAGGGCCAGCGCTTTATGAACATTTCGGCATAACGGCCAGCGCGACCGTTGCCCAGATCAAAGCCCGTCTCTAAATAGACGGCTCAGAACCACTCGTTCTTTCCCAAAGCGGCCGGTCGGCCGCCGGCTAGCGCCAATCGGCGAGCCCATCTTTCGCAGGAGAATTGATGCCATGATGGTAAAGGTCGCAATTAACGGGTTCGGCCGTATCGGTCGGCTGGTCATGCGCGCCATGCTGCAGTCGGGGCGCAGCGACATCCAGGTCGTTGCGATCAACGATTTGGCCGACGTGAAGACCAACGCCCATCTGCTGAAATACGACTCGGTCCATGGCCGCTATCCCGGAACTGTTGAAGCGGGCGACGGCAAAATCATCGTCGACGGCAACGAGATCGTCGCCCTGTCCGAGCGTGACCCGGCCAACCTGCCCTGGGGCGAGCTGGGCTGCGAGATGGTGCTGGAATGCTCCGGTGTCTTTACCAAGCGCGAAGCGGCGGCAAAGCATTTGGCGGGCGGCGCCAAGAAAGTGCTGATCTCCGCCCCGGCCACGGATGAAGATCTGACGGTCGTCTACGGCGTCAACCACGACAAACTGTCGGGCGACATGCAGATCGTCTCCAACGCCTCCTGCACGACCAATTGCCTGGCCCCGGTTGCCCATGTGCTGAACCAGGCCGTCGGCATCGAGAGTGGTTTTATGACCACCATCCACAGCTACACCGGCGATCAGCGCATTGTTGACACGATGCACAAGGACCTGCACCGCGCTCGTGCCGCCGCCATGTCGATGATCCCGACTTCGACCGGGGCCGCCAAGGCGGTCGGCAAGGTGCTGCCCGAGCTGGCCGGCAAGCTGGACGGCGTCGCCATGCGGGTGCCGACTCCGAATGTTTCTGTCGTGGACTTCAAATTCGTGGCCAAGCGCCCGACCACCGTTGAGGAAGTCAACAAAGCCATTGTCGAAGCGGCAGCCACCAACAACCTCAAGGGTGTTCTCGGCCACTACGACGAAGCCCTGGTTTCCAACGATTTCAACGGCGACACCCACTCCTCGATCTTCGCGGTGAACGAGACCAAGGTCATGGATGGCACGCTGGTGCGCGTCATGTCCTGGTACGACAATGAATGGGGCTTCTCCAACCGCATGGCAGACACGGCGGTTGCCTGGGCCAGCGCCTGATCCCGTCACGCGCCGCGCCATCCACTTCACGGATGCCGATGAGGCGTTAGAAGCAGCCCAAGGGACCAGTCCCGAAGATCCGGTGCTCCTGATCCCGCCGCCCAGTGCGGCGGGATATTTGGGGCTCGGTTGGTTCCATCTTCTAAGCGCCGACCTGCCGGACGGGGTCGAGGTGCTGGTCGATTGCGGCATCGACCCCGCCCTCACGTTCGAAGCGATCCGACAGGGGTTCGGTCATGTCGCCTACACGGGTGAGGAAAAGTTCGTCGCCGAACTGGCAGCGTTTACGACCCAGCAAGGCGCCATCCTGTATCGAACGCGCCCTAGCTAGCCGAAACGGATTGCTTCGTTTGTAAATGAAGCTTGTTTCGGCTATCGGTCCACCCAACAGAATTCACCGAGTCTCCCCGCGATACCAAAGAACGAGGAATCCATCCGATGCGATTGAGCCAGCGCGTCAAAAGTATCCTGTCGCACTATGGCGGCGACAACCCGGGGGTCCGGGGAAAATTGGCCCAAATGCTGATGAACGGAAAGCTGGGCGGCACCGGCAGGATGATCATCCTGCCCGTCGATCAGGGCATCGAACATGGCCCGGCCCGCAGTTTCGCCGTCAATCCCGGCGGCTACGATCCGATGTACCACCACAAACTGGCGATCGATGCCGGCCTGTCGGCCTATGCGGCGCCGCTGGGGCAGCTTGAAGTCTCTTCCCCGCATTTTCCGGGTCAGATCCCGACCATCCTGAAGCTGAACCACTCCAACTCGCTCAGCCGCCTGAAGGAAGACGCCGACCAGGCGATCTTCGGCAGCATCGAGGATGCCTTGCGCCTGGGTTGTTCGGCCATCGGCTTTACCATCTATCCGGGCTCGGACACCCAGTTCGAGATGATGGAGGAAATCGCCGAGCTGATCCGCGAGGCCAAAGAAGTCGGCATACCCAGCGTCGTCTGGTCCTATGCCCGCGGCGGACCGTTGAGCAAAGATGGCGAAACCGCGCTCGACGTGATCGGCTATTCCGCCCATCTCGCCTGCCAGCTCGGCGCCCACATCGTGAAGGTTAAACTGCCGAGCAACGTGCTTGAGCAGGGCGAGGCGGAGAAAGCCTTCAAGTCCGCCAAGATCGCCAAGAAGACCCAGGCGGACCGGGTGACCGAAGTGGTGCGCTCCTGCTTTGGCGGCAAGCGGATCGTCGTTTTCTCCGGTGGCGCTGCCAAAGGGTCCAAGAGCGTGTTCGACGATGCCCGTGCCATTCGCGATGGCGGCGGCAACGGTTCCATCATCGGCCGCAATGTCTTCCAGCGCCCCCGCGAAGAGGCCATGGAACTGTTGCAGGCCGTGACGAACATCTATCTCGGTAAAGAGTAGCCATGGCTTGGGCGGCGGATTGGCGCATCTATCTGCATCTACCTGTCGCCCACGCTCCATCAAATCTCGAAAGCTTGCTCGCCGACGCTCTGGCGACAGGAGCGGTTGGTGCTGTCGAGATTCCTCTGTCAGGGCTGGCTACGTCCCAGATGGTGGAGACCCTTGAACGGTTCCGCCCGATTGTGCAGCCGGCAGGTCTCCCACTGATCGTTCAGGGCACGACGAACCGGCAAGTCCTGGGGCGCGTTGACGGCTTGCGGCTGGACGATCCAGCCGAGCTGCAAGGGGCGCGCCGCGCGCTGCCTGCCAATGGTCTTATCGGCGTGACGGTCGGTGAAAGCCGGGATGAAGCCATGCAGGCCGGCGAGCAGGAGCCTGACTTCATCTATTTGCCCAAGGATCCAGGCTTTGTTGCCTGGTGGGCTGAGCTGATGGTCATCCCTTGCGTTGCGCCGACTGGCGACCTCCTGTCCGAAGCCGCCGACATGGTGACGCTCGGTCCCGACTTTGTCGGATTGGACGTCATTGCCTGGAACCACCCCGACGGGCCAGCTGGCGCAATCCGAACCCTGGCCGGATTGGCTGCGGCCTAAGCGGGATCGAAGACCGGCGCCCAAAGCACCTCCTCAACCGTTGCGGACCCAGTCGCCAGCATGACCAGCCTGTCGAAACCTAGAGCGATGCCTGCAGCCTCCGGCATGCCATGGTCCAGCGCCGCCAGGAAGTCCCAGTCGATTGGCAACGTGTCGCCGTAACGCGCCTGGCGCAGCGCCAAGTCCGCGTCGAACCGGCGCCGCTGCTCATCCACATCGGTCAGTTCACCGAAAGCGTTCGCCAACTCTAGACCGCAGACATACACCTCGAACCGCTCGCACAAGCGAGGATCCTCGGGTTTGACACGGGCTAGGGCGGCCATGCTGGCTGGGTAGTCCGTCAGGACGGTCGGACTGTCCAAGCCCAGTTTGGGTTCAATTCTATCCAGGAAAATCCTGAAAAAGACATCGTCCCAGCGATCATCGCTGGCACAACGGAAGCCTTGTCTTTCCGCCTCCTCGGCCAACGGTCTTGGATCGGGATTGGCCGGGTCGTCCATGGTTGCCAGCAGGTCGATTTGGGCGTGTTTCGCAAACGCATCCGCAACCGTTAAGACCTGAAGGTCTGCTCGCGGGTCGCACTGTTTGCGGTCAAAGGTCATCACGGATCCGCCGACCATCTGGTCTGCGATGGCGGCAAACAAGCCGCGCAGATCGTCGAGCAGGTCATGGTAGCCGGCACCTGCACGATACCATTCGAGCATCGTGAACTCAGGGTGATGGGTGGCGGAGCGTTCCTCATTGCGAAAAACGCGCGCCAACTGAAAGATGCGCGGCAGACCGGCGACCAGCAGTTTCTTCATAGCGTACTCTGGCGAGGTATGCAGATAGGCCGTCGCGCGATCTTCAGGATTGGCACTGATCAAGGCGGTGGAGAATGCCCGCAAATGGGGCTCCAGCCCCGGGCTACGCTGCAGCGCGGGCGTCTCAACCTCTAGGAAACCTGATTTTGCGAAAAAGGCGCGGGTTACCGCTGTGATCTCGGCCCGCGCCTGCAAGGCCGGTAGGCGAGACTCGAACCGGTCGGCACGCCACCACGGAGCCCTTACCATGCCGATTGCCTGGCTGGGGCGTGGCTGATAGGTTCGCGCGCCATTTGGGCCGCCGGACTCCCATGCCAAGCGGCGGGCCGCCGAAAGACGAGTGCATTTATGAAGATCAATGCCATTAACATCCGACCGGGAAACGTTCTCGATTACGAGGGCAAGCTGGTGGTTGTCACCAAGATCGACATCATCCAGCCCGGCAAGGGAAATGCCGTCATCCAGGTCGACATGCGCGATGTTCGCAGCGGCATCAAGACAAACAACCGCTGGCGAACCCAGGAATCGGTTGAGCGCGTGCGGTTGGACGAAGCGGAAATGCAGTTCCTGTACGCCGACGACGACATGCTGACCTTTATGGACAACGAGACCTACGAGCAGACGACCGTCAACAAGGAAACCCTTGGGGATTCCGTCGTTTACCTGCAGGAAGGTATGACCTGTACCGTCACCTCCTTTGAGGGCGATCCGATCTCCGTCGTCCTGCCCCAGCATGTGACGCTGGAGGTGACCGAGGCCGAACCGGTGGTCAAAGGTCAAACCGCCTCGTCGTCCTTCAAACCAGCGATCCTGGAAAACGGGGCCAAGACGATGGTGCCGCCGCACATTGCGACCGGAACACGCATCGTGGTCAGTACCGAAGACGGCAGCTATGTGGAGCGGGCAAAAGACTGATGGCTGCTCGATCTGCCCTGCTTAACGTTATGACCCGGGCGGCCGAAAAGGCCGGCCGGTCGCTGATTCGCGATTTCGGTGAGGTTGAACAGCTTCAGGTCTCAAAAAAGGGACCCGCCGACTTCGTTTCCACAGCCGACCATAAGTCGGAAAAAATCCTGCGCGAGGAGTTGACCAAGGCCCGACCGCGCTTTGCCTTGCTGATGGAAGAAAGCGGCGCGATTGCCGGCGATGCCAACGCCGGCCGCTGGATCGTCGATCCCCTGGATGGGACCACCAACTTCCTGCACGGCGTCCCCCACTGGTCGATTTCCATCGCCGCCGAACAGAATGGCGAGCTAGTTGCTGGGGTTGTTTACAACCCCGTGACCCATGAAATGTTCACGGCTGAGAAAGGCCAGGGCGCCTATCTGAACGACCGGCGGCTGCGTGTTTCTGCCCGCAAGGACCTCTCGCTCGCCTTGCTCGGGATCGGTTCGCCCTATTTGGGCCATGGCGATGTAGATGCTTTCACGGACGAGTTGAACCAGATCATTCCGCAGGTGAGTGGCGTTCGCCGGATGGGCAGTGCGGCCCTCGATCTGGCCTTCGTTGCCGCCGGCCGGTTCGATGGGTTTTGGGAACGGGGCCTCAATGCTTGGGATGTCGCTGCCGGTATCGTTTTGGTCCGCGAAGCCGGAGGAATGGTTTCAGGATTGACGCGCGGCGAGGGCGCGGAATCAGGTAAAACGGTGTTGGCCAGTACACCGGGTTTGCACCGAAAGCTGTTTGATATGCTAGCATCTAAAGCGACAAGAACGGCGAGCGACCGGCCAAGGGTGCGCGAAACCGCAAACTAGTTCATATTCTATGAGAGCAACGCGGCATAACATATTGAAATTGGCGCTATCTGTCGCGATTGTGTGTTGCGTGAGCATGGTTGGTGCGTCCGGCGCATATGCGCAGAGCATCGGGGGACCCTCGCAACCAGCTGTCGAAGTAGATCTGGGCGTGCTCGATGAGCTGGGCGGCGGCAACCGTCCTGGCGCCGTGATTCCCCCAGGCCTTTTTCCATCGCCGCGCCAAGCGGGAACGGGCGCAGCCTTCGAACCACCACGACCGTCCGCAAGTGCCGCGACGACGTCTCCGCCAACAAACGTACCGGTTGTTCGGCCAGCGGCGGGGCCTGTGTTGGCGACTCCACAGCCTCGCCTACCCTCGGGAAGCGGAACCAGCGGGGTTAAGGACGTACGGACGGTACGCGCGCCAGCGCCAGCTGCGGTAGCCGCGACGTCGGATCCCGTTGGAGCACCGGCGGCCAAGGAAACGGTTGCCGTGCGACCTCCGGCAGAAACTGCCCTCGAGGCGACGACTCAGGCAGAGGCGCCGCCTACGGTGGCCGCGGAGACATCAGAAACGCCCGAAACTACAGTGATCGCAGAACCGGCAAGCGATCCCGCAACCCCACAAAGTTCTTCGCCATCCGAAACGGAGCAGGTCGCCTCGACGGACCCATCATCAGCTGCGTCGGAATCGGACGTCACGGCAGAAAGTAGCAATGAAGCGAACGCCGCTCCTGCGATCGAGTTGCCTGAGCTGAACATCCCGAGCACGTCGCGCGCCGCGCAGCTGGCCGATGGCGACACGGGCGAGACGCTTCAGGTTCAAGTCGAAGCAATACCCCCACCGGCTCCGCGTGCTCTCGTACAGCAACGCCCGGGCTCAGAATCAAGCGATGCCACAGCCGGCCAGGCGAGCGACCAACAAGCCGCGGCTGAACCGGCGGTGATCGATGGGGTCGCCGTTCCGGATAGCAAGGCGCTTGACGAACTTGAAGACGGCACGGACCAGACGGCAGAAAACGGCCTTCCGCCCGTCGATGCACCCGCGCTGGCGGTGCCCGCAGCGGACGGAACCGGTGCGGGAACAACTGGTGAGACAGCCCAAGATTCTGGCGTTACGCGCGTTCAAAGCACGCAGGTCGCCGCGATCCCGGGTTTCGAAGACCTGCGTATTCTATTCGACGGCGCGGACGCGGCGGTGGGTCCGCAAGGCACAGCCCTGATCATGGGCCTGTCCCAACGCCTCAACCGTGATGAATCATTGCGGTTGCAGATCCGGGCCTATGCCGGCGGCACGCCCGAAGCCGCCACGCAGGCCCGCCGATTGTCGCTGGATCGCGCCTTGGCAGTCCGGTCGATGCTGATCAATCAGGGCGTCCGGGGGACACGAATCGATATTCGGGCCCTGGGTAACAGCGCGCCCGAGGAACCGCGAGACCGAGTCGACATCATCGTCGAATAGCAGGTTTCCAACGAATCACGGACCAGAACCGTTGCGTTGACGGCTTTCCTTGCGCAAAACCAACGCGCGACGTCCTGCCGCTGAGTCGCAGGCGGTGGGGCCCTCCTATCGGCAAGCCGAAAGTCCGACCATGTCCCGGCCCCAACGCTACCTCGCCCGCATGATTTTATTTCTGCTGGCCGTGCTCGTCGTGGCCGGTGCTCTGTATGTCGGGCTGCGCGACGCTTTCATGGCGAACCCGGCGTTGAACGGCGTGATTTTGGGCTGTCTGCTGGTGGGCATCACTTTCACCTTCCGATCGGTCTGGGCGTTGCGACCGGAAATTCAGTGGATCCAAAGCTATCAGGCCCAATTGGCCGGCCATGGCGCGGCGCCCGAAATTCCCAGCGCCCGCCTGCTGGCACCGATGGCCCGCATGCTCGGCGAACGCCAAGGACGGCTGAGCCTCTCAGCGCTTTCGATGCGGTCCTTGCTGGATGGGATTGCGGCCCGTCTGGATGAAGGACGGGACATCACCCGGTACCTGATCGGGCTGCTGATCTTTTTGGGCCTGCTGGGCACGTTCTGGGGCCTTCTGAAAACGATCGGATCAGTCGGGCTCGTAATCGACGGACTCTCGGTTGACGGATCCGATCTGGAAATCGTGTTCGGCGAGTTGAAGGAAGGGCTTCGCGCGCCGCTTTCCGGCATGGGTACGGCCTTTTCTTCATCCCTTTTCGGCCTGGGCAGTTCGCTGATCCTTGGGTTTCTGGAACTTCAAGCCAGCCAAGCCCAGTCCCGCTTTTATAACGAGTTGGAAGATTGGCTATCCGGTGTCACCCGGTTGGGCAGCGGCGGTCTTGGAACCGACGGCGAGGCGTCCGTCCCGGCCTACATGCAAGCGCTGATGGAGCAGACGGCCGAAAACCTCGACTCGCTGCAGCGGACCATGATGCAGGAAGAGGAAAATCGGCGTCAGGCCAACGTCTCCTTGAACACGCTGGTCGAACGGCTGACAACCTTGACCGAGCAAATGCGAACTGAACAGGCCCTGATGGTCCGTGTGGCCGAAGGTCAGATGGAACTGCGGCCGTTAATCGCGCGGCTGGCAGATCTGGCAGAACGGGGTGGGTTCGGCATGGATGAGCAAAGCCAGGCCCACATCCGCAATATTGAAACGCTTCTGCGGCGCTCTTTCGACGACCAAACCGCCGGCAGAACCCAGCTAGTCAGCGAAATCCGCAGCGAAATTAAGCTACTGGCCAAGACCATCGCCGCCCTGGCGGAGGGGCCATGATGGGCGCTTGGCGCTTGGGGGCGCTTAAGTGAGCCGAAGCCGACGTCCAAGGCGGAGCCAAGTCGGCGGCCTGGCCGAAATCTGGCCCGGATTTGTCGATGCCCTGGCGGCCCTGTTGGTGGTCGTCATCTTTGTGCTGCTCGTCTTCATGGTCTCCCAATTCTACCTCTCAAACATTTTGAGCGGACGGGACCAGTTGGTTGGCGAATTGAGCGAGCAGATCAACGAACTTGCCGACCTGCTTGATCTGGCGCGGGAGGAAGGCGAAGAGCTTCGGGAAAACAATGCCCGGATGAACGCCGAGTTGCGCGATGTCATCGGTGAACGGGACACGCTACAGGTCGATATCGAACAACAGGTCAGCGAAGTTGCCCGATTGACGGACCAGCTGGGTGAAGCAGACCAACGGATTGAGCAGCTGGAGCGCGACCGGGACGACCTCGATGCCTCGCTCGCCGATGCCTATCAGACTATCGAGGCGGACAAGGAAACACTCAAACTAAGGCTTACGGAGCTGGCCAGCCTGCAGGCTGATTTAGAGGCCCTGCGCGCCGCGCGAGAGCAGCTGGAGATCGATGTCGCCACCGCGGGCCTGGCGCGCCAAGTGCTCGAAGAAGATGTGGCGCGCCTGGAACGGTCGCTGTCTCAAGCCCAGGTCGAAGAGGAATCCCTCAGGGCGTCGCTAGAGACAAGCCAGCAAACGATAGAAGCCGATGCCGAAGAGCTGCGCCGGCGGGCGGCCGCCTTGGCAGAGCTTCGGTCGAACCTGGAACAAAGCCAAGATCAGCTGACGGAAAGAGAACGCGCCCTCCAGGCCGCACAGGCGCTGGTGCTGGAAACGGAAACCCAACTAGCCGATCGTGAGCAGGCGTTGCAGGCCGCACAGACACTGGCGCAAGAAGCCGAATCTCAGCTAGCCGAATCCCAAGAAGCTCTTGGCGAAAGCCGGTCGCAACTAACCGAACAACAAGAAAGCCTGATCATCGCGCAAGCGGCCTTGGCGGCAGCCAACCGTCAATTGGCTGAACGGGAGCAAACGGTTGAACAGCTGCTGGGTGATCTGAGTGTCAGCCAGTCATTCCTGTCGGCAAGAGACACGACGATCGACGAACTGGAAAACTCCTCAGACACGCTGTTGGCCGACTTGTTGCTTTCGAGGGAAGAAAAGGAACAGCTTCTCGCGGATTTAGGCAGCGTGCGAGATCGCTCTCAAGCGCTGGAAACCGAACTCGCAGAGGAACAGGAACGAACCGTCCTAGCCCAGCGGGAGATCGATGCGCGCGATATCCGCATTGAGGAGTTGATGATCGCGCTTAATCAGACCGAAGCGGCCCTGGATGACGAAATCGAACTGACCACCGAATCAAAGGCGTTGGTGGCCCAGCTGAACCAGCAAGTCGAGTTGCTCAATGACCGCCTGAACGAGGTTCAAGCTGCCCTTGAAGAATCAGAAGCAAGCGTCAGCGAGCGGGATATCGAAATTGCCGACCTGAACTCGCGTTTGAATCAGGCGCTTATTCGCCGGGTCGAGGAATTGGCGCGGTATCGCTCGGAGTTTTTCGGCCGCCTTCGCCAAGTTTTGGGCCAACGCAGCGACGTGCGCGTGGTGGGCGACCGGTTCGTCTTCCAGTCCGAGGTTCTGTTCGATACCGGTTCGGCGACGCTGGCCCCCGAAGGCCGGCGACAGCTTGCCGATTTGGCGACGACCCTGTTGGCGTTGATCGCCGACCTGCCGGAGGACATCGACTGGATCCTAAGGGTCGATGGCCACACCGATGTTCGGCCGATCTTTTCCGATCAATTCCGGTCAAACTGGGACCTATCGGCGGCCAGGGCGATCGAAGTGGTCGAATTCCTGATCACCCAGGGGCTGGAAGCCGACCGGCTGGCAGCCGCGGGATTTGGCGAATACCAACCGCTTGATGCCGCCGAGACCGAAGAGGCTTATCGGCGCAACCGGCGCATTGAGCTAAAGTTCGATCAGAAATAGCCGCCGGACTATTCCGCGGCCGGACGCGCATCGAATTGCAGGCCCGCGAGCCTAGCATACAGACCATCGCGGCCCATCAGAGCGGCGTGGGTGCCGACATCGACCAGGCGTCCCTGGTCCATCACCACCACCCGATCGGCATTCTGGATAGTCGCCAGCCGGTGCGCGATGACCAACGTGGTGCGGCCATTCATCAGGGCGGCCAAGGCTTGCTGCACCAGCTTCTCACTGGCGGAGTCGAGCGCGCTGGTTGCCTCGTCCAGCAACAGGATCGAGGGATCGACCAGAATGGCGCGGGCGATGGCGATGCGCTGGCGCTGACCACCGGACAAACGCACTCCCCGCTCACCGACATGGGTTTCCATCCCTTCCGGCAGCCGATCGATAAATTCCAGGGCGTTGGCCGCTTGGGCAGCGGCGCGAACGGCTGCCGAGCCGGCCTCCGGCCGGCCGTAGCGAATATTCTCCATAACCGAGGTCGAGAAGATGACCGGATCCTGAGGCACCAGGGCAAATCGCGACCGCAGCTCACGCGGGTCGCAATAGGAGATATCGACCCCGTCCAGGAAAATCCGCCCGGCCTGCGGGTCGTAAAACCGCAGCAACAGCTGAAAGATTGTCGTCTTCCCAGCTCCCGACGGCCCAACCAGGGCAACGGTCTGGCCGGGTTCGATATCCAGGGAAAATTCTGCAATGGCCTCAACCTCGGCCCGTGAGGGATAGGCGAACGCCACCGATTTGAAGGAGATCTCGCCCCGCGTCGGCCGACCTAGAGCAACCGGGACCGGCGGGCTGGCGATTTCCGGCTTGACGGCCATCAGCCCAAACAGCCGCTCGGTCGCACCGGAGGCCCTTTGAAGATCACCGATCACCTCGCTGATTGCCCCTGCCCCGCCAGCCACGACAATGGCGTAAAAGACAAAGGAGGACAGCTCGCCCCCCGACATCCGGCCATCCACAACCCGATGGCCACCCAACCACAGGATGATCCCGACAGCGCTGAACACCAGCAGGATCACCACAGCGGTCAGCAAGCCCCGCACGCCGATCCGCGCCAGCGAGGTTTTGTAAGCCGCTTCGACCCGGTCAACAAAGTGGCGGACTTCTCCTCGCTCGCGGCCAAACGCCTGAACCGTACGGATCCCATAAAGGCTTTCATCAATCACCGCCCCAACGTCCGCCACACGATCCTGGCTCGCCCGGCTCAAGACGCGGACCCGCCGGCCCAAAACGATAATCGGCACCAAGACCAGCGGGACGACCAGTGCCACCATGGCCGTCAATTGCGGGCTGGTGACCAGCAACATGATCGTGCCGCCGGTGAACAACAGCAGATTGCGCAGGAAGACCGAAACCGTGGAGCCAACAACCATCTGGAGGACCGTAGTATCCGCTGTCAGGCGAGAGATGATTTCGGATGTCTTATTGACTTCGAAGAAGCCGGGATCGAGACGAACGAGGTGGCTGTAAACATCCCTGCGGAGATCGGCGACGACGCGCTCACCCAGGGAGGAGATGCAGTAGAAACGCAGATAGCTTGCGGCAGCCAACAGGACGATCACGGCGAAAAGTACGATCAGGGCGCGATCGAGAAGCTCCGCATTGCTTGCAACGAATCCGCGATCGACCAGGAATCGCAGACCCTGGCCAATGCCAAGTACCGTCACGGATGAAACGATCAAGGCAAAGAAGGCAAGCAAAGCCCGGCGCCAATAGGGCCGGATGTAAGGAAGCAAACGCCGAAGCGGGCGCAGATCTTCCTGGCTGGGATCCTTCTGGGCCCCGGGCGACCGGTTGATGTCGGTTTCTCGAAACAAGGATAACCTCGTGGCAAACCGCGTGCTTATGACAACGCTGGGACCATACTGATAAGAAGTCCAAGCGCAAAGCTGATGATCTGAGTAGGCCCTTTGGGAAACCCGCTCGTTTGTCTTGCACCCTATCGATCACTCGCCTATAAGGCGCCTCTTCCGCGCAAAGGATATCGAGCGATGAAAGAAGGTATTCACCCCGACTACCATGAAATCACCGTCGTAATGACGGATGGTAGCGAGTTCACGACCCGGAGCACCTATGGTGAACCGGGTGCCGTCGTGCGTCTGGATGTCGATCCGAAATCGCACCCGGCCTGGACGGGCGTTCATCGGGTGATCGAGCGCGGCGGTCAGATGGCCAAGTTCAAGAAGCGGTTCGACAAGTTCAACATCAAATAGCCGACCCGCGTTCGGAACGCCGTCCCTACCCCTTTTCGTATCGCAAGGCGCGGCAAAAATTTCGGCATCGACATTTTGGTTAATTTTTTAACCTTTGATTAACCGATACGGCCTAGCGTTCGGTTCATCGGATTGGTGCTCTGCGACTGACGCAGCTAGATCCGATGCTTGTTGATGCCTCCCTGTTGAACCTGAGCCGCCCCACCCGGGCGGCTCTTTTTTTGTCATGTTGACCCTTTTTGCCCCCAGCGTTAAGGTTATCGAAATGCTCGGGTTCATCGGGCAAGGCATCAATAGAAATGGGTTCGCTCGCGCGAACCCATTTTTTTGTCTGCGATATGTGGACTACGTGCCGCAGGGGATTTCCCCACGGCACGCGTTTCGCCGAGGTTAAGCGGCTTTCTTGGTCAGTCGCTTGCGCCCGGACGCCGCGATCTCGATCTGCCTGGGCTTGAGGGCCTCGGGGATCTCCCGCACCATCTCGATGTGCAGAAGCCCGTTTTCCAGACTGGCTCCCGTCACAATGATATGGTCGGCGATCTGGAAACGACGCTCGAAAGCCCGGCCGGCAATGCCGCGATGCAGGTACTGACCGCCGTCATTGGCCGCGTCCCGCTCGATCTTGCCAGTGACGATCAGCGAGTTTTCCTTGACCGTAACGTCAAGGTCTTCCTCACCAAACCCGGCAACGGCAAGAGTCACGCGATAGCGATCCTCGCCGGTCTTTTCGATGTTGTAAGGGGGGTATGTCGGTCCCACGGATTCGGCCTTAAGGGCACTTTCCATGAGCCGGTCCAACCGGTCAAAACCGACGGAATAGCGGAGCAACGGTGATAGATCGATGTTTGTCATCGATATCCTCCTTCATAAAGCGATATCAACGTTAGATGCCCCGACTATTCGGCGGCATCTGAACCTACTTCCGCAGCGGCCCATCATTGGCACCGCCACACGATAAATGTGGGAGGCCCCCGACGGGCTTCAAGGGGCGGAAAGACGGCCCTCAACCTGGCGGGAACCCGGTTTCCATTTAAAATTAACGCCGGGATGCGATAGTCGGAGGACGATATAACAACATGCAACGGCGGCCCTCGACCGCTCAAAATATCGGCCATGAATGATGAGTCAGCCGGCGAAACAGCCGACATACAGGGCGATGGTGCATCAATAGTCCAGCCGTTGGGCGCCGATGCGTTCTTCCGCAAAAACTATGATGAGGCGATGGCGCTGCTGATTGAAGCGCGCAATTACATTGCTTATCAGGAAGCCAAGGACATGGCCGGATTGAAGCCGGAAAGCCGGCTGCTGGTCAGCCAGGAAACCATGCGCATAACCTGCCGTCTGACCCAGGTGATGGCCTGGATGTTGTGCCAGCGCGGCTGGCGTGAGGGCGAAATCGACGAGGCCGAGGCCTTGGATGAAGGCAATCGCCTGTCGGGCATGACCGTATGTCTCGATGATCGGTTTCAAGAAGACGAGCGGCTGCCGCAAGCAGTCCGCAGCCTACTCGGCCGGTCTCACAGCCTGTACATCCGGGTTCAGCGCCTGGAAAACATGATCCGGGGCAGCGTCAACTAGCGCTTTTCTTCCAGTCTGCCTTGGAAATCCGGTACAGCACGTGTGGATAAATCGGATGGTCGGGCGGCAAGGTCGGGTGATTGAAATCGTCCGCCGGATCGCGCGATAGGCCCAGACGTTCCATGACCGCTCGGGACCGCCCGTTTCCCACCGTCGTGAACGAGACGATTTCATCCAGATCAAAATCCTCAAAGCCAAGTTTCAGGGCCCGCCGGCCTGCTTCGGTCGCATAACCCTTTCCCCAGTGCTCGCGGGCGAGCCTCCAACCGACCTCGACGCAGGGCATAAAGTGGGTCTGGAAGTTGGGGATCGACAGGCCGACAAACCCGATAAACGGCGCCCCGCCCTGGACCTCAACGGCCCAGAGCCCAAAGCCATTCTCGTCAAGCCCATCGCAGATCTTCGCGACCATCTCATCGCTCTCGACGCGCGACAACGGCTTGCGCATGTACTCCATCACGTACGGGTCGCTGTTGAGCGCGGCAAATGGCGCTAGATCGGCCTCTCGCCAAGGCCGCATCACCAGTCGTTCCGTTTTGAACATATCCCGGGGACCCTGGCGGGCCGTCAATCAGCATGAACGACGAAGGGTCCGATATCGAACGTCGCTTCATGGCCAATCAAGTCAAACGTCTCGTCAAGCCAGCGATCGGCTGTTTCCCGGCCCAGCTGAAAGAGCTCGTCCATCAGCGCCCAATCGGTATTCAATTTCGAGGACGCAGTCAGGTCGGCCATCTCCTTCTCGGCTTCAATGCGATGCAGGTGCATTGGACGCAAGCCGCAATCGCTGGCCAGATGGCCTTCGTCCAACAGCCGGTTGATCAACCGCAACGCCCGTGCCTCGCGCATGAGGGTGGAATTGAAGCTGATCTCGTTCATTCGATCGACAATGGCGGTCGGGCTCGTCGGCACTTCATCCCGGCGCAGCGGGTTGATTTGGACAATGACGATGTCCGTCGCCTCGCAGGAATGGATGAGCGGGTAAAGGGTCGGATTGCCCATATAACCCCCATCCCAATAGTGGCGGCCGTCGATCTCGACCGCTTGGTAAAGAAAGGGCAGGCAGGCAGAGGCGATAAGGGCCTCAATGCTCAATTCGTCCCCAGAGAAGACCTTCAACCGCCCATCCAAGACATCGGTCGCGCTGACATAGAGACGTGGCTGGTCCACCGACCGCAGCGCCAAGGGATCAATGAACCTGGCAAGAAGATCGCGTAAGGGATTGAAATCGAACGGATTAAACTGATAGGGCGATACGATCCGCGAAAACGCATCAAGCGTGTTGTACAACGGGGACATATCCAGGTTGTGGTTGCCCCACATCCGGTCCAGCCAAGTCGGTTGGAAGGGCGAGTAAACGTTCTGGCTAGCTACTTCCCGCCAGAAGTCACCCATCAAACGACGCACCTCGCCCGGACCGCCAGCGCCAAGGCCAACGGTGAAAAGCGCGCCGTTCATTGCCCCGGCACTGGTGCCACTGATGGCCTCGTAGGCCAGCCTCTCATCTTCGGACAGCCGGTCGAGCACACCCCAAGTGAAAGCACCATGGGACCCGCCACCTTGCAGTGCCAGATTGACCGTTTTTCGTCTTTTGGGATGCGAGCGCTTGGCGTCCGTCACGGTGCTGACGCCCCGATGGCGCCCAAAAAATGTAAGGTCAATATGGGTTCAGCTCTTGAAAAGGCCTGAAACTGCCGCCTTGTGGTCCTGCTTGCGAGCCATGACAACCTTGGCCCGCTCGATTTCCGCCGTCAGTTCGGCGACATAGTCCTGCAACTCGTCGACAGAGAGATCGTCCAGCGGCTTGCTGCTGAGAGCCTGCGGCTTGGCGGTCGGTTCGTCATCCATCATAGCCATGGCGAATTGCGCGAGCCTTTCTGGGTTCGTTGTGCCAAACCTGCGTCCAAACGTCCGTCAGCGACACGAGGCCACGAAAGACATGACCCTACCAACAACGATGAGGGCCGTCGAGATTACCGAACCGGGAGAGCCGGATGTCCTCAAACCAGCCGATTGGCAGGTTCCGCAACCCGGCGATGGCGAGGTGCTGATCAGCGTGGCCGGCGCAGGCGTCAACCGCCCCGACGTGCTGCAGCGCAAAGGGGGCTACCCACCCCCGCCTGGCGCAAGCCCGCTGCCTGGGTTGGAGATTTCCGGCACGGTTGTCGCATTGGGCTCGAACGTCGAAAGCATGGCCGCTGGAGACGAGGTCTGCGCCCTAGTCCCTGGGGGAGGCTACGCCGAATACGCGGTCGCCGCTGCCCCGCTGTGTCTTCCGGTCCCCGGCGGCCTGGACCTGGTCCACGCCGCCGGGTTGCCAGAGACGTTCTTCACGGTTTGGACCAACCTGTTTGATTCAGGAAACTTGCGGTCGGGAGAAACCGTGCTGATCCACGGCGGATCGAGCGGTATTGGGACGACGGCGATCCAAGTCGCCAAATCCGCCGGGGCAACCGTTTACGTGACCGCTGGGAGCGAGGAGAAATGCGCGTTCTGCCGGAAGCTTGGGGCCGACCTGGCGATTGATTACCACACAGAGGATTTCGTAGAGGCCATCAAATCAGCAACCGCGGGAAAGGGGGTAAACCTGGTGCTGGACATGGTTGGCGGCGACTATGTTTCTCGAAACTTCGACTGTCTTGGTCTGGAGGGTCGTTATGTCAGCATCGCGTTCTTGCGAGGCGGCGTGGTTGAGCTGAATTTTCAGAAAGCAATGGTCAAACGGCAGAGCTGGACGGGAACGACCCTAAGGCCCCGCAGCGTGGCCCAAAAGGCAGCCATTGCCGAACAGCTCAAAAGGCATGTTTGGCCACTCTTGGATGATGGGGCCATGCGACCGGTCATCCACAAGGTCTTCCCCCTGGCGCAAGCCGCGGACGCTCACAGGTTGATGGAGAGCAGCCAGCACATTGGAAAGATCCTGCTGACCCCGTAACCCGTCGGATTTTGGACAAAAATCAATCAATCCGCCTTTGCGCGGCGACAAAAAACGCCTATATCGCGGGTTCGGCGATCCGATAACCGACGGTCGTTGTCGCTCCTCCTCCATCTTTAAACTTTTCCATGGCGGCGGGTCCAACGGCCGCGGCGACGACAACTGTGCCGATAACGTTGCATGGCCAAGGGGAACATTCGATGACGCTGCCGCTGATGCCGAAAGCCACGGCTGTTTGGCTCGTGGAGAATACGGGGCTGACCTTTACCCAGATTTCCGCGTTTTGCGGACTGCATGAGCTGGAAGTGCAAGCCATTGCCGATGGGGAAGTCGCGATCGGGCTGGTTGGGCTTGATCCGCTGGCAAACGGTCAACTGACCCAAGAAGAAATCGAGCGTTGCGAAGCAGATCCGGCAGCCCGTTTGCAGCTTCTGAAGAGCAAGCTTCCGCAGCCGACCAAACGCCAAAAAGGTCCGCGTTACACGCCGGTCACAAAGCGTGGCGACAAGCCGGACGCGATCGCCTGGTTAGTGCGCGAACATCCTGAACTAAGCGATGCCGCAATTTCGCGCCTGATCGGCACGACAAAACAGACCATTAATGCCGTGCGCGACCGCACGCATTGGAACTCACCCAACATTAAACCGCGCAGCCCGATGGCTCTCGGCCTTTGTTCGTCGGTGGAACTGAACGAAGCAGTCGCAAAATCCCGCAAACGTGCGCCACAGCCACCCAAACCTCAGCTTGCAGGCAGCGAGTCTGACGTTCTGGGTGTCGTCGATCCCGAAGCGGCGCCTTTGGAAGGACTGGACGGACCGCTGCTGGATCAGCCTGCAAGCGAATCGCCGCAGCCTGAAACACCGGCAAGCGACGACATTATCGATCCTTTTGCGCGCTGATCGCGACTAGGAGGTGCCACACCGGGAGGATGGGCCGGTGTGGCCAAGAATGTGGATTGGGTTGTGTTCGCTGAAGTGCCTGCCGAAGGCGGATTGGCCGCCAGCGGCAGGAAGCGTTAAGCCCCGCTATGGGCCTGAATGGTGGCCAGTTCGTCCTTTAATCGGAGTTTTTCGCGTTTCATTCGGGCGATGATTTCGTCCGAGGGGTGAGGCCGGCTTACTTCTTCGGCGAGTTGCAGTTCTAGATCGGCATGCTTGGCGCGGAGCACCTCAACTTGTTCGATCAAAGCCATTGCCCACTATTCCCCTTTCGCTGTTCTGGTTTCGGGTGCGCTGAGCATTACAGCGTAGCCACTATACCATATGAGGTGGCGGAGGCCGACTCACAGCCCAAAAAAACGCCAGATCATGGTTAACGAATAGTTACCAAGACCGGCCGCCTGGGGATAACCGCGCGTCAGGCGGGCGATAACTCCTTGTCGCCCATATAGATTCCCAACCCTTTCGCGGTGTGGACAAGATCATCGTCCTTATCGACGGCAGCATAGTGGGCGATGGCATCCTCGATCGAAACATCGATGACGCGGCGTTCTGACCAGGCGACCATCCGGTCGAACTTGCCTTCCGCCACCAAATCCACCGCGTGCACGCCAAAGGCTGATGCGATAAGGCGATCACGCCAACTGGGCATCGATCCGCGCTGAACATGGCCTAGGACGGTGACGCGCGTTTCGGCACCGGTCGCCTTGGCAATCTCCTCGCCCAAATAATGGCCGATACCGCCGTGCCGAACTTGACCGTCCGTGAAATGCTGTTGAACGGGCGTACCGTCTTCCGTTTTCACGGCTTCGGAAACAACAATCAGCGCAAAGTTGCGCCCACGCTGACGCACTTTCTCAAATTTCTCCGCTATCCCTTTGATAGAATACTGGATTTCCGGGATCAAGATGATATCCGCGCCCCCGGCGATACCGGCTGACAAGGCGATGTGGCCCGCATCGCGGCCCATGACTTCCAAGACCATGACTCGGGCATGGCTGGCGGCCGTGGGCTGCAATCGATCAAGCGCTTCGGTGGCGACCGCAACGGCAGTATCAAAGCCGACGGAGGCTTCCGTCAGGCCAATATCGTTGTCGATCGTCTTGGGGATGCCGACAAGGTTGATCTGCCCCATTTGCGCCAAACGCCGGAGGATCGCGAAGCTGCCATCGCCGCCGATACCGATAACAGCGTCGAGCCCGATTTCCCGAACGCCGTGAATGATTTCGGCGGATCGGTCTTTGGTCGTGCCATCGGCCATCGGGAAGCTGAACGGATCGCCCTTGTTTGTTGTTCCCAGGATCGTCCCGCCCTGGCGCATGATGGTACCGGAAAAGCTCTCAGGGGTCAGAACTTGATACCGCACTGGCCGGGCTAGCAGGCCGTGCGTGCCTTCCATAATGCCGATAACGGTCCAGCCGACTTCCGCCGCACGGTAGACGACAGAGCGAATGACCGCGTTCAGCCCGGCGCAATCGCCGCCGCTTGTCAGAATTCCGATTCGTTTTTCAGAAACCATGGTGACGATTTTCCCGGGAAAGCCGCGAATGAAAGAGACGGAAAACTCATAACATCTGTCCTGGCAGGCGCAACAGCGTGCAAGCAAACACAGGACTTTTGGGGCCGATCATGCTATTACCTTGACGTGCTTGGCTGAACGAACGGCGTTTCATCGTGAACAGGCTGATTGGTTCAATTGATCGTGCTGTCGGGCCCGGTTTTGTCAGGTCGAAGGGCCAATTTCCGTGGCAATGAAGATGGAGCCGACTATCAGCCGTCTCTTTCGAAACTGGTTGTTTCCGTCCCAACGCCGTTGGTCGATCGACTCGCGTGGACCTGCCTGAGGAGAACCGGCAGATGGAAGGTACCGAAAGCCTCGATCAAGAGCAGATCAGGGCCCAACTGGTGGAACTCCGCGCCGAACACCGCGATCTGGACGATGTCATCGACCGGGTGGCCGACGAGATTCCTTTTGACCAGCTTCGCGTCAAGCGCCTGAAAAAGCGCAAACTCGCCCTCAAGGATCAGATCTCGACGCTGGAAAACATGCTGCTGCCGGACATTATTGCCTGATATCCGCGGGCAAACTCGCCAAACGTAATGCTATCGGCGCCAAAACGGCTTTCCTGCCTCGTTGTCCCGCTGACCGGCTGACAAGCCAATATCCCGCAATAAACGGTCATCCAGGACGGCAAGCGTGCGCCGCGTCGTCCAACGGTGTGACCATAGCCACAACACAGACAGGATTTTTGACATACGGCTCGGACGGCGTGCCAAGCCATCTTGGCTGCTGCGTGCTTCGGCTTTGTTCATGGTTGTACATGAGGCGCAGGATCGCCGCTTGTCCACAAACTATAATTCGGCTACCATCGAAATATGGATTCCACACCTCCGTTTTCTGAGCCGGCAGCTTTGATCGGCGACCCTGCGCGGGCGAATATGTTGTTGGCGCTGATGGATGGGCGGTCGCTCACCGCCACCGAGTTGGCCTCGATCGCTGGCATTTCGTCTCAAACGGCAAGCGCACATTTGGGCCGCTTGCTGGATGGCCGACTGCTGGCGATGGAAAGGCAAGGGCGCCATCGCTACTACCGGCTGCGCGGCAGCAAGGTGGCCCAGGCACTCGAATCGCTGATCGAGCTGGCTGTCACGAGCCCCCGTCGGCACCGTCCGCCCGGCCCTCGCGATGCAGCGATGCGTAAGGCCCGCACCTGCTACGACCATTTGGCAGGACGGCTTGGCGTTACACTCACACAGCACCTCATTAAACTAGAATATATCATTGAAAATAAAGAAAATTTTGACCTTACTGCGACGGGACGCAAGGTGCTTTCCGATCTTGGATTAGACATCGAGTCAACAGAAAAGGCCAAACGCGCCTTCGCCCGGCGATGCTTGGATTGGAGCGAACGCCAGCCCCATTTGGGTGGCGCGCTGGGTGCGGCGCTGATGAGGCTTTGCGAAACCGAGGGTTGGATTGTGCGTCAGCCGCACAGCCGGGCGGTGACCCTAAGCGCTGCCGGTCAGGAAAGATTTTCGGCGTTGTTCGGTCCGGAATTCAATCAGAGTCTTGAGGCGGCTTAGGTTCGTCCCCTTTATACGACCGCTTCTGTTCGTACATCATGCGGTCGGCCGCGTGCAGAACCTCGTCCGGCGGCCGTTTGCCATCAAAGGCAAAGGTTCCGGCCGAAACCGATATTTCGATTTCCTGATCCTGCCAGACGATCGGGGTGTCGGCGATCAACCCGCAAAGCTGTTCGGCTTTTTCGTCGGCCTGCGCTTCCCCCGCTTCGGCCAATAGGATTGCGAATTCATCACCACCCAAGCGCCCAACCACGTCAGAAGCACGCACATTGGCCAGCAAGATATCGGCGATGTGCGTCAAGACCGCATCGCCGACGGCATGGCCGTAAAGGTCGTTGATCCGCTTCATGTTGTTCACGTCGACATAGATTACCGACGAGAACGACCCGTAGCGTTCGGCATGGGCGATCATGCGGGACAATTCCCGCACAAAGGCCCGGCGATTCAAAATGGGTGTCAGCGGATCTTCATCGGCCAGGCGTTCGAGATGGCTGATCCGATCCTGCTTTTCGACCAGCTCGCGGCGCAGCTTGTCGACTTCCTTGATCAGCCGCTCCAAACCGGCGCGAACGGCCGGTGTCAACTCATCCTGGGAAATGCCTAGAAAACTTGCGACATCGACAACGGACCGAACGCCCGCCGCAGCCGCCGACTGGGCTGGCGCGTTGGCAGGCGCGGCCTTGGATGCCGTCGAAACAGGCGATGTGGGCCGAATGCCCACTTGAGGGCGGCTATTCGAAATCTTCATGCCGCAGCGGATCCGCGTTTACGATGCGTCGAGGGCGGTATAACAAGCTCAGTGGCATTTGCTACCAAAACATAGTTTTCCTTGAGTTACCAAACCGATGACATCTACGCCAAATTCCAGTGAGGCAATCTCCGACGCCGAGGAAGAGATTGATCCAGGGCGCGCTGCCCTAGCCGTCGACATTGGTGTCGTAATGGGCAGCCAATCCGATTGGCAGACGATGCGTCGCGCTTGCGAGATCCTCGAAGACCTCCACATCAGCCATGAACGGCGGATCGTGTCCGCCCATCGCACCCCCGATCGGCTGTATCAATATGCCAGATCGGCACGGGGGCGCGGGCTGAAAGCGATCATCGCCGGCGCGGGCGGCGCGGCGCACCTGCCGGGCATGCTTGCCTCCATGACCGATGTGCCGGTGCTCGGCGTTCCAGTTCAAAGCAAGGCCCTGAACGGGCTGGATTCGCTGCTTTCGATCGTGCAGATGCCTGCCGGTATTCCGGTGGCAACTTTTGCGATTGGTACCGCCGGGGCGGCGAACGCCGCGCTTTTCGCGGCCGCGATCGTCGCACAAGGTGATGAAGAAGCGCGGGAGCGGCTCAATACCTATCGCAAGGCGCAGTCCGACGCGGTACTCGATGCACCATCTGATCAACCAAAACCCTAAAAGCCAATGAGTATGATGATCGCGCCCGGTGGCACCCTCGGCATTCTGGGCGGTGGGCAACTCGGCCGGATGACGGCCCTGGCAGCCGCCCGGCTTGGCCTCAAGACCCACATTTTCGACCCTGACACCGATGCGCCTGCTGGGCAGGTAGCAGCCAAACAAATGGTTGCGGCCTATGACCACTCCCAGGCTCTGGCTGGGTTCGCCAGCGCGGTGGACGTGGTTACGTTGGAATTTGAGAACGTGCCGGTCGAAAGCGTACGGGCAGTTGCGGAGATCGTCCCTGTCTATCCATCGGCAAATGCCTTGGCGGTCTGCCAGGACAGGCGGCTCGAAAAACATGCCTGCACAGAGGGCGGTCACGCGACCGCCGTTTATGGGGCCATTGCACAGGCCTCCGACTTGGAAGAAGCCGTGCGCCTGACCGGACTGCCCGCGATCTTGAAAACAGCGCGGCAGGGATACGACGGTAAGGGCCAACGGCGGATCGAGACAGCAGACGCAGCAGAGGCAGCTTGGCACGACCTCGGCAGTGGCGATTGCGTGCTCGAGGCCGTGGTTGACTTCGAACGCGAGATCTCGGTGATCGTCGCGCGCGGGCTGGATGGCGAAACCGTACCTTACCCGCCGGTCGAAAATCGTCACGAGAACCATATTCTGGCGCAAACGACCGCTCCTGCTGAGCTGCCAGCTTCCGTGGCCGAAGAGGCGACTTCGATAGCGGTCGATTTGGCGGAACGCCTCTCAATCGTCGGTTTGTTGGCAGTCGAGATGTTCGTCACGCGGTCCGGTAACGTGTTGGTCAACGAAATGGCCCCAAGGCCGCACAATTCCGGCCATTGGACCATCGAGGGCTGCCAGACCGATCAGTTCGAGCAGCTGGTCCGTGCGGTTTGCGGCTGGCCGCTGGGCCCGGTCGAACCGGTTCGGCCATGTGTGATGATCAACATTCTCGGCCCAAAGGATGCCGACTGGGCGTCATTCGCGGCGAGGCGGGATGGTAAACTGCACCTCTACGGCAAGGGGGAAAGCCGCACCGGGCGAAAGATGGGTCACTTTACCCAGATCATCCCGGATGGCGGATAGGCCCCTTCTTGTTCATTAACTCCCCGTTCGATACATAAGCGTCCTCGATTTCCGACAGCAAAGGCGAGCCAGCCATGGCCGACAAAGGCGACACGCGCATCGAAACCGACAGCCTGGGCGAAATCGAAGTCCCGGCCGAAAAGTACTGGGGCGCCCAATCGCAGCGGTCCCTGCAGAATTTTCGCATTGGGGATGAACGCATGCCGGCCCCGCTGGTGCGCGCCTTGGGCATACAGAAGAAGGCAGCGGCCAAGGTGAACATGACCCTCGGCGCGCTCGACAAGCACTTGGGCGATGCGATTGCGGCAGCCTGTGAAGAAGTCATCGACGGCACGCTGGCCGAGCATTTTCCCTTGGTCGTTTGGCAGACCGGTTCGGGCACGCAGACGAACATGAACGCAAACGAGGTTATCGCGAACCGCGCCATCGAGATTCTGGGCGGCACGGTGGGCACCAAAGACCCGGTACACCCCAACGATCATTGCAATATGGGGCAATCCTCGAACGACACCTTCCCGACGGTCATGCATATCGCCGCCGTCGAGCAGATCGAGCATGAACTGATCCCCAGCCTGGAGCACCTGCATTCGGCCATCGAAGCCAAGGCGAACGCCTTTGCCGATGTCGTCAAGATTGGGCGAACCCACCTGCAAGACGCCACACCGCTGACCATTGGCCAGGAGTTTTCCGGCTATGCCACCCAGATCGCCTATGGCATTGCGCGGGTCAAAGCCTGCCTGCCGCGCTTGCTGCAACTCGCCCAAGGCGGTACGGCTGTCGGCACGGGGCTGAATGCCAAGGTCGGATTTGCCGAAGCCTTTGCCGACGAAGTCGCTTCGATCACCGGGTTCGCTTTCGTTACGGCGGAAAACAAGTTCGAGGCGTTGGCGGCCCACGACGCCATTGTCGAGGCCTCCGGCGCGCTGAACGTGCTGGCCGCCAGCTTGATGAAGATCGCTAACGATATTCGCATGCTGGGATCGGGCCCGCGCTGCGGCATCGGTGAGCTGATCTTGCCAGCCAACGAGCCGGGTTCCTCGATCATGCCCGGTAAGGTCAACCCGACCCAGTCCGAAGCCCTGACCATGGTTTGTAGCCAGGTGATGGGCAACCACGTGGCGATTACCGTTGCCGGCTCGAACGGGCATTACGAGCTCAACGTCTTCAAACCCGTGATGATCTACAACCTGCTGCAGTCGATCCGGTTGATCGCCGATGCCGGGCGCAGTTTCGCCGACAACTGCGTGGTCGGGATCGAAGTAAACGCCGAACGGGTTTCGGCCCTGCTGAATGACTCGCTGATGCTGGTCACCGCTCTTAACCCGCATATCGGTTATGACAATGCGGCGAAGGTGGCGAAGAAGGCCTATGCAGAGGGTGGCACGCTCAAACAGGCTGCCGTCGAATTGGGCCTGATGACCGAGGACGAGTTTGACGAGCGGGTCCGGCCGGAGAATATGGTCGGGCCGCGAGACTAGTGAGCCGGCCCGTCAAGCGGTCGATCAAGATTGCGGGCCACCCGACCAGCATCTCGCTGGAAACTCCCTTTTGGGAGGCGCTGCGTGATATCGCCGCTTCTCGCAAGCAGTCAGTCGGCGACTTGATCGAAGACGTCGACCGGGACAGGACTGGCGGCCTTTCCTCCGCCTTACGGGTTTTCGTGCTGGAAACGCTGCTTGACCAACTTGGCGGAGGGAAAGGGAATTGAGCTACTGAACGGCAGGCTGTTCCACAGGCAGCGCCGCTTCCGTTGCCGGCAGTTCCGCTTCTTCCGTTGACCCGTCTTCGGCGCTCTGCGCCTCCGGCTCGATGAACTGATCGGACAAGGCCCTGGCGGCACGCTGGGCCACATAGGCTTGCACCGCTTCGGTCAACCAGCGCCGTTGCGGTCGATCGGCGGCTCCCTCCAGGCGCAGCGCCAGGGGTGGCGCCGAGGGCAGACGCCGAAGGGCAAAATCCGTCGTCAAGTCGACTTCCCATCGATTGAGGTCGAACGAGCCGCTGCCGCTGCCGATTGTTTCGAGCGCGGCAATTCGCAATTCATCGGCATGCAGCCGACCTTGATTGACCGTCATGCGGGCGTTGAGCGCTTGAAACGGCGTCTCGCCGCTTGCCAGTGACTCTCGCAACCCTTCCAGGAAGACGATCGGCTCTTCATCGGCGGCCACCCATTGAGCGGCCTCGGCCAAATCCATATCATCCAGGCTGCCTTCCCGAACCGCCAGCAACGCGCTGCCGCTGAGCTGACCCACCCAGTCACGGATGGATGTGCCCGAGGATTCAACCGTGGCGCCAAAATCCAGGCTTCCGCCAATCGCCCCGCCGCCGACGATCTGGTTCAGAAATTCCCGCGCATCGACGCCAACCACATCGACACGGCTCCTAATCTCATAACCAGTCGATGCGGGCGCGAGCGTTCCGGACATGCCTATGCGTCCACCCCAGCTCTTGGCTGAAAACCGCTCGACCTCCAGGGTACCATCCTTGGTCACCAAATAGGCCGCCGGCTCTTGCAGCGTCATGTCGTCCCAATTCAATGTCCGGCCAACAAGCCGGATGTCGGCTTCGACTGCCTCAAGCCAATCGAACGACAAACGGGCAGACGACCAGCGTCCGAACGTTCTTGATGGGGAGGTCGGCAGCCAGTCATCCAAATTGACCGTGCCGGTTCGCAGGGACGCTTCTATCGTCGGGATCAGATCTTCGGCATCCGGAACCCAATTGACGTTGCCTTCTCCTGCCAGCACAAGCTCACCAAGCTTTCCGATCAACTCGGTGAATATCACGTCGCCTTCGGTGCCTTTAAGCCGGGCAAAGACATCCAGCGCACCAACGGCACCGGGGGGATCATAGTCTGGCAAATACACCGAAAGGACAGTCGCCGCGTCTGGGTGGATAAGCCGGACCGCCCCTGTCCATGCCGGCTCGTTGGCCAGGTCCACCTCGCCGCCCAGATTGACGTCGACGTCAGCGACCGTCCCGGTCAAGCTGGCCTTGAGTTGGCCTGAAAGGTCGCCAGAAATGCGGGCACGCAATTCGGCGGAAGCTGGGCTTTGCGGTAGCGGGGGCAGCTCGATTGCGAGCTCATCAGCCAGTGCAGCCAAGTCGTCCGTAGCGATCGAACCGCTCAAATCGACCGGTGCGGCCGACGTCGCATCGCCGCCGTTGGCGGTCATATAGCGGTAGCGACCTGAAAGCTTAACGGTGGCGCCGGCAAGCCCATCGGCTGAGAGCTCCGCCAGCGACAGCGTATCGCCAGCGATGCTTCCGCGCGCGGTCAGTCCCGATAGTCTGTTTTGATCGATCAGCACTTCATCGGCTTGCAAATCGAAATTGAGCGTCGTTGGCGACCCTTTTTCACGCAACGCGGACAACCAAGGATGGGCGACAATCCAGGGCCACGTCGCATTCCCCGCATCATTCGGACGATAGCTATCGAGGTTCAGCCGATCGGCCTCCAAACGGAAGCCCAAGGTGGGACCGCTTTCCCGGCTATACGCCAGCGATCCCGTCAGACGGCTCGCATCGACCGTCAGTTCGAGACCGGAGGTACGCCAATCATCCGGGCGCCCGGCAATGGAGCCTCTCAATGAAACCGTGTTGATGCTGGGGCCATCGCTTCCCGGCGGAAGCAAGTTCAACCAAGTGGCAAGCGGTGTGAAGGCGGCATCATCAAGGCTTGCCGCCAACGTTGCCGTTGCCGGACCATCGTCCCAGTTAACGTCACCGCGGAGACGCAGATCGCCACCGCCTGGGGTGGTCGCTTGGAACCCAGTGATTTTGAGAGCCCCGTCGGCCATCGCCGCGCGCAGGCGCACATTGCGCACTTCCTGGCTGAAAAGCTGCAATCGTTCCGTCGAAAGCTTTATCTCGCTGCTTGGCAGCTGTGAAAGTAGATCCCCTTCTGAAGGCCTATAGTCACGTAGCCAGGTCAGCAGCGATTGCAGACTGGCCGCCGGCGCCACCCCCTGTTCGTCCTCTCCGATGAGGAGTGAGTCGAGATCGAAGCGGTTAAGAACGGCGGTCAGAACGGCAACCGGGCTTTCGGCATCGTTCCAAGCCAACGATCCTGTGCCTTGAAAATCGCCGAGCGAGTAAGACAGCTTGTCGGTTTCGGCGAACCCCTTACGCGCGCTAAACCGCGCATCGAGAGCAAAGGGCTGGGAAAAGGCAGGCGGCGGCTGTTCCAGCTCCCCAAGGCGGACCAACGCCTCCGACAGGTTCGAACCGCGCAGCGCCAAATCGCCTTGCAACCGTAGCTGATCCCAGCGACCGGAGAGCAAGTTCGTCAGCGCGGTGCCGCTTTCGGTGCGTCCGATCAAGCCGGCATAGCGCAACTCGTTATCCAGACCGTCGATACCCAACGACATCGTTACGGGCAGGGATCCATTTCCGCTTTGCGCTCGGGACAGCAAATCGACGGTTATCGGAATCCCCGCCGCCTGGAGGCTGCCGGTGAGCGAGGCCTCTCCCGTCGCGAGATCGCCGGAAAACTGCGCAAAAACGTCGGTGATTTCGACCAGGTTGCCGCTCGCAGCATCATAGACACTGGCCCGACCGTTCGAAACGGTGACACGGTCGAGCGTCAGTGCCCTGCTTGCGGTAGTGCTTCCTTCACCGGATCCGATCGGCCAAATGAGCTGGCCATCCCGATCGCGCTCCACGTGCATTTCGGGATCAACCAAAATGGCACGCAACACCCGAAACTCGCCGCTCAGCAGTGAAATCGGTGCCAGGGCAACCTCGACGGCGGAGAGCGTCAGGGGCGACCCGCCCCCTTGATCCTGGCCGACACGAACATTAGACGCCGACAGGATCGGCGTTGGCAGCAAAGTGAGGTTTAGATCGCCATCGATTGCCACCCGGCTGCCGAAAGCCGACGCCAAAAAACCGGAAACCCGATCTCGCTGACCGTTCCAGTCGATTAAGCTCGGCGCCACCACGATTCCGGCGGCGGCGAATGCAACGAGCGCAAAAAGCGCAATCAATAACCGTTTCACGCGACCACAGCTGATATCTGATGTACCGGGCGCCAGACAAAGTGCTGATCAACCAAGACTCACCCACTGAGCGACCATCGGAAAGCCAGCCATTGTGGTAGAACCAGTTTGGTTAACCAATGGTTTGAGCCTAGGATTTTGCTAATTAGTTGGCAATCTCACTTACCATACCGTTCCGGCGAAATGGACGGATTCGGGGACCAGATGGCCGAAATCATAAACCTTCGCGGGGTTCGGAAGCGACGCAGCCGCGAGGAAAAGGCGCTGACCGCTGCCGAGAACAGAGTGCGATTCGGGCTTACAAAGGCACAAAAGCAAGCCGAGATGGAGGACGCGCGCCAGCAATCGGCTCGCCAAGACGGTCACAAGCTGGACCGTAAGCCCGTTGATGACGGCTAGGGCACGACCTTTCCAGGGTTGAGAATTCCCTGGGGATCCAGCGCCGATTTTATAGCTCGCATCACTCCGATCGAACTGGCGTGCTCAGTCTTCAAATATTCGACCTTGCCATAACCGACCCCGTGCTCGCCCGTGCAGGTTCCACCCATGGCAATGGCCCGTTCGACCATGCGGGCGTGCGCAGCACCCGCCCGTGCAACTTCGTCGGCGTCGTCCGGGTCGATCAAAAAGGTGACGTGAAAATTGCCGTCTCCGACATGACCGACCACAGGGGCCAACAGACCGGTTTCTTTGTTGTCCGCGACCGTTTGCTCAATGCACTCGGCAAGCCGGGAAATCGGCACGCAAACATCCGTCGCCATGCCCCGCGAACCGGGCCTTAGGGCGAGCACGGCGTAATAGGCATCGTGGCGAGCTTGCCATAACTTGTTGCGCTCTTCAGCCTGGCGCGCCCAGCGAAAATCGGAACCGCCATGGGAGGCTGCAATCTCGCCGGCTTGTTCGGCCTGCTCTTCGACATGGGCCTCAGTCCCATGAAACTCGAAAAACAGCGTTGGGGCTGCCTTCTGATCGAGATTGGAATAATCGATGCAGGCTGCCATTTGCTGTTCGTCGAGCAACTCCATCCGGGCGACCGGGATGCCGAACTGAATAATTTCGATTACCGTGTTGACGGCATCGTCGACCGTTGGAAAAGCACAAACCGCCGCCGCCATCGCTTCGGGCACGCCATACAGGCGCAAGGTTAGCTCGGTGATAATCCCGAGCGTTCCCTCAGAACCGATAATCAGGCGTGTCAAATCGTAACCGGCGGCCGATTTGCGAGACCGCCCTCCGGTGCGAACGATGGAGCCATCGGCCATCACGACCGTCAAGCCCAACACATTTTCCCGCATGGTGGCATAACGGACGGCATTGGTGCCCGAGGCATTGGTGGCCGCCATGCCGCCTAAGGACGCGTCAGCCCCCGGGTCGATCGGGAAAAACAGTCCGGTATCGCGCAGATGTTCGGCGAGTTGTTTGCGTCGAACGCCAGCTTGGACCGAACAATCAAGATCCTCGGTCGAGACCCGAAGAACCTGATCCATGCCGGAAAGATCGATGCAAATACCGCCGGTCAGCGCAGCAACACCCCCTTCCAATGATGTCCCGGTTCCGAACGGAATGACCGGTACCTGTCCCCTAGCGCAGATTTTCACGACGTCGCTGACTTCCTCCGTCGATTTGGCAAAGAAAACGGCATCGGGCGCCACAGACGGGTGATAGGACTCGTCCCGGCCATGCAAGACGCGAATTTCTTCGTTCGTCGACACGCGATCGCCGTATTTGTCGGTCAGCTCAACAATTGCCGCTTCAACGGCATCGCTTTGGTGCGCGACAGGGCGCGAAACCATCCGTCAATCCTCTCAAGGCGGTGCAGGCCACTACGATATGCCAACCAATCGGCTCGCAACAAGCAGGTCTGCCGACATTGCGATTGCGAGTCACGCTAAGGCATACTGATCGTGACCGATTCGCCTCACAAAATGTCGTTAGGAATGGGGACCGCATGACCCGCGCACTAAGACTTTGCTGCGGCTGGTTATTGCTGATGCTGGCCATGGTCACCGGCCCGGCTATGGCCCAGGAACAGACCGCTGAAGTCCGAGACGGGCTCTCAGCGTTGCTGGACACGGTGCGTCAGCTGGCCCCCAAGCCAGCCAAACCGACTGCGCCCGGCGATTTGGTGTGCCGATCCGAAAGCGATGCGATTGCAGATTTTGTCTTTAAGCTGCATACCCAGCTCATGGTCGCAAGCTTGGCCTGCGGCGGCCACTATGGAGACGAGGGAGCGCACCAAAAATATCGGTCGTTCACGCAACATCATGCCGAGTTGCTGCGCCGGTCCCAGCAGCGTTTGCGTGCCAGTCTACCGGGCGATCCTGAAAAGGCCTTCGATGCCTACAGAACGGGATTGGCCAATAGCGAATCCAGTCTGATCAACACCAGCTCGACCCCCAGCTATTGTCGGATGCGGCAGGCTCGGTTTGAGTCCCTGATTGTGACCAACCCAGAAGAATTCCCAAATTATGCGCGCGAATTGGCCGTGCGCGACCGAATTTATAAGGAATGTTGAGCCTATTTGGCTGGATCGGCAAACAGACGCACGTAAGACATGAGCATTTGGGGAAAGATTATCGGCGGAACGGCCGGCTTTGCGGTCGGCGGGCCCCTTGGCGCACTAATCGGCGCCGTGGCCGGCCATGCCTATGACAAGTATTCCGGCAATAAGAGCCTCGCCGACCAGCGCAGCCGGTCTGATGATCCAAGGTCGGGTGACCCCTGGGCGACAGATCGGCGGTCGCAAGGCGGCAGCGGTCCGTCGGCCGGGTCGGCACGGCGTGATCGCGCCCAAGCCGCGGATCTAGGGTCCGACGACGAACCGCTGACCGACGACGCGACACGCAAAATCGCCTTCACCATCGCCGTTATCGTCTTGGGCGCCAAGATCGCCAAGGCCGATGGTCGCGTCACGCGCGATGAGGTTGCGGCCTTCAGGCAGGTTTTCCACGTCCCGCCGAACGAAACGAAAAATGTCGCCCGCGTGTTCAACCAGGCGCGCAAAGACAGCGCCGGGTTCGAGCCCTATGCGCGGCAGATGGGCCGCATGTTCCGTGATCGGCCTGCCGTGCTCGAAGAGCTGATGCGCTGCCTGTTCCATATCGCCAAGGCGGACGGCGCGGTTGCCGACACCGAAATCGCCTTTCTGTCCCGCGTTGCAACGGAACTCGGTCTGGATCAGGTGGCCTTCGACCGCCTCAAGGCAAGCGAGCTTGGGGATACGTTTGACGACCCCTACACCATATTGGGCCTACCAGCGAATTCCAACGAGCAGACCGTCAAGACCGCGTATCGCAAGTTGGCGCGCGAGCATCACCCGGACCGGCTGGTTGCCCAGGGCCTGCCCGACGAATTCGTGGCAGGCGCCAACGATCAGCTGGCGCGTATCAATGCGGCCTATGATCAGATCAAGAAAACGCGTGGTTGGGTTTAGGCTCAGGCATCCCAAACAGCGGCGGCCATGATATAGGCGCCCAACAAACCCAGGGCGATAAAGAACACCCGTCTGAAGACCCGCTCCGACAACGTCTTCCGAACGTGCCGACCGACATACATTCCCAAAAAGGACGGAACCAGAGCGGCAGCGGATATTGCCCCCAATTCCCATGTGAGCAGGTCATTCGATCCCAGCGACAGGCCCAGGGCAGCCGAGGAGAAGGTGAACAACATCCCCATCGCTTGGATCAGCCCGTCGCGGGACAGGCCAAGGCCTTGAAGGTACAGGATGCTTGGAAAGCTGAAGGACCCCGTCATGCCCGTCAGAATACCATTGAGTGCTCCGACGGCAGGGCCCAGCCATCTCTCCCGCCGTTTTGGGACCGCCACGCGGAAGCCGGCGAGACTGAAACCGGAATAGGTGATCAGCAACAGGCCCAATAAGGCCGACAACCAAGCGACATTGACACGCGTCAGGACAAGCGTTCCCAACCAGACCGTGGCGGTGCCAAGCAAAAGGAACGGCCAGATCCGCCCAAAAACGGCGCGCGTGTCTGGCCCATCCAGTGCCTGCCAGACATTTGTCACGAACGCTGGGATGAGCAACAGAGCCATCGCTCCGGGTAAGCCGACGACTACCGTCAAAAGCCCCACGGCAATGGCAGGCAGGCCCAACCCAATAACGCCCTTTACGGTACCGCCGATCGCGAATGTCAGGGCTATGGCGATCAGGGTCGGCCCATCAAGCATTCGTCTGTTCTGATCTTGTCGGGCGGCACTGGAATTCGGATGATCGCAAGCCTAATACTATCTGTTGGGTTAGACGGCCGGATGGCCGCTGCCGGCTTCGGCCGGGAGAGGAAAGTCCGGGCTCCACGAAAGCACGGTGCCGGGTAACGCCCGGCGGGGGCGACCCTAGGGAAAGTGCCACAGAAAGCAAACCGCCTCGCTTCGGCGCGGCAAGGGTGAAAGGGTGTGGTAAGAGCGCACCGCGGGTCTGGCGACAGGCCCGGCATGGTAAACCCCACCGGGAGCAAAACCGAATAGGGATGGACCGCCGAAAGGCGGACGGGTGCTTTCGCCCGCCATCCGGGTTGGTTGCACGAGACGGTCGGTAACGGCCGTCCTAGATGAATGGCCATCGGCGCCCATTTGGGTGTTCACAGAACCCGGCTTACAGGCCGTCTGCCCCATTTCACACCGAATAAAGCTAGATAAATCAGCGACTAAGCCTGAGTTGCTGATTTCTCTTGATAACAAGACTCGGCCAACTTAGGTTTGCCGTTAACGATTTGCTCATCGTTTTTCACCTTGCGCGAACCAGCAACCAAGCCAGCGAATACAATAAATTAGGCGCACGAGATGGAGATCGATTTGGGTCAAATCAGGCGGGTTCATGAGAGTCGGAGGAGTTAAGGAAGGCTGAAGGAATCTCTACTCGAGAATATTTTTCTAAATCCGCGAAAAAACTAGATTTCCATCGATATCCCTACTTGACCTTTCCCGTCCCTAATATACCCTAGCGCGATCTGGGGTTGGGGACGCGCGTCCCTGCGCGTGCCTAGACCGCCCCGCCAGCTCGGCGGATCTCTTTTTGAAGGCGTTGCCTAGGGTGCAAGGGCAGTTTTTTAGAGGTGAGCAGACCGTTCGCTTGGACGGCAAAGGCCGCATCGGCATTCCTGTCGATTGGCGGCCGATGCTGCAGGGCGACGGGCGTGCCGTCTTCCATGCCCATCCCTGCCTGAAGGAGAAGGCCCTTCGCTGCATGTCGACCAGCCGTCTGGCGAAGATGGCCGAAAGCGTCGAAAACCTGCCGACCTACGATCCCAAACGGCAACTCATCGAAGGGCTCATCCTCTCCCGGGCCAAGGATCACAACCTCGACAGCCAGGGCCGCACCGTCGTGCATGCCGAACTGCTCGACCAGGTCGGCATCGGCGAGGAGATGGTCCTGTTCGGAGCCGGCGATCACTTCCAGATCTGGAGCCCGGAAGAACTGCGCGCACACCGGGTCAAGCTGCTGGGCGAGCTCGAAGCTGGCGACCATCAAGGCATCGAGGGGCTGCACATATGAGCGCGCAGCCCCCGTCCGACCGGCTGACCCACATCCCGGTCATGGCCGATGAATTTCTTGAGGCCGTCTGCCCCCGCGATGGTGAGACGATCGTCGACGGCACGGCCGGCCGTGGTGGTCACACCAAGCTGTTTCTCGAGACATCCAATTGCACAGTCATCGCGATTGACCGCGATCCCCAGGCCATCGAGGCCTGCCGCCGGGTGCTCGCGCCTTACGGAGACCGGGTGCGCCTGGTCCAGGGCCGCTTTGGCGATCTAGACCGGCATGTCAGGGATCTCGGCTTCGATCAGGTCGACGCCGTGGGTTTGGATTTGGGCACCAGCTCGCCACAGCTGGATGATCCCGAACGCGGTTTTTCATTCCGTTTCGATGGCCCGCTGGACATGCGCATGGGAGGCGGCGGGCAAACGGCGGCCGATTGGATCAATTCGGCGAGCCAGGGTGAATTGTCGGACGTGATCCGCGAATTCGGCGAAGAACGGCACCACCGTCGCGTGGCCAAATCCATCGTCCAGGCACGTGAACAGCAGCCCATCGAAACGACCGGTCAGCTGGCGGCCATCGTGCGGCCGGCGGTCGGCCGGTCCGCCGATGGCTTGGATGCGGCCACCAGAACCTTCCAGGCCATTCGGATCAAGATCAACGACGAAACCAGCGAGATTTCACGCGGTTTGGCCGCGGCCGAGCGGATTTTGCGCCCGGGCGGACGGTTGGCCGTCATCAGTTTTCACAGCCTTGAGGACCGGCTGGTCAAACAGTTCCTGCATCGGCGCAGCAAAGTCTCCGCGCCGTCGCGGCACGCACCCGTGCCCACCAGTGATCAGGCACAACTAACCTTCACATTGCCCCGCCGCCGCTCGTTAACGCCGAGCGCCGATGAAACGCGGCAAAACCCCCGCGCCCGTTCGTCAAGGCTGCGTGCAGCCGTCAGAACGGACGCGCCCGCCCAACCCGACAGCAGGGGGACGGCGGCATGATCATTTCCCGTGGCGCCCTGGTTTTGATCGTTGCCTGCGTGGGCATATCGGTCGGCGTGGTTGCGACCAGCCAAAGGACGCTGGGGCTGAAGCGCGAACTGGCCGAGGTCAATCGAGAGATCGAGAAAGAGAAAAAGCTGATCGATGTCTTGGAATCCGAATGGGCCCTGCTGACCTCGCCCCCGTCGATCAAGGTGAAGATCGACAGTTCGGGTCCGGATTTGCGCCCGCTGACAGCCGATCAGATCATCACTTCCGTCGAGGAAATTCCCTTCCCGCTGCCTGAACTGATCATTGAGGAAACGGACGCCACGGTAATGGTGTCGGTCGATGGGATCGAAGGCTTGATCCCGCTGCCGAACCATAAACCCGGCATCCGCATGCGCCGCCCCTCGGAAGTGCAATTGGCGGCCATTCGGCAAATCGGTGTTGAGGAGGAACCCGAACAACCCGCCACTCAGCCCGCGACGGCTGGCCAGGACATGGGCGCGCAAACCGACAGCGATGCGATCGGCGATTTGCTGAGAGATCTGTCCCTTGCCCGCGACGCGCTGGCCGAGGTGCCAACGCAATGACGAACCGGCTAGCGCAAATGGCATCCGGTGCAACAACGCCCCCGGTTCGAAGCAAGGCCAGCCGCGTCCGCGTGCTGGCCTTCGGCTTTGTCCTGGCGTTTTGCGCCGTGGGCATCAGGGTCGGTTTGCTGAGCGCCGATGGCCTGAACATCGGCGGACGATCAGCAGAGGCGATGTTGCCCATCGCCCAGCCCATGCTGCGCGACGTTAACGGCGAGATCCTGGCCCGCACCCTGCCCAGCCGGTCGCTGATGGCTGATCCGAAGATGGTGCTGGATCCCGCGGAAACCGCCCGTTCGCTGGCAACGGTACTGCCCAACATCGATGTTCCCGCCCTGACCGAACGGTTGAGCAGCAATCGCCGGTTCGAATGGGTTGCGCGGCATCTGACCCCCGGCCAATCGCAGGCCATCCCGCACCTGGGACTGCCCGGCTTGCGTTTCGTCAGCGAAGGCAAGCGCTTTTACATGCAGGGACGCAACATGTCCCACGTCGTGGGCTTTCGCGGAATTGACGGTCAAGGACTTGCCGGCGTCGAAGCCTATCTGGACAAGAGCGGCTTGGGCCGGGCTGTCGAAAGCGATAACGGCATCCTCGATCTAACCCTGGACGGCCGGTTGCAACAGGTCCTGCATGAGGAGCTCAAGAAAGGCGTCACCGAGTTTCGCGCCAAAGCGGGCGCCGGCATTATCCTAGACGTCCGCACCGGCGGTATCGCCGCGCTGGTTTCCCTGCCCGATTTCGATCCCTATCGAGCCGGCGAACGGACGAAGGAACAGCAGTTCAACAATGCCAGCCAAGGCACGTATGAGCTCGGCTCGATCTTCAAGATCATTAACACCGCGATTGCGCTAGACAGCGGCACTGTAAAGCTGACTGACCGGTTCGATGCCACCAAGCCCTATCGGATCAGCCGGCATACGATCAGGGATTATGCGCCGCAAAACCGCTGGCTGACGGTCGCCGAGACCTTCAAGCATTCCTCGAATATCGCCTCAGCGCAGATCGCCCTGGCAATGGGTCCCGACATTCAGAAGAGCTACTTCGACAGTCTGGGCCTGCTTGTCCGTCCGAACCTGGAAGTCGTCGAGGTGGACAGTCCGCAGTTGCCGCCCAACTGGTCGGAAACCTATTCGGCCACCATGTCTTATGGCTATGGCCTGTCGGTCAGCCTGGTGCAGATGGCCAGCGCCGTCGCAACCGCGGTTCATGACGGGGTCTATCGCCCGCCGACGCTGCTGAAATCGCTGGCGCAAGATGAAAGCCGTGGCCACCGCGTCTTCTCGGAAAAGACCGTCGATACGATGCGCCGGCTCCTCCGGGTCGTCGTCACGGATGGCACCGGCAGGCGCGCAGAGGTGGCCGGTTACCTGCCGGGTGGAAAGACCGGAACGGCGGAGCAGGCCAGCGGCCGGGGCTATGACCAGGGCCGTTTGCTGTCATCATTCGTCGCCGGTTTTCCCATCAATCGCCCTGAATACGTCGTCTTGGTTTCTCTCATTGAACCGAAAGGCAATGAGGAGACGAACAATTTCAGTACAGCTGGGTGGGTCGCGGCGCCGATCGCCGGTCGCGTCATTGGTCGCATCGGACCGATTCTGGGCATTCCACCGATTGACGAGGACGATCCCACGATCGTTCAGGCAATGCAGCTGAGCCGCGAAAGCTTGCCTCAGATGGTCAAGCGATGATGGCGCCCATGCTGCATATTGGCCCAGGCGTGCCACCCGTGGATGTCGAAGGCCTTACAGCTGATTCTCGTGAGGTCGGACGCAACTTTCTGTTCGCCGCCCTGCCGGGAACGGTGGTCGATGGCCGCGCCTACATCGATGAGGCGATCCGCCGTGGCGCCCGCGCGATTTTGGCCCCTTCCGGCACGACATTGACCGAGTCGCGAAACGATATCGCCCTGATCACCGACGATGATCCGCGCCGGCGCCTGTCGCTCATGGCGGCCGAGTTCTATCAGGCGCAGCCTGAGACGGTTGCGGCCGTAACCGGCACAAACGGCAAGACATCCGTGGCTTTTTTCACCCGGCACCTGTGGGCACGATCGGGACACAAGTCGGCCAGCCTTGGAACGCTTGGTCTCCTTGCGGATGGTCTTCCTGAAGAACCGGGTCTCACAACGCCCGAGCCGGTGAAGTTGCATGCCCAGCTTGCCAAGCTGGAGCACGCCGGCATCAGCCACCTGGCGCTTGAGGCCTCGTCCCACGGCCTGGCCCAGCGCAGGCTTGACGGCGTGCGCATCTCTGCCGCCGGCTTCACCAACTTAAGCCGCGATCACCTTGATTATCACGCCACCTACGAAGACTACTTCGCGGCCAAAGCCCGCCTGTTCGACGTGTGCCTGTCCGACGGCGGAACGGTGGTGGTCAATGCCGACACCGAACAGTTCGAGACCCTAGCCGGTATCGCCAAACGGCGCGGGCTTCGCCTGATCGGCTATGGCAGCGACGGGTCTGATCTTCGCCTGATCGACCGGCGTCCAACTGCCGATGGTAGCACGTTGTTGCTGGAGGTATTCGGTCGCAAGCGCACAATCGAGTTGCCGCTGATCGGCTACTACCAGGTGGCCAACGCCCTCTGCGCCCTTGGGTTGGCCAGCTCCGATGCAACCTTGGGCATCGACGCGCTGATCGACGGGCTTCAAGAGCTGACAAGCGTTCCGGGCCGCTTGGAGCGGGTCGGCCGCTCGGCATCCGGCGCAACCGTCTATGTCGACTACGCGCACACCCCGGATGCGCTGGAGACCGCGCTCAAAGCCATTCGCGAGCATACGGAACGGTCGCTTTCGGTTGTGTTCGGCTGCGGGGGGGACCGCGACCCGGGCAAGCGCCCGCAAATGGGCCGGGCTGCCGCGACGCTGGCCGATCGGGCAGTTCTGACCGACGACAACCCGCGCACGGAAGATCCGGCGGCAATTCGCGCCGAGGCGCTGGCAGGTTGCCCCAACGCGCGAGAAATCGGCGACCGCCAACAGGCAATCGAAGCCGCGATCAAAGACCTGGAGGCCGGCGACGTCCTGGTGATCGCTGGCAAGGGGCACGAACCCTATCAGATCGTTGGGACTGAGCTGCTGCCGTTCGATGACCGGCAGGTTGCACGCGAAATTCTGCTCGCTGGTGGGGGGACGACATGACCCAGACCACCCCCCTATGGACAGCCGCCGAGTTGGCCAAGGCATCTGGCGGAAAAACCAGCGGCGATTGGTCGGTGAGCGGCATTTCCATCGACACGCGCACGCTGCACGCGGGTGACCTGTTCGTGGCGCTGGTCGGGCCATCATTCGATGGCCATGACTTTGCAGCCGACGCCGTTGCAAAAGGCGCCGCGGCCGTCCTCGTCGGGCGCGAGCTTGACGGGATCGATCTCGACCGTCAGCTCGTTGTCGGGGACACGTTCAAAGCCTTGCAATCCATTGGGATCGCCTCGCGTGAACGTGCCGACGTGAAAGTCATCGCCGTCACAGGCTCGGTCGGCAAGACCGGCGTAAAGGAGGCGACCGCCCATGCGCTGAGCCGGCAAGGCGCAACTCACGCCACCCAGGGCAACCTAAACAACCATATCGGCTTGCCGCTGACCCTGGCGCGGATGCCCAAAACGACAAAGTTCGCCGTTCTCGAACTAGGCATGAGCGCGGCTGGTGAAATCGACGCCCTGAGCAAGGCTGCCAGGCCCCATGTTGCTCTGATCACAACCATCGCCCCGGCCCATCTGGAATTCTTCCCCTCCGTGGAAGCGATTGCCGATGCCAAAGCCGAGATCTTCTTAGGTCTGGTTGCTGGCGGCACTGCCATCCTGCCTCGCGACAACGAGCATTACCCCCGGTTGCTCGATCAGGCCCGCCGGGTGGACGCGGAACGGATCGTCGGCTTCGGCACGCATGATGGCGCCGAATACCGGTTGATCGAGGTTGTGCCCAAGAATGACGGCATTCATGTCGTCGCCGACATTCAGGGCCGCGATATCCGGCTGGATCTGGCGATGCGGGGCGAACATCAGGCCATCAACGCCTGCGCCGTCTTGGGCGCGGTGCATTCGGTTGGCGCCGATGTCGAGGCCGCGGCCAAATCGCTGGCAGACATCAAACCGATGACCGGTCGCGGAGCCATAAGCGAAATTCCCTGCCCGGGCGGAAACTTCCGCCTGATCGATGAAAGCTACAACGCCAGCCCAGCCTCGATGGCGGCGGCAATCTTGACGCTCGGCCAAGCGCCGATTGAACCAGGCGCGCGTCGCATTGCCGTCTTGGGCGACATGCTCGAACTTGGCCCGGCAAGCGATGATCTGCACGGCGATCTGGTGGAGCCCATCCTGATAGCCGGCGTGGATCTGGTTTTCTCCAGCGGCCAAGGCATGGCCTGTCTGATGAATCTGCTGCCAAGCCGCAAACTGGGTGGCTGGACGTCGGAGGCTGGCAAACTTGCACCCCAGGTTATGGATGCGATCCGCCCAGGCGATCTGGTTTTGATCAAAGGGTCCCTGGGCAGCCGTATGCGCGATGTCGTCGATTATCTGACCGAGCACGGTTCGGCCACCAATGCGGCCAGCGCCGCCGACACGGCGGCGTAGGGGGTTAGGTATGTTGCTCAGTCTTCTATTCCCCCTGGCCGATGTCTTTGGGCCATTCAACCTGTTTCAGTACCTGACCTTCCGGACGGGCGCGGCCCTGATGACGTCCCTGATCATCGCGTTCGTTATCGGACCGTGGTTGATCGGCTGGCTAAAGGGCGTTCAGGGCGCCGGACAACCGATCCGCACCGACGGGCCGGAAGGCCATCTGGCCAAACGCGGCACGCCGACCATGGGCGGGCTTATGATCCTGATTGCCATGGTTGTTTCCACCCTGCTGTGGAGCGACTGGTCCAATGGCTATGTCTGGATGGCGATGTGGGTTACGGCCGGCTTTGGCCTGATCGGCGCGCTGGATGATTACCGCAAACTCAGCAAGCGCAGTTCAGACGGTATTTCAGGACGCCTGAAACTTGTCGCCCAGTTGACGATTTCGGTCATCGCTGCCTTTTGGATCATCCAGTTGACCCCGGCCGGCCAGCAGAACGGTCTGGCTTTCCCGTTCGTCAAGGAATTCCTGCTCAACCTCGGCTGGCTGTTCATTCCCTTTGCCGCCTTCGTGATGGTTGGCGCCTCCAATGCCGTCAACTTGACGGATGGCCTGGATGGCTTGGCGATTATGCCCGTCATCATCGCGGCCGGTTGTTTCGGACTGATTTCCTACCTCGCCGGAAACGCGATTTTTTCCGAATACCTGCAGATCCACCATGTGCCTGGCGCTGGGGAAATGTCGGTTTTCTGCGGGGCACTGATCGGGGCCGGGCTTGGATTTCTCTGGTTTAACGCGCCGCCGGCCATGGTCTTCATGGGGGATACGGGCTCGCTATCCATGGGCGGTGCCCTCGGTGCCATCAGCGTGGCCACCAAGCATGAAATCGTTTTGGCCATCATCGGCGGTCTGTTCGTGCTGGAGACCGTTTCGGTCATCGTTCAGGTCGCCTCGTTCAAAATGACGGGCAAGCGGGTCTTTCGCATGGCCCCCCTGCACCACCATTTCGAACAAAAGGGCTGGCAAGAACCCACCATCGTCATTCGCTTTTGGATCATCGCCGTCATCCTGGCGCTGGTCGGCCTGTCAACGTTGAAGCTGCGGTGACGTGATGGGCAAGCAATTCGATCTCTCCTTCCTAAAGGGCCAGCGGGTTCTCGTTCTGGGTCTGTCACGGACCGGCCGGTCGGTTGCGGGTGCGCTAAACCAGGCAGGTATCGAAGCGGTGGGCTGGGACGATGGCGAGGCCCCCCGGCGCGCGGCATCGGAAAATGGGATTACTGTTTCCGATCCCGATGGCGTGCTGAAAACGTTCGATCTAGTCGTTCTCAGCCCAGGTATTCCGCGCAGCTACCCGGCACCGAACAAGCTGGTTGCCCAAGCGGAAGCAGCAGGTACGCCCATCATCGGCGACCAAGATCTGCTGGCTCAGGCTTGCCCCGAAGCACGGACGATCGGAATTACCGGCACAAACGGCAAATCCACGACGACGTCCCTGATTGGCCATTTGTTGGACAACGCCGGGGTTCATTCCGCCGTTGGTGGGAATATCGGCCTGGCGGCTCTGTCGCTGCCCGTTCTCGATCCCGCGGGCTGGTATGTTCTCGAGCTGTCATCCTTCCAGCTTGAAACGCTGTCGGTCTGTGCCTTCGACATCGCCATCCTGTTGAACGTGACTCCCGATCACGAAGATAGGTATGCCAACATGGCGGCTTACGTCGCGGCCAAGGACCGGATTTTCGAACGTCCTAGGGGCATGTCGGCCGCCATCATCGGCGCCGATGACGATTACTCGCGGCAACTGCTCGACACCCATCGCCGCGTTGGCCGGCACAAAGTGGTTCCGATCTCGGCCGAACGACCCGTCGATGGTGGCCTGGCTTATTTGCAAGACCGGATCGTCGATCGGATGGCCTCGGGCTCCGAGCAGATTTTACCTCTCGGAAAACTGCCGGCACTTCCCGGCGCGCACAACCGCCAGAACGCGGCGGCGGCCCACGTGGCAGCGCGGCTGGCCGGTCTTTCCGACAAGCGAATTTCCGAGGGTCTCGCCTCCTTTGCCGGTCTTGCCCACCGGCAACAGGCCGTTGCGACCGTCAGCGGCGTTCGGTTTGTCAATGACAGCAAAGCGACCAATCCGGATGCGGCCGCCCGGGCGCTGTCCAGCTATGACAACGTTTATTGGATCGCTGGCGGCCAAGCAAAAGGCGACGATTTTTCGGCCCTTGATCAGGCGCTGTCGGGCGTAAAGCGCGCGTTCCTGATCGGCCAATCGGCCGAAACGATGGCCTCGGCTCTGACCGGCAAGGTTCCCGCCACAATCACGGGAACCCTGGATCAGGCAATCCAGAAGGCATTCGCTGCCGCACGCGGTGATGAGGATGCGGATCCGGTGGTGCTGTTGTCCCCGGCCTGCGCGTCCTTCGACCAATTCGAGAATTTCGAAAAGCGCGGTGACCGGTTCTGCGAGTTGGCCATGACGCTGGCCAACGCACAGGGAGAGCGGCGAGCGGCAGGAGGGGCGCGATGACACCGATCGCTCGCACCGACCGCTCCCTTATCGGACAATGGTTCTGGACCGTGGACCACTGGCTGATCCTGGCCGTTGTCCTGCTACTGGTCAGCGGCATCGTTATCTCGAGCGCGGCGAGTCCGGCGGTCGCGTTACGCATCGGCGTGGACGAGTTCCACTTCCTGCGCCGACACTTCTTGTTCCTGCCGGCGGCGATCCTTCTGGTGATCGGCCTCTCCCTCCTTTCGCGCCGCCACGCCACCGGGTTTTGCATTGGGCTGCTTGCGATCTCGATCCTCCTCACCACGCTGACGCTGGTGGCAGGTCCCGAAGGCGGACTCATCAATGGCGCATCCCGCTGGATTCAGATCGGCAGCTTTTCCTTGCAGCCGTCCGAATTCATCAAGCCGGGCTTCGCCGTGGTGACGGCCTGGCTTTTGTGGCTTGGTTTCAAAGACGACCGCGTTCCGAGCCTGCCCATTCTTCTCGGGTTGCTGGCGCTCATCACGCTGATCCTTATCCGCCAGCCCGATTTGGGTATGACCATGCTGATTCTGGCCGGGTTCATTATCCAGATCTTCCTGGCGGGCCTGCCGATCCAGCTTGTGATGATCCCCTGTGGTTTGCTGATCGGCCTGTTCGGCGCCGCTTACCTGATCTTCGACCACGTTGCCCAGCGGGTCGACCGGTTCCTGTCGCCGGTATCGGCCAATCCGTTCGATCAGATCGCCTTTGCGCTGAAATCCTTCGGCAATGGCGGTTGGGTGGGCACCGGACCGGGCGATGGCCGCTTCAAACAGAACCTGCCCGATGCGCATACCGACTTCATTTTTGCCGTTGTCGGAGAGGAATTCGGCTTTCTCGGCTGTGCCGTGCTGATCTGCCTGTTCGCCTTCGTCGTCGTGCGCAGCTTGATGCGCATCGCGCGACAGGACGACCTGTTCATCACCGTCGCCGCCGGTGGTTTGGTCGCGCAGTTCGGCATGCAGGCGCTGATCAACATGGCCTCGACGGTCGCTTTGATCCCCACAAAGGGAATGACCCTGCCCTTCCTGTCTTATGGCGGATCGTCCCTGACATCGGCTGGCATCACCCTCGGCCTCATTCTCGCCCTGACAAGACGATCCGCCGTTCCTGAGATGGCATTCGGCCGTCCTGTTTCAGCCAAACCTGTGGAGGCCGGAATATGAGCCGGCACACCACAGGACGCACCTTACGGATCGCGCTTGCCGCCGGCGGCACCGGTGGCCACACCTTCCCGGCGCAAGCGCTGGCCGAAGCGTTGGTCGATCGCGGTCACAAGGCGATGTTCATCACCGATCATCGTGGCCGGATTTCCAATGGCGCGATTGCCCAGCAGGACATCCACCGTCTATCCGTCCTGTCGCCGGCTGGCGGGATGGTGGCGCGCGCCCGCTCGGCAATCTCGCTTGTCCGCGCTTATGGCGAAGCACGCGGCCTGCTGCGCGCGGTTGCTCCCGATGCCGTGGTCGGATTTGGCGGCTACCCCTCCGCCCCCACCGTGTTCGCCGCCTCACGGCTTGGGCTGCCGCTGATTCTGCACGAACAAAACGCCAAGTTGGGCAAGACAAACCGCTGGATGTCCCGCCAGGCCACAGCCGTGGCCAGCTCCTTTGCCGGCGTGACGGAAAGCGGTGCGGGCGAGATCGTGATGACCGGCAATCCGGTGCGCCGCGCCGTCGTTCTGCTTCGCGACAGCCAATACGCCCAGCCGGCGGTGGACGGCCCCTTCAACTTGCTGGTGACCGGCGGTAGCCAGGGCGCCCGCTCACTGGCCGAAAAAGTGCCCGCCGCTCTGGAACGGCTTGAAAGCGGCTTTCGGGAACGGTTGTGGGTGACGTTGCAGTGCCCACGCGCGTCCCTGGCAGAGGCGCGAGAACGCCTTACGAAAGCCGGGATCGCTTCCGAAGTCGCCGAGTTTTTCGACGATATCGCCGGTCGAATCCGGTCCAGCCACCTGGTCATCAGCCGATCCGGCGCCTCAAGCGTTTGCGAATTGGCGGTGGCCGGTCGGCCCGCCATCTATGTGCCCTACCCTCACCATGCCGACCAGCAACAGCTGTACAACGCCCGCGCGCTAACCGATGTGGGCGGCGGCTGGGTGATGGAAGAAAAGGACCTCTCGCCCAAATCGCTCGCCGATTTGCTGTCTGGATTGGCCAAGACACCGGCAAAGCTGTCGCAAGCGGCCCAGTCTGCTCGGGACTGCGGCCTGCCCGACGCGGCCGACCGTTTGGCTGACTTGGTCGAACGCGTGGCTGGATTCGTACCAAATAATGGTCACCCGATTCGGGAGGCCGCGCAATGAGGCAAATGCCCCTCGATATCGGCCCCATTCATCTGGTCGGCGTTGGTGGCATCGGCATGAGCGGGATTGCCGAGATTCTGGCCAATCTCGGATACGCCGTGCGCGGCAGCGATGCCTCGGAAAATGCCAATGTCCGGCGCCTGCGCGCCCTGGGTTTGGAAATCTTCAACGGTCACAAGTTCGACCAGGTTGAAGGCGCGGCGGTCGTCGTGACCTCCACCGCGATCAAGCCCGACAATGTCGAGGTCATCGCCGCTCGTCAGGCCCAGATCCCCATCGTTCCCCGCGCGGAAATGCTGGCCGAACTAATGCGCCTGAAATGGGCGATTGCGGTCGCGGGCACCCATGGCAAGACCACGACCACCTCGCTGATTGCAGCGGTGTTGGATGGAGCGGATCTCGACCCGACTGTGATCAATGGCGGAATCATCAACGCCTACGGCACCAACGCCCGGCTCGGCGAGGGTGACTGGATGGTCGTCGAGGCCGACGAGAGCGATGGAACCTTCACCCGCCTGCCAGCCACCTTTGCCGTCGTGACCAACATCGACCCCGAACATTTGGATTTCTGGGGCAGTTTCGATGCCGTCCGTCTGGCTTTCCGCCAATTCATCGAGCGCATTCCCTTCTACGGCTTTGCCGCCCTGTGCATCGACCATCCCGAGGTTCAGGCGCTGATCGCCAACGTGAACGACCGCCGGGTGGTCAGCTACGGACTGGGCAAGCAGGCCGACGTGCGCGGCCAGAACCTGCGCAGCGAGGAAGGCGGCGTCCGCTTCGACGTCGCCATCCAAATGCGCGGCGACCGGCCGGCGGAAACCTTACGCGATCTCTTCCTGCCGATGTTCGGCGAGCACAATGTCCTGAATTCCCTGGCGGCGATCGCTGTTGGCCGGGAAATGGGGATCGGCGAGAAAAAGCTGCGCGAAGCCCTCGCCAGCTTCGAAGGGGTCAAACGCCGGTTCACCAAGACCGGCACTGTCGACGGCGTCACGATCATTGATGATTACGGTCATCACCCGGTCGAAATTCAAGCGGTCCTAAAGGCCGCCCGGGCGGCCACGGCCAAGAATAAGGGCCGCGTCATCGCCGTCATGCAGCCCCACCGCTATAGCCGGCTGTCGGATCTGTTCGAGGAGTTCTGCACGGCCTTCAACGACGCCGATCTGGTGATTATCGCGGACGTCTACGCCGCCGGCGAAGAACCGATCAAGGGCGCGGCAAAGGACGATCTGGTCGAGGGGCTGACGGCCCACGGCCATCGCGGCGCCCAGGCGCTAGCCTCTCCAGAGGAGCTGGCCCAGACCATCGATGCGCTGGCCGATGCCGGCGACTACGTCGTCTGCCTGGGCGCCGGCACGATCACCACCTGGGCCGCTGCCCTACCCGACGAATTGGCCGCCATCCGTGGCGGCCGGAGGCAGGCGCAATGAACGCCCCTGCCCAAAGCTCCGCCCAAAGCACTGAATTGATTGCCCGCCTCCCCGACGTGCGCGGCAGCCTTCGCCCCGACGTTCCCCTGGCGCCGATCGCCTGGATGCGCGTCGGAGGTCCGGCCGAAGTCCTTTTCAAACCGGCCGATGTCGAGGACCTGCAGGTCTTCCTGAAAGGCTGCCCCACCGATGTCCCCATCACGACCATCGGGGTCGCCTCCAACCTCCTGGTCCGTGATGGGGGCATCCCCGGTGTCGTTATTCGCCTGGGCCGCGGTTTCAACGGCATCGACATCGACGGCACCAAGATCCGGGCCGGCGCCGGTGCCGTCGACGCAACCGTCGCTCGGACAGCAGCAAAAGCAGGCCTGACCGGGTTGGAATTCTTCATCGGCATCCCCGGCACCATCGGTGGTGCGCTACGGATGAATGGCGGCGCCTACGGGGCCGAAACCCGAGACGTCCTTGACCACGCCGAAGTCTTGGACCGGCACGGCCAACTGCATCGCATGACCGCCGTTGAGATGGGCATGGCCTATCGCCACAGTGATGTTCCTGCCGATTGGATTTTCGTGGGCGCGACCTTCAACGCGGCACCCGGCGACCCCGAGACCATCACCGCTCGCATGGATCAGATCAGCAAGGCCCGTTCGGAAACCCAGCCGATCAAGGAACGCACCGGAGGTTCCACCTTCGCCAACCCACCCGGTCACAAAGCTTGGCAGGTGATCGAGCAGGCTGGTTGTCGCGGGTTGCAGATCGGCGCCGCCCGCATGTCGGACCAGCACTGCAACTTCATGATCAACACCGGCGGCGCGACGGCGGCCGAGATGGAAGGCCTCGGCGAGGAAGTGCGCAAGCGGGTTCGCGACAAGCTAGGCGTCGAACTGCGCTGGGAAGTCAAGCGCGTCGGTGTCGCGCTCGACCAGACCGGAGGGAACGATGGCTGATCGGGTTCTCGTTCTCTATGGCGGCTGGTCGGCCGAGCGGGAGGTCAGCCTGACCTCCGGCCGTGCCTGTGCCGCCGCGCTGATCGAAGCTGGTTTTGAGGTCGATGAGTGCGATGTCGCCAACGATCCGCGCTCGCTGGTCGATGCCCTGGACCCGACCGACGGCAGCCCCGGGCCGGACGTCGTTTTCAACGCCCTGCATGGCCGTGGCGGCGAGGACGGTGTTGTCCAAGGCCTGCTGGAAATGGTCGGGCGCCCCTACACGCATTCCGGCGTGCTGGCCTCCGCCCTGGCGATGGATAAGCCGCTTGCCAAGATCGTTCTGTCCACCGTTGGCATCAACGTTCCGGAAGGCCGGGTCGTCGCCCGTTCGAGCCTGCTGGATGGCGCCCCCCTGTCCCCGCCTTTCGTGATCAAGCCGGCCGATGAAGGTTCCAGCGTCGGCGTTGAGATTGTTCACAAAGGCGACAATCGCCCCTCGCCCTACGCCTCGGCCAAGGGGCATCCCGACGACCGCATGCTGGTCGAACAATTTGTCCCTGGACGCGAACTGACCGTCGCCGTGATGGGCGACCGTGCTCTATCGGTGACGGAGATCAAGCCCAAGGCTGGCTTCTACGACTATCGCGCAAAATACACCGAAGGCGTCGCCGATCACGCCGTCCCAGCAGACATTCCCGACGATGTCTTCGAGGCATGTCTGACACAGGCTGCCGACGCGCACGCCGTACTCGGATGCCACGGCGTCAGCCGCGCCGACTTTCGCTACGACGATTCCCAGCCCGGCACGGATGGCCTGTTCATGCTGGAAGTGAATACGCAACCGGGCATGACGCCCCTATCGCTGGTGCCCGAACAAGCCGCCCATTGCGGCATCGGGTTCCCCGAACTTTGCCGCTGGATGGTGGAGAACGCCCAATGCCCAAACTGAAGAAAAAGGGCATGGGCTGGCTGTGGCCGTTCAACCGCGACAAGCGAAGTCGGGGCAAGCGCGGTCATGCCTCGCTGATGATCCAACTGCGAAACACGGCCATCGGTTCCGGCGTGATCCTGGCCTTGGTGGCAGTGATCATCGCCATCAAGACCGATTTGCCGGCTCGGGCCTGGCACCAGACCGGGGAGTTGGGCTGGTCCATAACCGAACAGGTCGGGCTACGGGTCGAAGAGCTGGTCGTCTATGGCCTGCGCCGCACCTCCGCCGCGGATGCAAAGGCCGCCCTGGCCATCGAACGCGAGACTCCCATTCTGCGAGTCGATGTGCAGGCGGCCCATGAGCGGCTGGTCAGCCTGCCCTGGATCAGGGACGCAAAAATCCGCCGCCAACTGCCCGATCAGATCCGCGTCGAGATCGAAGAGCGCAGCCCGCTGGCCATCTGGCGGCGCGGCAAGACCATCGGGATCGTGGACACTAACGGCGTGCCGATCATGCCGGTTGTGCCCAGTGGATTGGAACACCTGCCGGTCATCGCCGGGCAAGAGGCCAACGAGGCCGCCCCTGCCCTGCTGGCCATCCTCGACCAACGCCCCGAGTTGGCCGCCCGCATCGCCGCGTCAAAACGCGTTGCCGGCCGCCGATGGGACCTGGTCATGGATAACGGCGTCATTGTCCGACTTCCGGTCGAAGATATCGACCGGGCCTTGGACGAGCTGGGGGTCTTGATGACCGATCAAGCCGTCATCGAACGAAACGTGCTGGCGATCGACCTGCGCCAGGACGATCGGCTGCTACTGCGCATTCCGCCGGAAGTTCAGACATGGCTGGCCGAACAGAAGGAGAAAAGCTGAACGCCATGAAGCCCACTGTTAGCCACACGTCCGCGCATAGGGAGGCCCAGCCATGGGTCTGATCAGCTCGCGCCGTTCCAGTGGTCGCGCTTGGACGACCACGGCCTTTTTGGATGTCGGTTCCTCCAAGGCCGTCTGCTTCATCGCCCGGATCGAAAACGGCAATCGGCCCCGCATCATCGGTGTCGGCCATACGGCCGGGCGCGGTTTGAAGTCGGGCGCGATCATCGACATCGAAGCGGCCAGCAAGTCGATAGGCACCGCCGTCCACGCGGCCGAACAGATGGCGGACGAACAGATCGGCAGCGTCGTCGTTTCGATTGGCGGGTCTAGCCTGAGCTCCTTCATCGGCACGGCCAATGTCGCCATCGACGGGCGGCAAATCACGGCCGACGATATCCGGCGCGCCGTGAACCGTATGCGCCCCATGGCCGGTGACGCGGACCGCCAGCTGATCCACAGCATACCCGTTCAGTTCACGGTCGACGGCCAGCGCGGGATCAACAACCCGATCGGCCTGAGCGCGAACCGTCTGGACATCGACATTCATTTCGTCGCGGCCGCCCAAAGCGCCGTGCGCAACCTCAAGGCGTGCGTGGCCCGGGCGCATCTGGATGTCGAAGCAATCGTCGCCTCCCCGGCAGCCAGCGGTCTCTCCTGCCTGGTTCAGGATGAACGGCAGATGGGCGCGACCGTCATCGACATGGGGGCCGGCACGACCAGCCTGGCGGTGTTTAACGAAGGCTTGCCCGTGTTCTGCGATGTCATCCCGGTCGGCGGTCAATCCCTGACTATCGACCTCGCAAAGGGGCTGACGACACCGCTGGCCCATGCCGAACGGCTCAAGACCCTGTTCGGCACGCCCACATCCACCCTGTCGGATGCGGAAGACACCATCGAGGTTCCCCAGGTCGGCGAGGACGGGCCGGGCAAGACGGCGGCGAAACCGAAATCACTCATCGCCGGCATCATTCGGCCGCGTCTGGAGGAAATCTTCGACCTGGCCCGCTCTCGCTTGGAGATGAGCGGGTTCGACAAGCTTGCCGGCCGCCGCGTGGTGCTGACCGGCGGTGCCAGCCAGCTCCACGGCATCCGCGACCTGGCCGAACAGCGCCTGGACAAGAAAGTCAGGCTCGGCCGTCCGATGGCCAGCCGAGGCCTGGCCGACAGTGCCAGCGGACCCGGCTTTGCCGTCACCTCCGGCATGCTGACCTACATCAACGAGCGCCCGCCCGGCGCCTATCCCGACATGAACCCCACCGCCATGGCGGTGGGGGATTACGGCGCCTTTCAAGCAGGCGGCCTGTTCGGTCGCATGGGGGAATGGGTCCGTGAACATCTTTGACAAAGCCATTTGGCCAATCCGGCCACATCCCCGGCATTCGGCTCGCGCCCGTGCCGGACCAACGCTGATCGGACCTCACCCGATCGGCCGCCCACCGATCGGACCAACCCCACGAGGCCCGACACCGAGTACCGCCGACCAGCCCGCCACACAGACTTCAGCAAGAGGCAAAGCGCTATGATCAAACTGTCACTACCAGCCGGAGAAACCCAACTTCGCCCCCGCATCACCGTCATCGGCGTCGGCGGTGCTGGCGGTAACGCCGTCAACAATATGATCACCTCCAATCTGGAGGGGGTCGAATTCCTGGTGGCCAACACCGATGCCCAGGCCCTGGCCGGAACCCAGGCCGAACGCAAGCTGCAGCTTGGGGTTTCGATCACCCAAGGTCTGGGTGCGGGCTCGCGCCCGGAAATCGGTCGGGCGGCCGCAGAAGAAGCCATGGAACAGCTGGTCAACTATCTTGACGGCAGCCACATGGTCTTCATCACCGCGGGCATGGGCGGTGGTACCGGCACCGGTGCCGCGCCGGTTATTGCCCGTGCCGCGCGCGAAATGGGCATGCTGACCATCGGCGTCGTCACCAAACCCTTCCAGTTCGAAGGGGCCCACCGCATGCGCCTGGCCGAAGAAGGCTTGAAGGAGCTACAGGAATATGTCGATACGCTGATCGTCATTCCCAACCAGAACCTGTTCCGCATCGCCAACGAGAAGACCACCTTCGCCGACGCTTTCACGATGGCCGACGAAGTGCTTCACGCGGGCGTGCGGGGTGTGACCGACCTGATGGTCATGCCAGGCATGATCAACCTCGATTTCGCCGACATCAAAACGGTGATGGGCGAGATGGGCAAAGCCATGATGGGCACGGGCGAGGCCGACGGCGAACGCCGTTCGATCCTTGCGGCCGAGGCGGCCATCTCCAACCCGCTGCTTGAAGATGTCTCGATGAAGGGTGCCCACGGCGTCCTGATCAACATCACCGGCGATATGGACACCACCCTGTACGAAGTCGATGAGGCGGTGAATCGCATCCGAGAGGAGGTGGACGAAAGCGCCAACATCATCTTCGGCCACACCTTCGATGAGACCCTGACCGGCCGGGTTCGGGTCTCCGTCGTGGCAACCGGTATCGATGTCGCGCACCTGCGCGAAGGCGAACCGCAAGGGCGCCGCTTCACGCTGGTCAGCGACCGTGAGGAGCAGCCCGAACTCGAAACCGATCAGACCGAAGAGATGGTCGAGGACGAGCCGGTCATGCAGCCGGTTGCCTCCGCATCGCCGGGCGCGGCAGCCGTTGCCGACGAACGGCCGACCTTCTCGGCCCGCCATCCGTTGACCGGTCGGTCGATCGGCAACACGGCAACGAAGATGGAACTGGCGACCGAGGAAGAGCCGGAAGAAGTGGCTGACCCGTACATTCCCCCGCGTCCCGTGACCGTGCCAAAGGCACCGCCGCTGAGCGCGCCATCCGATGCGGCAACGCGCGGCAGCGCAACGGCCGAGGCGGTTGGAACGGAGAATGCGGGAATCGCCGACCGTGTTCGCCGGGGCAGCGAGTCGCTCGTTGGCCGGGTCATGCATTCGCTGGGCATCGAAGAAGAAACGGCCGCAACGGCGCCGGCACCCCAGCCGACCCCGGAACCGGCCACCAAGCAGGCCACGGTAGAGCCGGTTCAACAGCAGCGGTTCTCGGGTTTCGACATTCCCAATCGTGGCCCCCTGCCCCCGGCAGATGACCCCGATATGGAAATTCCTGCCTTTCTGCGCCGCCAAGCCAACTGAGTCGCAGCCCTAGGTGTTAGACGTCCAGCCCGCTCGCCCCCTTGGGGCGGGCGGGTTTTTCTTTTCTCGAACACCTCTGATGAAGACCGTATAACCGATTGAAATCACGAAAATTTTCGCGCTTAACAAAGCGTAATAAAGATTGATTTTGTCAAATAGGCCTTTGGGTTTACGAGTATCGTGCCCGAGAGGTTAGCGGGCGAACTAATAATCAGCAGGCCCTGCCCCGGGCCGGCACTTCACAGGTTTCTTGAGGCAGGCCAAGGCGTATCCCATGCATTATGGACATGACGCACAGCGTACGTTGAAAGCGGAAATCGGGTGCACCGGCATTGGTTTGCATTCGGGATCCCGCGTATCGCTGACACTGAAGCCCGCCGATATCAATACGGGCATTCGCTTTCGCCGCACCGACATGCCGGAAGAAAAGGGCCTGATTACCGCCGTTTGGGACAATGTGACCGACACGCGGCTGTGCACACTGCTGGCCAACGAACACGGCGTGACCATTGGAACGGTCGAGCACGTGCTGTCGGCCCTGCGTGGCTGTGACGTAGACAACGCGCTGGTCGAGGTCAGCGGCCCGGAAGTGCCGATCATGGATGGCAGCGCCGAACCGTTTGTTTTCCTGATCGATTGCGCCGGAACGGTCAGCCAGCCGGCAAGCCGGCAGGCGATTCGCGTTTTGCGCCCCGTTGAGGTGAAAGATGGCGACAAGGTCGCACGCCTCACACCGGCCAGCGGGTCAAGCTTCAGCTTTATGATCGATTTCCCCAGCCCGGCAATCAGCCGCCAGGAAAGCAGCATTCAACTGATTAACGGCGCTTACCGGCATGATCTGGCGCGGGCGCGGACTTTTGGTTTTGCCAATGAAGCCGAACGGCTGCGGGCCAGCGGCCTCGCCAGGGGCGCTTCCTTGGAAAATGCGATCGTCGTGCGGGACGACCGGGTCTTGAACGCCGGGGGACTGCGGTATTCTGACGAATTCGTGCGCCACAAGCTGTTGGACGCGATCGGTGATCTCTATCTCGCCGGTGCGCCGATCATTGGCCACTATCACGGCCAAAAAGCCGGGCACAAGATGAACAACGATCTGTTGCACGCCCTGCTGTCCGACGACAGCGCCTGGTGTTACGACATGATCGGCGAACCCGAGGCGGCCATCGCCTAGCGCCGGTTCATCACCGCTCATCCCGGCTAAATCGCTAGATCTTGAATGATTGCGGGCCTCGCCCAACCGGCGGCGGCTTGCTATATAGCGTTCCTATGAGATCATCTAATTCTTGGCGCATGGTGGGGCTTGGCGCCTGCTTGCTGGCAGGCGGGCTGATCGGTTGCAGTCAAAACAACGAACCGACCTATGTCGAGCGCCCGCCCGAAGAGCTGTACACCGAAGCGCATGATGCCATCGAAGGCGGCCGGTATTCCCGAGCGGCCGATTTGTTCGATGAGGTTGAACGGCAGCACCCCTATTCCCAATGGGCGACACGCGCCCAGCTCATGGCCGCCTACGCCCATTATGAAGAGCTGGACTACGACGAAGCGGTCATTGCCCTTGACCGGTTCATCCAACTGCATCCCGGCCATCAGGATGTGGACTATGCTTATTACCTGACGGCACTCAGCTATTATGAACGCATCTCCGATGTGAAACGCGATCAGGAGATGACTGTTCTGGCGCTGGAGGCATTGGATGAAGTCATTCGACGCTTTCCGGACACCGAATATGCCCGCGATGCGCAGCTGAAGCGGGATCTGACTCTCGACCAGTTGGCCGGCAAGGAGATGTCGATCGGCCGCTGGTATCTGGGTCAAGGGCACTACAATGCCGCGATCAACCGGTTCCGCGCGGTCGTCGACAACTATCAAACGACCACTCACGTACCAGAAGCGTTGCACCGACTTACCGAGGCTTACCTCTCGCTTGGCTTGACCCAGGAGGCCCAGCAAAATGCCGCCGTTCTGGGCCACAATTATCCGGGCAGCGATTGGTATGAGGACAGCTACGCCCTGCTGGCGGAAGGCAGCACCGGTGAGCGCCCAGGCTTTTTTCGCCGGGCCTGGAACAGCGTTTTCTAACAGACCATGCTGATCGACCTGTCGATCCGCGATGTGGTGTTGATCGACCGGCTGTCCCTAAGCTTCGACGGCGGCCTGGGCGTGTTGACGGGCGAGACGGGGGCCGGCAAGTCCATCCTGCTTGATGCCCTGGGGTTGGCCATTGGCGCACGGGCCGATGCCGGTTTGGTTCGCAAAGACTGCCAAGAAGCAAGCGTCGCCGCCGGCTTCGAGGTGGCGGTAGGGCACCCCGCCTTGGACATCCTGCGCGAGCACGATCTGGCGGAACTGGCGGACCGGGCGGCCGATGAAGGCCTCATCCTGCGGCGCAAACTGGCGGCGACCGGACGCAGCCGCGCCTTTGTCAATGACGAGCCGGTCAGCGTGGCCCTCCTCCGCCGACTGGGTGAATCCCTAATCGAAGTTCACGGCCAGTTCGAAACCCAAGGTCTGCTCAACCCGCAATCACACTTGCGCCTGCTGGACGAATTTGCCGGACTAAACGCATTGCAGGCACAGTGCGCTGAAGAATGGCAGCGTTGGCAGCAGCTCAAGGGCGAGCGAGAAACGCTCGCCGCGAGGATTGCCCAAGCCCAGGCGGAGGAAGAGTTCCTGCGGACCGCGTTGGACGATTTGCAGTCCCTCGCACCGGAGATTGGCGAGGAAACAGCCCTTGATGAACGGCGTTCGTTCCTGCTGAACCGCGAGAAACTGGCCGTTGGCATCAATTCGGTTGCCGAGAGCGTTTCCGGCGATGCCGGTGCCGAGGCCCGCATCGGCCAAGCGCAACGCGCCCTCGAACGGTTGGGCGATCATGGCGGGATATTCGGTCCGCTGATTGACGCCCTGAATCGGGCGGCGGCGGAAACGGCTGAAGCGGCTGCGCAGGTTAACGCCCTGGCGTCCAGCATGGATGCAGGGGAAGAAGATCTGGAAAATGTGGAAGAGAGGCTGTTTTCGCTACGCGATATGGCCCGCAAGCACCGCACCGTTCCCGACAAGCTACCTGACCTGATGGCCGATTTTGGACAGCGCCTAACATCGATCGAGGATAGCGGCAGCCAGCTAGCCAAACTCGATCAGCAAATTGCCGAGTCCCGGCAATCCTATGTCCACCAGGCCGAGACCCTTGACGCAGAGCGCCGCGGGGCCGCCGACCGGTTGGATCGACAAATGGCCGCCGAGCTGCCACCGCTAAAGCTCGAAAATGCCCGGTTCGCAACGCGCGTGGAGCAGCTTGATGAGGTAGACTGGGGACCCAAAGGCCGAAGCCGAGCTCTATTCTGCGTGGCGACAAATCCTGGCGCCGAACCGGAGCCGCTAGCGCGCATTGCCTCCGGTGGTGAGCTGGCGCGCATTACCCTGGCGATCAAGGTAACGTTGGCCCGCGCTGCCGAAGCGGAGGCGGGCGAGGCCGCATTGGCTCCCACCCTGATCTTCGATGAGGTGGATTCAGGCATAAGCGGGTCGGTCGCCGACGCAGTTGGCGAACGTCTGGCTGAAATTGGCAGCCAGGTGCAGGTCTTGGTTGTAACCCACAGCCCGCAGGTCGCGGCCCGCGCCCATCGCCATTGGCGCGTATTGAAAAGCATCGATGGCCAGCGCGCCGTCACCGACATCGCGGAACTGCAAGCTGGCGATCGCCGTGAGGAAATCGCCCGAATGCTGTCCGGGGCATCCGTCACCGATCAGGCACGGGCCGCCGCTGACACGTTGCTCGCACGCAAGGCAGGCTGACCCGATGGCCAGCGAGACAAAACCGGTAGAGGCCCTAAGTGAGGACGAGGCAGCCAAGGAACTGCCCGCGCTCGCCGCCGAGCTTTCCGAGCACGATCGCGCCTATCACCAGGACGATGCGCCAGTCATTTCCGACGCCGACTATGACGCGCTCCGCCGCCGATTTGAGGCGCTGGAAAAGCGGTTTCCAGAACTCCGCATCGCCGATGGCCCGTCAAGCAAAGTAGGCGCACCAAGCCGCACCGGCTTTTCGAAAGTTCAGCACGCTGTTCCCATGCTGTCGTTGGGCAATGCCTTCGAGGAAAGCGACGTTGTCGAGTTCTGCGACCGGGTTGCGCGGTTTCTGAAGATGGACTCGCCGCCGCAAATGCTGGCGGAACCAAAGATCGACGGCCTGTCCCTATCTCTGCGCTACGAAAAGGGCCAGTTGGTCCGGGCCGCCACACGCGGGGACGGCAGCATTGGCGAAGATGTCACCGCCAATGTGCGAACCATGCAAGACGTTCCCCAATCACTCGATGGCGCCCCGGACATATTCGAGGTACGCGGCGAGGTCTATATGGAGCGGCACGATTTCGCCAAGCTGAACGAAGCGCAGGTCGCCGCTGGAAAGACGCCGTTCGTCAACCCGCGAAACTCAGCGGCCGGCAGCCTCCGCCAACTCGATGCCTCGATTACCGCGGGCCGACCCTTGCGGTTCTTCGGCTATGCCTGGGGCGAGGTTAGCGACCCTCTGGGCGCCACGCTGGTCGATTGGCGCCGGGAACTCAACAAAATGGGCTTCCGCTTGAACGAACCGGCGGCGCTATGTGCCGGCCCGGACGAAATGATCCAGCACTACCGCCACATTCAGGATCTGCGCCCGGACCTGGCCTTCGACATCGACGGTGTCGTCTACAAGGTGGACCGGTTGGACCTACAGGCGCGCCTGGGGTTTGTCAGCCGGGCGCCACGCTGGGCCGTTGCGCACAAGTTCGCCGCCGAACAAGCCCAGACCACGCTCCGCGAAATCCGCATCCAAGTCGGCCGCACAGGCGCGCTAACGCCCGTTGCCGAACTCGAACCCGTCACAGTGGGCGGTGTCGTCGTCAGCCGCGCAACGCTGCACAACGAGGACGAAATCCTGCGCAAGGATGTCCGCGCCGGCGATCGCGTGGTCGTTCAGCGGGCGGGCGATGTCATCCCGCAAATCGTCTCGGTCGTTCTCGATCACCGGCCGAAGGACTCAATGCCGTTCGTCTTTCCCACCGTCTGCCCGGAATGCGGCAGCGATGCCGTCAGGCCAGAGGGGGAAGCAGTTCGCCGCTGCACCGGCGGTTTGACCTGCCCGGCCCAGATCGTCGAGCGGCTGCGCCATTTCGTCTCACGCGATGCTTTCGACATCGACGGCCTGGGCGACAAGCTGATCCGGCAGTTCTGGGACGAAGGCTGGGTACGCACGCCAGGCGACCTGTTCCGGCTGGCCGACAAAAACGCCGCCGCCGAAGCACCGCTGCAAGAGCGCGAGGGCTGGGGCGAAAAATCGGTCGAAAACCTGTTTGCGGCCATCGATGCGCGGCGCACCATCCCCTTCGACCGCTTCATCTACGCCTTGGGCATCCGGCAGATCGGGCAGGCGACAGCCAAGCTGCTGGCAAGGCACTATGAAACGCTGGATGCTCTGCGCACGGCGTTGGCGGAAGCTGCCGACCCGGACTCCGACGCCTATGCAAGCCTGGTCGACATCGATCAGATCGGTACGTCCGTCGCCGCCGACCTGATCGGCTTCTTCGCAGAGGACCACAATCAGCAGGTGCTGGACGACCTTGGCAGCTTATTGACCATTGAGGCCCTAGCCGCGCCAACGCAAATTGACAGCCCGGTGGCCGGCAAGATCATGGTGTTCACCGGAAGTCTGGAACAGATGAGCCGATCCGAAGCCAAGGCACGGGCGGAAGAACTGGGCGCCAAAGTCTCCGGCTCGGTCTCGAAGAAAACCGACATCGTGGTCGTCGGCGCCGATGCCGGCTCGAAGGCCAAGAAGGCCGCCGAGCTGGGTATTCGCGTTATGGACGAAGCCGAATGGCTTTCGACTATTGGAGTAAACTAACCGGACAAAGGGTTAGTTACGTCAATCAACCATTCTCGAACGTCACCCTCTACCAGTTGTTCAACTCGCTGTCTGACGCTCGAATGATAGTCATCGAGCCAGGCAATCTCAGCCGGCGTCAGCAGTTCGGCTTCGATCGCCCGTTTGTCGATCGGCGCGAATGTCAGAACCTCGAACCCCAGCATCGGCCGCTCGCCACCGTCGACCGGTTCCGCCTCGGTCACCAGAACCAAATTCTCAATTCGGATCCCATAGGCCCCTTCCCGATAAAAACCGGGCTCGTTCGAGAGGATCATGCCAGGCTTCAGCGCAACTCTACTCGGCAGCTTGGAGATGCGCTGCGGGCCTTCATGGACGCTGAGGTAACTGCCAACGCCATGTCCGGTTCCATGGTCGTAATCAAGCCCGGCCTGCCAAAGCGGCATACGAGCCAACGTATCCAGTTGCGAGCCGGTCGTTCCAACGGGAAACCGCGCGGTCGACAGGGCGATGTGCCCCTTGAGCACCAGCGTGAAGTGCCGCCGCATCTCGGCGCTGACCGGGCCGACGGCAATGGTCCGCGTAACGTCCGTCGTACCGTCCAGATACTGCGCGCCGGAATCGACCAGATAGAAACTACCGGGCTCCAGCTTGCGATTGGTCTGTTCCGTCACGCGGTAGTGCACGATGGCACCGTTCGGCCCGGCGCCGGAGATCGTGTCGAAGCTCGGCTCCCGATAATGCTGCCCTTCTGCCCTGAAGGCCGTCAGCTTCCGCTCAGCCGCGATCTCGTCGACGGTCCCCGTCGGCGCCGCCTGATCCAGCCAATGCAGAAATTTGGCGACGGCAACCGCGTCGCGCGCATGGGCATTGCGCGTGCCGTCGATTTCAGCGCGGTTCTTGATGGCGCGCGGGTGGATACAGGGGTCGTGCCCATTCTTCAGCTTGCCGCCCGCCCGTTCGATGATGTCCGCGACCGCCGCCGGAACCGTACTTAGATCGGCGAGCAGCGTGGTTCCCTTGGCCGCGAGGGATTCCAGTGCGCTTGCAAAACCATCATAGGGCGCCGTGCGGATCGCGTTTCCCAAATGCGCCCGCGTTTCGGCGGAGAGCTTTTGGTCGTCCACGAACAAATCGGCCGTCCCATCGGCATGCAACAGCGCAAACGACAAAGCCAAGGGCGTGTTGGGCACGTCGCCACCGCGGATGTTGAATAGCCAGGCAATCGATTCAGTAGATGTCACAACAGCGGCATCGACGGACTGTGCCCTTAAGTCCTCGCCGATCTCCGCCCGCTTGGAAGCAGACGATTGTCCGGCAAACACCTCATCGTGAGGTACAATCGGTGCCACCGGCGCGGGTGGCCTGTCCTGCCATAAATGATCGATCGGGTTGCTCGCCAGAGGGACCGACATGAACCCGTGCGGCGCCATCTCCTTGCTGATCCGTTGAACTCGAGCCGCAGTATGCAACCAAGGATCAAACCCGATCCGCCCGCCTTGCGGTAACTGCTCCTCAACCCACGCCGTCCACGGCTCTTCAGTAACGTGTCGGACGTCAAACAGAGACAAGTCCATCTGATCACGCGCTTGCAACGTATAGCGGCCATCCACGAACAGAGCAGCACTCTCAGCCAAAACGGAAACCATCCCGGCCGATCCCGTGAACCCGGTGAGCCAGGCAAGCCGTTCCGCATTGGCGGGCAAGGATTCAACCCGATGCGGATCGGCCCTTGAAACGATAAGTCCGTCCAAGCCTTCGGACTTCATCCAGGCGCGCAGAGCCGCAAGCCGTTCTGCAATCTCGGCACGGGATGGGCCATCGCCTTCAGGCGCGGCCGGGGCGTTTGTTTGTTTGTCAGCCATGGCTTCAATTTAGGGTCTAAAGCACATTCGACAAATACAGGATCGTTCAACCCCGGCGCAGCGTCAGGGCCGACCAGTCCCCGATTTTGCGGTCACCGACGAGAGATAGACCCTGCAGCCGATAAAACGCCTGCACGGCCTTTGCCTGGTGGGACAGCAAGCCGCTGAGAACCATCCTACCGCCCGGCGCCACCAACCGCGACAGGTCTCGCGAAAGGCCGATCAACGGTCTGGCGAGAATATTGGCGACGATCAGATCGAAAGGACCGCCCGCCAGGATTTGCCGTTGATCTAATCGGCCGGTTTCCAGCGCCCTCACCTGGCCCGCAAGCCAGTTCTCTCTGGCGTTTTCCCGGGCAACGCGGACCGCCTCCGCATCGATATCGGTCGCCAGCACCGGCCGCCCCCACAACCGCACCATCGCCATGGCCAGCACGCCTGTTCCGGTTCCGACATCCAGCAATCGGTTGGGGCGAAAGCCCTGCCGCTTGGCGAGATCCTGCAAGGCCAGCAAGCAACCGGCGGTCGTCGGGTGCTCGCCCGTTCCGAACGCCGTCGCCGCGTCGATCTGCAACCCGATGGCTCCCGCTGGAATGGCATCCGCGTGGTGCGAGCCATGGATGACTACCCTGCCAATGGTGACCGGCGGAAAGGCGGCATAGGTGACGGCGCGCCAATCCGCGTCCGGCACCTCCTCGACAGAAATGACGGGCGCTGGTCCATCGGCTGGTTTGCCGATGATGGCCAGGGCGATGCCGACCTGGGCTTCATCCGGCCGAGCACCCGTGCTGAGCAGATCGAACCGTAGCGAATTGTCCGGCTGCTCGAATGCGCTGTGGGTGGGATAGAACTCGTCCGCCCAAGCCGTGGTGGCCTGGCCCAACTCAGCCGGTACCGCAAAACTGATCCGCCAGGTTTTTTCGCGGGGCTTGGACGCGGCCATCAACCGGCGTCTTTGGCGGCGACGACGAAACTGTCCATCACCCGTTTTTCGCCGGAATGATCGAAATCGATGGTCAGCTTGTCGTTGTCGACTGAGCGCACCGTGCCGTAGCCGAATTTCTGGTGAAAAATTCGGTCTTCCACCGAAAAGGCCGAAGACGGCCGCGCCCGCGGCTGAACGCGGCGCGCCGTGCCATCGATCACCATGGCGCGGGCGGCAAAGGCAGGTTCGCGCGACAGAAACTGGGCGCGCGCCGCTTCAAAGCCGCTGACTGGGGCCATGCCGGCTTCGTCACTCAACCGGTTGATAGTGTCGACGGTCTCGCCGGGTAGCTCATCGACAAAGCGCGACGGCAGGGCATTCACCCATTGGCCGTGGACCCGGCGGTTGGCGGCGGAAAAGACATAGGCCCGTTTGCGCGCCCGGGTCAGACCGACATAGGCAAGCCGCCGCTCCTCTTCCAAACCCGCGACACCGCTCTCATCCAGGGCCCGCTGGTTGGGAAAGACCCCCTCCTCCCATCCAGGCAGGAAGACATGTTCGAATTCCAGCCCCTTTGCCGCATGAAGGGTCATCAGGAACACCGTATCGCCAGGCTCGGCCGTTTCCGCCTCGGTGACCAGCGCGACGTGTTCGAGGAATCCGTCCAGGCTCTCGAACTCCTCCATGCCAGCCACCAGTTCCTTCAAATTTTCCAGCCGCCCGGCCGCCTCGGGCGATTTGTCGGCCTGCAGCATGGCGGTGTAGCCGCTTTCGTCCAGGACGATCTGCGCCAAATCGGGATGTGGGGCTTCAATCGCCGTTTTGCGCCAGCGGGTGAGATCTTTGAGCAAGGCGCTAAGGGCATTGCGGGCCCGCGTTGTCAGCTCGTCCGTCTCGACCAGCACTTCGGCGGCCTGAGTCAGCGGAGTTTGGTTCGACCGGGCCAGTAGATGGATGGACTGCAGCGTCGCCTTACCAATCCCCCGGCGCGGCGTGTTAATGATCCGCTCAAAGGCCAAGTCGTCGGCCGGCTGAGCGATGATCCGCAAATAAGCGACGGCATCCCGAATTTCCGCGCGTTCGTAGAACCGGGGACCGCCGATGACCCGGTAGGGTAAACCCAACGTAATCAGCCGGTCCTCGATCTCTCGCATTTGAAAGCCGGCGCGCACCAAGATCGCCATCTCCGAATGAGGCACTTTGGCACGGCGCAGATCCTCGATGCGGTCGCCGATCTGCCGGGCCTCCTCCTCACCATCCCAGACCATCTCGACGATGATCGGATCGCCGCCCTCGGCTTCGGTGAACAGCGTCTTGCCCAAGCGACCGCGATTGTGGGCGATCAACCCAGACGCGGCGGCCAGGATATTGCCGGTCGAACGGTAATTCTGTTCCAGGCGGATGATCTTGGCGCCGGGAAAATCCGTCTCGAAACGCAGGATGTTGCCTACTTCGGCGCCACGCCAACCATAGATCGACTGATCGTCATCCCCTACGCAGCACAGATTGTGGCTGGCCTGTGCCAGCAACCGCAGCCAGAGATACTGGGCGACGTTGGTGTCCTGATATTCATCGACCAGCAGGTGCGAGAACCGCTGGTGATAAAGCGACAGAATTTCCGGGTTCTTGGTAAAAATCGCCAGATTGTGCAGCAGCAGATCGCCGAAATCGCAGCAGTTGAGCGTTTTCAGGCGGTTCTGATAGGTCGTGTAGGCCTCCAGCATGCGCCCGCCCAGCACGTCGCCGGCATCGGCTGGTTTCAGGGCGTCCGGCGCCAGGCCTTTGTCTTTCCAACGATCGATGACGGAATGCACCAGCCGGGCCGGCCAGCGCTTTTGGTCGACATCCATGGCGGCCAGCACCTGCTTGACCAGCCGGATCTGGTCATCGCTGTCCAGAATGGTAAAGGTGGATTTCAGTCCGACTTGTTCGGCATGGGCCCGAAGGATCCGGGCCGCCAGCGAATGGAAGGTGCCCAACCACCACCCTTCGGTGGGTCGGCCGATCAGGCGCGCAACCCGCTCGCGCATCTCACGCGCGGCCTTGTTGGTAAAGGTCACAGCCAGAATCTGGCCGGGTGTGGCGTGGCCGGTCATCAACAGGTGCGCCAACCGCGCGGTCAGCGCCCGGGTCTTTCCCGTGCCGGCACCGGCCAGCATGAGAAGCGGCCCATCCAGGTTTTCCACCGCCTCGCGCTGCGGGGCGTTGAGGCCCTGGAGATAGGCCGGACCGTAGGATACGGCGCTCTGAGTGTGCGCTGTTTGTTGCTCCAATCCCGACAAACGAGGCTCCGCTAGCTCAGATGGCTGCCGCTTGAATGCGCCGTTTCTCCGCGCGCGGCCAGCAAGGCGCGATGGTAGGCCACCATGACATCATGTTCGTGCAGGATACCCGCGAGTCGGCGCGAATTCATATCCTGCACAACCGGCAGGTGACTCTCACCGCTTTCGTCGATGCGGCGCATCGCGGTTTCCAGCGTGTCGTGCGCCGCCAGGCAAGGCGGATCACGGCGAACGAAATCACCAGCCACCGCCTTAGATGTCGAAGCCGTCCCGTCGGGACCAACCGCCAACATCAAATCAGGGACGGAAATCGTTCCGACAAAAGTCCCCTCGCCGCTTGCCACGAACAACGTTCCGTATTTGGCCGTCTTTAGCCGTTCCGCAACCGCCTCCACAGGTTCGTCCGGCGCAATATGGGCAAAACTGGTCTTCATGACATCGCCCACACGAATTTCGCTCAGAACGCCAACTTCTCGGCCGGATTGCAGATTGATGCCGCGTCTGGCGAGCTGCCAATCGAAGAAGCTCTTGCCGACAACCTGATCGACCAGGGTGACGCAAATGACAACCGCTATCATCACGGCGATGGTCAGTTCGTAATCGCCGGTCATCTCGAACACAATCAGGATGGTCGAAATCGGCGCTCCCAAAACAGCGCCGGCAACGGCCCCCATGCCGACCAGCGTGTAGGCCCCATGGCCAGAGGAAAACTCCGGAAAAACGCCGGTGGCCAGGATGCCGAACACACCGCCCGTCATTGCCCCCAGGAAAAGCGAGGGCGTGAAGACACCGCCGCCGAAACCACCGGCCAGACTAACCGATGCCGCAATGTTCTTGACGATGATCAGCGCGAACAAAAGGCCAAGGGATAGTTGTTCTTTGGCGGCCGCGTCCGTGGCCTCGTATCCGACACCCAAGATTTGCGGAAACCAGATCGCCAGGACACCAAGGCACAATCCCGCAAACATGGGACGCAGGACCAGCGGTGGCTCAAAGAAGTCGAACACATATTCCGCCACCCGAACCGACAACAAGAAGATGATCGATACGGCCGCGCAGGTAACGCCCAACAGCAAATAGGCTGGGAATTCAAAGATCGAATTGATGGCATAGATCGGCAATTCGAACGCCGGATATGGGCCGTAATAGGCACGGGACACCATCGTCCCGGCGATCGATGCCAAAACGACCGGCGCAAACGCCGAAAGGGCATAATGGCCAATCACCACTTCAAGGGCGAAAAAGACACCGGCAATCGGGGCATTGAAGCTGGCCGCAACGGCGGCGGCAACGCCGCAACCCAGCAGCGTCCGCGAAACCGTCGTGGACATATGCATCATCTGCGCCACACGGGAAGCAAGGGCAGCCCCTAGATGGACCGCCGGGCCTTCGCGGCCCGTTGAGGCGCCGACACCTAAAGAACAGGCGCTGACCACCGCCGATCTGATGGCTCTATCCAGATTCATCCGCCCGCCATGCAGGGCGCAAGCCTCCATGACATGGGCGACACCTTCGGCCCTGCGGCCACCCATCAGGTACTTCAGCAAAAGGCCGATCATCAACCCGCCAAGGGCTGGCGCCAGCAACGTCTGCCACCAGGCCAGCTCCGCCACCCGGCTGGCAAGCCGTTCGGACGTGGTTCCGTAGAACAGGTATTGGGTAAGTCCAAGCAGTGAACGGAAGGCGATGCTAGCCAGTCCGGACGCAATGCCGATGGAAATCGCCAGCCCCAGAAGCACCAGGTTTTCGCGCCAAACAATCCTGCGCCTGGCCACCCGGGCACGCGCCAACAGCCTGTTGAAAACTGCTTTGTTCGGAAGTGAGCGCATTAACCCAAGGGGTCTTGATCATGGACTTGCCAATTGCCGTGAATCATAACGGCACCTCGCCCACGCGCATAGGATTACTGTTTGGCTACGCCGGCCGAACAGTCCGAATAGTCTGCAAATTTCAACAAGCTAGCGGTCGGTTGGCCCCGTTCAATCAGCCGGTAATTCGGCCCGCAATTCGATTAGACGTACCATATCCTCTGTCAGCAATTGACAGGGTCGCCGGCAGCTCAGCCGACGACCAATTTGTCGTTCTATTCGATAATCACGAGGTTTTCGGCAGCCATTTTGCCGTTCCGGCCGGCAACCAGGTCAAACGAAACTTTTTGGCCTTCCGCCAAGCCCGATAAACCTGAGCGTTCGACCGCGCTGATATGAACGAACGCATCTTTTGAACCGTCTTCCGGTTCGATGAAACCGTAACCCTTGGTCGGGTTAAACCACTTTACAGTGCCTTGAGCCATGATCTTCCTTACTTCACGACAATGGGACTAACAGTCCGCGCTTGGCGCGGTCCTTCACACACAACGTCTACAATGTCGAGAAAATATCTTGGCCAGCCGGCAAATGGGCTTTTTCGAGAGCTTCAGCGACTTCGTAACGCGCTGCGACCGTACAACCAGCCGAGTGATTTGCAAGCGTCTAATTCGATAGCTTATCGGTAAAATGGCCAGATTTGCTTGTATTTTGCATGCATACAAACGTTTACGCCTTGCCACCGGCGCGTTCAGCCGGCTCAAATTACCGTCGGAAGAAGCAACATTATCCCGGAAAACAAGGATCAATCTGTCCATGACCACCACAGGCGGCGTCAAAATTCGGCCAGCAACAAAGCAAGATGCGGGCGCAATATTGAGCATGATCCGCGAGTTGGCCGACTTCGAAAATGAACCCGACGCTGTGAAAGCCAGCGAGGAGGACATAGCCAGAACTGGATGGGGTGAAAGATCGTATTTCGATGCGCTGATGGCCGAAAACCAGGGCGGCTCGCCCGTTGGATTTGCCTTGTATTATCGGACCTATTCAACCTGGGAAGGCCGTCACGGAATCTTCGTTGAAGATCTGTTCGTCAAACAGTCGGCTAGGGGCCTTGGCATTGGGAAATTGCTGTTGACGGCCGTTGCGCAAGTTGCACGGGACGAAGGGTGCGTCAGGTTGGAATTGAATGTCCTGCACTGGAACCCGGCCCGCGACTTTTACCACCGCATCGGCTTCCAGCATCTGGATGAATGGCTGCCCTATCGGTTGGAAGGAGAAGGCATCAGTCATTTGGCCGAAAGCGCCTGATTGGGTGCCGATCAGGCGGCGGCTGTCTGTTTGTCCGGCTTATCGGGTGCGGCAACGACGCGATTGCGCCCTTCTGCCTTGGCTTGATACAGCGCCGCATCGGCGCGCTCTATCCAGGCGCGCGCTTCCTCACCCTCTCGGAACTTCGCAACGCCGATGGAGATGGTCACCGTCGGCAGTGTTTCACCGGTCGTTCGACGGCGGAACCGTTTTCCCTCAACGTTAGACCGGATCTGATCGGCCAAAATGACCGCTTTGTCGGATGCGGTGCCAGGCAGAATGATTGCGAATTCTTCACCGCCGTACCGAGCAGCGGTGTCCTTGCCCTTTACATTTTCCTGCAAACAGCGGCCGACAATCTTCAAAACCTCATCGCCGACCGTATGACCAAACCTGTCGTTGAACGACTTGAAGTGATCGACGTCCAACAGCAGCAGCGAAGGCGGACCTTCCTCCTCAACACCGTCGACTGCCATCTTGATGGCGATATCGAAAGCCTTGCGGTTGCAAAGACCGGTCAGCTGATCGCTCAAGGCTTCGTCCCGCGCCATGCGCAAGTCGGCCTTTAGGGCGTCAACCTGCTGGGATGCTTCCGTTAAGCGCTCCGTCAGAGCCTTGTTGTTTTCGACCATGGCTCGCGATTCACGCGCCAGCACCGTTACGAAGGATCGCAAGTCGGAAACGACCTCCACCCCTTCGATCTGCCCTGCAACCGAGTTGATCGTCTTGCTGCTGCCCTCTGCTTTCGCTGAGGATTCGTCGACCAGTTTTGACAATGCTTCGAGAATGCCACTGAGATCTTCCTCAGCCGCGTCAAGCCGTTCTTGCCGACCCAATGTACCGATATGGCGTTCGAAAAGGTCGCTCAGGCGATCATCATCAAGACTATCAGGCCCTTGATCCAGCAAAAGCTCCGCTTCGCGCGCCAAGTCCGGATTTGCACCGGACTCAATCTCGAACCAAAGATGGTAGTTTCTCGGCAGGGGCTTGATCTCAAGCTCCGCCATACGTGCCAATGCTAGGAAAGAATGTCGGGTGGCTAGACGCTTGGGCGCAGGGTCAGGCACGGTTTAGTCCCCTTTGGCTGGGACGAATTTGGGTTGAATCACCGGGACAATATGCGTGACGGCCTAAAAGTTCGTTGACAAGCGTTCCACAATGGCCGCCGCCTGAAAACTAGTTACATTGGCCGATCGAGCCGGCCCGACAGATTCTAGTCCCATCAACCCAAGTTGCCCCGGACAGGTCGGCCCGGCGCAAATCAGCCCCGGACAGGCGCGCCCCGGTAAGATCGGCATCGGTCAGATTGGCGCCGACAAGCCGGGCGGTTCTCAAATCTGCTTCCGACAGGTCCGCGCCGACCAAAATCGCCTTCGTCAGATCTGCTTCGAAAAACCTCGTACTGGTCAGCGTTGCATTGCTCAAATCGGCGCTGATGAACTTGGAACGGAAGGCATCCGCACCGGTCAAATTGACGTCCCTGAGGACCGACCGTTGAAAGGTTGCCTCACGCAACATGGCGTTGCTGAGGTCGGCCCCGCTCAGATCCTGCGAATCCTGATAGCAGCGTCGCCAGTTCACCCCCGGTTCCGCCGGATCCGTGCATGCGGCAACGGCTGGTAGTGGGACAAATTGCGCGAAAAGGGCAATCAGGACGGCCAAAGGCATAATCGGTTTGATCATGACCTTTTATCTAGGGGGAAAAGCCGCTGCCGGAAACCCAAGACGTCAAATGTGACGCCAAGCCCGGCTCCACGGCCCATCAAACCGAGAAATATTTTGCCGCCGGGTGGTGCACGACCAGGGCCGAAGTGCTCTGTTCGGGGTGCAGTTGGGATTCGTCCGACAAGCGTACGCCGATCCGCTGGGCCTGCAGCAGGTCCAGCAGATGCGTCTGGTCTTCCAGGTTGGGACAGGCGGGGTACCCAAACGAATAACGGCTGCCGCGATAGCCCTGCTGCAACATCTTGTCCATTTCGCGGGCGTCGTCTCCGGCGAAACCCAGTTCAGCCCGAATGCGCTTGTGCACATATTCGGCCATCGCCTCTGCCATTTCGACGCTGAGGCCGTGCAGATACAGATAGTCCTGATACTGGTTGTCGGCGAACCAAGCCCTTGCGACGTCTGAGGCGTTCTCACCCATGGTGACGATCTGCAAGCCAACGACGTCGCGCTGCTCATCCTCAACATCGCGCACGAAATCCGCAATGCACTCGCCGTTACCACCGGATTGCCTGGGCAGGGCAAACCGGGCGACTTCCCTATCCCGATCGTCGGGATCAAACAAAATAAGGTCGTTCCCCTCTCCGGCAGCTGGCCAATAACCATAAACCGCCTGGGGAATCATAATCTGTTCGGCTTCGCTGCGTTCGACCAGGCTGCTCATCACGGGCCGCAGCTCCTTGCGGGCCCAGCGCATATACTCGGCCAGCCGCCGGCCTTCCTTCCGGTATCCCCACTGCAGCTGGTACAGCATCCGCTCATTCACATAGGGAACCAGGGTTTTCAGCGGCACGCGGGCGATCACACGCGATCCCCAAAATGGCGGCTCCGGCACATCCAGGCCGTTGATCAGGCCCAACCGGCGTTCCCGAGCCGAGTAGACGTCAACTGCGGCAGCGGCGCGGGTCGCCCGGCCCAACCGTCGATTGTTGGTATTGGACGGCCGGGCCGCCTGTTTCTGCGCCGCTTTCTCGACATGGCTGCCGAAATCGCCTTGAACCACCTTGTTCATCAGGTTCAGCCCGTCGAAGGCATCGCGGGCATAGGCAACCGACCCGCTGGAATAAGCTGCCTGGCAGTCCTGTTCGACATAGGCCCGGGTGAGCGCCGCCCCGCCCAGCAACACAGGCACGTTCACACCCTGGCGCGACATCTCCTCCAGGTTCTCGCGCATGATGACGGTCGATTTAACCAAAAGGCCCGACATGCCGACCGCATCGGCATCGTTTTCCTGGGTGGCGCTGATGATCGTGGCGATCGGCTGTTTGATGCCCAGATTGACCACCCGGTAGCCGTTGTTGGTCAGGATGATGTCGACCAGATTCTTGCCGATATCGTGGACATCGCCTTTGACCGTCGCCAGGACGATGGTCCCCTTCTGCTGGCCCTCCACCCGTTCCATGTGCGGTTCGAGATGGGCCACTGCGCGCTTCATGGTTTCGGCCGATTTGAGCACGAAGGGCAGCTGCATCTTGCCGGCGCCGAACAAATCGCCGACGACCTTCATGCCGTCCAACAGAATATCGTTGATGATCGTTAGCGGCGGGTGGGCCTGCATGGCATCGTCGAGATCGTCCTCCAGGCCCTGCCGATCGCCATCCACGATCCGGTCCTTCAAGCGCTCCTCGACCGTTTCCGCCCGTTTTTTAACGGCTGATTTCTTGGCACTGCGCCCTTCGAACAGGGCCATAAACGCCTCCAGCGGGTCGTACCCTTCCCGCCGCCGGTCGAAGATCAGATCCTCTGCCGCCTTCACCTCCGCTTCGGGGATCTGGTGCAAGGGCATGATCTTGCTGAGATGCACGATCGCCCCGGTCAAGCCTCGCTGCTGGGCGTGGTCGAGGAAGACGGAGTTCAATACGTGCCGCGCCGCCGGGTTGAGGCCGAAGGATATGTTGGAAAGCCCCAGGATGATCTGGCATTCGGGCAGTTCCTCGGCGATCCGCTCAATGGCGTCCAGCGTGTGGATCCCCAGCTTGCGGTCATCCTCGTTGCCGGTGCAAATCGTAAAGGTCAGCGGATCGAACATCAGATCCGAGGGCGACAGGCCGAACTTGTTGACCGCAAAGTCATACAGCCGCTTCGCGATCCTGACCTTGCCATCGGCATCCTTTGCCATACCGTCTTCGTCGATGGTCAAGGCGATCACGGCCGCCCCGAACTTTTTTGCCAGGGCCAGCCTGTCGGCTGGCGCTTCTTCGCCATCTTCGAAATTGATCGAGTTGAGGATCCCCTTGCCGCCATAGAGCTTCATGGACGCTTCCAAGACGATCAGCTCAGTGCTGTCGAACACGAGCGGCGCAGTGACCGCGCTGGTCATGCCGCGCACCACCTGGGTCATGTCGGCGACCTCATCGCGTCCGACAAAGGCGGTGCAGATGTCCAGCGTGTGGGAGCCTTCGCGCACCTGCGCCTTACCCATGGCAACGCAGGCATCCCAATCCTCCGCTTCCTGTAGCTCGCGGAATTTGCGGCTGCCATTGGCATTGCAGCGCTCACCGATCGAGAGATAGGCATTTTCCTGCCGCAGCGGCACCTGGCCATAAAGAGAGGCAACGGACGGTTCCCATTGCGGCGTCCGCGCCATGGGCGCCGGCCGATAGCCATCGTCGGACAACCGGCGAAGCATCCCGTCCAATGCGGCAATATGGTCTGTCGTCGAGCCGCAACAGCCACCGATAAGGTTCAGCCCATCCTCGCGGATATAGCGCTCCATCCAGCTTTCCATCTCAGCCGGCTGGAGCGGATAGACCGTCTTTCCGTCTACCAGTTCCGGCAATCCCGCATTGGGCTGGAGCGACAGAGGACCCCGCCAGTTTTCCGACAACCACCGGATATGGTCGGCCATTTCTTGTGGGCCGGTGGCGCAGTTGAGACCAATCAGGGGCACGTCGAGTGCATCGACGACGGTGGCCGCCGCGGCGATATCAGCACCAACAAGCAAGGTTCCGGTCGTTTCGACCGTGACTTGCACAAAGATTGGAATGTCCTTGTCGGGCGCGTGAGCCATGCGTGCTGATTTGACGCCATTGACGGCTGCTTTGATCTGCAGGGGGTCCTGGCACGTTTCGATCAGGAAGGCATCGACGCCCCCCTCGATGAGCCCCTGTGCCTGCAGGGTCAGCGCCGCTTCCAGCGTGTCATAGTCCGTGTGCCCCAGGCTCGGCAGTCGGGTACCAGGACCGATAGATCCGAGGACAAAGTGCTGGCGGCCGTCTTCGGAGAACTCCTCCAGCGCTTGCCTGGCCAGTTCTCCGGCGAGGCGATTGATTTCGACTGCGCGGTCTTCCAGCTCAAACTCGGCTAACGTCAAGGGCGAGCCGCCAAAGCTGTTGGTCTGGACCATGTCCGAACCGGCTGCAAAGTATCCGCGATGAATGTCGCGCACCAAGTCCGGCCGCGACAGGTTCAATACTTCGGTGCAGTTTTCCTTGCCCCAATAGTCTGCCTCGATATCCAGATCGAGGGCCTGTACCCGACTGCCCATTGCGCCGTCACACAGCAGCACGCGCTCGGACAGCGCCGTCAAAATCTTACTCATCAGTTAGGCGGCCGCCTTTGTCTTGGTGTGTACGCCAAGCAACCGGCAAATTGCCATGCACAGGTCGGCCCGGTTGAGCGTATAAAAGTGGAATTCGTCGACCCCTTCGTTCTGAAGGTGCCGGCACTGTTCGGCCGTGACGGTCGCAGCCACCATCGGCAGGGTCTCCGGCTCCTCATCAAGCCCGTCGAACAGCCGTTCGAACCAATCCGGGATTACCGCCCCACATTGATCGGCGAACTGCTTGGTTCGCGCCACATTTGTGATGGGGAGAATTCCGGGCACAAGCGGTACCGTTATGCCTGCCGCCGCCGCCCGATCGCGAAAACGCAGGAACGACCCGTTGTCAAAAAAGAACTGAGTAATGGCCCGACTTGCGCCCGCATCGACCTTGCGCTTCAGATTGTCCAGATCGGCTTCGGCGGAGGAAGCCTCAGGATGGGTTTCCGGATAGGCGGCAACGGAGATTTCGAAGTCGGCGACGTCGCGCAAGGCCCGAACCAGGTCGGCTGCGTAGCGATAATCGCCCAAAGCCGACCGCCCTTCTTCCTCCGGCAAGTCGCCACGCAGGGCCACGATATGACGGATGCCAGCTTGCCAATAGCGATCGGCAATGATCGCAATTTCGTCGGCGCTTGAGCCGACGCAGGTCAGGTGTGCGGCAACATCCAGCCCGGTCTTGGCCTCGATCTGGGTCACCGTTTGATGGGTACGTTCCCGGGTTGACCCCCCGGCGCCATAGGTGACCGACAGGAATGACGGCGACAGCAATGCCAACTTGTCGATCGCGCGCCACAAGCGCTGATGCATCGCCTCAGTGCGCGGCGGAAAAAATTCAAAGCTTAACGCCGGTGGCTTTGCTGAGAATTCTCCGAACACGGGCGTTTGGAGAGCCGGCGGTGCCGTACCGTCGCTCATTTCGCAATCTCCGGTGAATAGGGTCCAATGGCTGGTGGCGACACAGAGCGGACGGTTGCCGGGCCGGAACCAACTGCCTGCCAAATCGTTATGATCAGGGGGCTACCCGGCAATTGGCTGACCTCGATATCGGTAAAGCCTGCGCCCTGAAGCCAGCCCGTTACTTCCGCATCCGCAAAACCAAGCCAGGTATGGGCGTGATCGCTGCGGAGCGCTTCGATGTCGTGCCGGGCGAAGTCGATGAGGATCAGCCGCCCTCCAGGTCTCAGGATCCTGCCCGCTTCGATCATCGCGGCGGACGGATCTTCCAGGAAGTGCAGAACATGATGCATGATCGCGGTATCGGCGATGCCATCATCCAACGGAAGGCGGTGTAAATCGCCTTGCCGCACCTGCCAATCGAACGGCAATCCACCCGACAACTCCTGCGCCTTCAACAAGTTGCCTCGCGCCACAGCGAGCATATCCCTCGACAGATCGATGCCCACGACCTGTCGAGCCCGCGGTCCCGCCAATTCGATCATGCGGCCGGTCCCAGTGCCCAGATCGACCAACATGTCCAAAGGACCATCACTCAATCGATCAAGGATGGCGCGTTCCACCTGTTCGTCGGCAATGTGCAGACGGCGAATTTGATCCCACTGAGCCGCATTGCTGGCGAAATAGTCAGCGGCGACGTCGGCCCTGCGCGCAAGAACCTGCTGCAATTCCGCCAATTCAGGATCGAGCGCGGCAGACGATGCGTCCGCCCAGCGCGCGATTTGACTGGCAACCTCGGCCGGCAAGCCCTTGGCCGCCAATCTGAAAAAAGCGAACTGGCCCTCGCGATACCGATCCAACAAACCAGCATCGACCAGTATCTTCAGATGGCGAGAAACCCGTGGCTGGCTTTGGCTCAGAATCCGGGTGAGTTCGCTGACGCTCAATTCGGCCTGACTGCACAGGCAAATGATCTTGGTGCGCGTCGGGTCGGCCGCAGCCTTGAGCATATCCAGCAACTGGTCCATCGCAATCTCATCCAGGACGATCGATGAGCGGCACATTACATCGGTGAAATAACATATCAAGATATCTTTATGTAAATTTCCCTACAACATCTGCCTCAGATCATTGATTTCCCCTCGATGCACAGCGGGAAAGACAGCCATCGCTTGCGGCGGGCACACCTCAGCGGGTAACTTTTTTTAAGGATTGGAAGAAAAGTAAGTGCGTTACGGCCGCAATTTGCTAAGCGTCAATGTTGGAATACGGGTAATCCGTCGGTAATCCTGTGTGTGCGAAGATGTTGCCTGAGTTGGCGCAACGCCGTATGGACCCGCAACGTTCGGGTTCGGGTTCATAGCAAGTGGTCAGCAGGTAATGCGCGTCAGGCAAACCGAAGTCGAAAACCTGATAGAATCGTTGGTCACCCCATCCGGGTCAGGCCGTCACCCATTCAGGAGACAAGCTCGGGCATGATCGTCCAGCGTGAATTTGTTCGTAGGACGGTCGGTGCGTTCATGGTGGCCTGTGTGTTGGCCCTGGGTGGCTGCGCCGGCAAAGGCGACATCCCGGCGGCCTCGTCACCGACAGAGATCGCCGACCCCTTCGAACCGGTCAACAGAACCGTCTTCGGCTTCAACAATGCCTTGGATACGGTCATCTTTAGGCCGGTGGCTGTCGCCTATCGGACAGTCGTGCCAAGCCCCGTCCGCCAGGGCGTAACCAACTTCCTGCGCCATCTGCGCACGCCAATCATTTTCGCCAACGAAGTTCTCCAGGGCGACTGGGAAGGCGCCGAAGTTGCGGCGACACGGTTCTTTGTCAACACCATCGTAGGTCTCGGCGGTGTCATCGATGTTCAGGGGATGACCAAGGGATACGAATACCGGACGGAAGACTTTGGCCAAACTCTTGCCGTTTGGGGCGTCGGCAGCGGGCCTTATCTGGTTATCCCGCTGTTTGGCCCCTCCTCGCTTCGCGACGCCACTGGCTCGATCGTCGACGGATTGGCAGATCCTTTCAACCTGCTTGCCAATGCCAAGGACGCGGAGGAACTGATCATCGCCCGCATCGTTCTTTCTGCGATTGATGCGAGAGAACGTAATATCGAGGTGATCGACGAGCTCAAGCGGTCCATCGACTATTATGCGGCCGTTCGCAGCGCTTACGCACAACGGCGAGCGTCGCAAATTCGAGACGGTCAAGTTGACCCGAACACGGACTTTCCGTCCTTTGACGATTTGGACGATGCCTCCAGCCAGTTGCCGACTGGTCAGGATAACGCTGGGCTGGCTCAATTCGAGTTCGACCTGCCGCCTGTGGGATTGGTCGATGATAATTTGGCGACAAAGTCCCCAATTGGTGCTTTGCGCGCTGATTTGGACTAATTTTCGCCAAACTCACCCATCTGTTTGCAAACTCTGCGATCAAGTCCCGGCGCTGACCCGGGTTGGAGGTGCTGGAGTGCTGACATTGTTTAAGATCAACCGGACGGTAGGTCGGATGTTCACCAGCGGATTTGTCCGCCGTTCGTTTTTCACGCTCGCGCTGGGTGCACTGACCATCCTGCCGATGCACCCTGCCGCCGCCGAACCGATCGACCGGCAAGAGGCAGAGACGTTCATCCAATCCCTGGCAGATAGGGTCTTGGCGATTTTGCAGGACACCAGCCTGTCCGCCGACGACTCAACCGCCCAAATGGCCGTCATTTTACGCGAGGGGCTGGATATCGAACTCGTTGGGCGTTTCGCTGCGGGCGTTCACTGGCGAAACGCCGAACCCGAACAGCAACGGGCCTATTTGGACCTGTTCGAGCAGATGATCATCCAAACCTATGCCCGTCGGTTCGATGAGTATTCTGGTGAGACATTTTCCGTGTCTGGCAGTCAGCCCGTCGGCAAGCAGGACGCGCTGGTTGTCACACAGATCGAAAGCGCCAGTTCACCGCCGGTCAATGTTGGGTGGCGCGTGCGGGATCGCGGTGCCGGGCCAAAGGTCATCGACGTGGACGTCGAAGGCGTCAGCATGGCCGTGACTCAGCGCAATGAATTTGCCGCCGTCATCGAACGAGGCGGGGGCAAATTCGATGCCCTGATCGAAGCGCTGGAAAAACAAGTACAGACGGCCGAAGCCAGCTAACGCGCCTTGCGCGACCGAGCCACTTATCGGGTAAGTGGCTTGTATTTGATGCGGTGAGGTTGATCGGCCTCGGCGCCCAGGCGCCGCTTGCGGTCAGCCTCGTAATCCTCGTAATTCCCTTCGAACCAAACAACCTGACTGTCGCCTTCGAAGGCGAGAATGTGGGTGGCAATACGGTCCAGGAACCAACGATCGTGGCTGATGATCACCGCACTGCCAGGAAAACCCATCAGCGCGTCTTCAAGGGCACGCAAGGTTTCGACATCCAGGTCGTTGGTCGGTTCATCCAACAACAGCACGTTGGCCTTAGACCGCAGCATCTTGGCGAGATGAACGCGGTTACGCTCACCGCCCGATAGCTGACCCACCTTCTTCTGCTGGTCGGGACCTTTGAAATTGAAGGATCCGACGTAAGCGCGGGAGGACATGGTTTTCTTGCCGAGGTCGATCTCGTCATCGCCGCCGGAAATCTCTTCCCAGACCGTCTTCGAATCGGCAAGCGAATCGCGGCTTTGGTCGACGTAGCCAAGCTGAACCGTGTCACCCAGGGTAACTGCGCCGTCATCGGGCGATTCGGCCCCGGTGATCATGCGGAAGAACGTTGTCTTGCCAGCTCCGTTTGGCCCAATGACCCCGACGATGCCGCCCCTCGGCAGGGAAAAGTCCAGTCCGTCGATAAGCAGCGTTTCTCCGAACGCCTTACGGACACCCTTAGCGTCGATCACCTTGGTCCCAAGCCGTTCCGGCGTCGGGATCAGGATTTGGGCAACGCCGGGGGCCTGATCCGTCGATTGGGCCAACAGTTCCTCATAGGCGGAGATACGGGCCTTGGCTTTGGCCTGCCGGCCCCGCGCTCCCGCCCTGATCCATTCCAGTTCGCTTGAAAGGGTGCGTTGACGTGCTGCCTCTTGCTTTTCCTCCTGCTCAAGGCGCTTGCGCTTTTTGTCTAGATATTCGGAATAGTTGCCTTCGTAGGGAATGCCGCGACCGCGGTCGAGCTCCAGGATCCAACCGGTCACATTGTCCAAGAAGTACCGATCGTGAGTGACCATGCAGACGGTCCCCGCATAATCGCTGAGAAAACGTTCCAACCAGGCCACTGATTCTGCGTCCAGATGGTTGGTGGGCTCGTCAAGCAGCAGCAGGTCAGGCTTGGATAGCAGCAGCCGGCACAGGGCGACCCGGCGGCGCTCGCCCCCCGACAGCTTCGAAACGGTTGAATCGCCCGGTGGGCACCGCAGCGCGTCCATGGCGATCTCGACCGTCCGCCCCATATCCCAGGCGTCTGCCGCGTCGATTTTTTCCTGCAGCGCGGCTTGCTCGTCGATCAGGGCCGTCATTTCGTCTGGATCGGTAACCTCCCCCAGCTTTAGGGAAATCTCCTCGAATTGGCGGACCAGGTCGAACTCGCCGCCCAGCCCTTCCATGACATTTTCCTGGACCGTCTTGTCCGCATCGAGCGCGGGTTCCTGCGGCAGGTATCCGACGGTGGCCCCTTCGGCGGCCCACGCCTCACCGCTGAATTCCGTTTCCATGCCGGCCATGATTCGCATCAAGGTCGATTTACCGGCGCCATTCGGCCCCAGGATACCGATCTTGGCCCCAGGCAAAAACGACAAGGTTATGTTGCTCAGCACCGTTCGACCGCCCGCGTAGGCCTTGGTCAATTGCTGCATGACAAAGACGTATTGATAGGAGGCCATGAGCCGGTTCCACTCACCGATGTTCAGGAAAGGCGCGCACTGACAAGCGCCAGCCGCCGCGCGCGGAGAGCCTTTTATCGCAACAGGAAACAGAATGCGAGCCGGACCAACCGGTTCGAATAGCTTGGAATGGGAAAACCTTTAGCTGCCGAACGTCGGCGCCGTTTCACCCAATACACGAAATACCCGCAACCCGCCGGAACTGAGGGCTGCCAACCGCCGAACCCAGATTTCCGCTTCGGTCAAAACATGCCGGCGAACCTGTTCATCAGCTTTGAACGATGGCAGGCGCTCGAGCATTTCCGTGTAGCCGTCCAAGGCACATTTTTGGAACTGAGCACTGCAATCCTCGGCCGTTTTGATCATGAACCCAACATCCCGAAGCTGGGCCTGAAGCCGACCAGGCGACCATAAATGCGGCTCACGACGCTCGGCATCTTGCCACGCTACTACCTCCGGCAGCTCTTCGGCGCCTTCCATCAACACAAAATCGACAATCTGGGCGAAAGACTGGGGTTTGATGGCCGAAGCGATCGCTTCGATCGCTTGGTCCTTCCGCCGGACGTGATAAAGCGAGCAGACGGAAAGAATAGCGTCATAACGCCGATCCAAGACCATGTTTTCGGGATCGAATTGCTCGATAACCGCCTCTTTTGCCAGATTGGCGACCTTTGACAGGTGCATGCCCTGGCTGGCCAGCTTCGGATCCGCTTCCAGGCCGGTGACATAGGCATGGGTTTCCGCCGTGATACGCCGGGCATAGTCCCCCAATCCAGAACCGATTTCCAAGACGCTTTTGGTCTCATTCAAGCTGAACGGCAGATATAGACCTCTCAGGAAGTTCCCCCCCAGCGGCCCAATTTTCCCATCGCCCCAGATTTTCTGAGCAGCCTCGATTTCTGGCTCGTCATAGAGCACCGGTCTGACACGGTGCGACCCCGCATCGTCAGACTGGAAGTCGTCCTCAATGTCGTGTCCCATCAGGTCGGCAGGGTCATACCCCTCCCACCACGCGCGCAGCCGGATCTTGAGAGGAATTTTCGCGATGTTGCTCATAGAACGCAGCTTGACCAAATTCCTTCGGACTGCCAGACGAGCGGACTTAATCTAAAAAGCGGTCCACGGTAATAGGGCTGTTACGGCAGACAGGGTGACAAAAGGCCGATGGCGGGCTATCGGGTGAAAGATACCCTAAACCAAAACGGCTTAAGGAAGCCTTGACCTACCCTGTGCATAGTGGCGCATAAGGCGACGAAAACATGCAACTATTCGAGCTACTGCGATGATTGAAACGGCGCAGAATCGGCGCTCATATCGGCGCCGCCTAACCCCCTACTTGTGTGTGGAGTTTAACGGGCTGGTCTTTCAGGTCAAAGACTGGTCACTATCGGGATTTGCAGTTTACGAGCTTGACCGGATCGGGACACGGCTTCAGGTCGGCCACGAAATCGAGGGCACTTTCTCCCGCCCGGACGAAGGGGCCCCGACCTTTCCCTTCTGCGCCGCCGTTGCCGATGTTCGCGAACGCGAAAACGTGGCTGCCTTCGAGTTTACCGAACTGTTCGCGGCCAGCTACACGGCACTGGAAGCGCTTGTCATGGCCGCCCAAGCCGAGCAGGTGACTGAGGAGCCGCAGACCGCCGCCGTCGCGGTTTGATACCTACTCTCCGGATACCGGTGATTTAGGTATCCGCAGCCACTCGTAAACCGACGTTCCTTCCTGGCCAGGCATGTCCCGTTCACCACTGTAGTACGACACCCATGCGCCATGTTTGCACCCGGGGACCGGCACGATGCGTGCCGATCTGTTCCCGATGCGACGCAGAGCAGCAATCATGCGTGACGCAGCCCTGAACGGTACGAACACATCTTCCTCGCAATGGAACTCGACGAAGGGAAGATCTGCGAGTGCCTCGGATCGACGCTGTGGTTCACTTAGCAGTGGTGCTTCGTAGTCGAACTCGAACGGGCGCGAATTGGGATCGACAATGCTTTGCCGAGCGACTCCGCTGAAACTGACGGCGCTGTAAACCTCATCGGGGTAGGTCGTCACATAGTCCCAGACACCGGTCCCGCCGATGCTCAGGCCGGTTACCGACAGCCGGGACCAGTCGACATCCCAATAGCGCAGAGCCTCCTTCACTAGCCCCCGCACCCAATCTGGATCCCAAAACCGCTCGCTGCGCGGGAGCTGCGGTGTGATCAAGACGAACTGCTCGCGCAGATCCGAAATCTCATCGTAGACACCGGCCGGCGTGTTATCGAAACGCAGCTTGGGAAGGCTGTGCCCCCTTTCGCCAAACCCATGCAGAAACAGCAAGATCGGCCATCCACCCTCGGGCGGCTGTCGATCGGACGGGCTGTTAATCAGGTAGAGCTGACCGTCATAGACGCCAATGAATTCGCGGGCCGTGGCTGTCGAATTGCCGGTGGCCACCAAAGCAAACCAGGACAACGCCGCAAGGGCCATCAAGCGGCTCACGCGCATGGGGCCGCCAAGATAGGGCGGTGTATGGCCCTTCTGCCGAGTTGCACTCTGCCCCTGCCCTTGGTCTCAAAATCAAAGCCCTCGCAGGCCAAATGGCCGCTTAGTCGATCCTTGTCCCGAGTCGTCAGTGTTGTGGGCTGGTGAGGGCGTGCGTGAAGGTGAATTGCCAAGGCCTGTTCGCGTCGAAAATGAAAGGGGCCGAACTCAGGTTTTAGAATAAACCTGTTGTTCGGCAAGCTCCCTTCAATCGGCTTGGCGATAGCCGGAAAAGCCCTATCGCCTTCCTTGGCCGAGGCGAGCCCGCGTTCAAGCGGCAATGCTGCCACAATCACAAACAGACTCCGGAGCTCATAGAAAAAAACGCGCCATCGCCAAGACCATTCACCGTCTTGACCGAAGGCGTCGCAACGCTCAGCGCCAGTCCTAGGATCAATGGGCGAATTGGGTTGTGCCAACACTGCATACCTTACCTCCAGGCAGCAATATGGCACATGCTCAGGTCAACCAGGGTGACGGAAGGTCACGTTCCGTTCACCGCTTGACGCCCGGTGAAATGACGGTTGGTTCGCTGTTTAGCCGCAATATTTTGCGTTGTAGAGATCTACCAAGCGGGCCTTGCGCTGGTCAGCCGCGGCTGTCGCTTCGCGAATATTGCCATAGCCGATCATGACGGCCGGAAAGGCGACGGAGCCGGCAACATTCGTCGGCGTCGCACCCTTGTGGCCCTGCGCGTGGCGTCGATACTGCTCGGCCACGGCAATCTGATCTTCTAATTGGCGGCAGCTCAGTTCGCTGTCCCAGATGTTCGATGTCGCCACCACCGGAGGGTTTGCACAAGCGGCTAGAGCAAGGCCGGCGGCGGTAAGGATCAGAAGCTGTTTGAACATGATCGAGCGACCCCTGAAGCGTGTATCGCCCGACAGTGTGGCGCGGAATGCTTAAGAAACGCGGAATCGCCGGTGAACTCCCACAATCGGCAAAAAAGCTCAACAGGTTCACACTTCTCCATGGCGATCAAATTGGACGGCTTGTTTTGAGTGTCCTTCGGAATGAACGTTGATGGACTAAGCACCCATTCGACCGTCCACAGCTGCTCGACCAACAAACGCGGATCACGATGTGACCGCTTGCCCCCAGGCCTGATCCTTGGCACCCACGCCAAGTTGCAAAACGCGTATCGCTTGATCAAGTTGGCCGGTGCCATCGACGTAACATCCCACGGCCAATTCGCTGAGGGCTTGGGAAGGCGTTGTGCCGGTCAAACTGGTTCCGACTTGGACGCCATTTACATAGGCGGCAAAACTATTGTTCTGCGCTGAAACCGCGACCCTCTGCCGGGAACCTGACTCGGCATTCCAGGTAATTCGGCATCTTTCGGCGCCTTGGTCCACAACGACAAACGCCATTGCCCCCGTATTCAACCTTCTCACTTCAACTCTTTGAAGATGCGTGCCGTCTGACAAGCAAAAGGCGTATTTGTTCAAACCATCACTTGGGGGCGCCAGAAAATCAACAAGTGCATGCAGCGCCACACCGGCCGGAAAGCTTCCGCCAAGCCCAGCAATACTCCACACGTCCCTGGCTCGGGTGACATTTGTTGCTGCCAAGTCCTGCAGGACAGGAGTCGTCGCGATAGACGCCGTTTCCAGCCAACCACCAACTAGAACCACGGTTTCGCCCGATACCGATGAAAAAGCGCCAACCCCTAAGTTTATCGTTCCTGTGAAGTTTGGTGTCCAAGTGAATGTTAGTGAATTGACGCCGCTTCCCACTGCAACTTCTTCGAGGCCAGTTATCAATCCACCTCCTTGATGGTCAACTGCAACGGACCCGATAGTTCCAGCCACCGCTGACGACGATGAGCCTGCAATAATGATATAAACTTTGGCCGACGTACCTGCCGCATAGATGAAGCTACCTCTGATTGGCAATCCAGATTCCACAATACCACCCGCACCGCTGTTCGCTCGATGCCAAAGCTGTCCCGCCGATGTAATGACGGCAGCCTCCGGAAATCCAGGAAACATTACCTGCTTAGTTTGGGTTAGTGTTCCAGCGAAATTTAGTGACCAACTGTTGAATGGCGCTATTGGGTACTTCGAAATCCGAGTACTAGCCTGCTCACTTAGAAAACCTAATTTTGCAGCCGTTAGAGGTTCGACAACCAAACGTTGTTCATTATTGGCGAATTCACGCAGAATCACGTTGGGTCCTTGCACTACGAACCCCGATGCTGCCGAGTTCCGCGAAAATGAACTGCCAGGAATGGTATCAATTGCGTAGCCGACCAACATTGAGCCGTCATGTACTGCAAAGCTCTCGCTTGCGAAGTTCAGGGAAACACGGGTGTCTACAGGTAGGATTTCATTCAGTTCACCCCATTGTGTTTTACCTTGCGAGAGGGCAAAGGCATGCCGGGCATCAGCGAGGGTCCGGTGGGCTGTCCCCAGTCTTTGGTTGAGCCATGCCAACTGACGTTCGTTAAACGAACCTGACGCAATACCCTCCAGATCAAATAGGCTGTGCCAGTCTTCCGCACGGGAATTCGCCGTTCCTGTCTGGGCGCGGATCGATGATTGGAGTCCTTCAGCGGCTTGGGTCAACGACAATTCTCCAACTGGTTGTTGTCGGGCAAGAAGTACCGGCCGCCTAATTGGTTCGGGCTGTTTCGTCTAACAGCGGTCCCGTATGGCTGGAGCACCCCTTCTGCTCGGAATTGCGTTACATCTGCCCTCAATTCGAAGCTCGAACTATCGAGCTCAATTGCCCAACTACCCTTGGGCGCGCTCTACCTGCAATGGCAAAACTTTTCCATCTAACAGGTTCAAATCAGATAACGACCGGCGCTGACATCCAGTGTCCACGCCCAATGCAATTCGCGTTCAAGTCGAGGTGGAAGAACTTGATCCGTGGCAATGTTTGGCAGGTTGAATGTGAGCCGATCCGACCTGTTCGCTCTATAGGAACTTTTCTGCCAAACGCCCTGGCGGCAACAGATACACCGACAAGGTTTGGGAACGCTATGAAGGATGCATCAAGCCGGTCGTCCGGGACAGAGCTCTACTCAGACCGAGACGTTACCTGCGTTTTTCAAGAATATCGCGAGAAACTAGCAGCAATATCTGAGCATCGCTGCAAGATGGTGGGCGGTACTGGGATTGAACCAGTGACCCCCTCGATGTCAACGAGGTGCTCTCCCGCTGAGCTAACCGCCCCCAATAATGCAGGCCGATGGAGGTACCACTCCTAGCTCACTTTGTGCAAGCCTGCTTTGGCTGATCTGCGGTGCGACCATCGAGACCGCGTGACACATCGGTTCGAAGTGGCTAACAAATTCGGATGGATAGCGTCGTTTCCGATGTTTCGCCGGTTTCCAGCCCGGTTCTTGTCGCGCAGCCAGACGAGTTGCGATTGCCGGTCGTTCTGGTTTCACCCCATAGCGGGCGGATGTTTCCTGAGCCGTCGAGGCAGGCCGTGAGGCTGGACGATAGATCGTTACGCCGGTCTGAGGATTGCTATGTCGATGATTTGTTTTCCGGCGGACCACGTGTAGGCGCGCCGCTAGTCGCGGCAACATTTGCCAGGGCATTTTTGGATGTCAACCGTGAGGCGTTCGAGCTGGACCCTTCGATGTTCGACGACGCGTTGCCGGGCTACGTCAATAGCCGCTCTCCACGGGTTCAGGCCGGACTGGGCACCATTGCCCGTGTGGTTGCCCGCGGACAGGAAATCTATGGCCGCAAACTGAGTTTTGCCGAGGCGCTGGAACGGATAAGGGATTACTACATTCCATTCCATGAGGCGGTGCAGGCCACGATCGCGAGAACCCAAGCGGCATTTGGCGCCTGCATCCTGATTGATTGCCATTCGATGCCGTCAACGGGTCTCGGCCCATTGGCGGCAGGTCGGCCGCTTGCCGAATTTGTATTGGGCGATTGTTACGGCAGCGCCTGCTCGCCGAGCGTTACGGAAGCCGCCGAAGCGTGGCTGACGGACAAAGGATACAAGGTCGCGCGCAATGCACCTTACGCAGGCGGTTTTACGACTCGGCATTACGGACGCCCGTGCAACGCGGTGCACGCACTGCAGATTGAGATCAATCGCAGTCTCTATATGAACGAAGCGACCCTTGCGAAAAAGCCGAGCTTTGATCAACTTCGCGACGATATGTCAGCGTTGATAAGCTGTTTAGGGGAGTTGGATTTGCGCAGGCTGCGGGCTGCCTGAAATCGGTTTCGAAAAGCCGGCCCCTAGGTCAAAAAAAACGGGCCGCTATCAGCGGCCCGAGTCTAGGGAGGAAACGCCCAAGAAGTGCGTTTACGTGTCGACGCGCCAACGCCGACACGCATGAGTAATATGAGCGAATTTTTTTGCATTGCAAGAGGAATTTCTCACAACTCACAGGGTCGAGACAAATTTTCTATATTTTTCAATATTTTACAGCCGACTTGCAGTTTTTGCAATGCAGCATCACGTCTGTTGCAACGCTACCGGTATCTCCGCCGGCTACCATAACTGCCGCAGTTTTTGAGCCTTTGCTTGACGCCAAACAATGATTGATTCACCTCTGATTCATCGTGCTAAAGCAGGATTCTTCCAACCTTTTGCCCACGGCCAGTCGCCTATACCCTTTCGATCGACCCCAACCGTATTCGCCATTGCCGATGCCCATTTCCTTGAATTCCTGCAACGGATTGATTCCGACTGACCGTCGCATCAGCCTGTTTTTAGACGTAGACGGCGTTCTGTTGGAGATTGCCGAAACGCCAGATGGTGTTTACCTGCCTCCGGATTTGATGCCCATCTTGGGTCGGCTGATTAGGGCATGCGACGGCGCCGTCGCACTGGTTTCGGGACGGTCGCTTGCCTTTCTGGAAAGCATGTTTGAGGGCTTGCCCATCGCGATGGCAGGTCTGCACGGTGTTGAACGGCGCATGCCCGATGGCAGACGGGAGATGCTGGAAACGAGTGAGGCGCAACTTGCCGATCTGCGTGTGGCACTCAGCGAATTTGCCATTCAAAATCCTGGCGTCAGCTTGGAAGACAAGGGTGTGGCGATTGCGTTGCACTATCGCAGCACGCCGTCTGTCGGGTCTTTGATCGCGGCTTTCCTCGACGACACTCTTCCCCGACTTGCGCCTGACTTTCACGTTCAGCCTGGGAAAATGGTCTATGAGGTAAAGCCTCGCGGGATGGACAAGGGCGCAGCCATTGACCTATTGCTAGGATTCGAACCTTTTTCCGGTCGGATTCCGATTTTCGCCGGTGATGACATAACGGACGAGCATGGATTTGCCGTGGTCAATGCGCGGGATGGGATTTCGATCAAAGTTGGAGAGGGGCAGGACACTCTCGCCAAGTACCATATCGGGTCTGTTTCCGAGTTGCGGACCTGGCTATCCGAGTTAGCTGATCACCATCAGAACCTTCATTAAGGCGCAGAGCGCCGACGTCCTACGGCGCCAACCAGACGTTCATGAAATTGCGCCACCTATAGCCCCAATTCTCGTTTCTTGGAGCGTTTGAACACACCCATGCCTCTCAATGATGAGACAATGAGCCGGGCGGCGACTGAGGCCGAAAAAAGCAGCCTGGCGCTCGCCATCATCGGAAACTGCACGATTTCTGCCCTCGTCGACCGCCAGGCAAGGATCGTCTGGAGTTGTTTTCCGCGATTTGACGGCGATGCGATATTCAACCGCCTGGTGAACAATGGCCCTAATGCCGAAGATGCCAGTCAGTTCAGCATCGAAGTCCAAGACTTCGTCAGTTCGGAGCAGGAGTACGAGCAGAATTCAGCCATCCTGCGCACGACACTCACGGATAAGCATGGCCAATCTGCGGAGATCGTCGATTTCTGCCCGCGATTTCCAATGTTCGACCGGCTGCATCGACCGGCATCGATCTTTCGGATTGTCCGGCCGAAAACGGGCAACCCACGGATCCGCGTTCAGTTGAATCCTGCCTTTGACTATGGCGGAACACGCGCTGAAACGACTCGAGGCAGCAATCACCTGAGGTTCGTGGGACCCACTCAGGTGCTTCGGCTGACAACAGATGCGGCCATATCCTTCATTCAGGAGGAAGCATGGTTCGTCCTGGAAGATACGCATCACTTCATCTTCGGCGCCGACGAAAGCCTGACCGGTTCAATCGAAGATACGGCCCGTCAATTCCTGCGCCAGACACAGGACTATTGGCGCGGATTTTCGCGTTATCTCGCATTACCATACGAGTGGCAGCAGGAGGTCATTCGGGCGGCAATCACGCTAAAACTGCATAGCTTTGAAGAAACCGGCGCGGTGATTGCCGCGACGACCACCTCCATTCCCGAAGCACCACATTCGGCTCGCAACTGGGATTACCGGTTCTGCTGGCTTCGTGATGCCTATTTCGTCGTTCACGCTCTTAATCGTCTCGGCGCAACCAAGACGATGGAGGACTACCTCACATATATCACCAACGTCGTTGCCGCCAGCCAGGACGGATACCTGCAACCTCTGTTTTCAATCAGTTTGAACAAGAACCTTGCAGAGCGTGAGATCGACCACCTGACTGGATATAGAGGCATGGGGCCGGTGCGTGTCGGCAATGCCGCTTGGCAGCAAGTGCAAAATGACAGCTATGGCGCCGTCATCTTGGCGGCTACGCAAGCGTTTTTCGATCACCGGCTAGAGTTGCCAGGCACGCCCAGGCTTTACGAACAGCTCGAAAAGCTCGGCACGCAGGCCGTGAAGCTTTGGAACACTCCCGATGCCGGCCTCTGGGAGCTTCGCACCCGAGAAAGCGTTCACACGTTTTCAGCAGTCATGTGCTGGGCAGCCTGCGATCGGCTGGCCAAAATCGGCGATCGGCTCGGCCTCGCAGACCGGGCGACCGACTGGCGGGAAAAAGCCGAAACCATTCGCCAAGGCATCTTGGAAAGCGCGTTCGACCCCGAACAAAACAGCTTTGTCGACAGTTTCGACGGCAAGAATCTTGACGCTGCCCTGCTGTTGTTGCCTGAACTTGGTTTCATCGACCCAATGGACGACCGCTATCTGGGCACGGTCGCAGCCGTTGAACGATTGCTCCTAAAGGGCCGATTTGTTCAGCGCTACCATGCCGCTGATGATTTCGGCGAACCCGAGGTCGCCTTCACCATTTGCACGTTTTGGTACGTCGATGCGCTGGCCGCAACCGGGAGACGCGAGGAAGCGCGCGCGTTGTTCGAACGTTTGCTCGCCTCGCGCAACCATGTCGGGTTACTCTCTGAGGACATCGATCCCGTGGATGGCGAGTTGTGGGGTAACTTCCCTCAGACCTATTCGATGGTCGGGTTGATCAATTCCGCCCTGAAATTGAGCAAACCGTGGGAAGATGCGATCTAAGGGCCGCGGCGCGGCCAGCAAAAACAGAAAAGGGAAGGATTCATGGCAACTAGCGGCAGCGATGAGCAGAGGCTGGTTGTCGTTTCAAACCGGGTCGCCCCGATCGACGAGAAAAAGGGCGGAGTAGGCGGTCTCGCCGTCGCCATGCTAGCCGCCCTAAAGACATCTGGTGGAATTTGGTTCGGTTGGAGCGGTGAGGTTGTCGCCAACCCCAGCCCAGAACCCAAACGGTTTGAGGTTGGCCCTATTACCTACGCCACCGTGGATCTCAGCGTTCGAGACCATGAGGAGTACTACAATGGCTTCGCCAACTCCACGCTGTGGCCGATGTTTCACTACAGGCTTGATTTGGCTGAATTCAGCCGGCGCACTTACACGGGTTACCTCCGTGTGAATGCTCTGTTCGCCGGGAAACTTGCGCCGCTGCTCAACGACAGCGACATGGTTTGGGTGCATGATTATCACCTGATCCCCCTGGCCGATCAGCTGCGCCAGATGGGCTTGCGCCAGAAAATGGGGTTTTTCCTGCACACCCCCTTTCCTGTTCCGGAAATCCTTCTCGCACTGCCGAACCACGAAATCCTAATGCGGTCAATGTGCGCTTATGATGTTGTGGGCTTTCAGACCGAGCGGGATCGCGATGCCTTTGTCGCCTATTTGACCCAAGAGGCGGGCGGAAAAATCCTGGGCGATAATCTCGTGGAAGCCTACGGTCGAACGGTTCATGTCGCGGCCTTCCCGATCAGCGTCGAAACGCCGGACATTGAAAAGATGGCCACGGTCGCCGGCCGGTCTCGCCAGGCAGACCGGATGCGGGAAAGCCTGCGCGACCGCGACATGATCATCGGCGTCGACCGCCTCGACTATTCAAAGGGACTGCTGCAGCGTTTTTTGGCTTTCCAGTCGCTGCTCGAACATTATGCCGGCAACCGCGGCGAAGTGACGTTCATGCAGATCGCCCCGCCAACCCGGGTCGAAGTCCGGGAATATCAGGAAATTCGACGGGAACTTGAGACACAGGCGGGCCACATCAACGGGATGTTTGCGGAGTTTGACTGGGTCCCGATCCGCTATCTCAACAAGAGCTTCTCCAGGCGTAATCTTCTCGGTTTTTACCGCGTAAGCCGGATCGGGCTCGTGACACCCCTGCGGGATGGCATGAACCTGGTTGCCAAGGAATACATCGCGGCACAGGACCCCGAAGACCCAGGCGTGCTTGTTCTTTCCCGCTTTGCCGGTGCGGCCGACGAAATGGATGCGGCGCTGATCGTCAACCCTTATGATGTCGAAGGAGTGGCCGAAGCCCTGCAACGAGGGCTAACCATGCCACTGGATGAGCGCCGCGAACGATTTGAGGCACTGATGGTTGTCCTGCGCAACAATGACATCACCGCTTGGCGGACGCGCTTTGTCGAAACACTGCGCAACGCTCCCTTCTCCGCCACCTCACTGACCGCCGTTTCCGCCTAAGCGTTTTCACCGCTGACAAAGAGGCCTCCGAATGCCCCGCTACGACGCCCCCGCGATGCTCGCCGATCTTGGGGCGACGAACGCTCGATTTGCCCTTTTGTCCGCAGGCAAAGTCGAGTCGATCAAAGTTCTCAAAGTCTCCGATTTTCCCAGCCTGAGTGCCGCAATTGGCGCCTATCTTGACGAGGTAGAGCCGCAAAAGCCGCCACGCCGGGCCGCTCTGGCGATCGCCTGCCCGGTCCACGAAGATCAGATCGAAATGACCAATCATGCGTGGTCATTTTCCAAATCGACCTTGCAGGAACAACTCGCCCTGGACGATTTGACCGTGATCAACGATTTCGCGGCCGTTGCGCTTGGTGTTCCCCATCTCGAACCGGTGGACTACAGGCAGATCGGCACCGGACAAGCGGAACCGAACCAGACCATCGGCGTCATCGGTCCTGGAACAGGTTTGGGGGTTTCGGGCTTGGTACCCGGGCGGGAAAGATGGACCGCACTTGATGCCGAGGGCGGTCATGTGACCATGCCGGCTTTCAACGAAAGAGAAGCGGAAGTCATTGCCCGGTTGCGTTACCGGTTTTCCCATGTCTCGGCGGAACGGGTTCTGTCCGGCATGGGGCTAACCAACCTTTATGAAACACTCGCCGCCATCGACGGTGTCGATATCCGGGCACGGGAACCACACGAGGTGACCGAAGGCGCGGTTTCAGACGCCGATCCCTACTGCCGCGAAGCTGTGGACATGTTTTGCGGTATGTTGGGCACGATTGCCGGAAACTTGGCCCTGACTCTCGGAGCTTTTGGCGGGATCTACATTGCCGGCGGTATTGCGCCCAAGCTCGGCCCGTTGTTTTTGCAATCAGATTTCCGCAAACGGTTTGATTCCAAAGGGCGTTTCAGGTCCTACCTGACGGCCATTCCGACCTTCATGGTAACCCATCAATATCCCGCGTTCTTGGGGCTGAAAGCGGCGCTCGACCGGCCGTCCTAGTGGCACCTTAGCTTGCGGGCGTTCCAGACAGGTGCCCGTTACCTGCTTGAGCTGAACCGATTGCCCCCATACCAGCTTCGGGAAGGTTGCCTTCGGCCGACGCCGCAAAGATCGCATGCGTGCCGGCCAAACCCCGAAGCGGAAACTCTCCGATCTGTTCCACCGGACAGCGGCAGTGGCGCACGAAGTCTTCAGAAAGGACAGGCCGTTCGGGCACCTCCTTACAGAGTTGCTCGATGCGTTCGGCATAATTCACCGCCGGACCGATAACTGTGAAATCCAGCCGCCCGGCCGCCCCGATATTCCCATAGGCAACCTGCCCGATATGCAGCGCTAGCCCGTAGTTGATGGGGTTTTGGCCAAACATCGCGCGTTCTTCGTTCAGCTGCGCCATGCCTTTTACAGCCTTGTCGGCCGCTTGCAGCATGCGCTCGCAAACGGCCGGTTTCTCCTGCGCATTGTCGACCGGGAACACGGCCAGCATGGCATCGCCGATGAACTTCATGACTTCGCCGCCGTGGCTCAAAACAGGGTCCGCCATGGTTTCGAAATAGCTGTTCAGCAACGCGATCATCTCATCGCGTTGCATGGCATCGGACAGACCGGTGAAATCGCGCAAATCGCAAAACCAGATACCGGCATAGATGGTATCCCTGCTACCGCGGGTTATCTGTCCCATTAAGATGCGCTCGCCTGCCGTGTGCCCGACATAAGCATCAAGGATGTTGATGGCTGTCAGTTCGAGATTGGCCCGCTCAATCAATCGCGCCAAGACCGGCAGCATGTTGTACAGGACGGCGAGGTTCTCGCTTGAAAATCCCTCCGGCGCATCGGACGTGAACGAGATTGCCGCCCGGCCGCCGTTTGCGAACTCAAGCGGCATCGTGACGTAATCGGTTCCGCCTTCCGCGACCAAATCGTCGACCAGCGGAAACTCACCTTCCACGTAACTGTCACCAACACGGCGACGCAGCGCCGCATACCCTTCGTCGAGGATGTGGCGCATGGGATTGTTCTTGTATTCCGGCCGATCGCGGGCGCCGTGCTCGCCATAGGCCATTTCGATCCCCTCAACACCGCGTCGCCAGATGTGCCCACTGCCCACATAAAGCGGGTGAAGTAAGGGGACCATGACGAACAGTCGATAAAGCGGGATGCCAGTCTCGATCAGTTTCTTGGCAAGCTCTTCGGTAATCTCCGGGGCTGTTTTCAAGCGCCAGGCATCCAGAATCAGCCATTCGATCACGGGCGAAGACTGCCAAATGCCGGGCTGGCCCGACATTGTCTCCGTCGAACCGCCATTGACCGCGACCACGGGCGCCGGCTCCGGGGCGTCCATGACGGTCACGGGAAACTGTTGTTCGAGGTCGTCGGTCATCGGCTGTCAGCCAGCATTTACCTGTTCAGGTCCGGCCATTCATCGATGCCGGAGATAAATGTGAAGGTCCCGCCATTTGTTGCTCGCGGGCTTTGATTAGCTACACGCCTTCCTCAGATGGCGTCACATGACTAGCCCCACAAGGGCGGCTCAGGCGGTTGCACCAAACTGCCGGAATATGTCAATGGCACGGCATCATCCTCGGCCAACAACAACGGCCCGTCGAGATCGACGATTTCCGCCCCTTGGGCCGCCAGCATGGCAGGCGCCATGGCAAGCGATCCAGCCACCATGCATCCGACCATAACCTTCAGATTGTGTTGACGCGCCGCGCCGATGGCCGCTAGCGCCTCAGTCAATCCCCCGGTCTTGTCGAGCTTGATATTCACCATCGCATACCGATCGGCAACGACCTCCAAGCTCGACCGGTCATGAAAACTCTCGTCCGCGCACAGGCAAATGGGCGAATCGATGCCTTTCAGGCTGACGTCGTCGCCTGCCGGCAAGGGCTGCTCCACCATCTCGACCCCAAGTTTAGCCAACGCCGCAAGACGCCGCCCGACGGTGTCGGGTTGCCAGGCTTCATTGGCATCGACAATCAGGCGCGCTTTCGGCACCGCCTCGCGCACAGCCTTGACGCGCTCCAGGTCACCCTCCCCACCTGCCTTCAGCTTGAGCAAAGGCCGATCGGACGCTTTTCGCGCCGCGGCAGCCATCGCGTCCGGGCTATCCACCGACAGCGTGTAGGCCGTCAACACCGGCTTTGGTGGCGGCAGCCCAGCCAGATCGTAAACAGGCCGGCCGGCCATCTTGGCCTCCAGGTCCCACAAGGCGCAGTCGATGGCGTTTCGGGCGGCCCCGGCGGGCATTTGCGCATTCAAGTCTGCGCGATCTATGCCCGATTCGAGCGCTTCTCGCTGGGTTTCAATATGCCCGATAACGTTATCCAGGCTTTCGCCATAGCGGGCATAAGGGGTGCATTCCCCGCGTCCGATGGCATCCCCTTTCGTCAGCGTTACCATCACGGTCTCCGCCACGGTCTTGCTGCCGCGCGAAATCGCGAAAACCTCGCGCAACGGCCGCGTTACGCGCGTTATCTCAAGGATGGTCATAACTCGGCTAACTGATCCACCAAAGGCCCGACACCCGTCCGAACCGGATCGACGCAGGGCAAGCCGTGCTTGTCGGCGAGGGCCAAGAGCTCTCGCTGGGCCTCGTCGTCCGACATGTGGGCCGTGTTGCAGGCGAGCCCAATGACACGCGCCTTGGGATTTGTCAGCCGCGCGCAGTGTTCGTTCAGCGAGATGCACTCGTTCACGTCAGGCAAAGCCACCTCGGGCAATCCCCGCATATGCGGGCGACCCGGCGCATGGCACATAATCAAGGCATCGGCCTGGGCACCATGCAGCAGCCCGAGAGAAACGCCGGCAAAAGACGCATGGAACAGAGAACCTTGACCCTCGACCAGATCCCAATGATCGGGCTCGTTGTCGGGCGTCAGCCATTCGGCCGCGCCAGAGATGAAATCGGCCACCACCGCATCGACCGATACGCCGTCACCGGCAATGAAGATCCCCGTCTGCCCTGTCGCCCGGAAGTCCACGTTCATCCCCCGCGCCTTCATCTCCCGATCCAGCGCCAGGGTCGTGAACATTTTTCCAATCGAACAGTCCGTGCCCACCGTCAGCAGTCGCTTACCAGTGCGTGGCTGACCATTTGCCACCTCGAACGATCGTGTCGGGTGGCGAACGTCGTAGATGCTCCGCCCGTTGGCGGCAGCTCGGTCGGCCAGCCCAGGCAAGTCGGCGACCTTGGAATGCAGCCCGCTGGCGATGTCCATGCCGGCATCGATGGCTTGTTCGAACACCGATTGCCAATCTTGTCCGATACGCCCGCCACGATTGGCGACACCCGCGATCAGTGTTTTCACCCCGGCAGAGGCTGCCTGGCTGATCGTCATGTCCGTAAGGCCGAGATCGGCGTTGCAACCGGGCAATCGCAGTTGGCCGGCACACCAATCGGGGCGCCAAAACGCAACGCCAATCGCCGTCTTAGCGGCCAATTGGTCGGGGGCATCACCCAGAAACATCAGATAGGGCGGATCAATGGCCACGGCGGCCTCCTTGCATCATCTCAATCAGACTATAGGTCACCAGCATCCGGCAGTTTGCCCGCGATCGCGCGATAACGCTGATGATAGGTTTCCTCATCGATAAGCCCGCGTTCGTGCATCACGCGCAAGGCAAACAGATCCCGTTCGGCATCGGCATTTGTCGAAAGGCCTTCGCTGCCGCTTTCTTCGTCGGCAACACCGCTGGCCGCCCCCGGCCGGCCGGCTTTCACTTTTTCGGAACCGCCCATCTTAGGACCTGTCGTTTTTGGCTTTGACCACTATCTATGTTTCGGCGGTTGAATCAATCCATCGGAGTTGCCATGCGGATTTGGCTGATTGCGGGAGTTCTGGGCGCGGCGGTAATCGGCGCTGCGGCCGGGTTCGGGTCAATGATGTACCTAGGCAACGAGCCGGCCCAGCAAGGTGGCGGCGTCAGCGTTCCCAATCTGGGCGGCCCGTTTTCGCTGGTTGATCACACCGGAGCCGAACGAACGGATGCCGATTTCTCTGGCACGCCGATCCTAATCTATTTCGGCTACAGCTATTGCCCTGACATCTGCCCGACCGAGCTGGCCAAGATGGTTCGCGCCGTCGATCTGATGGGCGAGGACGGGGATGCCGTGCAGCCATTGTTCATCAGCGTAGACCCCGAGCGCGACACGCCGGAACATCTAGCCGGCTATGTTGAACTGTTCCACCCACGCCTGATCGGCCTGACCGGGGACGAGGAATCGGTCGCAGACGTCGCCCATGCGTACAAGGTCTATTACGCCAAAGTCGAAAGCGAGGAATTCGACGAGTACCTGATGGATCACTCTTCGTACTTCTATCTCATGGATGGCGACGGCAAGAATCTAGCCATTTATCCCATGTCCTCGACGGCTGAGGAAATCGCGGACGGCGTGCGGCAACACCTTTCCAATATCGGCGCGATCAGCTAGGCAGGGTCTTTACGCCCATTCGGGACCAGCTGATGCTTTGCCATTCATTACAGGCGACGACCCAGAAAACGCGCAACCGATTCCTGTTCGCTGCCGCTGGCATGCTCTTTCTGGCCGGCTGTGCAAACCCGGTGGGCGATGAATTAAACGCCCAGTCCCGCAGCATGATCGGCATGTCCAAGGCGCAATTGATCAGCTGCGCGGGCCAGCCGCAAAAGACAATCCAAAGCGGCAATGGTGAATTGCTGACCTATTCCGTTGGTCTGACGAACCGCACACCCAGCACGGCGGGCAGCGTCGGAGTTGGAGTCGGTGGCGGCAGCCGCAGCGGTGTGGGTGTGGGCATCGGCATAGGCTTCCCGCTGGGCCCGGGATTTTCTCAATCCTACTGCGAGGCGGTCTTTCGCGTTGACGGCGGATCGGTGAGCGACGTCACCTACAACGCTTCGTCCAGCATCCGGGGCACCGGCTACCGGGTCTGCTACGAGATAGTTGGATCTTGCCTCAACGTGCGCTAAACGGATACTAATTAACTAACCAGTTCGTTACTAACCTGATCTGCGAGCCAAGCCATGAAGGTACTCGTCCCGGTCAAACGGGTGATTGACTACAACGTCAAAGTGCGGGTCAAAGCCGACAATTCGGATGTCGATTTGGCCAATGTGAAGATGTCGATGAACCCCTTCGACGAAATTGCGGTCGAGGAGGCCATCCGCCTGAAGGAGGCCGGCAAGGCCGAGGAAATCATTGCCGTCTCTCTCGGTGTCGAGAAGTGTCAGGAAACGCTGCGCACTGCCCTGGCGATGGGCGCCGATCGCGCCATCCTGGTCCAGCATGACGGCCCGCTGGAGCCGTTGGCCGTTGCCAAGATGCTCAAGGCGACCGTTGAGCGCGAGGGTGCCCAGCTGGTGATCCTAGGCAAGCAGGCCATCGACGATGATGCCAACCAGACCGGTCAAATGCTGGCCGCCCTCCTCGGCTGGCCGCAAGGCACCTTCATTTCCAAGCTTGAGATGGGCGATGGGTCATTGAACGTCACCTGCGAGGTCGATGGCGGTCTGCGCACCCTATCGCTGGACCTGCCGGCCATCGTCACGACCGATCTGCGCCTGAACGAGCCACGCTACGCTTCGCTGCCCAACATCATGAAGGCCAAGAAAAAGCCGTTGGAAACGATCGCACCGGCCGATCTCGGTGTCGATCCCGCCCCAAGGCTGACGACGCTCAAAGTGGAAGACCCACCGACGCGCCAGGCCGGCGTCATGGTCTCCAGCATCGATGAGCTGGTCGACAAACTGAAGAACGAGGCCAAGGTCCTTTAAGCGACCGGGCAAAGCCTAAGGAGAACGAACATGGCCAATCTGGTCGTGGCGGAACATGACAATCAATCCCTGTCGCCGGCAAGCCTGAACGCCGTGGCAGCTGCCGGCCAAATCGGCGGACCCATTCACCTACTCGTCGCCGGCAAAGGCTGCGGCGATGTTGCCCAGCAGGCATCGAGTGTCGCTGGCGTCGAAAAAGTCCTGCATGCGGACAATGACGCTTTGGAACATCAGCTGGCGGAGGGGCTTGCGCCGGTCATCGCCAAACTGTCAGACGGATACAGCCACGTGCTGGCCCCTGCGACGACCTTCGGCAAGGACGTCATGCCTCGGGCTGCCGCGCTGATGGACAGCCAACAAATCTCGGACATCATCTCGGTCGAGAGCCCCGACACGTTCAGCCGGCCAATCTATGCCGGCAACGCCATCGCGACGGTCCAGTCCAGCGATGCCACCAAGGTGATCACGGTTCGCACGACGTCTTTCGAAGCCGTCGCGTCGGAAGGCGGATCGGCTGCCGTTGAGACGGTGGAAGCCGGCGAGAGCGGCAGCGGTGCTCGTTTTGTCGGCCAGGAACTCAGCGACAGCGAACGGCCAGAGCTGAGCGGTGCAAAGGTCGTCATTTCCGGTGGCCGGGGTTTGGGCAGCGCTGAAAACTTCCAGATGTTGGAAAAGATCGCAGACAAGCTGGGGGCCGCCGTGGGCGCCAGCCGAGCGGCGGTCGATGCTGGCTACGTGCCGAACGACTATCAGGTCGGTCAGACCGGCAAGGTGGTTGCGCCCGATCTGTATATCGCCGTCGGCATTTCCGGCGCGATCCAGCATTTGGCCGGCATGAAGGACTCGAAAGTCATCGTCGCCATCAACAAGGACGAGAACGCACCGATCTTCCAGGTGGCGGATTACGGCCTGGTTGCCGATCTGTTCGAGGCCGTGCCGGCCCTCGAAGAAGCCCTAGACTGATCCGCCGGAGAGAACATCGTGATCGACCTGTACACCTGGACGACGCCCAACGGATACAAAGTGTCCATCCTGCTCGAAGAGCTGGGCGTCCCCTACACCGTCCACAACATCAATATCGGTGAGGGTGATCAGTTCGATCCGGACTATCTGAAGATCAGCCCGAACAACAAAATGCCGGCGATCGTCGACCAGGACGGCCCCGGCGGTCAGCCTTACGCGCTGTTCGAGTCCGGCGCGATCATGATGTATCTGGCCGAAAAGTACGGAAAGTTTTGGCCGCAAAGCCATCCGGAACGGTACGAGACCATCAAATGGCTGATGTGGCAAATGGGCGGTTTCGGCCCGATGTTGGGTCAAGCCCACCATTTCCGCCGCTACGCGCCCGAGCAAATCCAGTACGCGATCGACCGCTACACAAACGAAGCCGGCCGGCTCTACAACGTGCTGAACAAGCGCCTGGGTGAGACCGAGTACCTGGCCGGATCAGACTATTCGATTGCCGATATGGCGACATTCCCCTGGTCGCGCTCCATTGAGCGCCAGGGCCACAGCTTTGATGATTTCCCGAACGTCAAACGATGGTTCGAGGCCATCGACGGCAGACCAGCAGTCCAGCGGGGATTGTTGGTCCCTGACGTTAAATCAGAGGCCGAGCTATCTGATAAAGCGCGCGAAATGATGTTTGGCTCAGCGCAGTACGAAAAGCGCTAGAGCTGCTCTAGCTTCCGGACATCTGCTCCATCAGCGGCCGGGCTGAGTTCAGATCCATTCCGGCGTCACCGGCCTTCTGCAGCACATCGGAAGGCGCTGCCCCGTTCGCCCGCACCTCAGCCAGCCCCCACAGCAAAGCCGATCGGTAACCCGAGCGGCAATAGGCCAGGACAGGTCCATCCGCATCGGCCATAGCTGAGGCAAAGCGGTCAATATCATCCAGCGAGAGTGTACTTGCTGTGACCGGAATATGCCGATAGGCGATCCCATGCTGGGCGGCAGCGGCCTGAGTTTCCTCACTGGTGGGCTGTCCGCCATCCTCACCATCTGGCCGATTGTTGATGAGCATTTTTACGCCGGCAGCAGCCAGCGCCTCTAACTCGGAAATGTCGATCTGCGGTGCGATCGACATGCCGTCTTCGATCTGAGTCATCGTCATAGAGCCAATTTAACTTAGAACGCCGATTCATCCAGGGCCATCAGCGACCCTTTGCCGGCCATGATTGCAAGATAGTTGCCAGCCCCTTCCGGAAGCATGCGCTCGAAGAAGAACCGCGCGGTTTTGATCTTCGCATCATAGAAATCAGCTCGGCCATTGGCATTGGGTAACGCTTCGGCAGCTGCCTTCACCATGCGGAGCCACATGAAACCAAGCGCAACCAAAGCGAACAGGCGTAAATAGTCCGTTGCCGCCGCCCCGGCTTCCTCGGCATCGGCCATGCCGCGTTGCGCGATGGTCGCCGTTGCCTTTTGCAACATGCCGAAAGGCCGCTCCATCGCCTTGACGAACCGGCCTAAAACCGGGTCCTCAGCATGTTCGCGCATGAACTGGTCGAGCGGATGGAAAAACCGGCGCAGCAGCCGCCCTGTCCCGATCGGTAGCTTTCGGCCGACCAGATCGAGTGCCTGGATTCCATTGGCGCCTTCGTAAAGCTGGGTGATGCGGGCATCGCGAACGAACTGCTCCATGCCCCATTCGCGGATGTAGCCGTGGCCGCCCAAAATCTGAACGCCGTGGTTCGTCGCCTCGAATCCCATGTCGGTGAAGTAGGCTTTGATGATCGGCGTCATCAGCGCGACCAGATCGTCCGCCTCCTGCCGAACTTTTGGATCGGGATGGCTTTTTTGCTTGTCGATCTCCATGCCGACCCAATAGGCCAGCGCCCTCGCGCCTTCGTTGAAGGCCTTCATACGCAGCAAATTGCGCCGCACATCGGGGTGAACGATGATCGGGTCGGCCGGCTGATCGGGTGCCTGCACGCCCGCCAGCGAGCGCCCCTGCTGACGGTCCCGGGCATAATCGCGCGCGTTCTGATAGCCAGCCTCGGCCTGGGCAAGGCCCTGGATGCCAACCGCCAACCGGGCCGCGTTCATCATGACGAACATGGCCCGCATGCCCTTATGCGGCTGTCCGACCAACCAGCCCGTGGCCTGGTCGAAATTCATGACGCAGGTGGCGGAGGCTTTGATGCCCATCTTGTGCTCAAGCGCCCCGCAAGCAACGCCGTTGCGCGGCCCACAGCGGACATCGCCATTGGATCCTTGAGGCAGAAATTTCGGCACCAGGAACATGCTGATGCCGCGAATGCCCTCCGGGGCGTCCGGCAGCCGCGCCAGAACCAGATGAACGATGTTCTCGGTCAGGTCATGTTCGCCGGCCGAGATAAAGATCTTGGTTCCGGTGATCGCATAGCTGCCGTCATCGTTTGGCGCCGCCGTCGTTCGGATGAGACCAAGATCGGTGCCGCATTGTGGTTCGGTCAGGCACATCGTCCCCGACCAAGTTCCATCAGTGAGCTTCGGAAGATACAGATCTTTCAATCCATTAGATGCCGAAGCTTCAATGGCGTCATAGGCTCCGCGTGACAGCCCCGGATACATGGAGAAGGACATGTTCGCCGAACACATCATCTCTTCCATGGCCAGGTTGACCACTTGCGGCAGCCCCTGCCCGCCATAGTCAGGATCGCAGCCCAGAGCCGTCCAACCGCCCTCGATAAAAGTTCGATAGGCTTCCTTGAAACCCTCCGGCGTACGCACGACGCCGTTCTCCAGCACACAGCCTTCTTCATCGCCGCTCTGGTTGAGCGGCTGAAGCTCGTTCTCCGCGACCTTGGCCCCTTCCTCGAGCACTGCATCGATCAGGTCGGTTGTCGCATCCTCAAAGCCGGGTAGGCTGGCGAGGCTTTCGACGTTCAGCACCTCGTGCAAGACGAAGCGCATATCCTCAAGCGGTGTCTTGTAGGTGGGCATGTCTGGTCTGCCTAGTTGCGTAGAGGTTTGCCGGTATCGAGCATGTGCTCGATACGGTCGAGCGTTCCGACCTTTCGGACGAGCGCCATGAACTCGCTGCGCTCCAGCTCCAACAAATCGTCTTCACGGATCGGGTCCGTCGGATCCGCGCTTCCGCCGGTCAGCACGCGCGCGAGATGATCGGCGACAACCCGGTCATAAGGCGATGCCTTGCCGGTGGCCGCCAGTTGCTCAACCGCCATCGACAGCGCCGTGTGCCCACTGGGACCCGGCAGCGAGATCTCGTCCGGCGCTTCGGGCGGGTGGTAGTTCCTTGCCAGGTACAGCGCTCTCAGCTTGGCGTCGGCCAACAGCCGGTCCCGGTTCATCGTGATGCTGTCCGTATTGCGCAAAAACAGCTTCTCGCGAGCCTCCAGGGCCGACTTGGCAACTTGCGCCGTTCCGACGGTTTCGAACACGGTGCTGACGGCCGGGATCGGCCCTTTGGGCGTCTTCTCGTTGGCCGCGGCCCGGAACAGCATTTCCTTGCAGCCGCCCCAGCCCGGGACAATGCCAACGCCCACCTCGACCAACCCGATATAGCTCTCGGCATGGGCCTGGATGGCATCGCAATGCAGCAGGATTTCGCACCCGCCGCCTAGCGCCATACCGGATGGCGCCCCGACCACAGGGAACGGCGCGTATTTAAGCGCCTTGTAGGTTTCTTGCCCCGCCTTGACGAGCTTCTCGACCTCGTCATAGGCCGCGATGTTCAAGGCGAACAAGGCCATCCCGAGGTTAGCCCCAACCGAAAAGTTGGTCCCCTCATTGTAGATGACCATGGCTTTGAATTGCCGCGCGGTCAGATCGATCGACTCGGCCAGCAGGTTGAGCATGTCCTGATCGAGCGTGTTCGCCTTCGCGGTGAACTCAAAACAGCTAACCCCCTCGCCGATATCCCAAAGCGAGGCCGACGCATTCTTCAAAAGCGGCTGGGACTCCCGCTTGATGTCGGCCAGTAAGAGAACCCCATCGGGCCTCGGCACCGGATAATGAGTGCCGCCCGGATAAAGGATACGTGGGACCCCGTCGGCATAGTCATAGATCGGTTTCTCTCGCGCCGCCGCCAACAGCGGCGGGATGGACCAGCCATCAGCCTCGGCCGCTTCGATAACAGCCTCAGCACCTATCTCATCGATCAGGGCGAGCGGCCCCTGCTTCCAGTTGTAGCCGTGCCGCATCGCCGTATCGATGGCGGCCGGATCATCGGCGATTTCAGGAATCAAGCCGGCAGCATAGGTGAGCGTCGCGCCCATAACCTTGCGGGCGTATTGGCCTTCAACGCTATCCTCGGCAAAGAGCGCCTTGGCCTTTCCGTCGACTTTTGGCCGCTTCGCCGTCGCATATTCACCCGAGGCTAGGTCGATGGCCTGCTTGGTTCGCGCTTTATCGTTGGGTGCCAGGCGGTAGAAACCACCAGATCCCTTCCGGCCAATCTGGCCGGCCGCGATCATCTTTTCGACCAGCGGCTCTTCACGATAGATCTTCCGGTAACCATCCCCTTCGGGAAGGCTGGCCAACAGCCCTTGGGCGACCTTCGGCATCAGGTCCAGGCCAACCAGATCCAACAGCCCAAACACACCGGTTTTCGGAATGCCGAACGGCCTGGACAAAACAGCATCGGCCTGCTCGACGCTGATGCCCATATCGATGGCCGCGCGAACCGCCGCCTGCAGCCAGAAGGTGCCGATCCGGTTGGCGATAAAACCGGGCGTGTCCTTGCAGGTCACGACACTCTTGCCGAGCTTCAGATCGACAAATTCACGAATCACTTCAACGAGTTCCGGCCGCGTGTTCGCACTCGATATGATCTCCAACAGCCGCATGTAGCGGGGCGGGTTGAAGAAGTGGGTGATCAGAAAGCGCGAGGTGAAATCCGCATCGGCGCCCTGGGTCAGGACCGACAGCGGCAAGGTCGAGGTGTTTGAGGAAATGATCGTATCCGGCCGGCAGACCTTCTGCAGCTTTTGATACAGACCGATCTTGACCTTCGGATCTTCGACAATCGCCTCGACGACCCAGTCGACATCGGCCAGCGCTTCGAGATCATCCTCAAGATTGCCGGGGGTCACCAGGCGCGCATTCTTTGGCGAAAAGAACGGCGCCGGATCAGCCTTGGCCATCAGCTCCAGCGCCTTCTCGGCAAACGCGTTCCGGCTCGGGGCACCTTCTGCAACGATGTCGAGCAGCCTGACAGGTAGACCCGCATTGGCGAAATGGGCGGCGATTCCGCCCCCCATCACGCCGGCGCCGATGACGGCGACCTTCTTGATTTCCATGATTGCGCCCTACGCCGCTTCCAGCACGGTGGCGATCCCTTGTCCGCCCCCGATGCACTGGGTGGCGAGCGCAAGCTCCTTGCCTTCGCGCTTCAGCAAACTGGCCGCCTTACCGGTGATCCGCGCTCCCGTCGCCCCGAGGGGATGCCCAAGCGCCAGCGCGCCCCCATCGAGATTAACCTTCGACAGGTCAAAACCGAGATCCTGGGCGACCGCCATCGCCTGCACCGCAAAGGCCTCGTTCGACTCGACGATGTCCAGATCGCCAACGCCAATCCCGGCCCGCTCCAGCGCCTTCTTGCTCGCACCAACCGGGCCGATGCCCATGATGGTCGGATCGCAGCCCATCACACCGATGGACCGAACCTTGGCCAATACCGGCAGCCCATGCGCTTTGGCAAAGTCGGCGCTGGTCACCAACGTTGCGCTCGCGCCATCAGTCAGGGGCGAAGATGTGCCAGGGGTTACTGTGCCTTCGGCATCGAATGCCGGTTTCAACTCTGCCAAGGCCGCCTTGGTCGTGTCGGCACGAATACAACCATCCTGATCGACCGTTCCGCCTTTCGTGTCGATCGGCACGATCTCGTCGGAGAACTGTCCGGCTTGCTGCGCTTCAGCAGCCTTGCGATGGCTCTCGACAGCAAACTCTTCCTGGGCGTCGCGCGTGATCTGGTATTTGCGCGCGAGGTTCTCCGCCGTCGTGCCCATGGCCACATAGGCGCCGGCATTCTCTTCATAGAGCTTGGGGTTGGGCATCGGGTTGAATCCGGTCATCGGCACCCGCGTCATGCTCTCGATCCCTGCACAGATGAACGCCTCACCCGCGTCCATCTGAATGGCGCCAGCCGCGATATGGATCGATTGCATGGAAGATCCGCAGAAGCGGTTGACCGTCACGCCCGCGACCGACTGCGGCAGACCAGCAATCATGCCAATTAACCGGGCGACGTTTAGCCCCTGCTCCGCCTCGGGAAAGGCGCATCCAACGATCAGATCCTCGATTTCGCCGGCATCGACGCCGGTTCGCTCAATCAAACCGGCAACGGTGTTCGCCGCAAGGTCATCGGGTCTAGTCCTGGCCAGCGCACCTTTTTTGGCAGGATGGAAGGGCGAGCGGGAATATCCGGCAATCACGACATCGCGTCGCATGGGGAACTCCTTGTCGGTCGGCAGCGGAATCGATGCCTGAGTCGAAGAAATGGGGCGCCATCACGTCCGTTAACAGGCCGTTCACCCAAAGTTGCCCGGCCCGGGTTTACGGAGCGCTAATGGCGTCAATAGATCGTCTGCTTCATACGTTCGGGATAGTCACGGTCATACTGATCGCTGTTAACGCCGCCCTTTGTCAGGCCTTGGTACATTTGTCCGGCGGTCGGGAGATCGGACTTCGCGACGCGCGCTTCCTCACTCCACAACCGTGACCTAACCAGCGCTTTGGGACACTGGGGATAGATCGCATCAACAGTGATCACGATAACGCTCGCGGGCACTTTGCCTAGATGAGCAAAAGAGTCTCGCAGCTCCGGATCGACGCTGATTTTGGCTCGGCCGTTGATGCGCATTGTCATTTCGATGCCGGGTATCAGAAAAAGTAGCGCGACACGCGGATCAGCGACGATATTGCGGATGCTGTCCAATCGGTTGTTCCCGCGCCTATCCGGAATCATCACCGTTTTCTCATCAACCACCCGCACGAACCCAGGCGGATCTCCTCGCGGCGAACAGTCCAGCCCATCCGGCCCGCTGGTCGCCAAAACAACGAACGGCGCCGCTTCGATATAGGCGCGATAATGGTCGGAGATGCGATCGAGTTCTTTGGAGATCGCCAAGGGGACGATCTCACCATAGTGGCTTTCGAGCTGTTCGATCGAGGTGATCCGGTGCGGATCGCCATCCTCTACCGCTGCTTGGCTCATTTCTGGGATTCCCAAGGGATCGAAGGGTTGTCCGCGACTATGCCACATGCCCGCAATTGGGCGGACGGTTAAAATTTGGGCACCGGCGCCTTCGTCATTTGCAATTCAGCGCCGAAAAATTGCCGAAAAATGAAGATGTTGAGGCCTGCGGACTCCGCCTTTGCATCTTATGCGGGAATGCCCTTAACTTGGCACTGGCCGCCACCCTGGGCGATTACCGTCGCCAAAATCCAAAGGTTACGTTCATGGTCCGATTTTTCGGTAAATCGATTTACCAAGTGCTCCTCGCCAGCTCACTCGCCCTTTCGTTGGTCAATTCTGGGCCAGCAACAGCGCAACAAGGCCCTCTTCCCGTCGATGTAGCGTTGCCGCTGGTCGAAACCATCGTCGATTGGGACGAGTTCACCGGCAGATTCGAAGCGGTCGAGCGGGTCGAGTTGCAAGCCCGTGTTTCGGGCTTCTTGCAGGAAATAGGGTTCGTGGACGGTGAGATCGTTCAGCAGGGCGATGTTCTATTCGTGGTTGATCCCCGCCCATTTGAGGCAGTGTTAGCGCAAGCGAACGCCGAGCTGGCGGCCGCCATTGCGGAAAAGGAGCGTGCGGACGCGGAACTGGCCCGGGGCGAGGAGCTCGTTCGGGATCGCACGCTAACGGAAAGCGCCTTGGACGAGCGACGGGCCACGAAATTGCGGGCCGATGCGCAAGTTGCGGTTCGCGAAGCGGAAGTCCGCGCGGCTCTTCTGGATGTCGAGTTTACCGAGGTCCGCGCCCCGTTCACCGGCAGGATTTCCGATCGCAAAATCGATGTCGGCAATCTCGTCACCGCGGGCGACACGCTGCTGGCGACCATCGTATCGACGGACCCCATCTACCTGGTCTTCACAGCTTCCGAAGCGGATTTTCTCAAGTATTCGCGCCTGAGTGAGACAGGGGAGCGAGAATCCTCGCGCACGGCGGCCAATACGGTACAAGCCCGACTGATCGACGAAGATGATTGGACCCATACCGGCGAGATGAGTTTTGTCGACAACGAACTGGACCCAACCGCCGGCACCATCAGAGGCCGCGCGACGTTTGAAAATGCCGACGACCTGCTGACCCCGGGACTTTTTGCCCGCCTGCGACTGGTTGCATCGGGAGATTACGAAGCGCTGCTCGTGCCCGATGAGGCCGTGCTGTCCGACCAGGCACGCAAGATCCTTCTGGTGGTCGACGAGGCGGGCATGGTTTCCCCCAAGGTCGTTGAGCTTGGCCCCTTGCATGGCGGATTCCGCGTTATTCGCAGCGGTTTGGAACCTACCGACCTGGTTATCGTCAACGGCGTCCAGAGGGCCAGACCGGGCGGTCAAGTCGCGCCGCAGGAAGTGACCCTGTCGCTTGACGGCTCGACCGGCCAAGCGACAGCCAACTAGGCGGCCTGAACCATGCAACTTTCCCAGTTCTGCATTGATCGACCGATCTTCGCGACGGTGATCTGCATTCTGATCACGTTGGTCGGCGCCGCTGCCTATTTCTCGCTGCCCGTCGCCCAATATCCCGAAATCGCACCACCGACCATCCAGGTAACCGCCAGCTATCCCGGTGCCTCAGCCGAGGTTGTTTCCGACACAGTGGCGACGCCGATTGAGCAGGAGGTCAATGGCGTCGAAGGCATGCTCTACATGGTCAGCCAGGCGACAGGCGACGGCCAGCTGAACATCACGATTGCCTTTGCGCTGGGAACGGATCTCGATCAGGCCCAGGTGCTGGTGCAGAACCGGGTGGCTATCGCAGAACCGCGCTTGCCCGAAGACGTCCGACGCTTGGGCGTCGTGGTTCAGAAAAGCTCCCCTGACCTGATGATGGTCATCCACATGTATTCGGATGATGGCTCGCGCGATCAGCTCTACGTCTCGAATTACGCGCGGACACAAGTGATCGACCGGTTGGCACGTATCGAAGGCGTAGGCCAGGCACAGCTGTTCGCCGAGCGGGCCTATTCCATGCGCGTCTGGCTCAATCCTGAGCTTGTTTCCTCAAAGGGTATGACAGCCGGCGAGGTTGTCGCCGCTCTCAGGGCGAACAATGTCCAAGTGGCGTCGGGCGTCATTAACCAGCTACCGGTGCCGGAGCCCTCAGCCTATGAGCTGCCGGTGGAAACACTGGGACGGCTGGTCGATCCCGATCAATTCGGCGACATCGTCGTCAACACGCAAGAAAACGGCGCGCAAGTCCGCGTACGCGATATCGGTCGGGTCGAGTTGGGGGCGCAGGATTATTCCACCATCGGCTATCTCGATCGCAACGCCGCGCTGCCGATCCTGATCTTCCAGCGTCCGGGGTCGAATGCCCTTGAGACGGCCGGCAATGTGCTGCGCGCCATGGATGAGATGGCCGCGGCTTTTCCGGCCGGTGTCGCCTACGACATCATCTACAACCCCACGGAATATATCGAGGAGTCGGTCAACGAGGTTTACGTGACCATCGCCGAGGCCGTGCTGCTGGTCGTTCTGGTAATCGTGGTTTTCCTGCAGAGCATCCGGGCCTCCATCATTCCGATCCTGGCCATTCCGGTCTCGCTGATTGGCACCTTCGCCGTGATGGCAGCGTTGGGATACTCGCTCAACAGCCTTTCCCTGTTCGGCCTCGTATTGGCCATCGGCATCGTGGTCGATGACGCGATCATCGTGGTCGAGAATGTCGAGCGCTACATCCGCGAAGGTCTTTCGCCCAAGGATGCCGCCCGCAAGACGATGGACGAGGTCGGCAGCGCCTTGATCGCCATGGGGCTGGTCTTGCTGGCCGTGTTCATCCCCGCTGCCTTCATTGCAGGTATATCCGGGCAGTTCTTCCGGCAGTTCGCCGTCACCATTGCGGCGGCAACCATGATTTCAGTGCTCGTTTCGCTGACCCTATCGCCGGCCTTGGCGGCCCTGATCATGAAACCACACGAAGATGACGTCCCGAACTCGGCCCTCGGGCGGATACTCAAGACCCTCGCCTGGCCTTTCGAGCGCTTTAGCGACGGCTTTAACTGGCTCTTTGGCAAGCTGGCTGGCGGCTATGCCTGGCTGGTTCGCCGCTCGCTACGGGTAACGCTATTGATGCTGGTCATCTACGCCGGCTTGCTTTGGGTGACGAACTCTCAATTCGGCCGGGCGCCCACTGGTTTTATTCCGGATCAGGACCAAGGCTACTTCATCACTGTTATCCAACTGCCCCCCGGCGCGTCTCTGGCTCGAACGGATGCCGTTGTTCAACGAGCCACGGACATTATCTTGCAGCATCCTGGTGCGGCGCATACCGCCGGATTTGCCGGGTTCGACGGCGCCACCTTCACCAACTCGCCGAATGCGGGCGCCATATTCTTCACGCTCAAGGATTTTCACGAAAGACAGGAATTGGGTCTGACCGCCCAGCAAATCCTGCAGGAAGTACAGGGTTCACTTTTCGAGATCAAAGAGGCCTTCATCTTCGTCATCGCGCCACCGCCGGTTCGCGGTATCGGCAACTCGGGGGGGTGGAAACTGTACGTACAAGACACACGCGGGCGTGGCCTTCCCGCCCTGGAACAGGCAACCCAGGAGTTGGCGGCGGCCGCGAACCAGACGGAGGGTCTGTCACAGGTGTTCACGCTGTTCAATACAGCAACACCCAAGGTCTTCGCCGACATCGACCGCGTGAAAGCTGAACAAATCGGTCTGACGCCCGATCAGGTATTCGAAACGCTGCAAGTTTACCTCGGATCTGCATTTGTCAATGACTTCAACTTCCTCGGTCGCACATTCAGGGTGACCGCGCAGGCCGATGGCGAATACCGGGACGAGGTACGCGATGTGGCCAACCTGCGTGCACGAACCTCGGCCGGCGGCATGGCTCCCATCGGATCGATCGCGACGTTCAACGACGTCACCGGACCCTATCGCGTGCCCCGCTACAACCTCTTCCCAGCTGCCGCGGTCCAGGGGGCGACGCTGCCCGGCACGTCAACCGGTGAGGCGATTGCCGCCATGGAAGCCTTGGCGGCCGACATACTGCCCGACGGATTCAGCTATGAGTGGACGGAACTGGCACTCCAAGAAAAGCTGGCCGGCGATACCGCGACCTTCGTCTTCATCATGGCAGTGGTGTTCGTGTTCTTGTTGTTGGCCGCGCAGTACGAGAGCTGGACGCTTCCCCTATCGATAATTCTGATCGTACCAATGTGCCTGCTGGCCGCCATCACCGGCGTGCTGCTGCGCGGAATGGATAACAATATCCTGACGCAGATTGGTCTCGTCGTGCTCGTCGGTCTGGCCACCAAGAACGCCATCCTGATCGTCGAGTTTGCCAAACAAGGTGAGGAACAAGGGCTTTCGCGACCGGATGCCGCCGTCGAAGCGGCGCGGCTTCGGTTGCGGCCTATCCTGATGACATCTTTTGCGTTCATCCTGGGTGTCGTTCCGCTGGTAATCGCCACCGGTGCGGGCGCGGAAATGCGCCAAGCACTCGGGACGGCCGTTTTTTCCGGAATGATCGGCGTTACCTTCTTCGGTCTTGTCTTTACACCTACCTTCTACGTGGTTTGCCGTTGGCTGGGCTCGCTGTTCAACAGGCGTCAGCCAACCGGATCATAGACCTTGCCCGGAACTAGCCCAGCCCCTGCTTTGGCGGTAGACTTTCGCGTCACCAGGAGGTTGCGGCATGGCCTATGATGAAATGTTGGCAGCACGGTTTCGCCAGGCCCTCGGCGGTATGGCGGACATCTCCGAAAAGCGAATGATGGGCGGTGTGTGCTTTCTGCTCGATGGCAACATGATCGGCGGCGCCGACAGGACGAAAGCGGGCGAAGGCCGGTTTATGTTTCGTGTCGGCAAGGAAAACGAAGTCGCGGCGCGCGCTCTACCGGGTGGCCAACAGATGGAACAAGGTGGCCGCCGCATGGGCGGCTTCTTCTTCGTTGCTGAAGGAGCCTGTACCGATCAAGTGATGACGCAATGGCTGTCCTTGGCTCTTAGCTTCGTTTCAACACTGCCACCCAAATAGCAGCCGGCGCGAGCCAGGAGTTAGTTTTGGAGCATTCCGTAGCCGCACCAGGCAATGAAGTATCGGAACAATTTCCCACGAAAGATCAAAGGCCGCGTAAATCAGATACAAATTTGCAAAAAGTTACATAAAACTTTAGCGGCATTAATTGTTCTTAATTCCGGCAATGGGAAAACGGACTCCACCAAAAACGAGTGGTGGGAGACTGCATTTTGAAAGGCGTCATCTTTACCGAATTCCTGCAGATGGTGGACAATGTTTTCTCGCCGGAAACAACGGAACTGATCATTCAGGAAAGCGACCTTCCCTCGGGCGGGTCGTACACGGCGGTAGGAACCTACGACCACTCTGAAATCGTCGCGCTGGCCATAAACCTCAGCAAGGTGACGAAAACACCTGTTCCGGACCTGGCCAAGGCATTTGGCCGTCATCTGTTGACCAGATTTGCAGATCTCTACCCCGAGTTCTTCGCCGGCATACCGGATGCATTTACCTTCATCGAACAGGTCGATGGGTTCATCCATGTCGAAGTAAAGAAACTCTACCCAGATGCAGTCGTTCCTCAGATCGAAGCCCAACGGGATGGCCAGAACAGGCTCATCGTCACCTATCGCTCGGACCGACATCTTGGCGACGTCGCCGAGGGGTTGATTCAGGGGGCGATTGATCATTTCGGTCGCCCCGCACGCCTGGATCGGTGCGACCTGGATGGATTAGGAGGCAAGCAATGCGTGCGCTTCACGGTGGAGCACACCACGCAGCAAGCGGCCTAAGTGCCGACTTGCTGGAAAGACGCCTGGACCGGGAGCGTAAGGCACGTCAAGCCGCCGAATCGCTGCTCGAAACAAAAAGCCGCGAGCTGCACCAAACAGGCGAGGCCCTGAAGGACGCCGCAATTTCGCTTGAGGCTCAGAAGTCGCAACTCAAGCTGATTCTCGACAACGTCCAAGCCGGCATCGTTTTTACCCGATCAGATCTGAGTGCGCGTCGCATCAACGAGTCTGCGCGATCGATGTTCGGCGTCGATGCGAGCACAATCAAATCGATGCGCGACCTATTCGTCGGACCGCCGGACGTTGTCGACTGGATCGACTCACTTCATGACCAATCCTATGGAATTGATGAATTCACGCGAGAAGCCATTTGTTGCGGCGCGGACGGACGAGAGTTTCCGGTTGAGTTTGGCGTTAAGCCATTGCAGCACGAAGGAAATCCACATTTCGTTTGGTTTGTTCGCGACATAACCCGCCGCGCGCGCGAGCACGCAAAACGCCAAGCGCTAGAACAGGAGCTCGCTCAAGCCCAGAAACTCGAAGCCCTTGGAACACTGGCCAGTGGCGTCGCCCACGAGATCAACACGCCGGTCCAGTATGTCAGCGACAATCTGCAGTTTCTCAACGAGTCGCTGTCCAATCTGGTTGCACTCGCCCAACTAAGCCGCAACGGTCTGGAAAACGAGAAGTTTGACGGCACCACGTTCAAAAGCAGCTTCTTCCGGATGGCAGAGGAAATCGACCTCGACTTCATCGTTGATGAAGCACACATGGCTGCCAAACAGTCCATGGAAGGTCTCGATCAAGTCACATCAATCGTCCGAGCCATCAAATCCTTCTCCCATCCTGGGGATGAAGCAAAGGTTCCAGTCGACCTGAACGAGACCATCAGAACAACCCTGACAGTCGCGCGAAACCGCTGGAAATATGTCGCAGAAGTCAGGACCGACTTGGGGGATGGGTTGGATGAAATCCCTTGCCATCCCAGTGACATCAGCCAGGTTTTTCTGAACCTCATCGTCAATGCCGCCGACGCCATTGAAGAATCGGGACCTGAAGAAAACGGGTTGATTGCCATCAAATCCCGACGCGAGGGGGAGTGGGCCGAAATTCAAATCAGCGATACGGGTAACGGCATTCCCGCAGAGGTTATCGACAAGATCTTCGACCCATTCTTCACCACAAAGGACATCGGAAAAGGATCGGGCCAAGGGCTTGCCATCTCTTACAACATTGTTCGCCAGAAGCATGGCGGCACCATCTCCTGCAAAAGCGAGCCCGGCAAAGTAACGACATTTACCGTGCGATTACCCACTCGACACCCATCAGAGAATTCGGAGCCATAACCATGACGCCGGTTATAATGTTCGTCGACGATGAGCCGAACATACTTCGTGGTCTAAAGCGCATGACCAGGTTGGGCTGCGATGGCTGGGAGATGCTGTTCGCGGAAGGCGGCGAACAAGCACTCGAGCTTCTTGACGGCGGTAAAGTCGACGCTGTCGTCAGCGACATGCGCATGCCCGGTATCGATGGCGCAGCCCTGCTAGCGAGGATCGCGGAACGGTCGCCCCGTACAATTCGTTTCCTGCTATCTGGCCACGCCGATCTTGAACTGACCTGCAGCACGGTGGGCGTCAGCCACCAATTCTACGCTAAGCCGTGCGATGGACGATCTCTTGTCATGACGTTGACGGAGATCCTGGAATGGCGAGATGCGTTGGCCCAAGCGACCTCCCAGGACGTTACGGCTGAGATCGACCGCCTTTCGGCAAACCGAGATTCCTTCCAACAAGTCTCCGATCTTTTGGACGATGGAAGATCGGACGTTAGTGAAATTGCCGAGGCCATCCGGCGAGATACTGGCCTTTGCATCCGTATGTTGCAGTTGGCGAATTCAGCGTATTTCGGTAACCGCCGCGTGACGTGCGACATTGGGGCGGCCGTCGGTGAGTTGGGTCTTGAGGTACTGAGGACGCTTTTCAAGTTCAACGGGCTGGTCGACATGGTCGAGGCAAACGCCGCATCCGACGCGACGAACATCGCCGAAGCAAGCTGGTCGGCCGCGCTATCCGATGGACTGGACCAGGATCTTGCCCATATGGCTCACGCGGCTGGAATACTGCTTTGCCATACCAAGTCAAATGGTTGGTCTGCCAACGGTTCAACGGCCCCTGCAGCCTATCTGGCCTGTTTGTTGGGATTGCCACCAAAGCTGGTCGAAACGCTCGACCGATTGCAGCAAGTCGACAACCTTGAGGAGCCTGCGGAAACCGGCTGGCGCATTGCTCAATCGGTCAGGAAGCTGATGCAGGAAGCAGCCTGATGTCCGAACAGATCCGGGTTCTTTTCGTCGATGATGACGAGCGCCTCTTAGGGGCGGTCAAGCGCGTGCTTCGCCGAAAGATGAACCTTCATACCGCCCAAGGGGCCGATGAAGCACTCGCGGCGCTGAAGGCGGAAGGCAATTTTGCCGTCGTCGTCAGCGATCAGAACATGCCCGGCATGAAGGGGGTGGAGTTCTTGGCCAAGGCCGCGGAGATTCAGCCGCTGGCCGCGCGTGTCATGCTGACCGGTAACAATGACCAGGAAACGGCTGCGAACGCCGTCAATCAGGGCCATGTGTTTCGGTTCGTGACCAAGCCCTGCTCAACCGAATTGCTGTACGAGACCATCAAGGACGCCGCCCGACACCATAGTCTGATGGCGGCGGAACGGGATCTTCTGGAACGCGCCCTGTCCGGCAGTGTCAAAGTGCTGATGGATGTGCTGGCGCTCAGCAGCCCCGTGTCGGCAAGGCGAGCCGAAACAGTCCGCACCTGGGCGCGCGCCCTTGCCCAAAGAACGCAGATCGATCGTGCTTGGGAACTGGACATGGCGGCCATGCTATGGCCGCTCGGCGAAGTTACGCTACCGGCTGAACTTCTGGAGAAGCATCACGCCGGCGCGCCTCTTGACCAAGAAGAAGAAGCGCTACTCGCCGGCACGCCAGCCATCGGCCGTGACCTGATCGGCAAGATTCCCCGCCTGGAGGGCATTGCCGAGGCGGTCTACTATTGTCGAGCCAACTGTGACGGCAGCGGCAATCCGGGCGATGGGTGTGCGGGCGACAAGTTGCCGCTGAACGCACGGATACTGAGGGTCTTGATCGACCTTGCCCAAGCGCGCAGCGACCTTACACGCGACGGTCTTCTGAAGGTCCTTCAAACCATGGCGGGCAAAACCGGGCAGTACGACACGAACGTGCTCAAGTTCGTGCGAGATGCGGTTCAGTCCGACGATGCCATGATCCTTGCGGAAAGGCGGGTCTCGGTTGATGTGGCAGCGCCAGCCCTCATACCGGGCGATGTGGTTGAAGGCGATATCGCTACGTCCGACGGTAAACTACTCCTAGCCGCCGGCACCGAACTGACCGCACCCCTCATCCAAAAGCTCAAGAACGTAAGCAAGCTGCGGGGCATAGATGGCCCCTTCAAGGTCCAACGGCTCGAAAGCGCCATGGAGCTGGATGAATGCGCCTAGGGCCCCACGTCGGTTCAGTGACAATCTCATAAGATCACAAACTCGTTATTTGCGACTGGTTGTCATTGTCAAAATCGGTCGGATTTATAGGGCGCATAGAGTCATCTAACTGGAGCCCTTCATGAAACCCACTTTGATTGCCGCCGCGGTCGTTTTTGCGGCAGGAACCGCTGCGGCCGAACCGGTCGCCTACACCCTCGATCCCAGCCACTCGCAAGTCGTGTTTTCCTACCAACATCTCGGATTTTCGACCACGACCGGCATGTTTTCCGGCTTCGAAGGCGAGATCATGTTCGATCAGGAAAGTCCCGCGAATTCCTCGGTCAGCGTAACCATGCCGGCCACCATGATGGATACGGGCTGGGCCGAGCGCGAAAAGCACTTCATGTCGGCCGACTTCTTCAATGCTTCGGCTAACCCCGATGTCTCTTTTGTTTCGACCGCCATCGAGGTGACGGGCGACAACACCGCCATCATCACCGGCGATTTGACGATGAACGGCGTCACCAAATCAGTCGATCTGGATGCTCGTCTGAACAAGACCGGGCCTCACCCGTTTGCGGACGGCAAGGAATGGGCTGGCTTCGATGCCACCACCACGTTGCTGCGCAGCGACTTCAACATGGGTTTCGGCGTTCCCGCCGTCGGTGACGAAGTCGAGGTGAAGATTTCGGTCGAGGCCGCAAAGGCCGACGGTTAAACGTCACGAAGATCGTTTCATGAAAGCCGCCGGTGGGCACACCGGCGGCTTTTTTATTGCCGCTGCGCCGTCAGCTTGACGGCGACCGCCACCGAAAATTCGACGCTCGACTCGTCGGGAAAGTTCTTGCCCATCTCAAAGTCGCGGCGATCAAGCGTTATGGCGCCGTCCATGACCGCCACATCGTCCTGAAGATCCAGCGAGAAGGGCATGCTCACCGGGACGGCAACGTCACGGATCGTAAGGGTCCCCTCGGCCAGGTACGCACCCTCCCCGTCGGCCGGCAAGATATCCGCTGAAAAACTCGCCGTGGTAAACTGCGAGGCATCGAAAAAATCCGTTCCCAGCGCCTCGGTCGTCACTGACCCCAAGGTCAGGCTTCCCACGGCAATCGTCACCTCCGCCCTGCCATGCTTGCCATCGACCACCCGTTCATCGAACGAAATCTGCGCAGTCCAATCCGCGAAGCTGCCGGTGACCTCAGCACCCATCTGAACGACCGTGATCTCCAGGCTGCCATCCTGAACCGCCCAGTCGCTTTGCACCGCTACAAGCTGCGCTCCTTGTCGTGTCTCGGATGACAGACCAAGCGCCGCCCCGCCGGCAATGGCGACCGCGTAGACAACCGCCGCGACGATGATCGGCAACCGGTGCGAGTCCCCCTGGCTGGGGAATGGATCGGGCAGGACCGCGGAACCGGGAAGCATGCGCCGCAGGGTCGCGTCCCGGTCGATCACATGGTGTTTCAGCGCGCCGACAATGTGCAGCAACACCGAAGCGAACAGCACCTTGGTGAACACGAAATGCCAGGCACCGAAGAAATGGGCCACCGCCGGGTCTTTGGGCACCAAGGGCAGCGAGTCGCCGAACGGCAGCAGCAGCGGCGCAAACCCTTCGGTCGCCGCGTGGTGCAGCCAGCCTGACAGGGGAACGATCACCAACGAGGCATAGAGCAGCCAATGGACCAGCTCGGCCAGAAACGATTCAAGCCGTTTGCCGGCATTCAGCAGACCGGGCTTTGCCTGGCTCAAGGCCCAACCGATCCGGGCCAACGCGACGAAGAAGGCGGTCAGGCCCACCGTCTTGTGAATGCTGAACAGGCCGGCTTTGGCCTGCAATTGTTCCTGGGTATCGGCTGGCAAGTTTTCGGCAATAACGCCCAGGGGAAACGCCGTCAGGATTAGCAGCGCAACCAACCAGTGAAACGTCTTGGCAACCGACCCGTAACGTTCTGCGGTATTCGATAGTGCCACCGTGCCAGTTCCCCACCCCACCTAAGCCGTCGTCATCGATGCTCTAAAGTACGTGTTCAGCCGCGATGCGGATCGGATACATCCAAACTGGTTGCCCTCGGTAGGAACCGCCATCTAGTCCAGCGGGGGAATCCGAAGCATCTGACCGGGATAAATCTTGTCCGGGTGTGTCAGCATCGGCTTGTTGGCTTCGAAAATCACAGGGTATTTCGACGCGGCGCCATAATGCTCCTGCGCAATCTTTGACAGGTTGTCACCGCTTTTGACTTCATAGAAAACCGCCGCCGGCGCCTCCGCGGCCACTTCGATCTGCGATTCGACCTCGGCCACGCCCGGCGTGTTGCCGGCGGACAGGATCGCCTTTTCGACTTCGGCCTGGGATGCCGCCTTGCCCTTCAAAATGATCTTGTCGGCATTTTCCTCGACCACCAGATCGGCGACGTCCGTCTTGTGCCCTTGAATACGGTCCTTGATGCCGTCAGCGAGGTTGGAGAAAGAAGAAGCCACGGCCTCGCCCGCGCTCTTGGCGAATTTGAAAAGCATGATGATGTCTCCACAAGTGCCCGCCCATTCCCGGGTCGGCCGTTAAAAATTTTGCTATTTTGGGAACCGGCGCGGCGACAGGCCCGCCTGAAACCAACTGACAAAGGAATCGATTGAAAAGACAGGCAATCCAACCGCCTCCCGAATGGCCGCAGCATAGGGAACCATATTTGTGCATTCCAGCACGATTGCGCCGAGATCGGCATGCTCGGCCATTAGCGCTTGAGCTGCCGAAACGTTATCCTCACATGCTAGGTTAATATCGAGCTCTAATTCATTGTTAAGTATAACGCGTGTGAATTCCTGACCGCCCTCTGTCGAGCCAATTGGCGTATCCGCCGGCACCCCTGCCTTGGCTAGATGCTCCGCCGTCAACGTCGATCCCGAAATGGTCAGGATGCCGGCCCGTTTGCCCGGCGGCAGCACACGGTTCACCATCTCGACTTGCATCAAGGAGGATGCAGCGACGGGCACGTCAACCGCCTGGGCAAGCTCGTCCTGAAACAGCGACAGGAAGCCGCAATTGGTGGTGATCCCGTCCACTCCGTCGGTGACCAGTTCGTGCGCCGCCTCGATAAAGGCGTCCAGCATCCCCTCCGCCCGACGGCGCACCACCAAGTCGGGCGAGGCATTGCGCACGATCTTGTAATGGACGGGAAAGGGCCAGGTCTGGGCATTGCCCATATCGCCTGGAATGCGCGGAAATCGTGCATCCAGCATCAAGATACCGACCGATGCGCCGTAGATCGCCTTACCGCCCGTCGCCTTCATGCCTTATCATCCGCCGGATCGATGCGCCGCTCGAACAGCTCTTCCGCCCCGGCGACATACAGGCTGGAATAGCCCTCCTTCACGGCCGCAACAATCTGATCGACCCGCTTTTCGATATGCGCCCGCATGATCTCAGCGGCGCGGTCCGCCTCGCGCTGTTCGATCGCGTCCATGATCTGTTTGTGTTCGTTCTTGGTCTTCACGACATGGGCTGACATGTCGATCCAGCGAATGAAGCGGATGCGCTCGTTGATCCGCTCCAGCTGATGCGCCAGCTCACCGTTCCCGGACAGGCGTGCGATGCCGACGTGAAAGGCCTCATCGCGCTCAGTCACTTCGCGCACCGTTTTGCCTTGATAGGATAGGCCTTCCCGGTAGAGCGACTCTTTCAGACCCGCAATTTCAGCATCGGTACCCCGGGCGCAGGCCAGCCGGACGGCCGCTTCTTCTATAACTTCCCGCAACTCATACAGCTCGAAGATCGACGCGGGATCCAGGTCGCGGCAAAAGAAACCCTTGCTGGGCCGAAAGTCGATCAACCGCTCGCTGACCAGCCTGTTGAGGGCCTCACGCAACGGCGTTCGGCTGGCCGCCAAATCGCGGGCGAGCGCAACCTCGTTGATCCGTTCACCCGGGCGAATCCGGAAATCGACCGTCATTTCCTTCAGCTGGGTGTACAGGGCCTCGACCCGTCCCTCGCTCATGCCCTCATTCCGCTATCCTCGCCACTTGCTTGTTGACACATAGCGCCCCGTCTAAGCAACATACAGAACTGTATACAGCTCTGCACGCAGGGCAATAACGGTACGAACAGGGGCGCCCGCCGTGAAGCAAGACGGATCAAACCGCATGTCAGGCGCGGAGGCCATGGTGCGCATGCTGGAAGGCCATGGCGTCACCCACATGTTCGGCCTGTGCGGCGACACCACCCTGCCCTTCTATGACGCGCTGGCCCGGCTCGATCACGGCATCAACCACATTCTGACGCGGGACGAACGCCATGCCGGTTACATGGCCGATGGCTATGCCCGGGTCACCGGCAAGCCTGGCGTTTGCGAAGGCCCTTCTGGCGGCGGCGCGACCTATATCCTGCCCAGCGTCGTGGAGGCCAACGACAGCTCCGTTCCCATCCTGGCGATCACGACAGACGTCGCGACAACCTCGCGCGGCCGCTATCCGTTGACTGAGTTGGACCAGGTTGCCCTGTTCCGTCCACTGGCCAAATGGAACGCCTCGCTGGACGACGCAAACCGGCTGCCGGCCATGGTGCGCACCGCCTTTCGCGCCATGACAACCGGGCGCCCCGGCGCCGTCCACCTGGCCCTGCCTTTCGATACCCAAGTCGCGCCAGTCGATGAGGAGGAAATCTGGGCCGATTCCAGGCACAGCCACTTCCCATGCGAACCTGTCGCCCCGGATGATGCAGCCATCAAGGCGGCTGCGGACATCTTGGCAGGTGCAAAATCCGCGATCGCCATTTGCGGCGGCGGGCCAGTGATTGCCAGTGCCCATGCCGCCCTTTCACAACTTGCCAACCTGCTTGATCTGCCCATCGCGACGACTGTTTCCGGCCAGGGCGTGATCGCGGAAACCGACCCCCATGCGGTTGGCGTGGTCGGCTCAAACGGTGGCATCCCGGCAACCCGCGCGGTCGTGGATGAAGCGGACGTCATCCTGTTCATCGGCTGCCGTGCAGGATCGGTGACGACGGAGCGTTGGCGCTCTCCGCCCCCAGGCCGCACGATCATCCACATCGACAGCGACCCGATGGTGATCGGCGCGAACTATTCGACCGAAGTCGCCATTTGTGCCGACGCCCGGCTGGCGCTTGAGGCCCTGGTGGCCGAACTCGGCACACGGTCCGGACTTCCAGGCCAGAACGGCACTGCAAAGGCCAAGGCGGCCTGGCAAGCAAAACTCAACGCCTTCGACCCGTTGGCCACCAGTTCCGAAACACCCATCCGGCCAGAACGCGTCATCGCAGCGCTGTCGGACCTATTGGATGACGACGCGACCATCGTCGCCGACCCCGGAACGCCCTGCCCCTACTTCTCCGCCCACTACCGCTGGCGGAAGCCTGGCAGGCATTTCATCACCAACCGCGCGCACGGCGCCTTGGGCTATTCGCTGGCAGCGGCCATGGGGGCGCAGACGGGGCGACCATCGTCCAAAACCGTCGCTGTGATGGGCGATGGGTCTTTTGGCTTTTGTTGTGGTGAGTTCGAGACGATCACGCGGCACCGCATGCCGATCACATCCATCGTCTTCTCAAATGCAACCTATGGCTGGATCAAGGCTGGCCAAAATTCCGGCTTCAATCAGCGCTTCTACAATGTCGATTTCGGCCGCACCGACCACGCCGCCGTGGCGGCCGCGTTCGGCGTCAAATCCTGGCGCGTCGAAGACCCCAATGATCTGACGCCTGTCTTACGGGAAGCCCTGAACCACGACGGACCAACCCTGGTGGATGTCATCTCGCAACCGCTGCATGAGGCAGCCGCCCCGGTATCGGAGTGGGTTGCGTGACGCCGGAGGTGGCGGCCTTGGATGAGCGGATCGAAAGGCTTGATCTGTGGCATCTCGCCGTTCCGGTCGTCTCCCGCCGCGATCACGGCATCGGAACGGTCGCCGACAAGATCGAGGTGATCATCGCCCGCTTGACCTCGGACAGCGGCGCACATGGATTTGGCGAGGCCTCCCCCTGGTCGGTCTTCACCGGCACCCCAGAAGCCAGCTTTGCCGCCCTGGACCGTTACATCAGGCCATTGGTCGTCGGCCGCCGGGTGGGCGAGTTTGGCGCAATCATGCAGTCGGCACAAAAGGTCGTGGCCCATTGCACGGAAGCCAAGGCAGCGCTCGACACGGCTTTGTTGGATCTCGCCGGCCGATTGTTGGGTCTGCCCGTCTGGCAGTTATTGGGCGGCAAAAGTCGCGACAGAATCCCGCTGTCCTGCTCGCTGGCCAGTCCGGATTTCCAGGCGGATATGGCGTTGATCGATCGTTTGATTGAGGATCAGGTCGGGATCGTGAAGCTGAAGGCAGGGTTCCGCGATCACGCCTTCGATATGATGCGGCTCGAACGGCTTCGCACCGACTACCCGCAGCTCGATGTGCGGGTCGACTACAACCAGGGTCTGTCGCCAAACGAGGCGCCCGGCTGCGTGCGCGATGTCGCCAGTTTTCGCCCGACCTTCATCGAACAACCAGTCGCCGCCCACCACTATGCGACCATGGCGGAATTGCGCGCCTCGCTGGATGTTCCCCTATTGGCCGACGAGAGCGTCTTCGGGCCGGAAGACATGAACCGCGCCGCAGCGGAAGGCATTTGCGACGGCGTTTCGATCAAGATCATGAAGGCTGGCGGCCTGCGCCGCGCCATCCAAGTTGCCGAGTTGGCCGACAGTGCCGGTTTGACCTGCTATGGCGGTGATATGTTCGAAACGGGCCTAGCACACTTGGCAGGTACCCATCTGGTCGCGGCCTGCCAACCGATCACCTTGGGCTGCGAATTTTATCAGGCCCGCTACTACCTGGCCGAAGATATTCTAACTGACCCATTTCCCATTGAGGATGGTCATGTCATCGTAACCGATGGTCCGGGACTGGGAGTTGATGTTGATCTGGGCAAAGTCGAAAAATTCGCCGTCCGCGCGTCGGCGGGAACGGGATAGGTAAGGTGGCCGACGCCAAAAAACGCGTCGCCGTCATCGGCGCTGGCATCGTAGGCGTATCGGCCGCGCTTTGGCTGCAGCGCGACGGTCATGACGTAATCCTGATCGATCGATCCGAGCCCGGCGAGGGCGCCAGCTATGGCAATGGTGGGGTTTTGGCTTCCTGCTCCATTGTGCCAGTGACCGCGCCCGGGCTGATCAAAAAAGCCCCCAAAATGCTGTTCGATCCCGATCAGCCGCTGTTTCTCAAATGGGGCTATCTGCCTAAGCTGCTGCCTTGGCTGATCCAGTACCTCAAGCGGGCCAATGCCGAGGACACGAAGCGGATCGCGGATGCCCTTTTCCCCATCGTCGGTGACAGCCTGGCCGACCACCAGGCCCTTTCAGCCGGGACGCCAGCCGAAAAATGGATCGTCCCGTCCGACTATCTCTACATCTACGATGACCGGGCTCATTTCGAGGGCGATGCCTTCGGCTGGTCCCTGCGCAAGGCCCATGGATTTGTTTGGGACGAACTGGAGGGCGAGGGTTTTCGGGCCTACGACCCTGCTTTTTCCTCCGCGCTGGGATTTGCCGTCAAAATGGGCGGCCATGGGCGGATCAGCGATCCCGGCCGCTATGTAAAAGATCTCGCCGCCCATATGGCGGAGCGAGGCGGATCGCTGATCAAGGCAGACGTGACCGACATCGTCCGAGAGAACGGCCAGGTCACCGGCATCCGCGCCGGTGGTGAGACGATCCAGGCCGATGCCGCCATCGTCGCCACCGGAGTCTGGTCCGGCGGGCTTGCGCGAAAACTCGGCCTCACCGTGCCCTTGGAAAGCGAGCGCGGCTATCACTTGGAGCTGTGGGAGCCAAACATCATGCCCCGCTCGCCGGTCATGATCGCCTCGGGCAAGTTCGTCGCAACGCCGATGGAGGGCCGGCTGCGGCTGGCCGGAATCGTCGAGTTCGGCGGTCTGGAAGCGCCGCCCTCAGCGGCCCCAATCGCCCTTTTGAAGAAAAATATCGAAGCGGCCATCCCCGGCCTTCGCTGGAAGGAAACCAGCGAATGGATGGGGCACCGACCAGCCATGGCGGATTCAATTCCCGTCATTGGCGAAGTTCCAGGCGTGAAAAACGCCTTTCTTGGATTCGGCCACCACCATGTCGGGTTGACCGGCGGGCCGAAAACCGGGCGGCTCTTGTCCCATTTGGTATCGGGACGGGCCCCAAACATTGACCTAGCGCCCTATGCGCCTTCACAGTTCCTCTAGAGGAACAAACAATTAAACAAGGGCCAACTAACGGAGAGGATACATGAAAACATTCGCCACGCTTCTTGCGGCCACGGCAGCCAGCGCGCTTTGCGCCATGCCGGCCGCCGCCGAAAAATGGGATATGCCGATGGCGTATTCGGCAACCAACTTCCATTCCCAGACCGGGGCTGAGTTTGCCACCTGCGTAACCCAGGGCACCGGCGGCGATCTGGAAATCGTCACCCACCCATCGGGTTCCTTGTTCAAGGGCGCGGAAATCAAGCGCGCGGTTCAAACCGGCCAGGCCCCGATCGGCGAGCGGCTGCTGTCCGGTCACCAGAACGAAAACCCGATCTTCGGCATCGACTCCATCCCGTTCCTGGCGACCTCATTTGAGGATTCGGCCAAGCTGTGGGACGCCGCCAAGCCGACTATGGAAAAGGTTCTCGACGAGCAGAGTCTCAAACTCCTGTACGCCGTTCCTTGGCCGCCGCAGGGTCTGTACTTCAAGAAGGAAGTGAACTCGGTTGCCGATATGGATGGCATCAAGTTCCGCTCGTACAACAACGCCACGGCCCGTATTGCCGAGCTGGCTGGCATGCTGCCGGTGACCATCGAAGCCGCCGAGATCAGCCAGGCCTTCGCCACCGGCGTTGCCGAATCCATGATCTCCTCCGGTTCGACCGGCTATGACCGCAAGGTGTGGGAAAGCCTGACCCACTTCTACGAAGTGGATGCCTGGCTGCCGCGCAACTACGTCATCGTCAACAAGGACGCCTGGGGCGGCCTGGACGAAGCCACCCAGAACATCGTTACGGGTTGCGCTTCGCTTGCCGAATATGCCGGCAACTGGCGTGCGGTTCAGTACACCGAGTTCACGCTCAAGGAACTGGCGGCAAATGGCATGACCGTTGGTCCCGCCAATGACAGCCTGACGGGCGAGTTGAAGGAATTCGGTGAAATCATGACCTCTGAGTGGCTGGAAGCAGCCGGCGAGGAAGGTCAAGCCATCATCGACGCCTTCAACGCGGCTCAGTAAAATCGAAATGGCCGGGACCTTGTCCCGGCCATCTCTTTTTCTGGGGAACAAAAACAAAAAAAGGGGGAGTGCGATGATTGCCCTCGGCCGGGTGCTTCGCCGTGTGCTTGACGCCCTGTATTTCGCCGGCGGAGTGATCGCCGCGCTTTGCCTAATCGCCATTCTTGTTTTGATCATCCTGCAAATGCTGGCCCGCTGGACGGGCGAGGTTTTTCCAGGCGCGCCGGACTATGCCGGCTACTGCATGGCAGCAGCGTCCTTCTTCGCCTTCGCCTACGCCCTGAACCACGGCGCTCACATCCGCGTTTCGATCGTGCTCAATGCTCTGAGTGCTGGCCGGCGCTGGCTTGAAACATGGTGTTTTCTCATCGGGGGCGCGGCGGCGACCTATCTCGCCTATTACGCCGTCAAGAACACTCACCTTTCCTGGAAGCTGAACGACATCAGCCAAGGCCAGGACGCAACGCCCATGTGGATTCCGCAACTGCCCATGGCGGCCGGGGCGATCCTGCTCGCCATCTGTTTTTGGGATCACTTCGTGCAACTTCTGTTCAAAGGCACACACGGTATTCAGGCCAGTACGGTCGATGATGGCCCGGCGGCGGAATAGGAGGGCGGCATGGAACAACTAGCACCGATCGCCATCTTCCTATTCGTCCTGTTTCTGCTGCTAGGCAGTGGCGTCTGGGTTGGTTTGGCCCTGTTGGGCGTCGCCTTTGTCGGTATGGAGCTGTTCACGTCCAGGCCGGCCGGGGACGCGATGATCACGACCATCTGGTCGGCCTCCTCCTCCTGGACGCTGACGGCCCTGCCGCTGTTCATCTGGATGGGCGAGATCCTGTATCGCACGCGCCTATCCGAGGACATGTTTCGTGGCCTGTCGCCCTGGATGGCCGGCCTGCCCGGCGGCCTGGTCCATACCAACATCGTTGGCTGCACCGTCTTCGCCGCCGTATCCGGATCGTCGGCGGCGACCTTGACCACCGTCGGCAAAATGTCGATCCCGGAGCTGCGCCGGCGCGAGTATCCCGAAACCATGGTCATCGGCACCCTGGCCGGCGCAGCGACCCTTGGCCTGATGATCCCGCCCTCCCTGACGCTGATCGTCTATGGCGTGACCATCAATGAATCGATCACCAAACTGTTCATGGCCGGCGTGCTGCCTGGGATCATCTTGGCCGCGATGTTCATGGCCTATGTGGCGATCACCTCCAAGGTATCGAAAGACTTCAATCCCAAGCCGGAATCGCCGATGAGCTTCGGCCAGAAGCTGTCCAACTCGCGTTTCCTGATCCCGGTCATCTGTTTGATCCTGGTGGTCATCGGATCGATGTATTCCGGCTTTGCCACGGCAACCGAAGCGGCGGCCTTCGGCGTCATCGGCTCGCTGATCTTGGCGGCAAGCCAGGGCTCCCTCAACTTCAGGACCTTCACCGAAAGCCTGATGGGCGCGACGCGGACATCGGCCATGATCGCCTTGATCCTGGCCGGCGCGGCCTTCCTGTCCCTGTCGATGGGCTTTACCGGATTACCGCGCGGATTGGCCGATCTGATCGGCTCGCTGGAGCTCAGCCGGTTCGAGTTGCTGATGGCCCTTTTGGTCTTCTACATCGTTCTCGGCTGCTTCCTGGATGGGATCTCATCCGTCGTCCTGACGATGGCCGTCGTGGAACCGATGATCCGGGAGGCCGGCATCGACATTATCTGGTTCGGCATCTTCATCGTCGTCGTGGTCGAGATGGCCCAGATCACCCCGCCAATCGGTTTTAACCTGTTCGTCCTTCAGGGCATGACCCACCACGAGATGAGCTTCATCGCCCGCGCGGCGATCCCGATGTTCATGATCATGGTGCTGATGGTCTTCGTCCTGATCATGTTCCCCGAAATTGCCACCTGGCTGCCGGAGAATATGAGGCAGGCGCCTGGAGGGTAGCTGGCCCCTATCGGGGGGTAAGCTCACCGCTCAAGTTCTGCTGGATCAGATCGGTAACCTGATCCGGCGGAACATTCAGCGACAATAGGGCGTGCAGCTTGGTGAACGCGGCTTCGGTGGTCATGTCGAACCCGCTCACCGCACCCGCCTCTGCCAACGCCGAACCAGCCGCATAGGTGTTCAGGGCCACGCTCCCCTGCTGACATTGCGTCACAGCAATGACGATGACGCCCGCCGCGCTTGCGCGGCGCAACGCCGCCAGAAAGTCCCTATCGGCCGTTGGCGCGGTTCCAACGCCGTAACAGCTCAAGATGATGCCATCGGCCCCGCTTTGAACGATGGCATCGATGAATCCTGCTGGGATGCCGGGAAATACACGCAGAATAGCGATCTTGCTGTCTCGAAATTCCGGCGTCACCATGCCCAGACGGTCCCCTTCGGCACCAAGCCCCCCAAGGCTGGCAAACTGAAGATTGGTCCCAATCTCGACCAGCGGCTGCAGGTTGGGCGAGGCGAAGGCATCCAGCCCGGTGGATTTGACTTTCGTCGTCCGATTACCGCGAAATATGTGCCGGCCAAAGCAAACGCAAACCTCAGACACCCGCCCCGTTGCAATAGCCTGCGAGGCGCTGATCAAGTTCAACGGCGCATCGCTCCGCACCTCACAGAGCGGGATCTGCGAGCCCGTCAATATCACCGGCTTGTCGAAACCACCCAACAGGAACGAAAGGGCCGAGGCGGAATAGGCCAGCGTGTCTGTGCCATGAATGACGATCACACCATCGCTATCCTGCCCCTCAACCCGTACCCGATCCGCCAGCTCGTACCAGAAGTGCGGACTGGCATTTGCACTATCGAGCGGCGCTTCCGCCTCGCAAATTCGATAGCGCGGCATGGAAAGGTCTGACAGCTCAGGCAGTCGCTCGGCAATCAAGCCCGCCAGATCGGAGGTCGGGACATACCCCTTCTCGGACGGCCGCATGCCCAGCGTCCCGCCTGTGTAGATGATAGAGAGCGTTTTTTGCGTCATCGCAGCGCCGATGCGTAATAGACTAGGACCAACCCGGTTCACAGCGAAGTATAGAGCATGGCTTACGGCGCGCACGCCTATCAAATCGATCCTCGTAACGAGGATATCCTGATTTCCATCAATGGCGACCTGGTTCCTAGGAACGAGGCCAAGGTATCCGTCTTCGACAGCAACTTCATGCTGGGCGACGGGATCTGGGAAGGCTTGCGTCTGTATGAAGGCAAGATCCCCTTTCTAACCGCTCACCTGGAGAGACTCTACGAGGGGGCCAGAGCCCTCGATTTTCACATTGGCATGGTGCCCGACTCTCTCAAGGTGCACATCTTCGACTGCCTGGCCGCCAACGGCATGGAGGATGGGGTTCACATCCGGCTAATGGTTTCGCGCGGCATCCGCTCGACGCCCTATCAGGACCCACGCATTGTTATCAGCCCGCCCACCATCGTCATCATTCCCGAATACAAGCAAAGCAAGCCTTCCGAAACAGGGTTGAGCCTGTTCACCTCCTCCGTTCGCCGTACCGCGCCGGACATGCAGGACCAAAAGCTAAACTCCCATTCCAAGCTGAACTGCATCCAGGCCTGCATCCAAGCGGCAAAGGCCGGCGCCGACGAGGCCCTGATGCTGGATCCGCGCGGCGCCGTGGCGACGTGCAACTCGACCCATTTCTTCATCGTCCGCCGTGGCGAGGTCTGGACCTCTTCCGGCCTCTACTGCCTGGGCGGCATCACGCGCGGAAACGTCATCGACCTGTGCCGCGAGGAAGGCATCCCGGTTTTCGAGAAAGACTTTTCGCTGACCGACGTCTACGGCGCGGATGAGGCGTTCGTCACCGGCACCTTCGCCGGCCTAACCCCCGTGCGCGAGGTTGACGGCCGCCACCTGGGCCACCCGCTAAACCAAACGGTACCGCATCTTCCAGGTCCCATGGTTCTAAGACTTCAGGCCACCTACCGAGACCTGATCGCCCGCTCTGGAGAGGGGCCTTGATCGACGAGCCGATCCGCATCGCCATGTGGTCTGGCCCGCGTAACCTGTCGACGGCGATGATGCGCAGCTTTGGCAACCGGGCTGACTGCGCGGTGATCGACGAGCCCTACTATGCCGCCTATTTGCAGCAAACCGGCCTTGACCATCCGATGCGGGAGGCGGTCTTGGCAGCCCAGGAGGCGGACTGGCGAGAGGTCGAAGCCCGCATCCTCGGCCCCGTCCCCGAGGGCGCGCCGATCTTCTATCAAAAACACATGTCCCACCACATGCTGCCTGGCTTTGGCCGAGACTGGTTCGCCAAGGCCCGGCACGCCATTCTGATCCGCGCGCCGGAACGGGTCCTCGCTTCCTACGCCGTCAAGCGCGAGGCCGTAACAGCCGAGGATATCGGCATGTCCGATCTGGAAGAGATCCGCCAGCAAGCCACCGGGGCCACAGGAAAAGAACCGCCCATCATCGAGGCCGAGGACGTTCGCCGGAATCCGCAGGATCTGCTCCGCGCCCTGTGCCAAGCCCTCGATATCCCGTTCGATCCGGCGATGCTGGCCTGGCCTCCCGGCCGCCGGGACAGCGACGGCGTCTGGGCGGCCCATTGGTATGCCACGGTCGATGCCTCAACCGGCTTCAGCCCACCGGAGGACGGCCTGCCAGACCTGCCGGATGATCTTCAGGCCATCGCCGATGAAACACGCCCCATCTTCGACGCGCTGGCCAGTCGAAAACTACGCGCTTAGGGCCTCCGCCGGCGGCACGAAATCATACCCCAGATCGTTGGCAACGGCCTCGTTCGTGACTTTGCCGGACCAGACGTTCAGACCATTCTGCAAGTGCGGGTCCGCTTCCAAAGCAGCCTTCCAGCCAAGGTCAGCCATGCGCAGCGCGTGCGGCAGGGTGACGTTGTTCAGCGCATAGGTCGAGGTGCGCGGCACCCCGCCCGGCATGTTGGCCACGCAATAATGGACAATGCCGTCAATCGTGTAGGTCGGCTTGTCGTGGGTCGTCGGCTTCGAGGTTTCGAAGCAGCCGCCCTGGTCGATCGCCACATCCACCAAAACCGCCCCGCGTTTCATGGTGGATAGCATCTGCCGGTTGACCAGCTTCGGCGCCGCCGCGCCGGGGATCAGGACGGCACCGATCACCAGATCCGCCTGGGCAACGCATTCAGCCAGATTGGCGCTGTTGGAAAAGCGCGTCTTGGCCCGCGACTCGAAATACATGCCCAGCTTCTCCAGCGCCTCAGGGCTGCGGTCCAAGATCGTGACATCGGCACCCAACCCGACGGCCATCTGTGCCGCGTTGAAACCGACCACGCCACCGCCGATAACGGTCACCTGACCCGGAGCGACGCCAGGCACGCCACCCAGCAGCACGCCACGCCCGCCATTCTCCTTCTCCAAGGCAGCGGCCCCCGCCTGGATCGACATGCGGCCGGCCACCTGGCTCATCGGTTTGAGCAGTGGCAGCCCGCGGTTACGGTCTGTGACGGTCTCATAGGCGATGCAGATCGCCCCGCTGGCCAACAAGTCCTTGGTCTGCTCGGGATCCGGCGCCAGATGCAAATAGGTGTAGAGAATCTGGCCCGGGCGCAGCATGGCCCGTTCGGCTGGCTGCGGTTCTTTGACCTTCACGATCATCTCGGCCGTCGCAAAGATCTCGGCCGCGGTATCGACAACCCGCGCCCCGGCAGCCCGGTAGTCGTCATCGTCAGCCCCGATGCCAAGCCCGGCCTCGGTTTCGACAAGCACCTCGTGGCCACGGCTGACAAGCTCGGCGACGCTCTCCGGCGTCAAACCAACCCGGTATTCATGCACCTTCACTTCTTTCGGCGTCCCGACGATCATCGCCGTACCCTCCCTTCTAGGTGATCTTTGTTAGCCGCAATATGGTGCACGTCCGTTCGGTTTTGTTCCCAAAGTTATTTTCAATTTCTCGCATGTTCGGATAATTTCCTAACTTGAGCGCAGTACTTAGAAAAAAATCCGATGGACTCAATCGACAGCAAGATTCTTCGAGCGTTACAACGGGATTCAAACCGCCCGGTTTCCGAACTCGCGGAGGATGTCGGGCTGTCGACATCGGCCTGCCACCGGCGGATCAAGCTGCTTGAGGGGGCCGGTGTCATCACCGGCTATGCCGCCCGGCTCGATCGCGAGGCCCTTGGCCTCTGGGTCCAGGCCTTTGTCGAAATCACCCTCAGCTCACAAAGCGAGTTGGCCTTGAACGCCTTCGAGAAAGAAGTCGCGCGGTTCGAGGAAATTCTGGAATGCTACTTGACCACCGGTCAGGCCGACTATGTTCTGCGCGTCGTCGCCAAGAACGTGGCCGATTTCGACAACATCCACCGAAACTGCCTTGCCCAATTGCCGGGCGTTTCCAGCATGCAAACCATCTTCGTCTTGCGATCGATCCAGCCCTGGCGCGGCTATCCGGTTAGGGCGTAGTCAACCCGATCAGGACGCCGCGTTCGGCAACAGCCCCTTGACGGTGGAGAGGACATCGGCGTTCGCGAAGGGTTTGGCCATAAAGGCATTCGCGCCGATATCTCGGGCGCGCTGGCGGTCATGATCCTGTAGCTTTGCCGTCAAAACGATGACCGGCAGCCCCACGAACTCCGGCAGCGCCCGCACTTCGCTGAGGATCTGAAACCCGTCCACCCCAGGTAGCATGAGATCCAGGATCAGAAGATCAGGTCGATGCTGACCGATCGATTGGACCGCTTTCGCCCCATCAAGCACGGCGGTCACGGCAAATCCTTCCCGCCGCAACAAAAAAGACAGCGATTCCACGATGTTTTGTTCGTCTTCGACGATTAAGACGTGCCCGCCCACGAGGCCCGTTTCTCCCTTTTGCCGAATTTCGCACACAACCATGCAGCGTGGCTGACACCCGCCCGTTAGCTGTCACGTCGGCTTTGTTTGGGCAACCATACGCTTCCTGCCCGCAAGAACGCGAGCGGTTAATTCCACTAACCCGCAAACGGATCCTCGGCGCGTTGGTCGCAATCAGTACGGGGGCAAACGCGGCAGGTCGGTCCGATCGGCTCGGCCTTGACCGCTCCCGCAAGATCTAACCCATCGCCATAGACGATGCGATCCGCTTGCTCGATTGGCACCGCGATCATGTCCGAAACATGGTCCGCCGGCTGATCAAACCCCGTCCGGCCAGTCCGGCGCGCGCGGGCCACCATCAGCACCCGCCGCCCATCCGGAAACTCGCCCACTTGCCGAATAACCCAGCCCGGTTCGGCGAAGGCACGGTAGATTGCCCAAAGCGGGCACGCTGATCCATACAGGGGGACCGGCAACCCGAACGCCGGGCGCCGATCGATCGTCTGGCCCGAGGCGTTTGCCGCCAGATAAGCCACGCTCAAAACCTGCTCCTCACCGCCCCGGCCGCTCAAAGCGGTCAGCCGGCGGCAAAGATGATGAAAGGGCACGCGCCAATGCTCGCGGAGCAACTCCAGATCATAACGTTTTTCGTTGGCCGACAAGGCAAAGGGGCCGGCCGGCAGCAACAACGCGTCGGCTGAATAACGGCGCAAAATCCGCGCAATCTGGCGCCGGGAAACCGCGCTTAAGGCCTGCCCTTGCCCATCAAGCACCGCTTGAACCGCATCGGCCATGTGGGTTTCGACAACCGTCAGCGCACGCCTGTCCAAATTTGCCTCGCCGGCAAGATCGTCCGGCACCACGGCATCGGTCAGCCGGCCGCGCATGTCGTCCGCGGCCACTTCCAAATCGTCGAAATAGTTCCTGTGCGACAGAAGAAAGGTCTCGACCTCCTCAGCCGGAGTCGCCGTCCTATCAGCCGTATGCGCCTTGTCGAAATACTGGGCCAACGCCTGCGCGACATCGGACAGCTGGTTGCTGTCACCGGCCAGCGCGCGATGGAAACGCCGGCGTTGCTCCGGTTCGATCTCGCTGATGTCGTGCAGGATTTCCGATGTTGAGCGGATCGAGGAAATGTGGGTCAACATCTGATGCACGATATCGCTCAAAAACGGATCGTGCCGCAGCCGGTCCGACAGAGCCGTCGCCAGTTCGGAATTGTCCTGGTTGCTGCGATAGGCCTTCACCAAGGCCCTGGCCCAGCCTGGAAACCGGCCGATGAACTGTTCGATGTTTCCGGGATCCAAGCCGGCATCCTGCATCGCTTGGTCGGCTGATATTTCCGCCAGTTCCGTCGCAAGCCGTTGCTCCGCGGCGCCGTCCAGTTCCGACAATGGCAGGTCCAAACACTCGGCCGCGCGGCGGAGGAGGCTTCCGCCAATGCGTCGTTTGCTGAATTCAATCAGATTCAGATAAGCCGGTGAGATCCCCATCTGCTGGGCAAGATCGGTCTGTGAAAGTCCCAGAGCCCGCCGGGTTTCGCGAATTTTCAGACCGACAATCGACGTGGTGGCCATCGCCCGCTTCTCACCCCGCTCGCCCGCGCCACAACCCATTGATCCTGGGGTGAATCTTCACAGCGCTGTAAAAATTTCACAACTTGACATGTTGATCTCGTTTAATTTTTACAAAATAATTTTGAAAGATCAATCACTTATTGCTGAATTTTCTCCCGATGGACAGGATTGCGGCGGTGTAAACCGGCTTAATGAACCAATAACGTGCCGACCAACCGCACCCATACGGAGGACCCAAGATGAGCGGTATCACGAGTGTCAATCGCCGAAAGCTCTTAAAGCGCAGCGCCATTGTTGGCGCTGGCCTGGCGATGCCGACGATCATTTCCAGCCGGGCCCACGCGGCCTATTTGAACGAGCCGACTGGTTCGTCCGTTACCCTTGGTTTCAACGTGCCGCAGACCGGTCCCTATGCCGACGAGGGGGCGGACGAACTGCGCGCCTACGAGCTCGCCGTGAAACATCTGAATGGTGAAGGCGATGGCGGGATGCTCAACACCATCAAGCCATTGAGCCTTAGCGGCAACGGCATTTTAGGCAAGAAGGTCGAATACGTCACCGGCGACACGCAAACCAAAACTGATGCGGCGCGCGCCTCAGCCAAACGCATGATCGAAAAAGACGGCGCCATCATGATCACCGGCGGTTCGTCTTCTGGCCCTGCCATTGCCGTTCAGGCGCTGTGCCAGGAAGTTGGCGTCATCTTCATGGCGGGTCTCACCCATTCCAACGACACGACGGGTAAAGACAAACGCGCAAACGGCTTCCGGCATTTCTTCAACGCCTATATGTCGGGGGCTGCCCTCGCCCCGGTGTTGGAAAGCTCCTATGGATCGGACCGCCGCGCCTACCACCTGACGGCGGATTACACTTGGGGATGGACCCAAGAAGAATCGATCATCAATTCGACCGAAGCGCTTGGCTGGCAGACGATTAACGCCGTCAAAACGCCGCTGGGCGCCGGCGATTTCAGCCAATACATCACGCCGGTTCTCAACTCGGGCGCCGATGTTCTGGTGCTGAACCACTATGGCCGCGACATGGTCAACTCACTGACCCAGGCCGTTCAGTTTGGCCTGCGTGACAAGCAGGTCGATGGCAGGAACTTCGAAGTTGTGGTTCCGCTGTATTCCCGCCTGATGGCGCAAGGTGCCGGTGAAAACGTCAAGGGCATCTTCGGATCGACCAACTGGCACTGGTCGCTGCAAGACGAAGGCTCGCAGGCCTTTGTGAAGTCCTTCGGCCAGGAATACGGCTTCCCGCCGTCCCAGGCCGCCCACACCTGCTATGTGCAGACGCTGCTCTATGCAGACGCTGCCGAGCGGGCTGGCACCTTCCATCCGTGCGAAGTCGTCGCGGCCCTGGAAGGGCATGAGTTTGATGGCGCCGGCAACGGACCGACCCTCTACCGAGCGGAAGATCACCAATGCTTCAAGAAAGTGCTGGTGGTGCAAGGCAACGAAAACCCCTCCTCGGATTTCGATGTGCTCGAAGTGGTTCAGGAAGTGCCGACCGAACAGGTTATGTACGATCCATCCCTGTTCGGTGGTGAGCTGGGTTCCTGCAACCCGGGCGTCTGACGCACGCACCAACCCCGACGCACCGGTCGGGCGGCACTCAAGCCGCCGCCCGGCCGGTCAAGCGTCGCAAAAATTCAAGCAGCAACGACAGGAATGGGGACGGCAATGGACGCCATCATGCTGCAGATCCTCAACGGGCTGGATAAGGGCGGTGCCTATGCGCTGATCGCGCTTGGTCTGACCCTGATTTTCGGCACCCTTGGGGTCGTTAACTTCGCACACGGTGCTTTGTTCATGTTAGGTGCATTTTGTGCCGTAACGTTCAACCGACTTATCTCGTTCGAGAAAGTGGCACTCGATCCAGTCGAAAAAACGGCCTGGGGCACGCCCCTCGAAATTCGCGAACCTTATGTTCAAAATTGGTTCGGGGATTTTGGAACCCTTCTGATCGATTACTCCGTCCCCGTATCAATTCTTCTCGCCATCCCTGTCATGTTGTTGGCCGGGTATGCGATGGAACGCGGCCTTATTCGCCATTTCTACAAGCGCCCGCACGCGGAACAGATCCTGGTCACTTTCGGATTGGCGATCGTGCTGCAGGAGATCATCAAGCACTGGTTCGGCGCCAACCCTATTCCTCAACCTGCGCCGCAAGATCTTCGCGGCATGGTCGACTTCGGGACCATGATGGGATTTGAAGCAGGGACAATCGTTTATCCCTGGTGGCGGATGATCTACCTGGTCTTTTCCCTCGCGGTCATTGGCAGTGTGTTTGCCTTCTTGCAATACACCACCTTTGGGATGGTCGTTCGGGCCGGGATGGCCGATCGCGAGACGGTCGGGTTGCTCGGTATCGACATCAACCGACGCTTTACGGTGATGTTTGCGCTGGCGGCCTTGGTCGCCGGGCTGGCTGGCGTCATGTACACGCCAATCCTGTCGCCCGACTATCACATGGGCATGGATTTCCTGGTGCTTTCATTCGTTGTCGTCGTGGTCGGCGGCATGGGCAGCCTTGGGGGCGCGGTCGCCGCGGGCTTCCTGTTGGGCATCCTGCAATCCTTCGCCTCGATGAACGAGATCAAGGCAATCCTTCCGGGTATCGACCAGATCATCATCTACCTGGTGGCGGTCGTCGTGCTTCTCGTTCGGCCACGCGGTTTGCTGGGCCGCAAAGGCGTGATGGAATCCTGAGGGCGCCATGATCGAAAAAATCTCGAGAAAACAGGACTACTCGCTCATTACGCTGTTTGCGGCGGCCGTCCTGACGATGCCGATCTGGCTGACACCGATCGGCGCCGGCTATCCTGACTTGATGCAGAAATTCGCAATCTTCGGGATCTTCGCCATCGGCTTCAACATTCTGTTCGGCCTAACTGGCTACCTGTCATTTGGCCATGCCGCGTTTCTTGGCGTGGGGTCGTACACCGCCGTTTGGATGTTCAAGCTGCTTGGCATGAACGCCCTGCCCGCCCTTCTCATGAGCATGGTATTGTCCGGCTTGTTCGCGCTGGTCATCGGCTTTATCTGCCTGCGGCGCGCCGGGATCTACTTCTCGATCCTGACGCTCGCCTTTGCTCAGATGTCCTATAACTTGGCCTATTCGGTGTTGACGCCCATCACCAACGGTGAGACGGGATTGCGGGTGTTGGTAAGCGATGCCCGCGTGCTGGACCACCTATTCGGCGCCAACATGGACAATGATGTATTGCTGGCAAATCTGTTCGGCATCAATCTGGTCGGTTACGCGGGATTTTATTTTTGCGCGGTGGTGCTGATCATTGCGTTCTATGTGGCCTTGCGCATCGCTCACTCTCCCTTCGGAATCGTCCTGAAGGCGATCAAGTCCAACCAAAAACGCCTGAACTATACGGGCGTCCATGCACGACCCTACATGCTGACCGCTTTCGTCATTTCAGGGATGTATGCCGGTCTCGCCGGATCGCTGATGGCCATCACCGATCCGCTGGCCGGTGCCGAGCGCATGCAGTGGACAGCATCCGGCGAGGTGGTTCTGATGACCATTCTGGGCGGCGCTGGCACGCTGTTCGGACCGGTCATCGGGGCAGCAACGATCAAGTATTTCGAAAACATCTTTTCCGCCTTCAACGAGGGAACGCTCAACGCCTTCTTCTCCTTCATGCCGGAAGGGCTACGGCACGTTGCCGTCGAGATTTCCAGCCTATTCGTCGGCGAAGGCTGGCATCTGACGCTCGGGGTCTTGTTCATGCTGATCGTGATCTTCCTGCCAGGCGGAATCATGGAAGGTCTGCGCCGGTTGGCCTCGCTGTTCCGCCGCACTGGAAAGGGCGATGGCGCGCCCTCAACCAAGGCCGAAGCGCTTCGCGCCCCGGCGGAATAGGAGGCTGTCATGGGAATTCTGGAAGTCAGCGGCGTGAACAAACAGTTCGGTGGCCTCAAGGCGCTGAGCGATGTGAACCTCGATATTGAGGAAGGCACGGTGCACGCCATCATCGGTCCCAACGGTGCGGGCAAATCAACCCTGCTCAACTGTTTTGTCGGCCGATTGGTGCCCGACAGCGGCACTGTTTTGTTCAACGGTAAGTCATTGCTCGGGATTCGACCCGACGAGATCAATCAGACAGGAGTCTCTCGCGTTTTCCAAACGCCTGAGATTTTCGAGGAGATGACGTTGTTGGAAAACGTCATGATTCCGGCCTTTGCCAAACGTGACGGCGCCTACCGTCTGCACGCCTGGGGCAGCGTCGTTGATGAGGGGGAGATTCGCGGCAAGGCCGAGCATTCTCTGGAAGATGTCGGGCTGATCGAAAAAGCAACGATGGTTGCCGGCAGCCTCTCTCGCGGCGACAAACGCCGACTCGAACTCGCTATGTGCCTGGTGCAGGACCCCAAACTGCTGCTGCTGGACGAACCGACCGCCGGCATGTCACGGGCCGATACGAACAACACCATCGATCTGCTCAAGAAGATCGGCGAACGGGGCATTACCAAGGTCGTCATCGAACACGACATGCATGTCGTCTTCTCCTTGGCCCACAAGATCTCCGTGTTGGCGCAAGGAACCGTAATCGCCGAAGGGGCACCGGAAGAGGTCAAAGGCGACCCGGTCGTGATTGAAGCCTATCTTGGGGGAGAGTTGGGATGACACCGGTGCAAGCACAGGCATTGGTCGACGATCCGATCCCCGTTGCGGGTGCCGACCCCTATTTTTCTTGCCGGGATATCCACGCCTATTACGGCGACAGCTATATCGTCCAAGGCGTCTCCTTCGACATCGCGGAAGGTGAAATTGTCGCCCTGCTCGGCCGCAACGGAGCCGGCAAAACCTCGACCCTACGCACGATTGCGCGAGCCTCCGAACCAGTATTGCGCCGCGGCGAGATCTACCTCGGTGGCCAAGCACTGAGCGGCTTGCAGGCGTTTGAAGCAGCGGAACTCGGCGTCCAACTGGTGCCCGAAGATCGCCGAATCATTCCCGGGCTGACGGTCGAGGAAAACCTCGTCCTGGCGCAGATTTCGGGACAAGTGGGCTGGGACTTCGAACGTATCTATGAACGCTTCCCCCGCTTGGCTGAGCGGCGCAAACAGGACGCGGTCACCATGTCCGGCGGCGAGCAGCAAATGCTAGCCATCGCCCGTGCTCTTGCCCGGGATGTGAAGCTTCTGCTGCTTGATGAACCCTATGAGGGCCTTGCCCCGGTCATCGTGCTCGAAATTGAAGACATTCTGGCCGATGTGAAAAACAACGGCATTACCACCATCATCGTCGAACAGAACGCTATCGCAGCGCTAAAGCTGGCAGACAGCGCCATCATTTTGGATACCGGTGAGGTGGTGTTCAAAGGATCGGCGCAGGAGGTGCTCGACAACGACGAGCTACGCCACGACTATTTGGCCCTATAGAAGGTTAGATTGCGCAAAGTAATGATTGAAAGGAACGATCAATGAGCCAGTCGATCCTGATCGTCGATGATGAACCCTACATCGTCAAATCGTTGGAGCACGTGATGAAAAAGGCAGGGTTCGAGGTGAACGTCGCCTATGATGGCGAGGAAGGCCTGGCAAAGGCCGAATCCACGAAACCCGACCTGATGATCTTGGATGTCATGATGCCCAAACGTGACGGGTTTTCAGTCTGCGAAGCGGTTCGTGCCAACCCGGAACTCAAGGACACGCGGATCATCATCCTGACGGCCAAAGGCCGGGATACCGAACGTGAGAAGGGGTTGGCCCTAGGGGCGGACGAGTACCTCACCAAGCCGTTTTCGACCCGCGATATCCTGCAGTCAGTGAAGAATCTCCTGGAAACGGTTCGCGCCTAAGCAGATCATGCGTAGCTACCAACCATTGGCCCAAACAATTACCGGCGGTCAGCGCCGGTTTGATTAATGAACGCGGGTGCCACCGGCGAACGTTTAGTCGCATTGTTTCTATTGGGCGTCGTTTGTCTCGGCCCACCCTTTTTGCTGATCTTTGACGGCCCAGTCCGGGTATTCGGCATCCCGCTTCTTTACCTCTATCTATTCGCCGTTTGGGCCCTTTTGATCGTGCTGCTGGCCTGTGCGATAGAACTCACAAGGCAAGACGAGCGGACGAACGGTAACGGTGACCGCCTGCCGCCGGAAAATGGGCGCTGACGATGCTTCAGGGCTGGACCATCGCCCTCATCGCATTCGCCTATCTGTGCGTCCTGTTCGCGGTCGCCTATTGGGGTGACCGGCGCGCCGATATAGGGCGCAGTATCATTGCCAACCCCTACATCTACACCCTGTCGATTGCCGTCTATTGCACCTCCTGGACCTTCTACGGCAGCGTCGGCCGTGCAGCGTCCAGCGGCGTTGGCTTCCTGCCAATCTACTTCGGTCCCACGCTGACCTTCATCCTGGGCTGGTTCATCATCCGCAAGATGATCCGGATCTCGCAGGTAAACCGCATCACCTCCATCGCCGACTTCATCGCCTCGCGCTACGGCAAAAGCTCGTTTCTCGGCGGCCTGGTGACCATCGTCGCCGTTGTCGGGATCATGCCCTACATCTCGCTGCAGCTTAAGGCCGTGTCGACCAGCTTCTCGGTTTTGACCCAGTACCCAGACATTGTCATGCCGGAAGATGTCGGCAGCGTACCGATCTTTGCCGATACTGCCTTTTACGTTTCCCTGGTGCTTGGCGCCTTCGCCATCTTGTTCGGCACGCGCCACATCGATGCCAGCGAACATCATGAAGGCATGGTCGCTGCTGTGGCATTTGAGTCCGTCGTCAAACTGCTGGCTTTTCTGGCTATCGGCCTCTTTGTCACTTTTGGCATCTATGACGGGTTCGGCGACATATTCGCGCGGGCTGAGGCCATGCCGGAATTGGCGCGGCTATTCACGATGGAAGGGGCCGGCGGTTATGGCAGCTGGGCGTCTCTGACCCTTTTGTCGATGGCGGCCATCTTGTTCCTGCCTCGACAGTTCCAAGTCGCCATCGTCGAAAATGTCAGCGAACAGCACCTGAAAAAGGCGATCTGGCTGTTCCCGCTCTACCTGTTCCTGATCAACATCTTTGTTCTGCCCATCGCCTTTGGCGGGCTGCTGCAGTTCCCAAATGGTACCGTCAACGCCGACACCTTCGTGCTGACGCTGCCTATGGTCAAAAACCAGCAAGGGCTGGCGCTGTTCGCTTTCATCGGTGGGCTATCCGCGGCAACGGCGATGATCATCGTTGCCACGGTTTCACTCAGCACCATGGTGTCGAACGATCTGGTGATGCCGGCCTTGTTCAAGTTTGGCCGGTGGCATCTGTCCGATCGGGAAGACCTGACCGGCCCGATCCTTGCGATCCGACGAGGTGCCATCGCCCTAGTGCTGTTCCTGGGGTACCTCTACGTCCGGCTGATCGGGGAATCGTATGCCCTGGTCTCGATCGGATTGGTCTCCTTCACCGCTGCCGCCCAATTCGCGCCGGTGATCATCGGTGGCATCCTTTGGAAAGGCGCGAACAAGACTGGCGCCGTGGCCGGTGTTGGGACCGGGTTCATCCTCTGGGCCTACACACTCCTAATACCATCCTTTGCCCGATCCGGCTGGCTGCCGGAAAGCTTCCTTACCGAGGGCGCGTTTGGGCTGGCTATGCTCAAACCCTATGCCTTGTTCTGGCTGGAGGGGCTCGATCCGATCAGCCATGCCCTGTTCTGGACGATGATTTTCAACATCGGCACCTATGTCGGCTTGTCGCTTCTAACACGGCAAACCATCGTTGAGCGCGGCCAGGCGATCCTCTTTGTCGATGCATTCAAGGAAACGGCCGGGGGGCGGCGCGTCTTCCGCGGCACGGCGACAGTGGGAGAGCTTAAACAGTTGCTAGGTCGGTTCACCGGAGAGAGCCGAGCCCGCTTCGCCTTTCAGGGACTCGAAAGCACCTTAGGACGCGAACTGCCGAATGGGAGCCAAGCCAGCGCGGACGTCATCTCCTTCACCGAGCGCCAGCTTGCCGGCGCGATTGGGGTGGCGTCCGCGCGCATCATGATCGCATCCGTCGTCCGGGAGGAACTGCATGATGTGGACGAAATGATGGAAATCCTCGACGAAGCCTCGCAAGTCATCGAATACAGCCGCCGGCTTGAGGAAAAGTCGCGCGAACTCCAAATCGCGACCGACGACCTGAAAGCTGCCAATGCCCGACTGCAGGAGCTGGATAAGCTGAAGGACGGGTTCGTCTCGACCGTCAGCCATGAATTGCGCACTCCGCTGACATCAATCCGTTCGTTTTCGGAAATCATCCATGACGATCCGGAGCTGCCGCCTGAACAGCGAACAGAGTTTCTGGGCATTATCGTCAAGGAGAGTGAGCGCCTGACACGCCTGATCGACGATATTCTAGATCTGGCCAAGATGGAATCGGGCAAGCTCGAATGGCAGATGAAAACCGTGGAGCCGCGCGAGCTTATCGAAGAGGCCGTTGCGGCGACGACCGGCATGGCAAGGCAGCGCGGCAATGTTCGCTTGAACCAAGCGCTCGAAAGCGAGTTGCCGGCGATCTATGTCGACGCCGACCGGCTGATCCAAGTGCTGGTCAATCTCGTTTCCAACGCCATTAAGTTCTCAGACCCCGATGACGGCCATGTTTGGGTGACCGCTGGCGGTGACGACTCATCCCTTAAAGTCACCGTGCGGGACAACGGTATCGGCATCGCGCCTGAGGACCAGTCCAAAATTTTCGAGCGTTTTCGCCAAGCCGGCAATACGATGACGGAGAAGCCAAAGGGAACTGGACTTGGCCTGCCGATCAGCGTCGAAATCGTCAACCATTTCGGAGGTGAGATCACCGTTGACAGTCGCCCCGGCCACGGCGCTGTCTTTACGGTGAAAATCCCTGCAGCATTGGCAGGCCGGCAAAAAACGCCCACGCGGATCCGCGTTCTCGCGGAATCGTCAAGCGCCTAAACAGAAACAAAACTGCATCACGGAGGTCACGACCATGACAGAGCACGCTTCCTTTCCCGTTCCGGAAGCCCTGGCCGCATCGGCCCATTGCGACAACGACACCTATTTGTCGATGTACAAGCAGTCGGTCGATGATCCGGAAGGGTTTTGGGTCGAGCAAGCGAAGCGGCTGGATTGGCAGACCTTTCCGACTAAGATCAAAGATGTCGACTATGCCGACAATGCCCGGATTCGCTGGTTCGAAGATGGCATCCTGAACGTCGCCTACAATTGTATTGATCGGCATTTGGCGACCCGCGCCGATCAAACCGCCATCATCTGGGAAGGTGACGATCCCAATCAGGACAAGAAGATCACCTATCGTGAACTTCATGATCAGGTTTGCCGTCTGGCCAATGTGCTGAAGGATCTTGGCGTCAAGAAGGGCGATCGGGTCACCCTGTACCTGCCGATGATCCCCGAGGCTGCTTATGCCATGCTGGCCTGCGCCCGGATTGGCGCTATCCATTCCATCGTGTTTGGCGGCTTCTCACCGGACAGCCTGGCCGACCGCATCAATGGCTGTGAAAGCGGCCTGGTGATCACCACCGATGGCGGCAAGCGCGGCGGCAGGAACATCCCGCTTAAGCAAAACACGGACGCGGCATTGAAGAAATGTGCGGACGGCGTCCAGGTACTGATGTTCAAATATGCCGGCGTCGAGGTGGACGAAGTCGCGGGGCGCGATCACGATGCCTATGCGTTGATGGCAGCAGCTTCACCCGATTGTCCGCCGGAACCGATGAACGCTGAGGATCCGCTGTTCATTCTCTATACCTCCGGTTCGACCGGAAAACCGAAAGGCGTGCTTCACACGACCGGCGGATATCTCGTCTATGCTTCCATGACGCATCAGTATGTCTTCGATTACCACGATGGGGATGTTTATTGGTGCACAGCCGATGTCGGCTGGGTCACCGGGCACAGCTATATTGTCTATGGCCCGTTGGCCAATGGCGCGATCACGCTGATGTTCGAAGGCGTACCGAACTATCCCGATGCCTCTCGCTTCTGGGAAGTGGTCGACAAACATCAGGTCAATATCTTTTATACCGCGCCGACGGCCATTCGGGCCTTGATGCGGCTTGGCGAAGAGCCGGTAACAAAAACCTCTCGCTCAAGCCTGCGCATCCTTGGCTCGGTCGGTGAACCCATCAATCCCGAGGCGTGGCTCTGGTACTACAACATCGTTGGCGAGGCCCGTTGCCCGATCGTCGATACGTGGTGGCAGACCGAAACCGGCGGGATTCTCATCACGCCTTTGCCAGGTGCGACGGAACTCAAGCCCGGATCTGCCACGCGACCCTTTTTCGGCGTGCAGCCAGCCCTGGTTGATGGCGAAGGTAAGGAACTCCACGGAGCAACCGAGGGCAATCTGATCATCAAGGATAGTTGGCCCGGCCAGATGCGGACTGTCTATGGCGATCATGAGCGGTTCGTGCAGACCTACTTTTCAACCTTCCCGGGCCAATACTTCACTGGCGATGGTGCTCGGCGCGATGAAGATGGCTTCTACTGGATCACCGGCCGCGTCGATGACGTGATCAACGTGTCCGGCCACCGGATGGGGACAGCGGAAGTCGAAAGCGCGCTTGTCGCCCACCCAGCCGTCTCCGAGGCCGCCGTCGTTGGCTATCCGCACGACATTAAGGGCCAGGGCATCTACTGCTATGTCACGTTGACGGCTGGCAAGGAGCCCAGTGACGACCTTCGGAACGAGCTGCGCGGCTGGGTGCGCAAGGAAATCGGCCCCATCGCCTCACCGGATCTGATCCAATGGGCACCTGGGCTGCCCAAGACCCGGTCCGGAAAGATCATGCGACGGATCCTGCGCAAGATCGCGGCCAATGAGCATGACCAGCTCGGTGATACATCAACCTTGGCCGATCCCACGGTCGTCGATGATCTGGTGGAAAACCGGATGAATGCCTGACACCCGGTGTCAAAACTGACCGTTGAAAGCTTTGAGATCTAAGTAAAGCCGACGGAAGTTTTCAAACTGGTCATGGTGATAACCGGCAAGATTGCGGTTTGGTGTGAACGTCTTGTCGAACTGGACGAGTTGATCGGCAGCGGTGCCCATATCGGAAAAAGCACCGCTGCCGACGCCTGCGAGAATTGCAGCCCCGAGGACGCCGGCATCCGCAATGGCTGTCCGCCGTATCTCCTTGCCCAGAACATCGGCGCGAATCTGACACCATAAGTTGGACTGCGAGCCACCGCCGCCAAGGTTGATGCAGGCCGGTACCGTAACCGCGGACCGCTCCAAAACCTCAAACGCAAGGCGCACGGAATAGGCAACTCCGTCCAGGACCGACCGGATGATATCGGCCGCCCCCGTCGCCGAATCCAACCTGGCGAAAACGCCGCGCGATTTGGCGTCCCACAAAGGTGCCCGCTCCCCTTGAAGGTGGGGCAAAAAAATAGGCGTTGGTTGTGCTGAAGAATCCTGCGTCTCGGCGAGCTGCAGCGCCCCTTCTGTGGTTTGCCCAACAAGCCTTGCGACCCAATCCAATGATGCCCCGCCCGACTGGGTTGGCGCCGCGTGCAGGCGCATTCCATCATAGGAGGGAAAAACAATGACACCTGGCGTTGGCTGAACGCTGTCGGAAATAATGCCGACCACTTCGCTCGTGCCGCTGAGATACATGGCATCATGGTCACGCACGACGCCAACGCCGAACATTCCGGCCCAGGCATCCATGGTACCAGCGTAAACCGGCGCGCCAGCAAATGGCAGACCATCGCGCACGTATCCGACCCTGTCTCGAAGACCGTGCAAGTCCGCCAGCAGCGCCCTGGCGCCAGGGACAAGTCGGATCAGGTCTTCGATGTATTCATGGTTTTGATTGACCAAGCCAACCGAAGAAATTGGGTCCGTCGCCAACTGTCCGGTCAGCCGGAAAGCACAATAGTCCTTGGGTAAAAGGACGTGCCGCGTCCTTGCGAATAGTTCGGGCTCGGTTCGTGCGACGAAGGCAATCCTGCTGAGAGCATGACTGGCATCGATCGGCATTGGGCCGCCAAACCAGTCGGTCTTTTGCTGATCGGATACCTGTTCATCAAGCAAAGCCGCATCTTCGCCGCAACGAACATCCTGCCAGACGATAGCAGGCCGAAGGGCAAGACCGTCATCCGCAACAAAAGTATGGGTGTTGACCTGTGAGGTAAGCCCGATACCCAAGACAGCATCGGTCATTCCTGCAAATTCCTCCAGCGCCGCGCAGACGGCGTCCATCCAATCCTTTGGACTCTGCTCGACATGGCCCGATTGCGGGCGAGCGGTTGCAAATGGTCGCTTGAAGGACGCGATTTCCCGTCCGGACAGATCGACCAAGGCCGCCTTGACCGCTGTCGTTCCGACATCGATGCCAATGATAAATTCGGTGGTCGACAAACCCTGCTCCAAACGCTCGAAGATCGACAATATGCGGCCCCGACTGATACAAGCAAGGCAAGGAACAAAAACCCTTTCGGAGGACCATCAGCATGCTTGTCGACTGGACCGCCCGCCTGGCGAAGCGGACACTCCTGGCCATCGGGGCCGCCCTTGTTGCAACAGCGACAGCGCAGGCTGATACGCGCGTAGCCATCGTCACCCCCTACCTCGCACAACCGGGAACGCAGTTCTATGTCGAGGGGTTTGAAAGCGCTGCAGCCGACAAGGGCTGGGACGTCAACGTCATCGACACCAAAGGTGATGTTGGCGCCGTGATCAGCCGTATTGAGGACATGGTGACCCAGCAGGTCGATGCCATCGTGATCAATGTCGATCCCCAACAAGTTGCCGCCGGCCTGCAGTCGGCCGCCGATGCTGGCATCCCGGTGATCGGCATGGATTCCGGATCTGACCCTCTCTTGGTGACCAATGTGACCAGCAATGGCTATGCGATGGCCGCTGAAACCGCGGTCTATGTCGCCAACCGCATCGGGGGGTCGGGCAAGGTCGTGATGTTCGTCTTCGATGCGTTCCCGCCGATTCAGGTGCGCGGGCACATCGCTGATGCGGTCTTTGCCAACTTTCCCGACATAGAGGTCCTTGACCGCGTGACGCCGGACGTCACCGACGGCGGCATTGCCGATTCCCGGGCGCAAATGGAAGCCATCCTGACGGCCAACCCCGATCCCGGCAGCATCGCCGGCATCTGGGCCGCTTGGGATCAACCGGCCCTCGGCGCCCTGCAAGCCATCGAGGCCGCCGGCCGCACCGAAGAAGGCATCGTGATCACCGGGATCGATGCCAACCCGCAAGCCCGCGAGGCGATTGCAACCGGCGGCAACTTCGAAGCCTCGATTGCTCAGGATTTTCAGGGAATCGGTGCTACGGCCGCCGATGCCGTGGCGCGCGTCCTGGCCGGTGAAGAAATCCGCCAGGGTGTCATTTACGTGCCGACCAAACTGATCACCTCGGCCAACGCCAGCGAATAGGGGTAGTCGGCACGCCGGCCAACCAAGGGCCCGTCCTCCAGTTGGTTGTTTGAATGACCGATCTGATCAGGTTGCGAGACGTCTCCAAGGCCTATGCCGGCGTGCCCGCCTTGCGTTCCGCATCGCTTGCTATCGCGCCTGGGGAAATCCATGCGCTGGTGGGTGAAAACGGCGCGGGCAAATCCACGCTGATCAAGATCCTCGCCGGGGTGGTCCAACCCGATCAGGCAAGCATCGACATTGCCGGAACGCCGGTGGCCATCGGTTCCCCTGGCAAAGCGAGCGAGCTGGGCCTGCGTTTCATTCACCAGGAACTCGATGTCATCCCAGCACTGTCGGTGGCCGAAAACATCTTTGTCGGGCGGGACTATCCCAGACGGCTGGGTGCGTTTGTCGACTGGCAAACGCTCAACGACAAGGCACGATCAGCCATGGACCTGCTGGGCATCGGGCATATCGATCCCGGTCAGAAAATGGCGCGTTTGGGCCTGGGCGATCAGATGTTGGTTCGTTTGTCCGCCGCCTTTCTCGCCCAAGGCGCCGCCGAAGCCTGCCTTTATGTCATGGATGAACCCACAGCCTCCCTGAACAGCGACGAGGCTGAGCGGTTGTTTGCGGTGCTGGACCAGATCAGACGTTCCGGTCGCTCCGTTGTGTACGTTACCCACCGACTCGATGAGGTCATGCACCTTTGCGACCGCGTGACCGTGATGCGCGGCGGCGAAACGATTGCGACCGATCAAATTGCCGAAACCACAGAAGCCTACATCATTCGAAACATGATCGGCCGACCGATCGAGGATGCTTACCCGCCCAGAACGACGCCGGTTTCAACGGACACCAATCTCAAGGTGGAGGAGCTGGCAGGCCACCATGTCGGCCCGGTCAGTTTCAGCGTTGCGAGGGGCGAAATTGTCGGCCTGGCTGGCCTTTCCGGCGCCGGCCAGAGCGAGGTGCTGCGTCTGTTGATAGCCGCTGACGCACGCACCGGGACCATAACTCTCGAAGGCCGGTCGCAAGACCAGCGGCATCCGGTGGCGACGTGGCGCGATGGGTTCGCCTTCGTGCCGCAGGAACGGCGCACTGAGGGCCTAATGCTGACCCGATCCATCGCCGACAATGTGACGCTGCCTAACCTTGCGCGCTTCGCATTAGGCGGGACGTTTCTCAACCGACGCGCTGAGCGGCAAGCGGTCAACGCGGCAGGCAGCGACGTTCGACTTAAGGCCAACAGCACCAGCCAGCCTTGCTACCAATTAAGCGGCGGCAACCAGCAGAAGGTTGTGTTCGCGCGCGCCTTGCTGCAACGCCCGCCAGTTCTTTTGCTCGATGAACCGACGCGTGGGGTCGATGTCGGCGCCAAGTTCGACATCTACAGTCTGATTAGGCAGGTCAGTTCCGCTGGGACGTCAGTTTTAGTCGCCTCGTCGGACTTTCCCGAATTGCTGGGACTATGCGACCGGATTCTGGTTTTTCGCCAAGGGCAAATTGCCGCAGAACTAAACGCAGATGGCCTGTCCGAAGAGACGCTACTTTCCCATTGTTTTGGCGCTACCGACCGAACCGAGCTGGCCCAGCCCATGAGTCTCCACTGATATGATCACGGTTCTGCGCCGCTACGGAACGATCATCGGGTTCGCGGCGATCGTGCTGTTCTTCTGGATCAGCCTTCCCGAAACCTTCATGACCGGCCGCAACTGGCTGAACATCAGCCAGCAAATCAGCATGCTCGCCGTGACCGCCATCGCGATGACTATCGTCATGGTGATGGGCGACTTCGATTTGAGTGTGGGATCGATGGCAAGCTTGGCCGGTATCGTCGCGGCGATTTTGTTCACCCTTGGGTTCGGCATTCCGATGGCCGTCGCCGGTGCGTTGCTGGTTGGCGTGCTCGGCGGCTTGCTGAATGGGATCCTCGTCAGCTTCGTCGGCATCCTGCCGTTCATCGCAACACTGGCGACGCTGACGATTTTCTCGGGTTGCGCCTTTTTGGTCAGCGATGGTCGAACAATTTTCGGCAGCGACATTCCCGCAGCCTTTTCCGGCTTCGCCCGCGCCGGATTGCCACTGAGCGAGACGGTGAAGATTCCCTCCCTAACGCTCTGCGCGTTGGCCATGGCCATTTTGGTTTGGCTGGTCCTCGAACAGACGACCTTCGGCCGGCGGCTCTATGCCATTGGCGGCAACAGCCGAGCGGCGCGCTTGGCAGGAGTTCGGGTTCGAATTCTGCGCACCATCGCCTTCACGCTAACCGGGTTGGGCGCGGCCATCGCCGGTTTGATGTATGCCAGCCGGGTCGCCTCGGCGAACCCCACCCAGGGCGATGGCCTGATGCTCGACGCCATCGCATCGGTCTTTCTCGGCATGACCATGAGCGAGGAGTGGGAGCCAAGGGTGCACGCAACCCTGATCGGCGTGTTTATCCTTGGGGTACTAGACAACGGCCTAACGCAATTGAGCGTCGACAGCTATGTCCGTGACATCCTGGTTGGGGCCATCATCCTGGCTGCCGTCGCTTCCAGTGCTCTATGGCGCCGGGGCGAGTAGCGCGGCTGGCTAGGACATCACGTGATAGCCAGCGTCCACGTAGCTTAAGTTGCCGGTGACGTTGCTGGCATAATCGGAGACCAGACAGGTCGCCATCGCGCCGACATCCTCAATGGTGACAAGCCGGCGCGCCGGCGCCCGCTCGCGCGCCTCATCGATCAGCTTGTCGAACTCGGCAATGCCAGATGCCGCCCTCGTGGCAATCGGCCCCGGCGACAGGGTGTTGACCCGAATGTTTTTCTGCCCGAGTTCAGCGGCCATGTAGCGGGAAACGGCCTCCAGCGCCGCCTTGACCGGCCCCATCACGTTGTAATGATCGACGACCTTCTCGGCACCGTAATAGCTGACGGTCAGCAGGCAGCCACCATCGGCCATCAAGGGTTCCGCTTTGCGCGCCAAGCGAATGAAGGAATGGACGGAAATATCCATCGCCTCCGCAAACCCCTCTCGCGAGCAATCGACTACCCGGCCATGCAGATCGGCCATCGGACAGTACGCAATGGAATGCAGCAGGAAATCGAGGCGTCCCCATTTCTCGGTGATTTCGGCAAACACGGCGTCTAGTTGATCGTCATGTCCGATGCTCAACGGCATGAAGATCGACGCATCGACCGATTGTGCCACCGGCTCGACAAATGGTTTTGCCTTCTCGTTGAGATAGGTCAGCGCCAATTCCGCCCCGGCCGCCCGAAAGCTGGTTGCACAGCCCGCCGCGATGGAGGCCGGGTTGGCCACCCCGACAACGAGGCCTTTTTTGCCGGCAAGCAGTCCAGAGATCGGATCCGCGGCGTCCTTGTTCGTCAGTCGGGATGCATCCATCGTTTCGAGCACTTTCGTTGATCATGTTGCTTGCAGTTTGGGTGTTTTCTCCGCCAGTCAAGGCGATTTGCTGCACCGCAGCAAAACCTTCACGAATAGCCTGACTTTGAACCGTGATATCGTGGGACCGATTCCGATATCCCAAACCAGAATTGGCCAACAAAGTGACCGAGTCCGAACCAACGGCGAACGCAAACCGTGGCAAATCACCGATCATCGAAGTCTGTGTTGAAGGCATCGAAGGATTGCTTGCTGCTCAAAAAGCCGGGGCAGACCGGGCAGAGCTGTGCGCCGCGTTGGTCGAAGGGGGCATAACCCCCAGCCTGGGAACGGTGCGCGAGGCACTGCGGGTCGCGGAAATCCCGTTCCATGTGATTGTCCGACCACGGGGCGGTGACTTTCTTTATTCCGAGGCCGAGTTTCGCTCGATGCTGGAAGATATCGGCACGCTGCGGGACATGGGCGTCGCTGGGGTCGTCATCGGCTACCTCAACACGGATGGATCAATTGACGAGGCCCGGACTCGCGCGTCGGTGGATGCAGCCGGATCGATGAGCGTTACTTGTCACCGAGCCTTCGATATGGCGAGCGATGTTGAAGAGGCCGTGGCGGCCCTAATACGCTGCGGCGTGACCAGAGTTCTGACCAGCGGTCAAGAAGAACGCGCGACCGACGGTATCAACACTCTCTCTCGCATCGTGCAGCTTTCTGGCGACGATCTAATCGTCATGGCCTGTGGCGAATTGGATGCAGGCGGCATTGCCGGCATCCGCGACCAAACGGGCGTACCTGAACTCCACTTCGCCGCCCTCCGCGACGAAGAAAGCCCAATGACCTACCGCAACACGCGCATTGGCATGGGCGGGACCGATTTCAGCCGAGAGTACCGAAACACCGTCACGGATATTGAGGCCGCGCGGCAGATTATCGCCGCCGCGCGTCACTAGAGCCCGTCTGCTTGCGGGCTTAGAATTCCCCGGCAGCCAAAGCACGGGCCGTTACCTCATCGGTAATCAGCACCGTTGGGCTGATGGTCTTCAGGATCGCCCGCATGACCGGCAGCTTTTCCTTGCCGCCGGAAATCAACACCCGGCGCGGGACGCGGCTCAAGCGGTCGATGCTCAATGAGACCGCACGCTGGTTGACTGGGTGCGGGATAACGGCCCCCTCGGCATCGATAAAGTTATAGAGCACGTCGCCCACCGCCCCATGCTCGATCAGGGAAATGCGGTCGGCCTCAGACACATGCCCGAAGCGGTAGGAAGTCGTCAGCGTGGTGATGCCGCCAGCACTGAACACCGCGACATCGCTGGAAACGGCCATTTCGAAAATCTGATCGAGCCCGCAATGCTCCAACAGGGAGTGCTTTGTCTGCCCGCTATCGACCAGGGCCGGGGCTGAGATCAGGAAACCTTCCGCATCGAACATCTCGGCAAACTGCCAAGCGAATTCGGCGGGGTTGAAGCGCTTGGCTTGGGCAATCCCGCCTAGTAGCGAGATAACGCGGACATTGGTCAGGGACCGTCCGCGAATGAAAGGCAGTGTCGCATGCAGCGTCCGTCCCCAGCCGACCCCGACCGTCATATTGTGGTCCATCAGGCCGGAGATATAGGGTCCGGCCGCCGCTGCGATGACCGGCGTTGGATCGCCTTCCTCATCCGACAGCGGAGCCACAATGGCCTCGGTCAGTCCGAACTTGGTTTCTAACCGTCGTTGAAGTTCCACCAGCGGCGCGAGCGGCGATTGGACATGGATGATCACCTCGCCGCGTCGCCGGGCTTCCGACAACAAGCGCGTCACAGCCACGCGGCTTAGTCCGAGGGTTTCGGCGACCTCATTCTGCGTTCGGCCTTCGACGTAATAGATCCAGGCCGCCTTGATGCGCAGGGCCTGGTTCGTGCCGGGCGCAACGTCGCTGTGGACCGCCTTCGGCTGGGAAAACTGTTGGCTTGAGATCTTGTTCACGGGCGTCCTCGATTTCGCCTTTGAACGTTCCAAATCTTCTAGACCCGCCTGTCAACCTCCTTCAGCGGGCTTTAAACGCCATCATGTCACAGCATCATGCTGAGCGGATCTTGGATATGTCCCTTGAGGGCCTGCAGGAATTGCGCGCCAATTGCGCCGTCCACCACCCGGTGATCCACTGACAGGGTGCAGGACATCACGGTGGCGATCGCCAGCGCCCCGTCCTTGACCACTGCCCGCTGCTCGCCCGCGCCGACGGCCAGGATGCAGCCCTGGGGCGGGTTGATGATGGCCTCGAAATGCTTGACCCCGAACATGCCCAGATTGGAGACCGAAAACCCGCCGCCCTGATATTCCTCGGGCTTCAGCTTGCCCTCGCGCGCCCGGCCGGCCAGGTCCTTCATCTCCGCCGAGATGGTCGACAGGCCCTTCTGGTCGGCGTTCTTGATGATCGGGGTGATCAGCCCGCCCTCGATGGCGACGGCCACCGAAACATCGACGTCGCTGTAGAGCAGGATCGCTTCATCGGTCCAGGAGGCGTTGGCCTCAGGCACCTTACGCAGGGCCAGGGCCACGGCCTTGATGATCATGTCGTTGACCGACAGCTTCACGCCATCCGGCGCCCGCCCGTTCAGTTCCTTACGGGTGGCCAGCAGGGCGTCGAGCTCGCAATCGACGGTCAGGTAGAAGTGCGGGACGGTCTGTTTGGCCTCGGTCAGGCGCCGGGCGACCGTCTTGCGCATGTTGGAATTCTTGACCTCGGTGTAGGCCTGGCCAAAGGCATCGGCCAAGCCGGCTGCCGAGGGGCCGGCCGCTGCCGGCGCCGCCGCTGGCGCAGGTGCCGCTGCCGCCGCAGCCGGTTGAGCGGCGGGCGCCGCCCCCGGAGCACCGCCGGCCACAGCTGCTTCGACATCGACTTTGGTAATGCGCCCTCGTGGGCCACTGCCGTTGAGATCCGACAGGGCCAATCCATGCTCACGCGCCGTTCGGCGAGCCAACGGCGTAGCGCGAACACCGTCTGTCCGTTCGACCGGCACATCCGCCAGCGCAACGGCGACGCTGGCACCTTCAACTGGCAGACTGTCGTTTGCCGGCGCAGGCTGTTCGGAAAGCGATTGGCCATTGGGCGCATCGCCCACTGTCTCGCCATCTGCATAAACCCAGGCAACCGCCTGACCAATGGGCACGGACGTGCCTTCCGGCGCGGTCACATGGTGCAAAACCCCACTGGCCGGACTCTCGACCTCCATGGTCGCCTTGTCTGTCTCGATATCAAACAGGGGTGCCGATTTTACGACCCGGTCGCCCTCCGTCGCATGCCACACGACGATCGTTCCGGCCGCCATGTCCATGTCGACCTTGGGCATGATCACTTCGGTGGGCATGTCAGCGCCGCCCCGTCACCAGATCGCGGGCAGCCTCCAGAATGTCGGGCGTTTGTGGAACAACGGCTTTCTCAAGCTCGGGATTGTAGGGGATGGGCGATTCCGCCCCGCCCAGCCGAACGATGGGCGCGTCCAGAAAATCGAAGGCATCGCTTTCGGCCACCATGGCACTGACTTCCGCCCCGATGCCCAGCGTTTTGACCCCTTCATAAACACAGATCAGGCGCGAGGTCTTGCGCACGCTGGCCAGCACGGTTTCCCGATCCATCGGACGGATCGTGCGCAGATCGATCACCTCCGCGTCGATGCCCTCGGCAGCCAAACTCTCCGCCGCCTCGAGCGCCTTGTGGACCATGATCGATGTCGCGACGATGGTAACATCGGTCCCAGGCCGCCGGACTTCCGCCTTGCCGATCGGCACGGTTATCCGACCCTCAGGCACCAGACCCTTGGTCTTGTAAAGAAGCTTGTGCTCGAAGATCAGCACGGGGTCCGGATCGTCCAGGGCGGCCAAAAGCAGCCCCTTTGCGTCATGCGGCGTCGAGGGCTGTACAACTTTCAGGCCGGGAACATGACCGAACCAGGCTTCCAGGCTTTGGCTATGCTGCGCCGCCGCCCCTGTCCCGGACCCAGCGGGAAAACGCATGACCAGCGGTACCGACACCGCGCCACCCAGCATGAACCGCAGTTTGGCCGCCTGGTTGACGATCTGCTCCATCGCCAAGGCGGCAAAATCGGAAAACTGAAACTCGAAGATCGGCCGCATGCCGGTTATGGCAGCCCCAACGGCCATCCCCGCCCCGCCCAGTTCGGCAATCGGCAGATCGACGACCCGTTCTTCACCGTATTTGTGGATCAGATCGCCGGTGACCTGAAACGCCCCGCCATATATGCCGATGTCTTCGCCCATGACCACGACGCGCTCGTCCTCGCCCAGCGCGATGTCCATGGCTTCATAGATGGCTTCGGCATAGGAGATTTCGCGTGTCGCCGACGACGCCTTGGGATCGATAAAATTCATGCTGGAACCGGGGTGTAAACGTCTCGCGTCGCCTCGGCGACGACCGGGCTCGGATCGGACTTGGCCGTCTCAATCGCGTCCTCGATTTCTTTGGTCGCCGCCTGTTCAATGGCCTCGATGTCGGCTTCGGTCGCGATTTTGTGGTCGACCAGCATGGCCGCCATGCGCGGAATAGGGTCCTTCTCGGCCCACTCCTCAATCTCTTCCTTGCTCCGATAGCGGTTTCGATCCGACTTCGAATGACCCCTAATCCGATAGGTGACCGCCTCGATCAGCGAAGGCCCTTCTCCCGCCCTCGCCCTGGAAACCGCTGCCTCAACAGCCTCGGCCACCGATGAGAAGTCGTTTCCATCGACTGACTCGCCGGGGATTGAATAGGCGGTGGCTCGATCGGCGATGGAGGAAACGGCAGTCGACCGTTTGATCGACATCGACATGCCGTAAAGATTGTTCTCGCAATAGAAGACGACCGGCAGCTTCCAGATTGCCGCCATATTGATCGCCTCATGAAAGGCGCCCTCGTTGTTCGCGCCGTCACCAAAGAAACAAAGCGTCACATAGTCTTTCTTCAGCCGCTTGGCAGACAGGGCAGCGCCCACAGCGATGGGTAGGCCGCCACCGACGATCCCGTTGGCCCCGAGATTGCCCTTTTCCACATCGGCGATGTGCATCGACCCGCCCCGACCCCGGCAATAGCCGGTTTCCTTGCCGAAGAACTCGGCAAACATCTTGGCCACATCGGCGCCCTTCGCGACGCAATGGCCATGGCCGCGGTGGGTCGAGGTGATCTTGTCGTCATCGCTCAACGGCATGCAGGCGCCGACCGCGCTGGCTTCCTGACCGATCGACAGATGCATGGTCCCGTGGATCAAGCCACGCACATAGCTGTCCTCGGCCCCCTCCTCGAACTTGCGGATCAGATACATCTTGCGTAGCGCTTCTTTGAGCTGCTCTGGCGCATAGGTGCGGACGGCAAAGGGGATGTTGTCGTGTGCTGTATCGGGCATCGCCCGAATCTCCTTAAGCTTGCTCGAACAGCATTTCGTCTTGCTTTGCGCGCAACGCGGCGATCTTGGAATTTGCGGGCAAGGCCGTGTTATCGCGCGTCAGCAGCGTGCCCCTGGGGATCGGCGCCGTGGTCTTACCCCCGGCCAACAGGCCGCACGGCACGGCCTTCGCAACCCGCGCCTCCTCCGCCGTCATGATCCAGGCCCGGTAGCAATACTCACCGATCTGATCGAGCGTCTCGCCAGCGGCTAAATCCCTCTTGGCGACCGCGCAAACCTCGGCACTGGGCCTTTCGAGCGGCGCCATGTCGGCCTTGCCGTACAGGACGGTGCGCGCGCACGTCAGCGGCACCTCAAGCGAGGTTAGGTGATAGGGGCGAATGAAGGTGAAGTAGGGCCCCTCACCCATCTTCAAATCCGTCATCCGTTCCCGCACGCGGGGGTGGGCCATCTCCGCAACGACGAACACGCCGGGCGCCAACCCCTGGCCAACCGAGTAATCCACCCGGCCAGCGGCAGAAAGAACGCCGCCGTCCGATTCAGGAATCAAAATCTTGGAAAGCTCCTTTGGGCCAGCGGCCGGACCATGCATGCCCGGCTTATCAGGAACAAGGCCGGTGGCATTTGCGATGGCCGCCATTTCGACCATCGTCTTGGACCCATCGACGAACTCCACCAGCATCCGAGGGTTCATGTTCCGGGACTTCGCCTGGTCGGCATATTCGTCGGGTGTTGCGTCGATGTTGAGGGGGTTGTTCTTGCCTTTGCCCGCCGCGACGATCGTATGGCCCATGGCCGAGACGAATTCGATCAGCTCCATACAAGAGGACGGCTCATCCCCCGCGCCGACCGTGTAGACGACGCCCAGCCGATCCGCTTGCGCTTTTAAGTAGGCTCCGATGGTTACGTCGGCCTCGACATTCATCATGACCAGGTGCTTGCCGCGTTCCATCACGGCCAAGCCCAGTTCGGCGCCGACAGACGGAACGCCCGTCGCATCGATCACCACATCGATCAGGCCGCTTTCCAATATGCGGTCGGCGCTATCAACAACAGCGGTTTTGCCGGCCTCGATCGTCGCATTCAGCGAATCGGTAGAGTTGGCGTCTGCGGAATGACCGGTTCCCTGAAAGGCAATCTCAACGGCGCGATGGGCGGCTTGGGGGTGAATATCGGCAATGGCTGCGACATCGACCCCGTCCATCAAGGCGGCGCGCGTAACGATGTCCGTGCCCATCTCGCCCGAGCCGACCAACCCGATGCGGATCGGCTTGCCGGAATCCTGGCGCTTCGCCAGATCGCGGGCCAATCCGGTTAGCGCGACATTTGAGGGCATCCGATCCTCTTCTCTGCTCTGCGTCGAGTGGGCCGATCATTGTGAACCAACGTATCTCTGTCAACGCATATGTTCATGCTGCACTGCAGCAAATCGCAACTTTGTTTCGCTAGTGACGCTGTCAAGCTTATAGAGAACCACTTGACAAGGCGATTTGTTTGAACATTAGTATCTCCGAGTAAACAGTGGTTCACTCATGCTGTGCTGGTAGGCTTGACGTTAGCCGGGGTCGATTGACCGTGGATTCGATCTAAATGCTTGGCACAATGACTGGTCCGCAGACGCATAATCATGCGCAATAACTAAGGGTCGCCAACGAGGAGGAGTGCCTGATGGCTCGCATCGACAGAATTTCACGACGGTCTCTCTTGCACACAGGGGCCGCCACCGGGGCGGCAACCTTGGCTATGCCAGCCCTGGCAAGAACCGCTTTCGCGCAAGATCTGCCGAACCCAGCGGATGTCTTGGCCGACATTTCCGTCAAGAAGTACGTCCGCGAGGACTACCAGCAGCTTTACAACATGTCCGGCGACCCGCTGTGGGATCCGAACAAGGACTGGATCCGTACGGTCGATTGGGAAGCTGTTCGCTCCGAACAGGCCGGCAAGACCGTCCGTTTCGCCATTGGCGCGGCCGATCAGGAATCAGCGGCCGAAGGTCTTGAGCCCTTCAAGCAACTGTCCGGCATCGATGTTGAGTTGGTTCCGATCCCCGATGACAGCTTCTACGACAAAGCGTTGGCCGAATTCATTTCCGGCAACGCCTCCTTCGATGCGCTGCAGTTCTTCTCTCCCTGGCTCGGCGATTTCGCAGCGCCTGGGTTCCTGTACCCGCTGGATGATTTCGCCGCCAAGTGGGGCCTGCCGCTCGACGATTTCTACGACACCTATCGTCTGAACTATGGCTTCTTCAACGGCCAGATGTACGGCATCCCATTCGATTGCGACATCCAGATGGTCCATGTCCGCAAGGGCTATATGGAGAAGCTGCTGGGCGGTCCGGTGGACAAGGTCAACTCGATCCCGACCTATGACGAGCTGATCCGCGTCGCGGCCGAGCTGAACAAAGTGGAGCCGGGCGTATCCGGTGTTGGCCTGATGGCCGCCCCCGGTTTCTGGTCGACCTACACGTGGGAGCACATCGCCGCCCAAGCCGGCATGATGCTGTTCGACGAAGGTTGGGAGCCGATCTTCAACGGCGATGCCGGCATCAAGGGTCTCGAGATCATCCTCGAACTCGCCAAAAACGCCAATGAAGGGCACGCCGGCGCCGGCTGGCCGGAAAACCGCGCTGCCTGGTTGGGCGGTCAGGTTGCCACCAACATCAGCTGGCAGGACTCCGGCACCCAGGCCATGCGTCCGGACCAGTCGCAGATCGTTGATGACTTCGTCACGATCTACGAGCCGCGCATCGAAGGTGGCCGCTTTGCGCCGCCGAACATCGCTGGCTCGACCTCCTGCGTCTCTGCCTCGGCCCAGAACCCGGAAGGCGCGTTCCTGATGCTCGGCTTCCTGACGACCGCCTCGATCATGGCGATGAACGAAGCCAACGCGAACGGTGTCGCACCGGGGTATCGCTCGGTTCTCACCAACGACAACCTGCAAGCCGTCTCGCAGCCGGCCAAGGTTTGGGGCGACAGCCTCGACCACGCCTGGTGCTCACCGCGGCTGCCGGGGGCCTTCCCCATCGAGCAGGCGATCGGCAACGAGATCAACCGCGCCGTCGTCGGTCAGATCACGGCCAAGGAGGCGCTGGACAACGCCGCCGCCGCCGTCAAGCAGATCATGACCGAGAACGGCTTCTACGCGGGCGCCGATCCTGTAGAGTATGCCGCTGCGGAGCCTGGTCTCTATGTCGGCGAGGGCAAAGACCTGCCGTTCTGATCAGTCCGCCTAAAGCGCGACCGATAGAAGGACGTAGGAATAAGGAATGAGTGGTTCCTCCCTGCGGGACGCTGGGGCGACTTCGGTCGCCCCGGCTCCGGCTAAATCGCAGTTCAAGCGGAGGAGCAAGAGGCTCAGGACGTGGTTCCCCTACTTGTTGGTCGCGCCGGCTGTTCTCTATCTGCTTCTGATCACGCTTTACCCCGGCGTTTACGCCATCATTCAAAGCTTTCACGCCGTCAAATTCGGCCCCTGGCGGCCGGTCGGATTCGATAATTACGTCAACCTATTCCAGGACTATCAGTTCTGGGGCGCGCTGTGGAACACGCTGCTGATCGGGTCCATCTCGCTGACGCTGCAATGCGTGTTGGCGCTGACGCTCGCCTTCTTCGCTTATCGGGATCCCTGGGTTCAGGGCTGGCGGATCGTTTTTCTGGTTCCGATGCTGTTCATGCCCTCGGCCGTGGCGTTCATCTACAAGCTGTCCTTTCTCGACGCCCGGGTCTTCTCGGACATTCTCATTCGGATCGGCCTGATCGAGGAAAACCTCGCCATCCAATCATCGGTCTGGATGAGCCGGGGCCTGCTGATTCTCGCCGATGTTTGGCAATGGACGCCATTCCTCTTCATCATCTTCGTCGCCGCCCTGCAAGGCCAGGACGAGGAGGTGGAGGAGGCCGCCCGGCTCGACGGCGCCTCCTGGGTCGCCATCTTCTGGAACATCTCGCTGCCGCTGATGCGGCCGGTGATCGCCGTCGCCCTCATCCTCAGGGGCATCGACATCACGACGATGTTCACCAACGTCTTCATTGTCACTAAGGGCGGACCCGCCTTCGGGACGGAAACCATCAGCTACTTCATCTACCGAACCGGCTTTAAGTTCTTCAACTTCGGCTATGCCTCCGCCGCTTCGGTCATCATGCTGATCCTGACCATCATCATCGCGCAGCTTGTCGTGAAGCGCGCCTTTGTCTCGGCGAGGGCCTGATCCATGGCATCGATCCGCAGATCCGGCGGCGAAAACCTTCTGGTTCGCTATCTCATCCTGGGCGCTTGGGCGATGTTCTGCGTGGTGCCCGTCCTGTGGTTTCTGTCCATCGGGCTCCGCCCTCGGGTGGAGATCATCACCCCCCAACCAGTCTATTGGCCGACTTTCTCGCTCGATGCCTGGCACATGATCTGGGAAGACTGGCCGATGGCCAGATATTTGCGGAACTCAGTCCTGGCCATCATCGGCTCGGTGATCATCGACCTTGTGCTCGCCATCCCGGCCGCGTTCGCGCTGTCGCGGTACGAGTTTAAAGGCCGGGACGATATCGGCTTCTACATCCTGTCCACGCGCATGATGGCGCCGGCCATCGTCGCGATTCCGATCTTCTTCCTGTTCCGCAACGCCGGCCTGCTCGACACGATCTGGGCCCTGATGCTGGTCTATGCGGCGATCAATCTCAGCCTGGTGACCTGGATCATCCGCTCCTACATGCTCGACATTCCGAAAGAGCTGGAGGATGCCGCACGCACCGATGGTGCCTCGGACCTGCGGATTTTGTGGGAGATCATCATCCCCGCCATCCTGCCGGGCATAATCACCGCCTCGGTGATCGCCATGATCTTTGCGATCAACGAGTTCCTCTTCACGCTGCTGATCGCATCGACCCCGAACGCCTACACCATGTCGGTCGCGTTGGCGAACTTCACCGGCGGCTCCGATGGCGTGATCTACAACGCCATCGCCTTGGTCGCGTTCCTGGCCTTCGTTCCGGTCTTCCTGGTGGTCATCGCCATCCAAAAACATTTGTCCCGCGGCCTGACCATGGGCGCCGTCAAAGGATAGGGTCTATGGCAAGAATCGAGCTTTCGGGCATCCAAAAGAAGTGGGGCGACTTCTGGGGCGTGCGCGACGTCAACATCGAAATCAACGACGAAGAGCTGGTTGTCTTTCTCGGCCCCTCCGGCTGCGGCAAGACCACAACCATGCGCATGATCGCTGGCCTCGAACAGCCGACCGAGGGCGAAATCCGCATGGATGGCGAGCTGGTCAACGATGTCGACGCCCGCGACCGAGACGTGGCCATGGTGTTCCAGGGCTATGCCCTCTACCCGAACATGTCGATCTACGAGAACATCCGCTTTCCCTTGCGCATGCGCGGCGTTCCAAAGCCCCGCCAACAGGAGCTGGTGCAGCAAGCGGCAGAAATGACGGAGCTCTCGGAGTTTCTCGACCGCAAGCCGGCTGCCCTTTCGGGCGGTCAGCGCCAACGCGCAGCCCTGGCTCGGGCCATCGTTCGCGCGCCCCAGGCCTTCCTGATGGACGAGCCGCTCTCGAACCTGGACGCCAAGCTGCGTCAAGCCATGCGGGTTCAGATCAAGCACATCCAGCGCGAGTTGAAGATCACCACCGTCTATGTGACCCACGACCAGATCGAGGCCATGACCCTGGCCGATCGGATCGTCGTCATGGAGGGCGGCACGATCCAGCAAATCGGCACACCGGATGAGATCTATTCCGATCCAGCCAACGCCTTTGTCGCCGGCTTCATCGGATCGCCTCCCATGAACCTGATTGAAGGGCATGTCAGCGGAGGCGTGTTCAGGGCCGACGGCATCGAAGTCCCCTGCCCCGGCATTGCGTCGGACCGGCCGATCACCTTGGGCATTCGCCCCGAAGACTGCTACCTCGCCAGCGACACGACTCATCTGACCGGTCAGGTCTATGGCGTCGAACCCACTGGCGATCTGACCTTCCTGACCATGAAGGCTGGCGACAAGGTGATCGAGGTCAAGGCGGACCGCGCCTACCGCTCGGACCTGGATGTCGAAGAAAAAGTCGCGTTCGACTTGGACCGCTTATTCCTGTTCGACAGCGGCTCAGGCGTGCGGGTGAGGTAGCGGACCATGACGTTCGATTACACCTCCATCGGGTTTTACACCTTCGATTGCCTTGGCCGGCCGGTGAATCAAATTCCACCAGGCGCGGACACCTACTTTATCGACGAGTTGACCCTGGCCGTATCCGGGGCCGCCGGCAGCGCAGCCATTGTTGCCGCCAAACATGGCCTAACGGTTCAGGCCGTGGGCGGCGTCGGGCCGGACGACATGGGCGACTGGGTGCTGGCCAAACTGCGCCATTTCGGGGTCGATGTCGCGAATATGGAGGTGTGCGAAGGGTTCTCGACCTCTTCCTCCATCGTCACAACCCGCCCTGACGGCGCGCGCCCGGCCCTCCACAAAAAAGGGGCAACCGGCGGCTTCCTGGTCACCGACGAAACCATCGACCGCGTGGTCGACACCAAAATCCTACATGTCGGTGGCGTCGGCTTGATGGATCGGATGGACAAAGGCCGCACTGCCGAGGTCATGGCCGAAGCAAAAGCCCGCGGGTGCACGACCACGCTCGACGTCTTTGCCTCCACGCCGGACGACATGCCGTTGGTCGCACCCCTGCTGGAAAACACCGACTATTTCATGCCCTCCGAGGAGGAGGCGATGGCCCTATCCGGCCTATCGGATTTTGACGATATCGCCTCGTTCTTGCTGGACCAGGGAACCGGCGCGGTGATCCTGACTTTGGGCGCCGATGGCGCACTTTACCGTGACAAATCAGGCGCGCGTTTCCATATTCCTGCATACAAGATTGACGTCGTCTGCACCTGCGGTTGCGGGGATTGCTTCAACGCCGGTTTCGCAACCGGCCTGCACCTGGGCAAATCCATGGAGGATTGCGTTCGCCTGGGACAAGCGGCCTCGGCTCAAAATGCCATGGGGCTAGGATCGCAAGCCGTCGTATCCTCGCTTGAAGCAACCCTCGAGTTCATGGAACAGACGCCCGTAAAGAGCTAAGATCGTCTCAGCGCCTATTTGCGGCGCTCGAAAGGACCTGATGGTGGAGCGACGGCACATATTCCCTCGCGGCAGACAGCTAGCACTGCCGGCCAGGGACATATTGCGCGGTGCCTATGCCATCGTTCGCAAGGCGTCGAGCCGCCTTGAACCTTTGGGCGGCAGGCTTCCCAGTCCGTTGCGTGGCATGGCCAAGGATATGTCCTCTGTGTTGGGCGATTTCGCTCAACAGGCCCGAGATCTTGCGTACAGCAGCGGGGCCGAGATGCGGCGGGGAAATGGTGATGGCAAGGATCGCTCTGCCGAACTCGTGGACATTATGGACCGCGATGACGCGGCCGCCCTGTTCGCCAAGGCGTTTGCCCGGGGGCTTTCTTACGGGTTCGAGCGGCTGGAATCCGACCGCTATATTGTCAGCGAAGTCCTATCGGCCAACACCTACCGATCGGTGGCGCGCAAGGCTGACGCGCCCAGCGACCCCTATGACAGAGCGGCCCGGCTGTTCGTCGCACTGGGCAAAAACCAGGCCATTGGTGTCGCGCCAGGGACCGGCCTTGGCATGGGTCCAGAGGATGCTGGCCCTGTCGCTGTCGCCCGCTTTGCGGTATTGCTTTGGATGCTGGTCGAACGCGATGCCCCCAGGGACAATGAGGATGAAATCCTGGCCATCTGCATCGATGTATCGGTGTCGCTTGAGGCGGAGATTGCCGAGGCGGGCAAGGATGAAGGTCGGCTGAGCAGCCTCTTCTCCTCCTATGTGGGCGCCATTTAAGCCAAGCCGATGTCGAACGCGGCAATCGAAATTTTGGATCATGAGGACCAGCCGATCCGCAAGACGGTTCGCCGGCTGCGCTGGTTCAAGCTATCCTTCCACAATGAAGTCGACCGGATATCTGAAGAAACCGGCGTCGCATTCAAGATCGACGAAAAGAAGCTGGCCGCGGCCTTTGTTGAATGGCTGCGGGCTTTCGATGCGCAAAAACCAACCAATCCGGCAAGCCGCCGCGGCTATGTTGGGTTTGCCGCCGGTTTGATGCTGCGTACCCTGATTACGCACAAACCCGTGACGGTTACGGGGAAACCGGAAGAATCTGACGACACCAACCCGGCCTACTTCTGGCCGGAAGGGTATGTGTATGTCGCCTACTGCCTAAATGTGCGCTCGGCCGTGCTCGATCAGGATTTTCACGAAGAACAGAGGATCGCCCCCGAACTTTCGAAAATTCAGACCTGGTGGTCTTTCAAAGAAAACATCAAAGACGACAGCTCACTAAGCATCGCATTTCTTGATCTTTTTGCAGGTGATAAACCGCAATGGACACTTCCGGGTCTCTTCCGCGATGAAGACGTGACAGCCATTGCCTCGAAATTCTATGAACCGCGCAAACTGCCACCGGCACCGTAGGACCCCGCCTCGAAGTTAACAACCTTATTCAAATATCAATCCAACCAAAATGAAATCGACTTGATAACCGCCAGACGAGAATGGAAGAAATATTTCCCTGGACTCTTTCACGTTCTCCATTGGCCCAACATAGTTTAAAGAGATTGCTTTAGGCTTCTTTTCTTTCTTAACCGCGCAGTAGGTTTCCCAAACGTCGGAACCCGGCACCTTACCCTCGATTTCCGACAGCCTGCGACCAGTATACCGATCGCGCATACGTTCTTCGACATGAGTGCCGATGAGGCGGAACTTGAAGTCTTGGAAGGTCTTGTCAAGCTCGTTGCGCAACACCTCGACAAGAATGACGTGCGGCAAAAGCCTAGGAATATCAACAGGATCAAAGTCCTTCCGGCTTGGGATCAGCCGGTCACCCCTAATTCTATCCCAGTAGCCGAGCAAGTGCCCGAGGGTCGTCGGGAGCCGTTCCCGCTGAAAATCCGTATCTTCAACAAACATGGTGAGGTGTGGAGTTGGGCCTTACCGCCGTATCGATACCAGGCTATCACGCACAAACGCGAATTGTATAGTAACTGATTATGAAACCGTAAAGTGAACTAACTTCTATCTGATTTTAGTTGGCCTTTTGTTGGCCTACATATAAAAATACTCGCCTTGTAATGATCTAACATTCTACTTTTAATTGAGTTTCAGATTACCGGTGACAAAAATGACTGCTGATCAATCGTCAGTAGTTCCCTCAGGAAGCCAGCTTTTGTAAAGTGGATGGTCAGCCCCCAACGGCAGGCGAACCGCTTTTCCCGACCGTGCGGACGCGTAAACGGCGGTGACAAATTCGAGGGAAAGGCGTCCATCCTCTAACGTGACATAGTCCCTTCCATCACCGTCTAGAGCACTCGCGATTGCATCGAACATGCCCGCATAGCCTAGCTTGACGTCAGCGACACCCGCCAGAACATCATCGATCTCCGCCTGAGCAGTCGGGGTTCGCGCCACAAAGCGCCAGCCTTTTTCGGCCAGCGAATAGGGCGCATGGTCGGACTCAACAGTAAATCCTTCGAACATCAGCCTCATGCGACTGGTGTTCTCAGCCGCGCCCAGGGTGACGGACGACGTGATCAGAGCGCCACTTTCCATACGAATGGACAAAGCTGCACAATCCTCGACTTCGATTTTGTTCACACGCGTTGCCAGTTCCGCATAGACGCTGGCAACGGGGCCGAGCATCGATGGCAACAGATCGTGAATATGGATGGCATGACCAAGGATAGCGCCACCACGCTCACCGGCCCACGTGCCGCGCCAATCGATGTCGTAGTAGCTCGCCGGGCGGTCCCAATGAGTCTCCAATGTTCCGGCATAGGCCTTGCCGGCCAAGCCCGCGTCAATCAGCGCACGAAGCTGCGCGGTGCCGAGCCCAAAGCGATACTGAAAGACCGGTGAAAGAAAGCCGTCGGTCTGGCGCAGCTTCTCGGCCAACAGGTCGACTTCCTTAAGTGAAGCAACCAACGGCTTTTCGCAGATCACCTTCTTGCCAGCATCAAGGGCCGCCAGGCAAACCTCAAGATGCAAATGCGGCGGCAGACAAATATCTACCAGATCGACCGCCGGATCCTCGAGGATGGTGTTGAGATCACTTGTAAATCCGACGCCATGCTCGTCGGCCAGAGCACGCCCGCGGGCTTCATTAATGTCGCAGACCGAATGGACCGAGAAACGGTCTGGTAGCTCCGCATAACCATCAAGATGGGCAGCGCCGATCCCAGCGCCGACAACGCAAACTCTAATTGTCATTCCTAGTTGCCTTCTTGCCGGCCAACCAGCGGAAGGTCTGGCAGCCCTTCATACCGACGGTTGGCCACTTATCAGATGTCCGCCACCGCAACGCGCTTGCCATCACGTGCCGACGCTTCCAAAGCGGCGATCAATCGATGCACCTGCAGCGCATCGCGCCCGGGCACCAGCGGCGGCCGCCCGTCCCGAACAGCGTCGGCAAAATCCTCGATGACGGTACGATGCCAATCGCTGGTGAACGCCATGGGGTCGGCCCCTGCACCCGAACTCGCCGCCTGTCCGATCGTCTCGCTGGTTCCGTCCTGCCGGTTGATGGTCAGCACGCCGGCCTCAAGCCCAACGGACCCGTGTGCAAAATGCAGCGTGATCGTCTCTCCCCGACCAGGAAAACTGGCGGTCGTCGCAAAGAGCTGGCCGACGGCGCCATTCTCAAAGGTCAAACCGGCGCAGACAAAATCCTCGGATTCCATCTCGTGAAAGCCACTGGTCGCACTCATCGCGGTTACCTGCGCCACTGGCCCCGTCAGCGAGAGCATCAGATCAAGCGTGTGGATTGCCTGACTGATCAGCACGCCACCGCCATCGCGAGCATATGTGCCCCGACCCGGTTCGTTGTAGTAGGCCTGGGGTCGCCACCAAGGCACGTTGATCTCAGCGGCCGTTAATGGGCCTAAGTTGGGCATCACGCGCTTCAAGTCCGCAACGATTGGACGCGCCCGGTGTTGCAACACGATACCCAGCGGCACGCCCGCGCCCTCGCACATCTCCACCAGCGCAGTCGCGTTTTGCAAAGTCCGCTCGACCGGCTTTTCCATCAAGACGGGTTTGCCTGCTGTCACAAGCCGCTCAACGATCTCCATCCGCGCATTGGGCGGCGTAACCAAGATGGCAAAATCGATAGATGGGTCGTCCGCAACCGCGGCAAGGTCCTCGGCCGCCTCAGCCTTCAACTCTGGAAAATCTGTTAGAAAGGCAGCCCTGCTTTCCGCGCTCCTTGCATGGATTTTTGCGAGCGAAACAGTAGCAGAGTTTCGGAACGCATCCCCATATGTGCGCGAGACCATGCCAAGGCCGATCAGGGCGCAGCGCATCATTGCGTCATTGCCAGGGATTGCTCGCCCTCACCCGCGAATATGTGAAAATCATCAGGGTTGAACGACACGCCAATGGTCTGACCGCGCTCGAGCGGGATTTGCTGGCCCAGTTGGACCGTCAACCGCTCGCCATTGTCGAACGTCGCATAGATGTAGGTCACGGCGCCCAGCTGTTCGAAATTCTGCACCTTTACCGTGTCGTCGCCATGGCCATCCAGCGAAACGCCGATGGCTTCGGGCCGAATGCCCAGCGTGACCGGTTGGTTGGCGGCCCGATCCCGCACCGGCACGTCCCGCGCCATGCCGCTATCGAGTTTCAGGGCGGCGCCGTCGAGCGAACCCTTCAAAAAATTCATCTGCGGGGCGCCAATGAACCCAGCCACGAACTTGTTGGCAGGGTGATTATAGAGGTCCAGCGGCTTGCCGATCTGCTCAATATTGCCACCGCGCAAGACGACGATCCGGTCGGCCATGGTCATGGCCTCGATCTGGTCGTGGGTAACATAAATCATCGTGTTGCCAAGCTCGGCATGCAGGTTCGAGATCTCCACCCGCATCTGTAGCCTGAGTTCGGCATCGAGGTTCGACAGCGGTTCGTCAAACAGGAAGATGATCGGCTCGCGCACGATGGCCCGGCCGATGGCGACCCGCTGGCGCTGACCGCCGGAAAGCTGGCCCGGCCGCCGTTCCAAAAGCTGGTCGATCTGCAGCAGCTTTGCCGCCGCGTCGACACGGCGGGCGATCTCATCCCGCGCCATGCGGAAGTTTTCCAGCCCAAAGGACAGGTTGGCGCGGACCGACATGTGCGGATAAAGCGCATAGGACTGGAACACCATTGACAGCCCGCGCTCCGATGCCGGGACGCTGTTGACACGCTTGCCCTTCAGGATGATGTCGCCAGATGTCGGATCCTCAAGCCCGGCGATCAGGCGCAGCAAGGTGGATTTACCGCAGCCCGAGGGTCCGACGAAGACGACGAACTCGCCCTCCTCGATTTCCAGATCGACGCCATGGATGACATCCACCGTCCCGAATGACTTTCGGATGTCCTTTAGTTCGAGTGCATGGAGCCCTTCGCTCATTTCAAGCCCGTTGTCGCGATGCCGGTGGTGATGAAGCGTTGCAGCCAGACAAACACCAGCGTGATGGGAATCAGGGAGACCACGGTCATGGCCAGGATGTAGTGGAAATCGACGTCGAACTCGCCCGAGAAGGTGGTCAGGCCGATCTGCAGCGTGTGCTGCGCCGGGTCGGAAATCAGCACGATCAACGGCCAGAGGAAATCGTTCCAGCGCCAGATCACGCTGAGAATGGCCAGAACGCTCAACGCCGGCAGCGACAGCGGCATGATAATGCGCCAGAAAATTCGCCACTCACTGGCCGCATCCATACGCGCCGCCTCAAGCAACTCGTCCGGAATGGTCAGCATGTATTGACGAAGCAGGAAGACGCCCGTCGGCGTCGCCGCCGCTGGGATGATAACGCCCCACAGCGAGCCGAAGATACCGAAGGACCAAACCACGAAGAACAGCGACACCAGAATGATCGAGGACGGAATCAGCAACGTCGCCACGATCAATATCGTAAAGGTCAGCCGACCACGAAACTTGTATTTCGACAAGGCGAATGCCGCCATTGCATTGATGATCAGCGTGATAACGGTGGCGGCGACCGTTACGAAAACCGAATTAAACAGGTAGACGTTGAACGTGAAATTCTCCTGGCCGTTCCGCTTCAGCAGCGGGTCTAGGTAGTTCTCGGTGGCAACCCGGATTTCCTCGGACGGCTGAAGCCTGTCCCGCTCCACCTGAATGACCGCCTCAGGATCATCGATCGGGGCAACGTCCGTGATCTTGCGCGTTGGCCCAGCCTTGTAGACATCGGTGACCGTGCCGTCCTCGGCCTCATACTCCCACACCGACTTGGTGCCCTGGCCCTCGACCTCGGCCGATATCTGGGCGATGGGCAGAAGCCGCGTGTCGAAACTGTCGACGGCCCGTTCCGGCTTAACCGAACTCAAGAAGGTCCACAGAACCGGCACGAGGATGATCAGCACACCCAGCACAAGATAGCCGTAAGCCAGAAAATCGGTGATGCCGAACCGGTCCGCCGTATCTCGGTTTCCGGCCGTTCTGGTGAGGAAGGTTGCGACGCGGTTCATGGCTCAGAGATCCGATTGCCGGCGGGTAATCCAGAGCTGGAAGAAGGTGAAGACGGCGATGACGATCGCCATCAGCACTGAGCCAGCCGCCGCCTCGCCATAGTCCGGATTGTTGTTGGTAAAGGCGATCTCATAGATGTTCTGGACGATCATAAAAGTCTCTCGCCCGGGCCCGCCCCCGGTCAGCAGATAGACCTCGTCAAAGATCTGAAAGCTTCGGATCAGGCTCAGCACGATCACGACCGTCAGCGTCGGCATGACCAGCGGCAGCGTGATGCGCCAGAAGGCCCGGAACGGCTTGGTCGCATCCATTTTAGCGGCTTCGTACAGGTCGCTCGGGATAGCCTGCAGCCCTGCCAACAGGATCAGCATGTAGAAGCCCATATGGCTCCAGCAGAAGACGAAGACCAGCCAGAAGAAGGGCCAGTTTGTCTTCGGCGTGACCAGCCAGTTGATGGGACGGTAACGGCCGAAATCGAAAACGGAATCGAACTGAATCGACAGAAGCAAGAGGACAGATAGAATACAGAAGACAAAAATCGCAGCGCGGGCAAATCTCTGCCCACTTCCCACGATCCAGCAAAGCAACGCACCAAGCAGCAGGCCCAGCCAGACGCTGCCCTGCATGCCAATTAGACTTAGCGGATTGGCCCAGGTGAACAGCAGCGCGAACAGCACGGCAAAGACGGCGGTCCACGCAAAGGACGGCTCGTCCGATGACCGCAGCGCGCGCTCGCTCACCACCATCAAGATGACGGCGAAAATGACCGTCACGACAATGTCGAACCCCGTCATGCCGGCGAGCCCGGTCAGCGAGGCGCTCGTGCTGCCGATCACCTCGTTCAGCGCGCCCTTCCGGTGCAGGACCCAGTTCCAGATGTTGGCGATGACGACCGGCGACAGCATGACCGGATAGAAGAACATCGCCCGCCAGAAGCCGCGCCCCTTAATGTTCTTGTTGACCACCAGCGCAGTGACCAGGGCGACGGTGCACAGGATCGGCACTTGCACGAACACGAACCAGAGCGTGTTGAACATCCCAGTCCAGAAATTGAAGCCCGCGTTGGTGCAGCTTTTGGGCTCGAAGATGCTCTCGCAGTCGAATATTTCGCCGTAATTGCTCCAACCCAGCCAGGGTCGGTCGAACAGCGATATCGACGAGCCGCCGGTGAAAGAGACGTAGAAATTCAGGATCATCGGGACAAAGGTGAACAGCCCGAAGATCAGCATGTTGGGCAACAACAGCGCGTACGGAACCCCGCCGCGGCCCCACACGCTTTGGGCCAACTCCACGGGGAACCCCAGCAGATCCATAAAGAACTGCGGCGTTTGATAGAGCCGATAGCGCCGCTTGGTGAGCAGCCAAACGGTACCGCCGCCGACCCAAAAGAGGCCGACGATTGTCATCAGAATGCCTGCGAGTGTCATGATTTACCGTGTCCCGGCGGCAGTTGACCTGCCGTCAATCACGGGGAGCCGGGATTTATGTTTCAAACCCCGGCTCCGCCGCGTTGTGGGCTCAGTTATTGGCGTTGGTGGCCAGTTCTTCCTCGATCTTGGCAATCGCTTCATCGAGCGATAGCTCGTCGTTCATCGCAGCCGCGAGGTACTGAGTCGTGGCGTTGAAGATAACGAAGTTGTTGGGATTGCCCTGAAGCGCATAGGCCTGTGGCGTCTGCTCGGCCGCAGCGGCAGCCATGGCCGTAAAGGCAGCTAGCCCGTCAGCCACACTCTGCGAGGCACCGGCGCCGGCATAATCCAACCCTTCGGCCTGCAATTCGGCATGGGCCGGGATCGCGTAGGTGCGCGTGTACCACTCCCGCGCCTGTTCCGTTTCACCCATCCAGGCGACGAACTTGGCCGATGCTTCTTCAGCTTCCGCATCGCCGCTCTTGAAAGCGACGAGGCCAGCGCCACCCGGCATGATGCCGCAGCCGGCCGGACCACAAGGCACGGGAACGACAGTCCAGTCAAACTTGTCGTCCACATTGGTCTGCACGTTGCCGGTGTTCCACGAACCGGACATGTAGAACGGCACATCCTGATTAAAGAACATCTCGTTACCGTTGGCGTACTTGCTGCCCGAAACCGCCGGCCAAATGTCCGCCGGCATCAGCCCCGAGGCATGCCAATCGAGCATCATCTGCGAGAATGTTTTGAAACCGTCATCAACGACGATGTTGCCGTCGCCGTCAAAATAAGCGGCGCCATAGGACATCGCCGGGCCCGCCATGCGATGTCCGGACCGGTCCATCACCATGCCGGCATAGCTGCCGGTGCCGTCCATGACCGCTTGTGTCGCTTCGGCCCAGTCTTCCCAGGTCGCACCCGGCTCAGGCACGTCCACGCCGGCTTCCTCGAACATGGTCAGGTTCACGTAAGGACCGGTCACCGTCATTTCTGTGTGGAAGCCGAAAATCCCATCCGGTGCACCGGCACGATACCACGGCAACACGGAACCATAGGCCGCTTCCCAGGCGTCCGCATCGACATGCGGCGTCAGGTCGACATAGTGGGGGTTGAGACCGCCCAGATTGGTCACGAAGGCCAGGTCAGGGCCCGAACCGGCTTCGAGCTGAATCGGCAGCTGCTCGCGGATCACGTTATAGCCCACGACATTCAGTGTGATGGTGACGTCCGGATTTTCCGCGGCATACCGTTCGGCCAGCTCCTGAACGATATTCGCCTTGGCATCGACGTCGCTGATCATCAGGTCGAGTTCGACCGCCAATGCCGGTGCGGCGCTCAGCATCGCCGCGCCGGAAACACCGGCGACAAGCAACGCGCGCGCGGTGCTTCTAAGATTGCCCTTCATGAATTTCTTCCTCCCGTTGGGTTCAATCGACATTTCGCCGACTGCGCTAACCAAATTGTGAGAGAGCCAGCCCGAAGCGTCAACTGCGATCGTGGATGGTGCGCAAAGAACATCGTTTGCGTACGAAGCAGTAGTCCTCAGTGCACCTAACTCTTGGCAATTAGTGAAAATATTTCAACGCGCTATTGCGTGTCTCAATGACTATTGCGCCAGGAGTTTGGCGGACGAAACCCGCACTCTTGGCTCCCCTGGGCAACGGATCTGCCAAGTCATTCCCACTCACCAGGGCCTATTGTTTAGAAGTTCATACCAAGGCGACAAATTCTCTTAAGGAGCGTATAATAATTCGATAGAGAGCTTTTCGATTAGGGGCTTAGTAGGAGCTGCGCGTAACTTCGACAGACAAATGATTGCCGATCCAATCATCCTGGGGAGCGATGGCCATGGCTGGTGAAAATACGATTGTGGAAGGTCGCATTATTGACCTTCATCACCCGGCGGTTCGAACCATTGGCCTTGTAGACATTGGAGTTGCTCTGGAGAGGGGTTTTGAAGACTTCAAGGCCATTCCAACTCACTTGATTTTTCTTTGCCTGATCTACCCAATCCTCGGAATTGTCTTTGCTCGCGCTGCTTCCGACCAGTCGGTGCTGCCGTTAATTTTTCCTCTCCTGGCCGGTTACACACTCATCGGCCCGTTTGTGGCGTTGGGCATGTATGAGCTGAGCCGAAGACGCGAACGTGGCCTTGAAATCTCGCGGCGGCACCTGCTCGGCGTCCTGCGATCAAGCAATATCGTCTCAATAGTCCTACTGGGCTCGGTCTTGATGACGATTTACTTTGCCTGGCTGATCGTTGCCTACAGCATTTACGGTCAGATTTTCGGTAGCGCACCGCCACCGGGGGTCGGTCCGTTCTTTCAGCAGGTTCTTGGAACTGGCGCGGGCTGGCTGTTGATTGTTGTCGGAAGCGGTGTCGGTTTGATCTTCGCCATTGCCGTGTTCACGCTCAGCGTCGTTTCCTTTCCGATGCTTCTTGATCGCCGTGTCAACGTCGTGACGGCGACGGCCACATCCGTCAGGGTTGTTCTGGAAAACAAAGTAACGATGGCAATCTGGGGTTTGGTCGTTGTTTGCGCACTGCTGATCGCGTCAGTTCCCTTTTTCCTAGGGTTAACAATCGTCTTGCCCGTTCTTGGCCATGCGACATGGCATCTCTACCGCAAAGCCGTGGAGGCATGACGCACCCCAGCTGAAGGAAATCATCGCATCGTGCGACCGCGACGGGCGCATGGATATACGATGGGGCAACGGACCGGGTGAACAAATCAGCCGGACCTAAGCGTTCCCAAGAACATAGGAAACCAGGCACGCCGGTTCGAACAGTTTTCGAACCCTCTCCCAAATAATATGGGCATAAAATCTGAACAAGTGGTGCCAGGGGCGGATTCGAACCACCGACACGCGGATTTTCAGGTTTCTGCTGCGACTTGGCGATTTATCCCAGCATAATCGGAAACCGTTGGAATCGTTCGATAGAGCGTGCTCACCCACCCGAAGTCATTACCGCTGAAGACCGAACATTGCCGGAACGGTCTGCGCGCGGTTACACACGTTTTACACCGTTCTTCACGGAACGAGTTTTGCCGACGCGCGCCAGGCTCCACGTCAGCTCACTGACTTATCCAAAAAACCAAGCGTATTCGCGTTCTCTATCAGTGTCCGCACCTTCGCCCGGTCTAGACCGTCAGGCACCTCGGCGTCGATCTCAAGGGTAAGGGTCACCTCACTACCTGAGACTGTGGTCAATTGCTCGACGATCGCCTCGACAATCTGATGCATCTCTTTCGCCGGCCTGTCAGGTGAGATCCTCACCGAGCCGAAGAAGCGAGTGGGCTGTTTCTCAGCAGGTTGTGTTGGTACTTCGCCTTCGCTCGCACCACCCTGCGGGCCGGCTGGCTCTCCCGGCACTAACGCCTTGCCCAGTGCCTCCTGCGGCGCCGGTCTGTTTGCCTCCGCGACCTCCGGCCTGACGATCAGCGACTCCGAGTTCACCGACACGGCCGCGTGACCTCCATGGTCAATCACCAGCCCAGCATAGCCGGTCGCAGCATCCCAGCTTTCGGCATAGGCGAACGGCCCAGGCAGCATGTCCCCGATGGCGGACTGAACGCAGCGCACCAATACGCCCTGGTCCTTAAACCTCGGCAGATAGGTGTATCGGTTCAGGTATTCCCACAGATCCTTTAGCGACAGATGGTCCTTGCCGTTCCAGATGTACTTCTGCAGTTCGCGGTCCAGCCGGGTCGGTCCAAGCTCGATGAGCAGGCCTTCGTCGCTGACCAGCGTCTTGCTGGCCCGGGCAAGCAACCCGTCCTGGGCCGGGATCTTGGACGACTGCCACTCGACATCGGTCTGTGCGCTCTCCTGCACCGGATAGAGCAGGTAACACCAGGCCTCCTTCAGACGCGTCTTCAGCGTCTCCCGACCCTCAGCCAGCTTTTCCTTCGCCAGGGCGCTGTCGCTCTGCGTCAGGTTCAACCGCTCGGTATCCCGAACGATTTCGCCCCAAGCCAGCATCGAGCGCATGGCCGACTTGATGCTGTCGAGCTGCCGCTGCTCGCCCGCCAGAAAGACCAGCATGTTCCGGTTGACGCGGGGCGCACTGCCTCGCTGCAGCAGAATATCCTTAGCCTCCGCCAGGGCGACGGAGCCCTCACGCCCCGTGTGGAGGTGCGCAATTCCCAGTACCACAGCGCGAACGCCGCCCGGCTCGTCAGGAACCTCCGCCGATACACCAGGCGCGATCTGCACGGTGTCGAAATGCCCCCGATCGGCGAGGCTGTTGATATAGGTCACAAGGGCCTTGTCGACCTCCATCAGGACCAGGGCTTCCTCGATCTGCTCCGCCCGGTCGACCGCCAGCCGGTTCAGGCTGGCCGACATCGAGTACCAGTAGCGGCCCCGATCGCCGTGCAAAAACCTGGCCTGATTGGTCAGCCGGCGCAGCGCGTCGCTGAAAATCTGCGTCCGCTCTCCCGGCTGCACCACGCCTAGGTTTATCTGCTTATCATCCAGCCCTTGGTTCTCCTGCCCTTGCAGCGGCGCCGTACCCATGAAGACGCAGCGCGCAACGCGGCGTGTCGCGGAATAGCGGTTAAGGTTGGGGGCGCCCTGATCCACCTTGTAGGGCGTGGAGGCCGTGCCATCGACATCTCCGGCGATGATCGACTGCCAGCTCATATCCAAATAGTGCAGCAGTTCCGGCTCCACGCGCGCTGAGCCAACTGCGACACTGCCAGGCATTATCATCACCGAGGCATCGTTAGCCATCCAGAGCTCGTGAATGACTTGCGCCATGAGCCGCAGAACGCCGCGCGTGCGCTGAAACTTTTCGAGTGAGCCCCAGCTCGTATAAAGCTGGTCGAACAGCTCTGGGTGGATTGGGAAGGCCTTCTCCAGCTTGCGGCGGTAATCCTCGTCAGCGCAGCCTTGCGGAAAATCGTTGCCGTTCTCGCGATAAAGCTTGGCGAACTGCTTCAGCGTGTTGTCGCGATGGTGAAACTTGTCGCCTGGGATTTCCTTGAACAGCCGGCGGCGAACGATCTCGTAGCTCTCCTCTTGGGAGGCCGGCCGCCAGGAGGACTCGACGCGCCTGAAGGTCTGCTTCAGGCGCGTCAGTGCTTCCTGCCCGCCTTCGCCACCAACTTCGATCTGCGAGGCCGGCAGCGATGCGACCAGCAGTGTTTGCCGGCTCGCCTTCACTGCCTCAGTCAGCGACTGTACAAAGGACAGGTTGGCGTCGAAGGAGCCGGAAGGCAGCCCCTCGACCTTGTAGATCTGCCGCAGGTAGGCGACCCATTCGTCGATCAGGATCAGACAGGGCATACACTGCTTGAAGAGCGTCTCAAGCACGTTCGAGCCCGGTGCGATCCCCTTCGCGTCGTTCTCCGCGACGATATCGAAAGCGCTGGCACCGCCAAGCTGCCAGGCCATCTCACCCCAGAAGGTGCGGATCTTGCGGCCGTCCCCAGTTTCCAGCAAATCCTGCGGCCCGCGCGCCGTGCCAACCAGAACGGCCCTGTTCACACCTGATGGCACGCTCAGGCCTGCATCGCCCAGAAGTTGGTCCAGACCCGTCAGCTCGCTGGCATGCGTGCCCCCCGCCATATGGTAAAGCGCCAGCATTGAGTGCGTCTTGCCGCCGCCGAAGTTGGTCTGCAACTCTACTACCGGGTCGCCACCGCCACCGGATAGCCGGGTCGCCGCCCCGAGCAACAGCCGGCTCAAGCCATCGGTCAAATAGGTGCGTGCGAAAAAGTCCTTAGGGTTGCAATATTCGGCAGGCGCACTGCCATTGTGCACCTTGGCAAGATCAGCCGCGAACTCCGCCTGCTGGAATTCACCAGTCGCAACGTCTGGATGTGGCTCCACCACCTCCCGCCAGGGACGGAGGCCTGCCACGGTCTCTACGGAGATTGCCAGGCGCTGGGTCTTGCGCCGCTCCTCGTTCCTGGCCAGCTCGGCATATTTGGTACGCAGAATGGTGTCGCGCGCGGCACTGATCTTTTCCGCGACCTCTCGGGCACTGACGGACTCGAGCAAACGGCGCATTGTGTCGAGCGCGCGCTCGGCATCATCGTAGGTGAAGCCTTCATTGTGCGAGAGCCTATTGCGCACCTCCAACAGCTCGGAGACGTGCGAGCGTTCGGAGTGGCCCAGCACGTCAGCGAAGGCCTCCTTCCAGAAAGCCATCATGGTTTTCAGCAGGCCCTGCTGGTCCCATCCGACCTTGCCTTCCCGATTTGGCTTTAGTCCCTGAACCCTTTCGACGACTGCGACCTGCCAATGCCCGGTCAGCGAAGTTTCGAGGCGCTTTTCGACGAAACGGATCAGCCCCTCCGGTAACAGCTCCATACCCTCAAAAACGTGCTGGCGCGTGGTCTTTGCCACCCGTCTCCCTCCCTCAGAAATACATCTGCGTCTGTCGTTCCCCGACGATGTCCTGGATGGCGGCGGCTTCCCGAGTCAACTCGGTCCAGTCAGCGATCAGCGCGTTGTAGACCGTCGCCTCCTTCGCATCCTTCCGCTTGTTGGAGCAGATGTCATAAAGGCAGTAGGCCAGGTCCTTTACTGCCACCCCCTTCTCGCCCAGCTTCAGCAGTAGCAGCGCCGTTTGGTAGGTGATGCCCTCCTGCTCGTGCAACCGGACAAGTTGCTGCAGGCACTCCCAAATTGTCAGGTGCCCATCTGCGTCAGGTTCCCAGCGCTCGTCCAATTCGTCGCGACTGAGGATTCGCACCCTGCCTGCCTGGCTTTCGACGACACCAGCATGCCTGACACTTTCAACCGAGATGCCTCGGGCGCGAGCGAGATTATCGGCCACGCCATAGTCGCCCTTGCCCATGCCGTTCTGCTCGAACCAGGTGATGGCGAACCGGGTGTCGGCGTCGAACTCGCCCTGGATGCCGCCGAGATATTCGTCGAGTTCGGCGTTGATCAACCGCAGCGCAGTCTTGACCGTCATCGGGCTGTCGTCGGCCTCGAGCACGGCGGTGTAGCGCGAGAAGATGCCCATCCCGGGGCCGATGGCCGATTGCGGCATGTCGGCCGGGGCGATGCTCGCGGCCTGAAGCTCGGCGATGGCCGGGGGGAGCTCGCGCTTCAGAGCACGGATGAACTCGGCGCGGGTGATTGTATCGGCTGTCGCGACCTTCCTGCGGCAGACGAGGACCACGGAATTGGCGAGAGCATTGGTGCCAGAGGCCACCATCCGGTTCGCCATCTCGGTGCGCATCGGCCATGTGCCGACGACGGCATAGCCGGCCCCAACAACGGCCTGCAGAAAGGTGGCCCAGCCGGTGGAACTGATGCCCTCCTGCGCAACCTCGCTTTGCTTGAAGGCATAATAGATGGTTGCAGGATATCGCTCGCATGACTGGCGAGCCATGTTGGCGATTGCCTTTCGCATACCATCCAAGAAGAACGCTTCAGCGGCGTCCTTTCCGCCATGGCGATATGGTGTTGCCACGAGTTCTTCCGACTTAGGTGTCGCGATGCTTCCAAAAATTTCCGGATAGATGTCTCGAGTGATCGGCTTCATCCAACAGAAGAAGAAGTCGGACAAGTCAGCATAGCCAATATTGTCATAATAGGGAGGGTCCGTGGAAATCACAGTTTCAGTCGGGTAGTCGACAGTTTGGGCATCATGTTGGCGCTCGGTTCCGCTCGCAGCGGACACGAGCGCTCCGACCGACTTAACTCCCCATTCGATGCAGTTCAGCCAATTTCCTGTCGAATCCGAAAACAAGTTTGCTTCGGTAAAATCCCAAGTCATTGGAAGTGCTTGCCGACCAAACGTATTGCGGATGATCTCACGGCCACTGTGCCACGTCGTTATCGATGAGTGGTAGTCGGTCGCTTTTGAGAGTCCGAACGCCAAATACACACTTACCGCCTCAGCATAGGCTTTGGCGCCTTTGCCGCCGTCTCTAAGGGGGGTGGGGTCCGAGGCGAGGCCGTGGCACAGGGCGTCGGCCTCGATCTGCGCCCGCGCCTCATGCACCAGATCGCTGAACGTGTTCAACGCCACAAGCTGCCGGTCGGTGAACAGATCGCCGAAGGTTTCCATCCCGTAAGCCGGGGGTGAGAACCAGCGCGGATTGTCCGGCTGGCGCTGATCGGGTTTCCATTTGGGCCGGGCGGATATTGCAAGCGCTTCGTGGTCGGCAGTTGGCGCGACATAGACACGCCCCCCTTTGCCCTCGCCCACGATGGCAATCAGGGTCTGCCCCATCTCACCTGCTTTGCCCGCCGAAGTGATATGCTTGGGCGTGATCGCCGTATCCGATATCAGGCAGCGGAAATTCGCGCCGCGCCCCGCCTTGGTCCCCTTTTTTGCCGCCACCAACTCGGCCTTGGTCCCGCCCCGGCGGATGCGATAGCTGATCGTCTTGGCCTGCCGGTCTACGATGGGCTCTAGCCAGGCCTCTTTCCCAGCCTTGGAGGACAGTAGGAAGCTTGACGCAATCGGCACTTGCACATCCGCAAAGGCCGGGTCCGGGCTCGGCACCGTCCGCGCCCAGATCCATGCAATCACCGTCGCCTTGCTGTCGCCATACTCCTTCGGCAGGTCCACTTGCGGGTAGAGATGCCCGATGCGCTCCCACGCGCATCCGCGCATCCATTCGCCATAGTATTTCACGTCCTCGGCCAGCCCCTCGGCGTTGCGGTAGAATGACCGCTCCTTGATGCCTGGGTGGATGGGGGGCATGTCTTTGAACATCGGCGGGATCTCGATCATCGCCTTGCCGATCATCACCGCCACCGGGTTCAAGTCTGACCCATAGGCGGGCAGACCCAGCCGCTGCGCCTCGAGCGGGATCGACCCGCCGCCCGAGAAAGGGTCATAGACCGGCGGCAATTCGCCGCCGCAGCTGCGCCGGATTTCGCCCCGCGCGCGTTCCAGAACCTCCTCGTTGGTCGAGTTCTCCCACTTCACCAGGTCCTCGATGATGGCGAAGAGCCGCTTGCGCTCGATCTCGACCGCCACGTCTTCCAGCGTCGGTGCTGGCGTATCCGGCACGATGCCCTGCGCATCCGCCTTCCTGTCCCGCCAGGCCACTAGGCGCAGTTCGAGGTCGGCGTCCGCCTGCCGGCGAATCGCCGGGTCGGCCAGCAGCTTGTCAGTATATTCTGATGGGTCGTCTACGAGTTGGGCGAACAGCACGGCCCGGCACGCCGCCAACGGCCGCCGCGCCCACCAGAGGTGCAGCGTCGAAGGGTGTCCATGCCGAATGGACTTCTCCCGCGCCGAAGCCGCATTGATCGCCTCCAGCGGCAGCGCAACCTCGATAAGTTTCTTCTTGTAGGGAGTGCTCATGACACGGCTCTGTCTAGCGGAATCGTTTTGGCTGGCGATTGTGCCTCAGAGTGCCGCCGGCTGGCCATGGCCACTAAGCTGCTCGCTTGCGGCGGCCGAAACCTCGGGCTCCAGGCGAACCTAGATCACGGCGCCGGGCGGGTGCCGGTATGGCACCGGACACGGAAGCGTTCGCGCTTCTGACAGGTGCCAGGGGATAAAATGCCGGCCGATGGCGCCCGAGCGAATGCGCTGCTCAGGCACGCGGTGCCTGTCCATGCTGGCGAGAAGCTGCGCCTCGCTAGGCGGCTCACCAACGCCTTCCAGCCACGCGGCGCTGATAACGAGCCCCGAACCATAGCGGATCAACCCGAACCAACCGCGATGCGATGTAAGAGTCGACAGCAACTCGCAGGTCTTCGAGCCGTCGAGAATCAGCCCGGATCCATGGATCGGCGACAATAAGCGCCTATTCGATCATCATGAAGGGTGCGCAGACCGCTCCAGCAGACGCTTCAGATTGTACTGGATCGCCGTCTGATCGAATGCAGGCTCATGGCCTGACAATTGCCCACGGATATAGCGAGGTTGATTGGCAAAACCCTTATTCACCTCGACAATCGCCAGGATGAATTTCTCCGGCTCATGCAGCGAGGTGATGATCTCCTGTCGGGTGATCATGACCGTATCAGCCCCGTCTACCCGTCCCTTCACCTCGATAAAGCGCAGGTGCTTGGAATTTGGGTCGTACGAGGCGATGTCGTAGCCGACCTTTTGCGCGGAAACGTCTGTCGGCACATTGCCCAGGCCCCGCTCCGCATCCATCACGGCCTGCATCGCGGCAAGCTCAATCTCCCGGCGGGCGGCGGGGTCTTCTGACAATTCCTGTGGTATCGTCGTTTCAGGCGAAAGGCTGTCCAGAAGTCCCCTGGGTATGACGACCATTCCGCCACGAACCAGCGGCGGGCGGGAGGAGATGAAGCGCTCCTGCTCGAGGAGCGCAAGCCGGCGCCTGAGGCGGTCCGCCAAATCCTCCGCGCGGCGCTGAGCATTCTGCCAGTTTAGCCTGGTCTTCTTGCCGGCCTTTTCCTCCTCTTTCAGTTCGAAGGCGCGGGAATCCCAATAGTTAATCTCCTTTGCCAGACGCGCCCGCACCTCCTGCTCCACGCGCTCGACTTCCGGAAGGCGGCGGGCCTTGACCTCGGCAGTATGTGCCTGCGCAAGGTCCAGTGTTGCGAAGCTGACCGCTGCCTTTTCTAACCCCGAGGTCAGCCAGTCGGCGCGGAGGTGCATTTCTGCCGCTTTCTTCTCCTCCTCCGTCGCTGGCCGGAGGTTCAGATGCGGTGCTATGCCGGCATTAGTGACCGAGCCATCCGCCTTCACCGCCGCGAACTGCATCTTTTCAGAGATGATGTGGGGCTTGCCCGCGCTGGTCGGCCGGCCATCCTGGACGCTGTGCTCAAGCAGGAAGATGGCCGATAGATCTTCGCCCTGGTCTGTATCGTCGACCAGCACGGCGCCCTGTTTCATCAGGTGCTCGTAGCGTTCTCTGACCACGCTGATCACCGCTTCCAGCAGCGGGTGACCTGGGCAGACGAAAGCGGCAACCGGCTGCTGGTTGATATGTGCCTTCTCAAAACAGATACGCTCATAGCGCTTCTGGATCGGTGCTCCGGTGCCGATCTGCCTGTCCCGTTCGCGGATCGCGACCGGCACGTGGCTGATCTCCCAGCGCCCTTCCTCGCGCCGCCTGATCCTGCCGCCCAGATGCTGGAACGTCTCAACGAAAAAGCTTTGGATATGATGCGGCTGCAGGCGCTGCGCTTCCGCCCGCTCCATCTCGATCCGCAGTTCCTCGACGCGGGCCTGCGGCAGTGTGTCGTCGGTCAGCGCGCGGCGCTGTAACAACTTGAGCAGGTGATCCTGGTCTATTGCGCCGTCGACCTGCTGCAGCAGCTTCTCCTTGACGTCCGACCTCTCGCCATACTGGATCGCCTCCACCAGCAGGTCCTTCAGCGCAGTGCCTTCGAAGAGCTCTCCCAGAACGTCGTAAACGCGGCCGCCCAGGGCCTCTCTCGCAGCCTCCAGTTTCTCCAGCAGACGCGCATAGACCTCGCCCTCGCGTGTGTCGGCCGCCACCAGGTTCCACAGATGGCAAGTGACCGTCTGGCCGATCCGGTGGATGCGCCCGAAGCGCTGCTCGATCTTATTGGGATTCCAGGGCAGGTCGTAGTTCACCATCAGGTGGCCGCGCTGCAGGTTCACGCCTTCGCCCGCCGCATCGTTCGCAACCAGAACAAGCAGGTCACGGTCCTGCATGAACCGCTCGACGACTTTCCGCCGCTCCTCTCGGGTTACGCCGCCATGGATGACCTCGACGGCATCTGGGCGGCCTAGGCGAGCGCGCACCTTATCCGCCAGGTAGAACAGCGTGTCCTTTGGCTCAGTGAAGATGATCAGCTTTCGCCTGTTACCACCCGGGTCCATCATCAGGTCATCATCGAGGATCCGGTCAAGCTGGGTCCATTTGGTATCAAGGCCTGACCGCAGGACACCGAGAGCCATCTGTTCAAGGTGCTCGAGAGTGGAGACCTCGATAGCAAGCTGGTCGATCGTTTCAGCCATCGTCGCGCCGGCCGAAATCAGCTGTTCAAACTCATCCACTTCATCTTGGCTGAACTCATCAATGTTACTGAGCGTATCTGTTGCGATATCGAGCCTACCGATACCGCTGGCGCCTCCGCGCGAAATCAGCCTCGCTTCTGCCAATTCATTCTCGAGCCGCTCACGGCGCCGCCTTAGCGACTGGTAAATTGCAGCCGGTGAGGACGCCAGACGCCGCTGAAGGATCTGAAGGGCAAAGCCGACATTGTTGCGCTTCTTGCCATCAGCATCCGTGAAGCGCTGCACGCGGTTCATCTCATCGCGGACGTAATCCGTAACGGCCACATAGAGGCCCGCTTCGAGATCGGATAGCTCGTATTTGACCGTGTAGGCGCGTCGTTCGGGAAAGAGTGGGCGGCCATCGAACTTGAGCAGCTCCTCCTTCGTCAGCCTGCGCATCATGTCTCCGGCATCGGCAAAATGGATACCGTCCCGGAAGCGACCTTCGAACCGGTCCCCGTCGAGCAGCGCCATGAAGAGCTGAAAATCCTGTTCCTTGCCGTTGTGGGGTGTGGCGCTCATCAGGAGGAGGTGTCGGCATATTCCACCCAAGCGCTGCCCAAGTTGGTAGCGCTTGGTGTATTTCACTTCGCCGCCAAAAAAAGTGGCAGACATTCTGTGCGCCTCGTCGCAGATGATCAGGTCCCATTCCTGCGACCGTGCGAGCTTTTCCTGTAGCTCATCGCTGCGCGACAGTACATCAAGGCGTACGATCAGATTGCGGTGATCATCGAAGGGATTGGCCGATCGCGACGTCTCGATCATGTCCCGAGAAAGGATGTCGAATTCCAGATTGAACTTCTGGCCAAGTTCGTCCTGCCACTGCTCGACAAGACTGCCAGGAGCGACGACGAGACACCGCTCAAGATCACTCCGGGCGATCAGCTCCTTGATGAAAAGCCCCGCCATAATTGTCTTACCGGCACCTGGATCATCAGCGAGCAGGAAGCGCAGCGGCTGACGTGGCAGCATCTCCTCATAGACAGCCGAGATCTGATGCGGGAGAGGATCGACCTGGCTGGTATGGATCGCGAGATAGGGATCGAAATAATGGGCCAGCTTGATGCGGTTGGCTTCAGTAACGAGTCTTAGCAGGGAGCCATCAGCATCGAACGACCAGGGCTTTCCTTGGGCAACAAGTTCCAACGCGTGCTCGTCGTCGCGATATAGCGTGCGCTCAGCAATATCACCACCCTGCTCACGATAGACTAAGTTGACAGCTTGATTTCCAATCCACTCCACAGAAATGACATGCACCGCCTGCCCTGGAGCGATGCCTTGAACTAACGCCCCATTCTTTATGTCTTCGAGCCTAGACATCTGCTCCCCAGTCCAACTGAGTGGCAGGCAGATTTTCCGTGCTTTTCAGTTTGCTCAGGTTAATTGCAACGCTCATCCCCGCGCCGGAAGAATTCCTGTGCTGGTGGCGAAAACAGTGCACTAAGTGATCACCGAAATTGCTTGAGAATGTCCGCAAAAGGCGAACTCATATCGAGGCAATCCGGCCTTGGCCCATACTTTTTTGGAAGCAATTTTGACAAAAGCCATTTTCTAGTTTCGATTCTCAGTTTCGACCGCTGAATATGTTCACTGTTAATGTTTCTAATAGCCCCTGAACTGGTCTGTCGAGTGATGAAGTCATTGGTACCGTCATCGGCAATTCGCAGTATTTCGTCGGCTAGTCGTTCAGCCTGTGCCTCGCGCGCACGCGCGTACAACTCGCGAAATTCATCGTGCTCATCCTTGGCCAGCCAGCGAAAAACGGTCGAAGCCGACGGGATGCCATTTCTTCCGCAGATTTCCTTTATTGTTTTGCCATCTACAATCGCGTCACAGATGCGAGTCGCGATTTCGTGGTTGAATTTGGTTGGTCTCCCTGCCTGTTTCGACATTCGCGATAACTTTCATAGGGCTAAGTGGGTGGGCGCCCAGAATTGAGCATACATTAACACTGGGTAAGATCGTCTAGGTCGGATCAGATCCCCTAGTAACATTGGGTCAAGCGCGGCCAGTGAAAATAGATCAGCTACCATTCAATCTGATACCCCAATGGTATACTAGATGTGTCTCATTCACTAGGACCGGTAGAGCCACGAAATGGCGGTTGGCGGTCCGAAATATTGGGACCAGCGAGGTGCATATTCCGCCTCTGCGTCCCATTTTTTGGGACATGGTGTCCGAATGATTGGGACCGCGAATTTCAATTAGCGTGACTCAAGAAGTTTGTTGATCGGGTTTCCAACGCATAAAGCCTTTGGTCGCCGTTTCTTCCCCATTCTTATGTTGGGTAAGTACGTAGGTGGTCGCGACGTTCTGCTTCCAATTGAACGAGCCCTGTTTGGCCACGCGCAGGAAACCCTTGTCCAGCAGCTCCCAAAGCGCCTTGTTAGCGGTGTTCTTGTGAATGCCGAGCCTCTCGGCGAGGCCTCGCACGGACATTGCGATTTCACCATTGTTCGTACCGTTGTAAACGCGGTTTAATTCAACGAGCGCGCTGCGTGCGCAGACCGATAGTGAGTGATAGGCGGGGCATCGCAACATCCACTCGTAAAGGCGAACGTGCTTTCCAGATTCGTGGCTTCGACCGGTTGCATCGACTGGTAGGCCACGCCGACTGGTCCGCTTTTTTGGCACTCCTGAGCACTACAGTGTGGAGCTGACTTGAGAGCGACCGCCTGTGCTTTTGATGCGTGGCCGTGCAGCAACCCAATCCTTCAGATCATCCAGAAAATAGAATGCCCGCCCACCAAGCAGCACATATCGCGGCCCAGTACCCTTCATCGCCCAGTCCGCCAGCGTCTCAGGCGCGCAACCCAAATATATTGCGGCGTTCTTCCGATCCATGCGCCCGTCAGGGTGAACAAAGACGCGCGGAGTTTCAGTCTGGACATTCATCAGTAGGTCCTTCCGTTTCTGATCATCGGTATCAACAGAGCAAGACCGGCATAAAACGTGTTGTGTTTCAATACATGTGGTGCATTATGGACTGATTGCGGCTATTTCGGCACGAGGATATGGTAGCGAGATCTCAGAATTCACGGGGAACCGGGGGGAAACTCAGCAGATCTGAGAGCGTATCGATTCGCCTAGACCCGAGACTCAACTACCTGTGCGAACTCGCTGCTAGATTCCAGCGGCGGACCAAGTCGTCGTTTATCGAGGCAACGATTGACGAGAAAATCCAATCGATGAGGATCGAGAATTGGCGGGATCGTCAAGAAAACTTGAGCCTCGCCGAGCGAGCAGACTACCTCTGGCACATTCGCGAAAGCCATCGCCTTGTTGCACTAGCTCTTTCGGCCCCGCACCTCCTAACTTACGAAGAACAAGAGATATGGACCCTTATTTGCGAGCAGGCATACTTTTGGCGTGGTGACTGGAAAAGAGAAGGTGACGTAAAAAAATGGAGATGGATATGTAAAGAAGAGTCAATAATTAGAGAAAGAGTTCATGAATATTGGGAAACAATTATTGCCGTTCTGAATGGTGAAGTAACCGAAGACGAGTTGCCGAAAATTCCAGATCAGCCACTCGATGAAATCGAAGCCGAAATTCCCTTTTGAGGCATCTGATGACCAAGCGCTTTAATAGGCTTACGCGTTCCGCAATTCGTAGTCTCAAACCCGGGTCATTGATCGCAGAACACGGCATCTGCTTCCGACGCGATATGAACGGTGATGGCGTTTACTCAGTCAACATCATGGTCGATAGACGAAGGATCCATCGTGTGATCGGCAGAGAATCAGATGGAGTAACACGACAACAAGCTGAAGATTTCATATCCCAAGTCCGAACCGATGCACGTCACGATCGATTGGCACTGCCCGCCGGCCGAAAAACTCCCCTTGGCTTTCACGAAGCTGCATTGCGATACATAACTCGCCTACAAGAAGAAGATGGGAACAACATCAAAGCGAAAGATCGACAACTTCATCAGCATCTAATTCCGTTCTTCCGAGACAGGCCACTCGCGAAGATCGAGTCGTTTGACGTCGAGCGCTACAAAAAGTCAAGGCGCTCTCGTGGCGCCGCCAAGGCGACCATCAATCGCGAGTTAGCAGTACTGTCACACCTGCTCAACAAGTCGATCGAATGGAAGTGGCTCAATGCGAAAACACTAAAGATCAGTCGGTTCAAGGAAGAGAACGCTCGGATCGTCTACCTGACAGATGATCAGTGTACGGCCTTGCTGGGAGCTGCTGCAAACGACCACAACGAAAACGTGCACGCGTTTGTCATGGTGGGTCTGCACACAAGCATGCGCCACTCAGAAAACCTCGCAATTCAGTGCGACGACATTGATTCCGCCAAGCGAGTTATTTGGGTGCCCAAAGCCAAAGCGGGCGCGAGAGAACAACCCCTTACACTTGAGCTGTGTAGGTATCTAGAGAACCGGTTGAAAATGCTTCCACCCGGATGCAAGTGGCTATTCCCATCAGTTGCAAGTGCTACTGGTCACGCCCATACTATACGGAAGGCGTTTCGCCGCAGTGTCGCGGCAGCGGGGCTGAACCCAGATGAGATAACTCCGCACACCCTCCGCCACACCGCGGTGACGCACCTAGTCCAGGCTGGCGTCGACCTGCCAACCGTCCAACGAATATCTGGCCATAAGACCTTGGCCATGGTTGCCCGATATGCGCACCAAAACGGTGCGCACATTCAATCTGCGATGAACCGTTTGGAAGCGAGGGTAACTAGCAATCCGTCGACGAATGTCGTGCCAATGAAGGCAAAAAATTCGTTTTGATTACACGGAAACTACACGCACCGCGCATATCACGCGTTCAGAGAAACGACAAGTCATTGAAATATATGGTGCGCCCACCCGGAGAAAGTTCGAACTCGCTTTTTGACGTTTTGGAGGAATGGGAAGCCCAGCTAAAGTCGCAAAATATCGACTTTGAGGAGTTGTCTCCATGAACGACTCCGACCTGAAAACAGCCTTCAGCCAAACCGCGCCAGCAGCCCTTCTAAAACGCAAACGCCCCGCGCCACTGTCCATCCGTCTCACCGATGAAGAAAAGGCTGTCCTAAAGCGTGAAGCCGGGGGCGGGTCCGTGCATGCGCTGGCCAGAGCGCGGCTACTGGGGAACCACTCACGTCCCGTTGCACCTACCAAAGGCGGTGTCAAAATCGATCATGCGGCGTTGGCGAAGATTTTAGCGATGCTAGGTCAATCGCGCCTGTCCTCAAACGTGAACCAGATCGCGAAGGCGGCCAATGGCGGCAGGCTGGACGTATCGCCGGAGCTCGAGCGGAAGTTGACTAGCGCATGTGGTGACATCCGGGCCATGCGCATAACTCTGAGTGCGGCGCTTGGCATCAAGGTCAAGGATTAACGCATGATCCTTGTTGGCAATCAGCGCGGGAATTCGGCAGACCTCGCCCGGCACCTTATGAGCGAGGACAATGAGCGGGTGCATCTGCACGAACTGCGCGGTTTTGTCTCTGATACACTCGCCGGGGCATTGAATGAGTCATACGCCATCTCTAAGGGCACCCGCTGCCGCCAACACCTGTTTAGCCTCTCTCTCAATCCGCCAGCAGATGAACCTGTTTCCGCTGCCGAGTTTGAGCGGGCAATTGGCCGCGTTGAGAAAAAGCTCGGCCTCAAAAATCAACCCCGCGCCATTGTTTTTCATGAAAAGCGCGGAAGTGATGGTCAGCTTCGGCGGCATTGCCATGCCGTATGGTCGCGTGTTGATGCGGGCGAGATGAAGGCCGTGCAACTATCTTACAGCAAACGCAAACTACAGGCCGTGTCGCGCGATCTGTTTATCCATCACGGCTGGGACATGCCTCGGGGGCTGATCAAAGTTACAGAGCGTGACCCGCGTAATTTTTCCCTTGCGCAATGGCAACAGGCCAAACGGATTGGTAAGGACCCGAGAGTCATCAAACAGGCGTTTCAAGACGCATGGGCACTCTCAGACAGCAAAACCGCTTTCTCGCAGGCACTGGTAGAGCGCGGCTACCACGTAGCGAAAGGCGACCGACGCGGCTTTGTTGCCGTGGATGCCATCAGTGATGAAGTGTTTGCAATTCCCAAATGGGTCGGAATCAAGACCAAGGCCGTGAGGGATCGTCTTGGCGATGAAAATGCGCTGCCCACAATCGAACGGGCACGCCAGCTCATTGCTAAGGACATGCTGCCGAAAATCCGCAGGTACCAAACTGATGTTGCTACGAAACAGCAGCGGAAAGAATCCAGATTGTTACGCAAAGTGGAAGACCAAAGCCGCAAACAGGAGAATGAACGTGTCAATCAGTCCGAAAGGCAATCACAACGCCGCATCGCGCAAGATAGCCTGCATCAATCCCGATACCGCAAAGGATTACGTGGCTTGCTGGACCGCCTCACGGGACAACACAGTCGCACGAAGACCCAAAACCAGAAAGAAAGAGACGCACTCGAACGGCATCTGACCGAGCAAACGGCCACGCTCAAATCCCGTCAAGATGCCGAACGGGATCGGTTGAACCATCTGCGGAAGCAAACCAACAAAGTGGCCCAAAACAAAGCGGCGGCGCTCGAGGCAGATGCTGATCGTTTCGAGAAGGCACTGAATTCTCAAGCTTCATCGGTCGATAGTGGGTGGGCCGAATACCGCGCCAAACGCGAGGCAAATCGCAAGCTTCCACACTTGAAAGCGGCATATCGCCAAGCCTCAAAAACGGAAACATCAGGCAAAGACGTTTACCGGGAACGACGGGAAAGAGGACGGCAAAGACTACAAAACCGCTGTCATGCACCGTATTACGAGCAGTAGGTTTCTGCTTCGGAATGGGATGAAACGGCCTTCACCCAACAAAGGCCGTTTCAGCACAGGCCCAGCAGAAACCGGGCCGCTTGTGCGCAAACTCTACTGCCAAGCCCATACCTGCTTCCTGCTTTGAAAGGGTTTGAAATGGCCTTTTCGTACACACAAATTCAATCTGACCGCTTTGCGTATGTGTAAGTAATGGAGACAATGCCTACCGGTGTCTGGTGGACTCAAGCAGGGTTGGTTTCGCTTTGTGTGGCGGGGTGTGGTCGCTTTCCGCAGCAGCCTCAGATTTTCACATATGTCCGGAGATTCTGCGAAAGTTAGTGCAGAAGAGTTCAAAAAACTCAGCGTCGCCATGCGCAAACCCTGCTGAGAGCAAGTCCGTGAAAGTTGGCTCGACTTTTAGATCTTGGAACCAATCGCTCTGGTATCTTCTGCTCCAGCTAGCACGACCAACTGGCATTCGAATCGTACTATGTTTGGATTCGTCAGTTACCTGTTTGACAACATTCTTGTTTTCCCGCTCGAGGTGAGCCAAGGACGCCAATATCTCAAATCGCTCAAACGTCTCGTCAAAGCTTCCTTGTGGTCTCAAGAAACAGTCGCCCCAAGAGCCCAAAGTACCATGTAAGTAGGCGCTCAATGGTGCCTTTTTGGCTCCGACTAGCTCTTTCCAGATGTCATCTTGCCCGCCATCCCATGACCAGAGAAACAGGTGATCGACTGATCGTAGCGGCACCGCGCCGTCCCAAACAATGGTGGTTGTTAGGAATTTGTGGAGCGCTTGCCAGCGCGCCGCTCTGACCAATCCAACGCCGTATGCAGAAAAAACTAAAACCGACGGGTAGTTCCTAATTTGAAGGTAACCAGTTGTTCCACCCTCAGGCTTGATTAGCTTATCATCCAAGAATGCGAGGGCATCAAAGACAAGATGCTCATCGGAGTCAGAGCCCCATCGGCCAATAGCTCCGAACATCTTGGCGAGAGGTTCAGTTGCAGAATCGAATAAACTGACACGTAGCTGCAGACCCGTTTTTTCGAAGTCATCTTGAGTAGTGAAACCTGCATCACCTATTTTCGAAACTGCCCGCTCTGCCTGCTCTGTTACCAAATCGTTCAGCTCGATCCGAAATTCGGGTTTAGCAAGATATCGCTTAGTCTGATTGACGATTAATTCGACATTATCCGGATTTTGCCTCTGGTAAATTTCCAACGCTTGGACTTGTTCATTGAGTTGAGCAAATGCTTGATCCGCATTAGCTATGTTTATTAATTCTGCGCGCCTGTGATCAATTAGATTTCTTGCGCCTTCACCAACGTCCCCTCGAGCCATCCAGTAAGTCGGATAGCGTCGATTCTGCATTCTGAGGAACGCAGCCCTCAGAGCTATATCCCACTCACCAGACCATCCAACAACAATGAGCCCATGCTCATCGAATATTCGATCTAGCAGATCGTTAAATTCCGTTGGATACCCGCTAAGCTCATGTTCCGTATTTCTGATACGAGAATCTTTGTAGTCACCGTGTAGTTTTACCACATAGCAGTTACTGTGTGTGTAGGGCTCAGCTCCGGCCAACGCGTCGGGCGAGGACACAACAGTCGGCTCGACGCCTTTTGACACTAGGGCACGCTCCAAAAGGCGATCGAAATTTGTTGTCACAATGAGGCGTATGAACCCACGCCGGACTAGATCAGCGATTGCCAAGTGGGCCTTGGTTGGTTCACGGAGTGAGTTGTCGTTATCTTCTGGCGACGGTTCGATATAGCTATGCAGAATCGAGCGACGCTCAGTCTGCGAAAGACCAAGCTCACCAATTAGAGTCGAGTAATCCGCTGGCTTGCCCACCTTCTGCAAGTGCCACTTTTCCCAGTCTTGCTCCTCCTCCTCTCCCTGCAAAATCGCAAATCTACGAATTAGGTCTAAGGTGATCTGCCAACCCGTCGGGATGCCAGCTGCGGTAGAAAGCCCTGAGCCCAGCAACAGTGCGAAAACTCCCCGGTTTTCAAAAAGGGAGAACGCCAGCCTGCTCTGCAGGTCACGGTCAACCAAACTCATCTTGACCAACCTTTCTCAAACAACTTCGGTTAGCAGATCATGCTGGAATAGACACTCGCTCAACGTAACCTAACGCAGGATATTTGATGACTTTTTCCTTCTCGCGCCTACTATACCCTAACAGGGGCTGATACAATCAGAGCATGTGGCGGACACGTTTGCAAAACATGTGTATATTGGACGGAGCTATCGAACTCACACCCGTGAACAAGGGAAGACCAGTTTGGCGGCAAAGCAGATAATGGATGGAATTTATCGACGTTAATTACCACCTCCCGCAATGAGTTAAATTTGATAATACTTATCCTAAAAATTATTCCACTATTTGCTTTTTTACTTTCTGGTGGGCTGCTTTTTCATTTTCGATACAATAAAAATAGGCGCTTCTTTGTGGCAGCGGGTGCTGTTTCAGCGGCATTATCAATAATTAGCATTATTAGTTTTATTGACAATCTATCGATCGGGCAGAAAGCCAACGAAACTTCTAATGAGACACTGAATCAAAATCCTTCGGAGACCAACGATGTTTCGTCTCATAATTCGCTTACGTGTGAGCCACAAGATGATTTCAATGAAAACGATGATGGTTCAGATTTAAGGAGGGACCAAGTAAGACTAATTGAAGTAATGAGCGATCTTGAGGAATTGGAGCTGTCAATCGACGCATTAAATATCGATATGTCAAGCGGCGGTGATGTATTAGAAGACGCAAGACGGACAATCCGATCTATCAATAACTATATGGAATCAGCAATAAATTTAGCGGCAAAGTGTGTTGAGCTCGAGACATTAGCCGAAGAACTCAGGGAGAATGCAAACCCATATTGGCAGACGGTGGAGAATGAAGCAAAAGAATGCTATGAAAATAGCAATGTTAGTGATTTTAGAGCAGAAGAATACCAGACCATAATAAAAAGTATTAATGATAGCACTAGCGATATTGCTCAACTAATGAAGGCGCTCCCGGATTTGCAGGCGGTCAATATTTCTAGAAGGGATGTGCTACAGAGAGAAAGAGATTTATTGCAGTCAATCAATCGTAACCTTTGTCGCTCTGAGGTGTGGCTAAGGGAATTTGGGACACAGTAAATAAATTATCCCACACGCCGGGTTGCAGTCAGCCTTGAAAGAAAATCTGGTTCAAATCACTTGATCTGATGGATGCTTCATGTCCAGTCTGAATGAGCTGGCAACCTCGGCACGTGGAAATTTCCCAAAGGCCTCACCTTGCGAAACCGGCAATGAACTTGGAACGAACATCGATGATATGTTGACCAATCTTTTGCTTCACCACTTTGAGCGAAAACTGGTCGTGAAGGTTTTTTAGACTGAGCGCTTCAATGCTGCGCCTTGTGAATCGCTATGAAGAAATCGCGCACGGCGAAATCTCACTTTCAGCCGAGCGCTGGGATTTATCTGTTTACCCAAAAGTGCGTGTCGCCGACGTGATTTCGCTGGATGATGTTGAGGCTAAGGGCGATCTGCGCCGATACGGCCTTCAATCACATTTTGATTTCGTGGTTTGTCGGGACAAGTGGGACCCGATCTACGCAATTGAGTTTGACGGTCATTTCCATACTACTCCAGCGCAGAAAGTGCGCGATGCGAAGAAAGATGAGCTTTGTCGGCGTAGCGATTTCCCAATTCTCAGGATCAACAGCCGCTATCTTTCAAACGAGTTCGGCAGTCTGACGCTTCTTGCTTGGATTATGGATGTGTATGAGCTGCAAAAAGCGTTTTACGAGGCGCAAGAGAACGGTGCAATTCCGCCTGACGAACTATTCGACCCTTTCTTCCTGATGGCCATCGAACCAGGCAGTGAGCAATTTCCGTACTGGTTCTCCGCTAAGCCTCGCATAAGATTGCAACAGCTCCACAGACAAGGTCGGATAATCGACCCCTCATCATCTGGCTTTATTGGCTACGATGCCGACGAAGTGATGCGCGGAGTTGAGTATATTCGTGTTCGCGAGAACGAAGGAATAATGGTCCGCTCCGCGATGCGACCCCAACAGTTTCCAATCGTGCTCAGCCAACTGTTAGAAGAGATTCTATCGGTGCAGCTTGCTGAAGAAGTTCAAAAATGGGTTCGTGGAGGAGTTGGCGCACAACCGATTAATCAGATTTACCAACAAGCCGATACGATCAGAGAAGATTTGAAACTCGGAAGTTCCTTCTCGTATGGGCGACGGCTCACAGCTGATAATTGAGAAAATCTCGATCCCAGGGTTAGTCGATTCTGAAAGCCGATAATTGCGGGGCCGCGGATCACATTCCAAAAGGCGGTCTAGTAACGGGGCAACGAGCAGACTCGGCGGGAAGGGATGCAACGGGAAACCGAAGAGGTTTCCCTTGCCAAGCGCGTGGGTAGTACCCACGCACAGCTTGCGTGCAACGCTAACGTCTTTTTTTGCTGACCGTATCCATGGCTTTGTTCCGGTACTACCATCACCGATGCGCAGACATCATCCGCGATGCATCATCGAGCTGCACCCGTGTCCATTCAGCACTTAACTATCGATCTGTAGCGTCAATCGTTCCGGGAACCTAACCCAGAACAGCCTGACGGCACCGGTCAAGCTGCTGAATTGATCCTCTGTAACCTGCAGGACATCAGCGTCGAGAAACAAATCCCGCATGCCGTCCGGTTTCTTGAAGTAACCCTCGATCAGAAATTCTGGGTGTTTTTTTGCCAAGTCACTTAGAGCGCGGCCCTTGCCGTGCTTGTGGACATTTACGACGAGCCTTGTTGCATCGAGGTCGGAGAAAAACTCTTCGTCGCGAACCATCCAACCAAATAGCCGTAGAATCTCGAAAATTCCGCCGATGTTAGTTTTCGTCCAAGCGTGTTCGAGAACATTTTCATATTCGACGGTGTGGGAAAGCTCTCGCTCGATGAAATGGCGCAGGTCGCGTTCCCATTGATGATAACAAACAGCAAGGCTGCTGATGATCATCTGATTTCGCAGGTTATCAAATAGCTCATAGAATTCGTATTGTTCGTCTCGCAGATGGTCGTAAATCTGGCTGGGATCACCTGATTGATCAAAGTGGTCTCGGAAAAGACTCTCAACGTCCGCTAAATGCTTATCTGTTTCCGCCTCCACATCTCTAAACTGAGAGAGCACTTTTTCTTTTATCCGGGTAACAAAAAAATCATGCCGCTCGATGAAGCGTTCTTTCATGTGCTTATCCATATAGAGTACATGTTCCATAATCTCTTACCTAATTTCGCTACGACAAAGACCGTCAATTAACAAAATACTAACGAATTTTATTTACAATAGACTTCATGAAAAATTGGGTGTGTTTAGATAGTATTTCAATTTCATCCGGTTGGCGGGCGGCATCGGGGCCTTCGCCAGGCAATTCCATTTCTAATGGAATTGCTGCTTGGGGTGTAGCCCAAGCGCGGATTTCGAACAAGGCGGGGTATTATGACCACTGAACCGCCCATCGATGAAACCCACTTCAAATTCATCGCCCGCCTGCAAGAAGCCAAGGCTCGCGCAGAGGCCTTTGACTCGCATCAACGAGCCGTTGCGGGTTTAGAAACGGGCGACGGCAATCGCCACGATCACAAAAACAAAGACAAGGCTCTGCTGACAAAGCAGGGCAAGATCGATGTGTCTGACCTTACGACACTCGAACAAGCTTTGCTCAATCCTGTTTATGCGGCTGCCTATGAGGAAGTGACCAGCCTATTGGATCGCGCCGCCGTCGCCACCGTGAGTGCGATTGAAACCGCGCAAAAGGCTCTCGCCGACATGATGGACAAGGCCGTACGCCTGCCTGATGGCACAGCTGTCTTCCGCGATGAAAATGGCGATGTCTATACGGTGGATGGCACAAAACTCGATGATGATATCGCCGCTGGAATCCAGTGGCCCGATGGCACGCCCTCATATCAGGATTATCTCAAGCAGAGGAAGGCGTTGGATGATTTGCTGGTTTATCAGGTCGATGTGATTGGTAGATATCAGGACAAACTTGCAGACCCCAACTACGTGCCGACGCCGGATGAGATAGAGGCGATCACGGGTGTTCTCATTGCGCGCTCTCCAGCAAGCATTCGAGATGAAATCAGATCACCAGATACCGAACCGCCGAACGTCGCTGGAGATAATGCATCAGATGTAAGCGGGCCCCCGATCTAACGATCCTAATAAATAATCGATCCGCAGCGCTTTTCCATCACCGCAACAATTACACCGCGTGGATGATAGTCGGGGTAGGTGCGCATCACCTCCAAAATCTGATTGTTTGCCGCCGTCTCATCGCCGAAATACCATTCATCGACACAATCACCTTGCGATCCGTCGTTTCGAGCTGCAATCAGCCCGGCCATTCCGACAGACGTGCGGATGTAAAAATCCTGATTTTGACGATCCCACGTGAGAAAGCTCGCGCTGGTAAATTGATCCTGCGCTTCAGGCATCTGTGGATAAAAACACATACATATCAACGCGATGGTTGCGCATACGCCGCACTTCATGATGTGCATAAATGATCGTTTTTGAACATAGTCAAAAGGAGAAAATATGGAAACACAACTACACGCTAAAGGTCAGTCATCCTGCGGATTTCCCGCAAATAGAGAAGATCGGAAAGAGCCTCATGCAAAAACGATCGATTTTGCAAGGGGAGAAACATCATGATGTTGCCGCAACTTAAGCCGGGTGCGCGGAAGTTCGGATATGCCCGCGTGAGTACCGCCGACCAGAAACTCGATATGCAACTCGACGCGCTCGACAACGCAGAATGCGATGAAATTTTCACCGACCCGGGCGTATCCGGCGCAACAGCTAAACGACCCGGCCTTGATAAGGCGCTCGCCGCGCTGATGCCTGGCGATATGCTGGTGGTATTCAAGCTGGATCGGCTGGGGCGATCAGTATTGCACCTGTCGGATTTGCTCACGCGCTTCCGCAATGAGGATATCCACTTCTATTCAATCAGCGAGGGGATCAACACTGCCACACCGGGCGGTAAGTTGGTCTATCATGTCTTTGCTGCCATGGCCGAGCTCCATCGCGACATGATTGTCGAGAACACGCTTCACGGCCTGCAAGCAGCTAGAGATCGTGGCCAGAAATTGGGACGGCCTTTCGCGCTGGATGAATACTTGATTGTCGGGGCACATGAACGCATTGCGCAGGAAGGTATATCAACGGCAGAAATGGCGCGCATACTCAAAGTTTCGCATTCGACTCTGTCGAGATCACTTAACCGGTTAGACTCACGCCAAGATGTGGTAGGCGCCGATGTCTCTGCAAATAACAAAATGGGTGTGGAAAGACACTAGAAATCCAAAAGTTGGATGTGGCATCGCCTGGCGGGCCTTGTGCAGCTTTGCGCCTAAAACCAATCCGCAACATCGAACGCACTTGATAGCCAAGCTGTAAATGCAACTTCGACCTGAACTAGTTTCAGTACTTCAAAAAACAACGAATAATTTCTCACATGACAGATAAACAGCAAAAACCTCTGATCGAAAAGAGCAAAATATCAACGCTTGCTCAGTGTTCTAATTATTTTATGCAACGTGAAGTCAGTCAAATTTCGATAAGACATCTTTGCGCCTTTCTATTGCAGAAAATATTTTCCGATTTTTGGCTGGGATACAACGACTTACTCAACCATAGAAGCTCCGCATTTAAGGGTGAATTTGGACCAATTTCGATCAAAAATATTAGTGATGATGGAAAGTTGCGTATAACAGGCACTATTGTTTCTGCATTTTTTGCTTCCAGATTACTTATCGAGAAACCTTTCGAACCGCTTGATATTTCTTTCTTGCCAGATAAAGATCTGATTTGGACGAAGATTCCACCAGGCCAACCCTCCTACAAATACTCCATATTGATTATGAGAGAAATGATCCGGATGTTCGATTTTGTCTTACCTCAATTACCACAGGACTATGCTAATATTATCACTTCCGGCTACACTAAGCATGATGCATCAGCGTATTTAATACCATCGCTAACGAAATTTGCTGACTGGCTCGAAGATGATCCATATATGTTGGAAAAAGTGGATAGTGTAAATGCATCTGGTTTATTTTGCTCCGATTACGTATTTCGAGATTCCGGTGTGATCCTGGTTAGGATGGGATGTATTTTTCCAATTATGATTTATCACCGCAACGAGGGAAAATCAAAAAAAAGATATCCTTATGTTTACAATCTGGAAGGAAATCCGTTCATGGGCATGCCATACTCAGATTTCCCAGATGGTGTTGTTCCCATTGACCCGAACTTATTTCATAGGAAATTTTTTTTATAACTATTGACGCGCGATCAAAATATACTGAGATTTCCATGATTACTTGTAATATAAAATGAATTATGCAATAATAAATAATGAAAAAAGGATTGAGTAAATTATTATTATTAGAAAATATGAATTTCCCGATTTTGTTTAAGGCGGCGGACAAACCGGCTGACACGTTTGGGGGTGAGAGTTTAGAGGATTTTGAGAAAAATTTAGAGAATATTCTAAGCGGCGAGAGTAATTTTTCGGGCGAGGATCCAAAAAATCAAATTTGACAAAGCGTCGTCGAATTAATCTTCGCAGACTAATTGCGCGATTGAATCGCGCTCTCTCGGTATTAAAGTGGTCTTTTTCGAAAACTTTTTAAGAATTGATTTAATGTGCTTTGTGTAAAGTGTGATATATCACACCGATTTCTCAAAATACTTTCTGTAATATTCGATCTAATAAAGTAATAATAGAAATTTTTTCTATGAAATTTTTTTGTGAGATTAGATTGATAAAATAGAGAGCGGACAATTGAATCATCGATTTTGTGTAAACAAGGCAGCGGACATGAAGAACAGATGTCCTTTTTTCTATTTTTCCTCCATGTGAATGTATTTACGGTGGTTCTTTTATTCCTATAGTAAGATTGAAAGTTTGAATTGATTGCAAGGGGAAATTCTTCGGATTCTTCACACTCAAATATGCAATCAAACAGCGCCCCCCAAATCGGGTCTTCCTTTTTGGGCATCAGACATAAAACTCCACCTATCGCAGGTTCAGTGGCAGCTCTCTCGCTGAACCGTTGAAACTTTGTGTTGACCGTATCAGCCTTTACGCCAAGGCGGTCTGAGCAAACGCTAGCCGGAACTCCTATCAAATAGTCAAACAGTAGGCCAACAAACGTCTCCTCTGACAGTTGCTTCGATCTCGTGAATCGATTGTAGGCCATTTTCTTTTTAAAACAGTCAGTTACGAAGCAAAGTGGGGCATGAAACCCTTAACGTCTCGCGAAAGTGGATCCAATCGTGGCATCAGAATTCATGAAACGCGAACAAAAAAGGGAGGGTTCATTTTAGATCTTCGGTTTGCAGACATTCGAGCTTGAGAACGACTCATGGAGCTAACACGGAACTTCATAAGTCTGTCGGGATTTAACGTGCTGAAGCCACAGCGGAGGGACTGCACCGTCCCTGGTTGGGGTATGCGTAGCGGAAACGCGCTGAGATGTGAGGAGTGAACTATGAACCGCTGTATCGAATGCAGTTACTTTAGTATTGATCGTATTCGAAGGAGCTTAATGGTCAGCAACGATGAGATCGCCAACCCCGAATTCATTCGGGACGGACGGGCGACCTGTCTTGCTCAAAACCAACGTGCTGAGCACTGGATTGAGTATGTGAATGACCTTTACCGCGATTATCCGGGCTGCATTGTAGATGGGGAGGGGCATAGAGTTTCTTTAAATATGGAAGTTTTTGAGCGGGAACACATAAGAAGTTGGTTCGATGATTTTGCCAATACCCCATGCCCGCCTAGCGTCAAACCTCGCGTTCGGGGCATCGCGCGGCCACGCGTTCGGGTCCTACTGACAATTATGCGGGCCAGCTTCCCAGAGGAAGCCAAGCATTGGGGTGTGCGCGAGCCCGCTAACGATAACATCCCTGCGGGACTGAGACGGCATAGGGAATAGACCACGCAGTCCAACATCTAAGAGCAGGCCGCCCGAATTCCGGGCGGTCTTTTTTTTGTGCCTTATCACCCTGGCGGGATGGCGGCAGCTATTAAATTTGATCGCAGTTTGGAAGGCCGAAAGACCTTCCGCTGAGCAGCGAGGGAGTCTGCCAATGATGGCCAACGGCAAGTACGCGCAGGCCAGTCAGTCGATCTTCATGTCGTCAATGACCGGTCTGGCAAACGTACTGGCTTTGGTATCCGCTTTTGTCGGCACGCCATGGCTACACAGCAACACCATCGGCTGGGTGATGAATTTCATCGTCAGCAACTACGGCTACGGCTTCGAGGGTCTGACCAACGTTGTTTGGTTCCTGATATGCGCGGCATTCGTTTTCTTCGTGTCTCGCGCCACCGTCTCAACGGCCATCGTCATGGTGGCAATAACGATCGCGACCCGTTTCATCTGACCACCACAGCAAAGGAGCAGTTCAATGGCAAAATTTGAGAAGGTCGGGAGTGTCTACAAGAAGAAGGACGAAAGCGTTTGGGGCTGGGTGATCGGCGCAATCGTGATCCTGATGATTATCGGCGCCATCGTCGGCTAGACCGCCAATCCATCAACCGCTTCTAGCCGGGCTCGCACATCTGCGGGCCCGGCTTTTTTGTTGGAGAACTCAATATGCATGAACTTGGAAACGAGATTAATCGTTTCGGTACTGCGACGTTCTGCGAGGCCGAAGATGTCCGCCGCGCCGGGATGTTTGAGCAAAGGCCGGACTCGCTGTTTGTCGGCTATTTCGGCGGCAGGCCGATTTGGTATTCGGATATGGGCGGCGCGCTTCTGGTGGCCGGGGCGCGGGGCGGCAAGCTGCGCGACATTCTGGCCTACAATTTATGTCCAGGAATCTTGCAGGGCGTGAATCTCGTAACGCTCGACATGAAGGGCGAATGCGCCGCCATCAGCCAGAACCAAACGGCGGACGGTAAATTTAATATCTATTGGAACCCATCGGCGCTTCATGGTCTGCAGCAACACCGGATCAATCCGGTTGATTATCTCCGGTTGAACAATCCCAATCTCGTCTCTGACGTGAAGGTGTTCTGCGAGAACATGATCCCGCTCTCTGGGGCGGCGCAAAACCAGTATTTCGAGCGCCGCGCCCGCGAGTTTCTCGAAGCCATTGTTTTGACGCTTGTGCGGATCAACGGGCGTCTAACCCTTCCTAATCTGTACCGCACCATCAACCTCATCCCGGCGGGCGAGGATGACTGGCTGGATTTCGGTTATGAGATGACCCGCTGTGGCTTTCCCATCGCCGAGCGGATTGAGGAAGAAATCGCCGAGTCCCGCGATAATCCCGTTGGGGGGTTTCAGGGGATTTTGGGCGAGATTTTCAAAGCCTTCTCCGCGCTGTCCGATCCAACCCTGATGGACTCGGTCTCGCCGCGCCCCGACGGCAGCTTTGATTTTTCCCTCTCCCAGCTATGTGAAAGCGGCCAGCTTTATCAACTCTACCTCATGCCTCCTGCGGAGTTCGTTGAAGCGTGGTCAAGCGTGATCAAAGCCATATTTGTTGGGGCGATGATTTACAAATCACGCAAACCCCAAGCCGCTCAGCAGACATGGATTATCGATGAATGCGCCCAGCTGGGGGCCTTTCCCTTGGTGACTAAGCTTTACACCTACGGGGCCGGGATTGGCATTCGCCCGCTGACGGTGTGGCAAAGCACCTATCAAATGAATGCGCTGGGGCCGTCTGCGGAAAACATCATCACCTCATCGGCAGCGCTACGCATCTACTTTGCGGTGCGCGATATCCAATCAGCCACGGCTGTCTCCAAGGCATTAGGGGCGCAGACCCTGTCGTATGACGATGAAGCCAAGCAGGCCGCTGCCCGGCTGGCGAAAGAACAAGCACTGCAAAGCCTTCTGAATGGCGAAGACCCGTTTGCCGCTGGGCTCAACTACGCCCATCACAAGCAAGAAGCTACTCGGCAAACCAAACAGCATCGCCTTTTGCGCACGCCCGATGAGGTGATCAATACCCCGGCTGGTCGGATGTATTTGTTCACCGACACCTTGCCGAAACCGCTCTATGGCGAACGCAAAGCCTATTACGAGCAAAGACTTATGGCCGGGCGGTACTACCCCAACCCTTATCACCCGCCGCTTGATCAGGTGCGTGTTAAGACCGCCTTCGGGCACAAATGGCGGCGCATCATCAACGAAAGGGTACCCACCCGTTTCGCCAACTATCCGCAATATCGCGGCGGCTTCTGGTCACGGATCGAGGGGGTGCACCAATGACCACCGAGCAGATCGCATTTCACGAACCGGCGATGCGCCTGATTTTTGAGCGTTTTAAAATCGAATTTTCGCCCGGTTCCGCAAAGTCAAAGGAGATCGCACAAGATGTCAAATGGGTGGTGTGGGGCATGATGATTTATGCCTTCCACCCGCTGGTACGCCCGCGTGAGATCCGCCTGCATTTCCTTAAAAGTTTTCATCCTGATACCGGCACCGATGTTCTGACGGCATCGGAAAAAACCAAGATCGCGGCCATGGCCGGGAAGATTTTCGAAAGCGCAGGGGAGAAGCAATGAGCGTAGAGCGAACCAAAGCAGAGTATCGGCGCACGCGCCTGTCCTACGCCCACGAGAACCTAGAACTACGGCAGCAAAACGGACTGTACGAAAAAGCCTACCGCAACCTGAACGCCGCCAACGATGTTTCACTCGACCCGGGCCGGGATGAGTACAAACGCAAGCGCGAGCAGCCCAAACTGATCTTGCGACCGCCAACGCCGACCTTGGGGCCGGGTCAGGACGCCACCGCTCCACAGCCCACCCAAGACGATTTGCAAGCTCGCCGTGCTTTCGTTTCGGAGGCCAAGGCAGAGGTATCAGACCTCAAAAATGCGCAGCGCCAAGTCAGGTCAGAGAACAAAACAGCCCGGCACGTTCAGAGGCTTGAACGTGAGGGCAGACTCGAAGAAGCAGGCCGGGAAACATACAGGGCTATGCGCCGCATCGAGCAAATAGACCGGCGCAGTGAAGAGCGATTTCAGGCGTTCTTTCACCGTCACGCCCAAACAAGAGGACAGTAAAACTAAGATGAAAACAAAATAATCCTTTACAGGAGACAAAATAAATGTTCTTGTTTTGTTCTAAACGGTCCGCTGCTTCCAAGAAATGCGGGCCGTTTTCTTTTTCCACCAACCCAAGAAAGGAGACAAAAGACATGGACAACAACAAGCCAATAGATGTTCTGCGGGACGGCAGCCTTAAGGCGACGATCTGGGAGAACCACGGCGAGAACGGCACGTACTTTTCCGGGACACTGGCCAAAACCTACGAGGATAAGGATGGCAAGCTGAAAGACAGCCATAGCTTCTCCGGCTCTGACTGGCTCAGAATTTCCGAGCTTGCCCGCCAAGCTTATGCGCGCACCACGCAGCTTCGCCGCGAGCTAAAGCAGGATCAAACCCAAGATCATGCCGATAACTACGACGAGGAAGGTCGCGAATCCTACCAAGGGCGTAGACGTCAAAGCAGGCGGTCGCGCAACGGTAGTGCCTATCGCGATTATGAGGGCGAGCGTCCGAAACGACGGTTAAGCGCAGAGTATCCCGAACAAAGCCGCTAATCGCATATCAAACCCGCGCCCGATCATCCGGGCGCGGGGACAACTTTTCCCACACTACACAAAAAGGAGCCCGCCGATTGACGCCGCCAAAGCACGGAATTGAAAACGACACCAACACCAGCCAGCCCCAAAAGCCGCTGACGCTCCGCCTCGATATGGAAAAATATCTCGGCCAGATCGACGATTGGGGTTATTCGGAATTTCAGGGGCAGGAATTTGTCGCCGCGCTGTGGGAACTGCTTCGCACATTTGCCGAAATCGGCTTTCAGATGCATCCGGTGCAACAGGCGAAAAACACCTGTGGAAAACTCTCCAAAAAATCCGCAAATGCGGCTCTGAGCAGGCCAAATGCACTATACTCAAAAGGTAGAAAATCAAAACAAATTGGAAAAGACTTCGGAGCCTCCGCTGCATCCGAAACGGAAAGGATTCAGCCATGAGACAATCTGCAACAGAGAATAACCCAGCAGTCGAAGCGGTCATCTACGCGAGGGTTTCTTCGGTCGCCCAATTGCAAAAAGGTCATGGCCTCGCGTCGCAGGAAACCCGCTGCCGCGAGTTCGCCCGCATAAAGGGCTATCAGGTCAAGAAGGTGTTTGCTGACGAAGCTGTGTCGGGAGGCGTGGTTGATCGTCCCGGCATCAAGGACATGCTGGCCTATCTCAGGCGTCAGAAATCCGGGGCCAAGCACATTGTCCTGATCGACGATATCAGCCGCATTGCACGCGACATCAAAACCCATCTCGACCTGCGCGATGCGATTTCCAACGCAGGCGCGAAGCTGGAAAGCCCGTCCATCGAGTTCGGTGAGGACTCCGACTCCATCCTTGTCGAAAATCTCCTCGCCTCCGTCTCACAGCACCAACGTCAGAAAAATGCCGAGCAAACCAAAAACCGGATGCGAGCGCGGATGATGAACGGTTATTGGCCATTCACCGCCTGTCTTGGTTTCAGATATGAGAAATTTACCGGGCGCGGCAAAGTACTGGTGCGCGACGAACCTGTAGCCTCGATCATTCAAGAAGCCCTTGAAGGCTATGCCTCGGGCCGGTTTCAGCTGCAGGCCGAGGTGGGTCGCTTTCTCGAAAGCCATTCAGCCTTCCCAAAATCGCGCTATGGCACCGTCACTGGCGAACATGTGCATACCTTGCTGACCCGCGTGCTGTATGCGGGAATGGTTGAGTCGTCAGATTGGGGTGTATCTCTGCGGCCCGGCCAGCATGAAGGGTTGATCAGTTTTGAGACCTTCGAAAAAATTCAGGGACGGCTTAAAGAAGGTGCCTATGCTCCGGCCCGCGCTGACATCAATGCGGACTTTCCGCTGCGCGGCGCTGTGGCTTGCGCCGATTGCGACCATCCAATGACCTCCTGCTGGTCAACCAGCAGAACCGGGGCCAAGCATCCTTACTACATGTGTTTCAAAAAGGGCTGCGCCAGCTACCGCAAATCCATCCGCCGCGACAAAATCGAAGGCGAGTTCGCCGCGATGCTGACGCGCATGAAGCCATCGAGAGAACTCATCACGTTTGCGCGTGGGATGTTCCGTGACATCTGGTCGCAACTCACCGGTCAAAGTGAGGCACTGCGAAAAGGCCTAAAAGCGGACATTGACGTCGCGGACAAAAAGATTGAGCAACTGCTGGATCGCATCGTTGACGCCGAAAGCGCGTCCGTGGTGGCCGCCTACGAAAAACGTATCTCAAAGCTGGAGCGGGAAAAGCACGTTATTGCTGAAAAGCTGCTCGAAAGCAGCAAACCCACATATACCTTTGAGGAACTTTTCGAACTCTCGATGCGCTTTCTCGAAAATCCGCAGAAACTCTGGGATTCTGGCAAGCTTGAACACCGTCAAACCCTGCTAAAATTGGCCTTTGGCAAGCGTTTGAGTTACTGCCGCGAAAACGGGTTTTCGAACCCCGATTTCTCCATACCTTTCAAGGTTTTAACGGGAGTTTTCACCCCTAAAGAGGTGATGGTGCCCAGGGGCGGATTCGAACCACCGACACGCGGATTTTCAGTCCGCTGCTCTACCAACTGAGCTACCTGGGCAATGCGCTGAATTTCAATAGCTTACGAAACCTATTGGATACGTTTGGCTCGCTATTGGCTCTTTCAACCTTTCGCTTCTCAAGTCCAAGTTTGACACCCGGCTCCCAAAGCGCCGAATTTGGTACTGCGTCGGCACTCGAAGGTCAAGAGAGCTTCGAGCACATACCCATCTGGCTGGAAACATGAGATCTAATTTCGCCAATATGGAGGTCCACCGAAGTTGACCTGGTCCCTTTGAACGCAGCCATGTTGAATGAAACAATGGCGAGTTCAGAGGAGATCAGAAATGCCAGGGAAGCGATATCAGCCTGAGGAGATAATCTCCAAGCTGCGGGAAGCGGAGGTCTTGTTGGCCGGTGGGGTCAGTGTCGGAGAGGTTGCGCGACGATTGGGTGTGACGACGGTGACTTATTATCGGTGGCGCAAAGAGTATGGCGGGATGAAGGTCGACCAGGCCAAGCGGCTCAAGGACCTTGAGAAAGAGAATGTCCGCCTGAAGCGTCTGCTGGCGGACACGGAATTGGACAAAGCCATCTTGAAAGAGGCCGCGACGGGAAACTACTGAGCCCTTCGCGGCGTGGCCGATGTGCTGACCACGTGACGAGCAAGCTCGCTGTGTCACAACGCCGGGCTTGCAAAGTGGTAGGCCAGCATCGTTCCACCCAATGGCGCATACCAAGACGCCTGGATGACGAGGACGCCCTGACGGCCGCTATTGTCGAGCTTGCGAGCATCTATGGCCGCTATGGCTACAGACGGAACACAGCCCTGCTGCGCAGAGAGGGATGGACGGTCAATCACAAGCGGGTGGCGCGCATCTGGCGTCGTGAAGGGCTGAAGGTTCCAGCTAAACAGCCAAAGCGAGGCAGGCTTTGGTTCAATGACGGATCCTGCATTCGGCTAAGGCCAGAGAAGCCCAACCATGTCTGGGCCTATGACTTTGTCCAGGACCGGACCCGGGATGGCCGCAAGTTCCGCATGCTCACGGTGATCGATGAGTTCACCCGTGAATGCTTGGCCATTGTAGTGGAGCGGCGCTTGAACAGCAGGAATGTTCTGGAAGCCTTGTCAGACCTCGTGGTGGTACGGGGCATCCCCCAGCACATTCGGTCCGACAATAGACCCGAGTTCACAGCCAAGCTGGTCCGGGTGTGGTTGCCAAGGGTGGGGGCAAAGAAACTCTTCATTGAGCCAGGAAGCCCTTGGGAGAACGGCTACAATGAGCCCTTCAACGGCAAGCTGCGCGATGAGTGCCTCAACGTGGAGCTATTCAACGATCTGCGGGAGGCCAAAGTGCTGATCGAACGGTGGCGCCAACACTACAATCCGGTCCGACCACACACCTCATTGGGCTATCGACTGCCAGCACCAGAAACAACAGTGAAGGGTGATCTGGCCTCCGCCACGCCGTGGTTCCAACCAGATCACCCTTCACCAATGGGCGCAACAATTGTTACATAACTACTGGCTGCACCATCGGGGGCCGGTCACCTCTACCCTCGAAACGCTTGTGATAGAAGGTATGACGGAAAATCAATATGTATAGTTGCCTAGTTATTGTTACTTCCAAAGAATTATTGATGCCTGACAAAACTCTTTCGGAAGCAAACGCTGACAATACTGAACCGTATCCAGTTATGAGGATAAAACGCTCCAGGCGATTTGGTTCACTCCGCTTCCATATATTGTACGTTGATCCTGCCTCAGAAAGCGTCCCGAGATTAGTATCCACTGCAATTGCCAAAATTCAACCTAACGCTACATTTTCTATTGGATTTGGAAACTCAGTGGATGCTGCAAATGAAAAAACACTCAAACTCTGTACCGAATTATTGGTGGCAAAGCCAAATATCTCCCCGCTAACGAAAGCGGAAAACATAAAACTCCATCGCCGACAGTATCATTCATTGCTCGAACAGAGAGTAATACAGCACCTCTATAGCGAGGATTGGTTCGCACGATATGCTACCTGCGGCTACAACGACGTGCCAACTGGAGAACCCGCATGCGCTCTAGTCCACTGCGATATCGTATCTCCCTTCGTTAGCGACCTGATCCGGGAGTATTCCGAGGTGAGCGTGACTGCTCCGCACCGCCGATTGTTCGACGTCATTGATAATTTTAAAGAGCTCAATGTTCACTCATTACTAGCACCACAATCAACGAACGGCTACAATGAACGTGATAAAAAGATATGTAGCGATCATTTGATGACATATGTGATTTCATTTTGTATGAAAGATTTTGAAAATACAGAAATTTTTTCAAAACACCCTTCTTTGCAACAAGTTTCAACAGGGAAATTGAAAGTTCGTTTTCATCGAGATAAAGATAAACAAAAATGGAACACTGTCAAAAAGGAAGCAATTGCGGTTTGGACGCAGATCAGAAAGTATCTGATCGACGGCGTTTTAAAGGGAATAGACATTTTTCCCGGGAGTGTCTTATTTGTCGGACAGTTTACGAACCGCGATCGCGCTCTGCTTTTGACACTTTATCACACCGGCTTGCTTCAAATAATTGTAGGTCGATCCTGCGGTATTGAGTCCTGCGAATTTGAATGCCAAGTTGACTTGCTTCCACTTAAATTTCTCGAGTTTCTCAATTCGATCCACGCACTTTCTAAGAGTCGCAGTAATAGAGATTTGGCTAATTTTGGCAAGAATTGGAATAATTACCAAGAAGTTCGCCCGATCGCCCGCGCGATCGCAAAAAATAAACAAATAATCAGTCTATTCAGGAGATGCGGTTAGCATGTCTCAAGGAAAGATTTTGGATGAAGGGCTTTTGGCCAAAATCGATACAATCGATTGTAAGCCAATCCAATTCTTTATGACAGAGTTCAACGATGGCCCGCTCATAAATCGGATACAGTTCAGACGACGCTGGGAACTTTACAAAAAATTTTTGTATATCAAAATTGTTCATACTGATTTTAAAGCTGTCCCAACAACTATTATTGATGAGGTATGGCACTGCCATATTCTTATGACCGATAAATATAGAACTGACTGCGCACTTTTATGCAACAGATTTATTGAGCATGATCCGTTGTTTGGCACAAGAGATCCGGATGAAGTTATTTATTACTATTATTGCAGAACAATGACGATTGACTTGTTCAAAAGCAATTTTGGCTTGACAATATCAGAGTTAAACTGTGATTTTGACAACTGAGGTTTATTGTTATTTTTGTTTTCTTTTTTCTGCTTAGATGGTTGACTTACTTTGGATGACCATAAAGGCTGGTCGAATGGAGGAAGGCCTACTACTCTGTCGACCTGTACTTCTCCAGACCAAACACACCAACCCAACCGAAAAATTTTACTTCTGCTCGGCCCTGATCACGGGGAAAACTCAACCTTTACGACGGCAACATCCTTGTCACCGACCGAGCTTACGACGCCGATGAGCTGCGAGAGGCCATGGCGGTAAGCGGTGTTTGGGCTAATATTCGGGAGACTCCAAACCGCATCCACCATCCAGTATTCAATGCCTGAGTTTATCGACAGCACAATGCTGTAGAAAGGTAACTCAACAAACTCAACACTTTCGGGGTATCGCAATCCAATACGACAAACGCCACGATTATTTCTTCACTTCCCTCCAACTCGCGTTACTGCGTATCTGGCTCAGACCTTCTGAGTCCGTGACCCAGCATGAAACAGCAGCATCCAAAATCCAACTGGCTAGTCTGATGGCAATCAAACTTGTAGCGAAGTCATTACCATATGTTCAAAAACAATTCACCACGCGAGACTGCACATTTAGACCATTTATGCTAATTTGTTTCTATACTGCCATTGCGCTTTAACAGTATGAGGTATCTTGTCAACTTTATTGGGCGTATGTCAAGACGACATTCTCCCAGCAATTACAACGGTCAAGCCAACGTGTCGTTTACCCGTGACCGGTATGGAAACCGGAAATACGCGAACATAAAAGAACGAAGGAAATTTCTCCGAGTAGCCAAAAAACACCCTTCACAGCATGTGTTCACGTTCTGCGCAGTGCTCGTATTCACGGGTGCGCGCATATCAGAGGTGCTTTCACTCACACCGCGTCTCATAGACATCGAAGACGGTGCAATTGTGATCCGTACGCTCAAGAAACGACGAGGGCCTGGTGATATGCCGTTCTATCGGGCGATCCCGGTGCCGGAAATGCTGATCAAGCAGATCGACGCGGTGCATCGCATTTCTGACGCACAAAATGATCCAGAGCGGATTGATGAACGCATTTGGACGTGGAGCAGGACGACTGCGTGGAAACGCGTCAAAGAAGTGATGCGAGATGCCGGAATTACTGGTGTGCAGGCGGTGCCAAAGGGATTGCGACACGGCTATGCAGTTGGTGCGCTCTGTGAAGGTGTCAACGACTTGTCAGTGATGAAGCTATTGGGTCATGCGAGGCTAGAAACCACCCGCATATATTCTGACGCACTCGAAGCGGAGGCACGGATCATCGCGAAAAAGATATGGCGACCGCTGTTACAGGGTGACTTGCTTGGTTAGCACTGTTGGGGCATCGCCTGGGTTTAACTTGCAACAAGTTCAATCTGCGGCTTTTGTCAAACGTTAATATCCAGCTTTCACTCCACGCGTCTTAGTCCGATGTTAATGGCCGCCATGACCAGTACCAACATCACGGCCAATGTTGGTACCATCAGGTAGCTCTTAAGTGGCAAAAGTGCGCTCTTTAGTTGACGCTTGCGCTCTTCGTTACACAGAGCTTCCAGCAAGTCTCCCTCGGTTACATGCTCAGACGAAATTCCTGCTTTAATGAGCTTTGCCGAGAACTCTTCATGCGTCCAGAGCGGCCCGAAGACATGGAGGTGTGTCTGAAGTTTGTCGATCAAAAATCCTTCAACTATTTTCCCATTCTCCACGAATGGAAATACCTTGTTACAACTTTTTCTCCATGCATATGCGCGATACAGCCAATACGCTCCTGCAGCATAAGTCAATAAAAGGCACCACCAAAGCATCTTCGTATCTTCCCAATTCCACAACCCTAATGCCAATATAACTATGGTTCCGAGCACAATAAGCGCCCAACTTTTAGTAATGTATTCTGCTCGCAAGCTAAATTTTAAAAGTCGTATACGTATCATCTGATCTGTATAAAATGTAATATGTTCTGATTTAGCAAGTTGTCGAAAGAACCCATAGTTGTTTAATAGGTTCCCTATTGTATTTTCACGATAAAAGTTCGAGATAAAGAGGCCACCTTTGGCGTACAATCCTTTTTGTTGGGCCATTATCGCACGTACTAACGATGTTACCGTGATGAATATTATTGCAACGCAATCTGCCTCACCAACGCTATAAGTCATTCCTGTCAGTTGACCAAAATGCTGTATTACAACAAGGATATTCTCTCTATAAAATTCAATTCCATCGAGAATGAAACCTTTCCATTTAAAGACTATTCCTGACAGTGATGCGAAGGAGCTGGTAGAAATAAATACAGAAATCAGCAGTATTAGCCGCGTTATCCAGCCGCTGTTTTTCCAATCATTTTTAAATTCGTCGATCAATTCTTGTGCGGTGGCCATTCTATTTGACCTGGCGTTGTGTCGAAACAGATTTTTACGAGGTGCAGAATAGTTCAATGTTTGTGATATTGCTATGATCAGAGCCACCTTGCGCCTCTCATACGCGTACTTATCAGCTTAACCAGATACCTCATTCTGTTCACATCAGTGCGAGCGCGTGGGGTGACGACCACAATTCAACGGAAAAGTGTACGAAAATCTCTGGTCACTTCTTTGTCATTGCTGCTGCTGACGGGGTGTCTCGGGCCGGCATTGGAGAGTGCCGACAGCGGCCTCAAGCACGTGAGTGCGCGGCTAGGTATTGGCGGCGGTAGTGCAGATGAAGTCACCGTAGTCCGGTGTAATGCGCCCATAGGAACGTTTGCCATCGACCGGCGAAATCTCGACGAGCGGGAGTTGGCGAGCGTCGATCTACCGCGTAACCCAAACCCCGCACTACACGGTGCGTTGCGAAAGACAGGCTGCGTCGCAGACTTCGTATTGTGGGTTGAAAGGGCACGCGCTGACTTTGTTGTAGCAGCCACGCTGGCGTATCCGGTCACCATCGGGACGCATTTCGGTACCCACTATTTCGGAGGCGCATCGCACAAAGCAAAAGCCGGGCTTACGCTCGTCAGTGCCGAGGGACAGCACGTAGCAAACGTGTACGGGTACGCTCCGGTGTCGTACAGCACCGCTCGTGCTAACGCCGTTGGCTTTGACACCAACGGCTTTACCAACAGCGACTGGGGTCTCGCTGCAGTTGAGGGGTGGCAGCAGGCAGCAGAGAAACTTGTACCGCACATGCTCGCGGTCAGCGGCCAGGCTGCAAGAACAGCACAAGCGCGATGAAACGTTCTCCCAAGACCCTGACCACTCGGCTCGTGTACGCTCCGTTTGAGATCACGCGAGCCGTATCTTATGTCGAGCATGGCGTAGAGCCGCCGCCCAGAGATGATGACCTCTCAACGCAGATAGAGGCGTTGGCGCAGTTTGTGGCGTTGCTGCATTCGGGCTGGTCTATCGGCGAGCTGCTGCCAGAGTTCGAGACGTGCCTCAATCTACTCTATGATCGCATTATTGAGGCAGCACATGAGAAACCTCTGACGTGTTCTGAACGGGACGAGCTGCGAAGACTTCGGCATGAAACAGGCCGCTTGCGAGAAGAGCGAGATATGTGGGCGCGCGCTGTCTCCCAGTTGAGCGAGCAATTGGTTCACGGGCGCACATCACAGACGCAGTGACAGTGGTGCGAGGATGGAAACGTTAGTCGGCCTTCAGTGCTGTAAGGATAAGCGCAATCGCTTCAAAGACCGGTGTCCAGTGCGTTTCCGTGTCCCATCGCCGGCGGACTTTGGGCACGAACGGCAGGAGTTCAGGCAGTAGCGCGGCTGCTCTCTGTGCGATCACGACTTTTGCCGACGTGCTTGGCACCGTGAAGTGTGTATACACCTCGTCCTTCGACACGGTTCGCACAGCAATTCCATAGTCGCCGGCAATGCCGATCAGTCGTTCAATCGTCTCACGAGAGCGCTCACCACGCCGACAGTGCTGCGAGTTGGTGTCCTCGACGAGCATCACATCAGGCCGGTAATAGGACAGGAGCGTATCGAGCCGAGTAACATGGTCTTCGTGGTCTAACTTCGGCGATACCAACCCCCGGTCAATGGGAAACAATGGCGGGCTTTCAATTACCGCGAAGCCCGTGCCGCGTGACGATGGCACGAACGCAAGCATGCGTATGTTGTTGTTAAATGGCGAAAATTCACTCACGACCTCGGCAGACGGTACTCCTTTAGCCGGGTGCGTATGTCCGCAAGTGACTGCCTTTTGAGCTTGCTGGCTCTCGTGCTTTTCTTTGCCAGTCGTTCCTCCATCGCGATCAAACGTTCTTCCAGCTCTCGAGCGATGGCATCGACGATGTGCGGAAACAAATCCATCGTGCGCGCATTCAAGAGAAGTTCTAGCGCCAGCGCCTGACACAACGGTGGTGTACGTACACACCGCTCAAATTGTGACACGTTGTTTTTGGAGGAATAGCCCAATAGCAGTGCTACGTCCCGCTGCGACAGCCCGCTTCGCCTTCGATGTGCTTTGAGATAGCGTGGATGCGGTGATGCCATGGGACATAGGCGGACACACGGAACATACCCTTAGGTGGCGAACCGAGTGCCGTCACCAATCATAATCGGGTGGGAAATTTTGCGGTAGTAGCGGAAAGTAACCGTATGTGCTCACCCTTTGTACCAACCCAACCTTACACCACCCTGAAGCCACGCCGTGCGGTGGGTAGACAATGTGTACAACAGGGATATCGGACAGGTGCTTTGTATATGTGCGCGTGCCTTCCAAGCCTCATATACAAAAATGGACGGCATTATCATATGCCGTCCCCAATGTCTCCGGTGTCTACCCGATAGCTGAGTTCAGTACTCTATGTCGGAGCTATCGTATTCAATGCTTGGCGTTTGTATCGGCTCCCATGTGATCGTGTCATCGGTGTCCGCGTCTGTTTCGGCAATGCCAAACCGGTCATAAAGCGTAGCCAGTTTGGACAGCTCTTCGGGAGGAAGGACATAGATGCCGTGGCTCTTTCTTGGCCGTAGTTGCAGCTGCTTTCGCAGCAGCGAACCGATCCAACGGTTCGTTACGCGATGCTCATAGTCGCTGCCATGCCGTTGCCTGAACGCATCGCTGATCGCTTTGAGGGTGAGGGCGCTCCCTGATTGGGTTCGTAACAGTACTCGGATGATCTCCAAGAGCTGTGCCTGTACGGTCATTCCGCGTTCGTCTTTGAGGTCTGCGGTACGCGCTTTGGCGAATGCTTTAAGTTCGGCTCGCACGGTATCGTTCGTTGCAACCGATAGCAGCGGCAGCATTATCTGATTGACCCGGCCTTCGACCGTGTTGTCCGCGGGCCGGTCGATCACACCGGCTTTCGCAAAGTTGCGGTACCGATAGCAGAGCAGCTTGTTGCGGAGCGTGGTTGCTTCCGCCTTTTGCTTTGCGGGCAGATTGATCGGAATATCCTTGCGAACACGGCCGGCACGCATCTCTTCGGTGATGAACCTGCTTTCAAGCGCCTGATCGTCGTAGTAGCCGCGTGTCGCGATGACCTTAGGGCCAAAGACATGGAAGGCGCGGGGGTTGTATTCCTTCCGGTCGTTGACAAGCGTCCGCAGGATAGGAAATCCGCGCACATTGCCGTTGTTCAGGATCTTCACCATCTCGGCAGTCTCATCGGAGAAGCGGAAGTCTGCTTCATCGAGGATGAGTGTGCCGTGGAAGCTGTCGAGCATGTGGAAAATCGGCGAGACGGTCGATGCACCGCTCGCGAAGATCGGCTTGTACATAATGGAGCCGAGCGTCACCAGAAACCGTGTCTTTCCGGTGCCGTAGTCACCTCGGACGCGCAAGTATGGCAGCTCATTGAACCGATCATAAACCCACGACAGCAGTACATAGTGGGCTGCGATCTCGACGAACCGAGGCGTGAGATCGACGTACCGATTGAGATACGCCGCAATATCAGCAACCAGATCGTTATCTGTTCCGTATTCTTGTGGTTCCTCCGGAAACAGGATGACGCTGTGTCGGAGCAATGTGTTGGTTGGACGGTATGGGACGAGTGTAAGGTCATTATGGTGTACCTCGTCCCGCAATTCCCACGATCCGTCTTTACCGACGGCAAACTGCGTCTGCTGATCGCTCCTGTTAAAGACTAATTCAACGACCGACTGGTCGTTGAGAATTGCACCGGTGGTTGGTGCCTTAGTCGGCTCTTTGGCAGAGCCGGTGTGTGTTGTTTTTTCATGCATACACACACAGCGTACTCGCTAAGAAAATCGGGCAAAGAGTAGGATAATAACCACCAATGGTTACTTTTCAGCACTTTTGCCTACGGCCAACTATAATACATTAAGATGCATATGATCGATGAAGACGAGCATGTAGAGCGATTTCTCCGTCTTTGCAAAAGAATATACGAACGTATGGAACGCGAAGGCTCTTGGCCATGGAGACATTCCCAAAAATCGAGAAGTGCGATAGAGTGTGATTACCGTACAAAAGATGTATGAAACAGTGTTTTGGATATATTCGTGTCTCTACCCCAAAACAAGGTAAAGGCGTTTCTCTTGATGCGCAGAAGGACGCAATACTCGCGTTTTCCGCAAAGAACGGCATTTTTATTGTTCAGTGGTTCGTAGAAAAGGAGACAGCTGCAAAACGAGGTCGTCCCGTCTTCGATGTCATGCTACGTGCGCTCAAGCAGGGTAAAGCTGACGGTGTTGTCATTCACAAAATTGATCGATCAGCACGCAACATCGCTGATTGGGCAAAGATTGGTGAACTATCTGACGCCGGCATAGACGTTCACTTTGTGGCTGAAGGCCTCGATATTAGAACCAGAGGTGGCCGATTGTCGGCAGACCTCCAGGCCGTCATTGCTGCCGACTTCATACGCAATTTGCGCGAGGAGACACTCAAGGGAATTAGGGGCCGTCTTAAACAGGGTCTGTATCCATTCAACGCTCCGCTGGGATACCTCGATAACGGCGGTGGCAAGCCAAAGACCATCGACGAGGAACGCAGACACCGGATTGTGTCCATGTTCGAACTGTATGCTTCCGGTCAATATTCGATCCGATCGCTGCAGGCTGAAATCACACGGCGGGGACTACGCACCAAATCGGGTCGACCGCTATCTAAACACGCCGTTGAAACGATGCTCTCCAACCCTTTCTACTGTGGTCTCATGCGCGTGCGCACTACTGGCGAGACGTTCAAAGGCGTTCACCAGTCTATTATCTCGGTTCGACTGTTCGATCAGGTACAGCTCGTTAAGACTGGCAAGGCCGGCAAAAAGGTAACCCGTCACAATCATCTGTTTCGTGGATTGTTTCGCTGCAAATTATGCAACGCCGCAATGACACCGGAACTACAGAAAGGGCATGTCTACTACCGGTGCCACACGCGAGATTGCGCTACTAAATGCATCAACGAACGCATCATCGACCATTCGATCCGTTGCCAACTTAGGCGCTTTCACATCGCAAAGGAGCGATTTGAAAAGCTCCGCACCGACATAGGTGCGTGGATTGAGAAACGATCATCATCGAACACGGAGCAACGACACGCTCTTCGGATCGGCAAAATCAACGAACGGCTCGACCGCATCACTGACGCATACATCGATGGATTGATCGACGCAGATACGTTCGCAAGTCGCAAAGAGCACTTGCTGCTTGAACGGCAGCGCGTCGAGGAGGAGCAGGACAAACAGGTGGAACCAGATCACGTCCTGAAATTTCTCGAACTCATAAAAAGCCTTGATTTGCTTTATATTTCCAGTGTTCCGGACGAAAAACGTGAACTCATTGAATGGGCGACTTCGAACCGATTTGTCGCCGAGAAAAGCGTTGCTGTTGAGCCATCAAATCTGTTGATTGATGTAGAGCGTGCACTCGCCGGCGCGTGTTGTGACCCTCATCGTACCACTTCTCGAACTATTGAACCGTCGACGGGAGCTGTAGTCACAAAACTGACAGAAATTATAAGGAAAATGAGTTCAAGCAAGTTTGGACAGATGCAAAAGTTCTTCAGCGGCAACCCTAAGTCCGTCTTGGATTTTGTCGATATCTGATCTACGGGCGTTGAAACGTCTGTTGTGCGCAGAAAGGTCTCCGAGCCTTTTGAAATCTCTCAATCCCTTTAGCCCGTTGCGGCTCAACTTAAGTTTTTTATCACCCCCCAAGACGCGAAGTAGATCTGAAAACATAAAGTAGTTTCCATCTGATGCTTTGATCTCGCTCGGCCGTCCTTCTGCTTCGTAAGTTTCAATTATTAGCGTCTCCAACAAACGACGACACATCACCGCACAACAATCAAACAGAGCATTGTCGTAGCTTATATTTATCTGGTGAACCACCCTCTCAAGATATCCTCTCGTGCCATCAAACAGTTCGTGTGGCAACACGCTGTCACTGGGAGGCGCATTGCGAGGTAGTCGAACAATATCTTTGTATTTTTCCTCAAATTCTCCGCGTGCCCTGGGGCCTAGTCTCCATTTTTTTATGCCTCGCCCTTTGATGGTCCTTGGGTCACGGCTGATTTGCTTATCTAACCGACTTACATTTTGTTTTGGATGCCCAGCCAACTCGATGGCGTTAGCCATTTCATTAGCTGTTAGACCAATGGTCGCGTCATCTCTGCCCGCCAACCACATCAAGGCGCATGCGCGATCAGTTGCGGTCAACTTTGAGTTATCAACTTTTTGCAGAAACTCAACGAGCGCTTTCATTGTTAGTCATCGGCCTTGGGCCAAGTTTTTGTGCAAAATGCTCGTACAACCTCGTTCGCCTTCTCAATTTCCGCTGGATTTATGATGAACGAACCTGCAGTACGAGATTGAAGCCATTTGGTATTTCTGATGCTTCGACTAGGATTTTTGTCAATCGCATTCGCCGTTTTTAGAACTTCCGCAACAAGTGCCTGAGTTGGTTTCTTGTCAATTTTCGCCTCTTCAAACCAACGAACCAGGAGTGTTCCCGCTAATCCCGTCGGGCTGATCGACCGAGGGCCTCGTAGCGGTATGTTTTTCTTCATTGCAGCCCAACAATGTCGATCGAGATGAAGATAGGGCGGCTTCATACTCGGCGCTAACGCCCCTTTTACTGCGTCAATCGGAGCGCCGATGCTCTTTGCGAAACGACCGACAGCATCGTCGTCAGCGATGTCCGTTGACCTGGCATTGTTGCTTCCAGTTAGAGGCAGATCGTCGGTGGTTTCCATTTGATCCACCGCACTCGCTGTATCTCCGGCGGCGTTTATGACACCTAGAACTCGCTGCCAGAGAACTGGGTTTTCGACTTCGGCGACGACTTTCTCATCCGCTTTTAGGACGATGGTCAATTTTGCTTTCGCAGGCATCTTCTTGCTCATTGGTCGGTCAAATTAGGCCAATAATAAGACTAGTCTAATTCACTGATTAAGACATGTCAATATCGGCATTTGGAGCGTAGACCACAAAGGAAGTGGTTCCTAGTCAAGGGGCGGGATATTGCCGCATACGGTAAATTCCCCCTGCTACCGAGGAGTTTTTATGCACATACAATAAACACCACGGCCCGCCGGCCACATTATCAGCTAATCAAACGCGTATGTGTCAGGAAGATGCGCTCCAGGCACACATGGAACGCTCGCTCAAACAACGACAGGAGTTGGTCGATGACCTGCTGAATGTGGTTGAAGATAGCGTTCTCACCCTGCTTGGTGATATCCGCAACTTTCGTCTGCACCTGACGCGGAACGAGAGTATGCGCGATAAAACCACGGGGAGGATGTACTAGTCCTTGGAGTTCGATGTCCCTTGGGGTCTAACCTAAAAAAGCCAGAATTTTACTGACTTTTTTAGTGGATGTGACCCTCATCGTACCACGTCTCGAACTATTGAACCGTCCATAGGCGCTGTAGTCACAAAACTGACAGAAATTGTTGGGAAGACGAGTTTACGAAATTGTAGACAGATGCAATAGTTCTTCTGCGGCTACCCTTAGTACATCTTGGGTTCTGCCGATATCTGATCTACGGGCGTTGAAACGTCTGTTGTGTGCGGTATGCCCAGCCAGATCGATCAAGTTAGCCATTTCACTAGCTGTTAGACTAACGGTCTCGTCATCTCTGCCATCCAACCACAAGCTAACACCGTTGGCACTGAATGATCCCAAGTAGAGAAAATCTTGACATGACGAAACTCACTTCGGACAAAAAGTGTCAACAGATAGACTGACTTGTTCACTTCGGAAGTAATCGATTGCTTCGTTGTCAGACCAAATTCCGATGTCCTTTACGTAGTACCTAAAACCATGCTCGGGTAAAGGGCCGCTATCCTCAACCGCTTCCATCAATATTCTTGCCGTTTCCGCGAAAAACTCGCGCTCAAATGATGCTTCGCCCGCCAAGGCTGCATCAAACTCCGGAAACGTACCAAGATTATTGTTGGCTAGAGTTTCCGGTAGCTTAGCCCATCCTTCTTCAATTGCGTTTTGCACTACTCGTGGCCAAAGCTCTTTGGCCCTGCCTATATCAAAACGATCAAACTCGTCTGAGGGTAAGGAGCCGATAACAATGTATCCCCAGAGAGCAGCAAGGGGTGGAAGGTTCCTTGTATATTCCAGAAATAACAATTCCCACCACTCTTCATCATCTCCTTTAAAAACGCCATTAAGAACTAAGTTACTGATTTTGAGTTCAACAAATTTTTGCCAATGAAGAATTGCACTCTGCGCTCTCAATAACTCGTCGTCACCCCAAATTTCTCGGTTAACCTGCCCGCTTAACAAAACTTCAAATCCACTCTGTCTTATCTTTCCCCATTTCCCCTTATCTGCTTGATCCATTGAAGCAATGATTTTTGGTTCGACAAAGTCAAATATTTTCTGAGTACCCCAGATTTTTCTCTCCAATTCCACTGCCGCTCTATACGCGTCGTGTGAGTTGTTTGGCACGGATTGATTTACTAGCAAATTTTCCAACCTGGTCAGAAGATTGAGAAATGTGGCGTCTTCCGAACCAAGGGCTACAATATTGTCTTGCAGAATGTCAGCCCAAAAATTTTGAAAAGATGGAGCCGACAAACTAAAATACTGGCTCCACAAAGTTTTTATATTATTAATTCTCTCGCTAGTCCGTCCGTCCGATGTATTTATCACATTAGGATGAGCGGAGATATCAAAAGTGGCAGCTTGATTTTGAACATCAGCTACAGAAGAATGTACAAAAAAATCGCTGTCTGATTGCAAGTTCGTGAAATTTCGATCCTCTATTAGACTAATGGAGAAATCGCCATCTCGATCCAGCTCAAGCACAAAGGGAAGAGCGTTTACCTGGATAGTGCGAGAGCACCTGTGTACGTAAGGTCCAGCTTTTATGGTCACATTTACGAGAAAATGCCCCCGTTGAATTGGTATTTTTGCGACACCATCGTCATCCGTTTCAGCAGATCCTTCGGTGTTTCGTTCTATCAATTCAACTACTTCAATATATGCAGACCGTATGCCAAGATCCTTACTTTTAACGTGCACTAGCAAAAATGGCTGTTCAACGGCTTGCCGATATATAGTCTTAGCAATTTGCGGTGCCCACGAGCCAACAAATTGGGTTCCAGCGGCAGTCACGATTGCAGTAACTGCAATTAGTGTGATGCGGCTGGATTTCCAATTGTGAAAATTAGTTCTTCTCATCGGGAGCTACATCTGCTCTTGAGACCAAATTGTAACGGAAATTTGAGATGGGCATCTTGGTTTTCCCAAGCGGATCTTTAGGTTGGTTTTTTAAAGGCAAAAAAATTTCGTGTCCCTCAAGAATATCAGAAGGTCAGGCCTCTCGCCAGCGAATGATGTAGTTGGTCCGGCGGACCTACCAGTGCGATCTATTACTTGCGTGAATGGGCGAATGATGAGTGACCCCACGGGGTGGGTTTCAGAACTTTGCAAACATCGTTCATATATCAAGTCTAGTATAGCGCGGCTATCAGCGATCACTGAGTACTAGTGTTCTAGCTGCAACTGCAGCATTCGATCCTAGTGCAGCATTACATCACCCTGACCTCTGTCGGTGTTTTCAATCAGTTCAATGGCTTTCAATATCCTGCGCCAGGTAGTCAATCCATCAATGTCGCCGGTGGCGAGCAGTTGATCAGCTTTTTGCGCAGCTACAATCGTAGCATCTTCTCCATGCTTGTTGATGACCACCCACGCAGCGCGCCAAATGTCGATCTCGGCGATGTGTCGGCTGCCTGAAACTTTCTGTGTCCGGATCAGGCGCCATCAATCGTCTTTCTTTCGAGCATAGGGTGACGGCTCCAAAGGTTGCGTTGGCTTCTTGCTGATAATGTAGCCACTTTGCTCTAGCTGTTTCAGTACTTTCTCAGCGATGAACTTCGGCGTGAACTCATTGTCGCGTCCCTCTTTCATCTTCCTAAGTTGCGCCTTGCATCGATTGAGGGCGAAGGTGATTGAAAATAAGATGCTCTCTCGAAAGTCCATGCAGCCTCATAGCATGAGAACAGAAAGGGAACAATCGGAATGTGCGGACGTTTCACCCAGCACTACACCTGGAGCGAACTGTATGACGCGCTGAACCTCACGAGCCCTGATGCACCGCGTAATCTAGAACCGCGATACAATCTCGGCCGCTTTCAGACCGTGGACATGGTTCGTCCCATCGAGCGCGGGAATGAGCTGGTGCGGGCGCTCTGGGAGTTCGTCCCGTTCTATTGGAAAAAGCCGCTCAAAGAGAAGAAGTGGTCAAGCTTCAACGCCAAATCCGAAACGCTCACGCAATCAAGGGCATTCAGCCCGGCATGGAAGCGTGGTCAACGCTGCATCGTGCCGATATCTGGTTTCTATGAGTGGCCGCGTCCTGCCAAGAAAGGTCAACCTCCATACTACATCCACAGCAGTACCGGGCCGATCTTGTTCCTTGCGGGCTTATGGAGTGATTGGGAGGATACCGAAAAGGAAGAGTGGAGAACGTCCTGCACGGTCATCACCACGGAACCGAATGCGTTGATGCGAGAGATACCACATCACCGGTGTCCTGCCGTCATATCAGGGAGAGACCTTGAACAATGGATACGTGGTACCGAGGATGATGCCTATGCACTCCTTGCACCACCTCCTGACGACGCGATGGTGGCGTACACGGTTAGCCCCTATGTCAACAAGATCGGCAATGAGGGGCGAGAGTGTATTGAGCCGATAGTGGCGTGATTGCGATGGAATTCGTCTACACGATATGGTCCTTCGTAGTTCAAAATTGGCAGGTTTTGTTCAGCGGAGTTGGTGGAACTGTGCTTTTTGGAGCAGTTGGATATCTGTATCGGAGAATTGCAGAGCGTAAACGTGAACGACGCCGGCGCGAAGACATGAAACGGTCACGTGATAAAGAAGAACTAGATCGGATACGGCACGAATTACAGCACATCCGGAAACGACAATCACAACGCTCTGAGTTGGTGCGACCGACCGCGCAGGAGGTGGAGAAATACGACCCGAACCAAGCGCGAATTAGCTCCAGAGCCCTAGAAGAAGTTCGAAAAGGGATTGTTGTCTACTCTAGAGATAGCAGTCATTTGGCGCGTGAGTATAGAATTGAAAGTCCTAGAATTCGACGTGCGAAACAGGATATTCGCGAACGAGATAAAACGCGATTTGATTGGGGTATTTTCATCGCGATATTGCTCATAATTTCTATTTCTTGTTCATTTTTATTGCTCGTTTTCATGTGAGAAGCGGGGCGTAATATATGGTAACCGCTGACGGTTACTAATCACCTCTACCAGGCGTATGCAGTCCTACTGCATCATACTGGTATGGCATTGAGTACTAGTGGCCGTATTACATTTCTCGCACGAACAAACCGACGAAACGCGGCCAAACGGTTTGGTATTAGGAAGTCGGATCGGCTTAGTCATTGCTATGTCATAGGTAAGACAGGTGCCGGCAAGACAACGCTTCTGGAAAACATTGCCGTGCAGGACATCGAACATGGCAATGGCCTCACCCTCATCGACTACCACGGCGATCTCGTTGACCGACTTGCCGAGTATGTACCCGCTGCACGCCAGCCCGACCTGGTCTACGTCAACCCTGCCTTAGATACGCCGTACGGATACAACCCTTTGCGACCGGTTCGGGAGGAATACCGCGCGCTCGCTGCGTCGGGGCTGATGGAGGTCTTTCGCATGCAATGGGGTGAGCGTGCGTGGGGTCAGCGAATGGAACACGTTCTGCGCCAGGCGTTGTTGGCATTGTTTGCACAACCAAAGGAGCACACCCTAGAAGACGCGCTTCTTCTGTTACGCAGCGGCAGCTTCCGCAAGCAGGTGGCGCAGAACATATCACACCAGCCGGTGCGAGACTTCTGGCTTCACGAGTACCCAAAATACAGCTTCCGATACAAAGCCGATGCAATAGCGCCCATTCAGTCGAAGGTGGCTGCGTTCCTTGCAGACCCACGCTTGCACCGCATACTCACCAGACCGCAAAAGCCGTTGTCGTTTCGGCGGATCATGGACGAGGGCAAAATACTGCTCGTCAATCTCTCGGTCGGTCGGCTCGGAAGGGATACGTCGAGTTTGTTTGGTGGTCTCCTGACCACCTCTATCGGTCTTGCCGCACTAAGCCGTGCAGACATACCGGAACGAGAGCGCCGGTTTCATTCCGTCATTTCAGACGAGTTTCAGCACACAACCACCAAGTCCGTCGTTGAGCTATTCCCGACCTTGCGCAAGTTCGCCATCTCGATGACGATTGCCCACCAGTATGTGCATCAGATCGACGACGATGTGCGACACTCCATACTTGGCAATGTGGGGACGATCATTTCGTTCCGGCTCGGTGCCGAGGATGCAAAGTCCCTCGCACCGGAGTTCGCACCGGTCTTCTCGGCGCTCGATCTGGTGAACTTGCCAAACCACAGCATCTACACAAAACTGATGATCGACGGCGCACCTTCTAAGCCGTTCAGTGCAGATACGTTGCCACCGTACGAAAAAGTGAACAGTCGCCACTTCGACCGTGGCGAACATTCACCACAAACCGCTTCTTAGTGACCGTGTACGGCATCAAAACGCAGCTCTAGCGTCAGAACATCACTACAGAAGGAGCATGTGATGTTTTGGGTAAAGCGTGAGGTCGTCGACATTCCGCTTGAAGAGGATTTGCTGAACGAAGAGGAAGAGGTTGAGGACGAGGATAAAGACAAAGAGCGCAAATGGTGGCACTGCAAGTTTCCTCCTGATCCACTAGACGATGTGCCGCCGTGGCTCGTCAAAGGTACGCGTGCGGCAGATCAGGTGGTCACGCCGTCCATCAACGGTGTCGTCGGCGGGATCAGCTCGCTTGCGAGTTCGTTTGGAGACGATGTGCTGTTTTCGGGATCACGAAAGCGGAGACAGCGGGTCACCCATATCCACTACCACCACTTCGGCAAGAGGCCACGAAAGCGGAAAGTGGACGCGCGCAGGCGAACCAGAAATACCCGCAGCAGAGGCGGGTACGCGCAAAAAAGCCCCTGGTAGAACCAGAAGGCTTTTGAAGTCTGAACGCGCTGGTGGGAGCTTTCAGTACGATAGCGGCAACACTCCGACATTCGCCACGGCAGCACCGTCGTTGCTGACGGGTCACCACCTGCCAGTGCCTAGGTGCGAGGCGTTCGATGATCGCCTCGTGCCGAAATTCCCGATACGTCCAGTGTACGATAAGGTGCTTTGTGAGTACGCGGCCTCTCGCCGCGCACACTGCCGCACCATTCGCCGCGAGGACATCCGTCACTCGACTGGCAATCCAAGTTTCTTATGGTTTGATGCGGTTCTTGCGCCAAAGAAGCAGAACTGGCGCATGCAGTAGTTTTGTCAGGACTACTACAATTTACAGTATACCATAGGCAGAAATTCTGTCAAATTCGGTCGATATACTTTGGTGAATGGCCGGCTCGATAGTATTTCTCTACTAGTAGCCTTTCAATTGGTCTTGGCGGCCTAAAGTATGACCCAAATTCAGGGTGTGCTTGGAAGAGCATAAATGAGTTCCTTCCCGTGCCGGATTGTTCTCGCACAACATCCACGATGTTGTGCATGTGTGCTGTGTTGGTTGTGACGCAGAGCACAAAGGCGCTGGACTGCATGTGTAGCTGACGTTTGTATGACCCTCTTCCAACAAGCTCTCGATACTGGGCAACGTTGCGCTGCCAGCTTTTTCTGTTGAACCGGTAGGATCGGTTCGGTTCAGTTGCGCGGTCGGCTTCGAGAAAAAAGAAGCGGTACAGCGGCTCGGTGCCGTGTAGGTATCGCAGCCCAAACACTGCGTCCGGTACGACAACCGCGCTTTCGATCTCTCCCGTATGCAGTTTTTTGAATTCGACCGAGAACCGTAGAGACACTGGGTCACCTGCTTGGTCGTTTGCGCGTTCAAGGATGCTGTGTTGTGGAATATACTCGACGTTTGGGTTCTGGAGTGCAGCGATCTCCACTGATGCGGTGATGCATGAAACCATGCATTTGTGCTTCCAGTGCCCGAACGGTTGCGGAGCAAACTGACTAAACAGCCGCTCTTGCTTCAGAAGGCGCTCGGCGTCAGGGGTGATGTCGTAAATTAGCTGATTGTACCGTGCATCGCGCGTATCGAACTGCTGGTGGGGGCGGGCGAGATACGGCGTCTCATGGAACAGGTGTCCAAGCCGTTCAATCGCCCGCTTGTCGCTTTTGAGCGTGCTGAAGGCAGTTAGGTAGCTTGTCGGCAACGGCCCATGCTCATGCATCTTTTGCAGCCAGAGCAGGTCACGGTCGGTGAGGCGCAATTTCTCGCCGACCGGCTGACGGATACCCCGAACTCGGCGTCCGAGCGTATCGACCCTCATAGTGCGCGCGCTTGTTTGAGCTAACACCGTGCTCAATGCACTGGTGTCCTACGTTTATCGACCGAGACACCAGGATACGAGGCCACGAATGCGTACTGGTTATCAATGTACGCACGGTGTTTCTCGTAGTAGATGCGCTGTCCGACTACTTCAGCGTGCAGAATGAAAATCCAACGCATCTGAGTGTTCGAAATTCCGTATCGTGTGACGATGTGGCGGCATTGCATCTCCCATACCGCCACTTCTCCTTCGAGACTGAAGTTGTGTTGCCCACGCCAGTGGCACCAATCGTGCCACGCACGAAAAGCGTAGTTAACCTCTCGGTCGGCGTAGATCGTTTTCTCACATCCGCCACTGAACACGACCATCCGATTTCCCGAATTGAGATGAGCGACAAGGTCTTCGTAGGTTGACGGCGCCTGTTCCGAAATGTCGTATCCGGTCGGAAATAGTTGGTGGGCAATCGATAGAATTGCAGCGTTGAGCCCTCGATCAAGTGGTTGCCGCATAGCGTTCTCCAGTATTTTTTGGGGAACGCAAATAATTTGCAAAATTATACTGTCGTAAACGTTTGGAGTGAGGAGGAAAGGCGAGAGTAATCACATATCGGAACTATAAGATAACATCACAATTTCAAAATTTTCTATTTAATACGCCGTTCAACCTCGGCCGGTTCGTCGAATGGTCCATAATCTGATCTTCTCCCACCATGTCAGCGAAGCACGAAACTGGTGAAAGTTGGTTGGTTCAATTGATCCATTGACGATGATTTTTCGAATGTCATCGAAGTCATGCGGATCATATTCGGTATGTCCACCGTGTTTGAACGTGTTTCTCGGTGCACTCGCGTCAGTCATTATGAACCCACGCGTGCCACTCAGTCCGCCACCGATTTTCCTCCCGAGAAAAACAATTCCGTCAAACGGTCGTACGATGTTCCAGGGACGTTTTGACATCAACCCACGGTCTACAAACCCGTTCCAACGCTGCTGTCTGCGTATGATCGATCCGAGGAGTATAACTTCGTGGGCCGTAAAATATTCCAACCCGTTCTTGAGGCTCTCCACAAATTTCAGTGTGCCAAAACTATGGCAAACGACGAACAAATGCGGTGGCTCGCTATATTTTCCTTGGTGTAGTTCGATTTGCGTCTTATACGCAATGTTCTGCAGTTCTGCGCGAACCGTTTGAATTAGCAATGCTCTTTGATTTTTTGAAAGCGCTTCAAATGGTTTTATTGTTTTCGTAAATATGGGTACATGTTCGATGCTAGGAATTTCTTGGCAAAGATATTCTCCGAGCCTTTGCATTCCATCATTTTCACTATTTACGCCGTGTATGGTTACGACGATTGCTGTAGGCATTTATTGGTAGCGCTTAAGCAGTTTTCGATTTTCGATAAGTTGCGAGCACTGATGTACATAGGCTGATATGATCTGTTCAGTGACCTGCGAGGTTTCGTGGGATTGAGAGCTTGGAGTTGCTCCAAATCTGACGTCATTGAATTTTCTAATTTTGTAAAAACCTGGAAGAATAAATACAAAGATATGAGCTGCGAAGGACGACAAGAACAAAGTTCCAAAAATGAAAAAGCTAAGTTCGCTATTTTCAGACAAAATAATAACAATGTAATCGAGAGGCGCTCGAACGAGGTGTGTTGGAGCAATTATGGGTATGGATGTAAACATTATTGCGATCATGGAAATCAACATTGTTAGAGCATTCACAAAAAAAGCCATAATCCCTGCGCGGCTATCTATAAAACTATTTGAATTGTTGTCGTATGCAATTTTTGCCCAAGCAATTCGGACCTTAAGGTCTTTCCGATTTTCGATCAGGTATTTTAAATTACTGTGCACAAATTCTAGATTGCTTAAGTCGTAATTGAGCAAAATATCGTTAGTTATCTCCGGAGAGTGCGGAGCCGTGTTGCCGTCTTTATAATCGGTGGAGGTCATTTTCGGCCTGCGGTTGCCGCAAATATCCAGTTAGAGCTTGATACCTTAGAAGTTAGCGACTGGCGGCGCAAATTCACCAATCTCTTGAGGGCTTATCTGGTGGATTGTCAGGATCATGTCCGGCGATTTCTTCCGCTGCTTCTGCATGGTGTGGCTCGACATTCTTGTGTTTCGGACCGGGCTGCGATGCCTTGGGGTCAGTGTGCTCTTCCGATGAAAACCTCCCCCACATTGTCCTTTGTACCGCTTTGGCATCCTCATTGCTCATCTGCTCTGCCTTCTCCAGCACGAGAAATGGCACCCGCACAGAAACAGCAGGGCCCTGTCGGCGTACATGCAGCGCAAAATGCCGTTCTGGTTGTCCGTTGATAAAATCTTCCGTTGTGTGCAGCGCCTTGGCCGCAACGTCGGCATCACGAGCGCTATCAGTCGAAGCAAACTTCACAGCAGCATTTTGAAGCGCATCTAGCACGTTACCGTCTTTGATCTGCTTAGTTCGTTGATGTGCGAGGAACATCGAGATGCGCATCTTTCTCGCCTGATCGAGCAGCGTTGCGATCTTGGCATCGGTTGAGATGTAATCTTGTGCTTCGTCGATGAACGCCCAAACGTCGAGGCGTTCGCCGCGTTCAAGTGTCGCGCGTTCCTGTGAGGCAGAGAGCAGGGCGCCTATGAAGTACCGTCCAAACACATTAGTACCATCGTCTCCGAGCTTCTTCTTGCTGGTATCTATCAGGATGACCTTTGGCTCGTTGAGTTCGGCAAACAGGTCGACTTTTGAACGTTCGTGCGAGAACATGCTTTCGAAGTAGGCATTCTCGCGCAGGTTAGAAATTCGCCATGCGACCTGCCGTTTGGTTCCAGAGAACTCGCCATCGAGAAATTGGTTTTTGAAGAAGTCCTGTGCGGGTTGTGAAAGCCGGTCGATGTATTGCCCGTACTCAACCAGCTGGGCTGCTTTGGTAACACCCAAAACGTCGCTAAACGTTGAAAGCGTCGAGCCAGGTATCTCCATCAAGAGGCGGATGACGTACCGATAGAGTGTCGCCTGTTTGGTTGTCATCGACCCAGCTTCGCCCATGAGCGCATCCAGCACGTAGGTCATCTGGGCAATGGCAATGTTGGTGACCTGCTCCTTCTGTGTAGGCGAGTAGCCAGTGAGCCGGTCGCGGCCGAAGTCAAAGATGTTGAGCGCTGGCGGATGGTCTAGGTCGGGTTCGATAACAAGCAAGCAATCGTGCAGTGGCTCACCAGGCGCAAAGCACTGCTGCGAGCGAACGTTCTTAATGAGATCGCCCTGACTATCGATCACGATGATGCTGCCGTTGCCTGATTGCACGTCCGACAGCCTTCGGGAAATGAGGTACTGGATGAGCTGTGTTTTGCCAGTACCAGGGGGCGCGAGACACCACGCATGCTCGAACCACGCATCGTCTGGAATGGCATATGGGACGTGCGCATCCGCAATGTCTAAAAACGGCGTATCCTTCAAGTAGGCGTAGCCGATGTTATCGCCTTCATACTCGGTCGGCGATATGAGCGCGGGATGATCGCGGTATTCACGCGCAAATGGAACGCCCGATAGGTCATGTAAATTCCTATCGAGCTGTTCTTTCAGCGCACGAAAAAGGCCAAACTCTGTCGGTCGCTCGCCATAGTATGGCAAAATCAGCGCTTCTATCGCTTCGCCTGGATGCTCAACAACACTCAAAAAAGGTACCGAGAGGTCTACGCCTTTGTCGTATCTGACCTCCGGCACATGCGCCAGAAACCGTCCGATGCTTTCGACTATAGTTTGTACTGCAACGTGGGCTGCGCCTTCGTTGCCTTGTTTGGCAGACTGGCTACTAATGAAATCGCGATACCGAGCACCTTCTATGCTGTTACAAATCGCAGGCGGAGGAGGTATTTCTACGGCAAAGAGCTCCGCGTCATATAAGGTGAGAGCGGCCGCAAGCATGTCGTTTTCAACGTTGTCAGGCAGACCTTCGGGCATGAGTTTGTAGACACGCCTACCAAACTCCATTTTGTCAGGCACTACACTCCCGTGCTGCGTCGCTACGTTGTAAAGATCATGGGTATGCTTCTTTGCTTTGCGTTCCTTCACAGCGGGTGACTGCTGATACAATACGTACCCACAATAGATCGCCGCAATTACTCCAAGCGGTATTGCAATCCATAGGATGAAGAATGCGAGGATGATCGCGAGTGTGAGAAGCGCAAACGATACGATTATACCAATCGCATCGTCAGCCATGTCAGACACTTCTACAGCTCTATCGTCTTTGACCGTTCGTCTATTTCGGCGTTGCTCATAATGTACTCTTTGACTTGCGGCAGAGCCTCTTCAACGGCGGCGGCATACTGTTTTGCCTCACCGCGAGAGGAAAGGGCGTAATCATCACCCTTGTCCATTAGGTTTTCAATACGAAGATACCAAAACTCTGGTTCAACCTTTATATCATTTAGGTGTTCCGACCGCTTGCGTTCAAGTACAATGACTGTTCCGATGCCTTGATCCTCAATAATCTGTTTTTCTTCTTCGGAGAAATCTGCACGCACGTTCACAAAATACAATGTAGTCTTTCGGATAAATCCGCGCGTTTCCTCTCGATGATTAATATGTACGCGCACTTGAGCCTCCAATATACGATTAGTTTTCACAAATTAAGATGCTCGCTCAGTAGTATGTCAAGGTTGGTGCTACGGATTTGAGAACTTTCTATTGTGATTTACCGGGGATTTTACCTGATCAATGAGGAGCACCTACATTGAGTAGGTGAAGTCGCAGGTTAAGCGCGATGGAAATGTTCGTCGTAAGCATTTGATTATTTGTCGTTATTTTCCTTACGGCACCAAATGACAATGGGGATACAGCGCGCACCACCGTATCCCCAAATTGTATCCCCAAAAACTTGGCGTAAAATGCTAAGTTTATTGACCGATTAGGAGGTAGAATTCAGAGGTTCAGGTCACGTCGCAGCTTTGTACCGCCCATCGTCAACAGTCACACGGTTCGCGCGCTTCAGGGCGCTTAGGGCGTTCGTCACCGAGTTGCTGCCTGACTGGTCGATAAGTCCCATTGTGTCTTTGATCTGTCCGGGTGTCATGCCGTCCGGGTTCTTTTTTATCGTATCGAGTACTGCTTGTCGGATGCCGGAACGGCGACTGCTTTTGGGCTTTGCGCCAGTCAGTGCGTCTAGTTCTGCTATCTGCCGGTCGATCTCATCCCGTTGTGCAACGAGGCGTTTCCGTTCGTCTGCTACAGCGGCGTTGTAATCGGCCTGCGCCTGTTCGAGTGCACGTTTTTTTTCTAGGACGTCAGACATTGTTACCTCGCTTTTGGGGCGGGTATCGCTACCATAGAGAGTATTGAATAGGAAGGGACTAGGAGTGGTGTACTCCTAGTCCCCGCTCCTTAATCCGCGATAGGAGGTATGACCTCAAACGGGATCGAGATAGGAGCGTCGGTGGGTTTGCCTCGTTTGCTGATCTGACGTTTCATCCACTCCAAGACCTCATCTTCGATCCAACAGACCCGATTTTGTCCGAGCCGTATCCTTTTCGGGAACGTACCGGCAGCCTCTAGTCGGTCGATCTGTGCGAAGCTCAAAGTAATCAACGCCTTGACCTGCTTCTTTGACAAGAACCGCATCACGATAACTCCTTGTTTGGAGCAATCGCGATGCCCCGTCGGGTTGGTGAAAACCCATGGGCGCTTAGGAAGTTAGCAGTTTTGCGTAATAGACACCAGGTACTCGTCCAACGCCTTGATTGCTTGGCGTTGCTCATCAAGATAGCTGTATTGGTTATATACTGCGGCTACACCAGAAATGCTGCCTGATTTATGGTTCAGTATCTTCTCCGTCACATGCAACGGCGTGCCGAGTTTGGCGAGTGTAGATGAGAATGTTCTGCGCAGGTCGTGCAGTGTAAACGGCTCTACGCCGTCGAGTGTTGCATCGAACTTCGGCTTGGTTTTTGCCCAGCCGTTGTATGACGTTGTTGGCTTTCCGCGAATATGTGTACGGCTTGCCGGAAACACGTATTGATTGTGGATGTGCGGTAGGTCCTGAAGAATGTCATTTACCAGTTCGCCATACGGGAACGTGTGCGAGGATTTGTTCTTAGTGATCGACGCCGGAAGCCTGATCAGCCGCTCGTCCGTATCAATCCAGTCCCATTCAAGCGCACCGACTTCGCTACGCCTTTGGCCGGTCAGTATGAGCAAGGTAACGATTGCTCCATAGGGATAAGGGAACATCTTCGCAGCGTTGTAAACTAATGCTAGTTCGCGCTCATTGAGTACTCGCTCCCGCACATTGATCGGAGCAGGTAGCTGTTGTGATGCGAGTGGCGAATGAGCGACATAATTCTCTCGAATAGCCCATGAGAACAGCACGCGGGCTGCTCTGAATGCGTGGTTTTGTTCAGAAGGAGTGTTGGCAAGCTTGCGTATGCGCCGCATTAGATCTTCCGTCGTGATGTCACGCATCTGCGTGCGGCCGAAACGGAAGTGCCGGTTCAGCAAGCGGTTGTAGTCACGTGTTGTGCGCGGCCGGTTTTTCTGCGCCGACACTTCAAGAAAACGGCGTATCGCTTCATCAAAGTCAATCGATTTGGGACGCGACTTACCGAGAACGTATTCGGCGATCAGCCGCTTCGCTTCTGTCCGCGCGTCAGCAAGTTTGATAGCGGGATATCGGCCAATCTTAGTCCTTCGCCGCTGTACACCTTGCATAACAATAAAGGTCTTGGCACCGCCTTGTGAGATGCGGCATCCGAAACCTTTGAGCGTTGTATCCCAGTAAGTAATCGAGCCCTTTTCCGGCGCTGCTAGCGAACGAATTGACACGTCAGTGAACGGCAGGGTAGGCACGACATCTCCCCAATTTGGCTCACTATTGGCTCACAAACTGACCGCGCTGAAGTGTGCACCATGAGAAATGCATAGCACACAATAACCCTATTTTTCAACGTGTTACTTCGCCTGTGGAGAGTGTATGAGGAGCTATGAAAAAGGAAAATAAATAATTTTCAGTCCGCTGCTCTACCAACTGAGCTACCTGGGCATCCGGGGGCGCGTTTGGCGCGAGCGCGGGTTATAGGATGTTGGGGCTTGGGCTGTCCACTCCGAATACGAACTCGCCGCGATGATGGTTTTTCCGCCCTAGGCGGCCGCCTGTTGGCGGCAGTAGCAGGAAGCCTTGATGGCCGTTTCCGCGCGGGCTAGCGCCAGGTCCAAACGCTGCTTGATGATCGGTGCTTCAATCGTTTCGCCACGGCGACCCAGACATTCATGCAGGCCATGCAGGCTCCAGACATTTTCAGGATGCTGGCAGGCTCGGCTGAGAGAGGAATCCAGGCCCAAATCGGCTCGATAGACAGCCTCAGCCTCCTCGGTCCTGCCCTGTTCGAGCAGCAAGGCACCCAGCGCATGGCGGGCCGGCTGCATCCAGCCCCACGGCTCGTCGTAAGGCAGCTCGTCATCCAATACGACCGCCTTTCTTAGGTGGTCGAAGGCCAGGTCATAATTGGCGCGCCGATACTCCAGTTCGCCATTCAACATTTCGCTGGCGATGTCCAGCAGGTCGATAACCTTGTTGTTGTGAATTCGGCGAGTATCCGGCACTCGCCGCCTGGCCGTTTGGAACTGCTGGCCGACCTGTTCGGCCTCCTGCACTTCTCCACGGGCCGAATGAGCCACTGACTTTGCGTAGAGCATCATGGCCGTGACAACACAGTAGAGTTCAGGATCCGCCGGCAAGTCCTGATTGATGATGTCCTGCCATAGACCGAAGCGCACCAGCACATGCTGCTTCATAGACAAATAGCCCTCCAAGAAGTCACCCATAGGTGGCGAAGGCACACGCAGCAGATCCTCCGGCGTCATGTCGATTATTTCCTGGGCTGCTTCCAGAGCCGGAGTGACCTGGCCTAGGAACATGGCCCCATAGATCGCAAAGTGCAGGTTGTGGGTGCGGTAGAGAGAGTAGACGTTCATCGCTCCTTCCCGCGCCAGAAACTTGCGGTCGGCTTCGATGGCCCGCTGGTTATAGACCACGACGTCTCGATAGTGGCCGCAGAGCACGTCGATGTGGGTCGGCATGTGGATGAGATGCCCCGCATCGGGAACCAGATCACGTAGCCGGTCGCCGGCGCGTAGGGCCCGTTCGGGGAAGGGCGACATTTCCATCAGATGCACATAAAGATGCAGAAGACCGGGATGATCCCACGAGGCTGGGAAATCGCGCATGGCCGATTCAAGCAGGTCTACCGCTTCTTCCGTCCCCGCCCCTTCCGCAACACCGCCGGTTTTCAGGTCCCACATTTTCCAAGGTGTTCGGTTCATGATCGCCTCGGCAAAGACCGTGATCACGTCCAAATCGGTTGGGAACCTGCGCCACACCTCGCGCATGGCATCGGTGTAGGCATCGTTCCATGGCATCATGTCGTCGACAGGATCGCGCTGTGGATACCGTGCCTGCAAGGCCTCAATTAGGGCGCGCTCAACATCCGTGACGCTCTCAACCCTGTCCAACGCGCCGAGCATTGCATCGTAAGCAGTCGCCAAAGCCTTTGCCCGCCCGGTGGGATCATACAGATGCCAGGGCAAGTTGTAGTTTGGACCCGCCGCATAGGAGATACCCCAATGCGCCATGGCGCAGGATGGATCGGCCTCACGCGCCCTCTCAAAACAGGCTATGGCTTCGGCATGGTTGTAGCCGTAAGTCCAGACCAGCCCCCGGTCGAACCAGAGCTGAGCATTCGCCGACCCGGTCGTGACCGCACGCGAATGGCTACCCAGATCGAAATAATCCGTCACAGCCCCTCGCGGTCGGTCGAGAACAGGTCATCTTCGTCGATAAGGGGCCGAGAAGCCGTGTAGCTACCGCCAAACCATCGACCCAGATCGACATCCCGGCAACGACGCGAACAAAAGGGGCGTGTGTCATGCACCGTTGGCTTCCCGCATATCGGGCAGCGAGGTTTTTTCGCAGGATCGGGCCGACTATCCCGTTCTGACATATTTATTCATCCGTCCCGTCGATGACATCCGCAAGCGAACAGCTTCGCCGCTCGCGCGACAAAATATAGGGCCCTATCGGAGAAAAATCCGGGGCAAAGTGCAGCTGCGCCCTCGTTCCACCCTGGTGAGCTTCCAGGCCCGCGCGTAAGACGTTCAACACGCGCCGCCGCTCAGCCGCCTTGCCCATTCGCAGAAAATCCACACCGATCAGTCCACCCAAATTGCGAAGGCGAATCTGCGCAGCGAGTGCTTCGGCCGCTTGGCGGTTGACGACGGCCCTGCGCGCCGTCAACGGCGCATCCACATCGACAGCTATCATTGCCCTGGTTCTTTCGATCCAAAGGCCCGCGCCATCGCCCAGTGCGATATAGGGATCCAGCAGCCGGTCAATGTCATCGAGAAGGGTTTGCAACGCCGCAGGTGCCGAGTGTTGGACGCTGTCCACGAGATCTGGGTCGTATCGCTTCAGCCAGGCAACGACCGTCTGCCGCAGCGTCGTCGGCTGCACCTCAATTGACGCCAGTTCCGGCTCGTCGACAATTGCGCGCTGCCAGACGTTTGGGCCGCCCAGCAGCAGGTCGCCGGGTCGCTTGGTACCGACATTCCGTTTAAGACCCTCAGCCACGCCAGCCAGCAATTGCGCCTCGGCCACGACCCTCTCAGTTGGCTGGTTGACCGCTGCAGTTCGCACCAGCCAGCCACCGTTCCCCAGCGCCGACCGAATCTCTTGCAAAGCCTGACGGTCGCTAATGGCGATCCGCCGCGAGAAAGACACGCCGGTGGAAAACGGGCGATGGATTAGAAATCGCCCGGGCAGTGCAATGTCCCGCGTCACGGGCGGCATTTTGCCATCGCGCATCGCCCGCAGGCTTGACGTTAGCTGGAAAGGAACGATCGCTCCCTCCCTGACATCGTCAAGGCGTGCCAGTGGCACGGACGAAGCTTGGCCGATGTCGATCAAGGCGCCGCGCCCGTCGCCTAGGCACTTCACCACGCGGCCAAGCAGGACTGTCTGATGGACCAGAGTGTCCGAGGTCCGTTGTGTCGCCAAGTCACAAACGCGTCCGTCGATAACACGGGCTGCATAGAGCACACCGTCCGCCTCCGCGATTTGAAGTGACGGGCCATTTGGCACTGCGTTCATCGAACCTTCGCACCGACGCGAGGGGCGATGCCCACGGCGGACAACAGTGTCGCGGTTTCGGCCACGGGCAAACCGACGATGGCCGAATGCGAGCCGCTGATCCAAGGAATGAATGCCGCTGCCTGCCCCTGAATGGCATAGCCGCCCGCCTTGCCCTGCCAGTCCCCGCTCGCGAGGTAACGAGTAATGTCTTCTTTGGACAAACGTCTAAAACGGACGGCATTCTCAACCGTCCGATTGTGCTCGACCCCGTCGGAATCGATCACGCAAATCGCGGTGAAAACGCGATGACGACGGCCGGAAAGGAGCAGGAGGCAGTCCCGCGCCTGACTGTCAGTTTCCGCCTTGGGTAAAATCCGTCGGCCGCATGCGACGACCGTATCGGCGCCAAGGACAACACAGCCAGGTTTGTTGGCAGCGACGGCAATCGCTTTCTCCCGTGCCAAACGCGACGCATAGCTTCTGGGTTTTTCGCCCGGTACTGGTGTCTCGTCGATATCGGCCGGCAATATCTCATCAGGTGCTATGCCAATTCGACCGAGGAGGTCGAGCCGCCTGGGCGATGCCGAAGCCAGGATCAATCTGGGCGAGCCGGGTTTCACGAAACTGCCGTGTCCATGGGTTTGTGACGGAACCGAAAAGACCTGCGCCCGGCACCCGTTGGCGTCAAGCGCGAACGTCGGCGACCTCAAACCTTTGACTGATCCTGTCAATCAAACGATCGCGCACCTGGCGGAACGCATCGAACTGCATGTCTCGGTTGCCGGTGACCAGTGTCGGATCGGCGGTCGGCCAATACTCGACCTCGCAGGCCGTCGTTCGGGTCAGCTCCATGGCTCGGTGATGCGACTCCGGCGAAAGAGTGATCACCAGATCAAAGGAATCATCCTGCAATTCATCAAAAAGCTTGGGGTTGTGCCTGGATAGATCAATGCCGACCTCGCGCATCGCCTCAACGGCAAATGGATTCAGATCGCCGGACCGCACTCCCGCGCTGTCGACGTAAAGCCGGTGCCCGAGAACATGCTTAAGCGCGGATTCCGCCATCGGCGAGCGTACGGCGTTGAATGTGCAGCTGAAGAGGACGGATGTGAGAACGGGTGTAGTAGAGGCGGGTGAGAGCGGGCTAAGCGGGGCCATAGGCGTGTCTAGGCCCGCACGTGCAGCACGCAAACCAGCGTGAAGATCCGCCGGGCTGTCGCGTGATCCAGTTCGACCTGTTCTGAAAGGCGCTCGCGCAGACTGACCGATCCCTCGTCATGCAGGCCACGGCGTCCCATATCGATCGCCTCGATCCGAGAGGGCGAGGCGGTCTTGATCGCTTCGAAGTAAGATTCGCAAACCAGAAAATATTCTTTGATCAGCCGTCGAAACGGTCGAAGCGGGAGCGGAATAACCGCCAGATCTGCGTCCGTTTCGTCACGCACGGTGATCAACAGCCGGTCGCCGTCGATCCCCAATAGAACATGATAGGGGCCATCATGTTCAGGCGTGCGAAGTCGAAATCGGTTGTCCTCGATCAAATCGAATATCGCCACCGCCCGCTCGTGCTCAACCTCCGGACTTCGCCGTCCGACGGTACGCTCATCAAGTTCGATCTTGGCAATACGCGAGCGTTCGTCACTGGCCCCGATCAGTTCGCTGCCCGCTTCTGTCGCGCCCGACCCTGGCATCAGCCGGCTCTTCTGGGCGAATCTGCCTGTGCGACGGCGGTGGCGAACCTCGCGATCCACGGGCGGATTTCACGCGGGCGCGTCTTCAGCGCCGCGCGGTTGACGATCAGCCGGGTACTGACGTCCGTGATTTTCTCAACTTCCTCCAGCCCGTTGGCCTCTAGCGTTGCCCCGGTCGACACCAGGTCTACGATCCGGCGGCATAGGCCCAGGAATGGTGCCAGCTCCATGGCACCGTTCAACTTGACGATCTCCGCTTGGACGCCGCGCGCGGCAAAATAGGATTTGGTCAAGGCCGGATATTTGGTGGCAACGCGAATATGGCTCCAGCTGGCCGGGTCTTCCCGCGGGCCGTCGACCGGTACGGCCACGGACAATCTGCAGCGACCGATGCCGAGATCCAAAGGTGCGTAGATTTCCGAATAGTCGAATTCCAGAAGCACGTCGCTACCGGCAAACCCGATATGGGCCGCGCCAAAGGCCACAAATGTGGCTACGTCGAACGAGCGAACCCGAATGATCTCGACGCCCGGCAGATTTGTCGAGAACCGTAGCGCCCGCGACGCCGAATCGAAAAACGCAGGCTCGGGTTTGAGCCCTGCCCCTTCCATCAAAGGCAAAAGTTCCCCAAGGATCCGTCCTTTGGGCACTGCCATGACCAGACCGCCGGCCGCCTCCGGCATTATGGGGATCGGGTTTTCAACCATGGCATCGATCATTGATCACCGTCCGCCTGCGCGGGTTGCACACCATAGCTGTCGGCTTCGGCATGGCCGGGTTGGCGAAATGTCAGCCATGGTTCACCTAAATCCTCCAGCAGAACATCTAGCCGGCCGACCGTGAGTGCCAAGCAAGCACCCCCTGAAAAATCAAGGATAACGGTGCTGGGATCGGCCTGTACGGCCAAAAGGTTTAGAATTGCGCCCCGGTCGCTCAAATCGATCCCACGGCGGCGGACGGCCGAAACACCGTGGATGCGCAAACCGCAATTAGTGCGCCAATACGCTTTTGCCCCATCGGGCAGATCATCATCCTCGTCGGTGCCAAACGCGTCGTCGGCGGCAGGATCCACGGACCCTGCTTCCCACTTGAACCGGTTGACGACCATGACAAAGCGCTTCTCTGCCGGCTCGTACGTCATATCGACAATCGGCGCGATCGCGTCCTGCAGGCAACTTGACAGGAACGCTACGTCCTTTTTGTCAACGGCACGCAGTCGCAACGGTGCTTCGGGTGCGGTGTGTATGTTCGCCATGGTCAATTTCCCATGGCCTGCTGGGCACGCTAGGTTGTGATTCTTTCGATCTGCGCCCCGCAACCGGCCAGTTTCTGTTCGATCCGTTCGTAGCCTCGGTCCAAATGGTAGACACGGTTGATAACCGTTTCTCCCTCGGCAACCAAGGCAGCGATGACCAAAGAGACACTGGCGCGCAAATCAGTCGCCATGACGGGGGCGCCCGTCAGGCGCGAAACGCCGCGCACGAGCGCCGAGCGACCGTGGATCGTGATGTCCGCGCCCATGCGCACCAGCTCAGGCACATGCATGAACCGATTCTCGAAGATCGTCTCGGTGATCATTGACGCGCCTTCGGCCACCGTCATAAGGCCCATCATCTGGGCCTGTAGGTCAGTTGGAAAGCCAGGATAGGGTTCGGTCATAACATCGGCCCCGGACAAATGACCGGGCCGGCTTACATAAAGGTCCTCGCCCCGATTTTCGAAAACCAGTCCCGCTGGCGTGAGGACATCGATCATCGATTCCAGCAATTCAGCGTTTACGTGCTTGAGCGTGACCGCGCCGCCAGAAACAGCAGCGGCCATGGCAAAGGTACCTGCCTCGATACGATCGCAAACCACGCGATGATCAGCCGACGATAGGCTGTCGACGCCTTCGATCGTCAGGGTATCGCTGCCAATGCCGCTGATCTTGGCACCCATGGCGTTCAGGCAGTGCGCCAGATCCGTTATTTCCGGCTCTCTGGCGACATTGGCCAAAACCGTTGTTCCATTGGCCAAACTAGCAGCCATTACGGCGTTTTCCGTCGCGCCAACCGATACTTTGGGAAAGACGAAGCGCGCGCCCACCAGGCCACCGGGAGCCTTGGCATGCAGATAGCCGCCCTCAACATCGATGGACGCGCCGAGCGCTTCCAACGCCTGAATGTGCAAATCGACAGGACGCGCACCAATTGCACATCCCCCTGGCAGTGACACCTCAGCCGCGCCATGGCGAGCCAGCAGCGGCCCCAGGACGAGAACACTGGCGCGCATCTTCCGGACAATGTCATAGGGCGCGACGATGCTGTCTATCGACGGCGTCGTCAGCGTCAGCGACCGAGGAGCGCCGTTGGCTGTCGATGTTTCTTCCACCAAGACGCCATGCTGTTGGAGCAGCGTCGTCATGGTCACGATATCGGCGAGCCGAGGGACGTTCCGCAGCGTCAGCGGCTTGTCGGTGAGCAAAGCCGCGGTCATGAGCGGCAGAGCGGCGTTTTTGGCCCCGCCCGTTTCAATGTCGCCTTGTAAGGGCGTACCGCCCACGATGCGAATGCTGTCCATTGCCTGAATTCCGTATTGAACTTTGGACGGGCGCCCCTGATTGCCCGCGATTGACGTCACTGATTTAGACGGGCGCAGATGACAGCGGGGTTAACTGCAACGCCCAGCAGATTTCTTGAGCAGCCAATCGGTCAGATCAATCCTGCTTGGCGCTGTCGGGTTGGTCCCCACCGCTGGCAGCGGCCTGACCACGCTTTTGTGCCTTGCGCCGCGCAAGATTTGCCCGCAACGCCGACGCTTCGCGATCCAGCCTGGCCTTTTTCTTGTCTGACAGGCCACTGGCCGCTGGGACTTCCTTGCTCATGGCCAATGTGGTGCCGCAGGCAAATGGCGGAATCAAGGCCTGACCGGGGTAATGCGACGTCATATCGCTCACGACGTAAAGCAGCTTGCCACCGTCACCCCGAAATGGCAGGTTCCCGCCGTTAACCAGGGGCTTACCCGACCATCGTAGTCAAAGCCCACCGGATCGCGTCACCAGACACCTGGTCACCGGATTTGCCGCCGTAGCTCAGTGGTAGAGCGCACCCTTGGTAAGGGTGAGGTCGAGTGTTCAATCCACTCCGGCGGCACCACTTCTTTTTTCTGAACATGAAAACCACCTAACATGCTGAAAGGTAAGGTGGTTTTTGGTGTTCTAAATCCAGTATCACGGAAGTATGCCAAGTGCTCTGAAAACACCAGTTTGAGCACCAATCGTTGTAGTTGAAAGCTGCCAGATTCCCATATTTTACACGGGCTTGCGAGAAATTGGATTGAGTGTTCAAATAGTTTTTCGAAACTGCCTGTCTGGACGTCTGATTGAGCCTCTTTTTCGGCCAGAACGAGATTCTGACGCTCCAGCTTTTCAATACGCTGCTCATAAGCCGCGATAACGCGTGGATTGGTCGCCTCTACAACGGCATCATACAGCTGCTCGATCTTCGTTTCGGTTTCCAGGGGCGTACGCTAAAGGGCTGCTCCAACTTCTGACGCGCGTTCCGTGCATGTGTTCCAATAGTCCTTGAACATAGCAGCTGCAATTTGAACCAAGCCGCTTGCCGGCTAGACCGCTGACAGCACCTCCGCAAAATCGCCTTCGATCTTTTTTCGCGGAATGGTTGTGCCATAGCGGGAGCACTCTTTGCTCCTGCAGAAGTTGAATGGATACTTCTTGCATTTCTCCTTCGACCAACCTGCAGTTAGCGGAGTTGAACATTCGCAGCACGACACCGGACCTCTCAACGGGAAGTCCTCAACAATTTCCCGACGGGCGGGTGCATAAACGCCGCGTTCAAGTTTGCGCTGAATGCGCTGGAACATGTCAACGCTGACAAGGCCTTCATGGTTGCCAGGCCTGATCGAGACGCCGCTGCCCGGCCATCGACAAGCCCTGCATAGAGACATCTACCAAACATTTTTATTATGGACTGGTGCGTCAGCGTCCGGTTTTTGGGAAACTCAGGCTGCGCTTCCAAGAACCGCTGAACTTCGGTTATCGACTCAAAGTGGCCCGTTGCGTATCCCTCAAGGGCGTCCTTTACGAGACTTGCATTCGGCTCGTCGCGCACAAGCACTTTGCCGCCCGCAGGAGACAATTCGTACTTGTATCCGACTGGAGGCACCGCCTGAACGCAATACCCCTGTTCCAGACGAGCATTTGACGTTTGCCAGTTCTGTCTGGCCGAATGTTCCCGCTCGTATTCTCCGGCGATCCAAACTTCGGGCTCACTGCATCAACCCAAGGACTCTTCTCTAAACCGGAGGAAGCTCGGGACCCAGGTCAATTTCAATGACTGCTATCGGCCCTTAGCGGTCATCTACACTCCGCGCGGATAGGGTCCAGTCTGATCCCTTTCGGGACATTCGGCCAGCGCTGTTGTTCAATGACCTGACGGCCCAAGTCGCCCATCATGTTAAGCGATCATGCGATGCGGTACACTCTCCTACGCCGACGTCAAAAAGTGAACTTTCTCGAAAACCTGACAACTGGAGCCCCTTCTTTACAAAACTGTATAGTTGGGAACAGGCTGGTTTGAAGATCGCCGTTTAGGGTGCGCCCAGTTCACTGCTGGAGCCCCTGAATGTCCAAGAGATCGCTCTTTCTCTCTCTCGCCTTTGTTCTCGCCCATATCGCCCTAGTTGCGCCATTTGTGCCGATTGCGAATATCCTGCCGGCCGGACTTGGAGCGCTATCGATGTCGTCCATGGCGCTGTCGTTGATTCTGGCGGCACGGTGGCGGATTACCGATCGCTTGATGGGTGGCCCCGACAAGTCCTACGCGGCGCACCGTTGGCTGGGCTTCTTTGCCCTTGGCGGAGCGCTGGGTCATTGGGCACTCGCATCGTCGGTCGGCGCGGGTGTCTTACCGGTACTAGCCGAAAGCGGCGAAGGCGTAGGTACAGTTGCAGCCTATGGACTGATTGTCATGACAGCCGCCGCTCTCGTTCGCGCGATCCCCTACCATCTTTGGAAAGCAAGCCACATGCTAATGGGGCCGATCTTCCTTTTGGCGGCATACCACACCTTTTTCGTCGCGAGCCCCTTGGCGGTCGGGGCCGCTCCGTGGACTCTGATGGCGATTGTATCGATAGTTGGTCTTTTGGCTTGGCTTCAAACACTTTTGCGCAAGCGGACACCGACGCGGCTGGTTACCGTGGATCGAGCAGAGCCCTTTGAAGGTGGAATTGACGTAACCCTCAGGGCGAATTCACCCCTGCCGCCATTCCGCCCAGGTCAGTTCGCCACACTTGCCCATAACCGCGCCCGTGCTGAGGCCCATCCCTTTTCGATTGCCGGGGGCGATGAAACGTCCCGGCGTTTCGTAATCCGGGCGACAGGCGACTGGACCGACGATTTTGTAAGAAACGTCTCCATTGGCGACGAGCTGCGGGTCGGTCGCGGTGCCGGGCGTTTTCTGCCACAATTGGGCACTAATCGAACGGAGCAGTTGTGGGTCGCTGGCGGTGTGGGCATCACGCCGTTCCTGGCGGCTCTCGAGCAAATGCAGCCCGACAGCGCAGCACGGATCACGTTGATCTTCTGCATTCGTTCCCGAAGGACAGCGGGGGCGATCGACGATGTCGAACGCCATGCCGCGAGACTCCCCCAAGTCGACCTTGTGGTATTGGATGATACCAACAAGGCTCGCCTGACCGACGGGCGCCTAGCGAATTGCATCAGGGATATGGCACCTAACACCAAGGCGTACGTGTGCGGACCAGAGGGACTGAAAACTCTCGTGAAGATTGCTTGGTCGGCATTGGGAATGACGGGAAAAGTCCACAGCGAACGCTTTGATTTCCGAGGTGCTTACGGTCTAGATCAATTGATCTACATCGGTCGGCCATTCCTTGACGCAGCACTGCACTGGCCTGCAGCGGGAAGGGGACTGCAGGATGCGACTGCTGGTTCTTGAAGATGACGCGAAACTTGGACCCTGGATGGAGAAGGGCCTGACTGAAGCCGGCCATGTGGTGGACCTGTTCGCTGACGGGAAGCGAGCGCTGGTCGCAGCCATGGGGCATGAGTACGACGTGCTGGTTCTGGACCGTATGGTTCCCGGTCTCGACGGGTTGTCTGTTCTTAAAGCGCTGCGGGAGGCAAAGGTTGTGGCGCCAGCGATTTTCGTGACAGCGCAAGGGGAAGTGGACGACCGCGTCGAAGGATTGCTTGCAGGTGGAGATGACTACCTGACCAAGCCCTTTGCATTTAGCGAGCTCCTCGCCCGTATTGAAGTGATCACAAGGCGTCAGACTGGAACCGAAGGGCAATCATCCACGCTCACCGAAGGTGACATCACGATCGATGTTCACAAGCGGACGTGTTTCCGACAAGGCCAACCCATCGATCTAAATCCCAAAGAGTTTGCGATGCTCGAGGTCTTTGTGCGGTCAAACGGCCGAGTCCAAACTCGGACGATGCTGCTCGAAAAGGTCTGGGACATCAACTTCGACCCCACAACAAGTGTGGTGGAAACGCACATCAGCCGACTGCGTGCCAAGGTTGAGAAACCATTCGGAGACACCGTGATCCGAACTATTCGCGGCGCGGGCTATGTTTTTCAACCGCGCTAAAGCCGCGCTTCGGCTTTCTGCGGTTCGGCAAACCCTTTGGCTGCTCGCCTTGTTTTCGCTGATCACCCTAATTGCTTGGGGCGGTACCTACTGGCTCGTTCAACGCGAGATGTTTCGTGCGGTTGACGAGCGGTTGACGATTCGAATGCAGCACGCCGTAACGGCGTTGGCACAAATCGGATCCCTTCCAGATCCAGCGGAGGGCCAGACCGCCGAGTTGACCGATGGAAACCGCAAAGACGGCTTTAGGACGATCGATAGCCAAGAACCACGCAGCGTCGAGTTTCGTTACCTGGTTAGGACGGTCCCGCAGGGGCAGATCCGTCTCGGGGAGAACACCGAACGACAGGAAGAACTGCGCGACATACTCGCCGCTGGCATGCAGTTGACCATTGTCTGCACCTTGATCGCGACAGCCCTTGCTGGATTTTGGCTTGCGCGGCGGGGTCAAGCGCGGCTTGGCGAAATCAACAGTGGTTTGGCCAAAATTGCCCAAGGTCACCTTAGTACCCGCATCAATCTTGGCAGCCCTACGGACGATCTGTCTCTCCTGGCGAACCGCATCGACGCAACGGCGGAGCGCCTCGAAGGTGCAATGAACCAGATGCGGGTGCAGTCTTCGAACATCGCGCATGATCTACGCACGCCGTTGGCGCGATTGCGCGCCCAGCTTGAGACCTCTTTGGTCACCCTTGTGCAGGACCAACGTGCTGTGACCGAAGGCGACCTCGGAGAGGCGCTCGAACAGATTGATCAAATCACCGCCACGTTTGAAGCCTTGCTCCGTCTGGCACGCATAGAGAGTGGCGCGGGACGCGAAGCCTTCGCTCAAGTCGACCTGGCGGATCTCATTGGTCGTCTTGAGGAAACCTTCGGCCCTGTCGTCGAGGCGGGAGGACGGAGTCTGCAAGTCGAGGCGGTGGACCCAGCAACGGTAAATGGCGATGCCGACATGCTGTTCCAGCTGGTTGCGAACCTGATCCAGAACGCGCTCAAACACGGTATTGGCGGCAATTCCATAACACTGCGGATCCAAGGCACGACCGTTTCGGTGATTGACGAAGGACCAGGTATCCCGTTTGAAGACCGCGAGAGAGTTCTCCAACCGCTTTTTCAACGAGAAACAACCCGCCAGGGCGACGGATTTGGCTTAGGTCTGTCACTTGTGCGCGCCATCGCCGATCTCCACGAGGCTACGCTTTCACTTTCTGATGGGCCGAAGGCACAAGGCCTGACGGTTTCACTGAGATTTCCCAAGCTTACAAAATTGTAAGGCTGGCGCGAAGTTGCGGCAAAGTCCGGTGGCTAGCTTCACGTTGTCGGCAGGGCCGGAGCTCTGCCCCACAACACTTGGAGCCTGCAATGAACACTATCTCGACCCCACTCGCGATCGCCCTAGCCATGGGCTTGCTCACGGCGCCAGTCCTCGCACAAACCGAGGCTGACAACCCTGCCGTGACAGTTGAAGACGCAATCGCGATCGCTTTGGCCGCCCAGCCCGGCACGATCGGTGAGGCAGAGCTCGATCAGTTTGAGGGCAAGCCTGCATACGACATCGAGGTCATCGACGCGGCAGGTGATGAGATCGAATTCAAGATCGACGCCGCGACCGGCGCGATCCTGAACAGGTGGACGGATGACGATCCGACCGATGACCCCGTAGACGGTGTCGATTCTGACGGCTGATGCTGAGACATCTGGACCGCTCTCAAGCATCTATCAGCGAGCGCGGCAAGACCTCGTCTTTTCAAACTGATTGAGAGCCGCGCTCGGGAAAGTGGAGATCCTGTCCGCGAGCGCAATGTGCTTTCCAATGTGAGCTAAGTGTCCATGAGTATGCTCTCCCAACATGGCGAAACAGAGTTCTTGAAGGAATGGTTGCGAGCGCCCCTGCAAGTTGGAGCGATCGCGCCATCGAGTTCTCGGCTAGCGGCAGCTATGACTGAAGGGATTTCGGGGGAAACAGGCCCCATTATCGAATTAGGTCCTGGAACCGGCGCTTTTACCGGACTGCTTTTGGCGCGCGGCGTCAATCCCAGCGCAGTAGCGGCCATTGAAATCAACCCCCGATTTGCGAGCGCACTGAGAGAGAGATTCCCAGGCGTCAATGTGATCGACGGCGATGCAAGCCGAATTGACGCTATTGCACCATTTCCACCTGGGTCGGTGGGGTTGGTGATTTGCGGGTTGCCCTTTTTGTCCATGCCACGGGCAACTGTTGAGCAAATCGTCTTGGGTAGTACCAGACTGCTTCGTCCCGGCGGCGCATTCCGCCTATTCACCTATGGACTTCAATGCCCGTGTCCGCCTTCGATGTTACAGCGCGGAAAGCTCAGCGCGCGAAGGGTCTCGAGAACGCTGCTGAACGTCCCTCCCGCCTCAGTTTATGAACTGGAAAAACCATGACAGCGGTGCACCGTTGAATAGCGAATGCTTGATCTCTGGTGAGTAAGCTGGATAGGGCCCGTCATCGGCAAAGTTGTTGTTCAAAGTGCGCAGGGGCGTTCCCGCTCTCCTGAATAATTTCGGAAGCGGGATGTCCGGACTGGCTTGTCCAAAACATCTCAAACCGAGTGAGATAAACTCACGAAAGGCGGAAACGCGGAGCTGAAAACGTAGTCGGTTTTGTCCGTAACTCGGTCATTGTTGGCCATTGTGGCGGGTGTCCAATCACCGCCCTTTACGGTCACCGGCGCACTCTCCGACGGACCAGTGATACGTGTCACAGAAGTGATAATGATGATTCCGGAAACCAAAGAAAAAATAACCGGGTCGGCGAGGCTAGCGTAATCGACGCCATCAACCGTTGCGCCCTAGTTTGAGAGAATTCAAATGTGAAGCCTCGGGGATCAATTCGGCAGCGCATTGAGCAAGGTCCGGCGAAGCAGATGTCCGCACTTTACACACATTTGCCCATGACATAGGGTTTGTTTTCTCATCAAATATATTGTTGCTGAGTAACTTTTTATTGCTGGAGATTTTTGATGGGTTTTGCCAAATGGGCCTCGACCACGGCTGCCATGAGGCTCGCGACGTCCGAACTCGTTCGCCAGGCATTGGATACCGGTAACGTTGATCTAAGCGCGATCATAAAGGACAACGACCTGCGTGTGCGCCCCTCAAGCATCGAAAAGTGGATCGATGCTATCGATCAAGGGGGTGACATCAAAGCTGACCCTTCGCTGGAACGCATCGATGAAAAGATCATGGATGCCATGGCGGACAGTCCGAGTGTCGAGATCCGAGCACGTGACGTAAAGGCTCGACAGACTCTGTCGCGTCTTCAGGGCGAAGCAACGACCGATCCGAGTGAGAATGTTACCTCGCCTCATGCCACCGCCACGGTGGATGCACCTCTCGCCGATATTTGCAGGGTCCAATGCTATCCAATTGATGGTGACAGTCATCACGCACCAATTTCTTCAGGTACAGGGTTCCGCCTCAGTAGCCGTCTCGTCCTGACATGCCGCCATGTGCTGCCGCCTGACCCGGCGACTTGCAATGTGCTTTTCAAATTTCCTGAATACGATTCAGTCCATTTGGATCCCAATACGGAAACGCCAACGCACGCGGTCAAAGTCCACCACGCGACTATGACCGCTGGCCACGTGAACATTCTGGAGGAGAGCCCTCAGCGTCCAGAGGCTGTAGAAATTGAGACATGGGCCAGCAACGGAAGCAGTGCGGGCATGAATTATGACTCAGATGCCCTCGATTTCGCTCTTCTAGAAATCGACTATGCCGCTTCCCCAATGTGGGAGTTACGCCTCGAGGGCACGCTGGATAATCTGGGTTACGTGAATCTCTACCAGTTTATTGACCAGCTCAAACGCGGGATGCCACCTCTCTTTCCCCCGACTTCTCCCCCTTTTGCCGACGAACTGCTGGAACGATCCGTAGAAGTTAGGCTAATCACGGAAAAGCTCTGGTACCGCGAGCTGTCGGGAGCAATCACTCGGATCAATTCAGAGGCTCAGCGCGTGCGTCATACTCAGCGCGAGGTTCAGCGCGGCGATTCTGGCGCGCCGGTCTTGGAGACTTCCCAAAACAAGGCACAAGTGGTGGCCATCCACCACGCCGAGACCGAGCAAGGAGGCCAGGCGATCCCCATTGGCCCGATCTTGGAACAAATTCAGACATCCAGCGTCAGCCAGTCCCACAGGCATGAATTGATCAGTTTTGGGTGGCTGCCGCCCGACTGACGATCTTAGTCAAATAGAGACTTAACGAGGCCTTCCAATATGTCAGTGCCCCCCATCAGCGCAGACGATGTCGCCCATCTCGGCCAGCCTGAGCAAGATTTCCGAAAGTCCGAGCTTCTTTGTCGACTGGCAATCTATTCCTACTTTGAGCGCGATAAACTAGAAACCATCCTGCATGGGCAGCCCTGGCAAGGATGTGAGATCTGGGACATTGAGCAAAATCAGGGATTCATTGTCTGGGCAGAGAACTGTGCTGTCGTCAGCTACCGCGGTACGGACTCACCCGGTGACTGGTCGCAAAACGCTAAAGCCCTTTGGCCGAAGCGGCACGTACTGGGAGGGCGGATACATCGCGGTTTCTTCGAGGTTGCGCGCCAAGCAAAGGAAACGGTCAAAAGGAGTTTGCGAGCGATCGACGGCCAACACCGACATCTTTGGATCACTGGCCACAGTTTAGGCGGTGCCGTCGCGACCGAACTCTCTGGTGATCTGATGTCGGAAGCTCTCCAGGGTTTCCCCACGTGGGAGGTTGCCACTTTTGGCTCCCCTCGTCTGGGCAACAGATCCTTCGAAAGAACCTATGAAAGCAACATTGGAGCCGGCGCATGCCTGTCCCATTGGGCTTACGTCAATGATGGCGACCCGGTTCCGCACTTGCCCAAGAACTTCCAAGGATATCGCCATTGCGGGCAGCTACGATGGTTCAATGATCAAGGCAAGCTGGTTGACGTAAAAGAAAACGAAGTCGGCCTAGAGAACGCACCGTCCCCTAACGAAAGTGACAGCGGTAAGCGATGGCATCGTCTCGAAGATGGCATCCCAGATTTCCAAAATGAAGACGAATACGAGAATTTCCTGAATACTCTGGGCGCTCAGATCGGCATGGCAACCGACGGGATCATCGTAAACCCAGCCACTGGTGAACTCCAACTCGAGGTTCCGGAGGGTGAACTTCAGGGCGCCCTCGGCAATTTGATTGCCAAGCATCACAAAATAACTCTGTACTTAGAAAGACTACGCGCACTTATTTAGATTCAAGAAAGGTAACATTTACATTTGTTCAACAACATTTACGAGATCTTCGAAGAGTTTTGCCTCCAAATCATGGATATGCAGAAAACAGCGCCGGAGTAACCACCAAATCTTTGCTGGCGTGTCTCGACACCCTACGCAAGAGTTCCACTTGCCGCCATATTGTTTGGATGCTAGGTCACTCTCTCGTATGAGAGCATTTTTCTGGCGTCTGAGTTTGGTGTAGAAGTATTCGATGACAGACCCCATAGTAATAGATCCAGCGATCGGCGTTCCTAAACATGCGTTCGAGGGATATTCATTCTATAGAGATGACATAATAATCGGTAGTTCTGGTTACACCGATTTTCGAAAGACCACGGGGCAGATAATCGAGCCACACGAGGACGGCGCATACATCGTCATAAATAGGGTGGGCTCACGCACTATTGTCGGAACAGATTTCAGTGGCCGCTGTAAATTATTTGTCTATAGATGGGGTGAATATTGGGGGATATCGAACTCGTTCATGGCAATTGCAGAATGGGCTAAAAAGAAAGGGCTTCCACTTACAATAAACTGTTCGCAGTTATGCAGTTTTTGCGTTGACGGTACTTTCGGGAGCCAGTTGGCATCCCTGCAAACATCGTTTGAACAAATTCGCCTTGTGCCATCTTGCGCCCATTTAGAAGTCAAGCACGATGATAAAGGCTCACTACAACTTTCAGAAAAAACCCAATCTGATAGACTGGACTTAGGCGACTACACCGAGTCACTAGGTAGGTTCATTCACCGCTGGCGAAATCGCCTTGCGGGGCTATTGATATCAAATCTAAGCGTGGTTTGTGATATCTCGGGGGGGCGCGATTCACGTGCCACCTTTGCTTTGCTAGTGGCGACCGCCCGCGCTATTGGTGACCAATACCTAGACGCAGTTTCCCTCAACTCCAAGTGGTCGGCACGGCGTGATTTTCAAGTAGCGAGCAATGCGTGTGCGCACATCGGCATAACTCTGAAGAAGCCAAGAGTAGACATATTTGGTCGCAATCATCTAAGCACAGATCAATCATTTAATGCGTGGAAAACGTTGACGCTTGGGACCTATCGTCTGCTGTATCCGCTGATGCACCGACGTGAGTCCAATCGAATTTGGATTAGTGGAAGTGGTGGGGAGTCTCACCGATACTTCTATAGGCATCGGGGAAGTGCGGCGTTCCTTAATCAGAAAAAGCGGTTCTTCCCATCCAAAGATAAATTTGAACGCTTTCGGGAGGAGGTAGAGCAAGATCTTCACAGTCTTGCTGAAGAAGGAATTGATCCCACGATTACACACTATCGGCAGTTTCGCGACAGGTTCCACGGCGGCCGACGATCATTGTTTTTGAACGATGTTTCTCCGTTGACGGGTAAGTTGCTCTATTCGGCTTCAAACTCAGCAGGTGAAAAGCGGCTCGAGAGCGGTCAGGTCATTGCGGACATCATTCGCAACACGACACCATCGCTACTAGACGTACCCTTTGAAGATGCTTCGATCCCCTATGGCGATGCCGCGCTCAGTGGTTGCGTAAACGTCAGCAAGTTTGCAGGCGACGAGGTAACACCTGGTCGCGTTTTTGGATCAAATGAGACAGCGCAATTGACGGGCGCATTCTCGGAGCCGATTTTCATTGAGCTTTTACATGTTGAGTTTTCAAAGATGCTGGTGCCAGCCGCTCAGCTAGGTATTTTTTCTGACGATTGTCTTGAAAGTGCGCGTGAAACTATGACTGATGCCTATTTGTCGGGTCGGATAGGGCACGCGACGAGTATGGGAAACGTGGCGCACATCATCCATGCCGGACGATTGGTGGAGCTGGCATAAAGCTTCGTTGTAGTTGACCTGGGTCCAGAGTTTCCTCCGTCTTAGAGTCCTTTTGGAAATACAATGATGATGACCTGGGCCCCGAGTCTCCTCCGGTTTGGAGGAGAGTCCTTGGGTTCATTTTTGGCCTCATGCGGCCTGCTTTTCCATGGTGCTCAATCGGTAAGCGGCCTTCTTCAACCGCGAGCAAGAGCGTGTCCAAAATGCCGGAAATACCCGACAGACCGAGACTACGAAGCGAATGCGCAATGGCTTGCTGGTGTTTGGAAAGCGGTTTGCGCCGGGCTTTGGCTGCAATCCGATGACGATCCAGCACGTATCGATTTATATACGGACCGAGCGCGTCGCCTCTTGCGCGCTCCAATAGCAACGGGCGTTCAGCTTCATTGACCCTGATGGAAATGGGAGGCGGCCGGCTATCCCTGGCAATTCCATCTTTAGCAGCAGCCTTGAAGTCACTTCTTGCTTCGGTTGTTCGAGATGTGCTGGTCATGGGGACGGCTCCCCATGTTTAGGACTCTCAGACTGCTCACGCTCCCACGCCTCAAAGTTGGAATGCCTATGCTGTTGATTCTAATCAGTTAATACGTCGAAGTGTTCTTCAAGCCGCTCTTGATCAAGCAGTTCAAACTTTTTCCCCGGTAAACACCATCCAGGCAAACCCGGAAAAATTCAATTATTCCAGTCGATTTTGTCGGCGCCTGGGATTCGCTGGCCTATCAATAAATCGGTTCCAGCCGCCGCCCTTATCAACCAGGCACGCACCGGAGATTGACGATCTCGAACGGGTCAATGTGGAACTCCGCTTCTCTGCCGACGATTTGTAGAGTTTCGGCGTTCTCCTCAAGCAGGTTACACCGAAGTAAGGAAGCCAGTTCGCAGCCGAACCGCAGTCTTACTGCACCGCGGCTTCGCTGACTTTCAAAGAGGCGAACGATGAAACCCTCTCCATCCTCCGCCGGCTTGACCGTTTCGATGACGATGTTCTGGCAATCGGTGGAAACTAGCGGTGCGGCGGCGGCGGCTGTGCTGGCTTCGCACGCCAGCACGGTCGCGCCGATATTGAGGTCGTAGGCTTCCTGAATCACACCGCCCCGCCAGTCGCCTTGATGTGGAAAAAGGCTGTAGGTGAATTCGTGAAAGCCTTGATCCGCAGACGGGTCGGGCATTGTCGCTGACTTGATCAGGGACAATCGCATGACGTTGTTGCGAATGTCGTAGCCATATTTGCAGTCGTTCAAGAGCGCGACACCGTAGTCGCCCTCGCTCAAGTCAGCCCATTTCTGCGCTGGCACCTCGAATTTGGCGAAGTCCCACGATGTGTTTCGATGCGTCGGACGTTCGATGCTGCCCCATTGGATCTCGTAAGTTGCGACCGTGTTCAAGATCGCCACGGGAAAGGCCACCTTCAAAAGGGCGTGGGTTTCGCGCCAGTCGATTTGCGTGTGAAAGTCGATGCGACGCGAATCGGCGGAAAGCCTTATCCATTGCACAATCGCGCTTTGGCGGTAGGAGCGCTCCAACTTCACCGCACATCTCAGCGGCCCGCTTTCGGCAATCGTCAGCCGGGAGAGATCGTCGATCACCTCGCAACGATCCTCAAAAAAAGCGTCGATGTCCCAGGCGTCCCAACTGATGGGCCGATCTTCAAACGCTTGGAGGACGTTGCCAATTTCACCAGGCGCCAAGACTTCTCGATCCGCGCTCTTGTCAAAAACGCTCAGCAATTCGCCGGATGCGCTCAGTGTGACTTGCAGCGCCGCGTTCTCGAGCGCAATTTGGCCTGCGGACTGTCGCACGCCTACAGATGAGTTTGGCCGATCCGATCGAACCGACGTCAGGCTGTAGGGCTCAACATCGTTCATCTGAACCAGCCGCCCGCCTTCCACCGGTTGAACAACGCCATCCAGGTGAACCTCGGAGAACCGATCGTCCGGCAAATAGATCTGCCGGTTTGCACGAAACGGCAGGGAGCTGGCGATATGCGCTTTTACCTCTGACGGCCTAAATCCTAGTTTCGAGATCGCCGCCTTGTTTGCCGCGCTGACCAGATCCTCAATCTGCTCGAAGTCGCGCTTGGCATCATCGAAGACTTCGGTGACGGATGTACCGGGAAGAACGTCATGGAACTGGTTCAGGCAGACCAACTTCCAAGCTTGGGTACGCTCGTCGGCTGCCGCGTCGCCGTTGCCTGCAGCCACCGACAGCGCAGCCAGAAATTCAGCCTCGTGTAGGGCGACTTCCGCCTTTCGGTTTGCGCGCTTGATCCAGCCCTGCGAGGTCAGGACGCCGCGATGTCCTTCGAGATAAAACTCGTCATTCCAGACGGGAAGCGACGGGCCACTCGCCTCAATCGCCTCGAAGACCTCCCGCACCGTAGAAAACCGAACACGCGGTGCCGCCGGCATGTCTTCATAGGCAGCAGCGCGCTGTATGAGAGTCGCCGTCGGCCCCCCACCCCCATCCCCATACCCGAAGGCAATCGGCAGATCCGAGACACTCTGCTTCTCGGTGGAGCACTTCCACGTCCCGATCACCTCTTTGGCGCTCAAATCGGACTTGTAGTTGGTTGGGAAAGGCAGATGCTGCACGGTCCTTGGCGTAGTTAGGAAATGCGTCAGAACGCGCGTCCCGTCGATGCCCTGCCACCACGTCGTCGTCGCCGGCATGCGGTTGTATTGGTTCCAGCTGAATTTATTGGAAACCACCCACTGCAGGCCGGCCAGTTTGAGCAGTTGCGGCAGGCACCAGCTCAAACCAAAGACATCCGGCAGCCACAGCACCGGCGTCTCCACATCGCCGAAATGCTCGCGGAAGAAGTTGCGGCCGAGCGTGATCTGGCGAACCAGCGATTCACCGCCTGGGATATTGGTATCGGGCTCGACCCACAGGCCGCCCATCACCTCCCACCGTCCCTCGCTGACGCTTTCCTTTATGGCTTCAAAAATCTCGGGGTAATCTTGCCGGACATACTCATAAAGCTGCGGCTGGGAATGCGAGAACCGGTAGTCCGGGAACCGCTCCATCAGGCGCAATACGTTGGAGTAGGTCCGCGCATTTTTGCGACGGATCTGGCTGACCGGCCACAGGTACGCAATGTCCATATGGGCATGGCCGATGGCATGCAGCGTCACATCCAACGCAGTACCGGCTTGTCGCAAGCCCGACTTCAAATGCTGCAAGGCCTCCGGCGCGCTGTCATGCAGCGCCGTCTCCAGCGGATCTCGCGTATCAAGCCGGAGGAACGCCTCGTCCAGCACCGTCAGGATGCGCGCATATTCCGGTCGATGGGGATCAATCTGACCCACGACATCGAGCGCCGTTTCGGCAACCACCAGAAACTCGTTTAGCACCTCGTCCAAATCGACGATGTGGCACTGACGCAAGAGAAGGCGCGAGGGGTCCGAAAAGTCGGGCGGCCAATCCGTTAGTCCCGTCCAGCCATGCAACTCGAGCCGATGCGGTTTGCCATCGGCCAGCGCTGGGTCGAGATGAACGGTATGGTGGTACCGATCGGCCGACGCCCAGGTTGTGCCATCGATATACACCAGCGATTCCGGGTGGGTGAAAATGTCACCCGCCTCGCCCATCGGCAGGTGCAGGGCCAGCGCCCCGTCAGCCCACCCCGCCCGCACCGTGAATTCCGACCGCAACATGAAGTTTTCGTTCTGGCCGGCCCAATAACTGTCCCAGGGGATCTCGGGCCAGCCAGAGGCATCCTGGCCCAAGGGTGGTTCAGCTTCGGCATCCGGCAGACGGAGGTGCCTAAACGGGGCGATTGGCAGGCGGGCGCGATGAACTTTGGGGCGGATCAGATCAAGTCGTTTGCCGATCTTCTCTTTTGTAAACCGAAGATCGTGGGTCATGCGGTCCCAGGTTCATAGAGCACGCAAGACGCCTTATGTCCCCGCTCGCCAACGGCATAAAGCGGTGGCAACGCGCTGCTGCACACGTCTTTTGCGTGCGGGCAGCGGGGTACGAACCGGCAGCCTTTTGCGCGCGCGGTTCGCAACTCCTCCTCGGCTGGTAGATCGACCTCCCCCTGCCAACGCTGGTTTGGATCCGGCTTTGGCACGCTGTCGATCAGCAGCTGAACATAGGGGTGTTTGGGATTGGAAATGACATCGACCGCGTTGCCCTCTTCGGCCAGGGTACCCTGGTAGAACAGCACGATCTTGTCGCCCACTTGAAAGGCCGTGGACAAATCATGGGTGATGTAAAGGAAGCTGATCCCACCCTCGTCGCGCAGCTTCATCATCACATCCAGGATCGAGGCGCGCAGCGAGGCATCGACCATCGAAACGGGCTCGTCGGCGACGATCAATTTCGGTTTCACCATATAGGCGCGGGCCATCATGATCCGCTGACGCTGCCCGCCGGATAGCTGGTGGGGATATTTGCGCAGTACATCCTCGCCCGTCAGGCCAACGGCGTTGAGCGCTTCCTCCATCATTTCGCGCGCCTGGCTTTTCGAATCCGTCAGCCCGAAATTCTTGACCACCATGTCGAAGACGTGTTGCACGCGATAGAACGGGTTGTAGACGCCGAACGGATCCTGAAAAACGGCCTGAACCTGGCGGTGATAGGCCCGCAGTTCGGCCGGTCCGGCACGCCCGACATCCATGCCATCAAAGGTGATGTCGCCGAAGGTCGGTCGCGCAAAACCAAGTACAAGGTTAGCCAGCGTCGACTTCCCGGACCCGCTTTCCCCGGCAATCGTCACGATCTGCGGCTTGTCTCTTTCGATCTGCAGCGAGAAATCATTCAAGGCGACCAGGCCGGTCTCGGGCGATCCGTAAATCTTCGAGACGTTCTTGATATCGAGAAGGATGTCAGGCATGGGCCAGCTCCCGCGCTTCAACCCGACCCTCGGCAATCTCCTCCGCTCTGACGCAGGCCACCTGTTGGCCTGGCCGGATTTCTCGAACCTCTTGCGGCGATTTGCACATCTCGCCGGCATAAGGGCAGCGCAATTGGAAGATGCAGCCCTTTGGCGGGTTGCGGGGGTCGTGGGTAATCCCGCCGGTGATCCGCAGCGGTTTGCGTTCCGTCAGGGTCGGCACGCTGTCGATCAGGATCTTTGAATAGGGATGGGCCGGCTGGGCGAAGATGTCCTGAACGGTCGCGATCTCGACAATCTTGCCCGAATACATAACGGCAATCCGATCGACCATCTGCGCCATCAGGCCCATATCATGGCCGATCATGATCATCGAGACGTTCAAGGCATCGCGGACCCTGGCCATGGTTTGCGCCACCACCCTCTGCACGACCACGTCCAGGGCCGACGTCGCCTCATCCGCGATGATCACCCGCGGGTTCAGCGCAATCGCCATGGCAATACAAACCCGCTGCTTCATCCCGCCGGACAGCTCGTGGGGGTACATTCCGTAAATCCGGGCCGGCAGCCCAACCATCTGGAACAGGTCCAGGATGCGATCCTTTTCCGGTTCCTCGCCGGTGTGGGTGCGCATGACATCGGCGATCTGGGCGCTGATCGTCATGGTCGGGTTCAGGGAGTTCATCGCGCCCTGCGGGATTAGCGCCAGTTTCGACCAGCGCTGCTTGCGCATGCCTTCATCGTCCAGCGCGAGCAGATCAACGCCATCCAACTCAACCGATCCGCCGGCGATCCGGCCCGGCGACGTGACCATTCTGAGAATGCCAGACGTGGCGGTGGTCTTGCCCGATCCGCTTTCGCCAACCAGCCCCAGCGTTTCGCCCTGGCGCAGGTCGAAACTGACATCGTCGGTCGCCTTCACATCGCCCTGCGGGGTGGCGTAGTAGACCTTTAGCCCACGGACTTTGAGGATGATGTCGCTCATGCCTTGCGAAGCCTCGGGTTGGAGACCTCGTCAAGGCCGAGATTGATCAACAGCAGGCCGATGAACATCAGCGCCAGCAGGATCGTCGGGATGCCCCACCACCACCAAAGGTTCTGGATCAGCGCACCGGCATTGATGGCCTCATAGATCGTGCGGCCCAGCGTCGGGATCCGCTGCGGGCCAAGCCCCAGCACTTCCAGCCCGACGGCGGTGACGATGGAGGTCGTTACGTTGGCGATGAAGGACCCGAACAGATACGGAACCAAATTGGGCAGCATCTCCTTGAACATGATGTCGAATGTCGAAGCGCCGGACAGCTGGGCCATTTGCACATAGCCCGAGGTGCGCATCGACAGCACCTGAGCCCGGATCAGCCGCGTCGGCGATTGCCAGACGAAACCGGCGATCAGCAAAGCCATCATCGTCAGCGACACATCGCCGAAGGACGATTGGAAAACGACCAGGATCAGCAGCGGCGGGATGGTGATCATCACGTCCGACAACACGCGGATCACATCATCGGTTCGGCCGCCGACGAACCCTGCGGTGAAGCCCAGAACGATCCCCGTTGTCATGCCAATCAGTGAGGCCAACAGACCGACGAACAGGGAATTCGGCGCGCCGATTATGATCAGGGCCAACAGATCCCGCCCCCCTCCATCGGTGCCGAGTGGGAAGTCGAGGACACCTGTCTGTTTGCGCAGGTTTTCGAACCCGACCGGGGGAAACTTGACCGGCGCCGAGCCGGTAAAGACCAGGTCGAGGTTCCAGAGAAGGCGCCCGATGATGCCTAGGGCGATGATGCCCAACAGCAGTGCGGCACCCCAGATCAGCTTGGGGTTGATCCAGGGATTGTCGAACCGCTTCATCCGCCGCGCGCGGCGACGCTCTTCGCGGGTCATCGTTGCTTCAGCCATCGATCATCCCCCCTCGTGCCGTATTCGGGGATCGATGAATGGGTAGATCAGATCGACCAGGAAGACGCTCAGGGCGGTCATCAGGATGATGACGTAGGAAATTCCCTGAATGACCGGGAAGTCCTGGTCCAAGATCGCGTCGTACAACAGCTTGCCCATGCCGTTGTACGCAAAGATGCGCTCGACCAGCACCTGGCCGGCGATCAACAGCCCGATCTTGAGCGCGAAGGCCGTGATCTGTGGCAGGATCGCGTTGCGGATCATGTAGCGGTACAGAATGTAGCGCGGGCGAAGCCCCTTGGCCTCTGCCAGCTTGACGTAATCCTCACCCTGCACGGTGATCATCAGCCCGCGCATGCCCAGCGCCCAGAACCCGAATGTCACGATCACGATGGACAGGGCCGGCAGGAAGCCGTGCCACATGACCGACTGGACAAAGGCCCAATCCCAGCCAGGTTCCACCGTCAGCCCATAAGCGCCAGTTAGCGGAAACCATCTCAGCTTTGCCGCAAAGATCCACATCAGCAGCAGGCCCGACAGGATGGGCGGGATCGAGGTGAAGACCATGGCCGTCGGGATCGCGACTTTGACCAGGTTCGGGGACCGGTCCCAAACCATCAGCGCGCCCAGCAGATTGCCGATGATGAAGGTGATGATCAGGCTCAGGATCATCAGGCCGAGTGTCCAGGGCAGCGCCTTGACGATCAGCGAGGAAACCTCGGTCGGGAAGGTTGCGGTCGAGAGACCGAAATCGAACAGAATGGTGTTCTTCAGATACTTCAAATATTGCAGCCAGAAGGGATCATCGAGACCGAAATTGGCCCGCAGCTGCGCAAGAATGGCATCGGCATTTTCAACGGTGCCCGCGCCGGCGGCCATCCGCCCCAACATGATATCCGCGGGGTCGACCGGCGATAGCCTGGGGATAATCCAGATCAACGTTGCCGCGATCCAGATCGTCAGGCCAAGGGTGACCAGGCGATTGATCAGATACGATCTTGGAATGCGTCCCATTCTTCCTCCCATCAGGAAGTTATCGCCCGGCCTTATTCCGGCCGGTTGGCGATCTGGTTTCTGTTGAAGCTGCCCTAGGCTGCCGTGCCAGCTGCCTCCCGCGAAACATTATGGTTCCAGCCTCGCAACACCATCCGTTCATCCGGATGTGTGTTGCCTTCCTCAACATGGTCCGCACCATCGTAGAGCTGGCACAAGACCGTCTTTCGCACCTTGTCCGACCGGTTTGGCATCGAGCCGTGCAGGGTGAAATAGTGGAAGAAAATCACGTCGCCGGGTTTCGCTTCCACGATGGTCGCGCCCTCAATCGGGTAGTTGTCCAGCAGATCGTTCTGGCTGCGGCCATCGGCGCCTTCAACGCGGCCTAACTCATGGCTGCCGGGATAGACCCGCAAACAACCCATCGCGTCCGTCGCTTCGCTGACATGGATGATGCCAGCGATCATGGAATCCTTGATGGTCGGAAAGTTCGGCCAGTCCTGGTGCATCGGAAAGGGCGAGCCCTTCTCGGCCGGCTTTTGAAACAGTTTTGAATGATGCAGAACGATGTCCGGCCCGACGATCGCCTCGGCGACGTCCAGGAACCGGTCGTTGAGAAACGCGTTCAGCCAGGTGCGCGAATATTTCTGCACATTGTGCGTATGCAGGATTTGATCGTTGGCCGCTGCCAGCTTTCGGACTTCCGTGCTGTCCCAGGTGGCGTCAATGTTCTCGCCGCTGGACGTTAGTTGACGGACGATACGATCGAAATCCCCCTCGAGCGCTGCGATCTCCTCAGGGTGGAACACGCCGCGCGCATGGTAATAACCGTTTTGGTCGAAAAATTCTTTGATATCAGACATTTGAATCTTGCCTCGGGTGCGAAGGTCGCGGGGTGCGCCTAGGCGTCACCCCGCAAGTTTCGCCACCTAGCTAGTTGGCCTTGGTCAGGTTGTGGATGATCTGGTGGGTGTGATTCCACCAGAAATAGGGATGGTTGTAGTAGTTCTCGGCCGACGGCCATCCCTGCCAATAGGTCGTGTTCAGCGGCAGCAACTTGGCCGACTGAACCAGCGGGATGAACGGCATCTCGGCCGCGATGTACTGATAGGCTTCCGCCACCAGGCCCGGAACGCTGGGGTCGCCCAACGGCTTGTCGGCAATCTGGTCGACAATGTCCGTGTACATCTGGGCCGCCTCGGAATCCCAACGGGCGGTGTTGTTGAAGCCCGGTGACCGTTCGCCGACCGGTACAACATCATGGGTCGTATACCGACCCATGGTCGCCCACGGCTCGTTCACGGAACCGCAACCCAGCCAGCTATAGGTCATCTCATATGCGCCGAAGGGCAGGACTTCGCCCCAGAAGACACCGTTTTCGACCGGGATCGACTTGGCCTTGATGCCGGCCCGGTTGAACTGTTCGACGATCACATCGATCGTCTTGGTGTATTCCGTCGAGGCAGAGTTGACATGGATGTCAACCGACAGTTCCTCGCCATCCCGTGCGTAAACTCCGTCATCGCCCATCGTGAAACCGGCCGCTTCGATCAGCGCCTTGCCGGCATCGACGTCGGCGGTCGGCGACAGGGTGAACCCGGCGTCTTTCACCGCATCGACAAACGGGGCCATGGACCCGTATTGGACGAAGATCGTCTCTGAGGGCACCGTCGCCCCCTCGACCGCGATGTTCACGATCTGGCTGCGATCGATGATGTGATTGACCGCCAGGCGCATATTCGGATCGTCCCACGGCTCGATGGTCGTGTTGATCTCAAGCTGACGGGGGCACGGATCGGCGGCCGCGTAGGGATAGTCGTCATACCAGGCGATGATCGCCGGGTTCTGGGCGCGGATGGCTTCGAACGTCCCAACGGTCACGTTTTGGGCCGCGTCCATCTGGTTGGTCGCCATCAGCTGGGCACGGCTTTCCTCGCCGCCGGACTCCAGCCAGATCAGCCGCTGCGGTTCCGGCAGTTCCTGGAAACCGACCTTGGCGCCCCACCAGTCATCGTTACGGTCCCAGATCGCACGGCTCGTGGTCGCGCTGGTAAAGGTATAGGGCCCGGTGCCGATCGGCGGGTTGAAGGCAAAGGTCGCGGCGTTCTCGCCTTCCCAAATATGCTGAGGAAGGATCAGGAACGACCCAAAAATCCGCACGCCGAAATTCTCGACGATGAAACGCGGGTTGGCCGCATTCAGCGCGAACTTGACGGTCAGATCGTCGATCTTCTCGACGCTGGCAACCTGCGCTTTCACGGTGGCCGCCTCGCGCGAGGATATTTCCTCGTTTGTCAGCGCCAGATTGACGCTGAAGACCACGTCATCGGCATTGAAGGCCTCGCCGTCGGACCATTCAACGCCTTCGCGCAACGAGATGGTGAACTCGGTGCTGTCGTCATTCGCCTCGAACCCGGTCGCCAGCCAGGGGTCGATTTCGCCGGTGTTGTAGTTAAGAATGAACAGCGGTTCCCACATGGACTGATGGGCGCCATGCATCCGCTTGGTGCCCGGTGTCAGCCAATTGAAATTCTCCGGATCCTTGATGGTGCGATCCAGATCGAAGATGACCGTATCTTCACGCGCCACGTCCTGAGCCGCCGCCGGATACGCGGCCGCCAGCACGGCCATGCTGGCACCCAGCACAATGGCTTTGTTGAAACTCTTCATGCTCTCCTCCCCATAATGCCGGCACCGCCGGCGACGTCTTCACCCCCTATCGCACGTAGTCCATCACCAGGACCCGCGTGGAGTCGGGAATGTCCGATTTGTTGATCACTGCTTGGTAGTCGCAGGCGAAATCGACCTGCGCGTCGTCGAAATAGTCCAGGAAACTCTGGATCCACATCGTGTTTCGCGGCCGATAGGTCAGCGTGCGGAAATGCATCGGCACGATCAGCTTCGGCTGGACCTTCTCAACCAGTTTCATCAGGTCCGGCAGCTCGATGGTCAGATACCCGCCGGCCAGGGCCAGCAGCAGATCGACATCCTCAAAGAAAGCCATCTGCCGGTCGGTCAGCGGGTTCCCGACATCGCCCATATGGGCCACTTTGATGCCATCCATCTCGAACCGGTACATGCCGTTCTGGCCGGGCGCGTGTTCAGGATGCTCGTCCCATTCCGCCGCTTCAATGGCGCTGACCGTCAGGCCTTCGGCTGACGTGATGCCGCCGTTCAAAGCCACCTGCAGCGCATTTACGACCGTCGGGTCGCCGGGGATCAAATCGGCGCGGCAATGGGCATCGTCATCGTCCGACGAAATCACAACCAAATCAGCCGTATCCGCAATCGGCGCATAACCGACCCCTTCCGGCGTGAAGGGATCGGTTATCACCGTAGGGCCATCATCCGGGAGGAGCTGGAAAGATGCGTGGCCGTACCACTTCAGCTTCATGCGTTGGCCTCAATTCGTACCGTAATTGCGGGGACTGTCTGTTTCGGTAATCGCATCACTGGCCGGCCGGGGATGATGCCGCCAGCGGCCAGTCGGGTCGGTGCCACGGCAGATGATCGCCTCGACACCTTGGGCCCATTCCTCGTCGATGATGCTGACCTCGGGCGGGCAATAGCGGATGGTCAATCCGCAGCGCCGGCGATCCGACCGGTTCGGCTGGGAGCCGTGCACCAACATGTCCGCGTGCAAGGAAATCTGACCCGCTCGCAGGCTGTTGGTGAAAGGGTCTCCCATCGCCTCGGCGCCCGCCGTTTCGATGTGAAAAACCGAATCCTTGCCGGATTTGCGAATTTCCAGCGCCCCGTTCTTATGGCTGCCGGGAATGAACTGCATGGCCGAATTGGCCGGATCGGCATCGTCAATCGCGAGCCAGACCGTAACCGTACGAGCCGGGGTCAGTCGCCAGAACGACGCATCCTGATGCCAGGGAACGGCCTTGGGGTCGTGCGGTTTCTTGCTGAGAATGGCCGAGGCCCAGCAGATGATGTTCGGGCCGACCAGGTCCTCGACATGATCCAAAATGCGCGGTTCGGTGCACAGATCCCAAAGCCCGCGCAGACGCGCCTGGTAGCAGTTGATGCCATAGCTCCCTTCTTCGCGCATATCGGCGATCTGCCGATCGAAATAGGCACGATGGGCCATGATTTCGGACTGATTGAAGACATCAATCGGCTGAACAAAGCCACGTTCATTGAACGCATCGATTTGCGCCGGGCTTAGTTTTTTAGGCGTCGAATTGACCACCGGCTTAAAGGAAAGATCAAGCGCTTCCGTCAGCATTACATACCCCTATCGTCAGTCCACGATAGTCGTGTGGAAGGGGGCTGTTGACGACGCCAATTGACTTATTTTTGTGTTTTTTTGACTTTCTACGCTGATTTTCAGGCAATTGGTTGTGCATAATAGACGCAATGCAGATCCGACTTTTCACGATCGAGTCCTATCTCCGCGCCGGCGAGGCTTTCCATGTGGCACGTAAGGAGCTGGAAGCGCGCGCCCCAAGATTCACGCACCGACACAACTATTTCGAAGTTTTCCTGGTCGAGCACGGGTCGACCAGGCACTGGATTAACGGGCGCGTGGAGACGCTGGCAGCGGGGGCATTCGTCTTTATCCGACCAGACGATGCCCACGCCTTTCGTGCCAACAGAAACAGCGGGTGCCGCATCATCAACGTCATGTTCCGGCGCGAAACGGCGAACCACCTATTCGAACGTTATGGGGCTGATCTCACCAATCGCTTCTTCTGGAAGGACGGTACCCGCCCCGATAGTTACCATTTGCAGGGCCCGCGCATGGAACGCGCAGTGAACACGGCGCTGGAGCTGCAAACCTCCCGTCGCAGCCTCGCGCTCATAGAAGCCTTTCTGCTGACCATCATGACCCGGGTTGTCGACCATACTGTCGTGTCCTCCGACCTAATGCCGACTTGGTTGGTTGCCGCCTGTCAGGCAGCCCACCAGCCGGAGGTTTTCCGCAAGGGCGCGGCCGGATTTGTCGAAGCGGCAGGCCGCGGCCATGAACATGTCTGCCGCCGGGCCAAACAGCACCTTGGCCTATCCCCTTCCGCCTATGTGAATCGCGTCCGCATGGAACATGCCGCGATGGTCTTGGGCGGATCAGACAAATCGATCTCGGACGTCGCCGTCGAGTGCGGGGTTGAAAACCTCAGCCACTTCTATCGGCTGTTTCGCGAACACTATGGGACCACGCCGCGCGCCTATCGAAACCGTCACCAAAAGGATCCAATGCAGCCGAGGGATTGAAGGTGCGAGATCAATTTCAACACCTAACTGTATGGATAGTTAGTTAAAGGCTGCTTCAATTCGAACTCACCAGAATTCGATTCTACCACCCGACCATTGCGTTCAATTTGCAACGCAATCGCAGTCAACACTGAATATATGGGAAAAAGACATTATCATTTATAATATTATTCAGAAATATTTAAGTATTTGTCAAATGACGCCATTGTACCGCCTGGATGTTTCGGAGAAAAAGTGTCCATCAAAAACATCCTATGAGGCGGACACCGATGGCTACTTCTTTTGATCCCGGCACCGAAGCTGCACCTGGCTTGTATGTCACAGGCGACAGCGACACTGGACTCTCCTCACCCAACGCTGACCGTTTGAGCATGTCAGTGGGTGGAAAGGAATGCGCACACTTCAAGCGAGGCGCAATTTGGCTCCACAGTGGCGATGATGCGACGGAGTCCATTCTTGCCCTAAACTTCAGGAACCAACATGTACAACAAGATATCGTCGCTGGTCGGCTAGTAGTATGCCGGTTTGAGGGACTTACAGACCAGAACGACGTAAGAACCTACGCAATGCTGCGCGCCTATTCGGACGACGCCAATGGCTCAACGCTAAAAGGGCGCTTCGAGATTGTTTTGAATGATGGTCCGGACCACGGTGACCAGACTTCCATTTTGGACGCGTATGTGACTCATGCAAATGCGGGAGTCCCTTATCGATACACCGGTTCAATTGAGCCAAGCGATCTCACCAATTCCAAAGATCTCGCCAGTGTCGAGAAAGTTGAAGCTCTGATCGCCGCTGGTGTTGGCGCTCCGTTCCCAATCCATGTTCCCTTGCTCGGATCAGTGGACAACGGCACTTATCCCCTTGTTTCCAAAGTCCAGAAGCCATTCAAGATGAACGGCATAACCCTGAAGTCCGGCGGTGGCTCAGCGACGGTTGCAGTCCAGAAAAACGGCGGTGTGGTTTCCGGATTGACCTCGCTCGCAGTAACGACGACGGCGTCCGATCACACGCCGACCGGCGATAGCACCGAGGATTTCCCGGTCGGTTCCGCCCTGTCCATCGTGATTTCCAGCGCGTCGAGCTTGTCGAATCTGACCGTCGATATCGATGCGGAGCTGGCTGACTGATGCCCTTCATCACCCCTCTCCCACCTTCTGGGTCTTACTCTTTGGCGGCTGCTAGCCTGTCGATCGTCGACACCGGCTATTTCGACAGCGGCTCATCCAAAGTGACGGACATTCAGTTCACGCCAAGCGGTGCCCAATCCGGCGACTTCCTATTGGCCCTGATCGGTAACGATGGAAATCACAGCCTGTCCAACGTTCCCAACGGTTCGACCATCGTAGGAAGCGAACTCAGCAACGGGGCGACGACATTTCGACAGCATCGCATGAGCCTGACAGGCTCGGAGGGCACGCTCACTTGGACGCTGTCATCGCAAAATCAGGCAAAGGCCTATTTCTTTGTCGTCCGGAACACGGATGCGACGACCCCGATATCCGATAACGATGGGATTTCGGAGTATTCGAGTTCAAATGGCGTGACGCTGCCGGCCCTGACGGTCGATCGCGACGGGTCGGCATTCATTCATGCCATGATCCACGACGTCGATGGCTCGACGCCCACCATCACGAGACCCTCGCAAACCGCCTCGACGGATATGGAGGTTGAGGATGTTGGCGAGGCCTACTCCGTGGGCATGCACGTTGCCCTGGAGCACCCCTCCACCGGGTCAACTGGCACGCGGGAATGGACGATCTCGCCCAACGACAGCAATCAGGCGCTCGGAGCGGTTGTTCAGCCCGACACCGCCACGACTCCGCCTGATCCGCAGTCAACGTTGGAGGTCGATGGGCTTTGGTCCTATGTCGAAAGTGGCACAGCGGCAAACAACACGTCGAGCGGAGGTGAACTGACGGCGACGAACAACCAAGTCTCCTCCGGTCCCGACGCAACTACTGTCTCCGGCCAACGTCCGCTTTACTCGTCCGGCCGACAGAACGGTAAACATGGCTGGGTCTTCGGATCCGGCACCGATCACGTCAAATTCGACACCGCTACCGTCCAAAACAATTTCGACGTCATGGGCAGCTACTCAGCGATTGTTTTCAAGACAAATGGCCTGGGTAGCAGTTCATATCCTCGGCTGTGGGCCCAATCGGACAGTTTTTACCTGCACCTACAAGCGGGCGGTTCTGGGAGCGGGCATAAGCTGGGCTTCTATCGACGCTTCTCCGTGTCCGATGCCTGGTTCGTCTCAACGAATGACGTCATCACGGATGGACAGGCACACATCGTGGAAGTTGTCTTCGACACAGCATCGCCTGTCGCGCCGCCAACCATCCGTGTCGATGGGACGACGGTCTTGTTGACCCTAAACAGTGCGGGGGTAGGCACGCCCGTTTCGACCGCTGGGAAGTCTGTCTATCTGGGAAATCGCGAAGAGAACGAGGGTAGCACCAGCTCCCTTGATCGCGGATTTTCTGGCGACATCTACTCTTTCGTCGCAACCGATGTAATCCCGCCAGTCGACCACCAGAAAACGGTCCTCGACGAGTTGGCTGGTTCCTGGAACATCCTAGTTGGCAATCCCTTCTTACCGTCCATCGAGGCACAGAGTTTTTCCGTTCAGACAGGGTCGACCTCCGGCACGGTTGTCGGAACGGCAATGGCAACCAACGCTGGATCTAGCCCGACATGGACACTGACGGGGAGCGCAACCAGCTATTACCAAATTGACAGCAGCACCGGCATCGTTTCAGTGAAGCCCGGTGTCACCCTTCCTGCTGTCGGAACGAATACAACCGGTACGCTGGAAGTCGACAACGGTGTCGGAACGGATAGCGGATCGGTGACCATCAGTGTTGTGGAAGCCTCAACCCTAAAATATGCGAGACCCTCCTGGGTCGCCAATGCCCGCGTGGTCAGTGTTTCTAGCAAGCCAACCGATGTCATTGATGTTACGCCCAACAGCAACGGTGAGGATGTTCTCATCACGGCGCCGGCCAACTCAGCCGTGCTCACCTATCGCGTTCATGTAAAATCCAGTGGCAACAACAAATTCAGAAACGTCGCCGTCATTGGTGGCCACTACATTGGAACTGCAGATGCCGACAAGGGTGGTTCGGGAGGCGCAGACAGCGTCTTCCGAATCCAAGACATAACCGGCGACTGCTGGTTCGAAGGGTTGCTGATCGAACCGGGTAGGCATCAGGATTTCTGTCAGTTCGACAACGATAGCTTGTCAAATCGTGGATCTTGGTATTTCCAACGATGCTGGGCAAAAAACATCACGGGCGAAAAAAACGCCCGACACGGAGACTTCATCCAGCCACTCGGGCCGACTGGTCACATCTACGCGGATTTGTGGCGATTCAACACGAGCTACCAAGGGTTCTTTGTCGATCCAAACAATCCATCCGGAGCCAGAGTCAAAGGTTTCACCTGCACAAACGGGGATGCTTTCCACACCGACCAAACGCCTCCCGAGTCGCATTACCTCTGGTGGACCGGCTCGCACGACGACTCTAATGACCAATTCACCGAGCAGGGCTACATAGGCAGCACGTCCAGCCCATCCGTTGACGCTGTTTGGAGCAATCGCGATACAGGCAGGGCGCCACCGAACAGCCTCTTCTGGCCCGAACAATGGGCCAGTTGGAATGGTTCAAATCTTCTTACGATCAGCGGCGCAAACATTGATGGCTACATCAACGTTGGCGACCGGCCAGGCGGCGCGTTGCTGCAGGACGGACCGACAAGCGGTACGTTCGTACAAAATGGCTCGAGCGACGTAATCGGCGGGAGAGGTTACACGTAAGTTGATTGTCCAGCTGCGTGGCATGCATGAATGCCTGCTCAACGGACAGCGGCTCGGCATCAGTTTTTGGTTCGCGCCGTTGATCTCGAAAACCGAGCAGCAGAATCTAGATCGCCCCTACCGAGCTGCCTCCAGCAGCTCGGTTCGGGCGAGCAACTCTCGGTAGATTCGCTCGTTCTCCAAAACCCGATGGACGTAGTTACGGGTTTCTGGGAAGGGAATGGCTTCAACGAAGTTATCCATAGCGTCGCCATCGGTGCCCGGGTCACCGTTAGTTTTGAGCCAGCGGGCAAGTTGTGTGCCGCCCGCATTGTAGACGGCAGCCACGAGCGGCAGGCGACCCCCATACTGCTCCATTGCTTCATCGAGGATGGCCGTGCCCAGAGCCACGTTGTAGTCGACGTCGCGACCAAGACGGGCGCGGTCATATTCGATGCCGATGCGCCGGGCCGTGTGTTTGGCCGTTGCAGGCATGATCTGCATGATACCGACGGCACCAGCCGCACTGCGGGCAGTCGGTTTAAACTGGCTTTCCTGGCGGATAACCGCCAACGCCAGTGAATCTCTTGCAAGGCGTTCCGGCTTGCTGGGCCGGGGATGTCCCGCTGGGATCAGGGCGTAGCCCTTTCGAGACGCCTCGCGCGCGGCGGCTACGACCATGTCGGGGCGGTTGATTGCGTTCGACAAGGCTGCGATCGCGTGGAGCGCTATAGGGCTTTCGGCATTTGTGATAAGTGCTGAAATGAACCGGGTAGCTAGTTTGTCATTGTCAATTGCTGACAGCCCCTCGACCAGTCTTACCGCCGACCGCCGTGAGAACCTGCGTGCGACCGCCGCTGAAAGTGGCGGTGGTGCAGGCAAGTCAAGCTTTTTGTCCAGTCGGTCAGCGGCACGCTGGCCGTAGTACACCCAAGGATAACTGGCGGCAGCCGCAAACCAGTCTTCGGCATCAGCACGAGTTTCGTTTCGTTCCACCAGCGACCTGCCCAGCCAGTAGGCGCCGCGAGCCTTGGTTACCGGTGTTTCAGCGTGTTCATGCAATCGACGAAAGTGATCGGCAGCAACCTCAGGCATGTCCAAGTGAACCAACGCAAGCCATCCCGCGAAGAACTCCGCCAAGGCCCAATCGGTGCCACCGGTTTGTTGGCCGGCCCCTGCCTTTATAACGCTGTACGCAGTTTCACTGTCACCCTTGTTGAAAAGAGCCCGAGCAATGATTCGTCTTTCCCGCCACCACAGATCGGGGCGGGTAACCTCGCCTACAGGGTTCAGTAGCAGCTCGGCGGCCGCCTCGGGTCGCCCCTTGTTGCGACGCCATGTTGCCCGCTGCAAGGCCAGCCCCGGATCGTCTCTCAATTCATCGGGGATTTCGGCCAACGCTGCATCGGCACCTCCGGCATTGTCGGCCAACACGATCCGGGCCGCCGCCAGTCTTTGATAGCCATCGCCTAGCTGCTTGGCGGTTCGCCTCGCTTCGACAGATCTACGCTCCAGCAACAACCGGTCAAGCCGTCTAAAGTCCAAATCGGGATCAATGTGTGCCGCGAACCGTTCACGCAATCGGCGCTCAATGGCCGGCGTCGTGCCGATGGTTGGCCAGTATTGCCTGACCTTCTCACCCACGACGTCGTCCCGCTTGCGGTCGCGCAACGCCGTCAGATAGACAAGCAAACCGTGACCGCTAACAGGTGGGTGCGCGGAGAACCAAGTAACCAGCGCTTTGGCGGACAGATCGCCTGGCAGCGCTTGCTCTGCCCGCAGCATTAGCGTTCCTTGTCCCGGCCAATCCTGGTGTTCGTCGATAAAACGGCGAAAGACGCCGAAATTGGCTTCTTGCCGGCGGTCATTGAGTGTGTACCAGGTGACCAGGTCAATCAGCGCGCCATCACGGCTATTTCTTGCCCGCTCACGGGCAGTTTCCAGATCTCCCTCTCCCAGGCTCGCCACCACAGCGCGCAGGGCGACGCGGTCGATTGGTTTTAGGCGAAAGGGGTCGAGCTGCTCGGCAGCTGCTGGCCACGCCAGCAGGAAGCAAACCGTCAGCAAGATCACCGCCAGGACCGGTCGGCCATGACCGTCGGGCAGAAAAGCCGGCCGTCGCACGGTCGGCGACTGCACCGAAATCATGCTTCCAAGGCGATCTGCGCCAAGATATTCCTGGATTCGCTCAAAAGTGCCCTCATGGCGCCTTTGTGACAGGCCGATGCTAACCTTCCGTGAAACTTAGATCCTTATTGTCGATGCACGGCCGCGCACAGCCATTCTCCGAGCAAATCTGGCAGGTTTGTTGCACATTAATGAATGCTTAGGACTTTGCGCGGCACATTGCAGGCTGGCAACGTTAGAACGAGGTTCATCCGATGGCCGCGCAGACTAAGGCAGTCGTCCAAACGGTTGAAAATTCAGCACTCAAAGCCGACGACCGATGGTCGCCGGTGCACATGATGATGTTTTGCACCGTTGTCAGCGCCATCCTCTGGGCGGGGATTTTTGCCCTCTTCCGCTGGATCTTTTCCTAAGCCGCACAGCTGATGTAAATCGGCCGAGAATTTTTCACCTAATCTGCTGTCTGGTCGGCATAAGTCCCAATCAGGCGATTTGGCGGCCCTCCTTGCGGACCCGAATAACAGTCCGGTTCACCCAGGGATTCGTAGCACCAGATGGTCGATTGACCAGGATGGTAGCCAACCTCCTCATCCACCGGCGGTTGGCGTTCGGGAAACGGCCGCAGGAACTCCTCTAAATCCGAACAACCCGCGAGCAACGCCAACCCACCGGCCCAAAAGACGGATTGAATGATTCGTGGCACGAGCGCGCTTTCGGCAGTTGGAGATCTATTGTCGACCAGATTGAACGATCTTTGGTCAACAAGCCGCTAACGCCAAAGCTTCAGTCATTACAGGACCGACAGTACGTCTATCGGCGATTGTGATCGCCATGAGGCCGGCGGCCCGAAATACCCTTTAACAGCCTTCCTCTCTCGTCAGCTGGCAGTCCCTCCGCGGCGTTTACGATAATGGTATGCAAAGCGGACTGGGTCGCATCGGATGCCTCGCGCAGATCGGCAAAAGCTTGTTCCAGCACTGCTTTGTCGAACGGCTCCGCAACCAGAGCCTCTGCGACGGCCCCCCGGGCGCTCATCAATGCCTTTGATCGCTCCCGAAGCTCGCCCGTACGATCATCCAGGTGCCGCCACGCTTTCTTACGGTGTTCATCGCCGAGCCCATCAAAGGCATCTCCGGGACCGCGCAACAGGGGCGGTGGACCGGGCGGTCCCCCACCATAGGCACCGGCGAGCCGCCCCAGCACAAGACCGCCGAAAAACAGGTTCGCACCCAGCGAGACAATCAAAATCAACCCCCAGATGCCCCTGCCGAGCCATCTCCGTGAGGAAGATTTACCCGCTGTTGGCGGCGGCTCGGGTACCGGGTTCGTATTTTGCGTATCAGACATGAGCGCTGCCTATCTTACTGAATGCCACTCAGATCGCTGCCTGGCAGGATCAGTTCGGTCACGTCACTGGCCAAGAGGCTGTCATCAATGGTCTCCTGCGGGACGACAAGCCCAACCGAAAAACCCGCAGCCGCAATGCTGCAAGCCACAGCAGTCGCCGCAATCGGATGAACAAGCCAACCGCGAAGGCCATCGATTAGCTGATCCAACATACCGGCAAACCCGACGGGTTCTGCTGACTCGAAACCAACGGTCAGGCTTGCCGCCATCTTGGCCTGCGGCAAAACGACCGAAATCAAATCATCTGACGGCTTGGTCTCCTGCCATCCATCGAGCGCGTCATCGAGGGACAACTCATTGCGCTGAAGGTCCAACAGTTCGGGTCTGTCATGCAGCAAGGCCAAAGCCGCATCCCGCTCGTCATCGGGCCAACGATCAGGATGCCCACCATAGGCCGCCATGATCTGACGTAGACGATCACTGTCCATGTTCCGAGCCCTCCAGCTTTCCCCTCAGTGTTCGCCGTGCCCGTGACAACAACGATTCAAGGGCCTCAACCGAGATGTCCAGGATATCCGCCGCATCTCGGTTCGACAGCCCTTCATAATAGCAAAGGGCCATCGCTGCCCGCTGACGTTCTGGCAAGTCTTGTATGGCCGCCCTGACCGCTTGTTCCTTTTGCTGGCGTTCAAGTCCATCCGCAGCCCCTTCTCGGCCATCGGGGGCATCAAACCCATCCGGCAAGGATGCCGGGCGTCGCCGCAGCCGGTCGATACAGGCATTGTGAGCAACCCTGTAAAGCCAGGTCGAAAATCTTGCGCGCCCCGGCTGCCAGTCTTCCGCGGCACGCCAGGCCTTGACGAAGACTTCCTGCGCCACATCTTCCGCCTCGGCCCGATCGCCAAGCATACGTGCGGAAAAGGAGACGATGGGCGGCAGCAGGCGCTCGACCAGCGCGCGTCCGGCCGATCTATCCCCCCGACCGGCGGCCAGGATGAGGGCGATGTCGGGGTCTGGGGATGGGGCAGCAACGTGCCCATCCCCCTTGTCAACCGCCGCGCCAAGACTTGGCAATACGCCCCCTTCCAGGTCCGTTGAATCCGCTGTCCGTTCCGCCGCGTTGTCCCACATTGGATACGGTGCATCCTAGTGAGTTGCTAGTTCCGCCGCGGCCGCTCCGGTGTCAACTCACCATCGTCGTTTCGGTCCATGCGATCGAACCGCTCGGCGACCGAAGCTTCCAATTCTTCTTGCGTCAGCTCGCCGTCCTCATTGGCGTCCAAGCGTTCGAACATGCGCTCAAGACGGGCCTGCCGCCGCTCCTCCTGCAATGTCTCCTGCGCTGCGGCAAATTCCTCGAGGCTGACAATACCGTCGCCGTTACCATCCGCGCCCTGGAAGCGATCGCCTGCTGCGGCCAGCATCTCAGCCTCCGTGATCGTTCCATCGCCGTTCGCATCGACTCGTTCGAAATCGATACCGCCAAATCCGCGATGGTGCCGGCCACCATGATCGCCCGCTGCGAACGCAGCAGCGCCAACTAAAATGGCGCCACCAACACCCACTGCAATCAAACTGGCCTTTACCGTCTTGTTCATCTGCGTGCTCATGTCTGGGTCCTCTCACTTTTCAATTCTGAAAACCGGTGCGGATCATCCGCCCTGCACCCCCCCTAAACGCCCGTGTTCAGAAAATCCGTCGCAGACTCAAAAAAAATTTTGCCAATTGGCTGACGGGGGGCCACCTATTCGGTCGACATGAAGACCAGTTATGCAAAACTCGGTGATCGCCGTTTACTGTCTGTCGGCGGCGACGACGCCGTGGAATTCCTGCAAGGCTTGGTAACCAATGATGTCCGGCAACCCATATCCGGACAGCCGGTTTTTGCCGCGCTTCTGACGCCGCAGGGCAAGTTCCTCCACGATTTTTTTGTCGTCGCAGATCAGGACGTTCTGCTTCTGGATGTCGAGGTCAACGGCATCGATGATCTAAAACGCCGCCTGACCCTCTTTCGTCTTCGATCGAAGGTGACCATCGAACCAGCATCGGAGAATCTGGCCGTTTGGGCGGTTTGGGGACCTGAGGCCGGCCGTGCCAAAGACCTGAGCGCGGCGTACGTAGATCGAAGACACGAGGCAATGGGTTCACGGCTGATCACCGACAAAGACCCTTCGGGCGAACTGCAGGCGCTAGGGTTCACGCCGTCCTCGGCCGACGCTTACGACGAATGGCGGCTGACATTGGGAGTACCTTCCGGTTCAAAAGATCTAAAGCGCGAAAGCTCCGCACTATTGGAAAGCAATTACGACGTCCTGGAGGCCATATCTTGGGACAAGGGGTGTTACATGGGCCAGGAGCTGACAGCGCGGACCCGCTATCGGGGCTTAGTCAAGCGGCGTCTGGCCCAAATCACGTTCGACGGTAATCAGATCCCCTTTGGAACCCCTGTCGAGCTCGATGGCCGGCAAGTCGGCGATATACGATCCACGGCCAACGGCAAGGGACTGGCCAGCATGCGCCTTGAAGCGTTGCAGCAGGAGAACGACACAGGTTTTCAGGCCGATGGTATTGCGATCAGGGCACAATTGCCTGCTTACGTCGAAGCGAAGTCGGATCAATCCGGCTAGCGATCTAATCGCCGGTCGCTGACTGCAGGAATTCCAAACGGTTGCCGACAGGATCATGAACGTAAAAGCGTCTCAAATCGGTAATGCTGTCATCCCATTGTATGGCAGCACCAGCATCCACGAAGCGACGTCCTAATTCTTCAAGACGACTGGTTGCGAACGCCGGATGGGCCTTCTTGGCGGCACGAAAATCGGGATCGACCCCCAGATGTAATTGGTGATCGCCGACGCGCAGCCATAGCCCACCCCGTCCTGCAAGCGATGCGGGTTTGCCAATCTCCTTCCAACCAATCAGCTGGCAGTAGAAGTTCCGGCAAATCTCCTCACTGCCCTGCGGGATCGCTAGCTGAACGTGGTGGAACTCCAGCGGCGACCTATCCCTTCGAATTCTTTGCCGGCAAGGCGGCAAGAACAAGAACGGGGAATCCGAACAACGCACTGAGCAAGACCCACATCCGGGTGGCGCGGCCTTTGCGTTCTGACAACCAATAGGCCAACAGACCGACGGCAAAGGTGAGTGCAAGTAGGATCAGGAAGACCATGGTATCGCACCATCCCTGAGATGAGACCAATCGACATCCTGGATATGGGTACGACTGCCGCAGGGTTCGAGGATATCAGTCAACGCCAGGTCAAGCATCGGGTGATCAACGTTCGGTGTTCATTCGATTTTCCCACTTGTGTCACGCGGCAGTCGGTCCATTTTGCACGCCATGTTTTCGTGGGCACTGACGATGAAAACCAAGAACTGGTCTCGCCGAAATCTTCTCACCGTTGGGACCGGCCTGGCGTCACAAATTGCGCTTGGTCCTGCCCCGACGTTTGCGGCAACCAATGCGACGTCGGGCTCGACGAGCTTCGACCCCATGCTTCTTGAGAATGCTGTCGCCCATGCGGCCAGCTTGGAGCGGTTACATTCGCTGGTTATCGCCCGGGGGGGCGAAATCGCAGTCGCTGAGGCGTTCAGAGCCGAACCGCTTGACCAGCCGGTCAACGTCAAATCGGTTTCAAAGACTATCGTCGCTGCCCTGACCGGTGCTGCCATCGACCGGGGTGCCATCGACCATGTCGGTTCGACTATTCAGTCTCTGGCCCCGGATCTCGTCCCAGACGATGCCGATCCACGTGTCGGGGACATCACCGTCGCGGACCTGCTAACCATGCAGGCTGGACTGGAACGGACCTCCGGCCCGAACTATGGCCGCTGGGTCCAAAGCCCGGATTGGGTACGCTTTGCCTTGACGCGCCCGTTCATCGCCGAACCTGGCCAGCGCATGCTCTATTCGACCGGCAGCTACCACGTTCTCGGTGCCCTGCTCAGCCAGGTTACCGGCCGGAGCTTGCTGGACTTGGCACGCGACTGGCTGGGCAATCCGCTCGGAATCGAAATCCCGGCTTGGACGCGCGACCCACAAGGGTTCTATCTGGGAGGCAACAACATGGCCCTTTCTCCCTTCGCGCTCATCAAGTTCGGCGAAATGTTTCGCCAGGGCGGTGTGTGGCAGAGCAGGCGTGTCTTAAACGAGCAATGGGTGCGCGACTCTTGGACCAACCGAACCTTTTCCCCCTTCTCGGGCCATGATTACGGGTTTGGATGGTTCCTACCACGAGCAAACGGTCACCTCGTCGCCTATGCCCGTGGTTATGGCGGGCAAATGCTCTACGTCGTCCCCGCCCTGGGCCTTACAGTCGCCATCACCAGCGATCCGACACGCCCCGCGCGTTCACGTGGCTACGCCGGTGAATTGAACGCGCTGCTATCCCGGCTGATCATTCCAGCTGCAGAGCAGGCTTAGGGACAAAGAACAAACTTGATCGGCCCTGACAGCACTCAGAACCAACGGTTTTGTTGCAGCTAGATCAGCGCAACGCCGTCAGGCGCCAGCCGTTCCGTTGCGCAGTGCCGGTGATCGCCGCAGCGCCTCAACAAGGAAGTCGACGACCGCCCTTACGCGCCCGGTGGCGTGCCCAGCTTCCTTGTGAACAACATGAACAGGGACCGGCGGTGGGCCATAATCGGCGAGAACGACCTCCAGCTTGCCCTCCTCGACCTCCTTCTGCACCATGTAAGACAGGACACGCGTAATCCCATGGCCGGCTGACACCGCCGAAATGGCCGCATCGGCGCTGTTGACGCGCAGTCGAGAATGCGGACGGACCACAGATGGCTTTCCATCTTTCTCGAACCGCCATTCGCCCCCCGCTGTCATGGAGGAGAAATCGACAATCCTGTGTGATGCCAGATCCCCAGGACTTTTGGGGCGACCTTCCAGGTCGAAGTAGGATGAGCTGCCACACAATACGCGCCGCACGGCCCCCACCCGGACTGCGGCAAGCGATGAATCGGCAAGCTCCGCAATTCGCACCGCGACATCGACGCCCTCCTCCATCATGTTGACGACGCGATCGATGAATTGGGCATTCACGGCAATGTCTGGATATTCATCGAGCATAGTGACGAGGATGGGGGTGATCATTTTTCTGCCGAACATTACCGAAGCCGTAAGCGATACCGACCCGCTTGGCGCGGCATGAATGCCCGCTGCCTGTCGATCAGCTTCTGCCAACTCGGTCAGGATTCGGCGGCAATCGACCAAATAGCGTTCGCCCGCCCTGGTCAATTGGACGGATCTCGTCGTCCTGTGAAACAGCCGTGCGCCCAGCCTTACTTCTAGTTCGGACACCGCCCGGGTCACCGATGGTGGCGAGAGATTCAGCTTTCTCGCAGCCGGGGCGAAGCCACCCTGTTCAGCAACGGCAACGAACACCGCCATGGTGTGCAAACGATCCACGAGTATTCCCAAAGTCGGAACAATGGCGACCCATCTAGCCCAATTCCGACAGCATACGAAATACCCTAACGGCTGCACCGACCAGATTGACGCACGCGGACATCGCTCCGGCAATCCAGCCTAGTCTCCCAGCCGCTTGCTGATCTCAGTCATGACCATCAACTTCTTCTTGCTGTACTCTCTGTTCTCGATCTCGCTAAGCAAGCCACTGCCAAGCGCGCTGCTCAGCGCGCCGAGTTCTTCTGCAAGATCGCGAAAGCTGAATTCCTCGATGGTCGCTGCGTATTCGTTGCTGTTTCTCATGACTTGACTGAGACAGCTGAGATCTTGCGCGTGGCCTGCACAACACATGTCATTCTGTGTGATGGTTTCTTCGCCAGCTCCCCCACCGGGGCCGTTCGCGCCACCAACTCGATGGCCTTCATACGAACTAAAGCGACTTGTTAGAGATCTCAGCGGAATGTCTCCCTATCTGTGTTGCGCGGTTCTTCGCTTGACGGAGCGTCTATTCAAACGCACCGAACATTTTTGTCCCGATTGATCAGTCAATCCATCCGAACGCATATGCGGTTCGGTAGACGCACGACTTCATTCTACTTAAGCTCGTTTCATATGCGCGCATTGTCTCGTCTCTTTGAGGCAAGCGCATAGTTCTCGAGGTTTCTCGAATTCACGATGTTTAGGCCGATATGAACCGACCGCACCTCAGTTGCGGCCAACCAAAGTCGGCCCAACCATTCCGCGACTGATCCCAGCCGGAGGAATTCGTTCGTGCAAATGGCGGCCGAGCTAGGTTAAAATTCCCAGAAGCTCGCCTTCAGCACCGTACGTAACGGACGGTTTATGTAGCACAATATGACATCGATGTCATTGTTTGAAACTGCCAAATTTCTGATTGAATCTGCCAGCCCTTTCAATTCTGGTGGTAACGTGGCGAATGAGGAAATTCATCTTCAACTGTGAGCTGTCCTATGCCCACTGAGCCAACAATTCAGGCCAAACTGGCCAAACTGACTTTCGAACGTCTCCTGCACGAAGGTGTCTCGGTCGAGGACGTGTCTGACGAAGTGGGGCTTACCATCGAACAGACACGCGGCAGAAACGCCAGGATCGCGTTTAGCAAGCACGCTTCTCTACTTGACGTTGCTTCACGTGAGTTGGGTGATCCATCTTTTGGAATGCACTTGGGACAATCCCTGGATCTAAAGGATCTCGACCTTCTGGGTTACATCTGCCTGAATTCCGCAACACTCAGCGATTGCCTCGAAAATCTGATCCGCTACTGCCGTGTTTTTTCTGACGGATTTGACCTGGCCATAACTCACGAAGGTATGTCCGTTGTCATCACGACCACCATTCTCGACAAAATGGCCACTGGTCTGCCTCAATCAACCGAACTTCGATTGAGTCTTTTCCGGCCGATGTTGCGTGCTCTGCTCGGCCAAGATGTTCAACTGCTTGCCGTGGATATGCCACATGCTCCCATTGGGCCCACCTCGGAGTACGAGAGAGTGTTTGGCGTGCCCGTCCGGTTTCACGCATCAAGGTCGGCCGTCGCCATCGATAGAGACCTGATGTCCGCTCCGATCCGTAACGCCGACAACTACCTGCTGCAAATTCTAACGCAACACGCTGAAGACGTTCTGGAACGGCTGCCGAATACCAGCGATTTTCACCAGGCCGTTCAAAATTCAATCGCCTCCCGCTTACCGTCCGGCCGGACTTCGATCAGCGACGTCGCACGGGATCTGGGCATGAGCTCAAGAACACTCGCTCGTCGGCTAAAGGATCATGGGATTAGTTATCGCGACCTGTTGAACCAACTTCGACGCCAGCTTGCCCTTCGCTACCTCAGCAACGGTCACCACACGCAGGCCCAAATCGCATACTTGCTAGGCTTCACCGATGTGTCGGCCTTCAGCCACGCGTTCAAGAGATGGACAGGTTTGCCACCCTCTCGCTACACGACCGTCTAACAGCCGCAACTTCCCCGGCTCGCTCCTCCTTCACGGTCAGCCTTCCCGACTTCTTCCGAAACCCGTGCCGCCAGCCGCCACTTCACGACAGCGACGCAACACCCTTGATCCTCTCTACAAACCAAGTCTGCACTAATCTGCGCTCAGTAAATTCAACACTCTTTGACAATATTCCTATGTACTGGATTAACTATTTTCCAACAAAAACAATATCTATACTTAGCGCTATACGGTAACCAATCGATCAAAAACTCCACATTAATATTTGGATAACTTCCGGCGCATAGCGTTCGTACGAAATACCTAAACCGTCGGCGCAGTCAGGAGCATGTGCGTCCGCCTTTGCCATTCCCAGTCAAGTTCATTGCCGAACAAAATCAGCAAAAACAACGCAAGTGAGAATACCGGTGAAACGAGTCCTTTGTGTGGAAGATGAGGAAGATATCCGGGGTTTGCTGGTGGACGAACTGACGGAAGCCGGATACGAGGTGGATGAAGCTGCAAATGGTCAACTTGGTCTGGATGCGATCTTAAAGGGTAAACCGGATCTGGTTCTGTGCGACATTTCAATGCCCGTTATGGACGGCCATTTGGTCCTTCAGTACCTGCGGAAGAACCATTCTGAGTTTGCCGATACTCCGTTTATCTTTCTCTCTGCCCTTGCAGATCGCGAACACATTATGGAAGGCAAGAAGCTTGGAGCGGATGACTACCTGACAAAACCAGTCGATCTTGATCTACTGCTCGTAACCGTAAAATCCCGGCTGGATCAAGTAGAACGAATGAATGCGCGCAAAGAAGAGCAATTTGTCAAAATCTATAGATCAATCAACGGTACCGAAAAATACCGGGACGCTCAAAATCATGGAAAGCGCCTGCCACAGCCCAACTGCGTAGGGTCCACCGCCGGACCATCAGATGACCTGGAGCTATCGACCCAGGCAAAAGTTCTCGACCTGGCAAAGAGGTCAGGCGGGAAGGCCTTGGTTGGCCATATGCAGGTTGTCGGCCTCGAAGATATCAAGGAGGAACTCGGCAATCGCTGGAAAAGCCAACTCAAACAAATACAAGGTCTTTCGGAGAACACCATTAACAAACACTTGTCCGAAACGGATGTATTTGAACTCTGAGAAGATATCAGATACCTGATTTACTTCTCACGGTTGGACCAGAAAGCGGCGGCAGCGAAAGCAAGAGCCATCTCACGGGAAATCCGTCAGAAAGTACTCGGAGAAGAGAGCCTCGCCAAAGAAGTTAGTGAAAATTGCACCGTCGACGCGGATATGCAGGAGATCGAAATTTCCGCTGAGAACTTGAAAAACGCAGATGATATTGTTGATCTAGTAAGAAAAAAGCTGAACAAGGCTTCTGCCGATGAACGAATAAAAGCGAAAATTATTCTAGATAAGATAGTGAACGATTGTGAAATAGCAGCAGTACCGGTTGTGATGGTGAGAGGCCAACACCCAACACTTGCTGTGGCCCAGTTCGATCCCCATACACAACAGAACATAGACAATTTGCGCATCACACGCCCCGGCAGCGAGGAGCTTGTTGCGGAATTCGATATACTCAAGCTCGCCAAGGCTTCCGAATGGCTTTGTGATCGTACTGGCAGGCCACCGACGAAACTGATTGTCAATGTTTGCTTTTCTACTCTGGAGAATACGCAACATCTTCAGCGCTACGAGAAAATTTGCCGGTCTCTATCCGATTCCGTTGTGCATCAGTTAATCTTGAACCTTAGGCGCTACCCACAGGAAAGCGCATCCTGGCGCATCATGGCGTCGCTCGGCGTCCTTCGCCGCTATTGTACGAAGGTTGCAGTTGAGTTGAGTCAACTCTCACTTGGAAATATTGACCCACAAGTGCTGAGGACACCCATACTGACCTGTCGTTACTCCACGCTACTATCCTGGAAGCAACAGGATGACGAAGCCCTTAAACATTTGGTAAATGAATTACAGCGTCGAAGTGCTCATCTGCTAATGTACGATGTCCCCGCTGGACAGGACATACTCAGGCAACTGCTCGGAGAGGGAATCGATTTTGTCGCGTGCCGATCTTAAGATAGTGCCGGCGACGGTGGCCTTTTGTGGTCTTGAAGTATCGGGCGGATGATCAAGCCGGCGTAACGGCGTGAGCACCAGGCAAACCGCTCGCCTCCGAGAATGAAACCGAAGAGGCGGTTGCACCGTTCGTCACATTGCTAGGCTCGGTTGGCTTTGTTCGCGAGGCTTCAATCCCTTTGATCGGCAAGCGAACTGTAAAGGTTGATCCTTTTGACAGTTCTGACCGTGCCGCGATCGTTCCCCCGTGCATTTCGACGAAGGTCCGGATCAGAAACAGGCCAATGCCCGTTCCCTTTATGCCTGTGGATGTTGAGGCCCGGAAAAACTTTTCGAACAGCCTGGGCATTTCATCTTCGGGGATACCCAGCCCGTAATCTTTAACCGCAACGCATGCGCAGTCATCCTCCTCCCAGCCGATAACTTTTACCTTGCCGCTATGGGGAGCGTATTTCACGGCGTTCGAAATCAAGTTGGTAAACACTTGACCCAGTAGCATTGGATCGCCCGAAATTTCGCCGGGCAGTTTATCGAGCATAACCTCGATCACATGATTTGGGCTGATGGTTTGCTGCCGCTTGCAGATTGCTGTGACAATCCGCGAAACGGAACATGGCTCTGGTGAAAACTTGATTTTCCCTGCTTCGATCCGCGAGGCGCTCAGCGTACTGTCCACCAGTTCGGTCATGCCGGAGACCGATCCGCGTATTGTCCGCATGCGACGCTCAACTTCCTCTGGATCCAGTTTGTCCAAACGCCGCAGAACGCGTTGGGCGGCCGCATCGATGACCGTCATTGGCGTGCGGAACTCGTGGCTGACCATGGCAACGAATTCCCTCTGCAGTGCGTTGAGTTCCCGTTCTTTGAGAAGCGCTTCTCGCAACTGCACGGCATTGGATTTAAACACGCGCAGGGCGCGCGCCATCTTGCCAATTTCGTCCCTGCGCTCGGTCGCCGGGATATCAATTTCGAGTTCGCCGTCCTGCAAGCGCTCCATCGCATCGGTAATGCGCAGAACCGGCCGCACCAAATTGGTAACGGCAATGGATATAACCAGGGCTACGACGATCGAGACGATGGCGAAGTCACGAAGCTGGTTTTTTATACGCTCGGCCCGCAGCGCCAATATCCGGTCATTCACGACCAAGATGCGCAGCTGGCCAATAATTTCATGGGTCTCGTCTCTAATCTCATGTGCCAGATGAAACGAACCGGTCAGGCTGGCGGTGCCTCCTGGTCTCCCGTCTGCGGCGATTTCGGCGATAACCGTCCCGGACTCATCCAAAACCACCGCAGCCGCGAAATCCTCGGCCGAGACGAGGGCGCTTAACTGCGACAGGATTTCGTCGTCATCAAGGTTCCAAACGGGCGTACTGAGCGCTTTGGCTTGGAGTTCGATTGTCCTTTGGGCCTGGTCCCTCAGCTGAACCTGCAGTTGTCGCGAGACTTCACTTAAACCCTGCAGCTCTACCAACCCCAGAGTCCCGGCCATCACGCCGACGATCAGGGCGATTAGGCGTGTTCGGAACGAATGAAGTTGATCGACCATACAGGTCTGACACCCTCTCACGGTTTTCACGATGAAACGTGAATTCTAGGGCATTTGTCCTGAACATTTGGTTAGTCTTGAAGGGATTTTGTCTGAATTAACTGAATGGCAGCCTGTTAGCGACATAATCTCTGATTAGGCGACTGGCGGCGCGGAGGCCAAGATGAAGCGCATCGTTTTTACCTTTCTGACTGTCATGCTTTTTGTCGGTGTGGCATTTCCAGCGTCGGCCAAACTCGTTGTAATCTACCCAACTGAAGGCGGCCGGAACTATTCCGACGCGTTCCCCCTGGAAGTACTAAAACTCGCGCTTGAAAAAAGCGGCCGCGACTATGTTCTGACACCGAGCCACCGCGCGATGAGTGAGAACCGTTCGCGCCATATCCTGGAGAAGGGCACGGGTGAGATCACAGTGGCTTGGTATGGAACGTCGGCAGAATTTGAAAGAAGGCTGCTGCCGGTACGTATTCCGATTGCACGTGGACTGCTCGGCCACCGCTTATTTCTTATCCGCAAAGGGAGCCAAACAAAGTTCACTGCCGTTCAAAGCGTGGAGGACTTGGCGCCGCTTGTTGGCGTTCAGGGAATTGGATGGTCGGACGTGGAAATCCTTCGCGAAGCAGGTTTGGACATCCTAACTGGCGAATACGAAAACTTGTTTAGCTTGGTGAACCTTGGAAGGGCTGATTACTTTTCACGCGGTGTCAATGAAGCCTTTGCAGAACTTCAACAATACCACCTCACCCACGAACACCTCACGTTAGAACAAGAACTCGTTCTCATTTATCCATTTGCGAAGCTTTTCTTCGTGTCCAAAGAGAACAAGGAACTTCATGAAGCGATTTATAATGGGCTTATAACCGCCTACAAGGACGGATCCTACTTGGAGCTGTTCAATTCCCACCCCGCCATAAAGAGCATGCTCGAAAAGTCGAACCTTGACCATCGTCGCCGATTGTTCGTCGACAATCCGCTGATGTCCGCGGAGACCCGTTCCATTCCCAGGCAATACTGGTTTAGCGCACCCACAAGTTGATTTTCCGGAATCAAAGCCAAATCGGGTCAATCAATGATCACCATGACGTGACACAACGTTGATCCCGGCAGGTAGCCATTCTTTGAAGAAAATTTTCGTTCACACCATCGTTGCGCGAACAAAAACTGTTGCTATTTTAATGGAACGGATGTTCTGTAATAAAAAAGCAGCTCGCCTCAGCCGATGTCCGGTGCAATAGAGGTCGCAAATACCCTTATCCCAGGCAGGATTAGTGTATGACGACTGAGTATCAAGTTTCCAGTCCGGCGGGGTTACCATCCGATGGACTGTGGACAGCAACGGGAATACACACCACCTTACTCAACTTTTACGAGGATCATGCAAACAGCAACGGCTTGGTCCCGAAGCCTTCTGTCGATCCCATTCACTTAAAAGACATCCTTCCCTTCCTCATTCTGGCAAAAAAAACCGAACTGGACGATTGGCAGTTTACGGTTGTGGGGACGGAGATTGTTGCAGGGTACGGCAGAGACTTCAGCGGCGTGATGCTCAGCCAACTGGAGTATTCTCCCTGTCAGAACGTCTACCAACAGATGATCGGCGAGTGCGTGCGGGCCAGGGAACCGCTGCTCTGCGTTGGCCGCATGCAGTACCCGGAACGGGAAATGCTGGACACTCACAAGACAATTCTTCCCGTTTCAGACAATGGGTCCAGCGTCAGTCACTGTCTTTTTGGCCTCTCCGTCGTCCGGCGGCCGAGATCAATCGACACATTCTATCAGCCTACCGTTCCGCTTGGTTCGGTGGACTGCCTGTTTCAGATATCCGAGCGTGCCTACAGCGAAGGAGCCGATAGCCGGTTCGTATCCTACGTCCGACAGATCACATCGAACCAAAACGGGACAGACACCATGATGGTGTCTTGACGGGCTGCTCCTGGTCCCCTAAGTCCCAATTCAGTGACGCGCCGATTTGAACTCCAGATTGCGGGCGCGGAATAAATTCAGCTAAAGCGAAGGAACCGAACGACGCTCCTTCGACCCTGGGTTTGGATTGAAGGAGGGCAAGATGGCTCCGGACGGCGACGCGGTTTCGCGCACCTCAAAAACCTCTGGTATCTCGAAGATCTCCAATTGTCGCGTCCCGGAAATGCGAGCTGCGTTTCCAGGCTGCCGCATTACCTATGAAATCATCGTCTCATCTGACGATCTTTGGCGCATGGTCGGCTTTTGCTCAGGCGCGTTCTCCAAGTGCGGATTTGACCTCCAGTGCCTACGCTGTGCAAAAGACGGGCCCGCAACCTTCCGGGTCGGCGATAACGGTCAGGCTGACCTGCGCCGTTTGGAGGCCCTTTTCGATGCTTCGGACAAGTACCGCATTGACAGCTGGACGACGGTCATTGGTCGCAAACGGTCAGCCGCTTAACCCTGCCTGCAACAGCAGATCGTCAAAGTCGCCAAAAAACCGCGCTCGGATCTCATCGACTTCCATAAGGATCTCGTGCTTCGCCTCAGGATGTTCGACAAGGCGGGCATTGGGAATTCTGACGACCGCTCGCCGAATAGCCTCATTGTCCACCAATACTTCCCTTCCGGCCAGCGCCAGCATGCTGGGACAGATGATGCGTTCGAGAACGCCCGGTTCATTCAACCGCGCAACTGACTTCAGGCTGGCGTTCAGCCAGCCCCATGTAGCCCCGCCGACGACGAGATCCGGATTGTCCGCATACAGCGTACGCTGCCAGGCATCCCGCTCCTCGTCACTCGACAACCGGCCTGCATTCCTCCTCTCCGCTTCGGCATCGTAGTTACCCCGACCAGGCAAATATCGTTCGCCCAGTCCAATGGCCACGGCCGCCGGCGCCGCCCAAGGCCCGATATTGCCGGGCACGCCGCCGATGCCGGCCATGGGCGCGCTGAGGGCCATCGCGGCCAATCGCGGCGGCGGCCGGTCGCTGGCGCAGCGCAAGGCGATGTGCCCGCCCATGGAGTGGCCCAGCAGGATGGTCGGCAAGTCCCCAATCGCCGCGGCACCCCATCGGAGTAACGCATCGATGTCGTCCAAGCGGTCGTCGTAGCTGGCTGTGTGGATCTTGTGGCGGTTGGCGAGCGGCCGGTCGGAAAGCCCTTGCCCGCCCCAGTCGATCGACAGCACCAGCAAGTCGCGTGAGAGCAGATCGGTAGCAACCTCCTGATATTTATCGATAAATTCGCTCAAACCGGGGAACAGCAGCACGGCCGCTCGCGGCGGACCATTATCTGGCAGCCACTGCGCAACACGGATTTGGCGCTCGGAATCGCCAACTGAAATCCTGGCCGTTGTGGCCGTTAAACGAGGGGGCATGTTGAGATCGTAAGAGGCTTGGTTGAAAAGACTTGCTGAAGAATAAGCGGACCCCAACGCGAGTTCTAGGGTACTTCAGATGCCCACCTCTGAAACCAGACGGTCGAAATCGGCAAAAAAACAGTCGCGGGTTTCATCGCGCTCCATCAGGATTTCGTGCATCGCATTGTTATAGCGAACCACATGGCACACAGGCATACGCGCCGCCGCGCGCCTTGCCGCACGGTTGGAGACCAGAACATCACGCCCAGCCAGGGCAAGCAGCGTCGGGTACGGCAACGCTTCCAGATATCCGGGGCGTCGCAGCACCGCACAGGAGTCCAGGCTGGCCCGCAGCCAGCCCCAGGTAACGCCGCCCAGTCGATTGGTTTCCTCCCCCGGCCACAGTTCCTCCTGGAACCGGACCCGCCGCGTATCGGTCGACATCAAGTAAGCCCGCACCGTCGCGATGCGGTCATCGTAATCCCCCTTGCCCGGGGCATAACGTTCGGTCCAGCCGCATGCGCCCACAAGCCGCACGATGGTCCCCATAAGCCGATCCAAGCCGCGCATCGGGGGAAAAGCGATCATCGGCGCGCTCAGGGCAATCGCGCGCAAGTTGGCCGGCGGTCGCTCTGCGGCAAAGCGCAGGGCGATGTGTCCACCCATCGAGTGTCCCAGCAGCACAACCGGCCGGTCGCCAATGACCTCCCGGCCCCAACAGACAAGCGCGTCGGCCTCCTCAAGCCGGTCGGCATAGTCGCGCGTATGGATCTTTTGCTTATTTTCCAGGAGGCGATGGGAGAGCCCCTGCCCGCCCCAATCCAGCGACAAGACTTCCAGCCCGCGCGCCGTCAGATCGTCCGCGACCTCCTGATACTTCTCGAGGAATTCGGTCAACCCGTTGAGCAGCAGGACCACCGCCTTGGCCGGGGTCGCGGGCGACCAGCGGCCAACGCGGATTTCGCGGGCCGGCGAACCGACCTGGATGGCTTCGGTTGCTAGCTCGCTCACCCCTCGGCGAGGGCAGCCTGCGCCGCCGCCAGCCGGGCAATGGGCACACGGTAGGGCGAGCAGGAAACGTAATCGAGCCCAATACGCTCGCAAAACGCAATCGAGGCCGGATCACCGCCATGTTCACCACAGATGCCCAGCTTGATGTCCGCCTGGGTATTTCGGCCCCGCTCGCAGGCCATGGACACCAGCTCGCCCACACCATCCTGGTCCAACGTCACGAACGGATCCCGGGGCACAATACCATGGCGCTCGTAATCGGGCAGGAAAGTCCCGGAATCATCGCGGCTGATGCCGAACGTCGTCTGGGTCAGATCGTTCGTCCCGAAGCTGAAGAATTCAGCCGACTCGGCGATCTGGCCAGCCCTGAGCGCCGCCCGCGGCAGCTCGATCATCGTCCCAACCAGGTAGTCGAGCTTGACGCCGGTCTCCTCCGCAACCGACCGGGCGACGTCGTCAATCTGCGTCCGCAGGATCTCCAGCTCCTCTTTTGAGAAAACCAACGGAACCATGATCTCGGGAATGACGGTTTGGCCTTCATCTTTCTTAAGGGCTGAGGCCGCCTCCAGGATGGCACGCGCCTGCATTGCGTAAATTTCCGGATAGGAAATCCCCAACCGGCAGCCACGATGGCCCAGCATCGGATTTGCCTCGCGCAGTTGAACCGACCGTTGGCGAACGGACGGAACGTCCGACCCGGCCGCCCGGGCGACGGACGCCATCTCATCGGGCGAATGGGGCAGGAATTCGTGCAAGGGCGGGTCAAGCAGCCGGATCGTGACCGGCAGCCCGTTCATCACCTTGAACAGATCGATAAAATCCTGCCGTTGCATGGGCAGGATTTCGGCGAGCGCCTTTTCCCGTTCTTCCCGCTCGTCGGCAAGAATCATGCGGCGCACCGCGACGATCCGGTCGGCCTCAAAGAACATATGCTCGGTGCGGCACAACCCGATGCCCTCAGCACCAAAGCCGCGCGCCGTCGTCGCATCGCCCATCGTTTCGGCGTTCGTGCGAACCTTCATGCGGCGAACCTCATCGGCCCAGCCCATAAGTTTGGAAAAGTCACCGGAAAGCTCCGGTTCCACCGTTGGGACGCGACCCACCATAACCTCACCGGTCGATCCATCGATGGTGATCAGGTCGCCTTCGGCCAGGCGGTGACCGCCCGCGTGGATGACGCCGTCGACGGTGTCGATGCCCACGGTCCCAGCCCCGGAAACGCAAGGCCGGCCCATCCCGCGCGCAACAACCGCCGCGTGGCTCGTCATGCCGCCACGGCTGGTCAGAATGCCCGCGGCCGCATGCATGCCATGAATGTCTTCGGGACTGGTTTCTTCGCGGACCAAGATGACCGTTTCACCCTGTTCGGCCATCTTTTCCGCCCAGTCGGCGGTCAGGACGATCTTGCCGCAAGCCGCACCGGGCGAAGCCGGCAGACCGGTCGCAATAACCGTTGTCTCCGCCGATGGATCGAGGGTGGGGTGGAGCAGTTGATCGAGCGCTGCTGGATTGACCCGTTGCAAGGCCTGATGCTTGTCGATCAACCCTTGCTCGCACATCTCAACAGCGATGCGCAGCGCCGCCGGCGCCGTGCGCTTGCCGGCACGGGTTTGCAGGATGAACAGCCGACCCCGTTCGACCGTGAACTCGATATCCTGCATATCGGTGTAATGGTCTTCGAGCTGCCCGCGGACCTCCATCAACTGGCCGAAGACCTCGGGCATCGTCTCTTCCATGGCCGGAAGATCAGCACCGTTTTCCTGCTTGGCCTTCAGGGTTATGTATTGCGGCGTGCGGATGCCGGCGACGACATCTTCGCCCTGCGCGTTGATCAAATACTCGCCATAGAATGCGTTCTCGCCGGTTGACGGATCGCGCGTAAAGGCGACGCCCGTCGCGCAATCATCCCCCATGTTGCCGTAAACCATCGACTGGATGTTCACCGCCGTACCCCATTCGTCGGGGAGGTCATGCAGCTTGCGGTAGGTGATGGCCCGCTGGTTCATCCACGAACCGAAAACGGCCCCGGCCGCGCCCCAAAGCTGGGCCCAGGGGTCTTGTGGGAAGGTGTCGTCGATTTCCGTTTCGACCAGCCGCTTGTACTCACTGACGACTGATTTCCAGTCATCGGCTGTCAGGTCGGTATCTTGTTCCCTGCCCGTCGCCCGTTTGATCGACGCCAACACGTCCTCGAACAGGAAGTGTTCGACGCCCATGACGACATCGCAATACATCTGAATAAAGCGGCGATAACTGTCATAAGCGAAGCGGGCATCACCTGTTTTCGCAGCCAGCCCTTCAACCGTTTGGTCGTTGAGTCCCAAGTTCAGGACCGTGTCCATCATTCCTGGCATGGAGGCGCGGGCACCCGATCGAACGGATACGAGCAGCGGGTCGGCGGGATCCCCGAATTTCTTTCCAAGCTCCGTTTCGATGGCGCGCATGCCATCTTCGACCTGCCCCCTCAGATCATCGGGATAAGACCGGTCATGGTCGTAAAAGTGGGTGCAGACACCGGTCGTGATGGTAAATCCGGGGGGTACTGGCAAACCAAGGCGGCACATTTCGGCCAAATTGGCCCCTTTGCCGCCAAGCAAATCGCGCAAGCTTGCGTCACCATCAGCCGTGCCGCCGCCGAACCGGTAAACCCATTGGGTCATCTTGGGACTCCCGAAAGAGCAAAAAATTCAGAATTCAGATAGGAACGTCGAGTGTGCCAGGGGTGAGTTGCTAAAAACTAAGCAACGTTAAGGGAAATTTGCCCGGATGCGAATCCGGAAGTTAGCAGCCTAACCTGAGACGCGCGAGAAATCGGCGACCTGGTTCATCGTGGTCGTGATTTGATGGAGCAATGCCAGACGGTTCTTCCTCAGCTCCGGTTCCTCGGCATTGACAGTGACTTGATCGAAAAACGCGTCGACCGGCGCGCGAAGCTTCGCAAGCTCCTGCATCGCGCTGCCGAATTCCGCCTGATCAAGGACGGGCGCCAACGCCAACCCCGCTTCGGCCAAGGCCTTGGAGAGCGCACGCTCCTCATTCTGTTTCAGCAAGCTGTCGTCGATCGCCCCATCGGATGGCGTACCATCCTTCTTGGCCTCGATACGGCCAATATTGGCGGCCCGACGATACGCGGTCAGCAGGTCCGCCCCGACCTCCTCATCCAGGAAGTCGGTCAAGGCACCAACGCGCGCCTGGACCCGGATCAGATCGTCTTCCGATTGCAGGGCAAAAACCGCATCGATCAGATCATGCCGAACACCGCTGTCGCGCAAAGCCACCTTCAGCCGGTCGGCGATGAACGCCATAAGATCACCGGCAACAGCCTGGGGGTCCGTTTCCAGCTTGTACTGCGACACCGCTTCGGCAAAGACTGCGTGAAGCGGTATGGTCAGCCCGTTCTCCAAGATAAGACGAATGACACCGAGTGCCGCCCGGCGGAGTGCGAACGGATCGCGGCTGCCTGTCGGCTTTTCGTCGATGGCAAAGAAGCCAGCCAGGGTGTCCAGTTTGTCGGCCAGCGCCACGGCCACCGCAACCGGCGCGGATGGGCACGCGTCATTCGGCCCCTGCGGCGAATAATGCTCGGCGACCGCTTGGGCTACCTCGGGCGAATCACCGTCATGGGTAGCGTAATACTGCCCCATGATTCCCTGCAGTTCAGGGAACTCCCCAACCATGCCGCTGGTCAAATCGCACTTGGCCAAATGGGCGGCCCGCTGGACAAGTTGACCGTCTGCGCCATCGATGTGCGATGACAGCGACCCTGCCAGCACTTCAATCCTGGTGGCCTTCTGCGCCATGGTTCCCAGCTTGGCGTGGAAAGTGACATCGGCCAGCCCATCCGCCCGGTCCGCCAACTTGGTTGCGCGGTCCTGATCCCAGAAGAATTTGGCATCGGCCAGACGGGCGCGGAGGACGCGTTCATTGCCGGCGACAATGACCGCACCACCATCCGTCGCTTCGGTGTTCGCTACAAACACAAAGCGCGGCGCCAAGCTGCCATCGGCATTTTGCAGCGAGAAATAGCGCTGATGCGTTTTCATCGAGGTGATCAGCACTTCGGCGGGAACGTCCATGAATTGCTGGTCGATCGAGCCCATCATGGGTATCGGCCACTCGGTTAGGCCGGCATTTTCCGCCACCAGAGCCTCATCGTCCCGCAGGGAGAGTTGGGCATCGGATGCCAGCGCCGCGGCTTGTTCGCGTATGAGCGTCTGCCGCTCTCCCGCGTCCAGCATCACATGGGCGCTTCGCAACTTGTCGCGATAATCCGCAAACGACGTTACCGCCACCGGGCCGCCGCTCAAGAATCGATGTCCGACCGTTTGGCTTCCAAATACCAGCTCGTTGTTCGGGCCAAGTGAAACAGAGCCCGGAACCTGGCTGCCGTCGAATACCGCCAAGATCCCTTGCAGCGGCCGCACCCATCGGCTGGTTGTTTCCCCCCAGCGCATGCTCATGGGCCACCGTAATCCAGCGACGACATCCGCGATCAGGGTTGAGAGAACGGTCTCAGACGCCTCGCCGGGCTTGTCGATAACAGCAAACCAGACAGCACCTTTCGGCGTGTCGCGCTGTTCGCATTGATCCAACGTCAAGCCGCTGGACCGAAGAAAACCCTCCATCGCCTTTTCCGGCGCGCCGACCTTGGGCCCTTTCCGTTCTTCTTTGCGATCCGGCTGGCGCAGGGGCAGGCCGTCGACGACCAGGGTCAGCCGGCGTGGCGTGGCGAAGGCCTGCGCTGAGCTGAACGCCAGCCCCGCCTCTTCAAATCCTTCGAGCACTAGGCGCTTTAGCTCGTCGGCGGCGCGCGCCTGCATGCGCGCCGGGATTTCCTCACTAAGTAATTCGAGCAGAAATTCAGCCATGGCGTCAGGCCGCCTCCAGCCAGATTTCGCAGCAGCGCCGCGATAAGGCCCGCACCCGGCCGATATAGGCCGCGCGTTCGACAACGCTGATCACCCCCCGCGCATCCAAAAGGTTGAATACGTGGCTGGCCTTGATGCACTGGTCATAGGCCGGCAGGGCCAGGCGCTTGTCCAGCAGCGCGGCGCATTCCGTCTCAGCATCGGAAAAATGCCGGAGCAGCAGATCCGTATCGGCCGTTTCAAAGTTGAAGGTCGAAAACTCACGCTCGGCCCGTAGGAACACCTCGCCATAGGTCTTGGCGCCGGGTGCATCCGGATCGTTAAAGGGCATGTCGTAGACGTTTTCGTGCCCCAGCACATACATGGCCAGGCGTTCCAAGCCATAGGTGTACTCAACCGGGACCGGATCGCAGTCGATGCCGCCGACCTGCTGGAAGTAAGTGTATTGGCTGACTTCCATGCCGTCGCACCAGACCTCCCAGCCCAAACCGGCCGCGCCAAGTGTGGGACTTTCCCAGTTGTCCTCGACAAACCGCAGGTCATGCAAGGCCGGGTCGATGCCCAGGGCGCATAGGCTGCGCAGATAAATGTCCTGGGAATCCGGTGGTGACGGCTTCAACATCACCTGGAACTGGTAATAATGTTGCAATCGATTGGGGTTTTCGCCGTAACGGCCATCGGTCGGCCGGCGGGATGGCTGAACATAAGCGCAGTTCCATTCCCGTTCGGGCCCCAAAGACCGGAGAGTCGTCGCCGGGTGAAAGGTTCCCGCCCCCATCTCCATGTCATATGGTTGCAGCAGCACGCAGCCTTGGGCCGACCAGAAATTCTGCAGCCGCAGGATCACCTCCTGAAAACAGCGAGGCGGCGGGCTTACAGCCCATTTCTGGTCCTGGGTCATCTGTTTTTTTGGAGCTTGTTCTTCGGGCTCTGGGCGCGCGGCTATCAATTGTGCGCCGCAACCTAGTCGGCCCGCCAATGCAGATCAAGGCACCTTAGCCGGCTGGATTTCCCTTACAGGAATCACAGCCATAGGGGCTGGCCGAAAGGGTATAGGTGCCGCAGACCGGGCAGCGGGTCAGGTCCTCGCTATCGTCGGCTTGGCGGGCAGGAGCCGCCGCCTTCTCGCCTGCCTTCTTGCCACCGAGGGAGGACCGGCCGGCGCTCAACATTTTGGCGCCGTAGAGAACGACGATCACCACGGCGATGGTGAATAGAATTTGGGTCATGGGTGCCGATCCTAAAGGCCGAAACGCTGCCAGAGGAGCCTTTCTTCAACGCTCGCCAACAAGGCGCCCGCCCAATTTCCCGCGGGCGGGTTAAGAAACCCATCGCCCTCAAAGCGCATTCTGCCACGGAAAAGGCCCCGGGGCGGTGCGACGGGCCGCAACCGGACTTTCTCACCGAAGCGTTCCCGCAGTATCGGCCGCATGTGGCCGATACCGTCGATGATGCCAAGGTCCAGCGCCTCGCGGCCCGTCCAGAATGACCCGTTGAAGAGGTCAGCCTCCTCGGCCTTCAACCTGCCCGCCCGGCGCTCGCGGACATAGATCTTGAACTCCTCATGGATTCGGCCCTGCACGTCGCGCAGCTTCTCAACATCCTCGGGTTTTTCGTCCTGAAACGGATCGAGCAGAGACTTGCGCTCGCCCGAGGTATACAGACGCCGTTCGATCCCCAGTTTGTCGATCGCTTGTTGGAAACCAAAGCCAGCAGAAATAACCCCGATGGACCCGACGATGGAGGCGGAATCAGCAAAAATCTCGTCGGCCGCGCAGGCCAGCCAATAGCCGCCCGATCCCCCGACATCCTCCACAAACCCCAGGACCTTCTTGTCCTTTTCCGATGCCAGGCTGCGGATTCGTTGGGCGATCAACGCCGATTGCACCGGCGAGCCACCGGGCGAATTAATCGCAAGCGCCACGGCCGGGGCCTTGCGCATGGAAAACGCCTTCTCCAGCGGTCCGGCAACCTTGGCTAGCGATAAGCCACTGGAAAACCGACCGAAATCCCCGATCGCGCCCGACAGCCGAACGACCGGCACCACCGGCCCACGCCTTGAAAACCGTTCAAACACCTTCGTCCCTGTCCCAACCGCTGTGGTATTGACTTGTGCCCATCATAGATCAGGTGGCCTTTTCCGGTCACACAATCAATAAGCGCTGTCCGTCACGCAAAACCGCATTGATTTCTTCGGTAAAAGACCCTTCGGCGGTGTGCAGGCAAAGCCCCGACATCAGATTGAAAGGCGCCCGACTGCCGAATTGCGCGGCGACGATGATCCGCTTCGCCGCTTCACCGGACCGGGGCCAAAGCGGAAAGACATGAATCCCTCCCGCTGACGGTCCGAGTTCCGCCACGATATCCGCCAGGCGGTCGGCCCGGTGGATCATCACGAACAGGGCATTTGGTTTTGCCAGACGGCGGGCTGCCGTTACCCAATCGGCCAACGGCGTATCGCCTTCGCTGTTCGCAACGGCACGGCCGGCATGATCCGATTTCGAATAGCGCCCATCCGCCAGGTACGGCGGGTTGATCATCACAATATCGACGGCACCGCCAATGTCTGTCGTCCCGACCGATCGAATATCCGCCCGAACGGCTTCGATCCGGCCGACAAAGCCATTGGCCTCAATGTTCTTTTGCTGCAAAGCGAGCAGGGATGCCTCGCGTTCGATCGCGATGATTTTTGCACCTGGGCACCGCCAGGCTAGCGCCAACGATGCCGCCCCCGCGCCGCTGCCTAGATCGGCGATCCGCATGCCGTGTTTCGCCGGACAGGCGGCAGCCAGCAGGATAGGGTCGATCGCCGCGCGATAGCCTTGGACCGGCTGGGTAAATCCGACGCGGCCGTCCAGCAGGGTTCCCTGGTCCGTCTTCAAGGATCGGCCGGCAGGGTTTCGCCCGCCTGGGTCAGGACCCAGCGTGCCTTAGACAAATCTTCGTCATCAACGGCCAAACGGCGCGGAATGGCGTTGATACTGCCTTCCATAATGGACATGTGCGTATCCAGAACCGTGCTTTCGATGCCCGCATCGCGCAGCAAAGCCTGCAAAAACGTCAAGCGCACAACATCTGTGGTTTTCAAAAGAACATGCATCTTGTAGGTGGGCGGGCTGTTATCGGGCGGAGCGCGGTCGATTGAGGGGCGGCCTTCCTTGACCAAGCCTCCCCTCTCTCTATGCTCAAGAAGTAGAATTTTGCACGTTCAAAAGACCAGAGCCAGCCGTTGATACCTGTGGGACGTACGAACACCAATCTTGCGGCGCAGCAACCGGACAATCCGCCGGCCGCAAACGAAGCATCGACCGATGACGCGCTCGTCCGCCTGTCGCGCATGCTCGAGGCCGATCTTGCCGCCGTGAACAAGACGATCGTCGCGCGGATGGACAGCCCGGTCGCGCTGATCCCCCAATTGGCGGGGTATCTGGTTGCCGCGGGGGGTAAGCGGCTGCGTCCCTTGCTGACGTTGGCGTCTGCCCGGCTGTTCGGTTATGGGGGCGAGCATCACGTCAAACTGGCGGCGGCCGTGGAGTTCATCCATACCGCGACCCTGCTGCATGATGATGTGGTGGACGAAAGCGATCTGCGACGCGGGCAATCCTCGGCCAACATCCTTTTCGGCAACGAGGCCAGCGTTCTTGTCGGCGATTTTCTCTTTGCCCGGTCTTTCCAACTGATGGTCGAATGCGGTGCGCCAGAGGTGTTGCGCGTGCTGGCCAACGCCTCCGCCATAATTGCTGAGGGCGAGGTCCTGCAGCTTTCGGCGGCGAACGACCTCAACACGGACGAGACGATGTACCTGAGGGTCGTCGAGGCCAAAACGGCCGCCTTGTTCGAAGCCGCCACGGACGTCGGTGCCCGGATTGCCGATCAGCCGGAGGAGACGGTCGGCGCATTGGCAAGTTATGGACGGAACCTGGGAATTTCCTTCCAGCTCGTCGATGACGTGCTCGACTATTCCGATGTGCAGGCCAGCCTGGGCAAATCCATCGGCGATGATTTGCGCGAGGGCAAAGTCACCCTGCCCGCCATCCTGGCCTTTGCCCAGGGTGACGAGGCGGAAAAAGCCTTCTGGCGCCGGACGTTGGAAGACCGGCAGGTCGGGCCGGACGATTTGGCGCAAGCCCAGGCGCTTTTGGCCCGGCACGGCGCGCTGGATCAGGCCATCGCCAGGGCTCGCGGCTATGGGGAAACGGCGCGCCAAGCGCTGCTGGACGGCGTTCCGGCAAGTCCCATGCGCGAAACTATGGCCGAACTGGTCGATTTCTGCGTCAACCGCGAATACTGACCGGTCCGGGTCAGGCCAACCCACCCAATCCTCATAGACAAGAAAGTGCCGCGGCTGGAGGGGCAGCCGCGGCGAGAGGGCGAACTCGTTTGATTTGGCTTGTTGAGTTGATCCGGGGAGGACGGATCGTCCGGGTGGCCGGCGCGTGCGAGGGGGGAAGCCGCGCCGGCCACCCGGTGACCCCACAGGAAGGGAGAAACCTGCGTTGTCTTGGGTCGTACCGGGATAGTGCCGGTTTACGCTTTATTCGGAGGCGGCTGGGGTGAGGTTGCTGGAGACCTCGGTGAAGGTGGCTACCAGATTGTCACCCAGGGTCTGCAGGGCGGCGATGGCGGCGACGGCGACCAGGGCGGCGATCAGGCCGTATTCGATAGCGGTGGCGCCGTTTTCGTCTTTGAGGAAGGACTTGATCATGATGTTGGTTCCCTGTGAGTGTGTTTCGCGTTAGTGCGAAGTTTTCGTGTTGTTCGATGAGTATTTATCTAGCATTGTTCGCAAATTTTCCCAAACAAAACAGTTTCAATTACACTTCAAATACTGCAAGTATTTAGGATAAATTAACGAAAAATACTGAGGATTATTGTGGAAAATACACACACAAAGCCCAACCAAAGCAATTAGATTTCTAGATCGGGCAAATCAATCCAGCGTCGCTCGCGCCAGCTTTGATAACCCGCCTCCGCCAGCTGCACGCCCTTGGCCCCTTCGGCCAACGTGTATTGCCAGGGCGCGTCCTCGGCCACGTGACGCAGGAATTGCTCCCACTGGACTTTGAACCCGTTATCGAAGCGCACATTGTCCGGCACCTCCTCCCAATCGCCGAAGAAGTCCATGGTCTGGGCCTCATCGGGATTCCAAACCGGCTTGGGTGTGTTCACGCGATGCTGGGTCAGGCATTTGTGCAGACCGGCCACCGCCGACCCGTGGGTGCCGTCGACCTGGAAGGTCACCAGATCGTCCCGCCGCACACGGGTGCACCAGCTTGAGTTTATGTGGGCAACAATGCCGCCATCCAACATGAAGGTGGCATAGGCGGCATCGTCGGCATCGGCCTGGTAGGCGTTGCCGGCCTCGTCCCAGCGCCGGTCGATATGGGTGGCGCCTAGGCAGCTGACCGATTTGACGGGGGCAACCACATTGTCCAACACATACCGCCAATGGCACAGCATGTCCGAGATCATGCCGCCGCCATCGGCCTTGCGGTAATTCCAGCTGGGGCGCTGGGCCGGCATCCAGTCGCCCACGAACACCCAATAGCCGAAATCCCCTTTGACGGAGAGGATGCGGCCGAAGAAGCCCGCGTCCCGCAGCCGCCGCAGTTTGATCAGACCCGGCAAATCCAGCTTGTCATGCACGATGCCGTTCTTGACGCCTTTTTCCTTGGCATAGCGGGCGATGGCGACGGCATCCTCCAACCCTTCCGAGACGGGCTTCTCGCAATAGACATGTTTGCCGGCATCGATCGCCCGTCGCAGCAGGGCGGGCCGTAACTGGGTGGAGGCGGCATCGAAAAAGACCGTGTCCTGCTCGCTGGACAACGCCGCATCCAGGTCCGTCGTCCACCGATCGATGCCGTGCTGGGCGGCCAGCGCCTCGATCTTCTCGGCATTGCGGCCGACGATGATGACATCCGGCACCAGCAACGATCCATCAGACAGCGCGACGCCGCCTTGATCCCGGATGGCCAAGACGGATCGGGCAAGGTGCTGGTTCATCCCCATCCGACCGGTCACGCCATGCATGATGATGCCGATACGATGCTCTCTCACGGGTTGTCCTTTCTGTGTTGGGTCCGGCGCTAGGGCGCCAGGTATCGCAACAGCATGTCGGCCGCCCGGTCGACATGCCGATCCAGCCACGCGCGATCGAGCGGCCTTTCGAATACGGCGCTAAGGGTGTGTCTGTTCGACACCGGGAAATAGCAAAGCGACGCGATGGTGATGTAGAAGTCGACGGGATCGATGCCGCCGCGAAACCGGCCCTCCCGCACCCCACGGTCCAGGATGGCGCCGAGCTTTGCGATCAGCGGCGACTGGATATCGGCGACATCGACGATGTCTCTGACGGCGCTGCCACCGCGCAAATTCTCCGTGTTCAGGATCGCGATGAACCAGGGTTTTTGAACGAAATGGTCCATCGTGAAGCGGACGAATTCCCGCACGGCCTGTTCCGGGGCCATGGCCTCGGTTTCCAGCTGCCGTTCACCACGGCGGATCTGCACATAAGCCTCGCGCAGGGCCTCCCGGTACAGATCGTCCTTGTTGCCAAAATAGGCATAGATCATCGGCTTGCTGACGCCGGCCCGCTCGGCAATCGTGTCCACGCGCGCCCCGTCATGCCCGAGCTGGCAGAACTCCTCTAGCGCCGCTTGCAGAATCCGGCGCTTGGAGGCTGCGGCGTCCCTTTTGACCGGCTGCGCTGCACGGTGGGCGGACCTGCTCATCGCCCGTCCCCACTGGCCTGGAAGACCCGCGCGACCGCCTGGCGCACCGGCGGTAGTCCCAGCGCGATGGTTGCAGCGATGATCAAGGCGAAGGCCGCCGAAATTGGCCGGGTAAAAAAGGGCGCCAGATCGCCATCGCTTAGGGTCAGTCCCCGGCGGAGCGATTTGTCCAGCAAATCGCCCAAGATTATTCCCAGCACCAGCGGGGCCATCGGGTAGTTCATTTGTCGCAGCAGAAAACCGAGCAACCCAAAGAAGACCATAACCCAGATGTCGAAGATCCGCTGGGTCAGCGCATAGGGCCCAATCACGCATAAGGTAAAAACCACCGGCATCAGCAACGCGCGGGGAATCCGCAGAACCAGAATGAACAGCCGCGTCAGAGTGAGCCCATAAATGGCGATGGCGATTGTCGCCAATAACAACATCGCCGCCACGGAATAGATGAAGTGAGGCAGCTCGATCATGATCATCGGGCCCGGCCGCACGCCGTGAATGAATAAGGCTGCGATCAGGACCGCCGCCGGCGCCGAGCCAGGCACGGCCAGGGTCAGCGCCGGAATGAGCGCACCTGGCACAACGGCGCTGTTGCCGGTTTCTGCCGCCGTCAGCCCCTCGCGGGAACCTTGTCCAAACTGGTCGCGTTCCGGGCTGGTCCGCTTGGCCGCGGCGTAGGAAGCCCAGGCCCCGATATCCTCACCCACGCCCGGGATGATGCCGATCAAGGTCCCGATCAAACCGGACCGGCCGATGGTGAACTTGTACCGCCATAGATCGGCCAGTCGCGGCAAAACCCGGTCGTCCGATTTTTCCGCCGATACCAACCGCGCCTTTCCCCGCCACATGACCGTCAGCACTTCGGCAAAGCCGAAGGCACCCACCATGGCTGGGATCAAACCGATCCCACCGTTGAGATCAGGAATACCGAGATTGAAGCGGATGTGTGCGTGGATGCCATCGCTGCCGATCATGGCCACCATCAGGCCCAGTAGGCCGGCGATGTAGCCACGCAACGGGCTGGCGCCACCGGTAAGCTGCCCTGAAATGACGATGCCGAAAACGGCCAGCCAGAAGAACTCGAAGGACCCGAAATTCAGGGCGATCTCAGCCAACGGCGGGGCGACCAGCACCAGCAGGAAGATCCCGACAATGGTCCCGAGGGCGGAACCGGAGGTCGCCAAAGCCATGGCGTAGCCCGCCTGGCCTTTCTGTGCCAACGGATACCCATCGAGCGAGGTGGCCGCACTGGCTGGCGTGCCGGGAATGTTGAGCAGAATGGCACTGCGCGAGCCACCATAAATCGCGCCGACATACATACAGATCAGCACGAGGATCGCGGTATCCCGCTCCATGGTGTAGGTGAGCGTCGTCAGCAGCGCCACGCCCATGGTCGCGGTCAGGCCGGGCAGCGAGCCGACAAAAATGCCCAGCAACGTCGCCCAGGCCACATGGAAGATCGCGGTCGGGGTCAAAAACTGGGTGACCGCCAGGCCAAAGCTGGACAGACCTTCCATCAGGGCAGCCGGACCAGAAATCCGTAGCGGAACAGCGCGGAAATCGCCGCCGCCATCGCGCAGCCGAACACACCGACCAAGACCAGCGTTCTTATTCTGCCGGCGATGCTTTCACGCTCCCGCCAGGTAAACCAGGCGGAGAACACACAGATATAGATCGCAGTCGCCAGGGCGAAGGGCATGCCCCCCACCAAACCCAGCGCATACACGGCGCTCCAAACGGCGACAGCGGCGAAGTTTTCCCAGGATCCTGGACCATGCCCGGCGCCGTCTGGCCGGTCGGGGGCCGGCCGCTGTTTCGCGCGCGCGCTCCATGCCAACAAGCCGGCGCAGATCATCAGCGCCGCGCCCAATATCATGGGCACCAGACCAGGGATGCTCGCCGGATGGATCTGACGAACCTCCAGCCGATCCATAGCGAACCCGCCATAGGTCATCGCCGCCCCAAGGGCAAAAAAGACGATGGCTGTTACGCGATCAGCAATCGGAGAATCGAAACGCATGGCCGTTGTCTTGCCGAAATCCGGTCGACGCTGCCCATCGATCGGGTCGAGCGTCGCGACCGCGCGCGGCCAAATCTGGCCGCGCGCAGCGCTTTACGAGTTCAAGGAACGCCTTGTCAGGTCGCCCCTTAGTTGGCTCCCGAACAGTCAATGCCGATCTCGGAGGGATCGACCACCGCTTCGTTACGCGTCACCCGGGCGCAGGCCTCGGCGATGACAACCGGCATGGCCTTGGCCAACGCATCCTCACCGTAGCTCGGGTCAAACACCGCGCCCCGATCCAGGGCGTATTGTTCCAGTTCTGGCGACGTCATCACCTTTTCGGCCCAGACCTTGTCGACGGTGTCATAAACCTCTTGGGGGGCGCCGGCCGGGATGAACACACCGAAATAATCAGCTGCGATATGCATGTCCGGCAGCCATTCGGTGATCGGCGGAATGGGATCGATGCCCTCGACACTGAGGGGCTGATCGGACAGCACCGCCAATCCACGCAGCTTGCCGGCCCGGATCATTTCGGTCTGTTCGACCGCCAACTGAGTGGTGGCAACGACCTCGCCGCTGGCCGCTGCCAGAACGGCTGGATTGCCGCCGTCATAGGCCACCATCCGGGCGCCCATTTCGCCACCGGAGGCCTCTTTGATGGCCGCCAGCGCCATACCGCCGGACGAGTTCACCCCGGCCGTGCCGACCGTCACGTCACCGCCCTTCATGGCATCTAACAACTCACCGAAATCCTGATACGGCGCATCGGCATTGACGCTGACCACCGGCGCGTTCGCGACGTGCAGATAGATCACATAGTCTTCGATCGACGTATCCTCGATCAGGCCCGTTACCGTGTACGTCGCGTTGTTGGCGATCGCATTGGCCGTCCAGGTGTACCCGTCGCGCGGGGCATCAAGCGCCGCCTTTGTCCCGATCGACCCGGAGGCGCCCGGTTGATTGACGACGACCACCGGTGTCCCCAGCGCTTCCTCGAGGATCGGCGCGACGACGCGCGTCACCTGATCGGTCGACCCGCCCGCGGACCATGGAACGATGATGTTGATCGGCTTGTCAGGCTGCCATTGCGCCATCGCCGGCATGGCGGCCATGGCCACGCCCAACGATGCTGCAGCTGCCATTTTTATGGTTGTTCGCACAGACATTCTAATTCCTCCCACTTGTTTATTACCGACTAGTAGGTAGCTTTTGACGGTAAGGGGAGTCAAGAACAGCCGCCCAGGGGCGACGCAAATCTGCCAACACACGCCAGACACGCGCCGACCCATATCAATGCCCGCTTGCCCTACTCCCGGCTTGTCGCTATATCCGAGCGCCTTGGCGCGGAGTGTAGCTCAGCCTGGTAGAGCACTGTCTTCGGGAGGCAGGGGCCGGAGGTTCGAATCCTCTCACTCCGACCAATGATTTCAATGAGCTGGCGGTTACAGACCCGTTTCGCTACTGCGACAGGCGTCTTAGATGCGCCCCGCCTGATCGCCAAACGTCCCCAATTGGTCCTCAAAAACGCTCTCGATCGCCTCGACAACATTGGCAAAGTGATCCGGCGCAGAGCGGATGCAGACTCGCCGCATGGTCTCAGACGAACAGGGGAAACACACCTCTGTCTTCGCCTCTAGCGCGCCCCCTATCGAGGCCCAGCTCATAGCCGTGTGTTGATGGACGTGGGGCGCCACGCTGCCGCTGAACCGCTCGCCTGCGTAGCCTCCGAGCAAGCAAAGCCATCCGGCCTATGACCTCACAAGCCAACGGAACCCAGCGTGTTCCTAAGTGCCGACCGAAATCTCGTCCAATCCCAGTTCGGCCTGCAAGAGGTTCATCTTGCGTCGCAGTTCCTCCAGCTGAAGGGTCTTCTGGGCACTGCTGGTGCTGCCGCCGGCGTTGAGGGCGTCGAGGTCCGCGCGAAGGGCATCGACTTTAGCCTGCAGCGCGGCATTCTCCGCTGCGTTCTCGTCGAGCGAGGCCAGCAGCGGTTGCATTGCCTTGTTGAGTTTTTCGTACTCAAAGTTTTGCGCTTCCGCTTCCGCCCGAACTTCCGCTGCCTCGGCGTCCAAGGCCTTCAGTGCCGCGTCGAGCTGCTCATTTAGCTCCTTGGCTTCCGCCAGCTCGAGCTTTAGCGATTCCGTTTGGTCGTTATAGACCCCGGAAAGCTGGCAGGCCGTATTTGCAAAAAAACCAGGATCGCCCGCACGAGCGTCACAATTGGTGGTCGTACAGGAAGCCGCGGCGATCAAACAGACCGCGGCGACACCCGTGATTCTAGCAATCGACATTTGGTGTGTCCTATGTCCCATCAAATCAACCAACAGGTGCAATCATCCGATATTCGTTCAATTCATCAACTTCATCTTGCAACGTCGCGATATTGGTTTCCATCCGCTCGATTTCAGCATCAAGAGCGCGGGTGTCGCCACCAACCTCCCGTTCAGCCGCGGCGACCTTTTCCCACTCGGCCTGACGGCTCTCAAGCTCGGTCAAAACACCGTTAAGTTCCCGGCGGTTGGCATCGACAACGGCAAGCTGCTCGATCGCTTCGTCTCGCGTGATCTGGTCCGCGGCATACTTTGCCTTGACGGCATCTATTTCTGCTTTGTCTTCGGCAACGATGGTTTTGGTGGTCGAAATCAAGGATGACAGCTGCTGATTGTCGGTGCGTACATCCTCAATTTCTGACGCAATGCGGGTTTGGGTGTCCGCATGCTGTTCCCGTTTCGACTGAAGATATGAATTGGCTGCAAGAGCAGTTGCACAACCGGCGCCTGCGGCGATCAACGTACTTGTGGTATCAGCAGAGCTGCGGAGCCTGTCCAGGAGAGCGACGACGGCAGCACCCGCCAAGCAAGCCTGAACGTTCGAGTTTTTGAAAAATGAAGTCTGATCAGACAACCTGGAGTCGGCACCGGTGGTTGTGCACCCGGCCAACGCTGCCGCCACTGTGATGGCGGCAATATTCAATATGATGCGCATGAAATTCCCCTGTTTTTGAAAAGTTTCGAGTTTCCTCAGCAGTTTAGTTTCCGACTTTACAGGTCGCAAGCCATGTTGGCCGGTCCACATTTCCATTTTCGGCAAATTCCAGGACCTGACTTTTGTAAATCGCGGCCCATCCGGCAACCGATGGCACGCCGCGCGCTTCTACCTCTGCGCGCAACACCAATTCCTGATCCGACAGCACTTCCTCCGAAAAGTCCTGAGCCGCCCTAACGACCGTATCGGAGTAATACTCCACAACGCCGCTCAGTGCCCGTTCATTGCTCTCGAGCTGTTCCTGCCGGCGATCGCAGCGATCTTCGGGAGCATTCGATGGGCAGCGCGCATCGAAACCCCGACGCTGTATGTCGACGATGCCCGCATCATTGCGCAACTTGGCGCACAGGAAAGCGCCCAATCGAAGCGTGGACTTGGCCGCACGATCACGTTGTTCGTCCCGGGCAACCATGTTTGCCCGCAGGTCGTCCCGCAGGGCGATCAGCCGGTTTTTCGTGTTCTGATCATCGATCGCGTCCGCGATTGCCTTTACTTCATCCAAAGGGTTCTCGAGGGCCGTTGCGGACATCAAGGGTTGGGAGGGGGCCCCAAGACTGCCCCATTCCTCACGCAATTGCTCGACCCGTTGCAGGGAAGTTAGGACCGTGACGTTGACCGAGGGACGAAAACCGGTCGCATCGCCCTTGTTCGGTCCGTCCGCGCCGTAGAAGGAGATCTCGTTGCGTTGCGAGGTTCGCAGGTCAGCACGGTCCGTCCTGAAATTGCCGCCTCGTGCGACGTATCCTCCAGCCTGGCCGTGCGGACGTTTTCCTTTGTTCAGCCGGTAGGGTTCGAAGACGATCTCGTCGACATTCCCCAAGATATCGTGCAGACCAAGCGGGTTGGGCTTGTTCAAACCAATGGCCTGGGCCTTGCCGTTGGAAGACAGCGAGCCGGCAAACCAGGCATACTCCTCGATACCCTCGGGCATCGGAAATAGACGTTCTGCTCTCTCTGCATCACTGACCGCAACACCGCCACGAGCCGCAAACTCCCATTCCGCCTCCGTTGGCAGCCGCAAGAATCCGCGCACACCGTCTTCGACTGGCAATGAATCCGGTGCGTTCGCGATGAGCCAATTTGTGGCGCGTTCCGTAAATGAGATGGCGTCAAACCAGCTCACGTCCGTTTGGGGTAGGCGGAGTGGGGGAGCCGCTTCGGGACATTCCTCGTCCATCACGGCCGCATACTGGAGTTTGTTCACCTCGTACTTCGCAAGCAGGAAATACCGTCCAGAGTGCGATGAAAATCCGCCGGATATGTGCGCTTCAACGGCGTTCTCACTGAACGACCAGGTATCGTCTGACCCTCCCAGCGTGAAAGGATAGTCCGCAAGAGGGTCGGTTACCGGCACGTCGATCCGGCTGAACGCCATCGCCCCGCCGCACGGTAGCGGAAGAATAACGTCACCATCGATAGGGTCGGGGTTCCAGACAATTTGCGGCCAGTCGATCTGCGACGGTCCCTGTGCCGATGTATGCCCAGTCGTGCCGACGATCGTAGACGTGGCGATCGCAAATGCAGCTACCGCACGGCAAAGCCCAGCGGTGACAGATGTTGTCCAACCATCCCCGACAAGGGGGTCAAACTTGCCGAAGCGCCTCGGCCGGCTCAATCCGAGCTGCAAGTAATCCTCCTATCCCCGCTGACAGAACGCTGACCGAGACCACCAATGCCGATGCCAGGGCCGCGATATCGAACGGCAGCTTGCTTATGAAACCATCTTCTGGAAGCGATGCTCCCAATACCGAATTGAATATGTTCTCGCCAAAAGAGTGTAGGGAAAATGATACAACCAAGCCAAGAATCCCGATGATCAGGGACTGCGTCATCGGAAACGAGATCACGGCGATCCGCGTGAATCCGACCAGCCTCAGTATTGCCAACTCCTGGCGGCGGCGATCCACGTTCATGACGATGAAACCGACCATGGCCGCCGCGCCGCCGACTCCGGTCACCCAGGCAACAACCGAAACGACGAAGCCGGAGACGCGATCGATCGCCAACACGGATTCGATGTCATCGGCGCGCGTAACCGCCTCGATTCCGCCGCTGCGAACAACGTCCGCCAACGGTCCGACCATTTCGATTTCCGTTGCATAAAGTCTAGCCCTTGCAAAACGGCTTTTTCGCTCAAACTCGGCCGCGCCATCGAACATGGGTGCGGGTTCCAGGTCCAGATAGCGTTCGACCTGCTCCAGGAACATGAGGCTTGTGAATACGGCATTCTTCCCCATCACCGCTTCCGGTGCGACATCGATGACCAAAAGCCTGGCGCGTGCGTATTCCGTTTGCTCGTTCACCTGCCGTGAGACAACAGCCTCGATCGCATCGCCTGGGTCTGCTGCCAAACGCTTTGCCGTTTCATGGGCCAAAATCACTTCATCATCATGCTCCACCTCCCGAACGCCGTAGCGGGCAAGCAGGGGATCTCCTTTGCGGGTGGGAACAATCTCTGCCCTGCGAGCAAACTCCGTGGGAGACTTTACGAGATCGACCTGTGCGCTAAGCGACCGGGTCAGCGGGATCACGAAGGCAACGTCCTGCCTTGATGACATCTCGTCAAACCAGTCGCGTTCGAGTCTCCAGTTGCCACGAATGGATACTTCCAAAATGTGCGGGTCGGATAGAAGGCGCGCGCGCAGATTATCGACGACGCCCACCCTCAGCGCGACCATCATCAACAACGGCGCGACAATCGCGGCGACGGCCGCAATCAGACACAGAGAAAGCGGCAGGGAGAACAGAAGGTCCTTCGCCGCAAGGCGCGCGACCAGCATCAGCTGAGCGGGTGCCGTCGCCCCTTTATGGTTCGATCTCACCGCTGCCCAATTCTGCTGGTTTGACATGCGCTTCTAGTGGTCTGTCGGGATCCACCACCATGCGGTAGGTTCGCAGACGAAGCATCTCCACCAGACGCTGCTCGTGACTGACGACGACGGTTGCTGCCTTGCTCTCCCGAGCCAGCCGCACAAGCAACTGCAGCGTTCTAATGCTGGCGCCAGGATCGAGTGACGAGGTCGGCTCATCCGCGAGGATCAGCGCCGCCCCAGAGCCTAGTGCCCGCGCGATCGCGGCCCGTTGCCGCTGGCCGATGGAAACTTGGTGGGGTTTGCGGTTCGCGACCTGGCTGATGTCGAGAAGCTGGAGCAGCCGCTCTTCCTGGCTTTGATCGCGCTTGACGCCGGACAAGGCCGTCGGCAAACGGACATTTTCTAAAAGACTTAGGAACGGCAGAAGACCACCGGTCTGCGGGATAAAGCTGATTTCCGTTGCCCGCAGGTTCGTAAAAGCCTCAGCGTTGGCCGCTTCGAAATGGTTTTTCAGATCGACAGTACGGGCGTCCGCTGAAAGCAACCATCGACCAACCTGATCGGGTGTGAAGATCAGGCCCAGGAACTCCAAGAAAGTGCTCTTGCCCGATCCGCTATCGCCGATGATTGCAACGGTTTCACCGGCACCAACATCAAAGTCATCAATGACTACGCGAAACCGATCGCGGCCGAGCCCCCGGGACAGAAACGCCCCCTCAACGCGGACGACGGGCGTTTCGGCCGCAGATTCGGTGTCCCGATTCAACCGAACCCGACCCGCCAAACCAGGCCGATCACGGCAGTAAGTCCAATGGAACGGGGAACACGTCCTCGCTGGGGTCGGCGCCCTCGGCAAGGCGGACCCAGCGATCAGTGTCCGAATTTATGTGTTCATAGTAACGCAGCTTGCGATCCAGATCCCTGACCAGCGCATCCTGGTCAGCACCACCCATCCTCTCCCACGCATCCTGGTTGAGGCTGAGAACCTTCGTTGGGTAAGGCGGCAGGCCTTCCAGATATTCCCCAAAAAGGCCCAATTCGACCAGTTGCGTGGAACGGGACTTCGATATGTCGTTCGGATCGCGCCCCATGGTTACCGCGGCAGACCTTAGTTGATCGAACATCTCGTCCGGATTGATTACGCCGGCCTTTGCCGAGTCCAACACGACCGAGACGATGTCTTTCAAATCGCTCAACTGGTTCTTCGTCAAAAGGACGCGAACCTCCGTCATCGGCTTTTTCAGGTTTTTGGCGTCGCGATCGGCGACCCAGGCCTGAATGACATCAGGCGCCTGCACACCCGTCTGCTCGCCGATATAGGCCAGCTGCATCGCATGCCCCAGCAACGCCGTTGCCTGCTTCAGTTTCTGCTGGCCAGGAGACAAAGAGTTGTCCTGCGGCGTTTGACCGGAGGAGGAACCAAAACTATCGTCCGCCGTCACGGCACTGCCAGCAACGGCTTCTCCTTTGTAGGCAGCGTCGACTTGATCTGCGATCTGTCGGGCCAGATCATCAACGACCGTCCCAAACGCATCGACCGAACCCGCTTCGATGTCAAAGTAAAGCGGTTGCCCGATAACATTGTTATGGCTGAGGCCTTCATACTGCGCTTGAGCGGAGGCGTGGTTTTTCTGCCCCGCGGGGGTCTTAAGGTGAAGCGTGTACAGCGCGATTCCGCGATGCGCCGCTTCCTGCCTGATCTCCGCTTCGCCAAGCTCGATCGAAGCAAGTTCATCCTCCGGCGCCAGTGCGCCCGCATCGGTAATGAGGACCACATAGCGTCCGCCGAAATCGGCCCAGTTTATGCCATCCAGGGCCGTCATCACACCGGCGAAAGAGTCTTCATCAAATGCGGCGCTTGAGACCGGGGCCGGCTGCAGGCTTTCGATCTTCTTCAGAAAGTCGTCACCGCCCGTGACGTCACCTGGATTGGCGTATTCCTTCGTTATATATTCAAGTCCCGGCGCGACATCGATATTCGATCGATAAGCAACCAAGCCGAACTTAACTTTCTCGTTCAACCCCCGTTCTTCGATGGTTTCATATACCTGCTGAACGACTTCTCTAGTTCGCTCGATATACGGACCCATGGAGATTGTGGAGTCGATCACGAACACCACGGCCGCTTGAAACGATCTCAGCACAAGCGACATCGAATTTGAGGTTCCGCCCTGATTGCTGCTTGGATCCTGTTTGGTAACCGACGCGACCTCAAGAAATCTGACGTTGGGTCCCGCTCCCGACAAAACCTCTTCGGCCGACAGGATCGGCAGGAGGTAAAACTCTTCCGAGATGTCGACGGCAACCGAAGGTTCTTTGGCAACCACACGATCGTCTTGGCCGTTTTTTTCAAGGATTGCTTCGATTTCTTCGAATTTTACTTTGGGCTCGAAGTCACCGTAAACTTCTTCGAGAGTAGACCGTTCTTTGAAGAAATAGAGTGGGCTGCGGCCGGCTGGGTTGGAAATCGACAGCGCGATCTGCTGCCGCCAGGGTATGGTTTTTTCCTTGTCGATCCAGAATGTTGTCTGGCCTTTCGTATCAGGACCCACCTCAAGCCAGGTCGCCCCGCCGGCATCCTCGGTGCTGTAGACATAATATCGTGAGAAAGCCTCGACCTGCTCCCCCGAACCACCAGCGGCATCCGCCAATTCGGCTCCTGGCCGGGTCAAAACTCGCTCAAAGAGGGTTTGTTTGCCGTCCATCAATAATGGCTCGCGGGCCTGACCGGTCTTGGGCTGAACCAGACCGGCGATCACAAAGGCGGCCAGCACCGCAATCACGGCAAGCGCCTTTGTCCTTCGCCCTGACAGAGAGAGTCCAATCACCTCCACCATCCCTAAATATCTGTAAAAACTATACTCTTACGCCTCAGTTGCCCCGCAACTCTTCTAGCGCCTCCTGGGCATCGGCGTCGCCGGCCGCAGCCGCCTTTTCAAGGTATTCCACTCCTCGGCCATATTCAAAGTCTGCTTCGCCTCGACTGGCAAGGATTTGGCCAAGTCTGCGCATCGCCAAGACATCCTCAACACGCGCTGGTCCTTCATACCAATAGGCAGCAGTTTCCTCGTCAGCCTCGGCAATACAAGCCGTTGCCTCGTGAAAAACCGGGTCGAAACGCCGCGCATACTCAAGCGCGACATCATTGTTCCCGTTTTGCGCGAAGTATGTCATCACTTTTCGAGCCACATCGCATTGTTCTTCAGCCACTGCGGCATCATAGAACGCAATCAGGTCTGCCGCGTCCGGCGCCGTTTCGATACACGCTTGTATGAATGCATCCGCATTCGCCGTTTGGAACCCATCGAATGCGCAGGGCGCCGGCGGCGGCGCGGGAACTGGTGTTTCGTCCTCTTGCAAGAACAGAAAAGCCGAACCGGCCAAGATCAGCAGTGCCGCTGCCGCACCACCGGCCATTAGTAGAATAGGTTTCTTTTTCTCCTTTTGGTTCTCCTTCTCGGGCTCAGGCTCCTTCTGAGGTTGCCAAGCAGAAAGAGGTGGTTTTTCCGCCTGGGTATCCGCATCGGACGGCCCTGAATCCTCCTGTGGCACCTCTTCCTGGTGCACCTCCTCCCGCGGACCTTCTTCGAGATGTTCATCGACCGGCTGATCTTCAAATCCGGTCGAAGGAGCCGGATCAGGGTCTGCCTCGGCTTGAGGAAGGTCGAACAGACCAGTGCCAGAACCGCTTTCGGTGGGGGTCGATCCGATCGCCGACGACCCCAGAAGCTGGCCCTGAAGGTCAACGCGCGCAATTTGGGTCGTCCCATCGGCCATGCTGACAGAACCGAGGAACACGGAATTGGGTGATGCCAGCAAGGCGTCGATAATGTTCGGGCCGACGATTGCCGAAATCGCGCCATCATTGTGTTTGGTCATCGCCGGAAGGTCATGCCAAACCGGCGTACTCGACCATTCCCTGCCCGTGTTGAGGTAGTACTGGTCTTGGTTTCGCTGCAGGGAGAGCGCCTTTGGGTCGCTCGTTCCAGACCATCCTGAAATGGCGAGCAATGCGAAACCGGCCCCGCGATCGCAGGGCGAGACGGCAATTCTCAGCACGGCAGAGACCCCTTCATCGACGCGATAACGCCGCCAAGGGCCTCGTTCTGGTCAGGGGTGATCTCGCGACCTGCGCTATGGCCTGCATTTCCAACGCACAACGCTTCAAACGCCGTCATCCAGTCCAGGAGGTAAACGGCGGTATAATTCAAAGGCTTCTCGCCTATCACCGGAAGCCCGTTGGCCTCTTTCATGGTCGGACGATCGAACACTTTCCGCGTGACTTCACCCAACGCTTTCGCAGCCACACTGTCGGGACGCTCAGCCTCAGGCATTCCGATGGTTCCGAGATCGGAGAGAAAGTCTGCGAATTCCCGCTGCGCCGACAGGGCTTGGCGTGCAACGAGCTTGTCAGATTTCGCGCCGACTTCCCGTTCGCCTTTCACGGTCCGCTCAAAAATTCGCTCCTCGACACCGAGCCTCATCGCGCCCGTAATAATCTCGTCGATAAGCGCGTTTAGGCGATCCTTTGGAATACCCAACAGGCGCAGATATCCAGAATCTTCCGGGATTGAGCGAAGGTGCTTTAGCCACTCACGCATTGCCGCACGGGCAAAACGTCGTTCAGGCGGAACCAACAAGACATCATCATCCGCGCTGTCTTCCGAAGCAGGCGCCACAAAGGCGTCACCCAGATCAAGCGATATGAGGCCTTCGGCGTTCAGGGCGCCGCCAGCTTGCTCGTCATCTTCTCCCTCTGGGCTAACGTCATGCTGTTCTTCGGAACGAAGATAGACGGTGCGGAGATTGTCTGGATGGGGCTGCATGCGCGCCAAAAGATCGCCCACCAGCGCAGCTCGTTTCTGCAGGGCTTCGTTCACCCCCTTGGCGAGTGAACGCTTCTTTTCGGTCTCGCCGGCCCCTTCAACGAGGTAATAGCGGCCGAGCATCTGGTCGCAGGTTTCTTCAAGCGCCTCATCGTACTGTTCCTTCAGCCGCCCGAGCTTTACAGACAGGTCGGTAACCGTGCGCAGATAGCCCGCAAGCCGGCCCATGCCACCATCATTGAGTTCCAACATCGCGTCCCAGGCATCACCCGGATCTTTTATGTGCTTTTCGATGGTGTGGTCCGAAACAAACGTCTCACGCATCAGTTCGATCTGACCGGTGTGGTCGGGATGAATTCCTGTCTCAACACCATCCGACATTTCTAGAAACGGGACAGGAAGACGGGGCTTGCGAACAAGGAAAAGGTTGTCAAAAGGCCTGCCGCCTGACCAGTCATGCAGCCAGGAATAGCTGCCAAACCGCTCAAGAATCGTCATTTTCATCAGACCGCCGTCGCCCCAACCGATAGACAGAACGTCCTTGGTCTGCCCGAGCGCGTTCTGCATGCGGATATCGAACATCGTTATTGCCCACACCAATCCAGGCGGGCGCAGCGCTCTGACCTCGGCCGAGACACCCTGCGTTCGCTCGATCCAGTCGGTAAGAACAGGCCCGACCTCGGTGACATCCGACTGTTTGTTGGACGGCGTACAAACGATGAGGACGTTCATCTCCTGGTGTTCGGTATAGCGCTCGAAGAGGTAGGCGACCTTGCCGCGAAGAATGAGGTCGGCGATCATCGGCCCGTCACCAGCGTCGTTGGACCCGCCCGCGGCCTCCTTAGTCTCAAGACTGAGCCGCCCGCGATAGCCCGGAAAGTCGAGCAGATCGACCGTTTCGATTCCTTGCGTGGCGCAAGGTTCGTGAAGCGGGAAGACCATCTCCACGGTAAGACCGGCGAGAACGGCTCGTGAAATCGAGACCTCGTTGCCTGCTTTCCCGTCAACGCGTGGCCGCAATGAAATTTCGTCGTCCCTGTCGCTGCCCATACGCGCCAGGATGTCGACGTTCATTATGCTGTCCGCCTGGCTGTACGTCCCATCGCCCATATCGCGGGCGACGGCGGATAAAGGCGCAAACACCGAAGACGCACGACCCAGCTGACTTAGGGCCGTGCACATTTGCTCGTAGGCCAACGTCATTGCCTCGGTCTCTCCCCACAAGACCGAGAACAGTTTTGCCCGACCCGCAACATCGAGCCGGGGGGCGAGATCCGTTGCGCGTGGCCAATACTCTCCTTTGAGAGCGGACGACGTTTTCGCGAAGCGCTGCTGAAAATAGTCCCAAAGGTCGACCACATCATCTGGTTCAACCGCGCCGTTCGACTGATTGGAGGCACTGTTCTCAAGATCGTTGAGAATTGAATGCAAATGGCCCGGGCTCAAATCGTGCTCGACCTTCTCCTTGTCGAAGTCGTTGAGGAATGAATTGCCAAGGATTTTTACGAAATCGATCTCAGAGAAAAGCTTTAGTTCGATTGGAAAACCTTCAGGCCCCGGATCGGCCTGGCGGGTAAATCGCGTTACGAGACCAGTTGCCTCTTTTCCGCCTCCCGGCGGGTTGATATGCTTGATAAAGTCAAGACGAACGCCATCAAAAACGGTTTCCAATTGCCCGTTTTCTCCAGCCGCCAGCGATGAGATCAGATAGGATTTACCCGCTTGCGAAAGGCCGAAGAATCCAACGGACATTGGGCGTGAGGACACCTGGCCGAGCCGCTTGGCCAGGTTTCGGGTGCGTCGAAGCTTTTCGACCATCCCTTCCGCCTCGCTGTCCACGCTTGGCGCATTTCCGCGAACATCTTCAATCCATTCGATGGCCTGCCCGGCGCCATCACGCAAGGCTTGCCATTTGGCCGTAAGATCATCTGCTGAGATATCGCTCATCGATAGACGCTGCCGCTATCAAGCCAGTATTCAGTTTCGCCCACGCCGCTACTTGCCAAAGTGTTCAACCGCATCTTCACGCTGCGGGTGCTGACGGAACCACTGTCAGATTCCACGGCTGCAATTGACAGCCTGTCATTGCCACCGCCCTTGCCGCGACGGCTTTCGCTCTTGAGCCGCACCTTCAGAATGACGCCTTCTTTGAAAACGCGATCTCGGATTTTCTCGTCTGCAAAGGAAAGTGTGTAAAGTGGCGACGCGGCCCAACGCTCTGCACCCAGTTGGCGGAATCCGATGCGCATAAGGCCGCGCATTTCAAAAGATTTTTCCGGCATTTCCCAGTCGGGATCGTCAAGATCGACGTCAGAATAGTAGACGTCGGTCTCGCGCATGATGCCCTTGTCATCCATCAGACCGATGTACTTCACCGTGGAATATGGACGGAAGGCGTCCGATCGGAAAAAGAAGTTCGGGAGCCGGCCTCGCCCAAGAACCGACAGCGCAGCCCCGACCGCGGCGGTCGTCTTTGGATCGCCGATTTTGCCTTGCTGATGGAACGGATACCAATAGCCCACCCGAAAGTCCTGCATCGGAACGATGCGTCCTGGCGGCAGTGGGGCTAGTGCCCGCAATAGGGCCGGTACACCTGGCAGGCGAGACGGTCTGCCGGTCAGCAAAAGGACATCACAATGATAATGAAAAACGATCTCGCTCAACGCTCGAAGCGACTTGCAGATATCGTATTTCGCCGTCAGAAAATTCTCGTGCAGTTTTTTCAAGCTCAGGGAGATCGGCGCGCTCAATATGTCGAAGGGCATCGTGGCAGCCGGTGAACCGCGACGCGCCGCTGTCGCGATGAAATTGACGACTTCCTCGGAAACTTCCCCGGCACGATCACCGAGAAGTTCGCCGACCGTGAACACCTGCGCACCGCCGCCTTCCACGGGATCGTAGCTTTCGTATTTCTGAATGATGTTCAGGCCGACTGGATATAGAATCTGCAGGCCGAACTGCTGTCGTAGCGCAGCCTCATGCGCATCCACGGCTTCGGCACCGATAAGGCGGGAAAGAAGTGCCTCAGGACTGCTGACGCCGTACGCGCGCAAGGCTTCGGCTAGCGCGGGCGTGACGAAATCCTGAAGAATATCAAGAATGATATCGTCACCCGCCACCTTGAAGCCATCGCGGAACTTCTGTTCGGGTACAATGAAGACATTTGCCCCCTGACCGTCGTCAAGCGCGTAGTCGACAATAACCAGGTCCGTCGTGCCTCCACCGATATCGATCGAGGCTATGCGGAGCTTGCTCGTTGTTTCCGACCGAGCATCCGGCCGCTGCATGACTTCGAAGAACTCTTCGGGGTGCCCACCGAAACTGTTCTGGATCTCACTAAAGAGATAGACCACCTGCCCGCACGACGCTTCGTCGAATTCCACCAGCACATTGGGGAATGGCGGCCAAGCCAGTGCATCCGGATCTTCCGGGTCTGCATCACCGTCATGCCATTCAAGCGACTTCCAGACGAGCGCCACGGCCTGTTTCACCCGTTCCTGGAAGATCTCGCGCTCGGGCTTGGGCATGGACGGCGGCACGGTCAAGACGATCCGCCGAAGATGGCGCGGGCGATTGGAGTGGGTCTGTTTTAGCCGCTGAGAAGCACTGTTGATCTGCGCAATCGCCTGGGTCAGAACCTCGGCGAGCATGAACATCATGAGCGAACTTCGCGAATAATAGGGATTAAAGACGGGCATCCGCTCTTCGATCGGCAGCTTGTACAGCGCCTCGCCGCATTCGTTTATGAAATTGGTGAAGGGTGCGGCGGTCGCCAAAGGCTCGATCTCGGATTTCACGAAGGCGCAGTTGAACCGCCATCCCGGCGCATACGGTTCTTCATCCCACAGGTATCGCTTTGGGCCAGAAAGCCCCGTCGCCCCCTCCGTACCTCGTCGGTGCGAAGCCAGACGTGTCGCTTCCGGGCCGACCCGCGCGATCGTCGGCCATTTGAAAGCATTCGGCCGACCGCTTTGGACGGACAGATCTTCCTTTCCAAAGCTGGCGTCCGCGAACTCGACGCGGCTTTCGAAAGGGCGCTTGAAGGTTTGCTCAGGGCGCGACAGGTCGCGCAACTCAATTTCGTAGCGTCGCTTTAAGCCGTCGTTTTCTTGCGGGTGCTCTTCAATCAGAACGCCGCAGGTACGCGAATTGCCGACATCGAGAACCAGATCCACCTGGATCGGATCGAAACGGTCACCGGGCATATTTGACTGCAGTTTGACTTCCGGGGGGTCCGCGAATTCGGCGATCACGTACAGTATGTTCAGGTAGTGCGCGAAATGGCGGAGTTCGCTTAGCTGCTCGTCAATTTCTTCATGGGCCGCTCTTTGCCCGCCACTCATGGCGTCGACAAAAACCTCTTTCGTCCACGCCGAAACCCAGGGCGTTTCTACATACCACCCCATTTGATGGGCGGCGTGGGCAAGTCGGAAGGGTGCGCCCGCCCGAATATCGTCAATCGTCGGGGCCAGATAGCTTGCGGTCGGGTCAGCATCCAGCGCGTTCGTATCAAATGCGAGGATGACGCGATGTGTCCGCCCTTCCTTTTCCTCTGTTGAGTCACCCGACGTCGATACGATCATCGCCCGAGCCCAGTTGGTCGGACCCTCGGCGAACTTGTCTGGCGGGCTGAACCGGAGAAATGGAAGCGGCACCCAGATCCCATCCAAAAGCGCCAGCGACTCGTCAACCGGCACGGTGACAGACGAGCGGGCCGGCACCTCCGGGCGCGTCGGGTAGTAGTGACAATCGCGAACCGGATCGTAGGCGAGACGGGCCAGTGACAGGTTGCTGTCCTGCCTGACAAACTCGCCCGGCGGCAGTTTCTTGGCATCAATAGAAACGGGAAGGTCCAGGAACTGGACTCCGCTTCGCATGATCAGAGTTACCTGCTCTTCAAAATTTACGAGGTCTTTCAGCATGTTATCTCAGTACTCAACCCGATATGGACTGCCTAGTTTCTGCTTTTCATCTCGACGCCGAACTGATTGCCCCCTTGGCTGCCAACACAATCTGTCGCACCGGATGCGTCGCGCTGGCACACGACATCGGGATTGGGAAGCGTTTGCCCATTTGGGCAGGTGAGATCGCCACGCCCACTCATCGATACTGCTCCTCCCGCGACGGAGGCGGAAACATCGCCAACGCAAGTCTGGCCGTTCGCAAACTTATACTTAACCTGACCCTCTCCATCGGCGAAATCATACTCCATCGTCACGGGACGACCTGCCCCGTCCACAATGCCGGAGTCGACATTCCACCCTCCGTCAAGAAAATCGGTTGTGCCAGTTTGCGCCGCGTTCTGCGGAATTGACAGCGGCGTCCCAGGTGGGGGCCTGGGCTGCGCGTTGTTCACGGGAGGCTCTTCTGCGGGAGGTTCCTCGGCAGGCGGCGGTTCCTCTGCCGGTGGTTGCTCAGGCGGCGGCTCCTCGGCAGGAGGTTCTTCTGCAGGAGGTTCTTCTGCGGGAGGTTCTTCAACCGGTGGCTCCTCCTCAGCAGGAGGCTCCTCTACCGGCGGTTCCTCGACTGGCGGTTCCTCGACTGGTGGTTCCTCAACTGGGGGCTCCTCAACTGGGGGCTCCTCGACGGGGGGTTCTTCAGCCGGCGCTTCCTCATCAGCGGGTGGCTCCTCAACCAGAGGCTCCTCGACGGGTGGCTCTTCGGCAGGGAGCTCCTCGACCGGTGGCTCCTCGACCGGCGGTTCTTCTTGCGCCGCTTCATCGACAGGGGCTTCGGTGTCAGTTAGGTCTTCACCAACCGGTTCTCCCGTTGCGTCATCCAGGTCGCCGGGCAGCGCATCATCGATCGGCCCGTCGTCCAGGACGGGTGGAAGTGCATCGATATTCGAAGGAATATCCGGCAGCCCGTCACCGTCTGTATCGAAGTAGCGAACACCGTCAGGCCCATCGATGTACCGCCGCCCATCATCATCGACACGGATGCGCGGATCCGCCGGATCAACGATAAGATCCTCCTGCGGCTCTTCGACAGTCGGGGTTTCCAACGGTTCGGGGGCTTCCAGGACGATTGGTTCTATCGGCGGCGCACAAAATCGAAGCAGTAACAACGCAAGCAATGCCAGCAACAGTAGGCCCAAGAGCCATCGCCACGGAAACCCTCGTTTCTTCTCCTCGACTGGTGCGGTTTCCACAGGCTCTTCAACAACCGGATCCGGCGCGGACACTGGCACCACTAAGAGATCAAGTGGATCCACGATGGGGTGGTCGGGATCGGTGAATCCCCAAAAGGTGATAACCGGCTTTCCATCGACGATGTAGACGCAGTCATCGCTTGGAAAGGAAAGCGCCCCATCAAGAAACTTCCCAAAAGTCCGCCTTTCACGATCTTCCGAGTCGCGCATCCGCGCGCCAATCTCTTTCAACTCAGCCTGGATCTCTGCCAGCTGGGCCTTCGCCGCTTCGCGCTCTTCTGAATCAGCAGCCGTCCAAGGGATGACGAGACCTCCCTGGGGCGCATACCAGTCGACGCGGTCTCCGGCATCATTCACTTTGGGCACGGCCAGGCGATCCGCCGCGTCCTGTCCCACCTGCAGTCGGATTGCCTCGCGGATCTGATCGGCGGCGCGATAAATCGGTGAACCTTCGTCGCCAATAGGACGATAGTCCCTAAGGCTGCCAGAGCGAAGAGGTGCCTGGGCCACGATCAGTTTGCCCGCTGTCGCAACGCCGCAAAACGGCACGAGAATGGGACAAATATTTGCTTATGATTTAACTTCATCTTTGAAAACCTTCAGAAACCTAACGACTTTCTTTTACTTACTTGTACTTACATCTGCGCATTCTACTAACATAGAACATCCGCGCAAGTCATCCTCAGTTTGCCCTGCAGCGAGCCGGCCCCAAAGCGTCCTTCGCCGCATTCTGTGTCGTTGCGGCCACCTCACTTGCGTTTCTCGCCGGATAAACGTTTCCACCCGTCGCCCTGGCTAAACAGTTGGCTGCGCCGACAGCACCAATATCGACGACATTGATCGTCAAACGAGGTTTGGTTTGCGCTAGTCTTTGCCCAACGTCACACACCACCTGCCTTGCGTAGCTGGGAAACAATACCGGATTGGCACGACACGATTCTTCGCCATCCGAAACAACGACGATCACCGCATCGCGTTCAACCCCGTCCACCAGCCTTGCAGCCTCTTCGATCCCTTGGGCCAGCGCAGTTCCTTTCCAAGGACGAACGCGATTGATAATCCCAATCAACTCGGACCTCCGCGAGGGAGGAAAGTATCCGTGATTGGTTGGCTGGCAGGTATCCAGCACGACCAATCCCGACCCGACGTCCGATGGCAATCCGCCCAGGACGGTCGAAGCCGCACTGCGAGCAGCATCCATGCGGCGGCTATTGAAGCCCGCCCCGGGAATGGACTCACCCATGCTCTCAGACGCGTCAAGAACCAACGCGAACTGCGGAGCAAACTCCGGCGGGCGTTCACCCGGGCACTGATTGCGCGCTTCCTCGATAAACTGCGCCCGGCACTGTGTCAGCCTAGCCTCGAGCCGTTGCTTGATTTCCAAATAACGCGGCTCATCGATGCGCAGCCGCGGCTCGTCATTCAACACTTGGCGGGCGAGATTGCAGTCGGACGCCGCCGTTTCCATCTCTTGTTTGAAGTCGTCAAACGAACAATCCGCGATCTTCGCCTCGGCCACCTCCCTCAGCTCGGCAAAGCGCGGTTCGGGGTCCGCAAGAAGCGGATCGTTTCCCAAAAGCTGGGCTGTTGCGTCACAGTCCGCAGCTTGCACTTCGTTCTGCAACTCCGCGAACGCACAGTTCCGCAGCGTTACATCGACACGGCCGCGCAACTCGCTGAAACGCGCCTCTGGGGGCTCCTGAAGCAGAGGTTCGTTTTGCAGGATCTGGGCCGTTGGATCGCACTGTCCCTCGGCACCGCTTACCGCCGCTTCCAATTCTTCATATCGGCAGTCAGCGGCTTTGGCCGTCGCGGAAACACGCAATTCTAGAAACCTTCCTTGCGCATCCTGGCCCAAGAGCGGTTCGGTTTTCAAAATCTCGTCAACTGCAACGCAGTCTGCCGTCTCGAGGCGCCGGGACAGATCATCAAAAGCACAATCCGTCAGCTGACGATCGAGATCGCTGCGCAGTGCGACATACTCAGGTTGGCTCGGCTCTCGCAGCAGCTCGTGCTCCGTAAATCCTTGAAGGACGGGGCAATTGCCCTCGGCCTCTGCCAGGCGAATCCTCAAATCCTCCAATGCACACTGGGCGAGCCGCTCATCCACTTGCGCCCTAAGCAGTTCAAACTGCTCGTTTTTGGGTGATTGGATCTCTTCCAGAGCCGCGATCTCCGCAACGTCGATACAATCTGCGGATGCAAGCCTCGCGACGAGCTTGTCATGGAAACTCTCTCTGATGAAGAACCACCATCCTGCACAACCTAAGACGAGTAACAGCAATGCCAGCCCTATAAGAACGCGTCGGGTGGTGTGCCTGGATCGCGCCTTCTGGGCTGCGACCTGCGCAGCCTGGCGTGCCGTTGCCTCCTCCTCCTGCCGTTCGCTGGCGGCGACAGCAGCCATGGACGGCGCCAAAGCGGCATTAGCCGGATCCGGCGTTGCGGCGCCCCATTCGGTCAGGACCGGCTCACCGTTCAGGACATAAACGCTATCCTGGCCCTTATACATTGCCGAGCGACGCAGGAATTCAGCATCCTCAGGCGCGGACCGGGCCAGGTCGGTTGCGACTTTCAGAACATGTTCAAGACGCTCATTCAGTATGGCCCCAACCCGGTTGACGTCTTCACCATCCAGGCTTGCAATCGGCAAGGGCTGCCCGCCAAGCTGGGTTATCCAATCGACAGAATTTGGCACCGCGCTCGGTTGCGGCTGCGCGAACAAGGACAAAGTCGCACCCGTAACGCGCCCCTTCAGCAGTGACTGCAGGCGGTCAAAGTCGCCTGCCAACCCTTCGGCGCTTACGCTGGAGCTTGGATCAGCCTGTTGATCGCTCAGTGCCGTACGCGCAATGCGTTGCATTTGTTCTCCTGGTACCTCGCTACCGAGACCTTGGTTGTTTTCTACACCTTAAGCGCGAAGCTGACCGACACGAAATATGTTTTCCTAGCTCGAAAAAAGTGTGTTAACGATGACATGCCACCGTGATCGCAGTCAAATACTATTATTTGCATTTTATAATATTCGTGAAATAACGAAACGCGCTTGAGGTATATTATTTGCAGAAAATCGCAACTTTAAAATTATGCACCCACAATTTCTTCAACGGACAATGCGGAAAACAATATTGAAATGCCTGAGCCAAAAGATCAAGACGAAAGTGCAGCTGAGAATTTTATAAAAACCGATAGAAAACTCTACCGTCTTGTGCTCTTGGCGCACACTATTGTGTTTTTTCATTTTGGCTTAGCGATCACAGCCGCCTTCAGTACGTTTAGCGAGTTGTCAGAACCGCATACATTTGTTGGAGGTAACCTTTATATTCCGAAGCCGCCATTGGAGATAGTTTTTGCTTTGGCAATTTATTTTGGGCTGGCCCTGGTCGCAGCGGCGGCACATGGCCTGTTTCGCATATTCCCGCAGAGCGGGACTGGGTCATTGGGCGAGACCGAACCCGGCATACGGGCGGTCATTGCCTCAATTAGTCCGACGCTCGGTCAAATGCGTTTGCGTTGGGTCACAGGCGTCGGAACCTTTGTGCGCGGCAACACCTTGTATCTGGCGGAAGAGGTCTACAAGACCCTCTACCAAATGTCCCGTCATGTCGACGCCGAGAGAACGGATGCCAAAACCGACATAGGTCAAATACAGGACGTTCGAGAGACGCTGCATCACGAGTTGTACCATTGCCTGATCGGTGAAAACGGACTGGTCGGCTTGGTCTATTTTTTCGTGGTGGCGAATGCGGCGGCTACGGGCTTTGCGCTATTGATTCTGTCGACCTATGGATTGAACACCGACACGGCGATCCACTTCATTGCTCTATTTGGCGGTATTGTGATTGTCGGCGTGCTCGTGTTGCGCCTCGGTCTGTCCCGCCTCAATTTTTTCACCGAGCTACGGGCAGACATATACGCGCGGGTGATAAGAGGCCAAGCGACACCCTTAGCCGGTGGTGGGACACCGGATGGCGGTGTGCGGGTTGAGACACCTGAAGATCACATTCTAGCGCCGCGACACCCTCCAGCTGAGGAACGCGCAAACAACATCGCCAGGGCTGTACGCGGGCGGCCGAGCACGACGCGGCTGCATCAGTTTTGGCTGGCCTTGCTGGTTTCATGGATAACAGTCGGGGCTTTTTCCACCACGAGTCTCGTCAGTCTGCAAACGGAGTCCGTCGACCTCAGATACCTGGGCATCTTACTGATCATTCTTTTTCTGGTGGTCGCCGCCTTGAGCGGCTCCGGCCTTGCGCGGTTGATCGAGCCGCACGAGATGAGTCGCCGGCAAATTGCCGTCTACGGCGTTTTCTATCCGTTCGCTCCTTTCTTGTTTACGTTGGCGATATTGGTCTTCTCCCTTCCACTGCCCGATTTGGATTCGGCGGTTTGGCTTGTGGCAGCCTTCGTGACCGGACCTCTACTCTACGGTCGGTCGGCCTGGCGTCTTTTTCTTGGAAAGTCCCGGTAGATGAAGCGAACTCCTTTTGGATCCATTGCCGTCTTTGCATATCACGTCGGGCGTTATGCGGCCCGGGTTGTCGGCGTCTTATTGCTGGTGGTGCTCGTTGCCGCCTTCTTCGATCCGACATTCGCCACGCCGTCACTATTGAGCGTTGGCGTTATCGTACAAATCGTTGTTTTCTCATGCATCATGGCGGGTGGAATTTGGTCAACGAGACGCTGGGCACTGGTCATCGAAGGCATTGCAGCAATGGCTCTGGTAATCATGACCGCCATGGGGATCGCAACCGCGCTGGTCATATTTGAGCTATCAAACTTCGATCCTTCCTCGGCCACCGACCACATCGAGTTCACCGAGTTATTCCGCTCTTCGTACGCAAAGTTCACGCGGGATCCGGCGGTGCTAGGGCTCATTGTCGGGAAGTCGGTGACCTACCTTCCTGGCTTTTTTCTCTTCACCCTTCTCTTTTATGGGATCCGGGCGGTGGGCCAGGGGATCGTTGCGGACAGGAGAGGCGGTTAGGGTCTTTGACGATGCGCTTTCTGCGATGGCTGACGGGCAAACCAACACAGATCGACGATAACCATCCGCTGGTTACCTTCTTCTGCGCGTTGGCAGACGAGTTGAACGATCCTTTGCCCCCACCCCTTGTGCGCGCCCGTCTGGTCGCCGCCCTGAGCGGAAAGACGCCAACCCACTCAAATGACGATCCATCCGCTGTTGGCGCCGGCTACGAATTCAAAGACAGAAGTCCGGCGCCTTGGGTTCTTGAACGCATCGATAACGTTGACTCGGAGTTCGCCTCGCTAGTTCAAGAAAACATCGGCAGCAAAGGCTTAAGAGGATCGTCCTCAGACCGGGCGAGAGCAATCGTTGGCCGATTTCCTTCGACGGCTCCGCCATCGGCCGGCACCAGACATATGACGGATGTCATACGCCGCGTGATCGAGAAGCTGGACGCTGATTGATTAGCCTAAATCTTCAGAACCAGAAGGTTGCGGTTCAATATCGGAAATCATCTTCTCAAGTTTTGAGGCTAAATCAGGTTCCCGAAGTTTCCGCAACATCTCAACAACCAAATGGCGGAGGGTAACGGCGGCAGTCGGGATGTCAGAGTCGGAAAGCAGGTCTGCAACCTTGGTCGCCTCCGAAATTATTGCCCAGCCGTCACGTTCGGAAAAATACTCCGTAGACGCCAACTCACGCACCGCTTGTGAACTGGCCAATGCCAGTTCCGGATCGCGTGACGCCGATACCCGGACCTGATCAATAAGCGCAAAGGCGTGTTGCCTAGGATCCCCCGCGCGTCGCGCGGTAACCACCCTTTCCTGGCATAAATCGAAAGCCGATCGACCCCCACGACCCTCCAGTTTCGGCTCTCTTTCGATTACCTTGACCAGGTCACCCAGAATGACGGCCTGTGCATGCAACCATCCTGAGGACGCGCATTCGATCATCAGGCTTTCAAGGAGGCCCAGCGACTCACGCGCTTTGCCAAGGTGAGCCAGCGCGATTGCAACATATCGCTTTACGACAGTTATTCTTTGCGGATCTCCGATTTGGTTTTCCAAAAGCAGCGCATCTTCAAAGCAGCGAAGCGAAGCCTGACCATCTTGACGCAGCAGATGACGCCCATCGATGAACAGGCCAAGCGACACTACTCGCCTGGATTTGACTGAGGTGAGGGAGTCAAGATCCGGACGGCTGTCCCGCAACATCTGCAACGCCAGTTGCACATGCGATGGCCATTTAGCCTCATGGAAAGCCTCAGCAGCCCTGATCAGTAGCATTGGATTAATGGAGATGCCCTCATCGTCGAGCACGTCAATCGTCCGCAACGCAATGTTGGCTGCCTCACTGCTTTGCTGGGCGTCCGTGAGGTCTTCGACAACAATCCATGCTGCTTCGTTCAACGCATGACTGTTGCGCGCCAGCAAACCCAGCTCGGTAACTGTCGCCGCTTCCTCCGTAACCCCGTTCAAAATGTCGCCTAACCGCCATTGATTGAGCAGCGCCCCGACCCAACGATTGGGGTTGGAAAGCTCAGTCTGATTATCGGCACCCAGAAACACCGGGTGGGGCAACACCGCCTGATGCCGACGGTCAAGGCCATCCGGTTGGACGATTAGGAGTCCCAGCCCAATCCATCGCGTAAGCGATGAATTGGTCGCTGACGTGGCCTGAATAACTGCTTGTTTTGGAACAGCACATCGGATGGCCAAGAGGTCGGAGACAAGGTTTTGAAATTCGACCTTGTCATCAATCTCCTTGGAGAAACGTTCAATTCGTCGCCAGTCCGGACCGAGTCGATCATCGTCTTGAAGCGTCGGATCGGCAGAATCGATTTTTTGCCGGCTTGCGGTCAGTCGATCGGAGAAAGTGCTGTTGATCGATCTGGCCAGCAAGCCCGGCATGAACGCCGCCGGGCGAACAGCCTCCAGATATTCGAGCGCGTCGATTTCGTTGGGTAGAATGCGCAGCCACAAATCTTCCAGACGATACCAGTCCCACATGACCATTGGCCCGATCGCCAGTCGAACAATGGCTTGGTTGAGATCATCGCCGTGCAAGCGGCCAACGTCCGGGTTGTGGGAAAAGTGAAAATCCGTCCTGCTGGTCATCGCGATCCGACAGGCGGTCGACGGCACCTCGGCAAATGCCTGAAGTACTTCTATCAGCGTTTCGCAAGAAGACGGGTTCACCCAAGGCAGGCCTGATTTTTCGTGAAGCTCGGTTCCATCAGCGCCCTCGCCGTCGGACGGGGCCAACAGTTGTTCTAGCCCGTCCACCGCAAAGAATATCGGACTGGCCTCTCTGGGGCCGCTGTTCAGGACCGCCCTGATCGCCTTTCTGAACAAGGCTTTGTCAATCTGGGCCGGCTGGCGTCCACCCAAATGCTCCTCATCCACCGCCCGCGCCGCGGGATGGTATGTGATCAGCTTTCCAAAAAGGACGTCCATATCGACGTCAGGTTCCAAGTCCAACCGCAGATGAGTTGCAAGCTGATCACTGAGACGGCGGACAAAGGCGGACTTGCCGCACAAGGCCGGCCCATGAACCAAGATGGGCGTCGCCGGCCTGCCTTCGGTGAGGTGGGCCTTCTGCGTAAATTCTCCCCGCCGGCCAACGAACGGCGTGGACAGGTCCACCTCGGAGTCGGCAGCTAGATTTGGCGAGATTGGGAAACTGGTCCGTTCGTTTGGATCGATGAAAGCGAAATCGAGTTCGCTTGGACCCAGCCAAAGTCTAATGAGGTGCCAATCGCCCAAACGACTGGGTGTCGTTTCTTTTTCAGCGGTATCCGCAGGATCTCGTAGATCATCGTCACCGTGTGTCTGCCGCCGCCGCGCCAGTTCGTAGGCCTGCAATATCGGCCGTCCTTTGGCGAGTTCCCCATATAGAACTTCGGCAAACTCCGTCGCTGCTTTGTCATGAACGGGCCGCGCCCAACCGGTGACAGCCGGTATTCCCCGCGCCACCAAGGCACTCGCCAAGCTGTCATCATGCAGACGTGATTGTGCCGTTTCACATGCACTCAGAAAAACAAGATGTGGCGAATGGTCCTCCAAGGTGTCGGCTATGTCCGCCGCATTGGCCGTCGCACTTCGCCCGTATGCGTCCTCCAAGTAAAGGCATGGCTCAGCCGCACTAGTGTCGTTGTCCGGCGCCGATCCGTGGCTGACGAAATGGACCACATGCATTCTGCCGATGCGTCGAAGGACGTCACCCAGACCTTCAAGCGTCCCGCTATCTTCGACGACAAAGTCACCACCTATGCGGCGAAGGGCCTTGCGCAGCCGGTTCTCTTCCCAAGCCGATTCCAACGGGTGCTGATCGGCGGGCGCCGGCGCCATCATCAGAACGCCCAGCCGCGCAGAGGCGAATGGGATTTGCTTCTCCGGTGGGTTGCACAAGACCTGGCGCACGACGGCGAACCGAGGCTGGTCGCTTTCGGCCAGGAAGGCACTATCCGGTGCTAGCAACTCCCACGGTAGCTGCGCGAAGAGTGTGGCGGTCCTGGATGGTCGCGCCTCGAGTTGAATACGCAGCTCGAACCAAGATTTCTCGTGTTCTAGAATCTGATCAAGTGTTCCTTCACCGCCATTGATCCAATCGAACAGCCGGCGGCCCAGGTCATGTAATTCGTTCCTTGGCCAGGTCCCGTCCGCGGTCGGCCTAATATCGTTCCATTGATCGTACAGCCGGTGCAGGTCGTCGGATGCCTGCTCAAGCGATCGCTCCACAGCCGGTTCCAAGACACCCTTGCACGACAGCCGCAACTGGTCATTCTCGATGCGCGCAAAGGCAGTCTTAGCCATCAGCCCAATCTCCTCCGCCAGCAATGCTCAGGGCGGGTTAGAGGATGTCTGCCGCGGGCCGGAACCTTGTCGCTTCGGACGGTGGTCTGGCGCCCCGAACGCGCAGATCTATGTTCTCGGCCCGCTATGATGTCGGGGTCAGGTTGACGCCGCCGATTGCCTGCTCGGTGGGCAGCAACTCGATGGTCGCGATGTTGACATGCGCCGGCGCGTTCACAGCAAACAGGATGGCATCGGCGATGTCCGCCGGCTGCATTTCCTGAATGTCCGTCGTCTTCATGCGCTGCAGCTTGGCCGTGTCGCCGGTGGCAACATTGTAGAAATCCGTCGTCACACGGCCGGGACAAATCTCGCTCACCCGGATACCGGTTCCCTTGACCTCCACCCTCAGATTTTGGCTGAACCGGTGAATGGCCGACTTTGTGCCGCCATACACCGCCGAATACAGCGTGTGAATGCCGGCGATTGAACCGATGTTAATGATGTGCCCTCGCCGCCGATCCTTCATGCCCTCCAACACCAGCGATATCAGCTGAATGGGGGCGATAACGTTGATCTCGAAGGCCTCCTGAATGGCATCAGGGGCCAGGCCCGCCATGCCGTCAATGCCATGCCCGACGCCGGCATTGTTGACCAGGATATCGGCCTCGAAGCCGGCGATTTCCTCTTTCCGGTCGACGGCATCTCGCACGTCCAGGGCCAGCGTTTCACACCCGGTCTCGGCCGCCAGACCACTCAGCATGTCAGCCCGCCGGGCCAATGCCAGAACCTCGATCCCCTGCGCACAGAACGCCTGGACGGTTGCGGCGCCGATGCCGCTGGTGGCACCGGTGACAATGGCCTTCGCAAGTTCGGCGCTGGGTCTCTTCAATGGTCGATCCTCTGTCGCTGTTCGGTCACCACACCAGAGAATGGACACAAGGGAATGGTCCGTAATGGCGGCAACCGGTTGAACGTGCATACACTCTGGGCTTGATCTGAACTTGCCCGTTAAGCTGGCAGCAACGCTGCCGGCGCAGGAGAACTTTATGCCACAAACAGATCAGCCACAAAGCGCTGTCAGGGGAAGCTGCCTCTGCGGGGCCGCTAGCTATGAGATTTCCGGCAATCTGGGTATTTTTCAGTATTGCCGCTGTTCACGGTGCCGGAAATTCACGGGTGGCGCCTTCTCCGCCAACCTGCTGGTCCGCCCTGACCAGTTTCGCTGGCTTAGCGGCGCCCATCAGGTTCGGCGCCACGAACCGCCTCAAACCCGGCATTTGGCGACCGCCTTTTGTGCGCAGTGCGGATCGTCCTTGCCCTGGCTGGCGAAAACCGGAAAGGCCGTCGTAGTCCCGGCCGGAACGCTGGATGACGATCCCGGCATAACCCCGATGCAGAATGTCTTTTGCGGGTCTCAGCCATCCTGGTTTACCGACCCGGGGACGCTCCCTTGCTTCGACGAATTGCCGCCGAGAAACAAATAGCGGCATCAAGCGGCCGGTGGGCCGTCATTCCGGCAGGTCGAGAATCGGCAATCGGGCGGCGTCCTTTCGACCGACCGCATCCGCCCTTCCGCCACCGGGGGCGCCCGTTTCCAGCCGGGCGAGCCGGGCGGAAAGATCCGCGATCATCGCCGCTAACTGATCGATGCTGGCCCGCATGACAGTGCCGTTGGCGTCCAGAATCTTGATGGATCCCTGAAGGGATTGCAGATGGCCGTCCTGCGCGTTGCCAGTCATGTGACGCCGCCTAATGTTGGCCCAGTTGCGAACAGGGGCGACCGCGGGTGGACCATTCTGTCCTTGCGCCGGTCGAATACGAAGTAAGGAAAAGCGAAATCCCGGCCAAGGTGGCGGATATCAGCGAGGCGGGTGGCCAGGCATTCTTTGTCGTGACCGCGAACCCGTTCCAACAGACGGACGGCGACAATGTGATCGGCCACGGCCCCGGGCCCGGAATAAGTGACAATGGCGGGAACCGATGGTTCCCAGATTGGAAGAAACTGCACCAGGTCTCCGACCTCCAGCAGCTTCTCCTTCCATCCACTCAGCAGCAGTGCCACCACTTGAACCTCCAAAAAAAGCGGGGCCGAAGCCCCGCAGTGACAGGGAGGAATGCATCAGCGTCAAAGCCACGCTGATGCATGAAGTGGTAACCGATCCAGGCGTGCACGCAACAATTGTCACCAATTTGGTGACAGCTCATGGCAGATTTGGTTATGCGGCGGCGACCGCTTCCAAGAACCGGGAGACGTTTTCCCGCAATTCGGCGGCCTTTTGATCCAGTTCCTGGCTGGCCCCCTGGACGTCACTCGCCGACTGCGCCGTTTCTTCCACCGAGGAGGAAATCCCGTCGAACGTCCGGGCGACTTCCTCAGTGCCGTTGGCTGTTTCCATCGCGCTGCGGGAAATCTCGGCCGTGGCAGATGATTGTTCCTCCACAGCGGCGGCGATCGAACCGGTGATCGACTTCACCTCGCCGATAATCTCGGTGATCTGGCCGATGGCATTTACAGCACCATCGGTCGAGCCCTGAACCTGTTCGATTTGCTGGGCGATTTCCTGGGTCGCCTTCGCCGTCTGGTTGGCCAACGCTTTGACTTCGTTGGCCACGACGGCAAATCCCTTGCCGGCATCGCCCGCCCGGGCGGCCTCGATGGTGGCATTCAGCGCCAGCAGATTGGTCTGTTCCGCAATGTCCTGGATCAGGTTGACGACGTCTCCGATCTTCTGGGCCGCTTCGGAAAGCTGCGAAACGCTCTCGTTGCTTTGGTCGGCCCGATCGACGGCGCTGTTTGCGACATCGCTGGCGCGCGTGACCTGGCTGGAAATTTCGCTGATCGAGGCCGACAGCTGCTCCGCCGCGCCGGCAACCGCCTGAACCTTGGTCGACGCATCGGTCGACGCGGCCGCCGCCGATCCCGTCTGGGTGCGGGCACCTTCGGCAATTCCCGAAAGGACCCCGGCTGTCCCGTTCATCTGATTGGCGGCGGAATCGAGACCTGAGATCAACTCACCCACGTCGGTCCGGAAACCGTCGATCAGGTCGCGCAGGTGTCGATCCTTGGTTTCTTTGGCCGCCGTTTCCGCTGCCCGCTGTTCGCGCAGCTTCTGCCGCTCGATGGCGTTGTCCCGAAACACCTCGACCGCGAGAGTCATCTCGCCGATTTCATCCTTGCGCCCTCGACCAGGCAGTTCAACGTCTAAGTTCTCCTTGGCGATTGAGCACATGGCCTCCGTCATTTGGCTGATCGAGGAGGTGGTTCGGATCGTAACGATCGAGCCAATAACCAGGGCGCATACCATCACGGCGGTCAGAACTGCGGCCGCGATCGCAATTGCCAATTGCGACTGAGTTTGCACGTCCGCAACGATGGCCTCTGCCGCTTCCTCAACGTGAATGGTCAACATGTGGACCTGCTCGGCCAGGCTGGCTTCCAACTCATTCAAGGTGTGGATGGCCGGCAGGGACGTGAGCGGCTCACCGGAGATCGCCCGGCGCGTGGCTTCGATCCAGATGTCGAGACCTCGCACGATGGTGGCAGCCTCGGCAGCGACCGGCGGCGATAGAGCGTCCTCGGTAATCAGAGCGATGGCATCACGCACCGCCGTCGTCGCCTCATCAAACTGCGGAAGATAGGACTCGACTGGGCGAAGTTGGGTCATCGACAATACGCTTCTGGCGATCTTGTCAGCCTCGTAGAGGCGCTCCGTCGCGACGATTGTGTTGTGTTCGGCGGCCAGGGCTCGATCCATAACCCGGTTGGTTTCCGCAATTGCCGACCAACCGAAATAGCCCACAGTGCCAACACCGACCATTCCGGCCAGCGACATGAGGGAAATGATAAGCCAAAGCCTTGCGCGGATAGTCATCAATACATCCTCGTGCCAGAGCCGTCAGTTAGGCAGAACTGGGATCGGGGTTTCGGTCCTGTCAGCCGTCAAGGACTCCAAAAAGGCCAGCAGATCGGCTCGCTCGGCACTGGAAAGTTCGAAGGGCTGCATTGCAGGTGAACGCGACGGGCGCTCAATGCCACCGGTCTCATAATGCAGGATCACGGCTTCGAGGTTGTCGACCGATCCGTTGTGCATGAACGGCGCGCGGGAGGTGAGATTGCGCAGGCCCGGTGTTTTGAAGGCGTGGTGCGCAAATTCGTTATCGGGTTCATATTGTCCCCGTCCGATATCGTCGGAGGGCAACCCGATGTCGTGAAACTGGTTGTCGGTAAAATTCCAACCCATATGACAGGTCACGCATTGCGCCTTGCCGGTAAACAAATCGAAGCCGCGCTTGGCGCTGGCCGAAATCGCCTGCTCCTCACCCTCGACCCAGCGGTCGAACGGGGCGGTCCCGGAAATGACAGTCCGTTCGTAGGTGGCAATTGCCGTCAAGATTGACTCGCGCGTGATCCCCTGATCGGGGAACAGGCGGCCGAACCATTCGCGATATTCATCGACCGCTTCGAGCCGCTCTACGATAACCGGAAACGACCCGTTCATCTCGAAGGCGGCCGTGATCGGCCCGGCCGCCTGCTCCTCCAACGACGCTGCCCGACCGTCCCAGAAAAAATGTTCTGTCCAGGCAAGGTTCAGGACCGTCGGCGCGTGCCGGCCCAGCGGCTCGTTCGCCGCCCCGACAGCGCCGGGGACCGGCGCCTCATAGCCAAAGGAGGGGTTGTGGCAACTCGCGCAGGTCATGTTTTGCGCCCCGGAAAGCCGCGGATCGTAAAACAGCATTTTCCCAAGCGTCGCCATGTGCAGCGAATACGGGGCATTGGGCGGAAACGGAATGGCAGCGGGCCTACGGTATGGGAGCCTGGCCGGGTCGATCGCTGGTTCGCTTACCGCGACCGTTTCATTCGAAGGGGTCGTCGCAGCGACGGTAAGCTCTGCAACCATCAAGAAACCAGCCGCCGAAGTGGCGACCAGCAAGAATTGTTTTAAATTCATAGCGCGCCCGTTTGGCAAACAGTTCAATCACTGAATTGGCGCTTATGGGTAACCAATGTGTGCAAAGACTCAGTTAACCGATAAGGAGAACTTTTTTCGACAGCAACTCGACGGGCTGGCCTTTCTGGACCGATCAGTTCCAGTTAAGCATTGCTTGCCGCGACGGCCTCGTGCGTGGCCCGTCCCAACAAGCCCGCATCGCTGCCCGGCACCAAGAACCGGAATCCCTCTTTGCGCCTTTGTGCCGCCGCACTGCCATCGGACGAAAAGATGCCGCACGGCTTTCCCGCCGCCGTGGCTGACTTCAGACAATGGTCGATTGCCGCCACGACCTGTGGGTCGGTCGGTTCCGACCTTGGTGACTGGCCGTAGGCCATCGAAAGGTCGTTCGGGCCGATAAACAGGACGTCCAGCCCGTCGACAGCCGCTATGGCTTCGGCATTCTCCACACCCTGCCGCGTTTCAATCATGGCGATGGTCAACATCTCGCCATCGGCATGATGGACATAGTCGGAACCGCCATAGAGCAGCCCCCTCGCCGGACCGAAAGAACGATTTCCGATCGGCGGGTAACGGCAGGCAGAAACGAAGGACTTGGCATCCTCAACCGTCGAGATCATCGGACAGATGAGTCCATAGGCCCCCGCATCCAGCAGCTTCATCATTGGCTCCGGTTCAGGGCCGCCGACACGCGCCAAGGGAATGGCGGGCGTTGAGGAGATCGCTTGCAGCATGCCGACGGCGGTTTCGAATTCCAGCATCGCGTGCTGCAAATCAATGCTCACACAATCATAGCCCTGGCTGGCGACCAGCTCGGCCGAATAGGAGGATGGCAGGGACAGCCAGCCGCAAACGACCGCCTCTCCCGCATTCAGGCGCTGTTTCGCCGTGTTCGGCCGCATGTCGGACAGTTCCTTTGTTGAATCGCGATGCCCGGATCTTGCCCGTTCCCGCGCTTGATGGACAGGGCACGGCTTGGCGACGCCAAGGAACCAGTGTCAATTTTCAACCAAAAACCAGTTCTCAACCAAAAAAGGAACGGCCTGTGACCAAGCTCACTTTCTCATGGTCGACAAGGGCGTACCTCTCGCCGCCGTCAGAACAGGGGGGCGGTTTTCGCTCAAGACCGTTTACGGGAAACCGGCGGCAGGATTGAAAGAACAGACCGATGATCGAGGGGAATTCACAAAGCAGCCGGGCCGGCAAGTCCGAACGGCATTCACACTTTTTCGAACCCATGGGCAGCTGGAGCGGCCCGTTGGTCGAAATTGACAGCCATGAAAACGATCACCGATCGGTCGATCGTTACGATGCGACCAACGGCGGTGACGAGAACATTCTCATTTCCTGGGAATAAGGTTTTCCGCTACGGCATACGCGCAACCGTCACCTTCAGCGACAGGTCATTCCGTCAGGTGAGACCTGCGGCGCGATGCAACGCATCGGGCAAGTACCGCAACGCAACGGATGGGCTGATTTGGCCCACCGTCCTATCCGAACTTGGGTCGCTGGCTTAGGCCGCCTGCAATTGCGGATTGGCGGTTTGCCAGGATGGCAGCTTCTCGAGTTCACCGATCCAACGATCGATGTTGTCGAACCCGGCCATCGGGTATTGGCAGGGATGCCGGTAACACAGGATTGCCGCCACCGAGACATCCGCCGTGGTCACCTCGTCGCCCACAAGCCATCTGCGGCCGGCCAGGTGTACGTCCAGCACGGCTGCAAAGCGCTTGAAATCCTCCGTTGCCACCGAGATGTCGACATCGTCATTCTTGAAAATGTGCTTGGAGATGAATTTGCCGCAAGCGGGGCCCCAATGCGCCAGCTCCCAGAACTGCCAGCGCATAATGTCGTAGCGGGCCATCGATTTCGGCCAAAGCGGCGTGTCCACCGTGGTGGCTAGCCGGTTGATAATGGCATTGGATTCCCACAGCGTCGTGCCGTCGTCGAACTCCAGAACCGGAATTTTGCCATTCGGGTTCAAGGCCAGGAATTCTGCCTGCTTATGAGCACCATTTTGCAGATCGACCACCGAAACCGGCACACCCAGCCCGAGGTGCTCGTTGACCATCACCGTTTTGCGGGCATTCGGCGATGCCGGGAAGATGTGTAGCTTCATCGGAGCCTCCTTTATTTAACCGTTTGGTTTAACGTAAGCGCATCTTGGTCTACCGCCTGCTCAAAAGTCAACCAGTCGGTTAAATAAAGCGAATTTGGCTGATTTGACAGCCACCATCGACCGTAGCTCAATAGGCCGGTCTTGCCCAACCGACGTGCACCAAGATGATCGATCATTCGACCCTGATTACCTACCTCGCCATTCTGCTGGGGTTTGTCTTTATTCCCGGACCAGCGGTGTTGCTTACCCTTGCCAGAGCGAGCGGGTCGGGCACACGGGTTGGCCTCGCCACGGGGTTGGGAATCGCAGCCGGGGATGTGATCCATACCGCCATGCTTATTGTCGGTTTGTCGGCGGTGATCGCTGCGTCCGCGCTGCTGTTCAGCGTGATCAAATATGCCGGCGCGGCCTATCTGGTCTATCTGGGGCTGAGGGCTTTGTTTGAACCGTCCGGCGCGCAAATCCCCGGCAGCGTTAAACGTCTGTCGCCGGCACGGGCCTTTCGGCAGGCAATCCTGGCTGAAGTCCTGAATCCGAAATCTGCCTTGTTTTTCCTGGCGTTCCTGCCGCAGTTCGTGCGCCCGGAAAACGGATCGGTCGCCCTGCAATTGGCCGTCCTGGGGACCCTCTTCGTGCTGATGGGTCTGCTGAGCACGGTTACGGTCGCCTTCTGCGCGGGCAGCATCGGGGCTTTCTTGCGCCGGAACCCAACCGTCATGCGGTGGCAGAACAAGCTGGTCGGGATCATTTTTTGCGGGCTCGGTGTTCGGCTGGCGCTCCAGGAGAAATGAAGCGCCAGCCGAAAGGATCTCGACGCACTGCCTATGCGGCCAGGAATCGCTCCTGAATTTGCGCCCAGTTTTCCACCCGATCGGGCCAAGGATCATTCTCGTTGTGGGAGGCGGCGTACAGGACGCCCTGGCCCGTAAAGCGCGGGAAATGGCGCGCATTGTCATCAATCAGCACATCCGCCCGGACGATGCTCTTGTCACCGCAAAAGACGATGTGCATCGGGTCGACAAACGGCAAATGCTCACGGATCCAGGTGTATTTGAACTCGCAAGATTTGGGGTACTCCATGGCGGCCGTCGCGATGAAAACCTCATGTCGGGCGCAAAGACGTTCGAGCACGTCCACGCTGCCCGGCATCGGCGCCAGACGGCCGAACATCCAACCCTCATGCAGCATGGCTTCTCGCGCCGCATTTTGCTCGGCAGTCAAATGCTCGCGATACGTCATGCCGGCGGGCAATGATCGATAGCCGGGAATCATCTCGCGCAGCCAGTCTTCCTGGGCTGTGTGGGCGTCCGCCAGGACTTCGTCCATATCGACGGCCAACCGGAGTTTCGTGCTCATACTGTTGGGCAAACCATGTTCGTTCTGATGAGTTGAGGCGCCTCTGCTTACAGGCGGCGCGTTACCGATTTATGCGCCTGTCGGCTTCACTCTTCTGCAAGCCAAGCCTCAGCCGCCGCTGTTTCATGCAGTTCGAAGCTCTTGATCCGGATACCGGGTATCAGCGCACCTTCGATGTCGGCCGCCGTGCGCAACCAGGCAGCATCGCTTAGAACGGCGCAGCGATCATACTTGCCCAAAAGCCCGAACAGCTTGGGCAATCGTTGCAACTCGACAGCGAAAGCCGAAACGGTCGGCATGGAGAATTCGGGGATCCGGTACAGCATAAGGCCGTTGGTGATGCCTTCGGAGGTCTCGATCAACGCGTCCAACCCGCTCGCCATCGTTTCGGCATCCAGAATACCATTCAGTTCGATGTCCACGCGGTTGGCCGAAATTTTCGTGACGGTCAACATTCCACCTGGCATCCCTCGTCCCTCACCGCCTCAAACCCTGCTGTGCCGGTAAACGACCGTCGGGTCATCGTCGGGCGTTGCCGCATCGGGGTCGGGCACCGCGCCCAACCGTTCGGCCAATCGGATCGAACCGGCATTGCCCGGAGATATGTAGCTGACGATCGTCGCCCAGCCCAACTCTTCGAAGGCGAATTGACGCGCCCTGTGAGCGGCCTCCAGGGCATAGCCATGACCTTCGAATCCGTCCCACAACAGCCAGCCAAGTTCCCGTTCGGGAAAGTGATCGGGAAAGTTAAGGCCAACTTCACCAACGCTGGTCTTGTCCTCGCGCCGTTCGATGATCCAAGGCCCAAATCCCATCAAGGGCCACTGGCCGGCATCGGCGCCGAACATGTGCCAGGCGTCCACGCGGCTCTTGGGTCCGCCCATATATTTCGAACGGGGTGAAGCGAAGATGGCGGCAAACGGCTCGAAATCCTCGACCCGCAAGGGGCGCAGGACGAGCCGTTCGGTGACAAGCGTCGGGGCGGTGCTGAAAACCATCACGGATGAAGGTCTTTTATTGTCAAAACGCCAGACCAGGGCGCAGGTGGCACCCTGGTCGGACTGGGCAGACCTTACCCTCTCAATCCCGACACGAGAAGGTCGAAGCGAAGTAGGTAGACGCTCGAGCGCTAGGCCGCTTGGTAGGCGGGCTCCGGTTTGTGCAGGCCAACCACGACCAGAACGGCCGCGCCGTTGGCCCAGTAGAACAGGGCATCCAAACCACTGAAGCCCAAGACAAGCGGGGCGGCGATAAAGGCCAAACCGACGGCGAAATCGACCGCCAGGTGGAAACTGTAGGGCAACACGCGAACGACCCCGAATTGATGATCGGTCAACAACGTCAGGATGAAGGCCGCCACTCCGGTCACCACGGACAGCCATAGGGCAAGCGGATGGGACTGGCCGAGCCCCAGGATGAAGGGCAGCGCCATCAAGGCGACGGCAACGGGATAGTCGAGATAGGCATGGATCGTCTTGCTGACAAATCGAATGGACATCGTCGGATTCCTTTCCGGACAGGCGCCGGGACCAATGGGCCCGGACATGTTTGGGGACCCTTCAGATGGTTCGTGTTGATCAACCGTGATTTGCCGTAAATCCATAGATTGTTGCACATCGTCCAGGCTTGGCGGATCCGGAACCAATGCCGGTTTGCCCGATCAGCTGAACCGTCTAAACACGGCTCTCAGAGCTTTTCTTGATCGACCGTCCAAACTTAGGAGAGGTTCCGCAACCTAGCGACCCATGGACATACTCGACGACATCTTCGACACCCTCGATCTTCGCGGCGTGCTCTACTTCAGAACGGACTTCACGCCACCCTGGGCCATCACCGTGCCGGACCTGACCCAGGCGGCCCGGTTTCACCTGGTGCTGCAAGGACATTGCGACATCGAAATCATGGGTGAGGGCCGGGTCAGTTTGGGTCCCGGCGATCTGGTGATGATCCCGCGCGGCCGGTCTCACGTTCTGGCCGACAAGCCCGGCCGGAATGCCCGCCCGCTGGAAACGGTGCTCTCCGATGCCGGCTATGACGGGCGCGGTGTTCTGACGGTCGGCGAGCCCGATGCGGCGGCAACCACCCACATGCTGTGCGGCCACTACAGTTTTCGCAGCCTGGCCGAGCACCCCATCTTGCGGGCTTTGCCGGGTTACATCGTGATCACAACGACCATGCGGATGGCTGAACCGTGGCTCGACGAGCTGTTACGCATGATGGCCCAGCGCGTCTTTTCCCAGGAGCTGGGCTCAAACTCGTCCATCAAGCGCCTCTCGGAAATCGTCTTTACCGAAGTCATCAGGGCCGGGATCGCGCGGGATGAAGCCCTGCTCTCGGTCTTGGCTGGGTTTCGCGACCCGCAGATCGGGCGAGCGTTGGAAAGCGTACACAATGAGCCGGAAAAAGCCTGGACGGTAGCCTCGCTCGCCAAGGAGGCCGGCATGTCTCGCAGCGCTTTTGCCGAACGGTTTCGGCACCTCGTCGGCGTCGCCCCGATGGCCTATCTATCGGACTGGCGTCTGCAGAAGGCGCTGGCAATGCTGGAGTCCTCGCGCAAACCAATCCAACAAATCGCGGCTGAGACCGGCTATCTTTCGCCGGCAGCTTTCAGCCGTGCTTTCTCAAGCAAATTCGGCATACCGCCGACGGACCACCGGCGCGCACTCGCCCAATAAAGACGACAGGAAAAGACCTTGACCACCGACAAGACCATTTTGTGCTACGGAGACTCCAACACCTATGGCCGCCCGCCGATGGGCCATGCCGCCGACCGAGGCCGTTTCGGCCCAAGGGAACGCTGGCCGGGCGTACTACGAGCTGAACTGGGTGAGGATTTTCAGGTCATCGAGGAAGGCCATTCGGGCCGCACCACCGTGCATTCCGATCCCGTGGAGGGCGAGCATAAGAATGGCCTGACGATGTTGCAGGCCATCCTGGAAACCCACATGCCGATCCATACGGTGATCCTCATGCTGGGCACGAATGACCTCAAGGCCCGCTTTGGCGTCTCAGCCTTCGAAATTGCACTTAGCGTCGAGCGTCTAATCCATGGGATTGCCACCAGCCGAACCGGTGAGCTGGCGGGATCGCCGGAGATCCTGCTGGTCTGCCCTCCTCCCATCCTCGAGAGTGGCTTTCTGACCGAGGTATTTCGCGGCGGTGCCGCCAAATCAAGCGATCTGGCACGCCATTATGCCCGGGTGGCCGAAACCAACGGGACCGAATTCTTCGATGCCGGCCAGGTCATCGAGTCCGACCCGCTGGATGGCATTCACTTGTCACGTGACTCCCACACATCGCTTGGCAGAGCCATCGCACAAAAGCTGAAATCGATGGGCCAGTAGGCCTCGCTCTAAATCTTACCCGTCAAGCGCAGGATCCCGATCGCGGCGATCGTCGGCGCATCTTTGACGCCCCCTTGCTGGATCATGGTCGTTAGGTCCGCGACAGAAAAGGCGGCCGTTTCCATTCCTTGTTCCTCCACGTCCCGGCGCAGTTTGCCAACCGTTAAATCGGTCGCCAGATAGATGTGGAAGCCCTGATTGGAAAAGCCGTAAGCTTCGAACAGGTGGCCGACAGGCTCCATGTCACCTGCGCGATAGCCGGTTTCTTCCTCCAGCTCGCCGCATGCGATTTCCACCGGGTCCGCACCAGGGTCCGTTTCCCAAGAACCTTGCGGCAACTCCCAATACCGCGCGCCCACCGGATAGCGGAATTGCTGGACCATCTGAATGCGGCCATCTTCATGCACGGGCACGATCAGCACAAAGTCCGGCTTGTCGACCACGCCATAGATGCCCTCATGCCCGTTGGCAAAGCGCACCTGATCCTCGCGCACCGTCATCCATTTGTTTTGATAGACGACCTCGCCCGAAAGCCGTTCGATTTCCGCACTCATTCAATCCACCAGTTTTTTAGTTCCGCACAATCCATGCAGTAGCGGCGATTCACGATACCCATCGCGCGCGCTTTGGCGAGACTCCAATATTTGGCGGTTTCGAGCATATCTTTGGCGATTTGGCGGGAGAGCGGTGGGGCGATCACCATTATCGTCGAGCCCACGAACTGTCGATGGGAGGCAAAGATGAAACTGATCACCGTGGAGGCCACCTTCGCCCAGGGTAAAACGGATGATGCGATTTCGGCGTTTCAGAACACGGCGGATAGCGTGCGGCGCATGGCCGGTTGCCTGGGGTACGACATCTATCGCGCGCCAGCCCAGGGCGATGCCGCCGTTATCGTGCAAAAGTGGGCTTCCTTGGCTGATTTCGAGGCCTATCGGTCGAGCCCGGACTTCGCGTCAGTGGGGGCGCAATTGAAACCGCTGATGGCGGGTGCGCCGGAAACGACAATCGCCGATGTGGCAGTCTGACACATTCCCCTGCTCCTAGGGCCAGCATGGCCGACACCCCACGAAAACCAGTCTTCGAGCACAATCCGGATCTGCCGGCATTCTGCTTCTATCAGGAACTCGCGCCCAGCCCCTTGGCGACGTTGGCGTTTGACCGCGACTATCTGATGTATTCGGTCAAGGGCGCCATCCGGCTGGGCGTCGAGCAGACACGGTGGGTGCTGCCGCCATCCTTTGCCGCCTGGGTGCCGGCCGAGACGGCCTTGCAGGTGGAAATCACTCACCCGACGCAATGCTGCTCCGTGCTGTTCAAACCCGGCTTTGCCACAGAGATCCCGCGCCGCACGATCGTCTTCGCCATGCCGCCGGTAGCGCGGGAAATGATCCACTATTCACGTCGCTGGGGACCAAAGGAGGCCGAGTTCACCGACTACGCACAGGCCTATTTTCGCGCCTTGGCCCTGCTCTGTGCCGATCTGGCTGGCACGCCCAGTGATATCTGGCGACCAGTCGCCCAGCGTGAGGACCTGACCCGCGCCATCGCCTTCACCGAAGAAAACCTGGGATCGGACATCACCGCCCAGGCCGTGGCCCGCGCTGCCGGCCTGTCGGAGCGGACCCTGCTGCGGCGCTTTACCGAGGAGATCGGGGTCACCTGGGTTCAATCCCTGCGTCGCCTGCGCATGATCCGGGCGGTTGAGCTGCTGTGCAACGAGGACCTGCCGATCATCCAGGTGGGTTTTGCCGTCGGCTATCGCTCGCTCAGCGCGTTCAACAAAGCATTTCGGGACTTCTCCGGCCTGACGCCCAGCGCATTCCGCGACCGTCATCGCGATGGGTTCGCCATTTCAAACTGAGGATCCGCCATGTCCGCCATCGCCCAGCATACCGACCTTCAAAGCCGCTACGATTCCGCCGCTGGCTGGTGGCGCGACAAAATCCATGAACTGGGCTATCGCGCGGCATATGAAGATCTCGTGCGCCGTGCCTTGCCCAGCCGCCCCTTCCCTTCCGTCGCCGATGTCGGAACGGGCACGGGCGATTTGGCAGCCTCTTACTGCAAAGTTTCGGGCATTCCAGCCGACCTCACGCTGATCGATAACTCCGCGGCGATGCTAGACCAGGCGAAAATCGCCGTGGAAGAGGTGGCCGGGTCCGGCATGACCGTAAAGGCGCTGCACGCTCCCCTGTCGGAACTCTCCCCCGACGAGCACTTTGACCTGGTGCTGTGCGCCCACCTGATCGAGCATTGCCCCGATCCAGCCGAGGCCTTTTGCCGGATGTCCAAGCTTATCAAACCGGGCGGTTCAGCCCTGCTGGTCATCAGCCGTCCGCACTGGTGCCAATGGATTATCTGGCTGCGCTGGCAGCATCGCTGGTTTTCCGAGGAACAGGTCGAACAGATGGCCAATGCGGCCGGGCTGCGCGTTTTGGAACGGCTAAGCCTTGCCTCCGGCCCGCCAAGCCGCACCAGCAGGGGATATTTGCTGCGTAAAGCCCCCTAATCCGCCGCCTTGCCGTAACAAAGTTCGGACTTTGCGGGCACATGCTTGTCGCACCCGCTCAGATTGCTGTTCGGCGGTCACATCGGCCGGATTTGCCCCGCAAGCCCTGTTGCCGCGTGGTTCCGCCTTTTGTCGCTACAGCGGGTCGCTCACCACGCCGCCCTGCAGCGAGATTGCAAGTTGGGTGGTTTACGCCGACGCCATCGGGGCGTCGACGGCCCAGATTGAAGCGTTCAAGGCCGTATTCATCGGATACTTCCGGCCGACTCAACCGCTGAACCGCCGGCTGCTGTTGCTAGGCAGCTGATCGGTTATCCACAACGCGTCAGGCGACGGCGTTGCTCGTTAAACGCGCTTGAGCACGTCAATGCGTTGCCAGTGTTCTAGATAGCCGCCCTCATCATCCGACTTCAGGGCGGTGTCAAAAGCGGCCTCAAAGGCGGGCCGGTCCGCATCATCCAGTGACCGGTTGGGATCGACCTGTTTCAAACTGTCGATCAGCTCCTGTGGGCTGCCGACCCGGAACTTCCCGGCATAGACCAACGACCGGTCCAGCGACGCTCCGCCGCTGACGGCCAAAGCCTGGACGGCTTTCTGCGCCGCCTCGTACTGGGCCGTTTCGTCGTCGACAAAGCGCATCACCGGCAAAAACGGATCGTGAGCATCGGGTTCCATAACCGCGATGCGGCCGCCTGGACTGACGATGCGATAGGCTTGCGCCAGCGCGGCCGCCATATCGTCGACATGGTGCAAACTGTTTGAGAAAAAGGCGATGTCGCAGCTGCCGTCCGGCAACCCAAGCTCTTCGGCATGGGCGACACGATAAGTCGGCCCCCCTTCCTCTTCTTGCGCCTGCTCGATGGCCGCGGTATCGGGATCGATACCCGTTACGGTTGCGCCGAACTGGGCCAATTTTCGGGTGATAGCCCCTGACCCACAGCCGATATCGACCAGTTTCAGGCCGGAAATATCGCCCAGCACTTGGTCGATGGCTGTGTCGAAACTCAAAAAGGCGCGCTCGGGCACCGATAAACTCCAGTTCGCAATCAGAATCGCGGCTAGTTTGGTCCGACCATTCCCGGCGCGCAATGGGCCTTTCTCGGATCCAGCCTTTCGTTCAAAGACTTACAGTTTGGACTGGCAAGTTGGACTGGAGCCATATGCCAGCCGGGCATCTACCGCCCGCACATGACCACCCAATTCTACCGTAAGGTGACGGTCGATTGCATGGATCATCGAACCCTGCTGCTCCAGCCCGTCCACCAGTTTGAAGGTGGCCACACGATTCTGGGCTTCCACCAGGAGCCGGCGTGGCGGCGATGGTTGGAGGATCGCGCGTCAGGCGTTCAAATGGGCGGTGCCTTCATCTAGGCAGGTGCGCGCCACATCCGATTGGGTTAAACCTGTCCCTGCAAGGCCCACCCAGGCTCGATTAGCCTGTTTTGAAAGACGACCCCCCATGCCAGACCTTGCCAGAATTCAGGACGCCACCCGCTTGACGCTCGAGCCGGTGGACAGACCTCTTGTTGGGCGCATCGCCCCACCCGGCTCGAAATCGATCACGAACCGAGCGCTTATGCTCGCCAGCCTGGCGCCAGGCACCAGCCATATCGGCGGTGCTCTTAAAAGCCTGGATACAACCCTGATGGCCCGCGCGATGCGACAGATGGGAATCGAGATCGACGAGCCGGATGCCGAAACCTTCATCGTCCGCTCCCATGGCTCGCTTACAGCGCCCGCGGAACCGCTAATGCTTGGCAATGCCGGCACGGCCACGCGCTTCGTCTCGGCAGCCGTCGCGCTGGCCAACGGAACGGTCGTGATCGATGGCGATCAGCACATGAGGCTGCGTCCGATCGGACCACTGGTCGACGCCATGCGCGCCATCGGCATCGACGCGACCGACACCGATGGCTGCCCGCCGGTGACGGTACGCGGAACCGGATCTTTCGGCGCGGCCAATGGCGTGCGGGCAGAAATCGACGGCGGCTTATCCAGCCAGTATGTCTCGGCCCTCCTGATGATCGGTCCGTTGGCCAAGGGGCCCGTAGAAGTCGCGCTGACCGGCAACAAGATCGGGGCGCGGGGCTATGTCGACCTGACGCTGGCCGCCATGACCACCTTTGGCGCTGACGTCGAAGCCCCATCCGATGGGGTCTGGCGCGTTGAGCCAACCGGCTATCGCGCTGCGGAGCTGGCCGTCGAACCGGACGCATCTGCCGCGACATATCTATGGGGGGCGAGCGCGCTTACGGGCGGGGTGATCGATCTGGGCCGCGAGCCCGATGCCTTTACCCAACCCGACGCCAAGGCCGCCGCCGTCATCGCCCAGTTCCCCAATATGCCGGCGAAGATCGAAGGCTCGCAGATGCAGGATGCGATCCCGACCATCGCTGTCCTGGCCGCTTTCAACGCCACCCCTGTCCGCTTTACCGGCATTGCCAATCTTCGGGTCAAGGAATGCGACCGGGTGCGGGCGCTGAACACGGAGCTGAATCGAATCCGCCCAGGCCTCGCGCGGGAGGAGGGCGATGATCTGGTCGTCAACGGCGATCCGGAACTCGCCGGCCAAACCCACCCGGCCGAGATCGAAACCTATGCCGATCACCGTATCGCCATGAGTTTCGCCCTTGCCGGGTTGAAGATACACGGTATCACCATCCTGGACCCGGCTTGCACCGGTAAGACCTACCCGGACTTTTGGCGCGATCTGGCCTCCCTCGGCATCCAGATGCAGGTGAGCTGACCCGCCGAATTTTTGCAGCCGGCCCAGCGCCGCCCCATATTGGGGACGCAATGACCGATCCGTCTCAAATGACAGCCACCGATTACGGCATCCACGCCGAGCCGCTGATGGGCCGCGTCACCGCCTATCGCAACGGCACCGTGATCGCCGCCAGCGAGCACGCCATGGTGCTGTACGAAACGCGCCTGCCGCCGGCCCTCTATTTTCCACGGTCGGACATCAAGGTACAGCTCGACCCAACATCGGACCTGCGGACATTCTGCCCGTTTAAGGGTACCGCGACGTACAGCCATCTCGATGCCGATGGTGAGCGCGTCGAAAACGCCGCCTGGGCCTACAACCGGGCCATCAGCGATGGGCGCGACATCGAAGGCTTGGTCAGTTTCATGCCGGGCGTCATCACCGATCTGGATCTCGGCGAGAACATCCTGCATCAGACCGACAGCGGTAACATCACCGGGCCGCTGGTCGATTGGGTGATGCGCGAGGCCTGGCTGTGCAAAACGCCGGAGGATCTGACCGGCGCTATCGCACGCAAGCTGATCGAAGATGGTGTTGCCTTGACTCGCATCAGCGTCCTGATTTGGTCCCTTCACCCGCTGATCGCCGGCCGCAACATCATCTGGACCAAGGAAAAGGACGAGGTCGAGAGTTACAGACCCTCCTACGACCTGCTGACGGATCCGCGCTTTGTCAACAGCCCCATGCGCCATGTCTCCAACGGGCTAGGCGGGGTGCGCCAACGACTCGACCAGGACGAGGCGGAATTCAGCTTTCCGATTATGAGTGACCTCAGGGCCGCTGGCGCGACCGACTATGTCGCCATGCCCCTGCCCTTCTCCAACGGGCAGATCAATGTGATGACCTTGACCGGCGATCATCCCGAGGGCTTTAGCACGCCCAGACTCGGGTTGATTTTCGAAAGCTCCTTTGCGCTCAGCCGGTTCTACGAGGTCTTTGCCCTCAAGGAGAATGCCCAAAGCCTGCTGGAAACCTATCTGGGCAAGCGCACCGGCGCCCGCGTTCTTGGTGGCGAGATTCGCCGGGGCGACGGGGACGAGATCGACGCCGCCATCCTGTTCTGCGACCTGCGCCATTCCTCCGCCCTGGAGGAAAAACTGGGCCGCGCCGCTTATCTCGACCTGTTGAACGGCTTCTTCGAGGGCACAACGGAAATCATCAACGACAATGGCGGCGAGGTCCTGAAATTCATCGGCGATGCCGTGCTGGCCATCTTCCCGGCCGGCGAGGATGCCCAGGCCGCCAGCACCCAAGCGCTCGAATCCGCCAAGCAGATCGTCAAACATTTCCGTGAACCCGCAGGCGGCAACGGCGCCACCCAGCCGACCAAGGACATCGACTGCGCCATCGGCATCGATTTCGGCCGCGTCACCTACGGCAATATCGGCTCACAGGAGCGGCTCGATTTCACGGTGATCGGCAAGGCGGCCAACGTCGCCGCCCGATTGGCTGAATACGGCAAACCCGCCGGACATCGGATCGTTGCGTCAGCCGCAATCGCCAGCGGTGACGGAGATGCGCAATCGCTTGGCGCCTTGGACTTGCACAATGTTTCCGAACCGGTGAAGGCGATGGCAATCGGTAAGTAGTTGCCGCCAGGAACAATCGACAGCGGCACGGCCAGATTACGAAAACAACTAATTCACTAGTCCCGGCAGCGTCATCGAAATCGCCGGCACGAAGGTCGTCAGCATCAGCGCAACCAGAATGGCTAGATAAAACGGCCAGATGGTTTTCACGACTTTCTCCATCTTGGTCTCGCCAATCGCGCAGCCGACAAACAGGCAGGCCCCCACGGGCGGGGTGCACAGGCCTAGGCCCAGGTTCATCATCAGCATCATGCCGAATTGCAGCGGGTCCATGCCCAGGCTGGCGGCGACCGGCAGGAAAATCGGGGTGCAGATCAGGATAAGTGCCGCCATGTCCATGATCATGCCCAGGATCAGCAGGGTAACGTTGATCATCAGCAGGATCATGATGGGGTTTTCGGTCAGGCCGGTCATGAACATCACCGTCTTGTCCGGTACCCGATAGAAGGTCAGCATGTAGGCAAAGGCCGCCGCGCAAGCGACCAGAATCATCACCATGGCTGTGGTGCGCACCGCCCGCGTCACCGCCGTGACGAAGTTCTCCCAATTCAGGCTGCGATAGACGATGAGAGTCACCAAGATGGCGTAAAGCGCGCCGAAGGCCCCGCTTTCCGTCACCGTGAAGATACCGGACAACACGCCGCCCACGATGATAACGGCCGTGAACAGTCCTGGCAGCGCATTGAAAAAGGTGACCAACAGCGCCGTCCAGCCAGGAAACGGCTCCGCCCCGTATCCCCGCCGCACGGCGATCAAATAGGCCGCTAATGCCAGGCAGGCGCACATCAGCACGCCGGGTACGACCCCCGCCATGAACAGCTGTGAGATGGAAATGCCGCCCCCCGCCGCCACGGCATACAGGATCATATTGTGGCTGGGCGGGATCATGATCCCGGCGATAGAGGAGGTGACGGTGACGTTTACCGCATAGTCGTCGTCATAGCCCTTCTGCTTCATCACCGGCACCAGGATGGACCCCAGTGCCGAAACATCCGCCACGGCCGATCCGGAAATGCCGCCGAACAGCATGGAGGAAAACACGTTCACCACGCCCAGCCCGCCGCGAATGGACCCAACGGCGGCGGAGGCGAAGCGAACCAGTCGCATGGCAATGCCGCCATGAAACATCAGCTCGCCGGCAAAGATGAAAAACGGGATGGCCAGCAGGGAAAAGACGTTCACGCCGGCGATGATGCGTTGAAAGGCAATGGTCAGCGGCAGCCCTTCGAACCAAAAGGCCGTCACCGCCGCGATCCCGAGCGCAAAAGCCACCGGCGTGCCGACAATCACGCCGACGGCAAACAGCCCCAGAAGAAGCGCAAGTCCCATCTACTCGTCCAAACTGGTGCGCAGGTCCGCGCCACGGGCCAATCGGATCAAATGGCCAACGGAAAACAGGAAAATCAGGCCGCCGGCGATGGCCAGCGGCACGGCCCGCAATCCTTCCGGCACGCCCAGCAGCGGGATCAGGGACCCCCATTTGAACAGCACCAGCTCGTAGCCATAGATGGCCATCAGCAAGCCAAAACCCGCCATCACCACATCGGTGATGATCACAAATACCGTTCGGACACGGGGGTTTACCAGGTCACGAAAGTAGGAAACGCCCAGATGCGTGCTTTCGTGAATGCCGACCGACGCCCCCAGGAAGGTGATCAGCATCACCAGCAAAAGCGAAACCTGCTCAACCCAGGTCGGCGTGTCATTCAACACATAGCGGCCGAACACCAGCCAGCTGAAGATCAAGGTCAGCGTCACCAGCCCGACGCCGGTCAGCACCTTGCAGACAAACGCCAAGCCATCGAGCAGGGTCTCGAAGGCGCCCAACAGCGGCCCGGGCGGGTTGTTTTCCGATTGGTTGGCCATGGTGATCAGCTCAAAGCGAAAGTGCCGGACGATGATCGCCCGGCACTTTCCAACTCAAACCAACGCGCCCGTTACGGCGTGTTCTGGATCAGCTCGACCAGCGACTTCACGTCCGGATTGGCGGCCAGATAGGTCTCGTAGACCGGGGCCATCGCATCCTGGAACGGCGCCTTGTCGGCGATCTCGTTGAACTCAACGCCGGCGGCCATCACCTTTTCGCGGCTGGCCAAAGCCCGCTGCGACCACAGCTCGCGTTGCAGCGTGGCGGACTCGACCGCAGCTTCCCGCACGGCGGCCTTATGGTCATCGGAAAGGCCGGCATAGACATCGGCGTTGATGCAGACGCATTCGGGAATGATCAGATGCTGGCTGAGCGAATAGTAACCAGCGACCTCGAAGTGGCCGGTCGATTCATAGGATGGCCAGTTGTTCTCGGCCCCATCGACCACACCGGTCTTCAGCGACTGATAAACCTCGGCGAAGGCCATCGGCGAGGGGTTGCCGCCAAGCTCGGAAATCATGGCCGAGTACAGCTCGTTGTTCATCACGCGAACCTTCAGGCCCTCGACATCGGCCGGCGTGTTGATCGGCCCTTTGGAGTTGTAGAACGACCGGGCGCCGGAATCGTACCAAGCCAGCGCCACCAGCCCGACCTTGGCCATGCCGTCGGAGATCGCTTGACCGCCCTCGCCATCCAGCACGCGGTGCATGTGGTCCATGTCCTTGAAGATGAACGGCAGGGAAACGACGTTGGCTTCCGGGGCAAGCGGGCCGATGGGCCCGAGGTTGAAATTGCCGATTTCCAAAGCGCCGGCGCGCACCTGCTCGATGGCGTCCGGCTGATTACCCAACGTGCCGCCGTGAAACATGCTCAGCGTGATTTCGCCGTTGGTTTTTTCCGCCAGCAGTTCGGCGAAATTATCCATCGCCACGGTGTTGGGATAATCCTCCACATGGATGTTCCAACCCCGCCATTCAGCGGCCTGGGCCGACAGGGCAAGGCTCATGGCCATCGCCAGACCAGCGGCGCCTGCGGTTACGGTGCGTGTGATGTGCGACATTTATGTTCCTCCCAATTTAGGCGTGACGCGGAATAGCCTCACGCCTTATTCACCAATTAGTTACTTATGGCGCTGGCATGACCGCTGTCAAGAAACGGTGACGTCGCATGCGTCGTGGGCGCGCCATTTCGGCGAATGCTGACGGGGATTTACGTTTCGGTCAACAGCACCGGTTTTCTTGAAACCGCGACCGCGTGAGAGGGAATTCTCCCTAACACGCGCGCACCCTCGAATAGCGCGAAACGTCAATACTTCTGGGAAAGTGGTTTGGACCGGCGAGCCGATGATTGGTCCGAAAGGGCGATCGCGAGACTGCCGCTATCGCAGCCTGAACACTTGCCCCCATCCATCGGTTCGGAACAACTGACCCGTGCTGCATGACGCAACGGCGACGAGAGGGGGCCGTTCAATCGGCAGGTTCGGGATTTGGTCCGCCGCGCTGGCCGCATCGAAAGGGGCCGGATCGAAGAGGAGGCCGATCGCAAGCGAATGTCAGGGAGGCCAGCAGGCGATCAAAACGCCAGGCAAGCCAACGCCGCATTGATCAGGAGAACAGAGGCTCCCACGCCCCGCCAAATACAGCCTTTGCGGGAACCCTCAGCATTTTGGACCAAAGTTCAGCTAACTTACAAAAATTGTTACACAATTTCACGTTCGCCGTTAACGTGGCGGTGGTTGATTCGCAGTAGATTTCATGTGGTGGGCACCGGCGTAAATCACGCGATAAGTGGCTGGTGCTTATGGTCGGCCGAGGCGATCGCGCGCCCGATTATTTCGAGGGACCATCGCGGCTCTAAACTGAAGAATGCCTGGCAGGTGCCAGTGCGACTTTGGTCGAAACGAGCATGTTCGGTCATGTTCCAATCCACGGTGCCGAGACCAGCAATTAGGCGGGTCGCGCAGCGTAGCTTTTGCGTAAGGAGCGCCCGCCATGGCTCCGACACTGGGCAGGCTGTATCGCGCCGCCCGAAAAATTGCCGGAAATCCTGGCTTGGTCCTTCCCAGAAAGCGGCCGCTGGAGACGACCCCGGACATTGACGGCAATCGCTTCGTCTTTGTCGCCGGATTGCATCGCAGTGGGACTTCAATCCTACATCGGCTTCTGCGCGCCCACCCGGACATCAGCGGATTCGCCAATACCCGTGTCCCGGAAGATGAGGGTCAGTACCTCCAGTCGGTCTACCCGCGTGAAGCGGAGTCCGGCGGGCCGGGTCAGTTCGCCTTCCACCCTCGGGCCCATATGACCGAAACATCGCCTTTGGTGTCGGACGCTAATCACGACAAGCTGCTGCGAGAGTGGGCGCCATACTATGAGCTGGACCGAACGTTCCTGCTGGAAAAAACGCCGACCAATTTGATCCGATCCCGGTTTTTGCAGGCTCTTTTGCCGGGCTGCCGGTTTGTCTTTATCGTGCGTCACCCGATCGTTTCCGGCCTCAGCACCTTTGCCTGGACTCGGCGCAGCGGGATCGGCCTGGACCGGGTGATGACCCATTGGGTGAAAGCCCATCGGCTGTTCGTGGACGACCTGCCCCATATTCAGAACTGGACGTTGATCCGATACGAGGATCTTGTGGCAGATCCCGCCAGCACGATGGCCGAAATCTTTGAGTTTCTCGGACTGAGCGCGGGCGAGCAACACGAGGCGGTTCGGGATCGCAACCAGCGCTATTTCGCAAAGTGGGAAGAGACCGTTACCGACAAGGACGATGTGCTGGAACCCCTGAACGCGTCGGACCACCAGCTATGCGCGCGGTTCGGCTATCAGTTCTCCCCGCCTTATGTCGGCGAGCCAATGTCCCTCCTCGAATCCCCGACGGCCGCCTAACCGCACGGCGCGGTACTCGTCACGGGTACCAGCGTCTGCGCCCGTCCAGATACAGCTCCCGGGCACGGAACCAATCGTCCAGGCTGGAACGATCGCGGTGGATAACAACGGCAGGGAAATGGACGCCGCACGGTGGTCCCGCTGTCCATCACGGCCAGAACTCCCACGAAAAGGCGAAGCCGCGTCAATCCCCTGCCGACTGTGATTGCGCACGCCACCGTCCCGGCGGCTGGCCGTGGCTTTTGGAAAAGGCGCGCGAGAAATAGAGCGGATCACGGAAACCGCAGATCGACGCAACCTCGCCGACCGTGGCGTTAGACTGCCGCAAAAGCCGTTCGGCCCGCGCCATGCGCTCGCCATCCAGCCAGGATTTTACCGACTGGCCCGTCGCCGAGCGAAACTTTCGATAGAGCGTCGACCGATCGATCCCAAGATGGGCGGCGACCTGCTGCACGGACGGAAACGGCGCTTCGCGACGGGCAACGAAATTGCGAACGGCGTCCGGCAGGTCGATCGAGGGGGCAGGCACACCGACTTGCAACGCTTCGATGATCGACCAGCCCAGGCGCACCGCGCTTGCGAACGGCACGGCCTTCGCTCGATAGGTATCGATGGCCGCCTCCAGGGTCGGCCAAAGCCGCGGTTTCTGCCCGAGGAACGCCCCATCTTCCAGCAAACCCCTGGGCAGCGCCCCCTCCAGCATCAGGAAATCATAGCGCCAAGCGGCACCGGCAAAATCGAAGTAGCGGTAATGCCGGCCGGGGCGGAACAGGACCAGATCTCCCTCGCCCGCCCGTGCCGCCACGCCGTTTTCCTCGAACACCCCTGCCCCCGCCCGGATGCAGTGCAGCGCCAGGCGGCTTGCGACCTGTTCCCAGCGGAAACCGCCATGAGACCTGAACAAACCAACCTCGGCCAAATGCAGCGGCGCGTCCGTCGGTGACGCAATCCGGGGACTCAGATGTTCAATCTCGAAGGGTTGCACGATAAATCCATATTCCGCATCACAATCAGAATAGAAACGAACGCAGAATTTTACGATGCTTTGCCACCAGCTACACCAAAAAAGCAGGGTGCCATGGACGATATCGCCCCCCTAGCGGCTGCTTCCGCCGCCGAGAAACCCACCGAAATGGAGCGCTATCTGTTCGACCTGAACGGGTTTCTGGTTCTGAAGGGCGCCCTTTCCGCCCAAGAAGTTGCAGCGTGCAATTCGGCTTTGGATTCCATGCAGGACAGCGAACCAGGGCAGTGGCACGGCCATGTGCATGGGCATAATTTCACTGGCGCTCATGAAGGTCTGAACCTGCAACAGATCTACGAAGCCGGGCCGGCCTTCGAACGGCTGATCGACCATCCCTCCTGGATCAGCAAGATCATCCATTTCATCGGAACCGACCTGGGGAATTTCGATGGACACCATGGCCCCTGTTTCATCGACGAGAATTTCGCCTCGATCCGGGGGCCGGGCCAGGCCATCGGCATCCATTCTGGTGGCCATGAAAGGGTGACCCGCTGCCAGTTCCGCTATCATGACGGCCGGTTTCACTGCGGCCAGATCAACATCCTCACGGCGCTGAACGATATCGGCCCCGGCGATGGGGCGACCATGGTCATTCCCGGCAGCCACAAATCCAACATCAAACATCCGGAATTCGATCGGGCCGCGATGGCTGACACCGCCACCTCCGTCGATGGCGTTACCGGGGCGATCGAGGTGCATCTAAAGGCCGGCGATGCCATCCTGTTCGTCGATGCGATCATGCACGGATCCGCTGCCCGGGTGAATCCGGGCCAGCGGCGCATTACCGTCTATCGCTACGGACCAAGCTGGGGGTTTTTCCGCCACCCATACCGGCCCAGCCAAGCCCTGCTCGATCGTCTGACGCCAAGGCAACGCACCATCGTCATGCCGCACAAAAACCCGCAAGGGCCAACTGGCTAGCGAGTCTGATCGACAAGATCGAAGACGTTTGGTTTGTCCGTGGACTTCAGCAACAGGCCGAAATCTTCTGGGCCGGCGCCGGCGACCATCCAGACAAAAAGCCGCGCCAAGGTGTCGCTGCGGCGGGTCAGGTAATAGCTGTGCCAACGCGACCCCGCATCCGTTCCTATGTAGACGGCATTACGGGCGAGCGGTTCTCGTGCTCCATCGACCGTGGTCAGGTTGGCGCCCAGCCGGTTGCGCCCGTAAAATTGGGTCGGCGCCTCCAAGACATCGTCACGGCCATTGACCAGTACATAGACGTTAGAGGCGAAGTCGATCTTTTCGAGCCAGCCCGCGTGCCCCGCCAGATCGACCTCCGCCGAAACGAAGATGATCGAGCTGAACAAATTGGCGGGCAGGCCACCGCTGTAGCCTTCTAGCGCGCTTCTCAGCACGCGGGCGCCCATTGAGTGGACGATCAGTGATCGCTTGGCAAATTGGGCCTCAAAACCCTCAAGATGCTGCAGGCTGGCAAGAGCCCCAAGGTAGGTGGCGAATGCTGGACCGCTCGCATCCGCGTTGCCCGTTGGCAGCGTGCGAAGGTTGATCCAAGACGGCCAGTGGAACAGCAAAACGCTGGCATCATGATGGGCGGCCAGCCTCTCGAAAGCCATTTCCCAATCGGCCTTTGCGGGATAGGGGCCCATGCCATGCAAAAGCGTGATCAACGTCTTGGCCGGTTTGCCAGGCGGACCCGCCTCGAATTGCAGCGCGGCGGCCGGTTGATCGACGTCGAACTGCGCACCGTCGGCGTTGATCAGGGTCGTTTCATCGCTTGGCGTGCTAGAGGAATCCTGTTCCTTCAGGATCAGGGGAACGACCGCTTGCGCGCAACCAGCCAGGCCGACTGCCGCCAGAAGAAGGCCACCGATCGCGATCCGTCTCAGTCCAAGGCGCGGCCAAACCCCGATTGTCGCCATCTTTTGACATCCCATTCGGCTGCGTTTTCCCGCCGTTAGGTCGGCCCAGCGCTGCTGTGATCAGCCTTGCCGCCGGCTCTTTCGCGATAAAGCACGAACAGCCCCGCGGCAACGACCAAGCCTGATCCCGCGAGCGTTAAATGATCGGGCCTCTCCCCGAGCAAGACATAGGCAGCCAAAAACGCGGCAACCAACCTGGTGTAGCGGTAGGGTGCAACCGCCGAGATTTCTCCAACCCGAAGAGATTGGGTCAGGGCGTAGTATGCCCCCATGACGAACCCGCTGGACGCCAATAGATACAAAAATCGGTCTTGGGACACGTGCCAATCCGACCCGCTAACGAAATGGAGCGCCAAGCCGGCGGGAATGATGGCGGTGCAGACGAAAAACGAAACCGCCAATGTCGAGTGTCGGGGGTTCAGCACGCGGGTCAGCAAGTCGCGCGCGGTCAGCCCGACAACAGCGATCAGGACATAGAAGGACGCGCTCGTAAATCCCTGCATTCCCGGCCGGATGATGATCATTACGCCGATAAAGCCGAGGGCGATCGCGCTCCATCGGCGCCAGCGCACCGTTTCGCCCAAAAAGACCACCGCTCCGATCGTCACGACAATGGGTTGGAACTGAAGGATTGCGGAGGCGTTCCCGACCGGCATGAGGGTCAGTGCGGTAATGAAAGCCATTGCCGAGACGACATCGCTGATCGTCCGCGAAACGACCACCCGATCAAAGACCAAGTCCCGGGTAAGCCGTTCACCTGCGCGGCGCATCAGCAGCCCGAACAGTCCCAAGCCGAACAGGCCCTGAAAAGCCAACATCTGGCCGACGCTGGCCCCGTCAAAGCCGCCTTCGGACGCCAGCTTCATCAAGGCATCGCCAACGGCAAATCCCGACATCGCCAAGACCATCAGGACAATGCCTCGAAGGTTTGACGTCTGGACCGGCGTCGTTTTTTGGGCCGAAGCGGTCACGGCCACAGGCTGGTGTCTGTGATCATCATCGATTTCCGGAAAGTGAGCCGCGCCGTTGCGCCGGCACCTGAGACACCCTATCAGACCTGCCATGCAATGTGACAGGGGGACCAGATATGGCCGGTGATCAACCCGTACTCATGGTCATCAGCGGCCCGGTCGGTGTCGGCAAAACCACGATCGGAAGCGAGCTTAGCAGTGTGCTGGAACGCCAGGCCATCGCCCACAGCTTCATCGATCTCGACGGGCTGACCAACAGTTTCCCTCGCAATCCGGACGACCCGTTCGGCAGCAAGCTGGCCTTGGCGAATCTCTCGCTGGTTTGGACAAATTTCCAAAACCACGGATCGAAAAACCTGATCGTCGCCCGGGTTATGGAAACGCCGGGGGATGGGGAAAGATTGAGCGAGGCAACCGGCATTTATCCGGTCACGATTTGTCAGCTCCACGCACCCGGTTCGACACTGCTGTCCCGTGTGCGCAAGCGCGAGATCGGATCTGCACGGGACTGGCACGAAAGACGGGCCCTGGAGCTTGCGGGCCAGCTCGAACACGTCAGTTTTGCCGACTTTCGCATTTCCACCGAAGATCGCCTGCCAACCGAGATTGCCCAGGAGATTGCCACCAAGGTGGCATGGGCAGAGTGAGTCTGCCTCACCTTTCCGTGGCGGGCGTAGATTGACTTCACGCGGCACGGGTGCAGACTAGGTACTGGCCGGTCGGGGTGCTTCGACGGCACCCCTCGCGATGCTGCAATCGATCGTGACAAAAAATAACGGCACCGTTGGAAAGGCTCACGGCGAATTGGCATCGATGGTGGATCAGCAAGAGAGCAACAGGTTGACTCCTCAAGGAAAGCCGCTTTTGCGCGTCGAGGGCCTGTCGCGCAATTTTTATGGCGTCCAGGCGATCCAATCAGCCCATCTAGAGGTCAACCAGGGAACCATAACCGGGCTTATCGGACCGAACGGCGCGGGCAAGACGACGGTGTTCAACTGCATCTCGGGCGTCATTCCGCCCGACGCCGGACGCATCACGTTCGATGGCACGGACATTACCGGCTGGCGGCCGGAGCGGATTTCCCGTCAGGGCATGGTTCGCACCTTTCAGATTGCGCGCGGCCTGCCGCGGCTGACGGTTCTGGAAAACCTGCTGCTTTACGGAACCGATCAGCCTGGAGAGAGCCTGGGCCGTCTGTTCCTGCTTCCGGGATACGCAAAGGCGCGAGAGAACGAACTCATCGATCAAGCCCGTCAGATTGCAGAAAAGCTGCGACTAACCGACGTGCTCAATAACCGCGCCGACGAAGTATCCGGCGGCCAGAAAAAGCTGTTGGAAATCGGCCGCGCCCTGATGACACGGCCCAAGCTGATCCTGCTGGATGAACCGATTGCCGGGGTAAACCCAAAACTATCTGCGGAAATTGCCGATCAGCTCATCCGGCTGAAGGAGGAGGACGGCCTCACCTTCCTGATTATCGAGCACGACATGGATCTGATCGCCAAGCTATGCGACCCGGTAATCGTTATGGCCAACGGCCGGCACCTGGCCCAGGGCAGCTTTACGGAGATCACCGAGCATCCCGATGTTCAGGAAGCCTATTTGGGGAGCCGGAAATGGGCCTCTTGACCGCCTCGGGTGTCGTTTCCGGCTATGCGCGTGGCGACATGATCCTGAAAGGGGTCGGAATCGATGTCGAACCGGCCGAAATCGTCTGTATCATTGGCCCCAATGGCGCGGGCAAATCGACCTTGATGAAAACCATCGCCGGCCTTCTTGCCCCCCAGGCGGGTACGATCGAAATGGATGGCAAAAGCATCGCCGGCCTGCGCGCCCGCGAGATTGCCCGTCGCGGGATCGCCTTCGTGCCGCAGGAAGCCAACGTCTTTCCCTCCATGTCGGTGCGTGAAAACCTGGAAATCGGTGCCTATGTCGACGGCGGAGCTACGCGACTTCGTGTCGACGCCATGCTGGATCGCTTTCCCATGCTGGCAGAAAAGCGCCGATCCGCCGCAAGAACCCTGTCCGGCGGCCAGCGCCAGGTTCTGGCGATGGCGATCGCCATGATGGTCGAACCGCAATTGCTCATGTTGGACGAACCCAGCGCCGGCCTCTCGCCTGCGGCCGCAGAACAACTCTTCGACTCGATTCGCGAAATCCGCGATTCCGGGGTCGCCATCGTCATGGTCGAACAGAATGCGCTCGAGGCGCTGCACCTTTCGGACCGGGCGTTCATCATGGTCGATGGCAAGAACAACCGAACCGGACCGGCGGCGGACCTGGCCGCCGATCCGGACGTGCGCCGGGCCTTTCTGGGCCTTTAGTACCAACCAAGGAGGCATCGAAATGCTGCATACGAAACTGAACCGCCGAAACGCGCTGCTGACCGGCGCCGCGACGACGACCTTGCTGGCGACCCCGGCGATCGTCAGGGCCCAGGGCGAACCGGTCAAGATCGGTGCCCTCAACCCCTTGACGGGCGTGGGCGGCAACTACGGCCCGTCGATGCGCGATGCCATCGCCGGGGTTGTCTCCTCGGTCAATGAGGCCGGCGGGGTGCTGGGCCGGCAGATCGAACTGTCATCGGAAGACACGCAAACCAATCCCGAAGCCGCCGTGCGCGCCGCCCGCAAGCTGATCGATGTCGACGGCGTATCGGCCATACTCGGCACCTGGGCCTCTTCGATCACCACCGCTGTGGCTCCCCTATGCTGGGAAAGCAAGACCATGATCTTCTGCGTTTCCGGCGCGGACAGCATCACCCAACTGCCCCATGAAGGCTTCATCGCGCGCACCCAGCCGAACAGCAAACTGCAGATTCGGGTCGCCGGCGAATTCATGGTCGAGGAAGGCATGTCCGGCGCCGCCTGGATCGGACCGCAGACGCCCTTCGCGCAAAGCTCCATCGATATTCTGGGCGAGATCGTCGAGGCCGCCGGGCACGGGTTCGAAGGTCTGATCTATGAGGCGGACAAAACCACCTACCGCTCGGAAGTCGATCAGATCATGTTGGCCAATCCCGATTTTCTGATGCTAGGCGGTTACGTCGCCGACAGCACCATCCTGCTGAGGGATCTCTTCCAAGCCGGTTACGAGGGCAAGATCATCGGTCCCGCCTATGCGGTGAACGCCTCCCTGCTGGAAGCGCTTCCCAACGATGTCGTCGAAGGGATCTATACCTGGGAAGGCTCGCCGGCCGTCGACAGCAGCGCCTATGAGAAGGTCAAGGCCATCCTGGGTGTTGATGAGGTTGATCCCTACTCGGCGCAGACCTACGACCACGCCAATCTGGCCATCCTGGCTATGGCTGCGGCGGGCGATTCCAACGGCGATTCCATTCGTGAAAGCCTGCGGTCGATCAGCCAGGGTGACGGCGAGAGTGTCGATAACGCCGTCGACGGCCTCATGATCCTGGCCGATGGCGGCGCCGTGAATTATTCCGGCGCCAGCGGGCCTTGCGACTTTGACGAGATCGGCGACATCCTGGGCACCCAGTTTGTTTTCAAGCAGATCAGCGAAGGCGCGCCCAACGAGTACAAGCGCGTCTGACGATTCGCCCCCCCGCTCGTTGGTTCCGCGGCGTTGGCTGACGCCGCGGGCCGGCGGGGCTCAAGAAGAACACCCAAGAACAAGAAACGAGTTGACCCGACACGGTGCTGGACCTTCTCCCTCAGCTTTTGGTGAACGGCATCGTCAGCGGCACGCTGCTAGCCATCCCGGCGATCGGCTTCACCGCCATATTCGCCGTGCTGCGCTTTCCGAACTTTTCGGTGGCCTCGCATGCGACAATCGGTGCCTTTGCAGGTTATGTGGCAAACGTTCATTTCGGCTTGCCGGCGGTGGCTGCCCTGGCATTCGCCTTCTTGGTCGCCGGCCTGTTCGGTGCGGTCACCGACGAGATCGCACTCAAACCCTTACGCAAACATGGTGCCCTGACGACGGCAATCGCCTCCATCGCGCTTACCCTCGTGCTAGAAAATGTCGTCCGATTCGCATTCGGCAACGACCTGCGCGGTTATGATCTTCCGATCCTGCGGGATTGGCGGTTTTGGTCGATCCGCATCGGTCCCCAGCAAGTGGAAAATCTGGCCCTGGCAGTCTTCATCATGGCGGCCGTGTTCTCCTTCTTGTCGTTTACACGCGTTGGCAAGGCAATGCGGGCGGTGGCCGATAATCCCATGCTGGCCGACCTGAAAGGCATCAATGCGGAAACGATCGGTCGGCTGACGGCGTTTTTCGGCATGGGCTTGGTCGGCGTCGGCGGCATGCTGTTGGGCCTTGGCACCTCCATCGATCCGCTAACCGGCTTCCGCTTCATTCTGCCGATATTCGCGGCCGCCGTGGTCGGCGGACTCGGCAGCATCCCCGGGGCGGTCATCGGCGCCATGGTTGTCGGTATTGGCGAAGAACTTTCGCTAATCGTGCTTAGCCCGACCTACAAGAGCGCAGTGGGCTTTATTGCCATTGTCCTGGTACTGACATTACGCCCACGTGGCATTTTGGGCGAACGGGCGCACTAGGCTATGGAAAACTATCTGATTTCGATCGCCACATTCGCCGGCATCTACGCGTTGTTGACGTTGGGGCTGAACGTCATCTGGGGTATGACCGGCCTCATTAATCTCGGTATGGCGGGCTTCTTTGCCTTTGGGGCCTATGCCTCGGCTTTGGTCACCCTATCCGGCAAGTTGCCGATCTTGGCCGGAATTCTGGTGGCGATTGTTACCACGGCCGCCGCCGGCGCTGTGCTGACCCTCATCACGATGCGCCTGCGCGGCGACTATCTGGCCATCGTCACGCTGGGTTTCTCTGAGCTGATCCGATTAATTGCCTCCAACGAGATTTGGCTGACAAAGGGCACCGACGGTCTGTCCGGCATTCCAGGCCCCTGGAGGGGAGAGCTGACGCCCGCCCAGTTCAACCTGCTTTTTTGCGCGATCGTACTAGCGTTTGTACTGGTCGTCTTCTTGTTCGCCGAACGGTTGCGCCACAGCCCCTATGGCCGCGTCCTGCGCGCAATTCGCGATGATGAGTTGGCGACAGCCGTGGCCGGTAAATCAACCCGTGTGATCAAAGTGCAAGCTTTTGCGATCGGCGCAGGAATATTGGGCCTCGCGGGAGCGTTATACGGTCACTACACCAGCTACATCGCACCGGACATCTTTCGACCGTTGATAACCATCTACATCTTCCTGGCCTTGACGGCCGGTGGAACAGGCAACAATCTCGGCGCCGTCGTAGGCGCCTTCCTCGTTATGGCGGTGTTGGAGGGCACACGCTTTCTTGAGGGCTTTTTTCCCGGGTTGGCGGGTGTGCAGTACGCTGCACTGCGCGAGATCTTTATCGGCGTCACGCTGATTGTCGTGATGCACATTCGCCCAACCGGGTTGATTCCGGAGCGTCAGCCGACACTTGACTTGAATATGAGAAACCAATGAGACCCATCACTCACCCGGCCACCCGGTCAGCCGCGCTGAATCGCTGTGCGGCGTCCCTTGCAAGGTTGGGGCAGCCCAAACCATTGTACGAATCCCTTGATGCCGAGTTGGCCACCGTCATCGGCCACAAACTGTTCACCGTCATGGTCCTGGATCATGATCGGGGCGTCGCCGAACGGACCTATACCAACCAGCCGGAGGCTTATCCGGTCCATGGCTGCAAACCGTTCGGTGATTTGAAAGAATGGGGCAAGCATGTGCTGGAGGGTGGCCAGCCCTTCATCGGCAATGATCGCGACACCATCCGCAATCATTTTCCCGATTTTACGATTATCGAAAGCCTGGGCTGCGGTGCGGTCATCAACCTACCGATTCTTTATGACGGCCACGTCTTGGGCACCATCAACCTGCTGCATGAGGAAGGCTACTATCAGGACTCTGATCTTGAGGTCGCTGCGCCCTTTGCTCAGCTTGCCATCCCCGCCTGTCGCGACTGGGCGGCGGCATTGACGCTCGTCTGAACATCACTCGTCCAAACATCAACCGATCGGCAGGGTCAGCTGTTCCAAGCTCTCGGGCCCAGTGGTCAGGATGAGGTTGCCGTCCTCGGTTGTCATGACCGTATCAGAATGGCGGAAACCGCCAATTCCCGGCAGGTAAACGCCCGGTTCGATGGTGTAGAACATGCCTGGCTCGATCACCCTGTCGTAGCCTTCGGCCAGGAACGGGGCTTCATGGCCGGTCACCCCGATGCTGTGGCTCGTCCGGTGCAATAAATTGTCGCTGTACCCGGCCTTGTGAAAGACCGCGTTGACCTCGGCATCGACCTCACCCATCACCGCACCGGGCTTGGTCAGCGCAAGGGCCCGGTGGCGCGCCTCCATCATCACCTCGAACGGCCCCTTGGCGGTTTCAGGCACCGAACCCAGAAAGAAGGTGCGCTCAATCTCAGCACCATACCCGTTCAGCCGGCAATTGATGACCGACACGTGCGGGCCGCCTTCGACCATCTCCATAAAGATGTCGGTAAAGTTATGCGGATCGTGCGACACACTGGGTGGTTGAAAGAACGCGAAAATCGAAGTCGCCAGCAGGTTGGCGGTCGGCGTATCGGCCAGCAACCGGCCCGACAGGCCGCGTGACAGCGCCCCCGAGACCTCTGCTCCGCTGGTGCCGGGCTTTGCGAGATCCAGCAGATGGGCATGGGCATCGCTGACCAGTTCGCTGGAATAGGCAATGCGCCCCTTTTCATAGTCGGTTTTGACCATGCGCACATCGTCAACGACATCGCTGCATATGCGCGCGCCCGGGATTGCCTCGAAAATCTGCAGCGGGCATATGGATTCGATACCAACAGTAAGGCCAGGACCGAACAGCGGTTGGAAGCAATCGATCCAACGCTCGCCCTCCGGCGCGGGAAACTCGCGGTAAGGCACCAGCTCCAGCGGCCCGACCCGCCGCGTTTCCACATGGGGAACTTCCAGTTTCGGCACAACAAAGCGCGGCGTGCCGGTTCGGCCCATGACCAGGATAAAAGGCCGCTCATGCACATAGTTGGCAAAGTTCGTCAGGTAGAAGACGTTATCCGGGCTGGCGGCCACATAGAGGTCAAGCCCTCGCTTCTCCATCTCGGCCCGGACCCGATCTCGCCGCAGTTCGATTTCCTCGACCGAGGGTGGCGTAAAGATCGGCGTGAGCGACATGGCGGCTTCTCCCTGGGATGCGGTTTGTGATGGCGCGTTCGACATCCTATAGCACGCTGTCCACCGTTCACCTCGTCAGCCAAGCGATAGCCACGTTCTAAGGGCATACATATCATCGAGTAACCCGGGGGCTGCTCCCGGCCACCGTCAGCGATCGGCCAGCGCCAGTCTCAACCCGAGAAATCCGAAAACACCGGCAAATCCCCGCTTGAACCAGCGCATCACGGCTGGGCGGGAAATGACGTAGTCGCGGGCGCTGGCGGCAAAGGCGCCATACATGACAAAGACCACGAAAGTCATCGCCATAAACACAGCCGCCAGGATCACCAGCTGTCCTGTCGGATTGACCAGTCCGGCAGGGACAAACTGCGGCAGGAACGCCAAGAAGAACAAAGACAGTTTGGGATTGAGCACGTTTAGCAGGGTCCCGTTGACCGCAATCCGCACCATGCTTTCGCGCCCCCTATCTTCGGACACGTCCAACGTTCCGCCATCCCGCAGGATGCTCCAGGCCATATAAAGCAGGTAGGCCACACCCAGATATTTGATCAGCTGAAACGCCAGGGCACTGGTGTGCAGAACGGCAGCCAGCCCCACGATGCTCGCCAGGGCGGCCGGGACGATGCCGAAGGTGCAACCCACCGCCGCCGCGACGCTGGCGCGGAAACCACGGCCCAGCCCGATCGCCAGTGTGTAAATCACCCCGGTTCCGGGCAGCAACACCACCACCAGCGATGTCAGCAGAAACTCGACCGTCATTCCTGTTCACCCAGTCAGTTAGGACCGTGGACGCGGCAATGAGAACATCACCACCGCGTCCCCGTTCACTGCCACAAGGTCACGGCAACTTAGTTGCCCGGAAGCTTGTAAGCCTCCTTTGCCTTGCTGGCAGCCTGCATGGCGACAACCGCTTCGTCCACCGTTAGCAGGGCGGTGGTTTTGATGTTGGAGATGGCGCCCGCATCGGCGGCGGCCAGCGAGATTGCGGCCGAGACGCTGTTGTTCGGCGCTTCAATAATCAGAACCGCGTCGTAATCGCCCAACGAATAGAACAGATGGTGGAGCGTGCCGCCGACGGATTCGACCATGCCTTTCAATACGGCGGTGCGATCGCTTGGCTGGGCGACGTATCCATGGACAACATCGCGTGAAAGACACACTTGGGCTAGGTAAAATGGCATGATCTTCCTCTTTCTGATTATTTTGCGGTCTGACGATAGCATGGCATCAAGAGAACTGCGTAGGCAGGCTGCACGTCGTTCTTGACGAAAAACTTGGGATGTTCAGCGCTGAGCCTTCGGGCGACCCGGCGAACGCCCAATTCACACCGACGGCAAAGATGAATTCCAAGTCAGATCAACATTGCGCTCCACCGGGAAATGATCATTCCGACGACGCCGTCAGGTCGATCCGCTATGTCCGCCTTGGGCCTTCGGACGCAAGCGTGCTTTCCGGGGCAACGGTGTTCGACAATCCGGTGGACGAGACGCAGCTGGCCGCCTTCCTCGACGATCCGGGCCACGAAATCCTGGTCGCTCTTGTGGGAAAACAGGTGATCGGATTTGCCTCCGGTGCGATCATCCTACATCCCGACAAACCACCGTCCTTTATCATGCTCGAAGTCGATGTGGCGGGGCCGCACCAGCGCCAAGGCGTGGGAACCGCGTTGGTCACGGGCCTGCTAGACATCGCCCGATCGCGCGGCTGTATCGGTACCTGGCTTGCTACAGAGGGTGACAACACAGCTGCCCGAGCCCTGTATCGCAGGGCCGGTGCCCGCGAGACCGAGGACATCGTCGTCTATGATTGGGACGGCGCCATGGACGATCCCTGAGGGCAGCTACCGGTCTGTCCCGAGCCCTATCCCGTCCATCGCGCTATAGTCGTGTCATCAATGGACAATCCACGCGCCCGGCGACAGGAGGCAACGTCATGGCCGCAAACACCGCTGTACCTGGTGGAGGGGATTCGGGCGCAAAATCGCCCGAATCGAGCGAGACGGTAAGCGTCTTCACCGAAGCGGCCCTCGAACGCCACAAGCGTGAGGGGATGCTGCTGGCCGTCCGTGCCCGCTGGATCGCGCTGGCCATCATTGCCGCCATGCTTCCCTTCCTAAATCCGCGGTTCGAGGTCATCTACTACGAGATTTTGCTGATTGGGTTCGCTCTTATCGGCTGGGCGCAGTTGCGTGTCGCCCGCGTCGGCGTCTCGACCGCCGAGATTCTGCTGATCTTTGCGGACATCGTGTTGATGACGGTCGCGATCATGGTGCCGAACCCCTTGGCGCCGGTCGATTGGCCGCTTGAGGTGCAGTTCCGCTTCAACGGCTTCAGCTATATGTACGTTTTCCTCGCCGCCGGCACGCTGGCCTACTCATGGCGTACCGTGCGAGGGATCGGAAACATGACATTCATGGTCTGGTCCGTCGGCGTCGGCGTCGTCTGGCTGTTCTCAGGCGGCTACGAACCCCTGACCGAGGCCGTCCAAGCTGCGCTGGCGCCCGATGCACGGCTGGCGGAAGTGCTCGATCCGAATGACCCGCAATTCATGCTGAGAGTTCAGGAAGTTGTCGTTTTCCTGATCGTCGCCAACATGTTGGCGCTGACGGTCCGGCGGTTTGGCGACCTGGTCATGGGGCACGCGGCCCTTGAGCGTGAGCGGGCCAACCTTGCCCGCTATTTCTCGCCCAACGTCGTCGAAAGCCTGTCCCAGAATGATGAGCCGCTGAAGGAAATCCGCACCCAGAACGTCGCGGTTCTGTTCGTCGATATTGTCGGCTTCACCCGCTATGCCGCCGACCGGACACCACAGGAGGTCATCGACACCTTGCGCCAGTTCCACCAGCGCATGGGTGATGAGGTGTTTCGCCACAACGGTACGCTCGACAAATATCTAGGCGATGGCCTGATGGCGACCTTCGGAACGCCTGTTGCCAGCGACACCGACGCCCTCAACGCCCTGCGCTGCGCCCGCGCCATGGTCGGGTCGATGACCAGCTGGAACGCCGAAAGAACCGCCAGGGGCGAACCGGAAATCCATGCCGGCTTCGGACTGCATTACGGCCCGGCCGTGTTGGGCGATATCGGTTCCAGCCGCCTGGAATTCGCGGTCATCGGCAACACGGTGAACATCGCCAGCCGCGTCGAGTCGCTCACCCGGCAGCTTGCGGTCGAGCTTGCGGCAACGGACGACCTGATGGCCGCAGCGCAGCAACAAGCCAACGGCAGCGGCAACATTAAAGAGGGGTTCGTTCTGCGGGAAAGCCAGGAAATTAGGGGCCTGGATACTAAGATGGCCGTCTGGTCCTACACCGTGCCCGGTCAGCAATCCGCCTAATCGTCGGACGGCCCGATCCAGAAAAACGGGTTGTAGGCGATTTCCCACAAATGGCCGTCCGGGTCGGCGAAGTAGCCGTGATAGCCGCCCCATTCGGCTTTTTGCGGCGGCTTTACCGCTTTCGCGCCGGCACCCAGGGCTCGGGCGAACACCTGGTCGACCTCCCTCTCCGAGGCAACGTTGTGGGCCAGATTGACGCCGGCAAAGCCGCTGCCGCTAGGCGAAATGCCGGCATCCTTGGCCAAAGCCTTTCGTTCCGCCAGACCCAGCCACGTCCCGTTCAACTTGAAAAACGCCACGCCGGGCGGCGAGTCCAATTTGGGAAACCCCAGCCCCGCTTCATAAAAGTCGATCGACCGGCCTATCTCGGCAACGGCCAACGAAACCATGCTTATCCTGGGCTTCATCGCCCGGCCTCCCAGAATAGATTTGTTCCTATTTTGTTCCACAAATCGGATCCGATTGCAACGACTCGCGATGCCGGGGCTACTTTCCCTGCCGCAAGCGCAACGCCGCATCCGGCCGGTCTGTCGTAAAGACGGACACCCGCTGCTGGAGGACCTTGCTGATCGTCTCGTCTTCCAACACGGCAAAAGCGCCCACGCGCAGCCCGTGACCGCGCAGTGCTTCCAGCGTTCCATCATCCAGCGTGTCGTGGTGCAGGCTGACGGCACTAACGGACTCGCTTCGCGCCAGCCGGGCCAGCTGTTGAGGCGATGTCAGCCGAGCAATGGGCACCGCGACCAGCCAGATCAGGTCCAGCGCGTCAGGTGCCTTATCACGCAGCTCGCAAACCGTCGGCAGGTGAAAGCTGGTGAACACGGTCCGCCCGATCAGTCCCAGCCTGGCCAATTCGGCGACGGTCTTGCCGACCAGGCCCTCATAGGGTTGCAGGTTGACCCCTGGCTTGATTTCACAGCGCAACACGATCTCGCTTTCCGCAAGGATCGCCGCCCCTTCAGCCAGTGTCATGATCGACCCGCCGTCTCTGAAGATCGAAAGCGCCTTGAGTTCGGCCAGAGTTTTCGCCCCCAGCGACCCTTCCCCATCCGTCACCCTGTCGACTGTCGCGTCATGAAAGATCACCGGCACCCCATCGGCTGAAAGCTGCACGTCGAACTCGATCTGCTCGACTCCCAGTTTCAGCGTCTCGCGAAATGCCCTTTCCGAATTTTCGGGCCACAAAGCGGCGCCGCCCCGGTGCGAGGCAATCTGGGTGACAGGCGGCACGGTCATCAAATACTCCCAATGGCAATGGCCCGGCTAAGTGATCGTTCGGCGCCCGGGGTCACGACTTCGGACGGCATAGGACGATGGCCATACCGCATGCGATCGATGTAACAACCAGCCTAATGCGACGCCGGCATTTCAGTGTCATGACGTTGGGGCGTCACGTTCGCTTCGCCGACCAATCCATTCGCACGGACCGCCTTCATCCGCGCCCGACAGGCGTCGTCGGTCCATGCCGCGCTTCAAGCCAGGCTTTGCCGAACCCAACGATATCGGGGGCGTCGAGAAGATGGCAGTCAGCCTGGCCGACAGTCCCCCGCTGGCCGCGCCCCTCCGCGATATAGTCGCACGTAATCCGTTCGACGGCATCGGGGCCATGTTCCTGGTCGTAGCAATCCAGAATGCCGTTGGTGTTGAACTCCTCGACCCGCCGCCAGACTTTCGCCCCGGCGTCGTCCAGCACCGGAACGTGATAGGCGACCATGCGCTTGCCAGGGATATCGGCAATGGCTTCGGCGTAATGCAGCACCGTCACCGCATCGGCCGGCGCGCCGAGCAGCAGCACTTTTCCACTGCGCTGCACCAGCTTTTCCAAAGGCGAGCCCGGTCCATAACCCCTATCGAGCCAGTGGTCGGCCACCAGCCAATCCGCCTCGCGGCCAATAGCCGCGATCGAGGCTTCGGGGTGGTCACTGCGCCTTGATTGCGGGTGGACCACGATAAACTCGTTTAGGACACCAAACCCGCGATAGGTCCCCGCTGTCGCCGGGTCAAAGGCAGGCCAGGCATCTCGCACCTGCGGCGGCGGCAACCGGCCTCCGATCGTCTGGTCGTACGGCGCGCGATCCCATGACACATAGGCCATGACCGTTCCTCCAGCCGAGGGATCACTCGCCCCGACGGCATCGCAAAGCGCCTGGACGACCACCGCCGGACCGCCGACCACCGGCCCCACCGCCTTCAGCGAGGCATGCACCATCACAATGTCGCCGTGGGACAGGCCCAACTGGCCAAACTGGCTGCACAGCTGGTCTCCGCTGACGGATTCGGATTGCAGACTCACTTAAAGGTGACCCCTGGAAAATCACGATGATCCCTCAGAAGGGTGAAGCGGCGAACTTTCAAGCGAACTCCTGCGAGTTTTCGGGTACTAGCGCTAAAAGTTGGTACGCTGGTCAAGCAAAGCCTTTCAAACCTGGGTGGTCCATTGTGAACATCTCTTCCGAACACCTCGTCATTCGCTTCTACGACGATGTGTGGAACCGGTCTGACGAAGCCTTGGCTCGAGAGATCGTGACGCCGGATTTCACGTTCCGAGGCTCGCTTGGCCTGACAAAGCAGGGACCCGAGGGCTTTATCGACTACATGCGAACCGTCCACGCCGCGCTTGCCGGCTACACCTGCACCATCGACGATCTGTTTGCGACGGAAGCGCGCGCTGCCGCCCGCATGACCTTCGCCGGCAAACACCAAGGGGAATTCTTCGGATTTCCCCCGACCGGACGCCAAGTCACCTGGTCCGGTGCGGCCTTCTTCACCTTCTCGGGCGGTCGGATCAACGATCTTTGGGTTCTCGGCGACATCGACGCGATCAAGTCGCAACTGGCAAACGCCTAACGCCTTGGCGTACTTTCGACCCTCGCGGACGGCATTCGCCGCAACGGACGATGGTCCAAGGTGATGACAGCTGATCCTACGGCAGCCTTTCTATCGAACTTGCACGGCCAGCCCTGGGTGCTGGAGATCTTTGACGCCCTGCCGGACATCCTGTTCTACGTAAAGGATGCCGATTGCCGCTGGGTCACGTGCAATGAGGCCAGCCTCCGGTTCCTGAACTTCGCCAATCGTGCCGATGTTCAGGGCGCTGTTGAGTATGATTTCTTTCCACAAAAAATCGCCGACGCGATCCGCGCAGATGATCTGGATATTCTGCGCAACAATCGCCCGATCATAAATCGCACCGAGCTGATCGTGGATGATGGCGGCTATCTGGTTTGGGTTTCAACCAACAAAATCCCCCTGCAATCGGCTGATGGCGAAGTTGCCGGATTGATGGGAACCACGCGGCTTCTGCGCCGGCTGGACGACTTGCCCGATACCTACCGGCCGTTTCACGAAGTGATGGAATACATTCAAGCCAACATCGCCGGCCCGATCGAAATCACCAAATTGGCCGAAATCGCCCACCTGTCGGCCAGCCAGTTCCGAAAACGCTTTCGTCAGCTGTTTCGCTTATCCCCCCAAGAGTTCGTTCTGAGAACGCGGCTGCAAAAGGCGGCGAAACTGCTTTCGGCCACGGACGAGCCTCTGGTCAAGGTTGCCCTGAGTTGCGGATTCTGTGACCAGAGCTACTTCACCAAGCAATTCCGCGCCTTCTTTGCCATGACCCCCCGCCGTTATCGCAAGGTCTGGCAAAACCCGCTCGATGAGTGATTTATTATAAAATTCACTCATTGCGCAAAAACCTTTGTCGCCGGTTCCGCGTACACTCTCCATCCTAAACTGACCGTCTTGGACGCTGGCCGCGGACCAAACGGCATGGAGGGACAGCCAGGAGAGGTCGATGGCACAGTTCGACTTCGGTGGAATTTCAGTTCGGTACGAACTGGTCGGCGGTCGGGCCGCCAATGACAGTCACGCAGATGAGGCGCCGCCCGTGCTGTTCATGCACGGCCTGGGAGCAGACAGAGAGCAGGCGCGCGCCGCCTTGGCAGGCTTGCCCGAACTGCGGGCTATCATTCTCGATATGCCGGGCCATGGCGAAACAGCGCTCAATCCCGCTCAATCGCTACAAGAACAAGTCGGATTTGCGGCCTATGCCCGGCTAGCGCGGGCGCTGTTGGCCCATTTGGGGATCAAATCCGTCATTGCCGGCGGGATCTCCATGGGCGCGGGCATTGCCTTGCGCCTGGCCCTGGATGAACCCCGGTTGGTTGACCGTTTGTTCCTGGTCAGGCCTGCTTGGCTTGCAAAGCCGGCGCGCCCGAACCTGGACCTAATCGCGCAGATCGAAAACCTCGCCGGGCAAGGATCGGTCCGCCGCATAGAGCTCGACGAAAGCGCCATCGATCGGGTCGTCGAGCGGCTGGAAGCCCTACCAGCCTATCACGAGGTCAAAACCGCCAGTTCTTTGGCCGCGATGTCCGTCAGTGAGACGGCGCGGCGGGCCCTGAGCGGCGAGACGGCCATGTTGTTCCGGCAGCTGGTGGATGATCAGCCCATCACAAGAATGAGCGATCTGGCCCAAATCACCTGCCCGGCCTTGGTCCTGGGCAACAGCCATGACCCGCTGCACCCCCAGGATATGGCCCTGACCTTGGCGGCGGGCCTGCTACAGGGCCGTTACGCACACTTGCCATCCAGGTACCAAGAACCGGAATCGCACCAGATGGCCGTCGATGTGCATGCGCGCAATTTCATGCTGCCGCTCGACCCGACGGCCCTGCTGCGCCGCGCCTAGACCCGCATCAACGACGACCCAAGCTAAGGGCCTGAAATGATTACCAAGCGACTTTCGCCGGAAACGATCCTGACCAACCTTCGGGCCAAGGTGGACAGGCGCGATCCCATCATGATCGCCAGCGCCGGCAGCGGCCTGGTCGCCAAGCTGCTCGAGGAATCCGGCGTCGATTGCATCAACACCTTCTCCGGCGCGCGGCTTCGTGCCAACGGCATGGGCACGATGTCGATGATGTGGCCCATTCTGGACAGCAATGCCCAGACCCTGAATTACACCCGCGAAGACATCATGCCGGCCCTATCGGGCAAATCCTTCGTTTGCGCGTGTCTGAACGCCAACGACCCGCTGCGCGATATGCACATGGTGCTGGAAGACTGTCAGCGCATGGGGGTCAACTCGGTGTCCAACATCGGCCCGTCGATTAGTTATGTCGACAAAGACAGCGAGATTTTCCGGGTTCTGACCAGCGCGGGCGTTACCTTGCAGAACGAAGTCGACATGCTGGCCCATGCCCGTTGGGAAATGGGCATGGTCACCGTCGGGTTGGCTTTCGACAAGGAAGACGCGCTGGCGCTGGTCGAAGGCGCCCGGCCGCACATCTTCTGCTTCCATGCTGGCACGACCAAGGGTGGCCGCACCGGTTACGACAAGGGCACGACCATCGAACAAACCGCCGCAGAGACTGAGGATGTCTACTGCGCCGTAAGGGCCATCGATCCCGAGGTCATCCTGGTCGGTCATGGCGCCGCGATGGAAACACCCGAGGATGCCCAGTTCATGCTGGACAACACCTCAGGCCATGGATTCTGGACCGGCTCCTCAACCGAACGACTGCCCATCGAACGGGCTGTCAGCAAGGCGGCAAACGCCTTCACCGCTCTCAAGTTCTCCAAATAAATCAAAACGCAACAGGGATACCGCGCCATGAGCAAGACAATTGCCATCCTCGCGACGATGGATACCAAGGGCGAGGAATGCGCCTATCTGCGTGACGAGATCATCCGCCTGGGATCGACGCCGATGCTGATCGATATCGGCGTCGTCGGCGATGCGGCCCTGCCCGTCAACGTGACCTCAGCCACCGTCGCCGATGCCGGCGGCACCTCCCTGGCCGACCTTCGCAAGGATCCCACGCGCGAGGTCGCCTCCGCCGTCATGGTACGCGGTGCCACCGATCTGCTGCTCAAGGCCATTGCCGCCGGCGAGGTGCACGGCATGGTCAGCCTGGGCGGCACCCAGGGCACCGGCGCTTGCACCCAGGTGATGCAGGCCCTGCCCTATGGCTTTCCCAAGGTCATGCTGTCGACCATGGCCTCGGGCGACACCTCGGGCTATGTCGGGATCAAGGACATCACGATGATGTTCCCGGTCAGCGACATCCTCGGGCTGAACCCGCTGTCTCGCTCCATTCTTTCGAATGCCGCCGGCGCGGTTGCCGGCATGGCGAACGCCGCCCGCCCCATCGAATTCACGCCGGGCAAGCCGGTCATCGGCATGACCAACCTCGGCGCGCTGACCCAGGGCGCCATGCGGGCAATGGACCGACTGGCGGATAACGGCTTTGAGACCATGGTCTTCCATGCGGTCGGTTCCGGCGGCCGGGCGATGGAACAGCTCATGCGGGATGGCATCATCCAGGCCGTCTTCGACTTCGCATTGGGCGATATCACCGACGCCCTATTCGGCGGCATCCGCGCCGCCGACGAGGATCGCCTGACCGTGGCCGGCGAGCTGGGTCTGCCCCAAGTCGTCGTCCCCGGCGGCACCGATCATATCGGTTTGCTGCTGGCCGAACCGAACAAGGTCCCGCCGGAATACGAAAACCGCAAATACGCCTTCCACAACCCGGTGATCCTGGTCCCCCGCACTTCGGCCGAGGAGCTGGAGAAAATGGCCGAGGTCATCGCCGAGCGCCTGAACCCCGCCAAGGGTCCGACCCGCCTGATGCTGCCGCTGAAGGGCCTGTCCAGCTACTGCGTCCCGGGCGGCCCGCTCGAAGACACCGAAGCCGACGCCCGCTTCTTCGCCGCTCTGCGCGAGAAAGTCACCCACCCGATCATCGAAATCGACGCCAACGCCGAAGACGCGGCCTTCGTCGACAGGGCAGTCGACGAACTGGTGGCGATGATAGGGTGAAACTAGCTAGAGCGGCTTGATCGCAACCCGTTCGCCCGTTTGGGCCGACTGATTGATCGCCTCGATCACCGCTAGATTGGCCAGACCATCACGCAAGCTGACCAGGGGCTCGGCGTTCCCCCGAATGACCTCACAGAAATGGACGATCTGGGCGACCAGAGGATCGACGACATCGACGGAGCTGCTCGAGCGTTCCAGCGGGTTGAGCCAGGAACGCTCCACACCCTCACCGAACCGCCTGAGCTGCAGGGTCGGGATCCCCAATGATCCTTCGGTGCCGGCGATCAGGTAACAATCGACATCATCGACACGGGCGCTCGCAAAATTGTCGCGATCCTCGCCGGAGCTGTGTTCCCAACTCCTGTCCGAGGCTGCCGTATCCGACAGGATGATCGTGCCCAAGGCGCCGCTGGCAAACCGCAGGCTGATGGCGGCCGTGTCTTCGACCTCATGCCCCCGCACGGCGCTTGAGGTCAGGGCATGCAGCTCGACAATCTCCCCAGCCAACGCCCGCAGATTGCCAATGTCATGGATCAGATTGATCAGCGCCGGCCCACCGCCCGGTTGCGTGCGCCAGGCATTCGGACCGGCGAAATAATCGTCTGGCTTGTACAGCAGCTCCGTCACGGACACCGCCGTGACCCGCCCAAGCGCGCCTTGTTCGATCTGCTCGATCGCCCTGGCGATGATCGCGCTGTAGCGCCGGTGATGTCCGACCAAGACTTTGGCCTCGGCCCGGTCGGCCGCCTCCAACAGGGCTAACCCCTGATCCAGCCGGTCGGCCACCGGCTTTTCGATCAAAACCGGCACGCCCGCCTCGATGCAGGCAAGTCCTTGTTCGACATGCAAATGGTTCGGCGTAGCCAGGATAATCCCGTCCGGCTTGCCTGCTTCCAACAGATCCGCCAGCGACGAACAAAACGGTACGCCCTGCGCCCGCGCGAACTCTTCTGCGTCGTCGGACGGATCGGCAATGGCGCTTAGCCGGCAATGCGCGCAGGCCGTTACGTTGGCGGCATGGCGTCGGCCAACCAGCCCGGCCCCGACCACGGCAATGGACAAATCCGTCATATCAATCCGCGCACTCTATCCCGGGCAACAACGCAAACACTCAAGGTTCGATCACCGCCTTCGCGCCAATGATTCGCGATGGAAAATATAGGCTGATGAACCGACGATTATCGCCGCCCCGGCCAGCGTGTAGAGGTCGGGGACTTCGCTGAACAGCACATAGCCGAGAACGGCCGCATAGATCAGCTTCATATACTCCATGTTGCTGACCACGCTGGCCTCGCCCAGCCGGAGCGAATGAACGCCCGCCCATTGCGCCACCGCCGCCAGCGTGCCCAAAGCACACAGAAAAATGAGTCCAGGCAAGTCCGGTGTGGTCCAGAACCAGAACATGGAAACGCCCGCGACAAATCCGGACGAGATCGCCTGGTAAACCAGCAGCGTCACGGTGTCGTCCGTCTGCGATAGCCGCCGAACGCAACAGATCGCCACGGCCGCGCCAAAGGCACCGGCCACAGGGATCAGCGAGTAAGGATCGATCAGCCCGTCGATACCCGGACGCATGGCGATCAACACGCCGACAAAGCCGACGATCACCGCCCCAATGCGATGGCGCCCCACCGGCTCGCCCAAAAACCACAGCGCGATCAGCGACACGAAAAACACCTGCGAGAACCCAAGGGTGATCGCCGTCGAGAGCGGCAGAACGGTCACCGCCCAAATCCCCATCGACAGCGCAACGAACGCCCCAACCAGCCGCACCCCCTGCAACCCGGGCCGGCTCGTCTTGATGCTGCCCGGCAGCCCGCGCACCAGAACCGGCAGAGTCAGCAGAAAAATCACCGCCTGCCGAAAGAACAGGATCTGCAGCACGTGATAATCGACCGCCGCGATCTTCGACATCGCAGCGCCGGAGGCAAACAAAGCTGTCGCGAGCAGCGCCCACAGGGCGCCTCGCAAATTTTTTGACATAGGGTGTCGCGGTCAGCAGGAAGAATTGATGCCCCATAGGCCCCTAGTTGAGCAGGCATGTAAAGCACCAAACGGGTTGCCGGCGGCTGCGGGCAAACAGACGGGCGCCAGCCGATGCCGTGGCGGGGTGATTTGCCGCATTTAGTCGCGGATGTCCGCTAGTAAACGTCGGGCACGTACAATTCCTTGGACAGCACCTTGCGTTCATACTCAGGATTGAACCTGCGGTCCGGCAGTGCGACGGGCTCGTGCGGCACCGGCTCGAACGGAACCTGCTCCAGCAGGTGATGGATACAGTTCAGCCGGGCCCGCTTTTTGTCGTTGCCCTCGACAATGGACCAGGGCGCTTCGGGGATGTTGGTGCGTTCCAGCATCTCCTCCTTTACCTTGGTGTACTGCTCCCAACGGATGCGGGATTGCAGGTCCATCGGGCTCAGTTTCCACTGCTTGATCGGGTCGTGGATGCGCATCAGGAACCGCAGCTGCTGTTCCTCATCGGTGATAGAGAACCAGTATTTCACCAGCTTGATGCCGGACCGGACCAACATGCGTTCGAATTCCGGCACGTCGTAGAAGAACTGATCGACTTCCTCCGTCGAGGCAAACTCCATCACCCGCTCGACACCGGCCCGGTTGTACCAAGACCGGTCGAACAGCACGATTTCCCCCGCTGAGGGCAGATGGGGAACATAGCGCTGAAAATACCATTGGTGCTTCTCCCGCTCGGTCGGCGCCGGCAGGGCAACTGTACGGCAGACGCGGGGGTTTAGCCGTTGGGTGATCCGTTTGATCACGCCCCCCTTACCGGCGGCGTCTCGCCCCTCGAACAAGACAACCAGCTTGTATCCGGTGTGGCTCACCCAATCCTGCATCTCGACCAGTTTGGCCTGCAATCGCAGCAATTCCCGGAAATAGGTCTTGCGCGGCATGGACGATTGCGGCCTGACGCCAACCAACTCCCGCAATTCATCATCAACACGCTGGTCATCGATCTCCATCTCGATTTCTTCATCGAGACTGTCCTGAAGCTCGGCATCGACCCAGTCTTTTTCCTGATCGTTGCGGGGATCGTCCATCGGTCAAACTGCACTTTCTGTTATGACGCGCCGGTCAGGGTACCGGATGAATTTGACAGGCGGATTGCGCTAGGTCAGGACCTTCATCAGGGGTCCCTTTTCCCCGAACAGCGGATCGCTGTCCGGCATCGGAACCTGGGCGATCGCTTCCAGCACGCCGGGCCGTTCGCCAGGCCCACCCCGGCACAGATCCCAGTCCGGCCCGCGCGGATAAGCGCCAACCACCAGCAGATCACCGGTTGCGCCAAGATTCTGATGGCCCGTACCGGCGGGAAGAACCAGCGCGTCGCCGGCTTGCACCTCGGTCTCGATCCCGGTTTCGCCGCCCAGACGAACCCGCGCCTGACCGCGACAAATGCCCAAGGCTTCATGGGCCGTGCTGTGGAAATGCGCGTAGGGAAAAATGCCGTTGCGCCAGCCCCGGTCCCAGCCGTTGCGGGCGAACCGCTGCAAGCAATCCCCAGCCGGATCGGCCCCGCTCAAATCCAACACGCCGCGATAGACCAGCATCGGTAGCTGTGGATTGTTCGGAATGCGTCCGTCATCGGCAAACATATGGGCAGCCACATCAATGGCCGTTCCGTCTTCCGTTTTCCAATCCAATCCCAGGCCCTCCAATTCCCGCGGGTCTCTAATGGCCGGCATAGGTGTAGAAGCGCGCGGGATCAAAATCGTCCAGGCTTGTCGTGCGCGCCGCGCCATCCACAATCAGCTCTGCCATCGCCTCGCCGCTGGCTGGCCCGTTGAGCATGCCCCAGACGCTGTGACCGGTGGCAAGAAAGGCCCCCTCGATTCCCGGCACCGCCCCCAGCAGCGGTAACCCGTCCTGCGTCACCGGGCGATAGCAGGCCTGGCTCGCCAGAATATCGGCCTCTGCCAGCGCCGGCGAAAGGGCGCCGGCCATGCCGCGCAGCTGCGCCACGGCGTCCTCGCTGGATCCCACATCCGCCGGATCGTCCGGCAAGGCTTCCTGCCCGGACAGGCCACACAAATAAACGGTTCCGTCCGGCCTGGGGTAGACCTCGGGTGAATCCTGACCGCCGGTTCGGTTCTCGAATTCTGCGAACAGGGCCTGGGCCGGCACGGGTTCTGAGGTGCGCAGCACCAGGCTGTGCCCCTTCAGCCCATGAACGGCAGGCAAGGGCAGCCAGTCCCGCGCCAGCGCCATCCAGGGACCAAGCGCCAGGACAACCGCATCCACCTCCAGCACAACGCCATCGATTTCCACCCCGCGCACGCCGGATCCATCGCTGGCAAGCGCCAGCCCGGTCACGGTGCCGCGTTCCATAACTGCGCCGCGTTCGAAGGCCAGCTCCGCCATACCCTTGGTGAAATCCGCCGGCGTGATTTGGGCCGTCGTCTGCTCGTGCCCCAGGCGCCCCTGAACCAGCGCCCCCCGCTGCAGCCAGTTCAAGGTAGCGGCGCGGCCGGCCAGCACGCTCAAATCACGCTTGGCACTGGCAACCACACTGTAGGTCTCCAGCCGCCGATAGCCCCAGGGGTTGCCATGCTCCTCAGCCAGATCGGCATGCAGGGCGAAACTGCGCCGGGCCAGCGCCTCGAGCGGAGAGCCATCGCACCAGTCCAGCGCCAAAAAGCCTCCCGACTTGCCCGATGCCGCGCCGCCAACCTCATGCCGTTCGATTAGCACCGGTTCGGCGCCCTTCTGGGCCAGGAAATAGGCAATATTGGCGCCAATGACGCCTCCACCGCAAACAGCGACGCGCACGGCTCGGTTGCTCCGGAACAATGACAAGGATCTGCCGACAAATCGGCTGCGAAAGCCTAGCGGCGCACACGCTTTGGCGCCAGAGGATCCGAAACTGCTGACACGACCGCCACTTAGGGTGATTCGCCGGTGGCGAAGGCTTGCCCGAGCCGGCATGCTGAGCCTTCAAACCAAAAAAAGAAGGAGGCCGGCATGTCGGACGTTCAGGGATTCACCCACGGCGTGGCCAAGAGTGTGGTGACCAACTTCATGACCGGTCTGGTGCTCAGCGCCACGGCCCTGTTGTCCAGCGACGTCTTCTTTACCCTTCCGCGCCTGTCAGGGTTCTGGCAGTTCGAGATGACCACCCAGGAAACCAGTCACGCCCCCTATCAGGGTCTGAAGCTGCGCTACGACACGGCCTTGATCCAGCAAGGCACCGACTTCAGCGGCACGGGTGAAAAAGACGCTGAGCAGCTCGCCAGCGCCGATGGCTGGACCGAATATGGCGGCGCGGGCCGTACCCGGATCGAAGTTATCGGCTATATCGAGCGCAAATTCCTAAGCCGAGACCGCGTCATCCTGCATATCGAGGAAGATGGAATCCGCCGCCAAACCTCGGCCTTCATGGAACTGGTGGTCAGTGGCGATGGCAGCATGACCGGTACCTTCAGCACAACCGCCGCAAACAGCTCAGGTTCCGTCGTGTGGGAGCGTCGCTAGGCTAGGCAACTTTGACGACCATTTTCCCAAAGCTTGCGCCGGTCAGCACATCGTTGAGCGCCGCCGGCGCGTTCTCCAACCCGTCCACCACTTGCTCTTTGTAGCGGACTTTTTCCTCAGCCAGCCAACCGGTCATATCCTGCACGAAGTCGCCATAGACCGACTTCGGAAAACTGTCGAAAATGATGAAGCCCTGCACCTTGACCTTCATGCGCAGGATCGTGCCCATGATCGCAGGCCCACGGTCCGGTCCCTCAGGCAGGCCTGGCAGATTGTACCACGAGACCACACCGCAGACCGGCATGCGGGCAAACGGGTTGAGCAGCGGCAGGACGGCGTAAAGCACCTTACCCCCAACATTCTCGAAATAGATGTCGATGCCGTCGGGACAGGCCGCACACAATTGCTCGGCAAAATCCTCAGCCCGGTGATCCAGGCAGGCATCGAAGCCCAGCGTGTCGACCACATGGGCGCATTTCTCAGGCCCACCAGCGATGCCGACCACCCGGCAGCCCTTGATTTTGCCGATTTGCCCCACCGTCGCGCCAACCGGGCCAGACGCCGCCGCGACCACGAGCGTGTCCCCCGGTTTCGGCTCGCCGATATGCAGCAGGCCGGCATAGGCCGTATAGCCCGGCATTCCGAGAATCCCCAGCCGCCAGGATGGCGCCTCCGGCGCCTTGCCCAGATTCATCACCTCCGAGCCGTCCGATAGGGCGTAATCTTGCCAGCCGCTGCCCGCCAACACGTAATCCCCCGCCTCGAAACCATCGAGGTTGGAGGACATAACCTCTGCGACCACCTGCCCCGTCATCACCTCGCCGATTTGCACCGGCGCCGCGTAGGACTTGGTGTCGTTCATCCGCCCGCGCATGTAAGGGTCAAGCGACAGGTATTCCGTGCGTACCAGCATCTGCCCCGCGCCGGGCTGCGGCACCCCGGTGGTCTCCAGCCGCAAGGTGTTCACATCGGGCAGCCCCTTCGGGCGTTGCGCAAGGACGAAGCGGCGGTTGATGTCAGAGGATTGCGGCATGCGTGTCTCCGGATTTGTCTGCGGCGGCGTTAGAACTTGCCATTGTCGTTCTTCCATTCGCTGCGCGGAACAACCCTTTCGGTCGTATCCCAATGCTCGACGATCTTGCCGTCCGCCAGCCGAAACAGGTCATAGAAGGCCGAATGAACGCCGTCGAATTCGCCTTCACTGACACTGAGCACGAAATTCCCCTCGGCCAAAACACGGTGGAGCTGTTGATAGGCCAAGCGCCGCTTTCCCTCGCTTACTTCCGTCAACACCGACCTGAGGGTCTCAACGCCATCCGCCGATCTCGGATTGTGCTCGGCAAACCCCTCTGCGCTGACGAACTCCCCCAACCGGTCGATCTCGCCGCCAAGCAGAACGGTCTCGACGAAGGACCGGACCAGCGCGCGATTGCTCTCGGTCAGCCCATGATCGGTCACCTCGGTCGAGCCATCCACCATGCTGTGCCCGGACCGGTTCGGCCCTTTTCGTTCCTGGATGTTGTCCCAATGCTCCACCGCCTGGCCGTCTTCAAAACGAAAGACCTCGAAACAGATCTTCCGGCTGCTGAAGTCGTACTCCATATGGGCGAAGACAAAGTCGCCATCCTCGAACCCCCGAACCATGTTCACCCGCGGGTTCGTCTTTGACAGCCGCGCGAAAAGTGCGGCGAGACCCTCGCTGCCCTCGTGGGTTTGAGGGTTGTGCTGAATGTACTTGGCCTCATTGACCACCGCGACCGGACCCGGATCACCGGTTTCGATGCTCTTCAGCAGCGCGCGGATCTGATCTTTCTTCGCAATGGTCATTCTCTCGCCTCGCCGGTTGGTCGGTCCATCAAGCCTAGAACAGTTTTGCCGCCGATCATCGGCTGAAACTCACCCGAACGTGTCTTCGCCGGATCGTTTGGCTCAGGCACGGTTGGAAAGATCGCAGGGAGAACGATCCATGAAGCCCGTGAACCGTCTTCTCGCAACCGCCTTGGTCTTCCTGGCCACGATCTCGACCGGCCACGCCCAGATCGAACGCTGGCAACGCGAAGGCTGGAAGACCGATTTCCAGAACATGGCCGTCGAGCCGTCGGAGATCTTTTCCGGCGGACCACCAAAGGACGGCATCCCTTCCATAGACGCCCCCCAATTCATCCCCGTCTCGGAGATGACCGAGCTGGCCGACCGCGATCCGGTGATCGGGCTGGACATCGATGGTGATGCCCGCGCCTATCCTCTTCGCATCCTGATCTGGCACGAGATCGTCAATGACACCGTCGGCGGCAGGCCGGTGGCCGTCACCTATTGTCCGCTGTGCAATTCCGCCATCGTCTTCGATGCCACGCTTGACGGCCAGGCCCACACCTTTGGGACGACCGGCAAACTGCGCAATTCGGACCTGGTGATGTACGACCGGACCACCGAAAGCTGGTGGCAGCAATTCACCGGCCGGGCCATCGCCGGCACCTACACCGGCACCAAACTCAAATCGCTGCCCTCACGGCTGGAGGCCTGGAGCGACTTCAAATCCCGTCATCCCGACGGCCAGGTCCTGGTCCCCAACAACCCCGCCATGCGCAACTATGGCCGCAACCCATATGTCAACTACGACATCGCCTCCCGCCCCTTCCTGTTCAACGGCGAGTTGCCCCCCGATATCCCCGCCATGGCCCGGGTGGTCGTGGTGCGGGATGGGGACAAGGATCCCGTGATCGTTGCGATGCAGGCGGTGCGCGAAGACGGGTCCTTTGAGGCTGACGGCGTGATCTTGAGCTGGAAGGAAGGCCAGGCCTCAGCCCTGCACACCGAAGAGATTTCACAAGGTCGGGATGTCGGAACCATTTCCGTTCAGCGATCGGACGCGGGTGGCCAAGCTCCGCTGGTTTATGACGTGACCTTCGCTTTCGTTGCCCATGCGTTCTATCCGGACATCTCGATACAGGATTAGAAGCGCCGCGCATTGCCGGAAAGACGCTCCCTGGCGGAAAGGTGCCCCAGCATTTCCGACTGAGTGGTTGTTGCCCCGATCTGGGTTCAGTTACCCGGCGCTGGTGGCGCCTGACTTTGGGCTGATGGACTGACCACGACATCTGGTGTCAGACCGGTGATGCTGGTCGCGCCGTCCACGGTCAGCTTCGGTCTGGGCACTGAGCCCTTATCGAGATCGTCCATCGGGTAGACATAGTGCAGCTCGTTCGAGAAGGCCTTGACAGTCACGTTGAACGTGTCGGCCAGGTATTGCAGAAACGCCCTGTCGAGCGCCGCCTTGCAGGCATAGATGACGATCTCCGCGTCAGGCGCGAACCGGACCTGGACCTCGGACCAGGGCGTCACCGAGCCATCATTGTTCAAAATGCCGTTCGCCCGAAATCCGTCGAGCTCAGCCTCGTCCAACCCATCGGTGAAATAGACCGCTCCGGGTTCGACCGTGCCGCTAAGCCCGATCTCGTCGCTGGCGCCATGGGTGACGAAATTTACGCGCTTTATCGTGCCCTTTGGCTCCCTGAAAATCAGATTGATGAAGCTGGGCGTTGAACCCACCGTCTGCCAGTCGCGCCCCTTGAAGCCGCTATTCTTCATAGCCGCCGCGAAATCCCGTTCGCTTGGGAACCAGGTGCCTGCCTTGATCGCGGCCGCTTCTGCCGCCTCGGACGGCCAGGGATAGGGAAAATCCCCGACCGCCCAGATCGTTTTGGTCTTCGTCCGCTTCTTCTTGCCCAGCACCTGTTCGGCGCCGCCGGTTACGCGATCGCGGATGGCGTCGGCCTTTACGGCGGCGCGCGACAGGATCAGGTCAAGCGTCGTCATCTCGCCCATCCTCGTCCGGCCGATCTTCCTCTTCATCGGCCTCGCAGCAGAACACCGTGCGATAGAGTCCGGCTTGCTGCTCATCACCGGCCTCGACGACGGACCGACCCAAGGCACTGCGCCTGACAGCCTCTCTCAACGTGGCGTTGTTCAACTCCATGCCCCGGATCGTCTGGGTTTGCAGTTCCGCCGAATAAGTGTCGAGCAGACCCGATTCCGGATCGCCCCCGCGTCCCAGGAACCCGTCAACGACCACGCCTTCGGTGCGCATCGTGATGACGTTTTCCTTCAGCACCACGCCGGGAACCTCGATGAACTCCCGGTCTGCCAGTCGGCTACGCAGGGATTTGTTGACGCGCAGATACCCAATCGAGTCCGGCAGCGGGATTTCTATCCCTGCGACCTCGATGCTGCTCTCGGGAAAGGACAGGTCCACCTGTTCGAGGAATGGCTGGGGATCATCCTGATAGTCGAAGATGAAAAACAGTTCCCGAATGATCCCTTGCAGGATGCGTGTCCGAACCTCTTCATCATCGACAATGTAGGCGTCCAGGAACTTGTCGAGCTCGTGCATCGAGTATTGCGGGTAGGGCCCCGGCGACTCGTCATAGAGCGCGATTTTCACATCCGTCAGGTGCAATACGGAGATGTATTCCTGAACCATCTGCCGGAAGACCAGATTCAGCGTCCGGCTGACATTGACGTTCTCGATCTGCCGCTCGATGGTGCGCTCGGATCCCTGCTCGGCCACGGACGTGCTGCTCTGCTCGGATGAGGTGTTGATTTCCACGTCACGTTTGGACGATGCCCGCGACGAGTGTTTGAACAGCGCGTTCGAGACAGTCCCGGCAAAGCTTTCCCGTGCGGACCGGGTCCCCCATTCACCGGTCGTCTCACTGGATTGTTCTGATCCGCCGCTGCCGCTGGCCTCGACCAATCCCCAGAGAACCTTTGCGCCGCCCGAGCCTTCCTTCTTTGAATAATTCTTCTGGCTGTTGAGGATATCCGCTTCGCTTTCCGTGTATTTGTTCGAGCTTTCTGACTGGATGGAGTTCTCGAAATCCGTGGCGGCTTCCTCGGTGACGGAATCCAAGACCGAAGAGCCGAAATTGACCGTTGTTTCTTCTTTCTGTTTGGTCTTTTGATAGGTCTTGACCGAAATTTTCGTTTTCTCGCCTGGAAACAGGGAAAACGTCTTGATCACCCGGCCGGCACCGTAATTGCCCAGAAAAGTTGAAAGCTGCAGCTTCTCGAAGAAAAGAATCTTCGGGAACACTCGCTCAGGCGGCCGCGGGCGGGGTTGGATGATGTCGAATTCACCGGTGAAGCCCAACATTCCCTCCGCCGGGGCGTAGATGAAGTTGGTGGCGTTCTGCTCATATACTTCGGAGACCGCCTGGAGGTCATTGACGGTTGCGCGCCGCCGGCCTTTCTGCACCAGGGTAATGTCATCAATTCTAAGGTCGGGTCCGACGGGCCGCGGGCGGCTGCTGTTCTTTTCCTCAACATTCTCCCGCAACTGTTCCAACGTCTCGGCGTTGAGGTCGCCTTCGTCGATGTCGATGGAAATCACGCTCAGCCCGACATGATTGGTCGATTCGGGAATGGAATAGTTGAGCCGGGGGGCATCGTCGCCATCCTCCCCAAGCCGAATGAACGGTGCGCTGGTCTCTGGCACGGTCTGTCCTTTCTCTAGTTTGCAAGCAACAAGAGACAAAAACAAAACATTATCGCTCTGCTAAAACTGATATGAGCAATTATTATTGCGTACAACTATAACATAGATCACACTTGTCCATGGAATATCGCCACTTAAGAAAGAAGAATAACAAACCCGAATTTCGCTTTGATTTTTATTGTCAGCCAAGCTCGCACCCGCCGCCGTCACATAGATTACACAACCCAAATTTCGGCGCCCATAATTCGGTGACAGTTCACTAAATACACAAAACTTCGAATCCAAGCAGTTCCGGACACGTGCTCAAGAGCGATCCTGTTGGATACGGCTTGTTCAGCTTGGCCTCGTATCCTCCTTCCCTCTCAGAAAACTATCTCGCCACGTGTTTGAATCGGCAACAGGCCACCAGCGGCCACGGAGGGTGTCATGAGGGCGGTTCTTGGATACTCGCTGATCGGGCTGGGACTTGCTCTGATGGTCTCGGCCAGCGGGTGCGCGCTCAGTTACATTGGTAAGATAGAGGCCGGGGTTAGCTGGTTGGTCCTGCTCTTCGGCGGGCTACCGACGATCTTTGGTTTTTTGCTCTTCCTGACCGGGCGAAGACTTCTGGCCACGCATGAGGAAGTGAAATCGCGGATCCATGCCGATCATCCGGCCGACATAATGGTAGATGTTGTTCCACCGCGAAAACCCCTGAGCAAGGATCTGCGGGCCCATCTGCGCCTTCGGGCCAATCTTGACCGTGTGATCATAGTGATCGGCATCGTCGTTATGGTTTCGACTTTCCTGCCAATCTTGTTCAACGCCTTTGGACGCTCGGTCGGTCTGGGCGTCTATCTTTGGTTTGCTTGGATTCCTCTTATCGTCGGGGCGACGATCATAATCGGCGGCTGGTGGGCTCCTTCCATCAAATCAAGCAGAAAGAGAACGGTATTCGGCATCGGCCTTTGCGGCATAAATCTTATGGTATTTCTTTATTTGCAGTTTTTTACGAATCTTGGTCTCGATGCATTGTCTCGGACAAATCGATCATTTGAACTAGTGATGGTCCTCCTGCCGTCGCTCGTGCCAACGGCGTTCTTCCTGATAGGCACCAAGCTGATATTGGCCCAAACGGCCGCACGTCTGGTCGAAGACAACGCGACGCACTAATTCGGTGACAGTCCTCTAAATGCACAAAACACGCAAGTGACCGGGCTTGCGCGGCGCGCCTCTCCCATTCGTTCCGTCAAACAAAGATGTTCACCCAACTGGTGGATCAGGACGATATGATGCCCATCGCCATCATTGCGAGGCACAGGGAAAAAATGGACAGCTCCAAGGGCACTCTTCTGCGTCAGGGCGATTTGCCTTCGATCAAGCGTCAGGGCGGCGCGTCGACGGTTCAGATGGTGACCCCGGCCTGTGGCGCTGGGGCTTTTTTGAATGGCTTTACCGACATCCCGCCCGGGGCGGCCATTCCCCTGCACTATCATAATTGCGAGGAGAGCGTTCTGATTGTCGCAGGCCGCGCAAGGATCGAGTTGGATGGACGGTTCGTCGACGCGGAAGCGGGCGATGTTTCGTGGTTGCCCGAGTATGTGCCGCACCGATTCATCAACCCCTCAGCGACTGATAGTCTGCGCATTTTCTGGACCTATGCCACCGTTGATGCGACCCGAACGTTGGTCGAAACCGGTGTGACGCAGCCTATCTTGGCCGAACACACCCAGACGCCCAAAAGCTGATGCCGATTACCGTGCCGCACCAGGCGCTGCGCCGCTTCGTATCCAATTGTTATCAGGCCCTCAAGGTCCCGGAAGCGGCCGCGGCGGTAATGGCGGATACGCTGGTACAGGCGGATTTGTGGGGGCATCAGTCGCATGGCGTCATGCGGCTGTTTTGGTATGCGAGGAGAATTCGCAGCGGCGCGATCGACCTGAATGCCTCACCGGAAATCGATCAGGGTTTCGGCGCCTTAGCCTGCATGGATGGGCAAAACGGCCTGGGCCAGACCATCGCCCGTTCGGCCATGGATCATGCCATTTCGTTGGCCATGCAGCACGGCATCGGGGCCGTCGCCGTCCGCAATTCCGGCCATTTCGGAACGGCCATGTATTTCACAAAGATGGCCACCAAGGCGGGGCGCGTCGGCTTTATCTCAACCAACGCCAGCCCCTCGATGGCCCCCTGGGGCGGCGTCGAGAAGCAGGTCGGAACCAACCCCTGGTCCTGGGCGGCCCCGGCCGGTCGGCACGCGCCCATGATGCTCGATATCGCGAATACCGCCGTCGCGCGGGGGAAACTCTACCTCGCCAGGCAGCGTGGCGAGACCATTCCCGAGGGCTGGGCCATCGACGCCGATGGAACGGCAACCTGCGATCCCGAAGCGGGCATCGCCGGCACGATCCTGCCCATGGCCGGGCATAAAGGATACGCCATCGCCACGGTCATGGACATGCTGTCCGGCGTGCTGACAGGCAGCCGCTTCGGCGCCTCGATCATCGGCCCCTACACGCCGGATGGATCCAGCGGCGTCGGCCACCTGGTTTTGGCCATCAACATCGCCGCCTGCCGCCCGCTTGATGAATTCGAGGCCGACATGGAACAGCTGATCGCCGAGCTTAAGGCGACACCCCGCCAGGCTGGTGTGGACGAGATCCTCTACCCCGGTGAGCTTGAGGCGATGAATGAGCGCAAGAACCAAGCGCACGGCATCGCCCTGCCGGACGACACTGCAAACCAGCTGCGGCAGGAGGCCGCCGAACTAGGCGTCCAGGCCCCGTTCTAAAGCCATTCTCGGCGCTCGTTTCGCCAGCCCAACGTCTCAAACCGCTTAGTCCACCAGAATGAAATCCTTGGAGTCATAGGCGCGCGTCCGGGCGCACACCTCGAACCCCTCGCGCACGCCTTCATCGTTGGTGTTGCCTTCAATCGTATCGAAGGTTTGGGCCAAGGTGTCGGTGACGATGCCGGTATGCGTCCAGTCCGTGCTGGTCCGCCGCACAAGAAAAATCGTGCCCGCCGGTATCGCGTTCGGGGTGGCGTTAGTTTCGCTCAAGAACCGGCCGTTGGCCTTGGCCTGGGCCGCCAGGGAATCGCACGAGAAGGAGCCCTCGACGGGCAAGTCCTTCTTCAATGTCTGGGCTGCCTGGTTCATCAAGAAGGTCACAAAGCCGGCGCACCAGGGAAAGGCGTTGCCTTCATGGCCCTTCATATACAGCCGAACCCAGGGCCCGCGATTTTGCCCGCCGATTTCAATCGGGTGGATGGCGAGGTGAGCCTGCCCATAGGCCGCGATGGCTTGGCCCATGGTTTTTGCCTTGCCCTTGATCGGCTTCAACACGGCCAACATCGGCTGCACCAACGCGGTGAACGTCTTCTTGTTCACCTTACCTGATTGCGCCAGGCCGGCATTGGCCTGAAACCGCTTGAGGGACCGCTCGGTCACCGGGCCGAAACTGCCATCGACCACCAGCCCGATCTTGTGAAAGTTGAGCCATTCCTGAACGCGCGAGACAGCCATGCCGCGGCTGCCTTTTTTGAGTTCTTTTTCAAACTCAACCTCGTCGCGGATCCAGCGCGAAAGATCTTGCGTCCCATTGTTGGTAATATGCATGATGGCTCCAAACAGATATGAGAAATGATGACCGGTAATCGAATAACAGAGGCCAAGCATACTGCATGATTAATCACACGGCCAAAAGTCTGTTGTTCGTTATTTTATTGTCCTCCTGTCAACCCGCGACCCCTGGATCGGACGGCGCCGCTCTCCTTGGCGCGTCCGAAGCCCCGCTGCCCTCAATGGAGGCGCAACTAAAAACAGACCTCGCTGAGGAGCTGGGCCGCCCCGTCTCGATCGCCATCGATCAGACAAACTCGGTCGAGCAATGGCAGTTCCAATGCGGCCGCCCCCTGGAGGTCGACGGCAGTCCGTTCGACTACGAAACCAGCCGCCTGGCGGACCTGGCGGCCGAACAGCTGATCGACGACTACTTCTGCGCCCTGTTCCAACGAACCGACCGTGGCTTCCAACTGCGGGAGCTGGCCGTCGCAACAACCGACTCCCCCGTCATCGACTGGCTGGAAAGCTACGACCTGCCGGCGGAGCTGTTTGCGCGGTGACGTTCTTGCTCGGAGCAGCAAACCATGTAACCGGTGAGAGTTGACCGAAGGCCGATATGCACCCAGAGTTGCCAGTTGACTCGACGGACCCAGCGGCCGCCAGGGGTTTCTGCAAGCCTGACCCGATGCGACACCCCTTCTTCCTGATCGCCCTTATCCTCAGCCTATCAGCGCTCTGGCCACAACCTTCCAGATCGAATTCGCTTGATCCCCAAGGCCCCCAGCAGTGGCTGACCGCGGCCGTCGCAGCCTTGTGCCCCTTGCGCGACCTTAACGGTCTGGATGCCCAGGACCGACTGCCCGGCAGCTGGCTCCTCGAAGAAGTCAGGTTGCCGACAGCGGATGCCCCAAACCTGATCACCCTTCACCTGGCCCTTCCCAATGCCGACGAGTTGACGTTGGAACGGCGCCAGCATGCCGGTCGCGTTCGGCAATTTCGGGCCGCCTATCACGCCCACACGGGAGACGGCACGCGGCCAACGCTTCTGGCCATCGCCGATGGCGACTGCACCGTGCAGTCCGGCCGCCGCCTTCGCGAGGGCCCATACCCGTGGCGCTATCTCGACCAGCTTGACGGCGATCTCCAATCTCTCCGCTGGACGGAAACCCTGCAGGCCCCCTGGCCACCGGGAACCGATCCCGGCGGCGTGCGCGTCGGTCTCGTCGATTCCGGCCTGGCCTACGACCTGGCGCCGTTCCGCGACCGCCTGGCCCGCGACGCGGCTGGCCAACCGCTGGGCTACGACTACTGGGATCTGGACCCGTTTCCCTACGACGGCGATATGGCGCGCGGTCCCTTCCTGCCCATCCGGCATGGCACCACCGTGGCGTCAATTCTGGCCCGGGAAGCGCCGAATGCCGCGCTGGTCCCCTATCGCTATCCCCGGCCCGACATGAGCCGGCTGGAAGATCTGGTCGCCCGCGCCCTGGCCGATGGCGTGCGGATCCTGGCGGTGCCGCTGGGCAGCCGACGCCCTGAAGATTGGACCGAGTTTGCCCAGGCCATGCGGGCGCAAAACATCCTCGCCATCGTCTCGGCCGGCAATGACGGCCGGGATATCGACGCCGATCCGCTTTGGCCCGCCGTGCTGGATCTGGACAATATGATCGTCGTCACTTCCTCCGACGGGTTCGGCCGCCTGGCCCAGGGTTCGAACTGGGGCGGCAGAAGCGTCGACATCATGCTGCCGGCCGAAAACATCGAGGTGACCGACTTCCGCGGCGCCGCCGGAACGGCATCCGGCTCCAGCTATGCCGTGCCCCGACTGGTCGCGATGGCCGCCCGGCTACTGGCGGCGGAACCCAACTTGCACGCTAACGATCTGAAGACCCGCATCCTGGCCCGCGCGGCGCACTCCCCCTACGAGAGGACAGGCGTTGTCAGCGCCGGCTGGATACCCGACCCCCTCACCAACTGAGCGACTAGCCCTACCGCCGAGGCGGGGCAGGCGGCGCGTTGTCGATAAACCGCCGGGCCGCCTCCGCCTGGCGCGGATCGGCCGACAGCAGCGCCTGATAGGCGGCCTCGGCCAGCTCAGGATCGCCGCCCCAAACGCCCGACTGCACCCCAAACCGCAGCGCCCCAGAGTCATCCGGCGCCGCCTCCAACAGCCAGCGGGCGTGGGGCACCATCTCCTCGAACCGCCCGCCGAGCTGCAAAGAAACCAGCAACGAAAGCCGCGCATTGATCGAGTTCGGTGTCTGCGCCACCGCCGACGCATGCAATTCAATCGCCCGCTCAAAGACCCCGCTGCGCGCCGCGACCCGCCCAGCGGCCAGCAACTGCCCCTGGTTCCCCGACGCCGCACAGCTGGACGCAACAGCCTCAACCAGCGCCGCTGCCGCCTGGCCACCTTGGACCGCCTCGACCGCCTCGACACAATCCGCCAGTGCCGCCCCCAGCGTGCGATGGATCTCCTCCGCCTCCGGCCCCTCGCGCCCGGCAAGCAGCGCCGAGACCTGCTCCAGCGGAATGGCCTCGAACCGCCCGTCCCCGCCGCCAACCGCAATCCCGACCAGCCGCCCGGCCCCATCGACCAGCGCCCCACCGCTGACACCGGGCTGCATCGACGAGGTCACATGCAGCCGCCCCAACTCGGCCCCAGGCGCCGGTCCCAACAGAGCCTGCCCCGGCGCAAACACCCGGATTTGCTGGCGCGCCACATCCGCCCCAACGGCGAACAAATCACCGACCGGCGCCCCACGCGCAGCAGCGGCGCCCTCCAGCGAGAAAACCAACCCCTCAGCCGGCAGCCCGTCCACCTCAAGAACGGCCAGGTCACCCGGATAGTCGGACGCCACCACCCGCGCCTCACGCGGCCCGTCGGGCGTGTGTACGACCGCCATCTCATGGTCCGCCACCGCATGCCGGTTGGTGACCAGAAGGTCCGCCCCGACCCGTGTCGCACTGGCCACGGGATCAAACGCGGAGACCGGAAAAACCGCTTGCCGTGCCGTGCAGACCTCAGCCGGATGCGGACAATCGCCCACCCCGTCAGTGGCCTGAGGAATAGACGCCTGAGGAACAGACGCCTGAGGCCCGGGCGCCTCAACTGCCGCAAACGCCAACTCAACCGTCCGCTCGGCCCCATCACGGCTGAGCAAAACCGGCACCGGCGGGTCCGATGGCGCAACAAGCGCCAACGCCCCAATCGCATCACGCGGCGTCCGGATCCGCCGGTCGCCGATCCGCACCACCTGGTCCCCCGCCCGAACCCCGGCACGAGCCGCCGCTCCATCCGGCGCCAACCCCGCAACCACCGGCGCGGCCAAGCGAGTTAATTGATCCCGGCTCGCCCGCTGTAACTGCCAGCCCGCCTCGACATAGGTAACCTGCCCGTCCGTCAGGATCGCCTCGGTCACCCGCATCAGCAGGTCCGAGGATACCGCGAAATTGATCCCGATATTCGTGTCCGCCCCCGAGGCGAACACCGCCGACATCATGCCGATCAACCGCCCCGATTCATCCACCAGCGCCCCGCCGGAAACCCCAGGGTTCGCCGCCGCGTCGGTCTGCACAAAATCCTCAACCGGGTTGAACCCCGCATCGCTCACCTGCAGCGTCGAAACCACCCCGCAGGTAACCGACAGCCCCAAGCCATAGGCATTGCCGATGGAACAAGCGGGACTTGCCAACGCCGGAGCCGGCCCAATCTCAAACACGGGAACCGCCGCCTCGATCGCCAAGACCGCAATATCGCTGGCCACATCCTGCCCCACCAGCCGAGCCGGCAGCACCCGCCCATCGGCCAGGCGCACGTCAATGCGCTCGGCAGGTTCCACGACATGCCACGCCGTGGCGATGACGCCGGGGCGCACCACGACCCCGCTGCCCTCGGGTGCGACGCCGGAAGACTGGCCAGAGCCCCCCTGCGGCCGCCCCGGCCAAACGGGCAACACGGAGACAACCGACTGCAACGCGTCCTCCGGGGTAGCCCGAACATCGGACGGCACCACGGACATGCCCAACACCAAAAATGCCGCCAGCAACACGGGCATCTTCTGGAAATTCCAGGCGATTGAGGTTCGGTTCACATGTCGGCCGCTCATACGCCGAGGTGACACCATTCGCTAACGAAACTCAACTGGGCGTGGTTTTCTGTTTCACCGCAAATATTCCCAATGTCAGTTAGCAGAAGGCACGTCAGTAGTGTTCGTTTCCTACGACAACTCAAGAGCGCTGATACAGAATAATGTAGAGCGTTTCAGGCCGAGGGCCGATTTGATCGAAAGTTAGGTCCAGGATGCGGCTAACCCATTGACCTCATTGGGACGACCAGAATGCGTGGGAAGTGTCTCAAGTGAGCATCCGGCGAGCGCCATAACAGAATTGGCAATTCTGTCCGGTCAGACGTCGAATTTTCGGGCCACCCATTTTACGCATTGCGTGTCGAGAAGGATCAGCCGTCGCGAGAAGCTGTCACTAGCTGGAAAGTCGGGATAGCGTAGAGTCGGCTGCGAAGGCGAAGCTATCATCCGACCAAATTACTCGAACGATCGGCCTTGAATTATCCCGGCCATTCTACCTAGATCGACTCCGCCGAATTGCAAACGTATTGTTCTCGAAATGTGAGGGTCGATATGGATGAAAATTCTAAAGCAATTCGCGCGGCTGTATTGGAACACATCGTTTTGCTCGCCCACGCATCGCAGCAAACCAAATATGAAAACGATGTTCCAATTGCAGATGTGCCCGCTGAACTAATATGCGGGTTCTGCAATGACCTTTTCCACCCCAAAAGCTCGACATTCCTCGGCGCTTTTGTCGAGGATGAAATCAAGGATTTGGCCGTTCTTTATGGACTGTTACATCTCGCGTCCGAGGCCATCAACGCATCCCCGGTAAGGACTGTGGCTGACCTTCAAAAGCGAGCGGAATGGCGCAAGGTAATGAACTTCTCGAAGGAATTGGAATCAAGGTTCCGCGCTTAGTTCGCCGACACAGCATTCTGTGGTTTGGTAATTAAATCTGTTGTTGCAGCGGTAGCGCCATGGTCGGGATTGTGCCTCCCCCTAGAATAAAGCTCTCACGCCTTCGAGACATTGGCTGGACGCATTGGGATCCTATCGGTCTACTAAGCCCCACAGAGAGGTGGGATCATGAGGATTGTTTGGCATTCGCCGACGAATATGACACGTACCTGATATCTGCAGCTTCCCAGCTCCGGCGCCAAAAGCCTCAAGAAGAGGTCATAGAATATCTTGTGCAGATCGAAACCAAGCATATGGGCCTGAAACCGAGGCCCGACACCAGAAATCGAGCATCCGCAGTAGTAGAAGCCATCCTTGCTGACGAAGCAATTTGGAGTTGGCCGGATGAAGATGGAAAGTTCCGCTGACGGAATTTATTCGTTCCCCACATCTGTGAGACCGTCATTGTGAAAAGCGACACTCCTGAGGAGGCGAGCAAGTTTCTTCAACGGTTCGGCATACCCGCAAAGAGGTTAGCTCAATGCGACGGTGCGACCCGCATTTTTCATGATCTTGGCATCTATGGTGATGACGCCATTGAGTTTATAGAGGAGCTAGCCAAAGTGTATGAGGTCGACCTCACAGACTTTGAGTTCGATCGGTACTTCCCGCCAGAGTTTCATGGAAGGACCACTCTCGAAGCCGCGCTGCTCTCGTTGATCCCCTTTGGCCATGACATCGCAAGACGCCGCACCAGATATCTTCCTCTCACCGTCTTTATGCTGGACCGGGTCATAAGGGCCCGTAGTTGGGGCGCATTGAGAGATTAGGTCTGAGGTAGTCTTTACGAGAATTGCGTGGCCGAAATCCATAACACAATTATCAATAACGTCCGGTCAGAGGGGCCGAAAACTGGCTTTGGGGCCGGTCTGGATATGCCATTGAAGCGATTGGGCTTCTCGAACCGGACTTTATTCGGGAGTAGTGTCCGGTTTCAGAGTCATGGAACCTGTGCCGGCGGAACTGGCCATAGTCGGTTCATGATCGCGGAAATCGACATCTGGCGCACGGCCTGGCTCATGGTGAAGCGCCATGAGGACAACGCGACATTTGAAGCCGCGCAGCAGGCCGATGAACTACTAGACGAAGGCGATATAGATGGCGCGGCAACGTGGGGGCGCATCCTTTCGGCGATCGAGCGGATCCAGAGCACAGATCCGGCGGATGAAGGCTCACAGATCCATTGAGGCAGCAGGTTCGCCGTAAAAACAGCGTCTCTCAGCCCGGAGAGCGTCGATTTGGTGGGCATCGACCCATCAGCGCGACGTGAGAGGCCAGATTAAGAGGTTTTCCACCGGAATCCGAGGGCGGTGATACAAAATGATGTAGAGTTATAGCAGGTCGGCGGCCGATTTAAGCGACATCTGGGCCGGGATGCGGCTAACCCATTGATCCCAAAGAGACGACCAGAATGCATCGGAAGTGTCTCTACGACCGTTGCCCGATCGCGCCCATTTGCCAACATCAGACACGATAAGCGGTTCGAGACAGTTCTAACCGAGACTATCGAATTCGATCGCAGGGCGGCATAACCTACTCTGTACAAAACGCGCAATGTGGAGGGCGTTGGCCCCTCGAATGCGCAACCGATTTTCGAGAGCGGAGAGGGACGACAGGATGGTTTCCGAGGCAAACGAGCTCGCATGGATTATCGCGAAGGCTTGTATGGCGGAGTCCGACGGAGAAGGACTAACCTTGCTAGAGGCCGCTGTTAAGATGGATGCCGCTCCGCAAGCTCGTGCCGATCAGCTGCTGGCAGCGCTAGACAAAGAACGAGCAGAGTCAGTGCCGGAGCGCAAATGTGTCTACATCGTCGCGCTGGCGGAACACATCATGGACAAACTCGGAAACAAGGAACCGCCGCGGGTCCCAGGTGCGGAGACAGATGTCTTGTCCTATGTTCTGGGCCAATCACAAGGCATCAAAGCGTCTTGGAAGACAGCACACAATCACCCCTGTCTAAAGCTTTGTGGTGCCTTCTATCGACCTGGCGAGCTCTGGGCGAGAGGCGAAAGGAATCGACGCTATGAGCGACGGGAAATATGGGGAGGGAGCGGGTGGGTTCCGTGGAGACCCTCGGCCACGTGATCATGAGAAAGACATTCGGTGTGTTCGCGCAATGACTGTGGCTATCTGGATTGGGTCGGCAATTGTCGCTGTCGTTGTCCTCGTTGTCAGCATCCGGAGGTTCTACCGCGTTCGATTGGCAAAGCTGCTTTCCATGCTGGATGAAAAGGTTGATGACGAGACGTCATTTCGGGCTGTCAAGTCACTTGCACTACTTGGGATGATTGATGTTCTCAAATGGTTTGCCGGGCGTCGGGAAGACGTTGCGGAGGCGGTAGAGCCGTTCCTGAGCCATGAGCAGGCGGGTTTCCGAGCATTATCGGCGAGTGTCATAGCGGACTTCGGCTGGGTCAACACAAGCCGCTGGATGGTTGTCCTTAGTGACGCGCTTGCCGCGGAACAGATGGTTGTTGTGAAGGAGCAGATTAGAGACGGCCTGAAGAGCCTTAGCATAGAAGAAGCGATTACACGCCATCGTGGTTTTTGAATGACGAGGCGTTCAAGTTAATAACCCATAACGTCCTTTATGGGCTGTTAGGCCGAATTAAGACGACAGTTTCCAGAGGTAGCACTCTTTTAAAATTCGACCCACTCTCTTAAACCTGCCGCCCCATCCAAACCACGCGCCCGATAATATCCACCTCCTCATCGGCTAAATCATGCCAGCTCGGGTGGGCCGTGTTGTCGCTGCTTACGCTGAGCAGCTTGGTCTTCGGGCTGCGGGTCAGGCGCTTTATCTGGGCGCCGGCGCCGCCATATTCGATAGCGTATAGGCCGTCCTGGGTGCAGCTGCGCTGGCTGGTGTCGACCAGCACCTGATCGCCCGTGCGCAGGGTCGGCTCCATCGAGGCGCCGCTGACATGCACCAGGGCCAGATGGTCCAGCCCCGCCCCGCTGATCCCCTGGATCCAGGCCAGCGGCACCAACCGGGTTGAGATCGGCACGGGCAGGTCCTCGTGCAGCACGTCGTGGATTTTGCCCTGCCCGGCCGCCACCGGAATGTCGTACACGCCCAGACAGGCATACTCCTCCACCCCCAGGCCGGGGGTGTACAGCTCCACCACATCGCCGGGCGTCACATGCACCGCCCTGGCCGAACGGGCCACCACCGTGCCGCCGCCACCAGAGCCGGCCAGCAGGTCGGCGGGCCTGACCGACAGCGCCTCGGCATAGCGGCCCATCCACACATCGTTCAGCCGCCGCTCCTCCCGCTCATGGCGCGAGACGGTCTGTTTGGTGGTCGACAGGCGTTCGGCCAGCTCCTCTTGGGACAGGCCGCCAGCCTCGCGCAGCTCTTTGATTCGGTTCCCCATGGGACCTCTCATAACAAAAAGTCACCATTTTGACGACATTTGTCCTGTAGCCGATATCTTGACGTTAGTCACCATATTGGTTACCTCTGGTTGAATAGTGGTTACAGCCCAGCGTGCTTACGGATAAAGCCCGTTTACCGCCGCCCTGGGCTTGCAGTGGGTCACGGCGAGAAGGGGAAAGGGTCATGGAGTTGCGGGAATTGCTGATGGTCGGGCTGGTATTTTCCGCCGCCATCGGGCTGTGCGTTCTGCTCGGCCTCGCCGGCATCGGCTTTGGCGAGACGGTCTGGCTGGAGGCACGCTGATGGGTGCCGTGATACCCGTCGCCGGGTTCGAAAGCGTGACCCAGGCCGTCCAGGTGCTCAGCGAACAAGGCCGCACGCGGCCGGAAATCGCCAGAATCATCGGCCGCGACGACACCTATGTCACCGCCGTGCTCCACCGGCTCAAGCGCATCGACGATGCCACCCCGACCGGCCAGATCCGCTATCGCAATGCCGACCGCGATGTGCTGGGGGCCGAGGCCGGCAAGCGCGGGCTCAGCGCCCGGAATTTCGAACGGCTGTTGGTGCGCACCGTCCTGCGCGAGGGGCTGGTCAACGCGGTGCTCGACGACGAGGGCGATGACGGGGGCGAGAGCGGGGGCGAGAGCCGCAACGACGGTGATGAATGATCCTGCCGCCCGCGCCCGGGCGGTGCGGTGGCGGTTCCTGCGGCGCACCCAGCGTTTGGGCGCCATCGAAGGCCTGGTCCGTCGCCCCCAGTTGGAACTGGTCAGCCGCAGCGGGGAGGCCATGGGCACCTACTCACCGGACTTTGCCTACACCCTGCCCGGCCAGGGCCAGGTCGCTGAGGAGGTGTGCGCCATCGCCAGCGCCGAGCGCCGCCTGCGCGAACAACACTTTGCCGCCGATTACGGCGTGCGCGTGCGCATCGTGCCGGCCGCCGAAGCCGCGCGCATGCCGGTCGAGGGCTTTTGAGGCTCGGCTCTGCCGGCCGGCCCTGTTGCCCATCCGACCTCTCGACACCGCGCAGCCCAAACCCATCCAAACCTGACTGATGGAGACCTGCCGATGACCCAGTATGCTGCCCGCCCTTTTGCAGTCGCAAACCGCCCGGCCCAGCCCCCACGCCCAAACGCGAGCGCTGGCGCCCTCGCCGCCATTCCCCCTGCCCCGGCTGCTGATGATTGGACGATTCTCGTCCGCCAGCGCCTGTTGCGGCCCATGGCAGAACGGCTTGGCGTGGGCCAGGCTGAGCTCGACGCCCAGACCCAGCATTGGGCCCGCGCCCTGGCCGAGGCCGGCTGCCAAAACCATGAGCTGGTGGGCATCCGCCAGGCCCTTGCGGTCAAACAGGCCAAATTGCCCGGCCATGCTCTCACCCCAGCCGATGGCATCGCCGCCATGCAGAGCCTGCGGCGAAACGGTCAGGCCCTCGCCGCCTTGCCAAAGGGGGGTGCGCGCTATCCCCGGGGCACCCGGCAGCGTCGGCTGGCGGCGCTCTATGGTCATCTAGCCGAGCGGGCAAAACAGCAGAATGTGGGACTGTTCAGCGAAAAGCGCGGAAAACTCTGGCAAGCACGCCTGACCCAGGCGCTCGATCAGGCGGCGCGGCAGACGGCGGAGCGGGAAACCTTGATCGCCGGCCTCGATGCTTTTGCCGACCTGCCCGAAGCCGATGCCGTTGAGGCCGTTTTGCTCACCGATGGCTGGCATTTCGCCATACGGCCGGAAACCCTGGCGGACTGGCGCCGGCGGCTGCCGCGCCTGGCCTGATCATCGCCTGATCTCCGTCAGATCACCGTTAAAAACGGATACCGACCCCATGGCCCGACGCGGCAAGCAAGGCAAAAAATCCGCTCGTCAGCGCAGGACGCGCCGGGGCCGCGATGCCGCGCTCGCCCTGCCCGACCTGCTACCCACCGCCGAGCGCCTGGCCAAGGGCGATGTCGAGCAGACCAAGGATGCCAAGACCGGCGGCCGGCGCCTGACGGCCACGCAAACCTGGCGCATCGACACACTGCTGCGCACCGGGACCCTCGATGACCGCCAGCACGTCACCGCCAGCCGGCTGCGGCGCCTGCACGTCATCGCCCACGGCGAACCGAACATCATCCAGCACTACGCCCCCCGGCAGGACCGCAGCGAGGCGCCCTATGCCGAGGCGAAGGCCGATGCCGAGCGGGAGCTGCGGGATCTCATGCGCCAGCTTGGCAAGATCGCCTCCCCCGTCGTGGCGCGGGTCGTGTTTTTCGACGAACCCTGCGGGTCAAAACCCGACGCCGAAATCCTCCGCCGGGCGTTGGACGAGGTACGTGCCATCTGGCGCCGTCAGCCCGCGCATTGACATCACAAACCTATTATATAATAAATATGTTATGGAACAATTTAGTTATGTTGAGCCGAACCTCGACGCCGTATTCGCGGCGCTGGCCGACCCGACCCGGCGGGCGATTTTGTCGCGGCTGGCGGGTGGCGAAGCGTCGGTAAACGAGATCGCGGCGCCGTTCGCCATCAGCCAACCCGCCGTTTCCCGCCATCTAAAAGTGCTGGAGCGGGCCGGCCTGATTGAACGCGGCATTGATGAACAGCGCCGCCCTGCAAAGTTGAAGGCCGAAACCATGGCCGCCGCCGTCGATTGGCTGTCCGAGTTCCGGGCGTTCTGGGACAAAAGCTTCGACCAGCTCGACGGTCTCCTAATTCAAATGAAACGAGATCAAGCAAAGGACCAAGGCCATGACTAAGCTGCCCGAATATGTGATCGAGCGAGACTTCGATGCGCCCCGGGAAATGGTTTGGCGTGCCTGGACGGAACCGGAATTCCTGTCCCGCTGGTATGGCCCCGGCGTCGAGACGATCATCCACAAGTTCGACCTGGAACCTGGCGGGTTGTGGCTCAACGAGATGAAGTGGGGCGAAAACTCCGACCTCAGCCGCATCGAGTTCAAGGAGGTTGTCGCCCCTGAACGGCTGGTCTGGCATCAATCCTCGACCGATGCCGATTGGAATGTCATCGCCAACCCGATGATGCCCGACTGGCCGCGCACGGTGGCAACCACCGTGACGTTCCAGGAAGTGGGCCAGCAGACCAAGGTGCGGTTGAGCTGGCTGCCGTTCGAGGCCTCCGATGCCGAGATCGCCTGCTTTGCCGGTGCCATGGAAAACTTCGGCAAGGGCTGGGGTGCCGGTTTCGATATGATCGCGGAAATCCTGGCTGAGATGAAGGCCCAGAACGCCTGACGGCGCGGGCTTGCCCGGGATCCGGTCTTCGGGCCATATGCGCGGGCATGTTCGAAAAACGCAGCGACTTGATCAAATTCCTGGGCGTGGTCGAAGCGGGCAAGATCCACACGGCGGCGGACAAGCTGAACACGACGCAGCCCGCCCTGTCCCGCACGATTGCCAAGCTTGAGGAGCAGTTTCGCTGTCAACTGTTCGAGCGGTTGACAACGGGGGTGCGCTTGACGCCCGTCGGGGCGCAAATCGCCGAACAGGCGCGCCACATATTGCGGGAAATTGAACTTGCCGAAGCGGAGATCGATTCAACCGTCTCTGGCCGAACCGGCAACCTGCGGGTTTCGGCGGGTCCGATTTGGATGCAGGCCGTGCTTCCAAGCGTGGTGCCCCAGTTTCATGACAAATATCCCGGCATCGAGCTGCGGCTGTTCACCACCGGCTATGCGCAAGGCATTGAGCTGCTGCTGAACGGCGAGACAGACCTGCACTGCGGGGCCTTCGATTCAGAAGAACCGCTGCCCCAGTTTCTAAAGCGGCAACATGTTCTCGACGTTACCTTGGGCGTGCTGGCACACAAGGACCATCCGCTGCACGACAAACAGCGTGTCACCCTAGACGATTTGGTCGACTACCCCTGGCTTCGGTACGGCACCGATGCGCGGCATCTTTCCGGCAATGACTGGCCGACCCTTGTCAGCGTCCACGACGCGCTGTTCGAGCAAACCGGTCGCCGGGTGAAAACCGTTATTCAGTGCGACTATCCCGGTCTTCAGCTGATGGGAACGTGCCCTTATCTCGCCTATCTGCCGCTGGGCATGGCCGAGGATTTGGCCGTTACGCCGTTGCGACGGCTACCGGTTTCGTTTGGTGAAAGAACGTTTCGCGCCGGAATCATCGCCCGCCGATCCATCGAAGGCACCTCAGCCTTCAAGCATATCACCGAGGCCATTCGACAGGCTGCCGCGAAGTACCGCCACGCCAAACAGGGCTTTCCCAATCCGGCGACCTAGCGAGTATGCCGATCTGGCATCGATTTTGTAGAAAATCGCATAATTCATTATAACCTCGGGCTGGTACGGTTCCGGTCTCGCAACCGCATGGCTGCGGTTATCCGAGCAAAAAATCCAACGACGCCAAGGCACGATTGGGAGGGACCTATGACCAGCGCCTATTCAAGAAGAACCGTTTTGATGGGATCAGCAGGCGGCCTCGCGGCGCTGATGCTGCCCCAAATCGCCATGGCGCAACCGGCCATGCAGGCCACCGGCCGCCCTTATGTAAAGAAGGATCAGATCAACGGCGGTGAGCCGATCAAATTCGAATATTGGGAATGGTCCGGCCAGCGGGCCGAATACCAGCGCGCTTGGGCTGCGAGCTATTCCGAGCTCTACCCCAACGTCGAGATCGAGATGGTGCTGCAGCCGTGGGACACCTACTGGCCGTCCTTGATCACCAACGTGCCGGCGGGGAAAGGTCCGGCCATGTGGCACATGCACGCCTCCAAATGGACGGAGTTTTGCGCCGGCAATCTGATGGCACCGATCCCGGACAGCGTGGCTGACGCGGATTATCTGAACACCCATTGGATCGGGTTTGACGAAGGGGCCATGGCCTGCCCGGCCAGCGGCAGCATCCACACGGTGCCAATGGGTGCCATGATGCCCATGCTGTTCATCAACACCGACATGTGGGCAGAAGCGGGCCTGACCGAAGCCGACATCCCGACGACGTGGGAGGAGCTGCGCGCCGCCGGCCGGGCGCTGACACAACGCGACGGTCGCGGGCGCATATCCGTGGCCGGCCTCAACTTCAACGGCCAGGAATGGATTCAAAACGCCGTCTATCAACAAGGTCGGTATCTGTTCGATGAGACGGGCACCAAGGTGCAAGTCCAAAACCCAGAGTACAAGGCAGCACTCCAGTTCATTTCAGATGTGGTGCATCAGGATCAATCGTTGGATCAGGAGATCGCCGAAACGCTCCATAACGGGTTCGTGGCGAAAAAGTCCGCAATGTATATCGGCTTTTCCTGGGTTGCCGGATTTGTTCGCGCCAATGCCGGCGACATGAACTGGATCGCCGTCGCCCTACCGACACCAGACGGCAGCAATCAGCCTGCCTATGGCAACATTCGGTTCGCCATAGAAGCCGTTGTGAATCCCTTCGCTTCACAAGAGTTGCAAGAGGTCGCTTGGGATTTCTGGCACTTCAACTATGCCAACGAAGAGACGGTCCTGAACGATCTGGCGCTGTTCAACGGGTTCCTGCCGCCCCATGACGAGCTGTTGCCGGATCCGCGCGTTGGCGAGGATCCAGTTGCCTCCGTGTTGGCACCCGCCGGAGCCTATGGCGTGATCAATGACCTGCCAAACGTCATCCGTGATGAGCAGCTGGAGTTGGTGACCGCCGTCATGCTCGATGCAACGGACCTGGACGGCAAACTTGCCGCGTCGGAGAAGACGCAGAATACGCTTCTGTCCAAGCGCGACGACTGGAACATCATCGAGCGCAACTACCGCAATCATGATTTGATGATCGGCGATCAGTAGGTCGATGCCGCTCCGCCCGTGTCACGACGGGGCGGCAAATCACCAATCGCATCATTACGTGCATCGTTCATGATTCAGTTTTCGAACCGCGCGTTCATTTATGGCGCGCCACTTCTGGCCGCAGTGTTTTTCTTCTGTTGGTTTGTGGCGCCCATATTCTGGACGGCCTTCATCAGCTTTTACGAATACAGCCCGATATCGCCGAACAACCATGCCGTCGGGTGGCGTAACTATTCAGAAGCGCTGTTCGAGGATGTCGTTTTCTGGAAAGCGGTGGTGAATTCTTTCTATTTCACCATCGGCAATGTGGTTCTTGGAACGGCTCTAGCCCTGATCATTGCCAACGCGATAGCGTCCCAGCGCTGGTTTCAGAACGCTGCGAAGTTGGCATTCTTTATGCCGACATTGTTTTCGATCGTGGCAGCGGCCGTTGTCTGGCAGGAGATCTTTCAGCCCCGATACGGCATCCTAAACAACGGGCTGTACTACCTCACCGATCTGCTCGGGTTGCCGGCCTTTCCGGAAATCGGATGGACGACGACGACCACCTGGTCGATGCCGACCATCATCCTGTTCGGTCTTTGGAAATATCTAGGCATCCGCATCATTATTCTTCTGGCGGCAATCGAGGCCATTCCAAAGATGTACTACGATGCCGCCCGTGTGGACGGCGTCACTCCCTGGCAGCAGTTCCGCTATATCACCATCCCATTGGTCAAACCGGCCCTGTGGTTCGTCATCATCACCGGCCTGATCAACAGCCTGCAAGTGTTCGAGCCCATGTATGTCATCACGGAAGGGGGACCGCTGCGGTCGTCCACCTCCATGGTGATGCTGATCAACGAAGTCGGATTCGGTCGGCAACGGTTCGGTTACGCGGCGGCGATTTCCATGATCCTGTTTGCGATCATCATGGTCTTTACCTTCGCCTTGTTTCGCCTTCGAGGACGGGAGGCGGCGCGATGAGCACAATCGCCCTAAGGGAAAGCCGGGTATCGGGGTCACGACGAAGCCCAATACGCTTCATGACAATCGGCTGGCTTGTCTTCGGGCTTGGTGCCCTGGTCATGTTGTTTCCGACAGCGTGGATGGTCGTCTCGGCCTTCAAGACACCGCACGAATTGCTGGAGTACCCGCCACGCATCTTCCCGGCCGTTTGGAGTTTCGATTCTATCTTCTACATCTGGGTTGAGCGCAACTTTTCAAGGATGATGTTCAATTCGGTTTTCGTGTCGACGACCGTCACGATTCTGACCGTCTTGAGCAGTGCCTATATCGGTTACGTCTTCTGTAAGTTTCGGTTTCCGATGCGGCTGCCGCTTCTCTACACGATCATCGCAACGATGATGATCCCGCTGCCGGTTTTGCTGATCCCACACTTTCAGATCGTCTTGGTGATGGGGTGGATCAACACCTACACAGCCCTGATCGCCCCCTTCGTCCTGAACGCGTTCGGGATATTTCTGATGTATCAGTTTTTGTTGGATTTTCCGGACGAGCTGCTCGAAGCGGCGCGGATCGAAGGCGTTTCGGAGCCGAGGATCTTCGTGCATATCGTCTTGCCGCTGATCAAGGCGCCCTGCGTCGCTTTGGGCATCATTACGTTTCTGCAGCAGTGGGAATCGCTGCTGTGGCCAATTGTCGCGGCGAACGCTCCCGCGATGCAGACGCTCCCGCTGGGTCTGGCAACTTTCTCGGATTCGGCCGTCGAGTCGGCGGAACTCTATAATCCATACTCGGCCTCGCTGATCGCGGCTGCGCCCCTGCTCATTCTCTTCCTTTTCTTTCAACGCATGATCGTCAAGGGCATCGCCCTGAGTGGCATGAAGTAAGAGACATTTTGGACAATGCCCACCGCCAGTTCGACACGACCCAACATCCTGATCGTCTGCACCGACCAACAGCGGACGGATACGCTCAGCTGCTATGGCAGTGGCTTTACCGACACGCCCGGGTTCGACCGCATCGCCACGGACGGCATTCGGTTCGACCGCGCCTATTGCCCCAGCGCCGTCTGCACGCCAAGCCGGGTTTCCTTGCTGTCGGGGCAATATGTCTCACGGCACAATGTCTGGAGCATCGGCGTCAATACGGGCGGCGACGTACGCATGATCCAGCACTATTTGGGTGACGCAGGTTACCGGACGGGGCTGATCGGAAAGGCCCATTTGGAAGCCTATGGCGCCCCACTCGAACAGTCGGCCGAATCCATCCAAGGGTTTGAAGCCGGGTACGGTGATTGGCTGGGACCGTATTACGGCTTCGACCATGTTCGATTGGCGCTTGGACACGTCAACTACGGCATGACCGGACATTACGGCGCTTGGTTGAGGGAGCATTTTTCGCCAGCCGAAATTGAGGATTTCAAGGCCCTTCGTCCCGTGTCGAACCATCCGCCGTTCGGCGGTGAAGCATACCGGTCGAAACTGCCGGAACGCTTCCACAACTCCGTTTGGACGGTGGATAGCGCGGTTGACTTTCTCGACCAGAAGGCAGAGGGCACGGATGATGCGAGGTCCGACGAACCGTTTTTTCTGTTTGTCAGTTTTCAGGACCCGCACCACCCTCATGCCATTCCAGAAGATGCGATAGCAGGCGTCGCAGAAACCGATGTGCCGGACCCCATGTATGTCGAGGGGGAACTCGACGATAAACCGCCGCATTTCCAGTTGGCCCGGCGTGGCGAGCTCGGCAGCTCGCGTTTCCTAGGCGACCGTTACCCGCTTTCAGGCCAGGGAGAGGGGTACGATTTCCGAACGGTCGATCGACAGGCGGCGCGGCAAGGGCGCAGCCACTATTACTCCATGGTCTCGATTATCGATCAGCAACTGCAACGGTTGTGGCAGGCCCTCGAGCAACGGAACTTGTACGACAACACGCTGATCTGCGTCACCAGCGACCATGGCGAATTGCTGGGCGACCACGGGTTGTGGATGAAGGGCCCCTTCCACTATGAGCAGATCGTGCGGGTGCCACTGCTTGTAAAACCGCCAGGGCAACCAGGGACGGGAACGCGCGGTGCCAACCGGACGGACACCCGCGCCGATGTTGTCTCGCTGGTCGACATTGTGCCGACTTGTCTGACTTCCGCAGGCGAGTCTGCCCCCGAAGTCGCAGGGGCGGCTGGCATCGACGGGACAGATTTGCTTGCTGCGCCAGTAACGAACGACTCGCGGCCGGATCGCGCGGTCCTCGTGGAAACGGTGCAGCATTGGCAGTCCATGGTCTGCAAATCCGTGGTTTCGGGCAGGCACAAATTAACCTGGTACGCAGGTGAACAGTTCGGCGAACTTTATGATTTGGCGGCGGACCCGTGGGAGAGGACAAACCTTTGGTCTGACAGTGAATGGCAAGCGCGCAAGATGGCGCTTCTTTCAAAACTGCTAGACTTGCAAGTCGATGCAGGGAGATCTTCCAAGGAGCGAATCTCATACGCTTGACGGCATAAGCGAGGCTGGATCGATGGCGGCAATTGCACGCTTGTCGAACTGGACACCATTGTTTTCTAGGTAAAATCGCGGCCCGGACGTGGCTTGTAGCCGGGAAGGGTCCAGCCGAACCGCAACGCCAGCCCGCGCACGGCAAAGCAGAGGAGGAACCCTACGGCCAGGGCGAGCTGGGTCTGACCAGTTGCGATGGATAGCGCGACGAAACTGGCCGCACCGATGAAGGCGGCCGTAACGTAGATTTCCTTCTTGAGTAGCAGGGATGTTTCGTTGGCAAGCACGTCCCGGATGATTCCGCCGAACGTCGCCGTAATCATGCCCAGGACGACGGCCGTAAGCGGGTGGGCGCCAACCGACAGGGCCTTATCGGCGCCCATTACCGCGAACAGGGAAAGTCCAAGCGCATCAAGCCAGAGGATGACTTTGTAGCGGGAAGCCAGGAGGTGGGCCGTAAAAAACGTCACCCCCGATGCCGCAACACAGACCAGCACGTAGGACGGATCGTTGATCCAGATGACCGTCCCCTGCCCCAGCAACACATCCCGCACCGTCCCGCCACCGATGCCTGTCACGGTGCCCAGCATGAAGAAGCCGAATATATCCATCTCCTTCCGGCTGGCCGCCAGGGCACCTGTTACCGCGAACAGGGCAACGGCACAGAAATCGATGACGGTTAGCAGGGGCATGGAAGGTTCAAGAGCCTTTTCGCACAGGTTGTGGCCCGATTACGGCCGCCAATACCGAACTGTCCCAACCGTGCATTCCAAACGGGGCAATGTCTAATTCTGAAACGTTTGTTCTGCGCTTGCCCATCCCGTAAAACGAGTGCCGATAGGCGCCCGCAACCGAGGATTTGGACAAATGGCATTAGATCTAACGACGATAGCGTTCACCAACGGCGATGATGACGCCATCTTCTCCGATATCCTGGCCATCATCGCGGGCCCCGCAGAGATTGATGCCATTTTCAATGATGCCCTGGTCAACACCAGAAAGGGCGATGACCTGATCGACGGGCGTCTTTCAGGCACGGTTGAGACCGCCGATTCCGTATCGGTCAACGGCATCCGCAGCGATTCACCCGATGGCCTGTTAACCGGTGCGGGTGAAGACGAAATCTTTGGCGAGGCCGATTTCGCCGGCAGCCATCTTGCGCTGGATTTTACGGTGACCGGCATCCTTGGGGGCGAGTTCGCCGAGATAAACACCGGGAAGGATGACGATTCCATCACGGGCCGCGGGATTGCCAGCGGCAAGGTGCTGGATGTCGCCGGCATTCGCGATGGAACCTATCTGACCGCAAGCGGCGAGGACATCGTAACCGGCAGCGCGGAAGGCACCGGCGGATCCACATTGGGCGAGTCGGCCATCAACGGGATCACCGATGCGGTGATCACAACCGGCACAGACGATGACGCTGTCCATGGCGAGGCGACCGGCTTTGCGGATGACGGGGTAGATGGCTTCTTCGTCGAGGGCATTGAGGGCGGCGTGATCATTACAGGCGATGGTCGGGACGATGTCACCGGCGATGCGACGGCAACCCTGGGCGATGACGCGATGGGCGTCTTCCTGAATGGGTTGGATGACCTGCTGATCGAAACGCGTCTGGGCAATGACAAGGTCATCGGGACATCGGTTCTGACAATGGTCGACAATAACGCCGTCTCGGCCGACGGGATTGATGATTCCGAAATCCTCACCGGCGACGGGCGCGATGAAATCATCGGCTCGGTCGAGATCGAAGGTGAAGATGAATCGAACCTGACGAGCGTCGACGGCATCGACAATTCCGACATTTTCTCCGGGGAGGGCAATGATCAGATTTCAGGGTCCGTGGCCGTTACCGTTGGCGACGACGCGAATTTCGAAAGCGTGGACGGGCTTGATCAGTTGTTCGTACGGACCGGTGACGGCCGGGACGACGTGATCGGCAGCACCGACATCGAGGTCGGCGCCGACGCGAGAATCATCGGTTCGGACGGAATTGACGATTCGGACATCGATACCGGCGACGGCAATGACAAGATTATCGGCACGACCTCGATCAAAGCAGGCGATGAAAGCGACGTTGTCGACGCCGATGGCATCGACCTTGCCTTCATCACCACGGGCGAAGGACGCGATCTGGTCGAGGGCCGGTCTGAAATAGACGTGGTTAACCCGGATTCCGCTTTCGGTTCCGGCATCATCTTATCCATCATCGAAACAGGCGATAACGCCGACGAGGTGATCGGCATCGGCGCCGATGTGGCCGTCGACGGCGATTCCTTCGGCATTGCCGGATCGTCAATCGGATTGGGCTCCGGCGATGATGAGGTAATGGCGCGTGGCGCTTCCGCCGGTGTTTTTGAAGCCATCATTTTTGGCGATGCGGGCGATGATATCTTCGACCTGCACAGCGGCGTCGCCTTGGTTAGTGGCGGGATGGATGAGGATTTGCTGATCCTGGCGGGGGATTCGACGGAGTTCACCTTTACCAACAACGGCGCAATGACCGGAAACATCACCGACGGCAACGGAACCGATATGGATGTTATCGCCATCGAGGAATTCCAGTTTGACGACGGGACGTTCGTCTTTGGCGATTTATTCTAACGAAGATGCGGGCCCTGCCTGGCCGCCGGGCCCGCACTTCTGTGACCAACAAGAGTCAAATTTCAAATAAATATGATAGGGATGATTGGTATAAATCTGTAAGAACTCTGACCTCTACTTTTTAGAAAAAGAATTATCCGGTAAACCCCCCCATCTTTCGAGTAACAAAACGATCTTGCTCAACAAGATGGAAGCGTCGACATCATGCCAGTGACCCCGCCCACCCTGCCGAACAGCGCCTACCGGCTCACCTTTGATGGGGTGAGCGTTCAAGAACAGCTGATGGTCGAGCTGATCAACCGGGCACGGCTCAACCCGAACGGCGAGGATGCGCGGCAAGACACGAATTATGTCGATGGCGGCGACCGGGCGCAGGCCGTTGCCATCGTCGGTCCGCTGAGCGACGCCGCCCAGCAGCACACCAACGAGATGATCGCGCAAGGCTTCTTTGCGCACACCAACCCCAACACCGGGAGCACGCCAAGCAGCCGCGCGCGCGAAGCCGGGTATGGCGAGCGCTATGGCGCATCGGAGAATATTGCCCTGGGCGGCAGCACATCGGCCGACGCAAACCTGTCAGCTGAGACGCAAGAAGGTCACCATCGGCAGTTTTGGACGTCGGGCGGCCACCGCAATAATTTGATGAACGACCGCTGGTCCGAGGTGGGGGTCGGGCACAATATCGGGGACTTTCCCGGTTATGGCCCCAACCGATCGCTGATCACGGAGAATTTCGGCGACCGGGGCATCAACTATCTGACCGGCGTCGTCATCGATGATGAAGATGGCGACCGCTTCTATGACCTGGGCGAAGGACAAAGCAGCGTTCGCATTACCGCCTTCAATGACGCCACGGCCGTGGGGACAGTGACGTGGGGTGCCGGCGGATACTCGCTGGCGCTGGAACCCGGCACCTATACCGTCGTTTTCGAGGGTGGCGAGCTGACAGGCCAGGCGGTGAAATCCGTGACGATCGGCAATGACAACGTGAAGCTTGACATCATTGAGGATGTCGACACCACGCAACCAGACGAGCCAACGCCCCCCGAACCAGAGCCTGAGCCGGAACCGGAACCAGAGCCCGAGCCGGAACCCAAGCCTGAGCCGAGTCCGGTGCCTGAGTCCGACGAGCTGAAATTCTATCTCGTCGACATTGGCGGCCCGGCGGGTGAGCAGGAGATCCTGGCTGAATTGTCCAATGGGGACACCATTGATGCGGGCCTTCTGGCCGGCAGGCAGGTAACAGTGTTGGCCACGGCGGGGTCCGAGGATATCGGGAGTATCCAGTTCGTTTTCGCCGGCCGGCACGAAGGCAGCCGGCTGTTCAAGCTCAAAAAACTCGAAAACTATGAGCCGTTTGCGCTGTTCGGCGATAACAACGGCGATTTTGTCGAGGGCTTGGAGCTAGGCGAGGGCAAATACACGCTGCGGTACAAAACCTTTGCCGAGGACAATCGCAAAGGCGGTTTGATCGAGAAAGACAAGATCAAATTCACCATCGAACAGGGACCCGACGCAACCTTGGCCGCCGACGATTCCTTGTTCGATTTTGGCCAGCCTGTTCAGCCCGACCCGGACGATGCCGATGACGCCGGTCACCCAAACAGCGAGCTTGCCGCCAAGCTCGAAGATTTCGGCTACGCCAACTGCCTGACGAACTCGTTCGAACCCAAAGACGCCGCCGCAATGCCGGATGATCCGTCGGCTGACTACTTCACCGCTTAAGACCTGGATATGACCAGCCGCAAGCTCGCGAACAAGAAGAAGCAGCCAAGGGCCCCTTCGACATAGCGGCCGGCCTTGGCATAGGCCCGACGAAATGGCGCAGATGACAGGAGCAACGCGTAACCGCCATGGCCGAGAAAGGAATTTAGAAACGCCCCGAACACAAACAGGGCCACGATGGGTAACGGCGCCTCCCCCACGCCACCGACACTGGCGATTGCCAGCCAGAACATGATGGCCTTGGGGTTGGACAGCTGCAGGACAAATCCGGCCAAACCGGCGCGCAATGCCGAGGGTGCCGTAGCCTGGTCAGACAAGTCCAACACCGTTGGGCGGGCTGCCCTTGCGAAGGCTTTCACGGCGAGCCAAGCCAAATAAGCCGCGCCCGCAAGACGGACGGCAACCATCAAATCGGCCATCGTTGCAAACAGCGCTGCCAGTCCGACGACGGTCGAAATCGACAGGACAATCGACGCGCAGGCCACTCCGAAAGCCGTGATCAAGGATGGCGCCCGCCCCTGGCTTGTCGCTACGCCGAGAATCAGGGCTACGCTCGGACCCGGCGATAGGACCCCAACCAACTGGATTGACCAGGCGAGTATGAGCTGTGGCAGATATTCAGCAATCATCGGCGGTTACTCAATTGAATCACGGGATGGGATGCAACTCTGCGCGCGCCCGGCATCGAAGATAAACCCTGTTTTCTTGTCGGATTTCGATCTGTCGGACGATCCGAATAGCCAATCGTCACGCGATGCACAGCAAGCCGTCTGTGATGCTGACGCTCGCCAAGTCAAATCTGACTTCAAAGAAAACGCCATGAATCATCCGCCCAATTGACAAAAGGGCGGTTGTATTTAACCCTAATCTGGTTGTGCTTTTGCTTAGCTATCAAAATAAATAGCAAAATATCGGAAAGCGAGACAAGTTGCACAAGCGAGAATTTCAACGGGTCAGGAAAGACTGGCCTGCGATGCCTGGGTTGATCATTGCAAGCCCTTTGTTCAATAACTTAGCACAACACACGCTGATCGCTGTTCGTGACCTGGGCGATGCCGTTCCCGAAAATTTGATCGCCGATCACCTTGAAGCCCGCAAAGGTCGTACCCGGGCGTTCGACATTGCGGACCCGATCGCGTATGACGTTGCCTAAAGATTAACCATAATCAACACAATCGGGAGCATTTCTGGATGCCGACGGCCCCTTTCGATCTCAATACTTTCGTGTTCACGCCCGGCGACGATGAAGTGATCGTCGATGATACGGTCAACGTCGACGGACTTTCGCCCTTCCAGGTCCTGGGAATTTTCAACAATTTGGATGTCGATACGGGCAAGGGCGCCGACCTGATCGACGGACGGCTGGATGGCACGAACAGCTCAAACACAAACCATGTCATCGCCGGCGTCTACAACTTTGCCGAAATCGATACCGGTAACGGCCGTGATACGATCAACGGTGAAGTCGACTACGAAGCGACAACCTCGTCTGAAACAAGCTACTACGGCATCACGAGCGGGGCCGGCGTCGCATACGGGCCGATCAAAACCGGAAAAAACGACGACATCATAAACGGTACGGCCCGAGTCGACGGCCATGCCGACATGGTGGTCGGTATTGGCAACACCTACATCGACAGCGGTGTCGGAATCGACGAAATCACCGGGACGGCACATGTCATTAACACCGTAGAGTCCTCGGTGAGCGACGTCGCCGGCATCTACAATAGCGACATCAAGACCGATAAGGGCGACGATGAGGTCATCGGTACGGCAACCGTCGATGGGGATGCGTCCATTCCGGTATTCGGAGTCTATGGCATTCGTGGCGGATCGATCGAGTTTCGCCCTCTCCCCCTCCCACCGTCACCTCTCCCCACGCTCACCGACGAGGTCAGGGTGTTGGAAGGCAGTGAATGGGTCGATGAATTTCTGGGGTCATCGATCGACGCCGGCAAAGGCAACGATCTTGTGGAAGGCACTGCGACGGTTACAGGCGGCAGCGCATTGAATGTTGCCGGTATCGGCGGTCTCAGCCGCGTTATGGCGGCACGCACGGACGAGGCAACCAACCTTGTTTTCAACGGAGAGCACGGTGAGGGAGGCGGGATCGGCCTGATGCCCATCGATATGGGCGCGGGCAATGATGATCTAATCGGCACCGCGAACGCGACCATCAACGGCCAAAACGGCGGCATCGCAGGCATCAACGGCATCGCGGGCGTCGATGCCGATACCGGAAATGGGACCGACTTGGTCGAAGGCCGTTCGAACGTGCTTGTGACGCTCGAAAACGATGTCTTTGGCGTCAACGGAATCGTCAACAGCTACATCGACACCGGAAAAAGCTCGGACACCATTATTGGATACGCCTCCGTTGAGATGCAGGAAGGCGGATTCGGATCCAACATTAATGGCCTTAACAACGTGATGATCGACACCGGCAAAGGTGACGACATCATCGAAGGCACGATGGAAGTGACCGGTAGTCCCTTTGCTGCCGGAGGACACGGGATCGCCTTTTCCGACATCGAAACGGGGAAGGGCGACGATGTGGTTCGCGGCACGGCCATAAACCCGTTTGCGGAAGGTGGATCCTTCGGCATCGCCGACACGACGATCGATCTTGGCAAAGGGGATGATGAAATCGTCGCCCGGGGGCCAAGCGGCGGCGTCCGCATGGTCGATTTCTTCGGCGACAAGGGCGACGACATCTTCGACCTGCACAGCGGCACAGGCACCATCGATGGCGGCAAAAACGATGACCTGCTGATCCTGGCGGGAAACTCAGGCGACTTTACCTTCACCAACAATGGCGGCCAGACCGGCAACATTAGCAATTTGAGTGGAACCAATCTCGATGTGGCCAACATCGAGGAGTTCCAGTTCGACAACGGCACGTTCGACTTTGGAGATTTGTTCTAGAGACCAAGTGACGGGGGCCGTTCCCCGGGCAGCCCCCGTCCCAATAAAAAACAAAAAAACGGGAGTACAAAATCATGCCAACAGCACCGTTCAACCTTAATACCTTCGTCTTCACGCCTGGCGATGACGAGGTCATCGTCGACGATACCGTCGATGTCGATGGCGGTTCGCCCGGACAAGTATTGGGCATCTTCAACGAATTCGACGTCGATACCGGCAAGGGTGCCGATCTGATTGACGGTAAGATTTCCGGCACCAATGACCAGAGTGACGTTCATCTGGTTGCCGGCATCTACAACTATGCCGAAATCGATACCGGCCATGGGCGCGATACGCTGAATGGTGAGGTGGACTATATGTCCGTCTTCGGTGGCGGTTCCGAAACGATCTATTTCGGCATCACGAGCGGTGGGTTCGGCCCACTTGGCCATATCAAGACAGGCAAAAACGACGACATCATCAATGGCACCGCCACAGTGGACGGTAACGCCGAAGCCGTCGGCGGCATCGGCAATGTCTACATCAACAGCGGCGTTGGCATCGACAAGATCACAGGCACGGCCAACGTCACGCCTGCATCAGAGTCATCCTTCTCGCAGGCTGCCGGGATCTTCAACAGCAAGATCGTCGCGGAAAAGGGCGATGACGATGTGACCGGAACCGCTACGGTCGAGGGCGATGACTTTACAAACGTATCGTCCGTCTTCGGCATCGTCGGACAAATCATCGATGAACGCGCGGACATAGACTTCGAAATCCAAACATTCGACGAAGTACCCGATGAAGAAGAAGAACCGCCCCGGGAACCACCAGAATATGAGCGGTTCAATGCCATGATAGACGCCGGCCGGGGCAATGACCTGGTCGAAGGAACGGCCAATGTTGAGGCGGGATCAGCGTCAATCATTGCAGGGATTGGTAGCGGTCGCCTGTTACAAGACAGCCGGGATGGCGTCCCCGTTCCACGGGTGCTCGATACGGAAGTTCCTTACGAAAACGGTGACCGCTGGTACGACATGGACTTGCTCTCCATCGAAATGGGGAAAGGCAATGATGACCTGATCGGCACGGCCAATGTCACCATTACGCGGGACTCTTTCAACTTCGGGATCAACGGCATCACCGGCGTCCATGCGGATCTCGGCACTGGCACCGATTTGGTTGAAGGGAAGGCGAATGTCATTGTCGCCTCCGAAGCGACGGTAGAAAGCGTCAACGGCATCGCGAACAGCTATATCGAGTCGGACAAGAGTAGCGACACGGTAACCGGCCACGCGATGGTCGAATTGGGTGAATTCTCCAGCGCCCGAGGTGTCAACGGCATCTGCAACACGATGATCGACACTGGCCGGAGTCGTGACGTTATCGAAGGCACGTCCACCATCATACCGGATGCGGAGTCGGGGGACTCGGGCGGCAGCGGGATCATCTACTCCGACATTGATACCGGCGCTGGTGGCGATACCGTTCGGGGGACAGCCCTGACGGCCATCGGCGAGGGTCAGTCCTACGGGATTGCCTTTTCCACAATCCACCTTGGCAAAGGGGATGATGAGATCGTCGCTCGTGGCGCCACGGAAGGCGTGCATATGGTCGAGTTCTTCGGCGAGAAGGGCGACGACGTGTTCGACCTGCAAAGCGGCACGGGAACGGTCGACGGCGGCAAAAATGACGACCTGCTGATTCTGGAAGGGAACTCGGGCGATTTCGTCTACACCAACAACGGCGGCGGAACCGGCAATATCTCCGGTGGCGGAACCAATTTAGATGTCGCCGACATCGAAGAGTTCCAGTTCGACAACGGCACCTTCGATTTTGGGGACCTGTTCTAGTAGGACCGACAGACAGATGTTTGGCAGGCCGGCGGGAGCGATCTCGCCGGCCTCATGCTTTGTTGGGATCATCGGATCGCGAGCGCTTGCCCGCTCAATCCGCTGACGCTATCACCAAGCCATGATGATTACGATCTTTCACAATCCCAAATGCGGCACATCCCGCAATGTCCTGGCCTTGATCCGCAACAGCGGAGACGAGCCAGACATCGTCGAATACCTGAAGAATCCCCCTTCCCGAAACCATTTGGCTGAGTTGATTGACAGGATGGGGGTCCCGGTCCGCGATGTTTTACGCCAGAAGGGCACGCCGTACGACGCGTTAAATCTTGACGACGATAAGTGGACTGACGATCAGCTGATTGACTTCATGATCGAACACCCGATCCTAATCAATCGCCCAATCGTCGCCAGCCCGTTGGGCGCAAAGCTTTGCCGGCCGCCAGAAACGGTCCTGGATCTGTTGCCCAATCCCCAACTTGGCGCGATGTCCAAGGAGGATGGAGAACCAGTTGTGGGCAACGACGGGCAACCGATCACTGGCCCGTTATCTGGCAAACGTTAACGGAGGGTATGGCGTTGTCGGCCAATCAATCGCTCACATCCGCGCTGACGGGTGTTTCCGGAATCCTGGTGACGCCGTTTGACAGCAACAACGCAATCGCACCTGACCGGCAACGTCCCCTTGTCGAGCGTGCCCTGGCGGCCGGCGTGCATATCCTGGTGGCAAACGGCAACACCGGTGAGTTCTATGGTCTGACCACCGAAGAGGCGGAGACCATGGTCAAAGCGGCGGCCGACCATATCGACGGGCGGGCACCGTTGGTTGCCGGCGTGGGGCGTGCAATCCCAGATGCTTGCAGGTTGGCCAAAGCCTCAGCGGAGGCGGGCGCGGCCGCGCTGATGATCCATCAACCACCGGATCCCTTCGTCGCCCCACGCGGCATCGTCGACTATGTCAAACGAGTTGCCGAGGCCGGCGGCGGGGTGCCTATCGTACTGTATTTGAGGAATGACGCGATCGGGCTGGACGGCATTGCTGCGTTGTGTGGGCTGGACGGTGTTATCGGCGTTAAATGGGCCGTGCCGCACCCGCTGCGCCTCGCGGCGGCGATGGCGGCTTGTGACGAGTCCATTGTCTGGGTCGGAGGCTTGGCCGAAGTTTGGGCGCCACCATTCTATGCTGTAGGGGCACGCGGATTTACATCCGGCTTGATAAATGTCTGGCCAGAGAGATCCGTTGCGATCAGCCGAGCCCTGGAAACTGGCGACTATGACAAAGCCAGAACGCTCATCGGTGCGATGAAGGCTTTCGAGGATATTCGAGCGGAGGAGTTGGGGGGAACCAACGTCACCGGCGTTAAAGCCGCACTCCAGCTGATTGGCCAGGATTGCGGGGCCGCACGCCCCCCTTCGGCCTGGCCATTGACCGACGCGCAGCAGGCGAAGCTGCACCAGTTTCTCGAGTCGAACGGGCTCCTCAACCAGCCGGCACCATCAGCCTAAAGCGGGTAATCCCGCTGAGGATCGATTCCACAGGTTTCGATGAATTTGCGGATTTGGACGACTTCCTCTTTGGGCAGGCTATGGCCGCCATGGGAGAAGTTGGCGCTGTGGCCGTTCAGCGCCACGTGGGTCTTGCCCGAATGGGCCGATTTAATCTCGGCACCAAGTTCACGAAACACCGTATCCACGTCGCGCATGGCGATGTTCGCATTGACGGGATGGGCAAAAATCTGATGAAGGACTTTGCGATGACGATGGTTCATTCGGTTTTGCCTTGCGGGATTCTTCAATAAACCATGAATAGGTCCAGCCCGAGTTCAGCGCATTGACCTAGGTCAGGGATCCGCCTGAGCAGGACCATGAAATCCGGTTTGAAATTGGTGGGAAGCCGCTGCCGAATTGGTTGTCGTTGGCCGGCCAGCTTAACGCTTCGTTAATCTTAGTTACCTACGAAGAACAAGCCACATTGGTCCTCCGTGGCTCTGGTCCCTGCCCGTTCAGCGGCACCGAGAATCCTATCATTCTAGGCTCCGCTCATGCCTGATCACCCGGCACGACCGATAAGTTACCTGACTCTCGCATTCACGGCCGCGCTGTTCATATGGGCAGGCCTGCACGCCGAAGGGCCGGCCCTCGCGCAACAGCCGCTCGACCGCCCAAACGGTGACGTCATCCTGGAGGTGAGCGGCAAAATCGGGTTGACCAATCGCGATGGCCGGGCCGCGTTCGACCGGCAGATGCTTGAAAAGATCGGAACCACAACGGTGCGCACATCGACCCCGTGGACCGACGGTGTTCTGGAATTCGAAGGGGTCTTGCTGCGGGATCTGTTGGCTCACTGCAAAGCGGCCGGGGAGGTTATTCACGCTGTCGCGTGGAACGATTATACGATGGACATCCCGGTCGACGACGCCACGGACTATGCCGTTCTGCTGGCGATGGAGGCTGATGGTGCGCCCCTGTCAGTGCGCGACAAGGGGCCAATCTGGATTATTTATCCAATGGATGATCATAAAGAACTGCGAGGGCGCCTGACCGAGCGCAAGATGGTCTGGCAATTGAGGGAATTGCGGGTGCAGTGACTGCCTGGCTACGTAGCATAGGGAACAAGAAGGTTCTTTACGGCCCCTTGGTGGCCGCCGTGGTCGCCATTTTCGGGTTTCAGTTTTTTGTCCTCAATCAGATGATGGACAAAACGCAGAAGCACAAAGACGATCTTGGAAACACCCTCTGGATCGCCTCCGAGTTACAGGCAGAGCATCTTCGCTTCCTGAACGCATTGGATCGATATGCCGCGGGTGACCCCCAGACAACCAACCAGGATCTTCAGCGGCGGCTGGACATCCTGGTCAGCCGATTGCCACTGTTTCTGGAAGGCGCCCATGGCGAGTTGTTCGGTCATGTTCCGGGCGCTCATTCGGCGGTCCTTGACCTCAAAGGCGTGATCGAGCGGCTGGAACCGCGCATCCGAAATCTTACACGAAACAATAATGCCACCTATCGCGCCATCCGCCGGGAGTTGGACCATCAAGGCGGCGCGATTCGCACGCTGGTGCTGGACACTTTCCTTGCCGACGAGGCCGTAACCGAGGAAATCCTCGAGGAGAACGAACGGGCCTATTGGCTGCTTCTCGCCGGGGCGTTGGGTGTGTTCATCAGCGGAACCGCCCTGATCATCTTTCTGATATGGCAGGTTCGCCGGGCGGAACGCGCGGAAGTTCAAGCCCGGCGCGAAAGCGATCGCGCCATCAGAGCCGACCGAACCAAGAGCGAGTTTCTGGCCAACATCAGCCATGAAATTCGAACGCCACTGAACGCTGTCGTCGGCTTTTCCGAATCCATGAAGATGGAATTGTGGGGGCCGTTGGGAAATGCGCGGTATCGCAACTATGTCGACGACATACACAGCAGTGCCATGCTGCTGGTGCGCTTGATTGGCGATATTCTCGATGTCTCGAAAATCGAGGCCGGCAAGTACGAGTTGAAGGAAGAAAGCGCCGACATGGCCCATCTGGCGCTGATGTCGATCCGCATGTTCCGCCAGCAGGCCCGATCGCAAGATCTGGATCTGGCCATACAGATGCCGGACGGGCCATTGCGGATTTACGGCGACCCGCGCGTGTTGCAACAGGTCGTCATTAACTTGCTTTCGAATGCCGTAAAGTTCACACCGGCCGGGGGCCGTGTCTCACTCTCGCTGACCCAAAGTCGCAAAGGCGCCGTCGTGCTGTCGGTCGCCGATACGGGGATCGGCATTTCCAAGTCGGATCTGGACATCGCCCTGGCGCCCTTCGGCCAGGTCGCCAACGTTATGACCCGGGGGCATTCCGGTACGGGACTAGGGCTGCCACTGGCGAAGTCCCTGGTCGAGCTGCATGACGGGGACATGAGCATCGAAACCAGGCCCGGCAAAGGCACGAAGGTTACGGTGACCTTTCCGCCCTCACGGTCGGCAGCAACGGCGTTGGCGGCTTAGTCGAGCCCAACTAGCTGGCGGCAGCCGCTTGGATTTCCGACAAAAGATGGTCGGGAATGGCAACGCCGTTTGCCTCACAGTCCGCACGCGCGGTGAGGCGGCGTGTGCCCGGCAGCCGGGAACCGGCCTGCCCTTCGATTTCAGCCGCGAGCATGTCCAGCCGGTCGCTGAAGGCCGGGCCGATGGCCGCGCCCGGATGAATGGCCATGATGAAATGGCCTATCCCTGGTGGTTCTCCCTCCGCATCAAAGAAGGACGTCGCTTCATAGGAGTAGTTCGCGCCCGTCAGGGTCGCGGCGAGTATTTCCACCATCAGCGCCAGGGCCGCCCCCTTTGCCTCGCCCGCCGGCACCATGGTGCCGGCCAGCGCGGCCTTCGGATCGGTGGTCGGCCGCCCCTCGCTGTCAAGCGCCCAGCCTTCAGGAATGGGATCGCCCTTTTTGCTGGCCGCCATGACCTTGCCACGGGCGACCTTGGAGAGGGACAAATCGATCACCAAGGGCGGTTGCCCCTCGCGCGGTGCGGCAAACGCAATTGGATTCGTCCCGAACAGGGGCTTGTTTCCACCCCAGGGCGCCATGGCCTTGGGCGTGTTGCTGACCATCAGGGCGATCAGGCCACGTTCGGCTAGTCGTTCGACATGGGCGGAAAGCTGGCCGCAATGGTGGGACCGGGTAATGGCCGCACCGGCGATCCCTGTTCTGGCCGTCAGCTCAGACAGCTTGTCGATGGCAAGATCGATGGCCGGAAAGGCGAACCCGTTTCCGGCATCGATCATCAGATAAGCGTTCGCTTTCCGCTCGACCGCCGGTTCGGTCTGCCCGTCCACTTTGCCCGAGCGGGCTTGGGCGGCATATGCGCCGACGCGCGAGAACCCGTGACCGGATTGCCCGTCGATTTCCGCCGCCACTAGCGCCCGGGCAACGGATCGGGCGTTTGCGACCGATACCTTGTTGGCCGTTAAGGCCCGTTCGACCAGCGCCTGGGCCTCAGCGATACTCCGACGCATGATGCTAGAGCCTTTCATCTTTATGTGGACGCGTTTGACCGGCGTTTCGCGTTCTCCGGCAAGGCGCGCCCAGCGAAGTTCTTGGCGTCGCGGTGGTGCTGGAGGCACCACAAGACGGACGCAATGCTGTCCGGGGGACGCGAAACGCCGGCCTCCGGTGGGCCAAATCAGCCCATCCGCTGCGTTGCGGCCCTTGCCCGATGCGCTGCATCGCGCTGCGCACCGCGCCTGACGAAATGAACTGATTTGGCGCCATCAAACGCGTCCACATAAAGATGAAAGGCTCTAGGACCGACTCCGCTTAGGCCGACCGATAGAGCTTGGTCATGGAGAATTCACGATGGCCGAGCGCTTCGGCCGCCGTGAACCGGCCATTGGCCGTGCGGGTTATCGACTCAATCAAGGCATCGCCGGCCTGATCGATGGTCATTTCCCGCGTCAACACGCCTGTAACGTCGACATCGATGTGTTCTGACATCGTGCGCAACGTCCGCGGATTGCCGGAAATTTTGATCACCGGAACGATGGGATTGCCAATCACGTTGCCCTGGCCCGTCGGGAAGGTGTGGATCACGTACCCCGCGGCCGCCATGAGCGTGACACACTCCGCCGCCGCCGAGGAGGTATCCATGAAATAGAGGCCGGGCCCTTTTTCGGGCGATTCCGCCGGCCCCATGGCGTCGATGTAAGTCGAGGTGCGGCCGATTTTCTCGAGATTGCCGAGCGCCTTTTCCTCGATGGTGGTCAGGCCGCCGAGAATGTTGCCTTTGGTCGGCTGGCTGTCGGACAGATCGTCGGTCTGGTGGGCAAAGATCACGTCGTCCTGATAGGCCTGGAAGATCTTCATGAATTTCGCACCGGCTTCCGGCGTTGCCGCCCGCTTTTCGCAGATATGCTCGGCGCCGGTGATTTCGGAGGTCTCGCCGAAACAGCCATAGATCCCCTGCGGCAACAGCTTGTCGTACATGTTGCCGACCGTCGGGCATGAGGACAACCCGGTCGTGGTGTCACTCTCACCGCATTTGGTGGAGACCCACAAATCGGTCAGGCTGCATTCTTCCTTCTGCAGCTCGGTGGCCCAATGAACATATTCCTTGGCCTTCCAACTGGCCGCCCGGATGGTTTCGAAATCGCCCTTCTGTTCGATGGAAAATCCGGTGACGGGTTTGCCGGTCTTGGCGATGCCATCGACAATAACCTGAGTCCACTCCGGTTCGATGCCTATCACAACGACGGCTGCCACATTCGGATTGGCACCGGTGCCGATCATCGTCCGGAAATGCAGCTCCAGATCTTCGCCGAACTGCAAACGGCCGTAGGCGTGCGGGATGGCCATCGTGCCTTTGACGTTGTTGGCCACCGCCTCGCACGCGGCGTTGGAGATATCGTCGACCGGCAGGATGACGACATGATTGCGAACGCCCACCCGGCCGTTTTCACGTTTCCAGGCATTGACAGTCATGGAGGAGTAATCGCTGGCCATGGGGGTTACCACCGTTTGGTTTTGCAGTTGTGGGTATGAACGTGCTGGCCGACGGCGGCCGGGCCGACCATCTTGCCGATATCTTCGCCATACTTGATGACGGTGTCGCCCTCGCTGAGATCCTTCAGCGCGACCTTATGACCAATGGGGATATCCGCCTGAGCGGTCAGCTTGAAATCGGAATTGTCATGGGTGACGACACACAGCATGTCGGTCCCGGCGGTAAGCTCTTCGACAACGACAACGCCGACATTGTCTTCATGGTGATGGACGAGCAGTTGTGGAACGGCCACGGGCACATTCTCCCTGAAACTGATTTCGGATAAGCGGATGGGATTCGATAACATATACCCTATATCTTATACAAGACTTGTTGTACAAGAATCCCATCGGATCGATCACCGCGATGGCGCTGCCACCCAAGACCGTGGAAGAAAAACAGCTTCAGCCTCTGTACCGGCGCACCTATGAGACCATTCTGGCCCGTATTGTCGCCGGCGAGTTGCCGGCGGGCGCGATGCTGCCCAGCGAACACGAGATCGCGCGCGAATTGGGCGTCAGCCAGGGAACAGCCCGCAAAGCCCTGATGGAGCTGGACCGGGAAGGTGTCGTCGAGCGCAGGCAAGGCAAAGGCACCTTCGTGGCGCAAACCACCTCGGAAAGCGCCCTGTTCCACTTCTTCCGCCTGCGCGACCAAAAAGGCGGGCAAGTCACGCCGGAACTCGCGACGGAAACGGTTCGAAAGCTGCGATCCACAGCGGCCGACAGGACGTTGTTCGGGGAAGAAACGGACACGGTGTACGAGATTCGCCGAACGCGTTCGATCAATGGAAAGCTGGCGGTGAACGAACGGGCTCGCCTGCCAGGACCGCTCTTTCCGGGACTCGCAGAACGAGCGCCCCTGCCCAACACCCTGTACGTGCTTTTTCAGCAAGCTTACGGATTAGCGGTTGTGCGCGCGGAGGAAAGCCTTCGACCGGATTTGGCAAACGAGGAAGATGCCGCCGCGTTAGAGATAAGGGAGGGGACGCCGCTGCTCGAAGCTGAACGGCGCGCTATCGACCTAACCGGCCGCGTCATTGAATTCAGAATCAGCCGGTACGTGCTCGGTGGCCTGCGGTACCATGTGAGTCTGAGTTAGCGACGACCCGGCGCGGAAACAGCGGGGATGGCTACCGCCATTGTTGGGGACGTCGCAGAGGTGCTGGCCCCTCACTACATCCCAGGCGGCGTGAACCGACCGTCGATGGCTGTCCAGCCACCATCCGCGAACAACACGGTGCCGGTCACGTAACTGGCGGCATCGGATGCGAGAAAAACCGTCGGGCCCGCCATCTCATCCGCGGAGCCCCAGCGACCAAATATGTTCCGCGCAGCATAGGCGCCATACCAGTCGGGCTGCTTCTTGATCTGCTCGGTCAGTGGGGTGTCGACCACGCCCGGAGCCACCGCATTGACCCGAACGCCAGATGGGCCAAGCTCCGCCGCAGCAGCTCGAACAAGCTGAACGATCCCCGCTTTCGTCGCCGCATACATGCTTTGACCGGGTTCAACGACCAGGCTTCGAATTGAGGCAAACAGGATGATCGACCCGCTGCCCTGTTCAGCCATGATCCTGCCCGCCGCCTGCAACACATGGGCGTTGCCCTTCAAGTTCACGGAAAGGACCCGGTCCATTTCATCGTCGGTGTAGTCCAGCAGCGGCTTGCGGAAATTGATCGCCGGCGTACATACGACGACATCGAGACTACCACCGATACCTTTGATGCCGGAAAAAGCGCCGGCCACACCCTCGCCATTGAGAATATCCAACTCCGATGCCTCGGCCGAACCGCCATTCTTGCGAATTGTAGCCGCCGTTTCCAACGCGCCGTCGAGGTCGACGTCCAAGCACGTTACACTTGCCCCCTCGCCCGCGCAGCCTATGGCAACGGCCCGGCCAATACCCGATCCACCACCCACGATGGCAGCATTCTTTCCTTGCAGGCTAAACATCGAAGGCATTGTCGCCGTTTCCTTTCTCGCACGATCCAATGGGTGACTATGTCCCCGTCACAAATTCCAATTGAAACCGCAGCGTAAGGCCTTGCTGCCACGCACCCAAATTGTTACCCAAAGACACCATGAAGCATTAGTTCACAAGATTCCGTCGTGTCCGCCGCCGTCAGGCGGGGGATCGCTTTCGCTCCAATGTTGGCCTTTGGCCATGGAGCGGCTCTCGAATGACTACGGTCATTCGGTCTTGATGGACTGACTTCGTGTACACAATCAAAGAAATACCGCACGTTCGACCAGAGCTGCGTATCTCGCTCTACTACTTCGTTCAAGCCATGAGCGTCGGGGCGATCAACGCCTTTGCTGGACTTTGGCTTGCCTCGCAAGGAATAAGCGAGCAACAGGTGGGCATCATCTTCGCCGTGCCGATTATCGTGACAATCGGAATCGGCATTTTCATTGGCCGCCTTGCAGATCGAGCCAAGGATTGGCGTGACATCATCATCGGTGGCGCCGTTCTTTCAGCGCTTTTTCCCATCGCGCTTATTGGAGCAGTTGGGTTTTGGCAAATCCTGCTGGTCTGGACCCTGATGGTTACGGCCCAGATGGTCATCTTGCCCGTGGCCGATGCCGCTGCACTGAGACTGACCAGACGTCGGGGCAGCAACTTCAGCCATTTCTTTGCCTGGAAAACCGTCGGCTATTTGGCTGTAATCCTGGTCTCAGGGCTCGTCATCGAAAGGTTTGGCACGCAGGCGTTTTTGCCACTGTTTGTTGGTTTTTCGCTCTTGCGCGGGTTGCTCGCCTTCGGTCTGCCCCGTTTTCGCGCCGCGCCGCGCGGCCCTTCCCAACCAACCCAAAAGGGGTTGTTCCTAAAGTCCGTTCCAGCTTGGTTTGCCCTGCCCCTCGTTGCCTGGTCCTTGATCAACAGTACCCATCTCGTGCTCAACGGCTATCTCGGCTTGGTGTTGTTCGATCTGGGTTATTCAGCCGCCTGGGTCGGCGGTCTAATTGCCTTCAGCGGCGTCGCCGAAACAGCGATGTTCCTGGTTTATGGCCATTTGGCAAAACGCCTCTCGGCCAGAACCCTTATTTTGATCTCCTGTCTGGCCGGGATCATTCGCTGGATCGTGTTTTCCAGTTCAGCCGGGATCGAACTGATCGTCTTTGCACAGCTGTTGCACGCGCTGACTTACGCGCTGGGAATGCTTGCCTGCACGAATTTCATCGCTGACTGGGCCGATGAAAGCGTAGCTGCCGAAGCGCAAAGCAGTTTCGGGGTCGTTCAATCCGTTATGGGAACGCTAGCTCTTGTCGGGTTCGGTGGGGTCTACGCCAGTTTTGGCGCTCTCGCGTTTTTGCTGCCCGCATCGTTGGCTTGCGTTGGAGCCATCATGGTGATGGTTTCGCAGCGGCTGAAGGCGGACGCGGATCGCTGATTTCAGCGCCAGCGGAAGGGGTCCAAGCTACTCCCGAAGGCCCACATCACCCTAAAATCAGCGCGCATAGCGGGAAAAACATGATGACTGGCGAGTCACCGAATCCATTATGTAGACTTCAATTTCAATGTTACCGGTAAAGTAAATTCAAGATCTCGCTTGGCGCAAAATGAAAATTACAACATATGCCGCGAGTTGCACCGAACAAATTCCAGATTTTTCAAATGAAAATCTATTCATTAAATAGTACGCGTATATAATCCTACGATTCATTGCCATTTTTCTTTGACAGATCGCGCCAGATTCCGCTCATTCCTGGATGTCGAATCGACTTACCTAGGGGCGCCACCGTGACAAGCAATCTCAACAATCGAAAAAGTGGCGAGACCCTGTTGTTTGCCATCGTCGACACGGCTGTCGACGGCATCATTATCATCGATCAACAGGGGATTGTGCGTCTGTACAGCGCCGCCTGCGAACGCATGTTCGGCTACCGTGAAAAGGAGGTCGTCGGCAAGAACGTCAAAATGCTGATGCCCCAACCATACCGAAAGGAACACGACAAGTACCTGAGCGCCTACTCGGAAACGGGCGACGCCCAAATCATCGGCGTCGGCCGGGAGGTTGCGGGCCGGCGCAAGGACGGTTCGGAGTTTCCAATGTGGCTGTCCGTAGGCCAGACAACGTACGATGACCAACCCTATTTCGTGGGCATCCTGCACGACATCACCGAGCAGAAAGCCGTCGAGGAACAACTTAGAATCGCCAAGGAAAATGCCGAAGCAGCCAGCCGGGCCAGATCCGACTTTCTGGCGGTTGTCAGCCATGAAATCAGGGGGCCAGTTCACGGCATCTCGGCAACCAATAATCTGCTTGCCCATACGGACCTGGATGACGGCCAGCAGCGGCACGTCCAGTCGGTACAGCAGTCAAGCGCTGCCATATTGGAGCTGGTCGACAGGATCTTCTATCTCTCGAAAATCGAAATGGGTCTTGTCACCGTTCGAGACATGCGATGTCGGCTTGAGGAAATCTTAAAGAGCGTGGAATTCGCCCATCGCCCCCGCATGGACGAAAAGAACCTGGAGTTTTTCACACAAGTTGCCCGCGATGTGCCGCCGATCCTGTCCTGCGATGCGGACAAGCTGCGTGAGATAATCGGCACCCTGCTGGATAGCGCAATCCGTTTCACCGAAGACGGCTATATAGCGCTCAAAGTCTCCGTAGCAGGTGAGCCAAAGCCAGATCCGGACGACCGTTTGATGCTTCGTTTCGAAGTAAAGGATACCGGAACCGGCGTCGAACCAGAGCTGCAGGGCTCGCTCTTCGAACATGCCCAACAAGGCGATTTCGCGCTGACACGTAAGCAAGGCCGCTTTGGTCTCGGCCTCTCGATCTGCAAGCAGCTTTGCCGGCTTTTGGGGGGCGAGATCGGCGTGACCAGCAGTTCGGGCAAAGGATGTTCGATTTGGTTCACGATGGCATGCACCATGGCCGAACCGCCCGATGACGCTAACGTTGGGGCAGGCCAACAATCCGGCGAATCGGCCAATCCGTAGAGCGACGTCGTCAAAATCCTCCTCAGCCTGAGGCCCGTTCCGCGCCGCGCCCCAGGCTCCGCTCCTGGACTCGCCAACAGCACGCTGGTGCCCCGGAAACCAACACAGTTGCGCCACAACCAGCGGATTTCCCACCCGAACGCAATGGCCGGACGGGCCGGACGCATGTCAGGGGCATTGCAATTCCGCCCGCTGCGTCCGCTATCCTTTGTTGACAAAGCAATTATTCTTGATGGCACCAACCCTCGATAGGAATATCTTTTGTCGCTTCGCGCCATCGTTTCGGCACTTGCGCGAGAATCACCAATTTTGGCGGCAAGTCGGCCACCAAATCCGTTTATTTGTTGGAGCCGGATATGGCAGCAGTAGCTCAAAATCAATCAGCCGATGCCCGCCAGAGAATTCTGGAAGCGTCGGGCCGTCTGTTTGCCGAGCGCGGATTTGATCGAGTCACCTATGACGATATTGCTGAATCCGCAGCGGTTTCGAAATCGACTATCTACAAGTCGTTTGAAGAGAAAATAGATATTCTGTCCGAATATGCCGCACAAGTTCTCGAGACACCCCCCAGATCTTGGTACGCCGCTTTCACATCAAACCACTCTTTGGAAAATACACTTATTGCCTTTGGTACGGAATATTTAAAGCACCTGACAAAACCCGAAGTTATGCATGTTTATGCAACACTCATGTATTTTTCCGATCGCATTGATTCAAAATCAAAAGCTTGCATTTGCATTCTTCCACACAATCTTTGCGAAATCATAAAGAACTGTTTCCTTAAATGGGATGTCGATAATAAAGTAAAACCCATAGATCATATTTTACTTATTTACCAATTCACTGGGATGTTGCGAGGAACTATTTATCCAAGAGCAATGTTTCAAGAAAATTTTAAAATAAAGAACGCGGAAATTCAAAGAGTGGTGCGGCAGTCCGTTGAGATCCTGCTTCACGGACTTGCCAAGGATCGCTCCGATATCTGGGGCTGAAACCTCCCGCCCCCATTTGCCACAAGACCAGCTCGGCAACTGCCGTCCCAAGGCGTACCGCGCCACAATGAACGGAATCGGAGAAACCGCATTCCGTTCACACTCCATTTAGCAATCGCGCATATGGTACGAAAGCGTACGGTACGAAAACGTACGGTAATTTTTCGTACCGCTAACTAGTCGAATGCGTGCCCTTCCGTTCATATGAGTTAGGAGGACCCGAGGATGCGACTCTCGCGGCTCAAGAAGGATAGGAAATCCGCGACCCGGGAACGGCTTTCCGCGATGCTCGAAAACATGCCAATCGCAGTGATGACATGCGATTTGGAGACGTTCGTAATCAACTATGTCAACCCGGCGACCATTGAAGGGCTGAAAGGGATCCAGCATCTGCTTCCCTGCAAGGCCGAGGACATCGTCGGGCAGTCGATCGACATCTTTCACAAAAAGCCCGAATACCAGCGTGCGTTGCTTACCGACCCCCAGAACCTGCCGCACCGGGCACGCATCGAGTTGGGCGAAGAAGTCTTGGACTTAAACATAAGCGCGATCTACGACCATGGCCGTTATGTCGGACCGATGCTGACCTGGAGCGTCATTACGGATCAGGTTCGGGCTGAGCGAGAGAGTTATCAGCTGTTGCAGATGCTCGATGAAATGCCGCTCAACGTCATGATGGTCGACAAGGAAACGCTTGAGATCACCTATCTCAACAAGACCAGCGCCAGCACACTAAGGCCCTTACAACATTTGTTGCCGGCTTCGGTCGATCAGTTGAAGGGACAGTGCATCGACATCTTTCACAAAAATCCCGCACATCAGCGGGCCATCCTGGCAGACCCGGCTCGGCTTCCGTTCAACTCGAAGATAAAGCTGGGCGAGGAGACGCTTGACCTGAAAGTCAGCGCCATCTGCGATAAGGAAGGCAGTTATCTTGCTCCGATGTTGAACTGGTCGGTGGTGACCGATCAGGTGGCGCTCGCGAACGAGTTGGAGACCGCCTCGGAAAAGCTGGCACATGCCGCAAATGGCATGAATGAACGCTCCGCGTCGCTGGCGGCGGCGTCGGAACAAACCTCAAAGCAGTCATCGACGGTCGCAACCGCGATTGAGGAACTGAGCACATCGATTTCAGAGATCTCGCATCAGCTGACGAAATCCGCAGAGATCTCTCGAAAAGCGGTAGAAGAAGCCAATAGCGCCGATCAGATTCTGGCCGGCATGGCAGAAGCGGCGAGCACAGTTGGTAACGTTGTTCAGCTGATCCAGGACATTGCCGACCAGACGAACCTGCTTGCGTTGAACGCGACCATCGAAGCCGCCCGCGCCGGCGATGCGGGCAAAGGATTTGCCGTCGTCGCCAGCGAGGTCAAGGGGCTGGCCGGTCAGACCGCCAAGGCCACCAACGAAATCTCTGTCCAGATCGAACAGATTCAATCGGCCGCCAATGCCTCGGTTGCCGGCGTCAAGAAGATCACTGAAATCATCAACACCATGGCCGAATCCTCAGCCACAATCTCCGCCGCGGTTGAAGAGCAGTCGGTCGCGACAAACGAGGCAGCGCAGAATATCGCCGGCGTCAGCGAAGCGGCCGGGGAGACAGGCCGAATATCCAACGAGTTTCGGGTTGATGCCACCGGATTGGCCAGTGACGCCGGCACATTGCAACAGACCGTCGACACGTTCCTGTCCAACGGCTGAAGTTGAAACACAGTATTCTCCGACGCAGTTCCCACTGCGCGTTCAAGCCAAAGATAGGCAGCAGCCAGATGACGGATCAATTCGCCGATGAAGCCGCCCTAACCGCCGCAGTAAGGCAAAGGGCCGAAGACCTGAAGCGCGCCGTACGCGACATGCTGCAACACATTGCAGCGGCCAACGCCGCCAACGAAGGCTGTGTGCCGGCCGTCTTTCCGCAGTACTTTGAGCGCACGATACTGACTCTCGGTCAGTTGGAATTAACTACCAACGAGGGATTGCGCCAACTGAGGCTACAGTTGCGAGAGTTGAAAGACGTTACAACGGCCTGCTTCACCTGCTTCATGCTGACAAAACCACCCCCGACCGGGGTCACTGTCCAAACAGGCGACGTTTCTTCCGATGGCTTAGAAAAGGTTGTGCGGTTTGAGCGCCCCAATGGGTGACCGGTTGGCGTCCAGGATCGTTTACCGACATCCGCGCCAGGCGGCCAAGATGGTATCGCAAGCGAGATTTCCATCCTCGATCATTGTCGGGAATGAAATCACCGAAATCCGCATTACCCAGCGGTCACGCCACCTGGCACCCCCGACAAACAGCTGGCCGCTGGCCACGGCAGCATCGATGACCATCTGAGTATGTGCTTTGCACGCCTCCAGATCGCTTTCGTCAGGGCCGAACTCGACAATTACTTGATTTAGGACGACGTCATTTAGGACCCGCACCCCTGGTTCGGCCGCCAAACGTTCCGCGATATGCGAAGCGACGGCACAGTGTCGGTCAACCATTTCAGAAACACCCGTACGCCCCAACGTTTTCAGCATTGCCCATGTCGCCAACCCACGCGCGCGCCGCGACAGTTCAGGGGTCAACATCGAAGGAATTCGGTCGCCTTCCTGCTGCATCGGAAGGTAACTGGCCCAGGTTGTCATCGCGCGGTGATGTGCCTCCGCATCGCGGACGAAGGCGTATCCCGTATCAAAAGGGGTCTGAAGCCATTTGTGGCCGTCGGTCACCCAAGAGTCCGCGTCCTCAATGCCCGCGGTGAGATGCTTAAGGCCGGGATGCGCCCTCGCCCAAAGACCGAAGGCGCCATCGACATGAAACCAGGCATCCGCATCGCGAGCGACCGCAACGACCTCCGAAAACGGATCGAAGGCCCCTGTGTTGATTTGCCCCGCCTGGGCAATGATGATTTTAGGACCCGTTCGCGCGTTGACCTCGCTGGACAGATGCTGCGCGTTCATCCGTCCCTGATTGTCTGCTTCGATCCGGATGACACGATCATGCCCCAGACCGAGATACTGCAAGGCGGAAAAAACTGACGTGTGGGCGTCATCTCCGATAAAGACATGAATTTCCGGCGCCCCGAACAGACCATCTGCATCGGGATCCCAGTTGTGAGCCCGCAGGACGCGGCCTCGCGCCGCTGCCAAGGCAACGAAATTGCCCACGGTGGCGCCGGTTACGAAACCGACCGACGCTTGGCGCGGCAGATCAAGGATTTCGAGCAGCCAAGCAGCGGCTGTTCCTTCAACCGCGGCGGTCGTCGGCGTCGGCGTATGGTAGCCCGTGTTCTGGCCCCATGCACTGGCCAGCCAGTCCGCGGCCACGCCCACTGGATGCGATGCGCCCAGCACCCAACCAAAAAAACGTGGATGGGCCATTTGCATGAGCCCGGCATCGCCTCGCTCAGCCAATTCGCGGATGACAGCGGGACCTTCCGTTCCTGTTTCAGGAATCGTCTCGTCAAAGATCTGGCGCATCTCCGCGTAGGATTTCTGGGCTGCGCAAGGACGGTCGCCAACGCCGATGCGATAGTTCTTGGCAATTCTGGCCGCCTCTTCGAGGGCGTCTAACGGTTCGGACATGGCAAATCCCTGCATTCGAAATTTGTTTGTAGGCTAGCGAAGCGAACGCAGCATTCAACAAAGTGTCTACTGCAATGGCGCAGACAGCACCCGCAAGCATTTGAATTTGCGGAGCATTGCCCATCCTTCCCCAACCCCGTAGCTTCCCCCTAACAGATACAAGGGGGGAATATGGCCCAAATGTCATTGGAAGCAGGCTTGCTGCGGCGGACATGCGATCCTGCAGCCTTGGGGTTTGAGACCACGGAAACTCTGCAACCGGTTGATGGGCTGGTTGGGCAGGACCGGGCACTTGATGCGCTGACGTTTGGCATCGGGATGGAGGCCTACGGCTACAACATCTACGCCTTGGGTACCCAGGGCTCTGGCCGCCACAATGCCGTGCGCCGCTTTGTCGAGGCTCGAGCCTGCGAGGAACCCTCGCCTGACGACTGGCTTTACGTTCATAATTTCGACGAACCGCACAGACCCAAGGCCATCAGCCTGCCGGCCGGCCAGGGGGCTGCCTTCGCGGCTGCGTGCGATGCGCTGATCGAACAGCTCAAAACCGGCCTGCGCACCGTGTTTGAAAGCGAGGACTACCGCATTCGACAACAGGCCATCGACCGGGCGGTCGCGGAAGTCCAACAGACCATCTTCAAGGAGGTGTCGGCCAAGGCCGAGGAACAGGGTTTGCGCCTGGTTCCTCAGCAAAGCGGCATGGCCATCGTTCCGATCAAGGATGATGGCGAGCCAATGACGCCACAAGACATCCAGGCCCTGCCGCAAGCTGAGCGCGATGCATTGGAGGCGTCGTCAAAGGCAATTCTGGAAGAGTTCTCGGCCGCGACCCGCGAACTGCCCCAGTATGACCGCGAGCGGCGCAAAAGGCTGGCTCAGCTGAACCGGGACATGGCTTCCCTGGCCGTCGACCGCGCCTTCGAAGATCAGTTATCCCAATTCGAAGCTGTCGAAACGCTGGCTGACCACTTTGCCGCCATGCGGGCAGATATCCTGGCCAACCCCGCCCTGTTTCTGCAGGAACAAAAGGGCGAACCGATGCCGCTGGACCAGATCTTCAACCGGTTTCGGGCGAATGCGTTCGTACGGCGCGAACCTGACTGCGGCACGCCAGTCATTTATGCCGATTTTCCCGACATCAGCTACCTGATCGGCCGCATCGAGCATGTCCCGCATATGGGCGCCATGCTGACCGACTTTACACTGATCAAGCCGGGCGCGCTTCACCAAGCCAATGGCGGCTATCTGTTGATCGATGCGGAGCGCCTGCTGACATCGCCCATGGCTTGGCAGACACTGAAGCGCCGCCTGCGCTCGCGCGAAATTGTCATTGAACCGCCCACGGCCAGTGCCCAAACGATGACGACGGTTACGCTGGAACCGGCGCCCATCCCGTTGAAGATGAAAGTCATCCTGTTCGGCAGCCGGCAGGTTCTGGGATTGCTGTCGGCCAGAGACCCGGATTTCGAGGAGCTGTTTAAGGTCGCGGCGGATTTCGATGATACGATCGAACGGACGCCGGAAACCGAAAAGGACTATTGCCGCCTGATCGCCGGAATCGCCCGCAACGAAATCGAGCGGCCGGTCGATTCGTCAGGATGCGCGGCAATGATCGAACGGGCATCCCGCATCGCAGACGACAATGAGCGGCTGACCCTGCGTATCCGCACCCTGGCGGATTTGGTTCGCGAGGCCGATTTTTGGTCGAAGAAAGATGGGGCGGACGCGATCAGCGGCGCCCATGTCGACAAGGCGCTTCAGGAACAGATACGCCGGGTCGATCTGGTACGGGAAAAAATCCACGAGCAGGTGACCCGCGAAACGGTGTTGATCGATACGGATGGCGCCAAGGTCGGACAGATAAACGGCTTGGCCGTCCTGGCGGCGGGTGGCCTTTCGTTCGGCAAACCCAGCCGCATCACTGCCAGGGTGCGTATGGGTACGGGCAGGGTCATCGATATCGAGCGCGAGGTGGAGATGGGCGGCCCTCTCCACACCAAGGGCGTGCTCATCCTGTCTTCGTTCATCGCCTCACGCTATGCGCTGGATAAACCGATGGCCTTGCGCGCCAGCCTGGTGTTCGAACAGTCCTATGGCGGCGTAGATGGGGACAGCGCCTCGTCAACCGAGCTCTACGCCCTGCTGTCGGCCCTGTCCGAGGTGCCGATCAAGCAGGGAATCGCCGTTACCGGTTCGGTCAGCCAGAACGGCGAGGTGCAGGCCATCGGCGGGGTGAACGAGAAGATTGAAGGCTTTTTCGATATCTGCCGTGAGCGCGGCCTAACGGGGGAGCAAGGCGTGCTGATCCCGCAAGCCAACGTCAAAAACCTCATGCTGCGGGAAGATGTCGTCGCCGCCTGTGCAAAGGGGCAGTTCGCCGTCTATGCGGTGGAGACCATCGATCAGGGGATTGAGATCCTGACCGGCGTCGCAGCTGGACAACGCGGAGACGCAGGAGACTTCCCAGCCCGGTCAATCAACCACAAGGTCGAGGAAAGGCTGTTGGCATACGCCAAAGCACGCCAAGCATTTACGAACAACAGTGACCGCGAGATCGACAGCCTTGGTGCACCGATTGTCTAATGCCCTGATGCCCTGATGCCCTGATGCCCTGCCGGCAGTATCGTTTGCGGCAACTGCCGGCGGCGATCTCGTTTGGCATGCTAGCGCATTCAAACAGCCTGCCCGATTACTATCGCCGGCGTGCGATGTAGCCGGCTGCAACGGCGGGCTCAATATCGGCGCGTTCGAGGCCAACATCATCCAACAAGTAATCGGGCAACTCTTTCAAATGTCGCGTGTCCCGCGTTTTCTTGAGCGCCAACGCGACGGCATAGGGCTGGACACCGGATATGACAGAAATGAATGACGAGATTTGGGTATGCCAAGACCCTAACTGAGATTTTGCGGTGAGTTGCATAATGTGGTCTCCGTCGCTTCAAACGATTGGGATGATACACATCGGTCTGTCGCCAAAACTGCGATCTGGCCCACAGTTTTGCATAGGAGTTCAGTTTCTCTCAGCGACCAGGAGAATGTGGGGAGCGCTCGAAGGTTGAGATTGCGGGTGACGGGAGCGAGCCCCTATCTGCGTCCACCCTCGTCACAGACCATCAGGCACTGCTTGAGCGATTCCTGACAGCGGCTGTGCTGGTAGGCGAAACCTCCTGTGGAGACCTCGCAGCGGTGAAAGCGGGTTCGACAGGCCGGCCGGCAGTAGACCTGTCCGAAATAGTCGATGATGTGACTTTGGCCTACGCCGAGCTGACCATTCGTCGGACGCAAACCGCCGCCGGCGACGAGCCAGAAGGCGAGCAACAAGGCCAACGCAGCGACAAACGCCCCTGCGATCAGCTCAGATCTTTTTATGCGGCGCAGACCCAGGAAGGGCCGCTTTACTGCCGGGGTTACCATTGCCCTGCCATCTCAAAGATTGCCGGGCATTATCGACCTCCGGAGTTAAGAATTGCGTAATATGCGAGATTACAATTTCGTGTGACTGCCATCGCAAAGAGGTTTGTTTGCCGTATGTTTACAACCGCAAAAGAAGAGCTTGCGGCTTGTCTCAGCGGTATACTGGAGCGGTTCGAACTCCGTTCCTTGATGACTTCCATCGCAAAATGGTTGGTTTGCGCTCTTGCCGCAGGCGCACCAAAAATAGGACTTCCCTGCTTCGACATCGATGGCAACAGGTTCCTTCTGGGCGATAACGGGCTGTGTCATGTGTTGTTTCCTCGCGATGGTGTCTGATTGGTTGCCAACGTGATAATTGTCCGACCGGCGTGAATTTCCAGATCAAGCAATCGACGCTTGATCCCTCCTGGAGGTTGGACGCTCATTAGTTGAAGAATGCGCCTTGCTGACAGTCTACACCATCCCGCCGAGTCTCTATTGCGCAAAGCTGCGCATTGTTCTGCGCCACAAGGGGCTGGAATGGCGAGAGGTCGCACCCCCAGGCGGTTACGGATCGGACGAGTACAAAAAGATCGTTCCATCCGGGAATCTCCCGGCGTTGGTGGACGGCGGTTTGCTGATCGCGGATTCCGAGGTGATCGCCGAATACCTTGAAGAGCGCTACCCCTCGCCGCCGATGCTGGATAGCGATGCGGCCAATCGAGCGAAAGTTCGGGAACGTGGGCGGTTTCATGACACGCGTCTGGAACCCGTCCTGCGCTCGACGTTCGACTATCTGCCTGGGCGCAACCGCCCAACCGACGAATGGTCTAATCTGACAGCAACAGACATAACCAAGAGGCTATTCCAGCTTGGACGTATGCTCGAGGAGGGTCCAGCGGTTGGCGAACGGCTTCAGCTAGGCGACTGCGGGTACCCGATTACATTTGCCTGGCTAGATGCCTTGAGCCCTCTAATGGGCTTGGACATCGACTGGCCGAAATCCGTGCTTGCCTACCGTCACCACCTTTCAAAGGTGCAAGCGGTCGCTGATGAACTGGCCGATTACGAACCTAAATTGGCCGCGTTCCTATCAGGATGATGAGATCACCGTCTGGCTCTAATCACCGGTTCGGCGCTTGGTGAACAACCCGACGATCGGGTTCAGAAGGAATGACCAGACAGGAATCAGCAACAAGCCGAGGACCAGACCAAGAACCCCATCGATGGTCGCCGTCACCAGCCAAGCCACAAATCCAGTCGCGACGGCTAAGGACTCGGCAACGCTCTTGGCAAGGTGATGGATCGTTTCGTACGGCAAGTGCCAACCCAAATCGTGCAGCCCGTGGACAATGATGTTCCCTCCGACCCATAACATGGCTGCGGTTCCGATCGTCGAAATCAACGTCATTACGGTCGGCATGGACGCTACGATCCACCGTCCAAAAGACCTTGTCGGTGCCAAGCGTCCGACCTGACTGAGTTTCAAACCCGCATCATCGGCCTTCACCAACAAGGCGACCGCACCATACACCAAGGCGGTGATGCCGATGGCGACCGCCCCCAAGGCGAACCCCTGCATCCAGACATTGTCTGCATCGATCGCGGCCAGGGAAATGGTCATGATTTCGGCAGACAGGATGAAGTCGGTCTTGATCGCACCCTTAACCCTTTGTTCCTCGAGATGGGCGGCATCAAGGGTCTGTGCTTCCTGCGGTCCGGCCTCGTGATGGGGCACGATCAGATGCCAGATCTTTTCCGCCCCCTCGAAACACAGATAGGCCCCGCCCAACATCAGCAATGGCGTGACGATCCAGGGCACGAAGGCATTCAACAAAAGGGCCGCCGGTAGCAGGATCACCAGCTTGTTGAAGAAGGAGGCCCGCGCAATTTTCCAGACAATCGGCAACTCGCGGGCCGCCGGCAGACCAGTTACGTATTTCGGTGTGACCGCCGCATCGTCGATCACCACCCCAGCCGCTTTCGATCCAGCTTTTGCCGCCTGGGCCGCGACGTCGTCCAACTGGGTCGCCGCGAGTTTCGCGATGGCTCCGACATCGTCCAGCAGTGCCAACAATCCGCTCATACCCGCGTGCCCCGGTTTTGATCGTGGTTCGTACTAACAATCTGATAGAACACAACTGTTCCAGTTTAAATGGCGGCGGACGTCACGGAAGATACCAAAGCTTGCAATGGCTGGTCGCTGTCCAGGCGCAACACCGGACACGGCAGGCTGGCAAGCCATCGCTCATGGCGCGCGAGGCTCCTGCCCGTGAAGTCCGGGTCGTCATACCGGGTTGCCCAATCCATGAAGTCATCAAAGCTTTCGTGCACATCGCCCCCCGGTGCCAGCGCGTCAGTGCCGTAACGGCTGACCTCTCTTTCCTTCAAGCGTTGAAGACGAACCGCTGAATCCAGCTTCAAAAAGACAACCGCATCGAAGCAGTCGATCAACGGATCACCCCAGCGCATCAGCGAGCCACTCAAAATCCAAGCATCACGCGGCACGAACAGCCGTCGCATAAGCTCCAACCGTTCCGCTTCGGGACGTTTGTCCGTAAAGGGGGGTACCGTCGGTTGCCAGTAGAAGTCGTCCGAATCGTGACACGGCACGGACCACAGGCTGGCCAAGGCACGTGCCAAGGTCGTTGTACCGGAGCCGCTGGCCCCGGTGATGTGCAGTCGACAAGCTTGCATTGCCCGCCAATGCCAGCGACAGCCGGCCGCGGTCAAGTGATCGATCAGAAGTTACGGCGGTCCCTGGAGCGCGGATCATCGACCAACGTTCCGCTGTGCAGGACCCCGTCCATGGCCCGGGCCCGCCAGGGCTTGGTCGAATCGTAGAATTGCTCAGCCGGATCGATGGTGGTGATCAGCAGACCTTTGCGCTCGGTTTCCAGTCGCCCCGTGATCACACCATCGGGCCGAACCATCAGGGATCCCCAACAGGATCGCGGCGCAGAGGAGTTGGAACAGCTGATCCACAGATTGTTGCTGGAAGCCGCCGCGTGCACGGCCGACGGCATCGTGATGCCGGGAAGTGTCGTTGCCGGATTCACCGCATGATGATCACGGCCAACCTCGTCTTCGATTTCAGCGAACCTGGCGGGTGAAACATTGGCCGCGTGAAAGGAGTGCAAGATAACCTGAGCACCCAGGCGGTGATAGTCGCGATACAGTTCAGGATAGCGATACTCATGACAGATCAAGACCCCCAGCCGAACCTCGTTTAGGGAAAACACGCAGGCTTGGTTTCCCGGTGTGTACAACGCCAGCTCACCATCCGGATCGTCAACCGCGCCGGCACAAAACCGTTTGTCATAGCGGTCCCGCAAACGGCCCTGTCCATCGACAACGTAAACAGCGTTATGTGGTTTGTGGCCGTTAGACAGAGGATGGATCGAGCCAAAAACCGCCCAGATACCGTTAGCCTTGCAAGCCTCCGTCACGCTCCTCGTTGCCCGGCCAAGCGCCTCCGACTCAGATTTCTCGTAGTTTGGCAGATCGTGAGGCGCGTATCCCGAGAGCGCCCCTTCAGGGAAATGCACCAGATCTGCCCCACGCCCAGCGGCTTCGGAAATCTGGCCGACCATGTGCCGGGCATTCTCGATCGGGTCCCCGCATGTCGGAAACTGGCTGGTGGCAATACTAATGGTCATAGGGCGGCATTTCTCTTGACGTCCGGACTTCTGATACTGTTCGCGCCGCGGAAAATTTAGGCCAGCACAAATTTGTGGAGCTCGTTCAATAAAGCAGGCCAGGCCGGCTCTTGCTCCAAGATGGCGTGGTTGCTGCTTTCCAGCATGAGGAATTCCGCATCCTCAATGCCAGCGGCAAGCTTTCGGCCTTGGTTGAGAGGATGAACACCATCGTTGCGGGCATGGATGACCAAGGTCGGAACCCGCAACTGGTTCAACAGCCCCTGCACATCGAACCTATCCACCGCCTCCCGCAAACGGGCGGCGTTTTCTGGCGTTGTCGACACCCGTTGCAACTCGGCCAGGGAGGCAATCTGCTCGCTCGATCCATCAGGGATGTACATCGACGCAAAGGACTTGATGAAAGCGCTGCCCGGCTGGCCCCAGCCGTGACGGATCAGCGTCAACAGAGCCTGGCCTTGTTCCCGTTCGGCCTCTGATTTGCGGACAAGTCGCCCGACGGCATAGCCACCATGAAGGATCAGATGGCTTACCCTCTCAGGATGCCGTGCCGCGTAGGCAATCGAAATCGGCGCGCCCTGAGACGTGCCGTATAAGGCAAACCGTTCCAAGTTCGCTGCATCGACAACAGCTTCCAAATCCTCAACAAACCGGTCGAGCGAGTAATCACTAACGGACCAGTCGGAGAGCCCGTTGCCGCGCTGGTCGTACAAAGTGACGCGGAAGCGCTCGGACAAGGCATCGAGAAATGGCCGCCAGATCGGGCTGTGCCAATCATGTTCAAGGTGGGTCAGCCAGTGACCAGCCCGCACCAACGGGTAGCCCCGACCGATACTGGCATGAGCGATCTGCGTACCATCACCTGATTGGCAGAATCGAATGCGCTGACCATCCGGTCGGGCCATCTTGCCATTGTTTGTGAGTTCACTGCCGATTGCGGTATGAGAGTCTTCCGTGTCAGCGACGAACTGAAATCCCCGGCGAGGCACTGTTTTGATGACGTGCTGCCGTTTTCCATCATCGTCGACGGCGGCCCGAGCGGCGCTGATACGTGCGCTGATAGCCGAATCCGACACGATGCGACCGTGCCAAATCTCCTGAACCAACTCGTCATGGCTGATGAGCCGACCCGGATTGCGGGCCATGAAAACCAGCAAGTCGAATACCTGAGGTTCAACCTCGCGCGGGACCCCGCCAACCTTTAGGCAGTGTGTTTTTGGATCAATCTCACAATCGTTGAACCGGTAGGTCATACGGGCGCTCGCCACTTTGCAATTGGATCAAGGTGGACCGGTTTTTCGGGTAAATTTCAAGCAGTTCAGAAAATCACAAGGAATTCTAAAGCTCTCCGTCAAGCGGACAGCCGCCCCTTCCGCCATGGTCCGGTCACGTCAGTTCGCCGCCCTCGCGACCAAAGAAAGGATCATTCCATGGCAATCAATCAGCAAAGCCAGATCAAAAGAAACGCCTGCGGAAGCATCGATACAACGCATTATGAAACCGTCGCCCGCGAGACCAGAAGCGGGTTTGCCGTCAGCCTCGTACTAAATCTGTTCAAGATAATGGGTGCAGGGTTCCATCCACGCGACGCCAGTGATCCGGCAAACATTGGGGCGGCGTTTAAACGCATCAATCGCAGCAACGAAATCGGCCAGCGGCACGGCACGAGTGCCTCGGCAGAAAGATCACTGGCCGCTTAAGGCAGCCTATTGAACAGCAGCGACACGTGTCGATGTGTCCTTAGCGGTCCAAGACCCGCTCCCTGTACAAGGTGTAGAGACCTGCCGCCACGACCATCGCCGCCCCGAACAGCATTAGCACTCCGGGCCGTTCGGCGAAGACCGCAAAGCCGATGATCAGGCCCCAAACAATCGAGGAGTAGCGAAACGGTGCCAGGAAGCGGACTTCCCCGGCCCGTACCGCCGTAACGGACAGCCAAAATGCCAAGGTAACGGTGATGGCCGCGCACGCCAGCCGCACCAGCATCCAAACCTCGATCTGGGGCCAGTCGCTCGTCACCGCCAAGCAGAGACTCATCACCCAGACGGCTAACATGGTAAGCGCGGTCACATAGGTTGAGGGGATCTCCGGCGGCAACGCTCGGGTCGCCAGGTCGCGTCCGGCCATGGAAAACGTAGCGGCCAGGGCCAAGAGCGCGACCGGACGGAAGGCTGTGGTTCCCGGCTGGATAATGAGCAACACGCCAATGAAACCGACACTCGCCGCCACAAGCCGCCGCCAGCCAATTGCCTCGGCGAAGAAGACTGCACCCCCCAACGTCAGCAGGATTGGGAGCAGCTGGACGATTGCTGTGGCGTCGGCCAGAGGCATGTTGAAAATCGCCAACAGGTAAAAGCATGTGGCCGCGAGTTCGAAGGCAATCCGCAACGCGCACGGCCCACTTCGCGCATAGGTGATGACGACCGAAATTGGCCGTCTGCCGTCGATGGCCAAGGCGAGCACCAGACAAAGCGCAACAGCGAGCCCGCCGCGTATGGCAAGCGCTTGGTACCAAGCCAGGGCACCCGACAGCGACTTCATCAAGCCATCTGTCGCGACAAAGAATCCCATCGAGAGGACGACGAGAAACGCCCCGCGCATGTTATCTGACGGTCTACTCATGGAGATCGGATCAGCGCGCCGGCTGGCGCTCGCCTTTTTAGGGCATGGATGGATGAAAGCGGACCAGGCACGTCCTTGAACTGCCCGGAATTCGAGCAAAGTGACTCTGCATCTATCCGCCATCTGGCGAACGATGCGCCGCTATGGTTACATGCACCGTTTTTTGCGCCTAGCCCAAATGTTGCGAACGTTCTGCTCGGCACAAAACGAATGAGTAGCTTTTCGCCGTGATGGCCGTCGAAGAAACGGCTTCGGCACAGGGGGAATTCAGTGTCAGAACTCTTAGGCCGTTCGCCCGAGCAGTTTTTCGAGCCTTCGCTGACGCCGCGCCTTAAGGTGCTTTATGACTATTGGCGTTCGTTCCCCGGTCGCAAGCCACCCGCGCGGCGCGAAATCGATCCCATCGATGTGCCTAAAGTCTTGCCAATAGTGTTCCTGATGGACATCGAACACCCTGGCCCACGCTTTCGCTTTCGATTGATTGGCACCGAATTCGAAAGTCACTTCGGGCGGAATTTCACAGGGGAATACCTGGAGGACGTGAATAACCACGCTTATCGCGATGCGGTCTTGGCAGACTATCAACGCTGTTTTGAGAGCGTCACACCTGTGTTTTCCGAAAGATCCTTCACAAACGATATGGGTCGCCAGTGGCACCACAAACGGCTGTTACTCCCGTTGTGCAACGATGCAGGGGAGACGGAAATGCTGCTCGGCGCTATGGACGTTATCTACTCGTTTCCAAAGACTCTGGCCCAACCGCCTCAAAGAGACTCCTTTGCCACCTGAAAGGCTCTAGGAACTCGTTCCCTCGATTAAGTCAAAGCCAACATCGACCATTTTGGCCTCTCTTTGACCGGCAAGCGCGTTTAGGACCAGCTTGGCTGCCCGTCGACCAATTTCGCCGCGTTTCGAATAGATCGTCGTGAGCGCTTGCGGCATAGACTGGCCGAACTGCAACCCCCCAAACCCGGCAATGGCCAGATCTCGGGGCACCTTTATTCCTCGCTCGACACACCTGATGAGGCCGCCACTTGCCGCCATATCATTCGAAAATATGACGACATCCAACTCAGCATTTGCCTCGAGCAATCGATCGAGTTCCAACTTGCCGGTTGGAAGGTCGGGCGTTCGATCAAACACGTTGGGAGCGACCAGTGGAATTCCCTTTTCCAGTAACCGGCCTTTAATTGCGGTGTATCGTTTGGCTGCGGCAAAATCATTGTCATTCCAACCCAGGTAGCCAAAGCGGCGATAGCCCTTGTCGTAAAGATGATCGGCTAACGCCCGCCCCGCCTGGGCATGATCGAAACCGACGCACATATCGATCGGCTCTCCCGCCGTTTCCAGGATCTCAACCACCGGAATGCGGGCAGCCTTGAGCATGTTGCGGGTCCGCCGGGTATGAACGAAATCGGTGACGATGAACCCAGCCGGTCGCCAGGACATCATGGATTCGATGAGGCTTTCCTCGCGCGCGACATCGTAATCAGAGATTCCGACTACCGGATTGTACCCTCCCTTTTCGAGTTCGGCCGCCACGCCGGCCGTAACCTGGGTGAAGAGATTGTTGACGATCGATGGAATGATGAGGCCGACCTGGTTTGACCGCGATTCCGAAAGCGAGCCAGCCAGACGGTTTTGGACATAACCTAGCTGGTGCACGATTTCGAGCACGTGCGCCCGCGTTTCCTCCGACACAACGCCCTTGCCCCGCAAAACACGAGATACGGTCATATCGGAAACGCCGGCAACCTTTGCGACTTCCCGCTGGGTCGGAAACTTCGATATTGTCAATATGGCTGACCCAATTGTTGACGCTTGACAGTTTAACAATATACAGCGCTGCGACCACCTGCCTACCCTCCCATCAGCAACTTGAAAAACGTGGGAGGACTCAATGAAAAAGCCGATTGGGCTGCTGGTGGCGCTTGGCCTGGCAACCGTTTCGACAACCAGTTTAGCCAACTATCCCGAACGCGCGATCTCCGTCATGGTGCCGTTTATCGCCGGGGGCGGCGCGGACGTACCCGCCCGCTTTCTCTCGGCGGAAATGGAAAAACTGCTGAACCAGTCCGTGGTTGTTTCCAACGTCGACGGTGCCGGCGGCACCGTTGGGGCAACCCAGCTGTCGCAAGCGAACCCGGATGGCTACAGCTTGGGCTTCATGCCTGTCGGGACAACGACGACCCAACCTCATCTAAAGAAGACCAGCTACAATGCCGATAGTTGGGCGCCGATCTGCATGGTGGCTTCCGGACCGTTCTACCTGGTGGTTGGTGGCGATAGCCCGGTACAATCCGTCGAAGATCTGATCGAAAAAGCCAACTCAGATGGGATCAAGTTTGCCGGCGCCGGCCCCGGTTCGATGGCCCATGTCACGCAGATGACCCTCAACAAGCAGTTTGGGACGGCGATGCAGTATCTGCCGACCAAGGGCGGGGGCGACATCGCGACCGAGATCAATGGCGGGCGCGCGGATGCTACCGCCTGGTTCTCGGACTTCGACACCAAGTTCGGCTGGCGCGCCCTGGCTATCTTGGCCAATGCGCGGTCCGAGACCCACCCGGACGTGCCGACCTTGTCGGAGCTCGGATATGAGGCGGATATTTCGGTCTGGATGGGCCTGTTCGCCCCCGCAGGGACCCCGGACGACGTGGTCGCCACCCTATCGGACACGTGCGAGCAAGCCGTTTCCTCCGAAAGTTTTGTCGACAACATGACCAAAGCAAACCGGATCATTCGGTACATGGATACCGACGAGTTTACCGCGTTCTTCAAGCAGGCCTTCGAAAGCAATGGCGAGCTTCTCAAAGAAGCCGGTCTTCTGAAGTAGCGGTATGCCGGCCGGCGGCTTGCGTCGTCGTCGGCCGGCTTCATTTTCCCCTTTGTAAGAACGTAAGCTTATCTAACCGGATGAAGGGTTATCTGGATGGCTGATGCCGCCCAAAAACCAAATGTGCTGATGATCGTGGCCGACCACTGGTCTGCCCCCCTGCTCGGAGCTGCCGGGCATCCCTGCATCCACACGCCTGTCTTGAACACCCTGTGTGGAAACGGCGTCCGCTTTCCCAACTGCTATTCTGAAACTCCTGTCTGCCTGCCGGCCCGGCGCACCCTGATGACCGGCACGACAGCCAAGCGGCATGGCGACCGCACCTTCCAGCCCTATCGGCCCATGGAAGCGGATCTGCCAACACTGGCCCAGACCTTTCGCGATGCCGGATACCAGGCATACGCCGTTGGCAAGACGCATACCTACCCGCAGCGCGATCGTATCGGCTTTGACGATGTCCAGCTCGATGATGAAGGGCGGACAATGTATGGCGTCACCGATGATTATGAGATTTTTCTCGGTGATCGCGGCTATCTCGGCCGGCAGTACGGCCACGGCATGAGCAACAACGCCTATCAGGCGACGCCCTGGCATCTGCCGGAGAGCGTGCACGCCACGAACTGGGCATCAGAGACCATGCAGCGGGTCGTTCGTCGCCGCGATCCGACGAGGCCGGCATTTTGGTATTTGGGCTTTCGCCACCCTCACCCACCGCTGGTACCTCCACAGCGGTTCCTGGATCACTATGACGGTGTCGAGATCGACAGGCCCTTCTGTGGAGATTGGGCAAAGGAGCGTGAGACCCTTCCCTACAAAGTCCAAGGCGTTCAAAGCCGCGGCGTCTATTCGGACAGGGAGGCCGAACAGGCCCGGCGCGCTTTTTACGCCCTATGCACCCACATCGATCAGCAAATCGGCGCTTTGATCGGGACCATTCGCGAAGAAGGGATCCTGGACAACACGATCATCCTGTTCACCTCCGATCATGGCGACATGCTGGGCAACCACGGAATGTGGGCCAAGCAGACGTTTTACGAATGGTCAACTCGCGTACCCATGATCCTGATGGGCGTCGAATGGTGTCGGCGCGTTGGATTCAACAGGATCGACGACCGGATCGTCGGTTTGCAAGACGTGATGCCAACGCTTCTCGACCTGGCGGGCATCGACATTCCCGAGACGGTGGAGGGCCGCTCCATGGTCGCCAATCACCGGCGGGAATATCTGTACGGTGAGTTCGGCGAGGCCGGTGCGTGTTCACGGATGATCCGGGACCAGCGGTACAAGCTGATCTACTACCCGGTCGGCAATATCTGCCAATTGTTCGATTTGGACGAAGACCCGGATGAGCTGAACGATCTGGGCAGCGCGCCAGGTTATGCGAACGTTCTCGGCCATCTGAAGGGGCTTCTGATCGGAGAACTCTACGGGTCAGACGACCAATGGGTGACGGATGGCGAGCTGACCGGAGAGGCGGGTCGCCGCTACAACCCCGGCCCCGATCGTGGCCTTTCCTTTACGCGCGGTCATCAATGGCCAGTGCCGCCGTTGAACCCGAAAGGCGACATGCAGTTCTTTCCTGAAGCGCCCGATGGATGGGATGGTTCGGTGTGATTGGGCTGGATGGCCCCTTACGAAACGCCCTTGTAACAGGTGCGACAAGCGGGATCGGGGCAGCCATCGTCCACTCGCTGTGCCGCGAAGGAGTGAACGTTCTTGCCGTTGCGAGGCGTGCCGACAGGTTGGCCGAACTTGCGACGGACACGGGCTGTAAGCGGATCGCCGCCGATGTTCGCGATTTTGACTTGCTCGCCCAACAGATCGAGACGTTTGAGCCGGACATCCTTGTCAATAATGCCGGCGTTGGCCATGGCATATCGGGGTTGGCGGGACTTTCACCCTCGGCGATCCAAGAGGCGTTTGACATCAACGCCGTAGCCCCGATCCAGATTGCCGCCGTCGCCGCGGAGGCGATGCGACAGCGGACCCGTGGACATATCGTCAATATCGGCTCGATCGCTGGTCTGCATACGCTGATTTCAGCCCTGTATGGCGGGTCCAAAGCGGCGATCCATCGGTTCAGTCAGAACCTTCGTTCCGAACTAAAGGGAACCGGCATCCGGGTGACTGAAATCTGCCCAGGCAGGGTCGCGTCTGGATTCTATGATGCCGCACAAGGCGATGAAGATCGACTGGCTGCGATGAAACAAAGCGGGATCCAAGATCTGCAACCCGAAGACATCGCGGACTGCGTTTTGTTTGCGCTGAAGGCCCCATCTCATGTGAATGTGGCGATGATCGAAGTCCTGCCCACCGAGCAATCGGTTGGCGGTGTGGCAGCGACGCCAATTGGCAAAGCGGTTTGACCAAAGGGGTGCGGGGGAGACGAAGATGGCGCGACTAAGCGGCAAGACAGCCATCATAACCGGGGGCGCAAACGGTATCGGATACGCGACAGCGAAGTTGTTCGCGGCTGAAGGGGCCAACGTCGTCGTCGCCGACTTCAACGCGGACGCTGCCGAACAGGCTGTCAATGCGATCGCAAAGTCAGGCGGGACCGCGCTTGCCGCACAGTGCGACGTTAGCGATGAATCAAGCGTTGCGGATATGGTCGAAACCAGCGCCGACCATTATGGGACAGTCGATGTGCTTTTCAATTGCGCTGGTGGCGGGTCGACCAAGGATGGTCCCGTCACGGAACTCGATATCGACGAGTTCTGGCGCACGGTTCGAGTCGATCTGTTCGGCACACTGCTGTGCTGCAGGCTGGTGATCCCCCAAATGGTCCGCACCGGCGGAGGGTCGATCATCAACATCTCCTCGCTGCGCGCCGTTATCGGCACCCATGGGGCCGATGCCTACACTGCTTCGAAAGGGGGGGTGCTTGCCCTTAGCCGGGCCATGGCCATGCAATGGGCTAAGGACGGAATCCGGGTGAATACCCTGGCACCGGGGGTCGTTTTGACCGAACGGGTGTCGGCCTTCATTCGCGAAGACAATCCGATCTACCAAAAATCATTACTAGGGCCATCGGATCCGCGGGACGTCGCCAATCTTGCCCTTTACCTGGCAAGCGACGAGTCCCGCAAGATGACAGGGGCGGTCCTGCGGCTCGATGGCGGTGCTTCCGCCTACTGATTGCCCTGCCGCACTGATCGATGGCTTGAACCGCTGCGTGAAATTGTCGAATCCTTGGGGTACACATTCGCCACGCCAGCGGAGATTAAAAGTTCATGGCAAGACTTATCCCCTCCCCCAGCACGATCGAAGCCGCCGGGACCAAACCAAAACTGATCGAAGAATTTGTCGGCCTCGTCAACTCGCAGACCGATGATGTCAGCGTCGCCCGCATGCGAAGCCCCGGCGGCTGGGAAGAACCCGGGCAAACGCCGGACTTTGATGAGTACAGTCTCGTTCTGGCCGGAACATTGCGGGTTGAAACCAAGGACGGCGTCACGGATGTACAAGCCGGCCAGGCCGTCATGGCACCCAAAGGCGCCTGGGTGCGCTATAGCACGCCGACCGATGAGGGTGCCGAATACATCGCCGTCTGCAAGCCGGCCTTCAGCATGGAGCGGGTTCATCGGGACGCCTAGATCTTGCCGCTGGTGAGTGGGCTTTCTGACCACCGGTTCCGCTTGCCGGTCTCAAGGGGCATCCCTATCTACGCTGCGAACCACAGGGAGACGTAGACAGTGAACCCCCAGAATATCCTTGAGCAGTTTCTCGGCCCTGACGCGAGCAGCCGTGCGGGTAACGCCATGCAAGATGCCAAGTCCAACTTGGCCAATAGCGGCATGGGTGGTGTCGCTGGGGGACTAGCAGCCGGCGGCTTGTTGGGCGTGTTGCTGTCAAACAAGAAGGCCCGCAAGAGTGTCGGCAAACTGGCCGGCTATGGCGGTGCGGCCGCCCTGGGTGCGCTGGCTTTTCGCGCCTATCAGAATTGGCAGACCAACCAGCCACCAGGCGGCGCGGCAGCCGGAAACGATCGAGGGGGTGCCAACAATCAGGGCGGCCACTTTCCGACCGATCGCGTTTCGGCCCACACGGTGCACCATCAGCCGCCGGGCGATGCGACATTTCCATCCGATCCGCGATCAGGCGATCAGGTTCCCATCGAACCGCCTCCGCCGACGTCCAGATTCAATCCCGCCGCAGCGCCGGCCAGCGATGGCAATCCGTTCGAACTGGCGATCGTGATGGCCATGATCGGGGCGGCAAATGCGGATGGTCATATCGGACCGGACGAGCAGCGCACCATATTCGATCGAGTGGGTGAGATGCCGCTGGATTCCGAAGACAAAGCCTTTGTGTTCGACACGTTGAGCAAGCCGCCCAGCCTGCAGGATATCGCAGCGCTGGCCGATGGACCGGAACAGGCTGCCGAATTATATCTTGCAAGCCGATTGGCCATCGATCCGGACCATCCAGCCGAGCAAGCCTATCTGGAAGCGCTGGCGAGTCGGTTGTCCCTGCCGGCTGAACTGGTTTCACACCTCAATGACCAGGCCGCTGCCGCCATGGCCTGAAACTAATGACTGAGGCCATATGCCGAATAGCGATTTGCTGATCGGGTTCTTTATCGCGACGGCGATATTTTCCTACGTTCCCGGCCCGGCCATGCTCTACGCGACGGCGCAAACCATCGCCCGTGGGCGTCAGGCAGGATGGATGGCGGCACTTGGGATCCATGTTGGCGGCTATGCTCATGTTCTTGCTGCGGCGTTGGGATTGGCCGTGCTGTTCAAAGCCGTACCGACCATTTACATGGCTCTGAAGCTGGCCGGCGCTCTATACCTGATTTGGCTTGGTATTCGCCTGTTCTTGTCAGGCGGAGATCAGCCTGGCGAGACGTTCGATACTGGAACGAAATCGCCCCGCAAGACGTTTTGGGAGAGCGTAACCGTCGAGGTTCTGAACCCGAAGACAGCGGTCTTCTTTCTCGCCTTTTTGCCGCAGTTCGCCGATGCGAACGCGTCCTGGCCGCTTTCGGTACAACTGCTCGTGCTCGGAACGATCGTCAACATCATGTTCTCGACGGCAGATTTGCTTTGCGTGGCGCTCGCCGGCGCGATCGCCCAACGGCTCAAGACCTCTAGCGTTGCAGGGCGACTTTCCAGAAAGATTGGCGGCACAGTCCTGGTGGGCCTGGGCATTCACCTGGCAACGAGCCGGAGCTAGGGCGATAGATCAAACGCGCAGGAAATCAACCGAGGCGCCGCCCATTTAATACAATAATCACAAGCGCATATCCTAAATAATTCGGAATGTTAAACATCGGTAATGTTGATGATCCGAAGCAGTCGTCTCGTCGTAAGAGGTTCAGGAAGTGCAGGCTATAGATGCTTAATGCATTTCTCTTAACCTAATCCATGATGTAGGAGCCTCCCACGATGAAACAGACTGCCCGCTTAATTGCTGCTGCCCTCGCCGCCCCGCTGTTGCTCGCGGGCGCCACCTCGTATGCCAACGACATTGTCGACACGGCGATTGAAGCCGGCCAGTTCGAAACCCTGGTCGCCGCGGTTCAGGCTGCCGATTTGGTCGACACGCTGAAGGGCGATGGGCCGTTCACCGTATTTGCACCGACCGATGAAGCGTTCGCAGCCCTGCCTGAAGGCACGGTCGAGGACCTGCTGAAGCCGGAAAACAAGGACCAACTGGCTGCAATTCTGACCTATCACGTCGTCCCGGGCAAAGTGATGTCGGGAGACATTGCGGGCAAGATGATGGATGTCGCCTCTGTGCAGGGCGATACCATCGCCGTTGACGCTGTTGACGGCGTTAAGGTCGATGAGGCCAACGTCATTCAGGCCGATATCGAAACGGATAACGGCGTCATTCACGTGATCGATGCGGTTATCCTGCCGGCGGAATGACCACGTACTGATTTGGCCGCCGGCGTCCCGCTGGTCCGCCAGTCGCAACGAAAGCAAGCCAGGGCTCACGCCCTGGCTTGCCTTTTTTATCCGGCTCTTACTCCACGGGCTTGCCGCGCATATCCAGCCGCCCTTGGAGAATGCCGAAGACTTCATCTATGCGTTTTGCCTGGGTCTTTTCGGTTTTCGCGGTTGAGACACGATAGGCAAGGCCACGCCTCTTTCCGGCCGTCGCCGCCTCCCACAGTTTCCGAAGCTCACCACTACTGGTCAAAGCCGCTTTGAGCGCTGGCGGAACGGAAACAGCATCTTGATCGGCAACCTTGAAACGTACTGCGACTTCATCTCCTACTTTGGCCCCAATCGCTGACATCATCTTTTTCGACAGCATCAAGTACCAGCCGCCATCCGCTGGCGTAAGGGCAGCATCAAACGGGACGTCGTTGAACTCGCCGGTTACGCGAAGCCTTGGTAAGTCCTTGAGCGGCAAGTCGTTCGTAACCGCTTGGGGAACCATGACGACTGTGTAGGCATATTTTTCGCTACCCACATCGTAGTGCACGATTGGCCCGTCGAAGCTGAATGGGAAATAGGCATCCATCAGAGAAAACCCGCACTCACCGTACTTCCTGGGCGCACCATGATCAGAGTTGGATTGTTTTGGTAGCGTCCGATCGTGTCTTTCGCATAGCCCGCCTTGAACGCCACATTGATCGACGCGGCGTGTTCAGGATTCACGATGCAAACGGTTTCGGGTACCCGAAGGTTAATGTCCGCCCACTGGTGAATTCGCGCGACGGCTTCGCTGGCAAATCCATGGCCATGTTCGTCTGCCTTGAGAACCCACCCGGCCTCAGGGCGTCCCGCGAGCGACGGCGAAATATCCCGTTTGTAGTCGGCGAACCCGACCTCGCCGATGTACCGTCCATCGTCCTTTGATTGAACAACCCAATAGCCAAATCCCAGCAACGCCCAATGACCGGCATAGCGCAACAGGCGCGACCAACACTGTTCGAGTGTGGACGGTGAGTTCGAAATATGCCGGACGACGGCTGGATCAGCCCACATGGCCGCGCAATCTTCGAAATCTTCCCTTGTATGTGCCCTCAGAATTAGTCGGTCGGTTTCAAGATCTGGCGCTTTCGTGATCAAAGCCAAGGCCCCTCAGCAACGTTAGCAGGTTACGTAGCGCGTCCACCTGACAATGCGCAATCGCTGGCATTTCAAGATACCCGTCCGATGGCGCGCGCTGCGCCCGGGTTCACGGTTGGACGGTAGGCGAACAGGGAATGAACTCCATCATTGTGCAAAACCGACCGCCATGGCCAACTAAACAGGTATCAGCGCTAGGAGGATCGGCGACAGTGCAAACAGCTAAGAAACCATTGCGGCTCGGTATGGTTGGGGGTGGCCCCGGATCAGGTATCGGACCGGCTCACAGGCACGGTGCTGCTGCGGATAGCGAGTACATACTGGTCGCAGGTTCGTTTTCACGATCGGTGGACAGGAATGCCCAAATGGGTGCGGCATTGGGACTGGATCAGACTCGGATCTACAGTGATTTCCAAACAATGGCGGATGCCGAAGCCGCCCGTGCGGATGGTATCCAGGCCGTTTCAATCGTCACCCCCAACGATACGCATGCCCCAGCTTGCCTGGCATTCGTCAAACATGGCGTCCATGTTCTGTGTGATAAGCCGCTGGCGACGTCCTACGCCGATGCGGTCGCAATGTACAAAGCTGGCGAAGAGGCGAACGTGCTGGTCGGATTGACCCACACCTATACCTCCTATTCTATGGCCAACGAGGCGCGGGCAATCGTTGCCTCGAATGAGCTAGGGCAAGTCCGACTCGTCCAGATGGAATACTCGTCCGGCAGCCGAACGGAACTTGTCGAAAGGACGGATGAGAAGACCCGCTGGCGCATGACACCATCAATTGCCGGCCCATCTTCGGTCATCGGCGATCTGGGAACACATGCCCATCATATGGCCCGTTTCATAACCGGTTTGGAAGTTCAGCAAGTGTCAGCCGACATCCAAACATTCGTGCCCGGCCGCACGGGGGACGACAATGCAGAAGTCAATTTGCGATTCACCGAAGGGGCCAGGGGACATCTTTGGACAAGCGTTGTTGCCGCTGGACTTGGTAACGGGCTCCGAATCCGCGTTTTCGGAGAGCGCGGGAGCCTGGAATGGACGCAAGAGCATCCTGACGAGCTTTGGGTGCGGACCTTAGGCCAGTCGCATCGACTGCTCCGTCGCGGCGAAACTGGGCTGAGCGAAGACGCGGAGCGGACGCGCCGGACAAAACTCGGACACCCTCAAGGTTATCTTGATAGTTTCGCCAACTACTATCGCGATGCGTCAGCCGTTATTCGCCACCTTCAGCAAGGGGGCAAAGTCGGCGAAAACGGCAAAATCGCGACAGCGCGAGACGGTGTCGTGGGGATGAAATTCGTTGAAGCCTGCGTCGCATCGCACGCCAACAACGGCGCCTGGACCAATGCGGCGGTAGACTGGGACAATCTGGCAACAAGTTGATTACCAACAACTCCTGTCTGACCGCGCCTAAATCGGCACACGATGATGGACCAAGTGCCGTCCGGTTTCACGCGAACCAGCCACACTACTAGAAACAAATGTTCCCTTACAGCCTTGTGAAGATTAGCTGATGTTATGAATTTAATCTGATCAAGTAAGTATAAAAACTATTCAACTACATAGATGTTCGGCTTCCCAAATCACCATGTTCCTGTTGCGAGCGTTATAGGAAAATTCATTTTTTTGTAACATCGTTTACCAACTCCGAAAGCAGACAAAACACTTTTCACACAAACAAGCCCTTTATCAGATGGGTGACGAACAGCCACAAACACAGATGAATGCGCGATAGACAAATGTTCAATTGCTGTCCCGTGGACCTAGCGACGGATGTTGTCGACCGGCAGCCGCCCTGCTGCCGGAAATGGACGTAGCGCACGACCTGACGCCGAGATGCAAATGACACCAGGTCTCGAACGACAGTTGATTAGGTCAATCCTGCTGCTTGCCGCGGCAGGTGTTCTGGTGGTCGGTTTTTGCACGTCAATTCTCTCGGCATCGTTGTTCTTTGAGCGGATGAAGGAAGGCGCCCGCGCAAGCGTCATCCACGCGGCAGAAATCGGTGCCTTGTCGGTGGACGAGTTTTTGCGCCGCTCAACAGATATTGTTTGGCAGATAACCAGCAGGTCACGCGCCCGGACATTGTTGGAACAGTTGAATGCGGGCGAAATCGAACTTCAAGACTATCGAAGTCAGACGCAGGCTATCTTGAATGACGCTCTAGTTCGATCTGAGCAGCTTCAAGGAATCGTCAGGTTAGATATCTCCCAAAAATCTGTCGCCCGGGTCGGCGAGGGCATTGCCACCGAGCTTTTGCCGATACGTACAGATGCCTTGGACCAGCCCGGCATCAGCGGACCGTTCGACGTCAATGGCGAAACTCGAATGATCGTGCATGCGCCAATTTTCGACCGCCAAGGGGGCCGGATAGGGACCGATGTTGCTCTGTTCAGCCTCAATGAGCTGGCACGGCTGCTGCGCGCGAAGAACGACGCAAGCCGCTTTGACTGGGATATGGAGATATTCCTGGCGGTTGGCCACGGTCAAAAAGCGGTCTTCTACGAACCGTTCGATCTCGACAGGCGGCCAATGCGCCCAACCCTCATTGACGGTTTTGGGTCGACCGAGCCGGACCAAGATCTTCTCGCCAAGCTCGAAGATCAAGCCCTGGGAGTGGGAAATCACTTCTTTGCAGCACGAGAGATTGAAGCTGGCTGGCATGTCGTTGTCCGAAAGTCGACCGATGCTCTCTACGGAGGTGTGCATCGGGATATCGCCATTTCGTTTGCCGGGCTGATCATCCTGACGGCGATTGGCGCTACTGCCTTCATGCTGATCATTCGCCGGTACACCTCACGCCTTAACCATGCGGTTGGCGGCATGAGAACCAACATCGAGTCCAACGAGGCTCGGTTTGAAGATCTTATCGAAGGTTCCGCCCAAGGAATCATGATCCATCGCGACTACCGGCCCTTGCTGGTCAACGATGCCTGGGCAAAGGCGCACGGCTACACCGTCGATGAAGTCATGGCGCTCGACAACATCAGGGACTTCTTCTCTGCCGATGATAAGGAGCGTGTTGAGGAATATCGTGTTGCCCGGTTATGCGGTGAGGATGCCCCCGAGCAATACGAATACCAAGCTGTCCACAGAGACGGATCGACGTTCTGGGTAGAAATCTTTGTCCGGCAAATTTGTTGGAAAGGAGAGCCAGCCATCCTGGCTACGATTGGCGATATTTCAGAGCGCAAACGGCAGGAAGCGCTCGACGCCTATTATCGATCTGAACTCGAAGATCTGGTCAAGATTCGAACGGCGGAAATCGAGGAAAAATCGAAGGGCCTCGAGGTCGCTCTCCAAAAGGAACGAGAATACAACGCTTTTATGGAACAATTCGTCGCGATGGCATCGCACGAATTCCGCACCCCTTTGACGATCATCGACAGCGTGTCGCAACGTCTGTTCAGGCGCGCTGACCGACTGACACCCCAAGATGTCAAACATGGTGCGCTAAAGGCCCGCGGCGCTGTGCAACGCATGATCAACCTGATCGAGGGTCTGCTTCATTCGGCACGGATGGATGCAGGAAAACTGATTCTGAAGCCGCAAACATTCGACTTGGCGGAGGTGATCAGCCGCACCTGCAGTCATGAGCGTGAAATCTCTCCCCGACACTCTATCTCCGCGGAGTTGGATGACCTGCCCGATCGCTTTTTCGGTGATCCGACAATGTTGGAGCAGGTCTTCAGCAACCTGCTCTCAAACGCTGCCAAATATTCGCCGGAAAACCCAATCATCAGCGTCAAGGGCATGTCGAGGGATGAAGCGGTTTCCATCACGGTTGCGGATAACGGCGTCGGCATACCCGCTGACGAAATACCCAAGCTTTTCGACCGGTTCTTTCGCGCCAGCACATCAAGCGGCATCGCCGGTACGGGCATTGGCTTAAACCTCGTTTCGCAAATCATCGACCTGCACGGAGGTAGTATTCAGGTCGATAGCATAGAGGGCCAAGGTTCTACCTTTATCGTGAACCTACCGCTTCGACAGGCCGCGGATTACCCCGAGATGTCCGATACGCCATACACCGGTTCACCGACACCATCGGCAATTCAACCAACTATTAACGCCGCTTAGCGTAGCAACGTCCGCTCATAGGATCACCATGATCAAAGTACTGTACGTAGAAGACGAACCGGATATCCGCCGCGAGATTGCGGAAGAGCTAGACGAGTGCGGGTTTACGGTTTTGACCGCTGAGAACGGGGCAGTCGGCTTGGAAGTCGTGGCCGGCTTTCAGCCCGATGTTATCCTATGTGATTGCCTGATGCCGGTCATGTCCGGGCCCGAAATGCTCAAGGCGTTGCGCGAGCGGTTCCCGGTTTTTGTCGACACGCCATTTGTCCTCTTTTCCGCCTATGCAGACAAATCGCACCTGGACGAGGCCGCGGCGGCAGGAGCCACCGCATACCTGACCAAACCGGTAGATTTTGAGCAGCTAGAAGCCCTTTTGAGGGATTTGATCCGTAAGCCCGCCGCGTTGACGGAAACGGATCAAGCCACCCCGCGGGCCGGGGCTGCTTGATCAAGAGAAATGCAGTCATGACCAAGATACTTTGCGTCGAAGACGAAGTAGATATTCGTCAGATCCTGATCGAAGAGCTGAGCGATGTTGGTTACGAAGTTCTGGAGGCGGGTAACGGCCGCGAAGGTCTGGATGTGATCGTCGAGGAAAATCCCGATCTGGTTCTTTGTGACATCACCATGCCGATCATGGATGGTCACAGCATGCTTACCGAACTTCGTGACAACCATCCTGACCAAGCTGACACACCATTCATCTTTCTCTCAGCATTGGCTGACCGGGAGCATGTCCTACAAGGCAAAAGCCTGGGTGCGGATGACTATCTGACAAAGCCGGTCGACATCGACATGTTGATCGCGACAATCGATTCAAGATTGCGTCAGATTGCGCGGATGACGAAACGCAAAGAGGAACAGTTCGTCAAACTTTACCGCTCCTTCAACCAGCCTGACACTGGAAACACCGATGCGCCAGTAACATCTACCGCCGCCGAGCACGGAAAAAATTTGGCACCGGCGGTTGGCGTAGCGGATGATCAGTTGGCCGATCAACCAGCCCATACCAATGGTGCGAACGAAGCGCCTGCTGCCATACACGCGGACGGCGCACATCTCGACCAACCTAAAGCCGAGCCGCGTGACGCAGCTGAGACGCAAGCCGAGAAATCCGAAATAGATAATACAGCTTCAGCCCCGTTGGAGCCTGCCGAAGAGACGTTTGAGCACAAGATCCAGATCCTCCTGGATAATGCCAGCGGTCAACCATTTGTCGCTCATGCCCAAGTCATAGGTCTCGATGAAATCAAGCAATCGCTTGGTCCGCAATGGGCGAACCAGTCTCCTCGTATACAGGAGATCGCCAAGACTACGGTCCTAGACTATGTGGCTGAGGGACACGGCCTTGAACTGTGCGCCAACGAGACGTTGTTCGTTTTTTTCGCATCGACCGAGGGTACGACAGCCCTAGCAAACCAAGATGAGATCGCAGCAGGTTTTCGCAAGCGGTTGCGGCGAGAGGACTCCCTGGATAAGCGTATCAAGGATCGAGGCGCGTTACGGCTGAATCTTCAAAAGATTAACTTAACCGCCGAAGAAGTTAGAAGCTGTGCAGATTTTGAAGAGTTAGTACTTGAGCGGCTAAGCGAACCTTCTAATTCGACCGACGAGGAGGCGAAAGCCGCACTAGCCAAGGAGCTTGAAATCTGTCGCATCGTTCAGCTTCCAGTTATGTCCGCAAAGGGTGCGCAGACCAGCCTGACAATCACGCGCTTCGACGGGCAAACCCAGAACGCGATTGCCGAAGCAGAGAATGCCGGCCATATCGACGATGAGACGAAATGTCTCATCGACTGTGCCAAGCTTTCTAAAGTGGCCGGTCTTATCGACAGAACAGTTCAGTCAAACCAGCCTAACCTGATCGTCGATGTCCATTATTCGACTCTGGCAAGCGATGCGTTCTTGAACCGGTTCCAGTCCAGCTGCACGTCCCTTGGCCGGTCGATTTTGGGACAGCTCGTCTTGAACATCCGCGAAATTGCCAGTGGCGTTTCCAGAGAAGCCGTCGCCCCGCTTATTGACTTGCTGCGTGGAAATGGCTGCAAGGTGCTTATCGAGCTGGGCACAATTTCGTTCGAGTCGCTCGACCCAAAGTCCCTGCAATTGTCGATTGTTACCGGAGACTACGCCTTCTTCGCGGAGAACGGACTTTCCGGAACCGATCTGCGGGCCTTGATCGGACAGTTGCACGAAAGCAAGATTCTTCTGCTGATGCATAATGTTCCCGATGCGGATGCCGCCCGGCACATGTTCGGTCTAGGGGTCGATTTGGCCGCTTTGAACTGAACATCCGCCTAGTTCCCTCTAGATTCCGGTTGGGCCGGATCCGCGCCCACACCACAAAAATCCAAATCGACTGCAAAATCCAGCGGAGCTCGATCACGCTTGACGGCGCACCGCCCATCACGATAAATGAGAATAATTCGCAGACGCATTCGCAACAAATCGTGTTTGCCGGATGCTCCGGTGATTTGAGGCTTTGCGCATGCCTCGGCTGCCCGATGGCGCTGTTTCGACCGATTAGTTCAACAAGGAGATTTCCCGTGAATATGCCCAGCATTGCTGCCGCGGCAATCGCATTGACGGTGGGTACACCAGCGTTCGCTGAAACCCCTTCCAAGACTGACGTTGCGGACTTTTACGCCGACATCGCATTGGCCGGTTTCGAAGATTCGCTCGCCACGGCCCGAACACTCGACGCGGCCATTGAAGCGTTGATCGCAAATCCCAATCGCGCGACGTTGTTGCAAGCCCGAGCCACCTGGATTGACGCGCGCGAACCCTACCAGCAGACCGAGGTCTATCGCTTTGGCAATGCGATCGTCGATGATTGGGAAGGTAAGGTAAATGCTTGGCCGCTTGACGAAGGCCTTATCGATTATGTCGACGCGTCTTACGGCGTCGAGAGCGATGAGAACCTGTTCTACACCGTCAATGTTATTGCCAACCCAAATCTGAGTATTGGCGGACAAGAGATTGACGCAAGCGCGATTACACCAGCCTTATTGGCCGAAACACTGCATGAAATCGATGAGGTCGAAGCCAATGTGGCAACCGGCTATCACGCGATCGAATTTCTGCTCTGGGGCCAGGATTTGAACGGTACCAGTGCCGGTGCGGGAAACCGCCCCGCGACGGATTTCGACATGGCGAACTGCACGGGTGGAAATTGCGATCGCCGAGCCGAGTACCTGCAGGCTTCCAGTGAGTTGTTGCTATCCGATCTGGAAGAGATGGTGGCCGCGTGGGGACCCGACGGGGAAGCCCGCCAGGCTTTGAGTGAGGGCGGTGAAGACACGGCGATCTCAACGATCCTGACAGGCATGGGGTCGCTTTCCTACGGCGAGCTGGCCGGTGAACGGATGAAGCTGGGACTGCTGTTGCATGATCCCGAGGAAGAGCATGACTGCTTTGCCGACAACACGCATAACTCGCACTATTACGACATCGTCGGCATCATGAATGTTTATTACGGCCGATATCGCCGGATTGACGGGTCCGTCATCGAAGGGCCGAGCCTTGCCGATCTGCTGGCCGGCGCGGACGGGGCCATAGCCGAGGAGCTGTCGGCCAAGCTGGATGCGACCTACACCGCCGCTCAAGCGATGGTTCAGCGGGCCGAGCAGGTCGAAGCGTACGACCAGATGATCGGCGAGGGAAACGAGGCCGGAAATGCGGTCGTTCAAGCGGTCATCGACGGCCTGGTTGACCAGACGACCTCGATCGAACGCGCTGTGGCGGCACTTAGCCTAAGCAACATTGAGTTCGAAGGATCCGATAGCCTTGATGACCCCAACGCTGTGTTCCAGTAAGCATCTGGATATCCGAACGAATATCAGGATGCACAGGCCCGGACACATGCCGGGCCTGTTTGATTTTGAGATCGACCAATCATGAAGCCGCAAGCCCTTTCTGCCCTTTTTGCAGTGATAGCGACCTTGGGCGCGTCGACGTTTGCCGCAGGCCCTTTAGCGCACCGCCATGACCTGAGCCTGGAGGACAGGGAACGTGTTCTTGGCGTCACGCAACCGGCACTCGATTTTTCCAAAGCCGAGCCGTTCGAGCGCCGTCCAGCGGGTGCCGGCACGTCGATGCGTACACCAGGACCAAATGCTTTTTCCCACCCGCTCGCCAACTTGAGCTTCGAGGAAGAACAACGGGCCAAAGTCGGCAACGGCGTGTTCAAGAAGCTTTGGGTCACCGCGCCGGCTTCGACCGCAGCGTCGGATGGCTTGGGGCCGCTTTACAACGCACGCGCCTGTCAACGATGCCATTTAAAGGATGGACGGGGCCATCCCCCCGCAGCCGGAGAACCGGCAGTATCAATGTTCTTGCGCCTGTCCATTCCCGGAGACCCTGGCAACGCAGCTGTCGTGCCCGAACCAACCTATGGCGGTCAGCTTCAGAATTTCGCCATTCCGGGGCATGCCGCTGAGGGGCGCATGACCGTCGACTACGTCGAGCATCAAATCCAACTGAATGGCGGTGACGCGGTCAGCCTCAGATCGCCGGTTTATGGAATCGACGAACTTGGCTACGGACCGCTGCACCCCGATACGATGATGAGTCCGAGGGTCGCGAACCAAATGATCGGTCTCGGATTGCTCGAGGCGATCCATGAAGGCGATATTTTGGCGAATGCCGATCCGAGGGATATCGACGGAAACGGCATCTCAGGCCGGCCGAACTGGGTGATAGACGATGTGACCGGCAACCGCGCATTGGGCCGGTTTGGCTGGAAGGCGGGCAATCCCACGGTTCGCCAACAAACGGCTCACGCATTTGCTGGCGACATCGGGATTTCGAGCGTTCTCGTTCCCAAGCCTCATGGTGACTGTACGTCCATCCAGACCGCTTGCCGATCGGCGGCGACTGGAATCCAGAAATGGCAAGGTCCGCATGAGGCCAGCCAGGATCTGTTTGACCTGGTCGTTTTCTATTCCGAAACCCTGGCGCCGCCCAGCAGGCGCAACCTTGAAGCGGATGACGTGCTGGCGGGAAAGAGAACATTCTATGAAATTGGCTGCATTGATTGTCACACGCCAAAATACGTAACCCGTAAATCGACCGAGACGGAGGCCACCAGCTTCCAGTTGATCTGGCCTTACACGGACCTGCTTTTGCACGATATGGGCGACGGACTGGCCGACGGACGACCCGAATGGGAAGCCGGCGGGCGGGAATGGCGCACACCGCCTCTTTGGGGCATCGGACTGACCGAGACAGTCAGTGGTCACACCTACTTTCTGCATGACGGCCGAGCCCGCTCTCTTCTGGAAGCCATCCTTTGGCATGGCGGTGAAGCCCAAGCGGCGCGCGATGCCGTTGTCGAGTTGGAACCCGGTGAGCGAGCCGCGTTGATCGCCTTTTTGGAGTCGCTATGAAAATCGCAATGCTCGTTGCCGGCGCGATTGCATCGGCCGCACCGGCCTTTGCTCAAGAAGATGACGGATTCTCGAACAGCGTCCTAAGCGTCGTCGAAGGAGCGATCCGACCGGGTTTTGCCGAGTATTCATCGCAAACCTCGGCCCTCGTCCCGGCGGTGGACTCCCTTTGTGCGCAGCCGTCCGTGCAAACCCTGGAAGCATCCAGGACGGCCTTTGCCGACACGCTCGCAGCTTGGTCTCGTATTGAGTTTTTTCGCTTCGGTCCGACCATTGTCGATAACCGACTGGAACGGACCCTCTTTTGGCCCGACCCAAAGGGGATTGGTTTGAGGCAGGTTCAGGCCGTGCTGGCCGAAGAGGCTGCCGATGCGAGCGATCCGGACAGGCTGGCGGACAAGAGTGTTGCCCTGCAGGGATTGGCAGCCCTGGAATTCTTGCTGCATGGCGCCGGCGCCGAGGGACTTTCGACGGGCGAGGCCGACTATCGTTGCGCGTATGCGAAAGCGATCTCGACCAATCTCGACATCATCGCTTCCGAGATGACAGGTGAATGGTCAGCAGACGACCTGGCGATTGTGAACCCCGGCCCCGAGAACACGGTTTATCGCGATCATTCCGAGGCCCTGCTCGAAATCGTTCAGACGCTGACAACCGGGTATGAAGCCATCGGCGAATACAAGCTGCGATCCATGATCAGGGAGACCGCCGATGAAGCACGACCTCGCCGTGCGGTGTTTCGCCGCAGTCAACAGACCGCCGCCGTCTTGCGTGAAAATATTGCTGGCCTTCAATCCATATGGGAGGCCGCGGGTTTCGCTGACCTGCTAACCGAGCGCGGCGGCGATCCAAGGATTGCAGGGTCGGTTGAATTTGAGATGGCCAATGCCAACCGGACGGTGGAAGGCCTGGCAGAACCGATCGAGCAGACAGCCAAATCCGATGAGGGTTGGGGAGCCTTGAACTATCTCGCCATCACCATGACGAGCTTGCGTGGCGCGATCGGTGACCGGCTGGCGGCCGAGTTAGGTCTAACTCTGGGCTTCAACTCAATGGACGGCGATTGAAGACGTGACCTTGCGACCAAACACGGCACTAACCCGTCGAACAGCAATCGGACTTTTGGCGGGCGTAGGGCTAGCAACCACTCAACTGTTTGCCGAAGAAACCGATGAACCGGTCTACCTATCCGGGTTCCGTGCCCCCGACGGTCAGTTCGGTATGGCCAGCTTCAACGCTGAAGGGCAAATCCTGGCCCGCTGGACGTTGCCTGACAGAGGGCACGGCGCCGTCCTGCGCCCGGGATCACGTGAGGCCGTAATGGTCGCCAGGCGTCCGGGCCGTTTTGCGCTGGTGTTCGACCTTGCCAATGGCCGTCAACCGGTCATGATCCATGCTCCGGACGAGAGGCACTATTTCGGCCATGGTGTCTTTTCGAACGATGGCCGGCTGTTCTACGCGACGGAAAACGATGTGCCCGGTGGCCGCGGCGTGGTCGGCATTTACGATGCCAGCGATGGCTATCGCCGGGTCGGGGAACATGCCAGTCATGGTATTGGACCGCATGAACTTGTGCTCACGCCAGATGGAGAGAGCCTAGCCATAGCCAATGGCGGCATCCTAACCCATCCGGATCTGCCCAGAGCCAAACTGAACTTGGCGGAAATGCAGCCCTCCATCGCCCTGGTCGATCGCCAAAGCGGTGCGCTGTTGACGCAACTCCGTCCACCGGCCGAATTTCATCGGCTGTCCTTACGCCACCTGGCTGTCAGCCCTGATGGTCTTTTGGCTGTTGCCGCCCAATGGGAGGGGGAAGAAGCGACCTTGGTGCCGCTGGTTGCCCTCAGTGAGCGGGGAGGCCCCTTGCGCCTGCTGTCAGCGCCGCATGATGTCCAGACCGCCATGCGTCACTATTGTGGCTCGGTGGCGTTCAATCGGTCGGGCAGCCATTTTGCCGTTAGCGCGCCACGCGGCGACACGATCACGGTTTGGAAGGCAAACGGGGGTTTCAGCAGTGCGCTCTCGCTAGCTGATGGATGCGGGTTGGCCGCCCATGGCGATGGGTTCCTGCTGACATCCGGACAGGGAGCCGTTCGCGCCGCAGGGCAAGAGTCCTTCGCCCGCGTGGCCTGGGACAATCACGTGGCTGCCTCGCTTTAGATCCGTTCCGACGGCAAGCGCGCCAGCAGATCGACACCGCATTGTTGGGCAAAATCAATCAGATCGATGAGTACCCAGTTTTCGTGCAGTTTTTCACCACGCCGAACATAGAAATCCATGATGTTCTGGCCGATGTGACCGCCCGTCGGTTCGATCCCTCGAAACGGTTCCCCGCTGAAACGCCCCCTGAGGCTTGGCCAACCGGTAAAGGCCCCCGTTACCCCGTCCGCAATGCGGGCACGATGAAACCCACCCCGCCTATCCGGAAAGCTGGATACCGACGGTCCCTGCGCAAAGTCCTGAAACTCCTGAAACCCGAAGCAAGAACCAACACCCCAGGGCCCATGCCAGACCATGTCCTTGTGCCAGAATGCAGACATGCCCATGCTGGCGAGATCATCGCCTTCCAAGTCGTTACAACCACCAAGCATGCGTTCAATCAACGTTAGGGTCGCAGCCGACTCAGCCTCAGACTGAGGTTCGAGGCAGAGGCCGTTACCCCGCGCCGGCTCGACAGGTGCATGCGCCAACCCATCAAAGCGCGGCAGCAGGTCGAATCCCGCCTGCGAGGCGACACCAAGAATATCCAGCAGGCAACGAAGCTCGACGATCTGGCCGGCCTCGACCAGATAGAACTCACCAAACCGCAGGCGTCTTGGATCACCGCCAGCCGGGATCCTAAACCAGGGCGCCCGCTGTTTGCCGATGATCTCACCATATGTGGCAACCCAAGTCCGGCCCTCGAAAACGCCGCCGAGAAACAAGTGCGGTTGACGCCGAACGACCGGGAACGCCGAAGCGAGCGGCCCGAAGAAGCGGGCCAGGAGCGCATCACGCCCTTCCAACGTTCCAACCGGCGCGGGGCCAAAGAAAGCAACGTTCTCGGCAATGACCTCTTGCTCAGGGAATGAGAATGCCGAATCTGCCCCTTCCAGATGGCGCCAGAACCCATGTACGAGGGATTTTGCGGCCTGAACGTCCATTAACACGACTTCTCATTTTTCACATCTACTGGAAAGTCAGGCACAGTAGACGCCAAAAAGTACAACACTATCAATTTAGTAGAATTGTCAGCCGATGAGCATTGAACCTTCGAAGTCGCGGCTGCGATGTCCGTTACTGGCTGTATCTCTATCGATGACGGCTCCACGCCAAATCCGCTGGACCAGTCGGGGCGGTTTGTTCCCAGACCCAAATTTCAACATGACCGAATTCAATCAGCCGATACGATGTTTTCTCAGTTTCATCAATCTAACGCTAGCCGTCGCACGCGGAAACAGTTAAACTATCGGTTAACAATGAGGCGGTTGGCCTGGCGAGAGCCGCAGGTCCTGCGCCAAAATGAAAGCAAAGAGGATGGACATGGGAGAGATTACTGTCGGGGTTAGCTGGTTGGCAGTGATTGTCGGCGCGGTGGTTTCATTCCTGGCTGGTTGGCTATGGTATTCACCGAAACTCTTTGGTCCTAAGTGGGCCGAAGGTGTCGGCGTTGAAATGGGCACAGCTAGCGAAATGCCAGTAGCGGCCATGGCCACGCAGATCGTCGGGTTGCTGCTGATGAGCTGGTTTGTTGGGGTAACCGCTGCGAACAATGCCTTGCTCACCGTCATTCTGGCTACCCTTGCCTTTACCGTTCTTGGTTATTCCGGCGGCTTGTTCACGAAGAAATCAACATATGCGCGCAACGTCGACGCTGGCTATTGGATTGTCGCGTTGGTGGTCATGATCATTGTCCAGGGAATTTTCTAGGCGAAGACAGCCCAATAGATGCCGGAGTACGAGTTTGTCCATAGGGTTAGATGGTCGCCCTAGAACAAAAGGCTCAAATCCCGCTCCACGCAACCAGATCTGGTCTAGTGCGACCGCCGAACAGGTAATTGTTCCTGTTCCGCGGCTGCGCTACGAAAGGTAAGGTCTTCAATTCGTTTGATGATTTGCAAATCTTGAACCCGTGATCTGCATGGCGGGTTAACGAATTCTAGGAACCTTTACTCTACCGTCTTTGCTCTTATTGCCTTGATTTTGCGAGAGCATGCGTGACGGTTCCAGCACCAATCCCTTTAGATGAAGCGGAGCGGATCAGGGTGTTGCGGCGCTATGCGATCCTCGACACCCTGCCCGAAGATCAGTTCGACCAGATCACGGCACTAGCCGCGAAACTGTTTGATGCGCCGATCGCGCTCATCTCGCTTATCGACGAAGACCGGCAGTGGTTCAAATCAACGCATGGCCTGGACGCTTGTGAAAGCGGCCGCGACTTAGCCTTCTGCGCGCACGCAATCCTAAGCGATGACGTATTCGTCGTATTGGACACCACTAACGACGAGCGCTTTTGCAAAAACCCCTTGGTGGCGGGTGATCTGACCATTCGGTTCTACGCCGGCGCGCCGCTCACGTCCCGCCAAGGACAGACGTTGGGCACACTTTGCATCATTGACCAAAAGGTACGGCAGGAATTCTGCGCGCAGGATCAGGCAACATTGAAGATGTTGGCCGATATGGTCATGACGCAGATCGAAATTCGCAGTGCGACAGGCAATGTTCTGATTGAGGTCGAGAACCGAAAGAGTGCAGAAAACCGGCACGCACTCGCCGAACATCAACTAAACTTGTTTTTCAAATACACGCCAGGCGCCGTCGCGATGTTGGATTGCGAATTGCGCTACATGGCGGCAAGCGATGCTTGGTGTGAGTCATACGATCTCGATCCGTCTGCCATTCTCGGTACGTGCTACCAAGAACAATCATCCGCAGTTTCTGAACAGTGGCAGAAGCAAATAAGGAACTGCTTGGCGGGCGGCATCCTGGACGGCGAGGAGCAAAAACTCATCCTCCCCGATGGGTCGGTCCGCTGGCTCCGCAGGAGTATCCGACCTTGGCATCACAGAGATGGCCGGATAGGCGGTTTGGTGCTCTCAAGCGTGGACACAACGCAGCAAAAGCTGGCAGCGAAAGCGCTTGAAAAACAGCAACTGTTCAACGAAGCGGTTCTTGAAAACGTAAAAGACGGCATTGTCGCCTGCGATGAACACGGCAATTTGACGATGTTCAACCGGGCAAGCCGAAAAATTTTGAACAAGGACGCCGAGGCAATCGACCCTCGGTTTTGGGCAGAACGATATAACTTGTTTGCTGACGATGGCGAAACGCTTCTGAATCTTGAGGACATTCCACTGTTCAAAGCCTGGAGAGGCGAAACAGTTACCGATCAGGACATCGTCATTTCGCCCGAAAGTGGTTCAAAGCTTCAGATCGTCGCATCGGCCCAACCCATGTTCGATACCGACGGCGCATTCCTTGGCGCGGTCGCCACCATGCAGGACGTCACCGAGCGGCGCAAAGCAGAGCAAGATGCTCAAAACGCCCTTGCCCGCGTGCGGGAAAGTGAAGAACAGCTTCGGCTTGTGACGAACCACCTGCCGTTTGTTGTTTCTTACATCGATACCTCGCATCGGTTCAGATTTGCAAATCGAACGGCGTGCCTGTGGTACGCCACAAACGAAGAAGACATCATCGGCAAAGACGTAAAAGACGTCGTCGGTGAGGATCGCTTCGAATATCTGAAACAGTTTTTGGACAAGGCTAAAAATGGCGACGAAACGGCCTACACCGCCACTGTTGACTATCAAGATGGCTTAACACGGACAATACAAGGCAACTGCGTCGTCGATCGGGAGGCCGATGGACGCATCCGCGGGTATGTTACAATCGCGATCGATATTACGGAATTGAAGGATGCTGAAGAGCGTCTCCGGCGGCAAAAGGCCGACCTGCGCCTAATACTCGATAATGTTTCGGCACGGATAATCTACAAAGATGAAAAAAACAACATAATCAAACTAAATAAAACAGCCGCCAAATCCATCGGAAAAACCGTGCACGAGGCGGAAGGAAAAAACACCAAAGAAATATATTTCAATTTTCCCGACTATTACTTGAAAGATGATGCTGAAGTACTGCAATCAGGAACACCAAAACTCGCAGTTGTCGAAAAATTTACATCGCTGAATGGCGATAGCGGCTGGGCCAGAACCGACAAAGTGCCCCACATCGATCCCGAAACCGGGGAGCGAACGCTGTTGATCGTTTCTACCGACATCACAACGGAAGTCCGCACGATGGAAGCCCTGGCCAATAACGAAAAACGGTACCGCAATCTCTACAATGAAACACCCGTCATGCTCCATTCCATCAACGAGAATGGGGAACTCATCAGCGTCAGCGACTTCTGGCTGGAAAAGATGGGCTATACCCGCGACGAAGTCATCGGCCGAAAATCGACTGAATTTCTTAGCCCTGAGTCAGCTCGAAAGGCTCGAGAAGAAACTTTGCCGGAGTTCTTCAAGACCGGCATGTCAAAGGATATCGAATTTCAGTTTGTCACAAAGTCAGGACAGATAATGGACGTCCTGTTGTCCGCCGTCGCCGAGCGAGGAGATGGGGGTGAGTCCCGGCGTTCACTGGCTGTCATAACCGATATCACCGAACGAAAAGCCGTGGAGAAGCGGTTCATCCAGGCGCAGAAAATGGAATCCGTTGGGCAATTGACCGGCGGCTTGGCGCACGACTTTAACAATCTGCTGGGCGTTGTTTTGGGCAATCTGCAATTGCTTGAACGCCGGTTTGCCGATGATGAGAAGGCCACCCGCATGATTTGCGCGGCGCTCAATGCGGTCGACCGCGGCGCGGAACTGACAAAACGGCTCCTGGCATTTTCGCGCCGGCAGAAGCTTGAAACGGAAACGGTCGAGGTCAAACCGTTAATCGAGTCACTTAGTCAAATGCTCGTTCGGACGCTTGGCGAGCATATCCAACTCAATTGCCGCGTTCCCGACGACTTGCCATGCATCGAAACCGATCCGGTTCAGCTGGAGTCGGCAATCTTGAACTTGGCGGTCAACGCCCGCGATGCCATGCCGTCCGGCGGTTCGTTGAGGATTGAAACGCAACTGATCAAGGTCGATGAGAATGATACGCCCGCCAACGAAGATATCGACTGCGGCCGCTATATTTTGATTTCGGTCACCGATACAGGCGTTGGCATTCCTGAAGACAAACTAGCCAATGTTTTCGAACCGTTCTTCACCACCAAAGACGTGGGAAAAGGGAGCGGGCTTGGCCTCAGCATGGTGTACGGCTTCATCAATCAATCAGGAGGGCATATCAAAATCTCCAGCGAAGTAGGTGTAGGAACGTGCGTTCGCATGTTCCTTCCATCAGAAAAATGCGCTGATGATGACGGAACGTTGAAAGATGCCTCACAACAATCGGTGTTGGGGCAAGAACCGGCCTCCGGAACCATATTGGTTGTTGAGGATCAACACGACGTCCGAGAGATTGCCGTATGCCTACTTGAAGATCTTGGTTTCCTTGTCGTCGAAGCCGTCGATGTCGATTCCGCCATCAACCAGCTTGAAACGAACAAAGACATCGATCTTGTCTTTACAGATGTTGTCATGCCGGGGGGCAAGAGTGGGCTCGACCTTGGCAAGGTGATCCGCGCTGAGTGGCCCGATTTGCCGGTTGTCTTCACAACCGGCTATGCGGAAGCCGATGCGCTGCGGGAAGGCGACGTCAGAACGGCGCAGAACCTTGTGACAAAACCCTATCGCCGGGATGATTTGGCAAAGATCATCGGAGGGGCTCTGGACCGGCGGCACGGGCCGTCAGCAAAGGAGGTCGCCTGATGGAACCGCCAAATTACTCTGAACACCGGCTGCTGGTCATCGACGATGACAAGGATTTCCGCGACTTTTACCGGACAGTCGCGGAAGAGTTGGGCATTGCTGTTTCTGAGGCAGGCTCCGTCGAAATGGTCATGCAGCAGCTTGGTTCTTGTGAGCCCACGATCATATTGCTCGATCTGTGTATGCCTGATGCCGACGGCGTTGAAGTATTGCGGCTGTTTTCGGATTTCCAATGCAATGCATCAGTTGTCGTTGCGAGCGGCCGGGACGAGCGTGTGCTTCAGTCCGCTCTTCGGCTCGGCGGCTCACTCGGGGTGCGCATGATCGACTTCCTTCAAAAGCCGGTCGGCATTTCGGATCTGGAAAAGGCCCTAGAAGTCGCTGCGCGCAGGTTCGAGATCGATGTGGGTGCTACCAAGTTTGCTCTTCGAGCCGGCTGGAAATCCAGCCCCAATGCCGCCAACTCTGACAACCCGGACATCGATGCTTTGGTCGAGGCCATTGAACGCGACCAACTCGAGGTTCACTACCAACCCAAGATCACGTTGGCCACGGGCCTGATCGACAGCTGTGAAGCGCTGGTCCGTTGGCGGTGTCCGGAACGGGGTCTTGTTCCGCCTGGCTCATTCATTCCCCTTGCCGAGGATGCGGGAATGATCGGCGACATAACCGATATTGTTGTTCAAAAGACCATTGCGCAGATGGCTGCCTGGAAGTCGCAGGGCTTTCAACTTCCTGTTTCGGTCAATCTGTCACCAACACAGTTGACCGATTTGGCCTTGCCCGATCGCATTGCCCAAATGCTGGCACAAGCTGGTATCTTGGCCGAAAACTTGGTTGTTGAGGTCACCGAACAAGCCGCGATGGCCGATATTGCCAGCGCCACGGACATTCTGACGCGCCTGCGGCTGAAGAACATTTGCGTGTCGCTGGACGATTTCGGTTCCGGCTATTCTTCCCTGTCGGAGATGTATCGGCTGCCGCTCAGCGAGCTGAAGTTCGATAGGTCGCTGATCACCGATCTCGATACAAGCGAAGATGCGCGGATTGTTGTGCGAGCGCTGGTCGCCCTGACCAAGACGCTTGGCGTGCCTGTTTGCGCAGAAGGGATCGAGACTGTCGAAACGGCAGAATTTCTGCGCTCGATCGAATGCGAGAAGGCACAAGGATTTTACTTCAGCCGGCCACTGACGCCTGAGGCGATGGCCGATTTTCTTGAGGCCTCAATGCCAGCAGAACCAGCGGTCAAAAGAAAGCTGCGGGCCTAAGGTCCAATTACAACGCCGCCATAAGCACCGCTAAAGGCCGACTGCTGAAAAGTCAGCGCCGGCCTTGTGCAGGTGTTTGGCCTATCGGCTAGAACGTCGCTGACATCCGGCGAAACGCGTACGCAACGATATCGTCGCGCTTCAGGCCAAGCTTTTCCAGCTGTTCGTCAGAAAGCGCGCTGAGCCGGGAGGCTTCTTTGGCGCACCGATAACCGGTGGAGTATTTGGCCAGGCCTTCCAGAATGCCATAGAACCAACGCCCAGCCGCGGTCAGCGGCTGAAAGACTTCGGTGGATTGGGTCCGGGAAACGGAATCGTAGACATGTGCCATGGGAGGTATCCAATCTTCATTGATCGATTGTCATCGCTGCACCCAATGTCGACCCGCAAGGGGTTGCGAACAAGGTCGCCAAATGCATGCCTGGTATGCCTATGCTGCAATGCAGCATTAACAATTCTGACAGGATGACCGGCCGCTGATCCGGCCCGATCCCGCGTTCCACCGTGTAGGGTCACGACAAACCCCACCCCTGACCTTGACCGTGGGCGCAAACCGAGCACCCTTGATCGCAATAAACACGGGCGACAGGGGACCTCGAATGACGGGGCAGAAAACGGATGTCCAGACCAGCCAAGGTCTGCGGGCGGCCATGCGCGCCGAGGAGCTTGCCGGACTGAAACTGGCAACCCTTGTCCGCACCGCATCATTGGCGGTAATCGCCGTCAGCTTCCTAGTGCTCCAGGACACCCAGATAAAGTATATCAATGTCGGCGTCTTGGCGGTGTTTGCGATAATCGGATATGCCAATCTCCGGATTGCCCAGGCACGCGGAGGCCAAGGCTGGTTCAGCTACGCCTTCTTTGGCTTGGACGTGCTACTCCTGACGGTAGCCCTGTTGATCCTGAACCCGTCGCTGCACGACGATGCCCTACCGCCAGCCATGATGCTGCGCACAGGAAACTTCGTATTTTACTATCTTTTTGTTTCTCTTGCCGCCCTGACCTATTCGCCCTGGCTCATGGTTTGGGCAGGTTTGACAAGTGCGGCAGCTTGGGGTGGCGGAACACTGTACGTTGCCGGCCTGCCTCAGACAATTACCATGGGAAAATTTCCCACTCCAAAGGGTGGTTGGACCAACGAAGCGATCTACGAGCTGCTCGGCAATCCCAACTTTCTCAATCCCTTTCTCTGGCCGGGCGAAGTCATCTCAATAGTGATCGTGTCGCTTGTCCTGGCCGTCGTCGTTTGGCGGTCCCGCAGGCTCGTCGAACGGCAATCGGCCATCGCACGTGAACGGGCCAATCTCTCGCGGTACTTTCCGCCAACCATGGTTGACCAATTTGCCGATACCGACACCCCGCTTCGCAGTGTCCGTCGTCGTCAGGTCACCGTGCTGTTCGCCGATATTGTCGGTTTTTCACGGCTTGCGGAGACCATGGAACCCGAAGCGGTCATCGACCTTCTGCGGGAATTTCACGGCATTCTCGAACAAGCCGTCTTCGATCACGGCGGCACACTGGACAAGTACCTGGGCGACGGAATCATGGCCACATTCGGAACGCCCGAACCGGGCAAGCATGACGCGGCCGATGCGATTGCCTGCGCGCGCGCCATGCTGACCGCGATCGAGAAATGGAATGAGGGCCGAGCCAAAGAGGGTAAGGACGAAGTCCGCCTTTCGATCGGGCTCCATTGCGGCAACGCCGTGCTGGGCGACATCGGCTCCGTACGCCGGTTGGAATTCGCTGTCCTTGGCGATGTCGTGAACGTGGCAAGCCGAATTGAGGCCCTGACGCGCGAATTGGACGTTTCTTTGCTTGTGAGCAATGCGGTCGTCGAAGCGGCCAAAGGGTTGAGCCACGGATCAAGCACAGTCGTTGATGGATTTCAACGATTACCAGACCAGCGACTTCGCGGCCGGTCACAGCCCGTTACACTGTGGCGTTTGGCCGCCAACCCTTAAACACTAAGCGAGCAGACCCATCCTATGAGATCTCACGCCCGCGTTGTCGTGATCGGCGGTGGTATCGCCGGCTGTTCGACCCTCTATCATCTTTGCCAGGAAGGCTGGACAGACGTCGTCTTGCTGGAACGGGACGAGTTGACATCCGGTACCACATGGCATTCGGCCGGCCAGGTCACGAATTTCGGCGCCTTGCAGACGATGATCGGGCTAAAGAGCCACTCGATCCGCTTGTACAAGGAGCTTTCCGAGGATCCCGACTACCCCGTCGGTTACAACCATGGTGATGGCGGCCTACGCCTCGCCTCCACCCAAGATCATCTCGATGGTTATTTGCATTTTCAGTCCATGGCCAGGGGCATGGGTGTCGAATTCGAGATTGTCGATGCCGATGAGTGTGCCAGACGGCACCCCCTCATAACCACCGATGGGCTGCTCGGCGCTCTCTGGGATCCCGCCGATGGCGATGTCGATCCCGCCCAACTTTGCCAAGCACTGGCCCGCAGGGCCAGAAATGCTGGCGCTGAGATCCACCGACAAACACCGGTTAGGGGGCTAAGCCAGAAACCAGGCGGCGAATGGCTCGTTCAAACGCCAAAGGGGGATATCGTCACCGAGCATGTCGTCAATGCCGGTGGTTACCGTTGCAATGAAATCGGCGCCTATATGGGTGTGGAACACCCGGTTGTATCCATGGAACATCAGTACTTTCTGACTGAGCCGATTGCCGAAATCGCCGGCCGCGATGCGCGTGTGCCGCTGTTGCGCTGTCCGACGGACGACTTCTACTCCCGCCAGGAAAAGAATGGCTTGCTGGTGGGTTTCTATGAACAAGATTGCAAGACATGGGGCCTGGAGGGGATTGACCCCAGCTTCTCGAATGAGCTGTGCCCCAACGATCTGGACCGCGTCCTACCGGTTTTGGAGAATGTCATCGAGCGATTGCCCTGCCTGGCCGAGGTTGGCGTTCACACGGTCGTCAACGGGCCGATTACCTACACGCCCGATGGCCTGCCTCTTGTTGGGGCGATTCCGGGCAAGCGAAACGCGTGGTGCATCGTCGGACTTCGCGCCGGGTTAGGCGAAGGTGGTGGCCATGGCTGGCTTCTTGCTCAGCAGATCGTCCATGGCGAGGCGGACTACGACACCTGGTGCCTGGATCCGCGCCGCTTTGGCTCCTATGCGACGCTGACCTATACCGCGAGTAAAGCGGTCGAGGATTACCAGAACGAATTTCGCTTTCACATGCCCCACGAGCACCGGCCTGCCGGGCGGCCAAGCCGGACGACCCCGTTAACGTCCCTACTGGCGGAGGCGGGCGCCGATTTCGCCGTTGTAAATGGTTGGGAAAGAGCCGCGTATTTCAAACCATTCCCGGCTTTTGACGACGATCACAGCTTCAGATGGGCGAATTGGCAACCTGTCGTTAGAGACGAAGTGGAGTCCGTCCGCAACGGGGTCGGCATTATGGAAGTGAACGGCTTCAATCGAATAGAGGCCGTTGGCCCTGGGGTGGTGAACTGGCTGGATAGGTTGGTTTGCGGTCGCGTCCCAAAACCCGTTGGTAAAGTCGGCCTTTGCTATTTTCTGACCGAGATTGGCCATGTGCTTGGCGAAGCCACCCTTGCAAACCTGGATCAACAGACGGTTTGGCTAGGATCAGCCGCAGCAGCTGAACTGCATGATTGGGACTGGCTTTCGAACCGTCTCCCAGACGATGGCTCCGTCAAACTGCGTTCGCTGACTGAAAGCCACACAATACTTGTCATCGCCGGACCCAAATCGCGCGACGTTCTCGCGGCCGCCGCGCCTGAGACTGACTGGTCCAAAAAGGCGTTTCCATGGCTGCGAGTGAGGCGAGCCAAAATCGGCCCAGCCGACATTGTGGCCATGTCCGTCAGTTTTTCAGGTGAGCTTGCCTGGGAGTTGCATGTTCCGGTCGATCGCTGTGTCGCGGCATATAGGGCGCTGATGGCCGCCGGGCGACCGCTGGGTATGACCCCGTTCGGATCTTTTGCGACCGAGTCCATGCGGATTGAAAAGGGCTATCGGCATTGGAAGGCTGATATTCTGACAGAATATGATCCTTTCGAAGCCGGCCTCGACCGCTTTGTGGATCTGAGAAAACCCGACTTTCCCGGCAAAGCTGCACTTTTGGCAAAGCAAGGGACAGGCGCAAGAAAACGGTTTGTGACACTGAAACTATTCTCACATGCGGCGCCGGCTCAACCTGGGGATTCCGTGATCGCCCAAGGGTGTGTTGTCGGAACGATTACGTCGGCTGCCTGGGGATACCGCGTGGGTGAAAATCTTGCCCTGGCGATGATCGACGAGGAACACGCCCACGAAGGCGCCGATGTATCCGTCCTTATTCTTGGCAATGAGGTTGCCAGCACCGTGGTGGCGGCGTGCCGATATGACCCCGAGAACTCGCGCGTTCGCGCCTGAGTGAAAGCCAACCGGGCGAACAATTGGATCAAACCAATCGCGCTTACCCGTTCAACATCGGGTTGCGTGTTGGCCGATAGGCTAGTTGCTCACGAATTGACTGACGAGGGTCGCGCGCACCCGCTCAGCCGCATCGCCATCGGCGATCGCGACGGCGCGCAACATGGACAAAGTCGCCGCGCAAAGGTTCGGATCGGCGGACTCCGATGCCTCCAACGACTCGAGCATGTCTGCACTCACTCCCCCCGCTTCCCAAACATCCAGGACCACTTCGAGATCTTGGTCGCTGGCTGCAGACCGGATTTCACCCGATTTTTGACCTTCAAAGTAGGCGCTGAGAAGGGCCGTCGTTTCGGCAATGAACAAAGGTGCAAGCACGACTTCTCGCTCGTCACCCAAGCTTGCCGCCCCGTCATTGACGAAGGCCGCACAATGGTCGGGATAAATCTTTTGAACGGCTTCGAGGTTGGCAATGCGCGTTTCGACGACGGCCCTTAGGACGTTGTCCGGAGCGTGGATCGCGTATCGACGATAGCGCGTTACGAAAAATTCGATCACATCCACGGCCAGTGCCTCGGCAGCCTCAGCTGATTGATCATCGCCAAGGGTGTCACTGAATTGATCGACGACCACTTCGAATTCCATCGGCTGGTAGTTGCTGATGACGCGCATCGAGTCGCTATACGGGCTAACCAACAGCGCCTCTAGGATATCATTGGGCTGATCGATCGGCTGATCCTGGCTGGATTGCTCGGCAACGTGATCGCTGAACTGCAAATCAAAGTTCAGCAGCAAACCCGCTAGCGCCGCGCAAATGATGCCAATAATCGCGAGAAGCCCGACCCACAACAGCCAGGTTAACCCACCACGCCGACGCCCTCGCTCTTGAGCCCGAGTTCGAGCATGCATACTTACAGGTTTGAACTGCTGGCTTGGCCCAGCTGAACCCTGGTACGCAGCGTTTGCTTTTGCTGCCGATTGAGCGGAACTGGTCTGGTTGACAGGCGTCGCAAACCGACCCGGCTGTGGTGGTGTGGAGGGGGGCGTCGAGTGTGTCGGCAAAGCCGACCGTTCATCCAGCGGCGGTGGCCGCAAAAACCAGTCGGCGAGTTCAGCGACATCGTGGGCACGCTGCCAGTCGGCCATGCCCGTGCGCCAAACAAGTGTGTCGGCGATTATTACGCCATCTTTAATACGGCGATTGATTTCGTCAGTGGTGTAAGGTCCACTCTCGTCCCCATCGTTGTCAAAAAACCAATCCAACTGATCAGTCATTTCATCTCTAACGTATTTTCATTGGCATATTGTTGTATCAGACCAATTCTATCCACGATATGATGGAAGCAAGGGAAAGATAACTTACGAATGATTGGTCAAAGCAACCCAACGAAAAACGCCTGTCATGTCGTGAATGCGCAAAGTCGGATAGGTGACTTGTCTTGTTGAGACGTTTAACCGGGATCGCCACCGCATCCCTGCTCCTCATTTGGAGCGGTGCAAGCGCGCAGACAACCGACAATGTGTCGAGGACGGCCGACAAATTGCGCGAGGGACATGTCCTAAGATCGTTCCAAGCTTGTAAGCAACGAGGCCAATCTGACGGGGCTTGCAAGCAAGAGCTGGAAACCCTCCTTCAACGTGATCAAAAAGCGCTTGGCAGGATCGCGAGCCTATCGACGACCGCCAATAAAACCGAACTGGTTATCGCCGCTGCCCGTTGTTATGACCCGGACTTCGATTATGCCCAGATGATCGATTGCCGCGAAGCGATTGCTGATGATTTGGAAGCTCAGCAACAACTGCCTCGAACCGCCGCATTACCGGAACCAGCGACTTCCGATGGCCAAGGCGTGTCGACCGCCGTGGAAGAGACCCGTCAGGAGGAAGCTGAAACAACCGTGGTGACCCACCCCGTTTCCGAAAATGGGCCGATCACCATCCCAAAACGCCGGCCTCCGAGATTCACAGACATTGAATGGGCGAGCTTCCTGGGAGAAAAATTCCGCGAGATTGAGCAGACGCTGACTGCCCAAGCAGATTGCAGCATTGAAACGCTGCTTGTCCCACTACCCGAGATTACGAACAAAACAACCGTTGGGGAAAACTTCTGGCGCCCGGTGTCCGGTAAACCCAGTGAGAACAATCCAGAATTTGACGACGGTTCTGGCCTACAGACTCTAACATGCGACTTTGAATCGCTCGCGCGCGCCAACATGCTGTTCCATCAAGGCGATGGTGAGATTTTCCGTGTCGACATTTTTTTTCAGCGCTATCGCTGTGACGACCTAGGCAACCGCACTTGCTTTGAGGAAACAGTACAAGAACGCGGCATCGACCGCGACTTGTATCTAAGCGCCGGGTCGCCGGTAACACGCTCGGCATTTGGCACAACCGAGATTGAGAATCAGGAGTATCTTGAGCGATTCGCAGATCTACTGACCAACCAAGATCAAATGCGTCGGCTGAATTGGTCGAACTGCGCCACTGTGCCAGCTCCATTGCTCAGCGCCCTAGAGGGTACAGGCACGCCTCACCACTGTGTTGTCCAGGCAAGTGCGCAAGATGATATCTGGAGATCGATCAGTTTCCTGGAAATTGCGCCACCTGAGGCTGGTTCGGGTCGCCCCCCTTCAATGCTGGCCTCGAAGATGACATTTGCGCGCGAAGTCACTGAACGCACCGCTCTTGATCGGCACATGATTTACTTCCAGACCATCGTCGGAAATCGCCTTGCAAGCGCAAGCAGCGACGTCGCGAAGGAGCACGAGACGCCAAACGAAACCTTGCTCATCAAGGAAGTTAGAGCCACGGATACCATTGTTGCCAAACCCACTGTCGAAACGCCTTCGGCGTCATCGGGGGACCAACGGGACCGCATGAAAGTGATATTGGAAAGGCTGATCGGCCTTTCACCATAGCGCCAAAGTCAGACGTAGCGGCATGCGATCAGTCAAGAGTGTCCGGATCAAAGGTGTAAAGCCGCTGAGGCCGGTGCACGACCCGCGGGGCATTTCGGCCTGGTGAAACCAGTTTGTCGTAGCCGGCAGGCACCGGGGTTTCGGCAAATCGCTCGGATACCACGACCTTCTGGTTAACCGCTCGGCTCATCCCCTCAAAGGGCGGGCGCTTCCGTAGCGGGTTCTAGAATGTCAAAAGCCAGGGAGGCGTATGACCGGCAGCCCAGCTTGAACCAGCGGGTCGCAAACAATCGACAGCAGCTGGTTCGCATCTTCATCGGCGGGCGCTTGGTTTGAGATACGCTTAAAGACCCGGAACAGGGCGCCGTCATCCAACCCTGCGCCGTCTCCGAGCTTGGAGCAAGAGCTTCTCTCGCGCCCGCGAGGTCGAAGCGCTACTCTCCCTGATCACAGAGCGAACATAGTTGAGGCATCATGCGCAAAGAGAAGTTTTTTGTGACCGGATCGATGGGCTGTCTTGGCGCATGGGTAATCCGCCACTTGATCGATGAAGGGGCGGATTTTGTGGCGAGCGACCTGGGGGAAGACCCCGTAAGGCCCCGGCTGCTGCTTTCAGATGACGAGTTGGCGTCGGTACCATGGCACAGGCTCGATGTTACGGACAGCCGCGCGGTTATGGACGCCTTCGAACAACAAAGTCCGACCCACATAATCCACCTTGCAGGCCTACAGGTTCCTTTTTGCAAAGCAAATCCACCACTTGGAGCGGCCGTCAACGTCGTCGGCACGGTCAACATCTTCGAAGCAGCGAGACGGCACAGCGTCGACGGCTTGGCCTATGCCAGTTCGTTGGCCGTTCTAGGGCCACCCGATCTGTATGACGAGCGACCGGTTCTTGATGATGTGCAGCCGGCGCCAACGACGCTTTATGGTGTTTATAAGACGGCGAACGAGGAAACGGCTCGCCTTTATTGGGATGATTGGAATGTCGGCAGCATTGGTCTGCGTCCCTATAACGTTTTCGGGGTCGCACGCGATCAAGGCATGACGGCCGATATCGCCAAGTCAATTTTGGCAACCGCCGCCGGACGTCCCTTTCACATTCGCTACGATGGACCACTGGCGTTACAGCACGCCAGTGACGTAGCCCGTATTTTCATTGCCTGCGCCCGTGCCAACCATCAAGGGGCCGCCGTCTGCAATCTACGCAACGACGTGACAAACGTCGCGAGCTTTGTCGAAACGCTGACACGGCTGTATCCAACGGCACAGGTGACCCGAGAGGCAGGTCAACACCTTCCCTTCCCGGCGGACCTGAGCGATGCTGGCCTGCGTTCGATTTTGGGCACGGTTCCGCACACGCCGCTAGACCAGGCCATTGCAGATGATTTTGAGCGGTACTGCGCGCTGATTGCCGGCAGTCGAATTGACCTCGCCCAATTGGAAACCTGACTCCCACCAGCGACGCACATCCTCGCCAATCGTCCGATGTGCGCCGGGCCAGTCAATCCGCAAGGCCAGTTCGGAAAACCAGATCACGGATTGCAAACAAAAATCTTAACTTTCTAAGTAACAGGAAATGGCTCCCAGAAACCAGCGGTTGATTTTTACTGCGTTTTCGTTTGAGCTGTGTGAGATCGCTTTGGAACTCGTCTCTTGAGGAAATCAGCAAATGGTATTGGCGGTCTCATCCGTTTTGACTTCAAACTCAAGAGACCGCGTGACACATTGGTCGGAGACAGAGCTAGATTGTCGGGCAGCGCCGAAAATCGACACGTGACTGGTGTCAATCCAACATGATCCTGCGGCAACAAGGTCGATCTGGCGGAAATTACCTACAATCAATAGTAGAAATGGGATGGGATAGGGGCAAGAGATGGGCTTTGATCTAACGACTTTCCAGTTCACCAACGAGGCCGACACCGTCATCGAAAGCGATACACTCGCCCTCGGCGGTGAATTTGAAGGTGAGTTCGAAGGCGAATTTGAAGGTGACTTCGAATCCACCTTCAACGCGATATTTGTCCCTAACGAAGGAACAGTTGTCGACACGCTGGACGGCAACGATTTGATCGACGGTTTCCTCGGCGGAACAGTCAACACGATGGATCCGCTTGAGATTTCCGGCATTCAGTTGTTTGGCGACAGCGAGCTGACAACAGACGGCGGAAAAGACACGATCAAGGGCGAGGCGGATTTCACCGCGACGGTGGCATTCCCGTTTGCCGATATTGCGGGAATCAGAGGTGGACCGAACACCATCATATCGACCGGCGATAAGAACGATGTTGTGTCAGGCCGAGGCGCTTTCGAAGGTAATGAATTCATCGTTGCCGGCATCAAATATGGAACGATCGAAACAGGTGGCGGCAAGGACATGGTTTCCGGAACCGCCTTGGGTACCGGCGGCGGGGCCATCGAAGGAACGACGTCGGCAACCGGCTTGGATCATGTTTCGATCGACACCGGTTCGGGCAGTGATACCGTCGAGGCGAACGCGACGGTTATCCTTGACGAGGACGGCCGCGGCCTGCCCAACGGCATCTTGGAAAGCACAATCGAAACCGGCGACGGGAAGGACAAAGTACTCGCGTCGATTGTCGTGACCGCCGGTGCCGAGGCCAGCATTCCCGACGGCCAAGCAATCAACATGTCCGATATCTTCACCGGCGGCGGAAACGACGAGGTTGCCGGAACCGCTGACGTCACAATCATATCTGGCAATGCGGCCGTTCGCGGGATTACCGGTGGCATGATCGATACCGGCAACGGAAAGGATAAGGTCACTGGATCCGTCGTTATCAACGGTGGTGACAATACGGATATCGTGGGAACCGATGGTATCCGGGATCCTAATATCACCACTGGTGGCGGAAGCGACCAGGTAACCGGATCTGTAGAAGCCACGCTTGGCGACAATGCGGATGCATTTCGCGTCGATGCCATCAATGTAGGGCAGATCGACACAGGGACCGGTAAGGACTCTGTCACCGGAACGCTCGACATAACAGTTGGCCAAGACAGCCGCGCCGATGGCATAGATGCGCTGAACTTCGTTTCGATCGATACTGGCGCTGGTCACGACGAGGTCATCGGGACCGTCATGGTTTCCGGCGGACCGAACAGTTCCCTAAAGGACAATGACGGCATTGACGGAGCGACAATCGACACGGGCACCGGACATGACCGCGTTGAAGGGACGTCCATTTTGTCCGGCACCGGCCTAACCGCGGCATATGGCGATGGGATCAACAGCACGACGATCAATACCGGGGTAGGCGACGACGAAGTCATCGGCACCGGCGCGGACATCGCCATCGGCAGCACTTCAAGCGGGATCGTCAAAGGGTTCATCGATCTGGGTGACGGTGACGATCTCGTCGTCGCACGGGGCGGCAGCCAGGGCGTCCGAGAGGTCGATATATTCGGCGGCGATGACGACGATATCTTCGACCTGCACAGCGGCACGGGATTTGTCGATGGCGGTAACGACGATGACCTGTTGATCCTCTCCGGCAACTCCGAGAACTTCGACTTCCTCTTTGGTGACTCGTCGGACAGAATTCTTGGAGGCAACACGGACCTGGAGGTCGTCAACATCGAGCAATTCCAGTTCGATGACGGCACGTTCGCCTATGAAGACCTGTTCTTGATACCGTCGTAGTGATCTAAGCGCGTTCACATCTCGCCATCGGCGGCCTCGCGCGACGGGAAACTAACGATCACCCGTCATAAAGGTCTGTGCGGCGGCGGGGGTTATCATCGAACATCGGACAAGAATCACGATGTGATCTATGGCGAGACCGGTTTGGTTACCATAGATTCATCGGAACCTAAGCGGACCATTTCCGCAAACCCAAGAAACATGTGATCCATGCCTGACTTTCGAACGCCCTGGCGGGCGGTTGCCGCCATGTTTTTGCTCAACGGAGCGTTGTTCGGAATTTGGGCCTCCCGCATTCCCGCCGTGAGTGCGACCCATGAACTGGATCCGGGTTCGCTAGGCCTGTTGCTACTGTGCCTGGCTGGCGGCGCCATTACCGCCTTTCCTGTTGCTGGATGGGCTGCCGATCGCCATGGCGCGGCGACCGTTACACGAAAAATCGCTGTCATTTATGTGTTTGCGCTCGTCGCCCTTGCTCTCGCGCCCGGTGTTCTATCGCTCGCGGCGCTTCTGTTTTTTTTCGGCGCGACCCATGGCGCGATGGACGTTACCATGAATGCCTGGGCGGCTGAGGTCGAACGAAGCGGTGGAAAGCCGATCATGTCCTCGTTTCACGCCATATTCAGTGTGGGAGCAGGTGTTGGGGCTGCCACTGGTTACGTCGCCGCTTCAAATGGCGTCGGCGTGTTTGCGCACTTTGCCGTCGCTTCCGCCTGTATTTCCGTTCCAACTCTTTTGATCGCTGCAATTTCTTGGCAATCGCAAGCATCAGATCAAAAGTCCGGCGGTCCGGTGTTCGCACTGCCGAAGGGCCCCCTGCTGGTCGTTGGGGTCATTGCATTTTGTGCCTCCATTGGCGAAGGCGCGATGGTTGACTGGAGTGCCGTCTTCCTTGTCTTGGTGACCGAGGCAGACGAAGCACAAGCAGCACTGGGCTACACCGTCTTTTCTGTTACCATGGTTTGCGCACGCCTAGCGGGCGATCGGGCCGTAGCGGCGCTTGGACCGGCCCGTGCAGCTCGGCTCAGCGGCGGCGCTGCGATCGCTGGGTCTTTGACGGCTGTCATTGGCGGATCCTACGTCGCAGCCTTGATCGGATTTGGGCTGATGGGGCTTGGCTATGCCGTCATCATGCCCTTGGCGTTTTCGCGGGCTGCGAACGATCCATCGGTCGATGCAGGCGCAGGCGTCGCCCGGGTTGCGACTCTCGGCTATGGCGGCATGTTGCTGGGGCCACCGATCATCGGTTTCATTGCCGAAGCGACGTCGCTGCGGATTGCATTTTCACTGCTTTCCGCGCTTGCCTGCCTGATCGTCCTGTTGTCTGGGTCCTTGGCGAGCAAGGGCTCACAAGACATCTCCACGGAGCTGGAGAAGGCCTGACTGAGCCGTCAAATAGCTTTGGGCGGATCATAACCACAGCCATTTGACCGGGCCGGGGCCCGGGCGCTATGTCTTTTTTCGAGGCTTACAACTGTGCCTTGAATTCGGACAGTGCGAACGCACCGACTCTCCTAACTCAATGCGCGCTGGCGGGCACATCAGATAGGCGTTCAGCCCATCGCATCGGACCTCAAACCATTCAGATCAGCGACCCAACCGATTGCTATCCCAGGCGGAGGTTGCGCAGCGTATGGCAGACAAATACCCACGCGATGACCGAGGACGGTTCACCGTCGGAAACCCAGGCGGTGGGCGGCGTAAGGGGTCACGAAACAAGCTGGCACACAATTTCGTAGCCGAGCTGGATCGTGCCTTTGCCGTCAATGGTCGAAACGTCATCAAGAGGCTGGTCGACGAGAACCCGGCGGTTTTCCTGCGCCTGGTTGCAAGCCTGCTGCCAAAAGAAATGTCGGTGATGTCCAACAGATTCGAAGAAATGTCGGATGACGATCTCCAGCGATACATCGACGAAGTCGAACGGTCCATCGAAGCCCTTGCAGGTCCTAAGGATCGCCAAAGCAGAGGCGCGTGAAGAGCAGAAGCGGCGCCTGAGCACCAACGCCCTTGCGCGTTACCGCCCACATCCCAAACAGGAAGAGTTTCATACAACCGGCGCGACCTACGACGAACGGCTGTTCATGGCGGGCAACCAGTTAGGCAAGACGCTGGCCGGCGGAATGGAGACCGCCATGCATCTGACGGGACGCTATCCTGCATGGTGGGAAGGGGCTGTCTTTGAGAGACCTACCAAGATCTGGGCGTCCGGCATATCCGGCGAAAGCGTGCGGAAGAATGCCCAGCGCATCTTGATGGGCGAGCCTGAGAACGAAGCGACTTGGGGAACCGGGGCGATTCCAAAGAATGCTTTGAAGAGCTGGTCGCGGGCGACGGGCGTTCCTAACCTGCTAGATAGCGTTATCGTTTACCATGGCGGTGGTGGCGATGTTCAGGCCGGAGAATCCTTCCTTACATTTATGAGTTACATCAAGGGACAAAAGAAGTGGCAGGGCCCAACGATCGATGGGGTTTGGTTCGATGAGGAACCGCCGATCGATGTCTATACCGAGGGCCGCACCCGAACCAATCTTGGCCAGAGGGGCCCGTTTTCATGGATGACCTTTACCCCGCTAATGGGCATGTCCGAGGTCGTCCGGGCATTTCTGACGCCAGAGGAAATCGAAGCTTGGTTCAGGCAAGCGGCGCCGGCCGGTGGCTAGATCAGTCACCCGGGCCGGCATCTATGATGTCGTTCCGCATCTGTACAGCCAGCAGGATGCCGACAAGATCGTCGCCGGGTACCCGGACTTCGAGCGCAAGGCTCGGGCTTATGGCGTACCCGTAATGGGGTCGGGCCGCGTCTTTCCCTTGAACGAGGATCAGATCAAGGTTGAAGCGTTCGAGATTCCGAGCCATTGGGCACAGGTCGCGGGTATCGATTTCGGTTGGGAACACCCGACGGCTGCCGTGCGTCTGGCCCACGATCGAGATGCGGACAAGGTCTTCGTGGTCGACAGCTACAAGGCCAGCCATCAGACACCCGTAATCCATGGCGCAGCACTTAAGGCTTGGGGAGATTGGTTGCCCTGGGCTTGGCCCCATGACGGCATTGGGCACGAAAAGTCCGGCGGCGCGCCGCTGAAGGAGCAATACCGCGCCCAAGGGCTGAACATGCTGGCCCAACACGCCTCCTATGATGGCAAGGACGGCAATGCCGTGGAGCCTGGCATTGCGGAAATGCTGGACTGGATGCAGACCGGGCGCCTCAAGGTGTTTGCCCACCTGCGCGACTGGCTGGACGAGTTCAACCTGTATCACCGCAAGGATGGTGTGATCGTCAAACTGGGCGACGATCTGATGAGTGCCACCCGCTATGCCTTCATGATGCGCCGGTTTGCGACGACCAAAATGCGCCGCAAGCAAGGGACCCGGCAAGCGTACAATCCGCTGGACTACGCGCGCGATAGACCAGCTCGAGGATCGGGATACGATCCACTGCGCTGAGCGTCACCAAACACATCAAACGCGTCTTGATCCCAGTCTTGCGCGGGCGGGGGCGCGAAGGCGGCTGAGTGCTGGCCCTATGTCGAGCACGTCCAGGCCTGCGGCTGACTGAAACGGCTGGGCACGCCCGGTATGCGAGCGGTCCCGCCGCAAACAGGGTGAGGTCAACCGAATGCATCCCAGGGCTAGGTGATCGCGCACCGACATCGTCTGAGGACCTCGCCACAAACACAGCTTACAAACCCGAGAGGCTAGCCATGCCATACCAGCGCAGCGGGCGGGACTATGGCCCAGGGAGCATCGGCGGTACGACCAAGTACTGCTCCTCGCCCAAGCAAATCTCCATTGGCGTGCCGGACCGCAACACCCGCTAGAAAACACCGAAGCCTGCCGCGACGCCGGTGCAACAGGCCCAACGGGGCCCCGGGGTTGCCGGCGTGCCTGGCGAGTTGACAGGCCGGGGCCAAAACAACCCGGCCCTCACCGATCCGGGTGCCCAGTGGTGTGACGGGCCGGCAGGCGCCGGAGTCAAGAATGGCCTCGCCCGCCCGGAGCAGCGTTTCGCCCAACACTCACTCTGACCCCGGTTATCCGTCCTTCAACCAATCTTATCCGTCGGACTGGAAGCCGAGTCGACCACGGCTGGATCCGGACATCACTCACCGCGGCCGCAGCGAACCCGTGCGCGTTCGAACGAAACCGCTCCAGCATCCATCCGGCGGCCCCATCAACAGCTTCCCTTGGACAACGGATCACCCGCTCGTGCAGGCCAACCTGACCAAGGCGCGTTTCGAAGAGCCGGAAACATCTATCAACGCCCAGGACTGGCCGACCTACTTCAATCTTGATGAGATCAACGCCCAGAATGCCAGGCGCCAGTACACCGGTCCGACGACAACCGCCGTCTCTGGGAAAACGGGAGGGTTCAAGCGCGCGATGATCCCCGGGTCAGCCGGCGCCTCGCCCTCGTTTGAAAACCTAAGACCAACGATTGACCGCAACGCTTGGGAGGTTTCGTCGGCACCGACGCAACCAGAGCCACAGAGCAAGGCGATCATCGGCACCGCCAAGGTGGATTACGGAGCCGCCCCAGGGGGCATCGAAGCCACGTTCTATCAAGAAATGATGCGGTCATTAGGTAATGTAAGTGTACAAGACTACGCAGCGCAGCAAGCTATCAATTCCGGGCTGTCGCTGCCTAGAAACTCTGCAGCCGTTTATCAGGATCGAGAGATACATCAACTAACACAATCAAACCCTCAACCTAATTTCGATGGTCTAGACAATCCTCTGCGAAAACCTAGCGTTATGCCAACACATGGTGGGTTGCAGAGATCAACAGACAGAAATAGACGAATAGAATCTCTTATTTCTGCCTACCATCAACACTATGATTTTGTTCCATACGGCCCAATTAGAAGGCAATTAGCTGTGGAAAGCCCGATTGAAGCTTCCAATGTTTTGCGAGTGCGTCTTGATGCTGGATCTACTGCCGATGACTACTTTCCACAACGCACACCCGAGCATGATGCCTTTCGACACATTTACGCCAGCTACCGCGTAGCAAGGGATCTTGGACCCGAAGTAGCAAAAAAATGGGGTGACGCAAATGAAAGGGGAAATAGACATCGATATGAAACCATCTTCATAGATCTTCACAACAATAAGATTGGTCGAGAAATCGCCCAGATTCCAGGTATTTCAAACGAGGCCGCCGCACGACTGATTGAAAAAGCCATAAAGAATAGCGCACAGGGCAAGCAAAGTCCTGTAATTTTGCACCTACCGGAAAGCGTCACGCACCTACTTGGCCGGCGGACACAGCCTACTAAGCTATCTCTGAACAAAAGATAGCTTAGCATAAATCGGAAACAATATTGATCAATTTTTTGCGGTCAAAATATACTCCAATAATCATCAAAAAAAGAATAATGGTAATTATGACACGATTGTCACTAATTGAAGTACTTTGGAAATACAAAACTGATTTTTCAATCCTATTTTTTGTTGATTTTTCCAAATACTCACTTCTATTAACATCTCTCCAATGAAAATCATAATGAACATACTCGTCGAATGGTAATGATCCATCTAGATTTGATCGCGCGGTATGCGATCTACCTTCAAACAATACATTGAAATAGGGCCCACTACACCTCGATTCCAAATCTGTTCTCCAATCCAACGACATGATTTCGCCCATCTCAATATTGCAACTCAAGATGTCTAACGCAATCCAGTGCGGTTCAGAGTCCAGGCGCGAACCAACGTATGGAGAATGGCAATCCGAGATAGCGTTTGTGGGAATTCTTAGGACATAACCATCAAAATTAACAACGGTGTATTCACCATCATCTTCCGTCGGACAGCCTCCAAAAAGTGTAGTTGTAATATGGTGAGATGGCTCGAGTAAGAGGAATGGAAAATATAAAGTCGGATACAGTAGAACAAGTGACCAAGACAGAACCTGACGCACTCTTACCCCTGGTAAACCCGATCTCCAATCAAACAAATAACATCTAATGATAGTAACTACAAACATTGGAATCAAGAAAATATGCTTTGCGATTCCCATTTGTTCAGGAAACTCCTGCAAGAATGGTCCAATAAGCCTGTCATGTCTGGGTATTGTATCATGACAACCCCGAAATTGGGTAGTGCCGACGACTCATATAGATCCGTGAAATTCGAGAATGCAAACGAACAATAGGTGGCTTTTATGTAAATAGAGTGAAGATATACAACATTGTTGTTTTAATTTATCCACATTTTGGACATTTTTTCTAATAATTGGATCGAAATAAAACGATATATCGGGATTTATTGATCTTTTTTGTTTACCGACAATTTGGAAGAATTGTTAATCGATCCAATTAGCTCCAAAGACGCGTAGGGCGGAGATGCGTCAAACGATAGGCGGCTACCAAAAAGACTGTCGGTACGGGGATCACGCCAGTTGGGCGGCCAGTTCACTTGTGTTTGGCGAAAGAATCACTGCCAAAAAAGGGGCAAGCCATGGCCGTGCTGGTGCGACGGGCGACGGTGGCCGACTTGCGGCATGTGGTTGCCCATTGGCGCGGCTGCGACCGGCAAGAGATCCTTGGCTGCTGGTGGAACGACGACTCGGAATCGTATGCGCGCGTTGCGGAACAGATCTTGACCTCGGAGAATGTGATCGGCATCTGGCGGTGTGCTCTTGTCGACGGCACGCCGGCAGCCATTTGGGGCGCGGTTGAGGAACAGCCGAAAGTCTGGACGGTTTTTGCGTTCGGGACGGATCAGTGGCCCCACGTCGTTCTCAGCATCACCAAACATATTAAGCGCGTTTTGATCCCCGTGCTGCGCGGACGGGGCGCGAATGTGGCCGAGTGCTGGGCGCTGGCCAGCCATTTGGACGCTTGTGCCTGGCTGGAGAGGTTGGGTGCGAATGCCATGTGCGAGCTGCCGCGTGGGAAGAACGGAGATCTGTACCGTCTGTATGCCTGGGTCAGGTGACCGCTGGCCGACCCGACATCGCCAACATTCAGGAGATTGCCATGTGCGCCGGCCCCTTCAAGCCACCGAAGCCGCCGAAGATCACGCCGCCCCCTGCCCCGCCGCCGGTTCCGGCGCCCGTTGATCCTGCCCAGGACGACGCCGCGGACCTGGAACTAAGACGCCAGCGCGGGCGAGCATCGACCCTGTTCACCGGTCCGTACGGCTTGACCAGCACGGAAGCCAATGTTGCGACGAGGGCGCTGACGGGATGAAGGGCAATGCACAAAAGCTGATTCAGCGCCATCAGAGCCTGAAGAACACACCGGAACGGGCGAACCTAGAAAACACCTGCCGGGATATCGAGGAGTTCATCAGACCGGGGCGCGGCGATTTTACCGGGTACCAGGATAAAGGCCGTCGCAGCTCACCTCGGCGTTTCGAGGATACGGCGATCCGGGCCTGCAATAATTTCCAAGCTGGCATGTACGGCATGGGCACGTCGAAGGCCAACCGTTGGTTTACGCTGCGCACACAAGGCGGCCAGGAGAACGAGGATCTGGGTGTCGCGCGCTGGCTGGAGCATGTGGACGAGGTGGTCTCGGGCTATCTGCAGAACCCGACATGCCAGTTTTATCGACATCTGAAGCCATTCTACGGTGATCTGGGCGCGTTCGGCACGGCCTGCCTGTACAGCCATGAGCCAATGCCCGGAAAGCTGGTGTTCAAATCGGTCAGCCTGGCCAATCTGGTGTTTTCCGAAGACGCACTGGGCGTGATCGACACGGCGATGGAGACCTACACCCTGTCGGCCATCGCCGCCCATCGCCGCTTTAACAGGAATGGCATCAAGTGCCGTCAGGCGGCCAAGCTGCATGAAAAACAGCCCTTCATGCTGCTCAACTTTCTGCATGTGGTGGAGGTCAATGACGACATCCGGCCGCAGCAGCATCTTTCGCCGCTGAGCAAGCCGTCCCTCAGCCATCACATCAATCTGGACACCCAGGAAGTCTGTGAGTTCGGCGGGTTCCTGGAGTTCCCCTACCACATCGCCCGCTGGAGCCAGGAGCCGGGGGGCGTCTATGGCCGCGGCATCGGGTTCGACATCATCTCCACGGTGATGGGCCTGAATGCCATGAAGCGCAGCAACCTGAAGGCGGCGCAGAACATCGCCGACCCCGCCTTGCTGATGCCGGATGAGGGCGTGTTCGGCGGCAGGATCCGCACCCACCCCGGCGACCATGTCTATGGCGGTGTCAGCCAGGAAGGTCGGCCCCTGGTCTATCCGCTGCAGACCGGCGGGAATGTTCCGGTCGCTATGGAGATGATGAACCAGGAACGGGCGGAGGTTCGCAACGCCTTCTACTTCGACCTGATGCAGCTGGCCCAACGGGCGAACATGACCGCCACCGAGGTTGTTCAGCGGCAGGAAGAAAAACTGCGTCTGCTGGGGCCGCATCTTGGGCTGCTGGAGTCCGATCTTCTGGAGCCGGTCATTCGGCGGGTGAGTAATTGGGCCATTCGCAACGGCTTTATCGCTGCACCTCCAGCAGAGCTGGCAAGCGATGTCGAGATCGAATTCGTGTCGCCTCTCGCGCTGGCGCAGAAGATGGCGGATGCCACTGCTATTCAGCGGGCCGTGGCCTTTGCCGGACAAGTAGGTGCCTTTGCGCCCGATGCGCTGTTGAAGGTGAATGCAAACAAGGCGGTCGAAGAGACTTTCAGGTCATTGGGCGCCCCGACGTCCATCTTACTCAGCGATGAGGAAGTTGCGCTGATTAAAGAGCAGCAACAACAGGCACAGGCCGCCCAGGCCGGCGCGGCGATGGCCCAGCAGGGGGCCGATGTGCTGCTCAAGCTCGCCCAGGCGGATAAAGCCGCGCGGGAGGCCGGTCCCAACGGGACATTGGCCCAGATGTTGGACGGGGGCGGGACTGCCGGTTAGGCGAGGGCCTCTAGCTCCCTGATCTTGGGTTCGCCTAGGTGCCGCACAGCGAATAATTGCTTCGCACGTTCTGAAAGGATCACCATGCCCTATCAACGCGGCAGACGAGACTACGGTCCGTCCAGCACAGGCGGGACGACCAAGTATTCGTCACGAAGACAAGTTTCGATTGGCGTGCCGGACCGGAAGAGCCGCAAACCCGTGCAAGTCCGCCCCGCCAAACCAGCCAAGAAGGATCCCGGCGTTGCCGGCGTAACGGGTGGGTTGACCCGGCGTGGACAGGCTGCCTTGACCGCGAAACCAGCGAAACGCGACCCCAGCGTCATGGGCACATCGGGTGGGCTGACAGGGCGAGGACAGAACAACCCAGCCCGGACCGACCCTCACGTGATGGGCGTGCCCGGCGGCGTGACAGGCAGGAAGCCCTCTACCAGCCGGATGACTTCTCCAGCGGGATCGTCGGAATACGAGCCAGCGCTTCAGCCCACGGGCCCAAACAGCTCTGCCACTCATCCCAGCTTCAATCAGCTGCCAAAGGCACGACCTGCAAAAGAGCGACCTAGCACAAATTCCCCCAATCGTGGGCGAAGTGCCCCTGCAAACGGCGGCTACGGGCTGACATTCACCGGCCCGGTCAATGGCCTCCCCTGGGCTTCGGGACAACTGCCGTTGGCCTCCTCGCCCCTTGCAAACCTCAGGCTGGACAGTCTGGAGCCGAAATCCCCGCAAATGACGGCCGAAGAGCAGCAAGAGCTGGATTTCTATCGCAAGAAAAGGGAAGCCTTCAGACGGGGTGAGACCATCACCCGCAATGCGTGGGAGCTGAACGCTAAGCCGTCACAGTCAGTCTCAGCACAAAGACAAATCGATTCAAGGAAAGGATCAGCACCAGGCGCAGCCCCTGACTTGTTTGGAACTCAGGGCGAATCCGTCTTTGATCTCGGTATGGCTCACACTGTATTGGATCACCTACAAATGCAGACCGCCCCATCGGATTTGCGGTATGTCGATCCAACTCTTCAATCTGACAATCCTGGCGCAGGCTCGGCGCTAAACAAACCGGAAAACAAGGCTACCTCCGCCTTGTTGTCCACGCGGCCAGCAAGCGAAATCGATTGGGCACACCGATCCATGCACGGACCAAACTATGTTCACACAAGGGAGTATGCCGAACTGCAAGCAATGCCTGGGGGCGTAAAAAGGCACATTGATTCTGGCGAATTTCGTCCCAGACACATAGCCAAAACGAGAGGCCCCATGCTGGCAGCCATAATTCTGGGCCTCGCCGATGCGGCTACTGGAGGACGGCTTAGTTTTATTCTTCCGAATCTTGGTTTGAGTTTTTCTAACATTCCGGCATCAGAAGGCAATCGAAAGATTGAACCGGTAGTCAAGTTCTAAATACCCGACTCGTTATTGCTCCGCTCATCTTAGGAGTTTACATTACCTCAATGTTTTTACAATCTAGTCTTCGGCTAGTGGTCATTGAATTTTGAACATTTGTTCGCAAAATATTCGAATTTAAGATTTCTATTGGCACTCTAATTACTTACTGACACGGTGAAACTACTTGACTATAAGACGTCCCGCTATAAGATTATAATTTGGATCCGAGATGAAGCAGTGACAGCCAAATGCAAAACAGTACTAAATTTTCTCCGATTATGGGAAATTTTGGCCTAAAGCTAAACAAACATCCGCACAAAGAGTTTATTTACACTTGTCGGAATTCCTTTTTTGGAATGATCTTGTGTTTATTTATATTGTTTATTTTAGAGTTTTATAAAATTAACAGCCTTTGGTCGCTAATAATCTACGTTCCTTTTGAGTTATACTTTTCAATAGATGATAGGAATATTAGATCTAGGCTTAGATTCAGCGGCAACACTAAGGAGCATATCATTCTGGATAGAGATTTCACTATTTTTCTAGGAGGCATTCATCTATTGCGTCATGTTTATGCCACCTCACTGACATTATTCACGTTATTTCGCTATATTTGGACAAATTAGATAAAGCACAATGATGAATCACTTATTACGCATCGATTTCTAAACAGTATTTTGGATTATCTTCAATTTTACTTCCAGCCTAACGCCAGGTCGGGCCATTAAGTTGGGTAGGGACCGAGATTTTCTGTCCAGTTCGGTTTCAATGATTCGAATGGTTCTGATCCGATGGGTTGCCTCGCCCATCCTACGACGTGCTCTAACGATTCTGACCATGCTGGTTGGGACGGGACTTCTGGTTATGCGAAGGCATCCAGCTCCCTGATTTTCGGTTCGCCTTGCTGACTCACAACGAACAATTGCTCTGCACGTTCTGAAAGGATCACCATGCCCTATCAACGCGGTGGGCGGGACTATGGCCCGTCCAGCAAAGGCGGCACAACCAAATACTCCTCTCGCAGGCAGGTTTCGATTGGCGTGCCGGACCGGCATAGCCGCAAGCCAGTGCAGGTTCGGCCTGCCAAACCGGCGCAGAAGGATCCGGGGGTTGCTAGTGTTCCGGGCGGACTGACTGGTCGTGGTCAGACTGACTCAATGGCGAAACCCGCCAAGCACGATCCCGGGGTTATGGGCACACCAGGGGGCTTGACCGGCCGGGGTCAAAACAACCCTGCCCTTACCGATCCAGGCGTGATGGGTGTACCCGATGGCGTGGCCGGGCGGCAGGCACCGGTTTCCAGAAGTGCCTCGTCATCCAACGGCATATCTTCACCCAGCACCTACACGGAACCGGGCTATCCATCCTTCAACCAATCCTTTCTATCGGACTGGAAACCAAGCCGGCCACGGCTCGATCCGGACATCACCCACCGCGGTCGCAGCGAACCCATGCGCGTTCGAACGAAATCGCTCACGCATCCATCCGGGGGGCCCATCAACAGCTTCCCCTGGACGACGGACCACCCACTCGTGCAGGCCAACCTGACCAAAGCGGCGTTCGGTGAGCCGGACGCCGCACCGAATGCTCAGGATTGGCCAACCTACTTCAACCTTAGCGACGTCGCTGACCGAAACGCTCGACAGCAAAAGACCGACCCGGCGTTGGGCACCTACACCCAAAAGGTAGGGGGCTTCAAAAAAGACCCCGCGTCGTCGACCGGGAAAACTCCAACGAATAACCCGGAGAGCAAGGCGATCATTGGGTCGGGGAGGGTGGAATACGGATCAGCCCCCGGCAGCCTCGAGGCTGACTTCTATACCGATATGATGAAGGCGGCCGGTTATTACTTTGTCCAAGACTATAAGTCCCAACGAGACCGCTTAACGCCAGGATACACCCCGCCCGAGCCGACCAAGTGGCAACCGCAAGACCCTGGGGTCATGGGTATGCCCGGAGGGCTTCTTGGGCGTTCGAAGCATGCAAACACATCCCACAACGGGTCTTCAAACTCAAAGGAAATAGAAACCCATTTTTCCTATGGAACTGCATTTCTGCCCGACCATCTCAATCCCGATTACCAACCGCCCGAACCTCCTCGACACGATCCAGGTGTGCTGGGCGTTCCCGGTGGCCTTGCCGGTCGAAATCAGCACTCCGACCTGTTTATCCCTGCGGAGGGGCCTAGGGCAGAGGTTGCCCGTCCAAAAGGCTACGCGGCCGAAAACCCACAACGGGAACGAATAGAAGTACGTTACATATCCGTTACGCCGGGGACTCATCACAAATACATCGTCTATACAAACAGACTTGGCAAACACTATGTTGCGCGCGGAAGCCCAGACAGCACTCCAATAGAGACTATCCCAAAAAATTCGCTGGCAGAGTCCCGTCAATTTATCGGAAGTGGAGCAAGTCCATTCGGCTTTCTAAAAGGGCACACGACAGAATTTCTTCCTGGCCATAGAGATTGGGATCGTCAATTTGTGCCAGAAAAAACCGAGATTAGGGCCGAGGGAGCAGATCTATCTAAAGAATGGCAAGCTATTAAGCGAAGCATTAGAAAAACGAATACGGCCGATGAGGAGTATTGGCCACTATCGAACAACTCGAATACGTTGGTTGATAGGGCGCTGCTCGCGGCCGGTCTAGCGTTGCCCGAAAATGACAACTTCGGTGAATACCTGGCACCGGCATCAATTCCCAATGAGACCATCGCCTCAAAGAACAAACCGCCCAAGCGTCAAAACTGAATGAAAATTAGTAAACAAATCTTGCGATTGAAACACACCCCTGCCGGTAGTCACTCCTATATCTGCTGAATATAATATATTGATGCCCATCTGACGCATCTACAACATCATCCACACCGTACCATCTAAATTTTGAGAAGCATATGTCCGGCTCAAGCGGCCTCGCATAAGTTCGTACCAATTTCTCCCCATTATTAGGATTGAAAAAAACTAACTCTAATTCTTCTTCTCTGGGATAAATTGCGTACGGAATTCCATATCCAGTTATAAATATTTCCATTTCTGTATTGAATGGTAAGTCTGCCTTCCAGACAATTTTTTCATTTGATGCATCAAGTTTTACAACCTGTACTTCATTCAGCAATTCGGAATGAGGTCCATCTTTATCCCAACCATAGGCCAAATATACGCCGTCGCTAGCCACAACCGCCTGGGCGATGGACGTACCGACCATATAATACGTTTCATATCCTAATCTATGTTCTTCTAAAACTACTAGATCTCTGTTAACGATCCAGTACGCTGGGTACTGCCCGTGTTCGTTTTCCGGGCTAAAAAATCCGATAACAATGTAATTGCCGTCGCCAGTTGCGACCATGTCAACATCGGCATCAACACCGAAGGACTCCGAAGTCCTGACCTTGCGAAGATTACTGTCAAATTCGATAATTTTATTTCCAGAATTATTTTGAGAAAGCAATAGAATTTTTCCGTCTTCGTCGACATGAAGGCCTCTGCTCAGACGGTCGCTCAACGTTTTTGAGTCGACGACGCCGATCGTTCTTTCCGATGGGTTTATCGGAGATACCTTGAGGGGATCGGCAATCGCGATGATGTTCTGCCGCCTGTCCTTGAACCCGAAAATACGATCAGAATTGTGCCCCGCTGCGACTATGTTGCCATCAGGCAGCGTTGCCATGTCAGCTATATACCCATTGAATTCATGTGGCATTGGAAAGCGAAACTTCTGAGTTTTGAGTTCAAATCTATAATATCTATCTCGCCCGGCGACGAGAATTTCATTATCGTGCTCAATAGCGGCGTGAACGTCGAAACTAAACCCGTTATCCAAATATTCGATTGATTTTGGAATCGGATAATCTTGCGCCACGGCAAAGCTCACCGCTAAAATGAGGCATATGGTCGTTGGCACCGAAAGGTAAATATTCATCGCTTTTTGCCGAGTGCAAGTCTTGGTGTGGTACTTCCAAGGAAGAACCTAAGCCGGTTGCGGCCGATACATCAAGCACCGGAAGCTTTTCAAAACTCTTTTTCGAGCAATGGCTCGAATCTGCAACGGTATCGATTTGAAGCGGATGCCACCATGGCAGCGTCAATCTTCGAGAGATTTTCACCACCAAAATTGGAAGAACCACCATGCCCTATCAATGCGGTGGACGGGACTACGGCCCGTCCAGCACAGGCGGGACGACCAGGTATTCGTCCCGACGACAAGTTTCGGTTGGCGTGCCGGACCGGAAGAGCCGCAAACCCGTGCAAGTCCGCCCCGCCAAACCAGCCAAGAAGGATCCGGGCGTTGCCGGCGTAACTGGTGGGTTGACCGGGCGCGGACAGGCTGCCTTGACCGCGAAACCGACGAAACCTGACCCCGGCATCATGGGTACGTCGGGTGGGCTGAGGGGCCGGGGGCAAGCGCCTCTAACGACCAAGCCCAAGAAGACAGATCCGGGCGCGATGGGGACACCGGGTGGGTTGACGGGCCGAGGACAGAACAACCCCGCCCGAACCGATCCTCACGTGATGGGCGTGCCCGGCGGCGTGACAGGCAGGAAGCCCTCTACCAGCCGGATGAAATCCCCATCGGGATCGTCGCAAAACGAGATTGCGTTTTGACCAATACAACCAACTAGCTTGGACCCCCTTCTCAGTTTCAATCGGCAGTCGCAGACGGCACCTGCAAAGGAGCGACCTAGCTCAAATCCCTCTAGTCGAGGGCGAGGAACACCTACAACCAACAGCCACAGACTGGCGTTCCGCGGCCCGATCAATGGCCTCCCCTGGGCATCAGGCCAACTGCCGTTGGCTACTTCTCTACTGAACGATTTGTCGCCGCGTAGCTTGGGGTTTAACTCCCAACCGCTCACTGCGGAGCAAAGGCAAGAATTAGAAGACATATCTCGAACGAAAGACGCCATCAGAAACGGGGAGGTTGTTCCCCACAGCCGTAGTCGAATTCCAGCGCCTTCAGCCAGAAAGATTGGAAATTCCAAAAAAGCAACGAGGCAACGCCAAGCGGGTGCGATGCCTAGATCCAAGCGTAATCGAAATCGCACCCCTCAACCTAATGAAACGGTGCCGATCCAGTCGAGTGCAACAAAACTGAATCACGACAAAGCGTATATCGGCATTGGATCCGTAGGTTATGGTTTGCAACCGGGTGGCTTGGAAGCTGATATGTATGCTGACATTATGAAGGCCGTAGGCTACCATTATGTCCAAGACTATGCAGGTCAGAGAGAGATGCTTGCCGCTGACTATAGGCCTCTCAAACCAACGCAATGGCAGGAACCCAAGGCTGCAAAGCCCAGTTCATCGTATGCTTCGCGCCCCGGTGACGGTCCGAGGGTTAGCTACCAAAATACGTTGCGCAAACTAAACTACCTAAACGTGCCTGACCATTCGGCGCAGCAGGAAATGGGCAAGCCCGGCTATCAGCCATCTAAGCCGACGGTTTGGCAGAACGACAAAGCAACAAGCGAGAAATCCCCTTACGAACACCATTCCCTCTGGGCTCCAAACTATACCCAAACGAGAGAATATGCCGAACAGCAGTTCATGCCTGGGGGCGTTGTGAGAAGAACTCCAAGCAATGAGCGCGAATTTATAGAAAGCAGCCTTTGGTGGGCCTACAATGGTCTCTCTGTCTTGGTCCCAATACTGCAATCGTCAAAACTCATAAAGGCAATACCTGAGATTGCTAGGAAGTTATCACCGAATGTGCTCAGATTTGAAGGGCCTAGATCGGAATTTGGGAACGAGGAAGATCCATGGCCTATTGTAGATAAATACTGAAACTCCGAAACGATTGACAAACAATGGACGTTCGGATTTTATTAAATAATCAAAATTTTGACATTAGACATTCTTTTTATTTACTGACTTTGTTGTAAAAATGACCGAAATCAATTTCACAAAAATATACCGTAGATGGGGTTTTATCTACCCAAATTACGCTTATTATGAATTTGTATCAGCAACAACAAAGCATTATTTTGTTTATGCTGTTTGCATATTTCTACTTTTTCCAATTCAATTATCTCCATATAATTTTATGATAAGCATATTGTTGCATTCATTCAGTATGTTTCTAATTAAGGCTGACAACAGAAAAATTGTTGTTGAGATTGGAAAATTTGACTCAAGCACACACGTGAATAAACCTGACACCCCAATCAAAAAGCATTTATATATACTGTCATTACTTAAATATTTTTTCTATATACTGTGCACTCTAATAATTTTCGCTATGTTTTTAAATGCAAACTCAACTTGAATTGTCGATTCTCATAATTACCCCGCCCTATTTTCATACTAGCTGATAAAGACTCTGTGAAATCAGATAATTCCATAATAAATTTAGCGAATAATTCCAATATCTTGATCAATATACAAATAAATATTCGCTATTTACGGCAATACTGGATCAATTTACGAAATTAACTATTTTTCTTTTTAATCATAGAAAATTCACTAAGGCATTCCGCAGGCTGCGCCAACTCAAAGACTGGTTAACACCATGGCTCTCCGAATGAAAACCTTCCAAGACCGGCTATTGTGGCTGTGGGGTCGCGAAGCCCCCGCCTTGCCACGCTACTACCGGCAAGTATTTGACAGTGAAGGCGATGCCGGGTCGGCCGTACTGGCAGATTTGGCGGCCTTTTGCCTTGCTGCCGAGGCCACCTACGTACCGGGTGACAGCCAGGCCTCGGCCTTTAACGAAGGGCGGCGGGCAGTCTGGCTGCACATTCAAGCCATGCGCGAGGAGACGGGCCAGGAGCTGAGCCAACACTTGGATCGGATCAACCGCAATAGACGAGAGGATGACGTATGAGTGCCGAGGCGACATCGGAGCCAGTAGGCCCTTCAGCCGATCAGGAAGTTTGGAGTGGCGGCGCGACACCCGGCGAGACGTGGAACGGCGGTGCCGAGCCTGGAGAGAAATGGACTGGGGGCGCCGAACCGCCGCGAACGGGGCGGGACAGCGGGCGGCGTGGCTCCCCCACGCAGAGCGGCGGCGCAGGCGCTACCGCTCCGGCTCCGAGCTTTGCCGAGACGGTGGCCAAGGATCACGGCGACGAGTACGGCGCCTGGGTGAAGTCCAAGGGCTGGTCGGGGCTGGCCGATATGATGAAATCGCACCGCGATACCGAGGCGTTCGTCAAGTTCCCGGCCGACCGATTGCTCAAGTTGCCTGAGAACCAGGACGATCCCGCCGCGATGGATGAGGTCTATCGGCGGCTCGGCCGGCCGGACTCGGCAGAAGAGTACGATGTCGCGGTTCCCGAAGGCCTGCCTGACGGGTTCTGGAACCAGGACTATGCCGCCAACATGACCGAACGGGCCCACGCGCTGGGCCTGACCAAGGCGCAGATGCAGGGGCTGGTCGAGGCTCAGATCGACTATGCGGCCATGCAGGGCGAGGCGGAGGAACGCGCCGCAGAGGCGGCCATCGCCAACCTAGAGATGGAGATGAGGGAGGATTGGGGGACGGCCTATGAGTCGAACCTATCACTGGCGCGGCGTGGCGCAGAGCTGGCCGACGATGGCGAGAAGGAGGACATCAACACGCTGCTGGGCTCAAAACGCGCGATGCGGTTTTGGGCCAGGCTTGGCGGGATGATGGCCGAGGGCACCATGCCGTATGAGGCCGGCGGCAGCGGCCAGGATGTTCAGGCTGAAATCAACCGTATCGAGGGCAGCCCGGAATTCAGATCCTATCTGGACAAGGCCGCCGCCGGTCGGCGCGGGGCTTATACCGATGAGGAGCGGGCGCTGGTGGCCCGACGGTCTGCGTTGTACGGGAAGCTTTAGGTTGGCGGCGCCCTGCTGAATGGCTGGCAACCGGTACGATTCTCCCAGCTGGCGGTGTCCGACTATCCCCCGGCGGATAACCGCCGGCTAGCGCTCTCATTCGTCTGACTAGCCAAAGTCTTACTTGTGCAAATACGTGGAGTTTCCCATGCCCTATCAACGCGGTGGGCGGGACTATGGTCCGTCCAGCGCAGGTGGCACGACCAAGTATTCCTCCCGCAGACAGGTCTCCATTGGCGTGCCGGACCGTAAGAGCCGTAAGCCGGTGCAGGTTCGACCTGCCAAACCGGCCAAGAAGGATCCGGGGGTTGCTGGTGTTCCGGGCGGTCTGACGGGTCGTGGCCAGGCCGCCTTGACGAGTAAGCCGGCTAAATCCGATCCCGGCGTGATGGGCACGCGGGGCGGACTGACCGGTCGGGGACAGGCGCCCATGACGGCCCAGCCTGCGAAGGCCGACCCCGGCGTGATGGGTACGCCGGGCGGATCGACGGGCCGGGGCGAGAACAATCCCGCACGAACCGATCCTCACGTGATGGGTTTGCCGGGTGGCGTGACGGGTAGACAGCCCTCAACCAGCCGGTTGACATCGGCCACGGAACCTTCGGACAGCGAGATATCGTTTGGACCGATGCGGCCGAAGAGTTTGGACCCCTATCTCAGTTTCAGCGGAACCCCGCGGACACAACCAGAGAAAGCGCAAGCTGGCACAAATGCTGTTCGACCGGAGCGGGGTGTTCCGGCCTCCACCTCCAATCGATATGGACTGACGTTCAACGGCCCAATCAACAGCCTTCCCTGGGCCTCGGACCGCCTGCCCTTGGCCTCCTCGCTGACCAGGGATCTTTCGCCGAACAGTCGAGGATTTACCTCTCCGCCTTTGACGCCAGAGGAACAGCAAGAGCTGGCCCACTATCGGAAAATTCGGGACGCGTTTTCACGAGGCGAGACGATTGCTCGTAATCCTTGGGAACTGAATACTCGTTCTCGATCACCAGGTTCTTCTCCAAGTCAGAGCCGCCTCAATTCAAACAATGTCGCGGATAAAGGTTTAGGCTCGCACTTGAGCCGACGAGCAACACCTGTCCTAAAAAAAGAACCCAATCTAGGACCTGCACACAAATCTACCCCGCCCCGGTCTCAAAATTCGCTAGATGCGTGGATGGATCTGCCTCCCGTAAATTTACCGTCAGTAGATCCACCACCAGCCAAGCCACAGCGCTTTGACCCTGGAGTGTTTGGCGTGACCAGTGGGGTGCAAGGGCGAGGCCACGAAGGAGGGTTGGTAGAAGACCTTCTCCAACGCGAGTACAGACGGTATGATTTTGATCCGAACGGACCGACTGACTTCTCCAACTTGAAAAACTCATTCAGCGAGGCAATCGGCGCTTTTGTTAGGGCAGTTGACCAAGAACTGCGAATGCAGTGGAACTTTTGGGGGCAAAATCCCCGCAGAGACAATACTCCTCAGAACGCCCACAAGCATGCAGCGTGGAGTTATGCGACCACACTCGACCTCGGCCCCGAAGCGGCGAAAAGAATGACTGACGGGCATGAGCGCGGGTCACCTCATCCCTGGCGAGCTGTAATGGATTTGCACAATAACGCTGTCGGTAGAAGACTCGCCTTAAACTCGGCAAACCACGATGAGCCGATGTACTCGGTCATAAGCAGCGCACAACCGAGCGATGGTAACAACAACAACCTTGGAGCGAGAGATTACGACAAACTAATGACATCGCCACCCACCTACATTGATGAGATAGAAAAACGCCTAAATGAATTTTATCTACGAAGACCTGGCGGGACATGAAGTTACTCGACTTAAATTAACCAGAATCACAAGCCATCCTAAAGGCCGAACCCTGATGAATTTGCAAGAAGTATATCAATGACTGGAATAGTGTATCTTCTGAAAAGAAACCATAAATTACTTGTTATACTGCTAGTATTAATAATTTTGTCTGCTTATTTTTCCAACTTATTGTTTGAAAAATTGGGGCCGGTGAAATATATCCCGATGTCAGAATCAGAATACATCGACGCAACCGCTCATCAGAGCCTCGCCCTATACGCTTCAACTATATTCCTGAATTTAACCCCCCTCTCACTATTTATAAAAGATAGAATAAAAAATAGAAGATACACCAAAATTGGTATCGGAAAATTGTTCTTTTTTCTGTCCTTTTTCTCTCCGATTACAATATTTAGAGCTGAAATTCCGATACCATTTGGTATTTATTTTATATTCGATTTTTTGGGCTTCGTAAATTTCTCAATTTCAAATGGTTTTATTTTAGTTCCGGTTCTATTTACCGTTACAATTCTAGTGTCCACAATAATTATTGCATATATTTTTTCGTACATCATACTTTCACTATCAAATAGAATATTTATTATTTTAATAGGTGGAGTTTTATATTTCATAACATACTATATTTCTTCATTTTCACTGTTGGGTCATATGGAAACAATTCTGTATAGGTGAGAATCAGCAATAAATGTGACGTCTCAGTATAGAATCTCCACACTAGATTAGTCATCAGAATATTGAAACCGAATGCGACGTAAAATTCATGATTGTGATCATTACAACCCCAAAACAGAAACTTAGAAACGCAAAATTTCACATCTGACCTATCTAGTCACGGAGGACCATCTGCCAGTCCACTAACTACGTCTCAGTGCAAAATCGAGGATATTTTCCATGCCCTATCAACGCGGTGGGCGGGACTATGGTCCGTCCAGCACAGGCGGCACGACCAAATATTCCTCCCGCCGGCAGGTTTCGATTGGCGTGCCGGACCGGAAGAGCCGCAAGCCAGTGCAGGTTCGGCCTGCCAAACCGGCGCAGAAGGATCCGGGGGTTGCTAGTGTTCCGGGCGGACTGACTGGTCGTGGTCAGACTGACTCAATGGCGAAACCCGCCAAGCGCGATCCCGGGGTTATGGGCACGCCAGGCGGCTTGACCGGCCGAGGCCAAAACAACCCTGCCCTCACCGATCCGGGTGTGATGGGCGTGCCCGGTGGCGTGGCCGGGCGGCAGGCACCGGTTTCCAGAAGGGGTTTGTCATCTAACGGCACCATCTCGCCCAGCGGATAAAGGCCAGGCAATCCATCTTTCAACCAATCCTATCCTTCGGACTGGAAGCCGAACCGACCACGGCTCGATCCGGACATCACCCACCGCGGCCGCAGCGAACCCGTGCGCGTTCGAACGAAACCGCTCACGCATCCATCCGGGGGGCCCATCAACAGCTTCCCCTGGACGACGGACCACCCACTCGTGCAGGCCAACCTGACCAAAGCGGCGTTCGGTGAGCCGGACGCCGCACCGAATGCTCAGGATTGGCCAACCTACTTCAACCTTAGCGACGTCGCTGACCGAAACGCTCGACAGCAAAAGACCGACCCGGCGTTGGGCACCTACACCCAAAAGGTAGGGGGCTTCAAAAAAGACCCCGCGTCGTCGACCGTGAAAACTCCAACGAATAACCCGGAGAGCAAGGCGATCATTGGGTCGGGGAGGGTGGAATACGGATCAGCCCCCGGCAGCCTCGAGGCTGACTTCTATACCGATATGATGAAGGCGGCCGGTTATTACTTTGTCCAAGACTATCAGTCCCAAAGAGACCGCTTAACGCCAGGATACACACCCCCCGAGCCGACCAAGTGGCAACCGCAAGACCCTGGGGTCATGGGTGTGCCCGGAGGGCTTCTTGGGCGACGGGATGGCGGCCAAACAGCCGAAGAAAAGGATGTCCTAGATCGTGTCAGTCAAACCCAACCAAGAGGATCACTCATCGGCGAAGTAGATGGAGTGGAATATTACACTGATGGAGTTAAGCACTTAGGTTCCTCTATTTCTGCTAGTGTCGCCGGTATTTCTATCTCCAAAACACATGATTACATCAGCGACACTTCAGGATGGAAATTTGGAGTTAGTTCAAAAAATCCTGTTCTAGCTGTTGACGGCAAAGGCAATGTTCGCGTCGGCGGTAAAATAGGCGTGTTCGACTTAGGTGTTATCAAGTACGCCGACGGCACAAGCGGCGTGTTTGGCGGTGCATCACTTGGCATCAAAGGGGTCTTAAGTCTGGGCTATCGGGTTCATGGCGGTGGCGAATCGTCGGGGCCCCACGGGACGCTGAGCACCTATGATCACATTGCTGCCTATGCAGACGGCACGATAGAAAAGGTTGAATACTCACCCGGGAACCATAAACACCCCTATGTAAAAGTCACAATCACCACGTATGACAAGAATGGAAATGTGATTGGCCGAGAATATAACAACATAGGAAGCTGGGAAAAAGCTCAAGAAATGGGATCAGGACGTGCTTTGCGCATTTGGGAAGAACCGTACTTCAAGGGAGACCGTTGACTTGCCGCAGCACATCAAGGCGTAACCGCTCAAGCTACGTAACCGAGGTTACGTATTGGAAGTCACGAGCTGCCTTAGCCCCTCGCGACCGATCTCGCTGAGTTGAGAGGCTCTGATCACGCGCGAAGTTTCTCGCCTGACTCGATACGTTACCCAAGCGCTCTAATGATGCTGACAAGGTTTGACGGCTTGTTCTCCACTTCCAGCAACAAAGGCAGTACCATCCGGCAAGAGCGCCATGCTGTTTACGACAATGCAGCCATTCGGTGTAGCGTCTCTCAGAAGGAACCCAAGATTTATGAGTGGGGGTATGGGAGATAGCGCCTGCTCCAATTGATGAGTCCCCTCCCCGATGAGTTGTGTTTGGCGTACTAGAAAATGACGAATCAAAAGACCCTGTTCCGCCGCGGTCAGCGCCGGGCGATTTTCTTCAATGTAGATGTCACACAAATGTCGGGTCTGCCCGGATGGGTTGGTCCAGGCTGTTTGCACCACATATAGACCAGAACCTGGAAGCTGCCATCCATCCTGGGTGAAATCTGCACCCCAACTGCCTTTCGCAGCTTCAGGAACAGTTATCGGGATCAAGCCAGCCGTGTCGAGTTCCGAAGAGTTTTCGACGGATATTCGGCACCGTTCGAACAAGCCAGCAAAATCATCGATGAGAGACCCAGCATGGCTGGGGTTTCCCACATTGAGCAGAACGAAAAACCCAAAGAACGAACAGACTGCGTGTATTGGTTTCATCGAGTTCCCACAATCGTTCCCATTAGGCCGGAGGCGGCCGACGCGATGAACCAATAGTTGGCCATCGTAACCGATCTACGATGTTCAAGCGCGTCCCGAAACCGCCAGCGGGCTCTCCCGGATAAGTCGACAGACGATCTACCCTGTCCTGCGTTGAGTTGATCACTCTACCCGCGAGTCGGGCCGGCTCCATCAAGACTTAGCGCATCTCTGCACTCGACGGGATGATGAACGATAGGATCAATGAGGCAGCGCAGCAGGCCGATTTCGACCGATCGTTAGCCCAAGTGCTGGGAGTGAACAGCACTGCCGGCTAGGCGGATGCAACCAAGGCCCCGACCTTGACCCTAGCTGGAACTTATCGCGGACACTTGCCCGGCACGTTCTGAAAGGATAACCATGCCCTATCAACGCGGTGGGCGGGACTATGGTCCGTCCAGCACAGGTGGCACGACCAGATACTCCTCCCGCCGGCAGGTCTCGATTGGCGTGCCAGACCGTAAGAGCCGTAAGCCGGTGCAGGTTCGACCTGCCAAACCGGCCAAGAAGGATCCGGGGGTTGCTGGTGTTCCGGGCGGTCTGACGGGTCGTGGCCAGGCCGCCTTGACGAGTAAGCCGGCTAAATCCGATCCCGGCGTGATGGGCGCACGGGGCGGACTGACCGGTCGGGGACAGGCGCCCATGACGGCCCAGCCTGCGAAGGCCGACCCCGGCGTGATGGGTACGCCGGGCGGATCGACAGGCCGGGGCGAGAACAATCCCGCACGAACCGATCCTCACGTGATGGGTTTGCCGGGTGGCGTGACGGGTAGACAGCCCTCAACCAGTCGGTTGACATCGGCCGCGGAACCTTCGGACCGCGAGATGTCGTTTGGACCGATGCGGCCGAAGAGTTTGGACCCCTATCTCAGTTTCAGCGGGACCCCGCGGACACAACCAGAGAAAGCGCGGGCTGGCACGAATGCTGTTCGATCGGAGCGCGGTGTTCCGGCCTCCACCTCCAATCGATATGGACTGACGTTCAACGGCCCAATCAACAGCCTTCCCTGGGCCTCGGACCGCCTGCCCTTGGCCTCCTCGCTGACCAGGGATCTTTCGCCGAACAGTCGAGGATTTACCTCTCCGCCTTTGACGCCAGAGGAACAGCAAGAACTAGCGCGTCGGCGCCAACACGTAGAAGACGTTAAGCTCGGTCTTGCCCGAGCCACACCGAAGAAAGATGCTCTCTTCAAGAAGAGCGGCGGCCAAAGCACCCCGAACCGCACTTTAGATCCGATCTCCGCGAATATCGCCAGGGATTACAGGGGGTTTCAAGCCGCGCAGCAGTCGACAAAGGGAGCCTCAGGCAGCGCTAGCGGCTCAATTGCGCGAAACCCATGGGAAGTAGCGCACAGCACCGTCAAAGGCCCGATCGAATCCAGGCCTTCGATCTCGCGTAATGCTTGGGAGGCTTCGACTATCGCCAGCACTCAGAACCGGCCTGCGTGGGATGTTGCCAAGAGTGACTACGGCCTCGATCGAGCGCCCGACCCACTTTTCGATCAAAGGAGTTACTGGGATTGGGCTTGGGGCAAGGCGGACGCTGCCGCAGATGCCCTGGTGCAAGTAAAGGACACAGCCGTAGGCGTCGCAGGCCCGGCATTTCGAAAGCAAAATACCGTCGGTTCGCTCGCTTTAAGCGGCGTATTCGATCCGTGGCGAGAGGCCGTGCCCGGGTATCAACTCTCACAAGCCGAACTCCGCGGTTATGAGCAATTCGAGGGCGTTCTCAAACGCTCTCGATCACCGACCCAAACGGCCGACATTAAACGGCGCATTGATAGGGAGCTGGACGATCAACGAAGGTTGGACGAAGCCGGGTGGGTTGGCGATATTATGGAAGTCGCAATGGCCTTTGCCGATCCCGTGACTTATGTCCCTGTCGGCGGGGCGGTTTATCGGACCTATCGATCCGGCCGCACGATCTATCAAGGCGCAAGAGCAGCAGCGAAGACCGGGTTTTTCGGCAGTTCACTGTCAGAAGCAGGCTTGGCTTCCACTCAGGAAACACGCACGCCACAAGAAACAATCTCCAATATCGTTGGAGGGACCCTCACAGGCGGCGCATTGGGGGGCACCTCCAGCGCTACAAGGCAAGTGGTCGACAACGTTTTCCCGAACAACCCCTTTAGGCTTAGGCAAGACAAACCTGACCCGATGGAATATAAATCACGCTTAATGAGCTCGCACATTATTGAAGACGCTGAAGAGAGGTTTCTTTCACCGGACAGCATTATCGGTGCGACGCGACCAAGGAATGAGATTTACCCTCGCTGGACACTGAGAGAGCAACTTATTGAACGCCGGAAGAAAGACGAATTAGCCAATAGGACACAAGAAACTGAAGGTAAGCGGCATTTCTATGACAGGGAAAGAAATATGTTCGTGGTAACGAACGCCGCTGATGGTCAAGTTGTCAGTGCTCGAAAAGGAGTCCCCCCAAAATGGGCACGTTGGGAATGAGACGACGTTAGTTATTTCCTAAAATAGAGTTAGCCTTGAACGAAAAAATACTCAAACATCTGAATGACTATGTTGATGGATTCATCTCTCTCAGATCACTTCATCGCACACTATGCCCAATATTCATGGTAGATGGAGAAGAAGAAATCCTCAGAAATGAAATTGGACACCGTGCAACTGATGGGCTCATCGAGATTTTTGATAGTGTAAGTATCTCTATTGGCGATGCCGAATCCAAAATGATTGAAATTCCACAATCAGATTTAGACCATGCTCGAGGGAAAATTTTGCGGTTTTTGGCGTCATTGGCACAGGCGCCAAATGATCCCAAGTTAGAAAGGAACAACGCAAACAAAAAAGACTATTCATTGAAACCCTACATTTCATTGAAAACGCTTGCGAGAATGCGCGAAATGGGAATCTCGATCCTTGATTTGGATCACGCCACAAGGCACAGTAATAGAATTAGAAAAACTATCTTCTTTGGACTAATTTACTCTGACTTTTTTGGCAAGAACTGGAAATACTATGACGAAGAGCAAGACCTATTCGTCATCGTAGATGATGGTGACGTTTGCGCGATCGCGCGAGGGAGACCGAATGTCTAGAACTTCAACCTCAGCAAACATCTAGCACGGCAGCAGTTCACCCATGTTGCGGCAGTTCACCGAACAAATAAGCTAACTTTTGGCGATACATTGACAATGGACCTCGCGATTAGTCCGGGGCGCGCAGAGTTGCACGGCATGCCGATGAAATCGAGGTTACAATGGCTTTGGCCGGTCCATGATATGTATTTCTATTGGCTTCACTTGGTGGGCGCAGTCTAACGAGATTTATAAGCCAGCCTATTAAGCTCGCGCAATCGGCGGAAATGTGCTGAACACCGAAGTGAACATATGCGCGACCGAGGTGCCACACCAACAGTGATTGAAAACGTTGTTCGCCGCGAGAACGAAGTTAGCTTCGTTGACTTACCGAAAAAAGTGCGAGAAAAAAATCTCGGAAGACGAGTATACTACGATAAAATAAATAACATGACTGTGGTAGAGAGTCGGACAGACGGAACCATTGTTTCTGTGCGAAGCGGAAAACCTGATCACACGGGTAGTTATGATTGACAAGTTTACGAAAAAATGCCTTGAAAATTACATCAATTGCAAAATCTCTGCTAAAGAGATGCATTATCTATTAGAGAGAATTGTAGAAAAACCCATATATGAAGATGAGGATCCAAACAAAATCGTCAACAGCGACCAAGAGTTCGCCGCCCTAGCATCTCTTTTTTCCGAGTTGGACGTTCTGTGCGCGACCGAGCCGGAGAAGCAACTAGAATCGCTTGGGTTTGGGCACGTATCGATGCGGGGGCTAATCATCAGACTATTGGATTGGTCTGCTAGGCTCGAAATAGCGGACCAGGGTGCTCAAGCCGGTAGTTCAAATGCCTCAGGCGCCCCAAAAGGCGAAATTGACTTACGAGGTCATGACTACACCAACCAGGCTTTGTCTGAAATGAAAGCAGCAGGGTTTACGATCCAATATGTTGACAATGCAATTAGAATTAAGAATCAAAGCATGTTTAGAAGCTTGGGAAAGTGGCACTACTACGACAAAGAAAAAGATATTTCTGTAATTGTTACTTTTTCAGATAAGGTTATTTCCGTTTTTAAAGGCAGTAATCCACGTTCATAGCTGCAGCATCATACCACTGATCTGAATTCTAAGAAAATTCCGACGCAATTTGCCGTTTGGGGCGACTGAATATCCGCTAATTCCCTTACAAACGCCCAGGTTTTCTGTTTCAAGAATCATGTAACCAACCGTCATCTCTGCGACCAACTCCACCACCGCCGGCGAGCCGGCGGCATGGTGTGAGCCCGCTGGCGTTCGGGGAAGACCGAACGGCTAGGCCCCGTCAAAAGCCAGGCATAGGCCCCCGTCGCCCTCGCCCGTGAGGAACGGACCAAGCCTTCCGACGAGTGTTCCCCATAACATCGTTGGAGTACGACGCATGTCGTTTCAAATCGAAACTGCCCATATCCAAGAGTACAAGAATAATGTGGAGATGCTGCTGCAGCAAAAGTGCAGCAAACTTCGCAATGCCGTCTCGACCGAGAACTATAACGGCAAGGCCGGCAAGGTGGTCGAGCAGATCGGCCAGGTAACGGCGGTTCGCCGCACCGATCGGCACGCCGATACCCCGCTGATTTCCACACCGCACGATGCGCGGTGGGTCTATCCCAAGGACTACCATTGGGCCGACCTGATCGACGAACCCGACCGGGTCCGCGTGGGCATCATGCCCGATGGGGCCTATTCCCGGAATGGCGCGTTCGCGCTGGGTCGGGCGATGGATGACGAGATCATCGAGGCCTTCTTCGGCGAGGCCAAGACCGGCAAAGACGGCGAGACCGCCCAGACGTTCGACACGGCCAACCAGCAGGTGGCTCAGACGGTCGGCGCGACCACCAACCTAAACGTAACCAAACTGCTGGAAGCCCGCGAAATTCTGATGGCCAACGAGGTCGATCTTGATATGGAGCCGGCTTACTGCGCGATCACGGCCAAACAGGAATCGGCCCTGATGGCGATTACCGAAGTGACCTCAGCGGACTTCAACGCGCCGGTGCTGCGTGACGGCAAGTTGGAGAGTTTCCTGGGCTTCAACTTCATCCATATCGAGCGGCTGAGCCAAACATCCAACCCCTATCGGCGCGTGCCGGTTTGGGTGGCCTCGGGCATGCATCTGGGCCTGTGGGAAGACATCGAAACCCGCATTACCGAGCGGGACGACAAGAACTATTCCACCCAGGTCTATGTCTGCGGAACCTTCGGCGCCACGCGCGTCGAGGAAGGCAAGGTCGTCGAAATCCTGTGCGACGAATCCTAAGGAGAGATCTGAAAGATGGCTGTTGAAAATCTAAAATCCGTCCAGATCACAAAGGTCGAGGCTGCGACGGAAAACAAGCTTGGTCCCGAACTCTCCGGCGGTCGCAAGCGCTTTGCCTATGGCGAGGTGACCACGACCGAAACGACGGGCTCGAACGGGTCGACTTATCGAATGGTTCGCGTTCCGGCGCATGCCTATCTTATCTCGGTCAAAGTGCGCAGCGACGGAACGCTCAATTTCACCGATGCCGACGTCGGTGCCGCGAGCGTTTCCAATGCTAGTTTGCTGGACGATAACTCACTGGCGAACGCGAGTTCGGTTACCAGCACGTCCGGCGCCGAGACATTGACCGGCGTCGAAGGGGCTCCTCGGCAGGCCTGGACATACACCGGTGCAAGCAAAAACCCCGGTGGCGAGATCGACCTGATGGTCAGTCTCGATGCCGATGCGACGGCGGCCGGCAAGCTGCAGATGCTTGTCGAATACGTCGTCGATTAAGCCATGTCAGCGCTGTCCAAGACAGCGGTGATCAATGCGGCCCTCTCCCTTGCGGAGCTGGGCCGCATTTCCTCACCGGGCGATGACGACCCGCGGGCGCGGGAAGCCGCCAAACACTATGACCATGTGCGCCAGGGATTACTGGAACTGCACCCGTGGAACTTTGCCCTGACCAGGACGAGCCTCGGACTGCACGGGACTAAACCCGCTTGGGGCTGGCAACACGCCTTTGTATTGCCGACCGATTGCCAGAAGGTCTGGTCGGTTCGCGGGGCGGACAGCCGCTTGCGCTGGGCTGTGGAGCGACATCAAGGCGTGCGCTGCATCGTCAGCGACCTGACAGCGCCGCTGGACATCGCCTATGCGGCGGACATTACTGCGACCGGGCAATGGTCGCCGTTGTTTGCCCAAGCCGTGATCGGGCAGCTGGCAATGATGATCGCAGCCAAGCTGGGCGATCGGGGCGATGTTGCCAGAGCTCGTGATTTCTATCTGGGGGCCTTGGCGGCTGCCCGCCGGGCCGACAGCCAGGAAGGCATTCCCGAACAGGTTGGCGATCCCGATTGGATCACCTCGCGCTGGACCGGACCGCAACTGAAAGGGTGGATTGGCGATGCCGCGGGAGACTGAGTTTCGGGCCAGCTTCACCGGCGGCGAGGTCTCGCCGATGATCGAAGGCCGGGCAGATATCGAGCGGCACCAGAAGAGTTGCCGCCTGCTACGCAATTTCCTGCCAACCGTTCAAGGACCGGCCATTCGGCGCGGCGGCACCCGCCATATCGGGGCGATCGCCAATGAGAGCAAAAAGGCACGCCTGACGCCCTTCGAGTTTTCGGCGCAGAACAACGTGCTGCTCGAATGGTCGGGCGATAAGCTGCTTCGCTTCTACCAAAAGTCGGATGGCGTATATGGCCAGGTCACCATCCCTGATCAGGGCGTTACCTGGACCAATGGAAATTTTTCATCAGGATCGACCGGCTGGACCCTGAGCGGCACAGCGACAATTTCCGGTGGTGTTTGCACGCTGGACAGCACAGGCGAGGAACTGCGCCGCTCAGTCACGGTAAGCGATCCGACCAAACAAGTCGGCATTCGATTTTCAATCACCAGCAACGAGACCAGCTCGACAGGGACCAGAGTCGATTTCCGTGTCGGCACCTCGGCTGGTGCAAACGACATCCTCTATGTCCCCGACCTGGAGGGGTATTCCTACGTGGTTGTCTTCACGCCAGGCGCCGGCAATTCGACGTTTCATTTAAGCTGGAGATGGATCACGGGGACGAACACACTGGATGACATCCAGTTCCTTAACAACCAGCCGGTGGAGTTGGCCACGCTCTACGAAGAGGCGATGCTGCCAGCCTTCGACTACGCGCAAAGCGCAGATGTCGTCTATCTGACCGGCAATGGAACGATCGCGCCTTACAAGCTTGAGCGCCGTTCGTCCTCGCACAGCGGAAGTGCAGCAAGCACATCTTATGAATGGCGGTCCGCTGTTATTGATTTCACGGACCCACCGGCTGATTGGGGCAGCGGAAACTACCCACGCACCGTTGCGTTTTATGAAGACCGACTGTGGTTCGGCGGCACACCAAAGCAGCCCGACACCTTGTTCGCCTCGAAAAAGGCAGCCTACGAGGACATGACGGACGGGGCGAACGCCACCGACGCGCTTGAGTTTACGATCGCCGCCCAACAACTGAACCGCATCTGCTGGATGAATTCCGGCGATGATCTGATCATCGGCACGGTCGGGTCAGAGTTCGCACTACGGTCGCCTGACTCCCGCGAACCGGTGACGCCGGACAATGTCTCGATCAAGCGGCAGACGGGCCATGGCAGCGCCATCGATGTGCGCTCGATAACGACCCAAGAGGCGATCATCTTCGCCCGCCGCTCGGGCAATCAGCTGATCGAATACCTCTATGACGGCGGCGCCGGGCGCTATACCGGCCGCGACCTGTCCTTGCTCGCCGAACATCTGTTCGACGTCCAAATTCAGGACATCGCCTGGCAAGGCGGTGGCGCCAACCGGTTGTGGATCTGCCTGACCGATGGCGCCCTTGTTTCTTTGACCTATAGTCCTGTCGAGCAGGTCGTTGCCTTTGCCAGCCATCAACTTGGCGGCACTGCCGCGGCGGTCGAGAGCGTGACGACCATGGCCGACGACGATGGCGGGGAGGATGTCGTTTTCTTCTCGGTCAAACGCACCATCGATGCCAGTACGCGCCGGTATGTGGAGTATTTGACCAAAGGTCTGACGCCTACCCAGGACAAGGAAGATGCCTTTTTTGTCGATAGCGGCCTGACCTATTCCGGTCCATCAACGACGACCATAAGCGGGCTTAGCCATTTAAATGGCGAGACCGTCGCCATCAACGGCGATGGCGCGGTCATTCCCCCACAGACGGTAAGTGGCGGGTCGATCACCCTGCCCTCCCCGGTGTCGAAAGCCATTGTCGGGCTGGCCTACGCCTCAGTACTCCAGCCGCAGCTGCCGGCTTCGGGCAGCGCCGTGGGCGTGGCGTTGGGCCGGCGCATGATATTGAAGGAAGCGAGGGTGTCGGTCTATCGCAGCTCGACCTTCAAACTGGGGCCACCGCGCGCCCTGAAGGAAGTGGTGTTTCGCGAGGTGAGCGACCCAATGGGCACCTCGCCAAGCCTGAAATCGCAAACCGTCGATGATCCGACATACAGCGATTATGCCGATGGCGGCGTGTTCGAGATCCGAACCAACGAGCCGCTGCCCCTGACCATTCGCTGGATCGCTCTAACCGTGGAGGCCGTGGACTGATGTGTGGCGTTTTGGAAGGACTGGTGGCTGCGTCGACGGCGATGGGCGTCGCTGGGGCCAACCAACAGGCGAAGGCCCAGTCGGCCGCCGCCGAGTATCAAGCACAAGTCGCCGAGCGTAACGCAAAGATCGCCACGCAAGACAGCCAAAGGTCGGCAGAATTGGAGCGTCTTGGCAACATGCGCCAGGTTGACCTGTTTAAGGCGCGGCAATCCAACGCCGGGGTCAGCACCGCCTCCGGTTCGCCTTTTTTGGCCCGCATGCAATTGAGCCGTGACTTGGAATCCAACGCACGGACGATCGAGTATGAAGGGCAAAAGGCCGCCATCGGGGCTCGGGACGATGCCGGTGCCTTCCGCCGATCGGCGAAGCAATACCGGACGGCTGGCCGCATCGGCGCCGCCTCCTCCCTGCTCGACGGCGCGACGACGGCCTACGTTTACAACAAAAAAGGCTATTTCGATTAGCCAGCGCCGGTGCGATCACCCAGAGGCAGCAGCCTGGGACACTTGGCACATTACTTTCCCCACGCTGAGCAGCGTTTCCAAAAGACAAACATTCTTGGCCGACGGCCCACAGGCGGCTGTCGCTGACCAGACAAAGAGGGTTGTTGGACAATGACGGTCATCAGTTCCGTACAGTTTCGCCGCCCCTCCTCGCGGGGCATTGCCGGCCGAGGGGCGGGAGAGCTCGCCGCATCGGGCGAGGCCATCGGCAAACAGCTTGCCGGTCTGGGCCGACAGTTTGCCCGAATGGCCGACGCGGAAGCTGATCGGCGGGAGAAAGACACAAAGCCGGCCCAGGAGACGACCGCCGGCGTGATAGTACAGGCGGCCCTCACCCACTATGAGCAACTGCGGGCAGACCTACAGGCGGAAGCCCCGCCCGGCGGTAAAGGCCATGCGCAACAGGTGGCCTCTCGCTCGGAAGATCTGGTGAACGAGAGCGTGACCCGGTTCTTGGAGGTTCATGCCGGCGAGCCCGGCGTGCAGGAAGGGGCGCTTCGGCTGCGCAGCAGGTTGGGCGATATCGCGCTGGGCAGCTATCGGCAGGCGGACGCCTTCGAACGGGCGGAGAGCCAGCGCTATCGGCTAGAGACGGCCGGGAGGGTGGCGGCGGCCTATGGCAAGCGGGCCATCGAGAACCCCGAGTCTGCCGAGGCGTTCTACCAGTTCGGCCTGGACTCCATCGCGGAGCGGGATCTGCCGGCAGACGTCAAGGACGGGTTGACCCAGGGCTATCGCCGGGCCTTTGCCGAACGCTTTCTGGGCGTGCTGATGCAGGAGGCGCCCGAGAAGGTGGGCGAGGCGGCCCGGAGTGAGCTGTTTGCCGGTGCCTTGAGCCCAGAGGAGATCGACCGGTTCGATGAGCAGGCCAAGCTGGAGAAAGGCTGGCAGGAGGACGCCCGGCACCTGGCCCAGGCTCGGGCGGACCGTGAGAGCCGCGAGAGGGCGGCCATGGATCGGGCCCTGCGCCTCGATGCCCTGGAACAGGCTTTGGAGACCGGTCAGGCCGATACGCCCGACATCGACCGGCTGCGACAGGCCGGCGGGCTGAGCCAAGCAGAATTGGGACGGCTGAAGAGCGTCGCCCGACAGCGGAAGGACCGGCAGGAGCGCCGGGTCAGGAATATCGAGACGATCACCGAGATTCTGAACAGCGGCGGCCTGCCAAGCTCGGGACAACCGGCAGACCGCGAGGCCGTCGAGGACTACTACCAACGCTGGTCGACCTCACCCTCGCTGGCCGAGGCCTCACCGGAGGAGCGCAACGCGGCGATCGCCCGCTTCGTCGGCCGGGTCGGCCGCCTGCCAAAGGCACTGGAGGACGGTATTCGCGATCAGCTCGAGGGATCGCCGGATCAACAAGCAGAAGCCGCCGATCTCACTACCCGCTTAGACGAACTACCCAAAAATCAGTTGGCCAATTTGCCCGATCGGAAGGTCGCAAAGGCTCACCTAATTAGGCGGTACATCAAGCTTGGCCACGATGTCGCAACAGCGGCAGAAATGGCTGCGGAAGCGACCAAACCGGGTGACCTAGACCGTGACGTTCTACGGAAAGCTGCCTTCGCTCAACTGCCCCCGATTATGGCTGAAGAAATTGTCGCGAGGGCTGCCGAACTTCGGAATGCCGAACAAGGAAACGAGTTTCCCTCCGAACTCCGACGCGCCCTGGAATCAGATGCGGCGAACCTATTTCAAACTCATTACATCATGACCGGTGACGAAGCGACGGCTCGCACACTCGCGATCAATTCGACTTTTCATTTTCAAAAAAGTGAACTCTTGCCAATCCAAGATACAAGTGAAGGTGATCTGACGAAGAGATCACAACACCGACATCGTAAAGCTCATGGATCAGAGGATAGTAATTTTCCTCACCCCATAGCGACTACCACCATACCCGAACATCATTCCCGAATTCCTGGCCATCTGGAAACGACTGCAAATCCACCGCAAAGCGATCCTGGCGCAAAAGGAACGAAAGGCGGTGTCCTTTCTCGCAGTCAAGATCTGGCAGATCAACCCTTGCTCAGCTTGAAAAAAAATGATGTCAAAATAAAAGAAAGCGAAAAACTCGATGAATTTGAGAATCGAGTTTCAAAAATATTTAAATATGATCCATATGGTCAACACGAATGGGCCGAGTTCATCATCAATTCTCAATTTTCGGGCGCGGCATTAAAGTTCGCGCAAAAGGCGTCTGCAATCGCTAAAAAGCAATTTCCAAACGACCGAAATTGGAACTCTCAGCGGGACGCATTTCGCCACGCCTTGTGGAGTTACTTAGTGACAACTGAGATCGGCGCAGATAACGCAAAAATATTCGGTGACGCTCACGAGAGATACACCGAATTTGAGCCAGAAGATACCGCTATGGACCTATTTAACAATATGGTTGGCCGCAATCTAGCCCAACAGCCTCGCAACAAAGGGCGCGATCCGGTTGACGTAATAATGGAAGCTTTGAATTCTGGCATGCTGGTCACATCTACAAAAGAAATTTCGAACAGAGATCTGGAGGAACCAGATCCACATAGCCACGCTGCATCTGGGGGTCTTTACATTGAAGGTTTGACGCGATGATTCGCGCAGCAGTTATTTTATCCACAATTCTAGTTTTTACATTTGGAGCTTTTGTTTTCTTTAGCAACAAACAGTTTTTGTCAGTGTGCAATGAGAGAGAAGAAGCTATTAAATATTCAGTCCGCATAAAATATAGAGAGTTGGGGAGCATCATTTCTTCCGACGATTCACTTGAACCAAGCAATTGCAATTGGTCAATGTTTGCAGTTCGAGGCATCGCGACATTTCATATCGAAATCGATGGAAAATCTGTTGAAGAAGAATACCTTTCAAAAAGCTTTGTGCTCTCGCGCCACAGAATTGTATTCGGAACAGATGATATCTTCTTGAATGAAATAGAAATTTCGAAACCACTGAAATAGTCGTTGAGAAATTTAGCCCATAACCTGGAGGATTAAGTTTTATGCAAACCAGAATTTCGGACAAATTGAAAATCAGATCAGCTGCCACGGCAGCGACGTTGGCCAAGGAGGCCACTCAACCAGGCGACACCGAACGGGACACCCGGCGCGCCGCCGGGAGGGATTCATCCAACGTGACGCCGCGCACGCTCAAGGAAAAGCTGTTTGAGCGGATTGAGGTCAGGACAAAGAGGGTTTTGCTGGCATTGGTACCGGAAGAGAAACGAGGAGAGCTAGAGCAGTTCTTCTAGAGATATCAAGACAACCCATCTGAGACAGAGATTGAGCAACACGGTCTCATCAACTGGTTCATTAAGGACAGCAGAAGCAAATGGACCAAACTGGAAAGCACGAACTGCGGCCACTTTGATTGTCCTATGACCGCTATTGATGTTGAATCCAACGACAAGCGCTCTGGGATTTGCCAATATTTTCAGTGGAATTGCTCTGAGCACAGTGGAAACCTCGAAAGCGCTCGAACCAGCATCGCAATCAGCATTTGAGACAGAGTGACAAATTCAAAATAGAAATTGATCTGGTAGAAGGAATAAGTACGTCATAGATTGCCATCGCTGCGACGACTGGATTTTTCGTAGGAAAAATAGAGATAAAATGTGACTAGTGTTCATACCTGTTCCAGCAATAATATTACTGAAACCATATATCTATTTACTTAAAGACGCAGAAAGATCTTACTTTACATTTTGACTTCGATCTCCCGCTCGGAAGATCTGGTGAACGAGAGCGTGACCCGGTTCTTGGAGGTTCATGCCGGCGAGCCCGGCGTGCAGGAAGGGGCGCTTCGGCTGCGCAGCAGGTTGGGCGATATCGCGCTGGGCAGCTATCGGCAGGCGGACGCCTTCGAACGGGCGGAGAGCCAGCGCTATCGGCTAGAGACGGCCGGGAGGGTGGCGGCGGCCTATGGCAAGCGGGCCATCGAGAACCCCGAGTCTGCCGAGGCGTTCTACCAGTTCGGCCTGGACTCCATCGCGGAGCGGGATCTGCCGGCAGACGTCAAGGACGGGTTGACCCAGGGCTATCGCCGGGCCTTTGCCGAACGCTTTCTGGGCGTGCTGATGCAGGAGGCGCCCGAGAAGGTGGGCGAGGCGGCCCGGAGTGAGCTGTTTGCCGGTGCCTTGAGCCCAGAGGAGATCGACCGGTTCGATGAGCAGGCCAAGCTGGAGAAAGGCTGGCAGGAGGACGCCCGGCACCTGGCCCAGGCTCGGGCGGACCGTGAGAGCCGCGAGAGGGCGGCCATGGATCGGGCCCTGCGCCTCGATGCCCTGGAACAGGCTTTGGAGACCGGTCAGGCCGATACGCCCGACATCGACCGGCTGCGACAGGCCGGCGGGCTGAGCCAAGCAGAATTGGGACGGCTGAAGAGCGTCGCCCGACAGCGGAAGGACCGGCAGGAGCGCCGGGTCAGGAATATCGAGACGATCACCGAGATTCTGAACAGCGGCGGCCTGCCAAGCTCGGGACAACCGGCAGACCGCGAGGCCGTCGAGGACTACTACCAACGCTGGTCGACCTCACCCTCGCTGGCCGAGGCCTCACCGGAGGAGCGCAACGCGGCGATCGCCCGCTTCGTCGGCCGGGTCGGCCGCCTGCCAAAGGCACTGGAGGAAAACATACGAGACTGGCTGGACGGATCACCAGAAGATCAGGCCTTGGTGGGCGACCTGGTAGGGAAATGAACGATTCGCCTAGCAATGTTCAGCTTACTTCACCGACGCGAACTCCGTAATCGCGCCGTGTGAGCAACAGCTCTAGACCCGCTCACCTCTCAATTGAAGCCGCCGCGGTTGGCGGCTTTTTTCATGCCTCACCACCGGAGAGTGCCGATGACTGTGGATGTCACGACCGCCCGTGTTTCCTATACAGGCGACGGGATTACGACTGCCTTTTCCATCCCGTTCTATTTCCAGGCCAACGCGCATATCGCCGTGTGGCATAGGTCCAGCTTTGATGAGCAGACGGAGAACCCGCCCGATCCAACGCTGAAGTCGCTGGGCACGGACTATACCGTGACAGGTGCCGGTAACACCGCCGGCGGGACGCTGGCTCTGGCAACGCCCTTACTGACCGGCGAGCGGTTGACGATCATCCGGGATGTGCCGTTGACGCAGGAGTTGGACCTTCCATCAAGCGGGGTTTACGACCCGGAATCGGTGGAGAACGCCTTCGACAAGCTGACCATGGCCGTGCAGCAGCTCGAAGAGCGCATGGACCGCATATTGCAGGTGCCGACAACGACGTCAGATCAATTCAGTTCGACGCTGGGCGAGCCGGACGGCAATTCCGGGAAGTTGTTAGGTGTCAACTCGACCGGGACGAAGTTCGACTACTTCAACTATCCAACGGTCAACACCGACGCACTGAACAATCTGCCGCTGTCAAACAACTCTAGCGACACAGCATTAAGGTGGATCGATGAGTCTGGAATCGGGCGCGTTGACGACGGCTTTTGGTTCTACCTTGAGGATAACACGTCAAATATTTTGAGGGTGGCAAATGGAGATGTTCGCGTTCGGAGTACTGATAAAACATGCAGCCTAAGACTGCGCCGAACTGCGCAAGTCGGAAAAGATGCATGGTTGACCAGCCTGACATTCACAGGCCGGATCGCCATTAGTGACACTCAGTTCGACGAGAGAATATTTGGCAGAATTAAATGTCATGTAGACAGCGATGACGTTGTTAATACACAGGGACGAATTACTATCGCTGTAACTCATGGCTTCGATAATGTTGCAGACGAAGAGCTAGATAAAGATATCGCCGTCTTCGAGCCTGGGGCGGTGACCTTCAAAGAACTCGCAAAGTACGACGACACAGTTGCTGAGCCAACGTCAGGAAAGCAGTTGGCCAGCATCGAGGCGGTTTCGGCCCAGATCGAAGCGGCGGTAGGGCAAGCCTTCGACTTTCCGATCACGATTCCCGGTGTGGTCGCCAATGACACGATCTTTCTGCTGAGGCCGGCTCGCCGCGCCCTGAAGTTGATCGAGTTTACGACCGATGCCCAGTCCGGCAGTGGTACGATTTCTGTTCAGAAGAACGGGACCAATGTCACGGGGTGGAGCCGCACAGCCGACACGACTGAGACCAGCACCGCAGCACCAAGTGATACCACCGAGAATGTGGCGATCGGCAATAGCCTGTCAGTGGTGATTTCGGGCGTGTCCGGCCTCACCGATCTGAACATCTACATCAAAGCGAAACTAGTCTGATGCCGTTCGTCTTTTTGATCAAAGACGTACAGGGTGCGTCCGCTGATCCCTTGTCGCTAGTCGAAGATCACTATTTCGATAGTGGCGGGACAGACGTCAACACAATCTCCTTCACGCCGTCTGGCAACGAGCAGGCAGAGGATTGGGTGTTGGCCTTTATCGGAATCAATTCCGACGATGACATGGCCACGGTGCCATCCGGGTTTGCGCTGGTCGATCCACCCGGCTCACTCGACAACGGCGCCAACCGCTTCAAACTTTATCGCAAGAAACTGACTGCTGCAGTGGGGGGCACCCTGACGTGGGGATTGCCAACGACGCCTTTGCTAATCGAATCTGAGGCCAAGGCGTATTTTGCAATCATTCGAGCGGCCGACGGCACTACACCCTTTCCCAGCATCGGCAGCTTCAACGAGTTTTCGAGCAGCACGGGTGGCCAGCTACAGTCTCTGATGGTTGGTCGGACGAACTCGTGGTTCATCCACGGCATGATCCATGACACCGGCGGTTGGCCGGCCGATCAGGTCACCGCACAATGGCCATCGGGGACCGCAGTGGCAGACAGAAAAGTTGAAGATTCCGGCGAGGAGTTTTCGCTGGCCATGTACATGGCGATCCAAGAAGTCAGCGCTGACACAGGTACCCGGCAATGGTCATTTGGTGGCACCGATACCGAACGGAATCAGGGCATCGGCATCATCGTTCAACCGGCCGATGGTGCGAGCGGCGGGGGTAGCAGCGATCCCAATCCGCCTAGCCAGATTATCGAGATCCCCGGCGCCAACAAGCTGGAGGCTGGCACAACCGGAAACAACACGGCTTCTGGTGGGGAACTGACAAGCACCATCAACCAGGTAGCGGCCAGTCCGGACGGGATAACCGTTGCTGGGCAACGCCCAGCCTACACTTTGTTACGTCAGAACGGCAAACATGGCTGGGTGTTTTCGGGCGGGACGGACCACGTCAAACTGGACGCCGCTATGACGGTTGAGAGCCAAACGCTCTTCGTTCCGGTATGCCTCAAGCCCATCGGCCTAGACACGGCCTGGGACAGCGATTATCCGCGCGTCTGGGCTGTCGGCGATAAGATCTATCTGACCCTGATCAAGGGCAGCACCAACACATCGCACAAGCTGGAGTTCTATCGCCGCTATTCCACCTCAGATGCGCGCTGGCAGACCGTCAACGATGTACTGTTCGACGGTCAAGCCACGGTCGTCGCGGTCGATTGGGATGACAGTCAACCGGCCGGCAATCTGACGATCTACAAAGACGGGGTCGCGTTGCAATTGACGCGTCTCAGCCCTGGATCAGGGGCGCCACACAGCACGGCCGGGCTGGCCTTCCACGTCGGCAACCGCCAACACGACGAAAGCCAGACCTTCTTCCTCAATCGTGGTTTCTATGGCGATGTCTATGAGTTCGATCCGATCATCGGGCCCGTTTCGCTTGGCGACAAAAAGACGGCGATTGACGAGATCGGCGCGTCCTGGGGCATCACGCAAGCTAACCCCTTCCTGCCTTCGATCGAGAACCAGGATTTCAACGTATTGACCGGCGCGGCGGTGGGCACTGTGGTTGGGCAAGTGGTCGCGCAGACCCCGATCGGCTCGACACTTACCTATGCGCTGAGCGGCGCGGCCGAAACAGGGCCTTATGCGATCCAGGCCAATGACGGCAAGATCGTCACCGATGGTGCGGTACCAGTTGTCGATACGGTGACGTCAGGAACGGTTACGGTCGCCAACAGCGTTGGCGATGACACCGCTGATGTGAACATCACCGTTGTCGAAACGCTGCCCAGCGCAGCCCTGGAATGGCCGCGCAACGACAACGCATCGTGGATCAACAGTGCCGCGACTTTTACCTTGCCGGCGACTGGCGATGTTGATCTATCGCCTGGCGATACGGTCGACAACGGCGTGACACTGACCGGGAGCACCGATCTTGTGGTGTTCGGCCATCCGACGCAGACCCGGGTAGCGGATCTGACACGCGTCACCGGCATCAATCGGGTTGCCTTTATCGGGGGCGATTTCACGGCACACAGTTATGAGCCGGATCTCGCGGGCGGCACTTGGGACCGGCTGATCGGCGCCTTCGACATTAAGCAACAGATCTGGGTCGAGGGCATTCGCGCCAATCCCGGCTATGCACAGGACTTCTTTCAGGGTGATGGCGGGCATGGTAGCGGCGCTTACGAACCTGACATCTTTGGCCAAAATCTCTACCTGCATGGCTTGGATTCCGTCCAAAACAAAGGTCATGCAGACGGGTTTCAGCCGCTTGGCTGGGTCGATCAATTCAACCTGGCCAACGTCTATATCGAGAGCGGCTATCAGTGCCTCTTCCTTTTGAACCAGTACCCGGGCGGCGACAACAAGCGGATCCGCCGGATAAAGCTGCGTCACATCGATCTCGAGCAGCTCAACCTCAATCAGAACATCGGTCATAAATTCAGCTATCTGATTTCGACCGAACGCGCCGACAACAGCGCCTATACCGAACCGACTGAGCTGACCGACGTTTGGGGATGCATCAAGGATGGCCAGACACCGCCAACCGGATCGGGCTACCGCCATCATTTCTGGTCGTGGACACAGACCGGATCGAGCCCAAAACAAGGCCGTATGACGCTGCTGGGCGGCGCGGCCGGCGACGGCTACATCAACCTGATCAACGCCAAGCCCGCTCGCCCCGGCGGGCGAATCCTGATCGATAACAACAATGGAACGTTCAGAGCGCCGGGATCAGGCACTGTGCTAGGAGGAATTGGGTATTCGTAAGTGCTTTGGTTGGGGTCAGTCTAGCAACGCCCCAACTATTTCTTCATGCCCAACTGCAAGATCTCCGTGGCAATGTGTTTCTTGCAATTATTCTTGTTTTGACTCAGCATATTATTTTTATTTGTTTTCTCGATCGAAATCATAATTTTTATTTTTTGAACATTTAGCACCTACCGATCCAGAACCTGAGTCAACAATTGCCTGCGTAATCTCCTGTTCCAAGTCCTCGTGCCAAGTTCGCCACGTCTCCAATTGTTCTGAAAGCAGACGAACGGCTTCCTGAGCTGAAGAAATTTCACCACGCATGTGAGCAAGACTACGCAACAGGTAAGTCACATCACTCATAGAACTCATGTACGCCTTTTTACTCATCTACAATATTCCATCATAGATGTTTTCTCAGTCTTTGGTGACATATTGCACTCCATGCAAGAATTCGCCTCCGCTTTCACTGGCATCGGCAAAAGTAAAAATGATCGCAACCATAGGCGGTATTATGAATTGCCGCGCCAGATCATCGTGTCAACATTTTGTTTAGCAAACTTAACTTAGCATCGCATTGCATAACCATTCCCATGCCTGGCTCGCGCGTAAATGGCGTGAGTGGGCAACAACTAGCGGTGCTTTGGGAGCATTGGTGATTCTGATTGAAATGTCGCCGCAGATGTTGAACGCGGCCTTCGAGAATGATGTTGCCAAGTTTATCAGCGAAGGTGGCCAGAACGGGCTGACATTCCGATGTAACAGACGTGATAGATGACGCCTTTCACATCCAAGTTTCAGCCAGTTCCACCATCGGGATGGTGAGTTAAACCCCAGACGACGCTAGCGCGATGATCGGATCTGCCCTACCGCGCAGCACCGACTGCTCCAAGATTTGCCACTTCTCAGAACCAACATCCCGTTCAGCGCGCTCCAGGACGTCGTGGGATACAATCAAAGGCCGTTGAACCTCCTTCGTCAGCGCTTCTAGACGTGAAGCGACGTTCACTGCGTCCCCGAGAACCGTGTATTCGATCCTCGTCTCGTCGCCAATCGCGCCACAGAAGGCCTCTCCCCAGTGAACACCGATTCCGACGTGAACTGCCGGAAGGGATTGCTTCACCCGAGACTCATTCCAATCCGCTAGTTCACCAAGTATGAGGTCGGCACAGGTCAAGGCGTCCGTTGCCTCGTTTGAACCACCGGGCAGAATTCCAAAAACGACCATGGCGGCATCGCCAATGAATTTGTCGATTGTGCCACCGCTGGCATCAACCGCACGAGCCACACGGCGCCGAAACTCAGTTACAAAGGCACTTAGTGCCTCCGGCTGCATCGATTCCGACAGGCCTGTAAATCCCCTGATATCAACGAACAAGATAGCGACATTTTGACGCTTTCCCTTGCGGAGCTCATCAATGCCGGTTTCGGCCAACCGCCCGGCAATCTGTTGAGGAAGGTATCGCGTCAGGTTGACGCTCTTCCGCGTCTCGTCGATGGCTCGGATAAGCAGCATCCGGGCTCGTGCCGACGCAACGACAAGTATCGCACCTGCCAACACCAACATCATCAGACGCATGATGTTCGGGGGCCACGCAAAGAGAAATTCAGCGGACTGCTGTAACGGCTTTCCAAATCCGATCGTCCAATCGGTGTTGAAAGCGGCAATCGCGACAAGGCCGCAGATCAACAACCCGACAACATAGGCTTGCAGAAGCGGATTGAACCTCAGCGCACCAGCGGAAAGGACGACCGGCGCCAGCCAGATTGGCGGAAGTGCAATCAGGTAGTTCGCGTCAAGCCCGGTGTTCCCCAATCCCACCCATATGTTGATCAACAAGAACGCACAATCGCCAGTTACGGCAATCCAGGCCATCTGCGGGCGGTACAAGCCCAATTTGATCAATGTGAGTGATACGACACCCAGCGTGAAGTAGCCGAGCATCGTCGCAGCGGCCCAATAGGCCTGTCGCACCAGCACCGGATCGGCATCGGGCGTCTCCGGCAGCACCGTCGTCGCAAAGGTCGCTGCCAAGGTCGTTGAGACGACGATGCGTACGATAGCAACCAAGCGCTCCGCGCGGAGTTCAGCTTCTTCGAACAATATGGCCGGTTCGTCGAACGGCCGTTTGCTGTTCCACATCAATGCGTTCCCATCAAGAGATTGCCTGCGAGGCAAGTGTTTCAGCTTCAAACAGGAACTTCAAAAGATGTCGATCGTTTATGGAGATTTGACATGAAGCAACGTCGTTTAGCGGGTCTGATTTTCGCGAGGGTCAGCCTTGGCGCTGCCATCTTTTGTACCCTGCACGTACAGCACCCAGCTTTCGCACAGCAACTTAGTTGCGGTCCCGAGAGTGTTGTCGTTGAAGCATTGCGGCGCGATTACGGCGAGGGACAGATCGCTAGTTTTCTGGACCGACGCGGATCACTAATGCGCCTCTTGGTCAATCCCGACACGCGATCTTGGACATTGCTAGCACTCGGTCCTGCCGGCCAGGCCTGTCTCATCGGATTTGGAGATACCTTCGAACCTGAGACTCCACCTGTCAGACAAGGGAGGGACTCATAGGATGGCCACCGACGATCATGACCTTGATGTTGAACGACGTTTGTCTGCCGTGGAGACGAAGATCGATACCCTGGCAGACCGTGACATGGAGATTTTGAAGGCACTCAAAGAACTCGAGCAGAGCCACGTCGCGTTGGCGCGAAAAATCGATCGCTACCAAGTTGGCGCAAAGGCCATCATCGCGGTTGGTACCGTTGCGGGCAGTGTCGCGTGGTTTCTTTGGTCAAGTCTTGGACAATGGCTCATCAAACACCGGTGAAACTCGATAATCGCGCTCAAACCCATCCTGGGTGATGTAACCATCGACGATATCGCTTGCGATCGCATCCGGTTCGCGTTTCTCCACCGGGCCATAACCGCCGCCGCCCGGCAACCGAAGCTCAACAACCGTTTGAGATTCCACCATTCGACTGGTTTTGGCCACAAGAGGCACCGCCCCCGACCCTTCGAGACTGCCTGGCTTGCCGGGCTCGCCGCCGAACAGGCCTGGCGGCGGATTGGAAATGCGGTCATAAAGACCAGAGAAAAGATAAGGTTCGCCAGTCACAACGCGAAATCGCATGCGCTGCCCTAATCCACCACGATATTGGCCCGCGCCGCCGGAATCGGGAACCAGCTCACGGCACTCGAACATGATCGGCGCCAAACTCTCCATGACCTCCACCGCGACACCCGCGATGCCGGAAGGATAGGCCGTCGCCGAAAGCCCATCGGCGCCATTTAGGGCGCCCGTTCCACCTGACGCAAACCAGGTGAACGAAAACTCCTCGCCGACGCGCGGGTCATGCCCGGCCAAGTGGGTGTCCCACAGGGCATCGAAGCCTGGCGCCATTACGCGTTCCGGAAGCGCCTGAGACAAGGCCCCCATGATCAGCGACGGCAAGAAATGGCCGACCAGATGGCGGCCACCGACCGCCCGGGGGTATCTTGCATTAAGAATCGAGCCTTCCGGTGCAGTTACCGTTACCGGACGAAAACTTCCCTCATTGTTGGGAATGTCTGGCGAGATGGCACATTTGATGCCGTAAGTGGCATAGGCACGAGTGTAATTGAGGCATACATTAATCCCTTTGTCGACGCCGTCCGACGAGCCGCCAAAGTCCACAGTAATTCGATCCCCCTCTACGATAACTGCGCATATTAACTCGAGCGGATGTTCGAGACCATCAATCTCGAAGCCATAGCGATAGGTACCATCTTCAAGCGCGGCGATCCTTTCACGCATAGCGTTTTCCGATCGGCTGACGATCGCGTCTGATATTTCTTCGATGTCCGCCAATTCAAGCTCGTCAAGGAATGAAAGGAGCTGGGTTGCGCCCACCTCATTGCCGACAATTTGAGAGTGGATATCGCCCATCACCTCGTCCGGTGTGCGAACGTTGGCCTTGAGGAGGGATAATAGCGTCTCGTTCTGCTTGCCCTGATCGACAAGCTTCATGATAGGGATTTGCAGCCCTTCTTCAAAAACAGACCTGCTGTCGGCCGCCAGGCCCCTACCGCCGATATCCAATGCGTGACAGCAATTGCCAAAGAAGGCGATTAACCGACCCTTCCGGAAAACCGGCGTGACGATCGTGATATCGTTGAGTTGACTGGCTGTTTTCCACGGATCATTGGTTACAAAGACGTCGCCGGGTCGAATATCCTCAAGTGGGTACTGATCCAGAAAATGGCCCATGGCCGTGGCCATCGAGTTGATGTGACCGGGTGTGCCGGTAACCGCCTGGGCAATCATACGGCCGCGGCGGTCAAAAACACCTGCCGAGAGATCGCCTGCTTCGCGAACGATTGAGGTAAAGGACGACCGCATCAGGGCAGCAGCCTGTTCGTTCACCGTGGCGATCAAACGGTTCCACAAAATATCTAGGGAGATCGGGTCAATTCCCACTACGCGGTGCCTCCCAGCTCAACGACCACGTTGCCGGCCTTGTCCACCGACGCTGTACCGTTACTTCCGATGATGGCGGTTGATTCTCGTTCCTCGATGATAGCGGGCCCATTGATGACGGTGCCGTCCTGCAACGCATATCTGTCATAGACTGGCACATGGCACATGCCGCCATGCTCCGGCAAATATGCGGAACGTGTACCCTTTTCTGGTCGCGCCCCGGTATTTGATCGTGCAGAAACCGCAAAATCCGGATCAGGCCCGCTAGCCTTTACCCGCCACGAGACGACGTCAATCGGCGTATCGGCCACGATATGGCCATAGCGGTCGCGGTAGGCTTGTTCAAAGGCGGTCTTGATCGTGGGCATCAATTCGTCGCCGAGCTGCTGGTGAAGCACCGGAACGCGCAATTCATAACCCTGCTTACGGTATCGCATGTCAGCCGATACGGTGAAGGATATGTCATCAGGCGAAATCGTCCGGGCCAGCGTTTCGGAACCTTCATTTTTCATTTCGTCCACGACGGCACTGGCGGTGGACCAGTCATAATCCTCCAGCGGACCCGGCCTACTTCGGATCAGGTCGACAGACAATGGTGCCGTCAAAAAACCGATCGCCGACATGACCCCTGCGCCAAGAGGATAGATCACGGACCTGCTTTTTAGAATGCGCGCGACGCCAAACGCATGTACGGGCCCGGCACCACCAAAAGCAAATAGTGGAAAGCTGGAAATATCCTTACCCTGTTCAACTGCGTGAATGCGGGCTGCCGATGCCATCGTCTCATTTGCGAGCTGATGAATCCCCCATGACGCCTCGAGCAGAGATAGCCCCAACGGCTCCGCCACGTGTTCGATGATCGCGGCTTTGGCAGCCTCCTGGTCTAGACTGATTTTGCCGCCAAGGAAAAAGGCTGGATCGAGATAGCCTAGGACAAGGTCGGCATCAGTTACCGTTGGCAGGGTTCCGCCTCGCCCGTACGCGACGGGTCCAGGAACGGCACCAGCACTATCCGGACCGACTTGCAAGCGCCCAAGTGAGTCGACGCGCGCGATGGAGCCGCCTCCCGTTCCGACCTCGATCATTTCGATCACAGGCACCTTGATCGGAATGCCACTGCCTTTTTTGAACTGGTATTGCCGATCAACTTCAAAATCCGGGCTGATTACCGGCTGGCCATCAATGATGAGACAGGCCTTGGCGGTGGTTCCGCCCATGTCGAATGACAGGAGATTCGGCTGACCAAGGCGCGAACCGTAGTGCGCGGCCGCCAAGGCACCGGCAGCTGGACCCGACTCAACCAGCCTTATTGGCTGGCGCGCCGCCGTCTCAACGGTACAGACGCCGCCATTCGACTGCATTACGAACAAGTCGCCATCATGACCCTTGCCATCAAGTCGGTCGCTCAGCCGACCCAGGTAATCTTGGGCCGTTCGCTGGACATAGACATTCGCCAACGCGGTTGAGGCCCTTTCGAATTCGCGGATCTCCGGCGCCAACTCGCATGACAGAGTGACCGCCAAGTTTGGCAGGTGTTCGGTCAGAATTTCACCAATCCGGCGCTCATGGAGCGGATTGACGTAGGAATGCAGCAGGCAAACGGCGACGGCTTCAATTCCGTTTTCGACCATAGCCGTCAGCACTGTTTGGAGGCTTGCCTCATCCAACGGCGTATCGATGCTGCCATCGGCGAGGGTGCGCTCAACCACCTCGAACCGATACCGTCTCGGAGCGAGCGGTTCAGGCCGCCGCATGTATAGATCATACATATCGTACCGATGCTCTCGGCCGATTTCGACGGCATCCCGAAACCCCTTTGTCGTGATCAACGCCGTCTTCGAGCCCTTTCGCTCAATTAAGGCGTTGGTGAACAGCGTCGTTCCGTGAACGAGCGGACCGAGATCTTGAAATCCTGATCCATCCAGAATTTCTGTTGTTCCTTGAATCACTGCGTCATCCGGCTGGCTTGGTGTTGTCAGCAATTTGTGGATGCGCAGCCCGCCTCTATCGTCGGACAACACAATATCCGTGAATGTGCCGCCGATATCCGCGCCTACTCTCACTCTATTCCTCCAACCGGAACGCCTGCCGCCAATGGCCGCGGGTGCTTCTTCTCGCCTTTGATTCCCAATGGTTTACGTGAGTATTGACCTGACCTGCTAGCGCCGCTTATTGTGACATCGATGTCATGACACCGATGTCAGCGACATATTTGTGCCGAGTCGCAGCAAGACGACCGGTTCGCCAGGGAGTAACGCATGGCCACGATCTACGACGTAGCCAAAGCCGCTGGAGTTTCTCCAAAGACGGTTTCTCGCGTGATCAATGGCGATGCACCGGTCAATCAGGACACACGCGCGGCAGTCAACCAAGCGATTGCCAATCTCAACTATGTGCCGTCCAGCGCTGCGCGAACCATGCGATCGCGCCGGTCTGGTCTGATTGGGCTCATCACCGGTGCCGTCAGCGAAACACCGATTTTTTCCGAACCTTCGGGATTGCCATCACTGGGCATCGTTCAAGGCGCACAAAAGGTCTTGGCCGAAGGCCGCAAAACGCTGCTGATTTCCGACACCGGCGGGGACGAACAGCGGGTTCCTGAACTGGTCCAAACGCTGATCGAGCATCGCGTCGAAGGCCTGCTTTATGTCGCCGAATACCACCAGCGTGTCGCCATGCCGGCCAGCCTGTCTGGCACTAAGGTCGTCTTGGCCAACTGCTTTGACGATTTAGGCACCCCAGCGGTCGTTCCCGACGATGAAGCGGGGCAGCACGACGTCGTTGTCGGTCTGATCGAACGGGGCCATCGGCGAATAGGGTTTCTGACGTTGCCGGCAACCCAAGAAGCCCGACAGTTGCGCCTGAACGGTTATCTCAGGGCGCTCCGTGTGGCCGGCATCGGTTTTGACCCCGCCCTGGTCGTTGAAGGCGCCCAACTGGGCGTCGATGATGAATTCGATGGGCTGGCCGCCGCGCTGGACCGAATTCTGGCACTTGAAGACCGACCGACCGTTCTCTGCTGCGCAAATGACAAGATGGCTTTGCGCGTTTACGCCCTGCTAGCCCAGCGCGGCATTGAGGTGCCCGAAGGAATCTCCGTCGTCGGATATGACGATTATTCGATTATTGCCCAGCATTTGCATCCGACCCTTACGAGTGTCGAGCTGCCCTACAGGGCCGTGGGCGTGCGCGCCGCGGAAAGGCTGCTCGAACTGATCACCAACAATGCCGAAAGCGAACGGGCCGCACCCGAACGGATTTCCGGTCCCGTCGCCTGGCGTCACTCAACCACCGTATGCGACCCCTCGGTCGCCGCCTTCAAGACAACGACAAGGAGGAAGTGATGAAAAGAACGATGCGTTTTGCGCCAGCGATTACGGCAAGTGCGGCGGCGCTAGCCCTCTGGGCGAGCCCTGCCTTGGCTCAGACCGAGCTGAGCATGTGGTACCACGGGGCCGGCAATACGACCGAGCGTGACCTGGTCATCCAACTGATCGACGATTTTAACGCCTCCCAAGGCGATTGGTCCGTCGTGTTGGAGGAATTCCCCCAAGCTTCCTACAACGAATCCATCGTTGCCGCGGCCCTGTCCGGCAACCTACCTGACATCATCGATGTGGACGGGCCGGTGATGCCCAACTGGGCCTGGTCGGGCTACATGGCACCGCTGGAGCTGTCCGACGGAGCGCTGGATGGGTTCCTCCCCGGCCCGATCGGCGAATGGAACGGCGAGCTCTATTCGGTTGGCCTTTGGGATGCCGCCTGCGCCATCTTCGCGCGCCGCTCGGTTCTCGAAGCCAACGACATTCGCATCCCGACCATCGACGAGCCTTGGACTCTCGAGGAATTTGACGCGGCTCTGGTGAAACTTCAGGGTACCGGGGAGTTCGACTACGCGATCGATCTGGGCATGGCCTGGACGGGTGAATGGTACCCCTATGCCTTTGGCCCCTTCTTGCAAAGCTTCGGCGGCGACATGGTCGACCGCTCGACCTACCTGACGGCCGAGGGCACGCTGAACGGTGATCAGGCCATTGCATTCGGTGAATGGTGGCAAAGCCTGTTCGATCGTGAATTGGTGCCCGGAACCTCGCAAGATGGCGGTGATCGGGAGACGGGCTTCCTGGACGGCAAGTATGCCATGCAATGGAACGGCAATTGGGCCGCCCTGCCCCCGCTTGAAGCCTTTGGCGACGATATGCTGTTCCTGCCGGCACCTGACTTCGGTAACGGTTCGAAGATCGGTGCCGCGTCTTGGCAGTTCGGTATCTCGGCCACCAGCGAGCACAAGGATGGCGCCGCCGCCTTTATCGAGTTCGCCATTCAGGACAAGTATCTTGCGGCCTTTTCCGGCGGCACCGGCCTGATTCCGGCAACCGAGTCAGCTGCCGCGCTGACGGAAAACTATGCCGAAGGCGGTCCGCTGGAAGTCTTCTTCGAGTTGAGCAAGGCACAAGCGCTGCTGAGACCGGTCACGCCCGGGTACGTGGTCGCCGCGCTCGAGTTTGAAAAAGCGCTGGCCGATATCGCGAACGGTGCCGACGTTGCCGACACGCTGGATGCGGCAACGGATGCGATCAACGCCGACATCGAAAGCAACAGCGGTTACGGGTTCTAAACCCGGTTTCTCGCGGTCCCGCGCCTGGCTGGCGCACACCATCGGGCTCGGGACCGCACCACCCTTTTTCACCTAAACGCACCGTCGAGGAGCGCTGATCCATGGCGTCCGAACCGCGCGCGTCCAAATTGATGGACAACACCCTCGCTGGCTGGCTGATGGCCGGACCGTCCTTTGCGCTGATTATTCTGTTCCTGATCGTGCCGTTCCTGCTTGCATTCGGGCTGTCCTTTACCAACCAGCGGCTGGTCTCCCCTAACCCGACCGAATATGTCGGAACGGCGAACTTCGAGCGGTTGCTCGGGTTGTCGTTCTTCACGCTCGAGCCCGAACGGGACGAAGCGAGCGGCGAGATCCTGCGCGACGATGACGGCGCGCCCACTTATCCCCGCCTGCGCAACTTCACCCGCAACAATCCCGACTTCCCCCACCTAGCCGGCAAGCGCGAATGGATGTCCTGGCAAGTGGGTGACAATCGTCTGGTTCTGTTGGCCAGCGACCTGGTGTTCATGAAAGCGCTTATGAACACCTTGCTGTTCGTTGCGATCGTCGCGCCCGTACAGGCCGGCATCGCTCTTTGTTTGGCCTTGCTGATCAATCTACCGTTGCGCGGCATCAACATATTCAGGGCGATCTATTTCATGCCTGTTGTCGTCTCGATCGTCGTCGTCTCGTTCCTGTGGCGTTTCATCTATGACGGCGAGAACGGATTGCTCAACACGCTCCTTGGATACGCGAGCTTCGGTGCATTTGAACCAGTTGACTGGTTAGGAGAGAGCTCGACCGCCCTATGGTCGATCCTGGCGATGTCGGTCTGGCAGGGTGTGGGATTCCACATGGTGATCTGGCTCGCTGGTCTGCAGACCATTCCTTATTCGCTCTACGAGGTCGCCGATATCGAAGGGGCGACACAGTGGCAGAAGTTTCGCTTCGTCACCTGGCCGGGGCTGAGGAACACGGCAGTCCTGGTCATGGTCATCATCACGATGCAGGCCTTCGCGTTGTTCGCCCAAGTCGATGTGATGACCCGCGGCGGACCGGTTGATTCCACCCAATCGCTTGTCTTCCAGGCCGTACAGCGCGGTTACGAAAAACAGGACATTGCAGGCGGTTCCGCGATCTGCGTCCTGCTGTTCATCTTCGTTCTGATCATCTCGCTGATCCAGCGATACCTCTCGAGGGAGAAATAGAGATGGCACAGGCAAAAGCCATCAGCCCGTCCAGAACGACAGCGCTTTACCTGCTGTTATTCGTGCTGGCGTTGATCTTCGTTATGCCCTTGGTGTTCATGCTCATCTCGTCGCTGAAGCCAAGGCTGGATCTACTGCGGGACACCGCCTCGTTCCGGGCCTTCCTTCCGGTTGGCGATATTTCCCTCAATAACTATTTCGCGGCGTTCGAACGGGCGCCCATTGGCCGCTTTGTCTTCAATTCGGTCTTCGTGACCGTGACAACCTTGGCGGTCAGTTTGTTCCTGAATTCCATGGCCGCCTTTTCGTTCGTCTTCCTCAAATGGCGCGGGAAAGCGGTGGTGCTGACCGTCATTTTGGCGACCTTCATCGTTCCGTTCGAGACGATTGCGATTCCGCTGCTGCTGGTGGTCAACAATCTGCCCTGGATCGGATTTGATGGATTCACGGTCGGTTGGTTGAACAGCTATCGCGTGCAAATCATTCCGTGGATCGCGGACGCACTGTCGATCTTCCTGTTCGTGCAGTACTTCAAGGATCTGCCACGGGATCTGGTCGAAGCGGCCCGCATCGATGGGGCGAACTGGTTCCAGGTGTATTGGAAAGTGGTGATGCCGCTGTCCGGGCCGATTATCGCGACGGCCGCCATCTTGAAATTCCTGGTCATGTACAACCAGTACATCTGGCCACTGCTCGTAACGCAGTCAGAAGAATTCAGACCTGTCATGGTCGGCCTGCAATACTTCTTCCAGGACGTGACGCCTTGGGGCGAGATGATGGCCTACCTGTCCATCATCACCGTGCCGGTGCTGGCGTTCTATCTGGTCATGCAGCGCGCCTTTATCGAAAGCGTCGCCTCGACGGGCGTGAAGGGATAAGCCGATGGTTTTGTCGCTGCCAGATCGTTGGATCTGGGACTTTTGGCTCGCCCGCGATGGCGCGGATTGGCACGTCTTTTTCCTGCAGGCAGATAAGTCGCTGGGCGATCCCGAACTGCGGCATTGGAATGTCACCCAAGGCCATGCTGTCGGACAGGATCTCGTTAACTGGACTCATCTTGGAACCAGCTTCGAACCGGCCGTTGTGCCGGCTTGGGACGACTACACAACCTGGACCGGCTCGATCATTCGTGGGCCGGACGATGTTTGGCACCTGTTCTACACCGGCACTTGTCGGGCCGAGAACGGGTTGCTTCAGCGTGTCGGCCACGCCGTCAGCGATGATCTGCATCACTGGCGACGCCTCGGATCGGGCCTGGCATTGGATTTGACGGATCCGCCCTACGAACTTGCGGTCGCGGACAACTGGCACGATCGGGCGATGCGCGACCCGTGGGTGATGCCCGATCCCAATGGCCATGGCTATTTGATGTACTTCACCGCCCGTGTGGCCGGCGCCGATGAAGCCAATGCTGGTGGTGCGATCGGGTTGGCAACCTCGCCCGATCTTTATTCCTGGACCTTGCAGCCACCCGTCTTCAGCGGTCAGTTCGGACAGTTGGAAGTACCCCAGGTCTTCGAGTCCAACGGCAAATGGTACTGCCTGTTCTGTACCTCGCAGACTCACTGGTCGGACGCTTATCGTGCCGGCTATCCCGGCGCAGAAGTCACCGGCACCCACTACTTGATCGGCGATTCCCCGCGAGGCCCCTGGCAGGTGGCGCCCGGCCCGTTTCTGGACGGTGCTGATCCCTGCCACCGTTACGCCGGACGGATTGTGCAGACAGACGACGGGTTATTCCTGATGGGTTTCCTACACACTCCGGACGGGGGCGATTTCGTCGGACAAGTCAGCAACCCGATCCCCGTTGAAATCGGGCCTGACGGATTGTTGCGCATTGTTGGCAGCTCAGCGGCCAACATCGTCAGCAAAGATTCCGCCTAAAGGCGTGGCGTTTCCCCTTTAGAATTGCGTGCGCCTGGGCGATTAGCCGGCAGAAAGGCACAATTTACCTCGCAACCTGCCCCACATTTAGGTCCATCCAACACTCCCGGAGGACGCGCCGTGGGACATGTCGAGCGTCGGGCGATCAAAGGACCCGTATCCGACGATTTTACGATAGACCAGGATTGGGAAAGCTATTCCGCCGATGAACACGCGCGATGGGACGCCCTATTTGCCCGCCAGGCGAAGCTGCTTCCCGGCCGAGCCTGCGACGAATTCATCGATGCGCTTGAGCACCTTCAGCTTTCAAATTCCGGAATTCCCAACCTTGAGAGACTGAGCGATCGGCTCGAAGCCATTACCGGCTGGCGGGTCGTCCCGGTAACGGGATTGGTTCCTGACGATGTGTTCTTTACCCACCTCGCCAACAAACGGTTTCCGGCTGGGGCATTCCTGCGTCGGGCTGATGAGATGGACTACATCGAAGAACCCGATATCTTCCACGATGTCTTCGGCCATGTGCCGCTGCTGGCAAACCCCATATTCTCCGACTTCATGCAGGCCTATGGGCAGGGCGGTTTGCGCGCGATGGGCCTGGGCGTCCTGCACCATCTGGCTCGGTTCTACTGGTACACGGTTGAGTTCGGTCTGACCCAGAGCCCGGACGGCTTGCGCATTTATGGCGCAGGCATACTGTCTTCAACGAGCGAGACCGAGTTCGCCTTGAATGACCCATCACCCAATCGGATCGGCTTCACGCCCGAGCGCTTGATGCGGACGAACTATCGGATCGACGATTTTCAACAGACCTACTTCGTGGTCGACAGCCTGGAGATGTTGCAGTCTGAGTCCTACCAGGATTTCGGCCCGATCTACGAGCGGCTTCAAGGGCTGACCGATCTCGAGCCACCGGATGTGATCGAGGGCGACCAGGTCATCAACTTGGGTACTCAGGCCTATTTCGCCTGATGTCGCAGCCCCACGCTCGCTGTTTCAAGCCCATGAATCAATAGACCGGCCGCTAGCCCCCAGAATGCAGCCCCGATCCCCCAGGCGCTGACACCGGACGCGGTAACGATGAAGGTCGTCAGCGCGGCAAATCGCTGTCGTTCGACGGACAACCCACCGGCGATCGCCCCAATAAAGGGGCCGGTCAGCGCGATTCCGGCAATTGTCGCAATCAGCGCCGGCGGAAATGCACCGAACAGCGCGACGAGAGACCCGCCTAGAATCGCAACTGCCCCATAACCAAAAGCGGCGAACGGTCCACATAGCCACCTTTTGCTCGAATCGGGATGGGCATCCGGACCAGTACAGAGTGAGGCAGTGATCGCGGCCAGATTGGTCGCGTGTGCGCCGAACCCCGCACCGCCCAATGAGGCCAGCCCCGTCACAGCGAGCGGGATTCGGCTTGGCGGCTCGTATCCGGCGGCTTTGAGAACTGCGAAACCTGGAAGATTCTGCGAAGCCATCGTCACCAGGTAGAGTGGCAGGCCTACCCCCAGTAAAACGCCTGGATCGATTTCCGGCACTATCCAGACAATACTCGTTGCCTGCAGCCCAGAAATGGGTTCCGACAATCCGAGAACCCGCGCCAGGACAAATCCCAGAACGAGAACCGCAACGACTGCCCAGATCGGCGAAAATAGCCGCAGCACCACGAACCCAATCAGCATCGGCAAAACAAGACCGGGCAAAGTCGTTAGGTGGGTGAACGGCGCGATGACGAACTCGAACAGAACGCCCGCCAGCATGGCTGAGGCAATTGGCGTCGGGATGCGTTCGACCAACACACCAATGCCCCGAATTCCGGCTGTCGCCAGCGTCAGCACAGCCGCGAAGAAGAATGCGCCGATGGCCTGATTAATGGTCAGGCCAGACGTTGCGGCAATCAAGGCAGCACCGGGCGTCGACCACGCCGTCAGGACAGGCATGCGATGATAGACCGAGAGGACCAGGCACGTGATGGCGACCATCAGACTGCTGACGGCAATCCAGGATGCGGTTTGCTCCGGCGTCGCGCCAACTGCTTCCGCGGCCGCAAGCAGCACCGCCAGGGATGCCCCAACGCCGATGGTAACTGCCATCAGGGCAGAGATGACGATCGAGAACCTCACATCTAGGACGTCCGTGTTGTATCCAATTTCTAATTTTGGATACAACACGGACGTGATGTCAAATGATCAAGGCGGTAACATGTGCCATTCAAATGGGATCCACCGAACGGCGAACAGTCAGACTTAGAGATGATTAGAGGCGATCAAGCCAAGGAAATTGCAGTAGCTCTGCAGGCCGACATTATCAGCGGGCGGCTAGCAGCCGGCACGCCGTTGCGGCAAGAACAGCTTGCATCTCGGTTCGCAGTCAGTCGAATTCCGGTGCGAGATGCCCTCAACCGTCTGGCGGCCGAGGGTCTGGTTCAGCTCAAACCAAATCGTGGGGCAACTGTCGCGCCGCTGAGTGTCGATGACCTGACTGAGATCTACGAAATGCGAATTGCGGCAGAAACGCTGGCCCTGCGAACCGCCCTACCGCAGCTGACCAATGCCCAGCTCGAGTTCGCTAGCGGTTTGCAAGACGAACTTGAGAAGGCGCCGATAAGCCAATTCGGCGCGCTAAACACCCAGTTCCACATGGCCTTATATCGCCCCTGTGCCAGGCCCAGATTGCTGTCACACATCAAGACACTTGGGCACGCAGCCGACAGATACCTTCGGATCGGGGCCGGCAGCCTGGGCCATGCGGCTCAATCCCATCGCGAGCACCGCGAACTCTTATCCGCCAGCGCAGAACGCGATGAAGAGGCGGCGCTGACTTGCTTGAACGGGCACATCAAGCGAGCGGCGGACATGTTGATCGATCGCCTTTCGCAATCGACCCTCTCTTGATGGTCCGTCATTTCCATTGACCGGGCGCGGCCGGAGTCCAAAACTGGTCTGATCGCAGATTGCGGGAGAGCAGGTTTGGCCACCATCAGTCCCTGGAGTGAAGTCGCCCCACGGCTTATCGACGTTGCTATGGGACGTTCGCCCGCCGATACGGTGATCCGGCAAGGACGCTGGGTGAATGTCTATTCCGGGGAAGTCATTGCCGGCACGGACATCGCTATCGCGGCTGGCAGGTTTGCCTATGTCGGCCCCGACGCAAGCCACACCATCGGCGAAAAAACCGAAATCATCGAGGCCGAGAGCCGTTATCTCCTACCGGGCCTGTGCGATGCCCACATGCATGTCGAAAGCGGCATGGTGACGGTCACCGAATTTGCCCGAGCCGTGATCCCCCATGGCACGACGTCTATGTTCATCGACCCGCACGAAATCGCCAATGTGCTTGGCCTGCCTGGCGTGAAGTTGATGCATGACGAGGCGGTTGGCCTGCCGATCAACGTTCTGGTCCAGATGCCCTCCTGCGTCCCCAGCGCGCCAGGCCTAGAGCATGCCGGCGCCGATCTTGGGCCGGAGGATGTGGCCGAGGCGATGGCCTGGCCGAACATCATCGGGCTGGGTGAGATGATGAATTTCCCCGGTGTCGCCGCCAATAACGGAAAGATGCTGGCCGAAATCGCTGCCACCCAGGCGGCCGGCAAAACCGTTGGCGGCCATTACGCCTCGCCAGACCTTGGTTTGCCCTTCCATGGCTATGTCGCCGGTGGCCCGGCCGACGATCACGAAGGAACCCGGGTCGAGGATGCGATCGCGCGCGTTCGCCAGGGGATGCGGGCCATGCTGCGCCTTGGATCGGCTTGGTACGACGTCGCCACGCAGATCAAGGCCGTCACGGAACAGGGTTTGGATCCGCGCAATTTCATCCTTTGCACTGACGACTGCCATTCTGGAACGCTGGTCAATGACGGCCACATGAACCGGGTCGTTCGGCACGCCATTGCCCAGGGTCTAGCGCCGGTGACGGCCATTCAGATGGCAACGCTCAACACCGCCCAGCATTTCGGTATGGAACGCGAGATCGGATCCATCGCACCCGGTCGCCGCGCAGACGTGGTTATCACCTCTGATTTGGTCGCACTGCCGATCGAGTTGACCGTCGCCGGAGGTAAGGTGCTGGCCCACGAGGGATCGCTCACCGCGGACATCTCCCCGCACGCTTATCCAGAGTCTGCAAAAAACACCGTTCGCCTGGGGCGGTCCTTAACGGCATCAGACTTCGAGATTCAGGCACCATCAGGCGCCACCGAGGTCAGAACCCGGGTCATCGGCGTCATCGAAAACCAGGCACCGACCCGTGCACTCGAGCGTCTGCTGACAGTCGAGGGCGGCCTTGTGGTCATGGATCGCGAGGCTGATGTTTGCCAGATCGCGCTTGTTGAGCGGCATCGCGGTACCGGTGGCGTGACCAACGGCTTTGTTTCCGGTTTTGGCTACAACAAGGACTGCGCGGTTGCCTCCACCGTCGCCCATGACAGCCATCATATGATCGTCGTCGGCACCTCGAAGACGGACATGGCCTTGGCCGCAAACCGCTTGGGCGAGGTTGGGGGCGGCATCGTCGTATTCTCAGGCGGCGAACAGCTTGCCCTTGTCGAGTTGCCCATTGCCGGCTTGATGTCGGACGAACGGGCCGAAATTGTCGCCACGAAGGCCGACCAAGTGATGGCCGCCATGGCCCAATGCGGCTGCACCCTGAACAACGCCTATATGCAGCATTCGCTGCTGGCCTTGGTCGTCATTCCCGATCTTCGAATATCCGACATCGGCCTTGTCGACGTTCGGACATTCGAGCCTGTCAGCCTGTTCGTATGACGGACAGCGTTCCGCAAAAAGACTCCGCGCCCCCAAAATCCAACCCGGCCTCCGCTAAGTTTCTGACCGGCGCCCCTATGCGCCATGTGGTGGTCATGACATCGACCGCCTCGATCGGTTTGATGAGCATTTTTGCCGTCGATCTGGTCGATATGTACTTCCTAAGCCTGTTGGGCGAGGTCGAGCTGGCGGCCGCCGTTGGCTTTGGCGGGACCATCCTGTTTTTTACCACCTCAGTCAGCATAGGCATCGCGATTTCCATGGCCGCGTTGGTTGCCCGACGCATCGGCTCCGGGGATGAGGAAGGCGCCAAACGGGCGGTGACGAATGTCTTCACCGTTGGCTGCGCCTTGACCATTCCGTTTGCCGCTATTGTCTGGATCGAGGTCCCCCAGTTGCTGGCCCTGCTGGGTGCGGAAGGACGCGTGGCAGAGCTGGCGGCCGCCTATCTGCGGATCATTGTGCCGACATTACCCTTCCTGGCCATCGGCATGGCGTGCGGTGGGGCACTACGGGGCGTCGGCGATGCCCGCCGGGCGATGAACACCACCGTGGCCGCAGGGCTGGTCAACGCCGCGCTCGACCCGATATTCATCTTCACCTTCGGACTTGGCATCGAAGGCGCCGCCTGGGCTTCCGTCGCCGCTCGGCTGACCGTCATGGTTGTCGGTCTGCACGGTGTGGTCAAAATGCGCGGTCTGATCGCCCCATTCTCGCTGCCTACTTTCGTCTCTGATCTCAAACCGATCTTCGCCATCGCCGGCCCCGCGATTTTGACGCAAGTCGCCACACCAGTCGGAAACGCCTACGTCACCGCCAGCATTGCCGCATTTGGTACAGGGGCGGTCGCGGGCTATTCCGTCATCGGTCGTGTGCTGCCCGTCGCTTTCGGTGTCGTCTTTGCCTTGTCGGGTGCGGTCGGGCCAATCATCGGTCAGAATTCGGGCGGCGGACGGCCGGATCGGGTGCGGCGCACACTGCTCGATGCGCTGTTGTTCTCAGGCCTGTTCTGCGCAGCGGTCTGGCTGATTCTGATCGCAACAAGAGGAGCCATCGTCTCAGCATTCGGGCTAGAGGGTGAGGCAGCTGACTTGGTGATCCTCTTCTGCACGGTCCTATCGCTGCTGTTCACCTTCAACGGGTGGTTCTTTGTCGCCAACGCGACCTTCAACAATCTTGGCCGCGCCCCCTGGGCCACGGCCGCAAACTGGGCACGAAACACCCTGGGAACCATTCCGTTTGTTGCCCTGGGCAGTTGGCTGGCCGGCGCAAAGGGCGTTTTGATCGGGCAAGCGGTTGGCGCCGTCTTTGTTGGCGTCGTCACCACGTGGATCGCCTGGCGGTTGGTTGCCAGCCTGGGCGAAGACGGATTGCCCGCCCCATCGGCCATGCGCACCCGCTTCTTCCGCGTTCCAATGCCCGACCTAACAGCCGCGCGCGGTTGGGTCGGCTTATCCTCGCGGGACTGACATCACGCCAACCGGTCCCAGCCCGTCAGGTCGACCGGTTGCTGGGCCGCGAGGGCAAGTTGGGCTGATCGAAGTTCACGGGTTTCATCACTGCCAAGCAGCGACGCAACGAAGTTCTCGGGCGAATCTCTTTGGCCGAGACTCTCTATAGCATCGGTAATCGCTTGCCGTTCGCTGAGCGCCGGCCAGTCGCATCCCTGCGAAGCCGCTGCAGACAGGCGGCGGGGTGTGCCATTCGGGGCAAAGAGTCCGCGCAAGCTCAAATAGGTATGGGGCCGGGCAATTTGATGACCGCTGGCAGCCGAAAATGAAAGCTCTGCCTGGCGAAAATACCCATAGTTTCTGCCCAGCGCCTCGCTGGCGTGAAGGGATTCTAGTGTCAGGGTTGGCACGACGATAGCGATAAGCCCGGTGCTTGCACCCGAAACATGGGATAGTGTCGCTGGCATCGATCCGTAGGAGGCAAAATGGCACGAATAAGCCGATACGTGTTCGTCCATCGTTCCCGGGATAAAGAAAACCGGCGGGCGATCGGCCAACTGGCCGAATTTCGCGACCATCCTGCTGGGCGAAGCGTTCGATCCGCTGGCTAAAATCGTCTGAAAACCAGCCGTCCGTCCGATTGCCCCACCTGCCGCCCGCACATGATCGGCGACCCAACCGATTTCATCCCCCTTGCCCGTCGCCGCAATGGAAGCTAGAGGCTCTTCAGGCTCAAATCGGGCGAGATTCATCAGCTTATCGCCAATCAGCACACATTCGACTTGCGGCCATTCGAACGGATAGGACAGCGCCAAACGGACACGATCCGCGTCCGACAGGGTGTCATCCCCGACGATTTGGCCTTGGGTCGTGCCGACAATGTCCATTGGGGTTCCCGTGAAACTCAGGTAACAAGATTGTCATAAACCGCTGCTACTTGGCAGGTTTCGGTGGCGTACGTTAAGCTATCCTTTCCAACAACCATCGCGCTCGAAAATCGCCCAAGTCAAATGCCGGGATCGCCGGGTTCAAACACCGCAACAAAGATTCCTGACCGATCAGGCATGCCGGTCGTCAGCTATCTTGAGCCCCACCATCGCTGGCTAAAGCGCCGCTTGGTTCGCGGAATCGAAATCCTCACCGGCCAACCGCAGATCCAAGATCTCTATTATCGCTATCGTCACCTTGTTGGAATCGAGGGCAGCTTTTGGGATGTCGCCCTGCGGTATTTAGACATCCGTCTGGTTTTTGAACAGGAACGGCTGAATGCCATCCCCAAACGGGGATCGGTCGTGGTGGTGGCAAACCACCCGTTCGGCATCGTCGATGGCATTGCCATTTGCCAGATTGTCGGTCGCGTTCGCAGCGACTTCAAGATTCTGACCCATGCGGCCCTTTACCGGGCACCGGAAGCGCGGGATCACCTGTTGCCGGTCGATTTTTCCGGCTCAAAACAAGCCCAAGCCATCAACATCGAAACCCGCGCAAAGGCCCGTAAACACATCGAACAAGGCGGCGTCATCGTGGTGTTCCCCGCCGGTGGCGTTTCAACAGTTGCCAAGCCGCTCGACCGTTACGCCATCGACGCCGAGTGGAAGCCCTTCGTCGCCGACTTGGTGATGCGCGCCGAAGCGCCTGTGGTCCCGATTTACTTTGCCGGGCAGAATAGCCGGCTGTTCCAGCTGGCCAGCCACATCCATGAAACACTGCGCCTGTCGCTGTTCTTGAATGAGGTGGCAAACAAGATCGGATCCACCTTGTACGTTCAAATCGGGGAAATGCTGACGTTCGATGAGCTGGCCGCCCAGGGCGACAAGCGATCGATGACCCAATTTTTGCGTGAGCGCACCTATGCGCTGGCCGGTGCCGGCTCCTAGTTTTAGGCGTCCGGGCGACCTGACAACCCTCTACTGTAATCGGCGTCCGGGCCAAATAAGTTGGCGTGGCGCTCAAGATCGACTACCAATGCGCCCCGCAACGCCAGACTTTGTGCGGGATTGGAGAGACAGGACCAAGCGTGTCAAAAGATGAACTGATTGAGTTTTCGGGGACGGTTATCGAAAAACTGCCTAACGCGATGTTCCGGGTTCGTTTGGAAAACGACCACGAGATCATCGCTCACACTGCGGGAAAAATGCGCAAATTCCGCATCAGGGTCATGCCGGGCGACAAGGTGAATGTCGAAATGACGCCTTATGACCTGACAAAGGGCCGGATTACGTTTCGGCACAAATAGGGGCTCTGCTCCGGGCGCGCGCCATTACCCATTTGTTAACCACGTGCGGCTAGGCTGACCAATGGTGGCAAAGTTCCGCCGGGTCCGGCCAAAGGGTCCGCGACCGAAGGATCTGAAACAGATGCGAGGTTGGTGACATGGCGGTAGCGCCCCCAGCCCCCCAACCAATACCCATGCAGGCGCTTGCGGCGCCTACGCCGGCCCAAAAGCAGCCCCGTTCCCAGCGAGAATCCGCCGCGCAAACCGTTCGCGCGGCCAGACAAACGGACCGCGCCCCGAAAAGCCGCGACCGCGACCGCAAACAGGATCGCGGCGGCCTGATGGATCTCAGCACCTAGCGAGTCACTCGTCCGCGACCGGAAAACCCGGCAGAGGGCCGGTTGTCCGCGCCCGCCCGTCACCATATGGTCTGACCCAATAATGTTGGGGAGGATTCATGCGCAGATTTGCGGGCCTTTGGGCATTGGCCACCATGGCCGTATTGATATGCCAACCGGGCCAGGCACAAGAGGTGCGTTGGGACATGGCCAGCACCTTCCCTAGCACGCTGCCGCAACTGGGAAGTTTGGGTCGCCGCCTTCAGGATCGCATTGCGCTGGTTTCCGGCGGCGACATCAAAATTGCCTTTCAAGAGCCTGGAGATGTCGTACCTGCGCTAGAGGTGTTCGATGCGGTAAGTGCCGGAACGGTTCAGGCCGGCTGGTCGACGCCAGGTTACTGGGCAAGCCGTGAACCAGCATTGGCCCTGTTTGCCGCAATCCCCTTCGGCCCGCAGGCACCCGAATATCTCGGCTGGTTCTATTTCGGCGGTGGCAAGGCGCTGTTCGAGGATATCTACCAAACCTACAACATTCACAGCCTGATCTGCGGTGTTGTCGCGCCCGAAGCGTCTGGATGGTTTCGCGAACCGGTCGACTCGACTGCGGACCTGGAGGGTTTAGACATCCGCTTCCTTGGCCTTGGTGCAAGGGTCCTGGAGAAACTGGGCGCCTCGACCCAACTGCTGGAAAGCGGCGACGTCTATGATGCCTTGGAAAGCGGTGACATCGATGGATCGGAGTTTTCCATGCCGGCCATCGATCTCAGTCTTGGCTTTCACGAGGTCGCGAAGAACTACTACCTACCCGGATGGCATCAGCAATCGACCCTGTTTGAGCTGATGGTCAACTTGGACGCCTGGAATGCGCTGAACCAAACGCAGCAAGCGCAGATCGAAACCGTGTGCGGCGACAGTGTGCGCCATGGGATAGCGGAAGGCGAGGCCATGCAGTTTGCCGCGCTTAGGGAACTGCGCGAAATCCACGGTGTCGAACTTCGCCGATGGTCGCCTGAGGTATTGGCCGATCTGGAAAATGCCTGGCTCGAAGTGGCGGACGAGCTGTCCGCCGACAACGAGAATTTCGCGCGGGTCTGGACATCCTTGTCAGACTTCCGCGACGACTACACCCTCTGGAGACAACTGGGCTATTTGGACTAGCGCGCTTTAGGCCGCCTGGCTGGAGGTGTGCATCATATCGTCGAGTTTGTTGAGGAGGTAGTTTTCCTCCTCCGCATGCAGCTCGGGACACTGGGTCAGAATGCGTTCCAGAACGACGCGGCCATAGCTGTCCCGATCATAGTCACCGCCATTGGCCGGCGTTTCCTTGACCGTGTTGACGGCGACTTCAACGGCCGCCAACCACTGGGCAGGCATGCCAGCTTTCAGGTACAGCCCTTTCAGACCACGCCCTCCCGGATCGTTGATCAGAACATGGGCGTTGGTCACCGGCACCTTGGCCAGCATGGCCAATCCGGTTTCGAAGAAAATCATGTCACCGGTGCAGATCGCCCGCAGCATCAGGGACGGTGTCAAGCGACCATTCTTGTGCAGCTGGAAGCAGAGCTTCTCGACTGATTGGTCGCTGCCCTGGTCGGCAGCCAACCGAACCGTCGCCCGCTCACGCACGCGCATAACCAAGTCGGTCGCCGTATCGCCGGAAAGCTCATGCTTCATCATGAGCACCTGCTTGAGCGAGTCAGACACTTTGCTGACCAGCTGTTCGGCAATGGTCACGGGCAGGTGGGCTCGATTGGTCAAAGGCTTCTGGATGGATTCGATTTCACCGAACTTGTCGACGACCGTCTGCATCGAGGTATCGCTGATCTCGGCGCCTTTGTTGCCGACCAGCGTGCCCACGACGTTGACATTCTCGGTTTCGATCAGGGCATCTGAAACGGCACTGGAAACGGTTTTCCGCCTTGCGATGGCCGTTTGTTTGGCTTCCGGCTGGCTGCGCACCAATTCAATCAGATCCGCATCCGTCAGAACTTCGGAAAACTCCAAAATCGGTAGAGCGACGGTATCGATGTCCTGGGCAAGGGACTTAGCGACGTCGTGCGGCAGCTGAGACGATGATTTGACATTCGCAGCGAGGGCTTCGCGAACGAGCGCGGATGCGTCATGCGCCATGGCCCGAATGATATCTTCGGCAATAGCGCGCTCGGCATCGGTTAATTCGGTGGAATCATAGTTGTTTGCCACCTTCTCGATCATCGAGGCCCGCCCCTCGGCGGTTTGATCGGTAAGCAGGGCTTGAACGTCCTGGCCCGTTAGTTTGCTCGACATCGCGTCTTCCAGTCGTGGAATGTCAAAAAACAGCCGATAGATAGGGCTCAAAACTCCCACATTTTGCATTAAGGCCGCCTTAAGACGGCGTCCCGGTACCCTCGACAGTGCCGCAAACGTTATCGAAGCGGCTCAAACCGCCTTCAGCAGAATAAAAAAGGGCGGCGCGATAGGCACCGCCCCTGTTTGAAGTCCAGAAAATGGATTGCTAGACGCCGCAGCCCTCCAGCCAGCCATCAACGATATCGGCATTGGCTTCAACCCATTCCTCCGCCATGTCCTGCGGATCTTCCTTGTCGCGCCCGATCTGCAGAATCCAACCGTTCACCGTCGCCGGTTCCACGCTCATGTTCTTCAGGAAACAGGCCGATTTTGGTGCCCGCGTTTCCAGAGACTTGGAAAACGAGTTCCAGATTTCCGCATCATTGCTGACACAGTCGAACTTGGATGCCTCAAGCCAGTCTTCGCGGTCCGACGGCTGAAAAACCTCCTCACAGCCTTCATACCTGGCTGGCTCTTCGATCGGTGTCAGATCGTAGGCCGCGTGGATCCACTCAGGCGTCCAATAGTAGAACAGGATCGGGTCTTCGCTGGTGTAAGCCTGATCGAGCTGCGACTTGAAGATGGCGTCATCGACCGCCACACCTTCCCAAAGATCGTCAAGCCCATAGGACTGGAACTTCACCGCCCAGCGATTGGTCGAATTCCACCCCGGTGCCCCAGGCCAATATTCGCCTTTTCCATTGCCGTCGGAATCGAACATCTCGGCAATTTCCGGATTCTTCAGATCCTCAATCGAGGACACCCCAAGCTCGACCATATAGCTGGGCACGAACAGCGCCTGGGTGCCTTTGTAGGGTTGAACGTTGTGGTCGACCGTCTGGTTCTCGACGATGTACTGGTCCCATTTCTCCTGCTGGTTGGGCATCCACATGTCGGGATACACGTCCAAACCGCCATCGCCCTTGTCCATCGAGGCCATGATAACGGCCGCTTCGGATTTCTTGAGTTCGGCCGATCCGCCGATGCGCAGTTCGATCACCGCCTTCATGACATAGGCAATCGCACGCTGCCCGTCCCAGGAAAGCTCGCCAATTGCGATCTCTTCCTCGGCCGATGCCGAATGCCCGACGGCCAAAAGGGCGCCTATCGCCGCCGTCGTTACCAACCATTTCTTCATGTAATCCTCCCGTGGTCGATGTCTTAGGATTGAACTAGTGGCCCGCCTCTCGGCCAGGATCGGTTTTCATGCCTTGAACGACCCGATCCATCATCATTGCGACCAGCGCGATGGCGCCACCCGCCAGCAATCCCTTGCCATGCTCGACATGCTGCAACGCGAACAGCACATCCTCGCCCAGCCCTTTGGCCGCGATCAGCGCCGCGACAACGACCATCGACAGGCTCATCATGATCGTCTGATTGATCCCGGTCATGATCGATGGCACAGCCAGCGGCAACTCCACTTTCCAGAGCAATTGACGAGGGGTCGCGCCGAACGCCAAGGCGGCTTCCTTCACGCTTTCCGGAACCTGCGCGATCCCCAGCGCCGTCAGCCTGACCATCGGCGGCAAGGCGAAGATCACCGTCGCGACGATTGCCGGCGGTTTGCCGACGCTGAAAAACGCGATGGCAGGGATGAGGTAAACGAAACTCGGCAGCGTTTGCATAATGTCGAGGATCGGCCGAATGGCGGCGTATGCCCGGTCATTCTTAGCGCACCAGACGCCGATCGGCACGCCCAACACAACACAGATAACCGTCGCCGCCCCGACCAGGGAAAAGGTGCTCATCGCCTTTTCCCAGAAGCCGAGCACGGCGAGATAGCCTAACGAGCCGGCGACAAATACCGCGACGTTGCGCCCCGCCGCCCGCCAGGCAATCAGGACCAGAATGACCATCATCACCGGCCAGGGCGTTCCGACAAACACCGCCTCCAGCGACAGCAGCAGTGATCGGATACCGGCCGTAATCCCGTCAAAAAACCATTCGAGATTCTGCTGCAACCACTTGATGACCGCGTCGATTCCTCCCGCAATGTCGTTATGGATCAAGCGCCCATCGATCGGCAGCTCGCCAATCACAAAGCAGTTGAAATGATCGCCAAACGCAACGGGTTCGTCCGGCGTGGCATTGCGCCACAGGCGCCGGCACTCGCGATAGGTCGGGACTGATTGCGTCGCCTTGAAAACCAGAAGCGGCATGACGAGCAGGGTCAGCAAGCCCGCTTTGACCAGGCGCCCGCTATCCTGGTCCGACGCGACTGACCGGTCGATCCGCCATTGATTGAACTGGCGTCGATACAGCCGGTCACCAATGGCCCCAACCAGCAGGCGGCCGAGTACCAGGACAGCAACACCCACAATGAGGCTGTTGCCAACCTCTTCGCCCTCTGGCGGAAACACGGCGCGGGCGATCAGCATCAGCCCGATCGTATCGCTGACCAGCGCCATCCAGAACATCAGCCAGTTGCCACGCAGCGCCCCCCACAACGGTCCATGCAAGGCAACCGTCCAATTGACGTCAAAAAGGCTGACCGCGTTACGCGCGAGCCGATCGAACTTTTCCTGAAAGTAAGAAGCGTCGGGGCCGGCAAACTCGGCGATCAAGTCGTCATTCAGATGCCCAGCCTGCTCCCCGGTGCGTTCCTGCACGCTCGCGTCAGCCGCCGCATCGACCATCTTACGGCTCCCCCTGGATGCCGCGCAGTAGAGCGGTCTTTGTCACGACGCCGACCGAGACGCCGTCTTCTCGGATCAGAATTGGCTGATCTGTTTCGACGGCCAGGTTGACCAGCCCGTTCAGGTCGGTTTCCGGCGTCGCTTGCAAACAAGCATCATCATCGATCCGCGCCCCGCCATTGGCTTTCCACTTATCATAAGGTTCCATGACCGTGTGGGCGTAGACCAATTTCAGACGCGAAATCCCAGCCACAAAGTCGGCTACATAATCATCGGCCGGCCTGGTTACGATCTCTTCCGGCACGCCGACCTGGACGATCACGCCATCCTTCATGATGGCGATCCTGCTGCCCATACGGATCGCTTCGTCCAGATCATGGGTGATGAAAAGCGTGGTCTTGCCCATATCCTTGGACAAGCTGAGGAACTGATCTTGAAGCTGCCGCCTGATTAGCGGGTCCAAGGCGGAGAAGGGCTCGTCCATCAACAGAATTTCAGGATCGGCCGCCAGCGCCCTTGCCAGACCGACCCGCTGCTGCATGCCGCCCGACAACTCGGAGGGATAGCGGTCGCCATATCCCTGTAGGTCCACCTTGGCGATTGTTTCATCGGCGATCTGCTGGCGCTGATAACTGTCGACCCCCCGCAACTCTAGCGAGAAGACCACATTGTCGCGCACCGTCCGATGCGGCAGCAGCGCCATGTTCTGAAAGACCATGCCGATGGTCTCCGCGCGCAGCATGCGCAGCGCTTCTGGATCGAGCGCCCCGACATCCTTGTCATCGATTTTGATGGTTCCGGCCGTAGGCTCGATCAGCCGGTTGACGTGGCGGACAAGGGTAGACTTTCCCGAGCCCGACAGCCCCATGATGCAGAAGATTTCGCCCTCTTCGACAGAGAAGCTCGCATCCTGAACGCCAACGACACAGCCGAACCGTTCCAAGACCTCAGGCTTGCCAATTCCTTCGGACCGAACGGACGCCAACGCCTCATCAGCGCGATCGCCAAAAATTTTCCAGACGCCGTCTACGTCAACGACGGTTCTCGCGTCAGCCATTTGCCCCCCAATGGTTGGACGCTTTGTCTTTTTGTTGCGCCTATGCTGCCCGGCGCTAGGGGGTGCTGTCAAATCATGGAAAACTGAGACCAGCGCGACGGTTCACTGGTCATATGATCTTCACGCGACGGCAATCTTGGCCCAAGATCGCGGGAAAGGCGTCGTGTCGACCAAATACCGACGCAAACCGGAGGGAGCTGACCATGAACAACCCCCGCGCCAGACAATCTCAAAGTAAGTCTCAGGAAGTCACTGAGACAGAAACCAAACCGGTGCTTCTCGCCGAGGCTGGATTGACCCTCGAGTTGCCATCAGGACCTGCCTATTTCAACTACTACTGGTTGCGGGACAACTGCCCTTCCTCGTTCGATCCCCAGACAAGGGAACGGATCTTCGATGTGACGAGACTGACCGCTGCGCCCTATCCGGCACAGGTCCAACAACGGGACGACACGCTTAACATCATCTGGCGCGGCGAGGATCACGTTTCCCATTTCGCCATCGACTGGCTCGACCAATGGGCGATCGACGGCCGCGCTCCCGACCCTGCGACGCTGCCGCGCAGGCTTTGGTATGCTGATCAGCTGGACTCGTTTGTCCGCGTGTCCCAACCCACCCTTGATTCGGACCGCGCCACCCTCGCACGGCTGGCGCGCGCCTTGATCGAGGACGGCATCGCTCTGGTTACCGACATGGAGGATAGCGACGCCGGGCTAGAACGGCTGGCCACGGCGCTCGGACCGGTGACCCCGACGACGGATGGCTATTTCTTCGATGTCCAGTTCGAAATCAAGCCGACAAATCTCGCCTATACGGCGCACGCGTTGGAAATGCACACCGACCTGCCCAGCGAACAGCTGGCTCCGGGCGTTCAGTTCCTGCATTGCCGCGCCAATTCGGTCGATGGCGGCTTTAGTTTGATCCTCGACGGTGCGGCCGCCGCCGAAGCTTTCCGAAAGGAGAACCCGGCAGATTTCGATCTACTGGCGACGTACGAGATCCCGTTCTTCCGACAGCAAGACGAATGGGATTATCGCGCCCACCAGCGCGTGATTGAATTGGACCGTGATGGCAGCGTCTCAGGCCTGACGATCTCGCGTCACATCTACGACGTGATGGACCTGCCCCAGAACCTGCTCGACCGATACTACCCCGCCTATTGCCGATTTATGCGCACATTACAGGATGGTCGCTTCATCACCCGCTTTCGCCTGAATGCGGGCGAGTGCCTTGTCTTTGACAATCATCGAATTGCCCATGGGCGCGAGGCGTTCAGCGCCGAAAGCGGCAAGCGCCACCTGAGAGGCTGTTACGTCGATCGCGGCGCCCTTCGCAGCACCTATCGCGTACTGGCCAACAAGGGATATGCCTGAAACAACGATGGTCAGTCGCGAACGACCATAACCGACTGACTGGCGTGCCGGACGACCCGCGCCGCGTTGGGGCCAAGAAGGTAGTCCTGAAGCGCCGGCTGGTGCGATCCCATGATGATCAGGTCCGCGTTGATCGTATCGGCTGAGGCAAGGATCTCGCGATAGATCGAACCGTGGCCCACCATCCGGTGAACCGGCGTGTCCGAGGGCACGTTTCGGTCGACAAAGTCCTCAAGCCGTTCGGTCGCTTCCTTCATCGCCGCTTCCTCGAAATCGGCGGGGAACTGTTGGGCGACGATGGACATGCCGAAATCAGGCACAACGGTCATGATCCAGAGTTCAGCGCCATAGGCCTTTGCGCTGGCAATCGCCGTGGGCAGCGCCTTCGCCCAGGAGTGCTCCTCACTCAGGTCGATGGGCAGAAGGATTCTTCGGTACATAGCCTAGGCCTCCGCTCGGGCGCGGCGACCTCTCTGCAGCCACCAAATGCCGGCCAACAGAGCGAGCGCCGGGATCAGAAAAAGGTCCTTCGGAGGTTGGTTGCCGGGCGCCTGCACCGTCAGAATTTCAAAATCGAAGTCGACGCCGGCGTCGGCTGCCTGCCCATCGAACGCGATCGTATCGACAAAGGCCTGGTCGCCTTCCGTTCGCAATGTCAGGCCCGCTGGTTCGAGCCGTTCATCCGGCGTTCCTTCGTCGGCCAGTGGCAGCACGACGGTCTTGGTCACCTCGTCCCCGTCGATGTTGATGCCATTGACGACCATGCGCACATCGCTGCCGGCGGGCTTGTTCGCGATGACCTCAAGAACCTGCCCGCCTGGTGCTTCCTGGAATGGCGGTACCACCATATCCATCCAAAAGCCCGGCCTGAACAGGGTGAACGAGATCAGCAGCAGCACAAGCGATTCCCAGATTCGACTTCGAGTAACAAAGAATCCTTGCGTCGCGGCCGCGAACACAAGCATCGCTATCGTCGCCGTCACCACGGTGATCACCAGATCAATCGGGCCGGTAATGCCAATCAGCAGCAGTTCGGTGTTGAAGATGAAGATGAACGGCAAAGCGGCCGTCCGCATGGAATAGAAAAAGGCGGTGAACCCGGTCTTGATCGGGTCTCCCCCGGACACAGCTGCTGCCGCGAATGAGGCAAGGCCCACGGGTGGCGTCACATCGGCCATGATGCCGAAATAGAAGACAAACAAGTGCACTGCGATCAGCGGCACGATCAGACCGCTCTTGGCCCCCAGGGCAACGACAACCGGCGCCATCAGCGAGGAAACCACAATGTAGTTGGCTGTCGTCGGCAATCCCATGCCCAGGATCAGGCTGAGCACGGCAACCAAAATCAGCATGATCAGGACATGGCCGCCCGACAGGATCTCGACAAAGTTGGCCAACACCAGTCCGACGCCCGTCAACGTGACGGTGCCGACAATGATGCCGGCCGTTGCCGTGGCAATGCCGATGCCGATCATGTTTCGGGCGCCGGTCACCAGACCATTGAACAGATCCTCCAGGCCCCGCATCCCGGCACCACCCAACGCGCCTCGTCCCCGGAACAAGGCGAAGAGCGGCCGCTGGGTTAAGATGATGACGATCATGAAGGCCGCCGCCCAGAACGCTGAGAGTGCGGGTGACAGCCGCTCGATCATCAGGCACCAGACCAAGACGAGGATCGGCAGGATGAAATGCAGGCCCGATTTGACCGTCGGCCCGACCTCGGGAAGGGTCACGATCTCAGAGTTCGGATCATCCATGCCCAACTCGGGATACTGCGCCCCAAACCAGACCAGACCGACATAAACGGCCATCAAAACGCTGCCAAAAAACCATGGCCCGATGGCGCCCAGGATGGGCTTGAGGGTTTCAACGATGAAGTAAGTCCCACCGGCGACGATGAGGATCGAGCAGACGATGATGCCCCACGCCAACAGGCGCTGGCTCGTTGACCGAGGATCCGGACGCTTCTCCAGGCCCTGCATACCCGCCTTCATCGCCTCGAGATGCACGATGTAGATCAGCGCAATGTAGGAAATAACCGCCGGCAGGAAGGCGTGCCTGATCACGTCCGTGTAGGGAATGCCGATATATTCGACCATTAGGAATGCGGCCGCCCCCATCACGGGCGGCATGATCTGGCCATTGACCGAACTGGCGACCTCGACCGCACCGGCTTTCTCTGAGGAAAAACCGACCCGCTTCATCAGCGGCACGGTGAAGGTCCCCGTCGTCACGACGTTGGCGATCGAAGACCCAGAGATCAGACCGGTCATCCCGGAGGCCACGACAGCAGCCTTGGCAGGCCCGCCGCGGAGATGGCCCAGCAGGGAAAACGCGACCTGGATGAAATAGTTTCCGGCCCCTGCCTTATCGAGCAGCGAGCCGAACAGAACGAACAGAAAGACGAACTTGGTCGACACCCCAAGCGCGATGCCGAACACGCCCTCCTCGGTCAGCATCATATGGCCCATGGCCTTGTTGAGCGAGGCGCCCGCCCAGCGAATGGCATCCGGGACCCAGGCCGCATCCCCAAAGAAAACATAAGTTAGAAAGACGGCGGCCACGATTACCAGAGGCGGGCCAAGAGTCCGACGAGTGGCCTCCAACAGCACAAGGATCCCGACGACCGACGCCACGATATCCAAGGTCGTCGGCAGACCGGGTCGATCAGCCAGCTCGCGATAAAACCAGAAGCGATATCCAAGGCAAAAGACAGCGGCCGCCGCCAGCACCCAATCGGTTACGGGAACACGGTCCCGGGGAGATTTGGCGAACGCGGGAAAGGCAAGGAATGCCAGGAACGTCGCGAACGCTAAATGAATTGGCCTTGCCTGGCTGTCGCTAAGGATGGCGAAGCCGGTAATGAACGGCAGCGGTGAGGCAATCCAAAGCTGAAAAACGGACCAAGCTGCGGCAACGATAACAATTGTTTGGCCGACGGCCGCATTGCTTGGCTGGCGGCCTCCGGTATCGGAGGAAGCGACAAGCTCGTCTAACTCCTCCGTCGACAGCGGTTGACCGGTCTGTGGACGCGAGCCTTCATCACCAGAATGCGACATCTAGCCTGCCCCGTTACTATCTAATTGGACGAGCACGCGACGCCGGCTGGACGGACTACAGCCGTCATCGCTGTCAATCGAGGATGAACCCGGGCCCCATACTCAACGGGGCCCGGGTTGAAATGCACAACCTAAAGCAATCCAGCTTCTTCAAAATACTGCCGCGCGCCGTCATGGAGCGGAGCGCTCAGCCCATCGGCAACCATGTCATCCTTGACAAGGTTAGCGAAGGCGGGATGCAGACGCTGGAAATCCTCGAAATTGTCGAACACCGCCTTGACGACCTCATAGGCTACCTCGTTCGGCATGGCCGTGGAGGAAACGAATGTCGCCTTCACGCCGAAGGTCATCACATCGTCTGGGTTTCCATCATACATGCCGCCTGGGACGGTTGCATTGGCGTAATAGGGGTTGGCTTCGACCAGACCGGCGACCGCATCGTTTTGCACCGTGACCAAAACCGTTTCGCAGGTGGTCGTTGCTTCCTGAATGGAACCGGAGGGGTGACCGACCGTGAAGACCATCGCGTCGAAGTTGTTGTCGCACAGCGCTTGGCTTTGCTCCGAAGACTTCAGCTCGGATACTTGGCTGAACGTATCGGTGGTCCAGCCCATCGCTTCCATCAGCACTTCCATTGTGCCGCGTTGCCCGGAACCGGGATTGCCGATGTTCACCCGCTTGCCGGCAAGATCCTCAATCGTCGCGATGCCCGAATCCGCACGAGCAACAACCGTGAACGGCTCACCATGCACGGAAAACAGCGCGCGCAGTTCCGGATTGGCCTGTTCGAAGTTTTCATGGGTGCCGTTATAGGCATGGTACTGCCAGTCGGACTGAACCACGCCCATATCCAGCTCACCCGTGCCGATCGCGTTTAGGTTGTAGACCGACCCGCCCGTACTTTCGACTGACAGTCGGTACCCATGCCGGTCCTTGTCTTTGTTTACCAGCCGGGCGATTGCACCGCCGGTCGGATAATAAACGCCAGTGACACCACCTGTTCCGATGGTGAAAAACTCCTGGGCAACGGCGCCGCCTTGCCATCCGCAACCCATTGCAACTGCCACAACGGCTGCGGCCACTAGGTTTTTGCGCATAGTTTCTCCTGATACCTTTTTGTGCGACGCCAATTGACTTTGACGCCATCCCCAAACCATTGACCGACGGTGATTTCCAAATGAACGCCGGAGATCCCGCCGACCTTAATTTGTTGCAATCCTCCATTATGTCGAAAGGAGGATCATGTACCGGGTTTTTCCAGCAGTCGTCTGGTCGTCTTTGGATCCGAAACTCGCAAACCCATACTTGCCAGCATGGTGGTCGTCTCTCGAACCAGCGATGCATTGTCCGGCGCCCGGGCACCGGACAACAGGTTGAAGTTGTTTTCAAACCCTAAGCGAATATGACCATCCAGAAGTGCCGCCGTCAATGTGCAGCGGCCCTCTTCCGGCCCAAAAGCTGCAATCCACCAACGGTCTAGGGCGTTCGCCTTGGCTAGGAACGCTAGCAATCCGAGCGAGTCCGCGGCCGTTGGCGGATCATAGCTGCCCAAGACAAACAATAGTGAGGACGGTGGCGGTGGCAGCACGCCGTCTTTGCGCAAACGCTCCAGGCGATCCAACTCCTCGGGACGATAGAGGATCAGCTGATGGGCGACACCAGCTCCATCCATCCACGCGAAGAGTTCGCTAACTTGGCGCGCCCATCCCGCATCGGATCGATCTTCGGGCAGGATCTCGCGCAGGGCTATGGAAACGCCGTCCGGCACAAGCGCGTGGATCAATGCAACTTGTTGTTGCGGCGTGAATCGGCCCTGAGCCTCGGTCGTGACCTGAAGATGCACATCGGGACCGACACGGTCCCGCATGGCGGCGGTAGCCTCCCGATACCGTCCGGCATCCAGGCTGTGCCTTCCTTGATCGTCACGGACATGAAAGTGGAACGCGCCTGCGCCCGCCGTGACGCAGGCTTCCGCAGTGTCAGCCAATGCTTGCGGAGTCATCGGGATGGCTGGGTGGTCGGTGGGTTGAAAGCGCCCACCATTGGGGGCGCACATGACACCGACTTGATGACGCGCTGTCCAGTCAGCTGCCTTCCGCATCGTTCAACCCGGCGGCAAATGCGGCATTGCCCTGACGCAGCGTCCAACCGACCATTTCCCGCAATACCTTGCCCAACGCCTCGTCAAAGGCCGCGATGATTGCGTTAAATCCCTCCCCATTCACCTTGTAGAGAGAAGAAAAACTCATATTGGCGACGATTGAACGGCGAAACTCACCGATCAGCTTGGCATTGACATTTACATTGACGATCAAGGCACCGTCCCGGTCGCGCTGGGCTTGAAATTCCCGAAGCTCGGTGCTCAACACGAAGTCCGCGCGCAAGCCCACTGTCTCCCGACCGACGGCCACAATGCGCCCGGAATTCTCGAAACTCTCAACAACGAGCGTTTGGACCATCTGCGGCGCCACATCCGTCCATGCGACGCCGGCGAAATAGTCGACGGAGGTGATGGTCGGCAGATAAGCAATTCGAACCGTATTCAACGCAGCCGCCGCGAAGGGAGGTTCGATCAGCAGTTGCCACTCAGCGACCGGAATATCCTCATCAAAGGTGCTTTTGGGCGTGAGGGTGTAGAGCTTTGGCGCATCGGGCACGATCAATCCGGTGCAGCCGGGTAATCCCAGCATCGCAAAGGCAATCATCGGCCGGCGGCCTAAGGGCCGGCTCATTGGACAGACACTCCCTGACTGCTGTTCCCAAAAATGACCTCGGTTGGATTGCGTTCCAGCCGGCGCGCCAGGCGCGAGAGATCCTTGGAAAGGCCCCGCAAATCGGTCACCAGCAACCCGATATCGTACAGCCCGGATGTCGCGAAATCGGTAATGCCGTCAGCGCTGGCGCTTACGACGCCGTCCAGCGTATCCGCCGCTTCCGAAATCGAGTCGGCCATTTCGATGAAGCTCGCCGATACGTCATCGGCATTTCGGGTCACCGCGTTCAACGCATTGTCAACGCTGTCGCTCACCCGAGCCGAATCCACGCGCAACTCCGCGACAAGGCCATCGAGATTGGAAACCAGGCCGCTGGAATCGTCCAACAGCTCGCCGATCAAATCACCGCGCTCGGAAAACACGCTCACCACGAGCGCCATCTCGGTCGTCAGTTCCCGAAACAGGGCCTCATTCTCGGGGGAAACGAATGCGCTGGCCCGATCGACCAAAACCGTCGCCCGCTCCAGCAGGTCGGGAAAGGAGGTCAGAACCGCGCCCAGGGCTGACTGACGGGAGGGAATGACGGGAAACCGCTCGCCTTCCAGGGCTTCCAGCCTCTCACCGCCTTCAATCCGCCCTTGAAGTTCGATCTGGGCGATCCCCGTCAAACCCTGGCTGGAAAGCTGCGCAACCGTTCCGACAAGCACCGGCGTATCCTCGCGCAATTCGATCGTGACATCGGCTCGATGGGGTGGATCGGGTTCCAATGTGATCCGGGATACCTCACCCACTGGAACTCCGCGGAACAAAACGCGGCTTCCTTGCTGCAATCCGGCCACCGATTCCGAGAAATAGACGGTGTAACGCTCGGAAACCTCATCGAGGCTCGCGCGGCTCAACCAAAGAACGAAAATGCCGAGTAAAATCATCCCGATCAGGACGAAGGCGCCGACGGCGACCGTATTCGCACGCGTTTCCACGGAACGGTGGCGCTTAGCCCGTCTCGACCGTCTCACCCTCGCCAAAGGCGGCGCGGGCGCGCGGTCCGTGGAAGTAGTCCTGGATCCAGGGGTGATCGATCTTCATCAAATTCGCCATCGTATCGACGACCACCTTCCGGTCGACAAGCACGGCGATACGGTCGCACAGGCGCGCAAGACTGTCGAGGTCGTGGGTGATCATCACAACAGTGAGGCCCAGGGCCGCCCGCAGCTTCAGGATCAGCTCGTCAAAGGCATGCGCACCGATCGGGTCTAGACCGGCGGTCGGTTCGTCCAGAAACACGATGTCGGGATCCAGTGCCAGGGCACGCGCGAGACCCGCCCTTTTGCGCATCCCGCCCGAAAGCTCCGACGGCAATTTCGTCGCGGCATTAGGTGCCAACCCGACCATATGGATCTTGATGCGCGCCACATCGTCCAGCAGTGGATCGGGCAGGTCGGTGTAGGTCCTCAACGGCACCTGAATGTTCTCCGCCACGCTTAGCGCGCTGAACAGCGCACCGTCCTGAAACAAGACGCCCCAGCGCCGCTGCATATCCCGCTGTTCGGCTTCTGTCTGTTCGGTGACGTCGTGTCCAAAGACGGAAATCGAACCGGCCGCTGGTTTTATCAGCCCGATAATCTCGCGCATAAGCACCGATTTGCCGGTCCCCGAACCACCAACGACGCCCAGGATCTCACCCCGCATGACATCGAGATCCAGGCCATCGTGAATAACCTGGGGGCCGAACTGCGTGCGCAAGGAGCGAACGGAGATGACGGGTTGGGCCAAGATGGTCAAATTCCCAAAAACGCGAACAAGATGGAAAAAGCCGCGTCCAAGACGATCACCAGGAAAATCGCTTCGACAACCGCTGCGGTCGTTTTCTGGCCGACGCTTTGCGCGCTGCCTTTCACTTTCAACCCTTCGTAACAACCGGCCATCGCTATCGCGAAGGCAAATACGGGCGCCTTGACCAGGCCGACCCAAAGCTGGGTCACGTCCACGGAATCGCGCAAGCGGCGCAGAAAAATGCCGAACTCGATATCCAGAACCACCCAGCTGATAAAGGCGCCGCCCAAGATCGCGACCAGGTTGGCCATAAAGACCAACAACGGCAAGGTCAGCATCAGGGCGATCACGCGCGGCAGAACCAGATAGTCGATGACATCCAGCCCCATTGTCTGCATGGCATCGACTTCCTCGTTCACCTTCATGGTGCCGATTTGCGCGGCAAAGGCGGACCCGGACCGGCCCGCGACGATGATCGAGGTGATCAGCACACCCAGCTCGCGCAGAACGGAAAAGCCAAGCAGGTCGATCGTAAAGACTTCCGCGCCGAACTGGCGCAGTTGCAGCGCCCCCTGATAGGCGATCACCACCCCAACCAGGAAGGAGAGCAAGAGCACGATGGGGATGGCGTTCAGCCCGGTGGCCTCCATGTGAAACTGCACGGAGGTGAGCCTCAGCCGGCTTGGATGCCGAAAAAGCCCGCCAAGCCGGAGGACGATCAGCCCAAAGAACCCCGTCAGCGCCGCCGCCTCGTTGAGGACAAGCAACGTCGCCTGACCGGTCCGGTCGGCAATCTCGACAAGCCTCGGCAGGCTTTTGCGCGTGACTTCCGTGTCTGGTTCGCAACGGGCAACCGATTCCAACAAGGCCAGCCGATCCTGGGCTGCGTTGTGAAAACTGACCTGCGCCCCATCGGCCGACCAGACATCGGCAGCACGCTTGATCAACCAGGCCCCGGTGGTGTCCAAGCGCGACACCTGACCGAGATCGACGGTAACCCGCGCGACCGGTCGGACATCCTTACCCGACGTCAAGGCATGCAGCTGCTCGTTCACGGTCGCAATGCCGTCCATCGTCCACGGACCGACGGCAACAAGTTCTAGGCCATCCTCCCGGTACTGTACGTCTAGGCGCGCCTGGCCACCATCGGAGTATCGGCTGACGCTTGGCGTTCGCTGGGGAGATTGGCCGATGACGGCTGTCATTCGGCGGCCCAGTCAAAAAAAACGCTGTCCGGGCAAGCCGTTGCGATTGACAGGACGCCTATGCAGACCGACGCTGGGAAGGGTTTGTCCCACCCACTGATTCCGGCCTGTCTGCCATGGACCTCAAAAATCATATCCGCACGGTTCCCGATTTTCCCACCCCGGGCATTCTCTTTTATGACATATCCACCCTGTTGGCACATCCCGAAGCCTGGCGCACAACGGTCGAACGGCTATCGGAAACCGTATCTCCCTACAAACCGGACCTCCTGGTCGGGATTGAGTCGCGTGGGTTCCTGACGGCGGCGCCCCTGGCACTGACCATGGGGCTGGGATTCGCCATGCTGCGCAAAAAGGGAAAGCTGCCTGGCGAAACACGCACTTTCACCTATGACTTGGAGTACGGACAGGACACGCTGGAAATTCAGGCGGACGCGATTGAGCCTGGCCAGCGGGTCGTCGTGATGGACGATCTGTTGGCAACGGGCGGAACCATGGCGGCGTCGATCAACTTGCTACGGTCCGTCGGGGCCAATGTGGCTGCCGTTGCCTGCATCATCGAGTTGAATTTCCTGCAAGGCCGTCAAAAACTCGACCTGCCGGTGCACTGTCTGATCGACTACGACAGTTGAAGCAGCCCTATGCGGCGCTTGGCTGGGCGTCCGGCACCTGGCGCCGCAAGAAGGCGATGAAAATCAGCGCGGTCGCAAACATGATCAAGCTGTAGGTCGCCGCTGGAACGATTGTCAGCCCGCCACCGAACAGGAGCGTCGCGACGGCGATGGCCAACGTTCCATTCTGCAATCCGCACTCTATGGCGATGGCGATACGTTGGCGCACACCGGTCGCGCAGATTTGGGCAATCGCATAGGCCAGCGCCATCATGACCACGTTCAATACCAATGTGATCAAGCCAGCCTGCGAGAAATAGGTGACGATGTTTGCCCGCTCCTGAAGGATCGCTCCTGCAAGAACGATCAAGAACAAGACGGCAGAAACCTTGCGGGTCAGCGGCTCAATTCGCACGGCCGGACCGCTCATGAACCTGCGGAACAAGAGTCCCAACAACACTGGAACGGCAACGATGATAAAGACACTTATGGCCGTGCCGGTGACCGAAATGTCGTCCGTCGTTCCGGTTCCCATAAGGTATCCGTAGGAAAAGACGACGATAAGCGGGATCGTCAACACGCTCAGCAAGCTGATCACCGCCGTTAGTGAGATCGACAGCGCAACGTCGCCACGCGCAAAGGCCGTCAGGATGTTCGATGTAACACCCCCTGGCGCGGCGGCGATGATCATCACCCCAAGGGCTAGTTCGGGCGGCATCGTCCACAGTCCGATCAGGACAAAAGCAACGGCCGGCAACAGGACGATTTGCGAAACGGCGCCGACGATGAAATCCCGCGGTTGTATGGCAACCCGCGCAAAGTCCGAGAAGGTCAGACCCAACCCCAACGAGAACATGATGAATCCAAGGGCAATCGGTAAAAATACATCGGTGACCGGGCCCATAAGATGCTCGCTGGATTGAAGAAAAAACAAAGCGGTCGCAACGGAATAGCTTAAGGCACCGGTCGGACTGCGGGCAAGGCCGATGTTGCAGCAATATGGCGCCGAACTCACCGAACCATGGCGCGATTGTGAATAGTCACCCCTGCCGCATGCCCTATGTTGCATCGCAGCATAGTGAGTGAATAGTCGACCGCCGTCAGGCGTCTCAATCTAAAGAAAATCCCATGCCCGTAAAACCGCGAAAGACATCCCGACGCAGCGATAAGCACGAAAAATCAGTCAACATCGCCCTTCAGGGTGGCGGGTCGCACGGTGCCTTCACCTGGGGCGTGTTGGATCGCCTTTTCGAGGATGACCGCATCTGGATCGAGGCTGTCAGTGGAACCTCGGCCGGCGGCATGAACGCGGTCGTCGCCGCCCAAGGCATGTTCGAAAACGGCGCCATTGGCGCACGGCAACGACTGGCAGAATTTTGGCAGGCCGTCAGCCGAGCCGGTCGCGGCAGCCCTATTCAAAGATCGATCTTCGCCCAGCTTTCCGGTTCGTGGTCCCTCGATTCCTCGCTGGGCTACCAATATTTCAACATCCTGCAGCGGGTTGCGTCGCCCTACGATTTAAATCCTTTCGACCACAACCCGCTTCGATCCCTGGTCGAGGAGATTGTCGATTTTGAGAAGGTCCGCGCTTGCGTCGACATGGGCATCTTTGTGGGTGCCACCAACGTCGTAACAGGGCGCGTCCGGGTTTTCGAACGGGAAGAAATTACTCTAGACGCGCTCATGGCATCGGCCTGTTTGCCCTTCCTGTTCAAGGCGGTCGAGATCGATGGCGAACCCTATTGGGATGGCGGTTACATGGGTAATCCGCCGCTGTTCCCGTTCTTCCATGGCAGCCCGGCCGACGACATCGTCATCGTGCAGATCAACCCGATCAAGCGCGAAGAAACACCGACGACAGCGTCAGACATTCATAACCGGGTGAACGAGATCACCTTCAACAGCGCCCTGTTGCACGAATTACGCTCCATCGATTTCGTCAAACGGCTTTTGGACAGCGGCAAACTCGACCCAGACGAATACCGCCGCATGCACATTCACATTATCCACGCCCGCAAGCGTATGCGGCCGTTGGGGGCATCGTCCAAGCTTAATGCCGAATGGGAGTTCCTGAAGCACCTGTTCGAGATGGGCCGCGATGCCGCCGGACAATGGCTGGACCGCCACTTCGACGATCTGGGCAAGAAGTCCAGCGTTGATGTGCGCGAAATGTTTCAAGGCATCGGCGCCCTGCCCCACGACTAGCGACATTGGAGATACGGATAGATGACGATTGCAAAAGGATTGGTTGTCGGCACGGCGCTAGCGCTCGTCGTAGCTGCCAGTGTCAACACGGCATGGGCACAAGACGATTTCACTGGCCCCACGAAGGGCAAGGGTCTGTCCAACGAGACGATCGGTGAAATCGATCTGGGACCGGAAATTCCAGGCATGGATGGCCGATTCATGCGGCTGCGCTACTGGGAAATCCAGCCCGGTGGGATCGTGCCCGTGCACAGCCATGCCAATCGACCCAGCATGATCTATGTCCTGGAGGGCGAGATCATCGAACACCGTTCGGACGATGACGAACCCCATGTCTACAAAGCCGGCGAGGTTTCAGTTGAGGCCGAAGGCGTAAAGCACTGGTGGGAGAACAAATCCGACAGCGTGGTCAAGCTGCTCGGCTACGACATCCACCAGCCCTGATCGCACAGGCAAGGCCGACCCATGCTTCACGTTGTTCAGGGGGCGCTGCGCGGCGAACGGCCGCGCGATGTCGTGCGCCGCAGCACCATCATCGGCATCGTCAGTTTTCTGACGCTGATCGATTTGTTCGGTAGCCAGGCTTTGTTGCCAAGGCTGGTCGAGGCATTCGGCACAGACACAGGGACCATGGGCGTTGCGGTCAACGCCTCAACCTTCGGCATGGCAGCCTCCGGTCTGACGGTCGCCTGGTTCGCCGACCGGATTGACCGCAAACGTGGAATCTGGATCAGCCTGGCACTGTTGTCCCTACCGACCTTTTTGCTGGGCTTTGTCGACAGTGTCTGGGCCTTTATGGCGCTGCGGGTTGCCCAAGGCGTCTTCATGGCAGCGGCCTTCACGCTGACCATGACCTACCTGTCCGAACAGTGCGACATCACGGCGGCCAGCGGGGCCATGGCCGCCTACATCACCGGCAACGTCGCCTCGAACCTGTTCGGACGGCTGCTGGCCGTATCATCGGCCGACATTGCCGGACTGACCGGATCCTTCGCCTTCTTCGCCGTGCTCAATCTACTCGGCGCAGCAGTAGCCCTGATCTTGATAGGGCCGAATGACGAGCAGAAGCCCATACGCGGCGGATCACCCTTGCAGGCGTGGCGCGCGCACATTGGTCGGGCTGAATTGCGGGCCGCTTTCGCCCTGGGGTTTGTCATCCTTTTCGTCTTTGTCGGCGTGTTCACCTACGTGAATCTGCACCTAGTCGAGAACCTTGGCGTACCGCCGGCGGCATTGGGCTTGGTTTATCTGGTCTTCGCGCCCGCGCTGTTCACCACGCCGCTGGCAAGTGGCGCCGTCCGTCGCTGGGGACCGAGGCCCGTTTTTTGGGCGTCCGTGGCAGCAGCTCTAGCTGGCTTGGCCATGACGCTATCGCCATCCCTGGTTCCCGTCCTGATCGGGTTGGCAGTAATAGGGTCCGGGACATTCTTCGCCCAAGCAGCGGCAACCGGATTCGTCGGCCGCACGGCAAAGACCAACAGGGCTGCCGCGAACGGACTTTATCTCACTTTCTATTACATCGGCGGATTGGTTGGGGCGTTCGTGCTTGGTCAGGCCAACAACGCCTGGGCGTGGGCTGGCGTTGCCGGCATTGTCGCCGGTTTGCTGATACTCGCGGCCTTTCTCGCTCGCGATCTCAGGGAAGTCGGGCAGCCGGAAGCCTAGGCGACAACCACGCCGCGCTGCCAGGAAACGAACGCCAAAAGGTTCTGGTCCTCACCCGGCGCCCCGATGAAGGATAGGCCGACTGGCACGCCATCGACCTCCCCGGCAGGGACACTGACCTGCGGCAGGCCGCCCAGGCCGGCGATGCACAGCAATTTCAATCGCGCCTCTCGGCTCGCCTCATTTTGGTCCGGCGGCATACCAATCGGCAGGGCTGGACAGGGCGAGGTTGGCAGCACCAAAACGGTGCCTTTTGGGACCAGTTCCGCAAGAGCCTCCTTGATGCGCTCCCTGAATTTCTGGGCTGCGGCGACCGCGCCAATAGGCATGGCGCGCGCCATCTCAAACCGCTCTTTCACCCCCGGCCCGAATTCCGGATCGGCGTCAGTAACCCAGGCCCCATGGGTTTCCCAGACTTCGTGAAACTGGATGGCCCGGAAATGAATCAGCCACTCATCGAACAAGGCGACCGGCAGGCGAACCTCCTCAATTGGTGGCAGACGGTCCGAGAGCTGATCCAGCCTGTCGTTCAGCACGGCGGCGGTCTCTGGCTCGGTAATGCGAAACCCATCCCCCAAAACCCTCACGCGGGATGGTGGCCTTGGTACGTCAAGTGGCGGCAACAGCACCGATCCGACGCGGCGCAAGGTTTCAGCGTCGCGCGTAAACCATCCGACGACATCCAGGCTCGGCGCCAGCGGAAATACACCGTCGATGGGCACGGCCCCGTGTGTCGGTCTGATCCCGTAAATCCCGCAGAATGAAGCAGGCAGGCGAACCGACCCTCCCGTGTCCGTCCCAAGCGCGAAATCGACCAACGCACTCCCGACAGCGACGGCTGATCCGGATGAGGATCCACCCGGTATCCGGTCCGGTGCGGCCGGGTTGGTTGGCGTGCCGTAGTGGTGATTCTCTCCGTTTAACGAGAACGCCATCTCGTCGGTGTGGGTCTTGCCGATCAGGCGGGCGCCCGCATCAAGCAGACGTTGGACGACAGGGGCCGTTCGTTTCGCAGGACCATGGGTCGCCAGCCAGGTCGGATTTCCCGCACCGGTTGGAAATCCTTCGATATCGAATAAATCCTTGGCCGCAAAGGTCAATCCGCTCAGCGGGCCATCTGACGCACCGTCAATGCGCACGTCCACGTCGCGCACAAAGGCTCCATAGGGATCAACGGCCATTTAGGCATCCTTTGAATTCAAGCGGGCCGAAAGCCTCAGCAATCATTGAACCCACAGCATATCGGTTCATCATGGAGAACTTTCGAAATATCAAAATGCAGACAAGCCTATGCCCCAGCGGAGCGAGTTCGTCGATACCCTGCTTGAGAAACTTGCGAAATTCGGCGAGCCCTCGGCGCGGTTCATGTTCGGCGGCTGGGGCTTGTATCTAGACGGCGTTGTCATGGCGATCGTGGCGGACGAGGTGCTCTACCTGAAGGTCGACGAAGCAACGCGCGCCACATTCGAGGAAGTCGGAAGCGCGCCGTTCAAGCCCTATCCGGACAAGGAGTCGACCATGTCCTACTACGATGCGCCGCCCGACATGCTCGATGACGAAGATCAATTCGAGGCTTGGATACGGCTGGCGATCGAAGCGGGGCTGCGCGGTGCCAGGAAAAAGCGCACGAAACGCAAGAAACCCTAACCGGGAGTCGAGCCCCGCTTGAGAAACCGCTCCAACGCCCGCACCATCAGCGACAGGCTGACGGTCAGGACCAGATAGAGAAACGCCACCACGTTATAGGTCTCGAAGAACAGGAACGTGGAGGACGAATAGACCTTCCCCAATTGGGTGATGTCCTGCACACCGAGCGCCGACACCAGCGCCGAATCCTTGATCATGGCGACGAAATCATTGCCCAAAGGCGGAATTATGATGCGGATGGCTTGCGGCAGCACGACAAGCCGCATGGTCTGCCACCGCGACAGCCCCAGCGAAGCCGCGGCCTCGCGCTGCCCCTCATGCACCGCCTCGATGCCGGCGCGATAGATCTCCGCGATAAAAGCGCTGTAGCTGATCGTCAGGGCGAAGATGGCCCGCCAGGTAAAGTTGAAGTCGCGGACCGAGAACGCCTCCATCATTCCATTGGCGATAAACGGCCCGAGGACCCAGTTGACCAGCGCAACGATCTGCGGCGCGCCGACGAAGGCGATATAGAACAACAGCACCAGGATCGGGATGCCGCGAACGATCTCGACATAGAACGTGGCAATCTCGCGCAGAACCCGCGAGCGCGAGGCCTGGCCCAGCGCGACCACCAGTCCCAGAACCATCGCAAAGAAAAAGGCGATAAAGGTCACGAACAGCGTGACCCCGATCCCCTTTCTCAGCGCGTTGAAGATCGTGCGGTAGTCACCATCCCCGACAATCAGCCAAAGAAAAATCAGGCCCAGCAGGATGGCTGCGAGCAGCCAGTAGCTCAGCCGGTCAAGCAGCCGCGAGACCGGCCGAGCGCGTGTCATGCGAGCTTACTGGTTGTAGTCGAAGAACCACTTCTGGTTCAGCGCATCCAGGGTTCCATCGGCCTTCATCGCCGCGATCGCCTGGTTAATCGGCTCGACCAGATCGGAACCGGGGGTAAAGATGAAACCGAATTCCTCGGTACCCAGCGCATCGCCAACCACTTTGAAGGCACCGGGGTCGGCCCCGATATATCCCTGGGCCGAGGTGTTATCCATCAGCACCGTATCGACATCGCCCGACTTAAGGGCCTGAACCGAGGCGCCGAAGGTCTCGAACAGCTTGATGCGCGGGTTCGCTTCATCCCCGTCCAGCACGTCATAAACTGCGACATAGAAATTGGTCGTGCCGGCCTGGGCACCGACCAGGAAATTGTCGTCACCCGCAAACTCTTCGGCGTTGCCAAAACGCTCCTCATCGGCGCGAACCAGCATGAATTGCTGGGAGACCATGTAGGCGTCCGAGAAATCCACCTGCTCCTTGCGCTCTTCATTGATGGTGATGCCGTCCATGCCGACATCGAACTGGCCGTTGCGCACAGCCTCGATCATCGTGTCCCAGCTGCTGAGCTGCCAATCGACCTCGAAATTCAGGCGGGCGGCAATCTCGTTGAACGCGTCATATTCCCAGCCAATCCCCTCGCCCGTTGCCGGGTCGACGAAGTTCAGCGGCGTATAGGCGTTCTCCGTCACGGCAACGACGGTCCGACCGCCCAGATCTGGCAGGTCTTGAGCCGAGGCAGGTACGGCCATAAATGCCGCCAGCACTGCGGCCGCGGCGAGTGATTTTGCGGTCATGTGATCGGGCTCCCTGATCTACCTCTGTTTGCCGACATGCTGTCACATTGCGCCCTTTGCGAAAAGCCCGCACCGGGCGAGGTCAGCTTTCAATTGTGGTTAACAGGGGTTTAGCAGATTTGCCGTTAGATCCCGCGCAACCGCAATCACCTAAAGGTCGGCACCATGGCAGCGACGGCGCGCCCGAATCTGCCCGCAGATCCCCCTGAAGCAGATCTCCCCGAAACGGACCACGCGCATCTTGCCAGCCTCGGCAGGCAACCAAGGACGGGCTTGCTGATGATCGATCCTCGGCATCAGGTGCAAAGCTGTTCCGATGGCTTCTGCGCCGTCCATGGTGGTTGTGCCGGATCGAGCCAAATTGTCGGTCTGCCCTACCACGCCGTTTTGGTGCTGCTGGCCAAATCGGTTGGCATTGCCGGCGCCGATGCGGTCCAGGCGATCACCCAATGGCCGAACACTGTCTACCGACGGTATCTCGACGGCGACGAAACCCCATTTCTGACGCGCCTGGCCGATGGCCGCTGGCTTGAAATTGAACAGGCGCCGGTGGTCGACGCCACCGCCATTTTCTGGCGGGACACGACCAGTCAGATGCAGGCCTTGCTGTGCCTGAGCGATGCGATACAGGCGGCGCCGGAAGCCCTCAGCCTGTGGGATCAAGCCGGAAAGCTGATACGCGCGAATGCTGCGTTTTCGCAAATGATGCAGGAAACCGGCGTCTGCTGCCCACCGCGCATTGCCTTGGGCGGCTTCCTCGACGAAATGATGCAAAACCTGCCGCTGACCGATGCGGCGCAAATCGCCCTGTTCACCGTCGCGGCCAATCTCGGCACGATGCCGCCAAAGCCGCATTTCTTGAGCATGACAGACGGTCGGGTCCTGATCGCCATGGGTCAGCGCCTCAGCTCCGGCGGGCACAGCCTGTCGCTTCGCTGGGCCACCGAAAACCGGTCCGACAAACTGGCAACAGCCGAAACAGTCCAGCCACTTCCCTCCGATCAGGTCATGATCGAATGGCCGGTCAAACCGATCCGCAAACGGCTATTGGGCGACGGGTTGCTGCTGGGTGATGCAGTGGATGCAACCGCCACCCAGGGCAATGGAAAAGGCGGGGACCTGCACGATACGCCGGTCGCGAAAAACCGACTGCAGGATGGCCCGGGCGGCGTCATCCTCTGGCACGGAGAAAGCCGGCATCACTAACCCGCCATTGGCCGGATAGAAGTTTACGTAAGACAGCGCGACGCGAATGCCGCTGTCGTAATTGATCTTCTCTGGCTGCGGCAAGGTGGTCACCTCAAAGGCACGGCCCTTGGCGTCCCGCACCGATGCCAACATCTCCAAGTTCGCCCTCAGCCGAGGATAGTTGGCGTCGCTGCTGTCGTCCGTCGCCAACGCCAGCACATGACCCGGCGCGGCAAAACACGCCACCTCGTCGACATGCCCATCGGTCTCGTCATCCTCCAGACCCAGCGGCAACCAGATGACCTTCTGCACCCCCAGATAGTCGGCCATGTAATGCTCGAACCGGTCCTTGGTCATACCGGGATTGCGGTTGGGATGCAGGATGCACTCCTCCACCACCAGCGCCGTGCCCTCGCCATCGACATGCACCGCCCCGCCCTCGAAGATGAACGGCGCGTGGTAGGCCGTCACATCGATCCTCTCGGCCAATCCAGCCGCCAACGCCTTGTCTGCCTCGAAGCCCGGATAGTTCCCACCCCAGGCGTTAAACTGCCAATCGACGGCGGCCAGACCACCCTTCCCGTCGATCACAAAGCTTGGCCCCGTATCCCGCACCCAACTGTCCGACAGATCGATGACCATTGTCTCGACGCCGGACCCACAGGCTGCCTTGGCCGCCGCCTCATCTTCCGGCCGGCAAAGCATGGTGAGCGGCTCGAATTCCGCGATGGCGCGCGCGACCTGGCCAAAGGCCTCACGCGCGGTCTCGATGTTCCCAAAGCGCGCGCCGGCCTTGGCGTTCCAGGTCGTTTCCCGGCAAGGCCAGGCCATCCAGCAGCGCTCGTGCGGATGCCACTCCGCCGGCATAAAGAAGCCGGCCTCGGCCGGCACGGCGGTCATTGACGCTTCAGCAGAATGGCGGCGCCCGCCGGCCAGGACAGGGCGACCTTCGAGCCAACGGCAAACGCCCCGAACCCGGCTGCCGCATCGTTCGGCGCGCTGGCTTGAATGACCGTCGACTCGCCGACCTTCACATGGTGGATGGATCGCTCGCCCAAATAAGCGGTCTCGATCAGCGTCCCGACCAGGTGATGCCCGCTTTCCGCCGCCTCGCCCGGCACCAGACGCACCTTTTCGGGCCTCACGCCGATACAAACATCCGAGCCGATCTCCGCCGGCTCGTCGCATTGCACGGAAATGTCGGCGCCTAGCTCCAGACAGCGAACTGTCGCCTCGGCGCCGTCATGGTTGGACAAGGTACCGTCCATCAGATTGATCGACCCGATAAAATCGGCCACGAACCGGTTGGCCGGGGTTTCGTAAATGTCCTGCGGCCGGCCGAGCTGGACGATGCGGCCGCCATCCATCACGCCGATGCGGCCGGACATGCTCATCGCCTCCTCCTGGTCGTGGGTGACCATGATGAACGTGATGCCCACTTCGTTGCGCAAGCGCACCAGCTCGAACTGCATTTCCGAGCGCAGCTTTTTATCCAAGGCTGACAGCGGCTCGTCGAGCAGCAGCACCCGGGGCCGTTTGATCAGCGCCCGAGCCAAGGCAACACGCTGGCGCTGGCCGCCGGACAACTCATCAGGCCGCCGTTCGCCGAACTCGCCCAGCCGCACCATCTCCAGCGCTTCGCCAACGCGCGTGTCGGTCTCGCGCTGGTCGACGCCATCCACCTTCAGCCCATAGCCGACATTCTGCCGCACCGACATATGCGGGAAGACGGCATAGCTTTGGAACACCATGTTCACCGGCCGGCGGTTGGGCGGCAAATGGGTGATGTCCTCACCATCCAGCAAGATGCGGCCGCTTGTCGGAGTCTCGAAACCGGCCAGCATGCGCAGCAGCGTCGTCTTGCCGCAGCCCGAGGGGCCCAACAGCGCGAAGAACTCGCCATCGGCGATGTCGAGGTCCACCGAATCCACGGCGATGACGCCACCGCCAAAATGCTTGGCCACGCCTTCAATGCGGATGATGGGGGAAGCGTCGTCGGTCATTGGTCTTTTTCTGCCTTTGTGCCCCATCCTTGCACGATCATGGCCCCGATGGCGACCAACGCGGTGATGACGATCAGCACCGTCGAGGCTGCGTTTACTTCAGGCGTCACGCTGAAACGCACCATCGAATACACCAGCACGGGGAACGTCACCGTCTCGGGCCCGGAGGTGAAGAAGGTGATGACGAAATCATCCAGCGACAGGGTGAAGGCCAGCATCGCCCCGGCGAACATGGCCGGCCGCAGATAGGGGATGATGATGTCGCGGTAGGTCTGCCAGACCGAGGCGCCGAGATCCCGCGCCGCCTCCTCCTGCGACCGGTCGAACCGCACCAGCCTCGCCCGCACCACCATGGTGACGAAGGGAAAACAGAAGGCCGTGTGGGCGATGGTGATCGAGGCCAGGTTCAACGGATAGGGAAAATCTGTCGGCCAGCCGATGCGCGCGAAGAACACCAGCATCGCCACACCCATGCAGATTTCCGGCACGACAATCGGCAGGGCCACCGCCCCTTCCACCGTCGAGCGGGCCGGAAAGCGATACCGCCAAAGCCCGATGGCCAGGGCGGTGCCGATGATGGTGGCCAAGATCATGGCCGACACGGCGATCAACAGGCTGTTGGAAAAGGCCTCGAATAGGCGCGGATTGTTCCAGGCCTTGACGTACCAGTCGGTCGTAAAGCCGCGCCAGACGATGGTCCGCCGGGAATCGTTGAAGGAGAAGACGATCAACGAAATGATCGGCGTGTAGAGAAAAACGATCGTCGCCACTAGCACGGCACGCAGCCAAAGGTTGCGGCTGTAATCCAGGGGATTTGCCCGCGCCGCCATCAGACCGCCATATCCTCGGATGTTTGCAACCCGGCCTTGGCCGCCCGCGTGTTCCAGGCCGCGCGGATGACCAGGATGGCAAAGGTCGCATACATCAGCAGGAACGACAGCGCCGCGCCAAACGGCCAGTCATTGGCGTGCTTGAACTGGTTCTCGATCACATTACCGATCATCTGACTGTCGGGCCCACCCAACAGTGCCGGCGTCAGGAAGGTGCCCAAGGCTGGGATGAAGGTGATGATGATCCCCGACACCACCCCCGGCATCGCCAGCGGCAGCGTGATGGCAAAGAAGGTGCGCCAATGCCCGGCGCCCAAATCGAGGCTGGCCTCCAGATAGCTGGAATCCAACCGATCCAACGCCGCGAACAGCGGCAGCACCATGAACGGCAAGTGATAGTAGACCAGCCCCGTGATCACCGCACCCTGATTGAACAACAGCTCGACCGCCTGATAGGGCTCGGCAAACAGCCCCAGCCCGAACAGCGCCGCGATGCTGCCCAGCCCGTCATGGAACCATTCCAGCGTGCTGTTGACGAAGCCGCGCGTGCGCAGCACCGCCATCAGCGCGTAGGTGCGGATCAGCAGGTTGGTCCACAGCGGCAGAACGGTGATCAGCAGCAGGAACGGCTTCCAGCGCGCCGGCGCCATGGCGATGACCAGCGCCACAGGAATGCCGATCACCAGGCAGATCACCGTCGTCAGCCCGGCGATCCACAGGCTGTCCAGCAGGACCGAAAGATAAAGCGGGTCGAAGGCACGGGTATAGTTTTCCAGCGTGCCAGTGATGTTGATATCGACGGGCCCGTCGCGCTCGCCAAAGCTGAGCACGCCGACAAACCCCAAGGGCAGCAAAAAGAAGACGATCAGCCAGAACAGCCCCGGTGTCATCAACACCGCAAACTGCGCCTTGGCGCGCGCCCAGCTTTCCACTGCCCTGTCCTAACGGTCGGTCAGATCACCTTACTAGGACGCGCGAATCCGGGTGAACGCCTCCGAATAGAAGGTGTTGATGTCCTCACCGAGGTACTTGGCCGATTCCGACTTGGCGACAATCTCGTCGGTCGGGAAGATGGCCGGGTTTTCCAGATACTCGGCCGACATCAACTTCTTCGCCTCGGCGTTCGGCAGGGCGTAGTAGATGTAGTCGGCGATATCCGCATGCACCTGCGGGGTGAGGATGTAGTTGATGAACTCATGGGCCTCGCCCAGGTTCGGTGCCTCGGTCGGGATGGCAAAGGTGTCTTCCCAGATCAGCCCGCCCTCTTGCGGCACGGTGTAGGACAGGTCGTCATCCTCCTCCATCACCTGAAGGATGTCGCCGTTCCATTCCATGCAGATATCGACATCGCCGGCCAGCAGCAGATCCTGCCCGTTATCGCCGGCGATCGAGCGCACATTCGCCTTCGAAGCGGTCAGCACGGCTTCGGCTTCCGCCAGCTCGTCCATGTTGGTCGAATTGAGCGAGTAGCCGAGATACTTCAGCGCCATCTGCATCAGCGTGCTGGGTTCGGCCAGCCAGGAGGTGCGGTTGGCATAAGCATCGCTCTTGTCGAAGATCACGCCCCAGCTGGTCGGCGCCGGATCGACGGCGGAGACACGGTAACCGAGCCCGATCGTGCCCCAGAAATAGGGGATCGAATATTGCCGGCCAGGATCGAACGCCACGTCCTGGAACGCCGGATCGAGATTGGAGAAGTTCGGGATCTTCGAATGATCGATCTTCTGCAGCATGCCGGCCAGGATCATGCGTTCCGTAAAATCATTGGTCGGCACGATCACGTCGTACCCGGGATTGCCCTCGCGCAGCCGGGCGAACAGCTCGGCATTGTCCGCAAACAGGTCGTAGCGCACCTCGATGCCCGTATCGCCGGAGAAATCCTGCAGCGTCGACTCGCCGATATAGGTGTCCCAGTTATAGACATTCACCTGCCCGGCCGCGGCGGCCCGCCGCGCGTTCATGGCGTTCAGCACCGGGGCACTGACGGCCACGGCAAGCGAATGTTTGATAAGCTGACGGCGTGAAGGCCGGCCGATCAGCCGGCGCGGCGAGCGTTTGCGTTGCATTTGCTTGTCCATCCTTAGCTAGCCGGGCCACCAACCGGCGCCCGTCCCCATGGCGCGATGTTGTTCATGGGGGCGGGCCGTGTCAATTGGCGATAGCACCGCGCGCGACGCGGACTTCGACGCCGCAGTTCGGTACCGTCAAGCCGAGTGCGATAGGATGTTGAGTAGTTTTCCGGCCGGATCGCGCACATAGAAACGGCGGACTCCCCACGGTTCGTTGGTGAGGTCGTAGACGATTTCCAACCCCATCGCCTGCGCCCGCGCATAGGTCACATCAACGTCATCAACCTCGATGGACATGTCCGGGACCGGCGTACCGGATCCGCCCTCGCTCGCGATGCTGATTTGAATGTTTGGCGTGGCCGATGCGGCGAGGGTGGCGATCCAGCCAAGATCCATCACCGTTTCCAGGCCGAACAGATCCTCATAGAACCGTTTTACCGGCTCGACGGGATCCGACGCCACATTTGCTACGATCCGTTTTATGGTCATCGCGCGTCCGGCAGTCAGTTGGGAATGACGGTCTTCCAAATCCTCACAGGACGATTACACAGGGCCGATCCTGGCCGGCAAGGTCGGTGAAACAGAATCCATCATTAGCCAAGGCTGAAGGGAACGATTTTGGGGGTGGCATATTGGTGATCCGGCCGAACGGCTCGAACTGGCTGCTCTTGACCCAGAGAGACCATGCCCAGCTCAGCGCCGATTTGGCGCTAGAGATGACTCTGCCGCCGCTGGATGAGCTTGGCGCGCGAGAAGAACTGCTTGCCGCCATCACTCACCATGACGATGGCTGGGCCCACTGGGACGCAAAGCCGAAGCCGGATCCCGAACTGGGCCGCCCGCGCGGCTTCAGCGAAATGGAACGACAGGACAGTTTGCCGATCTGGCGTGCCAGTATTGAGAGCGCGGCGGCCTACGGTCCCTTGGCCGGCGCGACGGTGGCTGGCCATTTTCTGGCACTATCCCGTTTTGGCGGTGATGACGACCTGACTGCCGGCTGGCGGCGCTGGGCTGAGGGGCAGCGCCAAGCTTGGCTGGAGAGCTGGTTGGCCACAGACCCGTCGCGCGATCAATCCGCCGCCGACGCGGCCCAGGCTTGGTTGCGCTTTTTCGATGCCTTCAGCCTGAACCTTTGTCGCGGACCTGAAAGCCAGCCGTTCCCGATGAAAATACCAGGCGGCGCCGAGATCATCATGGGCTGGTCAACGGATACGGAAATCCACGTCGAGCCCTGGCCATTCACTAAAGAGACACTCTCACTCTCTCTGCCGGGTTACGCCTTTCCGCCGACCGATCCAGTCGCCACCGATGTCAATTGGCGGCTATCACCAGACATTTGCTAAGCCGGTTTACTATATGGGCTGATTAACCTCGCCAGCGTCTGAGAGAAGGTCTACACGGCCAAAATTCAGCCATTGCTCCTGTGCTTAGTATTTGAGGATGAATTCACCGGATGCTTTGAGGTTTGCGCGGGTGCTGTTGCCACCGGATCAAGATCTTTCAAACCGCCTTCCCATTTGGCGAGAGCTTCAAATGGTTTGGATGGACACGGATGTCGAAGAGTACCTGCCAGACATGTGTGCGGCCTGCATGCGTTCGGTCTATGACATCGAAGAGATTGAGCAGATTTTTTGGAACGAGGTGTATCCGGCTGTTGCCTTCAACAAATGGGCTCTCATCGGCGACTGGCAGGGCTACGATGACGACTCTATCCGGAAATTGGTCCTTCAACGGCATCGGTTCGGCCGGAGGTTGCCGTGGCGATGGTTGCATCGATACGAAGCAAGTTGGTGGGAGCGATTGAAAACGGAATTGCTGAGCTACCAATCTGATGGTCGCAATCGGACACCGGCCCCAGGGCAATAGCCTCTAACGCGCGGGTTCCCTATCCTGTCCTTGCCATCGGCGGCCAAAGGATCGGACTTCATGGACCGCGCATCGCGCCTAAGCCAACTGGTCAGCTGGATCACGTCGACCCCGGACCACGTGCCGGACGATATGGTCCGCTACTACGTCTATTGGAAAGTCTTCTACATCCTGGCGGGCTTGGCGCATGCCCAATCGATGCTGACGTTCTTGAACGTCGGCGTCATGTTTATGTTCTATTTCAACATCTTCAGCGTGACGCTGTTTGTTGCGGCGTCGCTGCTGTTGCGCGCCGGGCGTTATCGGTTGGCCTATTGGGGGGCGTTGACGGAGCTGGTGCTGCACGGCATCGCGGCCGTCGTTTGCGTCGGTTACGAGCAAGGGTATCAGAACTACGCCTTCCTCGTCGTCGTGCTTTTGTTCATTCAGCCCTTCTACTCGCGCACCTTCTCGATCTTCATGTCCGCGGCAACATTGGCCAGTGCCGCGCTTGTGGTCTTTTATTCGCTGAACAATCCCCCTGTGTATCAGATCGATGAGAGCTGGGCGCACTCGCAAACCGTCTCCGCAACCATCATCTGGCCTATCTTTGTCTTGATCATGGTGTTGCCGTTCGTCGCGGCGTCGGCGCGGGCCGAAAGGCAGCTCAACGATGCCTATGCCGAGAGCGAGCGCCTGCTGCTGAACATCCTGCCGGCCCCAATCGCAAAGCGCCTCAAAACCACAGGCGGTATGATTGCTGATGACCATGAACAAGTGGCTGTCCTGTTTGCCGATTTGGTCGGTTTCACCGACATGTCCACGCGCTTGCAGCCAGCACAGGTCGTTACCGTTTTGAACGAGGTCTTCAACGCCATCGACGATCTGGTGGCCAAGTATGGCGTGGAAAAGATAAAGACCATCGGCGACGCCTATATGGTCGTCGCCGGCCTTCCGACCCCGATTGATGATCCCAACGAAACCATCGCGCGACTAGCCCTGGACATTCAGGCAACGGTTAAAAATTTCAAGGAACCCGAATCGGACAGGGCCGTCTCGGTTCGGATCGGCATCAATGCTGGCAAGGTCGTTGCCGGTGTCATCGGCAACCGCAAATTCGCCTATGACCTATGGGGCGATACCGTGAATGTCGCGGCCCGCATGGAAGCCAGCGGCGAGCCAGGCCGCATTCAGGTGACCGAGGACTTCGCCGCCAGGTTGGCGGATCGGTTTGACTTCGAGCCGCGCGGCAAGATCGATATCAAGGGCAAGGGCATGATCGCCACCAGCTTTCTGGTCGGCAAAAAAACAAGCGCAGCCTTTGGCCCCGGTTAAGCGAACACCGCTTCCGCCGTTGCATCCACGGCCTCTTTAGCCCGCTTTACCAGCTGATCGATCTCCCTATGGGAAATCGTCAACGGCGGCGACAGCACCATGGCATCGCGCACGGCCCGCATGACCAGGTTGCGCTTGAAGCATTCGTCGCGGCAAAGCGTGCCCGTCTGGCCGTATTTCGGCAGACGTTTGCGGGTTTTCTTGTTGGCCACCAGCTCGATGGCGCCGACCAGGCCTTCCGAGCGTACCTCGCCGACCAACGGGTGGTCGGCGAAGGCCTTGTCCAGGCGTTTGCGCAAATAGGGGCCGGTATCGTCGCGGGTGCGCTCGACCAGGCCTTCCTTTTCGATCAGGGCGATGTTGGCAAGGGCCACCGCGCAAGCCACCGGGTGGCCGGAATAGGTAAAGCCGTGGAAGAACTCGCCGCCCTTGTCGATCAGCGTGTCGGCCACCTTGTCCCCCACCATTACGGCGGCCAGAGGCACGTAGCCTGACGTGATCCCCTTGGCCATCGGCATCAGATCCGGGGTGATGTTGTAGCGGTCTGACCCGAACCAATGGCCGACCCGTCCGAAGCCGCAGATCACCTCATCGGCGATCAGCAGCACATTGTATTTTTTGCAGATGCGCTGGATTTCGGGGAAATAGCTTTCCGGCGGGATGATCACCCCGCCCGCCCCCTGGATCGGCTCGGCGATGAAGGCGGCGACCGTTTCGGCGCCCAGCTCCAGGATCCGTTCTTCCAGGGCTTTGGCGGCTTCGAGCCCGAATTCCTCGGGGCTCAGATCGCCGCCGTAATCGTACCAATAGGGCGGTTTGATGTGGACGAAGCCGGGCAGCGGCAGGTCGGCCTGGGCATGCATCGGGGCCATGCCGCACAAGCTGACCGAAGCCAGGGTCGAACCGTGATAGCCGTAATTGCGGCCGATGATGGTTTTCTTGCGATGCTTGCCGCGCAGGTTCCAATAATGGCGGACGATGCGCACCACCGTGTCGTTCGCCTCGGAGCCGGAATTGGCGAAGAAGACGTGGTTCAGCCCCTGGGGGGTTAGTTGAACCAGCTTTTCGGACAGCTCGACCGCCGGTTCCGTCGCCGTCTTGAAGAAGGTATTGTAGAAGGACAGCCGCGCCATCTGCTTGGAGGCCGCGTCCACCAGTTCCTGCCGACCATAGCCGACATTGACGCACCACAGCCCGGCCATGCCGTCCAGGATCTTGTTGCCGTCGCTGTCCCACAGCCAGGCGCCCTTGGCCCGGTCGATGATCCGGGTGCCACCCTCGGCCGCCAGGGCCTTGGTGTCGGTAAAGGGGTGCAGGTGATGGGCGCCGTCCAGCGCCTTGAGGGCGGCCCCGCGCGCCGCGCCATCCGGGGCAAACAGCGGCCCCCTTTGTTGCCAATCAAACATTGAGCAGCAGGTTCTCCCGTTCCCAAGAGCTGATGACGTTCTGGTACTCGTCGAATTCCAGTTGCTTGACGTGCCAGACCACATCGACGAACTGGTCGCCCAGGATACCGCGCAAGGGTTTGGATCTCTTTAGCCGATCCAGGCTGTCGTAGATGTGGCGAGGCAGGTTGAAGGCCAGCCGTTTGGCAGAACCCTCGACCGGGGCTGTGGGTTCGAGCTTTTCCTGGATGCCGAGCAGGCCACAGGCCAGCGAGCCGGCCATCATCAGATAGGGGTTGGCATCCGCCCCGGCGACGCGGTTTTCCACCCGTCGCGCATCCGGCGTTGAGCGCGGCACGCGGAAGCTGGTGGTCCGGTTATCGACCCCCCAATGGGTGTTGATCGGGGCGTCGGAGTCAGGCCGCAGCCGGCGGTAGGAATTCACATTCGGGGCGAACAGGGCCATGGCCTGGGGCACGTAACGCTGCAAACCGCCGATGAAATAGCCGAACATCTTGCTGTCCGAACCATCCTTCTTGGCGAACAGGTTTCGGCCCGTCTTGGCATCGACGATGCTTTGATGCAGGTGCATGGCGCTGCCCGGCTCCCACTGCATGGGCTTGGCCATGAAGGTGGCGTAGACATCGTGCCGTAGGGCGGCCTCCCGCACCGTGCGCTTGAACAACAGCACCTGGTCGGCCTGGGCGATCGGATCGCCATGGTCGAAGTTGATCTCGATCTGGGCGGCCCCCGTCTCATGGCTCAGGGTGTCGATGTCGATGCCCATGGCCTCGCAATAGTCGTAGACATCCTCGAAGATCGGATCGAACTCGTTCACCGCATCGATGCCATAGGCTTGGCGCGCCGTTTCCGCCCGGCCATTGCGCCCGATGGGGGGCTCAAGGGGGTAGTCGGGATCGGGGTTGATCTTGACCAGGAAGAATTCCAGCTCCGGCGCCACCACCGGGCGCAGACCCATCTTTTCGTAAGCCCCCACCACGTTGCGCAGCACCTGGCGCGAGGAAAAAGAAACCGGCGTTCCATCGGCATAGGTGCAGTCGCAAATCACCTGGGCAGTCGGCTCGTCATACCAGGGCACCAGGCGGATCGTGTCCGCATCGGGCACCATATAGACATCGATCACGGCCGGGTCGGCCAGGCCCGGCGCCTCCGGCTCGTCACCCGTCACCGTTTGCATGAAGATCGATTCCGGCAGGCGTAGGCCTTGCTTGTCCAAGCTGCGCAGGAACCGGTCGTCCGGCAGGATCTTGCCCCGGGCGATGCCATTCAAATCTGGGACCAGGCACTCGACCTCGGTGATCGATTGTTCGGCGATGAAGGCCGCCAGCGTCTCTCGGCCGGCCGCCGATGTTTTCAAACTGTCCATTGGGTCACGCGGAATGTCGTGAAAGCTGGCCGACTATGCCGCCAAGCCCCCGCGCATGCTACCCTCGGCGTGATGACGACCGAACGATGCAGGAGACCGAGTTATGGATGCGCCGGCCAGCGCTGACGCCACCTTTCTCGCCAAACACCCGGAGATCGCCTGGCTGGATGCGGTGCTACCCGACATTAACGGCATCCCCAGGGGTAAGCGTCTGTCCGCCGGTTCACTGCGTAAGCTGTTCAAGACGGGTCTGCTGCTACCCACCTCGCTGATCGTCTCGTCCTATGAGGGCGAGACGGTGGAGGAAACCGGCTATGGGCTGGCGACGGGCGATGTGGATTCGGTTTGCCGGCCCGTTGAGGAAACCCTGTCGCCGACCCTATGGTCGGACCTGCCGGCCGGTCAGGTTCTGCTGGCCATGGAAATGCCCGAAGGCGGCCCCGTTCCCATGGATCCGCGAGCGACCCTCGCCCGCGTCGTGCGAGATCTGGCCAATAACGGCTACACGGCCACGGTCGCCATCGAGCTGGAATGCTATCTGATCGATCGCGAGCGTGCCCCCGATGGCGGCCCCCTACCGCCCCGCCCGCCTAATGGCGGACCGCGCCTGGCCAGCAGCCAGCTTTACGGGCTGGAGGACCTGGAGACCTTTTCCAGCGTTCTGGATGGCATCGCTCGCGCGAACGATGCCATGGGCATCTCGATCACGACCGCCATATCCGAATACGGACCAGGCCAAATCGAGATCAACCTGCCCCATCTGCCCGACCCGGTCGCTGCCTGTGACCAGGCAATTCTGTTCAAGCGCGCCGTTCGAGGGGTCGCGCGCCAGGCCGGCATCGATGCCACCTTTATGGCCAAACCCTATCCCGATAAGGCCGGCAGCGGCATGCATGTGCATGTCAGCCTGAGCGACCAAGACGGGACGGCCATCTTCGCGGACCCGGCCACGTCCTGTCCCGAGTTGCTGCGCCATGCCATCGGCGGTGTATTGGCGCTGATGGAACCCTCGCTGGCCCTGTTCGTGCCCAATCTGAATGGCTTCCGGCGGCTGCGGCCCAACAGCTTCGCGCCCGTTGGCGCCAATTGGGGCATCGACAACCGCACGGTTTCGGTCCGCGTGCCGAACAGCGATCCGGCCAACCGGCGGCTGGAACACCGTCTGGCTTCCGCCGATGCCAACCCCTACCTGGCGATGGCGGCCATCCTGGCCGGCATCCGCCACGGCCTGTCCGGCGGCATCGATCCCGGCCCGGTGACGGAGGGCGATGCCTATTCAACCCAACACGAGACCGATTGGGATTCCTGGGCGCTGGCGCTCGACCGCCTCAACCGTTCGCAAACGCTCCGCGCGGCTTTGGGCGATGAACAGATCAACGCCTACCTGACCGTCAAACAGCATGAACGCCGGTTGCACCTAGGATCCATTGCACCAATCGACTATCGCTGGCACCTCTGATCAAACATTCCCGAGTATTTTTCGTTAATTTATCCTAAATACTTGCAGTATTTGAAGTGTAATTGAAACTGTTTTGTTTGGGAAAATTTGCGAACAATGCTAGATAAATACTCATCGAACAACACGAAAACTTCGCACTAACGCGAAACACACTCACAGGGAACCAACATCATGATCAAGTCCTTCCTCAAAGACGAAAACGGCGCCACCGCAATCGAATACGGCCTGATCGCCGCCCTGGTCGCCGTCGCCGCCATCGCCGCCCTGCAGACCCTGGGTGACAATCTGGTAGCCACCTTCACCGAGGTCTCCAGCAACCTCACCCCAGCCGCCTCCGAATAAAGCGTAAACCGGCACTATCCCGGTACGACCCAAGACAACGCAGGTTTCTCCCTTCCTGTGGGGTCACCGGGTGGCCGGCGCGGCTTCCCCCCTCGCACGCGCCGGCCACCCGGACGATCCGTCCTCCCCGGATCAACTCAACAAGCCAAATCAAACGAGTTCGCCCTCTCGCCGCGGCTGCCCCTCCAGCCGCGGCGCTTTCTTTGCCGAACGCCGACCAACAAAACCGGCTCGACGACAGGCGTCTCCTTCGCGCATGGTCTACGCAAAGCTAGTGGGAGTCCTCCCATGCGGAGCAGTTGGACCATCCATATTGTTTCTGCCCACGCCGCAGGCGAAGTGGGCGACGTCATCGTCGGCGGGGTTGTGCCACCGCCGGGGGAAACATTGTGGGACCAGCGCAGTTACATCGCCGACGACGGCGTCTTGCGGGATTTCGTCTTGAACGAGCCCCGCGGCGGCGTCTTCCGCCATGTCAACTTACTGGTGCCGACCAAACATCCCGAGGCGGATATGGGCTTCATCATCATGGAACCGGAGCACACGCCGCCCATGTCGGGCTCGAACGCCATCTGCGTGGCAACCGTCCTGCTGGAAACCGGCATCATTGCCATGCAGGAGCCTGTTACCGATCTGATCCTGGAGGCACCGGGCGGCCTGGTCCGCATCAAAGCCAACTGCCGCGACGGCAAGGCTGAGGAGATTACAGTGCGCAACGTGCCCTCCTTCGCCAACAAGCTGGACGCGTCGCTGACGGTCCCCGGCTATGGCGACATCACGGTCGATACCGCCTTCGGCGGCGACAGTTTCGTGATCGTCGATGCCAGCGACTTCGGACTTGGCCTGGATGCGAGCGAAGCCCGAGAGATTGCCCGCCTGGGCGTTACCATCACAAACGCCGCCAACGAGCAAATCGGATTCTCCCACCCGGAAAACCCCGACTGGTCGCACATCTCATTCTGCCTGTTCGCCGGCCCCTTGGAACGAGGTGAAACCGGCTGGACCGCCAGATCGGCCTGTGCCATTCAACCGGGCAAGGTGGACCGGTCGCCAACCGGCACGGCCGTTTCCGCCCGTATGGCCGTGCTTGCGGCCCGCGACCAGATGCAGCCGGGGGAGACGCTGACGGCCACATCCATCATCGGATCCACCTTTAAGGGCCGAATTGCGGAAACAACGGCCATCGCCGGGCGGCCCGCCATCATTCCGGAAATCGCAGGTCAAGCCTGGATCACCGGCACCCACCAATATCTGCTCGATCCAACCGACCCGTGGCCACGCGGATACCGTGTCGCCGACACCTGGGGAGCGTATTGAATTATTTGAATAAATTCACAATAAATATAATATTCAGAATATTTATTAAGTGTTTATCAAATATTTGAAACTGTTTTGTTTGGGAAAATTTGCGAACAATGCTAGATAAATACTCATCGAACAACACGAAAACTTCGCACTAACGCGAAACACACTCACAGGGAACCAACATCATGATCAAGTCCTTCCTCAAAGACGAAAACGGCGCCACCGCTATCGAATACGGCCTGATCGCCGCCCTGGTCGCCGTCGCCGCCATCGCCGCCCTGCAGACCCTGGGTGACAATCTGGTAGCCACCTTCACCGAGGTCTCCAGCAACCTCACCCCGGCCGCCTCCGAATAAAGCGTAAACCGGCACTATCCCGGTACGACCCAAGACAACGCAGGTTTCTCCCTTCCTGTGGGGTCACCGGGTGGCCGGCGCGGCTTCCCCCAACCCGCGCCGCCGCCCGGAAGATCCGATAAGACCGCCCACATTCGACCTTGTCCAAGACCCGTGAGACCGGCATTACCGGTCCCATGGGTCTTTTCTTTTCGAGTTCCACCCTGCGGCACCGGGCGATAGCGCTCGTTCTGGCCATTCTGCTTTCCTCAGCAGTCACGGGTTGCGGTCTGCTGCGCGTCGAGGCGAGCGGATCGAACGACCATGTCGACTGGTCCGTCGGCGTCCCCTTCTGAATGATGGTTGAACAGGCAAACTGGTACCGCGTCAGCGCCGGCCCACGGGAGGTCACCGAACCGCTGACGGACCGGATCGAGGCCGACGTCGCCATTGTCGGTGGCGGATTCACGGGGCTTTCGGCAGCGCTGGAGCTTGCCAAACGCGGCTACCGCACCGTCGTCCTGGAATCCAAGACCATCGGCTGGGGTGCCTCGGGCCGCAATGGCGGTCAGATCGCCACCGCTTACAACCCATCCATGGCCCAATTGTCGAATTGGGTCGGCAAGGAGGGCGCGAAAAACCTCTGGGACATGGCCCAGGAGGCCAAGGACCTGATCCGCCAGCGCGTGGACACCCATGGCATCGATTGCGATCTGAAATCCGGAACCGTCATTGGCGCCCTGAAACCCCGGCACGAGCGCGAGTTGCGCGAGACGCTGGCCGAATGGGGCGACGATTATGGATACCAAGACGCCCGCTGGGTCGATAAAGGTGAGATCGGCAGTCTCGTTGACTGTCCTCGCTACACCTCCGGCGTTTTCGATGGCGGCGGCGGCCATCTACACCCGCTCAACTACGCCCAGGGTCTGGCCAAGGCAGCCCAAGAGGCCGGCGCGCAGCTTTTCGAAAATTCCGAAGTCATCGATGTTTCGACCGGCGCAAACCCATCCGTGACGACGAATCAAGGCCGGGTCGATGCGCGATACGTCATCCTGGCCGGCAACGCTTACCTGCCTGCCCTGGGCGCGCAAAGCGAGCGGATCGTCCGGTCGCGGATCATGCCGGTCGGCACCTACATCATTGCTACCGAACCCCTGGATGAATCCACCGCCCATCGGCTCATGGGCGCGGACGCAGCCGTTCTCGACTGCAATTTCGTGCTGAACTACTACCGCTTGTCGGCCGACCGCCGGATGCTGTTCGGCGGCAAGGTCAGCTATTCCCAGCTCGAACCCCCGAACCTAGCCGCCAGCCTGCGGCGCACCATGGTGCACTACCTGCCGAGCACGGCCGATCTGGACATCGAATATTGCTGGGGCGGCAACGTCGCCATCACCATCAATCGGACACCGCATTTCGGCCGGCTGGCCGATAATGTCTACTTCGCCCACGGTTTTTCAGGCCACGGTGTCGCTTTGACGGGCATGGCCGGCCTGTTGATGGCCGAAGCCATCGCCGGCACCGCCGAACGGTTCGACGTCTTCGCCCGTATCCCGCACCGCGCCTTTCCCGGTGGTCAGGCGCTTCGCATGCCAGCCTTGGTGCTGGCGATGATTTGGTACCGGCTGAGAGACCTGCTTTAGCCGGCAGCCTGTTCCGTCAGCGCTTCGCCCAGCACCTCCACAATCCGATCGATCTCGGAGGTTTCGATGATCAGCGGCGGTGTCAGCGCGATGATGTCGCCAGTGTAGCGAACCAGCACGCCCTTCTCGTAACAGCGCAGGAAGATGTCGTAGGACCGCTTGCCCGGCCCCTCCGCTGATGGCGACAGCTCGACGGCCCCGACCAGGCCGAGATTGCGAATGTCGATCACGTTCGGCTTGTCGGCCAGGCTGTGCAGCGCGTTCTCCCAATAGGGAGCCAGCGAGTCGGCCCGCTTGAACAGATCCTCGTTCTGATAGACATCCATCGTCGCATTGGCCGCCGCGCAGGCCAGCGGGTGGCCGGAATAGGTGTAGCCGTGAAACAGCTCGATGACGCCTTCCGGCCCGTCGACCACGGTGTCGTACAGATGCTTGCGCACGAACACGGCGCCCATGGGAACCACACCGTTGGTGATACCCTTGGCCGTGGTCATGATGTCCGGGACCACATTGAAATACTCAGATGCCGATGAGGCGCCCAGGCGGCCGAAGCCGGTGATTACCTCATCGAAGATCAACAGCACGCCGTGCTTGTCGCAGATCTCGCGCAGGCGTTCGAGATAACCCTTGGGCGGCAGCAGCACCCCGGCCGATCCGGCAAACGGCTCGACCATCACCGCCGCCACGTTCGAGGCATCGTGCAACAGGATCAGCCGTTCAAGCTCATCGGCCAGGTGGGCGCCCCATTCCGGCTGGCCGCGCGAAAAAGCGTTGTGTTCCAGATTGTGCGTGTGCGGCAGATGGTCGGCCGGCAACAGCGCCTGACCGAAGGCCGTCCGGTTGGGCGAAATGCCGCCGACCGAGATGCCGCCGAAGCTGCAACCGTGATAGCCGCGCTCACGCCCGATAAACTTGGTCCGGGTGCCCTCGCCCCGCGCCCGGTGATAGGCCAGCGCCATCTTCAGCGCCGTATCGCAGCTTTCCGAACCGCTATTGGTGAAGAACACATGCTCCAGATCGCCGGGCATCATCGCAACCAGGCGGGCCGCCAGATGGAAGGCCGCCGGATGGCTCATCTGAAAGCCGGGGGCGTAGTCCAAATGGGCGACCTGCTCCTGAACCGCCTGAACGATCGGCGCCCGCGCGTGACCGGCATTGACGCACCAAAGACCCGCCGTGCCATCCATGACCTGCCTGCCCTCGATCGAGGTGTAGTACATGCCCTCGGCGGAAACGAGCAGGCGCGGTGCCTGCTTGAACTGCCGGTTGGACGTATACGGCATCCAAAAGGCTTCGAGGTTGTTCGGCGCGGCGCGCAGCGCCTCTTGGCTGGTCAGTACGTCGTCCATGGTTCGTCTCGCACGGGTTTGTTTGCCGCGGCATGGCCTTTGCCGCCAAGATGATGGTAGGACCGCTCGTTCGCGCGAACAAGCCCAGCCATTGAACCCAGACAATCATCCCACCTTGCTGCCCCTGCACCCCTATCTGGACCATCCGGGAACCGCCGCCATTGCCCATCGTGGCGGTACCGACCATGGCCCGGAAAATTCCATGGCCAGCTTTTCCGCTGCCGTCGCGCTTGGCTACCGGTACCTGGAAACAGACGTACACCTGTCCAAAGACGGCCAGCTGATCGCCTTCCACGACGATCTGCTCGATCGGGTGACGGATCGTCAGGGTGCCATTTCCGACTTGCCGTGGAGCGAGATCAAATCAGCCCGTTTGAGCAACGGCGAGGCCCCTCCGCTTTTCACAGACCTGCTGGAGGCCTTCCCCGACACCAGGATCAACATCGATCCAAAAAGCGATGCCGCCGCCGATGCGCTGATTGCCGCGTTGCCAGGTTGGAGCGCCTATGACCGACTTTGCGTCGGATCATTTTCCGGCGCCCGCCTTAACCGGCTGCGCGTGGCTTGCGGGCCGGCTCTCTGCACCTCCATGGGACCGGCCCAGGTCCTCGCCTTGCGGCTGGCAAGCCTCGCCCTGCCAATTCCCGCCATCCGGGCCAATTGCGCCCAAGTCCCACCGAGATCTCATGGGCTGCCAGTGGTCGATCGGCTGTTCGTCAACGCCGCCCATCGCTGGGGACTAAAGGTCCATGTCTGGACGATCAACGATCGCGATGAGATGAACAGGTTGATCGATATCGGCGTTGATGGACTCATGACCGACGAAACCAAGATGCTGCGCGACGTGCTCACCGAACGCGCCCTGTGGCCAGAGCCGTCCAAACAATGACCCGCAAATCCCTGAAATTTGGCGCCATCGCCACCGGCGACCGGCATACCACCGAGGCGGCAGCGGAGATCCTGCAGGATGGCGGAAACGCCTTCGACGCCGCCTTGGCCGGGCTGGCGTGCGCGTGCCTGTCCGAACCGGTGTTGGCCAGCTTGGGCGCCGGCGGCTATCTGCTCGCCGCCCCTGAAAGCGGTAGACCCATCCTGTACGATTTTTTCGTGCAGACCCCCTTGGTAAAGCGTCCGGGGGGCGAGCTGGATTTTTCGGCCATCGATGTCGATTTCGGCCCGGATACTCAGGAATTTCACATCGGCTACGGCGCCATCGCCACACCCGGGGTCGTCAAGGCCATGGCCGAGATTTCCCAAAACCATGGCCGGCTGCCTTTGACGCGGATCTTCGAACCGGCGATCACGCGGGCGCGCCAAGGGGTCGGTATCGGGCCGATCCAAACCGATGTGCTGCGATACGCCGAACCGATCATGCGGGCCGACCCGGCGATGGAAGCGCTGATCACCAGGGGCGAAGACAAGCGCTTGCTTGAGCCGGGCGATACGATCGCCTGGCCTGCCTTCGCCAACGTGCTGGATGCCCTGGCCCATGAAGGGCCGCGCCTGTTTTATGAGGGGGAGATTGCCGCCGCGATCGTCGAACAGACCCAGGCCGGCGGCGGGCATCTGACGATGGCGGATTTGAAATCCTACCAGGTTGAATTCCGCAAACCGCTGGAACTGTCGTTCCACGGTTGGACGGTTGCGATCAATCCGCCCCCCTCCGCCGGCGGGGTGCTGATCGGCATGATGCTGGCCTTGCTGGAAGCCGGCGGTCCGCTGCCCAGCCGCCCAGAACCTGACCGCTACGAAAGGCTGGCTCAGGCCATGTGGCTGACGAACAAGGCGCGCCGCGAAGTGCCGTCGAACCATCCCGACGACATTGCCCGCCTGCTCGATCCGGAACTGTTGGCCACCTATCGGCGGGAAATCCTGCCGGCCCCGCAAGCAGTGCGCGGCACGACGCACATCGGCGTCACCGATGCCAATGGGAACGCGGTCGCCCTAACGGTGTCCAATGGCGAGGGCTGCGGACGCATGGGGCCCTTTGGCGGTTTCATGCTCAACAACATGCTGGGCGAAGAGGATCTTAACCCAACCGGCTTCCACAGTTGGCCAACCGATACGCGTCTGTCGTCCATGATGGCCCCGGGGATCGCCCAAGCCCCGGATGGCCGGCGGATCAGCTTCGGCAGCGGAGGGTCGAACCGGATCCGAACGGCCATCGCCCAAGTGCTGGTCAATTTGATCGACGGCGATATGCCGTTGGAGGACGCCATTGCGGCACCGCGCCTGCACCTGGAACCCGACATGCTGCATATCGAAGGCGGGATCGATCAGGAGATGATCGACCGACCAGAACGGTTTGCCGATGGTCACCGGTTCTGGCCGGACATCTCATTCTTTTTTGGGGGCGTGCACCTCGCCGCCTGCGATACAGCGGGACGCGGCGACGTTGCGGCGGACGAACGCCGGGGCGGATCAACCTGGTGCGTTTGACAGATATTCGGCGGCCAGGCGGACATAGCGGGCGCTGGTGTCCGCCATCATTTGCTTCTCATCGTCCGTGAGATCGCGCCAGTAGCGGGCAGGACTGCCAGTCCATAGCTGACCGCTGGGGATCGTCTTGCCGGGCGTGACCAGAGCGCCGGCCGCGACCATGGCACCGGCTTCGACGACCGATCCATCCATCACGCACGCCTTCATGCCGATGAAGGCGCCGTCCCCGATGGTGCAGGCATGGATCAAGGCCATGTGCCCGACCGTCACATCATCGCCGATATAGGTCCCGATGCCGGCGGAGGAAACGTGGATGACACTGCCATCCTGGATGTTCGATCGCTGGCCGATGCGGATCACATTCACATCGCCGCGGGCGACCACGCCGAACCAAAGGCTCGACTGTTCCCCGATCACGAGGTCACCCGTCACGCGTGCGGTATCGGCAATGAAGGCGCTGTCGGCAATGGTCGGCAAAATGCCGTTGTAGGGAATCAAGGCGTTGGTCCCGGGGATAGGCTTAGGCGCCGTACCCTCGCACATTCTGATAGGCCCGGCCATTGACGATGCCAACGCTCTCACGATCCAGGGCCGGACCGCCAGGCCGCTTGCCCACCGTCACCTCACCCTCGACATTCAAGCTCTCGGGCCAGCGGATCAAATCGCCCTCACGCTCGGCCCCGCCATCCATGCCGACCTTCGGCCAGACCGAATGTTCTTCCGCCCGCTGACCGTTCTTCTGCGTGACAAAGGTATCGCGGATGAAGCCGCGCTCCGGAAAATGGTCGAGCCAGATCAGATAGCTGTATTCATTCCCGACCCGCGGGTTGGAGCTCAGATGTTCAAGATCGGTCTTCTCGATCTCAATACCCAGAATGTCAGCGCCGGATTTCTCGGGCTGAATGCTCATGAAAATGCCCTGATAGCCCGACTGGCCATAACATTCGTAGCAACGGAACCGCCCGATCGGACCCAATGGCTGGAACAGGTCCGGGTGGCGTGTACTTTTCATGCCGTCCAGCCCCGCCATCCAACAGGCTTGGAAGGTGCAGGTCGGGCGGGTGCCGTCCTCGCCCCAAAACTGAAAGGCGTCCTGGGCATAGGCGGGTTCGATGACCAGCCCCTCGGCGTGGATCTGGTTGCGGACATCGGCGATGCGGATGACGGCGTCTTGCTTCTTCTTTTTCGGCTTGTAGTGGCCACCCATGAAGACAACCGTATGGGCGCCCTTCACCTCGGTGACGTCGGCGGTGCGAATGTCATCGGCGCCGTAGATGATGACCTTGTCCCGGCGGCTGAAGCGCTCGCTGTAGTCCGTGTGGGCATCCAGCTTCCGCTTCTGCCACAGCCAACCGGGCTGCGGGACTTTGTACTTCAGCGGATCACCGGCGGCCTGCGTGTTGACGGCACACGCCGCCGTCGCCGCGACGCCGACGCCGGCCAGCACTGTCTGCCGTCTGGTTAAGGTTAAGCGGTTCATCTGGCGTCCTGCGCAAACCCGTGGGATCGACACACTGGGTTGCGTATATCACAGGGTCAACCGGGTGTTACACAGTGTAACCGAGCACAGAATCGTGTGTGGCGCCGGCGCGATTGGTCTTTCGCCGCGCAAAAACAGTCGCTAAAAAGGAAAAAAAGCGAACGCCGGGGGTGAGACCAGCGTTCGCCTAAGTTTACACGCAAGCGATGCTTGCGCGCCCTATCTCGTTATTCCCAACCCGCGCGATCAAAGACGCGGACGGCAACAGGATTGAGCGGGCCGAGTTCACCGGCGTTAACCGTGTCTTCCTTGAACGAACCCAGGTCGTTGATCGGGCTGTCGACTTCGATGCCCGCAACGACCGGGTATTCGTTGTTGCCCTCGGCGAACAGACGCTGGGCATCGTCTGACACCAGATACTCAAGGAACGCGACCGCTTCGTCAGCGTTCGGCGCGGTTGCGACAACGCCGGCGCCGCTGACATTCACGTGGGTGCCGCGATCATCCTGGTTGGGGAAGATGGCGCCGACCTTGGCGGCGATTTCCTGCTTGGCCGCGTCGTCGGACGCCGCCAGACGGCCCCAATAGTAGGAATTGCCGACACCGACATCGCACGCGCCGGCGGCGACAGCTTCGATCTGGGCGGTGTCATTGCCTTCCGGGGGCCGCGCGAAATTGCCCACCACGCCCCTAGCCCATTCCTCAGCCGCCTCTTCACCGGCAGTGGCGATGATCGCGGCAAGCAGGGACTGGTTGTAGACGTTGGACGAACTGCGAATGCAGATCATGCCGGCATAGGCAGGATCGGCCAGATCTTCGTAGGTATCCAGACCTTCCGGGGCGCCCTTTTCCTTGTTGTAGTAGATGACCCGCGCGCGCTTGGACATGCCGAACCACAGCCCCTCCGGGTGACGCAGGGCTTCCGGAACCTTTTCGGTCAGCACGTCGGATTCAACCGGGGTGAAGATCCCGGCGTCGACCGCACGCCACAAGCGGGTCGCATCGACCGTGATCAGGATATCGGCCGGGCTGTTGGCCCCTTCGGCCTGAATGCGCTGGATCAGCTCATCGCCACTGCCTTCGATCAGGTTGACCTTGATGCCGGTCTGCTCGGTGAAGTTTTCGTACAGCGCGATGTCCGTGTCGTAGTGGCGCGACGAGTAGAGGTTTACCTCCTGGGCCATCGCCGCCGCGGAACCAAACGCGATACTCGCAGCCGCCAGCGCGCCTACCGCACCAGTTTTGCTAGTAATAGTCATTCTCAATCTCATCCTCTGTTTCATCCGGTTTGGCTGGCACTTACCGCTGCTTCACGTCACCGGGAGCTGAAGTGCATCGATGCGATGCGCGTTAGTCCCCATTTTCTCGGGAATGAATTGACCTGAATCATGGTTGCCGATCGTCGGTTTCCAGCACTCAGGCCACCTGTGTTGCAGACCTGCCACCCCCGACAAGATCCCAACGATGGCGGATCCTAATCATGGTAAATGCAATTGACAACCGTTCTCATTTGGAAAATAGTTGCCATGCCGGTTAACGAGGTGCGGCGTCTTCAGCACCGTTTGTTTGCCGGAAATTAGTCTGCGTGTGGGTACAATCCATCCATGTACGTCTGCATTTGCAACGCCTTTACCGACCGAGACGTCGATCAAGCGCTAACCGATGGGTCGCGCTCGCTTCCTGACGTATTTCGCGCGCTGGGCTGTCGGCCCAATTGCGGGCGTTGCTGCACGCATCTGCGCGGCATGATCCGCCAGCGGGTCGAAGGCGCGACTTCCGAAACAACGATGATGGCGGCCGAATAGCCATTTCGCAGCCGATCGCCTGCGACCATCAGCCCGTCTTCCGATACAGCTCCTTAGGCCAACGCCGGTGGATCCACAGCCATTCGGCCGGCCGTTCCCGAACCCAATCCTCCAGCCGCCGGTGATACTCAGCCATGACGGCTTTCGCGCGCTCGGCCCTGTCTTGTCCTTTGTCCGGGGCGTCAATCGGCGCTTGGCAAATCAGCTTAAACCGACCCGGCCCCTGGCGCTGAAGCTGGGCCGGCACGACCAGGCTGCCCGTGCGTAAGGCTAGCTGGGCTGGCCCGTCCGTGGTTTGCGAGGGCTGACCGAACAGGTCGATATCGACCCCCCGGTTGAATTTCTGATCGGCCAAAAGGCCAACGGTGCCGCCCTCGCGCAGGGTCGCCAACATCTGCCGGGCGCTATCTGCTTCTTTGGCCACCCGGTCATACTCGCCCCGGCAGCGGTCGATGATGCGGGCGACCAGCGGATTGTTCGGCGGCCGCACCACCGCCATCAGCGGCAGCCCCGCATTGATGGAATAGCGCGGCATGATCTCCCAATTGGCGAGGTGGGCGGAAAGGAGAATCCCGGACCTCTCTCCGCTCAACAATGGCTCGACATGGCTGCGGCCCTCCAGCTCCACCCGCCCGGACTCGAGCCGGCAGATCTGCCGAAGATGGGGATACTCCGCCAGGGTTCGGCCCAGATTGTCCCACATGCCGTTCAAAATGCCGGCAATCTGATCCTCGCCCAATTCCGGCATGGCGAGATTCAGATTGACCCGCGCGATCTTGTCGCCGCGTAGCCTGGGGCCCAAGGTCCGCCCGATCCAGCCGCCGATGTTGGAGGCCGTATCCGTCGGCAATGCCCCCAACAGGGCAAAGGCCAGCCACAACACCAGCGCTTCAAGCGGATAGCGAACCCACTGTTTCACCCATTGGGAAATTGGCCGGAGCGGCCTTTTGGTCTTATTCTGCGTCATGGCGCATCGGTCTATGCCGCGCATGGCCAGCCTGCAATAAAGATCAGCGCCGCAACGGCGATCAACCGGCCACGGATCCAGACCAACAGGGGAACATTTCGGCATGGCGGAAGGCGAAATTCAGCTGTCGAACGGTCCCATGTTGTTGGGTTTGCGGCCCGCCAATGGTGGATCGATCTCGCGGCTCGATTGGCACGCGGCAGATGGCACCGTTCACCAAGTCATGCGCGGCGGGCCCGACGATCCGGCGAAAATCAGCGATCCCCGCGATCTAGCCTGCTTTCCGCTGTTCCCGTTTTCCAACCGCATCGCCCATGCCCGGCTGCATATGGGCGAGCAGGTGTTCGACCTGCCGGTCAATTTCCCGCCCGAACCGCACTGCATCCATGGCGATTCCTGGCAGTATCCCTGGTCCGTCGGCCCGGCTGGCGACCATGTCATCAGCCTCACCTACGACAGCGAACGGCTTGGCCCGCCCTTCGATTTTGCCGCAAGCCAGAAATTCACCCTTGACGAAGATCGCCTGACCGTTGATCTGGCGCTGACAAACTCGGGCTCCCAGCCCATGCCCGGCGGCATGGGGCTCCACCCCTACTTCCCAAAACCTTACAACACACGCCTTCAGGTGACTCTGCCAAAGGTTTGGCTGGGTGATGAAACCAACATCCCAACAGAACGGATCGACACCCCCGCCGACTGGGACTTTACAAATGGCGGATCTCTAAACGGCGTCATCGTCGACAACAATTTCAGCCGCTGGGATGGCATCGCGCGCGTCGAGTGGCCCGATCGCCCCTTCGCCCTACAAATCACAGCGAGCGAAGCCTTGCGCAATGTGGTGCTGTTCGCCCCCGAGGGAGGCGATTTCTTCTGCTTCGAGCCAGTCAGCCACGCCAACAACGCCATGAACCAGCCTTTGGATAGCTGGGAAGAGCATGGCGTCGTCCTGCTTCAACCCGGCGAAACCCTGCGCGGCTCGATTGGGTTTCACGTCGTTGGGCACTAGCATCGGTCTTTCCGTGCTATAGTTGCAAAGTTGCAAGCCGGGTTGCCGCCCGGCTTGACGAACCACCGCAATTCCGCCCAATTCGGCGTTGATTTGCTTACACCATCTGAAAAGTGTCACAGGCTCGCAAAACGACGATGCGGAAGGCTGAGGGGCTGAGCGCGCCGCGTGTAAGCGCGGCCAAATCGGGCAAGAAACGCAGCGGGACCAAGAAACCCCGCCGGGCGAAGGCTCCTTCGCGCCCGGTCCTTCGCTTTATGGCCAAATGGATGTTCGTCTTGGGCATCTGGGCGGTGATCGGCGTGTTCGGCGCGGTCGTTTACCTGGCCTTCAGCCTGCCGGCCATCGACGAGGTCGATGAAGCGACGCGCCAGCCCTCCATGACCGTGTTGGCGGCCGATGGCGGCGTAATCGCCCGCATCGGCGACATCAACGGCGATGCCGTCTCCATCCCTGCCCTGCCCGAGCACATGGTCCAGGCCGTGCTGGCTATCGAAGACCGGCGCTTTTACAGCCATTTCGGCATCGACCCGCGTGGCATCCTTCGCGCCGCGATCGTCAACTACCGCGCCGGGCGCACCGTTCAGGGCGGCTCGACCATCACCCAGCAGCTCGCCAAAATCCTGTTCCTGTCCCCTGACCGCACCTGGGAGCGCAAGGCCCAGGAGGCGCTGCTCGCCCTGTGGCTGGAATGGAGCTATGACAAGGACACCTTGCTGGCCGCCTATCTGAACCGCGCCTATTTCGGCGGCGGCGCCTATGGGTTGGATGCCGCCTCGCTGCTCTATTTCGGCCACCCGGCCAGCGATGTCGATCTGCGCGAGGCCGCCATCCTCGCCGGCCTTTTGAAAGCCCCCTCCCGATATGCCCCCACCCGATCCCGCGCGGCCGCCGAAGCGCGGGCCGATGTCGTGCTGGGCGCCATGGTGGATGCCGGCTACATGACCGAGGAGGAGGTATCCGCCCGACAACTGCCAGCCCCGGTGCCCAAACGGCGCCCCGTCACCGGCGATGGTGGCCGCTATTACGCCGACTGGGTGGCCGACGAGCTGCCGCAGATCGTCGGCGACATCCGCCAGGACATCACCATCCGCACCACGTTGGAACCGCGCCTGCAACGGGCCGCCGAGGCGGCGGTCACGCGGGTGATGAACGAAAAATCCGAGGCGGCCGAGGCCGGCCAGGCCGCCTTGATCGCCATGCGCATGGATGGCGCGGTCGTCGCCATGGTCGGCGGCCGGTCCTACCGGTCCACCCAGTTCAACCGCGCCGTTGACGCCTGGCGTCAGCCCGGTTCTGCCTTCAAGCCGATCATCTATCTCACCGCGCTCGAACAGGGCATGCGCCCGGACGCCCTGGTGCTGGACCAGCCGGTTGAGGTCGCGGGCTACGCGCCGGCCAATTATGGCGGCGAGTATGTCGGCCAGATCACCGCCCGCGAGGCCCTCGCCAGATCCTCGAACTCCGTCGCCGTGCAGCTGATGGATTGGGTCGGCATCGACGAAACGATGGCCACCGGCCGCCGATTGGGATTGTCGGGCGAGATGCGCCGGGATCTGAGCTTGGCGTTAGGCGCCAGCGAGACGAACCTGATGGAACTCACCTCGGTCTATGCCGTTCTGGCAAATGGCGGCCGCACCACTTGGCCTTACGCCGTGCAATGGGTCGAGCGTACCGACGGCACGACGCTCCACGCCCGCCAGGGCGATGGTGGCGTGGAAGTCGCCCGCCCCTGGCATGTGTGGGAACTGAACGGCATGCTGGCCGAGGTCATGCGCAGCGGCACCGGCCGACGCGCCGCCCTGGACCGGCCCTCTGCCGGTAAGACCGGCACCAGCCAGGACAACCGCGATGCCTGGTTCGTCGGCTTCACGTCCGACCTGGTCGTCGGCGTCTGGGTCGGCAATGACGACAACACCCCGATGAACGGCGTCACCGGCGGCGGCCTGCCCGCCGAGATCTGGCAAACCTTCATGATCGACGCCCACCGCGGCCAATCCCCCAAACCCCTGCCGGGTCCCCACGATCTGCCCACCGCCGGACCGGCACAGGTAGCAGGCGAGCCCGCGACACTGCCGCGCGACCGCAACCCAATCGCGCGGTTCTTGAACGGGTTGTTCGGGGGTTAGAGTCCCTCAAGGGGCTTGGCACACCTTCGTCGGATCAGGCAAGTATCCTTAGGAGCGTTCTGTCACCTGGCTGATGTTGAAACCTTTGGACGGTTGTTAGAAAACAGAGTTGCAATTCATCGTGTTATTGGGATAACATTACTATTCAAATCTTCGGCTTTAAGATAGACAAAATTGAGAAAAAGAAATATTAGGAAGAATAATGAGCGATCTACTATGGGCGTACGTATGGTTTGATTACAATACAGTTTCATCTGAAATTGAAAATTTGACAGCGGGTGAAATTTCTACTTTTTGCATTCTAGTTATTGCAATTTGGATTACAGCTTGCTTGATATTCTACTCATTTGCCGGGGCAATTTTCGAAAATTTGTTCAAGAGTAAAATATTTGGGAATTTTCTCAAATCGACAATTGTAATCACTGGTGGGCTTGGAATATTTTTCTTTGTATTTGATTCGCTTTCAGGCAATATCACAGCTCAGAAAAACTTGCGCGATGAAGAAAAAGCTGAACTAGTAAATCAGTTGCTTACAAGCATAGGCTCGCTGCAAGTTCATTGTTCGCCGGCGAACTATATCAGCATCTCAAGTGAAATTGACAAAGTTTTATCAGATCGAGTCGCTTGCGCGTTTCGAGACGAATTAAAAGATTTGCAAGTAGACACCCGAAAAGCATTTTTTATTGGAGAGATTTCAGACGATCCGAAAAATACCCCAAAAAGCGAATTTGAAAAAACACACGAAGAAAGTTATCGTGCATCATTTGAAAATATATACAGGTACAACATTCTAAAAAGCGAACTTTCAATCAGCGATAGTAGTTTTTCCAATACAAAAATTAGCCAAGCTACAAAATTGTTAGATAGCTATCAAAGTCAATTTTTTGACCTATCATACAACGAGTCAGTTCTTGACTATAGAGACCGCGAACTTGTATCGATAAAGGGAAAGACAATTGCAATAATGACCATCATGGCTGTTGCAATTGGGCTTGAAATTTCTCTAATTTTTGGAGATTCGGGCGCACGCGTGACGAGGTCTGCGATTCGTTTCAGCATTCGAATGATTGGAATGATCGTCACAAAAATTTTTAATCTAACGGCAGGATTTATACTATTATTGTATAGTTTTTCACGGCGTGTATTTTTGAAATTGAAAAAATACACAGGACATATTTCGAAAAACTCCTTTTCGGGAAATAACTCTGCAAAAAACAATGAGAAAACCTTAGACACACCTACTTAATATCTCTGATATCCTTCCAGCATAAGACACGTCCCAATATCGGACATGAACCAGTAGTGGGTAGATGTTGTAGATGTCGCGGCGGATCTCGAAGAAGCCCGGCTCCAAGGGGTCGATTTCCTGATAGCGGTCGAAAAAGGGCTGGCCGACCGTGCCGAATAGGGTGGCGAAGGCTAGGTCCATTTCGCGGTCGCCGTAATAAACCGCCGGATCGATGAAGGCGGCGATCCGGTCGCCTTTGACCAGCAGGTTGCCCGTCCAGACATCGCCGTGCAGCAGCGCCGGGTGGGGTGGCCGGGCAATCAGATCTTCCAAGCGGTCTCCGAGTTTTTCCAACCGGGCCAGCATGCCGGCCGGCAGCGTCCCTTCCCGCTCTGACGCCCGGGCCATGTACAACAGGCGGTGCTCGCGAAAGAAATCGATCCAGTCATCGGCCCAGGGATTCGGCTGGTCGAGCTTGCCGATCAGCGTGTCGATCTCGAACCCGAACCGCTCGAATGGCGTGGCGTGGAGACCGGCCAGCAACTCAGCGGCATGGATCTGGGCTTTGGTGCCAGGCGTGGCCAGCCCGCCCTTGGAGTCGTTGTCGCTGGCGATGAATTCCAGGATCAGCAGATCTTCGGCCGCCGACAGGACCTCCGGCAGCGGCAAGCTGCCCTGATCGGCCAGGGCCTTCAGCATCGCCGCCTCGATGGTCAGCCGGCCCGCCCCCCACTTGACCACAACCCGCTCGCCACCCGGCAGATCGAGTGCCAGCACCTCGACGGTCGAACCACCGCTCAACGGGCGTGCCGAAGTGGGTCGCCGGCCTAACGCCTGTTCAACCCGGTCGGCGAGGTTTGGATAGGAGGCCAGACTCACGCCAGTTTCGCGCTGATCTCATCGAGCAGCCCGCGCACGCCCATCTCGATCAAATCGAGCGCGGATTCGAAATCCCGCTTTTGGCCGTAATAGGGGTCGGGCACATCACGGCCGTGCTGCCCCTTGGCATAGTTGAGAAACAGCCGGACGTCACCGCCGCTGGCGCGCATGCGCTTCATGGCTCGCAAATGGCCGCTATCCATGGCCAGCAGCAGATCGAAGGTCCGAAAATCCTCGGGCTGCAGCAGGCGGGCCCGCAAATCGGACAAGTCGTAGCCGCGCCGCTCCGCCACCATCTGCGCTCTGGGATCAGGTTCCTCGCCCTCGTGATAGGCCATGGTGCCGGCGCTATCGACCGCCACCCGGTCATCCAGACCGGCGGCTCGCAGATGATGTGCCATCACCCCCTCGGCGGTCGGGGAACGGCAGATATTGCCAGTACAGACAAAAAGCAGCTTCATGGACCAACCTTTCACAAGCGGACCCCCGTCCTGTAATGGCTGAATCATCCCTTGTCATTCTCACCGGTGCCGGAATTTCCAAGGAATCGGGTTTGGACACGTTTCGCGATGCCGACGGCATTTGGGCCCGCTACAGCATCGACGAGGTGGCGACGCCCCAGGCCTTCGCCCGCAATCCCGATCTAGTGCACGGCTTCTACAACGCCCGCCGGGCCGGATTGAACGATCCCACCGTCCAGCCAAATGCGGCCCACAAGGCGCTGGTCGAGCTGGAGGATGGCTGGCAAGGCCCCTTTCTGTTGGTTACCCAGAATGTCGATGATCTGCATGACCGGGCCGGTAGCCGCGCATTGATCCACATGCATGGCTCGCTTGTGCACAGGCGCTGTTCTGCTTGCCAGACCGTCCAGGAATGGCGGCAGGATCTTGAAACTGGCCAAGCCTGCCCGAACTGTTCGGCTACCGGTACGTTGCGGCCGGATGTCGTCTGGTTCGGCGAGATGCCGCGCGAGATGGATCGGATCTATCAGGCACTGGAGCGCTGCAATTTGTTCATCGCCATTGGCACCTCGGCAACCGTGTATCCCGCCGCCGGCTTCGTCGAAGCGGCAAACGCGGCTGGGGCCAGGACCATCGAAGCGAATCTCGAACCGACGGAGGCAAGCAACCTGTTTGACGAACAAATCCCGGGCCCAGCTACCGTCAACATTCCCGCCCTGGTCAAACGCTTGCTGGACGAACAATGACGATGGACGCCACGCTTGAAGACGCCCTGACCGCCGCGCGGGCCTGTACGCTTTGTGCCGAGCAGCTGCCGCACGAACCGCGTCCAATTGTTCGCGCCGCGCCTTCGGCAAAGCTGCTGATTATCGGCCAGGCCCCCGGCCGCCGCGTCCATGAAAGCGGCATTCCCTGGAACGACCCCAGCGGCGACCGCCTGCGCGACTGGTTACAGCTGGACAAGGATGCCTTCTATGACGAAGGCCGGATCGGCATCCTGCCCATGGGGCTTTGTTACCCGGGCACGGACGAGCGGGGCGCCGACTACCCGCCCCTGCAGATTTGCGCCCCGACCTGGCACCCCCGCATCACCCATCACCTGCCGGAAATCGAGGTGACGTTGCTGGTCGGCCTTTATGCCCAGAAACGCTATCTCGGCAAACGGGCCCGCAAGAACCTGACCGAAACCGTCGCCGCCTGGCAGGATTACCTGCCTGAATACCTTCCCCTTCCCCACCCAAGCTGGCGCAACACCAGCTGGCTGAAGAAGAATCCGTGGTTCGAAACCGACCTGCTGCCCTGGCTGCGCGAACGAACCGCCCCGCTGACCGGCGCTTGACGGGGGCCCTTTGCTCGGCCACCTAACTGGGCAGTAAGCTCAACGCCGAGGAAGCCCATGTCTGCCAAGCTGAGCCCCGCCGAAATCGCCGACGCCCTGACCGGCCTGAATGGCTGGCAGGACGCGCCTGCCGATGCCGCCATCGAGAAGACCTTCAAATTCAAGGATTTTGCCGGCGCCTGGTCCTTCATGAGCGCCTGTGCGCTGATGGCCGAGAAAATGGACCACCACCCCGACTGGGCCAATGTCTACAATCGGGTCGACGTGAAGCTCACCACCCATGACGCCGGCGGGGTGACAGACAAAGACATCCGGCTTGCCACCTACATGAACGATTTGGCTGTCTAGCGCACCTAGGGTTGCGCCGTAACCGGGACTTCTCGCTTCTTGCCCAGCTGGGCCTCGCGCCGAACGATGTAGAGCGTACTGCCGATCACCACGACGGCGCCGATCAGCAGATCGATCGTCGGCTGTTCCCCAAAGAAGGCCAACCCGACGGCGGTGGCGAAGATCAACTTGATGTATTCCAGCGGCGAGATGACGGTCGCCTCGCCCAACCGGAACCCCCGCACGGATACGGCCTGGCTGCCTAGGCCAATAGTCCCCATCAGCAACAGCAAGCCCAGTTGTGACCAAGTCGGCCATTGCCAAACGAACATGGCCGGGATGGCGATGATCAAGGTCGAGAACGTGGCCATGTAGAACAGGATCGTCCGCTCGCTCTCATGCCGGGGGATCAGCTTGACGGACGCGACCGCGATGGCGACGAGCAAGGCTTGGGCAAGCGCCACCATCATGGCCGGATCCAGGCCTTCCCGATCCGGGCGGACCATGACCAGGACACCCAGGAAGCCGATGATGGTCGCCGACCAGCGGCGCCAGCGCACGGTCTCGCCCAGCAGGATCATGGCGACGAACATCATGAAAAGCGGCTTGGTAAAGGTCAGGGCCGTGGCGGTTGCCAGGGGCAGGTGCGTCAGCGCGTAGAACCCGCACATCATGGCCGCGGTGCCGGCAACCACACGAAACGCATGCAGGTGCGGCACCTCCGTGCGCAGGCTGGAAATGCCGGCTTGCAGCACCATCGGCAGCAGGACCACGAAGCCGACCAGCGCACGAAAAAACGCGATCTGAAAGCTGTTCAGGTCTCTGCCAAGATGCTTGGCAAGGGCGCCCATGACCGTGAAACCGGCGGCTCCGATAATGACCAGAATGATGGCCTTGCTCGTGTCGTCAAGCGACCGCCAGCGGCCAGACAGCGCCAAGTCAGGAAACGTTGGCGCGCGGCGCACGACGATTTTCTTTCTGCTTGGGATGAGAGGCGTGTGTCTAAAGGATGCGCCCGAACGGGCGAAAACGCCAGTCCCCGCAACAAGAAATATTTGCGGCAGACCGCCGGGTTACTCCGGCTGGGCGCCGTACCGGTGCAAGCTGCGGCCATGCACCTTAAGCCATTGCTGCGGTTCCCGATAATCGGGCATCAGCTCTTCGACCACACCCCAGAACCGGGCGCTGTGGTCGTGATGGACCAGGTGGGCCACCTCATGGGCGCCGACATAGTCCAGCACCTCGGCCGGCGCGAAGATCAGCCGCCAGGAGAAGGACAGGTTGCCCTCGGTTGAACAGCTTCCCCAACGCGAGCGGGTGTCGCGCACCGATACCCGGCGAATTTCCCGGCCGACCTGCCTTGCATAGGGCGTGATCCGTTCGCTCAGGGTCCGTCTGGCAACGGTGACCAAGCCGTCCCGCACCCGCCGGCGCATGTATCGGACATCCCCGCCGACGGTTATTTCGTCGGGACCGATCGCCAGCGCCCCTCGGTGGTTTGGATCGTGCCGCAAGTTCCGGTCGTGCCCTTGAATGGGGATGATGGCGCCGGGTTCGAAGGGGATGGGCTTCGGGGCCTCGGCCAAGCGCTCCTCCAGCCAGCCGCGCCTCTGTTCGAGGAAACCCTCGACCGCGCGCAAGGAAATACCCGACGGTACGGTCAACCGCGCCGCGTTGGCCGACGGCCCCAGGCTGAGCACCAGACGCCGCGCCGATCGCACCGTCCGGACCCGCAGACCCACGGGCAAATCCAGATCGGCGATCATCCGGTCAAGATCGGCTGTGTGCGCCACCTAAGTTCTCCCTTGGACCGTTGACTTGTCCCCTGCCGGGCGTTCACTGTCGAACGGTCTTTTTTGGCCTCAAAATCAAGAATCAATCCGCATTGACTTAGGGAGGAGAGGTTGACGGCTGGCAAGCATATTATCGCCATCGATCAAGGCACGACATCGACCCGTGCCATCATTTTTGACGCCGCCGGCAACCCGAAAGGCGTTGGCCAAAAGGAGCTGACCCAGCATTTCCCCAATGACGGCTGGGTGGAACATGACGGCGAGGAGATCTGGTCCGACACGCTGGCCGTTTGCCGGGATGCCCTGTCCAAGGCGGGCTTAACGGCGGGCGATATCGCCGCCATCGGCATCACCAACCAGCGCGAAACAGCCATCCTCTGGGACCGCAAGACGGGCCAGCCGATCCACAAGGCCATCGTCTGGCAGGACCGGCGGACGGCCCCTTGGTGCCGATCCCTGGTCGAGGCAGGCCATGCCGACATGGTGCAGGCCAAAACCGGCCTGCTGATCGACGCCTATTTCTCCGCCTCCAAGATCGCCTGGCTGTTGGACAATGTGCCCGATGCACGACGCCGGGCCGAGGCGGGCGAGCTGGCCTTCGGCACGGTGGACAGCTTCCTGCTCTACAAGCTGACCGGCGGGGCGGTGCATGCCACGGATGCGACCAACGCCGCCCGGACGATGATCTACAACATCGGCGAGGGCCGCTGGGACGAAGACCTGCTGGGCATCATGAACATCCCGGCCAGCCTGTTGCCCCAGGTGATGGATTCCAGCGCCGAATTCGGCACGACCGACCCCGACCTGTTCGGGGCGGCCATTCCCGTCGGCGGGATCGCCGGCGATCAGCACGCCGCGACGGTCGGTCAGGCCTGTTTGAAACCGGGCATGATCAAGTCGACCTACGGCACCGGCTGTTTCGCCGTTCTCAACACAGGCGATGAGCTGGTGCAGTCGCAAAACCGCCTGCTCGGCACCATCGCCTACCAGATCGGCGGCCGGACCACCTATGCCGTCGAGGGCTCGATCTTCATCGCCGGCTCGGTGATCAAATGGCTGCGGGACGAGCTTGGCATCATCGGCGATGCCGCCGAATCCGCCGCCCTCGCCGCCGGGGCGAACAAGCGCGCCGGCCTCTACTTCGTGCCGGCCTTCACCGGCTTGGGCGCTCCTTACTGGGATCCCGATGCCAGGGCTGCCATCCTCGGCATGACCCTGGATACCGGCCGGGCGGAGATCGTTCGGGCAGCGCTTGAATCCGTGGCGTACCAAACCCGCGACCTCATGGAGGCCGCCGGCCGGGACGGCGCACAGACCCCAAGCGCGCTGCGGGTCGATGGCGGCATGGTCGTCAATGACTGGTTCTGCCAGTTCCTGGCCGACACGCTGGGTGTTCCGGTCGAACGGCCGAAGGTGATCGAAACCACGGCCCTGGGTGCGGCTTACCTGGCCGGGATCAGCTGCGGCCTGTTCGACAGCATCGAGGCCGTCGAACGGGCCTGGGCACGCGACCGGCTGTTCGAACCCGCCCTCTCGGACGATCAACGCAACGCCCAGTATGAAGGCTGGCAAAGGGCCGTCGCGCGCGTCCTGTCGCCGGGCTCTTGATTCAGGGCGGCCACTCGTAATGTCCCACCCTCGGATTTGGCTGGCCCTGCCAATTGCGGCCGGACTTGTCGCGGTCCCGGCATCGGCGCAGACCGAAATCCAGCTTTGGCATGCCATGGGCGGTGCGCTGGGCGAGAAGGTCGCCGACATCGCCGCTGGTTTCAACGCCAGCCAGTCCGACTTCGCCGTCACGGCAGAATACAAGGGCACCTATACCGAAATCCTGACCGCGGCGATCGAGGCCTTCTCGAACGGCGAGCCGCCGCACATCGTCCATGTCTTCGATGTCGGCACGGCGACGATGCTGGCCGCCGAGGGGTTCGTCTACCCGATGCACCAGCTGTTTGCCGATACTGAGGAGCCCTTCGATCCCTCGATCTACATCCCGACCATCGCCGGCTATTACGGCGATGCGCACGGCGATTTGCTGGCCATGCCGTTCAACAGTTCCACCCCAGTCTTGTTTTACAACCGCGAGGCGGTGATCGGCGCGGGGTTTGAGGAGCTGCCCCCCGCCTGGCCCGACCTGGCCGAGGTCCTGGCCATGGTGCAGGAAGCCGGCACCCCCTGCGGCTTCACCACCGCCTGGCAAAGCTGGGTGCAGATCGAGAACTTCTCGGCCTGGCACAATGTTCCGATGGCCACCCAAGACAACGGGTTTGAAGGCCTCGATGCCGAACTGACGATCAATGGCGATGCGCAGATTGCCCACGTCCAAGCTTTGGCTGAATGGACCAGCACCGACCTGTTTCGCTATGGCGGCCGGCGGGGCGATGCCCGCTCGTTGTTCCTGTCCGGTGACTGTGCCGCTTACTTCAGCTCCTCGGCCGCCTACGCCGCCATCAACGCCAGCGCCAGCTTCGAGTTCGGGATAGCGCCCCTGCCCCATTGGCCCGAGATCGCCGCCGAACCCCAAAACTCCGTCGTTGGCGGCGCGGCCCTATGGGCTCTCCGCGGCCGTGAGGAGGCGGACTATGCCGGCGTTGCTAAGTTCATGGCCTACCTGTCCTCACCAAGCGTTCAAGCCGATTGGCATCAGTACACCGGCTATCTGCCGGTCACCCAAGCGGCCTATGAGCTAACGCGTGAGCAAGGCTTCTATGACGCCAATCCGGGGACCGAAGCGGGCATTCTCCAACTGGTCGGCAAAACCCCCACGGCACTTTCGAAAGGCCCCAGACTGGGCGGATTTGTCGCCATCCGCGATGTTATCAACGAGGAACTCGAAGCCGTCTGGTCGGGAGACAAGTCGGCCCGCAATGCCCTGAATGATGCGACGGTGCGGGGGAATGAGATTCTGCGCACCTTTGAAACCGAGTCCGGGGCGAGCGTCGAATAGCGTCGAATAGGCGCTAAGGAGGCACCATGGAACGCGTAACGGGTATTGGCGGCGTCTTCTTTCGCGCAAACGACCCGGAGGCCCTGGGCCGTTGGTATGCCGACCATCTGGGCATCGATATGGGCGACGGCGTCTGGCAGCAGTCCGCTGGCCCGACCGTCTACGCCCCGTTCAAGGCGGACACCGGCTATTTCGGTCGGCGCGACCAACAATGGATGATCAATTTTCGGGTCGCCGATCTCGACGCCCTGATCACCCAGCTGCGCGCCGCCGATATCGAGGTGGAAACCAGGGCGGAGTGGGATTCGGAAATCGGCCGCTTCGCGCGCATCCACGACCCCGAAGGTAACCCAATCGAATTGTGGGAGCCGGGCGACCCGACAGCCTGCTGATCAGTCGCGCTAGGATTTGCAGACCGAGTAGGCCAGCCGGTACCGCTCCACGCCAGCATCGAGGTGGCTCAGCAGCTCGGCCGTGCCAAAGCTTGTCAAAGCCTCATATTGCGCCCGGCGGCCTTCGCAGTACTTTTTAGTGCTCACCGCCCGCATAACCCGGCTTTCGCCATTGGCCGTGCGGGTAATGTACTCATCGACCAGGCGGTTGCGGTTGCCGCGCTGGTTGCGCGCGAAAAACCGGCCCATGACATCCTGAACCTTGCGAATATGGGCCTGGTGATCGACCGTGAAATTCATATACCGATCATAGAGCTGCGGTTCGTCATAATAGGCGTGGCAGGTCAGCCCGGTGACCATCAGCTCGGTGCGAATACGCAGGAACAGATCCGCCGAGATTTCTTCCTCACTCATACAGGATCCGGGCGGGTGGTTCGCAACCTCGAAGGGAACCAGGTCGGGGTACAGCAACCCGTCGCCCGCATTGGGCACAGCCGGCGGGCGGGCGGCCAACGCCTCTGCCGTCTTGACGATGGGCTGTTCTTCAGGGGGACTGGTCGTCTGACAAGCTGCCAACAAAAACGCCACGGCCAGCACGCCCAACATCATGGGCCGTGCAATCCATGGCGAACTAAGGCGAAATGAAGGCATGCTCGGGACAGTAACAGATTTGGCTTTATGCTCTCCTAATCAGCCCAAAAAAACTCAATTGGGCCGCCCCGAAAGAAGGCACTTGTATGGCCAATTATGTCAATAGCCGGGCGGTAAGAAAGACATCCCTGTCAGAAAATATTCTTCTTGACCGAATGATTCGGTCTCAAGGGAGAACGGCGCGAAGCCTGTCTGCCTCGGTTCGCGGATAGCGCCCGTCGATGATATCCAGGGTGGTGGCACCAACCTCGTAGAAGAGGTCGTTCCAGTCCTTGCGCGGCACGAACACATTTCCCTCCAGCGCCCCGCCCAAATACAGACCCTGATTGCGGGAGAAAGCGTACATATCGGCATCCAGGGCGACGCCGGTTCTCGCATCGTATCCAACACCGGCTTTGGCGGCGGCTACGCTGAAATCCACGCCAGCCGTCGCTTTCGTTCGCAGCAGCGCATCCAGCCCTTCCTCGCGCATGATCGTCAGGACCAGCTGGGAAACCTGACCGCCGATTTGGGCCCCAATGGACCCGCCGCCCATGTTGTAGAAAACCGGATAGCCCCAGACGCCATTCGGATCACGCACAATCAAAACACCTGATCCGCCCTCGCCGCCCAGAATGAATCCGCCCTTAAGAAGTTCCGGAACGATCAACAGCGCCTTGGCTTCTCGAATGAACGCACCAAGCTGGGGAAAATTGTCATCGGCCATCAGCGACGTAACGGCGATGCGTGCTTTTTCCAACATTTGCTGCGGCCGGCTTTCGGCATGCGCGATACCTGGAAAAAACGAACCGGTCAGCGCGGCTCCGGCGATTGCTCCGCAAACGCCCCGGCGCGTCAGGGTCGAATGTCTGTGGTCTGCCACCATGCTCGTCACCTCCGCTTGCGCGACCTGCAAGGTCTCCCTTGCGTTGGACTTGCGCCTGATTCGCGTCGATAACAAGGCAACTAGGGCATGTTTCGATCAAATAGGATCGTTTGACCGGTATTTGTTGAAAGCGCTCTAAACGGCGAAGATGCCTGGATGGTCCTGAACGGTAAGGACGGGGTTGTGGATCAAACCGCCGTGCGGCGAAATCCAGCGAACCGGTCGGCCGTGGCAAACCGGCTTTCCGAGGGGCTGGCGCGGCGGGTGGCCATCGGCGGACGGACATCGTTGACCCCACGGTCCGGGTCCACGGCGCTGATCTGCGCATGCCGAAGCCGGCCCGCACGCTCGGACACGGTATTCTGCACGGCCAGCAGATAGTCGATATGGCGTCCTTGGAAGAGGGTGACGCCCAGGGCTCTTCCCACCTCAACCGCCTTGGCGTTTTCGCAACGACACAAGATTAGGCGCGCAGGGCCGATGCGAGAAATCGCGTCCGTAAGGGCGGTACAGCCGGAACCGGCGTTTTCACCTTGCCCGACCAGTTCCGGTAGCTCGTCCGACCAACGCAGTTTGATCAGGTCGACGCCCAGGTGATGGCGATCCATGAAGGGCAAGGTGTGGTGGGTCGCCCCATCGAGACACAGGGTGTGCCCTGCCCGAATCATGCGATCCCGAGCCTCGGCAAACGCCGCTGGATCGAGGAAATAGTCCGCCGCCTGCAGCTCAAAAACCAGCTTTCCCGCCAGCCGGGGTAGCAACATCCCTTCAAGCTGATCGAACTCCGAAGACAGCACCGTCGCAACGGACAGGTTCAGGCTGATAGCACGCTCGGGAACATCGCCGTCATTGACCAGCCGCAGCATTTGGCGGTCAAGGGCGCCGGTAAGGCGCCGGAACAGCCAAGGATCGCCGGCCAGAGAGGCTTGGGGCATCAGCCCGTCCTGCAATGCCTGGATAGAAACGTACCGTTCGTCCAACACAGGTTCGGGCGCATGATCGTCCCGGACACCGCAAACGGGCTGACTGCGGATCATGGCGGCCATGTCGCTTCGCGCAATGACGGCTTCGATATGCCCAAGTTGCCGGGGCGTCAGGGGGCTGCATTTCGAGCCGTCGGATTTTGCGGCCCGTACGCGAATGGCCGCTTCGCGCTTCCTGGCCTCTCCATCGTCGTTGCAGCTGCGGGCAAACGCGAACAGGACTTTGTAGTCCCGTTCTATGTCGTACCAGGTCGCGAACGCATCGCTGTCCGCATTGCCCGGTCGGCTGAGGGGGTCTTGTCGAAACCGGTATCGCAAACGCGTCAGGACTCGCTCGATTGCGTCCATAGGCGCGTTCCGGGTCATCAGCACGATATCGTGGTTGGCGAGAGAGAACAGTTGCGCGTCGTGTGAGACCACAAAATCCTTGAATGTCCCAATCGCCTCGCGAATGCAGTCGGGTTGGCGAAAATCTGGACCCAACCGGGACAAATGGACATGCAACGCTAAGCGACCGGCGCGGTCGCCGCCGATACGGAGCACGTGATCGAGGAACGCCTTCTCTTGGCTGACCGGGGTGAGACGAGTCTTACCCCTCTCCTTGTCTGCCACGGCATCACGAAAGCCCGTATGCACGCTACGGACGGCTGCCATGGATATCCCTTTTGCACTTGGCATCACGCCGCCGCGTTGGCCCGCTGGGCACCTGAACGCCTAAGCGATCCTAAGGGGGCGATGGCCTTACGCTAAAAGGCGTATAGTTAACAAATAACTAAGGGCCGAATTCGATTTTTTGTGTGAATTGTGTTGCCTAAAGAGCCAATCCTGGGTCCTGCAGCAGGTGCAATCGGTCAGCGCCCAATCTGGCGATGGTCAACATCAGCGACCGGCGCCGGGCCGGTGCCATGGGGATCTCGCACGCCTCGCGGACGATCACGGCCTCATAGGCATCGGCAACCATCAGCCCGCAATCATCAGGGATCTCAGATTGGGGAAAACTGTCCGAAACCGCGAAATAGAACCGGTCGCAGAATTCCTGATAGTCCCGCCATTTCACATCGGCGGTGTAGTCGGCCAAGCCGCTCTTGACCTCAACGATCGTGACATGTCCCTTTTTGTCAAAGGCCAGTATGTCAGCGCGCCGTCCGCCCTTCAGCGTCACTTCAACGAGGCTGGAATACCCCATCGCTGCCAGGGCCCGACGGGCACCGCGCGTCACCGCCTGGGTAACTTGAGGACGGGCCGTGACGTCCGTATCCGGCGGAGGAATGACCGCTTCACTCGGCGAAGGAAGTTCACGTTTCGTTCCCATCAGCGGACCCTAACACGATCCGCGTTTTTCAGCCAAGCCCGACCCGTTGATCGACGAAGCGGTTCAGATCCCTCAACACCGGCGCGCTTGAGGTTATGGAGGGGCCGAATGCCAAGAGCGTTCCTGCGTGCCCGACCGTGTCGTAGCTGATGAGCTGGGCCTGCCCGCCAGCCTGCTGGATGGCCCGCGCAAGGTTGCGGCTGTTTCTCGGAAGAACGGTGGTGTCGTCGTTTCCGGTGATGATCAGGGCGGGAGGACCGGTTCGGCCCGCATCGACAAAATTGATTGGCTGGCTTTCACCAGGATCGCCCACCTCAAAAACCTCCGCAACAGACCGGCTGCTGAACGGCAGAAAATCGTACGGTCCGGACAACCCGATCCAACCTTTCAATCGAATTGCCGGATCAAGCCCGTGAACGGCAAGGAAACGCGCGTCGAGTGCTGCCATGGCGGCGATGTGCGCGCCGGCCGAATGGCCCATGACGAACAAGTCGTCGCGTCCCGATACGGGGCTTTCTGAATTGTCAGCCGTCCAGGCGACCACTTGGGCGGCATCCTCGACAAAAACCGGAAAGCGGATTTCCGGTACGAGACGATAGTTCGCAATGATCGCCTCGAAACCCTCTTGGGCGAGACGATAGCCGACAAACGCATAGTCGTCCTTACTGCCGCTGCGCCAGGATCCGCCGTGGAAAAACATGATGACGCCGCGTGATCGGCCGGACTCATTCAGGGACTGACTGGCGTAGTAATAGTCCAAGCGATGGCGCGGGTCGGGGCCGTAGGCGATGTCGCGACGACGCTGGATTCCCTGCTTTGGCGCCGCCGCATTCAACAGGCTCGACCACGAGCATCCTGTCAGCGAGGCCGCGGCCGCGAGGGGCGCGACGGCCGCCAGCAACGTGCGTCTTCGAAAGCCGTGCCGCGCCGATTTTCCACGCCCTGGGCGCATACAAATTGAGGGGACCTCAGAAGCCATTGCATTAGCAGCTGATTTCAGGGAGATTCTGCTTCGGTTCATCGACCATCCTCAACAAGCCGGTTGGGGCAATTTGCCTGCACAACAAAAAACAAGCGCCAAAACCTATGTTTCGCCTCCTTGCCGCCCTGGCATCCTCGCTCCTTACCTTGATCTGCCTTTCGTTACCCGGATGGGCCCAAACGTCCACGGGCGAACCCGACCATTTGGTCTTCGGCCTCGGGGCCTATAACCACAACGATAACGGTGCGGGCGAGATCGAGGCCGATTTCCGGGCCGAATACCGCGTCGGCTACCGACTCTTTAACGTCATACGACCCTTTGCCGCCGGGGAGATCACTTCCGATGGATCGGTGTGGGGTGGCGCGGGCATCGCTGCCGAGTTGCCGCTTGGCGATAAGTGGTTTGTCGCCGCGTCTTTCGCACCTGGCCTATACGCCCAAGGCGGCAGCGATCTTGATCTGGGCGGTTCGGTCCAATTCCGAACCCAGGCCGAAATTGGCTACAAGTTCGATAGCGAGCGGCGCTTGAGCTTGTCGTACAGCCACTTGTCGAACGCTGGCTTGGATGAGGAAAATCCCGGTTCAGAGGTTATCTCGGTCTACTATCACGTGCCGTTCTAGAGTTTGTCAGACTTGGGTGGAGGGGCAGCGCCCTCGGGTTAACCCGATGGAAGGCAGCGCCAAGCGACGCTAGCGCATGCGTACCGTTCTCCCCGTTCTGATCCCGGTTTTGGTGCTGCTGATCGTTTCGACGGCGCTGTCCGCCCGTGCCGAACCAGACCTATCGCTTAGGCGCACCGTCCCCGATCATCTCGAAAAAAGTGGGCGAATCGCGGTTCCGCCTTCGCCCAATGACTGGGTGGAACCAAGGCGGCCGGGTCAGGGGGTGGTTTATCGGTTCACCAAACCGATTGCCGACCTTGATCCCATCATCGGACGAATCGATCGCCTGTCCTTCCTGTGCCGGGTCGGCCAATTCGGCCAGAAGGTCCCCCGGCGCCTGCGGGCCGTCGATGGCGGCGGCAAGACCTTTGGCCTGGTCTTTGGGGCCGGCGGTCCAGGCTCGAACCTGCACGATCCCTCCAAGGCAGCGCGGGAGGATCAAATCTATCTGATCGAACGGCAAGATACCGCCCGCTGTACGGTCTGGGCGGGGCTGCTCGGCCCGGTCCGCGAACTTGCCGGACTAACGAGAGCAGGCTTGCCGCGCGACTAGAGCATGTTTCGATCAGATAGAATCATGCTCTAGCGCGCGCTGATTTGCTCAATCAGCCAATCAGATATTTGTCGCGCGCATTCGGCGGCCGCCCGGCCATCGCCAAACTCCGTGAGTGGGCGTCGAGGTTTGAAATCCGGTGTCCGCCACAGGCGGTTCCAACCGGCTTCCACGGTTTCAACCCACTCGGTCTCCTCGCGAAGCGTAACGCAAGGCTTCCCGTGGAAACACGCTTCCTTCTGCAGGCCACCAGAATCGGTAAGCACCAGTTTGGCGCTGGCGAGTAGGCGCTGCATATCGAGATATCCCAGGGGGTCAATGAGCCGAACATCGGCCTCCGACCGCATTAGGCGCTGGGTACGATTTTTGATGCGCGGATGCACCGGCATAACCAGTGTCTGTTCGCTGGCAACGTCGATAAGGAAATCTACAAGTTCGTCGAATCGCTTTTCATCGTCCGTATTCTCGGCCCGATGCAGCGTGGCAACGGCATACCCGTCCTGGGACAGGCCCAGTTGCCTCAGCAGACCTTCGCCGCCCGTGTCGGTTGCGTGAAATTCGCGGACGAGATCGTGCATGACATCACCCACGAACGACACGTTGGCAGAAATTCCCTCCCTCGCCAGGTTTGAAACGGCTGTGGGCGTTGGACACAGCAGCAGTGCGCTGACATGGTCGGTCAGCACCCGATTGATTTCCTCCGGCATCCGCCGATTGAAAGACCGCAACCCCGCTTCCACGTGCACGACCGGAATGTTCAGCTTTGCCGCAGCCAGCGCACCGGCAAGGGTCGAATTTGTATCGCCATAAACCAGCGCCGCATCGGGCCGCTCGTCCAGCATGACCCGTTCTATGCCGGCGAGCATCTCGCCCGTCATGGCGCCATGGTGCCCGCCGGCGATCCCAAGATGGTGGGCTGGCTTGGGAAGCTTGAGCTCGCGAAAAAAGACATCTGACATATTGGCGTCGAAATGCTGCCCGGTATGGACGATGATTTCTTCGACTTTGCCCAGACGCTCCAGCGCGCGGCTTAGCATGGCCGCTTTGATAAACTGCGGTCGCGCACCGACGATGGTCAGGATGCGTGGCGTCACGGTGTGGCTTTCGATTGTTTGCGTTGCCGAAGGGGGCCGATTGACAGCCATTTCGGCTGCCGCGCCGATGTGTCGGGTCTCATAACAGCAATCAGAATGTCCTTCGAGCCCTTAGCCGTTGCATGCTCCCTGCCGCCGGCGATTGGATGGTTGCACTGCCATCGGTTTGCGATTTTCAGGACCGGCCAGTAAATCACTAGGCAGCGAATCGGGGTGGAGCGGGGATGTTGCACTCCTAACTTCATTCGGGGGCCGGCAAATTGGCGGTGGGCGAGCCATCGGATTATCGAAGACATACGGTCTTGGCCGGCCAACGGTATTTCGGGTCTGGAATCGATCAGATTCTGTCGCTCGACCTTCCGGTGGCAACCGGCGTTCCTGAATACGCCCTGGAAGAGGTGCCATTGCCAGACTGGGCGGCCGATTTGGGTGTCGGATGCCCGCCGAGCCTGCTGGTCGATCCCTGCTGCGTCATTCCCGGAAAAGCGGCGGCCTTCGAACGCTGCGACTGGCTGCGGGCCGCCCACCTGCACCTCTCAGGCTGGCTTGAGCGTTCGGTCGAAGACCGGTCCGGACCGATACAGTCCTATGCGTTTCGCCTTCCCGGCACCTGGTCCCCAGCTTACGACCATGCCTGGGTCAACCGCATCTTTTTGTTCCTGCGCCGATATGCCGCCCGCCAGCTGGGCAGGGAGGACGCCACCCTCTTCGGTCCCAAACCCCAGGCGCGCTTTTTCCTCAGCCATGATGTGGATGCGCTGAAAAAAACTGTGCAGCTGCGCCTGAAGGCGACCGCCATGAGCGGCATCGCCACCTTGCGTCTTCTCCTTGGCGGCCAGATACGCAGCGCGCTAAGCCGCGTAAGGGGAGCGTTCGAGTTTGCCGTAACCGGTTCCGATTACTGGCTGTTCGACGAAGTCTGTGCGGCAGAGGACAAACATGGCTTCCGCAGCATGTTTATGTTTGCCGACAACACCGCGTCACGCGGGCCGGTCCCTTGGCTGATCGACCCCAGCTACAAGGCAACCGAGCCGCGCGTGGCCTCGCTCATCCAAAATCTACACAAAAAGGGCTGGCAGATTGGTATCCATCCCGGGTTCAACACGTGGCAAGAGTCCGCCCAGATCGCATCGGTTCGGGACGAGGTTACCGCCGCACTCGACGGGCCGGTGACCGATTGCCGCCAGCATTGGCTGCGTTTTTCATGGAAAAAAACTTGGTCCGCCCAGAGTAGAGCGGGCGTAAAACTGGACTTCACGCTGGGATTCAACGACCGGCCAGGCTTTCGCAACGGTGCCGCCTTGTGCCACCACCCTTGGAACGGCGAAACCAATCGCCCCCAAGCGTTGAAGAGCATACCCACCATCATCATGGACAGCCATTTCCACGATTATGCCTTTCCCGAAGATCCTGCCGCCGAGATGGTGCCGTGGGTCGACGAGGTGATTGCGGTGGGCGGTGACGCCAGCCTGCTGTGGCACGTGCATACGATGCATGACGAGTATGGCTGGGGGCCGAGTTATCTCGCCCTTCTCGAACTTTTGGCCGCACGCGGCGCGGCCGTTGTCGGGTCTCCGGTCGATGGGTGAGGTCGGCAACCCCTATCTGCCTGAAATCCGGCAGACGCTGCCGAGGATTCTCGCATCCTTCGACCGCGACCCTTTAAGCCCGACTGTCGGCCTGGGCGATCGTCTCTATTGGGCCTGGAAAACCCATGATTTTGCCAACGCGACGACGCAGGGCACCGTCAACGGGCTTGCCCGGCTGGTTTCGGCCGATTTGCTACCGGGGGACTTAAGCCGCAAGTCGGTTCTGGACAGGATCGACGAGGCCATTTGTGCGACCAAGAGGATCACCGCGCGCGACGGCAGCCTGGTCGAGGCTTTTCCGAACGAAAAATCCTTCTGCGTGACGGCCTTGGTGGCCTTCGACATCCTTTGCGCGGTTGACCACCTCCACGGCATTGTCGAGCCGGACCGTCTGGCACGATGGCGGGACACGGCGGCGCCGCTCATCGACTTCATCGTCCGGAATGACGAGACCCACGCCGTCATCTCGAACCACCTGGCGACGGCCGTAGCAGCACTGACACGCTGGTCGGGGCCGGGAACGGCGGCAGCCAGATCCCGGGCCGAGCAGCTGCTTGAAACCATCCTGGCCAACCAGTCGGCCGACGGCTGGTTTTCGGAATACGGATCCGTTGATCCGGGGTACGAGACGCTCGGGCTCTACTACCTCGCCGACGTGCACTTCAGGCTTCCAGAATTCGGGCTCGAGGATAGCCTGCACCGGTCACTCGATTTCCTGACCTACTGTGCACACCCCGACGGCTCCTTCGGCGGTCTCTACGGCGCCCGCAATACCAGGTTCATCATCCCGGGCGGCCTGGAGGCCCTCGCTCCTGACATACCCGCCGCTAAGGCGCTGGCTGGCCATGCGCGCGAAGCGGTCGCGAACAATCGGGTCGTAACGCTGACGTCCATCGACGATCCGAACCTCGCCCCCATCTTCAATGCCTACTGCCAGGCGGCAGCCTTCTGCCGGGATCACGCCGGCTCAGCTGACCTGCCGCACGACCGAACCGACCCTTTCCGGCGACAATTCGATCAGTCCCAACTCATCGTCGATAACGGACCCAACCACTACACCATCGTCGCGCCCGCCAAGGGCGGTGTTGTCGTTCACTGCCGCAAGGACGGCTCCAAGGCGCAAACCAACCCCGGCAGCTGTGGCCAGGCAAACGGGCGCGTCTATTCGACGCAAGCCCTGCGCCGCGACAACCTTTGCGAGATCGATGGCGACCGGATCGTCGTGACAGCGCCCTTCACGGAAACCATTTCGGAGCGGCCTTCGGCGTTCAAGTTCCTCATCCTGCGGGCGATGGCGCTGACCATTTTTCGCTACCGGCCGCTGACAGAATGGATCAAGCGGCTGCTCGTACGGCGTCTGATCACGGGACAAAAGCCGCTTGGCCCGGTCAACCGGCGCACCATCATTCTCGGCCCGGACGTCAGCATCGCCGACGAGCCGAGCGAGCCGGACAAGATCGAGATTATCGCGCCGACAAGGCCCTTCACCGCCATCCACATGGCAAGCGCGGGCTATTGGCAGGCGGGGGACGACGAGGAATGATCCCCCGCTTCGTGCCGCCGATCGGTCCCGCCGAGCTTGTCGCCGCCCTGACGCCATCGGCCCAGGACGATGTCGCCCGCTTCGAAGCGGCCTTCGCCAACATCATGGGCCAGAAGCATGCGGTCGCCTTTCCCTACGGCCGCACCGGGCTGCTCGCCCTGCTCAATTGCTTGGGGCTGGCCGACCGGGAGGTCATCTGCCCCGCCTACACCTGCGTGGTCGTGCCGAACGCGGTGGTGAAGAGCGGCAACAGGCCCGCCTTTGCCGATAGCGGGGCGGATGGGAACGCGCGGCTCGATCATGTCGGCGATTTGATCGGCGAGAAGACCGGCGCCGTCATCGCGACGTCGATCTTCGGCAACCCCGTCGATCTGGACACGCTAGGCGAGATCACGCAGCGCCATCCCGAGTTGCCGGTCATCCAGGATTGCGCCCATTCATTTTTGTGCGAATGGGCGGGGCAGCCCGTTAACAAACGGGGGATATCGGCGATCTACGGGTTGAATGTCAGCAAGACGATGACCTCGATCTTCGGCGGTATGGTCACCACCGATAATGAAAGCCTTGCCCAAGCGCTTATCCGCTGGCGTGCGGAGAGGCTGACGCCGGCCGGCTGGGGTAAGATGATCAGCCGCCTGTGTTACGCCCTGGCGGTCGCGCCGGCCTTTTGGCCGCCCCTGTTCGCGGTTACGGACCGCTTGCGGCGGGCCGGGCTGCTGGACCGGTTCACGCGCTATTACGATGAGAGCGAGATCGACATGCCGGCGGACTACCTCGCCGCACTGACCCCGGTGGAGGCCCGCGTCGGGCGGGTTCAGACAGGTAAGCTGAAAGACATGATCGCGGCGCGGCGGGCCTACAACAGCTACTACCGCGAGGCGCTGACCGATCTTCCCGCGCTGGCCTGGGTGGACTGCCCACCCGGATCCAGCATCTCCCATGTCGCAACCCGGGTGGCCAACCGGGATAGCGTCCGGGCCGAGGCGGCGCGGCGCGGGGTCGAGCTGGGTGAAGTTATCGAATATTCGGTGCCGGAACTGGCCGCCTACCGCCGGTTAATCGGTCAAGAAACGGACTATCCGGTCGCCGGCGTGCTATCCCGCACCACGATCAACCTGCCGACATCGCTGCGGTTCGAGCAGGGCAAGGCCGATAAGGTTATCGGCGTTCTGCGCGCGGTGCTTCAGTCCGAACCGCCAGCCCCGCCCTTGCCCATCGCCTGATCCGGCGCGTCGCCATCGCGGCGGCGCAGTTGGCGCACCTTTTGGGCCAGCGCCGCGAGACCAATCCCATCGGTCGCCATCGTCCAGGCAACCAGGAGCGGCAACACCCCCAGATTTGCCGCCCGGATGAGCAGGGACAGGGCAAGTGCTTCCGGCACGGAATAGCCGAGGAGGTTGAGGGTGACGACGATGCCGGCTTCGAAGGTGCCGAGCCCGCCCGGCGCGACGGCAACGGCAATCCCAACGGTACCGGCGAGAAAGACAAGGAAACTGTCGGTCAGCGACAGGGGAATGCTGCCGGCCAGGTTGAGCAGCGTGTGCACCGTGGCAAAGGAGCAGGCCCAGGTCAGCAGCGACCAGATCAGAGCCGCGGGAAGCCGGTCGGGCGTGATCGTCGCGCGCACCTCATGCAGCAGCCGGGTCAGCACGTCCCGGACGACCTGCCAAGGGACCAGGCGGATAACCCAGTCGCACAGATGCGCCCAGCGGAGCAGCACGATCGCCACGCCGACGCAGACAAAGGTGAGCGTTCCCCAAAACAGGAAGGCCGATTCGAGTTCCGGCGCCGCGATGAGCAGGACGCCCAGCCCGAGCCCGGCGGCGACGATGACGGCATCCATCAACCGTTCGACGGCCACCAGCGCGGTGCCGCGCAGGATCGGCATGCCTGCCACCTGGGAGAAATAGACGGGCTTCACCAGTTCGGCCAACCGGCTGGGAAACACGTAAAGCAGCGTATTGGTCAGCGCCACGCCCTTGAACGCCGCCCACCAGGTCACCTGCCGGTCGGCCAGTGCCCGCGTGCGCAAGGCGAAGAAGGCCAGCGATGCCAGGTTGATGGGTTGCACGATGGCGACGGCCAGCACGCCTTGCGCGGTAAAATCACCAAACGCCGCGACCGCCACGAGCGCCAGGAGGGCGGCAACGAGCGCGGTCGGTGTTCGGTAGGGCCGCAAATGAGATGAATGCATCGAGAATCCATGACGGCGGGCTGGCGCCAGATGGTTTTAGCCGCTTTGTTGGGCGCAATCTGGCTAAAATCCCCTTGCGATGACAGCACCAGATTCGTCCTGACCGCCTAGCGGCGACCGGGACGACAAGAAGGTATTCGACCAAATCAACCGGGATGGCGCGCGTGGCCACGTTCGAAGACGGACCCAACCTCCTGATCGTCGGCGGTGATCGGATTTCCCGCAAACTTCTGCACGCGCTGGGGAAAACCGACGGGCTGACCATCTTCGAAGACCGGTCGACCTCGACCGCCCGGGTATTTCGCCTGATCCGGCGCGGTTCGCTTCGGGTTTCGGACGTGGTGAAGATGGCCCTGGCCGAAGCCCGCCGAGAGAAACTGCCGGTGCCCGGCTGGATCGATGGATCGATCGCCTCGAACAAAGACCTGCTGGACGCGATCCGCCGCATCGCGCCCCGCCGCGTTTTGCTGTTCCGCGCCGGGCTGATCGTCAACCGCAGTGTCCTTGCCGAGGGCGTGGATATCCTCAACATCCACTGCGCGTCGATCAAAACCCATGGCGGGCTGGCATCGATCCGGCGCGCGCTGGAGGACGGGGCCTTCGATCAGGTGGCAACGCTCCACCGCGTGACCAGTAGCATCGATGAGGGTGAGGAGCTGGCGACCGAGCCCTACCGCCTTGATCCGCGACAGTCCTATTTTCGGAATGAACAGGCCGCCTATGCCGCCGGCATCGCCCTTGCCGTTCGCCTGCTGAAACCAAGCTAACGCTTGGTCACGCTGGCGTAGATCATGAAGGGCAGTCGGGCGTCGAGAATCCGATGCACCCCCTTGGGTATTTTGATCGGCAGAGAGCGCGCGGGAAAGAAATGGAAGTAGATCTCGTCGATCTGGAAGTGCGGGTTCAGCAGGGCCTCGAACTGGCGTCGGTCATAGGCCTTGCCGATCGGGTTGCCCGAACCGTCATACATCCGCACGACGTCTTCGGCCCGGCGGACGGTGTAGATGCCCTCGCGCCCCCTTCCCTTTAAGGCCGCGCCGGCGGCGCCCAGGACGCTGCCCGCGATCCACCCCAGCCAGTGCCACTGCTTGAGTATGATGTTCCGGTAATAGACGGAGACGCTGGCGCTTCCGCCCGGGCGCAGAACGCGGGCAATCTCAGAAATCGCCTTTTCGGTGCTGGGTGTGTGATGGATGACGCCTTGGCAATTCACATGGCCGAAGCTGCCATCGGCAAAACTCAGGGCCTCGGCATTTTCCTCGCTCAGCTGCGCGTCCAGACCATAGTGGTCGAGGCGCGCCCGCGTCAGGGTCAGGGCGTTTGGCGTGAGATCCGCCGCGGTCATCCGGTCGATTGCACCCCGTTGCATCAGTTCGACGGTCCAAAAACCAGGGCCGCAGCCGAGATCAAGGACGGCGTCGGAATTGGCCTTTGGCGGAAGGGTGCGGTCGTCGAATTCTCCGCCAAAGCAATCCTCGATGCAGGTTTTTCGGTGTTCATCGAACCAGGCGCGCGAGCCCGGCTCGAACCGGCTCTCACCGGTAAAGAGCGGGTTCTCGTTCCAGAAACTGCGCACATCTTCGATGGTGGGAAGCTGCTGCGGTGAAGCCATTATGCCCTGTTGAGAAGGATTGCCATTGAGTGCCGCCGGTTAGCACCTAGTGCTCTAGGGCGCGCTGGCGATGACGAAATGGTCGTTCTGATACACCGTCTCCAGCGGCGGATCACCGTCCAGCTTGCCCTTTTGAAACACGAAAAAGGCGATCCCGTAGGTTTGGGCCAGCCGAACAAAGTCCTCAAGAGCCAAGGCGTGGTAGCGATCCTCCGCCTCGCCGACGATGCGGTCGATCAGCGGAAACATGCGCGTGATGGCCGGGTCAAACACATAATCCGGATTGGGCAGTCCCAGGGCGCGATAGCGGCTCAACCCCTCCTCGAAGAGGTCTTTGCGCGAGTTGTACATGATGGACAGCAGCAGCCACTCGCGGGGCGTCCCGAACGACGGCCGGTGCGATTTGTCGCGCCACATATAGTTCAACGCCGGCGCGATCATGAACAGCGTGCCTTCGGCCGTGTGGTTTCGCGCCCAAAGCTGGGCGTCCAATGCGCTCTCGGCGCGGGCCAGGCCGGCATCGGATTGGAAGTGCTGAAACTTGGGGGCGCGGGCCAGTGCCGTGCCGGCAATGATCGCCATGATGATGGTCATGCGCAGCGACCGGTTGGGCAGCGAGCCGGCGCGCGCCCAGCGGATGAACAGGACCGCGACGGCCACGACAATCCCCATCTGCCAGGCGGGGTACACCCCGATGTAGTAGGGCAGCGCCCGAAGGTTCAACTGCCCGACCGCGGCGTAGAAGAGGGCCAGAACAGCGAGTACAGCGATCAGCAAGGCGGCCATGACCAGCGGGGCAGACCAGCCCCCATCCCGCCTTGCCTTGTAGGCGGCATAGCCGATGCGCAGCCCAACGGGCAGAGGCGCCAATCCGTAGTCGGCAATCAGCAACAGCAAGATCAGGATCGTGCCGAGCCCCTGTTCGACCAGGTCGCCTTCCGTCACGTCCCGGTACAAGGCACGCGCGATAAGAAAACCGCCGGCCAACATCGCAACGGTGTCGGCCCGGTGCAGGGACATCTTCAACAAAAGCGGCCAGGCGACGAATTCGGCAATGACGAGGCCGGCTGCGCAAATGGCGAGCATGGCCAAGATGCCGGCCGCAAGCTGAGCCACGACCCCCGACGGGGCCCCGGACGCCGCCTGGAGTCGCGACAGCGGCTGCGCCGAAATCGCCCAGCCGAGCAGCGCCAGCGTCGACAGTAACGGAATCAGGTGCTGGGCATGCAGCTCCCAATAAACGCCCAGAAAGGATGGAAACCAGTGATAGTTCAGGGCGCGCACATAGGCGACATAGGTTTCCGGATCGACGTCGCCACCGGTGATCGTTCCCTGTCCGGAAAGCCAGGCGAGCCAGGTACCGCCACCGACGATCGTCACGATGCTGGCGGCGGCCAGGGCGATCAGGTTCACCCGCTCGCCGGTTGCAAGCTTGGCGATCAGGACCGCCGCCACGAAGGCCCCGGCGAAAAGGCCACTGATCGGGTGCGTCATGAAGGTGGCGACCAGGACCAACGCCGCCATGAGGAAGTTGTTTCGAACGGTTTCCGTGATGACGACAATGACGCCCGCATAGGCAAAGGCGTACATCCAGCCGTAATAGGGAAATTGAAAGCGCGCCAGATCGGGCGTGGTCAGGGAGCTGGCCGTAAACAGGATGGCGGCGATACCCGCCAGCGCCCAAGGCGCGCCGGGGAAAAGCCGCCGAACGGCCCACACCGCCGCAGCGGCAAAGACCATGATCTCGAGGACGATCATGAAGGCCCAGGCCAGGCTGACATCGATGCCCGCCGCCTGGGCCAGCGGATAGACATGATAGATGATGGATTTCAGGTTTTCGCTGGCGTGGCTGGGAAAGCCGTTGGCGAACAACTCAGGCCTGTTCGCGACCAGGGCAACCTGTTCGGGCGACAGCCCGAAGGCGGCCGCCGCTTCGTCGAGATGACGGGTTCTGAAAAAGGCGATGGCCGCAAGAACGACGCCTGTTAGCCCCCCCATCAGCGCCCCCGTCAACCCCGGCGCCGGCCACGCGCCTTGGGAGCGTTCCGCGAGCGTCATTGATTCCCCAGCAAGTCACACAGGATCGAGAACAGGTGTCGCGCGGTGCTATGGCACGCCGTTCCGGGCTTGGCAAGTTGGGCCGGCCTAGGCATTGGCATGCTTGACAGGGATCGGAAGTCCCGCCATTCCCGGCCATCCGGGCCCAGCCGGCGCCGACCGAATCCACGGTAACAAGATGACCAACAATCCCCGTGTCGAGCTTAGTTTGATTATCCCGGCCTATAACGAGGCCGCGATCATCGTGCGCAACATCGGAGAGGTGGAAGCGTATATGCGCGACCACCTGGCCGACATTGCCTATGAGCTTATCATCGTCGATGACGGATCGACGGACGGGATGGCGGACCTTGTTGCCGAGCATGGCAAGACACATGAGGCGGTCCGTCTTGTTCGACACGACCGCAATCGCGGCCGAGGCAGGGCGATCCGCACCGGCTTTGACGCCAGCCAGGGCGATTTCATCATCTGCCTGGACGCGGACCTGTCTTACGCACCGGAACATATCGCGCGCCTGCTGACCCCGCTGAAAGAGGGCGTGGCCGATATCACGCTAGCCTCGGCCTATCACCCGGAGGGATCGGTCCAAAACGTGCCGACCATGCGGGCCCTGCTGTCGCGCTGGGGCAACAGGGTCTTGAACGCCGGCATCCAGTCAAAGATCCACACCGTGACCTGCGTGGTGCGCGGCTATCGCCGAGATGCGCTGGATGCGATGGAGTTGATCAACGATGGCAAGGATCTGCATCTGGAGATTATCCAGAAGGCCGAGCTGTTCGGGCTGCGCCTTAAAGAGGTGCCCGGCCATTTGAAGTGGCGCGACCGCAACCGCGGCCGCAAGCCGAAGACGCGGCTTCGTGACCATATCCCGCTGCAAGGCATGTCCGGCATGATCGCCTCGCACCTGGTGTACAGTTATGTGCTGCGGCCCGGAACGATGCTGAGCATTCCGGTCGTTAGCCTGCTGTTCATATCGCTGATCGCGCTGATCACCCTGATCTGGTCCTGGGCGGCACGCCTGCTGGGCCCCGGCGCGTTCGGGTTCAGCAAGCTTTATGGCACGCTGCGCGAGACCCTTTTGCATGGTGGGCTGACGCTTGCCGTCATGATCTCGTGCCTGATCATTGCGATCATCCTGCTGGCCTTCTATTTCGCATCCCAACAGAGCAAGCGGCACCATGACGAGGTCTACATCCTGCTGAGCCGGATGAACGCACGGCTCAAGGAGCTGGAGCGGAGCAAGACCGACTGATGTGCGGCATCTGCGGTGTCGTCGACCCGCACGGCAACGCCGCCGCCGCCACCGCGCGTATGCTGGCGCAGATGCATCACCGGGGCCCCGATGATGAAGGCACCTGGTCGCATGGTCAGGTGAGTTTCGGTCACCGGCGCCTGGCCATTCTGGATCTGAGCCCGGCCGGTCACCAACCGATGGTCAGCAAGGACGGGACGCTGGCGCTGGTCGCCAATGGCGAGATCTACAACTACCCGGACCTGCGCCGAGAACTGGAGGAACGCGGGGCGGCGTTTTCCTCGGACTGCGACAGCGAGGTGCTGCTGCACGCCTATCGGGCCTACGGGAAGGACGCGTTCGAAGGGCTGAACGGCATGTTCGCCTTTGCCCTGTACGACACAGCGGCCGAAAGACTGATCCTGGTCCGCGACCGCAGGGGCATCAAGCCGGTCTATTTTTTCCATGATCCGGAAACCGGGCGGTTTTTCTTTGCCTCGGAAATCAAGGCCATCCTGGCGGCGGTCGGCCGCGGCCGTTGGTCGATCGACCCGGAGGGGCTGAGCCAGTATCTGCGCTTTGAGAACCTGATCGGCGGGCGGTCGCTGTTTGCCGGCATCCGCATTCTGGAACCGGGCCGGTTTTTGCAGCTGGACCGCGAAGGGTTGCGCATCGATGCCTTCAGCCAGGTCGCGCTGCCTCAGGGGACGCCGGTTTCGTCGTTCCCCGACGCGGTGGACCGGTTCGGCGACACGTTCGAAGCATCGGTCAAACGCCATCTGATGAGCGACGTGCCCGTCGCCAGCTATCTGAGCTCGGGCTTCGATTCCACCCTGGTCACCAGTGGGGCGGCGCGGCTGCTGCCCGAACCGCCATTGGCGTTCAACGGCTTTTTCGCCGAGGGGGGCTGGTATGACGAGACCAGCGGCGCGCGGCTGGTGGCCGAACATGTCGGTACGCCCCTGAACGAAGTCCCGATCAGCGCCGACGACTTTATCGAGTGCTTTGACGACCTGGTGTTCGCCCTGGACGAACCCCGCATGGGGACGGGCGCGTTCTCGCAATATGTCGTCGCGCGCGCCGCCGCGCGCGAGCGCAAGGTGATCCTGACCGGCCATGGCGGGGATGAGCTGTTCTCCGGCTATCCGGTGTTCAAGATGGCCGCCCTGTCGGCGACCGGCGGGGTGAGTAACCTGTTGAGCCTTCTGGGTTCGCTGCGCCCGGCCGAGATTCCCCATATCGCCTATTTCATGCTGCGGCGGCTGCTGCCCGGTGGCGGGTCGACGCACCTGCCGCTGCTGTTTTCCGACAAGGGTCTGCGCCAAGCGCTGACGCCGCAAGCCCATGAGGCTGTCAGCACCCACCCCAGCTTCGCGGAGGTTGAGGCGATCAGCGAGGGGTCGGGATCGGACTATGAGCGCATCCTGAAGACCTATCTGTCGATCTATCTTCCCGGCCTGCTGGTGGTCGAGGACAAGATTTCGATGGCCCATTCGCTGGAGGCACGGACCCCCTTCCTCGACAATGAGATGGTCGATCTGTCGCTGTCGATCTCGCCGGAGACCAAGCTGCATAACGGCGCCCTGAAGGCGATCATCAAGGAGGCGGCCCGCGATCGGTTGCCGGCGGCCCTGTTCGCCCTGCCCAAGCGCGGCTTTCCCACCCCGCTGTCGCATTGGCTGCGCGGGCCCCTGGCCGATTGGTGCAAGGACAGGCTGCTTGGCCAGGAAAGCCCCCTGCACCGGATTGTGACACCGGGAGTTCTGCGATCCGAGGTCGACCGCTACCTGACTTCCGGGCGGCGCCATGTGCGCCCGTTGGACGAAATCCCGACGCACCGCATGTGGATGCTGCTGAGCCTGGAAAGCTGGCTTCGGCAGGCCGAGGAACGGCTGGGGGTAACGGTCGAGTTATAAGCGCGCTGGTTACCTGCGCCGAAGAAGCGTTTAGAAGGTAACAAAAAGTATACTGGTTGACCTTCGTTACCGCGCCGCCTATTGCCGCCGCAGCAACATGCCGGCTCGCCGCCCTGGCACCGGCCTTATTGGGAGCGAGCGAGGACCATGGCGGACATCCACCTCTACACCGCGGCGACCATGAACGGCTACAAGCCGGTCATCTTCTTGGAAGAAGCCGGCATCGAATACGATCTGACCTTCATCGATTTTTCCAAGAATCAGCAGAAAGAACCGGACTATCTGACACTCAATCCCAATGGCCGCATCCCGACCATCGTCGACCGGTCCAACGGCGATTTCGCGGTGTTCGAGTCGGGTGCCATCCTTTGGTACCTGGCGGAAAAATACGGCCGTTTCCTGCCCGAGGCCCCCAAGGCGCGATCGGAAGCCCTGCAATGGCTGATGTTTCAGATGGCGGGCATCGGCCCGATGATGGGCCAGGCCATGTATTTCCAGCGCATCGCCGCGCCCAACGGGCATGAGGAACCGTTCTCCATCAAGCGCTATGTCGATGAAAGCCGCCGGCTGCTAGAGGTGCTGAACACGCGATTGGACGGGCGACCCTATCTGGTCGATGACCAGTACAGCATCGCGGATATGGCGAGCTATCCCTGGGCGCGGGCCTATGTCTGGGCGCGGGTTTCGATCGATGGGCTGGATCATCTGAAAGGCTGGTTCGACCGCCTGGACGCCCGCCCGGCCATTCAACGGGCCCTGACCATTCCCAAATCCGTCCCCGCCTTCTGGGGACAGGCGGACGAGGCCAGCTTCCAGGCCAAAAACGCCGCACGGTTTGCCGGCGATGTGAAAGGCGCGAGCAAATAGCGCAGCGGATTTGCCGAAGGATCGCATTCGCCATTTGGAGAGGCCGCCGCACCGCTGCTATATGCAAGGCGTGCGTCCCCGTAGCTCAGTAGGATAGAGCACTGGATTCCTAATCCAGGTGTCGGAGGTTCGAATCCTCTCGGGGACGCCATTTCTATGGAAATGGCTCCCCTCTTGTGTAAAGGGCGGTTCGAACTTTGTTCGAACGGGGACGCCAGTTCTATCGAAATGGCTCCCCTCTTGTGTAAAGGGCGGTTCGAACTTTGTTCGAACGGGGACGCCAGTTCTAAGCCAACAGCTCCGTCAGGATCCGGTTTGACAGGGCGTCGAAGGTGTTGCCGTCGTTGAAGGTGGCGGCTTTTTGTTCGGAGAGTTCGAACTCCGCGACCAGCGCACTTGCGAGCGCTTGCGGGTCCCAGACGTCGACGATCTGGCCCAGCTGATAGCGGGTGACGAGATAGGCGATCAGCCTGGCGTTCTGGGCAATGACCGGGCGTTTGGCGGTGGATGCCCAATGGAGAATGCCCGATGAGCCGACATGGTCTTCATAGGGCATCAAGACGACCGAGGCGTCGATGATCTCCTGCGCGATCTCCGCCTCGGCAAGGTATCGGTTATTCAGCTCGATCAGCACATCCGGGGCGGCCCGGCGGGCCTGGGCAATCGCGCCTTCAAGAAGATCGAGCTGTTCCGGCTTCACCCGCCCGCAAATTCTGATGACCAGCTTCTTCTGCTCATCCGCCGGCAATTCGGCCAGAGAGGAGAGGAGATTGAAGATCCCTTTTCTTTTGCTTATGTAGCCGACGAAGAGAGCGACCCGTCTTCCATCGTCACGCTTGTTCTGGGTGATCCCGTCAAACAGCCGCTTATCGGGCGCGGGATCCCTCAACAGGCGAAATCGGCTGGCCAGCAAGCGCCACCGGGCATACAGCAGCCCCTCATCGAAGGTGAACAGGCACGGGACTTCGGGGCGGATGCTACCGACATAGGTCGCCCATCGGGCGTATTTGTTGACCAGGCTTCGGTGGTTGGCCCGCAAACCAAAGTCATTGGGCGCCTTGAAGATGTTGCCGCTGACCCGGCAGCCGAGGGGGCGGCGGTCCAGGCATGCCCACATCGCGATCTGGTCGAAGAACGGCACAAAACAGATATCGGGCCGGCAGTCGCGCACCGTCGCGCGGAATTTGGACCATTGCTTCCACGACCGGGCCAGCGCCGAGCCGGTGAGCAGACGGCTGGCTTCCGATTCCTCAAGCGGCACATAGTTCAGCCTGGTCCGGTCGACATTCTCGGACAGCCTGTCGTAAAGCGCCGGGGTGGCACAGAATGTGACGCGCCCGATATCGGGGTTGGACAGGGCGGATGCCAGGATCGCCTGGGCCCAGGTCGCGCAATGGCCCTCGGTCAAGGGCTCAAAATAGAGAAAATGCCTCACGGAACGGCCTCGAGCGATGCCTGTTGATTTTGAGTTGTCGGCCACCGCTCCGGAGGCGACGTGATTTCCTATCACGAAAACCGCGGCTCTTACCAAGGAAGCCATTGAGAGTTATTCATTTTATCGGCGATATAACCCATCGGCTCCAGTCGATCGGGGCCAGACAATCTGCCATTTGCTTGGGTTTTTGGGTCCCGGCCACGATTGCTGGCTGAGGGGATGCGGAGTGCGGCGTGATCAGGATCGGACATCAGCTTAGATCGGCCATCGCCCGGTTCGATCAGGGCGCCCTGCTCAAGGGATCGGCGATCGTCTTTGCGATCCAGGTCCTGGGGCAGGTGTTCGGCTACATCACCCAGATCATTCTCGCCCGCACCATGGGGGCCGAAGAGCTTGGCTACTACGTCTATGCCGTGAACATGGCCATGCTGCTGTCGGCCCTGTCGATGTTCGGCTACCAGTCGGGCGCCATCCGGTTCGTTATCAAGGGCGATGCGCAAAACGATCCCGCCTATGTGCGGGCCTATGTCCGGCTGGGGATTGTCGTCGCCCTGATCGGATCATCACTGCTGGCGGGGATCGGGGTGGCCGTGTGGCTGTTCTCGGACCGCGGCGGGGACACGGCGTTCGAACATATCGCCTTTCCCATCGCGTTGTGCGCCGTCCCGCTGATTTCGGTGATGGTCCATTTCGGTACGATCGGGCGGACGCTCAAGCTGTTCGTCATTTCCTTCCTGCCGATCGCCCTGCGGCCGCTGGGCATTCTGGCGGCGGCCCTCGGCCTGTTGTGGATCGGCCGGGACTTGTCGGCCCTGTCGATGGTCTATGCCTTCTGCGGGGTGATGGTTTCGCTGGCGGTCTGGCAGATCGTGACGGTGTCCAGACATGTGGAAAACCGCTTCCCGAGCCAGGAACGCTCCTACAACGATGCCCGGCTTTGGGTGACCACCGGGTTTCAGCTGCTGATCCTGGGCATGGCCGAATCCCAGCTGGCGAGGATCAACGTGGCGATGACCGGGGCGTTTCTCCCCGCCACCGACACGGCGATCCTGAACATCGCGTTTGTCTATGTCAGCCCCATCAGCGTCGGCCTGTTCGCGCTCAACACGGCGATGGGACCCAATGCCTCGAGGCTGTATGCCGACGGCAAGCTGGACGAGCTGCAGCGGCTGTTGCGCCAGCTGAGCCATCTCCGGTTTTGGCCGACGCTGTTGGCCCTGGCCGTGCTCGCCCTGGCGGGCCGCTGGCTGCTGGCGATCATGGGACCGCAGTTCGTGGCGGGCTATCACACCTTGCTGCTGCTGGCGCTGTCGCGGCTGATCGTCGCCGCCTCGGGGCCCTTGACCTGGATGGTGACGTTCATGGGGCTGCAGCTGTCCGCCATGTACATCTTTATCGCGGCGATCGCGATTTTGGTGGTGTTGAACCTGGTTCTCATGCCGATCTATGGGCTGGTCGGCGCCGGCCTGGCGGTCGTCGGGATGACTCTGTTCTGGAACATCGGCCTGCACGTCCTGATATCACGGCGTAGCGGTTTGGTCCCGTCGATCTTCAGTTGGCGCGGCCGATAATATTCTTATTGAATTTCGATAATTTTTCATCGATAATCGACAAAATCAAAGATCTGACGGGTTTCAAGATGACATCGGGTAACGGGCTGCCCCGCATCCAACGCACCAGCCGCCGGTTTCGGCTGTTTTTTGAGGTTTTGATCATCCTGGCGCCGCTGGCGAGCTTGGCGTTCTGGATCGGCTTCAACCGGCTGCCGGCGGGCTTTTTGCAGCACCTTCCGGTCGCCCCGACCGGCCCCTTGCCGGGACCGGTGCTGGCGGCCGGATTTGTGGTCAGCCTGCTGCCTTTGGGTGTTGTGATTTTCGGGCTTGTGAGCTTGCGACGGCTGTTTGCTCTTTACGAGAACGGGATCATTTTCACCGGTGAGAACGTCCGCTGTTTCCGCCGCCTTGGCTACGCGTTCATCGCCTGGGTTTTTGCCACCATTGTGCACACACCCCTGCTGAGCGTCGTTTTGACGGCGACAAACCCGCCGGGCGAGAAGGCGCTGGTTCTGCAAGTCGGCTCACCGCACCTGACCACCCTGATCACCGGCGGTGTCGTTTTGCTGATCGCCTGGGTCATGGATGAGGGGCGCAAGCTGGAGGACGAACAGGCCCACACCGTCTGACCCCCACCATGGCGATTGTCATCAACCTCGATGTCATGCTGGCCCGGCGCAAGATGAAGTCGAACGAGCTGGCCCAGAAGATCGGCATCACCGAACAGAACCTGTCGATCCTGAAGACCAACAAGGCCAAGGCAATCCGGTTGACGACATTGGATGCCATCTGCCGCGAACTTGAGTGCCAACCGGGCGATTTGCTGGCGTTCGAGCCAACGCCCGATGAGGAATCCTCATAGCTGATCGAGGATCGACAGCAGGCGCTGCACCGTCTCCCCAGGCCGATCGCGATACAGGAAAACCATCGTCAAGGGGACGGCAAGGCCCGTTACGGCACGGAATTGCACGTTTTCAGGGGGCCGATCGCGGTTGGCCGAATTAACCAGGGCGCAGCCGATGCCCGCCGATACCAGGCTCAGCATCGTGGTCTCGTCGCTGGCGGTCTGAACCACGTTCTGGGTGAAGCCGATCGCCCGGCAGGCCTTCGCCACACGGTCGTAATAGCGCGGCGCGTTGGCGCGCGGAAATCCGATCATGGGCAACCCGTCGATATCGTCGAGCGTCAGGTCGCCATCATGGCTGAAGACCAGATCGCACGAGGCGGCGAGCACGACCTCGTCGCGCCGGAGTTCGACGGTGGCGATGCCGCGCGGCACCTCATCATCGGGCACATAACCGAACCCGCCATCCAACCGGCCCTCGGCAACCTGGGCGAACTGTTCGAGCGAACTCATCGGCCGGACATCCAGCTGCATGCCCGGGTAGGCTCGGGCAAACCGGCGCAAGGCTTCCGGCGCCGGCCCCGACCAGGAAACATTCTCCAACAGGCCAATCCGCAGGTGGCCGCCGCGACCCCGAGCCACCGCACGCGCCCGTTCGCCGGCCTCCTCAAGCTGGGTCAAGACCTTGCGAACCTGACGCACATAGCTCTCGCCCGCGTCGGTCAACATCAACCGGCGGCCCGCGCGCTGAAACAAGGCGACGCCCAACTCGCCTTCAAGATCCTTGATCTGTCGCGAGATCGCCGGTTGAGCAACGCCCAACCTATCGGCGGCGGCTCGGACTCCCCCATCCTCGACCACTGCCGTGAAATAGCGCAGATGCCGCAGCTCCATCACTGATCTGATATCACTGAAGCATCATTTTGACAATTATTGTGGCTTTGTTTTTATCAGTTGAGGGGGCTATCCTAAGCGATCACCCACAATGAAGGTTTCGATGGTCAGTACGCTCGACAATAGCCGGAGTGGCCAGCCGAACCGGAAACCGCTTAACCAGACGGCAGGCTCGTCCCCAAACCATGCCGTCGGGATCGTCTTGGCGGCAGCCACGGTTTTTTGTTGGGCCTCGTTCAACGTCGCCGCGAAACACGGCATCGATCATGGCATCGCGCCGGCAAATCTGTCCTTCCTGAGATTTGGCACCGCGGGGGTGTTGCTGATCCCCGCCATGGCCCTTGGCCTGGGGCGCGCCCAAGGTTGGCCGTCGATCGGGAAGATCGCCCTGCTGGCCCTTTTTGGCGGGCCATTGTTCGGCTTTGTCGCCGTCAGCGGGTATCTGTATGCCCCTCTTTCGCACGGGCTGCTGTTCGCGCCCGCCAGCGTGCTGCTGATCGGCTCACTGCTCGGTTGGCTGGCGCTGAAGGAGCCGCTGGGACGGAACTTTCTGGTGGGATCGGCCATCGTTATCGCCGGGCTGACAGTCCTGAGCGGCTTCGATGTGGCCAGCCTGGGTCCGCAAAGCCTGGTGGGCGATGGTCTGTTCGCTTGTGCCGGGGCGATGTGGGCAACGTTCACCGTTCTCATGCGGCATTGGCGGATCGATCCGATTGCGGGAACCGTGTCCATCGGCTCAGCATCCGCTATTCTGTCGGTTCCCGTTCTGCTGATTTTCGGCGATGTCGGGTTTTCTGGTATCGACGGCGGTCAGCTTGTCCTGCAGACAATCATGCAAGGCTTAGTCGGCGGTATCTTGAGCGTGGTTCTGCTTTTGGCAGCGGTCCGGTCGCTGGGCGCGGCACGCGCCTCGCTATTGCCTGCCATGACCCCGGGGGTGGCGATGGTTCTGTCCTTCTTGATCCTCGGCACGGCCCCGAGCGTTGCGGAGATCACCGGCATCATTTTGGTCACCATCGGGCTGGCCGTTGCCGTTCGCCGAGCAAAGGCGCGCTGAGAATGGAGCGGCTGCTTCCGGTTCTAGCTTCGCTGTTTGCCGACCACACGGAGGATGATGTCGCGCTGCTGGACGGTTTGTGCGGCACGCTGCGGGAGATGGGGGTCCCGCTTTGGCGGGTGGCGATGCAGTACCCCCTTCTTCACCCGCTGTATCTTGGGCACAGCCTGTATTGGTGGCGCGATAAAGGCGTCACGCTGATCCCGCGACCCCATGGCTTCGAACAGTCCAAGGAATTTTTGGAGAGCCCCTACAAGGCGGCGCTCGACCAGGGCACGCCGCTGCGGGTTCGGCTGAAGGATGAAACCGATCTCGGCTTTGAGCTGTTGCGCGATTTGAAAGCCAAGGGCGGCACCGACTTCATCAACGGCATTATTCCATCCCACGGAGCCATTGCCCCTGGCGTAAGCTGGTCAACAGACGCGGAGGCCGGATTTTCCGATGGGGACATTGCCTTGCTTTCGGCACTGACCCCCTATCTGGGGCCCCCATTTGCCCTGCGGGCGGAACGCCGGACAGTCGGCATCATGCTGGAAACCTATCTCGGAGCCGGTCCTGGAGCGGAAGTCCAGGCCGGTGCGGTTCAACGGGGCGACAGCCGTCAGATTGAAGCCGTCATCCTGCAAACCGATCTGCGCGGTTTCACCAGCAAATCCTTCAGCTGGAATGCCGCTGACCTACTGTGCGCCCTCGACACCTATTTCGAATGCGTCGTCGATGCGGTCGACAGCCACCGTGGCGATGTCCTGAAGTTCATTGGAGACGGCGTTCTGGCGGTCTTTCCCACCGACGGTCAACGGTCGCCCGAACAGGCCGCGCGCGCGGCCGTGGAAGCCGCACAGGGGGCGTTTCGCGCGCTTGCCGAAAAGAATCAATCGGCCGCTTCGTCCTGGGGTGGTGAAGCCTTGACGATGGCGGCGGCGATCGACATCGGCCCTGTCACGCACGGCAACATCGGCGGCAAATCCAGGCTGGATTTCACGGTCATCGGCAACGCGGTCAATCGCAGCAGCCGGGTTTTGGACCTTGCAAAACGGATGAACCAGCCGCTTGCCATCACCGCCCCGGTGGCAGCCCTGATCGAAAGCCCTGCCGCATCACTTGGGGTACACGAGCTTGCCGGCATCGCCGAGCCGGTCGACGTGCTGGCCCTGCCGCTGACGCACTATGCCGCCGACGCACTAAATCCCGCACAGGCATAAACCGATGGAACGCGTTTTGCGCCGGTCGGGTAAATTCGACCGCAAAACGCAAACTTTGTTCACCTGCCCGTCCCTACATTCGCTGTCATCGAGTTCCGTGACATGAACGCCTGCAGGAGTTTGCGATGGGTCCCTTTCCGCACGATGCCCCCGCCGCCAAGATTGACCAGACCAATCCGGCCGGAACCGATGGGTTCGAATTCGTCGAGTTTGCCCATCCCGATCCCGACCAGCTTCGCGCCCTGTTCGCCAGCATGGGCTTTACCCCGGTCGCGAGACACAAAAGCAAAGACATCACGCTCTATCGTCAGGGCGACATCAACTATCTGCTGAATGCCGAGCGCCATTCTTTTGCCGATCGGTTCGTCGATCAGCACGGACCGTGCGCGCCGTCGATGGCCTGGCGGGTCGTGGACGCACAACACGCCTTCGAGCATGCCGTGGCCAAAGGGGCGGAGCCGTATGAGGGGTCGGACAAGAGCCTGGACGTGCCCGCCATCAAAGGCATCGGTGGGTCCCTGCTCTACTTCGTCGATCAGTATGGCTCGAAAGGTTCGCCCTATTCGGCCGAATTCGACTGGATCGGCGAGGTGGACCCCAAACCCGAAGGGGTCGGCTTCTACTATCTCGATCACCTGACCCATAATGTCCATCGCGGGAACATGGACCGCTGGTTCGGATTTTACGCCGATCTGTTCAATTTCCGGCAGATCCGGTTCTTCGACATCGAGGGCAAACTGACCGGCCTATTCTCCCGGGCGCTGACCTCGCCCTGTGGCAAGATCCGCATTCCGATCAACGAGTCGGCCGATGAAAAGAGCCAGATCGAAGAGTATCTGCGCGAATACAAGGGCGAGGGCATCCAGCATATCGCCGTCGGCACGGAAGACATCTACGGCGCGACCGACGCGATCCATGATCTGGGGCTGGAGTTCATGCCCGGGCCGCCCGCCCTGTATTACGCCAAGTCCCATGACCGTGTGAAAGGTCACGAAGAGCCGATCGATGCGTTGCGCAAACATGGGATTCTCATCGACGGCGAAGGCGTGGTCGACGGCGGCGAGACCCGCATTCTGCTGCAAATCTTTTCCAAGACCGTTGTTGGGCCGATCTTTTTCGAGTTCATCCAGCGCAAGGGCGATGACGGGTTCGGCGAGGGCAACTTCAAGGCGCTGTTCGAGTCCATCGAAGAAGATCAGATCAACCGTGGGGTTCTGACCGCCTGATCCGGGGACCTGCCTTTGTGCCGGGCGCGGGACCTGTTCGCGCCTTGCACTGGGCAAGAGGCCCCGCCATGTTCGAGCGGTTGACGTTCTCAACCAGTCGATCGGCGTGGCACCATGACGGCCCTTCTCCACCGCAACATGAAATCGACGCCGCCCGTCGCGGTACGCGGTGACGGCCCTTACATCATCGACGGCGCCGGCAAGCGTTACCTGGATGCCAGCGGGGGAGCAGCCGTTTCCTGCCTGGGCCATAGCCATTCCGGCGTGACCGAGGCCATCATCGGCCAGGCGCAGACATTGGCCTATGCGCACACGGGTTTCTTCACCAACCAACCCGCCGAAACCCTGGCGCAAACCCTGGTGGACCGGGCCCCTGATGGATTTGGCGCCGGCCGGGCGATCTTCCTGGGCAGCGGATCGGAGGCGATGGAGGCCGCGCTGAAACTGGCGCGCCAACACCATGTCGAGCGGGGACAGCCCGGCAGGTACCGCCTGATCGCGCGGGAGGGGTCCTATCACGGCAACACGCTGGGCGCCCTGGCGGTCGGCGGGCATGCCGGCCGCCGAAAACCTTATGCGCCCATGCTCAACAAGGTGGACCATATTCCGCCTTGTTACGCCTATCGCCTGCAAGAACCGGGAGAAAGCGAGGAGGCGTTCGGTCTGCGGATGGCAAACGCCCTGGAACAACGGCTGCTGGCCGTCGGACCAGAAACGGTCGCCGCGTTTGTCGCCGAGCCGGTCTCAGGCGCCACGCTTGGCTGCGTGCCGCCCGTACCTGGCTATTTTCGCCGCATTCGCGAGATCTGCGATGCTTACGACATTCTGTTCATCGCCGATGAGGTGATGTGCGGCTTTGGCCGAACGGGCACCCTGTACGCGCTCGAACAAGAAGGCGTCTGTCCGGACATCATCACCATCGCCAAGGGGCTGGGCGCGGGCTATCAGCCAATCGCGGCCACCCTTGCGCGGCAAAGCGTCGTCGAGCCGATCCTTGCCGGTTCCTGCACCTTGTGGAACGGCCACACCTATATGAGTCACGCCATCGCGGCCGCGGCGTCTTTGGGTGTTCTTTCGGCCATCGATGAACGCGATCTTCTGGCCAATGTCCGCAAGATGGGCCACCTGCTGAAAGACCGCTTGGAAGACCGGTTTGGCCAACATGCCTGCGTCGGCGATATCCGGGGGCGGGGCCTGTTCATCGGGATCGAGATCGTCGCCGACAGAGAGACGAAGCAGCCCTTCCCGGCGGTCGCCAACCTGGCCGCCCGCATCAAGACCAAGGCCCAGCAGAACGGCATGCTGTGCTACCCCGCCTCCGGCTGCGCCGATGGCGTGTTGGGAGACCACATCATGATCGCCCCCCCATTCGATGTTGACAGTGGTCATATCGACGAAATCGCCGATATCCTGGAAGCGACGATTTCCCAATGCGTGCCCGTGGCTGAACAGGCCAATTCCTGAAAGAGATCGATGTCGGAGCCCGGCCGCACACCCAGCTCGTCGCCGGTTGCCGATCCAACCCCGGCGGCACGGCCGGTGCGGCAGGTGATCGAGGCCCAAACCGTCAGGCTGGAACCGATCGATCCGGAACGGCATGGCGAGGCCCTGTTCGGCGCCTCGCACGTGGAGGCCGATCCGATCGCGCTGTGGCGCTATATGCCGTATCGACCGAGCCGGGATTTGCCCGCATTCAAGAGCTGGCTGAGTGAGGCCGCCGCCTCCGACGACCCGCTTTATTTCGCCGTTGTCGATCAGGCCCGGAACCTGGCCGGCGGGATGGCCAGCTTTCTGCGGATCGTTCCCGATCATCGCGTGATCGAGATTGGGGCCATCTGGTTCGGACCGAACCTGCAAAGAACGCGGCAGGCAACCGACGCGTTGTTTACCATGATGAGCATGGCGTTCGACAAGTTGGGCTACCGCCGCCTGGAATGGAAATGCGATGCCGCCAACGAAGCGTCCCGGCGGGCCGCCGAGCGCTTGGGTTTCACGTTCGAAGGCGTCTTCTATCGGCACATGATCGTCAAGGGAAACAACCGGGACACGGCCTGGTATTCGTTGACCGAAGACGAATGGCCGAAGGTGCGCGAGCGTCTTGAACGCTGGCTTGCGGCCGACAACTTCGATCCGCTGGGCCGTCAACGAAAGCCGTTATCTGCGTTTTGACCAGAGGCTGCGGCTCGGCCAGACGCAGCGGCGACCCAAAAATGTCACAAATCTCAAAGTAACGGATCAAAGTTCGCGATAATGCAACGCCAACTCTCGTTGCATTTTTTGCAGTTCAATCAGACTAGCGACCTTCATGGCCGCAGAGGATTCCAAATCTACAGTTTCTGCCGACTAAATAGGCAAGGCCGTCTTGGTCTTTACTATTTCCGCTTAGCAAGCCATTGGAATTAACTGGGAAAACGACGACCGACCACAAATTCTTAACCACATTTTAATGAATATAAACCAATAAGTTACTCCTGTTGAAAAGATCAGGGCTATGTCCTGGCGCATGAGCCGACGCCTTTCGGCTAAAGGTCATTGCGATGCAGCTTCGCCATTTGCTGTTTGCGGCGTTTTCGATGATAGCGGTTATTCCCGTCGTCATCTTTGCCGCCTGGCCGGAATCAAAGGCCATGCAAATGGAATTGGACGCGGTCGAAGAGCGCAACCAGATCATCGCGCAAAACCTGGCCAACGGCGTTCGCGATTTTCAAAGCAACGTCAAGGCGACCTTCGAAATGCTGGCCCGCAATGTCCTGGCCGGCAACCCTCCGAACGCCGCCGACCATTTGCTGGAGAATATCGGCTTTCGGCACCTGTGCGTGGCCGACCGGACGACGGGACGCGTGACGCGCGCCTTCGGGCTAAGGCAATTCCCCTGCCCGCCCCGCGTGCCGGCCGAACGGCTTGCCATGTTCAATGACATCGCCCAGGGCGGCACCGTCACGATGACCGGCGTGTTGCCCGCGCCGGGCGGCGAGCCGGCCTTTTACATCGTTCTTCCCTCCGGTGATCAGATCGCCATCGGGGCCGTCCGCACCGACGCGATCGTTCGCATGGCCCGTCAGATCACGTTCGGCCAAAACGGCCATGCCGCCGTCTTCGACCAGGACGGTAACCTGATCAGCCACCCCAATCCCAACTGGCAGCGCGAACGGCGGAACGTCTATTCGATCGATCCCGTGCGCCGCGCCACCATGGGGCAGAAGGGATCGGCCCGCTTTTTCTCGCCGGCCATGCAAACCGAAATGATCGCCGGCTTCGCGCCGGTCGGATCGTCCGGCTGGGGGGTCATGGTTCCACAGCCCTACAGCGAGATCCTGGAGCGCGTGCACCAGCTATCGAATGCCACGCTCAGCGTCATCGCCCTGGGATTGGCAGCGGCGGCCCTTATCAGCTGGAAGCTGTCGGGCTATCTGACGCGGCCGCTGCATGCCATCGCCACCGCCGCCGGGCGCATGGCCAATGGCGATGAACATGTCCGGGTGCGGGCCCTGTCACGGATCGCGCCTAGAGAACTGCATGAGCTGAGGGCCACCTTCAACAAGATGGCCGCCTCGGTCGAGCGCGAGGCCGAACAGAACATCGCCGCCCGGTCGAAGGCGGAAACGGCAAGCAAGGCCAAGAGCCGCCTGCTGGCCAATGTCAGCCACGAGTTGCGCACCCCGCTGAACGCCATCATCGGGTTTTCGGAAATGCTGCAGATGGAGATCCACGGCAAGCTGGGCGCGCCGAAATATCAGGAATATGTCCACGATATCCACGATAGCGGCCGCCACCTGCTGGACCTGATATCCGACATCCTGGATATGTCCAAGATCGAGGCGGGGCAGATCGAAGCACACCCGACCCATTTCGATCTGCTTGAGGCCATCGACGCCTGCGCGCGCATGTTCCGCATGCAGGCCCAGCAGAAAGGGGTCGATCTCAGCGTGGATGTTCCGGACGTGCTTCCCCTGCTCGAAGCCGACCGCCGCCTGTTCCAGCAAATGGTCATCAACCTGCTGTCGAACGCCGTCAAGTTCACGCCGCCCGGCGGCCGCATCACGGTGTCGGCCCATTACTGGGACATCGCCGGCTTCGCCGTGTCGGTGATCGATACGGGCTGCGGAATCCCCGAGGACGATATCGCCCGGGTTCTCGAACCCTTCCAGCAAGGCGGCGATGCCTATTGCGGCCACCCGGGCGGCACCGGCCTGGGCCTGCCGCTGGTCAAGGCCCTGGCCGAAATCCATGGCGGACGCCTGATCGTGCGGAGCCGGACGGGCGGCGGCACCGAGGCCACGCTGCTGTTCCCCGCCTCCCGCAACCATCATACCAGCGTGCAACTGCCAGACGCCCCGATGCAGTCCGTCGCCCGGCATTGACATGAGTGCCGCGCCTCCGAGCTGGCAAAACTCGTCTGTCCACTGTGGAATGGTCGACAGGGAAACCAAGAGCACTTAGAATCTAATTCGTCCGGCAGACAAATATCCGCATACGCCGAGAAATGGTAACACCAATGCTCAGCAAATCTGAAACACATCCAGCGCCTTAGATTTTCTTACCGATTGAGATAGCCCTCCCCCATTTCGTTAGAATTGCAAAGAAGTCATCGCCTCTTGCGGGAATGGCTGCTATATGAAAACGAGGGAAGGCTGTTTTCGAGCAGATATTGCCGACACATACGCGCCTGGGCGTGCGGCTTGATGTGCCCGTCACTCCGCCTTCTCGCAAGCTGTTCGGTCTCCGCCAGAGACCGGGCAAAAAGACGCAGAGGAGCGATCACCGATGGCGGTCGGCACGGTAAAGTGGTTCAACGTTCAAAAGGGGTATGGATTTATCCAGCCCGAGGATGGCGAGGCTGACGTTTTTGTTCACATCACCGCGGTGCAGAGGGCAGGTCTTGAAAGCCTGGCCGAGGGGCAGAAGGTCAACTACGAGCGCGTTCAGGGCCGAAACGGCAAGTTTGCCGCTGATAATTTGAGCGTCGAAAGCTGAATTTCGCGGACCCCGGGTTTGGCCGATGCCAACCCCGGGGCCGCACCTAAAGGTTGGCTTGTGACTTGATCGGGGACCCGGTCCGTTGGAGGATCTGGTTCGTTGGATATCACCGAGCAGTCCAAGTATTTTCTAACCGGGTATTGAGCCGAACAAACCCGGATGTGTCGGCTTATGGTTGCCGGCACGGCGTGGCATGACGTAGTTCTGCGGCCAGTCCTTGTGGTTCTGCGGCCAAGCCTTGTGGTTCTGCGGCCAAGCCTTGACGGACCGCTCTGCTTTTCACACATCGCACGGCTAAGACGACCGATGATCGCGTCGTCGTTTGCGTCTTTCAGTCTGACAGCAGCTCGAGCTGCCGCTGGATTTCGGCATGCTCCGGACTGTCGTTCGGCAGGGTTTCCAACAGCATCTTGAAGAACCCCCGGGCGGCGTTTTGCTCGCCCGCCAGGCGGGCGGCGTCTGCCAAGACCCAAAGCGCACCCGGATGGCCCGGGTCGATGGCATACAGGCGCCCCGCGACCACGGCGGCCCGTTCCGGCGGCCGGGTCGATGTCGCTTGGGCCTGGGCCAGGTAGCCGCGGAGAACAGCATCCAGGGATTGAGGGTCATCATCGCCGACCTGATCGGCCGCCCTGTCCAATGCACCGACCGCCTCGTCATGGCGCTCCATCACGCCATAGGCGCGCGCCAGGCGAAGCCAACCGGAGACGTCTTCGGGATTGTCTTCCAGCCTTGCTGCCAGACCATCGACCATTTGCCCGATCTGTTCGGCCCGCTCTTCCTCGGACAGGGCCATCATGCCCGCCATCGCATCCGGGTCGAGCGCCGGCGCCGCGCCCGTGCTGGCCAGCCGCGCTTCGGCATCGGCGATGCGCGCGGTCAAGCTGCGCAGCCATGGCGCGGTGTCCGCACTGTCCGCCCGCAAGCGCCGCCAGACCAGCAGCGCCCCCTCGATGTCACCATCTTCCAACCGGATGGCGCCCTGATAATAGCGGGCGCGGGGCTCGTCCGGGTTGAGGCGCAGGCTCTCCAAAACGGCCTGGCGGGCGGCCGGAACCATCTGGCCGTCGGCCGACAGGATCAGCATCTCCGCCATCGCGGCGAGCAGGTTGCCCTTCAGCGGTGGGTCATCATCGACTTGATCCACGGCCCGGCGGTAGAGATCGGCGGCCAAGCTGAACTGGCGCAGTCTGGAGCGCGTCTCGGCCAGGGCGATCAGCGTGTCCCGATCGTCCGGCAAATCGACCAGCCGCTCTTCCAACGTCCGGCCCAGTTCGACCAACGCCTGGTATTCGCGCCCGGCCTCATCGGTTCGGCTGCCGAAGGGTTGGGAAGGAACACCCGGATTGCCGATCAGCGCGTAGAGAATGATCGTAGCGGCCGGGATGGACAGCCCGACCACGGCGCCAAAGACCACGCTGCGAGAGGATGGCTTCGGGGTTTTCGCCCTTTTCTCGGACGGTGAGCTGACCAGCAGCCGGCGACCGATTTCGGCTTCGGCGACGGCGTGCTGTTCCTCGCTGATCAGACCGCGTTCGAGATCGCGCCGCAACTCGTCAAGCTGGGCGCGATGGAAGGCGAGATCCGCCTCATCCCCCGCTGCCGCAACCGGTTTGCGAAACAGCGGCGCCGCCACCACCGCGCAGGCCGCAAGCGACGCTACGGCGAGAATTGCCCAAAAGAGAATATCGCCGACCGCCAAGGCCCGCTCCTCAAGCCGATCGACCGCCGGTCAGGCGGCCGACTGACCCAATGCCCGGTCAGGCTGACGGGCCGGACGAGAGCGCCGGGCCGCCAGGCCAATGCGCAGCCGACGGTCGCTGAGGCTGATCAGCCCGCCAAGGGTCAACAGACCCGAGCCCCACCAGATCCAACTGATCAGCGGGTGATGGTAGGCCGTCACGCTCCAGGCGCTGTCGGCATCGCCGCCGATCTCCCGCATCTCCTCGCCCGGTTCGCCCGTGCTGCCGAGATTGACGTACAGATTGCCGAGCGGGGTGATGTGCAGGCCGACCTCGGTCGTGACCGTGCGCGCAACGGGATACCAGCGCTTTTCGGAGGTCATGGTAATCGGCGTGCTGCCCCATCTCGGTTCGGCGGAGAAGGTGCCGCGCTGGGCCTGGTAGTTGGGACCGTTGACGGTTTCCAGCTCGTCGAACGACATCTGATAGCCGGACACCTCGAACTGCTCGCCCGGGCGAAGGCGAATGACGACCTCCTCGCTCCAGGCCGAGGCGCCGGTGATGCCCAGGACCGTTATGCCGAGACCGAAATGCGCGACGCTCATGCCGATGGCCGCCCGGGGCAGTCCGCGCAAACGCTGCCAGCTTTGCCCAAAGGGGACACGCCCCAGCTTGATGCGGTCCGCCACCTCACTGATGGCCGCGGCCATGGTCCAGAACGCCAAGGCGATGGCCAAGGCCGCCAGGACCGGCCCACCATACAGCCAGTAGCCGATCACCATGCCGGCCAAGACACAGACCGCGCCGGCGACCTTGAGCCGGGCCAGGGCGCCGGGCAGGTCCCCCCGTTTCCAGGAAAGCAGCGGCCCGATGCCGACGGCGGCGACCAGCGGCACCATCAGGGGAACGACCGTCAGATTGAAAAAGGGCGGGCCGACGGACACCTTCGCGCCACCGGCAGCCTCCAACATCAGCGGATACAAAGTGCCGATCAGGACCGTGCCGGCGGCCGCCGCCAGAAACAGATTGTTGAGGACGAGCGCCCCTTCCCGGCTGATGGGCGCGAACAGCCCGCCACCACCCAGGCGCGGCGCGCGCAGGCCATAAAGACTGAGGGAGCCGCCGACGGCCAGGCCCAGCAGGGCGAGAATGAAAACGCCGCGCGCTGGATCGACGGCAAAAGCGTGAACACTGGTCAAAACGCCCGAGCGGACGAGAAACGTCCCCAGCAGGCTGAGCGCGAAGGTCGTGATGGCCAGCAGGATCGTCCAGCTTTTCAGACTATCGCGCTTTTCCACCACAATGGCGCTGTGCAACAGGGCCGTCCCGGTCAGCCAGGGCATGAAGCTGGCATTTTCCACCGGATCCCAGAACCACCAGCCGCCCCAGCCAAGCTCGTAGTAGGCCCAGTAGGACCCCAGCGCGATACCGGCGGTCAAACCGCACCAGGCCAGCAGCGTCCACGGCCGCACCCAACGGCCCCAGGCCGCGTCCACATGACCGCCGATGAGGGCGGCGGCGGCAAAACTGAACACGACCGAGAAACCGACATAGCCCAGATAGAGCAACGGCGGATGCAGGGCCAACCCGGGGTCCTGCAACAGCGGATTGAGCCCTTGCCCGTCCAACGGCGCGGCAATCCGCGTGAACGGGTTCGAAGTAAAGATGATGAAGGCCAGGAAGCCGACGCCGATCATCGCCTGCACGGCCAGAACCCGGGCCCGAAGCGCTTCGGGCAAGCCACGGCCGAAGACGGCGACCATGGCGCCGAACAGGGCCAGGATCAGCACCCAAAGCAGCATCGAGCCTTCATGATTGCCCCAGGTGCCGCTGATCTTATAAATCAACGGTTTGGCCGAATGGCTGTTCTGGGCGACGTTCGCGACCGAAAAGTCGGACACGATATAGGCATTCATCAACACGACGAACGAGATCGCGATCGCCAGCAACTGCGTGACGGCGGCCGGTTCACCGACCCCCATCCAACCGGCGTGTCCACGATGGGCCCCGACCAGGGGAACGATGGACTGCACGCAGGCGATGACCAGCGCCAAGATCAGGCAAAACTGTCCGAATTCTACGATCACGAGCCGTCTCCGGTCGATTTCTGCGCACTCGGATGACCCGTTCGTTCCAGGGCCTCGGCGACTTCCGGCGACATGTAGTTTTCATCGTGTTTGGCCAGAACGGTATCGGCCAAGAAGATGCCGTCAGCCGACAATGCCCCTTCGGCGATGATGCCCTGACCTTCACGGAACAGGTCGGGAAGGATACCGGTGAATTCGACGGGAATGCCGTGGGCCCCATCGACGACCCGGAACCGGAACGTCAAACCATCGGGCCGCATTTCCAGACTTCCATCTTCCACTAGGCCGCCAAGCCGAAACGCCCGGCCAACCTCCGGCGAGGCGGTCATAATGTCCTGCGGTGTCCGAAAATAGGTCAAATTGTCGCCCAGGGCCGCCAGCACGAGGCCTCCGCCCGCGGCGAGACCGGCCAAGGCCACCCCGGCCAAGATCATTCGACGGTGTTTTCGCTTCATGGGCCCTTACGTGATCCGTTTGCGCCGTCCTGTTCCATCGCGTCCAAGCGGCGGCGATTGGTTCGAGCCATGCGCACCGACTGGAAAATCATGCCAATCAAAACCGCAAAGGCGAGGCCGTAGGCCGACCAGACCCACTGGCCATACCCCCCCATATCGAGCAGCCCGGTCATCGATCGGTCAGGTCGAATGCTGGGGGGCTGGTCGAACGCCGCCGGCCGGTTCGCCCGGTTTGGTGTCCGAAGCGAGGCGGGCTTGGGCGATTTGCAGTTTACGCAGGTCGATCTCTCCCAATGTGCGCACAAAAACCAGCGCGGCAAACAAGCAGAAGAAGGCGCCCGCCATCACCAGCAGCGGCGTCAGCATTTCTGCCGGCATTGCCGGCGCTCCCAAACGGGACACGCTCGCCGGCTGATGCAGTGTATTCCACCAATCGACCGAGAACTTGATAATTGGCAAATTTACCAGGCCAACGACGGATAAAATTCCCGCCGCCTTGAGGCCGCGCTGGGCATCGTCGAAGGCGCTGACCAAAACCATGTAGCCGACATACAGGAACAGCAGGACCAGCATGCTGGTCAGCCGAGCATCCCAAACCCAGTAAGTGCCCCACATCGGTTTGCCCCAAAGGCTGCCGGTAACCAGGCAGATGAAGGTAAACCCGGCCCCCAGGGGTGCGATCGCCTTGGCCGCGACGAAGGCGAGCGGGTGGCGCCAAATGAACCCGACGATGTTCGCCCCGGCCATGGACGAATAGGCGAACAGCGCCAGCCAGGCGGCGGGGACATGCACGTACATTATGCGGACGGTGTCGCCCTGCTGGTAATCGACCGGCGAGTTGATCAGCGACAGATAGAGCCCGGCGGCAAAGAGGCCGGCCGTCGCCACCCACAACCAGGGCAGGAGCAACCGGGCCAAGCGCCCGAACCGGGCGGGATTTGCGAAACGGTGCATGGATCGCGACGTCCGAAGCTTTTTCCCGTCCTGTAACAAGCCGTCCTCTTCGCAGACTGTCCGGCTGCCCGCAAGCCCTGCAGGGGCCAATCTGAGGCGGCTCTCACCGAGTGTTTACCATGCGAACCGTATGATGGCCGCAGGTAACAGAGGTTTTTCCGAACATGGTGACCATCGCCCGGCGATCAATTGCCGACGAGGAACGGCACGCCGAACGACACATGGATGGCATGGCAACGCTGTCGCCCGATAGCTTGCTCGATGCCCTATCGGACGCGATCGTTCGGTTTGATGCCAGCGAACGGGTGGTTGGCGCCAACGCCGCATTTCGCGAGCTGTTTGTCGGCTTGGACGATGTTTTGGACGATGGTGCCACGGCTGAAACGCTGTTTGCCGCATTGACCGTCCATCTGGCGCCGGCCGTTGTCCAAGGCGCGCCTGCGTTGCTTGATGAAAGACTGCACCGCTTGCGTTCGCCCGGTCCGGCCTGGAGACAGTTTCTCACCGATGGCCGCATTGTCGAGGTCGAGGACCGCGATCTGCCCTGCGGTGGCAGGTTGACCTGCTATCGGGACGTGACGCGCCAAGTCAGCGATTTCTCCCATTTGAGCCAGCGTCTCAGCGCGGTCGAGTCGATGGAGGACGGTATTGCCATTGTCGATACCCAAGGCGCGTTCGATTACGTCAACCCGGCCATGGTCGAACTGCTCGGGTTCCAAGACGCTCAGCGGCAGATGGGCCGCTTGTGGCTGGACGTCCTGACCGAGACGAGCGCGCGCCATCTTGCCCAAGACGTGTTACCCGCGCTGCCGAACACGCACCGCTGGCGCGGCGAGGTTATGGCGGTTAAGGCATCGGGCGATGACATTCCGCTAGAGATTTCCATTACCCGGCTTGACGAAGGGGGGGCCGTGATCGTCGCCCGGTCCCTGGTCGAGCAGAAAGCCAATGCGGCCGAAAGGGCGCGTTTGCAGGCGCAGTTCTTCGGGGCGCAGAAGATGGAGGCGCTGGGGACGCTTGCCGGCAGCATCGCCCATGATTTCAACAACATGCTAACCAGCATCATGGGTTACGCGACCTTCTTGATCGACGATTTGCCGGCCGAGACCCACCAAAATGGCTATGCCCGCCACATCTTGACCGCCGGCGAACGGGCCCAGTCCCTGGTCGCGCAAATCCTGTCTTTCTCCCGTCGCGGCGAGTCGGCGCACAAGGTGTTCCCACCTGCCTCGATCTTGCAGGAAACGAGTGTTTTTTTGCAGGCGATGCTGCCCCCTCGGATCGATTTGTCCTTGCAGATCGAGGATGACGATCTGGAAATTGTCGGCGACCCGACGCAGATCGCCCAGGTTGTCATGAACCTGGCCGTCAACGCGCGGGACGCCGTTCCGAAGACCGGTGGAACGATCAAGCTCGCCCTGAGTGAGATTTTCCCGGATGACCAGGCGTCGAACGGCGCACCGTCCGCCTCTTTCGGGAATCTGACGGATCTGCCCGAAGGGACCGACCGCTGGCTGTGTCTGGCTGTCAGCGACAGCGGCGAAGGCATGTCAGCGGGCGTTTTGAAACGGATTTTCGAGCCGTTCTATACGACAAAGGGCGATTGCGGGGGGACGGGTCTTGGCTTGGCCGCGGTTCAGGGGATCGTGATCGAACACGGTGGCGGCATGACGGTTTCCACCAAACCGGGCGAGGGCAGCACGTTTTGCGTGTACTTGCCCGGGCATAAAAGCGGCTCGTAACCGGTCAGCAACCTTCCCTTGGTAAACAGATCTGGAGAAACCGCGCCGTTACGAGTTCGAAATCGCGAAACCGCGAAGCAAATTTCATCCGATGCTGCCGGACACAACCATACTGATTGTCGATGACGACGTCGAAATTGTCGGCGTCGTGCGAACCTTGTTCGAACGGGAACGGGCGACCGTGGTGGCGGCGCACACGCTGGCCGATATGTGGCGGCGCCTGGGCGAACACCCAATCGACCTGATCTTGCTGGACATCATGCTGCCGGACGGTGACGGCATGGATGTGCTGCGCGAACTGCGCAAAAAGAACAACCTTCCGATCATCATGCTCACCGGGCGGGACGCGATGGTCGATCGCATTCTAGGACTGGAATTCGGTGCCGATGATTATGTCGGCAAACCGTTCGAACCCAGGGAGTTGCTGGCGCGGTGTCGCAGCGTGTTGCGACGGTATGCCTCGACCACCGTCGAGACCGTCCCCCCCACCAGCCGTCCGGTGGCCGAGCTTGTCAGAACGACCAGCCAGGATTCCGTGTTCTTTGGCGACTACCAACTTTGCCTGGCGACCCGATCCCTAACCCACAACGAACATGGCGAAATCCCGCTGACGAGCACCGAGTTTGAGCTGCTGCGCTGCCTGACAAGGGCGCCGAACCGGCCGCTTAACCGGGACCAGCTGATGGACGGTGCGTTTTCACGGGATTGGTCGCCCCTTGACCGCAGCATCGACGTGATGATCGGCCGTCTGCGCAAGAAGATCGAACATGATCCGGCAAACCCGCGTTTGATTAAAACGGTGCGCGGGGTCGGATACGTGCTGGCAGCCAATACCAGCGTCGAAAACCGCAAGGCCGTGTGACGCGCCTTGCCACCCTGGCCGGGTGACAGGATTCCCAACATCTCCTAGGTTCTGAACGCGTGGACGCTTTGACCTGGCGCGTGCTTTGACCTGGCGCGCGCTTTGACCTGGCGGGCGCCCGGGCTGCCCCACAATCCTTTGGAGATCTGAATTGCCGGCCTTTGAGACCCGATCGATCCTCACCCACACCGGGGCGATGACGATGCTGTCCGCCGCCATCGCCACGGCAGAGGAGATGGGCGTGCCGCAATGCGTTGTCATCGTCGATCAAAGTGGGGAGACACTCGCCGAAATCCGGATGACCGGCGCCAAGTTTCTCAGCCGAAAGAGCGCCCGCGCAAAGGCGTTGACGGCCGCGTCAATCGGCGCGCCAAGCGACCGGATCCCCGAGCCGGTTCGGCCGGCCATCGCGGCGGCGACCGAAGGCATGGTGACCGGCCTGTCAGGCGGGCTGCCGATCCGCAAGGATGGCCAAGTCATCGGGGCTGTCGGCGTTGGATCCGGCACACCCGAAGAGGACCTCAAGGTCGCGCGCGCGGCGCTGGCTGCGATTGGCGCCGATCAGCCTGACTGAGACGCCCTAGGCGACAACCTTTAGCGATTCCGAGGGTTCGCGCGAAGGGGCGAGCAATCCCAGCGCCTTGGACAGCTCCTGCGAGGTAAAGGGCTTGTTCAGCGAGGCATCCGCGCCCAGCGCTTCGGCCATCGACAACCAGCTGTTGCCGGATTCCCAACCGCCCGCGCCGCTCATGGCGATGAGCCGCAGCCCGGGTTGCGTGCGCCGGAGCGTGCGGATCGTTTCCATCCCCTCGCCATCGGGCATGAAAATGTCGGTTATGACCACGTCGACGTCGTCGATTACCGCGCCGTCCAGAACAGCCTGGCCACCGCTGAATTCACGCGTCTCGTGGCCCAGCCTATGCAGCATTTGACAGACCATCTCGCGGACTAGCTGATCGTCGTCAATTACCAGTATGCGGGCCATGTTCTTATTCTCCGACGCTTTTGGGGTGGTCAGCATCACCTTACGAGCCCCATGTAACGCCCGTATGTCCGCGATCGCATCGTTTGGTAACGAAGGGTAAAGCATGCGACACGCCGCAAAGGCATGAGCGGCTTCCATAATAGATTGCCCAAAAAATAACCGTGCGCTGGGTTGAAGCTGTGCACCCGAACCGCTATATCGCCGCTAGCACTCGTGGGGGGCGAGTGCTAGCGACGCGTCCCCCGTGCATAAATCGTTTGAAAATTTAGGAGGTTGAGGATGGGTTTTAGGCCCCTGCACGATCGTCTTCTGGTCCGTCGGCTAGACGCTGAAGAGAAAATCGGCGGTATCATCATTCCGGACACCGCTAAGGAAAAGCCGATGGAAGGCGAAGTCCTGTCGGTCGGTTCCGGCGCCCGCAACGAGAAGGGCGAAGTTGTCGCTCTGGACGTTAAAGCTGGCGATCGGATTCTGTTTGGCAAGTGGTCCGGCACCGAAGTCCGCATCGACGGCGAAGACCTGATCATCATGAAAGAGTCCGACGTTCTGGGAATCATCGACGGCGCCGATGCCGGCAAGAAAGCCGCTTAGAACCACCGTCTCTCTCAGAAACTGCACTTCGATATATCTAAGGAAAATCGCGAACAATGGCTGCTAAAGACGTCAAGTTCTCGTCCGATGCGCGCGAGCGTCTGCTGCGCGGCGTCGACATTCTTGCTGACGCCGTCAAGGTAACCCTGGGTCCGAAAGGCCGGAACGTCGTTCTGGACAAAAGCTTCGGCGCCCCCCGGATCACCAAAGACGGTGTCACCGTCGCCAAGGAAATCGAACTGGGCGACAAGTTCGAAAACATGGGCGCGCAGATGGTGCGCGAAGTTGCCTCCAAGACCAACGACATCGCCGGTGACGGCACGACCACGGCCACCGTTCTGGCCCAGTCGATCGTCAAGGAAGGCGCCAAGGCCGTTGCCGCCGGCATGAACCCGATGGATCTGAAGCGCGGCATCGATCTGGCCGTCGAGGCGATCGTCGACGACCTGGCACAGAAGGCCAAGAAAATCTCTACCAACGAAGAAGTCGCCCAGGTCGGCACGATTTCCGCCAATGGCGATGCCTCGGTCGGTGAGATGATCGCCCAGGCGATGGAAAAAGTCGGCAACGAAGGCGTCATCACGGTTGAAGAAGCCAAGTCGCTGCACACCGAACTGGAAGTCGTCGAAGGCATGCAGTTCGACCGCGGCTACCTGTCGCCGTACTTCGTCACCGATGGTGAGAAGATGCGCGTCGAGCTGGAAGACCCGCACATTCTGCTGCACGAGAAGAAGCTGTCCAACCTGCAGGCGATGCTGCCGGTTCTGGAAGCGGTCGTTCAGTCCGGCCGTCCGCTGCTGATCGTTGCCGAAGATGTCGAAGGCGAAGCGCTGGCCACCCTGGTGGTCAACAAGCTGCGCGGCGGCCTGAAGGTCGCGGCCGTCAAGGCGCCGGGCTTCGGCGATCGTCGTAAGGCGATGCTGGAAGACATGGCCATCCTGACGGGCGGCACGGTCATTTCCGAAGATCTCGGCATCAAGCTCGAGAACGTCACGCTCGACATGCTGGGCACGGCCAAGAAGGTCTCGATCACCAAGGAAGAATCCACGGTCATCGACGGTGCCGGCGAAAAGGCCGACATCGAAGCCCGCTGCGGCCAGATCCGCCAGCAGATCGAGGAAACCACCTCCGATTACGACCGTGAAAAGCTGCAGGAACGTCTGGCCAAGCTGGCCGGCGGTGTTGCCGTGATCCGCGTCGGCGGTGCGACCGAAGTCGAGGTGAAAGAGAAGAAGGACCGCGTCGACGACGCGATGCACGCCACCCGCGCCGCGGTGGAAGAAGGCGTGATCGCCGGTGGCGGCGCCACCCTGCTGTACGCCGCCCGGACGTTGGACGGCCTGAAGCCGGCCAATGACGACCAGCGCGTCGGTGTCGACATCGTGCGCCGGGCCCTGCAGGCTCCGGTCCGCATGATTGCCGAAAACGCCGGCTCCGAAGGCTCGATCGTCGTCGGTAAGCTGGTTGAACAGTCCGATGCCAACTTCGGCTTCAACGCCGCGACCAACGAGTATGGAGACCTGGTCAAGGCCGGCGTCATCGACCCGGTCAAGGTCGTCCGTATCGCGCTGCAGGATGCGGCTTCCGTGTCCGGCTTGCTGATCACGACCGAAGCCATGGTCGCCGAGCGTCCGGAGAAGAAGCCGGCCGCGCCTGCCGGTCCCGACATGGGCGGCATGGGCGGCATGGACTTCTAAGTCCGCTGCACAGCGTTCGGCATTTGCCGAAAAAGGGGGCCGCGATCTTCGGATCGCGGCCTTTCTTTTTGTGGTAGGGATCATCCATGAACGAGAACACGAACAAGCCGAGCGAGGGCAGCGACCACCCAGGCGTCATCGCCCCGCCGCCGATCATCTATGGCGTCGGCATCATCGTCGGATTGTTGCTCAATGCCGTGATGCAGGCCCATCTCGGCTTTCCCGGCGGACCCGATCTTTGGCGAACTGTTGGCCTGGTGCTGATCGTGGGATCCTTCCTGCTGGCCGGCTGGGCGATCATCTCGTTTCAGAACGCAGGCACCAACGTCAAACCCCACCTTCCGGCAACCAAGATCGTCACCTCTGGCCCCTATGGCCTGACGCGCAATCCGATGTATCTGTCGCTGACGGCCCTGTATGTCGGTGTTGGGCTGGCGACCGACAATCCGTGGATCCTGATGGGGCTGATCGCCATCCTGCCGGTCATGAGCATCGGCGTGGTCCGGCGGGAGGAACGCTATCTGTCTGCCAAGTTCGGCGAAGAATACGACAGCTATCGCGCACGGGTGCGCCGATGGATCTAAACGATACCCGGCTTGAGATTCTGACGGCGGACATCACGACGCTGGCGGTCGATGCCATCGTGAACGCGGCCAATGAGAGCCTGCTGGGCGGAGGCGGCGTCGATGGCGCCATCCACCGCGCGGCCGGCCCCGCGTTGCTGGCCGAATGCCGGGGGCTGGGTGGCTGTCCGACGGGCCAGGCCAAGATCACCGGCGGCCACCGCCTGCCTGCCGGGCACGTCATTCATACCGTCGGCCCCGTCTGGCGGGGCGGCCATGCCGGGGAGGACGAGTTGTTGGCGTCGTGCTACTGGGAGAGCCTGTCGCTGGCCAGCGCGCATGGCCTGACATCCATCGCCTTTCCGGCGATTTCCACCGGCGTCTATGGCTATCCGACTGATCTCGCGGCCCGTGTCGCGGTCGAAACCGTGCGGGCGTTTCTCGATGGGGATGGCGCGCTGGCGCGGGTGATCCTGTGCTGCTTCAACGCCGATGCCGAACAGGTGATCAGGGACGCGGCCGGTCTCCCACCCGGCTAAGCGCTAGGCGATCGCCTTGCGGCGTCGGCGGTAGTCCCGCGGGCTTTCGCCGGCCCAGCGGTGGAAGGCGCGGGTGAAGCTGCTCAATTCGCCATAGCCGAGCAGATAGGCCACGTCAGACACCGTCAGCCTTTCATCTTCCAGATACCTGCGGGCCCATTGTTCGCGAATGTCGTCGACCAGTTCATCGAAGCTGGTCTGCCGTTCCTGCAGACGCCGCTGCATTGTCCTGACCGAATAGCCAAGCGCCTTGGCGACCGAGGAAACCGAAACCTGATCCTCGCCACCAAGCAGCCGGCGCGAAATCTCCTGCTTCAGAAGCGGCAGGAGATCCTGCGAGCTGTGCCCCAGCCGGAGCTGTTCGGCCAAATGGCGCTCAAGCGCGGCATGGGCCGTTGGATCGGCCAATCGATTTGGCGCTTCCAGCACGTCCGCGGGAAACCGCAGGCTTGGCGCGCCCCCAGAAGGCCGGCAGACAACAGGGGATCCCAAGCGCGATTCATAATCCGATTGTCGCACGCGAAACTTATGCCCCAGAACCACCTGATCGGGCACCCAGCCATCGCCCACGACGCCCCTGATCAGGCGGAGACAGGCCGCAATGACATATTCGCAATGCTGGCGCTGATCGACATCGGGCAATTCCGGCAAACGGTAGGTGAAAACCGCCGTCGACTGGTCGATGGTCAGCGAAACGGAAGGACCGTCGTTGAACACGCGTAGGTAGCGTGCCGCCCCCGCAATGGCCGCGCCCAAGTTGGGGGCCAGGGTGATCAAACTGCCGAGCGCACCGAGATGCAGGGGCGTCACCTGCACCCCCATCTTGACCCCGAACAGGGGGTCGCCCAGCCGCTGAGAGGTAATGTTGATCAACTCGGCCAGCTGGCGAAGCGGCAGTTTTTCCGTTGGTTTTTGCGCCCTCCGCAGCGAAATGCCAGCACGCTGAATCAGTTCGTCCGCATTGAGTCCGGTGTTCGCTACCGCCCGCCGGTATTCGACGAGCGTGGACATTCTGGTTGAAGGCTCGCGCCGTGCGGCCATGGTCTTACCTACTGTCTGGGAAACGCAATTGTCTGCTACCGAGTCGCGAATAATACACGTCGATATGCCACAGGGAAATCACAGATTGTAAGCTTAAATAGTTTTTCATTTGCTTCAAGCCCGTCGATGGACAGATGATGGGTGGGCGAGTATGCCAGCGCGCATGCTGTCTGGCTTCCACACACTGATCCCCCACGCTCGATTCCTAGTTTTCGGCTTCCTGCTCTCGTTCTGGTCGGGGTTTGGGCAGACCTACTTCATTGCCCTATTTGGGGGTCCGATCCGAGAAGAATTTAGCCTTTCTTCGGGCGAATTCGGGTCGATCTATTCGCTGGGAACCCTGGGCGGCGCGGCGGCGCTTGTTTTTCTGGGCCGCCTGATCGACCGCGTCGACCTGCGCGTCTACGCCGTGCTGGTCTCGCTGGCACTGGCCCTGGGCTGTGCGGTCCTTTGGCAAGCCCATTCGATCGGCATGCTATTGGCCGCGATGTTCGCCTTACGGCTGGCCGGCCAGGGATTGATGACCCACACGGCCCTGACGGCCATGGGCCGTTATTTCGATGACTCACGCGGACGGGCCGTCAGCGTGGCGACCGTTGGACATCCGGTCGGTGAGGCGCTGTGGCCCCGCATCGCCGTGATCAGCATCGCCGTCTTCGGCTGGCAGACCAGTTGGGCCATCTATGCCCTGGCGACGGCGGTTTTGCTGCCGCCCTTGGTTCTGTGGCTGCTGCGCGGTCACGGCGACCGCCATGACGCCTATCTGGCCCGGTCAACCCTTCTCAAGGAAACCACCGCCTTGCAGGCCGATCGGCGGTCGGCAAGATCCCGGTTCGCGCTGGAGGGGCGGACCTTGCGCCTGCTGCCGGCCTTGTTGGCGCTACCCTTCATCATCACCGGCTTGTTTATCCATCAAAACGAAGTCATCGCGCAGAAAGGGTGGAGCCTGCCCCTGATCGCCAACGCCTTCATCGCCTATTCCCTGGCTGCCATGATCGCGATGCTGATCGCCGGCCCCCTGATCGATCGAGTATCCGCGGTTCGCGCCTGCCGCCTGGGGCTTGTCCCCATGATGGCCGGCATCGGCGCCTTGATCTGGCTTTCCGGGCCGGTCGGCGCGTTTGGCTATCTGTTCCTGGCCGGGCTATCGGCCGGCATGATGTCGACCGTTTTCGGCACGATCTGGGCCGAGATTTACGGCACGAGCCGCCTGGGCGCGGTTCGCGCCCTGAGCCATGCCGCCATGGTCTTCTTCTCCGCCCTGGGGCCGGTTTGCATGGGCTTCGCGCTCGATGCCGGCCTTAGCATCGATACCATCGCACTGGCCTGCGCGGCCTACATGGCCGGGGCCACGGTTTTGGCCTCCACCGTCGCAGCGGAACCCAACCCTAAAGTTGCCTGAGGTATCGCTCAGGATCGTTCAAGAATGCGCGGGTCAGCCGCACATGTTCGGTTTCCTCGTAAGCGACCGGCGCGATTTCACTGCCCTCGAAGAGAAGGATTTCCGCCTCGGGAAAGGCCATCAATATCGGCGAGTGGGTGGCGATGATAAACTGGCACCCCTCCGCAACCATCGCCTTGAGGAGGGAAATCAGCGCCAAGACGCGCCCCGGGGAGAGCGGCGTTTCCGGTTCGTCCAGCAGATAAAGCCCGCCCGGCACGAGGCGCGATTTCAACACGCCCAGGAACGTCTCGCCGTGGGAATAGCCATCGGGATTGTCGCCGTAGCGGCTGGCATAGGCCCGACGCTGGCCCCTGACCACGCCGACCGCCAGGCTTTGGGCGTATGATCCGTCGCGAAACTGGCCGGCAATGTCCCCTTCTTCGCGCTGAAGGTCCTGCATTTCATCGATCAGCCGGTTTGTGAAACCGAACGCGTCCTCGGCACGAAAAAACATACGTTGCCGGGCATGGCGCCGCCGGGAGAAAACGAGCGATTTCGCCAGGGCACGGGCCGGTGCGAGGGTCGGATCCCGCGCGATCTGGTGCCGACCGACCGCCGTTGCCGAAATGCCGGCCGCCACGGCTTCGAGCAAGGTCGACTTTCCCGAACCGTTCTCGCCGATGAAGAAGGTAACGGGCCTGCGGAACGCGATCCGCTCCAACCCGGCGATTGCCGGCACATCGAAGGGGAATTCCTGCCCCCACGCGGCGCCCGGCCGGCGCGCGACCGTCTCCAAATATATCGTCCCTTGGGCCAACCTTGTTTCCGTTTCCCGTTAGCTGACTTGCGAAAGCTTGCCCTGACGGGCGGTGCGCGTCACCATGACAGGCTGTCCTACCCCGTCCTACCTGATCGACACGCAGCCCCATGCCAAACCATCACCTTTCCGCCCTTTCTCCTGGCCCATCTGCTGACCCAGGTTCTGACCCATGTTATGGCCCATATCCTGGCCATCTGCGCCGGCGCACGGCGCTGGGCATCGGTATCGCTTTCCTGGGATTGGCCCTGTTGGTCAGCGGCTGCGCGGGCATACCGCCCGGCGCAACGGTCGAGCCACCCGAGGTCACCCTAGCCGATATTCGCCCGACCGGCGCGGGGTTGTTGGAACAACGATATGAGGCGGTGCTGAGGTTGCGAAATCCAAACGCGTTCGCCGTCCCCTTGTCGGGTCTGCGTTACACGCTCGATTTGAATGGCCAGCCGTTCGGTGGGGGGTCAACGAACGACAGGGTGACCCTGCCGCGATTGGGCGAGACGACCATCGCCGTGGAGAGTTCGACAAACATCGTGCAATTGCTGGCCCAACTGAACGCACTACGGGCAGGTGGATTGACCTACGATCTGCGGGGCGATGCCTTCTTGTCCGGAACAGGCAATAAATCCGTGCCGTTCGAAGCCGGCGGTCAGCTTTTCGGAACCGGCAATTAGAGCGTTTAAGGCTCGTGTGGAAATGCTCTAAAACCTTCTAACCGCCTTGCATGGACATCGATCAAACCGAACCGTTTGGTTAACGGCAGCGCAATTTCATTCCCAAAGTTTCGCGGTCCGGTTCCATTTCGCCGATGCCCAGAAATTAAATTTCAAAATACCTTTGGATCATGACATTATATTTGCGGCAGCGCCGCTATCGGTCTCAGAATTTCGCCCAGTGAGGATTCGACCGAAGTCGCCAGCCAAATTCGTTGCCAAATGGTAGCAATAATTGTGATTTCCGTGTGTGAAAACAGCCGGCAATGTCGACTCCCGGTCGGCGAATTGGCAGTCTCGAGGCTATGTCTGCGACGAATATACAGTGGATAACGATCGCGGTACTGGGATTTGGCGCGGTGTTCGCGTTCTTCGTCCTGGTGTTCGTATTTGAGGCGACGGTCCACGCCCTGCGCTATCGCGACCAGTATGCCGGCGGCGGCGGCGGATTCCGCATGCCCAGTTTTGGAGGCCGCCAAGCCGGAGGATTCGGGTCGGGTGAGCCCACGCAATCCCCCCGGTCGGTCCGCCAGAGAGATCCACAGGTCAACCGCGCCCTCGCCCGCGAAGCGGCGCGAATAGCAGCCGATGAACGAATACGATCGGGGGAGGTAAGGCTTAAACCTGTCCCCAACGACCAAGAGGAGCCCGCACCAGCCGCCGTATCGAAAGAGGCGGAGGTGGGCGACGAGCCGATTGAAATTGCGGCGGCGGAACCGGCAAGCGAGGTTGTCGACCTATCACCCCAGCTTGCGGACGTCGAAAGGCAAAACACCCCATCCGCTGACGATCCTTTGGTGGCCGCGGAACCCGAACCGTTCGACGGTTTCTCAGTTGAGCAGGCATCCGATCAGGCAGCCGATACCGGCGCAGACCTGGATCCGACAGTCGACGAGGATGACGCCATCTCCGCCCCGTCACGGCCGCTGGTGGCTGAGCCGCTGGTCCTGACGGCAAAGCATGAAGTGACGTTGGACACGGAAACGTCCAAGCCGAAAGCTGGGCGCGTTACCATGCGTGCTCTCAAAGGGCCGCTGATAGCCGCGCAATCGTCATTCCGGCGGCACAGCGGCAAGCCAGCCCGCGCCGACCGTGACGGCGAGCTTGCGACGCCCCCGCTCAGCGCCCCTGAACCTGGTCCAGCCAACATCCAAACGCGTCAGCCGGAAAAGACGGCTCGGACGACCAGCGGATTGCCCGAACAACGCCTTTCGGAACTACATCGGGCGGAAGTGGATCGGACGGCGCCGCAGAATCGAGCCGAGGAGCCTGCAAGCGCGCCGCGCCACTCTGCAACGCAGACGATGGCGGAAGCCGCCCCTGAAAGTCAGATCGAAAGCCGGACCGTCGAAAGCGTCGCACCGGAATCAGCTACGGCACCGACGCCTCAAACAACGGACGTCAGCGCGCCCGAACCGGAGACGGTAGCCCCGACCGCCAACACGGACGTTCTGACAGACTCCGCACCTGATCCGGTGTCTACAGTGCCTGTGGCACCGGCATCAGAGGCACCGGCATCAGAGGCACGGGCACCTCAGGTGGCGGCGCCCGAGGCGGTGACCGAAACGCGACGCCCTTCAAAGGTGGCTCAGCCCAGCCAGCCTGAGTCGGAAGTGATGGCGGACACGACACGCCAGCTGAAATCGCTTCGCGACGCGGAACAGTTTGGCGGTGGGCCGCAAACCGGTGAAGCAAGCTGCCCGCTGTATCTGCGCTATCGCAGCGCTTCCGGAATCATTTTCGACCGCATCGTTCAGGCAGTAACGCTTGAAGAGGCCGATGGCGAGTGGATCATGCGGGCGTTTTGCCACCGTTCCAAAGCCATGCGCCGAATTCGCGTGTCAAACGTCGTCGCGGCGTTCGATCTGCGGAACCGCGATGTGTCGGTGGGCGGGAAAGTGACGGAATTCCTTCGAGATCGCGTGCCGCTACGCGATTCGTCCGGACAGTCCAAGCCATCAGAAGGGGGCGCTTCGCCGGCGGCGGCTGAATAGTTTCCTCCAGCCCCGGGCGCCCTGCCCAAATTCCTTGTCACGGTAAGGTCACCGGTCAATCCAACGGATTGCCTGAAAACCTAGGGATTCCGCCAAAATCGGCTGGCGGACATTCGCTCATATCTCATTCTTCTTACAGCCGGTACCGAAATGGCGGTGCTAGGGTTAATACGTATTGGCGAGCAATACCAACCGGTTGACCTCGCGCTCACAGGAACGAGGAACCGGCTTGGCCACCTTTCGGTAAACGGTCAGCGAACCACCGCTAATCGCGATACGACGATCCGGCCGGATCTCATGTATGACTGCACTTAGAAAAACGCCCCTATCAGCCCCCCTCGCTCCGAGCGCGCCTCCAGGCAAGGTCGTTTTGATGCACGCCTTTGGCGGCGACACTGGCGGCGATAGCTTGCTGGTCGATCTTTCCATTCGCCTGGTGCGCGATGCGCTGGGCCCCAAACCCAGCATCGTCATCCATGCCGCCGAGACCCAATCTTATCCCGGCCAAGATTTTTCGAAGATGGGTCATGTCGTCGAAGTGCCTGGCTTTTCAGGGTCGATTTTTGACAAGCTGGCCGGATGCACGCGGATAGCGGCCGGCCTGAGCGGTGAGAAGTTCGAATTTCGCGGCGGATTTCCCGACTTGGAAAAAGCTGACCCGAGCCTGATCATCGGCGTCGGTGGCGGCTATTTGCGCGCGGGCACCCGCCTGGAATCGATCAAGACGACCTTGGCCCATCTGCCGCAGGTTCTTTGGGCCGCAAACCAGCCGGTCCCAAGCATTTACCTGCCCCAGAGCATCGGGCCTCTCGCTAGCCGCGCCGGCAGGCGTCTGCGCGACGCGATCGAACGGGTCGATCACCTGTTCGTGCGGGATGACCGGACGGCCAGCCTGTTCATGCATCATGACGGGCTCAGGCGCGCGCCGGATCTGGCGCTGATGGAACTGGCTGACCGGCTGCCGACCGAAGCACGTGATTCGGGCCATGAACGGCTGTACCTCGCCGCCGGCCGCCTGCCGAAAAACCCCAAACTGGTTGCAGCGTATGCGGAGCGCATCAAGAGGTTGCGCGAGCTGATGCCGGATGCCGAACTGTTGCTCGACGGCGATGCCAAGCTCGATGAGGTCGGCACGAAGTTCTACAAAAGCCTAGGCTGGACCGGGCCTTTCAGGACGGTCGGCGAGGTTTTGGACCAGGGTCCACGCGGCGTCATGATCTCCGTCGGGCTGGGTAATTCGCTGGAAGCGATGCTGGCGGGATGGCCAACCGTGCATCTGGCGACCGAGCGCAAGGCCTTTGGCGCTTTTGCCGATTTGAACCTGTCGCACTGCATCCGCAAGGCGACCTGCTTCGACCCGCAGGAAGTCGCCAACATCGCCACGTCCCTCCGGTTCGGCCGGGCCGCCTTCTGGCGCAACCTGACCGAAGCCCGCGCCTCCTTTGCCGACGCGCGTGAAGAGATGATGATGTTGATCGTCAAATCCTACCTGTCGGGACAAAAGCGGCGGCGCGCTCTCGCCTGACGAGCGGGTCCCGCCGTCATCGATGAAGCAGGTCATTTCGGCGGTCACGGTCGTCGTTCCCGACTATGACGCCGCGATTTCCTTTTACGTGGAAGTGTTAGGCTTCGATCTGATCGAAGACACGGCGCTATCCGAGTCAAAGCGCTGGGTTTTGGTCGCGCCACCCGGCAATCGAGAAACCAAGCTGCTGTTGGCCCAGGCGGAGGGCCCGGCGCAATCCGAGATGATCGGCAATCAGACGGGCGGGCGGGTCTTTCTGTTCCTCAGCACCGATGATTTCGGCCGCGATTTCGAGCGCTACACGACCGCCGGCGTACGGTTCCTGGAGGTGCCCAGAGCCGAGCCTTACGGGACCGTCGCCGTGTTCGAGGATCCGTTAGGCAACAAATGGGATCTGATCGAACCAAAGCCGGTCTAGTGCGTCATCACGACGATGAGGCGACGGTGATCTTCCCTGTCATATGCGGGTGAAAGGCACAGAAGTAATCGACCCGCCCCGGGCGATCGAAGCGGACTGACCGGCTGTCGCCCTTGCCCAGCTCCCCCGTATCCCAGAGGCCATCGATGTCGGTTGCCGTATGGGGCGCGAGATCGTGATTATGCCATTCAACACGGTCGCCGACCGCAACCGTCAACTCGGCCGGTTGGAAGGCGAACGCCTGAATGGCGACGCGGTGGGTGCGTGATCCGGTGGCGGCCCCTGCCCCCCAACCGCCGAACGCGCTGGCGGTGGTGCCCAGCAGAACACCACCGAACAACCGCCGCGTGAGAGAGGTCATGCGCCGCAATTCAAGCCGGCGACCATCATTTCCGCATGCCCTTCATGGACCTTGAACGTCGCCAGGGCCTCCGAGAGAAGCGCTTCCAGTTCCGGAACCGTGGTGTTGGGGATGAACTCCTCCTCGACCGTCTTGTTGACCACCTGGTGATAGCCCAGCTCGTTGGTCGCATAGGCGCAATCGAAGGCATGGCCGCTCAGGCCAATGAGTTCTGCCCGCTTGTCGGCGGCCCCGCTCACCAGAGCCTGGCTGAGAGCGTTGTCCTGGGGCGTCACGTTCAGTTTCTGGATCAGGGCGACAGCGGCATCATTAACCGCCGTGTGGTCGCGCACCATAGTCGCGGCGAACTCTCGCACGCTTTCGTTCTCGGACAAGGCAAGGGCCAGATGCGCGTACCGGATGTCAATTTGCCCGGCCGTATAAGCGGTGTGTGCGATTTCCAGATCGTTCATTGCCTCGCCGGCCTGTGCGGCGCCGGCGGAGATCATGACGGCCAGGCCGGCCGCCAATAGGATTGATTTGCGAGCCATCGATTGGTCCTTTCCCATTGTGCTGGCGGGCAGGTTTGCCGCCTTACACGGGCAAAGGTGAGGAACGGTTCGAAGGCGATCAATCAGCCGGACCAAGATGCGGATTGGCTGCAACGCAACCTAGACGCTGGGCAAAATCCGAGGGCTAATTTGCGCCGTCCAGACAGAGCAAGGCCATGCCCACCGAGGCCTCCGTCTCGCCAGAGGGCTCGATGTTCGGGCTGACGATTCGACGCCTGATGTCCGTCCAGACCTCGTTCCGCGCCCCGCCGCCGGCCGTCAGGATCCGCTTGGGCGCCGGCGCACCGAGGTCTTGCAAAGCGGCAAAACAGGCCGCTTCGATCATTGCGGCGCCTTCCATCATGCCCTGAAGAAACAGGTGATCCTCAGATGGCCGGGGCGTCAGCCGGGGCGGCAAGGCCGGATCATTGATCGGAAAACGCTCGCCCGGTTTGCTGAGCGGGTAATAGTCCAGGCCGGTCGGTTTTGCCGGGTCGATCCGGCCGCTCAATTCCGCAACCCGGTCGGCGTCGAAATATCGCAGGAGCACGCCGCCGCCGGTGTTCGAGGCCCCGCCGGCCAGCCATTTGTCGCCCAGCCGGTGGCTGTAGATCCCTTGCGGGGCATGGTCGACCCGAACATCGCTCAACAGTTTGATGGCGAGGGTCGTTCCCAGAGAGGTGACCGCATCCCCCACATCCGACGCGCCCGCCGCCAGGAAGGCGGCAATACTGTCAGTCGTGCCGGCCCTGAGGATCAGTTTGTGAGACAGCCCCAGCGCGTCGGCACGGCTGAGGCAGATCCCACCAACCGGCTCGCCGATCCGATGGACCCGGGGCAGCAGGTCGGTCCGCACCCCGGCCGCCTCGAACCAGTCCGGCCAGCGTTCGGCCTCCGGATCAAAACCAAGCTTTAAGGTGTTGTTGTCGTCGGAGTGCCCGGCCGTGCCGAGCAGCCGCGCGAGGATGAAATCGGCCTGGTGACAAAGCCAGCGTCCCCGACGGTCGGGATCCTCGCCCTGCAACCGCAGCATGCGCGCCAGGGCAGAGTTCGAGCCGAGCGTAATATGATTGTCCGGGGCGTGCCGGGCGATGGCGTCTGCTTCAGCTTCGAACCCGGTCGAATTGTACATCAGCCCCTGGGTCACGGGGTTCAGATCCTCATCAACCAGCACCATCGTGCCCGATGTCCCGTCGATGGCGGCCCGGTCGATTGTCACCGGATCGTGGCCCGATGCCTTCAGCGCAGCGACCTGTTCGCGGAGACAGTCCTCGACGGCCCGCCACCAATCCTCGGCATCGACGGGATCGGACACCGGGGCCGGGAAGGGGACGCGGGCCGAGCCGATGACCTGCCCTTGCGGGTCGACGACCGCGGTGCGGACGCCGGACGTGCCGATATCGATGCCCAGGGACAATCCACCCATGGTTTCAGCCGTTCTGCCGGGCGAGGTCTTGCCGGTATTTCTCGGCATCCCAGTCCAACAGCTCCGCCTCCGCTTCGGGTCCGATCGCTTCCGCCGACCAACTTTGGGGAAGACGCACCAGCACATCCCGCAAGCAAAGCAGCATGGCGCGCTGGGCCGGCGTCGCCTCCCGGCGCAGAAGGGCGCCCTGGCCCCTGAGCAGCCGCGCCGGCCGGTTGGGATCGTCCGTCTGCGTCATGGCGGGACCGAGAAACACGACGTGGTCGGGGTAGTAAGACCCCGCCGCCGCCAACTCGAACAGGCGGTCATCCAGCGCCAATGCGCTGGCTTCGGCAACCCATTTGAAACCCTCCGTCGGTGCGCCCACGGGATGATTACCCGCCTCGCCAACTTCCGGCAGAGCCAATCGCGCTTCGACCTCATCCATCAGCCGGGCGACGTCGGCCGAACTGTGCCCGCAACAGATCAGGCCGTGGTTTTCCAGCACAAGGACCTGCGTTTTAGCCGACGCCTGGCGAAGGATCGCCTCGGTCAGCGGACGGCCGGGCTTTCGGTAGGGAACGAAGGCCGCCGGCAATCCATCCAGCTTGCGCGCGGCTTCCGCCCGTCCCTGGGGCGAGATCGCGTGGACAAGGGTGGCAATCGAATGGGTGTGGGCGACGACCGGCCAGTCCAACGCCGCGTGAAACGTCGTTTCGATGGAGGGCCGCAGGGCGCCATCGGGATCGATCACCGTGCTCTTGCAGCTGCCATCGCCGGCGCCGTGGGCCTCCGCCAACGCGGCGTCGTGATCGACCTCCACGAAGATTGGCTTGGTTTCGGCATCGGCGAGCTCTGTCCCTGAGGCCTTCACCCACATACGGCCGGCCTGTTTGACCGAGGTGTTGCCGCCAGGGCCCTGGACCCGAAGCCGGTCTTTGCCCAGGCGGGCGGACAGGGACAGAAAGTCCGGGTCTGGGCGAAAGAGCGTGGTCATCTAGCAAGGCCAATCATGTAGTCGGGCGCGGGCGTCCCCTTTTCGGCGACAAGAGAGTCTAGCGCGCCAGCCGCATCGCCGCCCGAAAAACGGTCGGCGTGCAGACCGCCCTGGACGAACACCGTCTTCCAGCCCGCCGCATGGGCACCGGCGATGTCGTGATCGAGGGAATCCCCGACGATCAGAAGCTTTGACGGATCCGCCGCCAGCGCGCGGGTCAGGGCATCGAAGACCGGCCGGTAGGGCTTGCCGTAATAGGTCACCTGGCCGCCCTGGCGCTCATGATCCCGAGCCAGCGCACCGATGGAGCTGACGATCTTGCCGCCGGCCCGGGGGGAGGCGTGGTCGGGGTTGGAGCAGATGACCGGGATCTGCCGCGCCCGCACGCGGTCGAGCATCTGCACGATGTCGGCCCTCGATTGCGTGTCCGACAGCCCCATCAGCAGGATCGCATCGGCCCTTTCGGCATCATCGACCAGGCCGATGCCTTCCAGCCCGGCGATCCATTCCGCCGCGTCATCCGCCCTGCTGGCGACGGCGAAGATCCGTTCGAACCCCGTCAGGCGGCCGGCCGAAAGGTCGCGCCAGAGCGCCTCGCCGGAGGTCATCACATCGGCAAAGATGTCGGACCGGTAGCCCAGCGCTGCGATGCGGTCGGCATTCGCGGCGGCCCGTCTACCCGAATTGGACAACACGGCCAGCCTCGCCCCGCCATCAGCCAGGGCGGCCAACGCATCCGGCACACCGGGATAGGGGACCGCGCCATTATGCAGAACGCCCCACTGATCCAAGACGATGGCATCGAAATCACCGCTGATTTCGGCCAGGGACTCGATTTCTACGACCACCCATCAATCCCGGTGACGGCGGAGGAGAAAGGGTCGAAAGCGCGGTGACGATGGGCGGCGGGCATGACCAAGGCTGAGGGAATTGCGAAGACGGCGCAACTTGGCCGGTGGCCTGGGGTTTGTCGAGTCGTCAGGTTGCCCCTAGCTTGCCACGCCCATTTTGGCCGGGGTCAGTTCGATCGCCGCCTGGTATTGCGACAGGAACACCTGTCCGGTCAGCGCCTGGAGAAACCCGGTTCGCTTCAGGCGGTCCATCACCGGGCCTTTGACCTCGGACAGGTGGAACGCGACGCCCAGATCGTCCAGCCGGTGATTGATCGCCTCCAGCGATTCCAGGGCGCTGCCGTCGATCTCATTCACGGCCGAGCACATCAGGACCACATGCCGGAGCGCGCGGTCGGTGGCGACCCGGTCATAGATGATGTCTTCCAGGTACCGCGCGTTGGCGAAATACAGGCTTTCATCGACGCGCAGGGTCACGACGCTGGGGTCGGTTTCGACCGAGTGGCGGTTGATGTTGCGGAAATGCTCGGTGCCCGGGACGCGCCCGACCTCGGCGATGTGGGGCCGTGAGGTTTTATAGAGAAACAGGGCAACCGATAGGGCCACGCCGGCTGAAACGCCAACCTCCACGCCGACGCCAAGGGTCAGAAGGATGGTGGCCGCCACGGCGGCGAAGTCCGCTTTGGAATAGAACCAGGTGCGGCGCAGGATGGAAAAATCGACCAGGGACAGCACCGCCACGATGATGGTGGCCGCCAGCGTCGCCTTGGGCAGGTAGGTCAGCAGCGGCGTTAGCGCGACCGTCGCGATGGCGATCCCGACCGCCGTGAAGGCCCCCGCGGCCGGGGTTTCCGCCCCCGCATCGAAATTCACCACCGACCGCGCGAACCCCCCGGTGACCGGATAGCCACCGGAAAAGGCCGAGGCGAGGTTGGCGCCGCCGAGCCCGACCAGCTCCTGATTGGGATCGATCCGCTGCCGGCGCTTGGCCGCCAACGTCTGGGCGACCGAGACGGATTCGACAAAGCCGATCACCGAGATCAGCAGCGCAGCCATGATCAGCCCCGACCAGATGTTCAGATCGAAACTCGGCAGCTGCAGCGGCGGCAGTCCGTTGGGGACGCCGCCGACGATGGCCACGCCGTGTCCATTGAGCGCGAACAGCCAGGTGGCGAGCGTGGTGACCGCGACAGCCGCGACGGGCCCCGACTTGGCCAGAATGTCGGCGACCCGTGGGGCCAGCCCGAACCGGATCAACAGGGGTTTCAGGCCCGACCGGACCCAGAACAGGAAGGCGGCGGCGCCGATCCCGATCACGGCCGTTGCCGGGTTGACCGCGCCGAGACCGCCAACCAGCGAGGTGCCCAAGGTGATCAGGGTGTGGCCGTGCGCCTCGATGCCCAGGATGTGCTTGAGCTGGCTGACCGCGATGATGAGGCCGGAGGCGGTGATAAAGCCCGCGATGACGGGGTGGCTGAGGAAATTGGCGAGAAAGCCGAGCCGCAGCACCGCCATGACCAACAGGATCACGCCTGACAGAAAGGCCAGCGTGATGGCGGCCAGCACATAATCGGCGCTGCCCGGCAAGGCGAGCTTGCCCACGGCCGCCGCCGTCATCAGCGAAACGACCGCGACCGGGCCGACCGCCAACGTCCGGCTGGTGCCGAACAGGGCATAGATCACCAGCGGCAGAATAGAGGCGTAGAGCCCCATCTCCGGCGGCAGACCGGCCAACAGGGCATAGGCCAGCGATTGCGGGATCAGCATGATGGTCACGATCACCGCCGCGACCAAATCGTTGGTCAGGGCCTGCCGGCCATAGCCCCTGCCCCATTGCAGGATCGGCAGAAGACTGGCCAGCCGACCCTGAGGAGTCTTAGGCATTCGCAGGGCCGGACACCGTTACTTTTTCCGGCTTGGCCAGCCATTCGCGCCCGCGCAGCATGGCCTGCCAATAGATCGGCGGCAGGGCCCGCTCCTTCAAAAGCCAAGCGAGCCGACTTGGTTTCTGGCCGTCGATCAGCCAGCCGGGGAAGCTGGGCAGCAGCTTGCCGCCATAGCCGAATTCGGCCAGCACGATCTTGCCGCGCTCGACCGTCAGCGGGCAGGAGCCATAGCCATCGTAATGGGCGGTGGGTTGCCGGCCCCGGAGATCAGCCATCAGGTTTTCCGCCACCACCGGTGCCTGTTTGCGGGCGGCGGCAGCCGTCTTGGCGTTCGGCGCGTTCATCACATCGCCGAGGCTCCAAATGTTCTCGAATTCCTTGTGGCGCAGCGTGTTCTGATCGACATCCACCCAGCCGGCCTGATCGGCCAGCGGCGAGACGCGGATGAAGTCCGGCGCCCGCTGCGGCGGACAGACATGGATCATGTCGAAGTCGCCCACCGTCACGCCCTGGTCGCCATCGGGGTTCGTATTCTTGAACCAGGCCTTCTTAGCCGGCCCGTCTATCGCGATCAGATTGTGGAAGAAGTTCAAGCTGGCGTCATAGCGCTTCACATAATCCATCAGCGCGGGGACGTAGTCTTTGACGCCGAACAGCACGCCACCGGCGTTGTAGAACGCCACGTCGATGTCCTTGAGGCGCCCGTTGCGGTGCCAATGGTCGGCGGACATGTACATCGCCTTTTGCGGCGCGCCAGCGCATTTGATCGGCATCGGCGGCTGGGTGAACAAGGCCCGGCCGGAGGAAAGGGTTTTCACCAGTTCCCAGGTATAGGGCGCCAGGTCATAGCGGTAGTTCGAGGTCACGCCGTTCTTGCCCAGCGTGTCGACCAGCCCCTCGACCCCGTTCCAGTCGAGCTTTAGCCCGGGACAGACGACCAGGCGCTTGTATTTGACCACCCGGCAGCCATCCAAAATGATGGCATCGTGTTTGGGTTCGAACGCTGCAACCCCAGCCTTGATCCAATGCACGCCCTTCGGGATCAGCGAGCCCATGGTCTTGGCGGTCGAGTGGGCCTCGAAAACGCCGCTGCCCACCATGGTCCAACCGGGCTGGTAGTAATGCACGTCGGCCGGATCGATGACCGCGACGTCCAAGGACGGATCGCGGGCGATCAGACTTGAGGCCACCGAGATTCCGGCGGCCCCACCCCCGATGATGACAATGTCGTGCTGGGCGTCCGCGACCTCGGTGGGCGTTTTGCCACCCGCCGCGATCCGGCGGACCACACCGCCCATGTCGTAACCGGCCGCCTTGGCCTTCTCCATAATCTCCGGTAGGGAACGGTCTGCACCCTGTGACAAAGCCCATAAGGTGACCGAGCGGGTCCCGGTCCGGCAGTAAGCCAGGATCGGTTTAGGTAGGGCCGCCGCCTGCTGACCAAAGGACTGGGCGTCCTCGTCCCGCACCTTGCCCGAGGCGACGGGCAGGTAGAGGGAGGTCAGTCCCACCCCCTCGGCGGCTGTTTCGATCTCCTCGAAGGTCGGCTGATCGGCCCCTTCGCCATCCGGCCGGTTGCAGATGATGGAACGAAAGCCCGCCTTGGCGATGGCCTGAACATCGTCGACGGCGATCTGCGGGCTGACGGACAAACTCTCGGTTATTGTCTTGCAGTCCATGATGACACCTCCCCTTTTTTTCTCGATCACCTCAGAATTGATTGACGGGTACCTTGAGGAACTGGCGGCCATCCTTGTCGGCAGGCGGCAGATCTCCGGCCCGGATGTTCACCTGGAGGGAGGGGATGATCAGGGTGGGCATATCCAAGGTCTTGTCCCGCGCCTCGCGCAGGGCGACGAAGTCCTGGCGGCTCTTGCCGGCCCCGACATGTATGTTGCCGGCCTTCTCGTCGGCTACCGTGGTTTCCCAGCGGATCTCCCGCCCGTTGGGTCCGTAGTCGTGGCACATGAACAGACGCATCTCGTCGGGCAGGGACAGGACCTTCTGGATGGAATCGTACAGAATGCCGGCGTCGCCACCGGGAAAATCCGCCCGCGCGCTGCCGCCATCGGGCATGAACAGTGTGTCGCCGACAAAAGCCGCATCGCCCATAACATGGGTCATGCAGGCCGGCGTGTGGCCGGGCGTGTGCATGGCAAACGCGGTCATGGTGCCGATCTGGTAGGTGTCGCCCTCGTCGAACAGCCGGTCGAATTGGCTGCCGTCACGCTGGAATTCGGTTCCCTCGTTAAAGACCTTGCCGAACACATCTTGAACGATGGTGATGTTCCGGCCGATACCCAGCTGACCCCCCAGCTTTTGCTGGATGTAAGGGGCGCCCGACAGATGATCGGCGTGGGCATGGGTTTCGATCAGCCATTCGAGCTGAAGCCCATTTTGCTCGATATGCGCGATGATCTTGTCCGCGTTTTCGTAGGCGATCCGGCCCGCCGCATAGTCGATATCCATGACGGGATCGATCACGGCGCAAGCGTTCGAGACCGGATCCTTCACCACGTAGCTGATCGTATTCGTGGCCGGATCGAAAAACGCCTGAACTTCGGGTTTGACGGATGGGTCGATTGGGTAGTCAGCCATTGGATGCCTCCTCACGGTTTTTTAGGCCGACGCCGACGGGGTCGCTTCGGCTGGTGGGTTGAACAGGTGCAGAACAAGCCGTGTCATCATCAACCCGGCGATCACGGCCAGGACAAACGTCATCACCTCGAGTTTTCCGGTGCCCAGTGCCGGCAATGCCCCGCCAGGGCAGAAGCCCGCAAACCCCCAACCGACGCCGAAGATCGCCGACCCGGCAATCAGGCGGGTATCCAACCGTTTTGCGGTGGGGAGGTGGAACCGGTCGGCGATCAGCGGGGTGGTCAGCGAAAAAACCAGCCGATAGCCGATGGCTGTCGTGACCAGGGCACCTCCCATCACGAACATCAAACTGGGATCCCAAGTGCCGGCGATATCAAAGAAATTCAGCACCTTAGCCGGGTTCGCCATGCCCGAAATCACGATGCCGAGGCCGAAGATCAGGCCGATCAGGAAGGTGGTGAGCAAATGCATAATCAGCCCCCCAGCACGTGGCGAACGGCGTAAACCGTCGCGAAGCAGGTTCCCATGAAGGTCAACGTTGCGGCCAAGGATCGGGGTGAAAAGCGGGCCAATCCGCAGACACCGTGTCCGGAGGTGCAGCCACCCCCGAGCGTCACCCCGATCCCCACCAAAAAGCCGCCCCCGGTAAGCGCCATGACGGAAACTGGGACATCGACGGCCGGCATCGACCCGGTGACCAAAAGCATGGTGGCCGGGGCCGTTGCCATTCCCGCGATCATCGCCGCCCGCCAAGCCCATTCCGACAGACCTGCCGGCAGCACAAAGCCGGCGAGAACACCCGTGGCGCCAGCGATCCGCCCGTGAATCAACATCAGCAAGACGGCAGCGCAACCGATCAGCACCCCGCCGAGCAGGGACAGAATCGGGGTAAAATCCGTGACCATGGGGTTCAAGGCCGGCAGGTGCGCAGCCCGACAAGGCGGTAGAGCGGACAAAACCTGGCCGCTGCGGTGATAATCAGAATGGCGCCGACGACCGGCAGACCGAACTTGGCAACCGGATTCGCCCAGATAGCGAACTGGGTTACCGATGGCAGAGTTGCCAGAACGAGCCCGAGAACAACACGGATAACGCGGTCAGCAGTACCGACATTGATGGCCATTGCAGGATCTCCGAAAGTCGCATTCGATTTCCGGAGTCTCGCCGGTCGGCACCGCCTTGTCGGTGATCAAGTCACAAAGCGAACACGAAAGGTGGTTCTTGGCTAGGCCGCCTGAGCGAAATCCGCCAAGGCCCGGGAATTGGTCAGGCGCACTTCGCCCCGCGCCGCCGTAACCCAACCGCGCCGTTGAAATTCCTGAAGCTGCCGGGAGATGACCTCGCGCGCCGAACCAAGTTCCGTGGCGAGCTGCTGATGGGTCAGGTGAACTTCCCCGGTCGGCCCGCCGAGATCCAGCAGCTTTTGCGCCAGGCGCAGATCCACGCGCTTGAAGGCAACCTCCTCAATGACGATGAACAGATCGGTGATGCGCTTGGAGTAGGCGGTGAAGACAAACCGCCGGAACACGCTGGATCGGGCGATCAGATCCTCGAACACGACACGCGGGATGGCCACCGCCTGAATGTCTGTCTCGGCCAGTCCTTCCGCGCTGTAATCCTCATACGCAAGCAGGCAGGCGGTCGTCAGCACACAGCTTTCCCCTGCCTGCACGCGGTAGAGCACAATCTCGCGCCCGCCTTCGGAGACCTGCTGAACGCGGACGATCCCCTCCAGCAGCAACAACAAATTCTCAGGCGCCTTGCCCGGTCCGAAAATGATCGTGCCTTCGGGAAGGGCGGCGATGGACGACTTGTCGATCAGTGTCTGACGAATGGGCTCATCCAGCTGCGACAGCCCGGGAAATCGCTCAATCCAGTTTTGCATAACGCTTGCTCCCCAAATGCGCACCTCGATCGCGATATGGATGGCGACGGTGGGCTGACACAAGAGCGGGAAACTGCGTATGCCAAACTTTCAAGGGGCAGACAGGCCGACCGCAACCTTCACGGGATCGCTGCTAAAGCCCGGTGAGCCAGCCATTTTCGAGCAGCTCGGCCTCGAATTCCGGTGCCAGGGTGGGGCCGGCCCCTAGCGTATCGAGCATGGTGTCCAGAATGTCCGCCGCCGGCCCGGAAGCGGGGACGTAACCGCGGGCGTCCGTCTCGCCGCGCGGCGCTGAGACGACAATCTCAACATCCCAACGTTCCGCGTCGGTTCGGCAGGCAATACCAAACAGGAGTTCGTCGGCCAACTCGTTGGTCGTTTCAAATTCGCGGCAGGGACGGCCCGTCCCGTCCCGGAAAGTCAGGATGGGAAAGATTCCGTCCTCGGTTCCCGTTCCGCTGGCAAAGGTTTCCAGCGCCAGATGAAGGGTACTTTCCTGCGCGGCTAGGCCAACGGTGGTAATCCCGCCGGGTTCAGAGGGGCCGAAGAACCGGTCGAAATTGAGCCCGATAACCAGCGCAACAGACGCGGCCATGGCCACCGGAATCCATGATTGCCGCCAAGCCCGCTGCCGTTCAACCCGCGCGGGCAGCGTCGGTCCATCGATCGCCGCCCCGATGGCGGCCGGGATCGGTTCAGCCACCGGCGTTTCGAAAGCCTGCATCAACGCATGGTTCAACGCCCGCAGCCGCCCGGCATAGGCCTGCGCCTCGGGATCGGTTGCAAGTATGTCGCGCAGCTGTGCCGCTCTCGCTTCGTCCTCCAGCGAACCGTCCACTAGCGCGGCGATCTCCTCCTGCGTCCAGTCTTGGCTCATGTCCCATCATCTCCTATGGCCGCCATCAGGCGCGCCCGCCCCCTGGCAAGCCTGCTCATGACGGTGCCAACCGGCACATCGAGGATTTCCGCAGCCTCTTTGTAGGATTTGCCTTCGATGGCAACCAGGGCAACCACCGCGCGCTGTTCTTCGGGCAAACTTTCCATCGCCGCGCGTACGGTGCCCAAGAGCAGCCGATTGTCGGCCTGCTCAACCCCCGTGCGCGGATCGGCGATGTTGGTGTCAACATCCCCAACGGCGTAAGGGCTGCGCCGGGTCCGTTGACGCACCGCGTCGATATGGGTGGTTTGCACAATCCTGAACATCCAGCTGTCCAGCCGGGTCCCGGGCTGAAAGCTGTCGAGGCTGTTCAACGCCTTGACGCACGCGGACTGGACCAAATCGTCGCCCTCCTCCCGATTGCCGCAAATCGCATAGGCAAATCGCCTGAGGCGCGGGATGAGGGTGACCAACTCGGCTTTTACATCGTCGCGCGACTGGCTTGCGGCCGGTTTTTTCATGAGAACAACGTGCGGGCCTTGGTTCTATTCCAAACTAAGTGTGATCTTGGGTGGAATGAATGTCGTGGGTTCGACGTTTAATCACTGTTATGGCACGCCTTGCCAACAGGATTTGGAGCTTTTTTGTGCGCCGTCACCTTTTGATTCTGACCTTCCTGATCGGCCTGGCGGCTTGTTTTTTTGGCCGTTTGGAGTGGCTGTACGAACCGCACACGGGACTGATCTCCGCCGCGCACGCGGAAGAAGATGAAGACGGGGACGATGAGGACAGCGGCGATGATGATTCAGACGACGATGACTCCGGTGATGACGATGCGGGGGACGACGACTCTGGCGACGATGATTCTGGCGACGACGACTCTGGCGATGACGACTCTGGCGACGATGATTCGGAGGATGACGACAGCGACGATGGGGATGATGACGATCGGGATGAGGATGATGGGGATGGCGCTGAGGATGATCTGGAAAATGGGCAGAATTCCGACCCATTAGAAACGCCGCAAACGCCGCGCGGCACCTCCGATCGAGAGGAGGACCGGTTCGTCGACGACGAAATCATGCTGTTGACCGACCCCGGCTGGTCGGCAACCGAACGGGCAGCGCTTGCGGCCGCCGGGTACGATGTCTTGTCCCAGACCCCACTTGCCGGGATCGGTGCGGTGGTCGTGCGGCTCTCCTTGCCGGCTGGCCTGACACCGCGTCAAGCCTTGGACCGCGCCAGAACGCTTGCCCCAACCGCCATATTCGACCTCAACCACGTCTATCGCCCGAGCGGAGAAGCCTGCAGCCCGTCCGACTGCTGGGGACAGGAAATGGTCGGTTTGGCCGAACCGGCCTTGGCCTGCCCCGATCTGGGATCAATCGCCATCATCGACACGCCAATCGTGGCGGATCATCCGGCCCTGGCCAAGGCCGATGTCACGGCCCGAAACTTCATTCCGGCCGGATCTTCAGAAACCGGTGCCGAGCATGGCACGGCCATCGCCGCCCTGCTGGTTGGCGAGAGCGTGCCCGGCGCCAGCCCGCTGGTTCCCGGGGCGCGTCTCCTGGCGGCGGGAGCGCTGGCCGAACAGGACGGGGAAACCCGTGCCGATGCCATCACCGTCCTGCAGGCCCTCGATTGGGCTGTCTCCGAAGGGGCCCGGGTCATCGGGCTTAGCATCGAGGGCGATCCGAACAGCGCGCTGGCCTTTGGCATTCGGGCGAGTGCACAGCACGCCAGCTTGATCGCCGCCGCCGGCAACAGCGGTGCCCGGGGCGCCCCCGCCTATCCGGCCGCCTATACAGACGTTATCGCCGTTTCGGCCATCGACCGGCGTTTGCGACCCTATCGCCAGGGAACCCGCGGCGATTACGTCGAAATCGCCGCCCCCGGCGTGGACATCGTGTCGCGCACCCATGGCGGCGAGCCGCACGGCTGGACCGGTAGCAGCTTCGCCGTGCCGTTCGTTGCCGCTGCAATGCTCCGCAGTCAGGCCGTCACGCCCGAAGCTCGCCGCGCGGCCCGCGCCAGACTTGGAGAAACGGCCAAAGATCTCGGCCCGCCAGGCCGTGACAGAATTTTCGGCCACGGTCTGGTTCAACCATGGGGCCAGCCCTGCGGCTAGGACGCGCCGGGCTATGCGACCGGCGGACCGTGACATCCTTAAGCGACAGGGTTTCCCCCAAATCCAGAGGTTAGGCCCCGCGCAACCGCCTGAAATATCGAGTTAATTTCTTATTAGCCACGTAAAACTATATTCGCGCGACGCGATTAATACTCCAATCTTACTAACGCTTGCATGCCGTCGAGGGAAATCAATGTCAATTCAACGCATTGTTTCAATAATCGCCGCATTGATGTTTGTACTAGTGATCGTGAATATTTACGCGCTGATGCAGTTGGCGAAGGGCGCGAACTTTCACTACATGAACGTCGTGCACTCCACGGAGTCTTGGGTGCTCGAACGAACACTTGCCGACCATGGGCCGGCGACACCGCCATCGGCCGCCGTTTCCGGCGCCATTGTCGAAAACCTCGAGACGATCATCGCCCAGCCCAAGGCGTGCCTGACCGTGATCAATTTCATGGACAGGCTGGTCATGTCCATCATCGGGACGGGCGACATCATCGAGCTGTGCGCCCAGGATATCGAATCCGGCGAGCCGGCGCTGGCCGCGATGGAGTCGTTCAACGCCGGCGGCGCGGCCTGGCCCGAAACCCATGCCAAGCTGACCAATGCGCTGGACGATTTCTACAGCAACTCCCTCGATTTCTACGGCCCCGTCCAAGTCACGGTCGATTTCATCATCGCCGCCATGACGTCCATGTCGGTTATGATGGGATTAGGGATCATCGGCGCCGCGATCTGGCTGGCCCGCGGGCACATCGTTCGTCCTTTGCACGCGATAGCCACGGCCATGAACCAACTGGCCGATGGGGATACGTCGGTCGAGTTGTCGTTGGGGGAACGGGGCGGTGAGGTCGGTGAGTTGGCGCAGTCCTTCTCGATTTTTCGGGACAAGACGGTCGAGCTGACAAGCGTCCAGGCCGATGAGGCACAGCGCCAAGCCCGCGCCGAGGCGGAGCGGAAATCGATCTTCGACCGGCTCGCCCAGGATTTCGAGACCGAAGTCGGCAGCGCGGTTGGCGAGCTTTCCGTAACGTCGGAAACCCTGTCCGGCACCGCCGGTGCCTTGCTTGAGGATGCCAAATCAACCAATGGCGCGGTGGCCGTGGTTTCGACCCGCATCGACGAAACGCGCACCGAAATGCGCATGGTGGCGGAATCAGCGGAAGGCCTGATCGAGTCGACCCGGGAAATCACCACCCAACTGACGACGTCGGAATCCCGCCTTCAGGGCGCCGTTGACGCCACGGACAGGACCCGCGCCGAGATGGACGGGTTGAAAGACGCGGTCAATCGCATCGGAGAGGTGGTGCACCTGATTTCCGGCATTGCCGAACAGACGAACCTGCTGGCCCTGAACGCCACGATCGAGGCGGCAAGGGCCGGAGAAGCCGGAAAGGGATTTGCCGTCGTCGCCTCAGAAGTGAAACAGCTCGCCACGCAAACCTCTCGCGCCACCGATGATGTGCGGTCGCAAATCTCGACGATCCAGTCCCTGACCGAAAGCGCCGTCGAGTTGATCACCGAGGCCGTCAAGTCGATCGCGGCCACCCAGGAGATGGCGACGACCGTTACCGAATCGGTTCAGCAACAATCCGATGCAACCCGGCAGATCGTCGAAACGGTCATCCGCGTTTCCGAAGGGGCCGAAGGCGTCAACAAGGACCTGTCGCAAGTCCAAGAAGGGGCCGACAGGACCGACAACGCGGCCAATAATGTCGACGGGCTGGCGGAAAAACTGTCCGGCAGCGCGACGGTCCTGCGCACCAACATGGACCGGTTCCTGGAAACCATAAGGGCCGCCTGAGGCAGCGCGAGGCCCTGGAAACCTGAGGATTCCCAGGACACAGCGGCTATCGACTTGCTGAGAAACCGCCATCCCCGGCGGCGTTTGGAGCGGGCGATGGGATTCGAACCCACGACCCCAACCTTGGCAAGGTTGTGCTCTACCCCTGAGCTACGCCCGCGCTCCTTTTCGGCCCGACCGGGGCCAGACCCCGGCTGTGCGGCAACGAAAGATCGCCCTATATAGCGGCTGTTAGGGCTTTTGCAAGGCTGCTGCGATAGTCTGTCGCAAAGCGGTGCTCTGACGACAGAATAGTTAACGAACCGCAAAGGGACGGTATCAACGATGATCGTCGGCCGAACATTCGGCTGGGCCTTGCTGGCCATTGCCGTTTTATGCCTGATCGGAACTGCCTCGGTTGTCGGGGTCAAAGCGACCGGCCAAGAGTTCGGGGGCGCCCCAAGCCTTGGCGCGTTGTGGTTCCAGCTCAACCCGAGCGGCCTGAACCTGAGTCAGGCCATTATCCAACGCTATGTCTGGCCCTATCTGTGGGATCCGGTCATCCAGTCGGTTCTGGTCATGCCGCTGGAACAAGGGTTGCTGACGGTGGCTGCCGTCACCGGCGGCGCCGGCCTGGTGTTGGCTCGGCTATTTCGCAACCGGGACGCCGATCCGGGCTAGCAAGCCAGCCAGCAGGTCGGTCAGGCGGCGCAGGTCGGCTTGGCGCGACAGGCGGTGATCGCCGTCTTTGATCAGCGTCAGCTCGGCATCGGTTCCTTGCCACTGGCCGAGCAGCTTTCGGCCTTGCTCCCACGGGACGTCGGTGTCGGCCAGCCCGTGAACCAGGCGCAGCGGAACGGTAAGGGGGATGGGTGCGCGCAACACCAGATGGGCACGCGCCTCTTCCAGCAGCGATCGGGTGAGGATGTCAGGCTCAGCGCTGTAGGCCGAGGGGCGCTCCAGGCGGCCCTCGTGCCATAGGCGGTCCAGGTCCGCCTTGCTGAGCCGTTGCGGAATCAGATCTTCGGTAAAATCCGGCGCCGAGGCGATGCCCATCATGCCGACCACCCGATCCGGGCGCGCCAGAGCGACGAGGGTGGCGATCCACGCCCCCATGGAAGATCCAATCAGGACCAACGGTCCCGGCGCGGCATGATCGATCACCGCGAGAGCGTCATCGCGCCATTTGCCGATCGTGCCATCGGCGAACGCACCGGAGGACTCGCCATGGCCCGTATAGTCCAGCCGCAGAAAGCCAAGCCCCTGATCCCCGCACCAGCGCGACAGGTGTTCGGCCTTCTCGCCCCGCATGTTGGATCGAAAGCCGCACAGAAAGACGATGGTGGGGCCGGCCGGGTCACCCCGCCGGCCGACGGCGGTCAGATAGGCCAGCCGGTCGTCACCGGCAGCCAGAAAATCACAGGACGGCCGAATTTGCCCATCCGGCTGTGGTTCACCGTTCAAAGCGCTCGCTCCTTTGATCAACACCGGGCATAAGGTTGCCCGAAACGCCCACCGCAACCCAGCAACGATGTCCCAAAGCCAGGAAAACCGGGATCCCTCGACGGACGAGCCGGTCGAAAAATCGGCCAGCGCGCCGGTGCCGACGATCCTGCAGGTCGTCCCGGCCCTGGAGCGCGGCGGAGTCGAACGAGGTGCGGTGGATATGGCGGCCGCCATCGTGGCCGGAGGCGGCAGAGCCATCGTCGCTTCGGCCGGCGGCGGCATGGAGGGCGAGCTTCGCCGGGCCGGGGCCAAACATGTCCATCTGCCGCTGAAGGACAAAAACCCAGCGGCGATCTGGGCCAATATTGACCGGCTGCGCGAGGTGATCGACGAGAACGGCGCCAATCTGGTGCATGCCCGGTCGCGCGCGCCAGCCTGGAGCGCGCTGTATGCCGCGCGCAAGGCGGGGGTCCCGTTCATGACCACCTTTCATTCCGCCTATGGCCACGGCAACCCGTTCAAGCGGATGTATAACTCGGTGATGGTGCGCGGTGTGCGCGTGATCGCCGTTTCCGATTTCATCGGCCGACATATCAAGGAGACCTACCGCATCGACCCCGGCAAGATCCGGGTGGTGCCGCGCGGGATCAACCCCGACCGTTACGATCCCGACAAGGTCAGCGTCGAGCGGGTGATCGATCTGGCGACCAAATGGGGGCTGCCGGAGGACCGGCGCACGATCCTGCTGCCCGGCCGCCTGACCCGGCTGAAGGGCCACACCACATTGATCAAGGCACTGGTCGACCTGCCGGACGATGTCTTCGCCGTCTGTCTGGGTGCTGACAAAACCAATCGCCGCTACCAGACGGAGCTGGAAAATCTGGCCGACGAGCTGGGCGTGCGGTCCAAGCTGGCGGTGGTGGAAGCCTGCCGCGACATGCCCGCCGCCTATAGCCTGGCCCATGTCGTGGTCAATCCATCCACGGTGCCTGAGGGGTTCGCCCGAACGGTGGCGGAGGCCCAATGTATGGGACGGCCGGTCGTCGTGACTAATCTGGGGGCACCGGCCGAACTGATCCTGGAGGGCGAGACCGGCTGGTCCGTGCCGCCGGGCGATCCCAAGGCGCTTGCCACGGCCATCTGTGAAATCATTGCGCTGAAAAACGACACGCGGAAGTTTTTGGCAACAAAAGCGCGCCTAAACATGACGTCCCATTTCACCTTGGCGGCGATGACCGACGCCACCCTGGACGTCTATGAGGAAGTGCTGCGCGAAAGCGGCTTTCCAGGTTAACGTCCGCCCCGGCCCGTCGTTGCTTGACAGGCCAGAAAAGGCGCCGTAATCCCGCCCGTCCACCAACCAGGAAGCCTTAAAGCCATGGAAGCCGCCCTTTCCCCCTCCGTCGCCATTACGCTGCCCGACGGCAGCGTGCGCACCTTTGATGCGCCGGTGACCGGGGCGACCGTCGCGGCGTCCATCGGTCCCGGCCTCGCCAAGCAGGCCATCGCCGCGAAGATCGACGGCGAGATTTGCGATCTGGACCTGCCCATCGAGCAGGATGCAAACCTGGCGATCATAACGCGCCAGAGCGAGGAAGCGCTGGAGCTGATCCGGCATGACTGCGCCCATGTGATGGCCGAGGCCGTCCAGGGCCTGTTTCCCGGCACGCAGGTGACGATCGGCCCGGCCATCGCCGACGGCTTCTATTACGATTTCGCCCGGGAAGAGCCTTTCACGCCGGAGGATTTCGAGGCCATCGAGGCCCGCATGCGCGAGATCGTCAAGGCCGACGCCGCCTTCGATCGTGAGGTCTGGGACCGAAACGACGCCATCGCCTTCTTCGAAGAGCGGGGCGAACGCTACAAGGCCGAGCTGATCCGCGACCTGCCGGAAAGCGAGACGATCACGATCTACCGCCAGGGCGACTGGCTGGATCTGTGCCGCGGCCCGCACATGCCCTCCACAAGCCATGTCGGCCAGGGGTTCAAACTGACCAAGCTGGCCGGCGCCTATTGGCGGGGCGATCACCGCAACCCGATGCTGCAACGCATCTACGGCACGGCCTGGCGCAACGAGAAGGAACTGAAGGCCTATCTCCACCAGCTGGAGGAGGCGGAAAAGCGCGACCATCGCCGTCTGGGCCGCGAGATGAACCTGTTCCATTTCCAGGAAGAAAGCCCGGGGTCTGTGTTCTGGCACCCCAATGGCTGGACGATCTATCTGGAGATGGAACGCTATATCCGGCGGCGCCTGGCCAAGGCCGGCTATTCCGAGGTGCGCACGCCCCAGCTGATCGACCAATCGCTGTACACGGCCTCGGGCCACTGGGACATGTATGGCGACAACATGTTCAAGATCCAGATGGGCGAGGACCGGGCCTATGGCCTGAAACCGATGAATTGCCCCGGCCATGTGCAGATCTTCAAGCAGGGCATTGTCAGCTATCGCGACCTGCCGATCCGCATGGCGGAATTCGGCTGCTGCCACCGCAACGAGGCCTCCGGCGCGTTGCACGGGCTGTTGCGTGTGCGCCAGATGACGCAGGACGACGCGCATATCTTCTGCACCGAGGATCAGGTGGAGGCCGAAAGCGTCGCCTTTTGCGACCTGCTGGCCGCCGTCTACCGTGATCTCGGCTTCGAGTCTTTCTCGGTCAAACTGGCCACGCGTCCGGATAAGCGCGCCGGATCGGACGCGGTCTGGGACAAGGCAGAGGCCGATCTGGAAGCAGCCGTTCAGGCGGCGGGTATCGACTACACCATCGAACCCGGCGAGGGCGCCTTTTACGGGCCGAAGCTGGAGTTCCACCTGGTGGATGCCATCGGCCGGTCCTGGCAGTGCGGCACGCTGCAGCTCGACTTCGTCTTGCCGGAACGGCTGGATGCCACCTATGTCGACGAACAGGGCGACCGCCAGCGGCCGGTCATGCTGCACCGCGCGATCCTGGGCTCGCTCGAACGCTTCATCGCCGTGTTGATCGAGCATAACTCCGGCCACCTGCCCCTGTGGCTCAGCCCGATTCAGATGGTCGTCGCAACGATCACGAACGATGCCGACGCCTATGCCGGCGAGGTTGCCGAGGCGCTGGAGGCGGCTGGCCTGCGGGTGCATCTCGATCTGCGGAACGAGAAGATCGGCTACAAAATCCGCGAACACAGCGTTAACAAAGTGCCCGCTATCCTGGTCGTCGGCGGGCGTGAGGCGGAGAACCGAAAGGTCGCCGTGCGCCGCCTTGGCAGCAAGAATCAATCTGTCCTAGACCTGGACGAAGCGGTTAAGACATTGAAAGCCGAAGCGGCGACGCCACTTGACAGGTCCGATTCTTTCTCGGAATCGGCTTGAAATTCCCCACCCTTAGGTCTGAAATAAGCCCTAATTGGTTTTGGCCGATCCCGGCCAGGCCGATAAAGCCGCATTCCATCCACTGAACAAGGAGATCGTACAATAGCCAGACCACCCTTTGCCGCCCCCCCGAGCCGGGAGGGGCCGCGTGTGAACGAGCAGATCGACTTGCCCAAAGTTCGATTGGTGGATGTCGCAGGTGAAATGATGGGGGTCGTCCCCATCGAACAGGCTTTAGCCGCCGCATACGATGCCGGCCTGGACCTGGTGGAAGTCTCGCCCAACGCCGACCCGCCCGTTTGCAAGATCCTCGATTATGGAAAATACAAGTTCGAGGCTCAGAAAAAGAAAGCCGAAGCGCGCAAGAAGCAGAAGGTCGTCGATGTTAAGGAGATCAAGCTCCGTCCCAACATCGATACCAACGACTACAACATCAAGCTGCGCAGCGCCCGGCGCTTTATCGATGACGGCGACAAGGTCAAGGTGACCATGCGGTTCCGCGGTCGGGAAATGGCCCACCAAGAGCTGGGCATGAACGTTCTGATCCGCACCCGCGACGATCTGGAGGAAATTGCCAAGGTCGAACAGATGCCGAAGCTGGAAGGCCGGCAGATGACCATGGTTCTCGCACCCAGATAGGTTCTGACCGAACCGTTCAGCCCGGGCTTGCGCTCGGGCACTTCAACGCGTAGAAGACGCGCTCCCAGATGGCGAGGCGGGGTCGTTTGCGTGTGCCGAACAGGCATACCCAAGCCATGGACCTTTAAAGGGCATGCCCACCCATCGATTGAATAACCGCCGCGTTGACCGGTTTTGTGACGGTCAACGGGCCTGAGAAACGGACAGACAAAAATGCCCAAAATGAAGACCAAGTCGAGCGCCAAGGGGCGCTTTAAGCTGACGGCGACCGGCAAGGTGCGGTTTAACTCCGCCTACCGCCGCCACCGGCTGATTTCCAAGACCAAGCGGGCCAAGGAACGCAACCAAGGCACCGAAATCATGAGCAAAGGCGATGCACGCGTCGTGCGCCGCCATATGTTGCCCAACGGATAATCGGGATAGCCAAAAATGAGCAGACCTACCCGCAGTGTCGCCGGCCACGCCCGGCGCAAGAAAATCCTCAAGCGCGCCAAGGGATTCTACGGCCGCGCCAAGAACAACCTGTCGGTTGCGCGCATGCGCGGCGAAAAGGCGATGCAGTATGCCTATCGCGACCGCCGCAACCGCAAACGTGAATTCCGTGCCCTGTGGATCCAGCGCATCAACGCCGGTGCACGGGCCCACGGCATGACCTATTCGCAGCTGATCGCCGGCTTGAAAGTCGCCGGTGTGGACGTTGACCGCAAGGTGCTGGCCGATCTGGCCGCACGCGAGCCGGAATCGTTTACGGCCGTTGTCGAAACGGCCCGGTCTGCACTGCAATAAACACAGCTCAACATGCCGGCGCCCCCTAAGTCGCCGGCATGACGTTACAGTGGCAAAGGGGGTCAGGCTTGGAAGAGCAGGACCCCCTTTTCTTTTGGAGAATTCGTCGTGGATCTCTCACAGGAAACACAAAGCCTTCTGGACCAGATAGCGCAAGCTAGCGATCTGGAGGCGTTAGATGCCCTAAGAGTCGGCGCCCTAGGCAAGAAGGGCTCCATAACCCAGCAGATGAAAAACCTGGGAGGGCTGGATGCCGATGCCCGACGGGAGGCGGGCCAGGCGCTGAATGCGGTCAAGAACCAGGTCGCCGAGGCGGTCGAGGCCCGCAAATCGGCCCTAGAGCGTGCCTTGCTGGATGAACGACTGAAAACCGAGGCTGTCGACATCACCCTGCCCACGCGGCAGAGCCAGGTCGGCCGCATCCACCCGATCAGCCAGACCATCCAGGAGCTGACGGCCATCTTCGCCGATATGGGCTTCACGGTGGCCGAAGGGCCCGACATCGAGAGCGATTGGAACAATTTCACCGCGCTCAACATCCCGCCTGAACACCCCGCCCGGCAGGAACACGACACCTTCTATCTGCCGAACGATGAGGAAGGCGCCCAGCGCGTGCTGCGTACCCATACCAGCCCGGTTCAGGTGCGCACGATGCTGTCGCAAAAGCCGCCGATCCGGATTATCGCGCCCGGCCGCACCTATCGGTCGGACTACGACATGACCCACACGCCGATGTTCCATCAGGTCGAAGGGCTGGTGGTGGATGAGAACACCCATTTCGGCCATCTGAAGGGCTGTTTGACCGATTTTTGTCGCGCTTTCTTCCGGATCGATGATTTGCCGCTGCGTTTCCGCCCCTCCTTCTTCCCCTTTACCGAACCCTCGGCGGAGGTCGATCTGGGCTGCAAGCGCGAGGGCGGCACCCTGAAGCTGGGCCCTTATGACGATTGGCTGGAAATCCTGGGTTGCGGCATGGTCAACCCAAAGGTGCTGGAAATGTGCGGCATCGATTCCACCCGCTATCAGGGCTTTGCCTTCGGTATGGGGATCGAGCGCATCGCCATGTTGAAATACGGCATTCCCGATCTGCGCACCTTCTTTGAGGCCGATTTGCGCTGGCTGCGCCATTACGGCTTTCTTCCCCTCAACGTGCCGACGACGGCGACGGGACTGGTTCGATGAAATTCACGCTTTCCTGGCTTGCGGATTATCTGGACACCGATGCCGACGCGGCCGCCATCGCCGAACGGTTGACCGCCCAGGGCTTGGAGGTCGACACGGTGGAAGACCGGGCCGCCAGCCTGGCGCCCTTTACCGTGGCCTACGTCAAATCCGCCGAACAGCACCCCGATGCCGACCGGCTGCGGGTCTGCACCTTGGAGACCAACATCGGCGAGGTTCAGGTCGTCTGCGGTGCGCCGAATGCACGGACAGGCGTGAAAGGTGTCTTTGCGCCCACGGGCAGCCACATCCCGGGCACGGGACTGGATCTGAAAAAGGGCAAGATCCGGGGCGTTGAGTCCAACGGCATGCTCTGTTCCGAGCGTGAGATGGGCCTGTCGGACGAACATCAGGGCATCATCGAGCTGCCCGAGGACTCCGAAGTTGGCGCGCCCGTCGCCGCGCTGCTCGGTGTGGACGACGCCGTCATCGACATCGAGCTGACGCCCGACCGCGGCGATTGCGCGGGCGTTTTGGGCATCGCCCGGGACCTGGCAGCCGGCGGGCTGGGTACCTTCAAGCCCGCCACCGGCGACGCTGTACCAGGCAAATTCCCCTGCCCGACCGACGTGAAATTCGACTTCCCGTCCGGTGAGGAGCATGCCTGTCCGCTGTTCCTGGGGCGGATCATTCGCGGCGTGAAAAACGGCCCCAGCCCGCAATGGCTGAAGGACCGGCTGCGCGCCATCGGCCTGCGACCGATCTCGGCCCTGGTCGACATCACCAACTTCTTCACCATGGGCCGCGCGCGGCCGCTGCACGTGTTCGATGCCGACAAGATCCAGGGCGATCTGGTTCTGCGCCTGTCCAAGGGCGGGGAGACCCTGGATGCCCTGAACGACAAATCCTACACGCTGCCCGAAGGGGTGGTGACGATCTATGACGACAGCGGCGCTGTTTCCATCGGCGGTGTCGTGGGCGGAACCTCGACCGGTTGTACCGACGAAACCGTCAATGTCTTCCTTGAGGCCGCCCTGTTCGATCCCATTCGGATCGCCGAGGCTGGGAGGTCGATGTCGATCATCTCCGATGCCCGTTACCGCAATGAACGGGGCCTGGACCCCGCCGCCGCCCATCAGGGTTTCGAGGCGGCGACCGCGATGATCCTGGAGCTGTGCGGCGGTGAGCCGAGCGAGGTGGTCGCCACCGGTGGCGTCCCCGAATGGCGGCGATCGGTGACCCTCCGGGCCGAACGCTGCGCCACCTTGGGCGGCCTGGATGTTCCACTGGATGAGCAGGAAGCGATCCTCAAGGATCTGGGCTTCGAGATCACTGACCGGTCGGCAACAGGGCTGACGGCCACGCCCCCGAGCTGGCGTGCCGACATCGTCGGCGAGGCCGACCTTGTCGAAGAGGTCCTGCGCATCAAAGGCTATGACGCGGTGCCGGCGGTTTCGATGGTCCGCGAGAAGGCGATCACCCAATCTTCGGTCAGTGACACGCGCCGGACGGCCGATTTGATCCGCCGGGCGTTGGCCGAGCGTGGTTTGGACGAGGCGGTGACCTACTCCTTCATGTCCAGCACCCATACCGGACTGTTCGGTCAATCCCCGCCCGAGTTGCGGTTGGCCAACCCGATTTCCAGCGAAATGGACCAGATGCGGCCGTCCATCCTGCCGAACCTGATCCTGGCCGCCCAGGCGAACGCCGACCGGGGATATCCCAACGCGGCCCTGTTCGAGCTGGGCCCCGACTATCAGAACGCCAGTGAAAAAGGTCAGCGGATGGTGGCTGCCGGTTTGCGGCCCGGATTGATCGGTGGGCGTCACTGGACGGAAACCCAGCGGCCGGCCGACATCTATGATGTCCGCGCCGATGTCGAAGCCGCGCTGACCGTGGCCGGCGCGCCGGTGGCAAACCTGCAAATCACGCCGGACGCGCCCGATTGGTACCATCCCGGACGGTCCGGGTGCCTGCGCCTGGGGGCGAATGTTTTGGCAACGTTCGGCGAGGTTCATCCGGGCGTGCTCAGCGCCTTGGACGCCAAGGGACCGATGGCGGCCTTTGAGATCTTTGTCGACAAGATCCCCCTGCCCCGCGATCGCGGAACGGAACGAAAGGCCTTGAAGTTGGCTAGCCTACAGCCTGTCGAGCGCGACTACGCCTTCGTGGTCGATGAAGCGGTGACGGCGGCGGCGGTGACGCGCGCGGTGCTGGGCGCGGATAAGGCGCTGATCGTCGATGCCCAGGTGTTCGATGTGTTTCGCAGCGAGCAGCTTGGCGAGGGACGCAAATCCCTGGCCATCGCGGTGACGCTGCAACCACGGGAAGAAACCCTGACCGATGCGCAGATCGAGGCGGTCAGTCAGAAAGTTATCGCCAATGTCGGCAAGCAGACAGGTGGCGAAATCCGGGGCTGATCAGCGCGCAACGCCGGTTCGGCGCGGAACCCTTTTCACGTTGCTGACGCTTGATTTCAGGCGCTAGGCGGCGCACGTAAGGACATATCCAATTTTTACCGACCGCGACGGACCGATGACCGGGACCGCTGAGCGAAAATTGACGACCATCTTTTGCGCCGATGCCGCTGGCTACAGCGCCATGATGGATCGCGACGAGGATGGCACGCTTGCGACGTTGAAAGACTATCGCGGCCGCATGCGTGCGCTGATCGCCCGTCATCGCGGCCGCGTGGTCAACACGGCGGGCGATGGGCTGATGGCCGAATTCGCCAGCCCGGTCGAGGCCGTCCGCTGCGCCACCGAAGTCCAGCGCGAGCTTGGCGACTGCAACGCCGACCGTCCGATCGCCAACCGCATGCAGTTCCGCATCGGCATCAACCTGGGCGATGTGATGATCGATGAGGACGATCTGTTCGGCGAGGGCGTCAACATCGCCGCCCGGTTGGAGGCATTGGCCGAACCCGGCGGCATCCTGATCGCCTCGACCGTGTTCGACCAGGTCAAGACCAAGCTGCCGATCCGGTTCGACTTTCTGGGCGAACAGCACGTCAAGAACATCACCCACGGCATCCCGACCTACCGCGTGTCGATCAGCCAGTCGGAATGGCCGGATTCGCTGGCCAGTCAGAGCACCGAGGGTCATCGGCAATCGGATGCACACTGGACTGCGTACGAGGAGGAGGATGTCGAGGATCTGGCCTCCTACTCGGACGAGGCTTCCTATTCCGATGGGCCGTCCGAAGAATGGCGGTCAGACCGAGGCCCTGACCATCGCGGTGGGTTCACAGCCCAGTTGGGCCAATGGTTTGAGAAGGTCGTTGGCCGCACGGAAGTCACCGAGGCGCAGGACATCGCCAAGCGGTCGACAGCCGTCGGTCTGGTGCTCGCCGCCATTGCCCTGATCACGCCGCTCGATTGGGTAATCTGGCCCGGGATCGCAATCGCTTTCGGCGGGGCGCAGATGGCCATCAGCCGCGCTGGATGGGGGAAGCGTCAGACCCTGCGCGCCCGGCTGGTCAGCATTATCGGGCTGGTCATCGTGATCAACCTGGTCACGTCGTTCGGGCAGTGGTGGTTCATCTATCCGGCCATCGCCCTGGGTGTCATCGCGTTTCTGGTCGGCGATGGACGAGGCGGTCGCTGGCATTCCCGCGATCAATCGAGCTGAGTCCGACCCGATCGATCGCGGTCGCCATTGGCAGGGTTACGGCGCCGTCTTGATTACCTCATTTCCCGCATCGGCCGTCCATTGCGTCATGGAGCCGTCATAAAGGCTGACCGATTTGTTGCCGGCGATCTCGCTGGCCGCGAACCAGGCGATCGAGGCCCAGTGACCGGTGTTGCAGAAGGCCACCTGATCGCCTTCGGCCGGGATTTCCAATTCCGACATCAGCGCATTTAGCGTCTGCGGTTCGATGGCCGTTTGCTGTTCGGCATCGACCAAGAGCTGCTGCTGCAGGTTGACGGCCCCGCGAAGCGTTCCCGCCCTTGTGACCGGGCCGGCCTTTTCCGCGCCGGTGAACTGGGCTTCCGGCCGGGCGTCGATCAGGAGCGTATCGCCGGAGGCCAGCGCCGTTGCCACCTCATCCTGGGTGGCCAGCAGGTCGTCCTGGAAATCCGCCGTGAAGACCGCCGCATCCGGTGCGGAAGGCCCCGTTTCCACCGCATTGGCCGGATCGCCGGCCCAGCGGGCATAGCCGCCATCCAGGATCGAGACCGCATCATGGCCCAGAACCTTGAAGGTCCAGTAGATGCGGGTCGCGCTGCCGAAGTCCGACGAGCTGACGCCGGCCGGCACGACCACGACATGATCGTCATTGTCGATGCCAAGCCCGCCGATCAGCACCTCGAGATCCTCAACCGGCGGCAGCATGCCGACAACGCCGTCCCGTTCGACCCGCCAACCGGCTTCGGTGTAGTTCGAATAGACCGCGCCAGGGATGTGGCCTTCGGCGAAAGTCTCCGCCGACCCACCATCGATTCGGTTGCGGATATCAAGGACGACCAGGTTTTCGGCGCCCAGATTGGACGACAACCAATCGGCGTCCACCAGCGGGCTGACCTCACCCGCCCATGCGGGCACTGCAAGCAAGGCGGCCAGACCGGCCATCGTCAGCGTGTGTGTCGCGCGCATTCTCATCCCCTTCAAGTCACATGTATCAGTGTGAATATAGCTAAAAATACATGATATTGAAGGTTAAATTACGAAAATACATTTATCTACTGTTAAAAACAGTTTTCCATTCGCATTCCTTCTTGGGCGTGCAACATGTCTGGCGGCGTAATCAATGACGATTCACATGTCCGTTCGAAGCCCGTTTTTTCAGACAATGCTGATCGCTGCGGCCTTGAAATTGTCAGCATGCACAACGGCTTCGGCCCCGCCCAATGACGTCGCCGCCCCCGAGGCCAACACGCAAGTTTCCAGGGAAGGCCCCTGGCGCATGCAGTGTTATGTCGAGGACGAGCTGGTGCTGGACGTGCCGGAGGTCTATCGCGTCGACCGCCAAACCCGGGCCGGTGGAAAGGTCTATGTCACCGCCGATGGAACCGTCATACGAGGCAGGATAACCGCCGGCGCGAACTGCATCTGGCTGTCGCTAGCGGACAAACCGCCCTTGCCCGAAAAAAGGCCCGATGGCTCCTAACGCGCGGCGGGCCGTCGATGACCGACCTGCCAGCCGTGGCCCCAGCCTTGGCCCCAGCCGTGGCCATTGTGAGACAAAAGTTCGAAAAGTTGAGCAATCGCAACGGAAGTGCGATTGTTAAGCACTCTAATAGGGTGACTTGTCTAAGTTATCGACCAGCAGTTGAACCGATCCCACCCACGGTCTGAGCGACCAGCGTCCCCAGAACAATTCCGTTCAAACGGACTCAGCGAAATCAACACCATGGAAAAATCGACCCAAAAATCCGGACATGGCCGTAACCTGAACAGCGCCGGCGCCCTGGCGGCGGCGGCGGCCATTGTTTTCTTTACTGTCGGCGGCCCGGCGAGTGCTCAGACTCTTTCCGAAGCACTCGATTACGCCATGGAGACAAATCCGGATGTGGGCGAGGCCCGGGCGAACCGCCGGGCGACGGATCTGGAACTCAAACAAGCGCGCGGGCTGTACCTGCCCCAGATCGACCTCGAAGCCTCGATCGGCCCTCAATGGCGGGACGAACCGCTGACGGGCAGCGATTCCTCGACGCGAAAAGAGGCATTTGTCACTCTGCGCCAACCGCTGTTCACCGGTTTTGCCAACAAAAGCGAGGTGGACCGGCAAGCCTCGCGCGTCGATGCGGCGGCCTCGCGGGTCTATGAACGATCCGAAGCGGTCGGCCTGAACATCACCCGGGCCTATCTCGATGCACTGCGCCAGCAGGAGCTGGTGGCGCTGGGCGAGGCGAATGTCCAAACCCACCGCGCACGCCTGTCGCAGGTTCAGCAGGCCTTTGACGCGGGCGATGGACCGATTTCCGACGTTCAACAGGCAAGAGAGCGGCTCAGTGCGGCGCAAAACACCCTTGTCGCCATCCAGCGCGATTTGGCCGATGCCCAGACGGTTTTCGAATCGCTGGTCGGATCGCCGCCGGCAAACTTGTCCATGCCCGCCGATGTGTCCGGCAATGTTCCGGACTCGCGGGATGCCGTCGCAGCCGCCGCCCTGGCCAATAACCCGCAGATCGGGTCGGCCAATGCCGATCTCGATACCGCGAACGCCAACTTCCGCGCGGCCGGTGCGCCGTTTTATCCGACCCTCGATGTCGAGGCGACGGCCCGCATCACCGACAATGTCGAAAGCCGGGTGGGTGACCGCGAAGTAACCGAGGCAAACGTCCTGCTGGTTGCGCGGTACAATCTGTTCCGGGGCTTTATCGATCAGGCCAACCGGCAGGAACAAGTCGAACGGATCAGCGAGGCGCAATACGCGGTCATCGGGACCGAACGCGCCGTCGTCGAGGAAGCCAACCTGGCCTGGAACGACCGCGAGGCGGCCATCGATACCATCGCGCTGTTGGAACAGGAGGTCGAATCCAGCCGCCAGGTCCGCAACTCCTATGCCGATGAATTTCTGGTCGGCCGGCGGACGCTGCTGGATCTGCTGGATGCCGACAACCAGCTGTTCAACGCGCGGTCTTCGCTGACGACGGCCCGGTTTTCGAAATCCTTCGCCGACTATCGCATCCTGGCGGCGACGGGCAACCTGCTGAACACGGTCGATGTCGAAAAACCGACGGAGTCGGTTGGCACCCGGCGGGACGAAAACAATGTCGTGCCGACCCAGCCGATCCTCAACAACCAGAACTGACGGGACGCCGAGTTTGCCCGCGCGGTAAGGCGCAAACAGCAATTATGCTAGGCGCCTGTTAAGCATTCCGGCGATAAGCAGAGCCGAGATGACAGCGCAACCTGCGGCGGACATCCCGCCGAATTCTAAATCCACCGGCGACCGGACCGTCGTCCCCGGCCCCGCCAGCCAACCGGCAGGCGGGGCGACGGGCGAGGCAGAGCGTCCGCTGCTGGACTGTCTGGTTACGCTGACCCGCCTGTTCGGCCGGCCCGCCTCGGCCGAAAGCCTGATCGCCGGCATCCCCCTGCCGGCCGGCGATCTGAGCCAAGAGCTGTTCTCCCGCGCCGCCGCCAAAGCCGGTCTGGCCAGCCAAACCCACCGACGGCCTCTCGCTCAAATTTCGCCGCTGGTGCTGCCGACCATTTTGCTGCTGCGCGATGGCGGGGCCTGTTTGCTGGTCGGCATCGACCCGGAGGGCAAGCAGGCCGAAATCCTGTTGCCCGAAACCGGCGGCGGCACATCGCGCGTGCCGCTCAACCGGCTGGAAGCCCGCTATGCCGGGACGGTGATCTTCGTCAAGCCGGACCTGGACAGCGTTCGGGTCAATCACGGCGCCGAACTGCCGCGACCGGCCCGCTGGTTCTTTGGCATCATTTCCCGATTCTGGCCGACCTATGGCGAGGCGGTGCTGGCGGCCGCCCTGGTCAACTTGCTGGGCCTGGCCGTGCCGCTGTTCACCATGAACGTCTATGACCGGGTGATCCCCAACCAGGCCATTCCCACGCTGTGGGTGCTGGCGGTTGGCGTGATGCTGGCCCTGGTGTTCGATTTCGTCCTGCGCGGGGTGCGCGCCGCCCTGATCGACAATGCCGGCCGCCGGGCCGACATCCTGCTCTCGGCCCGAATCTTCGAGCAGGTGATGAACCTGCAAATGCGCGCCCGTCCGGTTTCAACCGGCGCGTTCGCCAATCAGCTGCGCGAATTCGAGACGGTGCGCGACTTCTTCACCTCGGCCACGCTGACCTCGGTGACGGACCTGCTGTTCATCGGCCTGTTCGTGGGGATCATCTGGATGATCGCCGGACCGGTGGCCCTGGTACCGCTGTGCGCCGTGCCGACCGTGATCATCATCGGCCTGCTGGCCCAGTTCCCGCTGGCCCGCGCGGTTCAGAAAACCCAGGCCGAAGCCGCGCAGAAGCACGCCGTTCTGGTCGAAACCGTCGGCAATCTGGAGACCATCAAGACCCTGGGCGCCGAAGGCTGGCGCCAGGGATTATGGGAGCGGTTTGTTGGACAGACGGCCCGCACGTCCCAGCAGGCGCGGTTCTGGTCGGCGCTGTCCGTCAATGTTTCCGCCCTGGTGCAGCAGCTGGTCGTGGTCGGCGTCATTCTGGCCGGGGTCTATCGCGTCGCGGAAAACGAGATGTCGGTCGGCGCGCTGGTCGCCGCCACGATCCTGGCCGGGCGTACCGTTGCGCCCCTGTCAGGCATTGCCAACACCCTGTCGCGCTTCCACCAGTCACGCATCGCCCTGGCCGCCCTGAACAAGACCATGGCCCACCCGGTCGAGCGCCCGGCGGACCGCACTTTCGTCAGCCGGCCGGTGGTCGACGGGTCGATCGAATTCCGCGAGGTCACCTTCTCCTACCCCAATGCGGCGGCCCCGGCCTTGAACGGCATCACCCTGTCGATCGCGCCTGGCGAGCGCGTCGGGCTGATCGGCCGGGTCGGGTGCGGCAAGACGACCATCGGCCGCCTGGCGGTCGGTCTTTACCAGCCCGATCAAGGCTCGGTCCTGATCGACGGAACCGACAGCCGGCAAATGGACCCGGCCGACATCCGGCGCGGCATCGGCCTGCTGCTGCAAGATGTCGTGCTGTTTCAAGGCACCATTCGCGACAATATCGCCGCCGGCCGCCCTCATGCCGACGATGCCTCGATCCTGCGGGCCGCGCGCCTGGCGGGCGTGGACAGTTTCGTCAAAGCCCACCCGCTGGGCTACGACGCCCCGGTCGGCGAGCGCGGCCAGAACCTGTCCGGCGGCCAGAAACAGGCCATCGGCCTGGCCCGGCTGCTAATCGCCGAGCCGAAGATCCTGATCATGGACGAGCCGACCAGCGCCATGGATACCGGCTCGGAGGCCCAGCTGGTCGCCCGCCTGCCCACCATTCTCGATCACGGTCAGACCTTGATCATCACCACCCACCGGACGGCCCTGCTGGCCGCCGTCGAACGGCTGGTGGTGATGGATGCCGGCCACATCGTCGCGGACGGTCCGCGCGAGGAGGTTTTGGCCGCCCTGCGTCAGAACAAGATCTTCCAAGCAGCACCGGGCAGGCGGCCCGGTCAGGTTCATCCGTTGCGGGAGCCAGGCTCATGACCGGGCAGTCCCTCGGCGATCATGCCTTTATGAGCGATGTGGAGGACGCGCTGCGGCGCGGGCCGTCCCGCCTGACCCATTTTTTCCTGGCGCTGGTCGCCGTGATGCTGACCAGCGGCATCGTCTGGGCCGCCTGGGCCCACCTGGACGAGATCACCCGGGGCGAGGGCCGTGTCGTGCCCTCCTCCCAGCTTCAGATTGTCCAGTCGCTCGAAGGCGGCATCGTCGAGCAGATCTCGGTGACCGAAGGTCAGATCGTCGAGCCGGGCGATGTGCTGCTGCGCATCGACGACACCTCCTTCTCCTCCACCGTCGGCGAGATGCGGGCGCAACGCCGGTCCCTGCGCGCCGAAATCGCCCGCTTGCAAGCCGAAGCGGCCAGCGCCGAAACGGTCGACTGGCCGGAGGATCTGGCGGCGGACTACCCCGATCTGGTGGCCGCCGAGCTGGCCTTGTTCGACACCCGTCAACAGGGCCTCGAAACCCAACTGTCGGTCCTGCGCCAGCAAGCCCAACAGCGCGAACAGGAACTTCAGGAAGTTCAGCTCAGGGCCCGCCAGGTCGAGAGCAGTCTTGACCTGGCACGCCAAGAACTGGCGATCAACGCCCCGCTGGCCAACCGCGGCATCGTTCCCAAAACCGAGATCCTGACCCTGCGGCGCGAAATCAACGATCTTGAAGGCAATCTGGAAGGCGCCCTGCTGTCCATCCCGCGCATCGAAGCCGCCATCCGCGAGGCGAATGAGCGGATTCAGGAATATTTCCTCAGCGCCCGCTCCGAACGGCTGACCGATTTGAACAACCGCCGTTCGGCCCTGGCTGTGATCGACCAGTCCTTGCGCGCGGCAACGGACAAAGTCGTCCGGGCCGACATCCGGGCCCCGGTGCGCGGCATCGTCAACAAGGTCAACGTCGCCACGCTGGGCGGTGTGGTCCGCCCCGGCAGCGATCTGGTCGAAATCGTCCCGCTGGATGACACGCTGCTGATCGAGGCGCGCATCCGCCCCTCAGACGTGGCCTTTCTGAACCCGGGTCAGAAAGCCATGGTCAAGTTCACCGCCTATGACTTTTCCATTTATGGCGGGCTGCCCGGAAAGATAGAGCGCATCAGCGCCGACACCTCCTCCGACCAACAGGGAGAAACCTTCTACAGGGTCTTTGTTCGTACCGACGCCAACCATTTGGGCACCGAGGCCGAACCCCTGCCCGTTATCCCGGGCATGATCACGCAGGTCGACATCCTGACCGGCGAGAAATCGGTTCTCGATTATCTGCTGAAGCCCATTTTGAAGGCGCGCGACGAAGCCCTGCGAGAACGCTGACGGCAGCCGCCATGGCAACGCGTCAGCCAAAACCCCGCCCCGGCATCGGCCGCCGGCGGGCGGGTAAGCTTCTGCTCGGCAGCCTTGCCGCCCTTGCGAGCGGGACCGGCATCGCCCCGGATGCCCACGCAAATGGCGGCCTGCTGGGATCCATCGAATTTCGCGCCGGCAGCTTGGACGGCATCCCCGCCTGGCAGCGGGTTCGCCGCAAACTGAAAGAAGAATCCGAGTTCATCGCCGCCTGCGACCGCGACGTCTCGGCCTGCGGCTCACCGCGCATCGTTGCCTGGCGGGCGAAAATCCGCTCGCTGGAAGGCCTGCCGCTGACCACCCAGCTGCGCGAGCTGAATCTTTTCCTTAACCAAATAGTTCCTTATCTAACCGATGACGAGAACTTCGGTCAGGAGGATTACTGGACCACACCGCTTGAGTTCCTGCGCCACGCCGGGGATTGCGAGGATTATGCGATCATCAAGTTCACCAGCTTGCTCGAGTTGGGCTTGTCCAACGATCAGATGCGGATCGTGGTGGTGATGGATACGTTGCGTAACCTGCCCCACGCGCTGTTGTCGGTCGAAGCCGGGAACCAAGTGTATTTGTTGGATTCACTGTTCGATGTCGTCCTGACGGACGATCGAGCGTTGCCGTATGTCCCGCAATATTCGGTCAACCTGACCGATCGTTGGGCCCATGTGCCGGCAAAGACCGGCCAGCCATCGCAATAGGCACGAGAAACCGTCATGCCAAAAGCGCAAGCCGCCGCGACTGCTCAAGACGTTTCGTCGATCCTTTCCAGCACATCCCTGCCCCGTGCCCCACGCTCGCGGCTGTACCGCATGCTGCTTGTCGTGCTTGGTGCGGTGATTCTGATTTCAGGGCTGATCAGCTTTGGCCGGTTCGTGCTGGAAGACCGCCAGGACAACCTGCTGACCACCCTGGACCAGCGGCTGAACACCCTGGCTGGCAGCCGCGTCGAACTGGTGGATGCCTGGCTGGTGGGAACCACCCGATTGGCGGTGCCGCTGGTCAACAACGATCTGTTCCGCCTGTTCGTTACGGAAACCGCGCTCGCCTCGCAAACGGACCCGTTGGCCGGCCAGCTTTCCGATCAGGCGCCCTACATGATCGAGGTTCTGTCGGAATTCGTGCAACAGAACGGCATGCGCGGTGCCCATCTGATCAACGCCAACGGCCGGTCGCACATGTCCAGCGCCGGGGCCGTGGCATTGCTGCCCGAACAGGCCGATGGCGCGCGCAAGACCATGGCCGAAGGCCAGACGATGTTCGGCGCCTTGCGTGCCAGCGGCAGCGAGCTGGAGATCGACATTTTCTATCCCGTGCGGGCCGTCCAGGCCGAACCGCCCAAGACGGAACCCGACGTGGTTGGCGTCCTGATGATCACCGCGCCGGCGACGGCGGCGATCAGCGACTTCGTGGCCAATCGAAAACTCAACGAACCGGGTGAGACCACCGCACTGGCCTTCCTGGACAAGTATGGTCAGACCCAATACCTGTCGGCCAGAAACCCCGTCATGCCGCAGCCGACCGCCGAGCCGACCGATTTGGACGCGGGGCTTGGGTTTACCAACCGCCTGTCGATTTCCGGCAAGGGCCATGTGTTTTCCGTCGGTCTGCCGGTTCCGGGCATCGCCTGGATGATCGTGCAGGAAAAGACAAACGCTAGCGCCTTGGCGCCGCTCAGCGAAGCACGCCGGGCGGTGATCACGGTTGTCGTGCTGTTCCTGCTGGTTTTCCTGGGCGCGTTTGCGGCCATCTGGTTCCTGGAATCCGCCTCCCACAACCGGACGCTCGCCACCCAGTACCGCGATCTGGCCGAACATATTTCAAAGCAAAAGCAGGTGCTGGACAGCGTTACCGGCTCGATCAACGAACATATCGGCCTGAAGCGGCCCGATGGGATCTATGCCTACGCCAACCCCGCCTTTGCGCGGGCCGTCGGTCATGAGCCTGCCGATGTCGAGGGCATGAAAGACAGCGATCTGTTTCCGCGCAGCCTCGCCCAACGTCTGGCGGAATCCGACCGCACCTGTCTGGCTGAAAACCGCGAAGTGACCGTTTCCGAACATATGGTGATCGACGGCAAGGAACGGTTTTTCGAGATCTCGAAAAGCCCGCTGATCCTGGGCAAGGATGCCGAGATCGGCGGCATCGTTTCGGTCGCCCGCGATGTGACCGAGGTGGTGGAACAGCGCCGCCGCCGTGAAGCGATCTTGCGGCAATCCATCGAAGCGCTGGTCAGAACGATCGAGCTTAGCGACCCCTATCTGGCCGGCCATTCACGGCTGGTGCGCGGCCTGGCGATCCTGATCGGCGATGCGATGAAGATCCCGGCCGACGATCTGGCGACGCTGGAGATCGCCGCCAACGTCGCCCAAATCGGCAAGATCTTCATCCCCCGGGACGTGCTGACCAAACCTGACAGGCTGTCGGCCAAGGAAAACGAGGTGATGCAGAGCCACGTGCTCTTTGCCTCTCGCATCCTGAGCGACATCGATTTCGAGTTGCCCGTCCATCAAGCGGTTACGCAGATGTATGAACGGCTCGACGGTTCCGGCTATCCGAAGGGGCGTACCGGGGAAGCGATCTGTCGAAACGCCCGCATTCTGGCCGTCTGCGACGTGTTCTGCGCCAGAATTCGACCGCGCGGCTATCGCGAGGCCATCACCCCTGAACAGGCGCTGAGCGTTTTGACCGAACACCCCGATCGCTATGACACCAGCGTCGTCAACCGCCTGGTGGTGATCGTCGAAAGCGAAGAGGGGCGCGCCCTGATTTCCAGCATCGATGATCTGGACAGCAAGCCCGCGTCCGGCCGTGACGCAAGCCAGCAAGCGGCAGCCCCGGCGGCCACAACGGCCCCGGATACCTCGGAGCCTTCGTAAGGCGTTAGCCGACGGTGATATCTGCGTCAGTCGGATAGTAAAGGGTGACGCCGTTTTCCAGCGCCACATAGGCCATACCGGAAACATCGCGGCCGGCCGCTTCGACCTCGCCCGCGACCACGCCTTGATGGGCGACGGCCGTCGAGGCTTCCAAATCAATCAACGCCCCGACCAGATCATCAAGCACGACGGCGCCATCGGCATCCGGCAGCAGCGCCTCGATCGGCAATACAAACCGCGTCTGCCCGTCGGCCACCTGTTCCAGTCCAGCCCCGTCCAGGGCGGGCGCCCGGCCTGCAATTTCGGGCACCGTGTCGGTCAAAGGCAGGTCGAGCGGGATTACCCCATCCGCATCGCCTTTTCCGCCTTGTGCCATCGGTAACCCCATTCGCTGCAAGTCCGATCAGATGACGTGGCCAAGCCTGTCCTGTCAATGACTGAGCCGAACCAAATTCATCTCTTTATCACCATGAGAAAAGGCGAATTTTTGCCAAACCGGCCGCCAATCCTTCTACTATAGTATGACTTTCGATCATCCGTCACCGAATGATGTCCGAATTCACCCTCAAACCCCGCGTGGTTCAATGGAACCAAAAGCGCTATTCGCTGCGTTTGGAGCCGGTGTTCTGGCGGTCCTTGGAGCGTCAGGCGGCCTCGAGATCAATCCGGCTCAACCAACTGGTCGGCCGCCTGGCCGAGGAAGTCGGCGAAGGCAGCCTGGCATCGCGCCTGCGGCAATATTGCCTGGCCCGGGCCGAAGCGCAGGGCGCCCAAACGACCCTTTCGGCCCGTCAGGAAGATGTTCTCGGTCTGTTCGACCAGTCGCCCAGCCCGGCCGCGTTGCTGGCGGAGAACGGCGCGATCCGCCGACTGAACGCTGCCTTTGCCGCGCGGTTCGACGGGGCCGAAGCGCGCTTTCTGGGAAAATCGTTCCTGCGTTCCTTCCAAGTGCAGACAAGCATGCCGCTGTCGCGCGTCTGGCAGGGGTTTGCCGAGGGACGGCGCGATCCGGTTTCCGGGCGGCTTGCCCATATCGCACGCGGCCGGGTGAGCAGCGCCACGATCAAGTTTCACCCCATCTCAGCCCGCGCGCCGGACCGGTTCAACGTCGTGGTCTGGCTTTCCTGACTGGCACTAGGCCGCCGGCGCGAAGACCGGGTGCATGCCCGGTATCCCTTTAAGAACAAATTCGCCAACGGGCCGCATCTCCATCGGGGCGGCTTCCGCAAACGGTGCCCCCGCCAGCAGGGGCAAGCCGGTCCGGCGGCAAAGCGCCTCGATCCGGGCCACCTGATTGACAGCCGACCCGATGACCGTGAAATCCAGCCGATTACCCGACCCGATATTGCCGTAGGTGACGGGACCCAGGTTCAGGCCGATGCCGCAGCCGATTGCCAAGCCGTCCGCCCCTTGTTCCGCGTCGTTTGCCGCCTCGATCCTGCTCAACACGTCATTGGCGGCTGCCAGCGCCTTTTCGCAGGCGGCCGCGCGATTGCCGCCTTCGACCGGCCAGATGGCGAGCATCGCATCGCCGATAAATTTGAGGATCTCGCCATCATGGGCGTCGACGGCCGGCACCAGACAATCGTAATAGCGGTTGAGCAGATCCAGCACTCGGTCCTCGCTCTCCCGGTCGGTCAAGGTGGAAAAGCCGACCATGTCGGATAGCAGGATCACGGCCTCGATGGTTTGCCGATCGCCGCGCTTGATCTGTCCGGCCAGGATGCGGGCGCCCGTGCGGCCACCCACGTAGGTTTCCAGAACGACGGTCGCCGTCCGCCGCAGGGCGTAGATTTCCGCCACCCGCGCCAAGGGTGCCCGTACCGACTCGAGCAGGGCAAGATCCCGTGGCGAAAATCCGCCTTCGCGACGGGTCGCCCAACTCACCCCGTTCACTTCGCCATTCATGAAGGCCAAGGGGTGGGCCACGTAATCCGTGAAGCCTTCCTCGCGCAGACCGACCAGCACCTCATATTGGTCGATGTCGTCGGTCTGGAGACGCTTTCGCATGGCGGCGTTGTTGTCCATCACCCAAACGATCGGGCTGAGCTTGAACATATCGGAATCGAGCACCTCGTAAGGCGCCTCGTTGACGTCGACGTCCTTGTCCGGCTCCCAGAGAAAACGGCGGCCGAACATGTTCGGGTGAGGTGTGCGGACAAACACGGCGCCGCGATCGATGGGGCAGCCCTCAGCGGCAAGCCCGTCGCCCAGGCGTTGCAAGACGTGGTTGGGGAGACTGACGCCCGGCGCGCCCTCGCGAAGCCATTGAACAATCTCCGAGGGGGGATCGATTTGCACGCTCATCGTCTCCTCCGAACCCGTTATGGAGCGGCAGGACAGCAGCGCACTCGCGCCGAGGGGCCAATCGGCCTATGATGTCCCAGGCTCCTACCCTAGAAGACGAGCCAAACGCCACAAAACAGACAAGGTTTTTATGAGCGAGACAAAAATCGCCGGGACGCTGACTGTTCGCCTGAACCCGGCCGACAATGTTCTGGTCGCCCGGACCGAAATTCCCGCCGACACACCGTTGGAGGAAGGCGGCCCGACCGCCCGCGAGCCGGTTCCGGCCGGCCACAAGGTCGCCGCCAGGGAAATCCCAGCCGGACAGCCCATCGTGAAATACGGCCAGATCATCGGATTTGCCGTCGAGACGATCGAGGCGGGCCGCCATGTCCATGTGCACAACGTCACCATGGGCGAGTTCGACCGCGATTACGCCTTCGGCCAAGGTACCCAGCCGACCGACATGGTCGACCCAGCCGCGAGGGCGACCTTCGATGGCTTTCGCCGGTCCGCTGGTGCTGTCGGCACGCGCAATTATCTGGGCGTCCTCACGTCGGTGAACTGCTCGGCCACCGTGGCCCGCTACATCGCCGCCCAGGCATCGGAACGGTATGCCGGCCAGTTCCCCAATGTGGACGGGATCGTCGCCCTGACCCATTCGACCGGCTGCGGCATGGCCGATTCCGGCGATGGCTATATGAACCTGCAGCGCGTGCTGTGGGGTTATGCCCGCCACCCGAACTTCGCCGGCATCCTGATGGTCGGACTGGGCTGCGAGGTCAATCAGATCGATTTCCTGCTGGAAGCCTATGGCATCCAGCGCGGACCGCAGTTCCAGACCATGAACATTCAGGATGCGGGCGGCACGGCCAAGACCGTCGAGCGCGGTATCGGCATTCTGGGCGACATGCTGCCGATTGCCGACCGGGCCCGTCGGACGACGGAATCGGCCGAACATCTGACGGTGGCCCTGCAATGCGGCGGGTCGGATGCCTATTCCGGCATCACCGCCAACCCCGGCCTGGGTGCGGCGGCCGACAAGCTGGCGCGCCATGGCGGCACGGCCGTTCTGGCGGAAACCCCGGAAGTCTATGGGGCCGAGCACCTGCTGACCCGCCGGGCTTCAAGTCGCGAGGTCGGCGAAAAGCTGGTCGAGCGCATCAAATGGTGGGAGGACTATACCGCCCGCAACAAGGGGGAGATGAACAACAACCCCTCCCCCGGCAACAAGGCCGGCGGACTGACGACCATCTTGGAAAAATCGTTGGGCGCGGTGGCCAAGGGCGGCACGACGAACCTGAACGGCGTCTATCTTTACGGCGAGCCCATCCGCGACAAGGGCTTCGTCCTGATGGACTCGCCCGGCTATGACCCCTGCTCGATCACCGGGCAGGTGGCGTCAGGGTCCAACGTGATTTGCTTCACCACGGGCCGCGGCTCGGTTTTCGGCTGCAAACCGGTGCCATCGATCAAGATCGCAACAAATTCGGCCATGTATGGCCGGATGTCCGATGACATGGACATCAATGCCGGCCGGGTAGTCGATGAGGGCACCTCGATCGAGCAGCTTGGCGACGAGATCTTCGAGAAGATCCTGACAGTCGCCTCGGGCACACGAAGCAAAAGCGAGGCGCACGGCATCGGCGATGCCGAATTCATCCCCTGGCAGATCGGGGCGGTGATGTAAGGGTTTGGTTGGTGCGGGCGGTTACTGGATTTCCGCAACGCCCAGCGGCACGTTGAACTGCTCGCACCACAGCCAAACCTGCGTATAGCCGGCCGGGTCGATATGATCGGGCAGCATGTAGTCCTGCAAGCCCGAGTTGGCCTTCAACGGCGTGAAAACGGTGCTTGGCACGAAGTCCCCGTCGCCAAAGGCAAGTTTGGGATCGGGCGCGCCGTCGAAGTCGAAATTCTCCTCCAGCACGAGGATCCAAGCCTCGTTGATCTTCTGCAGGCTGACGGTGCCAGTGGTGATGTGATCGCTTCGGCCTTCGAAGTTGCCGGATTTGTGAATGGCCATTTCGTCGGCCGCGTTTGCCGCCGGTGGCCCGAATGCCAAGACCATCGTCACGGCAAGGGCGATTAATCCAGACAAACGAAAAACAACGGATTCTCTAAGCCACTTTCCCTGCATCGTCACAAAACCTCATCCGATGATTGCCCGCAGCAGGCCGGCCGCCACCACGCCAATACTTAGAACGGCTACCATTGGTAGACGCCAGGCGGCAAGTGCGGTTATGACCCCGGCCATCATATCGGCTGGCCCGTTCAGGAATACCAGCGGCGCGATCACCGAAATCAGCGTGCAGCCGGGAATGGCCTCGACCACGGCCTTGGTCCGCCCGACAAGCTCCAGATGGGAGGCCATCAGCATGCCTGCCAGACGTGTGACATAGGTGGCCAGACCCATCGCCACAATCGCCAGCAAGGTGACCGGGTCGATGGTCACGATGAGTTGTCCGATTGAGCATTGCGGGCCGGCACCGCATCCTCCGGCCGCCACAAGATCGCGGCCATGGCCATGCCGGTCAGCCCGCCGACCACGACGAACCAGGGCCCCGGGATCAACAGCTTGGCCGCACAGGAGGCAAACGCGGCTGCCGACCAGATGACTACGGACTTGCGGCCCGACCAAAACCCGCCCAGCAAGGCCAGGAAGATGGCGACGAAGGCAAAGTCGAACCCCCAGCGCTGCGGATCGCCGATGAAGGAGCCGACCAGCGCGCCGATGGCCGTAAACGCCGTCCAGATCAAGTAAATCGAAATACCCATGCCGGCATAGAACGCCACCGTCAGTTTGCCGCGAAAGGCCTGCTGCAGCGACATGGCCCAAACCTCGTCGACCATGAAGAACATCAGCCCCGCCCGCAGCCAGGGCCGGCCGGGGGGCAGGTGCGGCGCGAGCGCGATCCCCATCAGGACATGGCGCAAGTTCACCAAGAAAGCCGCCAGCGCCAGGCTGGCAACCGGCACCGGCACCTCCCACAGCTCGACCGCCACGAACTGGGCCGCGCCGGCAAAGATGATGGCGCTGGACAGGGTCACCTCCAGCGGGCTCAACCCTTTATCGACCGCCAAGGCGCCGAGAACCAGCGACAGCGGAGCCGCCGCCACACAGATGGGCAGAATGGCCACGAACCCGTCGCGGAAGGTCGTTTTGGGCTGGTGCATCGCTTGGAGACTTTTAATTAAGTCAATAATGCTGACACAAATTCACCGCGTCCGCGACGTAAGTTCAAGCGGATTATTGTTTCGGGACAATCGAAAGGTTTTTCGGCGGCACGGGATTCTTGCATTGACGGTCATCCTTGCCTAGGCGAACGCCATGACCTTTGAGCTGCCGCTGCATCTGCATATCGGTTTCGTCCTGGCGTTGACGGCGCTGATGATGGGGCTGCTGATCCTTGAGAAGGTGCCGCAGACGCTGACCGCCCTGCTTGTCGTTACGGCGCTGGTCGTCTGGTTCGGCCTGTTTCCCCTGCCGGAGGTCGTCGGCCGCAAGGCGCTGGACGCCCAGGCCCTGCTCGCCGGCTTCGGCAATCCCTCGCTGATTGCGGTGTTGTGCCTGTTGGTCATGGGCCAGGCCATGGCCCAAAGCGGCGCGCTGGATTTTCTCGACCAGGGGTTCGGGGCGATGAAGCTGCCGGCCCCCTGGATGGTGGTGGCGATCGCGCTGCTGCTGACGGCGGCCCTCAGCGCGGTGCTGAACAACACGCCGATCGTGGTGATGTTCATTCCCTTTTTCGAGACCCTGTCCCGGCGGCTGCAGCGGTCGCCCAGCCGCATTCTGCTGCCGCTCAGCTATGCCGCCATTTTGGGCGGCACGACGACGCTGATCGGCTCGTCGACCAACCTGCTGGTTTCGACCGCCCTGACCAATATGGGCGAGCAGCCCTTGGGATTCTTCTCGATGACGCCGCTGGCCCTGATCATGGCGGCGGTCGGGCTGGCCTATGTCATCTTTGTCCTGCCGAGAATTCTGCCGGCCCGGTCGAGTTTCGCGGGGCAGCTGGCCGAAGAACAGCCGGCCTTCCTGGCCGAAATCACGGTGGCGGAAGGATCGGAGCTGGACGGCGCCAAACCGATGGGGCGGCGGCTGCCCGGCCTTGCCGATGCCAACCTGCAACTGATCCACCGGCGCGGGATGACCGTTCTGCCGCCATTCGAAGATTTCACGGTCCAGGCCGGCGACCTGCTGATCCTCGACGCCCCCAGCAACACGATCAGCGACGCGCTGGCCGGCTCAGCCGTCGCCCATCTGGACGATCTGCACCTGCCGGCCGCCACCGAGGATGCCGGCGCGGGAGCCGACGGCAATCAACAGAGGACCAGCCACCAGCTGGCCGAGGTGATGATCGCGCCGGCCTCCCGCATGGTCGACCGCACGCTCGACATGGTGGGGTTGAACGATGTGAACGGCTATGTGGTTCTGGGCGTCCAGCGCCGAGCCCGCACCCTGCGCGGCCGGCTGGCCGAGCTTCGCCTGCAGGTCGGCGACATCCTGCTGGTGATCGGCGGCCAGGGGGCGATCGCCAAGCTGCAGCACAACCCGGATGTTGTGGTGCTGACGGCCCGCGACCGGTCCGTGCCCGCGCGCCAGGGAACGGCCCTGGCCTGGGCGATTTTCGGTACGACGGTATTTCTGGCCGCCACAGGCATTACATCTATCGTGGCGGCGGCGCTGTTGGGCGCGACGGCGATGGTGGCCACGGGGTACCTTAATCTGCGCCAGGCGGCCCGTGCGGTGGACCGCAGCATCGTGATGATCGTCGCCTCGGCCATCGCGCTGGGAACCGCCCTGGAGGCGACAGGCGCCGCCAACCTGCTGGCGGAGGCCGCCATGCTGCCGCTGCAAGGGGCGCCGCCGGTGTTCCTGCTCGGCGCGCTCTATCTGCTGATCGCCCTGGCCACCAACCTGTTGAGCAACAACGCCACGGCCCTGATTTTTACCCCCATCGCCGTCAACATCGCCTATGAGACGGGGATCGATCCGATGGCCGCCGCCATCACCGTGCTGTTGGCGGCCAATTGCTGTTTTCTGACGCCCATCGGCTATCAGACCAACCTGCTGGTCGTCGGGCCGGGGCATTACCGGTTCCGGGATTTCGTCTGGGCCGGGGCGCCGCTGACCCTGCTGCTGGCCCTGACCTTCGTGCTGGCGGCGCCGCTTGTCTTCAATCTCTAAAGGTGGGCGCGGGCGATGAAGCCTTCGTTCAGCAGGCGGGGCAGCTTGCCGTAACGCAGCGTATCGCCCTGCATCGTGATGACCGACCCACCGGCGGCGCGGACCACCGCGTCACCGGCCGCCGTGTCCCATTCGTGGGTCGGGCCGATGCGCGGGTAGAGATCGGCCTGGTCGCCGGCGATCAGGCAGAATTTCAGCGATGAGGAGATGCTGACCCATTCGGAGACCGAGCGACCCGCCAGCAGCGCTTGGACTTCCGCCTGGCTGTCATGCCGGCGGCTGGCGACGACCCGCAGATCGTTTTCCTGCTTGCCGGACACCTGAATGGCGTGCACCGAGCCATCGGCATCGCGCCGGGTGGCGCCGTTGCCGACCGAGCCCGCGTAGGTCTGGCCCAGCGCCGGCGCGTTCACCACCCCGGCGACGGGCACCCAGTTGTCGATCAGGCCGATATTGACGGTAAATTCGGGCCCGCCGCCGATATAATCCTTGGTGCCGTCGATCGGATCGACCAGCCAGAACCGCCCGCCAGAGATGTCCGGCATGGTGCCGGCCGCCACACTTTCCTCGCCCACGATCGGGATGTCCGGAAACCGGGCCGCCAGCTCCTCGTTGATGAGGGTTTCAGCGGTCTCGTCGGCATTCGTGACGGGCGTGCCATCGGATTTCTGCCGCGCATCGCGCGTTGCCTCATCCCGCATGGCCAGGGCGATTGCCCCGGCCCGAATGGCCAAAGCCGTGATCGCGACCGTCAGGTCACGCAGATCATCGCTCATGGAAAGGAAGCTTTCGCAATAGGTTTGGTTGCCGAGAGCAACGAACGCTCGTTGCTCCAACCCACCCGTAGCGACTATTTGGTTAAGGAACAAGCAGCAGTCGCTGCGGTTTTGGAGCATCGAATGTCCGCCACCGCCCTCCGCGTGCTGATCGCCGGCTCGCTGATCGCCGCCCTCACGATGGGGGTGCGGCAGTCGTTCGGCATTTTCCTGACGCCGGTCAGCATCGATCTGGAAACCGGGCGCCAGGTGTTCGGCCTGGCGCTGGCGGTGCAGAACCTGCTGTTCGGCGTGCTGTCGCCGGTGGCCGGGATGCTGGCCGACCGGTTCGGGCCGGTCTGGGTGACCATCGCGGGCGCCATTCTGTTCTCCGCCGGCATGGCGTTAGCGACGGTGGCCCAGGACCCGCTGGGCCTGAACCTGACGGTGGGCGTGCTGGTGGGCCTGGGCCTAACCTCGACGACCTATGTCATCGTGTTCGGCGCGGTCAGCAAGGTGGTGCCGCCGGACAAGCGCTCGCTGGCCCTGGGGATCGTCACCTCGGTCAGCTCGTTCGGCATGTTCGCGGCGGTGCCGGGCGCCCAGGCCCTCCTGTCAACATTCGGCTGGGTGAACGCGTTTTTGATCCTGGCGAGCTGTGTGGCGGCGGTGGTGCTGGCCGCCCCGGCCCTGTCGTCGGGCGGCCGAGGGTCGGACAGCGCGGCGCGGCAGGCGCGGGACGAGATGGCTCAGACCTCGGCCCAGGCGATTGCCGAGGCGGGCCGGCATTCGGGCTATCTGCTGCTCAATCTGGGCTTTCTGGTCTGCGGCTTTCACGTGGCCTTTATCGCCGTGCACCTGCAGCCCTATCTGACCGATGCCGGCCTGTCGCCGCAGATGGGCGCGCTGGCCCTGGCCCTGGTCGGCTTTTTCAACATTTTCGGATCGCTGCTGTTCGGCCAGCTGGGCGGGCATTATTCGAAGAAGTACCTGTTGAGCGGGATCTATCTGGGCCGGTCGGCCGTGATCCTGGCCTTCCTGCTGGTGCCCGTCAGCGGTTTTTCAGCCATCGCCTTTGCGGCGGCAATCGGCTTTCTGTGGCTGGCGACGGTGCCGCTGACCAGCGGGCTGGTGGCGCAGATTTTCGGGACCCGGCACATGTCGATGCTGTACGGCGTGGTGTTCGCCAGCCACCAAGTCGGCTCCTTCTTCGGCGCCTGGCTGGGCGGCTATTACTTCGACACGCTGGGCTCGTACGACGTCGTCTGGTGGATTTCTATCGTGCTGGGGTTGCTGGCAGCGCTGATCCACTGGCCGATTGCCGACCAACCGGTGGGGCGTTTGAGGGGGGCGGTGAGTTAGAGTGATGGGCGAGAGATTTCTGGCATATCAGGCGTATTATTCCAGTCTACTTATTGATGGTCGCAACACTGGTCACGTGGCTTAGTAAAGCTGCCGAGCATCAGATTTCAGCCTTGTCCTGAACCTTCAATTCGAAAAGTCCTTTAGCCGCTTGACTGAGGTCATCAGGACTTGGCGATACTCATTTGCATCTGCAGAGTAATGTAGGCGCCTGTGGCAATTCGGGCAAAGAGCGACCGCATTTTCAACTACATCTGGTCCTCCATCCGCGAGCGTTTGGACATGATGCACTTCCAAATACGGACTACCGTCATCCAAAAAAAAGGGGGCGGGATGTTTGCAAGCGTCGCAGCAACCGTTGGCCTCTTGAAGAACCCATGCCACAACCTCATCACTTCGAGAATACACCGCCGTCATCGTTCTGTATCTCTTCGGCTGAGAGGTACCGGCGGGCTTACGCAAATTGCCACGCTCACGGATCGTGTTTGCGCGTTGAAGAAGTCGGAAACCGTCGTTCGTGCCAGCCAAAAACGGCCCGTGTCTTTTAAACTCTTCGAGAATAACGTTGGTGACATTCACACCAACGTGGCTAAGACTGGGCTTATAGTTTTTTACCCAATCATGTCCATTCTTGTTCAGAACCGCTGATATGTTTGACATTCGCCGTGCGATCGCCCCTTTTGTTCGCCTGGCTAGTTGGCCAGCCGCTAAGTGATTGTGAACGGCTGTCGGCGAAAATCGACGCCCTTGTTGTTGTAAGCTGAGTAATTCAACATAAGTCTCAACCGCAACACTGATTTCTGCTCTTGACCAAAGATCTTTTCTTGGCAACTTTCAATCTTCTCTATTGTAACTCGCGTCTAAGTTTTTCTGAAAGCGCATCCAGCGCTTTTGTTTCACATTCCCATACTACTATTGAACTCCAACCCAATTCCCCTAAATTGGCTTGGTTTGCCTGATCACGATTGACATTCTTTTTGAATTTCTCTGACCAAAATTCAGTGCGGGTCTTTGGTGTCGTGGACTTCGCGCAACCGGGATGCCTATGCCAAAAACACCCATGGACAAAAATAACGGTGCGAAACCGCGGCAAAACAATATCTGGTCTCCCGGGGAGATCCTTTCGGTGGAGCCTGAAGCGATATCCCTCCTTGAATAGCAAACGACGAACGATAATTTCCGGCGTTGTGTTTTGCTGGCGAACTTGCGACATCAACCACGAACGCCGCTTTGGTGTTAGGTGATCTACCATTCCCTCAGCCTAACTTCGTCGTGGACACATCTCAAATCTAAACCAAAAAACGACTTCCAACAGACCATGCTTTGAGTGGCATTATGAGGCTCGAACAGCCTATTGACGGTTTTTCACTTAACTAATACTTTACGGCTCATCTATTGCATTGATTCGCAGGGCATATAAAATCGGAGCGCTTCGAATGAAGCATAAAGGTGAGGTCGTGGATTTATTCTGCGGCATTGGCGCTTTAAGTCATGGATTGAAACTAAATGGTTTAAAGATACTTGCAGGGTACGATATTGACAAGCGCTGTAAGTTTGCGTTTGAAGCGAACAATAAAGCCAAATTCTATACGCGAAATGTTGCGAAACTGACCGCCGCTGAAGTAAAAGCTCACTACACTGGAAATATTCCATCGGTGTTAGCTGGTTGTGCACCTTGCCAACCATTTTCTTCCTATAAGCAAAGGTACGAAGAAGATCCTAAATGGAACCTGGTTACCAAGTTCGCCAACCTAGCCGTCGAAGTTAATCCAGATTTCATCACAATGGAGAATGTACCCGCACTTCTGAGATATAAAAATGGTCGCGTATTCAGCCGCTTCTGTTCGATTCTTGAGGATGCCGGCTTTGAAGTGCGTTGGTCTGTTGAGCGCTGCGAAGAGTATGGAGTACCTCAACGGCGTCGGCGTCTAGTATTGCTGGCGTCTCAGCGGTTTTCGCTCGAGAGTCTGCAACCAAAAAGGCGAAGCCTTGTTTCCGTTCGAGATGCGATAGGGCTCTTGCCAAAAGTGCGGGCCGGCCAGAGCGATGTAGACGATCCACTCCATGTCGCTTCAGGTCTCTCACCCATCAACTTGCGTCGCATTAAGGCGTCTAAACCGGGGGGAACTTGGCGGGATTGGCCAATCGAACTGAGGGCTGACTGTCATCGCAAGCAAAGTGGAAAGACATACCCCGGCGTGTATGCGCGAATGAAGTGGGACGAACCATCTCCGACCTTAACAACACAGTGCTATGGCTATGGCAACGGTCGTTTTGGGCATCCAGAGCAAAATCGCGCAATCACGCTGCGAGAAGCGGCGATACTTCAGTCGTTTCCAAAGAACTACAAATTCATACCAGAAGGGGAAAAGCCGTCCTTTAAAGAGATTGGCAGGTGGATCGGGAATGCTGTTCCCGTTAAACTGGCCAAAGCAATTGGTGGAGTGATAGCAAGTTCGCCTAGAAAAGAGCGACGCAATGACAGATCAGACTGAAAGAGAATTCCGCTTTGAAATTTCCTTGAGCGTTCTTAATCATCTCGGACGCAATCTTTATCGAAACTTTATAACGGTCCTTGGCGAGGCCATTTCGAATGCCTGGGATGCTGACGCTCGAAACGTTTGGATAGAAATTGATAGAGAGAATAGTCGTTTTTCGATCAAAGACGATGGCATCGGAATGGATGCAAATGATTTCCAGCAAAAATTTTTGAAAATCGGTTATTCAAAACGAGGAAAAGGATCAACGCATACTGCACGCCTACGACCCTACATAGGCGCCAAAGGAATCGGGAAGCTCGCTCTATTATCGTGTGCTAAACGAGTTTCGTTTATCTCCAAGAAAGTTGATACAGATTATGTTGGAGGAATCATCGATAATTCGGGTCTTGATGAGGCAATAACGAGTGATTTGACTCCAGAGGAGTATCCTCTTGAGCTATTAAACTTGGACTTATTTGAAAATCTGACAACGGATCACGAGCATGGAACTATTATCGCCTTTGATGAAGCAAAGGATCAGATAAAAAATTCGATTGCACACGTCAGAAAGCTAATTGCTTTGTCATTCAAATTCTCGCTGATTGACGAAAATTTTTCGATTCATGTTAACGGCGATGAAGTCACCGTAAGTGATATACAGGACGTCTTGGATTCAACCGAATTTATTTGGGTCATTAATGGGCACTCAGATGTCTTCACGTCGTCCCTGACGAAACTGAAGTCAGATCCAGCCACGCTGACAACAATGTTGGATATCGGTGGATTCATTGCGACAGTGGAGAAGCCAAGAAACCTCAAGATCACTGGAACCGATGAAAGAGCGACGATCGATCTATTTGTCAACGGAAGGCTTCGCGAGAAGAACATTCTCCGTCACATTCCAACGCAGCGGCTAATCGAAAGTTATATTTACGGCCAGATCCATTTCGACGTGATGGACCTCAGTCCTAAATCGGACCCTTTCACGAGTAGTAGAGAAGGTGTTGTTGAAGATGATCCGAATTTTGGCGCCTTGCTCGACTACCTGAAGCGAGACGCACTGCCCGAGATTCTGGACAAGTGGGACGAGTTGCGCCTCGCGCGAGGAGATGAAGGGGACGAAGAAAATCCAAGAAAGTCGAAGAAGCAGCGGCGCGCCAGGAATCTTTACCAAGCGGCTAGAGATGAATACCAGCCATCAGATGACTCCGAGACGAAGGATGAAGTCGACAGTTGGCTCAACGAGCTATTAAGCGATGCGGAGTATAATATTTCATCCTATGTCGATTGTTTTTTGTCTGAGAATCTACTCCGCGAATATATACGGACTTACAGTCTTGAACTGGACAAAGGAGCGCCCGCGCAGATCCAGCGATGGAAGCAACAAGAATCTCAACGTAAGGGTGAAGCCAACATTAGTTTTGATGTGAGAAAAGATACAGATGGGCTAACATTTTTGGGTATGGACTTACTGGCCTTGAGCATTGAAGGGACAAAGACGACTAGTGGGCGGCAATCGCTTTGGGCCGACGCCATTTCATTTAAGCCTATCAGGAACGTTGTTGGACATACGGGCCTCGTGACAAGCCATGCGAAAAGCCACCTATCGCTAACTTTCGAAAACATTAGGGCGCGGGTCAAAACACTAATTTCGGAGAAACCAGGCAACCGTTCGTGAAGTCCCCTGCAATTCTCTCGGCAAATTGTTGGATGATTGGATGTTGTGCCAAACAGGCCGCATTCGTTTAATCTCAGATACGGGATACTGAATGGGCATCTGTCTTTGGAAGGTCGGATGAGTTCGAAGCTGGCTATTTCCGTTTTTGCAATCACTGCAGTCTTGTTCTCCGGCGCGAGCGCGTTGTGGGCGAAGTGGGGCGAAGTCGCATTTCTCTCGGCCGCTCCGATCTTCTGCCTCTGAGGTTGGCGCCCTGAGCCACCGCGTGGCCTCGGCATCGCAGCCCGCCCTTATCGCAATAGCCCATCCAACGGATTGGCAGTTGCCCAGCGCCTTCCCCATCTGCGAGGCTTAGCGGAGCTTTCTCCCGTCCCCCACCCCGCCCCTCCAAAAAGGACCACCACCATGCAATACCGCCGTCTCGGCCATAGCGGCCTGTTCGTTTCCGAGTTGTGTCTGGGGACCATGACGTTCGGGGGGTCGGACGGGATGTGGGGGATGATCGGGCAGTTGCAGCAGGAGGAGGCGGACGCGCTGGTCCGCACGGCGCTGGAGGCCGGGATCAATTTTATCGATACGGCCAATGTCTATGCCGGGGGCCGGAGCGAGGAGATTTTGGGCGCCTCGCTGAAGAATCTCGGGGTGGCGCGCGAGGATGTGGTGATCGCGACCAAGGTGCACGGGCAGATGGGCGAGGGGCCGAATGCGCGCGGGGCCTCGCGGGGGCATATTCTCGATCAGGTCACGGCGAGTCTGCGGCGGCTGCAGCTGGAGCATATCGATCTTTATCAGATCCACGGGTTCGATCCGGCGACGCCGATCGTCGAGAGCCTGGAGGCGATGGATACGTTGATCCGGCAGGGGCTTGTCCGCTATGTCGGTGTTTCGAACTGGGCGGCCTGGCAGATCGTCAAGGCGGTGGGGATCGCCGAGGCGCGCCGGCTGGCGCCGATCGTCTCGCTGCAGGCCTACTACACTCTGGCGGGCCGCGATCTGGAGCGCGAGCTGGTGCCGGCGCTGCTGGAAGAGGATATCGGGCTGATGGTGTGGAGCCCGCTGGCCGGGGGCTTTCTGTCGGGCAAGTACGACCGGGAGGGCACGACGGCCGAGGGGCGGCGGGTGGCCTTCGACTTTCCGCCCATCGACAAGGAGCGGGCCTATGACGCCATCGAGGTCATGCGGGGTATGGCGGCCGAGAAGGGCTGTACGGTGGCGCAGCTCGCCATCGCCTGGCTGCTGCACCAGAAGGTGGTGACCAGCGTGATTTTGGGGGCCAAGCGGGTCGACCAGTTGAGCGACACGATCGGGGCCTGCGAGGTAACGCTCTCGGCCGAGGACCTGGCGGCGCTGGATGCGGTGAGCGCGCTGCCGGCGGAATATCCGGGCTGGATGATCGAGCGGCAGACCGCGTACCGGGCCGAGCTGATGGCGGCGCAGTTGAGGTAGCAGCTAAGGTATGGGGCCGGCTCCGAAGAGCCGACCGCCTCTAAAGGTCCCCTGCCCTGGGTCTCGGGCCTAGCGCATTACGGGCATGGTGTATTCGGCGCCGTGGGCCATGCCCGTCGGCCAGCGCGAGGTCACTGTCTTCAGCTTGGTGTAAAAACGCACCGCATCCATGCCATAGGCGCCGTGATCGCCGAAGGATGACCGTTTCCACCCGCCGAAGGTGTGATAGGCGACCGGCACCGGGATCGGCACGTTGATCCCGACCATGCCGACATTGACGTTGTTGGAGAAGGTGCGGGCGGCATCGCCATCCTCGGTGAAGATGGCCGTGCCGTTGCCGAACTCATGGTCGTTGACCAGGCCCAGCGCGGATTGGAAATCATCGGCGCGGACGACCGACAGGACGGGGCCGAAGATTTCTTCCTTATAGATGCGCATGTCGGGCTTGACGTTGTCGAACAGACAACCGCCCAGGAAGTAGCCATCCTCGTAGCCTTGCAGGTTCAAGCCCCGGCCATCGACGACAAGGTCGGCGCCTTCCTCGACGCCGAGATCGACGTAGGATTTGACCTTTTCGAAATGCTGCTTGGTGACCAGCGGCCCCATCTCGCTTTCGGGATCGACGCCTGGACCGACCTTCAGCGCCCGGACCTTGGGTTCCAGGGCCTTGATCAGCTTGTCGCCGACATCGCCGACGGCAACCGCGACGGAAATGGCCATGCAGCGTTCGCCGGCCGACCCGTAGCCCGCGCCCATCAGGGCGTCGCTGGCCTTTTCCATATCGGCGTCGGGCATGACGACCATGTGGTTCTTGGCCCCGCCCAGGGCCTGGCAGCGTTTGCCGTTGGCGGCGGCCGTCGAATAGATGTATTGGGCGATCGGGGTCGATCCGACGAAGCTGATGGCGCCGACACCGGGATGGTTGAGCAGACCGTCGACCGCAACCTTGTCGCCGTGCACGACATTGAGCACGCCGGGTGGCAGACCGGCCTCCATCGCCAGTTCGGCCAGGCGGATCGAGGCGCTGGGGTCCCGCTCGGACGGCTTCAGCACGAAGGTGTTCCCGCAGGCGATGGCCACCGGGTACATCCACATCGGCACCATGGCGGGGAAGTTGAACGGCGTGATGCCGGCGCAGACACCGACCGGTTGCCGCACAGAATGGCTGTCCACTCCGCGGCCGACATTCTCGGTAAAATCCCCGCGCAGCAGGTGGGGGATGCCGGTGACGAATTCCACGACCTCGATGCCGCGTGTCATCTCACCGCGCGCATCGGACAGCACCTTGCCGTGCTCGGAGGTCAGGATGGCGGCCAGATCGTCGGCGTTGTCCTCCAGCAGCTCGCGGTATTTCATCATGATCCGCGCGCGGGTCAGCGGCGGCGTGGCGGCCCAATCGGGCAAGGCCTCCTGCGCCGCGGCGACGGCCTTGTTGACATCCTCGTCGCTGGCGAAATCGACCTTGCGCGCGATCTCGCCCGTCGCCGGATTGTAGACATCTCCCTGACGGCCGCTGGTTCCGGCAACCGATTTGCCATTGATGAAATGCTGGACGCTTTCCACGCCGTGTCCTCCTGATAATACGCTGTGCCAGCCGCCGGTGCAGATGAGCGCCCCATGGTGGGGTTCGGAGAGGGATCCCTCGCGTTGGGCTGGGCCGGCCTTGTCCTGACGAGATTGGGTTACGACTGTCGATCTAGCATGTCAGGCGGCCGGCCAGCGAGTTGAAATTTGCCCGGCGAATGACTCGCAGTAAGCATGGAATTAGAATCGTCGCGGGGATGAGAACTTAATTAGATCGATAAGAATTTGTGAGCATAATGACCTGGCCTTTGAAATTGATCTTCATCAAGGAATTTTACTCTTTTTAACTCTAATTTGCATCCCGAGCTAGACTTTACTTAACGTTTCAATATTAAGATTAACACCGTTAAATACTTGTTTAGCCTTGAATTGTTCGAAAGGCTAAGCTAAGAACGTGCCAACATATGTGAAGTGAGGCATGCAACCATGCAGACGCAAGCGACAAAGATCGCTGTAATTGGTTTGGATTCGGCTGACAAAGACGTTGTCCGGCAGTTCATTGCGGCCGGCGAAATGCCGAATATGGCCGCGTTGCTTGAAAATTCCGTCGTCGGCGAAACCCGCAACCCCTACGGTTTGGAATCAGGTTCGGTCTGGCCGACCTTTCACACGGGCGTTGATCCCTCCCGCCACGGCCAGCATGAAGCGGTGCGCCTGTTCGACCCGTCAACGTACCAATATCGGTTCATCGACGCCGAGACGGCTGACCGGCGTAATTTCTGGAACTATCTGACCGAACGCGGCAAGCGCTGCCTGTTGATCGATATTCCCTACGCGCCGCCCCCGGACAAGCTGAACGGCAAGGCGATTTGGGATTGGGGGACGCATATCGATTGCTATGGCGCGACCGAGATCCAGCTCAAAACCTATCCCGAGGAGTTGGCGGACGAGGTTCGCGAGAAATTCGGCTCGGATCCTCTGGGTTGCCAGATTTGCGACAACATCCGCCCGAAAACCGAACATGAGATCGTCCACTTTCGAGACGGTCTGCTGAAACGCGTCGAAAAACGGCTGGAAATGGCTGAACACTACCTCGCGACCGAGGAGTGGGACTTTTTCGAGATGGTGTACAGCGAACCGCACTGCATCGGACACCATGCCTGGCACTTCCACGATCCCGGACATCCTGAATATGATCCCAAGGCCGTGGAACGGATCGGCAGCCCGATTCTCGATGTATACAAGGCAATCGACGCTCACCTAGGCCGCATTCGCGAGGCCATCGGCCCGGATACGGTGATGATGGTCTATTGCAGTCACGGCATGGGCGTCGACTATAGCGGCACGCATTTGCTTGACCGCATGCTGACGACGCTCGACGGCAGACGGGTGATCAGCCACCGCCACCCTGCGGTTGAAGTCGCCCGCCAAGCATGGCGCAAGCTGCCGCAATCGGTTCGGGCCGGTCTCAAGCCGATGCAGCGCAAGGCTTGGAATGCCATGTACGCCGATGGATTTCAGCCGGGGCGTGAAAAACGCCGGTTCTTCGAGGTCTACAACAACCACCGATCGGGCGGCGTCCGCATCAACCTGCAGGGCCGCGAAGCAAAGGGCATCGTTCCGACGGAGCAATATGACGCCGTCTTGGACGAGCTCGAGTCCGAGTTGATGAAGTTTGTCAACGACGAGACGGGCGAGCCGCTGGTTTCAGAGTGTGTGCGCATTCGTGATCACTATGATGGCGAACGGCGCGATGCGCTGCCGGATCTGGCCGTCACGTGGAACCGGACCGCACCGATCAACAAGGTAAGCTCGCCGAAGTCCGGCCCGTTGGTCCACGAGCATCTGCTGACCCGTTCGGGTGATCACCGTCCCGACGGATTGTTCTGCATGAACGGCAATCAACTTGAGCCGCGCATGCTGAATGCGCCGGTCAAGTCTGAGGATTTCGTGCCGACATTCGCCCGACTGATGGGCCTTCAGGAACCCTATTCCACCGGCGAGGCCATCGATGCGATTGCCCCGGAAGATCTGGTGTCCGATCAGGTCGAACGGTTGAGCGCCTGATCGGCTGGAGCGCGGTCAACACCTAGGTTCAACACCTACCGGATTAGCCAACAAAAAACGGGGCTTGGTCGATTGACCAAGCCCCGTTTTCGTTTCGGGGTATTCGCTCGGGCTTAACCGCGGTAGGTGCCGTTCGCCACTTCCCGGATCTGGTACCGGGCGATGCCGATGTCTTCCAGTTCACGGTCGGTCAGGGCCCACAGCTGGTCGCGAGTCCGGACATAGTCCATGTGGCGATGCCAGCGGTCGGCGACAGCCGACACAAGCCGGGCGAAAACTCCGAGTCCGACAGGGGCGCGGGTTGTAATAGCTGCCATTTTAGTCACTCCAATGTATGCTGCGCTGCAGCATTCGTTTCGTCTGACAGCTAGATATGTCATGTCGGCCCCTTATTCAGCCTCGATTTTTGCAGCGCAGCATTGCAAAAAGCACATGGCCGATTTGGCAGGGCTGTAACGGAGATTTAATGGTCTCGGGCTATCAGCTGGCAGGTTGTCTCGGCCGCGGTCGAATTCGGCCAACCCGTTGCCAATTCAGCGCTTAAGGCTGAAAGTCCTTCGCCGCCAAGGCGCACTGGGCTAACAATACCCAACAACAGAATTCCCCGATCATCAATTGCCCCTGGGTTGGCCTTGGCACGCACATTCGACCCACTTCCGTCGCCAAAATCCAGACATGGCAGGACGAGATCCCAGTCCTTCTGCATCGTCACGGGGGAAATCTCCGGACCGGACGTCAATGGCGGCATTGGAACCGCCAATCTGGGCTTGGCCATGGCCCTGGCCGCAGCCGGGCACTCTGTCGAGATTCTGTATACGCGGGTGGCCAACGGTAAGCCCTTTCCTACGCCCGAACAGTTCGACCACCAGGTCAGTCGCTTTGCCAAGGCGGGCTTGCGCCTAAGCCACATCGACCACTCAGGAGCCTGGAACGACTGGTTGGGCAAGAGCCACGCCGTTCTCCGACACTTGTCGGAGGCGGCTTTCGATGCCGTGCTGTTCAACGATACCCACGGCAACGGATTCGCCAGTCTGCTAGCAAAGCGAACCGGGTCCGCCGGACTGCAGAACACGCGCATGGTCGTCGTCGCCCACAGCGCAAGCCAGTGGATTTTCGATCTCAACCAGCAACCGGTGGCCACCCTGGCCGATATTCGGCTGATCGAGTTGGAACGTCGGTCGCTAGAGCTGGCCGACGCCGTGATTTCACCCAGCGAATACCTGCTGCAAACCTACGAAAGCTATGGCTGGGCGCTGCCGTCGGACAGTCATATCCACCCCAATATCCTGCCGATGCCCAATCTGCCGCCACGAAGACGGGCCGACTTGAACGGCCCGCCGGAGGAGCTGGTCTTTTTCGGACGTCTGGAAACGCGCAAAGGTCTTTGGCTGTTCTGCAACGCGCTGGACCGGCTGCGGGATCGGCTGGCCGGCCGGACGGTCACGTTCCTGGGCAAGTCCGTCCCCATCGATGGCCGCCCGTCGGCCGAACGGTTGATCGAGCGCGCCAAAGCCTGGCCATTCGAGATCAGGCTTATGACCGATCAGGACAGCGCGGCGGCCCTTGCCTATCTGGCCCGGCGTTCTTGCATCGCCGTCATGCCCTCGACTGCCGAAAACAGCCCTTGCGCCGTCGCGGAATGCCTGGCGGCCGGTATCCCGTTCATCGCCACCAGCGGCAGTGGCACCCAAGAGCTTGTCGCCAAACGCGACCGGTCACGCTGTCTGGTCAAACCGGCGATTGAGCCGATGGTGGAAAAACTGCGGTCGGTTCTGGACAAAGGACTTCGCCCGGCCGCGCCGGCCCATGACGCGGCGAAGATGGAAAACCGCCTGATCGCCTGGCTGGCGGACCGCCCAGGGAACAAGCGCGCGACGGCCGAAGACAAGACAAACGCCAAAAAGGCTTTGCTCCCTTGCCTGATGGTGGTGCTGCCGACCGCAAGCCACCAGGATGGCCAGGAAGGATCGTCTGCCGCCAGCGCGGCTCTGGCGGCATTGCCGAAAGGCTCCCAGCTTTGCGTTGTTGGAACCAACGCGAGGAAGGGGAAACAGGCGGTCTCGCTCCACCCGCATAATTTCGGCGGTCAACTTCGGAAGGTGGCAGGCGACATCAAGGGTCCGATTGTCATTTCCGATGGCACGTTTGACGATTTGCGACCCGCCATTGACCGCGCCCTGACCTGCTTTGACCGAGACCCCGGTATCGCGGCGGTCAGCGGCCAGGCGGCCAGCGACGGCCGTATCGACACACTGGCCTTTGGCCCGACCGCTGGCCTGATCGCGGTCGCCCGGGATTCCAATCAAGGGTATGCCGTCGTCCGTCCGCAATTCGCCGACATCCTGGCCCAGAATGCGCCACATGATCGAATGAACGACCGTGTGTTGACGGCACAGGCCTGGATTCACCGCTTGTTCGCCAGGTTGATGGCCAAAGGACATCGCTGCGAGCTGCTTCCCGACCTGCTGGTCGAACGCGGCCGCCGAGGCCGCGTTCGGTCCTTTGAATCCTTCGACACGCCGGTCGACGACCAAGCCACAGCCTCGGCGGAAAGCCGATCCCCCATCCGTGTCATGGCCGTCGCGCGGGCGTTGCTGGACGAGCGGCGTGCCTCCATCGCGCCCTGCCTGTCGGACCTGCAGAACCCGAGCGGGCCGACGCCTCAATGGACCGGTCCCATCGACGGGCCGTCAACATCCATGGCGATGGCGACGTTGGCCCGCCGGGCCGGTCATCCGCAGATTGCCGGAGATTTCATCGCCGGGATCCTGGCCCGATCCGATCTCGACCGAAACCTGGATGTCCATCCGAAATCGGATCGCACGGCCACGCAGATCCTGCGGCGGCAGGCCCACATCGTCAGCCTGTTCGATCTAGCCCTGCAAGGACGGGCGGAAAAACGAAATCTCGATCACCCGTGGTCATTCAAGCTGCTGACCCCCAGGCGAGAGATCGAAATGCATCCCAACCCGATTTCGGAAGGCCGGGCCCTGCTGCAATTCAGCGATCTCGATCTAACCCAGACCGCCTGCGGTCACGCCAGCGTTCAACTGCCTCAGCGGTCGGGCAACCAAGTGGTTTGCCGTGTCGAGATCGCCGCGCTGGACAGCCCTGAGCGGTTTGTGGAGGAAGTCACACTAACCCCGGGCGGTCGCGGACTATTGCAGTTCGACCTGCCGGTGGGCCTGCGAAGTCGGTGTCAGGTGAGCCTGTCGGTTTTTATGGCCTTCGACGCCGACAAAACCGAGGATTCCTGGGTTCGCTGGTCCGACCCGATCCTGTTGCCACCTGACGTGACAGCCGCTCAGGAGACCTGACCATGGCCAGGCGGATCCGAGAGACCTTCGGCGAGGGCAGCGGCTCCACCCCGCTGTTTCGCTCCCTGACAGATCTGCCGGAACCCGGTCACGCCCCGGAGCTGGAGGGACGTGGCCTCAACATCTGTGTGGTGACCTCGGAAATCCTGGGCCCGATCAAGAATGGCGGCATCGGCACGGCGACATCGGCGCTGGTCGACCGGCTCGCCGCCACCGGCCACCAGGTTACGATCCTGTTCACCCAGGTGTTCGGCGGGCGCCCGCTGTGCCAGCAGGACAGCTGGGATCAATGGGTCGTCCGCCTGCAGGAACAGGGTGTGCGCCTGACGGCCATCAAACATCAGGGCTCCTGGAACGCCTGGCGGGAAAAATCCTGGGCGGTGAAGTCCTATCTCGAAAGACACGATTTCGACCTGGTCTATTTTAACGAACATCACGCCAGCGGCTTTTACCCGATGATGGCCAAGCACGCCGGCCTGGCGCCGTTCAAGAACCAGGTTCACGCCGTCATTACCCATGGTTCGATGGAATGGGTCGCGCAAACGAACGATCAGCCGCCCCTGCATGTCAACGACGTCGCCATGGCGCTGATGGAGCGGCGCTGTGTCGAATGGGCCGACACCGTCATCGGGCCCAGCGCCTATCTGCTGGAGACCTACCGCGGCTATGGCTGGCAATTGCCAACCGAAACCTATGTGCAGCCATACCTGCTGGGCTCCAAGACAGGCCAGGATGAGGCGGAGTCCGCCGCGATCGACGAGCTGGTGTTCTTCGGCCGGCTCGAACATCGCAAGGGACTCTGGATGTTCTGCCAGGCCCTGGACCGCCTGGCCGCCCAGGGCCTGTGCCCAAAGGTGACCTTCCTGGGCCGCATGACCCCGGTTGGCGGCACCCCCTCGGGCGCGTTGCTGCTGGCGCGCGCCGCGCGCTGGCCGTTCAAGATCCGCCTGCTCACCAATTACGGGCAGGAGGAAGCGCTGGCCTATCTGAGCCATCCGTCAAGACTGGCCGTGATGCCGTCCCTGGCCGACAACAGCCCGTGCGTCGTTTATGAGTGCATCGAACGATCCCTGCCGTTTGTCACCTGTTCGGGAAGCGGGGCGGACGAAATCATCGCGGCGGACGATCACCCGAACGTGCTGGCCGAACCGACCGCCGAAGCCCTGGCCAACCAGCTGTCGCATTGCCTCGACAAAGGGGCCTCTAGCGCCCGACTGGCCTTCGATGCCGAAGAAAACCTCGCCGCCTGGGATCGCTGGCACCGCCGGATCAAGGTTTCGAAAACGGCGTCGACCGATCAGCCGGCGGCAAAGCCGAATTTGCCGCAACAGGCAGAATCCCGGCGCCTGATAATCTTGGTGGACGACCCCGATCTGCCATTGAGCGATGTGTTCGCGGCGATTGCCGACAACGCGCGCCGGCTTGCCAACAACAGTGATTTTGCCTTGCTGTCCCCGCGCAGCGGATTGCTGGCTCCATGGTTGGACCAGATGTTGGAGATCCTGGCCCACGCCGCGGGAACGTCGATCCGCCGACTAGGGACGGGGGATCTGGAAGAGGCCCTGACGCAAAGGGCCTGTGTCGTCATCACGGCCGTGTCGGCGCGCGCGATTTCGGCGACGATCGATCAGTGTTCAACCCTGACCGGCGGCAAGAAAAACGTGATAACGTCATGCCTGCCAACCGGCCGGCCCGACAATCCGGTGGTTCAGAACCATGCCCTGCCATTCGGCGAAATCCCAGAACTGGCGGCCTTCAACGAACCCCTTACAGGTGGGATTTGCGTCACAGATGGCGCCATTGCCTTGTCATACCTGCCATCCGCCATGCATGCCGCGACGGTGCACGGTGACTGGCCGTCATCATCCGATGTTTGCGAGGATGTGGTCACCCGGCATTTGGCCAATGGCGGCCGGTACCAACTGCTCCCGCAGGCCGGCATTGCCGTCGGCGCGCCGCCAACGAATGGCGCCCGGCAGACCTGGCACCGGCGCGCGAAACTCTCAGCCAGCTTGTCCGGATTCGACCCCTTGTCCGCAAGCGCCCTGCCAGTTTGGATGGCCATTTCTTCGGCCTGGTCGGCAAAGGCCGCCAAACAGGAAACCGCAAAAGACCCTGCCGGTTCGCCAGAAAAGGCCAGCCTTGCGATAAGGGCCGCTCAACTCCGCCGGCTAGACCTCGCAACCGACTGCGCCGCCGAGGGGGATACGGCCGAGCTGGAACGGGTGCGGCAAGCCGCGCTTCAGGCGATCCGGTCGGTCGAACCAATCGATTTCCTGCCGGACATACTTGCCGGGGCCAATCAGTCAGACGATGCTCACCGATCCGGGCCGCAGTCGAATCCGTCATCGGTGACGGTGCTGTTCGGCGGTTCGGATCCGATGGTTGATTTGGCTGTGCGCGAGGCGTCCATGAAAGTGACGTTTCCGCGCGGGGACGCCTCTCAAAGCATGCTGGTCGTCTTCGATATGACGCTAGAGGGACAGCATGAACTGACCGTGTGTCTCGAAGGCCCAGCGCTCGAACGATCGGCTCCCGTTTCGGCCGACATCGTGCTCGTCGATCAAGTTACCGGGACACCGGTGTTGCCGCCGTTTGGCCCGGTCGCGGTCTCAGGCACATCACGCCTTTCCATCCCGCTTGCGGGCATTTCGGCGCGAGTCACGCTGATGCTGACCATCGGGTGTGACGGCGGCCCCGCACCTTCAAGCTGCCAGATCTCCACAATCCGCGCCCGCTAGCGCGCCGGTCGCCCGGTTAATTCTCTGGCTGACCGCCGGAATAGGGGGGCGGCGATTCTTCACTCTCGTTGCCCTCGGGCTCGGAGATATTGTTCGGCTGAGGCGGATCGTCTTCTTCTTCCTCGCCAAAGAAGCCCAACAGCCCTTCGTCTTCTTCAACGTTAGACGCCACCTGGGCCAGCTGTTCCGCCTGGTCGGGCAGCTGTGCCGACACTTCGGCAAGGATATCGTCGATATATTCGGGGTTGTTGACCCCAAAGCTCTGGACGATCAAATCACCGATTTCCGGATTGCTCTGCAGCACTTGCCGAACCGCTTCCAGGATCGCATCCAAGTTTGAAGCGCCAATACCGCCAGGCGGCAACTCACCGTTCACCAGGTCCGTTGCGGCGTTGATCAGTGTGACCTGGACCTCGATGAACTCCGTAATGGGCGGATTGTCGTCGATATCCGAGACTTCCGGCTCCTGGTTCGAATCGCTGGTGGCTTCAGCCTGCTGACCTTCATCGATGTTGGTGGCTTCGCTCTCGCTTTCCCCTTCCTGGGTCAGGGTCGCGCCGCCTTCGGTCACGTTGATCGTGGCTTCGCAATCGTCCGCCGTCTGGCAGATAATGGAGATGTCGAGCTTGGTGCCGCGGATGCCGATATCACCAACCGGCGTGCCGATGGAGTAGTTCGATTTCGGCATCAGCCCGGAGGCGAACCGAAACACGCCATCCAGCAGGCGCATCGACAACCGGCCGTCCTGGGTGGCCGGATCGTATACGAACTCATCAAGAACCACGCGCGAGGATGGCCCAAGGGTCAGTTTGGTTTCATCCAGCAGCGTGATGCGCAATGCGCTGTTCGGCCCGGTTTCCACCACCTCGCTGAAGAAAACCTCATCCTTGATCTCCAGATCGCGGATGTCCTGCTCGATGATGCCCCTGGCCTGTCTCTCGACGATATCCGTCGTGCCGACGATCGAGAGGTCGACCGCCGCCACCTGCCCCGAACGCGGGTCAACGGCCGCCGTGCCCGCATCGGCCAGCTGAATATCCGATGATTTTGCGTCGTCGATCTGTGCCAGGTAAATCGCCGCTTCGTCGGCCGAGATCGCCTGGCCCTTCTGCCGGTTGACGCCGTCGACCATGCCATCGACCGCCGCGGTGACGATGGGTTCCGGCAAATCCGCCCGGCGCAGGTCGCGGGTCAGATCGGCCAGCCTGGGCAAATCCCCGGCCGGCAGCTCGGCCATCAGCACTTCGGTCGAGAATTTGGCGGCCGATGGGTTGTCGGCGCCGCCGGCGGCCAGAAACCGCTGGATGAGGGTGCCGGACTCAAAGGCTTCAACTCTGTCCGCATCCGAGGCCGTCGCCGACTTTGCCCGGGCGGGAGACGCTCCAGCGCCCGCCATCAGGGCAAGCGAACTCGCCGCCGCAATCAACCTTACGGAGAGTTTGGAAACCATCCGCCAACCCATTGTTGTTTCAGCGAGCTTTAGGCGCTCGCTTGCTCATTGGGTCTAAACAATCGCACTTGACCAAGATGTGCAAGGGCGGATGGCCAGATTTCCGTCACAATTGGCGGAGAAATGGCGTTTATTGCAGGGATTTAGGGTTAATGACGCCTTATTGGGTCGTTATCTCGTGCACCAATCCGGACGGCAACAATCCTGAGATTTCGAACGACGTCAGGTCGTGACGGTCAAAGACGCCGTCGGATTTGAGCTTGGCCAGCCAGGCGCGGCTGACACCCTGACTTTGAAAATAGGCAATCATGCGATCGGCCGCCGGACGGTTCAGTTTTCCGGACCGGGCATCCCGGAGCCCGTGAAGACCGATCCAAGCGGACGGAGCCACCGTTCGCCGGTCGCTGGCGGCAAGGATGACGACACACGCCGACAAGCATCGACCATCACGCGCCACATGCGCCCGTGTTCGAACCCCATGACGTTCGAGATAGTCGACCAGACCCGCAATCCGATTTGCCGCCCCCATCTGCCCGCCGGGACTGTCCAGATATAGGGTGACGGCACCGTTGGCCTTGGCCGCCGGTAAGAGTCGCAAAATCCCGGCCAGCGTCTTACTGTCGATAAAGCCGCTTATCGCATGAGTGAGGGGTGGCGATACCGGCAGGTCGGCCGCAAAGCCGATGCGAACAAAAAATAGGCTTGCCAGACATGCAGCACAAGCTAAGTAAAATCTCCGGGATGACTGGCGCATCCCCCTCTATTAAGAGGAAACCGATAAATAAATTTTCAAAGATCGAAGTATTCACAATATCAGATAAAATTTCAGATAAATTTATTTCGAGTTTTTATTGTGAATCACGCAATGTAATGCCGGCTGCCGATGTTTATTAGTCGATCCAAGGCGGTGGCATCCGACCCGCAGAAAGGTCGAAACACGCCGGGGCGCAGGTTGTCCTTTCGCCGGCTCGGCGGCCTTGGTTTGCTTACCATGGCGTTGGTGGCCGCCTTGGTCGGGCTCCGGATGTTCGACCCCGCGCCCGTCCGATTGTTGCGGGTACGCGGATTCGACACGATGCAGGCCCTGCGTGGCGAGGAAGCGCCGCCCAATCAGTCCGTGGTCGTCGATATCGACGAGGCGAGCTTGCGCCGCTTCGGCCAATGGCCATGGTCAAGAACCCTGTTGGCGGATCTAGTCGACAAAATCGCCCAAGGTGGCGCCACGGCAATCGGTCTGGATATGCTGTTCCCTGAACCGGACAGGCTGTCACCAAACCTGATCGCGGAATCGATCGGCACCATCGATGAGGACACCCGCCAGCGCCTGCTTGCAACGCCCAGCAACGATGCGGTTTTCGGCCAAGTCATCGGGCGAACCCCGGTCGTCCTGTCCATGGGGCTCAGCGGCGAGGTCGTTCCGCCGTTGGAGGGCGATACAAGGCCGACATCGCCGGTCGCCTTCCTCGGTGCCGATCCGATTCCCTTCCTGCCGAAATTCCCGGGCCTGGTCCGCAACATTCCCGCCCTGGATGAAAAGGCCAGCGGCCGGGGTTTGATCGCCCACCTGCCCGACGTGGACGGCCTGATCCGCCAGGTACCCGCCTTTGCCGAGGTCGAAGGCAAGATCTGGCCGACCCTGTCTCTCGAAGTCCTCAGGGTGGCGGCGAACGAACAGACCCATGTGTTGGCCACCAAGCCCGAGGGGATCGAACAGATCGGCCTCGGATCGCTTCGGGTGCCAACCGACAGGAACGGCCTGATCTGGGTTCGCTACAGCGAATTCGACCAGGACCGTTACATATCGGCCAGCGATGTCATGGACAGCGAGGATCTGACGGGCCTGTTCGAGGGCAAGCTCGTCTTCCTCGGCACATCGGCGGTCGGCTTGCGGGATATCCGATCCATCCCGCTGGCTGGCGCCGTCCCGGGCGTGGAAGTCCACGCCCAAATCGCGGATTCCATTTCGGCCGGCCGCTATCTGGTCAGGCCGGCCACGGCGCGATCCATCGAAATAGCCATCGCCGTCGGCTTGTCGCTGGTGATGATCATCGTCCTGCCGCGCCTGGGGGCGATCGTTTCGCTGTTCCTGGGCGGTGCCGTTGGGGCCGGCCTGGCCGGGGTGGCCTGGTTTTTGTTTCAGGAAAACGGCCTGTTGCTGGACGTCACCTTCCCAGCGGTGACGACCTTCGGGGCCTTCCTGTTCATGGCGTTCGGCAATTACCTGCGCGAACAGACCGAACAACGGGCCATCCGGACAGCCTTTGGACAGTATCTCTCGCCCACCATGGTCTCCCGCCTGGCCAGCCAGCCCGACGCCCTGGCCCTGGGTGGCGAAACCAAGGAAATGTCGTTCATGTTCAGCGACGTGCGCGGGTTCACCGCCCTGTCCGAACAGCACCAGTCCGACCCGCAATCGGTCACCACCCTGATGAACCGGCTGCTGACGCCCATTTCCGATGCCATCCTGACCCATGGCGGGACCATCGACAAATATATGGGCGACTGCGTGATGGCCTTCTGGAACGCCCCATTGACCGACGAGGCCCACGCCCGGCATGCCGGCGAAGCGGCGATCGCCATGCTGGCCGCCCTGCAAGACGTAAACGACGTCCTGGCAGCCGAAGCCAAGGAAAACGGCACCCCCTTCACCCCGCTTCGGCTCGGTGTCGGGATCAACACCGGCCCCTGCGTCGTCGGCAACATGGGCACGCCTTTCCGGTTCGATTACACGGTGATGGGCGACGCGGTGAACCTGGCCTCAAGGCTGGAAGGGCTGTCGAAACTGTACGGGTTGGACAGCATCCTGGGACACAAGACGGCGCTGGCCATCGACAACCAGCTTGCCGTGCTGGAAATCGACCTGATCGCCGTGAAGGGAAAGGCCATCCCCGAGCATGTCTTTTCGCTGATCGGTGGAGGGGAGATGGCGGCCTCAGCGGACTTTCGGGCCCTGGCAGCAAAACAGGCCGACCTGTTAGATCGTTTTCGCCAGGGTGCCTGGGACGATTCTGAACGGCTGGTTTCCGAACTGGAGGGCATGCCGCTGGCCCCACTATCTCTCTGCCGCCTGTATCGCCAGCGCATTGCGGATTTCCGGGACAATCCACCGCCGGCCGATTGGGGTGGCGAGGTCGAGGCCGAGACCAAATAGACGCTTACCCGCCGCGCCGGGCAACAACCCGCTCGCGCCAGAACACGAACAAGCCCGCCCCGATGACGACCGAAGCGCCGATCAGCGTGTAGGGGTCGGGGCGGTCGCCGAACACCATGCCGCCAACCAGGATTGACCAGGGAATCTGGGTGTAGGTGAACAGCGAGACGAACGACGCCTCGGCACCGCGCAAAGCCATGATCAACATGAAATGCCCGGCGGCGCCCAGGCAGCCTAACGCCATAAGACCAACAAGCTGCCCGGCCGTCGGTGTCTGCCAAGAAAACGGAGCCATCGCGTTGGCCAAGACCGCGCCGATCAGCGCGGCATAGAACAGACCCACAAACGGCCCGTCAGTCCGCTTCGCGCTTCTTGTGATCAGCTGGTATAGGGCGAACGCCAAGGCCATACCGACGGCAAAGAGTGTGCCGATGTTGAAAGACGTCAGGCCCGGGCGAATGACGATCAAAACGCCCAGCAGACCGACAAAGACAGCGATCCAGCGACGGAACCCGACCCGCTCGCCCAACAGGGGAATGGCCAGCACCGTCACCATCAACGGCGCGGTGTAGCCGATGGCATACATGTCGGCCAACGGCAGGTGCTGCAGCGCGTTGAAGGCGCAAATCGTCGCCAAAGCGACAAACAGCCCGCGGAACAGGTGCCGGCCCCGCTGGGTCGTTTGGCCGACATTGCGCCAGCCCAGAAACGGCAACAACACCAGCAGGACGGCCAGATGGAAGGTGTAGCGCCCCCAATAGATCATCGGCACGGGCAGGCTTTGCCCCAGATGCTTGGCAATCGTGTCCATGCCGACGAACAGGGCGGCCGCCGCCGTGGCGAACAGGGCACCAGCAGCGATTTGCCCAGTAGCGCCGGGCTGAACCTTGAGATTTACGGTGATCGGACGGGCTCTACTCGGCTGTGCAGCGAGCAAGCGCCTGCTCAAGGTCACCGATCAAATCACCGACCGTCTCCAAGCCAATCGAGAGGCGAATAACGTCAGGCCCGGCGCCGGCCGCCGTGCGTTGTTCCTCGGTCAGCTGCCGGTGCGTGGTCGAGGCCGGATGCAGGATCAGCGACCGCGTATCGCCGACATTGGCCAGGTGCGAGAACAGATCGACCGATTCGACCAGCTTCACGCCCGCCTCGTAGCCGCCCTTGATGCCGAAGGTGAAGACCGACCCGGCCCCCGCCTTGAGGTATTTCTGCGCCTTGGCGTAGTAGGGATTGTCCGGCAGGCCGGCGAAGGAAACCCAGGCGACCTGATCGTGCCCGCTAAGATACTCGGCCACGGCCTGGGCGTTGGTGCAGTGGCGTTCCATGCGCAGGGACAGGGTTTCGATCCCTAAAAGCGTCTGAAAGGCATTCATCGGCGCCATGGTCGGGCCCAGATCCCGCAGGCCGACCGCGTGGGAATGGGTCGTGTAGGCCAGATCGCCGAACGTCTCGTGGAAGTTCAGGCCGTGATAGGCCGGCTCCGGCGAGGCCAGGCCCGGAAAACGCCCGTCCGCCTGCCAGTCAAACCGGCCGGAATCGACCACGCAGCCGCCCATCGAGGTGCCGTTGCCCGACAGGAACTTGGTGGTCGAGTGCACCACCAGATCAGCACCCCACTCGAGAGGCTGGCACAGATAAGGCGTGGCCAGGGTGTTATCGACGATCAGCGGAACGCCGGCTTCGCGGGCGATGTCGCCCAGCGCTTCCAGATCGCTGACCACCCCGCCGGGGTTGGCCAGGGATTCGACAAAGATCGCCTTGGTTTTGGGTCCAACGGCCGCTTCAACAGCATCCAAATCGTCCACATCGACAAAATCGACATGCCATTGGAACTTGGCGAAGGTCTTGCCGAACTGGGTGATCGACCCGCCATACAGCCGGTTCGAGGCAATGAACCGATCGCCCGCTTCCATCAGCGGGAAGAATGTCAGCAACTGCGCCGCGTGCCCGGACGAACAACAGGTCGCCCCGCGCCCGTCCTCCAGGCTGGCGATGCGTTCCTCAAGCACCGACACGGTCGGGTTGGTCAGCCGCGAATAGATGAACCCGAAGGTCTGCAGGTTGAACAGCGAGGCCGCATGGTCGGCATCGTGAAACACATAGGACGAGTTCTGATAAATCGGCGTCTGACGCGCCCCGGTGATCGGGTCCGGCTGGCTGCCGGCATGGATCATCCGCGTCTCGAAGCCGAAATCTGGTCCTTGAGAGCCACCACCCTTGTTCGGATTATCCTTTGGGCTCATCGCGCCACCACCTTTCGACGGCGCGCCGAAATGACGCGCGAATTAAAACCGCCCCAGGAAAGCTCGGCATTCAGCCGGCCGAACTCGATCTTGGGGCAGCGGTCCATCACCACATCCAGCCCGGCGGCCCGCGCCTTCTCGGCGGCCTGTTCGTTGACCACGCCAAGCTGCATCCAGATCACCTGAATTCCCTTCTCCTCAGCCAGGCTGATCGCCTCGTCCGTAATCGGACCGGCCGCCTCGGCATTGCGGAAAATATCGACCAGATCGAATTTGTCGGGGATGTCCGACAGGCTGGCATAAACGGTTTCGCCTAACAGCGTCTGGCCCGCGGCGCGCGGGTTGACCGGGATCACCCGATAGCCCTTTTCCTGAAGATACTTCATGGCGAAGTAGCTGGGCCGGTTCCAATTCGGGCTCGCCCCGACCATGGCAATGGTCCTGGCTCGGCTCAATATCCGACGGATGTCTCCATCGGCATAGGTCTGTGTGATGCTCATGGCCGCAACATAGACCCCAGCAGCTGGGCCGTCACCAGCCCCCTCCCGGGATCGTGACCATCCTCGATTGCCCAAATGATCGCTAGCACCAGTTGGGCGAAGGCCCAACCCAGGATCCGGTCCGGCGAAAAACCCATTCGGTCGCAGATGATCTCAATGCGCCGTTCGACGATAGGGCGCCGGGCAAACAGGCTCAGATCCTCGATCGGGTTGCGCAGCAAGGCGCCGGTTTCATAGGCCAGCTCACCGACCACCCCTTTGGGATCGATGGCCAGCCAACCACGCTGCTGATCGAAGACGATGTTGTAATGGTGCAGATCGCCATGCAGCACGAAACGCTCGCCCTGGCTGGCCGCCAGTTCGGCAAACAGCGCTTCGGCTCGATCGACCAGGTCAGCGGGCAGCGTTGCATCACCCCAGTGCCGATACCGCTCGAACCCTTTGCCCCAATCCTCGACCGTGGGCAGGCCTGTCAGAACCGGCGGTTTGGCAAGCGCCTTCATGGTCTCACAGAGGATCTGCGTAGCCTCATCGTCCCGCCCGGCTGTCACCAAACCGGACAATGCGTCACCCGGGCAGGCGCGCTCGAGCAGCAAGGCATCCTCAGCCACCTCGAGCAGCCCAACCGCTCCCGCGCCGCCATAGTGGCGGAGGATCCGGTGGGATCCACCTTCATCGGAGTCCGGGCTCGGCACCTTCAAGACGACCGGCCGATCATCCTGCCGGTAGAACCCGACCCATCCCGAGGGCGTCGACAAGGGCTCGCCATCGGCAACCAAGCGCCAGCGCCGGACGAGCCGTTCGACCTTCGATGTGTCCACACCGCTTTCACCCGCGCGCATTTTTTCCACCGGCATGTTCAAATGGCCGCCTCTCGCCCGTCATGGGAATGAAGACGCCGCTTAGGGCGTCTCGCCAACCCAAAACAGGAGGGCACGATGTCCTATGTGATGCTGATCTACGAAAACGACAAAGCCATGGATACACGCGACCACCCGGCGGCGGACAATGCCGACTATTGGGGCGCCTGGGGCGCCTATCACAAGGCCTTGCAAGAAGCCGGCGTGATCACCGGCGGCGGTTCGCTGAAGGGCAGCCACACCGGCACGACACTGCGCCTACGGGATGGCCAGCGGGAAGTTCAGGACGGCCCGTATGCCGACACCAAGGAACAGTTGGGCGGCTACATGGTGTTCGACGTACCGGACCTGGATACGGCCCTGGACTGGGCCTCCCGCTGCCCGGCGGCCGAATATGGGGCTGTCGAGGTGCGCCCCTTTCACAAGATGGAATAGGGCCGGCCGTGCGATCCAGCGCCTTGCGAGATGCCTGACGACCAGGGTGAAGGCGGCCGGGCGGCCTTGGTGGCGGCCCGGTCATCCTACAGCCGGCTGGTTGCCTATCTGGCCGCGCGCACCGGGGACGTGGCGGCCGCCGAGGATGCCCTGTCCGACGCCTTCCACGCCGCGCTGGAGGTTTGGCCGGTGCGCGGCGTCCCCAACCGGCCGGAGGCCTGGCTGCTCACCGCGGCCCGCCGCCGGCTGATCGATGCCGACCGCCACCGACAGGTCCAGCAAAAAGCCTCCCCCACCCTCGCCCTGCTCAACGAGGAAGCAGCCACCGAGGCACATGCCATGTCCAGCTTTCCCGACGATCGGCTGAAGCTTCTGTTCATCTGCGCTCACCCGGCCATCAGCCTCTCCGCGCGGACCCCACTGATGCTGCAAGCGGTGCTGGGATTGGACGCCGCCCGCATCGCGTCGGCGTTTCTGGTCGCGCCTGGCACGATGAGCCAACGCCTGGTGCGGGCAAAGGCCAAGATTCGGGATGCGCGAATCGCCTTCTCGGTTCCCGACCCCGCCGACCTGCCAAGCCGGCTCGATGCGGTGCTGGACGCCATCTATGCCGCCTACGGCACGGGTTGGGAGGATGCGGCTGGCATCGATTCCCGGAATCGGGGCCTGACCGAGGAGGCGCTGTACCTGGCGCGCCTGGTCGTCGAGCTGTTGCCTGGCGAGGCGGAGGCCCACGGGTTGCTGGCCCTGATGCTTTTTTGCGAGTCCCGCCGCCAGGCCAGGCGAGGGCCGGACGGCGCCTATGTCCCCTTATCGGATCAGGATGCCAGCCTTTGGTCACGCCCGATGATCCTGGAAGCGCGAACAACCCTGGCCGAGGCGGCCAAACAGGGCCATCTGGGCCGATACCAGCTTGAGGCCGCCATCCAGTCCCTGCACGCCACCCGTCTGGAGGGTGAGGCGCCGCGCTGGGCCTCGATCCGCGACCTTTATGACAGCCTGGTCGAGATCTCGCCGACGATCGGCGCGCTGATCGGCCGGGCCGCCGCGGTGGCGGAGGCCGATGGGCCGGTAGTCGGCCTGGCCGCCCTTGAGGGAATCGATGACCGCAAGGTGCGCGCCTACCAGCCCTATTGGGCCGTGCGCGGCGACATCCTGGCCAAACTCGGCCATCACGCCGAGGCCGATGCGGCCTTGGAAACGGCGATCGGTTTGACCGAAGATCAGGCCATCTGCGCTTTTCTCAGCCGCAGACGCGCCGCGCTAGCCGAAGAATCCGACAATTAGCGGCACCAGCGCGCATGTTGACAACGGCCGCAAACAGGTCGACATGGTCTCCGCTTTTCTAACCAATAAGGTCGGAATCTGGTGGATATCCGAGGCAAAAAATTCGTGGTCATCGGGGGCGCCGGCCTCATCGGTTCGCACACCGTCGATGCGCTTACCCGACAGGATGTCGGCGAGATCGTCATTTACGACAATTTCGTTCGCGGCACCGAAAGGAACCTAGGTTCGGCCCTGAAAGATCCGCGCGTCAAAATCTACGACATCGGCGGGGACATCCTTCAGACGGATATCCTGAATAAGGCCCTGGAAGGCGTTGACGGGGTTTTTCACTTCGCGGCCCTGTGGCTGTTGCAATGCCACGATTTCCCCCGATCGGCCTTCAAGACGAACATCGAGGGCACCTACAACGTCATCGAAGCCTGCGTGAACCAGAAGGTCGAACGGCTGGTCTATTCCTCCTCGGCATCGGTCTATGGCGATGCGGTGGAAGAGCCGATGACCGAAGACCACCCGTTCAACAACACCAATTTCTACGGCGCCACCAAGGTTGCCGGCGAACAGATGGCGCGGGCCCACCATCATCGCTTCGGGCTGCCCTATGTCGGCCTGCGCTATATGAATGTCTATGGCGCCCGGCAGGATTACAAAGGCGCCTATATCGCCGTGATCATGAAGATGCTGGACGCCCTGGATGAAGGGATCGCGCCAAAGATCTATGGCGATGGATCGCAGGCCTATGACTTCATCTATGTCACCGACTGCGCGCTGGCCAATATCAAGGCGATGCAGGCCGACACGGTGGACGAGTTTTACAATGTCGGCACCGGCATCCGCACCTCGATCAAGGAACTTGCCGAGTTGATCCTGGAGACCACGGGCTCGGACCTGAGCGTCCAGTACGAACCCGGCGGCATGACGTTTGTGAAAAATCGCGTGGGTTGCCCCAAGAAGGCGCAGGCCGATCTCGGTTTCGAGGCCCAGATTTCCCTTCGTGACGGGCTGAAGGCGGTGGTCGAGTGGCGGCAAGATGACATGCGATCCGGACCCTGATTTCACATGTGTGGCTTTGCCGGCGTCCTTCATCGCAATGGACGCCCCGTTGACCTAGACCTTGTCGAGAAGATGGGCGGTTGCCTTGTGCATCGCGGTCCCGACCGCGGCAAGGCAATGACGGACGGCCCCGTCGGGCTGGCCTTTCGCCGGTTGTCGATTATCGATTTGTCGGCGGCCGGTGATCAGCCGATGACCACGCCCGACGGCCGCTACACGATCGTCTACAATGGCGAGATCTATAACTTTCGCGAGCTGCGGGCTGAACTTGAGGCGCGCGGCGTCCGGTTCGTTTCACGGTCCGATACCGAAGTCCTGCTGGCCGCGTTCAGCATCTGGGGCCTGGAGTGCCTGAACCGCCTGAACGGCATGTTCGCGTTTGCCATCTGGGATCGGGCGGACCGCAAGCTGACCCTGGCGCGCGACCGCTATGGCATCAAACCGCTCTATTATGTCGAGATGGGCGACTGCCTGGTCTTTGGTTCCGAGATCAAGGCCCTGATCGCGCACCCCGAGTTGAGCGTTGAGATTTGCCCCGAAGGGCTATCGGAATACGTCGCCTTTCAAAACATTTTCACCAACCGCAGCCTGTTCAAAGGCATCTTCCATTTCCCGCGCGCATCCTATGCGCAGGCGGCGTGCGCGAATGGCAGCTCATCGACATCCCTGTCCACCCATCCCTACTGGCAGTATGGCTTTCAGGAACCCACGCAGGTTCGTGATGTCGAAGATTGTGTCGAGGAAGGACGGCACCTGATCCGGCAGGCCACGGAGCGCCAACTTGTCAGCGATGTGCCCGTCGGCAGCTATCTGTCGGGCGGGATCGATTCCGGTTCCATTACACGGCTGGCCAGCGAGCACCTGCCCGGCCTGCACACCTTTACCTGCGGTTTTGACCTGACGAACGCCTCGGGCATCGAGCTGGCCTTCGACGAGCGGGACGCGGCGCGGGAGCTGTCCGGCATCTGCCAGAGCGTGCATCACGAGGTTGTCCTCAAATCGGGCGATATGGAGCGGGCGCTGCCCAGGCTGACCTATCATCTGGACGAGCCGCGCGTGGGCCAGAGCTATCCGAACTATTATGTTTCCGAACTCGCCTCCCAGTCGGTGAAAGTGGTGCTCTCGGGCAGTGGAGGGGACGAGTTTTTCGGCGGCTATCCCTGGCGATACCACACGGCCCTGGCTGGGGCGCCGGGCGATTATTCGGACTATATCGACCGGTACTACGGCTTCTGGCAGCGGCTTATTCCCGAGGCGCGCTATCAGGAGGTTATCGCGCCGATGGGGATTTCCGGTTTCTCGCCAAGGGACATCTTCCGGTCTGTCCTCTCCCCCGGATTTGACGATATCTCACAGCCTGAGGACGCGTTGAATGCCTGCATGACCTTCGAGGCCAGCACCTTTCTGCAAGGGCTGCTGCTGGTGGAAGACAAGATCAGCATGTCCTACGGGCTAGAGACCCGATTGCCGTTCCTGGACAATGATCTGGTCGATTTCGCCATGAAGCTGCCGGCCAACATGAAGCTGCGCGATCTCGATCAACATCACTGGGTCAATGAGAACGCGATCAACAAGGCGGGGGCGTTCTTCCAGAACACCGGCGAGGGTAAGCTGCTGCTGCGGGAGATTATGACGAAATTCCTGCCCGCCTCTTTCGCGAACCGGACCAAACAAGGCTTTTCCGCCCCCGATGCCAGCTGGTTCAAGGGCGATAGCATTGAGTATGTGAAACGGAGGCTGATGAACAACGACGCCCGGATTTACAACTATCTCGACCGGGGAACCCTGCAGGGGCTGGTTCAGGAGCATCTTGACGGCCACGTCAACAGACGGCTTCTAATCTGGTCCCTTCTAAGCCTGGAGGAATGGTGCGACGGCTTCCTGTCGTAGGCAACCATCCCTCCCCTTTCGATCGGATCGAACCCAACGGCATGAGAATACTCTTAACCGGCGCGACGGGATTCGTTGGCGGGCACCTGCTGGCGCAATTGCCGCAAGGCTGGACAGCCTACGCCCTTGCCCGGAACCCAGAACAGCTGCCGGACGGCGCCCACGCCATAGAAGCCGATCTGGATGGGACCGACTGGGTTGATCGCCTGCCTGACCGGATCGATGCGGTCATTCACTGTTCCCAGTCCCGCGATTATCGCGATTTTCCAGCCAAGGCCCCGAGTGTTTTTCGGGTCAACACGGCGTCGACCGCCCGCCTGTTGGATTATGCCCAGCGAAGCGGCGCGCGGCATTTCTGCCTGTTCTCCACGGGCAGCGTTTACGAGCCGTTTGCCGATCAGCCATTACTCGAATCTTCGGCCGTTGAGCCGTCATCCATCAACGCCACGACAAAGCTGGCCGCCGAGATGCTGTGCCAAAGCTACCGAACGGCGTTTTCGGTCACGGTCTTGCGGGTGTTCTTCCCCTATGGCCCGGGCCAGACCGACCGGATCGTGCCCATGCTGATCGACCGGGTGCGGTCGGGGCAAGCGGTGGATCTGGCAGGCGAAGAGGGCATGGTTTTCACGCCGACTTACGTGGCCGATCTTGCAAAGATTGCTGTTGCGTCCGTCGAGAACGGCTGGCATGGAACGTTCAACGTCGCGGGAACCGAGCTTTGTTCAGTGAAATCGGCAACCGAGTTGATCGCATCCCTTCTTGGCCGACCGGCCAAATTCAATCGCATATCTTCGTCGGGTCCACGCCTGTCCCCATCGCTGGAGAAATTGGGAGATGTATTTGATTTGTCGTCTATGACGGACCTCGAATACGGACTCGAACAAACCATCAAATGGAAGAAGTAGAACTTTCGATCATTGTACCCTGCTACAATGAAGGGGAAACTTTAGAAGACGTTATGGAAGAAATGGTCGCCCGTCTTCAGGCTGCCGATCTACCCGACGGTTTCCAAATTATTCTTGTCGACGATGCCAGCCTGGATGACAGCCGGACAACCATCTCCCGGTTGGCGGAACGCCATTCAGCCATCACGGATGTCTACCGGCGGGAAAACGGCGGCATGTGGCGCGCGATCCATGCCGGCTTCCAGCATGTGAACGGCCGATTCGTCACCTACTTGCCGGCAGACGGCGAGGTCACCGTTGCGGACGCCCTGCGGCTGTACGAGGCCGGCAAGGATGCCGATATGGTCGTCAGCGACCGGCGCCCGCGCGACGGAAGCGCGGAAATCTCCCGCCAGGTGCGGCCCTGGTATCGCGAGGTATTGAGTTTCGGTCAGCGCAAGCTGACCGCCTGGCTGATCGGTCTGGACCTTTCCGGAAACGAGGGCATTTTCTTGCTGCGCTGGTCGGAGTTTCGCGACTGGGCGACGGCCGAGCGCGAGGACAATGTGCTGTTCCTGGAGCTGCTGTGGCGGGGGCTGGATGGCGCGGCCAATGGCGAGATTCGCCTCGCGCGGTCGACCACCTATTACGAGATCCGCCGCAGCGGACGATCCAAGATGCTCAGGCTGGGGTATATTTTGGACACATTCCGCGACATCGTGGCTCTGCGCAGACGAGTCCGATAGTTTGCCCCGATGAAATTTCTGAGCTTCCTAATCAAGCGGATCCTGCCGCTGGCGCTGGGGATCGGGCTGCTGGTGCTGTTGTTGCGCGGCGGCACAGATTGGAACCAGTTCAGGGCCGGCCTTGTGAACGCCAGCATGCCCTATCTGATGCTCGCCTTCTGCTTCAGCTGTCTGACGATTTGCGTGTCGACCCACCGTTGGCAGGTTTTGATGCGCGTCTTTGGCGCCGATCCCGGCTTTGCCCGGTTGTTGCGCCTGATTTTGGAATCGACCTTCGTCAATCTGGTAATCCCCGGCGGGATTGCGGGCGACATCGCGCGGGCACTGAACACCAAGTCGGAAATTCTGCTGCCCAAGGCGGCGAGTGCCGTTCTGACCGACCGGCTGATGGGGCTGTTGGGCTTTGTCGCCTTGTCCTTTGTTTCCCTGCTCGTGATGTGGACGACGCTGCAGCAGCATTCTCTTACCGTTCCGACGCTCATCGCCGGTGGCGTGTTCGTCGCCGCCATGGCACTGATCTACAGCCGGCGGGCCATGCTGGTCGTGAACGGCCTGTTGGGCCGGATCCCGATCATCGGAGGGATATCGCAATCCCTGACCGATGCGCTTAGCCAATATCGCGGCAACATTTCGGTCCTGGTCCACGCCTTCGCAGCGACACTCGTTGCCCACTCCTTCCAGATCTTGTCGACCTGGTGCGTCGCTTTGAGTTTGGGCCAGGATATCTCAGTGGCCGCCATTGCCCTTGTGGTGCCGATCGTCGCGCTGTTTGCCTCGATCCCGATCACCCATTTCGGCATGGGTCTTCGCGAGGGAGGGTTCGTCGTCCTGCTTGGCCTGTTCGGTGCAGACCCGACCACCGCCATCCTGGTCTCGGTCCTATTCTCCTTCGTCGCGATCATCATTCCGGCCCTTATCGGCCTGGCATTCTTGCTGTTGCGAATGGCTGGCCTGGTCCGTCTTGTTGGAAGTGCGAATTGATGTTGAACAGTTTTGTGCGCACCCAAAAAGCCAGGCTTTCCATCTTGGTCACGTCGGTTTCCGAACGCATACCGCCAAGCGTTAAGGATTTCTGGGCCGCCGTCTGGCGCGGTATGGTGCGGCTGTCGGATTCCTCGCCGCTGGCAAGTATGCTGTTGTTTGCCCTGCTAATCGGCACGTTCGGCGCAGTCGTTTCCCAGGTGGTTTTCCCCAACCACACCCCGGTCACCTCGTCCTATGACGTGATGCGGAAGTTTTTTGCGCACCGCGAGGATTTCGATTTTTCCCGTCAGGAAAAACTGGTCGAGTTGGAGGGCAGCGCGCTTGATCCGGAATCGCATCAGATCAACCGCGCCCTTTCGAACGACACTCAATCTTTGCTGAGGGTCCAAATCACCTATCCGAACAGCGAGGCGGGGCCGGACCATCCCCTCTCGCTCAAACTCGTTTCAAGTTCGAACCGCGATCAAGCTGCCGAGGTCTTCAGCGCGTCGTTGATTCCAGGCCCAAGCCCCACCGATCTGAGATTTATTGCTGACACCCCCAACCTGCAGGTTCAGCTGACGCGCGCGGAGTCGTTGGTGGGTTCAGACTGGCCAGAGGTAACGATCGCGGTCGGAGAATTGTTCGATGAGTGACAGCACCCAGGCCGACAGCCAGACCGCAGCGCATCTAGGCATCGACGCGACCAAGCCGCCGAAGATTTGGGTATCCTGGAACGATCCGTCCTTGACCCTGCTAGGCGCGCGGGTCGGCCCGCTTGAGATCATCCTGTTCCTGATTTTGGCATGCCTGGCGAAAGTCGGGCTGATGCTGGGCCTTGAGAGCGCGTTCGACATTAAAGACCACTTCACGGTCTACAACATGCCCCAGTCGTTCTACGAAAAATCCTGGTGGATGTATCTGTTTCCCCAGCGGGAAGTGTACGGAACCTGGACGACGACGTCGGTCGTCGCGGCCGCTCTCATCCAACAGCACGTCCACCCGGCCATCGTTCTGGTGGTGTCGCATTGCGTGCTGATCGTCGTGGGATTCATCGTCACGCTAAGCATGACCAGATCGCTGGTCTTTGCCGGCACCGCGGCAATCCTCTTCGTCACCGTGCCGTTCAATTATCACGTCTATTCCGTCCATGGCACGACGGCCCAAGCGCTGTTGCTGTCCTACTTCCTGATCACCGTTCACGCGCTATACCTGGTGTTGGACGGCGCAAGCCGGGCGCGCTGGGCCTATCTGGGGATTGCCGCCTTTCTCTTTATCCTGGGCTACGAGACCTGGCTGGATACGGTGATCGTCACCCTAGTCCTGACACCGATCTTCGTTTTGGTTTTGCGAAAAAACGGCCGGCCCGACATCGCGGACCGGTTTCTGACCATGGTCAAGTGGATCGTTCGGATCATGGTGGTGTATGTCGTCACCAAGGTGGTGATCGGGTTCGGCAGCGGCCGAGGAACCGAAACCGATCTTCTGCTGCACTACCCCTCGCTGTTTGCCATGATCGACGACTTTCTGGTGAAGATGGTCAGCTTCTCGTTCACGGCGATGTCCCTGGTGCTGCCCGGCTGGATGACCGGTTCGCTGAGCCTGCCGCTGCACGGGGCCGAATGGGTGCTGGATCAGCAGCATGGCTATCACGGCATGATGCAGTTCCTGGCCTACATGAATCATGTCTTTCTGTGGCGGATGTATGCGGGCGCCTATTTTGTGCTGCTGCTGTGCCTGGCTGCCTGGCTGGTCTTTCGCCTCGCCCAGGGTAAAAACGATTGGCAAAGCTGGCTGGCCCTGATCTGCATCGCCATGCTGCTGTTCGGCGCGGCCACCCATAACATGGTGAAATACCGTCCGATGCATTCGATGCCGTATCTGGGCTATCAGGTGTGGGTCAATGTGCTGGGCGCCATCGGGCTGATGTGTCTTGCGATCGATATGCTGGTCAAATGGGTCGAACCCAAGCGCCAGCGCATGACGCTGCTGTTATGCTGGAGCGGATTGGTCTTCATTGGCTTTTCGGTGCGGGCAAAGCTCAAATTCGAAGCCGCGACCATGGTGATGGGGGACTACCCCAGCCCCCTGTGGTGAGGACACGATGGTGAACGCAGCCCTGGATAAGGTCGAGAGTCAGCGCGAGCATTTCGATCGCGTGGCCCAAGACTATGTCAATGCGCGCAAATCGCCCCGGCATCGCCTGCTGCGCAGCGCGATGTGGCAGCATTTTTTTGCCGATCCCGCCGTCGACCTCACACGATACGAGCGGCCGCTGAAGGTTCTGGAACCGATGTGCGGGTCGTGTGAGGGGCGGAAGCTGCTTGAGGAAAACTTCGATATCGAGCTGTCCTACAAGGGCTTCGACTACGCGGCCAACATGGTCGATTACGCCAAGCAGGCCTATCCGGATGCCAATATCTGGCAGGCGGATGCCACCACCTTCGATGGTTCGGCGCACCAGGTCGACATCGTGATGATCGCCGGTGGCATTCATCATGTTTCCGCCCACGCCGGGACCGTGGTGTCCCGCCTTGCCCAGTCGCTGAATCCCGGCGGGTTGTTCATTGTCGCCGAACCGACGCACAACAACCCCGTTCTGCGCTGGGTCCGGGAACGGATTTACGAACGCAACGGCGCCTTCGACGCGGAGACCGAACGCGGATTCACGACCGGAGAGCTGGACCGGTTTTTCGAACAAGCCGGGCTTGTCCCGGTCAGAAAAAGCTATCCAACCTTGTTGGCCTATGTCCTGTGGGGGTGTCCGGAGGCGTTTCCGGCGCTCGATCGCGGCCCGATGTGGCTGGCAAGGGCCTGGGTTGGGGTCGAACGCGGTTTGTGGAACACGGCAATCGCGAAATGGTTGGGTTTCGGGACATTCGCCGCCTACCAAAAGCGCCCGTGAGGCATCGCCCGGTTGCACGAGGCCGCGTTAATTCATGACGTTGTGCGCAATCCACCAGCCGAATTTTTTCCCGTGGCTGGGCTTTTTCGACAAGATCCACCGATCGGATGTGTTCGTCTTCCTGGACGGCGTCGACTACCCGCGCGCCGGCAGCGGCGGCATGGGATCCTGGACCAATCGCGTGAAGATCAACGTTCAGGGCGCCGAAAAATGGGTCGGTTGCCCCATCGAAAAAAGTACGAGCAGCGGCGCCATCCGAGAGGTTCGGATCAGCCCGGATCCTCATTGGAAGCGTAAGCTTATCCGCACGCTGATGATGAACTACAAACGGGCGCCCCGTTACGAGGAGGCCATGGAGCTTCTCGCGCCGCTGATCGAAAGCGACCTGGATCTGGTCGCCGACTACAACATCAACGCCATTGCAAAGATCTCCGCGGCGATTGGCCTGCGGGCCAGATTTGTGCGGCAGAGCAACCTTGAGACCCGGCAGTCAAGCACGGACCTGCTGGTTGAGATCTGCCGAATAACGCAATCCGATGGCTATCTGGCGGGCGGTGGCGCAACGGGCTATCAGGAGAACGAAAAGTTCGCCGAGGCTGGGCTGGATCTTGTCGAACAACGATTCGAGCCGTTCCGATATCGCCCGGGCGCCGGCTTCCTGCCCGGCCTGTCCGTCATTGATTTTTTGATGCATTCGGCCGATTGGGACTACGAAACCGTGCTGAAGACCAGCCCCTGACGCGATGATGCAATTCCTGATCCTGACCAATACGCGGTGGAGCGATTTTCTGCGCCGCACCGTCGAAGATGCCGGCGCAGGCTGCGAGATCGCTTTTTCGAAGGAGGACCTTTCGGCGCAAACCCGCCAATCCTCGTTCGATTTTCTGGTCAGCTTTGCCTCGGGTGTCATCGTTCCGGCGTCGGTTTTGAAGGTTTTTCCGGACAGCGCCTTTAACATTCACCCCGCCTCGCCCGAGTACCCCGGAAGCTTTCCGCACCATTTTGCCAAGTTCGACGGTGTGACCCGCTATGGGGCCACCGCCCACGTCATGACCGAACGGGTTGATGAAGGGGACATCATCGATGTGGAGCTGCTGGACGTCGATCCGACCAACACCCCAAACGCGCTCATGGACCTGGCCGAGAAGGCCGGATGCGTCATTTTCGAACGGCTGATCAAGTCGCTGACGAGCGGCGGACGGCCGAAGCCGATCGAGGTTCAGTGGCAGGGACCCAAGAGAAACCGCCGGGATTTTTGGGCCTTGTGCCGCATATCGCCCTTGGACAGCGCCGAGCTGGTTCAGCGAAAGCTGGAGGCCGTGACGGTCGAGGGCTACCAAAACGCCTATGTCGAGCTCCATGGCGAGCGGTTCGCGCACCAGGGTGAAGCCGATCACGCGGTTGCGGAGGCCCATAGAAAACGGTGGTCGCAATTTACCGAACAGGGTTATCGCGACCTGCTAGAGCTGGCGAAGGCCTCCTACCGGTTCTCCGACTTTTCCGCCAAGGGCGATGATAAACACCTGATCTGGCGCCATGATTTGGACCATTCGATCGAACGCGCCCATCGCGTAGCGCAGATCGAGCAAGAGCATGGCGTGACAGCGACCTATATGTTCGTCCTCAGCCTTCCCTACTACAACATGTTCGACATCGCGGTTCGGCGGATCGGCAAGGACATCGCCGCCATGGGCCACTCAATCGGCCTGCATTTCAACGCCTCGCCCTATGGCGAAAAGCAATGGAGTTTGCAGAGCCTGGAAGACGCAATGTCCAAAGAGCGCGCGCTGCTGGGCCAATTGCTGGAGACACCGATCGGCTCCGTGAGTTTTCACGACCCGACATCCGGCAATCTCTCGCATTTCAACCAAACCCTACTGGCCGGTATGGTCAACACCTATAGCGCAGAGATGAAGGACGACTATGGCTATTGCTCTGACTCAAACGGCTATTGGCGCCATGCCCCTATTTCGAGCGTTCTGACGTCGGCCGAGCATGACCGGCTGCAAGTGCTGACGCACCCGGAATGGTGGACTGAACACGCCATGCCGCCAAGAAACCGGATTGAACAGGCCATTTTGGACCAAGCCCGGAACACGATGGAATTCTATGACGGCCATCTGGCCCGCTCGCACCGGAAAAATCTGGAGAAATAACCCACCCTGAGATCGGGCGACCTCAGGCTAGGTGACCAGGGCCTTAGGGGTCAGGGGCTGCGTGGACAGAGGCATAGTGGCCAGGGACTTAGTGGTCAGGGCCTGAGCGGCCAGAGATCCATCGTTGAGTGACGGGTTGATAAGGCATGAAGCTTCGAAACCGCGTGGCAGCGAACGGACCGTAATTTGGCGTTTCCTGAGTCAGGCGAACCCTTCTTGCCGGAGCGTTTCAAAGCGGCGTTTCAATCTTTCCTCCCGCCGCCGGATGGCGGAACGCGAGAGACCGGATCCATCCTGTTTCAAACAGTCTCGCCGAAATTGTCCTCGACCAAGGCGCTCAAAGCCTCCAGGGCCGTCTCCGCCTGGGCGCCGTCGGCCTCGATTTCCATCACGGTGCCGCAGGCGAGCTTCAGGGCCATGACCTTGACGATGCTTTTCGCATCGACCCAGTCCGCTTCCGGCCCGCCGCGCAGCTTGATCTCTGCCTCGGAAAAAGATTTTGCCAGTTTCGTGAACTTGATCGCAGGTCGCGCGTGCAGCCCCGTGGGATGATTGATCGTAACGCGGGCAAGGCTCATGGCGACAGCTCCTCCGCGGTCGCAACGACCTGGTCAAGATCAGCGCCGCTGGACGCCTCGGTCGCCGCCATCACGGCCCCCTCGACCACCGGTGCGTCGCAAATACGAACCCGAGAGCGCCGTTCTTCCGGCAGCAGCTCAATGGCCATCTCCGCATTCATCTCGGCCCCGCCCAGATCGACCATAACCGCCACCCCGCCGGCACTCCAAACCCTCTCAATTGCAGCCTTAATCTGCCCCGGATCCGTTCCCAACCCACCATCGGGATTGCCCCCGCAGTGGGCACAGTGTACATCTTCCCCGACCATCTGCCCAACCATAGCCGCCACCCCACGCGCAACCTCGGGGGAGTGAGATACGATGACGATGCTGACGTGCTGGAGCATGACGACTAACAATAAAGTTTTGGGCGATGACACGTTCTTAGTCTAGCCACCTACGAGTGTCTAAACCAAACAAACAAGTCGGCCGACAACGTTTCCGAGTTGCGTGCATGTATATCACTACAACTAGTCCGACATGAGCCGCGCAGTTGAACAAACTATGTGGAGCAAACTGGCTTGATTGCCCCCGGGCGAGCCGAGTGGTGGCTGCGTGCATCAACTACCTAAGTGCGCTAGTAGCCGAAAATTATCGAAGACACGAGCGTGTTGAAACAAATCACCCGCAAGATCGGCAGGTAGCCATTGTCGTGCCAACCATTTTGACCCTCCGACGTCCCAGCACATCTGACTGTGTATCACAGCAAATTCAACTTCAAACTCTATCAGGATAAATTCAGAGTCTAAATGCAGTCAGCCCAAATACCATCATGACTCTGAACGTCGCCCGATGATCCACCACTACGTTAACCTTGTTTGCTGGCGCGCGGTTTTCAGGATGTATGACCCCCAACGGGATCGGGTCTGGATCGATAGCGCATCGCTCAGAATCCTAGTACGATGGGTCAAACCAGAGGCGGCCTACCGACCAGGCACGACTGCATTGAAATTGTTCGGACTAGATTCCAACTCCCATGGAAATTGGTTTTTCTTGACCGCAAAACCACTAAGCAACATCTCAGCTAAACATCAGTTCGTGTTGCCTTTCTTCGCTGATGTCCACGTACCTGGCGATCTCGCATCAATTATTAATCGTTTACCCGCGGGCACGAATATTGGTATTGGAATTAGTGCGCCCAAACAAAATTATTTGGCTGCTACATTGCATTTGATTAGAAATGATCTAGAATACCATTGCCTCGGCGCGGCAATATCAAATCTAGATCGGTCGAATAAGCAAAAAAATCTAAATTCCTTTTTTTCCGGAACTGGATTTGAGTGGATTCTTTTTCTCGCGAAATCGCCACGCCGCACAATGACTAAGATCCTCTCTACCTTGCACGAATTAATTGCGGTGATGTTTAACGCATCGTTACGCGCAGAGTTTAAAGTTTTCTCGAACATTTGCGCCACTGAAGTCGACACACGAAATCACCAACTGAAAGATCTCGCATGAGGCGTGCCCTAATTACCGGAATCACAGGGCAAGACGGTTCCTATCTTGCCGAATTTCTCTTAGAAAAAGGCTATGAAGTACACGGTATCAAACGCCGCGCGTCCCTCTTTAATACTCACAGAATTGATCATATCTATAAGGACCCCCATCAGGGCAAACTGGGAGTACGTCTGCACTACGGAGATCTTACGGATACATCAAACCTCACGCGAATTATTCGCGAGATACAACCAGATGAAATCTATAACCTCGGCGCTCAATCTCACGTAGCTGTCAGTTTCGAAGCACCGGAGTACACCGCTGATGTAGATGCAATTGGCACTCTGCGAATGGTGGAAGCCATCCGCTTCCTGGGATTGGAATCAAAAACTCGCTTCTATCAAGCGTCAACATCCGAACTCTACGGTCTAGTTCAAGAGACACCTCAATCAGAAAACACCCCCTTCCACCCAAGAAGCCCATATGCCGTCGCAAAACTGTATGCCTATTGGATCACAGCCAACTACAGAGAAGCGTACGGCCTATATGCTTGCAATGGAATTCTCTTCAACCATGAAAGTCCTAGAAGGGGAGAAACATTCGTTACTCGCAAAGTAACGCGAGGTCTAGCAAATATCAGCCAGGGATTGGAATTCTGTCTTTACATGGGTAACATTGACGCTAAACGCGACTGGGGTCATGCAAAAGACTTTGTTCGAATGCAATGGATGATGCTTCAACAAGAAACACCGGAAGATTTTGTAATCGCCACCGGTATACAACATTCCGTACGCGAGTTTATCACGTGGGCCGCATCGGACTTAGGCATTACATTGGAGTTTTCTGGAGAAGGGGTGGGCGAATTTGCAACTGTTGCTGCCGTGGAGGGTGACCGAGCACCATCAGTAAAACCTGGAGATGTAATTGTGCGAATTGATCCGAGATATTTCAGGCCGGCAGAAGTTGAAACTCTTCTCGGCGACTCAACGAAAGCCCGGGAGAAGCTAGGTTGGGTGCCAAAGATTACGGCAAGAGAAATGTGTACCGAGATGGTCGAGGAAGACCTGAAAGTAGCTAGGCGATATTCATTTTTGAAAACTCACGGATACACCGTACCACTGGCTACAGAAATTTGATGAGGGTCCACAATTAATGAAGTACTACGTTGCTGGCCATCAGGGAATGGTAGGTAGTGCAATTGTTCGCAGACTGCAATCGAGAAAGCGAATGGACGATCCCCTTGATATTATTACTTGTAGCCGCAGAGATCTCGACTTAACCGATCAAACGTCTGTTAGAAATTTCTTTTCCAAGGAGCGTCCGGATATCGTAATCCTTGCTGCAGCCAGAGTCGGCGGGATCCAAGCCAACAATAACTTTCCCGCTGAGTTCATCTATGAAAATCTAATGATCGAATGCAATATCATACATGCGTCCTATCTGTCTGGCGTGAAGAAGCTGTTGAACTTGGGCTCATCCTGCATTTATCCCAGAGCTGCGGAACAGCCAATGGCGGAAAACGCACTTTTAACTGGTCCATTGGAAGTCACAAACGAACCTTACGCCGTCGCCAAAATAGCCGGCATCAAGCTTTGCGAAAGCTATAATAGACAGTTTGGAACTGACTATCGCAGCGTAATGCCAACCAACTTGTACGGTCCCGGTGACAACTTTCACGCTACAGATAGCCATGTAGTACCGGCACTCATCCGCCGGTTCTACGAGGCGACGCGTGAGGATCGAGATGAAGTCGTACTGTGGGGATCGGGCAATCCTCGTCGTGAATTTCTCCATGTCGATGACATGGCTGACGCCAGCCTGTTCGTACTAGATCTGCCGGTTAAAGATTACCAAGATCGTACGACTCCAACGCAAAGCCATATAAATGTGGGAATGGGAAGCGACATTGCCATCATTGAACTTGCTAAGATTATTGCGAAGATTGCGCAGTTTAACGGCCGGATTGTAACAGACCCTTCTAAGCCAGACGGTCCAATTCGCAAGCTGATGGACTCTTCACGATTGGAAGACATGGGTTGGAAAGCCAAGATCGGATTGAAGGCAGGTCTCGAGCAAACCTATCTTTGGTTTGTTAAAAATAGATCGGCCGTCAGGAACTAATTCGGACCTATTTTTACAGAGTACACGTTCAATTTCCGAAAAATGTTCTTGAGTGCCTAAATAGTGGATCTGCCTTAGAGATTTAGGACACTTTGTTTTGCTGACTAAATCAATCGCAAGCTATCTGGCCTGGAAGCTAAAGGCTACCAGTAAGTTCATCACGTGTGAGATTTTTTGAACGTTCTCAATCTCGGTCCGAAGTCTGTCCGTCGTCAGATGAGTTGGGCCATTATGAGTTGATGGTTTGAGGAGGTTCTGGCTCACGTGGTTTCAGGTTAAGCCGCGAACTGCTGATGCATTGAGCGGCGTTTTGCAATGGTCTGTTCTTTGATCTCCTTTCTCTGTTTGAGGATTATGTTGGCCCTGCCGAAGTAGACATCGGCGGGCGTCAGATTGCCGATGCTCTCATGATATCGGCGGTGGTTGTAGTGATCGATTAACTCGCCAATGGCGTGCTCAAGGGCGCTGGGTAGATAGCGGTTCTCCAGCAGGATGAGGCTCTTAAGGGTCTGATGCCAACGCTCGATCTTGCCCTGTGTCTGTGGGTGGTTAGGGGCACCGCGGACATGGTCCATTCCTTGATCTTCGAGCCAGACAGCCAGATCACCGGAGATATAAGATGACCAGTTATCGCTGAGCAGCCTCGGCCGATGGGCAACCGTTGCCCGATCGCAGCCAGAAGCGGCCAGGGCATCCTCCAAAGTGTCGGTCACATCTTGTGCCTTCATGGTTGTGCACAAGCGCCAGGCAATGACATAGCGGCTGTAGTCATCCAGGATGGTGGAGAGATACAGCCAGCCCCAACCAATGACCTTCAGATAGGTGAAGTCGGTTTGCCACAGCTGATTGGGCCGCACCGTCTTTTCGTGGAATTCGTCCGCCGCTTTGATCGTGATGAAGGCCGGGCTGGTGATCAGGTCGTGGGCCTTCAGCAGCCTGTAAACACTGGCTTCGGAGACGAAGTAACGCTTGGTGTCAATGAACCGCAACGCTAGTTCTCTGGGGGATAGCTCCGGCTGTTCCAGTGCCATCTCGACAATCTGCCGGCACACGGTATCAGGAATGCGGTTCCAGATCCGTCCGGGCCGCGACGAGCGATCTTCGAGCCCGGCTTCTCCCAGGGTGAGATAGCGATCATACCATCGATAAAATGTGGTCTTGGGGATGCCGAGCTTTCCTAGGGTTCGCTTGATCGGCAAGTGGGATTGCTCGACGAGCCGAATAATCTCCAGTTTCTCGGAGGCGGGGTATCTCATTCCTCGTCTCCCCCATCCCCGATCATGCTTTTTCTGAGCAACCGTTTCTCCAGCATCAGATCGGCCACCGCCTCCTTCAGGGCGGTCGACTCCGCCCGAAGATCCTTCACCTCGGTGCTGGTTGCTTGACGGGTTGTATCGCCGGTTAGCCGCTTCTTGCCAGCCTCCAGGAATTCGTTTGACCAGCTATAGTACAGGCTCTGGGCGATCCCCTCGCGGCGGCACAACTCGGCGATGCTCTCTTCGCCCCGCAAACCTTCCAGGACGATGCGTATCTTGTCTTCCGCTGAGAATTTGCGCCGAGCCCTGCGGCGGATGTCTTTCACATATTTCTCGGCCGTCTCGTGCGGCCCGGATTTCTGTCTCATCTGCGCTCCTTTGATAGGCTACGATGAAACAGAAATCCTCCTCTGCTCAATCACACCGATCTGTCCCACACGCGCTGACGGGGGACAACCAGGCGATAACGCTGTTTTCGACAAATATGGGACATTAACTCTATCTTTTTGTTGCAACAAAGAAAACACACGAGGGCGCAAGTTTGTCAATAAACGATGTTCGGTGGTATCGATCATTCCAGCTAAACATATTTGAAAGTATCGAATCAATTATTGTTAATCCAACACTATTGTAAGTTTCGATCTTTAGCTTCTTACAAATTCTCGAAAACGCGGGAAACATGCACAACTGTCTTCTTACAATTCTGAAACCAATTTGCCTCATAGTCTCATCAAGCACACTTAGCGGGATACCTCTTTCCCTTTTTGTTAGCCCAGGACGAGGCTTCGACCAATCTCCCATTGAGTGAATTGGCTCCCTTAATAGCATGCTTCCACCGGGAGACATACAGCGATAACATTCACTTAAAACATGGGTAACATTTGGAATGTGATGCATAACCCCGAGACTGGTAATCAGTCCAAATGAGCAATCATCAAACGGTATCGAACCAGAAATATTTGGTTTCATATATTCGATCGCCAAGCCGTTATCCCTGATTCCACTTTCAAAGTGTTCGGAGGGATCTAAAATTTTTAGTTCCTTAATCATTGACACAAATGGTTCGAACTCGTCTCCATATGCTGAGCCTATTCCCAGCGCTCTGATATTCGACTTCTGCTGAACAAATCGAAATCCGTGGAACCAGTTGAGTGCGTTGTAGCTGTATTGGTAGCTGTGTCGATTTCTGGCGCCCAAATTCGCATAACCTTCTTTTTCGTCCTCGTACCAAACTTCAATTTCTTCGATCGAAAAATCATCGCCATATAGTTTCTCCCCACTGAAGTATTCGCTCATGTTGCTGTCCATTTCACGTCTATCTTTCGCCGACACCCGAACGTTTGTGACACGTGCCACAACTCGAAAAAATCGGCAGCTGAATCACACTGTAAGAGTAGATGACGAGTGCGAATCGTCCAATAGCCTTTCTGAGTGATGTGTTTTTAGGATGAGCCAGGACGGGTAGAGAAAGTGGGAGTTCGTTTGCGTGATGTTGTCCGTAATAGGATGCTCGACGCTTGATAGAATGTTTAGCTTTTTTTACACCAAACTTTTCTGCACCAAATCAAATTTTGCAACACCGCTAATGCTGCTGCATCAGCTGATCGCCAATGAGCTGAATTTCGGCGGAACAATTTTGCTAACGCTATTGATTTCCCAATATTGTGAGCTCGTGATAACGGTTGAGTGTCGCCCCCTTTTTGTAGAATTGCACTTAACTTCTCCGTTCTGTGTTGATTTTTAAGGGATGGAGTACCCACTTACCTCGGCAAACGACACGATCGCAGCATTGCCTCAAAGAGAAAGATAGCTAAACGTGTTCGGAGAGTTACATGAGCTGAGATTATTTGAGGGATAAGTTTAACAGTTGTGCTCTGGAAAATCTTCTAAGTTGCACTAGTACAAAATCTACGTACACGTTGTCGTGCATATGTACATTATAGTATGGGAACACCTTTTTCAATTAGTAAGTGCAGAAGATCTTAAGTTGCCAATGAGTTATAGTGGATGAATTTTCTATTTAAAGCCCCCTTAATTGCGTGTTTTATTTTCGTATTAAAGCGCATTTTCTAATGGAATTTCTTTCGAATCGAATTTTTTTCGTTGAATGTTTGTCTTGCACTGCGATAAATTTCTATTAACATTTTGTAGTTTGCGCCTTTTTCATAGTAGCGTTCGTAGGCTTTTCTCGCGTTTAGTGCTAGATGGCCGAGCTCTTGGCCATCTTGTTTCCAACTCTTCTTTATTGTGTCGTAAAGAAGTTGTGGGGCTTTTGGAGGGAAAACGAGTCCGGCAGACGTTTTCTCCACAATCTGTGGCAACGCTCCAATGTTGGATACCGCGATTGGTGTACCAGAAGCAAGCGCTTCTACCATTACTAAAGGAAATCCTTCGAACCACTCGGAGGGCACTACTAATAGTCTTGCTTTGGCAATCTCGCGTTGCGTTTCCAATCTTGGAAGCTGACCTGTGAATCGGACCGGCAACCCTTGGGCAGCGCGCTCCAACTCTTTCCGCTGTTCACCGTCACCGACGACAGTCAACATGGGAGCCGACTTTCCCCAAATTCGCCATGCCTTGATGAGTGTCTTCACACCCTTTTCCGCCGTTAGCCGGCCAACGAACACGGCACCAACCTGTCTTGACTCCCATGGAATGATAGCTGGCCTCTCGGGAGAGTAATTTGGCTTGACGTACATTCGGTCCGAAGGCAGCCCTCCCTTAGCCAGAATATCCCTTTGAAAGTCAGTCAGAGCGATAAACGCATCTACATGACTTTGCCAAGTCCCTAACCAACGATGTAGGCTGACACAGCCAGCGAGTGGCAACGTCGCCAATCCGCTATTGCGGTAGCACTTATGACGTATTGCGGGAAAAACAGACTTCCTGTCTATACACTCAGTACAAATCTGTCCTGCTCTCATTGGAACGGCGGCCGGGCAAAGGCTCCGATAGTTGTGCAGTGTCAGCACACGCGGGCAGACACCATCTAATGCATGGAATATTGATGGTGAGATAAGTGGAAAAGTGTTGTGTACATGAACAACGTCTGGTCTTACTTTATCTGCGAGCTTCCTTATTTGAATAGAAGAAGCCGGATTCCAAGGTGTTGTACTCGCACCCAAGATCTTCCCTCTCAAGCCAAGCTTGCGAATGTCGTCACTTCGACGAGTGAATTGCCAAACTTGATGCCCAAATTCTTCGAGAAGAGCTTTCTCAGCCTGAAATACTAGGTTTTCACCTGAAGGAGCCTCGGATCCATAATAGTTGTGTACAAGTAGGATTCTCATTCTAAGGGTTCCGACGCTGGGCTCCAATTTTGCGCCATTCTCTCGATCGCGCCCCTCAGCATACGGATTTCATACGCTGCTCGCTACTGGTCGCTATCACGAACTTCCCATTTACGAGTTGTGGGTTCAGTGAATCTTTCAACGGAGTTATGTGCATAGCCATCCTTGCGGGGACTGAATTCAGCCGGTGCGCAACCCGGAAGTCAACCTTAGCTCATTAGTCAGTTGAAGTGGTTCAAAATTGCATCATGAAGACACCGGCCACATCGAAAGCAATATAGCTTCCACGTTGCCAGACTACGATTGAACAACGATCATTCACCTCCTTTGCGAACATATCGCGGCTTTCCTCTTTTCCCTCTTTCTTCATTTCGAATTTCTCATCAAATAGAAGGAGTGTTTCCGGGCAATGTAAAGCTGTCAAAGCAGCCCTTATCGCGGAAAACAGTCAAATCCCATCATCCGACACTTAGTACGGTTTCTCCTTAAGCACAGACCTGATAAGTAACGCACAAGAGACACCATATCCGAGAATTACTCCCACTAGTGCGCCGGATGCTCCAAATGATAATGCGAACAAGTACGTAGATGACACGGATACAATGGCACCGCTAGCGTCGATCCTCGCCAGACTACGAAATTTCCCCTTCACTTGCTCCATAAACGTTAAACCGGTACGAGTAGAAAGCAAAATAATAATCACTACCCAAAACGAGCCCATCACCTGTAGATTAGCATAGCTTTGTCCAAGAACCATTTCGGCTAAAGTAGGATAGAATATTGTAACAAAAACTCCATATAAAATCGACGTCATTGTTAGAATGGACGTAATTTGCAGTCCTCTACTATATATTCTTTGAATTCCATCTTTACGCCTTCTGAGTTCTGCTAGTCTGGGTAAGACTATGTTTCCAACAGGAGGAAGAATTAGTGCTGCTGGCGCTACAAGTAAGCGAGTTGCACCGAGTTGAGCCACGCCGGCAGCGCCGATAGTCAGGCCAACAATCAGTGTGTACGATTGTTCGCGCGCAAAGTACATTAGGTGACTTAGCGAGGCCCAACTCCCACCTGATATTATTGACCTAAAATCACCCGCCACCTCTGCAAGACTATGTTGGCGTACGGTAACACTGGAGATCATTGCAGCAGTTGCTACGGCGAATGCCAGTGATGCAGAATAAATTTGTAATGCGATAGAAAGATCAAACTCTATCGATCTGAAGGCAAGAATAGCGGATACGTTGGCCATGCAGAATATAACATTAGTGTATAAGGCTCCTTTTTCATTTTTTATATTGAAGAGTGTCTTTATGTAAAACTCCTTAATCATGACTAGATTCATGGAGGCACATACAAAAAACATCTCTGAACTCGATACATTAATGTGCATTATGTGCGAAATTGATACGCAGATAATTACTAACGATATAGTGGAAATTAAGCAGAAAACCAAAACTAGAAACAATATTCTACCTGCAAAGGATATTTTTTCGACCCTCGACTTCTGACCTGAGGTTACGATCATCTGTATAAGAAATAGACTGTTTGAGATACCGGAAAAAAAAATTATTATAGAAAAAAATATGAGAAAAGTACCATAGTCCTCCGTTGTTAGTTTCCTTATTAGATAAAGGTTGAATACAAAATTGGTTATGCTGCTGAAAAAATGGCTAGCAGATCCAACGGTTAGCGCTCGAAAAGCCGGAAAACGCTTCAATAAACTGTGCATTATTTTGCCGACTTAGGATTTTGCTCAGCCGTGCACCAGTAGTGGCACGAGTTGATGATAGAGCAACAAGAAATATGCAGCAGAGCACTTCGACAACAAATTAAATCTCGAACCTGTCCGAAATTTACAGCCCCGTCCATTTTTTGCCCAATACAATTGTTCTCCGTTTGGCTTCTTCTCATGAAAAAATGTGGGCGTTCTAGGCTAATCACACAATCAGTGATTGCTTTCTGTCGGCCTAGGCCTAGCGTTTTGAACAACGTTCCCACCACGCACCCGACGCTTCTGATTTAGATCGGAAACATTTTGAAGTTGATTTCTCTGCCTCTTGTAACCTGCGTGGCAGAAATCAAATGGATGGAACCAATCTGATAGTGGCCGACTTGGTTGATTTCCTGAACAAACTATAAACATCATTGTTTCAGGTATTAGCTCCAGCTTGGCACCGCACGATTTTTAGTTTACTTACTAGGATCTTGTCAATCAATGATCCGAGTTAGTGCAGATGATCCTTATTTTGATTCTCACGCTAATTCAGCCTTAGAATTTTTCCTTCGGCCGGTCGACTGTAGGTTATTGGACTGAATTCTAATATTCATGCCTCTTGAAACAGATCTAGTCAGCTTAAGCGATCGATGTGAAAAGTTTGGCTACTTTGATATTGGAATAGAAAGAGTATGTTCGGCGAGAGATTACAGTTCTTATTGTCAACGCAACACAGCCCAATTATTTCATAAGTTACCAATGATCATTATGGTATTGTGGCAAGTGAAAACAATCACAGGCATCGAATTTTCTGGTAAGATGGCAGTTTATGCATACCACTATAAGTTCTTTTCTTACATTCCTGAAACCTCTGCAGTTTTCGATACCTATTTTTTGGTTTACATATCGCTGATTCCTGTTTATTATTTTGGATTCGTTTTATAAGCGACTCGAAATGCTCTGTTAGTTCTTCATGCTAGAGATTGATTTAGCAGTTTGAACATCCACATCCCAATAATTGGATATTATCGAATTCCAGCCCGCCGTACAACAATGCCCAGCGTCGTTAGCGCCAACTTTAGATCCATCACCAGATTGGCGTTCTTTGCGTAGAATGAATCCAGGCGTGCTTTTCGTCTGGGTGCTACTGTGTTTCGGCCCTTTATCTGGGCCAAACCGGAGAGGCCGGGGGCGACGGTCAGTGATTTTGGGAACAGGCGGCGCGCGGCCACGCCAGGGTCGACGGGGAGTAGCGGACGCGGGCCGATCAGGCTCATCTCTCCCTTCAGTATGCTCCAAAGTTGCGGCAATTCGTCTATGCTGGACCGTCTTAGGAAGGTTCCGATGATCGTGTCATGGTTGTGCTGAGGGTCGAGTTCCTCGCGCGGCATGACCGGTGCATCAACCAGCATCGTCCGGAATTTGGGCATTTTGAAAACCTTGCCCCCTTTGCCGACCCGGTCCGACCAGTAGATGGCCGAGCCACGGCTCGTCAGCCGCACCGCAAGCCAGGTGAGCGCCAAGAGAGGGAGAAGGAATAGGAATACAGGCACGGTAACAGCGAGGTCAAACGCCCGTTTCCCGGCGTAAGGTAACGGGTGTCCCGTTAGATCCGCATTGTCTGTGGCCGTGAAATCGACCAGGCCCGCCTTAGCGTCAGATATCGTATTGGGTGCACTTCTAACGATATGTCCCTGCACTGCTTCGACCAGCGCGCTTGAATGATCGACACCCAGCGACATCGGTTCGGCGGAGCTGCCACTGCTCTGCATTCTCAGGGCCATAGTCGCACCCCTATGTTCAAGCGCTTAGGCATATTTGCAATTCACCGGTCCAAACTTTGAAATGTCACGGGCAATTTGGATATGCAATCACCAAGCCAATCACCCAGATTCCTTAGCAATTTCGGGTTGATAGTTTGCACATCGGTATGACAGCTGCAAGTCAGAATGAATTAGATGGCCAAGGGATTAGATTTGTCACAAGCGAAGTCTCTGCGGCCGTTGGCTTTTTGCAATGGGCTTGTTTACCTATCGGATCTTTTTCCCAGTTTTTTCTATGCACACTGAAGAAATCGCGTGCATTGCCGCTGACGACAGGTGACTGATATGGGCGCCCCCTGCCGATTTGTTGTGCAGCATTATCTGCTGGAGTTAGGTGGCCGGGGAATTGGTGGGCGCACTAGGGCTCGAACCTAGGACCCGCTGATTAAGAGTCAGCTGCTCTGCCAACTGAGCTATGCGCCCCCCGAAATACCGCGCCAACTTAGGACCAGGTGGGTTTCAGTTCAAGGCGTGTGGTCGGGGTACCGTCTGGGAATGCGGATTTCACGGTGGATGTAGACCGACATGACGATGCCGAAACCCAGCAGCAGGGTCAGCATCGCCGTTCCACCATAAGAGATCAGCGGCAGGGGCACGCCAACCACCGGGATCATGCCCATCACCATCGCGATGTTGATGAAGACGTAAAAGAAAAAGTTGGTCATCAGGCCGATGGCCACCAGGCGGCCGAACTGGTTGCGGGAGACCAGGCCGATGACGACGCCGTAGGCCGTGATCAGCATGTAGAGCACGATCAGACCCAGCCCGCCGGCCAAGCCAAATTCTTCAGCCAGCATGGTGAAAATGAAGTCGGTCTGTTTTTCGGGCAGAAAGTTCAGGTGGGCCTGTGAGCCTTGCAGGAAGCCCTTGCCGAACATGCCACCCGAACCCAGCGCGATCTTGGATTGCAGGATGTGATACCCTGAACCCAACGGGTCGTTTTCCGGGTTGAAGAACGTCAGGACCCGGTTGCGCTGGTAGGGGTGCAAGAATTGGAAGGCGATGGGTACGGCGGAAACGGCCGCGGCACCGACCACGGCAAATTTCCACAGCCGCACGCCGGCGAGGAACAGCATGGCTCCCCCCACCATGAGGAGCAGCAGGGCCGTGCCAAGGTCGGGTTGGCGCAGAACCAGGGCAACCGGGGCCAAGATCATCACCAGGGGAATGATCAGCGGCGTGATCCGGCCGACATCCTCATCCGCCATGGAGTGATAGTAGCGGGCCAGGGCCAGAACGACGGCGACCTTCATGACCTCGGACGGCTGGAGCTGCATGAAACCGATGTCGATCCAGCGCTGAGCGCCCATGCCGACGGCACCGAACAGCTCGACGGCGACCAGCAGCACGATCGACACGGCATAGAACGGGTAGGCGAGGCGCAACCAAATACGGATGTCGATCAGCGCCGCGACGAACAGCACGCCCAGGCCCAGGCCAAAGCGGGTGACCTGACGGATGGCCCAGGGGTCGACATTCCCATCGGCGGCGGAATACAGCATGGCGACGCCGATGCCGGCGACCATGGTCAGCAGCAGCACCAGCGACCAGTTGATCTGGACGATTTTTTCCTTGAGCGAGAGGCTTAGCTCGCGGTCGCCGAAATCGGATCTGATCGCCATGGGCGGGTCAGCTGTCCGAGGGGTTCTGGTCGGCCGCCGAGTCGATGACCCCGGCGACCTCGCCGACAGGGGTCGGCTCGACCCAGCTCATCGGGCGGGCGGCCTGGCGGTTTTGCGCGGCGATCAGGATGTCGCGGGCCAGGGGTGCTGCGGACTTCGAGCCCGAGCCGCCATGTTCGACGACAACGGCGGCGGCATAGCGGGGCGCCTCGATCGGCGCAAAGCCGACGAAGAGGGCGTGGTGCCGGTCGCGCCAGGGACGGTCTTCTTGTTTGACGATGCCGGCGGCGCGTTCGGCCATGGTGATGCGCTTGACCTGGCTGGTGCCGGTCTTGCCACCCATTTGCATGCCTTCGAGGTCGATTGAGCTGGCGCGGGCGGTACCGCGGCGGCCGACGACAACAGCCTCCATACCTTTGACGACGGCGCGCAGGGAGGATTCGGAGACGTCGATGTCCGTAAATATCGGGTAAGTATCGGCGGGGTCGAGGACCGTCAGGCGCGGGGTAACAGCTTTGCCCCCGTTAACAAGCCGGGCGGTCATGACGGCGAGCTGCATGGGGGTTGCCAGCACGAAGCCCTGGCCGATGGCCGAAACCAGCGATTCGCCCTTCTGCCAAGGCTCGCCGATGGTGGCCTGCTTCCAGGCCTGGGTCGGGATCAACCCCTCGCTCTCACCGGGAATGTCGAGCCCGAGCTTCTGGCCCAGCCCGAAACGGTTGGCCATTGCCGCAATCCGGTCGACACCGACTTTGAGGGCCATTTCGTAGAAATAGATGTCGCAGGACTGCTCGATGGCATCCCCCAGTTCCATCCAGCCATGGCCGTGATGGCGCCAGCAGTGGAACCGGTGATTGCCCAGCCGCATGAAGCCCGGACACCAGACGCTGGTCTCGGTATTGGCCACGCCCGCCTCGAGCGCCGCCAGGGCCGTCATCATCTTGAAGGTCGAGCCGGGCGAGTACTGACCCGTCACGGCCTTGTTGGTCAGCGGGTTGTAGGGATCGTTGAGCAGCCGGCGCCAATCATGGGTGCCGATACCGCCGGCGAACAGGTTGGGATCGTAGCTCGGGCTGGAGACCAGGGAATAGACATCGCCGTTATGCACATCCATGACGACGGCGGCGGCGGAATATTCCTTGGACAGCAGGTCCTGGACGATGGTTTGAAGGCCGATATCGATGGTCAGATGCAGATCGCGGCCCGGCGTGCCATCGCTGCGGTCCAGCTCGCGGATCACCCGGCCAACGGCGTTGACTTCGACCTGACTGGTGCCGGCATGCCCCCGCAATTCGTCTTCATACCGTTTTTCGATGCCGATCTTGCCGATACGGAAGTCGGGCAAGGCAAGAACCGGATCGCCATCCAGCTCTTCTTCGGAGACGGCGCCGACATAGCCCAGGAAATGAGCGGTGGCATCCTTAAAGGGATAGTGCCGGGCATCGCCGACATCAATGGAGAGGCCGGGCAGTTCGGGGGTGTTCACCTCGATGGTCGAGACCTGTTCCCAGGTCAGCTTGTCGCGCACGGTAATCGGCACGAAGGGCCGGCGCCGGGCGAGATCGCGATAGACCCGGTCCCAATCATCTTCGTCCAGCGGCACGATATCGGCCAGCTGTTCGATGGTCCGGTCGACATCGTCGGTTTGTTCCGCGACCAGGACGACTCGGAAATTCTGATCATTGACCGCCAGCGGAACGCCGAACCGGTCGAGGATCAAGCCACGCGTCGGCGGCAACAGCCGCATATTGATGCGGTTATCCTCGGCCAGGGTCGTGAAGTGCTCGCGTTCGGTGACCTGCAGGTAGTAAAGCCGGGCCCCAAGGGCCCCGAACAGGCCGAGCTTGGCCGCACCGATCAACGCCGTGCGCCGGGCTAGCAGACGATACCGGTCGGTATCCCGATCCATCGCCCCGCCCCTACAGCTCGTCCAGCGGGCTGACCAGCGCCCGATCGATGATCATGGCGATCGCAGCGACCACGGGAAAGGCCGTCATGGTCAGGAGCGCGCTGACAAGGGCCGGCTGCGCGGCCACCACGACCATGTGGTAGAGCGCATAGCTGGACCAGGCCAGGGACTGGATAACGACGACGACAACGCAGAAATTGAACCAAAGCAGGATGAAGGGCCGGCCATAGAGAAATTTGCGCTGCTGGTCGACCATGGCCCAAGCGACGACATAGAGAAGCGCGTGCAGGCCCATGGGCGACATGCCGACGATGTCCTGAATCAGGCCCAGCACGAACGCGATGGTGACCGGCATCAGCTGCGGGCGCGATAAGGTCCAGTACACCACGCCGCATAGGCTCAACATCGGGGCCACGGCACCGTAGTGCGGGATATGGACCGGCAGCGCGCCGATCAGGATAAGCAGAAAAACGGTGCTAGACGGCACCAAACGGCGGGCGGCGGTGTCGAGATTCTGCCAGATCACAGCGCCCGATCACTCCGCGCTGCCTTGCCAGCGGAGAACGAGGTTAGGTCTAAGGACCGGCTCGTCTACACCGCCATCTTCGCCAACCGGCTGAAATTCAACGATCTTGACGTATTCGATCTGCTCCAGCGCCTCCATTGGGGTGACGCGGATCTCCTTTTCGCCGATTTGCGTGACCGTACCGACCGGTATGCCTGGCGGGAACATGCCGCCATGACCGGAGGTTACGATGCGGTCGCCCACCTGCACGCTGCTGTCGGGGGCCAGATAGACCAATTTCGGTTCGCTTGAGTTATCGCCCGCCAGCACGGCCCGGTTGCGCGACCGTTCAACAATGACGGGCATGCGGGCATTCAAGTCGGTCAGCAACAGCACCCGGGCCGACCAATCGCCGGTCTGGACCAGCCTGCCGATCAGACCGGCGCCGCCAAGGACCGCCAAACCGTCCCGCAGGCCCGCCCGCTTGCCAAGATTGACCGCCAGGCTGCGCACGAAGGCGCCGCTATTGTCGCCGACAACCCGCGCCGTAACGAAGGAATGGGGCTGTTCCGTCTGATAATTCAGCAGGGTGCGGAGGCTGAGATTTTCCGCCTCGAGCCGGAAAGCCGCCTCGCGAAATTTAGAAAGCTGGGCGTTTTCGGCCAACAGCCGGGCGTTTTCCTCGCGCAGATCGGTGAGTTCCTGAACATCGCCGACGACGCCCGCCACGCTGCGGGCCGGGCTGGACATGGCTTCCATGATGGGGGCGACGGCATCGGTGACGCGGGTGCGGGCCTGATCGACCAGCAAGGCGTCGACCTTGCCCAGCATCATCAGGGCGACGGCGACCAGTATCAGCAGGATGGGAGACAGGCGCTGATAAACAGCCCGCAGCGCGGCAACCCGCACCATCGGTCTGTTTTTCACAGCTACCAGATCGGCCCTTTTTGCCATCCCACCTTCACCGAAAAATCGGCGATGAGCGCCACGACCGCCAGAACGGCAGCCAAGGCCGGCTCAACGCTGGATTCCCCCAAATTCGAAACAGGCCGTTTCTTAATAGGCCCGTTCACGCCCCCGATGAAGAGACGCAACGGTTTTTTCTAGTTCGGACCCCTCGCCCCGCCAGACGCGGCGATCCGTCTTATCTTAGTACATGTCGACTAAGACGTTCTTAAGGGTTTTCAGCTCCTCCAGCGCGCGGCCGGTGCCCAGCGCAACGCAGGAAAGCGGATCATCGCCGATGGAAACCGGCAAGCCGGTTGAATGGCGAAGCACAAAATCAAGATTGCCGAGCAAGGCACCGCCGCCGGTTAGCACGATTCCCTTATCGACGATGTCGGCCGCCAGTTCCGGCGCCGTGTGTTCGAGGGCCACCTTGACGGCCTCGACAATCTGGCTGACCGGTTCGGACAGGCTTTCCGCGATCTGGCGTTCGGAGATAATAACCTCCTTCGGCACGCCGTTCATCAGGTCACGGCCCTTGACCTCCATCAACGCGCCATCGCCTTCATCCGGCGGGCAGGCGGAGCCGATTTCCTTTTTGATCCGTTCGGCCGAGCCCTCGCCAACCAAAAGGTTATGGTTGCGGCGAACATAGCCGATGATGGCTTCGTCCATCTTGTCGCCGCCGACGCGGACCGAACGGGAATAGACGATGCCGCCTAGGGACAGGACGGCGACCTCGGTCGTGCCGCCGCCGATATCGACGACCATCGATCCGGTCGGTTCGGTCACCGGCAGGCCTGCGCCAATGGCGGCGGCCATGGGTTCTTCGATCAGCCAGACTCGGCGGGCACCCGCGCCTTCGGCCGATTCGATAATGGCCCGGCGTTCCACGGCGGTGGAGCCGGACGGCACACAAATGACGATCTGCGGGCTGGCGAAGCGCTGCCGCTTATGCACCTTGCGGATGAAGTGTTTGATCATTTCCTCGGCGACTTCGAAGTCGGCGATGACCCCGTCGCGCAAGGGGCGGATGGCGCGGATGTTGCCGGGCGTCCGGCCGAGCATCTGCTTGGCCTCGTCGCCGACGGCGAGCACCTGGTTCTTGCCGCGATAGCTGGTGATCGCGACGACCGATGGTTCGTTCAAGACAATGCCGCGACCCTTGACATAAACAAGGGTATTGGCCGTCCCGAGATCGATGGCCATATCGGCCGACAGGAAACCGAGAAATTTGGCAAACATGGGTCCGCGTTCCGCCGTGTTTTAGGCGGGGCGGCCTCGTGCCGCCCCGTTCTTTCATGTCGGCCCTGGAGCCGAATTTCCACCCGTCAGGCGGAAATCACCTCTGGTTTAGTCCGATTACGCTTAACCAAAAGTTTGTTTAAGGCATGGATGTACGCCCGGGCCGACGCGACCAGGGTATCGTAATCCGCCCCTTGGCCGACGACAATCTTGCCATCCTCGGCCAATTTAACCGTCACTTCGGCCTGCGCATCTGTGCCACCCGTGACCGCGTGCACTTGGTAAAGCTGTAATTCCGCCTCATGCGGGACCAAATGACTGATGCCCTTGAAAATGGCGTCCACCGGGCCGGCCCCGGCCACCTGTGCCGTTTTTACCTCACCGTCAATTTCCACCACAATATGGGCGGTTTGAGGGCCAATTGAGCCGGCCATGACGCCCAACGAGACGAATTTGACGCTTTCGTTCTCAGCCGCCAGTTCGTCATCGACCAGCGCGACGATATCCTCGTCGAAGATATCCTTTTTCTTGTCGGCCAGATCCTTGAGACGCTGGAAGGCATCTTGGAACGCGTTATCGCCGATATCGCCAAAGCCCAACTCCTCCAGCTTGGCGCGGAAAGCCGCTCGGCCGGAATGTTTGCCCATGATCAGCGAGGATTTGACCAGGCCGACCGATTCCGGGGTCATGATTTCGTAGGTTTCGGCATTTTTCAGCATGCCGTCCTGGTGAATGCCTGCCTCGTGGGCGAAGGCGTTGGCCCCGACGATGGCCTTGTTGGGTTGGATCGCAAAGCCGGTGGCCCCAGCCACCAGGCGCGAGGCGCGGGTGATCTGGGTGGTATCGATGCCGGTTTGGAACGGTAAGGAATCCGGCCGCGTGCGGATGGCCATAACGATTTCCTCCAGCGCGGCATTACCAGCCCGCTCGCCCAGGCCATTGATGGTGCATTCGACCTGACGGGCTCCGGCCCTTACTGCCGCGATGGAGTTGGCGACGGCCAAACCCAAATCATTGTGGCAGTGGGCGGACAGGACGACCTGGTCCGCGCCCGGCACCCGCTCCTGCAGCATCGTGAAGATGGCGGCAAACTCCTCCGGCACCGCGTAGCCCACGGTATCGGGGATGTTGATGGTGGTGGCACCGGCCTTTATGGCCGCCTCGACGCAGCGGCACAGGAAATCGGGATCGGTGCGCGAGCCATCCTCGGCGCTCCATTCCACATCCTCGACGTGGTTGCGGGCCTGGGTGACGCTGGACACCACCGCCTCCAACACAGCCTCGGGTTCCATCTGCAACTTGTACTTCATGTGCAGAGGGCTGGTGGAAATGAAGGTGTGGATGCGGGGCTTTCTGGCGTGCTTTACGGCGGCGGCGGCCCGTTCGATATCGCGAGGCACGGCCCGGGCCAAGCCGGCGATCGTGGCCTTTTGCGCCTGTTGGGCGACCTCCCGGACAGCCTCGAAATCGCCATTGGAGGCGGCAGGGAAGCCGGCTTCGATGATATCGACGCCCATTTCATCCAACACGCCGGCGATTTTCAGCTTTTCGCTCAAACTCATGGAGGCGCCGGGCGATTGTTCGCCGTCGCGCAAGGTGGTGTCGAAGATGACGACGCGGTCGCCGCTGGCAACGTCCTTAGCGGTTACCTCGGATTGGGAAGATGTGTTGCTCATCGCTTAAGTGCTCCTGGACAAATCGGTTTTAAGGCCCGGGCGCCGTGCCCGCCGGCCCTGTGCTGTTTGCTTCCCCTGAACGTCCACCGCCCCGACACGAAGGTCGACAGCGACTTACGGCGTCCAGGGGCCGATAAGTCGTAGAAGGGCGAGTTCGAGGGAAATGAGTGCGCCGGGCAAGCAGGCAGCGCCATTGGCCCGGCCATCATCGATCGACGGCTGGCTGTCAACGCTGAAATGTGGCTGGACCGAGGGTCCTGTGCCCATGACTGGCCTGCTGTTGCTCACAAACGCTGGGTGCTCTTAGCAGAAACTGGCCTGCGGTGCCAGGGGGTTGGGGCAAACGTTTGTTGTTGTTGCGGTTCGGGCCAACAAGAGGACGCGAGACGCATCACGGCCAAAGACCCAGATGCCGACGGGAAACGTTCATGCTTCTAGGCACAGTGGTATTGTGGCGCGATGCAAAACGACGATAGCGAACAAGAACTGAGCGGCGGGAACATCAACACCGTCGTCAAAGTCGGAGAAACCGTTCGTCGTCCGGTTAGCGCACACAGCCGCACCATCCACGAGCTGTTGCGCCACCTGGAGGCCAAGGACGTCCCTGCCCCCAGGTTTCTAGGGATTGACAAGCGCGGGCGCGAAATACTGTCGTTCATTGATGGCGAAACGGAGTTTCCGCGCGGAATGTGGGACGCCGACGATGCGCTGGTCACGAGCGCGCGGCTTTTGCGGCAACTCCACGTTGCCACACTCGATTTCGTGCCTTCCGAGCCGGCCAGCTGGGCTTTCAGCTATCCCGACGTCCATCGAAGAGAGGTCATCTGCCACAACGATTTCGCCCCGTACAACATGATATTTCGGGGCAATTTGCCGGCGGCGGTTTTGGATTTTGACCTGTGTGGTCCCGGACCACGCGTGCGCGATCTCGCTTACCTCGCCTACTGGATGACGCCCCTTTCGTTTGGATTAGGCGAACTCCGAGCGCATTCAGAAAAAGATGCTGCTTCCGGCAGTCCTAGGCTGATCCAACTTTGCAAGAGTTACGGTGGAATCGATCCCTCGGATCTATTGCCAATGGTTTCGGAGGTGCTGCATCACATGAGCGACAAAACCGCTGCAACGCGTATGGTTGGCCCAAATGCTGCTGATCGATTGGAGGCGGATGGGCACTTTGGCCATTGGGCTAAGGAAGCGACAGCCTTTGACGAGAGGCTCAGTCATTTGACCGGCGCATTCAGCAATTGATTTGATGACAACGCCGGGATCCGTCGGGAAAGACGGCAATGGTATGTGGCAAATCAATGCCCCACGTTTGCGTAGCAATCACTCCAAATTTAATGAATTTAGTAAACTGTCACCGAAATTCGCTATGGGAATTGATGAATTTAGCAAATCTTCACCGAAATTATTGAGTTAACCAAGAAATCTTGGCAACAATTGACAAAACAATTTCCAATAAGTAATAGTATAATTTTTGATGAACCACGATCAATTACACCATTTACAAATGGATTCACTATTTTTATCTCAACTATCGTTTTCTAATATTTATGGATGATATTTCATGAAACAAATTCCATTTGGCGATGGACTTAGATTTGGTGTCGATTTCTGGGGGACTGCACTCGCTGTAGTGACTGTAGTTGCATGTACTTTAACTTGTTGGGAAATCTATGACAATTGGTCTGCATCAGATTTTGGCAAAATCTTGGAGAAATCGACATCCTTTTCGTTAGTGCCGATTGCGGTTCTGGGGGTCATATGGAAGGTATTTCAAACAAAATTTTCGGCCGTCTACATATGGTCTGAAGCAGTGCGCCGTAAATATAACGAAAATGAATGGAAAATTGCGCTTGGAGAATACTGCGAAAATAACGCAAAAATTGACCGACTCGAGTTTGGTGTCAAGATTTGGGGGCTCACCCTAGTAATATCATTTTTAGGATCAATTGTACTAGTTGCGCTCAAAAGCACTCATGCTATCGAAATTGGCAAAGCCATTGGTCCGATTATTCTCGGGATAGGTCTGATTTGGCAGGTGTTCTTATCAGATATGATTGATGCAAAAATGAGCGAGTTCGAGAGCAACTTGGAAAATGCGTCTAGCAAACCACGCGAGCGTGACACGGGCTCAAATTCACGAACGGAAGGCGCAGCGATATAGATTCCCGCGTGCTAACGGTCAAAAGCGGTGCCCCAACACGCTTGCAAGCACATGGATTGCGAAACTCAGCTTGCAGAAAGACATTGGAGACAAGTCAGAAAGTACGAAAAAGCCGCCCCTTGGCTCCAAGGGGCGGCTTTTGCTGAAGAGCCTTTGACCTAGTTCTTTTCCTTGTCGACCAGCTTGTTCTCGCCGATCCAGGGCATCATCGCGCGCAGTTTCGAGCCGACGTCCTCGATGTCGTGTTCGGCGGCGCGGCGGCGCATGGATTTGAAGGCGGTCTGGCCGACCTTGTTTTCCAGCATCCATTCGCGGGTGAATTTGCCGGACTGGATGTCGGTCAGCACGCGCTTCATTTCGGCCTTGGATTCGTCGGTGATGATGCGCGGGCCGGTGACGTAGTCGCCATACTCGGCAGTATTGGAAATCGAGTAGCGCATGTTGGCGATGCCGCCCTCATACATCAGATCGACGATCAGCTTGACCTCGTGCAGGCACTCGAAATAGGCCATTTCCGGGGCATAGCCGGCCTCGGTCAGGGTTTCGTAGCCAGCCATGATCAGCGAGGTCAGGCCGCCGCAGAGCACCACCTGCTCACCGAACAGGTCGGTTTCGCATTCTTCCTTGAAGGTGGTCTCGATGATGCCGGCCCGGCCGCCGCCGATGGCGCACGCATAGGACAGCCCGACATCGAAGGCAGCGCCGGTGGCGTTCTGATCGACCGCGATCAAGGTCGGCACGCCGCCGCCGCGCTGGTATTCGGACCGTACCGTATGGCCCGGTCCCTTGGGCGCGACCATGAAGACGTCGATGTCCGAGCGCGCCTCGATCAGCTGGAAATGCACGTTCAGCCCATGGGCGAAGGCAATCGCCGAGCCCTCGCGCATATTGTCGCGCAGGTGATCGGCATAGATGTCGGCCTGGAGTTCGTCCGGCGCGCACATCATGACCATATCGGCCCAGCCGGCCAGCTCGGCCGCGGTCATGACCTCGAACCCGGCGGCTTCGGCCTTGGCGGCGGACGGCGAGCCGGGGCGCAGGCCGATGCGTACGTTGGTCACGCCGCTGTCGCGCAGATTGGCGGCATGGGCATGGCCCTGGCTGCCATAGCCGATAATGCCGACATTCTTGGATTTGATCAGGTTCACATCAGCGTCGCGATCGTAAAAAACGCGCATAGCCTCGCCTTTCGTTTCTTGGTTTGGTGTTTAGGAGTGCGGCCGGTCCCGCGGACAATCGCCGGTTATTCCCCCTCGGGCAGCATGCCCTCTTCGCCGCGGGCGATGGCGACCACCCCCGTGCGGCTGATATCGTTCAGGCCCAGCGGGCGCATGAGATTGACGAACGCCTCGACCTTGCCGGAATCGCCGGTGATCTCGAACACGAAGCTGGTCGGCGTGGTGTCGACCGCCCGCGCCCGGAAGATGTCGGCAATCCGAAGGGCCTCGATACGCTCGTTGCCGGTGCCGGTGACCTTGACCAGGGCCAGCTCGCGTTCCACCGACGGGCCGTCATGGGTGAGGTCGGTGACCGAATGGACCGGCACCAGACGGCCGAGCTGGGCCTTGATCTGTTCGATGATCATCGGCGTGCCAGAGGTGACGATGGTGATGCGCGAGCGGGAATGATCGGCCGTCACCTCGGCCACCGTCAGGCTGGCGATGTTGTAGCCCCGGCCGGAAAACAGGCCGATGACGCGGGCCAAGACGCCCGGTTCGTTATCGACGATCAGCGCGATCGTACGGCGTTCTATGGATTGTTGTTGGGTCGGCATAACTGGACCATCCTGAGGAAGAGCGGGGGAGCGAAGGCCCCATCGGAGCCTCCGCATTGAATTCGGTTGGGCGCTGAGCGGCGCCTATACCAGGACCATCCCGTCCTCGGATACCGTCTGTTCCTCTTTGTGCATGTCGTTCGGGCCCAGCAGGATCTCGTTATGGGCCGCGCCCGAGGGGATCATCGGGAAGCAGTTCTCATCCTCGGTCACCGCCATATCGACAACGACCGGACCGTTGATCGCCATCATCTCGCCGATCACATCATCGACCTGATCGATGCTTTCGGCGCGCAGGCCGGCGATGCCGAAACTGTCGGCCAGCTTGACGAAATCGGGCAGCGAGTCGGAATAGCTCTGCGAATACCGCTCGCCATGCAGGAGCTGCTGCCACTGGCGGACCATGCCCATCCAGCGGTTGTTGATGATGTACAGCTTCACTGGCAGGCGATACTGGCTGATGGTGCCCAGCTCCTGAATGTTCATCAGGGTCGAGGCCTCGCCGGCGACATCGACGACCAGCGCCTCGGGGTGGGCCACCTGCACGCCCATGGCGGCCGGCAGACCATAACCCATGGTGCCCAGCCCGCCAGAGGTCATCCAGCGGTTGGGCTTGTCGAACGGGATGAACTGAGCGGCCCACATCTGGTGTTGGCCCACCTCGGTGGTGACGTAGACATCGTCCCGCTCGGCGGTCAGCTCGGCCAGACGCTTGATGGCGTATTGCGGCTTGATGACCGAGCCCGGCTCCATGGCCTGGTCGAAGGCCAAGCAATTGCGCGCCTGCCAGCCCTTGATCTGGCGCCACCAGGCATCGAGCGCCTGCTGGTTGGGCTTGCTGTTGCGTGCCCGCCAGAGCTCGAGAATGGCCTCCAGCACCTCGGCGGCATCGCCGATGATGGGGATATCGACCGCCACGTTCTTGTTGATCGAGCTGGGATCGATATCGGCATGGATCTTGGTCGAGCCCGGCGAGAATTTTGCCAGATTGCCCGTCACCCGATCATCGAAGCGCGCGCCGATGTTCAGCATGACATCGCAGCCATGCATGGCCAGGTTGGCCTCCAGCGTTCCGTGCATGCCCAGCATGCCGAGGAAATGCTTGTTGCTGGCCGGCAAGGCGCCCAAGCCCATCAGCGTGTTGGTACAGGGAAAGCCCGTCTCTTCGACCAGCTCGGTCAGCAGCTCGGCCGCGCGCGGGCCGGAATTGATGACCCCGCCACCGGCATAGATGATCGGCCGGCGGGCCTGTTCCAACAGCTCGACCGTGCGCTCGATCGGGCCACCGGTCGGAGCCGTGCGCGGCTTGTAGGTGCGGTGAGACACCTGATCGGGCGAGGAATAGGGCCCCTGGGCGAACTGCACGTCCTTGGGCAGGTCGATGACCACCGGACCGGGACGGCCGGATCGGGCGATGTAGAACGCCTCGTGGATCGTCCGCGCCAGATCGTCGGTGCTTTTGACCAGATAGTTGTGCTTGGTGCAGGGCCGGGTGATGCCGGTGGTGTCGCATTCCTGAAAGGCATCGTTGCCGATCAGATGGGTCGGGACCTGGCCGCAGATACAGACGACCGGGATGCTGTCCATCAGGGCATCGGTCAGCCCGGTGACCGCGTTGGTCGCGCCGGGGCCGGAGGTGACGAAAACGACGCCGACCTTGCCCGTGGAGCGGGCATAGCCCTCGGCCGCGTGCACGGCACCCTGTTCGTGCCGGACCAGAATGTGCCGAATGGAATTCTGTTGGTGCAGTGCATCATATACGGGGAGAATGGCGCCGCCGGGATAGCCGAATACGACATCCACACCCTGATCGACTAGAGCCCGGAGGACGATCTCGGCGCCGCTAAGCGATTGTGTGGACATGGTTTTTCCCTTTCACCTCTCCTTATGGCCGTATGGCCTGCTCAAAGAAATCCCGCGCTAGGGCCAAGGGCACGCAGGCGCACCCCTCCCCTCGCGCGGGGAGGCGGCAAGCTAGACGGTGGTTAACAGCGGGTCAACGATCTTTTTGAACAAAGGGAACAATTTTTTCCAAAAAACTTTCCGAATATTGCGCATCCAGTCGCAGATCGCGGCGGGCGGGCGCGGTCTGGTCGGGTTTGACTTGGTTTCGGAACCAGGTGAGCTGGCGTTTTGCGTAGTTTCTTGTGGCTTGCTGCGTCGCAGCAACGGCCTGTTCCAGCGTCATCTCGCCGGCCAGATGGGCTCGGAGTTCCGGCAGCCCGAGCGCCTTGTTCACCGGCAGATTGCGCGGCAGGCCCAGGGAGGCGAACCGGCGCACCTCCTCCAGCGCGCCGAGATCCAGCATTTTTTCGAAACGGGCATCGCAGGTGGTGTAGAGCAGCTCGCGCGGTGGGATCAGGGTGACACGGTCGAAGCTGGGCAATCCCGGGTGAGCGTCCGGGCCGTTCTGCCAATAGGACAGGGGCTGGCCGGTTGCCTCCAATACCTCGGCGGCGCGCAGGACGCGCTGGGTGTCACCCGCCGTAAGGGTCTTTGCCGAATGGGGGTCGTTGGCGGCCAGCCATGTGAAGAAGGTTTTTGGCCCTTCCTGGTCGCGGCGATGGGCAATGGCCTGGCGGATGTCCGTTGGGACGGGCGGGATGTTGGAAAACCCTTCGGCCAGGGCGCGCAGGTAGAGGCCCGTGCCACCGACCAGGATGGGAACGAGGCCCTCGGCCTGGCTGGCGGCTATCTCGCGGTGAGCTTCGGCGACCCAATCGGCCATCGAGCCGGGGTCGCGGCCAGACCGGTGGCCGTAGAGCCAGTGCGGCGCGCGGGCCAGGTCGGCCGCCCCTGGGCGGGCCGTGAGGATCTCCAGCTCGGCATAGACCTGCATGGCATCGGCGTTGATCACCACCCCGCCCAGATGTTCGGCCAGGCGCAGGGCCAGTTCCGATTTGCCGCTGGCGGTCGGTCCGCCGATCAGAATGGGTTTAGGCATGACGCCTCTGGGCATGCGCGTGTCCGGACATGCGATTGATTTTGCACCGCGTCATAAAGCCGGTGGACAGGGAATGGGGCGCTGTTCATAAGGGCGCCGATGACACAGGTACTGACCCTTGTTGCCGAGCCGGACCTGCCGGATGAGGCGATCGAAGCGGCGCGGACCGCGCTTGGACAGGCTGGCGCGACCGAGCGGCTGGGCGCCAAGGCTGCCGACCTCTTTTTCGTCGAGGGCACGCCCGACCCGGACGCCATCGGCCAGGCGCTATCGCCATGGTCCTGCGATTGGGCGATGCAACCCGCGACCGGACGGCGAAAGCGGGTTCTGATTTCGGACATGGATTCGACCATCATCACCGGGGAAAGCCTGGACGAGGTGGCGGCGCTGGCCGGCCTGGGCGACAAGGTGGCATCGATAACCGCCCGGGCGATGAATGGCGAGCTTGATTTCACCGAGGCCCTGAAGGAGCGGCTCGGCCTGCTGGCCGGTCAGCCCGCCAGCTTGATCGACCAGGCGCTGGCCGACCTGCAACCGATGCCCGGCGCCGGCGCGCTGGTGGCAACCATGAAGGCGCATGGCGCCCGCTGCGTGCTGGTCTCAGGCGGCTTGAGCCACCTGGTGCGGCCGGTTGCCGAAAAGCTGGGGTTTGACGCTTGGCGGTCCAACGCGGTGGAGATCGTCGACGGTCGCCTGACCGGAGAAATCGAAGGCCCGGTTGTGGACCGACAGCACAAGCTTGAAACACTGCAAGACGAAGCGTCCGCGATGGGCGTGGCGATGGCGGCCTGCCTGGCGGTCGGCGATGGGGCCAACGACATGTTGATGATCGAAGCGGCCGGGCTGGGCGTGGCCTTTCACGCCAAACCCGCGGTCGCGGCGGCGGCCCGGCACCGCATCAACCATTGTGGGTTGGATGCGCTGCTGTACTTCCAGGGGTATCGCGAGGCCGAGACTTCTGCGCCGCAACGGGAGTGAGCTTTAGGAGACCGTCAAAGGTCGCTCGATGAAGTTACAAAGCAAAATAGACCCAATGAAGGCAGTTTGGTCGAATGTTCTAACGGCTGATAGCACCGTTCACGGCGAAATTTAGTGAATTTAGTAAACTGTCACCGTAATTCCAAACTGTCACCGTAATTCCCCACCGTAATTCCCACCGTAATTCCTATCACGCGCACCAACCATTCAGTTAGCGTGTGGCATTCAGTTTCGTGCGCGTTTGTTATTGATGCGATGCATCATAAAATCGGGTTTGTGAGAGATGGCGGGGCTTCTTGTTGTTTATCATTCGCGGACTGGCGGTAGTCGGCAAATGGCTTACGCCGCGGCGAACGCGGCGCGAAAAGAAGCATCGACCATTCTTAAAACAGCTGACCAAGCGGAACCGGAGGATCTGCTGCATGCTGACGGTTACATATTTTGCGCGCCAGAGAATCTCGCCGCAATTTCCGGGGTGATGAAGGACTTTTTCGACAGGTGTTATTATCCCGTTTTGGGTCGCATTGAGGGGCGTCCGTATGCGCAAATGGTTTGCGCAGGCTCAGATGGAGAAAATGCGGCACGTCAAATCGCTCGTATCGCCCAGGGTTGGCGGCTGAAAGAAGCTCAACCACCGCTGATTGTCTGCACGCATGCTCAGGCTCCCGCGGAAATTCTTGCAGAAAAAGCAATCCCCGACGAACAACTCGCCCTCTGCTGCAATCTTGGAACCGCCCTCGCAGCAGGTCTGAGTATGGGCATTTACTAGCCCGGAGTGACATAACGACGAGTGCCAATTTGGCTGTCAGCAACTCCGATTTTCTAGTCCGCGAACTCCGGCAGAATGATGGCCCGAGCCCAAAATGGAGGCTCAACCAACGTTGATATGGCCTTCCGTAGCGTATGGTCGCCGCACACCCGGTCACAATGCTCAATAGAAGCGCATTGCACCCCACATAAAGCCGAAAGCGGCGCAAGCAGTGGAAGCAAGGCAAGCGAAAAAGAGCAGTTTGATCGTCGAAAACGGGCGCTCGCCGAAAGTGCGTCCAGCCAACCCGCAGGCGACGACCCTCATCGGTGCGCCGCCCCATTCGTAATGCAGAATCCAGACCGGAAGAAGAATCCGGCGATACTTTATCCCAGTCGTATCCGTCTTGTAGCTGACATGAACGATTTGGCGTTTGCCAGAGTGCTTCTTGATACGGTTGCGTAGAAGAAGCGACTTGTCCGCCTCATTGCTTTCGAGACCTTCACGAACGGTTTGGCGGTGACGTTCCGCAGCGAAACCTGCGAGATATCCCGGGTCAAGGGGGCGTAGTTTACTTGGTTGAAAATCATGCAGGATTCCGTCTCGAATTAGGGGCGTAACATGGGGAGACGCGGGCATCAGCAGGTCGTCAAACTCCGTTCTCATAGAGCCTTGTTTAGTGCGACGGGTCGAACGCTTTCCGCGTTGAACTTTGTATGTAACGGTGTAATCGACAGCTTCTTTACTATCAAAAGTCCAAAACGGAACGTAGATCCCAGCGACACGAGACCTTGATACGACCTCTCCCAGGTTTGATGGCGCTGCCCATCGGCGCGCAACCCAATCCTGTGCATTCGCTTGAGCTTGCTTTTCGCCAACTGCAAACGGGATCATGCCAAGCGTCTGGTAGCTCTCATCAATGGTTGTTTCGACGAGAGCTCCATTGCAATAGGGACAGTTTTCGGAAATTGAGTGGCCGTGAAAGACCACCTCTCCGCCACAGGTCTCGCACTGGTAAGGTCTCTCCAGCGCGAGCATGGGTTGCTCCGTCTGAGGTAGATCTGGATCGTAGTGCTGTTCTTTGGCGGGATCTGCACTTGGATCCGTCACAATTGCATGTTCTGTCGCACAACTCTGACAAACCAACGCATCGGCCTCGGGAACGAATTTGCATTGCCCAGCGCAATTCGTGCAGAGCAGATCTGTCTGGGCAATGTCCGTCTGGGCAATCGGGGAATTCTCAGTCATCGGCTAGCGCCGCCAATATCCGCAACAGCAGTTCTAGGCGCCGTCCACTGCGCGCTAACGCACCGTCTAAATCACCTGTGGCCCACCAATCTCCCGTTATCGTGGCGAGAAACCACGTCGCTACCAGCCAGAACACAATAATGGTCCAACCAGATAGTGTGCGAAAGAAGCCAGGTGAGCCACGCTTCAGCTCATGCTTGGCCTCCTGAATTTGAATGAACTTCTTTATGGGATACGTGCCGACGCAAGTGGCGATGCCGACAAGCAGCAACGTGGCTACGGCAGGTCCAACAGAAATAGGCATGACGATCCAACGCGTATTTGGTTTGCAAATGAGCCTGTGAACAAGGACGTGGCCCTACCTTGCATCTCGACACTCTTGGGGTTCGAGAACTGGGCAATTTGCAAGGCCTGTTTCAAAAAACGATAAATACGATCTACGGTCGATGCCGCTTTCGCAAAATTGCGCACTGCTCTTTGGGTTTTCGATGACAGTTTACTGTATTAACTAATTTGATCAGCCCCGCCGGAGATAGATGTGGCGAAGCCGCATGAGTAGGGTAGCGCGGCAAAGACAGTATCTGCTTCAAAATCCGGATTTCGGGCCCATTCAGGCGGTCGGCGACTAGAGAATTCGCGGCAGCTCGCCGGTGTCTTCGCGTGCGGCATGCGCTTCGGCTTGTGACCTCCACCGCGCGCCAACGATCCGCGCCGCCGTCATGCCGTCCGCCGCTTCGGAGGTCAGCCAAACAAGCGCTTCGTTCATGATATCCGGCGGGAGAAGCTTGCTGTTGCCGCCTGCCCGCCGTGCTCCATGCCCGGGGATGAAATCGGTATCGGTCGGGCCGCCTGGCGTGATTGTGTTCACGGCGACGCCCGTACCTTCCAACTCCTGGGCGAATATCGCCGTCATGGCATCCAGCGCCGCCTTGCTGGGTCCGTAGGGGGCGTAACTCTTGCGCGCCATCATGAAAGGGCTGGTCGAGACATTGATGATCCGGCCCCAGCCGTTTTTGATCATGGATGGGGCGAATGTTTTTGCCAGCAGGAACGGGCCATTGACGTTGGTCGAAACGATCTCCTCCCAAGCGGCGTCCGGGATCTGCCAGAAACTGATTGGGACCGTCGTAAAATCGTCTGAGATCTCGCGCGGGCCTCGTCCGGCATTGTTGATCAGTATGTCTACGCTGCCGAACGCGGCCATGACTTGCTCGGCCACCTTGCGGGCATCGGCGGGCGATGCGGCGTCGCCGACGATGCCGATTATCCGGTCATCGCCGAATTCAATCGAAAGAGTCTCGACGGTCCTGGCCAGCGCCGCCCTATTCCGCTGGGCGGTGATTGCGACGTTGAGGCCTTCCTGAAGGAGGGTCCGCGCGAACTGCGATCCGATCCCGCGGCTGCCGCCGGTAATGACCGCAGTTCTTCGCGCATCCATGGCGTTCCCTACCGCTCTAGGCAGCGGCCAGCTGCAAGTCGTCGATTGCCTGGTTGGCCGAGGCCATCGCAGCATCGGCATTCCTGGCCAAGCCGGTGGCGGATACGGTCGTGACATCCGTGATGCCGATGAAGCCGAGCACGTGTTTCATGTACGTGCTGGCGAAATCCACCGGCGAGCCGGTTTCGACACCGCCCGACGCGACGACCAGGACAGCGCGCTTGCCTTCGAGCAAGCCGACGGGGCCGCTTTCGCCGTATTTGAATGTCTCGCCGGCGCGCGCGATCTGGTCCACCCAGAGTTTCAGCGAGGCGGGAATGCCAAAATTATAGATAGGCAAGCCGACAACGATCACGTCGGCGGCGCGCAGTTCCTCAACCAGGGCATCGGAATTGGCGAGGACGGCCTTCTGATCGCCATTGCGCTGGTCCTTGGGCGTGAAATTCGCGCCGATCCAGGCCTCATTCACCGGCGGCAAACCGCCGGACACGTCGCGTTCGACCAGTTCGGCGCCCGGGTTTTCCCGCACAAGCTTGTCGGCGACTTTTGCAACCAGCTGGCGCGACACCGAACGATCGTGCTGACCGGAGCTGTTGACCTTGAGGATCGACTTCACGGGGTTGTCCATCGGAGATCTCCTGGCGTTGCGGACGTAAACATCTTCGCAGTCGGAGATACGCATCGATCCCATTGCGCAAAAGTGCCGGATGTGCACACTGTTTGTGCATGAACGCACAACTCAAAAGCTGGGACGAGGTGCGCACGGCCTATCAGGTCGCCCGGCTCGGAACCCTCAGCGCCGCCGCCGAATTTCTCGGCGTGCACCACTCAACAGCCATCCGGCACATATCCGCCCTTGAGGAGCAGCTTGGCGTCAAGCTGTTCCAGCGCCACCCCCGCGGCTACACCCCGACGGAGGCAGGACGCGAGCTGATGAACGTCGCCGCGGTGACGGAGGATCAGTTCGAGCAAGTCGTGCAATTGATCCGTGGCCGTGGCGGAATCGTTGCCGGGGAGCTGATCATCACGACCCTTGAGGCGCTGTCGCCCCTGATCACCTCATGGCTGGCCGCCTTCCAGCAGCAGTACCCGGACATCCGCATCAATCTGGTTTTGGACAAGCGCAAGCTGCGGCTGGAATATGGCGAGGCCCATGTCGCCATTCGGGTCGGCGCAAAACCGGCCGAACCGGACAATGTGGTGCAGCATTTCATGACCCGGCCGATGAGCCTGTATGCCCATCGCGACTATGTCGAAAGGATGGGCGTAATCAAGGATCTAAGCGATATCCGGCGGCACCGCTTCCTGTTCGCAATGGACGTGCCCCGGGAGGTTCCCTTCTTCAAATGGCTGTTTCAGAACGTCCCAGCGAAGAACGTGGTCCTGCGGGCGGAGCAAGACCGGGCCATCGACGACGCGCTGCATGCCGGGATGGGCATAGCACCCGTCATCGCCGGGTTAGAGCATCCGGACCTCATCCAGGTGATGCCGCCGGCAGATCCCAACTGGAGCGCGGATATTTGGCTTGTGACCCATGTCGACCTGCACCGCACGACCAAGGTCCAGGCATGCCTCTCGTTCCTGAAGGAGCAGGCCGCGCTGCTGGACAATGCAAACGCAGGGAAGAAGGAGCACGACATCGCCTGATAGGATCCCGGTGTCCGTTCACCAAATTCACCAGACAGCGCCGGGTGATTGCGTGGGGCCTTTCACGCCAGATCACCCATCAGGCCGGACGCCGCAACATCGATGTCGCGCATGGCTTGAATGACCGCCGCCTCACCCTTACGGCCTTCGATGCTGTTGTCGAACTCCATACCGATGATGCCATCGAAGCCCCGCTCCGCGATGCGGCGCATGATTGGCCTAAAGTTGATCTCGCCGACGCCCGGTTCGACCCGTCCGGGATTGTCGGCGATTTGGAAATAGCCAATCTCGTCCCAAGCCAAGTCGAGATTTTCGATCAGATCGCCGGCGTGGATCTGCTGATGCCAGAAGTCGTAAAGGATCTTCACGCTCGGCAGGTCAACGGATCTTGTCATCAGATAGGCGTGGCCGATCTCAGTCAGGAACGCCCCTGCCCAGCCTTTGTGGTTGATCGGTTCCAGCGCGAGCACGATCCCCTCCTCCGCAGCGACCTCGCCGGCCCATTTCAGGTTTTCGATCATATTCGCGGTCTGATAGTCACGCGGCAGCGAGGGGTGTGCCGTGCCTGACAGCGTTGTCACATGGGTTGCGCCAACCCGGCGGGCGACCTCGGCTGTTTCACGGACTTCCTGCATCAGGCGTTCGCGCTCGGTCCGGTCGTTCAGCACGAAGGTGGGCTCGGCGTATGTCATCGTGTTGACGATGACGCCCATTTTCATGTCCTGACGCTGCAGCTCGCGACCGACGCGCGTCTGCGTCTCGACGTCGCGGATCTTCATCCAATTGTCCTCCATGGCGCGGAAGCCTTGATCGGCCATGAACTTGATCTGATCCACGGGATCGTTGCCGGCATGGTGACGAAACATCCCGGCATCGGGGCTAAGCAGGCCGAGATGCGGGGCGAAGTTCAGATGGAAACGGCTGCTTTCGGAAATCGGCTCAGCGGCGTCGACAACGGTATTGGGCATGATGCGTTCCTTCTCAGGTCTTGGGGGTTAGCCAGCGGCTGAACTTCGACGTCACGGCGGGCATGGCCAGATAGACCATGATCGGAACCATGATCGCCGACAGGACGAGCGTCCTGAGCGGCATCGGCAGCCCTGTCAGGACCGGCTCCAGGATCAGCAGGAGCAGCGTGATCAGAGGGTAGACGACGGCCCATGTCAGGATCGCCATCCGGTCCTTGCGGGGTGTCATTGTCTCAATCCTTGCGTTGGCGTGCGTCAGACCCGGTCCCAGGCGGCCCAGTTCTCCTCGAGATGGGCGATGGACGTGGTGCCGGGGATGACGACGATGTTGGGGGAGCGGTTGAGCAGCCAGGCGAGGGCGTCCTGCGGCGACAGTTTGGCGCCCTGCTGCATGGGGTTCGCGCCGAGCGGGCCATAGGGGATGAACGCGATCCCTGCCTCGGCCGTGTAGTCGACCAGATCTTCGGCCTCGGTTTCCGCCATGTTGAACCGGTTCTGGACGCTGGCGATCGGCGCGACGGTTAGGGCGCGGTCCAGTTGATCGCGGGTGACGTTGGAAAGGCCGATATGGCCAATCCGGCCATCCGCCTGCGCCTCGGCCAGGGCGGCGACCGATGTTTCGATCGGCGTCTCGGGATCGACCCGGTGCAACTGGAACAGGTCAATGCGGTCGCGGCGCAGATTGACGAGCGCGCTGTCGATCTGGCGCAGGAGGGTATCGCGACGGCCGTCAACAACAATGCGCCCCGGTTCCGGCTTGTCGACCCCGCCCTTTGTGGCGATCACGACGTCGCGGCCCTGCAAGGCCTCGCCGACGATCTTGTCGACATGCTCCGGCCCGTAGGCCCAGGCGCTGTCAAAAAAATCGACCCCGAGATCGGCAGCGCGGCGAAGCAGCCGCACGCCATGCTCCCAATCGGGAAAGGGACCGAAGTTGCCGGGTTGACCGGTTAGGCGCATCGCGCCGTAACCGAGCCGGTTCACGGTCAATGCTCCGCCGATGGTGTAGGTCCTGCTGGTCATGGTGATCTCCTCGATGGGCGTGTTGTTCGAGGAGGAAGATGGCGACCAGCGAGGAGATCCTGTAGACGATTTATAACGTTAATTGTTATCTGTATTACAGATGAGCAAACCCCTCGACCGGCTGGCCCTTTTAGAAACCTTCGTGCGCATCGCCGAGCGCGGAACGATCAGCGCCGCCGCGCGCGATTTGGGAATGTCTCAAGGCTCGGCGAGCCGACAGTTGAAAGATCTGGAAGACCGCCTCGGCGTCCAGCTGATCCGGCGCACCACCCATTCCCTTACCCTCACTGAAGCTGGACAGGACGTGCTGACGGATGCACGCCAGATGATCACAAGCTGGGAAGCGCTGGAGGAACAGCACGCGCCCGATGCCGAAGATTTGCGCGGATCGCTGAGGATCGTCGCGCCGGTCGCGCTGGGGCAGCTTCACCTTGCAGACATTGCCATTGCCTTTCAGGCGGCGAACCCGAACGTCTCGGTCAACTGGCTTCTGCAAGACGAGCCGATCCGCTTCGCCGAGGTCGGTTGTGATTGCTGGATCAAGATCGGGCCCGTGCCTGATGACACGCTGATCGTGCGCTGTCTGGGTCGGGTCGAACGCCTGATTGTTGGCGCGCCTGACGTCGTGGCACGCCTTGAGAGGCAGACGCCTGAGGCTGTTGAGCGCCTCCCCTTTGTGACGCTCACGCCATTTGATGGGGCCAAGATCGGGCTCACCGGCCCCCGCAACAGGCAGGTCCATCTGGCGGTAAGGTCCAACTTGTCGACAAACAACATCATGTCGCTGAAACGCGCAGCCCTTTCAGGTCTCGGCGCTGCGGTGCTGCCCCGTTGGTTTGTCTCGGACGAACTCGAAACCGGCAGCCTGGTCGATATTCTGCCCGACTGGCGCGCCGCCAAACTGGACGTGAACCTCGCTTATCTGCCGGCGCGCCGCCAGCCGCAACGACTGACCGCGTTCATCGATATGCTGGCGGCCAGGTTCCGAGACACTCCGGGGATCGTCGACTAAGCCAGCGGATGGCCCTGAAAAATGGTCGGCGTCACCGATTGTTCTGCGTTAAGCGCGTATCTCGTTCACCCCATTGCCAAAGACCGAAAGCGCCAGTCGCAACATGGTCCGTATGCGGGCTGGGTCCACGCCTGAGGCCCGCTGCGTGATGGCAAGGGCGATTTGTTCGCTGATGTATTGCGCACCCGCCTCGACTGACAAGGGGCCAGACCATTCTCCTGCATCGCGGCGGGCTTGGAGGAAACCCATGTAACCCGCGATCGCAGCGGCGTCGATTTCATCGACCCGCGCCCGCGTGCTCGGGCCCAGCCGGTGTTTGCCCGCCCGCATCTTGTAGAACAAACAGCCCTTTTCCATGCGCGCGTCAGCGCTGGCAAAGTCGATCAACGCGTCCAACGTCGTGGCCATATCCGCACCCCTTTGCAGGATCGCGAAGACATCAGACAGCACCCGCTCGGCATAGGTGTCGAGCGCCGCGCAGGTCAGCCCGTCCTCGCTGCCGAACTCGCGATAGAGCGATGGCTTGGAGATGCCCGCCATTTGACAGATCGCGTTGACCGACACGTCGGCAGGATCGCTCTGCCAATACGCGGTCATGGCGATGTCGAGCACCTTCTCCGCGTTCATCGTTCGCGGTCGGCCGCGCACGCGTTTCGAATCTTCCTTCTCGCTCAATTTTATACCAGTCGGTACTTTAATTCTTGACGGCCTGTCATAGATATTTGTACCAGTCGGTAACAAAGCATTCAAGCAGGAGAGCGAAACATGGTGAACACGGGCAAAACGGTCGTCATCACAGGGGCCAGCAGCGGCTTCGGGGAGGCGGCGGTCCGCGCTTTCGCCGACCGGGGAGACCGGGTCTGGGGCACGATGCGGGACACCGAGGGGCGCAATGCGGGCAAGAAGGCGGCGCTGGAGGCGCACTCCCCAAACATCGCCATAACCGAAATGGATGTAGCGAGTGACAGCTCGGTAACTGACGGCTTCGCCCCCATCCTTGGTGACGGTCCCGTCGACATTCTGATCAACAACGCGGGCATCATGTATATCGGCATGACCGAGGCCTACAGCGTGATGCAGGCCCATGAACAGATGGACACCAACTATTTCGGCGCTATCCGCGCGATGCAGGCGGTTCTGCCCGGAATGCGCAATGCAGGCTCTGGCCTGATCATCAATACCAGTTCCATCGCCGGGCGGGTTTCCGTTCCGTTCTTCGGCACTTATTGCGCCACGAAACACGCGCTGGAGGCCTACAGCCAGAGCCTGCGTTACGAGGTCGCCCCTTTCGGCATCGACGTGGCGCTGGTCGAGCCGGGCCCGTTTCCGTCCAACCTGCTCGCGGCTGGCAAGCCGCCTGCGCGTGCCGAAGTCCTTACGTCCTATGGCGACCTCGGCAACGTGCCCACCACCATGATCGCAGGCTTCGCCGAGATGCTGGCGAGCGCGGACGCCCCCGACCCGCAGCTGGTGGTCGATACCTATCTAGCGCTGGCTGAGGCGGCACCCGGGAAACGGGCGACGCGCACGGTCGTCGGCATCACGTGGGGCGTCGACGAAATGAACGCCCTCACCCAGCCGCGCCAGGACGCACTGCTGAAGGAAATGCAGCTCGACACCGTTCTCGGCGGCGCCGACGCCTGACCGCCCGGGCACGGCCGCGCGTACCACATGCTTCGCAACCCTCGAAAGGATCCTTGATTATGAACAAGACCCTCGCAGCTGCCGCCGTCGCGCTGGCCACGCTCGTCGGGCCGGCCTTCGCCGGAGACATCGACACGGTGCGCGCCTTCTATACCGACATTCTCTCCGATCCGGCCGGAACGACCGAGGAACGGTATTTCGAGCTATTCTCACCGGACGTCGTCTCGATCCCGACACCTCCCGGTGGCGAAGGTGCGCAAGGCATGCTCAACACGATCGCGTTTCTGGGGCAGGCTGTGCCTGACCTGACCTGGACGCCGGAAGAGATCATTCCAACAGATGACGGCCGCTATGTTGTGCGCGGGACTTTCACGGGCACGCCCATGGGCCCGTTCCTTGGCGTTGATCCGGCGACAGGCAACGGATTTGAGGCCATGTCGATCGACATCGTGACCGTCGACGACGGGCTGATCACCCACATCTACCACCTCGAGGACTGGACCGGCGTGACCGGTCAGCTCACGGCAGAGTAGGGGTCGCGTCAATTTGACGGGTGCCCGCGACCAACCTTGATTGCGGGCACCATCAAATCTTCAGCGTTAGCTGTCGCAAGCACATCCTGAATGACCACATCCGGATCCATCCGGATGGCCATCCGCGCAGGCTGCACTGCAATAGTTTTTGTCGTCTTTCTTCACGGCATCGTTGATTGCGACAATGCAAACGCAGGTGTCGCAGGCGCATTTCTGCTGGGTCACGGTTGGCATTGAGGGCCTCCTATCAGGTTTCGCTGTCGTCGTGGTCGTGCACGAACAGGTGCTCGATCATGATCTTTAGGACGCTGTGCACGCAGCTGTCCGACATGGCGTAGAACACCTGTTTGCCGCGTCTTTCGGATGTCAGGATTCGGGCTGAGCGGAGCAACCTGAGATGGTGACTGGTGAGAGAGGCTGAAGAGCCAAGGCTTTCCGCTATCTCGCCAACCGATCGCTCCTGATCCATGCAGGCAATCACAATCGACAGACGCGTCGGATCCGCGAGCAGGCCGAAGGTTTCGGCCAGCACCGTCGTTTGATCATGCTGCAGGTCATAACTCGTCATACCCAACATATGAACAACTGTTCATATGTTGTCAAGTCAGGCGGCTGGTTGCTACTGCCGGCGTACGGCCCGTGTTCCCTCTGCCGGGTTCGCGCAGAAGATCGCGACCTTGTTGCCCAGGGGATCGCGGAGATATCCGACATAGAAGTGATTGCTGTAGGCGGCCCGGAAACCGGGCGCGCCTTCGTCGGAGCCGCCCGCCTTAAGGCCGGCAGCGTGAAGGGTGCGAACCATCTCGTGCGTTTCGGTCTCGAAGGCCGTCATGGAGCCGTTGCCGACCGTTGCCTCCTTCCCATCGAATGGTTTCCCCACATAGACCGCGGCGGGGCCGCGGGGCTGGCCGGTCATGTCCGGGAAGGTGAATTCGATGCCATTGGGTACCTCCCTCTTTCTGTAGCCGAGTGGGGTCAGGATGGCCGTATAGAAACGGCCTGAGAGCGGGATGTCATTGGCCCCGATTCTGATGTAGCTGAGCATGCTGTTGCTCCTGTCCGCTCCCTAATTCCTGGCGAGCGCGTCGTAGGGGTCAGAACCCTACGCTGACGCCAACGACTCAAATATGTCGACATAGGCGGGCAGCGCCAGTCCTTGCATCTTGGCAGCTGCCGCCAGATTGACCCAACGCAGTTCCGCATGTTCGTCGTTCAGGATGGCGGGCTCCCCTTGCCAATCATCGACGGCAAACAGATGGAACGTCGTGATACGGTCGGAACTGGGCGGCCGATCCTCAAGGCATTGAAGAAACACCATCGAGGCGGGTCGAACGCCAATCTCCTCCGACAGTTCCCGCGTAAGCGCTTGCTCAAGCGTCTCACCCGGCTCGACGTGCCCGCCGGGGAAACTCCAGACATTTGGATAGTTGCGGCGGTTTGCCGACCGGAGGGCGAGGAGAACGTGCCGATCTCTGAGTAGCAGGCCGTTTACGATGTCAATCACGCCGGCATACGACGACGTCCCTTGCATTAGGTCAACCACGCCAGCGGCCGGCACGGCCAATTGACATGGCCGGGCCGATCCGGTCTGTTTGTTTGGTCAGCACGGTCGCCACTTCCCGGTGGCGCTAAGAGGGAATGAGGTGCGGGTGAACCACCCAAGACCTCGACTGCCCCCGCAACTGTAAGCGGTGCGTTGACGCCACAGATGCCACTGACCGCGCCTGCGGTTGGGAAGGCCGGCGCCAACGATGCCCCGCAAGTCAGGAGACCTGCCTGCTGGTCACTTGCGATCAACCAGGCGGGGTGTCCTGGTGGGAGGGTACCGATGTTTGACGCCAGTTGGCCGTCATCTTCTATGCGCACCATAGCGGCTGTTGAGCCGATGGGACCGACCTGCCCCCGCCATTTAGAGAGGCAGCTTCGGTGGACCACCCTGACGTAACCTTATCCAACCGTTTGCGACGCGCGCTTGCCGCAACGGTGATCCTGGCGGCCTCGCTTGCCCCAATCACGGCGCAGGCGCGCGACGTCACCATTGGCCAGACTTTTCTGGCATCGGGCCTGGATCCCGCCGAGGGGTCCAACGGTTGGGCCGTGGTCAGCCATGGCATCGGCGAGCAGTTGTTCCGCGTTTCGCGGGACGGCGAGGTTGTACCCAACCTGGCGGCATCGGCGACGGCCAATGACGATGGCACCTGGACCATAGAGCTGGCCCGCGACCGGTTCTTTTCGGACGGCACACCGGTGACCGCCGCGGCCGTTGCCGAAGCGCTGAACCGCACGGCGGAAAGCAACCCTTCGGCCCAGGCATCGGCGGGGCGGTTGATCTTCACCGCGGTCGATGAGGGAACGCTGACCGTTGAAACCGAACAGCCGACCACGATCCTGCCCTCGATCCTGGCCGAATGGGCCTTTCCGGTTTATCGCCTGGATGGGGACACGCCGATCTTCACCGGGCCGTTCGCGGTCGAGAGCTTTGAGCCCGGCGGTTCGATTGAGATGGTGCCCAACGCGCACTATGCGGGCGCCGAGAACCGTCCAAACGTGACCTTGCGCCGGATCTCCGATGGGCAATCGCTGGCCTTAGCCTTCGCCTCGGGCGAGCTCGATATGGCCTTCAACTTGCCCGTCGAGACGCTGGCCATGCTGGAGGCGGTCGAGGGCGAAACCGTCACGTTCCCGGTCGCCTATCAATACATGATGTGGATGAACACGCGCTCGCCAGCCTTGGCCGATGCGCGCGTGCGCAAGGCCATCGACCTTGCCGTTAACCGCGCCGATTTGGTGACGGCGGCCCAGGCCGGCGTGCCCGCCACCGGGGCCTTCGCCGAGGGCTTTCCCTTCGCGGCGCCGGGGGAATTGGCCCATGACCCAGCCGCCGCTGCCGCGCTGCTGGACGAGGCCGGCTGGACCCTCGGCGCGGACGGCATGCGCAGCCGCGACGGTACGGCGCTGGAGCTGGTCCTATACGCCTATCCCCAACGGCCCGACCTGGTGACGTTCCAGCCGGTCATCCGCGCGGCTCTGGCCGAGATCGGCATCGCGGTCACCACGCAAGTGACCGAAAGCCCCAGCGACCTCGCGGGCAGTGGGGAGTTCGATCTGTACCTGTGGGCACAGCACACGGCGCCGGCGGGCGATCCCGGCCATTTCCTATCGCTGTTCTTTGAAACCGGCGCCGCCCGCAATTACAGCGGCTGGTCGAATGCGGAGTATGACGCACTGATCGCCGATCTCCGCGCCGAGGGCGATCCGCAGGTGCGCACCGATCTGGCCCGGCAAGCGCAGCAGATGATCGCCGCGGACGCGCCCGTCTCGTTCCTCGTAACCCCGGAATGGCATGTGGGCCTGTCCCCGGCCTTGGCGGGATACGAGCCTTGGGGTTCGGATTACTACGTCATCCGGCCCGATCTGGTGGCCACGAAATGATCCCAAAGGCGGCGGCCCAGAAGGTTGGACGGTTTGCCCTGTCCTGGTTAGCCGTTGTTGCCGCCGCCTTCTTCCTTTTGCGGCTGATGCCAGGCGATCCGGTGGAGGTCTTTCTCAACCAAGCAAATGTCCGTTCCGGGCCTGAGATCGTCGCCGCCTATCGGGCTCACTGGGGCCTGGACGGTGGCTTGGGCTCCCAGTTTCTGCACTGGTTCAGCGGGTTTCTCATGTTCGATTGGGGGGTATCTTTTGAAACCGGCCGCCCGGTGGCAGAAGATTTCGCCGCTCGCCTGCCCTATTCCGCTGCGATCGGCTTTGGGGGCATGCTGCTTGCCGTGACCGGGGGATACGCCCTTGGATTTCTGGCGGCCCGCCGACCCGGCGGGTATGCCGACACGGCCTCCCGGGTGTTGACCGTCGCGGGGCAATCCCTGCCGGCATTCGCCGTCGGCCTGGTTCTGCTTTGGGTGCTTGGTGTCCAACTGCGATGGATCAACGTGTTTGGCGGCGGTCCCGCCGAGCGCGTCCTTCTTCCGATGCTGCTGGTCGGCTTCTTCTCACTCGGCTCAGTGTCCCGACTGACCAGGGCCGGTTTTTTGGAGGTGAGGCACAGCCCCTACTACTGGACCGCGCTGGGCAAAGGGCGGACGCCAACCGGGGCCCTTTGGCACCACGGGCGCGCCGCCGGTGCGTTGACCCTGATCGCGGGGCTGGCCCCCGAATTGGCCTGGATCGTCGGAGGGACCGCCGTGGCGGAAATCGTCTTCGGCGTCCCCGGCGTCTCTGAGCGGGTGGTGCAGGCTGTGAACCATCGGGACTATGCTGTTCTGCAGCCCTTTATCGCGCTGGTCGCCCTTTGGGTTGCCCTGGTCCTGCAAGGCGCGCGGATACTCCGATATTCTCTGGATCCGAGGTTGGAATGAAACGCACCGTTCTGATCTCCAGTGCCTTGGCGGCGGGTGCCTTTTTGATCGCCACAGTGTTCGGCACCTTGGCGGACCCGCACGCCATCGATCTTTCAGCGCGCCTGGCCACCCCGTCGATCGACCATCTTCTGGGCACCGACCATCTGGGACGTGACCTTGCGACACGAGTTGCCTTTGGCGCGCTACCCTCGCTCATGGCGATTGGCATCGTCTTGGCGGGGGGGATCGGCCTTGGCCTGATCATGGGTGGTGTCATCGCGCTGGGACCGCCGCCCCTTCGACACGCCGCGTCCTGGCTGGCCGAAACCGCCCTGGCCGTTCCGACCCTTGTGACGGCGCTGGTGCTGTCGGCTTTGCTGGGGGCCGGGGTTTGGACCGTGGCGATGGCCCTTTTGGTCACGACGTGGGCGCCCTATGCGCTCACCATCGGGGCGCTTTTCGACCGGATCAGAGGCGAGGACTACTGGCGGGCAAGCGCGGCGCTGGGCGTCTCGTTGCCCTCTGCCGTCCGACGTCACATGCTGCCCAATGCGTGGCCTGCGATCGGTGCGTTGGCCGGCGCGGATGCGGGGCGGGCCGTTGTGCTGGTGGCGTCCCTGGGCTTCATCGGATTGTCCGCCGATACCGGGCGCCCGGAATGGGGTGCGATGATTTACGAGTACCGTGCCTTTCTGTTTACGGAACCGCGCCTAGTCCTCGCGCCAGCAATAGCCTGCGCCGCCGTCACAACCCTCATCCACATCGCCCTGGACAAGGGGGGATCTGGGAGGTGGGGGGCCTCAACCACACAGACGGTCTCGGCCGAGCGCCAGCGCGGAAGACTCATTCAACCTTTGCCAGAAACTCGCTGACGACCGCCTCCCAAAGGGGCGGCCTGTACATGGCCCAGTGCCCGTTTCCGTGGCCAGGCAATTTCACCACATGCAGCTGGCTGTCGGCACCGACTGCCTCCATTTCGGCGACGTTCGATTTGGCATGCTCGACGCTGTACAACGAGTCTTCCTCGCCGTAGATCGACAGAACCGGGCCGCCAAAGGATCCGATCCGCCTGAAGAGCGTGGGGTTGATCGCTGGCTCGCCCCATCCCTCGCTCACCCAGCCGCCGACGAAGTTGATCACGCCGGTAAAGTCCTGCGGGTCATGGCCGGCCTGCAGGATGGCGACGACACCCCCACGCGACTGACCGGCAAGCAGGGCTTTGCCGGAGTCCACATCGGGCCGCAGTCGCAGAGCCGACAGCGCGGCATTTGCGTCCGTCAGCGCTCTCTCGGCGCCAGGAATCGATAGCGCCGCCTCGGGTGAATAGCCTTGCGATCGGTCTTCTGCGAACCCTTCATCGTACAGCCCGTCCGATTGGCCACGGCCGCGCCGCTGTGGGAAGGCGACGAGCCAGCCATCGGCGTTCAAAATGTCGGCAAACCAGTCATGGCTCCAGACCCACTGAAAATCCGTCGGAAACTTGCCGGAGCCGGTCGATCCGTGGTGAACGACCGCGAGACGGAACGGGCCGTCCCCCTTAGGGCGATAGACAACCGTTGCGAGCTTGATCGGCTTGCCGTCTTCGACCAACTCGGTGTCTAGGAACTCAAGCTCGCCGACCGAAAACCAGTTGTCGTCCGGGGATGCCAACAGGGCTGGAAGCTGCTGGCGTTCCAGGATCGCAAAACTCTTGTTGTCGGCAAAAACGCCGCGCATGCGGCCGGTTTCAGATAGGGAATAGCGCGCGGGGAAACCGTCATCCGCGAAGACCAAAGCGTTATCCTCGATCTTTGCCGTCCGTCTGAACCATCGACCGACATTGTTCAGGTCCCTGCCGACGGCATAGACCACGTCCGCAAACCCATCATCGCCAAGGCGTTCGACAATAAGGATGTGGTTCTTCTGATTGTCCCACTGTCCAACCCAGACTCCGGAATACGCCGACTCCGCTTGCGACGACACGACCGCGTCGTCCGGCAATGGAACGTCACCGATATACACCGAGTCTTCAGCGCTGGCCGTCCCGGCCAGGAAGATCAAAACGGCGGTGAGTTGACCGATGAATTTCAGCAGGTGTCGTTCCTTTCGTGCCGGTTGCCGAGCGGCCGCGGCGGCGGTCTATTCCGCAGATGCTAAGCGCTCGGCAGCCCAAGGCAACACGATGCTTTCCAATCGCTCGGCGACTTGCTGACGATGATCGCCCGCATAGACGTCCAGCCGATGTGGAATGCGCTCGGCGCCTAGGCGTTGCGAAAACTCTAGTGTCCCGGTCGGGATGTGCAGGAACTGATCGCCAAGGCCGACCCCGATCGCCAATCCCCGCAGGCCGCGAAGGTTTTCGCGGGCGGCGCGCACCTGGCGGACCGGCAAGGCGTCAAGATACCGGTCGAAGGCCGCCTCTTCGAGAACGACCTCGCCGCGGACAATCTCGAAGGGAAAGTCGCCAAAGGTGGGGGCGGCTTCAATATCCGGGCTGAAGGCGGCCAAGACGCCGAGCGCGGCGATGGGATAGAAATCGCCGCCATCGATCAGATCTTGCAGATCCTCGGGCCCGGTCACCGCCGCCGCGCGTCGCCAGGCGTCGTTGCCAAAACTCAGATCGTCGTTTGCGGCAAGACAACAGGGGCTGAGTGCCCAAACCACAGAGAAGACATCCGGGCGAGTCATCGCCAGATGAAGCGCCCCGTACCCACCCATCGAATGGCCCAGCACGGCACGGCTGGCGTGAACTGGAATGGTGCGAAACTGCCCATCGATGAACCCAACCAGATCGTCCGCGATGAAGTCGGCCCAGTTCCCGCTGACGGGCGAGTTTCGATAAAATCCACCGCCGTACCTGTTGCCGCCATTCGGCATGACGACGATCAAGTCCGGTATCCGGCCCTCTGCGATCAGACGGTCCATGATGGCCGGAACCTCGAAATGATCGGTCCAAACGCCATAGTTGTCGAAGATGCCGTGCAGCAGATACACGACGGGAAAGCGGCTTTCTGGCTGCTGGCTGTACTGCGGCGGCAGATAGACGGCGGCGCTTTGTATGCTGGGGCTGTCGAGAAGATTGCCGTCCAACGAGGGAGCCGGCACGTCGATTTCGACGACAGTTCCGGCGGCTTCAGGGCCGGTCTGGGCCTGCGACGGGTCGGAGCCGAATGCGATGATGGCGAGGCAGGTTAGACCCAAACTTAATAACGTCCGCATTGGCGCAGCCCCCAATGTTAATATTATTTACATAGGGGGTCGGCCCGCGCCATACAACCTGATGGCGTTCTCCAAGGTCGGTTAGGTAAGGATCGGTTCCACCACCCAAATCCCTCGCGGGATCGGCCAGCGATTCACGTCGCCTCGACGAAGTAGTTCAGCTGCTCGCGAAAGCCGAGTTTGGGCATCTGGGCGTCCCAGTCCAATCGGAGCCCTACCCGTTCAGGAACAAGACTGCCGATATCATGCCGAGAAAAGCTGATCGAGAGGACTGTCAGTCCTCTCGGTCAAGAGGTTCATCGCGCCTGGATGGGTAGATCGACGGTGCCAGTCAGCGGTCGTCATCCAAATTGCTGACGGGATCGAGGACCAAAACAAGCCGTGTTTCGCCCGTGCCCTCGATGGGCGGGGAGCGGTGCAGCAGGCCAGAATCCGGTCGTGGCGGCCAAAGCTTGCCGCGCAACAGAATCGGCGCGCCGGTGGGCACCGTGAAGATACGGCCAGGGTCGGCTCCGTCGGTGGCGATACCGTATTGCGTGCCGGTTCCACGGTAGGTGCAGACCAGACGCGCCGTGACGACGTCGACATGAAACTTGCGGCACGCGTTGGTCGTGATCACGTCGAACCGCAGCTGGAGATAGCGCGATTGCGTCAGCCCGGAAAAAATGTCCACCAGGGCGGCCGCGTCGTCAATCAGCGTCTGCCGTTCGGGACAGTCCGGCGTTTCGGTTACCTCGCAGATTTGAGTGATCGTCTCACGCGCATCTTCAGGGCGCAGGGTTACGCGCGCCTCCGGCAACCGATCGGGATCGAGCGCGTCGATCCAAGTTTGAAAGCCGGGCAATGGCTGGCGGCGCCAGATCGCAGCGGCGATATCGGGGCGGACAAACGCAGACAGCGCCTCGGGCGTGTACGCCACGCCGACACCGACGGTGATGTCTCTCTCAATTTCTTGAACCAGGGTCATGCGGCTGCCTCGGCGTACCGCCAGACCGGAAACGGATCCGGCATATCGGGCAAGGAGTCTGGACCGCCCGCGACGACGGCCGGCAGCAGCGATGCATCGAGCCTGGCCTTCAGATGCGCCCAGTCGATCCCGCTGCCGATGAAAACGATCTCCTGCCGCCGGTCGCCCCACGGTTCCTGCCATTGGTCGGCAATCATGGATCGCGTGCCCTCATGGTCCGGCCAACGCTCTTTGGGAACGGCCGCCCACCAGCTGCCCAGCGGCTTGATGCTGGACAGGGCGCCGGCGAGTGAGAATTCCGCCACCCAGTTGGGCCGCGTGGCCATCCAGAAATGCCCCTTGGCGCGAATGACGCCGGGCAGCTCCCCGTTCAGCAGTGCGTGGATTTTCTCCGGTACGAAGGGGCGGCGGGCGCGATAGACGAAGCTCTGAACGCCGTATTCCTCGGTTTCCGGCACGTGATCGGCAAAACCGTAAAGCTCCTTCACCCACATCGGGTGCTGGTGCGCCTTCTCGAAATCGAAGAGCCCGGTATCGAGGATTGTGTCGGACGGCACGTCGGAATGGTTGGTTTCGATGATCTGGGCATCGGCATTCAAGCTGCGGATGATTTTGCGCGCCGCGTCGACCTGCTCCTCGGTCGCATCGGCGACCTTGTTCAGCACCACCACGTCAGCGAACTCAATCTGATCGGTGAGAAGATGGACGAGCGTGCGCTCATCCTCCTCGCCTAGGGTCTCGCCCCGATCGCTCAGGAAATCATGGCTGGAATAATCGCCCAGCAGGTTCACGGCATCGACGACCGTCACCATCGTGTCCAGCCGCGCGACGTCCGACAGGCTCACGCCATCCTCGTCGCGAAAGTCGAAGGTGGCGGCGACGGGCAACGGTTCGGAGATGCCGGTGGACTCGATCAACAGGTAGTCGAAGCGCCCTTCGGCCGCCAGGCGGCGCACCTCGGCCAGCAGATCGTCCCGCAGGGTGCAGCAGATGCAGCCATTCGACATTTCGACCAAGGTCTCGTCGGTGCGCGAAAGCTCGGTATCGGCGCGCACCAGATCGGCGTCGATATTCACTTCGGACATGTCGTTGACGATCACCGCGACGCGGCGCCCCTCGCGGTTGTTGAGCACGCGGTTGAGGAGCGTGGTCTTGCCGGCCCCAAGGAAGCCGGACAGAACAGTGACCGGCAGACGGCTGGGTTGCATGGGCGAAATCTCCATGGCGGATTCGATAGGGTGTTAGGGTGTTGTCGAGGTCAACTCGCCCGATGGTTGGTAATGTTATAACATTACCCAATCAAGTACAAATTTGGGTGTGGCGAGCGCTTGTCGATCCACACAATTCTCTAGTGAGAGGACTGCCGTAACTGAACGGGTGCGCTAGGTGCCCGCTAGCAAGCGATCCAATAGTGAAATGAGATCGCGCTGAACGATGGTGTCTGTTGCCGGCGCGGGCATCTTCTTTTCCCGACGGTTGGCAACATAGATCCCGGTACGGCCGTCGAATGCAGCAGGATCCGCACTGTCGACCAGTTTGGCCGCTTGTTTGTCAGCGGGGCTAAACAGCAGCGGCGCCAGCCAAGCCAGGACTTTTGGCATCGCCGAATTCCCGCTGGTCGTCATGTCGGTTTTGGTCGCGCCAGGATCAATGGCCCGGATCAGAATGTTTTCCGACTTCAGCTCGTTCGCGAGGGCCGGTGCCAACGTCGTTACAGCCAGCTTGGTTTGAGCATATGTTTTCATCAGCCCACCAACCGTCGCTGGATTGGCAAGGCTGTCCAACTCAAGCTTTTTCAGGGGCGTGATCGCACTTGAGGAAAGGTTGACGATCATCGCCGGCGTTTCGCCCGCCGCCCGCGCCATCTTTTCGCGCAAGGCTCGGATGAACAGGTAGGATGCCAAGACGTTTACGGCGAATTGGGATTCGAAGCCTTGGGCGCTGAGGATCTTGTCCGAGGTTAGAATACCGGCATTGTTGTAGAGAGCATCCACGCGCCCCGGAAGATCGCCGATGCGTTTCGCGGCCTCGGCAATCTGTGCCGTATCCATCAGATCGGCTGTGACCAATTCGATCTTCGATCCTGGATGCGAGGAGAGGATTTCGGCACACTGTGCCTTCGCCTTGGCGTCCGACCGGTTTACCAAAATCATGGCATCACCGCGTGCAGCGAGCTTGTTGACGATTTCGCTTCCTATTCCGCCCGTCGATCCTGTGATGACGGTCCAATTTGCGTCGGTAACGGCCATTCGGGGCGCCTTGCGTCATAGGTACACGGTGTAATTATATATAGTGTATATATTCACTAAATGATAGCGCGAAAGACGACCAACCCTGCCGCTGACGCAATTTGTCGGTTCGTTCCGCCCTTTGTGCGGTTTTTGCGCGAGGGGCTGGCCAAGGTGAACGTGTCTCCGGCGCGCTTTCAAATCCTGCAGGCGTTGAAGCAGGGCGGCTCGCTGTCCATGGCGGAACTGGCAGATCGCCTGTGTGTCACCAAACGCAATATCACGACGCTGGTCGATGGATTGGAGAAGGACGGCCTCGCCACCCGTCGCCCGCACCCGACGGACAGGCGATCGACCCTCGTTGAGCTGACCCCTGACGGCGATATCCTGTTCACTGAGGCTGCCAAGGTTCAGCGGGACCATCTGATGGGGTTGATGGAAAGCCTTAATGCCGGACAACAGCGGCAGATGGCTGAGGCGTTGAACCATCTGATGGATGCGATGAAAGCCAAAGGCCAGCCGTAGGACACCTTGCGTCGCCACGACGGGATCACTCCATTTTTTGGACTACTTTTCGGCGAAGAGCCCGTGGTATGGGCAGCGCTTCTGACAAACAGGAGCCAAGCCGATGAGCCGCGACCATGTTGCCATCAATCGAGACGTCTGGGACGCGGACGCCAAGAACTGGGTTATCGGGGGCGAGCACGCCTGGCGGTCCGAAACGCCCGCTTGGGGGAACTGGCAAATATCTGAGGAAGAGCTGAGCCTGCTTCCGGCGGACCTGGCGAACAAAGACGCCATCGAATTGGGTTGCGGGACAGGATATGTGGCTGGCTGGATGGCACGGCGCGGGGCGCAGGTGACGGCGATTGACGTTTCGCCCGCTCAATTAGCCACGGCCCGCCGGCTGGCGAAGGAACACGGGGCCGACATCACTTTCATCGAGGGGAACGCCGAGGAAACCGGGCTGGCAGACTGCAGCTTCGATTTCGCGATATCCGAATATGGCGCGGCCATCTGGTGCCCGCCCGGCGTTTGGCTGCGAGAGGCTTGGCGCCTGCTGCGCCCGGGCGGGAGGCTGGTGTTCTTGGGGAACCACCCGATGGTGCTGATCTGCTCCCCAACCAACGGCGCGCCCTGCGAGATGACCCTGCAACGGCCCTATCGCGACATGTGGGGCGCGGACTGGACCAAGGTCGAGCTCGACCCGAGCGGGGTGTGCTTCAACCTGACCATATCCGGCTGGATGGACCTGTTCGCTGAGATCGGGTTTGCCGTTCGGCACTATCAAGAGATTTTTGCCCCGGAGTCCGAAACGGAAATGCGCGGTTTTGTCCCCGCCGAGTGGGCGAAACAGTTCCCGGTGGAACAGGTCTGGTACCTTGAGAAGCCAGTGTGACGGCGTGACTGACCCTGCCCGTTGAGGTGATGGCAATTCAGGAAAGGCGGCGTAGGTTGGCCGATCATCAGCGGAGAAACGGGTTTGCGAAACATCGCCCTATTGGCCGGCGACGGGATTGGCCAGGAGATTTCCCGAGCGACACGGGGCGTCCTTGAGGTTGCTTCGGACAGGTTCGATCTGGGACTGTCGCTTCACGAGGTACCGGTTGGGTTCGATGCCCTGGAAGCGCATGGGTCCACCTTTCCCGACGAGGCAATGGCGCGGGTTGAGGCCTGTGATGGCATCGTGCTGGGGCCTGTCTCGCACAATGACTATCCCCCGCGAGAGGAAGGCGGGCTGAACCCGTCGGGCGAGCTGCGCAAGCGCCTGGACCTATATGCCAATATCCGCCCGGCCCGCAGCCGCGCGGGCATTCCGCCGAAGGCCGGCGTTCCGCTGGATCTGGTGGTCGTGCGCGAGAACACCGAAGGCTTTTATGCCGACCGCAACCTGTTTCAGGGTCCGGGCGAGATCATGGTGACCGAGGATGTCGCCATGGCCTTTCGCCGGATCACGCGGCAGGCCTGCATGCGAATCGCGGCCGAAGCGTTCCGCATCGCCAAGACCCGGAGCGGTCGGGTGACGGCCGTGCACAAGGCCAATGTGATGCGCACCACCTGCGGGCTGTTCCTGGCGTGCTGCCGGCAGGTTGCCGATGAGAATCCCGACATCGAGTATCAGGAGCAGCTGGTCGATGCGATGTGCGCCCACCTGGTAAGGGCCCCCGACCGGCACGATGTCATCGTTACGACCAACATGTTCGGCGACATCCTGTCCGACCTGGCCTCCGAACTGTCAGGCAGCCTGGGCCTGGCCGCCTCGCTGAATGTCGGGGTCGGCCGTGCCATGGCGCAGGCGCAGCATGGTTCGGCACCCGACATCGCCGGTCTTGATATCGCCAACCCGACCTCGCTGATCGGATCGGCCGCCATGCTGCTCGACTGGATGGGCCGACGGCAGAAGGACGAGGCGCTGACGGAGGCCGCCGCAGCCATTGAGGCGGCGCTAGAAGCGGTTCTGGCCGTTCCGGCGCAGCGGACACGCGATCTTGGAGGCACTAACGGCACGCGCGCCTTCACTGGGGCGGTGATTGCCCAGCTTGGCCAATAGGAGGCGAGAGGCCACCTGCCGGTGGCCTTTACTCAGGGCAGTGCCTGGGCGATCAGGCCCATGATCCGGTCGGCGGTGGCGTGGCTGAAATCGTTGTAGTTGCCGGCGAAGACCGTGATCGCCACCTTCTCATCCGGCAGGACAAAGATCGCTTGGTCGCCATTGCCGGACGCGCGGATCACGTCTTGACCCCAACTCAGCGTGCCGGGATACCAGAAATAGCCATAACCGTAGGTTCCGGGCCACCAGGGGACGGTCTGGACGTGTCGGGTGGCCGAGGCGTCGACCCAAGCGGCCGGCACGATCTGACGCCCCTGCCACTGACCATCATGCAGCATTACCGAGGCGATTTTGGCAAGGTCCCGTGCCCGCAGACGCAAGCCCGAGGCAGCGCTGGGAGAGGCGTCCGAGGCCCAGAGCGGTGAGCGGTTCCAGGAATAGTCGGTGATGCCGAGCCGGCCGAACAGGACCTCCTCGGCAAAATCGTCGAGCGGTTTGCCGGTAAGATTTTCGATGACGCCGGCGGTGAGCTGCGTCAGACCGCCATTGTAGTACCAATGGCCGCCGGGCGTTTCGATGACATCGCGGGCCAGCACGAGTCCGAATGGATCGTCGGTATAGTAGAGCTGAACCTCGTCGTTGCTGCGGTCGGTATAGGGGACTGTCATCTCGTTCCACTCAAGCCCGGCGGTCATCGTCAGCACATGGTGAAGCGTGACGCCCTCCAGCTCGGTCCCGAAAGTTTCGTGACCGGGAAAGAAACTGGTGATCGGGCGCTCAAGCGCTTCCTCGGCGGCGTCGCCAAGTGCGATGCCGAGAAGCACGGCCGTCACACTCTTGGTGACCGAGCGCAGGTCGTGTTGAGTTGTGGGACCATGTTCGACGCGGCCGAGCGGTTCGCCCCAGTTTTCGTCCTCGCCGGGCCGGTATCGTTCGAAAACCAGCCGGCCGTCATGCTCGATCACCACGGCGTGGACGTTCGGGATCCAGCCTGAATCGATCCTGTCGACGAGGGTTGAAAGGATGTCCGGATCGAGACCGGCCTCAGCGGTCTCGGCCACCGCCCAACCGTCGTCGAGCTGGGCGGGCGTGGTGTCGATGTCCTGAGCCATGGCTGCCAATGGCAGGCCGAAGGCCAGGATGCCCGACAGGAAAATGCGCCGTTGGACCATGGATACCCCCTTTGGGGATATACATGGGTCCTGGGCCGGCCGCGCTCAATCGCGAACCGGCGCTTGGTATGGCATTGGCGGCCTAGCTGGTGCCGACGCGCAAGGCGACGAAACGGAGTTCGCCGTCGCGTTCGACCAGCAGCAGGACGGATTTGCGGCCTGCCTCTCGGGCTTGCTGGACCTTGTCGACCACGTCGGCGGCGGTCTCCACCTCCTCCTGGCCGACTTCGACGATGACCTCGCCGGGCTCCAGACCGCGTTCGGCGGCGGCACTGCCCGGATCAACCTCGGCGATCACCACGCCGTTGACGGATTCGTCGATCTCGTAGGTCTCGCGGATCGAAGGGTTCATGTCGGACAGGGTGAGGCCGAGATCCTGAAGCTCCTCGGCGACCTGGGCATCGGGCACGTCTTCACCGGGCGGCACGGCGGCCAGCAGGCCCTGATCTTCGGCTGCTTCCAGCTCGCCCAACGTGACCGGGATTTCAACCGTGTCGCCGGCTCGGAAAACCTGGACGCTGACAGCCTTGCCGACCGGCGTTTCGGCGACGATGCGGGGCAGCGTGCGCGAGGTAGTGACGTCCTTGCCATCGAAGGCGATGATCACATCGCCCTGCTGGATTCCGGCGTCTTCGGCCGGGCCCGTGGGCGTAACGCTGGCGACCAAGGCACCGCGCGCCTGGCCCAGATCCAGGCTTTCGGCAATCTCGTCGGTTACCTGCTGGATGCGCACGCCAAGCCAGCCCCGGCGCGTGCGGCCGAATTCCACGAGCTGGTCGACGATGACGCTCGCCTGGGCCGAGGGGATGGCAAAGCCAATGCCGACCGAACCGCCGGACGGCGAATAGATGGCGGTGTTGATGCCGATCACCTCGCCATCGAGATTGAACATAGGCCCACCGGAGTTGCCCCGATTGATCGAGGCGTCGGTCTGAAGATAGTCGATATAGGGGCCGGCGTTGATGTCGCGCTGGCGGGCGGAAATGATGCCCGCCGTGACCGTGCCGCCCAGACCGAACGGGTTGCCGATGGCCACGATCTGATCGCCGACGCGCATGGCGTTGCTGTCCCCCCAGGGAACAGATGGCAGGGCTTCGTCGCTGTCGACCCGCAGGACGGCGATGTCGGTTTTTTCGTCATGGCCGATCAGTTCGGCTTCAAGATTGGTGTCGTCCTGCAGGATGACGGTGATTTCGTCCGCCCCTTCGATGACGTGATAGTTGGTCACCACCAGCCCATCACTGGAAATAATGAAGCCCGAGCCGAGGGAATTGGCCCGCCGTTGCGGCTGTCCATTGCGTTCCTGGCGTTCGAGAAAGTCGCGAAAGAAGTCCTCGAATGGTGAGCCTTCGGGAAATTGCGGAATTTCCGGTCCTTCGGCCTGACGCGACCGTTGCAAGGTCGAAATGTTCACGACGGCCGGCAAAAGACGTTCGGCCAGATCGGCGTGACCTTCGTGAGCCGGGGCCGTGCTTGAGAAGGAAAACACCAGGGCAAAGGCCAAAAGCCCGGTCGCGATCCAAGCAAACCAGATGGCGGTTTGCCGTTGACCCTCAGCAGCGAGGGCACGGGCCCTCGCCCGATTGGGGGCGTGCTGGCGCATGGCGGTCTGGTGGCGGGCAAGCTGGGCGTGGCGTGTCATTCAAGTGCGTCCCGATGTGAAATCCCATGGGCCTGGCCGGAATGGAGGGCGGCCGGCAAAGCCCTTTGGCATGATGGTGTATCCAAACGTGAAAATTGGATCGGAATGAGGCGAACCCAACGGTTGGGGCCCATCACAAGTCCGTAACCGTTAACAACGCCTCAACACACATTAAAGAAATCCGCGGATGAGGTAAGCCAAGATAATCCCAATTACCGCGGCGATAAGGCCGGCCTGACGCAAGGTCGAGGCCGGCATATCGCGCATTTGGGCCAGCAGCGCCTTCATCTGGTCCGGTATGGCCGCGTAGAGCAGGCCTTCGATGACCAAAATCAGCGCCAAGGCCATTAAGATCTCTTGCACGCGCCCCCCATCGCGAACGGTCCCTGAGCCGATGTCGGGGGATTACTCGGTCGAACTGGGCGATACCCCCGGCAAATCCGCGCCAGGATCGAAGTACCGGAAGAAGTCGCTGTCCGGCGACAACACCAAAGTGGTGTCATCATTGCCCAGCGAGTTGCGATAGGCCTGGAGCGACCTGTAAAGCGAGAAGAACTCGGCATCCTGGTCAAAGGCCTCGGCCAGCAGCTTGATCGACTGACGGTCGCCCTCGCCGCGTTCGAACTGGGCGTCACGCTCAGCCTCGGCGATGATGACCGTGCGCTCACGGTCGGCCCGCGAGCGGATCTGCTGGGCCTGTTCGAACCCCTGGGCGCGGAATTCGGCAGCTTCCCGTTCACGTTCCGAGCGCATCCGGTCATAGACCGACTGGACCGTATCGGCGGGAACGTCGGCCCGCCCGATACGGACATCGACGATCTCGACCCCAAGCGGCCGTGACTGGGCGGTCACCTCACTGCGGATGCGGCGCATGATGTCCGCCCGTTCCTCGGACAGGATTTCCACCTGGGTGACGTTACCCAAAACCCGCCGCAGCGAGGCGTTGATGAAGGTCGACAGCCGCTGAATCGCGACAACCTCGTTGTTCACGGCCTGGAAGAACAGCAGCGGGTCGATGATGCGATATCGGGCAAACGCATCGACATCCAAGCGCCGCTGATCGGCCAGGATGACCTGTTCGGGCGGCGGATCGACCGGCAGGACGCGGTCTTCGTAGAAGACGACGTTCTGGAAGAAGGGCAGCTTGAGGTTCAGCCCCGGTTCCTGAACGACCCGGACGGGCGCGCCGAACTGCAACACCAGGCCTTGCTGGCGTTCATCGACCACGAACAGGGCATTGGCGACGATAAATCCGACCACCACAACGATGATGCCCAATATGCCAAGACGACGGTTCATGGCTTACTCTCCCGCCGGGCTGGTCGTGGTCGACCGGCGCTGTAGTTCGTTCAACGGCAGATAGGGCACGACCCCCTGCCCGCTGCCGGTTTCCTGATCGATGATGACCTTGTTCACGCCGCTGAATACCTCTTCCATCGTTTCAAGATAAAAGCGGTTTGCGGTAACCCCCGGCGCCAAACGATAGGATTCGAGCACGGCCAGGAAGCGCTGGGCATCACCTTCTGCCCGGGCCACGACCTGTTCGCGATAGGCCTGAGCTTCCTGGGACAGGCGCTCGGCCTCACCGCGCGCCCTCGGGATGATGTCGTTGCGATAGGCTTCGGCCTCGTTGCGCAGACGCTGGCGGTCCTGCCGGGCACGCTGCACCTCGTTGAACGCGTCGACGACAGGCTGCGGCGGGTCGACCTGCTGCAACTGAACATCGGTGATCAGGATGCCGGCGCCATATTCGTCGATCGTCTCTTGCAGCAGCTCACGGGTTGAGCTTTCGATCTCCTGCCTGGCCTCGGTCAGGGCGGGCTGAATATCGGTGCGGCCGATGATTTCGCGCAAGGCGCTCTCGGCTGCTGTTTTCACTGTGTCGGCAGGATCGCGGATGTTGAACAGATATTGCTGAGCATCGGAAATGCGCCACAGGACCGTGAAATCGATATCGATGATGTTTTCATCGCCCGTCAGCATCAGGCTTTCCTCGGGCACATCCCGCGAGGTGCCGGCATTGGTGCCGACAAAGCCGATATCGATGCGGTTGACGACCGTGACCCTGGGCAGCTCTACCGTCTCGATCGGGGACGGCAGGTGATAGTGCAGCCCCGGTCCGGCGGTGCGGACATATTGGCCAAAGCGTATGACCACGCCCTGTTCGTCGGGCTGAACGCGGAAGATGCCCGTGGCCAGCCACAGGATCAGGGCAATGCCGACAACGATCAGGATGCCCTTGCCGCTGCCCATCCCACCGGGAAGGGCGCGTTTCATGCGGTCCTGACCCTTGCGGATCATGTCCTCGAAATCGGGCGGGGTCGGGCCGCCGCCCCCGCCACCGCCGCCAGCACCCCATGGGCCCTGACCGTTTCCGCCGCCCGGCGAACCCCAAGGGCCGCCGCCTCCTCCGCCGCCTTTCGTGCTCCAAGGCATCAAGCGCTATATCCTAAGTTTAGTGAAAGGGACTGGCCGACTTTCGCGCCGGCACCTCTTGCAACGGTGTTGCGCCGCCTAAGTATCACACTGTCCAACGGTTGTGTATCGGGCGAGACTGGTTCCAGTGATGTGAATCGGCCGCCTGCGGCACCTTCAAGCAGCGCCGGGCGTATTTTGCTAGGCGCAATATTGTCAAATCAGCGGAGTTTTCAAGCATGCCCTCTCCCAATCAGGATCAGATTCTGGCCGCCCTGAAGACGGTGGTGGATCCGAACAGCGGACAGGACATTGTCGCAAACGGCATGGTGACCGGCCTTTCCGTCCAAGATGGCCAGGTAAGTTTCGCCGTCGAGGTGGACCCCAAGCGCGGCCCGACGCTGGAACCCTTGCGCCAGGCAGCCGAGCGTGCGGTGAAGGGGTTGCCGGGTGTTGAGCGGGTAAATGCGGTGCTGACGGCCCATAGCGCGGGCCCGACCATGCCATCCTCACCCACCCCATCCTCGCCCACGCCCCCTCCACCGGCGGCCAAGCCCCAATCACCGCAAAAGCGCACATTGGCGCCGGATGTGAAACACATCGTGGCGGTCGCCTCCGGCAAGGGCGGCGTGGGTAAATCGACGACGTCGGCCAATCTGGCGCTGGCGATGGCGGCGCGTGGCGCCAAGGTGGGCTTGTTGGACGCCGATATCTATGGCCCCTCGATGCCCAGGATGATGGGGATTTCCGGCAAGCCCGACTCGCCCGACGGCAAAAGCCTGGATCCGATGACCGGCCACGGCATCCCCGTGATGTCCATCGGCTTTCTGGTGGATGAGGAAACCCCGATGATCTGGCGCGGCCCGATGGTGCAGAGCGCCCTGACCCAGATGCTGCGCGACGTGAACTGGGGTGCGCTGGATTACCTGATCGTCGATCTGCCGCCAGGCACGGGGGATGCGCAGCTGACCATGGCCCAACAGGTGCCGATGTCCGGCGCGGTGATCGTCTCAACCCCCCAGGACATCGCCCTGTTGGACGCGCGCAAGGGGCTGAACATGTTCCGCAAGGTCGATGTGCCCGTGCTGGGCATCATCGAGAACATGTCTTACTTCCTGTGCCCGAAATGCGGGGAACGGTCGGAGGTATTCAGCCATGGCGGGGCGCGGGAGGAAGCCGAACGGCTAGGCTGCCCCTTCCTGGGCGAGATTCCCCTGCATATGGCTATTCGGGAAACCTCCGATGCCGGGGAGCCGATTGTGCACTCAAGACCGGAGGATGCGGAAGCGGCGCCCTATCTGGCGATTGCCGATCAGGTAATCGGTGCACTGGGGGAAGGTACGGTGCGGCAGGCGCCGACGATTTCGGTGCGGTGAGGGGTTGTAGCGAAAGGTGAATTTTCATCCTTGCAATGCCAGGCTGGACCCATGAGCGAAACGAAGTCCACGTCAGCCATCGACGCACTGCTCGGGTCGGATCCGGACCACCAGGTCACGCTGGAGCATCGCGCATGGATGAATGATCAGATAAAGCAATCGCTTACGAAGAAAGAACGCGGTGAAACGGACTACACACCGCTCGAACAGGCGCGTCGCAAAATTGGCCTAGATGCCGCTTAGGCTATCTGAAGACGCAGTCGCCGACGTCCGGGGCATCAGGGACTACATTAAACCTCGCAATCCCCAAGGCCGCGAGCGAGTTTTTCATGCCAAACTCAAATATCCGTTTCAGGATGACTGAGTTCAGGTTTGCTCGAATCTTGCCTGGACGCTGCGTGATTGGATACGCGCTAGGGACGATGAATCTACCTCAACTGGTTTCATGTCTTTTGCTCACCACCACCACCGATGATTGCCCGTAGCCCGGTGACTGCAGCGTCGGCGAGCCGGTGGGCGGCGGCGTCCAGGTCTGGTTCTGCCCCTTCCTTGTTGGCCAAATCGCGCAGAAGCAGTGCGACCGGCGGCGGTGGCAGGCTGGCCGCGAAGAACCAGCGGGCCGCCATTTGTCTGGTTTCAGCTGGTGTGTCGGGAGGGACCATCGGCGAGATCAGCAGGCCCAGGAGGTTTTCTATCTTCTCCATATGCCCGGCCATCATGGCGCGTATGCCCTTTTTTGGGGACACGATTTCCCATCCGACAATGCGTGGGGGGAAAAACGCCTTCGTCCGGGCGGAGGACAGAATTCGCCGCTTGGCGTAGGCGTGGATCCGGGCTTCGGGACCCAAGGATGGATCCAGATCCTCCAACGGCGGACTGTTGGCTACATTGCTCTCAGCGAAGGCGTCGTCCAGAACCGCCTGGTACAACGCGTCTTTGCCGCCGAAATGATAGTTGACGGCGGCGACATTGACGCCGGCTATTGCCACGATTTGGCGAATGCTGGTGCCGTGATAGCCGTGGTCCGAAAAAGCCTGGTTGGCGGCGTCTAGAATCCGAACACGCGTGCTCGTGCGGTATGTTTGCGATCGCATCCAACACCCTCCTATTCGCGGTCAAAACCCCTCTAGCAAGTCAAATTCAAACAAGTGTTTAAAACGGCCATGGCTCGGGCCTTGCGAGTTTGCCCAGGGCCGCCGGACTCGCCGGCGGTCGTGATCCAACGCGGGTCATGCGACACAACGCATTGGGAGAGACCTCACAATGTCAATCGAGGGACTGTCGGGCGGAGGGCCCGACTTTTCAGCCCTGCGGGCAAAGTTCCAGCAGGCAGGAGCAGCCAAGTTCGAGGCGGGGGATACCGACAAAAGCGGTGGCCTCAGCCTTGAGGAGTTCAAGTCGGCACAGGCGAACTCGCCGCTTTCATCGGCAAGACCTGCCGGGGCGCCAAACGCCGAAGAAGCCTTCGGAAAGCTCGATACCGACGGCGATGGTGAAATCACCAAAGCGGAGTTCGAGGCGCTCGACCCGTCAAAACTGATCGGCAAGTTCTCGCCGGACACGTTCAGCGGGGTTCTCGCCGCTCAGGAACAGTTCGGCGGCGGGGCGGCGTCATCGAACACCGAGTCCGACCTGGTCACACAGTTGATCGAGGCCTTGGAGGCGAGTGAATCGTCCGACGAGGATGAAGACGAAGACAAGAACTAGCCGCCGTTAGCCGGGAGGCAGGTTGGCCGGTTCGCCTTGTCCCGCAAGGTGACCGGTCGGCCACAACGCGGGCACCATCAGTTCGTCACGTGCACAAACGCCGATTCAAACACCCCAAACGAATAAACGTTCGAAACCACCGTCACCTCCCCGGTGGATTTGTCCCGCTCGATATAGACGTTGTTGCACTCCTCTCGGCCGACATGGACGGACGGCGTGCTGTGGCAGAACCGGTCGCCCTTGATGGCCCATTGGGAGGTGATGGGCTGGCCGTTCATCCAGGCGAAGTTTTGGATCAGGGTGCCGTCGGCGCGGCGGTCTTCGCTGTAGGGCATGCCGAAGGGGCCGACGGTGTGGGTTTCCTCGTATTTGTCCGAGTACAGCTCAACCAGCTCGTCATGGGTCAGCCGGTCGGCCTCGCGGCCCGCGCCGAAATCGAGCGGCTCGGCAGGCAGGCCGGCGGATCCTAGGGCCGAGGCCCAGGCTTCGAAGATGGCCGGGTCGGAATAGCGGCCGAAATAGCCCTGCTGCCACAGCTGGTTGTTCCAGACCGTTTCCTTGAGGAACTTGTCCATCTGCGCCGTTGCCGCTTCTAGATCGCCCAGCTGGGCATGGGCATTGGACAGGTTGATGTACTGGTCGATGCGGTTGGCTTCCTCCGCTGGAATGCTCTCCATCAGGGCAAGGGCCTGTTCGGCGTCGCCCAGCAGCAGCAACTGGAAGGCCAGGTCCCGCCGTTCCCACGGGTTCAGGCGGGTGGAGAGCTGCCGGTAGGTGGCGAATTCCTCCCGCGCCTCGTCATACTGGCCAGCCGCCAATAGGGCTTGTCCCAGGATGTTGCGCAGCCACGGTTCGTCGGGTTGCAGGAAGACGGCGCCGCGCGCCTCTGAAACGGCCAGATCCCATTGGCGCTGTTCGATCTTGATGGCGATTTGCAGACCCAGGGCATGGGGGTTCGTCTCATCATGCTCGAGAATGTGGGCGATGGTGGACTGCGCCGCCTCCAAGGCCTCCAGCGTGAAGCGGATAGTGTTGTAGCTGCGCTGCCAGATGGTGAAATTAACATCGGCATAGCCGACCCGGGCCTCGATGAAACCCGGGTCCAGTTCCATGGCCCGTTCGTACAGCGGCAGGGTCTTTTCCAGCTCGAAAAAGTTACCGCTGTAGCGGAAGCGCTCGGCCTCGGCGAAGGCGAGATAAGCCTCGAGATCGGCAGTCGGCTGGGCTTCGAGGATGGCGCGCTCGCCGGGCGTCAGGGTCGAGCCGAGGGCGCTGACCGCTTCAGTCTTCAGTTCGGCCAAATTGTCGAGAAATGTGTCCGGATCGCCCGTCTTGCTTGCCTCCCACAGCACCGCGCCATCCTCTGCCGCATCGCGCAGGCGGGCCGCGTAGGTGACCTGGTCACCGTCGACCGTCGCCGAGCCATCCAGGATGTAGCGCGCCTGCAAATCGTCGGGCAGCTCGTCCAGGTCGAGGTTGATCCCCTCATACTGGCTCGACAGGGTGTGGGAGGCGGTGTCCAGCCCGCTCATGCGGCCAAGGCCGGCGATGAGATTTTCCGTGGCGGCATCGGCGAGTCGGACGGCTTGGTCGCCCTCTCCGCGGAAGGGCATGACCAGCAGGGTTTTGACGGCGCGATCGTCGACAAACTCTTCCCACAGGGCGAGGCCGCCGACCGCAATTACCGCAAGTGCTGCCAAGCCCGCCGCGAGAAAACCCTGCCTTGGCGAGACCTTAAGCGGTGGTTTGACCAGCTTACCGGCATCGTCGGGGTCCAGCAGCACGCGGAAAGCCCGGATCGGTTCGGCCAGATTCTTGGCCTTCAGTGGTCCGAGATCGGCGAAACCGAGATCCAGCTTGCCCTTTATCGAATTGTAAACAGCCTCGGAAATGTGGATGCCGCCCGGATCGGCAAGCCCTTCCAGGCGGGAGGCGACGTTAACCCCATCACCGAAGATATCGTCGCCGTCGGAGATGATGTCGCCGAGATTGATGCCCATGCGATAGGTGATGCGGCGATCCTCGGGCACCTCGGTTTCCCGGATGGCCATCTGGCGCTGGATGGCGGCAGCACAGGAAACGGCATTGACCGCGCTGGCGAATTCGATCAAGGCGCCATCGCCGGTGGTCTTGACGATCCGGCCATCGAATTCCGCCACCTTGGGCTGGATCAACAGATCATGGATGGCCCGCTGGCGGGCCACCGTGCCGGCCTCGTCCAACTGCATAAGGCGGCTGAAGCCCACCATGTCGATCGCGACGATGGCTGCCAGCCGCCGGCTCTCGGCAATTTCAGATTCGGTCTCAAGCGGCATGGAAATTCCGGCGAGCCAGGATGGTTGAACGGGACCATACAGGAAGACCGGCGCCTGGGCATCAGGCGAGCGAGTCCGGGACCGCAACGCGCTTCAGGCAATTGCGTGAACTTAGCAACCTGTCGCCGAATTAGGGCTGTCGCCGAATTAGGGTTTCGGCTTGCGCATCGTTGCCGGCGTCTGACTGATCGTTGGACGCCACGGCGAAGTCGCGGGGCTGGGGGTTTCGTCGGGTGATCAGGTAAGACTGGAGCCGGATCTCCTTGACGCCGAACTTGTACTTGTAGGGATGGTTGCCGGACAGGAAGTCGTATGTCTTGTAACCCTCGGCAATGGCGTATTGCAGGGTGTGGATGTTCAGTATCAGACCGATGGCCGGCTGGCTTGCCCGGTCGTCCCGCGCGTCGGCGTAGCAGTGGACGGTTGCCTTGCCCCGGTCGAGGAAGACCGCCCGGGCACCGATGGGTTGTGAGCGCTCCCACAGCACCGGCAAAAGCAGCTGTCCGGCCTCGAAACTGGCGGTGATCATCTTTTCCATGGTGCGCGCGATGGAGCCGGCATTGGCGTAGCTCGAGACCCATCGCCGTTTCCAAAGATCGATCAGGATGCCGAGGTGGTTTTCGAAACTGTCGGAACCGGGGTGGGTGATGTGTAGGCCGTCGGCGCTTTCCATAGTGCGGAGGGCACGGCGGATGTTCCGGCGGAAATAGGATCCCGTGTTGCCGGCGAGATAGGCATCCCAGCTGTCAGGCAGGTCGATATAGGGGCAGATCTGCTGATCAACCGCGCCGTCCCCGTTGAGGAATTGCGGTGCGCGCAGGACAAACGCCGCCGCATCGAAGCGGGAGAGAAAGGCATGCCGCCGCACGTCCGACATGCGCAGGAAGTCGCAAGCGAACCGAAACCAGGCCATGTCCTTGATGGCGTCGCCAAAGGCCTGCATGGCCGGGATGGCCTGGGCCGGCTGGCAAATTGCGCCGGTGTAGATTTCGTAACGCGAGGAGGCGACGGTCAGCCGCCGGTAGAGGCCCCGGCTTGATGAGGATTCGATCCGGCGGCGCAGGGGAAAGAAGGCAACATACCGGTCGGCCTCGGGCGTCGGTTTGGCGGCCAGCACACACCATGAGCGTGCGATGTGGGTGAACCAGCCCGTCATCCACCCGTGGGACAGGAAGAACTGCGCCTCCGGGTCGGCTTGGTAGACCGCCTCCCAATTGTCGTGTAGGGCCGCAAGTTCATCCAGGTCGGTGATGATGTCGATGTGCAATCAATCGTCCCTTGACTGACGGCGCCCGGCGCGGCTGGGGACAGCGACCGCGCTGGAGCGGCCATCTTCCCCCGTCACGGTCGGTCAGGCTGCGTAGAGCGCCTGTTCGTAGTCCGCGTAAGTTTTCATAAGGCGTGGTTCGACGAAGGGCAGCGACTGGGTCATAATCACGGCGCAGAGGTCTTGGCTGGGGTCAATCCAGTAATGGGTGTTGCACACGCCCGCCCAACTGAGCGAACCGGCACTGCGGCGGCCTGGAATAGCCTGCTCGTTGCGCATGAAGGCGAAGGCATGGGTGACCTTCGTGCCTGGAAACGGATCGAAGCTGTCGGTCAGCGGTGGGGCTACGGTAACCATCTTTTCGAAGGCCAGGCCCTGCATCTGATCGGCGCACATCTCGTTCAATGCCGCTTCGGACAGGATCCGTTGGCCGTCCAGCGCGCCCTTGTTCAGCACCATCCGCAGGAAGCGCATGTAATCCGGCGCGGTGGAATAAAGGGCATGGCCCATGCCATAGACCTCGGGATGCGGCGGCGGGGCTAGTTCGAAGGGAGCGAGCACACCGTCCTCGCCGCGGATCGCGACATCGCACAAGCGTCCTGTCAGCGCGTCCGGCTCGAAGGCCGTATCGTTCATGCCCAGGGGATCGAAAATCTCCTCCTGGCAGAAGGCATCGATCCGGCGACCATCGATGGCCTCGACCATCTGGCCCAGCCAGTCGATCCCCGGACCGTAGCCCCAGCGGGTCCCCGGATCGCAGGTCAGCGGATACATCATCGAGGCCTTCGTGCCGGACAGGATGGTCGGGTGGCCCGTGACCTCGAGATATTTTTGGATGTCGGAATTCCAGAATTCGTACTCCAGCCCGCTGGTGTGGGTGGCCAGGTGGCGGGCGGTTGCCGTGGTGTTGGGGGCGCGCAAAATGGGCTCGTCGCCGTTCCAGCCGTCCAGGACCTTGATATCGTTCCAGCCTGGCAGAATGTCGGCAACGGGCGTGTCCATCGACAGCTTGCCTCGATCGATCAGGATCATCGCCGCCAGCGACCCGATGGCTTTGGTCATGGAAAAGACGCGGAAGGCCGTATCCTCCCCGGCCTCGCGCCCCGCAGCCGCCTCTCCGGCGTGGCCGGAAAAGCTGATACCGTTGGCGCGGCCGGCCATGGCCACCACAAACGGCACATCGCGGTCGGCAACGGCCCTGTCCAGAACCTGTTGGGGGTCAATCATTGATTGCTCCTTGGGCTATTATGATGGGGGCAAAGGTGACGTATCCCGACTGGGACGCCGGTATGCCCAACCGCCAGCGTACTGCAGCGGTCCGGGCGCGTCGATCCAGGCAGGCGATACGACCGCGTGGGGAGAGAATTTAGTGTATTTAGTGAACTGTCACCGAAATAGATGACGATCTATGTCGATGCCGATGCCTGTCCGGTGAAGGCCGAAGTTTTGCGGGTGGCCGAGCGGCATGGGGTGAAGGTGGTCTATGTCTCTGACGGCGGGGTGCGGCCGGTTCGGCACCGACTGGCGGAGATCGTGGTCGTGCCGCACGGCGCGGATGCGGCCGACGATTGGATCGTCGAGCGGATCGGTCCTGGGGATATCTGCGTCACCGGCGATATTCCGCTGGCCGATCGCTGCCTAAAGGCCGGAGGACGGGCGCTGCGGCACAATGGGGAGGTGTTTACCGAGGCCAATATCGGGAACCTGCTGGCGACGCGGGATCTGATGGCCGATTTGCGGGCAGCCAACCCGCTGAGCCAGGTCGGCGGCGGGCGGCCCTTCGGAAAAGCGGACCGGTCGCGGTTTCTGGAAGCGCTGGAGCGGGTGCTGCGGCAACGCTGTTGACGGGTTAGTCGAGTAACGGTGGCGGCTATTTCGCTCGTTCGGATTCAGAATCCAAACCGATTTCGTTCAACCCTTCGGAGATGTTGTCGACAAGCTGGCTGTACTCCACATCCTGCAGCCAATCGACCTGGCTTTCCGGCGGGCCTTCTTTTTCCAGTTCCTTGATGTAGTAGTCGGTCAGGGCGACGACGCCGATGGTGTAGGTCACCGCATCGACATGGGCGTTTTTGACGACGACGCCGTCCTGGTCGAACAGTTCCGCAACATGCTCAAATCCCGCAGATTCAATGACATTGGCGATCTTGGAATAGAGTTCCTGGTTGCGTTCCTCCAGCAGACCCGCAAAGGCCGTCGCAACCTCGTTCATGACGCGGCGAAACTGTTCTTGTCGAACGTAGGCTCCGGAAGGCACGCCCGGCGCGGACCCGCCCTCCGCCTCGATCGGCTCATGTAAGTTCTTCATCGTCTCAAGCGTTTTCCCTGCAGATCGCCAAACCACCCGGCCTCAACCCTTGGCAGGATGTCCCCTGCCAAAGGCTTCCCGGGATGCTTACCGCGGCCACCATCTTTGCGTGTCTTTATCTCGCGACGAGGGAAGTTTTGTGTCAAGACGCGAAACCGGCGGCGGTTGACATCTGGCGCCGATCAGCCGGGGTCAAAGGACCGATGCGTGGCCATCTAACGCTTATTGGTCAAGAATCTTGCAGCAGTTTCAATGGGTAGCCAACCGACCAACGGTCCACGCGTCGTTGGCGTTTGGCCAATGCAACTTTTTGTAACAACGGGCCGTCAGATTTGTTCTTTAGTTCCGGGCCTTTACCTGTCGCGCCAAACGCCTGCTCGGGACGATCCTTGCCATTATGCGTTGCGCCAGGGTTCCAGCAGCGCGCGGGCCGCCTCTCGGCCCTTCGGGGTCAGGTGCAGCAGCGGCCCTTCCTGTAGGACGTAGCCCAGATCCAGGCTGCGTTTGAGGACGCTGGCGGCTTTGGCCTCGCTCCATTGCAGGTGTTCGCGCAGGGCGGTGACGGCGGATTCGGTGCGCTGGTCGGCGCTGTCTTCATGGTTGTACAGATGGACGACCAGGGTGCGGCTTTCGTTGTGGTGGCGCTCGCCGGCCCGGCGCAGGCTTTGGGCCACGATTCCGTGGCGTGGGCCGAACAGGAACGCGGCGGCCAGGAAGACACCCGTCATCACGGCCATCATGCCGCCGATGGAAACATCCAGCGCCACGGCGGCGGCATATCCTAAAAGGCTGGATGCGGTTGCGATGGCGATGGCCAGGGCAATCATAAGGCCAAGCCGATCGGTCAGCAGATAAGCGGCCGAGGGCGGGACGATGACGAAGGCGATGAACAGGACGGCACCGACGGCATCGAAGGCGGCAACGGCAGTCGTGCTGGTCAGCATGAGAAGGGCGTAGAACAACAGGCCCGGGGCCAGGCCCAAGGCTGTCGCCAGACCGGGGTCGAAGGTGGCGAGCTTCAGTTCCTTGTAGAAGGCAGTGACGAACAGGGCGTTGATCACGGTCACCACGCCCATCCAGACCAGGGCCTGGGGCACCTCGTAGCCGGCGATTTGCATGGTATCGAGCCAGATGAAACCGATCTCGCCCAGCAGCACCGTGTGGGCATCGATATGCACATCGCGGGCATGGATGTTCAGCAGCAGCACGCCGATGGAAAACAAGGCCGGAAAGACCAGGCCGATGGCGGCATCGCTTTTGACCTTGCGGCTGCGGGCCAGCAGTTCGGTCAGGAATACGGTGAGAACGCCGGTCAAAGCAGCGCCGATCAGCTGGAAGGGGCCGCTTTGCTGGCGGGTCAGCAGCCAAACGATAACGATTCCGAAGACGATGGAATGACTGATCGCGTCGGACAGCATGCTGCTTTTGCGCAGGACCAGAAAGACGCCGACCAGGCTGGCAGCCGCGCCGACCAGCGCGCCGGTCAGGACGATCATCAGGGGAATGTTGGCAAAGGCGGCCTGGATCATCAGTCCTCCCGCCGCTGCAAGTCGGCCAAGATGCGTTTGGCCTGTTCGATGCCAGCCGGCGACAGCTCCCAATGGGGGCCTTCGGTGGGCATGTGGCGGGTGCGGTGGACCAGGCCTTGCCGTTCGAGCCGGGCCAACGTCCGGCGGGTGTGCAGGCCGTGATAGGCATCGACGGTGCCCAGTTCGGAGGGGTATTGCGGGTCGCGGTGTCGGGCGGCGAGGTCGTACAGGGTCGTCAGCACCTGGTTGGCACTGAGTTGGCGCCGGTCCCGCCAGCGTTTGATCGCTTCCCACAACAGGCCGCGTTCGGGGGCGATCAGGATCGAGACGATGACGATGGCGGTGACCGACAAGACGATCAGCGGACCGGTCGCCAGGCCGCGCGCGGTAGCGCTGATCAGCGAGCCGGTGATGCCGGAGATAACGCCGAAGATGGCGGCCAGGATGACCATCACTTCCAAGCTGCGCGCCCATTGGCGGGCGGCGACAGCCGGAGCGATGACCATGGCGGCCATCAGCACGACGCCGACCATCTGCAACCCGACGACCACGGCAAGGGCGATGGTCAAGGTCAGCACTGTCTCGATCAAAGTGACGGGCAGACCCTGGGTGGCGGCGAAAACCGGGTCGAAGGCGGTGAGTTTGAATTCCTTCCAACCGGCGGCGATCAGGATCACGGCCAGACCGGTGATGGCGCCCATGATGATCAGGTCCGAGCGCAAGATCGCGGCGGCCTGGCCGAACAGAAAGGAATCTAGCCCGCCCTGGCTGGCGTTGCCGGTGCGCTGGATGTAGGTCAGCAAAACAACGCCGACAGCAAAGAAGACGCTGAGGGCGATGCCCAGGCCGGCGTCGGTTTTCAGCCGGCTCATCCTGGTCAGGGCCAGCATGACCAGGGCCGCCAGGATGGCGGTGACCAGGGCGCCGGCCAGGATGCTGGGCAAGGACCGCCCACCGGCGATCAGAAATCCCAGGCAGATGCCCGGCAAGGCGGCATGAGAGAGAGTATCACCGAGAAGGCTTTGCTGGCGAATGACGGCGAAGCTGCCCAGCACGCCGCTGATGATGCCCAGCAGTGTCGCGCCGGCCAGAACATTCTGTATCGTATGATCACCCAACAAGGCGAATAGGCCGCTCAACTGGCCGCTCACCGGGCCGCGCTCCGTTCCGGCTCCCTGGACTCGATGGGTGCATCAGGGCCGCGCCGGCCGAACAGGGGGCCGCCCTCGAGCAGGGCGATCTGGCCGCCATAGGCCTTGGCCAAATTGTCCATGGTGTAGACCTGCTCGACCGGGCCCTGGGCGAGGACCTGGATGTTCAGGATAACCAGCCAGTCGAAATAGTCCTGCACGGTTTGCAGGTCGTGATGGACGACGATGACCGTCTTGCCTTGGGCGCGCAGGGCGTGCAGCAGGTCGACGATCGTCCGTTCCGTCGTGGCATCGACGCCGGCCATCGGTTCGTCCAGGAAATAGACATCCGCCTCCTGCACCAGGGCGCGGGCCAGGAAGACGCGCTGTTGCTGGCCGCCGGACAGCTGGCTGATCTGCCGGTCGGCCAGGGCGTCCATGCCGACCTGGCGCAGGGCTTGAAGCGCACGCTGCCGGTCGGACTGACCCGGCCGGCGGAACCAACCCAACCGGCCATAGAGCCCCATGGTGACGACATCCAGGGCGGTGGTCGGGAAATCCCAATCGACGGTCGAGCGCTGGGGCACATAGCCGACCCGGCGCCGCTGGCTGGCGTAAGGCGCGCCATGGATGGTGATGTGCCCAGCCGTCGGCGTGACCAGATTGAGGATGGATTTGATCAGCGTGCTTTTGCCGGCACCGTTGGGGCCCACGATGGCTGCCATCACCCCGGGTGGGATATTGACGTCAATATCCCACAGGACGGGCTTGCCGTGATAACTGACCGTCAGATCCTCGACATGAACGGCCAAGGACGGCTCATGCAAGCCGCCCGTTGACCCGGTCCGCCCTTCCCGACCGATCAGATGGTTGACCAGCTCAGCCATGTCTCATTGCAATTCACTAGGGACGCTCGGCGATTTCGACATTCCATTCCTCGGCCCAGGATTGAAGTTCGGCAGGCATGGGGGCCGGCTCGCCGCCCAGGGCTTGGACGAGGGTCATCGTGTTTTCGAACAACATGCCGATATAGGTGCCCGCAGCCGTGTCCGGCGCGCCCATGGCATCGGAGAACAGCTCGCCGCCGATGACGACGTCCTGCCCGTCCGCGGCAGCGGCGTCGATCACGGCCTGAACAGTGCGCGGGTTGATGGTGCTTTCGATAAAGACGGCGGGAACCTGGCGCTCAACCACGACATCTACCATATCGCGGATATCGGCCACGCCAGCCTCGGATTCCGTGCTGATGCCCTGGATGCCGGCCACCTCGATGCCGTAGGCGCGGCCGTAATAGGCAAAGGCGTCATGGGCCGTCACCAAGATGCGCTGTTCCTGTGGAATGGTGGAAACGCTGTCGCCGATCCAATCGTGAAGGGCCGAAAGTTCGGTCTGGTACGCTTCGGCACGATCTTTTAGATCACCGGCGCAGTGAGGGGCGATCTCGGCCAGGGTATCGGCGATGACCGGGGCAATTTCGGCCCACAGGCTGACATCCATCCAAAGGTGAGGATCGATGCCATAGACATCCTGGGTGGTGATCAGATCAGCCGGGGAAATCGCGGCCGGTGACACGGCAACGGTTGGCTTGTTTTCGGATAGTTTCTCCAAGACCTCGCCCAACTGGCCTTCGAGCGAATAGCCGGAATAGAAAATGGCGCCGGCATTTTGGAAGGCTTGAACGTCACTGGCGCTGGCCCGATAGAGGTGCGGATCGACCCCGGAGCCCATCAATTGATCGACGGTAACACACGTCCCGGCCACGTTCGACGCCACGTCCGCAATCATGCCTATGGTCGCCAGCGCTGTTGGCGGATCCTCCGCTCGGGCGTCGGGAACGCCAACGATCGCCGCAAGAAACGCAGCGTAAACCGCAGCACCCAAAACTAGCTTACCTGACCGTTCATTCGGCCCAGCGACCATGTGCCCCTTCCTCATTTTGAAAGCCTATACTGCATAAGTTGCAGTGTTTCAATAAATGTAGCCTTGGCTACATTTCAAGTCAATCGGGGAACTTTTCTGAAGTTTGAGGCTGGACGCCCGTTTTGCCAGACACAAAAAAGGGGGCTCGCAAGCCCCCTTTTCGTAAGCGCTAGGCGCCGATGGTTATTCGGCGGCCTGGATGTGCGGTTCGCCAGCGAGGGCTTCGATGGGCGTGCCGTCGCTGTCGGCCTGGGGAATGTCCAGGATCTGGCAGAAGGTCGGCACGAAATCGACCACGCTTACCCGGTCGTTGAGCACGCGGGGTTCGATCCCCGGGCCGCGGACGTAGACCTTGCCGATCGGGCGGTGGTCGCCGGTGCGGTGGGTCAGGTGTTCGTTGACGATTTCACCGGTCTTTTCCGAATACACCTTGTTGATCGGCGCATCGGTGTTCCAGGTCACCGCCAGATCGGGCAGGTGGTCGAGCCGTTCGCCCTTGCGATCGTACATCTCCTGCACCGGCACCACGTCAATCACCAGCGGATCGCCGGTTTCGACGTTGATGAACTTGCGCAGCTCACGATCGAGCTCGGCGACGACGGCATCATATTCCTCGGGCTTGACCTTGCCCTGCTTTTCGCGGCCCTCAAGGTTGATGCGAACGCCGCCTGAGCGGTTGTTCAGATAAACCTCGAAGAAGCGCCGGCCTTCGCGGTCGGGCTGGAAGCCGTCATTGTAGACCTTGTTCCAGGCGGCCCGTTGCATGGGCTTGAGCTTGCGCCGCACGCCCTCCGGCAGGGAACGCCAGGCCGACCGCAACATGTTGGTCGAGCCCTTGTCATAGTTGGTTGCCTGGCGGCCATCGAGGGATGCCAGCATGCGGTCCAACATACGCGTACCGGAATATTCCGGGCCCATGCCGTGGCTGAGATAGGCCAGGGTGACCGATTCCTCACCGGCATATTCCCACAGCTCGCCAATGCCCTTATCGATGGCCTTGTAGATGACCAACAGCGGGTCGTAGCCGAGATCGGCCCGCGTCTTGGCATTGTGGGTCGGGTAGTTCGGATCGTGCAGGAACCACAGATGGTGCCCAGCGCTGTGCGCTTCGGGGAAGACCATCTGGAAGAAGTCCCAATCGCCCTTGTCCAGCAGGTATTTGCACATCTCGATGCGCATTTCGATGCGCTTCAAGATGCCGGCCATATACCACTTAACATCTTCAAGCTCTTTGGGGCGAAGATTGTCGCACTGCTGGCGTTCCAGCGGGTCCGGCCAGAAGCGGGCCTTAATTTCGTCGGCAACTTCTGGCGGGTGGGTCTTCAGGACCAATTCGGTGTGGCCGGAGCTTTCGCTGTGTGTGCCCCAATCCCAAACGGCGATGCCGTTGATCTTGCCCGGGAAATGCACATAGGGCGAATCAACGAAGCAGCAGCGCTGATTGTGCTTGCTGAGATGATTCCAGAAATAGAACTGGCTCGTTTCCTGGGGATCCATGAAACGGTGCATGTAGTTCTCGGTATCGAACTGACGGATACCTTCGAACTGGCCGTGCCGGTTTGGCGTCACGCCGGTTTGGAAGCACGGCCACACGACGCCGGCATCCAGCCCGCGCGGGTTTTCGATTTCCGTTTCGACACCAATGCCCGCCAACTTGGCGACGTTGGGCAGTTCGCCCTCGGCGGCCCATTTTGCCGCCAAATCCTTGTCATATGCATCGAGTCCGATGACGAAGATGCGTGAGAGCGGCTTTGCCATCCACTCCTACTCCTTTTCCCGTTCCATCACACCATACCCGATCATCCGGATATGGTGGGCGCGATATGGTCTACCCGCCAGACTGACTGGGCAAACAGGCTGCATATCAATACACACGGCCCGTTTAAGACCCGTTAACAAAATCCTAACCCTCGCCGGCCATCTCCCAAAGGCAGAAAACCCGACGCTGGAATAGAACTTACCCTGTATATATGGCCGCAAAATTGCGGCCGAGAAATGTTCAAGCTCACACAAGCCATATGTTTCCCACGCTCGTCAATCTTCAAACGTCCGTCGAGGATAAACGCGGGATTTCATTATAATTTTGTCACGTTCGTCATATTTGACTTGGATCAAAAACAAACCGCCGATTGACCAATCCAGTCAAAGATGACCGCCACTGGCGTCTTATATCAAATCGCGCAGTCTGGCGCGAATATATTTCGATGCCGAACGGTAGTGGCTGGCCCCCGCGGCTTCCGCCCACCGGCCCGTCGTCCAGTTGTTATTCGCCCCTTGCATCGGCCCGCCGTAAAGATCGTCGTCGCCATGACGCTCGATGAAGCCGACCAGCGCCTCACCCCGGGCGTTCAGCATGGACCGGGCGTCATCCCAGGAAAGACCGGCCTGCTGCGACCTGAGCGCGGCGTTGTACCGCGTTAGCTCGTTCCATTTGTAACCTTCGGCAGGAAAATGGACCGTCTTTCCGGCCTTTCCGTCGGCATGCCACCCCAGAAACAGATCGATCCAATGGGCACGGTGCCCGACGATATCCTTGATGGACGTGTCATCCCCGTCCTTGATCAACGCCTGCTCTGCCGCGAGCGGTTCGATCAGGTCAGACAGTTTGGTGAATTCCTTGCGCGTAACCGCGAGGAGATCGTCCTTCGTCCGTGCGGGCAACCGTCCAGCCCCTTAGAAGAAATGCCAGAGGGACGGTGGTGTGCCGTGTCACCGCGTCCGGGCGACATGACGCAAGTCAAATCACAGGAGCGCGCCTAACGCCGGAGGTAGGAGCGCGGCAGCCCAAGCCGATCCACCCGCTGTTGGTTGAGGATCCTGCTGGAATGACGGACGGACGGGCTGTATTGGAAGGCAAAGGGCCGATCGCCGGCAAGGCGCTGGCCATGGCGGAGCCGGTTTGTGTGCTCCCGAAGCGCTTGGCTGACGCGATGGTTCCGCAGATCCGTTGCGCTTGGGGAGCCCTGGGGAACGGCCGGACGCGCCGTTGGCAGATAAGGCGGGACAATCAGATCGGGTTTCTCGGGCTCACGCAGGTCCAGCGGATCGTCGGCGGCATAGGCAATACCGGTCACAAGGACCATCGCCATACCAACCATCGCCAAAGACCGCGCCAACTCGACCCTCCATCGATCCCGCCAACCTAGCCATTAGATAGGCTCGCTAGTAGATGGGCCCGTTAGCGGTCAGGATCAAACATCCTCGGGTTCCAGCAAGGCCATCAGTTCGGTCCATTCACGCTTGGACAAGGATGTGTCGGCCTGGGCCACGGCCTCACCGGCCAACAGGCGGCGGACGACGTCCAAGGCGCCGCGAGAGAGCGTGGCGCCGCCGCTGCGATAATCCTCGAATGCCTCGAACGTCGCCGGCACCCAGCGCTTGACCGTGTCGAGCATGACATCGGCATAGGCCCGGATTTCGTACTGGGCATGGGCATCGGCCCGCAGCCGCAAGAAGTGCATCAGATTGTGCAGATCCGTTTTCCAATACCATTGGGTGTAGGTGTTCAGAGACAGGTTCATGCGGGCCAGCTCGCGCGCCAGGCCCACGCGGTTTTCCTCAGCAGGCACCTCGTCCGTGCCCTCGTTGAGCATCCAGACATAGTCTCGGTAGTTGCGCTCGGCATCCTCGCGCAACAGGTCGAGGACCTTGTCGGCCTGATCGGGCGGCAGCACCTCGGCCCGGCCCTGGCGGTTGCTCTTGGATTGCGCGGCCAGATGGTCCCGCGCCGGCAAATAGAACTCACGATCCAGGATCGAGTATCGGGCGGAGTATTCATTGACGTTGGCGGTCCGGTGTCGGATCCACTGACGGGCCACGAAAATCGGCAGTTTGACGTGGTATTTGATCTCGCACATCTCGAACGGCGTCGAGTGCCAATGGCGCATGAGGTAGCGGATAAGGCCGCGATCCTCGAGCACCTTGCGCGTGCCCTTGCCATAGGAAACGCGGGCCGCCTGAACGATGGCGGCATCGTCGCCCATATAATCGATGACGCGCACGAACCCGTGGTCGAGCACGGACAAGGGTTCGTAGAGAACATCCTCCAGCGCCGGCACGGTCGGGCGCAGCGTGGGATGGGTCTGGGCGCGCAACTCGGCGATTTCGTTGCGCTGTTCCTCGTTGATGGTCATGGGCAGGCCGCCATGGCTGACTGTTCGAATTAAGATCCTTTTAGCCTGAGTCGCCGATTGCACGAGGATCGGATACGCAAATTGCGACAGGATCACGCGTCAACGAACGAGTGTTCTTCAATTGTTGATTGTTCCGGCCTATATTGAAGGGGTCGGGCAACCGACTATGGCGATAAACGGTATGTTTACTAGCTTGACCGGACCGGGAGGGCAGCACTCCCGCGCCTCCACCAAGTTTCGCCGGACCGAAAGGCGCCGGCACCGATATGGGGGCGAAATAGGATCGACGGCGTGTGAACGGCATATTTTTCGCTCGGCATGGTTCCGCCGTTACCGGGCCAACACTATAGTTGCCAACGACAACTACGGTGAGGTCGCTGTCGCCGCTTAATGCGGTCTCAGCACCGAATTTAACTCCTTGGCCGTCACTGGCTTAAGGCGGGGTTAGGGGCACACCTGGCAACAGAAGTTGCCCCACTTTCAACCATCGAATCGATGCCTGCCTTTCTGTGAGGGTTCGGCGAAGTCAGGAGAGATCAGGAAGGGCCGACGCATAAGGACACGGTGAACGTCGTTCACCGCTTTCCAACAGGCTTCGCGGCGGCTACTCTCGCTGAAATGGTAAGCGACGAGATGCGATACGACCGAATGGTCGAGGACGCCCTTCGCGGGGTCGTCCGACGGGCCATTGACCACGCCAAGACTCACGGGCTGAGTGGCGATCATCATTTCTACTTGACCTTTGCAAGCCAGCACCCGGATGTGGTGATGCCGGACTATCTGCGTGAGCAATATCCCGAGGAAATGACCATCGTCCTGCAGCATCAGTTCTATGATCTGGATGCCGATGAGGATGGGTTTTCCGTCACACTGAGTTTCAACAGCGAACGTGAACGCCTGCACGTCCCGTTTGTGGCGATCACCACCTTTGCCGATCCGTCCGTGAACTTCGCTTTGCACTTTCAAAAGGCGGACGAGATTGGCCGGTCCGCTGCCAACAAGCGAAAAATCGGCAAGGGGTCGGAAGATCGGGCACCGGAACGCGGCGAGGGGGCTCCCCCATCCCCGCTGATCAAGTCATTCCCCCCGCAAGGTAGCGGAAACGCCGTGGAGGAGCGGGGAGACGACGCCGAGCAGGAGCCGGAGAAGATCGTCATCCTGGACCATTTCCGGAACAAGGAATCCTAACCTAGGAACATCGTCCGATCGTCAGGGCGACGGCCTGGTCAAGGCAAACTCAATGCAGCGTCGGACCCGCTTTTCCGTCGTTTTCGCCACTGTCGGCCTTGCGGCGTGCGAAGGGTGACCATTTCGCCATTTTCGCGGGATCAGGGAATCGCTCACCCAGCGACTTGAAACGGCCAATCTGCTTTCCGACCGCCAGAACATCGGCAATACGCCGATCGAGAAACGCCCAACTCTGCTCATGCCCCTCGGACTTGTCGCCCAGCCAGAAAAAGGCGGTCGAGGTCAAGACGCCGCTGAGCAGGCCCCGCTTGGTGTAGTGGTTGAAATCCGTCGCCGTATCACCGGCCGCAAACCACATCGAATCGGCGGTTTGCCAAACCAGGCGCCCGGCCAGGGTCGCGTTGGTGGGCCGCGCCATTCTGGCGCTCATCGCCCGCACGGCGTCCTTGTAGGGTTCCAGGATTTCCAACCGGGTGCGAACGGCAAAGGTGATCTTTTCACGCACCTTCATTTTCGAGAAGGCCGGCGTGCGTTCGATGACGCGCAGAACCTGGCGATCCGCCCAGTCGCTGAAATGAGCCATGGCATCGCGCGGACCATCGGGAAAACAGCGGGCGCCTTCGGCAGGGTCCATATCGAGGGCCCGGATTCCGGCATCGATTGCCGCCCAGGACCAGCCGTCAAAGGGAATATTTGGCAGCACCGCGACGATCAGGCGATCCTGAACCTCGCGCAGCTGGGCGTCCTCGTCCATCCCCGTGGCGTCCTTCATCACTGTCCTCTCCCTGGCCCCGCCGGCCCTGCCATCAGCCGATCATCTCCGTTAAATTGTGTGCTTCGTGTTCAAAAGCCAACTGGCGCATGGATTTCATCCTGTCCAGGAACAGCACCCCGTCCAGATGATCGACCTCGTGCTGCAGGACGCGGGCGTGAAACCCCTCAGCCAAGCCTTCAATTTCTTCGCCGCCGAGCCCAAATCCGCGAAACCAGACCGAAGCGTGCCGGGGCACAATGCCGCGCAGGCCCGGAATAGACAAACAACCCTCGATGCCATCGATCATCCCTTCGCTGACGGGTTCGATCACCGGGTTGATGAGAACATGCACCCCTTCCGGCGCTCTTTCATCGTCATCCGTCACACGCGACGGCGGAATCTCATAAACGATCACCCGCTTGCCAACCCCGATCTGCGGTGCCGCAAGGCCGACACCCTGACACTGGCGCATAACCTCGACCATGTGCGCCACCAGCCGTGCCACATCGGCGTCAGCGCCCTCGACCGGTGCAGCGATGGCGCGCAACAGGGGATTGCCCATAAGGACAAGAGGGCTCGATTCGGCGCTTTCATCGGTTGGCTGAGTTTGCCCGACGGCGTCCTGAGAGGGTTCTGTCATGGAATTCCTAGGTTCACCACCGCGTTTGTCGGCGCAATTTTTGTCGGTTCAGCTTGGCTTTTACCATTTCCGGTGTTATCTAACCGCCCCCGCCGCAACGGACTGGTACTGCCGGATGCGGCCGATTGTGTATGCGTACCATTGTGTATGCTTACCATTGCATTTGGGTTTCCGCAGGACATTTGGGCCGGTTGTTGACCGAACCGGGTTTAGTCCGACTGGCGATAAGGAGGATTGGTGACACGTGCAAGTTCAAGTTCGCGATAACAATGTCGATCAGGCACTGCGCGCCTTAAAAAAGAAGATGCAGCGCGAAGGGATCTTTCGCGAAATGAAGCTGCGTCGCAGCTATGAAAAACCGTCCGAACGGCGGGCCCGCGAAAAGGCCGAAGCCATCCGGCGGACGCGCAAACTGTTGCGCAAGCGCTTGGAGCGCGAGGGCTACTAGACCGACCTTCGCCCTATCCCCGGACGGGATTGCCGGGGGTCAAAAGACCAGTTTCGGATTCCGATGCATGGCGCGACCGCACAGCGGTACGCGCCTGTCTTTGTTTGTGGACCCTGCTGCATGGCCGACAACGCTTGATTCAAAAAGTTCTCGTTGAGGCGAAAAATGTTTTTGGGAATCGTGGCTTGGCCGTCATGATTTAAGATCTAATCATCACGAACGACGTGGTGATCACGAACGATTTGCGACCAACGCTCCTGCGATGACGACCGATACGACCGGCAACGCGGCCTTACAAGCGCAACCGGCGCCACAAACCGAGGACGGCGCGACGGGGTTGCCCGTTGATGCCCAATCGCTGCTTACAGCCTTCGACCGATCGCAAACCGTCGGAATCTGCGTGCTGAACCGCCATCACCGACTGGTGCATGTCAATCAGACCTTTGCCCGCCTGATCGGCCGACAGCCCGAAGGGCTGCTTGGTGAGCGGCTGGCCAGCTTCCTTGAACCGTCCAGCCTTGATGAGGCGCGTGATACGCTAAACGCCGTCATGCGCGGCCCCGCCTCGGGCGTTTACCAGTGGTGCCTGCTGGATGCGGCCGGAGAGCCCGTTAACCTGCGGATCGAATCCTGGCTGGTCGATGGCCGTTTCGGCCGGCCCTACCTGCTGGTCATGGGTCAACCGGTCCCGACGGACGATGCGGAGCCCGCACGGGAGGCGGGGTCGCAACCCCAAACGTCTGCCGAGCCGGCGACGGCCCCGCAGGAAACCCGCCCCGCCGACGAAGAACCACCGTCCAGCACGGGCGAAATGGTGACCGGCGAGTTGGTGACCGGCGCAAAGGAAGCGGTCAAACGGTTGACGGGACCGAACGCCGAATTGGTCGCCGCTGCGATCCGGTCGCGGGAGTCATCGCTGGCAAGCGGCCGCGAGCGGTTCATGCACGCGATTTTGAAGGCCATGCCCGACACGGTCTTCGTTCTCGACAAAGCCAACCGAATCGGGACCGTTTGGTCTCCTGGACCGACGATCGCCGGGATCCCGGTGAAGAAGATCAACGGGCTTCGCTTAGGCCAGCTGTTCCGAACCGCCGATGCGTTGCGCGTTCGCGACGCGCTGCGGGACACCAGGGCAAAGCGGCGCGCCCGCACGATTACCGTTCAGTTCACCCAGCAGCTTGGCACCGCTGCCCGCGGTTACATGGAGCTTCGGTTCAGTGTCTTGCCCCAGGGAGGCATGCTGGTGGTCATGCGCGACGTGACGGCGCAGCGCCGCTCGCGCCTGCTGCTCAACCGGCAGGTCGAACATCTGGACGGCATGCGGCGGACCTTCATCGATCGGGGCCGCCAGTTGACCCGGTTGGCCGACCGGTTGGGCCGGGAGAAACGTCGATCCGACAGGATCAAGGCGACACGGACCCATTTCCTGGCCACCGTCAGTCATGAATTCCGCACCCCTTTGAACGCCATTTTGGGATTTGCCGAGATCCTGAACAGCGAGTTGCTGGGGCCCCTGGGCAACCCGCGCTACCGCCGCTATGCCCGCGACATCATGGAAAGCGGCAATCTGCTGCTGTCGCTGGTCGACACGGTCATGTCCTACGAACAGGCTGCCACGGACAGGCTGACGATCGAACCGGACCGCGTGGATCTGCCATCCGTGATCAACGAGGTAACCGGCCTGTTCGGCCGCTGGGCCGGAAGCCTGGGTATTTCATTGGAAGTCGACAGTCCGCCGACCGACCCGATCCTCTATGCCGATGCCAAGGCCCTGCGCCAGATGATGGCCAACCTGATTTCGAATGCCGTCAAGTTTTCCGGGTCGGGCAGCGTTGTGCGAATCCGCACCGGACCGGGTGCGCAAGGCAAGGGCACGATCATCGCCGTGGAAGATCACGGCATCGGGATGAGCGAAGAAGAAATCAGCCTGTCCCTGCGGCCATTCGGCCAAGTCGCCGAACATCCAAGCGGCGGCCGGTCGGGTATCGGAATCGGCCTGCCTTTGACCCGGCATCTGATCGAGGAACATGGCGGGCGCCTGCACATCAAGAGCAAGCCAGGGGTGGGCACGACGGTCAGCCTGATCTTTCCGCCCAGCTCGGCCATGCTGCCACCGCGGGCGCGCGTGTCCTAAAGACCTTTATCGAACCGGTAATCGAATGAATTGCTGATGTCCCACAAGGCACGGACATTGGCGCTTTGAGTGTAGCCAAGCCGCTTGTACAGCCGATGAGCGGCGGTAAAGCGGGTGTCACTCCATAAGAAGATGTGGTTGACCCCCAAATCGCGGGCATGGTTTTCGACATGCTCGACCAGCGATTTTCCCAGGCCCAAACGCCGGGCATCGTCAGCGACATAGAGATGCTTGAGTTCGGCCATGGCCGGATCTTCAGGGGTCGCCGCCGGGGCGCAGGCCACCGTTGCCAGGATGCGTTTGTCTTGGGTGCTTTCGACCACCCAGAAGGCACGCATCTCGTCAGCCGCCCAACTTGCCGGCTCATAGATGTGCGCCCATTCACCCAGCATGTCGAAGACGCAGCCTTCGAACTGGGCGAACACTTCCGCAATCATCACCGTAATCGCCGGTGCGTCATCATCGCGTACCGGCCGCAAGGACCAACCTATGTCCATCCGCCTTCGCCGACCTGTTGCGCGTGCTTTCTGCACGCAATTTCTGGTCGTACGAAGCCACCCTGTCTTAGGCCGCTTAGGATGTCTGACCGGCTAAACTTTTGGTTTGTTTAGCCGTTTGATCTATCCCAACCCAGTCTGGTCAAACGCCTTTGCGACGTCTTCACCCGTTTTTTGGCGTCCTTGGGCAACATCGTGATGTCGCCGCAAAGCGCTGTGGCTTGTTTCCCCGGAACAATCCGAAGTTATCTAAGGATTAACAAACAACACCGTCTGACCGTTTTCAACCGGCAATTTCGGCAGGCAGCCTCGGTTGGGGGCAAACCGCGCCGGTCGAACCGTCCTAGGCGACGTTGTCGACTGGCGGCTGGCTGGAAAGCGGCAGGCTCCAGGTACGCACCTCAACCACGCCGCGCCGGTCATCCACCTTCTGCGGGCCGCGATGGTCGAGCATCAGGCTCAACTCGCCCGCACCCTCCTCTTCGAGCTGGTGCACCGCGTGGCCGGTAATGGCCAGATCGGCAGCAACCAATCGAGCCACACGCTCCATCCGGCGGGCCGCTGAAAAGGGCGTGCCGATGATCGAAAAGTCGGGCCGGTCCGGATGGGCGTTTGGCACGATGACGCAACGTCCGAAATCGATTCCCATGTAGATGTCGGCGGGCGTGCGTCCCCGTTCGATCCGTTCCGATCGCCAAAGCTTGGCCGCCTCCGCCATGGTTTGGGCGCACAGAACAGCTTGTGCCACACAACCGCGGTCGCTGGGCAGCAGGCCGAATACGGCGTAGAGCGAATCCCCCTCCATATGGCGCAGGACGCCGCCATTCTTGAAGACGACCTCCCCCACCAGCTCGTGGAATTCCTGGATCAGCTTTCCGGATTCGACAATCGAGGCGACTTCCATTTTACGCTGGAAGTGGGAAATATCGACCAGCAGGATGGCGCATTCGAATTCCGTCACCTGGTCGAAGATGCTCTCCATTCCAGAGAGCTGCCAAGCCATATCCGGCGGGACGTAGTGACTGAGCAGGTCGAGCCGGCGGCGCTGAACACCAACCTCATCCGCTTCGCGACGAGCCCGCGCCATGGCCTTCCAGGCAACAAAACCGCAGATCACAAGCAGACAGCTGCCCCACAATGGGCTGGCAAGCGCCGGGATCCAATCGATCAGGCTCAACGGTTTTTCGCCAGCCGGCCCCTGAGCCAGCTGAGCCAACAGCGCCAGACCGAGCCAGGCAAGCCCCCCCGCACCGGCGGTGATAAGAGGCAGAATGGATGGACCGATGGGCAAGGCAAAGGCCACCGCCGCGAAGAATAGAAGCGGCGCCGGACTTTTCAGGACATCGGCGATGGCGATCTGATCCCCGGCAATGCCGCCAACAACGAGCAAGGCCAGCGTGATGAGACCGATATGGGCGATCGAAAATGAAATTGACCGGGCAGGATGGCTGACACGCAGATGAACAAGAGCAAGCTGAGCCAGATCCAGGACGGCGGACATACCCAGAAAAAAGGCGATATAGGCATTGAGCGACGCCGGCCAGTCTTCACCGAACAGCAGCACAGCCGGCGCGGCGACGATGACGACCGCAAGACGGGTCTGCAACGCGAATTCCGCGCCACGCGCAGCGACGTCACTCGACTCTGGCTGCGGCCTGGGAGCGTCGATTTGACTTGTCTCTTGCTGGTCCATGATTACCCGGAAACGCCGCGGATCGGCTTGCTAGAGCGCTTTCAGCAAATGCCGAACGTGTGACCGGGACTTGCTGAAAGCGCTCTAGGAGATCAATGACCAGACAGCGTTAACGGAGCGCTAAAACCAAGCGCGCGGAGGGTCTATTGGCCGGGAACCGGCCTGGGCAAATCGTATTTGTCCAGAATCTCGCCCTGACGTTTTTCCAAAACCTTCACATCGAAGCCGCTGACCAGCTCCTGAAAAATGCGGAACCAGTTGATGTTGGCCTTTAGGTGCAAGAAGACCGAACCAAGTCCCAATGCCGCCCGATCCATGAAGACGAATTCGCGCGGCACCTCGACTCGGCCGACGCGCCGCAGTTCGGCCTGGACCCGCCCGGCGGTCTCGCGACCGTACTGACCGCTGTTGGTTTCCTCGATGGGCCGGGTGCGGTCTTCCATGATCGGGGCGTAGACGAAGTTCGCCCAGATATTGAGGATGTCGACCAGCTCGTTGTTCAGGTCCCGAAAGCCCCAGGTTTCGTACGCATGCACCGCCAGGTCCCGATCATCGGTGCGCAAGGCATTGTAGAGATCCAGAACGCCTTGCACAAAGCTGGGTGGAAAGACCCGGATACAGCCATAATCGAGCAGGTTGATTCCGTTGTCGGGCCGCACGGTGTAGTTGCCTAAGTGCGGATCGCCATGGATGACGCCATAGCTGTAAAGCGGCACATACCAGGCGCGGAACATGTTCATGGCCACTTCGTTGCGCTGGTCGGCATGACTTTCGATAAAGGACAGGATCTTCTCGCCATCCAACCAGGTCGAGGTCAGCAGCCGGCCAGTGGACAGCTCCGGAACGATCTCGGGTACCGATACGCCCGGTTCGCCTGCCAGCATTTCGGCATACATCGCCTCATGCCGGGCCTCGAGTTCGTAGTCCAACTCCTCACGCAGGCGGTTGGAGATCTCGTGGAACACTTCAGCCGTCGAAATGGCGCTGTCATAGCGTTCGAAGATGTTCAAGATCAGTCTGAGCTGGCGCAGATCGGCCTCGACCGCCGACTGCATGTCGGGATATTGCAGCTTGCAAGCGACGGTGCGCCCGTCAGGCAGTTCGGCCTTGTGCACCTGGCCCAGCGAGGCGGCGGCGGCAGCCTCATGTTCAAAATGCGCGAATCGCGAATCCCAATTCCGGCCCAGTTCGCTGCGCATGCGCCGCTTGACGAAGGACCAGCCCATGGCCGGCGCATCGGCCTGCAGCATGCGAAGCTGGTCGGCATATTCCTTTGGCACGGCGTCGGGAATGGTGGCCAGCATTTGGGCCACCTTCATCAATGGACCCTTTAGCCCACCCAGCGCCTCGGTAAGCTCGCGCGAGTGTTTGCCGCGCTCGATCTTGACGCCCAAATAGCGCTCGCCGGCCAGCCGTGCCGCCAGGCCACCCATGGTGGTCGAAACACGCGCATAACGGCGCACCCGCCCACCCAGGGTGTTTTCGTCCGATCGTTGCTGCGGCAAGTGAGGTGTCCCTGTTTGTTTAGCGAATTCCAGCGCGATCTAAGCGCCAGCCTCGGCCAACTCATCAATCATGGATTCGATCATGGTCAAGCCACGAGACCAGAATTCCGGATCCGTTGCGTCCAGCCCAAACGGCGCCAGAAGCTCCTTATGGCGCAAGGTCCCGCCGGCACGCAGCATGTCGAAATACTTCTGCTGGAACCCGTCCGGCGCGTCCAGATAGGTGGCGTAGAGCGAATTCACCAGGCAGTCGCCAAAAGCGTAGGCATAGACATAGAAGGGCGAATGGATGAAGTGCGGGATATAGGCCCAGAACACTTTGTATCCGTCATCGAAATCGATGGCGGGACCCAGGCTTTCGCGCTGAACATCCAGCCAGATCTCACCCAACCGATCAGCCGACAGCTCGCCCGATTGGCGCTCGCTGTGAACCCGCCGCTCAAACTCAAAGAACGCGATCTGACGGACAACTGTGTTCAGCATGTCCTCGACCTTGCCGGCAAGCAACACACGGCGGGCCTTTTGGTCAGTCTCGGCCTCCAGGATCGAGCGGAAGGTCAGCATCTCGCCAAAGACGCTGGCCGTTTCCGCCAGGGTCAGTGGGGTGTCCGACATCAGCTGGCCCTGCCCGCCAGCGAGCACCTGATGCACGCCGTGCCCAAGTTCGTGCGCCAAGGTCATCACATCGCGCGGTTTGCCGAGGTAGTTGAGCAGAATATAGGGGTGGGCCGAGGGCACGGTGGGATGGGCAAACGCCCCAGGCGACTTGCCCTGGCGGGCCGGGGCGTCGATCCAGCCCTTGTCAAAAAAGCGCTGACCGATTTCCGCCATCTCAGGCGCGAAGCCGCCATAGGCGTCGAGGACCGTTTTGCGCGCCTCATTCCAGCCGATCTTGCGGTCGATCTCGTCAGGCAGAGGCGCGTTGCGGTCCCAGGTGGCGAGCTTGTCCAAGCCCATCCACTTGGCCTTCATCTCATAATAGCGGTGGGACAAGCGCGGATAGGCGGATTGCACCGCGCTGGCCAGCGCGTCGACCACCTCGTCTTCGACATAGTTGGACAGGTTCCGCGAGGACCAGGGCTCGGCGAAGTTGCGCCAGCCATCCTCGGTCTGCTTGTCCTTGGCCAGGGTATTGGTGATATGGGCGAACAGCCGGATGTTGCCGGCGAAGACCTGGGAGATGGACTCGGCCGCTTCCTGGCGTTCGGCGCGGTCGTGGGATGACAGGCGGTCCAGCGCTTCGGCGGAACCAAGCTCCTTGCCGTCAATGGGAAAACGAAGGTCAGCGATGGTCTCGTCGAACAGACGCACCCAGGCGCTGCGGCCGCTGACCTGCTTTTCCATGGCATATTGTTCCAGCTCGTCAGAGAGCTGGTGATCGGCAAAGGCCCGAACATCCCTCAGCCAGGGCTGGTAACGCTGTAACGCAGGATCGGCGAGTTTTGCCTGAATCGCTTTCTCGCTGAGCCGGTTGATTTCGAGGGTGAGGAACAGCAGGTGCGCCGAGGAAATCTTGGTCACCCGTTCCTGCATGGCCTGGAGGAAGGCGCCATGTTCAGGATTGCTGACATCGCCGGCATAGACCAGATAGGCGAAACTCATCACGCGGCTGATGATCTCATCGATGGCTTCGTATTCCGCCACCGCCCCGGCGAGTTCGGCCCCGGAAAGCTCTTCCACCCGTCCACGGTTGCGCTCGGCCAGCCGTTCGGCCCGTTCTTCGGCCTGGTCGAGATCGGACGTCAGCTGGGGATCATCCACGCCTGCATAGAGATCTTCCAATCGCCATTCCGGCAACTGGCCAAGATCGGCCGCTGTGTCGGCGGCAAGCGCGGTGTCCGGTGCAGGGTTGGGCGCCGTTCGCGGTGAACGAAGTTCCATCGGTCAAGCTCTCATGAATTTGGGCAGACGCTACGCAAGATGGTGGCTCAGCATTCGATTGACCAGCGTTTGCGTGGCCATTGCCGTGCCGTCAGTTCGACAATGTCAGTTCAGCAGGCCCTTTTCGCGATAATAGCGCTCGGCCCCTGGGTGCAATGGAATAGCGATTCCGTCCAAAGCGGTCTCCAGCGTGACGCTAGCGCCCTTCGGATGCCCAACATCCAGGAGACCGCGGGTCGATTCATGCCACAACGCCTGGGTAATGGCGTAAATCAGATCAGCTTCCTGCGCGGCGCTGGTCACCCATTGGGCCCCCACGGCAAGCGTTTCCACCTCATCCTCGGTCCCAAGATAGGTTCCGGCGGAAATCACGCTTTGGGCAAAGAAGCCGTACTCGGCCAACATGCTCGCCGCTTCCTCGCCCGCGATCGGAATCAGCCTGACCGGCATGGCCTGCGCCAGCTCGGTTATGGCACTGATCGGATAGCCGGCAACGATGAAGAAGGCGTCCAACTCGCCCGCGCGCATCGCATCGGCGGCGGCATTGGGTTTCAGATTGAACGCTTGGATGTCGTTCTCATCCAGGCCAAAGGCGTTCAGGATCAGGCGGGAATCCACATAGGTCCCGGAATCGGGCGTGTCGATGGAAACGCGCTTACCAGCCAGGGCGGGAACGCTGTCGATGTTGCTGTCGACCGTGGCCACGAGATGAACATGTTCGGGATAGAGGGCGGCGATGGCCCGCAAATCGTCCAGCGGTTCCTGCCCTTCGAAGATGCCCGTGCCCGAATGTGCCCAATAAGCGACGTCGGACTGGCTGAACCCCGATTCGACCAGTCCATCGACGACCGATTGGACATTTTGCACAGAGCCATTGGAGGTTTGCGAGACGGCAATCAGGCTGGGAACGCCGCAGCTGCCCCCTTGGTCGCAGGGGCGCGAGCCGGGCGGGTTGGAAATGGCATTGGCGATCACACCGCCCAACGGATAATAGGTGCCGCCAACCCCGCCCGTAGCGATCGAGAAGAACAGCAAACTCTGCGCGCCGACGCCCGCCGACAGGCAGATCGCCAAAACAAGTCCTGCAACTGCGCGCATCTTCACGCTGGTTTGCCCTCCTTGAGGGATGAGAGTGACGAACGGCCGTCGCTCTAACGCATATTGAGTGCCGCCTTGTAGGTTTCCAGCAAGGCTTCCTGCTCGTGCCGCTCGTGGGTTTCCTGACGCCGCAGCCGCACGATCTGACGCATGATCTTCACGTCGAAGCCGTTTCCCTTGGCCTCGGCATAGATCTCGCGGATGTCCGCCATCAGCGCGGTCTTTTCCTCCTCCAGCCTTTCGATTCTTTCGATGAAGGACCGCAGGCGGGCGGCTGTCGAATCCTCGACGGTTTCTTGCGTGCCGGCCGCCCCTTCTACGGACGGACCATCCAATGTTTGGGCACCATCGGCCATTAAGTCGTAACCTCGTTAGTGATCTTGATGGGTGCGCGCGAACGCCTCGCGCTGTTCCTTAGTTGCTTCGGTTTGGTAACGCGCCTTCCAATCGGCATACGGCATGCCATAAACCATCTGCCGCGCCGCCTCGTAATCCACCTCGACCCCGCGGTCCGTGGCCGCCGCCGCATACCATTTGGACAAACAATTACGGCAGAATCCTGCCAGGTTCATCAAGTCGATGTTTTGTACGTCCGTGCGCTCACGGAGATGGCCGACCAAGTGGCGAAAGGCGGCCGCCTCCAGTTCTGTTTGGGTGGCCTCGTCCAACTTCTGATCGCTCATTGTCGTTCCTTGCGCGCTGATCGTGGGAATCGAGCTGCAATGTGAGCCTCAATCGGGCCGGCTTCAACCGCCCATCAGGCAAGATTCGCGGTTACGCCTAATTGCGTTTCGGCGATCAGCCAATCGACCACGGCCCGCAACGCTTCCTCGTCGCTTTTGCCATCCTGGATCGCCTGGCCATAAACGGCCAGCTGACGGTCCGCGCTGGTGCCGCGCCGCACGATGCCGCGGGCATTTTCGACCTCGCGGGTGCAGCCCAACGCTTCGGCATCCTCGGCGACCATGTCGATCAGCTCGTCGAGCAATTCGGCGTAGGGCACGAGTTCACCCTTGCCGAAATCGAGCAAGCCCCGATCGCCGCCATAGCGCATGGCGCGCCAGCGGTTCTCGTTGATCAGAAAGTTGGTGTAGCGCCGCCACTGGGCGTTCATCCGCTTCAGCCGCCAGAGCCAGCGCAGGATGCAGGTGTAAAGCGCGGCGACGGTCAAGCTGTCCTCAAGCCGGGTGCAGATGTCGCAGATTCGCATCTCCAAGGTCGGAAAGCGCGAGGAGGGACGGATATCCCACCAGATCTTGGTGCCATCCTCGATGACCTTGGCCTTGGTCAGCACCTCCAGATGGCGTTCGAATTCGGCATAGCCGGAAAACGGTTCTGGCAGACCAGTGCGCGGCATCTCGCTGAACACGGCCAGACGGTAGGATTTGAGCTGGCTGTTCCGCCCCTGCCAAAAGGGTGAGGAAGTCGACAGGACCAGCAGATGGGGCAGGAAATAGCGCACCTGGTTCATCAGATCGACGCGCAGGTCGGGATCTTCGATGCCGACATGGACGTGGGTGGCGCAGATAAGCAGGCGCCGCAGCGGGTGGCCGATATCATCGGCAAGCTGCAGATACCGGTCACGTTCGGTGGTCCGTTGGGGCGACCACAGGGCAAAAGGGTGGGTGGAGGCCGCGACGATGGTGTGATCGTGGCTGCGCGCGATGCTGGTGACCGTATGCCGAAGCTGGATCAGACTTTCCCTGACTTCCGCGATGTTGCGGCAAGCGGGCGTGTCGACCTCGATCTGGGATCGGAAGAATTCCGGGCCGACCTTTTGGCCCAGCTCGTCCTGGCATTGTTTGAGCAGGGCGGCCGGAGGATCGGCGACCACGTCCCGGCTTTTGGGGTCGATCAGAAGGTATTCTTCTTCGACCCCGATCGTAAAAGCCGGTTCGGGCACGAGGCTCATCGGATTATGCGACCCGGTCGTCGGTATCGGCCATGGGTATCGACAGCACTTCGCTGGTCGCCACCGCCAAACGTTCGGCCCAGAGGGCGGCCCCGGCATCGGTTTCGATCAGATCGTTCCGCACTTCGATCAACGCATTGGGAAACCCGCGGGGTTCGAGATGGGTTTCAACCGTATAGCCATGGCCGTTGCGCGCGTCATAGGGCTGGTTATCGCCAACCTGGCAATCCCCGCGCCTGGCGAACGCATCGATCATGCCCCGCGAGAAACTGTTCTCCCGCATCCACAAGACCCCGATTTCCCAAGGGCGGGTCGACCCCTTGTAGACGGGGCTGTAGCTGTGGACCGCCATGACCGGCACGTTGATGCCCCGTGCCGAAAACCCGGCGAGGGCCTGGTCGATCGCTTCATGATAGGGGTGAAAGAAACGTTCGGCGCGCGCCAGCCGTTCCGCCTGGGTTATGGCGCGATTTCCGGGAACCACCGTGCCGTCTGATATGGCGCAGATCGAGGTGGGATCGTCCAGCGTCCGGTTGGGATCGATCAAAAGCCGTGAGGCGCCATGCAGAATGGCAGGCGCGTCCAGCAGCCAGGCAAGCCGTTCGGTCACGGCACCGGCCCCGACATCGTAGGCGATGTGTCGGCCAAGATCGCCAGCGGACAGGCCTAATCCATCATATTCCGGCGGGATGGCGTTGCTGGCATGATCGCTGATCAGCAACAGCGGCGCGGTGCCCTGTGGGTTGACGTGTTTTACGATGGGCGATGGGTCGGCACCGGGTATAGCCGGCCGGTTTTCTCTGGAAGCGGTCATCGAGAAACTATACACCCCGAATCCCGATCCCCTATCAACAGTTATGCGAAGCAAGCCTGCCATGTCAGGGCCGTCGACAAATCGCGCGACCGGTGAAAGCGCGAAGGGCAACCAACGCCAGGACCGACCAAAGGCCAAAAGCGAGGTTGTGGTCGAAACGCTGCTGGACAAAATCACGGGCGGCGAGTTGTCGCCCGGCCAAAAGCTGCCCAGCGAACGGTCGCTGGCCGAGCAGATGGGCGTCAGCCGCGTTTCCGTACGCGCGGCGCTGGAACGGCTGAAAGCCCAGGGCTTCGTCACCGCCGTTCAGGGCGGCGGCACGAGTGTGGTGTCTTCCGCCCCGGCGATGGAAGATGCCCTGTCGGTGATGATCTCGCGCAAACAGGACAATTTGTACGACCTGGCGGAAATCCGCATGTCGCTGGAAACCTGGGCAGCCCGGCGCGCCGCTGAGCGGGCGACCAAGCAGGATATCAACCGCATCGCCCAGGCCCTGGATCGTATGCGCAAGGTCAACGGCACCGGCCGGGGGGAGAAAGACGACAAGGCGCAAGCCGACATGGCCTTTCACTATGCCGTGGCCGGCGCCGCCCACAGCCCGGTCTATCAGCACATGCTGGCCGTGGTGCGGGAAACGCTGGTGGCGATGCTGGAATTCCACCGGTTCCGCCTATTCGGCACGCCCGAAGATGACGAGACGATCCTGACCCAACATGAGGCGATCTACCGTGCCATCGCCAATCGGGATCCGGCGCGCGCGCAACAGGCCATGCAGGATCATTTGTCCTGGGTGCTGGTCCACTATCGCGACGAACCACCCCGGTCACCGGGCTAAAATTTATCTAAAATACAATGCATTAGGTTGGATTTTACGATCCGCCGCTATCATCGCGGATCAAGCCTGGCATTAACCAGAACGACCTTCCGCAAACGCCAGGCAGGAGCATCAGCGAACAGGCCGTGGCGATGAGCGAGTGCGTGCCCTCGACCATTGGATTCGAGGAGTGTTCGGATCCGGCCGGCCTCGGCCGGGACCGATTTCCCGTCGATCCGGTCGAATTTTCCGCACTGTTGGACGGCACCAACATTAACCCTGAAACCTTCCTGGCCACCGACTTTCTGAACAATCTGAACGAGCTGATCATGCTGATCGGCCTGGTGGCTGACATGCCGGACATTTTGGATGAAATCCGGGAATGGCGGCCGCTTTCCTATGCCGATCATTTCGCCCATTCGGGGTTTCCCCATCCCGAGCTGGCGATTGCCGGCTGGCATCGCGCCGAACCGGCCCGACGGGCGGCGCTGGAACAGCTGGTTGACGGCATTGCCGGACGACTCGATGCGACCGTCGAGCGTTTCGAAATCTGTCTTGGCATGGGCGACAGGTCCGCCTTTGCCGACCTGTGCGACGAGACCCGAAAACGGCTGATGGATTTGCATGATTGGGGCGCCGGCGTCATCCAGGGTGCCGACGCGCTGAACGTCGCCGAGGTGGATGCCCTATTCCGACAAGTCCACCAGTGAACGGCCGTTATGTGCACAAAATTTCGAGAGCCTGACCCTATCGCGATTTGACTTGTCTTTTTTTAGGTCTAACGTCCGCACTAGAGCATGTTTCGTTCATATAGGATCAAGCTCTAGCCGACCGTCGCGCGGTCTCGATAGTTAATGATCAGGTTTTTCCTTCGCCATGACCGACCGGCCCAAGCTGCTGCGGACCCGCCAGACGAAGATCGTCGCCACCCTGGGGCCGTCTAGCAGCACAATCGACACCATCCGTGAACTGTTCACGCTGGGCGTGGATGTCTTTCGCTTCAATTACAGCCACGGCACGCAAGAGGATCATGCCGCCCGCATGAAAATCGTGCGCGAGCTGGAGAAGGAACTGAACCGGCCAATCGCCGTGATGGCCGATATGCAGGGCCCCAAACTGCGGGTCGGCAAGTTCGTCGACGGCAAGGCCGCCCTGAAGCCAGGCCAGAAGTTTCGCCTGGATATGGACGAGACGCCGGGCGATTCGACCCGGGCCTATATGGGCCATCCGGAAATTTTCGAAGCCATCGGGCCGGACAGCACGCTGTTGGTCGATGACGGCAAGGTCAGCCTGAAGGTCAAGAGAGTCGGCAAGGATTTTGCCGAGACCGAGGTCATGTCAGGCACCAGGATTTCCGACCGCAAGGGCGTCAACGTGCCCGGCGTGGTGCTGCCGATCTCGCCCCTGACGGAAAAGGACCGGCGCGATCTGAACCACGCGCTGGATATCGGCGCGGACTGGATCGCCCTGTCCTTTGTCCAGCGGGTCGAGGATGTGGCCGAGGCACGCCGATTGATAAACGGCCGGGCGACCCTGGTCGTTAAAATGGAAAAGCCCTCGGCGGTCGAGCATATCGAGGAAATGGTCGATGTGACCGACGCCATGATGGTGGCGCGCGGCGATCTGGGCGTGGAAATGCCGCCCGAACAGGTGCCCATCATCCAAAAGCGCATCGTCAAGGCCTGCCGCCGGGCCGGCAAGCCGGTGATCGTCGCCACCCAGATGCTGGAAAGCATGATCACCTCGCCGACCGCAACCCGGGCCGAAGCCTCGGACGTGGCGACAGCCGTGTTCGACGGGGCCGATGCGGTGATGCTGTCAGCCGAAACGGCCTCGGGCGAATACCCGCGCGAGGCGGTCAGCATGATGAACCGTATCGCGGAAACGGTCGAACACGACCCCGACTATACCGCCGTGCTGGATGCCGAACATTACGACCCGGAGAACACGGCGGCCGACGCAATCACCGCAGCGGCCCGCCAGGTGGCTCGCACCATCGGGGCCGCGGCCATCGTGACCTACACCACGTCGGGCTCAACCACCCAACGCGCCGCCCGCGAGCGGCCCGACGTGCCCATCCTGTGCCTGACCTCGCGCATTCAGACCGCCCGCCGACTGGCCTTGTGCTGGGGCGTGCATTCGGTGACGACGGCCGATGTGAAGGATTTCGCCGAGATGGTCGCCAAGGCCTGCCGCATCGCCCATGAGGACGGCCTGGCGAGCGAGGGTCAGCGCCTGGTGGTGACGGCGGGGGTTCCATTCGGAACGCCGGGGAATACCAACGTGCTGCGGATTGCCTGGGTGGAGCGGTAGGTGGGGATTCACCGCATTAGCCGAGCCTTCTTCACTCTAACCTGATCAGCGGTCTATCTGTCGGTCTAACTGGCCAAGGGAACGGCGGATCATCCGCTCATACACCGGTGGAAGGGGGAGTGGCGCCAGATCTTCAATGCGGCACCATCTATGATCTCGGTGCTCGTGGCTAACGGACACCGTCGCGTTTGCCACCTTGCAGGCGAACGCAAGAATGAAGACCCAGGTTTCCGGCGCTACCTCAAAGCTTTCCCCGCCGACGTAATCGCAACTGGAGATTTGCAGGCCAGTCTCCTCTCGGATCTCACGAGCGACGGTTGCCTCGGCCGTCTCGCCCATTTCAGGGTGGCCACCCGGCAGCTCGAATTCATCGCGATGATTTCGCATAAGAAGGTATCGGCCGCGATGTTCGACGATGCCCTTCACACTTACAAGCACTGCCCCGTGTCCTTCTCTGCGCTATCGTGGGTCGCGCTTTTGCCAGGGGCTAGCAAAGCGCTTTCCGCAACAGGTCGCCGAGCCGCTCTTTTTCCGATTGCGAGATTGGCGCAAGAATGTCGTTGATCGTCCCGGCCACGGCCTCTGTGATTTGATCAACCACGATCTCGCCCGCCGGCGTTAATGACAACAGGCTGGCACGGGCGTCGCGTGGAGATACCTGCCGCTCGACCAGCCCTTTCCTTTCCAGGGACCGAATGGTCCGGGTCATTTGCGACTTGTCTCTCGCGACCCTGGTGGTGAGCTCATTCATTTCCGGGCACCCCATCTCCGCAATCGTCAGAAGAATGACGCCACCGCCGGGGCCTACGCCCTCCTTATCGAAGCTTGGGGCCTTTGCCTGAAGGCCAAAGTGGATTCTTCGCATAAAGCGGTCGATCAGCAGGGCGAGTTCTGTGTCTTGCATGGGCGTTTCTTAGTTGACTTTGTCCACCAAAATCATTAGTGGACAAAGTCAACATACCAAGTTCGATCACCAACACCAAATGACGGGATTCCGCCCGTTACCGGTCGGGCATGGTCTGGTGTGGCGTCTGCTGATCCTACCATTCCCGCTGCATGCAATGGCGGCCTGTTCAGACGCCTGTGGTTCGGGGAACGCACGCTAACGGAGGCCGACAGATGACCAATTCCCATGCACTCGCCCTGAAGGTATCTGCCATCCTTTGGATCATCTGGGGGCTGGTCCACATACTGGCCGGTGTCATCGTGCTTTCCAGCGACGCCACGGGCGGGGTGCAGGCTATTGCCGATGCCGTCGACCCGACAGCTTTGGAGGCCGACTATCACGCGGCGGTTGGGGGCATTCTCAACCAGCATGGCTGGAATCTTGGCTGGTTTGGCGTGGCGACGCTGATCGGCGCCATCTTTATCTGGCGAAAGAACATCACCGCAATCTGGGTCACCGCCATGGTGGGCGGGCTTGCAGACGCAGGATATCTGTTCTTCGTGGATATTCCGGGATACGTGAATTTTGTCCCCGGTACGGTGATGACCATCGTCTCCGCCTCAGCCATTGCGTTGAGCTTCTGGGTCTGGTTCGCCTCCCGCGCTCAGAGTGCCGATGCGCATCGTCTAAACGCCTAGTTCAGCAATGATTGAGCGGCCAGATCATAGCGCCGTCACTAACCATTCAGTGGCGTTTGCGGTGAATTTGAATCTGAGAAAAGCCGCGAATTCGACATCGAGATGATAAGAGTTTTCCAAATTGTACTGGTCGTTTCCAACTTGGTTCCTCTGATTCTGGGAGTCGCCGTTGCGGTCAATGGGGCGTCATTTTTGGTGCCGGATCATACTGTCGATACGAGCTCGGCAGCGCAGATCAGGGTTTATGCCACTTGGTTCACGGCCATCTTCTTCCTGTCCGTGTGGATCGCGCGCAATATCGAGATAAGCGGTCCAGTCCTGAGGATCGTATTCGGCTTGGTCGCGTTGGCGGGTCTTTCGCGACTGGTGACCATGGTTGGTTTAGGCGACTTCCCCGCGTCCACGCTGATAGCGGCAATTATCGAGATCGCCACCGTTCTTTTCATACCCTGGCACAGCTATTTGATGCGGACGCTTAAAATAGATGATGACCAATCGTCGGACGGTACGAACCAAGTCGGCGCCTGATCAAATATTCTGGTCGGCCAGTTTTTCCTCGATTTCCCGGATCCGCTCGCGGGTGGCGGAATCGCTGGGGACCAGGTCCAGCAGGCTTTCGAAGGCGGATTTGGCCAGGTCCAACTCACCCATTTCCGAATAGATCATGCCCAGGCCCCAAAGGGCGCCGAAGTGGCGGGGTTCTCGGGCCAGGGTTTGGCGGATGTCCAGGATCGAGCCATCCAGATCGCCGGCCAAATAGCGCAGGGTGGCGCGTTTATTCCAGGCCTCAGCAAAACTTTCGTCGGCGGCGATGGCGGCCGAGAAACTTTCCTCTGCCCGGACAAAGTCGCGGTCGCGCATTTGCGCGATGCCCCGGTTCAGCGCCTCGTTCATTTCAGCCGCGCTGCCGTCGTAGCGTAGCCAGATACCCCAGATCTGGTTGGCGATGGCGGTGGCCTCGGCCCGGCTGCTGGTCTTGCCCAGCCGGTCGAACAGACCATCCAGCCTGGGATCGTCCTGACCGGCAACCGCGTATCCGGCGCCAAGCGAAAGGCTCAGCAGCAAGACGACAAGCAGGGTTTTGATCGAGGCCATACCTCGATAATGGCGTGCCAAGCTTGGTTGGCAAGGCTGGCACGTGCACAGCTTCGTTATCGGCCCGCCAGATTAGGGGCCGGTCAGCGCCTCGGGCTTTGGGCCGCCGGTCGCCCAGTCGAGCAGGGCGACGGTATGAACGATGGGAATGTCGGACTCGCTGCCGATCTGGGCCATGCAACCGATATTGCCGGTGGCGATGATGTCGGGTTTGACGCGCTGAATGTTGCCGAGCTTGCGCTGAAGCAACTGCCCGGCGATTTCCGGCTGCATCAGGTTGTAGGTGCCGGCGGAACCGCAGCAGAGATGGCCTTCGGGGATATCGAGCACCTGATGGCCAGCGGCGCGCAGCAGCGATTTCGGCTGGTCCTTGATCTTTTGGCCGTGCTGCATGGAACAGGCCGAGTGGTAGGCCACGCGTAAGGGGGATTCGGTCTGCGCGGATTGCAGGCCGAACGCGTCCATGAATTCGCACACATCGCGGGCCAGGCCGGCAATCTGGGCGGCCTTTTCCGACCAGCCCGCCTCGTCGCGCAGCATGAAGCCGTAGTCCTTGACCGTCGTGCCGCAGCCCGAGGTGTTGATGATGACGGCGTCCAAGCCGGCGCCCCCGCCTTCGGCTGTTTCGGCCCACCAGACGGCGACGTTGGCTTTGGCGGAGGCCAGGGCCTGGTGTTCCTTGCCCATGTGATGGGTCAGCGCGCCGCAGCAGCCCATGCCCTTGGCGACGACAACCTCAACACCGTGTCGGGTGAGTAGGCGGATCGTCGACTCGTTGATGGTCGGGTCGAGCACCCGCTGGGCGCAGCCGGTCATCAGGGCCACACGGGCCCGACGTTCACCTTCGGCGGCGAAGACCTGCGGTTTGTCGACCGGGCTGGGGGATGGGAGGCTTTTGGGTGCCAGGGCCAGCATGGCCTTGAACTGGTTCGGCAGCAGGCCGGCAAAAGGCCGGGCGAGAATGGCGCCGAACAGGGCCAGGCGGAAGGGAACGGCGCGCGGCAAGACCAGCGACAGCATCGCCCGCATGGCCCGGTCCATTAGGGGGCGCGTGTGAGTTTGTTCGATATAGGTCCGAGCATGATCGACCAGGTGCATGTAGTGCACGCTGGAGGGGCAGGTCGTCATGCATGACAAGCACGACAGGCAGCGGTCGATATGTTTGACGGTGCTGACCGGGGCCGGGACGTCAGCCTCGAACATCTGCTTGATCTGGTAGATCCGGCCGCGCGGGCTGTCGAGCTCGTCCCCCAACAGCGTGTAGGTCGGGCAGGTCGCTAGGCAGAAACCGCAATGCACGCAGGTGCGCAGGATCTTCTCGCTTTCGGCCATGGCCGAGTCGGCAAGCTGAGCGAGGGTGAAGTTGGTTTGCATCTTTGGTCTACACCCCGGGATACATGCGGCCGGGGTTCAGGATGCCCTTGGGATCGAAGCTTTCCTTGACCCGTTTTGTCAGCGCGGCAAGCGGGGCCGGCTGGGGCTGAAAGACCGATTGGGCGGCGCGCACCGGTTCCGGGGCGCGGACCAGGGTGGCGTGACCGCCGACTTCGTCCACCGTCTTTCGAATAGCGGTCGCGCCGGCATCGCCCTCGGCGTCCGTCGCCAACCACAGCAAACCGCCGCCCCAATCGGCGAACCAGCCGCGGGGCTGGATGGATTGGATGGTGTTTGGCGCGTCGGTGACGGCGACCGAAAGGCGCCAGATAGCGGTACCGACCGGATCGAAGTAATCGCCGATCAAGGGTTCGACGTCGCGGATCGCGCGCCACTGCGATCTGGCTTCCTCCCCATCCGTCGATTGGACGGATCCAAAGGGGGAAAGAAGCTCGGTCAGGGCTGTCGCGCGGGCCTGGACGGAGGGGCCGAAGCCTTCAAGGCGGACCATCGCGATGGCCGGATTGCCCGGCAGGTAGGCAGCGGCGGAGACATCGTGGGGGCTGTTGAGGGCGGCGGTCATCAGGCTGGTGGCCTGGTCGAACGCCAACCCGTCGACAGACAGCGTTCGCGTTGTCTCGGGCGCTGGCAGCACTTTGAAGGTGAGATCGGTCAGCGCCGCCAGCGTGCCGTAGGAGCCAGTCACCAGCTTGCACAGATCATAGCCGGTGACGTTCTTGACCACCCGGCCGCCGGTCTTGAACGCCTCACCCCGGCCGTTGACGGCGTGCAGACCCAGCAGATGATCCCGCGCCGCACCGGCGGTGACGCGGGCCGGGCCGGACAGGTTACAGGAGAAGACACCGCCGATGGTACCGACGCCGGGCGGCTTGCCGAGAAGCGGGCCGAGGTCGGGCGGTTCGAAGGCCAGGCGCTGGCCTTTGTCCGCCAGCGCGGCTTCGATATCGACCAGGGGCGTACCGGGCTGGGCGGACATCACCAGCTCCTCCGGCTCGTACAGGCCGATGCCCGCTAACGCGGAGAGGTCGAGCGCATATTCGGTCTGGGAGGGGCGGCCCAGGGAGCGCTTGCTGCCGCCGCCATAAAGCTCCAGCAGATGGTCGTCCGCCATCGCCCATTGGATGGCGTGGACCGCGTGTTCGACCGTATCCGGTTTGAGAACGTCAACCATCAGCCAATTGTCAGAAGCGCGGGATGTCCGGGAAGGGGATCTGGCCCCCATGGATGTGCACCCGGCCCAGTTCGGCACAGCGATGCAGCTTGGGGAAGACCTTGCCGGGATTGAGCAGGGAGTCCGGATCGAAGGCGCATTTGACCCGTTGCTGCTGGTCCAGATCGGGCTTGTCGAACTGCACCTCCATCAAATCGCGTTTTTCGACGCCAACGCCGTGCTCGCCGGTCAGGACCCCGCCGGCTTCGACGCAGAGCTTGAGGATGTCGGCGCCGAACTGCTCGGCCTTGTCCAACTCACCCGGGTTATTGGCATCATAGAGGATGAGGGGGTGCAGGTTGCCGTCGCCGGCATGGAAGACGTTGGCCACCCGCAGGCCATACTGCTCACTCAGCTCAGACATCCTGGCCAAGACCATGGAGAGCTGTTTGCGCGGGATGGTGCCGTCCATGCAGTAATAGTCGGGTGAGATCTTGCCGACCGCCGGGAAGGCGGCCTTGCGCCCAGCCCAGAAACGGTTCCGCTCCTCCTCACTTTCGCTGACGCGAACGGAGGTGGCTTTGTTGGCCTCGGCGATGGTTTTGATCTCGCCGATCAGGTGATCGACCTCGGCCTTTGGCCCATCGAGTTCGCAGATCAGCAGGGATTCGGCATCCAGCGGATAGCCGGCATGGACGAAATCCTCTGCGGCATGGATGGCCGGCTTGTCCATCATCTCCAGTCCGGCGGGCACGATGCCGGCGCCGATGATCTCGGCCACGCATGTGCCGCCATCGTCATTGCTGGGAAAGCCCATCAGCAGCGCTCGGGCGGTGGCCGGCTTGGGCAGGATGCGGACCGTTACCTCGGTGACCACGGCCAGCAATCCTTCGGAGCCGGTCAGCAGGCCCAGCAGGTCGTAACCTTCGGAATCGAGATGCTTGCCGTTGATGCGCAGGATCTCGCCATTGATCAGGACGGCTTCCAGCCCCAGCACGTTGTTGGTGGTCAGGCCGTATTTCAGGCAATGCACACCGCCTGAATTCTCGGCGATGTTGCCGCCGATGGAACAGGCGATCTGGCTGGACGGATCGGGGGCGTAGTAGAAGCCATCGCCTTCGACTGTCTGGGTAATGCGCAAATTGGTGACGCCAGGCTGAACCCGGACGCAGCGATTGTCGTAATCGACTTCCAGCACCTGGTTGAATTTGCCCAAGCCCAGCAGGATTCCGTCTTCCAGCGGTAGCGCCCCACCTGACAGCGAAGTGCCCGATCCGCGCGGGACGACGCGGATGCCGTTCTCATGGCAATAGCGCAGGATTTGCGAGACTTGTTCGGTGGTTTCCGGCAGGACGACCAGCATGGGAAGCTGGCGATAGGCGGTCAGCCCGTCGGATTCGTACGCCCGCCGTTCTTCTTCCGCGGTGATCACCCCTTCGCCCGGCACGATCCGGCGCATCGCCTCGGCGATTTCCGCGCGGCGACCCAGCACGCTTTGGTCCGGCTCAGGCATCTTCAGCATGGCGGCCTCCCTGGGGGATTTATGCCCCTCACGAAATTGGTATTACCACTTTGTCAGACCGGTGTCATCCCCTTGATTCCGCACGCCAGACTCGCCCAAGGAATCTGGGCAAAAAAAACGCCGGCACAAAGCCGGCGTCCAACCACTGTGGGGTTATTCTAGGCAAACGGCAGCGTTATCCCTGCCTGGCCTTAAAGCGAGGATTCTGCTTGTTGATCACGTAGACGCGGCCCTTGCGGCGAATGACACGGCAGGCGCGATGACGTTTTTTCAACGTTTTCAGTGAACTGGCGACTTTCATGACACAATGTTCCGTAGCTGATTCCGCCGGCGCGCCGCCCGTTGGGCGCAGCTCTGGCAAAACGAGCGCGGAACATAGGCATCCGGCCTTGCCCTGTCAACGAATGTGAGCAGCTAAACTGCTCTACAGATCAAGACCATCGACGAACTGGGCGCCCAACTCCCGTCGGGCAAGGTCGATCAGGCTCGGTTCAGGGTCCGGTGGGGAGAGATCGACGCCGGCTGAAAGGACCTTGTTGATCTCGCCCAACGCCTCCAACCGTGCCCAGCGCTTATGGTCGGAGGGTATGACGGTCCAGGGGGCTTCATCGGTCGAGGTGCGGTCGATCATCTCCTCGATGGCGTCGGTGTAGGCGTCCCAATTGTCGCGGTTGCGGAAATCCTCCAGGGTCAGCTTCCAGCGTTTGACCGGGTTTTCCAGACGGTCGGCAAAACGCTTGAGCTGCGTTTCAGCGCTAATGTCCATGAAGATCTTGATGATGCGGGCACCCGAATCGACCAAGGTACGTTCGAAGTCGCAAATCTCGCTGTAGCCACGCTTCCATTCATCCTTGGTCGCATAGCCCTCGATGCGTTCTACCAGAACACGGCCGTACCAAGACCGGTCGAAAACGGCGATCTCGCGCGGGGCGGGCAGCTTCAGCCAAAAACGGTAGAGGAAGTGCTTGGCCTGGTCTTCCTTGGTCGGCGCGGAGATGGGCCAGACCTTCAAGCTGCGCGGGTCCATCACCCAGCTCATCCGGCGGATCGTGCCGCCCTTGCCGGCGGCGTCCCAGCCCTCGAACACGATGACGGCCCGATCGCCGGTGGTCAGGTAGGCCTGCTGGATGCGCTGTAGCCGCTGTTGGCGCTCGACAAGGACTTTTTCGTATTCGTCGCGATCGATTTTCTGGTCGCGATCCAGATCCTTCAGGCGAAAGCGCTTTTTGTTCTTTTTGTCGTGCTTGGACAAAGCAATGCTCCTGCCCTGTTGCCAGACCGCCAGCATACCAGGCGCCTCGTACCAGGAAAGCGCATTGCTTTCTAAGCGTTATCGGGCCAAGCGTTATCAGGCCAGCAGGCGGTCCAGATCGCGGAAGGAACTGAGCCAGCCCTTACCGTGGTTGGAGACCTGGTGTTCGTCCGGATGCAGCGTGTGGGTCAAGGTCAGCTCGGTCAGGTCGCCGACGGGACGGAACTCTAGCGTGACCAGGGTTTCCTTGCCCGGCTGATCGCCGCCCCATTGCCAGGTGTAAGACAGCCGCTCGAATGGATCGATTTCCCGAAATTCGCCGCTTAGCGGATAGCGGTCGCCATTTGCGGTGTTGATCATGACCAGGCTGTAGCGCCCGCCAGGGCGGGCATCAAAGGCTTCGATATCGCAGGTCAGCCCCTCCGGTCCGAACCAGGCAGCGACTTGATCGGCCTTGGAAAAGGCGTTGAAGACGCGTTCCTGGGATGCGTTGAAACGACGGGTCAGGCGCAGGATGCCATTGGACGGTTCGGAGCTGTCCTCGACCAGCTCGCCAAACGAGACCCGCGCGTCATCCACCCTTTTTTTCCTCCCCGCCTTCGACAAATTTGGCCAGCGCATCGAACTGAACCGACCAAAAGCGGCCATATTGCTGGATCCAGTCCGCCACTTCGCGCATCGGATCCGCGTTCAAGCGGCAGCGGTGGATCCGGCCATCCCGTTCACGGTCGATCAGACCGGCCCGTTCCAAAACCTTAAGATGCTTGGAAACAGCCGGCAGCGACATGTCGATGGGCGCCGCCAGATCGCCGACGGTCGCCTCGCCCTCAGCCAGGCGCGCAACGATTTGCCGCCTGGTCGGATCGGCCAAGGCGGAAAAGACGAGATCCAACCCGTTGCTCTCTTGATTAACCATTCAGTTAAATTTTATTCCTCGAAGGTACGATGCAAGCGGCACCCTATCACAAAAACGTGATCGTCGACCTTCTCAGCGGAAATTTTGCCTCAGGCGCCGTCCAGGGCAGCCGCCAGCGCTTCGACCACCCGCGCTTGATCGCCCTCTCCCAAATAGGGGTGCATCGGCAGGCTCAAGACCGTTTCCGAGAGCCGCTCGCTGACAGGCAAGCCATTGCCAGCTACCGGAAACTGTCGATAGGCGGTCTGGCGATGAAGCGGCAGAGGATAGTAGACGGCCGTCGGGATACCCCGATCCTTAAGGCGCGCGGCAACGGCGTCGCGATCGCCCTCTAGGGTGAGCGTGTACTGGGCCCAGGTCGAGATATTGCCGGAACCGAGCGTCGGCGCGCGCACGCGCCCGGCCAGGCCAGCATCGGCGATGATCGCGGCGTACCGGTCGGCCACTATGTTGCGGGCTGTAATCTCGTCTTCGAAGACGGTCAGTTTTTCAATGAGAATCGCGGCCTGGAGGGTATCGAGACGGCTGTTCACGCCGACACGTACATTGTCGTACTTGTCGGTGCCCTTGCCATGGACACGCAGGGATTTGATGGTCGCGGCAATACCGTCATCGTCGGTGAAAACCGCCCCGCCATCGCCGTAACACCCCAAAGGCTTGGCCGGAAAGAAGCTGGTCGTGGTGATCTGGCCGATGGTGCCAACCTTGCGGCCGCCCGTTAGGGCGCCAAAGCTTTGCGCGGCATCGGAAATCAGCCAGAGGTCATTCTGCCGGCAGAAGTTCTCGATGGACTCATAGTCGGCAGGCTGGCCGAACAGATCCACCGAGATCACGCCCCGCACGGTCAACCCTTCGCGCCGAGCCCGCCCCAGGCCCGCCTGCAGACTGTTCGGGTCCAGGTTGAAGCTGTCGGCCAGCACATCGACAAAGACGGGAATCGCCCCGTGATAGGCGACGACCTCGGCCGTCGCGGCGAAGGTGAAGCTGGGCACCAGCACCGCCTCGCCGGGGCGCAGATCGAGCGCGACAAGGGCCAGGCTCAAGGCATCCGTGCCGTTGGCCACCCCCAGAGCGTACGTGGCCCCGCAAAATTCCTGTAGCTGGGACTCGAAGGCCGCGACCTCGGGCCCCATGATGTAGCGGCCATGGTCCAGCACCCGGGCGATGGCCCGCTCGATCTTGTCGCCGATTCGGGCGCGCTGGGCCTGAAGGTCAATGAAAGCCAGCGGCGGGGCGGCTTGAACACTATCCGGTGCCATCAGTTGGCCCTTTCCGATTGATCACCGGTGGGTTCCAGGCGACCATCGGCCGTTTCGCGGTAGGTCTCGCCGGTGCGGGGACAGCGCAAATCGTCACCCAGCTTTTCACCCTCTGCGCTCATCCAGCCAATGCGGCGGGCGGGGACCCCAGCCATCAGGGCGTAATCGGGTACATCATCGGTCACCACCGCCCCGGCGGCGATGAAGCTGTAGCGGCCCAGCGTGTGCCCACAAATGATGGTGGCGTTGGCGCCGATGGTCGCGCCTTTCTTGACCAACGTCGGCTTGAATTCGTCTTTTCGTTCCACTTCGGCACGCGGATTATTGACGTTGGTGAAGACACAAGACGGGCCGCAGAAGACGCCCTCCTCCAACTCCACGCCTTTGTACAGGCTGACATTGTTCTGGATCTTGCAGCCATCACCGACCTTGACGTCGGGACCGATCATCACGTTCTGGCCGATGGTGCAGCCCTTGCCGATGTCGGAGCCGCCCAGGATATGGCTGAAGTGCCAGATCTTGCTGCCCTGGCCGACACCTACGCGGGCATCGACATAGGCGCTTTCGTGGACGAAGGCATTGCCGGCGACGGAGTTCCCTCGATCGCCGGACAGCGCAATCTCGCGCCCCTCATTCATCGATTTTTGCGCTGCCGACAACACACGCAGAACGTCGAGCGCCTCGCGCCCATCGGTCCTGGGGCGCTGGTTGTTGGCGATGCACTCCAGGAAATGCCGGCATTCCAGCTTAAGCGGTTCGGCCTCTTCCAATGGAACGGGGCGGCCATCCGCCCGGATGGGTTCGGGGATGCCGCCGGGCCAGTCGATCTTATGGGGGAACAGAACCAGCTTGTTCGACCAGTCCTGGCGGTCGTCGAACACGGCCATGCCTTCGTCGCCGATGACAATCAGCTTCTGTTCCTTAAACGGATGCAGCCAGGAGACGAAGATGTGGGCGTTGATGCCGTTGGCGAACGTCAGGTTGGTCGTCGTGACGTCGGCGATGCTTTCATGCATGTAACAGGAACCGGTCGCCTGCACCGCCGACGGCAGTTCGCCCGCCAGCGCCAGAATCATCGACAGATCGTGGGGCGCGAAGCTCCACAGGATGTTCTCCTCCCGGCGAATTTTTCCGAGATTCAGTCGATTGGAATAGATGTATTGCAGCCGGCCGAAGACCCGGTCCGCAACCATGGTCTGCAAGGCGTTGAAGGCGGGATGATAGTGCAGCAGGTGCCCGACCATCAGGGTCAGGTGGCGGTCTTCCGCCACGGCCATGGACCGCCGCGCATCATCGGTGTTCAGCGCGATCGGCTTTTCGACAAAGACGTGCTTGCCAGCCTCGAGCGCCTGCCAGGTCAGCCGGGCGTGCTGTTCGGCCGGGGCGGCGATAACGACACCATCGATGTCCGGCGCATCGAGCACAGCCTGCCAACCCAGTGCCTGCGCCTGATGCTGGTCGGCCATCGACTTGGCTAAATGATCGTTGGCATCGCTGATGGCGGCGAGATGGCCAAGTTCGGCAAAGTTGCGAACGAGATTTTTGCCCCAATAGCCACAGCCGACAACGGCAATACGGGGGGAAGCCGCCTCGACGGCTTCGCCCTGGTGGGCTTTCGAATGGGTGGCGGTAATCGACGCCATCGTTTGTCCTTCAATACTGGCCTTGAGCCCGTGCGCTGGACGTCGCCCCAGGTCCCAACCGTTCCAATGTGGCTTGTTCAATCAGGACCGAGGAATGCCCGGTATGCTCGATCTGCACTCCCAAGCGGCGAGTCCCCGGCAGGGTTTCAAAGCGTCGAACAAATGTCTGTGTACCGCGCTCCGGCACCAGGGCCAAATCACCAAGATCGGTAAACCAAGCGTCGGGCGGTGCCATTTTCAGCGCTCCATCCTCGCCATACTGCAAAATGCGGACCCTGACAAACCCTCTGCCCTTAAGGTTCAGAGAAAGGCGATATTGATGATCTCCCTCAACCTGCGGCAGGCTGCCCAAATCTTTCGTACAGGTGTCCTGGCAGTCATCCAGCCCGATGCCCAAGGCCAGGACGGTTGAAAAGTCACGGTGGAACAAGCCGAACAAACCGCCTCGTTCGGAAACCGTGCTTTCCGTTATCGTCTCGATGGCAAGCGGTATCACGATCAGCGACTTGCGCCCCCCGATGGTCAGCTGCGCATAACGGGACCACGGTCGAACATCGGGACTGATGTCTTGAAGAACCTCTTCCACCTGAGCCTCAGGCGTCAGCGCGTAGAGCTGGGTCCCACTGGCCGTGTATTCCAGCGACGTCAGCTCGGGCGAGGCGATGACATGCTGCAAGGCGGAGTTGTTGATCGGTGGCAGATAGTATTTTGGGATCAGGATGTGCGTTACGCCCAACTCCGCCAAATGATCGGCCATGGCATCGGGGCTCGCCTCCTCATAGGCGTCCAGCATCCTTGGATCCAGATAGCTGATCATGCGGCCGTCGGAGTAATACATGTCGGCCGGCTGTAGGGACAAAATCAGCGACTCTCGGGGAAGGGTCCGAGCGACGTGCAGCATCACGTTGGTGCTGGGCCATTGGGTAAGAATCCAGGGTAACCGGGCCTGATCATCCGGCGGGCGCTGAACCGACGCGGGTGGTCCGTCAAAATCGGTCCACAGGCTGATCCAGCGGTAGTAACCCCCCACAATCAGTATCTGCGTCACGAGCAAGAGCACAAGCCCCGCCGAGGCGGTTCTGATGCCAACCCGCTGCCACAATGGACGAACGGGCGATGCGAGCAATCCCGCTGCCCATTGCAGGATGACCGACAGTCCAAAGCCTGCACAGACGGCCACGGCCGGCATCAGTATCAGCAAATACCGCTCATTCCGGATCAGCTCGCTTCCGATCTGCAGCGAAAGGGCGACGCCGGTGATATAGGCAACGATAAGGCCGGCAACGGTCCAAAGAACCCGTTGCCCCTCATTGAGGGCGGCACTGGGTGAGACGATCGCGTTCAAGATTTTGCGCAGACCCAACTGGCCGCCAATTATCGCAACGCCGACGGTCATGAGCCAAAACGACCAGCCAAAGGCTTCCAGGCTGAACCAACCTTTGAAGACGCCGTATTGTATTTTTGCCGTCAGGCTGTCGAGCCCTCTGGCAAAGAGAAAATAGTCGTCCCAATGCAGATTAGGCGCCGCGAACACCCTTGGATTGTCGCTGATCGGCGATCCAAAGATCGAGATGTTGCGCACGTAAGGCCATGCCGACAGAACCATGGCAGTGATCAGCAAAACCGGTCCCTCGACCAGCACCCGCCGCCACCCGGCAAACCCGTGCCAAAGACAAAGCGCCGCCAGCGTTAGGAACGGGAACAGAAACGCCTGTGAATGGGTCCAAAGGGATAGGGCGAGCGCGCCCCCAATCGCGATGCCGCGGCCCCAAACCGTTGGCCCAATTCCAACCAAGGCAGAAATCACCAATCCAAAACCGAGAACAGGCAGTGGGTCGATCAACGCGGCATCGGCGCCCAGCACAAAAAGCGGCGTCGAGAGAAAAATGACGGCGGCTACCGCCCCGGTCAGGCGCCCGACCAAACGGCCCACACCATAGACAATGCCGGTCCCCGCCAAGGCAAACCAGGGGGAGATCAATCTCATCAGCCCCGGAGAGTCCGCCTGACCTTGCAGAATTTGGCTTAGATAGATCAGAGCAACGTAAAGCGGCGGATGCGTCCACGGACCATAGAAACCAGATCGACTGACCTCCGGATTTATCGCGGGATAATAGGCAAGCGACCTTTTTTCAAACAGTAGACGGCCAACCGTCGCGTATTCCAACGGATCGTTCTGGATAAGCGGCAAAAGAACCGCGTTACCCAACAGAATGCATCCCCACGCGCATAAAACAGCCAGGAATACCATTTCCGTTTTCGTGAGCGCTTGCACCGAAGAAACAGGCGGTTCCGACCGTTTTGAGATAACCGCCGCAACACCGGCAACAGCGCCAAGAGCGACAAAAACCAGCGCTAAGTGGGACAGATGACTGGCTCCGGGCAGAACGCCCAAGGCCAGCACACTGCCCAGCCCCGCTAAAAACGGGCCCAGACTAAGACCCACCCAAACGTTCAAGCGGGCCGATCGGGCGGCATCCGTCCAAGGCAAACAGCGCGAGAGAAGCAGGCCTGCGGTACTGGCGACCAGAACAAGGCAAAAAAAGGCCGCATAGCCCTGGAGAGAAACATTGATCATTAAAGCTGTCGTTCGAAAGACTAATTAAAAAGAACCGGGAAACGGGTTCGGTGCGGAAAGAGAAATCACCCGTGCAACCCAGCGCTGTCCAGCCGATTTATCGCCTGGATCGTATTGTTGAAGTCCAATCCCACCGTATCGAGGTACCAGCGCAACGATTCCGCGCGCGGGCGGTTGTTCGAAACGACAGCCGCCATCGCATCCTCGCGGGTCAGCATCCCTTCGCGAATCTGGTTGCTGCGAAAGGTGTCGAATTCCGAGAAGCCGCGGGCCGTGACGTAGATGTAGTTATAGAAGGGCGCGGTGCCGTCGCCGATCCGCCAAGAGCTGTCCGTGTCGGGCGCCAGTTCCCAATCATACTCGCCCAGTAGGGTCTTCTCGACCTCCTGCTCGTTCCATTCGAAATGATCGAACATGAAATAGAAATCCCGGCGCGGCTCAAAATAATAGGCGAAAAAGGCCCCCGCCGTATCGAGCAGGGAGCTGTTCAGATAGGCCGGATTCTTCAGAAAATTCAAACCGTAATACCCCGCCATCCTGGCGCGGCGCCCGACTGAGAGGAAATCGACACGACTTTTATCGAAGTCTGGCGCGACACCACAAAATCCCGTTTTAAAGTCGGTGTTCTCCAGCGGGTTTGCGCTCCACAGATCGAGGGTGATTCCCATCTGTTTCTTGAGCTGGTTGACCACCCGGAAGAAGTGTTTGTCGCCGGCCATGAACAGCGGCACCAGTCCCAGATCGGGGGCCTTAAGCCAGGCCGAGACGTTCTTTCGGATGTTCTCGCGCTTGGCCTTGATGTCGGCCGAAACCAGGATGTTCTGCACCCCGAGTTGTCCGCAGATGCGCGCGATGTTGCGGCGCGCCAGATCGGTGACCATGCCCCAGTCATAGGTGAAGGTGACAGGGGTCAGCCCGAATTCTTCCTTGATCAGATGCAGGCCGTAGGAGCTGTCGCGGCCGCCGCTGAAGGCCACCAACGTATCCGGAGTTCCGTCCTTGGTGCGGTAGCGCTGCATGTCGGCGATGAACTTGGCCTTGTCGGCCTTGGCGTCCCGGCCGGCATAGCGCGGTTTGTAGCCATGACAGTAGTTGCAGACCCCCTGATCGTCGAAGGCGATGAAGGGAAAGGTCTCCGGCAGAATGCAGCGGGTGCAGCGCTTCAGCCCCGCAATGCTTTTCTCGCCATAGCGCAGCAGGCTTTCGTCCACGCCGCTTGTGTTGATCTGCGGGGCCGGCAGGTCGGCCGCCGTTAAGTCATGCTGGACGACCGGACCGGCGCCATTAAGCGGTACCGTCGGCCAGTCCGTCTGGCCATTGCCGCTTAGAGGAAACCGTTCGGGCTGCTGAGTTGTAAGGCCAAAGACGATGCCGTTTCCCGGGGGCAGCCAGGTGACACCGGATTTCAGGGCTTCGGCGGATCCGTTCAGCTTGGCGACCGACTGGTCGAGAATGTATCGCTCGGAAGCGAAGACGGTGCAGCCCAGGTCTGGGTCGGACGCGTAGAAGATATCGCCGGTGTTCGTGGACAGCACGATCCAGTCGGCGCCTGCCCGGCTCCAGGCAATCGAGGCGGCGCCTTGGATGGTCGAGAAGATCTGGGCGGTTGCTTCGGCCGGGTTGATGCCGTTGGAAAGCTTTTCGTCCGCCAGTGCCGCCATGACTTCGGTATCGACTTCCGCATGGCGGTCGAGTTGGGGGTTCTTGGCCCACAGCTCGTCGACATTCACCACGATGCCGTTATGGATCATGGTGACATCGCCCCAGCGCGTCGGCTGGTTGTTGCGCTGTAAGGCAGCCGTGCCGTTGGTAACCAGGCGGGAGTGGGCGAGCAGGGCAATCGGCGCTTTCGGGCGGCCATCCTCACCATCGAAGGCGGCGCGCAGCGGTTGGCCGGTAACTTGCGCATATTCCGGTGATTGCAGCATGTCACGGGCCCGGCGGGCTTCCTTGATCGTCCACGCCTCGCCCGACTCCGGGAAATAGGCATAAAGGCCGGCCGATTCCTTGCCCCGGCTTTCTGACAGCAGATAGAGATCGTTAAGCAGCCCCTTTGCCTCGCGATAGGTCAGCTTCGCGTCAGGACGCAGCAGAAAACCGAAGATCCCGCACATCGATCAAGCCACCAACCGGTTGGTCAAAAGGTTCCAGGAAAGCAGGCGCCGGCTGAACATCGTCAGCACGGCCATACCGACGATCAGGGCACACGCCGTCGCCACCGCCGCCCCGTTGATACCCAAAATCGGCACCAGGGCAAGGTTCAACGCGACATTCGACAGAACAATGCTGAGATACTGGAGCGATTGCCGCCCCGGAAAGCCGCTGGCGACCAGCAACTGTTCGAATGGAATCATGGCGGAAATAAGGGTCAGGCCGGCCAGCAGGATGATCAAAGCCGTCATTCCCTCCACCAACCCCTTGTCGGGAATGATCATCTCGGCGATCACCCAAAAAGCGGCGATTGAACCCAGGCTGAGCACGATCGTTCCCGGATAGACGTAGCGCCGAGATTTGGACAAAAGCCCCGTTGCCCCCTGCCAATCGCGGTCGCGAATGGCCCCGACCAGCACCGGGGTAAAGTTCACCCTGATCATGGCAAGCACGTGATAGAGCCCATCGAACACCATCGCGGCAAAGCTGTAGATGCCAACCTCGCGATCGGCCAGGAAGACCCCTATCAGCAACACGTCGATTCGCGAGTTGATCTCGATCAGGATACCGGCAAACAGGCTCTTCGCGCCGAACGTCAGATGCGTGCGCAGCCAGCCGGCATCGAACCGCCAGCCGGTGCCCAGCCGGCGCCAGAGGATGTAGCCGACGGCGCCCAGCACGGTCAGGCACTCTGCGATGAAGAAGGCCAGGGCCGACAGCTCGAAGGCACGGTCGCTCAGGCAGATCAGCCCGACCCAAAGCATGACCAGGATGTAGCGAAGCGACTGCAGCACCGCGAAGGCCGGCATGTGGCGCAGGCCATTGAGATAGGCGATCAGCACCTTGTTCAGCGGGAACAGGATCAGGCCGATACCAGCATAGGCGATCGCCTGCCCGGCCGAGGGGCTGTTGAACAGCAGGCCCAGATACGGCGCCCCGAAATAGACCGCGCTTCCGCCAGCAATGCCCAACCCAAAGGCACACAGGGCAGCGCTGACCAGCATGCGCCCGCGGATCTGCGGGTCGTCATCATGCAAAGCCGCGTGACGCAGGACCGAATAATGCAACCCGAAAGCAGAAATCTGGGCCGCGACGATATAAACGGCATAGGCCAGGTTGAAGACACCCAGCGCCGCGGCATCCCGCAGGCCCGCGATGGTCAAGTTGATGATGATGCCGCTGCTGGCCAGGATGGCCACGCTACCCATGGTCCAGGCGATATCGGTGCCCAGCTTGCCTCCGAGTAGACGGGCTAACGGCCCGCCCCGGCCGGCGTCAGACATCCGGGGGCCGTCTCCGGCTCGAGAGCGGCCGATTTTCCTGATAGTCGAACCACATGGCAAAACCGATGGCGTTAAAGCCAATGGCAAAGGTGAACATCCAGGTCAGCAGGCTCAGCTCCGGCACCGTCCCGTTGGCCCACCACAGCGCCATGGTGCGCAGGAAGAACAACATGCTCAGCAACAACTGCAACAACCCGAAGGCGTAAAAGAACACCAGCGGGTGAAAGTCGCGAATGATGTATTTTTCCTTCAGCCGCCAGAAGAACAGCTTGATCAGCAGCCAGCCGATGGAAAAGACGACCTTGCGCACCTGGATGCCGGATTTCTCGCCGATGTTATAGACCGGCTCGACCGGCACATCGACCACCCGCATTTCAGCCACGTTCAACCGCACCAGCAGGTCATTAGGCTGGCCATAGCGTTTGTGCATCTGCGACCAGTCGATGGTGTGCAGCGCCCGGCGGTTGATGGCCGTATAGCCGGTTTGCGAATCGGACGAATGCCAATAGCCCGAGGCGAACTTGGTCAACAGCGACAGGGCTGCATTGCCGTAGAATCGGATCTTGGGAATTTTCTGATAGGCCTCGCCGGTGACCAGGCGGTTGCCCTTGGAATAGTCGGCCACGCCTTCGACCACCGGATCCAACAGGTCGGGCATGTTCGCGGGGTCCATCTGCCCATCGCCCGCCATCACCACGGCGATATCGACACCATTGTCGCGCGACCAGACATAGCCCGACGCGATGGCCCCGCCGACGCCTTGGTTGACCTCATGTTCGATCAGGACCACCCGCGGCTCGTTGGCCTGGTATGTCTTGATCGTTTCGATGGTTTTGTCGGCGCTTTTGTCGTCGATGATCACGATATGATCGACGATATCGGGCATGGTTTCGATGACCATGCCGATCTGCGTTTCCTCGTTGTACGCGGGAACGACGACGGAGATGACCTTGTCTTTGTACATACGAATTTCAAATGTCGGGACGGGCCGTCAGGGCGCGCGATCATAGCTGCAATTCCCGGTTCGTCCAGCGCAATGCCGGTGACCGGGGCCGACGACTTTCAACCGTTGCATCAGGCCCGCCTTGGCCTGTACATCAGCGGCGCCCTCTAACTCGATTTTCTTGGAAATGCTTGATGGCCAATTCGGACCTTCCGGTGGTCGTATTCGACCTCGGCAATGTGTTGATCGACTGGAACCCTCGTTACCTCTATCGCAAGATCTTCGATGGGGATGAGGAGAAGGTCACTTGGTTCCTGGAAAACGTGGCGACGCACGATTGGAACGCCCGGTTCGACGCAGGACGGCCCATGGCCGACGGGATTGCGGAAAAGTCCGCAGAACATCCTGACCACAAAGACGCTATTGCCGCCTGGCAGGGGCGCTGGATCGAAACGATCAAGGGTCCGATCGATGGGTCCGTGGCGATCTTGGAGACCTTGAACCAGAATGGCGTGACCTTGCATGCGATCACGAACTGGTCGGCCGAGACGTTCCCGCTCGCCAAGGAACGGTTCGCCTTTCTGGGCATTTTCCAGACGATCACCGTGTCCGGCGAGTTGGGCTTGATCAAACCGGGCCGGGAAATTTTCGACCTGTTCGCCGAGCGGACCGGGGTTCAGCCCAATGAGGCTGTCTTCATCGACGATTCTCGCGCCAATATCGAGACAGCCTCAGCGCTTGGCTTCGATGCGATCCACTTTACTTCGGCGGAGAATCTCCGGTCCGAAATGGCCAAGCGGTTTCCCGATCTCAATTTCTAGAGGCCAGCCATGCAGAGGTATTTGATCTCCAGATAGTCGTCGATGCCGTATTTGGAGCCTTCACGCCCAACGCCGCTTTCCTTGTAGCCGCCAAACGGGGCGACCTCTGTCGAGATCAGCCCGCTGTTGCAGCCGACCAGGCCGTATTCCAACGCCTCGCCGACCCGCCAGACGCGGCCGATATCGCGGCTGAAGAAATAGGCGGCCAGTCCGAATTCGGTGTCGTTGGCCATGCGGACGGCCTCTTCCTCGGTCTCGAACTTGAATAGCGGCGCCATGGGGCCGAAGGTTTCCTCGCGGGCGACCAGCGCATCGCCGGGCACGTCAACCAGCAGGGTGGGTTCGAAGAAGGTGCCGCCCAATTCGTGCCGCTTGCCACCAACGGCGACGCGGGCACCGCGGCCGACGGCCTCTGAGATATGCTCCTCAACCTTCTCAACGGCCGACTCATCGATCAGCGGGCCCTGGGTGGCGCCGTCTTCAAAGCCGTTCGCCACCTTCAGCGAGCCGACGGCTTTGGCCAGCTTTTCGGCAAAGGCGTCATAGACACCGGCCTGAACGTATAGCCGGTTGGCGCAGACGCAGGTCTGGCCGGTGTTTCGGAACTTGCTGATCATGGCGCCTTCGACGGCGGCATCGAGATCGGCATCGTCGAAGACGATAAAGGGGGCGTTGCCGCCCAGTTCCATCGAGACCTTTTTGACGGTCGCGGCCGACTGGGCCATTAGCTTTTTGCCGACTTCGGTGGATCCGGTGAAGGTTATCTTGCGGACCGTGGGGTTGCCGGTCATCTCGCCGCCGATGGCGCTGGACGATCCGGTGATGACGGAGAAGACGCCTGCCGGAATGCCGGCCCGTTCGGCCAGCACGGCGAGGGCCAGAGCCGAATACGGGGTCGAGGTGGCCGGCTTGACGACGAAGGGGCAGCCGGCGGCCAGGGCCGGGCCGGCCTTGCGGGTGATCATCGCGGCCGGGAAGTTCCAAGGCGTGATGGCGGCGACGACGCCGACCGGTTCCTTGAGCACCAGCAAACGACGGTCGCCGCTGATGGTCGGAATGATGTCGCCATCGATGCGCTTGGCTTCCTCGGCGAACCATTCGAAGAAGGAGGCGGCATAGCCGATCTCGCCCTTTGACTCCGCCAAGGGCTTGCCCTGTTCGGCGGTCATCAGCAGGGCGAGGTCTTCCTGGTTTTCCAGCAGCAGGGCGCGCCATTTCATCAACAGCGCGGCCCGTTCCTTGGCCGGCTTGGCCCGCCAGTCGCCCCAGGCCTTGTCCGCCGCTTCGATAGCGCGGGCGGTTTCGGCGGCGCCCATCTTGGGGACGGTGCCCAGCACATCGCCCGTGGCCGGGTCGGTGACCGGGATGGTCTCGCCTGAGTCCGCGTCGACCCATTGGCCGCCGATGTAGCATTGCTGGCGGAAAAGATCGCCATCCTTCAGGCCAACCGATTGCCCGTTCATTTTCACGACCAGCATTTCGCTTTCTCCCCTCGCCTACAGGCCCCAGCGCAGGGCCGCCGTGTGGACCGGCGCGTCCCACAAGGCTTTGGTTTCATCATCGAGCAGGCTGACGGTGACCGAACAGCCCGCCATGTCGAGGGAGGTGACATAGGAGCCTACGAGGGAACGCACAACCTTCACGCCGCGCTTTTCCAGCAAGGGCTTGACGGCGTTGTAGAGCAGATAGAGCTCCATCGCCGGGGTGGCGCCAAAGCCGTTGACCAGCAGCAGCGCCTCGCCGTTGGCCGCATCGCCGAAATCATCGAGGATGGCGCTGGCCATTTCAGAGGCGATCTGGTCGGCGGTTTGCAGCTTCACACGGCGGCGGCCCGGCTCGCCATGGATGCCGACGCCCATTTCCATTTCGTCCTCGCCGATCTCGAAGGTCGGCTTGCCGGCGGCGGGCACGGTACAGCTGGTCAGCGCCACGCCCATCGAGCGGGTGTTGCCGTTGACCTTGTCGCCCAACGCCTTGAGCGCGGCGAGATCGGCACCATTTTCCGCCGCCGCGCCAACCATCTTTTCGACAACCAGCGTCCCCGCGACGCCTCGGCGGCCTGTGGTGTAGGTCGAATCCTCGACCGCGACATCATCGTTGGTGATCACCGTTTCGACCGACCCGGCCGCCATCTCGGCGGCCATGTCGAAGTTCATGATGTCGCCGTCGTAGTTCTTCACGATGAACAGGACGCCCGCGCCGGTATCGACAGCCTGGGCCGCCTCGACCATCTGGTCCGGGGTCGGAGCGGTGAAAACCTGACCCGGACAGGCGGCATCCAGCATGCCGTGACCGACCAGGCCGGCATGCAACGGTTCGTGCCCGGATCCGCCGCCAGATATCAGGCCGACCTTGCCCTGTTTGAGCTGGGCACGCTGGACGAATTTGTGCGCATCACCCAGGGAGACAATGTCCGCATGGGCGGCGACAAAACCGTCGAGGCTTTCCGTCAGCACCGTGTCGGTGGCGTTGATCACTTTCTTCATGGGCGTTGCCTTTCCTGATCAGGTTTGTCGGTTGGCTGGCCGGTGACGGCGATCAGGTCGCGAACAAACCGTTCGACCAGCCTGTTGAGGCGATTGTTGCGAGCCGGATCCCCGAGATCGGGGAGGTGGACGGTGTATGGGCGCGTCCGGGCGGCGGATTTGCCCGATACACGCTTGCGGGGATGGGCCCGATCATAGGCGGCCAGAAAGGTTTCTTTCTCGGGATCTGAAAAATGGCAGGTCGCGAAGATTTCCTCCAGATGCCGTGCGGGGATCGGTGTCGGATAGGCGGGGTTGGAAACCTGGCTGATGAAACTGCGGTTCTTGCCCAGCACATCGGCCAGGCGCTGGCGGGTGCCTGAGGGGCGGGCGTTCAGCACGGTTCGGAGCAACCGCTTGTAATCGGCCACGGCCGGATCGACGGTTTCCGATCGGTCTGGCATCAGCCCGATAAATCGACGTCGGCGATGGTCGCCTTGATCCGACCCAGCAACGGTGGTGCGACCGAGAAGGTTCGGATGCCGGCGCGTAGCAGCGTTTCCGTGTGGGCCGGATCGCCGGCCATGTCGCCGCACAGGCTGACCTCAATACCGAGGCGGTTGCCGGCGGCCGCGACCCGCTCGATCAGGCTGGTGACGGCCTTGTGCCCGGCGTCCAACAGGCCGGAGACATCCGGATTGTCGCGTGCGCCGGCCATGACGTACTGAGTCAGATCGTTGGAGCCGATGGAGAAGAAGTCGGCCCGGCTGAGCAAATCGGGCTCCAGAGCCACGGCCGGGACTTCGACCATGATGCCCAAGGGCGGCCGGGCGCACGCAATGCCCTCGGTTTTCAGAGCGTCGACGGCCTGGTCCAACAACTGTGCGGCCTGATCCAGTTCTTCAGCCGCCGTTACCATGGGCAGCATGATCTTAAGCTGGCCGTGCTCCGCCGCTCGTGCCAAGGCGCGGAGCTGAACCGTGAATATGTCGGGCCGGGCGAGCGAGAGGCGCACGCCACGCACGCCAAGGAAGGGGTTCTTATCCTCCTCCGGTGTCAGCCCCGGGATCGGCTTGTCGCCGCCCGCATCCAGGGTGCGGACGATGACCGGCCGGCCGGCGGCCCAGCGCAGCAGTTTCTTGTACGCCTCAAACTGGGTGTCCTCGTCCGGCAAGCCGCCTTCGCCATAGAACAGGAACTCGCTGCGCATCAGGCCGATGCCATCGCAGGTGGGGGCGTCCACGGCGTCCAAGTCGGACAGGTCGGCGACGTTGATCATGACCTTCGCGGCGGTGCCGTCAGCGGTTGCCGCCGGCTTACCGAGGAAGCTGGCATCCCGTTCCTGCTGGCGCGCAAGCTCAACGCGGCGTTCTGCAAAATCCTGGCTTTGGGCCTGGTCGGGGCTGAGGATCAGCGAACCGCGCCCGCCATCGAGAATGGCCTCGCCATGGCCGTCGAGCGCCGCATTCCCCAGACCGACGGCCATCGGTACGCCGCGCGAGCGGGCCAGCATCGCGACGTGGCTTGCCGCGCTGCCGGCCAACAGGGCCAGGCCGCCGCCCTGGGTCCAGTCGGTTTCCAGAAATCGGGTGGGGGTGATGTCGGAGCCGACGATGATGGAACCGGGCGGAATTTGCGCGGCCCGTTCACCGGACAGGTGGCGTAGCACACGGTCCTTCAAATCGGCCAAATCGGCGGACCGGGCCTGGAAGTACTCATCATCGGAGGATCGATAGTCGGCGATTTGCGCGTCCAACGCCCGGCTCCAGGCCACCACGGCCGTGGCCCCGTCGGCTATGGCGTCGATCGCGGGTTCGGCGAGTGAGTCGTCCTCCAGCATGGCGATCTGGAATTCGACGATGGCCGCACTTTCCTCGTCGACCCGATCCATGAGATCGGTCAGGCCCGATGTGGCCGCCTCGACCGCCTGGGCCAGAAGCGTGCCTTCACGCCCCGGATCGGTTGGCTGATCGGGTTGCGCATCCGCCAGCGGATCGATCTGGTCCAGACGAAAGATCGGTCCTGCGGCCAGGCCCGGTGAGGCCGCCCGGCCAGTGATTTCGAGGGAGTCGGTCACCGACGTCCCTAGGATTGCGCCGTTTCGAGAACGCTGGAGGCCGTCTCAATCAATAGCTGAGATGACCTGGCACCCGGATCCATATGGCCGATGGACCGCTCGCCCAGGAACGAGGCGCGGCCCTTTGTTGCTTGCATCGGAATGGTCGCCTGGGCTGCGTCGTTTGCGGCTGAGCGCACGCTGTCCCAGCTCGCCTCGGGCTTTGCGAGTTCGTCGATGACCGGCGCCAGCACGTCCAGCATCGTCTTTTGACCGGGCTCGGATTTGCCCCGCGCCATCAGGGCATTCAGCGCAGACTGAGCGGCGCCCGCTAAGTCTTCCTTGGTTGGCTCACCGCCCAGCTCCTTGCCCAGCGCCATGAACAACGTGCCATAGAGGGGACCGGACGCCCCGCCGACGGTCATGACCAGGGTCATCCCAACTTCGCGGAGGGCGTCGGGCAAAGGCTTGGGCGCGATTTCGTCGAGCTTGTTCAGCACTTCGCCGAAGCCGCGCTTCATGTTCAGGCCGTGATCGCCATCGCCGATGGCCTGATCCAGATCGGTCAGTTCCGTTTCGTGCTCAATGACCGTCTCGGCGATGGACTGGATAAGCGACCGGCGCAACGCGGCATCGACAAGCATGGCTGACCTGCCCCAAATTATTGTTTAGTGATTGTGTTTACATAACCACAAATCGCTAAACATCGCAACCGGCGGGTTGGGGGCGCCTTAGAGCGTGACCCAGCGCCCATCCCGCTCGGACGATTTGATGGCGGCCTCGATAAAGGCGACCCCGGACAGCCCGTCATCGACCGTGGGGTATTGAACCGCACCATCGGGTTTGGCCCCGGTCCGCTTGGCCTTAATCGCCGCCGCGACCTCGGAGTAGATATTGCCGAAGCCCTCCAGATACCCTTCCGGGTGGCCCGGCGGCACACGGGTGACGCGGCCGGCCGTTTCGCCCGCGCCGGCGCCGCCCCGGGTGATGAGGCGCTTGGGCTGACCAAACGGCGTGTGCCACAGATAGTTCGGGTCTTCCTGGCGCCATTCCAGGCCGCCTTTGGTGCCGTAGATGCGCAACGCCAGGCCGTTCTCGTTGCCCGGCGAGACCTGACTGGCCCACAGCATGCCCTTGGCCCCGCCATCGTAGCGCAGCATGACATGGACATGGTCGTCGAGCTGCCGACCCGGCACGAAGGTGGTCAGGTCGGCGGAAATCTGCGCCGCCTTCAGACCGCTGACATAGGAGGCCAGGTGATAGGCGTGGGTGCCGATATCGCCAACGCAGCCGCCCGCGCCGGACCTAGCCGGATCCGTCCGCCAATCGGCTTGCTTGACCCCGGTGCCTTCCAGCTTTTCCGTCAGCCAGTCTTGGACATATTCGGCCTGAACGACGCGGACCTCGCCCAACTCGCCATTGGCGATCATCTCGCGCGCTTGGCGGATAACCGGGTAGCCGGAATAATTGTAGGTCACGGCGAAGATGACGCCGCTATCCTCCACCAGCTTTTTCAGCTTTTTGGCTTCGCTGGTGGTGGTGACCAGGGGCTTGTCGCAGATTACATTGATGCCGGCCTTGATGAAGGCCTTGGCGATCGGGAAATGCATGTGGTTGGGCGTGACAATGGAAACGGCCTCGATGCCGTCCTTCAGCCGGCGTTCCCGCTTGGCCATCTCGTTGAAATCGCCATAGGACCGCTTGTCGTCGATGCCCAGCTCTCGCGATGAGGCCAGGGCACGATCCGGATCGCTAGAAAGCGCCCCGGCAACGAGGCTGTACTGATCGTCCATGCGGGCGGCGAGGCGGTGGACGGCGCCGATAAAGGCCCCCTGCCCGCCGCCAACCATGCCGAGCCGGACCCGCTGGCCGGCGCTACCGTCATCTCTGCCTTCGATGGCCATGTTTCGTCTCCCCGTTTTTCGGAAATGCCCAGCTTCTACGAAATGCCCAGCAGCCGTCGGTTGCCGGCCTCGTCGGTTCCACCTTCGGCAAAATCATCGAAGGCTTTTTCCGTCACCCGGATGATGTGGGCATCGACAAAGGCCGCCCCTTCCCGTGCACCGTCTTCAGGATGCTTCAGGCAGCATTCCCATTCGACCACGGCCCAGCCATCGAAATCGTAGGAAGACAACTTGGAGAAGACGGCGCCGAAATCGACTTGGCCATCGCCCAGCGAGCGGAAGCGGCCGGCGCGGTCGACCCAGGATTGGAAGCCGCCATAAACGCCCTGGCGGCCGGTCGGGTTCAGCTCCGCATCCTTGACGTGGAACATCTTGATGCGCTCGTGATAGATGTCGATGTTGTCGATGTAATCGAGCGCCTGCAGCACATAGTGGCTGGGATCGTACAGCATGTTGCAGCGCGGGTGATTGTTCACGCGCTCCAGGAACATCTCGAACGTCACCCCGTCATGCAGATCCTCGCCAGGGTGGATTTCGTAGCAGACATCGACACCCGCCTCGTCGAAGGCGTTCAGGATCGGCGTCCAACGCTTGGCCAATTCCTCAAAAGCGGTTTCGACCAGCCCAGCCGGCCGTTGCGGCCAGGGATACATAAACGGCCAGGCCAGCGCGCCGGAGAAAGCGGCGGCCGCATTCAGCCCGAGATTTTGCGACGCCTTGGCGATAGAGATCATCTGATCGACGGCCCATTCCTGGCGGGCCGCAGGGTTGCCCCGGACCTCCGGGGCCGCGAAACCGTCGAAAGGTTCGTCATAGGCGGGATGCACGGCGACAAGCTGGCCTTGTAGGTGGCCGGAAAGCTCGGTGATCTGGACGCCATTGTCGGCGGCGATCCCCTTGACCTCGTCGCAATAGTCCTTTGAGTCGGCCGCCTTTTTCAGGTCGAACAGCCGGCCATCCCAGCTTGGGATCTGCACGCCCTTGTAGCCGACCGAGGCCGCCCAGTTGCAAATCGAGTCGAGCGAGTTGAACGGCGCTTCATCCCCGGCGAATTGGGCCAGGAAAAGCGCGGGCCCCTGGATCGTTTTCATGTGCGGATCTCCTCCCTAAAAGCAGTGCGGACTTTATAGTGCTTAGGAAGGATTGATTACCACGGCCGGGTTCGCCCGATAGGGGCAATCCCATCCCGTGGACCTAGGGTTGAGGAAATTCCCTCAACATAGGCGGGCGGCTTGCAGGACGGTCGGACGCCCCTAGGCGGCGACTTTGCTGCCGCGTTGCCATTCAGGACTAAGCTTGAGGACGAACTCGTTGTAGTCGACATCGCTGTCAGCCAACAGCGAGAGCAGCATCTGCGTGGACGCCTGCATGCCTTGCTTTCGGTTGCTGTGGCGTTCTTCTTCCGCCCGCAGTTTTGCGTAAAGCGGCGTGATCACGTCCTGGACGATCGAGCGTTCGGGTAACCGCCGGTTCGAATGATAGCTGACGATAGAGCCCGACGCGTCGAAGGTCGGCGTCACATGGGCGTAGACCCAATAATGGTCGCCGTTCTTGCAGCGGTTGATGACGTAAGCGAAGACTTCTTGGCCTTGGCAGACCGTGTCCCACAGGAGTTTGAAGACGCAACGGGGCATATGCGGATGACGGATGATCGAATGCGGCTGGCCGATCAGTTCCGCCTCGGAATAGCCCGCGATATTGATGAAGGTCCGGTTGGCATAGGTGATGGCGCCCTTGAGGTCGGTCTTGCTGACGATGAACTCGTCATGGTCCATGCTGACCTCAACGCCCGTGATCGTCTTGTCTGCCTGCACGCGCCCCTCTCGCGGAGTAGGTGGAAAGGAAGTCATTGGGACCGGTTTCCCAACGCAACTGGCGCGGCCGAAACCATGGCCGCCGGTGCAATCCGACAACCAACCAATCAGAAGGGGTGCACAGTAGGCACGATTATCTAACCAGGGCTTAACCTGAATTTGGCCTCTATGTGCATTAGGTCGAGGCTTAGCCGGTCACCCGGTTTTTTTGATGTTTTCCAGAAATTCGTTCATCTCGACCCGCAAGGACTGCAACACGGATTCCTGTTGCGACAGTTTGTCCGAAGCCTCGAGCACCTGAACGGTGGACCGCTCGGTTTCGTCCGTCGCCACGGTGACGTCGGTGATGGACGTGCTGACTTCCTTGGTGCCACTGGCGGCCATTTCGAGGTTGCGCGCGATTTCCTGGGTCGCCGCGCTCTGCTGTTCGACCGCCGAGGCAATGGAGGTGGAGATCTTATTCACCTCGGTGATGGATTCACTGATCTGTTCGTTGGCCGTAACCGCGCCGTTGGTGGCATCCTGAATGCCGGTAATCTGGGTGGCGATCTCCTCGGTCGCTTTAGCCGTCTGACCGGCCAGGGCCTTGACCTCGGTCGCGACGACGGCGAAACCGCGACCCGCCTCGCCCGCCCTAGCCGCTTCGATGGTGGCATTAAGGGCAAGCAGATTGGTCTGCGAGGCGATGTTGTTGATCATCTCGCTGACCTCGCCGATTTTCTGCGAGGCGCTGGCAAGCCCTTCAATCTGCGAACTCATCGACCCCGCCCGCTGGACCGATTCCGAGGTAATCTCGGCAGCCTGGTTGACCTGGCGGCTGATCTCGCCAATGGCGCTCGTTAGCTCCTCGGTCGCGCTGGCAACGCTTTGCATATTGGCAGATGCCTCTTCAGCCCCGGCGGCGACGGCGGTCGACTTCTCCCGTGCGGAGCCCGAGGCTTCGTTGACCGCGACGGAAACGGATTTTAGCTCGCCGATCGCATCCGACATCGACACCACCACATCGGCCATCTGGTTCTCGAACCCGTTGGCCATGTTGACGAATTGTTCGTTGCGATCCTTGATGAACCAGGTCGACTGGTTGATCGTCTGGGCCGCCCCCAGAAAGGCACCGGTCATGCCGGCCTCAGCGATCAGGCGGTAGAATTTGTTGCGCCCGACATAATCCAGGCAGGCCCGGGATTCGCGGATATAGGCGTCCGACCGGTCGATCAGCATGTTAATCGCGTGCATCAGTTCGCCAAGTTCACCCTTTTCGGCAATGCCGACGATGCGGGCTTCGAAATCGCCATTGGCGGCTGCACGGCAGACTTTCAGGGCTTTGCTGATCGATTTGGAGCTATTGGAAGGAAACATGCGTCGTCTTTCCGGTCGAGTGATGGACGTCGTGTTTGTTGGGACTGGTCTTGTCAGGCCGCGTATGCACGCCGCAGATCGTTTTCTTGGGCCGTGCGATAACCGCGGCGCCGGCCTTGTCCGAGGGTCATGACGAATTCGTCATACTCCAGACCCTGATCGGCAAGCGACTGCATCAGCAAGGCCGAGGATGCCTGCAGCCCTTCCTTGCGATTGCCGTGCTTTTCTTCTTCCGCCCGGAGCTTGGTGTAGAGGGGCTGGATCGATTCCAGAATGATCTCTCGTTCCGGCAGCCGGCGATTGGAATGATAGCCGGTGATCTTTCCGGCGGCATCGAACGTCGGCGTTACGTGGGCATAGACCCAATAATGGTCGCCATTCTTGCAGCGGTTGACCACGTAGGCGAAAATCTCTTGCCCACTGGCGACCGTGTCCCAGAGCAATTTGAATACGCAGCGGGGCATGTGGGGATGCCGGATCAGCGAATGGGGCTGGCCGATCACTTCGGATTCCTTGTATCCGGCAATGTCCAAGAACAGCCGGTTGGCATAGGTGATCGTGCCTTTGAGATCGGTTTTGCTGACGATGATTTCGTCCTTGCCGAAGCTGACTTCGGTTCCCGTGACCGCCCCGTCTTTCGCCATAGCCAACCTCCAGATCGACGTGAGTTCGACGGATACCCAGCCGGTGCAAGATGGAAGCTGCTTTCAAATGGAACTCAGTCCATTGCGCCGTCCGATCATGCTCGCCATCCAGGCCATATCCGATGATCAGCAACCTATTGGCGAAGTTCTAATCAATAATTAATGCTAATTCGCGAAAACATTCCTATATCCTATTCTATTTTTCACTACGGCTGATGATGTCTTTTACTGCCATTGACTACGTAACCCCACAGTTACTAAAGCAATTTCTTCCCAATTCATATGCATGCTTAGATTCTAGCGATTACTACTTTGTCGCTTAACCAAATTTGGGCACGTCGAGGTGAGAACAACGCTTGACATGAAACCAAATGGTATTACTTTAATGATACCTTTTGGTTTCATATGGAGGAGCCCATGCGCTGGTTCTTGGGTCGCGGCACGCCGCCGGCCGACCGATGAGTAACGATATCCAGGGCGCCTTTCGCGCCCTCGCAGATCCGACCAGACGGGCAATTTTGGTCGAACTGAGCAACGCGGACATGACCATCGGCGAAGTGGTCAACCGCTTCGACGTCACCCGCGCCGCGATCAAGAAGCACCTCACCATCCTGGAGGAGGGCGAGCTAATCACGGTGCAAAGCGCCGGTCGTAAGCGGATCAACCGCTTGCGCCCCGAAGGACTGAAGATCGCCGCCGACTGGATCGCCTATTTCGACCGGTATTGGGATGACCGCCTGGCCGATTTGAAAACCGCACTTGAGAAGGAGAAGAGATCATGACGAGCACCATTACCAAGACTGTATTCCTGGACGTCCCGCGCGAAGTTGTCTGGTCCTACCTGACCGAAAAAGACAAATTGGCCCAATGGTTTCACCCGACCGATGACGATCTGGCGCCTGGCAGGGATTACGCCTTGCTGGAAAAGACGCCACAAGGGCCGGGAAAGCCGCAATGCTGGGGAACCACCCAGACAATGGAACCCCCTTCCCTGCTGGTTTACTCGTTCACCGTCGGGCCGCTGAATGGGGCGATGACCACGGTTTCCTGGCGGTTGGAGGAAACCTGCGGCGGGACCAGGCTGACGCTGACCCATGAAGGTGTCGCGGAAGCTGCCGGCCAAGGTGCCTTGCCACTGCTGATGGCTCTGGATGCGGGCTGGGACGAGCACTTCGCCAATCTGCGACCGGTGATCAAAGCGCTGGCGCAAGCCGCCTAGTCTTTTATCCCGAACATCGCGGCCCAGTTGTCTTGGGTCATCCCGGCGCGATAATCAGCCAGCATCGCGGTATCGAGCACCTCGACCAACAGGCGGTTCTCGAGCCAAACCTCGATGCATTCGAACGGGCCACGGTTGCAGCGACGCGCCAGCCATCCGCGTTCCTCCGCAAGCGCGCGGATGGCCTGTTCGGCCAGGGATGACGCGATGGCGGCATGGACGTAACTCGGCCGGTCGTCAGCCTCGCCGGGTGTACATGCGAGCTGAACCGGCCCCGCCTTCAGCCGATGGACCAGCGGGTAGACCTCGATTGCCGTCCCGTCATCGGCGGCCGAAAAAGCGATCCAGGATCCCTCAAATGGCGGGAACGGCATCGCTTTGCCGCCGAGCAGAACGGCCAGGAATCCAGCCACGCCTTCGGGATCGGAGGCGTTCAACGATAGGTGAAGCAGCACTGGACGAAATCTCCCGTTTGGGCTTCGGACGGGGGTCCCTGTTTACCGCTCCTTCGCGGTTGGCGAAAATAATCGATATCAGGGCTGGATAGAGCGCGACGAAGCCGCTAAACACTGTGCCCTTCGCCGCCAAGGCCGTCCATGCGGATCGCCGCCACGCCCTTGGCCGCCGCTCCCGGATTGGGGGCCCGTAGCTCAGCTGGTTAGAGCGCACGCCTGATAAGCGTGAGGTCGGTAGTTCAAGTCTACCCGGGCCCACCATCTCCAGTGAGATGCTGGTTCCCTCATTCACTATGACGTTCGAGCTTTGTTCGAACGGGGCCCACATCGCATTGCGAAACCATCGGTCTCCGTCCTCAAGAGCCGGGTGTTGGCGTCGACAGCTAAGTTGGCCGACAGTCATTATATGTTTGTTCTCCTTTACCAATTACGGCTGCGGTCCGATTAGTGGAGTAAGGAGTTCGTCGGGTGACAATTCGCGGCCGTTTGTCCCTCTTGGTGACGTTGTTGATGGCGCCCGTCATTGGTTTTGCCGCCTGGATCGGTTTCGGCGCTTTCGGGGCGGTGACGACGGTTGAACAGCGGCAGACCGCGCTGGTCCACATCCAATCCTATTGGCCATCGCTTGTAAGGGGTGAGATCCCATCGACTCCGGCGCTGACCGGCGCGCATGCTGGCTGTAGCCCTAATGGCGATGCGGGGTCACCCATCGCCGCGATGCGACAGTTGCGCACGGCCATCGATTGCCTCGGCCAGGGATCCGGCCTGCTGATCAATGACGATCCCATCGCGAGCGAGCTGGCCGAGCTGACAGTCCAGCAATTACCCGACCTGCGTGTCCGCACAGAAACGCTGCTGTCCAATGCGCAGAGGCTGAGCGCCAAGGAGCAAATCGGCCATTCGGACCTGATGCTCTTTCTGGTGGGTGCCGGGCAATTCAAGATGGTCGCGGATAATGTCAGCACGGTGACCAAGTCAGCGTTGTCCGAGGAAAACCCAGGCGTCGACCCTGCTCTGGTCGAGGCGGGTGCGGCAGTACGTAAGGCCAATGGCAAGCTGCAGGGTGCGGCCGCACGGTTCTCCGCCAGCCTGGGAAAGACCAAGGTCGGCGCGGAACTCGATATGGCGCCGCTGACGGCTGCCCATGGCGAATTCGTCACGGCGCTCGATGATCTTTGGCGAATTTCCGATGGACAGCTGAGCTCGACGCTGGAAAGCCAACTCAATCGGCACTGGCTGGAGCTGTCGCTTGCAGCAGGCGTGTTGGTCGTGATCATGGCCGCCGCCTGGTACTGCGCACGCTACTTCTCCTGCTCGATCCTGGCATCGATCGGCGATCTGGATCGCGGCATCCGACAACTGGCACAAGGCAATGCCATTGAGCAAAGCTTGCCGTTCTCGGACCGGCCGGACGAGGTCGGACAGATTGCGCGGGCGGTCGACTTCTTCCGCGACCGGACAGTCGAACAGATCCGGGAACGCGAACAGCAGGAGCGCGCCGCTTCCGAACAGCGGCAGCGACGCATCGATGGCTTGATCGCGACGTTCGAGAGCCGGGCCACCGAGTTGCTGGCTTGTGTCGATACCCGGATCAACGAAATGCATGAAACCGCCGATGGCTTGGCTCATGTGGCGGGCGATGCGGACGAGCGGGCGCGCCGGGTCGCCTCGGATTCCGTCAGCGCTTCTGAGAAGGTGGACGTCGTGTCGCACGCCGCCGAGCGGCTTGCCTCGGACATCGCCACAATTAGCCAACAGGCCGTCGCCGCCACGGACATCACGCGCAACGCCAACAAACATGCCGATGACGCGACCACGGAAATCGAGGCGCTCGCGGGCATTTCCGCTTCGATTGGTGAGATTGTCTCGATCATCCAGGCGATTGCGGCCCAAACCAACCTGCTTGCCCTGAACGCCACGATCGAAGCGGCCCGAGCGGGGGAGACCGGACGAGGTTTTGCCATCGTCGCAGGCGAGGTCAAGGCGCTGGCCCAACGGACCGCCGAAGCGACCGATCAGATCACCGACCAGGTAGAGAAGGTTCAAAGCCACACCGACTCCGTGGTCGGGGCGATCGAGAAAGTGATCACCGACATCGGCGAGGTGACGAACGCCACCACCCTGATTGCTTCAGACTTGGATGAGCGCCGGACGTCGACCGACGAAATCAAACAGGATGTGATGGTTGCCGCCGAGCGCATGCGCTCTGTCGCCAGCGATATGGCGGAGGTCGAAACCATCGCCAACCAGTCCAACGACGCGGCGAACGATGTTGGTGGCAAAACCGGCGAGGTTGTCGAACAAACCGACGCGCTGCGCCGCGAAGTCCATCAATTCCTGCGGGATGTCGCGACCGCCTAGGACCGCTCTTGTGAAGCGTATCCGGCCTGAGTAACACCTTGTTCCAATAAGGGACGCCGCAATCGAGCGGGCCCAGGGGGCAAGGAACGCAAGATATGTTCGATCGCAGTGAGGTGTTGGCCCGGTTTCGCGCGGTGATTGGCCGAGGCGAGCCGATCGTCGGCGGGGGTGCCGGCACGGGGCTTTCGGCCAAGTGCGAGGAAGCCGGCGGGATCGATCTAATCGTCATCTATAATTCCGGCCGCTATCGCATGGCGGGTCGCGGATCGCTGGCCGGGCTGATGCCCTATGGCGATGCCAACTCGGTGGTCATGGAAATGGCCGCCGAAGTGCTGCCGGTGGTCAAGAACACCCCGGTTTTGGCAGGCGTGTGTGCCACCGATCCGTTTCGGCTGATGGACAAGTTCCTCGACGAGGTAAAGGCGGCCGGGTTCTCGGGCGTGCAGAACTTCCCGACGGTCGGGCTGATCGATGGCACCTTTCGGGTCAATCTCGAGGAAACCGGGATGAGCTATGCCAGCGAGGTCGAGATGATCGCCCTGGCACGGCAAAAAGACCTGCTGACCACGCCCTATGTCTTCAATGCCGAGGAAGCGGCGGCCATGGCGAAGGCCGGCGCGGATATCATCGTCTGCCATTTCGGGCTGACGACCGGCGGATCGATCGGGGCGGAGACGGCGCTGACGCTGGAAGATTGCCCGCCGCTGGTCGATGAGTGGGCTGAGGCGGCGCTACAGGTGAACCCCGAGGCGATCATCCTGGCCCATGGCGGACCCGTCGCCATGCCGGACGATGCTGAGTTCATCCTGAAGAACACCAAACACTGCCACGGTTTCTACGGCGCCTCCTCGATGGAACGGCTGCCGACCGAAGTGGCGCTGACCGAACAGACGCGGAAATTCAAGCAGATCGGCCGCTAAGATGCGCTGCCGTTTATTTCAATATCTGAAATAAAGAGTTTCCGATTCGGCGTATTCCACCGCTTGAAACAACGTTGGATAGTGTATGGCCTCACCTGTGAAGGAGATCAGCCATGTCACAATCCGCTGTCACCAAAGGGGCCCACCATGTGGGCCTGACCGTGCCGAACCTGGCCGAAACGAAGGCCTTTTTTCTCGATGTTCTGGGATACTCCCAAGTTGGGGAGAAACCCGACTATCCGGCGGCCTTTCTGTCCGACGGGGCGACCATGATCACCCTGTGGCAAGCCGAAAATCCGGCCGCCGCCGTTCCCTTCGACCGCAAGAACGTCATTGGCCTGCATCACCTTGCCCTGGGGGTCGAGGATGGCGCGGCTTTGGACGCCCTGCACGGCACGCTCGCAGGAACCAAGGGCGTTGAAATCGAATTTGCCCCCGAAAGCCTGGGCGGTGGACCGGCCAGACACATGATGTGCGCCATCCCCGGCGGGATCCGCGTGGAGTTCATTTCGGCTGGCGGCTGATCTCAAACCCTTAACCTGGAGCGGTGAGATGAGCAGCGAACCGATCACAGCGCCGTCGCCCTTTCACGCGGGCGAGTGGCAGGTTCAGGCCAAACTCGGCGTCAGCGATATCGAGGATTGGGCGCGCAAGGTCGTGCGCCCCTACCTGCCCGATCAGCATCGGGAGTTTTATGCCAAGCTGCCTTTCCTGGTTGCTGCCGCGCGTGATGATCAGGGACGGCCTTGGGCGACGCTGCTGACCGGCCGCGACGGGTTTGTCAGGACGCCCGATGACCGAACGCTGTTTATCGACGGCAAGCCAGTACCCGGCGATGCTTTGGAAGGCGCGCTGGCCGAGGGGGTCGATCTGGGGGTGTTGGGCATCGAGTTCGCCACCCGTCGGCGCAACCGCGTCAACGGACGGATTGCAGGAAACGGAGTTGCCCTAACGGTCTCGGTCGATCAGAGCTTCGGCAATTGCCCGCAATACATTCGCGAACGCGCCTGGCATTGGGTTGAAGACCCGGATGCCGGCGAGCCGCTGATCGGTACATCGCTTACCTCCGGACAAAGGAACTGGATCGGCAAGGCCGACACGTTCTTCATCGCCAGCGGGCATCGTGGCGAGGGCGAAGATCCTGCCTTTGGCATGGATGCCTCGCACCGCGGCGGCGATCCGGGGTTTGTGGTCGTCGAAACGGCAAACCGGCTGGTGTTTCCCGACTATGCCGGCAACAACCACTACAACACGATCGGCAATCTGGTGCTCGATCCGCGCGTTGGCCTGTTGTTCGTGGATTTTGAAACCGGCAGCCTGTTGCAACTGAGCGGTCGGGCCGAGATCGATTGGGACTCGGCGGCTTTGGCCGATTTTCCAGGCGCCCGGCGGTTGGTGAGGATCGATGTCGAGGCGGTGATCGAGCTGCCCCGAGCCCTGCCGCTACGCTGGGAATCCGAGGCGGAGTCCGTACGTTCGCTGCGGTTGGTCGACCGGGTTCGGGAAAGCGAGGACGTTACGTCCTTTCTGTTCGAGGCACGGGATGGTGGCACGCTGACGCCGTTTGAGGCGGGCCAGCATCTGCCCATCGAATTGCACGTGACGGGACATGAGGAATCGGTTCGCCGCACCTACTCCCTATCCGGCGCGCCGGATGCCGGGCAGTACCGCATTTCGGTCAAGCGGGAAGAGCGCGGTGCGGCTTCGCGCCATTTGCATGACGCCGTGGCGGTCGGCGAAGTCATCGACGCCCGCAAGCCGAGCGGTGATTTTGTGTTGCCGTGCGCCCATTGCCCAATCGTGCTGATCAGCGCCGGCGTCGGGCTGACGCCGATGGTGAGCATGTTGCACGCGCTGGCAGCGGAAGACGGCGATAGGCCGGTTTGGTTTGTCCATGGCGCGCGCAACGGAAACCATCATCCGCTGAAGGAGGAAGTGGCGGATCTTGCCCGCAGGCGGGATGGCATTTCGATACATGCGGCCTACAGCCAACCCAGCAGCAAGGATCGCCAGCAAGGCGGCTATGACAGCGTCGGGCGGATTGATCGAACGCTGCTGGCCAAGATCGGTGCCGGGCCGGAAGCCCACTATATGCTGTGCGGGCCGGTCGGGTTCATGGCCGGCGTTCAGCAGGATCTAGAGAGTCTGGGCGTCCATCCCGACAATATTCACAGCGAGTCGTTTGGGCCGCGCTAAGCCCGCCTAGCTGGCTTTGCCCAGGCCGCGGCGAATTGCCGTGGCTAGGAATTCCGACGTCGCATCTAGCTTGCGCGACCGAACACGGCTCGAGGCGCGGACAATCCAGATTGGCGCCTCCGCATCGGCCAACACCCCCGGCAGAACCTCAACCAGGCGCCCCTCATTCAGTGCTGGCAAGACGGCGAGCCGCGACTTGATGGCGATGCCGATCCCCGCCTCGGCTGATTGTGAAAGCGAGTCCGAGTTGGAGACGGTGAATTGCACCTTGCCCGTCAGCGTGTCTACCCGGCCGGACGACATATTGAGTCGCCATTGCCGCTGCCAGGGCAGGCAGACCCAACGGTGCTCCGGTAGTTCTTCGGCAACGGCTGGGTGGCCGAACCGTTCCAGATAAGATGGGGCGGCACAGAGGATGCGTTCATTGTCCGCAATCTTGCGGGCAAGCAGGCCACTGTCGGCCATCACGCCGACTCGCAAGGCGAGTTCCTGACCCTCCTCAACCAGATTGACGAAGCGGTCGGTCGCAAGGAAATCGATCTTCAGTTTCGGATGGGCGGTCTCGAAGTCTGAGAGGGCCGGCAGCACGAAATTCGCCAGGATCCAGGGCGGCAGGGTTACCCGCACGGTTCCTTCGATATCGGCCGCCCCCTTGCCGATGGCCCGCTCAGCCTCCCGCAACTGATCCAGGATATCCCCCACGCGGTCGAAAAAGAGCTGCCCTTCCTCGGACGGGGCGAAGTGGCGGGCATCGCGGTGAAACAGCGAGGTGCCGAGATGCTGTTCCAGCTTGGCAAGTCGGTGGCTGACCGTCGCCGGCGCCAAGTCCAGCCGATCGGCGGCCGCCGTGACGCCCCCCTGTTCCACAATGGCGACGAACGTCTCAAGATCTGCGACGGAGTACATTCGAAATTTTCGAACATTCCTTACGAAACAGGACAATATGTTCGATAATTTGAATTTGATACCGGTTCAAGCGCTTTGATGCCCAGAACCGGAGGAACGACCAATGAAACGCTTGATTGCCGCCGCCGCCGTAAGCGTCGCGGCCCTTTTGCCCTTGGGATCTGCCACGGCGGAAATTGAAGTCTTCGCGGAATTCGATGCCGCAACGCCGCCCGGAAACATCGCCATTGGACCGGACGGCCGGCTGTTCATGAGCGTGCACGAATTCTATGGCCACCCGACCAGGATCGTCGAAGTCTTCGAAGACGGCACGGTTGCACCCTACCCCACCGAGGCATGGGCCCATGCACCGGAGGGCGACGGACCCGGTTTGCGCGGCGTGCTCGGCCTGCGCGCCGATCGCGAGGGAGTCCTTTGGATGCTGGATGGTCAAGGTGACGGTCATGCCGGCCGGATCGTCGGCTGGGACACCAAGGCGGAAAAACTTCACCGCATCATCTATCTGGCCCCGCCGGTCACCGTGCCGACCAGCTTTTTGAACGATCTGGCCGTCGATCGCGAGAACGAGGCGATCTACATCACCGATACGGGCAGCGCGGAAACGTCGGCGCTGATCGTCGTCGATTTGACGACCGGCCGGTCACGCCGGGTCTTGGAAGGGTCTGACTTTACCCGGCCGGAAGATCTGGACATGGTCATCGATGACAAGGTTGTGACGCTGGGCGGCGCGCCGGCCAAGATCGGTGCCAACCCAATTACCCTGGATCCGACCAACAGCTGGGTCTATTTCGCGCCGATGACGGCGACTGCGATGTACCGGGTGCAGACCGCCGATCTGTTGGACGAGTCACTCGATGATGCCGCCCTGGCGGGTCTCGTCGAACGCTATGGCGACAAGCCCATATCGGACGGTTCAACCGTCGACGGCGGCGGGAATGTCTACATCACCTCCATCACCGAGGACGCCGTGGGTGTGACCAAGGCCGATGGCAGCTATGAGATCCTCTACCAGCAAGACGACATGTCCTGGCCCGATGGGTTTGCCTTTGGTCCTGATGGCTATGTCTATGTCACCATCAACGAGCTGCACCGGTCGCCCGTGTTGAATGGCGGAGAGGACGGCACGCTGGGCGAGTTCAAGATCATGCGGTTCCCGGCCCTGGCAACCGGCACCTCCGGCCGCTAGAGTCCAGATGATCAGCGTTTGGCAATGAGGTTCGCCAGGATCCTGAACGCACCGGGTACCAGCTTTTCCATCTGGTGATGCAGGATCAGCGAGGTATGGATGTGTCGACCCTGGCCGATATCGGCCGCGAGCAGGATACCGCGATGGGGTTGTTCGTCGGGGTCGGCCATTTCCAACAGCGGGGTGTAGGCCTCGTCCCAGGATTTGGCGAAGTACAGGCCGCGCTCCTTGTGCCAGTCCGCCCAATCATCCGGACCGATGACATTCGGCGTGGTCAAAAGCGGGTGGTCGGGAACCAGATGGCGCACCTCGGCCTTCTCGTCGGTGACGCGCCAGCGCAAGGAAGGCTGGCCGATTTCCAGGCGTTTGGGGGGCACCGTGCCGGGGTCCCAATTGTCCCAAGGGCGGTGATAGAGGGTCAGCAACGTTCCGCCCGCCGCCGTCCAGCGGTGCAGCACCGGCATGGCCGATAGCAACGTTGGGTGGAAGCGCAGGGCGAAGATGCCGATGATGATGGTGTCATATGCTGCGAGTGCCGCCTCGTCCTGCAGCTCCGCTTCGGTGATTTGGCGAATATCGACGCCAAGCGCCGCCAAGCGCTTGTCGACGCTGTCGCTGCCGCCGCCGACATAGCCGACGGTGACCTGCGGCAGTTTGGCCGAGATCGCACGCACCTTCACCGTGGCGGGAAAGGACCTGGCGCGGGGGGCCGTGTGCGGATGAGCAAACCGCCGAACCGACTTGGCCGGTTGGCCATCCAGGCCTAGGGGCAGTGTGTAGAGACCTTCGGCCAGCTTGCCGGGAGCGCGGACGGTGAACTTGCTGTCTTCCCGTTCGGCCGTCCATCCTTCAGGGAGGGTCAGCGCCGGTTCTGCGGCCGCCGGGAAACGGTCAGCAACGGCGATGTCGAAGACGCGGCGGTTGGTCTCCAAGTTCAGCAGCACGGCATCGGGTGACAGGCTGGCCGTTCTGTCAGGCAGCAGTACCGGCTGGACGTCGAAGGGAACGCGCGTCTGCGCTTCCACACCGCCTGCGGTGACGCTTACGGTCAAGGCGGGCGATGGCGGGTCCAACGGTCGGTAGATCGGTGGGTAGGGGTCGGAGGGCCCGGCATCGGCCGATAGTGTCCCTTCCCGTTCGGACCATCCTTCGGGCAGATCGAGCTGAACCTGGACCGAGTCCGCCTGGCCATCCCATTGGTCGATCGATAGTGGTGCGCTTTCGCCAGGAGTCAGCCAATCGCGATCCAACCGGGCCGAGACCTCAACGCCTGCGGCAAGGCGGATGACGGCCGATAGCTGTTTCTCTTTTCGATCCAGGCGGTGATGGACTTCGTGAGCGACATCCGCCGGACAGGCGGCGCGGGCTGCTCGAATTGCTTCAAAGGCCCGCCCCGCCGATGCGAGCACAGCGTCATAGTTGGGAAACGCCGTCACCGCCTCGTCGATGGCCGCTTGCGCAGCCTGCAACGGATCGGCCAAGTCCGGCGCCCCGGTGAAGGCGGCCAGGTCGGCCAATGTTGTCGGCAACCCTGAAGCCAATGTTTCGTCCGGCCCGTCGACCCGTCCGTCTGCCAGGTGCAAGGGCCAGTCTCGGGTTTCGCCGGCAGCGACCCAGCGGCCCATGCCTTGGGTGCGGTGGTAGGCGCGGGATTGCTGGCCGATGCGGTCCCAGTCCCAACCGCTGATGGGATCGCCCGGTTCGGCCGGAATGGTAACGGTCGCCGGCGGTGGAGGGAGGTCGTCGTCGTAGGATTGGCCCGCGCCGGACCAGGCCGGCAGATAGAGTTTTTTGACCTGCCAGACTGGCAATGTTGAGCCGGCGAACTCTGGGTCGGCGGCGGCATCCATCACGACATGTGCCAGCTCGGTCATGGCGCGGTGGTGGCCGTGCTGGCCGGGCACGTCCAGGAAGGTCGGGCAGATGATGTCGGGCTTTTCGCTGCGGATGATGTCGACGAACCGGGCAAGGGTTCGGTCGTAGCCCCACTTGGCCAGGGTTTCCTTGCCGCTTTTGGAAAAGCCGAAATCGAAGATGGAGTCCTCGGGGCTTTCGGACAGCCAATAGAGGTTCATCCCCAGCACATCGGCGGCCCGCTCCATTTCCGCCGTGCGCAAGGTCCCCAAATCCTCGGTCACTTCGGTGCCGATATCGTTCTGCCCGCCCTCGCCCCGGTTGGCGCAGGCAAAGGACAGGGCAAAACCCTCGCGCAAACCCAGGGCGGCCAGCATGCCGGTCGTTTCATCATCGGGATGAGCGCCAGTGTTCATGAAGGAGACGGTCGATTTCAGCGGCTGCAAGGCGAACCACAGCTGCAGGAAGCGGGGCGCGGCCCGGTCAGCGGCGATGCGGGCTTGGTCGGACAGGGGCATTCGGGGTCCTCAATTATTCGGCGGTTATTCGGCGGCGACTATTCTGCGGCAATTTGGGGCGTGAAGGATTGGTTGATGACCAGCGCGGCACCGCCCAGCGTGGCGCCAAAGCGGCCCAGACTGCCGCGCAGCAGGCGCGGCGCGGAGCGGTTGGGCCGGTTGGAGACGGAAGCGTCTGCGAGTCGGATTTGGCTGATCAGGAAATCCAGAAGCGGGTCGGGCATGGCACCGCCCAGAATGACGGCTTCCGGGTCGAACAGGTTCTCGATCATCTGGATGGCGTAGGACAGCGGTTCGGAGGCCGCCTCCAGCCAGTCGAGCAGGTGCGTATCGCGCAGCTCGAACAGCCGGGTCAGGTCCTCGCCGCTGGTCACGTCGGTGCCGTTGGCCAGCAAATGGCGGCGGACCGACAGGCGGCTGACGACATCCTCGAGCGAAGCGGGACCGCCAGGCGTGATCACCGGGACATGACCGATCTCACCCGCATTGCCGAAGGCGCCCCGTTCCAGGCGACCGCCGGAGACGATGCCCAAGCCCAATCCGGTTCCGAAATAAAGGAAGGCATAGTCCGTCAGTTCCTTGGCAACCCCGGAGATGCGTTCGGCCATGGCGGCGGCGTTCGCGTCGTTTTCGACAAACACCCGAACGTCCAGCGCCTGGGAGAAAAGCTCGGCCGGGTCGACCCCCTGCCAATCGGGCAATTCCGACCCAGCGGCTGACAGGCCAGGCATGCCGATAGGCCCGGGCATGACGACGCCGACGCCCATCACGCGGTGTGGCGGAACGGCGGTTTCGGTCAGGGCACGGTCCCGCAGCCGGACGACCTTGGCGATGACCGCGTCCGGGCTGGCATCGCCGATGGCCACCCTTCTGGAGAACAAGGTCTGGCCGTTGAGGTTGAGCAGGGCGCCGATGACCGCATCGGGCCGCACCTCGATACCCAGGGCATACCCACCATCGGGATTGAGGGCGTATTGCACGGCAGGAAACCCGCGCCCAGCCGACCGGCGCCCCTGTTCCCGCAACAGTCCGTCGGCCTCCAGTTCGGCAATGATGTTGCTGACCGCCTGGGTGCTCAGGCCGGATGACCGGGCGATCTCCGCCCGTCCCATCGCCCCTGCCGCGCGCACACGTTCAAGCACCACCTGGCGGTTGTGCGACCGTGACCGCCCGGCATTGGCACCGACGATGGATTGCGGTTTGGACCCCATGCGCCCTGATTAATTCAACTTACTTGATAACTCAACTAACTTGAATTAATCAGTCTACTGACTCTGAAAGGGCGCCCGCACCGTGGTATCCGGGCAGAACAAGGACGCGAAAAGGAGACGTCGATATGGTTAGGCATTTCAGACAATGGGCAATCGGGACCGCCGCCGGTGTGACGGTGATGATTGCCTCGACCGCCGCGCAGGCCGTCGAAATCGAGTATTGGCAATATTTCTTCGACGCCCGCGTCGCGGCCATGGAACAGCTGATCGAAAACTTCCAGGCCGCCAATCCCGACATCACCGTGACGATGACCCACTTCCCGTACGCGGATTATCGCACGAAGGTGGCCGCCGCCATTCCGGCCGGTGAAGGCCCCGATGTGGTGCAGCTCTTCTATGGCTGGCTGAATGATTATGTGAATGCCGAACTGATCCAGCCGCTGCCGACCGACGCCTTCCCGCCCGAGCAGATCGAGGCGGACTTCTTCCCGATGGTTGGCGCCATGCGCCGGGGCGATGCTTATATGGCCCTGCCGACGGCCGTCCGTTCGCTGGCGCTTTTCTATAACGAGCGCCTGTTCGAAGAAGCGGGCATCGAAGCACCGCCGACCAATCTGGACGAGCTGGTGGACATCGCCGGCCAGCTGACCAAGAAGGACGGCGCCGGCAACATCACCCAGGTCGGTATCACGTCGGGCATGACCGCCCAGGACCATCACTGGTTCCGCGAAGTGCTGGTGCGCCAGTTCGGTGGCGAGCCCTACCTCGATAACTACCGCACGGTGAACTACAACACCGATGCCGGCATGAAGGCGCTGGAGTTCTACACCGACCTCGAAAAAACCCATGGGGTGACCCAGTCCACCTTCATGGACGAACCCCAAGCCGCCTTTAAGGCCGGGCGCGCCGGAATGCATATCGACGGGTCGTTCCGCATCGGTTCGCTGAAGGATATTCGCGGCCTGAAATGGGGCGTTGCCGAACTACCGGCCGGCCCGGACGGCACCCAGTCGAACTACTCCTCCTATTGGGTGAACGGCATTACGACCAAGGCGACCGGCGAGAAGTACGACGCGGCCGTGAAGTTCATGCAGTACATCACCTCGGACGAGGCCATGCAGGTCTGGCTGGATGTGGTTGGCGAGCTGCCGGCCAAACCCTCGGTCGGCATGACGGATGAAAATGCCAGCGATCCGGTGTTCGGCCCGTTCATCCGCGGGTTGTCCTATGCCAACACCACGATCTTTGCCGATGAATCCGGCCAGCGTCAGATCCTGGTGGATATGGTCGGCCGGACCGATCTGGAAGGCCAGGCGATCGCCGACAGCCTTGCCCAGGCGGCCGAAGCCGAGCAGTCGCTGCTGGACGACTATTACGCCTCCAACTAAGCGGATTTCTATCCTTCGCCCTGCCGCCCCCTGGCCCTGCGCCGGGGGGTGTGCCGGCTGACGAGGCGCGCGTGGGTCTCTATCGCAATCTTTCCATACGGCAGAAGCAGATCGTCTGGGCCTATGCCTTTCTGGCCATCCCGATCGTCTTCTATGTCGTCATCCGGTTCTATCCGACGGCGAACGCCTTCGTGCTGTCGTTCCAGGACTGGAATCTTCTCAGCGAACGCCGCTGGGCGGGCACCGAGAATTACGTAAAGCTTTGGAATGACCCGGTTTTTTGGAAGGTCTTTAAGAATACCTTTGTCTACCTATTCCTAGGTACGCCGATCAGCTTGGTCCTGGCCTTCGCCATCGCCTATCACCTGGACAAGCTGCGTTTCATGCACGGCTTTCTGCGGGCCCTGTATTTCCTGCCCTTCATGACCACGGCCGTGGCCATGGCCTGGGTTTGGCGCTGGTTCTATCAGCCGGTGCCCATCGGGCTGTTCAACAATCTGCTGGCCACCGTCGGCATTCCGCAAATCGAGTTCCTGAATTCCACCACCAACGCCCTGCCATCCATCCTGGCGCCGGCGATCTGGGCCGGGCTGGGCTTTCAGATCATCATCTTTATGGCCGGGTTGCGCGCCATTCCGCAGAGCTATTACGAGGCGGCGCGCATCGATGGGGTGTCGGCCTGGACGACGCTGGTCGAAATAACCATTCCGCTGCTGAAACCAACCATCGTCTTTATCGTCGTGTTCTCCTCGATCGGGTTCCTGCGGATCTTCGATCAGGTCTTCAACATGACGACCAACAATCCTGGCGGGCCGCTGAATTCGACCAAGCCGCTGGTGCTGATGATCTACGACACCGCGTTCACCGGCTTCGATATGGGCTATGCGGCGGCGCAGACCGTGGTGCTGTTCCTGATCTTGCTGATCGTCAGCCTGATCCAACTGCGCATCCTGCAGGATCGCTGAGATGACCGACACCGCGATCAACGCCTCCTCCCAATCGCTGTTCAGCGCGCGGACGGTCGGCTCGAAACGCAATCTGGGCCAGTTCATCCGCTGGCTGCTGCTGTTCGCCGGCGGCATCGCGATGGTCATGCCCATCGCCTACATGCTGTCGACCTCGTTCAAGTTTCCGTTCGAGGTCTACAACGTCAACCTGATCCCAGAAGAGCCGACCATCGAGAACTACACCTACGTTCTCGAAGATGGCCGGTTCTACAACTGGTTCTGGAACTCGATCATCATCGCCACGATCACGACGCTGTCGAACGTGCTGTTCGACAGCCTGGTCGGCTACACCCTGTGCAAGTTCCGCTTTCCCGGCCGGTACATCATCTTCATTGCCATCCTGTCGACGCTGATGATCCCGACCGAGATGCTGGTCATCCCCTGGTATCTGATGAGCCAGTCCTTCGGCTGGCTGGATACCTATTGGGGCATCATGTTCCCCGGCCTGATGACGGCCTTCGGCACGTTCCTGATGAAACAGTTTTTCGAGTCGGTGCCCGACGATTTCATCGAGGCGGCGCGGATCGACGGGCTGAACGAGTTGGAGATCTGGTGGCGGGTGGCCATGCCGCTGGTCAAACCGGCGCTGGCCGCCCTGGCGATTTTCGTTTTTCTCGGCAACTGGACGGCGTTCATCTGGCCGCTGATCGTCACCAATTCGGTGGAGATGTACACGCTGCCGGTCGGCCTGTCGGGCTTCGGGGACGAGGCCGATGTGGCGTGGGAGCTGATCATGACCGGCGCGGCGATTTCGACTCTGCCGACGCTGATCGTCTTCCTGATCTTCCAGCGCTTCATCATCCGCGGCGTGGTCATGGCGGGGCTAAAGGGATGAGCGGGCCGGCCGCCTTTCCCGATCCGGTCTACAAGGCCACGGTGCTGGCCCCGCTGTTCGATGGGGTCAAGGCTCACTTCGCCGCCCATATGGCCCAGATCAACAAGGCCCATCTGGTGATGCTGGCGGAAACCGGGATCCTGGCGGCGGATGAGACAGCGGCGCTGGCCAAGGCGCTAGAGCAGATCGAAGAGGAGGTGGACGTCCCTTCGCTGATCTACACCGGCGAGCATGAAGACTATTTCTTTCTGGTCGAGGCCGAACTGGCCAAGCGGCTGGGCGATCTAGGCGGCATGCTGCACACCGCCCGCTCGCGCAACGACATGGACCACACTGTCTTCAAGATGGCCCTGCGCGACCGGGCCGACCACCTGTTGGGCCAGGGGTTGATCCTGGCCGACACGTTGCTGTCCAAGGCCAAGCAGGAACGCGACACGCTGATCGTCGCCTACACCCACGGCCAGCCGGCCCAGCCCTCGACCTTCGGACACTATCTGGGCGCGATGATCGAGGCGCTGATCCGCGATCTCGACCGGCTCGACGCGGCCATCCAAAACTTAGAGAAATGCCCGATGGGGGCGGCGGCGATCACCACCTCGGGCTTTGCCATCGACAGAGGCCGGGTTGCCGAGCTGTTGGGGTTCAAGGCGCCGCTGCTCAATTCCTATGGCTGCATCGCCTCGGTGGATTACGTCACCGGGCTCTATTCGGCGATCAAGCTGCTGTTTATCCATCTGGGGCGGGTCATCCAGGACATGGCCTTCTGGTCGTCCTTCGAGGTGGGGCAGCTGCTGGTGCCGGATAGCCTGGTGCAGATCAGCTCGATCATGCCGCAAAAGCGCAACCCGGTGCCCATCGAACATCTGCGCCACCTGGCCAGCGCGACGGCAGGCCGTTGCGACATGGTGGTGAACACCATGCACAACACGCCCTTTACCGACATGAACGACAGCGAGGGCGAGGTGCAGCAGGCCGGCTATGCCGCCTTCGACAGCGGCAGCCGGGTGCTGGAGCTGCTGACGGCCTTTTTGCCCTCCTGCTCCATCGATGCCGACCGGGTGCGGCGGAACAGCGAGGCCGCCTGCATCACCATTACCGAGCTGGCCGACACGCTGGTGCGGCGGGAGGATCTGCCTTTCCGCCAAGCCCACGCCATCGCAGCGGAAACGGCTAAAGCCGTCATCGCCGATGGCAAGCCGTTGGCCGACGGGTTTGCGGCGTTCAGCGCCGCCTTCGATGGGGAAACCGGAAAACCATCCGGGCTGTCCCAGACCGACTTCGCCGAGGCGGTCAGCCCTGAAAGTTTCGTCAGCCGGCGCGACCGGCCGGGTGGACCGGCGCCGGCGGCCCTGGACGCGGCCTTCGCCGAGTATGCCGGTGCCTTGTCCAGGCGCTGGTCCGAACAATCCACGCGTCTGGCGCGCCGCGCCGAGGCGGGCACCAAGCTGGCCGCCGCCTTCAACGCGCTGATCAAGGAGTGAGCGATGGCTAATCTCGCCCTTCGCAATCTCGTCAAGGCCTTCGGCAAGACCGAGGTGCTGCACGGCATCAACCTGGAGGTCGAGGACGGCGAATTCGTCGTGCTGGTCGGCCCCTCGGGCTGCGGCAAATCCACGACGTTGCGTCTGATCGCCGGGCTGGAGGAAACCACCAGCGGCGAGATCGAAATCGCCGGCCGGCAGGTCAACAATCTGGAACCCAAGGACCGGAACATCGCCATGGTGTTCCAGAACTACGCCATCTACCCGCATATGACGGTGCGCAAGAATATCGGCTTCGGCCTGCGCACCTCGCGCCTGTCCCGGGCGGACAAGGACAAGCGGATCGACGAGGTCGCGGCCATCCTGGACATGTCGGACCTGTTGTCCCGCAAGCCGGACCAGCTGTCCGGCGGACAGCGCCAGCGGGTGGCCATCGGCAGGGCAATGGTGCGGAACCCGGCGGTCTTCCTGTTCGACGAGCCGCTATCAAACCTGGATGCCCAGCTGCGCACCCAAATGCGGCTGGAGATCAAGAAGCTGCACCAGCGGGTGCGCAACACGATCATTTTCGTCACCCACGACCAGGTTGAGGCGATGACCATGGCCGACCGGATCGTGATCATGAAAGACGGGCATATCCAGCAGGTCGGCACGCCGTCGGAGGTGTATCACCAGCCGGCCAACATGTTCGTCGCCCAGTTTATCGGCGCGCCTTCGATGAACATGTTGACGGGCACTTGGGGCGGCAGCGCCGTTTCCCTGGTCAACGGCGTCACGGTCGATATCGGCCGCAGCACAGTGGCGCAGAACAAGTCGGTCATGCTGGGCATCCGGCCCGACGATTTGACGGTGGATGAAAGCCGGCCCCTGCTGGAAGGCAAGGTCAGCGTGCGGGAGCCGCTGGGGGCCGAAACGCTGATCTATGTCGATGTGCACGGCACCGAGGTGATCGCCAAGGCCAGCGGACGAAAACCGCCGCAGATCGGGGCAACCGTCCGGCTGAGCGCCGCGCCGGAGACCATGCACGTCTTCGACACCGAAACCGGAAACGCCCTCGCGTGAACAAGATGACCACCAACCGTGGGGTCGTCTGCGCCGGGCGGCTCTACTGCGATGTGATCTTCACCGGGCTGAGGCGCATGCCGACGCTGGGCACGGAAACCTTCGCCGATGGCTTGGGGCTGCACGCGGGCGGTGGGGCGTTTATCACCGCAGCCTACCTGGCGGCCCACCGCCGGCCCGTTTCGCTGATGGCCAGCATCCCCATCGATCCGTTCGGCGCGATCGTGATGCGGGAGATCACCGCCTCGAACGTCGATACCAGCCTGTGCGACCTGGCCCGGGAAAACGCCGAACCGCAGCTGACTGTCGCCATGGTGACTGGCGGAGACCGGGCCTTTGTCACGCGGCGGTCCGGAGCGGCCATTCCGACGGCGATGCTGACCGATTTGGCGGCGCCCGGATTGACCCATCTTCACATCGGCGAGCTGGCGACCCTGCTGGAGCATCCCGAACTGATCGATGTCGCTCGGGCGAACGGATTGAGCATCTCGCTGGACTGCAGTTGGGACGATGACCTGCCGCTGAACGAGGTGGCCGGGCCGATCTCGCAGGTCGATGTGTTTTTGCCCAACGAGGCCGAGGCCGCCCGCCTGACCGATGCAGGCCTAAAGCTGCCGATGGCGCCGGTGACCGCGGTCAAGATGGGCGACAAAGGGGCTAAGGTTTGGACGGCGGATGGCCAATTGAGCGGCCGGGCCGAAACCGTCCCTGTGGTCGACACCACCGGGGCCGGCGATGCCTTCAATGGCGGGTTCCTGAACCGATGGATCGACGGGGCGCCCTTGCAAGACTGCCTGGAGGCCGGCATCGCCTGCGGCACCGTGTCCGTGCAACATCAAGGCGGGGTCGGAGGCGTGCCCCATCTCAATCACGCCCAGCAGAGCAGCCAATTGGAAGTGCTCTAAGTGCCCGCCAGCATTTGCGGCAGGATCCAATCCAGCCAATCGCGCGGGATGAAATGACCGCCTTCATGGGTGCACAGGGTGACCGGCTGTTGGCCTTCCCAGACGCGGCAATCGTAGCTGGCGTGATCGAACCGGCGCTGCGGTGCGGCGGGCGTGCCATTGGTTCGTCGCCATAACTCCACCCCATCCTCCACCGGCTCGCCATAGCCGATCGGCAGGCCGTAAACGGTGTCCTTCAACCCATGAACATGGGCCAGCCGGGCCGGACCGGCGGAACAGGTGATGTCGCCCTGGCGCCTCAACCCGCCGGCGATGGGCAGATAGCCGGCAAAATCACTGCCGCGCAGGCAGGCGACGCGCCAGGCCATGGCGCCGCCGTAGGAAAAGCCGGAAATGAACACCCTGTCGAGATCGATGGGCCAGCGCTGGGCGGCATCGGCCAAGACCGCATCGACGAAGTCCGCGTCCTGGCTTTCATCGCCCCAGAAATCCCAACTGCCGCGCAACCCGTTGGGCGCCAGGATCAGCAGCCCATTGCGGCCCGCCGGCTCGACGATACGGCGGTTGCGGATGACATTGGTGCCGTGCCGCCGCCAACCATGGAAGTGGAGCAGGACGGGCAGCGGTTCGGCGCCATCCCATTCGGGCGGCGGTAGGGCATGATAACCACGGTCGCCGACCTGGCATTCGACCTCTCCGCCGCAGTCGGTGGCTTGGGATGGCGCGATGCCCGCGACTGCCATGGCGACCGCCAGGCAAGCACATGAAATCCATCGTCTCATGAGCAAAACATAAGCGACCGAAGCCCAGTGGATAACTGAACGCTTTGTGAGGGGGCCGTTAGAACTTCTCGACCCAGGGGCGGACGCTGATCTCATTCGACCAGGCGGACCGGTCCTGCTGGATCAGGGAGAGGTAGGTGCGGGCGATGGCGTGCGGGTCGAGCATGGAATCGGGCCGGTCGGCCGCCTCGCTGCTGCCAGGATTGCGAATGCCGCCATCGATGTTGATCCAGGCGACATGGATGCCTTGGGGATGCAGCTCGCGTGACATGGATTCGGCCAGGCCGCGCTGAGCGAATTTACCCATGGCGAACGGGGCCGAGAGGGGGAAACCCTTCACGCCCGCAGAGGCTCCCGTGAACAGGATGGTGCCCCGCACGCCGTCGGCCGGATCATTGCCTAGCAAGCGGCGGGTTGCCTGTTGGCCGACCAAAAAAGCGCCGAAAGCCGTCACGTTGATGGCGTGGCGAACCTGTTCGGGGTCGAGATCGACCAATGGGGCCCGCTGACGCGCCGAGGGGTTGTAGATGACCACCCGCAGGTCCCCTTGGATGGCGGAGAACATCGCCGCGATCTGATCGGCACTGGTGGCATCGCAGGCGTGGGTGCTTGCCCCGGTCTCAGAGGCCAGGGCGCTCAGCTTGTCCGGGTTCCGCGCGGCCAGTTCCAGCTGATAGCCATTCTGGTGCAACAGGCGGGCCAAAGAGGCGGAGAGGCCGTCGCCGACGCCGACGATCAGGGCGGTCGGGTTGCTCATGGATTGTGTCCTAGGATGTTTGGCCGGAACCGGCCGACACCCTGACACGTGGTTAGCCGCCCGCGAGGGTCAAGACAAACCAGGGCGCCTGTCGCCGCCCGGCACCCATCCGCCCTCAGTTACCGTAAATATAGGTGGGCAACCACAGGGCGATCTGCGGGAAGGTGAAGACCAGCGCCAAACCGATGAGCTGGATCACCATGAACTGCATCATCCCCAGATAGATGTCCTTCAAATCCCATTCGGGCACCACGCCCTTGAGGAAATAGGCGGACAGCGCCACCGGGGGCGAGAGCCAGGCCGTTTGCAGATTGACCGCCACCAGGATGCCGAACCAGGTGAGGTTCACGCCCAGCTGGTCGAGCATCGGGATCAGAATCGGCACAATGATCAGCACGATCGGCACCCATTCCAACGGCCAGCCCAGCAGGAAGATCAGGGCCATGACGATAATCAGGACCCAGGTCGTGCTCAGCTCGGTCGCCAGCAAGAATTCAGTCAGCATGCCCGGCGTGCCCAGGCGTGAGAAGACCGCACCGAAGAAGTTCGAGGCCGCCACCAGGAACAGGATCAGGACCGAGATCTCGAGGGTCTTGATCAGCGCTTCGCGAAACCGACTCAACGTCATTTTCCCGTAAGCGATGGTCAGCAGCAGGGCGCCGGCCGCCCCACAGGCGGCCCCTTCGGTCGGCGTGGCCCAACCGAGCAGGATGGAGCCCAACGCGAAAGCCACCAGGGCCGCAGGGGGGACCAGGCCGAGGAAGAATTCGCGGGCAACGACCATCCAATCATTGGCCCGTTCGTTTTCCGGCAAGGGCGGGCCGAGTTCGGGGTTCAGCCAACAGCGCACCAGCGCATAGGCGGTGTACAGGAAGGCCAGCATGATGCCGGGCACGATGGCGGCGGCGAACAGGTCGGTGACCGGCACCTCCAACACCGGGCCCATGACGACCAGCATGATCGAGGGTGGGATCAGGATGCCCAGCGTGCCGCCGGCGGTTATGGTACCGGCCGCCAGCCTCACGTCGTAATTCGACCGGTTCATGGTCTTGGCCGCCATGATGCCCAGGATCGTCACCGAGGCGCCGACGATGCCCGTCGCGGCGGCGAAGATGGTCGAGACGAACAGCACGGCGATGTACAGCGCCCCCCGGGTGGAGGCGAGCATGAGCTGCACGGCGCGGAACAACCGCTCCATCAGCCCGGCCTGTTCCATCATGATGCCCATGAAGACGAACAGCGGCACGGCAGCCAAGGTCTGTTCCAGCATCACCTGATTGAACTGGAGCGTCATGAGATAGAAGACGAGCTTGGCGCCAAAGCCCCAGGCCCCGAAAACGAAGCCCAGGAAAATCAAGGTGAAGGAAATCGGAAATCCGACGAAGATCGCCAGCAGCATGACGGCGATCATGATCAGGCCGATGAATTCGGGGCTCATCACGGCCACCTGTCATGACGTACGGCGTAGAGCGATTTCAAAAGCTCGGATATGCCTTGCAGGATGAGCAGGAAAGCCCCCAACGCCATGGCCGAGCGCACCGGGCCGACCGGCGCCATCCAGGCGGTGTCCATGGATCGTTCGCCCCGCATCCACGCCTCGGTGGCGAATTCGGTCGAGATGTAGAAGAAGAAGATGATGCCGGGGAAATAGAGGACGACGTAAAGGATGGCGTCGACCAGGCCCTGAAAACGCGTCGGCCAGGTGCGGTAGAGGAAGTCGGCCCGGATATGAACCCCGCGCATCAGCGCGTAACCGGCGCCCAGCATGAACATCGCCCCGCTGGTCATGCGGCTTATGTCATAAGCCCACATGGTCGGCGCGGTGAACAGCTTGCGGGCCACCACCTCGTAGACCATGGCGACCATCAGCGGCACCAGAAGCCAGCAGAAGATTTTGCCCGACCAGAGAGAAATCGTGTCGATCAGCGCGATGGTCCGGCGCATCCAGTGCGCCATATCGTCGGGTAGATGGCCGGGATCGCCCGATCGGCGTTCGGCGATCATCTCATCGGAGATGTCGAGTTTGGAAATGTCGATGTCTTCCGACACGTCCTTCCTCCCCTGCTTGGCCGGCTGACGCGCCGGCTTCTTGAAACAGATTCTTTAGGCTAGCGGAAAAGCCGCGGCGGCCGAAACCGCCGCGGCATTCCGTTACTTCAGGCTGTCGGCAAAGGCCCGGCCCAAATTGGCGTTCGAGGTTTGCGCGCCGGCCCAGAACGGAACCGCGATTTCCGCGAAATCCTTCTGCGACTGCCAAACCGTGTTGAAGAACTCGTTCTCGGCCGCGTTCTTCTCCAGGCTGGCACGGGCGGCGGCCATGTACTCGGTGAAGTAGTCTTCGGGAGTGTCATGCAGGATGACACCGTGATTTTCCGTCAGATCCTTCAGCGCCTTGCCGTTTTCATAGATACGATAGCTCATCGCCTTTGACAGCGAGGCATTGGCCGCCACTTCGATGGCCTTTTGTTCCAACGGGGTCAGGCCGTTATAGACATCGCCATTGATATACAGATCGGCATTGACGACCACCTGGTGCAGGCCCTGCAAATAGTAGTGCTTGAGCACCTTTTGGAAGCCGAAGACGCTGTCCGGCTTGGGGCAGCACCACTCGGCCGCATCGATCACGCCCTTTTCCAGCGACGGCAGAATATCCCCACCGCCCATTGCGACAGCGGCGACGCCGATATCGTTGTAGGTTTGGCCGGGAATGCCGGGTGGCGTTCGGAAGCGGTATTTGCGGAAGTCATCCATCGAGGCGATGGGCTCTTTGAACCAGCCGAGCGCTTCCGGGCCGACGGGCTGCAACATGAAGCCCTTCACGTTGACGCCCATCTCGTCCCAAAGCTGGTCGTACAGCTCTCTACCGCCGCCATACTGGAACCAGGACAAAAACGCGATGTTGTCGATACCGACCCCGGCACCGGCGACGGGCGAGCCGAACAGCATGGCAGCCGGATGCTTGCCGGACCAATAGTGGGTCCAGGCAAACCCGCCTTCGATAAGGCCCTTATCGACGGCATCGAGGGTTTCCTGAACGCCGACAACGGCGCCGGCCGGCAAGACTTCGATAACCACACTGCCATCGGTCAGGTCGCTGACGTCTTTGGCGAACTCGTTCAGCATGAACACTTCATCGGCCTTGGCCGGAATGACCGACTGGACCCGAATGGTGGTCTGCGCCTCGGCCATGCCGAAGGTCGCGATGGCCATGGCAACGGCGGCCACACCGCTTGATAGTTTCCTCACTAAGGACATTTCTTCCTCCCGTCCTTGAGTTGTCCTTCAAAACCCATCCCGCGACCCTGTTCCGCTGAAGGAGGGCGGGGGCCAAAAGGCGAGAGGGATATTCTACGACGGCGAAAGGCCAGAAGACCGTCCGATATCGCCGAAAGAGGGTCGGGCTGCTTGTTGGGAAAGCCGATGGAGCGTCCTGTCATCGCGCATCCTCCAGAACAAGATCGGAGGCTTTTTCGCCGATCATGATGGTCGGCGCGTTGGTGTTGCCCGACGTGATGGTGGGCATGATCGAGGCATCGGCCACCCGTAGATTTTCGGTGCCGTGAACCAGCAGACGGTGATCGACGACGGACAGGGGATCACTGCCCATCTTGCAGGTGCCGGTGGGGTGATAGATCGTCGTCGCGGTATTCCGGGCCCAATCGAGGATCGCCTCATCATCGTCGGATACCGACGGACCGGGGGCATGTTCTTCCGTGATGATTCCGTCCAAAGGCTTGCGGGCCGAAATCCGGCGGGCGATTCGAATGCCAGCGATGAGCGTTTCGCAATCGCCAGGAGCAGAGAGGTAGTTGGGGTGAATGGCCGGATGGTCGGCCATGCTTGGTGATTTGAGCGTGATCTTTCCGTGGCTTTCGGGGCGAAGCTGGGTGACCGAGGCGGTGAAGGCCGAGAATTTATGCGGGCCCTCGGCCGGGCTGTCGGCGCTGAAGGGCTGGATGTGGAATTGGATGTCCGGCCGGTCGAGCTTCGGGTGAGTCTTGAGAAAGCCAGCCCCCAAACTGGCGGCCATGGTCATCGGGCCGGTCCGGAACAGGGCGTATTCGATGGCCATCGACGCCTTGCGGACCAAGCTGCCGACTTCGGTGTTGATGGTCGGCACCGAACATTTGAAGACCGGTCGGGCTTGCAGATGGTCCTGAAGATTCTTGCCGACGCCGGGCAGCGGCCGGCGGATTTCGATGCCCTGGGGCGCAAGATCATCCGGATCGCCGACACCCGACACCATGAGAAGCTGGGGCGAGGCGATGGCGCCGGCGGACAGGATAATCTCCCCCCGCACCATCAGGGTTTGGTCGCCGGCCGGCCCGGTGACGGCGAGCGTCTTCACGCGCTGGCCATCGAAGATCAGCCGCTTGGCCTGGGTTTGCGTAAAGACCTGCAGGTTCTTCCGGGCCAGGGCCGGTTTGAGATAGGCGACTGCCGTGCTGCACCGCCGGCCCCGATGGGTGGTCAGCTGAAAATAGCTGACGCCTTCCTGGTTTTGTCCGTTGTAGTCGGATGTTTCCGGATAACCGGCATCGACGGCGGCATCGATCCAGGCATCGACAACTTTGCGCCGTAACCGGCCCTTGGACACGGATAGCGGCCCGCCATGGCCGCGCAGCTCGCTGGGACCGCCCTCCCACGTCTCGGACCGTTTGAACAGGGGCAGCACATCGGACCAAGACCAACCGGTATTCCCAAGCTGGCGCCAATGGTCGAAATCCTCGGCCTGGCCGCGCACATAGAGCAACCCGTTGATCGAACTGGATCCGCCCAAAACCTTGCCGCGCGGCCAAGGCAACGAGCGTCCGTTCAAGCCGGGATCGGGTTCGGTTCGATAGCACCAATCGGTGGCCGGGCTGCCCATGGTGCGGAAATAGCCGACTGGGACGTGTAGCCAGATCGAGGAGTCGCGGCCGCCCGCCTCGACCAGCGCGACCCGATGCCGACCATCCGCCGAAAGCCGATCTGCAAGGACGCAGCCAGCGGAGCCGGCCCCCACGATGATGAAGTCGAACTCCAGCTCGCTTCCATTCCACTAAAAATGAGACTTTTTGTCTCTTTTATCTGTCAATCAAATCAGGGAACAGGCTAGGATGCAAGCCGTGCCTGGGGAGGCGAGCATCGAATGAACGAAAATCAACGCATTCCAACGAACCTGCGCATGCTGCGGATCGCTGAAATCGTCGCAAATTCCGAAAACGCGCTGACGCCGACGGAGATCAACCGCGAGCTCAGATTGCCTAAGCAGACGATACACCGCCTTTGCACGACCTTGCAGAATGAGGGGTATTTGGTGCGCGACGGGGCTGGCAGCCGGTTGAGGCCCAGCCGCCGGCTGCGGACCATGGCCTCGGGGCTGCTGCACGCCTCGCGCTTTCACATCGCCCGTCATCAGATTTTGGAAGATGTCGCCAACACGATTGGGGAGACGGTGAATTTCGTCGTGCCGGCCGACGAGGGAATGACGTATCTGGACCGGGTCGAGACCAACTGGGCCTTGCAGATCCAACTGCCCATCGGTTCGCACGTGCCCTTTCATTGCACGGCCAGCGGCAAGACGTTCCTGGCCAGCCTGGCGAAGAAGGAACGGCAGGCGATGGTCGCAAGCCTCAACCTCGAAAAACTCACGGCGAATACGTTCAGCGAGCCCGATCAGCTGCTGGTCGAGCTGGACCGGATCGCCAAGCAAGGCTTCGCCCTGGACAATGAGGAGTTTTTCGAAAACCTGATCGCCATCGCGGTGCCGGTGCGCGACCCCGAAGGCCAGTACTTCGCCTCAATCGCCTTTCACGGGCCGATTCAGCGACTGTCGGTGGAAGCGGCCCTGGCGAAGAAGCACATCTTGCTGGATGCCGCCAAGCGGCTGCAAGAGAACCTTTTTTGGTAGCAGGCTACTTCAAGCCCTCTGGTGCCAACTCACCGATCGAACTTTCCAGCTCATCCGCCATGGCGCTGCGGGAATTTTTGGCCGTTGGCGGCAGGGGCGTATCGAAAAAGTAGCCGGGCTCGGTTTGTTGGCGCCGCCAGGTTTCCAACATCTCCTGCCAGGCCGCCCGCAGCGTTCGCGGGGCTGGCATGTCCTCGGCCACCTCGCGGTGCAGTTTCTTGAGATTGTAGCAGGGCACGCCGGCGAACATGTGGTGTTCGGTGTGCCAGTTCATGCGCCAGTACAGGAACTCCGCCAGCGGGTTGAGGGTGATCGACCGGACGCTCTTTCGAAAATCGGGGGTGTTTTCCTGCAACCCGCAATGCTGGGTCAGCCCGACGAAATAAGCGAGCCAATTGGCGATGAACGGAAAGACCGAGAAGATCAGCGGCAGAACCCAAAGACCGGTCACAATGGCGATGACCAGGATCGAGCCGTGAAAGGCCAGCAAAAGGCGTGACCACCGGATCGATTTTCGATGCTGGGCCGGCTGGTCGGCATGCAGGGAGCCCAGCCATTCATTGATTTCGATGTCGGGGCTGCCAACCCGGCCTAGCGCACCAAGGATGGTAACATACACGGTGGAAATCAGGCCGCCCTTGCCGAAGGTGCGGCCGCGTTGGGTGAACAGATTGATCGTGAAAAGTTGCAGCAGGAAGGTCTTGCCGGTCTTCGGGTGAAGGGGCAGCAAATTTTCGCGGTCACCATCGGGATGCAGCGTATAGCGGTGATGGTAGGTGTGGCTGCTGGCGTAATCGAACGGGTCCCACCAGCTCAACAAACTGAACAGATACAGGAAAAACTTGTTCAAGGCCCTCGTGCGGAACACCGTGCCGTGGCCAAGCTCGTGGGGGGCCACGCCGACGAAAAAGCTGCCGACCGTCCCGTGGGCAAACAGGGCGGCAAAGAAGGCGATCCAGTTCTGCTGGGCCCAGAACGCAAAGACCAACGTGCCCGTCAGCGTGAATAGAGCGAGATGCCCGCCGGCCTGAAACCAACCCTGGGCATCGCTTCGCGTTGAAAGCTCGCGCAGCTTTGCCTTGTCGATGGGGCAGCGGTACCACGACACCCGCAATGATTTTCGAACATCGGAAAGCGGTCGATAGCCCATCGGCATTGTCTCCCTGTCCTTTTTCTTATGCCACGGTCGTCGGGGCCTTGTTCCAGTCCGGCACGCGGCACCATTCATGGGGTTTTGCCGTCTCGACCGAGGGGAACAGATCCCTTAGCCCCTCGGCATCCGGCCAACCTTCCGGGGTCAGGGCGTCGGCGCCTGCCACGTCGGTGTCCGCCCCCTGACGATCGAACAATCCGCGAATGCGCGCCCGCATGCCAGCGGGCAGCGACCGGTAGTCGGGGTGATACCAGAGCGTCAGCAGGCTGCGTTCGGCACTGCTTTTGTTGGCGTGGGCTGCGTGCAAGAGTCGCGCATCCCCGAACACCACATCGCCAACCTGCACCGGTACATCGATCTCGCCTTCCATGCGGCCATAAAGCGGATGATCGGGATCATCGACCCGAGACAGAGCCTCGCCATGGGCCGCCGGCGCATCGTGCAACGGGTGATGCCGACGATGGGAGCCGGGAATGACCCGCAGACAACCATTTTCCGGACGCGTATCCGACAGATAGATCATGACGAAGATCTGGGCGATCTGAGAGGTGTAGGAAATCGGGTCGTCCCAGCCCCACCAATCCTGATGCCAGAACAATGGCGGTCCCCCGGGTGGCTTGCTGATCAGATAGCCGGAACTGAAGCGCGGATCGGCAAATCCCAGTGCCGTGAAAGCCGTCCGCAGCGCGGGTGAACCGACAACATCGGCAAAGGCCGGATGATCCGCCAGGGGCACCAGGCTGCCTTGGGACCGGTTGCGGTCCCTGTGCTCTGCCGGGAGGTCGGCCAGGATCGTTTGGCAGCGCGCGTTGAGCGTTTGCACGGACTCGCGAGCCAGCAGGCCGGGAATGACGACATAGCCCTGTTCGTCCAGCGCGCGTGCGCCGGCGCCAAGATCAACCATGATCCCTCCCTATGTCTTGTTTGCTTTTCCTTGTTCTAGCCGACCGGTCATTAGACTTTCCACAAGGTTTGCGAATGGGCGATACTCGCCCCCGCATATGGCACAGGAACCAAATCGAGAGTCGCCGGCGGAAACCTCGGTTGTGACGGCACCGTCGACAGGGCTGACCAGGCGCCGTTTTCTCCTATCCGGCGGTCTTTTCGCCGTCGGCCTCGGTGCTCTTGGCGGCGTCCTGGGCTTGCAGCCGACGTTGACCGCGTTGGTTGACACGATCATTCCGCATGATGAATTCGGCCCCTCCGCTTCGCAGGTCGGCGCGGTCGAGGCGGTCTCGGCACGCATGGGCGGAAGCTTGCGACGGCAACTGCGGCTGCGCGTGTTTCTGGCCTGGCTCAATTTGCGCTCAGGCGGTTCCTTCGCAGCGGCGAGCGAGGACCGTCGCCTCAGCCTTCTGAACAAGATCGCCTCTGGTCCGCAAAGCAGTTCGCATCGGCGATATCTGCGCCAGCTGCGGGAGTACACGATGCATCATTATTATGGATCGGCCTCGCGTGCGGTTGGGCTCGGTTTTGTCGGACCACCGCAGCCGGATGGGCATTTGGACGCCCACCTGCCCTGGACAGGGAACCCGACTTAGATGGCGGTCGCCACCAACCCCGGCCCACCTCCGAGCGAAACGGACGTGCTGATAATCGGCGCCGGCGCCGGCGGGTCGGCGGCGGCTTGGGCCCTGGCCCGGCATGGAGTCAACGTCACCCTTATCGATGCCGGACCGGCCTTCTCGCCTAATGAATACGGTGTCGCCGACGACACTTGGGAAAGACAAAGGCTTCCCCGCAAATCAGGAAGTCGGGGCACCTATACGTTCGGACCAGGTCAAGACTTTGACCCGGCCTGGGATGAGTTGAGACAGGTATCCCCGTTCTTCAGCGGCAAGACGGCCCGAACGACCCGTCGAATGTCCCGGTATAGTCACGTGCGGGGGGTCGGTGGCACGACACTGCTTTTCACGGGTTGGATGCACCGGCTGCATCCACATGCGTTCGAGATGCAGACGCGGTTTGGCGTCGGGGCGGACTGGCCGCTCACCTACACCGATCTCGAACCCTACTACGAGATCGCCGAGGCCGTTGTCGGCGTGGCCGGCCCGGAAACGATCCCCAATCGACCTCGGCGCAGCCCCTTTCCGACGCCCGCTCACCCGTTGAGCCAGTTGAGCCAAACCTTGAAGTCGGGGGCGCGGAAGCTGGGTTTTTCCTGGACGGCAAATCCCATTTCTTCGCCTTCAAGACCCTATGGCGGCCGGCCAGCCTGCAATTATTGCGGGTGCTGCCACTGGGGATGTCCGATTTCCGACAAAGGCAGCGCGGACGTGACGTTCCTGCCGGCCGCCGTCGAAACCGGAAAATGCTCGATCCACCCGCTGCGGACACTGGTCGAGCTTGAGCGCGGATCGGGCGATGAGATTGTTGCCGGCATCACCGTTGGCGAAGACGGCGAACGGCACCGGATTTCCGCCAATCATTTTGTGCTGGCGGCGGGAGCGATTGAGACGCCCCGCTTGTTGCTTGCGATGGATCAACTGGGCAACGAATCCGGGCAGGTGGGGCGCAACTTCATGGAAACCCTGCTGGCCTACATGGTCGGCCTGCATCCCGACCCCGTGGGCAGCCATCGGGGCTATCCCGAAGACTCCGTGACCTGGGACCTCAACGCGCCAGATGCCATCCCGGGCTCCATCGGCGGCGCGCTGGTCCTGCCGTGGGTTGCCTCCTCAAGGCTGCTCGGCCCAACGGCCTATGCCACCCAACTGATCAACGGATTTGGGACCGAACACAAAAAGAAGCTCAAAGAAACGTTCGGTCACGCCGTCGGCACCATGGCGATTTGCGAAAACCTGCCCAACAACGGCTCCCACATCACCCTGGATGCTGAGCAGACCGACGACCAGGGTCTGCCCCTGGCCCAAATCAACAGCTTTCTGCCCGAAGGCGAACTGGCGCGATTCGCATATGCGCGGACGGTAGCCAACGACATATTGCTGGCATCGGGTGTGCCCGACATCCTGCTGGCAAACAGCTCCTACGAGCGATTTTCATCCAGCCATGTGTTCGGAACGTGCCGCATGGGTCATTCGGAGGATACGAGCGTTGTCGCCGCAAACGGCCGCTCGCACCGTTGGCGGAATCTTTGGGTTACCGATGCCAGCGTTTTCCCGACATCCGGCGGCGGCGAAGGGCCGGTATTAACGATTCATGCCCTCGCCATCCGAACGGCCGACGCGATCACAAGCAAAGTTACGTCCTTGTCACGCTAAGGTGTTTGTTGGCTGGATTAGGTTGACAAACAGGCTTCTAACCCGTCATCAGTATGTTGAATACTTATGCGAGTGTGGCTGTCTCGAAACTAAGATAATTAAGGGAGTTTCGCGGTGTCAGAATCTGAGAACCCAGCGGAAACCGGTAAGGATGCCGGCGAGCAAAAGGTCGACCGGCGTGAAGCAATGAAGACGGTGGTGCGGAATTCCGCCTATGCCGTGCCGATTGCAACCGTCATGCTGACCAAATCAAGAGTCGGCGTGGCCGGCGGCTTCGATGACGACGAGTCAGAAGCCGACTAAGAGCAAGCCGACACTTTTCAACGTTCAATCTTTGCGGGAGTCGGCACGCAGCGGTGTTGTTGCCGGATAACGGGTTGGTTGTTCTGAACGGCCGCTTTGCTTTATTGGACACCTGACTGATTTTGGCCCGCATGAGAATGCGGGCCGTTGGGTTTATGGTGGAGCAACGTTAGAGCGGACGGCGGATTGGACGGTTTTACGGACAGGCAGGAACTGATTGACCACGGAATAGCTGTCGTTCCGTTAGAAGACGAAGCCTTTGCCGTCGCTGCCAAATACGGGCTTGTCCTTCATCTAAACAGCACAGCGCGCGTTATCGTCGAACGCTCCGTCCAGGGCGACGAGGCGGATGAAATCGCCCGGCAGCTTGCCGGGCCGTCAATGCTCGACCCAGCGTCGGTTCTCGCGGACATTCAACTTCTAATCAGCGATATCTGCAAGAAATGCAGAGCTGCCAGAGATACACCATCCCCAAACCGCAAGCCTGCGCTGCCCCTTAGTCATCCGATTGAGGAAGGCGTATACCGGCTCCTCGGCAAGACCGTTCGCATCGTTTATGCAAACCACGAAGTTGCCGATGTCTGTCATCCGGTGTTGGTTCCATTTGGCGATGTTTCGGCACAAGACCCCGCGTTTGACGTTGAAATCGAGGACACTGGCGAGAATTACTTGGTCAAATGCGGGTCGTCGGCGATATCCACTCGCCGGCGGCCGCGCGCCGCATTCTCCGCATTGATGAGAATGCTGGTTTTCCACGACCAGCCCGACACAGACGATTCTCGCGTCCTGCTCCACGCCGGCTCGGTGGTCGGCAACAAAGGGGCCTGGCTTATCGGGGGCAACAGCGGTCGAGGAAAGTCATCGCTTCTGACCAAGATGGATTTCCTGGGGGAAACCGTCTTGAGCGATGATCTCGCCCCGGTCGATCTAGCAAGACGCCTGGTTTTTCCTTATCCGAAGGCCTTGTCGGTCAAAGATCACGGTTGGGACCTTGTAGGGACATTCCGGCCCGATTTGTTCGAGGCCGAGCCGCGCATCACGCCGATCGGCAAACATGTCCGGTATCTGGCGCCGTTAAACCCGCCACAAGATCATGACAGGCGCGGGCATCCGGTTTGCGGTCTGTTGCTGCCAAACCGCACGCCCGGCGCAGATCCCGACATCAAGGCCATCGGCCTTAAGGACGCCATGCTTGCCCTTTGCGACAAATACGGCCGTTTTCCGATCGACCCCGATGGTCTTCGCACCTTGATCGCCATCATCGAGGAAGTCCCGCGCTACGAACTGACATACGACGACGCGGATGACATCCTGCCAGACTTGGTTCGGCTACTGTGACGTTGACACGTTCTAGGCGTCAGTTATTTGCGAATCTTGCCGAACTCTTGCGCGGCGATTTGCCCGAAAACCCGTCGTTTCTGGAAAGCGAATCCTACTGGCAAGACCTGATACCCCTGGCGGACCTGCACAAAGTTGTCGCAGCCCTTCCATCGTCCCTGGCCGACCTGGGTGTCTTGCAGCAGATCCCGAGTGACGTCGCTGATCTGCTAAACGCCGTCCATGATCTCAATTCCGAACGGAACAGACATATCACCGCTCAGGGCCTCGATGTTCTGTCCATTCTCGAGAAATCAGGGGTCCAAGGGCTTCCTGTCAAAGGATTGGCCTATGAGATAATCGGATTGCACACCCCCCCTGGGGTTCGTCTGTTTGGCGATATCGACATTCTGGTCAGCAAGGAAGAGGCAGCTCGAGCCTTCGAAATCTTGGTTGGGCATGGCTATTCCCCAGCGTCCGACGCTTCAACCAGCGAGCGGTTTGATCACCACCTTCCGCTGCTGCGTCCACCGCCGGAATCCGACTTGATCGCGCCTGTGGAAGTTCATTTTCGTCTTGGCAGAGAACGCCATCTCCACCTTCTTTCTCCACAAAAGGTCATCCAGGCCGCCCGCGAAAACCGTCTGGATGACCAAGTGGTGCAGACACCGCAACCGATCGATTTGCTTCAACACGCTGTTGTCCATAGCGGGCTTCAACACCAGTACCTGCGCCGCCGCACAACAAGGTTCAGAGACGTGCTCGACATCGGCCGGCTGTGGGATCTGGTAGAACATGACGGTTATCGAATCTCAGATCTTCCAATCGTTCAGCACAGCCGGGCCGCGCAGTACTTCGGTGCTTGCCTGCTGCTCTATGGCCGGCAGCCGGATGAACTTGGTCCAATTGCAAAACCGAGTCAGCGCTGTCACGCGCGACTGCTGCAACGCCAGTCCATTCCGGAGAAGGCGCGCCTGGAAAACACCATACTGAGAAATCTCGAGGCGCTTGCGTTGCGCCCATTGAGCGTCGTTGCAAAACTGGCAAGACCAGAATGCTACCGCGCGATTTTCAACATGATCTGGTCCCGCGCCGTCTGACGGCTAACCGCTTTTCCAACTTTCCAGCGTCCGGGCGAGCATCGCGATCGGTGCCTTGACGGGGGCCATATCGTCGTACAAACGGGCCGTTGCCGCCGCACCCCAATAGGTGTTGACGATGAAGGTGGCGCCCTCGGACGGATCGATGTCGCGCTTGAGGCGGCCCCGTTTTTTTTCTGCTTCAAGGACCCCCCGAAACACCGATATTTGCCCCTCCCGGTCGCGCAAAAGTTCCTCGTGAATAACGTCGCTCATCTTGTCGCGTTCCAGCGAGGTGGTGACAACTAGGCAGCCCTTTTCGCAGTTGATCGGCCAATCCCCGGCGTGCATGGCCCTGAACAACGCGATCACCTCGTCCAGGGTTTGCTCGGGCAATTGGCCGAGAACGAATTGGGTCATCCGGTCGGTGAAACGACGCAGAACGGCAAGAAAAACCGCCTCCTTGTCGCCGATGGCGTTGTACAGGCTCATGCGCGAGACGCCCGTCGCCCGCTCGAGATCGGCCAGCGAACAGCCGACATAGCCAAGCTCGAGAAAGACGTTGGTTGCCTTATCCAGCACCTCCTCCATGTCGAAGGAACGGGGCCTTCCCAGCATGGAGGCGGCCATGGTACCGGCGGCGGCCAGCGCTTCGGTACAAGGCGAGCCCCGGGATCCGCGCGTTTTTTTGCCCGTCTTAACTTGTGACTTGATTTTTTTATCGCCCGGTAAAATAGTCATGTCATAGCTTAACGCGCGGCCTGCGCACGGCAAGGAAAGATCGCCCGATCATGGCTCAACCCTCCTCCCCCGCGGCGCCGGCTGGCTTCTCGGTTCGCTTCGTTGAGTTTGTTTTGCGCTGGCGTTGGATCGTCATCGCGCTGTCCGTCCTTTCGGCACTGGCCGTAGGATATAACGCATCCAAGCTCGAGTTCGCTTCAAATTACCGCGTGTTCTTCTCCGATGAAAACCCGGATTTGCTGGCCTTCGAGCAATTCCAGGCAACCTACACCAAAAGCGATAACGTCCTGTTCGTGATCAAGGCGGGCGAGGAAACCGTTTTTAACGAGCAAGCGCTGAGCGCGGTCGCGGCCATAACGGCAGAAGCCTGGAAGCTGCCTTACGTCATCCGCGTCGACAGCATCACGAACTTCCAGCACACCTTCGCCATCGAAGACGATCTGATCGTCGAGGATCTGGTCAGCGACCCAGCCTCGCTGTCGGCGGAGGAGATGGCGGCCAAAAGGGAGATCGCCCTGGCCGAGCCCCTAGTCCGCGATCAGTTGCTGACTAAGGATGCGCAGGCGACGGCGATCAACGTCGTGCTGCAACTGCCACAACTATCCCCTGATGAGGTGCCCGAAGTCGCCGCCGCGGCCCGTGAGCTGCGCGCCAATGTCGAGGCGCAGTTCGACGGGGTGGAGATCTATCTCTCCGGCGTGGCCATGCTGAACAACGGTTTCAACGAGGCCGGGCTGGGCGATCTGTCGACCCTGATCCCGATCATGTATGTCGTCTTGCTTGTGGTCACGGCGGTAACATTACGCTCGATCCTGGGTATGGCGGCGACCTTGGTGGTCATCATCCTGTCTTCCATGGTGGGGATGGGGACCGCCGGGATCATGGGCATTCAGTTGACGCCCATCTCCGCCTCCGCGCCGACCATCATCATGACCCTGGCGATCGCGGATTCGATTCATGTCCTGATATCCATGCGGGCCGCCATGCGGCAGGGGATGGCGAAACGCGAGGCGCTAGTTGAAGCCGTGCGGGTGAATTTCCTGGCCATCTCGATCACCTCGGTGACGACCATGGTCGGCTTCATGGCGCTGAACTTTTCCGACGCGCCACCCTTCTGGCACCTGGGCAACATGACCGCCGCCGGCATTTTGGCTGCTTGGATTTATTCGCTGACCACCCTACCGGCCATCGTCAGCCTGTTGCCGATGCGGGCGCCCAAGCCGGACACCGAGACCCAGCGCCGGTCCCCCATGGTGAAGTTCGCCGATTGGGTCATCCAATGGCACAAGCCGATCCTGGGCGTCACGGTGGTGGCATGCGTGGTCATCATCGCCCTGATCCCGCGCATCGATTTCAACGATGCCTGGCTGAAATATTTCGACGAGAGCATCGAGTTCCGGGCGGAAGCCGATGTCGTGATCGAGGATTTCGGGCTCTACACCATCGAATATTCCATGCCCTCGGGTAGCAATGGCGGGGTGTCCGAGCCGGAGTTCCTGGCCAAGCTGGAGGCTTTCACCAGGTGGTTGCGGGAGCAGCCGAACGTCACCCATGTCTACTCGCTGGTCGACATCATGAAGCGCCTGAACAAGAACATGCATGGCGATGATGAGAGCTATTTCCGGGTGCCGGACGACCGTGAGCTGTCGGCGCAGTACCTGCTGCTGTACGAGTTGTCGCTGCCCTTCGGTTTGGATCTGAATGATCGGATCGACATCGACAAGAAGGCCACGCGGGTCACCGTAACCCTGGGCGATGTGTCGACCGCCGAAACCAAGGTTTTCCTGGAAAATACCCAGGCCTTTATCGACGAGAACTTCCCGCCCGAACAACGGACGGAAGCCACCTCGGCCCAGGTGATGTTCACCTTCATCACCGACCGCAACGTGCAGGCCATGATCACCGGCACGATCGGCGCTGTCATTGCAATCTCGCTGATCATGATCTTTGCCTTGCGCAGTTTCCGGCTGGGCATGTTGAGCCTGGTACCGAACGGGCTGCCCATCGCGGTGACCTTCGGGATGTGGGCCGTGCTGGTCGGCGAGGTCGGGTTTTCGGTCGCCACGGTCGCCTCGGTTTCGCTCGGCATCGTGGTGGACGACACGGTTCACCTGCTGACCAAGTATCAGCGTGCCCGGCGTGAGCATGACTACGGCGTGGCCGATGCCATCCGCTATGCCTTCGATACCGTCGGCGTGGCGCTGATCGTCAACACGATCATCCTGGTTGCCGGCTTCCTGGTCCTGACCAGCTCGACCTTCAAGCTGAATGTCGATCTGGGCCTGCTGACGGCCATGGCGATCACCTTCGCTCTGGTTCTGGACTTCCTGTTGTTGCCGGCACTGCTGCTGATCGGCCGCCGCAAGGAAGACACGGACAGCAAGCTTTACCCGGCGCCCGTCGCCGTTCCCGCCGAATAAACCCGCTGAAAATCCCATCGACCAACAACGGAGTTAGCCGATGCCCGCTTCCACCCCGTGGAAAGCCCGCCTTGCCGCCGCGGCGATGGCCGCCTGTTTACTGCCATCCCTGCCCGTCCTGGCCGCGTCAGATGAAAAGGGCTTTGAGATCGCCGCCCGATCCGATCGGTCCGACCGGGGCTTTGGCGACAGCACCTCGACCATGACCATGATCCTGCGCAACGCCGCCGGCGAGGAAAGCCAGCGCGAGATGCGCCAGATGGTGCTGGAAGATCCCAACGAGGAGGTCGGGGACAAGAACCTGATCGTCTTCGACAGTCCGCGCGACATCGACGGCACGGCGCTGCTGAGCCATGCCAAGATCCTCGACCCGGATGATCAGTGGCTCTATCTGCCGGCGCTAAAGCGGGTGAAGCGCATCTCCTCCTCCAACAAGTCGGGGCCGTTCGTCGGGTCCGAATTCGCGTTCGAGGACTTCACGGCCCAAGAGCTGAACAAGTTCGAATACACCTATGTTGGCGAAGAAGCTTGCGGCGACCTGATGTGCGATGTTGTCGAACGGCGGCCGCTGTATGAGAATTCCGGCTATGTCCGGCAGATGTCCTGGATCGACCAGGAGGCCTTTCAGCTGCGCAAAGTCGATTTCTACGACCGGGGCGATGCGCTGCTGAAAACGCTGAATTTCGAGGACTACCGCGAATATGACGGCGGCGTCTGGCGCTCGCACAAGCTGGTCATGGTCAACCATAAGACCGGCAAGCAGACCGACATGATCTTCAGCGATTTCGAGTTTAAGACGGGCCTGTCGGAAGGCGACTTCGTTAAGGGCGTGCTGGCGAGGATACGTTGAGAGCCACCCTTGCCCTTGCCGTCCCGCTGCTGCTGATCGCAAGCGCCGGCCAAGCCCAATCCTATTTCGAGTTTTCGGGCGAGGTTGGCGCGGAGGTTCGCGCCTTCCCGCAAAGCCCGAAATTTGCCGACCAGTTTTCCGGCATCCAGCCCTCGACCTTCGCCGAGCTGACCCTGGATTGGGAGGATGAGGAGCGGGAAAACCAGCTGACCGCCGTCGGGTTCGGCCGCTTGGACGGTCAGGACAGCGAACGCACCCATGCCGATATCCGCGAAGCGTACTACCGACGCATCGGAGATGATTGGGAGGCGCTGATCGGCCTGAACCGCGTTTTTTGGGGCGTGACCGAAAGCCGGCATCTGGTCAACGTCATCAACCAGATCGATGCGGTCGAAAACATCGATGAGGAAGACTATCTCGGCCAGCCGATGCTGAACCTGGCCACCCAGCAGGATTTCGGGCGGTTCGATCTGTTCGTCATGCCCGGCTTTCGCGAGCGAACCTTCCCCGGCCGGGATGGCCGGCTGCGCGGGCCGCTGACCGTCGATGCCGACGCCTCGACCTTCGAAAGCGGGTTGGGATCTGGCCACCCAGATGTCGCGCTACGCTATTCCCATTTTCTGGGGAACTGGGACATCGGCGCCCATGTCTTCCATGGCCATGGCCGCGAACCGGCCCTGACGCCCGACGCGGAGGATGGCTCACAGCTGATCCCCAACTATGATCTGATCACCCAAGCCGGGCTGGATCTGCAGTACACCACCGACGCCTGGCTCTGGAAGTTCGAAGGCCTGGTGCGCGAGGGCCAGGGCGATGTCTTTCCGGCCATGGTCGGCGGGTTCGAGTACACCGATTTTCAGATCTTCGACAGCGATGCCGATCTTGGCTATCTGGCTGAATATCTCTACGACGGACGGGACGACGACGCGCCGCTGACCACCTTTCAGAACGATCTTTTTTTGGGCACGCGGCTGACGTTGAATGACATCGACGATACGGCCCTTCTCGCCGGCGCCGTGATCGATTTGGAACATGGTTCGGTCAGCGCAAGGCTGGAGGCTGAGCGGCGTTTCGGTGATTCGTGGAAAGGTGAGATCGAAGTTCAGATTTTTGGTCACACCGCCGACGACGACCCGGCCGATGTGTTCGAACGGGACAGCTTTGCCGTGCTGCGGCTGACACGGTTTTTCTAACTAAGCAACGCATTGAAAGGCTTTCCTTCTGTAATGCTGAAGTCCGAGCCAAAGGTGACGCGCAGGGAACCGTTTAACCAGCTCACATATAAGTCCGCAGGCATTGTATGAATTGACGCCGGTTAACTGATGTCGCACATGTTGCCGGTACGAAGGCGTACCGAAGTTCGCTAACTAACTAAGTTTTCCTAACCGTGTTCGACTTCAAACCGCCCTTTCGCCGAGCGGCCCCGAGTGATGCTTGTGCCCTTGCACAACTGGTGAATGATGCAGGCGAAGGCATTCCCCTGCATGTCTGGAGCGGGCTGGCCGGTCCTGGTCAAACCGGGTGGGATGTTGGCCGCATTCGCTCCGCCAACGGGTTGGGCTGCTTTTCCTACCGCAACTCGATCATGATCGATCATGAAGGGGAGCCCGCCGGCTGTCTGGTCGGCGAGCCGCTGCCGCCGCAACCCGCGACAATCGACGGTGACACACCTGCGGTCATTCGGCCACTGCATGAGCTGCAAAACCTGGATCGCCACATCTGGTACGTCAGCGCCCTGGCGGTGCTGCCGCACTTTCGCCGTATGGGGTTGGGCACGGCCTTGCTGGGCCTGGCCGACAAGCTGGCCGACATCTCGGGCAGACCCAGCATGGGCGTGATCGCGGCCGACACCAACACCGCCGCCCGCCGGCTATACGAGCATTGCGGCTACGAGACGAGAGCGGTCCGGCCCATGGTCAAGAATGGCTGGGCGCATCAGGGCGAGAACTGGGTCCTAATGACCAAGACGCTCTAAAGTTTGTTGACGGGCGTCTTTAGGTAGACCTGACCATCTTCATCCGGTGGTGGCATGTGACCGGCGCGCATGTTCACCTGGATGGAAGGGATAATGAGCTGGGGCATACCCAGCTTCGCATCGCGCTCGGTCCGCATCTGGACGAATTCTTCCTTGGTTTTGCCGGCGATGTGCAGGTTCTTGGCCTTTTCCTCGGCCACGGTCGTTTCCCAGGCGAATTCGTCCCGGCCGGGCGCCTTGTAGTCATGGCACATGAACAGCCGCGTTTCGTCCGGCAAGCTGAGAACTTTTTGGATCGACTCCCAAAGCTGCTCGGCCGATCCCCCAGGGAAATCGCACCGGGCCGTACCAAAATCGGGCATGAACAGCGTGTCACCGACAAAGGCGGCATCACCGATAACGTAGGTAACACAAGCCGGGGTGTGCCCGGGCGTGCAGAGCACATGCCCCGCAAGACTGCCGATGGTGAAGGTATCGCCATCGGCAAACAACCGGTCGAACTGCGAACCATCGCGCTGAAATTCGGTCCCGGCGTTGAAGACTTTGCCAAAGACATCCTGCACGACGGTGATTTGTTCGCCGATGCCAATTTGGCCACCAAGCGCGTCCTGCAAATAGGGCGCGGCGGAAAGGTGATCGGCATGGACATGGCTTTCCAGAACCCATTCAAGCGACAGGTTGTCTTTACGAATTTCAGCGATCAGCCTGTCCGCCGAGTCCGTGCTGGTCCAGCCGGCCGAGCGGTCGAAATCGAGCACGGAATCGATAATCGCACAGGCATTGCTGTCCGGGTCCCTCACGATGTAGGAAATCGTATTGGTCGCCTGATCGAAATAGCCTTTGACTTCCGGCCTCATTGCACGCCCCTCGCTCCGGGTATGGTGTCCCTATTAAGACCTTAGCACGCTTGCCAGCAGAATGATGATGACTTCAAAGCGACCGCAAAGTGGCTGATTCCCCCCGCCCCGCCCTGATCGGCCTGGATTGGGGAACGACATCGGCCCGCGCCTATCTCATTGGTGCCGACGGCACTGTGATCGAACAGCAGGCGAGTGATGATGGTATCCTGACCGTCGAAGATGGTGACTTCGAAACGGTGTTCGAACGGCTGCTCGCTCCGTGGTTTGCCAGCCATGACAACCTGCCGATCGTCGCGTCGGGCATGATCACCAGCCGCAACGGTTGGGTCGAGACGCCTTATCTGCAGCCCCCTGCAAGCGCCGAAGCGTTCGCCCAGGCCTTGCGGCCCTATGTGACCGCGGCGGGCCACCGGCTGAATTTCGTAACGGGCCTGTCGACCGAAGACAATGCCGGCGCCCCTGATGTGCTGCGGGGTGAGGAGACCGAAATTCTCGGGCATCTGGCCGCCAATCCAGCCGATCGAGACACGGGGCTCTACATCGTGCCAGGCACCCATTCGAAATGGGTGGAGGTTTCCAAGGGGTATTTGCGCGGGTTTTCGACCTATGTCACCGGCGAGCTGTTCGCCGTGCTGAAAGCGCATTCGATTCTCGGCCGACTGACGGCCGATGGCCCCTTTTCACCAACGGGGTTCGATGCCGGGGCCAAAACCGGCCTGGAAACTGGCGCGGAGTTGTTGCATGCGTTGTTTGCTGCCCGGACGCTGCCTCTTTTTGAACGGCTGACACCGGTGGAATCGGCGGACTACCTGTCCGGATTGCTGATCGGTGCGGAAGTGGCCGCTGGCCTGAAGGGCCGAGGGGCCGGTGTCATGGTTACGGTCATCGGCAAGGATGCGGTGGTGGAACGCTATGTCCGCGTCTTGCAAACCATGGGCGCCAAACCAAATCGGGCCGAACAAGCCATGGTCGCGCGCGGCCATTGGGAAATCGCACACCGGGCGGGATTGATATCGTGATTACCTGGGATCGGGCCTTTGCCCATCTGCCGCTGATCGCCATCTTGCGGGGATTGCGGCCGGAGAATGCGCTGACGGTCGCCGAATCGCTGATCGAGGCCGATTTTCGGCTGATCGAGGTGCCGCTGAATTCGCCTCACCCGTTCGACAGCATTGAACGCTTGGTCGAGCAATTCGGCGACCAAGCCGTCATCGGCGCGGGAACGGTCCTTAACAAGGATGATGTGCGGCGAACCGCCAATGCCGGCGGCCGGCTGATCGTCGCCCCGAACCTGGACGCCGAGGTGGCGACCGCGGCCAAGTCGGGCGATCTGTCCTATTGCCCCGGCGTGATGACGGTGACGGAACTCTTTCAGGCCGACCGGCTGGGGGCAGATGCCATCAAACTGTTTCCAGCCGAGATCATCGGGTCGGCTGGCGTAAAGGCGATGCGATCGGTCGTGCCGAAGGAGATCATGCTACTGCCGGTTGGCGGGGTCGATCCGTCGAAAATCGCCGATTATGCCGCCGCAGGGGCCAGCGGGTTTGGCCTGGGGTCTGCCCTGTTCAAGCCCGATAGCACCCTGGACGAAATCCGGGCCGCCGCAGCATCTTTTGCCAAGGCGGCAAAGGATGCCGGCCTGGCCTAGTGGGGCGCGGTACCGCCGAGTTCTCAATGGGCGTCATTGAGAATCATTGCCCTGACGCCATCGGCGTGCCAACACTGACCGGGCGACCTCACCGCCGCTCCTGAAACTTTCCGACTTGCCCGCCGCCGTCTTGGCGGACGGGTGAAAACCCGAGCTTTTGTCCCGTGACAGGCCAAACTTCCGGGACGGCCCAGCCGTCCTTTGTCGAATTCGTGCTTCTGATGGCGCTGCTCACGTCGCTGGTGGCTTTGTCCATCGACGCCATGTTGCCGGCCTTGCCCGTGATCGGAACCAATCTGGGCGTGCAGGACCCGAACGACAATCAGTACGTCATCACCGTCTTCTTCCTGGGGTTCGCGATCGGGCAGTTGTTCTACGGGCCCATTTCCGACAGCACGGGGCGCAAGCCGGCCATCTATGGCGGGTTGGTCCTGTTCATCGTGGGCGGGCTGATCAGCACGTTTGCGCCAAACTACACGCTGATGCTGGTCGGCCGACTGTTGCAGGGGCTTGGCGCGGCGGCACCGCGTACGGTGACCATCGCGATGATCCGCGATCAGTATGAGGGCCGCGCGATGGCCCGCGTCATGTCCTTTGTCATGGCCGTCTTCATCATCATTCCGGTTATCGCGCCGGCACTGGGCCAGGGAATACTGATCCTGGCTGGATGGCGGTCCATCTTTGCGTTGATACTGGGGATGGTGGTGATCACGACGGTTTGGTTTGCCTTGCGCCAGCCGGAAACGCTTGCGACCGACAAGCGCCCACCCTTGTCGTTAGGCCGGATCGCGCGGGACATGGCCGAGGCCTTTCAGAACCGGGTGGCACTGTCTTACACCCTCGCCAGCGGGCTGGTTTTTGGGGCCTTCGTCTCGTACCTCGTGACCTCGCAACAGATCTTCGACGAAATCTATGGGCTGGCTGAATGGTTCCCGGCGCTGTTCGCGGCCTTGGCCATCACGATTGGGATTGCAACGCTGACCAACGCGCAGATGGTCATGCGGTTCGGCATGCGCGCGCTGTCGACCAAGGCCCTGTATGTCTTGGCTGGCCTGTCCATAGCGTTCTTTGTCGTCGGCTTGCTGTATGACGGCAAGCCGCCGCTCTGGCAGTTCATGGTCTATGCGATGATTACGTTTTTCTGCGTGGGCATTCTGTTTGGCAATCTGATGGCGCTGGCCATGCGGCCTCTTGGCCATATCGCCGGTGCCGGCGCGGCGGTAATCGGCGCTGCCTCCACCCTGATCTCGATTTTTCTCGGCGGGGTCATCGGGCAGGCCTTCAACGGCACCATTCTGCCCTTGGTCGGAGGGTTTTCCCTGCTTAGCATTGCCAGCTTGGCCGTGATCTATTGGGGCAACGACACAGCACCGCTGGACGAACCGACGCCCGCCTGACGCGGCTCAACAAGAAGGAACGGGAGGACCCATGGCGCGCTTCGAAAACAAGAGTTACGTCGTTACCGGCGGCGCCTCACTGATCGGCCTGGCGATCGCCAAGACGATCATCACCGATGGCGGCAGGGTCGTGCTGTCCGACTTAAAGGAAGAAGGCCGCGCTGAAGCCGAAGCGGTGCTGGGCGACAAGGGCGTCTACCTGGCCGGCGATGTGCGCGAAGACACCTACCTCGACCAGCTGATCGACACGGCGGTTTCGCGCCACGGCGGGTTGGATGGGTTGGCCAACGCCGCCGCCAGTTTCGAGGACCGGACGCTGGAAGCCAGCCGGGAGGAATGGCTGCGCTCGCTGGACATCAACCTGGCCTCCGCCGCAATCCTGACCCAAAAGGCCGTGCCGCATATGAAAAAACGCGGTGGTGGGGCCATCGTCTATGTCGGCTCGATCAGCGCCTATCGCGCTCAGCCGGGCCGCATGGTTTATCCAGTTACCAAAGCGGCTGTCGTGATGTTGGCCAAGAACGCTGCCCTGCTGCTGGCGCCGGACAACATCCGAGTCAACACCGTCTCCCCCGGCTGGACCTGGTCTCGCAACATCGACAAGCGCTATGGCGGACGCGAACGAGCCGACAGCCTAGCCGCCGAATTCCAAGCCCTGGGCCGGCTGGCTGAGCCGGAGGAAATCGCCAGCGCCGTTGCCTATCTGCTGTCGCCGGAAGCGTCCTTCATCACCGGCACAGACCTGGCCGTCGATGGCGGCTACAACGCCATGGGTCCAGAGGCGCTGGGCCAGCCGATGCAGAAAGTGCCGGCGCTCTAAGGGACTGTTTGAAAGACGACCTAACGATAACACGGATCGGTTGTATTTCGGATAGGGATCTGCGCCTGCAACCCTGGTGACGAGGGCGACGAATTGCTACCCTGAGTGGTCAAGCCTTGGCGACATGATCAGGTAGCGTCATGAAGCAACACCTTCTGCAGCTCGCCGACTACAATAGATGGGCAAACGCCCGGCTCTACCAGGCAGCGCTTGACCTGAACGAACTCGACTATCGCCGCAACGTCGGCGCTTTCTTCAAGAGCCTTCACGGCACGCTCAACCATCTGCTGCTGACCGATCGCCTCTGGCTAAAACGCCTGACGGGCGTGGGGGATCATCCGAACAACCTCGATGCGATTCTTTATGAGGATCGCGGTCAATTGGCATTGGCGCGGGCTGACGAGGATGATCGCCTGGTGGACTTCGTCGCCGCTCTCGACGACAAAACGATCGTTGACCCACTGACCTATGCGACGACGACCGGAAAGCAATACGAACAGTCCCGCGCCGACATCCTTGCTCACCTGTTCAATCACCAAACTCACCATCGCGGGCAAGCGCACACGATCCTGTCTCTTTGCGCGGACGGCGAGCCACCGCAGCTTGATCTCCTCGCCACGCAACGCAGGCAGCCAGCGCCTGATCTGCGGGAGCGTGTGGCTTTGATTTAGCGGCTTCTGTCTAATCCAATCGTCAATAGACCAAACGGTTGACTAATCACATTTGCATGGTCGGCGCGGCGGAGCTCATGAGAATCCGAATAACGGCACAGGCTGCGCTTGGTCCACGTGATCGCGCAAACGGTTTTGGATCGAGGCTTTGTGGACTAGCCGTCGGCGCAATCTTGGCACCTAGCTGCAAGAATTGGTGAACCGAAACTGCTATGGAGGGGCGGACTGTTCGTTCTGATGAGCCTCCCTCAGTTCCAAGAGCGTTTCTCTTTCCCAAGCGTTCGCCCTTCGACGTGGCGCAGCCCTGGTCCGTAGGAAAATAGCTCGAGCGTACTCGCGGTTCGTTTGAAGAGATAAACTCTCGGAAGGTGTCAAACTAGGTTCGGAATCCGGCTCTTGAATCAACGGTTCTGCCTCAACCCACAACGCGTAGTCGTTCGAACAGGCTTGCGCGACATCATCGATGAACGTTTCCGGATCGGATCTACGATCGTCCCTTGAGACCGACTCCATTGCTAGGCACTGAAAATAGCTCCCACGTTCCCGAATTGGGTCGTCCCCCAAGAAGTCGCGGATTGGGACGCTCACTGCAATGACTGGCGTCGTTGGCGTGCAGCCAATGAGAACTGCGACAGCGCCGATCGCCCCTGCCAAATGTCTGAGCCAAGTCACTTTAGTTTTTCCTCCGGCTCCAAGTTCCTGTTTGGCATGCGCTCTAACGTTGCGCCGCTCGGCGAAGGTAAAGGGCTGAAGGGCTGGCCGGCGTCAGTGCGAATGGAAAACTCCAATGGCAGTTCCATTCGGTCAGACAGCATGACTGATCATCAATTGCTAAGGAGCATCTTATAACTGACGCGTTCGCGCTTACCCGGAAACGCGCTTTCTCAGTGTTCTACAATCGGACTACAACGGCTTAGCTGTCCATGTACGCCTTAAACGCCTCGGCATAATCCTTGTGCCACCGCGACAGTGCGGGGCGGTTTTGCGTCAGATCCTGGGCGGCCCAGGTGATGCGTCGGTTGTCCATGTCGCGGGTGACGTCGTTGTCGGGGCACAGGATGTAGAAATCGCCCTCTCCCAGCCGTTCCAACATGAAATCGACCACCTGTTCGGGCATCCAGGCGCCGTCCGGCTTGGTGTCGGTATGCACACGGGTGAAGCCGGTGAAGGTGAAACCAGGGACCAACAGATGGGCCGAGACCTGGCAACCTTCGATTTCGCGCAACTCATGGGCGATCTGTTCGGTGAACACCTTCACGCCGGCCTTGGCGGTGTTGTAGCCGGCATTGCCCGGCGGGCAGGTGATACCCTGTTTGGAGCCGGTGTTGATGATCGCACCCGGTGTCCCCTGGTCGATCATCGGCTGGGCAAAGGCCTGGGTGCCGTGGATGACGCCCCACAGGTTGATCTGCATGACCCGGGCCCAGGCATCGGAGGCCTTGAGCGCCGGGGTGGCCGGTTCGATGCCGGCATTGTTCATCAGCACCGAGACCTCACCGAAGGCCTGAAAGGCCTGGTCGCGCAGGCGAAGCACATCGGTCGGGCTGCTGACATCCACCTCGATGGCCTCGACCTTGCCCTCGTTGGAGCCGCGCAGGCGATCGAATTCGGCCTTCAGCGCGACGCCGTTATTGTCGGCCATCACGACATTCATGCCGAGGGACTGGAAGCGCTCGGCGGCGGCCAGGCCGATGCCGCTGGCCGCCCCGGTGATGACCGCCGTGCGGCCGGCTGAGATTGCTGGGTGCTGTGTCATCGTATTCTTCCTTAAGCCCTCTCAAGCCCTGACGTCTTTGGGTGAGGCCAAAACAACATAGGTGATGAGCGAGGCGACCTGGGGCAGCGTGCCCAACAGGTCGGTGTGAAAATGTTTATAGGCGGCCAGGTCGGAGACCTCGACGCGCAACAGATATTCTATCGGACCGGTGGCGTTATGGCACTCCAGAACCTCCGGCGCGCCGGCAATGGCCCGTTCGAACGCCTCTTGGGAGGCCTTGGAGTGATCGGACAGGCCGACCCCGACATAGGCAAGGAATCCGGCACCCAACAAAGCGCGGTCGATGACGGCACGGTAGCCGGTGATGACGCCGGCCCGCTCAAGCGCCTGGACCCGGCGCAGGCAGGCCGACGGCGACAGCCCGACCTTGTCCGCCAGATCGACATTGCTGATCCGCCCGTCGGATTCGAGGGCATGCAATATATCACGGTCTTTGGCGTCAATTTCGATCATTGATTGCAAAAGTAGGCCCCTTGCGCACGAATTAGCAAGCACCTTGCGGCGAAATCGGCGCAGCATTGCGCCATGAATTTCGACCTGCTGACAGCCCTGATCGCCTTTGCGTTCGTCACCTCGATCACGCCGGGGCCGAACAATCTGATGCTGATGGCCTCGGGCGCCAATTTCGGCTTCGCCCGGACGATCCCGCATCTGCTTGGGGTGGTGCTGGGCTTTACGCTGATGATCTTCCTGATCGGCGCGGGTTTGGCCCAGCTGTTCGAAGCCTATCCGGTCAGCTATCAGGTGCTGAAGATCGTCAGCATCGTTTATCTGCTGTACCTGGCCTGGAAGATTGCCACCGCCTCGAAACCCGAGGGGGCCGAGAGCAAGGGCACGCCGATTACCTTTGTCCAGGCGGTGTTGTTCCAGTGGGTCAACCCGAAGGCCTGGGCCATGGCGCTGACCGCGATCACCGCCTATGCGCCGACCCAAAGCGCGGGCGCGATCTTCCTGGTCGCGGTGATCTTCGGGCTGGTGAATTTGCCCTCGGTCGGATCGTGGACGCTGCTGGGTCAGGAGATGCGACGCATCCTGACCAACACGCTTCGCCTGCGGGTGTTCAACGGCGTGATGGCGGTGCTGCTGATCGCCTCGTTGGTGCCGGTATTGGTCGCACTCTAAGGCGCGATCCAGCCGCCTTCCTTAGAGGAGCGGTAGACCGCTTCCACAACCTTTTGCACTTCCCAACCTTCGCGGAAATCCGGGCCGACTGTCGGACCACCGGCAATGGCGGTCATGAAGTCGCGGATTTCGATGGCCTTGAGCTCGTTGAAGCCCAGCTGGTGCCCCGGCGCGACGCAGAAGGCGCCGTAGGGCTCATGATCGGGGCCGGCATAGATCCGGCGGAACCCCTGGCGGCCAGCGGGGTCGTCGGTCAGGTAGAGGTTCAGCTCGTTGAGCCGTTCCAGGGTCATGTACAGCCCGCCCTTGGAGCCATAGACCTCGAAATCATGCTGCATCTTGCGGCCGGTGGCCATCCAGTTGGCCTCGAACGTGCCGGTCGCGCCGTTTTCGAAGCGGGCGAAGGCGCGGGTGATGTCGTCGACCTGGACCTCGCGCATTTCGGACGAGCCGGGGCCGGCGGGGCGCTGATTGGTGACGGTGATGGCGTTACCCATCACCTCGGCGATCGGGCCCAGCAGATAGCGGGCGGTTTCAACCACATGGCTGCCCAGATCGGCGAAGGCCCCGCCCCCGCCCACCGGGTCCAGCCTCCAGGTCCAATGGGCCGAAGGATCGGTCATGTAATCCTCGGCATGGATGCCGCGGAAGGCGCGGACCTCGCCAATCTCGCCGGATTCGATGATCTGTTTGGCGACCCCGATCATCGGGTTCTTGATGTAGTTGAAGCCGACCTGGGTTTTCACGCCGGCAGCCTCGGCGGCCAGGGTCATCTCCTCGCAAAGGGAGGCCTGGGGAGCAAGGGGTTTTTCGCAATAGACATGCTTGCCCGCCGCGATGGCGGCCATGGCCATCTCGTGATGCAGCACATTGGGGGCGGTGATGTCTACGATGTGGATTTCGGGATCGGTCAACAGGTCGCGCCAGTTGGCGGTCGCGGTTTGGAAGCCGAAAGCTTGGCGGGCAGCCTCGGCCGCCTCAGTTGAGATATCGGCGATGATACGCCGCTCGATCTTGAAGGGCAGATCGAAGACGCTTTCGGACACCGCAAAGCCGAAGGTGTGGGTCTTGCCCATGAAGCCGCTGCCGATCAGGCCCAGGCCAAGGGTTGGTTTGTCTGCCATCAGGACGCCGCGTTTGGGGTTGTCAGGCCACAGCCCTCCGCATTGACGACAAGGGCGGGATCGAGGGACCCAGCAAAATAATCGATAATGTTCTGGGCCGCGACCATGGCCATGCGCCGGGCGCATTCTATCGTCAAGCCTGCGGTGTGGGGGGTCAAGATGACCCGCTCGTTGGTCAGCAGCGGATCAGTTTTCGGCGGCGGTTCGGTGGCCATCACGTCCAGCCCCGCACTTGCCAGCGCGCCCGAATCCAGGGCTGCCAGCATCGCCGCCTCGTCGATCAGCCCGCCGCGCGCGGTGTTGATGACGATGGCATGCGGTTGCAGGCGGGCGAGCTGTTCGGCGCCCAGCATTGCCTCGCCGCTCAGCTTGGGGGCGTGCAGGGTGACGATGTCAGCCCTTTCCAGGGCCTCGTCCATGTCGCCGACCGGCTCGGCCCCGCCGGTGCGAATAGCCTCGGCATCCTGGAAGGGATCGTAGGCCAGGATCGTCATGCCAAAGCCACGCGCCATGGTGGCGACGTGCCGGCCGATGCGGCCGAAGCCGCAGATCAGCAGGGTGCGTTCGTACAACTCAATGGGCTCGAAGCGGTCGCGGTAGGTCCAGTTGCCGGAGCGAACCGCGCCGTCGCTGATCACCAGGCGTTTGGCGCAGGCCAGCATCAGCATCATGGTGTGTTCGGCCACAGTGCGCGAATTCACGTCACCGACGATGGCCAAGGGAATGCCGCGCTGATTGAGCGCCGGGACATCGACCGCATCATAGCCAACACCATGGCGGGCCACGATCTTGAGGTCAGGCGCGGCGGCAATCGAGTCCGCCTTCAGCGGCTGGGTGCGCAGCAACAGGGCGTCGGCCTGGGGCAGGCCGGCGAGGTAGGCGTCGGTCGCGCGGTCTTCGATGGACTGGACAGTCACATCCGGCGCGTTGTGCAGCAGGGCCAACCCGTCGGGGTGGATCTTTCCGGCAACCAGGACGCTCGGCATGTCAGTAGCCCGAGGCGCTGGTTTCCGCCGCCGAGGATTCTTGGCCGGCGACAAGAGCGCGTGTTTCGTCCACCACGGATTTCGAGGCCGTGGCCAGCAGGCGGGCGTCGTTCAGCACGGTCACCAGATCGAAGCCCCAGCCGATGGCCTGGGCGGCGTAGGAGGCCGAGCCGCAATGCAGGGCGGCCTTGATGCCGGCGTCGTGGGCGGTGGACAGGATCTTTTGGATGACCTCGATCATCTCGGGTTCCTGACGGTCGAAGCCGGGCGGCAGGCGGCCATTGGTGACGCCCAGGGTCAGGTCGGCGGGGCCGATATAGACGCCGTCGAGGCCGGGGGTTCGGACGATCTGGTCGAGGTTGGCGACGCCCTCGGCGGTTTCGATCATCGCCAGGCAGATGATCTGGTCGTTGGCTTCCGAGGCATAGTTCGCGCCGGCGGAAATGCTCACCCGCGAGGGGCCGAAGCTGCGGTTTCCTAACGGGGGATAACGGACGTAGGAGACCAGGCGCGCGGCTTCCTCGGCGGTGTTGATCATCGGGCAAACTATACCGTAGGCGCCACCGTCCAGCGCCTTCATGATATCGCCGGGATCGAGCCACGGCACGCGGGCCATGGGCGTCACGCCGCTGGCCCGCATAGCCTGGTACATGGTTATAGTCGACTGGTAGTCGACGATGCCGTGCTGGATGTCCGAGGTGATGGAGTCATACCCCGCCTCGGCCATGATCTCGGCCGAGAAGGGATTGGCGATCGACAGCCAGCCATTGAGGACCGGCTTACCCTCGGCCCAAAGCTGCTTGACCTTGTTGGGGATCATGATCCGCCCCTATTCGATTTCGTCGGTGCGGACCAAGCGACCTTCGGCTTTAGATTTGTAGGCCGCCTCCGCCAGGATCAGGGCCTGGCGCCCATCCTCGAACCCAACCTCGCAGGGCTTGCCGCTTTCGACCGCATCGACGAAGGCGTCGATCTCGGCCATGTAAGCCTCCTCATAACGCTCGATGAAGAAGAACAGATACGGTTCTGACCGTTCGGTCGTCGTGGCGGTATGGCGCCGCAGTTCGTGCGGTTTGCGGTTGTCGGACAGCAGCATGCCCTTGGTGCCCATCAGTTCGACCCGCTGGTCATAGCCATAGACGGCGGTGCGGGAATTGTTGATGTGGCATTGGGTACCGTCGGCGGTGCGCATGATGATCATGGCCGTATCGACATCGTCGATCTCGCGCCCCTGCTCGGGATCGATCAGCGGATCGGCGATGGCGAAGACTTCGGCCGGCTGCTCGCCCAGGAAGAAGCGCGCCAAATCGAAATCATGGATCGTCATGTCGCGCATCAGACCGCCGGCCACGGTCAGGTAGGATTTGGGCGGCATTTCCGGATCGCGCGAGGTGATGATCACCTGATGAAGGTCGCCGATCTCGCCATCCAGCATCGCCTGGCGCGCCGCACGATGACCGGGATCGAAACGGCGGTTGAAACCGATCTGAATCGGCACGTCGTAATTCTTGATCACATCGGCGCAGCGATTGACCCGCTCCAACGACAGATCGATGGGCTTTTCGCACAGGATGGCCTTGCCGGCGGCGGCCGAGGCTTCGATCAGATCGGCATGGGTGTCGGTCGAGGTGGCGATCAGCACCGCATCGACCCCGCCATCGTTGAGAATATCGTCAACGGAGTCGGCGACCTTGCAACCCCATTTGTCGCCAACATCTTGAGCAGATTGACGAAAGATATCGTAGGCGGCGGCCAGGTTCGCCCGCTCGTGACGGACAAGATTTTCGGCATGCATTTTGCCGATGCGGCCACACCCAAGAACGGCTACGTTCAGCACCAGATTCCTCCCCGAGAACCAGCGATTTCTTGCTTTTGCAAAGATCGTTGCGAAATCGCGCGATTGTCAATAAACATTCTTAACCAGGCATCCAAGGCCGCACAAAACGGCCGGCCAATCAAGCAAAAATGGGAGCGTCCAGCGATGGCAGGTTCGACAGTGCGTTTGACCATGGCACAGGCCGTGGTGCGGTACCTTTGCAGCCAGTTCACCGAAATCGACGGCCAGCGCCTGCCGCTGTTCGCCGGGGTGTTCGGCATTTTCGGGCATGGCAACGTGACCTGCCTGGCCGAAGCGCTGGAAGCGGTGCAGGACCAGCTTCCCACCTGGCGCGGGCAGAACGAACAATCCATGGCCCTGGCCGCGATGGGCTTCGCCAAGGCCGCCCGACGCCGGCAGATCATGGTGGCAACCTCCTCCATCGGGCCGGGCGCGACGAACATGGTGACGGCGGCGGGCGCGGCCCATGCCAACCGGCTGCCGATGCTGATCATCAGCGGCGATGTGTTCGCCAACCGCCGGCCCGACCCGGTGCTGCAGCAGGTTGAACATTTTTCCAACCCGTCCATGACGGTGAACGACGCGTTCAAGCCGGTCACCCGCTATTGGGATCGGATCACCCATCCCGAACAGATCATCTCGACCCTGCCCCAGGCCGTTGCGACCATGCTGGACCCGGCCGATTGCGGACCGGCCTTTATCGGGCTGTGCCAGGATATTCAGGAGATCGCTTGCGATTACCCGACCGAGTTCTTCGAGCCGGTCGTGCATGCCATTCCCCGGCCCAGGCCCGACGAGGGACGGTTGGCCGAAGCCGCGCGCATCCTGAAGGGTGCCAAGCGGCCGATGATCATTTCCGGCGGCGGGGTGCGCTATTCCATTGCCGAGGCCGAGGTGGCCGAGTTCGCCCAACGGCGCGGCATTCCCCTGACCGAGACGATCGCCGGCAAGGGATCGGTGGTTCACGACCATGCCGCCCATATCGGACCCATGGGGGTGGTTGGATCGTCTTCAGCCAATGCCATGGCCGAAGAAGCGGACGTGATCCTGGCTATCGGCACGCGGTTGCAGGATTTCACAACCGGGTCTTGGACCGCCTTTGCCCGGGACGCCAAGTTCGTGTCGATCAATGCGGCGCGGTTCGATGCGACCAAGCACCGGGCCCTGTCGGTGGTGGGCGATGCATTGGTTTCGGTGCAGGAGCTGGACGGGCTGCTGGGCGACTGGAAGGCCGATGCCGCCTGGATGCAGAAAGGCAAGGCCGAGTTCGCCGAATGGAACGCCCTGCTGGATGAGCGGCAGAAGCCGACCAACACGCCGACCCCGACCTATGCCCATGTCGTCGGCGCGGTGAACAAGGCGGCCGGCGAACGCGATCTGATGATCACGGCGGCCGGCGGGCTGCCCGGCGAGACGGCCAAGGGCTGGCGCATCAAATCGCCGAACACCTTCGATTGCGAGTTCGGCTTTTCCTGCATGGGGTACGAGATCGCGGCCGGCTGGGGCGCCAAGATGGCCGACGAAAGCCGTGAGGTGATCGTCATGGTCGGCGATGGCAGCTACATGATGCTGAATTCGGACATCTATTCCTCGGTCCTGACCGGGCACAAGCTGATCATCGTGGTCTGCGACAATGGCGGCTATGGCGTCATCAACCGGCTGCAGAATTTCAAGGGCGGACCGTCCTTCAACAATCTGATCAAGGATTGCCGGGTGAAGGAGCCGTTCTCAGTCGATTTCGTCAAACACGCGGAATCCATGGGCGCGCTGGCCCGGCATGTGGAGAGCATCGCCGATCTGGAACAAGCCATGGAATGGGCCAAGTCCAACGACCGGACGACCGTCATCTCCATCGTGTCGGACGCCTATGAATGGGTGCCGGGCGATGCCTGGTGGGATGTCGGCGTGCCGGAAGTCAACGACCGGGACTCGGTCAACCAGGCGCGGGCGGACCATGAGGTCGGGCGTGCCAAGCAGCGCATCGGGGTCTGATGATGAAGGCCAAACTGGGCATCGCCCCCATCGCCTGGTCGAACGACGATCTGCCGGAGCTGGGCGGCGACACGCCGCTGGAGACCTGCCTGCGCGAGGCCAAGCAGGCGGGGTTTGCCGGTGTCGAAACGGGCGGGAAGTTTCCGAAGAAGGCAGCCGAGCTCGGCGCGGTGCTGGATCAGCACGGCCTGAAGCTGGTGTCGGGCTGGTATTCCGGCACCCTGCTGGACAACGATCTTGAGGCCGAGAAGGACCAGGTGCGCGGGCAGCTTGAGCTGTATGCCGCGCTGGGGGCCGACTGCATCTTCTATGGCGAGACGGCCGGGACCATCCAGAACAAGCGCGATGTGGCGCTGGTCAACCGCCGCACCCTGAGCGAGGAAGACATCAAGGCCTATGGCAAAAAGCTGACCGCCTTTGCCGAGTTCTGTGCAGACCAGCGGGTGCCGCTGGCCTTTCACCACCACATGGCCACGGCCATCGAGACCGAGCGGGATGTCGATCTGCTGATGGCCCATACCGGACCGGCCGTGCACCTGTTGCACGATGCCGGGCACATGGCCTTCGCCGGCGGCGATCCGCTGGCCCTGATCGAAAAGCACGGGTCACGCATCGCCCATGTGCACGCCAAGGATATCCGGGCCGATGTGATCGATGGGCTGGACCGGAGCAAGGAGTCTTTCCTGGATGCCGTTCTGAAGGGCGCCTTTACGGTGCCGGGCGATGGCGCGCTGGACTTCAACGTGATCGCGCAGCGGCTGGCCAATGCCGGCTATGAGGGCTGGTTCGTGGTCGAGGCCGAACAGGATCCGGTGAAGGCGCCGCCCTTCGAATATGCCCAGATCGGCCATCGCGCCCTGACGGCGGCCTTGGCGGCTGCCGGTTACGAGTGGGAGAGCTGAGAATGGGCCAGTTCGACGATAAAGTCGCCGTTGTCACCGGCGGCACCCAGGGGCTGGGCGCTGCCATTGCCCGGCTGCTGGCGGAACGGGGCGCGGCCGGGGTCGTGACGTGCGGCCGGTCGGCGGATAGAGGCCAAAAGGTCGCCGACGGCATCAAGCAGGCCACCGGGTGCGACGTTCGCTTCGTGACGGCGGATCTGAACAGTGTGCCCGACTGCCGAAACGTCATCGCCGAAGCGCTGACGGCGTTCGACCGGGTCGATGTGCTGGTCAACGCCGCCGGGCTGACGGACCGGGGCGATATTCTGACCACCGATCAGGCCCTGTTCGATGCCATGTTCGCGGTCAATGTGCGGGCGCCCTTCTTCCTGATCCAGGAGGCGGCCAAATCGATGATCGCCCGGAAGATCGAAGGGGCGATCGTCAATATCGGCTCCACCTCCGCCCAGGCCGGCCAACCCTTCATCTCGCCCTATTGCGCCTCCAAAGGGGCGCTGGCGACGCTGACCCGCAATACGGGATTCGCCCTGATGCGAAACCGCATCCGCTGCAACCAGCTGAACATCGGTTGGATGGCTTCGGACGGCGAGGACCGCATACAGCGCGAATATCACGGGGCCGAGGATGACTGGCTGGAAAAGGCCGCCGCCGAGCAACCGTTCGGCCGGCTGTTGGCGCCCGAGGAAGTGGCCAAGGCGGTCGCGTTCCTCGCCTCGGATGAGTCCGGGATGATGACCGGCTCGGTTGTTAACTTCGATCAGTCGGTTTGGGGCGGTTATGAATTTGCCCCGCCGACACCGGCCGGGCCGATGAGCGTAAGCTAGAACCTTTCGAACTTGTGTGGGCCGCAAAGACCGGCGTCTCCGGCCCAGTTCACTGCGGGGGGGTGTCAAATTGGCATACAGACTAGTAATTGGCACGAAGAACTGGTCGAGTTGGAGTCTTCGAGCGTGGTTGGCATTGAGGGTTGCGGGGCTTCCTTTTGAAGAGAACCTGATTGCGTTGAGGCGCCCGGAATCGGCTGGAAAAATAGAGCAAATCTCGCCGTCCGCCCGGATACCGGTCCTGTATGTTAGACATGGCGACGCGGACTCGACGGTGTTCGACAGTCTTGCAATCTGTGAAACAATCGCGGAACGGCATCCAGAGGCTGGATTGTGGCCCGACGATCCCAGCACGCGGGCATTGGCCCGTTCCTACGCGGCCGAGATGCACTCAGGCTTCCTTGCCCTTCGCGAAGCGCTGCCAATGGACTTCGCCCGCGTACTGGCGGCACCACCCCTCGATGAGACCGTACAGTTACAGATCAGACGCATACAGTCGGCCTGGCAGCATGCGCTGTCGAACTATGGAACCGGGGACGGCTTTCTGTTCGGGCGTTTTTCGATTGCCGATTGCATGTACGCCCCCGTCGTGTCTCGATTGCTGACCTATGCCATCCCCATGGCGGACGATGTATCGCGCTATGCAACAAGGATGATGGCGCTTCCAGCCATGAAAGAGTGGCTTGCCGGAGCCCAGCAAGAGATTGATGACGGACTGCCCGATCAATGGGTGGTCGATATGGTGCGAAATGCGAGATGAGATCTGGCTAGGATCTTGCCGCCTTTGAAGGTCTCGTTAGGCTTGGAATTCGCGGCTGGCCCTCACCGGCCTCCAGGCGATCCGCCAAGGCGATCATCAAGGCCTGGGCCAAGCACATCGAGGCCGCCAGGGACCGAGAGAAGCTGTATTCGTCTTCCGGGATGGCGAACAGGATTTCCGCCGTCTTGGCCAGCGGTTACAGGCTGCTATCGGAAATCGCGATGACCGGGACGCTTTGGGATTGGGCAGTTTCGCAGATCGTCACCACCTCCTTGGCGTAGTACCGGAACGAGGTTGCCAGCAGCACGTCGGAGGGGCCCATCGCCTTGGCCATCTCGGAAACCAGCCCGCCATTGGCGTAGAGCAGAACGACCCGGCGACGCGGCGTGGGACGCTTGATAAAACCGGGGCAACGACCGAGTTGCGGACCTTTGAGACATTGGGTGAATGGTAATTTGATGCCCCGTCAACTGCCGTCCGCGGTAGGTGGGATTTATTTCCGCACCTGACCCAAAGCGGGCATTGTCAGTGTCGAAATAATTGCCCACTCAAGCGGCATATAGACTCGTTGTTCGAGAGACCAGGGTCGACACGATCGCTGGCATCGCTGCAATGGCTTTGGCCTTCGAGGCAGCGAAACGCTCATCGCCAAACTCTTGGTATTCAACGCCAATGTGAAGGATGTCGTCGACACCGAGGTACTTCGACACTGTTTCTAGATGCGACGTGAGGTGGTTAGAGCGTTCATTGGCTTCGCCGCGCCCAAAGCCGAACTCGCCCCAGGATGTCAGCATAACGAGCGTTTTGTCACTCAGGATCGGCATCAGCGGTTGATCGCCTCTAGCGAGGTCAAATGTGAATGTCTTGTTGATCCGAACCACCTGATCGACCCACGCTTTAAGGTGTGCCGGCATGCCGTAATTGTACATCGGCGTGGCAATGACGATAACGGCGGCCCTTTTGATCTCATCGATCAATTCGTCGGATTCTTCGACCAAGGCCTGTTTTTCTGGGCTCCGTTTCTCCGGGTCGGTGAAGACGGCGTCAATCCAATCTTCCGTAATCAATGACGGCGGGTTCGTCCCAACATCGCGCTCAATGATGCACGCGGTGGGTTCAGCCTTCAACCAATGGTCAATGAACAATTTGCTCAAGGTGCGCGTTAGGGACCGGCTCTTTCGGGCGCTGGCGTTGATTTGAAGGATCGTGGTCATGGAATTTCGCCTGGTTGCAATTTTTCAGATCTCAAGATGAGAAATTCTTATCCGTAACGATCTCGGTGAAGGATATATTGGGCAAAATTTCGGATGTGACAAAAGGAAATGCCTCACCTATAAAACTAATAAACTCATCCATATGATCGACCGATGCGCTTTCCGTCTGCCTCAGCTCTACGAGTATTCGACGCTGCCGCCCGGCTCGGCAGTTTCAAGGGCGCCGCTGAAGAATTAGGCGTGTCGCCGACAGCGGTGTCCCATCAGATCCGGTCGCTAGAAGACCAGCTTTCCCTCGCGCTATTCGTTCGCATGACGCGCAGGGTTGAGTTGACGGATGCGGGCGCAACGCTGGCGGCAGCCACGTCGGCGGCATTTCAGCAGATCAACGATGCACTAGAGGATTTGACGCTTTCAGAGCGTACTCTGACGATTTCGACGGTACCGGCATTTGCCGCGCTCTGGCTCGCACCAAAACTCAATGGTTTCGAGGCGCGGCATTCTGATATCAGCGTGCGCGTGGAAACGTCGGCGGAAATCGTCGATCTCAACCGTGATCGCCGTGTCGATCTTGCTATTCGCTATGGCGGCGGCGACTACCCGGGATTCGAGACGATACCGATTGCAAGAGAAACACTGGCCGCGTTTGGGTCGTCAGAATATGTACGCGGCTTGAACCGATTTTCAGATGCGGCGCTAATCAGCACCAGGTGGGTTTCAAGGACGTTGCCCGCCTTCACTTGGAACGATTGGGCTGACGCCGCCTCTGAACCGGCGCCAGAAGCCAGCCAGCGCCACTTCGATCAGGAACAACAGGTCATTCAGGCGGGATTGGCGGGGCAGGGATTGATTTTGATGAGCACGCTATTGGTTGAAGATATGGTGCATCGCGGCTGGCTAACGCCGTACAGACCTGAAATCGTGCTCAACGGATTCACCTATTCCGCCGTAACGACGCAAGCCCATGCAGGCGCCGGAAAAGTGCGGCGGTTTCTGTCTTGGATAAAAGAAGAGGCGATGACCAACGCAAAAGGCCAACGCTGAACGCTCTCAGAATTGCGTTCTTTGCCTATAGGTTTTTGCGAAAGGATCGGAATGTCTGGGGCGTCCGGGCCGGTTTCGAAGCGGGCGGCCAGGGCGAGCATCAACGCCTGAGCCAGGCACATTGGGACCGCCGGGGATCGGGAGAAGCTGTATTCGTCCTCCGGGATGGCAAACAGGATTTCGACGGTCTTGGCAAGCGGTGACAGGCTGCTGTCGGATATCGCGATGACCGGGACGTCCTGGGATTGGGCGGTTTCGCAGGTCGTTACCACCTCCTTGGCGTGGTTGCGGAAGGAGGTGGCCAGCAGCAGGTCGGAGGGGGGCATCGCCTTGGCCATTTCGGTGGCCAGCCCGCCATTGAGTTTCGCGGCCGCGGCCAAAAGCTGCCCTTGATGAGGGCGATTCAGCCCTCTGCTTTGTAATGGGCCAGAAACATCGCGACACAATCGTCCAGCACGTCTTTGGGCGTCGGGTTCTGGCCCAGGAAAAACTCCGGCCAGAAGAAGAAGTTTTTGACAAGCGCCAGAAGCTGGTTGGTCGCGAAACCTGGATCGGCCTTACGGATCACGCCGGCGTCCATGGCTTCGGCGATCAGCCTCGTCATTGGGTAGTCATGTGTTTCGGTCTCGGCGAAGAATTGCCGGGAACGATCAAGGTTACGGATCAACTCTGACAGGACCATGCGGTTCAATCCGATGGCCGTCTCTTCAGTTATTACCTCGATGTAGCGCCACAGGGCGTCCTTCAACTGCTCGACGAAATCGCGATCCGGGTCGTAGGGCACCGGCTCCATGCTCCGGTTCCGCTCGAGCATGATCTCCGAGATCGCTTCGAATAGGGCTTCTTTGCTCTCGAAGTGATTGTAGAGCGTACGGCTCGATACGCTCGCCTTTTTGGCGATTGAGGTCGTCTTTGCCCCCAGAAACCCATGCTCACGGAACTCATCGATGGCGGCATCGATGATATCTTTCCGTTTCTTTTCAGTACGTTTCAAGATTTCTCGCCTCAAAAGTAAAAAAAACTGTTTACATCCAATGCCTCGCCTCATAAGTAAACATCACGATTTACTTTTTGCAAGCCTGATGGCTGCACACCCGAAAGGATCAAGACAATGACAACCCAGATTTTCACTGCCGGAAAAAACCAGGTGACGTTCAAATCCTTTGGCTTGGATTTGGTCGGCGATCTCTACCTTCCCGAGGGTTTTGATGAGACCAGGACATACAAAGCAATCGTCGGCGCTAGCCCGTTCCCGCAAGTCAAAGATCAAATCCCAGCAACCTATGGGCCGGAAATGGCCGCACGGGGCTTCATCTATCTCGGCTTCGACTACCTTGGCATGGGCGACTCCCCGGCACTGCCAGGTGAGCACAAGCAGTCGCGTTACAATTTCCGCCTAATCGAAAACACCTGGGACGCGGTATCCTATCTGGGCACGCTTCCCTTCGTTGAGGTGATCTACGGCCTTGGTGTCTGTCAGGGCGGCCAGACCATCGCATCGGCAGCGGTGACCGACCACCGCATCAAGAAGATTGCCATGGTCTCGGGCATGATGGCCTCAGACGCGTTCCAATGGACCGACCGCGATATGGCCAATCAAATGATCGACGCCGCAAACGCCTCAATGCAAAAGCAATATGAAACCGGCGAACCGGACTATGTCGCGCCCTTCGCCCTTAACGACAAAATGTCGCGCGAGGAATTTATTGCAGTGGCTGCCTACCCGGATATGGCTAGCGAGACCTATGACTACTACGGCCGTGATGGTGCCAAAGGGCCGGTTGCGGTTCCCAACTATACCAACATGCACATTGCCGATCAGGCCATGCAGTCCTTGTTCTCAATTTGTGAAGCCTATGCCGACAAGATCGTGCAGCCTTCGCTGACCATCTACGGCACAAACGCCATCACGGCGCCATGCTCAACGCAGTTCGTTGCGAAACTGACCAACGATCACAAAGAGCTGGCATTCGACGAGTTCAGCCATGTCGACTTTTACTACAAGCCAGAGGCCGTAAAGGCATCGACCGATGCTGTCGCCGAGTTCTTCAACCAGTGAACTGATGGGGTAGAGGTCTTTACAAGGCCTACTTGTTTTTCAGCCGGCTGAGGATCGGTATGTCCGGTGCGTCCGGGCCGGTTTCGAAGCGGGCGGCCAGGGCGATCATCAGGGCCTGGGCCAGGCACATCGGGGCGGCCAGGGATCGGGAAAAACTGTACTCGTCCTCCGGGATGGCAAACAGGATTTCGGCTGTCTTGGCCAGCGGTGAGAGGCTGCTGTCGGATATCGCGATGACCGGGACGCCCTGCGATTGGGCGGTCTCGCAGATCGTCACCACCTCCTTGGCGTAGTAGCGGAAGGAGGTGGCGAGCAGCAAGTCGGTGGGGCCCATCGCCTTGGCCATCTCGGTGGCCAGGCCGCCATTGGCGTCGAGCAGGACGACCCGGCGGCGCAGCATGGTCAGCACATATTGCAGGAACAGCGCCACGGGGGCGGAGCGGAGCTGGCCGGCCAGGTAGACCGTTTCGGCCCGTTCCAACAGGTCGATGGCGCGGGTGAAATCAGCCTCGTCGGTGTCCTCCAACAGGCCGTGCAATGAGGAGATGTCGCGGGCGACCAGATCGCCCAAGAAACCCGACATGCCGGGCCTGGCGTGCAGGCTCAGCTCGCTTTTGATGGCATCGACGCGGGCCTCGAATCCGGGGGCGGCGGTGGCGAGCCGGTCCTGGAACAGGATCTGAAGTTCCTTGAACCCCTGATAGCCGAAGAGCTGGGCGAAGCGGACCAGGCTGGAGGCGTGCACGCCGCACTTCACGGCGATGGCGTTGATCGACTGGATGGCGACGTCGTTGGGGTTTTGGGTGAGGTAGCGGGCGATCTGACGGTAGCTGCGTGACAGGCCGTCGTAGCGGTCGTGGATCGCCTTGGTCAGCTGCTCATGATTCTCGGGCGCCGGAGTGCGGCGCGTATCGTCTTGTTTCGCCTTGCTGACCGGCATCGGAATTCGCTTATCGTCCTCTTAACGCAAAACGGGGGCCGGTGGTGAACCGGCCCCCGCATGTACGCGTCAGACGCTAAGCCGTCTTATCCGCCGATGCAGGTGTCGGCGTTTTCAGGCGTGCAGACGTCCAGGCCGGTGTAGGTCGGATCTTCGACCGTACCACCTTCCATGACGATCTTGCGCAGGCCGTGCATGGCCTGTTCGCCCATTTCGAACGGACGCTGGCCAACCTGGCCCATGGACAGGCCTTCGGCCATCAGGTCCATCTGAACCGGCAGGGTGTCGGCGACGATCAGAGCCAACGCACCGCTGTCGATCCGGCCCTTATGCGGGGTAACGGCCGCACGATAGGCATCGGGGACGAATTGCGGGAAACCGCCGGTCGGCAAGAAGGCATCGAGGTCGCCTTCACGAGCCAGAATGTCTTCAAGCTGCTGGTTGGCGCGCATGAAGTCATCGTCCGTGTAGAGCGGGCAGCCGTCGATTTCCGTCCAGCCATTCGCGCCTTCCAGGCGATTGCCTGGAGCCTCGGAGCTGGCTTCGCCGGCGAGCGTGTCGCGGATACCTTGCATGCGCTCGTTATGGTTGGCCGCAGCCGCACCACCGGACTGGATGCAGAGCGAGCCGCCATCGGGCTTGGCTTCCATGGCCAGCTTGGCCAGGTTCACGCCGATGTCGTAGTTCTTGGTGCCGATATAGGCGACGCGCAGGTCGGCGTTCTCAGCCAAGAGATCGCTGTCCCAGGTGACGACCGGAATGCCGGCTGCCTTGGCTTCCAGAAGCGGGGCCACCATGGCCGGCGCGTTCGACGGGGCAACCGCGATGCCGGCAACGCCGCGGGCGACGAGATCAGCCACGACCTGCACCTGTTCTTCACCGCCGCCATGTTCGCCGGGGCCGATATACAGGCATTCAAAATCGCCGAGCTCGGCCTCGGCCTTTTTGCAGCCGTCACGGGCCTGATCGAAGAACGGGTTGTTCGTGTTCTTCGGGACCAGCGCGAAGATCGGCTTGTCCTGTGCCATGGCCTCGGCGGCCACGGACACGGCAAAGATGCCGGCAACGGTTGCTAATAGTGCTTTCTTCATCGAAGGTTTCCTCCCGTTTTGATGAAGGTGATTATCCGAGCGGCGCTATCCGCTCGTTCTTGCACGCAAGCGCTCAAGCAGCACTGCGAGAATGATGAACAACCCGACGAACAGGTCGTACCAATTGGCGTCCACGCCGAACATGATCAGGCTGTTGCGGATCAGGAAGATCAGGGCTGCCCCGATGAAGGCGCCATAGACCGAGCCCTTGCCGCCCATCAGGTTGGCGCCGCCGATGACGGTCGCGGCGATGACGTACAGCTCGTAGGTCTTGCCCATGCCGTTGGAGGCCGAACCGCCATAGCCGGCCGTCAGCACGCCGGCGATGGCCGCCGTCAGACCGGCGAGCATGTAGACCTGGATCTTCATACGGTCGACGGGAATGCCGGACAGCCGTGCCGCCTGTTCGTTACCGCCGATGGCGAACAGGTACCGGCCCCAGGCGGTGAAGTGCAGCACCAGCGCCATGGCGATCGCCATGACGATCAGCACGACGAACATGTTGGACATCGGCAACGTGGCGCCATCGATCCAGGGCATCTCGAACCGGCCGCCGCCGAAAGATTTGAACAGATCGCCCGCCTGATCGCCGAACTGATAGATGACGCGGTTTTGCGAGGTCACCACGGCCAGCGACCGGGCGATGGACAGCATGCCCAGCGTGACGACGAAGGGCGGCAGCTTGAGGAGCGCGATCAGCGCGCCGTTGACGCCACCGACGACCGTCCCGGCGACCAGGCCCGCGAAGACAGCGAGATAGGCAATCGCCCAATGGGAATCGCCGCCGGCCTCCAATATCCGCGCGGCGATGATGGCGGACAGGGCCATCACCGAGCCGACCGACAGATCGATGCCGCCGCTGATGATCACGGCGGTCATGCCGATGGCGATGATGCCGATGGCCGAGAAGTTGCGGGTGATGTTGTAGAAGTTGTTCTTGGTCGCGAAGCTTTCCTGATAGAGCGCGGTGCTGATGCACAACAGGATGACCGTCACAGTCACCCAGAAAGCCTGATTGGCGACGATCCCTTGAAGCCAACTCTGTTCCTTGATCTCGGTGACATCCGAGATTTCGGCGACGCTACTCATGCTGCTTCCAAGGCCCCCGTAATCAGTCCCGTCACCTCTTCGGGCGAGGAATCATCGACGCGCTTGTCGGCCACCTTCGTTCCCCGGCGCAGCACCGCGACCCGGTCGCAGACGCCAAAGACATCGGGCATGCGGTGGGAAACCAGGACGACGCCGTGGTTGGTGTCGCGCAGGCGGCGGATCAGATCCAGCACCTCGGCCACCTGGCGCACGCTGATCGCGGCCGTGGGTTCGTCCATCAGGACGATCTTGGGATCGCTCAGCCGGGTGCGGGCGATGGCGACCGCCTGGCGCTGGCCGCCGGACATCTGGCGCACGAGATCGCGGGGGCGGGTTTCCGACTTCAGCTCCTCGAACAGCTCGGCCGATTTTTTGAACATGGTCGGGTAGTCGAGAATCTTGAACGGCCCGAAATTGCGCTTGGCCTCACGCCCCAGGAATACATTCGCAGCAGCGGTCAGATTGTCGCACAGCGCCAGGTCCTGATAGACGACCTCGATCCCGGCGTTGCGGGCATCGATCGGGCGGTTGAAGTGAACCCCTGAACCATCGACCCGGATCTCGCCCGTGCTGGGGGGAAAGTTGCCGGCGATGATCTTGACCAGGGTCGATTTGCCGGCGCCGTTGTCGCCCATCAGTCCGACGACTTCGCCCGTATCGACGCTGAAATCGACACCGGAAAGCGCGTGAATTGCGCCGAAATGTTTTGAGATGCCTTGCAGCTCAAGCGCCGGCATTCCGGAGCCTCCCTCCCCGATTTGGTTGGCTTATTGTTATCGCGATCTCTATCGCCGCAAAACTAGACACCATTCGTTGCGCCCGTTCAAGCCGCCCCGGCGCTCAAACCGAATTGCGATGCCGTGATTACATCAATTTTTGTTGCGAAGCATTGGGTCGACGCGGTTCATGGCTTGGATTCGGCGGCCGGTTCGGCGAAAAAGAACCCAACCAATGCCCCCGTTCGGCGGGCAAAGAATTTCCAGCGGAGGGGACGGCCATGGCCGGCAATCAATCTGATCTCATGACGACGCTCGGCAAGACCGGGCTGGCGGTATCCAAGATCTGCATCGGCACCTCTTCGCTGGGCAGCATGCCGGACACCTATGGCTATGAGGTCGAGCACCAGCGGGCCTATGACACGGTCAAGGCCGTGTTGGACGGACCGCTGAACTTCCTCGACACCTCGCGCAATTACGGCCTGGGCGAAAGCGAGGCCCGGGTTGGGGAGGGCATCCGGCAATATGGCGGACTGCCGAGCGGCTTTGTGGTTTCCACCAAGCTCGACCGGCACAACCAGACGGGCAAGTTCGATGCGGCCCGCGCCCGGGCGTCCCTGGAAGAAAGCTTGAAGGCGCTCGGACTGGACCGGGTTCAACTGCTGCATCTGCACGATCCCGAACATGCGGCCGATCTGTCGGAAATCACCGGGCCGGGCGGCTCGCTGAGCGAGCTGATCAAGATGAAGGAAGAGGGGCTGTGCGATGCCATCGGGCTGGCCGCCGGCCGGGTCGACATCATGATGCCCATCCTGGCCGATTGGGATTTCGATGCGCTGATCACCCATAACCGGTTCACCCTGATCAACCGCAATGCGGAGGAGATGATCGACGCCGCCCACGCCAAGGGCGTGGCGGTGATGAACGCGGCGCCCTATTGCGGCGGCGTGCTGGCCAAGGGGACCGAATCCTTTGGCCGCTATGTGTATCAAGAGGCGACGGACGAAATGCTGGCGCCGGTCAAAAAGGTCGAGGCGATCTGCGCCAAGCATGGCGTGCCGCCCGGGGCCGTCGCGCTGCAGTTTTCCATGCGGGATCCTCGGGTCACTTCGACCATCTGCGGCTGCAGCAAGCCCGAACGGGTGGCCCAATCGATCGAATGGGCCAACTGGTCGATCCCCGAGGTGGTGTGGGAGGAGTTGTCCGCCCTGCCCGTCTCCTACGACGATCCGGAGGCCACCCGGCAATACACGCTGGGCTAGCCGGCCATGTCGGGCGACAGCGCGGCGCGCTATGCCAGCCTGAAGGACCGGCCGGTGATCGTCAGCGGCGGGGCGACCGGGATTGGCGAGGCATTGGTCCGAGGGTTTGCCGACCAAGGCAGCCGGGTTGGGTTCCTGGATATCGATGTCGAGGCGGGCGAGGCGCTGGCGCGGGAGACCGGGGCGCGGTTCGTCCGCTGCGATGTGACCGACATTCCGGCGCTGGAGGCGGCCATCAAGGACCTGTCGGCGGCGCATGGGCCGGCGCATGTGCTGGTCAACAACGCGGCCAATGATTTGCGCCATGATTGGGCCGAGACCAGCGAGGATGGCTGGACTTCCCATCTGGACGTCAATCTCAAGCACGCCTTTTTCGCCATCAAGGCGGTGGCCCCGGCGATGATCGAGGCCAAGGCGGGCTCGATCATCAATTTCGGCTCGTTCGGCTGGATGCTGGCGGTGGGCGATTATCCTTGTTACGCGGCGTCCAAGGCGGCGATGCATGGCATGACCCGGAGTTTTGCCCGATCCCTGGGCGGGCATGGGATTCGAGTCAATACGGTCGTGCCGGGCTGGGTGATGACGGAAAAGCAGCTGGACAAATGGGTGGACGCGGCGGCTGAGGCGATGATCGACAGCTCGCAATGTCTGGCCGACCGCATTCGACCCAGCGACATCGCGGCCATGGTGCTGTTTCTAGCAGCCGATGACAGCCGGATGTGCAGCGCGCAAAATTTCATTGTCGATGGAGGGTGGGCATGACCGTCCGCACGGTGATCAATCCCGAATGTTTCCTGGGCGAGGGCCCGCTGTGGCACCAGGACAAGCTGTTCTGGTTCGATATCCGCCGGTTCAAGCTGCATGCCTGCGATGCCGAGGGCGGGGGGCACCAAAGTTGGGATTTGGGCGAGCATGTGTCCGCCGCCGCGCCGCTGGACAGCGGGGAGTTGCTGATAGCCTCGGAAAGCAAGCTGTTCCGCTTCGATCCCAAGACGGGCGCCTCGGTCGATGTGATGCCGCTGGAGGCCGACAATCTGGCCACCCGGTCGAACGATGGGCGGGCCGACCGGCGGGGCGGGTTCTGGATCGGGACGATGGGGTTGGATCACGGCATCGGCGCCGGCACCATCTATCGCTTCCGCAAGGGCGAGCTGCGGGTGCTGTATGAGAACATCACCGTGCCTAACGCCATGTGCTTCTCGCCGGACGGCTCCGTCGCCTATGTGGCCGATTCTCGCGAAAGATTGATCAAGCGCCAACCATTGGATGCAGAGGGTTGGCCGACGGGCGGTCCGGAGCCGTTCTTCCAGCTCGACCATCCCTCGGCCGTGCCGGACGGGGCGATCGTCGATTCGGAGGGACATCTGTGGTGCGCCTTGTATCGGGGCAGCGCCGTCATTCGGATTTCGCCGCAGGGCCAGGAAGTCGGCCGGGTCGACTTGCCGGTGCCGCAAGCGACCTGCCCGGCCTTTGGCGGGCCGGATCTGAAGACAATCTTCGTCACCTCGGCCCGGCAGAACATGGAGCAGGAGGCCCTGGACGCGGCGCCGCTATCGGGGTCCATCCTGGCCTTCGATATCGAAACGCCAGGACTGCCGGACCCGACAATTTCGCTAGGTTAGTGTACATTGAAGTGAGCGAGAGCCGTAAACGGCCAAACCTTGGGAGGAAACGGAAATGGATACCGTGCAGGCTTTGCGGGACCTGAACGTCCGGCCTGACGATTTGACCGACCAGCAGCGCTGGGAGCTGGACGAAAAGGGCTATTTCGCTGTCGAGAATGTGCTGAGCGCCGAGGAATGTCAGGCCATGGGGGCGGCCTTCGATGCCCTATCCGAGGCCGAACGAGGCCAAGGCGGGCATGAGGTTCATATTGAACCAGGCGCCCGACGGGTGTCGAACATCTTCAACAAGTCCGACGCCTTCGATCATTGCCTGGAACTGCCGCCGGTGCTGGCCGCCGCCCATTACCTGCTGGGCAATTTTAAGGTGCACGGTGCCAATCTGCGCGATCCCGAAACCGGTGGCGGACAGCAGGAACTGCATGCCGACGTGCCGAAACATTCGGATAGGGATTGGTGGGTTCTGAACGCCATGATCCTGTTCGACGACATGACGGAAGCCAATGGCCCGACCCGGGTGATCCCCGGCTCGCACCGCTGGGCGCCTTACAATGTTGCGGTCGTCAATCAGGGCGATTGGGAGCCGAAACCGCTGTCGCCGGAGGATCAGGCCCGTGTGCCCACCGACCCGACGGCCGCTTATCCCGGCGAGGTCATCGTCACTGCCCCGGCGGGGTCAGCCGTCATTGCCAATTCGTCCATGTGGCACAGCGGCACGGCCAAACGAGAAGACATTCCCAGGCGGATGCTGCACCTGACCTATACGCGGCGCGATTTGCCCCAACAGCTGCTGCAGCTGGACTATCTGACGCCGGAATTGTACGAGCGCATGTCGCCCGCCCAGCGCCATCTACTGGAGATAGAACCGAAGGCCGACGGGGAGGAAGTCCTGCGCCAGCCCGAACGGGCCCATGCCACTTGGTGGAACTGACAAGCCATTTGCAAGGCCGCGTCGGATGTGCACACTGCGTGCCCGAAAAAACGATCCACGACTCTTAAAAGGTAGGGAGGAGTACCCAATGAAGAGTGTTTTGCGTAATGCGAGCAGTGCCATTGTCGGCGCCTCGCTGTTGGCAGGCGCGGTCGCTGCGACCGGCCCGGCCAACGCCCAGTATGACGGCGTAACCGTCAATATTCTAACCCGCCCGGGTCCGGTTATTGCCCAGCGCCTGGTTGAGCGCGGCGAAGAGTTTACCGAAATGACCGGGGCCGAAATCCGGGTCGACGAGGTGCCGTTCGCCGAGCTGTTCCAGAAGCTGCTGACCGACTGGGCCACCGGCACGAATTCCATCGATGTCGGCGTCTTTGCCTCGGGCTGGGCCGTTGAGCTGGTCGATGGCGGTCTGGTCGAAGACCTAACCGACTATGTCGCCAATGACGACAAGATCGACGTCGACGACATCGCCCCCTACTTTCGCGAGTACAACCAGAAAATCGGCGGTAAGACCTATCTGATCACCGTCGATGGCGACTTCCAGATGCTGTACTATCGTCGGGATGTTCTGGAAGAGCTGGGCCTGGAGCCGCCCAAGACCTGGGACGACTATATGGCCGTTGCCGGTGCCGCGCACGGCAAGGACATGAATGGCGATGGCGAGCCGGATTTCGGGTCGTGCATCTTCAAGAAGCGGAACGCCCAATCCTATTTCGCGATCATGTCGATGGCCGCCGGTTTCGTGCAGACCCAAGGCACGGGCCAGGGCATCTTCTTCGACCCCGAAACCATGACCCCGAAAGTCAACAACCAAGCCTGGGCTGAAGCCTTCCGCGTTTACAAGGCCACCGGCGAATTCGGTCCGCCGGATGAGCTGAACCACGATATCGGCGACACCCGCGGTCTGGTCCAGTCCGGCCGTTGCGCGCTGGTCATCGACTGGGGCGACATCGGCCCGCTGTCCATCGATCCGGCCGGTGCCGCGATCAAGGACAAGATGGGCGCCGTCATCATGCCGGGTACACCCAGGGTTCTTGATGAAGCCTCGGGAGACCTCGTCGACTGCACGCCCGAGATCTGCCCGCACGCGATCGACGGTGTGAACCACGCTCCGTTTGCCGCGTTCGGCGGTTGGGCCGGGGCAATCAACGCCAAGGCTGACGACACGGTCAAACAGGCTGCGTACGACTTCCTGTCGTATGTCAACCAGGCCGCCCAATCCAACGTCGACGTCACCATCGGCTGGACCGGTTACAACCCGTACCGGAATTCCCAGCTCGACAATCTCGACAACTGGATCGATGCGGGCTTTTCGCCTGAGTTCGCCGAAAACTATCTCGGCGCCATCAAGGACAGCCTGAACAGCCCGAACATGGCTTCGGACATCCGCATCCCGGGTGCCCAGCAGTACACGGGCGTGGTGCTTGACCGCGAGCTGGCTCGCTTCCTGGCCGATGAAATCACGGCCGAGCAAGCCGTCGAAAACATCGAAGCCGGCTGGGAAGAGATCACGGAAGATTTCGGCCGTGATTCCCAAGCCACCATGTACAAATTGTCGCTCGGCATCACCAACTGATCGCTAACCGACAATGACGACCGTTGACGGCCGGCCGGGGCAAGTCGCCCCGGCCGGTGAGTTTGAAACACTCCCGCTGCGGCTGAGGTTCCTGGAGTGGCTGGACCTGCACTCCCGGCAGCTTTTCATCACCCCGGCCGTGGTGATGATCTTAATTTTTTCGATCTTCCCGCTGGTCGCCTCGCTGGCGATCGCCTTTTCGCGCATCCGCCTGCGCGGCGGGTCCTATCAGGTTCGTTTCGTCGGATTCGACAATTTTGAAAAGCAGTTCTTCGGGTCCGAGCAGTTCCACTTTCTGGGCACCTTCACGACCATCAGCCTGCTGGGCTGGGCGCTCATCATCGGCGTCGGCGCCGCCCTGTTGCTGTGGATGGTGCGCTATGTGAAGTCCAATTTCACGGTCCTAGGCTTCATCGGCCGGATGTTCACCACCACGGTGCTGTTTGGCATTGCCGCCATGTTCGCGGCCACCTTCTTTAGCGGCAATCCGTTCGGCACGCTGGGCGTGACGCTGTTTTACGTCGTCTTCGGCTGCGCCGTTCAGTTCCTCATCGGGCTGGGGCTTGCGCTGCTGTGCGCCATGCCGATCAAGGGCCGCACCTTCTTCCGCGTGGTCTTCTTCATTCCGTTGATGATCACACCGATTGGCATCGGTTACGCCTTCCGCATGATGGCGGATACGACAAAGGGCCCGTTCTCGCCGCTGTGGCAATGGGTGGGCTTGGGCGATTTCGCCTGGGCCGCCGATCCCTGGGCCGCGCGCGTCTTTATCGTGATCGGCGATTCCTGGCAGTGGATCCCGTTCATCTTCGTCGTGCTGTTGGCCGCGCTGGAGAATGTCTCGCGCGATCTGGTCGAGGCCGGTGAGGTGGATGGGGCCAGCAGCTGGCAGATCTTCCGCGAGATCACCTGGCCACAGATCGTGCCGGTGGCGGCGACCGTCATGCTGATCCGCATCATCGAGGCCTTCAAGATCGTCGATCTGCCGAACATCATGACCTCCGGCGGTCCTGGGATCGCGACCGAATCCATGACGCTGCATTCGTTGTTCTCGTGGCGGGCGCTGGATCTGGGGCAGTCGGCGGCGGTCGCGTACCTGCTGTTGTTCGTGACGGTCGTGTTGTGCGTGTCCTTCTTCAACCTCGTCGTTCTGCGACGCATCAGAGGGGCGGTGTAATGCAACAAGATCACCCCACGCCCGTCCAGCAGCCGCGCGGTTTGATGACCCGGCTGTTCGAACCGCCGGCCATCGGCAAGATGGCGCCGGGCACGGCCACGATCGTTTACGCCCTGCTGATCTTCTGGTCGGCCTTTGTGCTGTTCCCGATCTATTGGGTGTTCATCACCTCGTTCAAGGAGCCGATCTCGGTCAATAACGGGCCGTTCTTCATCCCGTGGGTCGACTTCACGCCCAGCCTGCATGCGTGGAAGGAGCTGTTCGTCTTCGACTACGAAGACACGCTGAAGGCCTATCTGAACTCGATCATCATCGCGCTGTGTTCAACGGCGCTGTGCATCATCATCGGATCGATGGCGGCCTATGCGCTGGCCCGCATCGAATACCGGCCGAAGTTCGGCACCATCATGCTGTTCGTTTTGTCGATGGCGGCGGCGTTCGTGGCCATCGGGTTTGCCGGTGTCGATTGGCGCCTTGCCCTGGCGGCGGCGATCGCGGTGTTCTACTTCCTGGCGCGGGCGCTGAACCGGCGTTTCAAGGCGGCGCTGAAGAATGGCGATATCCTGTTCTGGATCATCTCCCAACGCATCCTGGCGCCCATCGTGGTGGTCGTACCGATTTACATGATGTTCCAGAGCGTGCGGCTGCTCGACACCCACCTGGCGCTGATCCTGACCTATGCGGTGGTCAACCTGCCGATCGTGGTCTGGCTGATGTACGATTTTTTCGACAACATCCCGATCGATCTGGAAGAAAGCGCCCAGCTGGATGGCGCAACACGGATCACGACGTTTTGGGAAATCGTCCTGCCCCTGTCCCGTCCCGGGCTGGCAGCCACGACCCTGCTGGTCATGATCCTGGCCTGGAATGAGTATTTGCTTGCCCTATTTCTTTCCACCTCCAAGGCGCAGACCATGCCGATCCTAGTCGCGGCGATGAACGCCGGCGAGCGCGGCATCCTGTGGTGGAGCATGTCGGTGGTGATCATCGTGATGATCATCCCGGTGGTTTTGATGGCGATTGTGCTGCAGCGCTTTATCGCCAAGGGCGTTCTGTTGGGAGCCGTTAAGGGATGAGTGCCAGCAAATGAGCAGTGGTACAGCCAAACGCCTGTCGATCCGCGAGCTGAACAAATCGTTCGGGTCGGTTCACGTGGTGAAAAATCTAAGCCTGGATGTCGCGGAGGGGGAATTCCTGGTTTTGCTGGGGCCGTCGGGCTGCGGCAAGACCACCGCCTTGCGCATGATCGCCGGCCTGGAAGAAGTCGATACCGGCACCATCCATTTGGGCGATACCGAGGTGACCCGCGTACTGCCGAAGTACCGCGATGTCGCCATGGTCTTTCAGTCTTACGCGTTGTACCCGCACAAGACGGTGGCCGAAAACATCGGCTTTCCGCTGAAAGTACGGGGAATGTCGGAAGCTCAGCGGGCCGAGGCCGTGCGCGATGCGGCCAGCCAGGTGCATATGGAGACCTTGCTGGACCGCTATCCCCGGCAGCTCTCAGGCGGCCAGCGCCAGCGCGTCGCCTTGGCCCGGGCCATCATCCGACGGCCATCGGCCTTTTTGATGGACGAGCCGCTGTCGAACCTGGATGCCAAACTGCGCGGGGTGATGCGGGCCGAACTGAAGCACATGCAGCACAGCCTCGGCGTCACCACCATCTACGTCACCCACGACCAGATCGAAGCCATGACCCTGGCCCATCGGGTGGCCATCATGAACAACGGCGTGCTGCAACAGCTGGGCACGCCGCGCGAGGTTTATAACAACCCGGCCAATCTGTTCGTGGCGGGTTTCATGGGCTCGCCGCCGATGAACTTTATCGAAGGCCGGATCGAAGGCGGCCGATTCGGTGGTGGCGGCACCGACATGCCGGTTGCCGGCGCCGACGGCAACCGGGCGGCAACGCTGGGGTTTCGGCCGGAGGACGCGCAGGTCGTGGAGCCCGGTTCGGGGCATTTCGATGCGACGGTCTACACGGCCGAACTGACGGGCGAGCAAACGCTGGTCACCGTCGAGCTGGAAGGCACCCACCTGGCGATCAAGATGCCCAAAGATTACGACATCGGTATCGACAGCAAGGTCGGGGTGACCTTCCCGAGCGAGCAGGGCTTTTTGTTCGATACGGACAAGGGCGATCGGCTGTCGGCACAAGTCGCCGCCTGACCAATCGACCTCGCCGGCCCTATATTGTCGGTATGACCAATCCCGCACGCCCGCCCCAGACGGACTACCTGATCCAGCCCGATCCCGGCGACGAAAGGCTGTCCGCCGCCGTCGAGGGGATCGACCAGACCGGCGCGCCCGCGACGGCGCGGGTGGTCACCGAACGGCCGCTGACCCTGTTCCTGAATGGGCAGGAAATCGTCACGATGATGACCATCGGCGATTATCCCGACCTGCTGGCCGTCGGTTTCTTGCGCAACCAGCGCATGCTGCACGCCGATGATGTGATCACCGGCATCGATTATGACGAGGATCTGGAGGTCATCGTCGTGCGGACCGAACGGGCCACCGATTACGAGCAGAAGCTGGAGAAGAAGGTCCGCACCTCGGGCTGCGCCCAGGGCACCGTGTTCGGCGATGTCATGGAGGAGTTCGAGGAGGTACGTCTGGATGCGGAGGCCCGCCTGAAGACTTCCTGGCTGTATTCGCTGTCCAAGACCATCAATCAGACGCCGAGCCTGTATCTGGAGGCCGGTGCCATCCATGGCTGCGTGCTGTGCCAGGGCGACCGGCCGCTGGTCTATATGGAGGATGTCGGCCGGCACAATGCGGTGGACAAGATCGCCGGCTGGATGTTCGTCAACAAGGTCGAGCCGCAGGACAAGATCTTCTACACCACCGGCCGGCTGACCTCCGAGATGGTCATCAAGACCGTGATGATGGGCATCCCCATCCTGGCCTCCCGTTCAGGTTTTACCGAATGGGGCGTCTCGTTGGCCCGCCAGGCCGGGTTGACCCTGATCGGCCGAGCGCGCGGCAAGCGGTTCATCGCCCTGGCGGGCCAGGAACGCATCGAGTTCGACGAGCCTGTCGGTTCAACCGATGATGATGAGCCCCAGGAGTTCAAGCGCAAAGGAGCCCGGAAAGCATGAGCGCGCCGGTGACCGGTGTCCTGCTCGCCGGCGGCCAATCGCGCCGCATGGGCGGCGGCGACAAGTGTCTGCTACCGGTGGCTGGCCGCCCGATGCTGGCCCACGCCATCGACCGGTTGGCGCCGCAGGTCGGCGCGCTGGTCTTGAACGCAAATGGCCGGTCCGAGCGGTTCGCCGACTTCGGCTTGCCGGTCGCACCCGACTCGGTCGCCGGGTTTGTCGGCCCGCTGGCGGGAATCTTGACCGGGTGTCGTTGGGCGGCCGCCCACCATGCTGACCACCGGTTCATCGTGACGGCGGCCGCGGACACGCCGTTTTTCCCGACCGATCTGGTGGCTCGACTGGTTGAAACGGCCAAGGACGAGGAGGCCATCGTCCTGGCGGCTTCGGGTGGACGGACGCACCCGGTGTTCGGACTCTGGCCGGTTCGGTTGGCTGACGATTTGGAGAGCTGGCTTGCGGTGCCGGAAAACCGCAAGATCTTGACCTGGGTCAATCGGCATCCGAACAAAATGGTCGAGTTTGACACCGGCGACGGCGACCCGGCGGGCGATCCCTTCTTCAATATCAACACGCCCGAGGATCTGCGCCACGCGGAGAAGGTTGGGACGGAATACAGCGCATGATCCGGCGAACGGCCAACGGCAGCCCCGTGTTGGGCATTGCCGGCTGGAAAAATTCGGGCAAGACGACCTTGGCGGAGCGGCTGACCCGGGAACTGACGCAGCGCGGCCACCGCATTTCCACGGTAAAGCACGCCCACCATGCCTTCGATATCGATCATCCGGGAACTGACAGTTTTCGCCATCGTGAGGCGGGGGCACAGGAGGTGTTGCTGGTGTCCGGCAGGCGCTGGGCCATGATGCATGAATTGCGGAACGAACCGGAGCCAGACTTCAACGCGGTCCTGGACCGGTTGGCGCCGTGCGATCTGGTGTTGGTCGAGGGCTATCGCGGCGAGGATCACCCCAAGCTGGAGGTCCGCCGCGACGGTGCCCGTGACAACGGTCCCCTGCCGACGGCCCCGGAAACCATCATCGCCGTGGTGTCGGACACCGACCCGGGCGAGGCGCCAGAGACCGAGGGTAAACCGCTTTTTGACCATGACTCGGTTGGCGAAATCGCCGATTTCGTCGAGGATCACTGCGAGCTGACTCGCGGCTAGGAATTTCCGATGGCGCGTCGCCTGATCGACGATTGTTTTTTGCACGACAAGGACCGGTTGCGGCACCACGAGGCGCTGGACATTCTGCGCACCCGGTTGTCGCCGGTGGTTGGCCGGGAAATGGTCGAGCTGGCCCGCGCGACCGGCCGGGTTTCCGCTGCTGAGATTTTGGCATCCGAGCTTGTACCGCCGACCGACAACGCGGCCGTCGATGGTTATGCCTTTGCGCATGGCGATTTCGAGCGGTTGGAGGGCCTGTTTCCCGTTTCGGCCCGGATCGCGGCAGGCGGGCCGTTGGATGGGACGCTGGCAACGGGCAGCGCCGCTCGCATTTTCACCGGGGGCGTGATGCCCGCCGGAGCCGACTCCGTCGCCATGCAGGAAGATTGCGAGGAGGTGCAGCACGATGGGCAAACCTTCGTCCGGGTTCCGCCCGGGCTGAAGCTTGGGGCCAATCGGCGACGGGCCGGTGAGGATGTCCAGCCGGGCATGGCGCTGGTGCAGGTCGGCGATCGCATGCGCCCGCAGGATGTCTCCGCCATTGCGTCGGCTGGTCATGCCCAGGTGGAGGTGTTTCACCCGGTGCGCGTCGGCGTCGTGTCGACGGGCGATGAGATCGTTCCGCCCGGCGAACCGCTGAAACCCGGCCAGATTTACAACACCAACAAACCGCTGCTGACCGGGCTGCTCGGCGGATTGCCGGTCGAGGTTACCGATCTTGGCATCTGGGCCGACGATCAGGCGCTGGTGACGGAGCAGCTATCGGAGGCGGCGCAACGGTTCGACATCGTGTTGACCACGGGCGGAGCCAGCCGGGGGGAGGAAGATCACCTGATCACCGCGGTAGACACCTTGGGCAAACGGCATCTATGGCAGCTGGCTATCAAGCCCGGCCGGCCGATGGGATTCGGGCAGATCGGCGACAGCGTGATCCTGAACCTGCCGGGCAATCCGGTGGCGGTGTTCGTGTGCTTCCTACTCTATTGCCGCCCCGCCATCCTCGCCCTGGGCGGGGCCAGCTGGCGCGAGCCGACCGGGTTTATGCTGCCCGCCGCCTTTGAGATCGGAAAGAAGAAGCCCGACAGGCGGGAATTCCTGCGCGGCTTTCTGGTGCGCGACGGCGCGACGGCGGTTAGCGCCAACAAATTCCCCCGCGACGGCTCCGGCCTGATTTCCGGCCTGCGGGCCGCCGATGGCCTGATCGAACTGCCCGAGGACATCAAGCAGGTCAATCAGGGCGACCTGGTCCGCTTCGTGCCGTTCTCGGAGTTCGGCCTGACCGGCTGAGCTCGCCGATCAAATCTCCAGCGCCTGGATCTCCCGGTTGGAGCGGCGCAGCCGTTCGGAGAAATTGCCGGCCATGTTGGAGAGGATCTTGATCATGATCTGCGGATCCTCTTCGGCCAGCCCGCGCAGCATGGCGACGGAAAAACCGTAACAGATGACCCGGTCCTCGGCGATCACATCGGCCGAGCGCATTCCGCCATCCAGCAGGGCCATCTCGCCAAAGCACACCCCCGGCCCGACCGAGGCGACGCGGACCGAGCGTTCGTCATCCTCGTCACTTTTGCCGTTGATCGCCAGATGCACGGCGGCCGATCCGCGCGCTACGGCAAAGAACAGGTTCGCCTCATCCCCCGCGCGAATGATTTTTTGCCCGCGTTCAAAGGTCATGGGCTGGACCACCATCTCCAGCCGTTTGATCTGCTCGCGCGTCAGGCCGGCGAAGATGTCCAGATCGCGCAAGGCGAATTTTGTCGGGGCCACCCCCTGTTGGGTGGTGGCCAGGACGCTGTTTTCGCAGCGTTCGAGCGCTGGATCGATGTGGCTGTAAACCCGGCCCTCCTTCGCCGCGGCACCGTTCGTCCCGCCTGCCGGCGTTCTGTCCTCATCGGGCTCACCGGGTGGCTCGACCAGAGAAAGGTAGAGGCTGTCCAAGGTGCCGCCCGGCCAAAGGTTGGCGAACAGGACCTTCACCCCCTTTTCAGCCAACGCCTTGGGCAGGTCGGCCAGCAATTCGACGGACGCGGCATCGGCGCTGTGCACCCGCCGGACATCCAGGACAATGTGATCGGCCTCCTCGCCTGCCGAGTGGACCTGCCGGCAAAGGCGTTCGGCCGTACCGAAATAGAGCATGCCCTGGGCTTCGATGACGCAAATCCGCCGGCCCTGCTTGTCCAGGATTTCCGCCTGGTCGGGCGTCCGGACCCGTTTGGAGCGCAGGCGGTCGCCAAAAACCTTGCGCCGCACGACCGTGCCGGTCGAGGGGTAGGCGCGGAAGACGTGCAGGCCAAATCGCTTGGAAATGTCGCGGCAGACCTCGATGCCGCGAATGCTGTTGCCGTGGTCGTCAAGCGGTGGGGAGTAGACGCCGATGCCCATCTGTCCCGGCACCACGGCGATGATCCCGCCCGACACTCCGCTTTTGGCCGGCAGGCCGACTTCGTAGGACCATTGGCCGGCATAGTTGTACATACCGCAGGAGTTCATGACCGTCAGCACATCGGCGATATAGGCCTCCGGCAGCGCCTGCTCGCCCGACAAGGGGTTTGCGCCGCCATTGGCCAGCGTTGCCGCCATGACGGCCAGGTCGCGGCACGTCACCTCGATGGAACATTGCCGGAAATAGATGTCCAGCACCTCTTCCGGCTCGCGCTGCAGCATGCCGGTGTTCAGCATCATGTAGGCGATTGCCCGATTTCGGTGGCCGGTCTGCTTTTCCGACTGGAAAACCGCCTCGTCGATGTCCAGGGCGCGCCCGGTATAGGCCTCGAAAACCCGGCGCAGGGTTCCGATCCGGTCGGGCAGCGTGACGCCGCGGATCATTTCGGCCGCAGCGATGGCGCCGGCATTCACCATCGGGTTGAAGGGCCTGTTCGATTCCTCATCCAGAACGATCGAATTGAAGGCCTCACCCGTCGGTTCGACACCGACGCGCTTGAGAACCTCCTCCCGCCCATAGGTCGCCAGGGCATAGCCGTGGACGAACGGTTTGGAAACCGACTGAATGGAAAACGCCGTATCGGTGTCGCCGACGGTGTAGACTTGGCCGTCGACGGTGGCGATTGCGATCCCGAATTTGTTTGGGTCGGCCTTTGCCAATTCGGGAATGTAGTTCGCGACCTCGCCGGTCGTATCTTGCGCGATCCGCTGATGAATCTCGCGCAGATAGCCTTCCACCGCCCCTGCACCGGGCACGCCGGCAGTTTTTGATAGCCCCATCTTTTGGTCTTCCCTGGCGGACGCCCGCGCGATTTTTCTTGTCACTGTTTAGGCCGGCGCAGACGCCGGCGTCGCTAGGCAAGATTTTATGCGAATTGCATACCAACTGGGGACAAACCGGCGCGCCAAAGCGGCAGACTGCCCATTGTGTAGGCAAAAGGTGCAAACGGACCCCATTGAACATGCCATCACGCCACCGACCCTGTTACGTCACCAACACGGACGGGGCGGGCATTGCGGCCGGATCTAGAAAACCCTTGCCCCACAACCGGGACATTTGGATAAACTGCCCCCGGGCGGAGAAGGACCAGCCTTCCGCCGCCGAAAGATTGATGGAATCGCAACCCCTTAAGGGGGGGTATGCTACGAACGATCAGGCAAGAATTGGCCCAAGGCCCGGCTTGGTCGTGATTAGCTGTGGGCGTTTGTTGGAATAGGCAGCGATGAACAAGGTGGCATTCGTCGGCAGAAGCGCCGAGCAGGTAAGCGGCAGCGCATCGCTTTCCGACCGCGTGGCGCCGGCCACGACGGTCGGCAATCCGGCCATGTTCGACGCCCTGCAGGTCATTCTGCGACGGCGGTATTTCATCATCGGGTTTGTTGCGGTCGTCACCGGCCTTGCGCTGATTTGGATCCTGTCGCTACCCCAAACCTATATGGCCCGCACCGAGGTCGCCCTGCTGAGCAACCAGGCCAACATCGTGGATCTGGAGGCGGTCGTCACCGGCATCGGCAAGGACGAGGAGGCGATCCAAACCGAAATCCGCATTCTGAGCTCGCGCCGGCTGGCGCAGAAGCTGCGCGACCGGCTGATGGAGCAGGGGCTGACGGATTTTTGGGTTGAACCGCCCCAGACTTCGTCCGTTCGCCGCCTGGCGCGCTCCATCGTCAATGGGGCGACCGGCTGGGTTTCGGCCCTGATCAGCAGGGACGAACCGGAAGCCGAGATGGCAACCGCCGAGCCGGTTTCCGATGAGGCCGCACCGGCGGGCGAGATGGCCGAGGAAGGGTCGATGGTTCTGACCGACGGTCTCGTCCGCGAAGGGGCCGACGACAAGGCCCTGAACGAATTCATGAAACTGTTCGATGTCTACCGGCTGGGCGGAGCCCGGGTCGTGGCCATCGAAGTCCGCACCTATCATCCGGAAATCGCGGTCGTGCTGGCCGACGGATTGGCTGAAGCCTATATTGAGGATCAGCTAGACGCCCGTTTCGAAGCAACGACCAGGGCGACCCGCTGGCTCAATCAGCGCATCACAGCCTTGCGTGATGAAGTCGACCAGTCCGAACGGGCGGTCGTCAGCTTTATGTCCGAAACCGGCGTGTCCGACGAACGGGCCGACGAGCTTTGGATCCGCGAGATCAGCGAGACCAACCAGCAGCTGGCCACGGCCCGGCGGACGCTGTCCGACATCGAACAACGGTTGGGCGTGGCCCAGGCCGGGCTGAACAGCGGCGATCTTAACCTGGCCGCAACGGAGCTGGCCGCTGGCCCGATCGATCCGGGCGACACGACAACATCGGACCTTGGCGCGACCGGCCTGGACAACACGACCCTGGATCCGGGCGTTCAGTCGGCGACGCTGGAATCCCTTCCCGAAGTGATTTCCTCCCGGCTGATCCAGCAACTGCGCGCCGACCAAATTCGCCTACAGCGGCAAGCCTCGGACCTGAGACAGCGTCTGGGCGCGCGGCACCCAGAGGTGGCCACCGTTCTTGCCGAATTGCGGGGTGTTTCGGCGGAAATCAGCCTGGAAATTCAACGGATCGTCCGGGCGCTGGAAGTCCAGCAGCAGGTGGCGACGGCCGAGGTCGGCCGGCTCGAACGCCGCCTGATCCAACTGGAGGCCGAGACCTCTCAAGCCCAGCAGGCGCAGGTCACGCTGCGTGCCCTGCAGCGTGAGGCCGATGCCGATCGGCTGATGCTGCAGAACTTCCTGACCCGCTTCCGCGAAACCCGCGAACAGTCCGAGCAGGAACTGCAGGTGCCCGACGCGCGCATCATCTCCTATGCCGGGCTACCGACCAACGCGGCGGCACCCCCGACGAAGGTGCTGGCGGCGGCCAGCTTCGTATTCAGCCTTGGGCTGGCCTTTGCCCTGGCCTTTGCCATGGAATCCTTCGAAACCGGCTATCGGATGCCCTCGCACATCGAGCGCAAGACCGGGCTAAGCGTGCTGTCCCAGATTCCCCGGTCCACGGACAAGCTGGGCCGGGACGGGCGCAAGCTGATCGACCACATCAAGAATTCCCCGCGCTCGGCCTTTGCCGAGTCCGTTCGTCAGCTTTACATCACCTTGCGGCTGGAGGATTCCGGTGGCGGATCGTCGGTGATGCTAACCTCCAGCCAGTCGGCCGAAGGCAAGACCACCCTGGCGGCCGCCTTGGCGCTGATCGCCGCCCAGTCCGGGCAGAAGGTGGTCCTGGTCGAAGCCGATCTGCGCCGGCCTCGGTTGAGACGGGTGATGAAATGCGAGAGCGAGGTCGGCCTGGCCGATTTCCTGACCGGACGCAGCCCGATCGAAGATGTCGTTTCCTCCAGCGATGCCCACGACGTGCATGTCATCCCGGCCGGTAAAGTAACGAAAACCACGGTGGAAACATTCGATTCCAAGGCCATGGCCGCCCTGATGGCGGCCTTGCAAGACGAATTCGACCTGGTCGTCGTCGATGCCCCGCCGGTGCTGGCCGTCGCCGACGCGCTGAACATCTCAGCCTTGGTGCGGCGGGTCGTCTATGTCGTGCAGTGGAGCGGCACCCAGCGCGAAATGGTCGATGCCGGTCTACGCCGGCTATCCCTGGCCGGCGCGTATGTGGCCGGCATCGCGATGACCATGGTGCGGACCCACAAGAACTCGATCTACAATTACGGCGATCATGGCGTCTATGTGGGTGACCGGATCGCCCGCTATTACGACGACAGCTGAGATCCGTCCTGTTCGGCGATGGCGCGCTGATAGGCTTCCCTGGCCGCTGTCATCTTACCGGCGACAAGCGCCCTTAGCTGATAGCGGTGGACGAAGCGGCGATAGGCCGCATCGCCATGTTGCGGCGACCGCGATCCCCAGGCCTTGAAATAGCCCCACAACATGCCGAGCGCCCCGATGACGCGCGGCCGTTTGGGCAGGCGAAACGCGCCAATCGCCAGCATGTAGATCGGGTGGGTTCCCAGAAACCACAAACTGCGACCATTGCGCACGCGGCCGTGCCAGATGCTGACCTGGCTGGATCCCATGGGACGCAAATGTTCAAACGCCAGGGACGGGTCGTCATACGCTTCGGCCCACCAGCCGCGCATGCGGCAGACATGGCAGTCGATCCCGTCCCAGCCGGCCTCCGCCACGAACCCGCCAATGTCGCGAAAGCACGACAGCCGGTAGAATTTGGTCATGCCGACCGACATCTCGCTGCCGCAGAACTCACTGGTCGGCACACCGGTTTCCGGATGGTGATAAAAGGGCTTGCCGCTGCATGTTCCCAAGCGCGGGTCCACCTCCATGCGATCCATCAGGTCGGCGAAATAGGACGGCGGCAGGACGAGATCCATGTCCAATTTGCAAACATAGTCGAATTCGGACAGATCCAGCTGATTGTAGCCGTCGTCGAATGCCTCGATGACGCCACCGCCGACCTTGCGGGCGCCGCGATCGGCACGCGTGTGAACGGTAATCCAGGAATGCCGGCCAGCATAATCCGCCGCGATCGCCGCCGTTTCATCACTGGACCCATCGTCCACGATGATCCAGGCCGCCGGCGGCTCGGTCTGCGCAACGACCGAGTCCAGCGTGCGTTCCATAAAGGCCGCTTCGTTGCGGCAGGGTGAAATGAGGGCGTAACGCCGGCTCATAATGTGGAATCCTCGTCGACCGTGGGCACCACGCCCTTACCTTTTTCCTCAGTACGGGCGCTGCCTGCGTCTGTCTGCTCGCCCACCTTGGGCCAGATGCCGACCCTCTGCCAGCAAAGGATCGAGGGAATCAAGCCGCTTTTCGATGTGATCAAGACATGCAGGCCGACATTCCACATCACGGTGGTCAACAGCACGGCGATGCCGCTGCCGACCAACCCGAATGTCGGCAGCAGGACGAATGTCAGCCCAATCAGGACCGCGACCGAGACGAGAAAGATGACCATCGCGCCGCGCTGAAGCCCCATGAACGTTACCATGAAGGCTTGCGGACCAAAGGCAGCGATGATCACCCGCGCGATGGCGATCAGGATCAACGTCGAATAACCGGCCTCGAATTCAGGGCCGAATATCCGCAATAGCCACGGTCCCGCGGCGATGAGAATCGCCACGGCAAGCAGGCACGGCCAAAGCCTGAAATGGCACAAATGGGCGATCAGCCGCTGCAACTCATCGGTTTTGGATTCGGCGTACAGTTTGGACGCGTTCGGTGCCATGACCGAATTCAGGGCAAACAGCCCGAGTGCCACCGGGCTGACATAGGTGAAACAGATGTTCAGGATGGCCACATCGGTCGGCGAAAGCAGCGCGCCGGACAGCGCGACGCTGATGCGCGGCAGCTGACCCTCGGCCAGCCCGAAAACCAGAAGCTGAAAACCCGTCAGAACCCAAAGCCGCGTCTCGTAGGTCCGTTCGGGCACATCGAACCGCCGGTTGATATGCCGGATCACGATGATCGCCTGCCAGGCCACGCCGGCGCACATGATGACGATGAACACGACAATCAACGTCAGGGCTGTGTATTCGAACCCGATGGCGATGGCGGACAGGATGAAGACCAGGATACCGACTGGCCGGATCAACGAATTGGGCAAAAAGGAAACGGTGAACAGTTTCAGGGCCCGGCCGACGGTGCCGTATAGGGTCATCAAGGACAGCACCGGCAACAAGCACAGGGCAATCGGCAGCGCCGGATGGGCGAACGCCGTTTGTCCGCTTCGGTCGGACATCAACCAGATCAGGATGCCGCCACCGCCCAAGATCAGTGAACCGGCAAGGGCAATCAACATACCCAGGCGAACATAGCCCCGCACATAGGCCGGGTCCGAGCGCGCTTCGCCATCCACCACGAAACGGATGGCGCCCTGCTGATAGCCGAAAGCCACCAGGGCCGCGAGCAACATCACCATGTTGGTGGCGTAGACGAAGTTCCCAAGTTCGGCCGAACCGATGGCCCTGACTAGGATGATCTGGTTGACATAACTGATCACCTGGCCGGCGATCTGGATACCGAAAACCAGCGCGGATCCCTTAAGCAGCCACAACAGCCCCTTGGAGCCAAAGGCCGCGCGCGCACGATCGATCAGATTTCCCACGGTTGTTCCTAGGCGACGGCCAATTCGGCCAGCCAGGGGCCAGCCGGGTCATTCTGACACGCCAGAAACCGTGCGCCTTTCACAAACAACCCGAACATTGCGCGCAGAAACCCTTTTGGGGGGCCGGCAGTCCTACCGTGACCGGCCGTAGGGTTCGGCCTGGAACGGCCGGAACCAGATGAGTTTACCTAGTCCAATCATGGATCGGTTGATAATCGGTTCAGCGCGCCGGCTGCGCACCAGCCAAAGGGCGCCACCGACGATGCCGTAAATGATAAACTGTCCAGCCCCCAAGATCATACAGCGTGCCACCATGGCCCAATCGCGCGGCCGCACATCGAAAAAGTTCTGAACCATTATCTGGTGCTTCCGAAAACTGCGTGACAGAAGGTATTTCCAGTTCGCCCTTTCGCTTGGGATCGTTTCGTAGACGATCGAGTTTCCATCCCATGCGAATTTGACGTTCCTGTTTCTCGCCTCGATAAAAAACAGGTGGTCTTCGCCTCCCGTAAAATTCCTCGCAAGCGAGAATGGCGAATTTAAGCCATCGCAAATCTCTCGTTTCATCATGCAATTGCTTGTCGAAAAATGCTTGTCCTCGCTTTCCTGCTGGTTCGACGTGTTTTTGGAAAAATACCTTACGATCTCTGGTGATCTTTGCGCCTCCTCGCCCGCGAAACGCGGTTCAACCGACCCAAATACGATGTCGGCATTCCTTTCATGGGCCGTGGTCCACAAATCGCGCAGCCAGGTGTCGCTGGCGAATTCATCATCGTCGATCCAAGCAACATACGGGCCAGTTGCCGCCGCGATGCCGGCATTGCGCGCATTCGAAATCCCCGGCGCGGGCTGGTGAACCAGCCGTATGGGCAGATCGGTTTCGGCGGCAATCTTGTCGACCACAGGCTTGGCGGCGGCATCGGCCGAATTGTCGACGACGACGATCTCGAACGGCTGATCGAAACTCTTCCGCTGGCTGACACAGGATCGCAGGCACGTCTCCAGTAAGTCATTCCGGTTGTAGGTGGGAATGATCACCGAGACCTGGGGCGTCTCGGTCATAAGCTGGTCGGCATGCGTCATATCTTCGGTTCGAAGACCCATCGTCCGGTACATAGTTGAGCGTCGTCGCCTTGCCCGAAAACGCGGCAAGGCGGGCAAGTGGCAGATAGCACGCGACGACGGGCGTAATCCATTGGGATTATCGACAGGGTGTTGGCCAGATTATGGGGCACAAGCCCACTATCGCCCAAACGCCGGAACGGCCGTAAAGCCGACGCTGCCGGCCGGCACCGGCGCATGCTCCACTTTTCGCGCCCAAGTCAGGGCCGCGAGGATCATGGACATATAAGCCGAAACCCAAACAAAATGTCCGCCCCGCAAGAACGTGCTTTCCAGCATGTTGTGGGCCAGGGCGAAACATATCAACGCGACGAACAGACCCATATACCGGGCCGCGCCTTCCGCTTGGCGGAAGACCGCGATCTTTCCAATGGTCCACAGACTGAACATCAGGCTTAGGACAAAGACCGTTGTTCCCAGCAATCCGATGGTCGCCGCAAGATCGAGGTAGCCATTGTGCCCCTGGGTCGTTCCAGTGAACCAGCCGGTGCCTTCGCGGACAACAGGGCTTTGATCGCCAATCATCCAAAAAGAGCCATAGCCGTGCCCTTCGATCGGCCGCTCCCGGATCTGACGCATCATAAAACGCCAGATGACCGTTCGGCCGGTCATCGTGGGATCCCCAAAGGTCAGTATCAGGAATTTGCGGGGCGTCAGCCAAATCAGCCCTGCGGCCAGCAAACAGATGATCCCGGGGACGGTGACGGCAATGGCTGTAAAGACCTTACGCCCCCCCCTGGCCGCCAGCTCGACCGTCAGACCCACGGCCCCCAGGGTGACGACTAAGGTAATCGACGTTTTCGACTGGGTGCCGATCAGGAACAGGAACCATAAGGCCATGCCGGTGAGGTATAGGCCGACAAACCACGGTCTTCGGGCGTTAACGGCGGCAAACAGCCAGATCAGGATCACCAGCGCCGTGAAACCGCCCGCCACATTCTTGTGGTCGTGCATGCCGGACCATCCCAGCTCCGTGATGGCCAGGTGCGGCAGAAACAAGACGCCGAGCCAGTTGACCAGCATCGCGATTCCGGTGGTGGAAACCAGCGTGGTGATCCAGCTGTCCACCGACCGATGAGCCAGCGTCACGCCGGTTATCACCAACAGGATGATGGTCATCAGAATGACCCGCCGCAGCGAAATCTGCGGGGATATCGCCCAAATGACGCTCGCCCAGCAAATACCCAGGGCAAAAAGGAACACATACAGCTCCCGGCCAAGGGTGAGCAGCTTATCGCGGCGATGCCATATGATCGGCAAGCTCAGCATAAACAGCGACAGCCAGACAATCTGCCGCGTGGCACTGCCAGCGGCGGCGGCGGTCACCCCATCTTCCGGCTCATGAAACGGGGAGTGGCCGATCAGGATGAACATGAAGATCGACCAGGACATGGCCCGCGAATAGACCTCGAGGATCTTGTCCAAGTTGTTCCCACCGGCTTGGGTTCGCTGGCTTGGGTTCGCCGGCTCCCCTATTCAATCACAAACGCCAAAACGACGGTCTGACAGTCATTTTCCGCCAGACCGCCGGATTGGCGCTCCTTACTGAAACAGATCGTCCTCATTATTGATCACGGCGTCAACAAGGACGATTTTGCTGCCGTCGCTTAGGCGGACGGTCGTGTCCTGCTGGCCACCGCCATATCCAAGATCAGCCGCGCTCAACGTCTCCACGGTTAAGCCGTCGCGAAGCTCCAAGCGGTCTTCGCCGACCGTGAAATCGTGGATCACGTCGGTCCATTCGCCCCACGTTCCGCTTTCGGCATCGAAGACGAAAGTGTCGTTGCCCTGGTTACCCCAAAGCTGATCGTTGTGGCGGCCGCCATAAAGGGTGTCGTCGCCCGCCCCGCCATGCAGGCTGTCATGGCCCGAATAGGTGGCCATATAGGCGCCTTCGTCGGTGGCGTGAACCTCGTCATGGGTACGCTTGATCGGGTCGGTGATCACCTTGGTGAACTTTATCGAGTTGGTCGTCGGATCGGTCGGGGCGCCCCAATGGCCTTCCGGTCCCTTGATCGAGGCGGGCCTATGCACCTCGCCGGTGTTGGCCGGATCGGCGATGGATTCATCGACGATGACGGTGTTGTTGTAATCCCGCCCGCCGTGGAAGTTCACATCCCGGTTGGTGAAGGCGATATGGACATCGTTGTCGCCGGAGGAGAACCAGCTGCCCATGGTGAAGCCATGGCGCATATCCATGTCGCGCAGATTGCTAAAGTCGGAGGAATAGACATCCTCCAGCTCGAAGGCATAGCCGTTGCCGCCGCCCCCCTTGTTGTGGGCACCATTGGCGATCAGGTTATCGGCCTCGAGATCCAGCGCGCGGCGGAAATGGAAAGCCGTGCTGGCTGAATTGAGCGCTTCGATGTTGGCCAGTTCGGCCTCGAAGGTGCCGCGCAGGGTGATCGCTTCCGAGCGGTAATAGCGGTCGTCCAGCACGTTCGAGCTGCTCGACATGTCCGGTTCGCCCAGATCGTAGGTGACGGTGAAATCGCTCAACCGGACATTCTCGACCAGATCCACCAGCGATACCTTGGCCTTGTTCATGTCGTAGTCGAATCCGACGGGATCGCGCAGGGTGATCTCATCGCCATTGACAGCCACGACCTCGGCCACCGTGTTGCGGATGGAATGGTTGTGGCGCCAATCGACCGAACCGATGGAATCCAGGAATTCCGCATCGCTTTCCTGCTGGATGAACAGCTTGTCGCCGACCGAGATCGGATGGCCCTGATAGAGCTTGAGCGTGTTCTCGCCCTTGTTCATGTCCTCCTGGATGGTGGCAATGGTGTTCTTGCCCTCGCCGCTGACATAAATCAGGCGTCCGTTGGCCGTGCCGGAATCGACGCCCATCAGGATCGTTTCGCCCATGCCGGCGCCCTTCAGGGTGATGTCATCCCGCGTGATCATCAGCGTGTCGGTGAAATAGAAGGTTCCCGCCTCCAGCTGCAGGACCGAACCGGCTGGTGCCGTATCCACCAGGTTTTGCAGCGCTTCTGTCGTGATGTCCGAGGACACATGGATGACGTTGGCGGGGTCGGGGTCCGGTTGGGGTTCCGAGCTGGGCTCCGGCTCGGGATCCGGCGCCGGATCGATCGCCGGTTCGGGTTGCGGTTCCGGTTCGACTGAGCCGCCGTCCGGATCCGCCGGCGGATCGGCCGGATCTTCCGCCGGTTCCTCGGCTGTCGGCGCCGGTTCCGGCAGATTAGCGATCAGCTCTCCGTTCTCGACGACATGTTCGATGAACTGGATGTTTTCGTTCAGGGTGCCGGCCAACGAGGGATCGACTTCAATCTTGAAACCGAAGCTGACGGCCTCGCCCGGAGCCAGTTCGGCGTTCCAGCTCTCGTTCGAGGCCTTCCATGTGCCATCGTCGGCCTGGACGAGATCGGCCCGCCAGGCCTCGACGATCGGCCCCGCCTGGGTGAAGGCGAGCTGCCAGCCGTTAATCGGGTGATCGCCGGTGTTGCAGATCCGGATTTCCATCACGCAGCCTGTGCCCCAGGCCGATTTGACGATCGTTTCGGCCTCGATACCGGCCGGGAACCCAGCTTGGGCCGGGGCGCCGCCTTGCGGATGACCATCAGCGGGTGGGGGTTCATCCTGCTCCGAACCGTCGCCGTCACTGCCCTCGTCTGTTCCGTCACCTGTTGCTTCACCGGCCCCCTGGCCGGCACCATGGTCGACAGTTGGGTTGGCGGGCACCTCGTTGCCGTCATTGTCCTGGACGGATTCGTCTTCGGATGGCTCGTCTTCGGATGGCTCGTCTTCGGGCGGAGGTTCTACGACGGTTGGCGTTTCGCGGACCTCATCGCCGGGATCCTGCTGGCTCTCGCCCACTGGGAACAGAGCACCAAGGATGTCCGCCTCGCTGATGTCGTCCTCGCCGACTTTCAGCTCGAACTTGACCGTCTTTCTGCCGCCCGGCCGGATATCGGCCCGCGAGCCGGCGCCGCTCAAGATGGTTCCTTCGTCGCCCGACTCAAGATCGAGCTTGCGGGTCCGACCGATCTCATAACCCGTATCCAGCCCGACATCCCAACCGTCGGTCCAAGTGTCGCCCAAGTTCTTGACGACCAGTTTGACTTTCGCGACCCCGTTTTTGACTTTTATGACTTTGACATCGAAGGACAGGTTTCCGAATCGGATCATGACCACCGCTTCTGTTGGGACCACGCACGCGCCCAACCGCGGCCTGGTCCTGACTGCACAAAACTCGGAACTGGCAAGCTTTATGGAACCGCTTGGGACCGCGCTTTGGCGCGGGTGCCTGTGTCGGCGGGCGGGTGGCCGGTTTAACGGCGACCGTCTTGGCGGATTCCGGCGCGCCGAAGATTTTCGGCCGCGCACCCGGCTTTTTCGCTCGGGATGGGGGTATCTAATTCGGCACGAGTTAAAGCGGTTTTAAACGCTGGATTTACCCGGTTTTTTCCCGGATTTGCGCCAAGCTTCTCTAGTAGATCGGCAAACTTCGATAGATAAGGTTAAATGCTATTTATGGTTTTTTTGTATTGTTGCTTAGTATTTCATTTAAAAGAGATCGCCTTCGCTTTGGACTGAAACATCTGCGAGAATCACCTCGCTGCCATCGCTCAGTTTGACGCGGGTGTCGTTGGCGCCGCCACCATAGCCATAATTTTTTACATTAAGCGACGTTACGCTTAACCCGCCGCGCAGATCGAGTTGGTCCTGACCGACCTCAAAATCGAAGATCACATCGTTGGATTTACTGTCGCGCCTGTCGAAAACGAACGTATCGGACCCGCCATGGCCCCAATACAAGTCGTCATGGCGGCCGCCATACAGCGTGTCATTGCCCTCGCCGCCATGCAGGCTGTCATGGCCCGAATAGGTGGCCATATAGGCGCCTTCGTCGGTGGCGTGAACCTCGTCATGGGTACGCTTGATCGGGTCGGTGATCACCTTGGTGAATTTGATCGAGTTGGCCGTCGGGTCGGTCGGGGCGCCCCAATGGCCTTCCGGACCTTTGAACGAAGCGGGGGTGTGCACCTCGCCGGTGTTGGACGGGTCGGCGATGGATTCATCGACGATGACAGTGTTGTCGTAATCCCGCCCGCCGTGGAAGTTCACATCCCGGTTGGTGAAGGCGATATGGACATCGTTGTCGCCGGAGGAAAACCAGCTGCCCATGGTGAAGCCATGGCGCATGTCCATGTCGCGCAGGTTCGAAAACTCCGAGGAATAGACATCCTCCAGCTCGAAGGCATAGCCGTTGCCGCCGCCCCCCTTGTTATGGGCACCGTTGGCGATCAGATTGTCGGCGTTTAGATCCAGCGCCCGGCGGAAGTGAAAGGCCGTGCTGGCTGAATTGAGCGATTCGATATTGGCCAGCTCAGCGTCCGACGTGCCACGCAGAGTTATGGCCTCGGCCCGATCGTAGCGGTCGGCCAACACGTTCGAATTGTTCGATTTGTTGGGGTTGCCCAGATCGTAGGTGACCGTGAAATCGCTCAGCCGCACATTCTCGACCAGATCCAGTAGCGTCACCTCTGCCTTGCCGGGGTCGTAGTCGAACCCGACCGGGTCGCGCAGGGTGATCTCGCGCCCGTTGACGGCCACGACCTCGGCCACCGTGTTGCGGATGGAATGGCTGTGTCGCCAGTCGACCGAACCGATGGAATCCAGATAATCCGAATCGCTGGCCTGGCTGATATAGAGCTTGTCGCCCGCCTCGACCGAATGGCCGCGATCCAGGGTGAACGTTCTGCCCCCGGGGTTCAGATCGCTCTGCACCTTGCCGATCCCCTGGCCCTGCATGCCATCGACATAGATCAGGCGGCCATCGGCGTCGCCGGAATCCAGACCCTTCAAGATGGTCTTGCCGATCCCCGCCCCTTTGATCGTGATGTCATCCCGCGTGATCATCAGCGTATCGGTGAAGCGGAAGGTTCCGGCCTTGAGTTGCAGGACCGTACCGGCAGGTGCCGTGTCGACCAGCTCTTGCAATTGTTCGGTCGTAATGTTCGAGGAAACCTCGATGACGTTGCCCGGCCCAGGGTCCACAGCCCCGCCGCTTCCGCCGCCCCCCTGACCGGCTGGCGGCTGGCTGCCCGGCTCCGGCGGCAGGCCGACGGGGACAAGTCTGCCGTTTTCCAAAGCCAGCGATGCAAAGCCCACTTCGATATCGGCCGGATCGAGATCAGGATCGGACAGTCGGCCGGTGATACCGAAATAAACCTCGCCGCCGGGCTCGATCCTACTGTTCCAGCCGACATCACTGACCGACGGATTGCCTTCCCCGTCGGCACCGAGCTCGCCGCGCCAGATATTCTCGATGCTCGCCGGCAGCGCAAAATTCACGGTCCAGCCATCGACGGCCGTGTCGCCGGCGTTGACGATTTTGATCTCGAGATTGAAGACCTCGCCCCAGCTGTCGGTCACGGCGATCTGAACATCGACATCGGCAGGCAGCGGGGAGGCCGGATCAGATGATCCTCCGCCACCCTGGCCAGCGCCATCGGCGCCCGTTGCCGGGTCTGAGGCAAGCTCGAACAGGGATTGGAGAATTTGGGAGGCGGTGATCGAATTGGAGCCGACATCCAGATCGATCGAGACTTTCCGGGACTTGCCGGCCTTTATCTTGCTGTCGCCGGTCAGAACATCCACGCCATCAACCTGGGACAGCGTGGCCTTTTTCAACGACTTGATGTCGTAAGGCAGGTCGAGCCCAAGATCCCAGCCATCGACGGTTTCATCGCCGATGTTCTTGATGATCAGCTTTACCTTTGCCGTTCCTTTTTTGATCTTCGTGATGTCGACACTGACATCCAGCGTGTCGTTCAAGATCATGGCAAGCGCGATGAAGATTCCCCCGAGATGGCCGGATTGTACGGGGGTGCCCGGTGATTTGAAACCGCGCTTCTGTGGTTTTTTTGTTTAGAGTCCTAGCCAAATACCGGGTCGTGGAGAAACCGGCGGCCCGCGTCAGTCCGACCCCTCATTTTCAACGGCTTCGGCTTGCGCCCGAGATTTCTTGCGGCCTTTCATCATCCGCTTCAGCGGATACCAGACCAGTCCGATGATCGCGAGGATCACCGCCCCGATCAGGGCCAGCACCGACCCTATTGCCGTAATCCCGGCACCGGGCCCGATATAGGCGTGGGCCACGGCCGGCAGAAGCCAGACCAGCAGGAACAGGGCAGAACGCGTTGGGATCATCAGGATCCCTCCTCTTTGGGGTTTAGCGAGCGGGTCTATTCGACCCATGGCCGCACATAACTCATACCATACAGGGAGAAGCGGACCGCTTGTCGCCGCTGCTCCTCGGTGGCATCAGGCATGGACGACACATCATGCACGTTGTCGTAATGGGCCAGCAACCGGCCCGAGGCGATATCGACCTCGAAAGCGCGGCCGGAATGGGTAAAGCTTGCGAGCACGCGTTGCCTATCGGGCGAGATATCGAGATAGCCGGACAGATCGGTGAAGACCTCCTGGAAGGGTTCCGGCGTATCGTCATTGGGAAAGACCCGGCGTTCGCCCCCCGTGGCCAAATCGACCTCGACGATGCGGGAGGCTGGCCCGAACGCATCGCCGCCGCGATTATCGAACACCAGGAATTTCGTGCCGCTGAGATGATGCACCGAATGCTGCTGCAGGAAGCCGCCGGACATCATGTGCTTAATCTGCCGCGTTTCCCTGTCCAAAATCACGAAACGCGACAGGTTGCGCAGGGAGAGGACCCAGTCACCGGGTTCGAGGCCGGGTCCGGCATCGGGACCGACGACATCGATATAGTTCAGGTGGATCGGATCACAGGGATCGGTGGTTTCCAGCAACGTGCCGGACCAGTTCGAGTCGACCAGAATCGGGATGAGGTTGATCTCTTCGACCACCGTCCCTTCGCCGTCGATCACCTGAATGCTGTCATTGTAGGGCCGGCCCGTATCGCATTTCAGGGCGTGATGCTTGACCGAGGGCGGTGATCCGAACCGGAAGGCGATGTTCTCCTCACCAATAATAAGGCCGGGGACATAAGCGAAGCCGTCCTCGCGCATGGTCGACCAATGGTGGCTGAAATCGAACCGCGTCCAACGCGGCGCGCCATCGGGCCCCACGCGCGAGACCCCCATGCCATAGGGAAAGATCGGGCCGCGCGAGGAATGGAAGTTGATCAGAATGTCGCCACCCGCATAGGGCTGGACGCTGATCGGGTTCACATTCACGTTCGGATCGAAAACCAGGATCTCGTGCCGGTATGCATCGCCGGTGATGTCGGCGGCATAGATGTCTTCCGGCCGATAGGGCCAGAACTGTTCGATCTCGCCCGCCTCGTTGTAGGTAACGGCGATGCAGCCCTGATCGGGGCACAGCTCCATATATTGCTGCAGCCCGCCATTGGCGATTATTGGCAACCGCGGAACCGTCGGATCCAGCACCGTCCAGCGATTGGCGGCTGCCTGGTCGGCGGACAGATCCGCCGATTCGATCGGGCGGCCAAAATCCCATTCCTGCGGCGGCCTAAGCGTTTGCGCCATCGCCGACAGCGTGCGCATTGCATTGTGAACCGCCGCGTAGGGGAACACCTGCAAGCGCGCCACCGTCATTCCGGCCAGAAAGGCCAGAAGCGCGATGGAGGCGATCATCGCGACAAAAGGGACAATCCTGCCCATCAAGCTACCCAGTCCGATTCAAGAAACACGCTGTTGTGCCGAACGATGGGCCTAGCGTCGAACACAAATGGCGATAGGGGGCTAAGATCGACCGCGACCGTGACATCGGTTCCGCCTGCTTTGACAACACACTTGGCGTTAAGACGCGATGACCGGATCCGGCGAGGGCGCGTTGAGTTTCAACTGTGGGTCGGAAAGTCCGAATTCTTTGCGCAAAGCCGCATCGTTACGCACGGTCGGCATAAAGCGGCGAACCAGTTTCCGGCGGGGACCGACCGCCCCTTTTAAGACCGAGATGTTTTGCCCGGTCTCGACCACATAGGTCACCGCCGGAAATGGAATGGGAACCAGGGGGCGGTTGACTTCTTGATTGCGGCGCTTCCAACCGGGATGCGGCGTGTTGACCTGTCCGCGATAGGCAAAATCACCCGGCTCCCAAGGTGTTGCCGGCAAATCGCCTTCCCGCCAGCGGAAGACGCCGCAACTGCCGCACACGCGCGATAGCCGGGGAGCATAGCTGAAGCAATCCCGCTCGAAGCTGTACTCATACCCTTTTTCGACGATGTAGCCGAATTCCGCCCCCTGGGTGAGAACGAACTCCGCCAACCGATTGCTGACCAAATCGTCGGCATCGAGCGGCATGACGTAGGTACAACCCAAGCGGTGGGCGCTCAAGGTGGCGACCTCACGCTTGCGCTGTTTGTCGACAACCCATTCGTCTTTGTAGATCGGCGGGGGATAGTCGACTTGTTCGAAACTGATGCGATCGTCGGTTATCGACAGCGCATCGGGAAATTCGTGACAGCCGACAACGGCCCTGATTTCGCGCGTTGTTTGATTGAGACAAGAATCAAGAGTCCGCGATAGCAAGAGAACGGCCCGATCCCAATCGGTGGTCGTTCTTTTGCTGCGCAGGGAAATGGCAAATCCGAGCATCAATCCAACGTCAAAGAGTCAATCAGCCTAAAACCGACCATCGCGGGAGCGTACCGATACCCCGAGGAATCGCAAGGGTATGCCCAGTCGGTCATCCCCTTCAGACAGTCGGATATATAGGGCATCCAATTCCCCAGCATGGCGGCATTTGTGTGACCTATTACGCTAACGGCAAACACGCAACAGTGACCTTGATCACCCAATTGGCATCAAGACGTTGGCAACTCGGTAACCAGTTGTTGCGATTTTGCGGGACCAACGCTAGTCAATCCACGCAGTCAATGGTCAGGCGGCACAGCCGCAAATGGCCACGGGGTTGGACCGACCGGCTTATGGCGAGCTTTAATCGCCGGCCGGCCAAGATGTGGGCGGCGGGATGTCAATCGCCGAACGTTCAGGCTCACGGCGAACGACAGAATTCGCCGCTAATGCCGTACTAAACTGAATTGGTTTGAATTTTGCTTCGACCGCACGGTCACGAACAGCAAGCCAATCCGCAGGATGTCCGACCGAGTAGCCAAGCGTATGTCAGTCAAACACCTTTATCGGCGTGTCATCGCCGCACGGCAGTCATTGGCCGACAGGCTGCACGGGCGAAATGTCATCTTTATCCATATTCCAAAATGCGGTGGAACCTCGATCAGCCGCGGCCTGCGCCGCGCCTATTATCTTTCGCAAATCCAAATGGGGGCGGAAGAAACAAAGGAAGCGCTCGCGCTGGTTGAAAACACGGCGTCTGAACGTGAAATTTGGCAGAAAATGCCGAAATACCGATCCTTTCTTGCTCATTATTTACTCTTGAAAAAAACGAAATGTTTGGTCGGTCATATTCATTTCGATGATGCACTTTATGAAAAATTTCACAGTGATTATGCCTTTATGACGATGCTTCGCGATCCGGTGGATCGCTTTTTTTCACATTTTTATTTCCATTTGGACACGAAACCTTCAGGTCAATGTCCAAATTCGAATCTTGAACAGTTCGTTCACGAGGCATCGGCAAAAGAGTTCGGCTCACTAATGACCCAATTCTTATGCGGCTTGCCCATGGACCGCGATTTTCATTCCAGCGAAGCCGTCGAGGCGGCAAAAGCGAACTTGGACAAGTTCGACATCGTCGGCCTGCTCGACCAGCTTCCCGATTTTCAACAGCAGGTCAGCGATCACCTTGGAACGCGTTTGAAGATCGGCCACCAGAATGTCGGTCAGAAAAGACGCGGATCGGCTGCGGAGATTTCACCGGATCTCATGGCGCAGGTCCGCACCCTGTGTGCGCCTGACCAGGCGGTGTATGACTTTGCCAAGGAACGCTTTGCCGAAAAACGTCGGCAGCGTTAGCGCCCTTTCAACCATCGGCAACGGCGAAGCCATGTGAAAAAAAATGCGGCGGCAACCGCCGCCGCATTCTTCACAAAGCTCTAGCCGACGGAACCGCCGCCAAAACCTTGGCCATCTTCGCGCATGGCATACTCGGTCGAGGCAGCCTCTTCTTCCTCGACACCGCCGCCACCGCCGTAGCCGGACCCATCATGGCGTTCACCCGCTGACAACCCAAAGGCTGGGTCGGCCTGCGCCATTCCGGTTTCCGTGTCGTCTTCACTGGGCAGGACGCCACCGCCGTAACCATCGGCATCGTCGGTGAGCGCATCTTCGGGCGCCTCGATGGTCTCCGAGGTGGCAGAGACCTCGAAACCCTCACCGATATCGCCGCCGCCTTCGCCAAGGGACGGATTGGCATCCGGTGTCGCGTCCGCCATTGCCACTCCGTTGGTTTCACCGCCTCCGAAACCATCGCCATCTCTTTGTGTTTCAAGCATCATTGAGATCATCTCCACTGCGCTTGAGCTGGGCGCCACGGGCTGTGAGTCGCCGTCCAGCGCCACCTCGAAATCGACCAGGCGAAGCCCGTTGCGCGACAATTGCTGCCACTTGTCAACGAAGCTCTGCCAGGAGGCGTTCACCCACAGGTAGTAGGGGTCGTTGCCCGGACGCCAGATACCCGAATAACGCCACTGCCCGTTGATTTCGGTGCGAACGATCTTGGTGAGGCGCAGGTTCTGACTGGCGAGTTGCTGCCACTTCTGCACGAAGCTCGCCCAGGTCGCATTGACCCACAGATAGTGCGCGCCAAATCCGCGACGCCAAACCCCGGTGTACCGCAACGAGCCGCCGATCCTGCGGATCTCGATATCGACCAGCCGCATGTTCTGCGCCGAAAGGCGTTGCCATTTCTGGACAAAGCTTTGCCAGGATGCGTTGACCCACAGGTAGTAGGGATCACTGCCGCCCCGCCAGACGCCTGAGAAGCGTTGCGAATTGCCGATCTGCTTGATCTCGATATCGACGAGCCGCAGATTTTGCTGGCCCAGCTGCTGCCATTTCTGGACAAAGCTTTGCCACGACGCATTGACCCACAGATAGTAGGGGTCAGTTCCTTCGCGCCAAACGCCCGAATAGACATAGCCGCTGCCGCGTTTGGATATTTCGAAGTCCGTCAGGCGCAGTTGGTTTTGCGCCAACTGTTGCCACTTGCTGACAAAGTTCGACCACGAGGCGTTCACCCAGAGGTAATGCCGGTCGTTTCCGCCGCGCCAGACACCGGTGTAGCGGTTCTTCGGGCGGATCACGCGGTTCAGCATTTGCTTCAGATCCGGCCGGCGGCCGATTCGCTGCGACATAGGCCGTCCGGGCGCGTCGGTCTGCGGCGAACCGGTGCTGCGCAGCAGATTGATTGCCCCCTGCGGAGACAGCATCGCCTGGCCGTTGGCCTTGAGGGCACCGTTCACACAGGCAATCGCACCGGTCACGATCGGCGCGGAGCTGGAAGTGCCGCTGAACCCGTCCGTATACCAACGGTCCTGCGAGCCCGACTGCAGATCGCCATAGCCGGTGGTCGTCACTTCGCGCCCCCAGCCCTGACAATCGACACGCCTGCCATAGTTGGAAAATCCAAGCCGCGACCTGTCAGGGCCATGGTTACGGCCATGCGTGCCCGGAGGCGGGGCGCCGGCACCGACCACCACAGCGCGCGAACTGGGGTTTGCCGGGTTCAGCGGGTTTCGCCAACTTGCCGGGAAGAACGAGGGGCGCTGGTTATAAATTGGATCGTCAAAATTCTGACGGCCGTTTCCAGCCGCTTCGACAACGACGATGCCCTTGTTCGTGGCAAAACGGATGGCGGCAAAATCGTCCGGCCACCATTCTACCGCGATGTACCCCTGTTGATCATCGCGAGCCTGAAAGTTGAAGCGCGGCCCGGCGCGATGGATCTCAAGAAGCATGACATCGCCCCGGTTCAGCCGATTGGCGGCCCGCCTGATTGCCGTCGCCGTCGGTAGCGAGAAGGACACGGCACTGACACGCGCGTCGGGCGCGATACCGGTTACCCCGATGTTGTTTGCGTCGCCGCCGATCTCGCCGATGACGGCCGTCCCATGGTTGTTTGCCCGCAGGTTGCTCGAATTCGAGCCGGCAAGCAGGCCGCCGGAGTTTTGCTGCAGGTCCTCATGGCTAAAGCGCCACCCCCATTCGAGGTCGATGACGTGAATGCCGGCACCACGGCCACCGGGAAACCGCCATGCATAGTTGGCATCGATGCCCGCAGGGGCCGGCGTCAGATAGCCTTGGCGCGAAACGAAGTTTGGCGTCGCCGCCGGCGGTTCTTCGGTTGTCGGCGCCATGGCGTTGAGTTCGACATCATCCTCTTCGAACGTCATGTCCGCTTCGGCAAGCATGGTCGGCAGTTCACCGGGCGGCTTGATATAGGCCGCTTCCACGTCAGCGGACATCTCTAGTTCGTCGCGGATTTTTTCGAGTTGCTTGTCTTGTGCCTTGACGTGAAAGAAGGTGGACTCCTGCGCCTCTTCCGAAGCGAAGGCACTGGCCTCGCTGTCGGTGTCCGGGTCGTCGAACAGCGGTTCCATCGTAGCCCCAGACTTTGACAGAATATCCGCGACTCCACCGGATGCAGCCATGCTCTCAGCCGCAGGGCCTGCGGCTTTCATCATGACAATCAGCTCACGCGGTGATTTTGGTGGCTGGTCGCCAGCCGACTTTCTTGATGTTGCCATCTGAATATCCTCACTATTAAATTGTGTAAAAACAGATACTTAAAGCGAAATATGAACAGCAGCCCGAAATAGAGCCGTTGTCATTAACAAGTTTTTTCAATTAGTTTGCAAACTAATTTTGCAGATTTTTGGACGTTTGCCGAAGTTCGCGAGAGATCCTTTGTAAAAATGAGGAAACTCACAGTGCGCTTATTGTTGGGCTACTGATAATTCCGAAATTTCGGGCGAATCGACCAGATTCGTTGGGGACTTTATGGCGACACCCGCAGCAACGCGTAGGAGCCCTGTTCCCAAACAGGGGTTGCGCATGGGGCCAGCCGCTTGGCCGTGTCGCGGCGGAAGGCCAGCAGGTAGCGCACCGGATAGTCGGCTCGACGGGCGCAATCGCCGGCAAACAGCGCTTCACGCCAGCGGATCATGCGATACCATCGGACAATATCGTCCCGGAACGTGGGCACGAACTTGAAGGCGACCAAGGATGGCCGGCCCGAAAGCCGTTCAAACGCCGTCCAAGGATAGGTGTGATCGCGGCCGGGTTCGAGAACGACCAAATCGTCGGGACGGGTGTGATCGATGACGGCCTTGATGGCCTGCCGCACCTCATCGGTGTGGCGGGGAATGGCCGGAATTTCAGTCTCGCCGGCGGCGCTTTCCGCCAGTTCCGCCGCTTGCGGCACCGCAAATCCGCCCAGGACGATCACCGCGATCACCGCCATCTTGATCTCGGCGGCCGCCCCGAGAGAACGCCGTAACCAGGCAAAAACGACCATTAAACTGAGCAGCATCAGCAGGGTGTTCGGCCGGAAGATATAGAACGCAGCAAGGAATTGCGTGCCGCGGTCGAGAAAGGCGGCGGCAAAGGCCGCCATCAGATAAAGGCTAATGCACAACAGCCACGAACTGTGGAGCCTGAATGGTGGCTGAGCCCATCGGGCAAGGGCGGCAAGCAAGGCGGCCGCGGCCAGCATCTTTGCGATACCCGGCAGCCATTCAGAAAACTCCTCCCGGCTCGAAAACGGGGCGAGATGATGCGCATGGCGGAAATCGCCATAAATCTGGCCCACCGTCAGATCCAGATCCGATGTCTCGGCAGACGGCAAAATGACGGTTTCCCAGACCAGCAAGGCCGCCATTGGCAGGACCAACGGCACGTAAATCAGCGCGGCAGAAAGGCTATCCCGCCATCCCCGGTCCCGCAGCAGGCAGTATCCGAAGATCGCCATCGCCCAAAACCCGCCGACCAGAAAGTGGAAGTAGGTCGCCCCGGCCAGAAGAAGCGCACAGGTCCGCGTGCGTTTCTCCATCGCCAGGCCGATTGCGACCATGACCAACAGATAGGCAAAGACCTTTGATTCCGCGCCGGCGAAAATCCACTCGCCCGCGAAATAGCCCTGCCCGAGCAGGAGGAACGCGCATAGCGCCGCCGTCGCCTCTAATGACGACAATCCCATGCCCTTCGCCATGCGGGAATAAGCCAGCGCCCCAGCACAGACGATCAAGGCCCGCAGGACCCAAATGGCTCCGTCAAAGCCCAACCCGGCAACAGTGGCCCCGATTATGACCTCGCTCACCAGTCGGGCATTGCTTCGGTCGAACAGGGCATGATAAGGACCAAAACTGCTTTCGTCCCAAGCTCTTAGCGATAAGTCGAAGTAAACGATTTCATTGTAATGCAAATAAACGGGCGTCAACACGATCGCCAGGGGCAAGACAGCGAACAAGGCTGTCCACCACCATTGCGATGGTTCTGCCAGGACGGATAGAACCCGGTTTTTCGAACGTATTGTCAATGAAGGGGAGCGTTACGGTAATTGGCTTCACGCGACACCGTATTCTTATTAGCGATGCCAATGCTCGCGCGACAAGTTTTTGAGGACTAAACAATGATTTCCGCCATTTTGGCCGGCGGCAAAGGCAGCCGCATGGGCTTTGATGCGCCGACGACGCCCAAGCCCCTGGCCGATATCGGCGGAAAGCCAATTCTTTGGCACCTGATCAGGTATTTTCATTGTTACGGTTTTGCCGAGGTATGCGTTGCCATCGGATCGCGCGGCAGCGAGCTGGTGGATTATTTCGCGGGCTATGACGCCGGTGACTTTGGCGTTTTGCTGCCTGATCAGGCGGACGATCCAGCACCGGCGGGCGGGAAATGCGTACGGCTGATCGAGACCGGAGAGGACACAACGACCGGCGGGCGCATCCGCCAGCTGACCGATCGGATCGGGGAGCCGTTCCTGCTGAGCTGGTGCGATGGGCTGGCCGATATCGACCTGAATGCCCTGGTGGACTTCCATCGATCCCATGGCAAACCGGCAACATTGACCGCCGTCCACCCGCCTGGCCGCTTCGGGCATTTGACGTTAAGCGATGATACGGTCAATGAATTTGTCGAGAAGCCGAGCCAAACCGGCGAATGGATCAATGGATCCTTCTTCGTTTTGAATCCGGATTGGAAACAGTGGAATCCCAACCCGGAATTCGAATGGGAACGGGATTGCTTGGCTTCGATGGCCAAGGATGGCGCGCTGATGGCCTATCGGCATGCCGGATTTTGGCAGTGTATGGATACGAGCAAAGAGCGGGATCTGCTGAACGCCCTCTGGCAAAGCGGTAATCCGCCTTGGAAAAAATGGGACTGACACCCATGCAACTCTTGGTCACCGGGCATCTCGGTTATGTAGGCTCCGTCCTGCTGCCCATGCTTTTGCAACGCCGCCATCGGGTGTTTGGGATCGACTCCGGTCTGTTCGAAGGGTGTGCCGTCGGCCCGAGACCGCGCATTACGAGCGCGCTGAAAGACGTGCGCGATGTGGAACCGGCTGATTTGGAAGGGGCTGACGGGCTGATCCATCTGGCCGGCCTGTCGAATGACCCGATGGGCGAGCTGGATCCCCAGCAAACCCTCGACATCAATTATCATGGCGCGGTGCGCTTGGCTGAGCTGGCCAAGGCCGCCGGCGTGAAGCGGTTCGTGATGGCGTCAAGCTGCTCGGTCTACGGAGCGGCTGGGGACGATTTGGTGGACGAACAGTCGGAACCGGCGCCTGTCACGACCTATGCCAAATCCAAAATCCTCGCCGAGGCTGACATTCGTGCCTTGGCCGATGAGAGCTTCAAGGTCGTTATTCTGCGGCCGGCCACGGTTTACGGTCCTTCACCGATGATCCGCTTCGACCTGGCGGTCAACAATCTGGTCGCCTGGGCGTTAACCACCCACAAGGTGCTGTTGAAGAGCGACGGGCTTGCCTGGCGGCCGTTTATCCACGTCGAAGACTTGGCGCGAGCGTTTGTCGATGCGGCCGTAGCCGACCGGACCGACCCTTGCACGATCTTGAATGTCGGCTTTACCCAGGAAAATTACCGCATCCGGCAGATCGCCGATTTCGTCGCCAAGGCCGTCCCGAAGGCCAGTGTCGAGTTTCAGCCCGGTGCGATGCACGACACACGCAACTACCGGGTGTCCTTCGAACGGCTGGAAGCCCTGGATCCCGACTGGCAGCCGCGCTGGACTTGCGAGAGCGGGGCGCAACAGTTGGCCAGCGAGGTCTCGCGGTTAAACCTGTCAGAAACGGACTTCGAAGGTCCCCGTTTCAACCGGGTGGACCGGTTGAGGCGCATGTTGGAAACGGGCGACATCTCCGCCGACATGCGTTGGAACCAGGATGCCACCAGGCCGAACGCGCAGGCCGCCGCGTCCAACTGACCGGTGAATAGGCTGATCGAGGCCCCTGGACGGACCACATGCCGAACCTGCGGCAGCGACCGGCTGTATCGGGTTCTTGCCTTTGGCCCCACTCCCATCGCCGACCGGCTGATCCGACCCGGAACGACGGAGGAGGACGATCCGCTGGCGCCGCTGACGGTCCTGCTGTGCACCGATTGCTGGCTGATGCAGATCGCCGAAACCCTGCCCCCGGACCTGCTGTTCGGCGATGACTACCCCTATTACTCTTCGGTTTCGCAGACGCTGATCGATCATTCCGGGCGCCATGTCGAGCATCTGATCGCCGATGCGGGCCTGGGTAAAGACAGCTTCGTGGTCGAGCTGGCCAGCAACGATGGCTATCTGCTGGACCATTTTCGCGTGGCTGGCGTTCCCCATCTGGGCATCGACCCGGCACCGGGGCCAGCGAATGCCGCCATCGAGCGCGGGATCGACACCTGGGTGGATTTTTTTGGCCCGGACGTGGCCGAACGGGTGCTTAAGGAGCACGGGCCGGCCGATGTCGTCATTGCCAACAATGTTCTGGCCCATGTTGCTGACGTCCACGGATTTCTTGCCGGCATCGCCAGGATGCTAAAGCCCGACGGGCGCGCGGTCTTCGAGTTTCCTTACGTCATCGAACTGATGGAAAACCTGCAGTTCGATACGATCTATCACCAGCATCTTTGTTATTTCTCACTGAATTCCGTGCAAGCGCTGCTCGCAAGGCATGGGCTGGTAACGACCAATGTCTGGACCTTGCCGATCCATGGCGGCTCGCTGCGGGTCGAAGCCCGAAAAACGGGTGAACCAAGCAAGGCCGTTCCGGAGATGCTGGCAGCGGAACGGTCGGCTGGCATTTGTTCGACCGCGCTTTATGCCCAGTTCGCGGACCGGGTCGCGGGGTTGCGCACGGAGGTGCGTGAGGCCGTTTCCAAGGCCAAGGCCAATGGCCTGACGCTGGTTGCTTATGGCGCTGCGGCCAAGGGTACGACGTTGTTGTCCTATTGCGGCTTTGACCGCGAAACGCTGGATTATGTGGTCGATCGCAACCAGGCAAAACATGGCTGGCTGATGCCCGGATCGAGGCTCCCGATCCTGCCGGTCGAAAAACTGCTTGAGGACCAGCCCGATCTGGTGCTGCTGCTGACCTGGAACTTCGCAGCTGAAATCATGAACCAACAGCGCGCCTATCTCGATGCGGGCGGCCGGTTCCTGGTCCCCATTCCCCATCCGCGCATTACCGACCGGGCCGCAGCGTGAGTGCCTGCCCCGCCTGTGGCGGTGGTCCGAACCATTTGCTGCATGACCTGCCGGCCGCGCCCACCACCGATGTCGAGCTCTTTAAATCGCAGGAGAAGGCCAGGGCCGTATCGCAAGCGCCCATCGCCCTGATGGCTTGCGAGGCGTGCGGCTTTGCCTGGAATGCGGCGTTCGATCCTGGGTTGGTAGTCTATCATCGAGGGTTCGAAAGCACGCAAATCCACTCACCGACCTTCCGCGCCAGCTTGAAGGGTTTGGTGGACGAGTTGTGTGGCGTGTTGCCCGAAGGAGACGGGCTGATCGTCGAAGCGGGTTGTGGGCAGGGCGAGCTGATCACCCAGCTGTGCGATACCGCAGGACGGCGCGGGCTGGGAATCGATCCCGCCTATCGCGGGGAGGAGACCATCGGCGCCGTGCGGTTCCGGTCGGAGGCATTCGACGCTGCCGCGGTTTCGGAGCCGGTGGATCTGCTGGTTTGCAAGATGACGTTGGAACATCTCTGGCAACCCCTGGCCATTGTCAATCAGTTCGCCCAAGCCCTGGGCCCCGATGGATTGCTGTTCATTCAGGTGCCCCGCTTCGAGCAGGCGGTTATCGATGGCGCCTATTGGGACGTTTATTACGAGCACTGCAATTACTTCTCAGAGGCCAGCCTGACGGCCCTGTGCGCCCGGGCAGGATTACGGCCAAAACGGCTGTGGCAGGAATATCGCAGGCAGTATGTGCTGGGCCTGTTTGCCCGTGGCGATGGCACGCTGGACGAGAATTCGGGCATGGCGCTCGACAATTATCGCCGGTTTGCCGATGAGATCGGTCCGGCGGTCGAGGCTTGGCGCGCTTGGCTGGGTGAGCCGGGGCGCCAAGTCGCTCTTTGGGGCGGGGGGTCCAAGGCTGTGTCCTTTCTGACCCATCTGGGGGTGCCCGATGCCATCGAGGCCGCGTTCGACATCAATCCGGACAAGCGGAATTCCTTTCTGCCCGGCAGCGGCCTGCCCGTGATCGGCCCGGAAGATGCGGCAGGACGGGGCATCGAATCGGTGATCCTAATGAACCCGGTCTATCGCGACGAGGTGGCGGCGATGCTGGCGGAGATCGGCTTGGGCGATTGCCCTTTGATCGATATCGGTCAGCCGCCCGGGCTATAGGTTTCGCAGGCTTTCGCGCCCGCGCCATCGGCGGCAATGAGCGGATCGAGGGGCTGCCAAGCGATATCGCTGAAGGTGACGGCGGTCCGGTGGGCGATCAGCGCCGCCGCATAGTCCCGTTCGGGCAGGATTGACGGCTCGACGAACAGCGGGTCTGGGCGAAGCTCTCCATCGGAATTGCTCAGCACCGAGACCAGGCACCATCCCAGGAACGCGTCCTGGCTGCTTTTAACCAGGGCAGCATAGGCATCGATTTCGGCATCCGCCCCGGGTGACAAGGTGGCGTACTGCTTGACGACCTCGATTGGATCTCCGCCCTGTCGGTTTGCCGCTTCGCTGCCGAAACCTTCCTCTCGGGCGTAGTACCAAGCGAGCCCGTAGAGCCAGCCGCGACGGGGGCGCACCTCCTCGGGATCGGGATGGCCGCCCCAGAGCGGGACCAGTCCAAAGCCATATTGCGGTCCGTATCGCAGCCGGTGGGTCCAGCTTTGGGTCGATCGATCGAACGCGACAGTTGCCGTGAGATGGCGCCCGCCACTAACTTGCGGGTTCAGGATGAAGACCCGGTCATATCCTTCATGGCCGGGCCTGGGTCGAACCGCAGAAAGAGCGGGTTGCCAATCCCAGATGCCGTCATGGGGTTCAGGCATCATGGCGCCCGGTGCCTTGTCCGGCTGCACGTCGAAGCGGTGTTCGTATTGGTCGGATTCGCCATCCTGATTGGTAATCCGCAGGGCCAGCGTGTTGGTGCCGACAGTGATTTGGTCGGCGGGAATTTCGATGATGAATTCGGGCGCCGGTGCGCGCGGCTGGGTCTGGCCGACTGGCCACCAGTCTCCACCATTCCACTGCCATTCCGCCTGTTGGTTGGGCTTGAGAATGCCGCTGACGTTCAAGGTCAAATCGCCCGATCTTGGACCTATCTCGTTGGGCAAGGCGTCAAGCCAGATCGAGGGATCGGCGGAACGGGGATTGAACCGCTCGACAAGCCACGGGGCCGTCGACACAATCGCGGCGACCAGGACAACCGATCCCGCCAACAAAACCCAACGCTTTGATTTTACCCTCGCCATGTCAGCCGCTGATGTACACGCTTGTGGGCCCTTGTCCATGGTGAGCGAGAATTCGGTTTGTCTGGTTTGCGGCTCGACCCGTTCGGCGCCAATACTGGAAATGCCGCCCGTTCCGGTTCTGCCGAACGCGGTCTATGCGACCCGCGAGGCTGCACTGACTGCCGACAAAGCGGCCATTGAGCTGCACCAATGCCCGAGCTGCGGCCACGTTTACAACGCGATCTTTGACGAGGAGCGGGTGCGCTATGCGCCCGATGGCTATGGCAATCCGTTGGGCGCTTCGGCGGTGTTTCGGGCGTATCAAACGGCCCTGGTTGGCGAGTTGGTCGACCGGTTCGGTCTAGAGGGTCGGGTGGCCTTTGAAATCGGCGCGGGCGATGGGAGCTTTCTGGCGGAGCTGGTCGAGGCGGGCATGGCGTCTGGCCTTGGGCTGGATCCGTCTTCCTCGGAAGCAGCGCTTCTTGATGGCGCCGTGGAGCTTTCGGCGCGCCTCCTGTCAGACGACGATCGCGACACGGCCGACTTGCTGGTCATGCGGCATGTGCTGGAACATTTGGCGGACCCGGGAGCGCTGTTGCGGCAATCGTCGGACGTCTTGCGGGACAAGGGGCCTGCGGCGGTTTATCTGGAGGTGCCCAATGGTGGGTTCGCGCTTGGTCCCCGCGGCGTTTGGGATGTGATCTACGAGCACCCCTCGATTTTCACCGCCCGGTCGATGGCAACCTTGGTACAGCGGGCTGGTCTTGCGGTCGAAGAAGTCTGTACGGCCTACGACAATCAGTTTCTTCAGGCCTTTGTCCGCCGTTCGGATGCGTCCGAAACGACGTCCCAACCTGCCGAAAGCCCGTCTGCGGAAGGCGATGTTGCGGCCTTTTCCGCCGCCTTCGATGCAGCGACGGCGACCTGGAGCGAACTGCTGGCTGCTCGGGCCGAAAGGGGAGATCAGACCGTCATCTGGGGCGCCGGGTCGAAGGGCGTGATGTTCTGCAATCTGGTGGCGACGGGGGGCGAAACGGTCATCGATGCAAACCCGGCAAAACAGGGGCGCTTCATCCCCGGCACCGGTCAGCCGATTGAAGGCTCATCCGCGCTGGATGGGTTCCGGGATCCGCTGATCATCGTGATGAACGATGCCTATCTGGACGAAATCAAATCGGCCGCCCAGACGGAGAACGTTATGTCGGCGATGGCGCCGCCGGCGGGCTTGGAAAGACCAGGCTGATCCGTAAGCCCGGCTGATTGTCATCCAGTGTGAGCTTTGCGTCATGCAGCCGGGCAACGGCGTCGACCAGGCTTAGCCCCAGGCCCGAGCCTGCGGTGCTGCGGGCCTCATCAAGCCGGACGAAGCGGTTCAGCACCCTTTCGCGGTCCTCCTCCGTGATGCCAGGCCCGCTATCGGCGATGGTCAGTGTTACGGGCCCGTCGGTTTCTTGTTCGGTCGATACCTCGATACGTCCCCCCGGCGGGACGTATTTGACGGCATTGTCCAGGATGTTGGCGACGGCTTGGGAAATCAGGCGGCCGTGGCCATGAACCGTGAGATTGCCGGGGATCGACGTAACGATCTCTATCGACTGTTCCTCGGCGACGGGTTCGTAGAGGTCGACGGCACCGAGCACCAACTCGCTTAGATCCAGATCGGCAAAGTCGGCGCGCGTGAGGCCGGATTCAGCCTCTGCGATGCGCAGCAAACCCTCGAAAAGCGAGAGGGCCCTGTCCGCCTCGGCCAAGACATCGGTCAAGGCGGCCCGGTCGTCGCGCTGGTCTTCGGGGGCACGCAGCGCCAGCTCGATCCGGCCCTTCAAGCGGGTGAGCGGCCCCTTCAGATCGTGGGCCAGACTGTCGGTGACCAGGCGCATGCCGGTCATCAACTTTTCGTTGCGGGCCAGCATGTCGTTGAGCTGGGCCGTCAGGCGGTCGAATTCGTCCCCGCTGCCATCGGGCGTAATGCGGCCCGACAGATCGCCTTCGATCATGCCGCTGGCGGCGGTGCCGACGGCGTCGACCCGGGCCAAAAGCCGGCGGGCAAAGAGCCAACCGCCCAACAGGCCGAGCAACACGGTAAGCCCCAGGGCCCAGGCAAAGGCCTCGATAATGCGGCGGCGGAATTGTTCGCTGGCATGCACATCCCGGCCGACCAGCAACCGGATGCCCTGGGGCAGCGCAAAGGCCCTGGCGCGCACGGTATGGGGCGAAAAGTCCTCACCTTCGCGCCGCAGCAGGGTCAGCTCGGAAAAAGGCTGGTTCGTATCCGCACCCGCAGGCCAGGCGGTCAGGTTACCCTCGATGGCCCGGCCGAACCGATCGACCAACAGATAAACCCCATCGCCCTCATCGCCTGACCGTTCTTCGATGACGGCCGCCAGACCAGACAGGCCCCGGGTTTCATACTGTTCGGCCAGGCCGCGCACCTCGGCGGCGATGATCTCGCGGGTTTGCCGGTCGGTCAGGGTCACGGTGCCGGTGTACAGCACTCCGAACAGCAACAGCACCGAACCGCAAAACAGCCCCAGATAGGCCAACGCCAGCCGGAAGGCCGACGTCCGTGCGAAATAGATCAAGCCTCACGCAGGCAGTAGCCTGCTCCGCGCACGGTATGCAGCAAGGGCCGGTCGAACCCTTTGTCGATCTTGCCCCGCAGGCGGCTGATATGAACGTCGATGACGTTGGTCTGCGGATCGAAATGATAATCCCAGACCCCTTCCAGCAGCATGGTGCGGGTCAACACTTGGCCAGGCCGCCGCATGAAGTACTCAAGCAGCTTGAACTCGCGCGGCTGCAAATCGATGGGCCGATCGGCTCGGCTGACGGTTCTGGCCAGCAAATCCATCGTCAGATCGGCCAGCTTGAGGTTGGTGACGGTCATCCCGTCATCCTTGCGGCGGGCCAGTACCTCCACCCGCGCCAGCAACTCGGTAAAGGCAAAAGGCTTGGTCAGATAGTCATCGCCGCCCGCCCGCAGCCCTTCGACCCGGTCATCGACCTTGCCTAGGGCGCTGAGGATCAGGGCCGGCGTTTCGACACCAAGTTCCCGTGCCCGGCCGATCATGGTCAGGCCGTCCATCTCCGGCAGCATGCGGTCGACGATCATGACGTCGTATCGGCGCGAGGTTGCCATCTCCAGGCCGATGGTGCCGGCATGGGCGGTGTCGGCCGAATGACCGCTCTCCTCGACCCCTTTACGGACATATTCCGCCGTTTTTAGGTCATCTTCGACGATTAGGATCTTCATCGTTCCGCCCTGCAATGAAGGGCAAGTGCAGAAAAGTTCAAGGGTGGCCGATTCGGGCGCAGGCCACCCTTTCACTTTTCCGGAGCTGGGCCGCCGACTAAGAAGTCGACTAGGAGACGGTCAGATCGAAGGTTAGGAAGCGGGCATTGCCATCCCGTTCGACCAACACCAGCACATTGGTGTCGCCCTCCGCCTTGGCCGCATCGAGCCCGTCCATCAGATCATCGATGCTGCCGATTTGCTCCGTTCCAAGGCGGGCGATGACGTCACCCTGTTGAACCCCTTGGCGAGAAGCCGGGCCCGTGGGAGCCACGTCGGTGACCACGACCGAACCGCTCATCTCCGTCACCTCTAGGCCCAAGCTGGCCAGGCTGGAGAGGTTTTCATCCCCCGACGGATCTGGCAGGCCCGCGACACGCTCTTCCTTCAACTGTCCGACTTCGAGGTTTAGCTCGGTTTCGGCCCCGTTGCGCCAGACGGTTAGGCCGATATCGGTGCCTGCCGGCTGGTCAGCGACGATGCGGGTCAGATCGCGCAGGGTCTCGATCTCGGTCGTGCCGAACGACAGGATCACGTCGCCCACCTGGAGGTCGGCGCGTGCAGCCGGGCTGTCCGGCGTCACATTGACGATCAAGGCCCCTTCGGCAACCTCAAGACCCAGGGATTCCGCGATGTCGGGGGTGACGGTTTGGATGCCGACACCAATCCAGCCGCGTTCGACCTGGCCGTCATCCATGAGATCGGCAACGACCCGTTCGGCCAATTCGGCCGGAATGGCAAAGCCGATCCCCACACTGCCGCCGCTGGGTGAGAAAATGGCCGTGTTTACGCCGACCACGTCCCCATCGCCATCAACCAGCGGCCCGCCCGAATTGCCGCGGTTGATGGGCGCATCGACCTGGATGAAATCATCGTAGGGGCCAGAGTGGATATCCCGGCTGAGGGCCGAGACGATACCGGCCGTTACGGTGGCGCCGATGCCGAACGGGTTGCCCAAGGCCACGACCCAGTCGCCGACCCGCAGATCATCGGTTTGGCCGAACTCGATGGTGGGCAGATCGACCTCGGCCTCCACCTCGAGCACGGCGAGGTCGGTTTTCTCATCGGCGCCGATCAAGGTCGCCACGAGACGCTGTCCATCATCCAGGACCACGGTGATCTGCTCGGCCCCCTCGATCACGTGGTTGTTGGTCACGATGATCCCGTCTTCATCGATGATGAAACCGGAGCCAAGCCCGTTGCGGGGCTGGGGCCGGCCGGGCATCGCGAACGGCACCCCGCGATCGCCGAAAAAGCGCTCGAAAAATTCTCGGTTGGGGTCGTTAGGACCAAACTGCTCGGTTCCGTTCGTACCGCCTTCGGTCAAAACGGTAACGACGGCGGGCGAGGCGCCTTCGGCAATATCGGCAAACCCCTCCGGCCCACCGGCAAGGGCTGGCGTTGAAAACAAAGCCAAAACCGTGCCATACAACATGGTCTTGCGGGGCAGTCCTGTCTCCAGACAATTGGCCATGATCATCGGCGAGACTCCTTTGTCATCACACAGCGAGAAAAATGCACTGCTCGCTCAGGTGTGCGGCCAAGGTGAACGACGCCTTACAGCCGGATTACAAATCGTCCATGTTTTCGTCCGGGCGGTATTGGCGCCGGGTTCATGACAAAGCCGCGCTTCAAAAGCGATGCACGGAACGTGGCCGTGCTGCTGGCCCCGGCGCTGATTTTGCTGATCGTTGGCCTGTGGATCGCCTATCGCTTTGTCGAACCGGCCCCGCCGCGCACCATCACCATGGCCGCCGGGTCCATCGACGGCGCCTATTTCGGTTATGCCCGCCGCTATCGCACTTTCCTGGCCCAACGAGGGATCGAGCTGGAGATCCTGGAAACAGCCGGTTCGATCGAAAATCTCAGCCTGCTGCGCGATGAGGAAGGTCCGGTTCAGATCGCGCTGGTGCAAGGGGGCACCTCGGGACCGGAAGGACACGAGGAAGAGGCGGCGCTGTCCTCGCTGGGCAGCCTGTTTTCCGAACCGCTCTGGATCTTTTATCGCGGCGAACAGGCACTCCGGCGGTTGGATGATCTTGAGGGGCTGCGGGTTGCCATCGGACCCGAGGGAAGCGGCACCCGGTCCCTGGCCATTCGCCTGTTCGCCGATGTCGGGCTGGTTGATTTGCCGGGCTGGCTGGAACTGTCCGGACGGGAGGGCGCGGAAGCCTTGATCGCCGGCGAGATCGATGCGGCTTTTTACGTCGCCTCGCCCGATGCGCCGGTGATCGCCACCTTAACGGCTGAACCCGGCATCAGACTGATGGATCTGGTGCGGGCCGAAGGGTTGGCCCAGCGCCACCGCTTTATGACCCTGGTCACCGTGCATCGCGGGGCGCTGAACCTGCAAACGGACATGCCGCCCTTCGACACGACCCTGCCAGCGCCGACGGCCAATCTGGTTGCCAAGGATTCGCTGCACCCGACGCTGGTCTCGCTGTTCATGCAGGCGGCGGCCGAGGTTCACGGGCTGACCGGGCCGTTCCATGAGGCGGGGACGTACCCGTCCGCTTCGCATCTGGAATTTCCACTTCGAACCGAAGCGCGGCGTTTTTTGGAACGCGGGCCGCCGTTTTTGCAGCGGTTCCTGCCCTTCTGGGTGGCCGACTTCATCGACCGGGCGGTGGTGTTGTTGATCCCCTTGATCGCCTTGGCGTTACCGCTGTTCCGCATCTTCCCGCCTTTTTATGCCTGGCGCATGCGGTCGCGGGTGAACCGCTGGTACAAGGAAGTCGAGGCGGCCGAGGATACCTATCGAGCCAATCCCACCGCCGAGGCCAAGCAGGCCACTCAAAAACGCTTACAAGAAATTGACCAGGCGGCGCTGGATGTTGAAGTGCCGCTGACTTATGCCCATACGGTGTATCGATTGCGGCAGCATATTGCGCTGGTGACCGAACGGTTGTGATGGATCCATGGTTGTCCGGTGGGCCAACTCTGCCGTATCAAGTGGTTAGCATCTTGCGCACTCCTGGGATGGACGCATGAGCTTTGCCGAAGGGCTGATTATGGCCTTGCAGATCTACGCCGGCGTCGGGGCCGTCGTGGCCGTGGCGTTTCTGTTGATCGGCATCGACCGGATCGATCCCGGATCCCGTGGCAGCTATCTGTTTCGCGTCATGCTGATCCCCGGCGTCGTCGGGTTGTGGCCCCTTGTCATCCGGCGCTGGTTGCAGCTGGAACGGGAAGACGCCACAGGCGGAGGGCACGGCTAGATGCGCGTTTCGCACCGGCGGGCCCACCGCACCTTGTGGCTGGCACTGACGATCATCGTCGGCATCGGCTTCATCGCCGCCATTGCCTTGCGGCAACCGACACCGATTGAGGAAACCGTCTTCACCAGCGAAAGCGGGGCCGGGCAATGAGCGTCCAGTACCGTCCGGTCATCTGGAACCGCAATAAGCTGTTCTATGACGCCATTCTGTTGGCCGGTGTGGCCGTCTATCTTTGGTTTTCGATCAAATGGGCGCCGGGCTGGTTGTATGAGGGGCGGCCGCTGGACGGCGCCATCGTGCGCATGCGGGCCTTTGGCACCTGCGCGTTTTTCATGCTGACCATCATCCTATGCATCGGCCCCTTGGCGCGGCTGGACAAGCGGTTCGTGCCGCTGCTGTACAACCGCCGGCATTTCGGGGTGATGACCTTTATCGTGGCCCTGGCCCACGTGAATGTCGTTCGTCAGTGGTATCATTCCTTCGGCACCGTCGACCCGCTGGTCTCGCTGCTTTCCAGTTCCAACAACGCCACCTCGTTTCTGGGTTTTCCCTTCGAATGGCTTGGCATCGTCGCCCTGGTCATCCTGTTCGTCATGGCGGTGACCAGCCATGATTTCTGGCTGAATTTCCTGACGCCCCCGGTCTGGAAGACGCTGCATATGGGCGTTTATGTCGCCTATGGCAGCCTGGCCATGCACATCGCCTTGGGCACGCTGCAATCCGAGCATCACCCACTCTACCCGATCCTGTTCGGGGGCTGTCTGGTGCTGGTAGCCGGGCTGCATCTGGGCGCCGGGTTTGCCGAGCGGGCCGGCGATCAGGCCCCCGCGGCGAGCGATTGGGTGCTGGGTGCCCGGCTGGGTGAGCTGCAGGACGGGCGCGGCCACACCGTGACCCTGCCCACCGGCGAAAGGGCGGCGATCTTCCGCTATGGCGACAAGATCTCGGCCATCTCAAATCTGTGCGCCCACCAGAATGGCCCGTTGGGCGAAGGCAAGATCATCGATGGCTGCGTGACCTGCCCCTGGCATGGCTATCAGTACCGGCCCGAAGATGGCTGTTCGCCGCCGCCGTTTACGGAAAAAGTGGCGACCTATCACCTGTCGCTGGATGGCGACAAAGTGATGATCAACACCAAGGCCGAACCCCCAGGTACGTTCATAGAACCCATCACCGTGGCAATGACGGTCTGAGACATGGACGACAACGCCAAATCCGACCCGTTCTATGTCGGCTATCTGCCGACGCCGAAGCAGATCGCCCTGTTCAGCGCGGTGGCCGCCGCCGTGATGATCGGGTTGGCCATCGGCGCCGGGGCTGCGTTACTGGCCACCCAGCGCGATCCGGGACCCGGGCGGTTTCGCTTTGATCTGGGATACCAGACCGTAACGGGGGTTTTGGAACCGGGCCCCTATCCCATCCTGCGGCTGCCGCCCGATGAGAACCATCCCGAGCCTTGGTCGATCGCCCTGTCCGGCGGCGGCAAGCGCGGGGTGCAGGATCTGGCCAACGAGCTGGGCAACATCCAGGTCGATGCCGGCGGGACGCTGATCATCCACAACGGCACCATGCTGTTGCAGGTCGGCGGCAAGGTGCGGCTGCGCCCAGCCGAAGACCCCTCGGTGCTGGACGGCTTTACCCCGGCCGAGGTGGAGGATCTGGGAACCCACACGCTGAAGGGCGAGGTGGTCGATTCCAAATGCTATATCGGCGCCATGCGGCCGGGGCGCGACAAGGCCCATATGGGCTGCGCCAACCTGTGCCTGATTGGCGGCGTGCCGCCGGGCTTCGTCACCACAGCGCCGGATGGGACGGAAACCTGGTTTCTGTTGGCCGATAAGGAGGGTCAGCCGCTGATGGAGATGGTGCGCCGCTTTGTCTCGCTGAACGTCGCCCTGACCGGCGATGTGGAACGGCGGGACGATTTGCTGATCTTCAAGATCGATCAGTCGAGCCTCGAAATCCTATGAGCATGACCTACCGCCTCGTCGGGATGGTGTTCGCCATCGCCGTGGCGGCCGGGCTTTATTATGGCTGGCCGACCTTTTGGAGCTGGGTACGGCATCCCTTCACCGGCGACCTGCGCTACCCGATCATGCTGATCTACACGGTCGGGGGGCTTTGGATCGCCGAGAAGGTGTGGGGTTTCGTCGACCGGATCTGGCGAGGGGACGAGGCGGCCTAAGCCGCACTCGCCATCCTGGGCGGTAGCGCCGCCAGTTTTTCCCGAGCAATCGTATCGGCAATCTCGTCCGTCGGGCGACGGTCGTTGCGCGCCCGCTGGAAGATGGCGGCCAGACGGTCGGGTATGGCTTCGATCCGGGCCTTGGCACCCTCGGCCGTGACGGCCGGGGTTATCTCGGTGGCCACTTGGATGACGCCTGCCGCGTTGATCACATAGTCCGGCGCATAGAGGATGCCGCGCCGGTGCAACAGCTCGCCACAGCGTTCGTCGGCCAGCTGATTGTTGGCCGCGCCGGCGACGACCTTGGCCTGAAGATTTGCAATCGCTTCTGCCGTCAGAACCCCGCCAAGAGCGCACGGGGCGAAGACATCCATGGGCAAGGATGGCAGGTCGTCGGGGCTGGCGGCTTCTGCGTTCCATTGCTTGACGGCCTGTTCGACCCGATCGGCGTTGATGTCGGCGACGATCAGATGGGCGCCTGCCTCATGCAAATGATTGGCCAGCTTCATACCGACCGCGCCCAGGCCCAACACACCGACCCGCACGCCGGCAAGAGATCCGATACCCAGGCCAAACCGGGCCGAGGCTTGCAGACCCAGAAAGACGCCCAAGGCCGTGTAGGGAGAGGGATCGCCAGCGCCTTGGCCCGATTTGCGGGTGCCGGCCACGTGGGGCGTCACCGCGCGCATGGCCATCACATCATCGACGGTGATGCCGACATCCTCCGCCGCAATATAGGCCCCGCCCAGCCGGTGCACCGCCTGGCCGAACGCGGCCATCAGGGCGGCATCTTTCGGCCGCTTGGGATCGGCGATGATGACGGACTTGCCGCCGCCCAGGGGCAGGTCGGCCATGACGTTCTTGTAGGTCATGCCGCGCGACAGGCGCAGCACGTCCGACAGGGCCGCCTGATCATCGTCATAGGCCCAGTAGCGGACGCCGCCACAGGCCGGGCCGGCGGCCGTGCTGTGAACCGCGATGATGCCCCGCAGACCGCTCGCTTCATCTTCGGCGAACATCACCGTTTCATGGTGATCGAAGTCGGTATGGTCGAAAAAGCTGCTCATCATGACCTCATGCGCATGTCTTGGGGCGATGTGGCGTCGATCCGGTCGGCTTATTCCGCCGCTTGGGACAAGGCCTCTCGCACCGGCGCCTTTTTGGCCTCCGGGGCGAAGCGGGCGATCAGCGCGGCCTGTTTGACCGCCGCCTTCTTGATCGCCTTTTCCTTGATTGGACCGAAACCTCGAACGTCCTGGGGGATGGCGGCGATGTCGCATGCCACCCCGTGATTGCCAGGGCCCAACCCATCAATGAGTTTCTTGATCGTCTGTTCGTAGTCGGTAATCAGCGCCCGCTCGGCCTTGCGTTCGGCCGTCCGGCCGAACGGGTCGAACGGCGTGCCGCGCAGGCTCTTGAGGCGCTGCAACACGCCGAATGCGGTGAATATCCAGGGGCCAAACGTCATCTTGCGTGGCCGGCCCGTGTTCGGATCGCGGCGGGCCAAAAGCGGCGGCGCCAGCTTGACCGACAGTTTCTCGGGCGCCTCGAATTGCTGTTCCAAGCCCTGGCGAAAGGCCGGCTCGCTGTAGAGCCGCGCCACCTCATACTCATCCTTGTAAGCCATGAGCTTGTACAGGTTGCGGGCGACAGTTTCGGCCAGCTTTTCCTGGTCCGGTTTCACCGCGCGTTCGGCCTGCGCCACCTGATCGACCAGACGCCGATAGCGGCTGGCATAGGCGGCGTTTTGGTACCCCACCAACTCGGCCTCGAAACGATCCGCCAGGCCCGCCGCCGTTTCGGAGGTCTGCTCGATCCGCGCCGGCACGTTTTCTTCGGACAGCAGGCGGCCGGCATGGAAGGCGGCGATGTTCTTATCCACGGCCAGGCCGGTTTGCCGGATGGCCTGTTCGATTGCCTCGATGCGCAGGGGCAGCAGACCAGCCTGGGCGGCCATGCCGATCAGCATCATGTTGGCAAAGATGCTGTCGCCCAGAACCTGTTTGGCAGCGGCAGTGACGTCGCGGGCCTGCACGCTCTTCACGGCAGAGGCCAGGCGGCTGAGCACCTCCTGATCGCGGTAGGGCAGGCTCTGGTGCAGGACGAAATCGGCCGTCGGGGCGATCTGGCCGTTGGCGACGGCGCGGGTGCGCCCGGCATCCATCAGGGCCAGGGCCGGCTCACCCGTGGCCATCAGCAAATCGCTGGCGATCAGCACATCAGCCTGGCCGGGTCCCAGATGGACGCCGTAAAGGGGCGTGCCGGCGGTGGCGAAGCGTACATGGCTGGCCACCCCGCCACCCTTTTGCGCCAGGCCGACCATATCCAGGGTGGCAACTTCCAACCCTTCGATTTCCGCCGCCCGGGCCAGCATGCCGGAAGCCGCCGTCATGCCCGTGCCGCCGATGCCGGTGAACAGCATGGAGAAGCCGGCGCCGACCGAAACCGGATCGGGCTGGATCAGCTTGTCGGCGCGGGCCTTGATGGCCTGGGCATCGACGTCCGGTTTTTTACGCTTGGCCCCATCGATCAGCACGAAGGAGGGGCAGAAGCCATCGGAGCAGGAGAAATCCTTGTTGCAACTGTCCTGGTTGATCTGGCGTTTGGTGCCGAAGACCGTTTCCAGCGGTTCGACGGAGATGCAATTCGATTTGACCGAACAATCCCCGCAGCCTTCGCAAACCCGATCGTTGATGAACAGGCGTTGGGGCGGATCCGGGTAGAGTCCCCGCGAGCGCCGGCGACGTTTTTCGGCCGCGCAGACCTGGTCGAAGATCAGGACGGAAACGCCGGGATACTCGCGCAGCTCGCGCTGGACGGCGTCCATCTCCGCCCTTGGCCTGACGGTGGTGCCGGCCGGTAGATCGGCGGTCTTGTGGCGCTCAGGTTGTTCGGCGACCACGACGACGCGCTCGACCCCCTCGCCGGCCACCTGGCGGGCGATCTGATCGACCGTCAGCGCGCCGTCGACCTGTTGGCCGCCGGTCATCGCCACGGCGTCGTTGACCAGGATCTTGTAGGTGATCGGCGCCTTGGCCGCCGCGGCGGCGCGAATCGCCATCAACCCGGAATGCTGATAGGTGCCATCGCCGATATTGACGAAGGTATGGGCGCCATCGATGAAAGGCGCCATGCCGATCCAGGAGGCGCCTTCGGCCCCCATATGGGTCGTGCCGCCCTGCTCGCGGTCCATCCACTGAGCCATGATATGGCAGCCGATGCCGGACAGGGAGGTCGAGCCGTCGGGCACGTTGGTCGAGCTGCTGTGCGGGCAACCGGAGCAGAAATAGGGAATGCGGGCCGCGCCGTTGGTCAGCGCCTGGGCCGCCTCGCGCGCCTTGCGGACGCGCACCGCCGCCTCGTGCATGGCCGGGGTCTGGTGGTTCCGGTCGAGCAGGCCCAGGATCGCCTGGATGATGTTTTCGACCGCGACCTCGCCGGTAACCGGCAGCAGCGGTTTGCCCTCGGCATCGGTCTTGCCGACGACGGTCGGGCGGCGCTGTTCGGGCAGGTTGAAGAGCTGTTGTTTAAGCTGGGATTCCAGCAAGGGCCGCTTGCTTTCGACCACCAGCACGGAGTCGAGCCCGTCGGCGAAAACACCCATCAGCTCGGGCTCGAGCGGCCAGGGCACGCCGATCTTGCACAGGCGAATGCCGGCCATGGCGGCGGTCTGGGCATCAATGCCCATCATCGACAGCGCTTCGATCAGCACCATCCAGGCCTTGCCGCCGGCCACGATGCCTAGGCGCGGGGTGGGGCTGTCCCAAACGATGCGGTTCAGGCCGTTGGCCCGGATGTAATCGAGCGCCGCCGGCAGCCGGACATCGCGCAGACTTTTTTCGACCGACAGCCGCTCGACCAGCATCAACCGGCCGGGGAAGGGCTGGTTGGCGGTCTCGCCTGCGGGAACCTTTATCCGGGGCGTGTCCAGGGAGACATCGATGGTGGCCGTCGCGTCCATCGTGTCGGCGGTGGCAACCATGCCCGACCACAACCCGCTATGGCGCGACAGGGCGAAGCCGTGCAGGCCGTACTCAAGGACCTCGGCCACGCTGGCCGGTGCGAAAAACGGTACTTCGAGATCGACAAAGGCCTGCTCGCTTTGACACGGCAGCGTCGAGGATTTGCCCAGCGGATCATCGCCCGAGACGGCCAGCACGCCGCCGGTCGGCCCTGTTCCTGCAACGTTGGCGTGGCGGATGGCGTCGCCCGACCGGTCCAGGCCCGGCGCCTTGCCATACCAAAGGCCAAACACGCCATCGACGTTGGCGCCCTTCTGTTTGGGTACTTCCTGGGTGCCCCAAACGGCGGTGGCGGCGAGATCCTCGTTAATGCCGGGTTCGAAGCGAATTTGAGCGGCATCCAGCGCGCCATGGGCTCGCTGCAGCTGAACATCCAGCCCGGCCAGGGGCGAACCGCGGTAGCCGGAAACGAAACCGGCCGTCCTCAAACCCGCAGCCTCGTCGCGCCGTGCCTGATCGATCAACAGCCGGACCAGCGCCTGGGTGCCGGTCATCAGCACCCGACCATCGGTCATCTCGTAGGTTTCGGACGGCAGGGCTTTGCCCTTTTTGTCCTCTCGGCGGTCCATCCCAGGCGTATCCTTGGCTCTGCTATGGTGACCGGCAAGCAACCCTCGCACGGGCCCATCGCAGGTGTTATTCTAACGATAACAAATATACGTCGCCGATCCTGGCATTGCTTTTCCAATTTTGCCGACAACAGGGTCAACGGCGCAAAATTTTCCGCCACCCGAAGCGAACCATGGAAAATCTCGATCGTATAGACGTTAAGATCCTGAAAGAGTTGCAGCGCGACTGCACTTTGCCGATGGCGGAGCTTGCCCGGCGCGTCGGTTTGTCGACCTCGCCCTGCTGGCGGCGGGTCAAACGGCTGCAGGAAGCCGGCATTATTCGCCGCCAATCGGCTCAGCTGGATCCGCAGCTACTGGGCGTCGGCTTCGTGGTCTATGCCTATATCAAGCTGGCCGACAACAGCAGCGAGAACCTGGGCCGGTTCGAGCAATCCATGGGCCGCTGGCCGGAAGTCGTGCTGTGCGAGATGATGACCGGCGCCTCGGACTATCTGATCAAGGTCATGACCAGCGATGTCGGCGCCTATGACCGGTTTTTGCGTGATTACCTGCTGGCCGAAGGGCTGGTTCAGGACGTGCAGTCACGCATCGTCGTCAAGACAATCAAGGAAACCAGCGAGATCCCGCTGCCCCGAATTTAAAGACGCTCAATCCCAATCGCGGTGGCCTCGCCCCCACCGATACACAGGCTAGCCACGCCCCGCTTGAGGTCGTGCTTTTGCATCGCGCCGATCAGAGTGGCGATGATGCGGGCGCCCGATGCGCCGATGGGGTGTCCTAAAGCGCAGGCACCGCCATGGATGTTGACCTTGTCGTGAGGCAGGTCGAGTTCCTGCATGACGGCCATCGTGACGACGGCGAACGCTTCGTTGACTTCGTAAAGATCGACCTCGGTTGGCGACCAGCCCAACTGGTCGAAAAGCGTCTGCATGGCCCCGATGGGGGCCGTTGTGAATTTCGAAGGCTCGCGAGCATGGCTGGCATGTCCCACGATGCGGGCGAGGGGCGTTAGCCCTCGCCGTTCGGCCTCCTGCTCACCCATCAGGACCAGGGCGGCGGCTCCATCCGAAATGCCGGAGGAGTTGGCGGCGGTGACTGTGCCATCGGGGCGGAAGGCCGGCTTGAGGGTTGGGATTTTCTCGGGCCTGGCCTGACGGGGAAGCTCGTCCTGGCCGACCCGGATCGTGCCCTTGCGGCCGGCAGGCACCTCAACGGCCACGCTCTCGGCGGCAAAGGACCCATCCTCCAAGGCTTTCTGCGCCCGGCCGATCGAGGTCAGCGCGAACTCGTCCTGGGCCTGGCGGGTGAACTGATAGGCCTCGGCCGTATCTTCGGCATAGGTCCCCATCAGGCGGCCCGGCTCGTAGGCATCCTCCAGCCCGTCCAGGAACATGTGATCCTTGACCGCGCCATGGCCCAGGCGATAGCCGCCCCGGGCCTTGTCCAGCAGATAGGGGGCGTTGGTCATGCTCTCCATGCCACCCGCCACCACGATATCGGCGCTCCCGGCCTTGATGACGTCGTGACCGAGCATCGCCGCCTTCATGCCCGAGCCGCACACTTTGTTGACCGTGGTGCACGCGACAGGCAGCGGCAAACCGGCCTTGAGGGCCGCCTGACGGGCAGGTGCCTGGCCGACACCGGCCGGCAGCACACACCCCATGAAGACTTCGTCCACGCCGTCGGTGCCGACACCGCTTCGCTCCAGAGCGGCCGCGATGGCGGCCGACCCGAGATCAGGCGCCGTCAGGCCACTCAATTCGCCTTGAAAGCTGCCCATGGGCGTGCGGGCCATGCCTGCGATGACGATGGAATCTTGTGACATCACTGTCTCCTTGCCGGTCGGCCAAGACGTAGGCAGCCTCCGACACGCATACAATCATTGACCGGCCCAATTCGCTCTGGCCATCTGGGCGACAAGCGTGTTTTCTCGACCCGATTGGTATCATCTTACAGACGGCTCTATTTTTCGAATGACCGAACCGGACGTCCTGTTTAGCCACCACGGCGCCACCGCCCATATCCTCCTCAACCGGCCGAAAGCCCTGAATTCCCTAAACCGTTCGATGGCGGATGCCATCGCCGGACAGCTCGCTGTTTGGGCTGAGACCCCCTCGGTCAAGGCCGTGCTGATTGAAGGAACCGGCGACCGGGCCTTCTGCGCTGGCGGCGATGTGGTCGCCGTCGCCAAGGCCGGCAAGGCGGGCGATTCGCTGACCCGGGAGATGTTCGTCTCCGAATATTCCATGAACCGGGCCATCCATCATTTTCCCAAACCCTATATCGCACTGATGGACGGCATCGTCATGGGCGGGGGTTGCGGGCTGTCGGTTCATGGCAGCCACCGGATCGTCACCGAGCGGACGATGCTGGCCATGCCGGAAACAGGCATTGGCTTTCTGCCCGATATCGGGGCCAGCTGGTTCCTCAATCGCTGCCCAGGCCTGATCGGCCTCTATTTGGGCCTGACAGGTGCGCGCATCGGGGGGGCCGATGCCATCTGGGCCGGTCTGGCGGATTCATTCGTGCCATCCGGCAGGCTGGACGATCTGCGCGCGGCGCTGCTGTTGGCCGAAGAGCCAACTGAGGCGATTGCCGAGTTCGTCGAACCGCCCGGCGAGTCAGACCTTGCGGCAAAGCAGCCGGTGATTGACCGTTGCTTCGATGCCGGCTCGGTCGCAGCCATTTTGGAGGCGCTGAAAGCCGATGCCGACCCGCTGGGGACGGAAATCGCCGCCATGATGGACGGCAAGTCGCCAACCTCTCTCAAGCTGAGCCACCGGTTGTTGACGCGCTGTCCCGACCCGACGATCGAGGATGCGCTGTTCTGGGAGTTCCGGGCCTCGCAAGGCTGCATGGCGGGGCACGATTTTTTCGAAGGCATCCGAGCCTTGCTGATCGACAAGGACAACTCGCCGCGCTGGCAGCCTGGCGATCTGGTCGGCGTCAGCGAGGCGATGATCGAGGCGCATCTGACCGAACCCGCGGGCGGCGATCTGCCGCTGCCGCCAATAAAAGGAGAATGACCATGGCCTGGGAGGGCATCGAGGTTTTCGATTCGAGTATGGGCGCCCTGCTGTTGCCCGATTCCAAGCTCGTCAAACATTGCACCGGCTGCATCTGGGCGGAAGGCCCCGTCTATTTCGCCGAGGGCGAATACCTGCTGTGGAGCGATATTCCCAACAACCGGATGCTGCGTTGGTCCGATGCCGACGGCATGAGCGTTTTCCGCGAGCCTGCCAATTTCACCAACGGCCACACGCGCGACCTGCAGGGCCGCCTGGTCTCCTGCGAACATGGTGGGCGGCGCATCTCCCGCACCGAGGAAGACGGCTCGATCACCGTGCTGGTCGACAACTACCAGGGCAAAAAGCTGAACTCGCCCAACGATCTGGTGGTCAAGTCGGACGGCACGATCTGGTTCACCGACCCACCCTACGGCATCCTGTCCAACCATGAGGGCTATCAGGCCGACAGCGAGCTGGGCGCCAATTACGTTTTTCGCTTCGATCCGGAGAGCAAGGACATCTCCATCGTCGCCGATGATTTCGACAAGCCGAATGGGATCTGTTTTTCGCCTGACGAAAGCCTGCTCTACATCGCCGACACTGGCGCCTCGCACGATCCGAACGGGCCGCACCATATCCGCGTGTTCGACGTGGTGGACGGCAAGAGCCTGGCAAATGGCCGCCTGTTCGCCGATATCGAGCCTGGCCTGGCCGATGGATTTCGGGTGGATATCCACGGCAACGTCTTCACCAGTTCCGAAGACTCCATCCAGGTGTTCGAGCCGGGCGGGCATCGACTGGGCAAGATCATGGTCCCCGAAAAGATCGCCAACTGCACCTTTGGCGGGCCAGACAAGAACCGGCTGTTCATCGCGGCTTCCAGCTCGATCTACTCGATCATGCTGAACACGGCGGGCGTGCAGCGGCCCTAGGTGGTTAGGGGGGCTGGGACAGTGGTAAGCCTCGGCCCGGCCACGCCGATCCTACGCATTTTCGACGAGGCCAAAGCCCGGGAGTTCTATCTGGATTTCCTGGGCTTTTCCGTGTCGTTCGAACACCGTTTTGACGAGGGTTACCCGCTCTATATGGGCGTAACGCATTCGGGGTGCGCGCTTCACCTGTCCGAACATCACGGGGATGCCTGCCCCGGGGCGCAGGTGCGGATCGGAATCGACGATGTGAATGCCTACTGCCGAAGCCTGGCCGACAAACAATACAAATTCGCCAGGCCGGGCGAGGGTACCAGGACACCCTGGGGCACGGTGGAGGCGACTCTGACGGATCCGTTTGGGAATAGGTTGACCTTCTTTAGCGAAGCTGACGACTAAGACTTGGCTGACGTCGTCGTCTCCGCTGCGGCCGCAAATTCGGCCAACGTCTCTCCGGTGAGCCGGTAATAGACCTTTTCCTGCACGCGAGGCGCGCCGAGCTTGCCGTAGAACGCCAATGCGTTGGGGTTATCCGTTTCAGCCGTCCAATCGAACCGCTTGCACCCAAGCTCCACCGCCAGGTTTGCCAGGTGGTGCATGAGATGGGTTCCGATGCCGGTACCACGGGCGGTGTCGGCGACGAACAGGTCCTTCATGAAGAGCGCGCCGTGCTCGGTGAGGGCGGGATGCAGAACGCTGATCGTTGCGAAGGCCTGGGGTATGCCGGCAACCCAGGCGATGATCGCCTTGCTGCCCGATCGGCCGCTGACCATCGCGTCTGCCGATGCCCCAGCCATCGCCGGAGCGCCATCCATGTCACCCCAGTAGTGACGGTTTGCCTGTTGCAACAATTCCGACAGCGCCGGAAGGTCGTCCGCTTCGGCGTAGCGAATTTCTAGCTGATCTTCCGGCATTGACTGCAAACCCGGCTGGTTGGCCCCGGCTGGAGCGCAATACGGCACCAGGCGCGCTTCGCACCGAAGGGCATTTTGTGCAATCGTAGGCTATGACACAACTCAGCAACATCGCCTTCCCGGCTTTTGGAAAGCGCCTGCGGCGGTTGAGACGGGCCACAGGCATCAAGCAGGATGCTTTGGCGCACCAGCTGAGGGTCAATCAGGCAACGATCTCGAGATGGGAAAGCGGCGCGCAAACGCCCGATCCGGATCTGCAGCAATCGGTTATGCAGGTGCTGGCGTGTGCCAAGGGCGACGATGCGGCGCTGAAACGGCTGGTCGAAGAGTCCGCCGGTTGCGTTCATCTGGTGGAAGAGGCCAGCCATGTTTGTCTGGCTTACTCGAAGGGCCGCGCGCGGGATTGGAAGTCGACGGATCGCGGGCTGGTCGGGACTTCGCTTTGGCAATTCGCGACGGATGAGATACGGCTCGCCGAAAGCCAGCTGGAGGATGAAGGCTGGTGGGAGTTGCTGTCGCCGGCACCAAAGTCCTTCATTACGTCCGAGGCGATCCACCCCGTCATACGGATCAGCGCCGGCGGCATTTTGTGGGAGCGGATCTATCTCTCCGACGGGACGCCCGCGCGCCTGGTAAGCGGCATCCGTTTGGGCGCATAATTCATGCGTGGATTGTCAGCCTGACTCAGGTTAGCTACTGGCCATGGTCAGTCCATCGCGCGCCATCGTCGCCGTATTCCTGCTGTGGTTCGCCGGACTTGGCGCGGCGGCCCAGTTCGCGAAGATCGCGGTGCCGTTTTCGGATGTTCAGGCAAGGTACCCCGACGCTGGATCCGAACTTGGTTGGCTTCTCTCCCTGATAAGCCTGCTCGGCGCCGCACTGGGCGTCGTGGCCGGATCCGTGGTCGGCCGGTTCGGCGCAAAACGGGTTCTCATTCTCGGCCTTGCCCTGGGGGCCGTTATATCGGTTTGGCAAGCCGGTTTTCCCGGGTTTTTCGCCATGCTTACGAGCCGGCTGGTGGAGGGTATTTCCCATCTGGCTGTCGTGGTCGCAGCACCGACCATGATCGCGCAGATCTGTTCCGCCAGGTATCGCGGACCGGCCATGACGTTGTGGAGCACGTTTTTTGGCGTTTCCTTTGCCTTCATCGCCTGGGTTGGCCTGCCGCTGGCGGCGTCGTACGGGCTCGGATCTCTGTTCGTCGCGCACGGTGCCTTCATGCTTGCGGTAGCGATGCTCATCGCGCTCTACGTACCGCCAATCGGGCTGCGCGACGCTGGCAGAAAGACGGACCATGCGGGGATGCTGGCAATGCACCTGCGCGCCTACAGATCGCCGTGGATATCCGCGCCTGGCGCGGGCTGGCTGTTCTATACGCTGACGTTTGTGTCTCTTTTGGCCATTCTGCCGGGCAAAGTTCCGCCCGAGCAGGCCGTGTTGACCGTTGGGTTGATGCCCATTGTCAGCATCGCGGCGGCGCTGTTGCTGGTGCCGATGCTGCTTAGGGTTACGTCGAGCGTCACCATCGTGCTGATCGGCTTTGCGCTGTCCGCCGCCGTCATCCTGCTGAACCTGACTATGGATCAACCGGCTGCCCTTGCCATCACCCTGTTCGCCACCCTTGGCCTGGTGCAAGGCGCGAGCTTTTCCGCGGTTCCCGAGCTTAACGAACAGGCGGAAAGCCAGGCGCTCGCCTATGGGCTGATGGCGCAGACGGGCAATATCGGCAATCTGCTCGGGACCCCGCTGCTGCTGGCCATCTTAGCTATCGCCGGTAACGCCGGGATGGTGTTGTCAGTGACCGTCCTCTACGGCGCGGCAATTCTGGCCCATTTCGCCCTGATGAAGCGGCGAAGCAAACCTGGGAACTAGATCTGTCGCGTTGGACATGCGCCACAGCATCGATAGAGTGCATCCGATGCACAGGGCAGAAATTGAGAAAGAGGTCGCCGCCCACTACACGAAGGGCGATGTCGCCGAGCGGATCCTTGCCGCCCTGAACTTGCAGGATGCGGCCCATGGCACCGTCCCGGTCGAAGCGCTGTTTCCGGTCGATCAGTTGCATCATGGTGGTGTCGGCCTGACGGAAAAGATGGCCGAGGCGGCCCAAATACGGTCAGACATGACCGTGCTGGATGCGGGCAGTGGGATCGGTGGCTCTGCCCGGTTTCTGGTAGACAGATTTGATTGCACGGTCTCCGCGATTGACCTCAGCGAGGAATTCGTTCGCACCGCCGAAGATCTCGACCGGCTGGTCGGGCTGTCGGACAAAATTTCGCATCACAAAGGATCGGTAACGGACCTGCCGTTCGAGGGCGGCACCTTCGATGCTGTCTGGAGCCAGAACGTCACGATGAACGTGCCGGACAAGCAGCGAATGTTCAGCGAGGCCATCCGCGTCCTGCGCCCTGGAGGAGTCTATGTGTTGACTCATATTGGCCAAGGGAACGGTGGTCCGGTCACCTTTCCAGTGCCGTGGGCCATGACCGAGGAAACCAGCTTCGCATCACCGCCCGAGGAAATGTTGCAGTTTCTCACTGACGCTGGGTTCCAAAACATCCACGATCATGCTGCCGGCGTTCCCATAACGCCGCCGCCGCCAGCGGAAGGTCAGCCGGACGATTCTGCCGCGATGGGAGACGACATGCCGCAAAGGCGGGAAAATTCGGGCGAGGCGGTCGCTGACGGACGGTTGGTTCCGATGCTTATAACGGCGTTCCGACCGAGCTGACGAACGCAGCCGCTCAGCGTTCCCCTTGATACCTACTGCCGGGAAATCGACTTCAACCCGAGAAGCAGCGCCGCACCGATCATGAAGCCGCCGCCGACACGCTCGACCCACAGGCGCGCATCGCCCTTGAAGCGCGCGACGATCCAGCTTGATCCGAGGCCGTAGGCGGACAGAAACAGACCATCCATGACGATATAAGTGGCGGACAGGATCAGGAACTGAGGCCAGAAGGCAGCCTCGGCGGAAATGAACTGCGGGAACAGCGCCGCGAAGAACACGACGGCCTTGGGGTTCGCGGCCGAGGTCAGGAAACCTTGCAGCCACAGGGACTTCAAAGACGCTCTGGCGCGCCGCGTATTCTTGCCGGGATCGTCGGGTTTGGCCTGCCGGATCATCCTGATACCCAGCCAGATCAGATAGGCCACCCCGGCCCATTTGATGACCGACAAGGCCGTGGCCGAGGCCGCTATGATGGCCGCAAGCCCCAGACCGGCCGCCAGCATCTGCAAGGCATTTGCCGAAAGATCGCCGGCGGCGGTCGCAAGCGAGCGGCGAAACCCATGCACACCGCTGTTCGACAGCATCAACAGCTGGCTCGGTCCCGGCGTGCTCATCAGGGCCAGAACCGTCGCGAGGTAGATTGTCCAGGTTGCTAGCGGCATCCGTGCTTGCTCACAGTCTTTGGCGGCAAATCTCGTCGTGAACAACGTTCGATGCAATCGAAACCACGCCGCGATCGAAACGCAGGCTCGGCGGACAAAAGCCGGCCATCAACGCACGGGCTTGTGAATGGCGACACCAACCATCACGAGCAAGACGCCAACGATATCCACGGCACTCGGGATCTGGCGCAGGACAACCACGCCGATGATCGTGGCCGTGGCAGGCAGAAGGGCCAGCAGAAAGGCAAAACTAGCCCGCGGTAACCGGGACATGGCGAGTTGATCGCAGACATAGGGGATGACCGATGAACAAAGCCCCACACCGATTCCCGCAAGAACCAACAGCGGCGCGCCGAAGGCCTCGAGCGCCTGCAGGAATCCAACCGGCATCACGAAGATAAAGGCTGCCGTCATCGCGGCACCGAGCCGTTCCACGCCACCCGATGCACCACCTTGGGAAATCTTGTGGCCTAGGACGATGTAGAGAACAAACAAGCCGCCATTCAGGATCGCCCAGAACAGCCCGAGCAGATCCGACGTAAACGCCTGACCATCAGCCGCCAGCAATGAGGGCACGTCGATCAGGAGGGCAACGCCAACAATGGCCACGGTAAAGGCGAGGTAGTTTCGCCCGGTGCGCAACCCCCAGAGAGCAATGCCGATGGTTCCAACGAACTCAATCGCCGCGACCAGGGCAATCGGCAGCTTGTCGAGCGCCAGGTAAAAGGCGCTGTTCATCACAGCCAGGCAGGCGCCAAGCGCGAACAACAAAATGCGCTCTCGTTTGGTGGCGTTCTTGAGAGTTCGCCACGGTTTGGTGATAGGCGCAAAGGCCAGGGCGGCCGATGCGATGCGGAACCAGGCGATGCCGAGAACCCCAACTACGGGAAAGAGCAGAACCGCAAACGCGGGGCCGAGATAGTGAAACACCGCAGAGACGGCGAACCAAGCATGAGGCGGCACCGCTTGTGCAACGCGCGACAGGGTGCCGGAAGGGCTTGTGGACGTTAGATGCTCAGGCGCTTGATCTGCCATCCATCGATGATGCAAGGTAAGTAAAACGAAATATATGGCGTTCTGGTATGTCGAAATCGCAAAATGCATCACAATCAAAGCCAAACTCCGGTTCCAACCATCGATCCGAAGGAACGAGTCTGGATGAGATTGATGCGCGCATTCTTCGGGAGCTGTGTGCAGACGCCCGGATTCCACGGGCTGAGCTGTCACGGCGGGTTGGCCTGTCCGCACCGAGTGTCGCCGAGCGGGTCCGACGATTGGAGGATGCGGGAATCATCACCGGCTATGGGGCGCGGATCGATCCGTCCCGTCTCGGCTATGGACTTACGATCCTGATCCGCGCAAGGCCTCTGCCGGGCGAGATGAAGAATATGATCGATGCCATTCGCAAGACACCGCAGATCGTCGCCTGTGACCGCGTATCAGGTGAGGATTGCTTTGTGGCCCGCGCTTATGTCCGCGATGTCGCTGAGTTGGAAGCGGTTATCGACAAGATCGTGCCATTCGGCGCAACCAACAGCTCCATCGTTCAGTCATCGCCAGTTGAGGAACGTTTGGTCGAACTCTAGTAAGCCGCCGCCCCAGAAACCGCCCGCACAAAAAACGTATTGGGTTTGGCGAGCTTGCTGCGGGCCAAGGCGATAGGCGGCAGGTCAAACTGAGCGCCCGCCACCCGTTCGCGATCTGGATATGAAAACACCTGGCAGCGACCACGTTGGGCACTACATCCATGACAGCACAAGAATGGCGGGACGGGAGGGGCACGTGATGATCGGCTATGTGATGGTGGGAACGCGCGACCTCGATGGCGCGAAGAAGTTCTACGACCCTATCTTTGAAAAGATGGGATTATCATTGTGCTACGAAGACCAGCAGGTGGCGTGCTGGGGGGACAGTGAAGACGAAACCGTGCCCCGCTTTTTTGCCTGTTACCCGTTTGACGAAGAACCGGCCACCGCGGGGAACGGGGACATGACGGCCTTCAGGGTTCAGACGGCCTCTGACGTCGACGCGTTCTACGACATCGCGATACACGGCGGCGGAAGCGATGAAGGCAAGCCCGGTTTCCGCCCGGAACGCTACGGCGACAAGTTCTATGTGGCTTACGTTCGGGACCCGGACGGAAACAAGCTGGCGTTCGCCTGCTATGACGGGAAGTCCAATCCTTAAGGCTTTCCCGATCGTCCGTGCGTGGACCTAGTGCCAGCTTTGTCCGCCCGCTGACAGAAACCCTGTTTCAAAGCCGTCGCATCAACAACGGTGGTTCTTGATGGACTCAAAACCGTATGAGCTTTGACCCAATCGCTCTCGGTCTGGACGTCCGCTTAGAGCGCGGAGCGGAATTCCAGTAAGTGTTTCCTATGGCTGGTCAACAATGGTCCAGTTGAAGAGGCCGATCACCGAAGGCGGTTCATATGGCAAATGGCCAGAGAATCTTGCTCAGACCAGAGGAGCTCACTGGGCGGAATGTAGAGTTATTCGTAGCGGAGCCCGAAACCCAGCGCGCTCGAGGGTTGATTCTCTTCGTCCATGGCCACCAGGAGAGGAAGAGGATTGGGGGGCGCGACCTAGCCGAAAACGGGATGCTCGAAAGATTTGCGGCGAATTTCGATGTTATCGCGGCATCACTTTCCCAACCTGGTTACGGCGCATCCGATGGGCCGCCTGATTTTTGCGGACCTGCAACACAGTCAGCTATCCGAGCAGGTCTCCGGCACCTGCGTTCGAGACCAGATGTGGATTACAAGAAGACTGTTCTTTACGGCGTCAGCAGAGGCGCAACCGCTTCAGCCGTGGTGGCAGCGAATGATCCAGACCTCGGAGCCGTTGTGCTTGTAGCGGGAATTTATGACCTTGCGACCACCTACCAGGCTACGTTGCCAGGGATAAGACGAAGCATTGAACGTGAAGCTGGTACTAGTGCCCGTGCCCTCGCGGAGCGGTCTGCGATCCATGTTGCGGAAAATATCCGAGCAGAAACGTTGATACTGCACGGCAAGCGCGATGACCGAGTGCCTTCAACTCAAGCAGAAACATTCGCCGCCGCGATCTGTCGTGGTGGAGCGATCGCAAAGCTCAAGCTGTTTGATTGTGGACACAACATTCCTGTGGCGCAGCGGCGGCATTTTGTCCGACCCCTTTACGATAGGACTTTCGCTTAGGAAATCCCAGAAGCGTTGATCAACGCCGCTCGCCTACCCCCCCAAACGCCAATTGCACCTTCATCGCCTGCGACCGGTCCCCCGCCAGTTCGAACGCCTCGACCGCCTGGCCGATGGGCATCACATGGGAGAGCAGCGGGCGCACGTCGATCAGGCGCTGGCTGATCAGCTTGACGGCCCAGGCGAATTCTTCGTGGAAGCGAAAGGTCCCGTGGAGTTGGAGTTCTTTGGCCACCAGGGTGTTCATTGGCAAGGTGACCTCGCCGCCCAGGCCGACCTGGACGACGGTGGCACGGGGGCGCAGGGCGTCCAGGGCGCCGGTCAGGGCGCGTTGGTTGCCTGAGCATTCCAGCAGGATGTCGAAGCGGCCCTTGTCGACCGTATAGGGGGTTAGAGTCTCGGGGTCGGCGGCGATGTTCAGGGCGTGGTCAGCGCCGGCCGCCCTTGCGTGGGTCAGGGGTTCGTCCATCACGTCGGTGGCGACGATTTCCAGGGCGCCGGCGCGGCGGGCGGCGGTGACGCACAGCGCGCCGATTGGGCCGCAGCCGGTGACCAGGACGCGCTTGCCCAGGATCTCGCCCGCGCGGGTCAGGGCGTGCAGGCAGACGGACAGCGGTTCGGCGAAGGCGGCCTCGTTGAGAGAGATGCCGTCGGGCACGGGGTGGCACTGGCTGGCTTCGGCAACCAGGGTTTCGGAAAAGGCGCCCTGGATGTGGGGCATGCGCATGGCGCTGCCGTAAAAGCGCATGTCTAGACAGTGGTTCGGCATGCCGGCCAGGCAGTATTCGCACACCCCGCAGGGCCGGCTGGGACTGACAGCGACGGGCTGGCCGGCGGACAAACCGTCGACGTCTGGGCCGACAGCCTCGATGGTGCCGGCCACCTCGTGGCCCAGGATCATCGGTTCGCGCACGCGGATGGCGCCGAAGCCGCCATGCTGATAGTAATGCAAATCAGACCCGCAGATCCCCCCGGCGGCAATACGGACACGCACCTGGCCCGGCCCCGGCTCGCCGCTTTCGCGATCTTCGATCCGTAGATCCTTTGCCTGATGGATGACCACGGCGCGCATTGGCTGAATCCTTGTAAAGTTACCGGTAACGCTGGATGATATCACAAAACGGAGTGAGACGATTTGTTAGAGCAGTACTTTGACCTGTCGGGCAAGCGCGCGCTGATCACCGGGTCCAGCCAGGGCATCGGATACGCACTGGCCGGCGGGCTGGCCTCGGCCGGGGCCGCGATCATCCTGAACGGCCGCAACACCGACCGGTTGGCCAGCGCCGCCGAGGCCCTGGAGAAGACCGGTGCCATCGTGCACCAGGCGGCCTTCGATGTGACCGACCGGACCGCCGTGGTCGCGGCGGTAGACCGGATCGAGAAGGAAATCGGGCCCATCGATATCCTGGTCAATAATGCCGGTATGCAGCACCGCACCACCTTGGAAGACTTCCCCGAGGAGGCCTGGCACAAGCTGATGACCACCAATCTGGACAGCGTGTTCTTCGTCGGCCAGACGGTGGCGCGGCACATGATCGGGCGCGAGGCGGGCAAGATCATCAATATCTGCTCGGTCCAATCCGAGCTGGGGCGGCCCTCCATCGCGCCCTACACCGCCTCCAAAGGGGCGGTGAAGATGCTGACCAAGGGCATGTGCATCGACTGGGCCAAGCACAACATCCAGGTGAACGGCATCGGCCCCGGCTATTTCGATACCGAGCTGAACAAGGCCCTGGTCGAGGACCCGGCCTTTTCCGACTGGCTGGCTAAGCGCACCCCGGCCGGGCGCTGGGGCGATGTGGAGGAGCTGATCGGGGCGGCGATCTTCCTGGCCTCGCCGTCTTCCAGCTTCGTCAACGGGCATATTCTCTACGTCGATGGCGGCATCACCTCCTCGCTCTAGCGGACCTGTCGCCATCGTGGTGATGGGGGTTTCGGGCAGTGGCAAGACCTCGGTAGGCGAACTGCTGGCCGAAAGGCTGGGGTTTCCGTTTATCGATGGGGATGATTTTCACCCCGCTGCCAATGTCGAGAAGATGTCTGCCGGCATTCCGCTGACCGATGAGGATCGCTGGCCGTGGCTGGATATCCTTGGGGCCAAGATCGGCGAGCTGACCCGGGACGAAGGCGGGGTGATCGCCGCCGCCTCTTCCTTGAGAAAAGTCTATCGCGAGCGGATGACCCAGGCGGCGGGGCTCAAAATCCTGTTCGCCCATCTGGACGGGCCGGCCGAGATCATCACCGAGCGCATGGCCAAACGGACCGATCACTACATGCCGCTTAGCCTGCTGGACAGCCAGATCGCCACGCTGGAGCCGCCGGAGGAGGATGAGAACGCGATCGCCGTGCCCATAGACGGCACGGTGGCGGAGATCACGGACTCGATCATGCGCGCGCTGGATCTTGGGAAAGGACCATCGTGAACATCGGCCAAGCGGCGGCGGAATCGGGTCTGCCGGCCAAGACGATCCGGTATTACGAGGAAATCGGGCTGGTCACCCCGACCCGGCGGGACAACGGCTATCGCGACTACGACGTCAGCGATGTGCGCAAGCTGCAATTCGTCCGCCGGGCCCGCGATCTGGGGTTTCCGGTCGCCGAATGCCGGACACTGCTGTCGCTTTATGAAGACAAGAACCGCGCCAGCGCCGATGTGCGCCAGCTGGCTCAGGCGCGGGTGGAAGAAATCGAGCGAAAGCTATCCGAGCTGGCCGCACTGCGCGACACCCTGGCGCACCTGGTCGAGGCGTGCCACGGGGACGACAGGCCCGATTGCCCGATCCTGGAAGACCTGTCAGGTCAGCCGGTTTCGTCCGACAAGGCTTCGAACCAGTCCAGCGCCTGATCGGCCCAACCGGCCGGCACGGTGTGCCCGCCGTCATGCAGGCAGAATTGCAGCTCCGCGCCTGAGACACACTGGTTCCAGATTCGGCAGCTCATCGGCTCACCCATCGCGAATTCGTCTGGACGCAGGCCGGTGCAGCCGTTGGTCTGCCTGAGGACCTGAAAGCCGGCGAAGATGTCGCCTTGTTCAAACTCGCCATTGCGTAGAGGGCGGCCTTCCAACGGCACGGTTGTGTCCTGAAAGCCGTGGACGTGGAACATTTGGATCGGCCCGCCAGGACAGTCGGTCTGATAGGGACGCCAGAAGCCGCCGGCGATGGGGGCATAGGCTGGAAAGTCCGAGCCCGACGCGCAGGCAATATCCCAGACCAGCGAGGCACCGCGCGAGAAGCCCGTCACCAAGACGCGGGCCGGATCGATGCCGAACCGGTCTTGGGCGTCGGCCAGGACGGCGTGGGCGAAGGCCACCTCGTCTCGCTGGGGCGGGCGGCCATCATCGACCGACCAGCCGCCGCGCGTTCGGCCGGGGCGAACCAGGGATGTCGGGGCCAGAACGGCATAGCCGCGGGCCAGCACCGGTTCGACGAAGGTCTTGTTGTTGACGACCGCCCGGCCTGTGGAACCGCCGCCATGGAAATGCAGGATGGCCGGTAGGTTTTCCTGACCATCCCAGCCATCGGGGGCCAGGAAGTGGTATTCGCCGTCGGCCAACTGGCAAGGGTCGTCGCCGCCACAAGCGTGGGCCGGCGATGCCGTTGCCGCCAGCGCAAAGAGCAGCCCGGCGAGCCAGCGGCCGATCATGCGGCCATGTCGCTCATATGGGCCTTGACGATGTCGCGGAAGTCGGTCTCTGCCTTGAAGCCCAACTCCTGCGCCCGTTCCGCGGTGAAAGCCCGGGGCCAGCCGGCGACGATTCTTTGGATGAAGGGGTCAGGCTCCCACCGGATGCGGGCGGCAACCTCGGCGCCGGCCGTTTCCTCCAGCGCCTTGACCATCTCTCCCACCGTGATCGCCAGGCCCGGCATGGTCAGGTTCGGGCGCGGACTGGCGGCGCCGGCGGGCAGGTTGGCCGCATGGATCAAAAAGCCGACTGCCGAAGCCGGGCTGGCCATCCAATGGCGGACCGAGGCGTCGACTGGGCAGATCGCCTCCTGCCCGGCCAGCGGTTCCCGGATGATACCGGAAAAGAAGGACGAGGCGGCCTTGTTGGGTTTGCCGGGGCGCACGGCGATGGTCGGCAGGCGGATGCCAATGCCATCGAAAAACTCGCGCCTGGTGTAGTCGGCCAGCAGCAGTTCGCCCGTCGCCTTTTGCGCGCCATAGGAGGTTAGCGGACACAGGTGGAAATCATCGGGAATGACATCGGGAAAGGGTGCGCCGAAGACGGCGATGGAGCTGGTGAAGACGACGCGCGGCCGGTGACCCGAAATACGTAGAGCATCGAACAGCATGCGCGGGCCGTCGAAATTGCTGCTGTAGCCTTTCGCGAAGTCGGTCTCGGCCTCGCCGGAAACCACGGCGGCCAGGTGAAAGACCACGTCCGGCTTGTCGGCCGTCATGTCGTCGATGATCGCCGGATCGGCCAGGTCGCCGGCGACCGTGCGCACCGCGAAGGGCGCATTGTCCGGTGCGGACGGGGTTACGATATCGTGCAGGGTGACCGCTGTGACGGTCTTGCCCATCAGGGTCGGCTCGGCCGCCAGCGCTTGGGTCAGTTTTCGGCCGATCATGCCCCCTGCCCCGGTAACCAAAACGCGCATTAAGCCTCTCCCCTTGTCCATTGTTCAAAATCTTCGGCCACCGATGCGATGGCCGTTTGCAATAGTGCCTTGCCCTGCTCAGGCGTCGCCAGTGCCGAGTGAGAGCCGACCCGCCCGTCGGGAAAATCGCGCCGGTGGTCTTCCGGCGGGCCGTGACGGTCGCCGGCATGGGCGGCCATATAGTCCCGGCTCAACTCCTTCGGCGGTGTGGCGGCATCGCCCGGCGGGACGACACGGTGCGTGTGTTGGGTGATTGCCACCTCGGACGGTGTGGCGTGCATCCCCTCCCAATCGCCATAATACTCGGCTCGCAGGGCGTTGACTGCCGGAAAATCCCACCAGGATCGGATGCGGACCTCAGCACCCTGCACAACATTGGCTGCCTCACGCAGCGGCGCAATGTTGGCGCCGTGCCCGTTGAGCACATACAGATGCCTGAACCCATGGCTGGCTAGGCCCGTTAGGATCTCTTCCGCCATGGTGCGAAAGGTCTCGGCCGTGAGCGAGACGGTGCCGGGGAATGCCATGTTGAACGGTGCCGGTGTGTAGGCCAGGGTCGGTGCGACCAAAGCTTGCGCAACCTCAGCTGCGCCTTCGGCGATCTTTTCCGCACAGATTGCGTCGGTGCCGATCAGGCCCATCGGACCATGCTGTTCGGTGGAGCCGGTGGGAAGGAGGATGCCGTTCGATCGGACCAGATAGTCCTCCACCTCACCCCAGGTGCAGGCATCCAGCCTCATCGGCTCTGCCGGACCGCCCGGCCATAGGCGATGGCGGCGAAGACAAGCGCTAGCACCTTCAGCGACTCGACGACGCCGAACACCGCGTGATGAAAGCTGGGCGGCAACGGCTCGCCGGCAACGAAGGCGACGGACCGGGCATCGAGAATGGGCAGCAACCAGAAACTCTGGAACAGGACGACGGCAACCGCCAGGCCGATCAGGATCAACCGGAAAACGGCCCGATGGGCCAGCAAGGCAAGGATGAGTGTCAGTCCCACCAGCCACCATTCGATCTGGTTCAGCAGGGCGAAGGTGACGCGGCCGACATCGATGGCCGGAACCAGTTCGAGCGTCGGGGCGGAAAACTTAACGGGCGTTGCGACGAAGGAGACGCCGACCACAAGACCGCCCCAGATGGCCGCCAGCAATGCGGTCCCTTGGGTCGCGATGGAGGTCAGTCGGCCGGTCACGCGCTAGGCCGGCACGCGCGGCCGCGCACGCCGTCCTCCCCGGCTCATGGCGGCCTGTTCGCGCGGGCTTGGCTCGTCGAACAGCTCGGCCAGCTTGTCCACCAGGGTGCCGCCCAGCTGTTCGGCATCCACCAGCGTCACGGCCCGACGGTAGTAGCGTGTCACGTCATGGCCGATGCCGATGGCCAGCACCTGCACGGGGGACATCTTTTCCAGATATTCGATCACCTGCTTGAGGTGCCGTTCCAGATAGCTGCCCGAATTGACGGACAGGGTGGAATCGTCCACCGGCGCACCGTCAGAAATGACCATCAGGATGCGCCGCTCCTCGGGCCGGGCGATCAGCCGGGAGTGGGCCCAGATCAGCGCTTCGCCGTCGATGTTCTCTTTCAGGATGCCTTCGCGCAGCATCAGGCCCAGATTGCGCCGGGCCCGGCGCCACGGTTGGTCGGCTGCCTTGTAGACGATGTGGCGCAGATCGTTCAGTCGGCCCGGCGATTTGGGCTTGTCGTCCTCGATCCATTTTTCGCGGGCGGCCCCGCCTTTCCAGGCGCGGGTGGTGAAGCCCAGGATCTCGACCTTGACGCCGCAGCGTTCCAGGGTGCGGGCTAGAATATCCGCGCTCATCGCCGCGATGGTGATCGGCCGGCCGCGCATTGAACCGGAATTGTCGATCAGCAGGGTGACGACCGTGTCGCGGAAGTCGGTCTCTTCCTCGATTTTGAAGGAAAGCGGGGTCAGCGGGTTGGCGACCACGCGGGCCAGGCGGGCGGCGTCCAGCAACCCCTCATCCCGGTCGAAGGACCAGGACCTGAGCTGTTGGGCCAATAGGCGGCGCTGCAACCGGTTGGCCAGGCGCGAGATGACGCCCTGCAAATGGCCAAGCTGCTGGTCGAGCATCAGCCGCAGGCGGGTCAACTCGTCCGGATCGCACAGATCCTCGGCCTCGACGACCTCGTCGAAGGCGGTGGTGTAGATGCGGTAGCCGAAGCCGTCGATGTTGAGGGGCTCGTCATCATGACGTTGGTTGGGGCTGCCGGGCGCGTCGGGGTCGTCAACCGCCATTTCCTCCAGCCCCTCGACGGTGCCGTCCTCGGTGGTCTGGCCGACTTCGGTGTCCTCGCCGGGCTGCATCTCGCTGTCTTGACCGTCCGGCTCGCTGGAGACTTCCTCGCCCTCGCGCTGGCCTTCCTCGCTTTGCTCGGTCGAGCTGGCGTCGTCGTCCCGCTCGTCGCCCTCGTCATCGCCGGCCTCGGGGTCGAACAGGCCGGTATCGAGGTCGAGGTCCGAGAGCAGCTTGACAGCCGCGCGGCCGTAGGCGGCCTGGTCTTCCAGGCAGTCGCCCAGCTGGTTGAGATCGTGCAGAACTTGCGGGTCGAGCTTGCCGCGCCAGAGATCGACCATCGCCTTAGCCGAGGGCGGCGGCGCTTCGCCCGTCATCGCCTCACGCGCCAGCAGGCGGACCACCTCGGACATGGGCGAATCTTCGCGCCGCTTGACGTTGTCCATCCCCTGCTTGCGGTAGCTTTCCTCCAGAACCGCGCCGAGATTGTCGGAAACGCCCTGCATCTGCCGGGCGCCGATGGCCTCGCAGCGGGCCTGTTCCAAGGCCTCGAACGCCTCGCGCGCCGCGTCGTTGGACATGGCGAACTGGCCATGAGTTTTGGGATCGTGATAGCGCAAGCGCAAGGCCATGGCATCGGCCGAGCCGCGCACCCGAGCCACATCCTCGGCCGAGAGCAGGCGCGAGGGGACCGGCAGGCGAACGCGCGTTCCGGCCAGCCCGCCGGTGTCGGCGGCATAGGTGACCGTCGCTTCGGGGCATTCGGAAATGGCGCGCAGACAGGCCGCCGTCGCCCGTTTGAAATGGTCGACAGGCCCCTCAACCTTGCCCGAGGACGGGCGTTGGTTGTCCTTTCGCTTGCTCTCTAACGTCATCGCGCGGCTATTGGAACGCGGGCCCGCCGTCGTGGAGTTCGGTGCCGAAGGCGCGCTGGTAATATTCCGCCACGATCGGCCGTTCGATTTCGTCGCACTTGTTCAGGAAGGTCGTGCGGAAGGCAAAGGCCATGTCACCGCCAAAAATGTCGGTGTTTTCCGCCCAGGTGATGACCGTCCGCGGCGACATGACGGTGGAGACGTCGCCGGCCATGAACCCGGCGCGGGTCAGATCGGCCACGCGCACCATGGCATCGATGGTCTTGCGCCCCTCATCGGTATCGAAGCCGGGCACCTTGGCCAGGACGATGTCGGTTTCCTGATCGTGGGGCAGGTAGTTGAGGGTGGAGACGATGTTCCACCGGTCCATCTGGCCCTGGTTGATCTGCTGGGTGCCGTGATAGAGGCCCGAGGTGTCGCCCAGCCCGACCGTGTTCGAGGTGGCGAACAGGCGGAAGGCCGGGTGCGGCCGGATGACGCGGTTCTGGTCGAGCAGGGTCATCTTGCCCTCAACCTCCAGCACACGCTGGATGACGAACATCACGTCGGGCCGGCCGGCATCATATTCATCGAACACCAAGGCCGTCGGCGTTTGCAGCGCCCAGGGCAGGATCCCCTCGCGGAATTCGGTGACCTGTTTGCTGTCGCGGATAACGATGGCGTCCTTGCCGACCAGATCGATCCGGCTGATGTGGCTGTCCAGATTGACCCGAATGCAGGGCCAGTTCAGCCGGGCGGCGACCTGTTCGATGTGGGTCGATTTGCCCGTGCCGTGATAGCCCTGGATCATGACGCGGCGGTTGTGCGCGAACCCGGCCAGGATGGCGAGCGTGGTGTCGCGGTCGAACCGGTATGTCTCGTCGATGTTGGGCACATGCTCGTTCGGCTGGTCGAAGGCCGGCACGCTCATATCGACATCGATACCGAACGTCTGACGCACATCGACGGAAATGTCGGGCATGGTTTCAGCGGTCGTGGTGGGCCCTTGGGTAGTCATGGATCGTTCCCAATTTTAGCAATCGATGTGCAAGGCGAAGGCGCGGTTTTACGGCGCCACGCAGCGGGCGACAAGCGCTTCAAGCAATGTTGAGCGTTTACGCGGGGCCTTTAGCCGTAGCGTTCTCGCAATAGCGCATAGGCGCGATTAATGGTTTTAAGCCTGTCTTCGCGCACCGGACTGCCCCCATTTGCATCGGGGTGCAGCCGCTTGACAAGCTCAATATAGCGCGAACGGATTTCAGAAAAGGTCACCGGGGCGGATAAATTCAGATCCGACAAGGCCCGACGTTCGGTTGCATCCTTGCCGGGGCCTTGCTTTTTCTCGCCCCAGGTGCCGCCCTCGCGGCGTTTGGAGCCGGGCTTTTGGCCCAGCTTGCCGAACGCCAGGGCTTCGGCGCGCAGCATCTCCTCGCTCAAATGGCGACCCGCGCCCAAGGGCCAGGTCGGGCGATGCCAGACGGTGTCCGCCCGGACGCGGGCCTCGACCTCCTCATCGCTGAGGCCGTCGCAGAAGTTCCAGGCGGCGTTGTATTCGCGCACATGGTCCAGGCAGAACCAGAAATGCTCGTTCAACTGGTCAGGGGATTTCGGCGCGCGGAATTCGCCCGGCGCCTGGCAACCCTCATGGTCGCACTGGCGCGTGTGCGCCCCCGTCCCTTCTCCGAGCATGTCCTGATCGATGACCATCGGCAGACTATGGGACCGCCGATGCACGCCCGCAAGATTTGGCGGCGCTTATGATTTGATCTTCCAGCCGATCGTTATCAGGCGGCCGGCGATGATCCACAAAGCCAGCGCGGTGGTGGCGGCAACCAGGCCATCGAGCCACAGCGGGGCGATGTGAACGCCCAACGTCACGCCGCGAAACCCGTCGATGACGTAGGTGACCGGGTTGGCCATCACCAGCCACTGGGCCGGTTCGGGCAGCTTCTCGATCGGCGCGAACAGCCCCGACAGAAAGGTCAGCGGTATGAAGAAAAAGCCGAAAAAGGCCGAGACGTGATCCCATCTTTCCGCCCATTGTCCGACGATCATGCCCGTCAGCGCCAAGATGAGCGCACCAATGGTTGCGAAATAGGCAAAGCCGGCGAGGGAGGCGATCGGCATGTCAAGAAAGAATACGGCCACCGCGATCACCGGCGCCCCGGTGATGAGGCCTGACAGGGTCCCGGCCAGGGCATAGGCCGCCGCGATTTCCCCCGGTGCAAGCGGCGGGGTCAGGATGTCGGCGATCATGCCCTCGAGCTTGTCCTCGACGATGGAAAAGACGGGCGTCTCGCCCGCACGGGTCAAGATTGAGAACAACACCAGCCCCGGCAGCACATAGGCCACCGCGCCCGCCCCTTCGGGCGTGTTGCGATCCGGGCCCAGCGCCAGGGCGAAGACGACGAGGTACAACAGCGAGGAGAAGGCCGACCCGACGATGGTTTCGATCCAATCCCGCAGGTAGCGCCAGACCTCTCGCCGCAAAAGGGTGAAGAATCCCTGCCAGTTGACGCGGCCCAGTGAGCGGACCGGCCTGGCAGCCCCGGCCAGCGGCTGGTTGTCGGCAAAGGCCGTCAAGGTTTGAGGCGCCAACCCGAACCGACAGCCTTCAAGGCCGCGATCCACAGGACGATGTTCACGCTGGTCAGCACGACGATGCCAACAAACAGATTGCTGTCGGCCACCCCGATGAAGCCGGATCGGAACCCATCGATCATGTAGTAGAACGGGTCGAGCTTGGCCGCGACCTGCCAAGCCGGCGGCAGCCGGTCGATGGTGTAGAAGGTACCCGAAAGGAACGCCAAGGGCGTGATGATGAAGTTGGTGATGCCGGACACATGATCGAACCGATCGGCCCAAATGCCGGTTAGGAGCCCCAGCAACGCCATCATCATCGACGCCGCGACCATGTGAAACAGGATCAGCGCCGGATTGGCGATGGCGATCGGCACGAAGAAGCTCATGGCGATGAGGGTGGCGATGCCGACCATGACGCCTCGGGTTACCCCGCCGGCCACATAGGCAAGCGTCCATTCGAGGGGACTGAGAGGCGGCATCAGCACATCGACGATGGAGCCGGTCACTTTGGCCGAAATCACCGAGGATGAGGTGTTGGCATAAGCATTTTGCACCATGGTCATCATCACCAGACCTGGCGCCAAAAACTCTAGAAACGGCGTCTGCCCGGCGGTGCGGACGATGCCGCCCAGCGCCAGGGCAAAGACGGCGAAAAACAACAATGTCGTGACGACCGGCGCCGCGATCGTCTGCACACCGACTTTGAGAAAGCGGTGCACCTCCTTACGGTAGAGGGTAGCGAATCCCACCCAGTTGACCGCCCCGAACCGAGGTGGCCGTGCTGTCCATTCAACCATTTTGCTTGATGTGCGTATGTCAGTGAGGGGCACAGACTTAGGCCTGATGACCGAGAAGGGAAAGACAAAGCCTGCCGGCAAGCGTCGAAAAACTCCAAAACCGGCAACGCCGGAACGGCTGGAAAAGGCGGCGCTGGCCTATCTGGAACGTTTTGCCACCTCCTCTGACAACCTGCGCCGGGTTTTGGCGCGACGGGTGTACCGCTCGAGCAATTTGCACGGCACCGATCAAGAGGCCGGGTTGGCCCATATCGAGGGGCTGATCGAGCGGTACCAGCGCACGGGTTTGCTGGATGACCGCGCCTACGCTCGCAACCGGGCAGCATCCCTATCGCGCGCCGGCAACGCCAAAGGCGCGATCCGGCAGAAGCTCAGGGCCAAGGGCGTGCCTGACCAAGCCATCGATCAAGCCTTGGAGATTTTGGACGAAGAAGCGGACGTTCCCGACGCTGATCTGATGGCGGCCGTCCGCTATGCCCGCCGAAGGCGGTTGGGGCCGTTCGGGACCGGAGATCCGGATCGCCGACAGCGAGACATGGCAGCCTTGGCCCGGCGGGGTTTTTCTCTCGATCTGGTTCGCCTGGTCCTGGAGGCCGAAGACGAAGCAGAGCTGGCCGACCGGCTGACCGACCGGGGCGTTGATCTCTATGCTCTTTAGTCTGTTAGTCTGCCAGCTTTCGTCAGGCGGCCGCCTGCACAACTTTATATCGCGAGGAGACCAGACCGGACGGAAAGCTGTTGGTTTCTATGTGCTGCAAGTCGATGTCGCGGTCCAGCAGGCCAAACAGCGGGATGCCCTCCCCCAACAGGACCGGCACCCGGGTCAATAAGAGATCCTCGATCAGCCCCACGCGCAGGAAGGACTGGATGACCTTGCCGCCGTCGATATAGGCGCGGTGCCAACCTTGGCGCTCGAGATCGGCCATCACGACTTCCGGCGCCTCGCTGCGGACGGTCACCTTACCGACGAGATCGGGCCGCAGGTCGCTGTTTGAGAGCGTCGAGCTGAGGACGATGACCGGTTTGGGATAGGGCCAATCGCCAAAACTCAGCACCTGTTCAAAGGTACCCCGCCCCATCACCAAACCATCGACGGACTCGATAAGCGCGTCGTAGCCATGGTCCTCGCCCCCTACGGACTGCTTCATCAGCCAATCGAGGGCGCCGTCCTTGCGCGCAATGAAGCCGTCGAGGCTCGTTGCAGTGAATACGTGTCCGCTCGTCAAAGAGGATGCCTCGTTGGTTGAACCGGCTACAGATTGTAGCCGGTTTCACCATGAGCACTGACATCCAGGCCGGTGCGCTCCTCATCATCGCTAACCCGCAGGCCGCAAACCGCCTTGGTGATCAGAATGATGACGTAGCTGGCGATGCCCGACCAGATGCCGACCACAACCACGCCGACCACCTGGGTGAACAGTTGACCGCCGACACTGCCGTCCAGGCCGATGCCGCCGAAGGCAGCCATGGCAAGGAACGCGGCCAGGATGGTGCCGGTCGCACCGCCGACCCCGTGAACGGCCATGACGTCGAGGGAATCGTCGATGTTCATGGTCTTTTTGACCACATCGACGGCCAGGTAACAGATCACACCACCGGCCAGGCCGCAGACGACGCCACCGATGGGCCCGACATAGCCCGACGCCGGCGTGATGGTGGCCAGACCGGCGATTGTGCCGGTGACGATACCGACCAGGCTGGGTTTGCCGAAGCGGATCCATTCGATGACCATCCACACCAACGAGGCGACGGCCGCGGACAGGTGGGTGACCAGCATGGCCATACCGGCATCGCCCCCGGCCGCGAGCGCGCTGCCGGCATTGAAGCCGAACCAGCCGACCCACAGCATGGCGGCGCCGACCATGACCATCCAGGGCGCGTGGGGCGGTTGCATGGTGGTGCGCTTGCCCAGCGCGGCCGCGATCACCAGGGCCGAGACCCCCGCCGTGACGTGAACGACGGTGCCGCCGGCGAAGTCGAGCAGACCCATGGAGGCCAGCCAGCCGCCGCCCCAGACCCAATGGGTAACCGGGGCATAGACGATCAGCAGCCAAAGGCCGGAGAACATCAGCACCGCCGAGAATTTGATGCGCTCGACATAGGCGCCGACGATCAGAGCCGGCGTGATGATGGCAAATGTCATCTGGAACATGACGAAGACGGTGGTCGGAATGGTGCCGGACACATCGCCGCGGCCGATCCCGGCCAGGAAGAAATTGCCAATGCCGCCAATGATGGCATTGCCTTCGCCAAAGGCCAGGGAATAGGCGCAAAGGAACCAAAGGACCGATGCCAGACAGGCGATCGCCATGCAGTGCATCAGCACAGACAGAATGTTCCGCGACTGCACCAGCCCGCCATAGAACAGCGCAAGGCCGGGCAGTGTCATGAAAAGAACCAGCGCAGTGGATGTGAGAATCCAGGCGGTATCGCCCGTGTCGACCATCGGGTGCCTCCCCAGTGTTTATTGCAATTTTGGCCCCCTCGATTGGCAAGCCGAGGCGGCGAGTGGCGGCACTCTAACGGCTGGAAGGCACAACGCAATTCTTCACTGCATTTGCCCAAATAATAGGATGTTTGGCTAATTATTGTGCACTATCAACCACTTGAAATCACTCAACAACCGAGATACGCGCCTTGCTTGGGCGCCCTTTGGCCGAATTTCAGGCAGCTCTATCACCTTGCAGACCGGCTAACCGACTGTTTCCAGCTCGGAAGATCTAGGGCGACTAGGCGGTCACTCGCAGCCCATCCGCGCTGCCAAAGAAATGACAGGCGCCAGAGGCCGCGCTCAGCGAAATTTGCTGGTCAATCTGCCAGGCGTGATCGGGGTTTTCCTCGACGATCAGAACCTCGCCATTGGCCAGTTCGACATGCAGGAAGCTTTCGCCGCCGAGATACTCGCTGAGCAGGATCTTACCCGGCAGGCCGGCGGCGAGATCGCCAGAAACGCGGAACCCGTCCGGCCGGACGCCGACGGTCAGCGAACCGGCAGACGAAGGGGCGGGTTGATCGATCGGCAGGGTCCCAACCCCATCCACCGTCAGGCCGCCATCACCGACAGTCGCGGTGACGAAGTTCATCTTGGGCGAGCCGATGAAGCCGGCGACGAAAGTGTTGGCCGGCGTTCGGTAGAGTTCTTCGGGCGAGCCGATCTGTTCGATCAGACCCTCGTTCATCACCACGATCCGGTCGGCCAGGGTCATGGCCTCGATCTGGTCATGGGTCACATAGATCATCGTGGCGCCCAGGCGCTTGTGCAGCCGGGCGATTTCGAAGCGGACCTGGGCGCGCAGGGCAGCATCCAGGTTGGACAGCGGTTCGTCGAACAGGAAGACATCGGGGTCGCGGACGATGGCCCGGCCGATGGCCACCCGCTGGCGCTGACCGCCGGACAGCTCGGACGGCTTTCGTTCGAGCAATTCCTCCAGTGAGAGAATGGCCACCGCCTCGCTGACCTTGCGTTCGATGGTCGCCTTGTCCTCGCCGGCTTGCTTGAGGCCCAGGGCCATGTTGCCGCGCGTGGTCAGGTGGGGATAGAGCGCGTACGTCTGGAAGACCATGGCGATGCCGCGCTTGGAGGGTGGCAGGTGATCGACCTGCTTGCCGGCGATGGACACGGCACCGGATGTCTGATCCTCCAGCCCTGCGATGATGCGCAGCATGGTGGATTTGCCGCAGCCCGAGGGACCGACGAAGACGACGAATTCGCCCTCCTCGATTTCCAGCGACAGCCCCTTGATGACCTCGGTTTTGCCGAAGGATTTGTGGATCGTGTTTAGAGAGACATTGCCCATCGTTTTCTGACTTTCTTATAGGTCGACGGGGCGCCGTTCGCGGATGGAGGTGTCGGCGGCCAACACCACTTCCAGCGAAGTTACGGCGTCTTCCATGTGTTTGGTGAGGTCGAGATCCTCGGTAATGGCCCGCAGCACATAGGCCTGTTCACGGTCGCAGAGATCCTGGTGGCCGGGTTCGCCCTCCATATCCAGCATCTCGTCCTGTTTGGCCAAGTTGCCGTTCGGATCGAGCGCGCCATGGTGCAGGCGGATGCGGGCGGTCTTGGTGTGGGTGTCGAGATCGGCGGACTTTGCGCCTTCGTCCATGACGATGGAGACCGAGCCCTTCGGGCCCATGACGTCCTTCACGAAGAAGGCAGTTTCGGAAATCATCGGGCCCCACGCCGCTTCGTACCAGCCGACCGAGCCATCCTCGAACAGGACCTGGAGATGACCGTAATTGTACATCTCCGGCGCCACTTCGTCGGTTAACCGGGCGCCCATACCATGCACGCGCGCTGGCTTGGCATCGCAAATCTGGCTCATCACATCGACATAATGAACGCCGCAATCGACGATGGGCGAGGTGGCGTCCATCAGCTTCTTGTGCCCGGTCCAGGCCAGCCCGTCCGATTGCTGGTTCAGGTTCAGCCGCATCACGGAAGGGCTGCCAAGGCCGCGCGCCAGCTCGACGAATTTCACCCAGGAGGGGTGGTGGCGCAGGATATAGCCGATGACCAGCTTCTTGCCGGTGCGCTTGGCTGTATCGACCACCCGGCGGGCATCGGCGACGGTGGCAGCCAGCGGTTTTTCGACAAAGACATGGGCCCCTGCCTCCATCGCCCGGACGGCATAATCGGCATGGGTGTCGGTGAAGGTGTTGATGGAGACCAGATCGGGCTGGCAGGCATCCAGGGCCGCCTGGAAACTGTCGTAGAGCGGCGGGCCAACCAGTTCCGGCGCCAGGTTCGGTTTGCTGCGGTTGACCAGGCCGACGATCTCGAACCCCGGATTGCGCGCATAGGCCAACGCGTGGGACTGGCCCATATTGCCCAGCCCGACGACCAGGGTTTTGACGGGCGCGCTCATTTAACAGCTCCGGAGGTAATGCCGCGGATCAGTTGCCGCGAGAAAATCAGGTACAGGACCAGCACCGGCAGGATGGCCAGCGACAGGGCCGCCAGGATGGCGTTCCAGTTGGTTTCGAACTGGCCGATGAAGACCTGGGCGCCCAGGGTGACCGTCTTGGTCTCCTCAGCCGGGGCCAGGATCAGCGGGAACCACAGGTCGTTCCAGATCGGGATCATGGTGAAGACGGCGACCGTCGCCATGGCCGGCCGCACCAGGGGCACGACCAGGCGGGCGAAGATGACATATTCCGACAGCCCGTCTATTCGCCCGGCATTCTTCAGGTCATCGGACACCTGGCGCATGAATTCCGACAGGATGAAGATGGCCAGCGGCAGGCCCTGGGCGGTGTAGACAAGGATCAGCGCCGTCAGCGTGTTCACCAGCCCCGTCTGCACCATCAGTTTCAGGATGGCCACTGTGCCAAGCCGGATGGGGATCATGATGCCCAAGGCCAGATAGAGGCCCATCAGCAGGTTGCCGCGGAATCGGTATTCGGCCAGGGCGAAGGCGGCCATCGCGCCGAACAGCAGGACGAAAAACAGCGAGGCGCAGGTGACGATCAGCGAGTTGGTGAAATAGAGCTGGAAATCGCCCCGCTGAAAGACGGTCTCGTACCCCACCAGACTGAAACTCTCCGGCCCCGGCAAGGCTAGCGGGTCGCGGAAGATGGCCCGCTTGGTCTTGAAGGAATTGACGATGACCAACAGCACCGGGAACAGCGCGATGATCGTATAGGCCGCCAGCACCGTATGGGCGATGGCCTGATTGACGGGAAAACGGCGGGCGGCCATCAGAACTGGTACCGGGTGATGCGGCGCTGAATGCCGAACAGATAGATCGACACGCCGGCCAGAATGATCAGGAACATCACAGTCGCCACGGCGGCGCCCATGTTGGGATCGCCGAGCTGCAACTGCTGGCCGAAGAAGGTGCGGTACAGGAACGTGCCCAACAGGTCGGTCGAGAAGTTCGGGCCGGCCAGCGCGCCCTGGACCGCATAGATCAGGTCAAAGGCGTTGAAGTTCCCGACGAAGGTCAGGATCGAAATGATCCCGATGGTCGGCAGGATCAGCGGCAGCTTGATCTTGAAGAATTGCGAGATGCCGGTCACCCCGTCGCATTCCGCCGCCTCAAGCAGCTCGTCCGGGATGTTCAGCAGGGCAGCGTAGATCAGCATCATCGGGATACCGACGAACTGCCAGACCGAGATCAGCGACAGGGTTGTCAGCGCCGTTGATTCGAGCCCCAGCCAGGGCTGGAAGAAGGAGCTCAAACCCACCGCGCCCAAAAGGGTCGAAGATACACCCCATAGCGGGCTGAGGATCAGCTTCCAGGCAAAGCCGATGATCACCACCGATAGCATGGCGGGCACGAAGATGGCCGTGCGGTAAAAGGCACGGAAGCGCAGCCGGCTCATCCCCAGCAGGGCGGCGATGGCAATGCCGATCGGGTTCTGCACCGCCATGTGGATAAAAAAGAAATAGAGGTTGTTTAGGAACGCATTCCAGAAATCCTTTGCCCAGCGCGGGTCAAAGAACAGGGTCTCGTAATTGCCAAGCCCGACGAAGACCGTTTCGGCAATCAGATTGCCTTCCGTATCCGGCGGCTGGCCGTAGACGGACAGGCGCAGCGTTTCAAACAGCGGGATGATCATCACCATCGTGTAGACGATCACCGCCGGGGCCAGGAAAACGGCAATATGCCAGCGCACCGGTTTGCGCGGTGGCGCCGTGCCGCTGGTTGACTCAGTCATGAAAACTTAGAGCGCGTGTTCGGGGCGAGCATCTCTGCCCGCCCCGAAAGGTTGCCGCGGTTACTGCTGCGGCGCGTACCAGCTGGCCAGACCGTCCTGCAGCTGACCGGCTGCCTCGGCCGGGCTTTGCGTGCCGTTGATCACGTTGGCTGAGACGACCCACATCTCGTTCCAGAGATTGGGGGTGCCGCGCGACAGGATCTGGTGGGCGGACCGGATGGTCGACTCACACTCGCTACGCCAGGAGATGAACTCCTCAGCCAGCGGGTCTTCCATGGTGATCGAATGGTTCGACAGCGAGAAAAAGCCAGGCAACGCGTTGGAATACAGGCCGGCAAACTCTGCACTGGCCACCCATTCCAGGAAGGTCTTGACCTCTTCCGGATGCTCGGTCGCCGCGTTCATGCCAAGCGCGATATCGACATGGTCGCTGATGTAGCAAGTATCGCCCGAGGCCTGCACCGGCGGCTTGAACGCGCCCATCTTGAAGTCGGCATCCCGGTTGAAGCCCGAGATTTCCCACGATCCCGTGGGATAGATCGCCGCACGGCCCAGGGTGAACATGTTCTGGCTGTCCGGATAGGATTGGGCTTCGTAGCCCGGCGCCAGATAGTCGCGCCACTTGGCCAACGTTTCGAACGGCGCGACCCATTCCGGATCGGTCATCTTGGCATCGCCGGCGATGACGGCGTTCCGGCCTTCCTCACCCTTCCAGTAGTTCGGGCCGATATTTTGGTAGCCCATGGTCGCCGATTCCCACTGATCGGCCGTGCCCATGCCCAGCGGGGCGTAGGTGCCGTCAGCCTTGAAAGCTTCCAGGGCGGCGAAGAATTCGTCTTCATTGGTCGGCACCGCGACGCCGACTTCCTCGAAGGCGTCGGCGTTGTAGATAAATCCGTGGATAACCGAGGCCATCGGCACGCAGAAAATGTCCGACCCGTCATCGGTGATCCAGGCCGACTTGGCGACATCGCCGAAATTCTCCAGACCGGCCAGGTCATTCACCGAGGCCAGGTGACCTTGTTGGAAGAGCTGTAGCGCCGCATCGAACGGGCGGCAGGTGATCAGATCGCCCGCTGTGCCGCCTTCGAGTTTGGCGTTCAGGGCGGCGTTGTATTCGGTCGGCGCCGTCGGGGCGAAGGTGACCTTGATGTCGGGGTGCTGGGTTTCGAAAGCCGGGATAATCTGGTCCTGCCAGATGGCCAAATCGTCGTTGCGCCAGCTTTCAATGGTCAGTTCAACCTGGGCGCTGGCCGCCGTCGAGCCGAGCAGCGCGATCGCCGCCACAGAACCCAACAGAGCCTTGGATACCTTGTTCATGCCTAACTCCCCTCAAGGATTAAAGTCGGATTTGAATGCGCGTTATGAGCCGCGCTGCCGGTGGCCAGGCAGACCACCGTCCTCCCAACAAGGCTAGCACCGGTGAAGCGGGTTCGAAAGCGGGCTAATGACGGGAAAGAAAAGGGAAAGCCGGTTTGGGCGCCGACATCCGCTATTACAGCGGCCAGGGAACCGTGGGGTGGGCATTGGTTCCCGGGTGCATGGCCATCCGCAACGGATACGGCCGGCGCCCCCGCGCAACCTGGCAAAGTTGGTGCGGTTTCCGCAGGAGGGAATTGGCGAAAACCCCTTGCGGAATGCGCCGGATAGTCGCAGACTTGACCGAACAAAGCAAGAACAAACGGATCTGCGATGAGCGATTTGCCCGAAGGACTGATGCTAGGCGAAGACGGCCGGCCGCGCTGTTGGTGGTATGGCGGTCATGAGGATTATCAGGTCTATCACGACACGGAATGGGGCCAACCCGTTGATAATGATCGCACTTTGTTCGAAAAAATCTGTCTTGAGGGATTCCAATCAGGGCTGAGCTGGCTGACCATCCTGCGCAAGCGGGAGAATTTCCGGGCCGGCTTTGCCAATTTCGAGTTCCGCAAAGTCGCCGAGTTCAGAGAGAAGGATGTCGAACGGCTGGTCAACGATGCGGGAATCGTGCGGCATCGCGGCAAGATCGAATCGACCATCAACAACGCCAAGCGGGCCTGCGAACTGGTGGATGAAGCTGGCTCGCTGGCCGCCTATTTCTGGTCCCATGAGCCGGGACCGGAAGCCAGGCCCAAGCGACTCGACCACGCCACGCTGATGACGCTTGGCAAAACGCCCGAATCGACGGCGCTGAGCAAGGATCTGAAAAAGCGCGGCTGGTCCTTCGTCGGCCCCACGACCGTCTATGCCTTTATGCAGGCCATGGGTCTGGTAAATGATCACATGGAGGGCTGCGCCTTCCGTGAGGAGGTGGAAGCCATGCGCAAGGCATTCAAACGCCCGGGCAAATGACGAGCCGGAAGAACGGATGAAGATCTATATCGGGAACAAGAACTATTCCTCCTGGTCGCTGCGCGGCTGGCTGGCGGTGAGGCTCTCACGCCTACCCTTTGAGGAGGAAGTCATCCCCCTCGACACGCCGGAATTCGCAACCCGGATCGCGGAGGTCTCCCCCAGCCGGTTGGTGCCGGTGCTGCATGACGGCGATGTCGTCATCTGGGACAGCCTGGCGATGATCGAATATCTGAACGAAAAGGCGCCGGGCGCCGGGTATTGGCCCAGTGACCCCGCTGCCCGCGCCAAGGCCCGCAGCGTCGCGGCGGAAATGCACAGCGGCTTCACGGCCCTGCGCGGCGCCCTGCCGATGAACATCCGCAAGCACTTCCCGAACTACCCGCTCGAGCCGGACGTCCAGAAAAACATCGACCGCATTCAAAACGTTTGGGAGGAGTGCCTGGACCAGGGCCCCGAAGGCGGCTTCCTGTTCGGCCCCTTCGGCGCGGCCGACATCATGTACGCCCCGGTCGTTCACCGCTTTAACGGCTACGACGTGACCCTGCGGCCGAAACCAGCGGCCTATGTGCAAACCATGCTGGCCCACCCGTACATGGTTGAATGGGCCGACGCCGGACGGGCGGAAAGCTGGGTGATCGCGGCGGATGAGGTAACCGTTTAGGGGTCGGTTGCCAAAGAGGGCAATTCCAACACGAAGGCGATTTGCGATCACGACATCGGAAGGCCTCTGACCGGACACTTGGTTCGGAAATGTCCGATCAAAATTTGCTTTCAATGCCGATCAGATAGCAAGAGCGGCCCGGATGCCATATTCCAGTGCTCCGTGAGAGACTTTAGTTATCCGTAGTGTTATGGCGCCTCAGCACACCGTTGCCGAGAAATCGGTCGGCAACCTTTTTGTGCTACCGAAGTATTACCACACGGCTCGGTCCGTCGTCACACTAAAGGTTCCAAATTGCGCAAGTTAGCAATATGCCTGTCATTATTTTTATTAGGATTCATCGGATACCAGGTGTTTAACGAAGTTTCCAGCCTAGTAAACGAAAGACGTTTGGAGGAATTGGAAAATATTGCTTTCGATTATTTAGATGCAGGAGACGCCCTTAGAGAAATCGGAGATTTAGCTAGCGCGAAAGAAAAATACGAAAAGGCAGCGGCGCTCTTTTCAAAATTGCTAGATCGGAGATCCAACAAGTTACTGTCTCTTCGAGGTGCCGCGTTTGCAAACGAGCGGCTTGGTTATGTTTTCTATGATCGGCACGATTATCAGATGGCGATCCAAATTCATCGCTCGGCCGCCGCTCAATATGAGCAACTTCGCAAAGATGCCAATGCAGAGTCGATTGGACGCGTTGGCAGGTTAAGATTGATGATCGAACACGCAAACATCTATGGGCATATTGCAAAATCAGAGTACAAAATCGAAAATTATGCCAATGCCCTCACCTATCACAAGAAATCTATTGAAATTTTGAAAGAAGTTATTGATAATGATGAAAATAATAGCGATGCTAACATCGCTCTATTATTGCATTCTGCTAATGTAGGGTTTATGCACTATTTTCTTGGGGAACAATCGGAGGCTTTTCATTGGATGAATATCGCAAAAAGTGATTTTGAAAAAATTAGGAGTTTGCCAAATTTTGAAACAGATATTTCGGAAAGAGAAGATTATATTAAAATGGGAGAAGTGATCATAAACATTACAAATTTAATTGATAGTAATTGATATAATAATTTTTCGTTTTTTCAATAATTTCAAACAGTAATCTTCTATTATTTTTCTTTTCCATAGCAAATCCACGCAGTCATTTGTCAATTATTGCAAATTATACTATGCCTAGCGTGTTGAATTCACAGATAAGTCATGTAGCAACCACAGATTTCTACATACAGGCGTCTCAATATGTATTGATTCCTGTGACTTCTTCAAACGTCGGTCATTTACTTGGAATTGAAACCTTCCAGCGAACCACCCGTCTTAGTGCCCCACGCCCCCATAGGCCACCCCTGCCAGGTCCACCATCTCCCGCTTCCAAGTGATCAGATCGTCCTGGCTGAGGTCCGACAGGTGCCGGCGGCCACAGGCTCGAGCTAGGAGTTTCATCAGCTCGACCGAGGTTTCGAAAAACCGGGCTAGACGTTCGGCGGATTTGTCGACCACCTGACGGGCGACCAGGTGGGGTTTCTGGGTGGCGATGCCGACCGGGCAGTTGTTGGTGTGGCAGGCGCGCATTCCTAGGCAGCCGATCGCTTGTAGCGCGGAGTTGGATACGGCGATGGCGTCGGCGCCCATGGCCATGGCCTTGGCGAAATCGGCCGGCGTGCGCAGGCCGCCGGTGATCACCAGGCTGATGTCCTTGCGGCCGATATTGTCCAGATGCCGGCGCGCGCGGGCCAGGGCCGGGATGGTGGGCACGGAGATATTGTCGCGGAAGATGATCGGCGCGGCCCCGGTACCGCCGCCCCGGCCATCCAGGATGATGTAGTCGACCCCCACTTCCAGGGCGGCGTCGATGTCCTTTTCGATGTGCTGGGCCGATAGCTTGTAGCCGATGGGGATGCCGCCGGTGCGGTTGCGCACCTCGTCGGCGAATTCCTTGATCTGGGCCGGGGTTTCCCATTCGGGAAAGCGCGGTGGGGAAATCGCTGAGGTGCCCTCGGCCAGGCCGCGGGTTTCGGCGATCTTGCCGATCACCTTTTCGCCGGGCAGGTGGCCGCCGGTACCGGTCTTGGCTCCTTGGCCGCCCTTGAAGTGAAAGGCGCCCACGCCGTCCAGCTTGTCCCAGGTGAAGCCGAAACGGGCCGAGGCCAGCTCATACAGGTAGCGGGAGTTCTCCGCCCGTTCCTCCGCCAGCATGCCGCCTTCGCCGGAGCAGATGCCGGTGCCCGCCATCTCGGACCCTTTTGCCAGCGCCACCTTAGCGGGCTCCGACAGGGCGCCGAAGCTCATGTCCGAAACGAACAGCGGGATCTCCAGCTTGAGAGGTTTTTGCGAGTTGGGGCCGATGACCACATCCGAGCCGACCGGTTCGTCATCCAGTAGCGGGGCGCGGTGCAGCTGGGCGGTGACGAACTGAATATCCTCCCATTCCGGCAGATCCTGGCGCGGCACGCCCATGGCATCGACCACACCATGATGTCCGGTCTTCTCCAGGCCGTTCTTGGCGTATTCTTGGATACGCCCGACGAAGGGTTCTTCGGGCGCGCCGTGGGGGTCCTTGTACAGGCCGAGATATTCGTCGCGGTTAAAGGGCTGGGGGTTGGCTTCGGCCCAGGCGGCAATCTCCTCCTCATCCACCCAGACCTGGCCGTCCTCGACCCAGCCTGTGAACTTGGCTAGGGCTTCTTCGTTGTTGTACTCGCTGACCCCGCTATCGAGGCGGAAGTCCCAATGGTGCACGCCGCAGATCAGGTTATCGCCATCGACGAAACCATCGGACAGCAAGGCGCCACGGTGCAGGCAACGGCCATAGAGAACGCTGACCGACTCGTCGTACCGGGTAATCACCAGATCGACATCGGCCACCAGGGCATAGGCCGGCTGCCGGTCACCCAGATCGTCCCATTGCGCGACGGCGATCTTCTTCATGGTTGTTCCTCTCTGACACTCTTTCGATTGAATCCATTGCCGGACAGCCAGCTGCCGACCCGTGTCCGCATTTCCTGAACCGTGACATGTTCCGGATGACCATCGGTTTCGCCCACGACACGGGCATACCAGCGGGCACCGGGGCTGGCGCTGAGGCCATGCAGCAGCGTGCTGAGCGCGACGGTGGTGACCGCCGTGATCATGACCACCTCAGCGCCGGGGGCGTGCACATCTTCCAACACCAGAAGGACGAACAGAAGGGACGCCAGCCCCCGCGGGCCAAACCAGCCGATGAAGCCGATCGTCTGCGGTTTCAGCCCCATGCCGAGCAGACTGACGGCGACGGGCACCATGCGGATGACGGTCAGGCTGAGAACGGCGTAAAGCACGACGGCGACCGACAAATGGTCCAGCGCTTCGGGCAGCAGGACCGCGCCGAACAGCAGAAAGGCGATCAGGGTGAGCAACTGGCCTTCCGCCTCGGCAAATTCGAACAGGGAATGGCAGTGATCGCGGACGCCGACGCCAAAGGCCAACCCGCCGACGAAGGCCGCGATGAAACCGTTGCCGCCAACCAACTCCGCCAGGGAATAGCAGGCAAGGGCGAGGGCCAGCGCGGCGGGACCGGTGAAATCGCCGGCCATCCAGCCCTTGCTGACGGCCGTATCGATCCCCCGAGCCCCGGCATAGCCAACGGCCAGGCCGACGAGAGGACCGAGGGTCAGCTGCAGAATGCCGAACTGAATCCAGCCGGCGGTGCCCGTGGGTCCGCCATGGGCGATGCCCGCGAAACAGGCGAACAACAAAACCGCCGGCAGGGCGACGCCGTCGTTCAAGCCGCTTTCGACGTTCAAGGCCTGGCGAATGCGCACTGGCACCTGCGGGCTGGAAACGACAGCCTGGCCAAGGGCGGCATCGGTCGGCGCCAGGATGGCGGCCAAGACGAGGGCATGCCAGATGGTCAGCTCGGAAAACATAAGCAGGGCCGCGCCTGCGCCCAAAATGATGGTCAGCGGCATGCCAATTGCCAGCATGCGGACCGGTAGGTCGTGGTCGACCTTCAGCCTTGCCACATCGATCCGGGCGGCATCAATGAACAGGACCAGGATCAGCGTCAATTCGGCCAGGATATGGGCAAAACCCTCGGTCATCGAGAAGTCGGCGACGCCCAATCCCGCCTGGCCGATGATCAAGCCAAAGGCCCCAAACACCATGGGCGGGGTGATGCTGCGGTCCTGCAACCGGCGCGAGAACAGCGCAAAGATCAGAACGCCAACCGCAAGCAAGGCAAAAGTCTGCGTCGTCACGAAATATTCCAGGCCCGATGGTCCAGACGGAACGTGCAGGTAACGCTCTACAGCCAGGCAAGCCAACAACCAAGATGCCACATCATCACAAATTTGCGGGGTGGCGTTTAACCGAACGATTCACATAGCTAATCTTCTGATGCCAGCAGCGACAGGGAGGAAGGCATGCCGGACGCCGATCAGCAGGGACCGCTCACGTGGCACAAAGTCGCCGATCTGAATGATCTGCCAGACGGGCGGGTAATGACGGTGACGGCCGCCAGCAAGTCGCTGGCGCTGACCCATTTCCAAGGTCAATACGCGGCGATGGACAATCGCTGCCCCCACCAGGGCGGTCCGCTGGGCGAAGGCTCCATCGAGGATGGCGTGGAGGGCAAATGCTGGCTGCGCTGCCCCTGGCATGGCTGGGATTTCGACCCGCTGACCGGCCTGCCGCCCGGCGGGCACGAGGATACCGGCCAGGAGATGTTCGAGGTCGAGAAGCGCGAGGACGGCATCTATGTCGGCGTGCCGGCCGAACCGGAACAGCCCAAGACCGTCACTGACATCATGGCCGAAACCATGGTCAATTGGGGCGTCAAAACGATCTTCGGCATGGTCGGCCATTCCAATCTGGGGCTGGCGGACGCCCTGCGCCGGCAGTCTGCCAAAGGCAACATGTCCTATTACGGCATCCGGCATGAGGGGGCGGCGGCCTTTGCCTGTTCCGGCTATGCCAAGCTTTCCGGCCAACCGGCGGCCTGTCTGACGATTGCCGGGCCAGGCGCAACCAACCTGTTGACCGGGCTGTGGGATGCCAAGGTCGACCGCGCCCCCGTGCTGGCCTTGACCGGCCAGGTCGATGTCCAGGTCTTCGGGCCCGGCGCCTTTCAGGAAGTCGATTTGGCCAACGCGTTCTCCGCCGTCGCGGCCTTCAGCCAGACGGCCCTGCATTCCTCCAAACATGCCGAGCTCATGACGCTGGCCTGCAAGAACGCCATCATTCAGCGCGACGTTGCTCACCTGATCTTCCCCGACGATGTGCAGACGCTGGAAGCCGGCGAAGGTGCCCGAGCCTCCGGACCTGGCGGACGGGTTGCCGAGCCGGAGATCGCCCCGCCAGCCCAGGCGCTGGCCGCAGCCCGCGATGCGTTGGGCTCCGCAAAGCGCCCGATCATCATCGTCGGTTACGGTGCGCGCGACGCCATGGGTGACATCACAGCCCTGGCCGAGGCAATCAGCGCGCCGGTACTGACGACCTTCAAGGCAAAGGGACAGATCGCTGACACGCACCCGCTGGCCGCCGGTGTTCTCGGTCGGTCGGGCACGCCGATCGCCAGCTGGTTCATGAATGAGTGTGATCTGATCCTGGCCTTTGGCGCCTCGTTCTCGAATCACACGGGCATCGAAAGTTCAAAACCCATCGTGCAGGTCGATTTCGATCGTATGGCGCTGGGCAAGTTCCACCCGGTGGCCGTGCCGGTTTGGGGCGAGGTTGGGGTGACCGCGCGGGCGCTGAAGGACGACCTGCCGGATCGACCAGGGGCGGAAGACCAGCGATCCGAAGTGGCCGAGCGCTGGACCCTGTGGCGGGCGGAAAAGGAAAGCCGCCTGCCGGACGATCGCGGCAAGGGGATCAACTCGGCCTCGGTCTTTGCCGCCATGACCCGGCAGGTGCCCGACGACGCGGTGATCGCCGTCGATGTGGGCAACAACACCTATTCCTTTGGCCGCTATTTCGAATGCGCCGGCCAACGGGTGTTGATGTCGGGCTATCTGGGGTCCATCGGCTTCGGATTTCCGGCGGCCATGGGCGCCTGGGCGGCAACCCAGGATCTGGAGGAATTCAAGGGCCGAAAGGTCGTCTCGGTCAGCGGCGATGGCGGCTTCGGTCAGTACATGGCCGAATTCACCACGGCGGTGAAGTACAACATGGACATCACCCATGTGCTGCTGAACAACAGCCAGCTCGGCAAAATCACCAAGGAACAGCGGGCCGGTGAGTTCACCGTCTGGCAGACCGATCTGGTCAATCCCAGCTTTTCGGGATTTGCGCGTCTGTGCGGCGGGTTCGGCAAGAAAGTCTCCAGTCCCGAAGAATTGGACGAGGTGCTTGCGGATGCCTTGGCCCATCCCGGACCGGCCTTGGTCGAGATCGTCACGGATATGGAGCTGATTTAGCGGAACGCCTGAAAAAGGGCTGTATCAAGCCCTATCGAAAATTAACTCATTCATTCTAGCTTTTACGGCGCGGCTCGTTTGACGCTTTCGGGGCGCGCCGTTAGTTTGCGCCCCAAAGGAAATATTCAAGCAATGCCGGGCTCCATTATTGCGAAATATTGGGGTTCTCAAGTTTAAACTCGGATCAATGCTGGCCCAGATTCTGCAGCGACAAACAGCGATGAAGACGAATTCCTGGATTGCCGGGCTGATGGATCGGCTACGCGGTCGTGCGGTCGCCGTACCAGACGAGGCGGTCAACCATGGCCGCCGCAAAAGCGACGGTGCCACCGCTCAAGGAATTGCCCCGGTCGACGGCCAGGCATTGCAGGGCGTCGTCGCCCAACTGCGCCGGGGTTTCGGCGTTGTCGGCATGTTCAGCTTTTTCATCAACCTGTTGGTGCTGACCTCACCGCTGTACATGCTGCAGATCTTCGACCGGGTCCTGACCGGCGGCCGGTGGGAAACCTTGCTGATGCTGACCCTGATCGCCGGCATCGCGATCCTGTTGATGGGTTTGCTGGAAATGGTGCGCGGCCAGGTGCTGGGACGCATCGGGCGCTGGCTGTATCAGCGACTGGCGCCTGGCCTGCTGCAGTCGGGATTGCTGGGACGAACCAGGGGGGCTTCGGAAGCCAGCCAGGCTCTGCGTGATCTGGGTGTGGTGCGCAACTTCCTCACCAGCCCGTCGACCAATGTGATTTTGGATGCGCCATGGGTGCCGGTCTTCCTGGCCATCATCTGGTTTATGCACCCCTTGTTGGGGACGGTTGCCCTTGGGGCGGCGGCGGCCCTGTTCGGCATTGCGATCGCCAACGATCTGATGTCGCGCAACCTGCTGCACGAGGCCAACAAACTATCGGGCAAGGCGGGCACGTATGCCGATGGCGCGTTGGCCCGAACGGAACCCATCCGCGCCATGGGCATGTCGCAAGGGGTGATCAATCAATGGGCCGAAGCCCAGGCGCCGGCCCTGGACTATCATTTGCAAGCCAGCGACCGCAGCTCGAACCTGTCGGGCCTGTCACGCTTTGTCCGCCTGTTCGTCCAGGTTTTGATCCTGGGCACCGGGGCTTATCTCATTCTGCAGGGCGATTTGACGCCGGGCGGCATGATCGCCGCCTCGATCATGCTTGGACGCGGACTGGCCCCGTTGGAACAGGCCGTTGGCGGCTGGCGGGCGATGGTGAACGCCCGCGAATCCTATCACCGCCTGCGTGACACAATTCAAACTCTGCAAGCCGAAGAACGACAGCTTCCCCTGCCGCCGCCCAAGGGGCATGTGGAATGCACCAATGTCGGCCTGCGCTTGCCCGATGCGGACAAGGCGGTACTGCGCGGCATTGGGTTTGCGATCCAGCCTGGCAAGGCCTTGGGCATCATCGGCCCGTCGGGCGCCGGCAAATCCATGCTGTGCCGCATCGTGGTGGGCGTGTTGACACCCATGGTCGGCGAGGTTCGCCTGGATGGGGTGAACATCCACTCGCGCCGGTCGGACGATCTCGGTCCTTATGTCGGCTATCTGCCCCAGGATGTCGGTCTGTTGGGCGGCAAGATCGCCAACAACATCGCCCGCCTTTCGGCAAACCCGGACCCCGAAGCCGTCATCGAGGCGGCCCAGGCGGCCGGCGTACACCGCATGATCCTGGATCTACCCCAAGGGTATGAGACCGATATCGGCCCAGATGGCTCGAAGCTGTCGGGCGGTCAACGGCAGCGGATTGCCCTGGCGCGTGCCTTTTACGGCAAGCCCAAGTTGCTTGTGCTCGACGAGCCGAATTCAAACCTCGATTCTGAAGGCGATGCCGCCCTGGAACGGGCCATCGAAGCGGCAAAGGGCTGGGGGGCCGCCGTAATCCTGGTGACCCATCAGGCGCGTCTGCTGCGGACGACCGAACAGATCTTGTTCCTGCGCGGCGGCGTCGCGGAGTTCGTCGGGCCGAGCGAAGAATTCATGCGCCGCATGCAGGCCATCGAACATCGCAGTCCGGACGATAAGGCAGCCCCACAGATCGAAGGCACCGCCACAACGGGGGGACCGACATGAGCACGGGCGAGTTGACGACCCACGACCCCCAAAAAAGGCCTGCATCCACGGGACAATCCCTGGCCGGCGGTCTTGGCGGCACGCCGTCGTTGCTGGGGGCCATGAAACGGCCCAGCCTCTATGGGTTGGCGTTCTTGGCCGTGTTCTTTGTCGTTGGCGGCGGCTGGGCGGCCCTGGCACCCCTGACCAGCGCCATCATCGCTTCGGGCGTCGTCAGCCCGGATGGCAACCGCCGGACGGTTCAGCATCTCGAAGGCGGCATCATTCGCGATATCCGCGTGCGTGAAGGCAGCGTCGTGGTGGAGGGCGAGTTGCTGATGGTGCTGGCCGACGTGAACCCCCAGGCCCGCACCGATGCCACGCTGTCCCGACTACGCGCCCTGGCGGCGGCCCAGGCGCGGCTGGTCGCTGAACAGAAGGGACTGGATACGATCAATTTCGATCACCCCGAACTGCAGGACCGCCGGGTGTCCGGCGTGGCCGAGGCGCTGACCCTGGAAATAACCCAGTTCGCCACCCGTCGGGAGAACCTGCAAAACCGCATGGCCGTCCTGGGCCAGCGCATCGAACAGCTCAACCAACAGGTCGCGGGGCTGAAAATTCAGTTCGCCAGCGCCGTTCGCCAATCGGATTTGATCGACCAGGAAATCGCCGACGTTCAGAAGCTGGTCGACCAAGGCCTCGAAAGGCGCCCCAGATTGCTGGCCCTCCAGCGCACCAAGGCGGACCTGGAAGGCGCGGCCGGCAATTTCAGCGCCCGCATCGCACAGGCCCAGGAGGCGATCGGCGAGACCGAGTTGCAAATCATGTCCGTGCGCAGCGACCGGGCAGAGGATGTCGAGGCGCAGCTCGCCTCGGTCGGCACCGAGCTGGCCGAACTCGAACAGGCCCTGCGCCAGGAACGCGATCAGCTGGCCCGCACGGAAATCGTCGCGCCGGTGGGCGGCACCATTCTGGATTTGCGGTTCCAGACCATCGGCGGCGTGATCCTGCCGGGCGAGGCCGTCCTGGACATCGTGCCGGACAATGAGGAGTTGCTGATCGATGCCCGCGTCTCACCCTCGGACATCGATCAGGTGACGACCGATCTGCCGGCGCAGGTCGTCTTCCCCTCCTTTCCCCAGCGCAATCTGCCGCGCTTGACGGGAACGGTTCGCACGGTCGGCGCCGACGCTCTCGAGGATCCCCGGGATGGACAGCGCTACTACTCCGTCCGCATCGGCATCGGCCGCGAACAATTCAGCAAGCTGGATGCCGATATCATCCTGAAACCCGGCATGCCGGCCGAGGGCTATATCACCACCGGCGAGCGGACGTTCCTGACCTATCTGATCCGGCCATTCGTCGATACGGTGCGCCGCAGTTTCCGCGAAACCTAGATGCTCCCGCGCCGCCCAATCGCCTCGTTGTCTAAACATCACAGCCCAATGGGCTGAAAAGACTGCCCCAAGGATGTTGCGCGTTAACCAAAGTGCGGTAATTTAGGGGTGGGAGACGCGAATCGAATAACCGCAAGAACGCAAAAATCAAGCTGGGGCTCTCATCTGCCCGTCATCGGGAAAGAGCGGTTTGCCCCATGCCGGATCAGGGACCTTCGGCCAAGCCATTCATCGGCTGGCAGCAACTCATCAAACCATGCAGCTACCCACCATTCAGCTCCGATATGCAGTGCCAGCCGCCCTTTTTGTGGTTTCGGTCGGCGTTGCGGCGGCGGTGTTGAATTTTTCCGGCGGGGAAGCGGCGCTGGATCAAGAGCAGATCGAACAGGCTGAACAGGCGGAACCGTCGATCGCGGACATCATTACGGCCAATGACATGGTCATGCCGCCGCCCGCGGCTGAGGAGCCGCCGGCCAATGTCGTCAAGGTGGCCATGCAAGCGCCGGCGAAGCCGGTCTTTCGCGAAGAAGTCATGGTCGTCTCGTCGGGCGATACGCTGATGGATATCGCGGTCCGCGCCGGCGCGCCGGGCGATCAAGCCTATGCCGCCATCGCGCGGCTGGCCGAAGCCTTCGACCCAAGGCGGCTGCAAGTTGGCCAGGAAATCACCCTCCAGCTAGAGGAAACCGCGGAAACCACCCAGCTGACGGCCATGGGCTTGCGGCCGGACGTGGCCAGCGAGGTCTGGGTAACGGCCGACCCGGCGGGAGACTATGTCATAGCCGAGATCGAGACCGAGCTGGAAGTTCAGTACGCAACGGGCAATGGCACCATCGAAGGCAGCCTGTATCAGGCGACCAAGAATGCCGGCGTGCCGGACGAGATTCTGCTGCAAATCATCCGCGTGTATTCCTACGAGATCGATTTTCAACGCGATATTCGCCGCGGGGACGGATTCGAAGTGCTGTTCGAACAAGAACACCGTCCCGACGGCACGTTTGCGCGAAACCGCGACGTCTTGCGCGCCAGCCTGGACCTTCGGGGCTCGCCGCACACCGTCTATCGCTATGAAACCAATGACGGCGTCATCGACTACTTCACCGCCGACGGACGCAGCATCCGCAAGGCGCTGATGCGCACGCCCATTGATGGGGCAAGGCTCAGTTCATCCTTCGGCATGCGCAAGCACCCGGTGCTGGGCTATAGCCGGATGCATCGGGGTGTCGATTTCGCAGCGCCCAGCGGCACGCCGATTTATGCCGCCGGTGACGGTGTCGTCGAAGTGGCCGGGCGCAACAAAGGCTATGGCAACTACATCCGCGTTCGGCACAACCGGGTGCTGAAGACGGCCTACGCCCACATGCGCGGCTTCGCCGATGGGGTTTCCAAAGGTGTCCGGGTCAAGCAGGGCCAGATCATCGGCTATGTCGGCACCACGGGCATGTCGACCGGCCCGCACCTGCATTACGAGGTCTTGCAGGATGGTAAGCAAGTCAACCCGATGACCGCCGATATTCCGGCGGGTCCAGCACTCGAAGGGGCGGATTTGGTTGCCTTCCAGGAATGGGCGACCCAGTTGGACCTGGCTTATCAATTCCTGTCAGAACCCCCGGAAGTGGCCGCGACTCAATAGGCCCAGCGCCTCTGCCTAGTCCCGCGTAAAGTGGGCCGCCAGCTCCAGATGGGCAGTCCACAGGAATTGGTCCAACGGGGCGACTGCCACCAGCCGATACCCGCCCGCCAGCAAGATCGCCGCATCCCGCGCGAAACTGCTCGGGTTGCAGGAAACAGCGACGACATCTTTGACCATGCTCCCCGCCAGCGCCTCCGCTTGCGCCTTTGCACCGGCCCGTGGCGGATCGAAAACGACACCATCAAATCCATCGAGTGCCGGCCCGGAGAGTGGATCAGAAAACAGGTCCTGGGTATCGCAGACCAACCGCCCTTCCAGGCCTGCCTTTCGTCCCGCCTGGGAAAGGGCGGCTATCGCCGGCCCGTCACGGTCGATGGCAAGGACGCGGCGCCCGGGGCGCTGCGTGACAAGCGGCAGGGCAAAGGCGCCGCAGCCACAAAATAGGTCGGCAACCCGATCGGCGGAAGCCAGCCATTTCGCAACCCGGCCGCGCAAATACGCCTCCCCTTGCCGGGTGGCTTGAAGAAAGGGCGCCGGCGGCACGATAACCGGAACATCGCCAAAGCCAATAACGCCGTCGCAGCGGTGGGCGATGGGGGACGGCGCCTCATTGCGATGTTGATGGGACAAGCGTGCCAGATCGAGCCTGTCTGCGATATCGGCCAGATCTTGCAGGGCGCCGTAGTCGGGTGAGGTTAACCCGTGAAGGACGGCTTCAGCACCGTCATCCAGCAGGGTGAGAGAGATTTCGCAGCCCTCAAGGATCGAAACTTTGGCCAAAGCCAGCGCCGCTTGTAGCAGAACCGGCTCAAGGACGGGACATTGGGATATGGGCTCGATCCTATGGGTCCTCTCCGCCCGAAACCCAACGCGGCCTTTTCGAACAGCCAAGCGCGCGCGGCGGCGAGAATGCCGATCTACTGTCGTGAGCTCATGAACCTGCGCGGCATCAAACGTGCGCCGATCGATCCCGGCGTGGAGCATTGCCGTGCGCCAGAGCTCATCTTTCCAGCTGGCATAAGATCCGAGGGCGATGTGTTGCAGGCGGCAACCGCCACAGGTTCCGAAATGCGGACAGGAAGGATCAACCCTATCCGGACCCGGTTCGATGACGCCTAGCAGACGACCTGTTTGCCGTCGCCCGCGCTTTTGGACCTCAACCTCTACCAGATCTCCGGGCGCTGAATAGGGCACCGCGAGGGGGCCGGAATCACCGGCCGTAAGGCCGTCACCCAACCCGCCAAGCCGTTCGATCCTGAGTTCTTTTGTCTGACGAGCGCCCATGGCGCCAACTTACATGGCGATGTTGGCCGCGCTAGAGCACAAGTCACCTTATCGCCGCAACATTTCGACGGCGTGCCATCTAAGAAGGCCGCGTTCAGCAAGCGTGGCTGCTTAGATGACCAGACAATGGAACAGATACGCCCCGGTGACTGCCCAGACGGCAGCCGCCGGAGCGATTATAGGTCCTAGCTCTTATCCCAAGCCGACCGATCGATATCCAGATCGGCGAACTTGTCGGGATCGAACTGGGGTGGGTCTGTCCCCTCCATCAGCTGGTCGTTGAAGTCCTTCAGCACCCGCATGCCGACGGGGAACAGCATCAACACGGCCAACAGGTTGACCACCGCCAGGATGCCCATCATCGGGTCGGAGAAGAAGAACACCGCCGTCGCCCCCGGCGCCGTCGCGCCCAGGAAGACCAGGCAGATGATCAGCACGCGCAGGGCGTGGCGCGAGGCCTCCGCTTCGGTGAACACCGTCAGCGCCGTCTCACCCAGATAGTAGTTGTAGATGATGGAGCTGAAGGCAAACAGCAGGATCGCCACCGTCAGGAAATACTGGCTCCAGGCGCCAACATGGGAGACCAGCGATTGTTGGGTCAGCACGACCCCGTCAACGGCCTCGTTTCCCGGCACATAGACATCGCCCAGCAGGATCATGAAGGCGGTTGCCGAGCAGATGATGATCGTGTCGATAAAGACCGACAGCGACTGCACGATGCCCTGGCTGACCGGGTGCGGCACATAAGCCGCCGCCGCCACGTTCGGGGCGCTGCCCAGGCCGGCTTCGTTGGAGAACAGGCCACGGCGCAGACCTTGGGCAATCGCCGCGCCCATGCCACCACCGACCGCCTCCTCGAACCCAAACGCGTTCGAGACGATCATGACGATGACGCCGGGCAACTCGGTGATGTTGAGCAGGATGATCAACAGCGCCATGCCGATATAGCCGATGGCCATGACGGGCACGACCACGTCGGCCACATGGGCAATCCGCTTGATACCGCCGTAGACGACGATGCCGGTCAAAACGGCCAGCAGCGCCCCGGTGATGTACCGGTTCACACCCAGGCTATCCTGAACGGCGCCGGCAACCGTGTTGCCCTGGAAGGCGACGAACCCAAGGGCAAAGGCCGCAATCAGCGAAATGGCATAGATGATCGCTAGCCATTTGTAGTTGCTGCCCAGCCCATGGATGATGTACTGCGCCGGCCCGCCGCGATAGGTGCCCCCCTCCTCGGATCGTTTGTAGATCTGCGCCAGGGTGCATTCGAACAGGCTGGTTGCCATGCCGACCAGGGCAATGGCCCACATCCAGAAGACGGCCCCGGGCCCGCCGAGGGTTATGGCCACCGCGACGCCGGCGATGTTGCCGCCCCCGACACGCCCGCCGACACTGACAAGCAGCGCCTCGCGCGAGCTGACATGGCCTTCCACGCCGGGCTGCTTGGCCGTCAACACCCGGAACATGCGCTTGAAGTAGCGGAACTGGACGAAGCCGGAGGCCACCGTGAAAAACAGGCCGAAAATCACCAGGATCGGGATCAGGGCCCAGCCCCAAGTCAAATCCCCGATCAGCGTAAATAGACCTTCGATGAATCCCATGCCCGTACCTCTCTGTTTTAAGCTTTGATTTGATTATTGGACGCGCCTGCCAAATCGACAGGCATTGGCTTGTATGCACACCGTATGCCTGCCTAGTCCGGCGATCAATTGGCGCTTATGGTTCGAAGTGATGCTACTTGGCGCTTGCAGGACACCGCCTAGAAACGCTTTCCTGTGATCTCGTGAACGCCAACCAAGGCCGGGTCGGCGTGTCGAATGAAGAGGTCCGGCGGCATGAACAGTGACTTTGCACGCAATCTGCGGGTGCTGACCGATCATTATCAGTCTGTGGCCGAGGTATCGCGGCGGATCGGCATCAACCGGTCGCAATTCAACAAATACCTAAGCGGCCGTTCGGCCCCATCGCGCCACCGGCTAAAGACGATTTGCGACTTCTTCGGGGTCGAGGAATTCGAAATCTTTCTGCCCCACGGAAAGTTCGAAAAGCTCGTCGGGCTGAAACCGATCATCCAGGCGGACGGGGGCGGCACGCGGCCCTATCTGAGCCATCTCGACCGGCTGGTCGGCCGGTCCCGCGAGGATCTTTCCGAATATGAAGGGTTCTATTTCGAATACAGCTACTCCATGACCGCGCCGGGCCTAATCCTGCGATCCTTGCTCAAACTGTCGGGCGAAGATGGGGTCATGACCTATCAGCGGTTGGAAAACATGGCCCGCTGGGGTTCCGGCGCGCGACGGGTCAAATGCAAGTATCGCGGGCTGGCGTTTTATCTGAACGATCGAATTTTTCTGACCGATTATGACAGCCTGACGGGGAACGAAATCAGCCAGACCGTGCTCTATCCCAACTATCGCAGCCGACTGACCCGGCTTTCTGGGTTGAAACTGGGCGTTTCAACCGGCAACCGCCGCGAACCGCTGTGCGCTCGGGTCGTCATCGAATCCCTGGGCCGCCGCCTGGATGCGCGCCGGGCGTTGCGCGCGTGCGGCCTGTTCGAGCCGAACAGTCCGGAAATCGATCGAGAGATCGAGGCGATGGTCGTTAACAGCATGGACCCCGGAACCCACCATTTTCGCGTGGTTGGCGAGGCGTAGATGGTTGTGATGGTCTTGCACCCGCTTGGGCTAAACGGCTAAGCCAGCTTTCCTTGTAGTAACCGATCCGACTCATGACCCTGCCCCGACCACCCTGGCTTCAGGACACGCCCCGACGCGAACATCTCAAACCGGGGGGAAGACGGCTTTGGCTTTACGGACCGACCGGCCAGGACGACGCGCCGGTGGAAGAGTTGCCGGCGACCGATCCGCCCACCCCGCATTTGCGCTGGCATCCCTTTCGCCGGCAATGGGTGGCTTATGCCGCCGCCCGGCAGACGCGCACCTTTAAGCCGGACACGGCGGCTTGCCCGTTATGCCCGGCCATCGAAGGCCGACCGCCGGGAGAAATCCCCTTCGCCCGGTTCGATGTCGCGGTGTTCGAAAACCGCTTCCCCGGTTTGGCCGCCAGTGCCGATGCCTCGATGATTCCGCCGGACTTGCCGATCCAAGGGGCCCCGGCAAGCGGATCGTGCGAGGTGATTGTATTCTCTGCCGACCACGAGGGCAGCTTAGCCGAGTTGAGCCAGGCAAACCGCGAGATCCTGGTGGCCGCCTGGACCGACCGCTATCTCGAGCTATATGCCAGGCCGGAGATCAAGGCCGTTCTGCCGTTCGAAAACCGCGGGGAAGAAGTGGGCGTCACCCTGTCCCATCCCCATGGTCAGATTTATGCCTTCCCCTTTGTTCCGCCCGTCATGCAGGAGGCGCTGACAGCCCAGTCCGAAGTTGTCACGCTCTCCGCCCTGACGGACAGGATGGGCGAGCGCTACACCGTCGCCGCGAACGAAACGATGCACGCCTTCGTTCCGCCGTTCGCCCGCTTTCCCTATGAGGTGTGGATCGCACCCCGTCGCGCGCTGCCCGGTCCTTGGGCCTTCTCGATTGAGGAGATGCGGGATTTCGCCGCCCTGCTGGGAGAGGTCGTTGCGAAATACGATGGCCTGTTCGACAGGATCTTCCCCTACATCCTGTCGCTGCATGCCGCCCCCAAAGGCCATGAGGACGGCTTTCACTTCACGGCCCAGTTCTATCCGCTGCTGCGAACGGCCGATAAGCTGAAATATCTGGCCGGTGTCGAGCAGGCGGCCGGAACCTTTTTGATGGATGCGCTGCCGGAAGTGACGGCGGCCCGGTTGCGTGACGTTCGGGCGACCACTTTCTAAACGGCGAGCAATGATGGACGACATTCCCACCCGTTTCTCCGCCCAGTTCGGCCAAGAACCCGAGGCAACCGCCTTCGCCCCGGCGCGGGTCAACCTGATCGGCGAGCATGTCGATTACAATGACGGACCGGTTCTGCCGGCGGCCTTGGCGCTGACGACCCAAGTCGCCCTCGCCCGAAGCGACGAGGCAGGGTTGGATGCCTATTCGGCCCAGTTCGACAGACGGCTGACGCGCCCTATGGACACACCGCGTTGTGGTGATTGGCTCGATTATGTCGCGGGTTGCGTGGGCATTTTAGGCAAGCAAGCCGAGCTGCCGCCCGGTCTAAAAATCCTGATCGACAGCACGATCCCCATGGGCGCCGGCATTTCGTCCTCCGCCGCGCTGGAATTGTCGGTGCTCAAGGCCCTCAACGAACTGTTGGGCCTGGGCCTGCCCCCCGCCGAGCTGGCTCGGCTGGGCCAGCGGGTCGAGAACGACTTCATCGGCATGCAGTGCGGGCTGATGGATCAAATGGCCTGCGCCATCGCCGTTCCCGGCGTCGCCCTCTACTTCGATACGCGCTCGGGGGAAACCGAGGATATTCCGCTTCTGCCGGACTACACCTTTGCGGTGGTGCATAGCGGGGTCGAACACCGGCTGATCGATGGTGGTTACAATCAACGCCGGTCGGAGTGCGAGTCCGCGGCGAAATCCTTGGGCGTGGCCAGCCTGCGAGACCTCTCACCCGCCGACCTGCCGCGCATCGAAGCGCTGGACAGCCCTTTTGCTGAACGAGCCCGACACATCGTCACGGAAATCGACCGCGTGATCCTGGCTCGCGGCGCTCTACGTGATGGAAAGGCGGAGGAATTCGGGGCTCTGATGACCCAGAGCCATGCCTCGCAGCGAGACGACTACCTGGTTTCTTTGCCCGAAATCGACGCGCTAGTGGAAAGCGCCTTGCGGCATGGTGCGCTGGGCGCCCGCCTCACAGGCGGCGGCTTCGGCGGCTCGATCGTCGCGCTGGTGCAAACCAATCGCCTGGACGGTTGGCGGGAAAACGTGCTGGCCGACCGGCCGGATGCTCACTGGGTCAGCGCGACCTGATCATTTACCGCCTTTGCCGGGCGCGACACCTCCACCAGTTCCAGATCGTCCTCACCGGTATTGGTAATCGTCCAGCGATCACCGGTTCCGCCGGCAGGACCGGCATCGGGTTGCAGCGAAACCGACCCATCGACAAATTCCGCTTCGCCCCGCCCAGCAATCACTGTCCAATCCACACGCACCGGGTTGCCTGTTTCCACGAGATGACAGCCGGGCAAGACGGTCAGTCGGCGAATCCGGGGCCCCGGACCATCCTGCAGCACCGTGTAGCTCCCCCACGGTTCGGGCACCGTTGGGCCAGTCGATACTTCGCGGCGGCCGCCGACCTTCAGCCGCTCGACGACGGATTTGATTTCCTCTGACCGGTCGCGGGCGGCGACCACCACGGCATCGCCGGTAGCGACCACCACCAGGTTTTCGACACCAACAACGGCCACCAATCCCTCGTCGGCCCGTACATAGCAATCATGGGTATCGACGGCCGTGACGTCGCCGATCAACACGTTCCCCTGCTCGTCCTGATCTTCGCTGACCTGCCACAGGGCCGACCAGGAACCAAGATCGCTCCAGCCCAGATCGGCGGGCACGACGGCGGCGCGGTCCGTGGCTTCCATGACGGCATAGTCGAGGGAATCCGACGGACAATCCTGCAGCGCCCCGACGGCCGGGCTGACAACCGCCCCATCGCGCTTCGCCCCTGCCATCGACGCCTTAACGGCATCCAGCATCACAGGGGCATGCTGCGCCATTTCACCCAGCATGACCGAGGCACGGGTGATGAAGATTCCGCTGTTCCAGGTGCAGCGCCCGCCCTCGATCAGCGCCACGGCACGGTCGCGATCGGGTTTTTCAACGAACCGGTCGACGACATACCCGCCGGAAGCCACAGGATCGCCGCGCTGGATATAGCCATAGCCGGTTTCCGGCGCGGTCGGCGTGACGCCAATGGTCGAAATGTATCCTTGTTCGGCCAGCTTGCTGGCGTTGGCGACGGCCGCCGCGAAGGCATCGGTCTTCAAGATCAGATGATCGGACGGCGCGATCAGCAGAATGGCGTCCGGATCGTCATCGGCGATCTCAAGGGCCGCCAGGGCAACCGCCGGAGCGGTGCCGCGCGCGATGGGTTCGACAATCAGCCAATCGGGTTGGATATCGACTTCCTCGAGCTGCCGGCCGACCAGAAAGGCATGTTCGGCATTGGTCACGACGGCAAGCGAGTCCGCCTCCAGATCGACCAGCCGCTGGGCGGTTTGCTGCAACAGGGTTTTATCGCCGATCAGCGGCAACAGATGCTTGGGGTAGCTGCCGCGCGACAGCGGCCAAAGGCGCGATCCGGAACCGCCGCAGAGGATGATGGGTCGGATCGTCATTAGCCCTATCCTGAAATTGGTTCAGCTATTACCTGCACGCGGCCGTCCCGGACCGCTCGATAAAAACAGTTTCGCCGGTTTGTGTGGCAGGCTGCGCCAACTTGATCAACCTGCAACAGGATCGTGTCGCTATCGCAGTCGAACCGCAGCTCCACAAGGTGCTGGGTATGGCCGGAACTTTCCCCCTTGCGCCAGAACTGCTGACGGGATCGAGACCAATAGCAGACCCGGCCGGTCTCAAGCGTCTCGCGCAGAGAGGCGGCATTCATCCAGGCCATCATCAGCACTTCGCCCGTGTCATGCTGCTGGGCGATGGCGGGGACCAGCCCATCGGCGTTGAAGGCGATCTCGCCCACCACATCGTCGATCACGGCCATGATTGGCTAACTCCCGCCTTCGATGGGTGCATAGGCGGCCGGGTCCAGATTGTCGGGGCGGCCGGCCATGGACAAGGTGACCATCTTTGCCGGCGACCGGGCGACGACCTCGCCGCGCCGGACCACGAACAGACGCGGGGGCTTCAGCCGGATGGCCTCGATCGGGTCGCGCGCTTGCAGGATGACGAAATCGGCATGGCAGCCGACATCCAGCCCATACCCGTCCAAATGCATCAGCTTCGCCGGCACGCTGGTCACCGCCTCAAAGCAGGCCGCCATGGCATCCCGGCCGGTCAAATGGCCGATATGCACGGCCATATGGGCCGGCTCCAGCATGTCGGCGGCGCCCAGCGAGTACCAAGGGTCCATGACGCAGTCATGACCGAAGGCCACCGGGATCCCGGCGGCCATCATCTCCGGCACCCGCGTCATGCCCCGGCGCTTGGGATAGGTGTCGTGCCGGCCCTGGATGGTGATGTTGATCAGCGGGTTGGCAATCGCGCCAACCTCCGCCTCGATCATCAGCGGCAGCAGTTTGGAGACGTAGTAATTGTCCATCGAATGCATGGAGGTCAGGTGCGAGCCGACCACCCGGCCCTGCATCCCCAACCGGTGTGTCTCGGCCGCCAGGGTTTCGATGTGGCGAGAGTTGGGGTCGTCCGTCTCATCGCAATGCATGTCAACCAGCAGGCCACGATCGGCCGCCACTTCGCACAGCGCGCGTACGGAGTCCGCGCCCTCAGCCATGGTGCGTTCGAAATGCGGAATGCCGCCGACCACCTCCACGCCCATATCCAAGGCGCGCGTCAGGGTCTCCGCCGCCTTGGGCCAGCGCGAATAGCCATCTTGCGGAAAGGCGACCAGCTGCAGGTCGAGATAAGGCGCGACCCGGCGCTTGACCTCGACCAACGCCTCCACCGCCAAAAGCCGCTCGTCGCAGATGTCGACATGGCTGCGGATGGCCAGCAGACCCTGACTGACGGCCAGATCGCAATAGGCCATGGCCCGTTCGATCACGGCATCCTGGGTCAGCTGCGGCTTCAACTCGCCCCACAGGGCGATGCCCTCAAGCAGGGTCCCGGACTGGTTCAGGCGAGGCCGGCCCAGGGACAGGGTCGCATCCATATGGAAATGGGCATCGACGAAGGGCGGGCTGACCAGCCGGCCGGCCGCGCGTATTTCCTGACCGGAATTGGCTTGCAGCTCGGATTCGATCGCGGCAATGCGACCGTCGCTCACGCCAATATCCATGTCGGTCCGCCCGTCGGGCAGATTGACCCCGCGCAGGATTAGATCAAAAGCCATCGTTGCACTCGTGCCTCTTCGCTGGGCAACCACCAAGGCTCTGGGATAAGCCCCGTTTCGCCCCCTGACAACCGCGACAATGCCAAGGTCCCTAAGGTCTGGTCGCCACCTTGTTACTAACGAGTGATCGGACACCGTCCTAGACTGATCCAACTGGCAGGTCGTTCAGCTTAGGGAGGCATATTCATGAATTGGAAATTGACAGCCTTGGCCGCGTTCGTTGCGGCAAGCCCGCTGGCAGCGAGCCCCGCCATTGCGGCTTCCGATCCAGAGAGAATTCAGATCACCGGCGAAGTGATCGACACCTGGTGCTACTTCTCCGGCGTCATGGGTGCCGGCGAGGCCGTGACCGGATCCTCCCACCACACCTGCGCTTTGTGGTGTGCGGCCGGCGGCATTCCGGTCGGTGTGCTGACCGAAGACGGCACGGTCTACATGGTCCTGAAGTGGGAAGGCTCCGACAGCGTCGCCAAGGGCGATACGCTGATGGAAGTGCAAAGCGACAAGATCACCGCCGATGGGCTGCTGTATGAGCGCGACGGCATCAACTATCTGGTCGTCGAGCAGGTCGTGGCCAATGAGGGCATCACCAATCTCACCCACGAGATTTATGACGTGATCCCCGGCTTTGCCATTCCCGATCCGAACAAGTGAGGGCGCGTGTGATGAAAAAACTCATTGTTGCCGCCGCGCTTGCCCTGCTGGCCGGCCCGGTTTTTGCCGAGGGTGAATTCGCCGAAGGCTCGCAAGCCAAGAGCTGGGGCCTGCTGGGTGAGGAAAACGCCCTGTTCGAGGCCAAGGTCGTCGATGTGCTGTGCGAAGTGTCCGGCGATTGCCCGGAGAACTGCGGCGATGGCCGCCGGTATCTCGGCTTGTTGCGCACCGCCGACAACGCGCTGATCTATGTGAACAAGAACCTGCAAGGGGTCTTCACCGGCGGGGTCGAGGACCTGTTGCCCTATTGCGGCCAGACTGTCGAGGTTGACGGGCTGCTGGTGGGCGACGCCGCCTTTACGCCGACAAAAGTGTTCCAGGTTCAGACCATCCGCCTGCCAGGCGGTGAATGGGAAAAGGCCAATCGCTGGACCAAGGTGTGGGACGAGGAATATCCGGCCGAAGCCGCCGTCAAAGGCCGCTGGTACCGCAAGGACCCGCGCGTGACAGCCCAGCTTGATCAGGACGGTTATCTGGGGCTCGGCGCCGAGGCCGATGAGGCCTTTATCGAATACTACTTCTCGAACTAGCGATGAAATACGCAACCATGGCGGCGGCGCTCAGCGTCGCCTTCCTGGCCGATCCTGCCTGGGGGCATGACGGGGTCGTGCATGGCTCCGCGGCCGAGGCGGAAGCCCACCTGAAGGCCACCCAAACTGCGCCGCCCCTGCCGGAAGGGCCGGCGACGCCGTTCCCGATCGATCTGGAGGTGCGGTTCGACCTGGTCGATCAAACGGGCGCCCGCAAGACCCACGAGGATTTCGCCGGCAAGCCGATGGCGATCTTCTTCGGCTATGCCAATTGCGAGGCGATCTGCTCGGTCGCCCTGCCCCGGCTGGCTTCGACCATCGATCTGCTGGGCGAGGAAGGGGCTGATTTGCAGCCGATCCTGATCACCGTCGATCCGGAGCGCGACACGCCGGAGGCCATGGCAGAAGCCCTGCCGGATATCCATCCGCGCATGATCGGTCTGACCGGTGCGGAGGCGAACCTGGCCGCCGCCCGCGATGCCTTTCAGGTGGAATCGGAAGTCGTGTTCGAGGACCATGAGGGCAACCCGATCTATGCCCATGGCTCGTACATCTACGTGATCGCGGCCGACGGCGAATTGGCGACCATATTGCCGCCCATCCTGGGGCCGGATCGCATGGCTGAGGTGATCAGCAGGTATCTCTGACGCGCCGGCCGCGAACCGCTAGGCCATTGCCAGCTTGCGCTTGGCGGCCGCTTCCCGACGCAGCACGTACAGCCCGCTGGCGGCGATGATGACGGCACCATTGATCGTCACGCTGTCGGGCACGTTGCCCCAGACAACAAAGCCGAACAGCACGGCCCAAATCATGCCGGAATAATCCAGCGGGGCGAGGACGGCGCTGGGCGCCACGCGGAAGGCCGCGTTGATCAGGATGGTGCTCGTCCCGCCCAAGACGCCGATCATCAGCAGGGTGACGAAATCCCCCGCCGTCGGCCAGACGAAACCGAATGGCAGCAAGCCGAACGAACCAACCGCGATGATCGCCGCCGGATAGAAGCTGACCGCCGCCGGCCTGTCCGTTTGACCCAACATCCGAGCCGTTATCAGGCTAAGCGCGTAGCTAAAGGCGCCGATCAACGCAGCGATGGCACCGAGGGAGACAAAGCTGTCGGCCCCGGCCCCGCCGGGCCGCAAGACAACAAGAACGCCAACGAACCCGGCGATGACCGCGGCCCAGCGCGGGCCGTCCACCTGCTCGCCCAGGAACGGGACAGCCAATGCGGCGACAAAAAGCGGGGCGGCAAAGGAAATGGCATAAGTGTCGGCCAGAGGCAGAACGGTCAGGGCAAAGGCGAACGACACCATGAGGCTGAGATTGATCAGCCCGCGGCTGACATGGGCCAGGGGGCGTCTGGTCCGAAGCGACGCCAAACCGCCACTTGCCTTGACCAGGAAGATCATCGGCAGGAATCCGATTATGGCGCGAAAGAAAACGATCTGCGTAACCGGGTACCTGTCCGCGATGTGCTTGATCAAAACGTACATGACCGCCATCAGGAACAGGGCGCTCAGGTAAAGCCAGATCCCCGTCGTGGTCGCGGGCCTTGATGATTGCTGGCCGACAATGGCGGCGGCGAGGCGGGACAACTCGGTTACTCCTGAAACAACGCTAAGCTGTTTCAATCGTTACCGTTTCCGTCTGGCGCGAACTGTAAAGTGGTTCACTTTATGGTTAAAAAACCGACCGCCATTTCCGGTCTGCAGTGCGGCTGGTCATGAGGGGCTAGAAGACAGCCGGCGCCTTGCCTCGATCCGATCCCCGCTCGCATCGCGATAGAGAAGATACAAGCCGCTGGCGATGATGACGCTCGCCCCGAGCATCATCTGGCTGGTGGGAATATCGCCCCAAATGGCATAGCCGAACAACAGCGCCCACAGCATGGCCGAATAGTCCAGCGGCGCCAGCACCGCGCTTGGGCTCAGCCGGAAAGCCTGGTTGATCAGGATGGTGACCGTGCCGCCCAACAATCCGACCGTGCAGAGCAGGACGAAATCCAGCGGTGTGGGGTTGATGAATTCGAAGCTCAACAGGCCAAGGCTGGCGACGGCGACAAAGGCGGTCGGGTAGAACCCCATGGCGGATTGTGTTTCGACCTGGCCCAGGCTGCGCGCCGTGATCATCAACAAGGCATAGGCGATCGTGCCGACCAGGGCCGCCAGCGCGCCAATCGAGACGAACCCGCCCATCCCGCCAGCGCCGGGTCGCAAGACGATCACGACCCCGACAAAGCCGATGAGGACCGCTCCCGCCCGCCAGAGATCGATCCGCTCGCCCAGCAGCGGCACGGCCAGGGCAACGACGATCAGCGGCGCGGCAAAGGAAATGGCGTAGGCATCGGCGATCGGCATCACGCTGTAGGCATAGGTGAAGGCGGCCAGCTCGATCAGGCAGATCAGGCCGCGCGCCGCATGGGCAAAGGGCCGGCTCGTCCGCAAGGAGGCCAATCCGCCATTGCACCAGATCAGAAAGCCGATCGGCAGCAGCTCGGCTGTCGCCTGGAAGAAGATGATCTGGCTGACCGAATAGGTTTCCGACAGCACCTTGATCAGCGCGTCGGCAATGGCGATCAGCAGAAGAGCCGCGAGAAAGAGCCAGACGCCTGGCGAGACAAGGTGGCCGTGGGCGGAAAGCCTGAACCCTACGAGGACGGAACGCGGCATCTCCTTCCTCCGAAATTTGGAGATGCCTCGATATCTAAGCGATGGCGCGGCCCCTGACTGTGATCTGAGTCACCGGGAATCGCACGCCAAAGTTGATGCCAATCGGCCACAGAAGTCCGCGCTACATAGTCGACGCCGCCATTCAGCTCTTGAGCGCCCGAGCGCAATGATAGATCACAACCAAAGGTGGTTATTTGGCGCTGCTGAATGCCCTATCAATCGATGTCCAGAAAAAGAGGAAAGAGAGTAAATGTCGTTTGTTAGAGTACTATTTAGTTTCGTTTTCGTTTTTCTAGCAGTTAGCGAAATTCAGGCGCAGACATTACAATTCGAACTAAATCATAAAAGAGTAGAAACGGCCAAGCCGGACACGAGCGCCGAAACGGGGGTAGAGAACAGACCACCTGCGCCGCCTGCCAATTTCGAGGAATCAATCATTATCCAACTAGCGCCAACTCAGATCATGGTGCGCGCCAGCACCTTTCATCGCCTCTATGATTTCGAACGGCAAACGCTAAGCACGATTGTACCCCAGGACAAAACCTATTCCGTCACCCCACTCTTTGCCTATCCGGTATTTAAGGAGATGGAACTACGCAATCGCGTATTGCTGGCAATGGACGCCCTTGACCGCGGTTTTGAGCGCTATCCCGTCAGCCTGATTGAACTGGAGATGATGTTTGGCAGCGACCCGAATACGGACACAGCCAAGCAATTATTAAGGGCGGTCGATGGTGGGAAGACGACGTATAAGGAGGGACCGATCGACGTTCTTTCTTATTCGATGTCTGACCATGAGGTCCCCGATCGACTGGCGGACACCTTCCGAAAGTACCTTCTGCACGAGTTCCAGATCCACCCCATGATAATCGAAGACTTGGTCGATCAGGGCCGGTTGTTCAGAGACTTGGAATTCTCGTTTCGCATCGAGCAATCTCATCTGACTAACGTTTCTTATCGGCTCGCCGGTGTGCAGACTAGCGCACCCGCCGAGATGTCCGTGCCGAATGGGTTCGAGCGGCTCTATGGTTGGGACAAACGGCTGGATGAACAAGTCCGCTTGACCAGATCGACCGAGGCGAAGTCAGTCGATGATTATGTCGCACAAATGCGGGCGTTTCTCGGTGAGCAGAAGTTCGTCGAAGCTTTCTTGGTTTACCGCGAGTTCAATATCCAGATCGGCTCCGTCAAAAACACGCCGATGGATCCCCTGACGCGGGCCGTGTTCGAAAAGGCCCCACAGACGAAACGCCAGGTGGATGTCAGAACGCTTAGCGAGGCAATCCAAACCCAGTCGAACGACCCTGGTGATTTAGAAGAGGCCATCGCCGTTATCGAACGGGCAAAGTCGGAAGTGACATCCCACACCCATGTGCTGGATGTCTTCATCGCCAACTTCCGGGCCATGATCCTGGATCAGAAAGACTATCTCCGGGAAAAGGAAATTGCGGCGGACCTTCTGCTGGGCGCACTCAAAATCAATCCTCATCTGGCCGGCGCCTATCATGACCTCGGCCAAAAGTACTTTGACATGTTCCAGATGCAGGACGCCTGGCATTGCTGGGACGAGATGCGGCGCATCAACCCCGACCACCCGCTTACGGCGGGCATCGGCGATTTCGAAGACCGCATCCGGACGTACCAAGCCAGCTATTTCTGACTAGGGCGCCTCACCGCTCGCCCTTCCGATAAGGGACCATCAGGGCTTTGGGATAAGCCGCGCGGCGGGACATGGCGATCAGGGCGGCGATGCTGAGCAGGTAGGGCAGCATCAGGAAGATCTGGTAGGGGATGTCTATCGCCACCTCCTGTTGCAGGCGCACCTGAAAGGCATCGAAGGCGCCGAACAGCAGGGCGCCCAACAGGGCCTTGCCCGGCTGCCAGGAGGCGAAGACGACCAGGGCAATGCAAATCCAGCCTCGGCCATTGACCATCTCGAAGAAAAAGGCGTTGAAGGCCGACATGGTCAGGAAGGCGCCGCCGATGGCCATCAGGGCCGAGCCGACCATGACCGCGCCGATGCGCGTGGCGTAGACATCGATGCCCTGGGATTCGGCGGCGGCCGGGCTTTCGCCCACGGTACGCACGGCCAGGCCTAACGGGGTGCGGTAGAGGCCATAGGCGGTCACCGCGACCAGGATGAAGGCCAGATAGGTCAGTGGGGTTTGCGCCGCCAGCACCTCACCAATGAAGGGCAGGTCCGTCAGGATGGGGATGTCGAGCGGCTTGAAGGCCTCGATGCGCGGCGGGCTGGTGACATCGGGCAGGGCCATGCGATAGGTGAAGTAGGAAGCGCTGGTCGCCAGCAAGGTAATCCCCAGGCCGGTGACATGCTGGGACAGGCCCAACGGCACGGTCAGCAACCCATGCAGCAACCCGAAGACTGCCCCGATGGCGGCGGCGACCAGGATGCCGGTCCAAAGATCGGCACCGAGGTAGACGGCCATCCAGCCGCTCATCGCGCCGGCGGTGAAGATGCCCTCGATGCCGAGATTTAGGACGCCGGCCCGTTCGCAGATCAGCTCGCCCAACACGCCGAAGATCAGCGGCGTGGCAATACGGATAGCAGCCGCCCAAAAGCTGGCCGTCAGGAAGATCTCCAGGATACCTTCCATCTCAGCCCGCTCCCAGCCGGATGCGGTATCGAGTGGTCAATCCGGCCACCAGCATGGTCAACAGGCTGAGGGCGACGATCAGATCGGCGATATAGCTGGACACGCCGATGGCCCGGCTCATGGAATCCGCCCCGACGAAGACTCCGGCGATGAACAGGGCCGCCGGGATCACACCCAACGGGTTCAGCCCGGCCAACATGGCCACGACGATGCCGGCATATCCGAAGCCGGGCGACAGATCCTGGGTGAGAAAGCCCTTGAGGCCAGCAACCTCTCCCACCCCGGCCAGGCCGGCCAGCGCACCCGACAGCATGGCGACGCCCATCGTGACCCAGCCGACCGAGATGCCGGCAAACCGCGCGGCGGCCGGGTTGGCGCCGACCGCCTTCATCTCAAGCCCCCAGACGGTGCGCTGCAGGATCAGCCACATCAGGATGGCGGCGGCCAAGGCGATGATCAGGCCCGCATGCAGGCGGGTCTTGGCGATCAGACGGGGCAGCGAGGCTTCGTCGACAACGGGAGCCGATTGCGGCCAGCCCATGCTCATCGGGTCCTGCATGACCCCTTCGAGCATCATCGAGACAAACAGCAAGACCACGAAGTTCAGCAGAAGAGTCGTCACGACCTCATCAACGCCGAAGCGGATTTTCAGGATCGCCGGACCCAGCATCCACAACGCCCCGGCAAGCGCGCCGGCCGCCAGGGTGATGGGGATGAGCAAGACAGGCGGCAGGGAGATCGCGCCGGATCCCACCGCCACGGCGGCCAAGGCGCCGAGATAGAGCTGACCCTCGGCGCCGATGTTCCAGAGCTTGGCCCGAAAGGCGACGGCGGCGGCCAGGCCGGTCAGGATCAACGGCGTTGCACGGGTCAGGGTTTCGCTGATGGCGAACAACGAGCCGGCGGCCCCGACGCCGATCAGGCTCAACGCCTCACCGATCGGCACGCCGGCCCAACCAAGCGGCACGGCGGCGAGGATAACGGCAAAGACGCAGGCCAGGATCGGCGCCGCCAAGGCCACCGCGATGGGCGTACTCTGCCGGGGTTCAAGCCGCACGACCGCCCCCACCGCCGGAAACAACGCCGCCTGTGACGTCCACCGTCTCACCAGCCATCATCAGGCCCAGCATCCGCATATCCAGGGCTTCGGTCGGGTGAGCCTCCGACACTCTGCCGCTGTAGATCACCGCGATGCGGTCCGACAGGGACAACAGCTCCTCCAGATCCTCGGAGAACAACAGGACCCCGGCGCCCGACGATCGGGCCTCCAACAGACGGCCATGGACGTAGGAGACTGCGCCGATATCCAGCCCGCGCGTGGGCTGGCTGGCGACGACGAAGCGTGGGCCGCGATCCAGCACGCGGGCCAGGATCAGCTTCTGCATATTGCCGCCGGACATCAGGCGGGTTTGCCCCGCTGGCCCGGAACAACGGATGTCATAGGTTTCGATCAGCCGTTCGGTCTCGGCACGTAGCCGCCGCAAGCGCAAGAATCCGCCGCGCTGCACATCGCCGGTCCAGCGGGTTTCCAGAACCGTGTTGGCCCAGATCGGGAAATCGGCGACCACCCCTTCATGGTGGCGGTCTTCGGGAATGCGCCCCGCTCCGCTGCGGGTAAGGGCCGCCGGTGAGCCGCCCTGGGGCGACAGGCCGAGAATGTCGATGGAGCCGTCCGCTGGCGCATGCAGGCCGCTGACCAGCGCCGCCAGGGAGGACTGGCCATTGCCGGAGATGCCCGCGATGCCGACCACCTCGCCACTGCGCACGGTCAGCGAGATATCGCGCAAGGGCGGGCTTCCGGCCATGGCGGGCGCACCGATGCCATCCAGCTTCAGAACGGCCGCGCCAACCGCCGCAGCCCCGCGCGTCGCCGCCGCGACCGGACGGCCGACCATGGCTTCGGCCAGATCTTCCTTGGACGTCTCGGCCGCCGCGACCTCCAGCACCTTTTGGCCGTGGCGCAGCACGGCCACGCGATCGCTGATGGCCATCACCTCGTCCAGCTTGTGGGAGATGAAAATGACGGCCAAGCCACCGGCCGCCAGCTTGCGCAGCGTTTCGAACAGGCCGTCCGCCTCTTGTGGCGTTAGAACGGCGGTCGGTTCGTCCAGGATCAGGATGCGGGCGTCGCGGTAAAGCGCCTTGATGATCTCCACCCGCTGACGCTGGCCAACCGACAGGCTGGTCACCTTGGCACCGGTATCGACTTCCAGCCCCGTGCCCTCGGTCAGCTCGGCAATGCGCCGTCGGGCGGCCTGTTTGTCCAGCCACGGGGCAAACAACGGCTGGGTGCCTAGCACCACATTGTCCAGGACGGTCAGATTGTCGGCCAGGGCGAAATGCTGATGCACCATGCCGACCCCGGCCCGGAGCGCCGCACCGGGCGAGCCGGCCGGTAGAGTGTGCAGTGTGCCTCCCGTATCAGCCACCTCGACGGTCCCGGCATCGGCCACGTAATGGCCGAACAGGATGTTCATCAGCGTCGTCTTGCCGGCGCCGTTCTCGCCCAGCAGCGAGACGATCTCGCCCCGGCGCAGCTCTAAAGAGATGTCCTGATTGGCATTCAGCGCGCCGAAGCGTTTGGAAATGCCGGAAAGGCGCAGGGCGACCGGCTCTGTCGTGCCAGCCGCCCCGTCCGCCGTAATCGAACTCACGTCAGTTGGATTTCGGCTCGTCGTTGTTCACCTCGACGACGAACTCGCCCGACAGAATCGCCGCTTCCTTGGCGGCCACCATGTCGATGACATCCTGACCGACCAGCTCGGCATCCATCGGCGCCATCGAGCCGCCGCCATGTTCCATATAGCTGTAGATGCCGTAATCCTCGGCCTCGAAGGCGCCGGCATTCACGGCCTCGATGGCCTTGTCGATGCTGGGCTCCATATGCCACAGGGCGCTGGCGACCACCGTGCCGGGATAATCCGCCTGGGTGTCGATGACGTTGCCGATGGCCTTGACGCCACGCTCAACCGCCGCGTCCGAAACGCCGAAGCGTTCGGCATACATGATGTCCGCGCCAGCATCGATCATGGCAAAGGCCGCTTCCTTGGCCTTGGGCGGGTCGTACCAGGACCCGATGAAGGTCACCATGAATTCGGTATCCGGGTTGACCTCACGCGCGCCGGCCATGAAGGCGTGCATCAGCCGGTTCACCTCCGGAATCGCATAGCCGCCGACCATGCCGATCTTGCCCGACTCGGACAGGCTGCCGGCCACCAGTCCGGTCAGGTAGGACGGCTCGTGAATCCAGTTGTCGAAGACCGCGAAATTCGGCTGTTGCGGCTCGAAGGACGAACCCATCAGAAAGGCGATCTCGGGATATTCCGCCGCCACTTCGCGCGCCGCGCGTTCGACGGCGAAGACCTCGCCGACCATCAGCTGAACGCCCTGTTCGGCATATTCGCGCATCACCCGCTCATAGTCGGTGTTCGCGACGTTTTCGGAAAAAGTGTAGGTGATGTCGCCGCGTTCTTCGGCCGCCTGCAGGGCGATATGGATCCGGCTGACCCATTGCTGTTCGACCGGCACGGTATAGATCGCCGCGACTTTGAGCTGGGCTTCGGCTGCCGTGCCGAAGCCGAAAGTCATCATGGCGGCCCCTGCCAGGGAAGCAGCGGCGCGCATCAGGGTACGTTTGGTTGATGTTTGAAACATGTTTGTTGCCTGCCTTCTGTAGTGCTGAGTCACACTTAGCGTCACGTTTAGCACGCCGTATGCCAGAAGAGCGACCCGCCATGACGTTCATCGACCGCCACGACCCAGCCGACCTGCCCAGCCAACCGCCGTTGGGCCTTGAACCTTCGATCCACCCACATGCCCGGGTGCGAAATTCGACCTTAGGCGCCTGGACAGCCGTCGGTGCGCGGACGAGCTTCATCGACAGCACGATGGGCGATTACAGCTACGTCGTGACCGATGCCAGCATCATGGGCACCACCATCGGCAGGTTCTGCTCAATCGCCGCGCAGACGCGCCTCAATCCGGGCAACCACCCGACCTGGCGGGCCAGCCAGCATCACTTTCTCTACCGCGCGCAGAGCTATCGGCTGGGCGAGGATGAAACCGACTTCTTCGCCTGGCGGGCCAGCCATCCGGTCACCATCGGCCATGATGTCTGGATCGGTCACGGCGTGATCGTGCTGCCGGGCGTGAGCATTGGCAACGGGGCCGTGCTTGCGGCCGGGGCCGTGGTCAGCAAGGATGTCGATCCCTACACCATCTTCGGCGGCGTGCCGGCTAAACCGATCAAGCGGCGGTTCGAGCCAGCCATCGCCGACCGGCTGCAAGCCCTGGCCTGGTGGGATTGGGACCATGACCGGCTGGCGAGAACGCTGGAGGATTTTCGCGCACTGAAAATCGAGGCCTTCCTGGAGAAATACGAACCATGACGGACCGTTCGCCTGCGATTGATGTCATAGCGAATCCTGGCCGAGATCACCAATTCATTTGATCCACTCACATAATTACTATATAATATTTATCTCAATTAAATGGTAAACAGGAATATGGTTAATGTTTAGAGCGCTTGCTTTAATGCTTGTGTTGTTTAGCGCGCAGCCTTCTTTTTCTGCGGAAAAGGAACGATTTGAGGCTGCCCGAGAGCTTGTAGAAATTTCTCAAGCTGGGCAAATAATGAATCAGATGCTCGATGCGATGCTTCCAAACATGATGAATATTGCTCTCGGTCAAAACCCCTCTCTCACAGAAGAACAAAAAGAAAAAATTCGAACCCTGACCAGTGAGGGATTTAAGGAGAGATTTCCAGAATTTTTGGACTTAACCGCCCTCCTTTATGCCGAATTGTTTTCTGAAGAAGAGCTTAGGGACATACTTGCCTTTCAACAAAGCCCTACCGGCCAGAAGGTGATATCCCTGATGCCACGCATCACGACCGAGAGCATGACCTATGGACAGATTATGGGCCAGCAGGTGGCGGAAGAGGTCTTCGCGACGCTTAAGCAGGACGGCGACATCTAGATAGAATTCAGGTGCGGCGCAGAGTCTACTCCGCTGCCTTGATCAACCACTGCTTCAGAGATGGCTCGGTCTGCTCACAGTCGGCAACGAGCAGGTCCCGCGCCATAAACGGGCCGGCCTGGCGGCTTTTTGAGCCAGCGACGATGCACAGATCCGGAGAAAGCCCGACACGCAGTTCCAGCGTCGCTGCGTCATAGTTGAACTGCTGCTCGTCCCCCTGGGTGCAATCCAGCAAGGAAAGCGAATCGCCGGCCTTCAAGGCCGTCGAGACTGTGACGCACTTGTTCTCAAACGTCGCTGAGAGGATTTCGCCGGAGTCCCCATCGTATCTGAACAAAACGTCGTCGCCCCTGGGCTTGCAGGAATGGGCGTGAAGATCCTCGTTAAAGAAGCGGGTGACGGTATCGATGCAGTACCCCAGCTGCTCGGCCTCGTCCAAATTGTCCTGAAGATAGATGGCCGGACCGACCGTCGGCACGGTTGGCGCCTGGGCGGAAACGCCGCTAGCGGCCAGTGAGAGGATGACCGTTAGAGCCGATAGGATGAATCGGTTGCGCATACCGCATCACTCCCTCGTTGCAGTCTGCCTGATCAGACCACTCTCTGCCCCTCGCGCCAAACGGAAACGACAGCCGGCGGTTCCCCCACTTTGGGCCGCCGGACCCGAACCAGGTCCGCTCGCAGGCCCGGTGCCAGGGCGCCGCGATCGTCCATGCCCAGCAGCTTGGCCGCGTTGCCGCTGACCAGGTCGATCGCCTCGTTCAAGGGCCGGCCGCCATCGGCCAGCAGGAAGGCCGCATGCAGCAGGCTAGCGGGCACATAGTCCGAGGATAGCGCATCCAGCAGGTCCAGCTCGGCCAGGTCGCTGGCGGCGATATTGCCGGATTGGGAGGCACCCAGGACCAAGTTCGGCGCACCCATGACGATGGCCAGGCGGGCCGCCCGCGCGGCCCTTGCGGCTTCCTCGGTCGTCGGGAATTCCGAAATGCTCATACCCTCGGCGGCGGCCTGGGCTACATGCTCAACCGTAGTGTCGTCATGGCTGGCCAGCGCGATGGAATCGGGCCGGTGGCGCAGGATATCGACCAGACGATGGCGGTTGGTCTCCGCATAGCGGGCCTGGTTTTCCATCCGCTCCGCCATCAGCGCATTCAGCCGGTCCTCATTGGCCTCGCTGTGGAACTGCTTCCAGCGGCGCACATCGCGGTACTGCCGCTGACCGGGCGTATGGTCCATGAAGGAGACGATGGACAGTTCAGGCTCGCCCGCCAGCGGTTCGAACAGCTCCACCACATTGGGATCGGTCAGCTCGCAACGCAAATGCAGCCGATGCTCGGCTTTCAGGACGCCGCTGGTGTGCCCCTCGCGGATGGCTTTGACGGAGCCGTGCAGGAATCCGGCCCGCTCGGTCTTGTTGCCATACATGCCGACGCAGACCGCGTCACAGACGGTGGTAATGCCAGCTGAAATGATGTGGGCATCATGGGTCAACATGGCGGCATCGACCGGCCAATTGACCGCCGGCCGCGGCTTGATCTGCTTTTCCAGATTATCGGTATGCAGCTCGATCAGGCCGGGCAGCAGGTAATCGCCGCTAAAATCCTCCGCCTCGGACAGGCTGCTCGAGCCTTCCTCGACTTTGGCGATCTGGGCGCCGGACAGCTCGACGGTGCCCTCGAACACGCCGTCGGGGGTAACTAGTTTTGCGTTGGTAAACATCATGCCGCGACTCGGACGGCCTCCACATCAAAGCACCGGTCGGCGACCTGATCGCGCACGGCCTGGTCGTGAAAGATGCCGACGATGGCGGCCCCGCGCGCCTTGGCCTCCTCGATCAGGGAGACGACCGTGGCCCGGTTGGCGGCATCGAGCGAGGCGGTCGGCTCATCGAGCAACAGCGCCGGATAAGAGTGCACGAAACCGCGCGCCACATTGACCCGTTGCTGTTCCCCGCCTGAGAAGGTGGCCGGCGGCAAGTCCCACAGATTTTCCGGGATCGCCAGGCGCTTGAGCAGGCTCGCTGCCTTGTCCCTGGCTTCCTCCCTATCCGTGCCCAGCACGACCAGCGGTTCAGCAACGACATCCAAAGTCGACACACGCGGGATGACCCGCAGGAACTGGCTGACGTAACCAAGCGTGCTCGCCCGCACATCCATGATCAGCCGCGCCGGGGCGCTGGCCAGATCGACCGTGTTGTTTTCATGGGCAATCAGGATGCGACCCGAGCCCGCCCGATAGTTGGCATAGATCAGGCGCATCAGGGTCGACTTGCCCGCGCCGGACGCCCCGGTCAGCGCGACGCACTCGCCGGCCTGCAGGCTCATATTCAGCCCTTCGAACACCGGAATACGGGCACCGCCGCGTAGATGCAGCGTGAAGTTTTTCGCCACTTCTTCGAGGCGAATGATCTCGTTCGTCATATTTCAGCCTTGCAATATCGAGGCGACCAGCAGCTGGCTGTAGGCGTGCTGCGGATCGTCCAGAACCTGATCGGTCAGCCCGCTTTCGACGATGCGGCCCTCGCGCATGACGATCATGCGGTGGGACAGCAGGCGCGCGACCGCCAGGTCATGGGTGACGATAATCCCGGAAAGCGACAATTCGGCGACAAGCCCGCGCAGCAGATCCAGCAGCCGAGCCTGGACCGAGACGTCCAGCCCACCGGTCGGTTCGTCCATGAACACCAGGCGCGGCCGGCTGACCAGGTTACGGGCGATCTGCACCCGCTGCTGCATGCCGCCTGAAAAAGTTTCCGGCCGGTCGTCGATGCGGCCCAGATCGAGTTCGACCTTGTCCAGCCAGTCGCTGGCCTCGGCCCGGATTTTTCCATAATGGCGCTGGCCAACCGCCATCAGCCGCTCGCCGACATTGGCCCCGGCGCTGACCCCCAGCCGCAACCCATCGCGCGGGTTCTGGTGCACGAATCCCCAATCCGTACGCATCAGAAAACGCCGCTCGGGCTCCGACAGTTGGGCCACATCGACCTCGCTGCCATCGCGACGGCTGTACTGCACCTGGCCTTCATCAGGATCCAGACGGCCGGACAGGCAGTTCAGCAAGGTGGTCTTGCCGGAGCCGCTTTCCCCGACCACCGCCAGCATCTCGCCGGGCCAAAGATCGAAGCTGACATCGCGGCAGGCCGCCAAGCTGCCGAAGCGCATGGTGACATTCTTTGCCGAGAGCAGGGGCGAGGATGCGTCTGTCATTGGTTTTTCCATCCCGCCGCGTCGGCCTGGGGGCCGCGAAATCCGGCCTGCTGGCGCTTGGCGCAAAAGTCGGTATCCGAACAGCAGAACATCCGGCCGCCTTTATCGTCGATGACGATCTCATCGAGATAGCTGTCGGTCGCGCCGCACAAAGCGCAGGGTTGATCCCACTTCTGCACCTTGAACGGGTGATCCTCGAAATCCAGGCTCTTGACCGAGGTGTGCGGCGGCACGGCGTAGATCCGCTTTTCCCGACCGGCACCGAACAGCTGCAGCGCCGGGCAATCATCCATCTTCGGATTGTCGAATTTCGGGATCGGCGAAGGCGCCATCACGTGCCGGCCATGCACCATGACGGGATAGTCATAGGTGCGGGAAATGCGGCCATAGCGGGCGATATCCTCATACAGCCGGACATGCATCATCCCGTAATCGGCATAGGCGTGCAGCTTGCGGGTTTCGGTTTCCCGCGCCTCCATCTTCCGCAGCGGTTCGGGGATGGGCACCTGGTAGACGAGGATCTGCTTGTCGGTCAGCGGCGCCTCGGGAATGCGGTGGCGGGTCTGGATGACCGTGGCGTCCTCGGTGGTTTCCGTCGTGTCGATGCCGGCGGTGCGGGCGAAGAAATGGCGGATCGAAACGGCGTTGGTCGTATCGTCCGAGCCCTGGTCAATGACCTTCAGCGTATCCTGCGGGCCGATGACCGCGGCGGTGATCTGAATGCCGCCCGTGCCCCAGCCATAGGGCAGCGGCATGTCGCGGCTGGCGAACGGCACCTGATAGCCCGGGATGGCCACGGCCTTCAGGATGGCCCGGCGGATCATCCGTTTGGTCTGTTCATCCAGATAGGCAAAGTTGTAGCCGTCCATCGCGGCCGCCTGGACGTTCATTCCGCCGCCTCCTGCTGCTGGGCTTCAAAGGCTGTGGCTCTGAGGCGTCGGATGTTCTCCAGCTCGCCCTGGAAATCGACATAGTGCGGCAACTTGAGATGCTCGACGAAACCGGAGGCCTCGATGTTGTCGACATGGCTCAGCAGGAATTCCTGGTCTTCGGCCGGGGCCGTGACGGTCTCGCCCATTTCCTCGGCCCGCAGGGACCGGTCGAGCAGGGCCATGCCCATGGTCCGCCGTTCGCTGTGGCCGAAGCCCAACCCGTAGCCCCGGGTGAACTGAGCCGGCTCGGTTTTCGAGCCTTCGAACTGGTTGACCATCTGGCATTCGGTGACGGTGATGTCGCCGATATCGATGGCGAAGCCCAGCTCCTCGGGCTCGATCTCCACCGAGACCTCGCCGACGCGCAGCTCGCCGACGAACGGGTGTTTTGAGCCGTGGCCGCGCTGGGTCGAATAACCCATGGCGAGCAAGAAACCCTCATCCCCGCGCGCCATGCGTTGCAGGCGGACATCGCGGTCGGCCGGGTACAGCAAGGGCTCGCGGGTCAGATCGCCGACAGGCTCGTCAGCAGCGCCAGCGGGTTCGGGTTGCAGCAACCCTTCCCGGTCCAGCACGTCGGCGACGCGCGGCATGCCCGGTTCGACGGGCTCGGGGGCGGGGTCAAGCTTGCCGGCGTTGTCCTGTTCGGCCGCCAGGGCGAAGTCGAGCAGGCGGTGGGTGTAGTCGAAGGTCGGGCCGAGGATCTGACCGCCGGGCAGGTCCTTGTAGGTGGCCGAGATGCGGCGATGCACCGACATCTGGGCCGTGTCGATGGGATTGGAGGCACAGAAGCGCGGCAGGGTGGTTCGATAGGCCCGCAGCAAAAACGCCGCCTCGATCAGATCGCCCCGCGCCTGCTTGATTGCCAGGGACGCCAAGCGGCGGTCGTAGAGCGAGCCCTCATTCATCACCCGGTCGACGGCCAGCGAGAGCTGCTCGTCGATTTGATCGGTCGAGATTTCCTCGACCGACGTGTCGCCACGCCGCTTTTCCGCCAGCCAGCGATGGGCGTTCTCGATGGCCTTCTCGCCACCCTTTACCGCGACATACATGGCCTAGCCTCCGATCCGGGTGGTGCGCGGCAAGGCCGCCAGGTGTGGGCCCGAGGTCAGGATCAGATCGACCCCCAACGGATAGGCCGCGTGGTTGATGTCCCACTGCTGGAAGAATCCGTCCGGCAAACCGACGGGCGCGAAGGAACGGGTGTCGGCGATGCCAGGCCCGGAAAGCGTCAGCGGCTCGCCCCCTTCGAGAGAAGGTAGGGCGCAAACGATCGTGGTCGACCGGTTGGGGAATTCGGGAACCCCAGGCGCATAGGCGTCCAGCCCGGCAAGACCGGCGGGATCGAACAACAGCGCGAAGGCTGCCTTGTCGGCCGATGTCTGAGGGCAACCGCAATGGAAGGCCAACCGGCCGGGCAGCGAACCGGCGCGTGCTGCGTCATCCAGCCAGACGGGCGTGTCGTTATCCAACAAGGTCAGGGCGACACCGATCAGCGCGGCATGGTCGGCTCCATCCGTGGGCAGGCCCGAAGGGCTATGTACGCCGCCGGGGCTCGCCATGGCGTCGAGCACGGCGCGAAAGACCGATTGCCCGTCCAGAACCGGATCGCCCAGGCCAAGACCTGGATCATCGAAGGCGACAGCTTGGCTCATCCGCTAGGATCCCCGCACCATGGTGAAGAAATCGACCTTGGTCGCCGCCGCCTTGCGGGCGGCCAGATCTTTCTTGGCGGACTGGTCAGCCGCCAGCGGTTCGATCACTTGGGCCAGAAGAGCGTCCTGGCGATCAGGGTCTTGCAACAAAGCATCGAGCCTAGCGGCCAGCTCCGCCTTTTCCGGCACCGAGCCCAGGCAATAGGCGTGCCCGATGTGACCGGCCTCAGCACGAACCGAACAGCGGGTCACCGAGACCTCGCCCAGGTTGAACGGCCGGCCTGATCCCCCAGCCCGGCCGCGGGTCAGCACCAGGCCCCTTTCGGGCGCGCGCAGCACTTGGAACGACCCCGGCGCGTCTAGCCCGTCCCAGGCCGATTGCAGGGAGGAGAGGTCTGCTCGGGCGAGCACGGCCATCCAGCGCTGGCGGGTGGCAACTTCGGCATCATTCGCTACGGAATCGGTGGAAAGGTCGGATGGTGACGGCATGGCTACACCCGCTTCGACAACTGGAAAATTTGTCTAGATGTCTAGATCAATCTAAGCTACTCATTTCCCCTTACCGAAGGCAATGAACAATTCATGACAGCTCGATGAAAAGTCAGATGGCCAGCACGGGTGGCGAGCGGATCGTGCGGCGGGCCGCGGCGCCCGTCTGGAAGCAAATTGAGGAGGCGATCGCCGGCGACATCGCTTCGGGGCGCTTCGTATCCGGCGATCAGCTACCGACCGAAAAAGCGCTGGCCGAGCGGTTCGAGGTCAACCGCCACACGGTCAGACGCGCGGTTGCGGCCTTGGTCGAACGAGGTCTAGTTGCGGTCCATCAAGGGCGCGGGATGTTTATTCCCCACCTGCCGCTAGACTACGCCATCGGTCCGACCACCCGCTTCACCGCCAACGTCAAGGAGGCGGCGCGCACGCCTGATAGGATGCTGTTGGGCGTGGAAAAATCACGGGCCGATGACCGCACGGCCAAGGCGCTCGATATCCGGCGGGGCACGCTGGTCGTCAGCCGCAGCTCGGTGGGGCTTGCCGACCAGCAGCCGATCACCTTGGGCACGACGAGTTTCGCCGCCGCCCGCCTGCCCGGCATCGAGGCGGCCCTGGCCGAAGAGAACTCCATCACCGAAGCGCTGCGCCTGGTCGGCGTCACCAACTACACCCGCCAGTCGACCCGCATCTTTGCCACCATGCCCACGCCGGACGAGGCGGAACTGCTGCGCCAATCGACCCGCCGACCGGTTCTGGTGACCGAGGCGATCGATGCGGACGCCTCAGGCACGCCGATCAGCTTCGGGGTCTCGCTGTTTGCCGGGGAACGGGTGCAATTGACCGTTTAGGAGTTTCCATCGAGCGTCATCAGCGGCCGGTACAGTTCCGGCCTGCGGTCGCGAAACAAACCCCAGGCGGCCCTTTCCTCGACAATCGCGTCCAGATCGATCTTGGCCGTTATCACCGCCTGCTCATCGCGCGGTGCCTGGGCCAAAACGGCGCCGAGATGATCGGTGATGAACGAGGTGCCATAGAACGTGATCTCGGTGTTCTGACCGCGTTCGACACCGATCCGGTTGGAGGCAATTACCGGCACCAGGTTCGCGGCAGCATGGCCTTGCATGACCCGTTGCCAATGTTGGGAGGAATCGTAGCCGGGCACCGGCGGTTCCGAACCGATGGCCGTGGGATAGAACAGCAGTTCCGCCCCCGCCAAGGCCATGGCCCGCGCCGCCTCGGGGAACCATTGGTCCCAGCAGATCGCAGCGCCGATCCGGCCGAAGGCGGTGTCGGCCACGCAAAAGCCGGTATCGCCGGGGCTGAAGTAGAATTTTTCCTGATAGCCGGGTCCGTCGGGAATGTGGCTCTTGCGGTAGTGGGCGACCTGCTTGCCATCGGCATCGATGACGACCAGGGAATTGAAGTGGGCGTTGCCGGCCTTCTCAAAGAAGGAGATGGGCAGGACGACGGACAGCTCCGTGGCCAAGGCCGACATGGCGATGAGCATGGGGTGCCCCTCGACCGGGCGCGCCAGGCCGAAGTGCTTTCGGTCTTGCTCGATGCAGAAATAGGGCGTTTCGAACAATTCCTGCAGCAGCACGATGTGCGCCCCTGCATCGGCCGCTTCGCGCACCAGCGCTTCGGCTTGGGTAAGGTTGTCCTCGATCTGCCAGGAGCAGGCCATCTGGGTCGCGGCGACGGTGACTGATCGTGTCATGCGGTGAACGGTCCCACGAATTATCCGGTTGGCGCGCCATATCGTGTGTTCGCCCAACCGGCCTCGTGCCATGATGGGGCAAAGCGGGTCACCTGAACACCCAACTCAAGATGATTGCCATTACCGACACCATCGCCATCTCGCCGGACGAGATCGTGGAGCGCTTCGTGCGTGCCTCCGGTCCCGGCGGGCAGCATGTCAACAAGGTCTCCAGCGCCGTGCAGCTGCGCTTTGACGTGCGGCATTCGCCCTCGCTGCCGGCCGATCTGCGCCATCGTGCCGAACGGTTAGCCGGGCGCGCGCTGACCCGGGAGGGTGTCATTGTCATCACCGCCGACCGGTTTCGCAGGCAGGACCGGAACAGGGCGGATGCCCTGGAACGGCTGACCAACCTACTGCGCCAGGCTGCCCAACGGCCAAAGCGGCGGCGGCCGACAAGACCGGGTGCCGGGGCGGTTAAGCGGCGCCTGGATGCCAAGGCCAAGCGCGGGGCGCTGAAATCCCTGCGCCGCACCCGGCCGTCCGACGATTAGATGGCGTCTTCCGATCTGCGAGAGCGCAAGCATCAGGTGTTGCGCGAGGTTTTCGGTTTCGAGCGCTTTCGACCCGGCCAGGAGACGATCATCGACACCCTGTTGTCCGGCACCAGCGTGCTGGCCGTCATGCCGACCGGCGCGGGCAAGTCGCTGTGTTACCAAGTTCCCGCTTTGGCGCTGGAGGGGCTGACGGTCGTCGTCTCGCCCTTGCTCGCGCTGATGGAAGACCAGGTGGCCGCCTTGAAGCTGGCCGGCGTGGCGGTGGAGGCCATCCATTCCGGCCGCGACCGGACCGACAATGTCGCCTCTTGGCGAAGGGTCGCTTCCGGTGAAACCCGGCTGCTGTATCTCAGCCCGGAACGGCTGATGACCGATCGGATGCTGTCGGCCCTGGGCAAGCTGCCGCTGTCGCTGATCGCCATTGACGAGGCGCACTGTCTGTCGCAATGGGGGCCGGCCTTTCGGCCCGACTATGCGGCGCTGACCCGGCTGCGGGAGGTGTTTCCCGGCGTGCCCATCGCGGCCGTGACCGCCACGGCGGATGAGGGCACGCGGCAGGATATCGAACACAGCCTGTTCGGCGGCAACGCCCGAACCTTCGTCTCAGGCTTCGACCGCCCGAACATCACGCTCTCCGTCGAGCTGAAGGACAACGCCAAGGCCCAGCTCAGCCGCTTTCTCGCCGACCGCGAGGGGCAAAGCGGCATCGTCTATTGCCTGTCGCGCTCGAAGACGGAGGAAACGGCGGCCTATCTGGCCGGGCGAGGGTTCACGGCCCTGCCCTATCACGCCGGTTTGGATAAATCAGAACGAGCGGCCAATCAGGATCGGTTCCTGACCGAGCCAGGGATCGTGATGGTGGCAACCATCGCCTTTGGCATGGGGATCGACAAACCCGACGTGCGGTTCGTTTTCCACACCGACATCCCGGGTACGGTCGAGGCCTATTATCAGGAGATCGGCCGGGCCGGACGCGATGGCGAGCCGGCCGAGGCTCGCATGTTGTACGGCCTGTCCGACATGGCCATGCGGCGGCGCTTTATCGAAGGCGAGGAAACCTCGGACGAGCATAAGCGACGCGATCACAAACGGCTCGACGCCTTGATCGGCTATTGCGAGGCGCCCCAATGCCGGCGGCAGGTCTTGCTCGCCTATTTCGGCGAACAGACCGAGCCTTGCGGCAATTGCGATCTGTGTCTATCGCCGGCCGAACTGGTGGACGGAACCAAGGAAGGGCAGATGGCCCTATCGGCCATCATGCGCACCGGCCAGCGCTTCGGTGCGGCCCATGTGATCGACGTCCTGCGCGGCGGCAACACCGAAAAAATCCGCCGCATGGGCCACGACAAGCTGCCGACCTTCGGCGCCGGGGCCGATCATGGCAAACCGGTCTGGCAGTCGATCTTGCGCCAATTGATCGCCGCGGGCTTTCTGCGGCTGGACGTTAACGGCTATGGCGGGCTCAACCTGACCGAGGAGGGCCGAAAGCTTCTGCGCGGCGAGTCTGATTTCCATTACCGCGCGGATATCGCAGGCCGTTCCAAGAGCGCTGGCAAGAAGGCCAAGACGCGGCAGGCGGAAGCAGACCTTTCCGCCCAGGACCAGGAACTGCTGGCCGTTTTGAAGCAAAAGCGGCTGGACCTGGCCCAGGAACGCGGTGTGCCGGCCTACGTCATCTTCGCCGACCGATCGCTGCGCGACATGGCTGCCCGGCGACCGGCATCGGAAGCAGAGTTTGCCGAAATCCACGGTGTCGGTGCCGCCAAATTGAAGGAATTTGCCGAACCATTCTTGGAAATCATCAACAATCCAGATTCAAACCTATATTAGTCGAAAGGTTCGAGTCTGAAGCGAGAGGCAGAGTAGATGGCGGCCCAACCCCCGATTTGCGATTTCGGCTGGAAGGCGGTGGACTTCACCCTTCCTGCCACCGATGGCAAGACCTATTCCCTGAGCGATGTGCGCGGCCCGAACGGCACGGTCGTGATGTTCATCTGCAACCACTGCCCTTATGTAAAATCGGTCATCGACCGCATCGCCGCCGACATGGCCGCGCTCAAAGAACACGGCATCGGCGCGGTCGCGATCAATTCGAACGACACCATCGCCTATCCTGACGACAGCTTCGATAATATGAAGCGGTTCGCCGAAGCCCACGACCTGCCCTTCCCCTACCTGTTCGATGAAAGCCAGGACATCGCCCGGGCCTATGATGCCGTGTGCACGCCGGACTTCTTCGGCTTCGACGCGGATCTGGGGCTGCAATATCGCGGCCGGCTGGACGAGTCGCGTACGAGCCCGGTGCCGGGCGCGCGGCGCGAGCTGGTCGAGGCCATGCGCCAGGTGGCCGAAACGGGCAACGGGCCGACGGACCAGATCGCCTCAATGGGTTGTTCGATCAAGTGGAAGGCCGCAGCCTAAACCAAGATCTTCAACTATCGCCAGGTGCTCTAAGCTCCTCCAGCTCCTCGATCGTCTTGGGCCAATCCTTTTTCATCACCGATGAAAGGGCCCGATCTGCCAGAACCTTGCCGCCGGTTTGACAACGCGGGCAGTAATTCGTCTCGTTCGAGGCATAGACGATGCGCTGAATGGCTGTATCGCAGACGGGGCAGGGTTTGCCGTATCGGCCATGAGCCGCCATTTCCGGACGGAACGCCGTCACCTTCTTCGGAAAGGCCTTCTCAGCCTCAGCCACCAGCCGGTCCCGCCATTCGATCAGGCAGGATTGGGTTGCTTCGAAGAGGCTCGCAATCTGCCCCTCATTTAGTTTTTGGGTCATGGCAATGGGCGACAGGCCGGCCTGAAGCAGAATTTCGTCCGAGTAGGCGTTGCCGATGCCGCTGAACAGGCGCGGATCGGTCAGCGCCCGTTTCAAAGTGTGGTTGCGCATGGTAAGCCGTTCGGTGAATCCCGCCAGGTCGGTTTCCAGCACCTCCAGCCCGCCGGGATCATGCTCTTCCAGCGCCGCTTCGCCCTTGAGCAAGTAGAGCGAGGCGCGGCGCTTGCTGCCTGCCTCGGTGAACACCAGCGTTCCGGTCGAAAAATCGAAGGCCGCAAGGTTTTGTTTGGAACGGGGCAAAGGCGCGCCGATTTCGTCCTTCCAGTGCAGCCGGCCGGCGATCATCAGATGGATCAGGATCCAAAAATCGCCCTCAAGCCCGATGGCGATCCGTTTGCCGATCCGGCGCAGTTCGCCAACCGCATTTCCTTCGAGCTCGGCCGGGCGAGGTGAGACGGTGCGAAGCAGGAACGGGTTGGCCACCCTGATCTTGGTGAGGGTGGCCCCGGTTAAGCGCGGCTTAAGCGCACTTAGGTAAGCCACTATGTCAGGCAGCTCGGGCATGGTAGAGGGAGGCTCGCACGCGCCAGCGCCTCTGACAATCACACGTTCTGCAAAGCCGCCATGACCCAGCCGCCCTTCACCACGCGCCCGGAAATCAAGGGCACCTTCGGCGCCGTGGCCTCGACCCACTGGATCGCATCTGCCGTGGGGATGAGCATGCTGGAGCGGGGCGGCAACGCCTTTGACGCCGCCGTGGCGGCCGGCTTCACACTGCAAATCGTTGAACCCCACCTGAACGGCCCGCTTGGCGACGTGCCAATCCTGTTCTGGTCGGACAAGGAATCACGCCCGCGCGTCATCTGCGGCCAAGGACCGGTTCCGGCGGCAGCCAGCATCGAAAAATTCCGGTCCCTGGGGCTGGATCTGGTTCCCGGCATTGGCCTGTTGCCGGCCGTGGTGCCCGGCTCGTTCGATGCCTGGATGCTGATGCTGCGCGATTACGGCACAATGAGCCTGGCCGACGTGCTGGAGCCGGCGATCTCCTACGCTGAGAACGGTCACCCGGTCTTGCATGCGGTCACCAACACCATCGCCGATGTGCAGCACTTCATGGCCGAGGCCTGGCCGACATCGGCGGCAACCTGGCTGCCGGGCGGCGCACCCCCGCAACCGGGCACCCTGTTCACCAACAAGGCGGCCGCCGCGACCTACCGCCGGGTGGTCAAGGAAGGCATGGATCGGTCCCATGACCGGGTTCAGCAGATCGATCGGGCCCGCGAGGTCTGGTATCGCGGGTTCGTGGCGGAGGCGATCGACGATTACTGCCGCACAGCCGAGGTGATGGACAGCTCTGGCCGGGCCCATGGCGCCTTCCTGCGTGGCGAGGATATGGCCGGCTGGAAGGCCGACTACGAAGCCCCGGTTGTCGGCCAGTTCCGCGGACTGACGGTTTGCAAGACCGGCCCCTGGGGCCAAGGTCCGGTCCTGTTGCAGCTGCTGGCGATCCTGGAAGCGACGGATCTGGACCGGCTGGCGCGGGACGAGGAGTTGCTGATCCACACGGTGATCGAAGCGACCAAGCTGGCCTTTGCCGACCGCGATACCTATTACGGCGATCCCGCTTTTGCCGACGTGCCGCTCGAAACCTTGCTTTCAGCCGATTATGCGGAAGACCGGTCGCTGATGATCAGCCGCGAGGCGTCCCGCGACTTCCGGCCCGGCAAGCTGCCGGGATTTGAGGAACAGATCCGGCTGGCCACCGATCGTTGGCAGGCGGCCTGCCGGGAGGACGGGTCTGCCGGGGTCGGCGCGGGCGAGCCGACCATGGCGCACCTGGCCGACAAGGCCGAACGCGCCGGCGGCGGAGACACCTGCCACCTGGATGTGGTCGATCGCTGGGGCAACATGGTCAGCGCAACCCCCTCCGGCGGTTGGCTGCAAAGCGCGCCGGTCGTGCCGACCCTGGGCATGCCGCTGGGCACCCGGGCGCAGATGGCCTGGCTGGACAGCCGGGTTCCCGCCGGCCTGGCCCCGCGCAAAAGGCCGCGGACGACCCTGACGCCAACCCTGATCCTGAATGGCGGCCGGCCGATGCTGGCATGCGGATCTCCCGGCGGTGATCAGCAGGACCAGTGGCAGGCCTCGTTTCTGCTGCGGCACCTGGTTCAGGGCACGGACCTGCAGGCCTCGATCGACGCACCGCTATTCCACAGCACCCATTTCCAAAGCTCGTTCTACCCGCGCACGGCGGAACCGGTGGGCCTGGTTATCGAACCGTCGGCCGGGGAAGACGTTATCGGCAGCTTGGCCAAGCGCGGCCATGCGGTGAGCACGGCCGCGCCCTGGAGTGTCGGCCGGCTGTGCGCGGTCGCAAGGGATGGCAAGGGAATCCTGTCGGCGGCGGCAACCCCGCGGCTGATGCAGGCCTATGCCATTGGCCGTTAACCGCGAATTGCCCCGCAATGGATGATTCCAGCTCCTACAGACGGCCACGGCGGCGGCGGTCCCGGCGGCGGGAAAGTGCCGACCCTTATTTCGGCGGCACGGTCGAGGACTTGACGGAAGAACCGGAGCGTCCGCGGCAAACGAAACGAAGCACGCGCAAGGGCAGCGCTCGGACCAAAGAGAGCCGGAACAAGGAAGGCCGTAGCAAGGAAAGTCGAAACAAGGAAAACACGAAGGCGAGGACCGAGAAGGCGGAGGATAACGTTTCGCGCGGCTGGCTGGCGGTCAGGATTGCCGTCACGGCCATCTGTGCCATTGCGGGTTACTTCGTGTTCAAGGCCACGTTTGTCGACAATGCGACGCCGACGACGATCACGGTGATGGCGCCGCTTATCCCGGTCTTCTTCGTTATCTACCTGTTGTATACGCTGGATTTTCGGCCCACGGCCTTCTTTATCGGGCTTTACGTTCAGATATTCGCCTTCCTGTTCCTGGTGCATCTGCGCCAGCGCGACTTTGACGACTTTTCCTTCGACTGGGCCATCTACGCCCAGATGACCATCTTGCTGGTTGGTGCCGCCTACGTTATTTGGAACGCAAGACGGCTGTTAACGGCTTGGCCGTGGCAGGATTTCATCTCGATCCTGCTGGTCGTGTTCATCGTGCTGAGCGCCCTGTCTCTGATCGGATCACCCAATCCCGGTTATGGCGCCTCCTCGATCGGCGTTTTGCTGAACCTTCTTGGCATTACGGCGGTTCTGGTCCTTTGCCTGCGGCCGGGCGAGCTTCAAACTGTGCTGGCCATCGCCTTGCTGCCCCCGGTGGTCCTGTCGCTGGTCACCCACTTCACCCAGACCGAAATGAACATGGTTTGGGGTATGTCGACCGACTATTCCGTACCCCGGCTCAGGGGGGTGTCGGGTACGCCCGTCGGCATGTCGCAGCAATGCGCCTTCCTGGGCATGCTGGCCATCGCCAGAATGGCGACCGCGCAACGCCGGCGCGCCGGCTGGTTCGTGTTCGGCCTGATCGTCATTCCCCTGGGCGCATATGTCAGTTGGCTGAGCGAGTCACGGTCCCCGCCCATGGCTTTTCTGATCGCCGTGTTTGTGGCGATGGTCCTCTACTACAAGCCGTTCGGCCGCATGTCGCTGTTGATCAGCATCGTCGGCTGCATGGTGGTATTGCCCATCGGATACTTCGTTCTGGAACAGGGCGTGTCGCAGTCGGTGCTGGCCGGCCTATCGCGCACCGGCCAGGCCGCGGAAATCTCGACGCTGACCGGCCGCGTTGAAATCTGGACGGTCGTTTTCGAGTTGGTTTCCCAGCGACCATTTCTGGGCCACGGCCTGGGTTCAGGCGTCATCACCATTCGCGAGGCGTTCGAAGGAACCGACCTGGACATCGTGCATTCGCACAACCTGCCGCTGCACATGGCCTATTCCGTGGGGGTCGGCGGGGCCGTGGTCATTTCACTGCTGATCTTCGCGATCTTCATCCGGGCCTACCGCAGTGAGGATCTGATGGTTCTTATCGTCATCAGTTTTCTGTTCCTGTCGAACATCACAGAAACATCGATTTTGACCAACCGGCCGAGCTTCGTGACATTTCTCTTCCTTTTGATGGCATGCCGGTTGCTTTCCTTGCGAAGCAAAGAAAAGCCCGCAAGGCGAAAGGCCGATAATGAGCAAAAACCATCCGGGCGCCGCCGGAGGTCGAATTCGGAAAACCGGGAGGGCGCCCTCGCATCGTGATCCTCGCATCGTGATCCTGGTATCATGTCGTTGGCATCATGACTTGCCGGAGGATGCGATCCGCAGATCGGCGCCGTGAAATTGCCCCAAAATTCAAACACCTTGCCTACCTGCCGCCAGCCTAGCCTTGGGGGCGGGTTCGAGGAGCCCGAACGGCGCTGAACGCCAACAACGCGATGGCGTTAACCATATGATTTGGCTGGAAAGTTAAGCGCCGCGGACAAAAAAATATGTGGCGCTGCGGCCACCAACGGTTCAGGAGCGGCAATGTTACCAATATCCGTCTTGAGATTTCTCGCGGAATATAAGATATCCACTGCTGTCGTGGCGCAAAAATAGTTCAAAACGGCAATGGTTAGGCAGGCGAATAAAGACGGTGTCGCCCAAACATTGGAAACGGACTGCCGCCTGGGATTGGGACTGTCATTCGAATGAAACAGAAATTCGATGCGTCCTCTGAGGTTCCGAGTGCAGGAACTGGCAACGCCCGGCAAAACAAAGAGTGATCGGCGTATTGTTGTATAACGTTAGACAAAGACCTAGACAGGCTACTGGCCTTCGCCTTTCCAGGGGCTGGGAGGTGGCCGGTCATGTGTGCGTCCCGCAACGACGCTGTCTGGCAGATACGTCTTACAGGGAAATCGGGGAGCCGAGATGAGCGACATTGCCGCACGTCAAGCGCCGCCAGGGGCAATGCCGCCTGCGCCAGGACCTGCGCAGTTTCGCCCGGGCGGCCATGGTTATGATTATGGCTATGGCTACGGATACGGCTATTCGCAGGAAGCCGATCCCGGCAGCGCTCTGGATCTCAGCCTCGCGCGGATCCTGGAAATGGTCCGGCGCCGGGTCGGTCTGTTTTTGCTGCTTTTGTTCACGATTACGGCAATCGGGATCGTCCTGGCGCTCTTGATTCCGGACCGGTATCGCAGCCAGGCAAGCATCTTGGTTCTGTCCGAACCATCCAACATCGTCGATATCGAATCCGTCGTCACGGGCGTCAGCAACGATCAGGTCGGGATCCTCAGCGAAATCGAGCTGATCAAATCCATCGAAGTGGTCAACCGCGTCGTCAATGACATCGGTGAAGAGGGCCAGTTGGGATTGCTGGGCAGCGATCTGACCGCCCGCTCGCTGGAAAGCAGGATCGGCCAGCTCTACGACAAGACGGTCGGCCTGTTCGATTTTGATTTGGACGGACCGTCGGCATCGGCATCCCTGGATAGCGACGTTCAGGTTGCCTCGGTCAATCCGACGGGCGACTGGACCACACGGGTCGAGTTGAGCCCGGAGGTTCTTGAGGAGCTATCTGACAAGAACATCCCCGAATCGACGGCGCGCTTGCTGCGGCGTAACCTGGCCGTATCCCAGGTCGGCCGGTCGCGCGTCATCGAAATTGACTTTACCTTCGTCGACTCCGTTATTGCCGCCGATATCGCCAACCGGTTTGCCGACAGCTACATCGCCGCCCAGGTTCAGGCGAAGTTCGATGCGACGCAAAAAGCCAATCTGCTTTTGAACGAACAGCTGACGACGCTGCGCAGCCAGATCGCGAACCTGGAAAGCCAGATCGAGACCTATCGGTCGGAAAATGGCCTGATCAACCGGGACGCGGCGGTCGTCGCCGGGCAGCGTGTCGAACAGCTCAGCCAGGAGCTGATCCGCGCGAAGGCCCAATTGGCCTCGATCCAAGCACGCAAGTCAGAAGCCGAGAGCATCCGTCAGGGCGACCGGTCGGTCGGTCTGGAAAACACCGCCGAAGTTCTTGGTTCGGAGCTGATTGGCAATCTGCGACTGCGTGAAATCGAGATTGAACAGGAACTCACGGTTCAAGAACGTCAGCTCGCCGATAACCACCCCACATTGGTGAACCTGCGGGATGAGCTGGGCCAGCTTCGCTCGCGCATCGCATCCGAAATCGGCAAGATCGTTCAATCCATCGAATCCGACGAGAACGCCCTGCGCGCCGAAATCGAGGTCCTGCAGGAAAATCTCTCTGATGCCGATGTCGATGTCGCTCAGCTGAACAGGGCCGAGCGCGAACTCGACGCGCTGAATATGGAAGTCGAGGCCAACCGGAATCTGCTGGAAGTTTTCCTGGCCCGCGCCAAGGAAACCGACGTCCAGGAAGAGTTCCAGCAGCCTGACGCCCAAGTGATTTCAGCGGCAAACATTCGGAACTCGCCATCCTCGCCCAACCGGCAAATCTATTTTCTGCTGTCCCTGCTGGCCGGGATCGGCTGTGCCCTGGGCGCTGTCGTTTATCTGGAGCTGTCGGACCCGACGGTTCACACGCTTGCATCCGTCCGGGAACTGACCCGGATGCCGATCTACGGCATGTTGCCGCGTATTGCCTCTGGAACCGGCAAATCACGCGCGGCGGCGCTGTCGCAAATGGTGCGTCGAGATCCATCGTCCAGCCTGGCCGAGGCGCTTCGACGCGTATACGTGAAAATCGGCAGCAACAAGAGCGAAAAGGATCAGCGCGCACCGGGCAAGCTGATCATGTTCACCTCATCCCGCCCCTCAGAAGGCAAGACATCCCTGGCTTGTTCGCTGGCCATCGCCGTACGCCGGTTCGATAAGAAAGTGATCGTCATCGACGGGGATTTGCGCAGGCCGCGCGTTCACCGCCATTTCAAGACAGGCCGGGAAAAAGGGATCGTCGATTTTCTGGAAGGACATTGCGAAATCCAGGAGATCGTTTCGCGGGACAATGATTGCGGCGTTGACCTGATCATCCGTGGCAGTTCGACCAATCGGCCCAGCGAGCTGGTGTCCGCGCCCCGCTTGCCGGGATTGTTGGAGGCCCTGCGCCGGCACTATGATTTCATCATCCTGGACACGGCACCCATCCTAGCGGCGGTCGAGACCAAACAGATGATGTCGCTGGCGGACGAACTGGTCTACCTGCTGCGCTGGGGCAGCACGACGCGGGACGAGTTCGAGGCGGCCCTGCGTGAGCTGCCGGCGCCGGGAACCCCCGGCGCGCCGAACGCGGGCCTGGTAATCAATGATGTCGACCCAGCCTCCATGCGGGCGCTGAGGGGCCTGTCGGCCAGCTATTATTCCTACTACGACTACTACAAGAAACGGGCCTAGCGCTTTCCGGACTTAGGGGAAACGCCCTAGCCCGCCTTGGCCGGCTCGACCGGGTCCGTTTGCGGGCCAGCCGCTTTGTCGGCTGGCTCTTCGGCAGGCTCGTCCGCCGAAACGCGCTTGGGCTGGTCCATTGCCGGTCCTGCCGCGCTTTTCTCGTAACTGAGCGTCATTTGCGGGAAGGGGATGGTGATCCCCAACTCGTCGAACCGCTTCTTCATCAACCGGTTGAATTCGCGGCCGACCGCCCATTGGCGCAAGGGCACGGTCTTGATCCTCGCCTTGATGATGACCGCGCTGTCGGCGAATTGATCGACGCCCAGAACCTCCAGCGGTTCCAGCATGTCCCAGCCCAGGGTCGGATCGTCCTGGAGTTGCTGGCCCAGCTCATTCAGCGTCTGGATGACCAGATCGACATCGTCGCTGTAGGACACGCCGACATCCATGACGTAGTAGGAGAAATCGCGCGTCATGTTTTCCACGGCCGTGATCTCGCCAAGCGGAATGGTGTGCACGGTGCCTGACAGATCGCGCAGGCGCACCGAACGGATGGTCATCGCCTCGACCACCCCGGAATGATCGCCCAGCTTAACGACATCTCCGACCGACAATGTGTTTTCAGCCAGCATGAAGGCCCCGCTGATCACATCCCGCACCAACGCCTGACTGCCGAAGCCTATCGCCAAGCCGACGACGCCGGCACCGGCCAGCAAGGGGGCGATGTTGATGCCCAACTCGCCCAACACCGCCAACAGCACGATACTGCCCAACAGGAAGCCCAGGCCGGTTCGCAGCAGCGGCAACAAGGTCCGTGCGCGCTGGGTTCGATGGCTGCTGGCATTGCCCGTTTCCGGCGTCGCGAGCCAGGATTCGATGCCGCGCCGCAGAATATCCCAGATGACCAGCGCCACGATGCAGATCAGCGCGATGTTCATCCCCGTCGCCACGAGTGCCTGGCCACGGGCGCCTTGCAGCCAACCCAGAACATCCACGCCCCAATACTGACCGACCAGGAGAATGGCAACGATGGCGACCAGCAGGCGGGACGGCCATCGGGTGCGATCCCAGGCCGTGTTCGCGACCATATGCGCCTGGGCTCCCGTTTGATCGGCGTTCACCTGATCGTGGCCCGCCGGATGGGGCTGTCCCTCTTGCGCCTGGGTCCCGATGGGCACGCGCACGGTCCGGTGCAGGCTTAGATCGAGCAGCAGCGCCACGCCGATCGTGACCAGAGTCGCGACATTGGCGATGGCGAACTCCGCGAATTGATCCACGCCCAAGGACCAGATGATGAAAAAGGCGATCGCGTATAGGGAGGCCAGCCAAAGCCAGAAACGGCTGAGAATATGGGCGAGAAAGGAGAGTGGCCCGGTCGCCTGTTTCAAGGCGGCCGACACGCCGTCGCTGGTCGCGAAGATGATCCGCAGGATCATGATGAGGACGACCAGGCCCAGCAGGTTCGAGACGACATCGGTCAAATAATATGGCAGCCCGACGCTGGCGATCGTCGTGACCGCGAAATAGCCGAAGATGGAGAAACTGGCCAGGCGCCGCATGCGCGCGGCCAGCCAAAGGCAGCGGTCTTTGGACAGGCGCACATAACGCGGCCGAACCAGCTCGCCAATGATGAAGATGACGGTCTGATGGATGGCAATGACCAGAACCAGCCCGATGGCAATGCGGCGAACCACCGGACCGTCGCTGATGAAGATGATCGCGGCGTAAGACGCCGCCGCGAAGATGCCCAGCGCCATGACCGATAGAATGATGCGGCCGATGGCCCGCAGGATGACCGTGCCGATGGACCGCCCCTCGTCACCGTCCCGGTCCGGCCATATGCCGCGCGTGATCCGCCGCACAGCCCAGGCGGAAAAAGCCCCAAAGCCGAACGTTACGGCCAATTCGACAAACGCCCACTGGATGGCACCACGGACATCTGGTTGCTGGAACTGCCGACCAAGCCAGGTGACAAAGTCGGGGGTGAGCGAGAGAGAGGCGATGATATCCGCCAGCCGGTCGCGGGTGGCCGCGACCTGTACGGCGAGCAAGTCGACCGCCCGGCTGCCGACACTGTCGATCACCAGCAGTGCCTCGATCGGCTCGGCCGTCTCACCCGTCCGCGCGTTTTCCGCCTCAACCAGAAGTTCGAGCTGTTCGATCAGGGCGGCGCGCGCCTGGTCGTCCTGCAGCGTGCCGATGAGCCGCTCGATCCGTTCGGGGCTTGCGGGCTCGGCAGGCGCGTCAGCACCCGTGCTTTCGACAGCCGTCGCGTCCTGCGCGCGCACCGAGGACAGAGGCGCAATCACCACAAGCACCGTGGCGAGCATAAGGCCAACCATCTGGCTCACAATACGAAGATGCCCTTTTGGCATGGCTGAGGTCCGCTCGGAGAAACCACCACAGGGCGGCGAAGATCGTTCGATAGAGTATCAACTATTAACGGACACCGCACGAAAGGCCGGCTAAGCGACCCTTTCCACTTGGGCTACCTTATCGGCCAAGGTCCCGATATCCTTCAGCACCAGCACGGAAAGCGATTCCGTCCTTCCGCGAATGTCGGCTTGAACCTGCTCAAATCCAGCCTCGCTGACACCGGCCCGGCGTGCCACCTCCGCCGAGATGACCAGCTGGGCGCCGTAGGATTTGGTCATGGATTCCAAGCGGCTGGCCGTGTTCACGGCATCCCCGACGGCGGTCAGCCCCTTGACCGGACCATAACCCATATCGCCGACGATGGCCGGTCCTATGTGGATACCGATGCCCATGCGCAGCGGTTCCGTAAGATCGTTGGCCAGGCTGTCGTTGAGCTGGTTGAGCGCCGCCGCCATGCCAGTGGCCGCCTTGAGCGCCCGCCTGCAGCCCTCATCTGCCCCGCTTTCGACCCCGAACAGGGCCATCACGCCATCGCCGATGAACTTATCCAGCCGCCCGCCCGCCTGCTCGATAGCCTCGCCCATGACGGAAAAATACCGGTTGAGCAGGAACACGACATCATAGGGCAGCTTTTGCTCGGTCAATCCGGTGAAGCCGCGCAGGTCGGAAAACAGGATGGCGATTTCCCGCTCCTGTCCGCTGGTGTAGGTAGCCTTGGCAAACCCGTCCGACGCCGTCGCCGTCGCCGGCAGGAGGGGCACGATCTCCACATTGCTGGTCGGTCTGGTCTGACAAGCCAGCCGGACCATGGGCGGCGCCCCGACCCGCCGCAGCACCTTTTCCTCGCTCGGTTCGGCCGGCGGCAAATCCTCGATGCCGGAAACGATTAGAACCCGGCAGGTCGAACAGCGGCCCCGTCCACCGCAGACTGAGGCATGCGGGATGTCGTGGGCCTGGCTGGTGCCCAGCAGGGAGGCACCGGGCGGAATGTCGACTTCCCGGCCATCCGGGTACCGCACCCGGGCGCGGTTCTTGCGCATGTACAGCCGGATCGCGCGCGCCAGGAAAGCCAGGCCGACCAGGGCCAGATATCCGATCGACAGGCGCGGCATCCAGGCGGCGATGAACTGCTGGGCGTCGGGCACGAACTTCTTGGACGCGAAGAGGGCGGCAAGGGCCTCCTGGTCCCCATAGCGGGCGCGCACTTCAAAGCCCGCCGAGACATAGCCCGCCATGGCAAGCGCCGGGACCACGGCGGCGATGGCGAGCAGGATGGCGGCGTTCCGGCTGAACCAGGGTTTGGCGACCAGCCAGGCATAGATCCCGATACAGCCATGGGTCCAGGCGACGATCAGCAGGATTCCCTGCAGCACGCCAAAGAACGGGGCGGCAATCCAGAAAATCGCCAGCATGTAGGAATAGTCGGTGGCGACCCCGTACATCAGGAAAACGGCCCGCGTGCCGACGACGTGCCCGATCAGTTGCAACGGGATCAACAGCCCGAGGACAAGCTGGGCCGCCTCCCAACCCGGCATGCGAAGGCTGTCGCGCAGATAGATGGCATACAGGGCGCAGCCGAGATGGATGAACAAAGCGCCGAACAGCGCCACCTGACCGACCGGCGTCCACCACAGGGTCGCCAAGTAGGCCAAGGTGCCGTTCATCGCCTTCAGCGAGACAATACCAAAGGCATGGCTGGCCAGATGGCCCACCACATAGAGGAAGAGGATCAGCCCGCTATAGAGCCTTAGCCGAGCGCGCATGTCTGACGCCAATCGACTTGGTGTTGGCCGAGAACGAGAAGTAGGCGGGGAAAAGACAGTCTTTGGGGACCACCTGAAGGCGCGGCGAACGCCTTAGTGGAGATGATGGCCCAAGACCCACTGTTCCACCAGGTCCCGCGAGGCCATTCTACCCGTTTCGGGATGGTGGTAGCGGAAAACGCGGATCGCGGCCTCGATTGCCGAGCCGGCGTCCGCCCCCTTGTCCAGCATGCCGGCATGGGTTCGCCGTACGATGTCGCGGCAAACACAGAGATCGGACCGGGCGCAGCTCACCTCGATGTCGCCCGCGACCGGCTCCGGCCGGATTTCAGGAGTCTTTCTTTTTGCGCCCATAGAGTTCCAACCGATGATCGACCAGCTCGAAACCGAGTTCGTCGGCAATGCGTTCCTTGAGTTCCTCGAGCTCGTCCGATGCGAACTCCAAAACCTCGCCGCTTTCCACATCAACCAAATGATGGTGATGCTCGTCATTTACCTCGAAGCGAGAATAGTTCTGATTGAAATCGTGCCGCTGAACCAGGTTCAACTCATCGAGCAGATGCAATGTCCTGTAGACTGTTGCAATGCTGACCGACGCATCAATGCGCTTAGCCCGTTCATAAACCGTTTCGACCGATGGATGATCATCCGACCGTTGCAGGACACGCAGAATGATGCGGCGCGGTGTCGTCATCTTGACGCCCGCATCGATACACCTTTGTTCCAGACTTTCGATCATAGTGCTCGCATCTTTGGATTTTTCGGAGTCCATAGGTGATCGCTACCCTTTCAGACAACCGGAACATAGCGCAGATGATCGAAAGTCTCCAGAGCGCGTTGGGTGGTAACGGCCATGGCCGCTAACTCAAACCCCACGATCTATTGCGACGCGGCACAGGTGATCCGCGCGCTACGCCCGGAGGTGCCCACCTACTGCCTGGCACCGTGCCAGGCAACCGCGAACGCCAAAGCCATGGTCTCGCTGTTTCCGGGCGAGGTCGCCTATGCGGTCAAATGCAATGGCCATCCGGTGATGCTGGAAGCGCTGGTGGCGGGGGGCATCGTCTCGTTCGATGTCGCCTCCGTTCCCGAGATGGCGCTCGCCCGCACCGCCAGGCCGGATGCGGCCCTTCATTTCATGCACCCGATCAAAACCGAGCAGGCCATCCGGCAGGCAAGCGCGGACTATTCCGTGCGCAGCTTCGCCGTCGATCACCACGACGAAATGGTCAAGATATTGGCCTCGGTGACGTGCCCGGCGGACGCGCTGACCCTCGTGGTCCGACTGTCGACCGAGGGTGGCGACCAGGCGGCCACCTATGATCTGTCGGCAAAGTTCGGCGCCCAGCCCGACCGCGCCATCGCCCTGCTGCAAGAGATCGATCGGGTCGGTGCCAAGGCCGGCTTGTGCTTCCATGTCGGCTCGCAGGTGCTGGATGCCGGGGCCTATGCTGAAACGCTGCATCTGTGCCAATCGGTGATCGAAGAAGCCGGCGTGGATATCACGGTGCTGGATATCGGCGGCGGCTTTCCGGCAGCCTATCTGGATGCGGGCGCCGAACCCTGGGTTTCCGTAGTCGAAAGTGCTGTTGCGGGACTGCGGCGGCTGGATCTCGACCCCTCGGTCCATCTGATGTGCGAACCGGGCCGGGCGCTGGTGGCCGACGGCGCGAGCCTGCTGACCAAGGTGTTGCTGCGCGACGATGATCTGATCTTTCTGAACGACGGCGCCTGGGGCGGCTTTTCCGAAGCCCTGACCGCGCCCATCCGCTGGCCCGCCAAGGCCTATGACACCGAAGGGCGGCCGTTGGACGGGCCGACCCGGCCATTCCGCATGGGCGGGGTGACCTGCGATTCGTGCGACATGCTGGTCGGCACCTATGACCTGCCGGCAAGCTTAAGCCGCGGCGGCTGGGTCGAATTCGGCATGATGGGCGCCTACAGCCAAGTCCTGCGCACGGATTTCAACGGATTTGGCGATCACGCGGTGGTACTGGTCGACGAGCCCTTCCGGCCGGAGTAGATCCATCCCCCATGGACGAACTGGATCTAAAGCTGCTGCGGCAATGCGCCGAGCTGGGCCACGCGGCCACGCCTGTCGACACGGCCTTTTCGGTTGGGGCCATCCTGACCGATGCCGATCGCCGCGCGATCGCCACGGCCTACAGCCGCGAGCTGGGCCCGACCTGGCATGCCGAAGCGGTTGCGGTGGAAAAGGCCCGGCGGGCGGGCATTTTGGATCGAGCCCACACGCTCTACTGTTCGCTGGAACCTTGCAGCCGGCGCAAATCGGGGCGCCGGCCCTGTTGCGACGTGATTTTGCGGAGCCCGATCGAACGGGTGGTCTTCATTGCCTATGAGCCGGCGATCTTCGTCAACGCCAGCGGGGCGGAAACCCTTATCGAAGCGGGGTTGACGATCGACACCCATCCGGACCTGACGGGCTTGGTTCAGGCCGCGAACGCCCATGTCTGGCCGGCGGATCTCGCCGAACACGGCCAACAAGCATAAAACTGTTGCAAATGCGTTTCTGTGAGGGTGGCAATTTTGCCAGGCAGCCTTGCGCATTCCGCATTGGTCATCGGCGGCGACCGGCCTCATCTTGGGGGCTATCGATCTTCCACCTGATTTGCGGTTTTGGCCATGGCCTACGTCCTTCCGACCATGCGGGCGCGCCCGTCCTCGTTGTTCGTCAGCCTCAACCCGGCGACGCTCGGCATCGGCATCGCCGTGCTTGGCTTCCTGCTGTTCACCATGCTGGACACGTTGGCCAAATATCTGTCCGACGGATACCCGATCCATCAAATTATCTTTTTCAACGCGCTGTTTACCATGGTGCCAGTGCTGATCCTGCTGATGAGCACCGGCGGGCTGGGCCAGCTGCGCAACAAGACCATGCCGCTGCTTCTGGTGCGCGGATTGACCGGTATGACGGCGGCGCTGGGCGGCTTTTTCGCCTTTTCGATGATGCCGCTGGCCGATGTCTACGCCATCTTGTTTTCCGCCCCGCTGTTCATTACGGCCCTGTCAGTGCCGCTGCTGAAGGAAACCGTCGGCATCCGCCGCTGGGCAGCCGTGACCGTCGGCTTTGTCGGTGTGCTGATTATGCTACAACCCGGCCAGGGCCTGTTTTCCATTGGCGCGCTCGGGGCGCTGGTCGGCGCCTTGGGCTATGCCTCCTCCGTCATTCTGGCGCGCCGCATCGGCCAGCGCGCCTCAGCCGGCGTGATCGCCTTTTACGCCAATCTGGTGGTGATGACGGTCATGGGCGTCTGGACGGCTGTCGACCATGTCGTTCCCAGCGCCGCCGACATGGCGTTGTTCGCCTGCGCCGGCCTGCTGGGCGGATCGGGCCTGATCTGCGTAACGACGGCCTTCCGTGCGTTGCCGGCAGCGGTCGTGGCGCCGTTCCAATACACACAGATGATCTGGGCGGTGCTGTTCGGCTTCTTGCTGTGGGGCGATATTCCCGGCACCCACATCGCCCTGGGCTGCGCGGTCGTGATCGCCAGCGGCCTGTACATCCTGCACCGGGAAACGACGTTGGGCCGGCCTACCATACGTAACAAGGGCAGCGCCACGGTCGGCTAGGAACGGCACGGAATCCCATCACGGGCACACACATGCCCGCGATGGGTCCTGGCAAGACGGCCAGGCGATGGCAAGTCTAGGCCCGCCTGTGCCCGGACACACCGCTTAATGGTTTGCGTGGTCGGGCAATATGGGTGACGTTGCCGAACTTCCCGTCGCCGGGAAGGGCTGACAACAAACTGGCTGACAACAAATCTGGGCTCGCGACTTGACCACCTTAACTTGCCATATCTTTTCCGATGTCATCTGCCCCTGGTGCCTGATCGGTTGGACCAACCTGAAAAGCGCGCTGGAAACGCTGGACGGCAAGGTCGAGCTGGACGTCACTTGGCTGCCCTTCCAGTTGAACCCCGAAATGCCGGCCGAGGGCATGGACCGGCAGGCCTATCTGTCGGCCAAGTTCGGCGGCGAGGACGGCGCCCGCGAGGTTTACTCCCGCGTCGAACAGGCGGCCATCGGCGCCGGTATCCCGGTAAAATTCGACAAGATCCAACGGACCCCAAGCACCCTGGCCGCCCACCGTTTGGTGCTGCTGGCCGACAAGGACGGCAAGGGCACGCAGATCAAGGAATCCCTGTTCCGGCGCTATTTCATGGAAGGCGAGGATGTCGGCTCAACCGACGTGCTGGCCGATGCGGCGAGCGAATGCGGCATGGACGGCGCCGAAGTGCGCACCTACCTGGCCGGCGAGGAGGGCGTGGAGCCCGTACGCGCCTGGCAGGGGGAGGCCCAACGGCTGGGCATCTCCGGCGTGCCGTTCTTCATCGTCCAACAAAAACACGGGCTTTCGGGCGCGCAGCCGCCGGAGGTCTTCGCGCGCGCCCTGACTGAAATCTCAGCGGAAGCAGCTGCCTAATCGCCTAGAGCAGCGTTTCCTTCAGGAAATCGACCGTCCTCTGCCAGGCCAGGGTGGCGGCCTGTTCGTCATAACGGTTTGTCGAGCTTTCGTCGGCGAAGGATTTTTCCATATCGTCGTAGACATAGAGCTGGAAATCCGTGCCGGCGATCGTCATCGCGCCGAGAAAGCCCGGGATGCGCGCGTTGGTGTTGGCATCCGCCCCGGCATAGTGCAGCAACAGCCGGCCCTTGATATTGGGGACAGCTTCCGCCGGGGGCGGGCTTCCGTAATAAACGGCCGCGGCGGCCAGTTCGGGGTCGTTTACCGCCATGCGGGCTGCCATGCCGCCACCCCAGGCAAAGCCGACGCAACCGACCCGGCCGCTGGCGTCGGGCCGCTCGGCTGCATAAGGCAAGGCTGCGCGGAAGTTGGCCAGGGCCTGCTGGCGGTCCATTTCGCGGATCATCTGCCGGGCCCAATCGCGGTCGTCCGGTGTGCCGCCAAAGGGGCTTAGAATATCCGGGGCGATGACCAGGAACCCTTCCAACGCCAGGCGGCGGGACAGGTTTTTGAAGTGCGGCGTCAGCCCGACACTGTCATGCAGCAGGATGACGGCGGGCAGATCCTCGCCCCCCGCCGGCTTGGCCACATAGGCGGTGATGTCGCCGAATTCGGCCGTATATTCGGTCGAGCTGACCTCGATGCGGGGATCGTCTTCCGCAATCTCTTGGGCGGCGGCCGGCAAGGCGGGCACAGTCATGCTTCCGGCGACGGTCAGCAGGCCGGTCCCCAGGGTAATCAGCCACCGACGGCGACGGATCTTGTTCTGCAAATACACCTCGGTCAGCATCCCTGAAGAAGTCGTTCCGGGTATTCATACCCGTCATTAGCATTGATCGCGATCATCTAGCCAACCGCCAGCCCGTTACCAGCCCTGCCGAACGACCGTCGCAAATTTAACACAGCCCTGTTGCCATATGGGCGCGCAGGATAAAGGCATCGCTTGCATTGCGCAGGCGCAATGTTGGCCCTATTTTGCCGCGCGGCCGCTGGGTACCGTCGCTGAAACGACGATCCCAGGGGGCCCTTCTACAGAAGCCGTATTGACTTGGACAGCCGCCAATGGCGACAGACCGTTCGCTTATCCGAAATTTTGCCATCATCGCGCATATCGACCATGGCAAGTCCACCCTCGCCGATCGCCTGATCCAGAGTTGCGGGGGCTTGGCCGACCGCGAGATGAAGGAACAAGTGCTCGATTCGATGGATATCGAGCGCGAGCGCGGAATCACCATCAAGGCGCAAACCGTCCGCCTGGCCTACAAGGCCAAGGATGGTGAGACCTATCAGCTGAACCTGATGGACACGCCCGGCCACGTGGATTTTTCCTACGAGGTCAGCCGATCGCTGGCGGCTTGCGAGGGCTCGCTGCTGGTGGTCGATGCCAGCCAGGGGGTTGAGGCGCAAACCCTAGCCAACGTCTATCAGGCCATTGATGCCGATCACGAGGTCATCCCGGTCCTGAACAAGATCGACCTGCCCGCCGCTGAACCTGAACGCATTCGCGGCCAGATCGAGGATGTCATCGGGCTGGATGCCTCGGATGCCATCGAAATTTCCGCCAAGACCGGTCTTGGCGTGGAAGATCTGCTGGAAGCAGTCGTCACCCGCCTGCCGGCACCGCAAACCGGCGAGGCCGACAAGCCGCTGAAGGCCATGCTGGTTGACAGCTGGTATGACGCCTATCTGGGCGTGGTCATCCTGGTGCGGGTGATCGACGGCATTCTAAAGACCGGCCAGAAGATCAAATTCATGGCCGGCGGCACCAGCCGCTTGGCCGAACGGGTTGGGTTCATGACCCCCAAGGCCGTTCAGGTCGATCACCTGGGGCCCGGCGAGATCGGATTTCTGACCGCTGGCATCAAGGACATCACCGAAACCAAGGTCGGCGACACGATCACCGATGATCGCCTGCCCACCGAGGAACCGCTGCCAGGCTTTCAACCCTCGATCCCGGTGGTGTTCTGCGGCTTGTTTCCGGTCGATTCAGCCGATTTCGAGCGCCTGCGGGACAGTCTGGGCAAGCTGGCCCTGAACGATGCCAGCTTCCACTACGAAACCGAAACCTCGGCCGCGCTGGGGTTTGGCTTCCGCTGCGGATTCCTGGGATTGCTGCATCTGGAAATCATCCAGGAACGGCTGGCGCGGGAATTCGATCTGGATCTGATCACCACAGCCCCGTCGGTGGTCTATCGCGTCTTCCTGACGGACGGGAAAATGCTGGAGCTGCACAACCCGGCCGACCTGCCCGACCCGGTCAAGATCGACCATATCGAGGAGCCGTGGATCAAGGCGACGATCATGGTGCCGGACGAACATCTGGGCGGGGTCCTGCAGCTGTGCACCGAACGGCGCGGCGAGCAAATCGAGCTGACCTATGTCGGCAGCCGGGCCATGGCCATCTATCACCTGCCGCTGAATGAGGTGGTGTTCGACTTTTATGACCGGCTGAAATCCATTTCGCGCGGCTATGCCAGCTTCGATTACGAGATTGTCGGCTACCGCGAGGGCGATCTGGTCAAGCTGTCGATCATGGTCAATGCCGAACCGGTGGATGCCCTAGCGACCATGGTCCACCGCTCCATGTCCGAACGGCGCGGCCGGGCCATGTGCGAACGGCTGAAGGATCTGATCCCCCGGCAGCTGTTCAAGATCGCCGTGCAGGCCGCCATTGGGGGCAAGGTCATCGCCCGCGAGACCGTCTCGGCCCTGCGTAAGGACGTCACCGCCAAGTGTTACGGCGGCGACATCACGCGCAAACGAAAACTGCTGGAGAAGCAGAAGGAGGGCAAAAAGCGCATGCGGCAGTTCGGCCAGGTCGAAATTCCGCAAAGCGCCTTTATCGATGCTTTAAAGATGGACAGCGGGTAGAGCAGCCAGGGCAAAGCCGATAGGGTGGCGGCCAAAAGCAAACTGCCAAGTCCATTTGACAGGGATCCACCACCCCATGACAGCGCACATTACCTTTCACGGCGCCGCTGGTACCGTCACTGGCTCCTGCTATCGCGTCGATCACGACAATGGCTCGTTCCTCGTCGATTGCGGCTTGTTCCAAGGCAACAAGACGGTACGGGAGCTCAACTACCGGCCCCTGCCCTTCGATCCGGCCAAGGTCGATTTCCTGCTGCTGACCCACGCCCATATCGACCATGCCGGGCTGGTGCCCAAGCTCTATGCCAACGGGTTTCGCGGCGCGCTGCACGCCACGGCGCCGTCGGTCGACCTGCTGTCCTTCATGCTGCCGGACAGCGCCCATATCCAGGAGTACGAAGTCGAGCGCCTCAACCGCCGCCGCCGTCGCTCGGGCCAAGACCCGGTCGAGCCGATCTACACCCGTCGGGACGCAGAGACAGCCCTGAGCCATGCCCAGGGGCATGACCGCGAGGAATGGTTCGAGCCAGGGCCCGGTGTGCGGGTCCGATATTGGAATGCCGGCCATATTCTAGGCTCTGCCTCCATCGAAGTTGAAATCGCCAATGGCGACCGGCCGCTGCGCATCCTGTTCTCCGGTGATCTTGGACCGGACGAAAAGGTCTTTCACCTGGCCCCCGACGCCCCGGCCGGCTTCGATTACATCCTGTGCGAAAGCACCTATGGCGCCCGCGATCGGGACGACGCCACCGTCGAACAACGCCGCGCCGCCCTGAAGCGGGAAATCAAGGATGCGATGGAGGCAGGGGGCAATCTGGTCATCCCCTCCTTCGCCGTCGAACGCAGCCAGGAGCTGCTGCACGATATCGGCGTGCTGATGGCCCAGGGGGACATTCGCGAACGGCCGGTCTTTCTCGATTCCCCGCTGGCCCGCAATGTCACCAACGTTTTCATCAAACACGCCCACACGCTGGACGATATCGACATGGATGAGGAGGCGCTGTTCCGCGATCCTAACTTCCGCCTGGTCGAAAGCGTCGACGAGAGCAAGGCGATCAACCGCATCAAATCCGGCGCCATCATCATGGCCGCAAGCGGCATGTGCGATGCCGGGCGGATCAAGCACCACCTGAAAAACAACATCTGGCGCGACAATGCGACGGTGCTGTTCGTGGGCTATCAGGCGCCCGGCACGCTGGGCAATCTGATCCGCAGCGGCGAGGAGGAAATCCGCATCCACGGCAAGAGCATGAAAGTGCGGGCGCGCATCCGGTCCATCGGCAACTATTCGGCCCATGCCGACCAGGTGGAGCTGCTGGATTGGATCAAGGAACGCCTGCCGGCCCATGGCGGCATCTTCCTGACACATGGCGAGGATAAGGGCCGTGAGGGGCTGCGCGCGCTGCTGCGCAAAGAAACCGGCGTGAATGGCGAGGTCATCCTGCCGACGTTGGACCAGTCCTTCGAGCTGAAGCCCAGCAAGGCCGACCTGACCAGGGAAGAGCCGCGCGTGCCGGCTCATTCCATCGTCCGCGATTGGGATAACGATTATGCCGCCTTCACCCTGGCGCTGGAACGCAAACTGCGCGAGGTGACGGATCCCGCCGAACGGCGGGCGCTGGTGGAAAGCCTCAGAAAAACGCTGGACGCGGCTTAACTCAGCCTATCCGGCCCACTCGCTGCACACGGCTTCGATCACCGGCCGGGGGCGTTCGGTAGGCGGGTCTACGGCCGTGCCGATATAGATGAAGCCGGCGATCTGATCGTGGGCGCCGTCATGGCCTAACAGCTCGTGCACCTCGCGGCGGAAGGCCGGCCATTCGCTGAGCCATTGGGCGGCGTAACCCAGCCCCGTGGCCGCGTTGAGAATGTTCTGGCACACCGCACCGGCCGACATGGTCTGTTCGAAGGCCGGGATCTTATGCGGGATGATCGGCTTTGAGGTGACGACCAGCAGCAGCGGCGCCCGGCTGGGCCGGTTGCGTTCGAAGGCGATCTGTTTTTCGTTGGCATCCGGGTGATCGGCGGCGAACAGCTTGGCAAAACAGTCGCCCAAGCGGCGCTGGCCGGCACCGCGCAGGATCTGAATGCGCCAGGGGGCCAGCTTGCCGTGATCGGGCACCCGCGTTGCGACCCGCACGATGCTGCGCAGATCATCATCGGTCGGCCCGGGACCCACCATGTCCTTTGCCACTACTGACCGTCGCTTGAGCAGGTGATCGACCACGGGATTGCCGGTCGGCGTGGTGTCCGGCAAGTCGAAGGCGGGCGGTTCGGGCAGGCTGGGAATGGTGGTCGCGGTCATGAACGGGGAAATCCAATTTATCTTGAGAACCGTTCTCATAAGGGCATGGGAGGGCCAATTTCAAGGCGCCAGAGCGGCAAGCCCTTCGCGATAGGTGGGATATTTCAGGTCGTAGCCCAAGCGCTGTTTGAGGGCCCGGTTGGAAACTTTCTTGCTTTCGCCATAGAAGCTGCGGGCCATGTCGGACAGGTCGGCCTGCTCAAACGGGATCAGCGGCGGCGGATCCTGGCCGATCAACGCGCAGGCATGGGCAATGACCTCGGCGCTGGCCGCTGGCAGATCGTCGGCCAAATTGTAGACGGCCCCTGGTTCGGGTTTTGCGATGGAAGCAGCCAGGGCGCCGGCGATGTCGTCGACATGGATGCGGTTGAACAGCTGGCCCGGTTTGTCGAGCCGCCGCGCCCGGCCGGCCGCAATGGCATCGAACGCGCTGCGGCCGGGCCCATAGATGCCGGACAGGCGGAAGACATGCACCGGGGCTGCATCATTCCTGAGAGATTGCCAGGCCCGTTCGGCGGCGACCCGCCGATTGCCGCGTTCGGACCGTGGGCGAAGATCGGAGGCCTCGTCGACCCAATCGCCGCCGTGATCGCCGTAGACGGCGGTTGTCGAGAGATAGCCGATCCAACCGACGGTCTCGCTAGCGACGATTTCCGCTCCATGGTGCAGCAAGGCCGGATCGCCCGCCTCGCCCGGAGGGATGGAAGCCAGCACGGCGGTCGCTTCCCTAAGCACCTCAGCGATCTCAGGGTTGGGCGCGCTGCCATCGAACGCCAGGGTCTTGCGGCCATCGGGAGCGATGCCGCCGGACCGGCTGGTGCCAGCGATCCGCCAACCCGTCTCTTCCAGCTGCGCCGCCAGGGCGCGGGCGCTGTAACCGTAGCCGAAACAAAATAGCAGAGGAGCCGTCACGCTATTCAGGCAGCTCCGCCTCAAGAACCAGGCGCGCGGACAGCACCAACTTCTGCGAAACGCTGACCCCTCCACCGCTGGCGGTAAAGGCATCCGCTGCCGCCTGCACCGCTTCCATCATACGCTGGCGGGGTTCGGCCAGGATCGGCTCGCCGCCGGCGTAGAAATCGATGGCGGCAACGCGGAAGTTGCGGTCGGGATAGGCGGCGTTCACCTGATCCAGCTCTTGGCCCGCCATACGATAGATGGCGGCGCGCAGATCGCTGTGCACCGCCTCGACCTCCGCCAGGGTGGGGGTGAAGGACACATCGATCAGGTTGAGTTTGAACCCGGCCCGGCCGGCGTCATTGACCTTGTCGGCCAAACCATCCAGCGCCGTATCGGGCAGGCGGGTTTCAACCAGGGCCGAATATTGCTCCAGCCCGCTGGCGGCGGTCGACCGGTCGAAGCGGATGAAGCGCCAATCGATGCCGGCGGCCAGCTCGCCCAGGACCGTCAGCATTTCCGACCGGACGCTGCCGGCATCGACGCCCTGAAAGGCCGCCTCGATGCCGACCATCACCTTGGCCTCGTCCGCCTCGACCCAATCCTCGGCCGACAGTGTCAGCGAGATGCTGTCCATCGGCGGCGGCCCCTCCTGGGCCAGAACGGCGGTCGGCAGAACAAAAGCGGCAATCAGCGCGGCAATCGGTACGAGGCTCGGTATCGGCACGGCGGTGTCCCCAGAAAATGAAAAATCGCGGCTAGCTACTCACCATCAAGATGGCCATTTGCCGGCGGAGTTTTGACCGGCAGGCGGCGAGAGTCTCTTAAAAATCCAGATCGGCGTAGTGGGCCGGCGGCGGGGTGCCCGGCACGGTATCGGTCAACAGCGGCTGCACCGAGGGGCGGGATTTGGCCCGGGCGTACCAATCCTTGGCACCCTCATGCTGATCCCAGGGCACGTCGCCCAGATAATCGACGGCTGAGAGATGGGCGATGGCGGCGATGTCGGCCAGGCCGAAATCATCGCCGGCCAGCCAGTTCCGCCGTTCTGCCAGATAGGCGATGTAATCGAGATGGTAGTGGATGTTTTCCTTGCCGGCGCGGATGACCTTCGAATCAGGATGGCCGCGGCCCAGGATGCGCTTGAGGATTTTTTCATCCACCAGCGCGCCGGACACCTCGTCGGCGAATTTCTGGGCGAACCAGTGGAACAGCCGCCGCGCCTCGACCCGGTCGATCGCCGCGGTGCCCATCAGCGGGCGGTCGGTATAGACCTCCTCGAGATATTCCAGAATTACCCAGTCGTGGGGGACGACGGTGCCATCGGCATCGCGCAGCACGGGCACGTCGCCGGCCGGGTTGATGGCCAGAAACCCCTCGTCGCGGTCCCAGACCTTTTCGACGATGGCTTCGAATTCGAGCCCCTTCTCCGCCAGGGCAATGCGGATGCAGCGGGAAGGGGCGTGAACGGGGAGGTGGTGCAGGGTACGCATGGAGCCCGCACCATAAATTCAAAACGCGATCAGGTCATGCGTTTCCGCCGTTAGAAAACGGTATTTAACGGCGCCTCAGGCAGCGGCGACATCCGCCGTGCGGCGCACCGGCGCGGGCCGACGCCAACCGGTGAACAGGGCGCCCAGCATGGCCATCAAGGTTTGCGAGCGCAGATGGCGGGCACGGGCAAGGTGCGCCCGGATTTCCTCAGGCGTGGGAGAGGCTGGCAGGGGCATCTGATTGGCCATGATCGGCTCCATCGGCTGGAAGGGTCGGCGGCCGTTGGAGGCCGCGTTTGCGTGGCCATAGATGTAATTCAGATGCTCAAATACGATAATCCGATAGTTCGGCACATGATTTGTGCCATATTGGAACAATTAGAGTAACCATCGGGTAAGGTCATGAGCCGGTTCGAGAGCCTGGAAGCCTTTGCCGCCGTGGTGGAACGGGGCAGTTTTTCCGCCGCCGCGCGCACCCTGGGCCTGACGCCGTCGGCCATCTCAAAGCAGATCGGCCACCTGGAGGCACGATTGGGCGCCCGGCTGTTCAACCGCACCACCCGCCGCATGCACCTGACCGAGGCCGGCCACGCCTTTTTCGATCGGGCCCACATCGCGCTGGAGGTGCTGGAGGAAGCCGAGAGCGCGGTGTCGGATCTGACCGCCAGCCCCAGCGGGCATCTGCGGGTGACCATGGCGGTGGGGTTCGGGCTGGTCCATGTGGCGCCGCTGATCACCGGCTTTCTGGCGGCCCACCCGCAAATCACCCTGGAGGTCGACACGGAAAACCAGTTCGTCGATCTGGTCGAGCAAGGGTTCGATGTCGCCATCCGGGTGGGGATCCTGTCGGATTCGACCCTGATGGCCCGTCGCCTGCGCGGCTTTCGCTGGATCGTCTGCGCCACGCCCGACTATTTGGCCCGGCATGGCACGCCGACCGAACCCGGCGCCCTGACCGAGCATAACTGCCTGATGCTGACCCACAGCGCCCGCGTCTGGCCCTTCACCGGACCGGATGGGGATTTCTCAGTGCGCGTTTCCGGTCCGCTGATGGCCACCAATGCCGAGGTGCTGCAGGCCGCCCTGCTGGACGGCGCGGGGCTGGGGCGCATGTCGTCCTACATGATCGCCGACGAGCTGCGCAGCGGCGACCTGGTGCCGGTGCTGACCGATTATGCCTGGCGGGAGGAGACGAATGTCTACGCCGTCTATCCCGAAACCCGGCACCTGTCGCCCAAGGTGCGGGCCTTTATCGATTATCTGGTCACCCACCTGCGCCAGCCCGAGGATTGGGAGGTGGCAGGCCCCCCGCGCCCGATGGTATGACGAAGACAGAACCCGGCGGCCCCAGTAAGTGAGAGAGCGCATGCAGCCCACCGAAACCTTCGTCCTGATGGCCCGCTACAACCAATGGATGAACGGCAAGGTCTACGCCACCTGTGCCGACATCCCGGACGCGCAGCGCAAGGTCAACCGGCACGCCTTTTTCAAATCCATCCACGGCACGCTGAACCACCTGCTGTTCGGCGATTACGCCTGGATGAACAGGCTGGCGGGCCGGGATTACGTGGTGAAATCGATCGGCGAGGAAATCTTTTCAGATTTCGAGGAGATGCGCGCGGCGCGCGCGGACCTGGACGAGGACATTTTGAGCTGGGCCGAGGGGCTGGATCCCGCCTGGCTGGACCAGGAGGTGACCTGGACGTCGAAATCCTATGGCCGGGATTTCACCCACACCAACTGGCAACTGGCCACCCACATGTTCAACCACCAGACCCACCATCGGGGACAGCTGACCACCCTGTTGACCCAGATGGGCAAGGATGTGGGACCGACGGACATTCCGGTGCTGGGGATGGAGTAGGATCGGAGGCGCAACCGGGGCCGAAGTGAAGAAAGGGCCGGAATGAAGAAAGGGCGGGGGATCACATAGGAGCTGGCCATGTCCCTGTACGACCAGGCAGTGATCGACGCCATCACGGCCGACGCGTTGCCGGACGAACCATTGGCGTTCTTCAGAAAGATGGTTCGCGGCATCAAGAAGGTTTCGCGCAAGGTGGCCCCGGTGGCCAAGAAGCTGGCGCCGTTCGCGGGGAGGATTGTCGGCGGGGCGATTGGTGGACCGACCGGGGCGTCAGAGACCTTGGCGCCCTACGCGCCCTTGGATGTTCAGGCGGCCAGGCTCCACGCCCATTTGCTGGCCGAGGGTGCGTCGGATGAGGTGGTGATCGAGACCTTCGCCGCCCTTGCCGTTCGCGACACTCGGTCGTTGCCGATCATCGCCGGGATTGCTGCCCGTAGCCTTCTGGATGGCCGCCCCTCATCAAGAGCGGTGAGGCGGCGCGCGGTGAAGGAAGTAGCCCTGGCGGCCATGGTTCTATCGGCCAGACGTGGCCCCAAAGCCGTGCGCGCCCTGCCGAAAATCGTCCACAGCACGAAGCGGACCGCAGGAGCCAAACCCGACTCCGCACGGGCCGTCAGCATGATGGCGATGAAAGTGTCCCGAAGCCCACGGCTGACGGCGAAGCTGGGGAATACCGCGCCTTAGATGAGCTGCGGGAGCAGCAAACCGGCGCCGGTGGCGCAGAAGGCGCCGCCCAGGCCCACTTCCAAGACTTTGCGCAGACGGTTGATGATGCGGCCGACGACACCGCCGCTGGCCAGGTAGGCCAGGCAAATATAGAAAACCAACGCGATCAATGCGATGGCCAGCACAAACCCCGTGGCACCGGCGGTGGTAAATTCAGCGCCCGTGCCGATGGCCAGGACCGTGCCCCAGAAAACCAGCTCGTTCGCATTGCCTAGCGAGACAAGGATTCCCTTGGCAAAGGCGAATCCACCGCTGGCACGCGGCTTGATTTCGTCCATCTTGAAGGCCGAGAAAATGGCCGACGCGCCAAACACGATCAGCAACAATCCCATGACGGCCTTGAGAAGACCGACCAGCCAGGCCGACTGATCCAGCAGGTGCCACAACCCGAAGGCAACGATGGCGGCCCACATGGTGTTGGCCAGAACCACCCCGAAGGAAAATTGAAGGGCCTCGGCCCTGCCGCCCCGGCTGGCGCTGGCGCACAGATACAGCATGTTGGGGCCGGGGATGATCAGATGCAGGATGAACAGGGCAAAGATCCAGATGATCTGTGTGCTGCCGCCAAATTCCATTTTTCAACAAGCCCCCTCGCCAACGGTGGCTCGTTGATAACAAGGCTAAGGAACGCTGAATGTGCGCTGGCTCACAGAGCGATTGCCTAATTATTGTCCTCCTGTACCAACCGTTTAAGGCGACTGGTGAGCTGTCCGCGCCAGCCCCATTGGTGTACTGAGTGCTCGGTCATTGAGAGGGCAAACCATGTCGAGCGTAAGCCACATCACCCTGGGGTCAAACGATATCCCGCGCGCCGCCCTGTTCTATGAGGCGGTGCTGGGCATCCTGGGTTTTGAGCCCGTGCCGATGGGGGCGGACGATGTGCTGTTATTCGAAAAGAATGGGTCCCCGCCCAGCCTGTTCATCTGCACCCCCGTTGACGGCCAGCCGGCCAGCCGGGGCAACGGCACGCACATCGCCTTCAACGCCGACACGCGGGAGCAGGTGCACGCCTTTCACGAACGCGCCCTGGCGCTGGGCGGCACCTGCGAGGGGCCGCCCGGTCCCCGGCCGCATTATGGCCCGGATTATTATTCCGCCTATGTGCGCGATCCGGATGGGAACAAGCTTCAGGCCGTGTGTCGGCGCCCCGAGGACTAAATGCTTGACAGTCAAGACAGCGCCTTACTTTCATTAAACTTATGTAATTGTTGAATTATCGTACTGCGCCTCTCCTTCGTTGCCAGATTAACCCATGACCAGTGTCACACTTTATTAACGTCGCCGGCACATTACTCACCGCGCCTATTAAACTGATTTGACTTATCGGAGCCGCGCCGGGAGCTGTCGCGTAATGAAAGAGGACACCCCAAAACACAAATTCATAAGAAGCCTGACTCGCTGTGCTTCCAACCGTCAGTTCTTCCCGAAGTTCTACGAGCGGTTTATGGGTTCGTCAGACGATGTTCGGCATCGATTTCGTTTTACTTCGTTCCGGGAGCAAAACAAGATGCTCCTCCGATCCCTCCAGCTCTCAGCCAACGCGACCGATGGTGACCCTAAAGCCCTGGCCGAACTGAGGGCACGCGGGACGACGCACAATCGGCACCATTTGGATATCACGCCGGAACTGTACGATCTGTGGCTAGAGGCGCTGGTGGCAACGGCACGGGAGTTCGATCCCGAATGGGATGATTCCGTTGAGAGTGCCTGGCGGACGATCCTAGGGTTTGTGATCCAGCGGATGATTTCGGCTTACTAGCCGTTGTCTTGCCCATAAATCGAACCGGGCAAGCGTGGGCGCCAAGTCTAGTGCGGATAGTGAACAGTCATCACGACGGTCAATATCGTCTCGAGCGCACTCTTCCGACTTAAGAGCCCTCAGACCCGACATTCGCTTTCGACGTGTCTCATCGAGACCATATTTCTAATGTTGCTCACGCATTCGTCAGGGCAAGGTCATCCAACGCATTTGATGTGTTTAGCTAACCGGCGCCGTAATTCCTCGCTTGATTATGCCACCAGGCAAGACTATGACTTCATTCATTAACTGATTGACTACTAATCCATTTCCTTGTCAAAATTTTCATAAATATTGGAGGAAAAATGAAGAAATGGAGAATCTCACGAGAAGAAAAAGAGTTAATTGAGCAACTTAGAAAAGAAGCAGGGGAAACTAAGGATTGTTTTACTAACTTTTCGTTCCAAGCTATCATACTGAGCGGCGTTGTTCTAAGTATTCTGGCCGGGTATCAAAAAGAAAACCCCATAGTTGGCCTAGCAAGCACGTTTGTGATCATTATCATCCTAACTGTTTCTAGAATAGGAATCTATAAATACGGCGCAGCCAACCGATACTATGGATACGAACTACACCTCTACAGAACAAGACATTTGCGCGATTCCAAAGGAAATGGTTGGCGCCATGAAATGAGGGCGATTGGCTGGGAAGAAGCCATGCGAGCGTGGAGGGTCGTGCAGGCTACGTGCTTTGACGCTGTTCACGAAGAAGAAGTCTTACCGCCGCTACTCAACAGGGGAGCTTGGAAGAAGGCATTTGAAAACTCGGTCAGCCTGCTCAGCGCATTACAATCTCGAATATTTGCTACAAAAGAAAAAGATGAATTTTGGGGAGAAATCACGCTCACACCGTATGCTAGCAACATGCATTATAAATGGTTTCAAAATGAAACATTAATTTCGAAGAGGACAATCATACATACTGGTACTTATTTGAGAACTATGTTGGGAATTTTGAATCTAGTTTCTGCTTTAGCATTGATACCGCTCTACATAATGAGTATACAATGCATGTATCGCTATTGGATTGGTCTGAGCAAATGGTATCTTTTATTTGCGGTATTCTCTATTATGTATTCGTTTTTTATGACTGGAATTGTTTACAGCAGAGCCATAAGAAGCGTATCGAGAAGAGAGATTATGGAGACTGGATTTCTCTCTATCCACTCATGCGCCGTTATGTGGCAAGCGGTGGTCGTCGCTCACTACCGCGCTCTCGAACGGCTTGCTCCGAATGCAACTGACTGGCAACAAGACGGCATATCAAGTTACTCGCACTACACCGAACAGCTTTCCTACCAAGCTGAAAACCTTCGCGCGAATTTGAATGCCATTCATCACTGGGTTAGATGAAGGAATAGAACAACTTCAGAATGTCGGCGATTTTCAGCAACTGTCTTGAGCGATATTCGACGCGCGCTAACAATTCATGAGTGAGCGCCTATGGCGCTACGCTGTTCGAGAGAAGCTAGTTTGTCTTTGCAAGTTCCGCACTACGAAAAAGTTTCCGTAAATAAATGTGTTCATTGATAAAATGGGCTCTATGCCTAAATAAACAATAGCGTATATACTTTAAATATGAGCATCGATCACCCTTGTACCTGCATTGGAAATGCCTTTTTTACTCAGCAACTCGACCATCTTAGCTTTCAAATTTAACTGATTTCGCCCAGGCCTAAGAACAATTCCCCTTAACAATTCCGGTATACTCAGCCCAGTCACACCTATCGCATCAAACCCCTTCAGCGGAATTTTGAATTTTTTCTGGGTGCTGTCGTTATGGTTTAGAGTTTCAGCGTATATTACTGTAGAGACGTGCGGGGTATCTGTGTAAAAAACCCTCCACTCTCTTTCAAAAGAATATTTCGGCCTTTTCGTGCAAATGATAGCGGAACGAAATACATCAAAAATGGCTGATACTATTTCTTCTCTTTCTAATTGCCGAATGTGATGAATATTATCTTCGAAAGAAAGTATGAGTTTTTTGAATTCATTGCCAAATTCTTCTGATGACAGATACGCAACTGGGCTAGCATCAACGCCAATCTTCTCTTCTGCTGTAAGAAAACGCATACGATTGAAAACTAATGCTAATGGCGCACCAAACGCCTCCCACATATCAGGGCAGCCATGAGTGTCCTGAGTGAGATCATGTTCTGAAAAGCATGAAATGTATGTATGATCGATAATTTTGCTTACCTTGAATTCAAACTTCTCCAATATTTCTCCAGATAGATTTGGGTAAATCGCATCCAGTATTTGCGAAAATTCTTTGCCTAAGTCACTTTCGATAGCATTAGAAAGACATTGTTTTCCGTGCTTAATTTCCCTACCGTCTTTCATATTGCGAGCGTTAGTCATCCATATTTCTTCGTTTTCAATTATACTGTATCCAGCGTCCGTATAATGGAAAAAGAAACAATTATCGTTTAATCTTGCAGCCTCCGCTCGAGAAAATGCGAACGGATAAAATATTTTGTTGTAGTTTGGCATTCGAACTACCGAGCAGAACTACATCTGATTGGAGCTGTTTTTCACTCAGCCGGTTGAGCAATCACCCCCGCCGTGTCGGCCCGAATCGGGTGTTCCAGCCGGTCGACCATCTCCTTGGGCACCACTTGCCAGAATGTCTCGCGCTCCAGGCGCCAGTCGCTGAGGATTTGCTGGGCGAAGCTTGAGCCGGTCTGTTTCAGGTGTTGTTCGATCAGGCGGTGGAGTTGGGTGTCGTAATACTCCGTTTCGATGCGTTGCCAGATGACGCTGTCGGGGTTTACGCGGGCCTCGAAGCCGCCATCGGCGTCGTAGACGAAGGCCATGCCACCCGTCATGCCGGCGGCGAAGTTGTCGCCGACCGGGCCCAGGATGACGGCGGTGCCGCCGGTCATGTACTCGCAGCCGTTGGAGCCGCAGCCCTCGACCACCACTTCGGCACCGGAGTTGCGGACGCAGAAGCGCTCGCCGGCCTGGCCGGCGGCGAAGAGTTGGCCGGAGGTGGCACCGTACAGGACGGTGTTGCCGATGATGGTGTTGTGGTTGGAGACCAGCGGGCTGGAGGTCAGCGGGCGGACGACGATCTGGCCGCCTGACAGGCCCTTGCCGACATAATCGTTGGCATCCCCGAAGACCTCGAGCTTCAGGCCCTTGACCGCGAAGGCGCCCAGGGATTGGCCCGCGGAGCCGCGCAGGCGCACGGTGACGTGACCAGGGGCCAGTTTCTTGCGCGGGAATTTGCGGGTGATCATGGCCGACATGCGCGTGCCGATGGCGCGCGAGGTGTTGCGCACGTTGTAGGCGAGCTGGGTCTTCTCTCCCACCTCGAACAGGCGTTCGGCATCGCGGATCATCTGGGCATCCAGGGTGTCCGGCACCTGGTTGCGGCCTTCGATGGTGCAGATCATCGGCTTGCCGCCGGAATCGGCCTTGGCCAGCAGGGGGTTGAGGTCGAGATCGTCCAGATGCGGCGCGCCGCGGCTGACCTGATGCAGCAGTTCGGTATGGCCGATGATCTCGTCCAGCGAGCGGTAGCCCAGTTCGGCCAGGATCTCGCGCACCTCCTCGGCCATGAAGGAGAAAAGGTTGACCACCTTTTCCGGCGTGCCGGTGAATTTCCGGCGCAGGGCCTCGTTCTGGGTACAGACGCCGACGGGGCAGGTGTTGGAATGGCACTGGCGCACCATGATGCAGCCCATGGCCACCAACGAGGCAGTGCCCACGCCATATTCCTCCGCCCCCAGGATGGCGGCGATGACCACATCCCGGCCGGTTTTGATGCCGCCATCGGTGCGCAGCCGCACCCGGTGGCGCAGATTGTTCAGGGTCAGGACCTGGTGGACCTCGGACAGGCCCATCTCCCAAGGGATGCCGGCATATTTGAGCGAGGTCTGCGGGCTGGCGCCGGTGCCGCCATTGTGGCCGGAGATCAGAATATTGTCGGCATTGGCCTTGGCAACCCCGGCGGCAATCGTGCCGATGCCGGTGCGGGCCACCAGCTTGACCGTGACCTTGGCGACCGGGTTGATCTGCTTGAGGTCGTAGATCAGCTGGGCCAGATCCTCGATGGAATAGATATCGTGGTGCGGCGGCGGGCTGATCAGCATGACGCCGGGGGTCGAATGGCGCAGCTTGGCGATCGCCTCGGTCACCTTAAAGCCGGGCAGCTGGCCGCCCTCGCCGGGCTTGGCGCCCTGGGCGACCTTGATTTCGATCTCGCGGCACTGGTTGAGATATTCCGCCGTCACCCCGAAGCGGCCCGAGGCGATCTGCTTAATGGCGGAATTCCAATTGTCGCCATTCTCGTCCGGCGTATAGCGCTCGGGCACCTCGCCGCCCTCGCCGGAATCGGACTTGGCGCCGATGCGGTTCATGGCGACGTTCAGGGTGCCGTGCGCCTCCTCACTGAGGGCGCCCAGGGACATGCCGGGGGTAACGAAGCGCTTGCGGATTTCGGTGATCGATTCGACCTGATCGACGGCCAAGGGCACCTGGCCAGAGCGGAAGTCGAGCAGATCGCGCAGGCTGATCGGGGCCTGGCTGTGGATGGCGTCGGAATATTTGCGGTAGGTCGAATAGCTGTCGGTCGCCACCGCATGCTGCATCATGTGGATCAGCGGGCCTTCATAGGCGTGGCGTTCCTGGCCCCGACGATAGCGGTAGAAACCGCCGACGGGCAGGGTGACGACCTGCTGGTCGAACGCCTTGCGGTGCACTTCCAGGATCTTTTTTTCGATGCCCGGCAGGCCGATGCCGGAGATGCGCGAGGGCATGCCGGGGAAGTAGCGCGAGACCAGGGAGCGGGAGAGGCCCACGGCTTCGAAGTTACAGCCGCCGCGGTAGGAGGAGATGATCGAGATGCCCATCTTGGACATCGCCTTGAGCAGGCCATCGCCGACGGCCTGTTTGAAGCGGGCCAGGCAGTCTTCCAGGCTGCGGTCGCCGAACAGGCCGCGCGCCTGGCGGTCGGCAATCGCCTCCTGCGCCAGATAGGCGTTCACGGTCGTCGCGCCGACGCCGATCAGGACGGCGAAGTAATGCACGTCCAGGCATTCCATCGAGCGCACGTCGAGGGATGTGAAGGTGCGCAGGGATTCCTTGACCAGGTGGGTGTGCACCGCGCCGGTGGCGATGATCATGGGCACCGGCGCCCGGTTTGGGCCGGCCTTCTCGTCGGTCAGGATCACATGGGTGGCTCCGCCGCGAATGCCAGCCTCCGCCTCGCTGCAAATGCGGTTCAGGGCCGTGGACAGGGCATGCCGGTCAGATGGATCGAAGGTGCAATCCACCTCGACCGCCGTGTCGCCCATATGGGCCCGCATGGCGGCGTATTCGCCGTTGGTCAGCACGGGGCTTTCCAGCAGCAGCACGTCGCACTGGTCCGGCGCCTCGTCCAGGATGTTGCCCAGATTGCCCAACCTGGTGCGCAGGGACATAACCCGGCGTTCGCGCAAGGAATCAATGGGCGGGTTGGTGACCTGGGAGAAGTTCTGCCGGAAGAAATGGTGCAGGCCGCGATAACTGTCGGACAGCACGGCCAGCGGCGTGTCGTCGCCCATGGAGCCGATGGCTTCCTTGGCATCCTCGACCATGGGGTGAAGGATCAGCTCCAGATCCTCCATGGTGATGCCGGCGCAGACCTGGCGGGCGCGCAAGCCGACCGTGTCGAACATGGCCGGTTCGCTGTGGCCGCCGGTCATCAGCTTGTCGAGCTTGATCGTCCGCTCCAGCCATTGGCCGAAGGGGTGGCGGTCGGCCAGATTGTCCTTGATCTCGCCATCATGGAACAGGCGGCCATCGCGCAGATCGACGGCGATCAGCTGGCCGGGGCCCAGCCGGCCCTTTTCGACCACCGAACCTTCGTCGGTGGGGACCATGCCGGTTTCCGAACCGGCGATCAGCAGCCCATCGCCGCTGATGGTGTAACGCATGGGACGCAGGCCGTTGCGGTCCATGCCGCCGATGATCCAGGTGCCGTCGGTGGCGGCGATGGCGGCCGGGCCGTCCCAGGGTTCCATCACGGCGTTGCAATAGCCGATCAGGTCCTGATGGCCGTCCGGCATGGTGGCGTTGCCGCCGGCCGCCTCGGGGATCATCAGGGTCTTGACCATCGGCGCGTCGCGGCCGGCGCGGGCCAGCAGCTCGAAGACGGAATCGAGCGCCGCCGAGTCGGAACTGCCGGGCTGGACGATGGGCTTCAGCTCCTCGATCCGGTCGCCGAAGGCCTCGGCCTGGATGCGGGTTTCGTGGGCCCGCATCCAGTTGACGTTGCCCTTGAGGGTGTTGATCTCGCCATTATGGGCCAGCATGCGGAAGGGCTGGGCCAGCCGCCAGGTCGGGAAGGTGTTGGTGGAGTAGCGCTGGTGATAGAGCGCGAAGCGCGAGACGAAGCGCGGGTCGTCCAGATCGGGGTAGAAGGATGTCAGCTGTTCGGCCAGGAACATGCCCTTGTAGACGATGGACCGGACGGACAGCGAGCAGATGTAGAACTCGTTGATCGAGGCCTCGGCGATGGCCCGTTCGATGCGGCGGCGGACCAGATAGAGATCGCGCTCGATATCCTCGATGGGCATGTCGGCGTTGGTCGCCAGCAGGATCTGCTCGATCTCCGGGCGGGTGTCGTTGGCCTTCTCGCCGATGATGTCGATGTTGATCGGAACCTGGCGCCAGCCATAGATGCCGTAGCCGGCCCGCAGGATTTCGCCCTCGATCACGCAGCGGCAATGTTCCTGGGCCTCGAAATCGGTGCGCGGCAGGAAGACCATGCCGACGGCGATGGGGCCTTTCAGGGCCTTGTGGCCGGTGCGTTCGACGCTTTCCTCAAAAAAGGCCTGGGGGATCTCGATATGGATGCCGGCGCCATCGCCGGTCTTGCCATCGGCATCGACAGCGCCCCGGTGCCAGACGGCCTTCAGCGCGTCGATGCCGGCCTGGACGACCTCGCGGCGCGGCTCGCCATCCAGCGAGGCCACGAAGCCGACACCGCAGGCGTCATGCTCGTCCGCCGGGTCGTAGGCGTGGGCGTCGATCAGCCCCTGGCGGGACTGGAGATACTTGCTCGGAAAATCTTGCTTGCTCATGGGGCGCCTCACCTGACGCTTTATTCAGCGGCGACGCGCGAGGCGTCGACGGTTTGTTTCATGTACCAATGCATGGCCTCGGCCGCGTCGCGCCCGTCCCGCACGGCCCAGACGACCAGGGAGGCGCCGCGCACGATATCGCCGGCGGCAAACACGCCTTCCAGAGAGGTCATCTTGGTGGTGTGATCGGCCCGGATAGTGCCCCATTTGGTCACCCGCAGATCCGGGCTGCCGAACAGGCCGGGCAGGTCCTCGGCGTCGAAGCCCAGGGCCTTGATGACCAGGTCGGCCTCCAGCTCGTGTTCGGAACCTTCGATTACCTGGGGGGTCTGCCGGCCGGTGGCGTCGGGGATGCCCAGATGCATTTTGACCGCCCGGACGGCGCGGACCGTGTTGTCGTCATCGCCGACGAAGGCCTGCGGGGCGGCCTGCCAGACGAATTCGACGCCCTCCTCCTCCGCATTGGCGACCTCGCGCTGGGAGCCGGGCATGTTGGCCCGGTTGCGGCGATACAGGCATTTGACCGATTTGGCGCCCTGGCGCACGGCGGTGCGAACGCAATCCATCGCCGTGTCGCCGCCGCCGATAACGACCACGTTCTTGCCCTGGGCATTCAGGGAGCCGTCGTCGAATTCCGGCACCGCATCGCCCAAGCCCTTGCGGTTCGAGCCGGTCAGGAAGTCCAGGGCGGCGACGACATTGTCCAAGCCGACGCCCGGCACCTTGATGTCGCGGGCCTGGTAGACGCCGGTGGCGATCAGGATCGAGGCGTGCTTTTCGCGCAGCTCGTCCAGCGTGATGTCCTTGCCGATCTCGACGCCGGTATGCAGGTGGATGCCGCTGTCGGCCAGGCGTTGGGTGCGCCGCTCGACCACCTCTTTCTCAAGCTTGAAGTTCGGGATGCCGTAGATCAGCAGCCCGCCCATCCGGTCGTAGCGGTCGTAGATGTGGATCTGATAGCCCAAGGCGCGGAGCTGTTCGGCCGCCGCAAAGCCGCCCGGCCCGCCGCCGATGATGCCGACGGACTGCTCACGCTCTGCCACCGGCTGGATCGGCTTGACCCAGCCTTCTTCCCACGCCGTATCGGTGATGAATTTCTCGATCGAGCCGATGGTGACCGTGCCATGGCCGGATTGTTCGATGACGCAGTTGCCCTCGCACAACCGGTCCTGGGGACAGATGCGGCCGCAGATTTCGGGCATGTTGTTGGTGGCCGAGGAAACGGCATAGGCCTCCTCCAGCCGGCCCTCGGCGGTCAGCATCAGCCAATCGGGGATGTTGTTGTGCAGCGGGCAGTGCACCTGACAGAAAGGCACACCGCATTGCGAGCAGCGCGAGGATTGCTCCTCCGCCTTGGCGCGGGCGTATTCCGCATATATTTCGCCCCAGTCCGCCCGGCGTTGCTCGGCGGCGCGCTTGTCCGGCATCTCGCGGCCGGTATCGACGAACTGCAACATGCGCCGTGCCATGCGCCGTTCCTCCCCCAACAATTCACTCTGTTACGGGCCACCTTGCCCGGGACCCGGTTGATCGGTTGTCGCCCCGCCAGTGACAAGGGATTGGGTGGTGCGACACCAGCCGTCGTCGAAGCAGCGTCCGCCCTGTCTGTGTCGGTTGCCGAACAACCCACCGCCAAGCCGGGAAACACCGCATCGCAAAATCGACTGTACCTCAATTTTAGGACAGGCAGTGTGAGATTGCGAGAAGATTCGCAAATTTATGGCAGAATTGCTGTCTTAAATTATTCGATTTCGCAGCAAGCCCGGGCCGCCAATGTCGCTGGCACTCCAAAATCGAGAATGACAGCCAAAATTTAGTTCCGATTTAGGACTAAATGGCCAGTGCTTTGACGGGCAAGAATATCACACTCGCAGGAGAACCGTCCGGAACAGCGGTCGAAACTGGTCTCAAACCGCTGGTCAGCGCCAATCGCACTTTTTATAAGCGAGCTTCCACGCCGAATTAACCATCCTCCGGTCATATGCCAGCTCGCCCCTTTTTGCGGAGCCCATCGCGGTGACTTTCCTTCAGCTGATCGTGCTGGCCCTGGTGCAGGGAATTACCGAGTTCCTGCCCATCAGCTCCAGCGCCCATTTGATCCTGCCCCATAAGGTGATGGGCTGGCCGGACCAGGGCCTTTTGATCGATGTTGCCGTGCATGTCGGCACCCTTTTCGCCGTCATGCTGTTTTTCTGGCGCGAGGTCAGCTGGATGATCTTCGGCGCCTTTCGCCTGATGACGGGCAAGATGACACCGGGCGGCCACATGGCGATCCTAGTGGTGATCGGCTCGATCCCCGTCATCATCATCGGCTTTTTCGTCAACGAATACGTCGCCGAGGACGCGCTGCGCAGCGTCGAGATCATCGCCTGGACGACGATCATCTTCGGGGTGCTGCTGGGCGTGGTCGACAAGATGTCGCTGTCGGTCAGGCGGGTCGAGCATCTCAAGATCACCGATGCCCTGATCGTCGGGGTCGCCCAGGCCTTTGCCCTGCTGCCCGGCACCAGCCGATCGGGCGTGACGATGACGGCTGGCCGCCTGCTGGGCCTGGAACGGATCGAAGCGGCCCGGTTTTCCCTGCTGCTGTCGATCCCGGCCATCATGGGGCCCGGCGTGCTGAAGGGATACGAGCTGTACGAGTCTCGCAACCTGGAGCTGGGCATCGATGCCGGCATCGCCGCCGGGCTGTCGTTCATTTCCGCCCTGGTGGCGCTGGTTCTGATGATGCGCTGGCTGCGGCATGCCAGCTTTACGCCCTTTGTCATCTATCGGCTGATCCTGGGGATCATCCTGATGATCATCGTCTATGGCCAGTAGCCCAAAGGGACAGCTGGTCAGCCTGACGATTGCCGGGAGCCACCTGGCCAACAACCGGCTGGGCGACCCGACGGATCGGGCATGCCCGGTTTATCTGCCGCCCGGCAGCGATGGCGCGGGGCTGCCCTTGCTGGTCGACCTGGCGGCCTACACCTCCAGCGGGCTGGCCCATGTCGCCTGGCGGAATTTTGGCGAGAATTTGCCGCAACGGCTGGACCGGCTGATTGGCGCGGGAACCCTGCCGCCCGTCGTGGTGGCGATGCCGGACTGCTTCACCGCCCTGGGCGGCAATCAGTATCTCAACAACCCGGTGATGGGCGATTGGGAGGATTTTCTGACCGCCGATCTGCTGCCGGCCGTGGAACAGCGATTCGGCTGCGGCGGGCCGGGGCGGCGCGGGCTGTTCGGCAAAAGTTCGGGCGGGTATGGCGCGCTGGTCAATGCCATGCGGCATGGCGATGTCTGGTCGGCGGCCGCCTGCCATGCCGGCGATATGGGCTTCGAGCTGGTCTACGCCAGTGAGTTTCCTGCCCTGTTGCGCCGGCTGGCCAAGTTCGGTGGCGACCCGACGGCCTTTCTCGACCATTTTATGGAAAAGCAAAGCCCCAGCGGCGCCGACATCATGGCGCTGATGCTGTTGGCGATGGCGGTCAGCTATGACCCCGACCCGGATGCCCCCTATGGCGTTCGCCTGCCCATCGACCCGCACGATTGCGCGCTGGTCCCCGAACGGTGGCAGGCCTGGCTCGATTTCGACCCGCTCACGCTGGTGCGCGATCACATCAATACCCTGTCGGGGCTGAAGGGGTTGTGGGTCGACTGCGGGCTGGATGATCAATACAACCTGCTGTACGGGGCCCGGCGGCTGCACGCCCAGCTCAACGCCGCGGGGGTCGACCACCGCTACGAGGAATTCGAGGGCACCCATTCGGGCATCGATTTCCGCCTGGATGAGAGCTTGCCGTTCCTGTGCCGGGCGTTGGCGATCAGCGGCTAAGGCTGGTCGAAATCGGACATCATTATCCACCGGCCCTCGTCAGCACGGCCGGCGCAGCGTAAACCTTCACAATGCTCGATTTCGACACCTGCAATGCTGCCCGATTGCGGCGCGATTCCGCCTATGACGGGGTGTTTTTCATCGCCGTACGGACCACGGGGATCTATTGCCGGCCGGTTTGTCCGGTCAAATCCCCGCTGACCAAGAATGTCAGTTTTTATCCCAGCGCGGCAGCGGCGGAGCAGGACGGCTATCGGCCCTGTTTGCGCTGCCGGCCGGAGACCGCGCCCTTTTGCCCCGCCTGGAACGGCACACGCACGACGGTCGAGCGGGGGCTGCGGCTGATCGATGACGGCGCCCTGGACGGCGGCCGGGTCGATGACATGGCCGAACGGCTGGGCATCGGCGCGCGGCACCTGTCGCGCCTGTTCAAGCAGCATCTGGGCGCCAGCCCGCTGCAGGTGGCCAAGACCCGCCGCATCCAGCGTGCCAAACGGCTGCTCGACGAACCGGGGTTGAGCATGGCCGAGGTGGCGCAGCAGGCCGGGTTCACCAGCCTGCGCCGGTTCAATGCGGCGTTCCAGGATCTGTACAAGCGCCCGCCCTCGCACTTTCGCCGGAAGGCGGCTGGGCATGGCTGAACCGTTGACCTACGCCTATATGGACAGCCCTATCGGGCGGCTGATGGCCATCGGGTCGGCGCAAGGTTTGCGTAGCATCCGGTTCGCCACGGAAAAGCGGCCGCAGGTACCACCGCCGGGAGCAGAGAAGGACGCTGGCCCGTTTGCGGCCGTGTTCGACCAGCTGACCCGCTATTTCTCCGGCGACTTGACCGGGTTCGACCTGCCGATCGACCAGCCTGGCACGGATTTTCAGCGGAGCGTCTGGGCGGCGCTGCGGCAGATCCCTTATGGCGTGACCACGACCTATGGCACGCTGGCCAGCCAGCTGGGCCGGCCAAAGGCCAGCCGCGCGGTCGGGGCGGCCAACGGGTCGAACCAGATCCCGATTATCGTGCCCTGCCACCGGGTGATCGGCGCCAACAAGTCGCTGACCGGTTTTGCCGGCGGCTTGCCGATCAAGCGGTTTTTGCTGGAACATGAGCGGCGGTATGCCGGGGATGCGATTGGCCAGGGGCAGTTGGCGAGTTAAGGGGCGCCGCAGCGCTGACCTTCAATTAAGTGTATTTCGTGAACTGTCACCGAATTACAGAATTACAAAAAATAGAGCTTGGCCGATGCGGTCTCCTTTCCCTGTTGCGTGGTAGAGCGCGCGCGGCGGGCGGGAGTCCGGCTCGATCCGGCGTTTCAGCCAGCGATGGTGTTCGAGTGATTTGAGGGCCTGGGACAGGGCCCGGTCGGTGATCGGCGTCAGGTCTTGTTTGAGGGCGCCGAACGGGCGGGGCGTTGGCAGGACGGCCAGGATGGGAACCGTCCATCGGCGCCGCAACAGGGCGCGATCGGCCGGGTTCGGGGCGGCCTCGAAAATCGCGGCGGCCATTGCGGCGGCCTGTCGGCCCTCCGCCGTCAGGCGGAATTCCGGGCGCAGCGGGTGGCCGTGCCCCGGGTTTCTTGCCAACAATGCCAGCTCGACCAGATGGGCCAGGCTTTGGCTGAAGGCGGTTCTGCCGGCCCCGGACGCCGCCAGCAGCGGGGCCTGGCGCCCCGGCACACCCGCTTGCAGCGACTGCAGGATGGTCAGCGACCAAGCCTTGGCGGTGAGCTTGACAAGCAACTCAATGTCCATAAAGTATAGTTACTAGATTTTTTGATCAGGAGGAAGCACGATGGCCATCGCCGAGCTGGACAACACGATCACCATCGCCCTGTCGGTGCGCGACCGCCACGCGAGCGCCCAATGGTATGGCGAAAAGCTGGGGTTCGAGGTGCTCTATCACGCAGACGAGGTGGGCTGGAGCGAGCTGAGCACCAAGACGGACGGCGTGACCCTGGGGCTGGGCGAGCAAGCAGAACCCTCGCCAGGCAACACCGTGCCGGTCTTTGGCGTGGCGGATATCGAAGCGGCCCGGGGCGGCTTGGAGGGCGCGGGGGTCAAGTTCGATGGCGAGACCATCGTGATCGAGGGCATGGTGAAGACGGCCAGCTTCTACGATCTTGATGGGAATGCATTGATGCTGGCACAGGACTTGACGAAGAGCGCGTGACCGGCGTTGCGAGGACAAACCGGCCAGCCAGGTGTTGTCCGGTACCCTCGCGCCTCAGGTGCTGTCCAATCTAGTGTATGGCAATTTAGTGTATTTAGTGAACTGTCACCGAATTAGGCTTTCACCGAACTAGGCGTCGATTGTGCTTTAGCAGAGCAGTTCCTGCAGCGCGTTCAGTCGGGTGGGTTTGGCAAGCAGCTCAATGGATTGAAGGCCGTTCATCTCGCCAAAGGCCTTGGCTGCGTCCATATACATCGGATCGTAGCCGGAAACGATGACGACCTCCCCGTCGAACCCCCGTTTGGATAGTTCCCTGACAATTTCTATGCCGTCGGTATCGGGCATGAAGACATCGATCATGACCGTTGTCGGGTCAAAGTCGTCGAGGGCGGTCCAGAAGTCGCCGTCTTTGTCGACGGTCACCACCGAACAACCCAGCGCCACGGCAACGGAGCGAATGTAGCTGGCAAACGCTTTGTCGTCGTCAATCAACAGAAGTCGTTTGCGATTACCTTTGTCTGAGTAGGCCATGGTGGAACCCTACTCGCACTGGTCGAGATGCGAGGGACACCGGCGCCGCTTGGACATGTGCTCAACTGAAAGCCGCAGTCGAGTAGAACTGCACATCTCCGCAACAATAGATCTAATCTTTGCGGAATAATCTGAGAGCCTGTTCATCATTCTTCGATCTCTACTTGGACATCTGCCGAGAAAACATATCCCAGTCCCCGAACCGTCTTGATCAGCTCAGGACCGCCGTCGCTGTATTCGATTTTTTTGCGCAGCCGGGTAACTTGAGTATCGATACTCCGGTCAATCGGCGACCATTGCCGCCCCTTTGTCAGCTCCATCAGCCGGTCGCGGCTTAGCGGCTCTTGGGGGTGGGAAACGAAAGCGTGGAGAAGATCGAACTCGCCGGTGGTCAGCGGCAGTTTCGTTCCGTCGCGCAACCGCAGCGAACGGTCCCCGACGTCGAACCGCATGCCGCCGAACCCGTATTGTTCAACTCCCTGCCTCTTTTGCAGTGAGGCGGCGCCATCCTCGGGACAGGTGCGACGCAGAACACATCGGACGCGCGCCAGGACCTCCCTGAGCTGAAACGGCTTTGTGATGTAATCGTCCGCGCCGATCTCCAGCCCGACGACAACGTCAATCAGATCGCCCTTTCCCGTCAGAAATATGATCGGTGTCGACCATTTCTTGCGGACATCCCGGGCGATGTGCAAACCGTCGACCTCCGGCATCATCAAGTCCAGTAACACCAAATCGACCCGTTCGACCTCCAGCAGCGCCATCAGGTCCTTGCCGCCTTCCAGGGGCGAAACGCTATAGCCCTGCTCAGTCAGATAGCGCGTCAAAAGATTGCGGATGTCGGCGTCGTCATCGACGACGGCAATGCGGCGGTCGACCATTGATTGAGATCCTAAGAACCGGAAAACCGGTTGAAATTCAGTGGGTTATAACTCTTCACATGGGTAACTGACCGGTGGGTAAAAAATCAGAACGCAAAGCGATTGGCGTTTCAACGCCTTTTGCAACGGGGGTGCAAGCTTTTTTTGCCGATGATGATGACGTGAGCCCTCGCCGCAACATATGAGACAGGTCAAAATCGGGCGAATTACTTACGCCAGCGCTTTCACCGGTATTTTGACGGAGAACGTGACACCGCCATTTGCATTTTCGAAAACCTCGAACTCCCCGTGAACGGAGTCGCAAAGCGCGATGGCGGGCGCGAAATCTATGCTCTTTCCATCGATTGTCCTCTTAAAGCGAGCGGCCACGGGCTGGCTTCCGGTGAAGCGGATAACGTTCGACTCCTCGATCGTTTGATTACCCGTGTCGCTAATTCTTACGATCAGAAAATCGCCAGGGCGCGAAGAGTTCTGAGCATCCGCCAAATCGAGCGATAGGCTTATTCGCCCCAACTTCGTGCAAGCGATAGAATTTGACATAAGTTCGGTGACGATAGCGCGCAGTTCTCGATGAAACCCAATGATGCGAAGGTTTTCCGCGCCCTGCGTGTTCAGTGATAACTGAACATTACTTGGTTCAATGTCGTCGAGTGACAGGTGGATGGCCTCCAGGCAAACCACATCCACCGCGTAAGCGAGGCTTGCTTCCGGGTCGGCCCCTTCGGACCTTTCCTTGCCGCTTGCACGATTGCGAATATCTGCCAGCTCGTTGGACAGATTTGCGATCAGCGAAACCAGGGAAAGGGATTCACCGTTCAGGTTGGAAATTTTCAGACAGGTGTTTCGGCTCAATCCCCCTTCGGCCTCCGACTGGACCGATCGCGGATTGGGCGTCAATGCGCCAGCTTGCGCGGGTTTGTCGGGATAGGTTTGCTTACGCGGACGTGCAAGCATTACTTTGCGCGCCGTTTTTCTGCACATGGGTGTTGGTTTCCAGCATGCGAGCGTCCGAGGCTCGCGGGCTCGCTCTAAAGCCGGTCAGGCGAGTCCGGGACGATTTGTCCGGAATGATTGCTCAGCACCGGTCACGAGCGGCTAGTCATTGTCATTCATCGCGTCAGCCTGCGCGCGCTGCTGCAAGGATGCGATTTCGGCCGAGATGTTGTCGCGAAGCGTTTCCACGTGGTGCTTCAGCAATCGGGACTTGAGAAGCAATTCGATGCTCAGCTCGCGCAGGATCAATGCGGAGACCTGTTCCGAGTTACCGGCATTGCCAGTGCGGTCGAGCATGGAGAGCACATCGGCCGCCTGACGGTCCGCAGCGTGGTCAGGGTCAGGATTATTTTCTCGGCGGAATGAAGGCGGCTTAACCGAAACTGCCCTCGGCAGCCTTGTCCAATGGGTCATTTCAACAATCCACGTTGTGCAACTCACCCCTCGCAGCGCCTGGCGAGAGGTGAACGGAGGTAGGCACGTCAATGTCGGTCGAAGGCGATGACTCTAACGCAAGGCGGACAAGCGGTTGCGTTACAATTAGAAACTTCGAGTGACGGATTGTTTCCTATGGCACCTCTGAGGACCGTTCGCGGATCCTCTGCCGCACCGCAGCGTCATGGCAGGGATAGGTGTCGATCGAAATCGAAAATCCTCAAAATCTTAGAAATAGAAATCCGAAAAATAAACTGACTTTCTATTCCTTCACCCAGTCGTAGGCATCCTGCAGCTTTCGAAATACGGAAATATTCCAAATATCACCGGCAAACCCTTCATACATTCTGCACATTCCGTAAGCCACGTCGGTATCGCAGACAAGGGCAACCTTTAGTATTGGGTTTATTTTCGAATTCTGTAAGTCTTCTCGCTGAATTATTTTCATCTGATTTGCATCAAGCATGATGTCGTCAACAGACTCAAATATCCAAATGTGATATTTACGGCCGGAAAACTCTGGATGCTCAATTACCGCTTTGCGCGCATCGTAAATCTGTTGCGATGTGACCACGCCGGAGAACCTCAAGACCGCGTGCTCAGCATTGTGCACAATTGATTTGATCACCTGGATTCTCCTGCCCCAGAGCCAGTCAGCTAAGCCGCAATCTCATAAATCACGGGTGCCGCGACTTATGAGTCTACGGCCAAATCCTCCGTCACGCTGACGACTTCTCGGATTAGATCGATTTTTCGAAACGGCTTCTGGATCAGCACGACTCCCTCATCCAAACGGCCGTGATGGATTATGGCGTTTTCCGAATAACCCGACATGTAGATCACTTTGACGTTGGGGCGAATTTTCAACGCCCTTTCAGCGGTTTCCCGGCCGTTTATGCCTCCGGGAAGGACGACATCGGTGAGAAGCACGTCGATATCGGCGAGGTCCTCGAGTTTCTTGAGCGCCGCCAGGCCGTCCTTAACCGCAAGGACGCGATAACCGGCCGACTGGAGTTGCCGCCGAACGGTATCCCGAAATTGCTCGTCATCTTCAACGACGAGAATCCGTTTTTGCCCGGCATTGGTGTCGACGACCCGGTCCAGAGACGTCCGGTCCAACGTGTCGACCGCATGCGCGCGGGGCAGATAGATCTTCACGACCGTTCCTTCGCCGACTTCGCTGTAGATTTTGATGTGTCCGTTGGACTGTTTGATAAAGCCGTGCGCCATCGATAGGCCCAGTCCGGTGCCGGCGCCGGCCGCCTTGGTCGTGAAGAACGGCTCAAAGGCCTTCTCGACCACCTCCTTGTTCATGCCCGAACCGGTATCCGCGCACGAGATGCATACATATTGGCCGCGCTCGATGTCGGCCATCGTCGCATAGTGCTGGTCGACCCGCGTGTTCGAGGCTTCGATCGTCAGCTTGCCGCCATCCCGCATGGCATCGCGCGCATTTACGGCGATGTTGACGATGACGTTTTCAAGCTGGTTCCGGTCTGCCTCGATGGCCCAAAGGCCGGCATCGCACACCAGCTCGATTTCGATGTGCTCGCCCAGAAGCGTGCGCAGCATCGGCACCAGTTCCTTGAGGATCCCGCTTGCCTGCATCACGGTCGGTGAAAGCGGTTGTTTTCGCGCGAATGCGAGAAGCCGATGGGTTAACCGCGCGCCCCTGCTAGAGGCTTCAATTGCGGCCTCGATCAGTTGAGTGTTTTCGGTTGGTTCATCCGCCTCGAGCGCTTCAAGCAGGAGTTCTAGGTTTCCCATGACGACGGCGAGAACGTTGTTGAAATCATGGGCGACACCGCCGGTCAGCCGTCCAATGGCATCCATTTTCGATGATTGCCGCAACTGCTCTTGAACTTCTATTTCCGCCGTGATGTCGGCGATAGTCGCGCAAACACCGCCATTGGGCAGCCGAAACCGCCGTACCCGCAAATCGCGATTGTCGCCGGACGTCAGAAGCTCTTCGTCAATCATTGGGCCATCTCGCATGGCCTTGACGTACCGGTCGGCAAGCATGTCCGGGTCACCCGGCCCGAACCCCCCGCTCCGGGCAATGAACTGATATTGATCGGCTAACGAGGCGCCATAGGTGTAGAGCTCCTCCGGCATTGGAAACAGCTTTCGGCAAAGCTCGTTCCAGGCCACCAGACGCAGATCTTGGTCGTAAATCGCGACCCCTTGATCAATCGTCTCGAATGTCGTGCGAAGGAACTCCGCGACTCGGTCGTTGTCGAAGTTGGCGTCCATAGAGTGCTCGGTCGTGCCGCCTGAATTGTGTTGCCTGCCGGCAGTGTATAGCCGCGCTTAGGCTGCACGACACAAATTTGTCTGCACGCGCCAATCGGCATGCCGTGCAAGGGCGCCCCAGGTTATTTGGCGCAAATTGGAGAGTGTTACAGAAATGGCATTCGGAATGCTGTTCCAATCCGTTCCGCTGTCCCAGTCGCCCGATAGAGCGCGCGCGGTGGGCGGGAGTCCGGTTCGATACGGCGTTTCAACCAGCGATGGTTTTCGAGCGATTTGAGGGACTGGGACAAGGCCCGGTCGGTGATCGGCGGCAGGTCGCGCTTGAGGGCGCCGAAAGGGCGGGGCGTCGGCAGGACGGCCAGGACCGGAAGGGTCCATCGGCGGCGCAGGAGCGCGCGGTCGGTCGGGTGCGGTGCTGCCTTGAAGACTGCCGCGGCTATTGTCGCGGCCTGTTCGCCCTCGGCCGTCAGGCGGAATTCCGGGCGCAGCGGGTGGCCTTGGCCAGGGTTTCTTTCCAACAAATCCAGATTGACCAGATGGGCCAGACTTTGGCCGGAAGCCTCGCCGGGCAATGCCGTACCCGTCTTTGGCGTGGGGGATATCGCCGCCGCCCGAAGCGGCTTGGAGGGGGCAGGCGTCAGGTTCGATGGCGAAACCATCGAAGTCGAGGGCATGGTCAAGACCGCCACCTTCTATGACCCAGACGGGAATGCGCTGATGCTGGCGCGGGATCTGACCAAGGGCTGACCGGCGACTTACCGCAAAGCAAACACCGACCGTGGCCTCGATCTGGCATCCTCGCTCAACCAGGCGGTTCGTCAATTTAGTGGACTTAGTGAACTGTCACCGAGTTATGGGATTGTGGGCACCGAAATCGGTTAGGTGACGAGTTCGGGTTCCTCGAGGCCGAGATGCCTTGCTGTCCGGAGGATCTGTTGCCAGACGCCGTCGGGGACCTCGATTCCAGACTTCTGGCGCTTTCGTTTTTCCGTGGCTTCCGGTTCGCCGGGGAGTAGGACGGGCTTGTCAGGATATCGCGCCGGACAAGCCTTGATCCAATCCAGATAGGCCGTAGCGATTTCGTCGGCGTCCTGGTCGAGATCCGCAACATTGGCATCGACAAAAACCGACAGCATGTTGTTGCGGTTCACCGTCTCCAGCGGTCCCACAGTCTTGCCGCCGGTAAAGGCCCCTGCAAGCAGGTCGACCGCCAGGCTGAGGCCGTAGCCCTTGTGACCGGCGATGGTCAGCATGGCACCGCCGCCATAGTAATCGTCGGGGTTGGTCGTTTGATTTCCCTGCCGATCGACAATCCAGCCTTCGGGGATGGCATTTCCGGCCGCACTGGCCACCCGCAGTTTTCCTTCGGCGACCGAAGAGGTCGTCATGTCGATGATCACCGGATCGCGGCCCGTCACGGGGTATCCGATGCAGACCGGGTTTGTGGCCATGCGCCGTTCGATGCCCCCAAAGGGCGTGACGCCCGGCTTGGCCGGCGAATTGACGTAGTGAAAGGAAATCATGCCGGCCTGGGCCGCCATTTCGGCCCAATCGCCCACCCGACCGACGTGCGAGACGTTTCTAAGGCCAATCACCGCCACACCCGTCTCACCGGCGATCTTGATGCCCTCGCGGGTGGTTTTTTCCGCGGCAACCTGCCCGAAGCCGAGATTGGCATCGAAAATCGCAATGGCGCCGTTTCGGGCGACCTCGGTCAACTCGACGCCCGATTTGATGGTCTTGTCCCGCAGCTGATCGGCATACTGGCAAACGCGGATTAGGCCGTGAGAATCGTGGCCGACCAGATTGGCATTGGCCAATCGGATGCCGACCTGCCGGGATTCATCCTCTGTCGCTCCGGCGGCGCACAAGATGCGTTCGGTGACCGCCTTAATCTGTTCCGCCGTAAGTTTCACCATGATCCTTGATCGACTGTCTTCATGTCTGCCGGTTAAGCCGGGTCGCCCGACTGGGGCTGGCTGGAGTCCAGTTTGGACTGGTCGGAGGTCTTGTCGGCGGCGAACAATGTCTGGCTTAGCGCCACGACGAAGATGCAGGCAAAGGCCGGCAGGGACATCAGCCAGCTTGGGAAAATCAGCCCAATGGTGCCCACCAGCAAAAGTGCCTTCTGCCAGGTCTTCAGCGTGGCAAACAGGTAGCCATGCAGCATGGCGGCCAGAACGATCACCCCCAAGGCCGCTTGGGCGATGGCCAGGGCGACATACAGTGGCTCGCCCTGCATCAGGATCGCTGGCTCATAGACGAACAGGAACGGAATGATGAAACCGGTGACCCCCAGTTTGACGGCCTTGATGCTCGATTCCCAAACGCTGGCCCCCGCCAGAGCGTTCGCCGCATAAACCGCCATGGCCACCGGCGGCGTGATGGCCGACAGGATGGCGAAGTAGAACACGAACAGATGGGCCGCCTCGACCTGGACGCCGAGGCTGACCAGGGCAGGCACCATCAGGGCCACCTGAACGATGTAAGCCGGGGTCGTCGGCATGCCCATGCCCAGGATGATGCCGGCCACCATGCTCAACAACAGGGCGATCAGCAGCGTGTCATTGGCCGCTGAGATGACGAAATTGGAAAAGGTCAGGCCAATGCCGGAGATGTTGATCACCCCGACCACGATGCCGGCACAGGCCGTCGCCGCCGCGATGGGCAAGGCATTGCGGGCGCCGTTTTCCAGCGATGCGAGGACATTCTCGACCGTGACGTAGTGACGGGTCGTTTTGCGCAGGAGGGCGGTCGGGACGACGGACAGAATCCCGCACAAGGCCGCATAGGGGGCCGAGTACCCCATAAGCAGCACGCCGACGATGAGCGCCAGCGGTACGAACATATGGCCCGTTTCGTACAGCACCTTGCCGAGCGGCACCAACTGATCGGCCGGAACCGTGCCGATGTTCAGGCGCTTTGCCTCAAAATGGATCGAGGCGAAGACAGCGACGTAGTAGAGAACCGCCGGCACCAGCGCCAGGGCCGCCACGGTCAGGTAGCTGACCCCGAGATATTCGGCCATGACGAAGGCGGCCGCCCCCATAACCGGCGGCATGATCTGACCGCCCGTCGAGCTGACCGCTTCGACCGAGGCGGCGAAGGACGGCTTGAAACCGATGCGCTTCATCAACGGGATCGAAAAGGCGCCGGTCGTCATAACGTTCGCGACCGCCGAGCCGGAGACCGAGCCGAACAAACCGCTGGTGATGCAGGCCACCTTCGCCGGGCCGCCGGCCTGCCTGCCGGTCAAGGCGATGGCGAAATCCATGAACAGCTTGCCTACGCCCATGCGTTCGACCATCGCGCCGAAGACGATAAACAGCACCATGAAGGTGGCCGACACGGCGATGGGAATGCCAAAGATGCCGTCTGTCGTCAGGAAGAGCTGCTCGATCAACAACGGATAGGATGTTTTCGTCGCCGTGAGCGCGAAGAGGATGAAGGCTATGGCCGTGATCGGCAGGGCCGGCCCCAAAGTCCGCCTTGCGCCTTCCAAAACCAGAACCACCAGAACCGTGCCGACGATCAGATCCGAGCGCGTCAGATCGCTGACATACATGAAGCGCTGCTGGACATAGTCGATGTTGATCGCCGGGTAGAGGGCGGCGAAGAGAAGGACGATGCCCAGGCAAATATGAACAAGCGACGGGCGGTCGACCCGGTTTCCGCGCCAATCGGTGACGAGGAAGATCAGCCCCACACCCATACCGACGTGATAACCGCGCAAATAATAAGGGCCCGGATATCCGGCAAAGGCGAAGTAGAGGTGGCTGACGGCAACGATCAGCAGCAACGCCCTGACTATCAGCACAATGATGGTTTCCCAGCGGATTTCCATGCGCGTTCCGATTGCCACGTGGATGGCCGCGGCGATCGACCCAGTCTTCTATGTGTTTCGTGGCGTTTTCAGACAGGTTTGCCGGCCACGCATACCGGGAAGGGTACGCCGCGTGGCCGGCAAGACCGAACGTCGCTTAACTTGCGCCGCGTTCGGCGTAGAACTCAGCAGCTGCGGGGTGCAGCGGAACGCCGATGTCGGCGGACATCTCCTCCAGCGTCAGCGTCGCCATGCTTTTGTTGACCGAGGAGAGCGAGTCCAGATTGTCCGCGACGGCCGTCAAAAGCGTCTTGACCGTATCGCCATCGTAATCACACGCCGCGATCATGTGCGTGCCATAGGTGATGGCATCCGCCTCGCCGCTGAGGTTCGGATAGCTGTCGACCGGGATCGTCCGGCGGATGAAGGCGGCGTTCTGCGCCTTGAAGGCTTCGAAGATCTCGTCGGTGATCGGCACCATCTCAATGTCGCGGCTTGAGGCGACGTCCATCACCGCGCCGGCCGGCAGGGCCGTACCGAGCGTGAAGATATCGGCGTGCCCATCCTTCATCTGATTGACCGAGTCCGAATAGGACACGTGAGACACATCGGCCATGTCGTCATAGCTGAGGCCGACGGCATCCAGCAGGCTGCGCGTCAGAAATTCGCCGGTATTGCCATTTTGCTGCGTGGTCAGGCGCTTGCCCTTGAAATCATCGATCGAGGTGACGTTCGCGTCATCGCGGGCGACGATCTGGAACCATTGCGGGTACAGCGTGCCCATGTTGCAGACGTTCTCGACGACACTATCGAACGGCGGCCGGCCGGCCAGCGCATCGACGGTCGAGATCGTATTGGCAAAGGCGATGGGAAACTTGCCGGCGGAAACGCCCACCACGTTGGCGACACCCGCGCCGGGCGTCACCGTGATCGCGAGTTCGGGATCCAGCTGTTCGGCAATGGCCTTGATCGCCCCCGCAAGCGGGTACCAAGAACCGCCTTGCGAGCCCGATGAAAGAACGAATTCCTCTGCCTGGGCCACGCCCGGCACCACCACCGCCATGATCGCGGCGGCCACAGTCGATCTGACTTTTCCCTGAGTTCTGGACATCCATTTCCTCCCGTTTGTCCTGTTGGCGTTGCTTTTTGGGCCAGTCCGCGCACGGCGACCCAGCCATTCCATGGAACGCTCTTTCCGCTCGGCCCACTGACCCGCCTGAGACAGTGCCCAGTCAGAGCCAACGGGTGAGCCGGATACGGATCGGCTGAAACGCCAACGCGCTTCAATCTTCAGCCGGACGCTAGGAGGGCACCAATAATCTGTCAATCAAAATTGATTTAATATACGGAATCAATAAGACATATTGACCTTAATTTAACGAGAGATTGGCTAGGCAAATCCTGAATTACCTTGGGAATCATGAAAATACGACCCTTGACTAGCACCACTAATCTGTCATACAGATTTAGAGATACTTTACAGATTTCGTACCGTCTGAGGCGTGTCCGCGTTCAAATGACTCGCCAATACGGGCACGGGGGGATTCGACTGATGAGCAAGGGCGGCACGCTGACCGACACGGTGTATGAGGGAATCATGGCGGGCATCGTCGATGGCGGGTTCCCGGTTGGAACGCGGCTGCCGTCGGAGCTGGAGCTTTGCGACAACTACAGCGCGTCGCGGCCGATCATCCGGGAGGTCCTGGCCAGGCTCCGTGCCCAGGGGATTATCGAATCGCGCAAGGGATCGGGCAGCTATGTCCTGCGCCGGGCCGGAGCGACGGTGCCGATGTCCGAAGAAGTCGCCAGCATGGCCGAAATCGAAGCCTGTTACGAATTCCGCATCTCCCTGGAAGGGGAATGTGCCTATTTCGCAGCTCTCAATCGGACCGACAGCGACATTGCCGCAATGACATCAGCCCATAACGCTTTCGAATCGGCGCTGCAGCGGAACAAGCGCGGTGGGATCAACGATGATTTCCAATTTCATCTCGCGATCGTTGAGGCGACCCATAACATCTTTTTCGTCAACGCCTTCCAGTCGATCAAAAGCCGGGTGTACATGGCAATCGACATATCCCGGCGGCTGACCGCCACGCCGCTGGATGTGCGGCGGCGGACGCTCATCGGTGAACACAAGGCCGCCCTGGATGCCATCGTCGCCGGCGACGCCGAAACGGCGCGCCGCGAGATGCGCAAGCACGTCACCAATTCTCGAAACCGGGTTTTCAAGGGTGAAAGCCACTGAGCCCGCCCGTGTTTCGGCCGGGTCGCCGGGGCGCGATCTCCATCTACCTGCGATCAAGAAGGAATTTTCGACCGATGCTGACCGACGATGCCGTCAAGCGACTGCGCGCGAACCTGGCCAACGTGTCCACGGCCACCGTTTCGACGGCCCTGTTCAAACGCGGCTTGCGCAACCAGTTCATTCAAGATGTCAGGCCCCTCAAACATAGGGGCCGCTCCATGGTCGGCCCCGCTTTCACCTTGCGCTACATCCCGGCGCGCGAGGATCTCAACGGGCTGGAGGTGTTCCGCGATCCAGCCCACCCGCAGCGGGCCGGTGTCGAGGCCTGTCCCGAAGGCCATGTGATGGTCATCGACAGCCGCAAGGACCCGCGCGCCGCCTCGGCCGGCAGTATTCTGGTCTCGCGCCTGATGGTTCGGGGTGCGGCGGGAATCGTCACCGATGGCGGCTTTCGAGATGCGCCGATCATCGCGGATCTGGAGATCCCCGCCTATCACACCCGCCCATCGGCCCCAACGAACCTGACCCTGCATCAGGCGATCGACGTCAATGTCCCCATCGGCTGCGGCGATGCGCCGGTCTTTCCCGGCGATCTGGTGCTGGGGGACGATGAGGGCGTGATCGTGATTCCGGCCCATCTGGCCGAGGAGGTTGCCGCCGAGGCGATCGAGATGACAGCCTACGAGGACTTCGTTACCGAGGAAGTACTGGGCGGACGCTCGATCATCGGCCTGTACCCGGCGACCAAGGACGAAGCGCTTGCGGATTTCGCCGCCTGGCGGCAGGCCAAAGGCCGGTAAGGGTGCGCTAAAAAGTGTAATAAGTGACCTGTCATCGAATCATGGGCATCGAATTATGGGCATCGAATTAGGGGCACCGAATTTTGGGGCACCGAACTAGGAGGCTATCGCGATGAAGGTGGACGGCGCGTGCCATTGTGGGGCTATCGCCTATGAGGCGGAGATCGATCCGCAGAAGGTCGGTATTTGCCATTGCGGCGACTGCCAGGCCCTGTCGGCCTCGGCTTTTCGGACGATTGCCGTCGCGCCCGGCGAGACCTTCCGCATCACCAGGGGCGCGCCCAAGGAATATGTAAAAACCGCCGAGAGCGGCCGGCAGCGCATCCAGGCTTTTTGCGGGGTGTGCGGGTCGGGATTATACGCAACCGATGTGGGCGACAATCCCGCCGCGTATAATATTCGCACGGGCGCATTGACCCAGCGCCACGCGCTGCCCCCCGCCTTCGAATGCTGGCGGGAATCGGCCCTGGGGTGGTTGCCGCCGATCGAGGGGACGGCGAAATTCGACAAGAGCCCGACATAGTGGGCTTCGGCCGGCATCGCGCCTATTTCGACTGGCTTTTGGCCACCATCCGAAGAACCATGCGCCGCGGCAGGAACGGGGCGATCCAGTTGAGCAGGATGCTGAGCCCGCGATCGTTGATCACCAGCAGCTTGCCGGCCTGCATCGCGTCATAGCCGAACCTGGCCACATCGGCCGCCTTGGCGCCGCCCGATTTAACCATCTGCGTTCCCTCAAGATTGGCGGCCTTGGCAAATTCGGTTTCGACATAGCCCGGCGCCAGCACCGTGCAGGTCACGCCCTTGGCCCGTAACTCCTGATCGAGGGCTTGGCTGAAGGAATTCACGAACGCCTTGGTCGCGAAATAGACCGCCTGGCCGGGGCCCGGGATGAAACCGGCGGTGGAGCCGACATTCAGGATCTTGCCGCCGCCCTGGGCCACCATGTCGTTGCCGAAGCGGTGGGTCAGCTCGATCAGGGATTTGATGTTCAGATCGATCATCGCATGCTCGCCACTAAGCGGGCGCTCGACATGCTGGCCATGGCCGCCAAAACCGGCATTGTTGACCAGGATATCGACACGCAGGCCGGCCGCCTTGACGGCGTCGTAGAGGCGAACGGCCCCGCCTTCGGCGCCCAGATCCAGGGCCAAGACGTGAACCTTGACGCCGTGTTTGGCCTCCAGCTCGGCCTTCAGCGCGTCGAGCGCGGCCTCGCGCCGGGCCGTGATGATCAGATCGCCACCCCTAGCGGCGTGATAGCGGGCGAATTCTGTACCGAGGCCGGATGAGGCACCGGTGATCAAGGCCGTGTTCGACATGGGATCGTCCTTCCTGCCAAAGTCTGTCAACAAGTGTTGACCGGTTACCTAAGAAGCCCAGGCTTTGAAGTCAACACTTGTTGACAGATTTTTCTCGCTTCCTAGATTGGCGTCATGACGAAGACGCAAACCACCAAGCAGCTTCTGCTGCATCACGGGCAGCGGCTGTTCTGGTCGCGCGGCTATTCAAACGTCCCGGTGCGGGAAATCGCCAAGGCGGCCGGGGTCGATGTCGCGCTGATCTCGCGCTATTTCGGCTCCAAGCGGGGCCTGTTCGAGGCGACGCTGGGGCCGATCGAGGGAATCGATGCGGCGGCGCTGGCGGACGAGGCGACCTTGACCGACATGCTGGTCCGCCTGTTCGCGACCGCCCCGCGCGGCCCCGACCACCCCTCTGCCCTGACGATGATTTTGATGAATTCGCGGGACAGCGAGGTCGGCGATCTGGTGCGCGAGTTCGTCCAGAACAAGTTTCAGGGGCCGATGGAAACGATCATCGGCGATCGGGATCGCGCGGCGCTGTTCACCGCTGTTTTGTTCGGGGTCAGCGTGGCGGAGAAGTTTCTGCATCTGGACGGCATCGCCGCACCGAACAGCAGAGAATACGAGACACAGCTGCGCCACCTGCTAACGGCGGCATTGGCTTACTGAATCGGCGGCCGGAAGCGGTAATTCAGTGAGCAATCACCGAAATTAGCGGTCGGTGGATTGGTAGGCTGAGGATGCCTCGTAATAGCGGTCGAAGCCGATCCGCCGTTTGAGCTCGCCGAAATCCAGCAGTCGGTCTTGGTAGGGCCGGTCGTTGCGCAAGGCATCGAGAGCGCCGGCCATGGCCTGCATGGCGCTCGACATCAGGGTCAAAGGGTAGGCTGCGATCTTGAAGCCGATGTCTTCAAGCTCGGCGTGGGAGAGAACCGGGGTCTGGCCGCCTTCCAACATGTTGGCCAGTTGCGGACCGGGCAGATTCGAACAAATTTCACGCATTTCGCCAGCATCCAGGGGTGCTTCGACAAACAGGATATCCGCGCCTAGCTCGTGGAACTTTTGTGCCCGGGCAATGGCCTCGGCCAGGCCATGGTCGTGGCGGGCATCGGTGCGGGCGAGGATGAGGATGTCGTTGTCCTGGCGCGCGTCGACGGCAGCGCGGATGCGGTCGAAGGCCTCTTCCCGCCCGACGACTTCCTTGCCCGGCGTGTGGCCGCAGCGCTTGGGCGCCAGCTGATCCTCGATCATCACCGCCGCGCAGCCGGTGCGCGAAAAACCGGCAACGGTGCGTTGGACATTCATGGCGTTGCCATAGCCCGTGTCGCCGTCGCCTATCAGTGGGATGTCGATGGCCTCGACGATGTTGCGAGCCTGATCGAGTACCTCGCCATAGCTCATCAACCCCAGGTCGGGCGCACCGATGCGGGAGGCGGACGCGGCGAAGCCGGACATGAAGGTCAGCTCGAAACCCGCCTGCTGGATCAGCTTGGCGGAGAGGGCATCGAAGCAGCAGGGCATGACCAGGAGACCGTCCCGGTCGAGCAGTTGGCGGAGTTTGTTCGGTTGGCTCATGCCGATGCCCTGAAACCGTTGAAGTCGATGGGGTGACGTGCCGTTGTCCGGACGATTCTAGACCGATTTTCCTCGCCCGCCATGCCAGCAATCGCTAAGCGCGCTTGGCGCTGGTAGAATGAGCGATTTGATGCCTTCAATAATTTCATGATCGACAATCTCTCCATCCTGCTGTTGAGCGCGCTGGTGCTGATGGGCAGCCCCGGGCCGGCGACATTGAGCCTGGCGGCGCTGGGATCGGCCTTTGGGGTCCGGACCAGCCTGCGCTATCTGGGCGGGATCATTTGCGGGACGGCCACCGTGCTGGCGGTGGTCGCCTCTGGGATCACAGGGGTGCTGTTCGCGGTGCCCGGTGCCCTGCCCGTCGTTACCGTCGCGGCGGCCGCCTATATCCTCTATCTGGCCTGGAAGATCGCAACGGCCCCGCCGGTCAGGCAGGGCGAGGCGGGTCAGGCCCCCTCGTTCCCCGGAGGCTACTTCCTGGCGATCGCCAATCCGAAAGCCTATGCGGCCATTGGCGCCGTCTATTCCGGCACCGCCGTCATCGAGGGCCAGGTTGGCCTGGACGCGGCGGTGAAGCTGGCAGCGCTGACCATGGTCATCGTGGTGGTCAATTCGAGCTGGCTGTTGTTCGGGTCTGCCTTCTCGGCGGCGCTGTCCTCTCCGCGCTTGAGCCGGGCGATCAATATCGGCTTTGCCGTCCTGCTGGTCGCCTCGGTGCTGGCCAGCCTGCTGCTGTAACGCGAGACCACGAAATAAAGGATTTGTTAGCCAAGATGGTGGGACTCCCATCCGGGATTCGCCTGCAACCGCAAGGACGATCCGATGGCCCACCGCACCAACCCCACCCGTTTTCGCCGCACCCATCTTGACGGCCAACGGCTGCATGCCGCGACCCAGATGGTGTCCTACGGCTTCGATCCCTCGCTGTCCGAAGGGGCCGTCAAGCCGCCGGTCTTTCTGACCTCGACCTTCGCCTTTCAGTCGGCCGAGGAAGGGGCGGAGTTTTTCGATGTGGTGGCCGGGCGCAAACCGGCGCCCGAAGGAATGGGGGCCGGCGGGCTGGTCTATAGCCGGTTCAACCACCCGAACACCGAGATCGTCGAAGACCGGCTGGCGCTGCTGGATGGGGCGGAGGCGGCGTTGCTGACGGCCTCGGGCATGGCGGCGATCAGCGCCGTCTGCCTGACCTACCTGCGGCCGGGCGATGCGGTGGTGCATTACACCCCGCTGTATGGCGGGACCGAAACCCTGTTCGCCAAGGTGCTGGCAGGGTGGGACATCAAGCCGGTGCCCTTCACCGATGGGATGGACGAGGCCGGGTTCCGCGCAGCGCTGGACCGGGCGGCCCAGCAAGGGCCGGTCAAGATGGTCTATCTGGAAACCCCGGCCAACCCGACCAACGCGATGACCGATATCGCCATGATCAAGCGGGCGGTCACCGACTGGGCGATGCAGACCGGGCAGTCCCCGATCATCGTCTGCGACAACACCATGTTGGGACCGGTGTTCCAGACCCCGCTGGAGCTGGGGGTCGATATCTGCGTTTATTCGCTCACCAAATATGTCGGCGGGCACAGCGATCTGATCGCCGGCGGCATCACCGGATCCTGCGAGATGCTGAAGCCCATCCGGCAGACACGGGGGGCTTATGGGTTTCAGCTGGACCCGCATTCCTGCTGGATGCTGTCGCGCTCGCTGGAAACCTTGTCGCTGCGCATGGAGCGGGCGGCCGAGACGGGGCTGAAAGTGGCGGCCTGGCTGGCGGACAACACCCTCATTCCCTGCACGGTGCTGCACCCGGATTTCGAGCAGGACGAGCAGGCGCGAGCGCTGTTCATCCGGCAATGCCGGGGGCCGGGATCGACATTCTCCTTCGTCGTGCGCGACGATCGGGCGCTGGCCTTTCGCACCCTGAACGCGCTGGAGCTGTTCAAGCTGGCGGTCAGCCTGGGCGGCACGGAATCCCTGGTCTGCCACCCGGCCTCGACCACCCATTCAGGGGTACCGGCGGAGAGCCGCAAGGCGGCGGGCGTGACCGAGGGGCTGATCCGCCTGTCGGTCGGGTTGGAACATGCCGAGGATCTGATCGCCGATCTCAACCAGGCCTTTCGGCGGGCGGCAGCAGGTGGGCTGGCAAAAACGGCCTGATCAGTAGCGCTGGAGAACCGGGATGGCCGTGGTCTCCTTGATCTCCTCCATCACAAAGCTGGCCGAGACGTCGGACAGGCTGATGCGGGAGACCAGGCGCTGGTACAGCCGGTCGTAGGAGGCCACGTCGGCCACGCGGGCGCGGACCAGATAGTCCAGCTCGCCAGTCATGCGGTAGACGCCCAGGATTTCCGGCAACTCGCGCACGGCGGACGCGAACCGGTCCAGCCAGTCGGCATCATGGCTGTCGGTGCGGATCTGGATGAAGACGGTCAGGCCCAACCCAAGCTGATCGGGATCGACCAAGGCCACCCGGCCGGTGATGATGCCCCGCTCCTCCAAATGCTTGACCCGGCGCCAGCAGGCGTTGCGGGAGAGGCCGACCTCCTCGCCCAGCGCCTCCAAACTGAGATCGGCATCCTGCTGCAATCGATGCAGGATTCGGCGATCTGTGGGATCTAGTTCCGTCATTTTAGAAATTCCTGGGACAAATGCTCCTTATCTAGTCGAAATTAATCAAAGTTTGGGACATCTTCCAGTAGGCATCGGAATAGACTTGGGTGACTTAACTGACGGGAGGGCCGGCCATGATGGATCGTTTGTTTTTCGACCACCCACGCGGGGTCGGCGAAAGCTATGGGGAGCATTTCCTGTTTGCCCTGAGTTTTGCCGGCACGCTGCTTTTGGCCGCCGGCGCCGCCCTGGTGCATGCGTTCATCCCAGCCGCTTGTGAGCACACGGCCAGCCGGCTGATTGCCCAGATGTATGAGCGTACGCGCAACAGGACTGGCTAGTTCGTGTGCCGATGGGCCGCTTGGGTCGGTAAGCCGATCTTTTTGGAAGAGCTGATCTGCCGGCCCGACAACTCGCTGATCCAGCAAAGCCGCAACGCGGTCGAATCGAAGGCCACGGTTAACGCCGACGGGTTCGGCGTTGCCTGGTACGGCCAACGGCCGGAACCGGGCCTGTACAAAGACATCGGGCCGGCCTGGTCCGATCCCAACCTGAACAATTTGGCCCATCAGGTTAAGGCGCCGCTGTTCCTGGCCCATGTGCGCGCCTCGACCGGCACAGCCACCAGCTATAACAACTGCCACCCTTTCACCCATGGCCGCTGGTCGTTCATGCATAACGGTATGGCCGGCGGGTTCGATACGCTGCGCAAGCGTGCGGACATGGCCATCCCGGACGCGCTCTATGGCGACCGCAAAGGGGCGACCGACAGCGAGGCGCTGTTCCTGATCGCGCTAGGGTTCGGGCTGGACCGCGACCCGGTGGACGCGATGTGCCGGTCGGTCCAATGGCTGGAGGCCGCCGCCCGAAACCAAGGCAAACGGCCCCATATGCGCTTCACCGGCTGCTGGAGCGATGGAGAGCGGCTGTTCGCTGGACGCTATGCCTCAGACGCCTATGCACCAAGCCTGTACGTCCTGACGACGGACGAGGGCACGATGGTGGTTTCCGAACCGCTGGATGAGGAGTTAAAGGGCTGGCAGGAGGTCCCAGCCGGTCAATGCCTGACCATCGAGGGAGATCGGGTTACGTTCTCCAGCTTCTGTACGCGGGAAGCCGCCTAAGCCGCCTCGGGCGCGAACCGGCCGCCGGGACGGAAACGGCGGAGGTAAGTGGGGACGATCACCTCCACGGCCGTGGGTTCGATGTTCAGATCCTTGAAACCCAACGCGTCCTCGGCCACCACGTTATCGGCCTTGAGCAGCTTGACCTGATCGCGGGTGAGAAGCGGCTTTGGCAGCAGGCCCAGGAACGTCGCCTTGACCATTGCCAGCGACCAAGGCAGGGCGATCAACGGGCGCTTGATGCCGATCTCGGACAGGATGAGCTGCAACAGCTGTTTGAAGGTGTAAGTGCGCGGACCGCCGAGCTCGTACGTCTTGCCGGCGGTTTCGTTCTTGTCGAGCACGGCCATCACGGCGTTGGCGACATCGCAGGCGTAGACCGGCTGAAAACGCGTGTGGCCGCCGCCGATCAGCGGCAGGAAAGGCGCGAGGCGGGCCAGGCCCGCAAACAGGTTGAAAAACCCGTCTTCGGGGCCAAAGACGATCGACGGACGCAGGATCGTGGCATCGGACATTTGATTGCGCACCGCTGCCTCGCCGGCCGCCTTGGTCTTGGCATAGGATGCCGGAGACGTGGACGATGCCCCGATGGCGGAGATGTGGACCAAGCGCTGCACACCCATTTCGGCGGCGATCCGGGCGATGCGGTCGGCACCGTCACGGTGCACACCATCGAACTTCTGCCGTCCGGTCTCGTAGAGGATGCCGCACAGATTGACGACATAATCGGCGCCGCGCATGGCCGCGCGCACGCTGTCGTCATCGGAAATATTGGCAAAGATCGGGGCGATCTGCCCGACCGACCCGCTGGTCTTGAGATATAGCGCCGCGTTGGGATCGCGCGAGGCGATGTTGATCTGCCAACCGCGTTTGGCTGCTTCCCTGACGATGTACCGGCCGATGAAGCCGGCCCCTCCGAAAAGCACGATTGTTTTTGGCGCACCCGCTCGCTTGGTCATGGGCCCGTTCGTTTGCTTATTGATAGGGTTGATAGGAAAGATCGTGCCGATACCGCCCCTCGACAAGCCCTAGCAACCGGGCCGTTTCCCAAAAAGCAGGGACTATTCTATGACATCGGCACGGCCTAATCGTTGACAGGGCCGGCCAAGGGCCCTAATTGCAGTGCGCCCAGCCCAGGTGGCGGAATTGGTAGACGCGCAGGTTTCAGGTACCTGTGGCCGCAAGGCCGTGGAAGTTCGAGTCTTCTCCTGGGCACCAAAACATCGGGCACCGGACATTTCGTTCATCTAGAAAGCACGCATACCGGCCGCCCATGCGGGCCGGTTTGGACCATGCCATGCCTGAAAAGCCCGTCCTGCATCTCGGCGATCTGCCCGACGGGCTCGACTTCGGCGCGTCCGTCGCCGTCGATACCGAAACGCTGGGCCTGAACACCCATCGCGATCCGCTGTGCCTGGTACAGCTTTCATCAGGCGACGGGTCGGCCCATCTGGTCCAGCTCGACCGGGGAACCTACGACGCCCCGAACCTGAAGGCCCTGCTGGCCGACCCCGATGTGCTGAAGATCTTTCACTTCGCCCGGTTCGACCTGGCGGCCATCCGCCACTATCTCGATGTAGCCTGCACGCCGGTTTACTGCACCAAAATCGCCTCGAAGCTGGTGCGCACCTACACCGACCGGCACGGGCTGAAGGATCTTTGCCGCGAGCTGCTGGACGTCGACCTCTCCAAACAGCAGCAAAGTTCGGACTGGGGAGCGGATACGCTGAGCGAGGAACAGCTCGCCTATGCCGCCAGCGATGTTCTGTATCTGCACCGGTTGCGCGAAGGCCTGAACGCCATGCTGGAGCGCGAGGGTCGGGAACACCTGGCCGCCAAGATGTTCGCGTTTCTGCCAACCCGCGCGGAGCTGGATTTGGCGGGCTGGCCTGACGTCGATCTCTTTGCCCACTAAGAATATTTTGACGATCGCCATGGTTGGCATGGAATTTGACGCGGCGCGCCGGCGTGCCCATACTTCTGCAACACGGCTGCGCCGAACCGTCGGCAAATTGGCGGGCTTGAACCACCGCCGGACAGGATTGCCCAACGACCAGATGCGAGCCTTGCGATGAGCGCCACCCCGAAATTCCCATCCGCGAGTTCTCAGGCGGACGAGCCGGACAGCGCGGCCGAGGGATCGATCGTGCCCGTGCAGGCCGCGCGCGAGGTGTTGGCGGCGGAAGCCAAGGCGCTCGAAACACTGGCCGAGTCGCTGGATGGCAGTTTCGAGGAAGCGGTCCGCCAGATCGAACAGGTCGAAGGCCGGGTCATCGTCACCGGGGTGGGCAAGAGCGGTCACATCGGCCGCAAGATCGCGGCGACCCTGGCATCGACCGGAACGCCGGCCTTTTTCGTGCACGCGGCCGAGGCCAGCCACGGCGATCTGGGGATGATCGGGCGCAAGGATGCCGTACTGGCCCTGTCGAACTTTGGCGGCAGCGCCGAGTTGACGGCGATCATGTCCTATACCAAACGGTATGGCGTACCGCTGATCGCGATAACGGCGAGGGCAAACTCGCAACTCGGCCGCCATGCCGATGTGTTGCTGCTGTTGCCCGAGATGGGCGAAGCCTGCCCGCTGGGCCTGGCGCCCACGACCTCGACCACCGCGATGCTGGCCCTGGGCGACGCCTTGGCCGTGGCTTTGTTGAAGCGCCGGAGCTTTACCAGTGAGGAGTTCAAGGTCTTCCACCCCGGCGGAACGCTGGGCAGCCGCCTGTCCAAAGTATCAGACATCATGCATGGCGATGAGGCCATGCCCCTGGTCCCCTTGGGCGCGTCCATGGGCGAGGCTTTGGTCGAAATGACGGCCAAGAGCTTTGGCTGCACGGGCGTGGTCGACCGGGCTGGGCTGCTGGCCGGAATCGTCACCGACGGCGACCTGCGCCGGCACATGGATCGGGATCTGTTGAGCCGGCCGGTGGATGAGGTGATGACCAAAAACCCGCGGGTCATCGACCGTGACGCCCTGGCCGTGGCCGCGCTGGCCATGATGAATGGCGATATCGACGGCAACCGGCCGGTCACCAGCCTGTTCGTCGTCGATGAAGGGGGCAGCCCCTTGGGTATCTTGCATTTGCATGACTGCCTGCGGATCGGTGTCGCCTGAGATGGCCGATCCCGGCGCCATGGCCGGCCAGACCGGCGAGCCGGCCGAGGGGCGGCGCAGGCGTAGCTTTGCCCAACTGACCGCCAACCGCACGCCGGCGACGGTTCAACATCGGGGACGCGGCTATAGCCGGCTGGTCGGCTTTCTCAAGATCCTGTTGCCCGGCGTCGCCCTGCTGATCGTCATCGTCATCGGGCTGTGGCAGAATCTGTTCGGCGGGGCGCAGGTGACCGGGTTGCAGCAAGTCGACGGCTCGCGCGTGGGTGACCGGCTGATCGCCCCCCGCTTTGTCGGAACCGATGCCAAGGACAGGCCCTTTACCTTGCAGGCTACCTACGCCGACCAACTTGCCGACAATGCCGCCGTCGTCACCTTTGCCGATCCGCGCGGCGAGTTGCTGATCGAGGATGGCTTTATCGATATGTCGGCCGAACGGGGCCGTTTCGACCGGGTGAACGAACAGCTGGTCCTGGAAGGCAATGTCGACATCCGTCGATCGGATGGCGCGACGTTCGAGACGGAACAGCTTCATGTCGACATGCCGGGCGAACGGGCCTGGTCGACCGTCGCCGTTCAAAGCACCGGCGATTTCGGCGATATCCAGGCCCAAGGCGGCATCGATATTCTGCAATCCGGCCAAATGGTCATATTCAAAGGACCGGCGACGCTTGTGCTGACCCCATCCGGCGCGGGCTCGCTGCCATGAGATTGCCAGGGAGAATGCCAGGCGCGATCATGGCATGGTTCATCACCTGGCTTGCCCTGGCCGTCATGGGCTCGACCGCCCAGGCCCAGAGCTTTGGCGCGGCGACCAGCGAGGGGCCGATCGAGATCACCGCCCAGGAAAGCCTGGAATGGCTGAGCGAGGAAAGCCGCTATGTCGCGCGTGGCAGTGCCAAGGCCAAGCGTGGCGATGTTCAGGTAAGCGCCGATATCCTGTCGGCCAGCTACCGAGACGATGCGAGTGGCGACACGGAAATCTACCTGCTGGAGGCCACCGGCAATGTGGTGATCGAGACCACCGAGGAGAAAGTCTTTGGCGATCACGGCGTTTACAACGTCGATACGGCAACACTGACCTTGACCGGCCAGGATTTGCGCCTGACGACCCCGCGGGAAACATTGATTGCCGATGACAGCCTGGAATACAACCAGCGCACCAAGCGGGCGACGGCCCGGGGCAATGCAACCGTCTGGAACGACCGCGACCGCGTTTCCGCCGATGTTCTGACGGCTGAATTGGAGGAAGACGCCTCGGGCGAGTTGGCTCTCTCGCGGGTTCTCGGGCAGGGCAATGTCACCATCATCACGCCCCAGGAAACGGTCCGGGGCGAAGAGGGCATGTATGACCTGGACGCCGAATTGGCGACCATCAGCGGCGATGTGCGCATCACCCGGGGCGATAACCAGCTGAACGGGGCGGTCGCCGAGGTCGATCTGGCGACTGGCATAAGCCGCCTGTTGGCCAATGAGGGCGAAGCCGTTCGCGCCCGCGGTTTGATTTCGAAAGAGGATGCACCCCAGTGATGGTTAGGGTCACAGGATGAGCGGCAACATCACACAGATCGGCGGCCCCCCCGCCATCACGCAGGGTTCCGAGGGTGGACCAAAACTGGTGCTGGCCCATGAAAGCGCTGGGCTGGTGGTCAGCAATCTGGCACGCCAGTACAAAAAGCGGCCCGTGTTGCGCAGCGTTTCCCTGTCGGTCTCTCGGGGTGAGGCGGTCGGGCTGCTGGGCCCCAACGGCGCCGGCAAGACCACCTGCTTTTACGCCATCATGGGCCTGATCGCCCCGGATTACGGCACGGTCCATCTGGACGGCTATGACATCACCGATTTGCCCATGTATCGGCGGGCCAGGCTGGGCCTTGGCTACCTGCCCCAGGAAGCTTCGATCTTTCGCGGCTTGACGGTGGAACAGAACATCCGCGCGGTGCTGGAAGTGGTGGAATCCGACCGCGATACGCGCGAAAGCCTGCTGGATGCCCTGTTGGCCGAATTCGGCATCGAACATCTGCGTCGCGCCCCGGCGATCGCCCTGTCGGGCGGCGAGCGGCGGCGGGTGGAAATCGCCCGCGCCCTGGCCGCCGGGCCGAATTTCATGCTGCTGGACGAACCACTGGCCGGCATCGACCCCATTGCCGTTGGCGATATTCGCGAACTTGTGACCCACCTGCGCGATCGGGGGCTGGGCGTGCTGATCACCGACCATAATGTCCGGGAAATGCTGGACATCGTGGACCGCGCATACATCTTGCATGATGGCCAGGTGCTGATGGAAGGCGCCCCAGATGCCATCGTTTCCGACAGCGATGTCCGGCGGGTTTACTTGGGCGAAAGGTTCACCCTCTAGAGCCAGGATTATGGCGCTCTCGCAACGACTTGACCTGCGTCAGTCTCAATCGCTTGTGATGACTCCACAGTTGCAGCAGGCGATCAAGCTGCTGCAACTCTCCAATTTGGAACTTGCCGACTATGTCGAGCGAGAGCTGGAGCAGAACCCGCTTTTGGACCGTGAGGATGCCGACGGGCTAGCCGAACGCCGGGCCAACGGACGGGACGAGAGTGACGGAGCGCCGGCCAGCGACGTGGCCACGGAACTGACATCAGACCGCATCGGCGCGGACAGGCTGGCCACCGCCGACACGGTCGCCGGCGACAATGACGGCCCGCTCGATGCCGATATGTCCAGCGTTTACAACCATGACAGCGCGGCCGAGGAAACGGTAACCGCCAACGGCGCCGAGATGCCGCTGGGCATGGGCATGGGCGGGGCGAGCGCGACCGGCCGCGGCGGCGCCCGCATGGATGATGACGGGCTCGGGTTCGAGCGCACGCTGAGCGAGCCCAAGACGTTGCGCGAACACCTGGACGGCCAGATCAATATCGCTTTCTCCGATCCCACGGACCGTCTGCTAATGGCCCAGCTGGTCGATCATCTGGACGAGTCCGGCTATTTCCGGGGCGATTGCGCGGACATAGCCGAGCAGTTGGCGTGTGAGGTGGAACGGGTCGAAGGCGTTCTGGCCAAGGCCAAACAGTTCGATCCCGCAGGCATATTCGCGACCGATCTGCGCGAATGCCTGGCCCTGCAGCTGGCCGATTTAAACCGGCTCGATCCGGCCATGGCCGCCTTGCTGGACAATCTCGACCTGCTGGCCCAGCGCGATTTTTCGGCGCTGATGCGCGCGTGCGGGGTGGATATGGAGGACATATCCGACATGGTGGGCGAGATCCGCGCCCTGGACCCCAAGCCGGCCCAGCAATTCGTCCACGAAGTCGCCCAGTCCATCACCCCCGATGTGCTGATGCGGGCCCAGCGCGGCGGCGGCTGGGCGATCGAGCTGAACAACGACACGCTGCCCCGGGTGCTGGTCAATCAGCAATATTACGCGGCGGTCAATGGGCGCATTCGCGACAAGTCCGAACGGGACTATCTTTCGGAATGTTTTGCGTCCGCCAACTGGCTGGTGAAATCCCTGCATCAGCGGGCGACGACCATCCTTCGCGTGGCGACCGAAATCGTCCGGCAGCAGGATTCCTTCTTCGTCCATGGGGTGCAGAACCTGAAGCCGCTGATTCTGCGCGACATTGCCGACGCCATCGGCATGCACGAGAGCACCATCAGCCGGGTGACCTCGAACAAGTTTATCGAAACCCCGCGCGGCACCTTCGAATTGAAGTATTTTTTCACCCCCGCGATCCCGGGCGCAGGCGGGGCTTCGGCCCATTCGGCCGAAGCGGTTCGCCACCGCATCAAGGCCCTGATCGATGCGGAATCGCCCGCGGAAACCCTGTCTGACGACGGCATCGTCGAAATCTTGAAGAACGATGGAATCGACATTGCCCGCCGGACTGTTGCAAAATATCGAGAAGCGCTGAGGATTCCCTCGTCGGTGCAACGCCGACGAGAAAAAACCATTAAATTATAATAACTTACGTCGAATTCAATGAGCGGTTGACAGCGCGGAAGCCGATCGAATAGCTTGCCGGCCGCCTTGGCTATCGCGTCCGGAGGTGTTTGTTAATCAGGAGGTGAAGCCAGGCGATGAATCTGGATGTTCGGGGCAAGCAGCTTGATGTCGGGGATTCGCTGCGCGGTCACGTGACGGATCGGCTTATCGCAACCTGCGAGAAGTACTTCCCCAATCCGATCGAAGGGACAGTCGTTTTTGCCAAGGAGCGACACAACTTCCGTTGCGACATTCAGGTTCACGCGCAACGAAACGTGCTGCTGCAGGCGATCGACGAGGCGGACGACCCCTATGTCGCCTTCGACAAAGCGGCGGAAAAGATCGACAAACGCCTGAGACGCTATAAAAGGCGGCTGCGCGATCACCACGGAAAGGCCGAGGCCAAGGCCGAAGCGGCGACTGCCTATGTCTTGGAGGCAGAGCCGGACACTGAAACGGGTGAGGATACCGAGCCATCGCAGCCCATGGTGATTGCTGAGATGGCATCGGAAATCGAACAAATGACGGTCAGTCAGGCCGTCATGCGCATGGATCTTGCAGAGCTTCCAGCCCTGCTGTTCCGCAATTCCGCCAGCGGGTTGCTGAACATGGTTTACCGGCGCAACGACGGCAATATCGGATGGGTCGATCCGAAAAACACGGTATCTTAGGGAGGGGTCTGCGCCGCGCGCGGCCGCCCAAAGGAGACGACAGGCAAAATGGACGATTTGTTGACCGTTGACGCCATATCGGCATCGCTGAAAGCGACGAGCAAAAAGCAGGCGCTACAGGAAATTGCCCGGTTGGCGGCCCCAGTCATCGGCCAGGACGAACGCCTGATTTTCGATGTATTGTTGCAACGCGAACGCCTGGGCACCACCGGCGTCGGTCACGGCGTTGCCATTCCGCACGGAAAAATCAGCGGTATGTCGGGCGTGCGCGGCTTTTTCGCGCGCCTGGCCCGGCCGGTGGATTTCGATTCGGTCGATGACGAACCGGTGGATCTCGTGTTTACCCTGTTCGCCCCCGAAGGCGCCGGTGCGGACCATTTGAAAGCCCTGGCCCGCATTTCCCGGCTGCTGCGGGATGGGTCCCTGCGAACCCGCCTGCGCGGCTGCGAGACGGCGGACGCGATTTTCTCGCTGCTGAACGAGTATCAGACGGAAAACGCTGCCTGATCAGCGCCGCCGGTTAGTGGACGCTGACCGGAACCAGATCGTTCGACCGAACAACACCCTCGGCCGCTTCGCGGGAGGGCACGACGGTCAGGAAGGTGCCGTCGGCGCCATGAATGGCGAAGCCCGGCTTACCCTCTTCTTCCACCAGGCGAATATAGGCCACCTGGTTGAGGCCGAGCGCGGCGAAACCTTGCGCCGTCACCGTGACCTCTTCGGGCTGATCGTTTTCAAATTCTTCAGTCATATCCGTCGTCTCCATGCGACTGTCCGGGCTTGATGCTAGCCCCGGCGCGCGCCGCTTGTCGTTCCTTCCACATCGATCGTTTCGGCGCCCGACGCGTTGTCCTTTCGGTCGGCCGGGCCATCGATCTTGATGGTGCGCACGACCGTTTCGGGTTTCGGTCGATGCAAATCGATGCTGAGAAGCCCGTTGTCCAAACTCGCTCCGCCTACCTCGATCCCGTCGGCCAGCACGAAGGAGCGCTGGAACTGACGCGAGGCAATGCCCCGATGCAAATAGACCCGATCACTGTCTTCCTCATTGTGCCGCCCACGAATGACTAATTGGTTGTCTGCCACCTCGACAGACAAGTCATTCATGGTAAATCCGGCAACAGCCAATGTGATCCGGAGCCCGTCCTGGCCGATTTGTTCAATGTTGTAAGGAGGATAGCCGTCGCCGGCCGCCTTCGAAATTCGATCGAGCGTTTGTTCAAAATGCTCGAAACCCAACATGAATGGGCTGTTCAGGCGCGTAACGCGGCTCATTTGCCAAACCCCTCTTCAACGAGCGAGCGGCCATATCGGCACGGCCAGCTTGACCGGCACGACGGCCCGGATGCTCCGGCACCAACGGTTGCGACCCGATTGCGGCATCGCACGACTTAATCTGGGGGGCTGGCCGGTTGGGTTCAAGATAAACGTGCCCAAGCGCGATTGCCTGTTGACCCGCATCAATAGCTTGTCGATAGGTCAGGGCGCCGCTGTCCGATCGGGTTCGGCAAACCAATTTCGCCCACCGCCATCATTTGCCCAATGAATATTTTATTCCTACATCGAAACTTTCCAGGCCAGTACCGCCATCTGATCACGGCGCTGCGGGCCGAAGGCGGGCATAACCTTGCCGCCATTTGTTCGAAGACCGGTGCCCATATTCCCGACGTGCAGACCCTGGTGTTTGAGCCGAGCCGCGAGCCGAGCCGCGAGATCCACCATTATCTGCGCAATCTCGAACAGGGCGTCCTGAACGGCCAGGCCGTGTTCCGCAAATGCATGGAGCTGCGCAAGACCGGGTTCAGGCCCGATGTGATCATGGCTCATTCGGGCTATGGCATGCCGTTTTTCGTGCGCGAGGCCTTTCCCGAGGGACGGTTGATCGGCCATTTCGAATGGTTTTACCGGGCGCGCGGATCGGATGCCGATTTCTTGCCCGATGATCCGATGGACACCGACAAGGCCTGCCGGATCGAAATGCGCAATGCCGCCATCCTGATGGATCTGGCACGCAGCGACCATGCCATTTCACCGACGGAATTCCAGCGGTCCCAGTTTCCCGGCCGGTTTCGCGAAAAGATCGAGGTTCTGCACGAGGGCATCGATCTGAACTTCTTCACCCCCGGTGACGAGGGCGGGCTGAACCTGCCCGACCTCGATCTGCGCGGCCGGGGGCCGATCGTGACCTACGCAACCCGCGGCATGGAACCCTATCGCGGCTTTCCGCAGTTCATGGCCGCCGCCGAGCAGCTGCAGCAACGCCTGCCCGACGTGCAGATCGTGATTGCCGGCACCGACCGCACCGCCTATGGCAGAACCCTGCCCGATGGCAAGACCTACAAGGAACAGGCGCTCGAAACGCATCCAAACCTCGACCATTCTCGCCTGCATTTCGTGGGCCACCTGTCCTACCGGAACTACCGGTCGCTGCTGCGCGCCTCGGACGCCCATGTCTATCTGACGATCCCCTTCGTGCTGTCCTGGTCGATGCTGGAAGCGATGGCGACGGGGTGCCTGGTCGTCGCTTCGGACACCGAACCGGTACGCGAGGTGATCCGGGACAAGGAAAACGGCCTGTTGGTGGATTTTTTCGACGTCGACGCCTTGACCAACCGCATCATGGCCGCCATCACGCGGGCAGACGATCTGGCCCCGCTGCGCGAGGCGGCGGTGCAGACGATTGCCGACAGATACCCCTTGAGCCAGTCCCTGCAGCGCTATTTCACCATCCTCAACCAACTTGCCGCATAGGCCGTCGAACCGCGCCCACCGCCAACAAAGACCCATGCCCCCCATCGTCTCAATCAAGGACCTGACCAAGGTCTACAAATCCGGTTTGACGGCACTGTCCGGCGTTTCGCTGGATATCGAGCAAGGGGAGATCCTAGCGCTGCTGGGCCCGAACGGAGCCGGCAAAACCACGTTGATCTCCACCGTTTGCGGCATCACCAACCCGACCAGCGGAACCATCACCGTCGGCGGCCATGACGTGATCCGGGATTACCGCCAATGCCGGCGGCTGATCGGGCTGGTGCCCCAGGACATCTCGCTGGAACCGTTCGAGAAGGTGATGACCACCGTTCGGTTTTCCCGCGGGCTGTTCGGTAAATCGCCCGATCCAGCCTTTCTGGAAAGCGTGTTGCGCAAGCTGTCCCTGTGGGACAAGCATGAAAGCCAGATCATGCAGCTGTCCGGCGGCATGAAGCGGCGGGTGCTGATCGCCAAGGCGCTGGCCCACGAGCCGCGCGTGCTGTTCCTGGACGAGCCGACCGCCGGGGTCGATGTCGAGCTGCGCAAGGACATGTGGGACACGGTGCGCGACCTACAGGCCGACGGCGTCACCATCGTGCTGACCACCCATTACATCGAAGAGGCCGAAGCCATCGCCGACCGCGTTGGGGTGATCAACCACGGCAAGCTTCTGCTGGTTGAGGAGAAGAACGCGCTGATGCGGCGGATGGGCAAAAAGCAGATGCGCATCGATCTGCAACAGCCCGTCGAAAGCGTGCCGGAATCCCTGTCAGAGTTTGAGCTGGAGCGGATCGATGACGGGGCGGCCCTGCTCTACACCTACGATACCGCCGGCACGCGGACGGGCATCACCTCGCTGCTGAGGCAATTGAACGAGGCGGGGATCGTGCTGCGCGACGTGCAGACCTATCAAAGCTCGCTGGAAGAAATCTTCGTCGACCTGGTGAGGGACGAGCCATGAACATCCATGCCATCGTGGCGATCTACCGCTTCGAGATGGCCCGGACCATGCGCACGCTGCTACAAAGCGTGGTCTCGCCGGTGCTGTCCACCTCGCTCTATTTCGTGGTTTTCGGCGCCGCCATCGGATCGCGCATTCAGGAGGTCGACGGGGTCACTTATGGCGCCTTTATCGTGCCCGGCCTGATCATGCTGACGGTGCTGACCCAGAGCGTGACGAACGCCTCGTTCGGGATCTATTTCCCGAAATTCATCGGCACGATCTTCGAAGTCCTGTCGGCGCCGGTTTCGGTGCTGGAAATCGTCATCGGCTATACCGGGGCGGCGGCGACCAAATCGCTGATCATCGGGCTGATCATCCTGGCCACGGCCGGACTGTTCGTGCCCTTGCAGATCAATCACCCGATCTGGATGCTGACCTTTTTGGTGCTGACCTGCATTTCCTTCAGCCTGTTCGGCTTTATCGTCGGGATCTGGGCCAAGAGTTTCGACCAGCTTCAGCTGGTGCCGCTGCTGATCATCACACCGCTGGTGTTCCTGGGGGGCAGCTTTTATTCGATCACCATGCTGCCGCCGCTGTGGCAGACCATCACCCTGTTCAACCCGGTCCTGTACCTGGTTTCGGGTTTTCGCTGGTCGTTCTATGGCGCGGCCGATGTCGGCGTCGGGCTGAGCGTGGCGATGATCGCCCTGTTCTTGTTCGCCTGCCTAAGCGTGATCTGGTGGACGTTCCATACCGGTTACCGGATCAAGGAATAGGCCGATCAAACCGGTTTAGTGCTGCGTGGCGGCCGTCGGGGCTTCCAGCGTGCAATGGCGCGACCAGGCCAAACGGAGTGCGTCTTCCAGCCCCCGGGCGAAGGCCGCACCGTCGGCCACCGGAGAGCCGGCCACCTTTGCGGGCAACCCTTCGCGAAGATCGGCCAGATGATCGGGATTCTCGACCAGCATCACCACCCGTTCGACGAATTCCTGGATGCTGCCGGTTCGCAACGTGCCCAGGCCGGATGCTTCCAAAATACCCGCCGACAGCCGGGATTGCGGCAACGGGCCGACCAGTGTGACGACCGGCAGGCCCGCCAACAGCGCGACAAAGCTTTCATACCCGTTGCTGGCGGGGAATGGATCGAGGGCCAGGTCCGCCCGCTCCAGCAGCGGGCCGATATCCCGATCCGCCTCGTCCAATCCGGCGTTCAAGCTGACCAATTCCACCCGGCGGTCCGAAACGCCGTAATCGGCAAACCGGCGATTCAGCCGGCGCTCGGTCTCGCGATGCAGAGGCTGGTGCACGATGACCGTCAACCGTGAATCCGGCAGCTCGGTCAACACCCGGCTGAACAAGGCGATGGATTCCTCGCTGAACTGGGTCAGGTCGCCCATGGCAACAAACCGCGCCGGATTACCCGATGCCAGGGGCAGCGAATCCGGCTGGGGAACGGTGTCCGGCGCGACAAAGGCCATCAAGCCACCCTTGACGGGCAGGGAGGTTTCGACCGAACCGTCGTCGAATTCGGCATCGGTCAGGAAATAGTCGACGAAGGAAAAACCCATCTGTTCGCCGGACGCCAGCCAGGAGACCTGGATGGGCGCCGGACGACGGGCCAGCGCCCGCAGGCGGTTGCCCCGGATCGAGCCGGACAAATCGATCAGAATGTCGATCTTGTCGTTGTGGATAGTCGCGCTCAGATCCCCATCGCTGAGCGCGCGGCATTCCGTCCAGCCATCGGCAAGCTTGATCAGGGCCGGGCGCAGGGGTTCGAAGGAATCCAGATCGGAATAGCAACGGACAAGGACGTGGTCCCGGTCCCGATACCCCAAAAAGGTCATCAGCCGCTGCAGGGCCGTTTCACCCGGCTGACCGCCGGTGACCACACCGATCCGCAACGCGCGATGAGGGTCCAGCCGGTCGGCACCGTCGGCAGGCATCGGACGATGATCGTCGAACTTCTTGACCCAGGCGGCGCATTCGGACCGCCAGTCTTCCTCACCCGACATGCGTTGCAGCGCCCGCGCATGGACCAGGGCGGCATGGGCGCGGTGATCGTCGGGTGCGCCGGCAACGGCCTTTTCAAGACGATCGAGCGCGATCAGCAAGTCACCCTGATCAAGGCTGATCATGCCGGCCAGGGACAGCGAACGCATATCGCCGGGTTCCAGCTCGCACGCGCGCAGCAGGTGCGTCAGCGCGACCTCGCATTGGCCAAGCCGGAACAGGGCCTCACCCAGCCCGCCATGGGCCTTGGCAGAGCGCGGCGCGGTCTTGAGAGCCTGGGAGAAGCTTTCGCGCGCTTCTTCCCAACGCATCTGGTCGGCGTAGCAGGAGCCCAACGTCGTCCAGGATTGGGCATCATCCTCCGACGAGAGCTCTTCCAGCAGCGGCAGCGCTTCCTCCAACCGGCCGGCGGCCGCCAAGGCGCGCCCCAGGCCGACCCGCAAACTGCCGTCTTCGGGGTTCAACTCAGCGGCCGTTTTGATGGCTTCGATGGCTTCGCGGGGATGGCCCAACTGTTCCAATACCCAGCCAAGGCGGGCGTGCGCCTTGCCGTAGCGCGGCTCTAACTGAATGGCGAAGCGGTATTCGCCCTCAGCCTCCTCAAACCGGCCCAGATCGCACAGGACGTTGCCGAGGTTGAAATGGCCTTCGACCGAGCTGGGGTCGGCGCTGAGAGCCCGGTGAAGGGCCACCACGGCATCCTCAAGCCGGCCCGCGCCGTGCAGCGCGTTGGCCAGATTGACATTGTAGCGGGGCGGTACGGCAGGATGATCGGGGTGATTGTTTATGGCGTGGCCGATCAGCGTGACCGCGGCATCGTGGCTGTTGTTCTGGCAGGCGATGATGCCGAGAAGGTGCAAGCCTTCGGAATCAGCCGGATCGAGCTTGAGCGCGGCGCGGTATTTGGTTTCGGCAAGGGACAGATCGCCGGCCTGATGGACCCTCAGCCCCTCGTCGATCAGCTCACGGACCTGTTGTTTCAGATCCTGGGGGTCGGATGGATAGGAACTTTGCGGGGGTTCGCTGATTGTCGTGCCACCTGCTGCATCACTCATGAATCAAACCGTCGGAAGGAAGAGCCGGCAGAAGCGGCCGGCCGACAAAGGACCGAAAACTGCGTGGCTTTTGTGATCGCCCGAAAGGTATCAACGCTTAGTTAACGAATGGCGGATTATTGCCCCGATCTTAAGGAATTTGCTGAGTGGCCGACGCGCATCCGGCTAGCCTTTGGCCGAATGATTCGCGCGGCGTGGCTTTAGATCTGAAGGGAATTGGGGATACAAATGCCGGCGATGCAAAACACGGCTGTCGTTGCCGAGCACGACAACCCGATAACCCAGGATCTGGAACCCCCGGTTCACCCCATGCGACGATTGTCGGTCACCCATACCAGCATCTACCGCTATGCGCGGCCGGTGACATTCGGGCCGCACCGGCTGATGTTCCGGCCGCGCGACAGCCATGATCTGCGGCTGGTCGAAACGGCCTTGAGCATCACACCCCACGCCTCGACCCGCTGGTATCACGATGTCTTCGGCAATTCGATCGCCGTGGCCGAGTTCGACCAGGCGGCCGAGACCCTGCAGTTCGAGAGCAAGATTTCCGTCGAACCCTACAGCCTGGAAGATCCGGAATTCCAGCTGGAGGATTACGCGCGATCCTACCCCTTTAGCTATCCGATCAGCGAAATGCCCGATCTGGGCCGCTGCATCGAACGGCACTGCCCGGACCCGGACCATCTGGTCGATGCCTGGGCCAAGCGCTTTATCCCCGGCAGCAACGCCGAGACGCACAAGATCCTGCGGGACATGACGAGCGCCATCCAATCCGACTTCGCCTATTCGCGGCGCTACGCGGTCGGCACCCAGAACCCGACCGAGACCCTGACAACTGGCGGCGGCAGCTGCCGAGATCTGGCCCTGCTGATGATGGAGGCGGCCCGGACGATGGGCTTCGCCGCCCGGTTCGTGTCCGGCTATCTGTACGATCCCTCGTTGGAGGGGGCCGGTGATGGGGTGGTCGGCGCCGGGGAAACCCATGCCTGGGTTCAGATCTACCTGCCCGGCGCGGGGTGGGTGGAATACGACCCGACCAACGGCGTGGTCGGCGGGCCGAACCTGATCCGCGTTGCCGTGGCCCGCGATCCGTCCCAAGCCATGCCGCTGACGGGCACCTATTTCGGGGCGGCCGATGACTTTATCGACCTGTCGGTCGAGGTAACCGTGACCGCAACCGAATAGATCGATTGCGCGGGGATCGGCGCGGCGGCAGTCTGCCGCCATGGATGCCGTCAAAGCGCAATATGAAGCCTACCCCTATCCCGAACGGGACCCCCAGGACGAAGACAACAGGCTGATCACCGGCTCGCCCAGCCATCTGGACGAGCTGCGCCATTACGTCTTTGCCGGCAAGCGGCCGCCCGAGCCGTTCCGTGCGCTGGTCGCCGGGGGCGGGACGGGGGACGGGTTGATCATGCTGGCCGAGCATTGCCGGCAGGCGGGCCTGAAGGCCGAGATCACCTATCTGGACCTGTCCGAGAAAGCCGCCGCGATCGCGCGGGCGCGGGCCGAACGGCGGGGGCTGGATGGCATCGCTTTTCGGACTGGATCGCTGCTGGATCCGGCCTCGCTGGCGGGCGGCCCCTATCACTACATCGATTGCTGCGGCGTGCTGCACCACCTGGCCGATCCGCCGGCCGGCTTGGCCGCCTTGCGGGGCGTGCTGGATGAGCAAGGCGGCATGGGGCTGATGGTCTATGCCCCCTATGGCCGGACCGGGGTGTATCCGCTGCAGGAGACGCTGCGGGCGGTGACGGCAGACATGGCGCCGAGGGAGCAGGTGGCCCTGGCCAAGCGGGTGATCGAAGGCCTGCCGCCGACAAACTGGTTCGCCCGCAATGGCGGTCTGGCCGATCACCGGAACAGCGATGCCGGGCTGTATGATCTGCTGCTGCACAGCCAGGATCGGGCCTATTCGGTGCGCGAATTTGCCGAATATCTCGATGGCGCCGGCCTGGCCACGACCGCCTGGATCGAGCCGGCCCGTTATGACCCGAACTTCTATTTGCCGGACAAGGGCGCGCGGACGCGGCTGGAAGGGCTGAGCGCGCTGGACCGCATGGCGTTGGCGGAATGTCTTGCCGGCAATATCAAAATGCACACCCTGTATGCCGTGCCGGCAGGTCGGGCGGCCGATGCGGTGGCCAGCCCGGATAACGCCGGGGCCATTCCAATTCCCAGAGATCTCGATCCGGCGGAAATCGGCCGGGCCCTTATGGCCCGCAAAGGCACGCCCGTGCGATCGCTGCCCATCGAGTTCGATGGGCTGGCCATGCGCTTTCCCCTGCCGCCCTTGGCAGGCCCGATCCTGAGCGCCATCGACGGCCGGAGGTCGATCGCCGAGATTCACAAAAAAGTGGCCGGCCAATCGAAGCGGGGGCTGGATTGGCCGGCCTTTAGGGAGCAGTTCGATTTGCTGTTCCGTTCGCTGAACGGCGCCAACAAACTACTACTCAGGGTGGAGAGCTAGGGCCGCTATCGATAGCCGCCCTAGTGAAATGGAAGGCCGATCTAAGCCTTCCAAAACGGTTTGAGGGACTCGCGCGTGGCCGCCGAGGTTTCCAGACCAATATCCTTGAGCTGGTGTACCGTCATGGCGCCGAGTTCCTGGCGGGAAGTGTAGCGGAAGCGCCACAGCCACAAGGTGCGAAAAACCTGCCCGAAAAATCCGACGACGCCGACCCCTCCAAGACCGACGCCAGGAACGACAAGCTGACGTTCTGACATATCGAAATCCTTTATTAATACGAAGGGTGGAGATGCGCACTCAATCTCCTACGAGTGCTGCAAAAATGAGGGTTTTTGGCCAATCGGTCAAAGGATCATATCTAATCCTTTCCATTAGAAATTCTTATTTGTATCGACACAGATATGAGATGTTTGATACAATCTGAGCCATGCAGCTTCCCAACCTGAATGCCTTGCGCGCCTTTGAATCGGCAGGGCGGAACCTCTCCTTTACCAGGGCGGCGGAAGAGCTGAATGTGACCCAGGCCGCAGTCAGCCATCAAATCAAGGTACTGGAGGAACAGCTTGGCTTTCGCCTGTTTCGGCGCGTTCACCGGGGGCTGCGGCTGACGGAAGCGGGGCAGAGCTATCTACCCGAGGTGCGCGCGGCCTTTGAGAAGCTGGAGGCGGCGACCGAGCGGCTGGTGGTCAATGATGCGACCGGTGTTTTGACGGTCAGCGTGCTGCCCTCGTTCGCGGCAAAGTGGCTGGTGCCGCGCCTGATGCATTTCCAGGCCAAGCATCCCGAGATCGATGTGCGCGTTTCGGCGGTCGACCGGTCCGTGGATTTCGAACAGGAGGATATCGATCTGGGGATCCGCTTCGGGCGTGGCGATTACCGCGGCCTGAAGGCCGTGCCGCTGATGGCCGAGAGTGTCTTTCCCGTCTGTAGCCCGGCCCTGGCCGAGCGGGGCAACGGGCTGCGAAAACCCGAAGACCTACGGCACTTCACCCTGCTGCATGACGATATGGTTCTGAACTGGGCGGAATGGCTGCAAGCGGCGGGGGTGACTGGGATCGATGCCTCACGCGGGCCGTTCTTTAGCGATTCCGCCATGCTGATCAATGCCGCCGTGGAGGGGCTGGGCGTTGCCTTGGGGCGGAGCGCCCTGGCCAGCGGCGATCTGGAAGCCGGCCGCCTGGTCAGGCCGTTCGAGCTGAGCCTGCAGACGGCGTTCGGCTATTACATCGTCTATCCCCAGCGCCGCGACGACCGGCCAAAGATCACGGTGTTCCGCGACTGGCTGTTGGAAGAAGCGGCAATCGGCGAGCAGTCGGCCCAGGCGGTTTAGAAGAGGTCCCCGAAATCGAAGGTGCCGTCGTCGAACTCGAACTGTTCGATGCCGACCACATCCAGGTTGGTGCCGTTGCCGTCGGTGATATTGCCGGTAAGCCCGCCATTGTCGGTGAAGGTGAAGGCGCCCGAATTGTCCGACAGGATCAGCAGATCGTCATCGTCCCCGCCATCGACGGTACCCGTGCCGCTGTGCAGGTCGAAGACATCGTCGCCGGCCTCACCGAAGATCATTACATCCCGCACCCCGCCGCTGATGCCGCGGGCGAACACCTCGTCATCGCCGCCGCCGAGATTGAGGGTGGTTTCGTCGATGCCGTTGGAAAAATATCCCGCACCGATTGCCACGTCCGCGCCGATGCCCGTCACCTTGTCGTTGCCGTCACCCGTGTCGATGGTCGACATGTTGATGCCGTCGCCGAAGGCTTGCACGAAACCGGTGCCCTCGATTTCCGAGGTGCCGGTGATGCGGTCACGGCCATCGCCAGTCGTGATGTCCATGAAGGTGATGCCGTCATTGGTGGCTGCCGTGCTGCCGGTGCCCGCCGTGATTGAGACGCTGCCGGTGATCTGAGTATTGCCGCTGTCAGAGGTGATCGTACCCGAGGCAATCCCGTCAATGGCACTGGCTGTGCTGTTGTCGCCGACGGTAACCACCACCGAACCGGTCACCTTGTCCTTGCCATTGCCAAGGTCGATATCCGTGTCGCTGACACCGTCATTTGCGCTGCCACGAGAATTGTCGCCGGTCGTGATGATGACGGTGCCGGTGACTTGGTCGTTGCCGTCACCGGTGATCACATCGGATTCGTCGAGACCATCGATTGCGGTCAAGCGAGCGTTATCGCCCGCATTGGCCTCGACGATGCCGGTGACCTTGTCCTTTCCATCGCCAGTTTCGATGGTCACATTGTCGATGCCGTCACTGGCTGCGGCACTTACATTATCACCGCCAACGATCTCGACGGTCCCTGTAACCTGATCGTTGCCGACGCCGGTTGTTATCGTCCCGCCAGAAATGCCATGGGTGACGGAAAAGTAACCGCCCAGCGGGGCGTCGACCGTTGCCTCGCCAACAATCTTGTCCTTCCCCGATCCCGTATTGATGGTGGAATTGTAAATACCGACGGGTCGGGCTGCGGCCCCGCCTGACGCGCCCGTCACATCGACGATGCCATTAATCTTGTCGTTGCCGTCGCCGCCTTCGATCGTGACGCCGCTTAGGCCGATTACGGTACTTGAGGCAGGCTCAGAATACGGACCTGGTGGCGATTCGAAGACGGTCCCGGCCGCCATGCCGGTGATGGTGTCGCGGCCGTCGCCCGTGTCGATAGTCCCGCCCTGAATCCCAATGGCGGTGAACAGCTCCCCTTCCGCGGAGGCCTTGCCGGTCACCTTGTCGTTGCTGGAGCCGGTGTCGAGGGTGCCGCCAGCCACGATGTTGATGCCGAAGACGCTGAAATCGTGCGAGGTGCCGATGTCAACGAAGTCCGACTGACCCAGGACGGTGTCCTTGCCGCTGCCGGTGGCAATGGTCTCGTTGCCCATGCGGATGCCGGTCATCTCCACCGTGTCGGCGGTATCAACCGTGCCATCCAGCGTGCCCTCGATCAGGTCGTCGCCGCCAAGGGCATTGCTGTTGCCCTCGCTGATGACGGCGAAGAAGGGCGAGCCGACGCCGCTGGTTATGGCAAGCGTGTCGGAGAAGGTGGCGGTGTCATCGTCTTCAGTGAACGGGAACGCATAGAGATCGAGTGCCATGGTCCGCTGCCTTCCGAGTTGCCGTTGGTGTTGAGCTTAGAAAAGGTCCCCGAAGTCGAAGGTGCCGTTGTCGAATTGGAATTGTTCGATGTTGGCGACATCCAGGTTGGTGATCCCGCCGCCGGATGTGGCGATGGTGCCGCTGGTCACCCCGGTGTTTGTGAAGTCGAAACTGCCCGAGTCGCCGTCCAGGATCAGCAGGTCGTTATCGTCGCCGCCATCGACCAGGCCGGTGCCGCTGTGCAGGTCGAAGATGTCGTCGCCGGTATCGCCGAAGATATCGACATCGCGCACGCCCTGACTTGCGCCGCGTGCAGTGACCTGGTCATTGCCGGATCCGAGGTCGATATCGCCACCCTCGATGCCATCCGAGGTGCCGCCGATGGCCTGGTTCGCGCCGGTGGCCTCGATGGTGTCATCGCCATCACCGGTGTCGATGTTTGCGCCAATGATGCCGTCCCCGAAGGCGGAGGCGAGGCCGGCGCCAGTCAGCTCGACGACGGATTCAATCCCGTCATCACCGATGCCAGTGTTGATGACGGCGTTATCAATGCCATTGACCCCCTCCAGGGTGCTGCCAGCGCCAGCCTCGATCGAAACATCGGCCAGGATTTTGTCGTTGGATTGGTCGGTGTTGAATAGTCCGTCCAGGATACCTTCGACGTTAACTGCCGAACTGTTGGCCCCCAGCGAGAAATCGATGGTGAATTCGAGCGTATCGCGACCATCGCCTGTACGGAAGGTTGAGAAACTGGACCCCGAGCGCTCGTCGGCAACGCCACCATCACCAATGTTCGTGATCAGTGTGGAAATGATCTGGTCGTTCCCGGGCCCCATGTCGAATGTGCTGCCGACAAGGCCGTCGCTGCTGTCGGTCAGTGTGTTGGTGCCGCCGGTGATGGTCCCGATGGCAATGACTTTATCGCGACCATCGCCACCATCGATTCTGGTCGCGTCCATCAGGTCGGGACTGGTATCGCTATCATTGAGGAGGTTTATTTCGTACGTCGCGCGTGCCTCGTCATTGCCATCGCCAAGAAAGATGTTGCTGGCATCGTAGATATCGATGGCGGTGTTCCTGGCCATGTTCCCCGAATTGAGAATCATGGAGGCGACAACCGTGTCATGGCCGTCGCCGGTTTTGATGACGCTGTTGTCGATAACATCCGGACCACCGCCGGAGCGATCTCCATAATTTCCGACGATGGATGCGTTCACTTCGTCATTGCCATCGCCCGTGTTGATCCTGCTTTCATCAATCGCCTTGGCGCCACCGACCGCGGCATCGTTGCCAGCGGTGGTCGATACTTGCGCAATGACTTTGTCGCGGCCGCTGCCGGTGTTGATCGTGCTGCGGTCGATGCCGACGTCGTCGGTATCGGCGTCGTCGGCGTTTAGGCTGGTAGCGCTGCCAAGCACCGTGTCGTTGCCATCGCCGGTATTGATGGCAGCGGCGTCGATTCCGCCGACCGAATTGTCATTGTCACTGGTGTCATCGTTGATACCGCCAGTGCTGGTGGCGATGCCTTCGACCAGGTCTCGGCCTTGGCCCGTGTTGATCGTCCCGCCCAGAATGCCCTTGATTTCGAGACCATCGCCGCTGCCATTGGCCTCGCCGGTAACCGTGTCCCCTTCGGAGCCGGTTGTTATCACCGAGTCGGCCGTGCCCCGGACCCCGGCGATCGAGGTGGACAGAGAGGTTGGCGTGGCGGTGAAGTCGGCCGTGCCGTGAACCGTGTCTTCTCCGTTACCCGTGGATAGGAACGCATCGCCGAGCAGCTCGATGCCTGAGAGCGAGACCGGGTCGGTCGTGTCGACGGTGCCGTCCAAGGTGCCTTCGATCAGGTCATCGCCACCCACCGCATTCACCGACCCCCCGTCCGGGATGAAGATGGCGTTGAAGGGCGAACCGACACCGCTGGCCACCGCGATGGTGTCGTCGAATATCGCGGTGTCATCGGCGCCAGTGAAGACGAAGGTGGTCAGATCGAGAGGCATAAGCGGTAACTCCCTAGCTGGTTTCGGAGCGCGGTGCGCGCCGCGTCGGTTGGCATGGGCGGCTGCAAGTATCAGGCCACCGAATTGTGACAGGCTTGTTGCCCGCGCGGGTGCCAAGGGCGGCGACCCGGGCGCGGCCGGGTACCACCCATGTGCTCAACTCGGTTGGCAAGTGCCGTGCCCTCCGCGTTTGTCAACCCAGCCCGATCTGACCTCCTAGAAAAGATCCCCGAAATCGAAGGTGCCGTTGTCGAACTGGAATTGTTCGATGCCGACCACATCCAGGTCGGTCAACCCGCCCAGGATGTTGCCGTTGCTGCCGCCATTGTTGGTGAAGGCGAAATCACCCGAATCGCCGTCCAGGATCAGCAGGTCGTCGTCGGACCCGCCATTCACCAGGCCCGTGCCGCTGTGCAGGTCGAAGATGTCGTCGCCCGAACCGCCGGCGATATCAACATCGCGCACGCCCAGATTGGCGCCCCGCGCGAACACCTCGTCATTGCCCGAGCCGAGATCGATGTCGCCGCCTTCGATGCCGTCAGAGGTGCCGCCGAGGGCCTGGTTGGCGCCGATGGCTTCGATCATGTCGTCGCCGCCGGCCGTGTTGATATCACCGTTGAGGATGCCATCGCCAAAGGCGGAAGCCAGTCCGGCGCCGGTCAACTCGACGGCGGATTCGATCCTGTCATCGCCGATGCCGGTGTTGATGATGGCCCCATCAATGCCGTTGATGCCCTCAAGGGTGCTGCCGGTACCGGCCTCGATCGACACATCGACCAGGACCTGATCGTTGGATTGGTCGGTGGTGATGATGCCGCCTTCGATCCCGTCGACATCGGTCGCCGAGCTGTTGTTGCCGAAAGAGAAATCAATGGTGACCTCCACTGTATCGCTGCCATCGCCGGTCTTGATCGTGGAGTTGTCTACCCCTTGCCTGTCGATCGCGGAGCTACCATCGCCGACAGTTGTGATCATCGTGGAAACGATCTGGTCGTTGCCGGTCCCCATATCGAAGGTGCCGCCGTCCAAACCGTCGGCATCGTCGGTTGTGGTGTTGACGCCACCTGTGATGGTTCCCATTGCGAGGGCTGTGTCGCGGCCCTCGCCTCCGTCAAAATCGACCGTGTCCATCAGATCGACGCTGGTGTCGCCATCGTCGAGCATGTTGATCTCAGCGGTGGCGCGGGCTTCGTCATTACCATCGCCGAGGGAAATGACGTTATCGGTCATGACATCCGTGCCGCTGTGGTCGGCCCCGTTCCCGGAATTCAGGATGATGGAGGCGGTGACCTTGTCGTTGCCGTCGCCGGTATTGATGATGACGCCGTTATCAATGCCGTCCGGACCGCCCGTTGCACGATCGCCAAAGGTCCCCACGATCGACATTTCCACTTCATCATTGCCAGTGCCGGTATTGATGGTGGTGCTGCCGACGATACCGTTTGTGCCAATGAGTTCAGAGTCATCGCCGGCGGTGGCCGACACTTCGACGATGACCTTGTCGCGGCCGCGGCCCGTGTTAATCGTGCTGGCACTGATGCCCGTGTCGGCAGTGACGGCTTCATCGCCGTTCGTGCTGGTCGCACTGGCGAAAACGGTGTCATTGCCATTGCCGGTATTGATGGCGGCGGAATCTATGCCGAACAGCAAATTCTCGTTGCCACCGGTGCCGCCGGTGCCCGTGGCGATGCCTTCAACCAGGTCACGCCCACTACCGGTGTTGATCGTTCCGCCGACAATGCCCGTGATCTCAAGACCATCGCCGTCGCCATGGGCCTCGCCGGTGACCGTGTCCGCCTTGTTGCCGGTCGTGATGAGAGAGTCGGCCGTGCCCCTGATCCCGGCGATCGAGGTGGAGGATGAGATCGGCGTGGTGGCGAAGTCCGCCTTGCCATGGACCGTGTCTTCGCCGTTGCCGGTCGACAGCGAGCCATCGCCGAACAACTCGATCCCCGAAAGGGAGACCGTATCGATTGTGTCGACGGTACCGTCCAGGGTGCCCTCGATCAGATCATCGCCGCCCAGCGCGTCCACCGATCCCTCGTCGGGGATGAAGATGGCGTTGAAGGGCGAGCCGACGCCGCTGGCCACCGCGAGGGTGTCGTCAAACATCGCGACGTCGTCGCCGGCGGTGAAGACAAAGGTGGTCAGATCGAGAGCCATTTAGCCATCTCCCGTTTTTTTCGTTGCCAACTGGTCTTTAGAAGAGGTCCCCGAAATCGAAGGTGCCGTTGTCGAACTGGAATTGTTCGATGCCGACCACATCCAGGTCGGTTACCCCGCCCAGGATGTTGCCGTTGCTGCCGCCATTATCGGTGAAGGCGAAATCACCCGAATTGCCGGCCAGGATCAGCAGGTCGTCATCGGCACCGCCATTCACCATGCCCGTGCCACTGTGCAGGTCGAAGATGTCGTCGCCCGCTCTGCCGACAATATCGACATCGCGCACGCCTTGGCTTTCGCCCCGAGCGATCACCTCGTCATCGCCATCGCCGAGGTCGATCTCGCCACCCTCGATGCCGTCCGAGGTGTCGCCGATGGCCTGATTGGCGCCGGTGGCCTCAATGACGTCGTCACCATCGCCGGTATTGATATCGGCATTTCGGATGCCGTCGCCGAAGGCCGAGACCAGGCCGGCGCCGGTCAATTCGACGGCCGCCTCGATCCGATCATTGCCGATGCCGGTGTTGATCTTGGCTTCTTCAATGCCGTTGATGTTCGAGACGGTGCTGCCGGTACCAGCCTCGATCGAGACATCGACCAGGATCTGATCGTTCGCCTCGTCGGTATTGATCGTTCCGCCTTCGATACCGTCGGAGTTGATTGCCGTGCTATTGTCGCCGAGCGAAAAATCCATGGTCACATCGACCGTGTCCCGGCCATCACCGGTCTTGATCGAGCTGGTGTCGATGCCATGCCGGAAATTGGCGGAACTGCCATCCCCGACCGTGGTGGTCATGATGGAGACGATTTGGTCGTTACCGGTCCCCATGTTGAAGTCGCTGGCGTCCAGTCCATCACTGCTGTCGGTCAGCGTGTTGATGCCGCCGGTGATGATCCCCGTGGCAATCACCTTGTCGCGGCCCTCGCCACCCACAATCTTCGAACCGTCAATGACGTCGGGGCCAACATCGCCATTGTCGAGCAAGTTGATTTCGATAGTGGCGTGAACCTCGTCGTTGCCATCACCCAGGAAAAAGTCGCTGACGCACAAGACATCCGGACTGCCGTGATCTGCCATGTTGCCGGAGTTCATCAGGATTGAGGCAGTGACCTTGTCGTGGCCGTCGCCGGTTTTGATGACAGAGCTGTCAATGCCATCAGGCCCACCTTCTGCCCGATCGCCATAGTTGCCGACGATCGAAACAATTACCTCGTCGCTGCCATCGCCGGTGTTGACCCTGGATGAGTCAATGCCATCGGCGCCTCCGATATCGCTATCGTCGCCGGCAGTGGTCGACACCTCGGCGATGACTGTGTCCAGGCCGCGCCCGGTGTTAACGGTGCTGTTTGTGAAGGCCTCGTCGTTGGAATGGGCATCATCGCCGCTAGCGCTTGAACCGCTTCCGAACACGGTGTCGTTGCCGTCACCGGTGTTGATGTTCACATTGTCGAAGCCTTCGACGAAATTTTCCGTGTCGCCGTTACCATCGTTGATACCGCCCGAGCCGGTCGCGATGCCTTCGACCAGGTCGCGACCATGGCCCGTGTTGATCGTTCCGCCGGAAACCCCGGTGATTTGCAGACCGACGCCGTCGCCATTGGCTTCGCCCCTAACCGTGTCCCCCTTGGAGCCGGTTGAGATTACCGAGTCTGCCGTCCCGCGAATGCCGGCGATATCGGCGTTCAGCGATGTCGGGGTGGCGGTGAAGTCGGCCGTGCCGTGAACCGTATCTTCGCCATTGGCACCCGACAGGAAGCCGTCGCCAAACAGCTCGATGCCCGATAGGGACACCGGGTCGGTCGTATCGACGGTGCCGTCCAGGGTGCCCTCGATCAGGTCATCGCCGCCGAACGCATTCACCGATCCCTCGTTGGGGATGAAAATGGCGTTGAAGGGGGAGCCGATGCCGCTGGCCACCGCGAGGGTGTCGTCGAACGTCGCGATGTCGTCGCCTGGGGTGAAGATAAAGGTGGTCAGATCGAGAGCCATGGAAACGGTCTCCTGTTTTCCGGACGGGTGGATGAGGGCGCGTGAGTTGGTTCGAACCGGACGAACGGCCCGCGGGTACATTGACGCGCATGGTGCGGCGTCGCTGTTTCAACCCGTGATGGGTCTGGTTGCGCAGATGCCAAAATGAGACCCCGTTTTTCTGTTCAGCGTTATGGGGGCTGATCACATGGTCTGAAAACAATCAGCCTGCCGAATTTCTGGGCGAATTCGGGTCATTTTCAGGAACTTGGAATTATCTTCTTGTGCCAATTCTGTGATGGGCGGGCCGCGCTTTTAGGAACGATCGTTTTATTTCAAAGCTTTGCGCGCAATTTACGGTAGTATTTTCAACTGACTGTTTGGGGAGACACGGGTCTAGGACTGTCATTCCAGAGGGTTGAATCGACCGACCTAAAGTGTTCACGTTTCCGTGAGAACCGCGTCAAACGGGACGGCAAATTCCTTGCAAGACAAAGCGTTAGAAAGCTTGGCGTTTGGCCGTTAATGCGGGGCGAGCGCCCTTTCGAGACGGGCCATCGCTTCAGTCAGCTGGTCGGCCGATCTGGCGAAGCACAGGCGCAGGTAGCCCTCGCCGCCGGGGCCGAAGGCGCTGCCCGGGGCGAGGCCGACATTGGCGTCGTCGATTAGCCGCAGGGCTAAAGCACGGCTGTCCTGTTCGCCCTGGACGGAGAAGAAGGCATAGAAGGCGCCGGCCGGCGGGGCGTAGCCGACATTGGGCAGGGCGGTGAGGGTGCGGCTGACGATGGCCTCGCCGACCCGGCACATCTCGATCATTTTGGCGACTTGCGGCTCGCCCTCGACCGTCGCGGCCTTCGCCGCGGCATGCAGAAAGGTCGGCACGCCCGTTGTGCTGAATTGGGTCAGGCTTTCGAACACCTGGCCCAGGGAGTCCGGCGCCGTCAGCCAGCCCAGGCGCCAGCCGGTCATCGCCCAGTTCTTGGAGTAGGTATTGAAGACCATCACCCTGTCTTCCGGCTCGGCAACGTCGAGAAAGGAGGGGGCGATGGCATCACCATAGGTAATCCGGCCATAGACCTCGTCGGACAGGATCCACAGCCCGCGCCGGCGGGCGAAATCGATCAGGTCCTGGATTTCGGCATGGCTCATCACCCAGCCCGTCGGGTTGTTGGGCGAATTGACATAGATGGCGCGGGTGCGCGGGCCGCAGGCATCCATCAGGGCCTGCATGTCGAGGCGCCATTCGTCCTGGCCAAAGACCAGCGGGAAGGGCCGGACGATGCCGCCCATGATCTCGACCGCCGCCGCCGCATTGGGCCAGAGCGGGTGGATGATCAGCACCTCATCACCCGGATCGATCAGGGCCTGCATGGCCAGCATGATCGCCTGCATGCCACCGGCGGTCAGGGTGATGCGCTCGATGCCGACGGGCTTGCCGTGCAGCCGGGTTTCGTAATCGGCGATGGCCTGGCGTACGGGCGGCACGCCGCGCGTGGGGGCATAGCGAGTTTCGCCGGCCTTTAGGGAGGCAATCGTGGCTTCGTCCGCCTCGGCGGGGCCGGCCATATCGCTTTCGCCGAACCAGAGCGGGATCAGGCCCGGCTTGTCCCAACCGGCCTTGGCGACCTCGACAATGCCATTTTCCGGCAACCGCGCTATGGTCTGCCGAATTCCGTCAAGGGCGCTCACACCTTGTTCAGCAGTTTCTGCAACAAGCGATGACATTGTTTTCTCCCGCCCCATCTGTCGGGGCCGATACGCTAAGCCATGAAACCGATAACCACGATCGCGTTCGATTTTGACGACACGCTGGTCCACAACGAGACGTTGTTCGTCGTTACCCAGGAACGCTTCTACGATCTGATCGCGCCCTATGCCAGTTCCGGCGATGTGCAGCAACGCCTGCTGGAGCGCGAGATCGAAAACCTCCACCTGTTCGGCTACGGCATCAAGGGATTTACCCTGTCGATGATCGAAACGGCCATCGAGGTGACCGAGGGCAAGGTCCCGACCGAGGCGGTGCAGCAGATCGTCGAGATGGGCAAGCAGATGCTGGCCCACCCGATCGAGCTGCTGGATGGGGTCCAGGAAACCCTGGAGCTGCTGACCGGCCGGCACCGGCTGATGCTGATCACCAAGGGCGACCTGTTCGACCAGGAAAGCAAGCTGGCCCGCACGGGGTTGGGCGATCTATTTTGGGAAGTCGAGGTGGTCAGCGAGAAGGACCCGGAAACCTATCGCCGGGTGCTGGACCGGCACGAGGTCCCAACAGACGAGTTCCTGATGGTCGGCAATTCGATCAAGTCGGACATCCTGCCCGTGCTGGAGATTGGTGGGCGGGCCGTGCACATTCCCTACATCGTCACCTGGGCCCATGAGGAGGCGCATGGCCATAGCGAGGCCAGCCAGGATTTCCCCAGCCTGGCGGCGATCAAGGATCTGCCGGCCTATCTGAACGGCGGCTCCAGTTAGGCCGGCGCGAAGATCTCCATCGGCGCCGACAGGCCGCGCAAGGAGTGGTGGCCGAGGGATTTGACGTTCAGCCCATCGCCACCATGGCGGGCGAAGTCCTCGCTCATCACGATGGAGGTCGAGAGGGATTGGCACAGCGGTTCCAGCCGGCTGATGGCGTTCACCGCCGGCCCGACGACTGTGAAATCCAGCCGGCTGGGCGCGCCGACATTGCCATAGAGCAGCTCGCCCACATGCAGGGCGATATCGAGGCCCGGGCAGGTTGGCCCGGCCGGGCGGGCAGCATTGATTTCCTCGACCGCGGCCACGGCCCCCCTTGCTGCGTTCAGCGCATTGCCGACCACATCGCCTTCCTCGCCCTCGTCGAGGGGGAAGATGGCCAGCAAGCCATCGCCGATGAATTTCAGGACCTGCCCACCCTGCCCGGTGACGCAGCCAACGATATGGCCGAAATAGTCGTTCACCAGCTCAACCAGCTGATTGGTTTCGAGCTGGGTCGAGACGTTGGTGAAGGCCCGGAGGTCGGCATAGAGGATGGCCGCCCGGATCGCGACGACGTCGCCCCGCCGGATCTGACCGGTAGCCACCCGCTGGCCGGCATCGCCGCCCAGATAGACCGACAACAGCGTGCGCATGATTTCCAGATCGCCCCGCGCCCTGGCGGCGGCAGCAAACCAGTTTGTCATTCCGCGCAGGTCGATGATGTCTTGATCGCAAAAGCCACCAGGCTGGTCCGTCATCCAGGACAGAACGACCCCCACCATGTCACTGAATTTTGGCGGGCGGCCGAAGCCATAGCCGACCCGTTCAATGAAGTAATCGGTCACGCCCGTGCTGGCGTATTCGGGCATCATCGGGAAGCGATCCTGCACGGCCTGATTTTGCGGGTCGAACCGCAAGGCGGCCTCGTCCCCCGCAAGCAAGGCAATCAGGGGATTGGCGTAATAATTGCCGGCGCCGGGCACATCGCCTGTGTAACGCTCAATCTCGATGTCGTGCCGGTCCCGCCACCAGGTATGGGAAATCGCGACGAATTCCGGGTGCAGGGTGGACCCGGACAGATGAAACCGGCTGATGTTGAAACCGATATCGGCCAGCCGTTCCATAAAGCCCGTCATCAGCTCATCGAACGGGGTGGCCTGCAGCGCCATTTCGGCAAGCCATTGGCCGATACCCACAATGCGCGGGCCGGGTGTCCCCTCAGGTATCTCGCGTGCCAGGCTGTGGACGTAGTCTAGGTCGTCGATTACCGGTCGCGGCTCAGGCCCCGATCTTTCAGTGCCGCCAGGTAGGCTGACCATAGCTGCTCCTGCTCTTGGCCCATGCGGTGTAGCACCCGCCATGAATACAGGCCGGTGTCGTGGCCGTCATCGAACTTGAGGCGCACCGCATAATGGCCGACCGGTTCGACCGCGGTGATGGCGACCTTGCGCTTGCCGGGCACAATGGTCTTTTGCGAGGGGCTGTGGCCCTGAACCTCGGCCGAGGGGCTTTCCACCCGCAACAGTTCGGCCGGCAGGCGGAACTGTTCGCCGGTGTCGAAGGAAACCTCCAACACGCGTTCGGCGCGGTCGAGCGTGATGTCGGTCGGCCAGGCACCATCCTGGCTGGTGTCTTCAGGGGGTGTCATCCAAGGCCCGCGCCTCGTCCGGCAACATGATGGGGATGCCGTCGCGGATCGGATAGGCAAGCCCGGCCTGTTCGCTGACCAGTTCCTGGCGGTCGGCATCGTAGCGCAGCGGGCTTTTGGTCACCGGGCAGACAAGGATTTCGAGCAGTTTGGGATCGACCTTGTGTTGCCCGGATTGCGGATCGTTTGGAGGGGACGTCTGGTCAGCCATGGTGTTTCGCCTTAGTGACGCGCACCCTTGTCCTTGGCATGCCCGCCCAGGACGGCCATTTCGATCAGGCTGGTCATCAGCTCGGCCCGCTGGCTGAAATCGGTACATTCCAGCAGCGCCTGCTTTTCCGTGGGTTCGAACGGGCAAATCATACACAGCGAGGTGACCAGCCGTTCGTCTGGGGTTTCGCTGATGGCCTGCCAGTCCGCCTCGATGCCGTTGCGCTCGAAATAACCGGTCAGCGCGGAACCCAGCCGGTCGCGGTCCAAACTGACATCCTCGACCGGGCGGAAATCGGCGGCATAGCCTTGCCAATCGGCCTGGACCGTGCGGTAGCCGCGGGTGCAGGGCACCTCGGTCTGGACCTGAAAACGGCTGATCCCCGTCAGGGTGATCAGGTAGCGGCCATCGTCGGTCTCATCCATGGCGGTGATGCGGCCGGCGCAGCCGATGTCGAATACCGGCACCGGGTCCGCCTCCGCGCCGGATTTCGGCTGGATCATGCCGATCAACCGATCCGGACGGGCCAGCGCATCCTCGACCATGGCGATGTAGCGCGGTTCGAAGATATTCAGCGGCAGTATGCCGCGCGGCAGCAACAGCGCCCCCGATAGTGGAAAGATCGGGATCGATGCCGGCATGGCGCCGGGGTTGGTCGGCTTGTTCACCATCGTGGCTGGACCGGCGCGAAACCGGCCCCTTGTTTGCGGTTGCGAATCTGTGTGCGCAAAACCGTCATGAGAACAACATCGCGGACAGCCGCCGCCGGCCGGCGACAGTCAACGGATCGGTCGGGCCCATGGCTTCGAAGAATTTGAGCAGCTGCTTGCGCGCGGCGGACTCGTTCCATTCGCGATCTTGGCTGAACAGCTCCATCAGCTGGTCGATCGCCACCTCACGCTCGCCGGAGACGAACAGGGCGGAGGCCAGATCGAAGCGGGCCTCCTTGTCGTTCGGATCGGCCTGCACGCGGGCCTGCAGGGCCCCGATTTCCGTCGAGGCCTTGGCGCCGGCTTCGGCCAGGTCGAGGGCTGCCTTGACCGAATCCATCTCGGTGCTGTTGCGCACCTCCTCCGGTGCGCTTTCATAGACCGATTTCGCGTCGGCCAGATTGCCCATCTTGACCAGGCACTGGGCCAGCCCCGCCAGCGCCGGGCCGTTGCCCGGGTCGGCCTGGATAATCTGGGAATAGATCCCGCCGGCATTGGCAAAATCGCCGGCCTCCAGCAGTTCCTTGGCCTGGGTCAGCGCTTCTTCTAGCGGGTCGGCGGGGGCGCCGCCTTGTTTGACCACCTTTTCGATGAAGGTTTTGACCTGGCTTTCCGGCAAAGCGCCGGTGAAGCCGTCGATCGGCTGGCCATTGGCAAAGGCAAAGACGGTGGGCAGGGACTGGATGCGCAGCTGGGCGGCGAGCTGCTGGTTCTCATCGACGTTGATCTTGACCAGCCGGACGCGTCCCCGCGCCGCCGTCACCGCCTTTTCGATAATCGGGCCAAGCGTCTTGCACGGGCCGCACCAGGGCGCCCAAAAATCGACGATGACCGGCGCCGCCATCGACGCCTCGATCACGTCTTGGGTGAAATTGGCGGTATCGCTGTCTTTGATCAACTCGCCGCCAGCCTGGCCAGGCGCGGCTTGCGCGGTGGCGTCCACGGTGCCCGAAAGTCCGGTTCCCAGGATCGTTTCCATCTGTGTTCGGGTCCTTGCAGGGTTAGGAATAGAAGGTGGTCGGTCTCGGGGCGAAGGGCAAGGGGCTGCCGGGCGAATAGAGGCTGGCCCGATATTCCGCCTGCCGAAAGCGCCTCTCAGTCAAGTTCCGAAAAATCCACCGTGCGGGGTTCAAACCCGCAGGCGTCGATGAAGGATAGCAGATCGGCCACGCTTAGCGCAGTGGTCATCGTGTTGACCAGCGGGTGGCAGTTGACCGTTTCGCTCTCCAGCAGCGATTTGTCCAACACGACATTCACCGCATGACGGTCCTTGGCATTGATCAGGGCCAGCGGGGTGACCGAGCCGGGCTCGACCCCCAGCACCTCCATCAGCCGGTCGGGGGAGCCGAAGGAGAAGTTGGCGGCCCCGAGATGCTTCGACAGGGGTTTGAGGGAGACCTGCTGCAACTCCTCGCAAACCACCAGCCAGGGGCGTTTTTTCTTATCGCGCAGGAACAGGTTCTTGACGTGGGCGCCCGGCAGGATGCCGCGCAAGGCGCGTGCTTCCTCGACCGTGAAGACGGGGTCGTGGCGGTGGGTCTGATGGGCGATCCCCATCTCGTCCAGCCGGGCAAAAAGCTGGACTGGCGTCAGCGGCGTGTAGTCCATGGCGGCGTTATAGGCCAACGGCAGGCCAACTCAAGACGGCGCATCGCCGCCGATCGTCACTTGGGAATATTCTCGACCCGGTCGGCCCAGTGATGGATCGTGAATTTCGGATCGCCGGACAGCAGCTGCCACAGTTTGGTGCGCTGGATCAGGTCGAGATGTTCGCCCCGGCAGTCGGCCCAGGAGTTGAGCCTGGCGAGCCGGCCCTGCACATCGTCTTGGCTGAGCGCGGCCGAATAGAGCGGCCGGCCGGCCCGCGCCTCCTCCGGCTGGTAATCGGACATGTCCCAATGGCCGGATTGCTGAACCGTGGGGTTGATGCGGATCTTGAACATGGATCGCGGCCGGTCCGACCGGTTCTGCCGGCCGGCATGCCAGATATTATGATGCAGGATCAGCACGGTCCCCGCCTTGCCGACCAATTGAACCTGGCCAACCAGGTTTTGGTAGCGGGCGATGGTCGCCTCATTGGACCGGCGGGTGTGCGAGCCGGGCACCACCAAGGTGCCGCCCATCTCGCGATCGACATCGTGAGGATAGTACATCAGCTGAATGTCGAAGGCCTCGCGCCGGGCATCGATCATCGCGTCGCTGTGCAGCATCTGGGAGATTGGCTGGTTGGGCTCGCGGAAATGCAGTGCCTGGTGGTCGAAACGCGAGTTCGGCCCGACCAGGGATTTGATGGCCCCGGCGATGGCGGGCAAACGCAGAATTTGCGCCGGCGGGCTGTCTTCGGGATAGGCCTGGCTCAACGGCGTGCCGGCCGGGACGATCGGCAGGTCGCGCCGGGCCGTCGTTTCGTCCATCGCATCGCGGACATAGCGCGCCAAGAAATCGCGGTTGATCTCGTCGGGCACGATTTCATCGAAGCGGATGAACCCATCGCGGACGAAGTCGATCATCTGATCGGTCTTGAGAAGGATTTCCTGTGTCATCGATCAGACATCCACCAATTTTTCCATGATCACTTCAAAGGCCATATAGCCCGGCTCGTAGTTCAGCTCGGTCTGCTGGGGGGTGATTTCCGACATTTGCAGGACACGCCAGCCATCGCGCATGGCCTCCAACCCCGTCCGATAGGGCGGCTCATCCTCCTCCCCCGCGACGGGGTCGGTCTGGCTGGCCCCATCATAGCGGGACCAACCAACGACCCGGCTGTCGAGCGCGGATCGATAGAGATAGAGAATGAGCAATTGCTGCCGTCGCATGTGCGCGTGACCTTGATAAGCGACGTTGGCACCGGCCGGGCCAACGATTGGTCAATATACGGCATTGTAAGAGTGGTAACAGGGCGCTTGCCGCGCCACGAGGCGGAAGCTAATGTCCCGCCGCCCGGCCCGAGCAGGCCGGTTGCACAGGAGGGGTGGCCGAGTGGTTTAAGGCGCACGCCTGGAAAGCGTGTTTACCGAAAGGTATCGTGGGTTCGAATCCCATCCCCTCCGCCATTTGCACGAAATTGGCGTTCGTACTACTCAGCAGAGGATTCGAACTTTGTTCGAACCGGCCCGCCATGATTGCAGTGAGTGCAATTTTTTTTCGCTAGGTTCGCCCTTCCTCAATTGCCAGCAAGATCAAGCTCACGCTCGAACTCAATCTCTTGGCTTTCACCAGACGCGTCCAAAGGGATGTGAAAATCAATATCCAAAATCTGCTTCATTCAAATAGGCGCTGCCGAACAACCCCTGCTTGATGCAACGTTCGACGACACGCACAAACAGCTGACGGATTAGATCGCTTTCACGAAAGCGTCCGTGACGGGTCTTTCAGAAAGTCGATTGATCAGGAACCGGATCGCCGAGATCAAGACGACAGAACCAGCGACAGGTAAGGTTCTAATGAACCTCTTCGCACAACCGCCGCTCGGACCGGATGCCCATGACGTATCCGATCAGAAGCATACGGACCATCAGTTCAGGATCAACCGAGGGCTGTCAACTATAGCTGTAATTGGCTCGTAGATGCCCGCGCAGGACTGATAGATCGACGAACCGGTCAATGGACCGCAGCAGATGACCGGCAGGAACATGATCTTGAAAGCTAAATTCGTAAAAAACGCCGCCTGGTATTCCTGACGTGGTCCCATCATCGCTATCAGTCTCCAAAGTCAATGGGAAAACTGACTCAGAACACCGCCACCACTTCAACCACGCCTTATTCATCAAAGTCGGCCCAAACCCGCCTTTTCAAGCATGTCTGCAAAATAGTCTAAGTCCTCGTCGGAGGCGTAGGGCACGATCCTCCGAACGTAATTCAGGGTGTAGGCGGGGCTGACCTCTTTCATATGGCGAACGGTTTCCCGTGCCCGATCCATCATGCCCGTCGCCGCGTAACAGGCAGCCACTAGAGCGAGCGCGTGGGTGTGCTTCGGCGAGGTCGCGATGACGCGTTGCAGGTTCACCAGCGCCTCGCTCGGCCGGTCGAGGTGAAACAGCGCGCGTCCGAGAAAGACCAGGTACAATGTCGGATGGTGCGGATTGAGCCGCATTGCCAAATCCATTTCCGCCAGCGCCGCCTCCGGTTCGCCGGCATACCCGAGAGCCCAGCACAGCATGCCGCGGAAATGCGCGTTGCTGGGGTTGAGTTCGGTGGATCGGCGTAGTGCCGCCAATCCCTGGGCGTGATCCCTGTTCCGCCAGAGATGGGCCCAACCCAGCGAACAATGAGCCCAAGGTTCTAGTTCGTCGGCTGCAACGGCCTTCATGGCGGCTTGATGGGCGCGTTCGAAGCATTCCGTCGGATCGGGGCCCCAAAGGTTCGTTCCTTCGGAGATGTGTGTCCAAGCGATCAGCGCGTGCGCCCGGGCGAACTGGGGATCTATGTCCACCGCGCGCTGTGCCTCCGACCGGGCGAATTTGATTCCATCGGGGCCCATTTTCCAAACCAGCTCCATGGCGCGAAGCGCATGGTCGTGGGCGTGCAGCGCACCCGATCCCCGTGCAAGGGCCCGCCGGTTGTGCAGCCTCGTCAGCTGGCCGACCAGCGTGTTGACGATGACCCCGGTGATCTCGTCCTGGAGCGCGAAGATGTCTTCCAAATCTCTGTCGAAACGGTCTGACCAGAGCGGGCTGCCCGAGGCGGCATCGATCAAGTTCGCTGAAATACGGACCCGGTTGCCAGCCCGGCGCACGCTGCCCTCCATGACCGTTTGCACGCCCAACCGCCTGGCGATTTCGCGAATGTCGAACGGTCGTTCGCGATAGGCAAAGGCGGAATGTCGGGCGATAACGAACAACTCGTCATAGCGCGCCAGTTCGGTGATGATGTCATCCGTAATGCCGTCGGAGAAATAGGCCTGGTCGGGATCGCCCGATCGGTTCTCAAAAGGCAAGACAGCCACGGACGGTTTGTCCGGCAGGGCAGCACTCGCCGCAGGACGGGGGCTGGCCATTGGTCCATCGGTCGATGGGACGGCATGAAAGACGCGAACAGGCCGGTCGATGTTCTTCAGCCATTGGTCGCCGGCATCTCGAAAGTTAAGATTGACCTTGCCCGTCAACTGTTCGCGAACGGTTGACGAGATACAGATGCCTCCGGGTTCGGCCAGTGCCTCCAGCCGAGCGGCAATGTTCACGCCGTCGCCGTGGATGTCGCCCCGCTGATAAATGATGTCACCGAGATTGATGCCCATTCGCAGGTTCACGCGCTGCGTTTGCTCGGCATTTGGCTCGCGTCGGGCCATGCTTTCCTGGATGGAAATCGCGCAGTCGACAGCTTTGACGACGCTGGAAAACTCCGCCAGCAGGCCGTCGCCCATTAGTTTGACGATGCGACCTCCATGTGTGGCGATCGCCGGCTGCACCAACTCACGGTGCAGTGCGTTGAGCCGATCCAGTGTCCCCGACTCATCGTGCCCCATAAGGCGCGAATAGCCAGCGACATCGGCGGCGAGGATGGCGGCAAGCCGGCGTTCCATCTCATTCCCTCTCATCACGACCGTAACCGCCAGCAATCGAGATTTCCACGCCAAGCAATCGAGATTTCCACGCCAAGCATCTGAAAACCGGGCAAGCGAACATCGCCGTTGGCCCCCGCGCGCGCGGGCCGCACGATGCCGTGGCATTGCCCAAGCCCGCCAAAGGCAGCAGGATGAGTTGTGGAACGGACGTTATGGGCTGATTTTGATGAAAAAGGCGACGCGTTCTCGTTTTGCAGCGTTAGGTCGCGCTTTAGCAATCTGCCTGTGACGCCGGCCGTAGGATCAGCTTAACGAGTTTACGGAGATTTTGGGCCGTAGCGGCGAGGTCGAACTCATCCCCCGAAAACATGGCTTCGAAGCACTCTCTTAGCGCGTCGATTTTCTGTCGCATGACGAGCAGCGCCCTCTCGTATGTGAGCGAGGGGTGAGAGGCCGGGCGGCCGGTCGGGCCGCCCAGCAAACGGCGTTACGCCACCAAGTCGAAGCGGTCGGCTTCCATGACCTTGGTCCAGGCGGCGACGAAGTCTCGCACGAACTTCTCTTTGTTATCGTCTTGGGCGTAGACCTCGGCGTAGGCCCGGAGGATCGAGTTGGATCCGAACACGAGGTCGGCGCTGGTGGCCTTCCATTTGGCGGTACCGGTGGCCCGGTCGCGCAGCTCGTACGTGCCGTCATCCAGCGGATGCCAGCTGTAGGCCATATCGGTCAGATTGACGAAGAAATCGGTCGTCAAGGCGCCGACGCGGTCGGTGAACACGCCATAGCTGTTGCCGCCATGGTTTGTGCCGAGCACGCGCAGGCCGCCGAGCAAGACCGTCATCTCAGCCGCGGTCAGACCCATGAGTTGGGCCCGGTCGAGCATCATCTCCTCGGCTGAGACCGCGTAGGCCTCTTTCTGCCAGTTGCGGAAGCCATCGGCGAACGGCTCCAGAAAGTCGAAGCTGTCCGCATCGGTCTGTTCGTCCGTCGCATCGCCGCGGCCGGGGGTGAAGGGCACCTCGACCGACGATCCGCCGGCTGCGATTGCCTGTTCCAGACCCACATTGCCGGCCAGAACGATGACGTCGGCAACCGACGCTCCGGCTTCCGCCGCAATCGGCTCCAGGATACCCAGCACTTTGGCCAGGCGATCCGGCTCGTTGCCCGCCCAGTCTTTTTGCGGGGCGAGACGAATGCGGGCGCCGTTGGCCCCACCACGCTTGTCCGAGCCGCGGTAGGTCCGCGCGCTGTCCCAGGCGGTGGCGATGAGCTCAGCCGAGGCCAAACCGGTATCGGCGATTTTCGCTTTGACGGCAGCGACATCGAAACTGGCATTTCCGGCCGGGATCGGATCCTGCCAGATGAGATCTTCGGCAGGAACATCGGGGCCGTAGTAGTTGGCGCGCGGACCCATGTCGCGGTGGGTCAGCTTGAACCAGGCGCGGGCGAAGGTGTCCCTGAAATACGCCGGATCGGCCATGAATTTCTGGCAGATCGCGTTGTAGATCGGGTCGACCTTCATCGCCATGTCGGCGTCGGTCATCATCGGCATTTTCGGCGTTGAGCCGTCGCCCGCGTCAACCGGCATTTCGCTTTCCGGCATGTTCACCGGCTTCCACTGGTTTGCACCGGCGGGCGATTTCGTCAGTTCCCAATCATAGTTGAAGAGGTAGTCGAAATAGCCCATGTCGAACTTGGTCGGCTCCTTCGACCAGGCACCTTCGATGCCCGATGTAAACGCGTAAGAGGCAGAGCCTTTTTGGTCGGGGTTCATCCAGCCGAGGCCCTGATTTTCGAGGGCCGCCGCCTCCGGCTCGACACCGATATTGTCATCACCCATCGCGCCGTGGGCTTTGCCGACCGTGTGGCCACCGCAGGTGAGCGCGGCCGTTTCCTCGTCATTCATGGCCATCCGGGCGAACGTCTCGCGCACATGAAGCGCGGTCCTCGCCGGATCGGGATTGCCGTTTACGCCCTGCGGGTTCACGTAAATCAGGCCCATGTGGACGGCAGAAAGCGGGTTTTCCAGCGTCGAGGCGTTATCGAGGTCGTCATAGCGGTTTTCGGACGGCGCGAGCCATTCCTGCTCGGACCCCCAATACACGTCCGTTTCGGGACCCCAGATATCTTCGCGGCCAAAGCCGAATCCGAAGGTCTTAAGACCCATGGATTCATAGGCAATCGTGCCCGACAGGATGATCAGGTCGGCCCAGGAAAGGGCGTTTCCGTATTTCTTCTTGATGGGCCAGAGCAGCCGGCGGGCCTTATCAAGGCTTGCGTTGTCGGGCCAGGAGTTGAGTGGCGCAAAGCGGATGTTGCCGGCACCGGCGCCACCGCGACCGTCTTGCAGCCGGTAGGACCCAGCCGAGTGCCAGGCAAGGCGGATCATCAAACCGCCATAGTGGCCCCAATCCGCCGGCCACCAATCCTGGCTGTCGGTCATCAGGGCATGGACATCGGCCTTGACGGCTTCGTAGTCGAGGCCTTTCACCGCCTCACGATGGTCATAACCGACATCCATCGGGTTGGTGCGCGCGCCATGCTGGTGAAGGATGTCGAGGTTCAGCGATTTCGGCCACCATTTGGTGACCGGCTTGTCCAGAGACGTGTTGCCACCATGGTTCACGGGGCAGCCGCCGAGGCCTAGCACGCGATCTCCGTCCATCTGGATTCTCCTGATTATCTGGCAAGTTTTGGTATAGGGCTGATGACGTTGATACAGGCCCGAAGCGATAAATTCCAATTGAATATACTTAAGTCGCTGATAAGCTGAAATTATGAATAGCCTTACCCTGAAACACTTGCGCTATTTCGATGCGCTGGCGCGACTGGGTCATTTTGGCCGCGCTGCCGAGGCGTGTTCGATATCGCAACCCGCCTTGTCGATGCAGATCAAGGAGTTAGAGGCCCTGCTGGGCTCCCCCCTTGTCGAACGCACGGCACGCCAGATACGCCTGACGACGTTGGGTGAGGAGTTTCTGGTCCGCGTGCGCAAGGTCCTGAGCGATGTCGAGGAGCTGACAGAACTGGTGCGCGAGCCGGACGGGCCACTCAAAGGCAGGCTGCGCATGGGGATCATTCCGACCATCGCGCCGTATCTTCTTCCCGACATCATCCGCCATCTGTCGGTCAGTTTGCCGGAGCTTGAACTGCGCCCGCGCGAATCCGTCACGCAATCACTGCTTGAGGATCTGATTGAGTCGCGGCTGGACTTTGTGATCGCGGCGCTTCCTGTCTCAGAACCATCTCTGAGAGAGTTCGCGTTGTTCGATGAGCAGTTTGTCCTGGTTCGATCCGCCGACGACGCAACTCAACCCGTGCCGGCGCCTGACCGGTTGCAGGAGATGAAGCTCCTGCTGCTTGAAGAGGGGCATTGTTTTCGCGATCAGGCGCTTTCCTTCTGCGACATCAAACCCACCGACCCCAGCTTGCTGATGGAGGGATCGTCCTTGGCGACGCTGGTGCAGATGGTCGATGCCGGTCTGGGACTGACCCTGATACCGGAAATGGCGGTGCCGCTTGAGACGAAGGGGACGACGGTCGCGATCTCGCGGTTCGGTCAGAACAAGCCCAAGCGAACGGTCGGCATGGTCTGGAGAAAGACAAACCCGCTTGAGAAACAGCTTATGGGCCTGGGGGCGTCCATTCGACAGATTGGGCAGGCCCAAAGAGATAGAGCGTCCGTGTAGTCAACCCGCGTGACGCTGATTGCACAAGGGGTCCGATAGAAGGTTCGGCCAGCCAAGACGTCTCATTTTGCTGGCGAATGGCTTGCCATCAGTATCAACGACGGTTGCGACAATACCGTTGCGGCCGCGCCTGTACGGCCCCTCAACGGCAACGCGGCCCTCCATGATCAAGTTTGTGGCGTCACTCCGCGCCAGATGGAAGCCCGGCTCCCCTTTGTCCGGCGTGTCCAAACACCTGGCCCTGATCCGAACGTCGTTGCAATCGAAGGTCTCGCCATCGACCACATGCTCGACCGTGCACGTCCACGGATCAGGCAAAAGCGGGCCCTGAGCCGACGCGGTCAAGGTTACCAAAGCGACGATGGCGGATGCGGCGCGGAACATTGGATCAAGGGAAACTTAAGGTTGAACGACGGTCGCAGAACATATGTGTCGAAATGCGCAAAGGGTGCGGACATATGCGTGACAATGAAAATGCCCTTTGAAATCAACATCTAGAGTACTTGGTATGGCTGCGGATTTGGAGGCGTTGGCAACCTCGGGCGTTGGAGCCTGGTGTTAGGGCCCTGGCCTTGGGGTCCTCAGGCGCTGGCCGGAAACTCCACATGAAAGCCCCCGCCATCGCCTTCGGGCAGAGGTGCGAAGCGGCAAATGAGGTTGCGGCGGCGGGCTTCCAGCAATTGTCGACCGACCGGCAGAAACAGCGTTTCGCCGCTTGTCGGCGTCGCCGGATCGATGCGGATCACCACGGTTTTGGCTTCAAAGACGCCGCGTTGTTCGAGCATCTGGTCGATGGCAATACGAGCTGGCTCGGTAGACAAGCCACGCAGATCGAGTTCGTAATCGGCGGCGGCCTGATCACCGACCAGGTCGCGCATCTGTTCCAGATCGAAGATCGGCACGGCAATCGCCCCGCTAGCTGCCAAGACCGGGCATCATGGTGCTGGCCAGGATGCCGGCAATGGCGCGACGCTGGTCTGTCGGGAGGGATTCGATGGCCTTCCACGCCTCCTGCGCCAAGTCGGGGTCGCTTGCCGCCGCGTGAACGGTCAGCGCGATCGGGTGGGCAGCCCCAAGAACCTGCTCGATGGCATTCACGATGGCGGGAATATTGGTGGGAATATTGGTGGGATCGAAGGCTCGCATCAGCTCGTTTGTGTTGACGGCACAGAACCGGCGCCCGCCTACGCCATCTCCTGCTGCGCCTGCTCGAACCAGCCGACGACGCGCAGACGATGGTCTTCGCCCCACATCGTCACAAATTTCTGCGTGGTGCCGTTCGAAGGGTCACGCAACTCGGCAAGCCTCTGTTCGATGTAGGGTTCGGTGAGAGGAATACCGCAAAGCACAGTGATGCAGTGCTTCCAATCCTCATAGCTTTTCAGGGCCAGCATCCTGTTCAACTTTCTGTTGCGTGAGCGGTCCGCTCATTTTCGGCGGGGGTGCGGTCGCCCCGCGGCAGACGAACCGGTGCATCGGTACGGCGCGGCGCTTGCGGAACATCGTCTATCGTCTCGGCCGTGAACCTCTCCAGCCTTTCCCGCAAAACGCTCTCGTTCAGATCGCGAGCGATGATGACGATGCGGGTTCGCCTGTCCTGGCCCGGCCAGTTCTTGAGCATGACCGGCGGATGGAAAACGTGCTGCACGCCATGGATCACGGTCGGACCTTCGAGACCCTGGATATTGACGATACCCTTTACGCGAAGGACGTCCGGGCCCTTGATCAGCAAGAGGACATCCAGCCAGCGATGAAAAGCCTCGCCCGGAATCGGATCGTCGAACGTCAGGCACATGGCCCTGATGTGATCATCATGTCGATTGACGTCATGATGGTGTTCGGTCCCGTGATGGGGATCGTGGCCATGGGCCTCGTGCCCGTGATCATGATCGTGAGCATTTTCGTGATCGTGATGATGGTTAGCGTCGCTGAACGCTTCGGCGTTCAGCCAGACCCGGACATCGAGAGACTTGGTTTTCGGATTGAATAGCCCGGCATCCAGCAACGCCGCGGGATCGACCGTGCCGTTGATCGTGTGGACGATCGGCGCCCCGGGATTGAGCGCCGTCAAGCGCTGGGTCAACGCCGCCACGGCATCGGGTTCGACAAGATCGGTCTTGGTCAGCAGCAGCCGATCGGCCACGGCCGCCTGCTTGACGGATTCGATCTGCCGGTCGAGTGTTTGCTGCCCGTTCGCCGCATCGATCGTGGTGATGACACCATCGATGCGATAGCGGGAAGCGATCAGCTTGTCGGTCATCAGGGTGTGCAAAATGGGCGCCGGATCGGCGAGCCCCGTCGTCTCGATCACCACTCGGTCGAATTCGGGGATGTCGCCCTTTACCCGGCGCAGGAACAGGCTCCGCATCGTGTCGATCAAATCGCCGCGAATCGTGCAGCACAGGCAGCCGCTCTGCAGCAACACCATGTCCTCGTTCGACCGCTCGACCAGTTCGTGATCAAGGCCGATCTCGCCGAATTCGTTGATGATGACGAGGGTTCCCGCCAGTTCGGGCTGGCGCACGAGATGGTTCAGCACCGTCGTCTTGCCGCTGCCCAGAAAACCGGTCAGCAGCGAGACCGGCAGGCGCTGATTGGGCGCGGTCAGATCCCAGCTTTCCAAGGCGGCCTCTCCAATTTCTCGTTCAAGCCATCGCTTGTTCAGGCAACCTCGGCCACGCAGCACAGGGACGTTGCCAGCGCAACCCGTTCGGCCGGCATATGCCGGCCGCGGCAATTGGCGTCGGCGCAGGGCCGGGGCTCGATCAGCGCGAGCGTCATTGCCCCACCCACTACTGCGCCAGAGGCTCGTAACGTTATAACGTTACGAGCCTCGATGACAAGAGCCGGTTGCCATTCGCCGGGGTGGTTGGAAGCAGGCCGGTTGCACTGGAGGGGTAGCCGAGTGGTCAAAGGCGCGCGCCTGGGAAGCGCGTCTACCGAAAGGCATCCTGGCTTCGAATCCCATCCCCCCAACCCTGGACCAAAAGCACGAACGTGGCTCGCCGCCCCTCGCTGTCGCTCTGGTTCCGAACGGCGACCGGGCGCTGGCATTCGAATACAGATTCCAGCGGGCTACTGGCGTTTTGCAAACACCGGCCCAGGCGCGTCTCTCGGACACATTTCGCCCCCTGGGGTGCAGAATGCGAAGTCCGCACTATATAGATTTCAGAAATTCCTGAAATTACGTGATCGACTGTCATGAACCTTTCGAGCCTGGAGCAGGACTTCGTCCTTCATTTCGGTGAAATGGGCTCCCGATGGGGCATCAACCGCACCGTCGGGCAGATCTATGCCCTGCTCTTTTTGTCCGAACATCCGCTCAACGCCGAACAGATCGTCCAAAAGCTTGGCTTCTCCAGGTCCAACGTGTCGATGGGCTTGAAAGAGTTGCAGGCTTGGAACCTGGTGCACCTGAAACACCTGCCCGACGACCGCCGCGACTATTTCACGACACCCGGCGAGCTGTGGGAAATCGTGCGCACGCTGATCGCCGAGCGAAAGAAACGCGAGATCGATCCAACGCTTACCAAGCTGCGCGCGCTTGAAATGGAAAGCTCCGCCACCGGCGCCGACGCGCACGCCCTCCACAAAATCGCCGAGTTGCGCCAACTGATCGAGCTGCTGACCGGCTGGTACGACGACATGAACCGCCTTGAAACGGATCGCCTGGTTCAGCTCCTCGCCCTCGGCTCCAAGGTGCAAAAGTTCGTTTCCAAGGCTGAAACCATCGTTCCGCTCGGCCTGCGGCAGAAGGACGGGGTGAGCAGGAAGAAGGACGGATGATGATGGAAACGCTTCTCCTGTCGCGTATTCAGTTCGGCGCCAACATCTCTTTCCACATCCTGTTTCCGACCATCACCATCGCGCTGGGGTGGGTGCTCTTGTTCTTCAAGCTGCGCTTCAACGCCACCGGCGATATGCGCTGGATGGATGCCTATCGCTTCTGGGTAAAGGTGTTCGCCCTGTCCTTCGCGCTCGGTGTCGTCTCCGGCATCACCATGAGCTTCCAGTTCGGCACCAATTGGCCGGGTTTCATGGAAACCGTCGGCAATATCGCCGGACCGCTGCTGGCCTATGAGATCATCACCGCCTTCTTTCTGGAAGCGGTGTTTCTGGGCATCATGTTGTTCGGCTTTTCCCGCGTGCCGGGCTGGCTGCACACGCTGGCCACCTTCCTGGTCGCGTTTGGCACCACGATGAGCGCATTCTGGATTCTCGTGCTGAACTCGTGGATGCACACGCCGGACGGCTTCGAGATGATCGACCGCGTTGCCCACGCCACCGATTGGTGGGCCATCATCTTCAACCCGTCCATGCCCTATCGGCTGACCCACATGCTGATCGCCAGCGGACTGACGGTCTCCTTCCTGATCGCCGGCCTGTCCGCCTTCCGCCTGCTGGTCGGCGACCGCGATCCGTCGGTCCACACCACGCTCAAGACCGGTGTGGTCCTGGCCGCCCTGCTGATCCCGGTGCAAATTCTCATCGGCGACCTCCACGGCCTCAACACGCTCGAACATCAGCCGCAGAAGGTCGCGGCCATGGAGGGCAATTGGGAAACGCGCGGCAACGTCCCGCTGCTTCTGTTCGCCCTGCCGGATGAGGAGGCGCGCGAGAACCGGTTCGAGATCGGTATCCCGAATGGCGCCAGCATCATCTTGAAGCACGCCCCTGACGGCGTGGTACCCGGTCTGGACGATTTCGTCGCCCAGGACGGAACGCCCCTGCATCCGCCGGTCAACGCGGTGTTCTGGTCGTTCAGGATCATGGTCGGCATTGGATTGGCCATGCTGGCCCTGTCCTGGACGGCCGCCTTCATGGTGTGGCGCCGGCGCAAGGCCAACGCCGGAACACCCGAGGAGATCCTCAATCCCTGGCTTCTGCGGGCCTTCGTCGCCATGACCTTCTCCGGCTGGCTGGCAACGCTCGCCGGCTGGTACACCACCGAAATCGGCCGGCAGCCCTGGCTGGTTCAGGGCGTGATGAAGACGTACGAAGCCGTCGGTGACGTGCCGGCCCCAATGGTTCTGTCGACGTTGGTGGTCTATCTGGCGATCTATGCTGGACTGATCCTGGCCTATGTCACGGTGCTGTTCTACCTGGCGCGCAAAGCCGCGCAGGGAGAACGGATCGCCCCCCTGGTCCCCTCGGCAGGCGCGGCCAACGTTGCGCTTGTTTCGGCGGAGTAGGGGATCATGATCGATCTGTCCGACCCCGCCGCCTGGCTTCCGGTCGTCTTCGCCGGGCTCATGGGCCTGTCGATCCTGATCTATGTCGTGCTCGACGGGTTCGATCTCGGTGTTGGAATCCTGACGCCGCGCGCTAGTGAGGCGGAAAAGGACCGCATGATCGCCTCCATCGGCCCGTTTTGGGACGCCAACGAAACCTGGCTGGTGATGGCGGTCGGCTTGCTTTTGGTCGCCTTCCCGGCGGCGCATGGCACGATCCTGACGGCGCTTTACCTGCCGGTCGCCATCATGCTGATGGGGCTCATTCTGCGCGGGGTCGCCTTCGAGTTCCGGGTCAAGGCGCCAGCACCGAACAAGCCGTTGTGGAATCTGGCATTCTTCATCGGTTCGGTCATGACCTCGCTCAGCCAAGGCTTCATGCTGGGCCTTTACATCATGGGACTGGAATGGACCACGGCGACGGTCGCCTTCGCGCTGTTGACGGCGCTGTGCATCACCGCCGGCTACGGCTTTATCGGTGCGTGTTGGCTGATCGTGAAGACCGAAGGCGCGCTTCAGAAAAAGGCGGTCGGCTGGGCCAGGATCGGTCTGGCTGGCACACTTGTCGGATTCGCCGCCATATCGCTGGCGAGCCCGGCGGTGTCGGACCGGATCTTCGACAAATGGTTCTCGGTGCCCGAGGTCGTCCTCCTGGCGCCGCTGCCGATAATGGCGGGGCTGATCACCGTGCTTTTGTGGTGGGCGCTACGCCATCTGCCCGACGGGGCCGACCGCTGGCGCCACATTCCCTTCGTGTCCGCCACCGTGCTGTTCACGCTCGCCTTCGCCGGGCTCGCCTACTCCTTCTACCCTTATGTCGTGCCGGAACAGCTGACGATCTATGAGGCGGCGAGCGCGCCGGAGAGCCTTATGATCATCCTGGCCGGCGTGATCATCGTGATGCCGATGATCGGCGTTTACACGGCGCTCGCTTACATTGTTTTTCGCGGCAAAGCCCGCGATTTGCACTATGACTGAACAGCTATGTCAATTTCGTTGGCAAGGTCGCCGGCGTGTCATGTGACCCTGCGATTGGACCGGACTTGCTCACAACCCTTCAAAAGGACGTTCGAGACCGTTGATATCGCGGGCCGTTCGCTCTTCATTTACGAACGGTGTGTTGGCGGGAAAGGCAGCCCGCTAAGGCAGAGCGCTGGTCGCGTGGGCCAGGCGTGCTGCCAGCTATCACGAGGCCGCTCACTTTCACTGACCAAGAGAGCTGCTGATGTGCGCCAAGCAGTCCATGATCACGGGAGGTATTCGTGCGTCCACTAAACCGCAGCGGCGCTGTTTTCTGTGCGTGCCTAGTCGTGTTGGCCAGCGCCGTTGCCTCTGTCGGCGATGCGCAGACCGCCGCCGAACCGCAAGGCAAATCCGTTACGCTACGCGTTGGTTCCGGCATCAGCATAGCAAAGGCCAGATCTTTGGCCCGCGATTTGGAAGAAGATGGCTGTCCGACCACGGTCACGACGGCTGGTAGTTTCCCAGACAAGCTTGTCGTCGAGGTGGGCAAAGAATCGGCCAAGGTGAAGAGCGTCGACAGTGCGCAATCCGCCGCCCAAAGATGGTGCCTTGAAGCGAACTGACCTTTCCCCTTGCGATTGTTCAGAGAGTTGACGATTGGCAATACGGTTAATGGGCGGCTAGCCGCTTGAACCCGGAACTGGCGGATCTCTCTTGATAAATGACCTGAGCCGATGGCTTTCTCCAGCCTAGAGGAGCCTGGTAGGCCAGCACGAAAATCATGATGCAGGAGCCGTACACGCCGCAAAGGAACGAGCCGGTTCGAAGCGATCGCTCAGTTGAAACCTGATTCGTTCAACGTTTACCGCTTTTGACTAGGCTCCGGGCTCGTAGCCAGTAGTTGACGGCGGCAGCAAGGAGAGCGGCAATGCCGGTCAGGACGAAGCGGATGGAGCGGCAGAGTTAGTCGGTAATCGCTTGGATCTGGGTTGTTCGGCCGCCGCGCGAGATGCCGATTGCCCGCGTCCTTACCTCCATTACAGCCCGCGGATTTCGGTGCGCCCGAACGGTGGAACTATCGACGAGAGGTTGGCTGGGCGAGCCGCCGGCATCGCCAAGGGCAATAGGCAGATAAGCCCAAATTTCTTTCTGTGCCGAGCGGACGAACCGGATGTAGAGGGTCTTGCGCAGTCCTTAGACGGCCGGTGCACCGACCCATCGGCATCCGGATTTCAACAGATGGATGATGCCGGATATCACGCGGCGATCATCGACTCCTCGACCACCGCGGGCCTGGCCAAGCAACAGAGGTTAAACCCGTGCAAACTCGTCTTCGGTAAGACAAACAGGTCATTCGACATCCAACGCCTCCGTCTGGAAGCCTTGAATCACCATTCGCCTCAAAACGTTACGTGTTTGATGGGTTGTGTGCCTCATACGCCTACGTCGCCTTGGCTTCTTAGTTTGATGTTCAGTCTCATAAATCTAAAACCACAGTTATGTCAGGACGCTCCCATTATTTCTCGGGATAGCCTAGGATGCTTACTCCATGCCCGTATGGGCTCCGGATGATTCTCCAAACAATGTGATCAACGGAAGGAAGCAAATCCAACTTTGATGAAGCAAACTGGTAGACGGTTTAGACGCAAGCACATCAAACCAAAGTGGAGTTTTTGTAGCCCTTACAAAATTTGTGGACACTTCGAACTAGATGTTCCCAGATCTACGCTCTGACAGGATTAGAATGAACTTCGTAGACCCAACATCTTTCATAGCTGAAATCACACAAGCCTCCGACATAAAAACTGCCTGCTATATTGACGACTGAGAAAACATGTCCAAACCTTTATTCTTGACGCTATTCAATGAATTGGTACGGATAGTCATTTTATTTTTTGTTTTCTATATAACAAATTTCTTTGAAGCCAACTATACTCTAGCGCAATACGACGCTCACAAACTAACGATGGAAATGAAAAATGACATCATTCACATAGATACTTATCCGAATCCGAATGATATTAATTCAATACACACTTCCTTGATTTCTGCGTCTCTTGCCATTGAGTCAGACAAAAGTATTTACGAAATAAATATTAATCTTGGGCCACACATTTACAGAATTGATAGGCCTATTGATTTTCCGTCTTTTTCCAATCCAAATGTTAGTATAAACATGGTTGGCTTTCCGGGCCAGACAATCGTGTCCGGGGCGAAAAAGTTTCGCCTCCGTGAAGATCACAATGCTCCGTACGTTCATGCGCTGGCCGACAACATCAAAATTTACGCAGCGAACCTCGGCGCGAGGGTTTCCAGTCAATTTGAGAACGGAGACGATAGAATAGGTCCACCTCTGCCTCACCATACTATGCCATTTGTCTCACGCAGTAGTGAGTTAATGAAAATAGCTCAATATCCGAACAATCAACTTCTAAATTTCTCACACAGTGAAAATAACGGCAATATATTACAAATAAATCACGAACTACCTTTCGACTTAGATGACTATATCACAGTACAGGGCTTCTTTAAACATGACTGGGCGGATTCTATCATATCGCGTGTTAGGTTAAATGGCAAACTGCGAAGGATAACGCTTCCAAAAAATATCAAAAAAGACTTCATAGGCGAGAATGGAAGAATCGTTTTAAGCAATAATATTCTATTTCTCGACAGCACGACCGAGTATTTTGTAGATGTAGATAGTGAAAAAATTTATGCCATCGTAGATGGTCAGGAAAACAATATCGAGATTTCGTACACAGAAAGTATCATTCAAGAAACGGGAATAGAACGGCTGACATTAAGGGGAATTGTTTTCGAGCATGCCAGATCTAGTATTATTAACATTTCTGGAAATCAAATTAAAATTATTGAATGTGAATTTCGTTTCTCAGGTGGATTCGGCGTTAGGCTAGAAGGAGATAATAATCTCGTCAGCAAGTCACTAATTCATAGCGTCGGTACTATTGGACTAATTTTAAGTGGTGGAAACCGCCATGAATTGAGGCGAGCTAACAGTATCACAATCGAAACCCGTGTCGAGAAAACTGGTCTGAGAGCATGGGGATATGTTCCTGCTGTTGGAATTTACGGAGTTGGAAATTCATTCCTTTTCTCAGAGATTTCAGGATCTCCTTACATTGGTTTGTCTTTCTATGGGAACGACCACTTAATATTCGGCAATAGCGTCGCGCAAGTGATGCAAGTATCCGGTGATGGTGGCGCCATTTACAGTGGGCGAGATTGGACTGCGAGAGGAAATATCATAGCAAAAAATGGAATCTCCGACGTGCGTGGAGTACAACCGGAATGGGGGTCAGGAATCTATCTCGATGATCAACTCAGCGGAACCATTGTTGTGGATAATAATTTGTCCAACGTGACAAGGGGAGCGTTGATAGGAGGCGGGCGTGATAACTATCTATTACTGAATCGTATTCATTCTAACACATGCTATTCTTTAGACGCGAGAGGTTTGACGTGGCAGTCTAAAGCGACGCTGGATGAGGAAGGGGAACTACAGACTCGCCTTCGAAGTGTACCCTACAATAGCGACCCTTACATCACACGTTATCCAAATTTAAGGAATATTAATGTCGGAAATTTTGGGATCCCAGCGGGAAATTTTGTGCTTGGAAACGAAGGAAGATGTAAACGCGCACCAGTTTCAGCGAGCGTAATATTGAGTAGTAGTATTCAAAAGAGCATTTTCTCACGTTGGTAGTTAATAGTCAACTCCGGCAGACATAAATTGGTGCAAAAAACGAATTTGGTTGCAAACTTTAGTTTTGGTTTATTATGGGAATCGTTGACGTTTCTGTGTTCGGGTCTGTCGTCGTAGCCGTTTGCTTTAGGTAACCGCGCAAAATCTGAGATGTGGATTGTTCTGAATTGCCTTAGGTGACCTACCGGTGACTAGATCTCCCGCCAAAATTGAAGGCGGTTGGTCGTTCCGTACAATATTCGAACTTGTTGGACTGGTTTACTATGCTTTTCAGTCCTACTGCAGTGAGCCGGAAGTTTGGATTGCCGAAGGCTTGAAGTTCCCGGCTTCAACATGTTGGCGGGCTGGTTGCGCCATCGGTGTTTTGCAAATCGACGGGCATATATTGGCCGATTGCGCTGTGAGCACGCATCTTGATGTAGTCCTTCTGCCAAGCTTCCAACTTTTCACGGGCTTCGACAAGGGGGATCGACCAGTGCAAATTCGGGCATTCTTACCTGAATTTATTGGTGAACGCCTCAATGTAGGCATTGTCTGTTGGCTTACTATGGCGGGAGGAGTCCAGTGGGACGTTGTTTGTTTAGTCCCGGAGATTGAGATTCCGAGAAATGAACTCGCTGATGTTGCCGACCCTGATTGTCCTTAGCGTGCCGAACTGACTGCGGACGTGTTCGTGGTTTTGAGGAACGTCCTTCCCTCGCGAGTTGAACCGGGGATCTGCCGCCACGGCGTGCATTGAATGTTGTCTACCGCAGTCCGAATGCACAGCCTCCGGCCAGTGACCAACTGATCTTGGATAAAATCTATGGCCCAAACATCATTTGTGTTCTTTTGGCGGTGCTCGCGCAGCTTGGCCTTAACCCAGCGCCCAGGGTTCTTGTTCTTCCGTGGCGGGGTTCGCTCCTAGCAAATCACGCGTGTTTCTTCATGTTGGTCAGCCAACTTTCATGGCGCAGCGTGGCATGGGCCTGCCCATAGCTATGGCGAACCTGTGTCTCACAGAGTTCCTTGATCCGTTGTGTAGAACCGGACTGATCGCCGCGGCGGGATGCTGGTGGATTGGGGCGTATCGATCCGACGCGCATGTCGTGCCCCGCATTTCGACACCTTCGTCTACTACTGCCAATCCCGTCGACAAAGTTGCGCTTGTCATCAGGTCTCAAAAAGTTCGCTTGATTATGTCCCGCGACAATTCACAGTCCAGCGTCAGGTCCGCCAGGATATTCTTGTACCTGTTGATCTCGTCTTCCAGCGCCTTCAGCCAGCGCATCTCATCAGGCAACCGGTCCTAACATTTCTTAAGTTAATCAAAACATGTCGCTAGACTAAAACCGGCATTCCCGTCATCGCCCTACTTCAATATGGATCGCTTCTGCCCTTCAGATGTTTCTGAGATATTCATTCGTTCTCACCTCGATGCCCCCCTGGGAAACTTCCGCGCAAAACTCTAGCCCATATTGGACCCACGGTTTGTTGCGCTCAGAGCACAGACGCCCGTGATAACTGTTAGAAATTCCGGGCGCATGACCAAACTGTTCCTGCGCAATCCACAATGCCAATCGTCGGTTCGCAACCTCCAACCATCTCTGGATGAATGGCCAAGTCGAATGCGTGAACGGAACGCTCAAAGACGCAATCATTACGCAAAAATTGAACGACACTCATTAAGATCTGGCAGCACATCCCACAGTAATCATACCAGCAGCAAGTCCGGATGGCGTCGGAATATCCCGAATGGACTACCGTTTCTCAAGTTTATCGTAAAATACCTGAATGGCGATTAAACACGATTTGCGAGTAGACTGTTCCATCGCTCGACGACGTTAAACAACGACACCGCTGTGTGTTCAAGTTATACTCACTACGATACCCTTACTTCACTTCACATACACACATCGGATCTATAGTGAAAAGATTTTGAATCTTTCTAGTTTGATGCATCGCTTCTAATCTATTGTTCCGAATATTGAATTCCAAACGAACTAACTGTTTCGTTTACCTGTCCAAATTTTACTTTATCATTGTTAATATAGTTTTTGACGGCGTCCAAATTAGCAGAGAAAATCAATGGCTCCGTTTCTTTCTGTGTAGGCAAACCGATCACCCTGCATACCAGAAAATCGATGCTAATTAGGCCGTTTACTTCACCATTAAAATTTTCGCTTACTGCTAACTATATCAATAACTTGTCCAATTTTCTGCAGCTCGGAAACCGAATACCAACGATTGTACTCAAACAACTCTTCCGCGTTACTACCAAACTGATCCACCTCAATAATTCCATCGTTGGTCACATCATCGGTTTTTCTAGCCAAAGGGAACTTGCACAAGAAGGCAGCTCCTCATAACGCTTGAAGCCTCGCTCGCGAATTCTCGTATCCCTTTGTCTTCACTGATTCACTCGCGTTAGCATATCGTTTACGGCATGACCGTTTACATTTACGATTAACTTTAAACAGAAGAAAATGTCCGAGTTAATGGCTAGATCCTCAAACATTGTGACAAGTTTGAAACTTCTGACTACGTAAGTTATGAATGTCTAGTTTTCGAATCGCCAGTTGAGCAAAAAATATTGATCTTGCTTAGGTGGTTTTTCAATAGATGATTAAAAAAGCTCTTTCGCTACCGATATTTACACCGCAAGGACACGGAACGGCAAACGATCAGTTCAAGATAACTCAACACGCAAATCATTGAGCATCTCAGACTATGATTAGAGATCTCACGAACTCCAAATTTTGGTGGTTCAGCGTCGCTGTTGACGGCGTGCCAGCGCGGTGATTCCCCTAGGGCTAGACACGCCTCACATCCAAGCGATGGCGCAAATATCGGAGTGTCATTGGAGCGGTCTCACGGGTGCGTCCACACATGGTCCGTCTCGTCTCGTTTTCCGACCGCGGCTCACCCCTTGAAATTGGATAAACAACGCCGTATCAGCATCCTAGTTGGCGCCGCAAACCAGTGAACGCTCTTAAAAAACTGAGAGAAACGGAACGCGCTTACACGGCCTATGAGACAGTTCGATGGCAAACATGAAAAATTTAAATTTGGTTTTGCTAATGGTTTTAGTGCCATGTCAGGCACTAGTAAGTAATATTCTTGCCATTATACTATCGTTTTTATCGATCCTAATCCCAAGTAAAAGTCCCTTTTGGAAATATATACCAACTGCCTTCACATTGTCAGTGTTTTTTTCCAGTATAAATGCAACAAAAACTCCTGAGAGCGACCTTCTTAAATACAAAATAATTAGCGACGAAATGCCCGGCCGTAATTTTGTCTTTATACTATCTGAGTATCAGAATGAGTTCGGCTATTATATGGCGAATTGGTTTTCAACCAATTACTTCAGTATGTCTTGGGAGGCGTGGATATTTATTCTAACCTTTTTTTGCTACTTTGTTTTTCTAATTTCTCTATTAAGTTTTTCGAGTTTGCTCGGCGTGAACAATGTTGCCTTGTTCTTCCTGCTTCTATTTTTTGCATTTTTCCCAATTATTTTCTCGAATTCCGCTCATTTGCTGAGGCAGATGATGGCCGGTGCGGTAGCCCTATTTGCTATTGGTAGATTTATAAGCGGTCAGCACTATTTGATTCTCCTAATTATTTCATTTACCATTCATGTATCGGCACTAATTTTCTTTTTCTTGCCAGTTGTTCTTGTATTAGCCAGAAGATTCACAAATAAGGTAATTTTATTAAGTATAATGATGCTCGTAGCAATTCTATTTACCATTCGCTCACTTGCAGGTTTCAGTGATATTCTGAGCCAGCTTGGTGTGCCTGCTATCGTCACTTACACACTGCAAAGATTTTCGCAAGATTCGTTTTTTCAGCTGAACGACTTATCTCTTTTCGCGATAGGTTTCGCTCTATTTTGTACATTTTGTTCAGTTTTAGCCCTGACGCATCTCAGAAGCGACCGACGGCCTCACATAATGTCTCACTACTATGAAATTTATTCTGCATTGACGATGTATCTACTTTTGTCCATTTCGCCTGTTATTTTTACGCTTTCTGGATTGTCGGAGCCAGCGGTTCGGGTGTTCCTATATGTATGCTTGGGTCTACCGGTTCCAACTGCCTACCTTGTGGGCAGGTTTAGTTCGGCAAGAACATTAGCAACGGTACTTGGGTTGGTAATGCCATTTATCTTCTTTTACTACTTTGAACTTTCGCCTTGGATCTATGAGAATGCCATTGACGTTTTGATGCGTCCTGCCGTGTCAAGTATCGTCTTTTGAGTGGGATCGATCGTGCGGAGAGTTTCAATTGTCCAGCGGAGGTTGACGCATTATCGCGTGCCGTTATTTGAACAGTTGCGTATGCGTTTGCTTAAGTCGGGCATTGAACTTCAACTAATAGTTGGCGAAGGAAGAGTCGAGGAAAAGAGCAAACAGGATCATGGGCGTATTGATTGGGCAAAACTGGTAACAACGCGATATTTACCTGGCGGATTATGTTGGCAACCATTCATAAATTTTGCCTCAAATAGTGAACTTGTTGTGATTACACAAGAAAATGTTCTTTTGGCTAACCATTTACTCTTACTTAAGCGACCAAAGAACATGCGCCTCGCGTTTTGGGGGCATGGCGCTAATCTCCAGGGTAATGCTCAAAGTTTGAGTGAAAGGTACAAAAGGTGGTCGACACGGCAAGTCGACTGGTGGTTTGCCTACTCAAAGCTGAGCGTGCGGCTCATCTGCAAGTCAGGGTTTCCTGAAACTCGCGTTACTTGTCTTAACAATGCAATAGATGTCGAGGAGTTGAAATCTGAATTGAACTCAATTTGTCCAATGGATTTATCCGCGTTTAGAATTTCCATAGGTTTGGGAAATGGCCCGACTGCAATATTCATCGGATCACTTTACTCCTATAAGAGGCTTGATTTTCTTGTTGCCGCTTCCGAGGAAATTGGGAGGCTCGTTCCCGGGTTTCAATTGCTCATTGTTGGAGCGGGCCCAGATGAGGCATTTATTCGGGATAAAGCTGCTGTTCATTCCTGGTTACATTATGTCGGGCCGCAGGTTGGCAGGCAGAAGGCCCTCGCACTGGCCCTTGCGGACGTCGTGCTAAATCCTGGATTAGTGGGTCTCGGAATTCTGGATGCTTTCAGTGCAGGACTTCCCATTGTGACTACGAATTGCGGGATCCATAGCCCGGAAATCGCTTACTTGGATGACAGCAATGGGATTGTCACTCTCGACCAAATCAGCGACTTTGTTGATGCGACCGTTTCGCTGTTAAGCGATCAAAATGAGATGGCGCGCTTATCGTCGGGTGCAGTTGCGGCAAGTCGTTTGTATACGCTTGGGAATATGGTTGAGAATTTCGCCGAAGGGATAACCGAGGCATTGGATGTACATCACCCAGGCCGCACTACGTAGGCAGAGTTTCGCTAGCGAATTTTTGGACGGACTAAATTATCATGCAGAGCTTTGGTTCGTAACAATTCTGAAAATTAATGTGTTTTTGCCTAGTTGAATGTAAAACGTAATCGTAGATCTCAATCTGCTATATTACTAAATTGGGTCCGGATATTAAAATTAGCGAAGTTGAATAAAATATGTTACGAAAAGTTTCGTTTTGTGTAGAGAATGAAAACTAAAATGAATTTGTTCAAACGCGATGTTTGTACAATCTAGAAAAAGCCGTCTAAACTCGCGCGAAATCGGCAAATTCTCATACGTTTTTTCGTTATCCTCAGATCTTTGTTTAGGATTGATGTTCGTCTGATGTAAGTCCGATGAGACGCCAAACTAACTGGTCATTCATTTGCGCTGGCTCGCGCCAGTGCATTTAACATCCTTCGTGCGTATATTTTGCTTCTCGACCGCTCACTAAAGGCCCCTCGTCCAATGCGTCTCGCCGACTGCCACAATTTTCATGATTTTCGAAAGCTTGCCCGCCGGCGTTTGCCGGGGCCGATTTTTAACTACATTGATGGGGCTGCGGATGATGAGGTGACCTATCGTAAGAATACCGCCAGTTTCGAAGCCGCTGATTTGGTGCCGAACGTCCTGCGGGGGGTAAGGGACATCGATCTTTCCGTCACGGTGATGGGGCAAAAACTGGCGATGCCGGTCTATTGTTCACCCACTGCGCTGCAGAGGCTGTTTCATCACCGGGGCGAGCGGGCCGTGGGGGCGGCGGCGGCGGAATTCGGGACCATGTTCGGGGTTTCCTCGCTGGGCACGGTTAGCCTAGAGGAGCTGCGCAAGAAGCACGACACGCCGCAGGTCTATCAGTTCTATTTCCACAAGGATCGCGGGCTGAACCGGGCGATGATGCAGCGGGCCAAGGAGGCCGGCGTCGAGGTCATGATGCTGACCGTGGACAGCATCACCGGCGGCAACCGCGAGCGGGATTTGCGGACGGGATTTTCCATTCCCTTCAAGCTGACCCTGGGCGGCATGATCCAGTTCGCCATCAAGCCGGCCTGGGGCATAAACTACATCACCCATGAAAGCTTTCGCCTGCCCCAACTGGACGAGCATGTCGATATGAGCGGCGGGGCCGTTTCCATCGGCAAGTATTTTACCGAGATGTTGGACCAGTCGATGGACTGGGACGATGTGGCGGAAATGGTTGCCGAATGGGACGGGCAGTATTGCCTGAAGGGCGTCATGTCGGTCGAAGATGCCCGGCGGGCCAAATCGATCGGCTGTACCGGCATCGTGCTATCCAACCATGGCGGCCGGCAGCTGGACGGCTCGCGCACGCCGTTCGATCAGCTGGGCGAGATCGTCGACGCCGTCGGCGACGAGATCGACGTGCTGATGGATGGCGGCGTGCAACGCGGCACCCATGTGCTGAAGGCCCTGTCGATGGGCGCCAAGGCCGTGGGCGTCGGGCGGGCCTATCTGTTTCCCCTGGCGGCGGCGGGGCAGGCCGGCGTCGAACGGGCGCTGGGCCTGCTGCGCACCGAGATCGAGCGGGATATGCGTTTGATGGGGGTGCGGTCGGTCGCCGAGCTGTCGCGGGATCATTTGCGCTGGACCAACGGTTCAACCGCCTAGACCCTCGGCAAATGCCGAATCTGATCTATCTCAAGCTTGGCAACACGCCCGTTGCCAGGTTTGTCGAGAAGCCTTATCGAAAGTAGCCATGGCCAACTCCAAAGCCACGAATGCCCGCGACCGCTGTGACGTGCTGATTATCGGCGCGGGGCCGGCGGGGTTGTCCTTTGCCCTGTCGCTGCGCGCGACGGGGCTGGATGTTCGGCTGGTGGAACGGCAGAGCGAGACGGCGCTTGCCAAGCCGGCCTATGATGGGCGGGAGATCGCACTGTCCCTGCGGTCCGTCGATATTCTGAAGAAGATCGGCGCCTGGTCGCATATCAAGCCAAACGAGATTTCGCCGCTTAGCTCGGCCAAAGTGATCAATGGCCGTTGGAATGCCCCCTTGCATTTCGACCCGAACGCGGTCGGCGAGGACCAGCTGGGTTGCTTTGTCGCCAACAATGTCATCCGGCGGGCGCTGTTCAAGGCCTATTCGGCGGGGGATCGAAGCGGGCTTATGACCGGGGCGGAGATGGTGGATCTGGCCACCGGTCCGGAGGGCGGCACGGTGACCCTGGCCGATGGGCGGGAGATTACGGCCGATCTGGTCGTCGCGGCCGACACGCGGTTTTCCGCCGCCCGAGGCATGGCCGGAATCACGGCTTCGACCCATGATTTCGGCAAGACGATGATCGTTACCAAGGTCCAGCTCGAGCTGCCGCATGACAGCACGGCCTGGGAGTGCTTTCTGCCGGGCGGCACGATCGCGGTCCTACCGCTGAACGACAACCAGGGCTCGATTGCCCAGACCCTGTCGCACGAGGAGGCCAAGCGCCAGATGGCGCTGGACGGGCAGGATTATCTGGAAGCCGCCAACCAGCGGCTCGATCGCCGGTTCGGCGACATGATGGCCCTGTCGGATCGCTTTTCCTATCCGCTGATCAGCACCAACGCCAACCGGTTCGTCTGCCCCGGCTTTGCGCTGGTGGGCGATGCGGCGGTGGGCATGCACCCGATCACCGCCCATGGGTTCAATCTGGGCGTCCAGGGGCAGTCGATCCTGGCCGGTCAGATTCGCAAGGCCCTGGCACGCGGGCGGGGACCGGCCGATCCGACCGCGCTAACCGCCTATGCCCGTGAACATCGCCGGCTGTCGGCCGGAATGTATTGGTCGACCATGGCGATCGCCGAGCTTTATGCCCGGGAAAGCCTGCCGGCCAAACTGGCGCGCCAGGCTTTGCTGGATGCCGGACGCTTTCTTCCGCCCGCGCGGCGTATGCTGATGAAAAGCCTGACCCAGCCGTTGGCAGTGCGTTAGACCACGTCTACCCGCAGGCCGGCGATCCCTTCGACCTCGCCGGTGATCAGATCGCCGCGCTCGATCGGCCCGACGCCCGCCGGTGTGCCGGTCATGATGAGATCGCCCGGCTGCAAGGTGAACAGCCGCGAAAGGTGGGCAATGATTTCCTGAGGCTTCCAGATCATCTGATCCAGATCGCCCTCCTGCCGGATCTCGCCGTTGACAGATAAGCGCACCGCACCGCTGGCGGGATGGCCAATACCGGCGACCGGATGGATGGCGGACATGGGGGCTGAATGGTCGAAGGATTTGCCGACCTCCCAAGGGCGGCCGAGCTTCTTGGCCTGGGATTGCAAATCCCGCCGCGTCATATCGAGCCCGACTGCATAGCCGTAGACGTGATCGAGCGCCCAATCAGCGGAAATGTTGGAACCACCTGCCCCAAGGGCTATGACGTGCTCCATTTCGTAATGCACGTCTTGTGTCCCGGATGGATAGGGAAAGGGCTCGCCGGGCTGCAAAATCGTGTCTGGCGATTTCTGGAAGAAGAAGGGTGGTTCCTGATCGGGGTCGTGGCCCATTTCGACGGCATGGGCGGCGTAGTTGCGGCCGACGCAATAGAGGCGGTGGACGGGAAACAGGGCCTGGGTCCCCGCAATCGGCAAGGTAACGGGTTTGGGGGCCGGAAACACGAGTTCCGCGGCATTTATCTGAGTGTCGGTCAAGCGGCGGGGTCCTCCCATACGACCGGCGAAGCGAAGACATAGCCAGCGCCATAGACCGTGCGGATATGGGCCGGGCTCTGCGGGGAATCGCGCAGTTTCTTGCGCAAGCGGGAGATGCGCACATCAATGCTGCGGTCGAACAACTCCTCGTCCCCCACATCGCACGCATCGAGCAGATAGTCACGCGAGAGCACCCGGCCCGGCGCGTCCAGCAACACTTTTAACAGGACGGCGTCGGCCTGGCTAAGGGGGGCTGTTTTACCGTCAGGCCCGGTCAACATCAGCTTGCCGAAATCGGCCCGCCAGCCGGCGAAACTGGCAACAGTCGTGGCGGGTTCCTGGCGGTCGGGCCGTTTGGCCGACTCGCTGCGCCGCAGGACGGCCCGCACGCGGGCAACCAACTCTCGCGGATCGATGGGTTTGACCAAATAGTCGTCCGCGCCCCGGTCGAGCGCATCGAGCCGGTCGTTCAGCGCCCCGCGCCCGGTCACGACGATGCAGGGGATGTCGAGGTCGGTCAGAATGCCGCCCAGCAGGGCGAGGCCGTCGCCATCGGGCAGGCCGAGATCGATGACCGCCAGGGTGGGGGCCCGATTCTTGGCGGCCGAGGCAAAGCTGGCGACCGTCGGGCAGACCCGGACCGAAAACCCGTCCTGCTCAAGCTGGCGGCTGAAGACATCGGCGACATCGACATCGTCTTCCAGCAGGTACACCTCGCCGGACGGATCGGTCATGCGTCGGCCCCGGACTGGGCGTACAGGCGATCCGACAGCAACTGATCGAGCGCCTGGGCGATCTGGCGACGCTCCACCGGCTTTTCCAGGACGAGGGTTTGGGCGGGTTTGCCGATGGAATCGATCACCCGTTCACGGCCATGGCCGGTGATGTAGAGGATGGGCAGGTTGGGCCGCAGCTCGGCCAACTGCTTGCCCAATCCAATGCCCGAGATCGGGCCGGGCATGGCGACGTCGGTCAGCACCACGTCGATCTTTTCCACCGTCTGGGCCAAGGTCAGCGCATCATCGCTGCCTTCCGCCTCGACGACGCCCAAGCCCATGGAGACCAGGTCGCGGCGCAGGACCCTGCGCACCTCGTCATCATCATCGACCAGCAGGGCCAGCAGCCCGGCATAGCGGCCGGCGAAATCCAGCTCGGCCTTGTCGATCGGCTGCAAAGGCTCGACCGGCTCGTCCGAGGCGGGCAGTAGGATGCGCACGTCGGTTCCCGCCCCCGGGGCACTGTCGAAGGAGATCGCGCCGTCGCTTTCGCGGACGAAACCATAGACGACGGACAGGCCCAGCCCGGTGCCACCGCTATCGGATTTTGTGGTGAAGAAGGGTTCGAACACCCTGTCGGTGACCGCCTTGTCGACCCCGCTGCCGTCGTCTCGACAGCGGATTTCGACGTAATCGCCGGGGGTCAGATCCAGGGGCCGGGCTTGAGCCACATTGAGGTGACGCTGGGTGATGCCGATCTCGATCCGCCCTGCAGCCCCCACGGCGTCCCGCGCGTTAACGGCCAGGTTTAAAAGCGCGTTTTCGAGCTGGGCGCGGTCGACGAAGGCGATGGCCGGAAGGGCCGGTTCGCTGAGAGTCAGCTCGACGCCCTCGGGCAGGGACCGGCGGAACAGCTCAACGATTGTCCGGGCGGTTTCGGGGACGTCCACGGGCGTCGGTTCGAGGGCCTGGCGGCGGGCGACGGCCAGCAGACGCTTGGTCAGATCGGCGCCGCGCCGGGCCGCCCGCAGGGCGGGCGCCAGTAGCGTTTCGCGCTGGCCGGTGTCGTCCAGCCGTTCGGACAGGGGGGTCAGGTTCCCAAGTATGACGGTCAGCAGATTGTTGAAATCATGGGCGATGCCGGCGGACAGCGTTCCCAGCGCTTCCATCTTCTGCGCCTGTTGCAACGCTTCGGCGGCGCGCTTTTGCCGGCCGACATAGATGGACAGCACGTAAAAGCCCCGCTCGGTTTCCGCATGCTCGCGCTCCGGGCGCAGGAAGGTGCGGACCTCGATTGTGCGGTCGTTCGGTAGCCATAGCGTATGATCGAAATCAACCTCCTCACCCAATTGGGCGCGGTCGAAATAGGGTTGGACGGCGTCCATGGTCTGTTCGGCCAGCACCTGCCGGGCGGGCAGGCCGATGATGGAATCGACCGTCAGATCGTAGGCGCCGGCGAAACGGGCATTGGCGAAGCGAAAGATTTCGCCCCGGTCGAGATAGGCGATGCCGGCCGGCACCTCGTTGGCGATCATGCGCAGCCGGGCCTCGTTGCGGCGCAGATCGGCGGTGCGGCTGGAGACCTCCTTCTGAAGGCGGGCCTCGCGGTTCCGCTGGTCGGTGACGTCGGTATAGATCGTGGCAAAGCCACCATCGGGCAGCGGCCAGCCGCTGATGCGCAAAACGGTGCCGTTCGGCCGTATGCGTTCCAAGGTGTGGGTCTCGAACTGCCGCGCCTTGGCCACGCGCTCGGCGACCTGTTTTTCCGGATCGCCCGGCCCGTATTCGCCCCGCACCGCGTTGTAGCGCACGACATCGGCAAAGGAGGCGCCCGGCTCAATCAATTCAGCGGGGATGTCGAGCAGGTCAAGCAGAGGGTGGTTGGCGAAAACCAACCGCAGGTCACGGTCGAACACCGTCACGCCCTGGTCGATCTTGTCCAACCCGGCCTCGATCAGGCCAAGGATTTCTTGTTCGGCAACTTTTGCGTCCGTCACCTTATCCCTCCCACAGCGCGGCGGCATTGCCACCGGCTTGCAAAAGTCTGGCAACATTCTTCGGGTCCAACAACCATACAAGCAGACCGCCCTAAGGCGGCTAGATGGGAGGAGATCGCGTGGAGAAGGGCGAGGCTTTGCTGGAGCTTCGTGACGTGTCGCTTCGGTTCGGGGGCGTGCGCGCGCTCAGCAATGTCAGCTTCGAGGTGCGCAAGGGCGAGATCTTTTCCATCATCGGGCCGAACGGCGCAGGCAAAACCTCGGCGCTGAACTGCATCTCCGGCCGCTATCGCCCCAGCGAGGGCGAAATCCTGTTCAAAGGCAAATCACTGCTGGGCCGGTCGATCAACGATCGGGCGCGCATGGGCATCGGCCGTACCTTTCAGAACCTGGCGCTGTTCGGCCATATGAGCGTGCTGAACAACATCCTGGTCGGCCGCCACCACCTGCTGAAGAACAACTTCCTGACCGGCATGCTGTACTGGGTCGGCGGGGCGCAGAAGGAGGAGCTGGAGCACCGGCGTCGGGTCGAGGAAATCATCGATTTCCTGGAAATTCAGCATGTGCGCAACGAGCCGGCGGGGACGCTGCCCTATGGCTTGCGCAAGCGGGTCGAGCTGGCGCGGGCGATCGCCATCGAGCCGGAGCTGATCCTGCTGGACGAGCCGATGGCGGGCATGAACTTCGAAGAGAAGGAGGACATGGCCCGTTACGTCGTCGACATCAATCAGGAGTTCGGCACCACCATCACCATGATCGAGCACGATATGGGCGTGGTCATGGATCTGTCCGACCGGGTGATCGTGCTGGATTTCGGCAAAAAGATCGCCGGCGGATTGCCCTCCGAAGTCATGGAGGATGAGCATGTCAAACACGCCTATCTGGGCGAGGAAGACGAGCTGCTGCATGACGACTATGCGGAGGCCGGCTGATGACCGCGGCGATGGCAGCGGCCCCCATTGCGTCGGCTCCCAGCACAGGAAGCGTTTTAGAAGCGCGGGGGGATGACTGCGCCTGGCCCGCCGCCGCTGCCCATCTGGGCGATGTCTCCCGGTTCGACACATTGCCCAAGCTGCTGGCTCACAACGCCGCTCAGTACGGCAATGACGTTGCCCAGCGCGAAAAAGAATTCGGCATCTGGCAGACGTTTACCTGGGCCCAGATGAACGAGCATGTCGGGCGGATCGCCTTGGGCTTTCAGGCGTTGGGTCTCGGCAAGGGCGATGTGGTGGCCAATATCGGCGACAACCGGCCCGAATGGGTCTGGGCGGAAATTGCCACCCATGCCTGCCGGGCGATGAGCCTGGGCATCTATCGCGACGCGTTGGAGGCGGAGATCGAATATCTGGTCTCCACCGCCCAGCCCAAGATCATCGTCGCGGAGGATGAGGAGCAGGTCGACAAGCTGCTGAACCTGGGAGAGCAGATCCCCAGCGTTCAAAAGATCGTCTTTCACGACCCGCGCGGCATGCGCAAATACGACGATCCGCGCCTGATCAGCATGGGTGATCTGGAGGAGCTGGGCGAACGGCAAGGCGGAATGGCGGCCTATGCCAAGCTGGTCGAACAGACCCAGGGCGACGATGTCGCCATCCTGTGCACCACCTCCGGCACCACCGCCCATCCCAAGCTGGCCATGTGGCGATCGGCCGCCTTGCTGGGGCACGCGGTTTCCTATTTGCGGGCCGATCCGCGCGGGCCGGAGGATGAGTATCTGGCCGTGCTGCCGCTGTCCTGGGTGATGGAGCAGATGTACTCCGTCGCCTGGAACCTGATCTCGCGCATGAAGGTGAACTTCGCCGAGGAACAGCACACGGCGATGTCGGACCTGCGGGAGATCGGGCCGACCTTCATTCTGCTGTCGCCGCGCGTTTGGGAGGTGGTGGCCGCCGATATCCGATCCCGCATCATCGAGGCCAGCCGTTGGAAGCGGGCCCTGTACAATTGGGGCACCGAGGTCGGGATGAAGGCGATGCAGGCCGGCCGCACGGGCGGACTGGCCGAATGGACCGTCTTCCGCGCTTTGCGCGACCGGCTTGGCTATAGCCGGCTGCAATCGGCGGCGACGGGCGGGGCGGCCATGGGGCCGGACACCTTCCGCTATTTCCAGGCCATGGGCGTGCCGCTGAAGCAACTGTACGGCCAGACCGAGGCCATGGGCGCCCACACGGTGCACAGGCTGGACGATGTCGACAACGAGACGGTCGGTCTGCCGATGCCCGGCTGCGAGCTGCGCATCAAGGACCCCGACAGCGAAGGGCTGGGCGAGGTGCTGGTGCGCCACCCCAACATGATGAACGGCTATTTCAAGAATGAGGAAGCGACCACCAAGTCCTTCGATGCCGATGGTTGGTTCCTGACCGGCGATGCCGGCTATCTGACCGACAAGAAACACCTGGTGGTCATCGACCGGATCAAGGATCTGGCGAGCACCTCGACGGGCGTCCGCTTCTCGCCGCAATTCATCGAGAACAAGCTGAAATTCTCGACCTACATCGCCGAGGCGGTGATCCTGGGCAAGGACCGGCCCTACTTGGCGGCGATCATCTGCATCCGCTTTTCCATCCTGACCAAATGGGCCGAGGAACGGCGCATCCGCTTTACCACCTATTCCGACCTGGCGGCCCAGCCCGAGGTCTATGGCCTGATCCGGGAGGAGGTGGACAAGGTCAACGAGACGCTGCCACCGGCCCAGCGCATCCGCAGTTTCGTGCTGCTGTACAAGGAACTGGATGCCGATGATGGCGAGCTGACCCGAACCCGAAAGGTGCGGCGCGGGGTCATCGGCGAGAAATACACCGACATCATCGACACGATTTTCGAGGGCCGCGACCACGTCGATATCGACACGGTGATCCATTTCCAGGACGGCACCAGCCAGCGGGTCGTGACGACCTTGAAGGTCGAACCGACCTCAGCGGCCCAGGCGGATGGGGGCGCGGCATGAATTTGGATCTGCTGCTGCAATTGCTGATCAACGGCATCATCGTCGGCATGCTGTACGGCGTCGTCGCGATGTGTTTCGTGCTGATCTACAAATCCACCCAGGTGGTGAATTTCGCCCAGGGCGAGTTCGTGGTGCTGGGGGCCTGGGCCTGTTTGTGGCTGGTATCCGATATGGGGCTGCCCTTTGCGGCGGCCTTCGTGTTCAGCCTGGTGTTTATGACCATCTTCGGCCTGGTCATCCAGGTGGTGGTGCTGCGGCCCCTGATCGGCGAGCCGGTCATCTCCGTCATCATGGCGACCATCGGCATCTCGATCTTTATGCAGGCGCTGATGAACTGGGTGTTCGGCAACAATGCCGAACGGTTCCCCGACGTCTTCACCAATTCCGTCGTGACCATCGGCGGCATGAATATCGAAAGCGCCTATTTGCTGAGCCTGGTGCTGTCGCTGATCGTGATGGTGGTGTTCTTCTGGTTCTTCCGGGTGTCCAAATGGGGCCTGGCCATGCGGGCCACGGCCTTCGACCAGCAGATCGCTCAGAGCCTGGGCATTTCAATCAAGCAGGTCTTTGCCATCGCCTGGGCGATCTCCGCTCTGGTGTCCGGCATCGCCGGGGTGGTGCTGGGGCTGGTCAATACCGTGTCGAACAGTCTGGCCATCATCGGCATCAAGGTGTTTCCCGCCGTCATCGTTGGCGGGCTCGATTCCATCGTCGGGGCCATCGTCGGCGGCATCATCATCGGTGTGCTGGAGAACATGGCCGAGTTTATCGACGGCCAGTTCTTCCAGCTTGGCAACATGTACACCGTGGCGCCGTTCTATGTGCTGATCATCATCTTGATGATCCGGCCCTATGGGCTGTTCGGCACCAAAGACATCGAGCGGATTTGAGGTAGCAGCGCCATGAGCCATGTGCCCAATCCCCGCCCGGCCGGCGATTTCCGCACCAGCTACCGCGCCGATATGCGGCTGGCCCAGACCGATTTCGACCGCTGGGCCGCCATCGCGGCCATCGGGTTTTGCCTGACCATCCCCTTCTGGGGCAGCGGCTATTTGCTGAGCCAGCTGATCCTGATCGGCATCTATGGCATCGCCGCCATCGGGTTGAACGTGCTGGTCGGCAATACGGGCCAGATCTCGCTGGGGCACAGCGCCTTCTTCGGGTTCGGGGCGTTCTGTTCGGCCTATCTGAGCAGCTCGCTGGGCATTCCCGCCCTGATTTCCATCCCGCTGGCCGGGGTTTTCACCACGGCGGTGGGCATGATCTTCGGGCTGCCGGCGGCACGGCTGAAGGGCCTGTATCTGGCGATCGCGACCCTGGCCTCGCAGTTCATCCTGCAGGATTTCTTCGCCCGGGCCGAATGGTTCACCGGCGGGCCCTATGGCAGCCTGGCCGAAACGCCCAGCCTGTTCGGGCTGAACATCGATTCCGACCAGACCTATTTCTATCTGGTGCTGTTCTGGCTGGTCGTCTCGATCATCGCCGTGGCCAATCTGATGCGCAGCCGGGACGGGCGCGCCTTTGTCGCCGTGCGCGATCATTACCTGTCCGCAGAGATCATGGGCATTAATCTAACCAAGTACCGGGTGCTGTCCTTCGGCGTGTCGAGCTTCTTCGCCGGCTTGGGCGGAGCTTTGTACGGCCATTACCTGGGTTTCGTCTCGGGCGAGGGGTTCACCATCCTGCTGTCGATCCAGTTCCTGGCGATGATCATCATCGGCGGGCTGGGATCGGTCGCTGGGTCGATTTTGGGCACGGCGTTCATCCTGTTGTTGCCGCAAGTCATGGAAGGGCTGGCCAGCGGGGTGGCCGACATCTTTCCGGCCATGCAGCAGGGCGTGCCGTATGTGAAGGAGATGTCGGTCGGGGCGGCCATCGTGCTGTTCCTGATCTTCGAGCCCGAGGGGCTGATCCACCGCTGGCGCCTGATCCGCGCCAGTTGGAAATTATATCCATTCTCGCACTAGCCATGCGACGGGAGGTCCGGAGGCGTCGTGGACCAAAAAACAGGGCGCCGAAACGATTGGGAGGAATTGAATATGACCAAAAAGATTACGGCGGCCGCACTGCTAGCGGCCCTTCTGACCAGCGGGTCGACCTTGGCGCAGGACAGCGTCGTCGTCGGCCATCTGGTCGATTACACCGGCCCGACGGCCTTTGTCGGCAAGCATTACGGGCCGGGCGTCGCCGATGCGGTGGCCTATATCAACGCCAATGGCGGCATCGACGGCACGATGATCGATCTGAATACGGTCGATTACTCCTATAAGGTGCCCGATGCCATCGCGACCTATAAGCGTTGGGTGTCGAACGGCATGGTTGCCATGCAGGGCTGGGGCACCGGCGATACCGAGGCCTTGATCAGCTTCGTCGCCAAGGACCAGATCCCGGTTTGGTCGGCCTCGTACTCCGCTCACCTGACCGACCCGACGGGCAAGAACCCCAAGACCGAAAAGCCGGCGCCGTACAACTTCTTCTACGGCCCGTCCTATTCGGATGCCTGCCGCGCCCTGGTGCAATGGGCGATGGAAGATGCTAAGGCCAACGGCGTTGCCGATCCGACCTTCATCCATACGGGCGACAACCACCCCTATCCGAACGCGCCCAAGGAAGCCTGCGGTGAATATGCCGCCGAGCTGGGCTTTACCGTCGCGTCCCCCGTGGTCGTGCCGCTGGCCCCGGGCGACTTCAAGGCCCAATGCCTGACGATCAAGGAATCGGGCGCTCAATATGTCTTCATGGGCAATCTGGGCGGATCGGTGGTTTCGCTGCTGAATTCCTGTGGCACGGTCGGGGTGGAAGCCACCTATATGGGCAACCCCTGGGCCGGCGATTACCTGACCATCGAGGCGGCCGAGGCGCAGGATCTGATCTTCCCCTCCTCTACGCCGTTCTACGGCCAGGACGTGCCGGGCATGGCCACCATCGAGGCCATCGTCGAAGCCGGTGAGGGCATGGGCGATCAGACCGTGACCCACCACTACATCCGGGGCGTCTGCGCGGCCTATTACATGAAAGAGGCCATGCAGTGGGCCAAGGCCAATGGCGGGCTGACCGGCGAGAACATCCGGAACGGCATGTACGCCACCCAGGATTGGGTGCCGGCCGGGCTGGAAGGTGTCTGCCTGCCTTCGACCTGGACCGATCAGGACCATCGCGGGCTGATGACCGTGGCCATCAACCGCGGTTCGCTGACCGATGGCGGAGTGGAAATCGAGCGTATTGCCGAGACCACGCTGCCGCGCCGCGAAGACTGGATCGGCTACTGAGGCCGGAGGTTCGCCGGCGGCCTTAGGGCTGCCGGCGACCCCCGAACGGGAACAAAGACGATGGCCGTCGCAGAGTTAGCGGAACACCCGGCAAGCCAGAGCGCCGATGACGCGATCCTGTCGCTGAACAACATCGAAGTGGTGTTCAACGATGTGATCCTGGTGCTGCGCGGCATGTCACTGACCGCCAAGCGCGGGCAGATCACCACGCTGCTGGGCGCCAACGGCGCCGGCAAATCGACCACTCTGAAAGCCATCGCCGGGCTGCTGGACACCGAGGATGGCGAGGTGCCGCGCGGCGAGGTCCGCTATGACGGCCAGGACATCACCCACTGGCCGGCCGATGAGAAGGTGCGCAAAGGCATCTTTCTGGTGATGGAAGGGCGCGGCATCGTCCAGGACATGACGGTGACCGAAAATCTGCGGCTGGGCGCCTTTACCCGGCGGGATGCCAAGATCGGGGAGGAGATCGATCAGGTTTTCTCCTACTTCCCTCGATTGCGAGATCGCAACGGTCTAGCCGGTTATCTTTCGGGCGGTGAACAGCAGATGCTGGCCATCGGGCGGGCGCTGATGGCCCGGCCCAAGCTGATCCTGATGGACGAGCCCTCGATGGGTTTGTCGCCGCTGCTGGTCAAGGAGGTGTTCGGCATCATCCGGCGGCTGAACCAGGAGTTGGGCATCTCGATCCTGCTGGTCGAGCAGAACGCCAACATCGCTTTGAAGAACGCCGATTACGGCTATGTCATGGAAAACGGCAAGATCGTGCTGGACGGCCCGGCCGCCGAGCTGGCGGAGAATGAGGACGTCAAGGAATTCTATTTGGGCGGTGGCGAGCGCAAGAGTTTCAAGTCGGTCAAATCCTTCAAGCGCCGGAAGCGCTGGCTGTGAGTGCCGACGCGCCATTCGATGCGCTCGAGACCCGCAGCCAGGACGAGCGGGAAAGCGCCTTGTTTGCGGCGCTGAGGGAACAGCTCAGCCACGCGAAATCGGGTGCGCCCTATTGGGCCAAGGCGTTGGTGGAGGTCGAGCCCGCCGGCGTAGCCGACCGCACTGATCTGGCCGGCCTGCCGCTCCTTAGAAAGAGCGAGCTGGTCGAGATGCAAGAAGCCGACCCACCGCTTGGCGGTCTCGGCACCACACCGCCCGGCGGAATGAGCCATCTTTTCTTTTCCCCCGGTCCGATTGCGGAGCCGGAAGGGCCAGCGACGGCGCATGGTGGTCTTTCGCAATGGCGTATGGAGCGGGCCCTGCACGCGGCCGGCTTTCGCCGCGGCGACCGGGTGGCCAACTGTTTCAGCTATCACCTGACGCCGGCGGGATTTCTGTTCGACCGGGCCTGCGCCGCCCTGGGCTGTGCCGTCTTCCCCGGCGGGGTCGGCAACAGCGATACCCAGGCCGCCGCCTTTGTGCGCCTGGGCATCAACGGCTATGTCGGCACGCCCGATTTTTTGAGCGTTATCCTGGAAAAGGCCGATGCGCTGGGCCAATCGATCACCGGCGTGACCAAGGCGCTGGTCACCGGGGGACCGCTGTTCCCCTCCCTCCGCGAGGGCTATGCGGGCCGGGGGATCAGCGTGCGGCAGTGTTATGGCACGGCCGAGTTGGGGCTGGTCGCCTATGAAACCGACGATCCTGCCGCCGGCATGGCACTGGATGAGCATTGCATCGTCGAGATCGTGCGAACCGGCACCGGCGATCCGGTGGCTGATGGCGAGGTTGGTGAGGTGGTGGTCACCACCTTCGAGCCCCACTATCCGCTGATCCGGTTTGCCACGGGCGATCTGTCCGCCTTCGCCCCTACCGTCACCGACAAGGCGGGACGCACAGCGCGCCGCCTGAAGGGTTGGATGGGCCGGGCCGACCAGATCACCAAGGTGCGCGGCATGTTCGTCCACCCCCGCCAGGTGCAGGCCGCCATTGCCGGGTTCGAGGGCATTCCCAAGGCGCGTCTTCAGGTCACCGAAGCCGAAGGCCGTGACGGGGTCAGCCTGCTGTGCGAAGCGTCCGCCAATCCCGAGCCAGGTTTGGCCGACAAACTGGCCGATGCGGCGCGCGCCGAATGCGGTGTTCGCGTGGAGGTCCTGTTCGTGCTGCCGGGCGAGCTGCCGAATGACGGCAAGGTCATCGACGATCAACGACCGACCCCAGCGGTTTAAGGATCAGCCGGCTCGGATTCCAAAATCGGAGAGTCCGCCGCTTGAGGCGGTGTCAGCGGCAGCATGACCTTGAAACAGGTTGCGTGACCGACCGTTGAATCGACGATGATGCGGCCGCCATGGCCCCGTCCCACGATCGTCTGGCAAAGCGCCAGCCCCTGGCCCGTGCCCCGGCCCGGCTCCTTGGTGGTGAACATCACATCATAGATGCGCCCGAGGTCAGCCGGAGGAATGCCGCAACCATTGTCGCAGACCTCGATCATGGCCTCGGATTGCTCATGTCCCAGCCGGATGGTGATCAGCCCAGGGCCGTCGCCACCCTTATCTTCGATCGCGTGGACCGCATTAACCAAGAGATGGTGGATGACCTGCTTGATCTGGCCAACCTGGCAAGGCACCGGTGGCATGGTCTCGGCCACCTCGATTTCCAACTCGGCAAAGCGCTGCCAGGTTGATTTTGTGCCCTCGACGACGGAATAGACCGCCTCGGCCAGGTCGGTTGGGCAGGCGATTTCGCCCCCCGGAGCGGCAAGCTGTTTGAAGGTCGAAACCAGATCACGCACCCGCGCGGTGCCGTCGGCCAGGTCCGCAAGGGATTCGGGGATCTCCAACCGCAGATCAGCCCAATCCATCGCGTCCAAATCTGTCTTGAGATCCGTGGCACTGGACTGGTCGCCCGAGGTGGCCTTGTCGATGACCGCAAAGACCTCGGCAATCGTCTCCGCCACGAACCGCGCATTGTCGGCGATGATCTGAGCCGGCGTGTTGATTTCGTGAGCCACGCCGCCGGCTAAAGTGTTCATCGCCTCGGTTCGTTGCTTTTGGACCAGCTCCAAATGGAGCTGACGGTTTTCTTCCAGCGCCTGGTAAAGCTCGCTGACATCGGTTTGGACGATGACCACCCCACCCTTAGTCATCGGATGTTGAGAGACGAGCAAATGCCGGCCATTTGTCAGGTCAACCTCCCAGCGCGGGTGCTGGGTGAGATTTTCGAGCCAGGTCAACCGCTTCATCACGTAACCGGCCTGATCCTGATCGTTCAAGAGCGCTTCCTGAGCGAAGGCGGCTTCAACGGACTTGGGCGTCTGATCGCCCAGGCCGTACATCGTTCGATAGCTGGCATTGGCGAGGATGACCTCGCCCGAGGGGTCGGCCACCAGAACGCCGTCGCCCATGCTGTCGAGTGCGTCCTTGAGCGTGCTTTCCGCCATCGCGCGCCCCGCCTCGGCATCCTGACGCGCCTTCTCGGCGATCGCGGCATAGTCGGCAAGCGAGGTGGACATGGAATTGAAGCACTGGGCCGTCGCCGCCAGCTCGTCCCGCCCGACAACGGGGATCTGATAGCCGAACTCCCCGCCGGCGACTTTCTCAGCGCCTTTGTTGAGTCGGGTCAGCTGGTGGGTCAGATAATGCCCCAGCGCCAGGCCCAACAGCGCGACAAGCCCCATTTCAGACAACGCGATGCCGACCATCCATTTCAAGGCGTCGGCAAAGGTTGTTTCCAAAGCGGCCGTAGAGAGGCCAAGCTCAACACGGCCAAAGTCCGTTCCGCCAACGGTGATCGGCGCCTGTATATCGAGGCGCCTGTCGTTGGAGGCATCGTCGACCGAGCCATCTTCGGTAAACGGTTCGTCCAGCACCGCCGCATCCCCGCCCTGGCTGAGCACGACGTCGCTGGCCGACCGGATGCGAAGATAGACAATGTCGGGGTTGAGCAGGGCCTGTTCGACCAGGACATCCAGCGTCGCCAGATCGACGGCGATGACCGCATCGCCCGTCATGGTCGCGACCAATTTGGCCGTCGTCGCCGCCCGTTGTTCGAGCTGTTGGGCGTTGGAACTGCTTAAATAGTGAAGCCCGCTGATCACCAGAATGGTGAGCAGCAGGGCTTCAATAAAGGCAATTCCAAGGACCGTTTTTAGCCGGAATGACATGTCAGCCGTTCGTCGAGAACGATTTCGGTCTGGTTTTCCGTGAGGTTGAGGGAGCGGATATCGTCCCAATCACCGTCGATAGCCGTTTGCACGCCAGCCATGCCGATGGCACCCAGCAAGTCGGGCCGATCGTTCTGCAAGGCCTGCATGTGCTGAGCGATTTCGCCAACCAGCGTGTTTTCGACACGCGGATGAGCGGCAAAGGCGTGGGGCGTGTATGCCTCGGTTTCGTAAAGGACGCGCAGTTCGGACCGCAGGTCTTCGGGAATGTTGCCGAAGGTCCGCAGAACCCCACCACCGGCCGGGAACAGACCGGCCACGACAGCCCGATAGACGGAATCATGGGATTTCACATAGTTCGGCGTGATGCTCATCTGACGTTCGCGCATCTCGGCGCGAGGGATCACGCTGGCACCAAAGGCGGCTGGTGAGGGAAAGGCCACCGCCATGCCGTCGAGATCTTCCAGCTTCCGATAGTCGCTATCGGTCCGAACGACGATCAAGCCGCGCAACCTTTTTTCCGCTTGGCGCGCGAAGGCTTGGTAACCGGCGACGGTGTTGAAGGTCGTGTAGTGGTAGGGGTTCATATAGGCAAAGTCGTAGGCACCGCGGGCCAGGCATGCCTCGAAGGTGGGAATATCCTTGGCCGTTTCGAAACGGATCGTCCGACCCGTCTCCTGGCTGAGATGTTCAAGCAGGGGCACCCAGACTTGCGCCAGCCGGCTGGCCGATTGTTGCGGCACGATTCCAAATGTCAGATCCGTCGCAGCCTGCGCCGGCGTGAACGAGCCGACCAAACCTGTAGCGGCGATCAGGGCTGCGGCAGCCCCATGCCTGATGAGCTTTCCGAAACCGGTCATCGTGTGACCTCCATTTGCCTGTTTGTTTTTGCTTTTGTCGTGGGCGAGGCCCCCCAGAAGCGGTGGGACCGGCGCAATCCGCCCAACTCCGCTTCCTCACTATTCCTAAACAAGAATAGAAATAGTCGATTTAAATTCGATTAATTGACCGCAATAGGAAAATTCACCTCAGTATTAACCACAATGCGTGTTTACTATAGCTGTATATGAAATTCTCTAGGTTGCACCTTAGTTGGCGGCATATGAATTCTTCGAAGTCTGGTTTAAAGTATTTCCGCTGTAAAAGGCCGTCCAACGAATGAACGGCGGCCCTTTTTATTTCGAAGAGTTACTCAAAAAGACAACAATGGCGGATCACGCAGCGCGAGCCTCGTCGGTCGCGATATCGAGCGCTGCCTCCTCAGACACGCGGCGGAAAAAGATGCTGACCTCGCCCAAACGGATGCCGAATTTGGACACGTCGGCCCGGTTGACCAGCACGCCATCCGGCTGGAGGTAGAGCCAGTCCTTGAACCGCACGGTCACCGTGCGCTCACCCATCTTGAGATCGACCAGATAGGTCCAGTAGAGCGCGTTGCCATACGCCTCGCCCTCGGCGACGCCTTTCACATCGCCCGCGCGGCCCTCATAGCCGTTCTCGCCGGTTCGCTTGATGCGCCAGACCCGCCGGTCGGTCGACCCGTCATCGAAGAGGAAATCCTCCTCCAAGATCAGCTCATTCCCCTCCATCCGGCCTGTGATGTCGACGGTGAACTGGCTGCGCAGATTGCCGAACCGGTCTTCGAAAATGCCGTAGGCCTTGGTCTGGCCTAGGAAATAATCCTCCAGCACCAAACGTGGCTCGCGGCCAGCGAAATCCTGAGGTTTCATCGACGAGCATCCCGCAAGGACAATGACGCAAAAGCACATCAGCAACCGGCTGACCATGGCCGACTGGCTCCTTTGTTTTCGTTGTGTGTGCCGGTGTTTCAGGGAGGTGTACGCAAGCCGCTCACGTTTGGATCACAGACTGCACACGCAGAGTCACCTGTGTTCACCCTGGCGTGACGAGTGTTCGCCGTCACACCCGTTTGCCGAGCGCCGCCCCATGTTGAGGGCCAACGGGCGATCTTCGCCGATGACCCCTCAATCTGGAGTTTGACAAATGTCTCAAAGCTTGAGCGCGACGATGTCGCCGATGCAATCCGGCAGCTTGCCGAAAATCAATGTTTCGACCCTGTGGACCGTGGTCCTGGCCGGCGCGCTGGCGACCGTGGCCTTCGACTTTTTCGGCCAGTCGCTGAGCCCGATGCTGGGCTATTCCAAGCTGGCCCCCGTGCCGCTGGCCAACGCCGTGATCGCCAAGCTGACCGGTGCCGGATACGGCCCCGCCGCCTATATGCTGCACCTGTTCGCCGGCCTGATCGCCTATCCGATCGGCTGGATGTTCATCGCCCGGCCGATTGCCGAGCGCGTGACCCCGTTTCTACCCTGGCTGGTGACCTCGGCCATCTACGGCGTCGCCCTGTGGGTGTTCGCCCTTTATTTCATGGCCCACCTGATCGCCGGCAACCCGCCCTTCCTGGGCTTCGGCCAGATCACCTGGGTCGCGCTGGTCGGCCATGTGCTGTTCGCCGTGGTCGCGGCGGCGGTGGTCAACTGGCGGGAGCAGGAGGTTCGGTAACGAACCCCTCCCCCTTAGCTCACCCCTGCGGCCCAGAGGGCTCCGCGTCGGAAGATGGTGGCCATCTCTGGCACGGAGAACTCTTGGGCCGTGTGGCCGAGGGCGCTGTAGAAGACGCGCCCTTTGCCATGTTTGCGTTTCCAGACCACCGGCATGACGACGCCGTCGATCCAGCTGCAATGTTCGCCGCTGAAGGTCGTGGTGGCCAGGACTTCGTTCGAGGGGTCGACATGCATGTAGTATTGTTCCGAGCGGTAGTCGAAATCCCCGATCCCTTCCATTACCGGGTCGTCGCCGCGGGTCACGTTGACCTTGAAGTCGATGATGTTGCCCGGGTGGGCGACCCAGTTGGCGCCGGTCATGAACTGGTAGTCGGTCTCGTTGCGGAAGCTGTCGCACATGCAGCCGTGAAAACCGGCCAGGCCGACCCCGCCTTCGACGGCGGACAGCAGGTTCGACAGCTCCTCCTTCTCGATGGTCGACATGGTCACAACCGGGACGATCAGGTCGAGATCGGCGATGGAGGGATCGGCGAACGCCTCGGTCGATGGATCGACGGTGACGGTGAACCCCTCGTCTTTCAGCATTTCGGCCACGATGTCGGCGCTTTCGGCGGGGGTGTGGCCGTTCCAGCCGCCCCAGACGATCAAGGCTTTCTTCTCGCTCATTCCTAGGAATCCTCTTCGTTAGTCCAGGGTGCCGAAAGGCAGATCGGTTGGCATCGGGGCGGGCCGCTCGCAGCGGCTTTCGATGTCGATGCGGCGGCCTTCTTCGGCCGATTGGGTGAAGGCCAGCATGACCTCCAGAACATGGAAGGACAGCTCCAATCCCGCTCGGTGGGGCCGGTCTGCGGCGATGGCGTGGGCCATGTCGGCCAGGCCGAGGATGCGGTAGTTGCCATCGCCATAGAGGTGGCTCGACAGGGCGGGCTGCCAGTCCTCCAGCTTGTCGGCGACCATCACCTCGCCATCGAAGCGATTGGGGTCGGGCACCAGCATCGAGCCGGTCTGGCCGTAGATTTCGATCGGGTTGGTGTCGTGGTTCCAGATATCGAAGCTGGTGGTGATGGTGCCTGTCGCGCCGTTGGCGAAATTCAGGATGCCGCTGATGTGGGTCGGCACCTCGACGGGGACCGTTTGCCCTTCGCGCGGGCCGGAGCCGATGGTGCGGCTGTCATAGCTGGCCTTGGCGCTGCCCATAACGCTGGCCACCGGGCCGAGCAGTTGGATCAGGTCGGTCAGGTAATAGGGGCCCATATCCAGCATCGGGCCGCCGCCGGGGGTGTAGTAAAAGTCCGGGTTGGGATGCCAGCGTTCGTGGCCCGGCACCATCATGGTGGCGCTGGCGGCGACGGGCTGGCCGATGGTGCCTTCGTCGAGCACCCGCCGGGCGGTCTGGTGCGAGCCGCCCAAAAAGGTGTCCGGGGCGGAGCCGACGCGCAGGCCGGTGGAGCCGGCCAGCTCGACCAGGCCGCGCGCATCTTCCAGTGAGACGCCCAGCGGCTTTTCCGAATAGACATGCTTGCCCGAGCGCAACGCGGCGCAACCGACCGAGACATGGTAGGCCGGCGTTGTCAGGTTCAGCACGATGTCGATGTCCGGCGCGGCCAGCAGATCGTCCACGCCCATCGCCTTGATGCCGAACTGGTCGGCCTTGGCCTGGGCAGCTTCGGGCAGGATGTCGGCGCAGGCCACGACATCCAGAATCGGGAATTTCGGTGCGGCCGTGAGATAGGCTTCGGAAATAACGCCGCAACCGATGATGCCGATACGCTGTTTGACCATGTTTATTTTTCCACCACCGTCCAGGGTGCCTGATAGAGATCGCGCAGGATCAGGGCCGCCGCCCCCCGCGCCCAAAGCTGGTCGTCCAGATCGTGGACGATGATTTCCGTCGCCTCGAAATGGGCCGGAAAACTGTGCGCCTGGGCCGCCCGCCGCATGGCCGGTTCGAACAGATCGGCAAAGCCGATGCTCTCGCCCGCCAGGATGATCTTGCCGGGATTGACCAGGTTGATGAGATAGGAAAGGCCGATGCCCAGGGCCTGGCCATAGCGTTCGAACACGGTTTTCAGGGACGCATCGCCTGCGCGCGCCAGCTCGACCGCGTGATTGACCATGCTTTGGGCGGTGGCGAATTTCTCAGCCTCCGCGCCGGACACGGCGGCCTGTACACCATCGATGATGGCCTGGTGTGAGGCATAGGCGTTGAGGCTGTCGGGCCGCCCGTTGGCGCTGGACGCCTCGCCGAGCCCGACCTTCACATGCCCGAAGGCCGCGCCGAGCGCGGCGGCGCCGCGATAGACATCGCCGTTCATATGCAAGCCCAGGCCAACGGTCTGGTCGAGGGAGACGACCGCGAAAATATCGGCATCCCGGCCGTGGCCGAACCAGCTTTCGGCCAAGGCCACCAGATGGGCCGCCTTTTCCAAGCGAACCGGGATCTTGAGCCGCTGTTCCAGCAAGGGGCCGATGGCAATGTCGCTCATCCCGAACAGGGGGCTGGAGAGGGAGCGGCGGCCTTCGACATCGACGATGCCCGGCACGCCGATGCCGATGCCGCAGACGTCGCTGAGGGCCAGGCCGGCGGCCGTGACGCATTGGCGCACGCCGTCTTCGATGATGTCGGCCACCACCTCGTCAGCCTGGCGTGCCATGCGGAAGGGCAGCGCGACGGAGCCCATCTGTTCGCCGCGAAAATCGGTCAGGGCGATGCTGACCTGGTGTTCGGACAGGCGGATGCCGATGACGTGGGCGGCCTCGGCAATCAGCTCCAGCATCACGCGGGGGCGGCCGCGCTGGGCCTCGCCATTGGCCTTTACGTGAACGGCCCGGATTAAACCTTCCTCGATCAGGGCGGTGGTGATGGCCGAAACGGTAGTGCGGCTGAGCTGGGTGAGGTCGGAGATTTCCACACGGGAGGTGCGGCCGGCGCGACGAATCGTCTCCAGCACGTGGAACTTGTTGATTTCCCGCATCAAATACGGGTCAGCGACCTTCACGCCATACGCCCCGAGTTGCGTTTGTTCAGCCACGATCCCCTGCCAAGGGCGCGACCGATTTAATCCCTTTTCCTTATTAATGTCGGTGAGGGTTGTCCGGCAAGTCCACCAATTTCAGGCCAGAACAGGGCAGTTTCTTGAGGACATTCCCTCATTTCCAGCAATTTTCCGCGCGCAAGCGTTGACTTCGCAAAAAATCCTAGGCCCAATTAATCCGGGATGCGGACAAAATTAACAGCGGGTGCCAGATCGGCACACCGAGAGCATTCGAAAAGCCAATGGATGGGAGGATCTCTATGACAAGGAGTCGAATTGGGCTTGCCGCCGCCGCGCTGGTGGCCGGAAGCCTGAGCTTGGGTGCGAGTGCCGCCTATGCGGAAACGGTGGTCAACTGGCTGCATATCGAGGCCAACCCGGACATCGCCGCCCATTGGGAAGGGCTGGCCCGCGCCTATGAGGCCGAAAATCCCGATGTCAAAATCGAGATGCAGTTCCTGGAGAACGAGGCCTTCAAGGCCAAATTGACGACCATTTTGCAGTCCGACGCAAGGCCCGACATTTTCTATTCCTGGGGCGGCGGGGTGATGAATGCCCAGATCGAGGCCGGCGTGGTGCGGCCGATCACCGGGCTGGTCGAAGGTGAGTATGCAGGCGGGGTCAGCCCGGCCGCCATGGGCGCCTTCACCTATGATGACGAGGTCTGGGGCCTGCCCATGCTCGTCTCCCAGGTCGGCTTTTTCTACAACAAGGCCCTGTTCGCCGAGGCTGGGGTCGACTCAAGTACCATCAAGACCTGGCCCGATCTGCTGGCGGCCGTTGAGGCGCTGAAGGGCGCGGGCATTACGCCGATTTCCGTTGGCGGGGCGGACAAATGGCCGCTGCACTTCTACTGGACCCATCTGGCCATCCGCATCGGCGGCAAGGAAGGGTTCGATGCCGCCAATTCCGGTGAGGGCGATGGTTTCAACAGCGATGTGTTCGTCCAATCCGGCGAGCGCTTTAAGGAGCTGATCGATCTGGAGCCGTTCCAGAACGGCTTCCTGGCCGCGACCTATCCCGAAGCCGCCGGGCATTTCGGTGATGGCAAGGCCGCCATGCATTTCATGGGCAATTGGGACTACAACACGGCCCGGTCCAACAGCGTGTCCAAGGAAGGCATCGCCGACGAGAATCTCGGCTGGTTCCCCTTCCCGGCCGTTGACGGCGGCGCCGGCGCGGCGACCGACACGCTGGGCGGCATCAATGGCTGGCTGTTCGCCAAGGATGCCTCCGACGAGGCGGTCGAGTTCATGAAGTATTTCCTGAACCTGGAAAACCAGACCGAAGCCGGCAAGCAAGGCCATTTCATCCCGGTCGCCAAGGGGTCGGGCGCGGAAATCACCAACCCGTTCTTCAAGCAGATCTCAGAGAACGTCTCGGCCTCCGAATATCATCAGATCTTCTACGATCAGATGCTGGGGCCCGATGTCGGCCGGGTGGTGAACGACGTGTCCACCGATCTGGCGGCGGGGATCATTTCTCCCGAGGAAGCGGCCCAGACGGTGCAGGAAGCCTGGGAAGACGCGAACTTCTAAGGGCTTTCTTACCGGTCGCGACCAAGGCGGGGCGGGCCAAATCGGCACGCCCCGTCTGCCGTGATAGGATCTGATGACACCACGAACGGACCATCGATTGGCGGGCATGAATGTCGTCTTTGGAAGGTAAGGTAGGCGCGGTCACAAGCCGGGTGGGCGGCAAGCCGCTGGCGGCCATCCTGCGCAACCCGGCCCTGCCCGCCATCGTGCTGTTCATCCCGCCGGCACTGGTTCTGTTCACCCTGTTCGTCTTTCTGCCGATCACCGAGGCGGGCTATTACAGCGTCTTCAAATGGAACGGCTTCGGCGCGCCGGAAAACTTCGTCGGCTTTCGTAATTTCGAACGGTTGATGGGCGACCGGCATTTCATGACGGCGCTGCGCAACACCAGCCTTGTCATTGCCGTTTCCCTGTTCATCCAGCTGCCACTGGCCCTGTGGCTGGCCCTGGCGTTATCGGAAAAGACCTGGGGCGTTTATGTCTTCCGCACCCTGTTCTTTCTGCCCTTCATCCTGGCCGAGGTGGCGGCCGGGCTGATCTGGCGTTTTGTCTATGACGGCGAGTATGGGCTGCTGGCCAAGGCGTTCGACCTGCTGGGCAGCGAACAGTTTTTCGTGCTGGGCGACCGGACCTGGGCGGTGGCAGCTATCATGGTGGTGATCGTCTGGAAGTATTTCGGCTTTCACATGATGATCTATATCGCCGGTCTGCAGAACATTTCGCGCGAGGTGGTGGAATCGGCGGTCATCGACGGGGCCTCGCGCTGGGAGATCATTCGCTACATCAAGCTGCCGCTATTGCGTCACGCCATCGTGGTGTCGGTGTTCTTTTCCGTCATCGGTTCGCTGCAACTGTTCGATCTGATCATGCCGATGACCGGCGGAGGGCCCTCGAACGCCAGCCATACCATCGTCACCCATCTGTACACCTTCGGCATCGTGCGGACGCGCATCGGCTTCGGCAGCGCGGTCGGGGTGGTGCTGTTCTTCATCTGCGTGGCCTTCACCCTGTTCTATCGCCGCGCCTTCATGAGGCCTGAGAGCTGATGGCGTTGATCGCAACTGGGCGCCGTTGGAGCGCCAACGCCCCCGCCCGCTGGAGCCTGGTTCAGTGGCTTTCCCTGCTGACCGTTGCAGTGTTCGTGGCCGTGCCCCTGGCCGCCACGGCGTTAGGCGGGTTCAAATCCCTTGGGGAGTTGCGGACCGATCCGTTCGGCCTGCCGCAAAGCTGGGACCCGACCGTTTATTGGGAGATCCTGAAGGATGGCCGGATTTTCCAGCTTTTGTGGAATTCGGTGATCATCTCGTCCCTGACCGTGGTGCTGACGGTGATCACGGCCTCGATGGCGGCCTTCGTGCTGGCCCATATCAAGTTTTTCGGCCGCGAGATGCTGATGGGCTATTTCCTGCTGGGCCTGCTTTTCCCGGCGGCGACCGCCGTGCTGCCCCTGTTCATCAAGGTGCGCGATCTGGGCCTGTTGGACAGCTATTGGGGCGTGATCCTGCCGCAGGTCGCCTTCGGGCTGGGGTTTAGCATTCTGCTGTTCCGCAGCTTCTTCGAGCAACTGCCGAAGGAGCTGTTCGACGCGGCGCTGATCGATGGCTGCGGCTATGTCCGCATCTATTGGCACCTGACCTTGCCGCTGTCGCTGCCGATCATCGCCACGGTCAGCGTGTTCGTGCTGGTGACCAGCTGGAACAACTACCTGCTGCCGCTGGTCATCCTGAACAGCGATAGCGTGTTCCCCTGGCCGCTGGGGATCATGCAGTATCGCGGCGAATTCTCGACCGAGTGGAACAAGATTCTGGCCTTCCTGACCCTGACCATCCTGCCGGCCATCGCCTTCTTCCTGCTGGCCCAGCGCTACATCGTTTCCGGCCTGACCGGCGGGGCCATCAAGGGCTGATCAGCACGGCCGGCTTCTGTTGCCTGTCAGATACCAGGTGCCCTCATGCCCGCCGCTTTTAAGCAACGCTTCTGCCTCAGCGAAGGTTGCAACGCAGGCTTGGGAGGGTTGGCAACGATTGTCGCTGTGGCGGCAGACTTCCCAATTATAGTTTGTCGCCGCTGTCGCAGGTTCGTTCCCTGAACCTTCGCTGCAAATCCGGCTTGTTTCGCCCGTCAGATACCAGGTCTGCTCATGCCCGCCGCTTTTGAGCAATGCTTCCGCTTCGGCAAAGGTGGCGACGCAAGCTCTGGATGGCTGGCAACTGCCATCGCTGTGGCGACAGACTTCCCAGTTGTATTTTGCCCCGGTGACCGGCGTATTCCCATCGTTGCCGCCACCGCCGTTTCCACCCGATTGCGCCAATTGGGTGCAGTCGATTCGACCGTTGGAAATATCTGGTGAAGATGCCTGGCCATTCTGGTGCAGCTGACAGGCATAACGCCAGGCGTCCTGATCACTCTCGAACGGTTCTGAGGTCACGAACCAGTCGGGCTGATTGTAGGTGCCGTCGGCCACGCCGATTTCACATTGCCCTGAGCTGCAATTCTGAAAGACGAAGAACTGAGCGCGGGTTCCGCCGGCGCCGGGGCAAAAACTGCAAACGCCAGGCCCCGCGTTCAAGGCATCGCGGGCGGCCAATGCCGCTTCCATCGTGTTGTACCGTTCCACGACCCAAACCTGGTTCGCCGATTGATGGGTCATGATGACGGATTCCGTGGACGCCGAATAGCAGAGGCATTGCCACGGAGGCGATGTGAGTTCGACCTGCTTCTTGTGAACATAGGCGTAGGTTTCGACGCTCTGCGCTAAAACCTGGGCAGACCCCAAACTCGCCAATAAGAACAGTCCGCAGGCGATTTTTGCCGTTCCGGCGATCAGAAACTTAACCGGTGAGCCGAAGGTCCGCATAGCATCTCCCCCCTTGCCGGTGACGTCATCGGATTTGAATAAGAACCGGCCGTGAAACGAATATCGACACCCGTTTCAGATACTTACCGGCGATCCGTCACTTCTCCTACCGCCGAACACTGACAGTTGTTCCGCGTTTTCGGAACGGATCGGTACGCCCTTATCCAACCTTTTTTGGACACTGTTGCATTGTCACGCACTGAAGCCGCGAACAGGCAACGAGGTCCGTTAAGGCACCACCGTCAGACGGCCGTCCAACCGCCATCGACCGTCAGGCTGGCCCCGGTGATCAGGGAAGCGGCGTCACTGGCCAAGAACAGGATCGCCCCGGTCACGTCGTTCACCTCGCCGATGCGGCCCATCGGAATGCGGGAGAGGATGTCGGACCGGTGGTCCGGGTTGGTCAGCGTCGGGCGGGTCAGGTCGGTTTCGATGTAGGTCGGGCAGACGGTGTTCGCGCGAATGCCCTGGGGGGCCAACTCGACCGCGATGGCCTTGGTCATGCCCTCGACGGCGAATTTCGAGGTGCAATAGATCGTCCGCCGGGCGCTGCCGACATGGCCCAGCTGGGACGAGATGTTGACGATGGAGCCCGGTTTGCCGGCATCCAACAACCCCTTTGCCACCGCTTGGGCGCAGAAATAGGCGCCGCGCACATTCAAGTTCATCACATGGTCGAAATCATCCGGGCTGATGTTGACCATGTAACCCGGGCGGCTAGTGCCGGCATTGTTGACCAGAGTGTCGAACGGGCCAGCCTGGGCGATCGCGGCTTGGGTCGCGTCGACATCGGCGATGTCGAGTTCTAGCGTTTTGACGCCGGCGATCTTCGCCGCCGCCGCTGCAAGTGATTCCGAATCTCGGGCCGCGATCGTCACCTCGGCGCCGGCTTCGGCCATCGCTTCCGCCGCACCGAACCCGATGCCGCGGCTGCCCCCGGTGATCAGCGCCCGCTTGCCGTCCAGGCGAAATTGTTCCAACTCACTGTTCCTCGATCGTCACTTTGTCGCGGTAGAAGGCGAGATGATCCTTGATCGCCGCGACGGCCGCAATCGGCGCTTGATAGGTCCAAACGGCGTTTTCCAGGTTATGGCCCTCTACGTCGATCGAGAAATAAGAGGCATCGCCCTTGTAGGGGCAATGGGTGGCATGATCGGTCGGGGTCAGTAGATCCATGTGGACGTCGTCACGCGGGACGTAGAGCACCGGCGTGTAGGTCGATTCACGCAGCCGCAGGGCGCTGGTTGTCTGTGCAATGGTTAGCCCGCCCGCGCGGACAATGACGCGGCCGCCTTGGGGTTCGATGGTAATCGGGTGATCAGCTGCCGGTTTTGTCACCTGTCATTCCTGTCCGGTTAGGGGCACTCGGCGCCGGGCGCGCACGATCGCCACGATGCTTAGGATGATACCAATGATCACGGCGCTGGCGGCAATGATGACGATCCGCGTCGTAGGCGAGCCGCCACCGGAAACCAGGGCCAGCAGATCGGCCGAGATGAATTGTCCGACAAAGATGAACATGGTCAGCAGGCCGGTCGCCCGGCCGCGCATTTCATCCGGCGCTTCGGCCAGAACCATCAGACCAAAGGTGGGCATCATCATTCCGATGGCGACGCCGGAAATGCCCAATCCGCCTAACATGGCGCCAAACGGCTTCAAGAGGGCTGTAATTGCTAGTCCGAAGCCGATTGCCGTGATCGAGAGACCGAGGGTCGCGAGCGAGGACCGGGCGCCGCGCAGGCGTTTGTAGTTGAGCGAGGTGACGGCTGAGGTCAGGTTTACCAGACCCAACGTCGCGCCGACCAAAAACGGCATTCCGATCCCACGCTCGGACAGCAAGTAGGGCAGTTGGGTCGGCAGAGAATAGAAACAGATCATGCCGAAAAAGGCGGCGACATAGACCCCGATCAACGCCCCCCAGGGGAACCCAGCCGTTTCTTGCTCCTGCTGCGATTCACCTCGCCGCTTTGGCAATAGCAAGACGCCCGGGATGATCAGCAACGCTAGAAAATAAGCGGCAAAGGGGCCACGCCAGCTCAGCTCGGCCAGCAATCCGCCGCCGGTGAGAAACACCACCCCACCGAACCCCATGAAGGCCATCTGCCAGCCCAGCACGCGGGCTCGTTCAGATCCCTGGAAAAGGTGTCCGACCAAGGTTGTGCAGGACGGCATGATCATGCCGACAGCCATGCCAAGACCGGCCCGGCCAACCAACAGGCCGGTAATGCTGTCCAGCCAAAGACCGCTGGTGCCAGCAAGGACATAGAGAACCAACCCAAGCAGGAAGACCGGCTTGGGCCCGATCCGGTCGATGATGACGCCGGCAATGGGGGCGGTTAGAACGATGAAGGCGCCGGGGACCGTCAGAATGCGCCGCGCCCAGTCGGCCGCACCGGCGATATCCGAGAAATGTTCGGTGAGCGCAGGTAGGGAAGGCGAGATGGTGGCGCCGGCCATCACCGTCAGCGAACTGCCGGCGAGGATCGTCAGGGTATTCAGGCGTTGCTGGCGCAATCCATCTCGCTTCTTGCCGTCTCCGGTCGGTTAGGCGGCCTTTGATCCGTGGTCGACCACTTCGCCACGGGCCGGGTAGTCGTTGGCCAGGGCAAAGTCCAAGGCACCGACCAGATCCCGGAAGGCCGGCCGGGCAAATGGCATGGTCTGAACCGCGCCATAATACAGGGTTCCGTCGGGGCGCACGAGGAAAACGCCGGGCTCGGAAAACTGGTCGGGTTCCAGCACGCCGGTGGAGGTCTTGCCCCGGCTGGTGGAGATGTACAGGCCCCATTGCCGGGCTTTGTCCAATTCCAGCCCATAGGCGATGTCGATGTTGGACAGGTTCCATTCCTGCTTGGCGGTTTCGGCCCGCTCTGCCGTGTCGCTGGAGACGGCGATGATGGACACGCCCTTCTCCGCAAACTTGTCCTTCAGCTTGGACAGCTCGCCCAGATACATCGAGCAGATCGGGCAGTGGTAGCCGCGGTAGAAAACGACCAGCGTGAAGTTCTCGGGCTTGTCCTGGTTGAGTACGAACCGTCCGCCGCCGACCAAGGGCAGGTCGAGGCTGGGAACGGCTTGGCGCGGCATCAAAGCTGTGGGCGCGGGCATGTCAGACTCCATCAAAAGAGGTGAAAGGGTGATGCCGCAAAGTTTTGGAACGCCCGTTCTGAAAAATCAATATCGATGGTGCGCCCTAAGTCTCCAGCGAGCCCAGAGCCGTATTCACTATGTCGTGAAGCGCCGCCCCGTCATACAGCGCGCCCCGCGAGATCACGCGCATGCCCTGGACCGTGGCGGCGAGAAATCGGGCGACCGCGCGGGCATCTTTGGACGGATCGATCTCGCCGCTAGCCTGGCCTTCGCGGATCAGCGCGTCGAACCGATCTTCCAGCGCGCGGACACCGGCGGTCAGGCGGTTGTTGAGTTCGGAATCATGGGGGGCCAGTTCGATCAGCGAGTTGGTGATCATACAGCCAAGCCGGCGGCCCGGCCCTTCGGCAAAGGCGATAATGTCGCGGAAATAGTCGCGCAAGCGCTGGCGAACCGGCTTGTCGCCTTCCAACCGCGTCATCCGCTGGGCACTGACGGTTTCCATATACCGTTCCAGCGCGGCGCGAAAAAAAGCCCGCTTGTCACCGAAACAATCATACATGCTGGCCCGGTTGATGCCGGTCGCATCGACCAGATCCTGGATCGAGGTTGCCTCGTATCCGCGATCCCAGAAAACAGCCATCGCCCGATCGAGCACCTGGTCTCGATCAAAGCCTTTGGGACGTCCCAATGCCCGCGTCCCCTCATTGTGAATCGGGCGGCGACTATGCGCCGCCGGACAAATAATTTGCAAATCTTTGCGACCCCGTTCAATGCGATCACGCGCCATCACGGTGGTTCTGCAGGTCTTGCACGAAGGTCACGGCAGGTCCACGTCAAACAGCGTAAAACAGACACAACTTTGACAACCGATCTTCGGGAGCGTGACCATGCGGTGGTTGACACTTTTGGCGACAGCGCTGTTCGTCCTGTCGGCAAATGGCTGGTCTGCGTCAGCCAACGCACAGGAATCCTTGCCGGCGGAAAGCGTTTCCGCCGCGCTGGAAGATTTGTTGAGCTTGGAAGCCGAGGTTGCGGTGGGGGATGCAGCCGCCGCCGACGTCTCGGCCTTGCGCCAATTCTATGCCGCGCGCGACTTCGACCCGCTTTGGACGAGCGATGCCATCCGGCAAGAGCGGGCCGCCGAAGTCCTGGATATCATCCAATCGGCCGAACGCGAAGGATTGCTGCCTGATCATTACGGCGCCGCCTCGCTGGCCGAGCAGGCCGCTGGTGCCACATCGGCGGGCAAGGCCGCTTTCGAGCTCAATCTGTCGCGGGCCTACATCCGCTATGGGCGGGCGATCCATGCCGGACAGGTCGATCCAACGCTGGTCAATGATGAAGTGCGCGTGATCCCGCCGAACGTCGCGCCGGAAACCCTGCTGTTCGCGGCCGGTAACAACGCCTATCCGGCGGATGTCCTGCGTTCGCTGGCACCGGTTGGCGGTGAGTATCGCCGGCTTCGGGCAGCCCTAGCCGACTATCGCGCGCTCGCGGCCGCTGGCGGCTGGCCGCTGATCGAGGAGGGTGAGACCCTGCGCCCGGGTGACGAAGATCCGCGCGTCGAGCAGGTTCGCGCCAGATTAGCGGTGACGGGCGAACTGGCCGCCTGGCGCGCGGAAGGCGGCCCGGTGTTCGATTCCGGCCTGACCCTGGCGGTAAGAGACTTTCAGGGCCGGCATGGGCTGGAGCAGGACGGCATCATCGGGCCGATGACGCTGACCGCCCTGAACGTGACGGCCGAGCAGCGCGTCAATCAGATGGTGCTGAACATGGAGCGGCGACGCTGGATGGGACCGCTGGAAGGGCGGCGCTACATCTTCGTCAATCTGGCCGATTTTCAGCTAAAGCTGGTTTCGAACGGCAAGACGATCCACACCGCCCGAACGGTCATCGGTGCGCCCTATCACCGCACGCCGGTCTTCACCGAAGATATGACGTATCTGGTCATCAACCCGAACTGGCATGTGCCGTCCAGCATTGCCCGCAATGAATTGTTGCCGAAGGCGCAGGAGGATCCAACCTATCTGGCGGCCAACAATTTTTCGGTGCTCGATGCCGATGGGACGCCTGTGCCGATGACGCGTATCAATTGGAACGCGCTGGATGCCGGCAACCTGCCCTATCGGTTCCGGCAGGGGCCGGGCGACGGCAACGCGCTGGGTCGCGTCAAATTCATGCTGCCGAACGAGTACAACATCTATTTGCACGACACCCCGTCCAAGAGCCTGTTCGGCCGGTCTGTCCGCGCCTTTAGCCATGGTTGCGTACGGGTGCAGAATCCGTTCGATTTGGCCGAGGTGATCCTGGTCGATCAGGGCTGGTCGCGGGCCCGGTTGGACGCCGCCAATGAGGCGGGCGACCGGAAAGTCGTTACACTGAAAGATCCGATTCCGGTCTATATCAGCTACGTCACGGCCTGGGCCAACAAGGATGGCACCGTCCATTTCCGGGACGATATCTATGGCCGGGACGCAACGCTGGCTGACGCGATCCTGGGCGTGGGAAGTTAGTCAGGTGCCCGATACGATAAGGCTGGCGAACGAGCGGGATCTGCCGGCAATCCTCCGGCTGATCGCCGCCGACAGTTTGACGGGCGTCGATGCGCTGGATGCCGGTGAGCCCGCCCGGCATTATGTCGAGGCCCTTGAAACCATTCAGGCAGATCCAAACAACGAATTCTGGGTTCTCGAAGACAATAGCGGGGCCGTCGCTGGGTGCTTTCAAATGACCTACACCCCCGGCATGGCCTATCTGGGCGGATGGCGGGCGACGGTGGAAACGGTTCGCGTTGCCCCTCACCTGCGGGGCAAAGGTCTCGGCCGGACGATGATGGAATGGGCCATCGACCGGGCGAGGAACCGCGGCTGCGCCCTATTTCAGCTGGCCACCAACAAGCAGCGGGACGCGGCCCACCGCTTTTACAAATCGCTCGGTTTCGTTGCGAGCCATGAGGGTATGAAGCTGCGACTATAACCGATCCAACAGCACTTCGAACGAACGTTCCAAAGTTCCTTTTGTTAACAAAGTCATCGAATTAGGAGGCTTAAGCACGCATCTAAACGGTTACATCACAATACAGCTCAATGACTCCGCCCAATGAAAATTATTTCTTCTCTTTATTTTACTTTTCATCTTTTGTACTTGGTCACGAAAAACAAAATAACCGCGAATACAACTAAAAATTCAGCTAAATTTAAGAATACGCAAACGAAATTTAGTGGCGCGGAATGCTTATTTGCCGATCACTGCTTCGCTTAAGATGCCATTAAGTCTAATCGAATAGTTCCTGTAGCTCCGCGAGCCGGCGCTCGCTCATTTGCCTTCGATCTGGTTGATCGAATTCCTAACCGCCTCGACACCCCGAGCTACGGAGAGTCACTAGTGCATAAAATGATCACGGCCGCCGCCATGGCGGTTTTTGCCTTCTCTGGATCGGCAATCGCCAACCAGAGCTGGGAAGTCGACCAATGGACGACCCCCTATGACTTCAGCACCACCCCTGAGCGCGCCCAGTACCAGGCGCTCGACAAAGCGTCGAAGAAGTGGAACATCTGCGTCATCTTCCCGCACCTGAAAGATCCGTACTGGATCGCGACGAATTTTGGCGTTGTCGATCACGCCCGCAGCATCGGCGTTTCCGTCGACATTTTTGAATCCGGCGGGTACCCGAACCTCGACGAGCAGATCAAGCAGGTCAATGACTGCGCCAATGGCGACTACGACGCCATTTTGCTGGGTACTGTTTCCTACGACAAAATGACGCCGACGGTTGTCGAGGCCTCGAAGAAGACGCCGGTCTTCGCCGTGGTCAACCAGATCCAGGCGGATGGCATTTCCGGTATGACGGCTGTCAACTGGATCGATATGGGCCGTGCCGCCGGCCAGTATTTTGTCGACAACCATCCGGCCGGTTCGGAAACGGTCAACGTCGCCTGGATCCCCGGCCCTGAAACGGCCGGTTGGGTGCAGTTCACCGATGCGGGCTTCCGCGAGCTGGTGGACGGGACCGCCGTTGACATCGTCACCACCAAATACGGCGATACCGGCAAGGACATCCAGCAGCAGCTGGTGGAAGACGCGATCGACGAAAATCCAGATCTCGATTACATCGCGGGCAACGCCGTGGCGATCGAGGCGGCGATGAGCGTGCTGCGTCAGCGCGGCCTGACCGACCAGATCCAGCTGGTGGCCGATTACTTCACGCCGGCCATGTATCGCGGCGTCCGTCGGGGAACGATCGCCAGTGCGCCGACCGACAGCGCGGCACTACAGGGCGTCCTGTCGCTCGACCAGGCCGTTCGGTACCTGGAAGGCGTCGATTTCGCCCGGCACGTCGGACCGGTCATCTTCTCGGTCGACGATTCAAACGTGAAGGACTTCCCCGTGACGGAATCCCTCGCCCCGTCCGATTTCACGCCAACCTTCTCGGTCGACTAACCGGCCGAAGACTTTTGATGACGTCTGGTGGCGCCAGCTCGGCCTGGCGCCACCTTGTTTCGCCGAGGACGGAGAGTTCAAATTGAAAAAGTTCGCTGACGTACGCGCAATCAGGTCGCTGTTCACCATGAACGTGCGAACCGGCTTGCTTTTGGCCTTCGCTTCGATTTCGGCTCTTGTCGTGGTTGCTTCGGGAACCGCGCTGGTGGTCTTGGACAGGCTCGGCGAGCGTCAGCAAAATGTGAACGGTCAGGCGGTCCCAGCCGCGCTGGCGGCCAAGGATCTGTTCGCCGATACGTCGCTGTTGGCCTTTGCCCGAGGGGATCTCGACAGGGCCGACAATGCCGAACAAGTCGATGCCGCCGATGCCAGCTTGCGGGAAATTGCAAGCACAGTCGAAGGAAGCCTGTCGCAACTGCGTGGGCTGAGCATTGATCAAAGCTCCGTCGAACAGATCGGATCGACGGTCGCCAACCTGACAGGCACCCTGCCAGCCTATAGCGAAGCCACCCGGGAACGGGTTCGGCTGGAAGCACAGCGCCAGGCCGTGTTTGAAGCCACGTTCGCCGATGCAAGCGGTTTGACCGATTTGACCGAAACCCTGGCCGCCAATGCGGGGATCAAGGTCAGCAACGCCGTCGATGGGCTTTACAATCTGGTTGAGGATCCCGACCAGATCGACGCCGTCTACGACACGCTGGACAATTTGCTGGATGTGGATCTGTTCTATTCGGAACAGATGAACAATCTGAAGATCAACAGCTTGCTGTTGACCCGGTACATCGTCGCCTTGACGGCCGCCGCGGATGTCGATGCGATCGAGCAGGCGCAAACCCGCATTGACGATTTGCTGAAGCTGCTCCAACGGAACGTCAGTTCGATCTCCGATCCAAGCCGGAAGGACCAGGGTTTGGAAATTGCCGCTAGGATTGAGTCAGCGCTCAATCGGGAAAGCAGCGGCAGCCTTTATGAGATTTCCTTGGCGGAGTTGAAAGTCGAGGCCCGCCTGGTCGAACTGCGCGAACAAGCGTCCAGCCTGACCGATCAACTGGAAACCATGGTTTCTGCCTCGGTCCAGAATTCAGGCCAAGTGATTGCCGAGGCAGAAGCCTCGATAATCGAAACATCGACCCTGGCGACATGGACGATGGCCGCCCTTGCCGTGATTGCCATCGTCGTCACGCTCGCCGTCGGGTACTTCTATGTCAGCCGAAACATTCTGCGGCGTCTGACGCAGTTGAATGATGCCACCAGGCGCCTCTCTTCTGGGGAGACGGATGTGGCCGTACCGAAGCAATCGAACGACGAGTTGGGTCAGATGGCCGGCGCGCTTCAAGTCTTTAAGGAGAACATCGCCGAAAACGCGCGGATGGCCGAGAAGCAGGAAATCGAGCAAAAGAAGCAGGCGGAATACGCCGCGAAACTTGAGGAACTGGCCAGCAATTTCGGTCAGGAGATGATCTCCGGCCTGGAGAATGTCAGCAACGCCTCGCAAGCCATGACCGCGACCGCATCTGACATGGCGGAGCTGGCAAATCAGACGAACAGCCAATCGGTTTCCGCTGCTAGCGCATCGGAGGAGGCGTCGACGAACGTCCAAACGGTGGCCGCTTCGGCGGAGGAGTTGAGCTCGTCGATTTCCGAAATGACGCGGCAGATCAAGGCTGCTTCGGAAAAGGCGCAAACCGGCGCCTCCAAGGTCGAAGAAACGACGGCCAGCGTGGAAAGCCTGAATTCGCTGGCCGGCAAGGTCGGAACCGTCGTGGCGCTGATTTCCGACATTGCCGAGCAGACGAACCTTCTGGCCCTGAACGCGACCATCGAGGCGGCGCGGGCAGGGGATGCCGGCAAGGGGTTCGCCGTCGTCGCCTCGGAGGTTAAAAACCTCGCCAATCAGACCGCGTCCGCGACCCAGGAAATCGGCGAGCAGATCTCGCAAATGCAGGGCGCGACCGGCAATGCGGTGACGGACATCAGCGAAATCGCCAACGTCATCCTGGCCGTCGATGAGCTGATCGCCGCCGCCACCGCCGTCGCCGACCAACAAAGCACGGCCACCCAGGAGATTTCCCGCAACACCCAGCAAGCGGCCAACGGGACCCAGGAAGTCTCGGCCAACATCCAGACCGTGACGGAGGCGGCGGGCCGGACAGGCGGTCTGGCTGGCGAGGTTCTGTCATCAGGCCAATCGGTTGCCAGCCTGGCCGACGATCTTAAGCAGAACGTCCAGACATTCGTCGAAACCCTGCGAACAGCCTAGGCGGTCCAAGCCGCTACCGCTTCGGGGATCAGCTGATCCCCGAATTGCGGGCGCCTGGCAAATCCGGCCATGATCGAATTCCGTTCAATCTGAAAGCAATCTTCACGAACTCACGACATGGATGGGCATTGCAGCGAATAGCCCATACTGCTAGGATTCTTGGCCGAGAGTGCAGAAAACAAATCAAAAAGCGCCCGTTGCGCCCGCTCTCTCCAAAGAATGCGCCACAAGGAGCAGGTATGGGCAAGAACAGCTCGTTAGTAATAGCGTCAGTTTTCGCGGTTTTATTTTCACCTGTCGCGTCGGCTACTGAAGAAATCGTAGTTACGACCCTTGAATGGGCCCCCTATACCGGATCCTCTTTACCCAAACTGGGGGCGACAACAGAAGTCGTTCGCCAAGCGTTCGAGAAAATCGGGCTTGATGCAAAGGTCGAGATCGTCCCCTGGAAGCGCGCCATCTCGATGGCAAAGGATGGGAATGAGGCCATTGCCTATTTCCCCGGCTATCATTGCAAGCATATGGACGGGTTCACGGCATCCGAGCCGATCGGCAACGGACCGCTTGGCCTTGCCGAACATGTGGACGCCCCGATCGCCTGGACCAGCATCGATGATATCGGCGAGCAGAAGCTGAAAATCGGTACCGTCATCGGCTATTCCAACACCGAAGAGTTTGACGAGAAGGCCGGCACCGGCTGGGTCCGCGCAATCGCGGCCAAGGACGATATCACCAACCTGAAGAAGCTGCTGCGCAAGCGGATCGATGCGGCCGTCATCGACAAGCTGGTGTTGTCTTACCTGCTGGCGACAGACCCGGCGCTGAAAGACGTGAAAGGTCAGATCCAGTTCGACGAGCGGCCGCTGGAGGAAAAGACGCTTTATCTGTGTTTTTGGGACAATGAAGAAGGCAGGGCCCTGCGCGACCGTTTCAACGAAGGTCTGAAGGACATTGCCGTAGACGATATTGTCGACCGCTATTTCGCGGAGGTTTTTTAGCCCCCTTATCCTCGCCTACTGCGCTCGCGCGCAAAATTCGGCCAAGCGCCCAATAACGGAAACAAACAATGCGGCTTAAGTCGGTCCAGGGCAAATTCCTTGCCTATATCGTGCCACTGGTCCTGGTATCGACCATCGTCGTGTTCGGGTTTTTCGAACTCAACGCCCGCCGATCCGCCGAACAGCAGCTGCAAGTAAAGCTCGACCAGCTGATCGACATCCAAAGCGCGGTCGTCGCCGAGTCCCTGTGGAACGTCGCGGACGAACAGATCAAGCTCATCCTGACGGCCCTGTTGACCGATCCGGACGTGGTGGCCGCCGCCGTGTATGACGAGAGCGATCTGATCGTCGCCGAGGCGGGCGAAATCGAACAGCTCGACGCGATCGACTATGTCGCCAGCAAGGACATTATTTATGACGATGCCGGGGACCTGATCCGAATCGGGCGGCTATCGATTGCGCTGACCGATGCCCAGCTGGGCACACTGGCACGAGAGCGGCTGACCCTGGCCATCGTGCTGGCCGGTATTCTGCTGATTGCCGTCATCGGCGCCGCGCTGGTTGCCAACCGCCAAATCATCGGCCGACCGTTGGCCTTGCTTCTGGACTCGATCAACCAGGCGAAGGGCACCGGCCAGCGTCAGGCCGTCGCCTGGCAAAGCAACGATGAAATCGGCAGCGTCGTCTCGGCTTTCAACGAGATGCAGGACCGTCAGGCGGCCTATGAGAACCGCCTGCAAGCGATGAATGACGAGTTAGAAGACCGGGTGGAGGAACGCACCTCGATGGCGACGGCGGCGGAAGCCGAGGCCAAGCAGGCGCGGGCCCAGCTAACCGACGCGATCGAGAGCATTTCCGAAGGGTTCGCGCTGTTCGACAAGGACGAGGCCCTGGTCGTCGCCAATGGCCGCTATCGCGAGATCATGCTGGGCAGTCCCGACGCGGTTCTCGAACCGGGCACGACCTTTGCCGAGCTTGTGCAGAAGGCGGGGGAGCTGGAACGGTTCGCAAATGCCAAGGAGGATTTGCCGGCCTGGGTCGAACGGCAAATCAGCCGCCATCAAAAGGCCGCGGAGTCGATCATCGTCGAGGCTGCCGGCAATCAATGGCAGCAGATCAACAACCGCCGTACGGACGAAGGCGGAACGGTTGCCGTGCATTCGGACATTACGGAAATCAAACGGATTTCCGACGAGCTGCACCGCGCCAAGGACGCGGCCGAAGCGGCGAACGAAGCAAAAAGCGCGTTTCTGGCGACGATGAGCCACGAAATCAGAACGCCGCTGAACGGCATCATCGGCATGAGCATGCTGTTGAACGGCACCAAGCTGGATGACGAACAGCGCGATTTCAGTGCGACGATTGCCACCGCGGCCGACACGCTGCTGACGATCATCAACGACATTTTGGATTTCTCGAAGGTCGAGGCAGGGGCCCTGGAGCTGGAACGCCTGCCGATCGACCTGGTCGAGACGGTCGAAGGGTCGGCCGAACTGGTTGCCTCGAAGGCGGCCGAGAAGGGAATCGAGCTGGCCTGCCGGGTCGATGCGGAGGTTCCCGCCGGTGTCATCGGCGATTCCGTCCGCCTGAAGCAAATCCTGCTGAACCTGCTGAACAACGCCGTCAAATTCACCGAAAAGGGCGAGGTTGTTTTGACGGTTTCGAGCCTGGTCGCCAGTTCGTCCGACAGCCCGGGCACCAACACCTTGCTGAAGTTCGCCGTGCGCGATACGGGTATCGGCATTCCGGCCGACCGGATGGACCGGCTGTTCAAATCCTTCAGCCAGGTGGACGCCTCGACGACGCGGCGCTATGGCGGCACCGGGTTGGGCCTGGTGATCACCAAGCGCCTGGTCGAATTGATGGGCGGCGAAATCAGCGTGGAAAGCACGGCCGGGGAAGGCACGACGTTTTCCTTCACCCTGCCCGGAGAGGTGGCGACGCTGCCAGATCGCGACGCGCTGCAAAAGCGGCTCGATCAGATCAAGGGCCGGCGTGTGCTGGTGGTCGATGACAACCGGACGAACCGCTTGATCTTGAGCGAGAAGTTGCGGGGGTGGGAACTGGATGCCAAGGCCACGGGCGACCCGCAGGAAGCGCTGGACACGATCACATCCGGTGACGGCATCGATGCCTGCATCATTGATTACAAAATGCCGGTCATGAACGGCTTCGAGCTGGCGCGGCGGGCGCGCGAGACCCGAAAATCCTCGGGGCCGCCAATGATCCTGTTCACCTCGATTTCGCCCGTGGATGCGACATTCCGCGCCGGCGCCGACGAAGCCGGGTTCATGGCGGTGCTGACCAAACCTACCAAATCGGGCCATCTGCTGAACGCCCTTGTCTCCGCCATCGCGCCGGAGGCCGTGACCGATGGCGCAAAGTCGAAGGCAGACGACCTGGGTCTGCCCAAGGATTTGGCCGAACTGACGGTCCTGCTGGTCGACGACAACATGATCAACCAGAAGGTCGGCAAGAAGATCCTGAAACGGCTGGGGTTCACACCCGATGTGGTCAGCAGCGGCGAAGATGCGATCGATGCCTGCCTATCCCGGCCCTATGATGTGGTGCTGATGGATATCGAAATGCCGGACATGGACGGCATTACGGCAACCGGGCACATCCGCGAGAAAGTCCAGGCCGCCGACATGCCGTACATCGTGGCGTTGACCGCCAATGCGATGTCCTCGGAACGGGACAACTATCTCAAATCCGGTATGGACGATTACTTGAGCAAACCGATCGATGTCGAGGCCCTGACCGATAGTCTGCGGGCGGCTGCCAAGTTCAGAAAATCGTTGGCCGGCAACAATGAAAGCGACCCCACGATGGCGGCGACGAATTGATATGACCGACCAACTGATCGACATGGCTGCGCTGCAGCGCCTTCTGAACGTCGTCGGCGGCGATCCTGAAGATCTGCAGGAATTGTTGGATGATTTTGTCGAGTCCGTGCCCGAGACGATCGACAAGATGAAGGGGGCGAGTCAATCGGGCGACCTGGCCGCCCTGCGGATCGCCGCCCATTCGCTGAAATCCAATGCTCGCGATTTCGGTGCGACCAACCTGGCTTCCCTTTGTGAGGCTTTGGAGCATTCCTGCCGGGAAGGCACGGTGGAGAATCCGATCGCGGCGGTTGAAAGAATCGAGACGGAGGAGGAAGCCGTGCGGGCCGCCCTGGCAGCCCTGCGTGCCGAGGATGTCTGACGAAGAGAGTACCGGCTCTGTCCCCAACGCCACCGACCCCGCCACTATCCTTGTCGTCGATGACAGCTCGATCAGCCGCAAGAAAATGCGCATGGCCGTGCGCGCCTTGGGCCACGAGGCCGACATCGCCAAGGACGGCGCGCAGGCGTTGGAAGCGCTGCAATCGTCAGACTATGACGCGGTGCTGCTGGATATCGTCATGCCGGAGATGGACGGCTTTGACGTTCTGCGCGCCCTAAAATCCGACGAGGGATTGCGCGACATCCCCGTTATCGTGATTTCAGCCTTGGACGATGAAACCGACAGCGTGGTCAAGGCCATCGAGCTGGGCGCCGAGGATTTTCTGCCTAAGAACTTCGATCCTGTTTTGCTGAACGCCCGACTGGGCGCATCGCTGAGCAAGAAGCGCTTTCGCGACAAGGAACGGGAGTACTTTCGACGGGTCGAACAGCTGACCGAAGCCGCCGAGGTTCTTGAGTCCGGGCGGTACAGCCCACAAAGCCTGGATTTGGAAGATCTGGCGGCGCGCAACGATGCGCTCGGTCGTCTGGCGGCCGTCTTTCGCGGTATGGCCGAGGAGATTTACGCCCGCGAGCTGCGGTTGAACCGCGCCGTATTGACCTTGCAAGGCAGCCTGCTGGTCATCGGCGTCGGCGTCGTCTGGGGTCTGACCCCGGCCCTGTCACGCATGGCGGCCGGGTTCGGGTCGAACCCCCTGGGGCTGGCTGTTTGGGTCAATGCCCTGGCTGCGTTGTTCTGCCTGTCGGTTGCCGCTTATCGCAAACGTCTGCCCAAACTGACGATGGCCGATTTTCGCTTCTTTTTGTATTGGGCCGTGATCGCCGGAATCCTGCAACGCCTGACGACCTTTTGGGTCACCGAGCATGTCGAGGCATCGATGCTGTCGCTGATCGTGACCTTGAACGGCCTGTTGGTCTTCATGTTCGCCGCCGCGACGAAACTGGATACGGCAACCCCGCGCCGGCTTCTTGGACTGCTGGTGGGGCTGGTCGGTGTCGCCGTGGTCTTGTTCTCCCGCTTTGACATGACCGCTCGGGGCGAATGGGCCTGGTTGATGTTCGCACTGCTGCTGCCCGTCTTGTTCGCCACGGAAGCCATCTTCCTGGCGGCAAAGCGGCCCGAGCGGATCGATCACTTTGCCAGTGTCGGGATCATGATGGCCCTTTCGGCGGTCATGCTTGCCCCCTTGGCCTTCGTGACCGGGGACCTTTTGGTGCTGGGGCCGGCGATCGGTCGCCTGGAAATCCTGGTCCTGCTGATGGGGATCGGCGGAGCGACATCCTTGCTGCTGGCCTTTCACCTGATCGCCACAGCCGGGGCCGTCTTCGCCAGCCAGAGCGCCTATGCCATGACCGTCGCCGGAATCGTTTGGGGCATGCTGTTGCTGAACGAGGCCCTGTCGGCGATGGCCTGGGTCGCCATCGCCCTGATCTTCATCGGCTTGTACCTGGTCGAACCGAAACAAAGCGACGACGAGTTCGTTCTGAAGCGGTCGTTCGCGCGGTCCGGGAAGAATAGAAACTAATCCAGCGCCTTGGCGACTTTACTCGGCCTTCAGGCTCACCCGCGCATATCCTTCGGCGTCATCGAATTCAATAACAGTTCCGTACCCATCTGATCGGGACCGTATTTCATCGATAATGCGCGCGCCCAATTCGGCACTTGCCAGCAGCGGATGTCCCCGCTCGGGCGCTGAGGCGTCAAACCTCAGATCGACCGGAATCAACCGTACAGCCTGCCATGTTCCCCTAGTGAGACACAGGCTGGCCGCCACTCCTTCGAAAGCATGGCGTCTTGCGCTGAGCCACCTTGTCCCATTCCTTGATCGGGCGGCAATGGCCTGTTCGGGCGTCGCATCCTGGGTCAAGCCGTACCGTTCGAAAAACTCGGCCGGCAATCGCGCGACAAAATCTGACTGAAAGGCGAAGTCGCCCAAGCCATAGAAAATCGGACGTTCCCGATAGATTTCGATGCCAAGCACTCTGTGCTTACCATGGACCAAAACAACGGCGGCGCCGTGATCGATTGCCTCGCGTGCAAAGTCAGCCAGCCAATCCTCGTCGCCGTGGTAGTGTAGGGACACGACGACAATGTCGGCGTTGGCCGCCGCCTCGCCGACCGCCGCCAGGTTTGCGCTTCGATCCTCCGGAGTCGGCCGGACGCCGCTGAGGATTTCAAAACCGTCGCCAATAACAAACTTCTGCTCCCAAATCTCGAATTCCGGGAGCGAGAGCCGACTGCCGCGAAACCCAACCGCTCGGACCAGACGCTGCAGGGTCTTGGCCATGGCCGGGGTGATGACGACGATCCTTTCCGAGGTCAGCGAAAGCGGATTTAGTCCCGGACGGCCGCGCATGTCCGCACGAGACAGCGACGCCTTCCCATAAGGCATGAAGGTCGACGACATGGAGACAAGGGCGACGGTACCGCCATCATGGGTCAGATAACGGGGCTCGCGCGCACGCTGAAGATCGGGACCGGAACCGGCCAGCAACATGCCCGCCGCCGATACGTTTTCAAGGTTTTCCAGAACGCCGATCGAGCCATAGTCGAACGTATGGTTGTTGGCATGGCCAACCATATCGATGCCGGCCCATCTGATTTCACCGGCGATTTCCGGCGGGGCGGCCATGTAGGTGCCGCCGCTATCGGCCTGGGCATAGCCGCGAAATTCATGGATCAGCGTTTCCAGATTGACGATGGCGACGTCTGCGGCCCGGATTTCGCCGATCAGTTTCAGGAAGTTGGGGTCATCGTCCCGTGACCAGGGAAGGTGGAGAATGGTGTCTCCCGCCAGAAACAGGGAAAGATCGCACTGCGCATAGTGCGACTGACGAACCTGCTGGCGCGTTTGCTCAATGGCGGTTTCGGACGACTGGCTGGACGATCCTTGCGCAAACGCGCCCAAGGAGGGGACGAATACCAGCGCCCAGGTGATCCATAAAATTGTCGGTGAGACATGCATCGCCGCCATTCATCAAAATCGGCAGCAGAATCTCATCTCAGTGATCCAGCACCTGGCTGAGGAACAGCTTGAGGCGTTCGGAGGCCGGGTTTTCGAAGAACTCGGTCGGCGTGTTCTGTTCGACGATCTGCCCGTAATCCATGAAGATCACCCGGTCGGCCACCTTGCGCGCGAAGCCCATTTCGTGGGTGACGCACAGCATGGTCATGCCCTCCTGGGCCAGGTCGACCATGGTGTCCAGCACCTCCTTGATCATCTCCGGATCCAGGGCCGATGTCGGCTCGTCGAACAGCATGATCTTGGGCTTCATGCACAGCGAGCGGGCAATGGCCACACGCTGTTGCTGACCGCCCGATAGCTGGCCGGGATATTTTTCCGCCTGTTCGGGGATCTTGACCCGTTCAAGATATTGCATGGCGATTTGCTCAGCCTCTTTCTTGGGCGTCTTGCGCACCCAGATCGGGGCGAGGGTCAGGTTTTCCAGTACGGTCAGGTGCGGGAACAGGTTGAACTGCTGAAAGCACATGCCAACTTCGCGGCGGATGGCATCGATGTTCTTGAGGTTGTTGGTCAGCTCGATGCCGTCGACCAGGATCTGGCCTTTCTGGTGTTCCTCCAGCGCGTTGATGCAGCGGATCATGGTCGATTTGCCGGAACCCGACGGGCCGCAGATGACCAGCACCTCGCCGCGCTGAACGGACAGGTTGATGTCCTTCAGCACGTGAAATTCGCCGAACCATTTGTTCATGCCGGAAATCTGGATCACCGGCTCCCCGTCGGCCTGGGTGGACGGGGATTGATCGACGACTGCCTCTGACATGAGTGTCTGTCCTTTAACGTTTGTGTCCGACATTCAACCGCCGCTCCAGCATTTGGCTGTATTGCGACATGGAGAAGCAGAAAACAAAATAGATGATGGCGATGAATAGGTAGGCCTCTTGATAGAAACCCCGCCAGGCCGCATCGGTCAATGCCGCCTTGGCCGCGCCTAGCAGATCGTACAGCCCGATGATCACCACCAGCGAGGTATCCTTGAAGAAGCCGATGAAGGTGTTGACGATCGGCGGGATCGAGATGCGCAGGGCCTGGGGCAGGATGATCAGCCGGGTTTTCTGCCAATAGGTCAGGCCCAGACTGTCGGCCGCCTCGTATTGCCCCCTGGGAATGGCCTGCAAACCGCCGCGCACCACCTCGGCCAGATAGGCCGCGGCGAACAGGATCATGCCCAACTGGGCCCGCAACAGCTTGTCGATGGTGATGTCCCGCGGCAGGAACAGCGGCAACAGAACCGAGGCCATGAACAGAACGGTGATCAGGGGCACACCGCGGATCAGCTCGATATAGGCCGTGCACAGGGTCTTGATCATCGGCATCTGCGACCGCCTGCCCAGGGCCAGCACGATGCCCAGCGGGAAGGCGACGACCAGCCCGACAACCGACAGACCCAAGGTCAGCGGCAGGCCGCCCCATTTGGTGTTGTCGACATACTCAAGGCCCAGAACGCCGCCTTGCATCAGCACCCACATGGCCACCATGCCGATCAGCCAGGCCATGCCAAGCCAGGGCTTCCAGTAATCACGGTTGCAGGACGCGGCGAGCAAACTGATGCCAATGATCAGCGCCAGGAACGGCCGCCACTGTTCGGCATAAGGATAGAGGCCGAACAGGATCAGCCGATGCTTTTCATGCAGGAACCCGTAGCAGGCGCCGACCCCATCGCCCCGGCAGGCGTCGGACGTGGCCTCGCCATACTGCGCACTGATAACCAGCCAGTCGAGCAAAGGCGGGATGATCTGCGCCAGCAAATACAAGATGGCGATCGTCAGCGCCGAATTGTACCAGGTCGAAAACAGGTTGGCGCGCAACCAGGCGACCGGGCCAACCGTCATCGAAGGCGGTGGCTGATCAGGCAGCCGGGTTTCGCTGACCTGGGCGATGCTGCTGGTGGCGATATCGCTTGAAGAGCTCATGATCAGCGCTCCTTCAAGGCGATGCGGTTGTTGTACCAATTCATGAAGGCCGATATCGCCAGCGAGATGCCGAGATAGACCGCCATGAAGATGGCAATGGCCTCGAGTGCCTGACCGGTCTGGTTCAGCGTCGTGTTGCCGACAGCGACCAGGTCGGGATAGCCGATGGCCACCGCCAGCGAGGAATTCTTGGTCAGGTTCAGATATTGGCTGGTGGTGGGCGGAATGATGATCCGCAAGGCCTGGGGCAGCAGCACCAGACGGAGGTTCTGACCCGATTGCAGGCCCAGGGCCCGGGCCGCTTCGGTCTGGCCATGGGCGACCGCCATGATGCCGGACCGGACGATCTCGGCAATGAACGCGGCGGTGTAGGTGGACAGGCCGAAAAACAGGGCGGCGAATTCAGGGCTGATGGTCATACCGCCCTGAAAGTTGAACCCCTTAAGCTCCGGCACGCTGAGGGCGGTTGGCGCCCCGCCCACGAGCCAGGCGAGGAACGGCAGGCCGATGATGATGCCCAATGATACGGGAAACACCGGGAACTGTTCGCCGGTCAAATCCTGGCGCCTCTTGGCCCAACGGGAAAGGCCATAGATCACGCCGATTGCCACAAGAAACGCGATGCCCATCAAGGTGAAAGCCGGATCGGGTTCCGGGAAGGGGAACTTGAAGCCGCGATTGCTGAGAAACACCCCTGTGGCGGGGTTAAGCGCCTGGCGCGGACCCGGCAGGCTTTCCGTGATGACGGCGTACCAAAGGAACAGCTGCAACAGCAGGGGAATGTTACGCAGCGTCTCGACATAGACGGCCGCGAGCTTGGCGACCAGCCAGTTGGACGACAGCCGGGCAACCCCGATGATCGTGCCCAGGACGGTGGCGAAGACAATGCCCAGGAAGGCAACCTTGAAGGTGTTCAACAGGCCGACCACCATCGCCCGGCCATAGGTTTCGGTTGCGGAATATTCGATCAGGCTTTCGCTGAGCTCGAACCCCGCTTCGCGTTCCAGAAAACCAAAGCCTGAGGCTATTTGCTGGCGCTCGAGATTCTCGACCGTGTTGTGGGCCAGGTACCAGATGAACAGCACGGTCCCAGCCACCGCCATGACCTGATACAGGATCGATCGGACGGTCGGGTCATTCAGCAGGCTGGCATTTGTTTTTGCCTTGCCTTCCGCGACGTCGGTTGCAGCCACCGCACGTCTCCCTTCTCGGGTTCAGATAGGGTCGTTTTGATCGGCCGGCTGCAAGGGTTGCAACGACGATGCCGCCCTCGCAGACCGGCCAAACAAATCTGCCTACCTGGCGGGCATCGCGTACATCAGACCGCCTTCGGTCCACAGCGCATTGATACCACGCTCCAACCGCAGGGGCGTATCCGGCCCGATATTGCGATCGAAGATTTCGCCATAGTTGCCGACGGCGGCAATGGCGTTGGCGGCCCAATCCTCACCCAGCCCGAGGGCTTCGCCCATGCCAGGCGTGCTGCCCAGCAGGCGCTGGATGGTCGGGTCATCGCTGCCGGCCATGTCGCCGACATTGGCTTGGGTGATGCCCTTCTCTTCGGCCTCGATCAGGGCATAGACGACCCATTTCACGATATCGAGGAATTCGTCATCGCCGTGACGCACGGCCGGACCCAAGGGCTCCTTGGAAATGATTTCCGGCAGGATCACGTGCTCCTCCGGGTTCGGCGCCACGGTCGCACGGATCGATGCCAACCCGGATGCGTCCGTCGTGTAGACGTCGCACCGGCCGGCGAAGTAGGCCGCGTTCACCTCGTCCAAGCTTTCGATAACCACCGGCTCGAAGCTCATGCCGTTGGCCCGGAAGAAGTCCGACAGGTTCAGCTCGGTCGTCGTGCCGGTCTGCACGCAAACGGCCGCGCCATCCAATTCGAGCGCGCTGCTGACGCCCAGATTGGCCGGCACCATGAAGCCTTGGCCGTCATAATAGGTAACGCCGGCAAAGTTCAGACCCAGCGAGGTATCGCGGGACAGCGTCCAGGTCGTGTTCCGTGACAGCATGTCGACTTCGCCCGACTGCAGGGCGGTGAAACGCTGCTGGGCCGTCAAAGGTACGAATTCGACGGCCTGCGCGTCGCCGAGAATGGCCGCGGCCACGGCGCGGCAGACATCGACGTCCAAGCCCGTCCAGTTACCTTCACTGTCCGGACCACCAAACCCGGCCAGACCGGTATTTGCGCCGCAGATCATGCTGCCGCGCTCTTTGATTGCGTCAACTGTCTCGCCGGCCTGCGCCGGGCCCGCAATGGCGGTCGCGGCTGCACCAGCAAGAAGTACGTAGCGAAAGTTCATTGATCCCACCCTTTTTGGCTTATGCGATGGGGAAGACTAATTACAGAGATGCGGTCTGCGCAACAAGTCTGTAACGGAAAATTCCCTGCGGACTTACTGTTCCTTCGCGGCCCACCACTGTTTGGTGACAGTTTGGGCATCCTTGTACACTTTCTAGGCAACTCATTTGTGCGCCAACGATCTGATGTCCGAAGTAAAACGTTTTAACAAACCTGTGAGCATACGACCGTCCCCGGCCCCCTGCTCAAGATGTGCCCCTCGGGCGGGGATTCACGTCGGCGAAACGGTCGCTTAAGGGGTCTTCACGTAAGATCAGGTCCATGACCCGCTATAGCAACATGGCCCTACCTTCCGGTCGAAGCGAGCGACGACGGGTAAAATGACTGCCGATTTAATGTCCCCGCGGGGGCAGATTTCCACGGCACGGCCATGGCGACGGATCTTGTCTCATCGATGGCTGGCCAAGAATCTGTCCATCCCCATTGTGCTCCTGCTGGTGACCGCGATTGCGATGACCGGCCTGTTTTTCTATGGGCGGTGGCTGGGCGGTTCGGTTTCACACGATGTGCGGGCAGCCCAAGCCGAGCTTCGCCAGACCCACAGCACCCTGCATAATCTGGTAACCCACTTTTGGATCGGCGATTTTTCGTCGGTGGCACAAATCGACCACACATTGGGCATCATGGATGCGCAGGCGCGCCGCATCCGCAGCGCCAGCACCGTTGGCGGGTTAGAGCAGACGGATGTGAGGTCGCAGATCGACCGGCTCACCCATGAGATCAATACGGCCCGGAATTCTTTGGCAACCAAGAGGCCCGACCTGGCGCGGCTGCAGCAGAGTGTCGAGTTTCTCAACCAATCCAGCCATGAAGCCTTCTTCATAACCGAAGGCGCAACGGACAGCTTCGCCGGACTGGCCCTGGACCTGTTCGTGACCGACATCCGCGTGGTCCACAAGGAGATGGACGCCGATGCGCTCGAACGGGCCCGATCCCGCCACGAGATGCTGAGCCAGTATCTTAAGGATGGCAGCTTTGCCAACAGGGCGCTCACCCGCGAGCTGCTGGCCGCCAGCGGGTCTATTATCGATACCTGGCCGAGTTTTTCGAGTCTCGTTCGCGATCTGGTCGCCGCGTCCGAATCCAGCACCATCGAAAATATACACGCGACGTTGGAAAACTGGCGTGAAGAGGTCGATTACCGCCAGGAGATGCTCGCCAACATAACCCTGTTGTTGGCGTTCGTGCTGTTGGGCGCAACCTGTCACTACCTGCATCGGCTGTCCCTGCTGACAGGGCGTCTGAAGCTGGCCAATGACACACTCGAGATTCGGGTTGAGGAGCGCACGGCCGAACTTACGAAAGCCAATCAGTCCCTGCGGCATGAGATTGCCGACAGGCACGAGGTTGAACGGCGCCTCAACCGCATGGCGATGACCGATGCTCTGACCGGGCTGGGCAATCGGACGTTGATCCGCCACCGCCTTGAGGTGGAGATCGAGCGAGACCAATCGGGCTCGCATCTATCGGGGCTGTTCCTGATCGATCTCGACCACTTCAAGACGATCAACGACGGCTACGGCCATGAGACCGGCGATGATCTGTTGAGGGAAGTCGGCCAGCGGTTGGGCTGCCTGTTTGACGAGAATGACACGATCGTCCGCCTGGGTGATGACGAGTTTGCGATTTTGGTGACCAACCTTTCCTCGCTGGAGGACGTCGCCAGCACCGCCTCCAGCATCCAGTACGCGATTTCGGAACCGTTGCATGGCGCCTACGGCCAAATCGGTTTGCGCGCGAGCGTCGGCGTCAGCATCATGCCCACGCATAGCCGGGAACCGGATGCGCTGCTGCGCATGGCCGGCGTCGCCCTGGAAGCGGCAAAGCAGGCCGGGCGCGGGACCTTCCAGGTCTATGCGCCCGCGATGGATTCTCAAAACCGCGAACGGCGAGAGCTTGAAGACGATCTTTCGCGGGCGATCGGCGCGGACGAGCTGGAACTGTACTATCAGCCACAAATCGATCTCCACACCGGACAGATCTGCGGGGCCGAGGCCTTGGTCCGCTGGAACCATCCCCAGCGGGGCCTGGTGTCGCCCGGCCTGTTTGTGCCGATCGCCGAAGCCAACGGCTCGATTGTCGAAATCGGTCACTGGGCGCTGTGGACCGCGGTCGAACAACGCTTAGCTTGGCACAATGACGGCCTGACCGGTTTCCGCGTTGCCGTCAATGTGTCGCCCCGGCAGGTCCAGTCGGTCGGGTTCGTCGATTCGGTTGCCGCCGTTCTGGAGGCCAGCGGGCTGGACCCGCGCCTTCTGGAACTCGAGGTCACCGAGAATCTGGTTATCAACCATTCCGACGGCGTGCCTGATGTTTTGCACGATCTGTACTGCCTGGGCATCGAGCTGGCGATCGATGATTTCGGCACGGGCTATTCGTCGCTCAACTACCTCAAGCGCTTTTGCATCCACCGGCTGAAGATCGACCGCAGCTTTATCGCCGATGCCCAGCACGAGGCGGAAGACCGGGCCATCGTGCGCACCGTCATCCGGCTGGGCCAAACCCTGGGCCTGCGCGTGTTGGCCGAAGGGGTTGAGAACAAGGAAACGATCGAATTCCTGAAGCGCGAAGGCTGCGACGAAGTTCAGGGCTTCTATTATGCCAAGCCGATGCCGGCGCGGGAGTTCGAGCAGTGGATGCGCGAGTTCGCCGCCTTGAACCCGGCGCCAGAATCCGCAACAGCATCAGAATCCCTGCCGGTGCCGGAATCCCTGCCCGCGCCACCAGACCGGTCGGTCGCTTAGCCCGAACCGTCAGTCCCTAGTGGATCAGGCCGAGGGCGCGCGCTTCTTCGGCATAGGTTGGATTTTCCTTGTCGGCCAAATGCGCCTGAAGCAGGTCGTAGGCGGCTGCCGATTCGTCGCCCTGGCGCAAATGCAGCAGATGACGGTTGTAGGAGGCCGCGGCCAGATTGGGGTCAAGCTGCAGGGCGGTATCCAGATCGGTCAGCGCGGTTTCGAATTCACCGTTGCGCATGTGCGCCGCCGCCCTTGCGGCATAGCCCGGCGCGTAGTCCGGCCGGTAGGTAACGGCGGAGGTAAAGTCGGCAATGGCCTTGTCGAGATCGCTCATCGCCACCTGGGCGACACCTCTATTGCGGTACACCACCGCCAGGTCGCGACGGGTCAACATGCCCGAATCGATCGCCAGGCTCGCCAACACGGCGGCGCGCTCAGGATCCCCGGTGTCATACTGCAACGCTGCTTCTGAGGCGTATTCCAGGGCCCGTGCGATTTCTTCATGGCCGATCACGGTTGGCGCGGCCGCCACGATCAAGACAACCTGCTCGAGATCCTGGTAGTCGGGTTCGGCCGACAACTCACTGATCAAGGCACCGACCGGATCGTCGGCGAAGGAGGGCGCGTCCTGATCTTGCTGGGTCTCAGCTTGTTGGGCCTCAGCTTGTTGGGCCTGAGCGGAACCGGCAGACAAGCCAATCCCGCCGGCCACGACGAACATGGCCAGCGCGAACACGGCCAGGATGTTTTTCGCCAGCCAACGCGTCATCACCGCCGCCGTCATCGCTAAGCCGCCCCCATCAGGTCGCCGATGCCGTGATCTGGTCGCGTTCGTCCAGCACGGTCCGTGGGGCGATCATGACCTCGACCCGACGGTTGAATCGGCGGCCGGTCGGATGGTCGGTTCCATCATCAAGCTCGTTGGAAGCGACAGGAAGTTCGGAGCCGAAGCTGCTTACCGAGATCAGGTCCGGGTTCACGCCTTCATCGATCAGGATATCGGCCACCGACTGGGCGCGTTGCAAAGCAATGGCCTCATTGATATCGGCCGGACCGGTCGCATCTGTGTGCCCTTCGACCAAAACGACGAAGGTCTCCGCATCAAGGTCGATCAATTCGGAGGCGACGGCCCGCAGCTCCTCCTCAGCGACCGCCGAGGGTCTGGTCTCGCCCAGATCGAACCGGATGATCGGCAGGCGTGGCACCAACGCCTCCTGCGTGGCAGTCTGGTCGACGCCATCGGTCAGAGCCTTCTTCTGGACTTCCCAATCCTTGAACAGGCCCGAACAGCCGCTAAGCACCAAAGCGGTAACAAGCAAGATCGGTGCTGCAAACGTCATGTCCGCCCAACGGCGGTGACTGCTTGTCGGCGGTGCGATCGCCATCCGTCCTCTGCCTGCGCCGTCAAAGGCGACGACGTCAATTTTATTGCCCTGTCTGCCGATTCGAACGTCGGCGTATTTGCGATCGCCTACTCGTTTTAAACGGCGACCCATCGTTCGAGTACAACACTTCCAGCGCAAGAATCGGGGATTTCAATTCAAAAGACAAGAGTCTTCATGCCAAGTTTAATCGAATTCACCGAACACATTGAATCTTGTCACAAAATCATCATCAGTCATCGATGGTTCGGGCCGTCGCCGGACCGGGCCTTGCAACCGCGCCACAGTCGGCCCGCCAGCCGTTCGAAGTCCAATTAAATGGTTGCTAACCCCCCGCTGCTAATCAAAATGCGCGCCCGTGAGCCATCACGGTTTATCGTCAAAACCATTACCCAATGCGGAACCGTAACATCCGATGACTGGTCTGACTTGATGATTGGTCTGAATGAATGATTGGTCTGGCGGAAAAGACTGAATTGACCGATAGAACGTGGCACCTGGACCGGCGGTCGCCGTGGCTAGACCGGCGGTCGCAAAACTCACTGGCGGCAATGTCCCGATGCACCTGCGGATGGCAGGGGGACTTTTCGCCCACGATCTTTGTCAACGCGTGAGGACCTAACGTGCAAATCGCCATGATTGGGGCTGGGTATGTTGGCCTGGTCTCCGGAGCCTGTTTTGCCGAATTCGGCATCAACGTGGTGTGTGTCGACAACGACCCCAAGAAGATCGAGATGCTCGAAGGGGGCGAAGTTCCGATCTACGAGCCGGGGCTGGAACGGCTTGTGGCCAACAATGCCGAGGCTGGCCGGCTGTCGTTCACGACGGACTTGAAAAGCGCGGTTGCCGGATCGGACGCGGTGTTCATCGCAGTCGGGACGCCGACGCGTCGCGGCGATGGCCATGCCGACCTGCAATATGTCTATGCCGCCACGCGCGAGATCGCCGAGGCGATGGACGGCTATACGGTGATCGTCACCAAATCGACCGTGCCGATCGGAACCGGCGGGGAAGTTGAGCGGATCGTCCGCGAGACGCGGCCCGATGCGGATTTCGATGTGGTGTCCAACCCGGAATTCCTGCGGGAAGGCTCGGCCATCAATGATTTCATGCGACCGGACCGGGTGGTGATCGGCACCGACAGCCCGCGGGCCCGCGATCTGATGCGCGAGTTGTACCGGGTGCTGTATCTGATCGAAACGCCGATCGTCATGACCAGCCGGGAAACGGCGGAGCTGACGAAGTACGCCGCCAATGCCTTCCTGGCCGTCAAGATCACCTTCATCAACGAGATCGCCGATCTGTGCGAGAAGGTGGGCGGCGACGTCCAGGACGTCGCCAAGGGGATCGGGCTGGACGGCCGCATTGGCAAGAAGTTCCTGCACGCGGGGCCTGGCTATGGCGGGTCGTGCTTTCCCAAGGATACGCTGGCCCTGGTCAAATCGGCCGAGGATGCCGGTTCGCCGGTGCGCATTGTCGACACGGTGGTCGGCGTCAACGACCGGCGCAAGAAGGCCATGGCCGAACGGGTGCTTTCCGCCGCCGGCGGCGATTTGAAAGGCAAGACGGTCGCGGTTCTGGGTGTCGCCTTCAAGCCGAATACGGACGACATGCGCGATGCGCCCAGCCTGGACATCGTCCCAACCCTGCAACGATACGGCGCCAAGGTCCGGGCGTTTGATCCGGCGGCCATGGGCGAAGCGGGCAAACTGTTGCCGGATGTCGAATGGTGCGACGGGGCGTGGGAGGCCATCGAAGGGGCCGACGTGCTGGTCGTCCTGACGGAATGGAACGAGTTCCGCGCCCTTAACCTGACCAAGATGCGGGAGAAGCTGAACAGGCCGGTCGTGGTGGATCTGCGCAACGTCTATGACCCGGACATGATGCGCGAGGCTGGCTTTGTCTATCTCAGCATCGGCCGGCCGCCGGTTCATCCCAAACCGCAGGCTGTATCCAACGCGGCGGCAAGTTGATCGTAGGACCTATTTGGCCCTAGATCGGCTGGCAGATGACGGTTTGAAAGGCGGGTTGGCACCCATTGCCAACCCGCCTTTTTTGTAAGCTGCGATGGGCCGATGCGATGGGATTGCCGCAGTGTGGATTTTTCGCGATTCCGGTCGTTCTTTTGCTTTGCGTGACGCGCCGTTGTCCGCATAATGCGCTGTGATGTTTTTGTGATATCAGGCGTCGAAACCGGTGACACCCAATCTGCAGGATCAGCAGCGCAATCAGCTACGGCTGGCGGCCCAAAAGGCGTTGGGCGCGTCGATCTTGGCCATTTTGCTGGTCGTCATGCTGGCCTTCGGCTCGCAAGCGGAAGATGAAACGCGGTTCCTGCGCATCGGCACCGGATCGCCGGGCGGCACCTATTTCCCCATTGGCAATGTTATCGCCGAAGCGTTGTCCGGGCCCCTGGACGATGAAGACTGCGCCGGCCAGGAACCATGCGGCATCCCCGGGCTGATGGCCGTCGCCCGAGCGAGCTTCGGCGCTGTCGAAAATCTGGCGAATATTCGATCCGGTCTGGTGGAAACGGGCTTCGTCCAATCCGACCTGGCTTATTGGGCCACCCATGGCCAAGCGCTGTATGCCGAAGACGGTCCAATGACCGAGTTTCGCGCCATTGCCAGCCTCTATCCCGAAGTGCTGCACATCGTCGTCCCGGCCGACAGCGATATCGTCTCGCCCAATGACCTGCGCGGCAAACGCGTGTCGCTGGGTCCCAAAGGGTCGGGCACGTTGATCGATGCCCAGCTGGTCCTGGAAATCTATGGGTTGGAACAAGGCGATCTAAGGGCGCGGCATTTGACGTTCGAAGGCGCCGCGGAATCGCTCAAAGCCGGCGACATCGATGCCTTCTTTGCCATCGGGGGCGTGCCGATTCCGGCGATTGCCAGTTTGGCCGAAGTCTTCCCGATCCGCGTGCTGGCTTTGGATGATTGGGCGATTACCAATCTGACTGATGGCCACCCGTTCTTCTCGCGCGAGCCGGTCGACATGGCCCCCTATGGGCTTGCGGAAATTGACGCCGTCGCCGTTCAAGCCCTGTGGCTAACGACCGAGCGGGTTCCGGACGACATCGTCTATGAGATAACGCGGGCGCTTTGGCAGGACAGCACACGCCAGGCACTCGCCGAAGCGCACCCGACCGGCGCGGCCATGGCCGAAGCCGGATCCGCCCAATGTCTTGCAATTCCGTTGCATAGCGGCGCCAAACGCTATTACAGGGAAGTGGGAGGCCTGTGCACCAACGCGCGGCGCGATGATCAAGTAACGAATTGACCAGCAAACCATGACCACAGATCGCCTGGCGCTTGCCGAGGATGGCGAGGCGCTGCCGCTTCATGCCGTAGGCCGAGCGGCCCTATCAGGCTGGCTCGAAACCGCACCCGAAACCTGGCGCACCTGGATTGCCGATACCGGCTTCAAAGCCAGCGAGGGAGAGATTGCCTGCCTGCCCGGCACCGGTGGCCAGATGGAAGCGGCCCTGGTCGGGTTGGGCGACGGGCCCAACCTTTGGTCTTTGAGCCGGCTTTCGCGAAGCCTGCCGGCCCGCGCCTATCGTCTCGTCCCCAGCGACACGGGTTTGGCCGCCGAGGACGCCGCGCTGGGCTGGGCGTTGGGCGCCTATCGCTTCGACCGGTTTTCAACCGAAAGCAATGGTGCCGATCTGGCACGCCTGATCTGGCCGGACGAGACGGACCGGACCTTGGTGCAGGCCGCGGCGGATGCCACGTTCTTGGCGCGGGATCTCATCAATCGGCCCGCGAACGATTTGACGCCGGCCGCGCTGGCTGAGGAGGTGCGGGGCGTCGCCGAGGCCCACGGCGCCAGCGTCGCCGAGACCGTCGGGGACGATTTGCTGGCCGCCAACTATCCAGCTGTCCATGTGGTCGGCCGCGCCGGCGAAGTGCCGCCCCGGCTGATCGATGTGCGCTGGGGGCGCGAGGACGCACCAAAGCTGACCATCGTCGGCAAGGGTGTCGTGTTCGACAGCGGGGGGCTGGACCTCAAGCCGTCCGGTGGCATGCGCCTGATGAAAAAGGATATGGGCGGCGCGGCCCACGCCCTGGGTCTGGCGCGTATGATCATGGCCACGGGCCTGGATGTCCGCCTGCGCCTGTTGGTCCCGGCGGTGGAGAATTCGGTTTCGGACCGGTCTTTCCGGCCGCTGGATGTGATCCAAACCCGCAAGGGGCTGACCGTCGAGGTCGGCAACACGGATGCCGAGGGGCGCCTGATCCTGGCCGACGCGCTTCACGAAGCAGCCTCGGA